>NZ_PHIJ01000001.1:1482500-6476893 GCF_002798465.1 Pseudomonas sp. S10E 269
TTTCGCACCTCAGTGTCAGTATTAGTCCAGGTGGTCGCCTTCGCCACTGGTGTTCCTTCCTATATCTACGCATTTCACCGCTACACAGGAAATTCCACCACCCTCTACCATACTCTAGTCAGTCAGTTTTGAATGCAGTTCCCAGGTTGAGCCCGGGGATTTCACATCCAACTTAACAAACCACCTACGCGCGCTTTACGCCCAGTAATTCCGATTAACGCTTGCACCCTCTGTATTACCGCGGCTGCTGGCACAGAGTTAGCCGGTGCTTATTCTGTCGGTAACGTCAAAATTGCAGAGTATTAATCTACAACCCTTCCTCCCAACTTAAAGTGCTTTACAATCCGAAGACCTTCTTCACACACGCGGCATGGCTGGATCAGGCTTTCGCCCATTGTCCAATATTCCCCACTGCTGCCTCCCGTAGGAGTCTGGACCGTGTCTCAGTTCCAGTGTGACTGATCATCCTCTCAGACCAGTTACGGATCGTCGCCTTGGTGAGCCATTACCTCACCAACTAGCTAATCCGACCTAGGCTCATCTGATAGCGCAAGGCCCGAAGGTCCCCTGCTTTCTCCCGTAGGACGTATGCGGTATTAGCGTCCGTTTCCGAACGTTATCCCCCACTACCAGGCAGATTCCTAGGCATTACTCACCCGTCCGCCGCTCTCAAGAGAAGCAAGCTTCTCTCTACCGCTCGACTTGCATGTGTTAGGCCTGCCGCCAGCGTTCAATCTGAGCCATGATCAAACTCTTCAGTTCAAACATCTTTGGGTTTTTAAGAAACCCTAAACTTGGCTCAGCAATCGTTGGTTACATCTTTGATTTCTCGCGGAGTAACTTGTGATGCTGATAATCTTGTTGACTATCAGTCTGACTCCACAAGCACCCACACGAATTGCTTGATTCAGTTGTTAAAGAGCGGTTGGTTAAGATCTTTCGTCTCAACCGAGGCGCGCATTCTACAGCAGCCTCATTTGCTGTCAAGTGATTATTTTCAGAAGTTTTCGAAGATTTCTTCAACAACTTCAACCACTTGCGCTTCCGATCTCTCGTTAGCGGGAGGCGAATTCTACAGCGTTACACGCTGCTGTCAACACCTCTTTTTCTCCGCTTTCGACCGAGAAGATCGAAACGTTAATAGAGCCAAACAACACTGCTCTACCAACTCCTTCTGGGCTTCGATGAACTGAAGCAAGTCACTGTCGAATTCTGCGTAACTCTTTGTTTACCAAGGAGTTTTCCGTTTCGACTGCGCCGGAAGTGGGGCGAATTATAGACTTCCAGAATCTGCCGTCAACACCTTTTTTCACATTTCTGTCATATCGGTCAAAAAGGCCCCAAAAACGCAAAAGCCGGCCCCAAGGGGCCGGCTTTCTAGCCAACCTTACAAACTAGGGAAGGCAAACTGAGACGCTTCATGACTGGCCCGTTGCGGCCAACGCTGGGTAATCGCCTTACGACGGGTGTAGAAACGTACCCCATCCGGCCCATAGGCATGCAGGTCGCCAAACAGCGAACGCTTCCAGCCACCAAAGCTGTGATAGGCCACCGGCACCGGCAGTGGAACGTTAACGCCCACCATGCCCACTTCAATCTCGTCACAGAACAGCCGCGCCGCTTCACCGTCACGGGTGAAGATGCAGGTTCCGTTACCGTATTCGTGATCATTGATCAGTTGCATCGCCGCTTCCAGGCTAGCCACTCGCACCACACACAGCACCGGCCCAAAGATCTCTTCTTTGTAGATACGCATTTCAGGCGTCACATGATCAAACAGACTGCCACCCAGGAAGAACCCCTCCTCGTGCCCCGCAACGCTCAGACCGCGACCATCAACCACCAACTTGGCGCCCGATGAAACACCGTCTTCTATATAGCCGCTGACTTTATCCCGAGCCTGCCCGGTTACCAGCGGCCCCATATCCAGGCCGCAAGAGGTGCCCGCACCGATCTTCAACGCCTTGACCTGCGGCACGAGCTTGGCGATCAACGCATCCGCCACCTGGTCGCCCACGCACACGGCCACCGAGATCGCCATGCAACGCTCGCCGCAGGAACCGTATGCCGCGCCCATCAGAGCACTGACGGCGTTGTCCAAATCCGCATCCGGCATCAGTACCGCGTGGTTCTTCGCCCCACCCAACGCCTGGACGCGTTTACCGCGCCTGGTTGCTTCAGAATAGATGTACTCGGCAATCGGCGTCGAGCCCACGAAGCTCAGCGCTTTCACTTCCGGTGCTTCGATCAGCGCATCCACCGCGCCCTTGTCGCCGTGCACCACGCTCAACACGCCTTTAGGCAGACCGGCCTCCTGCAGCAGCTGTGCGATCAATAGCGTCGAGCTTGGATCACGCTCCGATGGCTTGAGGATGAAACAGTTGCCACAGACGATCGCCAGCGGGTACATCCACAACGGCACCATCGCCGGGAAGTTGAACGGCGTGATACCAGCCACTACACCCAGCGGTTGGAAATCCGACCAAGCATCAATGTTCGGCCCTACGTTACGACTGTACTCGCCCTTCAGAATTTCCGGCGCCGAACACGCGTACTCGACGTTCTCGATCCCACGCTTCAGCTCACCCGCGGCATCTTCCAGCGTCTTGCCGTGCTCTTCGCTGATCAATTGGGAGATACGCGCTTCGTTCTGCTCCAGCAACTGCTTGAAACGGAACATCACTTGGGCGCGTTTGGCCGGCGGGGTATTACGCCACGCCGGGAACGCCGCCTTGGCTGCGTCGATCGCCTGTTGAATGGTTTCACGGCTGGCCAGCGGCACCTGGTGGATCACCTGGCCGGTGGACGGGTTGTACACGTCGGCACTGCGACCGCTGTCGTTGATCAATTCACCGTTGATCAAATGCTGGATAAGGCTCATGCAGGGCTCCTGAAAAGTTGTTCTATATAGAAGGAGAAATCAGTCGATCTTGTTCAGCACTTCACCGACCGCATCGAACAGGCGATCCAGGTCTTGCGGCTTGCTGTTAAAGGTTGGCCCGAACTGCAGGGTGTCGCCGCCAAAACGCACGTAGAAACCTGCTTTCCACAAGGCCATGCCGGCCTCGAATGGTCGCACGATGGCATCGCCGTCACGCGGGGCGATCTGGATCGCGCCGGCCAGACCGTAGTTGCGAATGTCGATCACGTTCTTGCTGCCCTTCAGGCCATGCAGCGCATTCTCAAAGTGCGGTGCGACTTCGGCCACGCTCTGCACCAGGTTTTCCTTCTGCAACAGGTCCAACGCCGCCAGGCCGGCCGCACAGGCTACCGGGTGCGCCGAATAGGTATAGCCGTGGGGGAATTCCACCGCGTACTCCGGCGTCGCCTGGTTCATGAAGGTCTGATAGATCTCGCTGCTGGCAATCACGGCGCCCATCGGGATAGCGCCGTTGGTGACTTGCTTGGCGATGCACATCAGGTCCGGGGTCACACCGAAGCTGTCGGCACCAAACATTGAGCCAGTACGGCCGAAACCGGTGATCACTTCGTCGAACACCAGCAGGATGTTGTGTTGATCACAGATCTCACGCAGACGCTTGAGGTAGCCCTGCGGCGGTACCAGCACGCCAGCGGAGCCGGCCATTGGCTCGACAAAGACTGCGGCGATGTTCGACGCATCGTGCAATTCGATCAGCTTGAGCAGTTCGTCGGCCAGCGCGATACCGCCCTGCTCCGGCATGCCACGGGAGAAGGCATTGCTTGCCAGCAAGGTGTGCGGCAAATGGTCAACGTCCATCAAACCCTGGCCAAACAGCTTACGGTTACCGTTGACGCCACCCAGGCTGGTGCCGGCGATGTTCACACCGTGGTAACCACGGGCGCGGCCGATCATCTTGGTCTTGGTGGCCTGGCCTTTTAGACGCCAGTACGCACGCACCATCTTCACCGCGGTATCGGCGCACTCGGAGCCGGAGTCGGTGAAGAACACGTGGTTCAGGTTGCCTGGGGTCAGGTCGGTGATCTTTTCCGCCAGTTGAAAGGACAGCGGATGACCGTATTGGAAGCCCGGCGAGTAGTCCAGCGTGCCCAGTTGCTTGGCGACCGCTTCCTGGATTTCCTTGCGGGTGTGCCCAGCGCCGCACGTCCACAGGCCCGACAGCGAGTCGTACACCTTGCGGCCCTTGTCATCCGTCAGCCAGCTTCCTTCGGCAGCAACGATCAGGCGCGGGTCACGCTGGAAGTTACGGTTGGCGGTGTACGGCATCCAGTGAGCATCCAGCTTCAATTGGCTGGCCAGGGACGATGGGGCGTTTTCGGGCATGTTCATCAGCAAAACCTCGCAAGGCAAAAGGCAGCGTCGGGATTGAAAAGCGTTGTTGCAGCTAAATTGCCACGGCGATAAAGTCGGTGAAATCCAACTCTTCTAACCTTCAGTCAGACCTTCACTAAACTATGAGCAGCCGTCGACCCGACCCTTTGGCCCAAGTCAGTGACTTCGATATCCGCCTGCTGCGCATCTTTCGCAGCGTGGTGGAATGCGGCGGCTTTTCGGCGGCCGAAACCGTATTGGGCATCGGGCGTTCGGCGATCAGCCAGCAAATGAGCGATCTCGAACAACGGCTCGGATTAAGACTGTGCCAACGCGGCCGCGCCGGTTTTTCCCTGACCGAAGAGGGCCGCGAGGTCTATCAGTCAGCCCTGCAACTATTAAGTGCTCTGGAAAGCTTTCGCACCGAAGTCAACGGCCTGCACCAGCATCTGCGTGGCGAGCTGATCATCGGCCTCACCGACAACCTCGTCACCCTGCCCCACATGCGCATCACCCACGCACTCGCACAGTTGAAGGAGCGCGGCCCGGACGTGCAGATCCAGATCCGCATGATCGCTCCCAATGAAGTCGAGCAAGGCGTCCTCGACGGCCGCCTGCATGTCGGCGTGGTGCCACAGGCCAGCGCACTGTCGGGTCTGGAATACCAGCCGCTGTACAGCGAGCGCTCCCTGCTCTACTGCGCGGTGGGCCACCCGCTGTTCTATGCCGACGATAAACAACTGGACGATGCACGCATCGATGCCCAAGACGCCATCGCCCCAACCTTTCGCTTGCCCGCCGAGATCCAGGCCCATTACCAGGCGCTCAACTGCACCGCCAGCGCCTCTGACCGAGAAGGCATGGCGTTCCTGATTCTCACCGGCCGCTACATCGGCTACCTGCCTGATCACTACGCCAGCCTATGGGTACAACAAGGCCGACTGCGTGCGCTGAAACCGGCTACACGGTTTTACGATTTAAGCCTCGCATCGGTCACGCGCAAAGGCCGTCGCCCCCATTTGGTGCTGGAAAGCTTCCTCGAAAGCCTGGCTGCAACGCGCTAGCTCGGGCCTTGCGCAAAAAGCTGAGCAACTGGACAGCTTTTTGCAAGAGTTCAAGGACCTAGAACCGTCCGACTCGAGTTTGCCCGCCATGCCACCAGAATCTTCCAGCCCCAGCGACCTGATTTACGGCCTCAACGATCGGCCGAAACCTGCCCCGGCCTTCCTCGCCGCCCTGCAACACGTACTCGCCGCTTTCGTCGGCATCATCACCCCGCCGCTGATCATCGGCTCTACCTTGGGACTCATCGCCCATTTGCCCTACCTCATCAGCATGGCGCTGATGGTTTCCGGTGTAGGCACGTTCATCCAGGCGCGTAGACCTTTTGGTATCGGCGCCGGGATGATCTGCCTGCAAGGCACGAGCTTCGCGTTCCTCGGCGCGGTGCTGTCGGCAGGCTTCCTGGTGAAACAACGAGGCGGCAGCCCGGAGGACATCATGGCGATGATCTTTGGCGTGTGCTTTTTCGGTGCTGCGGTGCAAATCGTGTTGAGCCGGTTTATCGGCCAACTGCGTCGGGTCATCACGCCACTGGTGACGGGGATTGTCATCACCCTGATCGGCATCAGCTTGATCAAGGTCGGTATCACTGACCTTGGCGGCGGGTTCAACGCCGCCGATTTCGGCGCGCCCACCAACCTGGCACTGGGCCTGTTCGTGGTGCTGACGATCATTTTGCTCAACCGCTCCAACACCCCTTGGGTACGCCTCTCTGCAATCATCATCGGACTCGCGCTCGGCAGCCTCGCCGCCTGGTTCAGCGGCAAACTCGTGCCCCAGGCCCTACCCGACCTGCCGCTGGTCAGCGTGCCGATTCCGTTCCGCTTTGGTTTCAAGTTCGACTGGAGCGCTTTCCTGCCGATCGCGCTGATTTATCTGATCAGCAGCATCGAAACCGTTGGCGACCTCACCGCCAACTGCATGATCGCCCGTCAGCCCATCAGCGGCCCCTCTTATATAAGCCGGCTCAAAGGCGGCGTACTCGGCGACGGCGTGAGCTGCATGATCGCTGCCACTTTCAGCGCCTTCCCCAACACCACCTTCGCGCAGAACAACGGCGTGATCCAACTCACTGGCGTGGCCAGCCGTTACGTTGGCCTCTACATCGGCGTGGTGCTGTTTTGCCTGGGCCTGTTTCCGTTGATTGGTGCCGTGCTGCAGCAAATCCCCAAGCCGGTACTGGGCGGCGCAACCCTGGTGATGTTCGGGAGTGTGGCCGCCGCCGGCGTGCGCATTCTTGCCCAGGCTCCGCTGGACCGGCGCAGCATGCTGATCATCGCCACCTCGTTTGGCGTCGGCCTGGGTATCGCCGCCCAACCGAACCTGCTGCACCTGATGCCAACGCTGGTGCAGAACCTGTTTGACTCGGCCATCACCAGCGGCGGGTTGACGGCCATCCTGTTGTGCCTGCTGCTGCCGGAAAGCAAAGCGCCCGTGACTGCCGCAAACAAAGCGCCGGAAAGCGACAGTCTGGAACCGCTTTGACGGTTTTATTGCATCAGGACTTGTCTGGGGCTTGAGGGTGGGTTATCTGTGCACACGTCGTCTCTATCGATCAGCACGGAAACCTCCATGAGCCTCGAAGTTCCTGCCCACAGCAACCAAGCCGGTAAACCCGCCAGCCGCATTCGGCAAAAGAACGAACAAGCGATTCTCCAGGCTGCTGAAGATGAGTTCGCGCGCCATGGCTTCAAAGGCACCAGCATGAACACCATCGCTGCCAGTGCCGGACTGCCGAAGGCCAACCTGCATTACTACTTCACTAACAAGCTGGGGCTGTACATCGCGGTGCTCAGCAATATCCTCGAACTGTGGGACAGCACCTTCAACGCGCTGACCGCCGAGGATGACCCAGCCGTGGCCCTCACCCGCTACATCCGCACCAAGATGGAGTTTTCGCGACGCCACCCCCAGGCCTCGCGGATCTTCGCCATGGAGATTATCAGCGGCGGCGAATGCCTGACCGAATATTTCAGCCAGGACTACCGCGCCTGGTTCAGCGGCCGCGCGGCCGTGTTCCAGGCTTGGATCGACGCCGGCAAGATGGACCCCATAGACCCCGTGCACCTGATCTTCCTGTTGTGGGGCAGCACCCAGCACTACGCCGACTTTGCCACCCAGATTTGCCGCGTCACCGGTCGTACCAAGCTGACCAAGCAGGACATGGAAGACGCCGGCACCAACCTGATCCACATCATTCTCAAGGGCTGTGGCATCAAGCCCGTCTATTAATCGAAGCGACTTATGCCTTTCACGCTCACCGGCCTTTGCGAGTTTCGCGAAGAAATACGCAAAAGCCGCTTTATTACCCTCGCCGCACCGATCACCAGCGCGCAAGACGCCCAGGCGTTTTTCGAGCAACACAGCGACCTGAACGCCACGCACAATTGCTGGGCCTGGAAACTGGCCGACCAATACCGCAGCAATGACGACGGCGAACCCGGCGGCACCGCCGGGCGCCCGATCCTCGCAGCCATCGAGGCGCAAGGTTTTGATCAGGTCGCGGTGTTGGTGATTCGCTGGTACGGCGGCATCCAATTGGGCACCGGCGGCCTCGCACGCGCCTACGGTGGCGGCGCGAATAAATGCCTGCAAAATGCCGACCGCATCGAACTGATCAGCCGTGTCCCCTTGAGCTGCGCCTGCGGGTTCGCCGAGCTGAACCTGGTGAAATTGCGCGTTGCTGAACTGGGCGGGCTGGTGGTCGACGAAACCTTCACCGCCAATGGCGTCGAGTTGCAACTCGCCTTGGGCGAAGCGCATATCGATACCCTGCAGACTCAGCTTGCCGACCTCAGCCGTGGGCGTATCCTGCTACAACGCTGAAACTGCTAACGTTGCACTCCCTGAACCGCGACTCTAAAGGAAGCTTTTCATGTCTACGCCAAAAACCGCATTGATCATCGGCGCCTCGCGCGGGCTGGGCCTTGGCTTGGTCAAGCAACTGTTGCAGGACGGTTGGGACGTGACGGCCACCGTGCGTGACCCGAGCAGGGCCGATGCCCTGAAGGCCGTCGGCCCAGTAAAGATCGAAAAACTCGACATGGACGACCAGCAAGCCGTGATCGCCCTGAGCCAACGCCTGAAGGAACGGACCTTTGACCTGCTGTTCGTCAACGCCGGCGTCAAGGGCCCCGCCAATCAAGAGCCGGGCCACGCCACCTTGGCAGAAGTCGGCCAACTGTTCTTCACCAACGCCGTAGCGCCGATCAACCTCGCCCAGCGTTTTGTCGGGCAAATTCGTAAAGACAGCGGCGTATTGGCCTTCATGAGTTCGGTACTGGGTAGCGTGACCATCCCCGACGGCTCCGACCTGGCGCTGTACAAAGCCAGCAAGGCGGCACTCAACTCCATGACCAACAGCTTTATTACCCAGCTGGGCGACCATAAGTTGACCGTGCTGTCGTTGCACCCAGGCTGGGTGAAGACCGACATGGGCGGTGAAAACGCACACATCGACGTCGACACCAGCGTGCGCGGCCTGGTGGACCAGGTGAACGCCTACACTGGCAAAGGCGGCCATCATTTCATCGATTACAAAGGCGACACCATCGCCTGGTAAAACCCTGAGGATCGTTATCGACCGATTGCCGTCGGTAACGATCCGCGCGTAGACTGCCCCCTCGCCTTTACCGGCGACCCTGGATCAGCAGACAGGGCAACACTGAGCTGGCAAACCTGAACCCATCATTCAGAGGAGCCGGCCAATGCCTGCGACCCGTATCTGGTTAAAAAACCCCCTCGCGATTTTCACCGCCAATGGCCTCGATGCCCGTGGCGGCCTGGTGCTGAAAGACGGTGTGATCACCGAAGTGCTGGCCCTGGGACAAGAGCCCACACAACCCTGCACACAGGTATTCGATGCCCGTGAGCATGTGGTCCTGCCGGGCCTGATCAACACCCACCATCATTTCTATCAGACCCTGACCCGCGCCTGGGCGCCGGTGGTCAATCAGCCGTTGTTTCCCTGGTTGAAAACCCTGTACCCGGTCTGGGCACGACTCACCCCGGAAAAGCTCGCTCTCGCCAGCAAAGTCGCATTGGCCGAACTGCTGCTCTCGGGCTGCACCACAGCGGCGGACCACCACTACTTGTTCCCCGACGGCCTGGAAAACGCCATCGACGTACAAGTGGAAAGCGTCCGCGAGTTGGGCATGCGCGCCATGCTCACCCGTGGTTCCATGAGTTTGGGTGAAGCCGACGGCGGCCTGCCACCGCAACAGACGGTGCAGCAGGGCCAAGTCATCCTTGAAGACAGTCAGCGGCTGATCCGCGAATACCACCAGCGTGGTGACGGCGCGCAAATCCAGATCGCACTGGCGCCCTGCTCACCGTTTTCCGTCACCCCGGAAATCATGGAAGCCAGTGCCGAACTGGCCAACCGCCTGGATGTACGCCTGCACACCCACCTGGCGGAAACCCTCGACGAGGAAGACTTCTGCCTGCAACGCTTCGGCCTGCGCACCGTGGACTACCTCGACAGCGTCGGCTGGCTCGGCCCACGTACCTGGCTGGCTCATGGCATTCACTTCAACCCGGATGAAATTGCGCGCCTGGGCGCCGCCGGCACGGGTATCTGCCATTGCCCAAGCTCGAACATGCGCCTCGCGTCCGGCATCTGCCCGACCCTGGACCTGCTCGCGGCAGGCGCGCCTATCGGACTGGGTGTGGACGGTTCCGCGTCCAACGATGCGTCGAATATGATCCTTGAAGCGCGCCAGGCGTTGTACATCCAGCGCCTGCGTTACGGCGCGGAAAAGATCACCCCGGAAGGCGTGCTGGGCTGGGCAACCAAAGGATCGGCGCAGTTGCTGGGCCGTACGGATATCGGCGAATTGGCCGTCGGAAAACAGGCCGACCTGGCGCTGTTCAAGCTCGACGAGCTGCGCTTCTCCGGTAGCCATGATCCGATTTCGGCGCTGCTGTTGTGCGGCGCCGACCGTGCGGACCGGGTGATGATTGCAGGCAAATGGCGCGTGATCGACGGCCAGGTCGAAGGCCTGGACCTGAGAGGCCTGATCGCCGATCACACCCAGGCCGCGCGGCAGTTGATCGCTGGCTGATTACAACCCCAACAGCGACAGCATGATAAAGGTCGCAAACAGCACGAAATGGGTCATCCCTTCGATGGCGTTGGTTTCGCCATCGTTGAGGTTGATCGCGCTGACGATCAGCGTGATAAACACCATCACCGTTTGTACCGGCGTCATCGCCATCTGGAACGGCTGGCCGGTGTAGAGCGCCATCGCCTCCATCACCGGCACCGTCAGGATCACCGTCGACAACGATGCACCCAACGCGATGTTGACCACCGACTGCATGCGGTTGGCCAACGCGGCGCGCAATGCCGTCAGAATCTCCGGTGCTGCCGAAATGGCCGCGACCACAATCGCCGTAATCACCGGCGGCGCCCCCGTGCCTTCCAGGCCCAGGTCCAACGTTTTGGACATCACCTCGGCCAGCGCCCCGATCACGATCACACCAAACACCAACGTGCCGATGGAAAACGCCAGGTTGACCGGCTGCGCCTGTTCTTCTTCCGGCTGTTTCTTGCGACGTTTCTCCGGGTAGCTGTAGCTGAAGAAGTAGCTGTGCGGCCCCACCTGCATGCGCAGGAACAGGGTGTACAACACCACCATCGCGCCGATGGTGAAGGCCGAATAAATTTTCCAGTCGGCTTCGGGGATAAATTCCGGCACCACCATCGACACGCCCATGGCGGTGAGGATCATCACGCTGTAGGTTCGCGCCGAATCGTCGTTGTAGGACTGTTCGCCATGCTTGATGCCGCCCATCAACGCGGCGAGGCCGAGAATCCCGTTGATGTCGAGCATCACCGCCGAGTAGATGGTGTCGCGCACCAAGGTGGGCGACGGCTCATTGCTCATCATGATCGCCAGGATCACCACTTCCACCAGCACAGCGGCGAGCGTGAGGATCATGGTGCCGTAAGGGTCGCCGACTTTTTCCGCGAGTTGTTCAGCGTGATGGGCCACGCGCATCGACGCCGCCACGATGAAGCCAATCAGCACCACGCCCGCCAGCAGCGCCACCACTTGCCCGCTGTGGAGCATCCAGTGCTCCAATGGGTAGGCGGCAATGGCGGCAATCAGCGCCAGCAGCATGAATTTTTCTTGCTTGAGGGATGTGAGCATTCCGGGCCTTTTAGTACGGCAAATCAGTCATTGATGGGGTACAGACTGCGCCAAGCCGCTAACGTTTCGTTACACCTTAGTTCACGGGAACCTTGCATGAATAAAAGCAAAACTCTCCTGCTGGTCAGGTTTTGCCAATTATTTCAGCCATGGGCTGTAGAATGCCGCCATTGCACCTGATGAGAATTTAGAAAATGTACGATTGGCTAAACGCCCTGCCCAAGGCTGAACTGCACCTGCACCTGGAAGGCTCGCTGGAGCCTGAGCTGCTGTTCGCCCTGGCCGAGCGCAACAAGATTGCGCTGCCGTGGAACGACGTCGAAACCCTGCGCAAGGCCTACGCCTTCAACAACCTGCAAGAGTTCCTCGACCTGTATTACAAGGGCGCTGATGTGTTGCGCACGTCCCAGGATTTCTACGACCTGACCTGGGCCTACCTGCTGCGCTGCAAAGAGCAGAACGTGATCCACACCGAACCCTTCTTCGACCCGCAAACCCACACTGACCGTGGCATACCGTTCGAAGTGGTGCTTAACGGCATCGCCGCCGCGCTCAAAGATGGCGAGCAGCAACTGGGCATCACCAGCGGCTTGATCCTCAGCTTCCTGCGCCACTTGAGCGAAGCCGAAGCCGAGAAAACCCTCGACCAGGCGCTGCCGTTCCGTGACGCGTTCGTGGCCGTGGGCCTGGACAGCTCGGAAATGGGTCACCCGCCAAGCAAATTCCAGCGCGTGTTCGACCGTGCTCGTCACGAAGGCTTCCTCACCGTGGCCCACGCCGGCGAAGAAGGCCCACCCGAGTACATCTGGGAAGCCATCGACCTGCTGAAGATCCAGCGTATCGACCATGGCGTACGCGCCATCGAAGACGAGCGCCTGATGCAACGCATCATCGACGAGCAAATCCCGCTGACTGTGTGCCCGCTGTCCAACACCAAGCTGTGCGTGTTCGACGACATGGCCCAGCACAACATCCTCGACATGCTTGAGCGTGGCGTGAAGGTGACGGTGAATTCGGATGACCCGGCCTACTTCGGCGGTTATGTCACCGAAAACTTCCACGCGCTGTACACCTCGCTGGGCATGACCCAGGACCAGGCCAAACGCCTGGCGCAAAACAGCCTGGATGCGCGACTGGTCAAACCGTGATCCCGTAAGCGCCGGCTTGCCGGCGATGCAGACACCTCGGGTTGTTCAGGATGACCGAGGTGATCCTATCGCCGGCCAGCCGGTTCCTACGCAGTCAGCTCCTCGCTGGCACGGCCAATCGGGTGATTTCCTGCCGTCCGATAGCATGGACCTGCAAGGCCTGGGACTCATTGATCACGCTGATCCAGTTCGACTGCAAGAACAACTGCAACAACCCCGCCCCCAACGCCCCGCCCAGATGCGGCTGCTGCTGGCTCCAGTCAAAGCAGTTGCACACCAGCGGCGACGCCAATGCCTGGGTGAAAATCCCCAGGCCTGCCAGGCACAGCGCACCTTTGACCGTGATATCGGTACGCTGCTCATGGCGCTCGATCCATCCCGCTTCCAGCAGATGTTGATACAACTGCGCCCCCAGCTCTCCACCCAGGTGGCCGTGGCACAACCGGGCCTGCCGTAACAACGCCGGCGCGACCAGGGCTGGCAAATTATCCGACGTGCTGCGCGCGGCGCACGCCATGGTAGTCCTGGCCAGGGCATCAATGGCTGCGCTGACATCCGGCGCCGCCACGCGAAACAAGCGCTTGCCACGCCTGGCCTCTACGCGCAGCAAACCACCGGCGGTCAGTCGCGCCAGGTGCGCGTTGGCAGAGGTTGCTGACAACCCGGCGAGTGTCGCCAACTCGACCGGCGACTTGGCCGAGCCATCCATCAACGCCCATAGCATCGCAGTGCGTTTGGGTTCAGCAAGTAAGCTGGCGATCTGACTGATGCACGGTGCTGCTTCCATCGTTTCACTCCCTGTTGAATTATTTTCCCATTGAGGTCAGCGCCAGAGTATAGGGGCGCAAACCGCCGGTTCCACGGCGTCTGACAGCGCGGATAGGGACAGGGAATGAGTGAAATTTCCTCTTGTGGTGGAGGGCGTTACGTCGCGCTCAATCGTTCCGGTAACTGAGCGGTCAACGTCGCACAGCGGGACACAAGCATTTCTCGCAACAGGTTGATGGGTTTGCTCAGCTGCGCACGGTGAGCACACAACAAATTGAGCGGCGTGCGCTCGCCACGCAGCTCCGGCAGGATCAGACGCAAGCGCCCCGCCAGCACATCGGTGCTCACATCGAGCCAGGACTTGTAGGCAATGCCCACACCCGCCACCGCCCAACGACGGACCACATCGGCATCGTCACTGAAGCGGTCGCCGGTGACGGTCAGGCTGATTTCGCGCTTACCGTCGCGGAAGGTCCAATGATCGTGGACCCGGCTGCCGAGCATATAGAGCAGGCAATTGTGCTGGGCCAGTTGCTCCAGGTGCCGAGGCTCACCATAGCGCGCGAGATAGCTGGGGGAGGCACACAGCACGCGAACGTTATCCGGCGCGACGGGCAGCGCGATCAGGCTGGAGTCCTCGGGCTCACCGTAGCGCAGGGCAATATCCACCGGCTGGCGGAACAGATCGGCAATTCGATCGCCCAACAGCAGCCGTACGGTCAAATGCGGGTACTCCCGCTGGAACTCGTCCAACCAGGGCAGCAGCTGATTACGCCCGAAATCCGACGGAGCCGATAGCTGCAGCACGCCGCTGACATGGTCCTGGCCACTGGCCAACAAGCGTCGGCCTTCATCCAGCGAGCTCAAGGCAGCGCGAGCATATTCCAGGAAGCCGTCGCCTTCGGCGGTCAGGCGCAGGCTGCGGGTAGACCGCGCCAGCAAGCGTGTGCCCAATTGCTGCTCGATACGCTTGAGCGCCGCACTTGCGACAGCCGGTGACAGGTCCATGACCCGTGCAGCAGCGGACAGGCTACCGAGGTCCGCCGCACGTACAAACAACTGCAAATCATCAAAACGCAGCATGCATTCCCGCTCATTATCAATATTTTATTGAAACAGACTGCTGTTTTAGCCGCTTTTATCGGCGCGGGAAATAGCCAATCATCTGTGCATCCCGTTCATCACGTGCCTGGAGTTGAATATGTCCACTGCCTTTAACGTCATTGCCACGCTGATCGCCAAACCCGGCCAACAGGCCACCCTGGAAACCCTGCTGCGCGGCCTGCTGGAACCCACGCGCCTGGAAGCCGGCTGCGAGCAGTACGACCTGCACCAGGACCTGCAACACCCCGAGACCTTCTACATGCTCGAACGCTGGAGCGACGACGCGGCACTGGCCGACCACGACCAGAGCGCGCACATCCAGAGCTTTCGCGCCAAGGCCGCCGATGTCATCGAACACTTCGAACTCAAGCGCCTGAAATTTCTCGCCTGATCACCCGCCATTTTCCGGAGCCATCATGAAAGCCATTGCCTACTACGCGTCACTGCCGATCAACGATCCCAACGCCCTGCAAGACATCGAATTGCCAGCGCCCGTCGCCGGTCCGCGCGACTTGCTGGTGGAAGTCAAAGCCATCTCGGTCAACCCCGTGGACACCAAGGTGCGCCAGAACGTCGCCCCGGAAAACGGCGCCGCCAAAGTGCTGGGCTGGGACGTGGCCGGCGTGGTCAAGGCGGTCGGCAGCGAAGTGACGTTGTTCAAGGCCGGTGACAAGGTGTTCTACGCCGGCTCGCTGGTGCGCCCGGGCGGTAACAGCGAACTGCACACCGTGGATGAGCGCATCGTCGGCCACATGCCCAAGAGCCTGGGCTTTGCCGATGCCGCCGCACTGCCGCTGACCGCCATTACCGCCTGGGAACTGCTGTTCGAACGCCTGCACGTGCGTGAAGGCAAGCAGGACGAAGGCCAGAGCCTGCTGATCGTCGGCGCTGCCGGTGGCGTGGGGTCGATCCTGACCCAACTGGCCAGCCAGCTCACGGCCCTTAAAGTGATCGGTACAGCCTCTCGCCCGGAAACCCAGGAATGGGCCAAGGCCCTCGGTGCCGACCTGGTGATCGATCACAGCCAACCGCTGAGCGAAGCACTGACAGCCGCCGGTCACCCGCAAGTGACCCACGTCGCCAGCCTGACCCAGACCGATCATCACCTGGACCAACTGGTCGAAGCCCTGCAACCCCAGGGCAAGCTGGCACTGATCGACGACCCCAAGGCGCTGGATGTCAGCAAGCTCAAGCGCAAGAGCCTGTCGCTGCACTGGGAGTTCATGTACACACGCTCGATGTTCGAGACGCCGGACATGATCGAGCAGCACAACCTGCTTAACCGCGTGGCCGAACTGATCGACGCCGGTACCCTGAAAACCACGGTGGGTGAGCACTTTGGTGTGATCAATGCCGCGAACCTGCGACGCGCTCATGCCCTGCTGGAAAGCGGCAAGGCCAAGGGCAAGATCGTGCTGGAAGGGTTCTGAAATCTACGCGTCGGCGCCGTCTGTTATTCACCTGAGTGATGGACGGTGCCATTAGTCCGAGAGTTGACCTTTGTCATATTTGTGAGCGTGTTCGGGTTTATATTAGCCGCCTTTGCCACGATTCTTTTACGTGAGGAAGTCAGCAATGAAGATCCTGATAAAAGCGTTAGCAAAATCCGCAGGCAATAAATGGCAGGTTCGTCTCGACCGGGACGCGTTCACCTTCCGCACCGAGGCCGAAGCCCGTGCCTTTGCCGACACCCTGCAAGCCCGTATCCAGGCGCCCCACCGTTTTCCAAACAGCCAGCAACGCTCCGCCGCTGGCTGATCCGCTCTTCAGACCTGTGCCTGCAAGGCCCGTTTGCGTTGCAGGCGCTGGGTCGACATCGCAATCGTCACCGCCAATACCCCGCACAAGCTGATGACCATGGCCATCGGCATCGCCGTGCCGTCGTGCAGGATCCCCACCAACGACGCCGCCCCCGCCGCCACGCCAAACTGAATGCAACCGAGCAACGCCGATGCGCTACCCGCCCGTGCTCCCTGGCCGCTCATGGCACACGCCGAGGTATTGGGCAAAATGCAGCCCAGGCTGGCGATGCAGATAAACAACGGCACCAGCAATGGCCACAGCGCATCGGTGCGCAAGGCTGCAATGCCGAGCAACGTCAGCGCCGCCAACAGGTAGACCCACACACTGCGCGACAGTAGAAACGCGGGCCCACGCTTGGACAGCAACCGCGCATTCACTTGGGCCACCAGGATAAAGCCCGCAGCGTTGGAACCGAACAGCCAGCCGTAATGCTCGGCAGGCACGCCGTAGAGTTGGATAAACACGAAAGGTGAACCGGCGATGTAGGCAAACATCCCGGCAATCGAGATACCGCCTGTCAGGGCGTACCCCAAGTAGACGCGGTCCGACAACAATGCTGCGTAGCGACGCAGCGACCCGGACAACGGCTGACGTGGCTGATGCGCCGGAAAGGTTTCCGGCAACCCGACTGCCACGGCAATGGCGGCCATTACGCTGAATATCGACAGCGCGAGGAAGATCGACTGCCAACCCCACAGCCCGACCATCAACCCGCCTGCCAGCGGTGCGAGGATCGGCGCCAGGCCGGTGACCAGCATCAGCTGGGAAAACACTTTGGCCGAGCCCACCGCATCACATTTGTCGCTGACCACCGCACGGGAAATCACCATGCCCGCGCAGCCACCCAGGGCCTGCACAAAGCGCGCAGCAATCAGCCCCTCCAGCGAAGGCGCAAAGGCACACGCAAAGGACGCCAAGGTGAACAGAGTGACACCACTGAGCAGCGGGCCGCGTCGTCCGAAGCGGTCAGCCAGTGGGCCGTAGATCAATTGGCCGATGGCCAGGCCACCGAAGTACACCGCCAGGGTCAGCTGGATGTGTTTTTCATCGGTCGCGAAAGCCTTGGCCATGGCCGGAAAGCCCGGCAGGTAAAAATCGATCGCCAACGGCGCAAAGGCGCTCAAGGCACCCAGAATCAGGATTATGCGGAGGTTCATCGGGCACCCAAGTAAGACGGCAGCCCGATAGTCTAGCCGCGCTTGGGTGCATTGAACACGATAGCTCGCTAACTATTTGTTCGCGTCAGGCGAGCTTGGCGCTGTAGCCCTCTTCGGTGATCGCCTTGATCACTTCCTCGGCAGACAGGCGGCTTTCGATGCCCACTTCCTTTGCCGCCAGGTCGACCTTCACACTGGCTGCCGGGTCCTTGCCCTGTAATGCCTGGGTCACCGCTCGAACGCAATGGCCGCAGGTCATTCCTTCAACGCTGAATACTTGCATGACATGACTCCTTTGATGAGGTTGGACCCAGTCTCAAGCTTGCCACGATGGCAAGGTCAAGTTACGGGAATATCTGCCGGGCTGGTAATCATTGGCGTCGTCGGCCAAGCTTCACCTATCTTCGATTCACACCACGGAGCATTCGCCATGCGCTGGTCGTTTTTTGCCCTTCTCGGCCTGATGAGCTTGTCTGCCGCTGCGCCGCAGGCTATCGCCGCCGAAGACTATGCGGTGCTGATCATTTCCCGGGAACGCCTGGAAGTGCCGACCAACTGCGAAATCGGCTTGTACCTGAATGACCAACTGGCGGGCCGGCTGTTCCAGGAACAAGCCACGTCCTTCAACCTGCCGGCGGGCAACCTGTCCTTGCGCCTGAAGCTGCTGCCAGGCCAATCCCCAGGCTGCCTGCCAGGGATGCTGGCACCGCC
The DNA here is from genome assembly GCF_002798465.1 of Pseudomonas sp. S10E 269. Taxonomy (NCBI): domain Bacteria; kingdom Pseudomonadati; phylum Pseudomonadota; class Gammaproteobacteria; order Pseudomonadales; family Pseudomonadaceae; genus Pseudomonas; species Pseudomonas sp. S10E 269. The sequence goes on from NZ_PHIJ01000001.1 coordinate 1,500,661, forward strand.
CGCGCAAAACATCACGCTCAAGGTCGGTGACGTACGCAAGTTGCGTATCGCCCAAGGCCCGGATGGCATGTACCTCAAGCCCGCCGCATTGGAATATTAAAGGCGCTTGACCTTCCCCACAGGTCAAGGTTGATCCTACGGGCAACGTCTCCTGGAGGACTGCCCCATGAATGGATCCACCACCTTTGACCTGCCCATCGGCGGCATGACCTGCGCCAGCTGTGCCGGCCGGGTCGAGCGCGCGCTGAGCAAGGTGCCGGGGGTGCAACGCGTCAGCGTCAACCTGGCCAACGAGCGCGCCCATGTTGAAGTGCTGGGCCAGATGGACCCCGGCGTGCTGATCGCCGCAGTCGACAAAGCCGGCTACACCGCCACCCTGCCCCAAAGCGAAACCGCCACCGACGCCAATCAAGCCCAGCGCCTGCAGCGTGAGCGTTGGGCGCTGCTGCTGGCGATCCTGCTGGCATTGCCGTTGGTGCTGCCGATGTTGGTGGAACCCTTCGGCCTGCACTGGATGCTGCCCGCCTGGGCACAGTTCGCCCTGGCCACGCCGGTGCAATTCATCTTCGGCGCGCGCTTCTATATTGCTGCCTGGAAAGCCGTGCGTGCCGGTGCCGGCAATATGGACTTGCTGGTGGCCATCGGCACCAGCGCCGGTTACGGCCTGAGTATGTATGAATGGCTCACCGCTCACCCCGGCATGGCACCGCACCTGTACTTCGAAGCCTCGGCGGTAGTGATCGCCCTGGTGCTGCTGGGCAAATACCTGGAGAGCCGCGCCAAGCGCCAGACTGCCAGCGCCATCCGCGCCCTGGAAGCCTTGCGTCCCGAGCGGGCGATTCGGGTCATTGAAGGGCGCGAAGAAGACGTCGCCATCAATGCGTTGAAGCTCGGTGACCTGGTGATGGTCAAGCCTGGCGAGCGCTTCCCGGTGGACGGCGAAGTGGTCGAGGGTCAAAGCCATGCCGACGAAGCCTTGATCAGCGGCGAAAGCCTGCCGGTCCCGAAACAGCCTGGCGATACCGTTACCGGCGGCGCCATCAACGGCGAAGGCCGCCTGCTGGTGCGCACCCTGGCCCTTGGCGCTGAAAGCGTATTGGCGCGGATCATCCGTTTGGTCGAAGACGCCCAGGCCGCCAAGGCACCGATCCATAAGCTGGTGGACAAAGTCAGCCAAATCTTCGTCCCGGCCGTGCTGGTGCTGGCGTTGGCTACCCTGGTGGGTTGGTGGCTGTATGGCGCGCCGCTGGAAACCGCAATCATCAATGCCGTGGCCGTGCTGGTAATCGCCTGCCCGTGCGCCCTGGGCCTGGCCACGCCGACTGCGATCATGGCCGGCACGGGTGTCGCCGCACGCCACGGCATCCTGATCAAGGACGCCGAAGCCCTGGAACGCGCCCATGAGGTGAGCGCCGTGGTCTTCGACAAGACCGGCACCCTCACCTCCGGCACGCCGAAAATTGCCCACCTGGCGGCAGTGGATGGCAACGAATCGCTGCTGTTGCAGCACGCCGGTGCACTGCAGCGCGGCAGCGAACACCCGCTGGCCAAGGCCGTGCTGGATGCGTGCAACGAAAAAGGGCTGCCCGTGGCCGACGTGACGGCCAGCCAATCCCTGACCGGACGCGGCATCGCCGGCACGCTGGAGGGACGGCAGTTGGCGTTGGGCAATCGTCGCCTGCTGGAGGAAAGCGGCTTGAGCGCGGGCGACCTCGCCGACTCGGCCAACGCCTGGGAAGCCGAAGGACGCACGTTGTCTTGGCTGATCGAGCAAGGTGCGCAACCGCGTGTGCTGGGGCTGTTCGCCTTTGGCGACACGCTCAAGCCCGGTGCGATGGAGGCCGTGGAACAACTCAAGGCCCAGCACATCACCAGCCATTTGCTCACCGGCGATAATCGTGGCAGCGCCCGTGTGGTCGCGCACGCCCTGGGCATCGACGATGTGCACGCCGAAGTGCTGCCCGCCGATAAAGCCGCCACCGTCGCCGAGTTGAAAAAAACCGGGGTGGTGGCCATGGTCGGCGACGGCATCAACGACGCCCCGGCCCTGGCCGCCGCCGATATCGGCATCGCCATGGGCGGTGGCACCGACGTGGCCATGCACGCGGCCGGCATCACCCTGATGCGCGGCGACCCGCGCCTGGTGCCCGCAGCCCTGGAGATCAGTCGCAAGACCTACGCGAAAATTCGCCAGAACCTGTTCTGGGCCTTTGTGTATAACCTGATTGGCATTCCCCTGGCCGCCTTTGGCCTGCTCAATCCCGTGCTGGCGGGCGCGGCGATGGCGTTGTCCAGTGTCAGCGTGGTGAGCAATGCCTTACTGTTGAAGACGTGGAAGCCTAAGGACCTGGAGGATCAACGCCCATGAATATCGGCCAAGCCGCACGCCAGAGCGGGCTCAGCGCCAAGATGATTCGCTACTACGAATCCATCGGCCTGCTCAAAGCCGCCCACCGCACCGACAGTGGCTATCGCGTGTATGGCAGTGACGACTTGCACACGCTGGCGTTTATCAAACGCTCGCGGGACCTGGGGTTTTCATTGGAAGAGGTCGGCAAGCTGCTGACCCTGTGGCAGGACCGGCAACGGGCCAGTGCCGATGTCAAGGCGTTGGCACGCCAGCATATCAATGAGCTGAACCAGAAGATTCTGGAGCTGGGGCAACTGCGCGATACCTTGCAGGACCTGGTGGAGCACTGCCAAGGCGATCATCGGCCGGATTGCCCAATCCTCAAGGAATTGGCGTCCGGTAGTTGCTGCGTCTGATGGAATCTATCTGAATACATGCAAAACCAAATGTGGGAGCGGGCTTGCTCGCGAAAGCGGCGGATCAGTCAGCACATGCATCGACTGACACTCCGCTTTCGCGAGCAAGCCCGCTCCCACAGTGTTGATCTTCATCTACCCAAAGATCATTGCATCCACGGCGGTGGCGGCGGCTCGTCCGGCACTTTGCTCGGTGGCGCATCATCCGCCGCCCGGATCGCCTGGCGACGCTCTTCATCCAGCCGCGCGGCTTCGATCTCGCGGATCACACCGCCGACATCCGCCAACTCTTCCGGCTCGTCGAACTCGCCGGTCAATACGCTGGCCGGGTGCAAGGTGCCGGCTTCGTACAGGGCCCACATTTCCTTGGCGTACTTGGTCTTCTTCAACTCCGGGGCAAAGCGCCCGAAATAGGAAGCCATGTTGCCCACATCCCGCTCCAGCATGCTGAACGCGTGGTTGTTGCCCGCCGCATCGACGGCCTGGGGCAGGTCGATGATCACCGGGCCCGTTGGCGTGAGCAGTACGTTGAACTCGGACAAGTCACCGTGCACCAGGCCGGTACACAGCATCAGCACGATCTGGGAAATCAGGAAAGCGTGGTATTCACGCGCCTGGTCCGGCTCCAGCACTACGTCGTTCAGACGCGGCGCCGCATCGCCATACTCGTCGGCCACCAGTTCCATCAGCAGCACGCCTTCCAGGAAGTCGAACGGCTGGGGCACGCGAACGCCCGCACCGGCCAGGCGGAACAAGGCCGCCACTTCGGCGTTCTGCCAGGCATCTTCGGTTTCTTTCTTGCCGAACTTGGAGCCCTTGGCCATGGCCCGGGCTTGCCGGCTGTTACGGACCTTACGGCCTTCCTGGTATTCGGACGCTTGACGAAAACTTCGTTTGTTCGCCTCCTTGTAAACCTTGGCGCAACGCAATTCGTTGCCGCAGCGCACCACATAAACAGCTGCTTCTTTACCACTCATGAGTGGGCGCAGCACTTCGTCGACCAGACCGTCTTCGATCAGGGGTTCAATGCGTTTAGGAGTCTTCATCAGCTTTTATTGTGGGTCCTTTATTACCAAATACGCGTATGGCACTCGTTATACGGCAATCAGCTCGCCGGTGGGAGAGGCTACCGACCGTTGATCACTTAAGAATGCATCCAATATGCCAGTTTCAACGTTCAATGATCGCGGTTACACCCTGCCCACCTGCCGCACAGATCGAAATCAGGCCACGTCCCTTGCCCGCCGCATCCAGCAACTTGGCCAGGTTGGCGACAATACGCCCACCCGTGGCAGCGAACGGATGCCCGGCCGCCAGTGAACTGCCCTTCACATTCAGCCGGCTGCGGTCGATGGCGCCCAACGGTGCCTCCAGCCCGAGGCGCGTCTTGCAGTAGTCCGCATCTTCCCAGGCCTTGAGCGTGCACAAAACCTGGGCAGCGAACGCCTCATGGATCTCGTAGTAATCGAAGTCCTGCAGCGTCAGACCATTCCTCGCCAGCAAGCGCGGTACCGCGTACACCGGCGCCATCAGCAGGCCTTCGGCGCCGTTAACGAAGTCCACCGCCGCCGCTTCACCATCGCGTAGATACGCAAGGATCGGCAAGCCACGTTCCTGGGCCCAGGCCTCGCTGCCCAGCAGCACCAGCGACGCACCATCCGTGAGCGGCGTGGAGTTGCCGGCGGTGAGCGTGCCTTTTTCGCTGCGCTCGAAGGCGGGCTTGAGCGCGGCGAGTTTTTCCAGGGTCAGGTCCGGGCGCAGGTTGTTGTCGCGGGTCAAGCCCAAGAACGGCGTGAGCAAATCGTTGTGCCAGCCTTCAGCGTAGGCAGCGGCCATTTTCTGGTGGCTTTCCAGGGCCAACTGGTCCTGCTCGGCACGCGGAATCTGCCAGGTCTGCGCCATCAATTCACAGTGCTGGCCCATGGACAAACCCGTACGGGGTTCGCCGTTGCGCGGCAGTTCTGGCTTGAGGTGATGGGGACGAAGTTGTAACAGGACTTTTAATTTGTCCGCCACGGACTTGCTGCGGTTGGCTTGCAACAGAATCTTGCGCAAGCCTTCATTCACGCCGATAGGGGCGTCGGAGGTGGTGTCCACCCCACCGGCAATCCCGCATTCGATCTGCCCCAGGGCGATCTTGTTGGCCACCAGCAGCGCCGCTTCCAAGCCGGTGCCGCAGGCCTGCTGAATGTCGTAGGCGGGGGTTTGCGGTGACAGGCGCGAGCCCAGCACGCATTCGCGGGTGAGGTTGAAGTCGCGCGAATGCTTGAGCACCGCACCGGCAGCCACTTCGCCCATGCGCAGGCCGTGCAGGTTGTAGCGTTCGATCAGGCCCTCCAGGGCGGCGGTCAGCATCGCCTGGTTGCTCGCCGTGGCATAGGGGCCATTGGAGCGGGCGAAAGGAATGCGGTTACCGCCAATGATCGCTACACGGCGCAATTGAGTCATGGAAAGCTCCCTGATGGTTGTGGGTGGAATCACCAAGCCTAGCCTAGGCTCAATCGAACGACTGCCACCCCGGGGTGGTCAACCCTTTGAACCCCAGCCTTCGGAGAGCGTTCCATGTCTGACCGTTATATCGACTTCGCCAACTCAAGCCTCGGCCATCGCCTGGTCGCCGCCATTGGCCTGCCGTCACCGGTACGCCTGGAACGCTGGCAAGCCGGGCGCCTTCGCCCAGTGGAGGGTGCATTGCTGCTGGGCGGCGGTGCGCTGACCACCCAGGTGCAGGCGTTCGCCAATCGGCTCACTGACGCCATCTACACCTACGGCAGCGAGACCTCGACCTGGATTCCCGGCCACGGTCCCAAACTCAAGGCTGTCGTATTCGACGCCAGCGACTTGCAGCACACCGACCAACTCAAACAGCTGCGCGAATTCTTCCAGCCACTGCTGAAAAACCTCGATAACAGCGCGCACCTGGTGATCCTCGGGCGTGCGCCGGAAGGTCTCAGCGATCCCTTTGCCGCCAGCGCCCAGCGCGCCTTGGAAGGGTTCAGTCGCTCGCTGGCCAAAGAGCTGCGCAATGGGGGTGTGTTGCAACTGCTCTATGTTGGTGACGGGGCCGAAGAGCAACTGGAAGGCGCACTGCGCTTCTTCCTTTCGCCAAAAAGCGCGTACATCTCCGGCCAAGTCATTCGCCTGGAGGCCTGCGCCACACCGGTCGAAGACTGGACGCGGCCCTTGGCCGGGCGCAAGGCACTGGTCACCGGCGCCGCCCGAGGCATTGGTGCATCCATCGCCGAAACCCTCGCCCGCGACGGCGCAGAGGTGATCCTGCTCGACGTGCCCCAGGCCAAGGCCGACCTCGAAGCCCTGGCCGCGCGCCTGGGGGCACGCACCGTCACGCTGGATATCTGCGCTGAAGACGCCGCCCGCCAATTGATTGAACAGTTGCCCGATGGCCTCGACATCCTGGTGCACAACGCCGGTATCACCCGCGACAAAACCCTGGCGAACATGACCCCGGAATATTGGGACGCGGTGCTCGCCGTCAACCTCAATGCGCCGCAAGTACTGACCCAGGCGCTGCTCGACAACGGCACCCTGCACGACAACGCCCGCGTGGTGTTGCTGGCGTCCATCAGCGGCATCGCCGGTAACCGTGGGCAAACCAACTATGCGGCGAGCAAAGCGGGCTTGATCGGCCTCGCGCAGGCCTGGGCGCCGCTGCTTAAGGAGCGTGGCATCACCATCAACGCGGTGGCGCCGGGCTTTATCGAAACCCAGATGACCGCGCATATTCCGTTTGGCTTGCGTGAAGCCGGGCGACGCATGAGTTCACTGGGCCAGGGCGGCCTGCCACAGGACGTCGCCGAAGCGGTGGCGTGGCTGGGCCAACCAGGTTCGGGTGCGGTCAGCGGGCAAGCGCTGCGTGTGTGTGGGCAAAGTCTCCTGGGAGCGTAAGCATGCAATGGAAGACACTGGGCAATACGCCGTTTCTGCCGCCGCTGTATTGGCGCGCGGCGCTCAAGCGCAAGATTACCGGCAGCGCCCTGCCCGAGCAGGGGCTGCGTTGTCGGGTGAGCATCAACCCCAGGCACGTGGCGGCCTATCGCAAGGTCTGTGGTTTTGCTGACAGCCCGATCCTACCGGCGACGTACCCGCATATCCTCGCGTTTGGCCTGCAGATGCAGTTGCTCACCGATAAACACTTTCCCTTCCCGCTGCTGGGGCTGATTCACCTGAGCAACCGTATCCGCATCCATCGCCCGCTGGGGGGTGTCAGTGAGCTGTCCGTCGGTGTGCACGCGCAGAACCTCAAGCCCCACCCCAAGGGCGCGACCTTCGACCTGATCACCACCGTCGAAGACTCCCTTGGCCTGCTGTGGGAAGCCGAAAGCCGCATGCTGTGCCGAGGCGTGAAACTGGACGGTGAGGCGCAAGAGGACGCCCAACCCTCCCCCACCCAGGTCAGCGAATTGTCCCGCTGGAAGGCACCCGCCGACATCGGTCGCCGGTATGCACGGGTGTCCGGTGACTACAACCCGATCCACCTCAGCGCCCTGACCGCCAAGCTGTTTGGCTTCCCCCAGGCCATCGCCCACGGACTGTGGAACAAGGCGCATACCCTCGCCGCACTTGGCGAACACCTGCCCGCCGCCAATGTTGAGATAAACGTCGAGTTCAGGAAACCCGTACGCCTGCCCAGTGAAGTGACGTTATTGGCCAGCGCCGCCGGTTCCAGCGGAGAGTTGTGGCTCAAAGGCGCAGGCGATATTGAACATATGGTAGGCAAGTGGCAGCCAATCGCCTGAAATAAAATGATTAATTGTATATATACACCCTAAGTAATAGCGGACTTTTTTAAGTCCGCTTTTTTATACAACCTATTGATTTTAAACATATATACATCTTGATACATCCCCGCCTTATACCCTTGGTATTAGCTACTTAAACGGTACAGCTGCGCGATATATAAATCGTTAATACCAAGTTGAGCATTGAGAGAACGCACGTCCGGGGCTGTTATAGCCACACGGACAAACGTATCGCTATCCCTAGAAATAGTGAGCGTTTGAAGACAACCAAGGTTGTACAGGTGCAAGGAACTCAATCATGAAAACTCAAGTAGTGTTTTGGAAAGCAAGTACCGCGCTGGCCCTGGCAGTAGCACTGGCACTCGGCGGCTGCAGCAGCGGTGGTGGTGGGCATCACAGTGGTGGATCTTCCGATGCTGGCGCTGGCGCAGGTGGTGGCACAGGCGGCGGGGGAACCGGTGGCGGTACAGGCGGCGGTACAGGCGGCGGGGGAACCGGTGGCGGCACCGATCCTGGCACCGACCCGGGCACTAACCCAGGCGGCGGCACCACGCCACTGGTTACGGCGACCGTGGTCGACACCGTCGGCGATACCGTGACCGGTCTCGGCGGCACCGTCAGCAGCCTGGGCACCACCCTTGGCAGCCTGCCAATCGTCGGTGCAACCGCTGGCGACCTGGTCACCGCTACCGGCAACGCCGTCGGCAGCATCGGTACCGGCCTGTCGGATGGCCTGGGTACGCTGGGTACTGACAGCAATGCATTGGGCAAAACCGTCGCTGGCGTGGCCAACGGGGTTTCCGACCTGGGCGACGGCGTGACCGTCACCGGCACTAATGTCGCCACCCTGCTGGGCAAAGTGCCGGTGGTCAGCGGCGCTGCACCGGTGGTAGGCAACGTCGTCGGCAAGGTGGGCAATGCCGTGACCATGCTGGGCGACACCCTGAGCACCGCGAGCACTACCGGCCCACTGGGTTCGGTCACCAACACCGTGGGCGCAAAAGTCCTGGTGCCCGTGGTCTCCCTGGTGGAAAACACCACCGGCAAAGTCGGCTCCTCTACCGGCCTGGATTCTCCAGTGGGCGGTTTGCTGAAAAAAGTGGGCGATACCGTCGACGGCCTGGGCGATAAAGTCGCCGACACCGGCGGCACCGGCAACCCTGTGACAGGCGCGGTGGGCAATGTGCTCAATGGTGTCGGCACCGTGGTCGGCAAGGCCAGCGGTTATGTCGACCCGGATGCGGATAACAGTGGCGGCGGCAACGGCGGTGGTACAGGTGGCGGTACTAACAACCTGGGCTTGCCTGAACTGATCGGTGGCGTGATCGCCGGGGCCGGCAGCGGCCTGGATGCAGGCAACACCAACGGCGTGGTCAGCGCGACCGGCGTCACGGGTGTCAAAGCCGGCACCACCGTGGCGTCCCTGGGTACCCTCCTGGGCGGCAGCGGCGTCCCCAACACAGCGGCCGGTGCCCCCATTGCCGGGCTGACCACTCAAATCGGCGGCGCTATCAACCCTGTCACCAGCGGCGTGCAAAGCCTGACCCAAACCATCGGCGGTGCCACCGGCCTGGGTGCGCCCGTCAATGGCCTGGCGACGAATGTCGGCGGCGCTGTCAGCAGCCTGGGCGGCAAAATCAGCGGCACCAATGCCAACCCGGTCACCAACGCCCTCGGCGGTACAGTGACTGCAGTGGGCGGTACCGTGGCCTCGATCGGCGGCCTGGTCACCGGCGGCACCAATACCGGCGGCGGGCTGCTCGGGGGCGGCCTGAACCTGGGTGTCGGCGCAGGCGCCGGTGCCGGTGCCGGTGCCGGTGCCTCTGCCGGTGCAGGCGGCAGCGCAAATGGTGGTCTACTGGGCGGGCTGTTAGGCGGCCTGGGCGGCAAAAAATAGAATTGCACCTGGCCGATTAGACGGCCTCACCTACAGCGCCTACGCTTGGTTGAGACGAGAGACCCCACTAAGTCTCTCGTCTTTTTTATGGGTCAATGATCGATCCCTGAAAGCACCCGAACCGCGCCCCCAGAGCCCGGCGGGAATCTGCGAAACGCTGCTGCAGTTTGACCATGGAGTGTCCTATGCGCGCTTTGACGCCGTTGTTATTGCTCACCCTCAGTGCCTATGCCCACGCCGATACCCTACCCAGTTTCCTCAATAGCAACGACACCATCCGCAACCTGCCCGTGCCCAACCTGCCCGCCGACGCCTACCGTCCGGCGGCCACACCCACCCAGGTGCCGACGCCGGCGCCCACCGCCGGGCAACCCTTGCTGATGGACACCAAAGTGACCATCCGCAAACTGCAGATCGACGGCGGCACGGTCTACCCGCTCAGCGACGTTGCGCAGGCATTCGGGCCGCTGATCGGCCACGAAACCAATCTGGAGCAATTGATCGAAGCCACCCGCAGCATCACCCGGCGTTATCAGCAGGACGGCTACTTGCTGTCGTACGCCTTCCTGCCGGAACAACGTTTCGAGGACGGCCTGGTGCGCGTGGTGCTGGTCGAAGGCTACATCCGGGATTACCAACTGCAAGGCGACATTGGCGCGGTCTCGTCCTACGTCGACAAACTGGCCGAGAAACTCAAGGCCGAACGCCCGCTCACGCGCAAGACGTTCGAGCGCTACACCACGTTGATGGGCGCTATACCGGGTATAACCGTGCAAGCCCAGGTGCCGCCGCCAGGCACCACCGATGGCGGCACCCACATGCAGATCAACGCCAGCCGCAAGCCCATCACCACCAGCATGAGCCTCAACGAAGCCAGCCGTGGCGGTACCCAGGCCTTGCTGACCGGTACCAGCAACTCGTGGACATCCATGGGCGAGCAACTGAGCATCAGCGGCCTGTTCCCGCCAGGCGAAGACAAAGAGCACTACTACCGCGCGACCTACAGCCAATTCATCAACGCCGAGGGCACCCAACTCGCGCTCTCGGGGGAACGCTACCGCGCCGACCCAAGCACCAGCCTGCAACTGGGCGACGGCCTGGAACTCAAGCCACACCAGCAGATCGACCGTTACTCCATTGGCATCAGCCACCCCTTCATCGCCTCGCCCAGCGAGTCGTTGAGCCTGGGCACGCGGCTCTACGCCGTCGACCAGACCAACCGCTACAAACTGGAAGGTTTCCCCCAGCGTTTCGAACTTGAAACCAACCTGCGCGCCCTGGCCTTCGAAGGGGACTGGCGCAAGGCTGACACCACCCAATTGCGCATCATCAGCGGCGGCGTGTACCAAGGAATCAATGGCATGGGCGCCAAGACCCGCACGGACTTTGGCGGCCTCAAACCCGACCTCGACTTCTTCCGCCTGCGCCTGTCTGGCGTACAGAGCAACAAGCTGTTCGAGAACTGGCAAGGCGTGCTGTCCGGCGCGCTTTACTGGAGCAACGACAACCTGCCCGACAGCGAACGCGCCACCTTCGGCGGGCAGAGTTTCGGCCGCGGTTATCCCGATGACCAGGGCACCGGCGACAAGGGCTGGGGCCTGGCCTACGAGGTCAACTACAGCTACAACCGCGCCGGCGACTGGGTGAGAATCCTGCAACCCTACGTGGTGTTCGACCGCGCCAAGACCTGGTTCAACGACCTGCCGGTGCAGGGCAACGACCTGTCATCGGCGGCGTTGGGGCTGCGTTTTGGCGATGCCAAGTACTACAACATCGCGCTGGAGGTCGCCAAGCCGATGTCGGACGTGGCATTGGACAGCTACGATCGGCGGCCGCGTTATTCGGTGAGCTTCAGTTACCAGCTCTGACATCTGCAGGAGCCCGGCTTTCCGGGCGCCTACAGTTTCGCTTTGGGGAGGGGGAAGAGGTTGTTCAACGTATCAATCAACCTCACCAGGTAGATCGGCTTGCGAAACAGGTCCAGCACCTGCAGGCGCAGCATGTCGCTCACATCATCCATTTCGGCATGACCGGACATCACAATCACCGGCAGGTGGGAACGTGAGGTGTGTTCGCGCAGGCGCTTGATCAAGGAAATGCCACTTTCCTCGGGCATGCGCAGGTCGGTAATGACCAGGGCGATGTCGGGGTGAAGTGTCAATTCTTGCAGGGCGAAGGTGACGGAGTTGGCGGTAAAACAGACAAACCCCTCGTTCTCGAGGGATTCGGCAAGTTCGATCAAGGCGTCCTCTTCGTCGTCCACCAATAGGATTTGCTGGCGTGAAGAAGACGCGCTCATGGCATTACCTGCAAGAGGGAATAATCATAACGACTGCCACACTTAAATCAGGTCCCAGTCGGCATGCTTGTGGTCATGTTGGTGAAAATGTTTTTGATCTTAGTTCCCAGCCCCGTTCCGGCGCCGACAATAACCAGCGCGACCAACGCGACGACAATTGCGTACTCGATACCTGAGGCACCCTCTTTGCGACTGAAGAATAGTTGCGTCTGAACGTAAAGTTTCAACACCAGGTCAAGGAACATAAGACTTCTCCCTAAAACGCCACTGGAAGCCGGAACGGCTCTAGTACCAGATGATCGCGGCGTGCCATTAGAGCATTGTCAACAAACCTCGGCCTCACAACTGTAATAACGGATTAATCACAAAGTATTAGTCACAACGTTGACGCCATAAACCTGCACGCCAAGCCGCTGCTTCTATAGTTCAGATAAATTTTTCCTACGGTAATGGCATTTCGTCCTAGCTGAGCTACCTTCAAATAGCCAAATCGTTAGATGTTCATCACAGCCAGGTTGCGGATTAACCCGTTTGGATTAAGCGGGCGCGCAGTGCAACGGGATAGGGAGAGCCGTCATGAACAGTCGTATCAGCATGGTCCTGGCCGGCTTGTTGCTGATCGGGGCGTTGATCGCCGGGTATTGGGGACTGGTCTTGAGCCGCACACCGGAGCCTGTCGCCGCCCCAGCTGCACCTGTCGTTTCCGTTGCAAACACCGTCGCTGCCGCCGAAGACCAGACGCGCCAACCGGTGGTGGTGCTGGTGCATGATGTGCCGGCTTTTATTCCGCTGACCGCCGCCGACCTGACGGTGGAAAAACTACGCACCGTGCCCGCTGGCAGCCTCACTCAGCTCGACCAGGCCATCGGCCGCACGCCACTGCGCGCCCTCGGCGCCGGCACTTGGCTCACCGAAGAAAGCTTTAACAGCGGCGGCCCCCTCGCACGCATGATTCGCCCCAACGAACGCGCCCTGGCAGTGGCCGTGGACGAAGTCATCGGCGCCGGCGGCCAACTGAGCCCCGGCGATTACGTGGACGTACTGTTGTTCTTGCGCCAGGACACCAGCAACGCCGAGCAATCGGCCCAGATCGTCCTTCCCGCCATGCGCCTGCTCAGCGTGGGCGACCAATTGGGCCTGGCCAACGATGGCACACCCGCCGTCCCGCCGCCGGCCACCGCCGAAGAGCGCGCCCAGGCCGCCCAACGCCGGGCGGGCGCGCGCACCGTTGTGCTGGCCGTGCCGGAGCCTCTGTTAAGCCGCATGATGCTCGCGGCACAAGCCGGGATATTGCGCCTGGCCGTCCGCAGCGCCGAAGAGCAACTGCTCAGCCGCTATTGGGCCGGTGAAAACGAATCGCCGGACAAACTGGAAAGTGCCAACCGCGACCTCTACCAATTTACTCAACTGGCCCTGACCGGCCCGCCCAAACGCGTCGCCGCAGCCGCGGCCGCCGGTGAGCCTGGCGTGCGCCGTGGCATTGAAGTGATTCGCGGCGCCCAGGCGGCGCCACAAACTCCGTGATCGAGCAAGGATGCTTTGAATGAGCCATCGCTACGCCCCCATGTTCACGCAACTGGCCTGCGCCCTGATGCTGTCGAGCCTGCCGGTCGGCATGGCTCTGGCCGCGCCGGGCAATTGCAGCGCCTTGGGCCAGTTGCCCGCCGTGGTCGAAGTGGGAGAAGGCCTGCAACAGGAGCTGCAATCACCGGTAGCCATTACGCGCCTGGCCATCGGCGATCCGAAAATCGCCGATGTGCGGGTGAACGGCGACCGACATTTCCTGCTGACCGGTGTATCGTCCGGCGCCACCAGCCTGATGGTGTGGACCGCCTGCGCCAGCGCGCCGCGCCAGAGCATGGTGTTCGTCAAGGGCAAGGCCACCTCGGCATTGACCAGCCTGTCACTGTCGCCGTCGGAAGACCCGTTGCTGCCCAGCCAGGTGCAGACCGATATCCGCTTTGTAGAAGTCAGCCGCACCAAGCTCAAGGAAGCAAGCACGCGGTTCCTGGGCACGGGCACGAATTTTTTCCTCGGCAGCCCCAACCTGCTGTCCCCCTCGGAAGGCGTGTTCAAACTGCCGGTGAGCGCTGACAGTTTCAACATCGGCTTTGGCGGTGGCCGGGTAAAAGCCATGATCAATGCCTTGGAACGCAGCGGCTTTGCCTACACCCTGGCGCGCCCGAGCCTGGTGGCCATGAGCGGCCAGAGCGCTTCCTTCCTGGCCGGCGGCGAGGTGCCGGTGCCGGTGCCCAGCGCCGGCAGCGACACCATCTCCATCGAGTACAAGGAGTTCGGCATCCGCCTGACCCTGACCCCCACGGTGATCGACCGCAACCGCATCACCCTCAAGGTGGCGCCAGAAGTCAGCGAGCTGGACTACAGCAATGCGGTGCAGATCCAAGGCATCCAGGTGCCGGCGCTGACCGTGCGCCGCACCGACACCAGCGTGTCCCTGGCCGATGGCGAGAGCTTTGTGATCAGCGGCCTGATCAGCACCAATAACCGCTCCACCATCAGCAAGTTTCCAGGGCTGGGCGATATCCCGATCATCGGCGCGTTTTTCCGCGACTCCAATATCAGCCGCGAAGAAAAGGAACTGCTGATGATCGTCACGCCGCACCTGGTGCAGCCGCTGGCCGCCAACGCCCAATTGCCCTCCTTGCCCGGCGAAAAACTGCGCACCTACGACCCGAACTGGTACCGGCTGTTCTTCCTGGAAAACGGTAATTTCGACCGTCGCAGTGGACTTTCCCAATGAGCGATAGCCTGAGTCAGACCTTCCTCGCCATCACCCGCAACGCCACTGACCTTGAGTGGCTGCAGGGTGCCCTGGCGCCCCTGGGCCAAGTCGTGAGCGCCGGCACCGGCAGCCTGGACGAGCTGCTGGCGCTGGTGGACGTGACCTTTGCCAACCTGGTGTTTGTCGGCCTGGACCGTGAAAACGTAGTGGCCCAGAGCGCGCTGATCGAAGGTGCCCTGGAAGCCAAGCCGATGCTCGCGGTAGTTGCCCTCGGCGATGGCATGGACAACCAGCTGGTACTCAACGCCATGCGGGCCGGCGCCCGCGATTTCGTCGCCTATGGCTCACGCTCCAGCGAAGTGGCCGGCCTGGTGCGACGCCTCAGCAAGCGCCTGCCGACCGTCACGCCCAATACACAGCTGGGCGGCCTGACCGTGTTGTTTGGCACCCAGAGCAACGCCGATGGGGCGATGCTGGCCACCCACCTGGCGCTGGTGGTGCAAAAAAGCGGGCAGCAGACCCTGCTGCTCGACCTGGGCCTGCCGCGCAGCGACAGCCTGGCCTTGCTGGGCCTGGAGAGCACGTTCAATTTCGGCGATGCATTGCGACACTTGCGCCGTCTCGACACCACCTTGATCAACAGTGCCTTCACCACCGCCCTCGATGGCCTGCGCATCCTGGCGTACGCCACCGGTGACGAACCGCTCAAACTCACCAGTGCCGCCGAGCTGTTCATGTTGCTCAGTGCGCTGCGCCAGCACTTCCAGCACATTGTCGTGAACATTACCGGGCAACCGGACAGCGAAGCTCTGCGCACCTTTGTCAGCCACTGCGACAAGCTGCTGTGGTGCACTGACCAAAGCGTACTGGACTGCCGCCGCAACCTCGCGGTGATCAACCGCTGGCGCGAAAAAGGCATGAAGCTCGATCACGCCAAGCTGGTGGTGGACCGCTACATCAAGGCCTGTGCGCCGGACACCGAAGCCCTGGAAAAAAGCTTCGGCCTCGAATGCGTCGCCGTACTCCCCCTCGCCGCCGAGCTGCGCCTGAATGTGAAAAACCAGGGCCAGACCCTGTTCGCCCTGGCCCCACGTGAACCTTTGACCCAAGCCGTGCGCACCTTGGGCGAGCGCCTGGCAAAACGCTCCGAGGGCCTCGCGAAACCCTCAATGCGCTGGTTTGAACGCTTCCTGGGGTCCGGACGATGAACGGCGAAAAATTATTTGGCGGCCCGGCCCGAAGCGCCGGGGGCAACAGCGATCACGATGGCCTGAAACTGGTGCTGCATCGCTACATCATCGACGCCATCGAAGAGTCGGGCAAGAACCTGCTCGAAGGCACGCGCCAGTCCCTGGCGCAGTTTGTCATCGACAAGGTTTCCGAATACATCACGCGCATGCGCCTGGCGATCTCGCGCTATGAAATGGAGCGCCTGGCCGAAGAGATCGTCGACGAACTCACCGGCTTCGGCCCACTGGAAGTGCTGCTGCGCGACCCCTCGGTGACCGAGATCCTGGTCAACGGGCCGCACCGGGTGTTTATCGAACGCGACGGCCTGCTGCACCAGAGCGACCTGCGCTTTATCGACGACCACCACGTGGAGCGCGTGATGCAACGCATCCTCGCGCCACTGGGTCGGCGCCTCGATGAATCCTCGCCGATGGTGGATGCGCGCCTGCCCGACGGCAGCCGGGTCAACGCGATCATCCCGCCGATTGCCCTGGACGGGCCATGCCTGTCGATTCGGAAATTTCGCAAGGACATGCTCAAGAGCAGCGACCTGGTCGCCATGCAGACCATCGACCAAAGCATTTTCGAATTCTTCCAGGAGGCCGTGGGCAAGCGCTGCAACATCCTCATCAGCGGCGGGACCGGCACCGGCAAAACCACGCTGCTGAACATTCTCAGCCAGCTGATCAACCCCCACGAGCGCCTGGTCACCATTGAAGACGTGGCCGAACTGCAATTGGGCCACCCCCATGTGGTGCGCCTGGAAACCCGCCCGCCAAACGCCGAAGGCCATGGAGAAGTACGCTCCAGCGACCTGATCCGCAACGCCCTGCGGATGCGCCCGGACCGCATCATCCTCGGGGAGATCCGTGGCGTGGAAGTGCTCGACGTGATGACCGCCATGAACACCGGCCACGACGGTTCCATGAGCACCGTGCACGCCAACAATGCCCAGGATGCCTTGCTGCGCCTGGAAACCCTGGTGGGCCTGACCGGCCGTGTGGTCGCGGAAAAAACCCTGCGCCAGATGATCTGCGCTGCACTGGACGTGATCATCCAACTGACGCGCATGCCCGATGGCCGCCGCTGTGTGAGCGAGGTGGTGGAAGTGGTCGGCGTACGCGAAGACGTGTATGTCACCAACACCCTGTTCCGCCTGGACCGGCGCACCGGCATCGGGTTCCTGCGCGAAGCCATCAACCCGGCCGGCGACAAACTGCGCCGTGAATCGGCGTTGCAGTCGTAGGGGCGCTTGATGACCGGACCGATATTGCTGCTTGTCTGCCTGCTGCTGATCGGCCTGTCGTTCTGGCAGTTTCACCACGGCCTGCGCAAGGCCCAGACGGACCGCGTGCTGGAACGCCTCGGCGACGGCCAGCCCGACATTCAGGAAACCGCGACCAAATGGACCGGGCTTGAGCGCATGTTCGCGCGCGCCGGGCTGGGCAAGCCCACCGATCGCCTGGGCCTATGGCTGAGCGGTTGGGTGATCGGCGCATTGCTCGGTTGGCTGTTCGCCGACGGGCTGGGCCTGATCGCAATGATCCTGGGGCCGCCACTGGCACTGCGCGTCTACATCAGTTGGCGTTATCAACAGCGCGTGCAACGCATGGTCGAACAGCTGCCGCAGTTGCTCGACCACAGCGTTCGCAGCCTCAAGTCCGGCAGAACCTTGGCCGATGCTGTGCTGGGCGGCGTCGAAAGCATTGAAAACCCACTCAAGGACGCCATGGGCCGGGTGCAGCGCAACGTGCGCATGGGGGTCAGCCTGCCGGACTCCGTCAGTGACTTCGCCGAGTTCTACGAACAGGACGAGTTCCGACTGTTCGCCCTGGGGCTGAAGGTCAACCATCGCTACGGCGGCAACGCCAGCGAGCTGCTGGAAAACCTGATCAAGATGATTCGCGAGCGCGAACAAGGTGCCCGCCAACTCAAGGCCATGACCGGCGAAACGCGCATGACCGCCTATGTATTGGGTGGGTTGCCGGTACTGATCGTGGGCTATTTCATCATGGTCAACCCGGACTATTTGATGACCATGTGGAACGACGGCACCGGGCGCATCATGCTGTTCAGCGCACTGGCCATGGACATCTGCGGCACCCTGATCATGTGGCGCATGCTGAGGAGTGTCTGAGATGGCCCTTCTCGCCAGCGCCTTGTTGCTGCTCGCCGCCCTGGTACTGGTGGCCGGCCAATTGCTGGAGCATCGCCGGCGCGATCGCCGGGTCGCTGATCGACTGCAAGGGCGGATGGGCGGCGATGCCCGGCTCGGTACGCTGATGCGCCAGCTCGGCGGGAGCA
Source organism: Pseudomonas sp. S10E 269 (assembly GCF_002798465.1). Classification (NCBI taxonomy): domain Bacteria; kingdom Pseudomonadati; phylum Pseudomonadota; class Gammaproteobacteria; order Pseudomonadales; family Pseudomonadaceae; genus Pseudomonas; species Pseudomonas sp. S10E 269. The sequence continues at coordinate 1,518,660 of NZ_PHIJ01000001.1, forward strand.
CCCTGGCCCAGCGCTCGGTCAGCCTGGACCAGGAGACCCAGGTGTTGCTCAACCGAGTCGGGTGGCGCAAGGCCAACCAGCGCTCGCTGTTTGCTGCCTTCCAGATCGGTTTGCCCATCGTGCTCCTGGGCCTGACCCTCCTGGGCCAGCAAATTCTGTTTCCCCATGCGGACCCTGCATGGATCGCCCCGCTATTTGCCTTGGGGATTGGCTACCTGTTGCCCAAGCGTGTGCTGGCTGCGGCTGCAAAACATCGCCAGCAAGCCATCGCCAAGGAAGTCTCAACGTTTATTCCGCTGCTGCGCATCCTGTTTGAGTCGGGCATGGCAGTTGAACAGTCGTTACGGGTGCTGGGCAACGAAGCCCAGCGTTTGCTTCCCCACCTCACGCACGAATTGCGCCTGATCCTGGCGCGGGTCGATTCCGGGCTGGAGTTGGGTGAGGAACTGGGCAAGACCGCGCGCGTGCTGGAAGTGGATGAGTTCACCGACACCTGCATCATCCTCCAACAACTGATCCAGCAAGGCGGCGGCGCGATGAAGTCGCTGCTGGCGCTCAAGCAATTGCTCGACGACCGACGCCTGACCCGCTTGCAGGAATACATCTCGAAAATGTCGGCAAAAATGTCAGTGGTGATGATGGTGTTTCTGTTCCCAGCTTTGCTGATCGTGCTCGGCGGCCCGGCCTTTATCGGCATCGCCCGCGCGTTGAGTCACTTTTAAGGAGTCGTTGATGAAAGTACTGATTGCCGGCCTGGCCTTGCTGATGCTCGGCGGCTGCGCCACCGATGGCCAATCACCCTGGTCGGCATTGACCTCATCCGGCAGTTGCGCCAAGCCGAGTTCCGAGCAGGAGCTGGCGCTCAACCTGTCCGATGACCTGGCCAACGAAGGCAAGCTGCACGCCAGCCTGGCCAATCTGCAAAATATGCCCGACGCCCTGCCTCAGGTGCGCCAGCGCAAGGCCCGTAACTACCGACTGCTCGGGCGCAGCGAGGCCGAGCCGTTGTACCGCAGCCTGCTCGGTACTTGCATGGACGCCGAAGGCGAGCACGGTCTGGGGCAATTGGCGGCCGCCAGGGGCGACAACGCCCAGGCCATGGCGCATATGCAACGGGCCGCGCAACTGGCGCCCACCGACGAAAAAATCCGCAATGACCTGGGCGTGGTGTACCTCAACCAACTGCGCATGGCAGATGCGCGTTTTGAATTCATGACCGCCATCGAGCTCAAGCAAAGCGACCCGTTGGCCGCCGTCAACCTGGTGACTTTGCTGATCTATCAGGACGACTGGGGGCAAGCGGCAAAGGTGGTCAGCCAATTGGGCCTGAGCCCCGAACAAGTCACCGATGCCCAGGCCCGCGCGCAAAAACTCAAGGGCCCCAGCGCACCAGCACGCAAAGTCGTGGCGGTCAGCGATGCCATACGCTGGCTATCAAGTGAGGAGTGATCGATGAAAGCACATTACCTGATCGGCCTGGCGCTGCTTCCGCTGAGCGCACTGGCCATTGAACCGGGCCCATCGTCCCCGCAACAGGCAGAGACGGAAAACTGGCTGGCCTTGCAGGTCGATGGGCGGGTCGCTTCACCCACGCCGCAAAGGACCACGCCCGCAGAACGGGAGAATGCCTTGCAGCGTTGGCTGGACAGCAACAAGCACCCCATCCCGGAGTTTTTCGAGTCAGAGTCCGGTGGGTCGTCCAAGGGCGGGAAGAGCCAATAACACCCGAAGATTCAGTGTGCCGTCACCCGTTGGCGCATCGCCGAATTGTTCGGCGACAAGGCCAGTGCCAGTTGAGTGCGGTTATGCATATGGGTCAGGCGCAACACCTGCGACACGTAGAGCTTGACCGTGTTTTCGGTGATCCCCAGTTCACAGGCGATCTGGTAGTTGGTCTGGCCCTTGCCCACCAGGCGCGCCACATCCAGCTGGCGCGGTGACAGCTGGTTGAAAATGGTCGGGATTTCCAGCGGCCCGGTTTCTTCGGCGGCCAACTCGCCCTCATCCGCCAAGCCGGTACCTGGGCTGCGACGTACTTTGTCGAGGTCCTGATACAGGTCATTGATGGATTCGGAGAGGTATTGCAGCTTCTGGTTCAGGTGCCCCAGTTGCAGCTCTTTTTGCCGCTCTTCCAATGCCGCTTCCTGGCGTTGCAGGCCTTCGAGCAATTCATCGAGGTTGATCGGCTTCTGGTAGTAATCCGAGATCCCGGCGCGCAGGGCCTTGATCACGTCCTGTTTGTCGGCACGCCCGGTCAGCATGATCGCCTCAAATGCCCGCTGCTTGCCGGCCACTTTCTGCATGGCCTGCACCAGCTCGATGCCATCCATGTCCGGCATGTGCAGGTCGCACAGCACCAGGCCGATCTCGGCGTCTTCGCTGAAGCGCTGCAAGGCGTGTCGGCTGGACTCACAAGGGACGCAGCGGTAGCCACTGCCTTCAAGAAATTCGCACAGCTCTTCCACGATCATCGGCTGATCGTCGACCACGAGCACTTTCACCGCCGAGGTAAGCTTGTTCACGCGCTACTCCATGCCTGGCAAGCCAAAAGATTGACCTATCCCTTTTGACGAAGAATCCTATACATCTACTCAATAAACGTAGACCTACTTTCCGACTATGTACATAGCGATAGAGGCCTTGTGCGACTAATGGATCCAAAACCAATGCAGCGCGAACCCTGTCAATAAAAAGGGCGCATAAGGCTGCTTTGTTGACACTCCCGGAGGCGACACCTCTCGACGCGCGCTAAGCCTTTGACTGATAAGCACCCAGGCGCCCTGGAACACGGCAGCGCCGATCAATGACCACAGCAAAACGTCCAGCGAACTGGCCAGGGCCAGGGCGGCCAGCAGCTTCACATCCCCCGCGCCAAAGCGGCCCAGCGCATAGCCGGGCAAGGTCAGCAGCAGCGCCACGGCGAAGGCCCAGCCTCCCTCGCTGGCAGGCGCTCCCAGCCAGGTCAGGCCCATCCAGAGCAGGTAGATCAACGCCAGCAGTGCCCCACCCAGGGTCAAGCTGTTGGCGATTTGCCGTTGACGCATATCCTGCAACGCACAGAGCCCCAGCCAGAGCAGTATCACCACGCTTTGGATCACGTAAAAAACATCCCTTTTCGCTGAATGATTCTATGCTGATATCAGGTAGTAGCCGTCAGGGTAGACGCAGTCATGAAAACGGGCCTCCCCAAAAAGCAAAAAGGTGCTGCGGCGATTGAATTCGCCCTGGTCTTCGGGATCTTTTTCGCGGTGTTCTATGGGTTGGTCAGCTATAGCCTGCCACTGCTGATGATGCAGTCGTTCAACCAGGCGGCGGCGGAGGGCGTGCGCCAGGCTATGTCGGTGGACCCGATAGCCGCGGGCACCACTTATACCACCCAGGTGACCACACTCGCCAAAACTACCGCGTTAAAACAGTTGCAATGGATCCCTCCCAGCTTCCAGTTTACCGATGACCTGGTCACCGCCACCTACTCTGGAACCGACACTACGCTGAAAGTCACGATCAAATACCCCACCAGCCGCCTCTATTCGGTGTTCCCTGCACTGGTGTTGCCGGTCATCGGCACCGTGCCGAATCTGCCGGCCAACCTGTTGGTCAGTTCGAGTCTGCAGCTTTGACCTCGGGGGACAAGCTCTTCGGGCGCCTGCTCGGCCGCACCAGCGCGCTGGCTCTCGACTCCCCCGGCACGCCGACGCCAGGGCTGCACCTGCAACTGGATGCCCAGGGCCACGTGCTAAGCATCGGCGGTACCCTGCGCCCACAGCTTGCGCCACACGGCGTGGGCGAACCCCGGCCGCTGTTGCGTGAACTGCTGTGTGCCAACAGCGCGCTGAGTATCGAAGGCAGCCCCGCCGAGTGGCAACACCAGAGCCTGGACCTGGATTTCCAGGGCGCTACCGGCCAGGTCCTGCACACCCGTGGCTGGGTCGAGCCGCAGGGTGATGGCTGGAACTTGCACCTGCAAGACGTTGGCGACTTGATCGCCGGCCAGCAACTGGCCCAACACCGCGAGCAAAACCATCAGCTGGCCTGCCAGATGAGCGAGCAATTGCGCGTGTGCAGCTTGGCGCGCCTGCCTGAGGTGTTCAATGAACAGCTGCGCAGCCTGGCCCAACGCTGGCGAATCCCTTGCGTCGCCCTGGCCTTGCTCGATGAGGACGACCAAGGCTGGCGCGTCTACAGCCACTACGCCGCCCATGATGCGCCCACCTTATGGCAGACCGGCCAACACCTGGGCACCAGCCTGGACAGTGCCAATGGCAACGCGCCGTTGAGCCTGGCCCTGGCGCGCAGCGACCACCCACGCCTGCACGGCATTTTCGGCACCACCGACGGTTTCCTGGTGCCCTACCGTGACAGCCAGGGCGTCGCCGCGTGGTTGCTCTGCGGCCTCTACAGCGGCGAGCGGCACACCAACGAGCGCGACTGGCTGAACCTCACCGCCGCCCTCGCCGCCCCGCTGCTGAGCCGCCTGCGCGAGCAGCGCTACCACCAGCAACTCGACCGCATGGAGGCTTTGCAAGGCCTGCTCGGCACCGGCTGGTGGGAACTGCTGCCGGCCACCCAGGAAGTCCAGCTCGCCCCGCAGTTGCTGCACAGCCTCAGCCTGGAAGACGGCCCTACCCGCCAGCCTCTGGCCCTGTGGCTGGAGCTGATCCACCCTGCCGACCGCCAGGCACTCAACAGCCGCCTGCACGACCTGCAAGCCCTGGGCAAACCGCTGCTGACCAGCGTGCGCCTGCAACGCACCGACGCCGAGCACAACCCGCTCTGGTATCGGGTACAGGGTCAAGTGCTGGGCGTGGGCGACAGCCGCCGCTGGATCGGCTTCATGCTCGACATCAGCGACATCAAGAACCAGCAACTGCAAGCCGCCGCCGCCCATGCGCGCCTGGATAACCTGATCGCCAGCTCACCGGCGGTGATCTATGTGCAGCGCTACGTCAACGGCGCCCTGCACCCGGCGTTCTTCAGTGACAGCTTGCTGCCGCTGCTGGGCTGGACGTTGGCCGACTGCAACCACGACAGCCTGGCGTCATTGATCCACCCCGACGACCGCGAACTGTACTTTGAGCGCAGCCGCCAATTGCTGCGCGAAGGCAGCGTCCGCAGCCGCTACCGCCTGCGTGACAAACAGGGCAACTACCACTGGTTGCTGGATGAGGCCAAGTTGCTGCGCGACGACCTCGGCCTGCCGGTGGAAGCCGTCGGCCTGTGGCTGGATGTCACCGACGCGACCCTGGCCGCCGAACAGATCAAGCACAGCGAAGAGCGCTACCGCATCCTGGTCGAAGACTCCCCGGCGATGATCTGCCGCTATCGTCCGGACCTGACCCTGACGTTTGGCAACACGCCGTTGGCCAATTACCTGGAGTGTCTGCCGGCGCAATTGCCGGGCTTGAACCTGGGCCATTGGTTGTCGGAGGAACAACGCCAGGCCTTTGTGCAGCGCATCGGCCAGTTGACCCCGGAATTCCCGGTGAGCACCGCCGAGATCAGCCTGGAGTTGCCGGGACGCGAACATGCCTGGTGGGTGTGGTCGGACCGTGGCGTGTTTGACGAACAGGGCGCGCTGGTGGAAGTGCAGGCCGTCGGCCGCGACAACACCGAGGTGCGCCGCTCCCAGCAGCAACTGACCCAGAGCGCCAAGATGGCCACCCTGGGCGAAATGGCCACCGGCCTGGCCCATGAGATCAACCAGCCGCTGAACGTGATGCGCATGGCCATCGTCAATGTGCTCAAGCGCCTGGGCAACGGCGATGCGCAGATCGACTACCTCACCGAAAAGCTCCAGCGCATCGACACCCAGGTGCAGCGCGCAGCACGGGTGGTGGACCATATGCGCGTGTTCGGCCGCCGCTCGGAAATCGAACAGCAGCCCTTCGACCCGTCGCAGGCGGTGGAAGGCACGCTGTCGCTGCTCGGCGAAGGCCTGCGTGGCAAGGGCGTGGAAGTGCGCGTAACACCGGCGGACTTTACCGTGCAGGTCAAAGGTCACGTCGACCAGCTTGAGCAGGTGCTGATCAATCTGATGGTGAATGCCCGTGATGCGTTGTTGAGCCAGCGCGAAAAAGATCCTGGGTTCCGTCCCTGGATTGCGGTGCATTGCGAGCATGACAGCCGCCATGTGCGGATCTGGGTAGAAGACAACGGTGGCGGCATTGACCCACGGTTGCTGGAGCGGATTTTCGAACCGTTCTTTACCACCAAACCGATTGGCGTAGGCACCGGGCTCGGGTTGTCGGTGAGCTACGGCATTGTAGAAAACATGGGCGGACGCTTGAGCGTTGCCAATGGTGAGCAAGGCGCGAGGTTTTGCGTGGAGTTGCCGGTGGTTTAGATCACCAGGTAGGCACGCCCCATGTGGCAGGTGAGGTTGGCGCCGACTTCAGCGTTGCCGAGGCTGATGCCCAGGGCCGAAAGCAAGGTTTTGACGATAGGGTCGAGTATCGGCGCCAGTACGTTCTGGACAAGGTTGACCACCGAACTGACGATGGTTGTCAGAGCACTGGTAACAGTACCGTTCGCCGGGCCGGGCGTGCTGCCGGTGGGCGGTACGTAAGTGACCTGCAGGCCGTTCAAGGTATCTCCCAGGCTATGAATGATATCGGCGGTGCCTGGCGGGCTTTTGTAAGTCGGCGTCGTGTTCATTTCGGCCACGGGCAAGAACAGCATCGAGTTGGTTTGCGCGCCCACGGTCGTCAGCGCCTTCAGATTCAATCCTCCGCCCACGCCCGCTGTGCGCGGACCGCATAGCAGCGTCAACACAATGCAATAGCGCTGGCCAAAATCGATCAGCCTGACCGGCTGCACGGTGACGGGGCCCGATGAAGAAAATGCCGCAACCGGATCAACATAGCCAACGCCCAGGGTGGCCAATGCAGTGGTGGACTTGACCGTCAGCGACTTGGTGGCAGGCGTGGCACAGTTGTAGTCCGTGACATAGCTTTGCGCACTGGCTGCCTCGATATAAATGGACAGTGTTTGGGTGATATCAACATCCGCGACATTACACGCCACCAGGCACAAGACGCCGCCCACAACTGCCGGCAGGTTCAAGTTCAACAGGCCGCCGACCACCTTCGACACAGGCGTGCCCAGGCCGGAAAGGATCGATGAAACCCCTGAAACCACCTTGATGATCGGCGCATCAATGGTGACCAATGTGCGTACTTGGGCGGTGCGTACGAAAATCTGATCGGTCTGCGGATTATTCAAAAGCCCGGCCTTGGCCTTTGCCGGATTACCAATCGCCGACAGTTGCGGTGCCTCAATGACTTTGGTCTGGATCGAGACGTTGCCCACCAGCGGGATGTTCACCTGGGCTGCCGCGCTCACCGCGCTCTTGCTATTGGACAGTTGCGCCACCGTCTCCAGCAACTGAAACAACTGCACAGTGGTATTCAAGGCTGCGGAGGGTGTTCCGCTGGCAACTTTGAGCAGATCCCCCACTTTCAAAAGCTGGGTATTGGGGGCGATGGCTTTCAGTGAGATCACGTCGTTAATGATCGCCGTGGCCACCGATCCGTTTTTCTGCAGCACCTTGACTGCGGCGTCGATCAACTGGCTTGCGGAGACAGCCGTGTTGAGCAACGCCTCGTAGTCGCCCGCCGTCACATTCAATTGAATCGCCAACTGATCCAGGTAGCTGAGCAGGTTCACATTCGTGGTCAGCAACCCATTCCAACCCGCAGCGGTCAGCGACAGGCTGCCGCCCAACAGATTGCCGATGACCATGTTCAATAGCGGGGAATTGCTGGAATTCACCGATGCCAGGCTGCTGCGAATGGTCAACTGCGCCACCGGAGGCGCATACGCCGCCACGGCGGTGGCACTCAAGATCATCTGCGAGGAAACCGGCGCACCGCTGAACATGCTCCAGATACCACTGGCGAGGCTGGTCGTTACACTGCGAGTGGCCACCACGCGCACGGCGTCATTCTTGGTGGCATCGACCGTAAACACGCGGATATTGCTGGCATTGGTCACCAGCGCACCGCAGGTCACCGCCAGGCCACGGCTGTTATCGCCGGCGACCACCGGAAACCCGTTACGCGTAGCGTTCTGTACGGCATAGTCGTTGGCGGTGGTGCTGGGGGTGCAAACGCCGCCACGGCCGGCAGCTTCGAGGGCCGAGGTGTCGGCGATGGACTGCAGCTTGCGTTTTTCCAGGTACAGGCGGCCACTGTCCACCGCCAACAGCATAAACACCATGGCCACCGCCAGGGTGCCTGCTGCCATCAAGCCAATCGCACCACGTTGCCTGGAACGAAGTCGGGGAGACATCAGGCACTCCTTAGCGCTTACTCTCCGTAGTTATTTGGAGTGTAGACAAGGGCTGGCCAGTCGCCACAAATCAATGCGGGCGCTGGCCTACCGGCGATGACGATAAATATCGACACGAAGTTGTAACACCCACGACACCCCCCGTAACCACGATGCGAAGCGAGTCGCTGTTGATCGTGATCTTGATCTTGATCTTGATCTTGATCTTGATCTTGACCCTGCTTTTGATCTTAGGCGCCCCGTCAAACACGCTGGCCGGAATTCGACAGGGATTTGGGGGGTAAACCGGCAGGGATGCCGGTTTAGCCGCCCCGCGCCATGGATGGCGCGTGGCGGCGCCCCCCCAAATACCTGTCGGATTACGGGCACACCGAGCCTAGGCGAGGTGCCGAGTGTTGGGGCAAGAGCGTTTTGCTTACTTTTGCGCTTTTCAAAAGTGAGCCGCCGTAAGGGCGGAACCAATACCAGCCGTTACCCAAATAACGGATATGTACCCGTTCAGATCCAACATCCTGGTCGGCTGGCAGGCCGCCTTCGCAGGCAAGCCAGCTCCCACATTTGGATCGTGGGGTGGCAGTTAGAGAGTGGTCGGCTGTTAGGCCGCCTTCGCAGGCAAGCCAGCTCCCACATTTGGATCGCGGGGTGACAGTTAGAGAGTGGTCGGCTGGCAGGCCGTCTTCGCAGGCAAGCCAGCTCCCACATTTGGATCGCGGGGTGACAGTTAGAGAGTGGTCGGCTGTCAGGCCGTATTCGCAGGCAAGCCAGCTCCCACATTTGGATCGTGGGGTGGCAGTTAGATAGCGGTCGGCTGGCAGGCCGTATTCGCAGGCAAGCCAGCTCCCACATTTGGATCGTGGGGCAACAGTTGAAGAGTGGTCGGCTGTCAGGCCGTCTTCGCAGGCAAGCCAGCTCCCACATTTGGATCGTGGGGTGGCAGTTAGAGAGTGGTCGGCCGTCAGGCCGTATTCGCAGGCAAGCCAGCTCCCACATTTGGATCGTGGGGTGGCAGTTAGAGAGTGGTCGGCTGTTAGGCCGCCTTCGCAGGCAAGCCAGCTCCCACATTTGGATCGCGGGGTGACAGTTAGAGAGTGGTCGGCTGGCAGGCTGCCTTCGCAGGCAAGCCAGCTCCCACATTTGGATCGTGGGGTGGCAGTTAGAGCGTGGTCGGCTGTCAGGCCGTATTCGCAGGCAAGCCAGCTCCCACATTTGGATCGTGGGGTGGCCGTTAGAGAGTGCTCGGCTGGCAGGCCGCCTTCGCAGGCAAGCCAGCTCCCACATTTGGATCGCGGGGTGACAGTTAGAGAGTGGTCGGCTGTCAGGCCGTATTCGCAGGCAAGCCAGCTCCCACATTTGGATCGTGGGGCGGCAGTTAGAGAGCGGCCGGCTGTCAGGCCGCCTTCGCAGGCAAGCCAGCTCCTACAGGTCGAGGGAACTAGTGAGGGGGATAGCTGGAAAGGACACGAGTGACGGTGGTGCGAATGGCTTTGTCACGATCCTGAGGATTGGGCGAGGTAGCCATCATTTGTTCATCGCTGCCGCGCCAGACGAGCTTGCCATCCTTGCCGTCAAGCAGGTCGATCTGGATGGTGGCGACTTTGTAAGTGATGTTGCGCGTTTCGTTGTACATCGGCGCGCCCCAATAGCCATTCCACGGCCCCCCCCAAGCGCCACCATAGTTGGTGGTGACTTGCTGCTGACGGTCCTCGACAATCAGGTAGGCCTGAACATTCAGGTCAGCCTTGGTGCCGGACGCGGCCGGGCGCAGGCCGCGCTGGTCGAGTTGTTCACCCACGGCCTGCCGGATGCGCTGTTCAGTGAGGTCGCTCTTGATGCGCGGGTCATCGGGGCGATATTGCAGCGCCGGGTCCTTCCAGGCCCAACTGCGGTAGGCACCGAAATCCCGGCTGGCGTCAAAATCGTGGTTGACCTGGCTGGTCTGGCAACCGCCCAGCAGCACTACAACAGCAAGCGTAGCGATACGACGAAACATGGTTTTTCTCCAAAGAGCGACCCGCGCTTGAAATGAGAATAGCTGTTAACTGGGAGGATATGCCGTCATTGCCTTTTGCACCGCCTGGCGCAAGGCATCTCCCCGCTCGCTGAGGCTTCCCTGGCTGCCAGTTTCCGCGCTGGCACTCCACACCGGTTGACCGGTGCGGGCATCGAACAGGTTGACGCGAACCACCACGACCTGGACTTCATAGGTGCGCACGATCGGCACCGAGTTGTACATGCCGTAACCATTGCCATAACGGTTGTAACCGCCATAGCCGTAGCCATAGTCATCCTGGACTTGCTTGAGGCGCTTCTCCAGGCGCACATCGGCGCTCACCAGCAGGTCTGCCGGGCGGTTGTCGTGCAGGGGACGCAGGCCGCGCTGGTCGAGGGCGCCGCTCACCGCTTCGGCAATTTGCGCCGAATCCGCCCAGGCCGTGCCCGCCGGCAGTTGGCCGTTACGCCAGGCCCAGTTGCGGTAAGCACCGTAGTCGCGCACCGGCGCCGGGTAGGCGCTGGCATCAAAGGTGTTGGCAGCCTGGGGAGGCGCCGGCGGGATCGGCGCCGAAGCGGCCACATAAGGGTTGGGGCTGGAACACGCGGCCAGCCCGAGGGACAACAGGATCAAACAGAGACGACGCATTTCGACCTCCGCAGACTGGGCCGCTTAAACCGGACGGCAGATCCAGTGCAAATAACGCCCAAGTCCGGCAAAGCTTGGGTGACGACGGTGAGCGAGTTCCATCTCCAAAAGGTCCTGCAAATCCGCGCGCGCCTGGAATTCCACTGGCATGTAGTCATGGAAAACCCGCACACCGCTTTGGCTTTCGACCTGCCAAAGGCCGTCGAGTTGCGCCGCCAATTCACGCGGGTCAAGGGGTTGTTGCGGCGTGAGGCTCTGCTTTTCGCCGGCCATGTCGTTCTTGCGCATTTTGCGGAAGTGGCCCTTGAGCAGGTTGCGGTAAATCAGCGCATCGCGGTTGTAGAACGCCAACGACAACCAGCCGCCGGGCACCGTGAGCTGGTGCAGCACCGGCAGGATCGCATGGGGCTCGGCCAGCCATTCCAGCACCGCGTGGCACAACACCAGGTCGTAGGGTTCGGTGAGCTGGCCCAACAGGTCTTGCCAGGGCGCATGGATAAAGGTGGCGGTCTGCCCTGCGTCAGCAAAGCGTTGGCGTGCACCTTCGAGCATCGGCTCGGCAGGTTCGGCCAGGGTGACGTCGTGGCCCTGCTCGGCCAACCACAGCGACATATGGCCCAGGCCCGCGCCGATATCCAGCACACGCAACGGGCGCTTGGGCAGGGCCTCGGTCAGGTCGGCCTGGAGCACCGCCAACCGTATGGCACCTTTGGCGCCCCCGTAGATCTTTTCGGCGAAGCGCGTGGCGAGCTGGTCGAAATGGCGGTCACTCATGAGCAAACCGCCGTTCGCTGTCGGCCAGTTTCGCGCGCACCACCTCGTTCATGTCCAGGCCCAGCTCGCTGCACAGCAACAGCAGGTACAGCACGATATCGCCGACTTCCTGCCCGGCATGGGCGAGTTTATCGGCAGGGAGCTGGCGCGATTGGTCTTCGGTCAGCCATTGGAAGATTTCCACCAGCTCGGCCATTTCCACGCTGGCGGCCATGGCCAGGTTTTTCGGGCTGTGGAATGGCTTCCAGTCGTTGTTATCGCGGATGCGGTGCAGGCGTTCGGTGAGGTGTTCGAGGTTCATGCGGGGGCTCCTGAAGGTGGATAGCTTCGGGGGGATTAGCCTTGAAGGCAAGTGAACCTTTAGGCCGCTATCGCCGGCAAGCCGGCTCCTACAGTTTGGAATGCGTTCCCTTGTAGGAGCCGGCTTGTCGGCGATGGCGATTCAATCGACGACGCTGAACTCAAGCCGGGCCGTTTGACCTGCTTCATCGAGGACGCTGAGCTGGTAGCGGCCCAGGCGCTCGAAACTGGCGTTGATAAAGTCCTGGTTGGCGCTGTCACCCAGCGGGGCACCGTTGAGAAACCACCAGCGCCGTCCACTGCCGCCCAATGCGGAGATTTTCAAACGCAGGGCCTGTTGGCTGGCGGCGGGCAGGCGCAGTTGGTCGCCTTCGCGCACACCCACGATCGACAAAGGTGAAGACGCGGCGAGCGCCGGTGGCGGGCATTCGGGGTCGGCTGCAGGGATACGCGCTTCGCGGCGCTCGGCCCTGGGCAGCCAGGGTTCGAGGGGCGCAGGCCACAGGGCGATGTTCTTGTGCTCGGCGCCAGGGCAATGGGCGTCGACCCGCAAGCCCTTGCCATTGACCCACACGCTTTCCATCAAGCCCACGCTCAAGGGTTGGTCCAGCGCCTGCAGGGTGGGCGGCGTGGTGTTATCCAGCGTCCAGGCGAAGCGCTGGCGACGGCAATTGGGGTCGCTGCGGCTCATGGGCTGGCCCAGCGGCCAACAGATCGCCGCCACGCCGACATTGGCCGGCACCGGTTTGACGGGTGCGCTGATACCGCGCTGGCTGTCGCGGTTGGTCAGCACGTCGTGCACCTGCAACATCAACGGCGCGGCCGAGGCGAGGCCGAACTGCCCCGGCACCGGCGTACCGTCCGGGCGGCCGATCCATACGCCGATCAAATAGCGCGGCCCCACGCCAATCGCCCAGGCGTCCCGAAAGCCGTAGCTGGTGCCGGTCTTCCAGGCCAGCACCGGGCGTTGCACCAGCTCGGCACGCGGGTCGCGGTCCGGGCGTGCCTGGCCACTGAGGATACGCCGCACAATCCAGGCGGCCCCTGGCGACAGCAAAGGCCGTTCTCTCAGCGTATCGTCCGGCTGTAATCGAAGGGTGGCACTCCTGCCGTCCCGGGCGAAGGCGCTGTAGCCGCTCACCAAGTCTTCGAGGCGGCTGCCGGCGCCGCCCAGGATCAACGCCAGGTTCGGCTCGGCCAATGCCGGCAGCGCCAACGGCACGCCGCCGATGCGCATCTGGGCGGCGAACCGCTTCGGACCATAGGCTTCCAGCAATTGCACCGCCGGCAGGTTCAGCGAACTGGACAACGCCGTACTCGCCGGCACAGCACCGGTAAAGCCCATGGAGAAGTTGCCCGGCCGGTAATCGCCATAACGCCGGGGCACGTCCTGCAGCAGAGATTCGGAATGAATCAACCCATCATCCAGGGCCATGCCATAGAGGAAGGGTTTCAACGTGGAGCCCGGCGAACGCAGCGCGCTGATCATGTCCACATGGCCAAAGCGCTTGGTGTCGTTGATGTCCACCGAACCGAGGTAGGCACGCACGGCCATGGTTTCCTCTTCCACCACCAAAATGGCGGCGGAGGTGTGCTCCGGCAACCGTGCACGCCAACCCAGCAGCAGGTCTTCGAGGCGGCGTTGCAAGGTGGCATCCAGGGTGGTGCGGATCAGCGGGGGGCTGTCGGGGCGGTTCAGGCGGCGCGCGAGCAAAGGCGCCAGGCTCGGTTCCAGGCGCGGGGCGAGCAGCAGCGGTTCTTCCAGGGCTTCATCGACGGCGGCCTGCGGCCACACCTGGAACTCAGCGAGGCGGCGCAGCACTTTGTCGCGAGCTTGCTGGGCGCGTTGAGGATGGCGGTCCGGGCGCAAACGGCTCGGCGCCTGGGGCAACACCGCGAGCAAGGCGGCTTCGGCCTGGGTCAGCTGTGACGGCGATTTGCCCAAGTACGCCCAACTGGCGGCCGCCACGCCCTGCAACGTACCGCCAAACGGTGCGCGGTTCAGGTAGAGGTTGAGGATTTCTTCCTTGGACAGGTGCCATTCCAACTGCGCCGTGCGCCACAACTGGCGCACCTTGCCATGGAAGGTCCGCGAATGCGGATCCAACAGCCGCGCCACCTGCATCGACAACGTGCTGCCCCCCGACACCACCCGCGCCCCCGTGAGGTTCTGCCACGTCGCCCGAACCAGTGCCAGCGGGTTTACGCCGGGGTGCTGATAGAACCAACGGTCCTCATAGGTCAGCAACGCGTCCAGGTAATAGGGCGATACCTCGCGCGTCTGCACCGGATACCGCCACACCCCATTGGCATCGGCAAACCGCCACAACGGCGTGCCATCCTCAGCCAGCACTACCCGCGCCAAATCATCCTTGGGCAACGGCAACGGCCAAATCCGATCGGCCAGCCAAATCAGCGCAACCACCACCCCAACAACCACTGCAACCCAACGCCAAACCCGTAGGAGCCGGCTTGCCGGCGATCGCGGCGAATCAGTTGGCACATTTGTCACAGGCACACCGCAATCGCCGGCAAGCCGGCTCCTACCCTGAACCCTGTACAATTAATGAAACCCATGTTTAAACCGGCAAACCTCTATGCTTATAGGGAACTAGCCCGTCGCAATAACAACCAAAAGCACAGATACGCCCACCTTCTCATCAGGACACACACATGCAGGTAGAAAGCTTTTTCGGATGGTTGGGCCAGGCGCTCGGTTCCATCATCCGTTTTATCGTCGACGGACTCAGCGGCCTGTTCGGTGCGCTGACCAATGCCGGTGGCAACTTCATCGATGGCCTGTCCCGTACATTGGGCATGGACACCTCGATTATCAGCATCATCACCCTGATCATCGGCCTGATGCTGCTGTACTCGGCCATACGCGCCTTCATGCGCGCGTCGATCATCATGGGCATCATCTGGCTACTGCTGGGCCTGTGGCTCCTGAGCTGGGTCGTCCACTAACCCAAAACCACCACACATCCCCTGCGGGAGCGGGCTTGCTCGCGAATGCGGTGGGTCAGTAATAGAGGCGCTAACTGACACTCCGTATTCACGAGCAAGCCCGCTCCCACATTTGATCTCCATTTCAAGCTGAGACCTTCAGCGCCCCTTGATCACCAGATCCGCCGGTGTCTCCCCCACCGCCTGCCAGTTCGGCCGGTACATCGACTCCACCTGCGGCGGCGGCACCCGGTATGTACCCGGGGTCACGGCACGCGCCAAGTAGAGCAAGTGCGTAGTGCCAGAGCCTTCCAGATTGATCGCCGCCACATAGCGGTCATCCCTGAACTCCTGGTGCTTGAGCGACGCATTCTGCATCGACTCACGCCACTCCTTCACCTGGCTGCTGGCGTTTTCCAGGCTGGCAGCACTTTGTGCCAGGTTCTGGTTTTCCAGCTCCAGGCCGGCGGGTAACAGGTCCACCACCAAGGCATCCGGCACACGCTGCTTGGCGCCGACCGCCAGATGCACCAGCACCAGATCACCGCTGTTGAGGTTGCGCAGGTTCAGCGGCTGGCCGTTCATGCCCAGGTATTCGCGGCGGATGCTCAAGTTGTCTCCGCCAGGCGCCGGTGGCACCTGTGGATAACCCGAGATCGTCAGTTGCTGGTACACCGGCGTCTCGCCCTGATTGCTCAGGCTCAGTTCGCTGGACAGCAGTTTGCCTTCCAACTCCAGCGTCGGCTGCTGGTTGTTCAATTCCTGCACGCCGCCACTGCCGGTGAGCGACACCTGCCAGTTCGCATCCGGCTTGGCGAACCCCAGGCGCCCAGCCAGGAACAGCGAGTTACGCTCCTGGGTCGACAGATAGGGGCTGGCCGCCAGCTGGTCGGATAGGGTGAACAAGCGCTCCTCACGCTTGCCCTTGGCCAGGTCGTTCTCTTCCAGCAGCGCCAGGATCATCGCCTGGTCCCGCAGCGGGCTGCCGTAGTCGGCCAGCCATTCGTTGGCATTGCGCTGCGCAGAGAGCCCGGCGAGCAAGGCTTGGTCCGCGCGCGGCTGGTCACCCATCTTCTGCAACGCGACAGCCAGCTGTACCAACGGCAAACCGGAGCGCGCATCGCTTCGCCGTTCGAAGATGCTGCGCAGCGCCCCCAACGGCGCCTGCTGACTGCGCGCCAGTACCATGCCGGCGTAGGCCTGCACGGCAAAGCGGGTGTGGTCGGCGTTATCGCTGTAGTCGACGTCGATCAGGTTGCGCTCCTGCACGTACCGCAGCAGGCGCTCGCTGGCCTTCTTCAACGCTTCAGGCGGCACGGCAAAACCCTGGTCACGGGCACGCAGCAGGAAGTCGGTGACGTAGGCCGTCAGCCAGTATTCTTCTTCGCCATCAGCGCCCCACAGACCGAAGCTGCCGTTGTAGCGCTGCATGCCCAGCAGGCGTTCGATGCCCAGCTCGATCTTGCGTTTGCGCTCGCTGTCCGACTCGCCTTTGATCGACAGGCGCTTGAGCAATGCATCGTCGGCGTACAGCGATGGGTACAGGCCGCTCGCGGTCTGTTCCAGGCAACCGTAGGGGTAAGCCTTGAGTGCGCTGATCTGCGCACCGAGGTTCAGCGGTGGCCGGCTCGACAGGCTCAGCAGCGCCTGGCGCCCCGAGGCATCGAATTGATCCAGGGTGCCCACCGGCAGGTTCCATGGCTGATCCTTGAGCACTGCACGGTAATGCTTGAGCAGTGCCGGATATGCAGGTCGCACACCCAGCGTCCATTCACGGGTGAACGGCGGCAGGTTCTCGCCCGGCAGGTCCAGGCCATTCACGGTCACCTTGACCTTGCCCTGGCCCAACCCGCCCCAGGCTTTCACCGGGATGCGCAGGGTGGTGCGCTGGCCTTGTTTCAATTCGACGGTTTGCGCACCACCGTTTGCCAACTCCAATTGCCCGTCGGCGCTCAGTTGTACGTCGAGCTTCTGCGCCTTGCCCGACAGGTTGGACAGGTCCAGGGCCAGCGTCGTCTGGTCACCACCGGCGAGGAAGCGCGGCGCCGACAGCTCGGCAATCAGCGGTGCAGCGATCACCGTCTTGGCTTCGGCCATGCCGTAGCGGTCGTCGGTCCAAGCCTGGGCCATCAGCCGCAGTTCGCCGTTGAAGTCGGGAATATTGACGCTGACTTCGCCCTCGCCCTGCTCATTCAAGGTCACGGGTGCGCTTTGCAGGGCGACAATGGTCACGCTGGTGTCCGGGCGCTTGCCGCCCTTGGCCAACGCCGCATCACCGCCAAACGCCAGGCTGGCCAGGCGGCCCTGCCCGGCTTCGATCAACTGGCCGTAGATATCGAATTGGTCCACGCCATAGGCCTTGCGGCCGAACAGGCTGGAGTACGGGTCCGGCGTCGGGTATTCGGTAATATTGAGGATGCCCACGTCCACCGCGGCCACCAGCACATGCACCTGTTTCGGCACGCTGCCATCGGCATTGCGGGCGGCGACTTTCACGGTCAGCGGTTGTTTGGGGCGCATTTTTTCCGGTGCTGTAAGGGTCACACCGAGTTTGCGCTGGGTACGATCCAAAGGCAGGTGCAGCAGGCCCACCGCCCGCTTGGGGGTGATATTGGCCTTGCGCTCGCCCGGGCGAATCACCAGGGCACTGACGTACAGGTCATGGCGCGACCATTTCGGGTCGAGCTTCACCGCGAAGCTTTTGCCTTCGGCCGGCACATCGATTTCCTGCCACCACAGTGGTCCTTCGGCGGACTCCACCAGCAGGTAGCCTTTGCCGGCTGCCGGCGGCGTCACGGTGACGTTGGCGGTGTCGCCATCGCCATACGCGGGTTTATCCAGCGCCAGCTTGACCTGGTCCGGGCGCACGGCGCCACCTTCGGTGTTGTCCTGGGCTTGGTAGCCGGCCCAGAAGCGCAGGCTGCTGACCAGGCCGGTCTGCGGGTCTTCCACTTCGACGCGGTATGGGCCCCACTCCACCTGGAAGCTGACCTTGGCCGTGTCGCCGGCCTTGATGTTCAGGGTCTGCTCGTCGAGGTTGAGGAATTTCTCGTTGAAGTGATAGCTCCAGCCATCATTCTCGGAGTAGTTCCAGTAGTAGTCACGGCGCTCGCGCACCAGGCGCACCTTGAGGTTTTGCGCGGCGAGTTTCTGCCCGTCCTGGTTGGCCAGCAGCACTTCGAATTCCGCCGGGCCATCGCCATTGGTTTCCGTGCCGTCAAACAACCCGCGCAAGCCCGGCAGTTGCTCGGCCGGCCAGATCGGCTGCACCAGGCGCCGCGTGATCGGCCGCCCGCCCGACTCTTGCAGGCTGGCCTGCACGATCAGTTGCAGCGGCGACTTGGCCTCGGCCCACTTGCTTTCCAGGGTCAGCTCTTCTTGGCCCTTGGCGTCGAGGACGCTTTCTTCCAGCTCAAAATCCTGGCTCAGTTCTTCTTCGGTCACGGAGCCGAACTGGTAGCCCGGCAGCGACTTGACCGCTTCGCGCAAAGGCCGCACATACACTTGCCCACTGACCCGGTTGCCCGACGCAGGCGCGCCATACAGGTAACGCCCGTTGACTTGGATCACCGGGCTGTCTGCCGGGCTCAACGCCGTGTCGCTGCCCTTGAGTTCCAGCGCCAGTCGCTCGGGCAGGAAGTCTTCGACGAGGAATTCATACAACTGCGGCTTGCCATCGCCCAGGTCAAACACCAATTGCCAGCGCCCGGTCGGTGCTTCGCCGGCCAATTGCAGTTGATATTGGTAAAGGCCAGACGCATCGGCATCCCAGACGAATTTGCGGCTCACCTGCTCATCCGGGCGACGCACTTCGACACTCACCGGCTGCGGTTTGACGGCATTGCCATCTTTGTCCCGCAGCAGGGCGTTAAGCAGCACGGTTTCGCCGGGGCGATACAGATCACGCGGGCCAAAGACAAAGAACTGCAAGGGATGAGACGGTTGGCCGCCGATGTCGAACTCAGCCAGGTCCAGTGCCGCGCTGTCGAGGCGCAGCAGGCTGGTCTGTTCGCCCTGCTTGGCCAGCAGCACCTGGGCCTTCTTCGGCAGCGGCAATTCGGCGTGGCCGCCCTTCTCGGTCTTGCCCTGGCCCAGCACGCGGCCCTCGGCGTCGAGCACTTCGAGGTCAACGCCATCCAGTGCCTTGCCGCCTTCCAGCGCCTGGGTAAACACGTCCAGGCGATTGGCGTAGCGGTGCACCGACAGGCCGATATCACTCAAGGTAAACAGCGTGGCCGGCTGGGAATAGTTGTAGGTGCCCGAAGCACGCATCACCGCCAGGTACACGCCCGGCTGCTGCAATTGCTTGAGACCCGCGATGGGCAGCAACAGGGTTTCGCGGGTGTTGCGCGCCGGGTTCAGGTCGAAACGGCCGCCGTAGACCAGGTCGGCCATCGGCAGCAGCTCGCGGGATTCATAACTTTGCAGACTGGTGTTGCGCCCCCACTGCGCCAGGAACGACGGCAGGGACTCGGGCTTGATGCGGAAGAACTCGACGTCGATCTTGTCGACGTTCAGCGCGATCACCGGCAGGCCCTCGGCCAAGCGGGTCGGCAGCAACGTGCCACGGCTGGCGAAGCCAACGGTGGCTTGCAGGTCACGGGTTTCGAGACGAGCGATGTACTCGGCGGGCAGCAGGTTGTTGTTCACCGCCTTGAGACCGGGATCAACCGTCAGCACCAGTTTGCGCTGCGGCTCCAGATGGCGCAGGCGCAGTTCCATCAGGTTGTCGGAGATTTCCCAGGCCCCATCGACCTTGCCGGACTTGCTGTCCACCAAATGAAGTTTGTCGGCGAATTT
Source organism: Pseudomonas sp. S10E 269 (assembly GCF_002798465.1). NCBI lineage: Bacteria > Pseudomonadati > Pseudomonadota > Gammaproteobacteria > Pseudomonadales > Pseudomonadaceae > Pseudomonas > Pseudomonas sp. S10E 269. The sequence goes on from NZ_PHIJ01000001.1 coordinate 1,538,407, forward strand.
CTGGTCGGGATCCAGCGGAATGGAAAAGCTCACCGACAAGGTGCTGGCCCCGTCAAGCTGCACCTCGGACACGTCCACCACGCTTAACTCACGCCCGGCGTACCGCTGCTTCAGCGCCGCCACATCCACCGCCGCCTTGGCCGGTTTGGGGGCCACTGTCGCCGCTGTGGGAGCGGTCGGGGCAGCCGGTTTATCGGAGGAATCGCAGGCGCTCAGCAGGGCCAGCGCACAGGCAAGAAACAGTCCTTTGTTAAGCACGCTTTTATTAAGCATGTGAGCACTCGTAGTGAGAGGGGTCCGAAGGGTGAACTATATATCAGCCTGCGTGGGGCCGATGTGGCGCTGGTCACATTGACCGACGGAGGGCAGTTTGGTTCTGGGCAGGGATAGCGAGCCAGCCGAATCCCACAGGCAAAAGAGCTCACCTGTGGGAGCAAGCCCGCTCCCACATTGGTTCTGCTGCGCACCTGATGGATAGGTACAATGCCGTTCCTCTGAAGGAGCCCGCATGCCCACTTTGCTCACCGACTGGCGCCACCGCCCCACCCACCGCCGCGTCTGGGCCCTGGCCGCGCCGATGATCCTGTCGAATATCTCGGTGCCACTGGTGGCGCTGGTCGACAGCATGGTCATCGGCCACCTGCCTCACGCTCACCAGTTGGGCGCCGTGGCCGTTGGCGCCAGCCTGTATACCTTTCTCGCCTGGGCCATGGGGTTCCTGCGCATGGGTTCCACCGGCTTCGCCGCCCAGGCTGCCGGGCGCAATGATGGGGCTGCACTGCGGCAAATCCTGCTGCAAGGCCTGTTGCTGGCGCTGGGTTTGGCGATGCTCCTGGGCACGGTGGGTATTCCGCTGAGCCATCTGGCGCTGGAGTGGATGCAGCCTTCGCCCGAACTGAATCAACTGACCCGCGAATTCTTCCACACCCGCCTGTTCGGTTTGCCCGCCGCGTTGGCCAGCTACGCGCTGGTGGGCTGGTTCCTCGGCACGCAGAACGCCCGCGCGCCGCTGGCGATTCTGCTGACCACCAACCTGGTCAACATCGCCCTGAACCTGTGGTTTGTACTCGGCCTGGATTGGGGTGTGGTCGGCTCCGCCCGCGCCTCGGTGACTGCCGAATGGACCGGCGCCCTGCTCGGCCTGGCGATGACGCAAAAAGCCCTGCGCGCCTACCCCGGTCATATCGCCTGGGCAGCGCTGAAAGCGTGGGAGAGCTGGCGCCCGTTGCTGGCGGTCAACCGCGACATTTTTATCCGCAGCCTCGCGCTGCAATCGGTGTTTTTCATGATCACCGTACAAGGCGCCCGCCTCGGTGACGCCACCGTGGCGGCCAATGCATTATTGCTCAACGGCCTGCTGCTGACCGCCCACGCCCTGGATGGCTTGGCCCATGCGGTAGAAGCCCTGTGCGGCCACGCAATCGGCGCCCATGACCGCCAGTCCCTGCGCCGCTCGCTGGTGGTGGCCGGTGGTTGGTCGTTGATCGCCAGCATCGGTTTCGCCCTGCTGTTCACCGTTGCCGGCCACCTGTTCATCGCCATGCAGACCGACATCCCCAGCGTGCGCGAAACCGCCGACCTCTACCTGCCTTATCTGGCCGTGCTGCCGTTGATTGCGGTGTGGAGTTACCTGCTGGATGGCCTGTTCATCGGCGCAACCCGCGCGCGGGAAATGCGCAACGGCATGCTGCTGACGGTGCTGCTGACATTGCCATTCGCCTGGGCATTGCAGGCCTTGGGTAACCACGGGCTGTGGATCACCTTCCTGCTGTTCATGGCTTTGCGCAGCCTTACTCTGTGGGCGATTGCCTGGCGCTTGAACCGGCAGGATCAGTGGCTTGGATAAACGCTGTCGCCCGGTCCAATACCGGTGCCAACCAGCGCAGCGGTTTAGCGATTGCAGCCACCAGCGTCTGGTGATTGGTCTTGCCAAAATAGAACACCTCCACTGGAACACCTGCCGCCCGCAACTTGTCCGCCAACCCGCCGGTATTGCGTGTGGGGTTGACCAGCTTGTCGTCCTTCGAGGCCATCAACAGACTCGCCGGTGCGCTGGCGCTGACGTGGTTGATCGGCTGGGAATCCGGCGGTGAATCGGGGAAGAAAAACACCGGTTTCACCTCAGGGTTTTCAATCGGCAGGAAGTCATAGGGGCCAGCCAGGCCGATCCAGCCTTTGAAGATTGACGGCGTCAGGCCAACCTCTTTCAGCCAACGCGCATCCAGCGCCAGCATCGACGCGTTGTAGGCGCCGGAGCTATGCCCCATTACATAGAGCTGGTGGGGATCACCACCATGTTCGGCGATGTGTTGATAGGTCCAGGCAACGGCGTGGGCGTTGTCTTGGAGGAACGCGGGATATCGCACTTGCGGGTAAAGCCGGTAATCGGCGATCACCACCACGATGCCGCGTGAGGCCAGGGCTTCGCCGACGAAACCATAGTCGTCCCTGGAGCCGCTGTTCCAGCTGCCGCCGTAGAAGAACACCACCACGGGGGCGTTGGAGATAGCAGGAGCTGGCCGGTAGATATCGAGTTTCTGGCGGGGATCATCGCCGTAGGCGATGGCCGAGGTTCTGGTAAACGTGCTGGAAGGGGTGAGTGCGTTGAGCACATTGATGGGGGAACAGGCCGCAAGGCATGCCGCGACGGCCAGGGTAAACGCTTGCAAGAATACTCTCGACATCGCCAACCCCTTATACCTGTGAAGACTGACTTATGTGGTGAGCGGGCTTGCCCCGCGCGAGGCAAGCCCGCTCACCACAAAGAGCACGTTGTACGCGGTTATGAGGACAGGTACGAAGACCGTGTCAGGCCCAAACGCAGCGCATCCAGGAACTGGGTACGCTCCGCCGCACTGATCTTCGCGCTCGCACACTTGTCGCGGTAATGCGTCATCAACTCCTCCGGCGACAAGTGCACGTAGCGCAGCATGTCTTCGATGGTGTCGTGGGTCTCGATCCCGGCGCTGTACACCGAACCGTCTTCACGCTGGTAGATGTTCACCGAGTCGGTGTCACCAAACAGGTTGTGCATGTCGCCGAGGATTTCCTGGTAAGCCCCCACCAGGAAGATGCCCAGCAGGTAGTCCTCGCCTTCGTTCAAACCGTGCACCGGCAGGCTGGTCTCGATCGACTGCTCGTCGACGTACTGCTTGATCTTGCCGTCGGAGTCGCAGGTCAGGTCTTGCAGTACGGCACGGCGCAGCGGCTCTTCGTCGAGGCGGTGCAGCGGCAGGATTGGCAGTACCTGGCCGATGGCCCAGGTGTCCGGCAGGCTCTGGAACACCGAGAAGTTGCAGATGTACTTGTCGGCCAGCTTGTCGTTGAGCTCGTCCAGCACTTGGCGGTGCGAGCGCTGACGGGCCTTGAGCGAGTTATGCAGGCGGCGGCACACGGCGAAGTAGCACTGCTCGGCCAGGGCTTTCTCGGCCAGGGTCAGTTTGCCGTCGGCGTACTGGGTGGCCACGTCGCTCATGTAGTGAGTGGCGCGCCAGTAGGTTTCGGTGACCATCTCGATGTCGGTCGGCCCCAGCAGGTCCACCAGCCATTGCACGGTTTCCGGCAGGCTTTCCTTGTTTTCGATGGTCGGGATTTCGTCGTTGTGTTTCTCGACGTCAGTCACCTGCACCACCAGCATGGCGTGGTGGGCGGTCAGGGAACGGCCGCTTTCAGAGAAGATGTTCGGGTGCGGCAGGCTCTGCGCGTCGCAGAATTCCTTGAGCATGCCCACGACCACGCCGGCGTAGTCGTCCATGTCGTAGTTGATCGAGCTGGCGTTACGCGAGTGCGTACCGTCGTAGTCCACGCCCAGGCCACCGCCCACGTCGATGTGGTCCACCGGCAGGCCGAGGTTGCGCAGCTCGCCGTAGTAACGGATGGCTTCCTTGAAGCCGTGCTGGTAGTCGGCCAGGTTGGCGATCTGCGAGCCCATGTGGAAGTGCAGCAGGCGGATGCCCTGGTCCAGGCCCGCCGCGCGGAAGCGCTCGACCACGGACAGCAACTGCGCCGCCGACAGGCCGAACTTGGACTTCTCACCACCGGTGTCTGCCCACTTGCTCGACGCCAGCGACGACAAGCGCACGCGCAGGCCGACCTGTGGCTTGACCTTGAGGCTGGCAGCCTCTTCGATCACCAGCTCAACTTCGGATTCTTTCTCGATCACGATAAACACGTTGTGGCCGAGCTTCTGGCCCATCAGCGCGAGGCGGATGAACTCACGGTCCTTGTAACCGTTGCAGACAATGGTGCCGCCCTTCGGCGCCAGGGCCAATACCGCCAGCAGCTCAGGCTTGGAGCCGGCTTCAAGGCCGATGGACACGTTCTGGGTGGCGATGATGTTCTCGATCACCGCTTCCTGCTGGTTCACCTTGATCGGGTACAGCGCGGTGTACTTGCTCTGGTATTCCAGACGCTCGATGTTGGCATCGAATGCCCCGGTGAGCTGGCGCACGCGGTCTTGCAAGATGTCGGGGAAGCGCACCAGCAGCGGCAGCGAAAGGCCGCTTTTACGCAACTCGTCGACTTGCTCGTACAGATCGACCGGCGTGCTGTTCGGGCCGTTCGGACGGACTTCTACGCGACCGGCTTCATTGATCGCGAAATACCCGGCCCCCCAATGGCGAATCCCGTAAACACTGCGGCTGTCCGCAACTGTCCATTGGCTGCCATCGTCTTTGCGTGTGCGTCGTACGGACATCGAAGTCCCCTATAAATGAAGGCGAAAGCGCCGCCCCTGGTTGAGGCTGGCGCAGTCTAAAGAATGAAAATGACGATTTGCCTGCGTGCAAGGTAGGACCCCACGCGCAGGACAGAGTTTAGACACAGGTCGGGAAGAGGCTCTCAGCCGCCGGACTTCTTGGCCTTGTACCCGAGCTTGATCAGCTCGGCCAACAGTAGCTCGACGTGATCGCCCTGGATCTCGATGACACCGTCTTTCAACGCACCACCGGTGCCGCAGCGCTTTTTCAGCGCAGTGGCGAGTTCCTTCAGCGCGTCTTCGGCCAGCGGCACGCCGGTGATGGTGGTCACCGTCTTGCCGCCACGGCCCTTGCTCTCGCGTCGCACGCGGGCAATACCGTCGCCTTCAGGGATCAGGGTCTGTTTGCAGGTACACAAATCCACGGGCTGACGACAGTCCGGGCAGTGTCGACCTGCGTCGGTGGAAAATACCAGGCCACCAAGGGCGGCGAAGGATGCGGCTTTTTTGGCCACCGGCAATCCTCTTGGGAGGACAAAGACTGATCGACACCTTCGAAGAGGTTGTCGACCGCGAAGCCCCACTCAGGCAGGGGCAGCGCTACCGAACCGCCAAGGCGGTTCGGGTGAAAAGTCGCGCAGTGTAACCACAAAAAGCCGACTTGCTAAGAGCCAAATGGCGCCAATTTATGCAACTTTAGCGACGCAACGCCAGATAGCGCCGCAACCCCTCTTGGGCGTCCGGGCAGTAAGGCTTTTGTTCGGCCTCCTGCAGGACGGTTTCGATAGGTAAAAAGCGCGCTTCCATGACCTCTTCCGGCTGCAGGCGCAGTGGCCCATCCCAGACGGCAGAGTAGGATTTACACCAGAGCCGGCTGTCGCCATCCTCGAAATAGAAATGGTCGTGCTCGACCAACTCCACTCCGCTGACGCCCAGTTCTTCCTCCAGCTCGCGGGCGGCCGACAGTGAATAGGATTCACCCGCCGCTACCATTCCACCCGCCGCCGTGTCCCAGAACCCTGGATACATGGCTTTGCTCAGCGTGCGCCGATGCACACACAGCTCGCCACGGGAGTTGAACAGGAAGATAAAAGTGCAACGGCCAATCAGGCCGCGCCGGCGCAGGTCGGACCTGACGAGGGTGCCGAGCAGGGTGTCCCGCTCGTCGACCCAGCAGATCAGTTCAGCATCGGAAGCCGCGCGGTGTGCGGCCTCCTTTTGAGTAGCGTCCATCATCAACCCTGGTTGAGTAGCTGACGCAAGTCGATCACTGCAGCGTTTGCCCGGGAAATATAGTTGGCCATCACCAGCGAGTGGTTCGCCAACACGCCGAAGCCACTGCCGTTGAGAATCATAGGACTCCAAACCGGCTCTTGCGAGGCTTCCAGCTCACGAATGATCTGGCGCACGCTGACGGTGGCGTTTTTCTTGGCCAGCACGTCGGCAAAGTCGACTTCGATGGCGCGCAGCAGGTGCGACAGCGCCCAAGCCTGGCCACGGGCTTCGTAGAACACGTTGTCGATCTGCATCCATGGGGTTTCCACCACTTCTTCATCGACCTGCGGCACCTCACCCGGCGCCAGCGCTTCGGTTTTCAGTGCGGTGTTGAGCTTCACCCGGCCAACGCTGGCCGACAGGCGTTGCGACAGCGAACCCAGGCGGGTAGCGACATCGCCCAGCCAGTTGTTCAGGTTGTCGGCACGCGCATAAAACAGCGCGCCCTTCTGATTCGGGTCGGACAAGCGCGCTTCATAGCGGCTCAGGGAATTGATGCCTTCCTGGTACTCGGACTCGCTGGACGGCAGCACCCAGCTCTTGTTGTCGAAGTTGAAGCGTGGCTCGGCCTTGGCCAGATCAGCGTCTTCGGCCGACTGCGACTGCGAACGGGCAAAGTCTTTACGCAGGGCGCGGGTCAGGTCACGCACCTGCACCAGCACGCCGTATTCCCAGCTCGGCATATTGTCCATCCACAAGCCAGGCGGGAAGCGGTCGTTGGAAATGTAGCCACCGGGTTTGTTCAGCAGGGTGCCGACCACGGTCTTGAGGGTTTCGACGGTGGTAAAGCCCACCACCATCTGCTTGCCGTCTTTTTCGGCGGCAATCTGTGCGTTCTGCTGGACCGGAAACAGCGCCGGCTCTTCGCTCCAGTACCAGCCCAGGGCGCCGGTGACCAACAGGTACAGGCCGAGCACGCTGAGCACGGCACGGCTCATCAGCACGGTACGAAGATAGCTGCGGTTGGCCGACTTGGGCTCAGGGGCGGGGCCTTTGGCACTGCCTGCACGGTTTTTCCAGTCCAGCATAGCGATATCCTTTCAATCACTTGAGTTCATGCACTTGAATTGATGGCGTGCGTTCAAACACTCCGACCACAACCCTACCCCATCGTGCCCGCGCGTGCGGGGGTTTTCGCCAAACTGGCGCACAGGAGGCATTGGACTATAAAGGATGCACGCTTTTTACGCTGCGCGACCATCGAGTCAGCAACTGAATACGCGGAACACGTAGTTTATTGATGTATGACACTCATCCCATGGAAAAGAGGTGCTAGCATAGAGCCATCAGTCGACCTCAGCATGCACCCTAACTAGTAGTCAGGATATGACCGAGCCAGAAGACCCCAGCCGTGAGCGTCTCAAGCAGCACTTTGCCCAGCGGGTAATTCATCAGGCACGTCAAATTCTTGAGATCTGGCAGCGCCTGCAACGTAGCGAATGGACCGGCACCGACCTTTCCGAACTCAGCGAAGCCAATTTGCGCCTGCTGCGTTTCGCCGAGCGTTTCGAACAACCGGAACACAGCCAGTTGGCGCAGCACATCGGTGCATCCCTCAAGGCGGTGGACGAGAACCGTGGGCGCCTGAGCAGCCACCTGATCACCGAACTCAACCGTTTGATGCAGCGCCTGTCCCGCACCGGCCTGCGCCAGGGCGACCAGCTGGAACAAACCTTCCTGCCGCCGATGCGCAAGCCGATCTACGTGATGCTGGCCGATCACGACCGCGCCGAGCGCCTGGCCAAGCAGCTGGAGTTCTTTGGCATGAGCGCCCAGTCCCTCGACAGTGTGGCCGCGTTTCGCGCGTCGATGGCCGAGCGCCTGCCTTCGGCCATTGTGATGGACGTGGATTTCTGCGGCACCGGCCTGGGCCTCAAGCTCGCCGCCGAAGCCCAGGAAGGCCTGGAACAAAAGCTGCCGCTGCTGTTTTTCAGCCTGCACGAAACCGACACCCCTACCCGCCTGGCCGCCGTGCGCGCCGGGGGCCAGGAGTTCCTGACCGGTACGCTGGAAGCCTCCAGCCTGCTGGAAAAGATCGAAGTGCTCACCTGCGTCGCCCAGTACGAGCCCTATAAGGTGTTGATCATCGACGACTCGCGGGCCCAGGCGCTGCACACTGAGCGGCTGCTCAACAGTGCCGGCATCGTCACCCGCACGTTGATCGAACCGATCCAGGCCATGGCCGAGCTGGCGGACTTCCAGCCCGACCTGATCATCCTCGACATGTACATGCCTGCCTGCACCGGTACGGAACTGGCCAAGGTGATCCGCCATAACGACCGCTACGTCAGTGTGCCGATCATCTACCTGTCGGCCGAAGACGACCTGGACAAGCAACTGGATGCCATGAGCGAAGGCGGCGACGACTTCCTCACCAAACCGATCAAGCCGCGCCACCTGATCACCACCGTGCGCAACCGTGCGGCCCGCGCGCGCAACCTCAAGGCGCGGATGGTGCGCGACAGCCTGACGGGGTTGTACAACCACACTCACATCCTGCAACTGCTCGAAGACTGCAGCTTCCGCGCACGCCGCGAGAACAAGCCATTGAGCTTTGCCATGCTCGACATCGACCACTTCAAACGGGTCAATGACAGCCACGGCCACCCCATGGGCGACCGCGTGATCAAGAGCCTGGCGCTGTTTCTTAAGCAGCGCCTGCGCAAGACCGACTACATCGGGCGCTACGGCGGTGAAGAGTTCGCCATCGTGATGCCCGATACCGATCTGGAATCGGCGTGCCGGGTGCTGGATGAGATTCGCGGGCGTTTTGCCGAGATCCATTACCCGGCCCAGCCCCAGGATTTGTGGTGCACCTTCAGCGCCGGACTGGTGGAGCTGTGCGACGGCTCCGACAGCCTGATGATGGCCGCCCAGGCGGACGAGGCGCTGTACCGCGCCAAGGATGCCGGGCGTAACCGCGTACAGGCCGCACGCACATCAAAGCAAAGTGCCACCTTTTCACCAGAATCAACTGATTCGGTCATAACCTTGTAATGAAAACGCAATAACTTCAGGCACTTATCTTTTGCCGTCGGTTGAAACCACGCATGCGCCTGAAGCTGCTGACCAATCTCAATACCCTTCTTCTAGTGGCCGTGTGCCTGGCGCTCGGGGCGACGCTGTGGTGGTCGCAACGGGCGCTGGAACGGCCTTACCTGCTGATGGAGCGCTACCTGAGCCTGTCGCAGACTTTCCAGAACCAAGCCGCGCGCAATATCGACGACTACCTGGCCAGCGGTGATGCGCTGCGCTTGAGCAGTGCCAGCCAGAGCCTCGAAGGCGTGTTGCAGCATCTGGATGAACTGCCGGCGGACCTCGCGCAAAACCTGCGCCCGAGCCTGGTAGACCTGGACACATTCAGCAAGACCGACTTGCTGGCTGCCGGCAAGCTGGCTGGCGACCCACAAGCCTTGCTGCTGCAGGCCGAGCGCGAGTTGGGCGCGAACCTGGAACAACTGAGCCAGTACGCTATCGGCGTGAATTCCCCCGAAGCTGCACGCTATTTGCCCCCCCTGCTGGCTGCCGCACAGCACCTGGGCAAACTGTCCCTGGCCCGCGACAAGTTGGTGAGCAGTGGTCGTGCGGAGCTGGCCGATGATGTGGAGCGTGAAGTCGGCAACATCCGCAGCCAGGCTGATGTGTTGGAACAATTGCCGTTGCTTGGGGTGAAGGCCAGCGCCGACTCCAACACCGATGATTTTTCTGCGCTGATGGGCTTGGAAAACACCGAAAAAACCGAAGCCCAGGACACCGGCGTCGACCTCAAGCGCGAACTCAACAGCCTGTTGACCCGCTACCCAGCCGAACTCAAGCGCACCCGTGAACAGATCCAACAACGCGCCGACCTGGCCGCCAGCACCCACCTGAAAATCAATGCCGTGCAGCAAGCGATCGCCGGCCTGGAACCGGTGGTGCGCGCGCAGCACGGCAAGATCCAGGGCGAAGTGCGCCTGATGCAAGGCGTGATGATCGGCCTGATCCTGCTGATCGCACTGCTGATCGACACGCTGCAACGCCGCCTGGCGCGGGTGCTGACCAACCTGGCGCCGGCCTTGTCGACTTGGGCCGAAGGTGACTTCAGCCGGCCGATTGCCCTGGGCAAGACCAACCGCGAGTTGCACGATATCGAAGCCTCGTTGAACCGCCTGCGGGCCTACTTGGTTGATCTGGTTGGTACCATTCGCGGCAATGCCGAGGAAGTCGCCGGCAGCAGCCGCGCCCTCGCCGAACTGAGCAGCGGCCTGCACGACGGCGCCGAGCGCCAGGCCGGGGATACCGCGCAGATCCGCGATTCGCTGGGCGAACTGGAAGCGACCATCCAGCAAGTCGCCGGCGATGCCAGCCAGGCGGCGGGCGCCAGCCGAAGCGCTGGCCAGGCGGTGGAGCAAGGCCAGCGCGTGATCGGCCTGAGCCTGACCGGGCTGCACGCCCTGGTGGGCGAAGTGCAGCAAAACGCGCAGATGATCGAAAAACTCGCAGAAGAATCCGCCACCATCGGCGGGGTGCTGACCGTGATTCGCGCCATTGCCGACCAGACCAACTTGCTGGCCCTCAACGCGGCCATCGAGGCCGCGCGCGCCGGTGAGGCCGGCCGTGGTTTTGCCGTGGTCGCCGACGAGGTCCGTTCGCTGGCCCAGCGTACCGCCGGGGCCACGGCAGAAATCCAGACCTTGATCGCCGGCCTGCAAAACGCCGCCCACCAATCCGTGCAAGGCATGCGCGCCCAGGTCGAACATGCCGAAGCCACCGCCCAGCAGGCGCAGGCGGCGGACGGCGCGCTGGATGAAATTGTCGGCGCGATCCAGACCATTTCCGACACCGCCGTGCGCATCGCCGATGTGACCGCGCAGCAAAGTGGTGCCGTCAGTGAAATTCGCGACAACAGTGAGCGGATTCACCAGTTGGGCGAGGACAACTTGCTACGGATTGGGCAGGGCCGCAGCCAGGGTGAGCACTTGCTGGTGCTGGGTGGGCAACTCAACACGGCCGTCCAAGCCTTCCGCGTTTAGCGTGCAGACGATCAAAACGGTAGGAGCCGGCTTGCCGGCGATAGGGCCCTCAAGATCGCCATCGCCGGCAAGCCGGCTCCTACAGGAATGTGTTCCCGGCCTCACACATGACCGAATTCAGGGCCACAGTCACAAATTTCGCGCTATCCTCGGTAATCGTGCTGGCTACTGCATAGAACTGGACAGTCACAAAGGCTTTGCGGCATAGTCGCCGGGTTCTGCCGTACCCACATCAATAACAAGGAACAGCCGATGGCGACCTTACTGGTTCTTCACGGACCCAACCTGAACCTGCTCGGCACCCGCGAACCGGGCGTCTACGGGGCAGTCACCCTGGACCAGATCAACCTCGATCTTGAACGCAGGGCGCGTGAAGCCGGCCACCATCTGCTCTACCTGCAAAGCAATGCCGAGTACGAATTGATTGATCGTATCCATGCCGCGCGCGGCGAAGGCGTGGACTTTATCCTGATCAATCCCGCCGCTTTTACGCACACAAGTGTTGCATTACGTGACGCGCTGCTGGCGGTGAGCATCCCATTCATCGAAGTGCATTTGTCGAACGTGCACAAACGCGAACCTTTCCGCCATCACTCTTACTTCTCCGACGTAGCGGTAGGAGTGATCTGCGGCCTTGGCGCCAGCGGTTACCGACTGGCCCTGGAGGCCGCCCTGGAACAGCTTGAAGAACAGGCCAAGCGCCCCTGACCGACCCTTGGGAGTTGATGATTCATGGATATCCGTAAAGTTAAGAAACTGATCGAACTGCTGGAAGAATCCGGTATCGACGAGCTGGAAATCAAGGAAGGCGAAGAGTCCGTACGGATCAGCCGTCACAGCAAGACCCCGGCCCAACAGTTCTACGCGCCACAGATGCAAGCGCCGGCTCCAGCCGCTGCTGCACCGGCCGCCGCCCCTGCTGCTGCCGCTGCACCTGCCGCCCCGGCTGCACCTGCGCTGAACGGCTTCGTGGTCAAGTCGCCAATGGTCGGTACCTTCTACCGCACCCCGGCACCGACCTCGCCAGCCTTCGTTGAAGTCGGCGCAACCGTGAAAGTGGGCGACACCATCTGCATCGTTGAAGCGATGAAGATGATGAACCACATCACGGCTGAAAAAGCCGGCGTCATCGAATCCATCCTGGTAGAAAACGGTCAGCCGGTTGAGTACGACCAGCCGCTGTTCACCATCGTTTGAACCGCGGAGCGCCTTCGATGTTGAAACCTGCGAAGAAACTGCAAAAAGTCCTGATCGCCAACCGCGGCGAGATTGCGCTGCGTATCCTGCGCGCCTGTAAGGAAGAGGGCATCAAGACCGTCGCTGTTTACTCGACGGCCGATACCGAATTGATGCACGTGAAACTGGCGGACGAAAGCATCTGCATCGGCCCGCCACTGGCCACGAACTCGTACCTGAAAGTCTCGAACATCATCGCTGCCGCTGAAGTGACCGGCGCTGATGGCATCCACCCGGGCTACGGCTTCCTCGCGGAAAACGCCGATTTCGCCGAGCAGGTGGAAAAATCCGGGTTTGCCTTCATCGGCCCGAAAGCCGAAACCATTCGCCTGATGGGCGACAAGGTTTCTGCCAAGGACGCCATGATCGCCGCCGGCGTGCCAACCGTTCCTGGTTCCGACGGCCCGCTGCCGGAAGACGAGGAAACCGCTCTGCGCATTGGTCGTGAAGTCGGTTACCCGGTGATCATCAAGGCCGCCGGTGGCGGTGGTGGTCGCGGCATGCGCGTGGTGCACAAGGAAGAAGACCTGATCGAAGCCGCCAAGCAGACTCGCTCCGAAGCGGGCGCCTGGTTCGGCAACCCAATGGTCTACCTGGAAAAATACCTGACCAACCCACGTCACGTGGAAGTCCAGGTACTGTCCGACGGCCAGGGCCACGCCATCCACCTGGGCGACCGCGATTGCTCGCTGCAGCGCCGTCACCAGAAGGTGTTGGAAGAAGCGCCGGCACCGGGCCTGGATGAAAAGGCTCGCCAGGAAGTCCTGGCTCGCTGCGTCAAGGCGTGCATCGACATCAACTACCGTGGCGCTGGTACCTTTGAGTTCCTCTACGAGAATGGCCGTTTCTACTTCATCGAGATGAACACTCGCGTGCAGGTAGAGCACCCGGTGTCGGAGATGGTCACCGGTATCGACATCGTCAAGGAGATGCTGAGCATCGCCGCCGGCAACCCGCTGTCCTTCACCCAGGATGACGTGAAGATGCACGGCCACTCCCTGGAGTGCCGCATCAACGCCGAAGACCCGAAAACCTTTATCCCAAGTCCAGGCCTGGTCAAGCATTTCCATGCACCCGGCGGCAACGGCGTTCGCGTCGATTCGCACCTGTACAGCGGCTACAAGGTTCCGTCCAACTACGACTCGCTGATCGGCAAGCTGATCACCTGGGGCGCCACCCGCGACGAGGCCATGGCCCGTATGCGCAACGCCCTGGACGAAATCGTGGTGGACGGCATCAAGACCAACATCCCGCTGCATCGGGACCTGGTGCGTGATGAAGGCTTCTGCGAAGGTGGTGTGAACATTCACTACCTGGAACACAAGCTGGCTAACCAGTAAGTGCTCCACCCAACAAGGCCGCCTTCGGGCGGCTTTGTTGTTTCTGGGCCCTGGGTTTTGCTGGATGGATACATCACCCTGTGGGAGCGGGCTTGCTCGCGAATGCGGTGCATCAGCTAAAATACTCTTCACTGACTCACCGCATTCGCGAGCAAGCCCGCTCCCACATTTGTTATGTGTACACCCCTCCCGCCGCTCGCGTAAACTTGCGCCCTTTCGCAGCCCCACCCCGCTGCACACTCATTTTTTTCAAAGGTGCCCGCCATGCCTTGGCTGCAAGTCCGTCTCGCCATCAGCCCAGAACAAGCCGAAACCTATGAAGACGCTTTCCTCGAAGTAGGCGCTGTCTCAGTCACGTTCATGGACGCCGAAGACCAACCGATCTTCGAGCCGGAACTGAACACCACCCCGCTGTGGTCGCACACCCATTTGCTGGCCCTGTTCGAAGACGGCACCGATGCCGCCGCCGTGCTGGCCCATATGGAATTGCTCACCGGCAGCCCGCTGCCCGAGCATCACAGTGAAGTCATCGAAGACCAGGACTGGGAACGCAGTTGGATGGATAACTTCCAGCCGATGCGTTTCGGCCAGCGCCTGTGGATCGTGCCAAGCTGGCACGCCGCGCCTGAGCCGGATGCCGTCAACCTGCTGCTGGACCCGGGCCTGGCGTTCGGTACCGGCACCCACCCGACCACCGCGCTGTGTCTGGAATGGCTGGATGGCCAGGACCTGACCGACAGCCACGTGCTGGACTTCGGCTGCGGCTCGGGGATTCTGGCGATTGCCGCCCTGCTGCTGGGCGCCAAGGAAGCCGTGGGCACCGATATCGACGTGCAAGCCCTGGAAGCCTCCCGCGACAACGCCGGGCGCAACAACATCCCGGAAGGCAAATTCCCACTTTACCTACCGGAGCAATTGCCCCAGGTGCAGGCCGACGTGCTGGTGGCCAACATCCTCGCCGGCCCGCTGGTGTCACTGGCACCGCAGCTGTCGAGCCTGGTCAAGCCGGGTGGCCGCCTGGCGCTGTCGGGCATCCTGGCCGAGCAAGGCGAAGACGTTGCCGCCGCCTACGCGAAGGATTTCGAGCTGGATCCGATCGCCAACCGTGATGGCTGGGTACGCATCAGCGGTCGTCGGCGCTAGAATGAGCGCTTGCCTGAATCGGATGGCCGCATGACCGACAGTTTCGTCACCCAGTGCCCGCATTGCCAATCGCGTTTTCGCGTCAGTCACGCTCAATTGAGCGTGGCCCGTGGCGTGGTTCGCTGCGGCTCGTGCCTGCAAGTGTTCAACGCCGCTCGCCAATTGCTGGAGCAGCGCGCAGCCGGCACCGCCGCGCCTGAGCTGCCGGCGGCGACCGAGCCGGAGCCGGAACCGACGCGGGCAATCAGCCAGAAACAGTGGACGGCCGAAGAGCTGGACCTGGATAACCTGGACCTGGACGAAGAACTGGCCAAGCTGGAACGCCGCGAGATTCAACACACACTGCCCGTCAGTGCGGAACGCCGCCAGGCGGGCGCCGATCGTCGCCAAAAGGAAGAGTCCCTCAGTGCCAGCCGTGACACGGTCAAGGCCGAAGAGGAAAAATGGGCCGCCAGCCTGTTCAGCGAGCCGCCCGAAGAGCGCCCCCCGGCCACTGAAACCGAGCCGACGCATACGCCGGCGACCCGGCAGCGCACCGAGCCGTCGATGTCGCTGCACGTTGACGATCTCGACGACGAACCGCCACTGCGCTCCACGCCAGACGATGACCACATCGACCCGCCGTTCACGCCGCTGACCAAAGCCGCGGAAGCCGCCGACCCCGACGAGCGCCCGCCCTTGCGGCGCAAACGCCCACGCCCTGAAGCCAGCGTCCATGACGATGTGCTGCAGGACCTGGAAGACGACCCGCTGCATCTCTACGCGCAAAAACGTCCGTCGGGCTGGGGCCGTCGCCTGATCTGGCTGTTGCTGGTCCTGATCGCCGCCGCAGGCCTGGCAGGCCAGTACATTGCCTACCAATTCGACGACCTGGCCCGCCAGGACGCCTATCGCCCCTGGTTCCAGCAACTGTGCCCCACACTGGGCTGCACGGTGCCGTCGCGGGTCGATATCGCGCACATCAAGAGCAGCAACCTGGTGGTGCGCAGCCATCCGGATTTCGCCGGGGCGCTGGTGGTGGACGCGATCATCTACAACCGTGCGACCTTCTCCCAGCCCTTCCCGCTGCTGGAGCTGCGTTTCGCCGACCTGAATGGCAGCCTGATTGCCAGCCGTCGCTTCAAACCCGCCGAATACCTCAGCGGTGAGTTGGCCGGAGTAAGCGAAATGCCATCGCAGACCCCGATCCATATCTCCCTGGATATCCTCGATCCGGGCAATAAAGCCGTGAATTACAGCCTGAGCTTTCACTCGCCCGAGTGAATCGGTTCACGCACTGAGGTTTGACGGCGGGTTATTGACTAAGCCCCGCGCAACCAAACCGACGGCGATAAAGAAATAACTGTTCAGATTTTATCCAATTCAGCCTTTATCCAGTCATCGAGAGCGGGTATCATGCCAACCCTTTTTCGAACTCTAATGATCCGGCCCCACAACAGGGAAGTCCTATGTCGGCGGTACGCATCGGCCCATACACATTGCAGAACGGCTTGATTCTCGCCCCCATGGCGGGCGTCACCGACCAGCCCTTTCGTCAGCTGTGCAAGCGTTTGGGCGCGGGTCTAGTAGTCTCGGAAATGGTCACCAGCGACATGAGCTTGTGGAACACCCGCAAGTCGCGGATGCGCATGATCCACGAAGGTGATCCCGAGCCCCGCTCGGTACAGATCGCCGGTGGTGATGCACAGATGCTGGCGGATGCGGCCCGGGCCAACGTGGAGTTGGGGGCGCAGATCATCGACATCAACATGGGCTGCCCGGCCAAGAAGGTCTGCAACAAGGCCGCCGGTTCCGCGCTGTTGAAAGATGAGCAGTTGGTTGCCGAGATCCTGCAGGCCGTTGTCGCCGCAGTCGATGTGCCGGTCACCCTGAAGATCCGTACCGGCTGGGACCGGGACAACAAGAACGGCCTGACGGTGGCGAAGATCGCCGAACAGGCAGGAATTACAGCGCTGGCGGTGCATGGCCGCACCCGCGCCGACCTTTACACCGGTGAGGCCGAGTACGACACCATCGCTGCGATCAAGCAGGCGGTGTCGATGCCGGTGTTTGCCAATGGCGACATCGATTCAGCCGAGAAAGCCCGGCGCGTGCTGCACGCCACCGGCGCCGATGGCTTGTTGATTGGCCGGGCTGCCCAGGGGCGGCCGTGGATTTTCCGTGAGATCGAGCATTTTCTGCGTACCGGTGAAGTGTTGCCGGCACCGGAGTTGGTCGAGGTGGAACGTATTCTGCTAGAGCATCTGGCCGCCCTGCACGCCTTCTATGGAGACGTGATGGGAGTACGCATTGCTCGCAAGCATGTCGGCTGGTATCTCGCAACCCTGCCGGGCGCCAGGGAGTTTCGCGCCCACTTCAATCGTTTGGATGATACGGAAGCACAATGCGCCAACGTTCGTGAGTTCTTCAGCGAGCGTTACAAGAGCCTGAGGACAGGGGACGGAGAGGGGGTGGCCGCATGACGATGATGACCGAGACTTTAGTGAGTGGAACAGCACCCGTGAGCGACAACGTCAATTTGAAACAGCACCTCAACACGCCGAGCGAAGAAGGCCAGACCCTTCGCGGGAGTGTCGAGAAGGCGCTGCACAATTATTTCGCCCACCTTGAGGGCGCTTCCGTCACGGACGTGTACAACCTGGTGCTCTCCGAAGTCGAGGCGCCCTTGCTCGAAAGCGTGATGAACTACGTCAAGGGCAACCAGACCAAAGCCAGTGAGCTGCTGGGCCTCAACCGTGGCACCTTGCGCAAAAAGCTCAAGCAATACGATTTGCTGTAAGCATTCAATCAAACCAGAAAGGCGCCCGCGTAAAAACGGTCGCCTTTTTTGCTGACTCCTTTGCTTTTGATGGAAATTGAAATGACCGACCAGACTACCCGCCAGCCGATCCGCCGCGCCTTGATCAGTGTTTCCGACAAGACCGGGATCCTCGAATTTGCCCGGGAGCTGGAAGCCCTGGGCGTGGAAATCCTCTCCACGGGCGGGACCTTCAAACTGCTGCAGGACAACGGCGTGGCCGCAGTGGAAGTGGCGGACTACACCGGTTTCGCAGAAATGATGGACGGTCGGGTCAAGACCCTGCACCCGAAAATCCACGGCGGCATCCTTGGCCGTCGCGGTATCGACGACGCCATCATGACCGAGCACGGCATCAAGCCGATCGACCTGGTGGCCGTTAACCTCTACCCGTTCGAAGCCACCATCAACAAGCCAGGCTGCGACCTGCCGACCGCCATCGAAAACATCGATATCGGCGGCCCGACCATGGTGCGCTCGGCAGCCAAGAACCACAAAGACGTGGCCATCGTGGTCAACGCCAGCGATTACGCCCAAGTGCTCGAAAACCTGAAGGCCGGTGGCCTGACCTACGCCCAGCGTTTCGACCTGATGCTCAAGGCGTTCGAACACACCGCCGCCTACGACGGCATGATCGCCAACTACATGGGTACCGTGAACCAGGCCGCTGAAACCCTCAGCACCGAAGGTCGCAGCCAGTTCCCGCGCACCTTCAACAGCCAGTTCATCAAGGCCCAGGAAATGCGTTACGGCGAGAACCCGCACCAGAGCGCGGCGTTCTACGTTGAGGCCAAGCCGGCCGAAGTCGGCATCGCCACCGCGACCCAACTGCAAGGCAAGGAGCTGTCCTACAACAACGTGGCCGACACTGACGCCGCGCTGGAATGTGTGAAGAGCTTCGTCAAGCCGGCCTGCGTGATCGTCAAGCACGCCAACCCATGCGGCGTGGCCGTGAGCCCGGACGCGGAAGGTGGCATTCGCCAGGCCTACGAACTGGCCTACGCCACCGACACCGAATCGGCGTTCGGCGGCATCATCGCCTTCAACCGTGAACTGGACGCCGAGACCGCCAAGGCGATCGTCGAGCGTCAGTTCGTCGAAGTGATCATTGCCCCAAGCGTCAGCGAAGAAGCCCGTGCCATCGTGGCGGCCAAAGCCAACGTGCGCCTGCTGGCCTGCGGCGAGTGGTCGGCTGACCGCGCAGCTGCCTGGGACTACAAGCGCGTCAACGGCGGCTTGCTGGTACAGAGCCGTGACATCGGCATGATCGGCAGCGAAGACCTGAAAGTGGTGACCAAGCGCGCCCCGACCGAGCAAGAGATCAACGACCTGATCTTTGCCTGGAAAGTGGCCAAGTACGTGAAGTCCAACGCCATCGTCTACGCCAAGAACCGCCAGACCATCGGTGTCGGCGCCGGCCAGATGAGCCGCGTGAACTCGGCGCGTATCGCTGCGATCAAGGCCGAGCACGCCGGTTTGCAGGTGGTGGGCTCGGTGATGGCTTCCGACGCATTCTTCCCGTTCCGTGACGGCCTGGACAATGCCGCGAAAGCCGGCGTGACCGCCGTGATCCAACCGGGCGGTTCGATGCGTGATGCTGAAGTGATCGCCGCTGCTGACGAAGCCGGCATCGCCATGGTCTTCACCGGCATGCGCCACTTCCGTCACTGATCCAACATTGCCTGGTGGGCACTGGCTTCGGTAGGAGCTGGCTTGCCTGCGATAGCATCACCTCGGTGCACTCGTTACACCGAGGCGCCCGCATCGCAGGCAAGCCAGCTCCCACAGAAAAGCGCCCACAGTGTTCCCAAGAATTTGCGTCATCCGAGGTTTTTGAAATGAATGTTTTGATCATTGGCAGCGGTGGCCGTGAACACGCCCTGGCCTGGAAAGTTGCCCAGGACCCGCGCGTCCAGAAAGTGTTCGTGGCCCCCGGCAACGCCGGCACCGCCATTGAAGCCAAGTGCGAGAACGTCGCGATCGACGTGCTGGCCCTTGAGCAGTTGGCAGATTTTGCTGAAAAGAACGTCTCCCTGACCATCGTCGGTCCGGAAGTCCCGCTGGTGGCCGGCGTCGTGGACCTGTTCCGCAGCCGTGGCCTGGACTGCTTCGGCCCAACCGCCGGCGCTGCCCAACTGGAAGGCTCCAAGGCGTTCACCAAGGACTTCCTGGCCCGCCACAAGATCCCGACTGCCGATTACCAGAACTTCACCGAGATCGAGCCGGCCCTGGCTTACCTGCGCGAAAAAGGCGCCCCTATCGTGATCAAGGCCGACGGCCTGGCGGCTGGTAAAGGCGTGATCGTGGCGATGACCCTGCAGGAAGCCGAAGACGCCGTTCGCGACATGCTCGCCGGCAACGCCTTTGGCGACGCAGGTTCGCGTGTGGTGATCGAGGAGTTCCTCGACGGCGAAGAAGCCAGCTTCATCGTGATGGTTGACGGCAAGAACGTCTTGCCGATGGCCACCAGCCAGGACCACAAACGCGTCGGCGACGGCGACACCGGCCCGAACACCGGCGGCATGGGGGCCTACTCCCCTGCCCCAGTGGTCACCGCCGACGTGCACCAGCGCGTGATGGACCTGGTGATCTGGCCGACCGTGCGCGGCATGGCCGATGAAGGCAATGTGTACACCGGCTTCCTGTATGCCGGCCTGATGATCGACAAAGCCGGTAACCCGAAAGTCATCGAGTTCAACTGCCGCTTCGGCGATCCTGAAACCCAGCCGGTGATGCTGCGTCTGCAGTCGAGCCTGGTACTGCTGGTGGAAGCCGCCCTGGCCCAGGCCCTGGACAAGGTTGAAGCGCAGTGGGACCCACGTCCGAGCGTCGGCATTGTGCTGGCGGCCGGTGGTTACCCTGCCGACTACGCCAAGGGCGATGTCATTGAAGGCCTCGACGCCGCGGCTACGCTGGAAGGCAAGGTGTTCCATGCCGGCACCGCGCTCAAGGATGGCAAGGTCGTCACCGCCGGTGGCCGCGTGTTGTGCGCAACCGCCATGGGCGCCAGTGTCGACGCCGCGCAGCAACAAGCGTACAAGCTGGCGGCGAAGATCGATTGGAACGGCTGTTTCTACCGCAAGGACATCGGCTATCGCGCCATCGCCCGTGAACGGGGCGAGAACAGCTAAGCAGCCGCCGTCAATAGCTGTCCATTCGGCTAGGCAAGGGCCTCTGGCCCTTGCCGTATGCAGGCTTCCCCGCGCATAGTTAACCCGTGCATCAACCTACGAAGGGATTTCGCCGTGCGCTGGCTCAGGATCGCCATAGGTTTTACTGTCAGCTTGCTGACACTGCTCTGCTTGCTCCCGGCCCAGGCCGCCGCGCAAGGCAGTGGCTGGGCAGTATTGCTTGATGAACAGGCCGACCTGCAACTGAGCGACATCCGTTCCTCGCGCTACACCAATCAATTCAGCCCCATCGAACTGGACCGCATTACCGCTGCGGAACCGGACGGTGCGTTGTGGGTACGTTTCAAGCTGCAACCCGGCAAGCACGAACAAGTGCTACGGGTATTCGCCCCGGATCTGTCACACCTGAGCCTCTATGTCCTGGACGGCGACACCCTGGTGGAACAGCAAAGCACCGGAACTCGCCAGCCCCAGGCTGAGCGGCCGCTGCCCAGCAGTGACTTCATGCTGCCAATGCCCCAGAGCCAGAAGCCCCTCGAGGTCTACCTGCGCCTGGTCTCGGAGCACGAACTGCGCCCCTACATCACCCTGGAACCGGCCGTGCTCGCCGCCGCCGACCAGACCCAGACGCTGATCTACGGCCTGCTGTTCGGCTGCCTGCTGATGCTGATCCTGCACAACCTGACGCGCTTCGCCTACCACCGCTCGCGCAGCAGCCTGTGGCTGGCGGCCTGCGAAGTGCTGTTGATGCTCAGCCTGGCACTGCTGCTCAACCTGGTGGGCCCGTGGCTGCCGAACTGGCATGCGATCCAGACCCCCGGCGCCTACCTGGCGCTGCTGCTGACCGCACCGTGCGGGCTGATGTTTGCCTACCGTTTCTTCATGCCATTGGGCCCGCACCCGCTGAACAAACTGTTGATGGCCGACATCCTGTTCATCGTGCTGTGCGGCCTGCTGCTGTTGTTCGTCAACACTTTGCCGCTGAACATCATCACCTACGCCCTCGTGGCCCTGGCCGGCTTGAGCATGCTGTTTATCTCGGCCTATCACTGGCAGAAAGGCTACCGCCCGGCACGCCTGTTCGTGGCAGCGATGGTGGTGTTCAACATCGGCACGCTGATCATCCTGCCGGCGCTGCTGGGCCTGACGATGGTCTCGCCCCAAGGCCTGATCGTCACGCTGCTGGCCTTTATCTGCCTCAGCGGCCTGTTGATGAGCCTGGCGTTGGGCGAACGCCAGCGCGCAATTGTCGAGGCGCGTTTCAGCCTCAGCCGCGACCTGGCGGCGAGCAACGCCGAGATCGCCGCCAAGGCCGAGTTCCTGGCCAAGATCAGCCATGAGATCCGCACCCCCATGAACGGCGTGCTGGGCATGACCGAGCTGCTGCTGGGCACGCCGCTGTCGGTAAAGCAGCGCGACTATGTGCAGACCATCCACAGCGCCGGCAACGAACTGCTCACGCTGATCAACGAAATCCTCGATATCTCCAAGCTGGAGTCCGGCCAGATCGAACTGGACGACGTGCAATTCGACCTCAATGCGCTGATCGAAGACTGCCTGAGTATCTTCCGCGCCAAGGCCGAGCAGCAGAACGTCGAACTGATCAGCTTTATCCAGCCCCAGGTGCCTCGCGTGATCAGCGGCGACCCGACACGTCTGCGTCAGGCCATGTTGAGCCTGCTGGAAAACGCCTTGCAAAAGACCGACGAGGGCGAAGTGCTGATCGTCGTCGCCCTCGATGACCGCAGCACCAAGCCGCGCTTGCGCATTGCCGTACAAGACAGCGGCCTGCCCATGGAAGCGGCCGAGCGCGACGCCCTGCTGCACAGCGAACTGCACAGCAAGAATTTCTTCTCGGCCACCCGCCTGAACGGTCACCTGGGCCTGGTCATCGCCCGCCAGTTGATCCTGTTGATGAACGGCGAATTCGGCATCAAGAGCGGCAGCCACCAGGGCAGCACCCTGTGGCTGACCCTGCCGCTGGACCCGCAACGCCTGGAACATCCGACCTCCGACCTCGACGGCCCACTCAAAGGTGCACGGGTGCTGGTGGTGGACGACAACGACACCTGCCGCAAAGTGCTGGTGCAACAGTGCTCGGCCTGGGGCCTGAACGTGAGCGCGGTGCCCTCGGGCAAGGAAGCCCTGGCGTTGCTGCGTACCAAGGCGCACCTGCGTGACTACTTCGACGTGGTGCTGCTGGACCAGAACATGCCCGGCATGACCGGCATGCAACTGGCAGCGAAGATCAAGGAAGACCCGAGCCTGAACCACGACATCCTGCTGATCATGCTCACCGGCATCAGCAATGCGCCGAGCAAGATAATCGCGCGCAATTGCGGGATCAAACGCATCCTCGCCAAGCCGGTGGCCGGCTACACACTCAAGACCACCCTGGCCGACGAACTGACCCAGCGCAGCAAAGGCAGCATCCCGCCACGCCCAGTCCTCAACGCCCCGGCGGCCGTCACCGTGCCCAGCGATTTCCGTATCCTGGTGGCCGAAGACAACAGCATTTCCACCAAGGTGATCCGCGGCATGCTCGGCAAGCTCAACCTCAACCCGGACACCGCCAGCAACGGCGAAGAAGCCCTGGAAGCGATGAAGGCCCAGCGCTATGACCTGGTGTTGATGGATTGTGAAATGCCGATCCTCGATGGCTTCTCGGCCACTCAACAACTGCGCGCGTGGGAAGTCAGCCACCAACGCATCCGCACCCCGGTGGTGGCGTTGACGGCGCACATTCTGTCGGAACATAAAGAACGCGCACGCCAGGCCGGGATGGATGGGCACATGGCCAAGCCGGTGGAGTTGTCGCAGTTGCGCGAGCTGGTGGAGTTCTGGGTGGCACAGCGTCAGCAACGACCCGAACACGCGCCCTCCTGACCTGAAACACGACCTCCCGTAGGAGCTGGCTTGCTGTGGTGAGCGGGCTTGCCCGCGCTGGGCTGCGAAGCGGCCCTAACACCCAACGCCGCGGAGTGCCTGACACAACGCGGCGTTTTTATTGGGGCCGCTTCGCAGCCCAGCGCGGGGCAAGCCCGCTCACCACAGCAAGCCCCCTCCCACATTTGATCTCTGGCGCCTGATAGACTCGACACACTTCTCCCATCGCGAGCCACTCACATGCTCCACGTGTTATTCAGCGTCTACCTGAAAATGCTGGTGCTCTACAGCCCGTTCTTCGTGCTGTCCTGCTTTATCAGCCTCACCCGTGGCTACTCCAGCAAAGAGCGGCGGCGGCTGGCGTGGAAGGTGGCGCTGGCGACCCTGGTTTCAAGCGTGTTGCTCTACCTGTTCGGCCGGGTGATTTTCAGTGTGTTCGGCATCACCGTCGACGCCTTCCGCATCGGCGCCGGCAGTGTGCTGTTCATCTCCGCCTTGGGCATGGCCCAGGGCAAGTCGGCGGTGCAGACCGACAACGTGCAGCAAGACGTGACCATCGTGCCGCTGACCATTCCCCTTACCGTCGGCCCCGGCACCATCGGCGCACTGTTGGTGATGGGCGTGAGCCAGCCACACTGGGACGACAAGATCACTGCCATCCTCAGCATTGCCCTGGCCAGCCTTACAGTGGGCGTGGTGCTGTACCTGTCCAACCGTATCGAACGCATCCTCGGCGACCAGGGCTTGCAGATTGTCAGCCGTTTGATGGGGCTGTTCGTGTGCGCCCTGGCCGCGCAAATCATCTTTACCGGCGTACGCGGCTATCTGGTGCCCTAAATCCGGTACTTGGCGATCGCCAGCTGGACCTTGTCCCCCGCACTCTCGCGCATCAGTTGCAGGGTCTTTTCGTTGACCACCGAGGTATTCAGCACCAGACACGTCTGCCCGCTGAAGGCCTCGAACGAAGAACTGTCCCACTCCAGGAAGGGCAACCCCACCTGTTTGCTCACGCCATGGGTGCTGTAGGTCACCAGCACCATCATCAGCTCCCCGTCTGTTTCAGCACAGGAGGCCAGGCCGAAATCACCGCCCTGGTGCACGGCGCTGTTGCGTTTGAACAACTCGAAAGACGCCGGCGTCTGCTTCAATGCCTCCAACGCATCGGCCGCCAGCTTTGGCAGCAGGGTCAGCAGTGGCGCGGTCAACGACGTCGACGCCAGCAGGCTGGCGATGAGATTAAGCGCAGCCAATTGCACGGTCAGGCCCTTGCCCGAGCGTGACACCCGCTCGAAGCTGCTGCGTACCGGCAACCACCCCAGGCTGACCATCACCTTGATGAACTCGTCGTACCAATCTTCGGTACCCCGGTGCACGTTCAACACATCGCTGACATAGCTGCTGGCAAGCAGATAGCTTTTACGGATGTATTCGCGGTTCAGGCCGGACAGGCCTTCGGCAAAGGAAATCACGCTGTTGTTGACCACCGCTGCGTTGAAGTCGTCTTCGGTGTCCAGCGGTACAGTCTTCTGCGCGCCAGGCGCTCCCGGCAGTTTGTAGGCGGCAATCAACTTGCGCCTTTTTGTGCTGTTGATCCGTCTGTGATGTCGCTCCATTTTGATTCTCCACAAGCACCCCAACTCGAGGCTTAACCCCACCCTAGTCCAGTGCCCGACGGGTTTTCCAGACGATAAAAATCCCTTGGCGCCACGCGTCAAACCCTGGCGCCCAGCAATCATGCAGGGTGCCTGGCGAGCTTCCGGAGTTCGTCGCAATAAAAAGAAAAAGCGCCGAACAACATCAGGAAATTCCCTGGGTCATTCAGCGCTTTCAGGCAGCCAACCGGTCGTTTTCAGGAGGCGGGTTTCTCGCCGTACCAGCGCGGCGTGTACACCCACTCACCGCCACCGGCACGGGGGAAGGTGCAGGTGGTGGAGGAGCCGATCAGCACCATGGTGCGCATGTCCACCTGCTCCGGCGTCAGTTGCCCAAGCGTGGTCACACGCAAGGTCTGCCCCGGGCGCCCAATATCGCGACCCAGCACCACCGGTGTTTGCGGCGTGCGATGCAGCGCGACGATTTCCAGGGCGCGCCCCAGTTGCCATGGCCGCGAACGCGAGATCGGGTTGTAGAACGCCAGGGCCAGGTCGGCCTGGGACGCGAGGTCCAGGCGCTTTTCGATAATCGACCAGGGCTTGAGGTTGTCCGACAGCGACATCACGCAAAAGTCATGGCCCAACGGCGCGCCCGCCTGGGCAGCCGTGGCCAGTGAGGCCGAGACACCGGGCAGGATCTGCAGGTCGACCTGATGCCACGCCGGGTCATTGGACTCGTGCAAGGCCTCGATCACCGCAGCGGCCATGGCGAATACGCCAGGGTCGCCAGACGACACCACCACCACCGAGCGACCTTGGGCCGCCAGTTCGAAGGCATGGCGCGCGCGCTGCATTTCTTCGCGGTTATCGGTGCAATGCTGCACCTGATCATCGCGGAACGGCCCGGCCATGCGCACGTAGGTTTCGTAGCCGAGCACGTCGGTGCAACGTGCCAGTTCAGCCTTCACCGCAGGCACCATCAACTCGGCCGCACCAGGACCCAGGCCGATCACGGCGAGGCGGCCACGCAGACGTCCGACTTGCGACAGGTCCAACGGCTGCTCAGCGACATCGATCACAATATCGGCCTCTTGGCTGGCGCTGACGAACCGCAACGGTACGCCCAGCTCCAACGCCGCCTCATGCAGCGACGCTTCGGCCATCTGCGTATCACTGGCCAGCAGGCACGCCAGGGATTGCACGGCGATGCCGGCCTCATGCAATGCCGTGCGAACGCGCACTGCCAGCTGCGCACCGGGCTGGCAGGTCACGCTGACGTTCTTCGGGTAGATCAGCAATTCATTGGCGGCGGGTGTGCGCTCGGCACTGCCCACGTGAATCGCCAGGCGTGCCTGTTGATCCTGGGGCAGGTTGGCCTGGTCCAGCCATGGCGCCGCGCCTTCGATGCGCACGCTTTCGCCGGCCAGCAGGTCCGAGACGAAGCGCTTGCCCAGTTCCAGATCGGCCAACTCATAGCCCTTGGGCGGGTTGAGCAGGCAGGTGCCGAAACGCAGCTCGCCACTGGTGGTAATCGCAGCAGCTACGTCCAACGCAGCGGCAATCTCCCGCGCCATGACGTTCACGCCACCCAGGCCACCCAGCAACGGCACCACCGCGCTGCCGTCTTCGGCCACGGCCAGCACGGCGGGCTCTTCGCCTTTTTCCAGCAACAGCGGCGCCAGGGTGCGGATCACGATGCCGGCGGCGCACAGCACGATCAGCGGCGTGCCCTGTTGATAGAGCTGGCGCAGGGTTGCGCCGAACTCGCTGTAAGCCTGGTCTGCACCGTCGACGCGCCCGGCCAGGCCATGAATCAGCGCACCGGGGTACACCTGCTGGATCTTGCGCGCAGTGGCCAGGCTACCCTGGCCGAGGATGACAATCGCCGGGCTGATCAACCTTGCCACCGTTCACCGGGCACGATGATCAGCGAGAAGTACGGCGAAGACATCGGCTCCACCTCATCGAGCGGTACGATTTTCTGGTTGGCCATGGTCGCGCGCTCCACATACAACGCACGCTCGGCCAGGCCGAGCTCTTCCAGCACCTGGCGCACCTTGGGGAAGTTGCGGCCCAGCTTCATGATCACCGCTGCGTCGGCGTCCGCCAGGCGGCGCTTCAAGTCCTCATGCGGCAGCACGCCCGAGAGCACCGACAGGCTCTGGTTGCGATACACCAGCGGCGCGCCGAGCACCGAGGCGCCGCCGAGCATCGAACACACGCCTGGGATGACCTGGGCGTCGTAGCGCTCGGCGAGACGGTCGTGCAGGTACATGTAGGAGCCGTAGAAAAACGGGTCGCCTTCGCAGATCACCGCCACATCACGGCCGGCATCCAGGTGCGCGGCGACGTCAACACTGGCGGCGTCGTAGAAATCGCTGATCACTTGCTCGTAGGACATCGGTGCCGGCAATACCTCGGTGGTCACCGGGTACACCAGCGGCATCAGGGTCTGTTGCGGCACCAGGTGGTCTTCGATGATGCCGAAGGCGTTGCCCTTTTTGCCCTTGGCCACGAAGTACGCCACCACCGGCGATTCGCGCAGCAGGCGCAGGGCCTTGAGGGTAATCAATTCGGGGTCACCCGGCCCCACGCCCAGGCCGATCAAACGTCCGCGTGCCTGCATTATTCGACCTCCGTGGCCAGGGCATTCACTGCGGCGGCGGCCATGGCACTGCCACCCAGGCGGCCCTGCATGATCACGAACGGCACGCCACGGCTGTCGGCGGCCAGCATCGCCTTGGACTCGGCGGCGCCAACGAAACCCACCGGGAAGCCGAGGATCAACGCCGGTTTCGGTGCGCCGGCGTCGAGCATTTCCAGCAGGTAGAACAAGGCGGTCGGCGCGTTGCCGATCACTACCACGCTGCCTTCGAGGTGCGGACGCCACAGCTCCAGCGCCGCAGCGGAGCGGGTGTTGCCCAACTCCCGTGCCAATTGCGGCACGCTGTCGTCGCGCAAGGTGCAGATCACTTCGTTGTTGGCTGGCAGCCGCGCGCGGGTCACGCCTTCGGAGACCATCCGCGCATCGCACAGAATCGGCGCACCGGCGGCCAGCGCATCGCGCCCGGCCTTGCCCGCACCTTCGGAGAACTGCAGGCCGTCGATGGCCTCGACCATGCCGCAGGCATGAATCACGCGCACCGCGAGTTTTTCCAGGTCGGCCGGGATGCGGTCCAACTTGGCTTCCGCGCGAATAATGGCGAAGGAGTTGCGGTAGATCTCCTGACCGTCGCGGATGTAATCAATCATCGGTGTTGCTCCGTGGGCGAGCGCGCAGCAAGGCGCCCGTCGCTTCAATGGAAAGGGTGCGCGCGTGCAGCCGGCCAAAACCTGGGTGGGCTGCATCGCGGAAATAGAGGTCGTAGTGGCCGGGGCTCACTGCCAACAGGGTCACCGGCGCAACGTGCGCAGCGGCGCAGGAACGTGGGCAGCCGGACACGTGCACATCAACGCCTGGGTCGAGCGCGGCCAGTTGCTGGGCGTCCGCCTTGGTGTCGGCCAGGCCTTTGCCGCAGCCGCTGGAGCCCGTGCAGGCCGTCATGCGCGCCAGCGGTTGGTCGACCGAGCAGAGAAAGCCCAGTTGCGCCAGGCGCTCGGTCACGGCGTGAGGCTTTTCGACGTTGGGCAGCAGCACGCCCTGCCAAGGGGTGAAGCGCAACGTGCTGTCGCCGTACTTGCTGGCGAGTTGCGCGACACCCCTGAGCATCGTCGCGTCCAGGCGACCCAAGGGAGCGATCGCAGCAACGTAAAACTGATTCTGTTGCGACTGTGGATAAGTCCCAAGGTGCAGCAAAGCGCCGCTGGGCGGGCGTTTGAAGCCGTCAACCGGCAGCAGCTTCAGGTGCAGACGGTTCCGCACGTTATCCACAGGCAGATGACGCATGCGGGTTTGTTCCGGGGTGGCGAGGTCAAGAAACGCCTCCAGCACCGCCACCACCAGCGCATGGCCCTGCGCCAACGGCACGGCTGCCAACGGTGCATCCAGCCCTGGGCAACCGGCCAGGCCAAACGCCAGGAGCGTCTCACCATCGCGTACGAAGGCCGACAGCCACACGTCATGATGATGTTCGAGCATCGCCAGGGCTTCACCGCCATCCAGTTGCACGGCGAACTTGGCCGACAGCTCATGGAAACGCGGATGGGTTTGCAGGGTGGCGAGGATTTCATCGGCCAGCGGGCGGGTGTCGAACAGCATCTGCGGGTCGATGCCGGCGCTGGGGCTGAGCATCAAGTTGCGTACATCGTCACCGGCCGCGTTGCTGGGGCCCAGGCCTGCGGCCAGCAACTTGGAGATCAAGGCGCCCTCTTCGGCGCCGATCCCGCGAATCTGCAGGTTGGCGCGGTTGGTCGCCTCGATCACCCCACCCGCGTAAGCCTGGGCCGCATCCGCCACCGCATGGGCTTGCTCGCTGGTGATGGAACCACCGGCCAGTTTGATCCGGCAAATCCCGCCATCCAACGCCTGGACGATACGCAGCAACCCCGGACAAGCCGAGGGGCGCAAGGTATTCGCAGTGTGTGTTGGGTTCACGGGGCTACCGGTTCACAGGTAAAGGCGCGGTATTATGCCTGCTTTGTCCGCCGGCATGAAAAGCCTGCCCGTCGGATGTCGTTCAAGGAATCCATATGTCGCCCTGGCTGACGGTTGTAGGCATCGGTGAAGACGGCTTCAAGGGGCTGGGCAGGAATGCCCGGCATGCCCTGTTGCGCGCCACTCGGATTATAGGAGGTCAGCGCCAGTTGGACCTGTTGCCGGTGTGTATTCGGGGCGAGCGTCAGTTGTGGCCGAGCCCGTTTTCCCTGGAACCCGTGCTGGCGCGGCGTGGCGAGCCGGTGTGTGTGCTGGCCAGCGGCGACCCGATGTTTTATGGCGTGGGGGCCAGTCTGGTGCGGCAGGTCGCAGCGCAGGAGTTGCTGATTTTACCGGCGCCCTCATCGGTGTCCCTGGCGGCGGCGCGGCTGGGCTGGCCGTTGCAGGAGGTGGTGACGCTATCCGTGGTCGCCCGGCCATTGGCGGTGCTGAATGCGCACATGGCCAGTGGCGTGCGATTGCTGGTATTGAGCAATGACGGGCGCAGTCCGGCGTTGATTGCCTCATTGTTGGCTAAGTCAGGGTTCGGGCCCAGCCGGTTGAGCGTGTTTGAACACCTGGGCGGTGCGGATGAGCGGCGCATCGATGGTTTGGCTGCTGATTGGCAACACACCTCAGTCGCCGATTTGAATCTGGTCGCCATCGAGTGCGTGGCCTCCAGCGATACACCACGCCTTTCACGCCTGGCGGGCCTGCCCGACTCAGCCTTCAAGCACGACGGTCAATTGACCAAGCGCGACGTGCGCGCCATGACCCTCGCCCGCCTCGCCCCGATGCCCGGTGAACTGCTGTGGGACGTGGGCGCGGGCAGCGGCTCCATTGGTATCGAATGGATGCGTGCGCACGCGAGTTGCCGAGCGTTGGCGATTGAAGCGGATGAAGGTCGGCAAGGCCTGATTGAACACAACCGCGATGCGCTTGGCGTGCCTGGCCTGCAGTTGGTTCGCGGCAAGGCGCCCGAGGTCTTGCTGGGCCTGGAAGCACCGGACGCGATCTTTATCGGCGGCGGCGTCACTCGCGAAGGCGTGCTCGACACCTGCTGGCAACATCTACGCCCCGGTGGCCGCCTGGTCGCCAATGCTGTGACCCTGCAAAGTGAAATGACCTTGATGAACTGGCGCGCGCAACATGGCGGCGAGTTGACCCGCGTCCATGTGGCGCAGGCCCAGCCGCTGGGGGAATTCGATACCTGGCGCCAGGCGTTGCCGATTACCTTGCTAGAAGTGGTCAAGCCGCTATGAAACGCATCTTGCTGTTGGGTGGTGTGACCGAGGCGCTGGCTATCGCGCGGACCTTGGGGCCAGAGCATATCTACAGTTTGGCCGGGGTCGGCCGTGTGCCTACCGATCTCACATGCCAGGTGCGAGTGGGCGGCTACGGCGGGGCCGAGGGCTTGGCGCAGTTTGTTCGGGATGAGGGGGTTGGCCTGATTCTCGACGCGACCCATCCGTACGCGGCGCAGATCAGCCGAAATGCGGCCGAGGCTGCGCAGTTGAGCGGCGTGCCTTGCTGGGCCTTGCGCCGACCGGCGTGGCAGCCGCAGACGGGAGATGATTGGCGCGAGGTCAGTGATTGGGCCTCGTTGATTGAAGCGCTTAAACCCTTCAAGCGTCCGCTGTTCACGCTTGGCCGCGAGCCGTTGCAGCACATTGATGAAATCCCGCCGGAGCAGTTCTGGACACTGCGCGCGTTGGATGTGTATCCGGGGAGCGAGCGCTGTGAAGTGATCGGCGCGCGTGGGCCGTTCTTGATCGAAGATGAGCGTGCGTTGTTCGCACGGCGTGGCATTGATGTGTTGATCAGCAAGAACAGCGGCAGCACCGCGACGGAGCCGAAGCTGGAAGTGGCAAGGGAGCTTGGGGTGCCGGTGTTGGTGTTGAAGCGGCCGGTGTTGGCAGCCGTAGATCAAGAATTCACCAGCGTGGCCGCGGTGCTGCAGACAATCACCGTTTTCTGAACGACGACTATCCCCTGTGGGAGCGGGCTTGCTCGCGAATGCGGTGTATCAGTCACCTGATGTATTGGCTGACACTCCGCTTTCGCGAGCAAGCCCGCTCCCACATTTAGGACCGCGTTGTCCTTGATATCGGCAACCTCTCAGTTCCCGTCTATCCTCAACCACTGGCACTGCGACACCAAACCACATGCCCTGTTTTTACTTCTCCCCTACGATCAGGCTAAATACCCCCTGATCGTTTAACCCTACGGATTGTCCGCCATGGCCCGTCAACGCTTTGCAATCGCCTGGATCGCCTGCCTTGCAGTGCTGTTCAACGCCTTTGCCATGCCGATGGCCAGTGCGATGCAGCAATCCCAGGACCCGGTGCAGCAATTGCTGTGGGGCAGCTTCTGCTCCTCCAATGGTGCCAGTCTGAAGACTATTGCCCTGGGCCAACTGGAGATTCCGGCGCCGCAGCAGGACGATCACTCCACCATGCAGCATTGCTGGTGCTGCTCGGGCTCGACGCCGGTGGTGGCGTTGCCGGGGCATGTGCCGCAGTTGTATGTAACGCGGTTCGACGTGTTCCAGCACCTGACGCCGTCTGCGCCCCAGCAACCTACCCCGCGCCAGCAATGGCCGAGTCTTAACCCCCGCGCCTCCCCGACGGTCTGATTTCTTCGCAAGTGAACTGCGTTTAGAACCGTTCTGGAGAACTGCCATGCTCAAATCTTCCCTGCTTCTGGCTGCGTTGTTGTTGCCGGTGTTCAGTGCTGCCAATGCCGATGACTACAAGGTCGGCGAACTGGAGATCCGTGAACCCTGGTCCCAGGAGTTGCCGCCCAATGCGCCGACTGTCGCGGCGTATTTCGTGATTCATAACACCGGCGAAACGGCGGACCGTTTGCTCGGTGTCGAGACGCCCGTGGCGGACAAGGCCGAGTTGCACGAGCATGTGATGCAAGGCGACTTGATGAAGATGCAACAAGTGCCCAGCGTGGCCGTACCGGCCAAAGGCGATCTGACCTTCGCGCCCATGGCGTATCACGTGATGCTGCTGGGCCTCAAGGACCGCAGCCTGTTGGCCGACGGCAAGCAATTCCCGCTGACCCTGACCTTCGAGAAAGCCGGCAAGGTCGAGGTGGAAGTCAGCGTGCAAAAAACGCCGCCAATGGCCACCCACGAGCATAAGCACGCCCAGTAGGTAGACTCCCGATGGGCGCCCCTCGCGCCAGGTTATCTCCACACTCCCGCCTGAGAAGCGGCAGTTGGATCAGCCTGTTCGCCATGCTGATGATCTTTATCGGTCCGCTGATTTCCCAAGCGATGCCGATGGATCATCACGCCGGTATGTCCATGTCCATGGACATGCCGATGGAGCACGGCGAAACCCATCACAAGCAAACCCCTGACGAACACCACGCCCTCTGGTCCAAGTGCGGCTATTGTGACCTGCTCTATAGCTGCCCAGCCCTGCCCGGCGGCATTTCAACCTTTACCCTGAGCAGTCCGCCACCGGCCAACGCCCTCACCCCCGCCACACGCCTGGGCCATGCCCGGCAGAGCATCTTCCCCGGCGCCCGCAGCCGCGCGCCGCCCATCGCTTCGTAAGCACTTAACACCGTTACTTCACCCCGGCCGACTTTAGACAGACAGCCGCAGGCTGCTGGCCGTGTTGTTTACGAATGATTGATGGAATTTGTCATGTCCAGGTTTTCTGCTGACACCCGTTTGGGATGTACCCCCGTGCTCGCTGCCTTATGCGGCGCATTACTGGCGCCCCACGTTCACGCCGACGAGCATGAACTGAGCCCGACCGTGATCACCGCGATTGCCCCCAGCTCACCACTGACGGTGATCACCCACCCCAAGGACCCGCGCCAACCGGTGCCCGCCAGCGATGGCGGCGACTACCTCAAGACCATCCCCGGCTTTGCCCTGGTGCGTAACGGCGGCACCAATGGCGACCCGGTGCTGCGCGGCATGTTTGGCTCACGCCTGAATATCCTCACCAACGGCAGCATGATGCTCGGTGCCTGCCCTGGCCGCATGGACGCCCCCACCTCCTACATTTCGCCGGAAACCTACGACAAGCTCACCGTGATCAAAGGCCCGCAAACCGTGCTGTGGGGCCCCGGCGCGTCGGCCGGTACCGTCCTGTTCGAGCGCGAGCCGGAGCAGTTCGGCGAGCTGGGCACGCGGCTCAACGCCAGTGTGCTGGCCGGCTCCAACGGGCGCTTCGACAAAGTCATCGATGCCGCCGCCGGCGGCCCGCTGGGATACGTACGGGTGATCGGCAACCAGGCCCATGCCGATGACTACAAGGACGGCAACAACGACACGGTTGCCTCGCGCTACGACAAGTGGAATGGCGATGTGGCGGTCGGCTTCACCCCCGACGCCGACACCTTGCTGGAACTCACCGCTGGCCGTGGCGATGGCGAAGCCCGCTACGCCGGGCGCGGCATGGACGGCTCGCAGTTCCTGCGTGAGAGCCTGGGGCTGCGCTTTGAAAAATCCAACATCGGCGAGGTATTGGACAAGGTCGAGGCCCAGGTCTACTACAACTACGCCGACCATGTGATGGACAACTACAGCCTGCGCACGCCGTCGGGCACCGGGATGATGGCCGGGCCGATGGCCTCCAACGTCGACCGCCGCACCCTCGGCGCGCGCATCAAGGCCACCTGGCGCTGGGCCGATGTGCAGTTGATCAGCGGCCTGGACGCGCAGACCAACGAACATCGCCAACGCAGCAGCATGGGCATCGACACCTACAAGGATCTGCCACGGGTCAAGGACGCCAACTTTCACAACTACGGCGTGTTCGGCGAACTCACCTGGTACGCCGCCGACCGCGACCGCCTGATCACCGGCGCACGCCTGGACCGCGCTTCGGCCAAAGACTTCCGGCAAACCACCGGCTCGGGCATGAGCAGCCGCGCCAACCCGACTGCTGACGACACCCGCGCCGATACCTTGCCATCGGGCTTCGTGCGTTATGAACACGACCTGGCCGACAGCCCCACCACCCTCTACGCAGGCCTGGGCCACTCGGAGCGCTTCCCGGATTACTGGGAGCTGTTTTCGCCCAATACCGGCGCGGTCGGTTCGGTGAATGCCTTCGACGGCGTGAAGCCGGAGAAAACCACCCAACTCGACTTCGGCGCGCAGTACAAGGCCGAGGACCTTGAAGCCTGGGCCTCGGGCTACATCGGCCGAGTGCAGGATTTCATCCTGTTCGACTACAAGCCCGGCATGATGGGCACCACTTCCCAGGCGCGTAACGTGGATGCGCGCATCATGGGCGGTGAATTGGGCGCAGCGTACAAACTGACGCGCAACTGGAAAGCCGACGCCACCCTCGCCTACGCCTGGGGCAAGAACAGTAGCGACGGCAAGGCCCTGCCGCAAATGCCGCCACTGGATGCACGTTTCGGCCTCACCTACAGCGAAGACGACTGGAGTGCCGGCGCGTTGTGGCGTGTGGTCGCGGCGCAACACCGCATCGACCAGAACAAAGGCAACGTGGTCGGCAAGGACTTCGACAAGAGCGGCGGTTTTGGCGTGTTCTCGCTGAACGCGGCGTACCGCATCAACAAACACTTCAAGGTCAGCACCGGTGTCGACAACCTGTTCGGCAAAGCCTACGCCGAGCACCTGAACCTGGCCGGCAACGCCGGGTTCGGTTACCCGGCCAGTGACCCGCAGGCCATCAAGGAGCCAGGCCGGACCCTTTGGACCAAAGTCGACATGAGCTTCTGACGCCCCCCTGTAGGAGCCGGCTGCCGGCGATGGCGTCGATTAGATCGCCGCCGCCGGCAAGCCGGTTCCTACGGGTCATGACCGGATAAATAACAAGCCTTGCGGAGCACCTGATGAGCACTCAAAAAATGTCTTTCTACAACCTGGCCTGGCGCTGGCACTTCTACGCCGGGCTCTTCGTCGCCCCTTTCATGGTGCTGCTGGCCCTGACCGGCATCATCTACCTGTTCAAACCCCAGCTCGACCCGCTGATGTACAGCGACCTGCTCAAGGTCCAGACCGCCGAGCACGCCCTGAGCGCCGACGAGCAATTGCAACGCGCCCAGGCGGCCTACCCCAAGGCTGCCATCAGCAAGTACTTGCCGCCGACCGACGCCACCAGCAGTGCGCAGTTTGTGATGCACAACGACGGGCGCGAAGTGACGGTGTTCGTCGACCCCTACCGCGACACGGTACTCGGCGAACAGGACGCCAAATACAACCTGCAAGCCATCGCCCGTGCGCTGCACGGGGAATTGATGATTGGCACCGTCGGCGATCGGCTGGTGGAACTCGCCGCCGGTTGGGGCGTGATGCTGGTGATGTCGGGCCTCTACCTGTGGTGGCCGCGCGGCAAATCCTCGGCGGGCGTGCTGTGGCCAAGAGTCAGCAGCCGCGGCCGGGTGTTCTGGCGTGACATGCACGCGGTCACTGGCTTCTGGGGCGCGTCGCTGCTGCTGGTGATGCTGCTCAGTGGCATGACCTGGACCGGCTTTTGGGGCAAGCAGTACGCCGACTTGTGGAACACATTCCCGGCGGCGATGTGGAACCAGGTGCCACAGTCGGACCAGCAGGCGCGGGTGCTCAACACCGCTGCCCAGCAGACGGTGCCCTGGGCCATGGAAAACACGCCAATGCCGATGTCTGGCGACCATGCCGAGCACATGAATCACGGCGCGATGCATTCAGCGCCAGCCGCGCCGACCTTGCGCCTGCAACAGGTGGTCGACCTGGCTAACGCGCGCAAGGTCGAGCCTGGCTACAGCATCACCTTTCCCACCACCGCAGAAGGTGTATTCACCATCGCGGTGTTCGCCAACGACCCGCGCAATGACGCCACCCTGCACGTAGACCAGTACACCGGCAAGGTGCTGGCCGATGTGCGCTGGGAGCACTACAACCTCGTGGCACGGGCCACCGAAACCGGCGTGATGCTGCACGAAGGCAAGATGTTCGGCTGGGTCAATCAACTGATCGTGCTGCTGATCTGCCTGATGATTCTGCTCAGTGCCGTGAGTGGCCTGGTGATCTGGTGGAAGCGGCGGCCAGCGGGTGGCTTGGGTGTTCCGCCGATACGCCACGACCTGCCCAAGTGGAAGACCGCGATGGTGATCATGCTGGGCCTGGCGATCATTTTCCCACTGGTTGGCGCGTCGTTGATCGTGGTGTGGGCGCTGGATCGTCTGGTAGTGTCGCGGCTGTTTGCGCAACGTGAATCCGCCTCAGGTTCGACATGAAGTCGGCGAGATGCCCTACATAGAGGCGTTATGTAGTCTTACGCGGGCTTTCGCCCACGACGCAGGAAGTGTTAACTTATAACACTTACTGCATACCTCAGCTCGCCGCGCCCAGCGGCGAGCGCTGCCTCGAAGAAGCGATTTTCCGTCCGATGAACAAGTACCTCGCGTCCGGCCTGTGCCTGCTCGCCCTGCATCACAGCGCCCAGGCCCTGACTCTGCCCGCCAGCCCCGTCACGGCACCCGCCGTGGACGACGAACGCGTCGACCTCAAGACCCCGACCACCGCCGGCTCGCGCCTGAACCTCACGGCCTTGCAAACCCCCGGCAGTGTCGAGAGCCAGACCGGCGTGCAGATCCGTGCACGCGGCGACGTGAGTGTGCAGGACGCGATTTCCCGCGGCACCGGCATCAGCCGCACCGGTTCGCCGGGTGACGGTGGTACGTCGTTGTCGGCCCGTGGATTTACCGGGCAGGGCTCGGTGATGCAGTTGTACGACGGCAACCGCATGTACATGGGCATGGGGACATCGACGTTCCCGGTGGACACCTGGTCGGTGGAACGCGTCGACGTGCTGCGCGGCCCGGCCTCGGTGCTGTACGGCGAAGGGGCTACTGGCGCGGTGGTCAATACCGTGCCAAAAAAGCCGTTTGAAGGCGAGATCGAAAACCACATCCGCCTGGGCTACGGCTCCCATGACCGCCAGCAAGAAGCCCTGGACAGCGGTGGCTCGCTGACCGACACCCTGAGCTATCGCCTGAACCTCAATCGCCTGCGCAGCAATGGTTTCATCGACCATGGCGACTCCAGCAGCGACTTTGTCAGCGGCGCCCTGCGCTGGCAGGCGGCAGACAACCTGAGCTTCACCCTGGCCAGCGACTATGGCGACCAGCGCCCGCAAAATTACTTCGGCACCCCGTTGATCAACGGCCAGTTGCACAAAGGCCTGCGCGACAAAAACTACAACGTCAGTGACGACATCCAGCACTACAACGACCAGTGGACGCGCCTGACCAGCGAGTGGCAGATCAACGACAGCGTCAGTGCCACCAACGAGTTGTTCTACCTGAAAAACCAGCGGCGCTGGCAGAACGCCGAGAACTATAACTTCACCAACGGGCAACTCACCCGCAGCGGCAACTTCGGCATCAAGCACAACCAGGAACAGGTGGGCGACCGCCAGACCTTCACCTTCAAGCACACCCTGTTCGGCCTCGACAGCCAGACCGTGACCGGCGTGGAGTACAACCGCATTCGCTTCCGCTTGGCCAACAACTCGCCGTTCGAGGATGTGCTGCCGGATGGGCAACCGATCGATATCAATCACCCGGCGCCCGCCGTATTCGATAGCCAGAGTGCATTCAGCCCGCTGTTCTCCACCACCACCAAAACCGTTGCTGGCTTCGCGGAAAACCGCCTGCAACTCACCGACCGACTGTCGTTGATCACCGGCATCCGCCGCGACTACGCCCACGTCGACCGCGATGACCTGCGCACCGGCAGCCAGTCCGACAAGACCCTCACCGGCAATAACTGGAAGGCCGGCCTGGTTTATGCGATCACGCCGGACACCTCGGTGTACGGCCAGTACGCGACCAGCACTGACGGCGTCGGCGGCCTGATTTCCCTGAGCCCGAGCCAGCAACAGTTTGACCTGTCGACCGCCAAGCAGACCGAGATCGGCATCAAGCAGGCCTTCTGGGACCAGCGTGGCGAATGGACGCTGGCGGCGTATCACATCGTCAAGAAAAAACTGCTCACCGACGTACCGGGCGACCCGGACCTCAAGCAGCAAGTCGGCCAACAATCGTCACGCGGCCTGGAAGCCAGCCTCGACCTGCAACTGCCACACGCCTGGCAATTGCAGGCCAACGCGGCCATCGTCCACGCGCAGTACGACGACTTCACGCAGGACGTTGGCGGCGTGCAAGTGTCACGCGACGGCAACCGCCCGGTGGACGTACCGCGCCGCACAGCCAACCTGTGGCTGAGCAAGGCCGTGACCGACGACATTCGCGCCGGTGCCGGCGTGCGTTACGTCGACGCACGGTATGCCGACATGGCCAACCAGAACGAGCTGCCGAGCTACACCGTTGTCGATGCCACCGTGTCGTGGAAAGCCATGCGCAACACCACCCTGGGCCTGCAGTTGAACAACCTGTTCGACCGCACCTATGCCGTCAGCCAGTACAACGACGGCCAGCAGTGGATACTGGGTGAACCGCGCGCCTTGTTCGTCACGGCGGACTACACCTTCTGATGAGCTCACTCACCCTCACCGACCTGGCCTGGACCCCTTCGGGGCATGAGCACTGCCATCACCAGTTCCAACTGCGTGACGCCAGCCTGCAGGTCGGTGCCGGGGAGTTCGTCGGGCTGATCGGGCCCAATGGCAGCGGCAAGACCAGCCTGTTGCGCTGCGCCTACCGGTTCAGCAAACCGGCGCAGGGCGACGTGCTGCTCGAACACCAGAATGTGTGGAAACAAAGCGCGAAATGGTGCGCGCAACGGGTTGCCGTGGTGCTGCAGGAGTTTCCCGATGCCTTCGGCCTGCGGGTGGATGAAGTGGTCGCCATGGGCCGCACACCCCACAAGGGTTTGTTTGATGGCGACACACCGCAGGACCGGCAATTGATCCAGCAAGCGCTGGTGTCGGTGGGCATGCAGGGGTTCGAAGACCATGGGTTCGCCACCCTGTCGGGCGGTGAAAAACAGCGTGTGATCCTCGCCCGCGCCCTGGCCCAGCAGCCGCAACTGCTGATCCTCGACGAGCCCACCAACCACCTCGACCCACGCTATCAGTTGGAGTTGCTGCGGCTGGTCAAGCGCCTGAACATCGGCACCCTGGCGAGCATCCACGACCTCAACCTGGCGGCTGCATTCTGTGACCGCCTGTACGTGATCAACCACGGGCGCATCGTCGCCAGCGGCACGCCGCATCAAGTACTCACAGCCGCCTTGCTGCGCGACGTGTTTGGCGTCGAAGCGCTGATCGACACTCACCCCTTGTCCGGCTACCCCCGAATCACCTGGATAACCCAACCATGAGCCTGCGCCCCCTGCTTGCCGTTGCCTTGCTGTTCAGTGCCGCCGAGGCGTTTGCCGAAGCCACCCATTACCCGGTCACCGTCAAGAGCTGCAACCGCGACGTGACCTTCCAGGAGGCCCCGAAACACGCGGTCAGCCACGACATCAACATGACCCAGATGATGCTCGCTCTGGGCCTCAAGTCGCACATGGCCGGCTACAGCGGCGTCACCGGCTGGAAGTCGGTGACCCCGGAAATGGCACACCTGCTCGAGGGTTTGCCGGAGCTGGCGAGCAAGTACCCATCGGTGGAAACCCTGCTCAACGCCAACGTGGATTTCTTCTTCGCCGGTTGGGATTACGGCATGCGCGTGGGCGGCGACCTGACCCCGCACACACTGCAACCCCTGGGGATCAACGTGTATGAGTTGACCGAGTCGTGTGCCTTCGTGATGAAGCGCCCGGCCGCCACCCTGGACGACACCTATAACGACCTGCGCAACCTGGGCAAAATCTTTGACGTGCAGGACCGCGCCACTGCCTTGATCGCGCAGATGCAGGCACAGGTCGCCGAGGTGCAAAAGGACCTGCCGGCCGAGAAACCGCGGGTGTTCCTCTATGACAGCGGCGAAGACCGCGCCATGACCTCCGGGCGCCTTGGCATGCCCCAGGCACTGATCACGGCGGCCGGTGGGCGCAATATCCTCGATGACATCGACGCCAGCTGGACCCGGGTCAACTGGGAGACCGTGGTGGAACGCAACCCGCAGGTGATTGTGATCGTCGACTACAGCGAAATCACCGCCGAGCAGAAGCAGGCGTTCCTGATGAATAACCCCGCGCTGCAAGCGGTGGACGCCATCAAGAACCAGCGCTTTATCGTGATCCCGTACGTACAGGCGACGCCAGGCATCGATAACGTACTGGCGGTGGAAACCCTGGCCAAGGGGTTCCACGGCGAATGATCACCCGTCGCTACGCCTGGTTGCTTGCCGCGCTTGCGCTGGTGTTGCTGGTGTCCTGCGTGACGTCCCTGGGCTTCGGCCCGGCGCGGGTGCCAGTGGACGTGGTGTGGCGAATCGTGGTGCACAAGGCCTTTGGCATCGGCGAGGTGAACTGGCCGGCCGGGCAGGCGCATATCGTCTGGCTGATCCGTGTGCCGCGCCTGTTGCTCGGCGCGTTGGTGGGCGCCGGCTTGGCGTTGATCGGTGCGGTGTTGCAGGCAGTGACGCGTAATCCGCTGGCCGACCCGCACCTGCTGGGCGTCACGTCGGGCGCCACCCTCGGCGCAGTGATCGTGGTGCTGCACGTGGGCGAAATAGTCGGGCTGCTGACCCTGCCGATCGCCGCCTTTGTCGGCGCGCTGCTGAGCATGCTGGTGGTGCTGGCGGTGGCCAGTCGCAACGGACGACTGGACAGCGACCGCCTGCTGCTGTGTGGCGTGGCAGTGTCGTTCGTGATGATGGCGGCGGCCAACCTGCTGCTGTTCATGGGCGACCACCGCGCGGCGTCGGCGGTGATGTTCTGGATGCTGGGCGGCCTGGGCCTGGCGCGCTGGGAGTTGCTGGCGATCCCCACGGCCACGGTGCTGCTGGGGCTGCTGGTACTGCTCGGCATGGCGAGGCCTTTGAACGCGCTGATGGCCGGTGAGCAGACCGCCGTGACGCTGGGCCTGAATGCGCGCAACGTGCGGCTGAAGGTGTTCCTGGTGGCCTCGTTGATGACCGGCGTGCTGGTGTCCATCAGCGGCTCCATCGGCTTTGTCGGGCTGATGGTGCCGCACATTGCCCGGCGTCTTGTCGGTGCCGAGCATCGCCGCCTATTGCCGGTGTGTGCCCTGCTCGGCAGCCTGTTCCTGGTGTGGGTCGACGTCGCTGCACGCACCTTGATCGCCCCGGAAGACCTGCCCATCGGCGTGGCCACCGCAGCCATCGGCGGGCTGTTTTTTATCGGGTTGATGCGCCGGCGCCGATCAGAATGAGGCGTCTCAGGCAGTTGCGTGGAGGGTGCTCATCAAAGCTCATCCTTGTTGCGGCCATACCAGGGCTCATTTGCCCCGATCCTCATAAGATCCGACTGTTCATTCAAAGGCCCCAGTGCGTTCCAGAAGCTGTCGGCGACCAGCACTGACAGCTTGCCTATGCGCCGCAACCGACTCACCAGCACACTGGGAGTGAGCGCTGGCCAGGCGCGCAGCACATTGGCTTCCTCTGCTGTCATTGCAGGGTCGTACTTGAGCAGCGCTCCCCGACGGCAAGACAGGTAGATGCTCTTGGCGTCAGGTAAATTACTGCGTATGACCGAAAGATAATTGTCCAGGTCAGTACCGGAGACAAAATTAGCCAGCAGGTTGATGTCAACTTGGAGCTTACTGGGCGTACCAGGAATTGTCTTATAAAAGACATGCACTGCTGCAATCTTGTAGTTGCGCAGCACATTGGTCGTCGGCACGTCGAATCCGGCGTGATCCTTCCAGAACAAACCTTCCAACGTACTGTCGCCAAAACCGGGGCGATCCTCCACGGGATCGATTGCGACAAACCCGCCAACTCTCGGCGGCACCAGGACTGCCCCTAGATACGAACGATCAACAAAGCCGGCAAGCGTGCGCTGAGCGTACCGGGCGGCGTCATCGGCATAGAAATACCATGGACCGCAGAATGAATGGTAATAAGGG
The DNA here is from genome assembly GCF_002798465.1 of Pseudomonas sp. S10E 269. NCBI lineage: Bacteria > Pseudomonadati > Pseudomonadota > Gammaproteobacteria > Pseudomonadales > Pseudomonadaceae > Pseudomonas > Pseudomonas sp. S10E 269. Next base: position 1,581,014 of record NZ_PHIJ01000001.1, read on the forward strand.
TCGTCAGCAAAATCGTGCGGCAGTCGATTGGGAGACCACAGGGCATCGACCAGCTCTTTGCGGCCCCAGATCGGGCTGGTGACCCGGATGTCCAACTCTCCAATGCTCGCCAACTCACGTACGTAGTCCCGCACTGTCAAGTAGCCCTTATTCACGCCTTCGGCGATGTGGTACTGGTCATTCTGCCACTGCGTCACAGCATCTGATTTAGGCACCTTGTACCGCAGCAACGCACCGTCGGCACATAACAGGTAAAGCGGCAGTGTCAGTCCATTACGGGGGGTGGTCATGTAAGCCAGCGCTTTCGCAATCGTGACAGGCGAGAAGAAGGACCGGGCCATTTCGTCTTTCGCCGGGGCAATCGGTTCAGTCGATGCGCACAAGTACAAGCCATGCATCAGGTAACCCTGGGGTAATTGGCCGCCGGCAAAAACGGCTGCCAATGCACTAAATTGCGCTCTGACAAGAGGTAACGTCGCCATGTACAGGTCCCGTCCGAATGCCTTCAGCACATAACCAAACGCCACTTGAGCCTGTGGTTTCCAAGCCAGCTGGACGTGTCGGACGGCATCAAGGGCACGGGTGAATATCGGACTGCACGGTGAGTCCGCTGCGACTTGGCGCACCTCCAATGGGTTTGGGATGTATTGATTCAGCGCGAACTCAGGTTTGAGTGTCCTCGGATGCCCCCACAATGCATCTCCCTTAACAACCCGCAAGAGGCCAGCCTTGGCCACTGCATTGACGAAATCCTGCGGTGACAGCGTTCCCGTGCGAAGTTGCTGCTCATAGTCGTTGTCGGCCAAATCACCTTTGACGCGGTTAAGAGCAAGCAACTTACGGTTCAGCAGTTTTTCCTCCTCAGAGTCTGACAGGTCGTAGCTGAGAATCGCCCCGTTCGCTCCGAAAACGTAGTCGCGCTTGATATGCGCCTCTCTGTCTAGCAGCTCTGCCAGCACAGCACTGGGAATCATGCTTTGGTAGACCGATTTTTGTAGGGCCGACAGCAATAGAGGGACTTCTTGAATGGGTAGGGAGCGGTAGCGAGCGATGATCGTGCTCCCCCCAGGATAAAGCCCCAAGGCAACGCTGGCGTCCGGGTAGATCCAGTTCAGCGACACCCCCCGCGGCGGCAATATCAAGGGTTCAGTGGCCACGCATAGACCGTTGACCAGCTTGAGGATGACGCCGCCATAGGCGCGGCGAAAGTGGTTGCCAATTGAGCTCAGGGCATAACGGGCCGCATCATCAGCCGAGGCAAACGCCGGGCTCAAGCGGCGTGAAGTCAAGGTTTTGTAGCCGGTCCAGTCTTTATTCACAATGCCAACTTCATCCCAGCATTGACTGGTCCGCACCACTTGTAGCTCGCCCTTGGTTGCCCACTGTCTGACAAAGTCAAAATGGGTCTTTATGCCAGAATCCAACTGCGTCTGTGCCAGCGCTAACAGGGTGTCCGCCTCGCCGCCGGCTTTCACGTCGATAGGCGAGGCGCGAAAACTTAACAGTGCACCGTCCAGCGTCGAAAAGTAGATGGGCAGGTTGCGTGTTTGATTACGCTGGGCTTCATAGAGCGCGGAATACAGTACTTTCGGCGTGACGAAATACAACGTCAGCCAAGCATTCGCTGCAGTGTTCCACTTCGGCGACCATTGCTGTGACCTGAACAAGGCATGTAGCTCAAACCCCTCGGGCAACACATACTCGTCACGGCTCGTTCGAGCAAACAATTTGTCGAGGTCGAACAAGTCGCCGGCGGAGAGAGCGCTCTCTACCTCAGTGCCAATGTACTGTTCCTGGCCTTTGCGTTTGAGGATAAATGCGAAACAGGCCTGCGCGGCAAGATTGCGACCATGCACTCGCTTATGCAGATCGCGGGCGGCGTCATTGAGGGTTGTGAACAAGGAACCATAGGTGACGTAGTCGGGCGGGCCGATTCTGGGTGCATATTCAAAGTCAGGCGTCCAATCGCTGTAGACAACCCCGCGCGGCCCCCACAACGAATTGCCCTGAACAATTTTGAATTCGCCCGCAGCGGCTAACCTCGTGACCCAATCGGCAGGTCTTAGCACGCCGCGATCCATCTTGCGTGCAAGGCCAAGCTCTCCGGCAGACGGGTTGAGAGTTTCCAGTAGCCACTGCTCCTCGGACGAATGGCTCGGGGCGTATTCCAGTAGACAATCCTGCGCTCCGGAAAGGTAAGCCACCCGCCCGGATAGGAGTATTGAGTACATCTCATCGCAGGAAAATACCTGCAGGTTGATCAGCGCTTCCTGCCGCGTCCACCGCCGCTGCTTAACCCAGTCAGGATCGATCATGGACAGTGCCGGATGGGAACCATAGCGTGCATACAGCTCATAGCCTTCGGGAGGAATCAGTGCGCCTTGCTCGTCTACGGGGAAAAACAGCATGAACGCAAATGGGTTGGCAAGGCTTTGCTTGGGCGGGGTGATCACGAAGCGACCGTCAGGCCCTATCAACACGTAACCGCCGTAGTAACTACCTCGGGAGTTGCCAATCTGCTCATGGGCGTACGACGCAGCGTCCCGGGATGACAGAAACGAGCCACTCAAGGTCACCGGGTGCTCTGTTGACAATACCGTCGATTGCTTATTCACCCGCCCGACCTCACGCCAGACCTGGCCTGCTCGAACCACCCACAGGTCCGTGACATCGATCACCCTGCGCAAAAAGTCGCGTGGTGTCAGGGTGCCAGCGGCCATCTCGGCCTGGGCACCGCTGTCATTGATCCCCCCATCGCTGCTGCGTTTAAACAGCTCGGCCGCCAGATACGCCAGAGGGACTTTAAGTTTGAGCAACGCTTGATCCAGGGTATTGATGTAGAGGGACAGTCCACGCTTCGGGTCCTGAAGAGCCAACGTCCCGCTTCCCGCTCGGATGGCGGCCCCCAGTTGCATCCGTGTAAAAAGCACATTGACCAGCCAGTTTTCTCGAGCAGCAACCCTACTCACTTCAGACCCCTCACTGAAATAGAGGGCTTCCAGGCGATAGTCGGCGGGTAATTGCAGCCCCCCATCCGGCCCCTTGGGGAAGAGCGTATCGAGAGAAAATAACGGTTCGAGACCGGGCGTTGCCAAGGTTGCGACGTAACGATCCAGGCTGACGTGCTTGAGCACCACGCCGATGCGCGATTCAACGGTCTCTGGCTGCGGGGGAAACGCTGCCGTCACCGCCAACGATGCCTCAGGAAAGATCGCCGTGAACAGCGGTTGCTCGGTCACCGCCGACGAGGAAAAAGGTTCGAAAACGACCCAATCGGGCGGCACCTTGCCGCGAGAACCACCCCACAGTGCGGTCGGCACAATTAAGCTCAACGAGCCGAAGGTCGAGACCTTTTTGATGAACTCATCAAAGCCGCCGTACACACCCACCGGATTGCCGGGTGGTTTTCCGGCCTGTACCCAAAGGGCGAAGCTGAACTCCGCCCTGGATCCAGAAGGGGTATGGCGGATGAGGGATCCGTCCGGCCCAGAGAGATAGGAAGACGTAAAGAAAGCACGATCATGCACATCCTGGTAAAAATCCGTACCGGAGATGAACCCCAAAAACGCCTTGGCCATGCGTTCATCAAAGCTGGGGTTTCTCTGGAGAATCATTTCATGTTGCGCAGGATGTGAATGGTAGCAGGCGACGCAGGTATACCCCGGTGGTTGAAGATAGTAGCCATCGGTGCCGATAGCCAAAACAGCCCGTAAATCGAACTGCATTCCCTTGCCCGCCACCGGCTGAGTCGAGAAATACTGGCCGGAAGGGTCTCGCACAATCACCCCGCCGTACTCGACGTCTCGTCGCTGACCAATTTCCTGATGAGCCCAGTAAGCCGCATCTGCCTCATGCAGAAAAGCAGGGCTCAGTGGTGGCAGCTGGGTAGCCCCACGGTTTGAGCTGGCAGCCCGCCCTTCACGTGACAATCTGATCGCCATGACAACTCCTTGAATGAATGCCTGAGCACAGCGCCCGGCCCTTTCATTCTCGGAGTGCAAAGCTACTTCTGACCGGTAGATAAGTAGCGACAGCACCAAGCACCACAACAGCACACAGTCGTGCCCGTTTACCGCAATCGGGCGCCACTTTGGTGCGACCCATTCGATCTGCACATTTGCCCGCCCCTTGCCCGTGCGGGGTGGACGAGTTCGGCACACCCCTTGCTATCACCTCAGTAATGTCACTCATCTGCCCCTTAAAAAATCGATCTCGGAGATCGCACCATGAAGCGTCGCAGCTTGATCAAGGCTTTCACTCTCTCGGCATCCATTGCCGCCATGGGCATGACCTGGACGGTGCAGGCTGCCGAGACCATCAAGGTCGGCATCCTGCACTCGCTGTCCGGCACCATGGCTATCTCCGAAACGTCCCTTAAAGACATGGCCTTGATGACCATCGACGAGATCAACGCCAAGGGCGGCGTGAACGGCAAGATGCTCGAACCCGTGGTCGTCGACCCAGCCTCCAACTGGCCGCTGTTCGCCGAAAAGGGTCGCCAGTTGCTGACCCAGGACAAGGTCGCCGTGGTGTTCGGCTGCTGGACATCGGTGTCGCGTAAATCGGTCTTGCCGGTGTTCGAAGAACTTAACGGCCTGCTGTTCTACCCAGTGCAATACGAAGGCGAAGAAATGTCGCCAAACGTGTTCTACACCGGCGCGGCGCCGAACCAGCAAGCCATCCCGGCCGTGGAATATCTGATGAGCGAAGAAGGCGGCGGCGCCAAGCGCTTCTTCCTGCTCGGCACCGACTACGTGTACCCGCGCACCACCAACAAGATCCTGCGTTCGTTCCTGCACGCCAAGGGTGTCGCGGATAAAGACATCGAAGAGGTCTACACCCCGTTCGGCCACAGCGATTACCAGACCATCGTCGCCAACATCAAGAAGTTCTCGGCCGGCGGCAAGACGGCGGTGATCTCCACCGTCAACGGCGACTCCAACGTGCCGTTCTACAAAGAGCTGGCCAACCAGGGCCTGAAGGCCACCGAGGTACCGGTGGTCGCCTTTTCCGTGGGTGAAGAAGAACTGCGCGGCATCGACACCAAGCCGCTGGTGGGCAACCTCGCCGCCTGGAACTACTTCCAGTCGGTCGAGAACCCGGTGAACCAGAAATTCGTCGCCGACTGGAAGGCCTACGCCAAGAAACACAACCTGCCAGGCGCGGATAAAGCCGTGACCAACGACCCGATGGAGGCCACCTACGTGGGTATCCACATGTGGGCGCAGGCGGCCGAAAAAGCCAAATCCACCGACGTCGACAAAGTGCGCGAAGCCCTCGCCGGCCAGACGTTCGCCGCGCCGTCAGGTTTCACCCTGACCATGGACAAGACCAACCACCACCTACACAAGCCGGTGATGATCGGCGAGATCCAGGCCGACGGTCAGTTCTCGGTGGTGTGGCAAACCAACGAGCCAATCCGTGCACAGCCGTGGAGCCCGTACATTCCAGGCAATGACAAAAAGCCGGATTACGCCGTGAAGAGCAACTAAAGCCTCAACCAGCCTCTACTGTCGGGCACGGTCAATGTTGGAGCTGGCTTGCCTGCGATGCAAACAACTCGGTGTACCTGGTACACCGCAGCGATGCCATCGCAGGCAAGCCAGCTCCCACACAAAGCCAGTGCCTACACCGTCCGCGCATGATCAGGACATTTTGGTATGCCCACTGCCCTGTACCGCTTCATCCTCACGGCCCTGCTGTTGCTGTCTTTCACCGCACACGCCAGCGACGCCGACGACTTCCTGGCAGCCAACCCGACCCAGCAGGCCAAGCTTCTCCAGGACTGGGCCGCCCAGCCCGACCCGGCCCGCATCGAGTTGGTGGACGCCCTGCAACAAGGCCAACTCACCGTTAACGGCGAAACCAAGACCGTACGCCTGAACAACCGCCTGCGCGGCTTGATCGACAACGTACAAGCCAGCCAGCAACTGCTCGCCGCCGACCCCAAGGTACGCCTGGCCGCCGCGCAAGCGCTGCAAAAAAGCGCGCAACCCGCGCAACTGAAATTCCTCGACCAGCAGGTCGCCGCCGAAACCAATGAGGACGTGCACACCGCTCTCAGCCTGGCCTTGGCCAACCTGCAATTGGTCGACCCCGACCCGCTGGTGCGCCTGGCCGCCGTGCGTCTGCTCGGCAGCACCGGCGACCCGCTGGCCCGTACCCGCCTTGAGGCACTGCTCGCCCCCGGCGTCGAAGCCGACGCCGCCGTGCACACCGCCGCCGAGACCAGCCTGGCACAGGTCAAACGCAAACTGATGGTCGGCGAGGTCCTCGGGCAGGCCTTTAGCGGCATGTCCCTGGGTTCGATTTTGCTGTTGGCGGCCTTGGGCCTGGCGATCACCTTTGGCTTGCTCGGCGTGATCAACATGGCCCACGGTGAAATGCTGATGCTCGGTGCCTACTCCACCTATGTGGTGCAGATGCTGATGCAACGCTATGTGCCTGCGGCCATTGAGTTCTACCCGCTGATCGCGCTGCCGGTGGCGTTTTTTGTCACCGCGGCCATCGGCATGGCCCTGGAGCGCACGGTGATCCGCCACCTGTACGGCCGGCCACTGGAAACCCTGCTGGCCACCTGGGGGATCAGCCTGATGCTGATCCAACTGGTGCGCCTGGTGTTCGGGGCGCAGAACGTCGAGGTGTCCAACCCCGAATGGCTCTCCGGAGGCATTCAAGTGCTGCCCAACCTGGTACTGCCCTACAACCGCATCGTGATCATCGCCTTCGCGCTGTGCGTAGTAGTGCTCACCTGGCTGCTGCTGAACAAGACCCGCCTGGGCCTCAACGTGCGCGCCGTCACCCAGAACCGCAACATGGCCGCCTGCTGCGGCGTGCCCACTGGCCGCGTGGACATGCTCGCCTTTGGCCTCGGCTCCGGTATTGCCGGCTTGGGCGGCGTGGCGCTGAGCCAGATCGGTAACGTCGGCCCGGACCTCGGTCAGAGCTACATTATCGACTCGTTCCTGGTGGTGGTACTGGGCGGTGTCGGCCAGTTGGCCGGTAGCGTCATGGCGGCCTTCGGGCTGGGCATCGCCAACAAGATCCTGGAACCCCAGATCGGCGCCGTGCTCGGCAAGATCCTGATCCTCGCGCTGATCATTCTGTTTATCCAGAAACGCCCGCAGGGACTCTTCGCACTGAAAGGACGGGTGATCGACTGATGAACCAGCCATTGATGCTTACGGCCACGCAAAAAGCCGGCCCGAAGGCGACGATTGCCGTCGGCACGCTGATCCTTGTGGTGCTGCTGGCCCTGCCGTTGCTGTCGCTGCTGCCACCGGACAACGCGTTTCATGTCTCGGCCTACACCCTGACGCTGGTGGGCAAGATCCTCTGCTACGCCATTGTTGCCCTCGCCCTTGACCTGGTGTGGGGCTACGCCGGCATGCTGTCCCTCGGCCACGGCCTGTTCTTCGCCCTGGGCGGTTATGCGATGGGCATGTACCTGATGCGCCAGGCGTCCGGTGATGAACTGCCGGCGTTCATGACCTTCCTGTCGTGGACCGAACTGCCGTGGTACTGGGTGGGCACAGAGCACTTCCTCTGGGCCTTGTGCCTGGTGGTACTGGCGCCGGGGGTGCTGGCGCTGGTGTTCGGGTTCTTCGCTTTCCGCTCGCGGATCAAGGGCGTGTATTTCTCGATCATGACCCAGGCGCTGACCTTTGCCGGGATGCTGTTGTTTTTCCGCAACGAGACCGGGTTTGGCGGCAATAACGGCTTTACCAATTTCCGCAGCATCCTCGGCTTTGGCATTACCGAGCCAGGCACACGCGCGGTGTTGTTCGTGGCCACGGTGCTGTTGCTGGTGGCGAGCCTGTTCATCGGCTGGCGCCTGGCCAAGAGCAAGTTCGGCCGGGTGTTGACGGCTCTGCGCGATGCCGAGAACCGCCTGATGTTCTGCGGCTACGACCCGCGTGGCTTCAAGCTGTTCGTGTGGGTGTTGAGCGCCGTGCTGTGTGGCTTGGCCGGGGCGCTGTATGTGCCGCAAGTGGGCATTATCAACCCCAGCGAAATGTCGCCGACCAACTCCATCGAAGCCGCCGTGTGGGTGGCCCTGGGTGGGCGCGGTACGTTGATCGGCCCGTTGCTCGGTGCCGGCGTGGTGAACGGCATGAAAAGCTGGTTCACCGTGGCCTTCCCGGAATACTGGCTGTTCTTCCTCGGGGCGTTGTTCATCATCGTCACCCTCTACCTGCCCAAGGGCGTCATCGGCCTGCTGAAGAAATGAGGAACGTCATGCTTGAACCTATTTTCGATGCAGGCAGCGGCCGCGATGCCATCGGCATTGGCCAGGCCGCCGGCAAGGGCCTGGACACCCGCCACGGCACCATCCTGACCCTGGAAGACATCAGCGTCAGCTTCGACGGCTTCAAGGCCCTCAACAACCTGAACCTCTACATCGGCGTTGGCGAACTGCGCTGCATCATCGGCCCCAACGGTGCCGGCAAGACCACGCTGATGGACGTGATCACCGGAAAGACCCGCCCCAGCCATGGCACCGCCTGGTTTGGCGAACACCTGGACTTGACCGGCATGAGCGAAGTGCAGATCGCCCAGGCTGGCATCGGCCGCAAGTTCCAGAAGCCCACGGTGTTTGAAGCCCTGAGCGTGTTCGAAAACCTGGAGCTGGCGCAGAAGACCGACAAATCCGTATGGGCCAGCCTGCGCGCGCGCCTGAGTGGCGAGCAGAAAGACCGTATCGACGAGGTGCTCGACACCCTGCGTCTCACCGCCTTGGCGCAGAGCCAGGCGGGGTTGCTGTCCCACGGCCAGAAGCAGTTCCTGGAAATCGGCATGCTGTTGATGCAGGACCCGCAGCTGTTGCTGCTGGACGAACCGGTGGCGGGGATGACCGACGCCGAAACCGACTTCACCGCCGAATTGTTCAAGCGCCTGGCGGGCAAGCATTCGCTGATGGTGGTCGAACACGACATGGGCTTTGTCGGCTCGATTGCCGACCACGTGACCGTGTTGCACCAGGGCAGCGTGCTGGCCGAAGGCTCGCTGGAACAGGTGCAGGAAAACGAACGCGTCATCGAGGTGTACCTCGGTCGCTGAGCCGGACACGGACTGCTTTATGTGGGAGCTGGCTTGCCTGCGATACAGGCAACTCGGTGTAACTGATACACCGTTATCGCAGGCAAGCCAGCTCCCACATTTGATCCGGTTTCCAAACGGGAACCGAGGAGGTTTTGAGAATGCTGCAAGTCGACAAGCTGCACCAGTACTACGGCGGTAGCCACATCCTGCGCGGGCTGTCCTTTGAGGTGAAGGTCGGCGAAGTCACCTGCCTGCTCGGCCGTAACGGCGTGGGCAAGACCACCTTGCTCAAGTGCCTGATGGGTCTGCTGCCGGCCAAAGAAGGCGCGGTGAATTGGGAAGGCAAGGCGATCACCGGTTTCAAGCCGCACCAGCGTGTGCACGCGGGCATCGCCTATGTGCCACAAGGCCGGGAGATCTTCGGGCGGCTGACGGTGGAAGAAAACCTGTTGATGGGGCTTTCGCGTTTTCCGGGCTCGCAAGCCAAGGAAGTGCCCGCCTTCATCTACGAACTGTTCCCGGTGCTGCTGCAAATGAAGCATCGACGTGGCGGCGATTTGTCCGGTGGCCAGCAACAGCAACTGGCGATCGGTCGAGCGTTGGCCAGCCGCCCGCGCCTGCTGATCCTCGACGAGCCCACCGAAGGCATCCAGCCCTCGGTGATCAAGGAGATCGGCGCGGTGATCAAGAAACTCGCGGCCCGTGGCGATATGGCGATTCTGCTGGTGGAGCAGTTCTACGATTTTGCCGCCGAGTTGGCGGATCAATACCTGGTGATGTCCCGTGGTGAAATCGTGCAGCAAGGCCGAGGTGAAAATATGGAAAGTGAAGGTGTACGCGGGCTGGTTACCATCTAACCTGTAGCGTCCTATTGATAAGTCAAAAAACATGAATCTGTCCGTTACCCCCGCCCTGTTCACCCCCAGCTGGCACGCCGAGCTGGAACTCGGCTACGCGCGTTTCGGCGACACCACACGCCCGGTGATGCGTCGTCATCTCGGTCCGCTGCGGGTGCAAAAGCACCTCTACGCCGAAGGCCCCGAGGTGTGCCAGCACATCATCGTGCACCCGCCCGGTGGGATTGCCGGCGGTGATCGCCTGGACATCAGCGCCCATGTCGGCGCGGGTGCCTGGGCGCAATTGACCAGCCCCGGCGCGGCCAAGTGGTATCGGGCCAGCGGCCCGGCCTACCAGCAACTGGACCTCACCGTGCAAGCGGGAGCCACCCTGGAATGGCTGCCCCAGGAAACCATCGTATTCAGCGCCGCCCAGGCCGAACTCACTACGCGCATCGAGCTGCAAGGCGATGCCCGCTTGTTCTACTGGGATGTGGTCGCCCTGGGTCGCCCGGCCAGTGGCGAGCGTTTTGACCTGGGCCACTTTCAATCGCACCTGGATATCCGTCGCGACGGCCAGTTGCTCTGGCATGAGCGCCAGCGCATTGTGGGCGCCGACGGCTTGCTCGACTCGCCCATCGGCCTGGATGGGCAGCCAGTATTTGCGACCCTGTTGCTGACCGGCGACGTAGACCCCGAATTACTCGACACCTGTCGCGCCCTGCCCCATGAAGTGCGCGGCGACCTGACCCAACTGCCCGGCCTGCTGGTCGCCCGCTGCCTGGCCAGTGAAGCGTTGCTGGCGCGGGGATGGTTGATTGATTTATGGCGGCTGTTACGCCCGGCGGTGCTTGGGCGAGAGGCGGTTTCACCCCGGATCTGGAGCACATGACGATCTAAATGTGGGAGCGGGCTTGCTCGCGAAAGCGGTGGACCAGGTAAAGACGCATCGACTGACACACCGCTTTCGCGAGCAAGCCCGCTCCCACATGGGATCTCTGTGGTAATTAAGAATGCTGTTTTTCAAGGACCTTGAACCATGGATTTGACCCCACGGGAAAAAGACAAACTGTTGATCTTCACCGCAGGCCTGGTAGCCGAGCGTCGCCTGGCGCGCGGTGTGAAGCTCAACTACCCGGAAACCATCGCCTATATCTCCGCAGCCTTGATGGAAGGCGCCCGCGATGGCCGCACAGTGGCCGACCTGATGCACTACGGCACCACCCTGCTCAGCCGCGAACAGGTAATGGAAGGCATCCCGGAGATGATCCCGGATATCCAAGTGGAAGCCACCTTCCCCGACGGCACCAAGCTGGTCACCGTCCACCAACCCATCGCCTGAGGCCCGGCCATGATTCGTGACGCAACCCAAAACGACTTGCCGGCGATCCGCGACATCTACAACGACGCGGTGCTCAACACCACGGCGATCTGGAACGAACAACCGGTGGACCTGGGCAATCGCCAGGCCTGGTTCAGTGCACGCCACGCCCAGGGTTATCCGATCCTGGTCAGTGTCGAAAATGGCGAGGTCACCGGCTACGCCTCGTTCGGCGACTGGCGGCCGTTCGAAGGCTTTCGCTACAGCGTCGAGCACTCGGTGTATGTGCGCAGTGACCAGCGCGGCAAGGGCCTCGGCCCATTGCTGATGCAAGCCCTGATCGAACGCGCACGCACATGCGGCAAGTACGTGATGGTCGCCGCCATCGAAAGCGGCAACCTCGCCTCGATCCGCCTGCATGAGCGCCAGGGTTTCATCACCACCGGGCAAATGCCCCAGGTCGGCATCAAGTTCGGCCGCTGGCTGGACCTGACCTTCATGCAACTGGCCTTGAACCCGGGCGCGGAACCGCCCAAGGAGTGAAGTCGATGAACGCTACGCAACTGCGTCGAGTGAATGCAGAAAGTTTTGCCCACTACCGCCTGGGTTTGATCGAGCTGTTGCTGGACGCGGTGAAGCACGGTGCTTCGGTCGGCTTCATGGCGGACTTCGACGAGGCCGAGGCCCGCGCCTACCTCCAAGGCGTGCAAGCCAGCATCGAGGACGCCAGCTTGTTGCTGTGGGTGGTGGTGCGCGACGAACGGGTGATCGCCAGCGTGCAACTGGCCCTGTGCCAAAAGGCCAACGGCCTCAACCGTGCCGAAGTGCAAAAGCTGCTGGTACACAGCAGCGCCCGACGCCATGGCCTGGGCCAGCAGTTGATGAACACCCTGGAGCTTGCCGCACGCCAGCACAAGCGCGGCCTGTTGTACCTGGACACCGAGGCCGGCTCCCCGGCCGAGGCCTTTTATCAGTCGCTGCGCTACACCAAGATCGGTGAGCTGCCCGACTACTGCCAAAGCCCGGACGGGCGCTACAGCCCGACCGCCATCTACTTCAAGACCCTGGGGCAACCTGCATGATTCCTGGTGAATATCAGATCCAGCCTGGCGATATCGAACTCAACGTCGGCCGCCGCACCGTCACCCTCAGTGTGGCCAACAGCGGCGACCGGCCGATCCAAGTGGGCTCGCATTACCATTTTTTCGAGACCAATGACGCGCTGACGTTTGATCGCGCGGCGAGCCGTGGCATGCGCTTGAACATTCCGGCGGGGACGGCGGTGCGGTTTGAACCGGGGCAGAGTCGGGAGATCGAGTTGGTGGATTTGAGCGGTGGGAGACGGGTATTTGGGTTTGCAGGTCGAGTTATGGGTGATCTTTAGGCCCTCTTCGCGAGCAAGCCCGCTCCCACACTTAGAATGCATTTCAAACTGTGGGAGCGGGCTTGCTCGCGAAAGCGGATTCACATTCAACACATATTTATCAGGGCAACCACATGAAAATCAGCCGCCAAGCCTACGCCGACATGTACGGCCCCACCGTCGGAGACAAGGTCCGCCTGGCCGACACCGAACTGTTTGTCGAGGTCGAACAGGACTTCACGGTCTACGGCGAAGAAGTCAAATTCGGCGGCGGTAAAGTCATCCGTGATGGCCAGGGCCAAAGCCAGTTGCTCGCCCATGAAGTGGTCGACACCCTGATCACCAACGCGCTGATCATCGACCACTGGGGCATCGTCAAGGCCGACGTCGGCCTGAAGAACGGTCGTATCCATGCGATCGGCAAGGCCGGTAACCCGGACATCCAACCGGGCGTGACCATGGCCATCGGGGCCAGCACCGAAGTGATCGCCGGCGAAGGCATGATCCTCACCGCAGGCGGCATCGACAGCCACGTGCACTTCATCTGCCCGCAGCAGATCGAAGAAGCGCTGACCAGCGGCGTAACCACCATGATCGGTGGTGGCACAGGCCCTGCCACCGGCACCAACGCCACTACCTGCACCTCCGGGCCGTGGCACCTTGCGCGCATGCTCCAGGCCAGCGATTCGTTCCCGATGAACATCGGGTTCACCGGTAAGGGCAACGCCAGCCTGCCGGAGCCGTTGATCGAACAGGTCAAGGCCGGCGCCATCGGCTTGAAGCTGCATGAAGACTGGGGCTCCACCCCCGCGAGTATCGACAACTGCCTGAGCGTTGCCGATGACTACGACGTGCAGGTGGCGATCCACAGCGACACCCTCAACGAGTCCGGCTTTGTCGAAACCACCCTCGCCGCGCTCAAGGGCCGCACCATCCACACTTACCACACAGAAGGTGCCGGTGGCGGTCACGCACCGGACATCATCAAGGCCTGCGGTTTCGCCAATGTGCTGCCGAGCTCAACCAACCCGACGCGGCCGTTCACCCGCAACACCATCGATGAGCACCTCGACATGTTGATGGTCTGCCATCACCTGGACCCGAGCATTGCCGAAGACGTGGCCTTCGCCGAAAGCCGTATCCGCCGCGAAACCATCGCCGCCGAAGACATCCTGCACGACCTCGGCGCGTTCTCGATGATCAGCTCCGACAGCCAGGCCATGGGCCGCGTCGGCGAGGTGATCACGCGTACCTGGCAGACCGCCGACAAGATGAAAAAACAACGTGGTCCGCTCCCCGGTGACGGCCCAGGCAATGACAACTTCCGCGCCAAGCGCTACATCGCCAAGTACACAATCAACCCAGCGATCACCCACGGCGTCAGCCATATCGTCGGCTCGATCGAAGTGGGCAAGTGGGCCGACCTGGTCCTGTGGCGACCGGCTTTCTTCGGCGTAAAACCCACCTTGATTCTCAAGGGCGGCGCCATCGCCTCAAGCCTGATGGGCGATGCCAACGCTTCGATCCCGACACCGCAACCGGTGCACTACCGCCCGATGTTCGCCAGCTTCGGCAGCTCGCTGCACGCCACCAGCCTGACCTTTATCAGCCAGGCCGCGATGGAGGCCGGCCTGCCCGAAGCGCTGGGTTTGAAGAAGCAGATCGCCGTGGTCAAAGGCTGCCGCACCGTGCAGAAATCCGACCTGATCCACAACGACTACCTGCCGCACATCGACGTCGACCCACAGACCTACCAGGTCAAGGCCGACGGCGTGTTGCTGTGGTGCGAGCCGGCTGAGTCGCTGCCGATGGCCCAGCGTTACTTTCTGTTTTGAGCCTGCGCCGGTGATTGACGCGGCTCGGCGTTGGCCCCTTCCCACGAGGGCGGCAACGCCACGCTTTCAGGGATGAACGTCAACCACCGTATCAGCCAAACTTGATTTTGATATCCTCCTCTGAATACCCGTAGTCAACGCGCAACTCGACGCCCGCAGGAATATCTTCGGTCGCAAATACCACATTCAACAGATAGGGCGTCAGCTTGCCTGGGCGGCTGGCAGGGTGTTCGGCTTGAATATCGAAAGCCGCGGTCTCGACGTTATAGCCACTGGCTGCTTGCTTCACGGGTTTGCCGTCAAGATCGTAGTCGAAATGGGTATTGATCCTGGAGATGATGGTATCCCCCACCAGATAGGTCGGGTTGGGCGACATACCGACGGTGCCGGGTCGGGGCTTTGGGGAGACAACCACCCCAAACGTATTCGCCGTCTCAAGCCCAAAGCCATCGGGCATAATCACTCCGCCATAAATGCCGACGATCTCGCCTTTGGCAATACGCCGGTTGGCGACCACCATGGACTGTCCGATCAAGGCTCTTTCTCCGGGCACTTTCACATCATCGGCGGTAAATTTGCGCCACTGCAGTTTCTCCTCATACAAGGCCCCCACGCGCTCATACCCCTCAAAGAGGATGTAAGGCTTGATCTGCGCCGACGTGTAGGTAGAGCCCGAGACCAGAGAAACCTCGGTCTCCAGACTTCGTATACGTATCGGCCTGCCCTGTAGATCCCGGAGTGGGTACTTACCATTGTTGGCGCGCTTATAGGCTCCCAGTTCGTTTTCCTGAGTCATCCAGTGAACATTGCGCCGCATGAAATCGAGTTCGTCTGCCGTGTAGGGCGTCACTTGCATAGACTCGAGAGCATCTTCAAACACGTCCGGAGAACCCTCTGGCCTCATCCCTCCAATCAAGCCTCTGCGCTTCCAAAGCCCGGCGGCATCGGGTTTGGCAATAATCCCACTGGTGACCAGGGCAAACGGATTGTCCGGCGCCTGCACCCTCAACACGTAGTGCATACCATCGCCGGCATCGGGCATGCTCGCAATAAAATACTGTTGGCCATTGAACTCGATGGTGTGCGCCTGGGCGAGCTGTAATTCAGGCGTTGTGTTCTCCAACGCCTCCAGGTTTCCCCGTGGCAGCAGCGCTTCAGCGATTTCCTTTCGGGTGAGCGTGTCTATCAACTCGGCTTCCTTGATCGCCAACTGCGCCTGCAGGCTCCTCGCCTTGGCCTCGTGAGCGGAACTGGACAGCAGTTTCGCTTCAAAATCGGCGTGTTGGGCAGCCAGTTGATCGTGGAACGGCTGGCTCAACGCCTCGAACTGGGCCTGGTATTTATGGGTGATGTAATCGTTCCAGAATTCCCGGCTCAGCAGGGCCTGGTGTTCCTGAGGCGAGTCATTCAAGGCGACAACTTTTTCATAGGCGCTGTCCAGCATGGCAGGCGTGACGCCCCCCATAGAAGTGAACCGCGTGTGCTGCGGTTGACCCGGCAGATCCAGTCGGTCCTTGAGGCCATCGCGGTAGGCCAACTTGATCTCGACTTCTTCAAGCATTTCCAGTTGCCGATTCCTGGCAGACTCACTCAAGCCGGGTTGTGCGTTGATAGCGGCTCGCCGCTGATCGATATCGGCCAGGGCGATCTTTTCCACCTCATCCAGGCGAAACAAGCGCCTGGACAGTGTCAGCAGCGAGGGGCCCTGACTCACGTCCAGCGCCTGGGTGCTGGCCCGGTAGACCAGGGTCATGACTTCCAGGTTGCTGAACGACAGCGCCGCGCGGTCGCAACACGCTGCACGGCCGGCCCATTCAAACATTTGCGTGCGCAGTTTTTCGGATTCCGGACTGTTTTCAGTGATGCTGTCGATGACCTCCCAGACCCTGCGCTGCAGGTCCTCCTGGCCATCAGCTGCGGGTTCCAAGTCCCTGAGGACCTCAAAGAACCCGTTGCTTGCCGGTTGTTCACGCAACCCCTGCCACTGGGCTTTGCGTTGCGCCACTTGCCCCTCGGGCATACCGCGGGCCCACCTCTTGAAAGGCGCCAGGGACACGGGCAGTTTCACCCTGATGGACCCGCCAATGTCCAACGCCGTGGCGACCAGACGGTTGGGGTTGTCCGGCGATGCCAGGCCTGCCCGCTCCAGTCGCTCACCGTACGCACTGATCTGCTGGCGAGTTTGCTCCGATAAGGGGTTGTTGCCGATATTGGTGACTCGGCTGACGCGGTTGCTTGCCGCCAGTTCCTCATCCGACGGTGCAATGACCTCATCGGGAAGGGTTGTGAACTGATTGTTGCGCAAATCCAGGTTATACAGCAGCGGCTGCTCACCCAGGCCGGTCGGCCAGCTATCAAGGTTGGCGTGGCTCATGAACACGTTGCGCATGTCCGGGATCCGGCTGAAATCCGGCGTGATGCCAAGGGGGTTTGCGCTCAGGCTCAATGCACGCAAAGACGTGCGCTCGGACAGTACCTGGGCGGTTTGCGGGGTGAGACGCAGCCGGTTTTTGTGCAGGAATAAACGCGTCAAGCCATGCATTTCACCGAGCGCCGGCGGCAGCGCGCGCAACTGGTTGTTTGAAAGGTCCAGCCAGCGCACGTTACGAAAGCGTCGCAGCATGCCCTCGGGTGAAGCCACCAGGTTCATATGGGTCAACTTGAGCGAGCCGACATGACTGAAGTCGGCGTCCAGCTCCGGCAGGGTCGGCAAATTCAGCCCGCTCAGGTCCAACTGAATGCCGATCTGGGTGCCGTCTGCTGCGGTTTCCTGTGGCGCATCACCTCGCCAGCACTTCAGGATACGAGTCCTGGCGATGTAGCGATGATCACTGTCGGCAGCATTGAGTTCGCGCTGTGCGGTTCGCACGTAACGGGCGGCACCGCTGCTGGTGCTCTGATTGCCCCCAGCCGATGCCCAAGTGTTCAACTGTTGCTGCAACTGATCGAACGCCAGCCTGCGACTGGCCAGTTCCGCTTGCGCGCCGTCGCCCAATCCCCAGACAAACTCCCTGGCGTCTTGAACGTTATAGTGGTTGTAAAGGAGACTCGCCTCCTCAACCAGCGGGTTTTTCAGGTAAAACGCATAGCCGTCAAAGTCCGCGACCAGGTCAGGGCGTGCCTGCGTAAGCGTTTGCCAGTAACGATCCAGGACACGCCAATAGTCGTCAGGGAACGGATTACCGGAGAGCTGTGTCACTTTGTTGAGCCGGGCGACCTCTTCGACTTGCTCCGGGGATGGGTTGAGATAGGCCTGGGGCACCTCACTTAGTTTGTTATTACTCAAGTCCACGGAGGTCAGACGCGCTTTCCCTACCAAGCCGGTGGGCCATTGATCAATACGGGTGGACCTCAAGTTGAGTGCCTTCAACTGGGACATCCCCGCGAAATCGGGTAATACGCCCAGAGGATTCTGGGACAAGTCCAGCACCTGCATGTGGGTGAAGGCACTGAGCGTGGAGGCGCCTTTGGCATCCAGCTGAATCTTGTTGCCAGACAGGTCCAGATGGGCCAATTGACTCATTTCATAAACGACATCAGGTAACTGCGTCATCTGGGTGTTGATGATCTTGAGTGTTTTTACGTGAGAAAAATTTTTAAGAAAGGTTTGGGTAGAACTGTCCACGCTGACCCCCACCAACTTCAGATGATCGATGTGGCTGAAATCCGCTGTCAGCGCCGGCATCTCCACGGGTACACCGATATTGAAATGAAAGGACGAGCCCGTCTCGCGTCGCCAGCATCGCCTGATTTGATCAGCACAGGCCCGCATCCCTCCAGCCTGCCGGTAGAAAAACGTGATTGAGGACGGGTGGGTATGTGCCTTGACCCATTGGTTGAGCTCACTGTCCAGGGCTGCGTACTCCGTCTCTCGACGCGCCAGTTCCGTACGAGGGTTGTCTCCAAGTGTTTCGATCAGGGCCGAAATGCCCTGCTCATCCAGCGCCGGATAAAGACTGCGTACCCGCGCACGGGTGCTGCGCAACGCATTCACTCCTTGGGCCAGCAGTTGTTCATACCCGCGGCCACCACCCAGCAGTCGCATCGCTGGATCATAGGCCGGCTTGCGTACCGGATGCTCCAACAGTACGGTGCGCAACGGTGCACGTGGCAGTGGTGACGCCTGAATCAATGCCTTGAGCTGTTGGGTATCGGTCAACCCCAGCCGTTGACGTTCATCCGGGGACATCACCTCCCACACCGCCTCATAAAAGTCCCTGGGCATTGCGGCGACGAACTGGCCATTCTCCATCAGCACCAGTTTGCGCACCTGAGTCTGGTCAGGACTGCCAATGGCATCGAGCAACGTGCCCTGCTCCGAATACTGGCGCAGCTCCAGACGAACGCCCCTGCGCCAGCCAGGCAAGGTTTCCAGGGTACGCAGGGCCAGGCGCAAGCTGTCGACATCGGCCAGGGAATCCAGCAGCAGCCCTTCATAGGCGCGGGATACGCGGGCCTCCTGCTCATACCAGCGCGCCTGCTCCACCACCGGTTCCGGCAGGATGGCCTTGGT
Source organism: Pseudomonas sp. S10E 269 (assembly GCF_002798465.1). NCBI lineage: Bacteria > Pseudomonadati > Pseudomonadota > Gammaproteobacteria > Pseudomonadales > Pseudomonadaceae > Pseudomonas > Pseudomonas sp. S10E 269. The sequence continues at coordinate 1,599,924 of NZ_PHIJ01000001.1, forward strand.
GCGCCAGGTTTGCAGCTCCTCGGCACTGAGACTGTCGAGCAAGCGGGAGGCTATCGCGCCGGGAAGCTTGGGGTAGCCCTCCAGGGAGCCGTCGGCTGCCGTCAGTGCCTGGTAGCGCTCCTCCAGGAAAGCTGCCTTGAAGACCTCCACTTGATCACCCAGGTACTGGCGCAGCTTTGCGGCCCTCGCAGACAAAGACTCCTCAGGCGTTCCCGGGAACTCCTTGAGTTCAGGATCAACCCCTTGCAGGGTGTACAAGACTTGCTCCAGCAACTCACCCCGCGCCTGATGGTTTGCGCTGAGTACGATGGTGCGACGGTTGCCGGCGGCAGCATCCTCCCAGAGCGTGCGCCCGGCAGCGTCGATGACGCGCAAGGGCGATGTGCTGGGGAGCATCCCTCGGCGCTTGAGCAGATCCAGTTGCAGCACCGGGTCCGCCTGGGCATACACGCCGGGGTCGAGGCTTTTCATCTGCTCGATAAACCGCGAGAGCTCGTTGTGCAGGGCAAAGCGCTTGAAAGTGTCGGCAAGTATCAGCGGCGTGGGCTCATGGTTGAACTGGGCCTCTCGCAGCGCGTCTGGCTCTACCCCACTGGCGAACAGTGCATCGGCCCGCTGCCCGACCGGCACGGGTTCCGCTGGCAACCCCATACGCCGCAACAACGTGTCCGTGTCCCAGGTCAGCGGCGCGTCGGCTTCAGACTGCCAGGCGCCTTCGTGGTTGTGCGCTAGCTGCGGGGCATAGGCATCAGCGCGGTGGGGATGGCGGATGCGCCAAGCTTCCAGGGTGTCATCAAACGTCGTCTCGTAGACCTTGCCGTCCTGACGGATGTAGGTCTTGCCGTCGACCACAAACTGCCCCAAGGCATTGGGCGCCGTGCTGTCGGGTAGCTTGGTGGGGCTTTCATAAGGCGTGAGGTCAGGTTTCCATAAGCGTGCCTGACCATCGCTCGACTCGACCTGTTTCAAGCCTTCGATAACCGGCTCTGGCTTCACCGTCACCAGCTTGCCAAGCCCCTTCCCTGCCGCGCCCATCACCGCAATCAACGCGAGATTTTGCGCCACATCCACCAAGTGCACCTTGGCCGCCTTGCGGTCGCCCTCGCTCCATTCGGTCGCGCCCTCAAATACGGTGTACAGCAGCTGACCGGCAATCACCACCATCATCAACTCACCCAGACCCGGCACAAAACCTAACACCAGCATGCCGATGTTCAGCAGGCTGGCGATTTTTTGCGAGCGCACCTTCGCATCCACATCCGCCGTCGACACCGCGTGGCTGCGTGCGTCGCCCAGCAGCTTGTCGCGATACCGGTCAAACAGGTAATCCCATAGGTCGACGTTATCCGCCCAGATACCGCGGCCCCTGCGCGCAATGCCCTGAGGGTCGAGGTAGGGGTCATCCTCCGGCACTTGGACCACCGCATCCGGCGGAGGCAGCTCGTTGAAAGCACCCCAGGGGTTTAAGCCCTTTACAACCATATTGAGCAGCGGAGCGTAAGGTGCAAAGGACTGATCGAAGGTTTTATCCGGTCCGTTCTGGGTGAATTGACTGAAATAATCCGGCAGGTCGGCGTAGTCGACGAACTGGCTGAAAAAACGCTGGTAGGCGGTCGGCCCTGATGCAGATAAGTCACGCGCCGTGAACTGGCGCTTGAACTGCTCGCGCAGTTGGCCGAGAGAGTAGCGCTTGAGCGGTGACTGCGGGTCTTGCGGTACATAGAGGATGAATTCATCACTGTAGGCGTACTTGTCACTGATGCTGAACACTACGCAGCCGGTCAAGCGGTGCTTCATCAATTGGAGGTCGCGAAACCACACGCGCTTACCCTTCAGGCGTGGATTCATTTCGCCCGCGATCACCGACAGGATCATGTCGTAGTCGGCCGGTTCGATGTCCTTTTTCAACAGCGCCATTTCTGCCGCCGCGCGCATCGCGTCTTTCTGCGCGGCCACGAATGGGTCGTGAAGGGCCTTTGCCTTCGCCGCGTCCGTGGGGTAGAGAAAGCCCTTGAGGTACAGCTGATAGAGCGCGCCGATATTCAGCACGCGACAGAGCTTGAGAAACTGGCGGACCGTCAGGGATGTCGACAACGGCTCGAAGGTGCCTGGGGTGGCGCCTTCGACCACGAACCCCGAGGTCTCATCGAATGCCCCCGCCTCACACTCCGCGGCCTCGAAGTTATGGATGGCGGCCTGCAACAGCGACAGGTTCAAGACCTGATACGTACCGACACGTTCGCGCAGGATCCCATACGTGATGGTCTTGTTCAGGCGCAGGAAGGTCTTATTGACGTCGAGGGTGACCTTCAAGGCGTCTTTCAACGCCTGGCTGAGCAACGGCGCGGCGAACGCGTCGAGACCCTGCAGGTCGGCCATGGCCTTGTCGAGTTGGGTTTGCGAAGAGAAGCTGGCGAACGTCGCAGTGTCCACTGCCTGGCGCTGGACCGGGGACGCCTGGTGATACCAGTCGGGCAAGTTGGCGGGCGCGTCTTTCACCGCCTGGCGCCGTTGTGGCGTGGCCTGGATCAACCAGTCGGGGATGGCTTGCTCAAGCAGGGGGTTGTGGATACTTGCACTGGCTGGCGTGGCCGGGAGTGGCGATGGTGTGCCGGGCATAGTGACTCTCCTGGTTCAAAGGGAGAGACAGCACACCATGCCCGGCACCGCTGGCCGCGGTAGATGCTTAGCCCACAGGGCCGATCAGAACCCCTCGCGCGGGTTGAACGCCGCCTTGGCAGCCAGTTCCTGCCACAGCGCCTTGACCTCATCGCTGCTGTCCTTGGGCATCACCGCCTTGAGCTGCACGAACAGGTAACCGCGCTGCCCGGCCTTGTTCAGAAGGCCATGGCCCTTGGCGCGCATGCGCTGGCCGTTCTGGCTGCCGGCAGGCACCTTGAGGTTGATCTTGCCGGTGAGCGTCGGCACCTGCACTTCAGCACCCAGCGCCAACTCCCACGGGGCCAGGGGCAGGTTGATGATCAGGTTTTCGCCGTCCACTTCGAACTTGGGGTGTGGCGCGAACTTGATGATCAGGTACAGGTCGCCATTGGCCCCACCGCCGATACCGGGGGCGCCTTGCGCCTTGAGGCGGATACGCTCGCCATCGGCCACGCCGGCGGGGATCTTCACGTTCAGGCTCTTGGTGGTGTTGCTGACGTGACGCCCCGAAGCGTCGTACTGCGGCACCTGGAAGCTGATCTGCTTGGACTCGGTGGACAGCGTCTCTTCCAGGAACACCGACAGCTGCATCTCGACGTCCTGGCCTTTGCGCCCGGCAGGACGGCGCTGGCCGCCACCAAAGGCGTCGCCGCGCGAGCCGAAGATCGAGCTGAAGAAGTCCGAGAAATCCTCGCCACCACCGCCACCGCCGAAACCGCCACGGCTCTGCCAGCCCGGCGGGCCCTGGAACGGCTGGCCATGCTGGCCGTATTTGCGCAGCTCGTCGTACTCGGCGCGCTTATCGGCGCTTTTAAGCGCTTCATAGGCTTCGGACGCGTCCTTGAACTTGGCTTCGGCGTCTTTTTCCTTGCTCACATCCGGGTGATATTTGCGTGCGAGTTTTCGATAGGCAGCCTTGATTTCCTTGTCATCGGCGCTCGGCTCGACACCCAATATCTTGTAGTAGTCTTTGAAATCCATCGGCGGTTCACCATCCTTAATCGAGATCGCACCGCCCAGGGCACAACGTGCGCTGCATTGCACTTGTTGAGTCTTGTGGCCTGGGGGTGCGTCAAAGTGTTATCGGCACTAGCCGTATGCAGCAGATGTGGGGGCAAATACCCAACTTTCAAGCACGATTTAGCGGATAGTCGGCCTACGCATCCGCCTTCGACTGGCATACACTGCGCGGCCGTTTTTCAACCGGAACCCGATAGATCATGAAAAACCCATCCCCAGCCCGTGCCTGCGGCATCGACTTTGGCACGTCCAACTCCACCGTCGGCTGGATCCGCCCCGGCGAGGAGACGCTCATCGCGCTGGAGGACGACAAGATCACGTTGCCGTCGGTGGTGTTCTTCAACTTCGAGGAGCGCCGCCCGGTGTACGGCCGCCTGGCCCTGCATGAATACCTGGAAAACTACGAAGGCCGGTTGATGCGCTCGCTCAAGAGCCTGCTGGGTTCCAAGCTGATCAAGCACGACACCAGCGTGCTGGGCACCGCGATGCCCTTCACCGACCTGCTGGCGCTGTTCATCGGCCAGCTCAAGAGCCGCGCCGAAGCCAATGCCGGGCGTGAGTTCGAAGAAGTGGTACTGGGCCGCCCGGTGTTCTTCGTCGATGACGACCCGATGGCCGACCAGGAAGCCGAAAACACCCTGGTCGACGTGGCACGCAAGATCGGCTTCAAGGACATCTCGTTCCAGTACGAGCCGATTGCAGCGGCGTTCGACTACGAGTCCACCATTGAAAAGGAAGAGTTGGTCCTGATCGTCGACATCGGCGGGGGTACGTCCGACTTCTCCCTGGTGCGCCTGTCCCCGGACCGTCGCCACAACGACAACCGCCAGAGCGACATCCTCGCCACCGGTGGCGTGCACATCGGCGGTACCGACTTCGACAAGCAGTTGAGCCTGCAAGGGATGATGCCGCTGTTCGGCTACGGCAGCCGCATGAAAAGCGGTGCCTACATGCCCACCAGCCACCACATGAACCTGGCCACCTGGCACACCATCAACTCGGTGTACTCGCAAAAATCCCAGCTGGCATTGGGCAGTATGCGCTACGACATCGAAGACACCGGTGGCATCGACCGCCTGTTCAAGCTGATCGAACAGCGCGCCGGGCACTGGCTGGCCATGGAAGTGGAAGAAACCAAGATCCAACTGACCCATCAAGACAGCCGCCACGTGCTGCTGGACCGGGTTGAGCCAGGGTTGAGCGTGGAGCTGAGCCGGACGCTATTTGAATCGGCCATCGACGGCTTGCTGGAGCGCGTGCGCAACAGCGTCACGCAGTTGCTCAACGATGCGTCGGTTAGCGTGGCACAGGTAGACACGGTGTTCTTCACCGGTGGTTCAAGCGGCATCCCGGCACTGCGCCACAGCATCTCGGCGATGTTGCCGAATGCACGGCATGTGGAAGGCAATATCTTCGGCAGTATCGGCAGTGGCCTGGCGATTGAGGCCAGCAAGCGTTACGGAAACTGATCTGTCGAGTGGTGAGCGGGCTTGCCCCGCTCACCACAAAGACTCAGTTCGGCCCAAGATGCTAAGCGCCACACCCTACCCGCGCTTTTTGCACGCCGATGTACCGCTCAAATGTCCCGTACTTGGCCGGCACCTGGATCACGGCGCCCGGCTTGAGCCGCGCGTTCTCCCGGCTTGCCGCCAGGCTATCAACATAGGCCTGGCAAGCCGCCGACTTATCCCCCGCCATCTCGTAGGCAAAGCCTCGGTTCAAATTGAGATTGGTCACCACCTCAAACCGCCCGGCCTGGGCATAGATCGCCCGGGACTTCTCCAGGTACTCATTGGCTTTCACGTAGCGCTGTTCGTAGGTCGCCGTGGTGTCACGAAAGCCCTGGGTCGTATAGCGGTCCTTCTGGCTGGCCAACGCCGACGACATGAAAAACAATCCATACCCGCGATAAGCGTCCGCCAGGCACAACTGATCCCCGGCCGCCGTGCACCGTTGCACGGCCTCGGCAATCAAGCGCTCGGCCGGCAATGGCCGCCCCTGATCCAGCAACGCGTCGGCGTCAGCCAACTTTTGCCGGGGATCGGAACTGGCCACGACACCGGCTGCGGAACAGCCGACCAGTGCCGAAAAGCCGATGGCGAGGAGTACGACGCTAAATTCCTTGTTCATGGAGCAGTCCTTTTTGCGGGGGGCTAGCGAAAATAGATCACCCATAGCCCAAGAAATGTCAGGCCCCACATGACAATGCCGGGCACGATCACCAAGTAGTTCCACGGATTGAACCGAGCGTTGCTCTGACCTTCCGGGTCGCCGGCGGCAAAATTGATCAGGGCCTGGGATTGTTGAAGGATGTAGGCACAAAGAGGCAGCGCCAGGAGCGTCAGGCTTTTATAGGCAAACAACGCCTCGACGCGCGCAGCCACGGCGTCGAACACGTTGGCGCCCACAGTCACCACCACAAACACCGTCGCCCATTGCTCAAAATCGAAATCGAATTTTCGGCCGCTCTCGACCACCCGCCGGTAGGCAAGGCGGTAAAGCTTGTGCACAAAGAAGATAAAAAAGAACGCGCGCGCCAACGGCAAGATATCGGCCTGGTTGGCTTTCTTGTACAGGCTCCAGTTTTTATACGCCCAGACATAGGTGTACAGCCCAAAACTGAGCAGGCTCAGAATCAGCAGCTTTTTCTGGGAAATGACATAGAACTCGGCAGCGGGCTTTACCGCCTCAGACAACTCTGCCGTTGGTGGAGCATAGATATTGTCGCTCACAACTTGGATCCCTCTAAGTCCCTTTAAAGTCCACGAAGCAACAGCGCTTCAGTTATTGCGTCAAACCATCCCGCCGAGCTTCAACTCGCTTTTCAGGTACGCATAGTAAATCGGCCCCGCCACCACGCCCGGCAAGCCGAAGGCGGCTTCAAACACCAGCATCGCCAGGAGCAATTCCCACGACTTGGCACTGATCTGCCCGCCTACGATCCGCGCGTTGAGGAAGTACTCGACCTTGTGGATCACGATCAGGTAACCCAGCGCCGCCACTGCGACCCAGATCGACAACGACAGCGCGACGATGGTAATCAGGGTGTTGGACATCAGGTTGCCGATCACCGGCAGCAGGCCGAGCAGGAAGGTCAGCACGATCAGGGTTTTGGTCAGCGGCAGGTGGATGCCGCACAGCGGCAGCACCACAGCAAGGAATATGGCGGTGAACGCGGTATTGAGCGCGGCGATCTTGATTTGCGCGAAGACGATGTTGCGAAACGCCTGGACCAGCAGGTGCAGGCGGTCGAACAGCGCGGCGGCCAGGGGTTTGCGTTTGGTCAGGTCGGGCACGCGCTGCAGGGCGATGATCGCACCGAGCACCATGCCGATCAGCAAGGTGACGAACATGTGGGCAGCATCCTTACCCACAAGCTGCAGCTCGCTCAAATGCTTGCTCAGCCAGTCGCCAATGGCCACGCGGAACTCGGCGGCGCTGGCGGGCAGGTAGGCATCAAGGAACGGCGGCAACTGGCCGCGCGCACGGTCGACCACGCCCATGAATTTGTCGAGGGACGCCCCGGGGTTTTCCGCTTCGTGGAGCAGGAAGCTGATGGCGCCGGCAAAAATCAGGGTCAGCACGCTGACGATCAGGGTGCCGAGCAACGCCACCGCCAGCCAACGCGCGCGCCGGCCTTCGATCAATCGCTGCAGTTGGGGGGTGAGCATGTTGACCAGTTCATAGACCAACAGGCCGGCCAGCAGGCTGGGCAGCAATTTAAGCGGCAGGACCAGCAGCAATCCGCCGAAAATGATGATGTAGCTGGCCAGCAATATCACGTGACGTTGAGAAAACGTTGGCATACAGCCTCAAAACGAACGGCGTTAAAGGATGGGCAGTCTGCCAGCCTTGAGGGAATCAAGCGAGTGGGTCGGTTGTGAATGCGATCAAGTGTGGGAGCCGGGCTTGCCCGCGATGGCCTCGCCGCGGTGTACCAGACAGAGCAAGGCGCCTGTATCGCGGGCAAGCCCAGCTCCCACACTCGATCTGCGGCGTTCGCGAACGAGTGATCAGCCTTTGAGACAGGTGCTCATAAAGGTTTTACGCGCATCGCCGGTCAACGCCTTGGTTTTCGCCGACGCATTGCAATCCTTCATCTTCTGCTGCTGCGGTGTCAGGGTCTTGGCGTCATTGGCTGCCGGGGCCGACAGGCAGGTCTTCATAAAGGCCTTGCGCTCGTCACCCTTGAGCGTCTTGGTGGTGGCTTCGGCGTTGCAGGTGGTCATTTTGTTTTGCTGGGCGGTGGCGGCAAAACCTTGGGAACACAGCAGCAGGCCCATCATCAACAGCGGAATTCGCAGCATCTTCATGGAGTTTTCTCCCTGTTACCGCACCGGGGGGCACGGCCTACCCAGCAGTGTAGTCAAAGCTTGTTACATCTTCATCGGCCGCGGATGTGTGTCCGTCGATACTGCTCAGGGGTGCAGCCGGCCTGGCGCTGGAACATGGCGATAAACGCCGAGGCGGTGCTGTAGCCCAGGTCAAACGCCACATGTTGCACGCTGCGTTCGCTGTCGAGGGCCTCGATGGCCGCCAGGTAACGCAAGCGCTGGCGCCACTCGCCAAAGCTCATGCCCAGCTCGCGCACAAACTGACGCGCCAGGGTGCGCTCGCTCACGTGCACCTGTTCGGCCCAATGCGCCAGCGGGCGGTTGTCGCCGGGGTCGGCCTGCAGGCCTTCCAGCACGCCGAGCAGGCCGGGGTGACGGGCGTAGGGCAAGAAACACTCATGAATCGGCGCTTGCTTGAGCTGGTCCACCAGCACCTGGGCCAGGCGGATGTCGGACTCAGTCTGCGGCATGTTCACATCGCGCTGGGCGAAGTCGCTGAGGATGGCCTTGAGGATGTCGCTGATGGCCAGGGTGCAAGGCTGCTGCGGCAACTGCTCGCAGAGTTCCGGCGCCAACCCGACCGAGTGGTAGACAATTGCCTCGGCATTGTAGGAGCTGTGTTCGGTATGCGGTGGCACCCACACGGCGTATTGCGGCGGTGACATGAAGCGGTTGCCGGCCACTTCCATGCGCATCACGCCGCTGGCCGAGTAGTCCAGCGAGCCCCATAAATGCTGGTGCGGGGTGCATTCGGTGTCCGGGGCGAAATCCGAATAACGGAAGTACACCGGGCTCGGCAGCCGGGGGAAATCCGCCAGGCGTACATTGTGCTTGGCCATATTGTCTGGATACAGAGGTCGGTTGTCTGGATCGCAGTATAGGCTTCGATCCAGACAATGGATAATCCCGCCTCATCAACACACCTGGTTCCTTTCGATGCAATACGCTTATCCCCTGCTGGCCATTTTTATCTGGGCCGGCAACACCGTCGTCAATAAACTGGCCGTGGGCTCGATCTTCCCGGCGGAAATCGGCTTTTACCGCTGGCTGCTGGCGGCGCTGCTGTTCACGCCGTTCATGGTCAAGCCGGTGATCGCCAACTGGACGCTGATCCGCCCGAACCTGGGCAAGGTGTTCATCCTCGGCGTATTGGGCATGGCGGTGTACCAGAGCCTGGCGTACTACGCCGCGTCACTGACCAGCGCCACCAACATGGGCATTATCCTGTCGTTGATGCCATTGATGGCGCTGACGGCGGCCATTATCAGCCTCGGCCAGCGCCTGACCTACGGCGCCCTGACCGGCGCGGTGCAGTCATTCGCCGGTGTGGTCGTGGTGGTGTCGGCCGGCAGCCTCGACGCGCTGTTGCAGCACGGGGTCAACCTGGGTGACGGCATGATGCTGGTCGCGACCCTGGCCTACGCGGTCTACAGCACCCTGCTGAAAAAATGGCAGCTGCGCCTGCCGCCGCTGGTGTTGCTGTATCTGCAGGTGCTGGTGGCGGTGGTGGTGCTGTTTCCGCTGTTCCTGTTCTCGACCAAGGCCGGCCTGGGCTGGGCCAATATTCCGCTGGTGCTGTATGCCTGCCTGCTGGCCTCGATGCTGGCGCCGCTGGCGTGGATGCATTCGGTGAAAACCCTGGGGCCGAGCCGCACCACCTTGTTTTTCAACCTGCTGCCCCTGATCACCGCGCTGATTGCCGCCGTGGTGTTGAAGGAAGAACTGGCGCTGTATCACTTGGTGGGCGGCCTGCTGACCTTGGGTGGGGTGATCTTGTCGGAGCGCTGGACCACGCCGGTCAGTGCTGCCTGAACCGTCGCTATCGCAGGCAAGCCAGCTCCCACATTCCAAAGGTGGAACTCGGTCGAATGTGGGAGCAACTGTCTTGATGACCATATCTTGGCCATCGCTTTCAAAGACAGCCAAACTCCCACAGCTTCAAGCCGTGTGACCTTCAACGACACATCGCTGCCGATTTAGGCAGCGTGTTCTTTCCATTCAGTCCTATCACGCAGCATTGCGTTCAGCCGGATTAACAAAACACGCATGCATGCGATTAGCGCAACTTTTGCGCATTTTCCTTTGCCACGCAGTGCTTTATAGCGTGCCTGGAATTCAGGCTGGTCCCGAATGACGACCCAGCAGGCCATGTATAGCGAGCGACGTGCGGAAAACCTTCCGCCACGAATGTGACGCGCGCCTATGTGCTTCCCACTGTCGTTGTTATACGGCGCGAGGCCCGCTAGGGCAGCGATCGGACGCTTGCCAACCTCACCCAACTCCGGCAGGTATGCCATAAGGCTAGCCGCCGTAACGAGCCCGATCCCCTTAACTGAACACAGGCGTTCGACTTTTTCGCGATCTAACACGTTGGCGCTTTGACGAATCAACTGGTCTATCGCGTTCACAGCCTTGATCAGGTAGTCGATATGACTCTGCAACGCTGGTTTTACTACGTCGCATGAGGCCGTTTTCAGGCGCCTTTTGTCATCGTCTCTCTGCTGAATAAAGTTTTCTCGCTGTTGGACTAACGCGCGCAACTCGTCATGTTTCGGGCTGGTGATTCGGCTGTTTGGCGAGTCGAGTACCGCTGCGAACTGTGCAAGGGACTTTGCATCTATCGGGTCGGTTTTGGCTTGTTGGCCCATCGCAGTGGAAAAACTCTTGGCTCGACGGGGATTGATGCAGATGACGTTGAGGCCCGCAGCCTGGAGCGCCTTCATGACTTTGCGCTCGTAACCGCCAGTGGCCTCCAACAGCACGCGACCGACCTGGTGAAGCAATAGCCACCCAATCAACCCAGGGAAATCATCTTCGGCGTTAGCGCAACTTACCCCAACGTCAATCAGATTAACTCGAGCCTCAAGGCTGTCCTTGGAAACATCAATGCCTGCTGGATAGGAAAACATAGCCAAACCCTCTTACACTCAAAGTGAGAGCGCTCTGGCTTGGCCCACGCTTGTAACTGTTCGAGGTGGGCTCGTTCAACTGTTCGGGCTCATGTCCAGAGCGGAGAAGTGAGTGGCAGCATGGGCTCCCACACGTGCTTTAAGCACTTCGGGCATTCAGCTTGCCACTCACCCTCTCACCTTCAGCTTAATCCTGTCTCAAGACACAAGCGGGCTTGCTCGCGAAGAACGAAAACGCGGTCTCCCGACTAGACTCCAGCAGCCTTGAGCCTTTGCGCATGCTCGACAAATAGACGGATCGGCTCCGCGCCCTTGCCCACCAGGCCCATGGACTGGTTGACGATATCGAAGTGGTCAAGGGCGTAGTCATCGCCGATCACCAACCCCAGGTGTGAGCTGTAGCGCCCGACCATGCCGTCGCACTGGCCCTTTTCGCGCACGAAGCTGCGGGCGAACACGCGGCAGCTGCGATTCGTGCCGTCGAACAGGTTGCGGCCACGGTCGGTGATGCCCGGCTGCAAGGTGCCGGACCACGAGTAATAGCGCACGCCGTTGACCACTTCCGCGCCCTGCCCGCCCCATGTCTGCGGCAACCCCTGTGGATAATTTCGATTGAACAGCGCCACGCCGGCGCTGGTCAGGGAGTGATGGGACGCCTGCAAGTCCGCCTTGAAGCGTGGCCCGCGATAGCCGGTTTCCAGCACGCCCATCACAAAGGCGACCAGGTGAAACAGTGCGCTCATGAGTCGGCCTTTTACGCCGTCAGCGGGATAATGAAGATGGATATGGTCCGCCAGCTCCGAGCCATGATTGGGGCCGGCCACGGACGTCACCGACGCCACCCACTCCGGACGTTTGGCCGCCGCATACCGCGCGGTGAGCGAGCCCTGGCTATGGCCGATCAGGTTGACCTTGTCGGCCCCGGTGTCGCGGCGGATGCGCTCGATGTGCGCCAGCAATTGCTCGCCGCGCACCTCGCTGGAATCCAGCGGCGCCACCTGCACGGGAAACACCTGCGCCCCGCCCGCCCGTAGCGCGGGGACGATGCCGTACCAGTAGGGGAACCAAACCAGGCGCACAAATCCGAGCATGCCCGGCACCAACACCAGGGGGTAACGCGTGGCCAACGACTGCGGCATGAACCGGGCATCCTCTTAATCTGATCCATGCAGCCTAGCCCAGCCTCAAGTCCGGCTGATGACGCGGCTGGAAAATCCGATAAAACTTTTTGCGTTGCCTGGGACTCACAACTGGGAGCGATCACGCCGGCAGAGCGTGGCGCAAAACCGGATTAGCCCCAGGAGATTGAAATGACTGAAGCAAACTTGACTGACGTTGCGACCCTGCGCAGCCGCGCCCGCCAGAACGTCGAAAACGGTGCCGTGACCGAGGGCTACGACGCCGATCGCGAAGAAATCATTCGCCTGCTGAACGCTTCGCTGGCCACCGAGTTGGTCTGCGTGTTGCGCTACAAGCGCCACTACTTCATGGCCAGCGGCATTAAGGCGGCAGTCGCCGCGCAGGAATTCCTTGAGCACGCTACCCAGGAAGCCGAACACGCCGACAAGCTCGCCGAGCGCATCGTGCAGTTGGGCGGTGAGCCGGAGTTCAACCCGGACCTGCTGTCGAAGAACTCCCACGCACAGTACGTGGCAGGCAATAACTTGAAGGAAATGGTCTACGAAGACTTGGTAGCCGAGCGCATTGCCGTGGACAGCTACCGCGAAATCATTCAATACATCGGCGACACAGACCCAACCACGCGCCGCCTCTTCGAAGAAATCCTGGCCCAGGAAGAAGAGCATGCCGATGATATGGCCGACATCCTAGAAAGCCTGTAACCCCGCACTATCCTGTAGGAGCCGGCTTGCCGGCTCCTTTTTTTTGGCCGATCAACCTTTTACGGTTTTCGGCGCCTTGCCTTCATTCATCTGTTGCAGCAACGGTGCGCACTCGTTCGGCTCGCCACCACTTGGGGCAACCAGTGCCAGCAGCCCGGCCGCCGGGCCAGCGATGACACCGAGCGCCACCATGCCTGCGCCACGCAGCGCCAGGGGAATGGCTTTCACGCCGGCATTTGGCTTGATGAACGGCCCGTTAACGTACAACGGTGAACGCAGGGAGAACAGGCGGAAGCCTTTCGATTCCGGGGTGATGGTCAGGTCCAATTGTTCCGTGGCCATGTTCGCGGTGCCGTCGATGTAGATGATGGCGTTCTCGGTATCGAACACAAACAACCGCGTGGTCGCCAGGCCGGTCTTGATCCCGAAGTCCGCCGCCGCGCAGTTGATCTTCACTTCCTTGTCGCCGAACAGGCGGCCCACCACGTAGTTGCCCACGTTGAGCCCGGCGATTTCCATCAGGCCACGGCTGATAGCGCCGTCGTTGATCAGCATCTTGAGGTCACCGTTGGAGGTGCCTAACAGTGCTGCGACCGAGTTGCCGCGCCCGGAGATATCGGCATCGCCGTTAAGCTCACCGAAACTGGTTTTCATCGGTTCGAAGGTTGGGAACAGCTGCTTGAGCTTGAAGTTGCGCGCTGTGAGTTTGGCGCGGCCCTCCATCGGTACCGTGCGGCCATTCAAACGAATCTGCGCGTCCAGCTTGCCGCCGGCCACGCCGAAACGCAGCGGTTCAAGGCTCAGTTCACCGTCATTGAGCACCAGGTGGGTGTAGAGGTCGGTAAAGGGCAGCTCGGCACTGTGCACGATGCGCTTACCGGTAAATTCCACATCGGCATCCATGACGCGCCAGCGCTCGGTGCGGAACTCTTCCACTGGCAGCACTTTGGTCGCGGGCTGCTTGCTGTCGCCGCCACGGGCTTTTTGCTTGGCATTGGAGTCGGCGCCAATCAAGGGCGCGAGGTCGGTCATCAGCAATTGGTTGGAGACCAACGCACCACTGAGCTTGGGCCGTGGCTGGCTAGCGACGTAGCCGAGGTTGCCGTGGATATCGCTGTTGCCGATCTTGCCGTTGAAGTTTTCATAGCTGAACGAGGCGCCGTTGGCTTCGTGCAATTTGGCGATCAGATGCCCGTCGGTGGAGTAGGCCGGCGAGTCCGGCAGGGTCACGCCAGTCAGTGGGTAGAGGTTGCCCAGGCTGGAGCCGGCGAGTTTCAGGCGCAGGTCGAGGGCCCCCAGGTTGAGCGGGTCAGTGAGCGTGCCGGCCAGGGCGATGCTGGTGTCGGCAATCTTGACCTGGGCCTGCAAGGGGAACGGCTTGGCCGCGTCCTGCAGGGCGAGCAGGCCGCCGATCTTGCCGCTGCCGTCGAGCTTCTGGCCGTGGTATTGGCCTTTGACCTTGAGGCCAAACGCGTAGTCCTGCGGGGCGGAGCCTTTTTCCAGCGCCTTTTTGGCATCGGCATCGCCGACGATTTCGCCGAAGGGGATGGGCTTTCCCAGCGGATCGATGATCACATCCAGTTGGGTCTTGAGGGTTTGGTCGTCGAGGGTCACATGGCCTTTGTCAAAGCCGATGGCACCGATGTCTACCACCCAATTGGAGGGCTCGGCGTTCGGGTCCTTAGGGTCGAACTTGAAGGTCCAGTTGGCGCGGCCGTCGGCCAGGCGCTGCAATTGGGCGCTCGGTTCGGTGAGGTCGATGCGCGGGATCACCACGCGCTGCACCAGCAATGCCAGCGGCGAAATGCGCAACTCGACCTTTTTGAGCGTGACCATCTGCGGGTTTTTCGACCAGTCAGGGTTGCCCAGGGTCAGGTCTTCGGCAATCACATGAGGCCACGGCACCCAGGCGCGCCAACCACCTTCATCGGGCTCACGAGCCCACACCACCGCCAGATTGCCATTGATGGCGAACGGTCGGTGCAGCTCTTCCGAAACCTTGGCATTGAGGGTCGGCTTGATGCGGTTCCAGTCAAAGAACACCAGGACCACAACCGCCACGGCGATTAACAGAACGAAGCTGGCGCAGCTCCAAGCGATGATTTTACGAGTGCGCGTCATTGCACAGGACTCCTGAATACGACTGGCTGGGTCACAGCCCTTTAGGACAGCTTATAGAACTACGACTGGCAAACCGCGCGGGGGTTTAACCCAATCCCCGATTTGCCAGGAAAAACCTCGATTTCTGACCACCCCGACAGATTCCGCCCGGGACGGCGCACCAATGTTACCCATGTGCGTGTCGAAAATACCCACCCCGGTGCAAAACCGCGTGCTTGAGAGGCCCGTTCTAGAGCCTCCGCCTAGAACAATCAATTCTGTTGATTATTACCATTGTGTTTATGAACTTTTATATCGACTTATCGAGAGTAGCATTAGCCCTGTACCCACTTTATCGCCCTCCCAAGGAGCAACCCATCATGAAACGCCAAGTACTCGCTACCGCCCTGTTATCCATCCTGGCTTCCAGTGCCTTTGCCCTGCCAGCCGCCGAACAGGCCACCCCACAAGTCAAAGCTGACGCCGTTCATTACAGCCAGACTGTCGCTCGCAGCGGTTCGCAAGAAGAAGAGAACCGTGACTACGCCAAAGGTGCTGTTGCTGAAAATGGTTCGGAACAAGCCAACAAACGCGCTTACACCGAAGGCCTGACCGAAAACGGTCGCAACCGCCTGGAACAGAAAGGTCTGGTTGAAGGCGGTGCTGATCGCTTGCTGGAACGTAACGCTGTTGCCGAAGGTGGCCGTGATCGCCTCGAACAGAAAGGCCTGGTCGAAGGCGGTGCTGAACAAGCCAACAAACGCGCCTACACCGAAGGTGTTGCCGAAGGTGGTGCAGACCGTCTGCAAGAACTGCATCAAGCACAGAGCTAACCCCGTGGTGGCCCATAAAAAAGCCCGATCCGCCGATCGGGCTTTTGACTTTTTGTAGACCTTGTCACGCATGTCCTCCCTGCCAAGTTCGACGCCAGCGAAGCTGTTTTGCTAGAGTGCGTCGCTGTACTTGCCGACAAAGCCCGCCCGCCAATGCTGCCCCGCGCCGAACAAAAGCAACAGACTCGCCTCGCCCTGATGGACGCAGCCCGCCATCTGATGGAGTGTGGCCGTGGGTTTGGCAGCCTGAGCCTGCGCGAAGTGGCGAAGACGGCCGGTATCGTACCCACCGGTTTCTATCGCCACTTTGCCGACATGGACCAGCTTGGCCTTGTGCTGGTGAGTGAAGTGGGCCAGACCTTCCGCGCCACGATCCGTCTGGTGCGCCACAACGAATTCGTGATGGGCGGTATTATCGATGCCTCCGTGCGGATCTTCCTCGATGTGGTCTCGGCCAACCGATCGCAATTCCTGTTCCTGGCCCGCGAGCAATACGGCGGCTGCCTGGCCGTGCGCCAGGCCATCGGTGCATTGCGCGAAGACATAACCCGTGACTTGGCGGCCGACCTGACGCTGATGCCCAAGCTGCAGCACCTGGATCCCGAAGGCTTGCACGTGATGGCCGACCTGATCGTCAAAAGTGTGTTCGCCACCCTCCCCGACATCATCGACCCACCGGCCCAGGCCCTGCCCGACCATCTCACGCCCCAGGCGAAAATCACCCAGCAATTGCGCTTTATCTTTATCGGCTTGAAGCACTGGCAAGGCCTGGGCAGCACCGAATAACGCGATCACCCCGCGGAGTGGAAACGCTTGGCCGTGGTGTAGTGCTTGTTCCAATACTTGTTGCTCAACGAGTCGATGCGGATGCTCTTGCCCGTGCGCGGCGAATGGATGAATTTGCCCTCGCCGATATAAAGGCCCACATGGCTGACCTGGCCGCGCCCATTACCTCTAAAAAACACCGCATCACCGGGCTTGAGCGCAGTGCGCTTGATGGTCGCGGCGGTTGAGCGGTGCATCGCGGCGGTGGTGCGCGGTATCTGGATATTGGCCTCGGTCTTGAACAGATAAACCAGGAAACTGCTGCAATCGAAGCCCTGGTCCGCCGAGGTGCCGCCCCATTTGTAAGGGGTGCCCAGCAGTTCGTGGGCGCGGTCGACCACATCGTTGATGGACGCTTCTTTCAGTGAGGCCGAGAAAGAAGTATGAGGCTGTAGAGAGGCGGATGCCGATGAAAGCGCAAATGCCAGGCTGGCAATAAACAGGTAACAAAGTGACTTGAACATGATGAACGTCGCAGTGGATTAAACACGGCGCACAGACTAATGATCTCGCAGGTAAGCAGATGAACGCCGTTTCCTCAGACCCTGTAGGGAAAATCTGAAAACGCCCACCACGCGTGCAACAAGAAATAACTTGCACCACTTTGGAGCACTTCGTCGGTTTCCGCTCGCCCTATTTAGTGGCGCTGCCCCACCTGCCTACAGGCAATTCCTACTCTCCAACGAGGTTGGCAAGCCCCTTGCTCTAGGTGTTTCATCGCTCATAGCTGGAAGCTTCCTGATGCTGGTGATCCACCGTCGAATCGCCCCCCAAGCCCTCTGGGCCGCTGAGTTGCTGCTGAATTTCGAAGCACGCAGCAAAAGCCGCCTGCGCTGTTTCAGTGCCGACGGTGAAGACGTCGGCCTTTTCCTGGAGCGTGGCCAGCCACCGCTGCACGATGGCGAATGCCTACAGGCCGAGGACGGACGCGTCGTACGCGTGTGCGCTCGGCCTGAACAACTCTTACACGTGACGTGCAGCAGTGCGTTTGAACTGACCCGCGCGGCCTATCACCTGGGCAACCGCCACGTAGCACTGCAAGTGGGCGATGGCTGGTTGCGCCTGCTCGACGACTATGTGCTCAAGGCCATGCTCGAACAACTGGGTGCGCACACCGAAACCATCGAGGCGCCGTTCCAGCCGGAGCATGGCGCCTACGGCGGCGGGCACCATCACTCGCGCCATGGCGATGAAGACTTCAATTACCCGCCCAAGCTGCACCAGTTCGGCGTGCGTCTATGAACCCAGCCTGGGCGCTGCTGCGTCTGGCCAGTCCGCAATTGCCGATTGGCGGCTACAGCTATTCCCAAGGCCTGGAAATGGCGGTGGAGAACGGCCGTGTCGCTGACGCAGCGAGTGCAAGACGCTGGATCAGCGATCAGTTGCTGCTCAACCTTGCGCGTTTCGAGGCACCGCTGCTGCTCGCCCATTGCCAGGCCGCCCTGGACGCGGATTGGTCGCGCCTGGCGCAGCTGTGCGACGAACACCGCGCCAGCCGCGAGACCCGCGAGCTGTATCAGGAGAGCCGGCAGATGGGCTACTCCCTGCAACAATTGCTCAACGGCCTGCCGGAATTGGACGACGCTGCGCGCGACTTCCTCGCACAAACCACCGAGCCCCACTTGGCCTTGGGCTGGGCCCTCGCCGCCCGCGCCTGGGGCATCAGCCCCGCCGATGCCCTCGCCGCCTGGCTGTGGAGCTGGCTGGAAAACCAATTGGCCGTGCTAATGAAGACCCTGCCCCTGGGCCAGCAAGCCGCCCAGCGCCTGACCAGCGAACTGCTGCCGCTGTTGCAGCAAGCCCAGCAGGATGCCAGCCGCATCGACCCCATCCCTTTCGGCAGCGCCGCGTTTGGCCTGTCCCTGGCGTGCATGGCCCACGAGCGCCAGTACAGCCGCCTGTTCCGTTCCTAGGAGAACACACCCATGAATACACAACCCCTGCGCGTCGGCATTGGCGGCCCGGTCGGTTCCGGCAAGACCGCCCTGACCTTGGCCCTGTGCCTCGCACTGCGCGACCGCTACAACCTGGCCGTGGTCACCAACGATATCTACACCCGCGAAGACGCCGACTTCCTGGTGCGCAACCAGGCCCTGGCGCCGGAACGCATCATCGGTGTGGAAACCGGCGGCTGCCCGCACACGGCGATCCGCGAAGACGCCTCGATCAACCTGGAGGCGGTGGATCAACTCAAGCGCCGCTTCCCCGGCCTGGACCTGATCCTGGTGGAGTCCGGCGGCGACAACCTTTCGGCGACCTTCAGCCCGGAGCTGTCCGACCTGACCATCTACGTGATCGACGTGTCCGCCGGCGACAAGCTGCCGCGCAAGGGCGGGCCTGGCATCTGCAAGTCCGACCTGCTGGTGATCAACAAGATCGACCTGGCGCCTTTGGTCGGTGCGTCGCTGGAGCTGATGAACAGCGACACCACCCGCATGCGCAACGGCAAACCCTTTGTGTTCAGCAACCAGAAAACCGGTGTCGGCCTGGATGACATCGTCGCCTTCATCGAACGCCAAGGCCTGCTGACCGCCGCCTGATCAACCCATAAGGAACCTGTCCATGAGCCTCAAGAAACTCTTCACCGCCGCCGCCCTGCTGCTAGCCCCGGCCCTGGCCTTCGCTCATCCGGGCCATGGCGACAATGGCCTGGTGGCCGGCATCAGCCACCCTTTGAGCGGTATCGACCACCTGCTGGCCATGGTGGCGGTCGGCTTGTGGGCCGCCCAACAAAAAGGCGCCGCGCGCTGGGCACTGCCGTGCACCTTCGTGGGCACCATGCTGATCGGTGGTGTGCTGGGTTTTGAAGGCCTGGAATTGCCGGCGCTGGAAAGCGGGATTGCCGCGTCGGTGCTGGCGCTGGGCTTGGCGGTGGCGCTGGCGGTGCGTCCACCGTTGTTCGTGGCAGTCGGGGCGACGGCCTTGTTTGCGCTGTTCCACGGCGTGGCCCATGGCCTGGAACTGCCGGACATGTCCAGCCCTTGGACATATGCGGCGGGTTTTGTCGGTGCAACGGCGGTGCTGCACGCGGCCGGTTATGCCGTGGTGCGCTTCCTGCCAGCCGCAGCGGCGCCGTTGGTGCGGATTGCTGGGGCGGCTTCGGCGGCGACTGGAGCCTGGTTGCTCGCGGGCTGAGTGATGTTGCGCTTTTACGGGCCTCATCGCAGGCAAGCCAGCTCCCACATTTGATTGGGTTTGCAAATCAAAAATGTGGGAGCCGGGCTTGCCCGCGATGACGGTCTCAAAGACACCACACAACCCAAGCCTGATACCATGCGCGCCTACACCCCTGCCGTGACGACGCCAGCCAATGCCCAGCGCTTCCCAACCCGCCTTGAACACCGTGCTCACGCACTTCCACAGCCTGATCGTGCCGCTTTGGCAAGGCCCTGGCTGGAACGCCGAGTTGGCATTGCCCTATGAGGCGCTGGACGCCGATCACCAGCCGCTCCCCCCCAACGCTATCGCGCCATGGCCTGTGCGCGGCAGTTGTACCTGTTCGCCAGCCTGATCGGCGAGCCCGGCGCAGGGTTTGCCGAAGAGCGCGCGGCGGCGCTGTTCCGTTCGCTGCAACGGCACTTCCACGACGCCGAGCACGGCGGCTGGTTCTACAGCATCGACCCGGCCGGCCAGCCGCTGGACAAGCGCAAAGATCTCTACACCCATGCGTTCATCATCTTTGCCTGCGCCCATTACTGGGCCAAAGTGCGCGAGCCGCTGGTGGAATCAGTCCTCAATGCTGCCCTGGAAGTGGTCGCCGAGCGGTTTTCCAGCGGCGACGGTTTGTATGAAGCCGTGCTGGAGCGCAACTGGTCGTCCCTCAAGTCCGGCCCGTTGCAGAACCCACTGATGCACCTGGCCGAAGGTTTCCTCGCTACCCTCGCCGTGCGTGAAGATGCACAAGTGCAAGCGGCCCTGCTGGCCTTGGCGACGGCCATGCAGCAGCGTTTCATCGACCGCCAGCACGGCGTGATGATGGAAAAACCGCTGGGCGCTGTGGATAACTGGTTCGAGCCGGGCCATCAATTCGAGTGGTTCTTTTTGCTGGAGTCTTCGGATGTGCTGCGCGGTACGCCGCTGCATGCTTCGCTGACGCGGGCTTTCGCCTACGCCGAGCTCAAGGGTGTGGATAACGCCAGCGGTGCGGTCAGCGGCATGTTGGCGCTGGATGGCACTGTGCGCGACGGTACCCAGCGGATCTGGGCCCAGGCCGAGTACCTGCGGGCACTGACCTTGCGGCCGGACAGCGAAGCAGTGCTGCAGCGCCAATTGCTGGCGCTGCAACAGCACTTCTTGCATACAAAAGGCTGGAATGAATGCTTGGATGCCCAAGGTGTGGTGAGTCGGTGGGATATGCCTTCGACTACCCCTTATCATTTGGCGACTTGCTACCAGGGCCTTGTCCAGCATCTTGGGTGAACGCCAGGGCCTCTTCGCGAGCAAGCCCGCTCCCACAGTTTGACCGAGTACATCCTTGAAACACGGTCGAAATGTGGGAGCGGGCTTGCTCGCGAAGGCGTCAACTCGGTCTCACTGACCTCACGCAATCCACTTGCGATCCCCGGTAAAGCTGATCGTCAGCCAACGTGCCGCATCCGGCGTGCCGAGCCCTGTGGATATCTCTTCGCGCAGCGCGTCGAGGGTCGCGACGTTATCCACCGGGTAATCCGCCGGCAGCACCACATGAATCTCGATAAACCGCGCCCGCCCGTGCTTTTGCACGTACGACACGTAGTCGTCGAAACCATGTTTGGCCTGCACCGCCTCCATCACTTCGCGCACTTTGTCGTCCAGGTGGTCTGGCGCAATCCCCAGCACCTCGCGCAACGCTGGGCGCAGGATCTTGAACGCCGGTGCCAGCATGCTCAGGGCCAGCAGGATCAGGATCAACGGGTCGACGTATACCGCCCACTCGCCATAGCCCTGGGACTTGAGCAACAGTGCCGCCAGAAAGCTGATCAGCAAGCCCACCGACAGCATCGCGTCCACCAGCCAACTGATGTTATCGAACTGGATCAGCGATGATTTCAGCCGGCGATTGCGGTAGCGCACGTAGAAGAAGTAGGCGAACTCGACGACGGTGAACACTGCCGCGTAGATGATCACCAGCCCCAACTCAATCTCGCGCCCGCCATTGATGATGCCGAACACACCGTTGAGGAACGCATAGATGGCGATCAGCAACAGGAAACTGCCTTCGATCAGCAGCACCATGGGCTCCAGGTGCCAATAGCCGAACTGGAAGCGCTCGTTGCTTTTCTTGGCGATCAGCTTGGCCGTGATCAGCATCAACACCTTGATAGCGGTGGCGATCAGCGAGAAAAAGCCGTCGAACAGAATGGATTGGGCGCCGGATACCACACCCGTGACGATCCCAGCGATCGCGACAGCGAACATCAGGATGGTCGATTGTTTGAGCAGTGCCTGCTCACCTCGGTTACTCACATTTCCTCCCGTCAAAACCTTAAATCCGCACGGTGCGGAGGGGTTTTACCGAGTGGAGTGTACCTTATGTCGTGTTTTGGCCGATTTGCCGCATGGTTACCGGTAAAAACCTGATCCTGTGGTGAGCGGGCTTGCCCCGCGCGAGGCAAGCTCGCTCACCACAAAAACCAGCAGGACGGAGCGTCAGCCCTTGGCGCCACGCTCAATCGCAAACCCAGCCCAGGTCTGGCTCACCGGCATCAGTTCCAACCGATTGATATTCACGTGCGCCGGTGTGTTGAGCACCCAGAAGATCGTGTCGGCGATGTCCTGCGGCTGGATCGGCTCGGCACCCGCATAGGTCGCGTCATAGCGCGCCTGATCGCCGCCAAAACGCACCAGTGAGAACTCGCTCTCGCACAGGCCTGGCTCAATGTTGGTGACGCGCACGCCGGTGCCCTGCAGGTCGCAGCGCAGGTTCAGCGAGAACTGCTTCACGAATGCCTTGGAGCCGCCATACACATGGCTGCCCGGGTAGGGGTAGCTGCCGGCGATGGAGCCCAGGTTGATGATACCGGCGCCACGGCCATGGGCGATCAGGCGCGGCAGCAGCAGGCTGGTCGTGGTCAGCAGGCCCTTGATGTTGGTGTCGACCATGGTTTCCCAATCGTCGAGGCTGCACTTGGGCGCAGGGTCAGTGCCCACGGCCAGGCCGGCGTTGTTGATCAGCCCGCGCAGCTTGGCGAACGACGGAGGCAGGTTGGCGATGGCGTCTTCCATGCCTTTGCGATCCCGCACGTCCACCACCAGGCCGTGTACTTCGGTCTGCTTGGAAAGCTCTTCGACCAGCGCATTCAGGCGGTCGCCACGACGGCCAGTGAGCACCAGTTTCCAGCCGGCTTCGGCAAAACGACGGGCGCAGGCTTCGCCGAAACCTGAGGTTGCGCCAGTAATAAACAGCGTGTCGGACATGGTGTTCTCCTTGCGGGCATCGGGGAAAAAATCAGCCAGCAGAATGCCCGTACGCCGCGATGGCGGCAACCGCTATGCACACAACTTCACGCGCGCCTGATCATTTTTTAACCATGACGAGCAACGCCACATAAACCGTGGCTTGCAGCTATATGCGCGCAGGTTATCCACAGCTGCGCCCACAGTCTTTGGGGGCAAGTGCAAAATGCCTCAGGCCTTTATACACAAGGGTTTCAGGCGGTTTTAGAAAGTTTTTTGCTTGACCTTGGCGAGAGCGTATGTAGGCCCCAGGAAGAACGGGAAATCGGAACGATGGCTCCAGGCCAGTCATTCCGGCCTCTGCGGCGGTCTTTCCAGAGTTTAGTCACAGACTTATCCACAGGCTGTATGGACATTTTTCGGTCATATACCTGTGTCTTTAAACAGGTTGACAAAGTGCTGGAGCGGTCACTAAAAACCGCCTGATCAAATATTAACCATCGCGCTACAGGCCCCGTATTTATTGGCGTCCAGCCAGCTACACCCACGTTACCCACAGCCGGTTCCACAGCGGATGGGGACAAGTCAAAACTGTGACAAAACAGGGATTTGCGGCGGCTATATGTCGCGCTTTGGAGGGGAGCCAGATTTGTTTTCCACAATTTGGCAGCGGCCTTGTGAACACCGCAAAAACAAATGTGGGAGCTGGCTTGCCTGCGATGCAATCTCCTCGGTTCAACTGATAGACCGAGGCGTTTGCATCGCAGGCAAGCCAGCTCCCACATACAGCAGCCACCTACAGGAGGCCTGCATCAAGTTTTACATCAGTGCCCGCCGAGGTAGGCGTTGCGCACTTCCTCGTTCACCAGCAATTCCTTGCCGGTGCCGGTCAGGCGAATCTCGCCGTTGACCATCACATACGCGCGGTCCGACAAGCGCAGCGCATGGTTGGCGTTCTGTTCCACCAGGAAGATGGTCATCCCGGTGGAGGCCAGCTCGCGCAACGTCGAGAAGATCTGCTTCACCACAATCGGCGCCAGGCCCAGGCTCGGTTCATCCAGCAGCAACAGCTTGGGCCGGCTCATCAGCGCGCGGGCGATGGCGAGCATTTGCTGCTCGCCGCCGGACATGGTCATGGCGCGCTGGTTACGCCGCTCCTTGAGCCTTGGAAACAGCTCGAACATGCGCTGCATATCTTCCTGGGCAAACTTGTCGCCAATCGGGATGGTGCCCATCAGCAGGTTCTCCTCGACGGTCATGTCAGGGAACACCCGCCGCCCTTCCGGCGACTGCGCAATGCCGTTGGAGGCGATGTAGTGCGACGACTTGTGGGTAATGTCCACGCCGTTATAGATGATCTGCCCCGACTCGGCCCGTGGCTGGCCGAAGATAGACATCAGCAGCGTGGACTTGCCCGCGCCGTTGGAGCCAATCAGGCTGACGGTTTCGCCTTCATTGATGTGCAGCGAGACTTTTTTCAGCGCCTGGATTGGGCCGTAATACACGTCCAGGTCCTTCATTTCGAGGATAGGTGCACTCATACCAACTCCTCTTCGTCAGCGCCCAGGTAGGCGGCAATCACTTTCGGGTCGTTGCGGATCGCGTCCGGCCCGCCCTCGGCGATCACGTTGCCGTGGTCGAGCACCACGATGTGGTCGGAAATACTCATCACCATGCCCATGTCGTGTTCGATCAGTACCACCGTGAGGTCGTGTTCGTCGCGCAACAGGCGAATCATCGCGCTGAGGGCTTCGGTTTCCTGGGGGTTGAGGCCCGCAGCGGGTTCGTCCAGGCAGATGATCTGCGGCCGGGTGCACATGGCGCGGGCGATTTCCAGGCGGCGCTGTTGACCGTAGGAGAGTTCACCCGCCAGGCGGTTGGCGCAGTCCACCAGGTCCACCACTTCCAGCCAGTAGAAGGCGTGGTCGAGGGCATCGCTTTCAGCCTTGCGGTAGCCCTTGGTGTTGAGAATGCCCGCGAGCATGTTGCGGTTGACCCACATGTGCTGGGCCACCAGCAGATTCTCCAGCACCGACATTTCCTTGAACAGGCGAATGTTCTGGAAGGTACGCGCCAAACCGGCACGGTTAACCAAGTGGGTGCCGCCGAACATCTTGTAGTAAACGCGGCTGAAAAAGCTCTTGGGCGACACAAAGTCGGTGGCCTTGAAGCGCTCGCCCAGCAGTTGGATCACGTTGGTCTGCTTGCCACGGATGTTGAGTTCGATCTTGCCGCCGCTGGCTTTGTAGAAGCCGGTGAGGCAGTTGAACACCGTGGTCTTGCCGGCGCCGTTGGGGCCGATCAGGGCGAAGATCGAGTTGCGTTCGACCTTGAGGCTCACGTCGCTCAAGGCCTTGATGCCACCGAAGTGCATCATCAGGTGTTCCACGGAGAGCACGACTTCCTTGCTCATGGCGCTACCCCCTTACGTGGCGTCACACCGGTGCGGCTGATCCGGATCAGGCCGCGCGGTCGCCAGATCATCATCACTACCATCAACACGCCAAACAGCAGCACGCGGTACTCGGAGAAGCTGCGCAGCAGCTCGGGGGCGACGGTCAATACAAAGGCCGCGATCACCACGCCCACCGTCGAGCCCATGCCGCCCAGCACCACGATGGCCAGGATCAGCGCCGACTCGAAGAAGGTGAACGATGACGGGTTGACGAAGCCCTGGTAGCTGGCAAAGAACACACCGGCCAAACCGGCAGTCGATGCACCGATGGTGAAGGCCGAGAGCTTGACCAGCACGTGGTTCAGGCCCATGGAACGGCAGGCGATTTCATCTTCGCGCAGCGCTTCCCAGGCGCGGCCGACCGGCATGCGGGTCAGGCGATGCTTGATGTACAGCACGGCCAGCACCACCAGGAACAGCACAATGTAGATGAACAGGAATTTGATGTTGGGGTTGTAGTCGATGCCGAAGAATTCATGGAAGGGAACCCCGCCATCCTTCGCGCGCTTGCCGAACTCCAGGCCGAGGAAGGTCGGCGAGGGCACCGGCATGCCGTTGGGTCCGCCGGTAAACGACAGCCAGTTGTTGAGCACCAGACGGATGATTTCACCAAAGCCCAGGGTCACGATGGCCAAATAGTCACCGTGCATTCGTAGCACCGGGAACCCGAGTATGCACCCCGCCAACGCTGCGGCGATGGCCGCCAATGGCAACACGGTCCAGAAGCCCAGGCCCAGGTATTGATAACCCAGAGCAAGGCCGTAGGCGCCGATGGCGTAGAACGCCACGTAACCCAGGTCGAGCAAGCCGGCCAGGCCCACCACGATGTTGAGGCCCAGGCCGAGCAACACGTAGATCAGCCCGAGGATCACCACGGTCAGCAGGTACTTGTTGGCGAAGATCGGAAACACGATGGCGATCACGATCAGTGCTGGGATGATCCAGCGCAGCCGCGACTTGTAGTCCGGCGCCAGCACATGCACGCCAGAGCCACTGCTCTCGAAGCCCTGCAAAATCTTCACGCCCTTGGGGGTTTGCAGGAACAGGCTCATGGCAAAGCGGCCGACCATCACAATGGCCACCAGCAGGCCCACGCGGGCCGGTTCCAGGTTGAAGCTGTAGCCGTCGAGTACAACGCCGACGATCGGACCGAACACGATCAGCGAAATCAGCCCGGCGAGGACCGTATCGACCACACTTTTCTTGATATCGATTGGTTTGGCAGCAGACATGTTTACACCTTCGCCACAAGTGGGCGACCAAGCAGGCCCTGGGGACGGAAAATCAGAATCACCACCAGCAGGGAGAAACTGAACACGTCTTTGTAGTCAGAGTTGATCAACCCCGAGAACAACGACTCGGAGATACCGAGGATGATCCCGCCCAACATCGCCCCAGGCAGGGAGCCGATGCCGCCGAGTACCGCTGCGGTAAATGCCTTGATGCCGATGATGAAGCCGGCATAGAAGTCGAAGGTGCCGTAGTTGAGGGTGATGAGCACGCCGGCCAATGCAGCCATGGCGGCACCGATGACGAACACGTAGGAGATCACCCGGTCGGTGTTGATGCCGAGGATCGACGCCATCTTGCGGTCTTGCTGGGTCGCGCGGCACATGCGGCCGAGCTTGGTGTACTTGATCACGTAGGTCAGCAGGGCCATGCCGGCGAAGGCGGCGACCAGGATGAAGACCTTGGTATACGTGAGCTGGACGAACCCGCTGCCGATGTCGACACGCCAGGCCCCGGCCAGCAGGGTAGGAATACCTTGTTGCTTGGCGCCCTGGGCGATCTGCGCGTAGTTCTGCAGGATCAGGGAGATGCCGATGGCGCTGATCAGCGGTGCCAGTCGGGTGGAGTTGCGCAGCGGT
The DNA here is from genome assembly GCF_002798465.1 of Pseudomonas sp. S10E 269. Lineage (NCBI taxonomy): Bacteria > Pseudomonadati > Pseudomonadota > Gammaproteobacteria > Pseudomonadales > Pseudomonadaceae > Pseudomonas > Pseudomonas sp. S10E 269. The sequence continues at coordinate 1,627,145 of NZ_PHIJ01000001.1, forward strand.
TTGTAGGCGACACGCTCGATGACCCAACCGTAAACGCCAGTGACGACCACGGTGAAGATCAAGGTGCCGAGAATGAGCAGCGGGAAGGATTCGATGCCGAAGTAAGCCAGCAGTGCCAGACTGATCGCCGCGAGGTAAGCGGAAATCATATAAACCTCGCCGTGGGCGAAGTTGATCATGCCAATGATGCCATAGACCATTGTGTAGCCGATGGCGATCAGGCCATAGACCGACCCGAGGGTCAGGCCGTTGACCAGTTGCTGCAGGAAAATACCATCCATAACGCAATCTCACGCGGTGAGCACCTGCACACCGGTGGGTGTGCGGCGCTTCTGGAGGAAAAAACAGAGTCGTTGCTGGACACGATGCAGTTGGCAACCTCGATTCCCTGTGGGAGCTGGCTTGCCTGCGATAGCGGGTTCACATTCAACACAGGTGTCGACTGTCAGTCCGTCATCGCGGGCAAGCCCGGCTCCCACAGGGGCTCTGTGGTGCCTGCGTGGTCGCGTTAATGCTTACTTCTGTTTTTCCAGCTGATGGTATTTGCCGTCTTTATCCCACTGGTAAACCACGTAGTCGGAGATTTTCAGGTCGCCCTTGGAATCCCAGGCTTTTTCGCCCATGACGGTTTTTACCGGGTGAGCCTTGAGCCACTTGGCGGCATCTTCACCCTTGTTGGACTTGGCACCGTTGAAGCCGGCGGCCAGGGCCTGGACCGACGCGTAGGCGTACAGGGTGTAGCCTTCTGGCTCGGTACCGTTCTTACGGAACTCTTCCACCACCGCCTTGCTGTCTGGCAGCAGGCGCGGGTCAGCGCCGAAGGTCATGTACACGCCATCGACGTATTGCTTGCCGCCAGCGGTGGCCACCAGTTCGTCGGTCACAACACCGTCATCGGACATGAACTTCACGTCTTTCAGACCGGCTTCACGGATCTGGCGAACCAGTGGACCGGCTTCCGGGTGCAGGCCGCCGAAGTACACGACGTCGGCACCGGTGGAGCGGATCTTGGTGACCAGGGCGCTGAAGTCCTTCTCGCCACGGGTCAGGCCTTCTTCCAGCACTGGCTTGACGCCGCGCTTGGTCAACTGGGCAGCGGTAGCGTCAGCCAAGCCTTTGCCGTAGGTGTCCTTGTCGTTGATCACGGCGACTTTCTTGCCCTTGAGCACGTCGACGATGTAGTCGCCGGCAACGATGCCTTGCTGGTCGTCACGGCCGCACATGCGGAACATGGCGCCCAGGCCACGCTCGGTCACTTGTGGGTTGGTGGAACCTGGGGTGATCGCGATGATGCCCGCTTCGTCATACACCTCGGACGCCGGGATGGTGTTGGAGGAGCAGAAGTGGCCGACCACGCCGATCACTTTGTCCTGGTCTGCCAGGCGGTTGGCCACAGCCACGGCCTGCTTGGGTTCGCAGGCATCGTCGCCGGCAACCAGCACGATTTTCTCACCGTTGATGCCGCCGGCCTTGTTGATCACATCGGCTGCCGCTTGGGCACCCTTCATGTACTGCTCACCGAAAGCGGCGTTGGCACCGGTCATCGGCCCCGCTACGCCAATCTTCACATCAGCTTGAACAAACGCAGAAACACCCAGCGCCGCTGCAACGGCGAGGGCCAGAAAACCTTTCTTGTAAAACGTCTGGGACATGAGTGGTGCTCCGATATTTTTGATTTTTGGCACGACAACTTGCGTTCAAACTTTTCACTGAAAGCCCAGAGCAAGGCGCGTGCCATTACGTTTTTATTCTTCAAAAAGACACGGTGTCATTGTTATTGCAGGCGTTTCGCCTCCATTCGCCAGGACGTGCAACCCTCTAGCATCAGAAGGTGCAACCAATGGATCCAAAAAGTACAACCTCGGCAGGTCGCACCTGCAACCAAAGCTATAAACGACAGTTCCTACAGCTGTAACAGACCGCGTAACGGAACTGCACATTTACAGTGCGTGATTGCTACGACTTGCACCAATACAGATTAGTAGCCTGCTAAGAAAATGCAGGCTTCTGAGCGGTATTTCGCTGATCAGATAACGATCCTCAAGCATTGCCCAGCGTGATACAGCGAGAATCCTGCTTCATAAAGACAGCTGCGCAGTCCCACCCCGGCCAACGGCTGCATAGGCGCGAATGGGATCGGCAACGCCTGGGGATTCTGGTGACACAGGTAGTCGGCAAACGCCTTGCCGACCACGCTGCCGGTGGTCACGCCACGCCCGTTATAGCCCGTTACTGCCACGAGGCCAGGGGCGGGCTCGAACAGGCGCATCAAGTGATCCGGGGTGAAGGCGATGCAGCCGGTCCAGGTGAATTCCCACTGCACCGATTTGAGGTACGGGAAGTAATGCTGCTGCACCCGATCGGCCCACGCCTTGAGGAACCATGCCGGTTTCTGGTTGCCATTGCCCAGGCTGCCGAGCAACAGGCGGCCATCGGCATCACGGCGGATGCTGCTCAGCACCTGGCGCGTGTCCCAGGAGCCCTGGCCACCGGGCAGGATCTGTTTGGCGGCGTCGTCCGTCAGCGGAGCCGACGCGACCTGATAGTAGTAACCGGGGAAAAAATTGCGCCGCAGTTCGGTCCATTCGCCTTCGGTGTAGGCATTGGAGGCGATCACCACCTGTGCAGCCTGCACTGAACCCTGGGCGGTCTGCACCGACCAGTGCGCGCCTTGGCGTTCAAGCTGGGTGACGGGAGAATGGTCGAATAACTGCCCGCCCAGACCGACCGCCGCGTTGGCCAAGCCACTGGTATAGGCCATCGGGTTCAGTGTGCCGGCGCGCCGGTCCAGCAAGGCGGCAGCGATTTTCCGGGTACCGGTGGCCTGCTCGCAAGCCTGGCCGGTGAGCAGTTCCACCGGTGCGCCACGACGCTTCCATTGTTCTTCGCGACTGCGTAAATCCGCCTCGCCACGGGCGTTGTGCGCCATGTGCAAGGTGCCTTCACGGCGCAGTTGGCAATCGATGGTGTATTTGTCGATCAGGCTGAACACCAGCGACGGTGCCGCGCCCAACATGCGGTTGAGCTGGCTGCCCACCGCCTCGCCAAAACCGGCTTCGATGTCGTCCGGCGGGATCCACATGCCGGCGTTGACCAGCCCGACGTTGCGCCCCGAACCACCATGCCCGGTGCGATGAGCCTCCAGCACGGCGACGCTTTTACCCTGCTCCAGCAAATGAATGGCTGCCGAAAGGCCCGTGATCCCGGCGCCGATCACACACACATCGACCTTGACCTCACCCTTGAGCGCCGCACGATCCGGCCGGCCAGGGGTGAGGTGCTCCCACAAACATGTTTCGCGTAGTGCCATTGCCAGACTCCGGGATGAAACCTAACAAACAACTGTTATTTTGAATTGCAAACCCAATCAAATGTGGGAGCTGGCTTGCCTGCGATGCAGGCACCTCGGTGTATCAGGTACCCCATGGTGATGCTATCGCAGGCAGGCCAGCTCCCACATTGACCGCGCTTCGACTTGAAGAATCAGTCGAAAGTAATGCCCTGGGCCAGCGGCAATTCCAACGAGTAGTTCACGGTGTTGGTCTGGCGACGCATGTACCCGCGCCACGCATCCGAACCCGACTCACGCCCGCCGCCGGTCTCTTTCTCACCGCCAAACGCGCCGCCGATTTCCGCGCCGCTCGGGCCGATGTTGACGTTGGCGATGCCACAGTCACTGCCGACCGCCGACATGAACTGCTCGGCTTCACGCACGTCGGTGGTGAAGATGCACGATGACAAGCCTTGCGGCACGGCATTGTTCAGGCGCAGGGCTTCGGCGAAGTCGGTGTAGCCCACCACGTAGAGAATCGGCGCAAACGTCTCGGTGCACACCACATCACTTTGCTCGGGCATTTCCACAATCGCCGGCGACACGTAATAAGCGTTGGGGAATGTGTCTTCCAGTTGGCGCTTGCCGCCGAACACCTTGCCGCCTTCGCTCAAGGCTTGCTCCAGGGCGTCCTGCATGTTGTCGAAGCCATGCTTGTCGATCAGCGGGCCGATCAGGTTGCCTTCCAGCGGGTGGCCGATGCGCACCTTGGAATAGGCGGCCTTGAGGCGGGTGACGATTTCATCCTTGACCGATTCATGGGCGATCAGGCGGCGCAGCGTGGTGCAACGCTGGCCGGCAGTGCCGACGGCGCTGAACAGGATGGCGCGCACGGCCATGTCCAGGTCGGCACTTGGGCCGAGGATCATCGCGTTGTTGCCGCCCAGCTCAAGGATGCTGCGGGCAAAACGTGCGGCGACTTTCGGCGCCACTTCGCGGCCCATGCGCGTGCTGCCGGTGGCGCTGATCAGGGCGACGCGCGGATCATCCACCAGCGCGGCACCGGCATCGCGACCGCCGATGATCACCTGGCTCAGGTACTCGGGGGCGCCGTCGAATTTCTTCAGCACGCGCTCGAACAGCGCCTGGCAGGCCAGGGCGGTGAGCGGGGTCTTTTCCGACGGTTTCCAGATCACGGCGTTGCCGCACACCAGGGCCAGGGCGGTGTTCCACGCCCACACGGCCACCGGGAAGTTGAAGGCGCTGATCACGCCGACCACGCCCAGCGGGTGCCAGGTTTCACGCATGTGGTGGCCCGGACGCTCAGAGGCGATGGTCAAACCGTACAGCTGGCGCGACAGCCCGACAGCGAAGTCGCAGATGTCGATCATTTCCTGCACTTCGCCCAGGCCTTCCTGGGTGATCTTGCCGGCTTCCCAGGACACCAGTTCACCCAGGTCCGCCTTGTATTCGCGCAATACATCGCCAAATTGGCGCACCAGTTCGCCACGGCGCGGGGCCGGCACCTTGCGCCAGGCGTCGAATGCATGCTCGGCGCGACTGACCTGCTGCTCCACCTCGGCGGCACCTTCCCAGTGCACGCTGCCGATGCGGCTGCCATCAATCGGCGAATGCACGGGCTGTTTGCCCGACTGGTACAGCGCCGAGTTTACCCCGAGACGATCAAGCAATGCGGCAACCATGGGTCACTCCTTCAATCTACAAACAGAAAAATTGCGCCGCCACCGACACGGCGATCCAGACCTTATTTTTAGCTGGCCCAAGACTTGCCAACAAACGACGATTAGGCGAGATATCATTCCGTTTATTCATGCAAAGAATAAAAAGAGGCGTGCCGTGCTGAACAAAAGACATTTGCCCTCGATCACTGCCCTGCAGTGTTTCGAAGCCGCCACCCGCCACTTGAGCTTCACCCGCGCCGCCGAGGAGCTGAACCTCACGCAGAGCGCGGTGAGCAAACAGGTGGCGCAACTGGAAGAACTGCTGCAACACCTGCTGTTTCGCCGGGTGCGTCGGCGCTTGCAGATGACCCCGGCAGGCGACCTGTACCTGGTGGAAGTGCGCAAGATCCTCACCCAGGTGGAGATGTCCACCCATTACCTGCGCTCCTACGGCGGCGAAACCGAAGTGCTGCGCGTGTCCACGCCCTACACCTTCGGCGCGCGCTGGCTGGTGCCGCGCCTCAAGGGCTGGCGCCTGCGTCATCCGCAGATCCATTTGGACCTGTGCAACGAGCAGGAGCCGGACGAGTTGCTGCAAGGCAAGGCCGACATGGCCTTCTACTTCGGCCAGGGCTCACGGCCGGGCACCGAAAGCCTCAAATTGTTCAGCGAAGCGTTGGTGCCGGTGTGCGCGCCAGAAAGCCTGCCGGCGCAGCCGTTCACCGATCCCACGCAACTGAGCGACCTGGTGCTGCTGCAAAACGCTTCGCGTCCCCAGGGCTGGCACGACTGGTTTGCCAGCCAGGGCTTCCACACCGAGCATAGTTATCACGGGCCACGCTTCGACACCTTCTATATGTGCATTCGGGCCGCGCAGGTGGGCTGTGGCGTGGCGTTGTTGCCGCGCTTTCTGGTGGAAGAAGAGTTGGCCGAAGGCAAGTTGGTCATTCCCTGGCAGCATGCAATGCCGAGCCAGGATGCGTATTACCTGGCCTACCCCGAACATTCGGCGGAGGTGCCCAAGGTGCGTGAATTTGTGAAGTGGATGATGGAGCAGGTGCTTTAGCGCCTGGAGAATCGCCTTCGCGAGCAAGCCCGCTCCCACACTTGAAATGCATTCCAAAGGTGGGAGCGGGCTTGCTCGCGAAGGCGTCGGTAGCTCCAGCGCAAAAAATCACTGGCAAAACCCCACAGGTCTATGCGCCACTAGCCCCCTTCCTCAATTGTGCGTAAAGGTCGGCGCCCATCGCCGACCCGTCTGGAGATTCCCGTTATGAGCGAGAGTGTGTTTGCCGATCGCATCGTGCAGAACTTGCTCGACACCGACTTCTACAAGCTGACCATGATGCAGGCGGTGCTGCACAACTACCCCAACGTGGAAGTTGAATGGGAGTTTCGTTGCCGTAACAGCGAAGACCTGCGCCCGTACCTGGCGGAGATCCGCTACCAGATCGAGCGCCTCGCCGAGCTGAGCCTGAGCCCGGACCAGTTGGGTTTCCTGGAACGCATCAGCTTTATGAAGCCGGACTTCTTGCGCTTCCTCGGGCTGTTCCGCTTCAACCTGCGCTACGTGCAGACCGGCATCGAGAACGGTGAGTTGTTCATCCGCCTGCGCGGGCCGTGGCTGCATGTGATCCTGTTTGAAGTGCCGATGCTGGCTATCGTCAGCGAAGTGCGTAACCGCTATCGCTACCAGACCGTGATCCTCGAACAGGCCCGCGAGCAGCTGTACCGCAAGTTCGACTGGCTGACCGCCAACGCCAGCAGCGACGAGCTGTCCGAGCTGCAAGTGGCTGACTTCGGCACGCGTCGGCGCTTCTCGTACCGTGTGCAGGAAGAAGTGGTCAGCGTGCTCAAGCATGACTTCCCCGGGCGCTTCGTCGGCACCAGCAACGTGCACCTGGCGCGCGAGTTCGACATGAAGCCGCTGGGCACCATGGCCCACGAATGGATCATGGCCCACCAGCAACTCGGCCCGCGCCTGATCGACAGCCAGATCGCCGCGCTCGACTGCTGGGTCCGCGAATACCGTGGCCTTTTGGGTATCGCCCTGACCGACTGCATCACCACCGACGCGTTCCTGGGCGACTTCGACCTGTACTTCGCCAAGCTGTTCGACGGCCTGCGCCATGACTCCGGCGATCCCGTGCAATGGGCAGAAAAAGCCATTGCCCACTACCACAAGCTCGGCATCGAGCCGATGAGCAAGACCCTGGTGTTCTCCGACAGCCTGTCGTTGCCCAAGGCCCTGGAGATATTCCGCGCCTTGCGGGGTCGGATCAATGTGAGCTTTGGCATCGGCACCAACCTGACCTGTGACATTCCAGGTGTCGAGCCGATGAGCATCGTGCTTAAAATGACCGCCTGCAATGGCCAGCCCGTCGCGAAGATCTCCGATGAAGCGGGCAAGACCCACTGCACCGACCCGAATTTCGTCGCCTATTTGCGTCATGTTTTCAAAGTACCTGCCATCTCTAGCAAGGAGTGAATCATGCAAGCCGTACAGCGTGAGATTGCTGAACAGCTCAAGGTCCAAGCACCGTTCAACGACCAGGCGGCCCTTGAGGCCGAGGTTGCCCGCCGCGTGACCTTTATCCAGGACTGCCTGCGCAATTCCGGGCTCAAGGCGTTGGTGCTGGGCATCAGCGGTGGCGTCGATTCCCTGACCGCAGGCCTGTTGGCCCAACGTGCGATGCAGGAACTGCGCGCCAGCACCGGCGATGAGGCCTACCGTTTTATCGCCGTGCGCCTGCCGTACGAAACCCAGTTCGATGAGATCGACGCCCAGGCGTCGGTGGACTTTATCGAGCCGGACGAGCGCCACACCGTGAACATCGGCCCGGCGGTGAAAGCCCTGGCCAATGAAGTGGCGGCATTTGAAGGCAAGGCCGCGGTGTCCCGCGACTTCGTACTGGGCAACACCAAGGCACGCATGCGCATGGTGGCGCAGTACACCATCGCTGGCGCGGCCGGTGGCCTGGTGATCGGTACCGACCATGCGGCGGAAGCGGTGATGGGGTTTTTCACCAAGTTCGGTGACGGCGCGTGCGACCTGGCGCCGTTGAGCGGCCTGGTGAAGAACCAGGTGCGTGCGATTGCGCGGCACTTTGGCGCGCCGGAATCGTTGGTGGAGAAGATTCCGACTGCCGACCTCGAAGACCTGTCGCCGGGCAAGCCGGACGAAGCGTCACATGGCGTGACCTACGCCGAGATCGATGCATTCCTGCACGGCGAGCCGGTGCGTGAGGAAGCGTTCAAGATTATCTGCGACACCTACCGCAAGACCGAGCACAAGCGGGTCATGCCGTTTGCGCCGTGAGGTGAACCAGATAGGCTTGTGCTGACTGTTAGACCGCTATCGCAGGCAAGCCAGCTCCCACAGTTGACTGAGTTCCAGCATGAGAATGCGCTTGAATGTGGGAGCTGGCTTGCCTGCGATGAACGATGACTCAGTTCAACTGAACGCCCACAAAAAAGCGCCCCTCGAGGCGCTTTTTTTCGATCGAAATCGGCTTACTTGACGGTCACAGTGCCTTTCATCATCGAGATGTGGCCTGGGAACGAGCAGAAGAACGCGTAGTCAGTCCCGGCTGCCAGCTTCGACACATCGAAGGTCACCGAATCTTTCTCGCCAGCCCCGATGATCTTGGTGTGGGCGATGATGCGGTCATCACCGGGTTTCAGGTAGTCCTTGTCGATACCGGCAGTCATGCCGTCGGAGGCAACCGGCTGCATGTTGGCGGCGCTGGTCAGCACCCAGTTATGGCCCATGACGTTTTTCGGCAGGTTGCCGGAGTGAGTCAGCTCGACGGTGAATGTCTTGCAGCTCTTGTCGATTTCAATGGCTTTGGTGTTGAAGGACATTTGGTCAGTGGAGTCGACAGTGACCTTGCACTCTGCAGCAAGCAACTGGCCGCTCGCCAGAGTCAGCAGGGAAACAGCAACGAGTTTGGCAAACATGTGAATCTCCAAGGCAGGGTTTAGAAAACGCGTATTGCGACAAAGGGTGCCTGAAGCAGGCATGAATTCTTATGATCTGAATCAACAGATTGTATACAACTTTAGGCTATCAGACTTATCAACACAATCTACCAGCCAAAGTACTGCCACCTGCCTATGATCGGCCCATCACCCACTGGAGTCCGAGCCATGCACCTCAATCAACTGTTCAACGGCCTGCTGGCCGCTTACGCCTGCGGTAAGTGAAGGCCAAGCGCACCTTGAAGCTGCTACCATGTCGTCCCAAGGCAGCTGCGCGCCGCCACCCTCACCTTCGACCCTAGAGGATCGCCCATGGCCAAACCTAATTACTCCTTCGCCAAACGTCAGAGAGACTTGGCCAAGGAACAGAAGAAAGAGGAAAAACTGCAACGCAAGAAAGCCGCTGCAGATGAAGAAGCCGGCGCACTGAACCCGGATGCCGATGGTGAAGTAACGAGCGACGAGCCCGAAACACCAAAGGATCCGGCTGAATAATTTCCTTTGTGCTGAGCCGGCTCACCCGGCTCGGCACAATCAATCGCTATTCCAGCGGCATCACCGTCACCCGTACCTCCGGGTCATGGCTCCCTCCCCCCAGAATCACTCCTCGCAACGGCGACACATCGGAAAAGTCCCGGCCCCAGGCCAGGGTGATGTGCTCCAGTGCCGGCTGCACATTGTTCGTCGGATCAAAATCCACCCAGCCTGAAACCGGGCAATACACCGACACCCACGCATGGGACGCATCGGCGCCGATCAGCCGTGGCTGGCCGGGCGGTGGCTGGGTGAGCAGATAACCGCTGATATAGCGCGCCGCCAGGCCGCGCGAACGCAGGCAGGCGAGCATCAAGTGGGCGAAGTCCTGGCATACACCGCGTCGGCGCTCCAGCACTTCCACCAGCGGGGTAGCCACCTGGGTAGCTTCGGCATCGAAGGTGAACTCGCTGAAGATCTTTTCCATCAACGCCTGCACGCCCAACAACAAGGGTTCGCCAGGGGGGAAACAGCTTTCGGAGAACTCAACGAAGGTTTTCTTCAGGTGCACGTAGGGTGATTCGAACCGGTAGCGGCAGGCTTCGATCAGCTGCGGCGACATGGCCTGGCTGCTGTAGGTCAGGCTGTCGCGGGTTTGGTCCCAGGCCGGCGACTGCTGGAAGTCCAGCATTGGCCGCGCCAGCACTTCCACGGTCAGCCCGGCATTCACCAGCAGTTCATCATGGGGCCGCTCGAACGCCAGGCGGGTGATGGGATTACCGAACACATCCAACTCATCGCGGCGCGACGTCGGTTCCGGGCTGATATCCAGCTGTTGCGAGCTGCAGCGCTGCCAGGCGCACGGCCGCGGCCACAGGTGCGCCAACTGTTGGGCCAGGGACACCGGGCTGTCGTAGTGGTAATGGGTATCGTGGAAAATCTGGTAGCGCGCACTCATCACACCGACACCGTTTGCTGGCTGACATCATCCACATGGGCAAAATGGCGCAAGGCCAGGCGGTCCGACACTTGCCCACTCTCATCGGCGACTGCTTGCAGCAGGTCCGCCAGGCCGTCCAACGCGGCACGCACGCTGGCCTCACCAAACAACGGGTTCTCCAGGCAGCCCAGGTCGAATCGCGCCAGGCGCTCCACCAACGGGCCGAGACCGGTTTCCCGTGGCACACCAAAGTCGTCATTGAGACGCCGCAGGGTGCGGCTCACCAACTTGAGCTGGAACAACACCGCATGGGGATTCTGCTCGTCCAGCAACAGCAGGTCGAGGACCGGGATCAACTGCGGCACCGCCAGGTAGCGCGAGCGATAGGTAATGCTGCTGTTGCCCAGCTCCAGCAACCACTCCAGCCCGGCCTGATCGAACACCGCCACGCCACGCAGGAATGCGGCGAGGCTGCTGCTCAGAAACTGCAGCCGCTCGATGCGCCGGCCCATCATCAAGAAACGCCAGCCTTCGTCGCGGGTCATGTCGTCCAGGGCAAACCCGGACAACGCCGCCAGGGACATCACCAGGCGGTTGAGGAAATCCAGTAACTCGCCAAAGTCCGGGGTGTCGCGTTCCAGCTCCATGGCTTCGCGTTGCAGCTCCACCAGGGCCTGCCAGTTCTCCCGGGACAACTTGCCGCGCACCTGGGATGCCGCCCACTGCAAGCGTTGCAGGTTGGCGCGCAGGCTCGACGGCCAGTCATCGCCGAGCAGTGCCGCCAGCAGGCGTTCGGGCAACTCGCCCTCTTCCGGCAGCAGTCGCAGGTTTTCGCCCAGCTCGACCGCCGCCTGCAAGGCCAGCGGGTCGTCGCCATCCACATAACGCGCCAGCACGATACGCAGCCAGCGCGCGCTGTCATCGCAGCGCTCGCAATAACGCCCGAACCAGAACAGGTTTTCCACCACGCGGGACGGCAGGTAGGGATCGCGACGCACCAGGTCATGGGCGCCAATCGCCCGCTGTGCGCGCCAGTGCTCGCCACCGGCGGCGCGTTCGCCGAGCACCCAGGTGTCCTTGCTGGCGCCGCCACGTTGCATTGACACCACTTCGGCATCGGCTTCCGCCGCTACACGCGTCAGGCCGCCGGGCAGCACGCGGTAACCCTCGTCACTCGCCACGGCGTATACGCGCATGCCAATCGCGCGGTGTTGCAGGTGGTCATCCACGGTGTGCCACACCGGCGCCTGGGACAGTTGCGCCAGTTCCTGGGCAACATAAGCGTAGGGGCGCGCGCGCATGCGTTCGGCCAGGGCCTGGCGCTGTTCGTCGTCCAGGTCACGGCCAAATACCGGCGCAAAACTCTGCGACGGAAACGCCGGCTTGATCAGCAACTCCGGCAGTTTCTCCAGCGCTTCAGCGAGTACCGGCGCTTCACCGCACCACCAGGTGGCGATGGACGGCAAGATCAATGCTTCGCCAAACAAGAACTCGTTGATCTTCGGCAAAAAGCCCAGCAGACCGGGGGACTCCAGCACGCCGCTGCCCAGGGCATTGGCCACCAGCACATTGCCTTGGCGCACCGCGTCCAACAGGCCGGGCACGCCGAGGGCGGAGTCGGTGCGCAGTTCCAGCGGGTCGCAGAAGTCGTCATCCAGGCGCCGCATGATCGCGTGCACCCGGCGCAGGCCGCTGAGGGTTTTCAGGAATACCGTGCTGTCGCGCACCGTGAGATCACCGCCTTCTACCAGCGGGTAGCCGAGCTGGCGGGCGAGGTAGAGGTGTTCGAAATAGCTTTCGTTGAACCGGCCCGGCGTGAGCAGCACGATCAGCGGCGGCTGGTTATCACCGGGCGCCTGGCGGGCCAGGGTTTCCTGCAAGGTGCGGAAAAAACCGGTGAGGTGCTGGACCTGCAAATCCCGGTAAAGATCCGGGAACGCCCGGGACACAATGGTGCGGTTCTCCAACGCATAACCGGCACCGGAAGGCGCCTGGGTGCGGTCGGCGGTGACCCACCAACGGCCATCCGGCGTGCGCGCCAGGTCCACGGCGTACAGGTGCAGGAACGCTCCGTCCGGCGGCTGGATGCCCTGGCACGGCCACAGGAAGTTGTTATGGCCGAACACCAGCTCGGCGGGCAGCAAGCCTTCCTTGATCAGGCGCTGCGGACCGTACAGGTCGGCGAGCACGGCGTTGAGCAGGCGCGCACGCTGGGCGATCCCCGCCGACAGCTGCTGCCATTCATCGGCGGCCAGCACATGGGGCAGCAGGTCCAGTTCCCACGGGCGGTCGGCGCCCTTTGGGTCGGCGTAGACGTTGTAGGTCACGCCGTTTTCCTGGATCTGTCGGGTCAGCAACGCCTGGCGCTGGGCCAGTTGGGCAGGCGTGCTGCGTTGCAGGTGGTCGAGCAGGCGCTGCCAATGGGCACGTACCGCGCCGCTGTCGTCCAGCAATTCGTGATAAGTGCCCGCGGTCAGCGGGTAACGGTCGAGCAAGTCGGACATGGAACGCTCGGCAGAGGCAAGGGGGCTCAGATTAACTCAACAAACACTGCAAATCCCCTGTAGCCCCCGGCTTTTGTGGTGAGCGGGCTTGCCCCGCGCGAGGCAAGCTCGCTCACCACAAAAGCTAGCGTCCACAGGGGATCGCATTCAGTCATTTTTATTGGGGAAACGACGTAGATCCAGGGTCATCGGCAATTCGTCGTTAATGACAACCGTCGGCACCTCGAGCTTCCCCGGGCTATGCCCCAACCGGAAAAAACGCGCCATGCGCCGGCTCTCCGCCTCGTTGGCATTCACCGGCAAGCTGTCGTAATTGCGCCCGCCCGGATGGGCAACATGGTACTGGCAGCCGCCCAGCGAGCGTTGCATCCAGGTATCCAACACGTCGAACACCAACGGCGCATGCACGGCGATGGTCGGTTGCAGGCAGTTGGCCGGTTGCCACGCGCGGTAACGCACGCCGGCCACGAACTCCCCGACTCGCCCGGTAGCGTGCAGTGGCACTGGGATTCCGTTGCAGGTCAGCAGGTAGCGTTGCGGTGGCAGCCCGGTCAATTTGACTTGCAGGCGCTCCAGGGACGAATCCACATAACGCACCGTGCCGCCCACCGCGCCCTCTTCGCCCAGCACATGCCAGGGTTCCAGGGCCTGGCGAAGTTCCAGTTCGATACCACTGACGGCGTAATCGCCCACCTTGGGGAAACGGAATTCCAGGTGCGCGGCGAACCATTCGGCGCGCAGCGGGTAGCCGGCCGCGTTGAGTTCGACGATCACGTCGGCAAAGTCCTGCTCGATAAAGTGCGGCAACAGGAAACGATCGTGCAGTTCGGTGCCCCAGCGCGCGAGCTTCGGCGGCGCATAGGGCTCGCGCCAGAAGCGTGCGACCAAGGCGCGCAGCAACAGTTGTTGGGTCAGGCTCATGCGCGCATGGGGCGGCATTTCAAATGCACGCAACTCCAGCAGGCCCAGGCGGCCGGTGGCGCCGTCGGGCGAGTAGAGTTTGTCGATGCAGAATTCGGCGCGGTGGGTGTTGCCGGTCACGTCAATCAGCAAGTTGCGCAGCAGGCGGTCCACCAACCATGGCGGGCATTCTTCACCGGGCTCGGGCATTTGCGCGAAGGCGATTTCCAGCTCGTACAACGCATCGTTGCGTGCCTCGTCCACCCGTGGCGCCTGTGAAGTCGGGCCGATGAACAGGCCGGAGAACAGGTAGGACAACGACGGGTGGTTGTGCCAGTAGCTGATCAGGCTACGCAGCAAGTCGGGCCGGCGCAGGAACGGCGAGTCCTTGGGTGTCGCACCACCGAGCACAAAGTGGTTACCGCCACCGGTGCCGGTATGGCGCCCGTCGATCATGAATTTCTCAGTGGTCAGGCGGGTTTGCCGGGCCTCTTCGTAGAGGAACTCGGTGCGTTCCACCAACTCGTCCCAACTGGCGGACGGCTGCACGTTGACCTCGATCACGCCGGGGTCCGGCGTGACGCGGAAGTTGCTCAGGCGCGTGTCCGCTGGCGGTTCATAGCCTTCCAGCAATACCGGACAGTGCAGTTCTTCGGCTGTCGCCTCAATGGCGGCCACCAATTCCAGATAGTCCTCGACACGCTCAAGGGGCGGCATAAACAGGTAGAGGCGCCCTTCCCGCGCCTCGGCACACAGCGCGGTGCGGGTCAGCCAGTCGGCGGACTCGTCGACCTTGGGCACGCGTTCATCAACCGGCGCAGGGTCGCCGTGGCTTTGCAGTTGGGAGGTGGTCGGCAGCTCCGGCTGGTCCTGGTTAGGGTCCGTCGGGTGCACAAATGGGTACTCGGCCGCCGTCACCCAAGGCTGCGAGGCCAGTGGCAGACGATAACCCAGGGGCGAATCCCCCGGCACCAGGCGGCAATGGTTGTCACGCAGGTACCAGCGCCCGCTTTGCCAGCGGTCATTGGCCGCCGTGCGCGCCAGCGGCAGCACTTGGCCGATGATTTTATCCAGGCCCTGGGCGAACACTTTGCGCAGGCGTTCGCGCTCCAGGTCGTCGCTCAGGCGTGGGTCTTGGGCGGTGACGTTTTGCGGCAGCGCACCTTCGCGCCACAGGTAGTAGAAGTTGTCTTCAAAGGCCGGGAACACAAAGCGTGCCGGCAGTTTCAGGCGCTCAGCGACGCTGGCCAGGAAACGCCCGGCCAGGGCGCCATCCGCGCCATAGTCCTGTTGTTCATCGGCGATCAACGCGCTGTTGTGCCAGATCGGCACGCCATCGCGGCGCCAGTAGCAATTGAGCGACCAGCGTGGCAGTTGCTCGCCGGGGTACCACTTGCCCTGGCCGAAGTGCACCAGGCCCTTGGGCGCGTAGTGCTTGCGCATGCGCTGGAACAGCTCGGCGGACAGGCGGCGCTTATCCGGCCCGAGCGCGGCGGTATTCCACTCGGCGCCGTCGGGGTCGTCGATGGACACAAACGTCGGCTCGCCGCCCATGGTCAGGCGCACGTCGTCCTTGAGCAGGTCGCCGTCAATCTGCCGACCCAGGGCCTGGATCGCCAGCCATTGTTCTTCGGTGTAAGGCTTGGTGACCCGTGGGGCTTCCCAAATCCGCTCGACCGACATTTCGTGGGTGAACTCACACTCGCACGGTTCCACCAGCCCACTGATCGGGGCGGCAGACGAGGGATCGGGACTACACGCCAACGGAATATGCCCTTCACCCGCGAACAGCCCGGAGGTGGCGTCCAGGCCGATCCAACCGGCGCCGGGCAAATACACTTCGCACCAGGCGTGCAGGTCGGTGAAGTCCACTTCGGTGCCGGACGGGCCATCGAGGGCTTTGACGTCGGCGGTCAACTGGATCAGATAGCCAGACACAAACCGTGCTGCCAAACCCAGGTTGCGCAGCAACTGCACCAGCAACCAGGCCGAGTCGCGGCAGGAGCCGGAGGCATTTTCCAGAGTGAACTCCGGGGTTTGCACGCCCGGCTCCATACGGATCAGGTAGCCAATATCAGCCGCCAGGCGCTGGTTGAGCCCCACTAGGAAGTCCACCGCCGGCAGTGGCGTGCGGTCGATACCCGCCAGGTACGCGGCGAACTTCGGCGTCAGCGGCAGGGTTTCCAGGTACGGCGCCAGTTCGCGTTGCTCATCGGCGGCGTAGCGGAAGGGGATTTTTTCGGCGTAGGGCTCAAGGAAAAAGTCGAAGGGGTTGAACACGGCCATTTCGGCGACCAGGTCGACCTCGATGCGCAACTCATCCGTTTTTTCCGGAAACACCAAGCGCGCCAGGTAATTACCCTGGGGGTCTTGCTGCCAATTGATGAAATGCTGCTCGGGCAGCACTTTCAGCGCGTAGGACAGAATCCGCGTCCGACTATGGGCCGCCGGGCGCAACCGCACGATCTGTGGGCCGAGTTCGACAGCGCGGTCATAGCGGTAATGCGTAACGTGGTGCAACGCGACATGAATCGACACGGCGGCCTCCTGCGAGCCAGGGCATGGACACAAAGCGCGCAAGACTTATGCCAGAGCGGCGGTCATTGCGCTTTATCGTAAGACCCGTTGCAGTACAGCACCAAAACGGCGCCAACGGGGGCGCCGTGGTGCAA
This sequence comes from Pseudomonas sp. S10E 269, assembly GCF_002798465.1. Lineage (NCBI taxonomy): Bacteria > Pseudomonadati > Pseudomonadota > Gammaproteobacteria > Pseudomonadales > Pseudomonadaceae > Pseudomonas > Pseudomonas sp. S10E 269. Next base: position 1,643,569 of record NZ_PHIJ01000001.1, read on the forward strand.
GTGACGCACATATTTGTGGCGCGGATGTGAGGGTGGGTGGGGAATCTACCCAATCAGCCGGTTTTGCGCTTGGCGATCGCGGCTTGGCGCAGGTGGCGGATCTCAAGCAGCTTCTGGCGCATTTCGCGATGGCGCTTGCTGTTGAGCAGCAACAATCCAAGCAGCGGGAAGAGCACAGCCGAGCCATAGACCAGCGTGTGCAGGTCGTATTGAATCATTGGCAGTACGAACAACAGGCAAGCGCCGAGATAGCCCGCCACCAGTTTCGTCGCCCACGGATAGCCGCGCGCGATCATGACGTTGCCAAATACCAGCACCGCGACCAGCATCAGGATCGCAGCGCCCGAACAGCCGGATTTAAGCGCGGGATCAGTGTCGCGCAAATAGGTTACGCCCGCCGTGGAAACCGCAGCGGAGCCGGAAAAGATCGCCATGAAAATCGTGCCCATGAACACGGGGAAATAGCGCGCGAAAAAACCGGTTATCGACGGCGACTCCTTCACATGCGGCTACTCGACCCAACGGTTGATTTGACAGATTGCCGAATGCGACGGATTCCCACCAGTTTTGCACGCATCTCTCGTTGAACCTTGCTGTTAAGTATCAACAATCCAAGGAACGGGAATAACAGCGCCAACCCATAGAGAACTTTATGAGGCTGGTACTGAAGCATTGGGACGACAAACAGTAGACAGGCGACGTAGATGCCGACCATCACCCACACCCAGGAGGGTCGGCCCCGCAAAATCATAAAGTTGCTATGGACCGTCAACAGAATGAGCAGCGCCCCGGCAGACATGATCTTGAGCCCCACTTGAGCAATGGGCGCATCACGAAAATAGGTGATGAACGCCAGCGCCACAGCCAACGCCAAAGAAAAACACGCAGCAAATACGCCGCCCATAAACGTCAGAAAGTATTGCCTGAAAAAGTCGCGTAGCGTCATTAACTCGTTCATTCGTTTATTTCCTCGTACAACCCAATCGCGATGGTATTGACGTTTCCGGAGTAAGCACTCCCGCCAAATCCTATGGTTGCGCCGAGGACGTCTTTGATCTGGGTAGTGGTGCTGTGCTTGAGCTGCGTAGGGGTGAAACGCTTGGTGAGCTCGCCCGACGCCTGCCTCAATTTGATCATCTTCGCGGTCAAGCTGGGATGGTTGATGCTCAGCAGTTCTTTCGTCAGCTTGGCTCTTTCCTGGCGATTCAAACCGCGAAGCACATCACGCAGGCTCTTGCCCGTCGATGCTTTGGCGGCCCTGACCAGCTTGACCGTCGTCAGGGCCGAAGCGCCCACACCTGCTAGTGATACGGCGTCCAGCACGATGGACGCATTCTGGTACCAGCCTTCACTGTCGAGCGAATCCTTGACCTCAGGTTTGGCGACTTCCAGCGCTGTTCGGGCAATGCCGTTGAAGCACTGAAGCGTACTCGCGCCGGCAGCCGCATACCCCACTACAACGATGACGGAACTGGCGCCAGCGCTGAAAGGCACCAGAATGGTCCCGCTGGCGATCGCAGCCCAACTGATGACCGCCCCCAAGCAGGAGATTCCGGTATTCACGGCTTCGCCAATCAGTCGCGACTCTCGAGGATTGCTCACGACATGTTGAGCAAACTGCGTTGGCGCAATGTACTTCTGCGCTTCACGCAAAATGATGCGCTTGGGCTTGATGCTGCAGATGGGCTTGAATTCGCGCAGGGTAATGACGTTGAAGTCAGCGTCGATATACACCACGCCTGCGCCGACAATTCCGGGGTCGGCGTCGATGGCCGCAAACAGGCGCGGCAGGTTGATCTGGCTTTCGATGCGCTGGCGCGCCATGAACTGCGAGCGGTTGGAGTCCATGCCGATGCCGGCAAGGGGGTTGCCCATGGGGTGTTCTTCCTTGAAATGGGTGGTGACTGAACTGACGCCTTCGCGAGCAAGCCCGCTCCCACATTTTGATTTGCGAATACATTCAAGTGTGGGAGCGGGCTTGCTCGCGAAGGCGATTTAATGGTCGCCACCTTAGCAAACAGGCTCGCCACCGAATAGAAAGCAAAACGCCAGCACAAGGCTGGCGTTTTACATGTTCAGGCTGCGATCAACGCGGCACTACCGGCTTGCACGCAGGCTTGCCGCCCTTGCCCTTGGCCGCATCGGCGCGTTCCTTGGCGGCCTGCTTGTTGCGCGCCTGGGCCGCGGCCTTGGCTTGCTCACGCTTGTCCCACGGGTTGCTGCCGTCGCTGCCACGCGGCGGCAGCCCGGTGTGCTGGGTGAGAATTTTCGTGGTGGTTTCCTTGGCGACCTTGTGGCTGCCGGCCGGCGTCGAGTTCTTGCGACGCGCGCTCTGGTAGCTGTCGGTGCTCGGCTGGTGCAGCGGGATCAACTGGTCCTTGCCCGGCCCGATCAGGTCGGCACGGCCCATGCGGGTCAAGGCTTCACGCAGCATCGGCCAGCCCTTCGGGTCGTGGTAACGCAGGAAGGCCTTGTGCAGACGGCGCTGCTCTTCGCTCTTGACGATGGTCACCGCGTCGCTCTTGTAGGTGACCTTGCGCAGCGGGTTCTTGCCCGAGTGGTACATTGCGGTGGCGGTGGCCATCGGCGACGGGTAGAACGCCTGCACCTGGTCGGCGCGGAAGCCGTTGCCCTTGAGCCACAGGGCCAGGTTCATCATGTCTTCATCGGTGGTGCCGGGGTGGGCGGCGATGAAGTAAGGAATCAGGTACTGCTCCTTGCCCGCTTCCTTGGTGTACTTCTCGAACATGCGCTTGAACTTGTCATAGCTGCCAATGCCCGGCTTCATCATCTGGTTGAGCGGACCTTCCTCGGTGTGTTCCGGGGCGATCTTGAGGTAGCCACCGACGTGGTGGGTCACCAGCTCCTTGACGTATTCCGGCGATTCGACGGCCAGGTCATAGCGCAGGCCGGAAGCGATCAGGATCTTCTTCACACCCGGCAACGCACGGGCGCTGCGGTACAGCTGGATCAGCGACGAGTGGTCGGTGTTCAGGTTCGGGCAGATGCCAGGGAACACGCACGACGGCTTGCGGCACGCGGATTCGATCTCCGGGCTCTTGCAGGCGATGCGGTACATGTTCGCGGTCGGGCCACCGAGGTCGGAGATCACGCCGGTAAAGCCCGGGACCTTGTCGCGGATCTCTTCGATCTCGCGAATGATCGACTCTTCGGAACGGTTCTGGATGATGCGGCCTTCGTGCTCGGTGATCGAGCAGAAGGTGCAGCCGCCGAAGCAGCCGCGCATGATGTTCACCGAAAAGCGGATCATGTCGTAGGCCGGAATTTTTTCCTTGCCATACGCCGGGTGCGGGACACGGGCGTAAGGCATGCCGAACACGTAGTCCATTTCTTCGGTGGTCATCGGAATGGGCGGCGGGTTGAACCACACGTCCACTTCACCGTGCTTCTGCACCAGGGCACGGGCGTTGCCTGGGTTGGTTTCCAGGTGCAACACGCGGTTGGCGTGGGCGTAGAGCACCGCGTCGCCACGGACTTTTTCCACCGAAGGCAGGCGGATCACGGTCTTGTCGCGGGTCATCTTCGGGCTGGCCAGGATCTGCACGACCTTGGCTTCTTCCGGATCGTCCTGCGGCCCCTTTTCCTGCTCGATAGCGCAGGCTTGGGTGTCCTGGGTATTCACGTACGGGTTGATGATCTTGTCGATCTTGCCCGGACGGTCGATACGCGTGGAGTCCACTTCATACCAGCCCACCGGCGTATCACGACGGATGAACGCGGTGCCGCGCACATCGGTGATGTCTTCGATCTTGTGGCCCCACGACAGGCGCTGGGCCACTTCGACGATGGCGCGCTCGGCGTTGCCATACAGCAGGATATCGGCGGTGGCGTCGATCAGGATCGAGTTGCGCACGCGGTCCTGCCAGTAGTCGTAGTGGGCGATGCGGCGCAGGGACGCCTCGATGCCGCCGAGTACGATCGGCACGTTCTTGTAGGCTTCCTTGCAACGCTGGCTGTACACCAGGCTCGCGCGGTCCGGGCGTTTGCCGGCCATGCCGCCAGGCGTGTAGGCGTCGTCGGAACGGATTTTCTTGTCGGCGGTGTAGCGGTTGATCATTGAGTCCATGTTGCCGGCCGCGACACCGAAGAACAGGTTCGGCTCGCCGAGCTTCATGAAGTCGTCTTTGGATTGCCAGTTCGGCTGCGCAATGATCCCGACGCGAAAGCCCTGGGACTCCAGCAGCCGGCCGATGATCGCCATGCCGAATGACGGGTGGTCTACATAGGCATCACCGGTGACGATGATGATGTCGCAGGAATCCCAGCCAAGCTGATCCATCTCCTCCCTGCTCATCGGCAGGAATGGCGCTGGACCGAAACATTCGGCCCAGTACTTGGGATAGTCAAATAACGGCTTGGCTGTTTGCATGACGGTGACCGGTGTTGAGATGAAAAATCGCGGGCGCGGAATATAGCACAAATTTTGACCAATTCCGACGGTAATGGTCGGAATTGTGATGACGCCATCGCAGGCAAGCCAGCTCCCACACTTGAATGTATTCACACATCAGTGTGGGGGCTGGCTTGCCTGCGATGAGGCCCTTACAGGCGCTGGGACTTACTCGTCGTCGTCGAAGTTGTAGCTGCCCGGCGCAAGGTTTTCGAAGCGCGTGTACTTGCCGATAAACGCCAGGCGGATAAACCCGATCGGGCCGTTCCGCTGCTTGCCGATAATGATCTCGGCAATACCTTTGTGCTCGGTTTCGGGGTGATACACCTCGTCGCGGTACACGAACATGATCACGTCAGCATCCTGCTCGATCGCTCCGGATTCCCGCAAGTCGGAGTTCACCGGGCGCTTGTTGGGACGTTGCTCCAGGGAGCGGTTGAGCTGGGACAGGGCCACTACCGGGCAGTTGAATTCCTTGGCCAGGGCCTTGAGAGACCGGGAAATCTCGGAAATCTCGTTGGTACGGCTGTCGCCACTGGAGCCGGGGATCTGCATCAACTGCAGGTAGTCGATCATGATCAGCGCGATGTCGCCGTGCTCACGCGCCAGGCGACGGGTACGTGCACGCATTTCCGAGGGGCTGATACCCGCGGTGTCATCGATGAACAGCTTGCGGTCGTTGAGCAGGTTGACGGCCGAGGTCAGGCGCGGCCAGTCGTCGTCTTCCAGCTGGCCGGAACGCACCTTAGTCTGGTCGATACGCCCCAGGGACGAGAGCATCCGCATGATCAGCGATTCACCTGGCATCTCCAGGGAGTACACCAGCACCGTCTTGTCGCTGCGCAGCACGGCGTTTTCCACCAGGTTCATCGCAAAGGTGGTTTTACCCATGGATGGACGGCCGGCGACGATGATCAAGTCGGAGGGCTGCAGGCCGCTGGTCTTCTCGTCCAGATCGGCATAACCGGTGGAAATACCGGTGATAGCCGCATCGGTGTTGAACAGCGTGTCGATACGGTCGATGGCCTTGGTCAACAGCTCGTTGACGCCTACCGGGCCACCGGTTTTAGGCCGCGCCTCGGCGATCTGGAAGATCTGGCGTTCGGCCTCATCGAGGATTTCTTCGGCCGTGCGCCCTTCGGGGTTGAAGGCGCTGTCGGCGATCTCGGTGCTGATGCCGATCAATTGGCGCAACGTGGCCCGCTGGCGAACGATCTGGGCATAGGCCTTGATGTTGGCGACGGACGGCGTGTTTTTTGCCAACTCGCCCAGGTAGCCGAGGCCGCCGACCTGGGAGGTCTGGCCTTCCTTGTCCAACTGCTCGGCCAGCGTCACCACGTCGATCGGCGAGTTCTGGTCGGCCAACTTGGCGATGGCGCGAAAGATCAGGCGGTGGTCATGGCGATAGAAGTCACCGTCCGAGACTTGATCCAGCACGCGTTCCCAGGCGTTGTTGTCCAGCATCAAACCACCGAGCACGGCCTGTTCGGCCTCGATGGAATGCGGCGGCACCTTCAGGGCAGCGGTTTGCAGATCGTATTGCTCAGGAGCTGAAATATCGTTCATGGCCACTTGAAATTAGGGGTGTGTAGAAAAACAAAAGGCACGACCTGTAAACAGGATCGTGCCCGATGTTAACTGGCTGGCACGCGGGGTGCCAGTCAGTTAGGTGCTGCTTAAGCTGCTACCACGACAACGCGTACGGTGGCTTCAACTTCGGCGTGCAGGTGCACGGCTACGTCGAATTCGCCTACGTTGCGGATGGTGCCGTTCGGCAGACGAACTTCGCTCTTCTGCACTTCAACGCCGGAGGCGGTCAGTGCATCAGCGATGTCGTGGGTGCCGATCGAACCGAACAGCTTGCCTTCGTCACCGGCGGTGGCAGTGATAGTCACTTCCAGCTCAGCCAGTTGGGCAGCGCGAGTTTCGGCCGAAGCTTTTTTGTCTGCTGCTGCTTTTTCCAGCTCAGCACGACGCTCTTCAAACGCAGCCAGGTTGGCAGCGGTTGCAGCGGTGGCTTTGCCGTATGGCAGCAGGTAGTTACGACCGTAGCCGGCCTTAACGTTCACTTTGTCGCCCAGGTTGCCCAGGTTGGCGACTTTTTCCAGAAGGATCAGTTGCATGTGAAAATCCTCTAACTTTTAACCTTCACCGTTCGCGTTATCGGCGTCTTTCGGCGCCAGACGACCGCGAAAATCAATCAGGCCGTCGACAATGGCCAAAACCACGAGTAACGGATAGATCAGCTGCATGAACACCAGCATCGTTACGTACATCCCCACCAGCCAGAACCTGGCCAGGCGCTTCTGCGCGACCAGCCCGTGAATCAGGGCCAGTCCGGAAAACACCAGCGGTACGCTGCAAAACAGCATCAGCAAGGTGGCATGTGAACCGAAGTACGGTCCGACCACCATGAGTGCCAGCAGCAACATCGCCGGGCCCACGGGGATTCTGATACTGCGAAACTCGCGACCAAAACCACCCGGGTTGTACAACAACGCCTGCCAATATCGCCCAAGCATCAGGCTCAGCAAACTGACGATCTGCATCATTACCGCCATCAGGCCGATCAGGGCCGGTGCAATCAGTGTTGCCAGTCGCGCTCGCTCTTCTACCGACAGCTGCTGGTAGAGTTCCCCGAGGGCCATCGGCAGGATCTTGACGATCTCTTGCGACAGCGCCTCGATCTGCGGGCGGAAAGCCGCGTCAATCAACACCGAAAACACCAACCCCAATGCCACGCTGACCAGCAGCGTGCGGACCCAGGACTCACTTGCGCGCAAAACCAACGCAAGGCTCGACGACCCCAGCAGCACCAGAAGCACCTTGGGTTCGCCCAGTTGCAGCCACCAGATCAAGGCGGCCAGCACTCCCAGGGCCAGGACACCAACGGCATCCTGCAAACCGCGCCGCAGGAGCACAAGGCATCCAGCGGCAGCACCCAACCAATACAACAACGGCAATGCTGCACATCCAGCCACTACCAGAGTGGCCTGCACGCGACCGCGCATGATGAACTCAGCTAAGGCGCGCATGCATTCAATCCCTTACTACTTGTCGACTGCCCGGTCTCAGCGGCCGTGGCTGTCGGTGTAGGCCAGCAGGGCCAGGAAGCGGGCGCGCTTGATAGCGGTGGCCAGCTGACGCTGATAACGTGCTTTGGTACCGGTGATACGGCTTGGAACGATTTTGCCGGTCTCGGATACGTAGGCTTTCAGAGTGTTGAGATCTTTGTAATCGATCTCTTTCACGTCTTCAGCGGTGAAGCGGCAGAATTTACGACGACGGAAGAAACGTGCCATTTGATAGGCTCCTTAAAAGGTCCGTGGATTACTCGTCAGCGTTATCGCTGTTGTCGCTGTCATCACTATCAGCGCTATCAGCGCCTTCGTGCTCAGGACGGTCGCGACGCTCACGGCGCTCACTGCGGTTTTCTTCAGCCTTGAGCATCTCGGATTGGCCGGTAACGGCTTCTTCGCGACGGATGACCAGGTTACGGATCACTGCATCGTTGTAGCGGAAGTTGTCTTCCAGCTCGGCCAGGGCCTTGCCAGTGCACTCAACGTTCAGCATCACGTAGTGAGCCTTGTGAACATTGTTGATTGCGTAGGCCAGTTGACGACGGCCCCAATCTTCCAGACGGTGGATTTTGCCGCCGTCTTCTTCGATCAGCTTGGTGTAACGCTCAACCATGCCGCCGACTTGCTCGCTTTGATCCGGGTGGACCAAAAAGATGATTTCGTAATGACGCATGAATGCTCCTTACGGGTTGTAGCCTGCCGCTCAAAAACGGTCAGACAAGGAGTGAATGACACTTATGGATCTTGCCGCAGGGAGGCACATCGGTGCCTGCCAGGAAGGCAAGGGGCGCAATTGTAGAGAAGGGGGAGGAAGCGTGCAAGGTGATTGGTGATTATTTGAACAGCGCAGCCGCCGCATAGACACCAAACAACTGTGGGAGCTGGCTTGCCTGCGATGGCGGCGGTACTGGCAACATCTCTGTTGACTGGTACACCGTCATCGCGGGCAAGCCCGGCTCCCACAGAGTACTGCGTTGTTATCAGCCCTTCTTCACAGCCTTTTTGGCGCCACGCTGGCGCTGGGCTTCGAACAGGCAGACGCCCGTTGCGACCGACACGTTGAGGCTGCTGACGCTACCAGCCATCGGCAGGTGCACGAGGTAATCGCAATGTTCACGGGTCAGGCGGCGCATGCCTTTGCCTTCGGCGCCCATGATCAGGATGGTCGGGCCGGTGAGGTCCTGGTCATAAATGCTGACCTCCGCCTCCCCTGCCGTGCCCACGACCCACAGGCCGCGCTGCTGGAGTTTTTCCAGGGTGCGCGCGAGGTTGGTCACGGCCACCAACGGAATCACTTCCGCCGCGCCACAGGCGACTTTACGCACGACCGGCGTCAGGGTGGCCGACTTGTCCTTGGGCACGATCACCGCCAGCGCACCGGCAGCATCCGCCGAACGCAGGCACGCGCCCAGGTTATGCGGGTCGGTCACGCCGTCCAGCACCAGCAGCAGCGGCGCGCCTTCGGTGCGATCGAGCAGCTCATCGAGCATCGCCTCGCCCCAGACCTGGCTCGGGCTTACGTCGGCGACCACGCCCTGGTGGACGCCCTCGACCCACACGTCCATTTCACGACGCTCGGCCTGGCCGATGGCAACCTTGTTTTGGGTGGCCAGTTCGACCAGCGCTTGCACGCGCGGCTCGCTGCGGCCTTCGGCCAGCCACACTTGCTTGACGCGCTTGGGGTGATGACGCAGCAGTGCTTCTACGGCGTGGACGCCGTAGATTTTTTCCAGACTCATGACTTGGCCTTAGGTTTGCGCGACCCGCCGCTTTTGGCGGGGGCCGAACCCGCTTTGGGCGGGCCTTTACGGTGTTTACTTGGCTTGCTCGACGGCTTTTCCGCCCCGTGGGACTTTCCCCCAGACGCCGCTTTACCACCGCTTTTGGCTTCGTTGAGCAACTGCTGCTTCAACTCGCGGCTCTTGCGCAGCTCGGCGTTTTTCGCCGCGGCGTCGCTTGGGCGGTAAGCCTCAGGGGCCTTGTCCTTGGCCGACGAACGGCGACCGGCCTTGGCCGGTGCAGGCTCGGCGGCAGCTGCTTTCGCAGGCGCACCTTTGCCCTTCGAGGCCGGCGCTGCGCTTTCGCTGCCGCGTTTTTTACGACTGCCCGGCGCTTCAGCGGGTTTATCTGGCATGCCGAAGTCGATCTTGCGCTCGTCGAGGTCGACGCGCATGACCTGCACTTCCACGGTGTCACCCAGACGGAAGCTGCGACCGGTGCGCTCGCCCGCCAGGCGGTGATGCACAGGGTCGAAGTGGTAGTAGTCACCCGGCAAGGCGGTAACGTGCACCAAGCCTTCGACGTAGATGTCGGTCAGTTCCACAAACAGACCAAAGCCGGTCACGGCAGTGATCACACCCGGGAACGACTCGCCTACACGGTCTTTCATGAACTCGCACTTGAGCCAGTTCACCACGTCGCGGGTGGCTTCGTCGGCACGGCGCTCGCTCATGGAGCATTGCTCGCCCAACTGCTCCAGGGCCGCTTCGTCGTACGGATAGATCCGTGCCTTCGGAATGGTCATGGCACCGGCGCGCTTGACGTGCGGAGTATTCTGCTTGGAGTGGATCACGCTGCGGATTGCACGGTGCGTGAGCAGGTCCGGGTAACGGCGGATCGGCGAGGTGAAGTGGGTGTACGCCTCGTAATTCAGACCGAAGTGGCCCTGGTTGTCGGCGCTGTACACAGCCTGGCTCAGGGAACGCAGCATGACGGTCTGGATCACATGGTAATCCGGACGATCCTTGATGCTGGCCAGCAGAGCCTGGTAGTCCTTCGGCGTCGGGCCGTCCTTGCCCTTGTGCAGGGACAAACCGAGCTCGCCGAGGAAGGCGCGCAATTTTTCCAGGCGCTCCGGCGGCGGACCGTCGTGCACACGGTATAGCGCAGGGATCTCGTGCTTCTTCAGGAATTCAGCCGTGGCCACGTTGGCCGCCAGCATGCACTCCTCGATCAGCTTGTGCGCGTCGTTGCGCGTTGTTGGGGTGATCGCGGCGATCTTGCGTTCGGAACCGAAGACAATCCGGGTTTCCTGCGTTTCAAAATCGATCGCGCCACGCACGTGACGGGCACCCAACAACACCTTGTACAGCGCGTAAAGCTGCTTGAGGTGCGGCACGACATGGCCGTACTCGCCGCGCAAGGCTTTGGCTTCGCTGGTTTTCGGCTGTTCCAGGATGGTGCTGACCTTGTTGTAGGTCAGGCGGGCCTGGGAGTGGATCACCGCTTCGTAGAACTGGTAATCGGTCATTTCGCCGGTTTTCGAGATAGTCATCTCGCACACCATGGCCAAACGGTCGACTTTCGGGTTCAGCGAGCACAGGCCGTTGGACAGCTCTTCCGGCAGCATCGGGATCACGCGCTCCGGGAAGTACACCGAGTTGCCACGCACCTGGGCTTCGTTGTCCAGAGCCGAACCGATCTTCACGTAGCTGGAGACGTCGGCAATTGCCACGAACAACTTCCAGCCGCCGGAGAACAGGCGCAGCTTGCCCGGCTTGGCTTCGCAGTAGACGGCATCGTCGAAGTCGCGGGCGTCTTCGCCGTCGATGGTGACGAACGGCAGATGGCGCAGGTCGATGCGCTTCTCCTTGTCCTTCTCCTCGACTTCAGGCTTGAGCTTGCGCGCTTCTTTCACGACGGCTTCAGGCCATACGTGAGGAATGTCGTAGGTGCGTAGCGCAACATCGATTTCCATGCCCGGCGCCATGTAGTTGCCGACCACTTCGATCACATCGCCCTGCGGCTGGAACCGCGGGGTTGGCCAGTGGGTGATTTTCACCTCGACGAACTGACCGACCTTGGCGTTGGCGTTGCGGCCCGGGGTGATCAGCACTTCCTGCTGCACCTTGGGGTTATCCGGAACGACAAAACCGATGCCACCTTCTTCGAAGTAGCGACCCACGATGGTCTCGTGACCACGGGACACCACTTCGACGATCACGCCTTCACGGCGACCACGACGGTCCAGGCCGGAAACACGGGCCAGGGCACGGTCGCCATCGAACACCAGGCGCATTTGCGCCGGGCTCATGAACAGGTCGTCACTGCCGTCGTCCGGGATCAGGAAGCCGAAGCCGTCACGGTGGCCGGCGATGCGGCCGAGGATCAGGTCGAGCTTGTCCACGGGCGCATAGGTGCCGCGGCGGGTGTAGATCAGTTGTGCGTCGCGCTCCATGGCGCGCAGGCGGCGGCGCAGGGCTTCGAGCTGGTCTTCGGTGGTCAGACCGAATTCTTCAACCAACTGCTCGCGGCTAGCAGGCGAACCCCGATCGGCGAGATGCGCCAGGATCAGTTCGCGGCTAGGAATAGGGTTTTCATATTTTTCCGCTTCACGAGCGGCCTCGGGATCGAGGGACTGCCAATCGGCCATTAGAGAGTTTTCACCTTGTCTATATGCGGGTTAGTTTGGCATACGCGTATTGAAACGGGAAATTTCAGACGTCAACAAGCTTTTAAAAGCCCTTTGCAGCCCCCTGCGCGCACCTTGCACGACCATTGGCGAAATTTTCCAGGCTTTTTTCATAGCAGGGCTTTACAGCTTAAAATCGCCTCCGTATAGTGCGCGCCATCGACGACGGCAACGTTGTCGGATAATGCCCAGGTGGTGAAATTGGTAGACACGCCAGCTTCAGGTGCTGGTGATCGCAAGGTCGTGGAAGTTCGAGTCTTCTCCTGGGCACCAAATTCAGATTAAACCCGCGAAAGCGGGTTTTTTCGTTTCAGGTCTTTGATTTTTAACGGAAAACTTGATTTATTTTTTCGAATCAGGGGTTTACAGATCAAAAAGCCCTCCGTATAGTTCGTTCCATCAACAGCGCAAGCGCTGCTGATAATGCCCAGGTGGTGAAATTGGTAGACACGCCAGCTTCAGGTGCTGGTGATCGCAAGGTCGTGGAAGTTCGAGTCTTCTCCTGGGCACCAAATTCAGATCAAACCCGCGAAAGCGGGTTTTTTCGTTTCTGGCGTTTAAAAACTCCGCCAGCAATTTCCCCCCCTGCACCGCACTTGAGAAGTTTTATCGTTTATCCTTGCAATGATTTGTTGCACTCAAGTGAGGAACACCCCGGATGATGATCCGCGATACCCGTCTCAAGACATCCCTTCTGCGTGGCCTGACCATCACTCTGCTCGGCCTGACCCTGCTCTCACCCAGCGCCTATTCCGCCGACAAGGTGTCCCTAACCTTGTACAACGGCCAACACAAAGAAGTCGGCGATGAACTCGCCAAGGCCTTTGAGGCCAAGACCGGCATTCACGTCAACGTGCGCAAAGGCAGCAGCAACCAGCTGGCCAGCCAGGTTGTCGAAGAAGGTGACCGCTCCCCTGCCGACGTGATCTACACCGAAGAATCGCCCCCGCTGAACAAACTCGGCGAGCAAGGCCTGCTGGCCAAGATCGACGCCAGCACCCTCGACGTATTGCCCAAGGATTACGTGGGTGCCAATGGCGACTGGATGGGCGTGACCGCACGCACCCGCGTCGTCGCCTTCAACCCGAAGCTGATTGCTGAAAAAGACCTGCCGAAATCGGTACTGGATTTCGCCGGCCCCGAGTGGCAAGGCAAGGTCGGCTTCGTGCCGACCAGCGGCGCATTCCAGGAACAGGCCGTGGCGATCATCAAGCTGCACGGTCGCGAAGCGGCTGAAGAATGGCTGACCGGCCTGCGCGCCTTCGGCAAGGTGTACAGCAACAACATGGTTGCGCTGAAAGCCGTCGAAAACGGCGAAGTGGCCACCGTATTGGTGAACAACTACTACTGGTTCGCCTTGAAGAAAGAAAAGACCAACCTGGATTCCAAACTGCACTACTTCACCAATGGCGACGCCGGCGGCTTGATCACGGTGTCTTCGGCTGCGGCGCTGAAATCCAGCAAGCATCCCAAGGAAGCCCAGCAATTGCTCGCATTCATGGCCAGTGAAGAAGGCCAGCGCGTGATCACCAACACCTCGGCCGAATACCCGCTGCGCAAGGGTATGGAATCGAACCGCGGCCTGAAGCCTTTCAGCGAGCTGCAACCGCCGAAAGTCACCCCAGCGGACCTGGGCAATGCCGAAGAAGCCCTGGACCTGGAACGTGACGTTGGCTTGAACTGATGAACCCATCGCTACCCGCCCCCGCCTTGCGTGGGGGCTTGCGCCCCAGGCGCAAGCGCCCTTCGATCTGGCTGTTGCTGCCCGTAGTGTTCCTGGTGGGCTTGAGCCTGCTGCCACTGGTCTATGTCGGGCTCAAAGCCTGGCAAGCTGGCTGGGCGGAGGCGGTGCACCTGCTTTGGCGGCCGTATGTGTTCGGGCTGCTGCGCAACACCTTGGCGCTGATGGTCGGGGTGACGGTGGCGTGTGGCGTGATTGGCTTGTCCCTGGCCTGGCTGCTGGAACGCAGTAACCTGCCGGGGCGGCGCATCTGGGGCGTGATCCTGTGCCTCCCGTTTGCGGTGCCGGCGTTTGTCAGCAGCTTCACCTGGGTGTCCCTGAGCGCCAACTTCGAAGGGCTGGGCGGGGCGATCCTGGTGATGAGCCTGTCCAAGTACCCGCTGGTGTTTTTGCCAGTGGCGGCAACATTGCGCAATCTTGATCCCTCCCTGGAAGAATCCGCCCGCACCCTGGGACTGAACCGGTGGGGCGTATTCTTTCGCATCACTTTGCCTCTGCTGTGGCCGTCGCTGCTGGCCGGCGCACTGTTGATCGCGCTGCACATGCTGGTGGAATTCGGCGCACTGTCGATCATCGGGTTGCAGACATTTACCACCGCGATCTACCAGCAATTCGAACTGGAATTCAGCAACGCGAATGCCGCGATGCTGTCGGCGGTGCTGCTGGTGATGTGCCTGACGCTGCTGTGGCTGGAGCTGCGCGTACGCGGCAAGGGCCGGCATGTGCGAATCGGCCAGGGCGCGGCGCGGCATGCCGAGCATGTTCGACTGGGCAAGTGCGCGCCACTGGGCCAGGTGTATTGCCTGGCATTGGCGATCATCGGCAGCGGCATTCCGCTGGGCATGCTCGGGTATTGGCTGGCAGTCGGTTCGTCGGCTGCGTTTCCGGTGGCCGAGATCGGTGAGGCGTTGCTGTCTTCCCTGGCACTTTCGCTGGGCGGCGCCGCACTGTGCCTGGTGCTGGCGGTACCGGTGGGGTTATTGGTGGTGCGCTACAAAGGCCAACTGGCGATTTGGGCTGAACGCTTGCCGTACCTGCTGCATGCGCTGCCCGGCCTGGTGATTGCGCTGACCCTGGTGTACTTCGCGCTGCACTACGTGCCGGCGCTGTACCAGACTTCGGCATTGCTGTTGATTGCTTATGCGCTGTTGTTTCTGCCATTGGCCCAGGCGCCGATTCGCACCGCCTTGAACAAGGCCGCCCCGCAACTGGAAGAAGCCGCGCGCACGCTCGGCGCTTCATCGTTCAGCGCGTTTTGCCGGGTGACGCTGCCGATCATCTTCCCAGCGTTGGGCGCGGCGTTTGCGCTGGTGTTCCTGGATGCGATGAAGGAATTGACGGCGACGCTGCTGCTCAGCCCGACGGGGTTGAATACCTTGGCGACGGCGGTGTGGGCGCACACTTCGAATGTGGAATTTGCGGCGGCGGCGCCCTATGCGGCGTTGTTGATTCTGGTGTCGGGGTTGCCGGTGTACCTGCTGACGACCCGGATGTATCTGAGCCGCTGAGAGCGCTATCGCCGGCAAGCCCGAGTCCCACACTTGGAATGCATTCCAAGGTGGGAGCCGGGCCTGCCCGCGATGACGCCGGAACAGGCGATGCTAGGCCCGGAACTGCCCCAGGCTTGCCTTCAATTGCGCCGCCAACCCATCCAACACCTTGCCACTGGCCGTCGTCTCCACCACCGCCTGCGCAGCACGCTCAGCCTGAGCGTGGATCACTTCAACGCGACCACGCACCGCATGGGCGCCCTGGGCCTGATGCTCAGCCGCGCGCGTGGCCAAGCCAATCGCCGCATGCACCTGCTCCACCGAGGCCTGCACCGTCTGCTGCAAACGCACGCTGTCGCGCAGCACCAGCAAACCTTCGTTAGCCTGGCGCCCAGCCTTGCCGATGGTTTCCACTGCTTCGCGCGCGCCTTGCTGCAACGCCACGATATGCGCCTGGATATCACCGGTGGAGCTTTGGGTCTTGCTCGCCAGCGCCCGCACTTCGTCCGCCACCACGGCAAAGCCGCGCCCGGTCTCGCCGGCACGGGCCGCTTCGATTGCCGCATTGAGTGCCAGCAGGTTGGTTTGCTCGGCGATGCCATGAATGACGGTCAACACCACTTCGATCTGCTCGCTTTGCTGGGCCAGGCGTTCAATCACTTGGGACCCTGCCTGCACCTGGCCTGCCAACGCTTCGATCAAGCTGCCGACTTCGGCTGAAGTGCGCGAGTTCTCATCCGTGGCCTGGCGGATGTCCACCACCTGCTGCAACGCCGCCTGCATCGCATGGCTTTCGGCCTGCGCCTCGTCGGCCATTTGCGAGAGTGCGCGCAGGCTTTCGGCCACTTCATCGCGCTGCAAACCGGCCGCTGCGTCAGCACCGGCATTGCGCAAGGTCATGGCACCAATTTCCACGCCGGTACGCTGGGCCACATCGCCCGCCTCGCGCACGATCGGCTGCAACTTATCCACAAAGCGATTGACCGCCGAGGCCATGTCGCCAATTTCGTCCTTGCTGCTGATCTGCACGCGCTTGGTGAGGTCGCCCTCGCCTGCCGCCAGGTCGTCCATGGCTGCGATCAGCAACTTCAGACGGTTGACCACACGGCGGCCCAGCACGATGGCGATCAACAGCAATACGCCCAAGCCGACCAGCGCGAGCCCCATGCCGATGCGCCAGCGCAACGTGCCAGCAGCGTCCTGGACGGCGCTGGTGGTGTTGGCCGTCATCTGGGTGGCCGTCGCCTGCGCGGATTGCAGGCGGGCGCCCATGGCGGCAGCACTGTCGGCCGCCGCGCCTTTGAGGCTATCGCCGACCAACTGATCACCGCTGGCGATCAGCGCCGCGAAGCGTTTGTCGAGCGCCTGCAGGTCAGCCTCAACCGACGCGGTCGAAACCCCCATGCGCACCTTGCCGATCTCGACCCCATTGGGGCTGATGGACGCTTCGACGTAGTAGACGGAAGGGTCGCTCTTGGCCGCGTCGAGTACTTTATCCAGCGCACGCTCACCCGCGCCTTTTGCCAGCAATGCCTGGTTGATCGGGTTTTCCCGGTTCAGGTAGCGGGTCAGATGCTCGCCCGCGGCGTCGTCATAGACCACGAACAACACGTTGGGATTGCGCTGGGCACGCCGGGCGAACTCCGACAGCGTCGGCACGTCGCTGTCCCACATGGCACGGGGCGCCACCGAGGCCAGCAGTTGCGCCATATCATTGGCGGAGTCCTGCAGGTCTTTTTCCAGGGTCGCACGCAGTTGCTTCTGCTCTTCCTGCAGGCGGGTCGAAAGCCCTGCCGTCAGACGCTGACGCGTACTGGTAGACAGGCTCTCCAGGCTAGACGTGACTTCCTTGCCCGCCTGCGCCAGTTCGCCAGACAGTTTCTGGCTGTCGACACTCAGTCGATTGCCTAAATCGGCTTCCAGCGCCGAGACCGTGCTACGTGTGAGGGCAACCGCCACCAGCACTTGCACCAAAAGAGCGATACCTAGGGTAACGAACACCGGCCGCAACAGACGGCTTTGTAACAATGAGAGAACGGCAGACATCTGAGAATCCCTCCACCACGGGTGCCATTAATTTGATAGCACCGCGAAAGAGAGAAGCAAAGCAAGGGTCGTGCCGCCCAGGCGGCAGAAACGACAAAGGGCTCCCGAAGGAGCCCTTTGCTTTTTACATCAACAGCTTATTAAGCGAACGGGTGACGCAGAACGATGGTTTCGTTGCGGTCCGGACCTGTCGAAATAATGTCAATCGGCGCACCGATCAGCTCTTCAACTCGCTTGATGTAGGCACGAGCATTGGCTGGCAGCTCTTCCAGGGTCTTGGCGCCCACGGTCGATTCGGACCAGCCCGGCACTTCTTCGTACACAGGCTGCAGGCCCACGTAGCTGTCAGCGTCGGTCGGAGCAACGTCCTTGCCTTCTGCATCTTTGTAGCCGATGCAGATGTTGATGGTTTCCAGGCCGTCGAGTACGTCCAGCTTGGTCAGGCAGATGCCCGAGATGCTGTTCACGTCGATAGCGCGACGCAGGATAACGGCGTCGAACCAGCCACAACGACGAGCACGGCCGGTGGTCGCGCCGAATTCGTGACCTTGCTTGGCCAGGTGAGCGCCGACTTCGTCGAACAGCTCAGTCGGGAACGGACCCGAACCTACGCGCGTGGTGTAAGCCTTGGTGATGCCCAGAATGTAGTCCAGGAACATCGGGCCCACGCCCGAACCGGTCGCAACGCCACCAGCAGTCGTGTTGGAGCTGGTCACGTACGGGTAGGTGCCGTGATCGATGTCCAGCAGCGAGCCTTGGGCGCCTTCGAACATGATGTCTTTGCCAGCACGACGCAGGTCGTGCAGCTCAGCGGTCACGTCCAGCATCAGCGGCTTGAGCAGCTCGGCGTATTCCTTGCACTCGGCCAGGGTCTTTTCGAACTCGATGGCGGGCTCTTTGTAGTAACCCACCAGCATGAAGTTGTGGTAATCCACCAGCTCACGCAGCTTGTCTTCGAAGCGCGGCATGCTGAGCAGGTCGCCCACACGCAGGCCACGACGTGCGACCTTGTCTTCGTAGGCCGGGCCGATGCCGCGACCGGTGGTACCGATCTTCAGCTCGCCACGGGCCTTTTCACGGGCCTGGTCCAGCGCAACGTGGAAGGACAGGATCAGCGGGCAGGACGGGCTGATACGCAGGCGCTCGCGCACCGGTACGCCTTTCTCTTCCAGCTTGGTGATCTCGCGCAGCAGGGCATCCGGTGCAACTACCACACCGTTGCCGATCAGGCACTGCACGCCTTCGCGCAGTACACCCGACGGGATCAGGTGCAAGACAGTTTTTTCGCCATCGATGACCAGGGTGTGGCCAGCGTTGTGGCCACCTTGGTAGCGCACTACGGCGGCAGCATGTTCGGTCAGCAGATCAACGATCTTGCCTTTGCCCTCATCACCCCATTGGGTGCCCAGGACTACGACATTCTTACCCATAACACTTGTCCTCATTCGCGCAAACTTGGTGCCGGCGATGGCCGGCAGGAAAACTCAAGAAGCCAGTGGCGATACTTGCCAAAGCCCGTTCTGCAGAATCAATTGCTGGTCGCAGTCCGCTTCACGGGCGGCGGCCAATGGCTGGCCAGGCAAGGCCTGGACAACACGCTGACCCTCACTGCGCAACTGGCAAACCTGCTGCCAGAGTGCTGCGTCCGTACTGTCAGGCATCCAAATGCCACCAGACGGCAGCTCGACCTCAGCACGCCCCAGGGTCACCAGGGTTTTCAAATCGGTGGAAAAGCCGGTGGCCGGACGCGCACGACCGAAGTCGGCGCCGATATCGTCATAACGACCGCCTTGGGCGATGGCCTGGCCAACACCCGGTACAAATACGGCAAACACCACACCGGTGTGGTAGTGGTAGCCACGCAACTCACCCAGGTCAAAGTACAGCGGCAGCTCCGGGAAGCGCGCCGACAACTGCTCGGCAATCGCCAGCACGTCATCCAGTGCAGCCAAGACCGGTGCCGGCGCATTGGCCAGGCGCTCACGGGCAGCGACCAGCACTTCACGGCCGCCACACAGGTTCACCAGTGCGCGCAGCATGTCGGCCAGATCGGCAGGCACGCCAGCGGTCAAGGCGATGACTTCATCGATAGCCTTGCGTTGCAGGGCATCGAACAGCTGTTGTTCGACTTCACCAGACAAACCGGCCGCACGGGCCAGGCCACGGTAGATACCGACATGACCCAGGTCCATGTGGACATCCGGCACGTCGGCCAGTTGCAGCATGGCCAGCATCAAGCTGATCACTTCGACGTCGCTGCTTGGGCTGGCATCGCCGTACAACTCGGCGCCCAACTGGATCGGGCTACGGGACGACGACAACGCGCGCGGCTGTGCATGCAGCACGCTACCTGCGTAGCACAGACGGCTCGGACCTTCACGGCGCAGGGTGTGCGCATCGATGCGCGCCACTTGCGGCGTGATGTCGGCACGGAAACCCATTTGCCGGCCCGATTGCGGGTCGATGACCTTGAAGGTGCGCAGATCCAGGTCCTGGCCCGCGCCGGTCAGCAGCGATTCCAAGTACTCGATATGGGGGGTCACGACAAACTCGTAACCCCAGCTCTGGAACAGATCCAACACCTGGCGACGCGCTACTTCAATGCGCGCAGCTTCTGGTGGCAGTACTTCTTCGATGCCATCTGGCAGCAGCCAGCGGTCTACCGTTGCCATTACGCCATTCCCCTATGATCCGGGCGGCCAGCCCTCGGCCGAGCCTTGAGTGAAGCAGAAAATACCCGCCCCCTGCATAAACCACGCGCAAGAGCGACGTGACGAATGGCCTGCAAACGGCCTCGTCGGGCACTTTCCTCGAAAAACCTGTCACGCCTGCCGAATCAAACATGCAGACGCAAAAAAGCCGGGAATTTCCCGGCTGCCGCATCATACACCCGTTTTCCGAAAGGATCACCCCGCCAGGCGTTTTAGCCGCCCGACGGAGATGACACCTACAGAATCACAGGCTGGTTACTTGGACTTTTCCAGGTAGCGGAAGAAGTCGCTGCTTGGGTCCAGCACCATGACGTCGGTTTTGTTCGCGAAGCTTTCACGGTAGGCACGCAGGCTACGGTAGAACGCGTAGAACTCCTGGTCCTGGCCGTAGGCCTTGGCGTAGATCGCCGCAGCTTGAGCATCGCCATCACCACGGGCCTCTTCAGACTCGCGATAGGCTTCGGCCAGCAGTACACGGCGCTGACGGTCGGCATCCGCACGGATACCTTCAGCCAGCTCGTTACCCTTGGCGCGGTGCTCACGGGCTTCACGCTCACGCTCGGTGCTCATGCGCTCGAACACGCTGCGGTTCACTTCCTTCGGCAGGTCGATGGCCTTGACCCGGACATCGACAACCTCGATACCCAGCTCTTTTTCCGCCATCGAATTCAACGAACGCGTGATGTCAGCCATCAGCGCGTCACGCTCACCGGAAACCACCTCGTGCAGGGTGCGCTTACCAAATTGGTCACGCAGGCCCGATTCCAGACGACGCGACAAGCGCTCGTCAGCAATCTGCTTGAGGCCGGAGGTCGCGGTGTAGAAGCGCTCGGCATCCTTGACGCGCCACTTGGCGTAGGCGTCAACCATCACGGCTTTCTTTTCCAGGGTCAGGAAGCGCTGTGTCGGAGCATCCAGGGTCATCAGGCGGGCGTCGAACTTGCGCACCTGGTTGACGTAGGGGACCTTCACATGCAGGCCCGGCTGGACATCTGCCTGGACCACGCGACCGAATTGCAGCAGCACCGCACGCTCGGTCTGAGCCACGATGTAGAAGCAGTTCCAGGCAGCGATGACCACGACGACGCCCACAATCAGGGCGGTCAGCGATTTATTGCTCATCAACGACTCTCCCTGGTACGTGTTTGCTGTTGCAGCAAGTCAGCGGCCGCACGGGCGCTCGCTTCGTTGGCAGCGGCATTGGAACCGGTGGACGGTGCGCTGGTGCTGCTACGACCACCTTCGATCATCTTGTCCAGCGGCAGGTACAGCAGGTTGTTCTGCCCACCTTTGCTGCCGGTCACGAGAACCTTGCTGGTGTTGCTGAAGACTTCCTGCATGGTATCCAGGTACAGACGTTCACGCGTGACTTCCGGCGCCTTGCGGTACTCGGCGACCAGCTTGGTGAAACGGTCCGCCTCACCCTTGGCGCGGGAGACCACTTCGTCGCGGTAGCCGTTGGCATCCTCGAGGATGCGCTGGGCCTGACCACGGGCTTCCGGCACGACACCGTTGGCGTAGGTTTCAGCCTGGTTGCGCGAACGCTGCTCGTCTTCACGGGCACGGATCACGTCATCGAAGGCTTCCTGCACTTCGCGCGGTGCCGCTGCGCTCTGTACGTTCACCTGGGTGACGGTGATACCGGTGCGATAGGTATCGAGGAACCGTTGCAGGCGCTCCTTGATCTCGCTGGCCATCAACTCACGACCTTCGGTCAGCACCTGGTCCATCGCGGTAGAACCAACGACGTGGCGCAGGGCGCTTTCGGTAGCGTGTTGCAGGCTGATTTCCGGCTGGTCGACGTTCAGCACGAAGTCCTGCAGGTTGCTGATCTTGTACTGCACGGTCAGCGGCACTTCGACGATGTTCTCGTCTTCGGTCAGCATCTGGCCCTGCTTGGTGTAGGCACGCTCACGCGTGACGTTCTCCATGTACTTCTTGTCGATCGGCGGGAAATAGATGTTCAAGCCCGGGCCGACGGTCTCGTAGTACTTGCCGAAGCGCAGCACCACGGCCTGCTCCTGCTCGTCCACCACGTAAACGGCGCTGTACAGCCAGACGGCCGCCAGCACGACAAGACCCAGGCCCAGCAGGCCATAGCCACCGCCCTTGCTTGTGCGACCGCCGTCGTCACCACCACGTTTTTTTCCACCACCGAACAACCCATTCAGGCTTTCCTGCAGCTTTCGGAAGGCCTCGTCGAGATCTGGTGGCCCCTTGCGGTCGCCATTATTGCGGCGTTTACCACCCCAAGGATCCTGATTATTCGAGTTGCCACCCGGCTCATTCCAAGCCATAGCGCTCTCCATCTGATAAAGCAAAGACGCACCCACGGCGCGCCGACCAATGCTACAGAATGCCTGCCACTGCGGCACAACCGCTTTAGGAGGCTTTTATTGCAAAGTGTGTTGTTCGATGAACTCCGTCGGTACCACGCCTTCACGACTGACCAGCCGATTCAGCTCCGAGCGCGGCAATCGAACGGCCAGCAAGCTGACACCTTCTTCGTCGTGTTCTTCTTTCTGTACCGCGCCCAACTCAAAAAACTGTGCACGCAGTCGAGCAAAACGCTGGGGCAAGCGCAAGGTGCCGACGAACAAATCGCCGCCGAGCAGCTCGGCAATGGCCTGTTCAAGCAACTCAAGACCACTGCCATCACGCGCCGACAACCAGACCCGCTGGGGCTTGCCGTTCTCATCGCGCTGGATTTGTGGCTCAACGCCTTCAAGCAAATCGAGTTTGTTATAGACCTCGAGGATCGGCAAGTCCTGGGCACCAATCTCGCCCAGCACCAGCATTACCTGTTCAATCTGCAACATGCGATCCGGTTCGGCCGCATCGATCACGTGCAACAGCAGGTCGGAATTGCTCGACTCTTCGAGCGTAGACCGAAATGCCTCGACCAGCTTGTGCGGCAAGTGACGAATGAAGCCCACGGTATCGGCCAGGACAATCGGCCCCAGGTCGTCCAGGTCCAGACGGCGCAGGGTCGGGTCGAGGGTGGCGAACAGTTGGTCGGCCGCGTACACGTCCGACTTCGTCACGTTGTTGAAGAGCGTGGATTTGCCGGCGTTGGTATAGCCCACCAGGGACACGGTAGGGATATCCGCGCGAGTACGACCGCGCCGCGATTGCTCGCGCTGGCTGCGGACTTTCTCGAGACGGCCCTTGATCTGGCGCAGGCGCACCCGCAGCAGGCGTCGGTCGGTTTCGAGCTGGGTTTCACCCGGGCCGCGCATGCCGATACCGCCACCCTGGCGCTCAAGGTGAGTCCAGCCGCGGACCAGCCGGGTGCTCATGTGGTCAAGCTGGGCCAGTTCAACCTGGAGCTTGCCTTCATGGGTACGGGCGCGCTGGGCAAAAATATCGAGAATCAGACCGGTACGGTCGATCACGCGACACTCGAAGACTCGTTCGAGGTTACGTTCCTGACTGGGCGTGAGGACGTGATTGAAGATCACCAGATCGGCTTCTTCGGCGTGGACCAGGTCGCGCAGTTCCTCGACCTTGCCGCTGCCTATCAGGAATTTGGCGGTTGGCCGATGACGCGGTACGTTAAAAAACGCAACGGTCTCGGCGCCGGCCGAATTTGCCAACTCCTGAAACTCCTGCGGATCTTCGCGCGCCTCAGGGTCCTGTCCATCCAAGTGAACGAGGATTACTCGCTCACCACCACCGTGGCGCTCAAAGAACAAAGGAGACTCCTATCAGGCGTTACCTGGCTCAGCGTCAACTGCATCATCACCTGCTGCGCTAGGCAGACGGATTGGACGAACAGGGACGACTGTCGAGATAGCGTGCTTGTAGACCATCTGGCTGACGGTGTTTTTCAGCAGGATCACGAACTGGTCGAACGACTCGATCGTGCCTTGCAGCTTGATACCGTTGACCAGGTAGATGGAAACCCCCACTTTCTCTTTACGTAAAGTATTCAAGTAAGGGTCTTGTAGCGAATGCCCTTTTGACATGTGCCGCACTCCTTTAAGGATCAATAATAAAAAATCGGAAAATAGATAGCTTATGGCCGTCACACCCCCAAGGATAGACGGCAATTGCAAGGACTCAGCTCAATATGGAGACCGTTCCCAAGTATTTCAAGGCGCGTGACAGATTGTCGCTGTCCAGGCTGTCCAGCCAGTGCAAATCGCTCCAGCTGCGCAACCAGGTGAACTGGCGTTTCGCCAATTGGCGCGTGGCAATGATGCCGCGCTCCTGCATTTCGGCTGACGTCAGCTTGCCATCCAGATGATCCCAGACTTGTCGGTAGCCTACGGCACGTATCGAAGGTAACCCTGGATGCAGGTCACCTCTGGAACGCAGAGCTACGACCTCGTCCACAAACCCCTGTTCCAACATAATTGTGAATCTTTGTGCAATTCGTTCATGCAGCACCTGGCGATTTGCCGGAGCGATGGCCAGATTCGCCACAGTATAGGGCAATTGTGACTGTCCAGATGCGCCTGCGTCAGCACTTTGCGCACTTTGTTTCAGCCGATGTTCAGTCATGGTCTGCCCGCTCACACGCCAGACTTCCAACGCACGCGAAAGGCGCTGGGGATCATTGGGGTGAATACGCGCGGCGGATACTGGGTCGATGGCTGCCAACTGGTCGTGCAGGGCTTGCCAGCCAAGGCGTGCAGCCTCTTCCTCAAGCTCGGCGCGCACCTGGGCGTCGGCTGGCGGCATATCCGCCAGGCCTTCCTGCAAAGCCTTGTAATAGAGCATTGTGCCGCCCACCAGCAGCGGAATATTGCCCCGCGCGGTGATGTCGGCCATGGCGGCCAGGGCGTCGTTGCGAAAGTCCGCCGCCGAGTAGCTCTGCGCCGGGTCGATGATGTCGATCAGGCGGTGCGGATACTGGGCCAGCAATGCCTTGGAGGGCTTGGCGGTGCCGATGTCCATGTCCCGGTAAACCAGGGCAGAGTCGACACTGATCAGCTCGCACGGCAGCACCTTGGTCAGCTCGATGGCCAGGTCGGTCTTGCCGGCGGCCGTGGGGCCCATCAGGAAGATCGCGGGGGGCAAGGCACTCATCAACGGCCGCGCAGGAAGAGTTTGTCCAGATCGTCCAGGCCCATTTGGGTCCAGGTCGGTCGGCCATGGTTGCATTGCCCGCTGCGCTCGGTGTTTTCCATGTCGCGCAGCAAGCCGTTCATTTCCGGCAAGGCCAGGCGTCGATTGGCGCGAATGGCGCCGTGGCAGGCCATGGTGCCGAGCAGTTCGTTGATGTGCGCCTGGATACGGTCACTGGTGCCGTATTCCATCAGGTCCGCCAGCACGTCAGCGACCAGGCGGTTGGCCTCGGCCTGTTTGAGCAGGGCGGGAATCTGGCGGATGGCCAGGGTTTCCGGGCCCAGGCGCTGCAATTCAAAGCCCAGCTTCTGGAACACACTGTGGTGCTCTTCAGCACAATCGGCCTCGCGCTGGCTGACCGCCAAGGACTCCGGCACCAGCAGTGGCTGGCCGCTGAGGCCTTCACTGGCCATGGCAATCTTGAGGCGCTCGTACATGATCCGCTCGTGGGCGGCGTGCATATCCACGAGCACCAGGCCGTGGGCGTTTTCCGCCAGGATGTAGATACCCTTGAGCTGGGCCAGCGCGTAACCCAACGGCGGAATATCTCCACCGCCCTCCGGCAAGGCGACAGGCGCCCCCGGCTCGGCCCCCGGCAGCGGCGCAAAAAACTCGCGATAGGCCGCCTGGGCCTCGGCCACTGGCACCGTCGACTGTGGGCGCGGGGTGTATTGGTACTGATAACCCGAGCCAGAACCAGAACCTGGCGCGGTATACGACGGTTGCGGCTGCGGCGATTGCAGCAGGTTGGCCGCCAGGCTCATTTCGCCCTGGGGGCCGAATTCGCCGGCTTCCGGGCCGCTGGGCCGAACCACCGCCGTGACAATTGGCGCTGACAACTGATCATCCGGGCGCACATCGCCCAGGGTGCGGTGCAAGGTGCCATAGAGGAAGTCATGCACCATGCGCCCGTCGCGGAAGCGCACTTCGTGTTTGGTCGGGTGCACGTTGACGTCCACCACCGACGGGTCGACCTCGAAAAACAGCACAAACGTCGGGTGGCGCCCGTTGAACAGCACGTCGCGATACGCCTGGCGCACCGCGTGGGCCACCAGTTTGTCGCGCACCGCACGGCCATTCACAAAGAAGTACTGCAAGTCCGCCTGGCTGCGGGAGAATGTCGGCAACCCGACCCAGCCCCACAGCCGCAAGCCGTTGCGTTCGATTTCAATGGGCAGCGCTTGCTCTAAAAAGCCCGCGCCGCAAATCGCCGACACACGGCGCACTCGCGCGGCGTCATCATTGGCCTCATGCAGGCTGAGGATGGTCTTGCCGTTGTGGCGCAGGTGGAAGGCCACGTCGAAGCGAGCCAGGGCCAGGCGCTTGATGACTTCTTGCAGGTGATCGAATTCGGTCTTTTCGGCCTTGAGGAATTTGCGCCGCGCCGGGGTGTTGAAGAACAGGTCGCGCACTTCCACCGACGTCCCGACTGGGTGCGCCGCCGGCTGGACCCGAGGCGCCATGTCGCGGCCTTCGGTTTCCACTTGCCAGGCCTGTTCGGCACTGCGGGTGCGGGACGTGAGAGTCAGGCGGGCTACGGAGCTGATGGAGGCCAGGGCCTCACCGCGAAACCCCAGGCTCATCACCCGTTCAAGGTCTTCCAGGTCGCGAATCTTGCTGGTGGCGTGACGCGCCAGAGCCAGCGGCAGGTCATCGGCGGAAATGCCGCTGCCATCGTCGCGCACGCGCAACAGCTTGACGCCGCCCTGCTCCACATCGACGTCGATGCGCTTGGCGCCGGAGTCGATGCTGTTTTCCAGCAGTTCCTTGATCACCGATGCGGGGCGCTCGACCACCTCGCCTGCCGCAATCTGGTTGGCGAGGCGCGGGCTCAGCAGTTCAATGCGCGATCCGCTGTTCAGGAGTGATTCACTCATTACTGCGCCGCCAATTCAGTGCCAGGGATAGTCAGCACCTGGCCAACCTTCAGTTCATCCGTCTTCAGGTTATTCGCGCTGCGCAAGGTAGCGGCGGACACCTGGAAACGTACCGCCAGCATGGCCAGGGTATCGCCTGGCTGCACGCGATGGTCACGCGGGCCCTGGGCGATTTTCCCCGAATCACGCAGCCAGGCGATGTAAGTGCCCGGCGGCGGGTTCTGCTGGAAGAACTGGCGGATACCGGCGCTGATCGAACGCGCCAGCGCCTGCTGGTGACTGGCACTGGCCAGCTTCGAGGCTTCGTTGGAATTGGAGATAAACCCGGTTTCCACCAGGATCGATGGGATATCCGGCGATTTCAGCACCATGAACCCGGCCTGCTCCACACGCTGCTTGTGCAGCGAGGTGACCCGGCCGATGTTGCTCAGCACCTTCTGGCCCACGTTCAAGCTGGACGTCAGCGAAGCGGTCATCGACAGGTCGAGCAGCACGCCGGCGAGCATTTTGTCCTTGTCATCGAGGGACACGTTGCCGGCCCCGCCGATCAAGTCGGAGCGGTTTTCACTGTCAGCCAGCCAACGCGCGGTCTCGGAGGTAGCACCGCGATCCGACAGGGCAAACACCGAGGCACCAAAGGCTGCGGTCGACGGTGCGGCGTCGGCGTGGATCGACACAAACAGATCGGCGCCTTTCTTGCGGGCGATTTCGGTACGGCCGCGCAAGGGGATGAAGTAGTCGCCGGTACGGGTCAGCTCGGCGCGATAGCCTTTCATGCCATTGACCTGGCGCTGCAGTTCGCGAGCGATGGCCAGCACCACGTCTTTTTCATGCTGGCCGCGTGAGCCGGAAGCGCCCGGGTCTTCACCGCCGTGGCCGGCGTCGATCACTACGATGATGTCACGCTTGCCGGCCGGGGCCGGTGGCGGCGGTGGCAGCTTGACCTGCGGTTGCGACGGGTTGACCGGCACCGCCGGCACCGTGGCCACGCTCGGGGTTGGCGCGGGCGGCGGCGCGGCATCGGCGGCGTTGTCGAACAGGTCGACCACCAGCCGGTTGCCGTACTGGGCGTTAGGCGCCAGGGAGAAGCTTTTCGGGGTCACGACTTTTTTCAGGTCGATCACCACGCGCAAGTCGGTGGGCGTGCGCTGGGCCGAGCGCATCGCGGTAATCGGGGTATTGGCGGTGGAGACTTTCAACGGCGCGGCCAGGGTCGCGCCGTTGATGTCGATCACCAGGCGATCAGGCGACGTGAGGGTAAAGACGCTGTGCTGGACCGGGCCAGACAGGTCGAACACCAGTCGCGTGTTATCCGGCGCTCGCCACAGGCGAACACTCTTCACCTGAGAAGCAGCCAGAGCATTGACAGTCATTGCCGCAAGCAACACCCCCACGACAGCAACCAACGCGCGAAAGCGCATACCTAACCCCACCAATTATTTGAATTCCAATGCCAAAGCGGCGCACCACGACTGGCCACGCGCGCTCTGGGGCAACAACTTCAGCTGACGTCCGTGCTCATGCGGCGTAATGGTAATGGTCAGGTCCGGCTTTGGCAAAAAGCCTGTGCCTTTATCTGGCCACTCGATCAGGCACAACGCATCTTCATCGAAGTAATCGCGGATCCCCATATATTCCAGCTCTTCGGGGTCCACCAGGCGATAGAGGTCGAAATGGAACGCTCGCACGTCGCCAATCTCATAGGGTTCTACCAGGGTGAACGTCGGGCTTTTTACCGCGCCGGTGTGGCCCAACCCGCGAATGATCCCCCGAGACAGCGTGGTCTTGCCCGCCCCCAGGTCGCCCTCCAGGAAGATCAGCCCCGCCCCGGCCGTGACCTGGGCAATGCGCTGGCCGAAGCTGACCATGGCCTCTTCATCGGCCAGGAAAAGAATTACTTCAGACACGGCGACTGTTCCTCCAGCAATTGACGAATGGCGGGTATCAGGTCGCTTGCCGCCAGGCCGCGACCAAAGGTGCCCTGGCGATCTCCCGCGGTGGCGTGCAACCACACGGCCAGGCAGCTTGCCTCATAAGCCGGCATGCCCTGGGCCATCAGCGCGCCGACCAGGCCGGCAAGGACATCACCCAAGCCCGCCGTTGCCATCGCCGGATGGCCTTGGTCGCATCGCGAAATACGCCCGTCCGGGCTGGCAATCAAACTGCCAGCCCCCTTGAGAATAGCCACTGCGTTGAATTTCTGGCTCAACGCGCGCGCCACCTTAAGACGGTCAGCCTGAACCTCGGCTGTCGAGATCCCCAACAAGCGCGCGGCCTCCCCCGGATGCGGGGTAATCACGCAATCGGCCGGCAAACTGACGCTGCCGGTGGCGAGCTGATTCAACGCGTCGGCATCCCACACCTGCGGCAGGCTGGCGTTGGCCGCCACCGAAAGCAGGCTGTTGCCCCAGGACGCATCACCGAGCCCAGGCCCGATCACAATGACCGAGATCTTTTCCAGCAGACCCATCAGTTGATTGGCCGAGCTGACGCCGACAGTCATGACTTCCGGCAGGCGAGCCAGGGCGGCGGGCACATGCTCCAGGCGCGTCGCCAGGGACACCATGCCGGCGCCACTGCGCAAGGCACTTTCAGCACTCAGCAGCGCTGCGCCGCCGAAGCCACGGTCACCGCCAATGACCAGCAGGTGGCCGAACTGGCCTTTATGGGCGTCCGGGGAACGCGCAGCCAGTTGCGGCAAATGGCCGTGCAACAGTGGCTGTACGTCGGTTATTGCGTGTTTTGTCTGCGGCATGCGTCTTCAAGCTCCGATGTCTGGCAGAATTATACCTATCTAACCTGCGGTTTCCCTTGTCTCATGCCTCCCATCACCACCGATCTGCCTGCCCTCGCCCAATCGATCAAAGACTGGGGCCGCGAGCTGGGCTTTCAACAAGTCGGCATCAGCGGCCTGGACCTGGCCGAGCATGAACAACACCTGCAACGCTGGCTCGACGCGGGCTACCACGGCGAAATGGAGTACATGGGCGCCCATGGCAGCAAACGCTCCCACCCCGATGAACTGGTGCCCGGCACGTTGCGCGTGGTCTCGCTGCGCATGGACTACCTGCCCGGCAATACGCACATGGCGCAGCTGCTGGCCAAGCCGGAAAAAGCCTATATCTCGCGTTACGCCCTGGGCCGCGACTATCACAAGCTGATCCGCAAGCGCGTGCAGCAATTGGCCGACCGCATTCAAGCGCAGATCGGCCCGTTTGGTTTCCGCGCCTTCGTCGACAGCGCGCCGGTGCTGGAAAAAGCCATCGCCGAAAAAGCCGGCCTGGGCTGGATCGGTAAAAACACCCTGGTCCTCAATCGCAAGGCCGGCAGTTATTTCTTCTTGAGCGAGTTGTTTGTCGACTTGCCGCTGCCCATCGACGCGCCCCACAGCACCGAGCATTGCGGGCGGTGCACGGCGTGCCTGGACATTTGCCCGACCAATGCCTTTGTCGGCCCCTATGTGCTGGATGCCCGACGCTGCATTTCCTACCTCACCATCGAGCTCAAGAGCGCGATCCCTGAAGACCTGCGCCCGCTGATCGGCAACCGTGTGTTTGGCTGCGATGACTGTCAGATCGTTTGCCCGTGGAATCGTTTCGCCCGCCCCACCGCCGAAAGCGATTTCAAGCCGCGCCACAATCTGGATAACGCGGAACTGGCCGAGTTGTTTATGTGGGACGAGGATAAATTCCTCAGCAGCACCGAAGGCTCACCCCTGCGCCGTGCCGGCTATGAGCGCTGGCTGCGCAATCTTGCGGTGGGCCTGGGCAATGCGCCGTCGAGCATTCCAGTGCTGGAGGCCTTGAAGGCGCGCCGGGATTACCCCTCGGAATTGGTGCGAGAGCATGTGGAATGGGCGCTGAACCAGCACGCTACGCGCTAGTGCACGTCGTCGTTGTAGACGAACTTGGGCATTTCCCAGTGAAAACGGATCGCCAGCAGGCGCAATAGAAAGCCGCTGAACAGGGTCAGCAGGATGGCTTGCTCGCTCGGCAGTTGCAGGTACAGGCACAGCATGTAGAACCAGGCGGCCAGGAACGACACGCTGGCGTACAGCTCACGGCGGAAAATCAGCGGGATGTCGTTGCAGAAAATATCCCGGAGGATGCCGCCGAAGACCCCGGTGATCACGCCGCTGACCGACGCCACCAGCATGCCATGGCCCATTTCCAGGGCAGTCATGCAACCAATCAGGGTGAAGGCCACCAGGCCCACCGCGTCGAGCGCCAGGAACAGCGAGCGCAAGTGGCGCATCAGCGGAGCAATGAAGATCGTCACCAGTGCGGCAATCGAGGTCAGCACCAGGTATTCCGGGTGTTTGACCCAGGTCAGCGGGTAATGCCCGAGCAGCACGTCGCGCACCGATCCACCGCCCAACGCTGTGACGCAAGCGATCAGCACTACACCAAACCAGTCCATGCCGCGCCGCCCGGCCGACAGCGCGCCGGTCATGGCTTCGGCAGTGATGGCGATGAGGTAGAGCATCAGCAGCATGAGGGCGATCCTTGCAAAGAGGCCGGCAGTCTAATCATTTGCTGATGGCACCAAAAGAGGGCAAGCCATTATCTGCCGTAAACTCGATCCTGCGGCGTCCGGCTTGCCGGCGATGGCGATCTTTGGGGCGCCATCGCCGGCAAGCCGGGCTCCTACAGGATGACGGTCATCAAGCCTTGATGAAATGCTTGCGGTAATGCTGCAGCTCGGCAATCGACTCGCGGATATCATCCAGCGCCAGGTGGGTACTGCCTTTATGGAAGCTGTCTTTGACTTCCGGCGCCCAGCGCGCGGCCAGCTCTTTAAGGGTGGACACATCCAGGTTGCGGTAGTGGAAGTAGCTTTCCAGCGCCTTCATGTGCGTATAAAGGAAGCGGCGGTCCTGGCAGATGCTGTTGCCACAGATCGGCGACTTGCCCTTGGGCACCCACTGTTCCAGGAAGGCGATGGTTTCGGCTTCGGCTTCGGCCATGCTGATGCGGCTGTCACGTACGCGCTGGGTCAGGCCGGAGTTGCCGTGGGTGCGGGTGTTCCACTCGTCCATGGTGGCGAGCACGGCGTCGCTGTGGTGGATGGCGATCACCGGACCTTCGGCCAAGGTGTTGAGGTTGCTGTCGGTGACAATGGTCGCCATCTCGATGATGACGTCGGTGTCGGGGTTCAGACCGGTCATTTCCAGATCGATCCAAATCAGGTTCTGTGGGTTTTGCATGGCTTGATTCTCTTGGCACCTTGGCTTAGCTGCGCAGTTTAGCAGGCAGGGGCGTGCTAGACTCGCGACCGTTTTACCTAACCTTTGCATTATCGACACGGAACACCAATGGCCAAACGCCAGCTCAACCGTCGCCAAAACTGGCGCATCGAAAAGATTCAGGGTGAACGCGCCGCTCGCGCCGCCAAACGTGAATCCTCCGCCGTAGAAGCGCTTGAGGGCGGCGACCTGGGCCCCGAGCAAACGGGCCTGGTGATCGCGCACTTTGGCGTGCAGGTCGAGGTCGAGGCGCTCGAAGGCGAACTCGCGGGGCAAGTGTCCCGTTGCCACTTGCGCGCCAACCTGCCTGCGCTGGTCACCGGCGACAAAGTAGTCTGGAGGGCCGGCAACCAGGGCATCGGCGTGATTGTCGCCCAGTTGCCGCGCACCACCGAACTGCGCCGCCCCGACAGCCGTGGCCAGCTCAAGCCGGTGGCGGCCAACGTCGACATGATCGTGATCGTGTTCGCACCGCTGCCCGAGCCCCATGCCAACCTGATCGACCGCTACCTGGTAGCCGCCGAGCATGCCGGCATCCGCCCGCTGTTGCTGCTGAACAAATTCGACCTGATCGACGCACAGAACGCCCCGGCGCTCAACGCCTTGCTGGCGGTGTATCGCACACTGGGTTACCCGGTACTGGAGGTGTCGGCGCATCACGGCAATGGCATGGAACAGCTGCAACAGCAGTTGGACGGGCGCATCAGCGTGTTTGTCGGCCAGTCAGGCGTGGGCAAATCCTCGCTGGTCAACAGCCTGCTGCCGGAAGTCGACACACGCGTAGGGCCACTGTCGGAGCTGTCCGGCCAGGGCACTCACACCACCACCACCGCGCGGTTGTTCCACTTCCCCGGCGGCGGTGAGCTGATCGACTCCCCAGGCATCCGCGAGTTCGGCCTCGGCCACGTCAGCCGCAGCGATGTGGAAGCGGGCTTTATCGAATTCAACGACCTGATCGGCACTTGCCGCTTCCGCGACTGCAAACACGACCGCGAACCCGGCTGTGCATTGCTCAAGGCGCTGGAAGACGGCCGCGTGCAGCAACAGCGGATGAACAGCTATCGGTCGATCATTGCGAGCTTGCCCGAAAGCAGTTACTAAGCCGCAGAAAAAATAAGGCCGCGATCATCGCGGCCTTTTTGTATGTGAGGCCTAGGACCCCGTCCCAGGCACCGTAGGATCCTTCACCCCACCCTCATCAAACAGGTTCAGCTTCTGGCGCAGTTCATGCGCCGGCAACGGTTCCTGACCTGGCGGTATGGCGTTCGGATCAGCCGGTACTTCGCCCGGTGCGCCGGCGCCCGGAGTGGGTTGCGGCGCTGGGGGCTGGTCACCTTCGATCGCACGCTGAGCCTTTTTGGTCAGCACCACGATATCGATACGGCGGTTGATCGGGTTGAACGGGTCCTTGGGGTCAAACAGCTGCGACGATGCAAACCCCACCACGCGCGCCACTTGCGGGTCCGGGTAGCTGCCGGCCACCAGCGCACGGCGTGCGGCGTTGGCGCGGTTGGCGGAAAGCTCCCAGTTGCCGAAGTCGCCCTGCCCTGCATACGGCTTGGCGTCGGTGTGGCCACTGATGCTGATCTTGTTCGGCACCGCCTTGATGGTGTCGGCCATGGCCAGCAGGATGTCTTCAAAGTACGGCTTCAAGCGCGCACTGCCGGAGTCGAACATCGGGCGGTTGGCTGCGTCGGTGATCTGGATGCGCAAGCCGTCCGGGGTGATCTCGAATGAAATCTGATCCTTGAACTTCAGCAGTTGCGGGTTTTCCTCAACCTTGGTCTGCAGTTCTTGCAGCAATAGTTCTAGGCGCTCCTGCTCGACCTGTTCGGCCATGGCTTCGACGGTATCGCGCTCGATCGGGATTTTCTCTTGAGGCGATTCGGTCTTGATTTCCGGGTTGATGGTGCGCTCAGGCGCCAGTTGCGGCGAGCCGCCCAAGTCGATCACGAAGGGCGTACCACTTTCCGAGAAACCAATGGGGTCTTTGAAGTAGCCAGCAATGGCGATCTTCTGTTCAGGCGTGGCGGTGGACATCAGCCACAGCACCAGGAAGAACGCCATCATCGCCGTCGCAAAGTCGGCGAAGGCGATTTTCCAGGCGCCCCCATGGTGCCCCGCAGCGAAGCGCTTGACGCGCTTGATGATTATCGGCTGGTTGTTTTCCATGGCTTAGCGACCACGAACCGCTTGTTCCAGCTCGGCGAAGCTTGGGCGATGTTTCGGGTACAGCACCTTGCGACCGAACTCCACCGCCAGGGACGGCGGCATGCCGGAAGCGGAGGCTACCAGGCTGGCCTTGATCGACTCGTACAGGTTGATTTCTTCCTTGGCGTCATGGGCCAGGGAGGTGGCCAGCGGGCCGAAGAAGCCGTAGGCCGCGAGAATACCGAAGAAGGTACCGACCAGTGCCGCACCCACGTGCATGCCGATGGCCGCTTGGTCGCCCTCGCCCAGGGAAGCCATGGTCACCACGATACCCAGTACCGCCGCGACGATACCGAAACCCGGCATACCGTCAGCGATGCCGGTCACGGCGTGGGACGGATGCTCCAGCTCTTCTTTAAGGCTGAACAACTCCATGTCGAACAGACCTTCCAGCTCATGGGGGGCCATGTTGCCGGAGGACATGATGCGCAGGTAGTCGCAGATATAGGCGGTCATGCGCTCATCTTTGAGCACGGCCGGGTACTTGGCGAAAATCGGGCTGGCGGCGGCATCTTCGATGTCAGCCTCGATGGCCATCATGCCTTCGCGGCGGCTTTTGTTGAGGATCTCGTAGACCAGGCCCAGAACCTCCAGATAGAAGGTGTGGGTGAAGCGCGAACCGAACATGCCCAGGGACTTCTTGACCACGTGCATGGTCATGTAGCCGGGGTTGGCCTGCAAGAATGCGCCGAACGCCGCACCACCGATGATCAGCACTTCGAAGGGCTGGATCAACGCAGCAATTTTACCGTGGGACAGGACGTAGCCACCGAGCACGCTTGCGATGACGACGATGATGCCGATAATTTTAGCCATAGGGGATGAGTACTTGCGCCGTCGGGTTCATGGACATATTGGGTGTAGCAGAAAACTCTTGTTCTACTTATCGGCAAAACTGCGCCAGACTATAGGCCGTTAAGGCGAAAAGCCAGTTCGGCCCGCTCCGGGCGTGTAGACCGCAAGTGATGATCGCGCCCCAATCATGGCTAATGAAACGACAGTCCCAACTGCAAAACCCAACTCTCTCGCCGCTTGGATCAAGCGCCTGGACGATGTGCTGCTGCCTGTGCCCCAGGCCAGCCACGACCGTGTGTGCAAAGGCATCCGCGACAGCCGCAGTTCGTTGCGAGATATTGCCGAGCTGATGCAAAACAGCCCGGCCCTGGTGCTCAGCGTGATGCGCGAGGCCAACAGCCACACCCATGGCAGCCTGGCGGAACCGGCGGAAAACCTCGAAGTGGCGCTCAACCGCCTGGGCCTCAAGCGCGCCGAAGAACTGCTGGCGCGCCTGCCCTCGGTGCCGGCCCACGAGATTCCTGTGGCGCTGCGCCAATTGTTGCTGGTGAGCCAGCACGCTTCGCAGCAAGCCAACGGCTTGTTCGGCAGCCGCCTGGCGCGGCTGTGGCAGGACATCCACTGGGGCAGCCTGCTGTTCCTGTCGCCGCTGTGGCCGATGGCAGTCGCCTACCCCAAGCTCCTGGAAGAATGGGAGCTGCGGGTTATCCACAAAGGCCAGTCAGCCCGCCAGGTCGAACAGGAACTGTTCGGCGTGCGCCTGCTGGACCTGTGTGTCGGCCTGACCGAAGCCTGGCACCTGCCGATCTGGGTCTCCCAGGGCTACAAGCTGCTGATGAGCGAGCAGCGCCTGCTGGTCAAGGCCCTGCACATCGCCCGTGAAGACGACCCGCTGCGCCATCAGCAATTGCTCGATGCCGAACCCAATCTGCGCCGCTGGTTGAACCAGCCCGCCAACACCGTGCTGCTGGCCAACGGCCTGGCAATGTCGGCCCAGGAGTCCTGGACCTGCCCGCACACCGAACGCTGGCAATTGCTCACTGCGCTGTACCTGCAACAGCCTTTGGGCGAGGTGCAGCAACTGGTCCACCAACAGGCTGTCACCAGCGCCCGCACCGCCTTGATGCCTGACCTCTGGCACCCGGCGCTGTCGCTGATCTGGCCGTGGCATGTACAGAAGATTCACCGCGGCCTGTTGCCAGCGCCGCCACCCACCGCCGAGGCCCTGGCCGTGTGGCGCAAGCGTTGCACCGAGTTGCTGGTGGAGCCGAGCCGCTTTGCCAACGCCATGCACTTGACCACCTGCGCCAAGGAAGCCTTGGTCGCCAGTGGCATGCAGCGGGTCATGCTGTTGATGGCTGATCGCGCCCTGAGCACCTTGCGTGTTCACCAGGCCGACGGCCTGCCGAAGGACGCCGCGAACCTGAGCCTGGACGTGGTCAACAGCACCTTGCTGCAACGCTTGCTGGAGAAGTCGGCCCAGGTGCGCCTCAATCCTGAAAACCACGCCCAGTTCGCGGCGTTGCTGCCGCCGATCCTGCGCCGCCTGTTCACCGGCGAGCACCTGCTGCTGCGCTCCCTGAGTTGCAACGGCAAGGTGGTCATGCTGATGGTGGCCGACCAAGGCGGCGGGCCATTCTCGGAAACCACCGTGCAGGCTTTCGGCAAAACCGCCCAATGCATCGAGAAAGCCCTGCACAGCTTTACCAACCGCAGCGCTTGATGCTTGCGCTACAATCGCCCTCCTCTATCGCCAACATTTGTGCCCAGGAGACCTCACATGCCTGACTTCTCTGGCTTGCCGCTGGTGATCGAACCCAGCGACCTGCTTGGTCGCCTCGATGCCGAACACCTGATTCTGGTGGACCTCACCAGTGCCGCCCGCTACGCCGAAGGGCATATCCCCGGCGCGCATTTCGTTGACCCCAAGCGCACCCAACTGGGCCAGCCACCGGCTCCCGGCTTGCTGCCCAGCAAGGCCGAGCTGGAAAAACTGTTCGGCGAATTGGGCCACACCCCTGACGCCACCTACGTGGTCTACGACGACGAAGGCGGCGGCTGGGCCGGGCGGTTCATCTGGATGCTCGACGTGATCGGCCACCCGAAATACCACTACCTCGACGGCGGCTTGCTCGCCTGGCTGGCGGACCAACACCCGGTCTCCACCGAGGTGCCCGCCCCTGTCGGCGGCCCGGTCAGCCTCACGCTGCACGACGGCCCCACCGCCACCCGTGAATACCTGCAAAGCCGCCTGGGCGCCGCCGACCTGGGCATCTGGGATGCGCGCGGCCCGCTGGAGTACTCCGGCGAAAAGGTGCTCGCAGCCAAAGGCGGGCACATCCCTGGCGCAGTGAACTTCGAATGGACGGCCGGCATGGACAAGGCGCGCAACCTGCGCATCCGTCGCGACATGCCGCAGATCCTCGAAGACCTCGGGCTGACCAAAGACAAAGAAATCATCACCCACTGCCAGACTCACCACCGCTCTGGCTTCACCTACCTGGTGGCCAAGGCGCTCGGTTATCCGCGGGTCAAAGGTTATGCCGGTTCCTGGGGCGAATGGGGCAACCACCCCGACACCCCCGTCGAGATTTAAGGTTTAAGGACAGTTATGAAAAAGCAGTTGTTTATCCTCAGCCAATACTTGCTGCCGCACCACTTGCTGTCGCGCCTGGCCGGTTGCGTTGCCGAGTGCCGTGTGCGCTGGATCAAGAACGCATTCACCAGCTGGTTCGCCAAGCGCTATCAAGTGGACATGTCCCAAGCCCTGGTTGAGGACCTGACCGCTTACGAGCACTTCAATGCCTTCTTCACCCGTGCATTGAAAGACGGCGCCCGCCCATTGGATCAAACCCCTGGAGCGGTGTTGAGCCCTGCCGACGGCGCGGTCAGCCAGCTTGGCCCGATCGAACATGGCCGTGTGTTCCAGGCCAAGGGTCACAGCTTCAGCGTGTTGGAACTGCTGGGTGGGGACGCGGCCTTGTCGGCGCCGTTCATGGGCGGCGACTTCGCGACGGTCTATCTGTCGCCGAAGGACTACCACCGTGTGCACATGCCACTGGCCGGCACTCTGCGGGAAATGGTCTACATCCCGGGCCGTATCTTTTCGGTAAACCAGACCACTGCCGAAAACGTTCCAGAGCTGTTCGCGCGCAATGAACGTGTTGCCTGCATTTTCGACACCGAGCGCGGCCCGATGGCTGTCGTGTTGGTGGGCGCGATGATCGTCGCGTCGATTGAAACCGTATGGGCCGGCCTGGTGACACCGCCGAAGCGCGAGCTGAAAACCTTCCGCTACGACGAGGCCGCACGTGCGCCGATCCACCTGGAGAAAGGTGCGGAGCTGGGTCGCTTCAAGCTGGGTTCGACCGCGATTGTGTTGTTCGGGCCGGATCAGGTGAAATGGGCAGAAGCACTGGTAGCCGGTTCGCCGGTGCAGATGGGCCAGGGTATTGCACTGCCGAAAGCCTGACCCAAAACCCAATGTGGGAGCAACTGTCTTGATGACCATATCTTGGCCATCGCTTTCAAAGACAGCCAAACTCCCACAGCTTCAAGCCGTGTGACCTTCAACGACACATCGCTGCCGATTTAGGCAGCGTGTTCTTTCCATTCAGTCCTATCACGCAGCATTGCGTTCAGCCGGATTAACAAAACACGCATGCATGCGATTAGCGCAACTTTTGCGCATTTTCCTTTGCCACGCAGTGCTTTATAGCGTGCCTGGAATTCAGGCTGGTCCCGAATGACGACCCAGCAGGCCATGTATAGCGAGCGACGTGCGGAAAACCTTCCGCCACGAATGTGACGCGCGCCTATGTGCTTCCCACTGTCGTTGTTATACGGCGCGAGGCCCGCTAGGGCAGCGATCGGACGCTTGCCAACCTCACCCAACTCCGGCAGGTATGCCATAAGGCTAGCCGCCGTAACGAGCCCGATCCCCTTAACTGAACACAGGCGTTCGACTTTTTCGCGATCTAACACGTTGGCGCTTTGACGAATCAACTGGTCTATCGCGTTCACAGCCTTGATCAGGTAGTCGATATGACTCTGCAACGCTGGTTTTACTACGTCGCATGAGGCCGTTTTCAGGCGCCTTTTGTCATCGTCTCTCTGCTGAATAAAGTTTTCTCGCTGTTGGACTAACGCGCGCAACTCGTCATGTTTCGGGCTGGTGATTCGGCTGTTTGGCGAGTCGAGTACCGCTGCGAACTGTGCAAGGGACTTTGCATCTATCGGGTCGGTTTTGGCTTGTTGGCCCATCGCAGTGGAAAAACTCTTGGCTCGACGGGGATTGATGCAGATGACGTTGAGGCCCGCAGCCTGGAGCGCCTTCATGACTTTGCGCTCGTAACCGCCAGTGGCCTCCAACAGCACGCGACCGACCTGGTGAAGCAATAGCCACCCAATCAACCCAGGGAAATCATCTTCGGCGTTAGCGCAACTTACCCCAACGTCAATCAGATTAACTCGAGCCTCAAGGCTGTCCTTGGAAACATCAATGCCTGCTGGATAGGAAAACATAGCCAAACCCTCTTACACTCAAAGTGAGAGCGCTCTGGCTTGGCCCACGCTTGTAACTGTTCGAGGTGGGCTCGTTCAACTGTTCGGGCTCATGTCCAGAGCGGAGAAGTGAGTGGCAGCATGGGCTCCCACACGTGCTTTAAGCACTTCGGGCATTCAGCTTGCCACTCACCCTCTCACCTTCAGCTTAATCCTGTCTCAAGACACAAGCGGGCTTGCTCGCGAATACGGAGCATCAGTCGACAGATCAGTGACTGAACTACCGCATTCGCAAGCAAGCCCGCTCCCACCTTTATTTACCGTGTTTCTACCTAGAGCTGGCAGTCGCGGTCGCGGAAGCCCAGCAGATACAGCACGCCATCGAGCCCCAGCGTCGAAATCGCCTGCTTGGCCGACTGCTTCACCAACGGCTTGGCACGGAACGCAACACCCAACCCGGCAATTGCCAGCATCG
Organism: Pseudomonas sp. S10E 269; assembly: GCF_002798465.1. Lineage (NCBI taxonomy): Bacteria > Pseudomonadati > Pseudomonadota > Gammaproteobacteria > Pseudomonadales > Pseudomonadaceae > Pseudomonas > Pseudomonas sp. S10E 269. Next base: position 1,683,638 of record NZ_PHIJ01000001.1, read on the forward strand.
GCAAGTCATTCGCACCGTCGCCGACCGCAATGGTCTGCTCCAGGCGCAACCCCTCCTTGTGGGCCAACTCCTTCAACAGGTCCGCCTTGCGCTGCGCGTCGACAATCGGCTCCACGGCCACGCCGGTCACCTTGCCATCCACCACTTCCAGCTCATTGGCGAACACATAGTCGATACCCAGCTTGGCCTGCAATTGCTTGGCGAAGTAGGTGAAGCCGCCAGACAGGATGGCAGTCTTGTAGCCCAGGCGCTTGAGTTCGGCGAACAGGGTTTCGGCACCTTCGGTGAGGCGCAGGGAGGCGCCGATGGAGTCCAGCACGCTCACGTCCAGGCCCTTGAGCAGCGCAAGGCGCTCTTTGAAGCTGGCGCGGAAGTCGAGTTCACCGGCCATGGCGCGCTCGGTAATCTCGGAAACCTGCTCGCCTACGCCGGCAGCCTTGGCCAGCTCGTCGATGACTTCGGCTTCGATCAGCGTGGAGTCCATGTCGAACACCGCCAGGCGACGGTTGCGACGGAACAGCGAATCTTCCTGGAAGGCGATATCGACGTTCAGCTCCTGGGCCACGCTGAGGAACTCGGCACGCAAGGCTTGTGGGTCGGCCGGTTCACCGCGCACGGAGAACTCGATGCAGCCCTTGCCCTTGTCGGCCGGCGTGTCCAGCGGCATGCGACCCGACAGACGGTCGATGTGGTCGATGTTCAGGCCATATTGCGCGGTGATGGAGCTGACGCGCTGCAGTTGCTCAGCAGTGACCTTGCGGGTCAGCAGCGTCACGATGTGGCGTTTTTTGTCCTGGCCCGCGACCCATTGCTGGTAATCCTCTTCGGACACTGGCGTAAAACGCACTTGCTGGTCCAGCTTGTACGCCGTAAACAGGATGTCCTTGAGTACCGAAGACGCCTGTTCCGTGCTCGGGATCTCGACCAGGATGCCGAACGACAGGGTGTCGTGGATCACCGCCTGGCCGATGTCGAGAATGTTCACACCACCCTGGGCCAGCACTCCCGTAATAGCCGCAGTAAGACCCGGGCGGTCTTCACCAGTGATGTTAATCAGGACAATTTCGCGCAAGGCGCACCCCCAGGCTGGAAAAAAACCGCATTCTACCCACTTTCAGTGACCATCGGGCACAGCCAGCGCTTTGCCGGTCCTAGGGCTGTCGCTATACTGCGCGTCAACTTCACGGACCAAGAGCCGAGCGCAAGTGAACCGGCCCACGCCAGTAAAAACCGATAATTTCTTCCTGCTGATCTTCCGGGCACTGCGCCACCGCCGTGTACCGATCGCATTACGCATCGCCAGCCATAACGTGATCCTGGTCGCCCTGGCCCTGGTGATCTACGCCTGCGTGATGGGTTTGCAGTTCAAGCAGGCCATGCACGAGCAAGCCGACGCCCTGGGCGAGAGCTTGACCACCCAGACCGCCACCTCGGCGACTGAGTTGTTGGTGTCCAATGACATCCTCAGCCTCAACGTGCTGCTCAACAACCTGACCAAGAACCCGCTGGTGGCCCACGCCGCCATCTACAGCGTGGACAACCGGATCATGGCCGAAGCCGGGCAGCGCCCGAAAAACGGCCTGCTGGGTGAAGCCGAAGGCCTCTACCAGAGCAACATTACGTTTCAGGATGTGAAGGCCGGCCAACTGCGCATCAGCCTGGATATGCAGCAATTCCAGCAGCCGATGACCATCAGTCTACAAAGCATGGGCATCCTCAGCGCGATCCTGCTGGCATTGGCCCTGGCCTTGAGTTTGCGCCTGGGTCGGCATATCTCTACGCCCTTGATGCAACTGCGCATCTGGCTGCGGGACATTGACGAACACACCCCGGCCACCGACCGCCAGGATGAGATCGGCGACCTGGCGCGCCAGCTTCACGCCAGTTTCGCCCCGGAACCGGTTGTGCGCGAAGTGGAGCCCGAGCCTGAGTTCGACGCCGACTACGACGACGAGCCCGAGTTTGAAGTGCGAGACGCTCCGGTGGCGGGCCTGAAGCCTGCCACCCGCCAGGCGTTCAAGGCCGAAGAGGACGAGCTGGACGACGAAGACCCCTTTGCCGACCTGCGCGACACCTCGGCCGGCGCGCCGGCCGTTGCCGCCAAACCGGCGCCGGTGAAGAGCACCGAGCCCCAGTTCAGCGCCGTACTGGCGGTGCAAATGGGTGCCCAGGACCAACTGCGCCGCCTGCCGCGCGCACGCCTGACCGAGCTACTGGAACGCTATCGTGACTGCCTCGACCAGGCCGCATCGCTGTACCAGGGCGAGCTGCATACTCTGAACGATGGCAGCACGCTGATGCTGTTCCACAGCGAAGACAGCGGCGAAGACTACCTGACCAATGCCATTTGCTGCGGCGAGCTGCTGCGCGCCCTGGGCCATGAATTGCAGATCGAAGTCGCGGACAGCGGCATCACCCTGCAATTGCAGCTGGGCCTGACGGTCGGCGACGATTTGTTCGGCATGAGCCAGATCGACCTGTTGCTCACCGAGATTGCCCAGGATGCCCTGGCCCTGTCGCAACACAGCCGCAACCTGCTGCTGGTGGAGCGCAAGATCAGTGAAGACACGCTGATCCGCCAGCGCGCGCGTATCCGCCCGATTGCCAGCCCCGAGGGTGCCAGTTGTGTGGAGCGTTTGATGGAGCCGTACCCCTCGATGCTGGAGCGGCAGTTGGCGCGGATGCATGAGACCCGCACCAAGGGCTGATCACCGCCCCTCTGTAGGGATCGCCGGCAAGCCGGCTCCTACAGGGGGTAGGTTTCAAGCCAACGAAAAAGGCCCGCTGATTCAGCGGGCCTTTTGTTTGTCTGCCATTCAGATCAGAACCTGAATACTTCCATATCCGTACGGATCGGCGTGGCCATCGGCATTTTCGGCTTCCGCGGCTCTGCCGGCTTGGCCTGCGCCGGAGCGCTCTGCTTGCGGGGTGCCTCGGCAATCGGCGGCTGGTTGGCCAAAGGTTTGAGCGCCACCGACAACTGCTGAGCCAGATGCTGCAACAACACGCCCTGGGCCTGGACCTGGGACGCGGTGGTGCCGGTGTGTTGTTCCTGCAAGTGCACGATACGGTTATCACGCACCTGGCCGCGACGGTCGATCAAACGCCATTGTGCATCGAGGATCGCCGGTTGCGACGCACCTGAATCAAGCCGGGTGATGGTCAGCAACACCTGCACATCCGGGGTGAAGCCGGTCGGTGCGGGCGCCAGCACTACGCGCTGGCTGTCCAACTGGCCTGCCACCTGGCGCAACATCAACTGGTTGATGTCGGAGGACAAGCTGCCCGCCCAACGACCATCGGTGGAACCTTGCAGGCTGCCGTCATTCTGACGTTGCAGGAGGGTTTCACGTTGCAGGTAGTCAGCCACGACTACCGGACCCAGCAAAACCGCCATGCCAGCGGTTTGTGCTGGCTGAGCCGGACTTCCGCTGTCCAGCTGGTACAGCGACACCGGCTGGTGTGTGCTGCAACCCGCCAGCCCCAAGAGGCCAGCGAGCATGAAAATAAAAGGAAGGCGTGGAGCAGTCATCATCCCATCCAGGTGGCTGCCACAAGGCGAACCACAATGTAATACTAAAAATAACCTAAACACGCTCGGCCACGCCGGCGCTGGAAAGGCCATATCATCCGTGAATATGCGCCATGACTCCAGCGCCAAAGCGTCGATCTACGGGTTAAATCGTAGATCGAGGGCTCTAATACGCGTTAAACCGGCGTTTCCACCAACAAAGCATCCACGCGCTGGAAGCCACGAGGCAATTTGTTACCACGCCGACCGCGCTCACCCTTGTAATGCTCAAGGTCGTCAGGACGCAACGACAGGGTACGTTTACCGGCCTGAAGCACCAACGTCGCGCCTTCCGGGATTACCGCGATATCGGTCACGTACTCTTCGCGACTGGCCACGCGCTCGCCAGGAATACCAATGATCTTGTTGCCTTTGCCTTTACCCAACTGCGGCAGGTCGCTGATTTTGAACACCAGCAAGCGACCTTCGGTGGTGACCGACGCCAGCCAGTTGCTCTCACGGTCGTCCACCGGCCGCGGCAGGATCACCTTGGCGTTGTTCGGCAAGCTCAGCAAGGCCTTGCCGGCCTTGTTCTTGGCCTGCAGGTCTTCACCTTTCACCACAAACCCGTAGCCCGCGTCGGAGGCGATCACGTACAGCGCATCATCGTCCGGCAGCAGCACGCACTCGAAATTCGCCCCTGGCGGCGGCGTCAGGCGCCCGGTCAATGGCTCGCCCTGCCCTCGTGCAGACGGCAAGGTGTGCGCCGGCACCGAATAACTGCGCCCAGTGGAGTCAATAAACACCGCAAACTGGTTGGAACGCCCGGCGGCGGCGGTCTTGAACCCGTCACCCGCCTTATACGACAAACCAGTGGCGTCAATATCATGCCCCTTGGCGGAACGAACCCAACCCTTTTCCGACAGAACGACGGTAATTTTCTCGTTCGGCAGCAGTTCGGTCTCGGTCAGCGCTTTCGCCTCAGCGCGCTCGACGATCGGCGAGCGACGGTCGTCGCCATAGGTTTCGGCGTCTTTGATCAGCTCGCTGCGCACCAGCTTCTTGAGCTTGGCCTCGCTGCCCAGCAACGCTTGCAGCTTGGCTTGTTCCTTGAGCAGCGCGTCCTGTTCGTCGCGCAGCTTCATTTCTTCCAGTCGTGCCAATTGGCGCAAGCGGGTGTCGAGGATGTAGTCCGCCTGGATCTCGCTGAGCTCGAAACGCGCGATCAGCTCGGCTTTCGGGTGCTCGGCGGTACGAATGATGTGGATCACTTCATCCAGGTTGAGGTAGGCGATCAACAAGCCGTCCAACAGGTGCAAGCGGCGCTCGACCTTGTCGAGGCGGAATTGCAGGCGGCGACGCACGGTCTGCACGCGGAACTCCAGCCACTCCACCAGCAGGTTGCGCAGGTTTTTCAGCTGCGGTTTGCCATCCAGGCCAATGATATTGACGTTGACCCGGTAGCTGGACTCCAGGTCCGTGCTGGCAAAGAGGTGCTGCATCAGCACTTCGTGATCGACCCGGCTGTTGGTCGGGATGATCACGATGCGGCACGGGTTTTCGTGGTCGGACTCGTCACGCAGGTCGGCAACTTGCGGCAGTTTCGACGGTTTGGCCTGCATCAGCGCGGCGATTTGCTCCAGCACTTTGGCGCCCGATACCTGGTGCGGCAGCGCGGTGACAATAATGTCGCCATCTTCGACGTGGTACACGGCACGCATGCGCACCGAGCCCTTGCCGGTTTCGTACATTTTCAGCAGGTCGGCACGCGGCGTGATGATTTCCGCTTCGGTCGGGTAGTCCGGGCCCTGGATATGCTCGCAGAGCTGTTCGACCGTGGCTTTCGGCTCATCCAGCAGGCGTACGCAAGCGCTGGCGACTTCGCGCAGGTTGTGCGGCGGTACGTCGGTGGCCATGCCCACGGCAATACCGGTGGTGCCATTGAGCAGGATGTTCGGCAAACGTGCCGGCAACACCAGGGGTTCTTCGAGGGTGCCGTCAAAGTTCGGGCCCCAGTTCGCGGTGCCCTGGCCCAATTCGCTGAGCAGCACTTCCGAATACCGCGACAGGCGGGCTTCGGTATAACGCATGGCGGCGAACGACTTGGGATCATCCGGCGCACCCCAGTTACCCTGGCCGTCCACCAACGTGTAGCGATAGCTGAACGGCTGGGCCATCAGCACCATGGCTTCGTAGCACGCCGAATCGCCGTGGGGGTGGAACTTACCGAGCACGTCACCGACGGTTCGCGCCGACTTCTTGTGCTTGGAATCAGCGTCCAGGCCCAACTCACTCATGGCGTAGATGATGCGCCGTTGTACGGGCTTCAGGCCGTCGCCGATATGCGGCAAGGCACGGTCCATGATCACGTACATGGAGTAGTTGAGGTAGGCATTTTCGGTGAAGTCAGCCAGCGACCGGCGTTCTACGCCATCTAAGCTGTCTGCGAGGATGTCACTCATGCGGGCCTCATCATGGTCTGGTATGGCGCAACGGAACTGCCGTTGCACCGGGTCAATTCAAAAAAACAGGGGCTCATGGCTGGGCGCTCCAGCCACCGGCAGGGGCGGCGAAACGATAGACCACGGGGCGTTTTTCACCATCGGCACGCGGGCCGAAATTATTGTCGATGCCCAGCCAGGCACCCTCGGCATCCACCACCAGGGCTTCTGCCAGGCCATAGGGCTGGGGATAACGCCGCTCGGGTGTCAGCGTCTCGTCGGCAAACGACCAGCACAGCTCGACCTTGGCGGTGACCGCATCACGCCGGCAAATCTGGAACGCATTGCGCTCCAGGGTAAACAGTTTGCCGTTGAACAGCGCCAGGTCGGCGAAGTCCTTGGACACGGCCTTGGCATCGGTGAACTTGGCCGGCTGCATTTCCTGGCCGGCCTCACTCAGCAATACGCAGGGACCGTCACAGCCCCACAGGCTTTGCGGACGCTTGATCGAAATCAGCCCGCGCCGCTCACGCTCGGCCGCCAACCAAATCTGATTGCCTTGCGGGTTGATCGCCAGGCCTTCAAACAACGCATTGAAGTGCAGCAACATGCCGCTGGCCCGCGCTTCACGCACCATGCCTGGGTCGATTTTCAACCACTCAGGCGCGCCCGTGACCGGCACTTGCAGCACCGCCGCATGGGCCTCGCTGACAATATAGCGGTTACCGGCGGCGTCGCAGGTGATGCCTTCAAAGTCCAGGTCGCCACCGCGAATGAACGAGGCGGCCTTGGTGCGCGAACGCAACCCCCACGGCAGCCCGGATTCAGGCACCGGCGGCACGTCGATCTTCACGGCTTCGGCCTGCCAGGTCGGCGCGCTGATATCCAGGCGGTAGATCTGGTCGTCATCGCGGTCGGAGACCGTCCACAAGTCGTTGCCACACAGTGCCAGCCCCGACAGGTTACCGCCGCGCATGCCGTCCACCGGATGCTCGGACACCCGCTTTAGCTCAGCCACGGGTGCGGCAACCACCTCGGTGGCCACCCACCCGCTCAACATCAGGATCGCCAGGGCGAAACCTGTGCGCATCAGCCCAGGACCTCGGCCAGGTTGCCTTTGGATTCCAGCCAGGACTTGCGGTCCGGCGCGCGTTTCTTCGCCAACAGCATGTCCATCATTTCCGAGGTTTCGGCGAAGTCTTCGCCCAGCGTCAACTGCACCAGGCGACGCGTGTTCGGGTCCATGGTGGTTTCGCGCAGTTGTGGCGGGTTCATTTCACCCAGGCCTTTGAATCGCGTGACCTGTGGCTTGCCGCGTTTCTTCTCGGCCACCAGGCGGTCGAGGATGCCATCACGCTCGGCGTCGTCCAGGGCGTAGTAAATCTCTTTGCCCATGTCGATACGGTACAGCGGTGGCATGGCGACGTAGACGTGACCGGCATCCACCAACGGGCGGAAGTGCTGGACGAACAGCGCACACAGCAGCGTGGCGATGTGCAAGCCGTCGGAGTCGGCGTCGGCGAGGATGCAGATCTTGCCGTAGCGCAGCTGGCTCATGTCCGCCGCACCTGGGTCAACGCCAATGGCCACGGCGATGTTGTGCACCTCCTGGCTGGCCAGGACTTCGCTGCCATCGACTTCCCAAGTGTTGAGGATCTTGCCCCGCAACGGCAGGATCGCCTGGAATTCCTTGTCCCGCGCTTGCTTGGCGGAACCGCCGGCGGAGTCCCCTTCCACCAGGAACAGCTCTGAGCGCATCGGGTCCTGCCCGGCGCAATCGGCCAGCTTGCCGGGCAATGCCGGGCCCTGGGTGATGCGCTTGCGCTCGACTTTCTTGCTGGCCTTCAGGCGACGACCAGCGTTGTTGATCGCCAGTTCAGCCAGGGCCAGGCCTAATTCTGGGTGTTCGTTGAGCCACAGGCTGAACGCGTCCTTGACCACGCCGGAGACAAACGCCGCCGCTTCACGGGACGACAGGCGTTCCTTGGTCTGGCCGGAGAACTGCGGCTCCTGCATCTTCATCGACAGCACGAACGCGATGCGCTCCCACACGTCTTCCGGCGCCAGCTTCACGCCGCGCGGCAGCAGGCTGCGGTATTCGCAGAATTCACGCATGGCATCCAGCAAGCCCTGGCGCAAACCGTTGACGTGCGTGCCGCCCTGGGCCGTGGGGATCAGGTTGACGTAGCTTTCCTGCACGCTGTCGCCGCCTTCGGGCAACCACAACAGCGCCCAGTCCACGGCTTCTTTATTACCGGCCAGGCTGCCGCAGAACGGCTCGTTGGGCAGGCGTTCGAACTCGCTGACGGAATCTTCCAGGTACGAGCGCAGGCCATCTTCGTAGTGCCATTCGACCTTCTCACCGGTGCCTTTGTCTTCAAAAGTCACCAGCAGGCCTGGGCACAGCACGGCCTTGGCCTTGAGCACGTGCTTGAGGCGGCTGATGGAGAATTTTGGCGAATCGAAGTATTTCGGGTCCGGGGCGAAGTACACGCTGGTGCCGGTGTTGCGCTTGCCAACGGTGCCGATCACTTCCAGGTCGGTGGCTTTGTAGCCATCGGCGAAGGTCATCTGGTACTCGTTGCCGTCGCGCTTGACCTTCACCCGTACCAGCGTGGACAGGGCGTTGACCACGGAAATACCCACACCGTGCAGGCCACCGGAGAATTGGTAGTTCTTGTTGGAGAACTTGCCACCGGCGTGCAGCTTGGTGAGGATCAGCTCGACGCCCGGCACGCCCTCTTCGGGGTGGATGTCCACCGGCATGCCACGACCATCGTCGGACACTTCCAGGGAATGGTCTGCGTGGAGAATGACATGCACCGACTTGGCGTGCCCGGCCAAGGCTTCGTCGACGCTGTTGTCGATGACTTCCTGGGCAAGGTGGTTCGGCCGACTGGTGTCGGTGTACATGCCGGGGCGTTTGCGCACCGGGTCGAGGCCCGAGAGGACTTCGATGGCGTCGGCGTTATAAGAGCTAGCGCTGGGAGTGGCCATGGGGTCTCGTCGTGAGTCGTTCGATTAAAAAGTGACCTGCGATTCTTACAATGAAGAAAAATCGAAGGATTGATACTGATCTGCGCCAATGCCGGCAAAGCTCAACATGGCCGGCAATTGCTGGGCGAACCCCTGGTAACCATGGTCGCCCCCGGCCTGGATGCGCAAGGCACAGGCCCGGTAGTACTGCTGGGCGAGGCGATAGTCCAGGGTTTCATCCCCGGTCTGCAACCACACCTGATACCGCGCGGCATCCTGGGGCGCCGGCACTTCCAGCTCGGCCAGCGCCGCGACGTGGTCGTGGGTCAGTTCCCAGGTTTCATCGGTGTAGAGGTTCTTCTGGGTGCCCAGGTAACCGTCGAACATCCGATGAGGGCTGACCGCCGGGTTCACCAGCAACGCCTTGAGGCCATGGCGTTCGGCAAGATGGGTTGCATAGTAGCCGCCGAGTGAGCTGCCGACCAGCAGTGGCCGCCCCAGTTCAGCGATAGCCGCTTCCAACTGAGGAATCGCCTGACGGGGATGGTGATGCAGGGCCGGAACGCGCAATTGGTCGGCCATGCCGAGAGCGTCCATCACGGTGATCAGTTGGCTGGCCTTATTGGACGCCGGCGCACTGTTGAAACCGTGGATATACAGGATCGAAGCGGACATGCCGGGCTCTCCATGCTTGCGCCAAAAAAGGCGCAGTTTACAGGGATCGAAGCCGTGTGTGATGCACTCAATCCAAAGGACACAGAAGACCCACTGTGGGAGCTGGCTTACCGGCGATGGCGGTGTATCCATCACACATTTATAGACTGGCACACTGCCATCGCCGGCAAGCCAGCTCCCACACTTTGATCAGCGTTTACAGGTTTTAATAGCCGTTGCTGCCGTAATCGACGGTAAAGGTGAAACCCTGGACCCGCTCCACCCCAGTCTCCAACCGTCCGTCGGCATGCAGGCGCAGCCAGCGATAACCCGGCGCTTGCTCGCTGACCTTGAAATCTTCGCTGCCCGGCGCGAACTGGATGCAGGTGGACGGCGACGCCAGCAAGCGCACGCCGTTGCGCTCGCGGTCGATTTCCTGGTGCACGTGGCCCCAGAGTACCGCCCGCACCTGTGGGAACCGGTCGAGCACAGCAAACAAAGCATCAGGATTGCGCAGGCCAATGGGCTCCATCCAGGCGCACCCGATAGGCACGGGATGATGATGGAAGCACACCAGATGATGCCGGTTCGGTGCTTCGCTCAGGGCCTGGGCGAGCAGTTGCAGTTGTTGATCCTGCAGGTAGCCCGGCACGGAGCCTGGTACAGCGGAGTCCAGCAGGGTGACGCGCCAGTTGCCGATATCGACCACCGGTTCCAGCAGGTCACTGTGCACGGCGGCGCGGGCCATGATCTGCGGTTCGTCGTGATTACCGGGGATCCAGCGCGTCGGTGCCCCCATGGGCGCGGTCATGTCGCGAAATTGCTGGTACGACTCAAGCGTGCCGTCCTGGGACAGGTCCCCCGTGGCCAGTACCAGATCAATGCGCGGCTGTTGCGCGCTCACCAACTCGATCACGCGCTGCAGGCTTTCACGGGTGTTCATGCCCAGCAGCGTGCCGTCGGCCTCGGCGAACAAATGGCTGTCGGACAGTTGCACCAGCAATGCCGGCGCATCGGGGCTCACGGTGGATACGCTCGGCAAGGCGCTCTCCCAAGGCAATCACAGGAATGGACGTTTGGCGTGATTATGCTGGGGCAGGACGCAAAGAGGAAACCCAGGAAGCAGACGCAGTTCACATCTACCGCACAGCTTCGAACTCATGGCCCAGGGCCAGGCAGTGGCTCAACCATTCACCGAGGAACACATTGAGCTGTGCTTTCTCATCGGGCTGGTGCATGAACACGTTGGGGTAAGGATAGATGCTGCGAAAGCGCCGCGCATGTTCGGCGCTGATCACTTCGGCCATTCGCGCGTCGTGGTAGACCTGCACCTCCAGTTGCGGCACTGGCAGCCACGGCAAGCTGTGTTCCTGACGCACACGCAGGGTAGTGGTGTAGGGGCAGTTGACGATGACCTCCAGGGCCAGCACGCCGAGCATCTGGTCGCCGTGGGTCACACCGATGCGCCGCGCCTCCGGGGCGTGGCGCATATCGGGGAGCAGGCGCATCAACCGCGCGTAATTGGCCTCGCAGGCTGCTTGCAGCCCGATCAGGTCGACTCGATAACGTTCCCGTGCCTTTACTGCCATAACCCCCTCACTTCTGCGCGATTAAGCGCAAGCCATTGCAGGGCGATGATGCTGGCTGCATTGGAAATTTTGCCGTCACGCACCGCTTGCAGGGCATCTTCGAAGGCCCATACGGTGACGCGGATATCTTCAGCTTCTTCTTCCAATCCATGGACGCCACCTACACCGGCGCTGTCGCAGCGGCCCAGGTACAAGTGCACGTATTCTGTACTGCCGCCGGGTGACGGGAAATATTGGGTGATCGGCCACAGTGCCGAGAATGTCAGCCCAGCTTCCTCCTCGGCTTCGCGGTGTGCAACCTCCTCCGGTTGCTCATCCTTGTCGATCAGGCCCGCGACCATCTCGATCAGCCAGGGGTTGTCGGTACGGCCCATGGCGCCGACGCGAAATTGCTCGTTCAACACCACTTCATCGCGCTGCGGGTCGTAGGGCAACACACACACGGCGTCGTGGCGAACGAAGATTTCACGATTGATCACCCGGCTCATGCCGCCATCGAACTTTTCGTGGCGCAGTTGCATGCGATCAAGCTTGTAGAAGCCCTTGTAGGCATTCTCGCGCTGAACAATTTCGATTTTGCTCGGCTTCGATTTTGCAAAGTCCGTCATGTCCCATCCTCGTTAAGCCTGCGCAATGGGCGCCATCCTAACGCGCTCCTGCACCTTGGCGCAGCCCCTTTCCAGTTGCCGGGATAGACGGCGGGCGTCAAACACACTCTAATCAGCTTAGTGGCGAACTGACTGCCGTGCTGGCAGTCGAAGCTCCACAAATTTCGCTCTTATCGATAGACGAAGGACTTACATGTCGCTTTTAAAAATCGCCTCCGTGGCCTGCATCGCATTGACCCTCGGCGCTTGCCAGAGCCTGTTCCAACCGAGCTACAAGGCCCCGCTGGAAGCCACTCGCGACGCCACCGAGCAAAGCAAGCCGGGCTGCGCCAGCGCTGATTGCCCGCTGGTGAATATCGACACGGTGCACTTTGCCAAGGAGCCCAAGCTCGACGCGCTGATCGAACAGCGCCTGCTGGAAATGACCAGCACCAACTCGAACGACCCGCTGCCGACCAGCCTCGACACCTACCGCGAGCAGTTCCTGCGCACTGCCGCACCGCGCAACAGCATGTACTTGCAGGCCAAGGTACGCGAACAGCATGACGGCTTGGTGATCATCGAGTTGTCCAGCTACCTGGACCAGGGCGCCACCCACGGCGAGCCGGGCCGCGCCTTCATCAACTACTCACGCCAGCAGCAAAAGGCCCTGACCCTGACCGATATGCTGTTGCCCGGCAAGGAAGACGCGTTCTGGAAAGCCGCCCAAGTGGCGCACAACAGCTGGCTGATCAGCACCCGCCTGAGCCTGGAACCGGAGTACGTGAAACAGTACCCTTTCCAGAAAACCCCTAACGTGGCGCTCACCTACGGTGGCGTGATCCTCAAGTACCCCACCACCACCATTGCGCCGTATGCCTTGGGCCACGTCGAGTTGCAGATTCCCTACTCGCGCCTGGACGGCATTCTCAAGCCTGAACTGGTGCCCGCGCGCCGCTGAAGGCCCGGCCCAGGATGAGTTGCAACACCCCTGCCAGCACCAAAGCCGGCAGGGTCGCGCCGACGTCCGGATACAGATTGGCCAGCAGGTGGTATGTCGCGATACCGCCCAGCCAGGCGACCAATGCCGGCCAGCGCAGACTGGCTACTGCACCTGCCCTACGATGGCGCAGAATGAAGTGATCCACCAGCACCACGCCAAACAACGGCGCAAACACCGAGCCGATCAGCAGCAGGAAATTCTGGTATTGCGCCAACGGCGCAAAACAGGCGATCAGGGTGCAGATGACGCCGATGGCCAGGGCCAGGTGCTCGACCTTCAAGCGCAACAGGATCCCGCTCGACACTGCCGCCGAGTGGATATCGGCGAAGGCGTTTTCTGATTCGTCCAACAGGATCAGCAGCAGCGGAATACCCAGGCCCGCACCGGCCAAAGCCAGCAAAAGCGCATTTACCTCACCGCTCGGCGCGAATGCCAGGGTGTAGGCCACGCCCAGGCTCATCAGCCAGAAGTTACCGATAAAGAAGCCCAGGGCGGTGCCGCCGAACACGTTTTTCGCGCGTTTGCCGAAGCGTGAGTAGTCGGCAATCAGCGGCAACCACGACAACGGCATGGCGATGGCAATGTCAAAGCCCACCGCGAACGGCATAGAGCCGTCACCGGCCTGGGCCCAGAGTGCGGCGAGGTCGGCTTTGGCGAACAGGTTCCAGGTCAGCCACAGGCAGGCGGCGAGCAGCAGCCAGATCCCCCATTTGCGCAGGATCTGGCGCACAAAGGTCAGTGGGCCGCTGACGGCCAGCAAGGTCGCCAGGCCGCCGAAGAACAGGGTCCACAGCAAAGGGCTGGCCAACAAGCTGCCGTCACTGAAGGCCCGTGCGCCCAACAGGCTGGCCGCGTCGCGCATCACAATGATTTCAAACGAGCCCCAGCCGATCAGCTGCAGCAGGTTGAGCAGCGCCGGCAGGCTGGCGCCCTTGCCCCCCAGGCTGAGCTTGAGCGCGGCCATGGCGGACAGGCCGGTGTCGCTGCCGATCACGCCGACGGCAGCCAGCAACAGCACGCCGACCAGGGTGCCGAGGAAAATCGCCAGCAACGACCCGGACAAGCCCAGGCCCGGTGCGAGCAAGGCGCCGGTTTGCAGGACCATCAGGCCGATGCCGAGGGAGAACCACAGGGAGAACAGGTCGCGGGCACCGAAGACGCGTTTGTCAGCGGGAACCGCGATGTCTGGGGAGTAGGTGCTGGGTTGAATGCTCAAGGGTGTTATCTCTGAGGGACACTTTGATGTTTGGCAGATCGCTATCGCGGGCAAGCCCGGGTCCCACACCGGAATGCATTTCAAATGTGGGAGCCGGGCTTGCCCGCGATGGCGGCGGCACAGTCACCGCCGCCTCTGGATCAGACCTTCTTGTACAGCTGGCTACCTTCCTGCTTGAACCGCTCCGCCTGCTCGGCCAAGCCCTTGGCCACGTCCACGTCCACCGCTTCAATGCGTTGGTTGGCCGCGTACTCACGCACTTCCTGGGTGATTTTCATCGAGCAGAACTTCGGCCCGCACATCGAGCAGAAATGCGCGACCTTGGCTGAGTCCTTCGGCAGGGTTTCGTCGTGATAGGAACGCGCGGTGTCCGGGTCCAGGCCAAGGTTGAACTGGTCTTCCCAGCGGAACTCGAAGCGCGCCTTGCTCAGCGCGTTATCGCGGATCTGCGCGCCCGGATGGCCTTTGGCGAGGTCCGCCGCATGGGCAGCGATCTTGTAGGTGATGATCCCGGTCTTCACGTCATCCTTGTTCGGCAGGCCCAAGTGTTCCTTGGGCGTGACGTAGCAAAGCATGGCGCAACCGAACCAGCCGATCATCGCCGCACCGATGCCGGAGGTGATGTGGTCGTAGCCCGGCGCGATGTCGGTGGTCAGTGGGCCGAGGGTGTAGAACGGCGCTTCGTCGCAGCACTCGAGCTGCTTGTCCATGTTCTCCTTGATCAACTGCATCGGCACGTGGCCGGGGCCTTCGATCATGGTTTGCACGTCGTGCTTCCAGGCGGTCTTGGTCAATTCGCCGAGGGTTTCCAACTCGCCAAATTGCGCGGCGTCGTTGGCGTCGGCAATCGAGCCCGGGCGCAGGCCATCACCGAGGGAGAAGCTGACGTCGTAGGCCTTCATGATTTCGCAGATTTCGTCGAAATGCGTGTAGGTGAAGTTTTCTTTGTGGTGTGCCAGGCACCACTTGGCCATGATCGAGCCGCCACGGGACACGATGCCGGTGACGCGCTTGGCGGTCAGCGGCACGTAGCGCAGCAACACGCCGGCGTGGATGGTGAAGTAGTCGACGCCCTGCTCCGCCTGTTCGATCAGGGTGTCGCGGAACAGCTCCCAGGTCAGGTCCTCGGCGGCGCCGCCGACTTTTTCCAGGGCCTGGTAGATCGGCACGGTACCAATCGGCACCGGCGAGTTGCGGATGATCCACTCGCGGGTTTCATGGATGTGCTTGCCGGTGGACAAGTCCATCACGGTGTCCGAACCCCAGCGAATGCCCCAGGTGAGTTTCGCCACTTCTTCTTCGATGGACGAACCCAGGGCGCTGTTGCCGATGTTGCCGTTGATCTTCACCAGGAAGTTACGGCCGATGATCATCGGTTCCAGTTCGGTATGGTTGATGTTGGCCGGGATGATCGCGCGGCCACGGGCGATTTCTTCGCGCACGAATTCAGGCGTGATGACCTTCGGCACGCTGGCGCCGAAGCTGTGGCCGGCGTGTTGCTGGTCGAGCAGGCCACTGGCGCGGGCTTCTTCAAGCTTCATGTTTTCGCGGATGGCGACGTATTCCATCTCGGCGGTGATGATGCCTTTGCGCGCGTAATGCATTTGGGTGACGTTGGCGCCGGCCTTGGCACGGCGCGGGTTTTTCACGTGGGCGAAGCGCAGCGCGGTGAGTTCGGCATCGCTCAAGCGCTGCTGGCCGAAGTGGGAGCTGAGGCCTGGCAAGCGCTCGGTGTCGTTACGCACTTCGATCCACGGCGAGCGCACATCGCCAAGGCCTTTGCGCACGTCGATGATGACGTTAGGGTCGGTGTACGGGCCGGAGGTGTCATAGACCACAACGGGAGCGTTGATTTCACCGCCGAAGTCGGTGGGGGTCACATCCAGGCTGATTTCGCGCATCGGCACGCGGATGTCCGGGCGAGTGCCCTGCACGTAGATTTTTTGCGAGCGGGTAAACGGCTGCACGGAGCCGGAGTCAACCTTGGCCGATTCACTCAGGTGCACGGTGTTTTTGAATTTTGTACTTTTTATTTCTGTGCTCATCACGGGCTCTCCAACTATCCAGGCGGTGGATTTTTGTCGGAGCGAACCTGTGACGGATGGACGCACTGAAACCAGTGCTGTGCTTGGCGCACGAGGGCTGTTCGATTGTCGAACAGCATCCCGGACGAAGCACAAGAGGACTCGCCGGGTGACGAGAAATCTTGTTCCCTACGCAGGCGCTAACCTGATCAGGTTCAACGGGATCCGGTATTTACCGATCTCAGCCTTCCAACAAGGCACCCCGACAAGAACGCGGCCAGTCTAGACCATGCCGTGGGCAAATTGCCAATAGCGGTGCATTCAGCGTGATGAATGGCGTGATTGCGGGATTGTTGCGCCGAGTCAGCGCCACTACACTCGGTTGCCGCCACAATGCTTGACGCCAGGCATGGCCCGCCTTAGCCTTGGGCGCTAAATTATCACCGTAATATTAAAACTAGGGATCGCCTCATGCTGCGCAAACTTTCACTGGCTCTCGCCGTGTCTTGTGCGACCAACGGAATGGTCTGGGCAGCAGAAGCGCCCTTGTCCGCCAAAACTGATTTGGTCAGCGTCTACCAAGAAGCGGTGGACAACAACGCCGACCTGGCCGCTGCCCGTGCCCAGTACGGCGCGCAAAAAGAAGTAGTGCCCCAGGCCCGTGCCGGGTTGCTGCCCAACCTGTCGGGCGGTGCCGATATCAACAACGTGCGCACCCAGATCGACACGCCCGCCGCCACCGCCAACCGCGATGCGCACTCCTGGCGCGCTACGCTGAGCCAGCCGCTGTTCCGTGCCGACCGCTGGTTCCAGCTGCAGGCGGCCGAGGCCACCAACGAACAGGCCGCGCTGCAACTGTCGGCCACCGAACAGAACCTGATCCTGCAAAGCGCCGAAAGCTACTTTGCCGTGCTGCGTGCCCAGGACAACCTGGCCTCGACCAAGGCCGAAGAAAACGCCTTCAAGCGCCAACTGGACCAGTCCAACGAGCGCTTCGACGTGGGCCTGTCGGACAAGACCGACGTGCTGCAATCCCAGGCCAGCTACGACACTGCGCGCGCCAACCGGATCCTGGCCCAGCGCCAAGTCGAAGACGCCTTTGAAGCGCTGATCACCCTGACCAACCGCCAGTACAACTCGATCCAGGGCATTGTCCACACGCTGCCGGTGCTGCCACCGCTGCCGAACGACGCCAAGGCCTGGGTTGAAACCGCCGGCCGCCAGAACCTGAACCTGCTCGCCAGCAACTACGCCGTCACCGCCGCCGAAGAAACCCTCAAGCAACGCAAGGCCGGGCATGCGCCGACGCTCGACGCAGTGGCGCAATATGAAAAAGGCGATAACGACGCCCTCGGCTTCAGCAACCCGAATGCCTTTGGCACGCCCTATCGCGGCGATGTGGAACAACGCACCATCGGCCTGCGCCTGAACATCCCGATCTACAGCGGCGGGCTGACCAGCTCCCAAGTGCGTGAGTCCTACTCGCGCCTGGGCCAGACCGAGCAGCAACGCGAAGGCCTGCGCCGCCAGGTGGTGGAAAACACCCGTAACCTGCACCGCGCGGTGAACACCGATGTGGAACAGGTACAGGCGCGCCGCCAGTCGATCATCTCCAACCAGAGCGCGGTGGAAGCCACGGAAATCGGTTATCAGGTGGGGACGCGCAACATCGTCGATGTGCTGGATTCACAGCGCCAGCTCTATGCGTCGGTGCGCAACTACAACAACAGCCGCTACGACTACATTCTCGACAACCTGCGCTTGAAGCAAGCGGCGGGCACCTTGAATCCAGGGGACCTGCAGGACCTGGCGCGCTACCTCAAGGCTGACTACAACCCGGATAAGGACTTCCTGCCACCGGATTTGGCCAAGGCTGCGGCCGAACAGCTCAAGGCCCGCCCGAATAATTGATAACACTGCAAAACCCATTTGGGAGCGGGCTTGCTCGCGAATGCGGTGTGTCAGCCAGTACATCCGGTACTGATACACCGTATTCGCGAGCAAGCCCGCTCCCCCATTTGATTTGTGTTGTCAGTGGTTTAGCAATCGGCCCAAACCCTCCAGCAAACGCTTCAGCGCGCCCTGGTTGGCCTGCATCACCTTGAGCCCCGCCTGTGCCATCTTGCGGGCATCCTGGGGCAGTTCGAACAACTGGCGCACGGCTTCGGCCAATCCTTCAGCGTCATCCACCTCTCGCAACGCACCCGCCTCACGCATCATCGCGGTGATTTCGAGGAAGTTGAACACGTGCGGGCCCATGATCACCGGCAATGCCAACGCTGCCGGTTCCAGCGGATTATGCCCACCGGTCGCCACCAGGCTGCCGCCCACAAAGGCGCTGTCGGCCAACGCGTAGAGAAACAGCAATTCGCCCATGGTGTCGCCGAGCAACACCGACGTCTGCGCAGTGACGGGCTCGCCGCTGGAGCGACGCACCGTGGCAAAGCCCTGCTGCGTGCACAGTTCGAACATCGGGCCGAAACGTTCCTGGTGACGCGGCACCAGGATCAGCAGCGCGTTTGGATAGCTGTCGAGCAATTGACGATGGGCTGCCAGCACCACCTCATCTTCACCTTCATGAGTACTGGCGGCGATCCACACCGGACGCTCACTGGCGCCCCACTGCTCGCGCAATGCGGCAGCGCGTACCGGTAACTGGGGATCGATGGTCAGGTCGAACTTGATTGAGCCGGTGACTTCGACGGTTTCCGGCCGAGCACCGAGGCTCAGGAAGCGCTGGGCTTCGGTCTGGGTCTGTACGGCGAACAGGCTCATTTGCGACAGCATCGGCGCCGTCAACTTGGCAAAGCGCGCGTAGCCCTTGGCCGAACGTGCCGACAACCGTGCATTGGCCAGTGCCACCGGGATCCCGCGCTGGGCGCAGGCGTGGATATGGTTGGGCCATAACTCGGTTTCCATGATCACCGCCAGCTTGGGCTGCACGCGATCAAGGAAGCGCTTGGCGGCGCACGGCAAGTCATACGGCAAGTAGCAGTGCTGGACGCGAGGCTCATTGGCAAACAACGCCTGGATGCGCTCGGAACCAGTCGGCGTCATGCAGGTAACGGTGATCGGCAACGTTGGATAGCGCGCCAGCAGCCCGCGCACCATTGGCGCGGCGGCAATGCTCTCGCCCACGGACACGGCATGCACCCAGATCCCGCCCGGCTGCATCACCGGCAGGCCATAGGAGAAGCGCTCGCTGACGCGCTTGGCATAGGCCGGCGCCTTGCGCGCGCGCAGCCACAGACGTAAAGCCACCAAGGGCAGCGCCAGGTAAAACAGACAGCTGTAGAGAGTTCTATTCATGGCGGCGGAGTTTATCGGCTTTTTCAGTCGATCGCCTGCAAGCACTCGGCAAATCGTTTGGCCAGGAAGCGTGCGGCCGGCCCCAGATGCTCGTCGCGCCGCCACACCAGCTCCACCACCAAGGCCGGCGGCGTCCATTCGCTGTCCAGTTCCACCATTTGTTGCTGGTAGGTCGGGTACTGCACGATATGCCGGGGCAGCCAGGCCCAGCCCAGGCCGCTCATCAGCCACTCGGCCAGCACGTAGAAACTGTCGGCGCGCCACACCAACGGGCTCGCGGCTTCGCTGCCGGGGTAGACGCTGGTCTGGGTCGACATCAGCAACTGGCGAAACTGCGCCAAGTGCTGGCACGTCACGTAGTGCTCCTTGGCCAGCGGGTGGTTCACGCCGCACACGGTGACCATCTCCACGCTGCCGACCACCCTCCGCTCCAGCGCTTCGGGGATCTGGTCGTGATAGAACAGCAGGCCCAGATCAGCCTTGCGCTCCACCAGCTTACGCGCCACATCGCCCTGGGCCGCGCTGGATAGCTGCACCTCCAGCAGCGGGTATTGCCCGGCCAGCGCCTCAAGGCTATCGAGCACCGGCTGGAACAACATCGCCTCATCCTGGGCCAGGCGCAGGCAAGCCTCCTCGCCGCGAGTCAGCGACAACGCCCGACCATTGAGCCGTTCACACTGGCGCAGCACCTCGCGCGCTTCCTCCAGCAGCACGCTGCCGGCTTCGGTGAGGCGCGGTTGGCGGCCACTGCTGCGTTCGAACAGGCTCACGCCAAGGTCAGCCTCCAGCAGGGCAATCCCGTTGCTGACCGCCGATTGGGCCTTGCGCTGCTGGCGCGCCACCGCCGAAAACGAACGCTGCTCGGCAACGCTGACAAACAGGCGCATCTGCTCCAGATCCCACTGCACGCTCATGACTCAACCCATCTCTAATTCGGATAGGTAATGACTTTACCCCATCTGGGTGAACGCTAGAATGCCTGCTTTATCTGATTGCTATACCCCGAGGATTGACCCATGAACGCCGCTTACTGCTACCTGGCCATTGCCATCTGCTCGGAAGTGATTGCCACTGTTTCCATGAAGGCCATCAAGGGCTGGAGCACGCCGATCCCACTGCTGCTGGTGATCGTCGGCTACGGCGTGGCGTTCTGGATGCTGACGCTGGTGGTGCGCACGGTGCCGGTGGGCGTGGCCTACGCCGTGTGGGCCGGGATGGGCATTGTGATGGTGAGCATCGCGGCACTGTTTATCTACGGGCAGAAGCTGGATATTCCGGCGATGCTGGGGATGGGCCTGATCGTGCTGGGCGTCGTCGTGATTCAGCTATTCTCGAAAACCGCCGGCCACTGAAATACACACCTGTAGGAGCCCGGCTTACCGGCGTGGCGGTCTCTCAGACGCCATCGCCGGCAAGCCGGGCTCCTACAAATAGTGATCCCTGTATACTGCGCCCCTTGTCTTGAACACTGAGGTCGCCCATGCCATCCGTTATTTCCACCGACGTTCTGATTGTCGGCGCCGGGGTTGCCGGCCTCTGGCTGAATGCGCGCCTGCGCCGCCAGGGGTTTTCCACGGTGGTGGTGGAAAGCGCCACCTTGGGTGGCGGGCAAAGCGTGAAGTCCCAGGGGATCATCCACGGCGGTGCAAAATACGCCCTGCACGGCGCCCTCACCGGCGCCTCCGAAGCCATTGCCGATATGCCGCGCCGCTGGCGTGAAGCACTGGCGGGCAACGGTGAGCTGGACCTGTCCGGCGTGCGCTTGCTCTCCGAAGCGCATTACCTGTGGTCCCCGGGTACTCTCGCCGGCAACCTCACCAGCTTTTTCGCCAGCAAGGCTGTGCGCGGCCGTGTCGACCAGGTCAAGGGCGACGACCTGCCCCCCGCCCTGCAAGACCGCCGTTTCAAGGGCAAGGTCTATCGCCTGGCGGAGCTGGTCATCGACGTGCCGAGCCTGATCGAACGCCTGGCGCAACTGGCTGGCGACGGCTTGCTTGCCGGGCAACACATCGAACCCTTGCTTGAAGACAACGCACTGGTGGGTTTGAAGGTCGACGGTCGCGAGATCCGCGCCCAGCGCATCGTGTTGAGTGCCGGCGCTGGCACGGCTGACCTGTTGGCCGCGCTGGGCCTGAGCCAGCCGGCCATGCAGACGCGCCCCCTGCACATGATCATCGCCAAAGGCCCCGGCCTGAAGCCGCTGTATGCCCACTGCCTGGGCGGCGGCACCAAGCCGCGCATCACCGTCACCACCCACCCGGCGGCGGATGGCAACTGGGTGTGGTACATGGGCGGCGACATCGCCGAAGCCGATGGCGTGGCGCGCACACCGCAAGAACAGATCGCCACGGCGCAGAAAGAGTTGGCGCAGTTGCTGCCCTGGATCGACATGAGCCAGACCCAATGGGCCACCCTGCGCGTCGACCGTGCCGAGCCGCTGCAGTCGGGCTTGAGCCGTCCCGACAATGCCTTCCTCGCCGAGCAAGGCCGCCTGCTCGTGGGCTGGCCGACCAAACTGGCACTGGCGCCGGACTTCGCTGATCGCGTCATCAGCAGCCTTGAACGTGATGGCATCCGCCCGAGCGCCAGCGAGCCCCTGCCCGACCTGCCAAAACCCGCCATTGGCGTACCTGCCTGGGAGCAACTGTTGCCATGAGCCTGCCCACCCTGCACGACCTGCATCGCCCTCTCGGCAGCACCGGCCTGTTGGTGTCACCGCTGGGCCTGGGCACCGTCAAGCTGGGTCGCGACCAAGGGGTGAAATACCCCAGCGGCTTCCAGATCCCCGGTGACGACGAAGCCCGCATGCTGTTGCGCCAGGCTCGCGAACTGGGGATCAACCTGATCGATACCGCGCCGGCCTATGGCATGAGCGAGGAACGCTTGGGGCCGCTGTTGCGTGACCAGCGCAAGGACTGGGTGATTGTCAGCAAGGTCGGCGAAGAGTTCGAGAATGGCGTCTCCCGCCACGACTTCAGCGCGGCCCACACGCGGATGTCCATCGAACGCAGCTTGAAACGACTTGAAACTGATTTTATCGACCTGGTGCTGGTGCACTCGGACGGCAACGATCTGCATATCCTCAACGACTGCGAGGTCTACCAAACCCTGGCAGCGCTGAAACAGGAAGGCAAGATCCGCGGTTTCGGCTTCTCCGGGAAGACTGTCGAAGGCGGCGTGAAGGCTCTGGAACAAGGCGATTGCGCCATGGTCACCTACAATCTGAACGAACAGGCCGAGAAAGCCGTCATTGATTACGCGGCGGCACACGGCAAGGGCATCCTGGTGAAAAAGGCCCTGGCCAGCGGCCACGTGTGCCTGGAGCCGGGAATGGATCCAATTCGTGCCAGTTTCACGTTGTTGTTTGCGCAAACGGGCGTCGCCAGTGCTATTGTCGGGACCATTAATCCGCTGCACCTGGCTCATAACGTGGCGACCGCTGCCCAAGTCATTCGTCAACTCTGATGCCGCCGACGCGGCCGACCCCGTCGCAAGAAGGAGCCGACATGCCGCGAACGCTCATAAGAAAAAACCCTAGCAACTTCAAAACACTGCCGCTGCACGTCGAAGCCACCCCCGAAGGCCTGAGCTACCAGAGCGTGGGCATGCCGCTCAACTTTGCCCAGACCCTGCAACGGCGCAAGCCGGTGGAAGTGGCCGACCCCGAGCGCTTTGCCCTGGAGCTGGCCAACCTCGGCGTGTCGGTGCGACTCACCCTGCATTGGCAAAACAAGGATTACTGGGTACTGGTGCGCCAGCGCCGCCAGGACCGTGGTGACGTGGTGCTCAAGCTGATTTCCGGCTACGTACCCGCCCACGAGTTGAACCTGCCACTGCATACCGCCATCCAGGAAATTGCCGAAGAGTGCCTGCTGGAGACGCCAGAAGGTTGGCTCAGTGGGCGCTTCAATGACACCTGGTTGCCGGCGCCTTACTCCGCCGCGCTGCATTACCGCGAAGCCCTGCCCTTTCGCCTCAGCCCGCTATCCGGCGCCGCCCGACCGGTGCGTTGCGCCACCACCCAGTTGATCGAACGCCCGCGCGCCTATGTGCACCTGCCCACCGCCTCGCTGCAACTGATTTACGACCTGCGCCTGGAAGTGCCCAAGGAAGCCAAATCCCTGAGCCTGTTCCATGTGGACGAACGCCTGGAAGGCGACCAACTGGTTGCCCGCCTCGACCGTCAGCGCCCGGACCTGTACCTGATGCCGCTCAAAGACGGCCAGCCCCTCGCCGAGTTGTACACGGTCAAGAAAGACCAACTGTACCCGGCGAGCACGCGAGGGGTGTACTTGGCGGAAAGCTTCGCCCAACAGGAAGGCTGGCTGGTGCGTGACGAGCGGATTCGCTGGAAGGATTGGCTACGCCAGCAAGGCCTGGCAACGCCTGAGAAAGAATCGAAATTGAAGCGCCTGGCACAGCGGGTGCTGCGCAAGATCGTGCCGAAGAAAAAAGCCAGCCGCTGATTTGAAGAGCCCACCTGTAGGAGCCGGCTTGCCGGCTCCTACGGGGGTCAGGTGTTGAGCAGGCGTGCCAGGCCAACCTTCAGGGGGGTGGGCTCGGGCAGCGTAAAGCTTGCCAGCAAGCGCTGGTTATTCGCCCGCGAATGCCGGATATCCCCAGAGCGTGCGGGCCCGTAAGTCACGGCCGGCAACTTGCCGACGATTTCTTCCAGGGCTTGCAGCACGTCCTTGAGCGTCGTGGTGCGGTTCCAGCCGACATTGATTGCGCCAAGCGGCGCAGCCGGCGTTTCGATGGCCTGCACCAGCACGTCCACCAGGTCCTCCACGTACATGAAGTCACGGGTTTGCTCGCCATCGCCGAACACGGCAATCGGCACGCCCTGCTGCACGCGCTCGCTGAAGATACTGATCACACCGGAGTACGGCGATGACGGGTCCTGGCGTGGCCCGAAGATATTGAAGAAACGGAAGATCACCGGCTCCAGGCCATGCTGGCGACGGTAAAAGTCGAAGTAGTGCTCGCTGGCCAATTTGTCGGACGCATAGGGCGTCAACGGCGCCTTGGTGGTCTCTTCGTCAATCGAAGCGCCTTCGCCATTGTTGCCATAGACCGCGGCACTGGAGGCATACACCACACGTTTGACGCCGGCCTTGCGCATGGCTTCGCAGACATTCAGGGTGCCGACGAAATTGCTCTGGTGCGTGCTGACCGGGTCATCCACCGACGCCTGCACCGAAGCCACTGCCGCCAGGTGCACCACCGCCGTTGCGCCGACGGCAGCACGGGCTACCAGGTCGGCATCGGCCACATCACCTTCCAGCAGTTCGACGCGCGGGTTGTCCAACGGCAGGTTGCTGCGCTTGCCGGTGGACAGGTTATCCAGCACCCGCACACCGTAGCCTTTGGCGAGCAGCGCATCGACCAGGTGCGAGCCAATAAAACCCGCACCGCCGGTGATCAGAACCTGCTTATTCATTGTTTCGGATCTTCTCGACAATGGCGGTGGTCGAGCTGTTCTCGACCAGGCCCAACACCTTGACCTTGCCGCCGTAGGCGCTGACGATATCCGCCCCCACGACTTGGTCGACGGAGTAGTCGCCACCCTTGACCAGCACGTCCGGCTTGACCTGGGCCAGCAGGTTTTCCGGGGTCGCTTCAGGGAAGCTGATCACCCAGTCCACCGCGCCCAGGCCAGCCAGCACGGCCATGCGACGGTCGACACTGTTGATCGGGCGGCCAGGGCCTTTCAGGCGGCTCACCGACGCATCGTCGTTGACCGCGACGATCAGGCGATCGCCTTGGGCGCGCGCCTGCTCCAGGTAAGTCACATGCCCGGCATGGAGGATGTCGAAGCAACCGTTGGTGAACACAATGCTTTCGTTGTGAGCGCGAGCATCGTCAATGGCCAGCAACAGTTGCTCGATGGTCAGCACACCACGCTCCGAGCCTTCGGAGCGTTGGATCGCGCGGCGCAATTCAGGCGCGCTGATGGCGGCAGTACCCAACTTGCCCACCACGATGCCCGCCGCCAGATTGGCCAGGGCCACGGCGTGGGGCAGTTCTTCACCCGCCGCAATCGAGGCGGCCAGGGTGGAAATCACGGTGTCACCGGCGCCCGTGACGTCGAACACTTCACGGGCCCGTGCCGGCAGGTGCATCGCCGGGTGGCCGGGACGCAGCAGGGTCATGCCGTGCTCGCCACGGGTCACCAGCAAGGCGCCCAGGTCGAGGTCGGCCATCAGTGCCGCGCCCTTGGTCACCAGGTCGTGCTCATCGACGCAACCGCCGACGATGGCTTCGAACTCGCTGAGATTAGGCGTGATCAGGCTGGCTCCGCGATAAATCGAGAAATCCTTGCCCTTGGGATCGGCCAATACCGGGATGCCCTTGGCCTTGGCGGCCTGGATCAGTGCCTGGTGGTTCCTCAAGGCGCCTTTGCCGTAGTCGGACAACACCAGCACCTTGATGCCTTCGAGCAGCTCGTCGACCTGACCGCTCATGGCCAGGGCGTCGGTGGCGAAGGGTTCTTCGAAATCGATACGCAGCAATTGCTGGTGACGGCTCATCACCCGCAGCTTGACGATGGTCGGCTGGTGGGCGATGCGCTGGAACAGCGCGCGCACGCCGGCACCGCGCAGGCTGTTGGCCAGGCTGTCGGCGGCTTCGTCGTCGCCGGTCACGCCGACCAGGGAGGCCGGGGCGCCGAGCGCGGCAATATTGAGGGCAACGTTGGCAGCGCCACCGGGACGGTCTTCGATTTGCTCGACCTTGACGACCGGTACCGGCGCCTCAGGGGAAATCCGTGAGGTACCGCCATGCCAGTAACGGTCGAGCATGACATCGCCGACCACCAAGACAGGGGCTTGATCGAATCGCGGCATGGACAACTTCATGGAGCAACCCACATACAAAATGAACAGGGGCGCGATATTAGCACAGGGTGAGCGCCGCCTAGTTCGAGAGCTTTATCCGGGATGCATCACGGGGGTTTTCTGGTTATTTTTTAAACAGTACCGTCAGGATATGCTCCACCGCGTCGGCCAACTCGACCTCATCGGTGTTGATTTCGCAGTCAGCCGCCTCCGGTGCCTGATAAGGGCTGTCCAGCCCCGTGAAGGCTTTGATGCGCCCTTCCAACGCTGCGCGATACAAGCCTTTGGGGTCTCGCCGCGCACACACATCGAATGGTGTGCTGATGTAGACCTCGAAGAACTGCCCTGGCCCGAACAACGCCTTGGCGCTCGCCCGGTCGGCGCTGAACGGGGAAATCGCCGAGACGATCACGATCAATCCTGCGTCCACCATCAGCCGCGCCACTTCGCCGATACGCCGGATGTTTTCCTTGCGCGCCGCGTCGCTCATGCCCAAGTCATTGCACAAACCGGTGCGTAAATTATCGCCGTCGAGCACGAAGGTATGTCGCCCCTGCTCGTTGAGCTGTACTTCCAGGGCGTTGGCCAGGGTCGATTTGCCGGAGCCGGATAACCCGGTCAGCCACAGGCAGCAGGGCTGCTGATGCTTGAGCGCCGCCCGCGCGGCCACCGACAACGACAAGGCGAACGGACGGATGGAGGCAGAACCACGGGAGAGCGACTGACTATTCATACCCCAGGACCTCGTAGTCACGTTGATAGGCGCGCCGGACCAGGCGGCGCGTACGCAGGCTGCAGAACTCCCTGACCGGCTCGTTGCGCCGCCCGAGTGAAACGTTGAGATGGGGCAGCGACGAGGTCACGCCGAGGCGTTCGCACAACTGCTGGAAGTCTTGCTCCAGGGATTCCTGGCGCCCGAGAAAGTCCATGGCCATGCGGCCCATGTGATCGGTCAGGAAATCGGTCTGGGGTGCAAAGTGCAACTGGCGGCGCAGGTTGTCCGGGTGCAGCCAGTTGCCAACGAAATCATCGAAGTCCCGGTAGCTGCTGACGAGTGCCTGAGCCTGCAGGTCGCGCACGCCCATGTGGTTACTGCGCAAGTAGGTGTAGGCCGAATAGGCGCGCTCCAACGGATCACGCACAAAGGCGAACTTGAAACTGCGTGCGCAGTGTTCAGGGAATTGCTGCTGGTACCAGTAGTACGGCAGATGCCCCGGCCAGCGCCCATCAAGCAGCGCCGAGCAGACACTGCTGCCTGCGCATTTGGGCACATGAATGAACACGCAGTTGTGTTGTTCGAAAGCACGCGGAAGGGTGGTCACCCCAGACAGGGATTTATTCACCGCCTGGCGATCCACCACCGACAAACGCCCCAGCAAAAACACCCGCTGGGGCTTGGGAAGCAGTTTCCAGAACAGACGTTGCAACATTCCATTACCCACGCAAGAAGGTTAGCCCTCTCGTTCGTCAATCGAATCGAGAAGGCCAACATAACAAACGATAGGCAGCGAATTATTTGGCTTTGGTCAAGCCTGTAAGGGGCCAGATACAAACACCGGGGCGCATTGCGCGCCCCGGTCTACATCAGGTGATGTTGGCCGTGACCGGTTCATCCAGGCCCATGGCGTGCAGGCGCGAGTAGTACCCGCCCATGGCCAGCAGTTCCACATGTGTACCACGCTCGACAATTTCACCGTGGTCCATCACCAGGATCATGTCGGCTTTCTCGATGGTGGACAGTCGGTGCGCGATCACCAGGGTGGTGCGGCCCTTCATGACCTTGTCCAGCGCGGCCTGAATATGGCGTTCGGACTCGGTGTCGAGTGCCGAGGTCGCTTCGTCCAGGATCAGCAGCGGGGCGTTTTTCAGCAGCGCGCGGGCGATGGCCAAGCGCTGACGCTGGCCGCCGGACAGCAGCACGCCGTTTTCACCGACTTCAGTGTCCAGGCCTTTGGGCAGCTCGGCGATGAAGTCCATGGCATAGGCATCGGTGGCGGCTTTTTCGATGTCCGCACGCGGTGCTCCCGCCAGGTCGCCGTAGGCGATGTTATTGGCCACGGTGTCGTTGAACAGGGTGACGTGCTGGGTGACCTGGGCCACGTGCCGGCGCAGGTTGCGCAGGCGGTAGTCTTCGATCTCGACCTCGTCCAGCAGGATTTCCCCGGTTTCGTGGTGGTAGAAACGCGGGATCAGGCTGGCCAATGTCGACTTGCCACTGCCCGAGCGCCCGACCAGGGCGATCATCTGCCCAGGCTCTGCGGTGAAGCTGATGTTCTTCAGCACTTCGCGCTCGGCACCCGGGTAGGTGAAGCTGAGGTTACGCACGTCCAGGCGGCCGCTGACGCGATCACGCTCCACGGTGCCGCCGTCGACTTCCGGCTCTTCGTCCAACTGTTCGAAGATGCTTTCTGCACCGGCAACGCCCTTCTGGATCGTCGAGCTGACTTCCGACAACTGGCGGATCGGCTTGGGCAGCAAGCCCGCTGCGGTGATGTAGGCCACCAGGTCACCGGCCGTGGCGTCGCCACGCAGCAGCAGGACCAAAAACATCAGTGCGGCCATGGCGGTGTAGATCACCAGTTGCAGCATCGGCGTGTAGACCGCGCCGGTCTTGTTCATGCGCAGTTGTTTGTCGGTGTTGCCCTGGCTGGCCGCGGCAAAACGGCGTTCTTCGTAGCTTTCGCCGCCGAAGCTGCGCACCACGCGGTAGCCCTGGATGGTTTCCGAGGCCACGTGGGTGACGTCGCCCATTGCCACCTGGATCTTCTTGCTCTGCTTGCGGAATTTCTTGCTGGTGCTGCCCACCATGATCGCAATCAGCGGCAGGATCGCCAGCATCACCAGGGTCAGCTTCCAGTTCATCCACAACAGGTAGCCGAACAGGAATACCACGGTCAGGCCTTCGCGGATCACTACTTTGATCGCGTCCGTGGCGGCGCCGGTGACCATGGTCACGTTGAAGGTGATGCGGGAAATCAGGTGCCCGGAGTTATGCGTGTCGAAATAACGGTTGGGCAGCACCAACAGCTTGTTGAACAACTGGACCCGCAGGTCATGCACCAGGCCCAGGGAAACCTTGGCCAGGTAGTAGTTGCCCAGGAACGAACCGAGGCCCTGCCACGCGGCGATCAGAATGATCAGCAGCGGCACGGCCATCAGCAGTTTCAGGTCCTTGAACAACGGGATCTTGGGCAGGAACACCACGTCGGGATTGCTCAAGCCGTCCACGAAGTACTTGAGGATCCCGGCGAGCATCGGCTGGGTGGAAGCAAAAATCACGAAGCCCACGATACTCAGCATGAACATGCCGATGTACGGTTTCACATAGCCCAGCAGCCGGAAATAGATTTTCAGGCTGGATTCCTGGTCCGCTTTTGGCGGTGCGTCACTCATGTGTCGAGCTCACTGATTGGGTAGGACGCGAACTTTATCACATGCTTCGGGGTTGGCCCGAGCCCAGACCAAGACACTGGCCAGCGCGATCGGCAGCCACGAGATAAACCACTCGGCCCGTGGGGTGCCCGTCAGGCTGGCCGCGTCGAACTGCATGGCCAGGAACGAAAACACCCACATACCGATGATGCCCTTGCCGTAGAGCGTGTCGCGGGCTTTCCAGGCTTGCCACAACACACCGAACCAGAGCCCGCACCACAGCAACAGGCCGGGCAGGCCCAGTTCAATGGCGACGTGGGAGAACAGGTTGTGGGCGTGGTCGAAATACACGCCGTCAGCCAGTACTTTATAGTCCCCGCCCAACCCCAGTCCGGTCCACGGGTGTTCGGCAATCATCTGCATGGCCGACATAAATATCTGAGGCCGATAAGAGACCCCGCGAGCCAGCATCAGTGATTGCATGGCGAAGAACACCGCCAGCGCCGCCAACACTGCGCCGGCTGCGATCACGGTAGTCCGTCGGTCGCGGCACCACGCCGGCATCGCCACCACCGTCAACAGCAACGCCAGCGCCGCGCCACGGCTTTGGCTCAGCACCACAAAAAGCCCGAGCAACCCGATGGACAGCACCCACGCCACTTGCATCCAGCGCCCACGGGGCAGCCAGTGCAGCAACCAGACCGCGGCCAGGCCAATCACATAGGCGCCCAGAATCGGGTGGGACAATTGCCCCAATCCCTCAAGACGCGCATACCAGGCATTATGCTCAAGGCCGTAGAACTTGATGATAGCGCCCAGTGATGACAAGCCCAGCCCGAAACCACCCCACTGCATCACGCGAATGACGCGCTCGGTTTGCCCGCAGGCAAACACCGGGAAGAACAGCAGGAACATACCTATATACAGAAGGCGCTTGGCCTCGCGCGAAGGGTCTTCGGCGTTGGTCCACAGCAAACTGATCGCCCCCCAGGCCGCCAATGCGGCAATCATCAGGCATATCCAGCGCTGCTCACGCCAGACGTCCTTGAGCCGTTCACGCGCCGACCAGGCAAACACCACGGCCGGCAACCACAGAAACAGGGTCAGGCCTTGTTGATAAATCTTGTTGGTGGATGCAAAGGCAATCGCCAGCAAAAACCACAGTAAACCGAAAATCATCCATACCTGCGCCCAACGACTTGCTTGCATCACCCGCTCCTGAATACGTCCAACCCGCCAACCCGGCATGGTTAAAACCCAAAACTTTCGGCATTATTGCCGATCACTGTGCCCGCGACTCCCACAAGGCTTTCCGACGATGCAATGTTCAAGGCTTCCCCAAGCCGATTTAACCGCGATGATTGAAGGCGCCAAGATCCTCGAAAAGGACAGCTACGGCCCCAAAGTCTACCTGTTGGCAGACGGGAACATCCTTAAACTGTTTCGCCGTAAACGTCTGTTTTCGTCGGCACTGTTTCGTCCTTACTCCAAACGTTTCATCGACAACGTGGCGCAACTGCAACAGCGTGGCATCCCCACCTTGACCGTCCTTGCGTTCTATCAGTTGGCTGCGCCGGGCATGACGGCGGTGTTGTATCGCCCACTGCCAGGGGAAACACTGCGCCAGATTTCCAACAAGGAAGGCTTTGACTGGCAATCCAACCTCGACCCGCTGGTGGCCCTCATTCGCCGCCTGCACGGTGCTGGCATCTACTTTCGCTCCTTGCACCTGGGCAATATTGTTGTCACGCCTGACAATGAAATGGGGCTGATCGATGTGGCCGATATGCGCTTTTTGCGCGCCCCGCTCAACCCCGAACTCGCACGGCGCAACTTGCAGCATTTCGCACGCTATATTGCGCGCGAGAAGCTGAACGAACGCTTTCCAATGCAAGCGCTGGAGCAGGCGCTGCTAGCGGCATGAAAACAGGCGCTGGGAGGTTTCACTGAAATCCTTCCAGGCCTGCTCTGGCGCCAGCGCCCGCGATTGAGCCTCCAGCACTTCCCCTGACGAGGCAGCGAATGCCCGCTCCATCAGGTGCGCCCAAGCCTGCACATCGTCTGATGGGGCATACCAGCCGGCATCCGCCAACTGCTCACGGAACACCGCCAACTCACTGGTCAGTACCGGTACACCGGCCATCACAGCCTCTTGTAGGATCAACCCCAGCCCCTCTTCCGTCGACGGGATGGCCACCCAGTCAAACGCCCGGTACAGGGTCGCGGCTTCCGGAAGGTGACCTGGCAACGAGACCTTGCCCTGCAAACCCAACTCTTGGATACGCGTCTCAAGGGTAGACCTGGCCGGACCCTCGCCAATAATCACCAGGCGCGCCTGCGGCTGTTGGGCCGACACACCGGCAAACGCCTCAAGCAAACAGCCAAATCCCTTGCCGTCCACCAACCGACCGACCGCGCCCAGCACCGGCGAGTCTCCCAGGGGCAGGCCCAGACGCGACCGCGACTGCTCCCTGGAAAGCGCGGCAGCACGAAATGCTACCGGGTCAAAAGCGCTGCGCAGCACCGCAACGGGCCGTTGCAGGTAGTGTTCAAGGGAGTGGGCCAGAGTTTGCGAGACGGCAGCGAGGGTCAAGTGTGATGCCGGGAATTGGTCGAGCAGCTTGCGGTCGGCTTTTCGCAAGCGCGTCGCCCCATGAAAGACAACCACGGCCCGCACCTGCGGCGTGCGCTTGAGTACCGGCAACATCACCCGGGCAACGCCCACCCCATCCAACAATACAATTTCCACATCCTCGGGCAGCGCTTTGTGAAAACGCGCGCGCATCAGGGGCGCCAGCAGCTTCCAAAGATGCCGCCCCTTGAGTTGGGCGGAAGACAGGTTCCACTCGCGAACCGGCTCACCCGGCTGCGCGCCGCCTTGCAGCAGCCAGGTGTTGATCGGCGCATGGCAAATGGCATGGGACAGTATCTGTTGATGAACCTTCTGCACCGAAGCGAATGCAGAACCACCGGCCCACATGATGTTGAGGATACTCATCAGTAAAAATGACCTTTTGCGGCGTTAGGTTGGCTTGTCGTACGCAACTAATGGATCAACCAGCCGATACCCAGTCCCAGTATCAGCATGGCCGCCAACTTGATCCGCTCTCGCCGCTTGCGTCGCGCCTTGGTCAGGCGTTCTTCTGCTGTTGCCACATGCAGACCGAAACCGGTATGCAACACCGCATCACCCTCCAGGGTCACGGCGCCCAGGTTCAGCTGCGCGTAACGCTTGGAAAGCCCCTTCTCACCCTCGAACCCGGCATAGGGCGCGCACAGCCGATATTCCTTTATGCGTCGCAACCCCGGGTTGAGTGAAAACCCCTGCCACTCAGGCTTGTCGGACAGCAGGGGATAACACGGCACCCCTCCAATCACTTCACGCGGCCCCAAATGGATATAGGGACTGTGCACCTGCAAGTCGTAAACGTAGTTGCGCAACCACACCTGTAAAATATCGGGTCGCTGCTCCAGTACCGTCTTGGAGTCCTCGACAAAGCCGGGTCGATAAAACGCCCAGTCATCCTCGCAATGGAAAATGTAGGGGGTCTTGACCGACTCGTAGGCCAGGTCGATAGATGCCAACTGCCCAAGCTTCGGGCGATTGATCAAGAAAGTGCAATGACTGTGCCAGTGCTCTGGAACCGCAAGGCGCACGGCATCATCGCCGGAGTCTTCGGTGATGAAGACTTCGCGTATGTCCGCCGTATTGAACAGATCGAAGCTCGCGAGCGTGCGCTTCAACAAATCGAAGCGACCGCAACTGGTCACTACGAGCGTTATGTCGCTTTGATCGGAGAATTGCATTCAAGCCTCGATAATATCATATAGCCATCACTTATGGCCATTTGGCCGACATTAAACGCCCAGCTTCGAGCGCAACCTTTCCAACAGACTCAGTGGAGCACGCGGCCGCAAGGGCGGTTCAAGCACTTCGACAATCCGCTGGCCGATACGAGCAAAGCTGAACTGACTGACAGCCAGCTCCTGCCCACAGCGTGCAATGTCGGCCGCCAACTGCGGGTTCGACCGTAACACGGCGAGTTTTTCCTGCAACTGCGGGATGTCCTTGTAGAACACCACATTGGCCATGTCTACGAAACCGAGGGCCGCATTTTCCTCAGCGCCCTGATCGAACGCCAGCAATACGCAACCACAGGCCATGGCCTCGAAGTTCTTGATCATGTACTCGCCCATGCCCACATCGGCACTGACGAAGAAACGAATCCGGTTGAGTGTGGCGCAGTATTCCTCGCCGGATTTGGTGCGCGTAACCACCAAAGGTTCAACCTGTGCCAACTCATCAAGCAGTGCCTTGCGACCACTGTAGGCCACGCTATTGGTACTGCCGACAAACGCCAGCTCGATATCACGTACACGTTCCTGCGGCTGCAGCAGCGCCTGATCGTAGCCCTTGGGCACAAACACTGCGTCAAAACCTTCGGCACGCAGGCGTTCGGTCACCATATAGCCGGAGCTGATCACCCGCGCCCACGGCAGACGGCGGTAATGCGCGCTGAACTTGCCGGTGTACTTGCAGGGAATATAGTTCTGGTAGGCGTCGTGCTCGAGGATCACCAGGTTCGGGATCGTACGAATAAACCCGGCCTGGCGGATCTCCTGCTTGAAACGCAGGAAGAACACGATGCGGTCGTAACGGTTCACATCGACTTCGCGCCGGAAGTAACCACGCAGGTTGCGCTGCTCATCACTGCTCAACCAGCGGATGTCACACTCGCAATGCTCGGCCACGCCTTCGTACAAGCGATCCAGAATGGCGCGCTGCTCTTTCTGCACCAGAAACAAGACTTTCATTACTTATCCTTTCCCAAACGCCAGAACAACTCATGCCGTCGTACGGCCTTGCGGAAAAATTCGTTCTCGCCGTAGGGTGATTGCGCACGGCCTGCCAACACGCGCTGCAGCCAGCGCCGCACACGGCGCTTGAACGGTGGCGCAGGTTGCAGATCATGCATCATGCCCAGCGCCATGGCCTTGTCGCGCTGTTGCTCCAACGACAATGACAGGCTGCACGGCGTCAATTCCAGCCCATCATCGAACTGCGGCGGCAACGCAATACCGGCGCCAGCATCGCCCATGGGCCAGCGGTCGTTGTCATGCAGGTGGTTGGCGTAGCCCAGTAAGGTCGTCGGTTGCCATTCCAGCCCTTGCAGGGCTTCGATTACCGCCTGCTGCGCGCAGATGTGGTCGGGGTGCGGGTCGATAACCGGATGGGGCAACACGATCACTTCGGGACGTGCGGTGAGCAGCAATTGGCGCAGGTCGGCCAGCAGGTTGTTCCAAGTGGGCAGGCCATCCACGTCAGCCGGCAGCGGAAACGGGTTGAACTGGCGGAACAGGCGGATATCCGAGAGGTTCGCTTCGCGTGAGGCCACCGGTTGATCCGGCGTCGCGCGCATCGCGGGCAATTGCAGGCAGAAGTAACCGAGCTGCACGCAATGCGCTTCGGGCACCCCGGCCCAGCGGGGCACGGCGATGCTGTCCCAGGCGCGCAGGCGCCCCTTGAGGCGCGAGGCTTCGGCCGGGGCCAAGCCCATGTGCTGATAGTGTTCTGCTTCAATCTCACCGGCGGTGAGGGTCACGATCCAGGGTTTGTCGGCCTGGCTGTACAGACCAAACGCGGCCAACTCGGCATCGTCGGCGTGAGGGGCGATTACCATCACCCGTTGTGCCGCATAATCCGCAGTGGCCCACTGCCATAGCCGGGGCGCGCCCAGCAGTCGGCAAAAGCGCCCGCGCAAACGCAACTCGCCGGCCACCAGGGCGGGCGCCAAACCACTGAGATTGAGATAACGAACGCCGTTCACGCCACGTTCGAACACCTGTCGATCGGGACTTGTTCCGCCCGATAGTTCAATGGCCGGGTCCAAAAAGCGCCCCAGCCAACTGCTCTTGACGCGGATGGCCAACACCAACGTCGCATCAGCCTCCAGGGCCGAATCAACCAGCAGTCGCCCGCCCTCCAAGCGAACCGCTCCCACCTCGGCATCTGCCGAAAAGCGGTATTGATAGTCTTCGTTGGGGGCATAAAACAGGTGGTCGGCAAACCACGCCTCGTGGGCAACCCAGGCCAGTACGCCGAGCACAAACGGCAGCCACCAGGCCACCCAGATACCGATCACCACCAGCAGCATCAAGCCAATCAACAGGCCAATGCGCTTGTTGCGTCGGTGGCGCTTGAGCAATTGCTGTTTGCGGCTCATACGCTCAGCACCGGTACGGGGTTGCACCACCGGTCCTTGTACTCCCGGTCGGCGCGACCGAAGGAGAAGCGCAGCGGCTTGCCGGCCTCGCGCGCCTGTTCCCAGGCACTCTGGGTGTTCAAGAAACTCAGCACACTGCCTGGGCTGAACGCGCGGGTTTCAGGGTCCACGCCACCGTTGACGTACTCCACGCTGATCCACTCGGGCGACTCAACCCGGTACACCAGTTGGACGGCAATCGGCGCATCGTTGAGAAAAATCACCGAGCCTATCAGCCACTCGCGCAACAGCTCGATCACTTGCGCCATACGCTCAGCTCCCGTGGCGACAAAACCCCAGCGGCGCAGGAACAAATCGCAGTAGATCGCCGCCAGTTCCTCGCTGGAAAATTCACTCACCGGCCGCACGACGCCCCCCGCCTCTTCCAGCAAACGCAGTTCACGGCGTTGGTTGTAGCGGAATTTCTTCGACAGCTCTTCCGGTGTACGCGCCATGGCCAGTTGCTCAGCCTGGGGCTTGAGGCCACTGAAACGGCCTTCGTTCAACACCGACAGGTAGCGTGCACGCTGGCGCAGCGGCGCTTTGGCATCGGCAGCAGCCGGCAGGATCAGCTCGGCGTTGCCCAGGTCGAACAAGCCTTTTTTGCCGCGTTGCTTGAGCACATCCTTGGACAGGGCCAGGTCTCGTCCCCAGGTCGCGATGCATGCTTGAAGCTCGCCGCCCTGCTCCCAGGCCAGGTAACGCACCGGGATCTCGGCGAGCCCCGCCAGGCGCTCGATCACCTGCGGGTGGGTGGCGACGCTGCCACCAAAACGCTGCCAGGCGTCGTTGTAGGCAGGCGCATCCACGACGGACCAGCCCCGCTCGCGCCAGCCTTGGAATCGATTGAGCATCAAGCCCCCGCGGTCAGTTCAATAACGTGCGGCAGTTGCCAAAAGGTGTCGCGTACCGCCTGATCCGAAAAGCGCGCATGCAGGCGCTCCAGCATCATCTCGGCACACTGCCGTTGCTGGTGCTGATCCATCGCGGCCAGGTGTCGCAACCCTTGGGCCAGGTGTTCGGCATCGCCCAAGGGAAACAGGATACCCACGCCCTCGACCACTTCCTTCGCCCCACCACATGCCGTGGCCAGCAACGGCACGCCAGCGGCCATGGCCTCCAGCAGCACCATGCCGAACGGCTCGTGGTCGGAACTCAACGCAAACACATCGAACGCGCGGAAATACCGACGCGCATCCGGTACCTGGCCAAGAAACAATACCTTGTCGGCAATCCCCAATTCACGGGCCAGTTCCTTGAGGTCCTGTTCCAGGCGGCCGGTGCCGAGGATCGCCAATCGGCTGTGCTCCGGCAGGTGCGGCAGCGCCAGGGCAAAGCCCTTGAGCAGCGTGGCTTGGTCCTTGTCCGGGTGTAGGCGGCCGACATTGCCGACCACCCATTCGTCCGGCGACAGCCCCAGGGCATCACGCGCGTCATCCACCGGCACCTGCATGGCTTGCAGCGCGCCGACATCAATGCGGTTGTACAAGGTCTGGATGCGTGCAGCCGGCCAGGCCGGGAGGCAGCGGCGCATGTCGTCACGCACCGCGTCAGACACGCCCAGCAAACTCAGGCGCTTGCGGAATAACCCGGCAAACAGCTTGCGGCTGCGGCGCTGATAATCGCCAAAGGCGTGATGCACACCGATCACCGGCAACCGCGTGGCCAGCAAGGCCACGTAGATAGGCTTGAAACGATGGGCAATGCAAAAACTGAAGTTGCGCGATGCCGCGATCTTGCGCAGCTCGGCAATGGCCGACAGCTTCAGGCCGCGAACGGCCTTGGAGCTGTACGCCATGAACAGCACTTCATCGCTGGCACAACCGGCGGCCACCTCGGGGTCGGCGACCCCGGTAAGGAACACCGTCGTCACCTTGTAGCCAGACCCTGCGAACAAACTGGCGTACTGTCGCGCGCAGTCCAGGAACGGTCCGTCATAGCTATGACAGAACTGCAGGACGTGGCGGTCAGCCGAGCGCGTCATAAGGGTCCACGCCGTCTTTGACGACCAGGATGTCTTCCATGATCAGATACTGCAGGTCGGAGCCGAAGAACATGTTCAGCGCGTCGGTCGGCGAGCAGATCATCGCTTCGCCGCGACGGTTGAGCGAGGTGTTCAGGGACACGCCGTTGCCGGTGAGGACTTCCAGTTCCTTCATCATGTCGTAGTAGCGCGGGTTGTATTCGCGCTTGAGCACCTGGGCACGGGAGGTGCCATCTTCATGGACCACTTCCGGCACGCGGGTTTTCCACTCTTCGGCCACTTCAAAGGTGAAGGTCATGAACGGCGCCGGGTGGTCGACCTTGATCATCTGCGGAGCCACGGTGTCGAGCATCGACGGGCAGAAAGGCCTCCAGCGCTCGCGGAACTTGATCTGGTGGTTGATACGGTCAGCCACGCCAGTGGCGCTCGGGCAACCGATGATCGAACGACCGCCCAGGGCACGCGGACCAAACTCCATGCGGCCCTGGAACCAGGCCACCGGGTTGCCGTCGACCATGATCTTGGCGATGCGCTGGGGCATGTTTTCGATCTTGCGCCAGTTCGGCTTGCTCTCGTGTCTGGCGCACGCGGCAATCACGTCTTCGTTGCTGTAGGACGGGCCGAGGTAGACGTGTTCCATCTTCTCGACCGGTACACCACGGGCGTGGGACACATAGGCCGCCGCCCCCACGGCAGTGCCGGCATCGCCGGACGCGGGCTGCACGAACAGCTCCTTCACGTCGTCACGGGCGATGATTTTCTGGTTCAGCTTGACGTTCAGCGCGCAACCGCCGGCGAAGGCCAGCTTGCCGGTGTCTTTCAGGATGTCGCCCAGGTAGTGGTCGATCATCTGCAGGGCCAGCTTCTCGAACAGTGCCTGCATACTGGCGGCGTAATGGATGTACGGCTCGTCGGCGATATCGCCTTCGCGCTTCGGCCCCAGCCACTCGATCAGTTTTGGCGAGAAGTAGAACCCCTTGCCCTTTTCTTTATAACGGCGCAGGCCGATGACGTTGGCGTAGTCGGTGTTGATCACCAGCTCGCCGTTCTCAAACGAGGCCAGACGCGAGAAATCGTACTTGCTGGCATCGCCATACGGCGCCATGCCCATGACCTTGAACTCACCGTCGAGCATCTCGAAACCGAGGAACTCGGTGATCGCGCCGTACAGGCCGCCCAGGGAGTCCGGGTCGTAGAATTCCTTGATCTTGTGGATCTTGCCGTTCTCGCCATAGCCGAAGAACGTGGTGGCGTACTCGCCTTTACCGTCGATGCCGAGGATCGCGGTTTTCTCCTGGAAGCCGGAGCAGTGGTAGGCACTGGACGCGTGGGCCAGGTGGTGCTCCACCGGCTCGATCTTGATTTTCTTCGGGTCGAAGCCCAGTTGTTCCAGGCACCAGACGATCTTGTTGCGATAACGCTTGTAGCGACGGTTGCCCATCAGGATCGCGTCGAGGGCGCGGTCCGGGGCATACCAGTAACGCTTGGCGTAGTGCCAGCGGGCCTCGCCGAACAGGCTGATCGGGGCGAACGGGATCGCCACCACGTCAACGTCGGAAGGCTTGATGCCGGCCTGTTCCAGGCAGAACTTCGCCGATTCGTAGGGCATGCGGTTCTTTGCATGTTTGTCGCGTACGAAGCGCTCTTCTTCGGCGGCCGCGATCAGCTTGCCGTCGATATACAAGGCTGCGGAAGGATCATGGCTAAGGGCGCCGGACAGGCCAAGAATCGTCAATGCCACAGGGGTCTAGCCTCTTTTAGTCTGCATGCAGGCGGGTTGCGCCTGAAAAAAGTGTGCCTCCTGCCTGGGCAGGAAACAGCTAAAGGGCGGGATTATAGCTTAAAAGCAGGGCAAAGCTGTTAGCGGCAAACGGCGAGCGGAACTAGCGGAAGATCTCAATGCTGCCGTCCTTGTTCTGTCGGTAGATCGTGTAGGGCAGCACCAGTGTGTCCAGTACGCCGGAGGCAACGAACTCGATGGCGACGATCGGGAGGGCGTTGCCCGCATGGTCCGTCAGCGTTTGGTCCTTCAGGCTTTTTCCAGCCCTGGGCTCGCCATTGAGCGTACAAAAGCCGTAGATCATGCCGCTGTAGATACGCGGTACGCTTTCGCAATGGCTACGGGAGTCCTTGAGGTTCTGGCTGGTTACAACGTACGGGCGGAACACGGTGTTGATTGTGCCGCAACCGGAAACCAGCAGCAGGGCAGACATGAACATGGCCTTGCAACTACGACTCACAGCTAACTCCTACTATCCCAAAGACTTAAAGCGCCGCGACTTACGTCACGGTTACACTGTTCAGGCACTCGTCAGGAGCGGCCTGGCCGCCAATAAATGCCTATGTTGCCATCGGCAGTCTGCCGGTAGATCGTATAGGGCAGCACGACGGTATCAGCAACGCTTGAGGCGGTGATGTCCACCAGCACCCACGGCACAAGCACGCCCGTGAAGTCCGGCGGCGCGTTCAGAAGGCAGAAGCCGAATGCAGCGCCGCTGTAGACGCGAGGTATGGCCTGGCAATAGGTCTTTTGCTTGCGCAGTTCACGGGTAGCGGCCATATCATCACGTAATACCGTATTCAACGTTCCACAGCCACTCAATACAACGCATGCGGCGCTCATTGCAGCAGTCATTTTCAACGTCATGCACAGCCCTCCGAGTGGTCTGCGATGCTAGCAGCGCCATGTTGGGTAACCCCAGCCCCCGACACCGATGCCCCCTGTGGGAAATATCCGAAATGGAAAAAACTGCCCGAACCACTAAACTCGCGCTCTTTTGCGCGTTTACGTCCTACGCGCCATAGATTTCGGCTGACCCCATGAAAACCCTCACTCGCTTGACCCTGCTGCTGCCCGGCCTTTTCGCCTTGAGCGATGCTGCCCGCGCCGAGGACGCACCACTGGTGCTCGACCCCAGCGTGGTCACCGGCTCGCGCAACGCCAGCCCGACGTTCGACCTGCCCTACTCGGTGGACGGCATCAGCCGGCAGCAGATCAGCGATGGCCAACTGGGCATCAATGCCTCCGAGGCGCTGGCCCGCGTGCCGGGTCTGGTGGTGCAGAACCGCCAGAACTACGCCCAAGACCTACAGATTTCTTCCCGCGGCTTCGGCGCCCGCTCGGCCTTTGGTGTGCGCGGTCTCAAATTGATTGCCGACGGCATCCCTGCGAGCACCCCGGACGGCCAGGGCCAGGCTGCCACCTTCAACCTCGACACCGCCGAGCGCATCGAAGTGCTGCGCGGTCC
Organism: Pseudomonas sp. S10E 269; assembly: GCF_002798465.1. NCBI lineage: Bacteria > Pseudomonadati > Pseudomonadota > Gammaproteobacteria > Pseudomonadales > Pseudomonadaceae > Pseudomonas > Pseudomonas sp. S10E 269. The sequence goes on from NZ_PHIJ01000001.1 coordinate 1,724,651, forward strand.
TGCGGCCACCTTGTATGGCAGCAATGCTGGCGGCGTGATCCAGATGTTCTCCCGCGACGGCGAAGGCCCGCCGCGCATTGGCGCCGAAACCCTGGTGGGCAGCGACGGCTTGAACAAGAACCACCTGACCGCCGAGGGCGCAGCGAATGGCGCAGGCTTCGTGCTCGACGCCTCGCGCATGGACACCAACGGCTACCGCGACCACAGCAGCGCGCGCCGCGACCAAACCTTTGCCAAGCTCAACGTGCAGCCGGATGACGACAGCAAGCTGGCACTGATCTACAGCAGCCTGGAGCAAAACGGCACGCAGGATCCGCTGGGGCAGACGTGGGCGGCGTACAAGGCCGATCCGCGCTCGGTAAGCGCCAATGCACTGACGTACAACACGCGAAAAAGTATCGACCACCAGCAATTGGGGATGAATTACGAGCGCTATATCGGTGATGCGACGCTGCAGGTGAATGGGTATACGGGGCGGCGGAGTGTGATTCAGTATTTGTCGATTCCCAAAGGCACCCCGGCCAACGAACGCGGCGGCGGCGTGGTGCAATTCGACCGCAAGTTCTACGGCGGCAGCGTGCGCTGGATGCAGCCCATCGAAAGTGCACCGGGCGAGCTGATGATCATCACCGGCCTGGACTTCGACCAGAGCGAGGACAGTCGCCACGGTTACCAGAACTACAGTGGCAACACCCTCGGCGTGAAAGGCCAACTACGCCGTGATGAAATCGACACCGCCCGCAGCCTCGACCCCTATATCCAGGCCAACTGGGCCCTCGATCGCTGGACCCTGCAAGCCGGGGTCCGCCACAGCACCATGGAGCTGGACGTCGACGACCAATTCCTCAGCAACGGCGATTCCAGCGGCAACAAGACCTATCAAAAAAACACGCCGTCGATGAGCGTGATGTATGCGTTCACCCCGCAGCTGCATGGTTATGTCAGTGCCGGCAAAGGCTTCGAAACACCGACCCAGGCGGAATTGGCCTACGCACCGGGCAGCATCGAGGGCTTCAACTTCGGTCTCAAGCCTTCCGAAAGCACCCAGTACGAGGTGGGCTTGAAGGCCCAGCTCAACAACACACGCATCAACGCGGCGGTCTTCCAGATAACCACCGAGGATGAACTGGTGGTCTATCAATCCCTGGGCGGTCGCACCAGCTACCAGAATGCCGGTCGCACCCTGCGTCGCGGCTTCGAACTGGGCGTCGAAAGCCAACTCAGCGAACAGTGGACCGCCAACCTCGCCTACACCCGCCTGCAAGCCACCTACGACAGCGACTTCACCAGCGGCGGCAGCACCGCCGTCGACAAGGGCAATTACCTGCCCGGCGTACCGCAAACCACGCTGTTCGCCGAGCTCAACTGGAAGCCCCGCGACTGGGTCAGCACCGCCATCGAAGGCCTGTACCGCAGCAAGGTCTATGTCGAAGACACCAACAGCCAGCGTGCCGCGCCGGCCTACAGTGTCTTCAACTGGCGCGCACGTTTTGAGCAGAAAGTCGAACACTGGACCTTCCACCAGACCCTGCGCCTGGATAACCTGCTCGACCGCCAATACGTCGGCTCGGTGATCGTCGGCGACGGCAACAACCGTTACTACGAAGCCGCTCCTGGCCGCTCGTGGTACGCCGGTGCTGGCGCCGAGTACCAATTCTAAAACCACCACAAGGCTCATGTGGGAGCTGGCTTGCCTGCGAATGCGTTAGGTCAGCAACAAATGCACTAACTGACACACCCTATTCGCGGGCAAGCCCGCTCCCACATTTTGACCGCGATCAGACCTGAGCTGGCAAGCGCTGATCGATGAGTTTGTACAACGCACTCTCCGATGGCCAGTTACGCATGAACCGTGCACGGTCCTTGGCGTACGCCGGGGCGAAGCTGGCGGTGGAGGTGTGTTGGCACATCGCGTCCAGGTCGATGAGGGACCAGCGGTCCTTGTCCCAGAACAGGTTATGCCCCTTGAAGTCGCCATGGCTGATGCGCTCGCGGATCAGTTCGGCAAACAGGTGATCCAGCGCCAGCAGTTCGTTTTCCGGGGCGTCGCCGTTTTCAACGTACGGCGCGAAGCGTTCGATGATGTCCGGGCCAGGCAGGTATTCGGTGATCAGGTACGCGCGGCCGCGCAGCCACAGGAAGCGCTTTTCCAGCACGGCCAGCGGTTTGGGCGTGGCGATGCCGAGGAAGGCCAAGCGGTTGCCTTCGCGCCAGGAATGCCAGGCTCGGCTCGGGCGCCAGAAGCGCTTGAGCCAGTGGGCGAAGCCTTTGATGTTGTAGCGCTTGATCACCAATGGCCGACCGGCCACTTCAACCTTGGCCACGCTGGCGGCGCCACCGGTCTTGTACAAATGCCCCTGGTCCAGCAGCGTATCGGCCTGCTCCAGCACGGGCAGCATCGCCGCTTCTTCTTCGCGACGAATCGCGCGCAAGGCGAAGGCGCCTCGCACCACGCTGAACAGCGTGCATTCGCGACCGACCTTGTTCAGGAAGTCCCGGAGACGCCAGGCGCTGACTTTGCGCACCTGTTTCTCCAAAGCTTCCAGCGGCAGGGCGTGCTCGCCATTGGCAAGCAGGTAATAAACCAGCAGCTCTTCGGTGAACGGCGCGAGATTTTTTGGCAATTGGGCGAAAAACACCCCGAGGTTTTCCAGCACACGGTTGCGCGACAGCGGCTTGCCCGCCTCTTCGGCGCGGATCCCGGCGCCATCGATCAGGTAAAGCTTGCCGTCCTGACGCAGCAGATTGTCCAGGTGCAGGTCTTCCTGCCAAAGCCCCTTGGTGTGCATCTGCGCAATTGCGCCCAGCGCTTCGGCCAGCACTGCGGTTTGTTCGTCCGCCAACGGCGGCAACCCTTCGACGGCCTGCCAGGCATCCGCCAGGCTTTCGGCGCCCTCGATGAATTCGAACAGCAACCAACCGCCCTCGCCTTCCTGCAAGCCATCGGCCAGCAACAACGGCGTGGCCAGGCCTTGCTCGGCCAGCAAGCGCACGCCGCTGAGTTCACGCTGAAAGTGCCGCGCGGCCTTGCTGCCCACCAGTAACTTGGCCAATACCGGACGGCCGCGCCAGACGCCCGCGCCCACGTACCGCTCGCCCGGCAACACGCGCAACAGGCTCAGCAGTTGCAACTGGCCAGGGCCCGCCGCATCGGCCAGCGTCAGGGTCAGGGGCAAGTCCGGCGTGCGGCCGGCGCTTTTCAGCTCGGACAAACGCATCAACGGTTTTCCTTGTGGCTGCGGCGGGCGGTCAATTTCTGTAGCCAGGTGGCGACCAGCGCGCTGTCTTTGGGTTGGTCGAGGTAGGCGGCCAAGAGCTGGCGCACTTGCTCGTCAGACCACTGCGGCGCCCGGCGCAACAGCGGCTCCAGGTCCTTGACCCGATCGCGCCAGCCGAACAGCAGCGGGCGGGTTTTCTCCAGGTCGATCAACTGCGCGGCATAGCCGTCACCGGTGGCCTGCATAAAAATATGCTTGGGGTAAAAACAGCCATGCACCTGGCCGACGCCGTGCAGCCGACGCGCCAGCTGGCCGCAAGCCAACAGGATCGCGCTGTGCTGGGCGTCGCTCAACTGCGACCACTGCTCCAGCAACGAATCCAGGTCATTCCAGCCGTCCAGCGCACGGGTCAGCAGCATCGCGCGGTGCTCGCCGGCGACGTTACGCTCGCCATAGAACGCGGCCTGCAAGGCAGGGATGCCGAGCTTGCGGTAACGGCTGATATTGCGGAATTCGCGGGAGAAACTCGGCTCGCCAAAGGGCCGGTGCAGGCTGCGCGTCAGGTAGTTGCTCTGGCGCTTGAGGTAGTAACCGTGGCCGTCGAGTTCGAGGCGAAACACGCTGCTCCAGCCCCCGCGACTGGTATTGGGTTCGTCCACTGCGTCCAATTGCTTGGCCCACAGGGCGTCGAAGGTCGCCAAACCGTTGCGCTCCAGTAGCGCACGGTCTTCAGCCGCCAGGAAATCACTCATTCGCGTCCCTCGAAAAACTTCACCACGTGGCGAATACGCTCTTTATCCGATGCACTCAGGTGCCGGCGCTGACGGTATTGCATGTAGAACCGCAGGCGCTGGGTGGCGGACAGGTGATACTTGGCCACCTTGTCCAGGCAGGCCAGGTCTTTGGTGATGCGGTACTTGAGCCAGAACCCGCGCCAGAAATCGCCGTTGGGGCAGTCGATCAGGTACAGCGTGGACTGATCGTCGATCAGCAGGTTGCGCCACTTCAAGTCGTTATGGGTAAAGCGGTGATCGTGCATGGTGCGCGTATATTCCGCGAGCTGGCGGCTCACCGCGTCGACCCACTTGGGGTCGCGCAGGCGCGAATCGTGACGCTCGGCCAGCACCGACAGGTCTTCGGTCCTCGGCAGTTCACGCGTGATCATCGCCCCACGGTCGTAGGCCAGACCCTTGCGCTCCAGGCCCCAGGCGACCACATCCGCCGTGGGAATGCCCCACTTGGCGAAGCGCTTGAGGTTCTGCCATTCGGACTTGACCCGCGGCTTGCCCAGGTAGCGCCGCAGGCCCTTGCCGGCGCCGGTGTAGCGCTTGACGTAATAATTGACCCCGCCACGCTCCACGCGGATCACTTCTGACAGTGGGTCGCGGGTCAGCCGCTCGCCCTGCAGGGCGAACACGGCTTCGAGGCTTCCAAAATCATCCGCCAGGTGGGCGTAAGCAGGTTCCAGGTTCCAACCCGCCATCAGATCGCATCCCCGTAACGTTGCTTGCGCGCATAGAGCTTGTCGGCCTTGCGCTGCATCAGGCTCAACGACGCCGATTGCTCGGCCAGGATCTGGCGAAGCGGCTGGCGGAAGTAGCCCTTGAGGAAGCGCAGTTTGTCGCGGCGGGTCAGGCCGATCTCCAGCGCCGAGTAGTACAGCGCGGACAGGTCCTTGTCGCGCCAGCGCAACGGCAGATGGGCGCGCAGTTGCGCGCGGTGCAGGTCGATCACCGACAGCTTGATGTTGTTCGCGTCGATAGGTTTCGACGTATCCAGCAAGAAGTGGCACAGGTAGCAATCGCGATGATTGACGCCACCCCGGTGCATGTCGCCCACCATGCGCGCCAGCTCGGCCGTGAGGGCGTGCCGCAACGCGGGGGCAGGCGGTTGCGTCAACCAGTTGAGGGTTACGTCTTCGAGGCTGAGGGTCGGCGCCAGCTCTTCGGTGATGATGAACGAGTGCTGGTCCGCCGGGTTGCTGCCCTTCTCGCCGAAGGCCACGCCGGTCATCGTCGGCACGCCGAGTTCCTGCAAGCGATGAATCGCCGACCACTCAAGGCCGGCGCCGAGTACCGGCAGCTTGGCGGTGATCAGGTTCTTGAAGATCTCGCCCCAGCCGATGCCACGGTGGATCTTCACGAAATACGGACGGCCATCCACCTCGGTACGCAGGGTGCGACGCGCCGCCAGTTCACGGAATACTTCACCTTGCAGTTTCTCGACTTCGGCAAAGGCATCAAGCCCGGCCCACAAAGTCTTGAACGGTTCGGCAAGAATCAACTTCATCGTTTTGGCTCCGCCAGAATCACATCCGCAGCGTGCTGCGGCATGCTGTAGAGGTCGGCCGTCTCAGCGAAGGCCAAGCCATTGCGGCTCCAGGCCGCGCGCTGTGCAGTGTCGGTGAGCATGTGCGTCAGGTACTGGTTGAGCTGGTTCTGTTCGAACGGCTCATCCAGCACCAGGCCGCTGTCGGCTTCAGCGATGTAATGGGCATACCCACACACGGCCGAGACCAGCACCGGCAACCCGGCCACCAGGGCTTCGAGCAATACGGTGCCGGTGTTTTCGTTGTACGCCGGGTGGATCAACAGGTCGGCGCCCAGCAGAAAACGCGGGATATCACTGCGGCCCTTGAGGAACTGCACGTTGTCCCCCAGGCCCAGCGTCGCGCTTTGCAATTGGAATACTTTGGGGTCGTCCTGGCCGATTACAAACAGGCGCGTGCGTTTTTTCAGCTCCGCCGGCAGCGCGGCCACGGCCTTGAGGCTGCGGTCGACACCCTTGGTCTTGAAGCCCGAGCCAATTTGCACCAGCAGCAGGTCGTCAGCGCCCAGGTTGAATTCCTTGCGGAACCCTTCACGGATTTCGGCGGCATTCGGCGGCGCACGGCGGTCCTGGGCAATGCCCGGCGGCAGCAGGTGGAAGCGTTCCAGCGGCGTGTCGTAATGCTTGATGAACAGCGGTTGCTGCACTTCGGAGATCATCAGGACTTCAGTCTTGGCCTCCTTGGCGAACACCGCGCGCTCGTAATCAGCGAAGTGCTTGTAGCGACCAAAATAGCGGTACAGCGAGTGGCGCAGGTTCTGCGCCTTGTCTTCAAAGCAGCCGTCGGCGGCGTAGTACACATCCAGGCCAGGCATTTTATTGAAGCCGATCAAGCGGTCCACCGGGCGCTTGGCCAGGTCGGCGGCCATCCAGGCACTGAGCTTTTCGTTGCGCCGATGATTGAAGAACGCCTTGACCGGCGCCACCAGCACTTCAAAGCCGGGTGGGATATCGCCTTCCCAGATCAGCGTGTAGACACGAATCTGATGGCCGCGCTGCTGGCACTCCAGGGCGATGCGCATGAAGTCACGCTGCAGGCCACCGAAGGGGAAATATTTGTACAGAACAAAAGCCAGTTGCATCAGTGCAGCTCCTCAGCCAATAACAACGTGCTCAGTCGGCTTGCCACACGCTCAGGGTTCAGGCGCGTGAAGCACAGGGGCGACTCGCGCTTGATGTCGAACCGACGCAGGTCGTCGGCCGTCGGTTGATAGGTACAGTGTTTTTGCAGGCACGGCGCACAGGGGAAGTCGCTGGCCAGGTGAATCTGGCCCTTGCCGTAGGCGCCGGTGAGGCCAGGGTTGGTCGGGCCGAACAGGGAAATGGTCGGCACATCCAACGCGGCAGCCAGGTGGCCGAGACCGGTGTCCACCGCCACACAGGCGCGGGCGCCGGCCAGTACCCGGGCGACACCGGCCAGGTTCAACTTGGGCAGTACTTCGGCGTTTTGCAGGCCCTGGGCCAGGCGTTCGGCGCGGGCTTTTTCGGCGGCGTTGCCCCACGGCAATTTCACGTCCACGCCCAGGCGCCCCATGCGTTCGGCCAGTTCGCGCCAGTAGGCTTCGGGCCAGTGCTTGGTGTCCCAGGTGGTGCCGTGCAGCAGCAGTACAAAGGGTTTCTTGGGCGGCAGGCCGAGCAGTTTTTCGACACTCAGGCCGTAATCGCCCAGGCCCTTGGGCAGGTCGTAACCCAGCGCCACGGCAAACAGCTGGCGCAGGCGCTCCACCGCGTGTTGCCCACGGGCCACCGCCAGGCGCCGGGAATAGAAGCGCGCAGCGATGGGCTCTCGGGCCGAGTTCTTGTCGAACCCCGCCACCGGCGCCCGCACATAGCGGGTCAACCAGGCGCTTTTGAGCAGGCCCTGGGCGTCGATCACCAAGTCGTATTTCGTCGACTGGATGCGCTGCTTGAAACGCCGCCATTCGCCACTCTTGATGGTTTGCCAGAGGTTCTTGCGCCAGCGGCGGATCGCCACCGGGATCACTTTGTCGACCGCCGGGTGCCAGGTGGGGATCTCGGCGAAGCCCTCTTCCACCACCCAGTCGAATTGAATGCCGGGGATCGCCCGCGCGGCATCGGTCAGTGCCGGCAAGGCATGGATCACGTCGCCCAGGGATGAGGTCTTGATTACCAGTACGCGCAAACTATCGGACCTCGACCACAGAGCCCTGCAACCGCTGCAAGGCCTCGTTCACCGGCTGCGGCAGTAATTGCCGCATGCAGTTGTAGTGACCGAAACGGCAGGTGCGATCAAAACACGGGCTGCACTCCAGGCCCAGGCGCACCACTTCGACCTGGTCGGCCAATGGCGGGGTGAAGCCCGGCGAGGTGGAGCCGTACACCGCCACCAGGGGGCGGTTCAGCGCCGCGGCCACGTGCATCAGGCCGGAGTCATTGGACACCACCGAATCGGCGCAGGACAGCAAGTCGATGGCCTCGGCCAGGGACGTGTCGCCGCTGAGGTTCACTGCCTCTTCGCGCAGGCCCGGAATCAGGCGCTGGCGGATGTCCTCACCCACCGGGTGGTCTTTCTTCGAACCAAACAGCCACACCTGCCAGCCTTCACGGATCTTGGCCTCGGCGACCTTGGCGTAATGCTCCGACGGCCAGCGCTTGGACTCGCCAAACTCAGCCCCGGGGCACAAGGCCAATACCGGGCGATCCAGGGTCAGGCCGAACTTGGCCAGGGCGGCGTCGCGGCTCAGCGGGTCGATCTGCAAGCTCGGGCGCGGATACGGCTTGGGCAACTCGGCACCCGGCTCATAGGCCAGGGCCATGAAGCGTTCGATCATCAGTGGGTAGCGGGCTTTGTCCAGCGTGCGCACGTCATTGAGCAGCACGTAGCGGAACTCGCCACGCCAGCCGGTGCGCTTGGGGATGCCGGCAAAATACGGCACCAACGCCGACTTGAGCGAGTTGGGCAGCAGGATCGCCTGGTCGTATTCGCCCGCCAGGGATTTACCGATGCGACGGCGCGTTGCCAGTTCCAGGGCCCCGTGGCCGAGCGGGAAGCTCAAGGCCTTGCGCACTTCAGGCATGCGCTCGAGGATCGGCCGGCTCCACTCGGGGGCGAGCACGTCGATCTGGCAGTCCGGGTAACGCATGCGCAGGCACTGGAACAGTGTCTGCGCCATCACCATGTCACCGACCCAACTGGGCCCAACGATCAGAATATTCATGTAGTTTCCACAAACGATGCGGGGAGGCCTGTGCCTCCCCGCATCGAAAATTTCTGTAGGTCGCGCTTTATATGGGAGCTGGCTTGTGTGGGAGCCGGGCTTGCCCGCGATGCAGGCGCCTCGGAATACCAGTAATACCGAGGTGATGCAATCGCAGGCAAGCCAGCTCCCACACAAGCCCGGCTCCCACATAAAGCCGATTTCCACATTGGATTGGCGTCATTCAATTAATCAGCTTAACCCCAGCTCTTTCCAGATTCGCATCACCTGGCGCCGTTCGTCGGCGAACTGATCCCCGGCCACCGTACCGGCCTCGTTTTGCAAGGCCTGGCGGTGCGCAGCGGAACGGTAGGCCTTATACACCTCGCGCAGCAGATGGGCATCGGCGGCGGGCATCAAGCCCACCTGCTCCAGGCCTTCCAGAATGCGGATATTGTCGGTGTAGCGCAGCAACGATGGATGTTGCGCAGACCACGCCAAAGCCGCGTATTGCACCATAAATTCAATATCGACGATACCTCCGGCGTCCTGCTTGAGGTCGAACGCCGCCGTGGCCTCGAAGGCATTGGCGCCGGTGCCGGCCGCCGTGGTCTTGGTGCCCAGGTTGTCGCGCATCTTGGCACGCATTTCGCTGACCTCCTGGCGCAGCTTCGCCAGGTCGCGCTCCTGCCCCAACACTTTAGCCCGTACCTGCTCGAATGCCTGTCCCACATCCTGGCTGCCCACCAGCACCCGCGCGCGGATCAGCGCCTGATGCTCCCAGGTCCAGGCTTCATTTTGTTGATAGCGGTCAAACGCCCCCAGCGAACTCACCAGCAAACCAGACGCGCCGGAAGGCCGCAGGCGCATGTCGACTTCGTACAACTGGCCGGAGTTGGTCTGCGTGGTCAGCAAGTGAATGATGCGCTGGCCCAGGCGCGTAAAGAACTGCGCCCCGTCGATCGGCTTGGCGCCATCGGTTTCCGCTTGTGGATCGCCATCGTGGATAAACACCAGGTCCAGGTCCGAACCATGCCCCAGTTCGATCCCGCCGACTTTCCCATAACCGACAATGATGAACCCAGGATCGCACAGGGTCCCGTCCAAACGCTGCGGCGAGCCGTGGCGCGCCACAGTCTGGCGCCAGGCCAGGGCCAGCACTTGTTCGAGGATGGCCTCGGCGAGCCAGGTCAGGTAATCGCTGACTTTCATCAGCGGCAGGCTGCCGGCGATTTCCGAGGCGGCCACGCGCAGGCGGTGGGCCAGCTTGAAGTGCCGCAGGGCCTCCATCTGTTGCTCCAGGTCGTCCTCCGGGATGCGCGTCAGGCGCTCGCGCAGCTCGGCAGCCAGCTCCGGCGCCAACGGTGGCTTGAACAGGCGGCCTTCGTTGAGCAATTCATCGAGCAACAGCGGGAAGCGTGTGATCTGCTCGGCGATCCACGGGCTGGCGGCGCACAGGGTTAACAGGCGACGCAGGGCGTCAGGGTTTTCCGTGAGCAGCACCAGATAAGCGGAACGCCGGGCGACGGCTTCCACCAGCGGCAGCACGCGCTCCAGCACCAGGTCCGGGTTGGCATGTTCAACAGCTTGGGCGAGTAGGCGCGGAATAAAGGCGTCCAGCCGTTCGCGCCCCAGGCGCTGCATGGCGCGCAGTTGCGGGCTGCCGCGCAGGCCGGCCAGCGCCTTGAGTGCCTTGGGCGCATCGGTGAAACCGCCTTCGGCCAGTTGGCGGCAGGCTGCGTCTTCGTCTTGGGACTCTTCCCACAGCGGCAACCACTCACCGCCCACGACCAATTCGCTTTCTTCGCCCTCTTCTTCGTCCGGATCGGCAATCACTTGGCGGAAGTGCCAGTCCACGCGACCGCGCCAGTGCATCAGGCGTTCATGGAAGGCGGCCCAATCAGCAAAGCCGAGCATAAAGGCAATGCGCGCCTGGTCTTCCGGGCTGTCCGGAAGCATCTGCGTCTGCCGGTCGGCAATCGCCTGGATCGCGTGCTCGGTGTACCGCAGGAATTCGTAGCCATTGCGCAATTCGGCGATCACCGCAGGCGGCAGGTAGCCCTGCCCTTCCAGCGTGCCAAGCACCTTGAGCAGCGGCCGCTGTTGCAGGCTGAGGTCGCGACCGCCGTGGATCAGTTGGAATGCCTGGGCGATAAATTCCACTTCACGGATGCCACCCGAGCCCAGCTTGATGTTGTCGGCCATGCCTTTGCGCCGCACTTCCTGCTGGATCAACTGCTTCATGGTGCGCAGCGCTTCGATCGCGGAGAAGTCCAGGTAGCGGCGGTAGACGAACGGCCGCAGCATGTCGAGCAATTGCGCGCCCGCTGCCTGGTCGCCGGCGACCACCCGCGCCTTGATCATGGCGTAGCGCTCCCAGTCACGACCCTGATCCTGGTAGTACTGTTCCAGAGCGTTGAAGCTGAGCACCAGCGCGCCCGCCGAACCGTAAGGGCGCAGGCGCATGTCGACGCGGAACACGAAGCCATCGACGGTCATCGGGTCGAGGGCCTTGATCAGTTTTTGACCAAGACGAATAAAGAATTCCTGGTTGTCCAGGGAGCGTTTGACGCCGACGGTTTCACCGCCCTCGGGGTAGGCGAAGATCAGGTCGATATCCGACGACAGGTTCAGCTCCACGGCACCGAGCTTGCCCATGCCGAGGATCACCATGTGCTGCGGCTCGCCGCTGCGCCGGCCGGTGGGCGTACCGAACTGCACGCAGTGGCGCTGGTACAGCCATTGGTAGGCCTGGTCGATGCTGGCGTCGGCCATGTCGGACAGGTCGCGGCAGGTTTGCACCAGGTCCGCCTGGCGGGTGAGGTCGCGCCAGATGATGCGCACTTGCTGGCGCGTACGCTGGCGACGCAGCACGCGGCCCAGCTCATCTTCTGTTTCGGCTTGTTGCACAGCGCCAGCGATCTGCCCGCACAGCTCGCCGGGCGCAAAGCCACGGTCCAGCTCGCCCCAGGCCACCAGCTCCAGCAACATCAAAGGGTCACGAACACTCTGTTCAATGACGAAATCACTGGCGGCGCACACGCGGGCGAAGTCGGCCCACCGTTGCGGCGTCCACGCAGAAAGTCCATGATCGTCGTCCAGCGCGGCCACTGCGTCACGAAATGACTGCTCGGCCCGCTGGGCTTTTGGCAAAAGAATGGCTGGCAGTTCGACCAGCGTTGGAAGGCTCATGGTCTATCCTTGATCGGCGCGTAAAGGGCGTGTAGTTGTGAACGCAAGAACCACGCTCTATGAAGGACTGTCGAACAAAGGTGATAAATAGCTGAAATTAATTTCATTTTGGCAGCCAACATCAAACTTTCACCTTTTCTTGTTCGCAAAAGATCAACAATAACGATTATGCTCACCAGCCAGACCGAGCCATACGCTCAGTCTTGTGTAGTTTTACTACTCGTATATACATTCGAAAGGCTGAAATGGCCGACGATTTGTAGTAAAACTACAGGACGCCGAAGCAACCTTCGGCCATCCAAGAATTTATGTCGTCTGCCCACAAGGCCAGTCGCAAACTTCAGGCAACCGATTCTGGTAGCCTTTCCGCCCTGGAGCAAGCCATGCAAGACCTCGATCCCGTCGAAACCCAGGAATGGCTGGACGCCCTGGAATCGGTTCTCGACAAAGAAGGCGAAGACCGTGCTCACTACCTGATGACCCGTATGGGCGAACTCGCGACCCGCAGCGGCTCGCAACTGCCTTACGCCATCACTACGCCATACCGCAACACCATCCCCGTTACCCACGAAGCACGCATGCCTGGCGACCTGTTCATGGAACGCCGCATTCGCTCGCTGGTACGTTGGAACGCCATGGCGATGGTAATGCGCACGAACTTGAAAGATTCGGACCTGGGCGGTCACATCTCCAGCTTCGCTTCCAGCGCAACCCTGTATGACATCGGCTTCAACTACTTCTTCCAGGCCCCGACCGACGAACACGGCGGCGACCTGATCTACTTCCAGGGCCACACCTCGCCAGGCGTCTACGCCCGTGCGTTCATGGAAGGCCGCATCACCGAAGAACACATGAACAACTTCCGCCAGGAAGTGGACGGTAACGGCCTGTCGTCGTACCCGCACCCTTGGCTGATGCCTGATTTCTGGCAGTTCCCGACCGTTTCCATGGGTCTGGGTCCAATTCAAGCGATCTACCAGGCACGTTTCATGAAGTACCTGGAAGCCCGTGGCTTCATCCCTGCAGGCAAGCAGAAAGTCTGGTGCTTCCTGGGCGACGGCGAGTGTGACGAGCCGGAATCCCTGGGCGCCATCTCCCTGGCCGGCCGCGAGAAGCTGGACAACCTGATCTTCGTCATCAACTGCAACCTGCAGCGCCTCGACGGCCCGGTTCGCGGCAACGGCAAGATCATCCAGGAACTCGAAGGCGTGTTCCGCGGTGCTCAGTGGAACGTGACCAAAGTCATCTGGGGCCGTTTCTGGGACCCACTGCTGGCCAAGGATGTCGACGGTATCCTGCAACGTCGCATGGACGAAGTCATCGACGGCGAGTACCAGAACTACAAGGCCAAAGACGGCGCGTTCGTGCGTGAACACTTCTTCAACACGCCTGAACTCAAGGCGATGGTTGCCGACCTGTCCGACGACGAGATCTGGAAACTCAACCGTGGCGGCCACGACCCGTACAAGGTCTATGCGGCGTACCACGAAGCGGTCAACCACAAAGAACAACCGACTGTCATCCTGGCCAAGACCATCAAGGGTTATGGCACCGGTGCCGGCGAAGCGAAGAACACCGCGCACAACACCAAGAAAGTCGATGTCGACAGCCTGAAGTTGTTCCGCGACCGCTTCGACATCCCGGTCAAGGACGAAGAGCTGGAGAACCTGCCGTTCTTCAAGCCGGAGCCGAACAGCGCGGAAGCCCGCTACCTGGCCGAGCGCCGCGCCGCACTGGGTGGTTTCGTGCCACAGCGTCGCGCCAACAGCTTCAGCGTACCGACGCCAGACCTGAGCACCCTCAAGGCTATCCTCGACGGCTCGGGCGACCGTGAAATCTCCACCACCATGGCTTTCGTGCGCATCCTGGCGCAGCTGGTCAAGGACAAGGACATCGGCCCGCGCATCGTTCCGATCATCCCGGACGAAGCCCGTACCTTCGGTATGGAAGGCATGTTCCGTCAGTTGGGCATCTACTCCTCCGTCGGCCAGCTGTACGAGCCAGTCGATAAAGACCAGGTGATGTTCTACAAGGAAGACAAGAAGGGCCAGATCCTCGAAGAAGGCATCAACGAAGCGGGCGCCATGAGCTCCTTCATCGCTGCCGGTACTTCGTACTCCAGCCACAACCAGCCGATGCTGCCGTTCTACATCTTCTACTCGATGTTCGGTTTCCAGCGTATCGGCGACCTGGCTTGGGCAGCAGGCGACAGCCGTACCCGTGGCTTCCTGATCGGCGGCACCGCCGGCCGTACCACGCTGAACGGCGAAGGCCTGCAACACGAAGACGGTCACAGCCACATCTTGGCTGCCACCATCCCGAACTGCCGCACCTTTGATCCTACCTACGGCTACGAGCTGGCGGTGATCATCCAGGACGGCATGAAGAAGATGACCGAAGAGCAGCAGGACGTTTTCTACTACATCACCGTGATGAACGAGTCCTACCAGCAACCAGCCATGCCGGCCGGTGTCGAGGAAGGCATCATCAAGGGCATGTACCTGCTCGAAGAAGACACCAAGGAAGCGGCGCACCACGTACAGCTGATGGGCTCCGGCACCATCCTGCGCGAAGTGCGTGAAGCGGCGAAGATCCTGCGTGACGAGTTCAACGTCGGCGCTGACGTGTGGAGCGTTACCAGCTTCAACGAACTGCGTCGCGATGGCCTGGCCGTAGAGCGTCACAACCGCCTGCACCCTGGCCAGAAGCCACAGCGCACGTTCGTCGAAGAATGCCTGACTGGCCGTAAAGGCCCGGTGATCGCATCGACCGACTACATGAAACTGTTTGCTGAACAAATTCGCCAGTGGGTCCCGTCCAAGGAATTCAAAGTCCTGGGCACCGACGGTTTCGGCCGCAGTGACAGCCGCAAGAAGCTGCGTCACTTCTTCGAAGTTGACCGTCACTTCGTGGTGTTGGCAGCCTTGGAAGCCTTGGCTGACCGTGGTGAGATCGAACCTAAGGTGGTGGCTGACGCTATCGTCAAGTTCGGGATCAACCCGGAAAAACGCAACCCACTGGACTGCTGAGGAGATTTTTTGTGAGCGAACTCATTCGCGTACCTGACATCGGCAGCGGTGAAGGTGAAGTAATCGAGCTGTTTGTGAAGGTCGGCGACACCGTCGAAGCCGACCAGAGCATCCTGACCCTGGAGTCGGACAAGGCGAGCATGGAAATCCCTGCTCCCAAGGCCGGCGTGGTCAAGAGCCTGAAAGTGAAGCTGGGCGACCGCCTGAAAGAAGGCGACGAACTGCTGGAGCTGGAAATCGAAGGTGCCGCTGATGCGGCCCCTGCGGCGGCTCCTGCTGCCGCTGCTGCACCTGCCCCTGCTGCTGAAAAACCGGCTGCTGCCGAGCCCGCTCCGGCCCCGGCCGCTGCACCTGCCGCCGCTAGCGTCCAGGACATTCATGTCCCGGACATCGGTTCGTCGGGCAAGGCCAAGATCATCGAGCTGCTGGTCAAGGTGGGCGACACCGTCGAAGCCGACCAGTCGCTGATCACCCTGGAGTCCGACAAGGCCTCCATGGAAATCCCTTCGCCGGCTGCCGGCGTGGTGGAAAGCATCGCGGTCAAGCTGGAAGACGAAGTCGGCACTGGCGACTTCATCCTCAAGCTGAAAGTACAAGGCGCCGCACCTGCTGCCGCTCCAGCACCAGCGGCCGCTCCGGCTGCCAAGGCTGAATCGGCTCCGGCTCCGGCTCCGGCTCCGGCTGCTGCCGCCCCTGCGCCTGCTGCCAAAGCCGAGGCTGCTCCGGCCCCTGCTGCTGCCGCTCCAGCGCCAAGCGGCGCCAAGGTGCACGCCGGCCCTGCCGTGCGTCAGCTGGCCCGTGAGTTCGGCGTTGAGCTGAGCGCTGTGTCGGCCACTGGCCCTCACGGTCGCGTGCTGAAGGAAGACGTGCAGGTTTACGTCAAGGCCATGATGCAGAAGGCCAAGGAAGCGCCAGCTGCTGGCGGCGCTACCGGTGGTTCGGGCATTCCGCCGATCCGCACCGTCGACTTCAGCCGCTTCGGCGAAATCGAAGAAGTGCCGATGACCCGCCTGATGCAAATCGGCGCGGCCGGCCTGCACGCCAGCTGGCTGAACATCCCGCACGTGACCCAGTTCGACCAGGCCGACATCACCGACCTGGAAGCTTTCCGCGTTGCGCAGAAAGCCGTGGCCGAGAAGGCCGGCGTGAAGCTGACCGTGCTGCCATTGCTGCTCAAGGCGTGCGCGCACCTGCTCAAGGAGCTGCCGGACTTCAATGCTTCGCTGGCGCCAAGCGGCAAAGCGATCATTCGCAAGAAGTACGTGCACATCGGCTTTGCGGTCGACACCCCGGATGGCCTGCTGGTACCGGTCATCAAGAACGTCGACCAGAAGAGCCTGCTGCAACTCGCTGCGGAAGCCGCTGCACTGGCTGCCAAGGCCCGCGACAAGAAGCTCACCCCGGACGACATGCAGGGCGCGTGCTTCACCATCTCCAGCCTCGGCCACATTGGCGGCACTGGCTTCACGCCAATCGTCAACGCGCCGGAAGTGGCGATCCTGGGTGTGTCCAAGGCCACTATCCAGCCTGTGTGGGACGGTAAAGCGTTCCAGCCGAAGCTGATGCTGCCACTGTCGCTGTCCTACGATCACCGTGTGATCAACGGCGCCGCCGCTGCACGCTTCACGCAGCGTCTGAGCCAACTGCTGAACGATATCCGCACTATCCTGCTGTAAGTCGCCATGGCCTCCTCTTCACCGAGGAGGCCTGGCTGCAACGATTTTCGAGCGCCACGCTCGTACCTCAACCCCGCCACTTGGCGGGGCTTTTTTTGCCTGTTGCCCCGTAGGAAGCTGGACACACAAAACAGGTTTGTACACCTTCCATCACCTCGATTGCAGAAATCCCTCTCGCGGCCGATAACCCCCTTATAGCACTTAGCCTTCATCCTCTCTTGTCAGCCCGCGCCGCATGATGCAACCTTGCCGCAGGCAACAGAAAAGAGGGCGTGAGCCCGGCGCCGTGCGCGTTATTTCAAGTGAGTCTCCCCCATGAAAAGCCAACCCGATGTCGCCCGAATGGCGGCCGAGGTAGTGACGCAGTTACCGGTGCCTTCGCGCCTCGGTATGCTGCGTTTCGAGCGGCTTAATGAGGCAAGCTGGGCCCTCCTTTACCTCGACCCCAACTGCGAGCGCCAATTCGGCCTACCGGCGGTCGAGCTGTGCGCCCTGCTCGGCACCCCCTACGCCAGCCTGATGGAGCCCCAGGCGCGCTATGAGTTGCACGACACTATCCAGCAGCAACTGACCCATAGCCCTCACTACCTGGTGCGCTACACCCTGCACACCAGCGACGGCCCACTGAGCCTGCTGGAAATGGGCGAAGCCTACAAACAACACAATCGCCACCTGCTGCGCGGCTACTTGATGGTGGTCGATGGCCTGTTCAGTGAAATCCCCACTGCTGCCCCGACGGCAGACCTGGAGAACCAGAACAGCCGCCTGCAGATCGCCCTGGAACTCAACCAGCGCGCCCAGCAGGAACAGCTGCAGCACCTGGAGCGGGTGCGCGCCCAACAGGAGCTGATCCTGCTGCTGGCCCGCCATCGCTACACCACCAATAATTCATTGCAAGAAGCCGCCGAGCTGATCACCCGCAGCGCCTGCGATATCTATCAGATTGACTGCGCCAGCATCTGGAACCTCGAAGGCCATCACCTGGTGCCGATCTCGGCCTACCACCGCGACAATCAGCAGCACCATTTGCCCGACCCCATTGATGCCAGTTGTTTCCCGGACTACCTGGAGGCCTTGCACACCAGCAGGGCCATCGACGCCACTAACGCGATGCGCGACCCACGCACCCGGGAAATGGCCGACAACCTACGCGCCAACGACATCCACGCCATGCTGGACGCCAGCATTCGCGTCGATGGCCAGGTGGTGGGCGTGCTGTGCCTAGAGCAAAGCGGCAGCACGCGTGCCTGGCAGGCCGATGAAATCGCCTTCGCCGGCGAGCTGGCCGACCAATTCGCTCAAGTGATCAACAATCACAATCGCCGCACCGCCACCAGCGCCCTGCACCTGTTCCAGCGTGCCGTGGAACAAAGCGCCAACGCTTTCCTGCTGGTCAACTGCGACGGCGTCGTCGAGTACGTCAACCCGAGCTTCACCGCGATCACCCAGTACAGCGCCGAAGAGGTCCACGGCCACCGCCTGGCCCAGTTGCCGGCGCTGGAGAACCTCAGCGAACTGCTCTTCGATGCACCGTCGAGCCTGGCCAAGAGCAACAGTTGGCAGGGCGAATTCAAGAGCCGACGCAAAAACCTCGAACCCTACTGGGGCCAGCTGTCGATCTCCAAGGTGTACGGCGACAACCGCGAGCTGACGCACTACATCGGCATCTACGAAGACATCACCCAGACCAAGCTGGCCCAGCAGCGCATCGAGCGCCTGGCCTACACCGACAACCTGACCAACCTGGGCAACCGCCCGGCGTTCATCCGCAACCTCGACGAACGCTTTGCCCGTGACAGCGACAGCCCGATCAGCCTGTTGCTGGTGGACATCGACAACTTCAAGCGCATCAACGACAGCCTCGGCCACCAGACCGGCGACAAACTGCTGATCAGCCTGGCGCGCCGATTGCGCAACAGCCTGAGTGCCGGTGGCAGCCTGGCGCGGTTTGCGAGTAACGAGTTTGCGGTGTTGCTGGACGATACCGACCTGGAGAGCGGCCAGCAGGTTGCCAGCCAACTGCTGGCAACCCTCGACAAGCCGATGTTTGTCGACAACCAATTGATCAGCGTCACCGGCTCCGTGGGCCTGGCGTGCGCGCCGCTGCATGGCCGCGACCCGCAGACACTTATGCGCAACGCCGGCCTGGCCCTGCACAAGGCCAAGGCCAATGGTAAACACCAGGTACAGGTGTTTACCGAAGCGCTGAATGCCGAGGCCAGCTACAAGCTGTTCGTCGAGAACAACCTGCGCCGCGCCCTCACCCAGAACGAGCTGGACGTGTTCTATCAGCCCAAGCTGTGCCTGCGCAGTGGCCGTTTGCTGGGCATGGAGGCGCTGCTGCGCTGGAACCACCCGGAAAAAGGCATGATCCGCCCGGACCAATTCATCAGCGTGGCTGAAGAAACCGGCCTGATCATCCCTATCGGCAAATGGATCGCGCGCCAGGCCTGCCGCATGAGCAGGCAGTTGACCGCCGCGGGCATGGGCAACCTGCAGGTGGCGATCAACCTGTCACCCAAGCAGTTCTCCGACCCGGACCTGGTGGCTTCGATTGCCACGATCCTCAAGGAAGAACAACTGCCGGCCAACCTGCTGGAGCTGGAGTTGACCGAAGGCTTGCTGCTGGAAGCCACCGAAGACACGCGCCTGCAGCTTGATCAATTGAAGAGCTTTGGCCTGACCCTGGCCATGGACGACTTCGGCACCGGTTACTCGTCGCTGAGTTACCTGAAAAAATTCCCCATCGACATCATCAAGATCGATCGCAGTTTTATCCACGAGATCCCGGACAACCAGGACGACATGGAAATCACCTCCGCAGTGATCGCCATGGCCCACAACCTCAAGCTCAAAGTGGTCGCCGAGGGCATCGAGACCGCCGAGCAACTGGCGTTCCTGCGCCGCCACCGCTGCGATGTGGGCCAGGGTTACCTGTTCGACCGGCCGATACCCGGCGCAGAGCTGCTGGCGATGCTAAAACGCTACCCGCGCGGGCCAATCGCCTGACAGCGCTGTAACACTCGGGCACACTGACGGTCTGACAATTTACCGCTAACTCAACCTGACGAGAGGACTGATCATGGCCTTGCGCTCGGAAATTCTGGTGAACAAAAACGTGCTGCCTACCCAAGAACAAGCTCTGCCTGGCCGTGAAACCCCGATGGCGCTGCCAGAGACTCACTTCGTCAACGGCAACCCGCTGCTGGGCCCGTTCCTTGATGACGTCGGCTTTGCAATCTTCGGCCTGGGCTGCTTCTGGGGTGCCGAGCGTCGGTTCTGGCAGCGCGATGGCGTGGTCAGCACCGTGGTCGGCTACGCCGGCGGCTACACGCCGAACCCGACCTATGAAGAAGTCTGCTCGGGCCTGACCGGCCACAGCGAAGTGGTGCTGGTGGTGTATGACCAGGCCAAGGTGAAATACGAAGACCTGCTGAAGATGTTCTGGGAATTGCACAACCCGACCCAGGGCATGCGACAGGGCAATGACATCGGCAGCCAGTACCGTTCGGTGATCTACGCGACTACGCCGGAGCAACTGGCAGCGGCGCAGGCGAGTGCCGAGGCGTATCAAGGCGAACTGACCAAGGCCGGCCTGGGTGCGATTACCACTGAGATCGAAGAAGCCCCGACGGTGTACTTCGCCGAGGCGTATCACCAGCAGTACCTGGCAAAGAACCCGCAGGGCTATTGCGGGATTGGCGGCACAGGCGTGACCTGCCCGATCTGAAGCCATTTTGTGGTTACACAGATCCCCTGTGGTGAGCGAGCTTGCTCGCGCTGGGGCGCGAAGCGGCCCCAACAAGGCCGCTACGGTTTTTCAGATAGACCGTGGTGACTGGTTTTGGGGTTGCTACGCAGCCCAGCGCGAGCAAGCTCGCTCACCACAACAGCCGCCCCCCCCCGCAAATTGATCAGCGTTGCTGACTACTCAGCGATCAGCCAATCCATCTGCCAGCCACCCTGGGTCTGACCGAGCTTCTTGGACAGCCATGGCAGCAGCTCACGCAGCTCCTCTTCCAGGCCCCACGGCGGGTTGGCGATCGCCAGGCCCGAACCCGTCAGGGTATTGGGCGTATCCAGCGGGTGCACCAGCAATTCCACACGCAACAACTTCGGTGCACCGGTACCGGCCAAGTCCTGGTAGAAACGGCGCAGCATGCGCTGGTCTTTCACCGGGTACCAGATCGCCGCGACGGTCTGGCGCATGCGGCCCACGGCTTCCTTCAGGGACGCCGCGCAGCGTTGCATTTCGTCGAGTTTCTCGAACGGCGGGTCGATCAGCATCAACGCGCGCTTTTCCGGCACCGGCAGCAGGGCACGCGGCACATGCCAGCCTTCGCCCAAGTGCACTTTGACGCGGCGATCACCCTTCATGTTGTCCTTGAGCAACACACCGTCTTCCGGGTGCTTTTCATTGAGCAGCACGCGGTCCTGGGGGCGCGTCAGGCGTCGCGCAAGTTCCGGCGAACCGGGGTAGTAGCGCAACTCGCCATCCGGGTTCATTTCATGCAGCACGCGCATGTAGTCGGCGGTCAGCGGCGGCAGGTCATTTTCGCCCCACAGGCGCGCGATGCCTTCCAGGTATTCACCGGTGCGGTTGGCCTGGTCGCCTTGCAGGTCGTACAGACCGATCCCCGCATGGGTGTCGAGGTAGGCGAACGGCTGCTCCTTGCGCGACATCAGGGCGATGAGGCGGGTCAAGGTCAGGTGTTTGAAGACATCGGCATGGTTGCCGGCGTGAAAGGCGTGACGATAATTCATGGTTGCTCCTGCGCAGGGGGCGAAGTTTACCTTTTACGCGGGCGTTGGTGCAGTGCGGCGTGCCGGGCGGTGCTTATGCCAAAAAGTCAGGGTGACACCCGGAAAAAATCTAAATGCTCACGCCGGGGCAGATTTATTGTGGCAATCCACAATCCAGGGAGGTCACTAACCATCATGAAAGACGCCACCATCGCGCTGCACCACGGCTTCAAATCGGACCCGACCACCAAGGCCGTCGCCGTGCCGATCTACCAGAACGTCGCCTTTGAATTCGATAACGCCCAGCACGGTGCCGACCTGTTCAACCTGGACGTGCCAGGCAATATCTACACGCGCATCATGAACCCCACCAATGACGTGCTGGAACAGCGCATCGCCGCACTTGAAGGCGGTATCGCAGGCCTGGCGGTGTCGGCCGGCAGCGCGGCGATCCACTACGCGATTCAGACCCTCACCCGTGCCGGCGACAATATCGTCACCACCCCGCAGCTCTATGGCGGCACGTACACCTTGTTCGCCCACTTGCTGCCAAGCTTCGGCGTCGATGTGCGTTTTGCCCGCGATGACTCTCCCGAAGCCATCGCGGAGCTGATCGACGACAACACCAAGCTGGTCTACTGCGAAAGCATCGGCAACCCCGCGGGCAACATCATCGATATCGAAGCCCTGGCCAATGTCGCCCACGCCCGTGGCGTGCCGCTGGTGGTGGACAACACCGTGGCCACGCCGATCCTGTGCAAGCCGATCCAGTTCGGCGCCGACATCGTGGTGCACTCGGTGACCAAATACATCGGCGGCCACGGCAATTCCCTCGGCGGTGTGATCGTCGACAGCGGCACATTTCCCTGGACGAAATATCCGCAGAAATTCCCCGGGCTGAATAACCCAGAGCCCGCCTATCACGGCGTGGTCTACACCGAAAAATTCGGCCCCGCCGCCTTTATCGCCCGTGCTCGCACCGTCCCGCTACGCAATACCGGCGCGGCGCTGGCGCCGATGAACGCTTTCCTACTGTTGCAGGGCCTGGAGACCCTGGCCCTGCGCATGGAACGCCATACCGAAAACGCCTTGAAAGTTGCGCAGTTCCTGCAAGGCCACGCCGACGTGGAATGGGTCAGCTATGCCGGCCTGCCCGATCACCCTCATCACGCGCTGGCGCAGAAATACCTACAGGGCAAACCCTCGGCGATCCTCTCCTTCGGCCTCAAAGGTGGCTATGCGGCCGGCGTGCGCTTCTACGACGCCCTGCAAATCTTCAAGCGCCTGGTGAATATCGGCGATGCAAAATCCCTGGCCTGCCACCCCGCCTCCACCACCCACCGGCAGATGAACGAGCAGGAACAAGCCAAGGCTGGTGTGAAGCCGGAAATGATTCGCCTGTCGGTGGGCATCGAGGCGATCGAAGACCTGATCGAAGACTTGCAGCAGGCACTGGAATCAACGCAGCTCTGAAGACAGGTAGTCGGCCAGCGACTGATAACTGATATCCGTGCCGCGCGCGAAGTAAGCGACCTTGTGATGCAAGGTCGTCGGCGCAAAGGCGATATGAAGGTCGGGTCGTTGTTCTTCGAGCCATTGCAGCAGATTGTGAATAAGGGTCTGCGGCGATTGCTCCGCCAAGTGCTCCACCAACCCGGCGGGCACCCGCCACCATGGGCTGGTTTTGGCGGCAGTGACCGGGCCAGTCTTGACGTCCAGCGGTTGGCCATTGATCAGGTAACGCTGGAACACCGGCAATATCTCACCCCCCAACTGCTGAATGATCGGCAGAAACTGCACCCCATCCCAAAAGCGCAGAAACACTTCCTGGCCATCAGGCAGATACACCTTGGTCAGGCTTTGCAGGTGTGCAACCACCCTCTCCAATGGGCTCGACGAGATGGCCAGCCAGCCCCAATCCGTAGCGTCAGTGGAAGCCGCCCATTCAAGGAAAGGGCTGCCCGGCTCGACGATTCCCACATAGGGCATCACCTCATCCCATGTCGCATAGGCCGTGCCGGCCCAAACGGGCTGTGGCGGGGCGCCGCCGAGTAGCGTACGCCAAGCGTCCAAGGGTTTGGCGTCACTGGCAGCGCTCATGACCGCGAAGATTTTTTCACCAGCAAGTAAGCTTTGCAGCATCGGCATAAAGTCCTTTCAAGATGCACGTCAATTGAGATTGCATTGGCCCTTCTTGCAACGCTCGCACTCTTCGCAGAACGGCGCGCTGCGCTTCAGGCTGGCCACTTGCGCCCGACTCAGAGGCACAGGAATAACTGCCAGCAACGTGTCCTTCAGCCCAGGCATCAACGGCGCTGCCACCGGCACGGGCGAACTACCCAGTTGGATGGGTACGCTGCTGAAAATGCCGCCGGCAGACAGCGTGATTGACTGCCCACCTGCCTGAATCGTGACCGTCGCCCCCGCATCGATAACGATGCTTTGCCCTGCGCCTATTTGAATGGTCTGCCCGGCGCGTACCTGCTGCGAGCCATTGACTATCAAGTGATCGTCCTGCTTGAGGTCGGTCAGGCGATTGCCATGGGTAATGCGCTGTTCTTCGCCTTGCAGTTCGTGATGAGACGCGCCGCCTACGGTCACCCGGTGGTCATGCAACACATGCTGCGTCCAGTCTCGCTGGGCCCGCAGGTAGATCTCCTCGGCGCCCTTGCGATCTTCGATGCGCAATTCGTTGTAACCACCCCCACCGGGGCTGCTTTGGCTGCGCAAGATACTGCGGGTCTTGTCTGCCGGCAGGTCGAGGGGCACCTGCGTTGCCGCGTTGGGTAAGCAGCCCATGACCAACGGCATGTCCATGTCGCCGTTGACGAAGCCCACCAGCACTTCCATGCCGACTCGTGGGATCAGCACCGACCCATAGCGATCATGCGCCCACCCACTGGCAACCCTCAGCCAGCAACTGGAATGATCGTTATAGTCACCGGCGCGGTCCCAGGCCAGTTGCACCTTGACCCGGCCGTACTCATCGCAATGGATTTCACTGTCGACGGGGCCGGTGACCACCGCTTGCTGATAACCGGAAACCATTGGCCGCGCATGCTCCTCCACCGGCGGACGGAAAATCACGTCCCATGGTGCGGCGCTGAATTCGTTGCGATACCCCTGGCGAAAATCCGCGCCTGCCGCCTCGGTCACAGCCTCTTCCAGCACCTGGGGTTGCTTGCCCTCGTGGGTCACCTGCGTTACCAGCCACAGGTCATTCCATTCGTCGCGCGGATGACCGCTCAGATTGAGGAACCTGCCACTGGCCAATGCCGGCTCATCCCCGCTGCCATGGGCGATGCGGTAATCACTGCGATGGCGCTCCAAGCCACGTTGTGCCAGGTATTTTCCATGGGCGCGGTCGCTGAAGTGACCGGGGTAAACCTGCATTTCAAGCTTCGGAAGCTGCTCGCCAGCCACCGCACTTTCAAGGCCCAGCCGCGGTTTGCGAAAGTCGTAATCGCGCAGGTTCATGGCCGTGGTGCAGGTCTGCACCTGCACCGTAAACCGCTTGATCGCCGGGGTATCCGCCACCATCCCGGACCCGGGGGTGTAAGGCGTGGGCGGGTCGGCTTGGGCAAAGACGGTCTGGTCATCGCCAAAGACCAGCAAATGCCCCTCGGCCGAATGCTGGAAGTGATAGTGAATGCCCAACTCCCCGCACAGCCGCTGGATGAACGCCAGATCCGTCTCGCCAAACTGCACGCAATACTCGCGTTCGGGGTAGGTACCACTGAGGCGGAATTCGAAACGATCCCCCTGGATACCCTGCCCCTCCAGCACTTGCGCGACAATCTGCGGCACCGTCTTGTGCTGGAAAATGCGCTGGTGGCTGCTGTGATCCAGATAGGCAAGCTGCGGCACGAGCGTCATCTGATAACGCGTCAGCCGCCGACCCGAATCACCCTGCGCCATACGGTAAACCAGGCCATGAACACCATGGCCGTGCTCATCGAACCCCAGGTACACCGGGTGATGCAGCAGGCCTTCAAGATCCAGATCAGGTTGCTCACTGACCAGTTCGAGCTCGAAACGATAGGGCCGGCTGATGGATTCGTCCCCCTTGAATTCGAACACCTTGAACTCACTGGGCGCCCCGTCCAGGGACAGGGTAAAGGCACTTTGATTGGCAGGAGCGAACATCCGGTGTTTCTCTGCGAGGGGTGGGAGGCGGATTTTGCATCACTGTTCCGCCCTGCTGAGCACGGCCCAGATAAATCAGTAAAACCCTACACAGACACGTCAGAATCCTCTTCGGAGCGACGTAAAACACACGCAAAAAAAGGCCCGCCATCCGTAGGACGCGGGCCTTTTTTTCAACTCATCAGGCGCTTAACGCCCGGCGAATTACTTGTTGAGGTTGTAGTCTTTTTCCGCAGCATCAAAACGCTCGACCATACCCGCCGTCGGTGCGCCCATCTTGCTCACGAAGTAGATCGCGAGGCTGGCAAAGATGAAGCCTGGGATGATTTCGTACAGGCCCAGCAGCTCGAAGTGCTTCCACACGATCACGGTGATCGCGCCGACCAGGATGCCGGCCAGTGCGCCGTTGCGGGTCATGTTTTTCCAGATCACCGAGATCAGCACCACAGGGCCGAAGGCAGCACCGAAACCTGCCCAAGCGTAGCTCACCAGGCCCAGAACACGGTTGTTCGGGTTGGCGGCCAGGGCGATGGCGACCAGGGCCACCAGCAGCACCATGGCACGGCCGACCCACACCAGTTCAAGCTGGGAGGCAGTCTTGCGCAGGAAGGTCTTGTAGAAGTCTTCGGTCAGGGCGCTGGAGCACACCAGCAGTTGGCAGCTCAGGGTGCTCATGACGGCAGCCAGAATGGCCGACAGCAGCACGCCGGCGATCCATGGGTTGAACAGCAGCTTGGCCAGCTCGATGAACACACGCTCGTGGTTCTCGTTGACCGGGCCGGCCACTTCCGGGTGCGCCGAGAAGTACGCGATACCGAAGAAGCCCACCGCCACGGTGCCGCCCAGGCACAGGATCATCCAGGTCATGGAGATGCGACGTGCGTTGGCAATCGACTTCACCGAATCTGCCGCCATGAAACGCGCGAGGATGTGCGGCTGGCCGAAGTAACCCAGGCCCCAGCCCATCAGCGAGATGATGCCAATGAAGGTGGTGTTCTTCAGCATGTTGAAGTTGTCAGGGTTCTTGGCTTCGATCGCCAGGAAGGTGGTATCGACACCACCGGTTGCCAGCAGCACGATGATCGGCGTCAGGATCAGCGCGAAGATCATCAGTGTGGCTTGTACGGTATCTGTCCAGCTCACCGCCAGGAAACCACCAACGAAGGTGTAGGCAATAGTCGCTGCTGCACCGGCCCACAGCGCGGTCTCGTAGGACATGCCGAAGGTGCTTTCGAACAGGCGGGCACCGGCGACGATGCCGGAGGCGCAGTAGATGGTGAAGAACACCAGGATCACGACGGCGGAGATGATCCGCAGCAGGCCGCTCTTGTCTTCGAAACGGCTGGAGAAGTAATCCGGCAGCGTCAGGGCGTCACCGTTGTGCTCGGTCTGTACCCGCAGGCGACCGGCGACGAACAGCCAGTTGAGGTAGGCACCGACGATCAGGCCAATGGCGATCCAGCTTTCCGACAGGCCAGACATGTAGATCGCGCCCGGCAAGCCCATCAACAACCAGCCGCTCATGTCGGAAGCGCCGGCCGACAAGGCAGTCACCACGCTACCGAGGCTACGACCGCCCAGGATGTAATCGGAAAGGTTGTTGGTGGAGCGATAGGCCATGAAGCCGATCAGCACCATTGCTGCGATGTAGATCACGAACGTGATCAGGGTTGGATTACTAACGCTCATAAGAGTGACGCCCTGGCTTTGTTTTTATGTAGCGGCGGTCTGTCAGACGGCCCCCCACTGGAAGTAGGTAGACGTAGCTGCGTGCCGCGCATTTATGACTGACGTTTCCCCAGGAAAGCCGTCAGCCGATGAACCCAACGATTAAGTTGGTTGCACCTTGGGCGCGAATGCTATTCAACAAAGCAAATAAGGTGCAACCAGTTTCTTGAGAATAAGTTGCACCTAGGTGTGTTTTGCGGAAAACACCCCGTTTTTGCTCCTTTTCGGAGCAAGAACAGCCGATCTCAGAAGCAAACGCACCAAGGCGAAGCGGATTCCGTCGAAGGCCGGTTTTTTTCCCGATCACGATCGAAAAATTCCTGAAGAAAATGGGTTGCACCCGGTTGCACCTCTGCATGCGCAAAGCTAATCTTGCCGCCAGCTAATGCCACTCGGTAGTGGCACCCATGAGGATAAGAAAATGGCTACGACCACCCTTGGGGTCAAACTTGACGACCCGACCCGCGAGCGCTTGAAGGCGGCCGCGACCTCCATTGATCGCACGCCGCACTGGCTGATCAAGCAGGCGATCTTCAATTACCTGGAGAAACTGGAGGGTGGTGCAACCCTGACTGAACTCAATGGTTTGAGCAGCAAGGACGTTGACGACGCTGGCGAGGTCCAGACCGACCACGCCCACCAGTGCTTCCTTGAGTTCGCCGAAAGCATCCTGCCGCAATCCGTGCTGCGCGCTTCGATCACTGCCGCTTACCGTCGCCCCGAGCCGGAAGTGGTACCGATGCTGATCGAGCAAGCCCGCCTGCCGGCGCCAATGGCCGAAGCCACCAACAAGCTGGCGGCGTCGATTGCCGAAAAACTGCGTAATCAGAAGAGCGCAGGCGGCCGTGCAGGGATTGTTCAAGGCCTGCTGCAAGAATTTTCCCTGTCGTCCCAGGAAGGCGTGGCCCTGATGTGCCTGGCCGAAGCGCTGCTGCGCATCCCGGACAAAGGCACCCGCGACGCGCTGATCCGCGACAAGATCAGCACCGGCAACTGGCAGCCGCACCTGGGCAACAGCCCGTCGTTGTTCGTCAACGCCGCGACCTGGGGCCTGCTGCTGACCGGTAAACTGGTCGCCACCCACAACGAAGCCGGCCTCACCTCGTCCCTGAGCCGCATCATCGGCAAGAGCGGCGAGCCGATGATCCGCAAGGGCGTCGACATGGCCATGCGCCTGATGGGCGAGCAGTTTGTCACCGGTGAAACCATCGCCGAAGCCTTGGCCAACGCGAGCAAGTTCGAAGCCAAAGGCTTCCGCTATTCCTACGACATGCTCGGTGAAGCCGCGCTGACCGAACACGATGCGCAGAAGTACCTGGCCTCGTACGAACAAGCCATTCACTCCATCGGCAAAGCCTCCCATGGGCGTGGGATTTATGAAGGCCCGGGCATTTCCATCAAGCTGTCGGCGCTGCACCCGCGCTACAGCCGCGCACAGTACGAGCGTGTGATGGACGAGCTGTACCCGCGCCTGCTGTCCCTGACCCTGCTGGCCAAGCAATACGACATCGGCCTGAACATCGACGCCGAAGAAGCCGACCGCCTGGAGCTGTCCCTGGACCTGCTCGAGCGCCTGTGCTTCGAGCAGCAACTGACCGGCTGGAACGGCATCGGTTTCGTGATCCAGGCCTACCAGAAGCGTTGCCCGTATGTGATCGACTACGTCATCGACCTGGCGCGCCGCAGCCGCCACCGCCTGATGATCCGCCTGGTAAAAGGCGCGTACTGGGACAGCGAAATCAAGCGCGCCCAGGTCGAAGGCCTGGAAGGCTACCCGGTGTACACCCGCAAGGTGTACACCGACGTTTCGTACATTGCCTGCGCACGCAAACTGCTGTCGGTGCCGGAAGTCATCTACCCGCAGTTCGCCACGCATAACGCTCACACGCTGTCGGCCATCTACCATATCGCCGGTCAGAACTATTACCCCGGCCAGTACGAGTTCCAATGCCTGCACGGCATGGGCGAACCGCTGTACGAGCAGGTTGTAGGCAAGGTTGCCGATGGCAAGCTGAACCGTCCGTGCCGCGTGTACGCTCCAGTCGGCACCCACGAAACGCTGCTGGCCTACCTGGTCCGTCGCCTGCTGGAAAACGGCGCGAACACCTCGTTCGTCAACCGAATTGCCGACCAATCCATTTCGATCCAGGAGCTGGTGGCCGACCCAGTGGCCAGCATCGAGCAAATGGCCACGCTGGAAGGCGGCTTCGGCCTGCCGCACCCGCGCATTCCATTGCCGCGTGACCTGTACGGCAGCGACCGCGCCAATTCGGCCGGTATCGACCTGGCCAACGAACACCGCCTGGCGTCGCTGTCCTGCGCCTTGCTGGCCACGGCTCACAACAACTGGAAAGCTGCGCCGATGCTCGGTTGCGCCTCCAGCGAGCAAGCGGCGGCGCCGGTACTGAACCCGTCCGACCTGCGTGACGTGGTCGGTCATGTGCAAGAAGCCACCGTCGAAGACGTCGACAACGCTATCCAGTGCGCTATCAGCGCCGGTCCGATCTGGCAGGCCACCCCGCCCGCCGAGCGCGCCGCGATCCTGGAACGTGCCGCCGACCTGATGGAAGGCGAGATTCAGCCACTGATGGGCCTGCTGGCCCGTGAAGCCGGCAAGACCTTCGCCAACGCCATCGCCGAAGTGCGTGAAGCCGTGGACTTCCTGCGCTACTACGCGGTGCAGGCGCGCAATGACTTCACCAATGATGCCCACCGCCCATTGGGCCCGGTGGTCTGCATCAGCCCGTGGAACTTCCCGCTGGCGATCTTCAGCGGTCAAGTCGCTGCCGCACTGGCCGCCGGTAACCCGGTATTGGCCAAGCCGGCCGAACAAACCCCGCTGGTCGCCGCGCAAGCCGTGCGCATCCTGCTGGAAGCCGGCATTCCGGAAGGCGTGCTGCAACTGCTGCCGGGCCAGGGCGAAACCGTCGGTGCGCGCCTGGTGGGTGATGATCGCGTCAAAGGCGTGATGTTCACCGGCTCCACCGAAGTGGCGCGCCTGCTGCAACGCAATGTCGCCGGCCGCCTGGATGCCCAGGGCCGTCCGATCCCGCTGATCGCCGAAACTGGCGGCCAGAACGCGATGATCGTCGACTCCTCAGCGCTCACCGAACAAGTGGTAATCGACGTGGTGTCCTCGGCCTTCGACAGTGCCGGCCAACGCTGCTCGGCCCTGCGCGTGCTGTGCCTGCAGGAAGATTCGGCAGACCGTGTCATCGAAATGCTCAAGGGCGCCATGGCTGAATGCCGCCTCGGTAACCCGGAGCGCCTGTCCGTGGATATCGGCCCGGTGATCGACGCCGAAGCCAAGGCCGGTATCGAGAAACACATCCAGGCCATGCGCGACAAAGGCCGCAACGTGTACCAGGTGGCCATTGCCGACGGCGACGAGATCAAGCGCGGCACCTTCGTGATGCCAACCCTGATCGAGCTGGAAAGCTTCGACGAACTGCAACGCGAAATCTTTGGCCCGGTACTGCACGTGGTGCGCTACAAGCGCAAAGAGATCGACCAGCTCATCGGCCAGATCAATGCTTCCGGCTACGGCCTGACCCTGGGCGTGCATACCCGTATCGACGAAACCATCGCCAAGGTGATCGACAACGTCAATGCCGGTAACGTCTACGTCAACCGCAACATCGTCGGTGCCGTGGTTGGCGTGCAACCGTTCGGCGGCGAAGGCCTGTCGGGCACTGGCCCGAAAGCCGGTGGTCCGCTGTACCTGTACCGCCTGCTGTCGACTCGCCCTACGGATGCCATCGAGCAATCCTTCGTACGTGGCGATGCACTGGCTGCACCGGATGTTCGTTTGCGCGACGCCATGAGCCAGCCGCTGACCGCCCTGAAAACCTGGGCCGACAGCAATCAATTCAGCGACCTGAGCGCCCTGTGCAGCCAGTTTGCCGCGCAATCGCAAAGCGGTATCACCCGTCAACTGGCCGGCCCGACCGGCGAGCGCAACAGCTACGCCATCCTGCCCCGCGAGCACGTGCTGTGCCTGGCGGACGTAGAAGGCGACCTGCTGACACAACTGGCGGCGGTACTGGCTGTTGGCGGTTCTGCGGTATGGCCGGAAACCGACCTGACCAAGGCCTTGTTCCCACGCCTGCCGAAGGAGATTCAGGCGAAGATCAAGCGCGTGGCCGACTGGACCAAGGATGACGTGGTGTTCGACGCCGTCCTGCACCACGGTGATTCCGATCAACTGCGTGCGGTGTGCCAGCAAGTGGCCCAGCGTGGCGGGGCGATTGTCGGGGTGCATGGTTTGTCCCAAGGCGAGACAGCGATTGCGCTGGAGCGTTTGGTGATCGAGCGGGCATTGAGCGTTAACACGGCTGCGGCAGGTGGGAATGCGAGCCTGATGACTATCGGTTAACTCATGTGGGAGCTGGCTTGCCTGCGATAGCGGTGGGCCAGTGACTTAGATGTCAGCTGGCACGGCCTCATCGCAGGCAAGCCAGCTCCCACATTGACCGCATCCAACCTTCCGCCCGCGTTCTGCCCCTCCATCACGCAAATCAATCTTGCTATCCAGCATATATTCGCGCACTTAGACTCAGGCCAATTCCTCCAAAGGTAAGCCGCCATGTCCGAGACGCTGCTCAGTTCCCGCAATCTGGCTTTCGAGCTGTATGAAGTCCTCGATGCCGAGGGCCTGACCCAGCGCGAGCGGTTTGCCGAGCACAATCGCGAAACCTTCGATGCGGCCATCAGTACCGCGCGCACTATTGCCGAGAAGTATTTCGCCCCTCACAACCGCAAGAACGACGAAAACGAACCGCGCTACGAAGACGGCAAGGCCATCCTGATTCCGGAAGTGAAGCCGGCGGTGGATGCGTTCCTCGAAGCCGGCTTCCTCAACGCAGCCCGCAGCTTTGAAGCGGGCGGCATGCAACTGCCCACCCTGCTGTCGCAAGCCTGTTTCGCGCACTTCCAGTCGGCCAACGCCGCGTCCACGTCCTACCCGTTCCTGACCATGGGCGCCGCCAACCTGATCGAAAGCTTCGGCACCGACGATCAGAAACAACGCTTCCTGCAGCCGATGATCGATGGCCGTTTCTTCGGCACCATGGCCCTCACCGAACCCCACGCCGGCTCATCGCTGTCGGATATTCGTACCCGCGCCGAGCCTGCGGCGGACGGCACATATCGGCTCAAGGGCAACAAGATCTTCATTTCCGGCGGCGATCACCCACTGTCGGAAAACATCGTGCACATGGTGTTGGCCAAGCTGCCGGATGCGCCGCCCGGAGTGAAGGGCATTTCGCTGTTTATCGTGCCCAAGTTCCTGGTCAACGACGACGGCAGCCTGGGGGAACGCAACGACGTGCTGCTGGCGGGGCTTTTCCACAAGATGGGCTGGCGCGGCACCACGTCCACGGCGTTGAATTTCGGCGACAACGGCAACTGTGTCGGCTACCTGGTGGGCAAGCCGCACCAGGGGTTGAGCTGCATGTTCCAGATGATGAACGAGGCACGCATCGGCGTGGGCATGGGCGCGGTGATGCTCGGTTATGCCGGCTACCTCTACTCCCTGGAGTACGCCCGTGAACGCCCGCAAGGTCGCCTGCCTGATAGCAAGGATCCCACCACTGCGCCGGTCTCGATCATCCAGCACGCCGACATCAAGCGCATGCTGCTCACCCAAAAGTCCTACGTGGAAGGCGCCTTCGACCTCGGCCTCTACGCCGCTCGCCTGTTCGACGACACCACCACCCTGGAAACCGAAGCCGAGCGCAAGCACGCCCATGAACTGCTGGACTTGCTCACCCCTATCGTCAAATCCTGGCCCTCGGAGTTCTGCCTCAAGGCCAACGAACTGGCGATCCAGATTCTCGGTGGCCACGGCTACACCCGTGAATACCCGGTGGAACAGTACTACCGCGATAACCGCCTGAACCCCATCCATGAAGGCACCCATGGCATCCAGTCCCTGGATTTGCTCGGGCGCAAGCTCGCACAGAACGGCGGAGCGGGCTTGAAGCAACTCATTAGACTGATCGCCGAAACCGGTGCCCGGGCGCAGCAGTACCCAAGCCTCACCCCACTCAGGGAACCGCTTGAGCAGTTGGTCAACCGCCTGCAAAGCGTGACGATCGGCCTACTGACGGATCTCGCCCACGGCAAGGTCAACAGCAGCCTGGCGAATTCGGCGCTGTACTTGAAGGTGTTCGGGCATACGGTGATTGGCTGGCGCTGGCTGGAACAGGCGATTCGCGCCGAAGAAGGCCTGGCCAAGGGCGTGGCGGCCGATGTGGCCTTCTATAAGGGCAAGCTCCAGGCTGCCCGGTACTTCCTGACCTGGGAAGTACCGAGCTGCCATCATGAACTGGCGATCCTGGAGGCACGCGATGATACGTGCCTCGGCATGCAGGATGAGTGGTTCTAACCGCTGATCAAGGCGTTCCGATCGCCTTGGCAATCACATCGACCGTGGCGCTGACTTGCTCTTGGTAACGGTCGAGTTCCTGCTGGTGAGCCTGCTGCATTTCGATCTGCTCGGCGCACAGGTTCAGCGCCGCCAGCACCAGTAACTTGTCACCGATCAGGGTCGGGTACTTTTTCTTGGTGGTGGCCAGGGACGCCTTGAGCAGGGTCACGGCGTGCATCAGGGTTTTCTCTTCCCCGGCCGGTGCCTTGATCGAGTAATCCTCTCCGAGAATCGAAACGACCTTTATCCCTTCACTCATGCGCCGACAGGCCCTGCGCTCACACGCTCAACCAGTGCCTGGATACGTGCGGCAGTAGCGCCGTGCTTCTCTTCCTGTTCCATCAGGTTCAACTGCAGACTGTCGTTCTCATCTTTGGCACGCGCCAGTTCGGCCTTGAGGGATTCGTTGGTGCCCAGTAGGTCCTGATTCTGCTGTACCAGGTCGCTGACCAGTTGTTCCAATTGGCTGAGGGATGCTTCTAACATTTTGATTTCTCGGGCTTTTTCAAAGGGCGGTGACGATAAAGAAAATTCACCTCGGATGCCAGGGTTATCCCTGGCGCGCAGCCCGATTTTTAAGGGCCGGGCCGCACTTTCGAGCCTTAGTGACTGCATTTACCCGATCTGGTTCCTGAATCGGCCGAACCCCTCGTCAGATGCGACAAAAACGCACATGCCCCTTTAGACTTTAGTCGTACGACCGATAGAGAGGCACAGACCGTCTCATGGCCGCACGGATCGCGCTCTCCCCCCAGGATTCCCGCATGTCGCTTCGTAATATGAATATCGCTCCGAGGGCCTTCCTCGGCTTCGCGTTTATTGGCGCGTTGATGTTGTTTCTCGGTGTGTTCGCCCTGAATCAAATGAGCAAGATACGCGCCGCCACGGAAGACATCACCCTGTCCAGCGTGCCAAGCATTCGTGCCCTCGATGAGTTCACCCAACTGACTCTGCGCCTGCGGGTGCTGTCGTACCGCCTGCTGACCAACCGCGAGCCGGAGGTCCAGCAAAAAACCCTGGAAGCCTTTGAGCTGCGCAATCAGCAGATTCGCACGGCCCAGGGCATCTACGAAAAACTCATCGAGAGCAGCGAAGAGCGCTCGACCTACGACGAATATGTGCGCCTTCTTGGCCAATACCACCAGATTGAAGATCGCATGAAGAGCCTGTCGCGCGCCAATCAAGTGGAAGAGCTGCGCACCCTGCTCAACACCGAACTGCTGAGCAACTCCGAGCAGGTCAACGCCGTGCTCACCCGCCTGCTGGACATCAACAATAAGATGGCCCTGGCTACCAATAAAGACGCCGAAGACCAATACAACATGGCCTTCAACATGGTGGTGAGCCTTCTGGTGATCGCCACCCTGCTGACACTGCTGTTTGCGTGGCTGCTGACCCGCAGCATCACCCTGCCCATCTCCCAGGCCTTGGAAGCGGCCGAAGAAGTTGCCGAAGGCAACCTGACGCGCCCGATCAGAGTCGACGGCAACGACGAAGCCGGGCGCCTGTTGGCGGCCATGGCCAAGATGCAGGACAAACTGCGCGACACCCTGCAACGCATTGCCGGGTCCGCGACCCAGCTGGCGTCGGCTGCCGAGGAACTGAACGCCGTCACCGACGAAAGCGCCCGTGGCCTGACCCAGCAAAACAACGAAATCGAACAAGCCGCCACGGCGGTGAACGAGATGACCAGTGCCGTCGAGGAAGTCGCCCGCAATGCGGTGAGCACCTCCGAGGCATCGCGCAACGCCACCACTTCTGCCGGCGATGGCCGTGACCTGGTGCAGGAAACCGTCAGCGCCATCGAACGCATGAGCGGCGATGTGCAAGCCACCGCCACCTTGATTGGCGACCTGGCCAACGAGTCCCGCGATATCGGCAAGGTGCTGGACGTGATCCGTGGCCTGGCCGACCAGACCAACCTGCTGGCACTGAACGCGGCGATTGAAGCGGCACGTGCTGGCGAAGCCGGTCGCGGTTTTGCGGTGGTCGCCGATGAAGTGCGCGCCCTGGCTCATCGCACGCAGCAGTCGACCAGCGAGATCGAGCGGATGATCGGCAGCATCCAGGCCGGCACCGAGCACGCAGTAGATTCGATGCGCAACAGCACCGAACGCGCGGAATCGACGCTGAATATCGCCAAAGGCGCCGGGATGTCGCTGGATACCATCAATACCGCGATCGTCGAGATCAACGAACGCAACCTGGTCATCGCCAGCGCAGCCGAAGAGCAGGCCCAGGTGGCGCGGGAAGTGGACCGCAACCTGGTGAACATCCGTGACCTGTCGGTGCAATCGGCCACGGGTGCCAGCCAGACCAGTGCGGCGAGCAGCGAGCTGTCGCGCCTGGCGGTGGACTTGAATGGGATGGTCGGGCGCTTCCGTCTCTAACTGACACGCCTCAGTCAAAATGTGGGAGCGGGCTTGCTCGCGAATGCAGTGGTTCAGTCAGCATATCTTTAGCTGATATACCGCATTCGCGAGCAAGCCCGCTCCCACATTGGATCTATAGCAACCTGTAAAAGCTTTTTGACAGCGCAGCAATTCAACAGGTTAGAATCACTGGCACGCAGACTGCATGGTCAGTTTGCGCCCCGTCTTGTTTGCTCATGGAGTACTGCCTTTGAATGCGACGACCATCAACAGCCTGTTCTTGATCGGCGCGTTGCTGGTGAGTGCGAGCATTCTGGTGAGTTCTCTTTCGTCCCGCCTGGGCATTCCGATCCTGGTGATCATCCTGGCCGTGGGCATGGTCGCCGGCGTCGATGGCGGCGGCATCATCTTCGACAACTACCCGACCGCCTACCTGGTGGGCAACCTCGCCCTGGCCGTGATCCTGCTCGATGGCGGTTTACGTACACGGGTGGCGAGTTTCCGCGTGGCACTCTGGCCGGCGTTGTCGCTGGCCACGGTGGGGGTGTTGATTACCACCGGCCTCACCGGCATGGCCGCGGCCTGGCTGTTTGACCTCAATATCATCCAAGGCTTGTTGATTGGCGCGATTGTCGGCTCCACGGACGCTGCGGCAGTGTTCTCGCTGCTCGGCGGCAAGGGCCTCAACGAACGGGTCACCGCCAGCCTGGAAATCGAATCCGGCAGCAACGACCCCATGGCGGTGTTCCTTACTGTCACCTTGATCGACATGCTCGCAAGCGGCCAAACCGGTTTGCACTGGAGCCTGCTGACTCACTTGGTGCGCGAGTTCGGCATCGGCGGCGTGGTCGGCCTGGGCGGCGGCTGGCTGATGCTGCAAATGGTCAACCGCATCAACCTGGCCACCGGCCTGTACCCGATCCTGGTGATCGCCGGCGGCCTGTTCGTGTTCGCCGTAACCAACGCCCTGCACGGCAGCGGCTTCCTCGCCGTGTACCTGTGCGGCCTGGTGATCGGCAACCGCCCGGTGCGCAGCCGTCATGGCATTTTGCATATGCTCGACGGCATGGCCTGGCTGGCGCAGATCGGCATGTTCCTGGTGCTGGGCCTGCTGGTCACGCCCCATGACTTGCTGCCCATCGCGCTGCCGGCCCTGGGCCTGGCGCTGTGGATGATTCTGTTTGCGCGGCCATTGTCGGTAATGGTCGGCCTGCTGCCGTTCAAAGCGTTCCACGGTCGGGAAAAGGCCTTTATCGCCTGGGTGGGCCTGCGCGGCGCGGTGCCGATCATTCTGGCGGTGTTCCCGCTGATGGCCGGGCTGCCCCATGCGCAGCTGTACTTCAATCTCGCGTTCTTTATCGTGCTGGTGTCGCTGCTGGTGCAGGGCACAAGCCTGCCGTGGGTGGCCAAGCTGCTCAAAGTCACCGTACCGCCGGACCCGGCGCCGATTTCCCGTGCCGCGCTGGAAGTGCACGTCACCAGCGAGTGGGAGCTGTTCGTCTACCGCCTGGGCGCGGAAAAATGGTGCATCGGTGCCGCCCTGCGTGAGCTGAAAATGCCCGAAGGCACGCGCATCGCTGCGCTGTTCCGTGGCCAGCAACTGCTCCATCCGTCGGGTAGTACGGTGCTGGAAGTCGGCGATTTGCTCTGTGTGATCGGCCATGAACACAACCTGCCCGCCCTGGGCAAACTGTTCAGCCAGGCGCCGCAACGCGGCCTGGACCTGCGCTTCTTCGGCGACTTCGTGCTGGAAGGCGACGCCCAGCTGGGCGCGGTTTCCGCCCTGTACGGCCTGAAGCTGGAGGGCATCGACCCGGACATGCCACTGAGCAGTTTCATCACCCAGAAAGTCGGCGGCGCGCCCATCGTCGGCGACCAGGTGGAGTGGAACAACACCATCTGGACCGTCGCGGTCATGGACGGGAACAAGATCGGCAAAGTGGGCGTCAGATTCCCCGAAGGAAGTCGCCCGGGCCCCGGACTCTTCCTCTAAACTGCGGGGCGACGACGCCCCCGATTCTTCACCTTGCAAGACCGGTCTCTATGCCTACCCTGCGCACGTTCCTCGCCACTGCCCTGCTGGGCCTGACCCTTTGTGTCGGCACCGTTCACGCGGCCGACCCGCCCAGCGCCGACGCCATCCAGCAAACCCTGGACAAGCTGCCCGACCGCAAGCTGCCCGACGCCGACATGAAGGCGCTGCAGACCATCCTGCAACAGACCCTGACGTACCTGGGCAACAAGCAGGATTACGAGCAGCGCCTGGTCGACCTCAAGCGCCAGTTGGAAGACGCGCCACGCCAGACCGGCGACAACCAGCGCGAGCTGACCCGGCTCAAGGCCACCAAAATCATCCCGGTCGCCCAGCGCTACGCCACCCTGCCGGTGCCGCAGCTTGAGCAGTTGCTGGTGCAACGCACCACCCAGCAAGGTGACCTGCAAAAAGAACTGGCCGACGCCAACAGCCTGTCCATCGCCGCCCAGACCCGCCCGGAGCGCGCCCAGACCGAAATCAGCAGCAGCCAGACGCGCATCCTGCAGATCAATTCGATCCTCAAGGCCGGCAAGGACAACGGCAAAACCCTCAGCGGCGACCAGCGCAACCAGCTCAATGCCGAACTTGCGGCCCTCAACGCGCTGATCCCGCTGCGCCGCCAGGAACTGGCCGGCAACAGCCAACTGCAAGACCTGGGCAACAGCCAGCACGACCTGGTGATGGAAAAAACCGCGCGCCTGGAACAAGAGATCCAGGACCTGCAGACCCTGATCAACCAGAAGCGCCTGGCCCAGTCCCAACAAACGGTGACCCAGCAGTCCATCGAAGCACAAAAGGCCGGCGGCAGCAGCCTGCTGGCCACGGAAAGCGCGGCCAACCTGAAGTTGTCCGACTACCTGCTCAAAAGCACCGACCGCCTCAACGATCTGACCCAGAAGAACCTTAAAACCAAGCAGCAACTCGACACGGTGACCCAGAGCGACTCGGCCCTGGACGAGCAGATCAACGTGCTCAAGGGCAGCCTGTTGCTGTCCAAGATCCTCTACAAACAGAAACAAGCCTTGCCACGCCTGACCGTGGACCGCGACCTGGCGGACGACATCGCCAACATTCGCCTGTACCAATTCGAGGTCAACCAGCAACGCGAACTGATCAGTTCGCCAAGTGCCTATGTGGATAACCTGCTGGCCAACCAAGCGCCGGAAGACATCACCCCCCAACTGCGCCGCACCCTGCTGGAACTGGCGATCACCCGCAGCGACCTGCTGGAGCGCCTGAGCCGTGAGCTGAGCGCGCTGCTCAATGAATCCATCACCCTGCAACTGAACCAGAAACAACTGCTCAGCACCGCCACCACCCTGCGCGCGACGCTGGATGAGCAGATGTTCTGGATCCCCAGCAACAAGCCGCTGGACACCGAATGGCTGGAAACGGTGCCGGCGCACCTGAGCAAGCAAGTCGCCACCTTGCCCTGGGCCTCCAGCGTCAGCGAACTGTATGACGGCCTGACCCAGCGCCCGCTGCTGTTCCTGCCGCTGCTGCTGTTGATTGGCGCGCTGCTATGGCGTCGTAAAAACCTCTACCAGCGCCTGAACAAGGTGCATCTGGATATTGGCCACTTCAAGCGCGACAGCCAGTGGCACACGCCCCAGGCCATCCTGATCAATATTCTGCTGGCAATGCCGGTTTCCTTAGGCTTGGCGCTGTGCGGCTACGCGCTGCAAATCGACGCCCGTGGGCAGAACGCCAACCTCGGTTCGGCCCTGCTGCAAATCGCCCAGGCCTGGCTGGTGTTCTATACCGCTTATCGCATCCTGGCGCCGGGTGGCGTGGCGGAACTGCACTTTCGCTGGGAAAAGCCCCAGGTCGAATTCCTGCAAGGTTGGGTACGCAAACTCGGGCTGGTGGTACTCGCGCTGGTGGCCGTGGTGGCCATCGCTGAACACCAACCGGCGGCGCTGGCCGACGACGTGCTGGGCATCGGCGTGGTACTCACCTGCTACGCGCTGATGGCCTGGCTGCTCGGCCGCCTGTTGCTCAACAGCCCGACCCATGAAAAGGCCTCACTGTTCCGCAAGGCCGTGGGCCTGATGTTTACCGCGCTGCCGGTCGCGCTATTTATCGCCGTGTGCTTTGGCTACTACTACACCGCGCTCAAGCTCAGCGACCGCCTGATCAACACCCTTTACCTGCTGATGTTCTGGCTGGTGATCGAAGCCACCTTCGTCCGCGGCCTGGGCGTTGCCGCCCGGCGACTGGCCTATGCGCGTGCCCTGGCCAAACGCCAGGCCGCCAAGGAAGCCGGCGACGGCGAAGCAGTGATCGAAGAACCGACCCTGGACATCGAACAGGTTAACGAACAGTCCATGCGACTGATTCGCCTGGCCTTGCTCGGCGGCTTTATTGCCGCGCTGTACTGGGTATGGTCTGACCTGATCTCGGTGTTTTCGTATTTGGATAACGTCACGTTGTACGAATACACCAGCGGTACGGGTGCCAATATCAGCATGGTGCCGATCAGCATTGGCGACTTGCTCGGCGCGCTGATCATCATCGGCATCACCTTCGCCCTGGCGCGCAACCTGCCCGGCCTGCTCGAGGTGCTGGTGCTGTCCAAGCTGGACCTGGCCCAGGGCAGCGCCTATGCGACCACCACGTTGCTGTCGTATGTGATTGCCGGCGTCGGTTTCGTCTCCACCTTGTCCACCCTCGGCGTGAGCTGGGACAAGTTGCAATGGCTGGTGGCGGCGCTATCGGTGGGGTTGGGCTTTGGTATGCAGGAGATCTTCGCGAACTTCATCTCCGGCATCATGATCCTGTTCGAACGCCCGGTGCGCATCGGCGACACCATCACCATCGGCAACCTGTCGGGCACGGTGAGCAAGATCCGCATCCGCGCCACCACGATCACTGACTTTGACCGCAAGGACATCATTGTCCCGAACAAGACGTTCATCACCGGGCAACTGATCAACTGGTCGCTGACCGACACCATCACCCGCGTCACCCTGAAACTGGGCGTGGACTACGGCTCGGATCTGGACCTGGTGAAGGAACTGTTACTCAAGGCTGCCAGGGAAAACCCACGGGTCCTGAAAGAGCCAGAACCCCATGTTTACTTCCTCAATTTCGGCGAAAGCACCCTCGACCACGAACTGCGCATGCATGTGCGCGACCTGGGTGACCGTAACCCGGTGCTGGACGAGGTCAACCGCTACATCAACCGTGAGTTCAAGAAACAGCACATCAACATCTCGTTCCGGCAGATGGAGGTGTACCTGAAGAATATGCACGGTCAGGAATACAAATTGGTGCCGGTTGAGGATGACCGCAAGACCATCGCAGGGCCTGAGACAGAGCAAGACGCCCCCGAGCCGCCACCCGGCAAAGTCGACGATGCGCCGGAACCGCCGCCGAGCAAGCTCGACTAACTCCGCTATCCCCAGCAGAATGCTCGGACATTCTGCTGGAGATGGCCGGTGAAAGCCCTCGACGAACTGACCTTCGACAACCGCTTCGCACGCCTGGGCGACGCATTCTCGACCCACGTACTGCCTGAGCCCCTCGACGCGCCGCGCCTGGTCGTAGCGAGTGAGGCCGCGATGGCCCTGCTCGACCTTGACCCCGCCGTTGCCGAAACACCGGTATTCGCCGAGCTGTTTGGCGGCCACAAGCTGTGGGCCGAGGCAGAACCGCGGGCGATGGTCTATTCCGGGCATCAGTTCGGCGGCTACACCCCGCAGCTGGGTGACGGCCGTGGGTTGTTACTGGGTGAGGTGTACAACGAAGCCGGCGAGCACTGGGACCTGCACCTCAAGGGCGCCGGGATGACACCTTACTCACGCATGGGCGATGGGCGTGCCGTGTTGCGCTCGTCGATCCGTGAGTTTCTGGCCTCCGAAGCCCTGCACGCGCTGGGCATCCCCAGCAGCCGCGCACTGTGCGTGATCGGCTCCGACACCCCCGTGTGGCGTGAGAAACAGGAGCGTGGCGCGATGGTATTGCGCATGGCGCACAGCCATATCCGCTTCGGCCATTTCGAATATTTCTACTACACCAAGAAGCCCGAGCAGCAGGCGCTGTTGGCCGAGCATGTACTGAACCTGCACTACCCCGAGTGCCGCGAACAACCCGAGCCGTACCTGGCGATGTTCCGCGAAATCGTCGAGCGCAACGCCGAATTGATCGCCAAGTGGCAGGCTTATGGCTTCTGCCATGGCGTGATGAACACCGACAACATGTCGATCCTCGGCATCACTTTCGACTTCGGGCCGTTTGCGTTTTTGGATGACTTTGACGCGCACTTCATCTGCAACCACTCGGACCATGAAGGGCGCTATTCCTTCAGCAATCAGGTGCCGATTGGGCAGTGGAACTTGAGTGCATTGGCGCAAGCACTGACGCCGTTTATCAGCGTCGACGCCTTGAAAGAAGCCCTTGGGCTGTACCTGCCGCTGTATCAGGCGAACTACCTGGACCTGATGCGCCGCCGCCTGGGACTCACCACCGCCGAAGACGATGACCAGCAGTTGGTGGAGCGTTTATTGAAGCTGATGCAGAACAGCGGCGTGGACTACACCCTGTTCTTCCGCCGCCTGGGGGATGAGTCGGCGGCGTTGGCCGTAGCGCGGTTGCGCGATGACTTTGTCGACCTGGCCGGGTTTGATGCCTGGGCCGAGCAGTACAAGGCGCGTGTTGTACGGGATGGTGACTACAGCGAGGAACAGCGCCGTGCGCGGATGCATGCGGTGAACCCGCTGTATATATTGCGCAACTATCTTGCGCAGAATGCCATCGCTGCCGCCGAGTCCGGGGATTACAGCGAGGTACGACGGCTGCATGAAGTGCTTTCCAGGCCGTTTGAGGAGCAAGCGGGGATGGAGCAATACGCACAGCGGCCGCCGGATTGGGGGAAGCATTTGGAGATTAGTTGTTCCTCGTAAAAACCTTTAAATGAAGGTTTCTACTGAAACCCCAAAACGCTCAGCCAGCCAACGAATTTGACGTATGTTGAGCTGGCGCTTGCCGCCCAGGATTTCCAAAACGTCGGACTGCGGACCTACACCCGGCAGATCGCCTTGGGTCAAGCCATGCTCTCGCATCATAAAGCGCAACACATCAACGCCACTGGCAACAGGCATCGGCCAAGGCATCATAGTCGGCCTCGGATTGGGGCTTGGTCAGCAGCGATGAAACAAAGCGCCAGTGCTCAATAGCCAGCTTCAGATCGTCGTTCATGTGTTGTCCTTTTTATCTGGTCTTGATAAACCGCATTCCCGGCTCCAGATTGAACCTAATGGCCACACCCTAGGAGCCCCCGATGTCCGAACCTCTTGTAATCCCCTGCCCCCACTGCAACGGGCTCAACCGCATCCCCGGTGAACGCCTGGGTGATGCGCCAAAGTGCGGGCGCTGCAAGCAGCCGGTTTTGTTGAACAAGCCGTTTGAGCTGAAACAAGGCGACTACGCCAGCCAGATCAAAGGCGACCTGCCGTTGCTGGTGGATGTATGGGCCGACTGGTGTGGCCCGTGTAAATCGTTTGCGCCGGTGTTCGAGCAGGCGGCCGGGCAGTTGGCGGGCAAGTGCCGGCTGGCCAAGCTGGACAGCGAGGCCAATCAGCAGTTGTCGGCGCAGTTGGGGATTCGCTCGATTCCCAGCTTGATTCTGTTCAAGAACGGTCGCGAAGTGGCTCGCCAGAGTGGGGCGTTTCCGTTGCCGCAGTTGATGGCGTGGCTTCGCAGCCAGGGCATTTGACACCCGGCTCCTACAGCGATGGTATTCCAGCGTTAGGCCACGGGTGTTTCGCGGTCCATCATCTGGCCGACCAGCAGTACACCCAGCTCGCTCAATTGGTGGATCGCCAAAGCAACGTCTCGGTGTTCGCCGGTAAGGTCGTTGGACAGGTTGAGCAACAGGGTGCGGACGGAGGAGAAGGTTTCGTAGCTGTTGAGGACTAGGGTTTCGTTGGGGAGGTTGGGGGTG
This sequence comes from Pseudomonas sp. S10E 269, assembly GCF_002798465.1. NCBI lineage: Bacteria > Pseudomonadati > Pseudomonadota > Gammaproteobacteria > Pseudomonadales > Pseudomonadaceae > Pseudomonas > Pseudomonas sp. S10E 269. The sequence continues at coordinate 1,768,650 of NZ_PHIJ01000001.1, forward strand.
ACGGTGAATAACATGCTTTTCGTTCTCTGATAGGGCCACCACCTATTCGCTACTAAACAAGGGCGGCGGCTGTACGCAGGTTAGTAGACCGGGAACGAAAGCAAAAACCGGCGCACCCGAAGGTGCCCTGCGCACAGCCACCATCAGATAGGCGAAAAACGCCATGCTGTCGGAGCGGTGCACATACTTTCGTCTGACTGGGCTACTAAACCCGACCACTGAGAATTCAGCGGCCCGAGAACCTTAAGAGAAGCCCATCCAGACGCACAAGCCGGGCGATTCTGGCTTACCTGTAGGCATCGTTACAAGGCATAACCCCATTGCCAGACCCGTCCTACAGCCTCTGTGGAACAAATCCAGCGGCTGGAATGCAGAACCAAGTGTGGGAGCTGGCTTGCCTGCGATGCAGGCGACTCGGTCTGCCTGATACACCGAGGCGATGCGATCGCAGGCAAGCCAGCTCCCACACTGATCGCATTTCAAACTCAGGTCCGCGCTGCCTTTCAGATCACGCGTTTTCCAGCAGGTTATGCAGCTCCACAAATTGCTGTGTGAGCTTATGCCGTGGGTCCAGGTGGATCAGCGGCTTGCTCTCCTGGTGCGATTCACGCATGCGCACGGAACTGGCCAGGTACACCGGCAACACCGGCAGGCCCTCAGCAATCAACTCATCCAGCATCTGCTGCGGCAGGCTCGCCCGGGCCTGGAACTGGTTGACCACGATGCCTTCGACTTCAAGGCCTTCGTTGTGGTCTTCCTTCAACTCTTCGATTTCTGCCAGCAAGCCATAGAGGGCCTGGCGCGAAAAGCTGTCGCAATCGAAGGGGATCAGCACGCGATCAGCGGCAATTAACGCCGAAACCGCATAGAAGTTCAGCGCCGGCGGGGTATCCAGATAGATCCGGTCGTAATCTTCGCTCAGTTCATCCAGCAGCTTTCGCAGCTTGTTGATCTTGTGCTTGGCCTCAAGCTTGGGCTGCAGGTCCGCCAATTCGGCGGTGGCTGTGATCACGTGCAGGTTGTCGAAGGGTGTCTCGTAGATATCCACCCGGTTTTTTTTCGAAAACGGCCCGGAAGACAGGGTTTGCTTGAAGAATTCGGCAATGCCCATCGGTATATCTTCGCCGGTCAGCCCGGTGAGGTATTGGGTTGAGTTGGCTTGTGCATCGAGGTCCACCAACAGGGTTCGATAGCCTTCGCTGGCGCTGACTGCCGCCAGGTTGCAGGCGATGCTGGACTTGCCCACGCCGCCTTTCTGATTGAACACCACGCGCCGCATGGAAAAACCTCCGTGTATCAATGAATATCCGAGTGTAGAGGGCAGAAGCGCCTGTTAGCTACCTCGTTCATCCATGCACTGCTGCATGACGGGCCGTTGGCGACCTACCTGTCATACGCAACCGACAGACTAAAAAGAACGGTCCGACAATCTATCCCGCCGCAGGTAAAGGACAATCTGTAAATTCTTCCGACTATTTTGTAATCGGTCATGCACAGTTCTTTACCAAAGTTTGCTAGAACCCCACGGCACCGGGATAATGCGCGCCATTCGGCGATTGCTCCCTGTCCCGGTATTCGGGGCCAAAAGCCGCACATGGAAGCCCGCAGGGGCGGGATAACTTCTCAGTGATCACTTTCAACATCGCCCAATGGCGCGCCTGGGCCCCTGGGCTCGATAGCGTGGACGACTGGCACGCCTGGTGCCAGGCCCCGGCGTTGCTGCCTGCAAGCGATGCCGCCCCTGATGTCTCGTTCCTGCCGGCCATGCAACGTCGCCGCCTGAGCCGCCTGGCGCGGATGGCGTTCAGCGTCGGCTGGCCACTGGCCGAGGGCCTGCAGGACCTGCCGCTGGTGTTCATTTCCCGGCATGGCGAGACCCCGCGCACCCTCGACATCCTCAGCGACCTGGCCAACGAACAGCCACTGTCGCCCACCCAGTTCAGCCTGTCGGTGCACAACGCCGTGATTGGCCTGTGGTCGATCCTGCGCAACGAAACCAGCGAAATGACCGCCCTCGCCGCCACCGGCGACGGCCTGGAACACGGCATGCTCGAAGCCGCCGCGCTGCTCAACGAAGGCGCCCCGGCCGTGTTGCTGGTGATTACCGAGGAGCAGCCGCCCGAGGCCTACGCCAGCTGGATCGTCGATGTGCCCTTTCCCTACGCCCTCGGCCTGTTGCTGACACCGGGCGACGAGTGGCAGCTGGAACTGAGCAGCGGCACTGTCCAACCCACTCAAACCCAGTGGCCCCACGCCCTGAACCTGCTGCGCACCCTGCTCACCGAACAGGTCGCCTGCCAACATGCCTGGAAGAACCGCGTATGGAACTGGCAACGCAAGCCGTGAACGACAAGCCTCGGGACGCCTACTACTGGCGCCTGTTTGCCACCGCCGCCAGCTTCTTCCTGTTCGGCATAGGCGGACTGTGCCTGCGCCTGCTGGTATTTCCACTGCTCAGTTGCCTGCCAGGCAGCGCAGAAGAACACCAGCGCCGTGTCCGCCACACCATCAGCAAACTGTTCTGGTTTTTTATCCGCCTGATGCAGCGCGCCGGCGTGCTGACCTACAGCGTCGAAGGCGCGGAAAACCTCGGGCGCCCAGGCCAGATGATCATTGCCAACCACCCGTCGCTGATCGACGTGGTGTTCCTGATCGGCCTGATGCGCCAGACCAATTGCGTGGTCAAGCAGAGCCTGTTCCAAAACCCGTTCATGCGCGGCCCCGTGCGCGACGCCGGCTACATCAGCAATGACGGCAGCTCGGACATGCTCGATGCCGCCGCCGACGCCTTGCGCGCAGGCCAGACCCTGATCATTTTCCCGGAAGGCACCCGCACCACACCCGGCGCAGCGCCTGCCTTTCATCGCGGTGGCGCCGCCATTGCGCTGCGGGGTGCGACAATCATCACCCCGGTGGTGATTAAAGTGAGCCCCACCACGCTGACCAAGGCCGAACCCTGGTATCGCATCCCAAAATGCCGCTTTCACTTCAGTTTGCGCGTGGGTGCCGATATAGAACCACAGGCGTTCGCATCAATGGGGCCCGCGCCCCAGGCCTCACGCAAGCTCAACGATTACCTGCATCACTTTTTTATTAAGGAGCTCGCCGAAGATGAGCGACCAACACCGCCTTGAGCACGACATAAAGACCCTGATCATCGAGGCCCTGGGCCTGGAAGACATCAGTGTCGACGACATCGGCAGCGAGCAGACCCTGTTCGGCGAAGGCCTCGGCCTGGATTCGGTAGACGCCCTGGAATTGGGCCTGGCGATCCAGAAAAAGTACGGTATCAAGATAGATGCCGACGCCAAGGACACCCGCAATCACTTCACCAACGTGGCCAGCCTTGCGGCGTTCGTCACGGCCAGACAGGCAGCTTGAGACCGGACCATGCAAACTCGTGACGATATTTTCAACACCTTGCGCGATGCCCTGGTGGAACTGTTTGAACTGCCGCCGGAACGCGTCACCCTTGACGCCAACCTGTACCAGGACCTGGAAATCGACAGCATTGATGCCGTCGACTTGATCGACCATATCAAGCGCCAGACCGGCAAGAAGATCGCCGCCGAGGAATTCAAGGCAGTGCGCACTGTTAACGACGTGGTTGAGGCGGTGTACCGTCTGGTCCAGCCTGCCGCATGAGCCGGCTGATCGGCCTCGGCCTGCTGTTGGCGGGGCTGCTGTACCCCTTTGCGGTCTATTACGGCACCGAGCACTTTGCACCGTGGCAATTCGGCCTGCTGCTGGGCAGCCTGTGGCTACTGCGCGCGCTGACCGGCGCGCGACGCCCCGGCAGTCGCTGGATGGCGCTGGCGGTGATCGTGTTTTGCCTGCTGCTGGCCTGGTTCGACAACCCCCGCCTGTTGCGCTGGTACCCGAGCCTGGTCAGTGCCTTCATGCTGGCGCTGTTCGGCTTGAGCCTCAAATATGGCCCGCCGATGGTCGAGCGCCTGGCGCGCATGACCGACCCGGTGCTGCCCCCGCATGCCATCGTGTATACCCGCCAGGTGACCGTGGTATGGAGCGTGTTTTTTCTGTGTAATGGCCTGCTCGCCGCCGCCCTCACCCTGTGGGCGCCGCTGAGCTGGTGGACGTTGTACAACGGCCTGATCGCCTACGGGCTGATGGGGCTGTTGTTTGCCGTGGAATGGCTGGTACGACAAAGGGTTCGAGGCCGCGTATGAATGGGTTGAAACTTGAGCAGTTGCTGCTCGAGCCGCTGGAACAGCGTCCGGTCACCACCGAACCTGCCATGAATCACGCGCAGCTGTGGGAGCAGTCCCTGAGCCTGGCGGCGGGCCTGCAAGCGCGGGGTATCCAGCGCCTGGCCGTGTACCTGGAAGACGCCGGCCTGCTGGCGGTTGCCCTGCTGGGCGCCTGGCGGGCCGGGGTCAGCGTGCTGCTGCCCGCCGATTTGCAACCTCAGACCCGCCAACGCTGGGATAAGGCCGTCGATGCCTGGCTGACCGAAGCGGCGGACCTGGACGCGCTGTACGAGGCGCCACTGAGCGCTGCAGCACTCGACCTCGACGCTTGCCAATTGAGCCTGTGCACCTCCGGCTCCAGCGGCGAACCCAAGCGCATCGACAAAAACCTGCGCCAACTCGCCAACGAAGTCGAGGCCCTGGAAACCCTGTGGGGTCCTGGCCTCAAAGACGCCTGCATCATTGGCAGCGTCGCCACCCAGCATATCTACGGCTTGTTGTTCCGCGTGCTGTGGCCGCTGTGCGCCGGCCGCACCTTTGTACGCAAACAACTGGCCTTCCCCGAAGACATGCAGCGCGCCAGCCGCGAGCACGCGCACTTTGCCTGGGTCGCCAGCCCGGCGCTGCTCAAGCGCATGGGCGACAACCTTGACTGGCCCGCGCTGAGCCAGGTGTCGCGGGTATTTTCATCTGGCGGCGCGCTGCCCGTAGAAGCCGCCGGCAGCCTGTACGACCGCTTGCAACAATGGCCGACCGAGATCCTCGGCAGCTCGGAAACCGGTGGCATTGCCTGGCGCCAAGGCGCACAGCCGTGGCAGCCGTTTGCCGACGTGCAACTGAGCCAGGATGCCGACGGCGCCCTGCGCATCGCCTCGCCTTACCTGCCTGAGGGGCATGTCGAGCAAACCGCCGACGCGGCACGCATCCATGCCGATGGCCGTTTCGAGCTGCTCGGCCGCCTGGATCGCATCGTCAAGCTGGAAGAAAAACGCATCTCCCTGCCCATGCTGGAGCACGCATTGATGGACCACCCCTGGGTCGCGGAAACCCGCCTGGGCGTGGTGCAGGAAAACCGCGCGTCACTCGGCGCGCTGGTGGTGCTGAGCGCTGAGGGGCTGCATGCCTTGCGCAACCAGGGGCGACGCACGCTCACCCAGACCCTGCGCCAGCATCTGAGCCAACATTGCGAAGCCCTGGCGCTGCCGCGCCGCTGGCGATTGCTGAGACAGTTGCCCCTGAACAGCCAAGGCAAACTGCCCCAGGCCGATGTCGAGGCGCTGCTGCTGGCAGCCCGCCCGAAGGCGCCGGAAGTGCTGGAGCAGGTTGAAGCCGACGGCGAATGGACCTTGCAACTGAGCGTGCCGCCAGACCTGGCCTATTTCAGCGGACACTTCCCGGTCACGCCGGTGCTGCCGGGGGTGGTACAGGTGGAATGGGCGTTCAACCTGGGCCAGCAACTGCTCGATCTGCCGCCGACCTTTGCCGGTATGGAAGTGCTCAAGTTCCAGCAATTGGTGCGCCCTGGCGATGCGATCGAACTGCACCTGCGCTTCGATGCGCAACGCGGCAAGTTGTATTTCGCCTACCGCAATGGCGTTGCGGCGTGTTCCAGTGGCCGGATTCAACTGGAGCCCGCGCATGCATAACCCCTGCGCCCTGATCCCGGTCTACAACCACGAAGCCGCCGTACCGGCCGTGGTCCGCAGCCTGCTGGACAGCGGCCTGCCCTGCCTGCTGGTCGACGACGGCAGCAGCCCCGCCTGCGCGGCCGTACTGGCGCAATTGGCGACGCTGGGTAACGTCTCCCTGCTGACCTTGCCCAGCAATCAGGGTAAGGGCGGTGCCGTCATGGCCGGTTTCCGCGAAGCCGCACGCCAGGGCTTCAGCCATGCCTTGCAAGTCGACGCCGACGGCCAGCACGACCTGCGCGAAGTCGAGACCTTTATCGACACCTCGCGCCGACACCCCGACGCGATCATCTGCGGCTACCCGGAATACGACGACAGCGTGCCCAAGGGCCGTTTGTACGCGCGCTACCTGACCCACGTGTGGGTGTGGATCAACACCCTGTCGCTGCAGATCCGCGACTCCATGTGCGGCTTTCGCGTGTACCCACTGGCGCCGGTGCTGGCGCTGATGGACTCGGCCTACATCGGCACACGCATGGATTTCGACTCGGACATCCTGGTGCGCCTGGCCTGGCGCAACCAGCCGATGCGCTGGCTGCCGACCCAGGTGCATTACCCGGCTGACGGCCTGTCGCACTTCCGGCTGTTCCGCGACAACGTACGCATCTCGGCCATGCACACCCGGTTGTTCTTCGGCATGCTGGTGCGCGCGCCAGTGATTCTGTGGCGACGGTGGCAGGCATGAGCGACAGCACCAAGCACTGGGCTGACCGCGAAGAGCGCGGCAGCTACTGGCTGATGAAGCTCACCGCCTTCGCCGCCAAGGTCCTTGGCCGCCGCGTGTTGAGCCCGCTGTTGTACGGCATCGTGCTGTACTTCTTCCTGTTCGGCCGTACCGCGCGCCAGAGCGCCTGGCAGTACCAGCAGCGCCTGGCCGACTGGAGCGGGCGTGAGGAACTGCGGCCTACCCACTGGAAGGTCTTCGGCCAGTTCATGGCGTTTGCCGACTCGCTGCTCGACAAACTCGACGTGTGGAACGGCAAGCTGCGCCTGGAGCAGATCGAGATCAACGACCCGGCCCAATTGCGCGGGCAACTGCGCGGCGAGCGCGGGCAGATGCTGGTGGGCGCGCACCTGGGCAACCTCGAGGTGTGCCGTGCCCTCGCCGAGATCGGTGAACAGGTCACCATGAATGTACTGGTGCACACCAAGCACGCCGAACAATTCAATCGCCTGCTGGGCGAAGCCGGTGCCACTCACCTGCGCCTGATCCAGGTCAGCGAGCTGGACCCGGCCACCATGCTGCTGCTCAGCCAGCGCCTGGACGACGGTGAATGGCTGGCCATTGCCGGCGACCGCGTGCCGCTGCATGGCGGACGCACGGTGCGGGTAGACTTCCTCGGCCATGACGCCGCCTTCCCCCAAGGCCCGTGGCTGCTGGCGGGCTTGCTTAAATGCCCGGTGAACCTGCTGATGTGCCTCAAGCACAACAGCCGCTATCGCCTGAGCATCGAGCCGTTCGCGCCGCTCGTCGAATGGAAACGCAACACCCGCGAGCAGGTCATAGCCCTGTGGACCGCGCGCTACGCCGCACGGCTGGGCCAGTTCTGCCTGGAAGCGCCCCAACAATGGTTCAACTTTTACCCTTTCTGGAAGACCGATGACGACGCATCTTGAGCCGGTAACCTTTGGCGAACGCGCTTTGCGCATCGAAGACGTACTGGCCTTGGCCAACCGTCAGGCGCCGACCCAATTGCAGGACGACGCCGCGTATCGCCAGCGCATTGCCAAGGGCGCGCAGTTCCTCGACTCGCTGCTGGACAAGGAAGGCGTGATCTACGGCGTGACCACCGGCTACGGCGACTCTTGCGTGGTGGCGGTGCCGTTGCAGCACGTCGAGGCCCTGCCGCGTCATCTGTACACGTTCCACGGGTGTGGCCTGGGCAAGCTGCTCGATGCCCAAGCCACCCGCGCGGTGCTGGCGGCACGCTTGCAGTCGCTGTGCCACGGCGTGTCCGGGGTGCGCGTAGAGTTGCTCGAACGCCTGCACGCCTTCCTTGAACACGATGTGCTGCCGCTGATCCCGGAAGAAGGCTCGGTGGGCGCCAGCGGCGACCTGACCCCGCTGTCCTACGTGGCTGCCACCCTGTCCGGCGAGCGTGAAGTGATGTTCCGTGGCGAACGGCGCCAGGCGGCCGACGTGCACCGTGAGTTGGGCTGGACGCCTTTGGTGCTGCGCCCCAAGGAAGCCCTGGCGCTGATGAACGGCACCGCCGTGATGACCGGCCTGGCGTGCCTGGCCTTCGCCCGCGCCGACTACCTGCTGCAACTCGCCACGCGCATCACCGCGCTGAACGTGGTGGCGCTGCAGGGTAACCCGGAACACTTCGACGAGCGCCTGTTCGCCGCCAAGCCGCACCCGGGGCAGATGCAGGTCGCCGCCTGGCTGCGCAAGGACCTGGCCATCGACGCGCCGACCGCGCCGCTGCATCGACTGCAGGACCGTTATTCGCTGCGTTGCGCGCCCCACGTCCTTGGCGTATTGGCCGACAGCCTGAACTGGCTGCGTTCGTTCATCGAGATCGAACTGAACAGCGCCAACGACAACCCGATCATCGACGCTGAAGAAGAGCGCGTGCTGCATGGCGGGCATTTCTATGGCGGGCATATCGCCTTTGCCATGGACAGCCTCAAGACCCTGGTCGCCAACGTCGCTGACCTGCTGGACCGCCAGCTCGCGCTGCTGGTGGACGTGCGTTACAACCACGGGCTGCCGAGCAACCTGTCCGGCGCTCCGGCTGACCGCGCAATGATCAACCACGGCTTCAAGGCCGTGCAGATCGGCACCAGCGCCTGGACCGCCGAAGCCCTGAAAAACACCATGCCGGCCAGCGTGTTCTCACGCTCCACCGAGTGCCATAACCAGGACAAGGTGAGCATGGGCACCATCGCCGCCCGCGATGCGATCCGTGTGCTGGAGCTGACCGAACAGGTCGCCGCCGCAACCTTGCTCGCCGCCAACCAGGGTGTGTGGCTGCGCGCTCAGGCCGAGGACGCCCGCCCATTGCCGCCGGCCCTGGCGGCGATGCACGAAGCACTGGCCAAGGACTTCCCACCCGTGATCGAAGACCGCGCCCTTGAAGGCGAACTGCGCCTGTGCCTGCAACGCATTGCCGAGCAACACTGGAGGCTGCATGCGTAGCCAGGGCGTGCTGCATTGCGACACTGAAATCCTCGTGCCGTTTTTTGACGTCGACACCATGAACGTCGTGTGGCACGGGCATTACGTGAAGTACCTGGAAGTGGCGCGTTGCGCGCTGCTGGACAAAATCGGCCATAACTACACGGCGATGCTCGAATCGGGCTACGCCTGGCCGGTGATCGACATGCAGCTGCGCTACGTACGCGGCGCCGTGTTCGGCCAGACCCTCAACGTGCGCGCCAGCCTGGTGGAGTGGGAGAACCGCTTGAAGGTCAATTACCTGATCACCGACCTCGCCAGTGGCGAGCGCTTGACCCGTGCCAGCACCGTGCAGGTGGCAGTAGAAATCGCCACTCGCGAAATGCAGCTGGCCTCCCCCAAAGTATTCACCGACGCCGTAGAGAGAGCCCTGAAATGAGATCCCCTGTGGGAGCGGGCTTGCCCGCGATGGACGTCAACAATAACGCGAGCCGCCTGACACTGCGCGGTGCCCTCGGGTTCTTCGCGGGCAAGTCGAATCGTCGCACCGCCGCTCCCACATGGATTGCGCTGATCTTGTTGTTCAGCATTCCAGGCCTGGCTCACGCTTTTGACTTGCAACAACTCAGCGAGCAGCTCGCCAAACCCTCAGTGATTCACGGCAACTTCACCCAGGAAAAACACCTGCGTGCCCTGCCCCAGCCGCTGGTCAGCAAAGGCACCTTCGTGCTCGCCAAGGACCACGGCCTGTTGTGGCTGCTGAAAACTCCGCTGCAACAGGACTACCGCATCAGCGCCCAAGGCATTGCCCGCCGCGATGCCAACGGCTGGCAACTGCTGCCGAACAAGAGCGCCGGCGCCGAACAGAACCGGTTGTTCCTGGCGGTGCTGCAAGGCGACAGCAGCGGCTTGCAGCGAGACTTCGAGTTGCAGCTGCAAGGCGAGGCCAAGCAGTGGAAATTGACGCTGATCCCACGCTCGCTGCTGCTCAAGCAAGTCTTCACCCAGATCAATATCGACGGTGGCGATCTGGTGCAGAACATCCAACTGCTGGAAACCCAGGGCGACAGCACTGTGCTGCGCATGCAGGACAGCACGGCCGAACTGCCGTTGAGCGAAGCGGAGCAACACGACTTTGCCCAGTGAACGCCTGCTGCCGCGCCTGTTCCTGATCCTGCTGGTGGCCGTGCTGGCCCTGGCCGGTTGGCAGTGGCGCCACGGCGCGCCCTTGTCGGCCAACCTGATGGAGCTGGTGCCGGGCAACACGCCGGATGCCCTGGAACAGCAAGCCGAGCAGCGCATGCAGGAGCCACTGAACCGCGAGATGCTGGTGCTGGTGGGGCATGCCGACCGCCAGCAAGCAGTGGCCGTGGCGCAACAACTGGGTGAGCGCTGGCAGGCCAGCGGGCTGTTCGAAAAGGTGCAGTGGAACCTGCAAGCTGACTTGCCGGCACTGCGCGAGCAATTGCTGCGCGGCCGCCTGGCGATGCTCTCGGCCAAGGACCGCGAGCAACTGATCGAACAGCCCGACGCGTTTATCCAACAGCGCGTGCAAGCGCTGTTCGACCCCTTTACCGGCTTCAGCCTGGTGCCGAGCCAGGACGACTGGCTGGGCCTGACCGGACGTATCCAGAACAGCCAGCCGCAACACGGTGCGGTGCAACTGGATATCGGCAGCGGCGCGTTGATCGCCGATGCCGACGGCAAGAGCTGGGTGCTGCTGCGTGCGCGCACCACCGGCAATGCCTTCGACATGAAACTGCCGCTGCAAGTGGCGGACCTGCTCCAGGCCAGTCGCGCGCAGGCCAGCGAACACGGCGCGCAATTACTCGCCGCCAGCGGCTTGCTCTACGCCGCCAATGGTCAGCAGCAGGCCACACGGGAAATCACCTGGGTGGGCGGCGGCGCTACTGTCGGCATCCTGTTGTTGCTGTTGCTCGCCTTCCGACGCTGGCGCGTGCTGCTGGCCTTTGTGCCGGTACTCGTCGGCATGTTGTTTGGCGCGGTGGCCTGCGTGGCGCTGTTCGGGCATATGCATGTGATGACCTTGGTATTGGGTTCCAGCCTGATCGGCGTGGCGGTGGATTACCCGCTGCACTATTTGTCGAAAAGCTGGAGCATGAACCCGTGGCGCAGTTGGCCGGCGTTGCGCATCACCTTGCCGGGATTGAGCCTGAGCCTGGCCACCAGTTGCATTGGCTACCTGGCGCTGGCCTGGACACCGTTCCCGGCCCTTTCACAAATCGCTGTGTTCTCCGCCGCCGGGCTGGTCGGTGCGTACCTGTCCGCCGTGTGCCTGTTGCCGGCGCTGCTCAAGGGCGTCGAACTGCGTCCGGCGCAATGGCCGCTGCGCATCGCCGAATGCCTGTGGCTGGTACGCGCCTCTTTGCTCAAGCGCGTGCCGAGCCCGGTGCTGCTGGCCTTGCTGCTGCTGTTTTGCGCGGGTGGCCTGTGGCACCTGAACAGCAAGAACGATATTCGCCAATGGATCGGTGCTCCGCCGCAATTGCTGCAAGAAGCACAGGCCGTGGCGCGCATTACCGGGTTCCAACCCACCAGCCAGTTTTTCCTGGTGCGGGCAGACAACCAGCAACAGCTGTTGGAGCGTCAAGCTGCCCTGGGCCAACGCTTGGATCAGTTGGTGAACATGGACAAACTCCAGGGCTACCTGGCGCTCAACCAACTGGTCAGCCTGCCTGCCGAGCAGCAACGTCTGCGCGATGCGCTGAATAGACTCCCGGAACACTGGCAGCCGCTGCTGGACCTCGGCGTCCCCGCCAGCGCCCTGCAGGCCGAAGTGGCGCAACTGCAAGCGTTGCCCACCGAAGACATCGATGCCGCGCTGCTAGGCCCGCTGGCCGAACCGTGCCGCACCCTGTGGCTTGGCCCGGTGGACGGCGGCGTAGCCGCGATGGTCAGCCTGCAAGGCTTAAACAACCCGGCGCTGCTGCGGGTACAAGCGCTGGATTTGCCGGGCGTGCAACTGGTGGACCGCCTGGGCGACTTGAACCGGGTATTTGCCGACACGCAGATCAGTGCCGCCGAATTGAAGCTGATGTCCTGTGTGCTGATCGTGCTGCTGCTGATCCTGCCGTTCGGCTTCGGCGGCGCCTTGCGCATTGTCGCCCTGCCACTGCTGGCGGCCCTGTGCAGCCTGGCCAGCCTCGGTTGGCTGGGGCAGCCGCTGACCTTGTTCAGCCTGTTCGGCCTGCTGTTGGTCACGGCCATCAGCGTCGACTACGCGATCCTGATGCGCGAGCAGATCGGCGGTCCTGCGGTCAGCCTGCTGGGGACACTGCTGGCGGCGCTGACGACCTGGTTGTCATTTGGCCTGCTGGCGGTGTCCAGCACGCCGGCGGTGAGCAATTTCGGCTTATCGGTCAGCCTGGGCCTGGCATTCAGCTTTATGCTGGCGCCTTGGGCCGGGCAACAGAAACACGCCTTATGAATGTGATTATCGCCAATGTGGCAAGGAGCCCTCGTGCCCACAGTTGAAATGGAACGTCGCCAGGTGGTGGTGATCGGTGCCGGTCCGTCCGGGGCCATCGCCGCCGCGCTGTTAAAGCGCAAAGGGCATGATGTATTGATCATCGAGCGCCAGCATTTCCCGCGGTTCTCGATTGGCGAAAGCCTGCTGTCACACTGCATCGACTTTATCGAAGAAGCCGGCATGCTGGAGGCTGTGCAGGCGGCGGGTTTCCAGGTGAAAACCGGTGCTGCGTTCGCCTGGGGCGAGCGCTACAGTGCGTTTGATTTTGGTGACACCTTCAGCAACGGCAAGCCCACCACCTTCCAGGTCCAGCGCGGCGAGTTCGACAAGCTGCTGGCAGATCAGGCCGCCAAGCAAGGTGTGGAGATCCGCTACGGCGAAACTATCGTCGGCGTGGATTTCAGCGGCGAGAGCCGCTACCTGCACGTACGCCGCGAGAACGGCAGCGAGTACCACCTCAAGGCCACGTTCGTGCTCGACGCCAGCGGCTACGGCCGCGTGTTGCCGCGCCTGCTGGAGCTGGACGTGCCGTCAGATTTTCCGGTGCGCCAGGCGGTGTTCACCCACATCGAAGACCGCATCGAACACCCAGGCTTTGACCGCACCAAGATTCTGGTCACCACCCACCCGACCAAGCGCGATATCTGGTTCTGGACCATCCCGTTCAGCAACGGCCGCTGCTCGGTGGGCGTGGTCGCGGCCAAAGCGCATTTCGACGGCCGTGACAGCGACCTGGATGCCTGCCTGCGCGGTTTTATCGATGAAACCCCAAGCCTGTCCGGCGTGCTGCAAAACGCCGTCTGGGATACGCCCGCGCGGACCATCGGCGGCTACGCGGCCAACGTCAAAAGCCTGCACGGGCCGGGCTTTGCCTTGCTGGGCAACGCGGCGGAATTCCTCGACCCGGTGTTCTCCTCCGGGGTGACCATCGCCATGCGTTCGGCGAGCATGGCCGCCGGTGTGCTGCATCGCCAGCTCAACGGCGAAACCGTGGACTGGCAAACCGAATTTGCCGAGCCGCTCAAGCGCGGTGTCGATACCTTCCGCTGCTACGTCGAAGGCTGGTACGCCGGGACGTTCCAGGACGTGATCTTCCATCCCGGCAGCTCGCCGGATATTCGCCGGATGATCAGTTCGATCCTCGCCGGTTACGCGTGGGATGAGCGCAACCCGTTTGTGAGTGAGCCCAAGCGGCGGTTACGGATGTTGTCGGAAATTTGTGCAGGGGATGCAGCGTGAGCAGTCAGTACTTGAGTAAGAACTACGTCGAAGAAACCAAGTTCGGCTTCTGGTTCCTGCGCAGCCATACCTGGCAACATCACGTGCTGCGCGTGGCGATCAACGATCTGCGCAGCCTGTTCACCGAGCCCTTGCCAGCAGCGCCGGTGCTGCTGGACGCCGGTTGTGGCCAGGGCAAGTCCTTCAAGCTGTTGCAGCAGGTGTTCGTCCCTGAGCGCCTGATTGGCCTGGACGCCGACCCTCACAGCCTGGAGCTGAGCCGTGCAGAAGCGGCGCGCCAGGGCTTGGCCATCGAGTTGATCGGCAGCGACTGCGCCACCCTGCAAGTGCCGGACGAAAGTGTCGATATCCTGTTCTGCCACCAGACCTTCCACCACCTGGTCGAGCAGCATCGCGCGCTCAAAGAGTTCTACCGCGTGCTCAAGCCGGGTGGCTATTTATTGTTTGCCGAGTCCACCGAAGCCTACATCGACACCTGGGTCATCCGCTGGCTGTTCCGCCACCCGATGCACGTGCAAAAGAGCGCCGAAGAATACCTGGAGATGCTCCGCGAGCAGGGCTTTGAATTCGGCCCGCAGAACGTCTCATACCCGTACTTGTGGTGGAGCCGCTCCAGCGACTTCGGCCTGCTGGAACGCTGGGGCCTGCGCAAGGCGCCACCGGTGGGCCAGCGCGAAGAAACCCTGGTCAACTGCGTGGCACGCAAACCGTTGGCGAGTGCCGCGCCATGATGCGCTACCTGTTGATGGGTTGCCTGTTGCTGCTCAGCGCCTGCGCCAGCCAGCCACCGCTGCCCGAGAAAACCCCGGCCCTGGCCTTGCCGCTGCAACTGCATGTGCAGCGCTTGGCCGACGGCCAGAGCCAGGACTGGCTGCTGGTGATCCAGCGCGAAGGCGGTGGCATCCGGTGGTCGATGATGGACCCGCTGGGCATCCCCCAGGCGCGGCAAAAGCTGATCAATGGCGAATGGCAGGCCGATGGCTTGCTGCCGCCCAATCCGCAGGCGCGCGAATTGTTTGCCGCGCTGCTGTTTGCGCTGACCGCGCCGGATGACGTGCGCGCCCTCTACCCCAGCGCGCAGGCGATGGACTTGACGCGTACCCTGCCGGGCCATTGGCAGATTGTGTATCAATCGTCCGAGGTATTCAGTGTGAACATCAGCGGGCAGCCGCTGAGCTATCGCATCACACCGCTCGGAGTCGCACGATGAGCGCCTACCTCAACGCCTTGGGCGTGATCTGCGCACTCGGCCGTGGCCAGGCGGAGGTCAGCCGCAGCCTGTTTGCCGGTGACTGCTCCGGCATGCGCGCCGAAGGCGGCTGGGTGCCGGAGCGCGTGCTGCCGGTGGCCGGTGTGCAGGGTGAGTTGGCAACCATCCCCACCGAGCTGGGCCAGCAAAGCAGCCGCAATAACCAGTTGTTGCTGGAAGCGGCGCTGCAGATCGAAGGCGAGATCCGCCAGGCGATCCACACCTATGGCGCATCACGCGTCGGCATCGTGCTTGGCACCAGTACTTCGGGTATCGACGAAGCCAGCCGGGGCATCGCGCATTTTTTGCGCGAACACCAGTTCCCCGGCGACTACGACTACCAGCAACAGGAACTCAGCGCTCCGGCGAACTTCCTGGCTGACTGGCTGCAACTGAGCGGCCCGGCCTATGTGATCTCCACCGCCTGCACCTCCAGCGCCCGCGCGCTGATGAGCGCCCAGCGCCTGCTGGACCTGGGTGTGTGCGATGCCGTGATCTGCGGCGGTGTCGACAGCCTGTGCAAGCTGACGCTTAACGGCTTCAGCTCGTTGGAAGCGGTGTCGAACGAGCGTTGCAACCCGTTTTCAGTCAACCGCGACGGCATCAACATCGGCGAAGCGGCGGTGCTGTTTCTGATGAGCAAGGAACACGCGCCCATCGCTCTGCTGGGCAGCGGCGCCAGTTGCGATGCGCACCATATCTCCGCCCCCGAACCCACCGGCAAAGGCGCGTTGCAATCCATGCGCAAGGCCTTGGCGAGTGCCGGTTTGCAGCCTGGGCAGATCGGTTACCTGAACCTGCACGGCACCGCCACCCAGCATAACGACGCCATGGAAAGCCTGGCCGTCGCCAGCCTGTTCCCCCAAGGCGTGGCCTGCTCCTCGACCAAACCCATGAGCGGCCATACCCTGGGCGCAGCCGGCGCGCTGGAAGCGGCGTTCTGCTGGTTGAGCCTGGTTCACAACCGGCTGCCACCGCATGTGTGGGACGGCCAGGCCGACCCCGCACTGCCCGCTTTGCAATGGGCCACCGCCGGCGCCACCCTGGAAAAACGCTGCCTGATGAGCAACTCATTTGCCTTCGGCGGCAACAATGTCAGCCTGATAATCGGAGGGGCCCCATGATCGATTGGCCACTCGCCGAACTGCTGCCCCATGCGGGCGACATGATCCTGATCGATCAGGTGCTGTCGTTCGATGAAGAGCAGGTCCGCACCCGCACCACGGTCAAGCCTGGCGGCCTGTTCAATCGCCCCGATGGCAGCCTGCCGGCCTGGGTCGGCATCGAGTTGATGGCGCAAAGTGTTGCCGCCTACGCTGGTTGCCGCGCACGCCAGAAGGGTGAAGCCGTGGAACTCGGCTTCCTGCTCGGCACACGCAAGTTCGAGTGCAACGTGGAGCACTTCCCGGCCGGTGCCGAGCTGAGCATCCACGGTCTGCGCTCACTGGAAGACGAGAATGGCATGGGTGTGTTCGAATGCCACCTGACCGGCGACGGGATCCAGGCCAGCGCCCGCTTGAATGTATTTCGACCGCCCCAGGCGGCCAACTATTTAGAAGAATCGAAGGACGTGACGCCATGACTGAATCCGTACTGGTCACCGGCTCCAGCCGTGGCATTGGCCGCGCCATTGCGCTGCGCCTGGCCCAGGCCGGGCATGACATCGTGCTGCATTGCCGCAGTGGCCGTAGCGACGCCGATGCGGTGCAGGCCGAAGTTGAAGCCCTGGGCCGCAAGGCGCGGGTGCTGCAATTCGACGTGGCGGATCGCGCGCTGTGCAAGCAGATACTCGAGGCGGACGTGGAGCAACATGGCGCCTATTACGGCGTGGTGCTCAACGCCGGCCTGGCCCGTGACGGTGCGTTCCCGGCCCTGTCGGAAGACGATTGGGACGTAGTGATGCGCACCAACCTCGACGGTTTCTACAACGTGCTGCACCCGGTGATGATGCCGATGATTCGTCGTCGTGCGGCTGGGCGTATCGTCTGCATCACCTCGGTTTCCGGTTTGATCGGCAACCGCGGCCAGGTCAATTACAGCGCCTCGAAAGCCGGCCTGATTGGCGCGGCCAAGGCCCTGGCAATCGAGCTGGGCAAGCGCAAGATCACCGTCAATTGCGTCGCTCCGGGCTTGATCGACACCGCCATGCTGGATGAAAACGTGCCGGTGGAAGAATTGATGAAGATGATCCCGGCGCAACGCATGGGCACGCCGGAAGAGGTAGCCGGCGCGGTGAATTTCTTGATGTCGGCCGAGGCAGGCTACATCACGCGCCAGGTCCTGGCCGTGAATGGAGGCCTGTGCTGATGAAACGCGTCGTCGTCACCGGCATGGCCGGCATGACCTCACTGGGCAGCGATTGGGACACCATCGCCGCCAACTTCCGCGCCAACCGCAGCGGCATTCGGCGCATGGACGAGTGGGACCGCTTTACCGAATTGAACACGCGCCTGGCCGGGCCGATCGACGATTTTGTCGTGCCCGCCCATTGGACGCGCAAGCAACTGCGCAGCATGGGCCGTGTCTCGCGCCTGGCGGTATGGGCCGCCGAGCAGGCGTTGCAGGACGCCGGCTTGCTCGGCGATGAGTCGATCAAGGACGGACGCATGGGCGTGGCCTGCGGCTCGTCCACCGGCAGCACCGACGAGATCAAGGCGTTCGGCAATATGCTGCTGAACTCGGTCGCGGAGGGGCTGAACGCCAATTCCTACGTGCGCATGATGCCGCACACCACGGCGGCGAATATCAGCATCTTCTTTGGCCTCACCGGGCGGCTGATCCCCACGTCCAGCGCTTGCACCAGCGGCAGCCAGGGCATCGGCTATGCCTATGAGGCGATCAAGTTCGGGCGCCTGCCATTGATGCTCGCCGGTGGCGCCGAAGAGCTGTGCCCGACCGAAGCCATGGTGTTCGACGCGCTCTACGCCACCAGCCTGAAAAACGACGCCCCGCAGACCAGCCCGCGCCCGTATGACAGCGGCCGCGATGGCCTGGTGATCGGTGAAGGCGGCGGCATGCTGGTGCTCGAAGAGCTGGAACATGCGTTGACGCGCGGTGCGCATATCCACGCCGAAATCGTTGGCTTTGGCAGCAATGCCGACGGCCAGCACACCACCCGCCCGGAGCAGAAAACCATGCGCCGCGCCATGGAGTTGGCCCTCGAAGATGCCGGGCTTGAGCCTAACGCGATCGGCTACGTGAACGGCCACGGCACCGCCACCGACCAGGGCGATATCGCCGAGACGCTTGCGACCAGCAGCCTGTTCGGCAGCCGCATGCCCATCAGTTCGCAGAAGAGCTTTCTCGGCCACACCCTGGGCGCCTGCGGCGCGCTGGAGTCATGGTTCAGCATCGAGATGATGAACCGCGACCAGTACGTGCACACCTTCAACCTGGATGCGGTAGACCCGCAATGCGGCGAGCTGGATTACCTGCAAGGTGAATTCCGCGAGATGCACCACGACTACGTGATGAACAACAACTTTGCCTTTGGCGGCGTCAACACGTCGCTGATCTTCCGCCGCTGGTCCTGACTTTTTAATCGATTGGAGAATACGGAATGTCTTCCTTGCTACGCGTCACCCTGATCACCCTGGCCCTGCTGGTCACCGCCGGTTGCACCAGCAAGCCGATCCTCAACACCCAGCACAACCTGCCGGCCGACACCCAGGTCAGCGAAGAAAAAATGAAAACGGTGATCGTCAACGCCCTGCAAAAACGCGAATGGACGGTACAACGCCTGAGCCCGCAGCTGGTACAGGCCGAGATCAACGTGCGTAACCAGTACTACGCGGCCATCGACATCCGCTACACCCGCACCAGCTACGCCATCACCTACCGCGACAGCCGCGAACTGGGCTACAAGGACGGCAAGATCCATCGCAACTACAACCGTTGGGTGAACAATCTGGACAGCGACATCATGGCGGGGTTGCGCAGCAATGGCGTGAATGAGGCCGGGACGGCGGCGCAGTTGTTCGAACAAACCGGCACCACCAAGTAAAAACGAATTCAGGCTCTACAGAAACGACAAAGGGCGCCTTTCGGCGCCCTCTTCACAAACAGGTTGGCTTGTCATCGCCGCTTCCTGCCTGGCTCTGCAATTGCTGGTTGCCCAGGATCCTCAGAGTCTCACAAGCCCCTTTCGGGAACGTGGGCAGTATGCCTGAAAACAACTTTACGGCAACCTGTGGCAAAGTGCCGTTCGTCCCTCAGCGCAACCCCAACGCGCTGCGCACCGCCGCCTTTATTGCTAGAAGCTGATCAGAAGTGAGCTCAGCGATTTTGTAAGTTCGTTTGCCATGACGATCTTTGATTTTGATTCGGTCGAGCCTTCCCAAGCTGACGGTTGCCACAATGTCACATTTCGCCCAACAGATAGGGCTTGCTCCTGGAAGATGACTATCAAGCTGGCAGTGGTGATCCAGAACCGTCTGCGGCGCAGTAGTACTCAACGGCACAACCGTCACCAACAACTTATTGGTTCGGTGCTTGCGTATCACAATGACCGGGCGGATCTTTATGATTTCCGGGACCTCATAGCCTCGAAAGTCACAAATCAACACGCTGCCCTCCTTGGGCTGATAGAGAAGTGCCATCCATATCACTCGCTTGAGAAAAAGCGATTCTGCGTAACTTTCCCGCGAATCGCTAAGCAGCTTGCGTTACCTGATATGTGAGCACCTCTACACCGAGGCCTTGCGCGTCAACAACTCCACAAACGCCTCTGCCATGGGCGTCTGCGCGCCCTTGCGTTGCACCAGCCACACTGCCGTCACCGCCTCCTGATCCAGCAGCGTGCGATACACCACGCCATCGATACGAATGCGCTGGTAGGACGCCGGCAGCACCGACACGCCCAAGCCCGCCGCCACAAGGCCGATGATGGTCATCGCCTCCCCGGCCTCCTGGGCAAAGTGCGGGCTGAAGCCGGCATCACGCGCCAGGTTGAGCAACTGGGCATAGAGACCACTGCCGTAGGTGCGCGGGAAAAACACAAACGGTTCCTGTGCCAATTGCGCCAGGTGCAAGCCACGTTCACTGCCCTCCACCAGCGGGTGCCCGGCGTTCAACACGGCCACCAGCGGCTCACGCATCAGCTCGACCACACCCAGCGAATCCGGCAATGGCAGCGGCCGCATCAGGCCCACTTGGATCGACTCATCCACCAGCGACTCGGCCACTTCGGTGCTGCTCATCTCCTGCAGGTTCAGATGCACCGCCGGGAATGCCTGGCGAAACGCAAAGATCGCCTGGGGAATGCTGGAATTGAACGGCGCCGACGAGGTGAAGCCAATCTTCAGTTCGCCCAGCTCACCCAACTGCGCCCGCCGCGCCACATCCGCCGCCTTGTCCACCTGCGCCAGCACCAGCCGCGCCTCTTGCAAAAACAATCGTCCCGCCTCGCTCAGCTCGACCCGACGATTGGTCCGCTCAAACAGCCGCGCCCCCACCTCCTGTTCCAGCGCCTGGATCTGCTGGCTCAGCGGCGGCTGCGAGATGCCCAGCACCTGTGCAGCCCGGCCGAAATGCAACTCTTCGGCGACGGCAATGAAGTACCGCAAGTGACGCAATTCCATGCAAGCCTCATTAGGTCGTTAAAGCTATCAAACAGGTCGAACAATATATTGGAAAGAATCATTAGGGAGCTATATTCTTTTTTGCATTGCCGGTCCTGGTACGCTCTTCCTCCCCGAGGTCCCCGTGAAAGCTGCTGTCGCTCCACTCGCTCAAGAAGTCCCGCCCACTGCCCTGGATGAGGTGGTGGCCCAGCTCAATGACGCGTACATCGAAAAAGGCACGCCGATGTTCATGCGCACGGTGTTGGCGCTGTTCTCCGGCGGTTTCGCTACCTTTGCGCTGCTGTATTGCGTGCAGCCGATGATGCCGGCGCTGTCCCACGAATTTTCCATCAATGCGGCGCAGAGCAGCCTGATCCTGTCGGTGGCCACGGCGATGTTGGCGTTCGGCTTGCTCATCACCGGGCCGATCTCCGACCGGTTGGGACGCAAGCCGGTGATGGTGTCTGCGCTGTTCTGTGCCGCATTGGCGACCATCGCCAGCGGCTTGATGCCGACCTGGGAAGGCATCCTGCTGATGCGTGCGCTGGTGGGCCTGTCGCTGAGCGGCCTGGCCGCCGTGGCCATGACCTACCTGAGCGAAGAGATCCACCCGCAGCACATCGGCCTGGCCATGGGCTTGTACATCGGCGGTAACGCGATCGGCGGCATGAGCGGGCGCCTGATCATCGGCGTGTTGATCGACTTTGTCAGTTGGCACACCGCAATGCTGATCATCGGCGCCCTGGCGCTGATCGCGGCCACGGTGTTCTGGAAAATCCTCCCCGAATCGCGCAACTTCCGCGCCACCAGCCTCAAGCCGCGCAGCCTGGTGGATGGCTTCGTCATGCACTTCAAGGACGCGGGCCTGCCCTGGCTGTTCCTCGAAGCGTTCCTGCTGATGGGCGCGTTCGTGACGATGTTCAACTACATCGGCTATCGCCTGCTGGCCGATCCCTACGACCTGAGCCAAGCCGTGGTCGGCCTGCTGTCGCTGGTGTACCTCTCGGGCATCTACAGCTCGGCGAAAATCGGCTCACTGGCTGACCGCCTCGGGCGCCGTCGCGTGCTGTGGGGCACCATCGTACTGATGCTGGCCGGCATGGCCCTGACCCTGTTCACCCCGCTGTGGCTGGTGGTGCCGGGCATGCTGATCTTCACCTTCGGCTTCTTCGGCGCCCACTCGGTGGCCAGCAGCTGGATCGGCCGCCGCGCGGTGAAAGCCAAGGGGCAGGCATCGTCACTGTACCTGTTCTGCTACTACGTGGGGTCGAGTATTGCGGGGACGGCGGGCGGATTCTTCTGGCACTTTGCCGGGTGGAACGGGATTGGGGCGTTTATCGTGGCGCTGTTGATTGGCGCGTTGCTGGTGGCGTTGAAGCTGGCGAAGTTGCCGCCGTTGGGGCAAGCGAAGGCCTGAGTGTCTCTGGCTTTTAATGTGGGAGGGGGCTTGCCCCCGATGAGGGTAGATCAGTCATAGTTGTACTGACTGGTACACCGCCATCGGGGGCAAGCCCCCTCCCACATTTGTTTTGCGTGTTATTCGTGATACTGCGCCGACAACTCATGCACCGCGCGCAGGAACGCGCCGGCATGCTCCGGGTTCACTTCCGGAGTAATGCCATGGCCGAGGTTGAACACGTGCCCGGTGCCTTTGCCGTAGCTGGCGAGGATGCGGCCAACTTCGGTGCGGATGGCTTCCGGCTTGGCGTACAGCACCGTCGGGTCCATGTTGCCTTGCAGCGCGACGCGGTTGCCCACGCGCTGGCGGGCTTCGCCAATGTCGCAAGTCCAGTCCAGGCCCAGGGCGTCGGCACCGGCGTCGGCAATGCTTTCCAGCCACAGGCCGCCACCCTTGGTGAACATGATTACCGGCACTTTGCGGCCTTCGTGTTCGCGGATCAGGCCGCTGACGATTTTGCGCATGTAGGCCAGGGAGAACTCCTGGTACGCCGCCGCCGACAGGTTGCCGCCCCAGGTGTCGAAGATCTGCACCGCCTGAGCGCCGGCCATGATCTGGCCGTTGAGGTAAGAGGTGACCGACTGCGCCAGCTTGTCCAGCAGCAGGTGCATGGCCTGTGGGTTGTCGTAGAGCATGGCCTTGGTCTTGCGGAAGTCTTTCGACGAGCCGCCTTCCACCATGTAGGTGGCCAAGGTCCAGGGGCTGCCGGAGAAGCCGATCAGCGGCACACGGCCGTTAAGCTCGCGGCGGATGGTGCTGACGGCGTCCATCACGTAGCCGAGGTCTTTATGCGGATCGGGGATCGGCAAGGCTTCGATATCGGCCAGGGTGCTGACGACTTTCTTGAAACGCGGGCCTTCGCCGGTTTCGAAGTACAGGCCTTGGCCCATGGCGTCAGGGATGGTGAGGATGTCGGAGAAGAGGATGGCCGCGTCCAGTTGTGGGTAGCGGTCCAGCGGCTGCATCGTGACTTCGCAGGCGAACTCCGGGTTCATGCACAGGCTCATGAAGTCGCCGGCGTTGGCGCGACTGGCGCGGTATTCCGGCAGGTAGCGACCGGCCTGGCGCATCATCCACACAGGGGTGACGTCCACGGGTTGCTTGAGCAGGGCACGAAGGAAACGGTCGTTCTTGAGGGCAGTCATGTCGGCATCCGCAAAAAAAGTGCGGGCATTTTCTCAGAGCCAGACGCAAAAGGCACGGAATGCGCCGTGCCTTTTGTCTATCGGGTCAATTTGTCGCAATCTCTTGAACACGCTGGAAACCAATGTGGGAGCTGGCTTGCCTGCGATTGCGGTGGATCAGTCGATACATCCTGTGACTGTTACACCGCTATCGCAGGCAAGCCAGCTCCCACATTTGAGCGTATTTCAGATCAGACCTGCAGGTAATCCAGGATACCTTCGGCGGCATTGCGGCCTTCGAAGATCGCCGTCACCACCAGGTCAGAACCGCGCACCATGTCGCCACCGGCGAAGATTTTCGGGTTGCTGGTCTGGTGTTTGTACTGGCCTTGTTCCGGGGCTACGACGCGGCCCTGGCTGTCGGTCTGGATCTGGAACTGTTCAAACCACGGCGCCGGGCTTGGGCGGAAGCCGAAAGCGATGACCACGGCGTCCGCCGGGATGATCTCTTCGGAACCCGGGATCGGCTCGGGGCTGCGACGACCACGGGCGTCCGGTTCGCCGAGACGGGTCTCGACCACCTTCACGCCTTCGACGCGGTCTTCACCGACGATTGCAATCGGCTGGCGGTTGTAGAGGAATTTCACACCTTCTTCCTTGGCGTTCTTCACCTCTTTGCGCGAGCCGGGCATGTTGGCTTCGTCACGGCGATAGGCACAAGTCACCGACTTGGCGCCCTGGCGGATCGACGTGCGGTTGCAGTCCATCGCGGTGTCGCCACCGCCCAGCACCACGACCTTCTTGCCTTTCATGTCGACGAAATCTTCCGGCGACTTTTCAAAGCCCAGGTTGCGGTTGACGTTGGCGATGAGGAAGTCGAGCGCGTCATACACGCCCGGCAGGTCCTCACCGGCAAAGCCGCCTTTCATGTAGGTGTAGGTGCCCATGCCCATGAATACCGCATCGTATTCTTCGAGCAGTTGCTCCATGGTGATGTCCTTGCCGATTTCGGTATTGAGTCGGAACTCGATACCCATGCCGGTGAAGACTTCACGGCGGTTGCTCAGCACGGTTTTTTCCAGCTTGAACTCGGGGATGCCGAAGGTCAGCAAACCGCCGATTTCCGGGTTCTTGTCGAACACCACCGGTGTCACGCCGCCACGCACCAGCACGTCGGCACAGCCCAGGCCCGCCGGGCCCGCGCCGATGATCGCGACGCGCTTGCCAGTCGGCTTGACCTTGGACATGTCCGGACGCCAGCCCATGGCGAACGCGGTGTCGGTGATGTACTTCTCCACCGAACCGATGGTCACCGCGCCGAAGCCGTCGTTAAGGGTGCAGGCACCCTCGCACAGACGGTCCTGCGGGCACACCCGGCCGCACACTTCCGGCAGGGTGTTGGTCTGGTGCGACAGCTCGGCAGCGGCAAGGATGTTGCCCTCGGCCACCAGCTTCAGCCAGTTGGGAATGAAGTTGTGCACCGGGCACTTCCATTCGCAATACGGGTTACCGCACCCCAGGCAGCGGTGGGCCTGGTCGGCCGAGTGCTGGGGTTTGAAGGGTTCGTAGATCTCCACGAACTCTTTCTTGCGTTGACGCAACAGTTTCTTCTTCGGATCTTTGCGCCCGACATCGATGAACTGGAAGTCGTTATTCAGACGTTCAGCCATGTTAAAACCTCATCAAACTCTTCAGGCGCATATCACTGCGGGTTGGCACGGATGCTGGAAAGCAACGATTTCAGGTTGGCAGCCTTGGGCTTGACCAGCCAGAAACGACGCAGGTAATCATCGAGATTTTCGGCGAGGTTACGGCCCCATTCGCTGCCAGTCTCCTCGACGTACTCGTCCAGCACGTGCTGCAAGTGGTTCCGGTAGGACTCCATGGCTTCGCCGCTGATCCGCTGGATCTCGACCAACTCGTGGTTGACCTTGTCGACGAAGGTGTTGTCCTGGTCAAGCACGTAGGCGAAACCGCCGGTCATGCCCGAGCCGAAGTTGTAACCGGTCTTGCCCAGTACCGCGACAAAGCCCCCGGTCATGTACTCGCAGCAGTGATCGCCAGTGCCTTCCACCACGGTGTGGGCACCGGAGTTGCGCACGGCGAAACGCTCACCGGCGGTACCGGCGGCGAACAGCTTGCCACCGGTGGCGCCGTACAAGCAGGTGTTGCCGATGATGGCACTGTCCTGGGTCTTGTAGACGCTGCCTTTAGGCGGAACAATCACCAGCTTGCCGCCGGTCATGCCCTTGCCTACGTAGTCGTTGGCGTCGCCTTCCAGGTACATGTGCAGCCCGCCGGCGTTCCACACGCCAAAGCTCTGGCCCGCAGTGCCTTTGAAGCGGAAAGTGATCGGCGCTTTCGCCATGCCTTGGTTGCCGTGCTTGCGCGCGATTTCGCCGGAGATGCGGGCGCCAATCGAACGGTCGCAGTTGCAGATATCCAGGGCGAATTCGCCACCGCTGGCATCGTTGATCGAGGAAGAAGCCATCTCGACCATCTTCTCGGCCAGCAGGCCTTTGTCGAACGGTGGGTTGCGGTCCACCTGGCAGAATTGTGGCTTGTCCGCCGGGATGTGGTCGCTGCCCAACAGCGGCGTCAGGTCCAGGTGGTTCTGCTTGGCGGTCTGGCCTTCAAGGATGTCCAGCAGGTCGGTACGACCGATCAGCTCTTCGAGGGAGCGCACACCCAGCTTGGCCAACCACTCACGGGTTTCTTCGGCGACGTAGGTGAAGAAGTTCACCACCATGTCGACGGTACCGATGTAGTGATCCTTGCGCAGCTTCTCGTTCTGGGTCGCGACGCCGGTGGCGCAGTTGTTCAGGTGGCAGATGCGCAGGTATTTGCAGCCAAGGGCGATCATCGGCGCAGTACCGAAGCCGAAGCTTTCGGCACCGAGGATCGCGGCCTTGATCACGTCGAGGCCGGTTTTCAGGCCGCCGTCGGTCTGTACCCGAACCTTTCCGCGCAAGTCGTTGCCGCGCAGGGTCTGGTGGGTTTCGGCCAGGCCGAGTTCCCACGGTGCACCGGCATACTTGATCGAGGTCAGCGGCGAAGCGCCGGTGCCGCCGTCGTAGCCGGAGATGGTGATCAGGTCGGCATAGGCCTTGGCCACGCCAGCGGCAATGGTGCCCACGCCGGCTTCTGCCACCAGTTTCACCGAGACCAGGGCCTGCGGGTTGACTTGTTTCAGGTCGAAAATCAGCTGCGACAAGTCTTCGATCGAGTAGATGTCGTGGTGCGGTGGAGGCGAAATCAGCGTCACGCCCGGCACTGCATAACGCAGCTTGGCGATCAGACCGTTGACCTTGCCGCCTGGCAGCTGGCCGCCTTCACCGGGCTTGGCGCCCTGGGCCACCTTGATCTGCAGCACTTCGGCGTTGACCAGGTATTCCGGGGTTACACCGAAACGGCCAGTCGCGACCTGCTTGATTTTCGAGCTCTTGATGGTGCCGTAGCGCGCCGGGTCTTCACCGCCTTCGCCGGAGTTGGAACGCGCACCCAGGCGGTTCATGGCTTCGGCCAGGGCTTCGTGAGCCTCAGGCGACAAGGCGCCCAGGGAGATACCGGCGGAGTCGAAGCGCTTGAGGATCGATTCCAGCGGCTCGACTTCGCTGATGTCCATCGGCGTGTCCAGGGTCTTCACCTTGAACAGGTCGCGGATCATCGACACCGGGCGGTTGTCCACCAGCGCGGTGTATTCCTTGAACTTGGCGTAGTCGCCCTGCTGCACGGCGGCCTGCAGGGTGTTGACCACGTCCGGGTTGTACGCGTGGTATTCGCCACCGTGCACGAACTTGAGCAGGCCGCCTTGCTGGATTGGCTTGCGCGCACTCCAGGCTTCGGCTGCCAGGGCTTTCTGTTCGGCTTCGATGTCGACAAAACGCGCACCCTTGATACGGCTTGGCACGCCACGGAAACTCAGCTCGCAGACTTCTTCGGACAGGCCGATGGCTT
The DNA here is from genome assembly GCF_002798465.1 of Pseudomonas sp. S10E 269. Taxonomy (NCBI): domain Bacteria; kingdom Pseudomonadati; phylum Pseudomonadota; class Gammaproteobacteria; order Pseudomonadales; family Pseudomonadaceae; genus Pseudomonas; species Pseudomonas sp. S10E 269. Next base: position 1,795,746 of record NZ_PHIJ01000001.1, read on the forward strand.
CGAACAGCTGGGCGCCACGGTACGAGGTGACAGTGGAGATGCCCATCTTCGACAGGATCTTCAGCAGGCCCTTGGTGATGCCCTTGCGGTAGTTCTTGAACACCTCATAGAGGTCGCCCAGCACTTCACCGGTACGGATCAGGTCACCCAGCACTTCGTACGCGAGGAACGGGTACACCGCCGAGGCGCCGAAGCCGATCAGTACCGCAAAGTGATGCGGGTCGCGAGCGGTGGCGGTTTCCACGAGGATGTTGGAGTCGCAGCGCAGGCCTTTCTCGGTCAGGCGGTGGTGCACCGCGCCGGTGGCCAGGGAGGCGTGGATCGGCAGCTTGCCTGGGGCAATGTGACGGTCAGTCAGCACGATCTGGGTACGACCGGCACGCACGGCTTCTTCAGCCTGGTCGGCGACGTTGCGCACCGCGGCTTCAAGGCCGAGGCTCTCGTCGTAGTTCAGGTCGATGATCTGACGGTCGAAGCCCGGGCGCTCCAGGGTCATCAGCGAGCGCCACTTGGCCGGGGAAACGACCGGCGAGCTGAGGATCACGCGGGAAGCGTGCTCAGGCGATTCCTGGAAGATGTTGCGCTCGGCACCGAGGCAGACTTCCAGGGACATCACGATGGCTTCGCGCAGCGGATCGATCGGTGGGTTGGTCACCTGGGCGAATTGCTGGCGGAAATAGTCGTACGGCGTGCGCACGCGCTGGGACAGCACCGCCATTGGCGTGTCATCGCCCATGGAACCGACCGCCTCGTAGCCTTGCTCGCCGAGCGGACGCAGCACCTGGTCGCGTTCTTCGAACGTGACCTGGTACATCTTCATGTACTGCTTGAGCTGGTCAACGTCATAAAAAGCCGAACCGTGGTCGTTGTCTTCCATGGTCGCCTGGATGCGCAGGGCGTTCTTGCGCAGCCATTGCTTGTACGGGTGACGCGACTTCAAGCGGTCGTCGATGGCGTCGGTGTCGAGGATCTGCCCGGTCTCGGTGTCCACGGCCAGGATCTGGCCAGGGCCTACGCGGCCTTTGGCGATCACGTCTTCCGGCTTGTAGTTCCACACGCCGATTTCCGACGCGAGGGTGATAAAGCCGTTGGTGGTGGTGACCCAACGCGCCGGGCGCAGACCGTTACGGTCGAGCAGGCACACCGCGTAGCGGCCGTCGGTCATGACCACGCCAGCCGGGCCGTCCCACGGCTCCATGTGCATCGAGTTGTACTCGTAGAATGCACGCAGGTCCGGGTCCATGGTCTCGACGTTCTGCCACGCTGGCGGAATGATCATGCGCACGCCACGGAACAGGTCGATGCCGCCGGTGACCATCAGTTCGAGCATGTTGTCCATGCTGGAAGAGTCGGAACCCACGCGGTTGACCAGTGGGCCGAGCTCTTCAAGGTCCATCAGGTCATTGGCGAACTTGGTGCGACGGGCCACGGCCCAGTTGCGGTTGCCGGTGATGGTGTTGATCTCGCCGTTGTGGGCGAGGAAGCGGAATGGCTGGGCCAGCGGCCATTTCGGCAGGGTGTTGGTGGAGAAGCGCTGGTGGAACACGCAGATTGCGGTTTGCAGGCGCTCATCGCTCAGGTCTGGATAGAAGGCGGTCAAGTCCGCCGGCATCATCAGGCCTTTATAAATGATGGTCTTGTGGGAAAAGCTGCAGATGTAGTGGTCGGCGTCGGCGGCGTTGGCCACGGACGAGCGACGACGCGACGTGAACAGCTTGATCGCCATGTCCTGGTCGCTCAGGCCTTCGCCTGCGATGAACACTTGTTCGATCTGCGGCAGGCGCTCATTGGCCAGGCGGCCGAGCACGCTGGTGTCGATCGGCACTTTGCGCCAGCCGACAAGTTGCAGGCCGGCGGCCAGGATCTCGCGGTTCATGTTCTCGCGAGCGGCTTCGGCCTTGACCGGGTCCTGGTTGAAAAACACCATGCCCACGGCGTACTGCTTGGGCAGGTCGACAGCAAATTGCTCTTTTGCGACAGCGCGCAGGAACTGGTCGGGCTTTTGAATCAGCAAGCCGCAACCGTCACCGGTCTTGCCGTCGGCGTTGATCCCACCGCGGTGGGTCATGCAGGTCAGGGCCTCGATGGCCGTTTGCAAAAGGGTATGACTGGGCTCGCCCTGCATGTGGGCTATCAGGCCGAAACCGCAGTTATCCTTGAATTCATCGGGTTGGTACAGACCTGCTTTCATAGACACTTTCTCACCAGGCTGCCTCTTATACCGAGGCAAATTTCTTTTCAATTCAACCGGTTACCTTCCACGCCGAACGTACGCCGGCTTAGCGGGGGCAAAAGGGAGGTCATTGTACACACCGACACAGACGCTCACAAATTTAGCGACGAAATGTCGCAAATCTATGTCGCATTTATGAAAGGTTTAAAGCGATATGCTGTGCTAGTCAAAACTTTTTTAATTCTGACCGCTACGACTCAAAAGCTACTGTGACGCAGACACCACAAAGCGCGCGGTCTCTAGAGACTGCACGCACTTGCGGTTATTTTTTGAGGTGCCGGGAGGGCGGCCTGGGTAAGGCCGCCGGATCTTCAGCGAGTTGTTGCGAGTTCTTGTTGAACGCTGGCAACAGTGCGAGGCCAAGGTTTACCAGCCTGGACCTTCGCTGGCAAGGTTTTGATCGCAGAATCGGCGGCTGCACGGCTGGAGAAGTTGCCGTAGGTGATCACGTAGAGAGGCTTGCCGTTGAGCACTTTCTTGAAATAACGGTACTCGCCGCCCTGCTCCTTCACGAACGCCTGGGCGTTGGCTTCGGAACTGGTGCCGAGGATCTGCACCACGAAGTTGCCGGTTGGCTGGCTGCTGTACCAGCTGCTGCCAGCGGCGCCGGCCTTGGCAACGGTGGCGGCTGGTTTTTCAGCCGGTTTGGCGGCAGGTGCAGGGGCTGGCTTGGCGGTTGGCGCAGGCGCGACCGGCTTGGTCACGGGCGCAGGCTTGGCGGTGGCGACTGTCGGCGCGGGTGTCGGCTTGGCAGCCGGCTGGCCGGCTGGCACGCCCGCTGGCGGTGCAGTGGTGGTCACGGTAGGCGGTGTGGCGCTGGAGCCTTCCACCGGCACGCCGTCGTCGCCTTCGGAGATGCCACCGGCTTCTTCGGCAAGCGGGCCGCGCATCACAGGTTGGCCAACCATCGGCAGGTTGGTCGGTTGGCCGGAGTTGGCGAATTCGACGTTTGGCGTGGGCTTGCCCAGTGGCAACTGCGCCTGTTCGGTTGGCGCGCCGGCTGTGGTGGGCGCCTTGCTGCGACCTGGGATCAACCAGGCGGCGGCAACAGCGACCACGACAACGGCGGAAATAGCCAATACGTGTTTCTTAGGCATAGTGAACCCCATCTTTGGACGCTTGACCGCAGAGCGGCTGGCAATCATGGCTTCGATCATGGCATCGCGGGCAACCTGGTTGATGGTGCCAGGCCAGCCGTCGGAGCTTTCGTGAATATCAGAGATCTGTTGAGCGGAGAAAAGTTCGATGCCCGCCCCTGCGCCTTCCAGGCGTTGAGCCAGGTATTCGCGGGTTTCTTCCTCTTCGTACGGCTGCAACTCGATGACGTGGAACAGCTCCTGTTCGCCGCTGATCTGCTCAAGGTCGGCGATCAACGACGACTCGCCGAACAGGAACACGTGCGGGCGACCTTCCGGCGTACCCGCCGCCAGCGCCAGCAGCGCTTCAAGCGCGGATTCGTCAAGCTGCTCGGCGTCATCCACCAGCAGGTAGACTTCCTGGCCGGTCAGGCCCAGTTGCACGACCTGCTTGAGAATCGCGTTCGGCTCGGCTGTAGCCACATCCAGGGCCTGCGCAACCTGGCGCAATACGCCAGCCGCATCACCGGCACCACGGGCCGACACCACCACGCTCTGTACCGATTGCTTGTTGGTGCTGGCCACCAGGGCCTGGCGCAACAGCGTCTTGCCGCTGCCCAACGGCCCCGTCACCACCAGCAGCAGTTGGCTGTAGCGCGCGAGGTGGTGCAGCTGGCCAAGCACAGGCTTGCGCTGGGCCGGGAAAAATTTGAAACCAGGCACCCGTGGAGCAAAGGGGTCGTGGCTTAACTGGTAATGGCCGAGGAACGCCTCGTCGGCATGCAAACTAGTCATCGGGATCTTATTAACCTTTAAGCTGGGCCAGGGCGCGGTAATCCGCTCCCAGCGTGGCCTGTAAAATCTCTTTCGGATAATCGTCGGTCACCACCGCTTCGCCCATGTGGCGCAGCAGCACCAGTCGCAGTCGACCGTCGATCACTTTCTTGTCTATCGCCATATGTTCGAGGAAGTCCGCCTCGGTCATTTCCTCAGGCGGAATGACTGGCAAACCGGCGCGCTGGAATAGGCGAATGCCCCGGTCACGCTCCTGGGCACTGATCCAGCCCAGGCGCTGCGACATCTCCAATGCCATCACAGTGCCAGCCGCCACGGCTTCCCCATGCAACCACACACCATAGCCCATGTGCGTTTCGATCGCATGGCCGAAGGTGTGGCCCAGGTTCAAGGTGGCCCGTACGCCGGACTCCCGTTCGTCGGCATTCACCACCAGCGCCTTGGCGGCACAGGAGCGGGAAATGGCTTCGGTGAGTGCCGCCTGGTCCAGATTGCGCAGGGCGTCGACGTGCTCTTCCAGCCACGTCAGGAACGGCTCGTCGCAGATCAGCCCGTACTTGATGACTTCTGCCAGGCCCGCCGACAGCTCGCGCGGCGGCAGGGTGTTGAGGGTGGCGGTATCAATCAGCACGGCTTGGGGCTGGTAGAACGCGCCGACCATGTTCTTGCCCAGTGGGTGGTTGATGCCGGTCTTGCCGCCCACCGACGAATCGACTTGAGACAGCAGGGTGGTCGGCACCTGGATAAAGTCCACGCCACGCTGGTAGCAGGCCGCTGCAAAGCCGGCCATGTCGCCGATCACACCGCCGCCCAGGGCGATGACGGTGGTGCGACGGTCATGACGTGCGGTCAGCAGGCCATCAAAGATCAGCTGCAGGGTTTCCCAGTTTTTGTGGGCTTCGCCGTCGGGCAAGATCACAGAGATCACGGAATACGCCGCCAGGCTGCGGCTCAGACGCTCAAGATACAGCGGCGCGACCGTTTCGTTGGAGATGATCGCCACTTGCCGCCCGGCAATATGCGGTGCGAGCAGCTCGGGCTGGTCCAGCAAACCTTCGCCAATATGGATCGGGTAGCTGCGCTCGCCTAGATCGACCTTAAGTGTCTGCATGTGTCCCCGCGTTAGAGATGTATTGACGACCGGCAACGCCAAGTTCTGACGTCGCCTGATGGCTCTACGCCACACCCTGGAGGGTGATGGCGCGCCGCCGAGAATAGCGCATTTCGGGCCTGGCTTTAACGGGGTGGCAGCCGTTGCAGGCGCTCAAGAATGTCGAGGACCACCATCCGAGGTGGCCGCTCATCGGTTTCTACCACCAGATCGGCGATTTCCCGATACAGCGGATCACGCAATGCGAGCAGGTCCCGCAAGGTCTTCGCCGGGTCGGCAGTGCGCAGCAACGGGCGATTGCGATCGCGGGCAGTGCGGCCCACCTGCTGCTCGACCGATGCATGCAGATAGACCACCCGACCACCGGCATGCAGCGCCCGACGGTTTTCATCGCGCATCACTGCGCCGCCGCCAGTGGCCAATACCACACCATCGCAGCCGCACAGCTCGGCGATCATCGCCTGCTCACGATCACGAAAGCCCAGCTCGCCTTCCTTATCGAAGATCCATGGGATATTGGCACCCGTGCGCAATTCAATTTCCTTGTCGGAATCTTTGAACGGCAGGCGCAGCTCTTTGGCCAGCAAACGGCCGATGGTGCTTTTTCCAGCGCCCATCGGTCCTACAAGAATCAAATTTCGCACAGAATCAACGACTCACAGCAATCGCCTGGTTATTCATAATACGCGGAGTCAGGAATACCAGCAGCTCGGATTTTTTCTCCGCCAGCACATCGCGCCGGAAAAGGCGGCCAAGATACGGCACATCGCCCAAAAATGGCACTTTATCTACCACTTTGCTTTGGGTATTAGAGAAAACGCCGCCGATGACGATGGTCTCGCCATCCTTGACCAGCACCTTGGCGTTCACTTCGTTTTTCTTGATCGGTGGCACGTCATTGAGCTTGTTCAGGTAATCGGGCTCGTCCTTGGTGACTTTGACTTCCATGATCACCCGGTCGTCGGGGGTGATCTGCGGGGTCACCTCCAGCGACAACGAGGCTTCCTTGAACGACACCGACGTGGCGCCGCTGGAGCTGGATTCCTGATAGGGGATTTCAGTGCCCTTGAGGATGCGCGCAGTTTCCTTGTCGGAAGTCACCACCTTGGGTTGCGAGACAATTTCCCCGTTGCCGGTTTTCTCCATGGCGGTGAGCTCCAGGTCCAGCAGCAGGTTGTCGGTGATAAAGGCGATGCCCAGGCCCGAGGTGCCGGTGAGCGAGCCCAAGTCAACAAAGGGTGAGCTGGGCGGGTTTTCCGAAGGCTGCGCACCTTCGGCCGGTGGCTTCGCAATCCCCCCGGCGCCCCAGTTGCCGCGATTGAGTCGTCCGCCCCAGCGCGCGCCCAGGCTTTTGTCGTAATCGACATTGGCCTCGACAATGCGCGCCTCGATCATCACCTGTCGCACGGGGATGTCCAGTTGCGCCACAATCCGCCGCAGCTCCTCCAGCCGCTCCCCGGTCTGGTAAGCGATGATGTTATTGGTGCGATCATCGACCGCCACCGACCCACGCTCGTCGGGCACGCCTTCAAGGCCCGTCACCGACTGGAACAGCTTGGCCAGGTCTGCCGCCTTGGCGTAATTGACTTGCAAGAGTTCACGGCGCAATGGCGCCAGCTCGGCCATTTGCTTGCGCGACTCCAGGGTCAGCAGCTCACGTGCAGCCAACTCTTCGGCGGGCGCGACCAGTAACACGCCGGCCTTCACCCGCTTATCCAGGCCCTTGGCCTGCAGCACCAGGTCCAGCGCCTGATCCCAGGGCACATCCTTGAGGCGCAGGGTAATTGAACCCTGCACATCGTCGCTCGCCACCAGGTTGAGGCCCGCCACATCGGCGATTTGTTGCAACGCCGTACGCAGCTCGATGCTTTGGAAGTTGAGGTTGAGCCTGTCACCCGTGTAGGCGCTCGACGCGGTATTGCCAGGCGGTGGCAACTGGATCAGGTCTACGCGATTAGGTAGAGCAGCAGCCATCGGTGCCGTGAACGCTATCCATAGCGCCACACCGAAGGACGAGAAAGTCCTTTTCATTGGTTGATTCCGTTATGAGTTGACGTTTAACACCAGGGTTCGCGGGCGTTCCAGCCATGCACCCTGACCATCGGGAAACAGTTCGACCAGCTCGACGTAACGCTCATGGATGACCGTGACTCGGCCATGGTCCGGCCCCAGGTAGTCACCGACCGCCAGCCGGTGCACCCTGGAGGCCGCACGCAGCAGGGCAAAAGCCTGCACACCGCGCGACAGCGTGCCGACCATTTCAAACTGGTCCACTGCCAGGGTTTCCAGGACGCCACGTGGCCTGGCGAGATCCGGCGCCCGAGCGGGCCGACCAGGCAAATGGCCGACCTGAATGGCAAGCCGCTGGAAAGGATCACGCAGACCGGACGCGTCATAGACAAAAGCCTGCCTTGCTAATCCCTGCCCGCCCGGCCCGGCGCCTGACGGCGCCTGCCAATACGTCTTGGCCAGCAGGTCCAGGCGCAGCAGCTTGCCATCACGGCGCAGGGCAATATCGTGCACCGTGGCGATTCGCGACAGGCCACCCAGGCGGCTCAGGAACATTGCCAGGTCGTGATAAGCCCCGGTCAAACCGACCTGCACAGGTTGCTCGTGATAGAACGGCCTGGGCTGTTCATCCAGCGGGGTGACGTTTTCGACCAGCAAACCATTGGCCAGCGCCAAGCCCGCGATGTCTTCCAGCAAGCCGGGCATTTCGGACTCACCCGGCAACGCCTGCAAAAGCTCATTGGCTTTCGCCTGCATCAACTGGAACTGGTGCGTGCGCGTCTCAAGGCTGGCAGCCAGGGCGGTCTTTTGCGCGACATGCTGCTGCAGGGCCACTTCCTGCGCTTCGACCCGTTGTAACCGTTGCCGCGAAGGGCTCAGGTACACCAGGTCGCTCACCACAAACACTACAGCCGCCAGCGCACAGCCCAACAGGGCCTTGCCAGGAAGGGGCCATTTTGCAGCGTTGTGAGTGAGTGCAGAAAGATTGAGCCTTGGCAGGCTCAAGGCTGAGCCTCGGAGGACTCGCCCTGACGCACCATCAGCTGAAATTCGTTGTTGCCGCGCGCGCCATCCGTTCGCACATGTTGCAACCGAGTGGAATGGGCACCTTCGGCGGCCTCGAGGCGGCGCATCAGCTGGGCGATGTCCTGGCTGGACTCCGCGCTGCCGCTGATACTTACGGTATCGCCCTTGGCCACCACTTCATGCAGGTGGACGCCGTCGGGTACCGCGCGGGCCAGTTGATCGAGCAACTGGGCACCGGAGGAGCGTGAATCGTGCAGGTCTTGTACGACCTTCATGCGCTGGGCCAACTGCTGGCTCTGCTCCTGCAGATCGTCGATGGTCTTGATGCGTGAATCGAGGCCAGCGACCTCCTTGCCCAGATGGTCGTTGCGGGTGACTTGGCGATCAATGGCCTGGTCGATCACCTGATCCGCCAGCCACACGGTCGCCAGCGCCGCGCAGGCGAACGCCAGCAGACACGCCAGCAAATACTTGCGTCGCCGCTCTGCCAGCGCCTGGCGCCATGGCAATAGGTTGATTCGTGTCTTCAAGCGAAACTCCTCAGGGCCAACCCGCAAGCAATTCCCATCCCTTGGGCATCCACGGCCCATTGTGCACCATCGACTCGATGGCTCGGCGTGAAGCTGGCGAAATCCTGACGGCTAGCGCGCGCCAATGCAAACGCTTCGACATCGATGACCCTGGGCACCAGCCCCGCCAGGGCCAGAACCGCCTCGCGAGTCTCCACCTGTTCCTTAAGGCATGCCGCCAGCAGCACGTCGACCCGGCCGGGTTTCAGCGCCGTCGGCCCACGCACTTGGAAATCGATGGCCACGTCATCCAGGGGATAAGGAATGTACTGGTCCGCCTCCATCTGGATCATCCAGGTCATCTCATCGTCAGTGAGCCCTGCGTCCATCTCGATCATTCGCGTGATCACCGAAGGGCCGGCCACGGCAGCGGCAGCACCACGCACCGAGGTCGACAACCGCGACCATGCACTGCGCAGAGCACGGCCCACGCCTTCAAGATCAAGGAATGTGCCATCGACCACCGACTGCACGGGCAATGCCTGCGTGACGTAAGCCTGAATGGTGTAACCCGAGGTTGAGCGACCCAGTTCCACCAGCCGGATTGCCGTGTCATTGATGTCGACGCCCAGCAGGGTGTCGACTTTTTGCCTGAAAAATCCCTTTCCCATAAAACTCCCTAAAACTTTGCCTGTCATACCGCCTGATTGCCGCTGGGCGCCATGCATTCGGTCGACTTGTTGAACAGGTGCGAATGACGCCCCAAGGCGAAAAATGCTTTAATGCCCAGCGTTTTTTCCCGCTTTTATCTGCAGCTCGGGTCGATCCATCGTTTGCCATGCATGCCCCGACGCCTAACTCATTCTTTTCTCTGGAAATCCAAAAGCCTTGATTCGTCTGCTGAAGTTTTTCGGGTACTCCATTGTCGCCATCGTTTGCGGGCTGCTGCTCGTGCTGAGCGGGGCCTACCTCTACCTTAGTCCGGGTTTGCCCTCCGTAGAGGCCCTTAGAAGTATCCAGTTGCAGATTCCTTTGCGGGTCTACAGCAGCGATGAAAAACTGATCGCGGAGTTCGGCGAAATGCGCCGCACACCGATCCGTTTTGCCGATATTCCACCCAATTTCATCAGCGCCCTGCTCTCGGCCGAAGACGATAATTTTGCCAACCACTATGGCGTCGACCCCAGCAGCCTGGTGCGTGCGGCGACCCAGCTGGTAAAAAGCGGACACATTCAGTCCGGCGGCAGCACCATCACCATGCAGGTGGCGAAGAACTTCTTCCTCACCAGCGAGCGCAGCTTTTCGCGCAAGGCCACCGAAATCCTCCTGGCACTGCAAATCGAACGCCAGTTGACCAAGGACGAGATCCTCGAGCTCTACGTCAACAAGATCTACCTGGGCAACCGCGCCTACGGGATCGAGGCCGCCTCGCAGGTTTACTACGGCAAGTCCATTCGTGACGCCAGCCTCGCGCAGATGGCCATGATCGCCGGCCTGCCAAAAGCCCCTTCACGTTTCAACCCCCTGGCCAACCCGGCGCGCAGTAAAGAACGCCGCGACTGGATCCTGGGGCGCATGTACAAGCTGGGCAAAATCGACCAGGCCGCTTATGAAAGCGCCATCGCCGAGCCGTTGAATGCCAGCTACCACGTGCCGACGCCAGAAGTTAACGCGCCTTATATCGCCGAAATGGCGCGCGCCGAAATGGTTGGCCGTTATGGCAGCGAGGCCTATACCGAAGGCTTCCGCGTGACCACCACCGTACCGAGCGACCTGCAGGAAATCGCCAACACCTCGGTGCATGCCGGCCTGATCACCTACGACCAACGCCACGGCTACCGTGGCCCTGAATCGCGCCTGCCAGGCAAGACTCTGAGCGCCTGGACCACCGAGCTGGGCAAACAACGCGCGATCAGCGGCCTGGAACCGGCCATCGTGACCCAGGTGAAGAAAGATGGCGTGCAGGTACTCACCCGTACCGGCGAAGCCCATGTGACGTGGGACAGCATGAAGTGGGCGCGCCCATTCCTGAACACTAACAGCATGGGCCCGATGCCCAAGCAGCCATCGGACGTGGCGCAGGTGGGTGACTTGATCCGCGTGCAACGCCAGAAGGACGACAGCCTCAAGTTCAGCCAGGTGCCGCTGGCCCAAGGCGCCCTGGTGTCGCTGGACCCGCAGAACGGTGCGATCCGCGCCCTGGTCGGTGGCTTCGCGTTCGAGCAGAGCAACTACAACCGCGCGACCCAGGCCAAACGCCAGCCGGGCTCGAGCTTCAAGCCATTCATCTACAGCGCTGCGCTGGACAACGGCTACACCGCCGCCAGCCTGGTCAACGACGCCCCGATCGTGTTTGTCGACGAGTACCTGGACAAGGTCTGGCGTCCGAAAAACGACACCAACACCTTCCTTGGCCCGATCCGTATCCGTGAGGCGCTGTACAAGTCGCGTAACCTGGTGTCGATCCGCCTGTTGCAGGCAATGGGCGTGGGCAAGACCATCGATTACATGACGCGCTTCGGCTTCGCCAAGTCGGACCTGCCGCCCAACCTGTCCCTGGCCCTGGGCACCGCGACCCTCACGCCGATGGAAATCGCCACCGGTTGGAGCACCTTTGCCAACGGCGGCTACAAGATCGCGCCGTACCTGATCGACAAGATCGAAAGCCGCAACGGCGACACCCTGTTCACCGCCAACCCGCCACGTGTGCCGGGTGATGTGGTCAACGGCGTCGCGGCGACTGACGGCCTGGCGGCGCCGAGCGATGGCGGCATTACCATCGAACCGGCTCCAGGCACCACCCCTGCCGCCAACGGCACCCCCGCCGAGCCCCAGGCACCCGCTGTCGCCGAGCGCATTGTCGATGGCCGTACCACGTATATCCTCAACAGCATCCTGGAAGACGTCATCAAGAAAGGTACTGGCCGCCGCGCCCTGGCGCTGAACCGTCCGGACATTGCCGGCAAGACCGGTACCACCAACGAATCCAAGGATGCCTGGTTCTCTGGCTATAACGCCGACTACGTGACCACCGTATGGACGGGCTACGATCAGCCGGAAAGCCTTGGCCGTCGCGAGTTCGGCGGTACCGTCGCGCTGCCGATCTGGATGAGCTACATGGGCGCGGCCTTGAAGGACAAGCCGCCGCACACGCAGCCGGAGCCAGAAGGCATCCTCAGCCTGCGCATCGACCCGGTCAGTGGCCGTGCGGCCTCGCCAAGCACACCGAATGCGTACTTCGAACTGTTCAAGAGCGAGGACACGCCGCCGTCGGTCAATGAGCTGGGCAATGGCGTTGCGCCGGGCAGCCCGCTGCCGGCGGATGAAGCGGCGCCGATCGATCTGTTCTAGTGAGGTTTATGGCCTGAAACAGATTCAATGTGGGAGCGGGCTTGCCCGCGATTGCGGTGTGTCAGGCGCCACATGAGCTGATTGATCCATCGCTATCGCGGGCAAGCCCGCTCCCACACGTGGGTCTCCACAAGGCCCAAGTGAATCGCCACAAAAAAGCCCCGACTCGCAAGAGCCGGGGCTTTTTGTGGGTGCGCTACAACGGCTTAGCCGTTGAACACATCATCCACGCTTTGCAGCGGGTAGTGCTTCGGATACGGCAGGGTGGCCACGCCGGTCTCGATGGCGGCCTTGGCCACGGCATCGGAGATCAGGGTGATCAGGCGCTTGTCCATTGGTTTCGGGATGATGTACTCACGACCGAATTCCAGCTTGATTCCGCCGTAGGCGTCGCACACTTCCTGAGGCACTGGCAGCTTGGCCAGTTCACGCAGGGCGTTGGCGGCAGCCACTTTCATCTCTTCGTTGATGCGCTTGGCGCGAACGTCCAGGGCGCCACGGAAGATGAACGGGAAGCCCAGTACGTTGTTGACCTGGTTCGGGTAGTCCGAACGGCCGGTCGCCATGATCACGTCGCTACGGGTGGCGTGAGCCAGTTCCGGCGAGATCTCTGGGTCCGGGTTGGAGCAGGCGAACACGATCGGGTTGGCGGCCATAGACTTGAGGCCTTCGGCGCTCAGCAGGTTCGGGCCGGACAGGCCGACGAACACGTCTGCGCCGTCGAGGGCGTCAGCCAGGGTGCGCTTGTCGGTGGCGTGGGCAAACATCGCCTTGTACTGGTTCAGGTCGGTACGCTCGGACTGGACCACGCCCTTGCTGTCGACCATGAAGATGTTTTCCAGCTTGGCGCCCATGCTCACCAGCAACTTCATGCAGGAGATGGCCGCAGCGCCGGCGCCCAGGCAGACGATCTGTGCGTCGGCCAGGGTCTTGCCTGCGATTTCCAGGGCGTTGATCATGCCGGCCGCCGTAACGATCGCGGTGCCGTGCTGGTCATCGTGGAATACCGGAATGTCGCACTGTTCGATCAGGGCCTTTTCGATCTCGAAGCACTCAGGTGCCTTGATGTCTTCCAGGTTGATGCCACCGAAGGTGATGGAAATGCGCTTGACCGTGTCGATGAAAGCCTGCGGGCTTTCGGAGTCGACTTCGATGTCGAAAACGTCGATGCCGGCGAAGCGCTTGAACAGCACGCCTTTACCTTCCATGACTGGCTTGGACGCCAATGGGCCGAGGTTACCCAGGCCGAGGATCGCGGTGCCATCGGAAATCACTGCAACCAGGTTGCCTTTGCCGGTGTACTTGTACGCCAGTTCGGGGTCGCGGGCGATTTCACGTACGGGCTCGGCAACACCAGGGCTGTAGGCCAGCGAAAGGTCACGGGCGGTGGCAGTGGCCTTGGTGAGCTCTACACTCAGCTTTCCTGGACGAGGATGGGCATGATATTCGAGAGCGGCAGTTTTCAAATCAGACATATCGGCATTCCGCTTTTACTGTTGGTCGACGGACCGCCGAGGATACGCGTGTCGTAAAGTCCCCACAAGACTGGGCAGTCACGGGTGTCAAGGGCCCAAAGCGCCGTACTTTGGTCTAAGGCCACGGGATACAAGGGCTCAACTGTTCACAATCGACTAAAAAAATGTCTACAATTTTTTCTTAAAGCGACGATTTGAGCATGCTGGGATCGGTCAGTGGCAGAAGCCAACGCGCCTGGCCGTTTTTCAGGCCGCCACGCTTGGCGCGATCCTGCACCCAGCCACGGGCCTCGATTGACTGGCCTTGCAGACCATTGAGCCACCCGGCGTCGAATTGACGGACAAGCTCGGGTGCAATGCGTAATACCAGTGAGCCCTGCAATTCGATCCAGATTCCACCGCGATTGCGTTCGATCTTGCTCACCCGGCCGCTGACCAAAGCAAAACCGGACTGCTTGAGCTGCGCCACGTTGTGTACCGGTGACTGGCGCCACACACCCCGACGCGCCTCACGGGCGCTGTTCTCCGCAGCCTGCTGGCAGGCGACAAGATCAACATTGGGCGCGACGCCTACCTGAAACCCCAGGCCTTCAGCCAGCAGCTGCGCCTCAAGATTCTTACCCTCAGCGCCGTACAGGTGGGCCAAGGTACGGCCGTAGCGATCCTTTCCCTCACGCCCAACAACCAGGCCGACGCGACGGTCGCTGGCGTCCACCAATGCCTGCAAGCGCTGACGGGCAGCGACGGCGTAAGGCTCGTCGGCGCGACCGCGTTTACCGGTTTCAGGCGCATTGAGGCCAATCATCCGCACGCTGCGACCATCCTTGAGGCGTACGGTATCGCCATCCACCACACGCTGCACCTCCACCTGGACCAAGGCGGCCGGGGCGGGGCAAAACACGTCGGCCTGGGCGACTGAAAGCCAAATCCCAGGCACAAAAAAGGCGCCCACAAGGGACGCCTTTTTCAACAGCTGGCAAAAGCCCATAAGGCTTTTGAGCCTTACTCTGCTGGAGTAGCAGCAGGCTTCTTGCCGAAAGCACCAAAGCGATCTGCGAAGCGCTGTACACGGCCGCCGGTGTCCAGAGTTTTCTGCTTACCGGTGTAGAACGGGTGGCACTCGTTGCATACGTCAGTACCCAGTGGCTTGCACAGGTTCGAACGGGTTTCGAACTTGTTGCCGCAGCTGCAGGTGACTTCGATGGTTTCGTACGCTGGATGGATATCGGCTTTCATGGCACTTCCTCGGGCTAGCGTGCCGCCACTCGACACTATTGTCGAATACCGCACGTAATTAGGCCGCGGATTCTACCAGACCTTTTCAATCGCGCAAGCGGCGCTTCCGGTTGAAGACCTCCTTTCATCAGAAAACCGTGGCATACCCAAGCCCTCCCCTGTCTGCTAGGCTCCCGCCCCTGCGCCACCGCCTGCCTTTATATGAGACCCCTCGCGTGCCCGACGCCATTTTGCGCCTTGCCCTGCCCTCGCCCCTGCGCCGCCTGTTCGATTACCGGGCCCCGGCCGGCGTGCTGCGGGCGCAGTTGCAGCCGGGCATGCGCGTGCGCGTACCGTTCGGGCGCCGAGAGATGATCGGCATCCTGGTGGAAGTTTCTGACCACAGCGAAGTGCCGGCCGAGAAACTCAAGCCTGCCCTGGCGATCCTTGACGCCACCCCACCGCTGCCGCCTGCGCTGTTCAAGCTGTGCCTGTGGACCGCCCAGTATTACCAGCACAGCCTGGGCGACACCCTGAGCTGGGCGTTACCCGTGCTGTTGCGCCAGGGCGAACTGGCTGAAGCGCGTCAGGAGCGCTTTTGGTCGATGGTGCCGGGGGCGCGCCTCGACGACCCGCGCATTGCCCGCGCGCCGCGCCAGCGTGAAGCCTTGGCCACACTGGCGCAGCACCCTCACGGCGTGGCTCACCAGCTATTAAGCAAGCTGATGCTGAGCAAAGACAGCCTCGACCTGTTGCTCGCCAAGGGCCTGGTGCAGGTGGAAATCCGCAAGCACGCGCCCGACGCCCGCCACGAACACTGGCTGGCGCAGCCGGAACTGCCGCTGAACCCCGAGCAACGCGCGGCCTACGAGGCGATTCGCGCCGGCTTTGACAGTTTCCACGCGTTCTTGCTGGCCGGCGTCACCGGCAGCGGCAAGACCGAAGTCTATCTGCAGTTGATCCGCGAAACCCTGCAAGCCGGAAAACAGGCGCTGGTGCTGATCCCCGAGATCAACCTGGGCCCGCAAACCCTGGCGCGGTTCGAGCAGCGCTTCAACGCGCGTATCGCCCTGGTGCACTCGGCAGTCAACGACCGCGAGCGCCTGGAGTCATGGCTGGCCGCGCGGGATGGCGAGGCTGACATTATTATTGGCACCCGGTCGGCGCTGTTCACGCCGATGAAAAACCCTGGGTTGATCATCATCGACGAGGAGCATGACGGCTCCTATAAACAGCAGGAAGGCCTGCGCTATCACGCCCGCGACCTGGCGCTGGTGCGTGCACGCCAGGAAGACATCCCGATCGTGCTGGGCTCGGCCACGCCGTCCCTCGAAAGCCTGCACAACGCTTACACCGGTCGTTACGGCCTGCTACGCCTGAACGAGCGCGCGGGCGGCGCCAAGCAGCCACGTTTCCTGCGCCTGGATGTTAAAAGTCGCCCGCTGGACAGCGGTATTTCCGGGCCGATGCAACAAGCCATCGGCCAGACGCTTGCCGCCGGCCAACAGGTGCTGGTGTTCCTCAATCGCCGTGGTTTTGCGCCGACGTTGCTGTGCCATGACTGCGGCTGGATGTCCGAGTGCGAGCGCTGCGACGCGCGCATGACCGTGCACCAGCGCTACGGCGAACTGCGCTGCCATCACTGCGGCCATGTAGAGCGGGTGCCGCGCCATTGCCCGCAGTGCGGCAAAGTCGACCTGCGGCCGGTGGGCGCAGGCACCGAGCGGGCCGAAGAGCGCCTGGGCATCCTGTTCCCGGATTACCCGGTGCTGCGGGTCGACCGCGACAGCACGTCGCGCAAGGACGCGATGAACCAGCTGTTCGCCACCATCCAGAAAGGCCAGCCGTGCATCCTCATCGGCACGCAGATGCTTGCCAAGGGGCACCATTTTCCACGGGTGACCCTGGTGTCGATCCTGGATGCCGACGGCGGGCTGTTCTCCGGGGACTTCCGCGCCAGCGAACGCATGGCGCAGTTGATCGTGCAGGTTGCCGGCCGCGCGGGCCGCGCCGAGGAGCCTGGCCGGGTGATTATCCAGACGCACCTGGCCGACCACCCGCTGCTCATCCAACTGACAGAACAAGGCTACTTCGCCTTCGCCGAGCAGGCCCTGAGCGAACGCCGCGCCGCCGGCTTGCCGCCGTTTTCCCACTTGGCCTTGCTACGCGCCGAGGCGCACAAGCCGGGGCAGGCCGAGGGTTTCCTGGATGAAGCCTGCAGCGCCGCCGAACGTTTGCTCGGCGAACTGGGTCTGAGCGGCATCGAACTGCTCGGCCCGGTGCCCGCGCCTATGGAGCGCCGCGCCGGGCGTTATCGTGCTCAGCTACTCTTGCAGGCAACCTCGCGCGCACCGCTGCATCGGCTATTAAGTAGCTGGTTGCTTGCCCTGGAGCAACTGCCCAGCGGCCGGCAAGTGCGATGGTCATTGGATGTGGACCCGGTAGATTTGTACTGACCGTTAAATGGCCATCGCAGGCAAGCCAGCTCCCACAATTTGAAATGTGAACAGCCTTAAATGTAGGAGCGGGCTTGCCCGCGATGAGGCCCGCAGGTCCGCCAACCCGTCTGAATGGTTGGCAAGCCCGCCCTCGCCACGGATAATGCCCAGTTTTTCCACCTGCGCATCGCGCGCCGCCGCTTGCGGTCGAAAGAGAACACCATGAAAGACACCATTCGCCAGCTGATCCAACAAGCCCTCACCCAACTCGTCAACGAAGGTGTGTTGCCTGAAGGCCTGTCGCCGGCGATCCAGGTGGAAAACACCCGCGACAAGACCCACGGTGACTTTGCCAGCAACATTGCGATGATGCTGTCCAAGCCGGCCGGCATGAAACCGCGCGACCTGGCAGAAAAAATCATCGCCGCGCTGCCTGCCGACGAGAGTGTCACCAAGGCTGAAATCGCCGGCCCGGGCTTTATCAACTTCTTCCAGAACACCCAGGCCCTGGCGTCGCGCCTGGATGCCGCCCTGGCCGACGCCAGGATCGGCGTGCGCAAGGCTGGCCCGCTGCAGCGCGTGGTCGTCGACCTATCGGCGCCGAACCTGGCCAAAGAGATGCACGTCGGCCACCTGCGCTCAACCATCATTGGCGACGGCGCGGCGCGGGTCCTGGAGTTCCTCGGCGACGACGTGATCCGTCAGAACCACGTCGGCGACTGGGGCACTCAGTTCGGCATGCTGATGGCTTACCTGCAAGAAAACCCGATCACCAGCAACGAGCTGTCGGACCTGGAAAACTTCTACCGCGCCGCCAAGAAGCGCTTCGACGAATCCGAAGAATTCGCCGACCGCGCCCGTGGCCTGGTGGTCAAGCTACAAGCCGGTGACGCCGAGTGCCTGGCACTGTGGAACCGTTTCCGTGACATTTCCCTGTCTCACTGCCAGGAAATCTACGAACTGCTCAACGTCAAATTGACCATGGCCGACGTGATGGGCGAAAGCGCTTACAACGACGACCTGATGAATGTGGTCAACGACCTCAAGGCCAAGGGCCTGCTGGTAGAGAGCAACGGCGCACAGTGCGTGTTCCTCGAAGAATTCAAGACCGCCGACGGCGAGCCGCTGCCGGTGATCATCGTCAAGGCCGATGGCGGCTACCTCTACGCCACCACCGACCTGGCGGCCGTGCGCTACCGCAGCGGCGTGCTCAAGGCTGATCGCGCCTTGTATTTTGTCGACCAACGCCAGGCGCTGCACTTCCAGCAGGTGTTCGAAGTGGCGCGCCGCGCCGGTTTCGTCACCCACCCGATGCACATGGAGCACATGGGCTTCGGCACCATGAACGGCGCCGATGGCCGCCCGTTCAAGACCCGCGACGGCGGCACCGTGAAGCTGATCGACCTGCTCACCGAAGCCCAGGAACGTGCCTACAGCCTGGTGAAGGAAAAGAACCCGGAGCTGGCCGAGGCCGACCTGCGCAACATCGCCCGCGTGGTGGGCATTGGTGCGGTCAAATACGCCGACCTGTCCAAGCACCGCACCAGCGACTACAGCTTCAACTTCGACCTGATGCTCAACTTCGAAGGCAACACCGCGCCCTACCTGCTGTACGCCTACACCCGTGTGGCCGGCGTGTTCCGCAAGCTGGGCAAGGACTTCAGCGAAGTTGAAGGCCAGATCGTGCTGGACGCCCCGCACGAACAGGAACTGGCCGCCAAATTGGCGCAATTCGGCGAAGTGCTGAATAGCGTCGGTGAGAAAGGCACGCCGCACATCCTGTGCACCTACCTGTACGAAGTCGCCGGCCTGTTCTCCAGCTTCTACGAGAACTGCCCGATCCTGACCGCCGACGACGAAGCCCAGAAGCAAAGCCGCCTGCGCTTGGCTGCACTGGCTGGACGGACCCTCAAGCAAGGCCTCGAACTGTTGGGCCTGGAAACACTGGAGCGTATGTAAGTTGGCTGCCAAGAAAAAACCTGCACCCAAGCGCGGCGCCAGCCGCTATCAGGCCCCGGCGAAGAAGCCGATCCCGGGCTGGTTGTGGATGGCCATCGGCCTCACCGTCGGCGCGTTTGTTGTGTTCCTGATGAAGCTGGATCCGGGCAAGGGCGATGACGTCAAACGGGTCAAGCAGGAACAGCAGAAGGCCACGAAAATGGCCGAAGCCAACAAGACTGCGCCAAGCCCGACCGCACCGGTGAAGCCGAAATACGACTTCTATACGCTGCTGCCGGAATCGGAAGTGATCGTGCCGCCTGACGCCGTGCCGGAGAAAACCCTGCCGACGCCACAAGTGCCGACCACGCCAGTCACCCCTGCCGAAGCGGCGAAAATCGACACGGCACGCGCCCAGGCCGCACTGGCCGGGATCACCCCGCCGCCGGCACCGCCGGTTGCCGAGACCAAGGCCGCACCCGTGACCAAGTTTTTCCTGCAAGCGGGTTCGTTCCCGAAACAGGCGGATGCGGATCGCGTGCGGGCGCAGATCATTCTGCTCGGTCAGTCGGTGACAGTGGAGTCCGGGACGGTCAAGGATGCCACTTGGTATCGCGTACTCGTTGGGCCGTTCAGCAACCGAGAACAGCTGACTGTGGCGCAGAAACAACTGGCTGGCGCGGGCTTTAGCAACCTGTTGTTACAACAACGCCAGAGTCGCTGAGCCTAAGAGCGCAGCAGACCCCATGTGGGAGCGGGCTTGCTCGCGAATGCGGTATTTCAGTCAGTATTTTCGGCGACTGACCCACCGCATTCGCGAGCAAGCCCGCTCCCACATTTTGTTTTATGGCGTGTCAGAAAGATAAACACCACTCGTCCGCACACTGCCCCCGCGGTTGAAATCCCCCCCGCCACCCCCATATGAGTTTTCATCAGGGCATTTTCGCCCCGCTGCGTGGAGACTCTCCCCTTGACCACCATCGTTTCAGTACGTCGCCACGGCAAAGTCGTCATGGGCGGCGACGGCCAGGTTTCCCTGGGTAATACCGTGATGAAAGGCAACGCCAAGAAAGTGCGTCGCCTGTACCACGGCCAGGTGCTCGCAGGCTTTGCCGGCGCGACTGCCGACGCCTTCACCCTCTTCGAGCGTTTCGAAGGCCAGCTTGAGAAACATCAGGGCCACCTCGTGCGCGCTGCGGTCGAACTTGCCAAAGAATGGCGCACCGACCGCTCCCTCAGCCGCCTGGAAGCCATGCTGGCCGTTGCCAACAAAGACGCTTCCCTGATCATCACCGGTAACGGCGATGTGGTTGAGCCTGAACATGGCCTGATCGCCATGGGTTCCGGCGGTGGCTACGCCCAGGCGGCAGCCAGCGCACTGCTGAAGAAGACCGACCTGTCGGCCCGCGAAATCGTCGAGACGGCCCTGGGCATTGCCGGCGATATCTGCGTGTTTACCAACCACAACCAGACCATTGAGGAGCAGGACCTCGCCGAGTAAGCCGTAGGCTTATTTCCGCTTGAGGCCGCCAAACACTATGTCCATGACTCCCCGCGAAATCGTCCATGAACTCAACCGCCATATCATCGGCCAGGACGATGCCAAGCGCGCCGTTGCCATTGCGCTGCGTAACCGCTGGCGCCGGATGCAACTGCCCGAAGAACTGCGCGTTGAAGTAACGCCAAAGAACATCCTGATGATTGGCCCGACCGGCGTCGGTAAAACCGAGATCGCCCGTCGCCTGGCCAAGCTGGCCAACGCGCCGTTTATCAAGGTCGAAGCCACCAAGTTCACCGAAGTGGGCTACGTGGGCCGCGACGTCGAGTCGATCATTCGTGACCTGGCCGATGCCGCCTTGAAGCTGCTGCGCGAACAGGAAATGACCAAGGTCAGCCACCGCGCCGAAGACGCCGCCGAAGAACGTATCCTCGATGCCCTGCTGCCACCGGCACGCATGGGCTTCAACGAAGACGCCGCACCGGCCTCGGACTCCAACACCCGCCAGCTGTTCCGCAAGCGCCTGCGTGAAGGCCAGCTGGACGACAAGGAAATCGAGATCGAAGTCGCCGAAGTCTCCGGCGTCGACATCTCTGCTCCGCCTGGCATGGAAGAAATGACCAGCCAGTTGCAGAACCTGTTCGCCAACATGGGCAAGGGCAAGAAGAAAAGCCGCAAGCTCAAGGTGAAGGAAGCGCTGAAACTGGTGCGCGACGAAGAAGCCGGGCGCCTGGTGAATGAGGAAGAACTCAAAGCCAAGGCCCTGGAAGCGGTCGAGCAGCACGGCATCGTGTTTATCGACGAAATCGACAAGGTGGCCAAGCGCGGTAACTCCGGCGGTGTGGATGTATCCCGTGAAGGCGTGCAGCGCGACCTGCTGCCGCTGATCGAGGGCTGCACCGTGAACACCAAGTTGGGCATGGTCAAGACTGACCACATCCTGTTTATCGCCTCCGGCGCGTTCCACCTGAGCAAGCCAAGCGACCTGGTGCCGGAGCTGCAAGGCCGCCTGCCGATTCGCGTGGAGCTCAAGGCGCTGACCCCGGGCGACTTTGAGCGCATCCTCAGTGAACCGCACGCGTCGCTCACCGAGCAGTACCGTGAGTTGCTGAAAACCGAAGGCCTGGGCATCGAGTTCCAGCCCGACGGCATCAAGCGCCTGGCGGAGATCGCCTGGCAGGTCAACGAGAAGACCGAGAACATCGGTGCGCGTCGCCTGCACACCTTGCTGGAGCGTTTGCTGGAAGAAGTGTCTTTCAGTGCGGGCGACCTGGCTGGTGCGCAAAATGGCGAAGTAATCAAGATCGATGCGGGTTACGTCAACAGCCACCTGGGCGAATTGGCGCAGAACGAAGACCTGTCTCGTTATATCCTGTAAGCCTCACGCAGGACCGCTTTGCTTTATGGTGGGAGCGGGCTTGCTCGCGAATGCGGTGTATCAGTAACAGATGTGCTGACTGGCACACCGCATTCGCGAGCAAGCCCGCTCCCACAGTTTGAAGCCGGTTCCTTCAGGACTATTTCTGGGCGGTTCTCCAATGTCGAAATTTCCCACGGCTGTAAACCTGCACAAAACCTCCAACACCCTCGGCCTCACCTACGGGCCCGACGAGGTGTACCAACTCCCCGCCGAACTGCTGCGCACCCACTCGCCTTCCGCCGAGGTCCAGGGGCATGGCAAACCCATCCTGCAATTCGGCAAGCTCAACGTGAAGTTGATCAAGGTAGAAGCCGCCGGCCAGTACGCACTGAAATTGACCTTCGACGACGGCCATGACAGTGGACTGTTCACCTGGGACTACCTCTACCAACTGGCCGTGCGTCAGGACGCGCTGTGGGCCGATTATCTGGCCGAGCTCAAAGCCGCCGGTAAAACCCGCGATCCGAGTGAGTCGATCGTACGGCTGATGCTCTAGCCCAGGCCTCTCGCTCTTTAGAGGGCATTTTCTAATTTCATCTGCTTGAATGCCTTCTCTTGTGGCCAACGATTGGCCTGCTTGCGAAAAAAATTAAACTCGGGTAACCAATGGAACTGGCAAGTTCCCTGCATTTGACGATGCGGTATCAACGGTCACCCGAGTCGCAGTACCAGGCTTGTGTTGTGTATCGAAACTTGGTGCGCAGCGGTACCCGGTACTCGTCTTTCGGACAATGGAGCGTCGTAGATGAGTAACAAGAACAACGATGACTTGAAACGCCAGGCCTCGGAAAACACCCTGGGGCTCAACCCGATCATCGCGTTACGCAAAAAGGATTTACTCGCCTCGGCGAAGATGGTGCTGACCCAAGCCATCAAGCAACCGTTGCACAGCGTCAAGCACGTCGCCCACTTTGGCGTCGAACTCAAGAACGTGATGTTCGGCAAGTCGGCGCTGGTGCCCGAAAGCGACGACCGCCGCTTCAGTGACCCGGCCTGGAGCCAGAACCCGCTCTACAAACGATATCTGCAAACCTACCTGGCGTGGCGCAAGGAACTGCACGACTGGATCGGTGACAGCAATCTGTCGGAACAGGACATCAGCCGCGGCCACTTCGTGATCAACCTGATGACCGAAGCCATGGCCCCCACCAACAGCGCGGCCAACCCGGCGGCGGTCAAACGCTTCTTCGAGACCGGCGGCAAGAGCCTACTCGATGGCCTGTCCCACCTGGCCAAGGACATGGTGCACAACGGCGGCATGCCGAGCCAGGTCAACATGGGCGCCTTTGAAGTGGGCAAGACCCTGGGCACCACCGAAGGCGCGGTGGTGTTTCGCAATGACGTACTGGAGCTGATCCAGTACAAGCCGATCACCGAACAGGTGCACGAACGCCCGCTGCTGGTGGTGCCGCCGCAGATCAACAAATTCTATGTATTCGACCTGAGCCCGGAGAAAAGCCTGGCGCGCTTCTGCCTGCGCAATAACCAGCAAACTTTTATCGTCAGTTGGCGCAACCCGACCAAGGCTCAGCGCGAGTGGGGCCTGTCGACCTATATCGAGGCGCTCAAGGAAGCGGTGGATGTGGTCACGGCGATTACCGGCAGCAAAGATGTGAATATGCTCGGCGCCTGTTCCGGCGGCATCACCTGTACGGCACTGCTCGGCCACTACGCGGCGCTTGGGGAGAAGAAGGTCAACGCCCTGACCCTGCTGGTAAGCGTGCTCGACACGACGCTGGACACCCAAGTAGCGCTGTTCGTCGACGAACAGACCCTGGAAGCGGCCAAGCGCCATTCCTACCAGGCCGGCGTGCTGGAAGGCCGCGACATGGCCAAGGTGTTCGCCTGGATGCGCCCCAACGACCTGATCTGGAACTACTGGGTGAACAACTACCTGCTGGGCAACGAGCCGCCGGTGTTCGACATCCTGTTCTGGAACAACGACACCACCCGCTTGCCCGCAGCCTTCCACGGCGACCTGATCGAACTGTTCAAAAACAACCCACTGGTGCGCGCCAACGCCCTGGAAGTGTGCGGCACGCCAATCGACCTCAAGCAGGTCACCGCTGATATTTACTCACTGGCCGGTACCAACGACCACATCACGCCGTGGCAGTCTTGCTACAAGTCAGCGCAGCTGTTTGGTGGCAAGGTTGAGTTCGTGCTGTCCAGCAGCGGGCATATCCAGAGCATCCTCAACCCGCCGGGCAACCCCAAGGCACGCTACCAGACCAGCGACAGCCTGACGGCGAAACCGCTGGACTGGCAGGAGAATGCCACCAAGCACACCGATTCGTGGTGGCTGCATTGGCAGGTGTGGCAGGCGGAGCGGGCGGGTAAGTTGAAGAAGGCGCCGACAAGTTTGGGTAACAAAACCTATGCAGCGGCAGAAGCCGCGCCGGGCACTTATGTACATGAACGATAAGCAGATGGTTGGTTGAAATGCAGTCACTGTGGGAGCTGGCTTGCCTGCGATAGCGGCGGGTCAGTTGTTGATGGGCTGGCGGAAAGAATGCCATCGCAGGCAAGCCAGCTCCCACATGGATCGCATCGCCCATAAGACTTACGCACCACCTGACAGGGCTTTCCCATGCCGCAACCGTTCATCTTTCGTACCATCGACCTGGATGGCCAGACCATCCGCACGGCGGTGCGCCCGGGCAAGCCTCACTTGACGCCGCTGCTGATCTTCAACGGCATCGGCGCCAACCTTGAGCTGGTGTTTCCGTTCGTCCAGGCACTGGACCCGGACCTGGAAGTGATCGCCTTCGATGTACCCGGCGTGGGCGGTTCATCCACGCCAAACCGGCCCTACCGCTTTCCCGGCCTGGCCAAACTGACCGCACGCATGCTCGATTACCTGGACTATGGCCAGGTAAATGCGGTGGGCGTGTCCTGGGGCGGCGCGTTGGCGCAGCAGTTTGCCTACGATTACCCGGAACGTTGCAAGAAGCTGATCCTGGCTGCCACGGCAGCGGGGGCGGTGATGGTGCCGGGCAAGCCCAAGGTGCTTTGGCTGATGGCCAGCCCGCGCCGCTATATTCAACCGTCCCACGTGGTGCGCATCGCGCCGATGATCTACGGCGGCTCGTTCCGCCGCGACTCGAAACTGGCCGCCGAACACGCGAGCAAAGTGCGCTCGGCTGGCAAGCTCGGTTATTACTGGCAGCTATTCGCCGGGCTGGGCTGGACCAGCATCCACTGGCTGCACAAGATCCGCCAACCCACCCTGGTGTTGGCCGGCGACGACGACCCGCTGATCCCGCTGATCAACATGCGCATGCTCGCCTGGCGCATTCCCAATGCACAGTTGCACATCATCGATGACGGCCACTTGTTCCTGATCACCCGGGCCGAAGCCGTGGCGCCGATCATCATGAAGTTTCTCGAAGAGGAGCGCATGCGCGCGGTGATTCATCCGCGACCGGCCGTGTAAGGACTGCACCGCCGCGCAACTTGCCAGGAACCGACTATGGTTCTGAATTGGCGTGCCTGTTTGATGGCTTGACGAAGGAGTGTTGGCTCATGCGAGAAAGACCCGTGACGAACCCGGCCCCCACCCCTGCCGCGTTTATCAATGCGCAAAATGCAATCACCGGCCTGCGCGGCCGGGACTTGCTGTCGACCCTGCGCAGCGTCGCCGCCCACGGCTTGCGCAACCCCTTGCATACCGCCCGCCATGCCATGGCCTTGGGCGGCCAGCTGGGTCGCGTGCTGCTGGGTGAAACCGTGCATGCGCCCAACCCCAACGACAGCCGCTTCAGCGACCCGACCTGGGCGCTCAACCCGCTATACCGTCGCAGCCTGCAAGCCTATCTGAGCTGGCAGAAACAAACGCGTCACTGGATCGATGACAGCGCGATGAGCGCCGACGACCGGGCCCGTGCGCATTTTGCCTTCGCCCTGCTCAATGATGCCGTCTCCCCCTCCAATACCTTGCTCAATCCCCTGGCGATCAAGGAGCTGCTCAACTCCGGTGGCAACAGCGTGGTGCGCGGCGTCAGCAACCTGTTCGAAGATTTGCTGCACAACAATGGCCTGCCACGCCAGGTCAGCAAGCACGCGTTCGAGGTCGGCAAAACCGTAGCCACCACGCCGGGCTCGGTGGTGTTTCGCAATGAGCTGCTGGAGCTGATCCAGTACAAGCCGATGAGCGAAAAACAGTACGCCAAGCCGCTGCTGATCGTGCCGCCGCAAATCAACAAGTACTACATTTTCGACCTGAGCCCGGCCAACAGCTTTGTGCAATACGCCCTCAAGAACGGCCTGCAAACGTTCATGGTCAGTTGGCGCAACCCGGATGTGCGCCATCGCGAATGGGGCCTCTCCACCTACGTCGCTGCGCTGGAGGAAGCGCTCAACGTGTGCCGCGCGATCACCGGTGCCCGCGAGGTCAACCTGATGGGCGCCTGCGCCGGCGGCCTGACCATCGCCGCGCTGCAAGGCCACCTGCAAGCCAAGCGCCAGTTGCGACGCATCTCCAGTGCCAGTTACCTGGTGAGCCTGCTGGACAGCCAGATCGACAGCCCCGCCACGCTGTTCGCCGACGAACAGACCCTGGAAGCCGCCAAGCGCCGCTCCTACCAGCAAGGCGTGCTCGACGGTCGCGACATGGCCAAGGTGTTCGCCTGGATGCGGCCCAATGACCTGATCTGGAACTACTGGATCAACAACTACCTGCTGGGCAAGGAACCGCCGGCCTTCGACATCCTGTACTGGAACAACGACAACACACGCCTGCCCGCCGCGCTGCATGGCGACCTGCTGGACTTCTTCAAGCACAACCCGCTCAGCCATCCCGGCGGCCTGGAGGTCTGCGGCACGCCCATCGATTTGCAAAAGGTCACCGTGGACAGTTTCAGCGTGGCCGGTATCAACGACCACATCACGCCGTGGGATGCGGTGTACCGCTCCACCCAATTGCTCGGCGGCGAGCGGCGCTTCGTGCTGTCCAACAGCGGGCATATCCAGAGCATCCTCAACCCGCCGGGCAACCCCAAGGCCAACTATGTCGAGAATCCCAAGCTGAGCAGCGACCCACGCGCCTGGTATTACGACGCCAACCACGTCGAAGGCAGCTGGTGGCCGCAGTGGCTGGAGTGGATCCAGCAGCGCTCTGGCGTGCAACGCGAAACCCTCACCGCCCTGGGCAACCAGAACTACCCACCGATGGAAGCGGCGCCGGGCACTTACGTGCGCGTGCGCTGAGCTCAACGATCACATTAAGAAGACTGGATGAAGACGCGCGACCGTATCCTTGAATGTGCCCTGCAGTTGTTCAACCACAAGGGCGAACCGAACGTGTCGACCATGGAGGTGGCCAATGAAATGGGGATCAGCCCCGGCAACCTCTACTACCACTTCCATGGCAAGGAACCGCTGGTACTCGGCTTGTTCGAGCGCTTTCAGAATGAGCTGGCGCCCCTGCTTGATCCACCGGCCGACGCGCAACTGGAAGCCGAGGACTACTGGCTGTTCCTGCACCTGATCGTCGAGCGCATGGCGCATTACCGGTTTCTGTTCCAGGACCTCTCGAACCTGGCGGGTCGCTTGCCGAAGCTGGCCAAGGGCATTCGCAACCTGCTGACGGCGCTCAAACGTACCCTGGCCTCTTTGCTGGCACGGCTGAAGGCAGCGGGCCAACTGGTCAGCAGTACCCAGGCACTGGGGCAGTTAGTGGAACAGATCACCATGACCCTGCTGTTTTCACTGGACTACCAACGGATTCTCGATCGCGAAAGTGAAGTGCAGGTCGTGGTCTACCAGATCATGATGCTGGTAGCGCCGCATCTGTTGCCGCCGGTGCAACAGGTGACCGAGCGACTGGCGCTGCGTTACCTCGACAACCCAACTTAGCGTATAACCCTCAGGCCATTATCGTACGACGACTATACTATTCAGGCTTTCCGAATTGTCGAGTGAACTTGAAAAGTTCACTGTCAGTCCGGATGCCCAACTTGCGATACGCCGACTGTTTTTGCGTGCTGATCGTACTGGTGCTGCGCGAAAACTTTATTGCAATAGAACTCACCGACATACCATCAAGAAAACAACGCAACACCTCTTGCTCTTTGGGTGTCAGGCAGGCGTTCGGCCTTAATGCGGCAGATACTTCCAGATTCGACTTAAAGTTCACCCACTCCAGAATAGATTGCCTGCCTTGCTCTACTGACAGCATACCCGGCTGCAAGTAAATATATCCTTGTGCGACCGTTCGAACGGCCATGATCAACTCTGCCAACTTCTGGGTCTTGCCTACAACACCCCAACATCCAGCCTTTAATGCCATCGAGACCGTTGCGGGCGTGCAGTGGGACGATAAGACGACGGGCCTGGACTGCTTGAAACGTCGACTCACTGCCCGGATCAAACTGAGGCCATCAAGCTCCGTAGGCCCCAATGTAAAGTCCATGATGATAACCTCTACAGGCTGAGCGGCCAGCGCCTCCAATAACTCCCTGCCGGTGCCGAACGAGCCCACCACCTCGAGATCGGCCTCGTTACTCAGGCCCAACTCGATCCCTTGTCGAACCATTTCATGATCATCAAGCAACATGATGGAATGCGTTTTGGACATTAAAGTACGCATCGAATAATCCGTCCTCGTCAATACCACTTATTAGAAAACTTCCTAATCATCACGGTCACGGTATATCCCAGCCGAACATCAGGATCAATCAATAGCAATAATAAGGACTGTTCTTACAGAAATATCTTACAGCCATTACCCACACGCCAAGTCAATGCAATTAATTGGAGTAAAAATATAAAATTTCGAACAATCTCTAACGCAATTTCGTTACTTCTCTATAGGCAATAGTTCCCCCCCCGAACAATGATTGGGTTCCGCCAATTTCCGCAATGATTCACCCACAGATATCGGGTTTAACACCCGTTGGCGGATTACATAAACACTTCATGTTCGGGACTATTATGAACCTCAATGCTCTCTCTACCCTTGCAGCAGCCGTTGCCTTGGTCACTGCTATTTCGCAAAGCGCACACGCGGCCAATGACGGCACCATCAATTTCACCGGGCTGGTGAATGATGTGACCTGCACCATCGAAGGCTCGGCGCCAGGTACCGGTGCAGTGGTCAAGGACGTCAACCTCGGCGGTGTATCCGCTTCACGCCTGCAAAACCCTGGCGACCGCGCCAACCTGACCGGCTTCTCCATTCGCATTGGTGCGCCCGGCGAAGGCGCATGCACCAACGGCCGCACGGCCATGGTGGCGTTCGACCCCACCAGCCCCGCCATCGATGTAGCGACCGGACGCTTGAATATCGACGGCTACAACGACCCCTCCGACACCACCAACGCCAAGAACGTACAGGTTGAAGTGACCAACCGTGATGGCACCCCGATTCACGTTTACACCGAAAAATCGGAAGGCGTAGTGATCGCCGACAACCAGGCCGTGATCCCACTGGCTGCACAAATGTACGCCAGCGGCGCCGCGACTGAAGGTGCCGTCAAAACGCGTGTGGGCTTCATGGTTGTGTACGCCGACTAAGGGGCAAGAGGCCGAGCATCCGCACGCCTTGTATGTAGCGGACCTGCAGCCGTTGGGCAGGTCCTTCCCCAGATTCAAAGAGAACTTCGACACTATGAAAACAATGGCCCGCCTCGCGCTTGCCTTCTGTGTTTTTGGGCTGCTGTCGCTGCAAACAAATAGCGCCCAGGCAGGTGTCATCATTTATGGCACCCGCGTGATCTTCCCAGCCGAGCAGCAAGAAGTGGTCGTGCGCCTGGAAAACAAGGGCGATCGCCCGTCGCTGGTGCAGACCTGGCTGGATACAGGCGACCTGAATTCCACACCGGCCACCGCGCAGACGCCGTTTACCCTTTCACCACCGATCTTTCGCATGGAACCGCATCAGCAACAGGCCGTGCGCTTGTTCTACTCCGGTAAGCCTTCCCCGTCTGATCGCGAAAGCCTGTACTGGCTCAACGTGCTGGAGATTCCACCCAGCGCAAACAATGCCGAGCAGAACAACCTCGAACTGGCATTTCGCACCCGATTGCGCGTGTTCCTGCGCCCCCAGGCATTGCCCTATCCGGTAGGCAGCGCCCCTTCGAAGCTGGAATGGAAACTGGTCGACAGTGGCCAGGGTTTTGCGCTGCAGGTGACCAACCCGACGCCGTACCATATTTCCCTCACCGCCGTTGACTTGCTGAGCAACGGTAAACGCTTCAGTAAAGCGCCGAACACGCAAGCCAATGACAGCTTGCTGATGCCCGCCGGCGACGTAAAACGCTTTGTGCTGCCGCTGCTGCGCAATCGTCCCGAGGGCGCGCCTGAAGTCGAGTTCACCACAGTTACCGACTTCGGCGCTCGTGTGCGCCACTCGGCAAGCCTTACCCCTTCGGCAGCCAGGTGATGACCCCATGAATGCGCGCTCCTTTGCCTTTTGGCCAGCCAGGCTTCTGACATTGCTGTTTGCACTGATCGCCAGTGCCGCAGCACACGCCAGCGTTATCATCAACAACACGCGGATCATCTACCCGCAGAACGACAAAGAGGTAACGGTCAGGCTGGAAAGCAAGAACCAGGCACCGGTGCTGGTGCAGACGTGGCTGGACAGCGGCGACGAACACTCGACGCCAGACCTCGCAGGAATTCCGTTTATCTCCACGCCGCCGATTTTTCGCATGGAGCCAGGCAAACAACAGGTGGTACGCCTGGCGTATACCGGAGAGGCATTGCCGTCGGCGCAGGAAAGCCTGTTCTGGTTCAACCTGCTGGAAGTGCCGGCTCAATCCCAGGGTTCCCAACAGGGCAACCAGTTGCAACTGGCCTTCCGCTCTCGGATCAAGTTGTTTGTTCGCCCACCCAACCTGCCTTATGGGGTCGATGCGGCTCCTGGAAAACTGCAATGGCGCCGCGAGACCACCGAGCAGGGCCAGGTTCTGGAAGTCCACAACCCGACCCCTTACCACGTGACGTTCGAGCAGATCGAGGTGTTGGCGTCACAGCAACGTCATGCCCGCAAGCCCGCCACGTCAAACGCGGAAAACATGGTGATACCGGGAGGTCGCAACCGCTTTGAACTGCCCGGCTTCAAAGCACCTCACGACGGCACAACCACGGTGGAGTTCCAGACACTGGACGACTTCGGCGTAAAGGTCTCCCACAGCGCCAAGGTCTCGTCATGACTCTCTAGACGCCCTGACTGCAACGGCCGCTCTTCACCTAATCACACGTTCGGTTGATGCCCCTTTTTAAGGGCAGGGAATCCCCTGGCCCGAATTCGGCCCCCCTGGTTTTTTTGGAATGGTAAACATGAGTTTGAACACGCCCGCCAGCATCCGCCACTGGCCCCTGGCATGTTATCGATTAACGCGTACAGTGCGTTGCCTGCTGTTGGCCGGCGCACCTGCCATGGGCGCCTACGCCGACGAGAACGTCGAGTTCAACCCCGCCTTTTTCCCGGACGGTGCGGGTGGCCAGCAGGTGGATATTTCGAAATTCAGCCAGGGCAATGTGGTGCTGCCCGGCAGCTACCGCACCGATGTTTATCTCAATGGCCAGTGGATCGGGCGCGAGACCCTGTCGTTCGTTGCGGTCGAAGGGCAAAACTCTGCGCAGCTTTGCCTGGAGCGTGACGCACTGCTCAGGTTCGGCATCGACCTGGACGCGCCGCAGAAACAGCCGCTCGAACCAGGCCAGGCGCCGGCCGCCGAGTTTGCCAGTTGCCATGAAATTTCCACCTACCTGCCGGGCAGTAGCAGCCAGTTCGACTCAGGTGAAAACCGCCTGACGCTGCAAGTCCCGCAGATTTACCTTGCACGCAAGGCACGCGGTTATGTCGACCCCAAGCATTGGGACGGCGGTGTCGACGCCGCGTTCGTGCGCTACAACGCCAACACGTTCTCGACCCGTACCAATGGCCGCACGCTCAACTCCCACTACCTGGGCCTTAACACCGGGCTTAACCTGGGCGACTGGCACTGGCGGCACAGCGGCAGCTTCAGCCGCACAGATAACGCGTCGGGCTATCAAAGCAGCTCCACCTATGTGCAACGTGAGCTGAGCCCACTGCAATCACAACTGATGATGGGGGAGATCTTCACCTCGGGCGAGCTGTTCGACAGCGTGCGCCTGCGTGGGGCCAGCCTGTTCAGTGATGACCGGATGCTGCCGGATTCCCAGACCGGTTTCGCGCCCGTTGTCCGTGGCATCGCCGAAACCAATGCCCGGGTCACGGTGCGCCAACGCGGCGTGCTATTGGATGAAGTCTCGGTCGCACCCGGACCGTTTGTGCTCAACGACCTGTTTCCCACCGGGTACGGCGGCGACCTGACCGTGACCGTCACCGAGGCCGATGGCCGCCAGCGTGAGTTCATCGTGCCGTTCGCCGCCAATGCCAACCTGCTGCGTGCAGGCCATAGTCGTTATTCCGTGAGTGTTGGCCAGCTAGATGAAATCGGCCTGCGTCACCCGCCCAAGCTGATGCAAGGCACTTACCAGCACGGCTTGAACAACCTGTTGACCGGCTATGGCGGTGTCGTAGTCGGCGATGACTATCAGTCGCGCTTGCTGGGCTTGGCATTCAACACCTCGCTGGGTGCGCTGTCGCTGGACCTGACCAACTCAAAAGCCAACATTCCGAGGCACAGCACCCGGGATGGCCAAAGCCTGCAACTGCGCTACAGCAAGAACTTCACCGAGACCGGCACCTACTTTGCCCTGGGTGCCTACCGCTACTCCACGGAAGGCTTCCTGGGCGTGGCCGACGCCGCCCGGGTACGCGACCTCGCCATCGCCGGCCTCAACGTGGACAACGTGTCGCGCCTGCGCGACCGAATGGATATCAGCCTCAACCAAAGCCTGGGCAAGGGTTCGGTGTACCTGACCGGCTCCTCGCAGAACTACTGGAACCGCAACAGCGGCAACCTGACCTTTACCACGGGTTACGCCGGAAGCTGGAAAAGCCTTCACTACACCCTCAGCGCCCAGCGCACCAAGGACCTGCTCAGTGAACGGGTCGACAAGCAAATAGAACTGACCCTGAGTTTGCCGCTCGGCACCGGCGCACGTTCACCGACCCTGACCACCACTGCCTTTCGCGGCAATCAAAGCAGCGGTGAACGCGTGAACCTTGGCGGCACCCTGGGCGAGCGCAACGAACTCAGCTACGGCGTAGGCGCCAGCCGGGTTCAGGGTGGCGGCAGCGCCACGAATGCCGATGCGAAGTACCAGGCCAGCAGTGGCGTGGTCTCCGCAGGGTTCGGGCAAAGCAACACCTACCGAGCGTTGTCCCTGGGCGTGACCGGCGGCATCGTCGCCCATGCCGATGGCATCACCTTTGCGCCCGAACTGGGCGACACCATTGGCATCGTGCAAGCGCCCGATGCACAAGGTGCGCGGGTCAATGGCAACCACGGCGCCCAGGTCGGCAAGAATGGCTTTGCCGTGGTGCCCCACCTCACGCCGTATCGCCAGAACGCGGTGGAGTTGGACCCCAAGGACCTGTCCGTCGACGTAGAACTCAAGATCGCCGCGCAAAACGTCGCACCGCGTGCAGGCTCCGTAGTGAAGCTGCAATTCGAGACCGTCAGCGGCCAGGCGTTACTGGTGACTGCGCTGCGGGAGGATGGCAGCCCCCTGCCCTTCGGTTCGGATGTGTTCGACGAAGAGGGCGCCAGTGTCGGCATTGTCGGGCAGGGCGGTAAAGCATTCGTGCGCGTGGCACGCGCGCAGGGACTGCTGACCGTCAAGTGGGGGCCTGAGGCCGCTGCTTCTTGTCGACTGATGTACGCCGTGGACGCCCTATCGAAAGGTGATGCTCGCCAGCGTTTGCGCCATCTGGATGCTGGCACCTGCCAACCCAATAGCAACGGCTGACGCCCCATTGATGAGTACGGGAATGACCATGAAATACGCCATGAAATTAGTTTTTCCTCTGCTTGCCCTGTGCGTGCCGACCGTTGCTCAAGCGGCGCCGTGCGACAGGTACCAGAGCGATACCTTCACCCTGAACTTGCCGGCGACCATTACCGTGCCCGACAGCCTACCCGTCGGAAGCCTCATTCATCGCCAGGCATTCAACGGTTCGGCCCCCGAGTATTTTGCCAATTGCACCGTGTCTATCGCGAGCTGGATCGACGGGCGATATCCGATGGGAACAGATCCGGTGACCCGCTCCTACCCCACCGAGGCGCCAGGCGTTGGCGTACGCATCACAATGAGATGGGCGGGCGGCGGAGGGCCCGCTGCCTTTTCATTGTTCAACCAAGGCCCCACACCGCTGTACGGGAAGGTGCCCAGCTTCACTTCAGCGGAGGCGAGCTTCTACAAAATCGGGCCAGTCACAGACGGAACAGTGCCCAGCGGATACTTCTGGAGCAGGAGAATTGCTGGCGTCACACAGCGCTTCAGCCTGCAGCTCGGTAGCCGGGTGCGCTTCGTCAGGCCGGCTGCCACCTGCGACCTGGCGGCGGGCGACGTCAACCGCACGATCCCCCTCACCCCGATAAAAGTCAGCGACCTCAGAGACATCGACTATGCCGGCATGCTGAACTTCGAACTGACCGCTAACTGTACAAACGCCACCAACGTCACCTTTCGTTTCAGCGGCACCCCTGCGCCCGGGAACAACGTGCTCTTCGCCAACACGGGCACGGCAAGCGGGGTAGCCCTGTGGTTGGGATCGCGCATCAACGGGGTCCAGCAAACCATTTCTCCGAATGCCAATAACATCCGCAACGTTGCCGTTTCCGGCAATCGCGCAGTCTTACCGCTCAGCGCGGCCTATCACAAAAACGGTACGGTCGGCCAAGGCACGCTCGCCAGTACCGCCACCGTCAACATCACCTATAACTAAAAACCCTGAGGAGTCATTGATGAACCTACGAGCCGTGTCTTTCTTACTCGCAACCACTGTCGGCCTCGCGGCCACGCAAGCCCACGCTGCGACAACAGGCACTTTGCGCTTTACCGGCCAGGTCAATGCCGGCACCTGCAACCTGGCAGCTGGTGACGAGAACCGCACTATTTCGCTGCCCCCCATCAAGATCTCGGATTTTGATGCAAGCCCCAGCGCAGGGGTGCTGGACTTCGAGCTCTCTGCCGATTGCGAATCAGACATCCGCAATGTGATTTTCCTCTTCACGGGAACACCGTCCGTAGTAAACGGGGCACTATTTTCCAACACGGGCACCTCGGCGGGGACGGCCCTTTGGCTGCTGCATCGTTCAACACCCCTATACGCCATCCCAGCGAACGGCACCGTCGCTCAGCGCAGCCGCACGGTTACAACAACCGGCAATAAGGCGACCATACCGCTCAGTGCGGCCTACTATAAAACGGGCGCAGTGACCCAGGGCACCCTGGCCAGTGCCATTACGGTTTCCATCACTTACAACTGACGACAGCCTGACCGGCGGCGCTGCGAGCACAAAAAAGCCCGACCTTTAACAGGCCGGGCATTTTTTTGCGTCCTGGAAATAATCAGGACTGACTGGATGGCGTCGGGTTTGCCGGCGTTGCAGTCGGGGTCACAGCAGCAGGGGTCGGTGCGGATACCGAGTTGGCTGTGGAAGCGGTTGGCGCCGGAGTCGCCGGCTTGGCCGCAACAGCAGGCTTGGGTGCTGCTGGTTTTTTCGCGACCGCTGGTTTCTTGGCTGCGGCTGGTTTTGCCGCAGGCTTGGCTGCGGCAGGCTTGGCGGCCGGTTTCGCCGCAGCCGGCTTGGCTGCAGGTTTCGCAGCGGCCGGTTTGGCAGCAGGTTTTGCAGCTGCGGTTTTGGCCGCTGGCTTGGCAGCCGGTTTGGCGGCGGCCTTGGCTGCGGGTTTAGCCGCTGGCTTAGCAGCAGGCTTGGCAGCCGCTTTAGCCGCGACGGGTTTGGCAGCAGTCTTGGCGGCCGGCTTGGCAGCTGCAGTTTTGGCGGCTGGTTTAGCAGTTGCTTTGGCGGGCGCCTTGGCCGCAGGTTTGGAAGCCGGCTTGGCAGCCGCTTTTACCAGAGGCTTGGCTGCTGTTTTGGCAGCAGGTTTGGCGGCGGCGGTTTTAGCGGCAGGCTTGGCAGCAGGTTTGGCCGCAGCCGTTTTCGCAGGAGCCACTTTAGCGCCGGTGAGTTTTTCGATCTGCTTGGTCAGGGTATCGACCTTGCTGTGCAGCGTCTTCAGTTCAGCCTTGCTCGGCACGCCCAGTCGCGAAATGGCACTGTTAAGGCGCTTGTCGAAAGTTTCTTCCAACTTGCCCCAGGTGTCAGAAATGCTCGACTTGGCGGAACCGGCAGTTGCCTTGGCCGCTTCAACTTTTTTACCAACCGTGGTTTTGGTCAACTTCTCGGCCTTCTCGCCGTCCTTGACCAAAGTCTCGAAGTACTTGCCGCCGTCACTGCTAACCTTCGAGTACACGCCTAAACCAGCAAGCCAGATCTTACGGGAATATTTTTCAACTTCCCCGACCCACGAGCTGCCTTCTTTCTGAGTAGTCTTTTTAACAGCCATCCCGATGTCTCCTTAGTGTTTACGCGCGACACGTTCTAGCAATGTCGTCAGCTCTTCGAGCTTAGCAGAGAGTGTCTCAACGTCATGTTTAGACGCAATGCCGATTCGATTCAAGGCACTGGCAACACGAGTATCAAAAGCTTTTTCAACTTTATCCAGCTGAACTTCTACCAGACCTTTGACGGAGGAGACATTACTCTTTACTTGATCAATCTGACTGTTGGCGGCCTCAAGTTGTTCAACTGCAACTTTTTTGCCTTTACTTTCAACATGTTGACCAGTTTTAACCAGCTCTTTGAAGTAGTCGCTGCCCTCGCTTCCAACCTTGGCGTAGGCACCAAGACCCGCCAGCCAGATCTTGCGGGCGTAGGATTTAACGTCGCTCAGAGTAGTGGTAGGGGCGTCGATTTTTTTCTTCAGGATAACTTTGGCCATGGTGCACCTCACGCAGAATAGGGGGGAGGAACGGCCCACAGGAGTTGAGGGCTTGGGCACAAAGTAGGCTGGAAAATTAGAATCGGCACCCTAAGAACACAACGGTCAGGCCAACGCCTTATCCAGGGCTTTTTCGATTTCGGACTTGATGGTGCCACTCATGGCCGACATCAACAGCCCCAGTTCCACATCTATACGCAGCGAATCTTCGGCCACCACGACGGTGCCTTTAACCCCCGAACGCTTGAGGTTCAAGGTATCGCCGGACCACGACGGCTCCAGGCCA
The DNA here is from genome assembly GCF_002798465.1 of Pseudomonas sp. S10E 269. Taxonomy (NCBI): domain Bacteria; kingdom Pseudomonadati; phylum Pseudomonadota; class Gammaproteobacteria; order Pseudomonadales; family Pseudomonadaceae; genus Pseudomonas; species Pseudomonas sp. S10E 269. Next base: position 1,833,016 of record NZ_PHIJ01000001.1, read on the forward strand.
TACTGTTCCTTGAGTTTGTGCGCCAACTTGTCGGCCTTTGCCCGTGCGCCTTCTTTACCCAGGGAATGTGCACGCTCAACGGTTATACGGGCCATTGCAATGACTCCTCTTTATAGGGACTTGGATACCTTCGATGCGGCAAAAGGTCTCGATGACCGCCCATCTTACCTTCAGCCTTGCCAAGACAAAGCAGGCCTTGGGGATTATCATGTCCCGCATTCTCTTTTGGTGACAGCGATATGACTGATCAGCGCAAAGGCAGCGATGCCGAACCCACCACTCACTTCGGCTTCAAGAACGTCCCGGAAAGCCAAAAAGCGGAAAAAGTCGCTGAGGTGTTCCATTCCGTAGCGGCCAAGTACGACCTGATGAACGACGTGCTGTCGGGCGGCATGCACCGCCTGTGGAAGCGGTTCACCATCGAACTGTCGGGTGTTCGCACCGGCAACCGCGTGCTGGACATCGCCGGCGGCACGGGCGACCTGGCAGCCAAGTTCTCCAAGCTCGTCGGCCCTACCGGCCAGGTAGTCTTGGCGGACATCAACGGTTCGATGCTCAAGGTCGGCCGCGACCGCCTGCTCGACAAGGGTGTGGCCGGCAATATTGAGTTCGTCCAGGCCGACGCTGAAAAGCTGCCGTTCCCAGACAACCATTTCGACTGCGTGACCATCGCCTTCGGCCTGCGCAACGTGACCCACAAGGAGGACGCGATCCGCTCGATGCTGCGCGTGCTCAAGCCGGGCGGACGCCTGTTGGTGCTGGAGTTCTCCAAGCCGACCAATGCACTGATGTCAAAGGTCTACGACACCTATTCCTTTGCCTTCATGCCGTTGATGGGCAAGCTGATCACCAATGACGCCGAGAGCTATCGCTACCTGGCCGAATCGATCCGCATGCACCCCGACCAGGAAACCCTGAAGTCGATGATGGTAGAAGCCGGTTTCGACCGCGTGACCTACCACAACATGACCTCGGGCATCGTCGCCCTGCACCGTGGCATCAAGCCCTGATGCTGCTCAAAGGTCTTCTCGCCAGCGTTGAACACGGCCTCAACCGTGTGCTGCGCCTGGACAGCACCGCCCTGGCGCGGCTGGCGCACCTCAACGGCAAAGTCATTGCCGTCGACTGCCGCAGCCCCACCTTGCAACTGTTTATCCTGCCCAGCGATGAAGGCCTGATGCTCGCGACCCAATGGGCCGCCGACGCCGACTGCACCCTGCGTGCGCCGGCTTCGAGCCTGTTGCACCTGGCTCTGAGCCGCAACAAGACCGCCATCCTGCACAGCGACGAAGTGGAGCTGGAAGGCGACAGTTCGGTGCTGATGGACCTGGCCGCCGTGCTGCAAGACCTGGAACTGGACTGGGAATACGAGCTGTCCCGCTGGATCGGCCCGGTGGCCACCCAGTTGATCAGCGGGCACCTGCGCAGCCGCTCGCGTTGGTACCAGCAGGGGTTCGCCAGCCTCAACCAGAACCTTGCCGAATACCTGAGCGAAGAATCGCGCACCCTGGTCGGAGAACGGGAAGCGCAAGCGCGCTTTCGTGAACTCGACAAGGCCAAAATCGACCTGGAACGCCTTGAGGCCCGCTTCGAGCGCCTGAGCCGTTCCCTTGATCCAAGCGATAACGCATGAAGCTGCTCGCCGTCCGCCGTTTGTTTCGTATCCAGCGCGTCGTAATCCGCTACCGCCTTGATGACCTGCTGTTCGCCCTGCCCCTGCCGTGGTTCCTGCTCGCTGTGCGCTATGTACTGCCGTGGCGCTGGTTCCCGCGCAAACAGCTGGAGCTGAGCCGTGGCGCGCGCCTGCGCCTGGCGCTGCAGGACCTGGGGCCGATCTTCATCAAGTTCGGACAGATCCTCTCCACACGGCGCGACCTGCTGCCCGAGGACATCGCCGACGAGCTGATGCTGTTGCAGGACCGTGTGCCGCCATTCGACTCCCAGCAATCGATGAAGCTTATCGAGGAGCAGCTGGGCAAGAAGATCAGCGACGTGTTCAGCCGCTTCGACGTCGACCCTCTGGCCTCGGCCTCGGTCGCACAGGTGCACGCGGCGCAACTCAAGACTGGCGAAGAAGTGGTGGTGAAGGTGATTCGCCCCGGCCTCAAGCCGATCATCGGCCAGGACCTGGCGTGGCTGTTCATCCTCGCCCGCGCTGCCGAGCGCTTCTCTGCCGATGCGCGCCTGCTGCACCCGGTGGACGTGGTCGCTGACTACGAAAAAACCATCTACGACGAACTTGATCTGCTGCGCGAAGCGGCGAATGCCAGCCAGCTCAAGCGCAACTTCGAAGGCTCGCCGCTGCTGTACGTGCCGCAAGTGTATTGGGACTGGTGCCGCCCGAAAGTGCTGGTGATGGAGCGCATCTACGGCGTACAGGTCACTGACCTCGCAACCTTGGCCGACCAGCGCACCGACATGAAGATGCTCGCCGAACGCGGCGTGGAGATCTTCTTCACCCAGGTATTCCGCGACAGTTTCTTCCACGCCGACATGCACCCGGGCAATATCTTCGTCAGCACCGTCAACCCGTGGAGCCCGCAGTACATCGCGATCGACTGCGGCATCGTCGGCAGCCTGACCCCGGAAGACCAGGACTACCTGGCCCGCAACCTGTTCGCCTTCTTCAAGCGCGACTACCGTCGCGTGGCGCAATTGCACATCGATTCGGGCTGGGTGCCGGCGGAAACCAAGCTCAACGAATTCGAAGCGGCGATCCGTACCGTGTGCGAGCCGATCTTCGAAAAACCGTTAAAAGATATTTCATTCGGCCAGGTGCTGATGCGCCTGTTCCAGACTGCGCGGCGCTTCAATATGGAAGTGCAGCCACAGTTGGTGCTGCTGCAAAAAACCTTGCTGAACATCGAAGGCCTGGGCCGCCAGCTGTACCCGGACCTCGACCTGTGGAACACCGCGCAGCCGTTCCTGGAGCGCTGGATGCGCGAGCGGATGAGCCCGAAAACCGTGCTGGGCAACCTGCACAGCCAGATGGAACAACTGCCGCACCTGGCCAACATGACCCGCGACCTGTTGGAGCGCATGTCCCAGCCCCACGCCAAGGACCCGGCGCCGCCGTGGAAGAAGCGCAAGGATGATTGGTTCCTGCGCCTGCTGGGTGCTGCGCACTTGGTCGGCGGGGTGATGCTGGCCATCGGTGGCCCGCTGAACCAACTGGGCCACTGGCCGGCCGGCATCATGGTCGCCGTGGGTGTTTATCTGATCGTGCGTCGATAGCCAATCCGGTTATACACTGTCGCAAATTGCCGGAGCCGAACATGAAAGACTGGCTGGACGAGATCAAGTGGGACAGTGACGGCCTGGTGCCGGCCATTGCCCAGGACTACAAGACCGGGCGCGTATTGATGATGGCCTGGATGAACCGCGAGGCCCTGAGCCTCACCGCCACTGAGCAGCGCGCCATCTACTGGTCACGCTCGCGTGGCAAACTGTGGCGCAAGGGCGAAGAGTCCGGGCACGTGCAGACCCTGCACGAGATGCGCATCGACTGCGACGCCGACGTGGTGATCCTCATGGTCGAGCAGATCGGCGACATCGCCTGCCACACGGGCCGTCACAGCTGCTTCTATCGCGTGTTCGAGAACGGCGAATGGAAAGTCGTGGAGCCTGTGCTCAAAGACCCGCACGCCATCTACTCGGCAGGACACTAGACATGAGCGATACCCTGAACCGCGTGGCCCAGGTGCTGGAAGACCGCAAAGGCGCAGATGCCGACAGCTCCTACGTCGCCAGCCTGTACCACAAGGGCTTGAACAAGATCCTGGAAAAACTCGGCGAAGAGTCCGTCGAGACCATCATCGCCGCCAAGGACGCGCAGATCAGCGGTGATTGCAGCGATGTCATCTACGAGACCGCCGACTTGTGGTTCCATAGCCTGGTCATGCTCGCCCAACTGGGGCAGCATCCACAGGCTGTGCTGGATGAACTGGACCGTCGCTTCGGCTTGTCCGGGCATGCCGAGAAGGCCTCGCGCCCGTCCGCCTGAATAACTAAGACTAGAGGATTTGCAGCATGGGCATTTTTGACTGGAAACACTGGATCGTCATTCTGGTGGTGGTGGTACTGGTGTTCGGCACCAAGAAACTCAAGAACCTGGGCACTGACGTGGGCGAGTCGATCAAGGGCTTTCGCAAAGCCATGAACGATGACGAAAAACCTGCCGACCCAGCTGCCAACCCTGTGCCTCCGGCCCAGCCTGTGCACCCGCAGGCCACCCAGCCGATCACCGAGCGTCGCACCTTCGACGTGCAGGCTGAGAAAGTCGAAGAGCCGACCCGCAAAGACTCGTGAGCATTGACTAATGTTTGGTATCAGCTTCTCTGAACTGCTCCTCGTCGGCCTCGTGGCCCTGCTGGTGCTGGGGCCGGAACGCCTGCCCGGTGCCGCACGCACGGCCGGCCTGTGGATCGGGCGCCTGAAACGCAGTTTCAACGCCATCAAACAGGAAGTTGAACGGGAAATCGGTGCCGACGAGATCCGCCGGCAACTGCACAACGAACACATCCTCTCGTTGGAGCAGGAAGCACGGAAGATTCTGTCGCCTGTGCAGGAGCCCGCCAAGCCGGTGGAGCCTGTGGCCGAAAACAGCATCGCGCCTGCGACTGAAGCCGCCCCCGTGGCACCGACCGCGCCAACCGAGCCTGCGCCGACGCCTGTTGCGTCGCCCGCGCCCCATGACCCTACATTGCCGCCGCGAGCCCCATGAGCGCTGATAAACCGGAAAACGACCAGCATATGCCGCTGGTCTCGCACCTCACCGAGCTGCGAACCCGCCTGCTGCGTTGCGTAGCGGCCATCTTCATCATCTTTGCCGGGTTGTTCGCTTTTACCCAGCAGATCTACACCTTCGTCTCCACGCCGCTGCGCCAGTACCTGCCGGCCGGTGCGACGATGATTGCCACCGATGTGTCATCGCCGTTCCTCACGCCGCTGAAGCTGACCATGATGGTCTCGCTGTTCCTGGCGATCCCGGTGATCCTGCACCAGATCTGGGGCTTTATCGCACCGGGCCTGTACAAGCATGAGAAGCGCATCGCCGTGCCGTTGCTGGTGTCGAGCATCCTGCTGTTCTACACCGGCATGGCGTTCGCGTATTTCCTGGTGTTCCCGCTGATCTTCAAGTTCTTCGCCGCCGCCACCCCGGCTGGCGTGGAAATGATGACCGACATCACCAGCTACCTCGACTTCGTGATGACGCTGTTCTTCGCCTTTGGCGTGGCCTTCGAAATCCCCGTGGCCGTGGTGCTGCTGGTATGGATCGGCGTGGTCGACGTTAAGTACCTGAAGAAGATCCGTCCGTACGTGATCATCGGCTGCTTTGTGGTCGGCATGATCCTCACGCCACCGGACATCTTCTCCCAGACCCTGCTGGCCGTGCCGATGTGGATGCTGTTCGAGATCGGCATCCTGTTCAGCGGCTTGATCAGCAAGCGCGGCGAACACCCGGATGACCAGCGCGACGACGACCAGCCGCCAGCGACCCAGCCGTGAACCTGCTGCTGCTCGAAGAGGCCGACTTTATCGCGGCCGACCGTGTGGTGCTGCGTGATCGGCGCCTGGTGCACATGCAGGAAGTCCACCGCGCCGCCGTCGGTGACAGCCTGCGCGTCGGCCGTATCGGCGGGCTGATGGGCAATGCGCAACTGGTGCGCCTGGAAACCCGCGAAGCCGAACTGCAAGTCAGCTTCGACCAACCTCCCCCCACCAAATTGCCGCTGACCCTGCTGCTGGCCCTGCCACGCCCGAAAATGCTGCGCCGGGTACTGCAAACCGTGGCCGCCATGGGCGTGCCCAAGGTGGTGCTGGTCAACAGTTATCGGGTCGAGAAAAGCTTCTGGCAAACCCCATTCCTGGAGCCCGAGGCGATTCGCGAGCAACTGATCCTCGGCCTGGAACAGGCACGGGACACAGTGCTGCCCGAAATCGTCATCGAAAAACGCTTCAAACCGTTCGTCGAAGACCGCCTGCCAGCCATGACCGAAGGCACCTTGGGCCTGATCGGCCACCCAGGCGATTACCCCGCGTGCCCGCGTGGGCTGGATGAGCCAGTGACACTGGCAATCGGCCCGGAAGGCGGCTGGATCCCCTACGAAGTCGACCTGCTGGCCAAAGCCGGATTACAACCCGTGCAACTGGGCGCCCGCATCCTGCGCGTCGAAACCGCCGTCACCGCCCTGCTCGCCCGCCTCTTCTGACACCACCTCCCTTGCAGGAGCCGGCATACCGGCGACAAGCATCGGTATCGACAAAGCGTTGCACCAACCAACCCTAACCACGATGCGAAGCGAGCCGCTCTTGATCGTGATCTTGATCTGGCTTTTGATCTGGCTTTTGACCTTAGGCGCCCCGTCAAACACGCTGGCCGGAATTCGACAGGGATTTGGGGGGTAAACCGGCAGGGATGCCGGTTTAGCCGCCCCGCGCCATGGATGGCGCGTGGCGGCGGCCCCCCAAATACCTGGCGGATTACGGGCACACCGAGCCTAGGCGAGGTGCCGAGTGTTGGGGCAAGAGCGTTTTGCTTACTTTTGCGCTTTTCAAAAGTGAGCCGCCGTAAGGGCGGAACCCATAGCAGCCGTTACCCAAGTAACGGATATGTACCCGGTAAGGTCCAACATCGAGGTCGGCTGTCAGGCCGCCTTCGCAGGCAAGCCAGCTCCCACATTTTGGATCGCGGGGCGACAGTTAGTTTGTGGTCGGCTGTCAGGCCGCTTTCGCAGGCAAGCCAGCTCCCACATTTGGATCGCGGGGCGACAGTTAGTTTGGGGTCGTCTGTCAGGCCGCTTTCGCAGGCAAGCCGGCTCCCACATTTGGATCGCGGGGCGACAGTTAGATTGTGGTCGGCTGTCAGGCCGCTTTCGCAGGCAAGCCAGCTCCCACATTTTTGGATCGTGGGGGGACAGTTAGATTGTGGTCGTCTGTCGGGCCGCCTTCGCAGGCAAGCCGGCTGCTACAGAATGTTTCCAACCTGCCGATAACCTTTGAATAAGTCCAAGCCTTGTTCCAGGGGAGTTCGCAGCATGTATCGTTGGTTAGCCGAAAAGCTGGGGAATATCAGCGTCAAAACCAAACTCGGCGTGGGCTTCGGCCTGGTGTTGCTGCTGACATTAATGATCACCTTCACCGGCTGGAGCGGCCTGGGCGATGTGATCAGTCGGGGTGACAAGCTGGGCTTTATCTCCAGCCTCAACGGACTGACCAAAGACCTGCGCCTGGCGCGCCTGGATTTCGAAATGCGGCGCGGCGAACAAGGCACCGATGCGGTCAACGGCCTGCTCACGCAATTGGACAGTGGCCTGAAAAAAGCCGCAGAGCTGATTGAGCAGCCCGCCGACAAGGCCCTGGTGGAACAACAACAGGACGCCTTGAATCAATACAAAAAGGCCTTCGGCGCCATGGTCCAGGCCGGACTCAAACGCGAAGGTGCACGCAGCAAGCTCGGCGACACCGCCGACAATGCCGTGGCCAAGATCAATGAAGTCGAGAAGTCCCTGCTGCAAGGCGACAGCGTCACCCAGTTCAATAGCGTGGTCGACCTGAGCAAGCTGATCCAGCAATCGCGCTTCCAGGTACGCGGCTACACCTACAGCGGCAAAGTCGAAGCCGAGCAACCAGCCCTGGATGCCATCGACAATGCCCTGAAGAAAATCACCGAGCTCGAAGGGCAACTGCCAGCGCAGTACCAGGCCAACCTGCAAGAGGCCAGCGTGTCGTTGCAGGCCTATCGCGCGGCGGTCAGCCAGTACCGCGACTCCCAAGTTGCCAGCGCAGCGGCATTGAAAATCATGACCGCGCAGGGCGATATCCTGCTCGGCCATAGTGAAAAACTCACCGCCTCGCAAACCGTGGTGCGCGACACCGACGCCGCACTGGCCAAGAACTTCCTGCTGCTGGCCACGGCATTGGCGCTGGTCTTCGGCCTGGTCGCCGCCTGGGCCATCACCCGCCAGATCATCATCCCACTGAACCAGACGCTCCAAGTGGCTGAACGCGTGGCCTCGGGCGACCTGAGCCACAACCTGACCTCCATGCGCCAGGATGAACTGGGCCAACTGCAACGCGCCATGCAGAGCATGACTGTCGGCTTGCGTGAGCTGATCGGGGGGATCAGCGACGGCGTCACCCAGATCGCCAGCGCCGCCGAGCAACTCTCGGCCGTGACCGAACAGACCAGCGCCGGGGTCAACAGCCAGAAGGTCGAGACTGACCAGGTAGCAACCGCGATGAATGAAATGGCCGCCACCGTGCAGGAAGTGGCACGCAACGCCGAGGAAGCCTCCGAGGCTGCCGTGGCCGCTGACCAACAAGCCCGTGAGGGCGACAAAGTGGTCGGTGAAGCCATCGCCCAGATCGAACGCCTGGCCACCGAAGTGGGCAACTCCACCGTCGCCATGGGTGATCTGAAGCGCGAAAGCGACAAGATCGGTAGCGTGCTCGACGTGATCAAGTCCGTTGCGCAGCAAACCAACCTGCTGGCCCTCAACGCCGCCATTGAAGCCGCACGCGCAGGGGAAGCCGGGCGGGGCTTCGCGGTGGTGGCCGACGAAGTGCGCAGCCTGGCCCAGCGCACGCAGAAGTCCACCGAAGAGATCGAGGAGCTGATCGTCGGCCTGCAAAACGGCACGCAGCAGGTCGCGACCATCATGGATAACAGCCGTGGCCTGACCGACAGCAGCGTCGAGCTGACGCGCCGTGCCGGCAGCGCCTTGGCGAGCATCACCCGCACAGTCTCGACCATCCAGGCAATGAACTCGCAGATCGCCACCGCCGCCGAGCAGCAAAGCGCAGTGGCCGAAGAGATCAATCGCAGCGTGCTGAATGTGCGTGATGTGTCGGAACAAACCTCTTCGGCCAGTGAAGAGACCGCGGCGTCCAGCGCCGAGTTGGCACGCCTGGGTATTTACCTGCAAACGCTGGTAGGGCGCTTCCGCATCTAACGTATAGCTTGTGAAATTTCCTACGTAGTTATCAGCCCAGCATGACTCCGAATCGAATTAGCGTTTGCGAAACGCTTTTTCAGATTCGGAGGTTCACCATGTTCTCTCGGCTGACCCGCCTGCTGGTCAATGCCAGCATCCGCCTCAAGCTCTCCGTGGGGTTTGGCCAGGTGCTGATCCTCAGCTTGGTCATCGCCATGACCGGTTGGCAGGCCTTGAATGCGGTGTTGTTCCGTTCAAGCAACCTGACAGCCTTAAGCAAGGTGGCCATCATCGCTGAAGCCATGCGCGCGGACCGTATCGTTTACCGAACGCTGGCGGACACCGCCAGCCTGGGCAAAATGGCGCAGCAGATTGCCCACATCGATCAACACCTGGGCTACCTGGCGAAGCACTTGAAGAACCCGGTCGACCTGCAGCATATCCAGGAAGCGCAAGGCCTGGTGACGCGCTTCAAGACCGCACTGGTGGAACTGCCACCGTTGATCGAACGGCGTGAAAACATCCGGCCGCCCCTGCATGCGACGGCGCTCCAGGCCAGTGACACCCTCACACAACTGGCCAGCGAGTTACCCGACCAACAGGACCAGCAAGCGTTGAATGCCATCGAAAACCTGCGCCAAGTCATGGAGCAAGCCGAGGATCGCGCCCAGAGCCCCGCCTGGGCGGCCGAGTCGCTGCAAGCCTACGCCGAAGCTGTCAGCAACGCCCTTAATGCCCTTGACGTCGCCCAGGCTGCCGTAACTGACCTGCCGGCCGACTCCACGCTGCTTAAAGCCGACCTGGCGAACTATCGCGAGCAGTTGCTGGCACTCAAGGACGCTCAAGTCACCACCGAAACTGCGCAGAATCAGTTTGAACAGCAGCTCAACCAGTTGCTCGACCAAAACGACGCGGTCAGCCGGGCCCAGACCCTCATGCGCGACAGGGAAACAGAGCACACGCGAACCCTGCTCATCAGCGTCACGGTTGCTGCCCTGCTGCTCGGCACCCTAGCGGCCTGGTGGATCGCCCGCCAGATTGCCGTGCCATTACGCCAGGTACTCGTTTGCGCCAACCGCATCGCGCAAGGTGATCTCAGCCACGATATCCAAGTGAAGCGCCGCGATGAGTTGGGCCAACTGCAGCAAACCATCAGTGACATGACCCGCAACCTGCGCAGCCTGATCAGCGGCATCGGCGACAGCGCCCGCCAGATCGCCAGTGCCGCCACGCAGTTGTCGGCCGTCACTGCGCAGACCCGCACTGGCATCAATAACCAGAAAGACGAAACCGACCAGGTGGCGACCGCCATGAACGAAATGCTCGCCACCGCCCAGGAGGTCGCCCGGCATGCCGAGCAAGCGTCAATCGCGGCGAATGAAGCCGATCTACAAGCCAGCGCCGGGGACAAAGTGGTGACACAGGCCGTTGAGCAAATTGGCCAGTTGGCGGAGGAGATGGCTCTTTCGGGTCGTGCGATGCTGGCATTGCAGCAAGAAAGCCAGAAGATCGGCAGCGTATTGGACGTGATCAAATCGGTGTCCCAACAGACCAACCTGCTGGCGCTGAACGCCGCCATTGAAGCCGCCCGCGCGGGCACTGCCGGCGAAGGCTTTGCGGTGGTCGCCGATGAAGTCCGCAGCCTGGCACAGCGCACCCAGGAATCGGCCGAAGAAATCGAAGGGCTGATCCAGGGACTGCACACCGGCACCCAACAGGTCGCCGACATCATGGACAGCAGTCGCACCTTGACCGACTACAGTGTCGAACTGACCCGTGACGCCGGGGATGCACTGGCGGCAATTGCCCGCACGGTCTCTGTCATCCAGGAAATGAACCCGCAGATCGCCGCGGCCGCAGAGGAACAAAGCGCGGTGGCCGAAGAGATCAATCGCAGTGTGTTAAAGGTGCGGGATGTATCGGAGCAGACAGCCGCTGCCAGCGAGGAAACGGCGACGGCGAGTGTTCAGCTGACCAAACTAAGCCTGGATTTGCAGACGCTGGTTAGCAAATTCAGGCTTTGAGCCCAGTGTCGCGCCTGTCACTGTGGTGAGCGAACGCGAACCTAGAGGACCTGGCGCAGGAACGCTTGAGCCCGTGGGTCTTTCGGCGCATCAAAAAACTCGGCCGGGGCGGCATCTTCAAGCAATTTGCCGTGATCGAAGAACAACACCCGGTCCGCCACTTCGCGGGCAAAGCCCATTTCGTGGGTGACGCAGACCATGGTCATGCCTTCAAGGGCCAGGGTCTTCATCACATCCAGCACTTCGCCGACCATTTCCGGGTCCAGTGCCGAGGTGGGTTCATCGAAAAGCATCACCTTGGGTTCCATCGCCAGGGCACGGGCAATCGCCACCCGTTGCTGCTGACCACCGGACAAGCGTGAGGGGAATTCGTTGGCCTTCTGCGCAATGCCGACCTTTTCCAGCAACGCCAGCGCCTTGGCTTCACGCTCCTTCTTGCCGCGCTTGCGCACGACTTTTTGCGCCAGGCACAGGTTTTCCAGCACGGTCATGTGGGGGAACAGGTTGAAATGCTGGAACACCATACCGACTTCGCGGCGATAGGCGTTCACGTCGGTTTTTGGATCAGCCAGTTGCAGGCCGTCGATGCTCACCGAACCCGAGTCGAATTCTTCCAGGCCATTGAGGCAGCGCAGGAAGGTGGACTTGCCGGAGCCGGACGGGCCAATCACCACCAGCACTTCGCCTTTGGCCACCTGGGTGGTCACGTTGTCGACCGCACGGACCACATGGCCACGGGTGTCGAAGACTTTTACCAGATCGCGGACTTCAATCACTTTGCGCGAGCCTCCGCTCAAGCCGGCTGGCCATTTTCGACAGCGGCAGGTTGATCAGCAGGTACAGGCCTGCGACACAGAACAGGATTTCAAACGGCGAGAACGAGGTGGTGATCACTTCGCGTCCGCTCTTGAGCAGCTCGGTAATCGCGATCACCGACACCAAGGATGTGTCCTTGACCAGGCTGATAAATTGCCCGGCCAGCGGCGGCAGCACACGCTTGAACGCCTGCGGCAATACCACATGGCGCATCGACTGGCTGGCACTCAGGCCCAGAGACCGCGCAGCTTCGTTCTGGCCGCGGGTGATGGACTGCACACCCGCGCGGACGATCTCCGCCACATAGGCGCCGGTAAACAGCGACAGCGCGGCGATCCCGGCGAACTCCCGGGACAGGTTGAGCACCGTGCCGATGAAGAAATAGAAAATGAAGATCTGCACCAATAGCGGCGTTCCGCGCACCAGTTCGACGTAAATCGTCGACAGATCCCGCAATGTCGGGTTGCTGGACAAACGGCACAACCCAGTCGCCAGGCCGATCGCCAGGCCCAGGATGCCGGACACCACCGACAGCCACAGCGTGGTCCACAAGCCCCACATCAACGGCCCCAACGCCCACTGCCGGGTCACACCGACAACATCGCCTTCGGCCACATCGTCGCCGCGCGCCACTTGCAGGCTGTTGTCGGCAACGGTCAGCTTTTGCTCGGCGCCGGCGTCGTTGCGCAGGGTCACCTCGGCCACATCGCCCTTGCGTACCAACTCCACCACCGTGGAAATGTCAGCGGCGCGCTGGGAGGTTTCGGCCTGGTAGGCGAAGTACTGCGGTACGCGGTTCCAGCGCCACTCGTAGGACATCAACGAGGTGGCGTAGTACAAGGCGCCGGCCAGGCCGACCAGCACGACCACGGTAAGCAGGTGCCAGGGCCATTGGGCTTTTTTCTGTTTCATTACTCAACATCCAAAAAAAGTCTAAGGCAAGCGCCTTTGCGTAGTGAGCGGGCTTGCCCCGCGCTGGGTGGCGAAGCCGCCCTAAGACCAGACGCCGCGGTGTTTCAGAAAGACCGAGGTGTATGGATTTGGGGCGGCTTCGCCACCCAGCGCGGGGCAAGCCCGCTCACTACAAACCAGCCTTATTCCATGTCCTTGAGCCACTCGGAGCTCTTGAACCACTTGTCATGGATGCGATCGTAGGTGCCGTCGTTGCGGATCTGGTGCAGGAAGTTGTTGATGAAGTTGATGCTGTCGTAGTCGCCCTTCTTCAGGCCAAACGCCAGGGGCTCGAAGGTGAAGGGTTCTTCCAGGAATACCAGCTTGCCGTTACCGACTTTTTTCTCGGCAACCACGTTGTACGGCGCGTCATATACAAAGGCATCGGCCTTGCCGTTGACCACGTCCAGCACGCCTTCCTGCTCGTTGTCGTAACCGTGGTACTTGGCCTTGGAGATCAGTTTCTTGGCGACCATCTCACCGGTGGTGCCCAGCTTCGAGGTCAGACGGTACTTCTCGTCATTCAGGTCTTTGTAGGACTTGATGGTGCCTTCTAGGTCCTTGCGGATCAGCAGGGTCTGGCCGACCACGATGAAGGGTTCGCTGAAATTCAGGCGCAGGTTGCGTTCCTGGGTCAGGGTCATGCCGCTGCCGATCATGTCGAACTTGCCGGTCAGGAAGGCCGGGATGATGCCGTCGTAGCCGGTGGAGACCAACTCCAACTTGACGCCCATGGACTTGGCCATGGCCTTGAGGATGTCGACTTCGAAACCGATGATCTCACCGCGCTTGTCTGTCATTTCGAACGGCATGTAAGTCGGGTCCATGCCGACTTTCAGCGTGCCGCGCTTGACCGCATCATCGATAGCACCCGCCTGGGCAGCAGTGGCCGCGACCAGCGCGGTGACGCCAAGCAGCAGCATCGAAAGATACTTTTTCATCATCAAGTCCCCTGAACGATTCTTATGAGGTCGGCGCGCAAAAAGGGCTGCACCATTTCGGGGTGCGATCCTAACCCACTCGTCTCTCGTCACAAAGGTTTCACGGCTATTTGTTATCGGCATATGTCGGAAAAGCCCCACAAAGGTGCGGCAAAACGCAGCTATAGACACATGGGCACACGGCACCGGCAACGGATTGATGTGTAAGCAGTTATGACTTTCAGTCGATTTCCACCAGCCAGGCCGTGTCTTTAAACCACTTGTCGTGCAGCCGATCATAGGTTCCGTCCTGGGCCACTTGGTTGAGGAAGTGATTGATCCAGTTGAGGCTGTCGAAATCACCTTTTTTCAATCCGAATGCCAGGGGTTCGAAGGTGAAGGGTTGCTCAAGCGCCAGCAGCGCACTGTTTTCCGGGCGACTCAAGGCGATCAGGTTGTAGGGCGCGTCATGGATAAAGGCATCGGCCTTGCCCTGCAGCAATTGGCGTACGCCTTCCTCGGGCGTCGCAAAACTGCTGATCCGGGCCGCGCCTAAAAAGCGCCGGGCGGCCGCCTCACCCGTGGTGCCTTCGGTGGTAGCAATCCGGTAACTGGCATCGTCGAGGTCCTCGACACTGGTGACCTTGCCCAGGAACCTTGGGTGCAACAACACTGACTGGCCAACGACAATGAACGAATCGCTGAAATTCAGCTTGAGGTTGCGCTCTTGGGTGACCGTCATGCCGCTGCCGATCAGGTCGAATTTTTTCGCCATCAACCCCGCCACCAACTCGGTGTAGGGCACGGATACCAATTCGAGTTCCACCCCCAGCGCTTGGCTCATGACCCTGAGCAAGTCGATTTCAAAACCGACGATGCGCCCCTGTTTATCCGTCATCTCGAAAGGCACGTAGGTGGGCGTGGTGCCGACCTTCAGCACGCCGCGTCGTACCGCGTCGTCAATCGCGCCGGCCTGTGCCAGGCCCATGTGAATCAATGCGACAGCGCTTATCAGCAGTGCCGAACAAAAACCTTTGCTCATGAATACCCCAGTGACACGTCAAATCCGGGGGCGATGCTAACTCAGTCCCAGGCACGGCAATACGCCTCGGACCAAGGTCTTTTGTTTCGAAATAGTTTATAAAAAACAGAGAGTTAGCGTAGGAAGGACGGAGCAGGAAACGCTGTAGGACCAGCGCTTGAAACGCCCCCGAGGCGAGCCCTCGGGGGCGTCTGAATCAGGCCGGTTGGGCCTGGGACGACAGCGGTTGCAATGGCAGCAACGGTGCGTGCGGATCAGCCTTGATCGACTCCCGCCAGGCGGCGAGCCACTCGGCATGGCCTTCGCTCCAGACCTGTTCATGCAGGCGGGCCAAGGCTACCGGGTCACTGAGCAAGGCCAGGCGTTCACCGTTGTTGAGACCGGCAGGGCCGACCTTCAATGCGTGACGCACACGCTCGGCACGCAGGTACTCGATCGGCTCGGCCTGGGCATGGCGCGAGGTTGCCAGGGCACAGGCCAGGGCGTTCTGCTGCGGGTCGACCACCGAACGCACGAAGCCGTCGTTAAGCGCGTGCCAACGGTTTTCGTGGGTGTACTTGTCGGTCGAGAGCAGCGCCTGCGGCGGATTGTATTCCTCAGGGATCAGGAACAGGCTCTCGTCGCGGGACTTGAGGCCCAGGCCAACACGGCTGGAGATCACCGATACCGGGATCGACAGCATCAGCGAACCGACAATCGGCACCAGCCACCACAGGAAGCTCGGGTTCAACCACACCACCAGCAGCGCCCACAGGAAGCCCAGCAGGGTTTGTGGACCATGGCGCTTGACTGCCTCGCTCCAAGGGGTGGAGTCGTCGTCACGCTGCGGCGAGTTCCAGGTCGCAGCCCAACCGAGGAACGCGGCGAGCACGAAGCGGGTGTGGAAGATCATCCGCACCGGTGCCAGCAGCATGGAGAACAGCATCTCCAGCAGCATCGACAAGGTCACCTTGAACTTGCCGCCGAACTCTTTTGCGCCCTTGGCCCAGATCAGGATGATGCTCAGCAGTTTTGGCAGGAACAACAGCACGATAGTGGTGGAGAACAGCGCTACCGCCTTGTCCGGATGCCATTGCGGCCACAGTGGGTACAACTGGCGTGGCGCCATGAAGTACTGCGGTTCCATCAGGGTGTTCACCGCCAGCAAGGCCGTGGACAGCACCAGGAACAGGAACCACAACGGCGCCGACAGGTAGGACATCACGCCGGTCAGGAACACCGCGCGGTGTACCGGGTGCATGCCCTTGACCAGGAACAGGCGGAAGTTCATCAGGTTACCGTGGCACCAGCGACGGTCACGCTTGAGTTCGTCCAGCAGGTTCGGCGGCAGTTCTTCGTAGCTGCCTGGCAGGTCGTAGGCAATCCACACGCCCCAGCCAGCACGGCGCATCAACGCTGCTTCAACGAAGTCGTGGGACAGAATGGAACCGGCGAACGCGCCTTTGCCCGGCAATGGCGCCAGGGCGCAGTGCTCGATGAACGGCTTCATGCGGATGATCGCGTTGTGACCCCAGTAGTGGGATTCACCCAACTGCCAGAAGTGCAGGCCGGCGGTGAACAGCGGGCCGTAGACGCGGGTCGCGAACTGCTGCATGCGCGCATACAGGGTGTCCATGCCCGACGCACGCGGCGCGGTCTGGATAATCCCGGCATCCGGCGTGGCTTCCATCAAGCGCACCAGGCTGGTCAGGCATTCGCCGCTCATCACGCTGTCAGCGTCGAGCACGACCATGTATTTATAGTCACCGCCCCAGCGACGGCAGAAGTCGTCGAGGTTGCCGCTCTTGCGCTTTACGCGACGGCGACGACGGCGATAGAAGATCTTGCCGAAACCACCGGCTTCGCGGCACACGTCAAGCCAGGCTTGCTGTTCGGCGATGCAGATGTCGGCCTCGTTACTGTCGCTGAGCACGAAGAAGTCGAAACGATCCAGATCACCGGTGGCGGCGACCGACTCGAACGTCGCGCGCAGGCCGGCAAACACCCGGGGCACGTCTTCGTTGCAGATCGGCATTACCAGCGCGGTACGGGCGTCTTTTGGAATCGGCTCGTCGCCGGCACTTTTACCGGAGATCCGGTATTTATCGTGGCCGGTAAGCAACTCCAGGAAGCCCATCAACGCGGTCCAGAAACCCGCCGACACCCAGCAGAACAAGATCCCGAACATGATCAGGATGCTGGTTTGTAGGGCGTAAGGCAGTACCTGGGTAGCGGTTTGCAACAGGGTCTGGTTGCGGATTTCGTCGAAGTCGACCAGCGACCAGCCCTGGTACGGCATGATGCCTTTCATGTACCAGCCGGCAACGATGGTCTGGCCGAGCATCAGCACCAGCAGGATGTAACGGCGGATCGAGCCGACGGTACGCCAGCGGGCGGCCGGCAATACGCGCTCATCCTTCGGTGGGGCCGGTGGGTTGCTGCGCCCGGTGATACGGCGCCAGCCGCGCACCAGGATGTTGGTGCGCCATGGCTCCGGTACCACGCGGGTACGACGAATCGGCGGCGTGGCCTTGAGGCACACGCGACCCTCAGCGTCGAGCGCCAGCATTTCGGCGTCTTGCAGCTCTTCGGCCGTGTTGAGGGTCAACCGCGTGCCAACCGATGCCTGGGCGGCATCAGTGGGCGCGTCGAAGGTTTTCGACGACAAGCGCTCGTGCAACTCGGTGAAAGATGTGCAGCCCGCCAGTTCGGCGCGCTGCTCAGCGGTCATCGGTAGATGCGCCAGGTACTCGGACAGAGTCTCGGGCGTTACTTGAGAATTACTCATCGGCAGGCAACTGATAGCTCCAGGTCTCGGTCAGGACTTGTTCTGTCTTGATCGGCTCCGGCGTGGCTGGGGCAGCTTCTGGCTGCTTGGCTTCCTTGTCTTTCGCGTCTTTCTTGGCCTGTTTCTCGTGTTGCTTGGCCAGGACCTTGTCAGCCTTGAGCACGTGGCTGGTGTCCTGCTCAGGAGCGGGCGGCGGAACGTCCTGCACCAGTGCAGCGCGCATTTCGGTCGGCTTGCCTGCGTCCTTGATCTTCATCCGCAGGGTCAAGCGCCAGCCCTTGGTGTGCTCGTTGTAGCGCACGCTGTTTTCAACCAGTTCGGCGTTGTCGCTGACACTCACCTGGCTGCGCACGGCGGCATCCGACGGCAGGGCCTTGAGGGACGGGCCCTCGAAGTCCACCAGGTAGGCCACGCTGCCGTCAGGCTGGCGGATCAGGTTGGATTGCTTCACGTCGCCGGTGGAACGCAGGGTCTGCTTGACCCAGGCGCTGTCGGTCGGGTGCAGCGACTTTTCGTCCATGGTCCAGTGCAGACGGTAGGAAACGTCCAGCGGCTTGCCGACTTCTGGCAGCTCCGCAGGGCTCCAGAACGCAACGATGTTGTCGTTGGTTTCATCGGCAGTCGGGATCTCTACCAGGTTGACGGTGCCTTTGCCCCAGTCGCCCTCAGGCTCGATCCAGGCGCTTGGGCGCTTGTCGTAGTTGTCGTCGAGGTCTTCGTAGTGGCTGAAATCACGGCCACGTTGCAGCAGGCCGAAACCACGCGGGTTCTCTACGGTGAAGTTGCTGACCGACAGGTGTTTAGGGTTGTTCAGCGGACGCCAGATCCACTCGCCATTGCCGGCATGGATCGACAGGCCGCTGGAATCGTGCAGCTCACGACGGTAGTTGAGTACTTTCGACGGCTGGTTGGCGCCGAACAGGTACATGCTGGTCAACGGGGCAACCCCCAGTTTGCTGACCTTGTCGCGAAGGAACATCTGGGATTTCACGTCGACAATGGTGTCGGTGCCCGGGCGCAGCGTCAGGCGATAAGCACCGGTAGCGCGTGGGGAGTCCAACAGGGCGAAGATCACCAGTTGTTTCTCACCCGGCTTCGGACGTTCGATCCAGAACTCGGTAAACCGCGGGAATTCTTCGCCGGATGGCAATGCAGTGTCGATCGCCATGCCACGGGCGGACAAGCCGTAGGCCTGGCCCTTGCCAACCACGCGGAAATAACTCGCGCCCAGCATGGTCATGATTTCGTCTTGCTTGTCGGCCTTGTTGATCGGGTACAGCACACGGAAGCCGGCATAACCCAGCTGTTCAGTGGCTTTAGGATCAAACTTCACGTCGCCGAAGTCGAAGCGCGTCGGGTCGTACTTGATTTCCTGGACGCTGTCGGCGGTGACTTCGTTGATTTTCACCGGTGTATCGAAGTGCATACCCTGGTGATAGAAGGACAGCTTGAACGGGGTGTTTTGATCTGCCCACTCGGCTTTTTCGTTACGGAAACGAATCTTCTGGTAGTCCGCGAATTTCATTTCGCGGAACTCGTTCGGCAGATTGCTGCGCGGAGCTTCGTATTTCTGCCCGGCCAGCTCTTTTGCCTTGGCCGACACATCATCCAGACTGAATGCCCACAGTTGACCCGCGCCGAACAGGCAAAACAGGGCGGAGCCCGTCACCAGTGCGTTTCGTAACCGTTTGGCAGACAATTTTGGTGCATTACAGGGACTAACAATCACGAGCAACCCTCGCCGAAAACAGATCAAAAAACCAACGGCCAGCTATCTATATGCCAGGTTGGCGAGCATTGTTCCGACTCCCCTGGGTCAAAATGATTCCCCAATGGCTATCGGACAAGTCTCTACCTAAGTCAAAAATGGACCAAACAACGCTGATCCCCGTAGCGCGCGATTATCTAGTAGCCCGCGAGACAACGCACCATGGAGAACAAAGTATTTGTAGCGAAACCCTGCGTTTTTAGGCATTAAAAGTCGTTTTTAATACATTCACGTCTGCAAGAGGAAGGTCACAGGGCCATCATTGACCAAATGCACCTGCATATCGGCGCCAAAACGCCCTGAGGCCACCTTGCCATGCAATTGTTGCGCTTGTAACAGCAAGTGATCAAATAGTGCCGCTCCCAGGGCTGGCGGGGCCGCTGTAGAGAAGCTCGGCCGCAGCCCGCTCTTGGTGTCCGCCGCCAGGGTGAACTGCGATACCAGCAACAAACCGCCAGCGATGTCCTTGAGCGACAGGTTCATCTTGCCTTCGTCGTCGCTGAATACCCGGTAGTTCAGCAGCTTGTGCAGCAGCTTATCGGCACTCTCGGGCGTATCCGAAGGCTCGACGGCCACCAGCACCAGCAAACCCTGATCAATGGCCCCGACGATCTCCCCTGCTACCTCGACCCGGGCGCCTCGCACCCGTTGCAACAGGCCCTTCATGCTTCTTCAGGCGGCAAATCGAGCAAGCGCCGTGCCATTTCGCTGGTCGCACGCACCAAGGCATCGGTAATGCCCGGCTCGGACGCCGCGTGGCCGGCCTCGCGAATCACCTGCAGCTCACTGTTGGGCCACGCCTGGTGCAACTCCCACGCGTTGTCCAATGGGCAGATCATATCGTAGCGCCCGTGAATGATTACGCCAGGCAGATGGGCGATCTTGTGCATATCGCGGATCAGCTGGTTGGGCTCCAGGAACGAGTTGTTGGTGAAGTAGTGGCACTCGATCCGCGCAATGGACAAGGCGCGTTGCGGTTCGGAAAAACGTTCCACGTGCTGCGGGCTCGGGCACAGGCCCAGCATGCGACCTTCCCAGCCCGACCAAGCCTTGGCGGCATGCATCTGGGCGATCTGGTCGTTGCCGGTGAGGCGCTTGTGGTAGGCCGCGATCATGTCGTGGCGCTCTTCCGGCGGGATTGGGGCGATGTAGTCCTGCCAGTAATCCGGGAACAGGCGGCTCGCCCCTTCCTGGTAGAACCAATGAATGTCCTGTGGGCGGGCCAGGAAAATGCCGCGCACGATCAGGCCGTGTACACGCTCCGGATGGGTTTGCGCGTAGGCCAGGGCCAGGGTCGAGCCCCAGGAACCGCCGAACAGTACCCATTTGTCGATGCCCAGGTGTTCGCGGATGCGCTCAAGGTCGGCGACCAGGTCCCAGGTGGTGTTGTTTTCCAGGCTGGCGCGCGGGGTGGAGCGCCCGCAACCACGCTGGTCGAAGGTGACGATGCGGTACAGGTTCGGATCGAAATAGCAGCGGCTCTGGGCGTCACAACCGGCACCTGGGCCACCATGGATGAAAACGACGGGCAAGCCTTCGGGGGAGCCACTTTCATCGACATACAGCGTATGGGTGTCATCGACTGCCAGATCGTGCCGGGCGTAGGGTTTGATCTGCGGGTACCAAGTCTGCATTGCGCGCTCCGTAAGGGGTCGGGTTCATCCCTGGGGGGACGTCTTTTATTTTTGCCGTCTGGCACTATAAACCCGAATTGTGCAATGAGCATGTCCTAGAGCGCTTAGACCTGTGTCAGCCCTTCGCTCCCCAGGTAATCCAGCAGGTAGTCGTAGAGCCGGTCCACCTCCGGCACTTGCCGCCGCGCCCGCAGGCAGCCGTGCACCAGGCCTTTGCCGGGATACAGCACGGTGGTCACGCCCGCCGCTTGCAGCCGTTCGGCGTAGAGCCTGCCGTCGTCGCGCAGCGGGTCGAACTGGGCCACGGCGATGAAGGCCTGGGGCAGACCGCTGAAATCCGCAGCCAGCAGCGGCATGGCATAGGGCGATGGCTTGCCGCTGCCCCGCAGGTACAGCGCCAGGTAGCAGTCGGTGTCGGCGCTGCTGAGCAACGGCGCGTCCATGCAGTCGCGCCGCGACGCCAGGTCGGCCGGGCCGCCCAGGCCCGGATAAATCAATACCTGGGCCCGAGGCAGCGGTTGCCCGTCGTCCCGCAAACCCAGGCACAACGCCGCCGCCAGGTTGCCGCCGGCGCTGTCGCCCATCACCACCTGACGCTGCAGGTCGATCGCGTGAGGCCCCTGCCCTGCCTGGATCGCCTGCCATACGGCGCGGCAATCTTCATAGGCGGCAGGGAACGGGTGCTCAGGCGCCAGCCGGTAATCGATGGCGATCACCAGTACCTGCAAGGCAGTGGCCAGCTCGAAGCAGATGAAGTCGTGGGAATCTAGCCCGCCGACCACCCAACCGCCGCCGTGTATATAGAGAAGGCATGGCCAGCCATCAGGAGGAGTAGGCGCGGTGGGCAGATAACTGCGCACACGCACGCCCGCCAGGGTGAAGTCCTCGACCTGCAAGCCTTCGGGTTGCGGCGGGGTGAATGCACGGCACATGCGGTCATAGCCTGTGCGCAGCCCAACCAGCGAAGAGTCGTCGCTGGCGAAGGATTCGGTCTTGGCGACGAAAGCAAGAAGCTGAGGAGAAATCGGGTACATGCGCAAATATCCCTGACGCTGGAGATCAAGTGTGGGAGCTGGCTTGCCTGCGAAAGCGGTGTGCCTGCCAACTAGTCAATGCCTGACACACCGCCCTCGCGGGCAAGCCCGGCTCCCACATTTGCCCGGTGTTGCCTGGCGTGGAAGGTTCAGCTCAAAGCTCCAGGCTGGCTTGTACAGCTGCCACTGCGTCCGTGCCATCAAACGCTTGGACCCCCGCCAACCAGCGCTGCAAATCCTCGGGATGATCGCGCAGCCATTGCCTGGCCACATCCTGCGGCGACTGGCGCTCCATGATCGGCACCATCAGCTGGCTTTCCTGGGCGGCGGTGAAGGTGAGGTTCTCCAGCAGGCGGTTGGCGTTGGGGCAACGCTCGGCAAAGTCCGGCGCGGTGACGGTGGAAACAGTGGCGCGGCCTTCGTCGGGGCCGAACACGTCTTCGCTGCCGGTGAGGTAGGCCATTTTCATGTTGATGTTCATCGGGTGCGGGGTCCAGCCGACGAACACCACGAACTCCTTGCGGTTCACCGCGCGTTGCACGGCGGCGAGCATTCCCGCCTCACCGGAGGCGACCAGCTTGAAGCCACCCAGGCCAAAGCGATTGGTGTCGATCATTTTCTGGATATCCGTGTTCGCGCCGCTGCCGGGTTCGATCCCGTAGATCTTGCCGCCCAGTTTGTCCTTGAAGCGGGCAATATCGGCAAAAGTCTTCAAGCCGGCATCGGCCACGTATTGCGGCACGGCCAGGGTGGCCTGGGCGTCGGACAGGCTCGGGGTGTCGAACACCTTGACCTGCTTGGCCGCCAGGAACGGCGCGATGTTGTTGTCCATCGCCGGCTTCCAGTAGCCGAGGAAGATGTCCAGGCGTTTGTCGCGGATGCCGGCAAAGATGATCTGCTGCACGGCGCTGGTCTGCTTGCTGTCGTAGCCCAGGCCATTGAGCAGCACATCGGCCATGCCGGAGGTGGCGATCACGTCAGTCCAGCTGACGACGCCCATGCGGATGTTTTTGCAGGAGGCCGGCTCGGCGGCCATGGCGTGCGCACTGAACAGTGCGGCGCCGATAAGGCTCAACAAGGTTTTATGCATGGGGGGTGGTCTCACTTGGCTGTTGTTATTCCACAACCTTAACCAGTGGAGCCTGAGTCAACACGAACTGGGGCGACGGGCAGTTGCACTGGGGCGACTGTGCGGCCGTCATCGCGGGCAAGCCCGCCCCCACATTTTGACCGTGTAAACCCGATTCAATGTGGGAGCTGGCTTGCCTGCCATAGCTATTTCAGCCGTAACGCTGTTGCCCCCAGGCTAACAACCCGTCGAGCAATTGCTTGAGCACCACCCGCGTCGGTTCGGCCAGGTCCGGGCGATAACGGAACGGCTCAACTTCTTCCATGTAGGTGCTCTGGCACAACTCCAGCTGCACGGCGTGGATGTCCTGCGCCGGGTCACCGTAATGCCGGGTGATGTGGCCGCCCTTGAAGCGTCCGTTGAGTACGTGGGTGTACTGCGGATGCGTGGCGCAGATGGCTTCCAACTGGCTGGCCAACGTTGGATCACAGGCGGCGCCGTTGAAGGTGCCGAGGTTGAAGTCCGGCAACTTGCCGTCGAACAGGTGCGGGATCACCGAGCGGATCGAGTGCGCATCAAACAACAGTGCATAGCCAAACTCAGCCTTGAGCCGCGCCAGTTCTTCTTGCAGGGTTCGGTGATACGGGCCCCAGATTTTTTGCAGGTAGGTCACGCGCTCTTCTTCAGACGGCTCATGCCCTTCACGAAACAAGGGCACGCCATCGAACAGCGTCGCCGGGTAGAGGCCGGTGGTGGCGCCGGCATACAACGGCTTGTCGTCGGATGGCCGGTTCAGGTCGATCACAAACCGTGAATATTCAGCCGACAAGGTGCTGGCACCCAGTGCCTCGGCAAAGTCGTACAGCGCAGGAATGTGCCAGTCGGTGTCCGGCAGGCTTTGCGCCTCGGGGATCAACCCAGCCTTGACGGCGGGTGTGAGGTGCAGACCGGCGTGGGGCATGCTGATCAGCAGCGGCACGCGACCTTGTTTGAAGTTCAGAACCTTATCCACAAGCAGTACTCCTCAAACAGTGACGTCGACGCCGTGGCGCACGACGCGTTTATCCAGCTCGCCGCCCAGCCAATAGGCCAGGTCGGCGGGACGATCGATCTGCCAGGCGACAAAATCCGCGACCTTGCCGACTTCCAGGGAGCCGTGGGTGTCGCCCATGCCCAACGCAGTGGCGGCATGTTGCGTGGCGCCGGCCAGCGCTTCTTCCGGGGTCATGCGGAACAGGGTGCACGCCATGTTGAGCATCAGGCGCACCGACAACGCCGGCGAGGTGCCGGGGTTGAGGTCGCTGGCGATAGCGATTTTTACGCCGTGCTTGCGCAGGGCCTCCATCGGCGGCAACTGGGTTTCGCGCAGGAAGTAGAACGCGCCCGGCAGCAAGACCGCGACGGTGCCGGAAGCGGCCATGGCGATGGCGTCTTCTTCGGTCATGAATTCCAGGTGATCCGCCGACAGCGCGTGGTAACGCGCGGCCAGGCTGGAGCCGTGCAGCGATGAAAGCTGCTCGGCGTGCAACTTCACCGGCAGGCCCAGTTGCTGGGCGACTTTGAACACGCGCTCCACCTGCTCGGTGGAGAACGCCAGGTACTCGCAAAACGCATCCACCGCGTCCACCAGCCCTTCCGCCGCCAAGGCCGGCAGCATCTCGGCGCAGATGTGGTCGATGTAGTCGTCGGCGCGGTCCTTGTACTCCGGCGGCAACGCGTGGGCGGCCAGGCACGTCGCCCGCACACTGACCGGCAGCGCTTCGCCGAGGCGACGGGCCACTCGCAACATTTTGCGTTCGTTGGCCAGGTCCAGCCCGTAGCCAGACTTGATCTCGACCGTGGTCACGCCGTCGCGCAGCAGGCTGCGCAGGCGCTTCTCAGCGCTGGCAAACAGTTCATCTTCCGTCGCGGCGCGGGTGGCGCGCACGGTGCTGGCAATACCGCCGCCCTTGGCCGCGATCTCGGCGTAGCTGACGCCTTCGAGGCGTTGCTCGAATTCGCCGCTGCGGTTGCCGCCGAACACCGTGTGGGTGTGGCAGTCGATCAGCCCGGGGGTGACCCACGCGCCTTGCAGGTCATGCACCTGGGCGTAATCCGCCGTGGGTACCTGGCTGCGGGGGCCGATCCACTCAATGAGCGAATCGGCAGTCACCATGGCGGCATCCTCGATGATCGAGTATTTGCCCTGTGCCATGGTTGCGACGTGGCAGTGTTGCCAAAGCGTTTTCATCAACGCCTCCCTAGATTAACGATGAGACAAAGCCGGGTCGTAGTGGACCTTGGCCGCTTGGCCGGCTGCGGGCTTGACCCACAACAGGTAGGCAACCACCAGCAACACGATCCACACGGCACCGACCAGCAAGGCGGCCTGGGTGTCCGGGAAATACCCCAGCACACCAAACACGAACAGCATGAAGACAATGGCCGCCGCTGGCGCATAGGGCCAGAACGGCACTGGGAATTTCAGCTCGGCGACCTGCTCCTTGGTCATCGAGCGGCGCATGGCAACCTGGGTAAACAGGATCATCAACCACACCCATACGGTGGCAAACGTGGCAATGGAGGCGATCAGCAGGAACACGTTTTCCGGGATCAAGTAGTTGAGCACCACACCGCCCAGCAGCGCCGCGCCCATCACCACCACGGTCATCCACGGCACGCCGTGTTTGGACAACTGCGCAAAACCCTTGGGTGCCTGCCCTTGCTGGGCCAGGCCGTACATCATGCGGCCGGCGCCAAAGATGTCACTGTTGATCGCCGAGACGGCCGCCGAGATCACCACGATATTGAGGATGGTCGCCGCCGACCCGATGCCCAAGTTGCTAAAGATCTGCACAAACGGGCTGCCCTGGCTGCCGATCTGCGGCCACGGGTAGATGGCCATCAGCACGAACAGGGTCAGCACGTAGAACAACAGGATACGCAGCGGCACCGCGTTGATCGCCTTGGGGATCACGCGTTGCGGGTCCTTGGCTTCGCCGGCGGTGATGCCGATGATTTCGATGCCGCCAAAGGCAAACATCACCACCGCGAACGAGGCGATCAGGCCGCCGATGCCGTTGGGCATGAAGCCGCCGTGGGCCCACAGGTTACTGAGGCCACTGGCCTGGGTGTCACCGGCCGAATGGATGCCAAACAGCATGATGCCGAAGCCGCCGAGGATCATCGCCACAATGGCGCCGACCTTGAGCAGCGACAGCCAGAACTCCATCTCGCCAAACACTTTGACGTTGCACAGGTTCAGGCCGCCGATCAGAAACACAATGCCGAGTACCCAGACCCACCGCGCGACCTCGGGAAACCAGAAGCCCATGTAGATGCCGAAGGCGGTGACGTCGGCCAGGCAGACGATGATCATTTCAAAGGCATAGGTCCAGCCGAGGATAAACCCGGCCATAGGCCCCAGGTAGGTGCTGGCATACTGGCCGAAGGAGCCGGCGACCGGGTTGTGCACGGCCATTTCGCCGAGGGCGCGCATCACCATGAACACGGCGGCGCCGCCAATCAGGTAGGCCAGCAGTACAGCGGGGCCAGCCATCTGGATAGCCGAGGCAGAGCCATAGAACAGCCCGGTGCCGATCGCGGAACCGAGTGCCATGAAGCGAATATGTCGGGCGCTTAGCCCGCGTTTCAAACCCTTTTCTTGCTGGTGCATTTCTCGTCCTTAATTATTTTTATCCTGAGAAAATTCAGAGCTGCGAACGCTCAAATGTGGGAGCTGGCTTGTCTGCGATGGCGGTGTATCAGTCGTACATTCTTTAACTGACAGAAAGCTATCGCCGGCAAGCCGGCTCCTACAGAGGGCGCGCTTAGAGGCTCGGCAGCAACTTGGCCGGTACCAGCTCGTTCAAGCAGCGAGTGGCGAGCAGTTCGCTGGCAGCGTTGATGTCCGGGGCGAAGAAGCGGTCCTTGTCGTAGAACGCCACTTTGTCGCGCAGGATGCCGCGCGCCTTTTCCAGCTTCGGCGAGGTTTTCAGGCCTTCGCGCAGGTCCAGGCCCTGGCAGGCGGCCAGCCACTCAACCGCGAGGATGCCACGGGTGTTCTCGGCCATTTCCCACAGGCGCTTGCCGGCAGCCGGGGCCATGGACACATGGTCTTCCTGGTTGGCTGAGGTCGGCAGGCTGTCGACGCTATGGGGATGGGCCAGCGCCTTGTTCTCACTGGCGAGTGCCGCGGCAGTCACCTGGGCGATCATGAAGCCCGAGTTCACCCCACCGTTGCCCACCAGGAACGGCGGCAGTTGCGACATGTGCTTGTCCATCATCAGCGAGATGCGACGCTCGCTCAGCGAGCCGATTTCGGCGATGGCCAGCGCCATGTTGTCGGCCGCCATGGCCACCGGCTCGGCGTGGAAGTTGCCGCCGGAGATCACGTCGCCTTCAGCGGCAAATACCAGTGGGTTATCCGACACGGCGTTGGCTTCGACCACCAGCACTTCAGCGGCCTGGCGGAACTGGGTCAGGCAGGCGCCCATGACTTGTGGCTGGCAGCGCAGGGAGTACGGGTCCTGCACCTTGTCGCAGTTCTGGTGCGACTGCGACACCTGGCTGCTGTCACCGAGCAGGTCACGGTAGGCTGCCGCCGAATCGATCTGCCCACGTTGGCCGCGCGCCGCATGAATGCGTGCGTCGAACGGCGAGCGCGAACCGAGCACGGCTTCCACGGTGAGACCGCCACAGGCCAGGGCGCCGGCGAACAGGTCTTCGCCTTCGAACAGGCCACGCAGCGCATAAGCCGTCGACACCTGGGTGCCATTGAGCAGCGCCAGGCCTTCCTTGGCGGCGAGGGTCAGCGGCGTGAGGCCGGCAACTTTCAGCGCTTCGGTGGCTTCCAGCCATTCGCCTTTATAGCGCGCCTTGCCTTCGCCCAGCAGCACCAGGGACATGTGCGCCAAAGGTGCCAGATCGCCCGAGGCGCCTACCGAACCTTTGAGTGGAATATGCGGGTACACCTCGGCGTTGATCAGTGCGATCAGCGCGTCGATCACCTGGCGGCGGATCCCGGAGAACCCACGGCTCAGGCTGTTGACCTTGAGCACCATGACCAGCCGCACCAGCGCATCGCTGATCGGCTCACCGACGCCAGCGGCGTGGGACAGCACCAGGGAACGCTGGAGGTTTTCCAGGTCTTCGCTGGCGATGCGGGTCGAGGCCAGCAGGCCGAAACCGGTGTTGATGCCATAGGCGGTGCGGTTCTCGGCGAGAATCTGCTCCACGCAGGCCACACTGGCTTCGATCTGCGCCGTGGCGCTGTCATCCAGACTGAGGGTTACCGGCTGCTGGTAGATGGCTCGCAGTTGGGCAAGGCTCAGTTGGCCTGGAATCAGGTTTAGCGCAGTCACATTCATGCTCCTTTTGAATTGTTCTTTTGAATAGGTCTTCAGTGTAAATTCGGTAGGTCGGTGTCTTTGAGTAGCTTGGCGGCGGCCGCAATGTCCGGCGCCAGCCAGCGGTCCTGTTCATAGGCCGGCACCACTTCACGCAGCAGGCGCCACGCACGATCGGTGCCCACGCCGAAGCGCTGGTCCTTCAAGAACTCAAACGCCTGGGCCGCCAGCAGGTACTCGATGGCGAGAATCTGCGTCACGTTGGCCAATACTTGGTGCAGCTTGAGCGCGGCATTGGTGCCCATGCTCAGGTGGTCTTCCTGCAGGCCCGAGGTGACGAAGTTATCCAGCACCGCCGGTTGCGCCAGTTGGCGGTTTTGTCCGCACAGCGAGGCGGCGACGTACTGCACAATCATCATCCCGGAGTTGACCCCAGGGTTGCTGACCAGAAACGCCGGCAAGCCGCTGACGTGCGGGTTGATCAGGCGGTCCAGGCGGCGTTCGGCCACCGAGCCGATTTCAGCCAGGGCAATCGCCAGCATGTCCGCCGCCAGCGCGACGGACTGCCCGTGCGGATTGGCCTGGGACACCACGCGGTAGTGGTCCGGCGTGCCGAGCACCAACGGGTTGTCGGTGGCGCTGTTGAGTTCGGTTTCGATCTGGCGTGTGGCGTGCTCCACCTGGTCGCGCGCCGCGCCGTGGATCTGCGGGATCGAGCGGATGCTCAACGCATCCTGAGTGCGAATGCCCTTGCTGCTGGCGATCACTTCGCTGCCATCGAGCAAGGCGCGCAGGTTCATTCCCACGTGTTGCATGCCAGGGTGCGGCTTGAGCGCGATGATTTCTTCATCGAAGGCATCGATCTGCCCACGCTGGGCTTCGAAACTCATGGCGCCGATCACGTCGGCCCATTGCAGCAAGTGGTGCGCGTCGGCCAGGGCCAGGCAGCTCAAGCCGGTCATGCACGGCGTGCCGTTGACCAGGCACAGGCCGTCCTTGGCGCCGAGCACCACCGGCTGCAAACCTTCCGCGCTTAATGCCTCTTGCGCCGGAACGATCCGGCCTTGGTAACTCACCTGGCCCACACCCAGCAAAGCCACGCCAACGTGGGCCATGTGAGTCAGGTAACCCACCGAACCCTGGGACGGTACTTGCGGGGTGATGCCGTGGTTGAGCAGCGCCAGCAACGAGTGCACCACCTGCGGATGCAGACCGGACTTGCCGTGGCTGTAGTTGATGATGGCGGCACAGATGATTGCGCGGGTCTGCTCATCACTCAGCACCGGACCGACGCCGCAGGCATGGCTCAGCAAGGTGTTGCGCGACAGTTGGCTGAGTTGTTCGCCCTTGAGCGACACATTGCACAGCGCGCCCAGGCCAGTGTTCACGCCATAGGCGCGCTCCCCGCTGGTGACAATGCGCTGCACGATGGCTTGCGCGTTGTCGATGCGCGCCCAGGCCTGGCCCGAGAGTTCGAGTACCGCGCCGTGACGGGCGACGGCGACGACGTCCTGCCAGCGCAGCGGGGCGTTGGCGATGATGATTTTTGTTGCCTGGGACATCTTTATACCTTCTTTAATTCTTGTGCAGCTCAACCGGGCTCATCGCGGGCAAGCCCGGCTCCCACATTTGAGCTGTGTGAACCCGATCAAATGTGGGAGCTGGCTCGCCTGCGATAGCGCCAGCCGGCTCACCACAAGGTCCGGATCAGACCACCGCCGCCCGCCGCTGGACAAACCGATCCACATATTCATCCGCCGGCGAATGCAGGATCTCCCGAGGTGTGCCGACCTGAATCAGCTTGCCGTCCTTGAGGATCGCGATGCGGTTGCCGATGCGCACGGCCTCGTCGAGGTCGTGGGTGATGAACACGATGGTTTTGTGCAGGGTCTTTTGCAGCTCCAGCAACTGGTCCTGCATCTCGGCGCGGATCAGTGGGTCGAGGGCGCTGAAGGCTTCGTCCATCAAAATGATGTCGGTGTCGGCCGCGAGCGCGCGGGCCAGGCCGACACGTTGGCGCATGCCACCGGAAAGCTGGTGCGGGTATTTGTTTTCGTAGCCCTTGAGGCCCACGGTTTCGATCCAGTGCAGGGCGCGTTCGGCGCACACCTGTTTGGTTTCGCCACGCACCTTGAGGCCGTAGGCGACGTTGTCGAGCACGCTCTTGTGGGGCAACAGGCCGAAACTCTGGAACACCATGCTGATCTTGTGTCGACGGAATTGGCGCAGGGCTTCCATGTCCAGCTGCAGGATGTCTTCGCCGTCCACCAGGATCGCGCCACTGGTCGGGTCGATCAGGCGGTTGAAGTGACGCACCAGGGTGGACTTGCCGGAACCCGACAGGCCCATGATCACGAAGATTTCACCGGTGCCGATGCTCAGGGACAAGTCGTTCACGCCGACCACGCAGCCGGTCTCGGCCAGGACCTGGTCCTTGGTCTTGCCCTGCCCGACCATGGCCAGCGCATCCTTGGAGCGCGCGCCGAAGATCTTGAAGACGTTTTTAACTTCGATTTTGCTGACAGTAGTCATTTGCTCGCCTCATGCCGTGGACGACCATAGGCCTGGGTAATGCGGTCGATGACCACTGCGAGAATCACGATCGCCAGCCCGGCTTCGAGGCCTCGGCCGACGTTGAGGGTCTGGATGCCGACGAGGACGTCTTCACCCAAGCCACGGGCGCCGATCATCGAGGCGATCACCACCATCGACAGCGCCATCATGGTGGTCTGGTTGATACCGGCCATGATGCTTGGCAACGCCAGCGGCAGTTGCACACCGAACAGTTGCTGCCAACGGTTGGCGCCGAAGGCGTTGATGGCTTCCATGACCTCGCCGTCGACCTGGCGAATACCCAGGTCAGTGAGACGGATCAGCGGTGGCGCGGCGTAGATCACCGTGGCGAAAATCGCCGGGACCTTGCCCAGGCCGAACAGCATCAGCACCGGGATCAGGTACACAAAGCTGGGCATGGTTTGCATGATGTCGAGCAGCGGCATCAGCACCGAACGCAGGCGATTGCTGCGTGCCGAAAGAATGCCCAGCGGGATACCGATCAGCACCGAGATCACCGTGGCGACCATCATTAAGGCGAGGGTCTGCATCAGCTTGTCCCACAGGCCAACCGCGCCGACCAGGAACAGCAATCCGACGATCACCGCCGTGGTCACCACCTTGCGGGTGGCATGCCAGGCGACGCCGCCGACGATGGCCAGCATCAGCCACCAGGGCGCTGCGCGCAGCAACCCTTCCAGGTTGACGATGGCCCACAGCAGGGTGTCGGAAATGTGCCGGAACACATCACCGTAGTTGGTGACCAATGAGTCCACCCAACCGTTGACCCAGTCGGCGATGGAAAACGTAAAACTCTCAGGAAACATATCGTGCTCTCGATCCAGTGGGTTGTGGCCAGGCGCCCGGCTGCCCTTCAGGGTAGCCGGGCACGCTTGACCTACAAGGCCGCGTCGATTTTCTTGGCTGCGTCGTCGCTCACCCAGGCGTGCCAGACTTCAGGATGTTCCTTGAGGAAAATTTTCGCCAGTTTTGGCGACTCAATTCGTTCCTTGGCCATGCGACCCAGGTTCTGGTTCAGCAGGTCGATAGGCAGGTTGACCTTTTCCAGCACGGCCACCAGCTCAGGGGCTTGCTCATGGAAGGTCTTGGACAGGCCGACCTTGATGCTCACGCTTTTATCCACGCCGGGTTTTTCTTCCAGCTTGACCAGGTCAACCTGGCCCATCAGCGGCGTCGGCGACCAGTAGTAGAACAGGATCGGCTCGCCACGCTTGTAGCTCGACAGCACCGCCGCATCCAGCGCCGGGCCGGTGCCTGGGCGGAAGTTGGTGTAGGAATTTTCCAGGCCGTAGCTTTTCAGCATCTCGCTGTTGTCCAGCTCGCAGGTCCAGCCGGCTGGGCAGTTGTAGAAACGGCCCTTGGACGGTTCTTCCTGGTCCTTGAACACCGAGGCGTACTTGGCCAGGTCGGCGATGTTTTTCAGGTCCGGCGCCTTGGGTTCCAGCTTGCGTTTGGCGTCGCCTTCGATCACATAGCGCGGCACGTACCAACCTTCGATAGCGCCCACGACCGGGGCACCGACGCCAACGACTTTGCCGGCCTTCTCGGCTTTGTTCCAGACTTCACTGCGGCCCACCCATTCTTCGGCGAACACTTGGATGTCATTGCTGCTCAGGGCGTTTTCCATGGTGATGGAGTTGCCCGGCAGGCTGTCGGTTTTGCAGCCGTAGCCTTTTTCCAGCACGGTTTGCAGGATGTCGGTGAGCAACATGCCGCTTTCCCAGTTCAGGCCGGCGAATTTCACCGGTTTGCCGGATTCGCACCAGCCGGCTGCCTGGGCGCCAGCGGAGGCGAGCAAACCTGCAGAGAGCAAGGTGGCCAGCAGGGTCTTATGCATTTTCATTGTTGTGACGCTCCCAATCTTGAAATGGATTACGGCAGTCAGTAGGCATCCTGCCCTGTCCACGTCCCATCAGGCTTGTGCAGCCAGCCCGTTTGCTCTTGGTATAGCGCCCTGCTCTGTTGGCAGGATCAGGTGATCGGGCACCGTGCCGTGCCATTTTTTTGCACACAGGTAATACAGCGCCGCCGGCAGCACCAGGCCGATGATCCAGGAAATATCCACATCACCAAGCGCGGCCACCAGGGGGCCGGTGTAGAACTTGGTGGAGATGAACGGCAACTGCACCAGCACGCCGAAGACATACACGCTGATACCCAGCAGGTTCCAGCGGCCATAGCGCCCGTAGGGGTCGGCCAGTGCCGGCACGTCATAGCGCTCGCGGGTGATGCAGTAGTAGTCCACTAGGTTGATCGCACTCCAGGGCGTGAAGAACGCCAGCAGGAACAGGATGAAAGACTTGAACGCACCGAGGAACGAGTGCTGGCCGAGCAACGCGATCAGGGTCGCGGTCCCGACAATCACCAGCACGAATACCAAGCGCTGCAGGCGCGTGACCTCAAGGCGACCACGGAAGCCGCTGATGATGGTCGCGATGCACATGAAGCTGCCGTAAGAGTTCAGCGTCGAGATGGTGACCTTGCCAAACGCGATGCTGAAGTACAGCAGCGCAGCGGTGGCGCCGGTACCGCTCAAGCCAACGATGTAGGCCACTTCATGCCCGGCGAACTGACCATTGGACATGGCTGCGGCAAACACGCCGAGGACCATCGCCACCTGAGCGCCCACGACCGAACCCGCGCCGGCGGCGAAAAAAGTCTTCACCGATGACGTGGTGCTCGGCAGGTAACGCGAGTAGTCCGCCACGTAAGGGCCGAAGGCGATCTGCCAGGAGGCCGCGAGCGACACCGCCAGCAGAAAACTGCTCCAGCTGAAGTGACGGATTTGCAGGAGAGCGCCAACGTCGGTCTGGCTTATCAGGCGGCTGAACAGGTAGACAAAGGCGATCACGCCAATGACGCTGGCGACACGACCGATGAAATGGATCACCCGGTAGCCCAGCACCGTGACCAGCACGATGACACTGGCGAAAATCAAAATACCGGTGCTGTCGCTGACCCCGAACAACTGGCCCAGCGCTTGACCGGACAGCACCGTGCCGGTGGCGGTGAAACCCAGGTACATCAGGCACACCAGCACGATCGGAATGGCCGCGCCGTACACGCCGAACTGCACCCGACTGGAAATCATCTGCGGCAGGCCCAGCTTGGGCCCCTGCGCCGCATGCAACGCCATGACGCCGCCGCCGATCAGTTGACCGACAAACAGCCCGATCAACGACCAGAACACATCACCGCCCAGCACCACGGCCAAGGCCCCGGTGACAATCGCGGTGATCTGCAGGTTGGCACCCATCCACAGGGTGAACTGGCTAAACAGACGACCGTGTCTTTCCGCTTCCGGGATGTAGTCGATCGAACGCCTTTCGATCAACGGGGTGGTGCTTGCACGTGCGTCATTTGCAGCCATGTGTGTTCAACCTCTGATGGATTGTTCATAAAGCCTGTGTAAAACCGCTTTTCTGTGGGAGCTGGCTTGCCTGCGATGCGGGCGACTCGGTCTATCAGTAGAACCGAGGGGATGCCATCGCAGGCAAGCCCGTTCCCACAGTGGGTTATTTGATCATCGGGAGATTGAGGCCCTGCTCTTTGGCGCAGTCGATCGCGATCTGGTAGCCAGCGTCTGCGTGACGCATCACACCGGTGGCCGGGTCGTTATGCAGCACGCGGGCAATGCGCTCAGCCGCTTCGTCGGTGCCGTCGCAGACGATCACCATGCCGGAGTGCTGGGAGAAGCCCATGCCTACGCCACCACCGTGGTGCAGCGAAACCCAGGTCGCGCCGCTGGCGGTGTTGAGCAAGGCGTTGAGCAGTGGCCAGTCGGACACGGCGTCAGAACCGTCCTGCATGGCTTCGGTTTCGCGGTTCGGGCTGGATACCGAGCCGGAGTCGAGGTGGTCACGGCCGATCACGACCGGCGCCGACAGCTCACCGCTGCGTACCATTTCGTTGAATGCCAGGCCGAGCTTGGCGCGCTGGCCCAGGCCCACCCAGCAGATACGCGCCGGCAGGCCCTGGAAGCTGATGCGCTCGCGCGCCATGTCCAGCCAGTTGTGCAGGTGGGCGTCGTCCGGGATCAGCTCTTTGACTTTGGCGTCGGTCTTGTAGATGTCTTGCGGGTCGCCCGACAGCGCAGCCCAACGGAACGGGCCGATGCCACGGCAGAACAGCGGGCGGATGTAGGCCGGTACGAAACCCGGGAAGTCGAACGCGTTTTCCACGCCTTCTTCCTGGGCCATCTGGCGGATGTTGTTGCCGTAGTCGAAGGTCGGGATGCCTTGCTTCTGGAATTCCAGCATGGCTTTGACGTGCACGGCCATCGACTGCTTGGCCGCCTTGATCACGGCAGCTGGCTCGGTCTTGGCGCGAGCGCGGTATTCGTCCCAGGCCCAGCCGGCTGGCAGGTAGCCGTTGAGTGGGTCGTGGGCGCTGGTCTGGTCGGTGACCATGTCTGGGCGCACGCCGCGCTTGACCAGTTCCGGCAGGATTTCCGCCGCGTTACCCAGCAGGGCAATGGAGATAGCCTTGCCTTCCTTGGTGTACTTGGCAATGCGCGCCAGTGCGTCGTCGAGGTCGGTGGCTTGTTCGTCGACATAACGGCTGTTCAGGCGGAAGTCGATGCTGACTTGTTGGCATTCAATGTTCAGCGAGCACGCGCCGGCCAGCGTTGCGGCCAAAGGTTGCGCGCCGCCCATGCCGCCGAGACCGGCGGTGAGCACCCAACGGCCAGTCAGGTCGCTGTTGTAATGCTGGCGACCCGCTTCGACGAAGGTTTCGTAGGTGCCTTGGACGATGCCCTGGCTGCCGATGTAGATCCAGCTGCCGGCGGTCATCTGGCCGTACATGGCCAGGCCCTTGGCATCCAGTTCGTTGAAGTGTTCCCAGCTCGCCCAGTGCGGCACCAGGTTGGAGTTGGCGATCAGTACACGCGGGGCGTTGCTGTGGGTCTTGAACACGCCGACCGGCTTGCCGGATTGCACCAGCAGGGTTTCGTCGTCATTCAGGTTGGTGAGGCTCTCGACGATCTGGTCGTAGCACTCCCAGTTGCGCGCCGCGCGGCCGATACCGCCATACACCACCAGTTCTTTGGGGTTCTCGGCCACTTGCGGGTCGAGGTTGTTCATCAGCATGCGCAACGGCGCTTCAGTCAGCCAGCTTTTGGCGGTGAGCTTGTTACCGTGGGCGGCACGGATTTCGACGTCACGGTATTTTGTAGGCCTGGCTTTAGAAAAATCGGTCACGACTGGACTCCTCGGCATGATGCGCGAACATGGATGGTGCGAAGGAGAGTCTTACGCACACATCTTTACTTGTACATACAAGCATATGCAATCAAGCGGCCAACTTGCTGAGGGGGCTGTTGAGATTTTTTCCGAAAGTGGGCGCAAGCCTTGGAAATTAAGGCTTGGAGACTTAATGAAATTTCTTACGGAGGATTTTTACAGCAAGGGAGGTTTGGCGCGATGGCGTGGTTTTGCGCCACGCTGGGGCATTCGGTAACAAATTGGTGCGGACGTTGGAAACAGTTCTGTTGCTCTCCACAAAACAAATGTGGGAGCAGGCTTGCCCGCGAATGCAGTGGGTCAGCCAGCCTCTCTGGTACTGATACACCGCATTCGCGGGCAAGCCCGCTCCCACAGTTTTTAATCGCGAGCAGTCAGTTCGATAATGCAGCTGCGGCCGCTGACGGAGATATCCAGCAGGCCAGTGTTACCGTCCACTTGCAGGCAGTCGTGATGCCCCAGCTTGTGGTCCAGCACCTTCACTTCATCCGCCACGCTGAACACCAGCACCGTCTGCGCCGTGCTGAAAAAGCGCTGCTCGCCATCGATCCATTGCAACCGTGCGTGGTAACGCTGTGGCGAATAGATCAGGTTGAAGTCGCGGATCGGCCCGGTGATCAGGCGACATGACACTTGGCTGTCACCCTTGAACGCGAAGGGTTGGAGCGGTAACAAACCGCGCTGCTCCTCACCGTCCACGGTCAGGACCATGCCCGCGCCCTTGATCACGGTGATCACGCGCTGGTAGCCGGCGAAGGTCGAAAACCCACCCGACTCGGCAATATCGGCAATCGACAGTCGCCAGCCAAAACCATCCAGGCCGGTACCGGCATCACGGGTGATTTCTTCGGTGCTGCCACCGCCGTTTTTCCATGGCATGCGCACGTAATCGGTGGCGCGCCAGACTTTCACTGCACTCATTTACTGAAACGTCCTTCCAGGCTGTGACGGGAACCGGGGTGGATCAGACGCGCGGCGGTCACCGGCTGGCGGCCTGACCAGGTGCGCCGGCGAATCAGCAGGCACGGCTCGCTGGGTTCGATCTGCAGCAACTTGCACTCGGCTGCATCGGCAAGGATGGCTTCGACCACATGCTCGCCTTCGGTCAGCGGTGCCACCTGGTTCAGGTAGGCATACGGCGTTTGCTGGGTGAAATCCTGCTGCAGGTATTCCGGCGCGACCAGGGCATTGACGAAGCGGTCTTCGATTTGCACGGGAATATCGTTTTCGAAATGCACGATCAACGAATGGAAAACACGCCCGCCTTCACGCATCTCCAAGGCGACAGCGCGCTCGGAACCGGCAGCCTCCTCGCCCAGGTGGATGACCTGGCAGGTATGCCGATGACCGCGTGAGGCGATCTCATCGGCGATGTTGTGCACTTCGAACAGCGCCGACTGGCTCTTGGGCTCGGC
Organism: Pseudomonas sp. S10E 269; assembly: GCF_002798465.1. Classification (NCBI taxonomy): domain Bacteria; kingdom Pseudomonadati; phylum Pseudomonadota; class Gammaproteobacteria; order Pseudomonadales; family Pseudomonadaceae; genus Pseudomonas; species Pseudomonas sp. S10E 269. Next base: position 1,870,536 of record NZ_PHIJ01000001.1, read on the forward strand.
GACAAAGGTGCCGACACCTTGCATGCGCACCAGCAAACCTTCAGCGGTGAGCTCGCGCAACGCACGGTTGATGGTCATACGGCTGAAACCCAGCTGGCTGACCAGTTCGCTCTCGGACGGCACGCGGTAATGGGGCGGCCAGTTGCCGTTGAGGATCTGCTGGCTGATCATCTGTTTGACGCGGGCATACAAGGGCGCCGGACTTTCGTCCATGTGGGCAGCCAGCGAAGACTTGGCAGGCGGAGTCGGCACAGGGAATCCTTGCAGGGGGAAAAGATGCATAGATTGCCGGAGTTTACCGAGCAGGCAAACGTCTGTATATGTATATACAAATAAACACACGACCGGGGTGCCTTGATCATGTCCGCTTTCTTTGCCGAACGCGCGCTGCTGCCTAATGGATGGGCCAATGATGTACGTCTTGAAGTCAGCGCCGATGGGCTGCTGACTAAAGTTGAGGCCAATGCCAGCGCAGAAGGTGCTGAACGGCTGAGAGGCCCGGTATTGGCGGGTATGCCGAACTTGCACTCCCATGCCTTCCAGCGTGCGATGGCCGGCTTGGCTGAAGTGGCCGGCAACCCGAATGACAGTTTCTGGACCTGGCGCGACCTGATGTACCGCATGGTGGGCAAGATAAACCCGGACCAATTGCAGGTGATCGCGCGCCAGCTGTACATCGAGATGCTCAAGGCCGGCTACACGTCGGTGGCCGAATTTCACTATGTGCACCATGACGTCAGCGGCCAGCCGTATGCGGATCGCACGGAGCTGTCGCGGCAGATCAGCCAGGCGGCGGCCAGCACTGGTATCGGCCTGACGCTGGTGCCGGTGCTCTATACCCACTCCGGGTTTGGCGGCCAGGCACCGAATGAAGGCCAGCGGCGGTTTATCAACAGCACCGAGCAATACCTGGACCTGCAGACGCAGCTCAAACCCATCCTCGCCGCACAAACGGCGCAGCAGTTGGGGCTGTGTTTCCACTCGTTGCGCGCGGTGACGCCACAGCAAATAAATGACGTGCTGGCCGCCAGCGACAAGGTGTGCCCGGTGCATATCCACATCGCCGAACAGCAGAAGGAAGTTGAAGACTGCCTGGCCTGGAGCGGCAAACGCCCGCTGCAATGGCTGTACGACAACATTGAAGTGGATGAACGCTGGTGCCTGGTGCATGCCACCCATGCCGATGCGGACGAGGTGGCGCGCATGGCCAAGAGCCGTGCGATTGCCGGCTTGTGCCTGACCACCGAGGCCAACCTGGGTGACGGGATTTTCCCGGCGGTGGATTTCCTCGCCCAAGGCGGACGCATGGGCATCGGGTCCGACAGCCATGTATCACTGAGCGTGGTGGAAGAGTTGCGTTGGTTGGAATATGGCCAGCGCCTGCGCGATCAGCGGCGTAACCGGCTGTATCGCAGCGATCAGCCGATGGTCGGCCGCACGCTGTTCGATGCCGCGCTGGACGGCGGTGCCCAGGCGTTGGGCCAGCCGATTGGTCGACTGGAAGTGGGCAAGCGTGCGGATTGGATTGTGCTGGACGGTAATGATCCGTACTTGGCGACGGCAACGGAGGACGGGATTCTCAATCGCTGGCTGTTCGCGGGCGGTGATCGGCAGGTGCGGGATGTGCTGGTCAACGGAAAGTGGGCGGTGCGCGATGGGCACCACGCCGGTGAAGAAGAAAGCAGCCGGGCCTTCACGCAAGTCTTGAGAGCGCTACTGGGCTAACACGCGACACCTAACAAATGTGGGAGCTGGCTTGCCTGCGATACAGGCACCAAGGTGTATCAGTTACACCGTGGTGATGCTATCGCAGGCAAGCCAGCTCCCACATTTTTTGATCGGCGGTGGCCCAGGGTTATTGCGAGGTCTTCGCCATCTGCTTGTCCGACGTGCGCCAGATCAAACGTGTGGTGTCATACCCCTGTTGCCGCGCCCTGCTCAGCAGGTCTTCGCGGGTGTCCGCATTGACCGTCGGCGTGCGCGACAAGATCCACATGTAGCGCCGGCTCGGGCTGCCGACGATCGCGGTCTTGTAGTCATCGCTGACATACAGCACCCAGTAATCGCCCTTGGCGACGCCGGGTAGCAGCGCGGTAAACCAGTTATTGAATTCCACCCAGAGCTTGTCGGTCTTGCCCGGTACTTGCGGGGTGGCGGTGCCCTTCGCTTCTTCCCACTTCCACTCAGTCGTCAGGCAGCGGTTGAACACTGACATATCGCCATCGGGCAGCAACGTGTAGCGAGCTTCGGACTGCGCGCAGTTGCGCTGGAAGTACATCGGCAATCGGGCCAACTCATACCAGGTGCCCTGGTAACGCTTGAGGTTGACGCTGCCAGCGGTCTTGGGTTGCAGATCATCGCCAGAATGGCTGGCACAGCCCGCCAAAAACAGGCTGGCACAAAGGAACAAAACAAAACGCATCATTCTTCTTCTCCCGCAGGCTTGCGCCCCGGTTTACTTCAGGCCTTGCCCGGAAAACATCAGAACTTTGTCACCGGCATATTGAACGCTGATAAAGCTGTTTTTATCGCCCCAGGTGCAGCTGGACATGCCCAGTGCGCCAGAACAATCGGTAGGCTTGCCCAACAGCGACTCCACCTCAGCCTTGGCCATGCCAGCCGACAACTTCGCGTAGTTTTCTTGGTTGACCTTGCTGCAAGCGGCCAATAGCACGCAAAAAGCCAGCAAAGCGAGACGGCGTAACGACATGGAAAAACTCCTGGAGGGACGAAGCAGCTTGGGTATCTGCCAGAAGCTTAGAAGGGAAAAGAGGTGTCTGGTTCCCGACGAACGAAAACAAAAAAGCCCCGAAAACGCTGAAACGTTTCGGGGCTTCTTCAAGAGTGAAACGGCTCACAACAACGCCGATCACTTATCGCCGCAGCTTACTTCTTGTGATAGGCCGTCACACGCTCAACTTCTTCCTTCGAACCCAGGAATACCGCCACACGCTGGTGCAGGCCTTCAGGCTGGATGTCGAGGATGCGCTGGTGGCCGTCGGTGGACGCACCGCCCGCCTGCTCAACCAGGAACGACATCGGGTTGGCTTCGTACATCAAGCGCAGTTTGCCCGGCTTGGACGGCTCGCGGCTGTCGCGTGGGTACATGAACAGGCCACCACGGGTCAGGATGCGGTGCACATCGGCAACCATCGCGGCAACCCAGCGCATGTTGAAGTTTTTCTTCAACGGGCCTTCTTCACCTTCCATCAGTTCGTTGACATAGCGCTTCACCGGTTCTTCCCAGTGACGCTGGTTGGACATGTTGATCGCGAATTCCTGGGTGGACGCAGGAATGGAGATGTCTTCGTGAGTCAGCACGAAGCTGCCCATTTCGCGGTCCAGGGTGAAGCCCTTGACGCCATCGCCCAGGGTCAGCACCAGCATGGTCTGTGGACCGTAGATGGCGTAGCCAGCGGCAACCTGTTCGGTGCCTGGCTGCAGGAAGGCCTTTTCGTTCAGGGCTTCGTTCTGGCTCAGGTATTCGTTCGGGCAACGCAGTACCGAGAAGATGGTGCCGACCGGTGCATTGATGTCGATGTTGGACGAGCCGTCCAGTGGGTCAAATACCAGCAGGTACGCGCCTTTCGGGTATTTGCCCGGGATCTGGTAGGCATTGTCCATTTCTTCGGACGCCATGCCGGCCAGGTGACCGCCCCATTCGTTGGCTTCGAGCAGGATCTCGTTGGAGAGTACGTCGAGTTTCTTCTGCACTTCGCCCTGCACGTTTTCAGTGCCCATGCTGCCCAGGACACCACCCAATGCGCCTTTGGACACGGCGTGGCTGATTTCCTTGCAAGCACGCGCCACCACTTCGATAAGGAAGCGCAGATCGGCAGGCGTGTTGTTGCTGCGGGTCTGCTCAATCAAATAGCGACTCAAGGTAACGCGGGACATGTAAGGCTCCGGAGAATGGGGGGGCTGAAAACCCGCGCAGTTTAACGCGAGTCGGGGCGTATTTCCTCCTATCAGAGGATTTAAACCCAATAGAGTTCATGGACTTTATTTAACCTGCCACCGGCGGCTTGCGCAGCAAACTGTAGGCCATGGCACCCAGTGCCGCCACGCCGAGCAATAACACGGCCCATAGGCCGAGTTTCTTCCAGTCGGTGCCGGCTTCGGGCAAGGCGGCAATCGCAGGCGGTTTGACCGCGATTTCTCCCACCAAGGTGGCCTGGCCCAGCGCCTTCAAACGCTCAGGACTGTAATCAGGAATCAGCGTCGAAAGTGGCAGGCTCGCGGCTTTCACGGATGCGTTCCCCAGCGCCAGGCTGAAGGGCGGCTCACCCCGCGCCAGGAACACCAGTTGCGTGGCACGCACGGCCACGCGTAAGGCGGGGGCTTCGACGCCCAGTCCACCGCCCCGCTCGTCCACTTGCAACTTCAACTGGGCAACCGTCTGGCCCGGCAACTGCAATTCATCCTGCACCACGTCCTTGCCGCTCTGGGTCAGGCGATACAGCAGGCCATTGCTCAACGGCTGCCAGGTTTGCTTGGCGTCACTTCGACCCGACAACGTCACCGGCGCCAGCGTATTGGGCTGCTTCAATTCGACCCGCAAGCGCTCGACATTCAGCCCCGTCGGCAATTGCCAACTGTACTCTCCCGCCTTGAGCCGCTCCCCTGGAAAGGCCTGCGACCACACCAACGGCATCGGCAAGGTGCTGCTAGTGGCGCTCTCCAGCTTGGCCGACGTCAACAACGGCGCCGCCTGGCCTTGCCACACCAGCCGCAAATAACGCGCCGATTGCCCCGGCAAGCTCACGTCATGCTGCTCGACCCGTTCATCGGCAAATGACAAGCGCGCCACTTGCCCATCGCCCCAGGCTTTCCAGTGCTGCAAATCATCACTGGCTTCAATGCTGAAACGCTGGAAGCCCTCCTGCTCGCGACTCCAGTCCAGGCTCAATTGCTGCAGGGGCGCCTTGATTGCACTGGCGTCCAATACCCAGCCCCGCAGTACTTGCTTGCCGGGTTTGGGGGCTGTGGACGGTTTGATTTCCACCAGGGTGCCGGAAGTGGTGGCCTTCATTACCACGTTTGGCAGGGCTTGCTGGGTGTCGGCGGCGTAGAGCGGGAACCACTTCACCGCCGTCACATTGCGACTTTCGCTGCGCTGCGAGGCCTGTCGCGACAACGCATAGGCCTGCGGCTCGCCGGCGGCGTTGAACACGCGCACATCGCCAAGATCGGCCTGGCGCGCGTTCAATTGCACCGCCAGCGGCAGCTCCAGGCGATACCAAGGGCCGCTGCCGCTGACGTTCAGCGGCACGTGGGCGGTGAAGTCGGCCGGCGCTTCCTGCGCCCACACAGACAAGGTCGTACACAGGCCCAGCACGGCCACGCTCAACTTACCGATCAAGAGGATGCTCCTTCAGTGTCCAACACCGGTTCGGCACGCTTGGGTGGCAGCGGTGCGAAGTAACCCACCACCAGCAACAGCCCACCCACGCCTATAAACGACACGATCCGCGCCAGACCGCCGCGGTTGCTCAGTTCGACAAAGAACAACTTGGCGACCACCACCGCAATCAACACTGCACCGATCAGCCACACCTCGCGGCGATGGCGCAGGTGGCCGCCGATCATCAGGCCGAGAGCGATCAGGGTCCAGACGATCGACAGACCGGCCTGTACCAGCATGGATTCGAGCAACGCATCCAGTTGAAACGGCACGCCGCCCCAATGGTGGGCGGTGCGCATCACCAGCGCAGTGAAGAAGGCAAACAGCGAGACACCCGCGACACCTTGGGCAAAAAGCTCGGTACGCGGCCCCCGTAGCGGCGCGACACTTCGCGCGCACCAATACACACCCAGCAGCGCAAAGAGCAGGCCCAGGTCCAGCGGATTGACCAGCGGCACATAGGGCAGCGGTTTGGCCGTGCCGTCGCTGAAGCTGTTCGCCAGCCAGAACCAACCGAGCATCAGCACCGCCAATGGCACGGCCGCCAACACCCGATATTCCCTTGGATACGCCGACACCGGCCACGGCCAACGACGTGGCGAAGCGGCCAGCACGAGATAGAGACTTGGCAGGATCGCCCAGCCCAGCCAGCGCCAGGCGTTGTACTCGGCAGTAAACCTCAGCAGACCGTAGCGCAACTCCAGCGCCAATATGCCGATCAGCATCCAGCAGCCGAGTACGTGGGCCACGCTCAACGCCTTGGCGGGCACAATCACCGCCAGACGTCGCAGCGAGATGAAATGCACCACAAATACCGCCGACCACGCCAGCCAGCCGTACTCCGCCGCGGGGTGGTAATAAGTATGTCCGTACACCAGCAACACCAAGCCCACCGCTGGCATCAGCAGGGTGGACAACACCCCCAACGACACCCACTTCAGGCGCACAGCCAGCAGCATCCAGACCGCGACGCTGATTGCCGCGCACCCCAGCAGGAATGCCGCCTGCAATTCCTGTGGGATAAACCGCAACACTTCGCCGATCAGCGCCAACGTCCACCAGGCCGCGCCCCAGACCAACAGCAAGTCGGAAAGGCGTTGCAGCTTCAACACGGCAAACACCGGCGCATGGGGTTCGCGCTGCAAGCGCCAGGCGCCGACCAGTGCAGCCAGGCCCAGTACCATCGGCGTCCAGAAACCGCTGTGGGCCAACGGACGCAGCCCCTCGCTGGTCAGTGGCCCGAGCAACTCCGGTACCGCCAGCAGGAACGAACCGCCGCCCACCAATTGCAGCAGCAAGCCGAACACAAAACTGACCCGCTGTTGCAGGTACAGGCTCAGCCAGATGACCAACAAGCCACTGGCCGCCCACACGCCACTGGCGCTTTCCCACGGCAGCACAAACAGCACCGCGAGGTTGATCAATACGAGGCCCGCCAACAGCACCACCGACAACCCGCGCAGCAGCCGCACATCGCTGCGCACGATGTCGTCACGCGCCGCCAACAACATGCCACCGATCAAGGCCAAGCCAATCAACGACGCCGTGAGCAAACCGCTCCAGCCGGCGTTGAACACCGCCGCGCCGTCGCCACCTTGCAACCGCAGCAGGAACACCGCGCCACCCAGCAATTGCACAGCGAATGCGGTGAACAGGAAGGTGCGCGAGCCGATGCGCAGGCCTATAAACAGCGTCACCAGGCCAGCGATTGCCCAACTCACAGCGGTGCCTTGGGTAGCCAGCAACAAGGGCGCGAGCAGGTACAAAAAGCTCAAGCCAAGGCTCGCCAACACCGGGAGGCCTCTGCGCTCCCAGTCTGAGGACTGCTCCTCGGACGCCTTGCGCAACTGGTCAAAGCTGAACAACAACGCAGCGCCCAGCAGCAGCGCGCCCAACGGCGCGCCACTGAGCAAGGTGTGCTCACCGACACCCAATTCACTGAGGAACGCCAGCGCCGAACCCACTTGCAGCAACAAGCCAAACGCGCGCGCCAACGGCCGCTGCTGGCGCAAGCCGAGCCAGAAAATGCCGGCGCCTTCCACCGCCCAGGCCGCAGCCGTCCAACGCGCGTCGAGGCCCAGGGGGATGGCCAGGCTGGCAAAGATCACCCCCAAGGCCAGGCAGGTTTCCGCCAGCAACAAAGCGCGCCCGCCGCTCAGCAGCCGGGCCAGGCCCATGTAGACGATGCCCAGGCCCAAGGCGCTGAACGCTGCGGCAAACTCCAGGTGCTGCACCAACGCAAACTGCAAGCCGAAACCCACCAGCGGCGGGCCAAACAGCATGCTGCCGTCGACATAATCACCCTTGGCCGCCGACCAGCGCAGCAGTGCACCACGGCTGTCATCCTCGGGCGCGTCGCGCATCTCGAGCAATTTACGCCGGGCGAACAGCAGGCCGATGGCCAGGTACATCAGGAAAAACAGCATCAGGAACGGCTCGGTACTCCACAGCAGTTCCGGCGTGTAGGAGCGCATCCCCCAAGCGAAGCCGATCCCAAAAGTGCCGACAAAACCGATCAGGTTGAGCAGGCGCCAGGCCTTGAACCAGGCAATCGCCAGGATGCCGGCGTTGAGCAGGGCGAAATAACTGAACAGCGCCACATGGTTGCCAGCGCCGGTGGAAGTCAGAATCGGCGCGGCAAAACCACCCAGCGCCGCCGCACAGGCCAGGCCCAGCGCATCCTGGGTAATCGCCAGGATCGCCGAGAACACCGTGACGGCCACCAGCAGGCCAAGCGCCGCACCGGGGTCGATCAGCGGGTGCAAGCGCATCGCAGCGAACACGGTCAGGTACAGCACCGCGATCCCGGTGCCTTGCAACATCAAGCCGTAATTGCTGTTACGCAGCCGCAGCCACCAGCCCAGGCCCAGCAGGCCCAATGCGGCGGCAGCGACGCCGGCGTAACGTAATTCGATCGGCACCACCATGCCTTCGGTGGCATAGCGCAACAGGAACGCCAGACCGAGAAACAACAGCACCACGCCGACACGCAGCACGGTGTTGCCGCCGAACAACCAATTGCGCGCGCCACTGATGGCGCGCTCGATCAGGTTGGGGCCACGGGGGATGGCAGGTTCTTTGGGTTCTGGTATCGGGGCGGGCGCCCATACATCAGCCGGCAGCGGCTGGCTTGGTTCGGCAACGATGGCAACCGGCGCCAATTCGGCCGGCAACTCCCAAACCAAATCGGGCGCTTTGCCAACAGGTGTGGGTTCAGGCATTGGGGCTTCGACGACGATATTGCTTGGCGGCGTGGGCACTTCCAGCTGCCGCAGACGATCACCCAGCGCAATCAGCGCCTTCTGCGTGGTTTCCAACTGACGCGCCTGTTGGTCCGCCTGAGTCGCCAGCTTTGACAGGCGAATCGCCTGGCCAATGCCCAAGCCCAACAGCGCACCGATGCCCGCGTCACTGAACGACTCATCGAGCGTCCAGCCGAGCACCAGGCCAATCAGCATGAAAATCCATTGCATGGTCGATATCCCTAAGCAGCCCGAGGCGGGCAAACTGGCGCCTAGTATATCGACGCAGACCCCATGTGGAAGCAAGCTTATGTGGGCGCCGGGCTTGCCCGCGATGCAGACACCTCGGTGTAGCTGTCACACCGAGGTAATGCTATCGCAGGCAAGCCAGCTCCCACATAAACCCGCACACATGTGCAGGCCAGCGTTGTTTAGTCGAGGGCTTTCCAGATCTCGGTCGCGTACTCCCTGATGGTCCGGTCCGAACTGAACCAGCCCATGCGCGCGGTATTCAGCACCGCCGAACGCCACCATGCCTTGGAATCATGCCAATGCGCCTCGACCCGCGCCTGGGCGTCCCAGTACGAATCGAAGTCGGCACAGACCAGGAAGCGGTCGTAGTCGATCAGCCCATCGATCAGCCCCACGTACCGGCCCGGATCATCCGGCGAGAACACCCCGCCCCGAATTGCTTGCAGCACATCATTCAACCGATGGGACGCTGCAATGTCGGCCCCGGCGTTGAACTCACCGGCGTGTTTGCGCGCTTCCACCTGCTGCGCACTGAGGCCAAAGATAAACATATGCTCGGCACCGACGCGTTCGTGCATCTCGACGTTGGCGCCGTCCATGGTGCCGATGGTCAGCGCACCGTTGAGGCCGAACTTCATGTTGCTGGTACCCGAGGCTTCAAAGCCAGCGGTGGAGATCTGCTCCGACAAGTCCGCTGCCGGGATGATGCTTTCTGCCAGGCTCACGTTGTAGTTGGGCAGGAACACCACCTTGAGCAAACCACGTACGGTCGGGTCGTTATTGACCGTGCGCGCGATGTCGTTGGTCAGCTTGATGATCAGCTTGGCCTGGTGATAACTGGCCGCCGCCTTGCCGGAGAAGATCTTCACGCGCGGCACCCAGTCAGTGCCAGGCTCGGCACGGATCGCCTGGTACAGCGCCACGGTGTGCAACAGGTTGAGCAGTTGGCGCTTGTATTCGTGGATACGCTTGACCTGCACGTCGAACATCGCCGCCGGATTGACCGCGATGCCCAGGCGCTCATGAATGATGTCCGCCAGCGCGCGCTTGCTGTGCAAGCGTTGCTCGGCAAAAGCCTTGCGGAACGTCTGTTTCTCGGCGAACGGCTCAAGCTCCACCAGCCGCTCTTCGGGCTTGTCGAGAATGTCCGGACCCAGTGCCTCCACCAGCATGGACGTGAGCTTCGGGTTGGCCTGGTACAACCAGCGGCGGAAAGTGATGCCGTTGGTTTTGTTGTTGATACGCTCCGGGTACAGCTTGTGCAGCTCGGAGAATACCGTGCTGCGCATCAGCTGGGTGTGCAGGCCGGATACGCCGTTGACGCTGTGGGAACCGAGGAACGCCAGGTTGCCCATGCGCACGCGGCGTCCGTTGTCTTCTTCGATCAGCGAGACGGCGCGCAGTACGTCAAAGTCGTGGATGCCTTTGGCGCGCAGCGAGTCGATGTGCTGGGCGTTGATCAGGTAGATGATCTGCATGTGCCTAGGCAGCATGCGCTCCATCAGTCCGACCGGCCAGGTTTCCAGCGCTTCGGGCAGCAGGGTGTGGTTGGTGTACGACAGGGTTTCGACGGTCACGTCCCACGCCGCTTCCCACGGAATGTCGTGCAGGTCGACCAGTTGACGCATCAACTCGGCCACGGCGATGGACGGGTGGGTGTCGTTGAGCTGGATCGCAGCGTGCTCGCCCAGGCTCAGTACCGAGCCGTGCATGTTCTTGTGGCGGCGCAGCAAGTCTTGCAGGGAGGCGGAAACGAAGAAGTATTCCTGGCGCAGACGCAGCTCCTGCCCCGCTTCGGTGCTGTCGGCCGGGTAAAGCACTCGGGAGATGCTCTCGGCGCGGGCCACTTCGGCGACGGCGCCCAAGTGGTCACCGGCGTTGAAGCGCTCCAGGTGCAGGTCTTCTACCGCCCGTGCGCGCCACAAGCGCAGGGTGTTCACACTTGCGCCACGCCAGCCGACCACCGGGGTGTCATAGGCCACGGCCCGTACGGTTTCGTTGGGCGACCACACCTGGATCATCTTGCCGGAAGCATCCGCGAGGGTTTCGACGCTACCGCCAAAGCCGATCGGGTAAATCACTTCGGCCCGCTCGAACTCCCACGGGTTACCGAAATCCAGCCAGCGTTCGGTCTGTTCCTGCTGCCAGCCATCAACAATCGCCTGGCGGAACAAGCCGTGCTCATAACGAATGCCATACCCATGGCCGGCAATGCCCAGGGTCGACATGCTTTCCATGAAGCACGCCGCCAGGCGGCCCAGGCCACCGTTGCCAAGCGCCGCGTCGGGCTCCAGCAGGCGGATGCGCTCCAGGTCGACGCCCAGCTCGGACAGCGCTTCGCGCGCAATCTCCAGCACGCCCAGGTTGCTCAGGCTGTCGTAGAGCAGACGGCCGATGAGGAATTCCAGAGAAAGGTAATAAACCCGCTTTTGGCCTTTGCGGTAGATACGCCGCGTATGGTCCATCCAGTGGTCGACCATCTGGTCGCGGGCGGCCAGGGCAATGGCCTCGAACCAGTCATGGTCGAAGGCGTGATCCGGGTCCTTGCCCACCGCGTAGGTGAGTTTGGTCAAGACGGCATCGCGAAATGCGGCTACCTCTGCTTCTCGTGCAAGTGGTTCCTGAGACATCAATTGCGACCTCGGGCGAGATAGAAGGAGTTGCTAGAGCCTAGACGGTCTGACAGACGGTAGACGCTCTGGTTCGGCAGTTTTTTAACTCATTCACCTTTGCGCGAATTAGATGCAGGGCGCGTGCCCGAATACCCGTCTGGATGAAATTTGCGAAATATTGTTCAAAAAACCACCAATCCCGGTATGATCGCGCGCCCTGATACCGCCTCACCCTGGAACCTTGATGAAGCCTCAACTGATCGCCGCCGCGGAACTCGACCGTCTTGAAACGTGGCAGAAATATTCCGCGCATATGTGCGGTGGTTGCGTGTCCAGCTGCTGCACGCTGCCGGTCGAAGTGAAGATCAAGGACCTGATCCGCATTGGCATCGTCGATGAGTTCGAGCGCGGCGACCCGCCGAAAAACATCGCCAAGCGGCTGCAGAAGGAAGGCATCGTCGAGCGCTTCAATTCCAAATCCGAGATTTTTACCCTGCAGCGCATGAGCAACAACGATTGCCTGTACCTGGATCGTAAGACGCGCTTCTGCACTATTTATGACAAGCGCCCGGATACTTGCCGCAATCACCCGAAAATCGGGCCACGGCCAGGGTATTGCGCGTACAAGCCGAAGGAAGTGGTGCGCGAGACCAAGTTCAAGACTCTCGACAAGTTCTAATCGACAGCCAAACCCCTGTGGTGAGCGGGCTTGCCCCGCGCTGGGCTGCGAAGCAGCCCTAACCCGGCCACTGCATTTCTCCAGATAAAACTCAGGTGCCTGGTTTTGGGGCGGCTTCGCCACCCAGCGCGGGGCAAGCCCGCTCACCACAACAAGCGGGCTCACCAGAAAAATCCAGGCATAAAAAAACGCCCCCGGCCTTTCGACCGGGGGCGTTTTTCATTCAGCCTGAGTTAACTCAGTTCTTGGCTTTCTTGGCAGCGCGGGTACGCTCGCCTTCGTCCAGGATCTTCTTACGCAGGCGGATCGACTTAGGCGTGACTTCGCACAGCTCGTCGTCCTGGATGAATTCCAGGGCCTGTTCCAGGGTGAAGCGAACAGGTGGAACCAGAGCGATGGTTTCGTCTTTGCCCGAAGCACGCATGTTGTCGAGCTTCTTGCCTTTGGTTGGGTTGACGCCCATGTCGTTGTCACGGCTGTTCAGACCAACGATCTGACCGTTGTAGATCTCTTGACCGTGTTCAACGAACAGCTTGCCACGTGCCTGGAGGGTTTCCAGGGAGTAGGTCAGCGCCTTGCCGGTTTCTACCGATACCAGAACACCGTTCTGACGGCCGGACATGTCGCCGGACTTCATGGTGTCGTAGCGATCGAAGATCGAGGTCAGGATGCCAGCACCGTTGGTCAGGGTCAGGAACTGGTTACGGAAACCGATCAGACCACGCGCAGGGATGTTGTATTCCAGACGCACACGGCCTTTGCCATCCGGCACCATGTTGGTCAGGTCGCCTTTACGCAGACCCATCTCTTCCATCACCTTGCCCTGGGATTCTTCAGGGGTGTCGATGGTGACGTTTTCGAACGGTTCCTGCTTCACGCCGTCAACCTGACGGATGATTACTTCTGGACGACCAACGCCCATTTCGAAGCCTTCGCGACGCATGGTTTCGATCAGTACCGAGAGGTGCAGCTCACCACGGCCGGAAACCTTGAACTTGTCAGCCGAGTCGCCTTCTTCAACGCGCAGAGCAACGTTGTACAGCAGCTCTTTGTCCAGACGCTCCTTGATGTTACGGGAGGTCACGAACTTGCCTTCTTTACCGCAGAAAGGCGAGTCGTTTACCTGGAAGGTCATGGAAACGGTTGGCTCGTCAACGGTCAGAGGCTTCATCGCTTCTACCGCGTCCGGGTGGCACAGGGTGTCGGAGATGAACAGCGAGTCCATACCGCTGATGCACACAATGTCGCCAGCTGCAGCTTCTTCAACGTCGATACGGTGCAGACCGTGGTGACCCATCAGCTTCAGGATACGACCGTTACGCTTCTTGCCGTCGGCGCCGATAGCGACAACCGGGGTGTTTGGCTTGACGCGACCACGAGCGATACGGCCAACGCCGATAACACCCAGGAAGCTGTTGTAGTCCAGTGCGGAGATCTGCATCTGGAACGGACCTTCACGGTCAACAGCCGGCGCAGGTACGTTGTCGACGATCGACTGGTACAGCGGGGTCATGTCTTCAGCCATGTCGGTGTGGTCCAGACCGGCAATGCCGTTCAGGGCCGAGGCGTAGACGACTTTGAAGTCCAGCTGTTCTTCGGTGGCACCCAGGTTGTCGAACAGGTCGAAGATCTGGTCCAGAACCCAGTCCGGACGCGCGCCTGGACGGTCAACCTTGTTGATGCACACGATCGGACGCAGGCCGGCTTCGAAAGCCTTCTTGGTCACGAAACGGGTTTGCGGCATAGGGCCGTCTTGAGCGTCAACCAGCAGCAGAACGGAGTCAACCATCGACATTACGCGTTCTACTTCGCCGCCGAAGTCGGCGTGGCCCGGGGTATCCACGATGTTGATGTGGTAGCCGTTCCAGTTGATAGCGGTGTTTTTAGCCAGGATGGTAATACCGCGCTCTTTTTCCTGGTCGTTGGAGTCCATCACGCGCTCGTCGTTGAGCTCGTTGCGCTCCAGGGTGCCGGATTGACGCAGGAGTTTGTCTACCAGGGTGGTTTTACCATGGTCAACGTGAGCAATGATGGCGATGTTACGTAGATTTTCGATCACTTGTGTATCTCGATCAGAGGATTCGGTGTGCTGACAGGTCGTGGCAGCGATTAACAGTAGAGTCAGGCCTTGCCGTTACAGCTTGACGGCAGAGTCGGGGGGCCGGTGACGCAGGCCACAGGCAAACAGCCCCGGGCTCTTAGCTCGGTCGATAAACGCGCACATTGGCATGCCCCTCACTGAGCAAATGGTGGGCATGCAGGCGACTCATCACGCCTTTGTCGCAATACAGCAGGTACTGACGGCTGTTATCCAGTTCCTTGAAACGCGCGTTCAGTGCATAGAACGGCAGCGTTTGTACGTCGATGCCGGCGATGTCCAGCGGCTCATCCTCAGCGGCATCCGGGTGACGGATGTCGATGACGATCTGGCCGGCCAGGGCTTCGCTGACTTCTTCGATCTTGATGTCCTGGCCCAGTTCGTCGATAACACGATCGATCGGGACCAGCTTGGCGTTCTCGAGCGCACGCTCCAGAATCGCCATGTCGAATTCTTTCTCTTCATGCTCCACGCGGTGACGCTTGGCGTGGGTCTTGGGGGTCACCGAGATGACCCCGCAGTACTCAGGCATGTGCTTGGCAAAATCGGCAGTGCCGATCTGTTCTGCCAGGTCGATGATGTCCTGCTTGTGGCTGGCGATCAGCGGGCGCAGCACCAGCTTCTCGGTGACGCAATCGATGATCGACAGGTTCGGCAGCGTCTGGCTGGACACCTGGGAGATCGCTTCGCCGGTCACCAGCGCATCAATCTGCAATTTATCGGCAATCCGCGAGGCAGCGCGCAACATCATACGCTTCAATACCACGCCCATATGACCGTTATCGACTTTGCCGAGGATTTCGCCCAGCACTTCTTCGAATGGCACGCTTACAAATAGCACGCGCTGGGAGCTGCCGTACTTCTTCCAGATAAAGTGCGCGACTTCCATCACGCCCAATTCGTGTGCACGCCCGCCCAGGTTAAAGAAGCAGAAGTGGCTCATCAGGCCGCGGCGCATGATCTGGTAGGCCGCCACCGTGGAATCGAAACCGCCGGACATCAGTACCAGGGTCTGTTCCAGGGCGCCCAACGGGTAGCCGCCGATGCTGTTGTGCTGGCTGTGGATCACAAACAACCGTTGGTCGCGAATTTCCATGCGCACTTCAATTTGCGGCGCTTTCAGGGAAATTCCGGCTGCGCCACACTCGCGACGCAGCTTGCTGCCGACGTATTTCTCGACGTCCATGGAGCTGAAGGTGTGCTTGCCGGCACGCTTGCAGCGCACCGAAAAGATCTTACCTTCAAGCTCACTGCCGTAGTGCTGTTTGCACTTCTCGGTGATGTCGTCGAAGTCGCCCAGCGGGTACTCATCCACCTGCAGGAAATGCGCGATGCCCGGCATGCAGCTCAGGCGCTCGGTCATGTCCTTCAAGGCTTTGGGCTCGGTGATACGGGTTTCCAGCTCGAGATTGTCCCACACGCCGTTCACCACCACAGCCGGGTCCAGATCGCGGAGCACGGCACGGATGTTCTTGGCCAACTGACGGATGAAACGCGTCCGTACCGGTCGGCTTTTGATGGTGATCTCGGGGAAGACTTTAACGATTAATTTCATGGAAACAGCGCGCGCCGGGCCTGCTGAAAAAGGGGGGCGCGGATTATAGCGGAAATCGCTCAAGGTTTAACCAGTTAATATGCACAGCACGCGACACGCACTAAATAGGTGCATTTGTGCCTCTTTACGCTACATTGAGGTGCGCTATTTTTGGGCTTTTGTCGTAATGCACCTTTATAGGGGCGTTTTTGGAGCAGAAAACCCATGTTGGCGCACTGGCATGCAATTTGCTCTCTTGTGAGGCAGGTTGCCATGGCGGAGTATCCGCGCCGGCATCACCCACATTCTAAGGGCTAACTCCACTACCCCAGCCCGAAGCCACCCGGAGGACACTATGTCGAAGTCGGTTCAACTCATCAAAGATCATGACGTTAAATGGATTGATCTGCGCTTCACGGACACCAAAGGCACTCAGCACCACGTGACCATGCCGGCTCGCGACGCGCTGGATGAAGCTTTCTTCGAAGAAGGCAAAATGTTCGACGGTTCCTCCATCGCTGGCTGGAAAGGCATCGAAGCCTCCGACATGATCCTGATGCCGGACGACAGCACTGCCGTACTCGACCCGTTCACCGAAGAGCCGACGCTGATCCTGGTCTGCGACGTGATCGAGCCTTCGACGATGCAAGGCTACGACCGCGACCCACGTGCGATCGCCAAGCGTGCCGAGGAATACCTGAAGTCCACCGGTATCGGTGACACCGTATTCGTAGGCCCAGAGCCAGAATTCTTCATCTTCGACCAAGTGAAGTTCAAGTCCGACATCTCCGGCTCCATGTTCAAGATCTACTCCGAACAAGGCTCCTGGATGTCCGACCAAGACGTGGAAGGCGGCAACCATGGCCACCGTCCAGGTATCAAAGGTGGCTACTTCCCAGTTCCGCCGTTCGACCACGACCACGAAATCCGTACCTCCATGTGCAACGCCATGGAAGACATGGGCCTGGTCATCGAAGTGCACCACCACGAAGTGGCCACTGCCGGTCAGAACGAAATCGGTGTGAAGTTCAACACCCTGGTTGCCAAGGCTGACGAAGTACAGACCCTGAAGTACTGCGTACACAACACTGCAGTCGCTTACGGCCGTACCGCTACCTTCATGCCTAAGCCACTGTACGGCGATAACGGTTCGGGTATGCACGTTCACCTGTCCATCGCCAAAGATGGCAAGAACACCTTCGCTGGCGAAGGTTATGCCGGCCTGTCCGACACCGCCCTGTACTTCATCGGCGGTATCATCAAGCACGGTAAGGCCCTGAACGGCTTCACCAACCCGTCGACCAACTCCTACAAGCGTCTGGTCCCAGGTTTCGAAGCACCGGTAATGCTGGCCTACTCGGCGCGCAACCGTTCCGCTTCGATCCGTATTCCTTACGTGTCCAGCCCGCGTGCTCGCCGTATCGAAGCCCGCTTCCCGGATCCAGCAGCCAACCCGTACCTGGCCTTCGCTGCCCTGGTAATGGCCGGCCTGGACGGTATCCAGAACAAGATCCACCCTGGCGACGCCGCCGACAAAAACTTGTACGACCTGCCGCCTGAAGAGGCCAAAGAGATCCCACAAGTGTGCGGCAGCCTGAAAGAAGCCCTGGAAGAGCTGGACAAGGGCCGTGCGTTCCTGACCAAAGGCGGCGTGTTCAGCGACGACTTCATCGACGCTTACATCGGCCTGAAAAGCGAAGAAGAAATCAAGGTTCGCACCTTCGTACACCCACTGGAATACGAGCTGTACTACAGCTGCTGATCCAGTAGCGCCGCTTCTTAGAGCGGCGTGACGAAAAAGACCTCCCCCGGGAGGTCTTTTTTTTTGGCCCGCGATTGCGCCGCGCCAGGCACCTATTGTATTGACTGATACGCCGCCAACGCGGGCAAGCCCCACCCCCACAGGAGATCATCCTTGAAACATCGACTTGTGTTCGCCCTGCTGTTTGTCAGTGCCACCGCGAATGCTGCGCCGCCCACGCTCGAGCCGCTGCTCAACAGCATCGCCGAACGCCTGGAAATTGCCGATCAGGTAGCCCTGAGCAAATGGGACAGCAAAAAGCCGGTAGAAGATAAAAAGCGTGAACAAGAGGTGATCGCCAGCGTCAGCGCCCAGGCGCCGAGCTACAAGCTGGACCCGGCCGCCGCCGAGCAGTTTTTTTCGGCGCAGATCGAGGCCAACAAACTGGTGCAGTACACCCACCTTTCCGACTGGCAGTTCCAGGGCAAGGCGCCTGACGACCCCCGCCCGGATTTGGTCAAGCAGATTCGCCCGCAGCTGGATGAACTGCAAAAACGCCTGCTGCAGCAACTGGCTGACTTTACCCCGCAGCGCACGGACCCGCAGTGCCCCAAATGGCTCGCCACCGCCGTGCATGAGCCACTGAATGATCCGCTGCGCCAACTGGCAATGATCCGCGCCACCGCCGAGCTGTGCATCTACAAAGGTTAAGCGTTGCAAACCCAATCAAAACTGTGGGAGCGGGCTTGCTCGCGTAGGCGGTGTGCCAGTCTCGATGCATTGACTGAAACACCGCCTACGCGAGCAAGCCCCCACATTTGGATTGGGCGTATTCGGTTATACCTTCCTGAACAACCTTCACAAAACCGCACTATATTGGTGCGATAGGCTGCACCCTTCCCACCTGTCCAGCCCATTTTGGTTCGAAACTTCCCGAGCAAGCTGGCAGAACGCCACAGTTTCGCGCCTAAACCCCCCATTTCTGGGCTTGCACGCTTCTTTTCGGAGCCTTGGTTTGGTTTTTGCATTTTCCTTGTATCAGCGTGTGCCTCAAGCCCGCGCCTTGCTCCAAAAGAGGTCCTGATGACCATCAGCGATGCACTGCACCGTTTGCTACTCGACAACCTGACCACCGCGACCATCCTGCTCAATGACGACTTGCGTCTTGAGTACATGAACCCGGCGGCGGAAATGCTCCTGGCTATCAGCGGCCAGCGCAGCCATGGGCAGTTCATCAGCGAATTGTTTACTGAGTCGGCCGAGGCGTTGAGCTCGTTGCGCCAGGCCGTGGAGCAGGCACACCCGTTCACCAAACGCGAGGCGATGCTCACGGCCCTCACCGGCCAGACCCTGACCGTCGACTATGCCGTAACCCCGATCCTCAGCAACGGCACCACCTTGCTGCTGCTGGAAGTGCACCCCCGTGACCGCCTGCTGCGCATCACCAAGGAGGAAGCGCAGCTGTCCAAGCAGGAAACCAGCAAGATGCTGGTGCGTGGCCTGGCCCATGAGATCAAGAACCCGCTGGGCGGTATTCGCGGCGCGGCGCAGCTGCTGGCCCGCGAGCTGCCAGAGGAACACCTCAAGGACTACACCAACGTCATCATCGAAGAAGCCGACCGCCTGCGGAACCTGGTGGACCGCATGCTCGGCTCCAACAAGCTGCCGTCCTTGGCAATGACCAACGTGCATGAGGTGCTGGAGCGTGTCTGCCAGTTGGTAGAGGCCGAAAGCCAGGGTTGCATCACCTTGGTGCGCGACTACGACCCGAGCATTCCCGATGTATTGATCGACCGCGAACAGATGATCCAGGCGGTGCTCAATATTGTGCGTAATGCGATGCAGGCAATCAGCAGCCAGAACGAACTGCGCCTGGGCCGCATCAGCCTGCGCACCCGCGCCCTGCGTCAGTTCACCATCGGCCATGTGCGCCATCGCCTGGTGACCAAGGTCGAGATCATCGACAACGGCCCCGGCATTCCTGCGGAACTCCAGGAAACCATCTTCTTTCCCATGGTCAGCGGCCGCCCGGACGGTACCGGGCTGGGCCTGGCCATTACCCAGAACATCATCAGCCAGCATCAGGGCCTGATCGAATGTGAGAGCCATCCTGGCCACACCACCTTCTCGATCTTTCTGCCACTGGAACAAGGAGCCCCATCGACATGAGCCGTAGTGAAACTGTCTGGATCGTCGATGACGACCGTTCTATCCGCTGGGTCCTCGAGAAAGCCTTGCAACAGGAAGGCATGACCACCCAGAGCTTCGACAGCGCCGACGGGGTGATGAGCCGCCTGGCTCGCCAGCAGCCCGACGTGATCATCTCCGACATCCGCATGCCCGGCGCCAGTGGCCTGGACTTGCTGGCGCGGATCCGCGAGCAGCACCCGCGCCTGCCAGTGATCATCATGACCGCGCACTCGGACCTGGACAGCGCTGTCGCCTCCTATCAGGGCGGCGCCTTTGAATACCTGCCCAAGCCATTCGATGTGGACGAGGCGGTGGCATTGGTCAAGCGCGCCAACCAGCACGCCCAGGAACAACAGAACCAGGAAGCCCCACCGGCCCTCACCCGCACCCCGGAGATCATCGGTGAAGCGCCGGCGATGCAGGAAGTGTTTCGCGCCATCGGGCGCTTGAGCCACTCCAACATCACCGTGCTGATCAACGGCGAATCCGGTACCGGTAAAGAGCTGGTGGCCCACGCCCTGCACCGCCACAGCCCACGGGCAGCCTCGCCGTTCATCGCCTTGAACATGGCGGCGATCCCCAAGGATTTGATGGAGTCCGAGCTGTTCGGCCATGAAAAAGGCGCGTTCACCGGCGCAGCCAACCTGCGTCGCGGCCGCTTTGAACAGGCTGACGGCGGTACGTTGTTCCTTGATGAAATCGGCGACATGCCCGCCGATACCCAGACCCGGCTGCTGCGGGTGCTGGCGGACGGTGAGTTCTATCGCGTTGGCGGGCACACGCCGGTCAAGGTCGACGTGCGCATCATTGCGGCGACCCACCAGAACCTCGAAACCCTGGTGCATGCGGGCAAATTCCGTGAGGACTTGTTCCACCGCCTCAACGTGATCCGCATCCACATTCCGCGCATGTCGGACCGTCGCGAAGACATTCCCACTCTCGCTCGCCACTTCCTCAGCCGCGCCGCCCAAGAGCTGGCTGTCGAGCCGAAGTTGCTGAAAAGCGAGACCGAGGAATACCTGAAGAACCTGCCGTGGCCGGGCAACGTACGCCAGCTGGAGAACACCTGCCGCTGGATCACCGTAATGGCGTCTGGGCGCGAAGTGCATATCAGCGACCTGCCGCCGGAGCTGTTGAGCCTGCCGCAGGACTCCGCCCCCGTGACCAACTGGGAGCAGGCGCTGCGCCAGTGGGCCGACCAGGCCCTGGCACGCGGCCAGTCGAGCCTCTTGGACAGCGCCGTGCCGGCGTTCGAGCGGATCATGATCGAGACCGCCTTGAAGCACACCGCTGGCCGCCGCCGCGATGCCGCCGTGTTGCTGGGTTGGGGCCGCAACACCTTGACGCGCAAGATCAAGGAGCTGGGGATGAAGGTCGACGGCGGGGATGATGACGAAGGTGATGAAGGCTGACCCACCTTCTCTGATCCACTAAAGATCCCCTGTGGGAGCGGGCTTGCCCGCGATAGCACCGTATCAGTCACCCGATGTATGGCTGACACACCGCCATCGCAGGCAAGCCAGCTCCCACAGTTGTTTTGTGTTGGACCCAAGACTGTGCACCGCTTCAATGCACCATGAACCGGCATCGGGCACGAATCCAAAGCCCGAAACTACAGCCTCGTTGAAAAGAACCTAAAAGCCAAAAACACCAAAGCCCCGTATTCCGGGGCTTTGCGCTTTCTGCAGATTTTTTTGGCACAACTTGGCGACTCTGGCACGCGCCCTGCAATAACCCTTGTACTACCCAGTTTCGGGGACCTTGGTACAGGCAGGCCGAGAATCCCCTCTTTACATCCGGGGTGCTTGATGCGAACCGCGTCGCGCTCCACACCGCTTTGGGGAACCTCGGTACAGGCAGGCCGGGGATTCCCTCTTTAACACCGAAGCCTTCACGGCTTCACCCCGTTTTGGGAGCCCTGGTACAGGCAGGCCGGGAACTCCCTTCTTTACACCCGGGGCTTATGTGGCACAGCGCCCATAGCCCCAGCCCGTTTTGGGGACCTTGGTACAGGCAGGCCGGGGATTCCCTCTTTTATTCCTCCTGGAGATGGATCTCCAACCGCCAGCGGCCATCGGCCTTCTCACCCTTCCACTCCCCACGCAACGGCCGGGCCGCCACCAGGTTCAGCAGCAGGCCGCCATCGGTCTTGCGCACGCGCCAGTTCACGTCTTTTTCATTGACCTTGAGTTGCCCACCGGCGGCCTTGCCCTGTGCGTCGAACAGCAGCGCCACGGTGCCGTCGATATGCTCGCCGTGCAGCTTGGGCTCACTGTTGAACCACACCACCACGCCATCCCTTGCGGTCTCGACCTGTTGCAGTTCGACCGGGTCCGGGGTGGTCAGCCGGCCGATCATCAGGCCCACCATCATGCCGACAATCGCCAAAGAGCCCATGACCCGAGGCATAAGCTTCGGCCTTGGGTCCTCTTCGGGGGTAGAATGCAGCGCATCTTTGCCTTCGGAGCCGTGCATGTTTCACGTCATCCTTTTTCAACCAGAAATTCCGCCGAATACCGGCAACGTTATCAGGCTGTGCGCCAACAGTGGCTGCCACCTGCATTTGATCGAGCCGCTGGGCTTTGACATGGACGACAAGCGCCTGCGCCGCGCCGGGCTGGACTACCACGAGTACGCCACGCTCAAGCGCCATGCCGACCTCGCCAGCTGCCTGGAAAGCCTGGGCCACCCACGGCTGTTCGCGTTCACCACCAAGGGTTCGCGGCCATTCCATGATGCCAGTTTTGCCGAAGGCGACGCCTTCCTGTTCGGCCCGGAAAGCCGGGGGCTGCCGGCCGAGGTGCTCGACGCCCTGCCCGACGGCCATCGCCTGCGCCTGCCGATGCGCGAGGGTTGCCGCAGCTTGAACCTGTCCAACACCGTGGCCGTTGCCGTTTACGAAGGCTGGCGCCAACTCGGCTTCAAATAACACCGCAAAACAAATGTGGAAGGGGGCCTGTGTGGGAGCCGGGCTTGCTCGCGATGCAGGCACCTCGGTGTGTCAGTCACACCACGGTGATGCTATCGCTGGCAAGCCAGCTCCCACACAGGCCCCCTCCCACATTGAGTACTGCGTCGGGTTCGAAATTACTGAACCGTCGAAGAACCTTCTTGTTGCATGCGCTGCAGCTCTTGAGCGTACAGGGCATCGAAGTTCACCGGAGCCAGCATCAGCGCAGGGAACGAGCCACGGGTGACCAGGCTGTCCAGGGTCTCACGGGCATACGGGAACAGGATGTTCGGGCAGAACGCGCCCAGGGTGTGGCTCATGGACGCTTCGTCCAGGCCCTGGATCAGGAAGATACCGGCCTGTTGCACTTCAGCGATGAAGGCCACTTCTTCGCCATTCTTGACGGTCACGGACAGGGTCAGCACGACTTCGTGGAAGTCGCCTTCCAGTGCCTTTTGGCGGGTGTTCAGGTCCAGCGCAACGCTTGGGGTCCATTCCTGGCGGAAGATGGCCGGGCTTTTCGGCGCTTCGAACGACAGGTCACGCACGTAGATCCGCTGCAGCGAGAACTGTGGAGCTTGGGCTTCTGCTGCTTCGGTGTTCTGTTGGTCAGTCATCGCAGATCCTTCTTGATCTTGGGGTCTTTTAGGGTTTAGGAGTCAGACGAGCAGCAACGCATCGAGTTTACCGGCGCGCTCCAGAGCGAACAGGTCGTCGCAGCCACCGATGTGCTTGGCGCCGATCCAGATCTGCGGCACGGACGTGCGCCCCGCCTTCTGGGCCATTTCGGCGCGCACCTGGGGTTTGCCGTCGACCTTGATCTCTTCGAAGGCAACGCCCTTTTTCTCCAGCAGGGCCTTGGCCCGCATGCAGTAAGGGCACCAATCGCTGGAATACACGACAACCTGGCTCATATCACTTCACCAGCGGCAGGTTATCGGCGCGCCAGCTGCTGATGCCACCGGACAGCTTGGCGGCGGTGAAGCCGGTCTTGAGCATTTCGCGGGCGTGGGTGCCGGCGTGCTGGCCTTGGGCGTCGACCAGGATGATGGTCTTGGCCTTGTGCTTTTCCAGCTCGGCCAGGCGCGCGATCAGCTTGTCCTGCGGAATGTTCAGGGCACCGACGATATGGCCGGTGGCGAAATCCTTGGCCGGGCGGATGTCCACGACAACGGCCTCATCCTTGTTGACCAGCGCGGTCAGCTCCGCCGTGCTCAGGCTGCGGCCACCGCGGCTCAATTCGTGAGCGATCAGCAGCGCCAGCAGGATGACGAAGGCACCCACAAGCAGATAGTGGGCAGTGGCAAATGCAATCAGGTGATCAACCATCAAGGAGGTTCCAGGGCGTTAAAATGGCGGTAAGTATACACAGCCGTCAGGGGGGGCCAACCCCCGTAAAGCGGTGACGTGGTCGGAACTTCGCTTTAAACTGCCACTCCCTTTTCAATTGTCTTCCTTTATTACCGCCGCGAGAGGATCTATGACTACTACGCCTAAACCTTTGGTCCTGATAATTCTCGATGGCTTCGGACACAGTGAAAGCCACCACGACAACGCGGTATACGCGGCCAAGAAGCCAGTACTCGACCGCCTGACCGCCAGCGTCCCCAACGGCCTGATCTCCGGTTCCGGCATGGACGTAGGCCTGCCGGACGGCCAGATGGGCAACTCGGAAGTCGGCCACATGAACCTCGGCGCCGGACGAGTGGTATATCAAGACTTCACCCGTGTGACCAAAGCGATCCGCGATGGCGAGTTCTTCGAGAACCCGACCATCTGCGCCGCGGTAGATAAAGCAGTTGCCGCCGGCAAGGCCGTGCACTTCATGGGCCTGCTGTCCGATGGCGGCGTCCACAGCCACCAGGACCACTTGGTCGCCATGGCCGAACTGGCCTTCAAGCGCGGCGCCGACAAGATCTACCTGCACGCCTTCCTCGACGGCCGCGACACCCCGCCGAAAAGCGCCCAGTCGTCCATCGAACTGCTCGACGCCACCTTCGCCGCCCTCGGCAAAGGCCGCATCGCCAGCCTGGTGGGCCGTTACTTCGCCATGGACCGTGACAACCGCTGGGACCGCGTCTCCCAAGCCTACAACCTGATCGTCGACGGCCAGGCCGAATTCAACGCCGCCACCGCCCAGGAAGGCCTGGAAGCCGCCTACGCTCGCGGCGAGAGCGACGAGTTCGTCAAAGCCACCACCATCGGCGAGCCGGTCAAGGTCGAAGACGGCGACGCCGTGGTGTTCATGAACTTCCGCGCCGACCGTGCCCGTGAGCTGAGCCGTGTGTTTGTCGAAGACGGTTTCAAGGAGTTCGAGCGTGCCCGCCAGCCGAAAGTACAGTACGTGGGCCTGACCCAGTACGCCGCCAGCATCCCGGCCCCCGCCGCCTTTGCAGCGGGCACCTTGGATAACGTGCTGGGCGATTACCTGGCCAAAAACGGCAAGACCCAGCTGCGCATCGCCGAAACCGAAAAATACGCCCACGTGACCTTCTTCTTCTCCGGCGGCCGTGAAGAGCCGTTCCCGGGTGAAGAGCGCATCCTGATTCCCTCGCCAAAAGTCGCCACCTACGACCTGCAGCCGGAAATGAGTGCGCCGGAAGTGACCGACAAAATCGTCGATGCCATCGACCACCAGCGTTACGACGTGATCGTGGTCAACTACGCCAACGGCGACATGGTCGGCCACAGCGGCAACCTGGAAGCCGCCACCAAGGCCGTGGAATGCCTGGACCTGTGCGTCGGCCGCATCGTCGACGCCCTGGAAAAAGTCGGCGGCGAAGCGCTGATCACCGCCGACCACGGCAACTGCGAGCAAATGTCCGACGAATCCACCGGCCAGGCCCACACTGCTCACACTACCGAACCGGTGCCGTTCATCTACGTCGGCAAGCGCGACTTCAAAGTGCGTGAGGGTGGCGTGCTGGCGGATGTGGCGCCGACCATGTTGATGCTGATGGGGTTGGAGAAGCCGGTGGAGATGACCGGGACTTCGATTCTGATTTGATTTCAACCACACCGCGCAACAGTGTGGGAGGGGGCTTGCCCCCGATAGCAGTGGATCAGCCAGCACCTATTGAGCTGACACACTGCAATCGGGGGCAAGCCCCCTCCCACATTGTTTTCCGCTGTTTGGAACATGTCTTTTTGCCATACCACTGCCACTCGGCACCTATCTTGCGTTCCAGCCCGAATTGGGCGTTTTTTTTGCCGCGCTTGGCGGGCATACTAGGCCGTCCATTTCCCTGGTGTCGCCCGCCTCTATGCTTCGCGCCTTGATTACCCTTGCTCTTGTCTGCCTGCTCCAACCGGCGTTTGCCGATGAGCGCGCACAAACCCAACAACAGTTGGACGCTACGCGTCAGGACATCACCGAGCTGAAAAAACTGCTCGGCAAGCTCCAGGAAGAGAAATCCGGCGTGCAGAAAGACCTGCGCGGTACGGAAACCGAGATGGGCAAGCTGGAGAAGCAGGTCCAGGAGCTGCAAAAAGAATTAAAGAAGAGCGAGTCGGAACTGGAGCGACTCGACGCTGAGAAAAAAAAACTCCAGAGCGCACGCGTTGAACAGCAACGCCTGATCGCGATCCAGGCCCGTGCCGCCTACCAGAACGGCCGCCAGGAATACCTCAAGCTGCTGCTCAACCAGCAGAACCCCGAGAAATTCGCGCGCACCCTTACCTACTACGACTACCTGAGCAAGGCCCGGATGGAGCAGTTGAAAAGCTTCAACGAGACCCTGCGCCAGTTGGTCAACGTCGAACAGGAAATCGCCAACCAGCAATCGCAGCTGGAAGACCAGAAAAGCAGCCTCAACGCCCAGCGCGACGAGCTGGACAAGGTCCGCAAGGAGCGCCAGCTGGCCCTGGCCAAGCTCAATGACGACGTGAAGGCCCGCGACGCCAAGCTCCAGGCTCGCGAGCAGGACCAGGCCGACCTGGCCAAAGTGCTCAAGACCATCGAAGAAACCCTGGCTCGCCAGGCACGTGAGGCCGAAGAAGCGCGGCAGAAAGCGCTGATCGCCCAGCAGGAAGCCGAAAAAAAGCGCCAGCGTGAGGCCGAATTGGCTGCCACCTCGGACGCTCCGGCACCGCGCAAACCGGCACATTCAGCGCCTGGCCCGCTGGTTTCCAGTGCCGGCGAGTCGTTCGGCGGCCCTTTTGCTTCAGCGCGGGGCAAACTTCCATGGCCAGTTGATGGTCGATTACTGGCACGCTTCGGGGAAACCCGCGGCGATGACACCCGTGCCAAGTGGGATGGGGTGATGATCAGTGCCTCGGCCGGCAGCCAAGTACACGCCGTTCACGGTGGGCGCGTGGTGTTTGCCGATTGGTTGCGGGGCGCCGGTTTGTTGGTGATTCTTGACCACGGTAATGGCTATTTGAGCCTTTACGGCCACAATCAGACTTTACTCAAGTCGGCAGGTGATGTTGTAAAAGCCGGTGAATCCATCTCCACTGTCGGTAACAGTGGTGGCCAGGACACCCCGGCGCTGTACTTCGCTATTCGTCAGCAGGGTCGCCCGAGCGATCCCGCACAATGGTGCCGTTCCCAAGGATAGGGCTGCATCTACATTAGGAGTTCGTTCGACATGCTGCATTTGTCCCGCCTCACTTCGCTGGCCCTGACGATCGCCCTGGTGATCGGCGCGCCTCTGGCATTCGCCGACCAGGCCGCTCCGGCTGCACCCGCCGCCACGGCCGCGACCACCAAGGCACCGTTGCCGCTGGATGAGCTGCGCACCTTTGCCGAGGTCATGGACCGGATCAAAGCCGCTTATGTCGAACCCGTAGATGACAAGACCCTGCTGGAAAATGCCATCAAGGGCATGCTCAGCAACCTCGATCCGCACTCCGCCTACCTCGGCCCGGAAGATTTCGCCGAGCTGCAGGAAAGCACCAGCGGTGAATTCGGCGGCCTGGGCATTGAAGTCGGCTCCGAAGACGGCAACATCAAGGTGGTCTCGCCGATCGATGACACCCCGGCGTCCAAGGCCGGCATCCAGGCTGGCGATTTTATCGTGAAGATCAACGGCCAACCGACCCGTGGCCAGACCATGACCGAAGCCGTCGACAAGATGCGCGGCAAGATCGGCCAGAAAATCACCCTGACCCTGGTACGCGACGGTGGCAACCCGTTTGACGTGACACTGACCCGCGCGACCATCGTGGTCAAGAGCGTGAAGAGCCAGTTGCTGGAGTCGGGCTACGGCTACATCCGCATCACCCAGTTCCAGGTCAAGACCGGCGACGAAGTGGCCAAGGCGCTGGCCAAGCTGCGCAAAGACAACGGCAAGAAGCTCAGCGGCATCGTGCTCGACCTGCGTAACAACCCAGGCGGTGTGCTGCAGTCGGCGGTGGAAGTGGTCGACCACTTCATCACCAAGGGCCTGATCGTGTACACCAAGGGCCGTATCGCCAACTCCGAGCTGCGCTTCTCGGCCACCGGCAACGACCTGAGCGAAAACGTGCCACTGGCCGTGCTGATCAACGGCGGCAGCGCCTCGGCGTCGGAGATCGTGGCCGGCGCCCTGCAAGACCAGAAGCGCGGCGTGCTGATGGGCACCACCAGCTTCGGCAAAGGCTCGGTGCAAACCGTGCTGCCGCTGAACAACGAGCGCGCGTTGAAGATCACCACAGCGCTGTACTACACGCCGAACGGGCGCTCGATCCAGGCTCAGGGCATCGTGCCGGACATCGAAGTGCGCAAGGCCAAGATCACCAACGAGATCGACAGCGAGTACTACAAAGAGGCGGACCTGCAAGGCCACCTGGGCAATGGCAACGGCGGCGCCGACCAGCCAACCGGCAGCGGCAAGAAAGCCAAGCCGATGCCGCAGGACGATGACTACCAACTGGCCCAGGCGCTTAGCCTGCTCAAGGGCTTGAGCATCACCCGCAGCCGTTGATATGCGTTTTGCCCTGATCATCGCTGTGCTGTGCAGCCTGGCAGGCGTCGCCCATGCGGCGCCTGCCGGCGAGCCCCACAAAGCCTACCTGACCCTCATCATCGACGACCTTGGGCAAAACCTGCCCAGGGATCGGCGTGTGCTGGCCCTGCCCGGGCCAGTGACCACGGCGATCATGCCCGACACGCCCCACGCCGCCGAATTTGCGCGCGAAGCGCACAAGGCCGGCAAGATCGTGATCCTGCACATGCCCATGGACCCGGCCACCGGACCGTTCGCATGGCACCCCGACCTACCCATCGAAGAGCTCGGCAAGCGCCTGGATGCGGCGTTCCAAGCCGTACCCTTCACCGCTGGCATCAACAACCACATGGGCAGCCGCATGACGGCCCAGCCGGCCGCCATGGCCTGGCTGATGGCCGAGCTGCAGCGGCGCAACAAGTTTTTCGTCGACAGCCGCACCAGTGCACAAACCGTGGCCGCCGCCGAAGCTCAGAAAATCGGCCTGGCCCATGTTTCGCGGGACGTATTCCTGGATGACGAGCGCACCGAAGCAGCAATCACCACGCAATTGCAGACCGCGATCAAGCTGGCGCACAAGCAGGGTTCAGTGGTGATGATCGGCCACCCGTATCCGCAAACCCTGGCGGTGCTGGAGCGCGAATTGCCCAAGCTCAAGGCTCAGGGCGTTGACTGGATCGATATCAAGTTGATGATCAGCGTGCGCAGTAACCAGGCGATGGCCGGGCATGGCAAGAATGGCATTTACCGCTGACGGTCCACTGTAGGTGCTGCAAGCCAGCGCCTACAATGAGAAGTCGGCCGATTACAGATATTTCGCGATGATTTCGTCGACGACACCGTCTTTACGCAGTTGGTCCAGCGCGGCCTGCAGCTTGGCCACCAGTTCGTCCGGCACCTCCTTGTTCAGCGCGAGGTACAGCTGGGCACTGTTGAAACGCAACACCGTCCTGAGCCCCGTCACGCCAACCTGGCGCGCCAGGTAACGCCCGGCGGGGTCGCCAGTGGCCCACAGGTCGATCTGGCCATCCAGCAACTTTTGCGCGTTGTCCTGATCACGTAGCACCACCAGCGGGTTGAGGCCCTGCTTCTCCAGGGTCTCGGCGATGGCATCGCCCTTGTAGGCGCCGATCTTGTAGCGGCGGGCATGCTCAAGGTCATCCAATTGGATCTTGCTGTCGGCCTTGGCCAGCAGCACCCAATCATCCGGGCCGATGGGGCCGACCCATTTGAATAGGGCCTCACGGTCCGGCAGGCGCGCCATCACGAACACGCCGTAGCCTGGTTTCTCCAGGGCGAGCTTGTAGATACGCTCCCATGGGAAACGCAGGGTGAGGTTGTATGAAATGCCGGCGCGCTTGAAGGTTTCGCGCACGATGTCCACGGCGATGCCTTCGATGTTCTCGTCCTTGGCGAAGTTCTTACCGTTTTTCGCCATGTTGTAGGGCGGGAAGTTTTCCGTCAGCAACACCAGGGAAGCGTCAGACGGTTCTTCGGCGTAGACCGAACCTGCCAACAGGAGGGATGTACTGGCGAGGGCGAGCAGCAGGTGCTTGAACATGTAAGTTACCGGAATCCATGGCAAGCGCAGAGAGTGCCGCGCGCCTGCCATGGTGTCCAGCAGCGTTTAGCGTACGACGATGCCGCGCGCCGCCATGTAGGCCTTGGCCTCGGGGACGGTGTATTCGCCAAAGTGGAAAATACTCGCCGCCAGCACCGCGCTGGCGTGGCCTTCGATCACGCCGTCGGCCAGGTGCTGCAGGTTGCCGACGCCGCCGGAGGCGATCACCGGAATGCCCAGGGCATCGCTGATGGCGCGGGTTACGCCGAGGTCGAAGCCGTTTTTCATGCCGTCCTGGTCCATGCTGGTCAGCAGGATTTCACCGGCGCCCAGGCCTTCCATCTTCATCGCCCACTCCACCGCGTCCAGGCCGGTTGGCTTGCGACCGCCGTGGGTGAAGATTTCCCAGCGCGGGGTTTCGCCCGGGCCTGAGACTTTCTTGGCGTCGATGGCGACCACGATGCACTGCGAACCGAAATGCTGCGCGGCTTCGCCGACGAACTCCGGGTTGAACACGGCTGCGGTGTTGATCGAGACCTTGTCCGCACCGGCGTTGAGCAGGTTGCGGATATCTTGCACGGTGCGCACGCCGCCGCCCACGGTCAGCGGGATGAACACCTGGCTGGCCATGCGCTCTACGGTATGCAGGGTGGTGTCACGGCCGTCGACGCTGGCGGTGATGTCGAGAAAGGTAATCTCGTCGGCACCTTGCTCATCGTAGCGACGGGCGATTTCCACCGGGTCGCCGGCGTCACGGATGTTCTCGAACTTGACGCCCTTGACCACGCGACCGTTGTCGACGTCCAGGCAAGGGATGATGCGTTTGGCCAGCGCCATGGTCAGTCCTCAGCCGTTGTAGGCATCGCAGTAAGCCTGGGCTTCGGCGACATCCAGGGTCCCTTCGTAGATCGCGCGCCCCGTGATGGCACCGATGATGCCTGGGGCCTTGGCGTCCAGCAGCGACTTGATGTCGCCCAGGTTGTGGATACCACCGGAAGCGATCACCGGGATCTTGGTCGCAGCAGCCAGTGCGGCGGTAAACGGCACGTTGCAGCCCTGCATCATGCCGTCTTTGGCGATGTCGGTATAAACGATGGCGGAAACGCCGTCAGCTTCGAACTGCTTGGCCAGGTCGATGACCTGCACGGTGCTGATCTCAGCCCAGCCGTCGGTGGCGACGAAGCCATCCTTGGCGTCCAGGCCCACGATCACTTTGCCAGGGAAGGCGCGGCAAGCTTCGGCGACGAATGCCGGGTCTTTCACGGCCTTGGTACCGATGATCACGTAGCTGACGCCGGCCTTGACGTAGTGCTCGATGGTTTCCAGGGAGCGGATACCGCCGCCGATCTGGATCGGCAGGTTCGGGTAGCGCTTGGCGATCGCAGTGACCACCTCGCCGTTGACCGGCTGGCCTTCGAAGGCGCCGTTCAAGTCCACCAGATGCAGGCGACGG
Organism: Pseudomonas sp. S10E 269; assembly: GCF_002798465.1. NCBI lineage: Bacteria > Pseudomonadati > Pseudomonadota > Gammaproteobacteria > Pseudomonadales > Pseudomonadaceae > Pseudomonas > Pseudomonas sp. S10E 269. Next base: position 1,902,179 of record NZ_PHIJ01000001.1, read on the forward strand.
CAGCCCCCTTCTACCCATTTGGCAGCCATGCTCACCGGATCATCGGAGAACACAGTGGAGTCTTCCATGCGGCCTTGGCGCAGACGGACGCAAGCGCCGTCCTTGAGATCGATAGCGGGGATAATCAGCATCTGGCAAACCTTATTCGAAATTCAGCAATGCTTGGGAAATCAGGGTTTCTCAAGCGACCACAGGTCGCTTTCGATGCTTTCGAACCTTTCTTTAAGGAGCGTCTGCGTGTCGAAAATCGCCCTGTTGTAATAATGCGGAGCCACTTCATTGGTGAACAGTTCGAGGATCTCGGCGACCTCGAACGAACCCAGCTTGAGCTCGAAGCGATCTTCCATAAAGCGCTTGATCTTGAGGGTAGCCTCACTCTCCTGTTCGGGCGTGAGGTTCAAGATCGGCTGCTTCGGCTTCCTGGCCATTTACCAGCGCCCGTCCCAGGCGGCGAAGTTCTGCAGCAATTGCAGGCCATGGGTATGGCTCTTCTCCGGGTGGAACTGCACGGCAAACCGCGAACCTTCGGCCAGCGCGGCGGCGAAGTCGACGCCGTAGTGCCCGCCGCCCACCACCTGGCCCGGCTTACCGGCGGCGATGTAGTAGCTGTGCACGAAGTAGAAGCGCGCCATGTCCGGCACTTCGTGCCATAGCGGGTGGTCCACGGTCTGGCGGACTTCGTTCCAGCCCATGTGCGGGACTTTCAGGTGTTCGCCGTCTTCATGCAGGTCTTTGCCGAAGAACTTCACCTGGCCTGGGAACAGGCCGATGCAGTCGACGCCGTCGTTCTCCTCACTGCTGTCGAGCAAGGCTTGCATGCCCACGCAGATGCCGAGAAACGGACGGTCCTGGCTGACCTCGCGCACCAGGCTGTCAAAGCCCAGGCGGCGGATCTCGGCCATGCAGTCGCGAATCGCGCCAACGCCGGGAAACACCACCCTGTCGGCTTCGCGAATCACGCTGGCATCGCTGGTGATCAGCACCTTGCCGGCGCCTACGTGCTCGAGGGCCTTGGCCACCGAGTGCAGGTTACCCATGCCGTAATCGATAACCGCGACCGTCTGCATTACAGGACGCCCTTGGTCGAGGGCATTTGCCCGGCCATGCGCTCATCCAGCTCTACAGCCATGCGCAGGGCGCGGCCGAAGGCCTTGAACACGGTTTCGATCTGGTGGTGGGTGTTGGTGCCGCGCAGGTTGTCGATGTGCAGGCTGACAAGGGCGTGGTTGACGAAACCCTGGAAGAATTCCTGGAACAGGTCGACATCGAAGCCGCCGACGGTGGCGCGGGTGTAGGGCACGTGCATCTGCAGGCCGGGGCGGCCGGAGAAGTCGATGACCACGCGCGACAGCGCTTCGTCCAACGGGACATAGGCGTGGCCGTAGCGACGGATGCCTTTCTTGTCGCCGATGGCCTTGGCAAATGCCTGGCCCAAGGTGATACCGACGTCTTCCACCGTGTGGTGGTCGTCGATATGCAGGTCGCCCTTACTGACGATATCCAGGTCGATCAGCCCGTGACGGGCGATCTGGTCCAGCATGTGCTCAAGAAAAGGTACACCGATATCAAATCGGGCCTTTCCGGTGCCATCCAGGTTGATCGAGGCTTTGATCTGGGTTTCCAGAGTGTCGCGCTCGACGGACGCCTTACGTTCGGCCATCACCAGCTCCGCAAAATCATTGGGCGAAAAAGGCAGCCATTATAGGGGCGCGGGCGCTAAACAGAAACATCGGAGGGGATAAGACTGATGGAGTGTCGGGGATAGACATGTGCATACATGTGAGAACCAGCTTTTGTGGAGCTGGCTTGCCTGCGATGCAGGCACCTCGGCTTTTCAGTTGCACCGAGGTGATGCCATCGCGGGCAAGCCCGGCTCCCACAGGAACCGCGCCCACAAAATTTTGCGGTGTTAGTGGAACAGGACTGCAGTCTTCTGCAGGGTTACCCACACACCCCACGCCAACGGAATACCCACCACCAGCCAGGCGGCGATAGCCAATGGCACGGTACCGGAGGCTGCCTTCCACTCCAGGGAAGTGGTGGCATCGGCGCCTTTGTCATGGCCCAGCGCCTGTTCGGCGGCCAGTTCGGCGTCGGTCATGAAGTACTTGTCGGCCACCGGGCGGACCATCAGGTTGCAGAGGAAACCCAGCACCAGCAGGCCAGCCAGGATGTACAGGGTGATGTCGTACGCAGCTGCACGCTCGACGCCGATGCTCAGCTGATACTCACGCAGGTAGTTCACCAGCACCGGACCCAGTACACCGGCCGCGGCCCAGGCAGTCAGCAGGCGACCATGGATCGCGCCAACCATCTGGGTGCCGAACAGGTCGGCCAGGTAAGCCGGAACAGTCGCAAAACCACCGCCGTACATCGACAGGATGATGCAGAACGCCGCCACGAACAGCGCCACGTTGCCCAGGTGCCCCAGGTTCGGGATCAGCGCATACAGGGCAAAGCCCAGGGCGAAGAACACGAAGTAGGTGTTTTTACGGCCCAGGTAGTCGGAGAACGACGCCCAGAAGAACCGACCACCGATGTTGAACAGGCTCAACAGACCGGTGAAACCTGCCGCGATGGCTGCGATGGATGCCAGTTGACCGGCATCCAGCTGACCAAACGGCACATCCACACCCAGCAACTTGCCGCCGAACACTTCCTGCAGCAGTGGCGAAGCCATGCCGAGGATGCCGATACCGGCGGAAACGTTCAGGCACAGCACCAGCCATACCAGGCGGAATTGCGGGGTTTTCCACGCTACGTTCACGTGGACGTGACGGTGGGTGATCATCGCGTTGCTGGCTTTTTTCGCCGGGGCGGTCCAGCCCTCAGGCTTCCAGCCAGTCGGAGGAACGCGGTACAGCAATGCGCCGCCGATCATGAACACAAAGTAGATTGCCGCCATCACCACGAAGCTCTGCCATACGCCCACGCTGGTTGGCGTGGCGAAGTGGCCCATCAGCGCTGCGGCCAGGGGAGCACCGACCATCGCGCCGCCGCCAAAGCCCATGATCGCCATACCGGTGGCCATGCCGCGCTTGTCCGGGAACCACTTGATCAGGGTCGATACGGGCGAGATATAGCCCAGGCCCAGGCCGATACCGCCAATGACCCCGGAGCCGATCCACATCAGCCAGATCTGGTGGGTATAGATACCCAACGCCGAGATCAGCAGGCCGCCGCACCAGCACAGTGCCGACACGACGCCAGCCTTGCGTGGCCCGGCATGTTCCAGCCAGCCGCCCCAGATCGCTGCCGAGCAGCCCAGGAAGATGAAGAACAGGGTGTAGATCCAGCCCAGCATGGAGATGGGCCAGTCGCATTGGGACGAGAAGACTTGGGCGATGAAGCCCATGTCCGGCGCGCAGGCGAGCGGTTTGGTGATACCCAGTGCCTTGGACAGTGGCAGCCAGAACACCGAGAAGCCATAGGCCATGCCGATGCACAGGTGGATGGCCAGCGCGGCCGGCGGAACCAGCCAGCGGTTGAAGCCGGGCTTGGCGATAATGCGTTCCTTGGACAGGAACGCAGGCTGTGCGGCAGTCGAACCCGCCGCAGTGCTAGTGCTCATTGGTGTTTCCCCCAGTTGTTAGTATGTGTCCGTCGGGCGCTCTCTCCCTCGGCCTTGCACGCAAAGCGTTGGCCGTTGTTGTTGAGTAAAGCTCCATTTGAACGCGACGCTATGTCGCAGAAGGCAGACGAACCTGCGCAGATTAGCACCTGTGGATGACAGAAAAACCAAACTGATATCACCTTTTTCAGGAAATCTGTTTTGTTTGACGCCAGAAACCCGTTTCCCCGCCCTGGATACAATGTAACGATCAGGGCACTGACGTAGGCCGTCGGGCGTTATACTCTGCGGCTAAATTTTGAAATCGACATACAAGGACTCGCCCATGAAAGCGTTCGGCAAAATCCTGGGTCTGGTACTTCTCGGGCTGTTGCTGATCATTGTGGCTCTGGGTTTTGCCCTGACCCATCTCTTCGATCCCAACGACTATAAAGACGAGATTCGCCAGATTGCCCGCGACAAGGCCCACATCGAGCTGACGCTCAATGGCGACATCGGCTGGAGCCTGTTCCCCTGGCTCGGCCTTGAACTGCACGAAGCCAGCGTGGCGACCCTGACTGCGCCGACCCAACCTTTCGCCGACCTGCAGATGCTCGGCCTGTCCGTGCGCGTGCTGCCGCTGCTGCGCCGCGAAGTGCAGATGAGCGACGTGCGAGTCGAAGGCCTGAACCTGCGCCTGACCCGCGACAAGCAAGGCCATGGCAACTGGGAAGACATCGGCAAGAACGTGACCGAGGCGAGCGCTGGCAGCCCGGGTTCGGTTGAGCCGCCTCGCGAGGCTGAACCGGAGAAGCCGGCTAAACCCATCCGTCTGGACATTGATAGCCTGACCGTCAACAACGCCCGCGTTGAATACAACGATGAGCAGACCGGCAAGCAGTTCAGCGCCGAAAGCATTCAATTGAGCGCCGGTGCGGTGCACGAAGGCGCCAGCATCCCGGTGAAACTCACCGCCTTCTTCGGCAGCAACCAGCCGGTGATGCGCGTCAAGACCGAGCTCAACGGCAACCTGCGCATCCAGCGTGCGCTCAAGCGTTATCAGCTTGAAGACATGAAGATCACTGGCGAAGCCACGGGTGAGCCGCTACAGGGCAAGACCGTGACGTTCTCCACCCAGGGCCAACTGCTGGTGGACCAAGCGGCCAATATTGCCGAATGGACCAACATGAAGCTGTCGGCCAACCAGTTGCGCGCCTTGGGCGAACTGAAGGTCAACGACCTGGACAAGACCCCGCAGCTCAGCGGTGCCCTTTCCATCGCCCAGTTTGACCTGGCCAAATTCCTCGACAGCGTCGGCCACCCATTGCCGCCGATGGCCGACGGCAGCCTGAGCAAGGTCGAGTTGGTCAGCCGCCTCAAAGGCACGCCGACCAGTGTGGCCCTGGAAGATCTGAACCTGAAACTCGACGGCAGCACCTTCACCGGCCGCGTCGCCGTGGACGATTTCGCCAAGCAATCCCTGCGCGTTCAGCTCAAGGGCGACACCTTCAACGCCGACAACTACCTGCCCGCCAAATCCGAATCCGCCAAGGGCGCCACCGCCGCACGCCAGGCCGAAGTGCAAAACAGCGAAGCCGGTGCCATGGCCGCCGGCGGCACCACGCCACTGCCCGACGCCCCGACCAAAGGAGCCTGGAGTACCGACAAACTGCTGCCATTGACGCGCCTGCGCACGCTGGATGTGGACGCCGACCTTGCGTTCGGCCAACTCACCCTGAGCAAGTTGCCGATCCAGAATGCCGCGCTCAAAGCCTCCGGCCTCGATGGTCAGCTCAAGCTCGACACCTTGAGCGGCGGTCTCTACAACGGCAGCTTCCAGGCCAATGGCACGCTTGATGTGCGCCAGGATATCCCCGTGCTTGCGCTGCAAAGCCGGATCAAGCAGGTGCCGGTCGAGCGCATCCTGCAAGCCCAGGGGCAAACCCCGCCGGTGAAAGGCCAGATCACCCTCGACAGCAACCTCACAGGCCGTGGCAATAGCCAGAAAGCCCTGATCGACAGCCTCAACGGCACCGCGAGTTTTGTGATCAACAACGGCGTGCTGCTCAACGCCAACCTTGAGCAACAACTCTGCACCGGCATCGCCCTGCTCAATCGCAAGACCTTGAGCAGCACGCCGCAAGGCAAGGACACGCCGTTCCAAGAGTTGAAGGGCAACCTGACCTTCCGTAACGGGGTCGCCAGCAACCCTGACTTGAAAGTGCGCATCCCAGGCCTGACCGTCAACGGTAACGGCGACGTCGACCTGCGCGTGCTGGGCATGGACTACCGCGTCGGCATCATCGTCGAAGGTGACCAGCGTGAAACGCCAGATCCCGCCTGCCAGGTGGGCGCCAACTTCCAGGGCATCGAAGTGCCGCTGCGCTGCCGTGGCCCGCTGGAACTGGGCGCCAAGGCATGCCGCCTGGACAAGGACGGCTTGACCCGGGTTGCCATCAAGGCGGCCGGCAACAAGCTCAGCGACAAGCTGGAAGAGAAGCTCGACAAGGTGAACCCGCAGCTTAAAGACGCGCTGAAGGGCCTGTTCAAACGATGAGAAACGAGCAATTTTCAGAAGCCGTACTCAATTGGTACGACCGCCACGGTCGCCATGACCTGCCCTGGCAACAGGGCATCACGCCTTATCGGGTGTGGGTCTCCGAGATCATGCTGCAACAGACCCAGGTGAGCACCGTGCTCAATTACTTCGACCGTTTCATGGCCTCGCTGCCGACGGTCGAAGCCCTGGCCGCTGCACCGGAAGACGAAGTGCTGCACCTGTGGACCGGCTTGGGTTACTACACCCGGGCGCGCAACCTGCAAAAGACTGCAAAGATTATCGTGGCCGAGTACGGCGGCGAGTTTCCCAAGGATGTCGAGAAGCTCACCGAGCTGCCGGGCATCGGCCTGTCCACCGCCGGTGCGATCGCCAGCCTGAGCATGGGCTTGCGTGCGCCGATCCTCGACGGCAACGTCAAGCGCGTCCTGGCGCGATTTACCGCACAGGAAGGCTACCCCGGCGAGCCCAAGGTGGCCAAGCAGCTGTGGGCCACTGCGGAACGCTTCACGCCCCATGATCGCGTCAATGCCTATACCCAGGCGATGATGGACATGGGCGCCACCCTCTGCACCCGCAGCAAACCCAGCTGCCTGCTATGCCCACTGGAGAAAGGCTGCGAAGCCCACATGCTCGGACTGGAGACGCGCTATCCGATCCCCAAGCCGCGCAAGACTATCCCGCAGAAGCGCACGCTGATGCCGCTGCTGGCCAATGCCGAGGGTGCGATCCTGCTTTACCGTCGCCCTTCCACGGGCCTGTGGGGCGGCCTGTGGAGTTTGCCGGAGCTGGATGACTTGCAAGACCTGGAACACCTGGCCAACCAGCACGCGTTGGAACTGGGCACGCAGCAGGCGCTGCCGGGGCTGATCCACACCTTCAGCCACTTCCAGCTCGCCATCGAACCCTGGTTGGTCCAGGTCGAAGAATCCGCCCATCACGTGGCCGAGGCCGACTGGCTCTGGTATAACCTCGCCACCCCGCCGCGCCTGGGCCTTGCCGCCCCGGTGAAAAAACTGCTGAAGCGCGCGGCCGACGTATTGAATGCAGGAGTGTCGTCATGACCCGCACCGTAATGTGCCGCAAGTACAAAGAAGAATTGCCAGGCCTGGAACGCCCTCCGTATCCAGGCGCCAAGGGCCAGGACATTTTCGACCATATCTCTGCCCAGGCCTGGGGCGACTGGCTGAAACACCAGACCCTGCTGATCAACGAAAAGCGCCTGAACATGATGAACGCCGAAGATCGTAAATACCTGGCGGGCGAGATGGACAAGTTCTTTTCCGGCGAGGAATACGCCAAGGCCGACGGCTACGTGCCGCCTGCTCAATAATTGATCAAAAACCGGGGTCGGCACGTAAGCGACGGTAATAATTAAATATTTTTTGAAAACTTGCTTGACGACCCCCTGAAAAACCCGTTTAATGCGCCCCGTTGCCCAGATAGCTCAGTCGGTAGAGCAGGGGATTGAAAATCCCCGTGTCGGCGGTTCGATTCCGTCTCTGGGCACCACCTTCAGCTTTCAGGTGGTGTCAACATCACGTGAAAGCAATCAAGAAACCCGCCTAGTGCGGGTTTTTTGTTGCCTGTGATTTTTGTCTCCGAGCAGCGTCCGCCGAACTCAATCGCAAACCGGGCGCCCTCCTCGTTCGACTCAAGCTGCCGATTCACTTCAGTAAAAATACCATCAGCGGGTTGTCATTCAACCGCCCTTCAAACCTTGGCGCCAACTGCTCCAGAGGCGTGCCTTTCAACAACGCGGTTTCCTTGCGCGAGACGATCACCCAGGCTGGCCGAGGCAAAGCTTCCAGTCGCGCGATCTCGCTGCTTGCGATGAACACCGGGTACTCATCGTGATCCAGGTTCATCACGTAGCGCACCGCCCAGGTGTCCCGGCCCAGGTTGATAAACACCAGCGGCCCCGGCTGAGCGCCTCGCAGCGCCTCGACTCGGCCGACAAATTGCCGGGTATCGAATTGCAGATCCTTCGCCGGTTCAACCACCGTCACCAACAGCAGCCATTGCGCGGTCAATGCGATCAGGCTGAGCCACACCAGCCGCCCCACCCGACGCCAGGCGATCAGTGCCGCGATCTGCAGCACCACCAGCCCGCCGATCAGCAGCGGTAGCGAAACGTCAGGCCAATAACCATGCTTCTGCCACCCATGCCGACAGACAAGGACTACAACCACGCACAACGCCGGCAGCGCTGCGACAAGCCATTCGTAGGTGCGACGCACGCCAACGAGCCAACCTTGCGCCTGGAGAAGCCCATAGGCGGCGACAGCGGCGAACATCGGCACCATGGGCAGGATGTAATAGGCGCGCTTGAAATGCGGCACCGACAGCCCGAGCAAAATCATCAAGCCGCAGGCCCCTAGCCGCACCACTAACTGCATATCGCCCGCGAACCGCTCGGACCAGCGATGACGCAGCGCAATCATTGTGGCCAGCGCCAACGGCACCACCGGGAAGTAGCGGTACAAACTCAGCTGGAAGTAGAAATAGAACGGCTCACCGGTCTCATCGAGGCGCCCGCCCACCTGCATCTTGAACACCTCATCGGCAAAGGCATCACCGCCACTGACGCGCGCCAACTTCACCAGCACCCACCAACAGGCCGCCAGCAATACCAGGCCCATGACACCGTGGATCAGCACCTGCCTGACCCGCTCACCAGGCTTGCCCAGTGCCCAATAGACGCAGACCACGCCACAGACCTCGATCAAGCCCAACGGCCCGCGTATCGCAAAGCCCAGGATGAACAGCGGGAACACCGCAAGCCGCCGCCAGCGTCCGCCGCTGTGCAGCAGGTAGAAACTGCCGACACACAACAACGCCACCATCTGGTCCAGGCACACCGACCGGGATTTTTCCAGCAACTGAGTGGTGAGCAAGGTCAATAACACGGTGAGCAGCGCCCACTGGCGATTCGCCGGGACCAGCAGGCGATACATCACCGCCACCACCCCAGCGGACGCCAGGGCGGTGGGCAATACGTTCGCCAAATGATTCGGCGCGCCAAACAGTCGGGCAAACAAAAAGCTGAAGAAGGTCGCAGTGCCGGGGTAATCCGCGTAGGGCTGCCCGTAGGTGGTCGGGAAAAAACTCGCGCCATGGCGAAACATTTCCTGCAGGAACAGCGCCCAGCGCCCGTCAAAACCCTGGGGCTGCTGATCCCAGATGCCGAAGGTGAACAACACAAGAGCAAACAGGAAAATGCCCAGTGACTCCAGGCGGAAACGGTTGCGGTGATCCATCGGTTGACCTGTCAGGTAAGGGGCGCCGACTTATGGTGCAGACCGCCCTGCTGAATAGCGCCTGAACAAACCTGAAGATTGCCGTTTTTACCGACCTGCGGGCCACACCCACCTAGGGATCAACCGAACGTAAATCAACTCACCAACGAGCTCGACCAAGGTTTGCAGGATCACCGCAGTCGCCGCCAAGCCACGCACATCCTCGGGCAGCGCCAGCGCCAAGGGCAGCACCACCAACGAGTTACGCGTCGAAGCGCTGAACGTCACCGCCCGCGCCGTAGCGGCGGGGAGCGCAAACAGCCGCGACGCCATCGCACCCATCAGCGGCGCCAACAACAAAAAGCTGATATACACCGGGATCACCGGCAACAGCAGGCTCATATCCCGCACCACCGACGTGATGTGTGAGGCGATCACCACACACAACACCAGCGCCATCGCCGGCACCGGCAACCACGCCCAGGCACTGCTCCAGACACTGACCATCGATGATCGCCGTGCCAGCGACACTGTGACCACCGCCAGAATCATCGGCACCACGATCAACAAGAGGAACGCCTCTACAAACGGCTGCGCCTGGACCACCACCTCGGATTGCGCGCCGAGCATCAGGCTCAAATAGAGCGGCAACAGCGCCAACTGCAGCAGCAATAGCACCGGCGTCGCCGCCAGCATCAACCGTGAATCGCCCTTGCCGATGTGGGTGAACACCACCACGTAGTCGATGCACGGCGTCAGCAATACCAGCAACGCCCCCACCAACAGGACCGGGCGACCCACCAGACTTTGGGTCAACGCCCACACCAGTAAGGGAACGAGGATGAAATTGGCCAGCAACAATGCCGACAGGAAACGCTTGTTGCCCAAGCCTTGGCGCAGGTCCAGGAAGGGGATTTGCAGGAACATCGCGTACATCAGCACCGCGATAGCGGGGGTGACCAACGCGCTGAGGCCGTGGGCGAATGAGGGCGCGAGCAGGCCGAAGACGACGGCCAGCAGAACGGCGGCAAAATAGACCGGGATCTGGTTGTGTTCGAGGGCGTCGCGCGTCATAAGGCTGGCTCGGATGGATCATAAGGCCGACAGCCTAAGCACCCAGGGCGGTAAGGTCGAGCACCCTGACAATCTGCGCAATCACGATGCGCGAAATTTGTTAAGTTCGACGTCTTATAAAAAACGCGTGAGCCTGCACTCCCTCACCTGAGGCGCAAGGACCCAGTAGCCCTATGAACCTTCCAATCCCCCCCACCCTGGACGCTTTCCACGAGCCTGCCGCCGACGGCTACATGCTGGGCGGCTTTACCTGGCGCCACCCGCGCACCGACCTTGAACGTCCGGTCGTCATCATCAACGCCGCCACCTCCGTGCGCTGCCGTCACTACTCCCGCTTCGCCGATTACCTGTTCGCCAACGGCTTCGACGTCATCACCTACGACTACCGTGGCATCGGCGAATCCCGCAATGGCTCGCTGCGCGGCTTCAAAGCCTCGTGGTCGGACTGGGGTGTATTGGATTTCGAGGCGATGTTGCAGCGAGCACAGCGGGAATTTCCAGGACAGCCGATTGATGTCGTTGGTCACAGCTTCGGTGGCTGCGCGGCCGGGCTCGGGGCGTCGGGTGCGGTGATCCGGCGGATGGTGACCGTGGGCGCTCAGTTTGCGTACTGGCGCGACTATGCGGCGAGCGTGCGTTGGCGGATGTTCGCCAAGTGGCATGTAGCGATGCCGCTGGTGACAGCGCTGTGCGGGCACTTCCCCGGCAAGCGCCTGGGCTGGCTGGAAGACACACCCGCGGGCGTGGTGCGAGACTGGAGCACGCCGTCGCCCAGGTATGAAACGCGACCCAGCGGGCGAGACCTGGGCGAACTGCCATTCAGCCGCGTGAAGGCGCAGATACTGGCGATCAGCATCACCGATGATCCCTTCGGAACCGTAGCTGCCATTGAACGGCTACTGGGTTACTTCGACAGCAGTGAGTGCACTCACCTGCGCATCGCGCCTGAAGACATAGGCGAAAAGGAAGTCGGACATTTCGCATTTTTTCGCAGCGAGTATCAGGACCGGCTGTGGCCGATTGCGTTGGCGTGGCTTCAAAACGACCCATCAACTGCAGATACCCTTGGGATTTCCCCCAACCTGCGCTTCAATACTCCACTCAGACCCAGAACCCTAGGATGTTGAGCCCATGGCCTCGCCGAACAAGCAGCAAAAACGTGCCCACCGGGCAAAGGCCAAGGCCAAGCAAAACCGTACCCAGCGCGCCGTCGCGACCAAGCCGGATGCGTTTGCAGGTGACGACAGCCGCATCGACCTGGAGTCAGTGGATTTGACTGAGCTGTTTGTAGAGATGCGCACCGCAGGCGAGACCAGCCAGCAGGCGCTGTGCGCCGTATTCCTGGCCCATCCCTTGCTGGCACTGGTGCTTGAGCAGGAAGGCGAAGAGGAAGCCACCGACTTCATTCTTGCGGCATTGATCGAGTACTGGCAGTGGGCCACGGACACCGACGATGAAGCCGCCGCACTGGCGTGGATCGAGTCGCCGCAATTCCAGGCGGATTACGTTGCGGCCTCCCAAGCGCTGACCAGTTCGCAAGACTGACGCAGAACCAAATGTGGGAGCGGGCTTGCTCGCGAATGCGGAGTGTCAGTTAACAGATTCATCCACTGATACACCGCTTTCGCGAGCAAGCCCGCTCCCACATTTTTTACCGCACGCCGTCAGTTCAGTACGGCTGCACCCGCTCTCTGCGCCTTGCGCCGGCTGGACACAAACAACCCCGCCGCCACCACCAGCACGCTCAGCACACCGGTCGCGATGATCTCGACCCGGTGCGCTTCCTGGAACAGCATGATGGTCAGCGTACCGACGATGAACACCATCACCGCGTAGGTCAGGCCTGGGAACAGCCACATCTTGAAGACAATCTTCTCGCCCGCCGCCGCGCGTTTCTGGCGCATGCGCAGTTGCGACACGGCGATCACCAGGTACACCAGCAACGCGATGGCGCCGGAGCTGGCCAGCAGGAATTCAAATACCGCAGCCGGGGCCACGTAGTTGGCGAACACCGCCAGGAACGCTGCGCCGGTGGACAACAATACCGCCCAGTAAGGCGTGCCGCTCTTGTTGGTGCGCTTGGCCACGGCCGGTGCGTCACCGCGACGGCCCAGGGAGAACAGCATGCGCGAAGCGGTATACAGCGCCGAGTTCAAGCAGCTGGTCACGGCGACCAGTACCACCAGGTCGACGATCAGCTTGGCGTTCGGGATGCCCATACGCTCAAGCACAGTCTGGTAGGAACCCACGGCCGCCAGGGTCGGGTCATTCCACGGCACCAGGGACACCACGATGAAGATCGACAGCAGGTAGAACAAACCAATCCGCCAGATCACCGAGTTGGTGGCCTTGGTGATTTGCTGCCCAGGGTTCTTCGATTCAGCGGCGGCAATGGTGACGATCTCGGTGCCCATGAACGAGAACATGGTGGTCAGGATCGCCGCAAGGACTGCACCCATGCCGTTTGGCATAAAGCCTTGGGTGTCGAACAGATGGGAAACACCGCTGACCTGGCTGGTCGGCAGGAAGCCAAAAATCGCGGCTAGGCCCAGGATCACAAAGCCCACAATCGCCACGACCTTGATCAACGCAAACCAGAACTCGAATTCGCCGTAGTTCTTCACGCTGAACAGGTTGGTTGCTGTCAGCAGCAAGGTGATGATCAGGGTGAAGGCCCAGATGGCCACATCCGGGAACCAGGCGTGCAGGATAGTCGCGGCAGCGTTGGCCTCCAGCGGAATCACCAGCACCCAGAACCACCAGTACAACCAACCGATGGTAAACCCGGCCCAGTGACCGATGGCGCGGTCGGCATAAGTAGAGAACGAACCGGTGTCCGGCGACGCCACGGCCATTTCGGCCAGCATGCGCATCACCAATACCACCAGCGTACCCGCCGCGGCGTACGCCAGCAGTACAGCCGGGCCGGCGGCAGCAATCGCGTGGCCGGAGCCGACAAACAAACCGGCACCGATGACGCCGGCAATCGACAGCATGGTGACGTGCCGCGGTTTGAGCCCCTGTTCGAGGTCATTGGAGCTTTGCGTACTACTCATTGACACACCTTTGCGAGGAATTGCGAAAACGGTCGGCCCGGCCCGGGATCTTTCTCGTGAAAAGAAACCAACAGGGCGTTCTTTATTTTTTACGCAAGATTTGCGCCAAAATGTTACAGAGCCGCGATTGACGCGGGCTGTAGGACGATTCAACAACCGTCGCAAGTCATTGAGAACAATGGCATTCCGCTATAGCGTTACCGTGCGACCCACATATACGACGAACAAACGCACCATAAACACACACAAAAAGTATGTGACGCCCCACAAAAGGGCTGATATGCACCGTTTGCCCGGTTAACCCTTCCAACACCCGGCCAAAGCTGGCACCATCGCGCCCTTTTTTACGCGAAGCCTGTGGTATTTCGGGTTCAAACGGCTGCTCGGTTGTTGATGGCGCGACACGCTGCTGTGCCGATGCGACACCCTGCCGCACACCACCTGATTACCGCCCGCCACGCTGTTGGCTGCCGTCAAGACGCTATGCTAGCTTGGCGCCTCGCCAGGAAGGCGGCCCAACAGCGACGATCGCAACGAACACAATGAGGACCCCACATGGCCGAGGCCGCGCCCGCGCTTGAAATCCGCAACTTGCATAAACGCTATGGTGAGCTGGAGGTACTCAAAGGTATCTCGCTGACCGCTCGCGACGGCGATGTGATCTCGATCCTGGGTTCCTCCGGTTCCGGCAAGTCCACCTTCCTGCGCTGCATCAACCTGCTGGAAAACCCGCACCAGGGCCAGATCCTGGTGGCCGGCGAAGAACTCAAGCTCAAGGCTGCGAAAAATGGCGAGCTGATGGCCGCCGACGGCAAGCAGATCAACCGCCTGCGCAGCGAAATCGGTTTTGTGTTTCAAAACTTTAACCTGTGGCCGCACATGAGCATCCTCGACAACATCATCGAGGCTCCTCGCCGTGTGCTCGGCCAGAGCAAGGCCGAGGCCATCGAAGTCGCCGAAGCCCTGCTGGACAAGGTCGGCATCGCCGACAAGCGCCACGCCTACCCCGCGCAATTGTCCGGCGGCCAGCAACAACGGGCGGCCATCGCGCGCACCCTGGCGATGCAGCCTAAAGTCATCCTGTTCGACGAGCCGACTTCGGCCCTTGACCCGGAAATGGTTCAGGAAGTACTTAATGTGATCCGCGCGCTGGCCGAAGAAGGCCGCACCATGCTGTTGGTCACCCATGAAATGGGCTTCGCCCGCCAGGTGTCCAGTGAAGTGGTGTTCCTGCACCAGGGCCTGGTCGAAGAGCAAGGATCGCCACAGCAGGTGTTTGAAAACCCGCTTTCGGCGCGCTGCAAACAATTCATGTCCAGCAACCGCTAACGGAGCAACATGCATGCAGAACTATAAAAAATTCCTTCTGGCCGCGGCCGTCTCGATGGCGTTCAGCGCCACGGCCATGGCAGAAACCTTGAAAATGGGGATCGAAGCGGCTTACCCGCCGTTCAACAATAAAGACGCCAGCGGCAATGTCGTCGGCTTTGACAAAGACATCGGCGACGCCCTGTGCGCCAAGATGAAAGTCGAGAAGTGCGAAGTGTATGTGTCCGACTGGGACGGCATCATCCCGGCTCTGAACGCCAAGAAGTTCGACTTCCTGGTGTCCTCGCTGTCGATCACCGACGAGCGCAAGCAGGCCGTCGACTTCACTGACCCGTACTACTCCAACAAGCTGCAATTCATCGCGCCTAAAGCCACCGCCGACTTCAAGACCGACGCCGCTTACCTCAAAGGCAAAGTCATCGGTGCACAACGCGCGACGTTGGCCGGTACTTACCTGGAAGACAAGCTGCCGGATACCGAAGCCAAGCTGTACGACACCCAGGAAAACGCCTACCTCGACCTGACCTCCGGTCGCTTGGACGGCATCCTCGCCGACAAGTACGTGCAGTACGAATGGCTCAAGAGCAAAGACGGTTCCGCCTACGAGTTCAAGGGCGACCCAGTTGTAGAGAGCGACAAGATCGGTATCGCCGTACGCAAGGGCGACCCACTGCGCGAGCGCCTGAACAAAGCCCTGGCGGAGATCAAGGCAGACGGCACCTACAAGAAGATCAACGACAAGTACTTCCCTTTCAGCATCGAATGATCTGAACGGTATGCCCGGCGCGCTCAGTTGAGCGCGTCGGCTTTTTGCAATGCCTGCCGCGATATGAAAACACCATGAATTTCGATCTCTACGGATTCGGCCCGGCGCTTGCCGCTGGCGCGCTGATGACCGTCAAACTGGCGCTCACGGCCCTGTGCCTGGGGCTGGTGCTCGGCCTGGCCGGTGCCTTGGCCAAGACTTCGCCGTACAAGCCGCTGCAATGGCTAGGCGGTGCCTATTCGACCATTGTGCGTGGCATCCCCGAATTGCTGTGGGTGCTGCTGATTTATTTCGGCACGGTCAACCTGATGCGTGCCCTCGGTGAGTTCTTCGGCGACCCCGACCTTTCCCTCAGCGCCTTTGCCGCCGGTGTGATCGCCCTGGGCCTGTGCTTTGGAGCCTACGCGACGGAAGTGTTCCGTGGCGCGATCCTCGCCATTCCCAAGGGCCACCGCGAAGCCGGTGTCGCGCTGGGGCTGTCGAAGTTCCGGATCTTCACCCGGCTGATCATGCCGCAGATGTGGCGCATCGCCCTGCCCGGCCTGGGCAACCTGTTCATGATCCTGATGAAAGACACCGCGCTGGTATCGGTGATCGGCCTGGAAGAAATCATGCGCCATGCGCAGATCGGCGTGACCGTCACCAAGCAGCCTTTCACCTTCTTCATGGTCGCCGCCTTCATGTACCTGGGCCTGACCGTACTGGCCATGACCGGCATGCACTTCCTGGAAAAACGCGCCGCCCGCGGCTTTGCGAGGAGCACCCAATGAGCGGCGACTACAGCTGGCTGGCGCATTTCGATCTGGGCCTGAACTGGGCCGTGATCATCAAGTGGCTACCCAAATTGGCGCAGGGCGCCACCCTTACCCTGGAGCTGGTAGCCATTGCAGTGATCGCCGGCCTGCTGCTGGCAATCCCGCTGGGTATCGCCCGCTCTTCACGGCGCTGGTATATCAGCGCTGTGCCTTATGCCTACATTTTCTTCTTTCGTGGCACGCCCCTGCTGGTGCAGTTGTTCCTGGTCTATTACGGCCTGGCGCAGTTCGACTCGGTGCGCGGGAGTTTCATGTGGCCCTACTTGCGCGATCCGTTCTGGTGCGCCACTGCCACCATGACGCTGCACACCGCCGCCTACATCGCCGAGATCCTGCGCGGCGCGATCCAGGCCATTCCGCCGGGCGAGATTGAGGCGGCGCGCGCACTGGGCATGTCCAAGCCCAAGACGCTGTTCTACATCATCCTGCCGCGCGCCTCGCGCATCGGCCTGCCGGCGTACAGCAACGAAGTGATCCTGATGCTCAAGGCCAGCGCCCTGGCCAGTACCGTCACCCTGCTGGAATTGACCGGCATGGCGCGGACCATCATTGCCCGTACCTATTTGCCGGTGGAGATCTTCTTCGCCGCCGGCCTGTTCTACCTGTTAATGGCGTACCTGCTGGTACGCGGCTTCAAACTGCTGGAACGCTGGCTGCGCGTCGATGCCTGCCAAGGACGTTGAAGCACGCTTCCAGGCGCTGGATGCGTTTCTGATCGAGCACCAAGGGCTGTGGAAACCACGGCCCTTTACTCATCTGCACTTGCCTTGGGAAACCCAGCACCTCGCACTCGCCCAGTGGCTGCGCCAACGCTCGTTGGACGATGCCGAAGCCAGTCACAACCATCCCCACGACCTGCCGGCACCGGCGCCTTTTCCACAGCTCGCTGCGCAGGCTCGTCAGCTCAGTGCTGTGGATAAGTTACCGACGCATCCGCTGCCTACCGCTCGCCATCGCCTGAACGTCGATGTGCCGGGTCGCAAATGGGAACAGATAGAAGCCTTTGGCGCTGCGCTGCAGTTTGCGCAGACGCCCACGCATTGGCTGGACTGGTGCGCGGGCAAGGGCCACCTGGGTCGCCGCCTGCTACAAGACGATCAGGCCCTGACGTGCCTGGAGTATGACCCGGCGTTGATCGCTGCAGGCCAGGCCTTGAGCGACCACCACGATTTGGCCGTTACCCATCGCCTGCAAGACGTCATGACGGACGTTGAGATTGGCCCTGAACACACGCCCGTCGCCCTGCACGCCTGCGGCGACCTGCATGTGCGCCTGCTGCGACTGGCCAGTGCGGCCGGCTGCAAACAACTGGCCTTGGCGCCCTGCTGCTACAACCGCATCCATGCCGACATCTACCAGCCACTGTCCCACGCAGGCCGTGCCTCACACCTGCAACTGTCGCTGGATGACCTCGGCCTGCCGCTGAGCGGAACCGTCACCGCCGGCAAACGCGTGCGCTGGCAGCGGGACAGGTCCATGGCGCGGCGCCTGGGTTTCGATCAGCTGCAACGTGAACTGCGCGGTCTGGACGAGTACCTGCCAACACCCTCCCTGCCGGCCGGTTGGCTCGACAAACCCTTCGCGGACTACTGCCGGGAGCTGGCAAGCCTCAAAGGCTTATCCACAGGTGAACAGGATTGGGCGGCCCTTGAAGCACACGGCTGGCATCGCCTGGCCGAGGTCAGGAACCTGGAATTGCTGCGTGGTCTGTTTCGGCGCCCACTGGAGGTATGGCTGGTGCTGGATCGGGCGCTATTTCTTGGCGAAAACGGCTACAAGGTCGACGTAGGCATCTTCTGCGAACCCGCATTGACGCCGCGCAACCTGATGGTGCTTGCCGAGCGCGATTAAGGGGCAAAATTGTCGCCGTGCAGCCTGTGGATAACTCTGTTGATGGATTCTTTACGGAGCCTGTAGCCATCTACGCTACAGGGCAAAAGCCAGGCTGGTCATTTTTTGTTCACAAAATAAAACGCACGTAAAACAGGCAGTTGCGGTGTGATGAGAACGCCTCCACAAAAGGGCTGTTTGATGACACCGCCATCCAACCGATTGTGCATAAGCATCTGGCGTTAACCGTATAAAGCGCGATTTATAGGTGTTTTCTGCGTGCGATCAACAGGCGGCAAAGCTCATTGATATCGTCCCCGGCCAAGGTCAATTCCTGACTGTCCATGGGGTCGGCGCCAAACGCCAATGCCTCGCTGATCGCCATGTCGCGGTGCACTTCCAGTGGTTCTTTAGCGCCCAGGCGCTGCTTGAACGCCTCGACCATATCAAGGCTGAAGGCATTGTCTTCATCCAGTTGGTTGAGCACAAAATGAACGTGGGGTGGATGCTCGCGCTCAAGGTGCGGCGCCAGCAGCCCGTCGAGCTGGTCCAGGGTGCCCAGAGAGGCGGCATCGGCCTGGGCGATCACCAACACCACATCGGCCACGCTCAAGGCTTGATGGAAATAGACGTTGTTACCGGCAGGGGTGTCGATGATCACGGTATGACGGGCGCTCAGGTCCAAGGCGGCCAGGCGTTGCGCCAGCCAGTCCGGCTCATGCTTGAGCCAGCGTTGCAGGTCATCCTGCTGGCGCAGGTCGGTGTCGCCAAAGGTAATCACGCGACTGCCGACAAAGCCGGGTTGTTGGAGCGTGTCCCAATGCGCATTGCGCAGGCTGGTCGGGCCGATACCCGGCGAACTCGGGCTGACTCCGAAGTGCATCCGCAGGGCGTTCTGTGGGTCCAGATCGATGGCGACCACCGACTCGCCAAGGCGCTGCAGGCCGCTGCTCAACGCTGTGGCCAGGGTACTGCGCCCCACTCCACCATTAACCGACACCAACGCCACCACACACGGACGCCGCAACGCCTTATCCACCGGCTGGGACTGCGCACTTGCACTGGGTGTTTGCGGGGGAAACGGGGTGCCGTCATCCACAGGGATGCTGCCAAAAAAATGCAAGCGCGCATTCAATCCCTGGACGTCACGGCTGACATCCTTGCCAAGCAGCACGAGAAGGCCATCGGTAAAGCTCATAGCGAATTCCTCATCACGGCGAAGCTCAAAGACGTGAGAAGGTCAGCTGATACGACTGCTTACCGCAGGTCTTTTTGTGGTCGCCCTAGTGCAGGCAGTCTGCTTCAAGCGCATAAAAGTGTCATTATTTTGATGATGTGGTTGTCTATTTTTTAGACAAACGGCAGATCGTCAAATTACTGACCAATGCTGATCGAATCGTAGGGCGTTTGCAGATCCCGCTCTGGAATTTCCCAAATCAGCAACTTTGGTGGTGTTTGCTTGAAGGCCGGGCTTTCAAAGTAAGCCTTGGCCGCGCCCGAGAATTCCCCCCCGTCTTTGCTGAAGTTACCCACAGGCGCATTCAGGGCCTTTTGCAGGAAACCGACGAAATTGGAATTACGCGAGAACGAGGTGCCGATCAGCGCCACATTGGGCAGGCCCGCGTCGCCAAACAGGTCGTCGGCATTGCTGGTGGCGCCTGCGGTTTCATGGGCCGTGCTGGCCGCGACCGACTCGACGGGCGGCTGCAGCTTGGGCGGCAACCAATCGAGACCGGCCAGCCGCACCAGGTCACCTGGGCGCACGGCGAGCGGCGCCTGGGTGATGTCGAAGCTTTGCTCGGGCGTGGCCTTGATACCGCGTTTCTGGATACGCTGCGCCAGGGCCTGGGCACCGGCGTTAGCGCCGGTTTCGCTCCAGTGGGTGTCCGTGCGCAGATAGGCTTCGGCGCCCAAGGGCTTGAGTGTATCCGTGAGGTCCAGAGCGGAAACACCAGCCGCTTGCAACGCGGCGGTCCAATCGCGGATTCGACTATCGAGCACGGCTGGGCGGTACAGGCCACAGCGCTGGGCGGCGGCGATGCGGCTCTTGTCCGGCACCACCACCACTTGCAGGTCGATGCCTTTGTGACTCAGTTGTTTTTGCAGGTCGATCACCGCCTGGGCCTTGGTCTGGGCATTGCCCTCGGCATGGCGGTTGATGCGCAGCTCATCGCTGATAAACAGCCAGCCGGAGCAACCCGGACGCACGCGCGGCCCTGTGTCGCCGAACACCAGCCAGCTGCCGCCGCGCTCCAGGTTGGCGGCCTGGATCGCCATCGGCGCCTTGGCCAGCTCCTTGGCAAAACGATGGGTCAGGTCGCCATGGAGCAACATGTCGCTGTCGACCTTGGCCGGCACATAACTGATCGGCCCCTTCACCATCAGCCAAGCGCAGGACAACAGCCCCGCCGCCAAAAAAGGCACCAGCACCCAGGCCGCCAGGGGACTGGTGCGAACGGCCAAGTCGCTCGGTGGAGTCGGCGCGGTAGGAGCAGGCATGGTCGGGCGTCCTTAGAACTGAAAGTACAGAAACGGTACGGCGTCGCGGCTGGCAATCAGCGCAAACGACAACACAAACCCCGCCACCGGCCACAGTGAAGCCGCCAGGACAAACCACGGCTGGGTGCCGAAACGCTGTTCGCAACGCACCTGCCAGATCGGCGCAATGATGCACACCAGGCCCAACAACGCCGCCATGCCATGGGCCGGGCGCATAGCCACGGCCATCGCGTCACCCAGGCCTATGCCATGCATACCGAACTGGCCGGCGTACAGGGTCAGCGCCGAGTGGAAGTCCGGCGCGCGGAACAGGGTCCAGGCCAGGCACACAAACAGCAAGGTGAAGATGTGCGACAGCACCGGCGGAATGCTCGGCAAGCTCGAACGCGACCACGCACGGTCGACGCACAACGCCACGCCGTGAGCGGAACCCCACAGCAGGTAGTTCCAACTGTCGCCGCCGTGCCACAGGCCGGCGATCGCCATGGTCAGGAACAGGTTGCGATAGGTGCGCCACACGCCATCGCGGTTACCACCCAGGGCGATGTACAGGTAGTCGCGCAACCAGCTGGACAACGACAAATGCCAGCGCCGCCAGAAGTCCTGGATGCTGCTGGCCAGATAGGGCCGGTTGAAGTTTTCCGGGAAGTGGAAGCCCAGCATCAGGCCCAGGCCGATGGCCATGGCGCTGTAGCCGGCGAAGTCGAAGAACAGTTGCAGCGAATACGCCAGGCAACCGATCCAGGCGTCCACCAGGCTTGGGTTCTCCAGGTGAAAGGCAATGTCCACCAGCGGCGACAGGGTGTCGGCCACCAGCACTTTCATGCCCATGCCGATCATGAAGCGCCGCGCGCCCAGGGAGAAATTCGCCCAGTTGAAATAACGCTGGTTCAGCTCGCGGCGAACCCAGTCGTAACGGATGATCGGACCGGCAATCGAGTGCCCGAACATCGAGATATAGGTGGCGTAGTTGATGAAGCTGCGCTCCACCGGCACCGTATGCCGGTGCACATCCACCAGGTAGGAAATCGCCTGCAATACGATGAACGACAAGCCGGCCGGCAAGGCCACGCGTTGCCAGTCCAGCGGCATCGCACCGTACCAAGTGATCACCTCGCTCACAGTGCCAGCGACGATGTTGGCGTACTTGTACCAACACAGCACCGCCGTGTTGAACACGATCAACGCGATCAACAGGCGCACCCGGCCTTTGCCGTCCTCACGGGAGCGATCCACCAGCAAGCCGCCGACCCATGCCACCAAGGTCAACACCATGTGCAGGAACAGGAACAACGGGCTCAACCAGCCGTAGAACAACCAGCTGCCGATCAACAGGATGACGTTGCGCCAGCTCGGACGAGCCAGGGCGTAGATCAACAGGAAGGCCGGCAGGAACAGCGTGAGGAATTCGAGTGAGGCAAAGACCATGGTGGTTCGGGCCTGATCAGTTAGCGAGCGAATCAGGCGCGAACAACAACCGTGAGCCCGTGGCGGATGGCAGCGCCAACACGCTGTAGCGTTCGCCGGCCTTGAGGCTGAACGTCAGCGGCTGGCCAACCGGCGCCCCCGCGCACTTGAGCTGCACCGACAGTTCCACCGGGTTGATCATGCGGCGCTGCACGGAACCTTCAACAACCTTTTTGAACAGCTCGGCCTTCTGTGCCACAGCTTCCAGACTGGCGTCGGCGCACGCGGCGTCGGCGTTGATGAACGCCAGGGAGGCTTTCAGCGCATTGAAATCATCCGGTTGCTCATGGATCACCACTTGGCGAATGCCGCCTTTGGCATCCATCACCGCGACCACCGTGGCAAACTCGCCCGGGGCCACGGTGACGCTCAGGTCAGCCGTCTTGTCGCCCTGGCTCAACACACCCTTGATAGGAGCACTGCCGCCCGATACCGGCAGGTAGTCGGAAACCAGCTTGTCGCCCGCCAATACCAGGCTGGCCTTGGAACCGTCGGCGACCAGTTTCAATTCGCTGGCGGTGCCATTGGCAAACCGCAGGAACGCCGAGTCTTTTTCCGGCCCGGTGGGGTACAGCGGAATGTCGGCGCTGTAGGCGCTGACACTGGCGAGCAAGGTCGCCAGGCCCAGAGTGATGCGCTTCATCACTTGGCTCCTTTCACGGCATCCGCCGGCAATGCCGACAGCGCGCCGCCGATGGCCTTGGCCCACTTCTGGTAGCCGTCGATGGTGAAATGCTGGCCGTCAGTGGTGATCCACTCGCCCGGTTTGGAGAAGGTCAGCGAGTCGATGTAAGTGCATGGCGCCACATTGGTTGCCAGGAACGACGACATCAACTTGGTGCGCGCGTCATCCTTCTTGTACATGCTGCCGACCTTGCCCCAGGCCGGGCCTACCCATACGCATTTGGTGCCGGTTTCGCTGACAGCCTTGGTCAGTGAGGTCACACTCTTCCACGCCCAGACTTTTGGGAACTGCGGGTCCGGGTAGGAGGCCATGGTGTCGCCGATGATGATCACCACGAGGTCCGGCTTGTCCTTGGCGATCAGGTCCTTGACCGGCGTGGTGCTCATGGCGTTTTTGCCGAACACCTGAGGTTTGCCACCCGGCAACTGCTCGGCACCACAATCGACTTTCTTTGGCACGACCCAGTCGGCTGCACCGGCGCCGCAGGCACCGATGGTGTGCACCTTGGCGCCTTGGGCGGTGAGGTTGGCTTGCAGCGGGTCCAGCAAATGGTCCGGGAAGCTCAAGTGGCTTTCACCGAGTACCAGCAGGGTCAGGCCGGCAATTGCAGAAACAGGCATGGATGACTCCTATCAATCAATTCGAATAAGGGGAACGGTAAGGGCTGACCGGCAAAGGCATAGGCCCGCTCAGGTCTTCAAACAGGTAGCGCAGGTAGGCGTTGCCGACGTACTGGCGATAATCCTGGGCGTTGTCGACGCCGACTTCGCCACCCAGGTAGAAGCGTGAGGTAAGACGGTATTCGGCGGCTGCGTTGAGGCTGTAGCCGATGCCGGTCTTGCTGCTGCTTTTGTATTTCGGGTTTTCAAACGCTTCCTGCAGGTCTTTTTCCGTCGGGAAATAATCGGCGCCATCTTGCGCGATATGCTGCACGCCCACCGAGCTTTTCAACTCGTAGCTGAAGCGATCGAAACTCTGCGCCCAACGCACTGGAACAGCCAGGGAGAAGAAGCGCTGCGGGCTGAAGTAGCCGCCATTGCCGTAGGTGTAGTTACCCTGGTTGTCCTTGAAACCCATGGCCATGCCGCTGATGCCCAGTGTGAGGGTGTCGGTTGGGGTATTGCGCAGGTACCAGTAGACGCCACTGCCCAGTTCCATGCGCGTATTGTCTTCGACGTGATTGCCGAGCAATTGATGTAACGACGCATACCCGTAGGCACCCATTTCCTGATTGTCGTAGCTCAGTTCTGCACGCCCGCCGTTGGCAGTGACACCGCCCCACTTCTTCTCGATGACCTCGCCATCGGCGGTAGTGATCCGTGCTTTCGAACCAGCAAACGAGGTCACGCTGTCAGTGACCGGCCGCCGCGAAACATTCACGCCATAACGCAGGTTGCCACCTTCGGTGAACGGTCGATTCACACTCACGCCACCGACCACGGTGTTGTAGGTGAAGCCCACCGGGCTGACGCCGATGTCGGCCTTGACGCCTTGCGCCGGGTCTTCGACCGCGACCGCCAGGCCGACACCGTTTTCTCTCTTGGCGCCATCCTCACCTGCACCAGCGCCAAAGCGCGCCGCAGAGATGGCCTTGACCGTCCCGGAACTCAAACTCACCGGCGTCGCACGCAACGCCACGTTGTAGTCACCCACCGGCATACGCGCCTCGAAGGGTGTTTCCACATCGGTGATTTTGCTCAAGCCACTTTCACCGTTGTTGCTGCGCACGCTCAAGCCTTGCACCAGGTACGGGCTACGATCACGCAGCAGACCGTCGAGGGCACGGCGCGCCGGGCTCAGGGTCGGGTTGTCCAACGCGGCGATGCGCGTAGGCGGCACGAACGGGTCGCTCAGTTTGTTCGAAGGGGCAAAGCCGGCAGCGGTTACCGTATTTCCAGGCGTCGTTACCGGCGCGGGCATGACGTTGGCCGGCGCGTCGATCGGCGGAGGCACCGCGCCACGGTCAACGGCCAGGTCGGTGATCTGGCGGCGCTGACCCGGCAGGCCAACAAATGGGTTGTACGCCACGCCTTGCGCGTCCGCCAGGGCCGAACGCGCCTGGGTCCGCTGGGTGTTTTCAATCGCCAGGGCGCGACGCAACAACTCCGCTGCTTCGGCATTGCGGCCCAGGCCCTGGTAGATCTGCCCCGCCGTCGTCAGCGTCTCGGCACTGGTCGGGTCGAGCCGCAGCGCCTTGTCGGTGGCCGACTCGGCCAGGCTACGGTTACCGCCCTTCAAGGCGATACCGGCCAGGCCCAGTTGCAGGCGCGCGTTATTGGGGTTCTGCTGCACGAGCGGTTCGTAAAGCGCCATGGCTTTCTTGCCGTCGCCGCCGTCGGCATACATACGCGCCAGTACGGCAATGGCCGAGGTGTCATGGGGCCGCTGCACCAGTGCCGGCGAGAGCATGTCGTAGGCTGCCACCAGGTCGTTCTTCTCGCGCAACGCATCGGCTTGCTTGACCCGATACTGGAAGATCAGGTCTTCGTAGCGTTGACGCCCGGCATCACTCAGCGGCTGGCCCTGCATGCCGCGCAGGATGTCGCCGGCCTCGGTGTAGTGGTTGGCCTTGAGCAGTACACCCGCGTAGAGCAGCCTCTGGTCGGCAGTCGGATCAGGCGTGCTGTCCAGCACACCTTGCATAATCTGCAAGCCCTCTTCCGGCGCGCCAACGTCCACGTAGGCAGATGCCAACACCGCCAGACGCTCGGGCTTTTTACCTGCCAGCGTCGCGCTGCGTCCCAGCAAGGCCAGGGCTTCCGGGCGCTGGCCACGGCGAGCGCTTTCGATCGCGATTTCGGTCTGCTTGTGCAGAGCGATGTCACTCGCCAACTCATTCATATCAGCGGTGCGCTGGCCGGCAGGAATGCGCGACAGTGTTGCATCGGCGGCTTTCCACTCGTCCAGTTCAACCGACAGCAAGGTACTGGTGTACAGCGCGTCCGGTTGGTTGGGCTGGCTTTTGAGCAGGCCGTCAAGCAAGGCGCGGGCATTGCGAATCTGCCCGTCGCGCAAGTAAACCCGTGCCAGGGCGAAACGCGTCCAGGGGTTTTCTGGGTCGGCGTCGAGCGCCTGTTGGTACGCGGCTTGCGCGGCCTTCAAGTCGCCACGCTGATCGGCGACCTTGCCCAACTGGGTCGCTCGCAGGGCCTTGATTTTCACGTTGGAGGACAGCTTGGCGCGGTCCGCTGCAGACACCGAGTCGATCAGCTTCAAGGCTTCTTCCGGACGACCGGATTGCGACAGCACGCCGATCAGGCCATTCAACGCGTCCGCATCGCCTGGGTTGCGCGCCAGCACTTTGCGGTAGCTGGCTTCGGAGGCGTCGAGTTGATTGTCCTGGGCCTGGAAACCAGCGAGGGCCACGGTGGCATCCGCCCGGCTCGGGTTCAGGCGCTCGGCCTGCGCGGCGAGGTCGCGGGCCTGGCTGCTGCGGCCGGCATTCTGCGCGTCCCTGGCCTGTTTGAGCAGGCTCCAGTAACGCACGTCATTCAGGGCTTTTTGCCAGGCCGCACCGCCAGGCAAGCGGGTGGCCTGGGCCAGGTAATTCTCCGCTTCGCTGAAGCGCTGCTGCTGTTGGCGCAACACGCCCATACCGCCGAGGGCATCGACATCGTTTGATTTTTCCGCCAGGCGCGCCGCCAGCAATGGCTCGGCGGTTTTCAGGTCACCCGCGTCGAGGGCCTTGAATGCCTTGACCAGCTTCGGATCACGCTGCCAGCCACCGTCCCCTTTGCCCTGGGCGATGCCCTTGTTCATCAGCTCACGGATCTCGCTGTCGTCCGGGTGCTTGGCAAGGAATTCCTGGAACAATGGCACTTGGTCACGGCTGGGCGCGCCGAGCCAGACCAACGCAAAGCGCCAGCCTTCGTCAGCGGCGCCGCCGACTTCGTTGTTGGGCGCCAGGCGTGCCATGGCGCGGATCCCTTCGACACGGGTGCCGGGGTTGCGCGCCAGGTGCCGAGCCAGGAACAACGCGGCAATCGCGTCATCCGGCCGCTCACGCGTCACTCGTTGCAAGCCGGCGATACCTTCGGCAGTGCCCTTGGGGGTGAAGGCCAGGGCGTTGTAATACTCACGGGCGATCAAGCCTTGAGGCTGGCGATCCTGGAAAATCTGGCGGTACAGCGCGACAGCCTGTTCGCGCTCTTCCACCGGTTCGCCCAGCTCACGGGCCTGCTCCAGCAACTTGGCATTGGCGGGTACGTTGACCAGGATGTCCTGCTCAAGCTGCAACGCCTGGCGTGGTAGCGGCGAAATCGCGCGCAGGCGGGCCAGGTACTTTTGCGCCTCATCCGGGTGCTGCTTTTGCACCTGGATCAGGCCCAGGCCGTACAGCGCGTCCGGCTGCTCAGGGCTCAGGCCCAGCAGCTTCTGCCAGGACTCGGTGGCCCGTTCCGGGTTTTTCTTCGACTGCCAGTAGTAACCCTGTTCGATCAGCAAGGTTTGGGGGTCAGTGGTCGCGGCGAGGCTGGCGCTGGACACCAGGGCAGCCACTATCGCGAGGGCTAGCGTGTGACGGCGCATGCGCCCTCCCAGAATAATTTGACCGTACCGTCCTGTTCGAAGCGGTACTTTTGATCGGTAAAGCCTTGGCTGAACAGGCTGAGCATGTAGTCGTAATACACCGGCTGCGCGCTATCGGGCGCCGACGGGGCCATGGCTTTGCCCAGCACGTCGTCCAGCTTGTTTTTCTGCAGTTGCATCAGGGCCGTTTCGCCACGCGCCTGGAAGAACACCAGGGCCGAGGCCGAGAAGCCCAGCGGCGAAAAGCCGTTGTTGTTTTCGGCTGCACCGCTGAGCACGTGGATCTTCTCCGGCGGAAAGCCACTGGGAGACGCCGCCGTCGCACGTGAAAAGCCAGCCAACGCCTTGAGCATCGGCGCCGCCAGCGGATCAGCCTTGGCGGTCATGCCGGCCCACAGGTAAGTGCGGATGGCGTCGTAGCTGCCGAGGTCATCGGAATACGGGTCGACCACAAACACGCCGGCATTCGCGCCGGTAGCGCGGTAGCCGACCCAGTTGGCGGCGATACCGTGGGGGTTGCTCTTGGGGTCGGCGAGCATCTTGGCATTGCTCTCGGCCACGTCGTTCCAGCCACCGTCGGGACGTTCCTTGTGGAAGCGTCGCAACTGCGCCAGCACTAGGTAGCTGGGGTTGAAACGCCACAACCCGTCGGGGTAGCTGTAACCTACCGGCCCCGGCAACAGCATCTTGCCCAGGCCCGGTACGCGCACGATCAACGTCTTTTCGACATTGGCCAACACCCGCTGCGCATCGGCGCGGTACTGCGGCACATTCCACACCCGCGCCGCTTCCAGCAGCGCGTAGGCCACCCACAGGTCAGCGTCGCTGGCAGAGTTGGCGTCGATCACGCCCCACTCGCCAGTCTTCTTCTTGCCCCACAGCCAGCCTGGCAGGTTGCGGGTGATGTCGTTGCCGGCCATGTTGGCCTTGGTCCAGGTCCAGAGCTTGTCAAAACGCGCACGGTCGTTGCCCACCAGGGCAAAGAACATCGCATAGGACTGGCCTTCGGAATTGCTTTCGCTGGGGTTCAGCGACGAGTTCAACACCCGCCCATCATCCTGCACAAAGCGCGTCGCGTAGTTCTGCCACAACGGCCACTGCGCGTCGCACGTCTGCGCCTGGGCCGCGCCGGCGAAGAGCGCGACGCCCAACGCCACCCAACCGGCTTTACGCATCATGCCAACCGCCGTTTTGCACGTGCCCGCAGGGACAGGTAGACCAGGGAGCTCACGATCGCCAGGCCCAGGAAGGTGAACAGCAGCATCCAGCCCAGGTTCTGCGACAGGCGCCATTGCACCTGCTTGAAGAGCCCCAGCTTGCCAACGTAATACTGCTGGTCGGCCACCAGTGAACTGACCTGCGTACCTTGCACCACCGCGAGGCTGCCCTGGATGGTGTCCTTGAACTGGTCACCGCCGATCAATACGGCCGTCGCGGCCTGCAGGCCTTCGGGCTTGGTGCTGGAAATCAACACCACACTGCGACCCGCCTTGAGCGGCGACTCGAAGCCGGCAAACCAGGTGCTGGTGCTCAAGCTGCTGAGACTGATCGCGGCGTTGGCGGCGTGCTTGTTGGCCTCGTCGTCAGGGCTGACCCAGTTGCTCACGTAGCGCGGCAGGTCGGACAATTTGAAGTGCTGCTGCGCCCCGTCAATGTTGGCCGGCAAGTACTGCTGCCACTGCTTGAACAACGGCTGGTCAGCACCGGTGGCAATCACCAGCAAGTCTTTGTCGGCCACGCTTTGCACGTCCTTGGCCTGCACCACCTTGACCGCAGTGGCCGGGTAGCCGGTGGACTCGCCAAAGCGACCGAGGATGGTGAGGTAGGCGCTCAGCTCTTCTGTGCCGAAGGTGTCCGGCAAGACCACGGCCGACTCGGAGAGGTCCGCCAGGCGCGTGAACGGGAAGCCGGCATCGTTGAACACACCCAGGTTAGGCATGGCGATGAAGTGCTGGTACCCGCTGATGTCCAGGCTCGAATCCGGGTCGATGGTGCCGCGCATGTTATCGACGATGATGTCGCGGCATTCGCCTTCTTTTATGTAGTCGTACATGAAGCGCAGTTGCAGCTTGGACATCGGTGACGCCGAGCTGATCGGCAGCAGCACAGTGGCTTCGCGCGGCAGCGTGTTATCTGTCTGCAGCATGCTCAGCAGGGTCTTGCCGTCCGCCAGGCTGGTGATCGACGGCAACGGCATGGACTTCATGAACAGGTCATCCATACCCACCAGCAACGACGAGTTTGTCGACACCTGCTGCGGTGTGTAGCGGTATTTGAGGTGCAGCGGCACGCCTTCTTCACGCCAGTTGAACAAGTCGGGCGGCAGGCGGAAGTCGACGTTGATGGCGCCCGGGTTGTAGCCTGCGACGCTGAGTTTTTTCAGCTCGACCAGTTCACCGAGGCGTACCGGGCGATCACTCGGCACCCAGTTCGGCGCGTCGTAGGGGCGACGCGGCGCCAGGCTTTCGAGCTTGTCGATCACCACGCTGCTGCCAGCCAGCACCGGGTTGCCCAGCGCCACGGCGGTGGCGGCACGCTTGAGCTCGGCACCGTCGCGGCCCGACACGATCAGCAGTTTGCCCTGCGGATCGTTGGGGTTGGCGATGAGGTTCAGGGTCGGCCCGGTGGCCTGTGCAACCTTGACACCGTTGACGTCGACCGCACTCGGGCTCAGCACCAGCACAATGGCATTGCCCTTGGCCGGGATCGAGCCGTAGGTGGTGGGGAATGTCGCGCCACGGTAGCTGGCCAGCGCGCCGAACCACGACGACAAGGTGGCCGCCGCTTCCAGCGTGGCGTTGTCCGGGGCGGTGGCAAACACGAATGGCAGACTGAGCTGGCGCGCATCGCGCTTGTCGAAAAACGGCAGCGGCAACACCGACAGGTCGTTCTTCAACTGGATCTGCGACACCTGCAGTTTCAGCTCGCTGCTGTTGCTGATTTTTGCCCACAGGCTGCTATGCAACGGGTCTTCGCAGGACATGCTGTAGTGACCGATGAACTGCACGCGCAGGCGGTTGAATTCGGTGATCAGGTGCGGCGGGATCTGCACCAGCGTCTGTTGCGCAGTGCCTGCGCCCTCTTTGGTCAGCGGGATACTGGCCGCCACTTCATCGTTGACCAGCACGTTGATCTGCGACAGGTCAGCCAGCAACGCCGGCGAGTAGCTGTAGTTGAGCAGCACTTGCGCGCCGGTTACCACCTGGTCGGCGCGGATGTCGAAGTTGACGCTGTCGGACGACTCCACACCCTGCAGGTTCATGGTGTCGCGACGGCCCAACTGCTTGAGCGTCAGGCTGTAAGCGCTTTCGGCAGCCTGTACCAGTGAGCTCAGGCCCAGCAGCGAGGCAATCATCAACGTGAGTGCCGCGCGCATACGCGTGCGCGCAAAAAACAAAGTGGAAGTCATGGCTTGTCCATCAACGTGTCGAGCGGTTGTGAGGGGGTGCGGCGCAGGGCCATTCGCAATTCATGCAGGGTGGCGCGGCACAGGGTGAACAAGCCGCCAATGCCAATGCCACCGACTTCACGCAGGGCCGCCAGCGGCGTATCGGGCTGGCCGGCGCCCCAACTGGCGGCCCAGGTGTCGGCGCGGGAAAACGTCAGGCGTACCAGCTCGCTTTGCTCGCGCAGCGACAGCGATTCAAATTGCGCCCCGATCTGCGAACCTTTACTGAACGCGACCCGCGCCTGGAACAGACTGTCCTGGCCATTTCGCGACAGCACCAATTGCACCCGTTCGCCCTGGCCGATGGAGTGTCCATCATTGAGGATCAGGCCAAAGCCGTTCTGGGAGAAGTCCTGGGTGATACCGGCGAGTAACCGGCCATCGGCACAGATTACGCTGACCGGCAGTTTCGCACTCACGCGCGGCTCGGAACGCACCTGGCGTGTCTCGGACGCCACGGCCACGGCGGCGCTGGTGATGATCAGGTTATAGAGGGTCCAGGTCAGGTTGATCACCACGGTCACGGCGGTGGACTCATCGCCCCAGATCAACTGGTGCACGCCGAAACCGATACCGACCAGGTTCACCAGCAACAGCACCAGGTACGGGCGCGCCAGCTTCCAGTCGAAGAATTGCTTGTCGATGATGCCGCCCTTGTCGGTGACGTTGAAGCCACCAGCCTTGGGATTGACCAGCGCCACCAGCACCGGCGGCAGGATGTACCAGGCGAGTACGGTCTCGTACACCTCGTTCCAGAACGAGTGGCGAAAACGCCCCTGGATCCGCGAGTTGGTCAGACTGGAGTGCACCAAGTGCGGCAGCACGTAGGCGACGATCATCAATGCCGACGCGTGGAAAATCTCGGCGCCGAACACCAGGTAGGCCAGCGGCGCGGTGAGGAACACCAAGCGCGGCAAACCATAGAAAAAGTGAAGCATGGCGTTGGCGTAGCAAATGCGCTGGCCCCACTTGAGGCCTTTGCCAAGCAGCGGGTTGTCGGTGCGAAAAATCTGCGCCATGCCCCGTGCCCAGCGAATCCGCTGGTTGATGTGGCGCGAAAGGCTTTCGGTGGCCAGGCCTGCAGCTTGCGGGATCGCCAGGTAAGCGGTGTTGTAGCCCAGGCGGTTGAGCTTGAGCGCGGTGTGGGCGTCTTCAGTCACGGTTTCGACGGCTACGCCGCCGATTTCCAGCAGCGGCTCACGGCGAATCACTGCGCAGGAGCCGCAGAAGAAGGTGGCGTTCCACAGGTCGTTGCCGTCCTGCACCAGGCCGTAGAACAGCTCTCCTTCGTTGGGGACGGCACGGAAGGTGTCGAGGTTCTTTTCGAACGGGTCCGGCGAGAAGAAGAAGTGCGGCGTTTGCAACATCGCCAGCTTCGGGTCCTTGAGGAACCAGCCCAGGCTCACTTGCAGGAAGGAGCGCGTTGGCACGTGGTCGGCGTCGAACAGGGCGATGTATTCGCCATCGGTGACCTTCAACGCTTCGTTGAGGTTACCGGCCTTGGCGTGGAAGTTGTTGTCGCGGCGAATGTAGTTCACACCGATCTTGCGGCAGAAGTCGCGAAAGTCATCGCGGCGGCCGTCGTCCAGCACGTGGACGCGCAGCTTGTCCTTGGGCCAGTCCATCGCCTGGGCGGCGAAGATGGTCAGCTTAACGATGCTCAGCGCTTCGTTATAGGTGGGGATGAACACATCGACCGTTGGCCATTCTTCTGGCTCGGTCTTCAACCACACCGGCGTGCGGCGCAGCGGCCAGGCGGTCTGCACGTAGCCGAAGATCAGCACGACCAGGGCGTAGAACTCGGCCGCGACCAGGCCGTAGCCGAAGAACATGTCGACCCAAGTTTCAAAGCCGAGGGTGGAGGTGAGGCGCCAGAACATGTAGCGCAACGACGCCACCAGCGACAACACCACCAGCGCGAGGATCGCCAGGCGCCCCGGAATCTTGCGCAGCACCAGCACCGCCACGAAGCACACCGCGGCAAACAGGCATTGAGTCACGAGGTCCAGTGGCGCGCAGATAATGGCCAGCAGCAGCAAGCCACCGAGCACGCAACTGCCCACCACCAGCAACATGCGCAGCACTGCAGGCCAGCGATTGAAGCGCGCGATGGCGCCGTTCAGGCGCCGTTCTACGCGCCCCTCGACGAAGGGCGTGGAGGACGTATTGTCGTTCATGGAAGGTCCGAGTCGAGGCGTTCAAGCAACGCGCGGCACAGGGCGAGGACGTCCTGGCAGCCGATACTGTTGACGGTAGGGTCGAGGGGGTCACGCCCATAGGCCTGGGCTTCGCTGAACGAAAGGTCACGATGCACCGTGCCCAGCAAGGCACTGCCCAGGCGCGTCTTGAACACCTCGGCCATGTCCAGGCTGAAGCGGTGGGCAGCGTCCAACTGGTTGATCACGTAGAAGCGTTGTGGCGGTTTTTCACGCTCAAGGTACGGCGCGAGCATCGCGTCCATCTGCGCCAGGGCGCCGAACGAAGCCACGTCCGGCTGCACCACGACCAACACGGCGTCGGCAACCGACATCGCCTGGCTCAAATATGGCGTGTTGCCGGCCGGGACATCGATGACCACCGTGTCCTGGCCGTTCAATTGGAGCCCGCCCAAGCGCTTGCCCAGCCACTCGGCATCCTGGCCCAACCAGCGATTCAAGCTCTTTTGCTGCTCATGGTCGGTGCTGCCGAACGCTACCAGCCGGCAACCGGCAAAGCCGCGCTCGGGCAGGTTGCCCCAGCCTTCATTCAGCAGGCTTGTGGCACCGATGCCGGGAATATCAAGGCCCAGGCACAGGTGATGACGTAAGGCATTTTGCGGGTCTAGGTCCAGGGCCAGCGCCGGGCGGCCCTGGCGCTGCAACCCACTGGCAAGCGCCGCAGTGAGGGTGCTGCGACCGACGCCGCCTTTGATCGAGACCACCACCACGACTTTCGGCGTGGTCGGCTCCGAGTACACCTCACCTTGAGGCCCCTCTACCACTTCGGGCGGGTGCAGGTGGTCGGCTTCACCGTGGTTCAGCTCTTCCAGCAAGCGCAACAACGGCGCCGACGGGGCTTCGTCAATGACAGTGGCAACCACAGGCCGGGTAGGCGTTTGAACGAGCACAGGCAAGTCGATAGCAACGGCAGGCGTTTCCAGGACCTCTATTGCGTCCTCGATGTACTCGTGGACGAAGTCGATCTCCCGGTAGCCGCTGGGGCTGACGCCCAGCTTGTTGAATAGTCTTGAAATGTCATCTGCTCGACTCACGTTCTGCCCCTCCCCCACCCTGATCTGCGCTTTAAAGGCGATAAAAAGGCCAGCGCTCTGCTGACCTTGAACTTTTCTAGTTATGTGAAGTCGCGCGCATTTTGTGATACCACATTAGTGGTGTCAGTATTTTGATACTCAAAGCCCAAAGCAATCCGACGAACGGCATGACGCCATTTTCATGACGTTTATTCAAGAAAAAACCATTCCCTGTAAGAACATAGACATGCGTTATTTTTTCACGAAAAACATTGTCTGGTTGGGCAGAAACGACACAAATCTGACATGTGTTCCAACAAAAATTCGATCGCAGCGCAGTCACTCAAAAATTTGACTACAACGATTCGCAATAAATATGACGGTTTATATCGCGCGACAGAATACGTAAACCGTATCTGCTTTCAAGGTAATTACCGCTGAGTGGTCGATTCAAAATTCCCCGCAAAGCCACGGCCCGTGTATCGCTGTGTATGCAGTCACCGCCTCGCTACACAACGAAGCAAAACCCGCGCCGCACGACACAGAACGGATACTTCCAGGGTGCTCAATTAGCCCACACCCACTTGTTGAACCCGGAGGATACTCACCATGAACTGGAACACCTTGATCGCCGTCAGCCTGCTGGCACTTGCCGTTAATGCCCACGCCGACGCGCAGCCCAAGCCGGATATCCAGCGTGTGCTGGCCACCGTCGAAGACACGGGAAATTCATGCGGGATCGTCAACGCGCGGATGACCTACCTGGATTCCCATGGGCAAAAACAGGTACTGGACTACAAGAAGTTTGCGGACAACTGCGCGGAAGGCAGTTGAGGATTGCGCCAACCGGGCGCCCGAGCGCCCGGTTTTGGAACGGCGTTTGACGGATTAGCGCACGCGTCGCTCGGTGAACGCGTAATCATCCTGGCAATCGCTGGTCGGGTCCGATGCCACGCTCACGTAATGCACCGTGTCTGCATCCAGCAGCTTATAGGTGTACACATCCGGCGAACGCACGCCGTCGGTGCGCAATTCATTCTTGCCATTGGCCGCCGACCACGAACCCTGCTCGGTCTGAATCACCTGGGTCTGCTGCGCATCGCGGTAGAAGGTGATCACAAAGCGACCGTCGGGCTTGAGGTTATTGGTCCACGATAGGAACTGGCACTTACCGGTCTCGGTGCGCAGGCCCTTCCAGGTGCCCACCAGCGCGGGATCGTTGGCTGGCTTATTGGAGGAACACGCGCCGAGTGCGACGGTGAGAAGGATGAGGGACAGAGAGAGAGTCCGTTTCACGTGGGGCTTCCTTTGGTTTGGATAAAATTGCGCAGGGGTAGGCCCTTCAGCGACAAGGGAAGAATCCTACACTTGCTAGCCGAAAAAAGGGGCGAGCGTGAAAAAAGCGCGGGTTCTGCAAAAATAGTCAGAATTCAGGGGTTTACAGAACCTTGCCAATCGCTATAATCGTCGCCCTAACACGCCGGTATAGCTCAGTTGGTAGAGCAACTGACTTGTAATCAGTAGGTCCCGGGTTCGACTCCTGGTGCCGGCACCATACAAGGTTCCAGAGAAGGCTTTCAAAATCTCTGGAACCCCCGAAAAACCCGCCTTCTGGCGGGTTTTTTCGTTTTGGGGTTCTGTCGGGTTACGTCAAAATCTGGTGGATTCCAGCCGTTTTAGGGGTAATGTTAGGGGTAAGGTAATTCGATAAAGGGGGAGTACCCTTATGTCGCGCACCACTGCTCCACTCTCCGATTCGGCTTGCCGCTCAGCCAAGCCCTCCGACCGCGCCTACAAGCTTTTCGACGGCGACGGCCTCTATCTTTTAATCCGACCCAATGGCCGTAAAGGCTGGCGTCTCAGGTATGTAAAACCTGATGGACGCGAAGGACTGACTTCGTTCGGCAACTACCCCGTGGTCGGTCTCGCCGATGCGCGCAACAAGCGCCTAGAGGTCAAGCGGATGCTGGTGAAAGGCATCGATCCCATAGAGACCAAACACCAATCCAAGACGCAGGCCGCAATCAAAGGCCGAACCTTTGAAAGCGCTGCACTGGAATGGCACAAAGCGATATCTGCCAAATGGGCACCGGGTCATGCAAAGACGGTTCTGAGCCGCCTCAAAACCCATGTCTTCCCACTGATCGGCGCTCGCTCCATTGTCGATCTGGATACCCATGACCTGATGCAACCTCTGGAAGCGATCCAGAAGCGCGGCACGATTGACGTCGCTTTAAGGGTAAAAACTACCTGCAGAGCATCATGCGCGAGGCGAAGCGTTCTCGGCAGATCACCGCAAACCCCGCCTACGACCTTGAAGGTTTGATCAAAGCCCCGAGGGTGATTCACCGCCCTGCTTTACCCTTATCGCGTCTGCCTGAATTGCAGGAGCGTATCGACACCTACCGAGGCCGCGCACTTACCCGGCTGACGGTCATGCTCTCGCTGCATGTGTTCGTCCGCTCCAGCGAACTGCGCTTCGCCCGTTGGAGCGAGTTCGACCTCAAGCGCGGCACCTGGGAGATACCTGACACTCGTCCAGCGTTGGACGGAGTACCCTTTTCAACAAGGGGGACGAAGATGGCCGGGGACATCCACCTTGTACCCTTATCGGCGCAAGCCGTGGCCCTGCTTGAACAGATCCACGCCCTCACCGGCAAATTCGACCTGGTGTTTGCAGGCGATGCCAAGCCCTGGAAACCCATGTCTGAAAACACGGTGAACAGCGCACTCAGAAAGATGGGCTACGACACCAAAACTGAAATCTGCGGCCATGGCTTTCGCTCAATGGCCTGTAGTGCGCTGATTGAATCTGGACTGTGGTCCGAGACCGCCATTGAAAGACAGATGAGCCACAAGGAACGCAACAACGTCCGCGCCGCTTACATTCACAAGGCTGAGTTCATCGAGGAGCGTAGGCTGATCATGAACTGGTGGAGCCGGTATCTGGAGGCCAACCGGCAGGAGCACGTCACTCCGCATGAATTCGCGAACCAGACCGGAGCGAACGTTACTCGCCTAAAAGCAAAACGTGGCGCAACCGAGTAAGCGCTCGGTCTCATATCTCAGTGATCCGCTTGTCCACGCGGGTCCATCCAAACAGGGCTGCAAAGCCGCCCTGCTTGGATGGACCTCACTTAAAAAATCTAAAGCCCACGCAACTGTCTGTGGAAAACCACAGATTTCCACCGGTGGATAATTTCATCCACAGCCGCAGAACTCCCAAAAATTCGAGCCTTGACCCGAATTATCCACAGGCGTAGAAAAGATCGGGCAAAGCGCTGTCGTTGACAGCAACCCAGGTAGCCAGAACCTTTAAGGCTACGCCACACCGTGGTGGTTCTCCCAAAGTGCGATTAGCGTCCGGCGGCTCGCACGGTCACAGCGATGTGATGGATGCCTACTTTTACCAGTGTGCCCACTGCGGCAACTTCCCCCTTTCATAGCTGCCCTGCAGCAACCTATCCGCTGGCCATTTCCTTGCGCCAACCTGCGCCCGTCTCTTTCTCCCGGAAAGAGACGGGCGCTCCTACCACTGCTGCAGCCCACGTCGTACATGGCTTTGCCGCAACTCTCCTCGCGACAATCGGCGTGACAAACACCGAAGTCACCCGCAACAGCGATGCGAATGATGGTGCCGCAGCCCAAGGAATGGACTGCACCTGACTGACAGTCAGGCATGCCCCGGTCATCACATCACTGCCTTCACCTGGCTCAGGATCTCGCGGCGCTGGTCTCGTCAGCCAGTGCAGCCTCTACCCGCCCACTTCCTCGGAAGTGCTCAGGAGGCCAGATCATGAGATGCCCAAGCTCCCGGTCGTAAAGAGCCGCCAGTCCCGCGTTAGTGGACAACCCTCACAGGTCGCAGGGGCCTTGATCCCTGATAGCACTCAACATCCATGGCGGGATGACGTGGGGAAAACTTCAAGAGTTTTGGCTTTGAGAGGAGTTTGATCATGGCATTGGTAGGTAGACGGGATGGGCGCAATTTTGGATGGGGTCGGCAACTGAGTTATGCCGGGCCACTGGCATTGAAAGACATGTTCGGCGGCGGACACTACGGCACGGTCAAGGCGCACAGTGATCGCTGGCAGGCTTTCGTGCGCTGGTGTCGTTCGGATGATGGGCCGGGCTTTAACGATTCGCGACAGATTGATCGACAGACCTTACTGGATTACGCAGGACATCTACGTCAGCAGGTTGAACAAGGCGCTATCTGCATCGCCACCGCGCAAAATCGGTTGTCCAGTGTGAACAGAACCATGGCCGCGCTTCGCGGTGATCCGTATGTGAAGGTGCCGAGTCCGAGCAAGGCGCTGGGGATGCAGCGCACCAGCGTTCGTCGCTCCGTGCCGCAAGGCCAAGATCGCGAACACGTGAAGCGGATCGTCGACATGCTCTGCGAACACCAAATGCCGCGCGCCGCGGCCATCGCTCAGTTAGCGCGAGCCACCGGCATGCGCTTGCGTGAAACCATTTTGGCTGACCTTCCGCGTCTAAAACATGAAGCCGAACAATTCGGCAAGATCAATATCCAGGAGGGCACCAAAGGGGGGCGCTCCGGCGCGTCAGCACCTCGCTGGATTACGGTAGATGATCATATTCGTGACGCACTGAAGTTTGCCGAACGGGTCTCGCCTGACGATAGCCGCAACCTGCTTGCGCCGAACGAAAGCTACCTCGATTTCCAACGGGGAATCGTCCGCCCCGCCCGACACATCCTCCATCGGCACAACCTTAAAGGTTTCCACGAATTGCGGGCGGCCTATGCGTGCAAACGCTATGAGCAAATCACTCACCATCCCGCGCCCATCAACGGTGGCCGCTGCTATCAGCTCGACCGGCACCTCGATCAGCAGGCCCGCACACAAATCAGCTACGAGCTGGGGCATGGTCGTATCGACGTGGTATCGGCTTATATCGGTGGTCGAGCATGAGCAAAACATTCGATATGGAGCTGTTCCTGGCGGGTGTTCTCACCGGGTCGCATGCCACACGCGAACGTCACCTACGCCAAGCAAAGACCATTCAAGCGGAGATCTCTAATCGCTGGCACAAAGATAATCCATGGACCTGGCAGCGAAAGCATCTCGCATGGTTTCTAAACCGTCACGTGAACCAGCACGCTGAATCGACGCGCTATTACTATCTACTGACCGTGCATTTGCTCACTCTTCGCTTAGGAAAATCCTGGCAATTCAACCTCTAGGTGAAGGTCAACAACCGGCCAAAAGCAGCCTATCGTTGCAGACTCCTTTCGCCTCATTCCTGACGCTCGGACCTGCCTAACTTACCCCGGGCCTGCTCACTCTTCCCACAACCGATGGTGTCAAAATGGACTTGGCAAGCTATCATTTGGCCATCACCGGATCGTTGAATTTGTTAGGACGCTCCATAAGAACGACCGGAATGATCAGAGAAGATTAGCTTAATCGTTAAACATCAGGGTAAACGATGAATAGTGGAATAGAATTAGAGAAACATGTTCAGCAAGTTTATTCGGCCCTTCTAAATATGAAGGACGAAGGAATAATTGTGGGACAGGATGTACAAATTGTCGATAAGTTTGGTCGATCGCACCAAGTTGATGTGTATTATCAATTTGAAAAGGCCGGAATCACTCATAAGGTCGCAATTGAATGCAAAGATCATGGGCGCCCAGTTGATAACGGCCAAGTTGCAAAATTTTTCGGCAAGTTAACGAATGCTGGAAATATACAAAAGGTGATGATCTCTAGACTTGGCTACCAAAAGCTTGCCAAAGAAATTGCAGAGGATAATGACGTACTTTTATTGTCTGTTGATGATCTTCCAAAGTTAAATGAGTTGCTAGCGGCACGCCTTAAAACTGTTGCATTGCCAGATGAAACAACTATTGGCGAGCCATTCTGGACCATTATGGAAAAACGAGATGGATCAGTTTCTGGTAGTTTTTTTGCTTATCCCCACCCCACAACGAAAAGACCTGAAATGCTTTTATTCTACTCTAAAGAGCATGCGCAGCGAGCTTTTATAGAGGCTCAATTAGATAGTGACCGTTGGTGTGTTAGAGGCATGCCTCAATATGTCTTCAGAGCTTTTCTTATTCAGCTAGAGTGGGCTGAAATGAAAGGGTACGGAGCGGCAGTCTTGTTTGCCCCACCTGGTGCGCTCAAAGATAAGCCCTTCATTACTCTTCCTGCGTCAAGAAAGGATCTGATCGCGGAGTACTATAAAGGTGAAATACCAAGCATCACGAAAGGAGTTTAACAAACAGCCGCAACGGATCGATTTTCACTACGCTCGAATTGCCTGCTGAGCTACGCATCATACGAGCTTAAGGCGCTTGCCCGTGAAAAAGGCTTTAGAATCAATAGGCCATGGAACGCGGTATCAGTCATCACGCTTGTAGCGAGTTTTATTTCTCACAAGCTATGTAAATGTCCGTGCTTGAACATGAGAGGTATGGAAACGCTGTAAGTGCCCGGCAATAGACGAATGGCGATAACAAAAAACCCGGCTCACTGGCCGGGTTTCACTCCTATCGCATGTCGTCTGAAACGGTGTTTCCTCATCCGCTCTGGATTTGGCCATGATTGCCCTCGCCTGGTTCTGCTACAAGGAGGAGGCCGCGGCGGTAAGGCTCACCTCGCCAGTCAACTCGGGGGGAGGTATAACGCAACTGGCGAGGCGAGCCACTGAGCCCTAATTCACCAATTCATTTTTCCTGACGCCTTCCATCTGATTTTTCCCGAACAGCAGTAACTCCTCCCCTGCAAAGTCAGTCGCTATAGAGGCAAGGACGAAGTCATGCCTAAAGAAAAACACCCGTCCTGATTGCAGCCGGTCTTCACCGGCTGCTTTGGGTCGTTTTCAGCCCTTCGCGACAGGCAGAAATCAGCCAAAAGCGGACGCTCAAGCCGGAGCTTATGGCCCTGAGTAAACTTCGTATTGCGGACGATGCTCGCAGGGATGATGATGTCGCATCAGCGCCCGGACAAGACTATGTGACTGGGCGTACATTGGTCTCATTCATGGTGCGAAAATGCCAGATCCTATTTCGTTAATCGGTGGTGGAGCGATTGCAGCTTACATTGGTAAGGACGGGCTAGAGAAACTCTTAGGCCCAACTGCGTCTTATTTAGGAGATACTCTTAAGGAGATAACGAAAAGCAGAGTTGAGAATATAGGAAAGATCTTCAAGAGGGGTGAGAAAAAGCTTGGAGAAAAGGCTAATCAAAAAGGGCAGATACCCCCAAAATTGCTCAATACGATTTTAGGGGACGCATCCTTTAACGAAGACGACTTAAGCATAGAGTACTTCGGCGGGATATTGGCCTCGTCCAAATCTGATACAGGGCGCGATGATCGAGGGGCTAGCGTCGCCAAATTATTGGACAGCCTTTCAACATATCAAATTAGAGCTCACTACATTTTATACAAAGCATTTATCGAGCACTATAAGGGTGGTGATGATATTTCAGATTCTGCGACACGAGCGAAAATAAGAGCTTTCATGCCAATGGTTACGTTTACAACAGCCATGGAATTCTCTGCAAAAGAACTGGAAGATATTAGTAGGATCTTCTCGCATACCCTGTTCGGGCTCTATCAATATGGACTTTTAGAGAACTTTGAATATGGTGATGTTAATCATATGAAGACTTTTATGCCGGACATTCGAGACGCTGGAGTGGGCTTCGTTCCGAGCGTGAAAGGTTTGGAACTTCTTGCCTGGGGTTTAGGGATCGGAGACAAAGATCATTCTCTACTCTTCTCTGGCGGTTACATCCCGCCAGAGGTGAATATTCCAAATTGTAATCTAGGTGTCATCGTGACTAAGTGACCCGCTTTTTATCGCCGCTGACGGCTGTCATGAGACGGGCTAACGACTTGAATCTCTGAGGAATCAGACGCTACAGATTCTCCTTGATCACTATCTTGGATAGGCTCTGCTGCGATAGGCACTGCTGAAGCGGAGGATATGCAGGAGGCAGCTTTTGGCCGATTTCTGCCTATCGCCACCGGCAGCTATGGGTCCAGGCTGTGTGAAAACGCTGGCACTGATTTTAGCTCCGCGCTTCTACGTAAAATCTGCGAACATTTGGCGAGGGAACGATCTAGATTTTGCGTAGAAGTGAGATATTTGCTCTGCTTTTGAGCGCTACATCTGCTCGGCGGCGTTTTCACACAGCCTGGGTCGACTCCTGCCTATGACCCATGGGGAATAATCGGCAACGTTCAAACTCTAGAGGTTTACCATGTCGGATGCTGCTCTGGATATTCTACGCGCAGGCCGACAACGTGCTGCCCCCTAAAAAAGGCCCGATTCGATTCCACTGAAAGCCATAACTAGCTGATTTATTTATAGTTACTAGTTGGGGTACGCCTAATTTTCCACCGACTTCCAGAGCCGCAGAAAACCTAGCCTCCCCGAAACATACCGTTCGTCTGGTGCCGGCACCATACAAAACGAAGGCTCGCAGAAATGCGGGCCTTTTGTTTTTGCGCTATACGTAAC
The DNA here is from genome assembly GCF_002798465.1 of Pseudomonas sp. S10E 269. Classification (NCBI taxonomy): domain Bacteria; kingdom Pseudomonadati; phylum Pseudomonadota; class Gammaproteobacteria; order Pseudomonadales; family Pseudomonadaceae; genus Pseudomonas; species Pseudomonas sp. S10E 269. The sequence continues at coordinate 1,944,750 of NZ_PHIJ01000001.1, forward strand.
AAGCGACGTAATAAGCGCTACTTCAAAGGTGCGAACCCCATGGATTGGATGCAGTTTGTTTCGGCGCTAGTGTCCGCCCTCGCATGGCCAGCCGCGGTGGTAACGGTCGTTTGCCTGCTAAAAGATCCGATCCTAGGGCTCATTCCCAAAATCCGTAGCTTCAAATACGGCGAGCTTCATGTCGATCTCACCGAGGAGTTGAAGGCAGTCCAGGAGAGTCTTACGGGCAAGCTCCAGGAACCTCCTGGTGATGAAAAAGCTCCCCTTCCGACGCCTGTTGCTCTTCAACTTGCTGCAGTATCGCCACGTGGAGCCATCCTGCATTCATGGCTTGAAGTAGAGGCGACCGTAGACCTGTTGGCAAACGAACTGGGCTACGAGTTTTCGGCGAAAGCCAGCGCCGTAGTGAAGATGCGAGTGCTGAACGATGAGCGAGTCATCGACCCTTTGATCTACACAACCTTTCTACAGCTGTCCAAAGTTCGAAACGATGCAGTGCACCTGACGGATCGTGAGATGGAGTACCAGGACGCCGCGATGATGTGGGGATCCTGCTCCTGGCTGATAGAGCGACTGAATGCAGCGTTGCCTCCGAATTCCGCCGAAGCCTGACGGCGCAGTTCCCATTGCCGAGGATCGCTACCGTACGCCGCAGGCATCATCGTCGGGCTCATCATTGTGTTGATGATGCTTGCCTGCCCCCCACCTAGTGGTTTCTGTCTTTTCATGTTGACCCCTCGGCCGGTACTTTTGAGGAGCGCCTATTTTCGGATAAAAGACGTGGCCGCAAATCAAGCACACGAGTAACAAGAAGTACGGACATTCGCATCTCGTCGGAGATCTTCAATGCTTCTTCTTGAAGCATCGCTTCAAGCCCCAATACATCTAAGCGCTCACCGGAATCTGGATGTTCCCATTGACGGTCTTGAGCCACCGTCACTAGCAGACAACCAGAGCGACACTCCTCTGAAGCCATGTATTTAGTCACCAGTTGCGACTTAATCGTATCTCGTAGATCACGCCCCGTACGTCCATCACCTAGCTTCAACTCAATCACCGCTTGTTGATCAGAAGCCGTAGCACGAAGCCTTATGTCGGTCTCTTTCTCGTCCGCTGTTACCCCTTCCTGATCTACGGTATATGCCTGATTAGCTGTATTTCGTAGTTCTCGCGCAATTTCACGACGCATTACTTTTTCTTCGGAAATTCCCGCCCAAGCAGCGCGAGGGGAATCATCACGTAGCAACAAATCTTCAATATCGTCGAGGCGGTCGACTAAGAGCGCAAACAACTCCGTTCGAGTTATCGGAGGGGCTTCGCCATTGCGAATGAGAGCGACCACCTCTGCCTCCGATAGCACAGCTACGTCCGCCTCTCGAGCAGCCCCCTCGCGGGCCATCAACAACGTGCGGTCTCGAATGCGAGCGAATAGAGGATCGTCAGCCATTTCGAGCTTCACGTTCCAAGCTTCAGGCCCCTTAGAATCCATAAGAGCGCTCAATAAAGCGTCACGTCCACGCTGAGCGTGATCCCGGCTGCTGGGAGAGTAGGCCCCCTCATGCGTAATATCTTCAAAAGGCCGCACATGGCTATAGGCAAGGCGCAGAAGCCTAAGCAATACCCGAGGACTATATTTAGGGGTACGAAGGTCAATATACATCTCATGGTAAGGTTCGCCAAAAAGGAGAGCCATCCAGTCAACACCCGATCCCAGCAGACCAGGTTCTAACTTGTTCAAGCCTTGCTCCAAGTGCTCAACACCTACCGCAGGATCCATCCACATCATTACTGGAAGCCATATACGAGCCGTTGCCGAACCAAGACCGCACGTCAGCTGGTTCGCCGCAACAGTGACGAAGTACTTATGTAGTTTCTCGTCGCCATTCTTCAGAAGGACGTCGAGCACCCTCCGCTTCAGCTCTGCGACTTCGTCGCTTTTCTCAAGCGTCTTGGGGACGATGTTCTCATCCATCCATGCTTTGAGTCGGGGTTGAAACAAGCCCGCGAGTGCTGGCGTGGCATGGGCTATATTTTCCAACAGCATAGAGTGACGACGCTTAGGCACGATTTCATTCAGCTCGTACGTAAGCTCCGCCCCCAAAACCTCATCAACTGCGACAGGCTGCGCTTCGGCAAGATTTGCCAACCAAGAGGGAAAGCCATTCAGTTCAAGAAGCGCGTAACGAGAGGCAAGCCTGGCTTCACCGATGGAAAGTGCCTTCGCCCAATTTGGATCCTCGGCCTCCGCTGCAATTCCGGCGAGGCCGAGTTGCCAGCGGGTTAGAAAAGTATCCCTCTCGTCTCTAGGTCGTTCGCTACGCATCGAGGGGCAGTCATTGCGCCATAGCGTCGTCATTGTCGAACGTAAACGGTCAGCAACTTCTTTGCTGAAATGCCGCTCAATGAAGCTACGGCTCCAACCTGACGCTCGACTCTCCTCGCCAGACCGGCTTATCGCGGTCCATAAATTCCAAGCCGTGCTACCGGCTCGATCAGGGCTGAAAGCGGTTTGGGGATTATTAGCAACCTCCATCCAAAACATAACCCAGGACTCATGATCTTTGGCTCGACGACGCTCACTTTGTCTTCGTCCTCGTTCAAATCTCAATTCCATGGCAATCAGTTCACGATTCACCGGTGCTGGTTTGAGATGATCATTGATAGCTTTCGTAAGCGTCGGGGAGTCTGCGACGCGCTCCTGAACAAGGAGTAAATGATGTCGCCATTCGCTTTGTAGTGCGACTTCTAACATTAGGCTGCGTTGAGAGAGCGGCATTTGCAGATCTGAGAGATTATCCAGTACCCATGTCGCATCCTGAACAGCATTCAAGGCTATAGGCCCATAGAAATTGGCCTCCATGAAACGTCGTCGTGGGTCGTCCTGCTTGGTTAGGAACTTCATCAAAGTGTCATCTGCCCAGAATGCAGCCTCTCTCACTGATGATGACGCTTTCCCAAACGCTGCTCGTAAATGCGTAGCAGGCTTATAAGAGGTGTACTCATCCCGAGCGAAGCGCAGGGCCAGGACGGATGATTGAATTACCGTTTCTGAGCGGCAACCTTCGGTGAACTGGCGAAGACATACGGCGGCAAGGGGAGCGGCTAGATGTCTCTTCGGGGAGGCAATATGAGGCCACTTGACGCGCCATTCGAGCCCATTTGATAGGAGCTCAGTCAAGCTTTTGCGCAAGCTTTCGAGATAATCGGGAGTCAGAACAGCGTCAGCGATAGATTGCCAGAACCAGTTAAACTCATCCTCGCGCTGGGCAGACTCTCCGGCGCGCGCGAGAAGAACGCAAACCTGCTCCGGACTGATTAGATTAGGAAACAGCCGAATTATCCCGTTTCTTAGCAGACTGACATCCCATATATCTGGACTGTTCTGCATACATTGAATCACCTCCTCCGATCGGGGATCACGGAGGTTAATCAATACCTCCAGCGCATCCATTCGTTCGCCACTTTCGGATTCACGGTTCATAACCACGGAAAAGGCAATATCGGCCCCTTCAACCATCGGAACAGCCGCGATTACTTTCAGTAGGAGTTCTCTCACCTCCGGATTTTCAACATTGCTATGCCAGAGACGTAGAACCTCGGGCGCAAGGTCCTGGCTGGCGAAGCGGTGAACTTGGATCTGAGGAACGCGCTTTCCACGCCAACCACCCTGACCGTAGCGCCGGACATAGGCATCCAACGCCGCGATACGCTGTTGGCTCGAAAGCGATTCAGGGTCCGCATGATCAAGCAGAACATCTGGTTCACGATCACGGACTTCCGAGAATATGCTCTCGTGAGATGAGGCGAGCCACGCAGCAACTGGCTGCATGGACGGTTTTACAACCTTAAGACCGTGCAACGTCTCGACAAAAAGGAGCCGTTTTACCGCTTTGACTGACATGCCAAAGTCCAGCAATGATCTCAGTCGCTGAGCCGCCAGATACTCGATAACTGATCGATGATGGAACCTAACACGGCCATAACTGGCAAAACCGAACAAAGCACGCTCCAACAAAGTCTCGCGCTCGTCGGCCGACCAATCCATTAAGATCACTGAGGGGTCTAAAGCGGTGCCCGGTTCACCGCCCCTATCGGCCTCGGCACTGTGTCGTAACGTTAGCTTGCGAGTTAACAGCGCAGCAAGGGCGAGACGACCAGCACCCTCGATAGCCTTCTCATTCGGTAGCTGGGCCTTTTCTCTGCGGTCTATACGAGGCTTCAGTTTGACCGCAACATTATGAGCAACCTGCTCACGGTGGGTACGAATGCGACGATAGTCGCGCCAATCAGCGCAGAGCTCGATCAAATCTTGAGGTCGGCGAGCAAAGTCTTCAGCGTTTCGCCTACGAATATCCTTAAGCATTTCGTCTGCATCGGCTACGCCTTGGAGAGTTGCCACACTTCGAATCTGGTCATCAGATAGGGGAAGCAATGTGACATTTCTCCAAATCGGCACAGTCGTCTCCTTACCCTTCCCTTCACTGTTATGCGTACTCATCGCAATGTCGGCAAAATTTGCTGAGGAAGGGGTCGACTCCCTTTTTTTTGGAACGGGGAGAAGCTGTTGGACTAGGCGATAATCAATGGGAATTGGTCGGGTGGTGATCACGATGCGCACGCGACCAAGTTGCCCCATAAGCGCCTTGTTGAGGCGTTTCAACGCCACTTCGAATGAGCCCAGCGTTAGCTTCAACTCGTCGATAGAATCCAGAAAAATGGTAGCCACATCTGATTGAGAGGCTAGCCATGCATCAAAACGCAGCTCCTCTTCAACCAGCAATAGTTCTCGAAGCTGATTTTGGCAGAGTTGAGCCAGATCCAAGTAAAACGCCGCCTCACCGGCGTTCCATTTTGTAAGCTGCTCAGCGCGGCATTCGTAAGTCTTACCAGCCCCGGCTTCCGAAACAATTAGCACACGGTCGGACTTGAGCAACTCATCCCAACCAAACCTGCCGAATGAGGCTGCTCGGGATTGGAATGAAACGGGGTCAAAGGAGTTGAAAGCGTCGTCTGAAAGCTCCTCGAAGCTTCGGTGAGTTCTGTGCGACGTCAAATCTGGGAAATCCATAGGGGGAGTCTTTAGTCCGTTGATCAAATCATTGTGCCTGTCCTTGATGGCCATATGAAAGCAGACTGTATTGCTTGGGGTGCAAACAGATTTTGCAGCGGAACGCGGATCAGGAAATGCTGAATGTTTTTTCCATAGCTCGGCCTGAAGTCATTCCTTACCACGTATCAATTGAAGCAGTCGGGTAACGGGGGAGGCGGCGTGGTTTTCTTGCGAACGCAGCCTTCAGTAGCTTGCTGCTAGCCAGTTCACCGAGACGCTGAGTCGAGCCGGATAAACCTCATGAATTGAATTAGGATAATCTTAGGGATAGAAAACTTCTGAATTACAATAATTCATCAATGAAATAAGTAGTTAAGTTTCGATTCGACTCCTGGTGCCGCACCATATCTCGAAGCCCCGCAATGCGGGGCTTTGTGGTTTCTGGGGTTTGTAAAGCAGCGAGCATTCAAACGCCCATCTGCAGGAAAAATGCCCACAACTGCCCCCACGCAAACAAAAAAAGGCACTGCCGCTAACGGCCAGTGCCTTTTTTACACCCATCAAACCCCAATCAACGCGCCAACATAAACGTCTCATACTCCAGATCTTCCAGCGCCGACGACAAGCGCGCCAGCCCCAGCAACACGCACACCAGCAACGAAAGCGTAAACCCGTAGCCGAAGAAGCTCGGGCCCAGGTGCATGCTGAGCAGTGTCAGGGCTGCGTTGAGCACGGCGAAGAGTACGCACAGTTCCAGGACTACGCGGCGTTTGTCGAGGTAGAAGAACACGTTGAGCAGCGCCATGAACACGACCTGGATGCTCACGCCGATCAAGTCGATGTAGAACAGCGGCAGGTAGTAGCTGGAGATGCCGATCCACTCCAGCAGGCGCGGTGCAAAGAGAAATAGCAGCACCACCGTGAGCCCCTGGACTTTGCAGATTTCCAGCAGGCCCTGGCGAATGGACAGGGTCATTTCGGTTTTCAGCGAACCGATGTGCTGCAAGGTTTCGCCGTCGCGGATGGCGCGGAACAAGCGGTCGTACCACTCGGCAAAATCGGTCTCGATGCGCACCAGGAACACGGCCATGCCAGGGATGATCGCCAGGTAGGCAATAAAGATGGGCATGTCGTACAGGATCGATGCTCGCAGCGGGCCGATCACGGTGTTGGAGGTGCTTGGGTTGAACCAGAACAGGATCTTGTCGACCCAGATGCCGAAGTTATAGAAGAACCCGGTGACCAGCAGGCTGAGGAAGACGTTGCGACGATTGAGGAAGTCGAAGGCAATCATCTTCTCGGCGCGATACTCGCGCAGGATGTCGTAGAGGTACAGGAACAGCAGGCTGCCGTGTCCGATCAACAAGGCCAGCAATAGGCCTGGCATCTTCAGGAAGCTCAGCAGGTAGGCGCTCGCAACCATCAGCGAGTAGCCCACCACCATCACTAGGAGGATGCGGTTATATTTCTTCATCCCCGAGAGGAAGATGATCACCAGCCATAGGTTGCACAGCACCACGAAGTTCGACAGCACCAGTACACGGTAGATCAGCGGCTGATCGAACAGCAGCGCCAGCACGATGACGCCCAGCACCCCTGCCCCCACAGTCACCATCAACAGAATGCCCAGCAGGTTGGGCAGGATCTGTTCGTAGTTGTGCTCGAACAACTGGTCGGACACAAAGCGGGTGAAGAACAGCTGCAGGCCGCCCGTCAGGATCAACGAGCTGGCCATCAGGTACGTCACCGTGACCAGGAATTGTCCCACCAGCGAGTTAGGCAACAACAGACCAAGACTGATGATCCCCACCAGCATCACGCTGATGATCGACAGCACCCAGGGGCCGGAGCTGATCAACCCTGCGTACACATAGGCGTGCAGGGTGGCGGTGTATGAGTCGCGCGAGAGGATCTTGCGCAGTTCGAAGCCAATACCGGCCATTTAACTGTTCTCCATGGCTGCCTGGTACAGGTCGCGGTAGCGCTGCAGCATCAAGGCTTCGGTGTAGTAACGGTTGACCCGCAGCAAGCCGCTGGCTTGTGCAGCCTTCCAGCGCTCGGGGCTGCGCAGCAGCTCGAGGATGGCAGCGGAAGTGGCCTGTGGGTCGGCGATCGCCACCACCTTGCCAGCGTGGCCAAGGTCACGGTCTTCGGCGCTGCCGCCTTCGATCAATTCGCGACACGAGCCGACGTCGCTGCTGATCACTGGGGTGCCGGCGGCCCAGGCTTCGAGAATCACCAAGGGTTGTGCCTCGCTGATCGACGTCAGCACCATCAGGCCAAGCTTGGGCAGAATGTCCTGGATGCGCTGAAAGCCGAGGAAGTGCACCTTACCCTCAAGCCCCAGGCTCGCCATCAAGCTGCGGCACTCGCTGACGTATTCCGGATCTTCCTCTTCCGGGCCGACAATCCAGCCTTCGGCGTTCGGCATGGCGCTGATCACGCCACGCATGGCGCGCAAAAAGGTTTTCACGTCCTTGATCGGCACCACCCGCCCGATTAACCCGACCACGGGGGCAATGCCCGGCTCGCGGGTTTCCATGGCGCTGGCCCATTGCGACAAGTCGATGCCGTTGGCGATCAGTTGCGTACGGCGCGGGTCGGCACCGTCCTTGATCTGGCGCTGACGGTTGCCGTCATACAAGGCGATGATGTTGTCGGCACTGTTGTAGGCCAATTGGCCGATCCGTTCGAAGTAGCGCACCCACAGGGTGCGGATATAGCCCGAACCACCATCGAGGCTGCGGTTGAGCGCCTGCCCGGAGCTTTCGGCGATCCACGTGGCCTGGGCCAGATCGATCTTGCGCTCTTTGGTGTAGATGCCGTGCTCACTCAACAGGTAGGTGCACTTCCAGCGGTGCTTGAGGATGCAGCCCAGCAGTCCGGCGTAACCGGTGGAGATCGAGTGCAGCACCCGCGCCGGCGGCATCTTGCGCGAGGCTTCAGCGAGCATCAGCAGCGGTGACTGCAACGAACGCAGGGTCCAGAAATAGTTGACGAACGAGGGGTCGGCGCAATGCTGGCGATAGCCTTCGCTGAGGGTCTCCCAACTGGCGCGGCTGCGCAGTACATCATCGAGGGTCATATGCCCGTCGGCGATGCAACTGAGCAAGCGCTCGCCCAGCTCGCGTTCCGGCTGGTCCGGGTGGTGCAAAAAGCGATACAGGTCGGCGAGTTGCTGCGGGTCGGCTTCGCGCGGCGTACCCCGGGTGTTGGTGGGGTGCGTCGCATCTTCGAGGAACACCTCTTCGATGTGCACCACGTTGGCCGGTATCTCATAGCGTCGCGAGGCGTAGGCTGAACGCTGGCCGCCAATGAACATCACCGAGAACGTCAGCTCCGGCAGGCCCAGGATCATCTGGTGAATCCAGCTCGAGACGCCGCCACGCACGTACGGCCAGGTCCCTTCCAGCAACAGGCAGATATCGGCAGTCGGTGGCGTTTGCTTATGATTCATTCCAGCTCCTCACCAGCTCAGCGAACGGTGGCCGCTGGCGGGTTTCTTCAGGAAGGCTGGCGAGCAACCCAGGGATTTCATGATAACGACCGGCCTCAAACGCCAATTCAGCATGGAACGGCAGCAACTGAGCAGCGCCCAGGCCGTTCTTCTCGGCCTCATGCAACAGCACTTCGGCGCGTTCGTTCTCGCCGCGTTCCAAGGCAATACGACCCGCCAGCAGCAACAGTTCGCCACCCTCGCCTGCCGCCAAACCCTGCTCGGCGTGCTCACTGGCCTGGCTGAGTACGTGTTCGAGTACGCTGCCCTGAGCCAGGCCGAGATAGGCCAGTTCCCAGTACCAGCGCGCCAACATGCCATGTACCGGCCCAGCGGTGCGCGGGCTGACGCCAGCCAACTGCTCAAGGGCCATCTGGATGTGCAGGTTGATGTCGCTTTCTTGCTTGTCGAGCATCGAATACGCCAGCAGGCGCACGTCATCGCTCGGGTCGCCCAAGGCTAATTTGAGGATTGGCACGGCGTCCTTGCCGGGCATGCGGCGGGTCGCCAGCAATGCGGCGAGGCGCTGGTCCGGGTCGGGCGCATGACGCAGTACGTCCTGCAGTCCGCCATCCGCGAAAATCGGCGAGCGCGTCTGGGCTTGAGCTCGAAATGGCAAACCTGGGATGCCCACGGATTGCCAGGCCTGACGGTCACGTTTGCGAGGCAGATAAAGCGCAGGAAAGATCGACGCAACCACACCCAACGCGCCGATGACCGGCACGAAGAACGCCAGGCTGAAAATAAAAATCGGGCTCCAAGGCAAGGGTGCGCGGTAGCGCGCCGGCAGTAATAGCCAGACGGCGCCACACAGCATCAGGCAGGCCAGGGCGTGGCTGAAGATGAACACCAGCAATTGATGAGACACCGGCGCATCAAGCCACAAACTGCCCCAACTGCCCGCCTCTAACACCAAGGCCCCGCTAAACAGCCACTTGCTGATCATTCAGGCCACACTCGTTGTAGAGGAAGTTACGCAGCCCGTTGCGATCACAGCCAGGCTCCAGGTTGAAAGGCATGACCCGCACACCCAAGCTGTCCAAGTCGGTATCGATACCAAAGTGCTCGTGCAACAGCATGCCAATCCGCGCCAGGTAGCCTTCGGTACCTTCCGGGCTTGTCAGCGGCAAGAGCACCAGCAGCAGACGATGTTCGCGGTTGTTGCGCACCGCCAGGTGCAGGTCCAGGCCACGTTGGCTGCGCTCCATCAGACGCGACAGTTCCTCGTTGGCGCGCGTCATCTCGAACGCGAACAGACCGGCCGGCAAGGTGTGCTGCTCGACATCCACCAGCGAACGCTTGAGCTGCAAGGTGAACTGCTGGGAATCGGCGTCGGGCAATTGCAGAACGTGCGGGTCGCGGCGCAACAGGTCGGCGATGTGGCCAGCCAGCAGCGACAAGAGGCTCAGCGTACGATCTTGGAACGCGAAGAACGGCATCTGCCGAACCGCCAGGATCGCCAGCAGCCGACCTTCAGCGTCGATCAACGGGATGCACGCCTGCAGCGATGAGAACTGCGCGGAGTTACCCGAGTCGATCAACTCCTGGCGTACGCTGACCAGTTCACCGCGCTCCAGGCACAGCTTGATCAAACCGTCGTCGGTACCCAGGGGGCCCATCACACCGATCATCGCCAGGGCTTGCGGCAATACGTTTTTCTCGCTGTCGTCGACGCGGTACAGCCCCGCCACACGCAATGCACCGTACTGTCCGAGCATCGCCACAATCGGCTCTGCCAGTTCGCTCAATGCATCGCCTTCAACTGGCATGCCACGCAGTTTTTCGCGCAGGCCCAGCAGCGAACTGCGCAGGCTCTGGTCACTGCCGGCTACACGTTGCTCAAGCAGGTCGTGGGAAACCCGCAGGATCTGGTGGGCACGGGTAAATTCGTCGAGACGGTACTGACGGTATTCGTTAGCCATCTGCAGACGCTCCAGGCGGCGCACCCACAGGTCGCGCACCTCACCCACCAGCATGCCGCAGACCAACACACCGACGATGAACGACGGCTCAAGCTGGGTATAACCTTCATGACCGCTGTAACGCAGCGCAAACAGCGCCGCAACGAGCAGCCCCGCGCTGAACAGGCCGCGCACAAAACCGTAACGCACACCCAACAGCAGCGGCGCCAGAATCGGCCAAGGGAAACCACCGTGCATCTGCAACGGGTCCTCGGGAGTCAGCCAGAAGCCAAGGCCAATCGCCAAGCCCGTCACCAGCAGTGTTTCCAGCCAAGACACCGGCCCGCTGGCGCGAGGCGCCAGGCTGTAATCCATGTGTGGAGAATTCATTGCGTTCACTCGAACCGAAGGGCGCCAACAAGTTTGTCGATTACCGTCTGAGCATTGCCCGCCAGGCTTTCACGGGACCAGCCGGCGCGTGCGCCACTTTTGCTCCAGAGCACACGACCGCTGCTGGCTTCCAGAACGCGCAGGCTGATGCCGACCGCTGGCTCGCCGTCCAGGCCGTTCTTGTACTGCCACTCTTCCACGCTGCCGGCGACGACGTAATCGAGCTTTTGCTCACGCGCCCATTCAAGGGCACCGGTCAAGCGCTCGTTGTCATCCATCAGCGCTTGTTCGCCCTGGGTGCTGGCGGGGTAAACCCGCGGTTGCAGGCCGTGGCTGCTGAGCACGCTGAGCAGGATCTGCTCGCTGCGCTCACCGGCTTGCGGGGTCTGGGAGTAGTTGATCATCGGCACGATGCCCCACTGCGCATTGCGCGGCAGATTCGGGCTGTTTTCACTGGTGAAGCTGGAGCAGCCGGCGACAAACAGTACTGTCAGGGCCAGGCTCAGGTTACGAATTGCTTGCATAGGTTTTTCTCCCGTAGATTCTGTAATCAGCGCCCGAAACGCACGCCGTAGCTCATGCCCAGTGTGCCGCCGGACTTGCCATCCCCGCCTTGTGGCGCAGATTGGTAGCCGAAGGTGAGGGCCAGTTCGTCGTCACCCAGGACTTCGAAGCCGACGCCGGTGTTGATGCCGTAATTGAAGGTTTGATCGGTCCACTGCCAACCCGCCGTCATGTCCACCAACCAGGTGTATTGCGGCTTGCTGCGCACCAGCGCTCCCGGTATGCCGCGGCGCCAGGAACTACCGACGTAGAGTTGGCCGTAGCGGCTTTGCAGCAGGTCGGCACCGGTGACGGTGTCCACATCAAGAGGATCGAGCGCGCCGGTATCCGGGTCTGTCGACTGAGGCGTGATCTTGATAGCACCGCCATTGCGGCTGGACAGGTAATCCAGATTGCGATCCTTCACGCTGTTCTTCTGGTAATCCACACCACTGCGCACCGTCCAGTTAGGCCCGGCGAATTCCAGCGTGTGGTTAAGCTCCAGCTTCACTGCATGGCCGGTGCCCAGCGAGTCGCCAGCGCGGGTCGAAAACGACCGCTGCGCCACTTCCCAACTCAGCTGATCCCGTGCGGTCAAGCCATGACGCCCGCCGACCCAAGCCCGGTCCTGCTGGCCGAAAGCGCGCATCAGGCCGCTGTCGTCGCTCTTGCGATGCCAGTCCAGGCCGGTCTCGAGTTGATGGCTGGTACCCAGTTGCCACATACGCGACAGCCCCAGGCCGTTGCGATCGTCGTCCTGGCGCTGGCTGGTATCGGCGAACAGCTTCCAGCTGCCGTTTTCCACCGAGCGAATCAGGGTCAGGGCCGCGTTGCTCTCTTCACCGATTCGCGAGGAGATCACGTCGTCGCCTTTGTATTTGCCATGTTCCATCTCGACGTCGGCGTACCATTTGTCACCCAGGTTATGGGCGATCTCCAGGCGTGGAGAGTCAAACGAAAGGCCACCAAAATCCTGCTTCTGATAGGACAGCAGGGCGCCTTGCGGGGTGGATTCGTGGATCTCTACCGCCTGGCGGCGCAGTTGCTCATTCACCGAGCCCGGCTGGTCATCGCCCAATGCCGAGAGGCTGGTTTCCAGGGCTTCATTGTTACGGTTCAGACGACTGAGGGCCTGGGCACGCTGCGCCGGGTTCAGGTCGCTGCTGGCCAACAGGGTTTCGACCTGCGCTTTGTTGCGGCTGCGCAAGGCTTCCTGGATTTGCTCATAGCGGTCGACCTTGAGGCCTTGGGTGCGCGCCCAGGCAAGCCAATCGTCTTTCTGCGCTTCTTGATTGGTCGAGTCCAGACGAGCCAGCAGGCGTTCGAACCACAGCTGCTTCATCGACGGCGAACCGTCTTTCCACTTCAGCAGTTCTTGCTGTGCCTTGCGTGGCGAGTAGCTGCTGGACATCAAGCGCAGCCAGATCGCGTAGCGCTGGGACGACGGTTGCAAGTTGTCGGCCTCGGGGTTGCGCAGTAGTTTCAGGCGCAGACGCTGGGCGGCATCCTGGTAGCCAGAGGTTTCCAGTGCGTCGGCATAGGCCGCCTGCACCAGCCAGTCGTTCGGGGAAAGCTTGAGGTACAGGCGATACCAGGCCAACGCCTCGGCATCGCGACCCAACAGCTGGCTGGCACTGGCGAACGGCAACCACAGCAGGCGGTCTTCGCGTGCATAGGCACGCCACTTGGCCAGCAAGGGCTTGAGTTTGACCGTGTCAGCCTGGTCGACGTAGAGCCAGGTCAGGCGCTCGCGGAACAGGTTGTCATTGGGATAGCGCGACAGGCCCAGCAGGTACAAACGCTCGGCTTCAGCGCTATCACCCTGCTCGATCGCCAGCGCGCCACGCACCGCCAGAACCTGGGCCTGCTCGTAGGCATCCGGGTACTGCTTGGCGTCTTCCAGCAACGCGACGACCTGGTCCCACTCCTCCAGCTCCTGAGCCAGTTGCAGCGCCTCGACCAGTCGCTGCGGGTCTTGGGCGCGATGCCAACTGGCAACCATCAACGCCAGGGCGCGCTGTGGGTCGCGGGTGCGGTACAGCGTGATCAGCTGGCTCTCGTCACCACTGACCAGCTTGCCATTGAGGGACAGCAGTTTTTCCAGTGAGACGCGCAGGTCTTCGTCGCGCTCCAAGTCCCAGGCCAGGGCAGCACGGGTGCGCCAATACTCCGGGTCATCGATGGACGCGTCAGCGGACTTCACCACTTCCCATGCAGCCTGTTCATTGAACAGCTTCATTTCAGTGCTGGCCCAATCAACCAATTCAGCCGTGGTCAACTTGTAGCGTTTTGCATAGTCCTTGTAGAGCGTGCCCTTGGCCGCGAACTGCCCGGTGTTTTCCAGGTTTTGCAGCAGGCGCGTCCAGGCCAGGCGATGCGACGGGTATTTGCGCAAGTAAGTGCGTAACCAGGCCTCGGCTTCGGCGGGTGTACCGCGCGATTCGTGGCCGTAGATCAGCGCGTCCAACTCGGTATCTGTCAGCGCACGTTGCTGCATGATCTCGGCGAGCAACGGGATAGAGCGGTCAAAGTCGAACTGCTGGCTCGCGAGGCGCCAGGCATGCTCGCGGACTTGCGCGTCTTCCTTGAGCTTGAGCACGCGGATCCAGTAACCCAGCGCCGCTTCATTTTCGCCGCGCCATTCACCGAGCTTGGCCATCTGTTCGAGCAACTCGATATCATCCGGATAGTCGACCGTCAGTTGCTGACCGGTGTCCCACGCGCCCGCCAGGTCATTGATGGCCAGGCGAACATGGAACTGCTTCAACGGGATACTCGGGTTATCAGGTTCCAAGGCATGCCATTGCTCAAGCACACGCTGTGCGAGCTCGAACTGCTTGGTCGCCACCGCGACGTCGACGCCCTGCTTCAGCCATGCTACGTCGGTCTGCGGGTTCGTGAGCATCGGCAACTGGTCGGCAAGCACCTGTGCAGCCTGCTCGTCACGGCCGGCCGAGAGCAAACTGTTGAACGCCAGTTGCGCGTACTCACGCTGCTCGCCAGGTTGCTGGGCGTCGCGCTTGAGTTGCAAATAGATCGCCGCCGCACGTGCCGGTTGTTCACCCGCCAGGTACCACTGCGCGGCCGATTTGAGGGCTTCGTTCTTTTGCGCAGGATCACGCCCGGCAATCTCTTCAAAGACGCTCGCGGCAAATGCCGGGGCCTGCAATGTCAACGCCAGCTTCGCCAGGTTCTGCAACTGCGCCACCGGCAATTTACGGTGATCGAAGCTTTCCAGGCGCTCTACCAATGCCTGCTGCGCGATCAGATCATTACCACTGGCGGCAACCAGCGCATCCAGCTCCAGCCGGTAGTAAGCCTGGGTTTCCAACTGTGGCGTGGGCCAGGCTTCAATGTGCTCGCGCGCCTTGGCGTAGTCACCGAGGCGAATCAGCAGGTCAACCAACTGCAATCGCAGGCGGTCGTCGTCCGGGTGTGCTGTCAGCAACAGCTCGGCATAGTTGGCCGACACGGCGTCGGGTTCGCGCCCGTCGGGCTGGAACACGGATTCACGCTGAAAAGTCGCCCACAGCAGACCGCCTACGGCAACCGCGACTACCGCCAGCGCCCAGGGGTTGAGCAGCCGACTGTTCTTAGTTGCAGAGGAGCTGACCATTACTCACCTGCTTCATAGGTAATTGAAAAGTCCAAAGGCCGGCCGAAGCCTTGCCCGCGAATCGCTGCCCATCCACCTCCACGCGACAGGCTGTTGCCGAGCGCACGGAGAAGGACAGGTCAAATTGACCGGCGAAGGAAAAACTCACACGCCGATCATCCAGGTAGCGCCAATCCAGCAACGGCAGGTTGGCCTCCTCCAGTGCGGGCCTGGGGTCTCTGTCCGCGCGCAGCACAAGCAATGCCTTGTCGCTGCTCAGTGCCACGTAGCGCCCTTGCGGCAAGTCGCGCACACCGGCAATGCCTTGTGATTGCAGCAAGTCCGGCCAGCCCATTTGCGCATCGAGCCGCACGGTACGCAGTGCATCCATCCCACGGATCTGCCAGGCGCCGTCGGCGGTACGCGCCAGGCTCGACTGGTACAGGCCGTGCAGACGGTCGACGTAGTCACTCATCCACAACGACATCGGCTGTTGCTCGCGCATGTAGCCGTAGATCTCGTGCATGGCCTTGATCGAGGCCTGCTTGGTGCTGGAGTAGAAGTGGTAGTAGAGGTGCAGGCCACGCAGGCGGCGGGGGCTGTCGGTCAGCTCAAAGGTCTCGACCAACTCGCGAAAGCCGTAATACGGGCCTTTCCACAGGTTGGTGTAGAGGTTTTCGTTGATGATGGGCGCGTAGTACTGCAACCCGCCTGGGGTTGGGCGCAGCAAAGGGTTCAAGCCCGTCAGCGACGGATTGGCCTTGGTCATGATGGTTTCGGCGCCATTGACGTTCTTCAGGCCGGCGTCATAGGCCAGTTTGATGGTGTCGGACGATGGCAGCGCATCGCCTGGCCAGAACACCATCTTCACCGGCTTCTGCGGGGTGGTCAGGTTCTGGTTGATGTAGTCGCGCGAGCCAAAGATCTCGCGACGGAAATCGATTTTGTCGTAGCCGGCGATTTTCATGTTCAAGCCGTATTCCGGATTGAAATTCTCGCGCTTTTTGGCCTTTTCAGGCTGCATGAAAAAGGGGTGGCTGTAGGTGTGCGTGGCCACTTCGACTTTAGGGTTGGCGAAGATTTCTCGGGCAATCGGCTCAAGCTCACGCGCCAGGAACGGGAATGCACCACGCGGCGAGATCTCACCTTCGATGATCGACACCGAGGTCAGGAACGGGTTGGGCTTGATGTAGTCGTCCAGGGTGTGGCGACCGGCGTATGGAGTACCGCGCACTTCGGCGCGGGAAGGAAAACCGTCACCGTCGATATGCACAGTCGCGATGCGCCGGCCGTTTTCGGTGGTGGTGTCCGGGCGCGGCTGTGCCGGCAGCCTCAGGCTGGCCTGCAGAAACGCGAAAGGATCGAGAATCCAGCGGCTGCGCTCGTTGTTGATTTCCAGCAGGTAAGGCGCCAGTGCAAGGCCGCCCCAGTTACCCACCACCACCGGATTGAACACGGCGCCACCGGCACCGCTCAACGACAACGCCGGTGTCGGGCCGTTGGGCAGGACAGACACCGAAGCCAGATCACGGGAGCGAGGGACCACTGGCGCTTCGAACGCACCCAGTAAAGCCTTGTCCTGGTGAGTGATGGTCAACACTTGGGTCGCGGGTGGCACATCACGCTTGAGCCCCAGGCGCTTGAGCAGCAGTTTGTCTTCAACCGGAAGGCCGCTGAAAAACACCACCGGCACCTGCTCGTCCAGGCGAGCATTGAGAAAGCGATTGAACGCCGCTGCGTCCTGGGGCGGGCCGCTGGTCATCCAGGTCACAACACCCGCGTACACGCCACTGAAACCGTAGAGCGGCAGGTCACTGTTGGCCGGCAGATAATCGACACGGTAGCCGAGGTATTCCAGCAACCCACCGAGGTTGCTATGGCCAGCGGAATCTTCCAGCGCGCCTTCGCGCGGGTCGAAGATCATCGCAATGCGGCGCGGCTGGACTTCGATGCTGCTGATGCCCAGGGTGTTGAGGTCAGGCGTGCTGATGTACGGGATAAAACCTTCGTCGCGCAGACGCTTGGCGAGCTTGCGCGCTTCATCGCGACGCTCAGGTGGCAAGTAGTCAATCGCCACCAGTGGGACGCCCTTGGCGCGCAGTGGTTGCAGGTGCGTTTCAAGCCACTGGCGGTCGGACTCCGAGACCGGACGATAACGCTTGGCAGCGGCATCCCAACCGGCATGGATCGATTCGACAGCCACGGCGGCGGCGACGCCATCCAGCTCCGGCAACACTTCGAAGCCGCGGTTGAAAAACAGCTTCAGCGTGGGCTGACGCTTGTGCAACTCACGCAGCAGGCTGGCCAAGCCCACGCGCTGAGCTTCGCGCTGGTCTTGCGGCACCAGTTGGAAACTATCGAGCGTGTCGAGAAACAGACCCGCATAGCCTTGCGCTGCCAAGGCCTTGGCGCGACCGAACAAATGCTCACGCCAGGCCGTCGAGGTGAGGTCCATGACCTGACTGTTCCAGGCGTCGTTACGCACAGGGGAGACCGCCTTGCTCAACCCCGCTTTCTCGACCTCAGCCTTGTTGCCGTCGAACTCGCCGATGGACAGGTACGCAAACGGCTGGCTGCCCAGCGCCCGCAAGGTTTTCACATCACCCGGCGTCATGTGGCCCGGTTCGACCACGGCCCAGTCGAACTGCGCCAGTTCCGGCAGCGGTGGTTGCTCGGCATACCAGAAGGCCACGCTGGCCGGCTGGGAGACAGCAGCAGCGTGCACGGCCGGCCCACCGACGAACAAGGCAAGAGCAGCCAACAGCCGCTCAGCGATCGCGCGGACACGCGTCCTGCGGAAAACGATTTCCATAATTCACTCTAGAAGATGACTGAGCCAATACTGCGTTAACGTCGGGCGAATTGACCGGCGAACTACAAACTGCGCAAAAGCTGCGCCAGACCCTGGCCGATCGAGGTCGGTTCCGGGAGTGCAAAGCGCTCCAGCAGACGGGTGTTATTGGCGCGTGAATGGCGTATGTCGCCTTGGCGTGGCGCCTGGTACGTCACATCCAACGGGGCACCTGTGGCATTGCCCAGCTCAGCGATCAGATCGTTGAGGCTGGTCGAACGGCTAAGCCCGACGTTGATTGCATCAGGCGCCGGCTCGCGGGTCTCGACTGCCTGCACAAGGATGCTCACCAGGTCCTGCACATAGACGAAGTCGCGCGTTTGCTCGCCGTCGCCAAATACGGTGATGGGCTTACGCGACAGTGCGCGCTCGGTGAAGATGCTGATCACACCGGAGTACGGTGAGGAAGGGTCCTGGCGTGGGCCGAAGATATTGAAGAAACGGAATATCACCGGTTCCAGGCCATGCTCGCGACGGTAGAAGTCCAGGTAGTACTCACTGGCCAATTTGTCGCTGGCATAAGGTGTCAGTGGCGACTTGGGCGTGTCTTCCACGATGGCGGTGCCTTCACCGTTGTTGCCATAGGTCGCCGCGCTGGACGCAAACACCACGCGCGTCACGCCGGCCTTCAGCATGCTTTGACATACATTGAGCGTGCCGACGAAATTGGCCTGGTGGGTGGCGACAGGATCATCAACGGAGGCCTGCACCGAAGCCACCGCAGCCAGATGCACGACCGCGCTGCAATCTGCCATGGCCAGCTCAACGACGGCGCTGTCCGCGACATCGCCGACCAACAGTTCCAGGTCAGGATTCCCGACAGGCAGATTCGCTGTTTTGCCAGTCGACAAATCATCCAGCACGCGAATCTTGTAGCCTTTACCCAGCAGCGCATCTACCAGATGTGACCCAATAAAACCTGCACCACCGGTAACCAGAATTCGCCCTACAGCCATGACGTTCACTTCCCTAAGACTCATATGCAGGCGCGTAGAAACGAGCCTGCTAATACAGTGACAATGTTTAAGGGCTACACGCTTGGCCGTCCGAGTCGAAGCCGCCACATCCCTATATCTTGAAGATCCACAGCGCGCGACGAATGTGCGTCGCCGATATCATTTTAATGGCTTAGAGCCATCAAAACGTCGCGAATAATGTTGGATCCCAAGTGAACTGTCAACGTATTGTCTTTTTTGCCGCCAGACGGCAATTCGGGCCTGAAAATGCCATTTATTTGACGACTGTAATAGGATGAAAAGTGATCGGGCCTTCAATGACGCGGGCTGTGCGCAGGTGATGGCAGGCGCTGAATGGGTCAGTGGGCGATGCTGAGACGCGCCCTTCTGCGCAGGTGGATCATTTGTGCAGTCAGGCCAATGACAAGCGCCAACGCGATGCTCGCCTGCGCACCTAGCAGCAGTGGCGACTGCAGGTCTGTGACGAAGGGGTGGCCATCCGGCACGCGTCGCAAGGTCTCGGAAACCGTCGGCACCATCAGAAAGAAAGCGGTCAGGCTCAGGAACACCGTTTCCAGGTAAACCCGCGCCCGCCCCAACCAGGCCACGTGCCCTACGCCATAACCGGCAGCGAGCAATGCAATCGTGATGACACCAATGATGTTGCTGACGGGTTGCTTTGCGACCAGGAACACGGTGAGGCCACCGATCAACATCGAGACGAGATAGAACAACCCCGGCACTGAGCGGGGAACAATGCGTCCGTGACGAATGAACATGTAGGCGGCCAGTGGAATGGCCGGCAGGCTGCCGAGGGTGTGGATCCAGCCTAGGGCGGAGATTCCGAACATTTCAGTGCTCCCATGTAATTGGATGATGCGCATAGACGGCCTTCGCTGGAAAGGCGCTTCCCGATGGCGCGGTACGCTATGATTTCGAGGGTCAGCATATTGAGGACGTGGTCGAACCGACATGATGAATCCCCTGGAAAACTTGATCATTCATCCAGAAATGCAGCTTGAAGGGTTTGCCAGGGGCGATCTGCTGTCCCAAGTCTTGGCCCAGATCCGTCTGACAGGTGATCGCGTGTATCCCTGCGCGCTGGCGGATGCGCAGTGCCTCGCGCTGGATGAAAAGAGCGCGCACATTTGCGTGCTTCAGCAAGGCCAGTTGCATCTGGAAGTGGCCGACCAACCGCCGCTGACGCTCGACCAGGGCGATGTGATCCTGCTGCCCCACGACCCCTCGGGCATTACGATGACGGCGGTCAACGGCCCCGCCAACGTGGTCATCTGCCGGTTCTGGTTCGATGCGAGCAGCTTCCAGGCGATGCTGTTTGCGCTGCCGCGGCTTATCCATATTCAGCACGCCGAGGCTGCCGCCTGGGCGGAGGGCATCCTGCATTTCATGTTGCTCGAAGCCCATGACACGCAGCCGGGCGGGGCGTTGATGATTTCGCGCCTGATCGACCTTGTGGTGATTCGCATCCTGCGCACCTGGGTGCATCAGGGCGTCGCTTCCGGTTGGCTGGGTGGGTTGTCGGATGCGCGTATCGCCCGCGCGCTGAAAGCCATTCATGAAACGCCTGGCAAGCAGTGGCGCATTGATGCGCTGGCAGAGGTTGCCGGGATGTCGCGCTCCAATTTCTGCGAGCGTTTCAGCTCCCTGATCGGCCGCTCACCGTTGCGCTATCAGAACGAGTGGCGGCTGACACTGGCGAAAACCATGCTCGCCAAGCAGGACAGTCGCATCGGCGAGATTGGTTTTGCGATTGGCTATGAATCCGAAGCGGCGTTCAGTCGCGCCTATAAAGCCTTTTTTGGCCGGTCGCCACGCGAAGATAACGCCCGGCCGGCTTAGGCCGGGACGCCTGTATCAATGCCCGGCGCTTTGCCCGCCATCGACATGCAGAATCTCACCCGTCACAAACCCAGCGTTTTCCAGGTAGACGATCGCCTGGGCAACATCACTCACCTCGCCCATGTGCCCGACCGGGTGCAATTGCCCCAGCGCCGCGTGGGTTTCTGCGCTGTGCATCGGCGTCTTGATGATCCCCGGGCTCACGGCATTCACGCGAATCCCGCGCTTGGCGTATTCAATCGCCAACGATTTGGTCGCCGAATTCAGCCCGCCTTTGGTGAGGCTGGCGAGTACTGACGGCACGCCATCGATGGCATGGTCCACCAGGCTAGTAGTGACGTTGACGATATGGCCGGCGCCGTGTTTTTCCATCTCGGCGATGGCGAGTTGGGTGATGTAGAAAAAGCCGTTGAGGTTCACTGCGAGGACGTTGGCGTAGTCCTCTTGGGTGTAGGCCGTAAACGGTTTGGCGATGAAAATGCCGGCGTTGTTAATCAAGCTGTCGATGCGACCGAACGTGGCCAGGGCTTCACGAACGACGCGTTGGGCAGTGGCCGGTTCGGCGATATCGCCCGCGACGGTGTGGATGTCGGGATCGGTGGACGGCTGGATCGAGCGCGAAGTGGCGACCACGCGATAGTCGAGGGCGCGGTAGGCCTGGACCACGGCGGCACCGATACCTTGGGACGCGCCGGTGATGATGACGACTTTTTTCATGATGGTGCTCCAGTAGCCGGGCATCGGGATGATGGCCGGGCAGTGGGGCCAATTTAGGCTTGCGCAGGGAGTGGATAAAGATAGGCCTGGGTACTTCATTAGTGATGCGGTGTAATAGATCAACTGAACGGCGTGAAACTGCTTTTCCTATTAGTAATATTCCCGCCGCTATGGGCCTACCTTGCAAGCTCTTGCCGCCTGGACTGATCGCTGCCCATAAAAAAACCCCGAACCAGTCGGGGTTTTTTATCGCCTTGAATCAGGCGCGACCTGCGATCAATTAGAAAACGTTGATCGGGTAGTCGGCGAACAGACGGATTTCGTTACCGCCTACGTTGTACTGGTCAGCGTTGCTGGAAACGCGCAGCCACGAGGCACGCGCACGCAGGCTCAGGTCTTTGGCCGGGCCGCTCTGTACGACGTACTTGAACTGGTTCCAGATTTCACGCTCGGTGCCGTCGCCGCGGTTGGTACCGTCGTCGATGTTGGTACCGCGCACGTAGGCAACGTTGTAGGTCAGGCCTGGCACGCCGAAAGTGGCGAAATCGATGCCGTAGCCCACTTGCCACGAACGCTCGTCCTTGCCGTTGAAGTCGGACCAGTAGGAGTTGGCCAGCAAGATGGTGTTACCACCGTCACCGATGCCGCCAGCGTTACGGTAGCCGCCGTACAGGTAGCCAGTGTCGCCGGTGCTGCGCTGGTGAGCGACGGTGAAGCTGTGCGGGCCAACGGCCCACGTGGCGCCCAGGCTCCAGATTTTGTTGTCACGAGCGTTTTCGTCCTTCTGGTTTTCCAGGGCGAAGCTCTTGTCCAGCTTGGTTTTGTAGCCGTTGAAGTCGAAAGTCAGCGACTGTTTTTCTGGCAGGGCCAGCACGTAGTTGACGTTGACGTATTGCTTCTTCAGTACGTCCTGCATGTCGGAGGCGTACAGCGCGGCGGACAGGCTTTCGGTGAATTTGTAGCTACCACCGATGTAGTCGATGCTTTTCAGGCGACCGCTGTCGGTGCCTTCCATGCTCTTGCGCGCTTCTTTGGTGAAGTGACCCGCGTCCAGTTGCAGACCGGCGATCTCTTTGGAGACGATCGAAGTACCGGTGTAGGTTTCCGACAACAGACGGGAGTTGTCGTACTGCAGCACAGGCACGGCCGGGAACTGATCACCGTACTTGAGCACGGTGTTGGAAACGCGGAACTTCACGGCAGCGCCGCCCTTGGCTAGGTCGTGTGGTGCCGAGCCAGGGTTGTCGGCAGTGCCATTACCCGGTTTGAAGAAGTCGATACCGCCCGCGCCGGCGCGACCTTTACCACCGTCCAGACGGATAGCGTATTGGCCGATCACGTCCACACCCACACCGACGGTGCCCTGGGTGAAACCGGACTCCAGCTTACCGATGAAGCCTTGGCCCCATTCGGCTTTGTCTTGCTTGCCGTTTTTGTAGTCACGGCTGATGTAGGCGTTACGTGCGGCGATGTTCAGGTGGCTGTCTTCGATAAAACCCTTGGACTGGTCCTGGTCGTTAGCCATTGCTGCCGATGCGCTCAAAATCCCCAGAGCGATCAGACTCATCCGTTGCTTCAACATTTTCTTGTATTCCTTATTCCTGGTTGAGTACGCGCTGTGACACCAGGCTCCATGTCGCTTTTCTGGTGTCGACTGATTTCGGAAAAAAGAAGGCCCGCGGACGACTTAACTGGCCGCGAGCCTTTTTTATTCGATGAGTCATGGCGGTTAGCCACAGGCGTTGGGCGCAATCCTAGTCGCGCCCGGAACTATGTGTCAATTTCGCGAATCGTCTGTATTTAGGCGAAATAATTCTAAGGAAAGCCCTATCGACATACTGAGAGCGACAAAAAACCGCATCGAAAACGGCAAAAAACACATCTCGTAACATATTTCATGGCCGGCACGTTTGGTAATGGATAACGCGCGCAAATGCAAAGCATTACCATTAACGCGCAACTTTCCTTCCTAACAATTCGGATACATTCCTCCATGCCAGCCCCTCGCCTGACGCCCCTTTCCCTTGGGCTTTCTGTTATGCTGTCTGCCGGTTTTGCCTGTGCGACCACAACCTTGCCCGAAACCTCGGTCAGTGCCGAAGCTGACGAGGACGACCCACGCGTCAAGGAAACCAGCACCGCCACCCGCACCGCCACGCCCGTGCGTTATGTGCCCCAGGCCATCGATTCAGTAAAGACCGAAACCCTGCGCGCCTATGGCACCAATGACCTGGGCCAGGCGTTGAGCGGTATCCCCAACGTGAGCAGCGGCGCCGACACGCGCTTCGACAGCCTGCGCATCCGGGGTTTTGACGCGAGCAATGACTTCTACCTCGATGGCATTCGCGACGACAGCCAATACATTCGCGACCTGCACAACATCGAGCGCATCGAAGTGCTCAAGGGGCCGGCAGCAGTCCTCTACGGGCGAGGCGGTCAGGGAGGGATCGTCAACCGCGTGAGCAAACTGCCTACGGCCGGACACAAATCGAGCATCGAGGCCCAAGGTGGCAGCAACGATTTACGTAGTGTGTACGCCGATCTCAGCACCGACCCCACCGATAACATCAGCCTGCGCCTGAACATGGGGAACCAGGACAACAACAGCTTCCGCGATGGCGTCAGCGGCAACCGCCAGCTGTTCGCACCGTCCATGAGCTGGCAACTCACGCCGGACCTGAACTGGCTGGTGCAATACGAATACAGCCGCTACAACCGCACGCCAGACCGTGGCATACCCGGCGTCAATGGCCGCCCCGCGGATGTGAGCCGCAGCACCACCTACGGTGACAGCCGCGATTACATCGACGACAAAACCCAGTCGCTGCGCTCCAAGTTGGCCTATGAGCTCAACGATAACTGGCAACTGCGCCAGACCTTGGGTGTGTTCAAGCTCGACAGCGACTTCGACAACACCTACGCCACCGGCTACACCCCGGCGACCAATCGTGTCACGCGCCAGCGCTGGCAGCAGGACCTGACCACCCTCAATATCTTCAATAACGTCGAGCTCGAAGGCGGCTTCAGCACCTTCGGCCTGGAACACCGTCTGCTCACCGGCCTCGAGCTGGGCAGCCAGCGTCGCGATCCGAAGCTGTATACCGCCACTGCGGTCGCACAAGGCGGCCGCGTCGTACCGCCCCTGGACCTCAACCAACCCAATCGCAATCTCAGCCACACCGGGCGGATGAGTGTGTCGAGCAACAACCACACCGAAGTCGACAGCCGCGCCGTATATGTGCAGGACCAACTGCGCCTGAATGACCAGTGGCAAGTGCTCGCCGGCCTGCGTTATGACCGCTTCGAAGTCGACACCAAGAACAAGCTGCTCAACACCCAGCAGGACGTCAAAAGCCACAGCACCAGCCCGCGCTTTGGCCTGGTGTGGACGCCACTGGAGCACCACTCGTTCTACGCTTCATGGAGCAAGACGTTCTCCCCGGCAGGCGGTGGCCTGATCGGCATCACGCCGAACGCCGCCGGCAGCGTCAACGACCTGAGCCCCGAGCTGACCAAGCAGAAGGAAATCGGGGTCAAGAGCGACTGGCTCGACGACCGCCTGAGCACCACGCTGGCCGTGTACGAGCTGGAACTCTATAACCGTCGCACCAGCGACCCGCTGGACCGCACCATCACCCTGCTCAGCGGTCTGCAGCGCTCACGCGGTGTGGAGCTGACCGCCACCGGCAAGATCGTTGGTAACTGGTACGTACGCGGTGGCGTGGGCGTGCAGGACGCCAAGGTCGAGAAGGACAACAACGGCTTTGAAGGCAAACGCGTCAGCGACGTGGCCAAGCGCAATGCCAGCCTGTTCATCACTTGGAAACCGGAGATGGGCTGGTACGCCGAAACCGGCTTGACGCTGGTGGGCGACCGTTATGCCGACAGCCTCAACACTGTGGTACTGCCGGGCTATGGCCGTTGGGACGCGTTGGCCGGGTTCCGTCAGAAGGAATGGGATGTCACGGCGGCGCTGAACAATATCGCAGATAAAACCTACTACGCATCGGCGACCAGTGTGGCGCAGATTCAGCCAGGGGAACCGCGCAGCCTCGTCGTCACCGGCACTTACAGTTTCTAAATCACCACCTCCACCTAAAGGAGCCGGCTTGCCGGCGATAGCGGCCTGGAGTCATGCGCTGATTTCACCGACGCTATCACCGGCCGGCTCCTAAAGGGGCGCCATCAATTCGCATAATGCGC
The DNA here is from genome assembly GCF_002798465.1 of Pseudomonas sp. S10E 269. Classification (NCBI taxonomy): domain Bacteria; kingdom Pseudomonadati; phylum Pseudomonadota; class Gammaproteobacteria; order Pseudomonadales; family Pseudomonadaceae; genus Pseudomonas; species Pseudomonas sp. S10E 269. Next base: position 1,970,312 of record NZ_PHIJ01000001.1, read on the forward strand.
GCACTTCATCCTCGCTAAACAACCCCACCGGGTAGCGTTCACTCATCACGCTGCGCAGGTCTGGTTGTTGCCTGATCTGCCGCGAACCGTTTTCCTTCAACCAGAGCGCCAGTGCATGGATCGCGTCGCCGTTGACCCGCAGGGGGTGGAACGTGCGCGTGTACATCGGGTTGATATCGGCATTCATTTCAGCGCTCTCTCCTACTGCGTGAGCGGCTAACTTACTCAAGGTTTATGACAGAACTGCGCAGTCACTGCCTTGGGCCACTGTGACCAAACCGATACAAGAGCTATGCCAATGTCCCGTGTTTATAGGCACTCGGACACAAAAAAGCCCACGACCTGTCTGGGCCGCGGGCTTGTCGTAGGCGCTTGAACTGATCAGCACCGGATCGCCGTCATGGCGCTGTTACAACTGCACTCAGTTTTTGTGCGGGGCCGGCTGCTGCTGGGTCAGGCAGTGGATATTGCCGCCGCCCAGTAACAGTTCGCGGCCCGGCACCATCACCACTTCGTGCTGCGGGAACAGGTCCTGCAGGATCGCCTTGGCCTGGCTGTCCAGCGGGTCGTCGAAGCTCGGCGCGATGATGCCACCGTTGACGATCAGGAAGTTGACGTAGGAACCGGCCAACCGCACGGTAGGATTGCGCTCTTGGGTGCCGTCAACCGGGTCTACGCCAGCGCACTCTTCCTCGGTGGCATACAGCGGGCCAGGGATCGGCATTTTATGCACTGTGAACGGGCGACCTTGGGCGTCGGTGCTGCTTTGCAGTACGTCCATGGCCGCGTGGCAGCGCGCGTAGTTCGGGTCTTGCGGGTCATCGGTCCAGGCCAACAGGACTTCACCAGGGCGCACGTAGCAGCAGAAGTTATCTACATGGCCGTCGGTTTCATCGTTGAACAGCCCATCTGGCAACCAGATGATCTTATCCACAGCCAGGTTGGCGCTCAGCACAGCCTCGATTTCGGCACGGCCCAGGTGCGGGTTGCGATTGCGGTTGAGCAGGCACTCTTCGGTGGTGATCAGGGTGCCTTCACCGTCGACATGGATCGAACCGCCTTCCAGCACGAAGCCTTCGGTGCGATAGCGCGGGGCGCGTTCGATCTCGAGGATCTTGCCGCCGACCTGGGAATCTCGGTTCCACGGCGAATACAGGCCGCCGTCAAAACCGCCCCAAGCGTTGAAGTCCCAGTTCACGCCGCGTACTTCGCCGCTGTTGTTGATCACGAAGGTAGGCCCAGTGTCACGCACCCAGGCGTCATCACTGGACATCTCCACCACACGGATATTGGGCACATCCAGGCGCGCGCGGGCGTTTTCGTACTGGCCGGCAGAGACGGCCACGGTGACCGGCTCAAACCGCGCAATGGCCTTGGCGACCGCCACGTGAGCGGCCTGCGCCGGCTTGCCGCCCAGGCGCCAGTTGTCCGGGCGTTCGGGCCAGACCATCCAGGCCTGGGTCTGTGGCGCCCATTCGGCAGGCATGTGAAAGCCATCGGCGCGGGGGGTGCTGTGCAGGGTGGTCATGGCGATCAGGACTCCGAATGGGGGTAAAGGCCGACTTTATAACGGATAAAAATCGGCTTTAAAAGCAACAAAAGATCATAGACGATAAATATTACACTAATTAACCGATAACAATCGATTAACTACAGCTGCTCATCCAGCACCTTCGACAGCATGTCGACGAAGAAGTCCACGCTGCGCCGGGAGGTGACCATCGGCGGTTTTATCTTGAGGATGTTCAGATAATCACCCGTGGGCTGCATGAAAATCCCCAACTCGCGCAAGCGGTCACAGAGTAACGTGGTTTCTTCGGTGGCCGGCTCCAGGGTCTGCCGGTCGCGCACCAACTCCAGGCCGAGGTAAAAGCCGGAACCGTGAACAGCACCCACCAGCGGATGGCGATCGATCAGTTCTTCCAGGCGCGCCTTGAAATGCCCTCCGACCACTTGGGCGTTTTCCCACAGCTTTTCCTCCGCCATCACGTCCAGCACCGCCATGCCGATCCGACAACTCACCGGACTGCCACCCGAGGACGAGAAGAAGTACCCCTCGGCCTCCAGGGCTTCCGCGATTTCACGCCGAGTGATCACCGCGCCGAGAGGCTGGCCGTTGCCCATGCCCTTGGCCATGGTGATGATATCGGGCACCACGCCCTGCTCCTCGAAGCCCCAGAAGAAATGCCCCATGCGGCCATAACCCACCTGCACTTCATCGGCGATGCACACGCCACCCTGGGCGCGGACACGCTCGTACACCTGCTGCAGATAGCCCGGCGGCAACGAAATACCTCCGGCATTGCCGTACACCGGCTCACAGATGAAGCCTGCCAGTTGCCGTTTGCTTGCGGCGATTTTCGCCAGGTTGTGTTCCACGCTTCGGACGTAATCAGGCGCGCTGTCCTGCCCGCGGAACTCGCCGCGATAGGTATTGGGCGCGGTCACCGGGTGCACCCAATCTGGTCGGCTGCTCAGGGCCTGGGGGTTGTCGGCTATCGAGGTGGACACCGCATCGGCTGCCACCGACCAACCATGGTAAGCCTCCAGCACGCTGAGCATGTCGCGCCCGCCGCTGTAGGCCCAGGCCAGGCGGATCGCCAGGTCATTGGCCTCGGTGCCGCTGTTGACCAGGAAAACCCGGTCCATGCCTGCCGGCGCCAGCGCGAGTAAGCGTTCGGAAAACTCGGCAATCGCCGCATAGTGAAAGCGTGAGTTGGTATTGAGCAACGACCATTGCCGCGCCGCCACCGCCGCCATGCGCGGGTGGCCGTGGCCCAATACCGCCACATTGTTGAGCATGTCCAGGTAGGAACGGCCCTGCATGTCGATCAGGTGATTGCGCCAGCCGCGTTCGATGCGCGGCGGGTCGGCGTAATAGTGCTTTTGCGAGCGAGCGAAACTGGCGTCGCGGCGCGCCAGCAGCGCCTCGGGGTCCAGCTCGGGCTCGGCATCGCAGGCCAGCCCCAGCAGCGCGGCCGGCGATGGGCACAGCGCTTGCCACGCCTGTGCCCGGGACGGCGTGCAATACAGCGGAGCGGGCAGGTCGGTGCGGCACAGTTGCACGGTGAGCGGGCCTTCAACTTCACCGATCACCTGGCCCTTGAGCACTGCGGCACCCGGTTGCAAGTGCGCTTTGACACCCCATAGCCGCACGTTTGTTTCGTTGTTGTGCACGTGAAGTCCGCCGTCAGCACTCAGTCGAACAACCCCGGCGAACGGCGATTCAACGGCGGTGCCCAACGGCACATACAGCTCGACGTGCAGCGGGAAGGTTTCAGGTTCATCCGCGCTGTCGGGCCGGGTCCGCGACAAACGGTATTGCCCGTAGCGACTCGCCGCCAAACCATGCACCACCGCTGCGTCCTGCAACAGCCGCTGATCAATACCAGGCTGCTCCCAGTTGCCGGCTTCGAAATGTGGGCTGAGTACGCCCAGGTCAATCAATGCGAACTCACGTCCTACCAACCCGGGTAATAAGGGCGCAAAACCCTGCCCGTCGAGCGGCGTCGGTGCCTGCCCGACACAGCCAAGAATCGCCGCCTCCATCAGCTCAAACGGCACGGAAGTCGCTACATGGAAGATTTCCCACTCATGCTCGGCGTTTTTCAGCAGGTAGCTGTTATCCGGGTCCAGCCGTTGCTGCTGCTCGCTGCTCAAGACGAGCACCGCCGCACGGGCGACGATGAGCGGCCACAGTGCTTGCAATTCTGCGTGCTGCAACGGTGTGACCGCATGACAGGCCTGGATCGCAGGCAAGATGGCAAAGGGGTCACCTTCGGCGTGGTGCAGCAGGGCTGCGCAGGTCACCGACAGGTCGGCAATGCGCCAGGTGTGCACCAAGTCGCCGAAATCGATCACGCCTTGGACCTGCCAGTGCCGCCGCGCATCGCGCTGCCACACCACGTTGTCATCGGTGATGTCCATGTGCACGGCTTGCCACGGCAGATGGTCGGCCAGGACGCACAGGCGGTTTTCTACCTGTGCTGCCACGCGTTCGAGGGCGTCACGGTGAGGTACATCGTCCAAGGTTGCCAGCAGGTGCTTGATCAACGCCTGGGCGTGGCGCGGGTCCCATTGCAGCGTACGCGCCAGGCCCGGGTGGTCGAACTGCGCCAACGCCTGGCTCATTCGACCGCACAGGTCACCAAACCCTGCGATCACCTCGCGGCCCACGTGCGGCAGATGGGTCAACGGCTGGCCGTCGATATAATCCAGCACCCGCACGTGCAGGGTTTGGCCATCGACGGTCAGGGTCAACAACTCCTCACCCGTCAGGGCCTTGATGACCTTGGGTACGCGCACAGCCTGCAGGCTGTTAAGCGCAGCGTGCTGGGCCTGAAGCTCAACGGCAGCGTAATCGCCCCGGCAGATTTTCAGAACAAACCGGCCGCGGGCACTGTCGACTTTGTAGTTGAGGTCCTGCTGGCTGCCCAATGATTGCAAGGTGCCAGTTAGGCCGTAATGCTGCTCGAGCAATTGCGCCGCCTGTTCGGGGCCTACTTGCGGGCAGGGTAGACTGGCGCGATGGATCAGGGTGGCGAGCAGCATGGGGTCGGCCTCGATTTTTTAGGGGTGTATATCGCCATTGTTCAGGGGGCTTATGCAACCCCTTACGCATACGGCGCTTGCACCACTTCGCCGCACAACTCAAGCTATGCTTCATTCGCTTGATGTCCGTCTAAGGAAAAGGCCCCCGACATGCGCATTCTCATCACCGGCGGCGCTGGTTTTATCGGCTCTGCCTTGATTCGCCACCTGATTCAAAATACCGAGCACCAAGTGCTCAACCTGGACAAACTCACCTACGCCGGCAACCTGGAGTCACTGGCCAGCATCGCGTCCAACAGCCGATATGAGTTCGTCCAGGCCGATATCGTCGACCAAGCCACCGTCAGCGCCGTACTGGCGCGCTTCGAGCCCGAGGCGATCATGCATCTGGCGGCTGAGTCCCATGTCGATCGCTCTATCGACGGTCCGTCGGATTTTATCCAGACCAACATCGTCGGTACCTACAGTCTGCTCGAAGCCACCCGTGCCTATTGGCAGAAGCTCGAAGAGCCCGCCAAGCGAGCGTTTCGCTTCCATCACATCTCCACCGACGAAGTGTATGGCGACCTGCATGGTGTGGATGATCTATTCACCGAAACCACACCCTACGCGCCCAGTTCCCCATACTCCGCCAGCAAGGCGGCGTCTGACCATTTAGTGCGCGCATGGCAGCGAACTTATGGCCTGCCGGTTTTGTTGACTAACTGCTCAAACAACTACGGGCCGTTTCACTTTCCCGAGAAGCTGATTCCGCTCGTCATCTTGAACGCCCTCGCGGGCAAGCCACTTCCGGTCTATGGTGATGGTCTACAGGTCCGCGACTGGCTGTTCGTCGAAGACCACGCCCGCGCCCTGCTTAAAGTGGTGACGGAGGGCGCAGTAGGCGAGACCTACAATATCGGCGGTCATAACGAGCAGAGGAATATCGATGTTGTCCATGGTATCTGCAGCCTGCTAGAGGAGTTGGCACCGCAACGCCCCACCGGTATCGAGCAATTCACTGACCTGATTACGTTCGTCAAGGATCGTCCAGGTCACGATCAGCGTTATGCAATCGATGCCAGCAAGATTGAACGTGAGCTAGGCTGGGTTCCTGAGGAAACCTTTGAGACTGGTTTGCGCAAGACCGTGCAGTGGTATCTCGACAATCTGGAGTGGTGCCGCAGGGTCCAGGACGGCAGTTATCAGGGTGAACGATTGGGCAATACCGACATGAAGGATCTGATTGCATGATGAAGGGAATCGTATTGGCGGGCGGCTCAGGCACCCGTTTACACCCCATTACGCTGGGCGTGTCCAAGCAACTGCTGCCAGTGTATGACAAACCAATGATCTACTATCCCATCTCCGTACTGATGCTGGCAGGGATCAAGGATATTTTGGTTATCTCCACTCCATCGGACTTACCGCAATACCGCAGCCTACTAGGCGATGGTAGCCAGTTCGGCGTTCGCTTCAGCTATGCCGAACAGCCCTCGCCGGATGGATTGGCCCAGGCGTTTATCATTGGCGCAGAGTTCATCGGTAATGATCCGGTGTGCCTGATCCTGGGCGACAATGTTTTCCATGGTGCCTACTTTGGCGAACAACTGCGCACTGCCGCTAAACGCCCTTCCGGTGCTACGGTGTTCGGCTACTGGGTCAAAGATCCGGAGCGTTTCGGCGTGATCGACTTTGACGAGCAAGGCCGCGCTCTGTCCATCGAAGAGAAACCTCTGAATCCTAAATCACCTTATGCCGTGACTGGCCTCTACTTTTATGACAACGACGTGATTGAGATTGCCAAAGCGGTCAAACCGTCGGCTCGTGGCGAGTTGGAGATTACAGATATCAACAACGCCTACCTCAAGCGTGGCGACCTCCATGTGGAGCGCTTCGGCCGTGGCTTTGCCTGGCTCGATACAGGGACTCACGACAGCCTCCTGGAAGCCTCTCTCTACGTGCAAACCATAGAACATCGCCAGGGATTGAAAGTGGCGTGCCTGGAAGAAATCGCTTATCAAAATCGTTGGATTGACCGTGAACATTTGCTGGAGCGAGCCAAATATTTTGGCAAGACCGGCTATGGTCAATACTTGTTTACCCTTGCAGGGGATAATCCATATGAATGTATCCGCCACTGAGTTGCCCGGTGTATTGATCATCGAGCCGAAGGTTTTTGGCGATGAACGCGGTTTTTTCTATGAGAGCTTCAATGCCCGGGATTTTGCTCAAGCCACCGGGCTACAACAGCAGTTTGTGCAGGACAACCACTCGCGCTCGCAAAGAGGCGTATTGCGTGGCCTGCACTACCAGGTAGAGCACGCCCAGGGCAAACTTGTGCGTGTTACCGCTGGTGAGGTGCTGGATGTCGCAGTCGATATCCGCCTCAGCTCACCGGCATTCGGCAGGTGGGCTGGAGTTCGATTATCCGCGAACAATAGCCGCCAACTGTGGATCCCCCCTGGTTTTGCCCATGGATTTGTAGTGCTCAGTGACTACGCTGAATTTCTCTACAAAACGACAGACTACTACACACCCTCTGCCGAACGCTGTATCCGCTGGGACGATTCAGAACTTAATATCGACTGGCAACTCAACGGTGCTCCGACCTTGTCCGCCAAGGATCAAAACGGTAAAAGCCTCAGAGATGCGGATCTATTTCCATGAATTCGCATTTGAAAATCCTCATCACCGGCCAGCACGGCCAAGTCTCCCGCGAACTGCAACAACGGCTCCCAAGCCTGGGCGAACTCATCGTCCTGGGCCGCGAACAACTTGACCTGGCCAACCCCGACCAGATCCGCCAGCAAGTCCGTACCCACCGCCCCGACCTGATCATCAACGCCGCCGCCCATACCGCTGTCGATCAAGCCGAAAGCGAACCGGAGCTGGCGTTTGCGATCAACGCCATCGCCCCCGGCATCCTTGCCGAAGAGGCCAAAACTCTGGGCATCCCGCTGATCCACTACTCCACCGACTATGTGTTCGACGGCAGTAAACCGGCGCCCTACACCGAAGCCGACACGCCGAACCCGCTGGGCGTGTACGGGCAGAGCAAACTGGCCGGCGAGCAAGCGATAACGGCCGTGGGCGGCGACTACCTGATCCTGCGCACCAGTTGGGTCTACTCCAGCCACGGTAAGAATTTCCTGCTGACCATGCAGCGTCTGCTGCAGGAAAAACCGCACCTGCGCATCGTTGCCGACCAGATCGGCGCGCCCACTTGGGCCGGCAGCATCGCCAACAGCACGCGTGCATTGATTGAGCGCTGGCAAGCAGGCGAGCCGGGGCCATGGGGGGTCTATCACCTGACCGCCCGAGGCGAAACCTCATGGTTCGGTTTTGCCGAGGCCATCGGCGAATACCTGCGCAAGCAGGGCAAGGCCTGCGCGGAGCTGGAGCCGATTCCGTCCAGTGCCTACCCGACGCCCGCCAAGCGCCCGCTGAACTCACGCCTCGATTGCAGCCGGCTGCAGCAGCAATGGCACGTCAGCCAGCCAGCGTGGCAAGACGCATTGCGCGAGTGTCTTGCACAGCAGCACTAGGCATAATGCGCCTGTACCCACAGGCGCACGACTCCCATGACTCCATCCCTCCCGCGTAGACCCCGCTGGCGCAGCCTCGCCCTGCTGGCGCTGTGCCTGGCGCCGCTGCTATGGCCACTGGAGCACCTGGCCGAACGTTATTACCGCAGCGAACTGGCCGGCCAGAACCGCCAGACCCTCGACCTCTACGTGGCCAACCTGCTGGGCACCCTGCACCGCTATGAAGTGCTGCCGCAAATCCTCGGTGACCTGCCGGCCTTGCGCACGGCACTGGACGCACCCCAGGTCAGCACCAACCTGGTCAACGCCAACCTGCTGCTCAAGGACGTCGCCGCCCAGGCCGGGGTGGAGGTGATGTACCTGATGGACACCACCGGCAAGACCCTCGCCGCGTCCAACTGGGATAAACAAGACAGCTTCGTCGGGCGTAATTTCTCGTTCCGGCCCTATTTCAGCGAGGCCATGGCCGGGCGCCTGGGGCGGTTTTTCGGCCTGGGCACCACCTCGGCCAAACGCGGCTACTTCTTTGCCGCCGCCGTGCGTGATGGCGATACGATCATCGGCGTGCTGGTGGTCAAGGTCGACCTGGACCACACCGAAAGCCTGTGGGGCAACACGCCGGAACAATTGCTGGTCACCGACCATAACGGCGTGGTGATCCTCACGTCGCGCCCACAATGGCGATTCCGCGCCACCCGGCCACTGACCGCCGAAGAGCGCCAGGCCATCATCGCGATCCAGCCCTACCCGACCCGCGACCCGCAGCCGCTCAGCCTGAGTGACACTGCGTGGCTGCGCCAATCCACGGCCATCGCCGAGACCGGCTGGAATGTGGAGATCCTCGCACCGCGCTCGCTCATCAACCGCCCGGTACGCACGGTGGTTGCAGTGGGTGGCGCCACGCTGCTGGTGTTGATGTTGTTGCTGGGCCTGATGATGCAACGTCGCCGCCATTACCTGGAGCGTATCGCCTTTGAAGCCAAGGCCCGGCGCGAGCTGGAAGCACGCGTGGTCGAACGGACCAGTGACCTGGAAGGCCTCAACCGGCGCCTGAAACAGGAAGTGCTGGAACGTGAACACGCCCAACAAGAGTTGGTGCGCGCCCAGGATGACCTGGTGCAGGCAGGCAAACTGTCGGCGCTGGGCACCATGTCGGCGAGTATCAGCCACGAACTCAATCAGCCCCTGGCGGCGATTCGCAGCTATGCGGAAAACGCCGAGATCCTCCTCGACCATGAGCGCACCACGGATGCGCGTGGCAATCTCAAGTTGATCAGCGAATTGACCGGGCGCATGGCCTCGATCATCGCGCACCTGCGCGCCTTCGCCCGGCGCGACCGCCATGCGCCCGAAAGCGTGGCCCTGCAACCGGCGCTGGACGATGCGCTGGCGCTGCTGGGCAAGCGGCGGCGGTCGATGGAGGTGGAGCTGATCCGTGATTTACCCGAAGCCACCCTCTGGGTACAGGCCGGCGAAACCCGTTTGCGCCAGGTACTCGGCAATCTGCTGGCCAATGCCCTCGATGCACTCACCGAAAAAGGGCCGCCGCGCAAACTGTGGCTGAGTGCCGAAACCACCGATCAGGGCGTCAACCTGTACATTCGCGACAATGGCCCGGGCTTTTGCATGGAAGCCCTGGGACGCGCCAGCGAGCCGTTCTACACCACCAAGACCCGCACCCAGGGTCTTGGATTGGGGCTGGCGATCTGTGACACCCTGATGCGTGCCTTTGGCGGCGAATTGCTGTTTGCCAACCACAAGGAAGGTGGCGCGCTGTTAACCTTGAAATTGCGTGCCGGCTCGCCGGGCGTCAGTCTGCAACCGTCCGAGGACCGCAGTGTATGAGTATCGATAACCAGATTCAGGTGGTGTTGATCGACGACGATCCGCACCTGCGTCAGGCCCTGTGCCAGACCCTGGACCTGGCCGGGCTGAAAGTCCTGACCCTGGGCGAAGCCACAGGCCTCACCGCTCGATTGTCGCGGGATTGGCCGGGCGTGGTGGTCAGTGACATCCGCATGCCCGGCATGGACGGCCTGGAGCTGCTGGCCGAACTGCACGGCCAGGACCCGGAGCTGCCGGTGCTGCTGATCACCGGCCACGGCGACGTGCCATTGGCCGTGCAAGCCATGCGCGCGGGGGCCTATGATTTCCTGGAGAAACCGTTCGCCAGCGACGCCCTGCTCGACAGCGTGCGCCGCGCCTTGGCCCTGCGCCGACTGGTGCTGGACAACCGCAGCCTGCGCCTGGCCCTCAGCGACCGCCAGCAATTAAGCACACGCCTGGTGGGGCACTCCCCGCAAATGCTGCGTCTGCGCGAACAGATTGGTGCCCTGGCCGCAACCAAGGCCGATGTACTGATCCTCGGCGAAACCGGCGCCGGCAAAGAAGTGGTCGCGCGCGCACTGCACGACCTCTCGAACCGCCGCAGCGGGCCCTTCGTGGCGATCAACGCAGGTGCCCTGGCCGAGTCGGTGGTGGAAAGCGAGCTGTTCGGGCATGAACCGGGTGCCTTCACCGGCGCGCAGAAACGCCGCATCGGCAAGTTCGAATTTGCCAACGGCGGTACCTTGTTCCTCGATGAAATTGAAAGCATGAGCCTGGATGTGCAGGTCAAACTCTTGCGCCTGTTGCAGGAGCGGGTGGTGGAGCGCCTGGGCGGCAATCAGCTGATCCCGCTGGATATCCGCATCATCGCCGCCACCAAGGAAGACCTGCGCCAGTCCGCCGACCAGGGCCGCTTCCGTGCCGACCTGTATTACCGCCTCAACGTCGCGCCGCTGCGCATTCCCCCGTTGCGTGAGCGCGGTGAGGATGCATTGATGCTGTTCCAGCACTTCGCCGACGAAGCCAGCAGCCGTCATGGCCTGCCGCTGCATGAACTGCAACCGGGCCAGCGCGCGCTGCTGTTGCGTCATAGCTGGCCGGGCAATGTGCGTGAACTGCAGAACGCTGCCGAACGTTTCGCCCTCGGCCTGGAACTGGCGCTGGACAGTTCGCCGGACAACCCTGCGGCAGGCGTCCTCACCTCCACACCCGGCGGCCTGAGCGAGCAAGTCGAGCAGTTTGAAAAGAGCCTGATCGCTGCCGAACTGACCCGCCCCCACGGCTCCATGCGCAGCCTCGCCGAAGCCTTGGGCGTGCCGCGCAAGACCTTGCACGACAAACTGCGCAAGCATGGCCTGAACTTCGCCAACCAAAGCGGCGATGACGAATGACCGCTCCCACCCGCCAAGAGGCCCCCATGAGCCGCGACAGCCGTTACCTGGAATCCATCCTTCACCACGACATCCCCCTCACCCGGGAAATGGGCCTCAAGGTGCTCGACTGGCAACACGGCCAATTGCTGCTGCACCTGCCGTTGCAAGCCAACATCAACCACAAGAGCACCATGTTCGGCGGCAGCCTGTATTGCGGCGCGGTGCTGGCGGGTTGGGGCTGGCTGCACTTGCAGTTACGTGAAGAAGGTATTGAAGACGGGCATATCGTGATCCAGGAAGGGCAGATCAGTTATCCGCTGCCGGTCACGCGCGATGCAACGGTTGTGTGCCAGGCGTCGGAGGAAAAAGTGTGGAAGCGCTTTGTGGCAACCTACAAACGCTATGGTCGCGCACGGTTGACGCTGGAGACGTGGGTTGTGAATGAGGGCAGTGAGGAGCATGCGGTCAACTTCACCGGCCAATACGTCTTGCACCGTTAGAAACCACAACACAAAACCACTGTGGGAGCGGGCTTGCTCGCGAATGCGCAGGGTCAGTCGATACTTTCATCAGCTGACAGACCGCATTCGCGAGCAAGCCCGCTCCCACATTTGATCTGATGTGACCTTAAGATCTCGCCAGGTTTAGCAACCGCTCACGCCAAGCGGCCTTCGCCGGCAACGCCAGGAAGAATGGGTTCAACAACGACGCCCGCGCCGGATAGCTGAACGGCTCGCCACTCAACTCCACCACCTCGCCCCCCGCGCCTTCCAGCACGCCCTGGGCCGCCGCGGTGTCCCACTGTGACGTCGGCGCCAGGCGTGGATAACAATCCGCACTGCCCTCGGCCAACAAACAGAACTTCAACGAGCTGCCGATATTCGCCAGCTTCAACGCGCCCAGGCCTTCGCTCAGCCCGTCCAGCAGACGCTCCTGCTCCGGGCTGGTATGCCGACGACTGGCCACCACGGTAAATGACTCGCCCGCTGCCGGTGCTTCGCGCACCTGGATCTGCTTGGGGGCTTCATTCACATCCGAACGCCAGGCGCCCAAGCCGGCACCACCGAAGTAGCAACGGCCGCTGGTGGGCATCGACACCACGCCGAACACCACGCGGCCCTGTTCGATCAGGGCGATGTTCACGGTAAATTCTTCGCTACCGGAGATAAATTCCTTGGTGCCGTCCAAGGGGTCCACCAGCCACCAGCGCTGCCAGCCGGCGCGCACGCTCTGGTCAATGTCAGCGTCTTCCTCGGACAGCACCGGAATGCTGGGGTCCAATGCAGTCAGGCCGGCCAGGATCAGATGGTGAGCGGCCAAATCCGCTGCCGTTACGGGTGAGTCGTCGGCCTTGGAGGTCACGGCCACATCGGCGCGCCAGTAGGGCAGTATCACCTCACCGGCCTGGCGTGCCAGCTCAATCACAGGGGCAATAAACGGGTGGCCTAAAAACAGTTCGCTCATGCGGTAAACGCTCCTCGCTGGGTCAACAGGTCTCGTACCAGGTACAGCGCGGCCAAGGCACGGCCTTCGCTGAATTGCTCATTTTGCGCCAGCAACGACAGCTCACGCAGGTTGACCCGTTCCACACGCATCGGCTCAGGTTCATCGCCTTCCAGGCGTTCTTCATAGAGATCGGTGGCGAGGACCACCTGGATTTTCTGACTCATGTAGCCAGGCGACAGCGACAGCTCGGTGAGGTGCTCCAGCTGACGTGCGCCATAGCCTGCCTCTTCCTTGAGCTCGCGATTGGCCGCTGCCAGCACGTCTTCACCCGGCTCGATCAACCCCTTGGGCAACGACAGTTCATATTCGTCGGTACCCCCGCAGTATTCTTCCACCAACAATGCATGGTCTGCATCGATCATTGCCACGATCATCACCGCGCCGTAACCGGCACCGCGGCCCACCAGGCGCTCGTAGGTGCGTTCAACGCCATTGGAAAAGCGCAATTGCACTTCCTCCACGCGGAACAAACGGCTACTGGCGACTATTTCGCGGGCGAGGACGGTGGGTTTCTGGCGCATAAGCGGCTCCTTGGCGTGATCGGGTTACTATACCGTGGCTTTTCCGATTGTCTGTGTCGGATATCTTTACTTACATGAGAACACCCCATGCCCTCTTTGCCCTGGCACGCCATCGACACTGTCCTGCTGGACATGGACGGCACCCTGCTCGACCTGCATTTCGACAACCACTTCTGGATGGAACACCTGCCTCAGCGTTACGCCGAGCTGCACGGGGTGAGCCGCGCCATGGCCGAGATGGAGCTGCAGCCGCTGTTCGAGCGTAACGCCGGACAGTTGCAATGGTATTGCCTGGATTTTTGGAGCACGGAGCTGAAGATCCCGGTGCGCGAACTCAAGCTGGAGACCGCCCACCTGATCGCGCTGCGTCCGGATGCGGACACGTTCCTGGCGGCGATCAAACAGGCCGGCAAGCGCGTGATCCTGATCACCAATGCTCATCGTGACTCGCTGTCATTGAAGTTGGAACGCATTGAACTGGCGCCGTATTTCGAGCGGTTGATCAGCTCCCATGACTATGGTTTCGCCAAGGAAAACCCGCAGTTTTGGGATGCCCTGCAAGCCGACATCAACTTCGACCCCGCCCGCAGCCTGTTTATCGACGACACACTGCCAATACTGCGCAGTGCTCGGGATTTTGGCGTGGGGCATCTGCTGGCGGTAAAGGAGCCGGACAGCAAGAAGGGGCCAAAGGACACGGCAGAGTTTGCAGCGGTAGATGACTATCGCGACCTCATTGCCGGGCTCTAAACCAATGTGGGAGCGGGCTTGCTCGCGAATGCGGTGTATCAGCAACACATCCAGTGACTGACACTCCGCTTTCGCGGGCAAGCCCGCTCCCACATTTTGCTCTGCGTTTTACTCAGGAATACGCAGTGTCTGCCCTGGGTAGATTTTGTCCGGGTGTGACAACAGCGGCTTGTTAGCCTCGAAAATCTTGTTGTACTGGTTGGCGTTGCCATATACCGCCAGGGAAATCGCGCTCAGGGTGTCACCCTTCTTCACCACGACGAAACGGGCGGCGGCTACGGCCGGGCCGGATACGGTGATCTGGTCATCTACACTGGCTACACCGGCGATATTACCTGCCGCAAGCAGGACTTTTTCTTTCTCTTCCTGACTGGCAACTGTCCCCGTAAGCGTGACCTTGTCACCGTCGACGGTGGCGTGCACGTCTGGATTGCCCAGGCCGACTTTCTCGATATGTTTCTTCAGGTCCTCACTCGCGTTGGCGTTGCCCGGAGTCAACAGGTCAATCAACTTCTCGCCCGCTTCCTTAACAAAGCTAAAAATACTCATGGTGCGCTCTCCTTGGGATTTGATTTCCAGATGCCCAAGACTAGACCAGTCCTACAGACTTGGGTTCCAGCCCGACCAAAGACCCAAACGCGCTAGAATCCCCCCGCCATTGGAATAAGCCCCGGAGCGAAGATGGACATCAAACAGCTGAAATTCCTCATCGCCCTCGACGAGACCCGTCACTTCGGCCAAGCGGCGGCGCGTTGCCATATCACCCAGCCGACCCTGTCGATGCGTCTGCGCAGCCTTGAAGAAGAGCTGGACCTGCCTCTGGTCAATCGTGGCCAACGCTTCGAGGGCTTTACGGCACCCGGTGAACGGGTGCTGGCCTGGGCACGCACGGTGCTGGCGGCGTACGACGGATTACAGGCCGAAGCGGCAGCCTGTCGCGGCAACCTGGTCGGCACGTTGCGCCTGGGCGTGGTGCCACTGTCGAGTTTCGATCCCTTGGCGCTGATGCAGCAACTGCATAAAGAACACCCAAGCCTGCGTTTCGAGCTTTCGGCACTCAGTTCGGAGCAGATTCTGGAGCAACTGGCGAGCAATCGCCTGGACCTGGGCGTGTCCTACCTGGAGCGTTTGGACACTGAACGCTTCGACTCGCTGGCCCTGGGCGAAACCCGCATGGGCCTGCTCTACGACCAGCGCTTCTTCAGCTTTGGTGACACGCCCCTGAGCTGGGAAGCGCTGATAGAGTTGCCATTGGGCATGCTCACCAGCGGCATGCACTTTCGCCAGTCCATCGACCACAACTTCCACAGCCGTGGGCTCAACCCGCAACCGTTGTTGCAGACCGATGCCGTCCATCAGTTGTTGCAAGCCGTGCACGGAGGCCTGTGCTGCGCCGTCATGCCATTGGACGGCGGCCTGGACGCACTCACCGAGCATCTGCGCCTGCAGCCGATCGAAGACGCCCATACCCTCGCGCGCCTGGGGCTGATCATGCGTCGCAGCGCACCACGATCGGCATTGGCCGAGGCGTGTTTTGCGCTGTATCAGAAATCGCAAAACGAACCTTGATCGACGTCATCTATCGGTAGATCAGTACTGGCAATTAGACGCGACGCTTTGTCGCGCCTAGTCTAAACACTGATCAATCCGTCGGTGGTACTGCCTCATGAACGCCAAGCGCCCAATCTGCGCGGCGCCCGCTCTCGAAACGCCTGCGCCAGCCGCCAGCCAGAGCTACCAGTATTGCAATCTTGAACACACAGAATCTGCCAGCACCGCGCTGGCGGAAGAAGTGGCGTTGGCGATTGCCTATAACGACATCAGCCAAGCCGTGATGTTGGTGACACCGACGGACCTGGAGGACTTTATTGTCGGCTTCAGCATTGGTAGCGGCATTATCGCCGACGTTAGCGATATTTATGACCTGAAACTCAGCGGTTCGGGCTCAGCCCAATTTGCTCAGGTGCAGATCTCCAGCCGCGCCTTCTGGAACCTCAAGCAGCAGCGCCGCCAGTTGGCCGGCACCAGCGGCTGCGGTTTATGTGGCGTGGAAGCCGTTGAACAGGCCCTCCCAGACCTCCAGGTATTGCCCGGCGCGCCTTTGCCGCCCGCCGAATGGCTCGATGGCTTGCGTCAACGCATCAGCGCCTTTCAGCCCCTAGGTCAATACAGCGGCGCCGTGCATGCGGCGGTGTTCATGAACGGCCAGGGCGAATTGCTGCTGGGCCGCGAAGACATCGGCCGGCACAACGCCCTGGATAAATTGATCGGCGCCTTGATCCGCCAAAAGATTCCGACCGAAGGCGGCCTGGCGATTGTCACCAGCCGTTGCAGCCTGGAGTTGATCCAGAAAGTCCTGCGCGCGGGCATCCAGACCCTGGTCAGCCTGTCGTCACCCACCGGCCTGGCCCTGCAATGGGCCCGCCGGCATAACCTCAATCTCATCCACCTGCCGCAGAAAAGTGCGCCGCGGGTCTACAGTCCTGCGATGGAGAATCAGCCATGAGCCAGCACCACCAAGCCGACCAAACCCCAACCCCGCGCTACAAGCCCTACAAGGGCCCGGCCGGCGGCTGGGGCGCACTGATCAGCGTGGCGCAGGCCTGGCTGACCAGCGACAACGCGCTGAAAAACCTGCGCATGATGCTCAAGACCAACCAGAACGGTGGCTTCGACTGCCCGGGCTGTGCCTGGGGCGACTCGCCGGAAAGCGGCATGGTCAAATTCTGCGAAAACGGCGCCAAGGCGGTGAACTGGGAAGCCACCAAACGTCGCGTGGATGGCGCATTCTTCGCCAAACACAGCGTCACCGCCTTGCTGGAGCAGAGCGACTATTGGCTGGAATACCAAGGCCGCCTGACCGAACCGATGCGCTATGACGCCGAGACCGACCGCTACAAACCTATCAGCTGGGAAGCGGCCTTCGATCTGGTCGGCAAGCACCTCAATGCCCTGCCCAGCCCGGACATGGCCGAGTTCTACACCTCGGGCCGCGCCAGCAACGAAGCGGCGTACCTGTATCAACTGTTCGTGCGCGCCTACGGTACCAACAACTTCCCGGATTGCTCGAACATGTGCCACGAAGCCAGCGGCGTCGCCCTGGCGCAAAGCGTGGGCGTCGGCAAAGGCACCGTGACCTTTGACGACTTCGAACACGCCGATGCGATTTTCGTCTGGGGCCAGAACCCCGGCACCAACCACCCGCGCATGCTCGAACCGCTGCGTGAAGCGGTTAAACGTGGCGCTCAGGTAGTGTGTATCAACCCGCTGAAAGAGCGCGGCCTGGAACGTTTCCAGCATCCGCAGCACCCGCTGGAAATGCTCACCAACGGCGACAAGCCGACCAACACCGCCTACTTCCGCCCGGCGCTGGGTGGCGACATGGCCATCCTGCGCGGCATGGCCAAGTTCCTGTTGCTGTGGGAGCGCCAGGCCCAGGCCGAAGGCAAAGAGGCCGTGTTCGACCACGACTTCCTCAACGAACACACCGCCAACGTGCTGGATTACCTGGGCAAGATCGACGACACCTCTTGGGATGAAATCGTCGAGCAGTCCGGCCTCACCCTGGTCGAGATCGAGCAAGCGGCGCGCATGTACGCCAAAGGCAAGAACGTGATCATGTGCTGGGCGATGGGCATCACCCAGCATCGCCACTCGGTGCCGACTATCCAGGAAATCGCCAACCTGATGCTGCTGCGCGGCAATATCGGCCGCCCTGGCGCCGGCCTGTGCCCGGTGCGTGGCCACAGCAACGTGCAAGGCGACCGCACCATGGGCATCAACGAGCGCCCACCGGTGGCCTTCCTCGACGCCCTGGAGCGCCGCTTCCAGTTCCAGGTGCCGCGCGACAATGGGCACAATGTGGTTGAAGCGATCCACGCCATGCTCGAAGGCCGCTCCAAGGTGTTTATCGGCCTGGGCGGCAACTTCGCCCAAGCCACGCCAGACAGCCCACGCACCTTCGAAGCGCTGCGCAGTTGTGACCTGACCGTGCAGATCAGCACCAAGCTCAACCGCAGTCACCTGATGCACGGTAAAGACGCGTTGATCCTGCCATGCCTGGGCCGTACCGACATCGACATCCAGGCCGAAGGCCCGCAAGCGGTGACGGTGGAAGACTCGTTCAGCATGGTCCACGGCTCCAATGGTCAGCTGCAGCCGCTGTCGAAACTGATGAAATCCGAGCCGGCGATCCTGGCCGGTATCGCCGCGGCGACCCTGGGCAGCAAACCGGTGGACTGGAATTGGCTGGTGGCCGACTACAGCCGCATCCGCGACCTGATCGCCGACACCATCCCGGGCTTCAAGGACTTCAATGAGAAGATCAAGAACCCGGGCGGCTTCTACCTGGGCAACTCCGCGGGCGCGCGCCGCTGGAACACCCCGTCGGGCCGCGCCAACTTCCGCCCGAACATCCTGCCCAAGGACTTGATCCACGAACGTACCCATGCCACCGGCCGCGTGCCGGACCTGATCATGCAGTCGATGCGCTCCCATGATCAGTACAACACCACCATCTATGGCCTGGACGACCGCTATCGTGGGGTCAAGGGCCAGCGGGATGTACTGTTCGTCAACGAAGCCGACATCATCCGCCTGGGCTTCAAGCCTGGGCAGAAAGCAGACATCGTGTCGTTGTGGGAAGACGGCCGTGAGCGTCGCGTGAAGGGCTTTACCCTGCTGGCGTTTGATATTCCGGCGGGGCAGGCTGCGGCCTACTACCCGGAAGTGAACCCATTGGTACCACTGGAAAGCACTGGGGATGGCAGCCACACGCCAACGTCGAAATTCGTGGCGATCCGCCTGGAAGCGGCGAGCGACAATGGCTTGATCATGGCGCGTTCAGCCTGATTACCCAGCCGGCTCCTGCAATCAGCGCTCCGCTGCAGAAAGCCGGTCAAAATTCGGGCACAAAAAAGGCCGCTTTTGCATAAAAGCGGCCGTTCCGAAGTAGTTAAAGACTCACGAAAACGACTTAAGTTCCCCAGCCAAAACAGTAACTTAGCGAATTGTGTACAACTCGTGTTACTGGTCGGATTTCTATTGTCACAATCTCAACACAGCCTCAGGATCGCGCCGTCATCCTCTTGAGGTCTCTCTATGAAGTTCTCCTCGATTCTCTTGTTGTCCCTTGGCCTGGTCAGTGGCGCAGCCATGGCCGGTGGCACCACCGAAGCCGGTGTGGGCGGCGCATTGGGCGGGGTACTCGGTTCGGTTGTCGGCCAGCAGATCGGCGGCAATACCGGTTCGGCCATTGGCGCAGCCCTGGGCGGCGCAGGCGGCAGTGCGGTCGGTGCCGACAAGCGCAGCCGTGGCGAAGCGGCCATCGGTGGCGCCCTGGGCGCAGCAGGCGGTAACGTGGTCGGCCGCAGCATGGGCGGCAATACCGGCAGCCTGATCGGCGCAGCCGCCGGCGGTGGTGCAGGTGGCGCGCTGGGCAACTACATGGGCAACAAGAGCGATGACGACGACCGTCGTTCTCGCAGCCGTGACAACCGTCGGTATGACCGCGATGATCACCGTGGCCGCGGGCATGCCTATGGGCATCGCAAGAACAAGCACCACTACCGTCACCGGTAAGGTCTAAAGAACGACCACTAACAATGTGGGAGCCCGGCTCCCACATTGGTGTTCACCACCGCCTGCAAAAAATGCGTCAGGCCACCAATCGCTGCAACGCCTCGCGTAACCCGGCAGGAATCGTCACCGGCTGATTCGACCCGCGATCCACAAACACATGCACAAAGCGCCCCGCCGCACAGGCCTCTTCTTCGCCGGCCTTGAACACCGCCAACTCGTACTGCACTGAGCTATTGCCCAATTTGCCGACCCGCAGGCCGACGTCGATGCGCTCGGGAAAGGCAATCGATGCAAAGTAGTCACACGCCGAACTCACCACAAAGCCCACCACGTCGCCGTCATGGATATCCAAACCGCCCTGTCCGATCAGGTAGGTGTTCACCGCCGTGTCGAAAAAGCTGTAGTAGGTCACGTTGTTCACATGCCCATACACATCGTTGTCGTGCCAGCGCGTGATGATCGGCTGGAAGTGTGGGTAGTCGGCACGTTGTGGCACTGAGTCAGGCATCGGGGTCATCTCATGAAAGTGAGTTACAGGTCGTCCAAATGGGCCTGGGCCCACTCGCGCACCTCGGCGTACGGGTAATCTTCCAGCGCAGCAAAACCCGGAATGCCCCGTGCCTTCAGCTTGGTAAACAACGGCACGCTGATCCCCCCGAGGAAACGCGTCAGGCGGTCCGCCCCAGGCAGTTGGCCGGTGTGTTCATGATGCCTGTGGATAAAATCACCGCACAGCCCCATGAAGTTTTTTTCCACAAGCGGCGGCAAGCCAGGCGGTGGAGGCAGGTGCGCAACATGGCCATGGCACACCGAGCAATGCCCGCAACGCTGGGGTGCATGCGCATCGCCAAAGTACTGCGCCAGACGCTGCCCCAGGCAATGTTCGGTAGCGAACAGATCGAGCATGGCGTGAATCCGCGCGACTTCCCCCACCTCGTGTTGCTTGAAGCCTGCGTACAACGTTTCGCTGAGCACCTGCGGATCAAAATCGGTATCCAGCAGGCTGTAGACCTCAGTCATCTGCTTGCTTTCCAGCTCGATCAGGCCTTGCTCCTGGAAGTAATCCAGCGCCTTCACCACCCGATTACGCTCGGCATTGTGCTGTTGATAAAGCGCGTCGAAATCCACCGTCGCCCAAGTCTTTGCCCGTTTGCACACTTGGATGATGGCCGCGACAAACTGCTGCCGCTCGCCGGAGAAACGCGCCAGCAGCGCCTCGGGTTCGATCAGGTATTTGAAGCGGTACTCGGCGTAAAACGCATAGCGCGGCGCAATCACGCCCCTGAGCTCCAACTGCACCAGCAGCGTCTTCAGGGGCAGCTCGCGGATATTGCTGTGATCCGACAGCGACCTCAGCAGGAACTCCCACTGCCCCTCACTGCGCGCCGCCTGCAACTCATCCAGCACACGGTGGATACCCTCCTGCTCGGGCGTATCACCGTACACAAAGTTTTCCAGCACATTGAGGCTGTCGCGATTGGCCAATACCAGGCAGTCGGACGGCTGCCCGTCACGCCCCGCACGGCCGATTTCCTGGCTGTAGTTCTCGATGGACTTGGGCAAGTCAAAGTGCACGACGTTGCGAATGTCACTTTTGTCGATCCCCATGCCAAACGCGATAGTCGCGACGATGCAATTGGAGCGCCCACCCATGAAGCGCTGCTGGATGCCCTCGCGTTTATCGTGGGGCAAACCGGCATGGTAGGCCTCGGCCTGGATGCCGTTGCGATTCAGGTGCTCGGCGATCTGCTCGGCGGTTTTTTGCAAGGTGACGTAGACAATGCTCGGCTGGTTGGCACGCTCGCTCATCCACTGCACCAGGCGCCGACGCTTGTCGGCACCGCGCACCGGCTCGACCAACAAGTTGAGGTTGGGCCGATAGAAGCCTGTGGTGACCACATCGTCCGGCGCAATGGCGAACTTCGCCTGCATGTCGGCAATTACCTTGGGCGTGGCTGTAGCCGTCAGCAGCAGCGCTTGTGGGATATTGAACTGACGCTGGTAGTCTGGCAGCTTCAAATAGTCCGGACGGAAGTTGTGGCCCCACTCGGAAATACAGTGCGCCTCATCCACCACCAACAGCGAGAGCTGCACACTTTGCAGGAAGTTACGGAAACGCTCGTTCTTTAAACGCTCCACCGAAATCATCAGAATCTTCAATTCGCCCGAACGCGCACGGGCCATCACCTCGTTGGCCTCATCACGGCTCTGGGCCGAATCGATACTGCCCGCCGAAATGCCATGGCGCTGCAAAAAGCCAAGCTGGTCCTGCATCAACGCCAGCAACGGTGATACCACCAGTGTCAGGTGTGGCAGTAATACCGCTGACAGTTGGTAGCACAGCGACTTGCCCGATCCAGTTGGAAAAATGGCGGCCGCCGAGCGGCCTGCCAATACGGCGCTGACGGCTTGCTCCTGGCCCAAACGAAACTGTGGATAACCGAAGACCTGTTGGAGGGTGTCGTGCATAGGCTGTCACTCCGTTGACCGCTGAAAGAATCAAAAACATAGATCAGCGATCGAGAATAGGTCAGGGATAAACGCTACAAACTGATACAGAGAAAACCAGCAAGCCCGCGCAAAAACGAAGACAGTAGCACGCTTGATCAGCTACCCCGACAAGGAGTCGTGAATGCCACTATGTCCCCCGACCAAGCCGCTGTTTTCACTGCACCGTCTCATCCTGTGCACGCTGCCCTTGCTACTGCTGGGCTGTGTGTCCACCCCCACCCCAATGCCTGCCGAACCGGACACCCGCCGCTTTGAAACCGCCGAATACCTTGCGCAAAAAGCCCTGCCTATCGTCAAGGCATCCTCCCTCTACGCCCGGGGCGGCACCGGCCAAGGCGTGAGGGTTGCGCTGATCGACTCAGGCCTTAACCTTGAGTTGCCCGAGTTCAACGGGCGCGTGTACGACCCAGGCTATGACTTCGTGCGCCAGCAACCTGGCACCGTCGATGTCAAAGGCCACGGCACGCAGATGGCCGGTATTCTCGCCGCGAACAAGAATGACCAAGGCATGCATGGCATTGCCTTCAACGCCCAGCTGATTCCCATGCGCTTCGGTGATGACAAGGAGCCGTTCTACTTTGACAGCGAAATAGCCCAGGCCTGGGACCTCGCCTATTCCAAGGGCGCACGCATTTTCAGCAACTCATGGGCGAATCCCATTGAAGCCAACACCAACGAAGTGCCCATCTATGAACGCCTGATGGGTGACTCGTTGGCCGTCGCAAAAAAACGAGTGGCCGACGGCGCGGTGTTTGTTTTCTCAACGGGCAACGAGGTCAAGCGTGAGCCGCTGGCCGAGCCCGGCCTGCCTGCATTGGTGCCTGAACTCGAGAAGGGCTGGATAGCCGTCATGGCACTCAAGAACGACGGCACGGCCATCAATCTCAAGTCCAACTATTGCGGTCTGGCAGCGCGCTGGTGCATCGCGGTGCCCGGGGGGGACGGTGGCGCAGGGCTGTTGACCACCCAAAAGGACGGCAGCTACGGGCCCACCGCTGGCACCTCGCCGGCTGCCGCGTTGGTGAGTGGCGCGCTGGCGGCATTGCAAAGCCGTTTTCCGGACATGACGCCGCAACAAATTCGTGAGCGCCTGCTCAGTACCGCGAATCGAACAGGCATCTATGCCAACAGCGAAGCCTATGGCCGCGGCCTGATGGACCTGGACGCAGCCTCTCGCCTGTAGCCGTGCTCCAAACAAACAACGCGCCATTGGGGCGCGTTGTTGCTGGAGGGCTTATCGCTGCTGATCAGCGATTCTGCACGCGCTCAATCGCTGTGTCATACACTGGATTGGCCTTCTGCTCCTTGGCCAACTGGTAGTGACGTAACGCATCGGCGAACTGCCCCGCCGCTTCGTAGATCCGCGCAATGTTGTAGTAGGCACCCGCACGCACCGTCGCAGCGTTTGCGCCGGTCGCCAGGGCGATGGCCTTGCGGTTGGCCCAGATAGACTCGGCAGTGTTGCCGGCCTTCTGATACGCCAGGCCCAGGTTGCCGTAGGCCTTGCCGAAACCATTGTCCAACTCGATCGCCTGGCGGAAGAGGTTGATGGCCTGGTCGAGGTTACCCGCCTGGTAGGCCGCTTCACCTTGGACGTTCAGACGTTTAGCGTCGGTTTGTGCGGAAGAACTGACTACGACGGCGGTGACCGCCACGCTGTCGTCCAGCAACGGCTTGACTTCGTTCAGTACATTCGCGGCATTTACGGTCACACCGCTGAAGGTGTTGATGTCCTGGAAGTCGCCGCTGCCGGTCATGCGGAACACGGTCCACAGGTTGCCGCTACGGTTTTTCGGCACGTAATAGGTTCGCACCAGCGATTGGCCCATGTAGACAAACACTTTGGCTTCGCTGCTGGACAATTGGCGTGAGCCTGGATTGCCGCCGTTGCTGAAGTCATGCACGGCATACACATAGCTTTCGCCGTAGTGTTTTTTCTGCAGGGTGATGGTTTCCGGGCCGTAGCTGTCGGTGTCATCCACATCCAGCTCGGCGTCGGTGCCGTTCTTGTTCTCGAAGTAGATGTTATTGCCGGGGAAAATCATGTGGGAATCGAGGTCACGCGGCGTCTTGCCCCAGGTCAGCACCACACGCAGGCCGTCGAGGTTTTCCATCACCGGGCTGATGGCGTACGTCATGCCTGCGCACGGGCATTTCACCACCAGGTTGGAGTAGCCGGGCTTCTTGATGATCAGCAGATTGGTGGCGTCGTCAGCCGCTTCGCTGGTCAGCGTGACCTGGCCTTGGGCGTTGGTGCGGCCCACCACGTTTTGTGCGCCGTTACGCTGCAGCAGCACTTCGGCGTCAGCGATTTTCTGGTCCTTGACCACGGCACTGAGTACTTCAATCGGCAATTGCTCGGCCTGGGCCGAAAAAGCCATCGCACACAAAGACATCGCCGAGGCGACACGCAGCAAACCCATGCTTAACTCCCTTTAAGTAGTGGGCGAAATCGCCCTACAAGATTTTGCGGTGAAACATACGCTGAAATCAGGCCGGTGGCGGTTTTTTTGCGCAAAATGTGACGTGGTTTTTATCCCGCCTGCACACTGAAGCATTGCGCTACAATCAAACCTTGCCACCCAGGAGTACGCTGCGATGAGCGAACTGACGTTTGAGCAAAAACAGGATCATTACCACAAGATCCGCCGTTCCAATTACCTGGCCAGCCTGCGCCTGGAAGGGTTCGACACCCAACCGGCCGACGTCGACAAACCCCTGCCGACCCGCGAAGCCGTCCTCGCCAAGTACCGCAACACCCCACGCTGATGCTCGACAAATATGGGGTGGGCCAGGACCCGTACTGCTACCCCGGTAGCAGCGTCCTGCGCAACCGCCTCGACCTGCTCGACGATGCGCGCCTGCACCAGGCCGAGCGGGAGTTGTCCGAAATCGCCGTAGGCAGCCTCCCCCTGTTCCCACCGCCCTACGACCTAGACCGCCTGCAACATATCCACCGCACCCTGTTCGGCGATATCTACGACTGGGCCGGTGAGTTACGCAGCGTCAACATTCAGAAAGGCGACACCTTGTTCTGCACCCCGGAACGCATTACACCGGAGGCGGCTAAAATCGTCCGGCACATGGAAGAGGCGAACTGGTATGTCGGCGCGAGTCAGGCCGAGTTGGTCAGGCAGATTGCCGAAGCCTACGGCGACCTCAACGTCATCCACCCTTTCCGCGAAGGCAATGGCCGGGCGCAGCGGATTCTGTTTGAACAGATCATCGTGAATGCGGGGTTTTCGGTGAACTGGTGGTTGGTGAAACACGCGGCGTGGGTACCGGCGAATATTGACGCGGTGGCGTGTGACTACCGGGGGCTGGAGTCGATTTTTGAGCGGTGTGTGAGTCGGCCTGTCGGTGCTTGAGCGAATTACAAACGTTTAGATCGTACGACGATTCAACATGCCTGCGACTACGTCGCATCAGGCAACATTTCCATACCCGGCACACCGTCTCGCGGGCACGCCGACGCCCACAATTGCCCAGTTTTGCCTGCTGAGTCGCTGCCAAGCCACAAATGCCGGAAACCGTTGTAAGAAACCTCCACGCACTGCGACATCCTCTTCCCAAACTGCACAAAACAGCCGCTCACCCCCCTATAGAAATTACCCACAGCTGAATGAAAATAGCGCTCTCACCACTGTCTCGGCAAAAACACCGTGAACATAGAAAAGACTCAATACATCAGCCAATACGGGATCACCTTCATAGTGGGCCGCTTCACCGTGATGCCCCGCGATGCACGCGCTGCTCTTGGCTTGCTAGATGCAAAGACTTCAGCGTTCATGCCTCTCAATGCACGTGCATTTAAATGAACCATAGTGAATGGCTTTACCTACAAGCAGCGCTGTTCTTTGCCCTCCATCTACTCCTGTATTTCAAAATCACTGTCTGCACGCTCAGAAAGCGTTTCGCCGCTACCTTCATCGTAACGGGGTTAGTCCTGTTGTTGTGGCGACCCCACGTGGCCACCCTCAACATCCAGCTCCTACCTCTGGCCCTAATCTTGATAGGCTTGGCACTCTTCATCACTCGCAACAAATTCCGCCACAGGCGCATTAAGCCCTCTCAACTACTCCTGCGTGCCCCCACCATGAACCTCGCCCCCAACCTCCCCGAAGACCCCGTCATGCAGCAACTCCTGCAACTGCTGCATGAAGAAATCGGCCTGCCGAAACACAAGACGATCCGCCTGCAAACCTCACTCAACTTCGACCTCGGCTGTGACGGCAGCGACGCCAAGCAACTGATGGAAGCGCTGGAACAGGCATTTGCCCTCGACCTGGGCGACTACGACACTTATCGTTACTTCAACCCGCCGGTGTTCGATGTGTTCCTCAAACGCCGGTCCAAGGGGCGCGGCGAAAAAGTGCCGCTCACCATCGGCATGCTTTACCTGGCCATCAAGACCCACAGCTGGGACACGCAGACGCTGGAAAACCTGAGCTGACACGCCGCCCCTTGCAAGCCGGGCGCCTACAGGAAATCAAGCCTTCAAAGGACCTTACATGGACGTAACAATGGGCCTGCTGGCTGCCCTGCTCTGGGGCGGCACGGATTTTCTCGTGGGTCTCAACGCCCGCGCCGTAGGCGTTAAACGTGCGGTTTACTTCGGGCAAGCGTTGGGGCTCCTGATCATGACCCTGCTGCTGGTCATGCTTCCAAGCTTCCTGTTCAAGTCGCTCGAGGCCCCACTGAGCGCCTGGCTGTTGGGCA
Source organism: Pseudomonas sp. S10E 269 (assembly GCF_002798465.1). NCBI lineage: Bacteria > Pseudomonadati > Pseudomonadota > Gammaproteobacteria > Pseudomonadales > Pseudomonadaceae > Pseudomonas > Pseudomonas sp. S10E 269. The sequence continues at coordinate 1,997,177 of NZ_PHIJ01000001.1, forward strand.
TCGCTGCGGCCTTGCTCACCGTGTCCGGCGCCCTCGCCCTGTCCAAGGCCTTCGCATTGGGCAAGGCCGCCATCGTGGCGCCGCTGGTGACGTCCTACGGCGTCGTCACCACACTGCTGTCCTGGGCCAGTGGCGAACACATCAACCTGACGCAGCTGGGCTGTATCGCCCTGTGCGTCATCGGCGTGACCCTTTCCAGCCTCCAAAAGGACAACGGCGTCCCCCACAACAACCCACGCCTGTCCATCGCCTACGCCATGCTTGCCGCCTTGGTGTACGGCACCAGCTTCTGGCTGCAGGGCCGCTACACACTGCCGGCGCTGGGGCCGATCACCATGCTGTGGCTGGGTTACCTGGTGGGCCTGTGCGTACTGGTGGTGATGGTGCTGAAGATCAAGGACGGCCTGAAAATCCCACCGCTGAAAAACTGCGCGACGTTGACGGGGGCGAGCTTGATGAACCTGGGTGGGTTCTCGGCGTTCTCGTGGGGCGCTATGGCGGGGTCGGTTTCAGTGGTGACGGTGATCAGTACGTTGTCGGGCGGGATTGCGGCGATTCTGGGCTTTGTGTTTTTCAAGGAACGGTTGTCGACGGTGCAAGCGCTGGGGGTTGTGCTGGTACTGGTCGGCGCCGTGGTCTTGCATATCGCCGACTAATATTGCACCCACAAAAAAGCCGCCCACTAAGGGCGGCTTTTTCACAACGCTCGAAGCTTACAACTTAGGACCCGCAGCCTTGATCGCATCGCTCACTTCAAACTTCTTGAAGTTTTCGATGAACAAGCCGGCCAGCGCCTTCGCTGCTTCGTCGTAGGCAGCCTTGTCGGCCCAGGTATTGCGTGGGTTCAACAGGCCAGTCTCGACGCCTGGTACAGCCAGCGGTACGTCGAGGTTGATGGTGTCGAGGTGTTCGGTTTCTGCACCGATCAACGCGCCGCTCTGGATCGCTGCGATCACGCCGCGAGTGGTCGGGATGTTGAAGCGCTTGCCGACGCCGTAGCCGCCGCCGGTCCAGCCGGTGTTGACCAGGTAGACCTTGGAGCCGAAGCCACGGATGCGCTTGATCAGCAGCTCAGCGTATTCGCCAGCCGGACGCGGGAAGAACGGTGCGCCGAAGCAGGTGGAGAAGGTCGACTTGATGCCGCCGCCGGAACCCATTTCGGTCGAACCCACCAGTGCGGTGTAGCCGGACAGGAAGTGGTAGGCCGCTTGTTCTTCGCTGAGGATCGACACGGGCGGCAGTACGCCGGTCAGGTCGCAGGTCAGGAAGATCACAGCGTTTGGCTCGCCGCCCAGGTTCTTCTCGGAACGCTTGGCAACGTGCTCAAGTGGGTAGGCCGCGCGGCTGTTCTGGGTCAGGCTGACGTTGGTGTAGTCGGCGTGCTTGGCGTCGTCGATCACGACGTTTTCCAGCACCGCGCCGTGCTTGATGGCTTTCCAGATGACCGGCTCGTTCTTCTCGGACAGGTCGATGCACTTGGCATAGCAACCGCCTTCGATGTTGAACACCACGCCTTCGCCCCAGCCGTGTTCGTCGTCACCGATCAGGTAACGGCTCTCGTCGGCGGACAGGGTGGTCTTGCCAGTGCCCGACAGGCCGAAGAACAAGGTCACGTCGCCTGCTTCGCCAATGTTGGCGGCGCAGTGCATTGGCAGTACGTCGGAAGCCGGCAGCAGGAAGTTCTGCACCGAGAACATGGCTTTTTTCATCTCACCGGCGTAACGCATGCCGGCGATCAGGACTTTTTTCTGTGCGAAGTTGAGGATCACGCAACCGTCGGAGTTGGTACCGTCACGCTCTGGCACGCACTCGAAGTTGGCCACGTTGAGCACTTGCCACTCTTCACGACCGGCCGGGTTGTACTGGGCAGGGTTGATGAACAGGCAACGACCGAACAGGTTCTGCCACGCAGTCTGGGTGGTCATTTTCACGGCCAGGTAGTGGTCTTCGGCAGCCCCTACGTGAACATGGGAAACGAAATGCTCTTGCGCGTTGTTGAACGCCTCGACGCGCGCCCACAGGGCATCGAACTTGTCGGCCGGGAACTTGCGGTTGATCGGGCCCCAGGCAATGGAGTCCTGGGTGGAAGGCTCTTCAACGATGAAACGGTCGACTGGCGAACGGCCGGTACGATGACCGGTTTCGACAACCAGCGCGCCAGTATCGGCAAGCACGCCTTCACCGCGCTGCAGGGCTTCTTTGACCAGATCGTCAACACTCAGATCGGTGTATACGGCGTTATTGGCTTGCGTCATGAGGTTCCCCGTCGGCCTATGGCCGAGTGCTCCAAACGTTTTGTAGTAGAAAGTTGCGCACTACTACCGCGAAAAAAGTGGGCCGGATTATGCCAGAAAAGCCCAAAAAGAGTAGGGCCCTCCCGTCAGAACAGCGCTAATCCGGCATTTGTCAGGTGATTCACCTGTGCTTAAACGTTTTAGTGGCGGGTGTCGGAAGGGGTGTCGATGCCTGCACCGGCGAACAATTGGGCTACATCAGCCGCGTCGAACAGATAGCGCTGGTTGCAGAACTGGCAGTCGATCTCGATATGGCCACCATGCTCCACGACCAATTCCTGCGCATCTTCCAGGCCCAGGCTAACCAACGCGTTCGCCGAGCGCTCGCGGGAGCAGCTGCAATGAAAGCGCAGGCCCTGAGCGTCGAACAGCCGCACGGCTTCTTCGTGGTACAGACGGTGCAGGATGGTTTCGTTGTCCAGGCCCAGCAGCTCTTCAGCCGTCAGGGTGCCGGCCAGGGCGGTCAGCTTGCGCCAGCTGTCGGTGCGTTCATCGTCATCCTTGATGCGGTCGGCCGGCAATTGCTGCAACAGCAGGCCACGGGCGCGCTTGCCGTCGGCGTTGAGCCAGAACTTGGTGCCCACCTGCTGGGACATCACGAAATAGTTGGCGAAGCAGTCCGACAGGGTTTCGCCGTCCAGATCGACGATACCCTGGTAGCGCTGGCCTTCAGTCGGGTCGACGGTAATCGCCAGCACGCCGTTGGCCATCAGGTCGGACAAGGTCGCGTCCGGAGCAATCTGATCGGCGTCGTAACGGGCCAGCCCACGGATTTCACGCTCGCTGGAGCATTCGATCATCAGCATCGGCACAGGCCCTTCGGAGCGTGCCTGCAGGATCAGCAAACCGTCGAACTTCATGGTGCCTACCAGCAACGCTGCCGCCGCCATCAACTCGCCGAGCAGTTGTGCGACCGGCTCCGGATAGGGGTGCTTGGCGAGGACTTCGGCATAGCTGCGCTCCAGCGAGACCAGTTCGCCGCGGGCGTCGGTCTCGTCGAAGATGAAGCGTTGGGTGAAGTCGGTATCCGGTAGATCAGTCATAGGTCTGGGTATCTGAATTGATGACAAATTGATTACAAGGTTTATAGAATTAAACGCTTTAGCACCATATTGGTGCGGCTTTCTCCTGGAAACAGAGAGCTTCATAGAGCGAAGAGGGACAGTTTATGAACAATCCGGGTTTGTTCCAAGCCAAGTGGAACCTCCGGCGATGGGCTCTTTGCAATCTACTCGCTATCGGACTGCTGTGTTTTTGGCTGTGGCCCACGGGCCAGATGCTGTGTGTGATTTTCGACGAGTGGCTGTTTCACCTACTCAATGATCCGCTGGCGACCAACTCGACATGGTTGCATGTGTGGGCTGTAGCCAGCTTGCGACCTTTTGATGCAGTGGTCGGGGTGATTCTGCTGGCGCTGCTGATTCGCGGTGACTGGGTGTTCAAGGCCGTGCAGGTGCGCCAGGCTTTGTTAGGTTTTATCGGGGTTCTGCTGCTGTTGTTGTTTATCCGCATGCTGTTTTCCAAACTCGCGGCGCAGATGGGCTGGCAACACAGCAGCCCGTCGATGGTGATCAGCGGGGCGATCCAGATGAGCGACTACTTCCCGGGGCTGGAGAAGACGTGGGAGTTGAAGGACCGTTCGAGCCAGAGCTTCCCGGGGGATCATGCTTCGGTCTTGTTGATCTGGGGCATGTTCATGACAGTGTTCGCCCAACGGATTGGCCAGGTGCTGGTGATCTGGGGTCTGGCGCTGCTGTTCATGATGCCGCGCCTGGTGGCCGGCGCCCATTGGGGGCAGGACGACTACATCGGCGGTGTGTTGTTGGCGCTATTGGCGCTGGGGTGGGGGTATTACACGCCGTTCGCGGCGAAGGTGTCGGCGGGGTTGCTGCGGCTCACGGCGCCGGTGTTCGGGCTGGCTGCACGCCTACCAATCGTCGGGCGAATGAGCGTCGTTAGAACTGCGCAATAATTTGTGGTGAGCGAGCTTGCTCGCGCTGGGCTGCGGAGCGGCCTCAAAAAGCGGGAGCGCTGCGCACTCCAGCGCGGGGCAAGTCCGCTCACCACAAAGGCCCATTCGACTCAGGCTAGTCGTCATTGCCGCTGCCGCGAAATTTGAACAGATCGCGGCGCTGTTTCTTGCTCGGTTTGCCATCGGTGGTCATACCGGTGGCGCCCGCTTTGCGCATGGCCGCCGCATTTTCGCGCTTGGCGATACTGACCTCGGTCTCTGTGTACAGCGCCTGGGCTTCAGGCGCTCCACGACGAACGATGGAAAGCGCCTGAACCACGACAGTCTTTTCGTCAAAGCCGGTACGAATCTGCAACTCATCACCGACACGTGGCTCTTTGCCTGGCTTGCAGCGCTCGCCACGATGATGCACCTTGCCGCTCTCGATAGCGGCCTTCGCCAGGGCACGGGTTTTATAGAAACGCGCCGCCCATAGCCACTTGTCCAGACGGACCTTTTCTTCCTCTTCCTGCTTTTGAGCCACTTGAATTCCTCGCTCTGAAAAATGTCGCAACTTTACCGTTGAAACCCTTCGACGCATAAACCCCAAGGCTCACCTAAGATACGCCAGGTAGCACCCTGTTTTTGCGAGGATATGCTGTGACCGAATTCCCCCTTTCACTCACCTCGCCCAACCAGCGCTGCGTGGGTTGCCAGCAAAGCGAGCCCCTCGGGTTCGATTTTGCATTCGCTTACCAGCCTATCGTAGACCTGCGGGATCATTCGATCTTTGCCCACGAGGCCCTGGTGCGTGGCACCCACGGCGAAGGGGCACTGTCGGTGCTCGACCAGGTCAACGAAAGCAACCGCTACCGCTTCGACCAACGCTGTCGAACCCAGGCGATTGCCGGGGCAGCAGCCTTGGGCATGCAAACCCACCTTTCGATCAACTTCATGCCCAATGCCGTGTACCGTCCGGAATTGTGCATCCGTAGCACCCTGGAGGCGGCTCGCGCGCATAATTTTCCGTTGAACCAGCTGATTTTCGAGACCCTCGAAAGCGAGCACGTAGATAACTATCGCCATTTGACGAATATTCTGCGTGAATACCGCGAATTCGGCTTCAAGACCGCCATCGACGATTTCGGCGCGGGCTATTCGGGGCTGAACCTGCTGGCCGATTTCCAACCTGACTTGATCAAACTCGACATGGCGCTGATTCGCGATGTCGATCAGGATCGTGTTCGTCAGGTCATCGTCCAGGGGATTGTCACAATCTGTGAGCAGTTGGGGGTTACTGTCATCGCCGAAGGCATCGAAAGTGCCGGCGAGCGTGACTTCCTGTCCGACTGCGGAATTTTTCTGATGCAGGGCTATTGGTTCGCCAAGCCTGCATTCAAGGCCCTGGCCGAGGTTTCCCCTCAGGCCTGGGCGAATTGATCGGTTACCCATATTGAAGACATTTGACCATTTGACCGTTGTGGGTCTGCGTGAGTGGGTGGCACTCCCCGACCTGGGGGTGGCAGGCCTGCGCGCAAAGATCGACACCGGCGCCAGCACCTCAAGCCTGCACGCCACCGATATCGAGCCGTTTGAGCGCGACGGTGAGCAGTGGGTGCGTTTTACTGCGCACCTGGGCAGCGTGGTGCAACTGCGTCACCGTCGCTGCGAAGCACCCCTGGTGACGATGAAAACCATCAAGAGCTCCAACGGCCATGCGCAGGTGCGCTACGTCATCAGCACCACGCTGGCGCTGGGGGATCGGGTATGGCGGGTGGAATTCACCCTGGCCTGCCGCAAAGCCATGCGTTACCGCTTGTTGCTGGGTTCCAAAGCCTTGATTGACGGCCAGTTGGTGGTCAATCCCGGCATCAAGTACGTTCAAGACAAGCCGGTGTTCCCGGTCTCTACTATTTCTGCCCCAGGTGCTGCATGAAGATTGCTGTGCTGTCGCGAAACCCGCGTCTGTATTCCACCCGCCGCCTGGTTGAGGCCGGCACCGAACGTGGCCACGAAATGGTGGTGATCGACACGTTGCGTGCCTATATGAACATTGCCAGCCACAAGCCGCAGATCCACTACCGGGGCAAGCCGCTGGAGGGGTTTGATGCGGTGATCCCCCGTATCGGTGCTTCGGTGACGTTCTACGGCTGCGCAGTGTTGCGCCAGTTTGAAATGATGGGGGTGTTTCCCCTTAACGAATCGGTCGCCATTGCTCGCTCGCGAGACAAGTTGCGCTCGTTGCAGCTGCTGTCGCGCCGCGGGATCGGCCTGCCCGTGACCGGCTTTGCCCACTCCCCCGACGATATCCCCGACCTGATCGACATGGTCAATGGCGCACCGCTGGTGATCAAGGTGCTGGAAGGCACCCAAGGTATCGGCGTGGTGCTGTGTGAAACCGCGACAGCGGCGGAGTCCGTGATCGAGGCATTCATGGGCCTCAAGCAGAACATCATGGTGCAGGAATACATCAAGGAAGCCGGCGGTGCGGATATCCGCTGCTTCGTGGTGGGCGACAAGGTGATTGCGGCGATGAAGCGCCAGGCCAAGCCGGGTGAGTTCCGCTCCAACCTGCACCGTGGCGGCAGCGCCAGCCTGATCAAGATCACCCCGGAAGAGCGCATGACCGCATTGCGAGCAGCCAAGGTGATGGGGTTGGCCGTGGCGGGCGTGGATATCCTGCGATCCAACCATGGGCCGCTGGTGATGGAGGTGAACTCATCGCCGGGCCTGGAAGGGATTGAGACCACCACCGGCAAGGATGTCGCGGGGATCATCATTCAGCATTTGGAGAAGAATGGTGGGCCGAATATGACCCGGACCAAGGGCAAGGGCTGATACAGCACGGCGTTTGAAACACTGAACAGCCAATGTGGGAGCGGGGTTGCTGTGGTGGGGGGGGTGTCCCCGGCTGGGGGCACCCCGGTCCAATGGGACTGCTACGCAGTCCGGCGCGGGGCAAGCCCGCTCACCACAGCAAGCCCGCTCCCAACTATGGCCTACGTTCTTGCTTAGACCGCGTCTCGGGGTAGCATCAGCCCAAGCGGCAAGCGTACCCGCGCTTCAAGGCCACCCTCTTCGCGATTACGCAGCTCAACATTGCCGCCATGCATCGAGGCAATCCGCCGCACAATCGCCAACCCCAGGCCGGTCCCCTTGCCACCCCGGGCACGGTCGCCACGGGTAAAGGGGTTGAAGATGCCTTCCAACTCATCCGGGTCGATGCCTGCGCCACGGTCCATCACGCTCAGCACCACATACGGCGCAGCGCTGTCGCCAGACACATACGCCGCCACTTCCACATCGGAACCGGCGTGGTGCAGGGCGTTGCCGATCAGGTTGTTCAACAGGCGCTTCATCGAAACCCGACGCAACGCAAACGGCTGGATCGGCTCCAGGCGCATGCGCACCTGTTCACCGTTCTGGTTGTAGGGCGCCACGACCTCTCGCACCAGGTCGGTCAGGTCGACTTCTTCCACCACTTCATCGCGGCCATCGCGGATGAACGCCAGGAACTGGTCGAGAATCGCGTCCATGTCCTCAATGTCGCGAACCATGTCATCGGTGAGGTCGGTATGGCTGCCCATCAACTCCAGCGACAGGCGCAGTCGCGTCAACGGGGTACGCAAGTCGTGGGACACCCCCGCCAGCATCAGCTCGCGCTCGCGGCCGGCCTGTTCGACGTCCTCCGCCATCTGGTTGAACGCGCCGTACACCTCGGTCATCTCACTGGGCGTATCGCTGACGGGCAGGCGCACGCTACGGCCCTGGCCCAGTTGGCGGGCGGCAAACACAAGGCGTTTGAGCGGCTGATTGAGCTGGCGCACGAAGATCCACGCCGATGCGGTTGAAAGCAGCCCAATCGCCAGGAACCAGCCCAACACGTTCCAGATTTTCTGCCCGCGCAGCGGGTGCGGGTAAAGCGGCACCTTGATCCAGGCATCTCCCAGGCTCGGCGCCCTCACCCACAGTGCAGGCGAAACATGCATGCGCAGGCGAACCTCGGTGTCCTCTCCAAGTTCATCGCGCATCTGGCGCTGGTAGATCTCACTGTAAGGCCAATGCTGCTCGCCTTCCGGCACGCCGGCCCCCTGGACGCGAATCAACGTCGACGCCTTCGCCACCTTTTCGCGGTTCTCAGGGTCTACGGCCCAGTAGGCGCGCAAGGTCAAGGCGACACCATGGGCATATTGTCGATCCACCAGTACGTCCTCGTTCATCAACAGATAAACCAGCGTGAGGGCCTTGGAAAACAGAACGACGATCAGCACCAGCCAAAGGGTGCGGGAGAAGAAACTTTGCGGGAACCACAGCGGGGTTTTCATAGAAGACAGCTAGACACCTTGCAGGAACGAGCGGCGCTCGCAGAATTGCAGACGCCGGGCATCCCGTCGACCCTCATGGAGTCAAACACCGGGAGTCCCGCCCCTGCAAATCATCGGTCAACTGGTTTTGTTGCCATCCGGCACAAACACATAACCCACGCCCCAGACCGTCTGGATGTACCGCGGCTTGGACGGATCCGGCTCGATCATCCGGCGCAGACGGGAAATCTGCACGTCGATGGAGCGCTCCAAGGCATCCCATTCCCGGCCACGGGCCAGGTTCATCAGCTTGTCGCGGGTCAGCGGTTGGCGAGCGTTCATCACCAGCGCCTTGAGCACGGCGAATTCGCCGGTGGTCAGCATGTGCACTTCATCGCCACGCTTGAGCTCGCGGGTCGCCAGCGACAGTTCGTAGTCGCCAAAGGTGACGCTTTCGTCTTCGCTGCCCGGCGCGCCCGGAACCGGCGGTGCCTGGCGACGCAGTACGGCTTTGACCCGTGCCATCAACTCGTCAGGGTTGAACGGCTTGGCCAGGTAGTCATCGGCGCCCAGCTCGAGGCCCTTGATGCGGCTCAGCTCGTCGCCCTTGGCGGTGAGCATGATGATTGGAATCTGGTTATTCGCGCCGCGCAGGCGTTTGCAGGCGGTCAGGCCGTCTTCGCCGGGCAGCATCAGGTCGAGTACGACCAGGTTGAATACTTCACGCCCCAGCAGGCGGTCCATCTGCTCGGTGTTCGGCACCGCGCGGGCACGGTAGCCCTTGGAGTTGAAAAAACGCTCCAGCAGGCTGCTCAGCCCCGGATCGTCATCAACGATGAGAATTTTTTCGCCTTCAGCAGTTTGTGCAGTGCTGCTCATTGGATGCTCCTCTTATCTCGGCGCGCATTATGGCCTAGCTGTCGTTATACGCACCGTGTGCATTGTTAGCAGATTTTTCCTCTACCGCCAGCGAACCCGCGCCCTACAACCGTTGGCGCAATCCCCCTCAAGGACAGAACGCTGGTTATAATGCGCCGCCGCCGTGCAGGGCAACGTCAGATCGTTACTGCTTGCTGCCGGGGCTTTTTTTACCCGCGTGTCGTGATTTTTTAGATTTCGAGGGTCAATAGGCTGCCTCTTGACCCAGGCAGCGGCGCCAGTCGGGCCGCTCAACTAGCCTCCCAAGGCCTTGTTTTCCGGGCCTGCGAGCTGCTTTTCAGAATTTCAGGTGGTTTTATGGACAGCATCAACAGCCGCATCGCCGAGGAACTCGGTGTACGCCCACAACAGGTCGAAGCGGCCGTCGCTCTACTGGATGAAGGCTCCACGGTGCCCTTCATCGCCCGTTACCGTAAAGAAGTGACCGGCAGCCTCGACGACACCCAACTGCGTCACCTGGAAGAGCGCCTGCGCTACCTGCGAGAACTCGACGAACGGCGCATCAGCATCCTCGCCAGCATCGAGGAACAAGGCAAGTTGACCCCGCAACTCGAGCGCGACATCAAGCTCGCCGACACCAAGACCCGCCTCGAAGACCTTTACCTGCCGTACAAACAGAAGCGCCGCACCAAGGGCCAGATCGCCCTGGAAGCCGGCCTGGGCGAGCTGGCGGACGGCCTGTTCAACGACCCTTCGCTGACCCCGGAAGCCGAAGCCGCACGCTTCATCGACGCCGAAAAAGGCGTCGCCGACGTCAAGGCGGCCCTCGAAGGCGCCAAGTACATCCTCATGGAGCGCTTCGCCGAAGACGCCAGCCTGTTGGAAAAACTGCGCAACTACTTGAAGCAGGAAGCCATTCTCAGTGCCCGCGTCATCGCCGGCAAAGAGGAAGAAGGCGCCAAGTTCCGCGATTACTTCGAACATGACGAGCCGCTCAAGAGCATGCCGTCCCACCGCGCGCTGGCCATTTTCCGTGGCCGCAACGAGGGCATTCTCAGCTCCGCACTGAAGGTCGGCGACGAATTGCCGGGCACCATGCACCCGTGCGAAGGCATGATCGGGCAACAATTCGGCATCCAGAACCAGAACCGTCCTGCAGACAAGTGGCTGGGTGAAGTGGTGCGCTGGACCTGGAAGGTCAAGCTCTACACCCACCTGGAAACCGACCTGCTGGGTGAGTTGCGCGACGGCGCCGAAACCGAGGCGATCAACGTGTTCGCCCACAACCTGCACGACCTGCTGCTGGCCGCCCCGGCCGGCCCGCGCGCGACCCTGGGCCTCGACCCCGGCCTGCGCACTGGCTGCAAGGTTGCCGTGGTCGACTCCACCGGCAAGCTGCTGGACCACGCCACTGTGTATCCGCATGTGCCGCACAACAAGTGGGACCAGACCCTGGCGATTCTCGCCGCCCTGTGCGCCAAGCACGCGGTGGACCTGATCGCCATCGGCAACGGCACCGCCAGCCGCGAGACCGACAAGCTGGCCGCCGAGCTGATCAAAAAGTACCCAGCCATGAAGATGACCAAGGTCATGGTCTCCGAGGCCGGTGCTTCGGTGTATTCGGCGTCGGAACTGGCGTCCAAGGAATTCCCGGACCTCGACGTGTCGATCCGCGGCGCGGTGTCCATCGCCCGCCGCCTGCAGGACCCGCTGGCCGAACTGGTGAAGATCGACCCTAAATCCATCGGCGTCGGCCAGTACCAGCACGACGTGTCGCAGCTGAAACTGGCGCGTGGCCTGGATGCGGTTGTGGAAGACTGCGTAAACGCTGTCGGCGTCGACGTGAACACCGCCTCCGTGGCGCTGCTGGCGCGTATTTCCGGCCTCAACGCCACCCTGGCGCAGAACATTGTCAGCCACCGCGACGAAAACGGCGCGTTCAAGACCCGTGCAGCGCTGAAAAAAGTCGCACGCCTGGGTGAAAAAACCTTCGAACAAGCCGCCGGCTTCCTACGCGTGATGAACGGCGATAACCCGCTGGACGCCTCGGCGGTTCACCCGGAAGCCTATCCGCTGGTGCAACGCATCGCCGCCGAGACTGACCGCGATATCCGCTCGCTGATCGGCGACGCCGCGTTCCTCAAGCGCCTGGACCCCAAGAAGTACACCGACGAAACGTTCGGTGTGCCGACCATCACCGACATCCTGCAAGAGCTGGAAAAACCTGGCCGCGACCCACGTCCCGAGTTCAAGACCGCCGAGTTCCAGGACGGTGTCGAAGACCTCAAGGACCTGCAACTGGGCATGATCCTGGAAGGTGTGGTCACCAACGTGACCAACTTCGGCGCGTTTGTGGACATCGGCGTGCATCAGGACGGTTTGGTGCATATCTCTGCGCTTTCGGAGAAATTCATCAAGGACCCACGGGAAGCGGTTAAAGCCGGTGACGTGGTCAAGGTCAAGGTCATGGAAGTCGACATCCCACGCAAACGCGTCGGCCTGTCGATGCGCATGAGCGACACCCCTGGCGAGAAAATCGACGGTGCCCGTGGCGCACGCCCAGGCTCGGCGCCGCGCCAGTCGCAAAACCATGCACCGCGCAAGGAAACCGCCACAGCAGCCCCAAGCAACAACGCCATGGCCTCGCTGTTCGCCAACGCCAAACAGTTGAAGAAACGTTGATGGAAATCCCGGCCGGCTTGACCCATAGCGCGTTCAGCGAACTGATCGGCTGCCGCCTGCAACGCCTTGAGGAAGGCGTCGCCGAGGTGGCCCTGACCCTGGAGCCGCAACTGCGCAACCGCGCGGGCAAGCTCCATGGTGGGGCGATTTTCAGCCTGGTGGACATTACGATGGGGCTGGCCTGTTCCAGCTCCCATGGTTTCGACCAGCAGAGCGCGACCATCGAGTGCAAGATCAACTACATCCGTGCCGTGTCTGACGGAGACGTGCTGTGCACCAGCCGGGTGATTCATGCGGGCCGCCGCACCCTGGTGGTCGAGGCAGACGTGTACCAGGAAGAAAGACTTGTCGCAAAAGCACAGGGCACCTTCGCTGTCCTATAGCTCCCCACCCTCGATTTGAGTTAATTTCGGCGCTGCGACAACAGCGTCGGAATTTTCTTGCCACGCTATAGCCCAATTCATGGAGTGAAGTAGGCTTTTTAAAGGCGGGTCAAATCGACTCAAAACCAGGCGATAACGCCAGTTTCAACTTCACCCTTGTAGACCGTCCTGCCCACCCCCATATTAGGGCGACTGACGCGTGAAGGAATCCAACTTGAGCGAACTTCTCAACCGCCGCCTGGCCCTGCTCGGCAAGCGCGAACACCTCTCCCTGCTAGAGCAGTGCTTGCACGGCATCGAGCGCGAATGCCTGCGTGTCACCAGTGAGGGTCGACTGGCGCAAACGCCGCACCCGGAAGCCATGGGCGCCGCGTTGACCCATGAACAGATCACCACCGACTACTCGGAATCGCTGCTGGAGTTCATCACTCCCGCCCTGCCCAACCCGGCCGATACCCTGAGCAGCCTGGACAAGATCCACCGCTTTGCCTACACCAAGCTCGGCAGCGAATACCTGTGGAGCCCCTCGATGCCGTGCCCGTTGCCGGCCGAGGAAGATATTCCGATTGCCTACTACGGCACCTCCAATATCGGCCAGCTCAAGTACGTGTACCGCAAGGGCCTGGCCCTGCGTTACGGCAAGACCATGCAATGCATTGCCGGCATCCACTACAACTTTTCCCTGCCGGAAGCGTTGTGGCCGTTGCTCAAGGAGACTGAAGGTTTCGTCGGCACCGACCGCGACTACCAGTCCACCGCGTATATCGCGTTGATCCGTAATTTCCGTCGCTACAGCTGGCTGTTGATGTACCTGTTCGGTGCCTCCCCAGCGCTGGACGCCGGCTTCCTGCGCGGTCGTTCGCACCAGTTGGAAGTCTTGGACGCCGACACCCTGTACCTGCCGTATGCCACCAGCCTGCGCATGAGCGACCTGGGTTACCAGAGCAACGCCCAGGCCGGCCTCACGCCGTGCTACAACGACTTGAGCAGCTACACCGACAGCCTGCGCGAAGCGGTGGCAACGCCCTACGCGCCGTACGTCGAAGTCGGCACCCACAAGGATGGTGAGTGGGTGCAGCTCAACACCAACATCCTGCAGATCGAAAACGAGTACTACTCCAACATCCGCCCCAAGCGTGTGACCTACACCGGCGAGCGGCCGATCCAGGCGCTGATGGCCCGTGGTATCCAGTACATCGAAGTGCGCTGCCTGGACATCAACCCGTTCCTGCCGATGGGCATCGACCTGCCGGAATCGCGTTTCCTCGACGCCTTCCTGCTGTACTGCGCGCTGAACGACAGTCCGCTGTTCGCCGACAATGAGTGCGGCAACGCCACGTCCAACTTCCTCAGCGTGGTCAAGGAAGGCCGCCGTCCAGGCCTGCAATTGCAGCGCCAAGGCCAGGCGGTGGACATGAAGGAATGGGCTGCCGAGCTGCTGGAACAGATTGCACCGCTGGCTGCCTTGCTGGATGAGAGCCAGGGCATTACCGAGCACAGCCAGGCGCTGGACGCTCAGATGGCCAAGGTCAAGGACCCGTCTCTGACACCCTCGGCACAAGTGCTGGCGGCGATGGCCGAGCGCAAAGAGAGTTTTGCGCAGTTCTCCCTGCACCAGAGCCAGTTGCACGCCGAGCATTTCCGTAAGGAGCCGTTGCCGGCTGAAGAGCAGGCGCGCTTTGAGGAGCTGGCACGGACCTCGCTGGCGCAGCAAGCTGAGTTGGAACAGAACGAAGTGGGCGATTTCGATGTGTTTGTTGGGTCGTACCAGGCCAGCATTCTCGCCATCAGCAACTAAAGCCTTACGCGGCCCCCTGTGGGAGCTGGCTTGCCCGCGATAGCATCAACTCGGTCTACCTGGAATACCGGGTTGTGTGCATCGCAGGCAAGCCAGCTCCCACAGTTGCTCCCCTCAGCCTGAGGACCGAATTCCACTTTTCTTCTCATAAGCTAATTCGAAAATGTTATTTATTTTCGGATTCTTAGATCATTTAGTCTCCTCACACGCCGACCCTCGGCCGCCTGATTGAGGAGCTTTCCCTTGAAACTGCTAACCCCTCTGCGCCTCTTGGCCGCATTGTCCCTGGCCGGTGCCAGCCTGTTTGCCCAGGCGGCGGATGTGACCATCGCTTACCAGACCACCGTGGACCCGGCCAAAGTCGCCCAGGCCGATGGCGCCTATGAAAAAGCCACCAACGCCAAGATTGACTGGCGCAAATTCGACAATGGCGCCGACATCATCGCCGCCATCGCTTCCGGCGACGTACAGATCGGCTACCTCGGTTCCAGCCCGCTGACCGCTGCCATCACCCGCAAAGTGCCGGTGGAAACCTTCCTCGTCGCCACCCAGATCGGCGGCGCCGAAGCCCTGGTGGCGCGCAACGGTTCGGGGATCAACAGCCCGCAGGACCTGATCGGCAAGAAAATCGCCGTGCCGTTCGTGTCTACCGGGCACTACAGCCTGCTGGCCGCGCTGAAGCACTGGAACATCGACCCGGCCAAAGTGACCATCCTCAACCTCGCGCCACCGGCCATCATCGCCGCCTGGAAGCGTGGCGATATCGACGCGACTTACGTGTGGGACCCCGCCCTGGGCGTCGCCAAGGAGAACGGCAAGGTGCTGATCACCTCCGGCGAACTGGCCAAGTTCGGCGCGCCGACCTTCGATGCCTGGATCGTGCGTAAGGACTTCGCCGAGAAGCACCCGGAAATCGTCACCGCGTTCGCCAAAGTCACCCTGGACGCCTACGCCGCTTACCGCAAAGACCCACAAGCCTGGCTCGCCGACAAAGGCAACGTCGACAAACTGGTCAAGCTCTCCGGCGCCAAGGCCAGTGACATCCCCTTGCTGCTGCAAGGCAACGTCTACCCGCTGGCCGCTGACCAGGTGACCCTGCTGGGCGCACCGACTACCAAGGCCGTGACCGATACCGCAGCGTTCCTGAAGGAACAAGGCAAGGTCGAAGCCGTGCTGCCGGACTACGCCCCTTACGTCAGCGCCAAGTTCATTACTAACTGATCAGGAGTTCATTGCGATGGCCTTGCTACAGCTGGAGCGCATCAGCGCACAGTACCCAGGCGCCAAAGAACCGGTACTGTCCGACATCTCACTCGACCTGGGGCCCCAGCAATTGCTGGTGGCCCTCGGTCCGTCCGGCAGTGGCAAGACTTCGCTGTTGAACCTGATTGCCGGCTTTGTCGAACCGTCTGCCGGGCGCATCACCCTCGATGGCGTGCCGGTCAAAGGCCCCAGCGCCGAGCGCGGCGTGGTGTTCCAGGACGACGCCCTGCTGCCCTGGCAGGACGTGCTGGCCAATGTCGGCTTCGGCCTGGAGCTGGCCGGCGTGCCCAAGGCACAACGCGAAGTGCGCGCCCGGGAAATGCTCGCGCTGGTCGACCTGGCCGGTTTCGACAGCCGCCGCATCTGGCAGCTTTCCGGCGGCCAGAAGCAGCGTGTCGGCCTGGCCCGCGCCCTGGCAGCCGACCCTCGTGTGTTGCTGATGGATGAACCCTTCGGCGCCCTCGATGCCTTCACCCGCGAACAGATGCAGGAGCTGCTGCTGCAAGTCTGGCGGCGCACGGCCAAGCCGGTGTTCCTGATTACCCACGACATCGAAGAGGCGGTATTTCTCGCCACCGACCTGATCCTGCTGGCGCCCAACCCCGGCCAGATCGTCGAACGCCTGAGCCTGGACTTCGGCCAACGCTACGCCGCCGGTGAGTCGGCGCGGGCGATCAAGTCCGATCCGCGTTTTATCGAAACCCGCGAACACGTGCTGGGCAAAGTGTTCTCCCAACGGCAGGTGTCCGCATGAGCAGTTACGAACTCCCCGCCACCGTCACTAAACCGGTGGCGCATACGGTCATCCCGGTACGTCGCAGCCTGAGCACGCGCTGGATCAGCCTGCTGACCCTGGTCGCCTTGCTGGTGATCTGGTGGGCCGTGACCGCCACCGGTTTGATCGAACCGCTGTTCCTGCCGCCGCCGTCCGCCGTGCTGCAAAAAGGCTGGCTGCTGGCGACCACGGGCTACATGGATTCCACCCTCTGGCAGCACCTGGGCGCGAGCCTCAGCCGTATCGGCCTGGGCCTGGGCTTTGCGGTGCTGACCGCCGTGCCGGTGGGGATTGCCATCGGTTCCAATCGTATTGCCCGGGGTGTACTCGACCCGCTGATCGAGTTCTACCGGCCGATCCCGCCGCTCGCCTACCTGCCGCTGATCGTGATCTGGTGCGGCATTGGCGAGCTGTCCAAGGTGCTGCTGATTTACCTGGCGATCTTTGCGCCGATAGCCATCGCTACCGCCACGGGCGTGCGCACGGTCGACCCGGCCAAGCTGCGCGCCGCGCAGTCACTGGGCGCCACCCGCGCGCAGCTGATTCGCCATGTGATCCTGCCGAGCGCCCTGCCCGACATCCTCACCGGCGTGCGCATCGGGCTGGGTGTGGGCTGGTCGACGTTGGTCGCCGCCGAGCTGATCGCCGCCACCAGCGGCTTGGGCTTCATGGTGCAATCGGCGGCGCAGTTTCTGGTCACCGACGTGGTAGTGCTGGGGATCCTGGTCATCGCCCTGATCGCCTTCGCCATGGAAATGGGCTTGCGGGCCCTGCAGCGTAAATGGGTGCCGTGGCATGGCCAGGCACATTGAGTGAGAACAGCATGAGCAGCCTGACCGTAACCCCATTAAGCACCGCCCTGGGCGCCCAGATCAGTGGCGTCGATATCACCCAGCCGCTGAACCTCGAACAACGCGACGCCATCGAACAGGCGTTGCTCACCCATTCGGTGCTGTTCTTCCGCGACCAAGACATCAACCCGCAACAACAGGCGCGGTTCGCGGCGAATTTCGGTGACCTGCACATTCACCCGATCTACCCCAACGTGCCGGAACAGCCTGAAGTGTTGATCCTCGACACCGCCGTCACCGACGTGCGTGACAACGCCGTGTGGCACACCGACGTGACCTTCTTGCCCACCCCGGCACTCGGCGCGGTGCTCAGCGCCAAGCTGCTGCCGGCGTTTGGCGGCGATACGCTGTGGGCCAGTGGTATTGCGGCGTATGAGGCGTTGTCCGAGCCGTTAAAACGCTTGCTCGATGGGCTTACCGCCACCCACGACTTCACCAAATCCTTCCCGCTGGAGCGTTTTGGCAACACCGCCGAAGACCTGGCGCGATGGGAAGAAACCCGCAAGAAGAACCCACCGCTGTCGCACCCGGTGGTGCGTACGCATCCGGTGAGTGGGCGCAAGTCGCTGTTTGTGAGTGATGGGTTTACCACCAAGATCAATGAGCTCGAGCCGGCGGAGAGTGAAGCGATCCTGAAGCTCTTGTTCGCCCACGCGACACGTCCGGAGTTCACCATCCGCTGGCGCTGGCAGGAAAACGATGTGGCGTTCTGGGATAACCGCGTGACGCAGCATTACGCCGTGGACGACTACCGGCCGCAGCGGCGGGTGATGCATCGCGCGACGATTCTGGGGGATGTGCCGTTCTAGCGCTCAAACACACTGAAAATCACTGTGGGAGCTGGCTTGCCTGCGATAGCGGTGAGTCAGCAACAGATTCATTAGCTGACACACCGCTATCGCGGGCAAGCCCGGCTCCCACATTGACCGGGCTACGCCAGGTTACTCAGCAGTAGACGGCTTTTCCCACAGGTTGATCCCGCCTTCCTGGGCAAACCGATCGATCTCCGCCAGTTCTTCCACGCTAAAGCTCAAGTTCTTCAACGCACCGACGTTTTCGATGATCTGCTCCGGCCGGCTCGCACCGATCAGTGCACTGGTCACTCGTGGGTCACGCAGGGTCCAGGCCAATGCCAGCTGCGCCAGGCTCTGGCCCCGGCGCTGGGCGATTTCATTCAGTGCACGCACGTGGGCGATGTTGGCTTCGGACAGGTGCTTGGCGTGCAACGAACCACCCCCCGGACGATTCACCCGCGCATCCGCCGGCACGCCGTTGAGGTACTTGTCGGTCAGCAGCCCTTGAGCCAGCGGTGTGAACGCAATCACCCCGGCACCGAGTTCTTCGGTGGTGTCCAGCAGGTCTTTTTCCACCCAGCGGTTGAGCAGGTTGTAGGCCGGCTGGTGAATCAGCAGCGGCACTTTCCACTCTTTGAGCAGGGCGGCGATTTCGCGGGTTTTTACCCCTGAGTAGGACGAGATACCGATGTACAACGCCTTGCCTTGTTGTACGGCAGTGGCGAGGGCGCTGGCGGTTTCTTCCAGGGGGGTGTCGGCGTCAAAACGGTGGGAATAGAAGATATCCACATAGTCGACACCCAGGCGTTGCAGGCTCTGGTCGAGGCTGGCCAGCACGTATTTGCGCGAGCCACCGCCCTGGCCGTAAGGACCAGGCCACATGTCCCAGCCCGCCTTGCTGGAGATGATCAGTTCATCGCGGTAGTGCTTGAAGTCTTCACGTAGCAAACGGCCAAAGTTGATCTCGGCGCTGCCGTACGGTGGGCCGTAGTTGTTGGCCAGGTCGAAGTGGTTGATGCCCAGGTCGAACGCGGTGCGCAGCAAGGCGCGCTGGGTGTCGATCGGGGTGCTGTCGCCAAAGTTGTGCCACAGGCCCAGGGACAGTGCAGGCAGCACCAACCCACTGCGGCCTACGCGGCGATACGGGATAGATTCATAGCGGTTTTCGGCAGCAATGTAAGTCATCGAATCCTCTCTTGGACGTAGGCAAATAAGGCCTGGGAATAACGATATTCCCAGGCCTTTTAACCAGCTGAATCGCTTAAGTCTGCCTTTCCGTTTTACAGCAATTGCCTACCAGAGTGGAACGACATAGCTGACATAAAAGCGGTTTTCATCTTGCACGGTGGCGCCGGTGATGTCCGGGCTGGCGTGGGCATTTTTCCAGGTAACGCCCAGGCCTTTGAGGGTGCCGGTGGGCACTTGATAGGCTACGGCGACATTACGCTCCCATTCGCTGGTGGTGCCCTGCGCCGTGCGGATGTCATCGCCATGGGCGTAGGCAGCGGAGAACGTCAGGCCGGTGAGGCCGAGTTTGCCGAAGTCATATTTGTATTGCGCCAGCCAGGTGCGCTCACCGGCGTGCTGGAATTTGTTCAACTGCATGTTGGTCAGCGCCGGGGTGTCGGCGCCTGAACCGGGGCCCTGGCGGTTGTCGCCGCTGTTCAGGCCGGAATCCAGGTACGGGAAGTCGCTGTCGCCACTGTTCTTCTGGATCCCCAGGCCGACGGTATGACCGTCGAGGCTATAGCTCTCAAGCAAGCTCGCGGTGGTCTGGTTGATGCGACCCTTGCCCGTGCCGTCACCGTAGAGGCCAGCCGCTGCGAAGTCTTTGTCACCGTCGGCGTTGCCGCCCACCCCGAGGCTGCGGAACACGCGCACGTCGGTGTCGATGGCGCCGACGGACAAGGCGTCATGGCGCTTGGCGCCAAGGAAGAACTGCTGGTAGTAATCCTCGAGGTTGGAATACCACAGGCTGACCGTGGTGTTCTGGATGCCGGTGTAGTCCGCACCGCCGAACAGGAAGCGATCGCTCTCTTTGGTGCCGCCGGCGGTGATCATGCCCTGGTCGCCGGTTTCGTTGCGGATCTTGGTCTTGAAGATATCGCCACCGGTGAAGGTGAAATCACTGAGGTCCTTGGACACCAGTTGCACACCGGTATTGGTCTGCTGGTACAGGCGCCCGTCGGTGTTGGCGAGTATCGGGTTGTTGCCGTAGAGCGTGCCGACACGCAGCTCATCCTTGGCAAAACGCATCTTGAACGTCGGGCTCAACACGCCGAACTGGTCGGCGGATTTGCCGTTGTCCAGAGGGAACATGCTGCCGGGGTAGCGGCCCTGGTGATCCTTGTCGTTGAGGTCGCCGCCGGAGTCCAGTTTCAACCCGTAGAACGCCTGCAGGTCCAGGCCAAAACCCACTGGGCCTTCGGTGTAGCCGGACTTGAAGTTGAACTCGAACCCCTGGCCCCAATCACGAATGCTGTGGGCCTTGGCGTTGCTGTTCACCACGTCACGCCCCTGCTGGTTGAGATAGCGATTGAGCAGGGTCACATCGGCGTGGCTGTCATCGATAAAATCGGCATGGGCGGACAGCATAAAGCTCGCCATGGCGGCACCCACCATGGGGCTTAATAACGTCTTCATTGGTACCGGTCTCCGTCACTGTTCTGAAATGAAAGCGTCAAACGCTTCACACAATTACGCAGTGGCCAGATGACAGTTCCGCGTCAAACAGCGGCGTGGACGGATGAAATTAAATTTAAGAAACCCTTCTACTACGCGGCTTAGCGGGCATTTTCTAAGATTTCGGCGAGCCCGTCGACGAACACTCACACCCTCGGCGACAGGCGCCGGTTGTGCGGGTAAAGCACCCGCACCAGCCCCTGATGTCGGAGCTGGTGATCAGGGCCTGAACCTCAGCGCACCAGGTGCAGGAACTGCAGGTGCCGCTCGTACTGGTCGAGGATGTCGTTGATGATCTGTTCCTTGGTGTAGCCGACCAGATCGTAGTCCTGGCTGCCCTCGCTCAAATGCACTTCCGCCCGGTAGTAGCGACGGTTGTTGAGCTGCTTGGAACCCATGCCACCGCGTGCAAATGACGGCGTGAAATAGCCGCGCATCTGCACTTGGTAAACGAATGGATGCTCTTCGCCGTGGCCGATTTCCAGGCTGACGCTGTCGTTGGACGGGTCGGGCTGGGTGACGACGCTAAGGCCTTTTTCGACAAACACCGCCGTCACTTCTTCGATCGCCGGGCGCACCGTGGTCTCAAGGAAACGGTACACCTCGTCGCGTGACGGGAAATGCACCGCCTGGCTCAAGCGCTGACGCCAACCGCCAGTGCCCTTGCGGGAGCCCGACACCGGCGCCAGCGAGTGCAGCTGGGCGATCTGCTTCTGCGATTCGAGGTAGAAAGCCTTGTGCAGCCCCCACATCATCAGCAGCAAGATCATCGAAAACGGCAACGAGGTCAGCACCACCGCTGACTTGAGCGAGTCGATACTGCCGGCAAACAACAAGGCACTGGTGACCAGCGCGGTCATCGCGCCCCAGAACACCCGCAGCCATTTCGGCCCGTCTTCGTCGGCGTTGCCGCCCTTGGACGACAGCGTCGACAGCACCACGGTGCCGGAGTCGGCGGAGGTGACGAAGAACACAAAGCTGATAAACACCGTGACCGCGATGACGGTCTTGCTCCACGGGTAGGTTTCCAGCAGCAGGTAGAGGCTCATCGACGGGTCATCGATGGCCGACTGACCGAGCGCGGTCAGCCCGTGGTTGAGCACCTGGTCGATGGCGCTGTTGCCGAAGATCGACATCCACGCCAGGGTGAAGCCCAACGGGATCAGCAGCACGCCGAACACGAACTCACGGATGGTGCGGCCACGGGAAATCCGTGCGATGAACAGGCCCACGAACGGCGACCATGCGATCCACCAGGCCCAGTAGAACACCGTCCAACCACCCAACCAGTCGCTCGGTTTGTCGTAGGCGTACACATCGAAACTCTTGGTCGGCAAGGCGCCCAGGTAGTCACCGATGTTCTGGATCAAGGTGTTGAGCAAATGCTGGGTGGGACCTGCGAACAGCACGAACAGCAACAGCGCACAGGCCAGCAGCATGTTGATGTCGGACATCACCCGCACGCCCTTGTCGACGCCGGAGACGGCGACCAGGATCGCGGCGCCCATCATCAGGGTAATCAGGCCGACCTGGATCCACTGGGTGTGGGCGATGCCAAACAGGTAATCGAGCCCGGAGTTGAGGTGCAAAACGCCAAAGCCCATGTCCGCGCCGAGGCCGAACACCGTAGCGATGATGCCGAAGCCATCCACCGCATAACCGATGGGACCGTTGATGCGCTTGCCGATCAGCGGGTACAGCGCCGAACGCAGCGCCAGCGGCAGGTTATGCCGATAGGCGAAGTACGCCAGGGCCATGCCCACAAAAGCGAACACGCCCCAGCCGTGCAGGCCCCAGTGCAGAAACAGGATCTGCATGGCCTGGCGCGCGGCGTCGGCGTTCATTGGCGCGCCCTGGGGCGGTTGCACCAGGTGTGTCAGCGGCTCGGACACACAGAAGAAGAACAGCGTGATGCTGATCCCAGCGGCGAACAGCATGCCGGCCCAGGACAGGTAACTGAATTCGGGCTCGTCGTGGTCGGCACCGAGTTTTATCTTGCCGTAGCCCGATAGCGCGGTGACCACCACGAAGACCAGATACAGGGTCATCGCCAGCATGTAGTACCAGCCGACCGTATTGGCCGCCCAGTTTTGCGCCGCCAGCAGCCAGGCGCCAGCCTGTTGCGGAATAGCGATGACAGTGATGCCGAACAGCAGGATGAAGCTCGCGGCAAAGTAGAAGACGGGCGCATTCATGCGCACCAGGCTGCTGGATGGGGTGGACGATGCACTCATGAACGATGCACCCCGAGGGAAGGGAATGTGGCTGTCAATAACGGACTCAGCAAAGGTAAGCCTCCTGTTGTGAGCGGGCAGCGGACCACCGGGTTTAACTTGAACGAACATTCAAGTTAAACATAGGAAGGCGGTCTGGGACTAATCGCATGGCTGAGTGGTAGATAATTCCTACACTAGCTCAAGGATTGGTATGACGGGCGCGAGAGGCAAATCGTTCAGCGATTACTGGCACAAATCCGCGTGAAATCTGGAATGCATTCCAAATGTGGGAGCGGGCTTGCTCGCGAATACGGTGTGTCAGCCGATAAATCCATTGACTGATACTCCGCATTCGCGAGCAAGCCCGCTCCCACAGGGGATTCGCGAGGGTTCGTTACTTCTGCGTCCCATCATCATGCTGCAAATTCGCCTGGGTGATGTTCGCCCCCGCCGGCACGCTGCGCGTCAGCCACACGTTGCCGCCGATGGTCGAGCCCTTGCCGATGGTGATGCGCCCCAGGATGGTCGCGCCGGCGTAGATCACCACATCGTCCTCGACAATCGGGTGACGCGGGTGGCCCTTCTGCAACTGCCCGTCCTCATCCGCCGG
Source organism: Pseudomonas sp. S10E 269 (assembly GCF_002798465.1). Classification (NCBI taxonomy): domain Bacteria; kingdom Pseudomonadati; phylum Pseudomonadota; class Gammaproteobacteria; order Pseudomonadales; family Pseudomonadaceae; genus Pseudomonas; species Pseudomonas sp. S10E 269. Next base: position 2,020,659 of record NZ_PHIJ01000001.1, read on the forward strand.
GAAGCGTTTGGCACCCAGGGTCACGGCCTGGTAGATGCGCACCCGCTCGCCGATGATCGCGGTTTCACCGATCACCACCCCAGTCCCGTGGTCGATAAAGAAGCTCGGGCCGATTTGCGCACCAGGGTGGATATCGATCCCCGTGGCCGAGTGGGCGATCTCGGCACTGATGCGCGCCAACAACGGCAAACCGGCGCGGTACAGGTGGTGCGCCAGGCGGTGGTGAATCACCGCCAGGATCCCGGGGTAGCACAGCAGTACTTCATCCACGCTGCGAGCGGCGGGGTCGCCGTGGTAGGCGGCCAGCACGTCGGTGTCCAACAGACTGCGTAGGGACGGCAGGGCCAGGGCAAAATCCTGGATCAGGCGGATAGCGTGGGCGTCGACAGCACTGTCATCCTGGCCGCCTTGGCGCGCGGCATAACGCAACTCCAGGCGGGCCTGGGCGAGCAACGCATTGAGCGCCACATCCAGGGTGTGGCCGACGTAGAAATCTTCGCTTTCCTCTCGCAGGTCCACCGGCCCCAGGCGCATGGGGAACAAGGCGCCGCACAGCGACTCCAGGATCTGCGCCACGGCTTCGCGCGAGGGTAACTCGCGGCCGCCATGCTCGCCACTTAAGCGACCATTGCGCGTCCGCCACTGGTCCCGGGCGCCGCGCAACTGGCTGACGATGGTCTGTAATTGCCAATGACTGGAACGCTCACTCACGGTATTCACTCCTGACGTAATGGCGCTCACTTTACGGTATGCACCCTGGCCGCCCTTAAGAACCAATGGTGTGATACCAAGAACCATCCGGAATAAGCGATTGGCGGTTGCCCGATGAAAAGTGCCTGCCTATAGTCGCCCCATCACTTAGCAACCGTGCGTAGCCATGATCAAACAACAGCTCGACCGTTTTAACCGCCTGGAACTGCTGGGCGGCGCCACTGCCCTGGAAAAACTCGAGCGGCTGTCGGCCTGGTCGGGCAGGGACATCTACGTAAAACGTGACGACACCACGCCGCTGGCCATGGGCGGCAACAAGCTGCGCAAGCTCGAATACCTCGCCGCCGACGCGATCGCCCAGGGCGCCGATACCCTGGTGACCGCCGGCGCGATTCAATCCAACCACGTGCGCCAGACCGCTGCGCTGGCCGCCAAACTCGGCCTGGGCTGCGTCGCGCTGCTCGAAAACCCCACCGGCACCGAGGACCCGAACTACCTGGGCAACGGCAACCGCCTGCTGCTGGAGCTGTTCGACGCCAAGGTGGAATTGGTGGAAAACCTCGACAACGTCGACGACCAGCTCAACGCCCTCGCCGACCGCCTGCGCAGCAACGGCAAGAAACCGTACCTGGTGCCTATCGGCGGCTCCAATGCCCTGGGCGCCCTGGGATACGTGCGCGCCGGGCTAGAGCTGGCGGCGCAGATCGAAGCCAGCGGCATCGCGTTTTCCGCCGTGGTGCTGGCGTCCGGCAGCGCGGGTACCCACAGCGGCCTGGCCCTGGCCTTGAGCGAAGTGTTGCCGAACCTGCCGGTGATTGGCGTCACCGTGTCCCGCACCGACGAAGCCCAACGCCCGAAAGTGCAGGGCCTGGCCGAACGCACCGCCGAGTTGCTGGGTGTAAAGGTGCCCGAGGCGTTCAAGGTGAATCTCTGGGATGAATACTTCGGCCCCCGTTATGGCGAGCCGAACGCCGGTACGCTGGCAGCCATCAAGCTGCTCGCCAGCCAGGAAGGCCTGCTGCTGGACCCGGTCTACACTGGCAAGGCCATGGCTGGCTTGTTGGATGGGATCGGGTGTCAGCGTTTTGAAGAGGGTCCGATCATTTTCCTGCATACCGGCGGGGCGCCGGCGTTATTTGCCTACAACTCGGTATTCAATTGAATAAACGCGGACTAAAAAATGTGGGAGCTGGCTTGCCTGCGATGGCGGTCTGTCAGCTACCGATGTGCTGACCTTTGCACCGCTATCGCAGGCAAGCCAGCTCCCACATTAAATAGGTCGTATATTCAATAATCGAATAACAATTTATATTTATATTATTTTCAAGTCTTAAAAACCCGCTTTATAGTCGCGCCGTAGGCGAAGACGCGCTACGCGCTTTAAGGCAGGATACGACTACTGCGTCACCTGCTTCGCTCACCATAAAAACACAGGGGCTCTTCATGACTATTTCTGTATTGCGTCGCACATTGTTGGTTGGCACTTTGGGCCTGGCACTCGGGGCTGGCCTGCTCGGCCAGGCAGTGGCTGGCGAGCAGCTCGATAACATCAAGAAAGCAGGCGAGATCAAGATCGGCCTGGAAGGCACCTACCCACCGTTCAGCTTTGTCGATGAAAGCGGCAAACTCACCGGTTTCGAGGTGGAGCTGTCCGAAGCACTGGCCAAAGAGCTGGGCGTGAAGGTCAAGCTGCAAGCGACGCCATGGGACGGCATCCTCGCGGCCCTGGAATCCAAGCGCCTGGACGCGGTGGTCAACCAAGTGACCATCTCAGATGCACGCAAGCAAAAATACGACTTCTCCACGCCTTACACCGTCTCTGGTATCCAGGCGCTGACCCTGGCGAAAAACGTCGACACCATCAAGACCGCCGACGACCTGGCTGGCAAGAAAATCGGTGTGGGCCTGGGCACCAACTACGAACAATGGCTCAAGGAAAACCAACCGAAGGCCATCGTCAAAACCTATAACGATGACCCAACCAAGTTCCAAGACCTGCGCATCGGCCGTGTCGACGCCATTCTGATTGACCGCCTGGCTGCACTGGAATATGCCAAGAAAGCCAAGGACACCGCTGCTGCAGGTGCTGCCTTCTCCCGCCAGGAAGCCGGTATTGCCCTGCGCAAAGGCGAGCCTGAACTGCTGGCTGCTGTGAACAAGGCCCTCGACAAACTGCGCGCCGACGGCACTTTGAAGAAGCTGTCCGAGAAGTACTTCAACGCTGACGTCACTCAATAATGGAAGCAGGTTTCCAACTCGCGCTGGACTCCGCGCCCTTTCTGCTCAAGGGCGCGTATTACACGGTGATCCTCAGCCTCGGCGGGATGTTTTTCGGCTTGCTGCTGGGCTTCGGCCTGGCCTTGATGCGCCTGTCGCGCTTCAAGTTGGTGAGCTGGCTCGCCCGAGTCTATGTGTCGTTCTTTCGCGGCACGCCCTTGCTGGTACAGCTGTTCCTGATCTACTACGGCTTGCCGCAAGTGGGCATCGAGCTGGATCCGATCCCGGCGGCCATGATCGGCTTTTCGCTGAACATGGCCGCCTACGCCTGTGAAATCCTGCGCGCCGCCATCGGCTCCATCGAGCGTGGCCAGTGGGAAGCCGCCGCCAGTATCGGCATGACCCGTGCGCAGACCCTGCGCCGGGCCATCCTGCCGCAGGCGATGCGCACAGCCCTGCCGCCGCTGGGCAACAGCTTTATTTCGCTGGTCAAGGACACGGCGCTGGCCGCCACCATCCAGGTGCCCGAGCTGTTCCGCCAGGCCCAACTGGTGTCTGCGCGGACCTTCGAAATCTTCACCATGTACCTGTCCGCAGCCCTGATCTACTGGATCCTGGCGAGCATCCTGGCGCATTTGCAGAATCGTCTGGAAGACCGGGTCAACCGGCATGACCTGGAGTCCTGAAGCATGATCGTGGTTGAAAAACTGACCAAACAATTCAAGGGTCAGGTGGTGCTCAACGGCATCGACCTTGAGGTCAAGGAGGGCGAAGTCATCGCCATCATCGGCCCCAGCGGTTCCGGCAAGACCACCTTCCTGCGCTGCCTGAATTTCCTCGAACAACCCACCAGCGGTCGCATCAAGGTGGGCGACATCGAGATCGACACCAGCAAGCCGATCAACCAGCAACAGAGGCAGGTGCGGCGCCTGCGCCAGCACGTGGGTTTTGTGTTCCAGAGCTTCAACCTGTTCCCCCATCGCACCGCGCTGGAAAACGTCATCGAAGGCCCCACCGTGGTCAAGAAGATGCCCCGCGAGGCCGCTGTCGCGCTGGGGCGCAAGCTGCTGGCCAGGGTCGGCCTGGCGGGCAAGGAAGACGCCTACCCACGGCGCTTGTCCGGTGGCCAACAGCAGCGCGTCGCCATTGCACGGGCGCTGGCCATGGAGCCGGAGGTGATTCTATTCGACGAACCCACCTCAGCCCTCGACCCGGAGTTGGTGGGCGAAGTGCTGGCAACCATTCGCAGCCTCGCCGAGGAAAACCGCACCATGGTCATCGTCACCCACGAGATGAGCTTCGCCCGCGATGTGGCCAATCGGGTGATCTTTTTCGACAAGGGCGTGATCGTGGAGCAAGGCGAAGCCAAGGCACTGTTCGCCAACCCCAAGGAAGAGCGTACCAAGCAGTTCCTGAGTAAATTCCTCGCCCACTGAGGCTTTGTGTGGGAGCTGGCTTGCCTGCGACGCAGCCACCTCGGTGAACCTGTCTCACCGTGGCGACGCCTTCGCAGGCAAGCCAGCTCCCACACAAGCCTGTTCCTACACGAAGTCCTCATTCCAACCTGAAAAACACCCCACCGCACCCGCCTGAATATCCCCGCCTCAGTCAGACCCTTCTGAATCACGCCAACACCGCCGTTTAGCCCTTTGCCGCCATTGACGCCCCTCGGCCAACCCTCTTATCTAGCGCCCAGAGGATTGGATCCTATCCCGGCTATTCACTGAATCGTTTCGTTCGGCCCACCGCGCACACCTGCGCCAAAGGTCCGGAGCGATTGCTGCTGGCTGCATCAAGGAGATTACTTATGACGCACCCCCTGCTCACCGCCCCGACACTGCCCCAGGCCGTCGGCAATGGCATCAATGCCCTGGCCGCCGCGCACTTGCAGGTCGACATCCCGCCGTATCCCGGCATGGATGAAGGCGACCTGATCGAGCTGTTCTGGAACAACTGTTTCGCCGCTTCACGTCGGATCACCACCGGCAAGATCGGCGAGTTCACTCACCTGCGGGTACCAGAGAGTTTTGTGCTGGAGGGGCCGACGCAGGTGCATTACCAGGTCATGCAAGTCGGCCATACCCCTGCTCGCTCAGCCGTCACGCGAGTGCGTGTAAAGACCCGTTGCCCAGGCGGCCAGCCCTCGCCCCTTTGCTGTGACGAAAACCAGAACCTCGCCCCCGTGGGTCTGCCCGACACCATCCGCCGCTACGGCGTCAACGCCAGCCAGGTACGGCGCGGTATTCCCCTGACCATCGAGCCCTACCTGCACATGACCACCGGCGATGCCATCACCTTGCGCTGGGGCGATGTGCGCCTGGACCTGCCGAAAATCCGGGCCAGGGAAGTCGGCATGGCGGTACAGGTATGGGTGCCTTCGACGCTGATTATCGAAGCGGGAGACGACTGTCGGCTGGAAGTGACGTACTGCATTCTTGACCGCGTCGGCAACAATTCACGCTGGGCGCCCGCCCGCACGCTGCGCATCGCCAGCGAGGCAGAGTCCCGGCCCGCCGGGACGGCGCTGATCTATCAGCCACGCCCTACCGGTTCACCTTGCGAACCGGGGTGACAGACCTTCTATGCATATTCCCAAAAGTTAGTTTATTTAAATATTTAACACGCTTAGGGTATATGCACCGGACCACCGGACATTCCTGATTTTTCTGTTTTTATTTCATTGAATGCGAGGTCGGTATGGTCAGAATTACCCCGGTGCGTAACGCCAGGGCATTACGTGCAGCCAAGGAGCGGCGCTGATGTCTAACTTGGCTCTAACACCCCCCCAGAGTGATCTGGATGTCGCTCCCCTGCTGTTGCCGGCCGCCGTGCTGCGCAACGATGCAGAGGCGCTGAAGGCTGCCCATGAGTTGGCCCAGGCTGCACGCCTGCAAGCCGCCAAACGCGACCAGCAACGCAAGCTGCCGTGGGCACAGATCGAGCAGTTCACCCGCAGTGGGTTGGGCAGTATTTCCATTCCCCGTGAGTACGGCGGGCCGCAGGTGTCGTTCGTGACCCTGGCCGACGTGTTCGCGATCATCAGCGCGGCAGACCCGGCCCTCGGGCAGATCCCGCAGAACCATTTCGGCATCCTGCACCTGTTGCAGGGCGCCGCCACCGAACGCCAGAAAAAGCAGCTGTTCCAGAGCGTCCTCGACGGCTGGCGCATCGGCAATGGCGGCCCGGAACGCGGCACCAAGAACACCCTGGAACTCAAGGCGCGCATCACCGCCGAGGGTGACGGTTATGTGATCAGCGGCCAGAAGTTCTATTCCACCGGCGCATTGTTTGCCCATTGGGTGGCCGTGAAGGCCCTGAACGATGACGGCAAGCAAGTCATGGCGTTCGTGCGTCGTGGCACCGAAGGCCTGCGCATCGTTGACGATTGGTCCGGCTTCGGCCAGCGCACCACCGCCAGCGGCACCGTGCTGCTGGACAAGGTGCCGGTGGACGCGGAGCTGGTAGTTGAGAACTGGCGCATCGGCGAAACCCCGACTATCCAGGGCGCCGTCTCGCAGCTGATCCAGGCGGCCATCGACGCCGGCATCGCCCGTGGCGCGCTGGATGACACCATCGCCTTCGTGCGTGAGCGCTCGCGCCCATGGATCGACGCCAAGGTCGAACGCGCCAGCGATGACCTGTATGTAATCGCCGACATCGGCAAGCTGAAGATCGAACTGCACGCCGCCGAAGCCCTGCTGCGCAAGGCCGGCCAGGTGCTGGACCAGGTCAGCGCCGCGCCGATCACCGCGCAGTCCGCTGCGCGCGCATCCATTGCGGTGGCCGAGGCCAAGGTACTGACCACCGAAGTGGCGCTGCTGGTCAGCGAAAAGCTCTTCGAACTGGCCGGCAGCCGCGCCACCCTTGCCGAATTCAACCTCGACCGTCATTGGCGCAACGCCCGCGTGCACACCCTGCACGACCCGGTGCGCTGGAAGTATCACGCCATCGGCGCCTATCGATTGAACGGTACCTTGCCGGCTCGCCATTCCTGGATCTGACCGACCAGACCTCTGGAGAACATCATGACTTTCTCTCACCCCGTCGCGGTCATTACCAGCGACGAACAAGCCCTTATTGTCGCCAGCGACCTGGCCGAAGACTTCCGCCGCGACAGCGCCCAGCGTGACCGCGAGCGCCGCCTGCCCTTGCCCGAACTGGACGTATTCTCGCGCTCCGGCCTGTGGGGCATCAGCGTACCCAAGGAATTCGGCGGCGCGGGCGTTTCCAACGTCACCCTGGCCAAGGTCATCGCCCTGATCGCCCAGGCGGACGCGTCCCTGGGCCAGATCCCGCAAAACCATTTCTATGCCCTGGAAGTGCTGCGTGTGAACGGCAGCCCGGCGCAACAACAGCGCCTGTACGCCGAAGTATTGGCCGGCCAGCGTTTCGGCAACGCCCTGGCGGAACTGGGCACCAAGACCGCCCATGACCGCGTCACCAAAATCACCCGCGACGGTGACGGTTTCCGTATCAGCGGCCGCAAGTTCTATTCCACCGGTGCGATCTACGCTCAACGCATTCCCACCTCGGTGGTGGATGAACATGGCGTGCAGCACCTCGCCTTTGTCCCGCGCGACAGCGAAGGCCTGAGCGTGATCGATGACTGGAGCGGCTTCGGCCAGCGCACCACCGGCAGCGGTTCGGTGGTGTTCGACAACGTGTGGGTCGCGGCGCAAGACGTGATCCCGTTCCAGAGCGCTTTCGAGCGCCCGACCACGGTCGGTCCCCTGGCGCAGATTCTTCACGCCGCCATCGACACCGGTATCGCCCGCGCGGCCTTCGAAGATGCGCTGCACTTCGTGCGCACCAAGACCCGCCCGTGGATCGACGCCGGCAACGACAAGGCCACCGAAGACCCGCTGACCCTGAAAAGCTTCGGCCACCTGAGCATCCGCCTGCACGCCGCCGAAGCGCTGCTGGAACGCTCCGGCGAATTCCTCGACCGCGCCCAGGCCGACAGCAATGCCGAGACGGTGGCGGCGGCCTCGATTGCCGTCGCCGAAGTGCGCGCCTTGAGCACCGAAATATCCCTGGCCGCCGGCAGCACCTTGTTCGAACTCGCCGGCAGCCAGGCGACCCTGGCCGAGCACGGCCTCGACCGTCACTGGCGCAACGCCCGCGTCCACACCCTGCACGACCCGGTGCGCTGGAAGTACCACGCGGTGGGCAATTACTACCTCAACGATGAAAACCCGCCACTGCGGGGGACCCTCTGATGGCGAAGAAGAAAATCCTGCTCAATGCCTTCAACATGAACTGCATCGGGCATATCAACCACGGTCTGTGGACCCACCCACGGGACACCTCCACCCAGTACAAGACGATCGAGTACTGGACCGACCTGGCGCAAACCCTGGAGCGCGGGCTGTTCGATGGCCTGTTCATCGCCGATATCGTCGGCGTCTACGACGTGTACCAGAACTCGGTCGATGTGCCGCTCAAGGAGTCGATACAACTGCCGGTGAACGACCCGCTGCTGCTGGTCTCGGCGATGGCGGCGGTCACCCGGAATCTCGGTTTCGGCCTCACTGCCAACCTCACCTACGAGCCGCCGTATCTGTTCGCCCGGCGCATGTCCACGCTGGACCACCTCAGCCGTGGCCGCGTGGGCTGGAACATCGTCACCGGCTACCTCGACAGCGCTGCCAAGGCCATGGGCCTTACCGAGCAGGTCGAACATGACCGCCGTTACGACCAGGCCGATGAATACCTGGAGGTGCTCTACAAACTCTGGGAAGGCAGCTGGGAGGACGGCGCGGTGCTCAACGACCCGCAGGCGCGGGTGTATGCGCAGCCGGGCAAGGTGCACAAGGTCGAGCACCACGGCGAGTTCTACCAGGTGGAGGGTTATCACCTGTGCGAACCCTCGCCGCAACGCACGCCGGTGCTGTTCCAGGCTGGCAGTTCGGACCGCGGCTTGCTGTTCGCCGGGCGCCATGCCGAATGTGTATTCATCAGCGGGCAGAACAAGGCGGCGACCAAGGTCCAGGTGGACAAGGTGCGTGCCAGTGCGGTCGAGGCCGGACGCAATCCGGATGACATCAAGGTGTTCATGGGCCTCAACGTGATCGTGGGCGCCACCGAGGAGCTTGCCTGGGCCAAGCACGCCGAATACCTGAGCTATGCCAGCCCGGAAGCCGGCGTGGCGCATTTCTCGGCGTCCACCGCCATCGATTTTGCCCAGTACGAACTGGACGAACCGATCCAGTACGTGAAGAGCAACGCGATCCAGTCGGCCACCAAGAACCTGCAGAACAACGACTGGACCCGGCGCAAGTTGCTGGAGCAACACGCCCTGGGCGGCCGCTACATCACCCTGGTCGGCTCGCCCGAACAGGTCGCCGACGAGCTGGAATCCTGGATCAGCGAAACCGGCCTGGATGGCTTCAACCTCACACGCATCGTCACGCCGGAAAGCTACGTGGACTTTATCGACCTGGTGGTGCCGGAGTTGCAAAAGCGCGGGTCGTACAAGACTGAATATGAACAGGGAACGCTGCGGGAAAAAGTCTTTCAAGGCAGCGCCCGCCTTCCCGAACAACACACCGGATCCCACTACAGACACTAATCAAAAATGTGGGAGCTGGCTTGCCTGCGATGGCGGTGGATCAGCGAAAAAGAGTTGCCTGACAGACCGCCATCGCAGGCAAGCCAGCTCCCACCGTTGACCGCATTGTTCTTACCAACACCTTGTGACTGGAAATCGATCATGAAAAAAACACTGCTCTCCCACCCAGTCAAAGCACTGGCCCTGGCTTTCGGACTGTTCAGCTCGGCGGTGTTCGCCGCTGATGCACCGTTGAAAATCGGCACCACCGCCGCCTTCGCTATTCCCCTGGAAGCCGCGGTGGCCGAAGCGGGCAAGCAAGGCCTGAAGGTCGAGCTGGTGGAGTTCACCGACTGGATCGCGCCCAACGTCAGCCTGGCCGCTGGCGATATCGACGTGAACTACTTCCAGCACATCCCGTTCCTGGAAAACGCCAAGGCCGCCGCCGGTTTTGACCTGGTGCCATACGCGCCGGGCATCATCAACAACGTCGGCCTGTATTCGAAGAAGTACAAGAGCATCAACGACCTGCCCGAAGGCGCCAGCGTGGCGATTGCCAACGACCCGATCAACAGCGGTCGCGGCCTGCAATTGCTGGCCAAGGCGGGCTTGATCACCCTCAAGCCGGGGGTGGGCTACAAGGCCACCGAAGAAGACATCGTCAGTAACCCGAAGAAGATCAAGATCCTGCAAGTCGAGGCCGTGCAACTGGTACGCGCCTATGACGACGCCGATCTGGTGCAGGGCTACCCGGCGTATATCCGCCTGTCCAAGACCTTCGATGCCGAGTCGGCACTGCTGTTCGACGGCCTCGACCACCCGGAGTACGTGATCCAGTTCGTGATCCAGCCCAAGAGCAAGACCGACCCGCGCGTGATCAAGTTCGTCGACATTTACCAGCATTCGCCCGTAGTCCGCGCTGCGTTGGATAAATCCCTGGGCAAGCTCTACCAGGTCGGCTGGGAAGATAAAAAATGACCGCCGCCCACTCTCAACTGCGCGACCTGGGCTTGCCGCCCAGGGACGCCGAGCAGACAGAACTGCACCCTGACCTGAACCGTGCCCACGTGCGCTTTATCAACCTGGGCAAGACCTACGACGGCACTGTGCACGCCTTGCAGGGCATCGACCTGGCGATCCAGCGCGGTGAAGTGTTCGGCATCATTGGTCGCAGCGGCGCCGGCAAGTCGTCGCTGATCCGCACCATCAACCGCCTGGAACAACCCAGCAGCGGGCGGGTGTTGATCGATCAGGTCGACATCGGTGACTTCGACGAAGACCACCTGGTGGCGCTACGTCGGCGCATCGGCATGATCTTCCAGCACTTCAACCTGATGTCGGCCAAGACGGTGTGGCAGAACGTCGAGTTGCCGCTGAAAGTGGCGGGCGTTCCCAAGCCCCAGCGCGAGCAGAAGGTGCGCGAGCTGCTGGAGCTGGTGGGGCTGCAAGACAAGCACACGTCCTACCCGGCGCAACTGTCCGGCGGGCAGAAACAGCGCGTGGGCATCGCTCGTTCGCTGGTACACGACCCACAGATTTTGCTGTGCGACGAGGCCACGTCGGCCCTCGACCCGGAGACCACCCAGTCGATCCTCGGCCTGCTGCGCGAGATCAACCAGCGCCTGGGCCTGACCATCGTATTGATCACCCATGAAATGGCGGTGATCCGCGAAATCTGCGACCGCGTGGTGGTGCTGGAGCATGGGCGTGTCGTCGAGCAAGGCCCGGTGTGGCAAGTGTTCGGCAACCCGCAGCATGAGGTCAGCAAGACCCTGCTGGCACCGCTGCAACATGGGCTGCCGGACGAGTTGCAAAGCCGTTTGCAGGCCAAGCCGGCGACCGTCGACGCGGCGATAGTGCTGCGGCTGCAATTCACCGGCAGTGATTCCGACGAGCCGGACCTGGCCGCGCTGTTCAGCGCCCTCGGCGGTCGCGTGCGCTTGCTGCAAGGCGGCGTGGAACGCATCCAGGGGCATGCCCTCGGTCAACTGCTGCTGGCGGTGAATGGCTCGCCTCACACCGCAGAAGAACTGCGCAACCGCGCCGGCAATTGGGCACAACAGGTGGAGGTGCTGGGCTATGTGGTTTGATCGTTTAGTGCAGGGCGCCATTGACACCTTGTTGATGGTCGGCGTGTCATCGTTGATTGCGTTGCTGGTGGGCATCCCGCTGGCGGTGTTTTTGGTCACCAGCGACAAAGGCGGCATCTACCAGGCACCGGCGTTAAACCGCGTGCTGGGGGCGTTCGTCAATCTGTTCCGCTCGATTCCGTTCCTGATCCTGATGGTGGCGTTGATCCCTTTCACGCGGCTGATCGTTGGCACCACCTACGGCGTATGGGCCGCCGTGGTGCCGCTGACCATCGCCGCCACACCGTTTTTTGCGCGCATTGCCGAGGTGAGCCTGCGTGAGGTCGACCACGGCCTGATCGAAGCGGCACAAGCCATGGGCTGCCGCCGGTGGCACATCATCTGGCACGTGCTGTTGCCGGAAGCGCTGCCGGGGATTGTCGGCGGGTTCACCATCACCCTGGTGACCATGATCAACTCGTCGGCCATGGCCGGCGCGATTGGCGCGGGCGGCCTGGGCGACATTGCCTACCGCTACGGCTACCAGCGTTTTGATACGCAGATCATGCTCACCGTGATTGTGCTGCTGGTGATCCTCGTGGCGGTGATTCAGTTGGGCGGTGATCGCCTGGCTCGGGTGTTGAACAAACGCTGAAATCAGGGGCATTCATCCAGCTGGGCAACGCTGGAGTGGGGGACGAAGGTGATGGTTTTTTCCTTGGCCTGCCATGGGCGAACACTGTAGCTCCCGTCCGAATCCGCCAGCACGCGCAGCTTGATGCTGCCCTCAGGTTTCTTGGCGCCGACCAGCATGCCGGGAACCTTGGCCCCCTCTGACCAGGTCATGACGGTACACATACGCCCTCCCGACGCGGAGGCTTGCAGCGGCAGGCCTCCCAACTTTGCGCCCGTCACAGGGATAAGCCCCAGTACGACCAAAAGCCCAAGGGCGGCCAAGGATGCCAGCGCGACCGGGTTTTTATGATCGTTCATGCACGCCACAAGACACGCCCCCAGCCCCTGAATCAGAAATAGCACCACTATTTCAGCCAACATGACAGGCGCAAACAGCACGACACTGTCGGAGTATTCGCCGAACGCGCGCGAGACAGGTACGGTGACCATCAGAACAATCAGCATCTGAATGACGCCGGCACTGGCACTCGCGATCCAGAACTCCACGGAAAGCTCGCGCCGCGCGATATTGGCCGGCCGGGCACGAATGATGATGCAGGTATAGGCCAGTACCGTCACAGCGATCGCCACTACCCAGCAAACAGTCTGAAGCGGTCCGCTTTCTGCGTTCGCGGACATGTACACCGCCGATAACCAGAACACCGCCAGCACCACGAGACTGGCAGCCCAATGCATCAACAATCGACGATGTTGAGCCGTCGTCTCAGGCGATTGCCGACTGAGATTGAGTTGATCACTGAGCCGCGCGCCCGTGGCATTCATGCGCAGGAACAAGATGAACGTAGGCATCAGGATCGACGCCCCCATCATGCCGATGACAAATACCAACATGGCGAACATCGCCGGCAACGCCGTGAACGCAGCTGCCGACAAAATACTCAGCGGCACCTTTTCCACTTGGATGTATTGGTACAGATAAAGCCCGGCCACAGACAAAATGCCCACGGTCAAAGGCCATGCGCGCTCGTTGAGCCATAACAGTCCATTACTCAAGACATTGGAGTATCGATCCATTTTCTTTTGCTGAATGACGTTATCAGCCGGGGGTGGAGATGCCTGATCCATGGGTATACAACGCCTCTTCAAGTAAGACGCGAATGGTACCTAGAATCCTGCGGTCAGTAAGTCGGATGCTTACGCTGAATAGGCACTGAATTGCCCTACACAGGGCATACGTCTTTCAACTGAATCAGACGATGGCCTGAGGTATAGTCCAATGACCTCAGCCCAAGTGCGCCCTGCCATGAAACTTGCACCCCACGACCTCGACCAGATCACGTCCACCACCCTCGGCCACTACAACAAGGTGGCCGAGGACTTCCGTGAGGGCACCCGCGACCACGACGTGAGCCAGAACATCGATGCGCTGCTGCGGCATATCCAGGGTACGGCGCCGTTCACCGTGCTGGATTTCGGCTGCGGCCCGGGGCGCGACTTGCAGACCTTTACCCGAATGGGGCATATCGCCGTGGGGCTGGACGGCTCGGAGCGGTTCGCGCAGATGGCGCGGGAAGACAGTGGCTGTGAAGTGATGCAGCAGGACTTCCTGAAGCTGGACCTGCCTGCCGAACGCTTCGACGGCATTTTTGCCAATGCGGTGCTGTTTCATATTCCCAAACAGGAACTTCCCCGTGTGCTCAAGCAGATGCAAGGCGCATTGAAGCCGGGCGGCGTCCTATTCAGCTCCAACCCCCGGGGTGAAAACCAGGAAGGCTGGAATGGACCTCGGTATGGGTCGTATCACGACCTGGAGGCCTGGCAGGCGCTGCTGACGCAGGCAGGATTTGTAGAGCTGGAGCATTACTATCGCCCCGCAGGCTTGCCTCGAGAGCAGCAACCTTGGTTGGCCAGTGTGTGGCGCAAGCTTTAGCCGCCGTTACCTGAATAACGGATATGTACACCGCACCGCCGCCTTCGCAGGCAAGCCAGCGCCCACAGTTTTGGATCGCGGGGTTACAGTTGGAGAGCAGTCGTCTGCCAGGCCGCTGGCGGGAGCACGCTCCCTGGCCACAGGTCGAGCGCCGTACCCGGTGATTGCTATTGCACTTGATACACCAAAGCGCTCCCCCCCACATCAAGCACCGTCAGGCTATACCCCGCATACCCTTGTTTCTCCGCTGAAGAAAAATTCGCCACCAACCGCGTCCCATCGGCAAAGGTGGTTTCCTGCACCTGCCTATCCGCCGTCAACCAACGAAACCCCGTCATCGCCTGGGTGGCCAACCGTTGATGCAATGGCCGAAAAACCCGGTCCTGACGCTGTATCAACGGCAGCCGCTGCTTGAGCGTCGATGCACTCAAGTGATACAGCGGCGGCACGTTGTAGAGCAACTGCGTCAACTCGTTCTCAGCCTGCACATTGCTCAGCTTCAAGCTGTCGAACAGCCAGTGATGCGTGGTGATCACCGAGCCGTGGAACACCGCCTGGTACAGCGGCAGGCGCAGGGTCGGATCGAAATACACCGTACGATACGGCTCCTTCAACGGCACCGACTTGAAGAACACGGCGGGTTGCTCCGGCGGATACCAATTACCTACGTAATAAGGCGATTGCTTGTCCTGGGCCATCGCGTGATCCCCCCAGCCAATCACGGGCGTCTGCATGCCATGGGCGAACAGAATGCCTTCGGCGGTGATCGCGTTGCCGTCTTCGGAACCGGCGGGCAACTTGAGCGCGGTATTGAGCCAGCGCGAAGCGTCGATGTTGCCTTCGGCGTTCTGTGCCTGGGTCATCCGGGCGTCGTCACGGTAGCTGTCGAACACCATGCTGGTGGCGTAGGCATCGAGGAACCAGGCGTTGAAGCCCGCCTTGGCCTGGATAGCCTTTACGCGAGCCTCCAGCAGAGGCCGCACACAACGTGGGTCGGTGTAGTGGCCGGACTGCTGGAAACCGGTTTTCAGCTTGCCGTCCTTTAGCACAATCGCGCACTCGCGGTACGCCCTGCCGCCCAGGTGAGCGGTGGTCCAATCCGGGTTTTCCGTAGCGGACAACGCGGTTTCATAGGAGTCGTAAGGGGCTATCAAGAAGCCCGCGTCGACCCCGGCCCGGATCGCCTCGGGGTGCCAGAGGCCGCCTTCCCAGCCTTCGCCCAGGGTCAGCAGCAAGCGCGGCAGGCCTGAGCTGCGCAGTGACTGGATCACCTGGCTGCCCCAATGCGCAGGGGTATCGCTCAGGGCCCCGGCAAAGTCCACGGCCAGTTCGCTACGCAACTCGTTATAGCGCGCGGCGAGCCGGGTCATGTCGGGTTCTTCTACCTGCCAGCTCTGCCGAGCCTTTTTGTTGATCGCGGCGTTCAGGCCCCGGAGCACGGCCGTCTGCTCATAGCGATTCAAGGCGGCACCCTGCGCCAGGAGCTTGGCGGACTCCTTGTCCAACAAGCCCTGGAGTGCATGACCGCGCATGCGTTTGAGCAACAGCGGCCAATCGCGCACATCCTCGGGGGCCAGCAAGTCATTGCCCCACAAGTAGACATGACTGGCGCCCAGCAGCTTCTCGGCCTCGGGCGTCTTTCGCAGTTTGTCAGCCAACGTTTCATAACGGCCCTGCGCCACCAACCATTGGCGGTAGCGCTTGGCGCCGGCCAACGGATCGGCATCCCCCAGGTGCAACAGCAGGGTCATGGGTGCGGCCGGGTCGAGGGCTGTGAATTCATGGGCCACTGACAGTGCCATACCTGCCTGCCAGTGCAGGCGATTGTTGTAGGGGTTGGTCAGCAACCAGTTCAAGGTGAAGCGCCCGTGGTCCAGCCCCCACAGGGGCAAGCTGAGGTCCTGAGTGGTATTTAAATCACCTTGTTCCAGCAGGAAACCCTTCCACTCTGCATTGCCGGTGGGCACGTAATGCCCCTCGGCCAACGGCCACATCAGCCCCTCGCCCAGGGCACTCGCCGGTTGCATGAGGATCGGCAGCTCACCCGCTTCCCGCGCCGTGATAGAGAGCAGCAGGTCGCGTTG
Source organism: Pseudomonas sp. S10E 269 (assembly GCF_002798465.1). Taxonomy (NCBI): domain Bacteria; kingdom Pseudomonadati; phylum Pseudomonadota; class Gammaproteobacteria; order Pseudomonadales; family Pseudomonadaceae; genus Pseudomonas; species Pseudomonas sp. S10E 269. The sequence goes on from NZ_PHIJ01000001.1 coordinate 2,036,856, forward strand.
GTCAAGGCTGGCGCTCACCCGAAAGGCGCCGTCATCCCATTGCCAGCTCGCTTGCTGATGGTGGTGTTCAAGTTGGCTGACGGTACGGGCCACGACGCCGCTGGAAGCTTGCACCGTCGGTTGGCCGTTGGGCGTAACGCGGAGGGCCAGGGTTGCCGGGTCGAGTTCGACCCGCCACAGGGCGTTTTCCAGAACGGTGGCGAACGTCAGCGGCGAGAGGAACAGACCGCAGAGCAACAAAACAGAACGCAGGTAGCGCATAGGACTGGACCCGAACGAAGTGAAGTCGGGAGGGTAGACCACTCTATGACTGGCGGGGGCAACGCGTATCACCTCCGGACGTTTCCCACGATACAAAAGGTCAATGAGCATCAAGCTGTGGGAGCGAGCTTGCTGTGGCGAGAGCACCTGAACACCACAGCAAGCCTCCACATTTCTAACTGCGTTTTTCCTGCTGCTCCTGCTTGGGCTCGCGGATTTTGTACCAGGCCACGTAGAGCGCCGGCAGGAACAACAGCGTCAACAAGGTGGCGATGATGATCCCGCCGATCATCGCGTACGCCATCGGCCCCCAGAACACTTCGCGGGCGATGGGAATCATGCCAAGGCTCGCAGCAGCGGCCGTCAGCAGGATCGGCCGGCGCCGATGCTCGGTGGCTTCCACCACCGCATCCCACGGCGAATAGCCGGCCACTTCATATTCATGAATCTGCGTCACCAGGATCACCGAGTTACGGATGATGATGCCGATCAACGCCAGAATACCCAGGATCGCCACAAAGCCCATGGGCGTGCCCGTGGGAATCAGCGCCAGCACCACGCCAATCAAGCCGAGCGGCGCCACACTGGCCACCAGGAACATCTTCTGCACGCTGTGCAGCTGAATCATCAGGAAGGTCGCCATCAGGAACAGCATCAGTGGCACCACGCTGGCAATCGGGCCCTGGGCCTTGCCGCTTTCCTCCACGGTGCCGCCAGTGGCGACCTTGTAGCCCACCGGCAGGCCGGCGCTGAACTTGTCGATCTCACGCTTGAGTTGCTTGACCAGGTCGGTGGGTTGCATCTCGTCGCGCACCGACGCCTTGATGGTGATGGTCGGCTTGCGGTCGCGACGCCACACCAGCGGCTGTTCCAATTCATAGCGCACGGTGGCGAAGGCCAGCAGCGGGATGGAAGTGCCGTTGGGCGTGACAATCTGCAGGTTCTGCAAGGTTTCCGGCGTACCCCGCTCGGCGTCTTCGGCGCGGCCGACCACGTTGATCAGGTAGATATCGTCGTGTACCTGCGTGACCGAGGCACCGCTGACTACGCTGTTCATCAACTGCGCGACGTCTTCCGACGACAGCCCCAGTTGCCGCGCCTTGTCCTGCGCAATGTCGATGCGCAGCACTTTGCCCGGCTCGTTCCAGTCGTAGATGATCTCGCCCAGGTGGGTGTTCTTATCCAGCAAGGTCGCCAGTTCGATGGCGTGTTTGCGCACCTGGTCGGTGTCTTTGCCCGACACGCGATACTGAATCGGCCTACCCACCGGCGGGCCCATCTCCAGCGGCTGCACGTAGCTGCCGATGCCCACGAAGTCATCGCGCAGGCGCTTTTGCAAACGCGCGATCAACTCGCCACGTTCTTCCAGGCCCTTGCTCACGATCACCAACTGCGCGTAGTAGGGGTTTTCCAGTTGCTGGTCGAGCGGCAGGTAGAACCGGATCGCGCCCTGGCCGATGTAGGTGCTCCAGCGCGCGATGTCCGGGTCGTCCTTGATGATAGCTTCCAGGCGGTCGACGGCTTTGCGGGTTTCGTTGATCGAGGCGTTTTGCGGCAGGTTCAGGTCGACGAGAATTTCCGGGCGGTCCGACGACGGAAAGAACTGGTTCTGCACGAACTGCATGGAAAACACCGACGCCACAAACAGTGCCACGGTGATGCCGATCGCCCACCAGCGGTTGCGCATGGCCCACAGCATGCCGCCATTGAAGGCGCGGCCGACCCGCCCTGGCTCGGCGCTGTGGGGTTTGACGTTGGCGCTGAGGATATGCACGCCGATCACCGGCGCAAACAGCACCGCCACCACCCACGACACCAGCATCGCTACGGCAATCACCGCAAACAGGGTGAAGGTGTATTCGCCCGCCGAACTGGCGTTGAGGCCGATCGGCACAAAACCCGCCACGGTCACCAGCGTACCGGTGAGCATCGGGAATGCCGTGGAGGTATAGGCGTAGGTCGCTGCCTGTTCCTTGGTTTCGCCTTTTTCCAGGCGCGTGATCATCATCTCGACGGTGATCATCGCGTCGTCCACCAACAGGCCGAGCGCAATGATCAGCGCGCCCAGCGACACCCGTTGCATGGTGATGCCGCTGTATTCCATGAACACGAACACCAGCGCCAACACCAACGGAATCGAGCATGCCACCACCAGCCCGGCGCGCATGCCGAGGCTGATAAAGCTCACCACCAGCACGATGATCACCGCTTCAAACAGCGCACTGGTAAAGCCGCCGACGGCCTCCTCCACCACCTCCGCCTGGTCGGACACCTTATGCACACCGACGCCCACCGGCAGGTCGGCGGTCAGCTCGTCCATGCGCGTGTGCAAGGCCTTGCCGAACGACTGGATATTGCCGCCCTTCTGCATGGCAATCGCCAAGCCGATCGCCGGCTTGCCGTTGAAGCGGAACATCGGGCGCGCCGGGTCCACGTAGCCACGGCTGATCTCGGCAATGTCCGCCAGCCGATAGAACCGGTCGTTGAGCCGCAGATTGACGTTGGCCAAGTCCTTCTCCGAGGCGAACTGCCCCGACGTGCGCACCGAAATGCGCTCCGGCCCGGCCTCGATCACACCGGCCGGAGTCACCGCGTTCTGCGATTGCAGGCTTTGCACGACCTGGCGTTGATCAATGCCCAGGGCCGCCAGTTTGCGCGTGGAGAAATTCAGGTAAATCACTTCGTCCTGTTGGCCGATCATCTCGACCTTGCCCAACCCCGGCACCGAACGGATCTCGGCGCGCACCTGCTCCACGTAGTCGCGCAACTGGCGCATCGACAGGCCGTCGCCGGTAAAGGCGTACACCGAGCCGAACACATCACCGAACTCGTCGTTGAACGACGGCCCCTGCAGGCCCTGGGGGAAAGTGCCACGAATGTCGTCGATCTTCTTGCGTACCTGGTACCAGATCTCCGGGATGGCCTTGGCGCTGGTGGTGTCCTTGAGGAACACGAACACCGTGGATTCACCCGGCCGCGTGTAGCTTTTCACGTAGTCGAGGGAGTCCAGCTCTTCGAGTTTTTTCTCGATGCGGTCGGTGACCTGCTTGAGCGTTTCTTCCTGGGTTGCACCCGGCCAGCGGGTCTGGATCACCATGGTCTTGATGGTGAACGAAGGGTCTTCCTCGCGGCCCAGGTTCATGTAGGAGAACACGCCCATCAGCAGCGCGACGAACATCAGGTACCAGACGAAGGACTGATGCTTGAGGGCCCAGTCGGATAAGTTGAAGCTCCCTTTCATCGCGGGCTGTCCTCGTCGATTTTGACTTTTTGCCCGGGTTTCAGGCTGTTCACGCCGGCGGTGACGATGCGTTCGCCGGGTTTGACGCCACCACTGAGCATGGCGCTGCGGGCGTCACGGCTGATCACGCTGACGTCGCGCGGTTGCACGGTCTGGTTCTGGGTATCGAGCAGCCAGATCCGGGTCTTGCCGTCGACCTCCTGCAAGGCGCTCAGGGGCAGTTCGATGCGGGGCGCGATGGCGGTGCTCAAGGTCACGCTGATCGCCGTGCCCAGGCGGAACGCGGGCGGTGTTTCGGCCAGGGTCAGGCGTGCTCGGCGAGTGCGCGTGGCGCTTTGGGCCTGGGGTTCGATCTCGCGCACGATGGCGGTGGTGTGCACGCTGGGGTCGAGCTGCCCGGCGACCAGGAACACCACGTCTGGCGGCAGGCGCTCGGCAAGGCCGGCCGGCAGATCGATCACCGCTTCCTTGATATCCGGGCGGGCCAGGGTCACCACTTGCTGGCCGGCGCTGACCACCTGGCCGGCCTCGGCATTCCAGGCGGTGACGATGCCCGCGTGGTCGGTGCGCAGTTCGGCGTAGTTGAGTTGGTCCTTGGCTTGATTGACCGAGGCCTGGGCCTGGTCGAGGGACGCCTGGGTGGTCTTCAGGTCGGTCTGGGCAATATCCAGCTGAGCCTGGGCGCCAACGCCACGGTTGAACAGCTCCTGTTGGCGGCGGGCGTTGGCCTGGGCGTTGATGTATTGCGCTTGCACGCGGGCCAGGTCGCCCTGGGCCGAGCGCAATTGGTTCTGCTGGTCGGTGGGATCGAGGACGGCGAGCAAGGCGCCCTTCTCCACCTCGGCGCCCACATCCACGGCGCGCCGGGCAATGCGACCAGGCACGCGAAAGCCCAGGTTACTTTCATAGCGGGCCTGGATGGTGCCAGCGAAGCGGCCAAGGTTTTCCTGGTCCTCGGACGTCACTTCCATGGACAGCACCGGGCGCACAGGCTCGGGCGGCGGTTCTTCCTTGGAGCAGGCCACCAGCAACAGGCTGGCGGCGAGTATCCCCGTCAGGCGCTTCATGGTTGGGCTCCTTGCTGGGCGATCTCGACCAGCATGCCGGGGTGCAGCAATTGCCCGCCGGCCACCACGACTTTTTCGCCGCCCTTGAGGCCGTCGCCAATGATGACTTTGCCGGTGAGGTAGCGCGCCACGGTGACTTTGTGCAGCTGCGCCTTGCCGTCGCCGTCGATCAACCACACGGCGGGCTCGCTGAGATCTTTGGTTAGCGCAGCCCAAGGTAATTCGATACTGGCCTTGGCCGGGCCGTTGGCGGTAGCGCTCACTACAGAACCCAACTCCATGCCCTTGGGCAACGCTTGCAGGGCGATTTTCACCTGCACGGTGCCCGTGTTGGCCGCCACGGCAGGCGTGACTTCACGCACTTTGCCCTGGACCTTGATGCTCGGGTTATCCAGCAGGCTGACGGTGATCGGCGCGTCCGGCGGCGGCTCCACCAGCAGCGACTCATAGACGTTGAACACCGCATCGCGCTCGCCATCCCGCGCCAGGCTGAAGATCGGCACGGTGGCCTGCACTACCTGGCCGACTTCTGCCTGGCGCGCGGTAATCACTCCCGGCGCTTCAGCGATCAGCGCGGTATAGCCGAGCTGTTCGCGGGCATTGGCCAGTTGGGCCTGGGCGGCGGCGAGAGCACTCTGGCTGCTGCGCAGCGCGGCCTGGGCGGAATCGTATTCGCTGCGGCTGGTGTAGCCCTTGGGCAAGAGTTTTTCCTGGCGCACGAAGGCGGCGGCTGTCTGTTTGACCCGCGCCTGCTCGGCCACGACCTGGGCCTGGGCGGAATCGACGTTGGTCTGCAAGTCTTTGGGATCGAGCTTGGCCAGCACTTGCTTGGCGGTCACACGGTCGCCCACGTCCACCATGCGCTGGATGATCTTGCCGCCCACACGGAAGGACAGATCGGTTTGCACACGGGCCTGGATATCGCCGGTCAACGTGACTGCTGCGGCAAAATCCGCCGGCTGCACGGTCTGTACAAACACCCGTGAATGCTGCTTCGGTTCGGCATTGTCCTCGCTACAGCCGCTCAAAAGCGCCAGTAGGCCAAGGCCTAGAATAAAGGTGGAAATACGACCGCCCATGCAGGCTCCTTTTGCGTGATGCCGACTTGCCAGTGTGTATGCGACTGTGAGCTTAGTTGAGGGTTCCTTATCTGCATGGAGGCTCCCATACTCCAATGGTTCCCACGCCGACTGAATGCCCATGCTCAAGACCCTCGCGGTGGCCAATTACCGCTCGATCAATAAATTGGTAGTGCCCCTGGACCGACTCAACCTGGTCACCGGCCCCAATGGCAGCGGCAAGTCCAACTTGTACCGCGCCCTGCGCCTGCTGGCGGAAACCGCCCAGGGTGGGGTGATCAATGCGCTGGCCCGTGAGGGTGGGCTGGATTCGACCTTCTGGGCCGGGCCGGAGACCATTAGCCGGCGCATGCGCAGCGGTGAGGTGCCGGTCGAGCCCATCGTGCGTCAGGGCGTCAAACGCTTGCGCCTGGGCTTTGCCGGGGAAGATTTCAGCTACGCCATTTCCCTGGGGCTGCCGGAAAAAACGCTGTCCTATTTCTCGCTGGACCCGGAAGTGAAGAAGGAATGCATCTGGGCCGGCCCTATCTACCGCCCGGCCAGCCTGCTGGTGCAGCGTTCCGGGCCGATGGTGCGGGCGCGTGAGGGCCGCGCCTGGGATGTGCTGGCCCAGCACACGCCGAACTACCACAGCCTGTTTGATCAGGTTGGCAGCCTGCACGGTTCGCCGGAGGTGTTGCTGCTGCGCGAAAGCATCCGTGGCTGGCGCTTTTATGATCACTTTCGCAGCGATGTCGACGCGCCGGTCCGCCAACCTCAACTGGGCACACGTACGCCAGTGCTACATCACGACGGGCGCGACCTGGCGGCGGCGTTGCAGACCATTCGTGAAATCGGCGATCCCGAGGCATTGCAGCGCGCAGTCAGCGACGCTTTCCCCGGCGCACGCTTGAATATCCAACCGTTGCAGGGTGGGCGCTTTACGATTGAGTTTTATCAGGAGGGCTTGCTGCGGCCGCTGTCGGCGGCGGAGTTGTCGGACGGCACCTTGCGTTACCTGCTACTGATCGCGGCGCTGCTCACACCTCGGCCGCCGACCATGATGGTGCTGAACGAGCCAGAGACCAGTTTGCACCCGGATCTGCTACCGGCATTGGCGCGCTTGATCATCCAGGCGTCCCAGCACTGCCAGGTGTGGGTGGTGTCCCATGCCAGCCGCCTGATTGCGGCATTGCAGCAGGATGAGGGCTGCAATTCGATTGTGCTGGAAAAGGTGTTGGGGGAGACGCGGATCGTCGGGCAGGGAATATTGGATGCCCCCGCCTGGCATTGGCCGGAATAGGCGGTTGCTGTGCCGGCCTCATCGGGGGCAAGCCCCCTCCCACACTGGGTTGGGTTCACAAATTTTGATGTGTGAATACCGTCAAATGTGGGAGGGGGCTTGCCCCCGATGAGGCCAGAACAATCAATCAACAATCAGCCCTGCCACTTCCCGCCTTCAACAATCACACTCTCCGGCTTGGTGTCATCGCTCAGCTCTTTACGCACATACTGGTCGTACAGCTTGAGCAGGAATTTCTCCTCGCCCAACTTGGCCAGCTCGGCATTCACCCAGTCGCGCAGTTCGATGTTGCCCTTCTTCACCGCGGGTGCAATCGGCGCTTCATCACCCAGCTTTTCTTCCAGCACACGGTAGCCCGGGTTTTGCTTGGCCCAGCTGAACAGCACAAGGTTGTCCTGGGCATAGGCATCACCACGGCCGGCAGACAACGCCTGCAACGACTCGGAGTTTTTCTCGAACTTGAGCAGTTTCCAGTCCGGGTGGTTCTTGGTCAGCCAGATGTCAGCCGTGGTGCCGGTGGTCACGATGGTGGTCCGGCTAGCCAGGTCATCCAGGCTTTTCACCGCGCTGTCGTTGGGTACCAGGGCCTGTACCGCAACTTTCAAGTTGGGGTTGGTAAAGTCCACCGCTTCCTTGCGCTCCGGGGTCACGGTCATGTTGGCGAGGATCAAATCGACCTTGTCGCTCTGCAGGAACGGAATACGGCTGGCCGGCTCGACGGCAACGAACTCGACCTTGTTTTCATCGCCCAGCAGGTCTTTGGCGAATTGGCGACCGATGTCGGTATCGAAGCCTACGTAACGGCCAGCTTCGTTCACAAAACCAAACGGCGGTTTGTCGGTGAAGACACCGACGATCAGTTTGTCACGGGCCTTGATCTTATCGATGTAACTGACAGCGGCAGGTTTTACAGGCTCTTCGGCCTTTTTATCGCAGCCGGCCAGCAGAGCGACGGCAAACAGTGGCAGCAGTAACTTTTTCATATCAGCTCCAGTTCCTTGGTTTTCTTGGGCAGTGTTGAAACAAAGGAGAACTTCTCCAGGAACTGCTGCGCGCGTGCGGTTTGCGGGTTCGTAAAGAATGCCTCGGGGGTGTTGTGTTCGAGGATGCGACCGGCCTCCATGAACACCACGCGGTCGGCGACGGCGCGGGCGAAAGCCATTTCGTGGGTAACGATCAGCAAGGTCATGCCATCGCGGGCCAGGCCCTGGATCACTTCCAGCACTTCCTTGACCATTTCCGGGTCGAGGGCTGCGGTGACTTCGTCAAACAGCATGACCTGGGGATTCATGCACAGTGAACGGACGATGGCGATGCGTTGCTGCTGGCCACCGGATAGCTGACGCGGGAAGGCGTCGCGTTTGTCGGCAAGGCCTACACGGTCGAGCAGTTTTTCTGCCTGTTCACGGGCTTCGCGGGGGTCGCGTTTTTGTACCTTCAAGGGGCCGAGCAGGATGTTGTCGAGCACGCTCATATGCGGGAACAAGTGGTAGCTCTGGAACACCATGCCGATGTCCTGACGCACCTGGCGCCAGTCGGTGTGTTTGTCCAAAAGTTCTTTACCGGCAAACCGCAGGCTGCCGCTGTGCGCGACTTCCAGCCCATTGAGGCAACGCAGCAAGGTGCTTTTGCCGCAGCCGCTGGGGCCGAGGATCACCACCACTTCGCCACTTTGCACACTCAGGTCGATGCCCTTGAGCACCTGCTGGTCGCCAAAGAATTTGTTGAAACCCTGGAACTCGATCAATGCGCTCATGCTTGGGCCCAGCGCCGTTCCAGCACCTTGGAGGCGGCCGACAACGGGTAGCAGATAAAGAAGAAAAACAGGAACAGCACGCCGTAGATCAGCACTGACTCATAGGTGCGTTCGATGATTTGCTGGCCAACCTTGATCACATCCACCACGCCGATCAGCACCGCCAGGGAGCTGGTCTTGATGATGCGCGTGTAGACGTTGATGGTCGGCGGCGTCATGCGTTTCAGGGCTTGGGGCAGCAGCACGTAGCCGTAGAGCTGCGGGTCCGAGAGACCAATCGACAACCCCGCTTCACGTTGCCCGCGTGGCAGCGAATGCAAGGCACCGCGCACCACTTCACCCACCTCGCTGGCGCCCCACAGTGACAGCACCAGCACCGCACACCAGAAACTCGGAATGCTCAGGCCGAAGAAAATCGGCAGCCCGAAAAACAGCAGGTACAACCACACCAACACCGGGATCGCGCGGAACAGCTCCAGGTACACCCGCAGCACCGCGTTGATCAACCGGTTGTTCAACGTGCGCAGCACGCCATACAACACGCCGCCGATGGTGCTGAACGCGATGCTCAAGAACGAGATCGACAGGGTTTGCGCAGCGCCCTTGCCCAGTTGCGGCAACGACACCCACAGCAACTCAAGACCCGAACTGGCCATGCTGGAGCCTCCTTTCCAGGCGGCTGAGCAGCAGCGACAGTGGCAGGAACAGCAGCACGCAAATCAGCGTCAGCACGGCGAGCATTTCGTAGGTCTTGTAGTAGAGGGCGATGTAGCTCTTGGTGGTGTAGAGAATCTCTGGCACCGCCACGGCGGAGACGACGGTGGTCTCCTTGAGCAGGAAGATGAAGTTGGCGAACAGCGCCGGCAGGCTGAGGATGCCGGCCTGGGGCAGGATCACATGGCGCAGCAGCTGCCAGTCGGACAAGCCGATGGACTTGCCCGACTCGATCTGCGCCAGCGGCACCGCTTCCACACCCGCGCGCAGCACCTCAGTGAGGTAAGCGCCGCCAAGGAAGGTCATGGTGATGATCGCCGCCCAGAACCCGGAGATATTGAAACCCAGGGCCGGCAGCGCGAAGTACACGAAGAACAGCTGGATCAACAGCGGCGTGTTGCGCGCCAGCTCCACATAGAGCGCCACCAGGCGCGACAGGTACGGCGTGCGAAACACCAGCATCGCCGCGTTGATCAGCGCCACCAGTAACGAGGTGGCAATGGCGATCAGGCCGACTTGCAGCGTCACGCCCACGGCTTTCAGAAACGCCGGGAGCGTGCTGAGGATAAAAGCGAAATCGAAGGTCATTTCCAGTCCATGACGCCGCAAGGGTAATGCAGCGAGCGCAATCCGATCCGGCATGGGTAACGCCGGGTAGCGCGAACTTTAAAGGTATAAAAAAGAAAATTTAAATACCTAAATAGCATATTGATATCACCCAAAAAGATAACCGCCGGATTCGCGGGTTTGACGGGTGACAGCTATGGTTGGAGGGTCTGAGATTCGAGGGATCGAACCATGAAAGAAGTGAAACCGATTGATCCGCAGGAGCTGGTGAAATGGTTGGTGGCGCTGCGGCGGGCAATCAACAGTCGCGCTCTCTAAAATACACCGCCGACAAAGGTGGGAGCTGGCTTGCCTGCGATAGCGGTGGATCAGCCAGCACGCCATTAGCTGACAAACCGCCATCGCAGGCAAGCCAGCTCCCACAGTTTTAACCGCATTCCAATGCCGAGCATAAAAAAACGCCGACGCTGTAACAGCCGTCGGCGTTCAAACCTTGAAGGGGGTTTTGTCTACATCAGAACGCAGGCACTACCGCGCCGTTGTACTTTTTCTCGATGAAGGCTTTGACTTCCGGGCTGGTCAGGGCCTTGGACAGTTTCTGGATAGCGTCGCTGTCCTTGTTGTCCGGGCGAGCCACCAGGAAGTTCACGTACGGCGACTTGGCGTCTTCGATGATCAGCGCGTCTTTGGCTGGGTTCAGGCCAGCTTCCAGGGCGTAGTTGGTGTTGATCAGGTCGAGGTCCACCTGGTCCAGCACGCGTGGCAGCAAGGCCGATTCCAGCTCCTTGAATTTCAGATGCTTGGGGTTGTCCTTGATGTCTTTTGGTGTGGCCAGGGCGTTGGTCGGGTCTTTCAGGGTGATCACGCCAGCTTTCTGCAGCAGCAACAGGGCGCGGCCGCTGTTGGAGCCTTCGTTTGGAATGGCCACGGTGGCGCCATCTTTGAGCTCGGAAATGTTCTTGATCTTTTTCGAGTAACCGCCGAAGGGTTCAACGTGCACACCGACTACGGTGACCAGGTTGGTGCCCTTGCCCTTGTTGAAGTTTTCCAGGTACGGCAGGGTCTGGAAGTAGTTGGCGTCCAGGCGCTTCTCGGCCACCTGCACGTTAGGTTGTACATAGTCGGTGAAGACTTTGATTTCCAGGTCCACGCCTTCTTTGGCGAGGGTTGGCTTGACCAGTTCGAGGATCTCGGCGTGCGGGATCGGCGTGGCGGCCACCACCAGTTTCTCGTTGGCCTGGGCGAAGCTTGCAGTCAGGGCAGCCGCCAGTGCGGTAAACAACAGAACCTTTTTCATGCAGTGTCCTTATCGAAATTCCGGGGCGTCTCTGACGACCGTTTTTTATGAGGTGTGCCAGCGAAGTGCTATCGCGGCGTGGAAGGGACAATACCTAGATTTTTTATTCCCGAACAATATCTTTTATTCACGTTGATATTCCATTTTGTTCATGTAGGAATTTACGCAGAGTTTCCTGCTCGGCGGGGCTGGCACGCTGGAAAATGCGCTGCACCTGTTCCAACGGCGAACCTGCGACCGGCAGGTTCAAATGCTCGGGCAGGATCTCGTCGCCGCTGCTCACCAGCAACGCGAAGTGAATGACGTTTTCCAGCTCACGAGTATTGCCCGGCCAGCTGTGGTGTTCCAGCACACGCTGCGCGGCATCGCTGATCAGCGGCACCGGCAGGTCCAGGCGCTGACTGTAGATACCCAGGAAGTACTCGGCCAGGGACAGGATGTCACCCACGCGTTCGCGCAGTGCTGGCAAGTCCAGCCGCCCTTCGCTCAAGTAGTGAAACAAGCGCTCATGGAACTTGCCGGCTGCCACGGCCTGGGCCAGGTCGATGCTGGTGGCGGCGACCAGGCGCACATCCACTGGGCTGGGCTGATGGGCGCCGACGCGAGTGACTTCGTGGTTTTCCAGCGCGGCCAACAGCTTCACCTGGATCGGCAGCGGCAGGTCGCCAATCTCATCCAGGTACAAGGTGCCGCCATTCGCCGAACCGAACCACCCTGCCCGGCTGCTGGCCGCGCCACTGTGGGCACCGGCGGCATAACCGAATAATTCCGCATCGGCATAGGTCGGGCTGATGGCGCCGCAATTGACCGAGACAAACAGGCCTGTGCGGTCGCTGCCACGGTGGATGTGCCGCGCCAGCAACTCTTTACCACTACCGGTTTCGCCACGAATCAATACGGGCAAGGCGCGCGGCGCGAGGCTCTCGAGGTCTTCGCGCAATTGGCGCGAACGGGGATCGACAAACACCAGCGCCTTGGCGCGGATACTCAGCGGGCTTTTTTCCGCGTCGGGAAAGGTCAGCAAAGGCTGGCCGTAGGTTTCATGCAGACTCATGGCAGGCTCCCGCCCCAAATCCACTTAAGGGACGGGGCGTTGAAAAATGTTCAGGCAGTGCGCCGGGCGTGATGCTCAAGGCGACTTTGCAGGCGGTACAGGTAAGCAAATCCCTGCTCCCAGCGTTGGTGGCCAGATTTCACATTGATATGCCCGGCGCCGGACAGAATGCCGGCTTCGGCACCCCAGTTGCGCGCCAGCTCCAGGGCCCGAGGGGCGCTGACGGCACTGTCGTTGTCGGAGCTGACCACCTGGCTCGGAAACGGCAGCAGGTCGGTTGGAATGGGGGCGAAATTACGCAAGGCCGGAGCGCAGGCGGGACGTTCGACATCAGCCGGCGCCACCAGCAACGCACCGCGTACCTGACGCAAAAACCGCACCGGTGCAGTGGCCGCCCAGTGCGCGACGGTGATGCAGCCCAGGCTATGGGCGATCAGGATCACCGGCGTGCTGTCAGCCGCAATGGCCTCGGCCAGCGCGGCGACCCAGTCTTCGCGACGCGGGGTCAGCCAGTCGGCCTGCTCCACGCGGGCGCTATTGGGCAGGCTGTTCTGCCAGTGACTTTGCCAATGATCTTCTGGCGATCCTTGCCAGCCCGGCACGATCAGATAACGAATCGACTCGCTGTGCATGGGTGTGCCCTCCTGCAGCGTTTAACGTTGCTGAACAGTATAGGGACGGGTGTTATATTCGTTAAGGAATAAGAAGCTATTTATTAATAACCAAAAAAACATATGGGTTTTACGCAAAAAAAAGGCCGCACCCTGCCAAGGAGACGGCCAAAAAATTGTCGAGGCATTTGCAACTAACGTGCGGTAATCACCGACAACTTGGTGATGCCCGCGCGCTCGATAGACGCCATGGCTCGCGCCACTTCGCCGTAGTTCACGCCATCGTCAGCCTGCAGTTGCACCCGCACATCGGGGTCCTTGGCCTTGGCCGCCTGCAGGTTGAACTCCAGCAGGTCCGGCTGGATTTCGTCCTTGTTGATAAACAGCTTGCCGGCGCCGTCGATGCTCACCACCAGCGGGTCTTTCTGCTCCACCGGCGCGACCGCCTCAGTCTTGGGCAGGTTGATCGGGATCGCGTTGGTCAAAAGCGGCGCGGTGACGATAAACACCACCAGCAGCACCAGCATCACGTCCACCAGCGGCGTGACGTTGATCTCGCTCAGTACCTCATCGCTGTCTTGCGTGGAAAAGGCCATCTCAGGACGCCTCCTTCACTTTTTGCGGGTTACTGGCAGTGGTTTTGTTCAGGGTCGGGTGCAGCAGCACACGGAAGGAGTTTTTCTGCGCCAGGCTGTAGAAGTCGTGGGCAAAGTCGTCCAGGTCCGCAGCCGTCAGCTTCAGGCGACGCAGGAAATAGTTGTAGACCAGCACCGCAGGCACCGCGACGGCGATACCCACACCGGTGGCGACCAAAGCCGCGCCAATCGGGCCTGCCACGGTTTCAAGGCTGGCGGAACCGGCGGCGCTGATGCCCTTGAGGGCTTCCATGATGCCCCACACGGTGCCGAACAGGCCGATGAACGGAGAGGTGCTGCCGATACTGGCGACCACGGCCAGGCCGGTTTCCAGGGAGCGGCGCTCACGCACGATTTGCTGGCGCAGGGCGCGTTCGAGGCGGTCCTGGTGGTTGATCGCCTGGCTCAGGTCCGCCGCGTGCGGGGTTTCGCCCACCTGGATCGCGGCATAACCGGCCTGGGCCACGCGAGCAGCGGCGCCCGGCTGGGTTTCAGCCAGCTCGGCGGCCGAGTCGAGACTCGACGCCGCCCAGAACTGTTTGTGGAACTTGCGATCCTGGGCCTTGAGGCGACCGAACTGCACGCCCTTGAGCAAGGCCAGGCCCCAGGTGGCGACCGAAAAAACCACCAGCAGCCAGATCACCGCGCTTTCGATGGATTCAAGTGGAGATGCTAATGCCATGATGTCTTCCCTCTGTGCAGGTCGCGGCGTGTGCAACACACCGCAGCCGAATAGTTAGTGAATCTTGAAATCGATCGGGACGCTGACCCAGCCGTCCTGGGCCACATCGCCCTGCTTGGCCGGCACGAAGCTCCAACGCTTCACGGCGGTCAGTGCGGCGTCATCGAGTTGCTGGCGACCGCTGCTTTTCTGGACCTGGATTTCGCCCGGCTTGCCACTGGCCAGGACATGCACCCGCAACAACACCGTGCCTTCCCAACCGCGACGCTGGGCCAGTGACGGGTACTCCGGCGCCGGGTTCTTCAGGTACGCGGCGTTGGCCGAAGCAGGCGTTACCGGCGCCGGCGCAGGCGGAGCAACGGGCGCGGGGGCTGGTGGTGCCGGCGTGGGTGGCGCAGGCGGCTGCTCGACCGGCTTCGGTGCGGGCTTGGGCTCAGGCTTTGGCACGGGCTTTGGCTTGGGTTTTGGAATCGGCTTGGGCGGCGCGGGCTTGGCGGCCAACTCATCCACGACCGGCGGCGGTGGTTCGACCACAGGTGGCGGTGGCGGCGGCACAGGCGGCGGCGGTTCCACCACCGGCGGCGCCGGCTGCGAAAATTCGATGGTCATCGGTGGGATTTCCGGCGGCACAATCGGCAGCACCGGCGTCGGCTTCTGGCTCACCCAGTAAATCACCGCTCCGTGCAAGGCCAGCACCAGCAAACCGAGCAGGATCCCTTCGCGACGGCTGGAGAACCGCTTTGGGGTTTGCTGCGTTCGCAGTTGCCCCAACGGCGCGCGGTGCGGCCGGCCAAGGTCGACCAACTCACCGCTCGGTGCCTGGCGCCATTGCGCCTCGTGTGCACTGGCGGCGGTCTGGACATTGCCCATTGATTCACTCCCTACGGTTTTGAAACAAAAAAACCGACAGGCCTGCATGGGAGGCCGTCGAGGGCTGAATCATCGGGGCCAGACGCTTATCTCTTAAAGTAATCTTTAAAGTTATACATAGATCTAAATTGAATAAATGAAACGCCCTGAAATGGCAAACCCACGTCCTGCGTGGCCTGGCGCCGAGGCACCATTTTTGAATGCCTTTCAGGCATAAAAAATATTCAGTAAAGGCATGGATCAAGCAGGGCTGTTTGCGCACAAATCGAGCAATTGCCGTTGCAGGCTCTGCCCCGCCGCGCCCAAGCCAGTGCGGCCGTACAACGCTAACCGCACGCCTTGGACCTTCGGCAAACCGCTGTCCGAACCCAGCACGACATGCCCATCCTGCACGACTCGACGGGGCAACAAACTGATACCCAGCCCCGCCGCCACCGCGGAACACACACTGGCCAGGCTCGCGCTGGAGTAACCAATGCGCCAGCGCCAGCCGCCCACTTCCAGGTGTTGCAGCATTTCATTGCGATACAGGCCGCCCACCGGAAATGCCACCAACGGCAATGGGTCGCGCGCCAACGACGGCGTGCTGCGGCTGTCGACCCAGCACAACGGCTCCGGCCACGAGGCCTGGCAGTCATCGCTGTCACCCATCTGCTTGACCAACAATACGTCGAACTCACCGCTGCGGTACTGGCGCTGCAACTCGGGGCCAAGGCCGCTGGTGACTTCCAGGCGCACCCGGGGATAGGCCTGCACAAACGACGAAAGCAGCGGCATCAGGCGCTCGGCGGCAAAGTCCTCCGGCACACCGAGGCGCAGCACACCGTCGCTTTGCTGGTTGATCAACACATCGGCGGCTTCTTCATGCAGCGCGAGGATGCGCCGCGCATAGGCCAGCAGGCGCTCGCCCTCAGCGGTCGCCACCACCCGGCGCTGATCGCGGTCCAGCAACTGGCACGCTACCGTGTCTTCAAGGCGACGGATCTGCTGGCTGACGGTGGACTGGGTCAGGTGCAGGCGCTCGGCGGCGCGGGTGAAATTGCCGCAATCCACCACGGCGACAAAACTGCGCAACAACACAGGATCGAACATGACGCTCACCATTCCATTTGCCACTGGTTGGCATGGTTATATTTAATTTCAGAATACCTCGGCGGCTGCCCATACTTCACCCTCCATCCTGCCCAGAGGGGTTCCCATGACCGACGATCACCAGCACCTGCAACGCGCCATCCGACTGGCCCAGGCCAACGTCGCCCAAGGTGGCCGGCCATTTGGCGCGGTGTTGACGCACAACGGCGAAGTGCTGGTAGAAGCCGTGAACGAAATCCACCTGACCCAAGACCCCACCGCCCACGCCGAACTGCTGGCGATCCGCGCAGCAAGCCAGCAGCTCGGCGCGCGCCTGGACGGCTGTGTGATCTATGCCAGCGGCCAGCCCTGCCCCATGTGCCTGAGCGCCATGTACCTGTGCGGTGTGGAGCGAGTGGTGTTTGCCGCCAGCAATGCCATGGCCGAGCCGTTTGGCTTGTCGACGGCGGCGATCGGGCAACAAGTGGGCTTGCCGGTGAGCGAACAGCGCTTGCCGATCCAGCACCTGCCCGACGCCGCCATGACAGCCCTGTATCGCGAATGGAAAACCCTGCATGCCCCAGAATAAGTCCCTCGCTGGCTGGGGCCTGCTGGTGGTCCTGGGCTTGAACCTGCGCCCCATCCTCAGCTCCATCAGCCCGCTGCTCGGCGAGATCCGCCAGGCCACCGGCCTCAGTTTCCAGAGCAGCGCCCTGCTCACCAGTTTGCCGGTGGTGTGCATGGGCCTGGTGGCGCTGGTAGGCGTGCGCGTGGAAGCGCAACTGGGTGAGCGACGCGGCATCGCCCTGGGCCTGGTGATGATCCTGTTGGCGTGCCTGGCCCGCTGGCTGATGGGCCAGGGGTCGACATTGCTGGTGACGGCATTGCTTGGCGGTGCCGGCGTGGCGCTGATCCAGGCGTTGGTGCCGGCGATGATCAAGCGTGAATTCCATCACCGCGTGCCGGTGGCGATGGGCGTGTATTCCGCGTCGTTGATGGCCGGCGGCGGCCTGGCGGCGCTGCTCAGCCCGGTGGCGGCCAGCCACTTCCAGCAATGGCAGGCCGGGCTCGGCGTGTGGCTGTTGCCGGCGTTGGCGGCGTTGCTGCTGTGGGCCTGGTTGCCGCTGGGCGCAGCCAAAAACCTCCAGGTAGCGCCTGCCTTCCAGGGCCTGCGCAATCGCCGCGCCTGGCTGCTGGCGCTGTACTTCGGCCTGGTCAATTGCGGCTACATGAGCATGGTGGCGTGGCTGCCGGCTTACTATCAGCAACTGGGTTGGGGCGTGTTGCCCAGTGGTTCATTGCTGGCCTTCATGACGATCTTTCAGGTCATCGCCGCGCTGTTGATGCCGGTGCTGGCACAACGCGGAGTCGACCGCCGGCCATTGCTGTGGATCAGCCTGCTGGCCCAGACCATTGGCTACCTCGGCCTATTGATCGCGCCGTTGCAGTTTCCCCACCTGTGGGTGGCGCTGTGCGGCTTCGGCCTGGGCGCGTGTTTTGCCCTAAGCCTGTTATTGACCCTCGACCACCACCGCGACCCGCGCCAAGCCGGGCAACTGGCGGCGTTCGTTCAAGGCGTGGGCTTTTTGATCAATGCAATTTCGCCATGGCTGACCGGTTGGCTGCGTGAACTCACCGGCAGTTTTGTCAGCGCCTGGGTAGTGCTGACGGTAACAGCGGTGGCGATGCTGGTGGTGACCCGGGTATTCAGTCCCGCCACCTACCGCACGGCGCCGGCTCTATAGATATGCATTTAAGATCTAGATAAAACAAACATGCTTCATTGACGGAATAAGCATCGCCCTTAAAATCCCGGTTCCCCTACAGGATGCCGGGCACACCATGGACCTTCGCCAACTGCGCTACTTCATCGCGCTCAACGAGCACCGCAGTTTTGTGCGCGCCGCGGACGCCATGGGTATCACGCAGCCGGCGTTCAGCCGCAGCATCCAGGGCCTGGAGCAGGAATTTGGTTGTGTGCTGGTGGACCGTGCGAACAAAGACCTGCGTCCCACCCCCGAAGGCCAGGTAGTGCTGCAACACGCCTTGAGCCTGGTGCAAGGCGCAGCATTGCTCAGCCATGAAGTCACGCGCATGACCAAACTCGATGCCGGCGAAGTACGCTTGGGCAGCGATGCCGTGGCGTCGGTGAACCTGGTGCCCCAGGCCATGGCGCGCTTTATCTCCACCTACCCCAAGGTACGCACCGCCTTGCAGGTGGATAACTGGGAAAAACTCGGACGCAGCCTGAGCCGTGAAGAAATCGAATTCTTTATTGCCGATGTGCGTCACTTCGAGGCTGACCCGAACTTTCAGACCCAGGCCCTGACGCCTCGGCGCAGCGTGTTTTTCTGCCGCGCGGGGCACCCGCTGCTGGCCAAGGACAGCCTGTCCACCAACGACCTGTTCGGCTACCCGCTGGCGACGCCACTGATCGCACCCGGCATTCGCAAACTGCTGGCCAACCTTAGCGGGCGCATCGACTTTGCCCCCGCCATCGAGCTTGAGCAGTTTGCTGCTCTGGCCACTATCGTGCGGCAATCCGACGCCATTGGCCTGGGCGCCGAAGAAGCATTCGTCGACGCCTTTGCCCGTGGCGAACTGCAGGTGCTGCACTGGCGCAACCTGCCTCACGCCCTGGACAGCCTGAGCAACCGCTGCGGCGTGATCAGCCGCGCTGGGGTGCGCTTGTCGCCTGCGGCGAAGGCGCTGATCGAAACCCTGCAGGCGGTGGAAACCCAAGCCGATTGGCCCGCGCAAACGTCCCGAAATCATTGAAGCGCACGCCCATCTCAGCCATCACTTTGTGCGCCACCTTGGCGGTCATCTGGCGGATGTAGAACGGTTCCTTCACCACAAAATGGTGAATGCCATGGGTGCTGCCGAAGTTGAAGCAGAACGCCTGCAACGGCCACAACCACCAAGGGTTCAATACCTGGGTCTGCTGGATCACATTGCCCAGTTCCACATCGCCGTAGTAGTGCATGTTGGAGCTGACAAAGTGCAGGCAAAAGGTACGCAGCACGTTGGGGCCGATGATCACCACGGCGGCGATGTCGATCACCTGCATCATCTGCAGGGTGCCGGCTGACCACTCGATGGGCGCACCGAGCAGACTGGCAATGCCATTGGCGGCATGAAAGCCGAGGAACACGTACCACGCGCCCCAATGCAGCAGCGCCAGCGGTGCATACACCAGCAGCGAGCGCTTGAGGATCGTCAGTTTGTGCTTCCAGGTCTTGGCCCGCAGGATGCGGATAAACGCCGACATGACGTTATCGCCGACCATCAGCAACCGCGCAAAACCCCAGGGCTCGCCGTTAGTGATCGCGCGCTCCTCCATATCGGTCTCAGTGCCGGAGACCTTGTGATGGTTGAGATGCAGGTGCCGGCGCACCCACGGGTTGATCGTGCTCGGCCGCGCCAGCCACACCAGGCCCATCATCAAGTTGTGGGGCAGGCGCTGCTTGCGAAAATACATGCTGTGGATCAGGTCGTGTTCCAGCTCATGGGTCAGTGAAGCCAGGAATGCGTTAAGCAGCAGGCACACCCACCAGGCCATGTGCCCGGTGATGCAGAGCGCCGCCGAGCCCAGCATGCCGAGCAGCGCAAACGCCAGGATGCCTGCGCCCAAAGCATCCTGATGCAGCAACCAGGGGTGCTGCTGGCGCAGGCGCACGCCTTCGGCCAGCACCACTTCACGGATATGCGCCGAACGCTGTTGCGCGTTCATCTGCTGGGGACTTGCAGAAGTACCGTCCATGCTTCCATCCTCTTGTTTATTGATGCTCACATCCTGCCCCAAGCAATGCCCCAGGATGCTAGCCCCGGACGCCAACCTGTTGACCGCAAGCGCCAATCGCCATGACCGAACCCACTTCCCTTGCCAGCTGGACCCGCGCCCTGCGCAAGCAACTCGACGCCCTGGGCCTCGACAGCGCCGCGCTGTGCGTGCAAGCCGGGCTCGACCCACAGCAGATGGACGACCCGAATGCGCGATACCCGCTGTCGGCCACCACGCGCTTGTGGGAACTGGCGGTGCAGGCCAGCGGCGATCCAGCGATTGGGCTGCGGGTGTCGCGGTTCGTCAGCCCCACCACGTTTCATGCGTTGGGGTATGCGCTGGTGGCCAGTGGCAGCTTGCGGGAAGTGTTCGAGCGCATCGTGCGGTATCACCAGGTGGTCAGCGATGCCTTGAGCCTAGAGCTGAGCGGCGACGGCGAACGCTATCGGTTCCGCTTGCTGCAACTACCGGGAAACCCAGCGCCAGCGTTCGAGGCCATCGATGCGTTTGCGGCGATCTATGTGCGCACTTGTCGCAATCGCCTGGGGCGCGAATACGCGCCGCTGGCGGTGTACCTGCGAAGGCCGGAACCGGCCGATCCCAAGCCATGGCACACCGTATTTCGCGCGCCGGTGTTTTTCGGCGCTGAGGAAGACCGCCTGGAGTTCGCCGCACAGGATTTCGACAGCCACCTGGACGACGCCAACCCCGAGTTGGCCGAGCACAACGAAACCGTGCTCAAGCGCACCCTCGCTCAACTGCAACCGCTGACCTGGGAGCGCAAGGTTCGCCGGGTGATCGAAGCGCAGTTGCCGGACGGCGAGCCAAGTGCCGAGCGCGTCGCCCACGCGCTGCACCTGAGCCTGCGCAGCCTGCAACGCCATCTGGCGGATGAAGGCTGCCGGTTTGATGCGTTGCTCAATGAGTGCCGCGAGAATCTGGCCTTGCTGCACTTGCGCGATCCGCAATGCTCATTGGCCGAGATCAGTCATTTGCTCGGGTTTGCCGACACCAGCAGCTTCAACCGGGCGTTCAAGCGCTGGACGGGGATGACGCCGGGGCAGTTCAGGGATGGGTTGCGGTAGGTGGATTTGCGGTGTTCATGATGGCCCCATCGCGGGCAAGCCCGGCTCCCACGGGGGAATGCATTCCAAATGTGGGAGCTGGCTTGCCTGCGATGGCGGTGGTCCAGGTATTGAAGATGCCGGATCAATCAGCGCCCACGGTCACGCCGCAACAACTTCTTCACCCGCGCCACCAAGGCCTTGGCTTCAAACGGCTTGAGCAAGTAATCATCCTCATGCAGTTCCAACCCGCGCAGACGGTCCTCGATCCCTTCCGGGGTCGTCAAGAACAACACCGGCGTCTCGCCCTTCTTGCGAATCGCCTGCTGCAACTTCCAGGCATTCAAACCCGGCAACATGACATCCAGGATCACCAAGTCATAGTCAGTGCTTTCCACAAACCGCTGAGCGGCCATGCCATTGGCTGCGACTTCCACTGCGAAGCCGGCCTCACTCAAGCCCTGAGCCATGACTTGCGCCAATTTCGGCTGGTCTTCCACTAACAACACCTGCATGCCTACCTCTTGGTTTATTACAAACCTGTAATCGAATTGTTCGGCTTTTGACCGAGACCGCTGGCTAAGGTAGCGGCCTGCTTTCTGGAGCCGTTCCCATGTACCGCAATGCCTTGTTCTTGAGCTTCGCCATCAGCGCCAGCGTCCTGGCAGCACCACCGCTGCCGCGCCACGCCGACCTGGATTTGCACACCGCACGCCAACTGGCAGACGCCAGCCTGGCACAGTGCACGGCAGCACTTACCGTACTCGACCGGGGCGGCAATCCGTTGCTGAGCCTGCGGGCCGACGGCGTAGGTCCACACAACAGCATCGCCAGCCAACGCAAAGCGTACACGGCGTTGTCGACTAAAACCCCCACTCGGTTGTTTGCCGAGCGTGCGCGCAACAACCCCGAGGCCGCCAACCTTAACAGCTTGTCCGAATTGCTGTTGCTCGGGGGCGGCGTGCCGCTGTTCGCCGACACTGAACTGGTAGGCGCGCTTGGCATTGCCGGTGCCGGCGGTGCCGAGCAGGACGACGCGTGCGCGGTAAAGGCGGCCAATCAACTTGGCCTGACAATCACCCCTTGAGGAAACCTCGATGAAAACCCTGACTATGACCCTCGCCGCCCTCAGCCTGAGCGGCCTGAGCAGCCTGGCCCTGGCGGCCGGCAACCCGCTGAGCGTGCATGTGCTGAACCTGGAGAACGGTCTGCCGTCTGCCGGTGTCAACGTCACCCTGGAGCAACACGTAGGCGATCACTGGCAGTCGCTGTCCGAAGGTGTCACCAACCAGCAGGGGCGCATCGCCGAACTGTTCCCGGCCAACCAAGCCATGAAGCCGGGCGAGTATCGCGTGGTGTTCAAGACCGGTGACTACTACAAGAAAGCCAATCGCGAGACGTTTTTCCCGGAAGTCCCGGTAATATTCGAGGTCAAGCAGGCCGACCAGCACTACCACATCCCGCTGCTGCTGAGCCCTTACGGTTTTTCGACGTATCGCGGTTCCTAGCCAGCCCCCGCGGCCTGCCGCAAGCGCGGCAGGTCGAGCACTTCAATCGCGCCGTAACTCAGCTTGATGATCTCCTGCTGCTCTAACGCCTTGAGCAAACTGTTGGTGGTCTGGCGCGACAGGCTCAGCATCGCGGCCAGATCTTCCTGGGGCAGTTGCAGGACGCGACGGGAATGCTCTATCTCGCCGTACCCGCCGGCAATCATCAGCAGCCGGTGAGCGATACGTGTCGACGCCGGCATCAGGCTCATCTGTTCGATATTGATCAGCGACAGGCGCAACTTCTGGCTCATCAACAACGCCATGTCGCGCCAATACGCCGGGCTTTGGTCAAGAATCTCGAGCATCGCCGATTGCGGTACCTGCAACAGCGTGCACGGCCCAACCGACAAGGCGTCGTGGGTACGCGGCAAACCGTCGAACAGGCAGATCTCGCCGAACCAGTAAGGCGTTTCAACCAGGCTCAGAATAGCTTCCTTGCCCTGCGCATTGACCGCGCTGACCCGCACCGCCCCCTCCAATACCGCATACACCCCACAGGGCGGATCACCGCGCCGGAACAGGTACTGCCCCGCCGTCAGCTGACGCAGCCGAGCCGCCGCCAGCAAACTATCCTGTAGCGGTACAGGCAGGTGGCTGAACCACTGGCCGGTGGCCAATCGGGCATGCCAGGTTGCCGCAATCATGAGAACTCCAGAGATTGTCGCCCAGTTGACAGTCAGTCGCCGGCTGACGGGAGATGATCAAACATCCTACAGGAGGAATAACAATGAAAAGCCTCGTCGACCACCTCAGTCAATATGCCGCGTACCACCGCGACCCGCGCAATATCGCCAGCCACTTCGTCGGCATTCCACTGATTGTGGTGGCAGTGGCCGTGCTGTTGTCACGCCCGGAATGGGCGGTGGGTAACTTCTGGCTTTCACCCGCCGTGATTGTCGCGCTGTTTTCAGCATGGTTTTACCTACGCCTGGAACTGGCACTGGGTGTGCTTATGACGGTGCTGATGGGGCTGTCGGTATGGGCCGGGCATGTGCTGGCGGCGCAGAGCACGTTGGTGTGGCTCAGCAGCGGTGTGGGGATGTTTGTGGTGGGTTGGGTGATCCAGTTTGTCGGCCACTATTACGAAGGCAAGAAGCCGGCGTTTGTGGATGACGTGTCGGGGCTGATCGTGGGGCCGTTGTTTGTGGTGGCGGAGTTGGCGTTTCTGCTGGGGCTGCGCCATGACCTCAAGCAACAGATCGAGGAGCGTTCGGGCCCGGTGGCCGTTAGAGGAAAACGCGCCACGGTCTGAAGATTAATGAAGATCCACTGTGGGAGCCGGGCTTGCCCGCGATGACGGTGGACCAGCCAACATCATTGTCGACTGAAAGTCCGCCATCGCGGGCAAGCCCGGCTCCCACAAGGGTTTTGCGGTGTTTTAGGCTCAGGCTTTTTGCCAAACCTTGGGTTTGAAGAACAGCGTCTCGCCGCGCGCCAGGCCGGTCAGGCTGTCGTGGTCTTTCACCACTTCAGCTTCGATCAGCTCGCTCTGGCCTTCCACTTTCAACGTCACACGGGTAGTCGCGCCGAGTGGACGAATATCACGCACTTCAGCCGCGTGATGGTCTTCCAGCTCATGCCGTGACAGCGACACTTCGTGGGGACGGAACAGCACGTGTTTGTCTTCACCCAGGTGCAGGCGGTTCGAATCACCCAGGAAGTGATAAACGAAATCGCTGGCCGGATTTTCGTAGACGTCACCCGGTGAGCCGATCTGCTCGATCACACCCTTGTTCATCACCACGATACGGTCGGCGACTTCCATGGCCTCTTCCTGGTCGTGGGTCACGAACACCGAGGTCAGGTTGATGTCTTCGTGCAGGCGCGCCAGCCAGCGACGCAGCTCTTTACGCACTTTGGCGTCGAGGGCGCCGAAGGGCTCATCCAGTAGCAGCACTTTGGGCTCCACCGCCAGGGCGCGGGCCAGGGCGATACGTTGGCGCTGACCACCAGACAACTGCTCCGGGTAGCGATCCGACAACCAATCCAGCTGCACCATGTTCAACAGCTCATGCACCTTGACCGCAATCTGGCTTTCGCTCGGGCGCTGGTTCTTGGGCTTCATGCGCAGGCCGAACGCGACGTTGTCGAACACGGTCATGTGGCGGAACAACGCATAGTGCTGGAACACAAAGCCGACATTGCGATCACGCACGTCGTGGCCGGAGACGTCTTCACCGTGGAACACGATGCTGCCGTCATCCGGGGTTTCCAGGCCGGCGATGATGCGCAGCAAGGTGGTCTTGCCGCAGCCGGACGGGCCAAGCAACGCCACCAGCTCGCCACTCTGGATGTCCAGGTTGATGCTGTTCAGGGCCTTGAAGGCGTTGAAGTTCTTGCTGACATTACGGACTTCGATCGACATGACTTATTCCTCAGCCGCAGCGGCGCGCAGGCGATTAATACGGTTCTCGCTCCACTGCTTGAGCAGCAGGATGAAGAGCGCCAGGATCAGCAGCAGACTCGCCACCGCAAACGCGGCAACGTGGTTGTATTCGTTGTAGAGAATCTCGACGTGCAGCGGCAGGGTGTTGGTCACGCCGCGAATGTGGCCGGACACCACCGACACCGCGCCGAACTCACCCATGGCCCGTGCGGTACACAGCACCACGCCGTAGATCAGGCCCCATTTGATATTTGGCACGGTCACATGCCAGAACATCTGCCAGCCATTGGCACCCAGCAGGCGCGCAGCCTCTTCTTCCTGGGTGCCCTGCTCCTGCATAAGCGGGATCAGTTCGCGGGCCACGAAAGGTACAGTCACGAAGATGGTCGCCAGCACGATGCCCGGCAAGGCGAACACGATCTGGATGTCGTGATCCTGCAGCCAGGGGCCAAAGAAGCCCTGGGCGCCGAACATCAGCACATAGACCAGGCCGGCGATCACCGGCGACACCGAGAACGGCAAATCGATGAGCGTCACCAGGATGCTCTTGCCACGGAACGAGTACTTGCTCACGCACCACGCGGCGCTGACGCCGAACACCAGGTTGAGCGGCACCGAAATCACCACGGCGATCACCGTGAGTTTCAACGCCGACAGCGCATCGGGTTCGAGGATCGCGGTGAAGAACGCGCCGAGGCCGTTCTTCAGGCCCTGGGTCACCACGATAAACAGCGGCAACAGCAGGAACAGTGCGAACACCAGCCAGCCCAGGCCGATCAGGATGCGTCGAGACGCAGCACTGCCACGCCGGGCGGCGTTGGCCGAGGACGCGGCGGAAATAGACGATTGGGACATGTTCCGCGCCTCCTTATGGACGTTCGATGCGCCGCTGCAACAAGTTGATCAGCAGCAGCAGGACAAAGGAAACCACCAGCATCAGCACGCCGATGGACGTGGCGCCGCGGTAGTCGTATTGGTCGAGCTTGACCATGATCAGCAGCGGCAGGATCTCGGTTTTCATCGGCATGTTGCCGGCAATGAAAATCACCGAACCGTACTCACCGACGCCACGGGCAAACGCCAGGGCGAAGCCGGTCAGCCAGGCCGTCAGCAACGCAGGCACAAGGATGTAGCGGAACACCTGCAACGGCTTGGCACCCAGGCAGGCGGCGGCTTCTTCGACTTCCCGGGGGATATCGGCCAACACCGGCTGCACCGTGCGCACCACGAACGGCAGCGTGACGAAGGTCAGCGCCAGGGTGATACCCAGCGGGGTGTAGGCGATCTTGAAGCCCAGGTCTGCGGCGAACTGGCCGACCAGGCCGTTAGGCGTGTACAGCGCGGTCAACGCGATACCGGCAACGGCGGTGGGCAGGGCGAACGGCAGGTCGATCATCGCGTCGATGATCTTGCGACCGGGGAAGGTGTAGCGCACCAGCACCCAGGCCAGCAGCGTACCGATCACGCCGTTGATCAGCGCGGCGTACAGCGCGGTGCTGAAGCTCAGTTGCAACGCCGCCAGCACGCGCGGTGCGGAGATGATGTTCCAGAACTGATCCCAGGTGAGTTGAGCGGCGTGTACAAACATCGCCGCAAGGGGGATGAGTACGATCAGGCTGAGGTACACCACGGTGTAGCCCAGCGTCAGCCCGAAGCCGGGTATGACGGGGGAGATACGACGCGACATAAGAGTCCTTGGTTAAGGGGAAACCACTGGAGGCACACACGTCCTGTGGGAGCTGGCTTGCCTGCGATGCAAGCGTCGCGGTATGTCGGTCACACCGCGGCGATGCTATCGCAGGCAAGCCAGCTCCCACAGGGCATAGCGTGCGCCACCAGATTGTGTTGGTTACTGCGCGGTGTAAATCTGATCGAACACGCCGCCGTCGTTAAAGAACTTCGGTTGGGCAGTTTTCCAGCCGCCGAAGTCTTTGTCGATAGTCACCAGGTCCAGTTTCGGGAACTGCTGGGCATATTTGGCGGCTACTTTGGCATCGCGTGGGCGGTAGAAGTTCTTCGCCGCAATCTCCTGGCCAGCCGGGCTGTACAAGTGTTTCAGGTATTCGGTGGCGATTTCAGTGTTGCCCTTTTTCTCGGCGTTCTTGTCGACCACGGCCACTGGCGGCTCGGCGAGGATCGACAGGGAAGGCACGACGATATCGAACTTGTCGGCGCCGCCGTCTTCTTTCAGGGCCAGGAACGCTTCGTTTTCCCACGCCAGCAACACGTCACCCTGACCGTTGTTGACGAAGGTGATGGTCGAACCGCGAGCACCGGTGTCCAGCACAGGCACGTGCTTGAACAGCTCTTTCACGTATTCCTGGGCCTTGGCTTCGCTGCCACCGGTTTTCAGGCCGTAGGCCCAGGCGGCAAGGAAGTTCCAGCGGGCGCCGCCGGAGGTTTTCGGGTTCGGGGTGATCACGGACACGTCTTTCTTGATCAGGTCGCCCCAATCCTTGATGCCTTTAGGGTTGCCCTTGCGCACCAGGAACACGATGGTCGAGGTGTACGGGGTGCTGGCGTCCGGCAGGCGGGTCTGCCAGTTTTCCGGAAGGGTCTTGCCCAGCTTGGCGATTTCGTCGATATCACCGGCCAGGGCCAGGGTGACCACGTCGGCGCGCAGGCCGTCGATCACGGCACGGCCTTGTTTGCCCGAACCGCCGTGGGATTGCTGGATCTTGACGTTGTCGCCTGGGTGGGACTGTTTCCAGAAGTTGGTGAACTCAGCGTTGTAGTCCTGGTACAGCTCACGGGTAGGGTCGTACGAGACGTTGAGCAACTCGTAGTCCTTGGCAACCGCGGAACCTGCAAACACGGCGCTGGCCAGGGCGGCCAGGGCATAACGGCGAATCGACGACATAGAAGCTCCTGAAATTCTGGGGTGTTGGCTTTTTCTTATAGTTGCGGGTCTAGCATGCGAATCGCCGTTCTTGCTTAGCTCGGTTTGTTACCCGGGTTCTGCAGACGGAATTTCTCTTTGCGTTCAATCTGTACCACTTGCGCGTTATGCACAGTGATTTCCACCGCGCCAAACCGCAGATCGCGCAACGCGCTCTGGATCTCACGCAAAATGGCTGCTTCGTCCTGGCCGTCGACGCTACGTAGAGATGCGCTCATGGTCTCGCTCCTGAAATGAATAGTGCGTGCCTTGCAGTGGCGGCACTGCTTGCGGCGTGAGGGCGATAGTAGATAAGCGCGGATATTCTTAAAAATACTATTTAAGAATGTTTATATAACCAGAAAGAATTTTCTGGTGGGACGCGGGGTTGCGCGCAGGTTTGGCGCCCAAGTACGTAAATAAAGCCTTGAGAAGATCCAACTGTGGGAGCGGGCTTGCCCGCGAAAGCGGTATGTCAGCTAAAAAGTGTTAACTGATGCACCGCATTCGCGGGCAAGCCCGCTCCCACCTTATTGACTGCATTTCAGGGCTGGATTGGGGGGGCTCGGTGCCAATCAATTTCGTGGGCCGGCACCGGCCGGCCAAACCAATACCCCTGCCCCATATCGCACGCCTGATCCAACAAAAACCGCGCTTGCTCCACCTGCTCGATCCCCTCGGCATGCACCTGCATGCCCATGCTTTTCGCCAGGGCGATCACCACGCGCACAATCGCCGCGTCGTCCTCATCCCACGGCAACCCGGCGACGAAGCCTTGGTCGATTTTGAGTTTCTGCACCGGCAGGCGCTTGAGGCGCAGCAGTGACGAGTAACCGGTACCAAAATCATCGATGGCCAGGCGCAGGCCCAGTTCGCGCAGGCGATGCAGTTGTTCCAGCGCCACTTCCGGGTCATCCATTACGGCGCTTTCGGTGACTTCCAGCTCCAGGAACGCCGGATCCAGACCGGTGTCGTGCAGCACCTGGGCCACCTGCTCATACAGCTCGCGCCGGGCAAACAGGCGGCTGGACACATTGATGGCGATAAAACTCAGCGGCACGCCCTGTGCCAGCCAATCACACATCTGTCGGCAGGCCTGGTCCATCACCCAAGCATCGATATCGGCAATCAGCCCGGTGCGCTCGGCGATCGGGATAAATTCCCCCGGCGGCACCAGGCCACGCTCCGGGTGCTGCCAGCGCACCAGCGCTTCGACGCCGATAAGGCGGCTGTTGTGCAGGTCGTGCACGGGTTGGTAATAGACGCAGAGTTCCTGCTGTTCGAGGGCACGGCGCAGCTCGCCAGCGATTTCCACGCGGTTCTGTGCATGGGCGGTGAGCTCTTCGGTGTACAAGGCATAGCCTTCGCGGCCAGCACTCTTGGCCTTGAACAGCGCGGAGTCGGCGTTGCGCAGCAACTGTTCGGCGCTGAGGGCATCATTGGGGAACAGGCTGATACCAATACTGGCGCTGATAAACAGCTGATGACCGTCAAAGATAAACGGCTGTTTCATCGCATCCAGCATGCGTTGCGCCAGGCCGGCGGCTTGTGCCACCTGTGGACAACTTTCCGCCAGCACGGCGAATTCATCCCCACCCAGGCGCGCCAGGGTCACGCCTGGGCCGAACAGTGCCTTGAGCCGCTCGCCCACCAGCTTGAGCAATTGGTCTCCGACGTTATGGCCGAGGCTGTCGTTGATGATCTTGAAGTGGTCCAGGTCCAGCAACAGCAAGGCGCAGCCCCGCTTGTGGATTTGCGCCGAGGCCAGCGCCTGCTCGGCGCGGTCGGTGAACAGCAGGCGGTTGGGCAGGTCGGTCAGCGGGTCGTGATGCGCGAGGTGGGCCAGTTCGTGCTCGGAGTCCTTGATGGCACTGATGTCGGAAAACACTGCGACGTAGTGGCTGACCTTGCCCTGGTCATCGTGGATCACACGAATGGTTTGCCACTGTGGATAAATCTCGCCGCTTTTGCGCCGATTCCAGATTTCACCGCTCCATTCGCCAGTGCGCTCCAGGCTCTGGAACATCTGCTGGTAGAAATTCGACGAATGGCGACCGGACTTGAACAGGCTGGGCTGCTGGCCCATGACGTCTTCACGGCAGTAGCCGGTGATCTCCATGAAGGCCCGGTTCACGTGCACGATCAGCCCCTGCGCGTCGGTCACCAGCACGCCTTCGCGGGTGCAATCGAACACGGCGGCGGCCTGGCGCAGGCGTTCGCGGTTTTCCTTCAGCGGTTGCTGCAACTGGTTTGCACGCGCAAAACGGGCGCATAGCAGGTAAATCGCCAACGCGCTGAGGGCCACCCCCACATAGCCGCGCACCTGCAGCCAGTGGTTCAACTCACTCGGGCTATCGAGAAACTCGATCAATACGCGCTGGGTTACGCCGATCCACAGAACGGAAACCAGCAGATATACCAGCCCCGCACGCAGGGCACCTCGGTATGAAAACAGCATATGGTTAGTAATCCTTACCAAAAAACAGAATCGCCCTACAAAGGCTGCGGATTATAGAATAAGAAACATCCAGTCACTCCTATCTGAAAGCGCGGCTGGTTTTCTCTGTAGGCTTAGTGATAATGCGTGAGCTGTTCTTTTCTTTATCTGAGGGCCATACAGCCTATGTGGTACAACGGTTTTCTTGACCTGTCAGCCTGGCAACTGGTGGCGGTCACTCTGTTGATGACCCACGTGACCATCGTTGCGGTCACGGTCTATCTGCATCGTTATTCAGCCCATCGCTCCCTGGAGCTCAATGCCGGCCTGAAACACTTCTTTCGCTTCTGGCTGTGGCTGACCACGGCGCAGAACACCCGCGAGTGGACCGCCATCCACCGCAAGCACCACGCCAAGTGCGAAACCGTCGACGACCCGCACAGCCCGGTCATCAAGGGCCTGTCCACCGTGATGCGCAAAGGCGCCGAGCTGTACCGCGCCGAGGCCGAAAACCCCGAGACCCTGCGCATCTACGGCAAGAACTGCCCGGACGACTGGATCGAACGCAAGATCTACACCCCGTACCCCTTGCTGGGCGTGGCGATCATGGGCGTGATCGACCTGATGCTGTTCGGCACCATCGGCATCACCATCTGGGCGATCCAGATGATGTGGATTCCGTTCTGGGCCGCCGGCGTGATCAACGGCCTGGGGCATGCCGTGGGTTATCGCAACTTCGAATGCCGTGACGCGGCGACCAACCTGGTGCCGTGGGGCATCATCGTTGGCGGCGAAGAGCTGCATAACAACCATCACACCTACCCCAATTCCGCCAAGCTGTCGGTGAAGAAGTGGGAGTTCGACCTGGGCTGGGCCTGGATCAAGGTGTTCAGTTTCCTGCGCCTGGCCAAGGTGCAGCGCGTCGCGCCGATTGCCCACCGCGTGGAAGGCAAGGGCAGCCTGGACATGGACACCGCCATGGCGATCCTCAACAACCGCTTCCAGATCATGGCGCAGTACCGCAAGTTGGTGATCGGTCCGCTGGTCAAGCAGGAGCTGGAAAAGGTCGATCACTCGGTTCGTCACCAATTCCACCGCGCCAAGCGCCTGCTGTCGCGAGAAACCAGCCTGTTGGACGACCGCCACCACCTGCGCATCCAGAGCATGCTGGAACACAGCCAGGCCTTGAAAGTGATCTATGAAAAGCGCCTGGCGCTGCAGCAAATCTGGCTCAAGACCAGTTCAAATGGCCACGATATGCTGGCAGCCATCAAGGAATGGGTGCATGAAGCCGAGGCCAGCGGCATCCAGTCCCTGCGGGATTTTGCCCACCAACTGAAGACCTATTCGCTGCGTCCTGCGGCGGTCTGACAGTGCGGCGGGAGGGGCTTCCCTCCCGCCCACCAGCTTTTTGGCGTCATTTCTCGGACACCGGCAATCGGTCCTGTTGACGGAACTTCACTGCAATTCGCCTCTCTCAATGAACACTTCGCCATCATGGTGGCCCCTTGTAGTGACCGCTGCTAAATCCTGCGGCGCGCCCAGAGAGAGTTGTGCCGATGGTTCACGAAAAGTCCTCCTTGATCGACGCTCCTACGACTGAGCCTCCCCGCCCAGCCGCGGC
The DNA here is from genome assembly GCF_002798465.1 of Pseudomonas sp. S10E 269. Taxonomy (NCBI): domain Bacteria; kingdom Pseudomonadati; phylum Pseudomonadota; class Gammaproteobacteria; order Pseudomonadales; family Pseudomonadaceae; genus Pseudomonas; species Pseudomonas sp. S10E 269. The sequence continues at coordinate 2,068,766 of NZ_PHIJ01000001.1, forward strand.
GGCGACCCTGCTGGCACTGATGCATGCCCAGGGCGAAGTCGAGCGATTGAGCGAGCGTGAGCAGCTGCTGAGCTCAATGCTGGTCAGCGTGAATGCCGTGCTGTGGGCCATCGACTGGGAAACACGCCGCGTGCTGTATGTGAGCCCGGCGTACGAGCGGGTGTTCGGGCGTTCTGCCGGCCTGCTGCTGGCCGACCATCGGGAATGGCGCAACAGCATTCACCCCGAAGACCTCGACTACGCCGAACACAGCCTGGCCCGCGTGCTGGAACAGGGCGTCGTGGAAGACCGCGAGTACCGCATCATCACCGCCGACGGGCAGATCCGTTGGTTGAGCGACAAGTGCTACATCAACCAGCAGGTGGAGCCTGGCGAACCGCTGATCGTGGTGGGCATGGCCGAGGACATCACCGAAAAGAAACAGATGGAGCTGGAGCTGCATCGTCTCGCGACCACCGACGTGCTGACCCAGAGCAGCAACCGCCGGCACTTCTTCGAGTGCGCCAACCAGGCTTTCGACAGTGCCTGTGCCCAAGGCGCGCCGCTGTCCTTCCTGTTGCTGGACATCGATGACTTCAAGGACGTCAACGACACCTACGGCCACTTGGAGGGCGATCAGGTGTTGCGGCGTATCGCCGAGAGCGGACGCGGGGTATTGCGCCGAGGCGACCTGTTTGGGCGCATAGGTGGCGAAGAGTTCGCAGCCGTGCTGCCCGGCTGCGGCCCGGAGATGGCTTTGCAAGTGGCCGAGCGGTTGGGCAAGGAGATTCAGGCGCTGAGTTTCAGCTACGAGGGCCAGGCGTTCAGCGTGACCATCAGCCAAGGCCTGGCCAGCCTCACCGAGGCAGATTCGACCCTGGACAGCCTGTTCGCCCGCGCCGATGCCGCCATGTACGAGGCCAAGCGCCAGGGCAAGAACCGCGTCATAGCAGGCTAGGCGCCTACAGGGTGGGTGCAGGCCTTAGGATTTGCGTACTCGGGTCAGTTCGGACAAGCCCACTTTGAGCAGTCGCGCCGTCTTGCCATTGGCAAGTTCTTCCAGCCCTTCATGCTCGGTCAAGCGCGCCATTTGCGCCGCCAGGTTCACCACCAGCGCATCCCGCGCATAGACCCCGCCCTCCAACGAGTAAATCGCCGCAATCAATTGGCGCAACTCATGCGGCAAGCGCCAACGCGCGCGCAGTGCCGAACCATAGGCGGCGCCAAAGGTGTAGAGGGACTCGCCAATCGCTTCGTCGTCCAGCGCGCCGCCGCCCTGGCGCCAGTCTTCCAGGCAGCGCAGCAGCGCCAAGTCACCCAGCCGATGGAGGATACCGGCGCTGTAGCAGCGTTCGTGGTCCAGATCCAGCATGCGCGCCAGGCGCCGGGCGTAGTCGGCAGTGTCCTGGGACAACTGCCAGTGGCGCTCGGCGTAGGCCACCAGGCCCGGATCGCCCAATACCACGTTGTGCTTGAGCGCCAACCCCAGGATCAGGTTCATGCTCTGCCCCGGCACCAGCTTGTGCAGGGCAGCGTGCAGGGTTTGCACGGGTGTACCGTGATGACCGGCACTGTTGGCGGCGGCGATGAGCACGGCGGTGATTTGTGGGTCCATGCGCACTTGGTCTTCCAGGCGCGTGAGGTCCAGGCCTTCTGGCCCGAGGCTATGTTGCACGGCGGCTTTCACATCCACCCGCAATGGTGCGCCATCGGAGGCCTCGCGGCGGCGCTCCAGGAATACCGGCAAGGTCATGCCGGGCGCCAGCGGTGGGATCTCGCAGTAAACGTTCTCGCCTTCGTTGAGCAGCAGATCTTGCAGGCGCTGCGTCAGGCCGTCCATGTTCAGGGGTTTGGTCAGGTACGCCGTGGGCGCCAGGGGCAGGGCTTCGCGCACGCTGGCGCTGTCATTGCGACTGCTGAGCAGAATGAACGGCAGCGCGGGCGAGCGGCGCTTCTGGCGCACGTTGCGCAGCAGGCTCAGCCCATCGACTCCCGGCAGCTCCCAATCCGCCAGGATCAGGTCGTAGGCTTTTTCTCGCAGCAATGTCGCCGCGTGCTGCCCGTCGGCACACACATCCAGCCGCGCATCGCAGCGCACATTCAACAGCACTTGCTTGAGCAGATCCCGCGACCAAGGGTCCGCCTCGGCAATCAATACGCGGGGTACAGCGGGTAAATCAACAGCAGTCATCCAGCACGCTCCCTCGGCAATGCTGCAACCTTAGACAATGGAGGGGCCTACGTACAATGAACAAGGCCTGAATGTGCGGCAATAGGCACAAAAAAACCCGCCGAAGCGGGTCTTTTTCTGTCGATCAGGTCAGCATCCGCTTACAGCTCGGAGAAGCACTCTTCGATGATCGCCAGGCCTTTGTCCAACTGCTCGTCCGGCGAGGTCAGCGGGACCAGTACGCGCAACACGTTGCCGTAGGTGCCGCAGGACAGCAGGATCAGGCCCTTGTCACGCGCCTTGGCCACCACGGAGGCAACGGCAGCAGCGTTTGGCTTGTGGCTGTCGCCATCTTCGAACAGCTCGACCGCGATCATCGCGCCCAGGGCACGCACTTCGCCGATCACCGGGTACTTGGCCTGGATGGCTTTGAGACCGGTAACCAGACGCTCGCCGACAGCTTTGCAGCGGTCCAGCAGGTGTTCTTCTTCGAACACTTCCATCACCGCCAGCGCGGCCGCGCAAGCGATCGGGCTACCGGCGTAGGTGCCGCCCAGGCCGCCTGGCGCGATGGCGTCCATGTATTCCGCCTTGCCACACACACCGGCCAGCGGGAAGCCGCCAGCGATGGATTTGGCGAAGGTGGTCAGGTCGGCGGCAACGCCCATCTGTTCCATGGCAAAGAAGGTACCGGTACGGCCGGCACCGGTTTGCACTTCGTCGGCGATCAGCAGGATGCCGTGCTTGTCACACAGCTCGCGCAGGCGCTTCATGAAGGCTTTAGGCGCGACGTAGAAACCGCCTTCGCCCTGCACCGGCTCGATGATGATCGCGGCGATGTCGCGCGGCTCGGCATCGTTCTTGAAGATGCGTTCGATGCTGGCGATCGAGTCGTCCACGCTCACACCGTGCAGTTCGTTCGGGTACAGCGCGCGGAACACGCCGCCTGGCATCAAGCCCATGCCGGCCGAGTAAGGCACGACTTTACCGGTGAGACCCAGGGTCATCATGGTACGGCCGTGGTAGGCACCGGTGAATGCGATCACGCCGGCGCGGCCAGTCGCGGCACGGGCGATTTTCACGGCGTTTTCAACGGCTTCGGAACCGGTGGTGACCAGCAGGGTTTTCTTGGCGAAATCACCTGGGACCTTGGCGTTCACTTTCTCGCACAGTTCCACGTAAGGCTCGTAGGCCAAGACCTGGAAGCAGGTGTGGGTCAACTTGTTCAACTGCTCGGTCACGGCCGCGATGATTTTCGGGTGCACGTGGCCGGTGTTCAGCACGGCGATACCACCGGCGAAATCGATGAACTCGCGACCTTCAACGTCGGTCACGGTGGCGTTCTTCGCGGATTCGGCGAAGATCGGGTGGATCTGGCCAACACCGCGCGGTACAGCGGCTTCGCGGCGTTTCATCAGGGATGCGTTGGTCTTGCTCATAAAGTCCTCATTCGCCACTCATCGGGTGGCGTGGTCCAAGGAATACGCGGCGGGGAGGCAACTACGGCAGCATGCGATGATCGACTGCCACAGCTTTCCCGGCCACTACGAATTACGGGGTGAAACACGCAAAGGGACAGCGCTCTCGTGCCCTCTGCGTTTGCTGCGATCTCTTGCTGAGCTTAGATGCCCAGGCAGAGGTATTTGATTTCCAGGTAATCCTCGATCCCGTACTTGGAGCCTTCACGGCCCAGGCCCGAGGCCTTGATGCCGCCGAACGGCGCCACTTCGTTGGAGATCAACCCGGTGTTGACGCCGACCATGCCGTATTCCAGGGCTTCAGCCACGCGGAACACACGGCCCAGGTCACGGGCATAGAAGTAGGAAGCCAGGCCGAACTCGGTGTCGTTGGACATCGCGATCACTTCGGCTTCGTCTTTAAAGCGGAACAGCGGCGCCAATGGGCCGAAGGTTTCTTCTTTCGCCACCGCAGCGTCTTTCGGCACGTCGACCAGAATAGTCGGCTCGAAGAAATTGCCTTCCATCACCTTGCCACCGGCCAACAGCTTGGCGCCTTTGCTCAGCGCATCGGCAATGTGCTCCTGGACCTTGGCGACGGCTTTTTCGTCGATCAGCGGACCGGTGGTGGTGCCCTCTTCCAGACCGTTGCCGATCTTCAACTTGGCCACGGCCACTTTGAGTTTTTCTGCGAATGCGTCGTACACCGAATCCTGGATGTACAAGCGGTTGGCACAGACGCAAGTCTGGCCGTTGTTGCGGTACTTGGAGATGATCGCGCCTTCGACGGCCTTATCCAGGTCGGCGTCGTCGAACACAATGAACGGCGCGTTGCCGCCCAATTCCAGGGAGACTTTCTTGATGTCCTTGGCGCATTCGGCCATCAACTGGCGACCGATTTCGGTCGAGCCGGTGAAGGACAATTTGCGCACGATCGGGTTGCTGGTCAGCTCGCCGCCGATGTCGCCGGCGCTGCCGGTCACCACGCTCAGCACACCTTTCGGGATACCGGCACGGTGCGCCAGCTCAACCAAGGCCAGGGCCGAGAACGGCGTTTGCGAAGCTGGCTTGATCACCATGGTGCAACCGGCGGCCAGGGCCGGACCGGCTTTACGGGTGATCATCGCGGCCGGGAAGTTCCACGGGGTAATCGCAGCGGTCACGCCGATCGGCTGCTTGATCACGATCAGGCGCTTGTCGGGCTGGTGGCCCGGGATCACGTCGCCGTAGATGCGCTTGGCTTCTTCAGCGAACCATTCGATAAAGGACGCGGCGTAGACGATCTCGCCCTTGGCTTCGGCCAGCGGCTTGCCTTGCTCGAGCGTCATCAGGCGACCGAGGTCTTCCTGGTTCTCGATCAGCAGTTCGAACCAGCGGCGCAGCTTGTTGGCGCGCTCTTTGGCAGTCAGGGCACGCCAGGCCGGCAGCGCCTTGTCGGCCGCTTCGATGGCGCGGCGTGTTTCAGCGGCGCCCATCTTCGGCACGGTGCCGAGAATCTCACCCGTGGCCGGGTTGTTGACCTTGATGGTCTGACCGTTGTCCGCATCGACCCAAGCGCCATCGATAAAGGCTTGCTGGCGGAACAACTGGGTATCTTTGAGCTGCATGTCGGCTTTCCTTAACAGCACCGCGCGCACGCGGAGCGAATTAGAGTTGTTGAAAGGCGCCTTGTGGGCTGCCGTCAGGGAAATCAGCCCCAGCGCGCGGGATTGAATGAACAGCGCACGGGAGACAGAGCGTTTGAAATCTCAAACGAATCCTAGGATCAATGGGGGTACAGGGCAATAGTCTGTTCGAAAAAAAGAACGAAAACGGCGCATTTGCCGAAACTTTCTGATCAGCGTGTTTCAGCCAGGTTCCAGCACATCGATCACCGGCACCCGGCGCAGGGCCTCTGCGGGGCCAATTCCTACGTATAAACGGCCAAAGACCAGCATGGACGCCCAAGGTCGACATGGGTATGATGTCGCCCGCACAAGCATCCGTAGCTCAGCTGGATAGAGTACTGCCCTCCGAAGGCAGGGGTCGTGGGTTCGAATCCCGCCGGGTGCACCATATAGCAGTCTCGGGCTGTCTCAGACAGTCTACGAAACACCCCAAGAAGCCCGCCCTGTGCGGGCTTTCTTGTTTCTGGCTATCCATCCCTGTCCACCCCTATAACTTCCCGCCGTGTATGCCCACGTGTATGCTTTGAGATTCCTATAACTGGAGGCATACAGGAAGTGAAGCGCTCTGAAATCAAACGCCGCCCCTTAGCAGACACCACGCTCGCAGGCCTGGAGCCCGAGCACACTACTTATCGGGAGCAGGACGGGAATGGTCTGTACTTTCGGGTGAAACCTAACGGGCAAAAATCGTGGGAGCTGCGCTACAAAAAGCCAGACGGGAAATGGTCGTGGCTGGGTCTCGGCGGCTACCCGGAAATCAGTGGCTCATTAGCGAGACAGAAAGCAGCTCAGCTGCGGGATGATGCATCGACTGGCAAAAATCCTTTGGTGAGCAAGCAAGCTCGCAAGGTTGCAGACCAGGTTGCTGCCAACAACACCTTTGAAGCGCTAGGCCGCGAGTGGTTTGAGGCCAGACGCACAAGCTGGGAATCAGGTACGTCTCGACGAGTGCTTGGCGCACTTGAGCTTCATGTGTTCCCCGTCTTCGGCAAACGCGTGTACACAGAAATATTGCCCCTGGAATGGATGGAGTTTCTACGCGGCATGGAGCAGAAAGGGATCATTGAACAAATGGGCCGAGTTCGTGCCTTTTGCAAAGAGATCTATGACCTGGCCCGCGTAACAGGACGAGCCGTCCACAACCCCCTTGAAGGCCTCAGCAAATTCTTGCAATCACGTAGCGCTGAAAACTATGCACACGTTTCGATTGAAGAACTGCCTGCGCTACTTCGAGCGATCAACTCCTACCCTCACGCAAAGGACGTTCGTATAGGGCTTCGCTTGCTTTCCTTATTAGCATCGCGCCCGAGCGAGATCCGAGAAGCACGCTGGTCAGAAATCGACCTCTCCAAAAAGCTATGGACGATCCCAGCCGAGCGAATGAAACGTCGTCGCGAACATGTGGTGCCTCTCTCTCGACAGGCAATTGAAGCGCTCACAGAGTTACGAACACTGACAGGTGCGTACCCTCTCCTATTTCCAGGCAGGAAAGACAGGACAATCCCGCGTAGCAACACCGTCTTTCTAATGGCGCTCCGCAGACTGGGATATGCCGGTCGGCAAACAGGCCACGGCTTTCGTCACATCGCGAGCACCATACTCAATGAGCAGGGTTTCGATGAGAATCACATTGAGGCCCAGCTCTCTCACGCAAAGGAAGGAATTGCAGGGGTGTACAACAAGGCAGTTTACCTGCCTCAGCGCAGAGTGATGATGCAGTGGTACGCAGATCATCTGGATGAGCTAGTAGATGGCAACATTATTCAGGGACAGTTTGGAAAGGCGGGTTGAATACGCCAACCCAATACCCATCAAAAATCGATGTTACTGGTGTTACGCACGTTACGCATCCGGACAACCAATTGATTTTATTGGATATTTCTTGCGTAACACGTATTAAAAGAGATCTGTACATCATGTGTTACGCGTCAAAAGCGTGTTACGCCTAAGGCGCCCAAAACCTCTGGCGGTCATCTCTTATTGGTCGCCCCACGCTGAGGAGGGGCCGCTGTTATCGGACTACCAGAAGGGGCGCAGGGGACTACCGTTCGTCGGGACCTCACCGGGTTTCATTTCTCACTTTCTGATTTTCAACTGTATAGAAAACCAGTAGGGCAAGGTAGGACAGCCCCGGAAAAAATTGAAACTTTGCTGCGATCTTGCTCAATTAAATTGTCTTATCCATAAAATCTGCGTCGAAAACTATAAAAATAAAACTTTTAAAAAATAGAAAATCGTTTACATAGCTGGGGCCTGTACGAACTACGACAGGAAACGCGCTATGCAGCCTCACGACACTTCAGACCACTCCACTACCTCTCTCACCCCTGCTTGTTTGCTCACTACCGACCAAGTCGCTAATGCACTAGGTCTGTCCAGCCGAACGATTGCCGCCTGGCGAAGTTCTCGCAGCAACTCACTTCCCTATATCAAAACCGGGTCTCGGGTTCGTTATCGCTCCCAAGACGTGGTCGCGTGGCTTGAAACCCAACTGCGCTCACCTGCAAAAACCGCTGGAGACAGGACCTAATGAGCACCCCAAAGCAATCTGCAAAAGTTGTGGGGCTTGCCCCCTCCACTCCACGAGAAAGTCACCAAAAGGCCCCTAGCGGATCCGCATGCTTGCCGATCAGCGCGCCTCATACGGAACTGGGACAGTTCGATCCGGCCGCCACGCTGATACGCATCAATCAAGTCATAGCCCTGACAGGTATCGGCCGCGCAACGGTTTACAAACTTATGAGCCAGCCAGATAGCGGCTTTCCGCAAGCCGTGAAGCTCACCGACAGCAATGCGCGTGGGGCTCCGGTCGCTTGGGTATTAGCCGAAATTTTGAATTGGACACGGGCGCGTATCGCGGCCCGCGACCGGGTGGCGGCATGACGAATCGTGTCGCTAACAAGGCCATTTTGCAGCCCTTTTCTGTACTCAGAAAAGTCGGTTTCTCGTCGCGGTGGATGCAACGTTTTGAGCGTCACAGAACGCAACAAAAACACCTGAATCGAGTAGTTCTAGTCATGCGATGGGCTGACGGCACCTGGTGCGCACTGTCAGTACCCAACGAAGCCCCGCGTGCAGTGATCGTAGATGAAGGGCAACAAATCGACGCTTACGAAGATGCACGATCTTGCCTCGACGGCGACTTCCTCCCACTGCTCTCCCTGCGCTGGGAAGCCAATGCCTGAAACGAAAACGCCTCCGGCGGCAACCGGAGGCGTTGAGGTAATCTGCATGCCTGAGCAATTTATTCTTCACCGAAAAAATCCGCAAGTGATCCGCACGGTTGCGCTTTCAAAAAACGGACGTTACTCTCCGGTAGTCGCTGCAAATTCAGCGAACGGGCTTGGTAACCCGACGAAATCAAGGCGCAACAGCGCCCCCATTACGATTGCAGGCGCTTTTTTTGTGCCCGCAGTTACGTGTTATGGCGGCTGTGCGTGGGAGGCATTCGTGCCTGCCGGGTTCCTTGATTCCCGGTTTACCAACCTGCGCACAGCTGCCACCCATTCGCTTGGTAACGAACGTGGCAGCTCCTCAAATCAAGGAGCTACACAGATGAAACACGCCCTCAATCCGTCCAAAATTCGCGCCGCTGCTCATCGAGCAATGGCTCTCTCCGCTTTACATGCCAACTCCAGCCTCGCTACACGCCTCTCCCGTTACAACGTCCATATGTCCAAAGCGCGAGCTCTGGAAGCCGCAGGGGGTGCCCAATGAGCATGCTCCCAGGCTTTGCACTACCCGAGGATCTCCTCTGCGTCAGCCAAGACGCCGAAGCCGGTCTGCCTATCGACGCCATCACCTGTGCGCTCGACCGTGCCGATTCAGTTCTCATGCTGTTGGAAGATCACTTAGACGGCGATAAACCCCTGCTTTCCAACCGCGTGCTGTCGTCAGTTATTTGGGACGTACGCGGCACCTTAGGCTTGATCAAAACACTCACCATGTACGGTGATGCCTCCTCTGTGGCAATGAGCCAGAAAGGCGGTGCGCTGTGACCCACTCAAGCACGCTTGGACGGTCCGAGTTTTCCCCTGCCAACGGTAACGGCCAAAACCTGTTTCGGGTGAATGCCGGTATCCCGCTAGAGGACGCACTTGAAGCCGTCTCCCAGATTCTGCACCACGCCAATCAACTGATCCTCGACGCCGCCATCAGCGATGCGGGCGAGCGTTTTAGTTGGCCTGCGTTCTACCTCGGCGAGATGGCTAAGGCGCTGATCGACGACGTGAACGAGGCGTTGCTCGAGTCGAGGATCGCACCATGACTCAGCGCACCGGCAACACCTCAAAACGCCCCAGCTTTGCCGACGTAAAAAGCGCTGCCCTGAAGAACATCGACCGCGTCCTTACTCATTGGCTGCCGAATGGCAAACGCGTCGACGGCGGCAAGGAATACACCGCACCAAACCCGACGCGCACGGACAAACGTGCAGGCTCGCTCAAGGTCAATTTGAGCAAAGGCACCTGGGCGGATTTTGCCACCGGCGATAAGGGCGGCGACCTGATCGACCTAGTGCGCTACATCGACGGCGGCACGGACGTTGAGGCCTGCAAAAAGCTTGCGGATCTGCTCAGTGTTTCTGCAGGTTCTGCGACTACCAAAAGCGCACCGGCCAAGAGCGCAACGCCGGAGTGGATCGCAATTCAGCCGATCCCGGCCGAGGCCATGAACAAGTGCCCAGCCAGACACCGGCAACACGGTGTTCCGTCCAAGGTGTGGATCTATCGCGATGCACAGGGCCAACCGGTCATGGCGCTGTATCGCTTCAACCTGGGCCCAGATGAAGACGGCAAACCGCGAAAGGTCTTTGCGCCGTTGACCTGGTGCAAGCGCTCCGACGGACAAACCACGCAATGGCGCTGGCAAGGATTGCCGGAACCACGGCCATTGCTGCGCCTTGATGAACTGGCACAGCGTGTCGATGCGACTGTGGTGCTGTGTGAAGGCGAAAAGGCTGCTGACGCCGCCGCTGAACTGATGCCCGACCACGTAGCCACGTGCTGGCCGAACGGCTCCAACTCCTGGCACAAAGCCAACCTGACACCACTCAAAGGACGCGCTGTGGTGCTGTGGCCGGATAACGATGCTAGCGGCACAGCGTGCATGGACGCCATCGAGCTCAAGTTGATTGAGCTAGGCGCCGCTTCAGTGCAACGAGTTGCGCTCGACGTGTTCAAGCTCAAGCCCAGCAGCAAAAGTGGCAAGCCGACGCTCATCAAGGGTGGAAAATGGGCAGACGGCGACGATGCAGCGGATGCGCTAGCCAAAGGCTGGACCGCTGGCCACATCGCCGAGCTTATGCGCAACGGCGTGTTTGTCGGTACTGTCGCTGAGCCCACTGAGCCTCAAGAACTGAAGGCTAAGGCACCAGCCAAACGACCTACGAAATCGAAAAATGATCTGTTGCCGGGCGGCTTTCGGCTGACGCCTGAAGGGGTGTTTTACTCCGGCGATGATGGCGAGGCGCGCCCCGTCTGTTCGCCTTTGGAAATCATCGCCCGCACTCGCGACGACAAGGGCCACAACTGGGGTTTGTTGGTCGAGTTCGACGACCCGGATGGCGCCAAAAAGCGCTGGAACATTCCGGCCCGAACCATGACCGGCGACTTCGGCAAGGACGTACTAGGTCCACTGGTCGACATGGGCCTACGCCTCGCGGGAAGCCGATCAGGGCGCAACGCACGCAATGACCTGCAGAGTTACCTCGGCGGCTTCGATAGCGCCCAGCGCGCACGCTTGGTGACGCGCTTGGGCTGGCATGACAATGCGTTTCTATTGCCCGAACAACAGATAGGCTCGCACGCCGAACACCTGCATTTTTATGAAGCCGGTGCGCAGTTGCCACCGATCAGCGAAGCGGGCTCTCTGGAGCAATGGCAGCAGCAAATCGGCGCACTGTGCGTTGGTAACCATCGCTTGGCGTTTGTCGTCTCTGTCGCCTTTGCCGGACCGTTGCTGAATCTGCTAGGACATGAGTCGGGTGGCTTCCACTTGTACGGCGACAGCTCCGGCGGCAAGACCACTCACCTGCAAGTCGCTGCGTCGGTTTATGGCGGGCCGCGTCTGGTGCGTTCGTGGCGCTCGACCGATAACGCCCTGGAATCCATAGCCGCTGCACACTCAGACGGTCTCCTGGTGCTGGATGAAATCGGCATGTGCGACCCGCGCATTATTGGCGAAACGGTCTACATGCTCGGCAATGGCACAGGTAAGGCCCGGGCGAATGATCGAGGACAGGCGGGCCGACAGGTGCAGGAATGGCGCTTGCTGTTTCTCTCGACTGGCGAGAAGACGTTGGCGCAGCACATGGCAGATGCAAACAAGGAGCTCAAAGCCGGTATGGAGGTCCGCATGCTCGCCGTCCCAGCCGATGCGAGCAAAGGTCTCGGTATGTTCGATGTGCTGAACGGTTTTGAGGACGCTGCCGCCCTCTCCGATGCGCTCAAGGCCCGTGTAGCCAAATACTACGGCACACCCCTCACCGCCTTCCTGCACGCACTGTGCGCGCCTGGGGAAATGCTCAGGTGGGCAGTGATCGTTCGCCGCACAGTGGAGCAGTTCATCACGCAAAACCTGCCCGCCTCGGCCAGTGGTCAAGCGCAGCGTGCCGCCCTTCGCTTCGGGCTAGCGGCAGCGGCCGGTGAGTTGGCCACCGCCTTCGGCGTCACCGGCTGGTCGGATGGCACGGCCACGACCGCCGCACGAGTGTGTCTGCATGCGTGGCTAGCCGAGCGTGGTGGCGCCGGTAATTTCGAGGGCGATGCAATTTTGGCGCGCTTACGTCAGATCATCGAGCGATTTGGAGAAAGCCGTTTTACCCGCTGGGAATCCGCCGCCGCCAAGATCGATGAACACGGCCCACGCACGATTGATCGGTTGGGCTTTCGCAAGACGATGGAACACGGCATGGGCGACGCCTTGCACACCACCAACACTTACTACGTGCTGCCTGAAGCCTGGAGGGCCGAAATCTTCAAGGGCATGAACATCAGTGCGGTGAACAAGGAGCTGCTGCAACGGGGCGTGCTTGAGCCGGGAAGCGACGGAAAGGCGTACAGCTTGATTCGCCTGCCCGGGCTGGGGCCCCAGCGCTGCTATGTGGTGAAGACCATTTCAGGAACGGATGAAAGCGAGGCCAGGGCCGCCTGACGGCATGCCTGCTGATCGAGGTAGCGCCGGCTCATTCCCGGCCTCGCCAGCCATTCAACAACCATCCCTATCAAACGTAATGCCCAGAGATAATACAGATGAACACTATCCAAGAACTGAAAGACCGCCGCGACAAACTGACCCTAGAAATGGAGAGCATTCAGCGCGACTTAATGCCCTTCGAAGAGGCGCTGGAAAATCCCGAGGTTATCCAGCAGGGCCGTCAACGGGCTGTGCAGGATGAAATCAACGATCACAAAAGACGCATCGACTCGCGAGATCTTGAGATCCGCACCCTGAACCAAAAGATTGATCGCCTTGAGGCACTGGAGAACCGTGAGAGCTTGGCTGCGGGCTACATCAGCGCGATGGCGACTTGGAAAGCCGACGAGATGGAACTCAACGAAAAGCGCAACAGCATCGAGACCCGGTTGCAGCAGGTCCGCCAGAGCGATCAGGAAGACATGGCAAAGGCTCGACAAGCTGAAACAGTCGCGGCCACCGCTTATGCACAGGCTGTAGCCTGGGGCGATGTGGAGGGCGAGAAAGCTGCTAACGCAGAAGCTCAAAAGGCAGCAAAAAACCTAACCGCCGCGGTTGAGCATCACCGCCGTCAACAACTGCTTATCACCGCCCTGGAACAAGAGCTGGTGACGATTGATCTGCACATCACAGAGGCACAAAAGGAACGCACCGAGATCGAGAATAAAGCGGCTCACCTGGCGAACACTGTGCTGGAAGAGCAATGGAATGAGGCCGCGAAAACACTGCTGGAGACCGGCGGCAAGCTGTGGGCAGCACGCAACCTGATTAGTCGTGACCCGGTTGCACTGATGAAGCTGGATATCCCTGAACAGGGCGAGCACTTTGGAAGCTGGACCTGGCGAGAACTCGTGGCTCGCTCACACCAACACAGCCTTATTGACCTATTGGCAGCCTAACCCAAACCTTCCCCGAAGCAACCGGCGAGGGTCGGCAGCTTCGGGCCAACCATCGGTCTCACCATGAATAAACCACCACAGAACAGCGCTCAGGTGCCTGACCACCTAAAGGCCCGCAAGCTTCACTTGAGCGGGATAATTGCCGTCATAGCCGGCATGAAAAAGCTCAATGCAAGGGCAAACAAAGACACCAAAGTCGAGACGCTCACGATTGATGCAATCAAGGCAGAGCTTAATTTTATTGACCTTCAGCTCAAAAGAAAGGGTGGAAAATGAAGAAGCGGAAGCCTAAACAGCTTCCGCTTCGCTAGATCCTATCCTTACAAACCAAAGTTTCAAACCTTTTCGGTTTCTGGTCTACTGCAGCCTTCAGCTTCTAACCGTATTCTTCCAAGCGCCGCCATCGGTCATTAATCAAGTCCAAAACCTATACACAATTTACATAATTTCGCCTTAAACAATAGGCAGTAATATCAGGTATACCTTTGGCGTTTTTCAATACCCCGTAAGAATAGTTAGGGTGATATAGCCTAGGCTGAGAGTAAAGAATTTCTGATCTATCCGAAAACTCAGGAAAAGCAAGGGCCATTGCAAGAGCGTGTGGTTTCGGGCCGAGCGGAATAAAATCTATATTACGGGCCGTTTCTCGACAGGTGATGCGTATCCATTCAAGAGCTGCAAACAAATCCATTGCATGAATTCTCTTGATCTCTGTTTGCCGATCCAGTGCAGGTGCAAGCTCATGCAGCAGCTTCCAGCTTCTTCTGAATCCTGGAGAACCAGGGGGAAACGGAAATATAAATTTTGGAGACTTTCCTCTATTCTGCTCTAGTAACTCAGCAAGATTGAAAGCCATATATCCAACACTGACAATTACCGTTGAGTCGCCAGAACTTTCGTTAATACGACCGAATCCTGGAAGAGCGGCTGGAGGCTCTGCGTCCTCAGTGAATTGCCCCTCCTTATAGCCTTCTGGCCTTGTATAACAAATCACCAAATCCTTTACATTAGGCAACGACATTAGTCGCTTAACCGCAAAAAGGAAAACTCTCTTAGGAAGGGAGCTGATGTCTAAAAGTATAGAAACTTCAGACTCCGAAGCAATCTGATTTACTATTTTGTACCAAATTCCTGGTTCAGCAAGAAGATCCTCCTGAACAATTTCAATACGCTTTTTTAAATGTCTTGCTAATGCTGCCTCATGAACATCTGTAATGCTCTCTATTTCCTTTGAATAACGATTTTCAGGATCTTTAATCCTTAGACAGATATTTTCACCTAGAAAATTGCTAGTTGAGAGCCACTCCGCCACTGCTGTACACCTTGGTTCAAAAGAAGCACAGAAGACCCCCTTCCACTCATTTACTCCCATTTTGGGCAGGAGCCACTCAATATTACCCCAAGGATTTATTTTAGTATTGGGCGAGGTCATCAAAAAAGCTCGTTCTGAATGGGCGGATCGAAATCGTCGATATTTTTGACTTTTGTACTTGGAATATTTCCGACTAAAACATCGTTAAGCTCATCAAGCGTAGTATAGATCGGCTCTTTCGTACGAATATGTGGAATGCGAAAATAGGGACAAAGTAAGGGATTCAAGTACCATTTTATGCGCGGGATCCCATCTGGACTCTTCGTAGTATGTTCCGACTCAATCAAGTCACCTTGATCTCGACAGCTTTTTAACAAATCAGTAACCGGCAACGACTCCTCGAAATCCCTTTTAAATATTGAGAAACCAGTATGACCAGGATACGAGAGAGAACGATCGCTACGAATTGATGTTGA
This sequence comes from Pseudomonas sp. S10E 269, assembly GCF_002798465.1. Classification (NCBI taxonomy): domain Bacteria; kingdom Pseudomonadati; phylum Pseudomonadota; class Gammaproteobacteria; order Pseudomonadales; family Pseudomonadaceae; genus Pseudomonas; species Pseudomonas sp. S10E 269. Next base: position 2,083,920 of record NZ_PHIJ01000001.1, read on the forward strand.
TAACCAAGCACCGAGAGAGTTTATGAAAGACAGTCTCTTGTCGCCATCTGCTCCCTCCCTTAACTTATCTGCCCAAATTCTACTGGCCTCATAAATTCCAATAACTTGTTTATCCATGCTTATTTCTGGTAGGTTCGTTTTTTGAAGTTCTTCATCTGGAGTACTCCTGAGCCAGGCAGCCCAAATAGCGCGGCAAATGGTCATAAATGCAAGGATGTTCCATCCAGACAAATCAAGTATGTGGCGATCCCCACTCCAAATAAGCATTTCTTTCGCATCTCCCGCTAGCTGAATCAAAGCGGCCTCATTACGCTCTTTAATCCAGTAGCGCCGCTCCTTCCAAACAAGATCCGCGTCAACTTTTGCGGAGAGATAAACCTTTTCCTTTTGTTGTTTTTTTTGCCGAAGCCAGACCTCGCTTAGCTTGGCCGCTAATGGATCGGTTTCCCATAATCTAGCTAGGGTTTCCTTCCATTCAGCAGACCAATCTGAAGGTATATTCAGGCTAAATGGTTTTTCTTTTACGTAGATTCTAGCGCGTTGCGCAGGTGTTAACGTTTTTCCAAAAACAGTTCTTAACAAGTTTGAATTATTTGGGGCCAGATCAAAGCCGTAGGCAGTCAATCTACGTTTAAATACATCCTCAGCAAAGTCATTAAACGAAATTCCTAGAGACGACTTCTCATGCCTTTTTAATATTTCGTCAATATCAATTATTGAGTAGTCCCTCATATTTTCCAAATGAGCGCCACTACCCCAGATCGTTACGTCAGAGCCCCATGCATAGTGTCTTGTGCCTACGCGATATGCTACCCGCCCGTCTCGCATAGCTAATGCGCGGTTAATTACCTGGCGGAACACCCTGGCATTTCCAGAAGATTTTTCGAGCTCATATAGCTCTTCATGTTGATCTATTCGCAGATAAACAAGGGTTTGTTGCGAAATCACCCCCGCCTGCCTTAAAGCATCCGCAAGCACGGCTGTTGGTTCACCGATATCTGTTTTAGTTGACTCTACTTCAGCCGCCAGCTTATCCGTATTAAAATTAAAGTATTTACGATATTCCGTGATTCGATTATTAATCTTTTTTTCGATTGCTTCAAAATCCCCGCAGTCATCTAAGTAGCCATACCATGCCGCAGAATCTTTGAGACACTTCGTCAATTTATCCTGAGTATGATGGGTCCACTTAATTGGCAGCTCAGACTTCAATACATCATCTTTAGATTGCTCATTCGCAAGGTACTTAACATTTGCTATTAAATCTTGAATAAGAATGTAATTCACATAATCAGCAAATGTCGTAGCAGCCCAATCTCTTCGCTTTTCGGAAGGTAATTCAGACAACCTTGACGCAACAATCCTGGCATTATCTCTGATTAGATGAATACCTGCCGCGATGAAAGACTTATAACTATTCGGCGCTGGATATTTTGCACCAGAGCGGGCATATGCAACTCGGGTGCGAGTATTTAGTAGACTCAACAACATGCTCTTGCCACTGCCCTGGCGGCCTTTGATCACTACGTTTCCTGTACCGAATAGCTCTTCAGAATGGGAAGCGACTACAGGGCTGAACATCTTAACAAATTCGTCCGGAGCTAAAATCTCCGTCACCCAAAGATCATGAAATGGATTATCAAATCTATTCATTTTGGAACCTTCAGTTCTCTTTCAGAGCGTGGAAAGATAGGCGTCCATGTGTCACTCGCCTGGTGATATATAGGAGGCGTATTATTTGGACAATTACTGTACATGACTACGAGGCTACCTATTTCTTTCCAACCAAACTCACCTCCGTCAAGAGGGCAATCCATTTTCTCATAACCTGCCTTTAACACATTTCTCAGTTTTGAAAAAAGTGAAGGCTCACCATCAGTTGGATCTTTTGAAACGAGGCATGAATCACTGAGCACTGAAACTGGATGGTAATGAAGATTCTCATTCTTGAGCTTTTCAACGGTTGCCCTGACCTCCCTATCTCCCGGAGCACAAATAATCAGGGGTATTATTAGGATTGGACCGTTAAAGTTTTCTGATGCAAATTTTAATGCACGACATAACTGACCTCCAGACCCTACAAAGTCCTCAATTAACACAAGGTACTTTATTCCTTTTTTTGATTTGTAAGCATCTATCTTTTCAGCAGTCGCAAGCTCTTTTAAACTCAACCAGTCGGGCCGAATACTCTGCCCTTCAAGCCCGGTGATATGAAGAAAGCCATTAATTCTTAAGCTATCTGTAACAGGACACGGCCAGGTTGCCTTCAACTCATCACTTAGCCGGTCGACGGCGTCATCGCTAAATATATCAATCTCCGCGACATCCGTTAACCACGGTTTAATAATGTGCTCATAGGCGCAGCGGTAAAGTTCTTCAAACTCTTGTTGACCCACGAAGAAGAGATACTCAATAGATCTAAACGCAACCCAACGATCCTCATCACTTTCAAAACATGCAAGCCAAGACTCTAGACGGATCATAAAGTCTCGACTGATCCGTTGCGAAATTTTTTTGGTTGGCTCGAATTGATGAAATAGATGTGTAGCCAAGGTCTCGTATTGGCCACGCAACCGGCTCGCTCGCAAAGCTCTATTATTGTCAGTGGGGTGCTGCTCTCTTTGTAGTTTTTCAATTATCTCAAGAGTGTTTGCCATCATGGCGTCCCTGAAAGTGCTTTACTGATCATATTCCCTATCACCAACCCCATACTTGGAGGAACTGCGTTACCGACTAATCGAAACTGCTCTAGTACAGGACCATGGAAGACGTAACTATCAGGAAATCCTTGAACCCTAGCGGCTTCGCGCACACTGAATCCCCGATGTTCAACAGGATGGAGAAAACATCTAGGATCTCCAAAACGGGTATCTACAGTGTAAGAAGCACCATCTACTGCTGGTCTACGATATTTACCATTAAACGTATTTTTCAGATCTACATACGATTCAAATTGCCGCAAATAACCTTTATCAATAAGCGAGCCAATATCATCACTTACTTTTCTGTGTAGATCCAAATAAACGTCCTTAGGTGTAACAGGATCCGCGTCACCGAAAGTCCTTCTTCGAATGCGTCTACGAAGCTTCATAATGCTGAGCAATACTTCTTTTTCATCTTGAGTGACGTGACCAAATACATTCGGAATGTCCCAAGTATGAACAGATGCCTCTCCTCCTCTAACATTACACAGCTTTTGTCCAGGTAAAATTTTGGTTGCTATCTCATACTCATTAGAACCAACACTGAAAGACTTTGGTTCATGATTTGGGAGCGTCGAAACTCCACTGAGAACATCCATTAAATGGACAGCCTCACGAGGTTCCACCTCAACGTCCATTGAGATACTTTTCTTCCACGCAATTAGGAAGGCGCGCTTTCTAGATTGGGGTGTGCCTGTGTTACGGGCGTCGATTATTAACGTATCTGTTTTATAACCTGCTGAATTTAGCTTTTTATGCGCTAAGTTCCAATATTCTTTATGATCGCCTTGCAGAATCCCTAAGACGTTTTCAAAAACCATTATCTTTGGCTTCGCTGCAATCGCTATCTTAACGGCAGCCTGAAGCAAGTGATTTCTCGGATCGTCTAGGTTCCTCTTCCCCACAGTCGAAAATCCCTGACACGGAGAACCCGCCACGACGACGTCGCACTCAATCTTCTGTGGCAGCCTTCCATTTGAAAGGTCCCAAATATGAGCGTGATCGCCAATATTATTGTGGTAATTTTCGACCGCAAGCGGCCAGATATCGAAGGCAGCAACAGGCGTTAATCCAGCCTGAATAAATCCTAAATCAAGCCCGCCACAGCCTGAAAACAGGCTAATGAATCGAAGGGGCCTAGCTTCTGTAGATTGAACGTCTGCTGTCATTTGTGATTCAGTTATTAGGCGTAAGCGGCGCGTGGAGCCGCCAACCCCCGTCAATTTCTCCGGGACCAAATATGAGTATACCGAGATGTCACGATGGGGCCCACTGAAATCGCTGGCCATATGATACAGCCAGTGGTATGGGGTCGATAGCTGTAGCAGGCATTTGGACTAAATCATCGAGGTCCTGAATTTCCTTAGATTTTGTGAGCTCAGCCTGAACCCACTTGATTACAAATGCCTCCCGATTCTGACGGATACCACCGTCTCTTCGATGTTACGCGCCATGCGTACCAGGGGTGCACACGGTAGGCGCGGCAAGTTCCGATGTGGACGGTAAAGACTGGTGCCTGTTGAGCAAACCCTCGGATAACCCCAATCTTTAGCTCAGTGCCAGAGAACTGCTCAGCTTGGTGTATCAGGCCCTCTACGCCGCCAAGCATGCCGGACGCAATTGCAGCCGTTTCGAAGTGATAGATAGCAAAGCGCCCCCCTATCAGTTAAGCGCCTGGCCAAATTATATGTAGATGCCGCGCCGCCGCTGCATCACGTGGCCAACGCCGATACCGCGATAAGCCCACAGTCGCTTCGCGACGAGGGTGGTATTCGCTCATATGGCGCGCCCGCCCCAAGGTACCGGACTTTTCTGAACTACTCATCGAGGTTAATAGCTGGCTGATAGTAGCTGGCTGCTGTTTCTCACCCGCGGTGTTTATTTGCGTACGCGAAGGGTAGTTATAGGCCAAAAGCAACCATACATACACAGTTCACCCCCAGCCATAGGATACAAAATGTGCCATTTGTGTTACCTAAAATCGAGGTGAATGCATGCAATATGCTAGCTTCTAGGCTAACCGGCCATTGGCTTCCACTCGAAACTAATAGCAAATGCCTGTAAGAGCTATTGTTCGCCTTTTAACAGGCCAGAATAGACAAACGACAGACTATTGATTAGCTCTGTGACCAAGCCATCCAAAATTAATGGAATACTTTTGAATTGTTCTAATGAATCAGCTATTACCAAATCTTTGATTTCATCGTATGACATTATGTCAGTTATCTTTTTTGTTGAAATAGCTTCTGATCGTGAGTTTTCAATTGTTTGTAAAACGCATAAATTTTTACTAAAGAAACCAGCTTGGTGAGCTACTTTGTTTCTAGGCGCCCTTAGATGTTCTATCGCTCTCTCCATACTTTTTAATATATCAAGAGATCTAGGCGAAAAAGCAGATAGTTCTTTGTGAACTTTCCTATTGCCGCCTAATTGCTCAATTTTACTATTCTCCATGAGCATGGTTGAACCCGCCAAGAGGTAGGAGCGGTCTACTACACTGGTCAGCCTAAGTAAAAAATTCTCAATGTGGAAGGTATGATGCTCGGAAAAATTATACTCCGAGTCTGTGTATGTTTTTTTACTCAAATACTCAATAGTGATATCTATATTTTTAAAAGAATTGTCAATTTCCGCCACCCGGTCAAATACATCTTGAGCGTATTGTTCCATGGCCGATGCATTGTAAGTTTTATCTCCTTTAGATAGCGCAGACAACCCTTTAAAAATTGATGCGGTAACCAAAGAGAACAATTGTTTGATATTTGGGTTCTCGGAATGCACAACCTTGATCCTTCGACACATGATAGTTGGTTACGGAGTAGACCGTCACAAATCCCCGCGAATGAAGTGCGTGTATTCAATCACCTTTCAGCACTTTAGCTTCCGCCTGGCAAGCATGGCAAAGCTCTGATGTAACTCATAACATTCTGTGGCTTTTTCATTTAACTCCCTTAGTGTTTGATCTACGCGCCCGGGATAGTCCCACGCGCCCCTGCAACTATCCGGAACACAAGAAAACATAGATCCACCATTAAGGTCATATGAATTCATCCCAAGAAAATAGGTAAACGCTCGGCACTTCTTCCACAACTCCGATCGCCTTTCCTCAAGTTCTTTATCGAGAAAGTGATGCTCGACATTATCCCAACTTTCAACGAACTTATTTATATCTGTAAGATTTATGTCGTGGTATGAGCCGCCGAGATCGTGATCCCGCAGAAATGGAACGGTGTATCCATTTGAAGGGAAATCTTCTAGAAATTTTCTGAAGAGCGCGGTGTCAACCAACTGCCTCTCTCTGCTTTCTTCCAGGGCAAATTCAGATGTTTTTTGCAATAAAAACTTATTTACCAAATTATGCATTAACGCGAGAGCAATAAGCCCCAACCCTACTAGCGGCTCAACGGAGCTTGATTGAAGCTCGGCAAGCGTGAAGTATTTTCCGCTGTTAAGGTTAACGGTATCCACCAGAAAATTAAAAAAAATCTCTTTGAGGGCTGTGGGGGTTGCCAGTATTGTTCCACCTAATAATGCAATATACCAAGTTAATTTATTGGTGAAGTCAGGGAACAGCCAGTAGTTGCTAACCTTTTTTATCAGATCTTTTATTTCTACTTTTGAGAACACCGCGCATTCAACTCCGTGTGGATGCTTACTATAGGGAAGCGACACATGCAGCATGATAGCTTATCCCATCTACGCTAGATAACTTTCCTCAGCCTCGCGTAACTCCATGTCCGACTTGAGTGTCGGTCTATAAAGTGCGACATGCCTTTTGAGCACATTACTGATCTATCAGCAGCATGTCCATTGTCTGCTCCTGGCCGATGCTGTGTAAAAACGTTTTCGAGGGGGATAGATCCTCACCACCGGACTGAAAATCGTGAATCTGCGCGAAATCCACATCTGCTGACATGCCGATAAATTTCAGGTTTTACGTAGACCCACGCACTTCAATTTTGATAAAGCGTTTTTACACACTCTGGGCCGTTAGCGGACCTTCTAAGCGAAGGCCTCTTGTCCGATGACAGTCTCCTTAATCATCGTAAACCGCTCCTAGCGACGCAGCTATTGGTGTAACACCTATTTGTCATGTAACACGTCTACCGGCAAACAACGAACATATGTGTAACGCTAAACAAATCTTTTAAAATCATATGCTTATCATATTCCGTAACACGCGTAACACTCGTAACATCGTTTTATTAGGGCATCCCCCGAGCCCCATTTGTGACTCCTCCACCAGCGGGGGCAGATCGATCAAGCCCCTAGCTTTGGTAAAGTAGTGGGGCCCCTGCGCATTTCCGTCTGGCACGGGGTCGGAAACCCGCAGGATCGTGTTAGCGGAAAGTCACCCAGCTTAGTGAACAGGTGAACCTGGTGAACTCCAGTTCACCTGGGCATTTGCCCTACCGTTTGAGCCGTCTGAGAGCACCATTACCGATACAGTAACGATGCTTTTTTTTCTTCAAAATCCTTTCAATTTCAGCATTGAAATTTCAGTAAGCTGGCACGGCTGCAGCTAACGCGATCCCGCGGGTTTCATGCCCCGTACCTGAGCTAAAGCCTCAGGGTCCCCGGCGACTTCTAGCATCCCAGCACCGCTTTAGTTATCGTCTCGGCCCTCCATAGGTTCAAGGATGATAGGCATGTTCTGGAAACGCGATAGAACGGTTCGGGTAGAACTCACCACCCCGATCAACATAGTGCAGCCGCTAGCGGGACCACCTCCTCTCGACAAGGTCAGCACCATGCCTAATCAGGCGAAAAGGATCGATGCCGATCTGGTGTTTAAATTCGGGACACTCCTAATCGTGGTGTCGCAGGCAATTCTGGTCGTCTGGGGTTACCTAGAGCTTGCGGCTTACTACGAGCAATTTGGTATAGGTACTAGCGAGCTTGAGCTTGGCACTCCTACGCTGCTGGTGTACGGCTACAGCTACACGTTCTCCGAGCTAATGGGCACTGTAGATAAGGTGCCGGTGCTCGGTGCGTACATCCCAGGGGCTGTATTTATTTGCATGGGTGCGGCTGTCACATTTCTCTTCTTTGCGATGCACGACGCCAGATCATTTGGGGGCATGGTCCAGAGAAGCGTGCTGGTAGGGCTCGTGCTTATGCTGATATTTATCGCTCCGACGGCAGCCGTTCGGAACGGCATCGAACGAGCAGGAAAAAGTTACGAAGCTGAAACAGGGGTGCAAGCAAGCTACGGACTATCAAGAGAGCACACCATTGTCACAGAGCAGAAAGAAACGCTAACCGGTAGGCTGATCGTGGCCGATACAAAGTCGACCTACCTCCAAATTAAAGACGCTGTCTACAAAATCGACAATGCCTCAAACCGCGTGGTGAGAAAAACGTTGCTCAAGCCTGAACTTGAAACACCTTCTAAAAAGGCCAATGGGGATGCTGGCCCGAGCGCCCCTAAACCTGCCTAGGAAACGGCCTCCTGTATGCCTACGTGTATGCCTAACCTAATCATAACCAACAAGGCCCAGTAGATACGGTGCTTTTCCTGCTCAGTTCAAACGACGCCGGGGCACCAGATAGGATGAGAAAGCCCCAGGTCGAAAGGCCTGGGGCTTTTTTGTGGGCGACGATTTAATGTTTCTGCAACGCCTCCAACAGCGCCGGCAAATCTTCACCGGGAAAGCGCTTGTACAACTCCAACAGCTTTTCATCCGCCGCCTTGGTTTCCCCAGCCTCACGCAGGCTCACAATCTCCTGCAACCGCTCCTCCAACCCCGGCAACACCACCGGCGCGCGCTTGCTGAGCTTGGCGCTCGACTCATCCGCCATCGAGCCCATGACTTGCGCGCTCTCAGCCTTGGGGGCTACAGCCAGTCGGGCCACCGGCGCCGGCACGGACATCGGTGCCGGGGCGGGCCGCGCGGCTTCCTCATGAACCGCGGAGAAGGTCGCGGTGGAGATTTCGGGTTGCGGCACGGGTTCGCGCATCACCACGCCGATCATCAATGCCAAGCCTGCGACGGTGGCGAATGCCATCTGCCAGCGTGGCCGTTGGCAGGCGTGCAGCCAGCGTTGCCACAGGCTTGGCTGTGGTGCCGGGGCTTCGCGGCGGGCGGCGTTGAGGATGAAGGCGTCGAGGGACGCGGGCGGTTCGCCGGTGCTGTGTTGACGCATGTGCCGGAGCAGCACGTCGTCGGGGTCCGGGGTGTGTCGGGAGTCGGTCATGCGGGTATCTCCTCGGCCAGCAGGCGGCGCAGTTTCTGCTGGGCGTAACGCAGGCGGCTTTTGACGGTTTCCAGCGGGGCGCCGGTGAGGGCGGCAATTTGCGGCACTTCGAGGTCGCCGTGCAGGCGCAGCAGGAAGACTTCGCGCTGGTCTTCGGGCAGGTCTTGCAGCGCGGCGTCGAGTCGCGCCTGGTCGCGGCTGAGGCTCAGTTGCTGCTCGGGGCCGGCGCTGTCGTCGGCCTGGGCGTGCAGTTGCTCGTCGTAGCTGTCGTGCAGCGGGTTGTGGATGCCGTGCTTGCGCCAGTAATCGATCAGGCGGTTGCGGGCGATCTGGAACAACCATGTACGAAAACTCGCCCGGCCTTGTGGCTGGGTGGCGCTGCGGATCAGGCTGAGCCAGGTCTCCTGGTAGATTTCCTCGGCCAGTTCGGCCTTGTTGCTCAAGGACACGAGGAACCGGTACAGGCCCTGGCGATGCCGCGCGTACAGGGCTTCGAACGCGGCACTGTCGCCGGTTCGGTAGCGGGCCAGCAGCGCTTCGTCGCTGGGTGAATCATCGGGTACGGCCATGTAGGTGGCGAACTCCTTTCGATGGATCAATGCAGATTTCCTGTGGGAGCCGGGCTTGCCCGCGATGCAGACGCTTCGGTGTTTCAGTCACACCGCATTGATGCTATCGCAGGCAAGCCAGCTCCCACATTGGTTCGACGCTGCAGGCAAATTCAGTGTTTGAGGCTTTGAGCCAGCTCCACCAGCTGCACGAACTCGTTACGCAAGCCGAACGGGTCATTGCCTCGGGCTGAGCGGGCCAGTGCGGCAGTGTCCTGCAGGCTCATGCTGCCAGTGTAGCGGCCATCGCCCTTGAGCTGTTGGGCGAAAGCAGCCACGGCTGCCGCGAAGCGCAGGTCATCGCTGGCATTGGTGGACTCATGACTGATGGGCCGCTCGATCAGTTGACTGTCACCACCCGCCGCAGGCTTGTAGCGTACACGCAGCATCGCCAGCTCAGCGGATTTGTCCCCGGCCACAGGTGCAGCGGCGTACCGCAAAGGCTCCAACCAGCCCTTCTCGCCTTTAGGCACAATTTCGTACAGCGCTGTGACCGTATGCCCTGCGCCAATTTCACCAGCGTCGACCTTGTCGTTGTTGAAATCCTCACGCTTCAGGGCGCGGTTTTCATAACCCAGCAGGCGATATTCGCTGACCCGCGCCGGGTTGAATTCCACCTGCAATTTCACATCGCGCGCTACCACCGCCAGGGTCGAGCTGAGTTGATCCACCAGCACCTTGCGCGCCTCGCGCAGGTTGTCGACGTAGGCGTAGTTGCCATCACCGGCGTCGGCCAATTGTTCCATCAGGTGTTCGTTGTAGTTATCCACACCGAAACCCAGGGTGGTGAGGGACACACCGCTTTTGCGCTGCTCTACCGCCATCTGTTTGAGGCTGTCGAAATCACTGATGCCCACGTTGAAATCACCGTCGGTCGCCAGCAGGATGCGGTTGATGCCGTTGTCGATAAAGCCTTCGCGGGCCATCTGGTAGGCCAGTTCGATGCCGGAAGCGCCCGCCGTGGAGCCGCCTGCGGTGAGTTGGTCAATGGCGTTGCGGATCTTCACCTTGTCTCGACCGGAAGTCGGTTTGAGCACTATCCAGGACTCACCGGCATAGACCACCAGCGAAACACGGTCCTGCTCACGCAACTGATCCACCAGCAATTTCAGCGTGCTTTTCACCAGCGGCAAGCCTTCGCGACGGTCCATGGAGCCGGACACGTCCACCAGGAACACCAGGTTGGCCGGCGCCAACTCCGCCACGGGGCGGTCGGACGCCTTGATGCCGATGCGCAGCAGTTGGGTGCGCGGGTTCCACGGTGTGGCGGCCACTTCGGTGGTCACGCCAAAGGGCGAGCCGTCGGTGGGCAACGCGTAGTGGTAGGGGAAATAGTTGACCATTTCCTCGAGTCGCACAGCGCCTTCGGGCGGCAGGCTGCCGTGGTTGAGGAAGCGTCTGACGTTGGCGTAGCTGCCCGTGTCGACATCAACACTGAAGGTTGAAACCGGCGTTTCGGCCACGCGATGCACCGGGTTGTCCGGCAGGTTTGCGTATTGCTCGCGGGGTTCGCTGCGGTAGTCCATCGCCGCTGATTCCTGCATGCGCATTGGGGCGGGCATTGCCATGCGTTTGACCAAGGCGCCCTGGACCGGCGCGCTTTGCAATTCGGCGACGGGCTCAGCCGGTTTGGCCAACTCAGGGGATGAGGACAGCCCACAACCGGCCAACGCCACCACCATGGTGACGGCAAAGCCTTGGGCGGCAGGACGCAGGAAGAGCAGAGGACGGGACATGGGCTGAACCTCGTGAATGAATGATCCGTTCACAAGGTCAGACGCACGGTGCGGGATGTTCGGGTTAACCCTGATTCAAATAACACCACAGTCCAACTGTGGTGCTCTCAGAATCCGGATATCAGTCCGTACCGTACTTCGGGTTACGCGGACCGTACAGGATCCCTGCACGCTGCCCCGGCGACAGCAGGCGCGCACTGGTAATACCGGCGATCGGGTGCGCCGCATCGGTGGAGCTGTTGATCACCTGCTTGACCGCCGCCGTGATCAGCATGCCGACGAGACCGCCACCGTTGTTGTTGCCTTCCTCGCTGGAAGCACGCGCCGAGCCAGTCCACAGGGTGGTGCCGGTGCGCAGGTCCACCAGTTTGGCCGAGGCCGTCACGGAGGTGTCGCTGGAGATCAGCATGTACTTGGTGCCGTACTCGGTGACGGTGATGTACAGCGCCGCGTCCGCCCCAAAGATGTCGTGCAGCTTGGTCGGCGGTACGGCCTGGATATCGTTGGCGGTGGTGAGACCGTTCTGGCGGAAGGTTTCGTCCACCAGGGCAATCGGCAACACGTAGTAGCCGGCTTCCGCCAACGGGTAGGTCACTTGCGAGACCATGCTGTAGGACGCCTGCACTTCCGGCGATTCATTGAGTGGCGGCAATACCAGGATCGACTTCGGTCGTGCCTGCTTGTACGCCGTGTAATCAATGGTCTTGGGGGCTGCGCAACCGCCGAGCAGGGCCAGGGCCAGCAAGGCGCCCGTAAGTTTCAACAGGCTCATTTAGTGGCGACTCCGGTCTTGGCGTTTTTCAGCAGAAAGTCCATGTACGAGGCGGATTCAGGGAACAGCGCCTTCTCGGTGCGGAACTCCTGCACCATCTGGTCATCCTTGCCCATGCTCAGGTACAGCATGCCCAGGTGGGCGTGGTAGCCCGGCGGGGCCTTGCGGCCGCTGGCATTGATCTTCTGCAGATCCCGCTCCAGTGCCTCGACCTGTGCTTCCTTGGGCTCGCCCTTGAAGTACTCGTAAACCTGCGGCTGGTAGCTTTCCCACTGATACAGGGGTTGAGGCGCCGTATGGCACCCGGCGACCGCTGCGACTGCTGTCAGCATCAGCGCCAACTTGACTGCCTTGCTCATCCTTGTACTGCTCCTTGAGGTGCTGCTGATCAGTTACGCGGGTTCCAGGCGCCGGCGTTGATGCCGTCGACGAGGCGGTTGATGGCTTCGCGCATGGCCAGGTCCAGGACCTTGCCATTGAGGGTGGAGTCGTAGCTGGCGGTGCCGCCGAAGCCGACCACTTCACGGTTGGACAGCGCGTATTCACCGGCGCCCTGGGTGGAATACACCACTTCGGACGTGCTGATATTGACGATGTTCAGCGCGACTTTGGCGTAGGCCACCTGGGTCTTGCCACGGCCGAGAATGCCAAACAGCTGGCGGTCGCCGGTTTCCTTGCGGCCGAACTCGGTCACATCGCCGGTCACGACGTAGTCAGCACCCTTGAGTTTCTGCACGGTGCCTTTGATCGCGGCTTCCTGGGAGATTTCGCCCATGTTGTCGCGGTCCAGCACGCTGAAGCGGTTGGTCTGCTGCAGGTGGGTGATCAGGATAGTCTTGGCCTGGCCACCGAGGCGGTCAACGCCGTCGGAGAAAATGCCGCGCATGTAGCTGGAGCGGTTGTCGAACTTGCCCACGGCAATCGGCACACGCACGCCGGAATAGGCGACGTGGGCGCTGGCGACTTGTTCCACCGGCATTGCGCGGTTGCTCTCCGTGGCGCAACCGGCCACGGTCAGCAGCGCTGCGGCGGTGAGGCCGGACAGCAGGATTTTGGACAGTGTTTTCACGGGGTGCTCCTGGAGTGAAAGTTTGTTCTGCAAATGAACTAGCGGGACGGAATGTTGCGTAAATCATCGACGATAAAGCGGCTCAACAGACCGGTGTAGAACGGCTCTACGTTGGCGTTGCCACTGCGGGTCAGAATCCCGCCGACCGTCTTGAGGTTCTGCCAGTGCCCAACCGCGCCGGCAGGCATCAAACCTTCGCGCGCCTGGGCGAAGTGCAGGACTTCGGTATCGCCTTTCCTGACGGTGACTTTGTAGTTGAAGTCCACACCGACCAGGTACTTGTTGTCTTCGATAAGCGGGCTGACCAAACCACCCTGGGTGTCCTGAATACGCCGGGCGTAGATCACGTCCATATCCAGGATGTAGTCGGCGGATGCTTTGCTGGTGGCGTAACGCTTGGCCTTGAGCAGGCGATCGATCAGGTCGACGCCCAGTTGCTGGCGGACTTTGTCATCCGGCAAGAAGCGCTCGTTTTTACCCCGGACCTCAACGTCGAAGTTGTCGAGCCAATAGGTAGCCGTCTTGGGAATGGTCACCGGCGCCGGGGAGATGTAGTAATCCGGCTTGGAGGCACAGCCCGCCATAAGGCAGGCCGCGAGAAATACGACAAACACACGCATGTCTGAATTCGTCCCTGAAAAGTATCAAGCTTTAAACAATCGCGGCATTTTACGGAGTTGAAAGCCGTTCTCAAGCTGTTTTGGCGCCAGGATAGTGTCGTTTTAATGGCACCGGCGCATAAGCCCCTGGCGTCAGTCCCCAAGACGTTGTGTGGCAAACAAAAACAATAATGGCTCTTGCCTCATCCTGATAAATAAAATTGCGTGCTCAAGTTATGCCCGTAAAGGACGAGACAGTGGCTTGGTTCGTTCTTTTATAGGGATATTACGTGTCGAAAACCCTCCTACGGGCGACGGTGCTCTTTGCCGCGCTGTCGATGACCGGCTGTGTCTCCTACACCGTCACCGGCCCCATCGGCGCCCCGCTCCATCCGGTTTCCACTAGCAGCGCGCGCAGTGCACAAGTCGCCGATGTGACGGTGAGTGCCGCCGACGTCAACGAAGCCAACAAGACGGCCATCAGCCGATCATTGACGGCCCAGATCAACCAATACGTGCGCACGGCGGGTTATTTCAAGCAGGTCACCGAGTACCCGGTCCGCCTCGGTGAGCACGACGTCACGCTCAAATTCAACATGACTTCCCTCAAGGGCCATCGCGCCCCGCACCCGGCCTACGTCCCCGGCGCGCTGCTAACGCTGACCATTTGGATCTGGGTCAACGGCCCCATCTACGTGGACAGTTTTGACGTGGCCGGCGACCTGGTCATCGTCGATCGCGACGGCAAGGAACTGGCATCGGCGAAGGAGTCGATCACGTTCGAACACAACGTCGGGCTTTACAGCGGCCAGTATTGGGCGCCTTCGATGGGCGGCCAGCAACTGACCAAACTGATCGCGCAATTGCTCGACACCGCCACCGCCAAACTGGCGAAACCTTAGTTTCAAGGAGCAACACATGAAAGGATTGATCAAGCACAGCCTGGTACTCGCGGCGGTCCTGCTGACCGGCTGCGTGTCCTACTCGCAACACGAACTGCCAGTGGTACAGACCTGGCCACCGACCGCTCACGCCCCGGCGCAAAAACCTACCGCGTACGTGCGCACCACGGCGCAAAACCATGTCAACGGCGGCCCGGGCAATGCGGCAGTCGGCGCCCCGGTAGTGCTGTGGGAAAAGGCTGTGGCCGACACCTTCCAACAGTCCAACCGCTTTTCGCGGGTCAGCACCGACAAGGCCGACTCGGACCTCTATGTGGACGCCACACTGCACAACAATGAAGAATACAGCCCGGTTTCGGCGTTCATTACTGGCTTCACATTCTTCGTGATCCCCACTACCGCGAAAAACATTTTTACCCTTGAAACCGTGTTCAAGGACAAGGATGGCAAGGAGCTGGGCCGGGTCAAAAAGAGTGAGTCGGTGCGCACCTGGGTGCATCTGGTGCTGATCGTGGGCCTGCCGTTCCAGACTGATACGCGGGAAGTGGTCGAGACGTTGACGCGCAGCACACTGGACGAAGCAGTACAACGCAAGTTGCTGTAAACCGGCACGGGCGCACGCCGTTCTGTGTGGCAAGCGGGCTTGCCACACAGGCTATTCAAAGGGTCACTGAGGCCGGCACACGTTGTAAGCCTGGTTCTCGGCGACCTCTTCCATGTGATGACCAACGACGGTATTGAGCACCAACTGGCGCTCCGACTTCCCGGTCGGGCGGTAGGCTGGGCCCTGGGCATCGCGCTGCAACTTGAAACCGCTATTGCCCAGTTCCTTGACCAGTTGCACGCGCCTGGCCATGTCGCCATTGCCACGATGGTCGCTCGGCGAAAGGAACACGAAGCGCTCTTTTTGCAGCAGCCATACCGGCCTGTCACTGCCCTCGCTTTCGAAGATGTAGGCACAGTCCACCGATGCCACCGGGAAGCTGGCCTGGCTCACATAGTGCCCGCCCTCATACCCCACCAGCGTGACCAGGCCCGGTTGCACCACGGCAACCGCATCCTTTGTCTGGGTACCGGATTGAATGCCATAGTCCGAGTAAGCCCAACGCAAGGGGATGAACTGGGAAGGTGTCGCCCCCAGTTTCAAGTCGGCGTTGATCCGCGCCTGATCTTCGGCGCCTCGGTAGGGGACACCCTGGCAACCTGCGAGTGTTGCCAGGCAAAGGAGGATGAGCGCGGCCCGGCGTCGGCCGATGCTGGCCAGAATCGTCGGGCGTTTAGCGGTGTTATTGACGTCCATGCGGTGTCGTTCCAGGTTCAAGGTGTTTGTGTCTGTCTTGAGCGGGCGCAGATGGGCTCACACTCTTTCTCAATCGTGCCCGTGTACTTGACTGAACGTCTGAAGGCTCACGGGAATGACGTGCCGATACGTGCGCGATCATTCGAGAACCAGATCCCGGTGACCTTGCCCACCACCTCTGCAACCGGGACTTGGCCCATGAAGCGGCTGTCGTTGCTGTTGTAGCGATTGTCACCCAGCAGGTAGACGTGACCCGGTTCGACCTTTACCGGCGCCAGCGTCAATGACTCAGCGCCTTTGACCCGGTCTGCCGGTGCGTGGAAGAAGCCGAGGTTTTCGCCGTTGCGGATCAACTCGCCGTTCACGATGGCCAAGGTATCGCCGCCGATGCCCGCCACGCGCTTGATCGCTTCGGTGCCATTCCAGCGGTACACCACGATGTCGCCGACCTTGGGCGCACCGGCCTTGAGGTCGGACACGATGTAGTCGCCAATCGACACTGTGGGAGCCATCGAGCCTGTCGGCACGAAGTACGTATTGAAGCCCAGCAACGGCGCCCGAAGCACGGTCAGCAGAATCAAGGTGATCACGATCAGCACGCCAACGTAGAGCGCGTGGAACCGTTTACGCGGTACATCCAGCGGGCCTGTGTAGCGGCGTGCCAAAACGGCGGACGCCACCGCCGACGCCAGCTTCACCGCAATGATGAAGCCCAACAGCACATACAACCCGACCGGTGTTGCGATCACCCCGCAGAGGCCCATCAGGATGATACCGGCATACAAGAGTGCCGCGACGCGGATGCCCCACTTGATGCGATCGACGTACACCAGGCCCCAGCCAGCTACCAGGCAGGACATGAGGAAGGCTTGGAGGGAGAGTTTTACAGGTTTCATTGATCATCCTTGATTAGGCCATCGGGCGCGCATGTTACTGCGCGGCTCCCCATTGCACGTAACCTTTAACCACTACGAATCAGCCAAGTTCAATAGCCTCCGGCATCCAGATCCGCAATGGACAACCAATAGTCGACAACGTTATCAAAGCGTTCATCACCGGCCCGAGCCTGCAATTCCACCAGTGCCTGGCGTGCATCGGCGATGGACCAGCCAGTGGAGTTCAAGGTCAGCCATGCGCAGTCAAGGCGCCCCGCTTGCATATAAGCCTCGAACAACGGCTTTTTCTCGCGTTCAGGATCAAACCACGCGGGCAATTCCACGCCTTTGGGCACCGGCATGTGCTCGTCGACAACGTCAAAATAGCAGCTGCTTTCCCACCAATCAGGGGCTGGGGCGGACGGGTTCGGGAAGTTTCCGGTGTAACGCGTTACGCCGTCAGCAACACTGGCCAGTGGCGTCAACGTCTTGAACGGTTCGACGTTGGCGAAGCCTTTGGGGTCGTCGCCACTTTTCAACGATTGCGCATCCAATGCGCCCAGGCAATCAAGCCCCACCGCCTTGGCGAACTGCTCAAGTTCGGGCGTGACACCCTCCTCAAGACTCATGGACATCATGGCGAGCACGGCCATCAGTTGCTCAGGCGTGCGGGCGATCTCGACGGTCATTCGGTCGCTGCCAACGTACATTTTTACGAAGGTGGGTTCACGATCAACAAACCAGTGCTTCCAGTACCCAATATAGGTAGGCCGAGATCCGTCACTCCATATCGGGATCAGCGCAGGTGGAAACCCATACCACTCGGCAGGGGCCTGCAGCGTGCAAATGGGCGGGTCGATGCTTCCATCGGCGCAGGCCACCAACGCGTGGGGTAACCCCAGCGCTTCCAATGCTGTTTTAACGTTCATGCCTTCACCGTTTTGGCGCCAGGGGCGTCGACCATTCGGGGATCTCTATTCGGTGCAACGGAGAAATAGGCCCCACCCAGATGTTAGAGGTCGCGCTCGTTTGTTGGTGTATCAGTTGATGAGCCTCGCGCGAAGGTACGGGCACAAGATGGCGAGGGTCAACGATCTGCGTTGGGAAATCTGTCTTGCCGAAGTTCCAATGGTGAATAGGATTCGGCTCGTTGCACGGTACTGCTACCTAACTCTCTATAGACCGCATGTGGGCTTAAAAAGCTTGATGGCTCGCCCTGTGCATTTGCCCTGTAGCTGGTCCAGCGATAGTCGCCCGGATGAGCAACCATGCCCGCTCTAACCGGATTCATTTCGATATATCGATAGCAAGCTAAAACATAGTTGTCTTTTTGAACCAGACAGGAGCGGAAACGTCCTTCTCACAACGTGCCCGTTCGTTGATAGGTTCGATTGATGTATTGAACGTAGCGCTGCCCCAGCCCTTTCATAAGTAGACCAGCCCCTGCGAAGCAGGTGGGAGTCAACAACAAGTGAACGTGATTTGTCATCAAGCATATTGCGTGAATTTTACAGCCATACAATTCAGCAAGCTGGTCTAATTTATCAACGTAAAAAATATAGTCTTCGTCTGAATAAAAACACGCAGACCGGTTGTTTCCCCGCTGAATAATGTGCAACGGGATATCCGGCAGTATAACTCTAGGACGGCGAGCCATATAAACCCCCAAATAAATAAGAGCTTACAGCTTAGCCGCCCATCACCAGGCCAACACAATCGAATAATTACAAAAAATGAATCATATTTTAAAAGAGCAATTCTGCTGAACTCTAAAAAGCGCAAAACCGTGGTCTGACCCCTATTTTTCCCTGCATCAGGATCGCCTAACCTCCTGATACCAGACACTTCCTCAGCAACCATAGTCCCGTGAGGCCCTTTTGCCCCATCGAAGCTCGCGTCGTTGGCGGCAGCTTTTCCGTTACCTACAACACCTGTTTCTCCAGAAACCAAGCCAGATGCAGTGTCTTTTGCATCTAGTCAACCCTTCAATGCTGGCAAAGACAGCACTTCATCGTACTGTGGCCAATCTTCCCTTGCGCGCTTGAGCACACCTTGCATCAACTCATCCAACTCAGGCACTGGTTGCTCGGGCGGCAATTGGTCAAAGGGCGCGGCCAGCAGCGGATGATCAATCTTCTGCGGATTGGCTAAACCTTCCCACTGGCGCAGGCGCAGGATATAGAGAATTTCCACGGGCACGCGCTCCAAGTGCCAATCCTGATTGAAGTCGTAGGAATTCTTCTGGCTCTCTTTGCCGGTTTGCCAAGTGTGGCGGTCACACGCGGCCAACAGGCAGGGCATCAGGTCGTCGGGGCTGGGAGTGCGCCACTTGGCCAACAAGGCTTCGTAGATGGGTTCGTCGTAAGCATAAGCAGGCCATTGATGCGAGACATCGCCCACCCAATCGGCAAACACACGCAGCATAAAGGCTTGGGCGCGGCGGTGCTCCTCTTCATACTCGATGACCAGTTGATGACCACGGTTGAGCGCCGCATGGGTCAAATAGCCTTGGTGGATGACAGCTTCCTTCCAGCCCAGAATCGCCATGGCGGCCATCATGTTGGCAGCGGTTTGGATGCTGTAGTTTTGTTGGCGTCTGTCATTACCTACGGCTTTAGCCAAAACGTCAAACTGCCCCGCCCAAAAAAACAACTGCCAAATGCCTACTTGGTAGTAACGCATCCAGTGTGCCAATTCGGAAAGCCATCGCGGGTTTCCCGTTGCAGTGGCAAGTACTTTGTGAGCCCTTGTCACCGACATCCATTCTGCACGAGCATCTGTTGCATTGTTTCTGTTTGGAACCATCATTGAACGCTTCGGCGAAGCATCCTCGCGAGTAACGTACTCGCGAATACCGGCTATCTCATATTCATCCGAGACATGTGGCCCCTTGGCTATGCGCCCCAGCACACTTTTGTAAGAAGGCCATTTTGGGTTTACGCCCGAGCGCTCGCACTGAATTATTTCTTGGACCATGGTTCCACCTTAAATTCTGCTACACCTGTTTTACCGGGTGCAGGAACACCGACTTTGACAGTCACGCCTTGGACTTTGACGTTTTCAGAAAGCAGCGCTGCTCGCAAAGCATCACGTAACGCTGGGTCCGAATCGGCAATTGAGCGATTACCCAACCACCCTCTCAACCTCGTCGCCGGATCTCCGTGCGGCGTACCGGCCTTATTCACGCCATTCACCGAAGACTTCGCATCCATCACCATCACTGTGATCGTATCGTCATTGATCGCAACCGCGCAGCCATCGCAGCCGTGGTCACTACCGTTCTGCAATGGTTTGAAATTGAGGCCGGTTTTCTCGTTAAGGGTTTGCAGGGCCAGTTGCTCGCCCAACACCCCATCATTTACAAGCGAACCGGTCTTCCAATTGGGAAGGTGTGACAACGGGATACTTTCAAACGTCTGCCCAAACAGGTCTTCAACCGGGCTGACCTTGGGTGGGTTGATTGCATCAGGGATAATCTGCCTCGGCCCTTTTGCACCATCGAAGCTCGCGTCGTTGGCTGAAGCTTTTCCGTTACCTACAACACCTGTTTCTCCAGAAACCAAGCCAGATGCAGTGTCTTTTGTACCTGTAACACTCGCATCGTTAGCCGCTGCTGTACCGCCACCTACTACCTTTGTTTCACCAGACAGTATAAAAATAGATAAAAATAGGAAAAATAGGGGTCAGACCACCAATATACATTGGTGCACTAATCGTGGTCTGACCCCTATTTTCTTAAATAAATCTGTCCCCTTTTCTCCTTTTTGCCCTTCAAAAATATCATGAAGCACATCATTCAAGTCGTTTTTCAAACTCATCAAGCACTCCTTGCTCGTAATCAGTCGACAAATAGAAACTGCCCATTACCTTGGCCAAGCACATGACCTTTTAAAAATAATTCATTTAATAACGATGACACTTGGCCTTCATCCATGCTTACCCCGCACGATTCAAGAAAATGAAGTACTCGCCAATTATCGATTATTTTCGGCTCATCAAAGCGTTTATGAACATCCACGACCCAATGGGGTTTACGCGACACTCTTTCAAAACGGATACCTGCACCATGCCTGAGAAATTGCCATTGATCACCATCAACAAGGAGTGGAAATAGGGGTCAGACCACTATTCTCCGAGGTCGAGGGTGAAGCCGTTTTGCTCGCCAATATTGAAGCTGGCGCCAATAGCGGTTTTATTTTTCGACCCTTCGTTTTTGCGGTCGGTGGTGTTTTGTGCGCTTTGCATCAGCACATCGTTTTTGGCTAACAACAAGGTGTTGGCGGCTTTCAAGCTGCTGCCGGTGATCTGGATATCACCCTGAGTACCCGCCGCAGCGCCCGTGGCAACGATCGACAAGTCTTTCCCTGCGTTGAGCGTGCTCTGCTTGGCGGTGACACTGTTGAATTCGCTGCTGTTCTTGCTGCGGTTATTGGCCAGTTCGGTGCCGATCTTAATCAACGAACCGTTGCCGGGCGTGCCGCCGGTTTTGTTTTTGAAGCCGGAGCTTTGCGCATTGGCGTCCGAAGCCTGGCCATTCAGGTTGTAGGCGGCGAGGGCTGCCTGGGCGATTTTGACTGCCTTGAGTCGTGGGTCATCAGCACTACGGGCCGCTTTGACCGCGTCGCGCATGCTGGTGGCGGTGTCCACCACCGAGCCCGCGATCACCCGCCCAACGGCCAAGCTCTTGGAACTGTCCTTACTGGTCTGACTGGCCGTCTCCATCCCCGAGGTGACGGTGACATTCGCCCCACTCAACTCCATGTTCTTGGTGCTCACCAGATCACTGGCCACCACCTTCAACTCACGCCCCGCCCTCAACGACACATTGCCCGCACTGGAACCAATCGTGCTGCCGGTCAAGGTCATTTCATTGGCCGTGCCGTTGTGCTTCGAGCTGTTGATGTACAGCTTCTGGTTGCCGGTCATGTCATCCAGACCGAGCTTGTTGCCGGTAGGGAAATAGGGGTCAGGGAAATAGGGGTCAGACCACCATTAATGTAACCGTGGTCTGACCCCTATTTTCGGAAACCATTACGTGCGCCACGCAACCAAGAGAAATTCGCCCCGCTTATTTGGGGGCTTTATAAAAATGTGGCCTGACCCCGATTACCCCTTACTTCATGAAACTTTATGAGTGAAGAATCCAGAAATCCATATCATGGATCACCCAGTATTTATTTTCAGTTGAAATTAATTTATCAAAATCACTGGATGCCTTCGCATCCCATCTCAAAGGAGCGTAATCCTCATGAGCTCTATCCCAATCAGTGTGTCGCAGCACCTTATTATCAAGATCAATAAAGAATTTCGGAAGCCTCATTCTCAAATTATCAAGTTCATCCGACCGCCCCTCCGCGTCATTGGACAAAATAGCTTCGATATGTCGATAAATCTCAAAGAGATGTTCCGGAGAATATCCAAAACAGAAAAAGTCCCGCATTTCCTCAACAGAAAACTCAATCAAACTTGCAGCTTCTAGATACCGAGAAAAGGTATTGACATCCAGCACAGGGATGCCACCTCTAAAATTAGCTACTACATCATCATAAAGATCCGCGTCCATTTCACCAGCATCTATATAGGCTTTGTACTCCACCCCAACATCGATGCAATAGTTTTCTTTATCATCAACAACATAATAATATTTGCCACTTACAACAAACATGGCCACATCTTTTCGCCCTTCAAAAATATCATGAAGTACATCATTTAAGTCATTTTCCAAATTCATCAAAAAACTCCTTGCTCGTTATCACTCTAGCTTTTGAAGAACTCTGCTCTATCAATCTATCCCAAACTTTTTTAAAAACGGGGACGTAGAAAAACGGGGACGGATTTATTTAGGTTTGGCGCTGGTCGGTACTAAATAAATCTGTCCCCTTTTCTCGAAACTCAAACAAAAAGGGTGTCTGGCCCCGATCACCCACTCGAGATGCTCGTCCATACTGATGTGGATGTTGCTGTAAAATTCGCATCATTAGCCGCTGGTTTACCGTTACCGACTAACTTTGTTTCACCAGACGGCGAGCCGCTCGCAGGTCCTTTTGAACCATCAACTTACCCAGGAAATGTGATTTCCATCTAAGTAATATAGTCCCTCAAGCCTTCCTGAAATTTCAGGCAGCTCGAGAAGGGAATCTGAAATATATGAGAAAGGAAGTCCGTTCCTTAGCTCTTGAGCTCTTGCAGAGTAGTCTGCCCAAGAAGGTTCAACCATCCCATTCCATAATGTAACAAACGAGCCATCTTCAAGAAGAATGACAGGCTTTAAGTACTCAACTTCCCCACCGCCATCCCAGTACAGATAGCCCAAGTAACTAGAACCATCTCCCCCAACAAAACTAGCGCGAACGATTATTTGAGCGTCAGTACAAGTTTCCTTATCAATGAGAGGGCGAACTGTTAACTCATCTTCCGCAGACTCATCCATAGGAAAGTACCAAACACCACAACAAGCAAGATCATCAATAGCTAGTTCATATATCTGTTTATCAGTCATGCTTGCATACCTATTTAATCAGGTGCTTTATTGACTCAAACAATTCGGGCCGTCCTATACCGCCATAGGCTTTCTGCAACGCTGAGCTTATTTGACCAGAAGTATACGTAGCCGGCTTAACGCCTACCAGGGGAGACAAACATGAAATAGGGGTCAGGCCACCAATATACACTGGTGCACTAATCGTGGTCTGACCCCTATTTTTCCAAGAATGCGCCGGATATTAGGCAAAGCAAAAGACCTACTGATTAAGACTTTGGCAAACCCGAAAGTACTGCTTTAAAAATTTGAGTTCCATCATCAACGGCTGATGATGCTTCATATATTGCTTCGGCTGCTGCCATAAGCGAGTTCTCTCCACCAGCTAAGGACAGCGCCGATACAGCGCGAGCTTGGCTAAACAGCTGAAGGCCTTCTACATTTAAGTTTTGCCCTTCGTCCAGACTGTCTTGCAAGTCAAAATACTTCTCATCCAACTGTGCAGCTAAAGCATCTAGCTCAGAAATCTGATCAGTCGTAAGTTTATTACCAGATCTTAGTTGCCTAAGAGACTCGACAACAATAGGCACTTCCACTGGACAGGCCTGAAAAGCAAGTTCGCAAGCCACTTTTACAGCACTTCTTCGTTGCTCCTCACTGACTAACTTAAGCTTTTCTACAAGGCCTTTCTCAACCGTCTCTAAACGCATAATCATTGTTTAGCCTTTGGCAGTGGTTTTAATGGCGTTGACACATTGGCCCCTGTCGGTTCAATTACGTTCTGACATGATGCACAGACAGGGCGTGTGGCACCGATATCAACAACTTTCAATCCGTTGGCATTGGCATAGCTGACAATATCCGCTTCTGCGTGGCCTGTACCAACAACTACTTTCTCACCTTCTTGCAAACTCACTCCAGGACGAAGATAGCCACGAGGTTCACTTGTACTGACTAGAACAGAGCGAACACCATTCGTATCCTCTACTACCGCAACCCCCATAGTTATTCGGCCTTGAGAATTCGCAGGTATTTGTGACTGAATTTCACTTACACGATTTTGGACAAGGTTCGATGGGTTTTCGTAGGCAAGATCTCGCTCTAGAGATGTACCTGCACCTTTTGCATCAAGAGCGCTACCTTTTGCAGTCTCGACATTCCGCGCTGCTGCCGCAGCATCTGCAGTAGCAGCTACCTCCTTCGCTGCAAGCCTGCCAAATCCTCCCACACCTAACGCCGTACCGCCAGCCGTCGCGGCACCAAAGGGCAACTCAACTGCTGTTAATGTCAGTTCGGTACAAACTACTGGGTTCATCCCACAGGCATTTAACAGTGCTGGACCAAGCAGCATGGCTCCTGCCACCGTTCCGGCTACAACTGCACCACCCGCCACCGTATAAGCAAGGTTTTCACGACGCTCATCATACATTTGCACCGAGCACGCTTGCGCGCTCAGTCCTGCACAGTTTCGCTCCTTGTAGCGCTCATTTTCAGCCTTGATGCGCTCTTCAGCCTTTTGTTCAAGTGTCTTACCCTCAGCTAACGCACTTGCAATATCACCCAGCGAGTTGTTCTCAACCGCATTGTTGCCAGCCTTTGCACCGGCAATTGCACCGCTCAGGTCACCTCCTGCAAGCCCGCCTGCCAACCCCGACGCCAATGTCGAAAGCGCCGATACGGTCTGTCTCTGCTCCTCGCTCAAATTCTCAGTTTTAATATCCGGATACAACCGCGCCGCAATTAACTCCCCCGTACCAGCTCCCGCGGCACCGGCACCCGCCGAGTTCCCTTGGGCCTGTGCAACCACAGCACCCAATACCACGTGGGCCATGATTCGGGCGGTATCGTTGCCCTGCGTTGATTGCTTGATGAGGTTTGCCAGATAGGGTGCCGACGCACCCGCAAGGGCAGAGCCGATGTCACCCCCTGCCAGTCCTTGCAAAGCTGCCGTCACCGCTTGAGCGGCACGTTGATAATCGCCCCCCGTTCCGTACGGCTGCATCACCGTACGGGTCACCTGTGCGGCGATCTGTTCATCCGTTGGCCGGGTATTGCCCTCCCTGATCAGCTTGTCTCGCGCAGCTGCTATCGCTTCCGGATCTTTTTGAGCGTTGGCCGCGTTGATGGCGCCTTGAGTGCGAACGATGTCCGACGCCTGAGTGCCAATATCAGCAATCAACTGCACTTGCCGCAGGCGCTTCTGCTCTTTCTCCTTATCGAAGATAGGGCTGATGCTGCCGTTGGCGTGTTCGACATCGTGGCTCAGCGTTGCAACGTCCTGCTGCTGTTTGGCAGGGTCGCGGATGTCGAGGGTGCCGTTGGAAATGGCCGATGACGTGGTACCGCTGTCGCTGTCGCCATGGTTGAATGCGACCAGCGTGCCACTCGGCATATTGCTGATGAAACCTTCAACGCCATTGTTGCCACTGCTGACGCTGGCGCTCTGCAACTGGCTTGTATAGTCGGCTTTGTTCTTCAAAACGCTCCAGCCAAGGGTGCCGGTGCTCAGGCGGTTTTTGTCCGGAGTTGCAGTGCTGGCGATCACGCTGCCATCGAGTTGCGTGTGGTTGCCCACATCAATCTGGTAGCCGCCCTTACCGCCGAACAGGCCAGTTTGCTCCTGCACACTTTTATAGTTGGAGTCGATCTTGCTTTTGCTGACGCTGAGCGAGCCGCTACCCGTCATGGTGCCAATCGTGAAACTCGCGCCGCCGCTGACATCTGTTTGCTTGGACTTGTAGTCGTCGGTGTCTTGCAGACTTTGCAGCGTCAGGTCGCGACCGACTGTGGCTTTAATCTGATCTGCACTGACCTGTGCGCCTTTAAGGACGGTGTCGCGCCCACTGATCAGGCTGACTTGCTTGCCAGCATCCAATGTCGTTTCTGTCCAAGTTGTACCGGTGCCTTTCTCGTTGCCGCTGCCCTTATTCGCATTGGCGAAGATGCTCAGGCCAGCACCACTGGAACCGAACCCAAGGCTGACGCCTATGGCACCACCGCCACTGCTGTTCTTGCCATCAAGCTTTTGTGTGTTGGCGGCTGCTTCCAGGCGGATATCACGCTCTGCTGCCAACAGCATTTCATTACCGGCCTGGAGCTTGCTGCCCTGGACACGGATGTCCCCGTCTGCGCCAGGCGTGCCGTTACCGGCGGCTACAATGCTGAGGTTATTGCCGCTGGTGAGGCTGCTGCCTTGGTTTGCTGTCTGCTCCTGGGTCTGTTTGGAGCTGGATTTTTGCGAGCCGAGCGAGATGGCGATGCCTACAAACTGCCCAGCGTTAGCGCTGGTCATGCCGCCATTCTGCTGTGCCGCCTGCCACGCCTGCACACCCGTCAAACCCGCCTTCACACCTTGCAGCGCCGAGAGGCGGCCGTCGTCCTCATTCTTGGCTTGTTTGGCGGTCTTGTAAGCGGAGTCCACCGCGCTACCCACAGTGCCGGATAACGCCAGGGTCAAACCACTGGTTTTGCTTTTGGCCGTCTGTTCGCTGCGATTGTTATTTTCGGACGCCAGGATGCTGACATTTTGCCCAATAAGGCTGATGTCCTTACCGGCAACCACGTCAGAGCCGCGAATGGTCAGGTCTTTACTAGCCTGGACGTCCACACTGCCCAGCACACTCCCGATGTTGCT
This sequence comes from Pseudomonas sp. S10E 269, assembly GCF_002798465.1. NCBI lineage: Bacteria > Pseudomonadati > Pseudomonadota > Gammaproteobacteria > Pseudomonadales > Pseudomonadaceae > Pseudomonas > Pseudomonas sp. S10E 269. The sequence continues at coordinate 2,110,793 of NZ_PHIJ01000001.1, forward strand.
GGCCCGGGTGGTCTCGGTGCTGCTGGTGAAGGTGTTTTGGTTGCTGCTTGAGCCCAAGGTAACGCCGATCCCACCAGAGCTCATCAAACCCGATTTTTTAGTCGAGGAGGAATGGCTTTGTCCGAAGGTTTCCGTCGCCCCGTCAATCACCACATTGCGCCCGGCAATCAGGCTGGTGGCATTGGTGGAAACCACGTCACTGGCGGTTGTGCCGATGTCCCGCCCGGCGCGCGCAACGACGGTGTCAGCACTGATGGAAGAACCCTGCTGGCTGATCTGGTTACTACTATCGATGCGCGTCTTCTGGCTGCTGGACAGCAACCCGCTGCTGGTTTTGGTTTTGCGGTAATAGCTGTAGTCGCTGTCTTGCACGGCGTTCAGCGCAAGGTCGTTGCCAGCGTACAGGTAAGCTTCCTTACCGGCGCTCGCGCGGCTGGCGCTGACGAGGAGGTCGTTGCCTGCACTCAAGGAAAGGTTGTCACCGGCCACCAACGATGTGCCCACTTGTTGGACATGATCTTCCCGGCTCGTAACCTTCTTCGAATTAGATGCCGAGTGTTGCTCGTTCGCGACCGAACCGAGACTCAAATTACCCGTAGCCGCCATCGCTAAATTGCGTTTGGCATTAACCTGGCTGGCCACGGCGCTGATGTCGCGCCCGCCAATCACATGCAGGTCGCGGCCTGCCTCGACCACCGAGCCTTGCTGGGCGATGGTGGTGAAGCTGGAACGATTGCCGATGGCGCCGCTGTCGAGGCTTTTTGAAGCGGTGATGTTGACGTCGCCCGCCGTCTTGACTGTGGTGTCGGCACCGCTCTTGAGCACGCCGCCGACGTTGTTGACGTTGCCACCGGCTTGCATGGCCAGATCGTTGGCCGATTCGATGCGCGCGGCGCTGTTGACGAAGTCGCTGCGTTCGGTACGGTAGCTACTGGCGCTTTCGTGGGTGGTGACGCTGCGTTCGTTGAGCAGGTCGGCGCCGGCGGCGAGGTTGACGTTGCCCGCGCTGATCACACCGCCTGCGCGGTTGCTAAGGTTGTTGCCGGCCAGCAGGTCGAGACGGCCAGCGGCCTCCATCAAGCCGCTGTTGGTGAGGTTGCCGCCGACGTTCGCCAGCAGGTTGCCGGTGGCACGCAAGGTGCCGGCGTTGTTGAGGTTGCTGCCGGTGATCAGGTTGACGTCCGTGCCGGAAATCAACGCGCCGTTGGGTGCCAGGCGGTTGTTCGCCTGGGCCAGGTACAACACCGGCACCAGCACTTGTTGCCCGGCGACGGTGGCGTTTTCCAGCCAGACGATGTCGTGGGTCAGGGCCGCGACCTGTTCGGCGGTGAGGCTTACGCCCACCGACAGGTTAAGCGCGGTTTTGCTGCCGATGGCGTTGTCCATCAGGTGCTTGAACAGGTCGGCGTCGCTGGTCTGGCCGTCGATGAAACGCTGGCCGGTACGGGCGAGTACGGCTTGCTGGATCAGGCGCTGTTCGTAGAAACCATCGCCCAGGCGCTTTTGCGCGGTGTCGGGGTCATAGCCGAGCTTGGTCAGCATGTAGTCCGAGCCCAGGAACTTGCGCATAGCCGTGAACAGCGGGTTGGTTTCGATCAGGTATTTATGCGGGCTGGCCGCGAACTGGCTGGTGGGCAGGCCTTTGGCGCCATCGCTGTCGTTGAGGTGGAACAGGCCGTTCTGGCCGGTGGGCAGGTCGAAGCCGGGCAGGCGCAGTGGGTTGACCTGTTGCTGGGCCACGTCCGGTGGCAGTTGCGCGTTGAGGCTGACCAGGGTCGAGTAGCCTGGCGCATTGGTGTTGGCGCCGCTGCCGACGTAGGTGTAGCCACCTCGCACGACACTGTTGTCGATGCCGGCCTGGGCCTTCACGTCTACGCTGCCGCCGGCCTGGATGACGGCGGCGTAGCTCTGGTCGGGCGCCATCAACTGGGTGGTCTTGCGCAGCTTGTCCTTCTCGCCCTCCATCTTGCCAATGAACGACGCCAGGCCGGCTTCGACGCCGGTCATGTCCTGGCCCGCCGAATAGCGCTGGGTGAACGCAGCGGCTTCACGGTACCAGCCTCCAGGCTTGCGCTCGCGGGCGGAGGTAAAGACGCGGTCATACTGGGTATCGTGGGTCACGACGCCGACGTTGGTGAGTTGGTTGACGATGGCCGTGAGGTTGCCACCGGCGGCGATGCTACTGCTGCTGTTGAGCAGCTCGCCGCCAGTGAGCAGCATGTTGCCGCCCGAGGTGATGCTGGACGCTGCCGTGGCATCACTGACGATGAAGTGATCACGCTGGGTGATCTGGAACGGCCGGTTCTGCTTGCCGCCTTCGCAGTCGCCACCGGTCACCCCGTCGATACAGGCGATGGGCGTGATGGAGGCACTGTAGATGCCGGACTCGGTGGTGAGCACAGTACGGATGTTCTGGATCGTGCTGGCGGCCAGGACCAGGTTGCGCTCGCTCTCGATGGTGCCCGAGCTGTTGATGATGCTGGTGGCCAAGCCGCCCTGGCCGTCGCGGTCGACGCGCAGGTTACCCATGGCGTAGATCGTGGCGCCGAGGTTTTTCAGGCGCTCGACCTTGAGGTTCAGGTCGCCGCCACTGAAGATCAGGCCGTGGTCGTTGAGCAGGTTGCCCACCGAAAGATCCAGGCTGCCCTGGCTGGCGACGCTGCCGCCCACGATCCAGTCCTTGCCGCTGCCGACCAGGGCGCGGGTGCCGAGCAGTTTGCCGGTGGCGGTCTGTTGCAGGTTATCCACGTTGACGGTCAGGCGCCCGGCCTGGATCGCGGTGCTGTTGGTCCAATTGACTTTGTCGAAGGTCAGGTCGCCGTTGGTGACCAGGCTGCCACCCACGTCATCGAGGCTGATGCCACTGAGGTCGAGCACCCCGGTGCCCACATGCAACACCTTGCCACCGGTGTTCTGGAAGCGATTGGCGGCGAGGCTCAATTGGTCGTTGGCGGTCTCCAGGCTGCCGCTGTTGTTGAGCAGGCCACCGATGGCGTAGCGGGTCTTGCCGCTGGCGCCCAAGGCACGCATTTGCCCGCTGTTGTTCAGGCTGGCGGTCTCGACATCAAGGGCCGTGGCGCTTTCGATCAGGCCTCGGTTATTCAATGCGCCTTCCAGGCTGATGTCGATCCGGTTGCCGGCGATCTCGCCGCCGTTATCCACATTCATACCGGTCAGGTGCACGCGATCGCGAGCAAACAACGCGCCGCTGCCGTTGTTGAAGTCAGTGGCGTCGATCTGCGCATCACCGCCCTTGGCGGCGATGCGGCCACCGTTGTTGTCGAGGGTGCCGGCGGTGATGGTCACGCCAGCGTTTTCACTGTGGATCAGGCCGTTGCCGCTGTTTTGCAACAGGCCGCTGGTGGTCAGGGTCAGGCCAGCGTTGGCGGCCAGGGTGCCGGTGTTACGGTTGTCGATGCTGTTGGCAAATACCGTCAGCAAGCCCTGGCTGGCGAGCTTGCCGCCCTGGTTGTCAACGTGAGCGGCGCGCTGGATCAGCAGCGGCCCGGCGCTGGCCAGCTTGCCGTTGCGGTTGATCAGGTCGCCGATCAAATCCAGGGTGATCGCCCCGCCGGCGGTCAGGCTACCGGTGCTGTTATCCAGGGTATTGCCGTTGAGGGTGAACGCACCGGTGCTGTCGATGATGCCGCCCTGGCTGTTGTCCAGCAGGCCGCTGACGTTGAGGGTTTGTGCACCGTCGCTGAGCAGGCGACCTTTGTTGCGGTTGTCGACGCTGGCGGCGGTGACGTTCAGTGCCTGCTTGGCGCTCAAGGTAGCGCCCTGGTTATCCAGGCTTTGCGCGGTGGCGGTAAGGCTGCGATTGGCGATCACCGTGCCGGTATTGGTGAGGTGCTGGCTGTCGAGGGTGACGTCGCCACCGGCATTGCGGGTGTTGTCGGCGTTGACCCCGGCTTCGACGATGCCGCTGTTGGTCAACTGGCCATTGCTGGCCAGGGTGATGCTGTCGCGCGCGGCGAGGGTCTTGCTGTTTTTCAGGGTGCCCTTGGTCTGTGCCTTGAGGGTGGTGCCCGCGTACACCGCGCCCTTGGTCTCCAGACTCGCGGCCTTGATGTCCACCGCACCGCTGGCGGCGGCCTGGGCCATGCTCAGGTGGCCGTTGGCGTCGAGCTGAATATCACCACCACTGGCGGCCAGTGTGCCGTCGAGCTTCACCCCCACACCGGCTTCGGTGCCCACCAGTTTGATCGCACCGGCATACATGCCGCCCAGGGCCGACGAGTCGATGGCCAGTTCCGGCTTGGTGCTGCCGTCGTCGGCGCGCGCGGTGGTTTTCAGGCTTTGGGCGTCGACGTCATTGCGCCCGGCGATCACCGTGAGTTGTTTCGCGTTGATCTGCGCATTGATCTTGGCCGAACGCGTGATGATCTCGAAGTGGTCGACGTTGCTCGCGTTCAGGCCTTTGCCATCGATGGTCACGGCGCCGCCGTCGACTTGGTAGCTTTTCAGTTGCCCGGCCTGATCGATCACCGGTTTACCGGTGGTCAGGGTGACGTTGGGGGTGTTGATGAACCCGCAACCGTTGCAGCTGATGCCGTAGGGGTTGGCGACGATGACCTTGGCCGACTGGCCCGCCACTTCGGTGTAGCCGCGCAATTGGCTGGGGCTACCACCTTTGACTTCGTTGAGGATGACATTCGCCGCGCCGCCCTTGAGGTTCGGGTTGCCGACAATGATCCCGCCCAGTTGCGTGCTTTGCACAATGCTGTTGGCGTTGTTGAGGATCACGCCGTTGGGGCCGACGTTGTAGTCCTTGAACTGGTTATGGGACAGGCCGCTGCCATTGGGCGTGGCGATATTCACCACCGGCACGCCGTTGCCCGCCTGGCCGACCGTGGTGCCCGGGCCACTGACCACGATACCGTCGGCCTGGGCCAGCAATGGCTGCCAGAACAGCGCGTTGGCCAGGATCAAGGCCAGGCCGCGTTGGCTCAGGGTTTTCAGGGCAGTAACGGGGCGAACGTCCATATTCAAAATCTCAAAGGCTGCGGGCGTTGAATTACAGGTAGAAATCCAGGCGGAAATAGATCGGCGCTTCGCGCTCGGTCATCACGCCAGGTCGCTCCAGGGAGTGGGCAAAGGTCACGCTGGTGCTGACGTTTTTGCCGCGAGCGAACAGCTCCAGGGAGTTACTCGAAACCCTGCCGTGCTGGTCATCGTTGTAGCGATCGTTGCGAATCACGCCCTGGTCATAGCCGACGCTGGCGCCGTATTCGGCAAAGGCGGGGCGCATCCAGTCGAGGGTCACCGGGCGTGCCCAGCGCACTTCGTTGCGCCAGTAGCCGCCGCTGTCGCCGGTCAGTTGCTGGTCCTTGAACCCGCGCACCGAGTACGAGCCGCCGAGACTCATGCGTTGCGCCGGATACAGCACGTCCTCACTGCGCTGTCCGGTGGCCAGGCTGGAAAAACTCAACGATTCGCCCCACAGCGTGAAGGGTTGCAGGTAGCTCACGGTGGCGGTGTATTTGCGGTAGCGCGGGGTTGGGGTGAGGTTGCCGCGGATGCGTTCCTGGTCGTCCTTTTGGGCGTCAAAGGCACCGGTGCCGTTCTGCATGCCGACATCCAGGTTGACGAAGGCGCTACCGATGCGGCGCCCGTGGTTGATGCCCACTTGGAACTCGCTGAGGCGGTTGCTGCTGACGTCCAGGCGCTCGTCGTTGAAGTAGTTGTTGGTGCGCAGATGGGTCAGGCCGACGTTGACCGAGGTCTTGCTCACGTCATCGCGATGCACCACGCGCTCGGCACGCACCTGGTGGTTCTGGCTGTCGCCCGTTTGCTTGTACTTGTAGCCGTCAAGGTCGCCCGGCGCGCGGTACTCGCTCTCGCTGTAGGTGTAACTGAAGTTCCACCAGCCCCACGGCACGTTGTAATACAGCATGCTGTTTTTCGAGGTTTTCTGATGGTCGCTGATGGCGTCGTGGCCGCCGCGCAGGATCAGTTGATCGGCCAGGCCCAGCGGGCTGTCCCACTCAAGGCCGGCGCCCCACTGCTGTTCGCCGGTGCTTTTCTGGCCGTCGTTATTGCGCGACAGGCTGGCGCGCCAGGGTTTTTGCGGCTGGTTTTTGACCAGCACTTCGCTGCCGCCGATCTGGGTGCCGGGGGTCAGTTCCATTTGCGCCTGTTTGGACGGCAGGCGGCTCAGTTGATCCACCAATTGTTCGACTTCGCGCAGGTTGAGCGCTTCACCGACCTTGCCGGGAAACGCCATGGCCAGTTCGCGGTCGGTGACCGTGCTGCCCTGGGCGCCCTTGATGCCTTCGAGTTTGCCTTCGACCACCAGCACTTGCAGATGGCCGCTGGAAAGGTCCTGTTGTGGCAAGTAGGCGCGGCTGGTGACGCGGCCCTTGGCGATGTAGTCGTCGGTGATGACCTTGAGCAGTTCATTGAGCTGCGTAACGCCCAGGCATTGGCCGATATAGGGTTTGAGCAAGCGCGTGCGGTCGGCGGCGGACAGGCTGTCGGCGCCCTTGAGTTCGATGTCCTGGATGGGAAAGCAACGGGTATCCGCTGGCAGCGCCGGGGCCTGGGGCTTGGTGTCTTTGCCGGGCAGGTCTTGAAGCTCTTCCAGGCGCCGGCGCTGCTCTTCGAGAAGGCGATTCTGCCGGTCGCGGATCAGGTCCTGATCCCCAGGCGTAGGGGCGGCCATGGCGCTGTTCAGGCTCAAATAAGCGAGCAGGAAAGTGCACAGCAGGTACCGGGTCCGTGGCAATAAAAAAGACATGTTCGATCCATCGAAAATCAACGGCGGGCAAACTAACATCGAACTTGTACCCACTCAAAAAGCCGAGTTAGTTAGACGCTCGTACTAGTTTTCACCACAAGCCATTGATTGATAACGACTTAATATAATCAAAAGGTCATGCAACTTGTAATCGGACTTATTATTCCGACAAGCGGCAGCACTATTGATCGCGATTCGTCGGAGAACTTATAAATTGCCATTAGTTGGCCATCAAGTTCTTGCCGAGATAAGTTAGTACCGGAAAGTGCAGAAAAGTTCGCGGCGGTTTTGTGAATTGGATCCCATTTGTCGGGATTAAACGAGATCGTTCCCACCTTGCATGGGAACGACCCTTCCAGCCTTTACCTAGCTGGCGTCTTTATTCTGGTCCTTGCCCGGCACCAGGGTCAGCCCAGGCTTCTCCACATCACGGGATACGTGGGATTTCACTTCGGCAACACCGCCGTCCTCGTCGTTATGGATCACCAGCACACCCGGTCGACGCAACTGCTCCAGGTCGCCTTCGCCCAGGCTGAAACTTTCGTTCAGGTTCTGGTCGGTCAAGGCCTTGGCCTCGGCCCGGCGCTGGGCGAACTTGCGGCCTCGGCGCTGCTGGTAGCGCGCCCAACTGATCAGGATCACGGCGTTGAACAGGGCGATCCACAGGTAGATCTGCAGGGTGTTGAGGGCGGCAAAAATCGGCGCCTCGATCCGCGGCCCACCGTGGGTTTCCAGCATCGAGCTTATCCCGCGCGCCAGTAGCCAGATCAACCCGGCCCAGGCCATCAGGGTCAACAGCACATCGATAATCCACATCACCGTACGTTGGCGGGTTCTGACCAGTTTCATGATCACGCCTCCTCTTCAGTAGGTTTGATGCCGCGATCAGGGCTGACCCAGCGCGCACGCTTCTGATGCTGGTTGAACAGCACCTTGGGAAAACTGACCAGGGTGGTGAACAGGCTGACCAGCCAGAACACCATCGGGTACCACACGGTCCAGAACAGAGTCTTCCACAGGTCTTTCTCGTAGCGGCGGTCGATGATGATGCTCACCGCAAACTGCAACAGGCACACCATCGCCAGCACCAGGCCGGTAAACGCTGGCGGGACCAGGGAGTCCACCGCGATCGCCGGTGGCAACACCATGAACTTGCCAAGCACGTAGAAGATCACCGACAACAGGAAGGTAAACGCCCAACCGGTGGACAGGCAGTATTCGAACAGCAGCGGCCACAGGTAGCGATGGCGCCATTGCCAGATGCCACGGATATTTTTGAACAGCACTTCAGCACCGCCCTGGGCCCAACGCAGGCGCTGCTTCCACAGGCCGCCGACAGTCTCGGGCATCAGGATCCAGCACAGGGCGCGTGGCTCGTAAAAGATGCTCCAGTGATCGAGCTGCAGCTTCCAACTGACATCGATGTCCTCGGTGATCATGTCGGTGCTCCAGTAGTCGATGCGGTCGAGCGCCTTTTTACGGAACGCTACCACCACACCCGACACCGTGAAGATCCGGCCGAACACCCGCTGCGTGCGCTTGATCAAACCGATGATCGACGAGAACTCACCCACCTGCACGCGGCCGATCAAAGTCGAGCGTGTACGAATGCGCGGGTTGCCGGTCACGGCGCCCAGGCGCGGGTTATCGAGCATCGGCGCGACCATGTAGGCCGCCGCGTTTTTATCCAGCAACGCGTCACCGTCGATGCACACCAGGTACTCGCTGCGCGCGGCAACTGCGCCCATGCGCAAGGCCACGGCCTTGCCTTGGTTCTGCGCCAGGTGCAGTACGCGCAGGCGTGGGTGTTCCAGTGCCAACGCATCGAGCACCGCAGCGGTGTTGTCTGTGGAGCCATCGTTTACTGCGATCACTTCAATGTTCGCATACACCTGCCCCAGCGCCGCACGCATGGTATCGGCGGCGTTATCGCCTTCGTTGTAGCAAGGGATGATGATCGAGATCAGCGGGTTGCCGGCCAAGGTGGGGGCCGGTGTGTCCTCTTCCCACGGCCAATGGCGCTCCCAGTGCAGCCAGAAATACAGGCCGCCTGCGATCCACAACGCCGACATGAACAGCGGGTAGAAAAACACGAAGTCCATCAGGAACTGCCCGGTGACCAGGAAGATCAGGCCCAGGGGCACGCCCAATACCAATGCCAGCACGAATAAAGCCAGGATTCTGTCGAACATGGTCAAGGGTTCCATTGGTTGGAAAGGGCCGGACGCACAGTCTTCAGGTCCGGGGAGTTTTCCAGGAAGTTGTCCGGGTAGTAACCAAAACTCGTGACCCCCTGGCGCTTGAGCACACCCATCCATTCAGCCATTTGCTTGGCATTGATATCCGGCGCTTCTTTGGTGCGCCAGTCTTTGGCTTGCAGTTCAAATACCGTGCGTTCCAACGCGCCAGGGCGCGATTTCACCGTCGCCACCAGCTTCTCCAGCCAGGCGTTGGAGGTCTTGTACTCCTGGCCTTCCATCAGCGGCATGGCCATGGGCGCGGTCCAGTCATAGGTCTGGAGGAAGTCATCGAGGTTCTGCGCAAACCAGGTTTCGCTGCCCGGATTGAGCATCGGCTCGGCGAAGATATTGCGCGCGGTCTGCACCTGCGGCCCACCGATAGCACGGACCTTGGCGGTCAGCTCATGGGTGAAGTCGATCAAGTAGCGGCTCTTGAAGCGCGTCCAGCGTTGCATCACGGCCGGGTCGGCACGCAGGGCCTCGATGGTGTTTGGCAGGCCGTTGGCGGCATACGCCTTGAGCGCGGCCGGGCTGGCATCTTCGAAATCGTTGAACACGGCGTCGTCGTGGTACAGCACACCGTCGATGGCGTTGTTGCGTGCCAGGTCCTCGTAGATCTCGCCGATGATCTTGCGCACCTGCGGGTCAAACGGCGACAGGCGCTTATATTGGTCCGGGTCGAGGCCGACCTTGCCGGTTTCCGGGTCCCAGCGCGTCACGCGTGGCAGCTTGGGGTCGAGGGCGAAACTGAGCACCGGCATCCAGGCATACACCGCCGTATGGGCACGGGTGTGCAATTGCCAGGAGACGCGGTTGAACAAGTCGGCACGTACCGGTAAGTGGCGGTTGGGGAAGTACAGCTCATGCACCAGGCCGTCGCCCTTGGGGTCGGCGAAGGCTTGCAGGAACACGGTGCCTGCGCCCATGTCGACCACCCTCTGCACCAGCTGGTCGAGGTTGCGGGCCTGTTGGGCCGGGTCCGGGTCGTAGACGTTATCCAGGTCCACGTGCAACACGCGCAGCGGTGCCTTGGCTTGCGCCGCGACGATGCTGTTGGCGAAGTGCTCGCCGTCCGGGTCGGAGGCCACCAGGAAGCGTGGGCTGTTCATCAAGTCATTCGAGCTGTCGAGGCCATCTTCCAGGGTCAGGGCCATCTGATAGCCCTGCTCGCCGACGATCGCCAGTGAAGTGCCCTTGGCTGCACCGTACGGCCATACCCACACGCGCGGTTTCTTGCCGGTGACCTTTTGGATTTTGTTGGAAATCGCCACCACATCGGCACGCATCCGTGCATCGAACTGCGCCTGGCTTTCATAGCGCCCCGTGGCCGGGTCAAAGCGCAGCGAGGTCGCCGCCGGCTCCAGGTTGCCTTGGGGGTTGGCGAGGATGCCGGTGTGGCTGGCATCGGTGTGCGCCGCGATTTCCACAAGGCCTGACTGGGACACTTCGCGGATCTGCTGCCAGGTGAGGAATTCGCCACGCGGCCGTGGCTGGCCAGCGAAATCCACCGGTTTGTTCAGTGGCGTATCGATCCAATAGCCCACGGGCGCCAACAACGCTGGCCAGTGGTAGGCGCGCAGGATCGGCATCACCCGTGTGTAGAAGCTGGAATAACCATCATCGAAGCTGAGCATGATGGCTTTGGGCGGTAACGCCGGCCCACCGTTGCGGGCCGCCAGGATCTGGTCGACGCTGACCGCCTGGTAGCCGTTCTCGCGCAGCCAGGCCAACTGCTCGATCAGACGTTCGGTGCGCACCGCCACCACCGCCTGATCGGGGTCGCGATCCTCGACGTCGTGGTAGGCAATGCCCAGGAAATGGTTTTTCGGCCACGGCGCTTCGTTGGCCGGTGTCGGCCGCTCGGCGGGTGGAGTGAAAGGCGCGGGTTGCTGGGCACAGGCACTGGCCAGCATTACGCCCAGAATCAACAAGCATCGGCTGAGGACGGTCATGGTCAGGCTCTTCTAGAAACGGTAAGTGAGGTCGACGAGCAGGCGCAGATCGCGTTCGCGATCACCGTCGTAAGGTCGGCTGATCAGGCTCAGGTTGGCGCCGGCGTCCAGGACATCGTTCCAGCGAAAGCGTTGGCCGTAGCCCACCAGACCGATGCCACCGGTGGAATAATCCCGCTGGCTATACGTACCCGCACCGACCTGGAACTGCTGACTCCACTGGGTCTCGTAGCGGTGATAGAGCACATGGTTGATATTGAGGACCGGCAACACGGTGAAGTCCGACTTCGGGTTGAAGTAGACCGTGTCTTCCTTGCTGTTGCGGCTGGCACCCACTTCGAGGCCCAGGTCCACTTGCACTTTGGACGAGCTGTAGAGGCCTTCGCGGCCGCTGAGCAAGGCTTCGAAGCGGTCATTGCCATCACTGAAATGGGAGGGGCTGAGGGTCAGCTTCCATTCACGGCTTTCGTTGGCGCGCCAGCGGATAAAACCGCTACCGCCGTTGGCTGTGACGCCGTCATTCAACGCCCGCAGGGGCGTGGTGGACAGGAGGTAGCCCAGGCTGCCGCCGTATTGCCAGTTGTCATTGATGTCGCGGGCAATCGACACGGCGGCGCCTTGTTTGGAGCCGTCGCCGTAGGAGTGGTTGGAGACCTCGGCTTCAATGGTCATGTCGCGGGTACGCCGCTCGACGCCGACAACCTGCCATCGGTGCTGGCCGGTGCCTTCTTCGAAATCGGCGCGGGCATAGCCGGCACCGGCGAACAGGCGCCAGTCTTCGTCGATGGGTGGCGTGTAGAGACGGCTTTCGATGCCCCAGTCACGGTTCCCCGACACCGCCCCCGCATCGCCGTTGTTGCCGCCGCCGAAGCTTTTGCCGGTGTAGGCCTCGACCCGCAGCTCGGCCATGTCATGCACATCGCGCAGGCGGCTGAGGCGCTGCACCTGGCGGTTATCCGGGTTGCGTGCGACCACGTCATCGGTCAGCACGTCGAGCTGGCGCCACTCCTGCAAGTCCATCGCGGTGTAGGCCTGGCTCACTTCCAGGCCAATATCGCGCGGGGCCTGGGCCTCGGTTTCCTTGAGAATGCCTTCGGCGCGCCGTGGCAAGTCGCGGGCGCGGTACATATCGGCCTGGGCCAGGCGCAAGCCGACATTGCCTGGGGCCTTGGCCACCAGCGCTTCCAGGCCGGCCTCGCTGCCTGGCAGGTCGCCGCCAAAGACGCCAGCCTGGGCAGACAGTTGCTGCGCGTCCATCCATGCGTCGCTGGGGTTACCAACGGGCAAGCCCTTGAGTTCAACCCGTGGGTTTTGGCTTTTGGCCAGGGTGTTGGCGACCTCGCGCGCGTCGTCGGCTTTGTCGCTTTCCTGCAAGGCGTAGAACAGCGCCGTGGTGTCTTCGACCCGATCATCGGGTTCGGCGTCGGGCGCACTCAGCGCCTGGCGGTATAACGGTTCGGCTTTTTCCGGCTGGCGCTGATCGAGGTAGGACGCCGCCACCCAACGCACGGCGTAGGTGGGCAATTGCACACCTTCGGCCTTGAGGGTTTCGTACTCGCGGATCACGTCAGCGGTGCGCGCGCGGGCTTTGAGCGCGCCCAGGCGGTCAATGCGCCAGGTCAGCACGTCGTCATGGGCGGTGGGGTCCGGGGTCCAACGGGCAAGGAGTCGGTCGTAACCCTGCAACGCCCGGTCAGCGATGACGTAGCGTTCCTTCTCGGAGCGCGTGGCGAACTCGGCCATGCGCACGCGCTCGGCAGCCAAGTCACCTTCCAGGCGACGTTGGGTCACAGGGTCTACAAGCCCTGGCCGCTGGGCCGACAGGCGCAGCGCAGGCTCAGGCAAGCGGGCTTTTTGCAGGGCGACGATGTATTCGCGAGCCACTTCCGGTTTGTCGCCGGCGCGGATAAACGCCTGGTCGAATTCATTCAGCGCGTCGAACTGCAAGCCAGCGCGGGTCAGCGCGTAGCCGAGGGCCATGCGCCGGTTGGGGTCATCGGGCTTGGCGGCCACCAGCGCGCGGGCGCGTTGCACCGCTTCGCTGGCTTTACCGCCGTCTGCCTGAGTGAGAGCCAGACCCAGTTGCAGGTCGACATTGTTCGGCTCACGCAGCAGCGCCTTGCGATAGACCGCCTCGGCCTGCGCCCACTGCTTCTGGTTACGATAGGTCTTCGCGACCGTGGCCAGCGCCTGGGCGGTCAGGTTGCGGTTCTGACCCTGGGCCTCGTACACCTTCAGCACTTCGGCATCCTGGCCGGCCCAACCGGCAATCACCAGGTGATCGCTGATCTGGCCTGGCGTCTGGCGCTCGGCAGGCAGCTGACGCAATTGAGTAAGGGCGGGTGTGAAGTTGCCGTTGCGCGCCTGGATGATCAGGGCGTCATAGGCCGGGTCGGCCATGGCAAAGGTGGGCATCAGCAACTGGCTGCACAAGGTTACCCCGATGAGCAGCCGTAACCGGCCTGAGGCACTGAGTGGAATGTTTCGCAGCATATCGTGAGCTTCCTTACACACGGAAAGCTGTAACGATAGGTGGTCCTGAGCGATTTGCGTCAGGGTGTCGGCGTCTCGTGACCCGACCTAGCTTTCCTGTAGGAACTATCCCCGACGACTGTATGAAAAGGGACAAGTCAGAACAATTGTTCAGAATTGCCCGCAAATCTGAAAAACGAATGGGGGAACGAACTTGCCTGCGATAACGGGCTGCCAGCCGGCATGAACGCCGACTGTTTGACCCTTATCGCGGGCAACCCCGCTCCCCCATCTTTTATTTCAGGGCGATGGCGAAATAGTTACTGCGCGCCGCCAACCGCACCGACTTTGGACATCACGAAGCCAATGAACTGCTCGACGGTCATCTTCTGGCCGTTGAAGGTCACTTCATTGTTGGCGTAATGCAGCTTGGAGACCACGTCGCTGCCTACCAGGGTCGCCAACTGCGTGCCGACGGCCATGCCGCTGACCATTTCACTGGCCATCTGGGATTGCTGCTCGATGGCTTTAGGGTCGGTCACACCACCGACCTGCGCTTGCAGGGCGGCAACGTCGGCGATCATCGGCTTGGACAGGGTCAGGTTGGCGTCCAGCAGCGAGACCATTTGCTTGCCCAGTTCCACCGGCGGCAGTTCCATGGAGGTCGGCTTGGCCAGGTCCAGCACCAGGTTGAACTTGCTCTCACCGTGAGTGGTTTTCAGCGACAGGTTTTCCAGCGCCAGGTGCGGCTTGGCGGCCAGCAATTGGTTGACGTTGGCTTCGGCCAGGGTTTGCTCGGCCTCGGTCAATTGCAGCTCCGGCACCGGCTGGCCGGCGGCGGCAGCGGCTTGCACCGGCTGCATCTTGTCCTGGTAGAGCTTGGTCAGCACCAGGCCCGACGGCACATCGATGTTTTTCAAGCTCAGGGCCATGGCGGCAGAGCCGACGGGTTTGCCTTGGTAGCCGATCTCGTCGATCTTGTAGTCGACACGGCCGGCCATGTTGTTGTCGTTGATCTCACTGGAGTCTTTCTGCTCGAAGCCCTTGAAGGTCAGCACGGCTTTCTGCGGACCAAAGGTGAGCTTGGTGTCACTTAGCTCTACGGTGTTCTGGCCGGTGTAGAAACCGAAGGTGGATTTCTCCAGGTTGCTGGCGACGGTCAGGCCGGCGAACTCGGCGTTGAACGGCGCGCCATTGGCGTCGACTACGTCCAGCTTCAGGCTGTTCATATAGCCATCCACCTTGACCTTCTTGCCCTCGGCGGTGCTGTCAAAATCCAGGTTCAGGCCCGAGAAGCTCACCGAGGAGGTCTCGTCCTTGAATTCCAGCGGCAGCAATTCAAGGTTGCCGGTGACCGAACGGCTGTAGCCGATATTGGCCACGCCTTTGAGCGGCGACACGTCTTTGGCGGCGGCGAACCATTTTTCGGTGGTGGCGTTCTTTTCCAACGCATAGTGACTGGTGGCCATGACCGGCAGCCACTTCAGCGACACCAGGCGAGAGAACGGCAGCGGGCCGTGTTCGATATGGTCGACAATCAGCAGCTCGGGGTTCGGGTTCTGTTCACCGAAGAACGAGCCCTGGCCCTTGAGGCGGTAATGCGCGGTACTGCTGAACAGGCCACGGTCCAGGGACACCAGCTCCAGGGCAACGGTGCCGTCGACACCGGCCATGGAACGTTGCAGTTCCTTGTTGGCGTCCTGCACAGCCGTCTGCAGCACCGGCTCCAGCTGCTTGCCGGTGTACCAGGCGCCGCCTGCACTGACGACGCCGACGGCGACAACAAAACCCAAAAGAACGACTGCTGGCTTATTCATGAAGTGACCTGATCAAATCCTGTGAGAAGTGGGCTGTCTTCCTTGAACCCCGAGGGGGATTGGCTCAAGCCCGCCGAAAACGGGGGAAGATTAGCACTGGCGGCCACAAACGGCCCAGCCTTTCAGAGGGATCAGTTCAGTAGTAGTTCAGGAATACTCCAGCTCAATTTCATCCAACTGGTGGTCAAAACTCTTCAGCCGCGCCGTCCAGGTGTACACCAACACCTCAAACTCGCGGTGTATCACGGCATTGCCGGGGGTGTCGGCCTTGGGGTCACAGAAATCCAGCTGGTAGCGCTCGCGGGCCATCTGGGTTGCCACATCGGACAATTCCCGCGCGTTATTCAGCCAATGCCTACCATCCGCGACCTGCTGGTCGAGGGCTACGCACTGCTTTTTCAGGACTTCGAGGCTTTTTTCCAAGGGCGTGCCGGTGAGGTCACCCATGACTTCCTGGAACGTACGCCCCGGCTGCCAATAGCTGCCCCAGAAATAGCGGTCGAACACGGTCTCGACCCGGCGCAAGGCGACCTTGGTGTCCCAGATCGCCACGCGGGTCTTGCCTTGTTCGAGAAGCTTTTTTTTCACTCGTTGATTCTGGTAGGAGGCCCAGGCCACGACGCCGATGGACAGGGTGCCGATCACCAGGCAGGCGCTGTCGAGAAACACCATGGCCTTGTCGAGTTGGTGAGCCAGCATGACGCCGTAGAAATAGGCAGCCGATAACAACACCAGTGCGAAACACACGCACCAGAAAGCGGGAGCATAAGGGTTTTTCATTATTGGAATCCCCATGAGCAAACGCGAGCAGTGTCAGGCGAATCGTCACGGCGATCCGCCTGTCAAAGCATAGCTATTCGCTCAGGGTTTGCCGGTCTGTGACGCTTGCGTTCGTCCGCTTTCCCAGCCACCGCCCAAGGCCAGGAACAGATCGATCTGGCTCATGGCAACCTGGGTGTTGGCGGCTGCCAGTTGCGCGCGCACATCGGTGTAGGTGCGGGTGGCTTGCAGGTCGGCCAGGAACGACGCTCGGCCCGCCTGGAAGAAGCGGTGGGTCTGGTCTGCGGCTTCCCGGGCAGACTCGCCCGCTTCGGCCAGGGCGTCGCGGCGTTGCAACTGCGCGGTGTATTGCGCGAGGCCGGTCTGGGTTTCGCGGATGGCGTTGAGCACCACACCGTCGAAATGCGCGAGGGCGCCCTGGGTCGCGGCCTCGGCTTCGTGGATACGGGCGCGGGCGCCGTTGGTCGGCACCGACCAACTGATCAGCGGGCCAAAGCCCCAACGGTTGGTCGCCGGTGTGCCCAGGTCATCGAGGATCCCGACAGTGCCCACCGTGGCGCCGATGCTGATGTCTGGGTACAGCGCGCCGGTGGCCACGCCGATACGTGCAGTCGCGGCGGCGAGTTGGCGTTCGGCCTGGCGTACATCCGGGCGACGCTTGAGCAGGGTCGCGCCGTCGCCCACCGGCAGCAACTGGGCGATGTGTGGCAGCTCGGCGCAGCTGGCGGTGCCCACCGGCAGTTGGTCCAGCGGCTTGGCCAGCAGCATCGACAGGCGGAACAACCCGGCCTGGCGTGCTGCTTCGTAGCGTGGCATGTCGGCGCGCAAGGATTTGTATTGGGTCTGCGAACGGGTCACCTGGGTTTCATCACCCCGCCCGGCGTCGCGCAGGCGCTGGGTGAGCTGGGTGCTCTGGGCTTGCAGGTCGAGGGACTCGTTGGCAATCGCCAGTTCTTCGTTGGCCGCGCACACCTGGGTGTAGGAGCGCACCACATCTGCCACCAGGGTGATGCGCGCGATGTCGGCAGCCGCCTGGGCCGCGTCGGCACTGGCCTGGGCGCTTTCGATGCCGCGCTGCAGGGTGCCGAACAAGTCGAACTGGTAGGACGTGCTGATGCTGGCGCTGCCAATGTTGGCCACTGGGACTTTTTCTGTCAGCAGAAAGGCTTCGCCCGACTCTTGCAGGCGCTGGGCCTCGGCCTTGGCGCCGGCGCTCCAGCCGCCTGCGGACTCCGCTTCCTGGGTCTGGAAACGCGCGCGTTGCAGGTTGGCGGCGGCCACACGCAAGTCGGTGTTGGAGGCCATGGCCTGGCGTACCAGCTCGTCCAGGCGCGGGTCTTTGTAGAGCTTCCACCAGTCCGCCGGCACCGGCGCCGACACCACGTTATTGCCTTCGCCCGCGAGCGGCCCTTGCAGGTCGCCACGGTTGACGGCCGACGTTTCCGGCAGCTTGTAATCCGGCCCCACCACTTGGCAGGCCGACAGCAACAACCCCAGCGCAGCGGTTGCCAGCAGTTGCTTCATGGCTGGTCTCCGTCTCTGGCCTTGTCGCCGATGATCGACACCGTGGCAGTGCGCCCGGCGATCATACGGAAGTCCGATGGCACATCATCAAAGGCGATACGCACCGGAATCCGCTGGGCCAGGCGCACCCAGCTGAACGCCGGGTTGACGTTGGGCAGCAGGTTGGAGCCGCTGCTGCGGTCGCGGTCTTCGATACCGGCGACGATGCTCTGCACGTGGCCACGCAGGCGGGCGTTGTCGCCAATCACGCGGATGTCCACGCCCATGCCGACGTGGATACCGTCGAGCTTGGTCTCTTCGAAATAGCCATCGATATGGAAGGAATTGCTGTCGACCACCGACAGCACCGGGCGACCGGCGGTGACGAATTCCTGGGTGCGCGGCGCGCGGTCGTTGACGTAACCGTCCACGGGGCTGCGGATCACCGAGCGGTCGAGGTTGAGCTGGGCGGAATCCACCGTCACCTGGGCTTCGGCCAGGGCCGACTGGGCACGGGCGACGCGGGACTGGCTTTCTTCCAACTGCTCGCTGGGTACCAGGTTGCCGAGGCCACGGTTACGCTTGTACTCGCGCTGGGCCTGCGCCAGGGTTTCCTGGCGGTCGGCCACGGCGGCCTGGGCTTGGCGCAGGGCCAGCTTGAAACGGTCCTGGTCGACGGCGAAGAGCACTTGGCCCTTGGTCACCAGTTGGTTGTCGCGCACGTCCACGCGCTGGATCAGCCCGGACACGTCCGGCGCGATCTGCACGATGTCGGCACGGATGTGGCCGTCACGGGTCCAGGGGGCAAACATGTAGTACATGACCATGCGCCACACCACGACGACCGCAAACGTCACGATCAACAACGTGAGGACTACACGGCCGATGGTTAAAAAAGGTTTTTTCATGTCATCAGGTATCGACTGAGTGAGTCCACCGCGCCCAGCAACAGCGCGTAGAGCCCCACATTGAACAATGCCCGGTGCCAGACCAGGCGATAGAAGTGGACGCGGGTCAACAACCCGTGCACCACCAGGAACAACACGTACGTAATGCCCATCAGCACCAGCAGCGTGGGCAGGAACACCCCGCTGATATCCAGATCACCGATCATAAAGGCGCTCCATCAGGTAGCGGCGCTTCCATTTCGGTGCCGCCAATAAATTCCACGCCCGGCAGCAGCGACAGGCGCAGCCCGGCCAACGCGTGCAGCAGGTGCAGGCGGGTGTCGTCTTCGTCTTGCAGGCCCTGGCCGTTGAGGGCGCGGCGCGTGCGGTCCAGGGTCATCAGCAGACCGCTGGGCGCGGGCAAGCGTTCACCGGCCTTGAGGCACGCCTTGAAATAGCCGCCCACGCCTTCCACCACCTGGTTGAGCAACACCCGTGGCACCCCGAGGATGCGCGGCGAGTAGGCCAGCAGGTCGAGCAGGTTCAGCGCCACGCGCAAATCGCGCAGGGCGGTGCCGGTGTCCTGGTTGATCAGGGCCAGGCGCGGCAGGTGTTGCATCAGGCGGTCAAGCATCTGCGCGGCCATGTGCCGGTGTTCGGCCAGGGTCGCGGGCTCGGTGAGGCTGACGATGTCGCGCCAGCTGAAACGGGTCAGGCGCTTGGCCGCCAATTCAGCGCCGAAGGGCCGCGCGATCAGCGTCCACACAAAGGCAAACAACAAGCCCACCGGCCCCGCCAGGTTGACGTTGGCGAAGTTGAGGAAGTCCGCGTCATAGGCGCCCTGGATGCTGATGAACGACGAGGTGTTCACCAGCGTCAGCAACATGCCCAGGTAAAAACGCGGCTGCACGGTGAGCGTGCCGATACAGATAAACGGCACGGCGAACGCCAGCACCAGCATCGGGAAGTCATGCAGGTTGGGCAGCACTAGGAACAGATAGAGGCTGGCAAACAGCACTGACATGGCGGTCCAGAAAAAGAACCGATAGATCTGTGGCGCCGGGTCATCCATCGAGGCGAAAAAGCTGCAGGCGACAGCGGCCAGGATCACCGCGCTGCCGCCGTCGGTCCAGCCGAGCAGGATCCACAGCACCGAGGCGACGATGATCGCGGTGACGGTGGAGAACGCCGAGTAGAACATCAACCCACGGTCGAGGAACGGCGTGAGCCGGCCCAGGCGCCAGTGACGGTACACGGCGCGCCAGGTGTCCTGGCTCTCGCACTGGATGGCAGCTTGCAGGCTGCGGCAGTCTTGCCACAGGTCGATCCACTCTGCGAGACGATAGAGCGCATTGGAGAACAGCAGCGTGTGCCGGTCATCCAGCGCTTCGCCCTGGGGTTGAGCGGCGTCGACCTTGTCGCGCAGCACGCGCCAGCGTTCAAGCGGGGCTGTTTCGGTGGTGCTTTCCAGCCAGGCGTTGGCGGCCTCCAGCAACGGTGTGAGCTGATCTGCGAATTCCGGGGCGCGGTGTTCAATCGCGTACACCGCATCATCCAGGGCATCGATCACCGGCAGCAGGTGGATCATGCGCCCGCGCAATTCCTTGGTGTTGCGCACTGTCTGCGGCCGCGCGCCTTCGTGGGGCAACTGGCCGATCATCAATTCGAGGGTGTTGAAGGTAGTGACCATACCGCCGCGCAGCGTGCTGATTTCGTCGGGCTCTACATTGCGTGTGAGGAACCGCTGGCTGTAGACCTGAGCGTCGGCAAACCACTTGGCCACCGAACCATCAAACACCGGCATCAGCCGGCGCGGCCAGAACATTGCGCCCACCACTGCTGCCACTGCGATACCGAGGAAGATTTCTTCGGTACGCGCCTCTGCCACATCCCATACCGCCAGGGGGTTATCCACCACCGGCAGGGCGATCAACGGCAAGGTGTAGCCGGCGAGCATCAGAGCGTAGTTGTTGGCCGTGCGCAGGTGCATGGAGAGGAACAGCAGGGTGCCCGTCCACAAGGCAATCACCACCACCAGCATGTAGGGCGACTGCACGAACATCGGCACAAAAAGAACGGCCGCCGCCGCCCCCATGAAGGTGCCGATGGCGCGGTACAGCGCTTTGGAACTGGTAGGGCCGACAAACGGGCTGGAGACGATATACACCGTCGCCATCGCCCAATACGGACGCGGCATTTGCATGAGCATGGCGATGTACAAGGCAATCATCGAGGCCGCGAAGGTACGGACCCCATAGAACCAATCACGGGCAGGCGGGAAACCGGTAAAAAATCCGTTCAAAGCGACGCTGCCTCGAAGGCGCGCAGCACTCGCAGCGCGGCCTCCATATCACCTGGGGTCATGTCTGCCAGCACTTCCTTGCGCAGCCGCACCAATTGCACTTCCACCGCTTGCACCAGCTCGCGGCCGCGCTCGGTCAGGCTCAAGGCCTTGGCGCGACGGTCATGCACGTCTTCGGTGCGGCACACATAACCGTCGGTGCACAGACGATCGAGCAAGCGCACCAGCGACGGGCTTTCCATCCCGGACGCCTGGGCGACCTTGACCTGGTGCACACCATCGCCCAGGCGGCCGATCATCAACAACGGCACGGCGCAGGCTTCGGAGATGCCGTAGCTCACCAGCGTGGTCTGGCAGATTTTGCGCCAGTTACGGGCGCCCACCACCATGCTGCTGCTGAGGTTCATCTGGAGTTGTTCGAGGGATTGAGGCACTGGATAGTTCGCATACAGTTAGTTTGCTAACTATCAATATGATGGATGGATCCAGATGCGTCAAGTTTTGAAACAATTTAGCGGATGGGTGGTGGTCGGTGCGTCGGTACAGAATTTACTAACACCGCAAAACTCTGTGGGAGCTGGCTTGCCTGCGATTGCGGTGGGCCACTCGAGGTATATGTCGACTGACACTCCGCTATCGCAGGCAAGCCAACTCCCACATTTAGATCGGGGCTTGGCCCGTCCGGGTCTTAGCGTGGGGAGACAGGCGCGTGCGTCAGAAAAAGCTCACTAACGCGGTAAAACCCTAGGTTTTTTTACCCCCCTCGCCCACCCCGCAACATGAGATTCAACTCATCCACCACTTCCGCCCAATCCGCATCCTCCAGAATCTCCTCGCGCAAAAACGCCTTCTGGCTGTCCGTCCAGAAAAACGCATCCGCCAGTTTCAGCTCCGGCTTGAGCGGCGAATGCACCGCCACAAACTTTTCGATACTCACCGGGTCATCCGGCAGACCCAGCTGTTTGAACAGTGACGGCAAGCTATGCACGGGCGATTCCATGATGGGCTCCTGATAGAAAAAAGCATTCACCCAGTCTAGCGGCAGCCCTCGGGTTGCGCCGACGGGACATTACACAACACGAACAAGCGCGCCCTGGCGCCGCCGCCATCCTGGCGACTGAGTTCGCGCCAGCCCTCAGGCAGCGGGGCGAAATCGTCCGGCGCTTCGTTGCTGCTGATCAGCCACACGCGACGGGTTTCGGCGGGCAGTGCCGACAGGTGGTCGAGGTAGATGCGTCCGCCGTCCTGGTCCACCAGGGTGCCGAAGCCATAGGCATTCGGCCGGGTGGGCGTGCCGTCGGGTTTGGGCGGGGTGTAGAGCTGCAACTGGGCGTCGGTCTGGTCGTAATACACATAGCTGAGGTACCACATCATGTCGCTGAGGACGATGCGGTCGTCTTCCTGATAGTTGCGGTTGACGAACTCCACCGGCACGTTGAATTGGTCGTGCTCATCCACGGTGAAATTGTTCTTCAACCCCAACAGCTCGACGCCGACGAACAGCACAAACAATGCCGCTCCCAGCAGTGCAAACCGCGACGGCAGACGATCAATGGCCATCGCCAGCAGAATCGGCAAGCCCAGGGCGTAGACCGTCAGGTAACGCTCGATAAACACCGGGGAGACAAACGACACGCCGTAGACCAGCAGCAATGGCAGCAGAAAGAACAGCACCATCAGGCTGGCCGGTCGGTAGCGCTCGCGGTCATGCCAGGCAGTAATGACAACCACCGCCACCAGCAGCAGTGGAAACAGCCAGAACAGCGGCGCCCAGAAGCCGACGCCTTCATCCTGGAGCACGAACTGCCAGATCATCGAGGGGAGGGAGAACAGGCTGACCGGTTCTTCCCAGCCAATGTCGCCGCCCACCTTGAGCTGTTCGACGTGTTGCACCAAGTCCAGCAGATTCGGCAGCCAAGGCAGGTACAACAGCACAATCGTGGCGTTGGCCAACCACCACGCCGGGCGCGTGATCAGGCGTTGGTCGCGCGGCATCGTGACACTCAGCATGCCCAGGTAAGCCCAATGCACCAACACGCATAGCGCAGTGAAGTAATGGGTGTAGAAACCGGCCGTCATCAACACGACATACGCCGCCAGATAACGCGTGCGCTCAGGTTGGCGTACCCAGTAAACCAGCGCCAGCGTGGCGCCCAGCAGCCATACACCCAGCAGCGAATACATGCGCACTTCCTGGCTGTAGCGCACCGCCGTCGGCAACAGCGCCAGCAGTATCCCCGCCAGCAGCGCCGCACGGCGGGTGGACAGTTGCCGCGTCAGCCAGATGCCCAAGCCCACGACGACCACACCGGGAATGGCACTCATGCCGCGAATCGACCAGATGCTGTCGCCGAACAGTTCGATCCAGCCGCGCAGCAGGAAAAAATACAGCGGCGGGTGCACGTCGTGCGCGGCGTGGAACCACAGGTCGCCCAGGGCGTATTCGCTGAGCAGCAGGCTCGAGCCTTCGTCGCCCCAGATCGCTGCCGCCGTCAGTTGGTAAACACGCAGCGCCATGGCCAGCGCCAGGATCGGCACCCACCACAGTCGGCTGATCCAGCCGGCACCTTCCCACGTGAGGCGATTGAGTGCGGGCAACGTCCCGACCTTTTCGTTTTGCTCTACCACAGACCGACGCACCTCGATTCCCCTGATTGCCCAAGCGCAAACACCGCCACTCTAGGACAAAAGATCCAGGCTGGCTGCTGGAATCGGACAAATCAGTAATTTGTGCAGGGCTTCTCCGAAGCAACCGTAGGAACACGCTATTATTGCCTCCCTCCAAGGACTCAGGATCAAGGACACGTCATGCGCATCGGTTTTCTGTCACCCCTGGCACTGGCACTGCTTGCCGGCATCACCCAACAGGCCCAGGCCAGCTCTGACGACTCGTGCTACCCCGACTGGCGCGTCTCGCGTGATAGCCTCGATTCCTGCAGTAACCTGCCCTTCCTCAGCCCCGGCAACGACAGTCGCGTCAACCTGCGCCTGCTGCTAGCGGACAAAAAGGCCGAACCGCTCACGCCCAATGCGCTGAGCGAAGATGATCTGTCTCAGGGCTTCGGCCCGGTGCCGTTCCCGGTCTATCGCCTGGCGCCTATCCCCGCGACAAACGATGAGCCCGACAACAAGCCGGACAATTCACGCACCGCCGAACTCGACACCCTGCTCAAGCCCCTGGGCATCCAGCGCGACGAGTACAAGACCGCAGGCGAAGCGTTCCTGACTGGCGAGGGCAGCCGTTGCCGCAGCAACGATGATGACAGCGCCACGGCGTTCATCAGCCAGGTGATCAAGGCCGATATGCCGGCTGCTGAGCGTGAGCTGCTGATAAAAGCGCGCCTGCAACTGCTCACAGCCTGTTCGTGGGAAGGCCAGGTGGTGGATGCCCAGCAGATCCAGTCCAACGACGGCCAACTGTTCCGTACCTACCTGCAAGCCGCCGCCGACTTCTACAGCGGTCGCTTCGGTGACGCTGAGCGCGGTTTTGCCGCCGCCAGCGCCAGCCACGTGCCTTGGCTGAAGGAAACCGCGCTGTATATGACTGCGCGCACGTCTTTGAACCAGGCCCAGGCTGAAGCCTTTGACGAGTACGGCATGCCGCAGCTCGAGCATGTGGATAAGTCCGCCCTGAGCCATGCCGAGGCAGGCTTTCTCGGTTACCTGAAAACTTATCCACAGGGCGACTACCTGGCCTCCGCCCGTGGCCTGTTGCGCCGTGTTTATTGGTTGGCAGGTGACAACACCAAGCTCGCCGAGGCCTTCGGCTGGGCAATGACCGAGGCAACGGACGCGCAGCGTAATGTGTCGGTGGATGAACTGGTGGAGGAAGCCGACCTCAAGCTGTTGATGGTCAATAGCGAAACCGTCAGCACGCCGATGATCCAGTTTGTCAGCAACCTGATGGTGATGCGCGGTGGCAACCAGCCCGCCCTCTCCCGCGCCGACCTGGAAAAGCAGAAAACTGCGTTTTCCAGCGCGCCGGAGCTGTATGACTACTTGCTCGCAGTGTCTGCGCTGTATACCGAGCATCAGCCGGACGCCGCGCTGAAACAATTGCCCCAGAGCGTGCCGTCGAGCCTGAATTACTTTGCCTTCAGCCAACAAACCCTGCGCGCCCTGGCCCTGGAAGCCAAGCAAGATTGGAAAGGCGCCGAAGCGCTCTGGCTGCAACTGCTGCCGCTGGCGAAGTTGCCGTTGCAACGCGATCAGCTTGAGTTGGCGTTGGCCATGAACTACGAGCGCAGCGGCCAGTTGGCCAAGGTGTTTGCCGCCGATTCGCCGATCAGCGCCAAGCAGGTGCGTTACATCCTGCTGCGCAACGTCGCCGGTCCCGAGTTGCTGCGCCAGCAGATCGCGCAGGCCAGCGATCCGCTGGAACGCCAGACTGCGCAATTCGTGCTGCTCTACAAAGACCTGCTGCGCGGTCAGTACGCTACCTTCGCCGACGACTTCAAGCAGCTGCCAGCCTCCGCCCCGGAAGACAAACTGGGCACCAGCCTGGGCTACGTCTACAGCACCAGCCAGACCTTGAAGCTGTTCCAGTGGAACGGCGACAAAGCCGAGTCTGGCTACAGCTGCCCGAGCATTGCGCAAACCGCCGCGACCTTGCAGGGCGATGCCAAAAACCCACAAGGCTTGAACTGCCTGGGTGAGTTCATCCTGCGTAACGGCCTGGACGGCATGCCACTGGAACAGGCGCGCGCCGCCGGCAGCCTGGGCAGCAGTGCATCGGACTTCAAGGGTGAAACCTTCTCGCGCCTGGACGGCTACAAACAGGTGATCGGCAACGCCAAGGCACCCAAGAATGACAAGGCCTACGCCCTGTTCCGCGCCATCAACTGCTACGGGCCCTCGGGCTACAACAGTTGCGGCGGCGTCGATGTAGAACCTGCCGTGCGCAAGGCCTGGTTCCGCCAGCTGAAAACCAGCTACGCCGACACCCAGTGGGGCAAATCGCTGCAGTACTACTGGTGAAGCACCTGTGGCTAGGTTTGCTGTTGCTGGCAAGCCCGGCCTTCGGCGCCGTCGACGCCCGCGACTATGACGCCTTCTGGCTGTGGAGCGGGGTTACACCACAGCCGGTGCTCAAGCAGGCGAAAACCCTGTACATCCTCCAGGGCCAGATCAACTCCACGCGCCGCGCGCCCCAGCGCGGCGTGCAGATGATTGCCCAAGGCATCAGCGTGCCGCGCCTTACCGAAGGCGACATCTGGATCGTCTACCGCGCCCACACCCTGCACTGGCCCGAGCAGGTCTACCGCCAACTGTTCGGCCAGGTGCAACGCTGGCGCGACGCAGGCAATCCGGTGGTGGGCATCCAGATCGACTTCGATGCTCGCACTCAGTACCTGCATGAATACGCCGACTTCCTGCGCGACCTGCGCCAGCGCCTGCCCACCGACCTGCGCCTGAGCATCACCGGCTTGATGGACTGGAGCAGCAACGCTGATCCGGCTGCCATCGCTCAACTCAAAGGGGTGGTGGATGAAGTGGTGGTGCAAACGTATCAGGGGCGGCACAGCATCCCGGATTACACGGCGTATTTGCCACGGATGAACCGGTTGGGGTTGCCGTTCAAGGTTGGCTTGATTCAGGGCGGGGAGTGGGAAGAGCCGGGGTATCTGAAGGACAGCGAGTGGTTTCGAGGCTATGTGGTGTTTTTGCAAAACCCTTGATGCACGCAATCTGTAGGCGCAGGAAGGTGTCCTGCGCCACAACGGCCGCATGCTCACGGTCGCCCAGACGCTTGCGCAACCCGCCTTGCAGCCAGCCGTGATGGTCGCGGTACAGGAGGTGAAGCTGTCGCTGGCCGTCAGTCGCGGTGTCCATGAAAAGCTCAGATACACTATTGAGAGCAATTATCTTATTTCGCGACTGACAAAAACTCTTCGCCGTTCAGCGCCCAGCGGTTTGCAGCGGATACACCGATTCCCAGCCGCCACCCAACGCTTTGTACAGCCCAACCATGGCCAGGGACACGCTGGTCGAGCTCTCCACCCACTGCTCTTGCGTGGCCAGCAACGCGCTCTGCACGGTGAGCACGTTGACGAAATCCACCACGCCTTCCACGTACTGCTGTTGCGCGGTGCTCAGGGCAATCTGGTTCTGGCGCACGGCTTCGGCGAGGCTGTCGCGGCGCAGTTGGCTGGCGTTATAGCGAGTCAGTTGGTCGTCGATCTCATGCCAGGCTCGCAGCACGGTTTGCTGGTACGCGAGCGCCGCTTCCTGTTGCTGGGCTTCGCGCAGGTTCAGCATGCCTTGCAGGCGCCCGCCATTGAACAACGGCAAGCTGAACTGCGGGCCGAAGGCAAAGGCGCGGGAGCCCCAGGAACCGAGATCCGAGAGTTGCATGGCCTGGGAACCGAGGCTGCCGGATAAAGTGATGCGCGGGTAGAAGTCGCCCTTGGCCACGCCAATGCTGGCGGTGGCGGCGTGCAGGCGTGCTTCGGCCTGGCGGATATCCGGGCGGCGTTCGGCCAACTCCGACGGTAAGCCAATCGCGACCTGGCGCTGGGTCTGCGGCACAGCGGCGTCCTTGGACAACTGCGCATGCAGGGCCTGCGGCGGCTCGCCCATCAACAGGCTGAGGGCGTTGATCAGTTGGTCCTGGCGCTGTTGCAGATCCGGCAGACGCGCTTCGATAGCGGCGACCTGGGCGGCGGCTTCGGCGACGTCCAGATCCGTCGCCACACCGTCCGCCAGGCGCAACTGCGAGAGTTTGAGGCTGTGTCGCGCGACGTCGAGGTTTTGCTCGGTGACGGCGCGGGTGTTCTGTACGCCGCGCAGTTGGATATAGTCCTGGGCCGTCTCGGCGAGTACCGACAACAACACCGCGCGGCGGTCGTCTTCAGCCACTTGCAGGGTGGCGTCAGCGGCTTCGGTTTCGCGTTTTACCCGGCCCCAGAAGTCCAGCTCCCAAGAGGCGGAAAAACCCATGTCCCACTGATTGAACGCCGAGCGGCCGTTGTTGCCGGAAGGGTCGCTCAGGCCCTTGCCGCTGTTGCGTTGGCGCAGGTAATCACCGTTGGCGTTGACGTTGGGATAACGCTCGGCGGTGGTCACCTGGCGCACGGCACGGCTTTGCTGCAGGCGACTGCTGGCCAATTTCAGGTCGAGGTTATCGGTGAGCGCGCGACGGGTGAGCGCCGAGAGTTGCGCGTCGTGGAATACATCCCACCAGCGCTCCTGCAAGGGATCGCTGACGGCACGGCTGGCCGCCTGGCGACCCTGGGGCGCGTTCCATTGCGTCACTTGCGGGCTCTGGGGCTTTTGGAAATCCGGACCGACCGTGCAGGCGCTCAGGCTGATGAGGCTCATGGTGAGCCAGGCCACTCGTTTCATTGCTGGGCCACCTCACGGGTCTGCACGACCGGCCGGGTGTCGACGCTGGCTTCCACCGACATGCCGACCCGCAAGCGTTCGGTGTGCGCCTGGTTGGGTTCGAGGACGATTTTCACCGGGATGCGCTGCACCACCTTGGTGAAGTTACCGGTGGCGTTATCGGGTTTGACCGAGGCAAAGGTCACCCCGGTGGCAGGCGCGAGGCTTTCCAGATGGCCGTTGAGCAACTCACCGTCGAGGCTGTCGACGCGCACCTGCACGGCCTGGCCGGCGTGCATATGGGAGAGCTGGGTTTCCTGGAAGTTGGCCACCACGTACGCTTCTTCCAGCGGCACGACCGCAAGGATCTTGCTGCCTGGCGTCACGTAGGCGCCCACCCGCACTGCACGCTCGCCGACCATGCCATCCACCGGCGCGACAATGCGCGTGTACGACAGCTGGTAACTGGCCAATTCCAGCGCGGCCTGGGCACGCTTGAGCCCACCTTCGGCGGCGTCGCGCTGGGCGGTGAGGATTTCCACTTGCTTGCGTTCAGCCGCCAGCACCGCCGTGGCATTGGCCAGGCGCGCGGTGGCCTGGTCGATGCGGGTCTTGGCTTGCTGGGCATTCTGCACGGTGCCGGCACCGACACCGGCGAGGTGGTTGTAGCGATTCAGTTCGTGTTCGGCAAAGGCCATTTCGGCGCGATCCGCCGCGACGGTGGCCTGGGCCTGGGCGATCACCGAGCTTTGGCGCTCGAGGGTGGCGGTGGCGTTTTTCAGTTGGGCCTGGGCCACCAACGCATCGGCGTCGGCAGCCTGGGCGGCAGCGCGGAAGTCGCGGTCGTCGATCAGCGCCAGCAGTTGCCCGGCCTTGACGCGCTGGTTGTCTTCCACCAACACCTCCTTGATGAAACCGGCCACACGTGGCGCCACCAGGGTGAAGTCCGCAGCAACGAAGGCGTCGTTGGTGGTCTGGCGCTTGCTGCCCAGCACACCCGGCGCGACCAGATACACCAGCACGCCGACGGCGAACACAGCAATAACGGAGACGGCAATTTTGTCTTTGCGTTTCATGAACAGTCCTTTCAATCAAGTCGGTGCGCGAGGCGGGAAAATCCGCGTGGGCATCCAGAAAATCAGCAGGATCAACGCCACCGCGACTGCGGCCATGACGTAATACAGATCCGAAGAAGTCAGCACCACGGCCTGCTCGTGCAGGCGGTGCGCCAGGCCCGGCGCGTCGCCGTCGGCCAGCGGTGAGTTACCCAGGCGGTCGACCAACATGGTCGAGTGAAAATGCAGGCGCTGGGTGGTCAAGGTATCGAGCACACCGGTGGCGATCACGGCGGCCAGGCCCTTGATGGTGTTGAACCAGGCCGAGGCGAACGGGCCGTCCATGGGCTGGATGCTGCCGGTGGAGAGCATCAGCAGCGGCAACACGGCCATCGGTTGCCCGAAGATTTGCAGCAGGTACAGGCCGTAGAAATCGTCACGAATCCATTCCGAAGTGAGGTGCGCACTGCCCACGCAGCACAGCACCAGCATCCCCAGGCCGATCCCCAGCACCCAGCGACAATCAACCCAACGCAGGTTGCACAGCGCCGCCACCAGCGGCAGCGCGATCAACTGCGGGATGGCCATCAGCAGCATCACTGGCGCGGTTTGCAGCGGACGATAGCCCTGGACCTGGGCGAGAAAACTCGACGGGATGATGATCACCGAGGTCAGCACCATGAGCACGCCCGCCAGCACGATCAGCGCAAACGACAGGTTGCGCAGGCCGAGCATCTGCAGCTTGAAGAACGGTATGGGCTGGGACCACTCGTTCACCATGAACAGCACCAGCAAGGCACTGCCGCCGCACAACAGGAAGGTGATCAGGCCCGACTCGAACCAGTCCAGGCGGTTGCCTTGCAGGATGCCGATGACCAGCATGCAGATCGCCGGGAAGCCCAGCAGCAGGCCGCGCCAGTTGAACTGCTTGAAGCGCTCCAGGCGCAGCGGGTCCTGCGGCAGCCCGTAGGCCACGGCGACCATGGCCAGCAGGCACGGCGCGACGATCTGCCAGAACGCCCACTGCCAGCCGACGTACTCGGTCCACAGCGCCGCCAGCGGCGTGCCCAGGCTCGGGCCGAAGGTGGCGGTGAGTGCATAGCCGGCCAAGCCGTACAGCTTGACGTTGGCCGGCAGAAAACGCAGCGCCACGGTCATCAGCATCGGCGGCAACGCGCCACCGGCCAGGCCTTGCACAGTGCGCAGCACCAGCAGGCTTTCGTAGTTCGGCGCGAACGGGCACAGGATCCCCAGCACGGTGAATAGGCCGATGGCGCACAGCGTGAAGCGGCGCAGGGAAAAGGTCACCGAGCACCAAGGCGCAAACGCCATGGCCGACACGGAGGTGGCGGTATAAGCCGCGACCAGCCAGGTGCCTTCGTCAAAACCGATGTACAGCGCACCGCGAATATCCGCGAGGGCCACCTTGGTGACCATCTCGTTGAGACCGGAGACCAGCACGGCCAGCAACACGCCGACCAGACCGATGATGATGCGCGGACCGAAGACGGGCGGGGTCATGGCAGTGGGCTTGGCTGCGGCCTGGAGTGCGGGGGCAGCGAGGGACGTCATGAACAGATAACTCGGAATGGTAAATACCCGAGCAGTTTAATCAGGCACACACATGACAAAAAGTTACTTATTGGCAGGGTATAACTGCGCCAGACGCAATCCTGAATTCGTGTAGGAGCTGGCTTGGGGCGTCAGGTGGGCTGGGCTTCGAGCCAGGTGGCGTGGCAACTCTCGCGCATGGTTTCGCGCAGCCATTTGTGGGCGGGGTCTTTGTCGAATCGCGGATGCCAGGATTGGGCCAATACCAACGTCGGCAGCGAGATCGGCAAGGCGAATGCACGCAGTGGCAACTTCAGGCGATTAGCGCTCAGCAGCGCTTCCTTGGGCACCGGCAGCAGCAGGTCGGAGTCGGGCAGCATGAACATCGCACCGTGGAAACCCGGGGCGATCATCGCCACGCGGCGTTCCAGCCCCTGGGCATTCAGTGCGGTGTCGATCGGCCCGCGCGCAATGCCGCGCCGCGAGATGCTGATGTGCGAGTAGCTGG
Organism: Pseudomonas sp. S10E 269; assembly: GCF_002798465.1. Taxonomy (NCBI): domain Bacteria; kingdom Pseudomonadati; phylum Pseudomonadota; class Gammaproteobacteria; order Pseudomonadales; family Pseudomonadaceae; genus Pseudomonas; species Pseudomonas sp. S10E 269. The sequence goes on from NZ_PHIJ01000001.1 coordinate 2,141,922, forward strand.
CAAAACGCGCCGCGGTGATTTCTTCGTCAAACAACGGATGGTCTTCCCGCGCCAGGCCGACGAAGGTGGTGGAGAACAGGTTCTGCACCTTCACTTCGGGGCTGACCGGCATGGTGTTGCTCACGCGCAAGTCCAGGCGCCCTTCGCGCAGGGCCTCGTCGTCGGTGTCACCTTCGGGCACAAAGCACAGTTCGCACAGGGGGGCCATGCGTTCCATGGTGTCGAACAGGCGCCCGCCATACACACCGATGAAAAAATCATTGGCGCGCACGCTGAAGCGGCGGCGCAATGTGCTCAGGTCCACCTGGTCCGCCGAGCGGAACAGCAGCGCTGCCTGCTCCACCACGTTGCGCACCTGGCCTTGCAGTTGCAGGGCCTTGGGCGTGGGCACCAGGCCGCGTCCGGCGCGCACCAGGATCGGGTCGCCCACGGCTTCGCGGATACGCGTGAGGGTGCGGCTCATGGCGGCGGGGCTGAGGTTCATGCGGCGCGCGGCGCCGACCACGCTGCCCTCGTCGAGCAAGGCGTCGAGGGCGACCAGCAGGTTCATGTCCGGTAGTTGCATGCCAAGCACTCGTGATCAACGGGGCGTGAATTGAGCGCAATCGTAGCAGGCTTTACAGGTAGCGTCGGAGGTTGCTGGGCAGGTATTTCGCGTAGGTCGATTTGGGATGGGCCTGGCATTTGCGCACGATTTCCGGCAGGGCGCTTTCAAGCGCGTCGGCGCGGACCAGGCCTTCGTTGTAATCGCTTTTACCGCTCAATGCCGGGAACATCACGGCGACGCGGGTGATGGCAAAACTCTTCATTTGGATGAGCGGGCGGGAAGGATGATTGCGGCGGAACTGGCTGACTTCTTCGTTCAACGCGCTGCAGGACTGATAGGTCGTTTCCATGAAGGACAACTGAGTACTCTTCGCCTTGATCTCCTCGGGCGTGAAGATCATCTCGTTTTGCGCGTCGATCACCGCTGGCTGATCCGCATTTACCGTCCAGGGTTTGAAACGCCATTGTGTGGCCGCCGCCACGGCGGCTTCGCCGAACTCGGGCTTGGTGGCGCTGAGCGCTTTTACATCGCTGACCGAACCATCATTGTGGATGTTCAAGCTGATGCGCGCATGTCCCGGGACAGACGTCAGGAACGAGGGGTAGTGCGGCTTGGGCATGGACACGGCTTCGGGAACGAACGCCGCCAACACCGAGGTCGATAGCAACAAAGCCGCTGCCAAGACAAAAAAACGCATAGTCGTAAATCCCTTTACCGATCGACGCCATCGCAGCGCCGAATTCGGGCGGGATTATCGAAGCCAGCCTGGGCAAAGAGCAACCATTCCTATTAAAAACGAAGATTCTTACGCCCCATGAAATCAGCGCTGCATGCCCCAGCGCTTCACCGTCAGACGCTCGAACGTGTCAAACACCAGGTTTTCCACAAGCAGCCCGATCAGGATCACCACCGCCAGCCCGGCAAACACCTTATCGGTGTACAGCTCGTTGCGGTTCTGGAAGATGTACCACCCCAGGCCACCCTTGCCACTGGTTGCACCGAACACCAGTTCGGCGGCAATCAATGTACGCCAGGCAAACGCCCAGCCGATCTTGAGGCCCGCAAGAATCGACGGCAGCGCCGCCGGGATGAGGATGAACAGCACAAACCGCATGCCCTTGAGGCCGTAGTTGCGCCCGGCCATGCGCAGGGTTTCGGACACGCCAAGGAAACCTGAGTAGGTGTTGAGCGCCAGCGCCCACAATACCGAATGCACCAGCACGAAGATGAGGCTGTTCTGGCCCAGGCCAAACCACAGCAGCGCCAGCGGCAACAAGGCAATCGCCGGTAGCGGGTTGAACATCGAGGTCAGGGTGCTCAGCAAATCACGGCCCAGTTGGGTCGATACCGCCAATGTGGTCAGGGCGAACGCCAGTACGATGCCGATCAGGTAGCCCTTGATCAGCACCACCAGCGAGATGCTGACCTTGCTGAGCAATTCGCCGCTGAGCAGGCCGTCGTAGAGCGCGTGAAAGGTCTGCAAGAAGCTCGGCAGCAGCAGGTCATTATTCTGATAACGCGCAACGGCTTCCCAGAGGATCGCGAGCACGATCAGGATCAGGCCCTTGCGCAGCCAGCCTTGTTGCCACAGGCGCTGGCGCAGGGGCAGTTCGCGTTCAACGGGGACGCTGAGCAGCGGTTCGAGGGTGATTTCATATTCCTGGCGCATGGATGTTCCCCTTAATACGCGATGCGGATATCAGCGAAGCCCAACTCACGTTCGGCCTCGGGCGCTTCATCGAACAGCAGGCGATGAATGCGCCGTGCCGACGCCTGGAACTCCACGCCACCGAGGCTGTGCAGGTCGTATTGATGGCTGTGGATTTCCGCGCGTACCCGCCCAGGGTGGGGCGACAGCAACAGAATGCGATTGCCCACCACCAACGCTTCTTCGATGGAGTGGGTGACGAACAACAGGGTAAAGCGCACCTCTTCCCAGAGCAGCAGCAACTCTTCCTGCATCTTGCGCCGGGTCAGCGCATCGAGGGCGGCGAAGGGTTCGTCCATCAGCAGGATCTTGGGCTGCATGGCCAGGGCACGGGCGATGGCGACACGGGCTTTCATACCGCCGGACAGGGTGTGTGGGTAGGCGTCGGCAAAGGCGGTGAGGCCGACTTTGTCGAGGTAGTGCAGTGCACGTTCTTCGGCGTCGGCGCGCTTCAGGGTTTTGGAGGCCAACAGTGGAAACATCACGTTCTGTTTGACGGTTTTCCACGGCGGCAGTTGGTCGAATTCCTGGAACACCACGATACGGTCCGGGCCCGGTTGCTCGACCTTTTGCCCCAACAGGCGGATCTCGCCTTCGCAGGGTTTGATAAACCCGGCGATGGATTTGAGCAAGGTGGACTTACCGCAACCCGAGGGGCCGAGCAGCACGTAGCGGTCGGCCGGGTCGATCTCGAAACTCACCTGGTGGGTGGCCCGCACCACGCGCTCGGGGGTGCGGTATTCCAGGCTGACGTTATCCACCGCGAGCAAGGGGCCGGTGGTGTGCAGGTTGCTGGCCGTGTGGCCTTGCAAGGGCGCGTTCATCTCAACTTCCTTGCAGGGGCTTGGCGTCCTGGAAGAAGTAGTCCTTCCACGATTCAGGCTTGTTCTTGATGGCACCGACGCGGTAGAGGAATTCCGCCAGTGGGTAGGTGTTTTTCGGCGTAACGCTGAATTCGAACTGCGGGTTGTCGATGATTTTGAGCAACTCGGCGCGGTCGATCTTGGCCTTGGTCACGCGCAGGTAAGTGTCGGCTGCAGCGCCTTTGTCGTTCTGGGCGAACTGCGCGGCTTCGGTCAATGCCTCGACGAACGCCTTGTAGGTTTTTGGGTTGTCGTTGCGGAATTTCTCGGTGGCGAACAATACCGTCGGCGAGTTCGGGCCGAGCAGGTCGTAGGTGTTCAGCACCACGTGCACGTTCGGGTTGGCCAGGGCCTGGTCCTGAAACGGCGGGTTGGAAAAATGCCCGGTCAGCTCGGTGCCGCCAGCGATCAGCGCTGCGGTCGCATCCGGGTGAGGGACGGCGACGGTGTACTTGTCGAGGCGATTGAATTCCTTTTCGCCCCACTGCTTGGCCGCCGCGTATTGCAGGAAGCGTGACTGCACCGACACGCCCACCGCCGGCACGGCAATGCGGTCCTTCTCGGTTAAATCGGCGATGGTCTTGACCTTGGGATTGTTGCTGACGAGGTAGTACGGGAAGTTACCCAGGGAAGCCACGGCCTTGACGTTCTGCTTGCCGTGGGTGCGATCCCAGATGGTCAGCAGCGGGCCGACACCAGCTCCGGCAATGTCGATGGAACCGGAGAGCAGTGCGTCATTGACTGCCGCGCCGCCAGACAACTGTGTCCAGTCGACCTTGATGTCGATGCCTTCCTGTTTACCGTATTTTTCGATCAGGCTCTGGTCGCGTACCACGTTCAGCAACAGGTAAACGATGCCGAATTGTTCGGCGATGCGGATCTCGCCTTCGGCCTGCGCGGACGCCGGTGCAATCAGGCTGCCGGCCAAGAGGCTGACACCCAGGCCGACGGTCGCCGCCAGCCGTGCGAATGGAATTTTCCTGGACATGGTCATGCTCCGATCAGAAAGGCGCGTCGCCCTGGATGGTGGTACGAAACAGCTTGCGGCGCAGATGGCTCGGGCAACCGGCGGCCAGGTGGATCAGCGAGCGGTTGTCCCAGAACACCAGATCGTGGGGCTGCCATTGGTGGCGGTAGATGTTTTCTGGTAACACGCTGTGGGCGTAGAGTTGGGCCAGCACGTCGCGGCTCTCATCCTCCGGCAGGCCGACGATGCGGGTGGTGAAGCCTTCACTGACAAATAGCGCCTTGCGGCCGTTTTCCGGGTGGGTGCGCACGATGGGGTGCACGACTTCCGCCACCTGGGCGAGCTGCTCGGGGGTCAACGTGGGGCGCCAGTTGCCTTCGAATTTGGTTTCGCTGTAGCGCGCGGTATAAGAGTGAGCGGCGCTGCGACCTTCGACGGCTTTGCGCAGATGCTCGGGCAATTGGTCCCAGGCTTTGTGCATATCGGCAAACAAGGTGTCGCCACCTTCGGAGGGCAGCTCCTGGGCGTGCAGCATCGAGCCCAGGCTCGGCAGTTCTTTATAGGACAGGTCCGAATGCCAGAATTTGCCGGCGTCACCCAGGCCGATGGATTGGCCGTTTTCGATAATGTTGGAGACGATCAGGATTTCCGGATGGTTGGCCAGCAGGAACTGCTTGAGTACGTGGATCTGCAGCACGCCGAAGCGGCGGCTGAAGGCAATCTGTTGTTCGGGCGTGATGCGTTGATCACGAAAGACCACGACGTGATGGTCCAGGTGCGCACGGTGAATGCGCGCGAAATCCTGCTCGTTGACTGGGCGTGACAAATCCAGGCCAATGACCTCGGCGCCTACACTGCCGGGAAATGGACGAATCTCGAAGGTTTGGGCGGTAGCGGTCGCTGTTGGAACAGTAGAGGTGGCGGACATGAGGTCACTCCCGGTCAGACAGGAGTGTGACTTTATAGATATAAGAACGGCTATTTAAATACCGTTAGTGAATATCGATAGACAGGAATGTATCGACCGAACCCCATACTTCCTAACGCATGGGGAATAAACTGCAACAGCAAAGTGTTCATTCCGTAACCGCCGATAATGCAGCAATCGGCGCAGGAAGCCGGCCGATGAACCCGGCCGTGTAAGACGCCGTAAATGTCGGTTGTGGGGGGTGGGAGCGCGATGTTGAAGCGCTTACAAGCCGAAACCGTACCCGTTTGACAAGCTTATGGGCAGTCTCTAGTGTGCATTGGATCCAATTAGCCACCCTATCAGAATAAGGAGGATAGCGTAACCGTGACGCAGAAGCCGAACCCTTTGAACAGCATCAAGATAAGCGGGCCTATTCCCGCCCATCTCGCTCGTTCCGTGATTGAAGAAACCTTGCGCAACGCCATCCTCGATGGACGCTTGCCGTGCGGTACCGCCATGCGCCAACAGGAATTGGCCAGCCTGTTCGGGGTCAGCCGCATGCCCGTGCGGGAAGCCCTGCGCCAGTTGGAAGCCCAGTCGCTGTTGCATGTGGTGACGCACAAGGGTGCCGTGGTTGCACCGCTGATCGAGGATAACTCGGCGGAAACCTATGAACTGCGGATGTTGCTGGAGTCTGAAGCATTGCGCTTGTCGATTCCGTTGCTCACCGAGGCCGATATCGCCGAGGCGGATGCGATCATCGTCGCCCTGGAGCAGGAAAAAGACTACAGCGAGATTGGCCGCCTCAATCGGCTGTTCCACATGGCCCTGTATGGCAAGGCCCCGAACCAGCGGCTGCTCAATCTGGTGGAGCACGGGTTGAACGAAGAGGAGCGTTTCCTGCGTTATAACCTGGAGGCCATGGGGTTGGGAGAGACGTCCCAGGAGGATCACCGCGAATTGCTGAACCTGGTCGCCCAGAAGAAAACCCAGGAAAGCATCCTGACGCTGCGCAATCACTTGATGCGAGGCATGGAAGTGATCAGCGCCTACCTCAACGGCCTGGAGGCCGACGACTCCAAGAAAGGTAAGTACTAAGGCGCGCGGCCCTCCTGTCGCGAATCTTCCTTACCCCGGGGCTCACTAACTCACGATTAGCGCCCCGCACAGAAGAAGTTTCCCACCTGCCGTAAAGAAGCAAACTTACAGCACATATTATTTAGAAAAACTTCTAACACATTTGTATGCTCGCCAAATTGTTTAACCCGCTTATTATCTTTCCTTACTAAACCAGATAGTTCATTCCGACGTCGCGACGCCCCCATATTGAGCGGCTCGCACGCCAGCGCCTGGTTTATACCTGCTCAATCCTTGCCGATTACAAAAACTCATCGCTGTTTCCACACAGCAGACGCAACAACTTATAGGCATCAACCATGCATCAACCGTTACTTGAAACAATAAAACTGCAGTTATGCAGCCACTCGTTATTTACAGAAATAACTTCTCTGCGAAAGTTGCAACTTTTTATGGAAAGCCATGTATTCGCTGTCTGGGATTTCATGACCCTCGCCAAACGTCTGCAACAGGAGCTGACCTGCACGCGTCTACCCTGGTTGCCACCTGTCGACCCATGGGCTGCACGCCTGATCAACGAGATCGTGCTGGGAGAGGAATCTGACGAACATCCTGCGCAAGGCTATTGCAGCCACTTCGAACTTTACCTGGAGGCCATGGCGGAAGTAGGCGCCAGCACTGCCGCTATCAATCACTTCATTGCGCTGCAACGCCAGGGCCTCGAAGCAACTGCCGCCTTGCATGAAGTCGAGATTCTTCCCGGTGTGGCCCGCTTTGTCAGCGACACCTTACACCTTGCGCTAAATGCCCCTGCCCATTGTGTGGCCGCCACATTCCTGCACGGCCGTGAGCACGTCATCCCACCGATGTTCGAGCGCATCCTGCAATCCGAGGCGCTCGACCACCGTCAGACGCCTACCCTGTGCGCCTACCTCAAGCGCCACATCGAATTGGACGCCCAGGACCATGGGCCGGCAGCAGAGCAGTTGCTTCTGCGCCTCTGCAGCGCAGACCCGGCCTACCCGCAACAGGCCAACGCTGCCGCCGTGGCTGCCGTCCAGAGCCGCATCGCGCTCTGGGATGTGGTTCGGGCTTCGCTGCACGAGATGAAGCCATGACCGCTGCCGATTACAAAACCATTGCCGACGACTGGGAGCGCCGCGCAACCATCCGCACACGTCCTCGCCGTTTGCTGGAGGATGATGACAAGCTGATCTACCCGTTGTGTCGCCAGCCCCTGGTGCTTTGTGCAACCTTTATCGAACACTGCCCGCAGTGGCGCGATTTTGTCCTGGCACAGAGCTTTTATAAATTCATCAACGACGTGGTGATATTCGAGACCGAGATTGTCGACCAGACGGCACGCAGCATTGCCAAGAATCGCTTCTCGGTGCCCTTCCCGCTTGCCTGTCGTATTGATGCGATGACCATCGTTGTGGACGAGGACTACCACGCGTTGGTGGCACTGGATTTCCTCCAGCAAACCGTGGCCATGACGGGTATACAACCCCTGGCGCTGCCCCAGGAAATCGAATTGAGCCGAGCGCTGCCGGCGGCACAGGCGCAGGTACCCCCTCACCTGCACGATGCCGTCGCGCTGATCGGCGTGGCCATTGCCGAAAACACCGTCACCCACGATGTGGCAGCGTTCTCCAAGGACGCCAGCGTCAAAGCCTCCGTCCGTGGCTTGATGGCCGACCACCTGGCCGATGAAGGCCGCCACGCACAATTCTGGACGCGCTTGGTACGCCTGTATTGGCAGGCTGCCAGCGCCGACGACCGCGACAGCATTGCCAAGGTGCTACCGATTTTCCTGGCCCGGTACCTGACGAACGACCTGCAAAAGAACTTCGACCTTCAGTTGATCGACCACCTCGATATCAGCAGCCCCCTGCGCAACGCCTTACGCGATGAAGTCGCGGCGCTGGCCTTCCCCATCACCCGCCAGCATCCTTTGATGGGCAATATCCTGGGCTTCCTGCAACACAGCGGCTTGCTGCAGACACCAAGTGTGGCCCAAGGGCTGACCGACTACTTGCACGTGGCCGGGAGGGTAGCATGAGGCGCCTGACCATCGGATTTTCCGGCACCAGCAGTGCCTTGGCGGCTATCAAGCGGGAGCTGGAGCAGTATGGCTATGTCTTGAGTGATGCCGGCTCGGACCTGTGGATCGATGACGGCAGCCAGTCGTTGCCGAACCCGGCACACCAAACCTCAGTGCTGGGCCTGCGCCTGGGGGTTGGCCCAGTGACCGACTGCGGGTTACCCGCACTGCAACTGCGCGCCTATGGGCCCGAGGGGCGACTAGCGGCTGTCCTTGAAGTCGCAACGGAGCCCAGTGGAAACGGCCAGCGCCTGCGCCAGCAAGTGACCCAAGCGATGATGGAATGGGTTGCGCTGCACGTCAGTGGTTTTTCGCGCGACCCCGGATATTTCTCCGCCAAAGCGGTCGCCAATGAATGGCCCGAGCAGGGTTTGGACGCGCTTGACGCCTTGGCATTTGTTCACCGATTCAACCGCGCCGAAGACCTCGCTGTCATGCGGGAGGCCCAGGTGCCTGTGATCGAACGGTTGCAGGCCAGCCTTCACCAATTCGCTGATAGGCGGGCGCTGAACATCGACGGCAGCGTGGTGACTTACCGCGAGTTGCACGTGCAGGCCCTCATGATCCAGCAACGGTTAAGCCCTGTGTTGGGCGTCACGCAGGCACCACCGGTGGTTGGGGTTTGCCTGGAAAAGTCCGTAGCGTTGTACGCCAGTATTCTCGCGGTTATGGGCTGTGGCGCGGTGTATCTGCCGTTGGCTCCGGACCACCCGCCTCAACGCCATCAGGCCTTGCTTGAGAACGCAGGGGCCCGGGTGTTGCTGGACGCCGGCCAGCACCCCTTGCGAGAGCGCTTCATTACACTGGATGTGCGCGAGGTCGACCCGCAGGACACCGACTTGCTGCGTCCACTGATGCACGCTCAGCCCGCCCTCGATTCGCCCTGCATGGCGCTCTATACATCGGGTACCACCGGCCATCCCAAGGGGGTGTTGCTCAGCCAAGCCAACCTGGCACATTTCGCGGCCTGGTTCAGGGCCTGCATGAACCTGGATGAACAAAGCCGTATCCTGCAGTTTTCACCGGTGAGCTTTGACTCGTCCCTGATCGATATTGTCCCTACCCTGATAGCGGGCGCCGAGTTGATCGTCCCCAGCGCAGAGCAACGACACGACCCTCAGCAACTGCTCGATCTGCTCCAACGTCAGCGCGTTACCCATGCCTTTTTGCCCCCCTCGCTGCTGAGCATTCTGCCGCCCGATCAACCGCTGGGCCTGACGCACCTGCTGACCGGGGGTGACGTCTGCGAACCCCATGTCATCGACCGCCTGGCGGCGCAGTGCCAATTTCACAACCTCTACGGCCCCACGGAGGCCACCGTACTGATCACCCATCGTACGTTTCAACCTGGCGACAGCAACCGCAATCTCGGCCGGCCGATCGCCAACAGCTGGGTGTTGATCCTCGATGACGACCAGCAGCCGGTCGATGAAGAGGTGATGGGTGAGGTGTACATCGTTGGGCCTGGCGTAAGCCTGGGCTATGTGAACGACCCACCTCAGGCGACCAGTGCCTTTGTGGAGCTTGCAGTGCCTGGGGGCCAGCCCTTGCGCGCCTACCGCAGCGGCGATTTGGCCCGGTGGACCGCCGATGGAATCGTGCTGGGCGGACGACGTGATGATCAGGTGAAGATTCGTGGCTTTCGGGTCGGGCCCCAGGAGATTGAGCAGTGCCTGCGTACCAGCCGGCTGTATCGCCAAGTGGCGGTGGTGATCGACCCTGACCGCAGGATCCGTGGCTTTGTCGCTCAACCCGAACCCGGGGCTACCCTGGCGGCCCTGCAGCAACACGCGCGGCAGTGGCTGCCCGACTACATGCGGCCCGGCTTCTGGGATGAGTTGGCATGCATGCCGTGCGCCAGCAACGGCAAGATCGACCGTGAGGCCTTACTGGCAGTGCCGCTCCAGCCCAACGTGCAGGAGGAAGGTGGCACGGCACACACCCCGCTTCAAGTTCGGTTGACTCGCCTGTGGAGCGAACTGTTGACGCTGCCCGAGGGTGAAGTGTCTATCGATGAGAGCTTCTTCGATCTCGGCGGCCACTCGATTGTGCTATCGACGTTGTTGCTGCGCGTTCGCGAGCAGTTTGGTCGTAGCTTCGCACTGAGTCATTTCATTGAAGTACCGACGATTCGTACGCTCGCAACGCTGCTGGAGAACGGTGAACGACCCGATGCTTCCTGCGATGCTGCTGCTCGCGATGCTCAACGGGACTGGACTTTCAACACGCTGCCAGAGGACCGCGCAGGCGACCCACACAAAGTGATCGTGACGGGGGCCAACAGTTTTGTTGGTGTTCATATCGTCGAGGCATTGCTGGCCGCAGGTGCAACGACCGTGGCGTGCCTGGTACGTGAGACGTCGGGACAGTCGGCGATGGCACGATTCACTCAGGCGTTGCGTGAGTACCGCCTGGAACATCTGGACCTGAGCAGGGTGCAGGTATTCGCCGCCGATATCAGCCTCCCTCGGTTGGGCCTGGCCAGCGACGCGTATGATGCTATCGCCCAGGATTTCGGGGTGCTGATACACAACGCAGCACGGGTCAATCACGTGATGGACTATACATCTCTGGCCAGGGACAACGTTGCCCCCCTGTTCGAATGCCTGTGCCTGTGTGAGACCCACAGCAAGAAGGTCCTCAACTTTATCTCGACACTGTCCGCTTCGAGCGCTGTCGACTCGCAGGGTTATGTCCTCGAAGCGCCCGCTGCAACGACGTTGCCGCTGTACATCAAGAATGGCTACAACCTGTCCAAATGGGTTGCCGAGCGCCAACTGGGTCGTGCGGTGGAGCGCGGCGCCTGGGTGAATATCCATCGACCCGGCAACATCAGTTTCAACAGTCACAATGGTGCCTGCCAACCGCAAAAAAATCGTCTGATGCTGATGCTCAAGGGGTCACTGCAGCTGGGCCTGATGCCTCGGTTGACGCTGAACTTCGACCTGATGCCGGTGGACTTCCTGGCGCGCTTCATTGCATTCCACAGCAGCCGCTTTCAGGCCGACAGGCATGTGTTCAACCTGCATAACCCCAAGCCGTTGAGCTGGGAGGACTACCTGGATGCGTTCAATCGAGCGGGGCACCGTTTCAAGCGGGTGAGTATCGCGCAGTGGCAACAGGCGCTGCGAACGGTAAACCAGGACAACGCACTGTTTGGCGTGCTCGGTTTCTACCTCGATCGCCTCGACGAAGACATCGGCGACACATCGATGATTCGCCACGACAACGCGCGACAGGGTATCCAGCAGATGGGGGCACGCTACCCCGAAAAAGACCCGGCGTTGTTGAGCAAAGGCTGCAACTACCTCAAGACCATCGGCTTTCTTTGAACGCCTCAGGACAACCTCATGAAACTGCTGCAACCCGATACGTTAATTCGCAATCCGAACGGCCTGCCGATAGTGGCGTCCGTCACGGTCAACTGCTGTGCCTCTCGCCTGTGGGCGATGGTGGGGCAGTTTGCCGGCTTCGATGTGTTTATTCCGGACCTGATGCATATCGAAATGACCGGCTCAGGCGTGGGCGCATTGCGGACTAAATTTTTCCGCGATGGTAACTGTGTCGTGGAACAGCTCAATAGCCGGGACGAACAGGCCATGCACATGACCTGGACCACAATCTACAACACACTGGGCGTGGCCAGGTTATGGGCGGCGATGCATGTGGAAGCGCTTGAAAAGGAGCGCTCCAGGGTGACATGGACAATTATTGCTGAGCCCACAGAGGAGGTGAGCCCAGGGTTTGAACAGTTTGTGCAGGGCTTCGCCAACAGCGCCTTGGACAACGTTCGCCGGTTGCTTGGCTAAGCGGCAGGAGCGGCGCGCGTCGCTCCTGCCATTCAGTCAGCGGGTTAGATCTTGAAGCTATCGACCAGTTGCTTCAACCGATTGGCCTGCTGCGACAGGGCATCGCAATCCTTGAGGGTTTCATTCAGATTGGCCACGCCCTGCTGGTTCAGCAAGTTGATCTGGTTGATGTCCACATTGAGGGTTTCCACCACGGCAGTTTGTTCTTCGGTGGCGGCAGCCACGGACTGGTTCATTCCGTCGATCTCGACAATCCGCTGCGTCACGCTGACCAGGCGCTCACCGGCCTGGTTCGCGACCTCTACGCTTTCTTCGCTGGAGGTCTGGCTGGCGTTCATGGTGGTGACCGCTTCACGCGAGCCCACTTGCAGCGAGGTGATCATTTTGTGGATCTCCTCGGCCGACTCCTGGGTTCGATGAGCCAGGTTGCGCACCTCGTCCGCGACCACTGCAAAACCTCGACCGGCCTCACCCGCACGCGCTGCCTCGATGGCCGCGTTAAGCGCCAGCAAGTTGGTTTGCTGGGAGATGCCTTTGATCACATCAAGGATGTGACCAATGTTGTCGGTGCTGGCGTTCAGGGTTTCGATCTGGGTGCAGGACAAGCTGATCTTCTGCGACAGCTCCGACATCGCAAGAATGGTTTGCTCCACCACTTTGCGCCCATCGTCGGCTTGCTCACTGGCACCACTGGCGTGCTGTGAAGCATCCGCGGCGTTACGCGCGATTTCCTGGGTAGCGGCACCCAGTTCATTGATCGCTGCGGCCACGCTATTGGTGCGTGCACTCTGCTCATCGGAACCGATGATAGAGGCATTGGACGAGGCCATTACACGCTGGGACAAGTCGTGTACCTGGCGGGTTGCCGAAGACACTTCCGAAATCGAAGCGTGGATGCGCTCTACAAATTGATTGAACGCACTGCCGACCTCGCCGAATTCGTCCTTGCTGGTGACAGCCAGGCGACGGGTCAGGTCACCCTCGCCCTGGGCAATGTCCTGCATCGCTACGCCCATGGTGGTGAGGGGGCGCAGCAAGACTTGGATCAGCAAGCTCAGGAGCACGGCGATCACGACCACGGCGATCAGCATGGCAATCAACGCGGAAGTTCGGAACTTGCCCAGCGGCGCGTAGGCTTTGTCTTTATCAATCGACAGGCCGATATACCAATCTGCGCCAGGCAAACCACTGATAGGGGTGAAGGACAGGATGCGGTCCTGCCCATTGAGGACGACGTCCTGGCTGACCTTGCCGATACGCACCTGGGTGCCGGGGTAGATGTCCTTGAGGTTCTTCATCACTTGGTCCTGATCAGGACTGACGATGACTTGGCCGTCGCCGCTGACCAGGAATGCGTGGCCGATACCGCCGAAGTCCACCGAGTTGATGATCTTCACCAAGGTTTGCAGGCTCAGGTCACCGCCGACGACGCCGAGCAATTCACCGTTCTTTTTCACCGGCATGGCGATGGTCACGATCTGTCCACCCACTGCGGCCATGTAGGGTGGCGTGAGCATGGGTTTATCTGCGGCCACTGCCTGCTTGTACCAAGGGCGCTGACGGGGGTCATAGCCATCGGGCATTTTCGCGTCGGGGCGCTGGGTGAACACGCCGTTGGTTTGGCCAACGTAGGTGAACTGGAAGTTCGAAGTGAATGCCGCTTGATCGACCAGACCGGGAAGGTCGGCACCACTGCCTTGGTGGGCAACGTTTTGCGTGAGGCTTTCGAGTACCAGTATTCGACCACTGAGCCAGTTCTGAACACTGCTGGCGGTGAGTTCACCGGATTGTTGGATGGACGACTCCAGGTTCTGCGTGATGATGCTGCGTTGCAGGTAGTCGTTGTAGAGGGTGAATAACGCGAAGGCCAGAACCACGACGCCTGACGCGGCCAACAGAATTTTATGACTGAACTTGAGATTCATTTCATCGACTTCTTTTGCCAAAGGGGGGTGAGCGTGCCGAGTGGAACATTCCATGTAACGCGATAGGCGGACTCTCGGGCCGCTCTATTTCGGTGCACGCATGGCTCGTCAGGCTTTCGGCCAATCCGCGGCAAAACTTAGAAAATTGTGAGATAGATCCTCTTTTAACGTAGGAAACCGACAAGTGGTTACTCGAGGAGGATCGGTGTTGCAAAATTTTTCTCCCTCCCGAACAATGCGACTAATTATCATTTGTGACGTTTGGCCGAGTTCGCTTGAATGCCGTCTGCTGAGTACTTCCCGTGTGAAAACGCTGTTCAGGCGCTGTATTGCACCCATCACAGTTGGCTGAACACCTGGCTGCGTAGCCGTCTGGGCAACGCGGCGGATGCTGCCGACTTAGCACAAGACACCTTTGTACGCCTGCTGCAGAAAACCGAACGCTTTGAACTCAAGGCTCCCCGGGCCTTTTTGCGCACCATTGCACGAGGGTTGGTGATTGATCACTGGCGCCGCGAAGAGATCGAACGGGCTTACCTCGAATCTATCGCCCATTTGCCCGAGGCAATGGCGCCGAGCGCGGAAGCGCGGGCGCTGGTGTTGGAATTACTGGAAGATATTTCCCGTCTTTTGGAGGGTCTCAAGCCTAAGGTGCGTAAGGCATTTCTGCTGGCTCAGTGCGATGGGCTGACACACAAGCAAATCGCGATGCACATGGGCGTGTCGCTGCGCTCAGTGGAGCGTTATGTGGCCGAGGCGCTCTACCATTGCTATGTCCTGCGATATGAAACATGACACCCATGGATAATGCCGCGCGTTGCGGACTCGATCCCCGGGTGATCAAACAGGCTATCAATTGGGCACTGCGCCTGCGTAACAACCGTGCCAATGTCCGTCTGCGCGAGCAGTGTGAGCAGTGGCGCGAAGCTCACCACGACCACGAAGTGGCCTGGCAACGAGTACAGGCGCTGCAACAGGAGTTGAGCGGCACTCTGGCAGCGATTCCGGGCGCGCATGTGGCGCTGGAAAACAGTGCGCAGGGGTTGGGCCGTCGACAGGCGTTGAAGCTATTGACCGGCGTGCTGGTGGCTGGCTCAGCGGCCTGGGTAAGCCGGGATCTGACTGGCTGGCAGCGCTGGACCTCCGACTTCGCAACCGCCACCGGCGAACGTCGTAGCATCCAGTTGTCCGATGGCACGCGCCTGCAACTCAATACTGACAGTGCCGTAGACCTTGCCTTCAATCCTCAGCAGCGCCTGATAACCCTGGTGCGCGGTGAAATCCTGGTGACGTGCGGTGCGGCTGCGTCGGCGCCATTGTTGGTTCAAACACGTCACGGCTTGTTCGAAGGTATCGACGGACGTTTCGCTGTCCACCAAACCAGTGACTGCACGCGGTTAAGCGTGGTCAGCGGCAACGTGGCCATCCATTCACCACACCAGCCGAATGGGTTGTCGACCCAGGCCCACGCCGGCGATAACTACCTCGTGCGTCAGACCCAAGCCACCCTTGCTCCGCCTCTGGCCATGGACATTGGCGCCTGGACCGATGGGCTGATCGTGACGCGGGATATGCGTCTTGCGGATTTTCTATCAGAGGTTGGGCGTTATCGACCGGGTTACCTGGGTTGCGCGGCAGAGGTAGCTGATTTGCGGCTATCGGGGGTCTTCCGCCTGGAGAACACCGATCAATTGCTGGCGATCCTGGCGCGAACGTTGCCGGTTCAAGTGCGTTACCGCACGCGTTGGTGGGTGAGCCTGGAACGGTCGGCCTGATCGTTTGTTTTTTTGGCGGCTTTTTTCCGTGAGTCCGGCTTAGACAGTAAGCCTATCAATCTGCCCTCACCGGCCTCTACGGAACCTGATCATGACTGCGTGTTTCCACCACAACTCTTCCTACCCGTTATTGGGAAAAGCCGTACGCGTGGCATTAATGTCCACCGCATTGGGCATCAGCATGACGCCGATCGCCGGTATGGCTGCACAGGCCGGTATCTCGCAGGTCAATCAACGCTACGAGATACCGGCAGGCCCACTGGGTGAGGTGCTCAACCAGTTTGCGCGGCAGGCAGGCATTACCCTTTCCAGCACGCCCGCGCAAACCCAAGGTCGCCAATCAGCAGGGCTGCTGGGGGAATATTCTGCCGGACAGGGGTTGAATCAACTGCTCAATGGCTCAGGGCTGCAGGCCGTTTCTGAAGACGGTGTGAGTTTTGTATTGCAGGCCGTACAGGAAAGTAGCGCCCTGACGTTGCCAACCACTGATATCAAGGGCTTTGCATTGGGCAATGCGTTGGGAAGCATGGACGGCTACAACGCGACTCACAGCCAGATCGCAACCAAGACCAGTACGGCCTTGCTGGAGACCTCGCAAACCGTCTCGGTGGTCACGCGCGAGCAGATGGATGACCAAGGCTCGCAGACAGTCGCTCAAGCCATGCGCTACACGCCTGGTGTGTTGACCAACCCCTACGGCGCGACGCACCGGTATGACTATGTAGCAATGCGTGGCTTCAACGATGGATCGGTGGATAACATCTACCTCGACGGCTTGAAGTCCATGGGGGACAGCGGCACCTACAGCACCATGCAGGTAGACCCGTATTTCCTGGAACGTGTAGACATTCTCAAGGGGCCTTCCTCCGTGTTGTATGGGCGTAGTTCACCTGGCGGTTTAGTAGCGCTTACCAGCAAGAAGCCCCTGTTCGAGCCTTATCATCAGGTTCAGGCGACAGTCGGCAGCAATGGTCAACGCGGTATGGGTTTTGACTTCAGCGGTCCGGTAGATGACGACAAGCGCGTCGCCTATCGACTAACGGGGTTAGCGGATAAATCCGACACTCAATTCGACCACGCCAAGGAAAAGCGCTACGCACTGGCGCCGACGTTGAGCATCGACTTTACCGATGACACCTCGCTGACGCTCCAGGCTTATCTGCAGCACGACCCAGAGGGTGGTTATCACAGCGGTATGCCGGCCGATGGTGCGCTGCATCAACGCAATGGCCAGAGGATCTCCAGTCACTTCTTTGAGGGTGAACCGGCGGTCGATGGCTACAAGCGAGACCAGCAGTCCTTTGGCTATCAGTTTGAGCATCGCTTCAATGATGTTTTCACTGCGCGACAGAACTTCCGTTACCTGGACTCCAAGGTGAAGTTGGATCAGGTGTATGGCTATGGGTGGACCACACCGACCAGCAATGAGCTGAACCGCTACTATTCGGGGGGTGATGAGAAGCTGCATGCGTTCATCATCGATAACATGCTGCAGGCCGAGTTTTTCACAGGGGCGACTAAACACACGGTGTTGATGGGCGCCGACTATCAGCGGCGTAAAACCGTAGTGGACTGGACGAGCGGATCACTGCAGCCAATCAACGCATTCAATCCTGTGTATGGCAATTCCTCTATCAGCTATTACAACCCAACCAGTTATCTGCGCCGGCTGGAGCAGACTGGCGTCTATCTGCAAGACCTGATTGAAATGGATAAGTGGCGGTTTTCCCTGGGGCTACGGCAGGACTGGGTAGAGACCTCCGACGAAAATCGGATCGCCGAGACGAGCCGACCGGTTGGCACGGAAATAAGCGACAAACGCACCAAGCTCACTGGGCGTGCGGGGGCCTTGTATCTGTTTGATAACGGCCTGGCGCCCTACGTCAGTTATTCCGAATCCTTTAATCCCAACTCCTATTCAGACAGCGGCGGCAACCCGTTGGCACCTACTGATGGGACGCAGTGGGAGGTGGGGCTGAAATACCAGCCGCCAGGCACGGACAATCTGTTTACCGCGTCGTGGTTTCGTATCGACCAGGAAAACCTTGCGACCAAGCTGCCCCAGGAAAACTTTTATCGTGCTGTAGGGGCTGTGCGATCGCAGGGGTTGGAGTTGGAAGCCCATATGCAGCTGACTGAGAACTTGAAGCTGTTGGGCAGCTACACCTTTACTGACATTGAATACTCCAAGTCGATGGTGAGCACCCTGAGCACAGCTGGCAATCTGATTGAGAACCAGGGCAACTCTCCGACTCAAGCCCCGCGTCACATGGCGTCCGTTTGGGCTGACTATAAATTTAATCAGGGTGCCTTCGATGGCTTGAGGCTTGGAGGCGGATTGCGCTATGTGGGCTATAGCTGGGCGGATGCGGAAAACACAATGAAGGTACCTTCTTACACCTTGTTTGATGCCTCTGTAGGGTATGACCTGGGTAAGGTTGGACTGAAGGGCGTCGATGTAAGACTCAATGCCAACAACCTTACCAATGAGACCTACGTGGCTTCTTGTGCCAGCCTGAACTTCTGTTATTTGGGGGAAGAGCGAAACGTCAGCGCGACGGTGAGTTACCAGTTCTGATTCGCCCGTGTTTCACCCAAGCCAGCGCCTGATGTCAGGTGCTGGCTTTTTTGTTTCTAACTGCGGCTTCTCCTCGGTTTACTACGCGAGAGTGGCTCGCGTCACCGCAGAAGGGCAAGAAACTGGATCGCCAGGCCCCTAAACGACAAAACCCCTGTCTGCGTTAGCAGACAGGGGTTTCGGAATTCAATCTTGACGATGACCTACTCTCACATGGGGAAACCCCACACTACCATCGGCGATGCATCGTTTCACTGCTGAGTTCGGGATGGGATCAGGTGGTTCCAATGCTCTATGGTCGTCAAGAAATTCTGTGTACCAGACCGTTGCGCTAGCAACGTGCCGGTGAAATTCATGGACTTCTACATAAACAAAACCCCTGTTTGCGTTAGCAAACAGGGGTTCTGGAATTTAATCTTGACGATGACCTACTCTCACATGGGGAAACCCCACACTACCATCGGCGATGCATCGTTTCACTACTGAGTTCGGGATGGGATCAGGTGGTTCCAATGCTCTATGGTCGTCAAGAAATTCGGGTACTGAGTCGTGACCAGCTGGCCTCGCTTCAGCAAATTGGGTATGTGACAGCTTTCGGTGTTTTGTGAACGTCGAACTTTCGGTTCATTTCGTCTTCACACACCGCAATCTGATGCTCGTTAGAGTAGTCAAATTGCTTGGGTGTTATATGGTCAAGCCTCACGGGCAATTAGTATTGGTTAGCTCAACGCCTCACAGCGCTTACACACCCAACCTATCAACGTCGTAGTCTTCGACGGCCCTTCAGGGAACTCAAGGTTCCAGTGAGATCTCATCTTGAGGCTAGTTTCCCGCTTAGATGCTTTCAGCGGTTATCTATTCCGAACATAGCTACCCGGCAATGCCACTGGCGTGACAACCGGAACACCAGAGGTTCGTCCACTCCGGTCCTCTCGTACTAGGAGCAGCCCCTCTCAAATCTCAAACGTCCACGGCAGATAGGGACCGAACTGTCTCACGACGTTCTAAACCCAGCTCGCGTACCACTTTAAATGGCGAACAGCCATACCCTTGGGACCGGCTTCAGCCCCAGGATGTGATGAGCCGACATCGAGGTGCCAAACACCGCCGTCGATATGAACTCTTGGGCGGTATCAGCCTGTTATCCCCGGAGTACCTTTTATCCGTTGAGCGATGGCCCTTCCATACAGAACCACCGGATCACTAAGACCTACTTTCGTACCTGCTCGACGTGTCTGTCTCGCAGTCAAGCGCGCTTTTGCCTTTATACTCTACGACCGATTTCCGACCGGTCTGAGCGCACCTTCGTACTCCTCCGTTACTCTTTAGGAGGAGACCGCCCCAGTCAAACTACCCACCATACACTGTCCTCGATCCGGATAACGGACCTGAGTTAGAACCTCAAAGTTGCCAGGGTGGTATTTCAAGGATGGCTCCACGCGAACTGGCGTCCACGCTTCAAAGCCTCCCACCTATCCTACACAAGCAAATTCAAAGTCCAGTGCAAAGCTATAGTAAAGGTTCACGGGGTCTTTCCGTCTAGCCGCGGATACACTGCATCTTCACAGCGATTTCAATTTCACTGAGTCTCGGGTGGAGACAGCGCCGCCATCGTTACGCCATTCGTGCAGGTCGGAACTTACCCGACAAGGAATTTCGCTACCTTAGGACCGTTATAGTTACGGCCGCCGTTTACCGGGGCTTCGATCAAGAGCTTCGCGTTAGCTAACCCCATCAATTAACCTTCCGGCACCGGGCAGGCGTCACACCCTATACGTCCACTTTCGTGTTTGCAGAGTGCTGTGTTTTTAATAAACAGTCGCAGCGGCCTGGTATCTTCGACCGGCATGAGCTTACGGAGCAAGTCCTTCACCCTCACCGGCGCACCTTCTCCCGAAGTTACGGTGCCATTTTGCCTAGTTCCTTCACCCGAGTTCTCTCAAGCGCCTTGGTATTCTCTACCCAACCACCTGTGTCGGTTTGGGGTACGGTTCCTGGTTACCTGAAGCTTAGAAGCTTTTCTTGGAAGCATGGCATCAACCACTTCGTTAACTAAAAGTTAACTCGTCATCAGCTCTCGGCCTTAAGATCCCGGATTTACCTAAGATCTCAGCCTACCACCTTAAACTTGGACAACCAACGCCAAGCTGGCCTAGCCTTCTCCGTCCCTCCATCGCAATAACCAGAAGTACAGGAATATTAACCTGTTTTCCATCGACTACGCTTTTCAGCCTCGCCTTAGGGACCGACTAACCCTGCGTCGATTAACGTTGCGCAGGAAACCTTGGTCTTTCGGCGTGGGTGTTTTTCACACCCATTGTCGTTACTCATGTCAGCATTCGCACTTCTGATACCTCCAGCAAGCTTCTCAACTCACCTTCACAGGCTTACAGAACGCTCCTCTACCGCATCACTTACGTGATACCCGTAGCTTCGGTGTATGGTTTGAGCCCCGTTACATCTTCCGCGCAGGCCGACTCGACTAGTGAGCTATTACGCTTTCTTTAAAGGGTGGCTGCTTCTAAGCCAACCTCCTAGCTGTCTAAGCCTTCCCACATCGTTTCCCACTTAACCATAACTTTGGGACCTTAGCTGACGGTCTGGGTTGTTTCCCTTTTCACGACGGACGTTAGCACCCGCCGTGTGTCTCCCATGCTCGGCACTTGTAGGTATTCGGAGTTTGCATCGGTTTGGTAAGTCGGGATGACCCCCTAGCCGAAACAGTGCTCTACCCCCTACAGTGATACATGAGGCGCTACCTAAATAGCTTTCGAGGAGAACCAGCTATCTCCGAGCTTGATTAGCCTTTCACTCCGATCCACAGGTCATCCGCTAACTTTTCAACGGTAGTCGGTTCGGTCCTCCAGTTAGTGTTACCCAACCTTCAACCTGCCCATGGATAGATCGCCCGGTTTCGGGTCTATTCCCAGCGACTAGACGCCCTATTAAGACTCGCTTTCGCTACGCCTCCCCTATTCGGTTAAGCTCGCCACTGAAAATAAGTCGCTGACCCATTATACAAAAGGTACGCAGTCACAGAACAAAGTCTGCTCCCACTGCTTGTACGCATACGGTTTCAGGATCTATTTCACTCCCCTCTCCGGGGTTCTTTTCGCCTTTCCCTCACGGTACTAGTTCACTATCGGTCAGTCAGTAGTATTTAGCCTTGGAGGATGGTCCCCCCATATTCAGACAAAGTTTCTCGTGCTCCGTCCTACTCGATTTCATGACTAAGAGATTTTCGCGTACAGGGCTATCACCCACTATGGCCGCACTTTCCAGAGCGTTCCGCTAATCTCAAAGCCACTTAAGGGCTAGTCCCCGTTCGCTCGCCACTACTAAGGGAATCTCGGTTGATTTCTTTTCCTCAGGGTACTTAGATGTTTCAGTTCCCCTGGTTCGCCTCTTGCACCTATGTATTCAGTACAAGATAACCATCTTATGATGGCTGGGTTCCCCCATTCAGACATCTCCGGATCAAAGTCTGTTTGCCGACTCCCCGAAGCTTTTCGCAGGCTACCACGTCTTTCATCGCCTCTGACTGCCAAGGCATCCACCGTATGCGCTTCTTCACTTGACCATATAACCCCAAGCAATCTGGTTATACTGTGAAGACGACATTCGCCGAAAATTCGAATTTCTCAATTAAGAGAACTCACAAATTTTACCTTAGCCTGATCCGTTACCAGTGAAAGTAACGTTCAGTCTATCTTTCTATCACATACCCAAATTTTTAAAGAACGATCTAATCAAAGACTAGAAATCAACATTCACCATCGCTTGGATGGAATGCTCATTTCTAAGCTTTCAAAACTTCAGAAGCAGTAGTGGTGGAGCCAAACGGGATCGAACCGTTGACCTCCTGCGTGCAAGGCAGGCGCTCTCCCAGCTGAGCTATGGCCCCGTATTTCTACAGGCGTTTCCCACACAAAATTGGTGGGTCTGGGCAGATTCGAACTGCCGACCTCACCCTTATCAGGGGTGCGCTCTAACCAACTGAGCTACAGACCCAATTTCGGGCTGCTTCTTATCGTCTTCTTCAATGAATCAAGCAATTCGTGTGGGAACTTATGGAGCAGCTGATGTCGTCGATTAAGGAGGTGATCCAGCCGCAGGTTCCCCTACGGCTACCTTGTTACGACTTCACCCCAGTCATGAATCACACCGTGGTAACCGTCCTCCCGAAGGTTAGACTAGCTACTTCTGGTGCAACCCACTCCCATGGTGTGACGGGCGGTGTGTACAAGGCCCGGGAACGTATTCACCGCGACATTCTGATTCGCGATTACTAGCGATTCCGACTTCACGCAGTCGAGTTGCAGACTGCGATCCGGACTACGATCGGTTTTATGGGATTAGCTCCACCTCGCGGCTTGGCAACCCTCTGTACCGACCATTGTAGCACGTGTGTAGCCCAGGCCGTAAGGGCCATGATGACTTGACGTCATCCCCACCTTCCTCCGGTTTGTCACCGGCAGTCTCCTTAGAGTGCCCACCATAACGTGCTGGTAACTAAGGACAAGGGTTGCGCTCGTTACGGGACTTAACCCAACATCTCACGACACGAGCTGACGACAGCCATGCAGCACCTGTCTCAATGTTCCCGAAGGCACCAATCTATCTCTAGAAAGTTCATTGGATGTCAAGGCCTGGTAAGGTTCTTCGCGTTGCTTCGAATTAAACCACATGCTCCACCGCTTGTGCGGGCCCCCGTCAATTCATTTGAGTTTTAACCTTGCGGCCGTACTCCCCAGGCGGTCAACTTAATGCGTTAGCTGCGCCACTAAAAGCTCAAGGCTTCCAACGGCTAGTTGACATCGTTTACGGCGTGGACTACCAGGGTATCTAATCCTGTTTGCTCCCCACGCTTTCGCACCTCAGTGTCAGTATTAGTCCAGGTGGTCGCCTTCGCCACTGGTGTTCCTTCCTATATCTACGCATTTCACCGCTACACAGGAAATTCCACCACCCTCTACCATACTCTAGTCAGTCAGTTTTGAATGCAGTTCCCAGGTTGAGCCCGGGGATTTCACATCCAACTTAACAAACCACCTACGCGCGCTTTACGCCCAGTAATTCCGATTAACGCTTGCACCCTCTGTATTACCGCGGCTGCTGGCACAGAGTTAGCCGGTGCTTATTCTGTCGGTAACGTCAAAATTGCAGAGTATTAATCTACAACCCTTCCTCCCAACTTAAAGTGCTTTACAATCCGAAGACCTTCTTCACACACGCGGCATGGCTGGATCAGGCTTTCGCCCATTGTCCAATATTCCCCACTGCTGCCTCCCGTAGGAGTCTGGACCGTGTCTCAGTTCCAGTGTGACTGATCATCCTCTCAGACCAGTTACGGATCGTCGCCTTGGTGAGCCATTACCCCACCAACTAGCTAATCCGACCTAGGCTCATCTGATAGCGCAAGGCCCGAAGGTCCCCTGCTTTCTCCCGTAGGACGTATGCGGTATTAGCGTCCGTTTCCGAACGTTATCCCCCACTACCAGGCAGATTCCTAGGCATTACTCACCCGTCCGCCGCTCTCAAGAGAAGCAAGCTTCTCTCTACCGCTCGACTTGCATGTGTTAGGCCTGCCGCCAGCGTTCAATCTGAGCCATGATCAAACTCTTCAGTTCAAACATCTTTGGGTTTTTAAGAAACCCTAAACTTGGCTCAGCAATCGTTGGTTACATCTTTGATTTCTCGCGGAGTAACTTGTGATGCTGATAATCTTGTTGACTATCAGTCTGACTCCACAAGCACCCACACGAATTGCTTGATTCAGTTGTTAAAGAGCGGTTGGTTAAGATCTTTCGTCTCAACCGAGGCGCGCATTCTACAGCAGCCTCATTTGCTGTCAAGTGATTATTTTCAGAAGTTTTCGAAGATTTCTTCAACAACTTCAACCACTTGCGCTTCCGATCTCTCGTTAGCGGGAGGCGAATTCTACAGCGTTACACGCTGCTGTCAACACCTCTTTTTCTCCGCTTTCGACCGAGAAGATCGAAACGTTAATAGAGCCAAACAACACTGCTCTACCAACTCCTTCTGGGCTTCGATGATCTGAAGCAAATCGCTGTCGAATTCTGCGTAACTCTTTGTTTACCAAGGAGTTTTCCGTTTCGACTGCGCCGGAAGTGGGGCGAATTATAGACTTCCAGAATCTGCCGTCAACCCTTAATTTTACTTTTCTATCAATTAGTTAGAGTTGATTAAAAAACCATCAATAGAGAGCCGGTTATGCCCTCTATATAGAAGAAGGGATTCAGATAACGCCCGCAGCCTTCAATGCGACCACATTCGCCACACCCAATCCCAACACCTCTTGAAGCACCTTGGCCGTGTGCTCCCCCAGCAGGGGAGGCGCACTACGGTACTCCACAGGCGTTTTGGACAGCCGTATCGGACTGGCAACCTGAGGCACCATCCCTGCCAAGGCATGAGGTAACGCCATCGCCAGCCCACGCGCCTTTACTTGGGGATCGGCAAACACCTGCGCCAAATCGTTGATAGGCCCACACGGCACTCCAACCCGCTCCAACTGTGACACCCACTCAGCCGTCGTCTTGAATACCGTCGCCTGACGAATCAACGGGATCAGCTCCGCCCGATTGGCCACCCGCACCTTATTAGTAGAGAAGCGCGGATCATCCGCCCACTGTGGCTGCCCAGCCACTTCAGCAAACTTGCGAAACTGCCCGTCATTACCCACCGTCAGGATGAAATCACCGTCGGCCGTGGGAAAGTCCTGGTAAGGCACGATATTCGGATGCGCATTACCCAAGCGCTTTGGCGGCACGCCCGTTGTCAGGTAATTCATCGCCTGATTGGCCAGGCATGCCACCTGCACATCCAGCAACGCCATATCGATGTGCTGCCCACCACCGTCATGGTCCCGATGGGCCAGTGCCGCCAGTATTGCCACGGTCGAGTAAAGCCCCGTAAGGATGTCAGTCAGCGCCACGCCCACCTTCACCGGCCCAGCGCCATCCTCCCCCTCGGGCCGGCCGGTCAGACTCATCAGCCCGCCCAGCCCCTGAATCATGAAGTCATAGCCCGCACGCGCTGCATAAGGCCCGGTCTGACCGAAGCCCGTGATCGAGCAGTAGATCAGCTCCGGATTGATCTCCTTGAGCGACTCATAATCCAAACCATACGCTGCCAGGCCGCCCACCTTGAAATTCTCGATCAAAATGTCCGACTTAGCCGCCAGCTCACGTACCAGCGCCTGCCCCTCAGGCCGCGTGAAGTCGATTGTCACCGACTCCTTATTGCGATTGGCCGACAGGTAATACGCTGCCTCGCTAGTGTTCTCGCCATAAGCATCCTTAAGGAAGGGCGGCCCCCAGGCGCGTGTGTCGTCGCCACTGCCCGGCCGTTCGACCTTGATTACCTCAGCCCCAAGATCCGCAAGGATCTGCCCGGACCAAGGGCCCGCCAGTACTCGCGATAAATCCAGTACCCGCAGATGCGAAAGCGCGCCCATGCCGTGCTCCTATTAATAGAACGCCTGAAGACCGGTTTGCGCACGCCCCAGAATCAAGGCATGCACGTCATGAGTACCTTCATAGGTATTGACCACCTCCAGGTTGACCAGATGACGCGCCACCCCGAATTCGTCGGAAATACCATTGCCACCCAGCATGTCCCGAGCCATGCGCGCGATATCCAGGGACTTGCCACACGAGTTACGCTTCATGATCGAAGTGATCTCAACCGCAGCCGTGCCTTCGTCCTTCATGCGCCCCAGGCGCAGGCAGCCCTGCAAGGCCAAGGTGATCTCAGTCTGCATATCGGCCAGCTTTTTCTGGATCAGCTGGGTAGCCGCCAACGGACGCCCGAACTGATGACGATCGAGCGTGTATTGGCGAGCGGTATGCCAGCAGAACTCAGCAGCGCCCAACGCGCCCCAAGAGATGCCATAGCGTGCAGAGTTAAGGCAGGTGAACGGCCCCTTCAAACCACGCACGTCCGGGAAGATGTTCTCTTCCGGCACAAACACGTTATCCATGACGATCTCGCCGGTGATGGAAGCGCGCAGCCCGACCTTGCCATGAATCGCCGGAGCGCTCAGGCCCTTCCAACCTTTCTCCAGGACAAAGCCGCGGATATCACCGGCATCGTCCTTGCCCCACACCACAAACACATCCGCGATCGGGCTATTGGTGATCCACATTTTTGCGCCTGTCAGGCTATAACCACCTTCCACCTTGCGCGCACGGGTAATCATCGCGCCTGGGTCGGAACCATGGTTAGGCTCTGTCAGACCAAAGCAACCGATCCATTCGCCAGAAGCCAGCTTCGGCAGGTACTTCTGTTTCTGCGCCTCGGTGCCGAACTCGTTGATCGGCACCATGACCAGTGACGACTGCACACTCATCATCGAGCGATAGCCGGAGTCGACACGCTCCACCTCACGGGCAATCAACCCATAACTGACGTAGTTCAAGCCGCTGCCACCGTACTGCTCGGGGATCATCGCACCGAGCAAACCGGTCTCGCCCATCTCGCGGAAAATGGCAGGGTCGGTCTTTTCATGGCGGAAGGCTTCGAGCACACGCGGCGCCAACTTGTCCTGGGCGAACTGCTCAGCACTGTCGCGCACCATGCGCTCTTCTTCGGTGAGCTGTTGATCCAGCAGCAGTGGATCGATCCAGTTGAAGCTTGCCTTGCCAGCCATGAATAAGTCCTCGCGAAAGAATCAGAAGTCGTGGAAGCAGCCTAGGCCCGGCAAGCGCAGAGGGCAAACGAGGTTTCTGCATAGGGTTGTGCTAATTTCTCACTTCGAAGCAGCAGAAAATGGCGCATATGCGCCTTGGCAAGTGAGGACACGGTATATGCGCAGAAAAATTCCCAGCACCACCGCTCTTGTCAGTTTTGAAGCGGCCGCCCGCCACGAGAGCTTTACCAAAGCGGCGCAGGAGCTTTCGATCACTCAAGGTGCCATCTGTCGACAGATCGCCAGCCTTGAGGAATTTTTAAGTGTCGAGCTGTTTCGCCGCTCACGGCGCGGGGTAAAGCTGACGGAAGCGGGGCTGTCCTATAGCCGTCGCGTCGCCACGCAATTGGATGCGGTAGAGCGCGACACGCTCTCCGTCATGGGCCAGCAGGGCGCTAACACCATCGAGCTGGCCGTGGTCCCGACGTTCGGCACTCAGTGGCTGATACCTCGCCTCAAGGACTTCCAACGCCAGCATCCTGAAGTCACGGTCAACCTCACGAACCGAACACGCCCCTTCCTGTTTGCCGACACCGAATTCGACGCCGCAATCTACTTCGGCGATGCCGACTGGTCCGGCACCGAGTCCCATCGACTGATGGGGGAAAACCCCGTTCCCGTGTGCAGCCCTCGGCTACTGGGTAACCGCACGCAGTTCAGCCCCCAGGACATCGCAGAACTGCCGCTCCTGCAGCAAACCACCCGGCCCTATGCGTGGCGCCAATGGTTCAACGCTCAGCAACTGAACATCCCCCGCGACATGACAGGTCCGCGTTACGAGCTATTCTCGATGTTGTCCCAAGCCGCCATGCATGACATGGGCATCGCCCTAATACCCCCGTTCCTTATCCAACGTGAGCTGGAGGAGGGCCAACTGGTGGTCGCGAGCCCCGAAGCGCTGAGCAGCTCGAAGGCTTATTACCTGATGATTCCTGACAAAAAGGTCGAATCCGCGTCATTGCATGCATTCCGGGACTGGCTGGTCGACCAGTCCAAGCGCTACAGCCCTGATATTTAAAGGACAAACGCCATTTGCTGACTTTGTAGTCAGCAATTATTCACACCTACAGATATACATATATGTCGCATTTAAGCAGACTGTATCTGTCAGTCGAAAATAAGGCTCAAGGCCATGATCTACTTGGCTTGTAGCGACTAATACAAGCCAATGGCCGACTATTCACACCAACGATGAAAAAAGATTGCAAAAGCGCCTGCAGCCCTTTAAGCCCATGTATTTGAAGCGGTTATTACCGAGTGTTGCGACAATCAGTCACAGGGTGACTTGTAGTTAATTTTTCGTCACCCGTCATAATCCCTTGATGGCCGTAAAGTTCGCCTGCAAAATGCCGCGCCCCGCTGTCATTTCAGCGGGATCGTGCTGATCGGCCGCCCCAGTTGCGCCACTCGCGGTGCACTGGCCTTTTTACAAAAAGATCAAAAGCAAAAAGATCATGCAGGAGATTTGACGTGCACATTGGTGTTCCTCTCGAAACCCAGACCGGTGAAACGCGGGTGGCTGCCACCCCGGAAACCATCAAGAAGCTGATCGGCCAGGGCCATAAGGTCACTGTACAAAGCGGCGCAGGCATCAACGCCAGCATCGTCGACAGTGCCTATGTAACGGCAGGCGCAACCATCGGCAGTGCCGGCGATGCATTTGGCGCCGAGCTGATTCTCAAGGTGGTTGCCCCCAGCGACAGCGAACTGGCGCTGATCAAAAGCGGCACCGTGTTGGTGGGCATGCTCAATCCGTTCAGCAACGAAACCATCGCCAAGCTCGCCGAACGCGGCATCACCGCCTTTGCGCTCGAAGCGGCTCCACGCACCTCGCGTGCCCAGAGCCTCGACGTGCTGTCGTCCCAGGCCAACATCGCCGGCTATAAAGCCGTGTTGCTCGCCGCTCATCACTACCCGCGCTTCATGCCGATGCTGATGACGGCGGCCGGTACGGTTAAGGCGGCACGCGTGTTGATTCTCGGCGCCGGCGTTGCAGGCCTGCAGGCGATTGCCACGGCAAAACGCTTGGGTGCCGTGATCGAAGCTTCTGACGTACGCCCGGCGGTAAAAGAGCAGATCGAATCTCTAGGCGCCAAGTTCGTCGACGTGCCCTACGAAACCGATGAAGAACGCGAATGCGCCGTCGGCGTCGGTGGTTACGCCCGTCCAATGCCGACCAGTTGGATGCAGCGCCAGGCCCTGGCGGTTCACGAGCGCGCAAAGCAGGCCGACATCGTCATCACCACCGCCCTGATTCCCGGCCGTAAAGCACCGACCTTGCTCAGCGCCGACACCGTCGCGCAAATGAAGCCCGGCTCGGTAGTGATCGACCTCGCAGCCGCCCAAGGCGGCAACTGCCCGCTGACGGTCGCCGACCAAGTCGTCGTGGAAAACGGCGTGATCATCTGCGGCCCAACCAACCTGGCCGGTGCCGTCGCTGCCGACGCGTCAGCCTTGTATGCGCGCAACCTGCTGGACTTCCTGAAGCTGGTCTTCACCAAGGAAGGGCAGTTTGAAATCAACCTCGAAGACGACATCGTCGCCGCGTGCCTGATGTGCCGCGACGGCCAAGTCATCCGCAAAAACGCCTAAGCAGGGATTCAGTCGATGGAAGAGCTTATCTCCCCCGGTATCTACAACCTGATCATCTTTGTGCTGGCGATTTATGTCGGTTACCACGTGGTCTGGAACGTTACCCCCGCGCTGCACACGCCGTTGATGGCGGTGACCAACGCCATCTCGGCAATCGTGATCGTCGGCGCCATGCTGGCCGCCGCACTGACCGTGACCCCGCTGGGCAAGACCATGGGCACCCTGGCTGTAGCACTTGCAGCGGTCAACGTGTTCGGTGGCTTCCTGGTGACGCGCCGCATGCTTGAGATGTTCAAGAAGAAAGCCCCGAAAGTAAAAGAAGAGGCGCCGAAGTAATGAGCATGAATCTGGTCACGACGCTCTACCTGATCGCGTCGATCTGCTTTATCCAGGCACTCAAGGGCCTGTCACATCCCACCACTTCGCGACGCGGCAACGTGTTTGGCATGCTCGGCATGGCGCTGGCGGTGCTCACTACCGTGGGCCTCATTTATAAGCTCGGCGCCGAGCTGGCCACCGCCGGCATCGGTTACGTAATTGTCGGCCTGCTGATCGGCGGGACTGCCGGTTCGATCATGGCCAAACGTGTAGAAATGACCAAGATGCCGGAACTGGTGGCGTTCATGCACAGCATGATCGGCCTGGCTGCGGTGTTCATCGCCATTGCCGCGGTGGTCGAGCCGCAATCGCTGGGCATCGTCAAACACCTGGGCGACGCGATTCCTGCGGGTAACCGACTGGAGCTGTTCCTCGGTGCGGCCATCGGTGCGATTACCTTCTCCGGTTCGGTGATTGCGTTCGGCAAGCTGTCGGGCAAATACAAGTTCCGCCTGTTCCAGGGCGCACCGGTACAGTTCGGCGGCCAACACAAACTGAACCTGGTGCTCGGCCTGCTGACCCTCGGCCTCGGCCTGGCGTTTATGTTTACCGGCAACCTGACTGCCTTCGCCCTGATGCTGGCTTTGGCCTTCGTGCTGGGCGTGCTGATCATCATCCCGATTGGCGGCGCCGATATGCCAGTGGTCGTGTCGATGCTCAACAGCTACTCCGGCTGGGCAGCGGCAGGTATCGGTTTCTCGCTGAACAACTCGATGCTGATCATCGCCGGCTCCTTGGTGGGCTCCAGCGGCGCGATCCTGTCCTACATCATGTGCAAGGCGATGAACCGTTCCTTCTTTAATGTACTGCTCGGCGGCTTCGGCAACGCGCCGGATGCGGGTGCAGCGGCGGGTTCTAAAGAAGCACGCCCGGTCAAATCCGGCTCCGCCGACGATGCGACCTTCCTGCTGACCAACGCCGACACCGTGATTATCGTCCCGGGCTACGGCCTGGCGGTGGCGCGGGCGCAACATGCGCTCAAGGAACTGACGGAAAAGCTGACCCATCATGGCGTCACGGTGAAATACGCGATCCACCCGGTAGCAGGCCGTATGCCTGGGCACATGAACGTACTGCTCGCCGAGGCCGAAGTGCCTTATGACCAGGTGTTCGAGATGGAGGACATCAACTCCGAGTTCGGCCAAGCCGACGTGGTGCTGGTACTGGGCGCGAACGACGTGGTCAACCCGGCCGCGAAGAACGACCCGAACTCGCCGATTGCCGGCATGCCGATCCTCGAGGCGTTCAAGGCCAAAACCATCATCGTCAACAAACGCTCGATGGCCAGCGGCTATGCCGGTCTGGATAACGAGTTGTTCTACCTGGACAAGACCATGATGGTCTTCGGTGATGCCAAGAAGGTCATCGAAGACATGGTCAAAGCCGTCGAGTAACCCTGCTTCAGCGCAATACTCGAAACCCCGGCCTCCAGTAGGCTGGGGTTTTTTATTACCGCATGAAACCCGACCAAAGGCTCTAAATCGCTGCCTGGCATTCGACCATGGTAGCGGGCCGAAATTTTTTGAAATCACTAAACTGCGCACCTTGCTTCCGTAGCCTGAGATAAGAATCCATGTACCGTGATCGCATCCGCTTGCCTTCGTTGTTGAACAAGGTCATGAGCGCGGCAGACGCCGCCGCACTGATCGAAGACGGCATGACCGTTGGCATGAGCGGCTTCACCCGTGCCGGTGAAGCCAAGGCCGTCCCCCACGCCCTGGCCGAACGCGCCAAGACTTCCCCGCTGAAAATCACCCTGATGACCGGCGCCAGCCTGGGCAATGACCTGGACAAGCAATTGACCGAAGCCGGCGTGCTGTCACGGCGCATGCCGTTTCAAGTCGACAGCACGCTGCGCAAGGCGATCAACGCCGGCGAGGTGATGTTTATCGACCAACACCTGTCGGAAACCGTCGAGCAACTGCGCAACAACCAGCTCAAGCTGCCGGACATCGCGGTGATTGAAGCGGTCGCGATCACTGAACAAGGCCACATCGTTCCCACCACGTCCGTAGGCAACTCCGCCAGCTTCGCGATTTTCGCCAAGCAGGTGATCGTCGAGATCAACCTGGCACACAATCCAAATCTGGAAGGGTTGCACGACATCTATATCCCGACCTACCGGCCGACGCGCACGCCAATCCCTCTGGTGAAAGTCGACGACCGTATCGGTAGCACCGCCATTCCGATCCCGCCGGAAAAAATCGTCGCCATTGTCATCACCAACCAGGCCGACTCCGCCTCGACCGTGACGCCGCCCGACAGCGACACACAGGGCATCGCCAACCACCTCATCAACTTCCTAAAGCAGGAAGTCGACGCAGGCCGCATGACCAACAAGCTCGGCCCGCTGCAGGCCGGGATCGGCAATATTGCCAACGCTGTGATGTGCGGGTTGATCGAGTCACCGTTCGAAGACCTGACCATGTATTCGGAAGTGTTGCAGGATTCAACCTTCGACCTGATCGACGCAGGCAAGCTCAGCTTTGCTTCGGGCAGCTCGATCACCTTGTCAGAGCGACGCAATGCCGACGTGTTCGGCAACCTGGAACACTATAAGGACAAGCTGGTGCTGCGCCCGCAGGAGATCTCCAACCACCCTGAAGTGGTACGTCGCCTGGGCATTATCGGTATCAACACCGCGCTGGAGTTCGACATCTACGGCAACGTCAACTCCACCCACGTCTGCGGCACGCGGATGATGAATGGCATTGGCGGCTCCGGGGACTTTGCGCGCAATGCGCACCTGGCGATCTTCGTCACCAAGTCGATTGCCAAGGGCGGGGCTATTTCCAGCGTCGTGCCCATGGTCAGCCATGTGGACCATACCGAGCATGACGTCGACATCCTGGTGACCGAAGTCGGGCTCGCCGACCTGCGTGGCCTGGCGCCACGGGAACGGGCCCGAGTGATCATCGACAACTGTGTGCATCCGGCTTACCGCGATGCGCTGAACAGTTACTTCAATGCCGCCTGCGCAATCGGTGGGCACACCCCGCACATCCTGCGCGAGGCACTGAGCTGGCACATCAACCTGGAAGAAACCGGGCACATGCTCAAGGCGTGATTGGTACAGATTCGGGCTGATGCAAATACAGTTTCATCAGCTCGGCTGCGCCGGCCGTACTTATTGAAAAAACTGTACTGCTGTACCGGTCATTTCCTACTGAAATAT
Organism: Pseudomonas sp. S10E 269; assembly: GCF_002798465.1. Taxonomy (NCBI): domain Bacteria; kingdom Pseudomonadati; phylum Pseudomonadota; class Gammaproteobacteria; order Pseudomonadales; family Pseudomonadaceae; genus Pseudomonas; species Pseudomonas sp. S10E 269. The sequence goes on from NZ_PHIJ01000001.1 coordinate 2,175,043, forward strand.
CCTACTAGCCAGACCAAAAACACCCATTTCGCACTATTTGAGTGCAGACAGGTACAGTTGCCCCATTTCTGTACAGTACAGCGCCTATAAACAGTTAACTGGCCCCTCACAATACAGGTGAACTGTATCTAGAGAGTCTTGCGCCGGAAGAGGATCATTGGCATCAGTTAAACCACTACCTAATCCCGCCACAAGCGGAAGGATGTCATCATGGAACGTACACTCAGTTCCGAACTGTTTTTCGAAGAAAAAGCTGTAAACACCCAGGCCTCCCTGCCTCTGCGCGTTATCGCCAACCTGATGTTGTGGCAGCGCCGCATCTCCAGCCGCCACCAACTGGCTCGCCTGGATTCGCGTCTGCTGGCTGACGCAGGCATCAGCGAAGCTCAACGCTACGAAGAGCTGAGCAAGCCGTTCTGGCGCTGATTTAGCGCTCGCTGGCCCTGACCTGACGGGTCCACTGCCAGCAACCTGATTTGTCAAAACACAGCCCGCCCCGGGTAACCGGAGGCGGGCTTTGTTGTTTCTGGGATTCAAGTCCTCAGTGCGAAAACAGAAGCGCTTTCTGGAGACCGGTACAGTTTAAAAAATACTACAGTTGAACAGTACAATTTAAATCTGGTGTATCTGTATCGGTTCCACTGCCTAACCCAACATGGCGTTCCAAGACCTCATGAAAGGGACTCTCCATGGACACACCTTCTGCCTTATATAAGCGGCTACTGCAACGCACTGCCGCAACGCTGGCCAAATGGCTGCGCCAGGCCTATGAACGACGCCAATTGTCGAAGCTTGATACGCGGGAACTGTCCGACCTGGGCATCAGCCATGGCGATCGCATGGCTGAAATATCCAAACCGTTCTGGCGTGACTAGGCAGTCATGGCGCTTCCCGAACGCATAAACGGCAGCTTAATATCCAGTCACCACGTGGCGAGGCGCCTGGTACAGGCGTCTGATCCCCAATGGCTGCCCTGCGCCACCTTATCCGTTCATCTACAGGAGTCACCCCATGTCCCGTCTTCGCCTGCTGAGTGCTGCCGCCCTGTTGGTCCTGGCAGCCAACGCCAATGCGACCAGTTTCATCGTCACCACCGACTCTATCGTCGGCGCGCTGAAAGCCACCTCCGACGCCAGCTCCGATGCGACCTCGTCCCTGCGCGACAACAAGGTTGTGCGCGCCGCGCGTGACGACGCCGCCAGTTTTGTCGCCAGTGAAGGCGCCATCCGTGGTGTGAAACTGGAAAGCGCCCTGGCACAGATCCGCCAGCAAGCGCCGCAACTGAACACTGCGACTGACGCGCAACTGGCCCAGGCCATCCTGGCCATCTGAAGACAGCCGTGATGCCTGGGCGCTGGCTCTCGCCCGGGCATTACGCTAGCCTTGGCGCTCGTTTTCAGTTGTCGAGTCCCATGGCTTTTTCATACCGCCTTTTAGTAGTCCCTGTATTGTTTTCCTGCGGCTGGTCACCATTGGCTTCTGCCTTTGACCTCACCACCCAGAGCACCGTCGTGAGCGCGTACGCCACCAGCAAAGTGACCTCCGCGCCCTTCGACAGAAAAGTGATAATGGCCGCCCAGGATGACGCTGCCGCGTTTATCGCCACTGACGGCCAATGGCGGGGGGCACGGCTGGAGTCAGCGCTGGATTATCTGCGCCGCAGCCAGCCAAAACTTAACGCCAGCGACCTTGAACTGGCGCAAGCAATCCTCGTCCAATAATCATCTTTGTATTCCTTATTTGTATTGGAGTTATCCCATGCGTAGCCCGCTGATCGCCGCCACCCTTGGCCTGCTGTTATTGGCCGACGTTGCCCAGGCGCATACCCTGGTGGCCACCAGTAACATCATTGTTCGCGCCTCTGGCCGCACCATTGATTTCACCTCGGACACCACCACCTCGATCCGCGACTCCAAAGTGGTACGCGAAGCCCACGACGACGCCGCCAGTTTCGTCGCAACCAACGGTGAAATCCGTGGCGCGCACTTGGAAGCGGCCTTCGACACCCTGCGTACACGTCTGCCGGAAGCCCGCGACGCCAGTGACCAGACCCTCGCCGAAGCCATCCTCGCACTGTGAGGCGCATTGCCGCCTGGCTCCTGGCCGGGACTGTGCTGCTGTGTGCCAGCGCAGCCCAGGCCAGCCTGCAACTACGGCTCAAGACCGAGGGTCTGAGTCCGGCTGAACAGCAGGCCAGCCAGGCGTTGCTCGACGAAGCCCTGCACTCTTTACCGCCGCGCTTCATCGAACAGTTGGACCGGCGCATCGATGTCGGCTGGACCGACAAGATGCCCGAGAACGCCTACGGGCAAGCCTCCCTGGTGTCCGAGCTGGACCTCAACCGCAATCTGCTGGCCAGCCTGACCGACGGCAGCGCCGCCACCCAGAAAACCAATCGCCCCCATGGCACCGTGCGCCGCGAAATGCTCGCCACGGTGCTGCATGAACTGACCCACATCTATGACCGTGCGCGCCTGTGGTCCAAGGAAGACCGCGCGCTGATCAATCGTTGCAGCCGGCAGAACAACCTCACCGGCCTAATCGGCCTGCCTGATCAATGCCGCGGTCAGAATGGGCGACGCTTTACCCTCAGCGATGACCCACGCCTGCTGGACCTTGCCGGCTGGCCGCAGTACGTCGGCCGTCGGGGCGAGCGTGAGCAGCACAACCATCAAGTTGCGCGCAGCCCGGACATCTACGAAACCACCAGCCCGCTGGAGTTCGTGGCGGTCAATATGGAGTACTTCCTGTTAGACCCAAGCTACGCCTGCCGACGCCCGGCATTGTTCCGCTATTACCAGGCACACTTTGGCTGGGCCCCGCCGGAGCAGGGCACCTGCGCCAGCACCTACGCCTTCCTGAACGCCGGTAATGATTTCGCCAAGACGCCGCTGGGTCATGTGGACCCTGAACGCGTCTACGAAATCGACTACCTGCTGGCCGAAGCCAACCAGAACCTGGTCAGCCGCTGGGGCCACAGCATGTTGCGCCTGGTGATCTGTGCGCCGGGCCGCCCGCGTGGGCCGGATTGCCGGCTGGACCTGGACCAGCATCTGGTCTTGTCCTACCGCGCGTTTGTCGGTGACGTACAGCTGTCGAGCTGGGATGGCCTGGTCGGCAAGTACCCATCGCGCTTGTTTGTATTGCCGCTGGCGCAAGTGATCGACGAATACACCAAGACCGAACTGCGTGGGCTGGCCTCTGTACCGCTGAAACTGACCCGCCAGGAAATCAACGACACCGTCGAACATGCCGCCGAGATGCATTGGAGCTATGACGGCAACTATTTCTTCATCTCCAACAACTGCGCGGTGGAGAGCCTGAAACTGCTACGCAGCGGCAGCGCCAACCCGCAACTGACCGGCCTGGACAACATCACCCCCAACGGTTTGCTTGAAGTCCTGAGCGCCCGCGGCTTGGCCGATACCAGCGTGCTGGATGACAAACGCAGGGCGCTGCGCCTGGGGTATCACTTCGACTCCTTCCGCGAACGCTACCAGGCGATGTTCGATGTGCTGCGCAAGCACCTGCCGATCAAACAGACCCAGGTCGAAGACTGGTTGTCTCTGAGTGCCGAGGAACGCCGCCAGTGGTTCGGCCAGGCCGACCTACGCACCAGTGCCGCATTGTTGCTGCTGGAGCAGGCAAGCTTTCGCAAACAGTTGATGCTGGCCCAGGACGAAGTCAAACAACGCTACCTCGGCGCCCGCGAGCTGAAAAACGGTGGCATGGAGAAAGCCAACGCCACGCTGCAACAAATCCTCGCCAACAGCGGCTTCCTCAGCCGCCCGGCGGAACTGCTGGGCAGTGGCGGCTATGGCCTGCCGCAACCTTCGGAGGCCACACGCCTGGAATCGGAAAGCGCCGAGCGCCAGAAGCAACTGCAATCGCTGACCGGCGAACTGGACAAAGAGGTGAGGGTGCTGCTGGAGCCGTCCCGTTCCGCCGAAATTGCCGCCTGTGAAGCCAACCTGAAGCTGGTGGGCGAGCATTTGCGGACGTTGCATAAAGCGGCTGGCGGCCTAGAGCTCCCCTGAAGGCACCACGGCAAACACCATTCAAATGTGGGAGCTGGCTTGCCAGCGATTGCGGTGGGCCAGGCAACTGTGACGGTGAATGTGCCGACGCAATCGCAGGCAAGCCAGCTCCCACATGGGGTCTGTGTAAATCTGAAGACTGTGTATCTACCCTCCATCAGCTGTTTGCGCAGCGAAAGCTGGCTGAAAGCTTACCCGTCTAGGATCGCCACCACTGCCGGCAATAGACCGGCTGTTAACAACAACAATGGTGATTCCCGATGTCCGCTCCTACCCGCCTGTTCGCCCCAACTCCACCCGTACGCCTCGTGCCGTTCGTTTTGCGCTGACCCCAACCCGGTCCGCCATTCCCTAGCCGCGCTACGCCTGGAGTATTCCTATGCTGACTTTCCTTGGCTTTGCCATGGTCATCACGTTCATGTTCCTGATCATGACCAAGCGCCTTTCTGCGCTGATCGCTCTGATCATCGTGCCGATCCTGTTCGCGCTGTTCGGCGGTTTCGCACCGAAGATCGGCCCGATGATGCTCGAAGGCATCACCAAACTCGCGCCGACCGGCGTGATGTTGATGTTCGCCATTCTCTACTTTGCCCTGATGATTGATTCCGGCCTGTTCGACCCGGCCGTGCGCAAGATCCTCAAGATGGTCAAGGGCGACCCACTGAAGGTTTCCGTCGGTACCGCCGTACTGGCCCTGGTCGTATCCCTCGACGGTGACGGCGCCACCACCTACATGATCTGCGTGGCCGCCATGCTGCCGTTGTACAAGCGCATCGGCATGAGCCCGCGGATCATGGCGGGCCTGATCATCCTCGCCGGTGGCGTGATGAACATGACCCCCTGGGGTGGCCCGACTGCCCGTGCCGCCAGTGCGCTGCATGTCGACCCCTCGGATATTTTCGTACCGATGATCCCGGCGATGGCCGCCGGCGTGGTGGCGATCCTGGTGATTGCCTACATGTACGGAAAACGCGAACGTGCGCGCCTGGGTGAACTGCACCTGCAAGGCGATGAAATCGACCACAGCGAGATCAGCGTGTCGCAATACCCTGACGCTCGTCGTCCGAAGCTGATCTGGTTCAACGGCGCGCTGACCCTGGCCCTGATGTGCACACTGATCGCCGGTCTGTTGCCGCTGCCGGTGCTGTTCATGGTGGCGTTCAGTATCGCGATGATCGTCAACTACCCGTGCCTGCAACAGCAGAAAGACCGCGTCGCCGCCCACGCCGGCAGCGTCTTGGCGGTCGTCGGGTTGATCTTCGCTGCGGGTATCTTCACCGGCATCCTGTCCGGTACCGGCATGGTCGACGCCATGTCCAAGAGCCTGCTGGCAGTGATCCCGGAGGCCATGGGCCCGTACCTGGCCGTGATCACCGCACTGGTGAGCATGCCATTCACTTTCTTCATGTCCAACGACGCGTTCTACTACGGCGTGCTGCCCGTCCTCGCCGAAGCCGCCAGCCACTACGGCATCACCGCCGTGGAAATGGCCCGCGCCTCTATCGTTGGCCAGCCTGTGCACTTGCTCAGCCCATTGGTACCGTCGACCTACCTGTTGGTGGCACTGGCCGGTATCGAATTTGGTGATCACCAGCGCTTCACCCTTAAGTGGGCAGTGCTGGTGTGCCTGTGCATAATGTTCGCCGCATTGCTGATGGGGATTTTTCCGCTGTTCAGCACTCTATAATCGTACCGACTCACTCACCGCGCGGCGCTGCAGCTTGCGCGGTTTAACATTTGCTCAAAGGAATACACATGGAATGGCTGACCAATCCGGAAATCTGGATTGCCTTCTTCACCCTGACGGCCCTCGAGATCGTCCTGGGCATCGATAACATCATCATGATTTCGATCCTGGTCAGCCGCATGCCCAAGCATATGCAGGCGCGCACCCGGATCTTCGGCCTGGCCTTGGCCATGGTCACGCGCATCCTGTTGCTGCTGTCGATCACCTGGGTGATGCAACTGACCGCCGACCTGTTCGTGGTCTTCGGCCAGGGTATTTCCGGTCGCGACCTGATCCTGTTCTTCGGTGGCCTGTTCCTGCTGTGGAAAAGCTCCCAAGAGATGTACCACGCGCTGGAAGGCGAAGACGAAACCCACGACGAGCCGAAGGGCGCCGGTGGCAAGTTCATCTACACCATCATCCAGATCGCGATCATCGACATCGTGTTCTCCCTGGACTCGGTGATCACCGCGGTGGGCATGGTCTCGCACGTACCGGTGATGGTCGCAGCGATTATCGTGGCCGTACTGGTGATGATGCTGGCGGCGGGCACCATCAGCGAATTCATCGACAAGCACCCGTCGCTGAAGATGCTGGCACTGTCGTTCCTGCTGGTAGTGGGTACCGTGCTGATCGCCGAATCCTTCGATGTGCACGTGCCAAAAGGCTACGTCTACTTCGCCATGGCGTTCTCGCTGGCAGTGGAAGCGGTGAACATCAAGATGCGCACCGCCATCGCGAAAAAGAAAAAACAGCAGGATCCTGTGAAACTGCGCAAAGACATTCCGGGTCAATAAACCCGAGCCAGACATAAAGGGGCTTTTATAAGCCCCTTTTTTTTATCCGCAAAAAGCTGATTTCATGACAGTTTTGTTTCAATCCCCACTTTAGCTATGCGATGCTGGCGCAGAGCCCATTCGCCAACTACAGCTTAACTACAAGACGTAGAACGGCACGCGGCAACTTTCCTTCGCTCCTGTTGGAGCGCACCCACACGGGGGGCCGAGCATGCTGACCTTGCTCAATCTGCTTTCCGCCGTGACCCTGCTTATCTGGGGCACGCACATCGTCCGTACCGGCATCCTGCGGGTCTACGGCTCGAACTTGCGCCAAGTCATCGGGCAGAACATGTCCAAGCGCTGGCTGGCGTTTATCGCCGGTATCCTGGTGACCGCCATGGTGCAGAGCAGCAACGCCACGGCGATGCTGGTGACGTCCTTTGTCGGCCAGGGCCTGATGGGGCTGATGCCCGCCCTGGCAACCATGCTCGGTGCAGACGTGGGTACTGCGCTGATGGCGCGGGTACTGACGTTTGACCTGTCGTGGCTGTCGCCGCTGCTGATCTTTCTCGGGGTGATTTTCTTCCTGTCGCGCAAACAGACGCGGGCAGGGCAGTTGGGCCGGGTCGGGATCGGCCTTGGGCTGATCATCCTCGCACTGCAACTCATCGTCGAAGCCGCGGGGCCCATCACCCACGCCCAGGGCGTCAAGGTTCTATTCGCTTCATTGACCGGCGACATCCTGCTCGACGCCCTGGTCGGCGCCTTGTTCGCGATGATTTCCTACTCCAGTTTGGCCGCCGTCCTACTCACCGCCACCCTGGCCGGCGCCGGCGTGATCGGCTTGCACGTGGCCATCGGCCTGGTGATCGGTGCCAATATCGGCAGCGGCGTGCTGGCCTTCCTCAGCACCAGCATGCAGAACGCCGCCGGTCGCCAGGTCGCGCTGGGCAGCTTGCTGTACAAGTTGATCGGCCTGCTGCTGATCATCCCGGTACTCGACCCGCTGGTGCTGTGGATGGACGGGCTGGACTATAGCGCCCAAGGCATGGTCATCACTTTCCACCTGCTTTACAACGTCACCCGGTGCCTGATCCTGCTGCCCACCATTGGGCCGATGGCGCGGCTGTGCGCCTGGCTGCTGCCCGAGCGCGAAGAATCCAACGGCAAGGCCAAACCCCGCCACCTGGACCTGGCCGCGCTCACCACGCCGAGCCTGGCACTGGCCAACGCCGCGCGGGAAACCCTGCGCCTGGGCGACCTGATCGACAACATGCTCACCGCGATGCAGGAAGTACTGCGCGGCAAACAGACGGCCATCACCCAGGAAATGCGCAGCCTCAGCGACGACGTCGAGTCGCTCTACAGCGCGATCAAACTCTACCTGGCGCAAATGCCCCGCGAAGACCTCAGCGAGCAAGACAGCCGGCGCTGGGCCGAAATCATCGAGCTGTCGATCAACCTCAAGCTGGCTGGCGACCTGATCGAACGCATGCTGCGCAAAGTCCAGCAGCAGAAAACCTCCCAGCGCCGCCAGTTCTCGGAAGTCGGTCTGGAAGAACTTACGGGCCTGCACAGCCAATTGATCGCCAACCTGCGCCTTGGGCTGTCGGTGTTCCTCAGCGCCGACCCGGAAAGCGCGCGCCAATTGCTGCGCGAGAAGCGCCGCTTCCGCGCCCAGGAACGCCGCCTGGCACACGCCCACGTCAGCCGGCTGCAGCGTAAAATCGTGCAGAGCCTGGAGACCAGCTCCCTGCACCTGGAGCTGATCGCCGACATGAAGCGCTTGAATTCGTTGTTTTGCAGCAGTGCCTATGTGGTGTTGGAAACGTCCGACACCGGCGCGCTCTCGGCCGAAGATATTGCCGACATCACACATTCGCCCTGAACGTACGATGGCCCGTGAAGTCAGTTAAAACTGACCTCACTCGCCAGGAAGCTTGTTATGCGTCGCCTGTTGTTCGCTTGCCTGCTCATGGGTTCTGCCCACGTCTTCGCCTTTGACCGCCTGCAAGTCGAGGGTTATACCTTGCCCAATGGCCTGCAATTGCTGCTTAAACCGGGCACCGAGCGCGGGCACGTGGCGATACGCCTGGTGGTGGGCGTGGGCCTGGATGACTTCCATTGCGAAGACAAGGAGTTGCCACACCTGCTTGAACACCTGCTGTTCAGCGGCATCGACGGTGGCGGCGAAGGTGAGCTGGAAGACCGCATGCAAGCCCTGGGCGGTGAGTGGAACGCCTACACCAGCAACGCGGACACCACCTTCGTGATCGAGGCGCCCGCGCAGAACCAGCGCAAGGTGCTCGACCTGCTGCTGGCGATCATCACCCGCACCGAACTGACCGACGCTAATATCAATGCCGCCAAGCGCGTGGTCGAACGCGAAGACGGCGGCCACTACTCACACCTGCAACGCCTGCTGGACCGCCAGGACCTGGGCCACACCGCCAGCAATCAACTGGCCGTCGAGTTGGGCCTCAAATGCGCCGAACGTGCCGAGGTCGACCACCTGACCCGCGAACAGTTGGAAAACCTGCGCAAACACTGGTACGCGCCCAACAACATGACGCTGATCATCGTCGGCGACCTCGACAAACTGCTGCCTGCCTATCTGGAACGTACCTACGGCCAGCTCGAACCGATCGAGCCCAGCGAACACCTGGCGCTGCCGGAAATCCAGCACGCCGCCGCCGCCCATCGCGAACTCATCCACGGCTGGGTTGGCGACAGCGCCAAGTTGCACTGGTTGTTCCCCGAGCCGGTGCTGGACGACGGGCATGACGAAACCTACGACCTGCTCAAGGATTACCTCGACTGGGCGCTGTACCGCCAACTGCGCCTCAAGCACGGTTTGTCCTACGGCCCCTGGAGCGAGCGCGAAGTGCTCGGCGGCGTCGGCTTTCTCAGCCTTAATGCCGACCTTGAGCGCGAAAGCCTCCCCGAAGCCGAACAGGTCCTCCAGGATCTCAAGGCACAACTGCTCAAGGACGGCCTCGACCCGGCGGTGTTCACCCGCTTGCAGCAGGCCGCCATCGCCCGTCAGGCCTGGGCCGTGCAGGGCAACAGCGCGCTGGCCGACTACTACTGGAGTGCTTCGGGAGACTACAACAACGGCCATTTCAGCGACCCGGTCAAACGCATCAAGGCCGTCAGCCTGGACCAGACCAACCAAGCCATGCGCCAAGTGTTCCAGCAGCCAGGCTACTGGCGCATCGAAAAACCGTTGCTCAGCTACGACGCGCTGAGTTGGATGGGCGCCGGCCTGCTCGGCCTGATCGCCATTGTGTTGATTGGCGTGCGGGGTTATCGCAAACGGATCGCGTAATGAGGCACCGGACGCCAGGCTAAGACGTTATTCTGTCTGGGATTTTCTCCTACAAAGACTGCGAACCGCCGAATGCAAAACCTGACCCGCTTGATCACCCGCATCCTCGAACTGATGAAGCGTTACCCTGGGGTGATTGCACTCGGCGGCTTCATCTCGGGTGTGGGCAGCTTCATCCTGGTGGACCGCCAGCAGGGCATGGCCAGTTGGATCGCGGTGATCATGCTGGTGAGCTGGCTGTGGTTGATGCTGGAGAACAGCTTTACCCAGCTGTTCACCAAGGTCTTCAAGCGCGAAATCCCCGAACCGCTGCTGCGCTACGCAACCCAGATGATCCATCAGGAAAGTCTGTTCTTTGTGCTGCCGTTCTTCTTTGTCACCACCGCCTGGAACAGCGGCCAATCGGTGTTCACCGGGCTGCTCGGCGCGGCAGCGCTGGTGTCGATCACCGACCCGCTGTATTACAAGTGGCTGGCGCCCAAGCGTTCGCTGTTCCTGGCGCTGCACACGCTGACCCTGTTCGCGGCACTGCTCACCGCGCTGCCGATCATCCTGCACCTGACCACCGCCGAGAGTTACAAGCTGGCCCTCGGCGTGGCCATGGCGTTGTCGATCCCAAGTCTGGCCGTGAGCCTGCCGCTGCGCAGCCTCAAGGGCTGGGCGATGCTGTTGGGGGTTACGGCCGCGATTGGCTGCGCCGGCTGGTTCCTGCGCAGCTGGGTGCCGCCGGCCACCCTGTGGATGACCGAAGTGGCGATCAGCACCCAACTGCAAGACCGCACTCCAGGCGACGACCTCAAGGAAGTCACCGCCGCCCAACTGCGCAGCGGCGGGCTGTACGCCTACACCGCCATCAACGCACCGCGCGGGCTGGATGAGCGGATCTACCATGTTTGGCAATTCAACGGCAAAGAGGTCGACCGCATCGCCCTCGATATTCACGGCGGGCGTAAAGAGGGCTATCGCGCCTGGACTCACAAGCAGAACTTCCCCGGCGACGCTGTGGGCCGCTGGCAGGTCAGGGTGTTGACCGAAGACGGGCAGGTGATCGGTGTGCTGCGCTTCAAAGTGACGGACGCAGCACAAACGGACAACCCAAAGTAGGTAGGTTCGTGCTATTACGTAGGAATTGTGGATAGCCAAACAAGCTCGGAGCTTATGACCACCAGTACGACGGCCGGCGCAGCCCACCTCGATACGTCCACCACCCCGCCACAGCTGAGGATTACGGGGGACTGGACGCTTGCGCACTATGCCGGCCTGAAGAAGCTGTCGGACAAGCTCGACGGCCAATACGACGCCGGCGCGCGCATCGACCTCAACGGCCTCGGCGCCCTCGATACTGCCGGCGCCTCGCTGCTGGTGGAACTGCTGGGGCCGACCCGCATCGAGCAATCTGCCGAGCAGACTGACTGCAGCTTGTCTGCCGCTGACCGCGCGCTGCTCAAGACCGTCTACCGCTCCCTGAATGACTTTTGCGTACCGGACAAAGCCCCGGAAGAAGCCGCCGGCATTCAGGTGCTGGCGCGCATTGGCCGAGCGGTGGACACCGTCTGGCAGGACAGCAAGAAACTGCTGGGCTTTATTGGCCTGATTCTCGAAACCTTCGCCCGTGGCATTTTGCGCCCCAAGCGCTGGCGCATCACGCCCATGGTCGCGCACCTGGAGCAGGTCGGCCTCGACGCCGCGCCCATCGTGGCCCTGCTGACCTTCCTGGTCGGCGCGGTAGTGGCGTTTCTCGGCGCCACTGTCCTCAAGAGTTTTGGCGCAACTATTTTCACCGTCGACCTGGTGGCGTTTTCTTTCCTGCGGGAATTCGGCGTGTTGCTGACGGCAATCCTGATCGCCGGTCGCACCGCCAGTGCCTTTACCGCCCAGATCGGTTCGATGAAGGCCAACGAAGAAATCGACGCGATCCGCACCCTGGGCCTGGACCCGATGGAATTGCTGGTATTGCCGCGCGTGCTGGCGCTGCTGGTGGCGCTGCCGATGCTGACCTTCCTGGCGATGCTGTCGGGGATTGTCGGCGGCGGCGTGGTCTGCGCGGTGGCGCTGGATATTTCGCCGGCGATGTTCCTCTCGCTGCTGCAATCGGACATTGGCGTGCAGCACTTCCTGGTGGGCATGGTGAAAGCGCCGATCTTCGCGTTCCTGATTGCGGCCATTGGCTGCCTGGAAGGCTTCAAGGTCAGCGGCAGTGCCGAGTCGGTGGGCGCCCACACCACCTCCAGCGTGGTGCAATCGATCTTTGTGGTGATCGTGCTGGATGCGGTCGCTGCGCTGTTCTTTATGGAGATGGGCTGGTGAGTCGTCTACACCGTGCGCCCACTGAGGCGGTCATTGAGGTGCGCGGCCTGTGCAATCGCTTTGGCAGCCAGAGCGTGCACGAGAACCTCGACCTGGACTTGTACAAGGGCGAGATCCTCGCCGTGGTCGGCGGCTCCGGCAGCGGCAAGTCGGTGCTGTTGCGCAGCATCGTCGGCCTGCGCCGGCCCAGCGAAGGCGAAGTGCGGGTGTTCGGCAAAAACCTGCCGAGCCTGCCGGAACATGAACGCTCGCTGGTCGAACGGCGTTTCGGCGTGCTGTTCCAGAAGGGCGCGCTGTTTTCCTCGCTGACGGTCACCGAGAATGTGGCCCTGCCGCTGATCGAACATGCGGGCCTCAGCCGCGCCGACGCGGAGCACCTGGCAGCGGTCAAACTGGCGCTGGCCGGGCTGCCGCTATCGGCGGCCGACAAGTACCCGGCGTCACTGTCCGGCGGCATGATCAAGCGCGCTGCCCTGGCCCGCGCTTTGGCCCTGGACCCGGACATCCTGTTCCTCGACGAGCCCACAGCCGGCCTCGACCCGATCGGCGCGGCACAGTTCGACCAACTGATCCTGACCCTGCGTGACGCGCTGGGCCTGAGTGTGTTTCTGGTCACCCACGACCTGGACACGCTGTACACCATCACCGACCGCGTGGCGGTGCTGGCGCAGAAGAAAGTGCTGGTGGCCGACGCCATCGACATTGTCTCGGAAACCAACGACGCCTGGATTCACGAATATTTCCACGGCCCCCGGGGCCGCGCGGCATTGGATGCCGCTCAACCGCTCAACGAGGTATGACATGGAAACCCGAGCCCATCATGTGATGATCGGTCTGTTCAGCGTAATCGTGGTGGTCGGCGCGATGCTGTTTGGCCTGTGGCTGGCCAAATCCAGCGTCGACACCGCCTTCCAGGATTACGAAGTGATCTTCAACGAGGCGGTCAGCGGCCTGTCGCAGGGCAGTTCGGTGCAGTACAGCGGGATCAAGGTGGGCGACGTGATCAGCCTGCGCCTGGACCCCAACGATCCGCGCCGCGTGCTGGCGCGCATCCGCCTCGCCGGGCAGACGCCGATCAAGGAGGACACCCAGGCCAAACTGGCCCTGACCGGCATCACCGGCACCTCGATCATCCAGCTCAGTGGCGGCACACCGCAAAGTCCCGAACTCAAGGGCAAGGACGGCAACCTGCCGGAAATCATCGCCTCGCCATCGCCCATCGCCCGGCTGCTGAACAACAGCAACGACCTGATGACCAGCATCAACCTGCTGCTGCACAACGCCAACCACATGTTCTCCCGCGAGAACGTCGAGCGCCTGAGCAACACCCTGGACAACCTTCAACAAACCACCGGCGCCATCGCCGACCAACGCGGTGATATCAAGGTGGTGATGCAGCAACTGATGCAGGTGAGCAAGCAAGCGAGCGCCGCACTGGAGCAGACCACCGTGCTGATGCGCAACGCCAACGGCCTGCTCAACGAGCAAGGCAAGCAGGCCTTCGGCAGTGCCGAACAGGCGATGAAATCCCTTGAACAAAGCACCGCGACCATCAACACCTTGCTGACAGACAACAAGGACTCGGTGAACAGCGGCATGCAAGGCCTCAACGAACTGGCGCCGGCCGTGCGCGAACTGCGCGAAACCCTGGGCTCGCTGCGCGCCATCTCCCGCCGCCTGGAAGCCAACCCCAGCGGTTACCTGCTGGGCAGCGACAAGAACAAGGAGTTCACGCCATGAAGCGTGCGTACCAAATGATCGTCCCTGTCGCATTGGCGCTGGTGAGCGCGTGCTCGATCCTGCCCAAGGCCGACCCTTCGGACGTGTATCGCCTGGCCTCGGCCCCGGCCACTAGCCCGGCTGCGCCGGTGAGTTGGTCACTGCGTGTGAACAAGCCGCAGACCAGCGAGTTTCTCGACAGCCCGCGTATTGCCGTGGTGCCCAATGGCGACCTGATCAGCAGCTATGCCAACTCGCGCTGGAGCGACCCGTCGCCCGTGCTGCTGCGCAACCGCTTCATGGATGGTTTCCAGCGCGATGGCCGGGTGACGCTGCTGAGCACCGACGACACCAACCTGCAGTCTGACTTTGAATTGGGCGGGCAATTGCAGGCGTTCCAGAGTGAATACCACGGCAGTGCGGTGGAGGTGGTGATTCGCCTGGATGCGCGCCTGGTGCGCGGCAGTGACCAGCGAATTGTTGCCAGCCGACGGTTTGAGGTGCGGCAGCCGGTGAGCGACACCAAGGTGCCAGCGGTGGTTGCCGGGTTTGGGCAGGCAGGGGATCAACTGAACAAGCAGGTGGTGGATTGGGTTGTGCAGCAAGGCAATGGTGCTGCGAAACGCTGAGGGCGTCTTCGCGGGCAAGCCCGCTCTCACATTTTGATTTGTGAACACAGTCAAATGTGGGAGCTGGCTTGCCCGCGATAGCAATTTAAGCCTTACCCAAAGAACCAATAGCACACCGCAATAGCAGCAACGACACCGGCCAACTCCGCCAGCAACGCACACCCCACGGCATGCCTGGCCCGCTGGATCCCCACCGAACCGAAATACACCGCCAACACATAGAAGGTGGTCTCGGTACTGCCCTGGATCGTCGCCGCGACCAGTGCCGGGAAGCTGTCCACACCCTGGGTCTGCATGGTCTCGATCAACATCGCCCGCGCGGCACTGCCAGAGAAGGGCTTGACCATCGCGGTCGGCAAGGCATCGACGAAGCGCGTGTCCATGCCCGTCCAGGCGACCACATGGCGAATGCCTTCGAGACCAAAGTCCAGCGCACCCGAGGCACGTAACACACCCACGGCACACAACATTGCCACCAGATATGGCAGCAGGTTCTTGGCCACGTCGAAGCCTTCCTTGGCGCCTTCGACAAACGCCTCGTACACCTTGACCTTGCGCAGTGCACCGATCACAAGGAACAACATGATCAGGCCGAACAGCGTGAGGTTGCCGAGGATCGACGACAGCCCGGCCAGTGCCGTGGCGGAAAGAGTCGCCAGCAGGGCCATGAAGCCGCCAAGCACCAGCGCACCCGGAATCAGGTAGGCCAGCACCACCGGGTCCCACAGCCGCAGACGCTGCATGATCGCCACCGAGAGCAGGCCGACCAGGGTCGAGGCGCTGGTCGCCAGCAGGATCGGCAGGAACACCAGCGTCGGGTCCGCCGCGCCTTGCTGGGCGCGGTACATGAAGATCGTCACCGGCAACAGCGTCAGCGAAGACGCGTTGAGCACCAGGAACAGGATCTGCGCGTTACTCGCGGTGTTGGGGATAGGGTTGAGTTCTTGCAGCGCCTTCATCGCTTTCAAACCGATGGGCGTGGCGGCGTTATCCAGGCCCAGGCCGTTGGCGGCGAAGTTCAGGGTGATCAAACCGATGGCCGGGTGGCCGGCAGGCACTTCCGGCATCAGGCGGCGAAACAGTGGGCCGAGGGCCTTGGCCAGCCAATCGACGATCCCGGCTTTTTCGGCAATGCGCAAAAAGCCCAGCCACAGCGTCAGGGTGCCAAAAAGCAGCACCATGACCTCCACCGACAATTTGGCCATGGCGAAAATGCTTTCGACCATTGCCGCGAATATTCCGGCGTTACCGCCGACCAGCCATTGCGCCAGTGCCGACACCATTGCCACGACAAAGAAGCCAAGCCACAGGCCATTGAGCATCAGTTAAACCCCTTGAAGAATGCAGCGAATGATAGCGGGGCTGGCAGAAACGACAAACCCCGGAATTTTCCGGGGTTTGTCTTCGAGCCGTCAGGCTATCAGCTGCGGGTGGCCTGGGCGGCCGGCGAGGCTTCCTTGCTGCGCCAGTGCGGCAGCGAGTTCCAGTAACGCTCGCCCTTGGCGTCGTCGTACATGCCTTCCCAACGGGAGATCACCAGCACGGCCAGGGCGTTGCCGATCACGTTCAGGGCGGTACGCGCCATGTCCATGATGCGATCGACACCGGCGATAAACGCCAGGCCTTCCAGCGGAATACCCACGCTGCCCAGGGTGGCCAGCAGCACCACAAAGGACACGCCCGGTACGCCGGCAATGCCTTTAGAGGTGACCATCAACGTCAGCACCAGCATCAGTTGCTGGCCGATCGACAGGTCGATGCCGTACAGCTGCGCAATGAAGATCGCGGCAATGCTCTGGTACAGGGTCGAACCGTCGAGGTTGAACGAGTAACCGGTTGGCACCACAAAGCTGCAGATCGCCTTCGGCGCGCCGTAGGCTTCCATCTTCTCGATCACGCGCGGCAGCACGGTTTCGGAGCTGGCGGTGGAGTAGGCCAGCACCAGCTCATCCTTGAAGATGCGCATCAGCTTGATTACCGAGAAGCCGAACAGGCGGGCGATCAGGCCGAGGATCACAAAGGCGAAGAACAGGATGGCGACGTAAACCAGGATCACCAGCTTGGCCAACGGCAGCAAGGAGGCGAAGCCGAAGTTGGCGACGGTCACAGCGATCAGTGCAAATACGCCGATCGGGGCGTATTTCATGATCATGTGCGTGACTTTGAACATGCTCTCGGACACGCCCTGGAACATGGTCACCAGCGGCTCGCGCAGCTCAGGCTTGAGGCTCGACAAGCCGAGGCCGAATAGCACGGAGAAGAAGATGATCGGCAGCATTTCGCCACGGGCGACGGCGGCGAAGATGTTCGATGGGATCAGGTTGAGGATGGTCTCGATGAATGCATGCTCATGCTGCACTTCGGCGGCAGTGGCGGTGTACTTGGAGATGTCGACGGTACCCAGGGTACTCATGTCGATGCCAGCGCCCGGGTGGAACAGGTTGGCGAGCAACAGGCCGACCACGATGGCGATCGTAGTGACGATTTCGAAGTAAAGGATGGTTTTGACGCCGATACGCCCGAGTTTCTTCGCGTCACCGACACCGGCAATGCCGACGATCAGCGAGGAGATCACAATTGGGATCACGATCATCTTGATCAGGCGGATAAAGATATCGCCCGCTGGCTGCAACACATTGCTGATCCACCAGGCTTTTTCAGCACTGAAATGGTTGAGCACTGCACCGATTGCGATCCCCAGCACCAAACCGATGAGGATCTGCCAGGCGAGGCTTAGCTTTGCCTTCTTCATGTCATTACCCTTACTTCAAGTGAACTTAAGGCAAATGCGCCAGCCGCAACGCTCGAAAGCGAAAAAGTGTGTGCATCTGCCTCCATGGAAGGTCACCGCAGCGTGGCCGAAATGGCTTACTGGCAGGCGAAAAAAGGCGCAACTATTCCCATGCAAGGGAGCGACGTCTAATGCCGTAAACGCCTACCCTATGCCGAATCGGCATGGCTTTTTTTAATAATAACTGTCCGAACGGTCAGTTCAAATGTGACATTTTGTCCGGCAAACATGCCGTGAACCTGCCAAACCCGGCTCGCTCAGAGAATCAGGACGTCTTTGGAGCCTTGGCAGAAATGCCTGGGAATACCGTCGTTTAGCGTCGGAAATGTCCTATGGACCAGGCCAAATTTTATCGATAGATGGTCAGCCCGACACACGAAGTAATGGTTGGGAAAGAGCAGGAAGGAAATTTGCGGCTATGGAGAGCATAGGAAGCTGAGCGAGCCTGACAAGCCCGCCGCAGGTTCAGCAAGCCATCGGCTTGTGAACCTGCGTCGCAGCTTTTCGCCTGACCCGGCCCTTGCGCAGGCACTCCCTGTACCCGTAGGTCACGCCGATCGCAATTGATCAGAGCAACCCGGCCCCTTGGTCATGCACCGCCCTTTTCGGGTGGCGCAGACAGAAAGAAGCGAGGGGCTTCTTTCTATGGACGCTGGCCCCGTAGACGACAATGTCGTCAGACGGAACCTAGTACCAATTAGGATCTTTCTTCAGCTGCTCCATCAGCAGCTTCTGCATGCCCTCATCCGGCTTACCGATAAAACGGTAATCGGCGTGCCGCGTCGGGGATTTGTCCGCCGGCAGACCGGCCGGGACTTCCACCAACATGGCGTAGGCGTCTTCCTTGTCGAGGCTGAAGGCAACAATCAGGCGCTTGTTCAAGCAGGTGTCTGCGGTTTCGCAGAGCGGCCCGACCAAGTACTTGTCGCCATCTTCTTCCACGGCATTCATTTGCTCGGCGGTGCCAGACAGGTTCATGACCCATTCCGGCAGACGCTCTTCTTTCTTCACCACGCCTTGCCAGGTCTCGCGGAATTGCGGGTCCGCGCTGAGCAATTCGTTGGCTCGGGACTGGCCGTCATTGGCGGCCATTGCCAAGCCGCTGCCGCCCAGAAGCAGGGCGGCAGTAATGGCTTTGAAGGACAAAGTGGTCATGTTCAGCCTCGGCCGCGACGACCAAAGAAGAAGGAAGCGATGAACATCACCAGGAAGACCACAAACAGAATTTTTGCGATACCCGTGGCGGTGCCCGCGATACCACCGAAGCCCAGGACTGCAGCCACAATGGCGATGATCAGAAATGTGATTGCCCAACTCAACATGGTGATTCTCCTTATGCTTCTTTAAGAGGTAACAGCGGTAGTGCCGTGCGGCCACTCAACACGAGCGGCCTTATGGTGCCTAGAACACCCAACGCTCCTGGGATGGCAGTTCACTCAGGGAAGATTCCTGGTCAACCATCCGCAATTGCGGGGCTGTTACGTCGGCAGCTACGCTGCCAACGGAACGGAAATGGGTTTGAGTCATGGCTGGACGTTCGAACTGGGGAATCTGCTGCTGACTCTGCTGCCAATGTTGCAACTGTTGGCCGCCAATCAGCGTGACCATCAAGGCCAGGCTGGCAAACAGACCTTGTTGCAAGCGCAGTGGCGACACACGCAATTGGCTGAGGCTTTGGCGAGTCATGCTGTTGTTCTCCCGCATTTTGATTATTCGTTGGGAGAGCTATTGCAGAGCGCATGCCAGCTTTTTTACAAAATAAAACTCAATAAAATCAATGAGTTAAATATTATTAATCCGACACACGCCCAGCATCCTGCACGATGCCCCCTCGCGAGCCGTGCGAAATGCACGATGGCCAGCGGTCGGATGAAGGGATAGAACACGCAGAGTGCGTTGCCGAAGTGGCAAGACGGTATGAGAACGCCATCAGGCGGGGCTTTGTAGGAAGCGGTGCAGATACCTGCACGACGATGCTATTTATCGATCAGAATAAACCATGCAACTTGCCCGATTATTCCGGGACTAAACACCATCATTCATAGTTTAAGGAGCGCGGGACAGATGGAATCAGCCAAGGAACTTCAAGGCCGCATTCTTTTAGTGGATGACGAATCCGCGATCCTCCGCACCTTCCGTTATTGCCTGGAAGATGAAGGCTACACCGTAGCCACCGCCAACAGCGCTGCCCAGGCCGATACCCTGATGCAGCGCCAGGTGTTCGACCTGTGCTTCCTCGACCTGCGCCTGGGCGAAGACAATGGCCTGGACGTGCTGGCCCAGATGCGCATCCAAGCGCCGTGGATGCGCGTGGTGATTGTCACCGCGCATTCGGCAGTCGATACCGCAGTGGATGCGATCCAGGCGGGTGCCGCCGACTATCTGGTGAAGCCCTGCAGCCCCGATCAATTGCGGCTCGCCACTGCCAAGCAACTGGAAGTGCGCCAACTCTCCGCGCGCCTGGAAGCCCTCGAAGGCGAAGTACGCCAGCCGAAAGACGGCCTCGACTCTCACAGCCCTTCGATGATGGTAGTGCTGGAGACCGCGCGCCAAGTGGCCGGCACCGACGCCAACATTCTGATCCTGGGTGAATCCGGTACCGGTAAAGGTGAGCTGGCCCGCGCCATTCACGGTTGGAGTAAACGCTCGAAGAAATCCTGCGTGACCATCAACTGCCCGTCGCTGACGGCAGAGCTGATGGAAAGCGAATTGTTCGGCCATAGCCGTGGTGCCTTTACCGGTGCCAGCGAGAGCACATTGGGTCGCGTCAACCAAGCGGATGGCGGCACGTTGTTTCTCGATGAAATCGGCGATTTTCCACTGACGTTGCAACCAAAATTGCTGCGTTTTATCCAGGACAAGGAATACGAGCGTGTGGGCGACCCGGTTACCCGCCGTGCCGATGTACGCATCCTCGCCGCCACTAACCTGAACCTGGAAGACATGGTGCGTGACGGCCGCTTCCGGGAGGATCTGCTGTACCGCCTCAACGTGATCACCTTGCATCTGCCGCCACTGCGCGAGCGCAGTGAAGACATTCTGACCCTGGCCGATCGGTTCCTGGCACGTTTCGTCAAGGAATATGCCCGACCGGCACGGGGTTTCAGCGATGAAGCGCGCGAAGCACTGCTCAACTACCGCTGGCCGGGGAATATCCGTGAACTGCGTAACGTCGTGGAGCGTGCCAGTATCATCTGCCCACAGGAGAAGGTGGAAATCAGCCACCTGGGGATGGCCGAACAGCCAACCAACAATGCCCCGCGTATCGGTGCGGCATTGAGCTTGGACGAGCTGGAGAAAGCCCACATCGGCGCCGTGCTCGCCACCAGCGACACCTTGGACCAGGCGGCTCGCACCCTGGGTATCGACGCGTCGACCCTGTACCGCAAACGCAAACAGTACAACCTGTGAGCTGTACCCTATGAAGTTAGCGATGAAGCTGCGCACTCGGTTATTCCTGAGCATCTCAGCGCTGATCACCGTTGCCCTGTTGGGCTTGATCCTGGGCCTGGTGAGCGTCATGCAAATGGCCAAGACCCAGGAGTCCCTGATTCGCAGCAACTTCATCACCCTGGACCTGGGCCTCAAGCTGCGCCAAAGCCTGGGTGATCAGTTGATCATGATGCTGGAGGAGCGCCCCGACCCCGAGGCACTTCAAGCCTCTAAGCAGCACTATTTCGACCTGCTGGATCAGGGCATCGCGCATGAACAGCGCGACCGGCACGGGACGGGCTTCAGCGAGGCCCGCGGCCAGTATCAGCAATTGCTGGAAGCCTTCGACGAGTCCCAGCAACCGACGCCCCCTCCCGGCACTAAGGAAAAACTTACCGACACCTTCAATACGCTGCGCAATGGCCTCATCAACGAACACAAACAGGCGCTGGAAAATATCAGCAACAGCGAGCACAAATCTCGTGAGCGCGCGCTGCTGATCGCCGGGTTGCTGGGGTTGGTGGGGCTTGCGGTCCTGATCATCGGGTTTGTGACGGCACATGGCATTGCCCGACGCTTTGGCGGGCCTATCGAAGCGCTGGCCAAGGCCGCGGACAAGATCGGGCAAGGTGATTTCGAAGTGACGCTGCCAATCTCGTCTGCGGCGGAAATGAACCAGTTGACCCGACGTTTCGGCATCATGGCCGAGGCGTTGCGCCAGCATCAGGCGACCAACGTCGATGAGCTGCTGGCCGGTCAACAGCGTCTGCAGGCGGTGCTCGACAGCATCGACGATGGCCTCCTGATGATTGACCGCCAAGGCCGCCTGGAACACCTCAACCCGGTGGCCCAGCGCCAGTTGGGCTGGGACGAGGCGCGCCTGGGCCAAGGTCTTGGCGAAGCACTGGTGCGCCCGGAACTGGACGAGCAGCTGCAACTGGTATTGCGCGGCGGCAACCTGGAACGGGCGCCGGACGATCTTGAAGTGGAGGTCGAGGGCGAATTGCGCCTGCTGACCTACAGCCTGACGCCTGTCAGCCATACCCAAGGACACATCCTCGGCGCGGTGATGGTGCTGCATGACGTCACCGAACAACGCGCCTTCGAACGGGTGCGCAGCGAGTTCGTCCTGCGCGCCTCCCATGAGCTGCGCACGCCGGTGACGGGCATGCACATGGCGTTCGGACTGTTCCGAGAACGCGCGAAGTTTCCGGCAGAGTCCCGTGAAGCGGACCTGCTGGACACGGTCAACGAAGAAATGCAGCGCTTGATGCAGTTGATCAACGACCTGCTCAACTTCTCCCGCTACCAGAACGGCCTGCAGAAACTCACCCTAGGGCCGTGCGATGTGACCGACCTGCTGGAACACGCCCGTGTGCGTTTCGCCGAGCCGGCCAAGGCGCAAGACATCGAACTGCTGGTAGAAGCCCAATCCGACCTGCCTCGGTTGTACGCGGACCAGGCACAGCTTGAGCGCGTGTTGGACAACCTGCTGGGCAACGCCCTGCGCCACACCACTGCAGGCGGGCAGATTCGCCTGCAGGCGCGACGCCATGGCGAGCGGGTGATCATCAGCGTCGAGGATAACGGCGAAGGCATCGCCTATGGGCAGCAGGGCCGGATCTTCGAACCCTTCGTCCAGGTGGGCCGCAAGAAAGGCGGCGCCGGCCTGGGCCTGGCGCTGTGCAAGGAAATCGTGCAACTGCACGGCGGCCGCATGGGCGTGTATTCGCGGCCGGGGCAGGGCACTCAGTTCTATATGGCGTTGCCGCTCTAGCGCCGGTTCAACGCGCGCAGGATCGCGGCACTTTCCGCATCCGGCGTGCCATCAAACAGCGACGGCCGGAAATGCATCTGGAACGCCGCGATCACATGACGCGTGGCCACATCCAGCTCGCCGGTCTGGGGTGTCTGATAGCCCAGATGAGCCAATTCTTCCTGGAACCAGGTGATACTCGGCAGCTCCGTGGCGTACTGCACCTGGAAACGCGCCACGGCCTGGGCATCCGGCCAGACACCCAGGCCCTCATCTGCCAGGCGCTTCCAGGGGAACAGAGGGCCCGGGTCGAGCTTACGCAGCGGCGCAATGTCACTGTGGCCAATGATGTTCTTGGGGTCGATGCCGTTGCGTTTGATGATGTCCTTGAGCAACACCACCAGGGACTGCACCTGCGCCTCGGAGTACGGATACCACAGGCGGCCTGTCGGCGTGTCTTTGTAGCCAGGGTTCACGATCTCGATACCAATGGAGCTGGAGTTGAGCCAGGTGCGGCCCATCCACTCGCTTTCGCCGGCATGCCAGGCGCGCTTGCTCTCATCCACCAGCTTGTAGAGGGTGCCCGACGCATCGTCGCCGATCAGGTAATGGCTGCTGACCTGGCCGTGGGTAAGCAATGCCAGGGAGCGTTCAAGGTTGGTGGAGGTGTAATGCACGACAATGAACTGCACGCGGTTGTCGTAGTTCACCGAGGGGTGGGTGGTGTCCAGGCGAGGGCCGCTGGCGCAGCCCGCGAGAAGGAGAAACACAAAGGCGATGTACAAGGATTTCATGGCGGAAGACGTTACGCTGAAGACGATAATGCAACAGTGTAACGTACCGTTTGTGACCCAACCGTCAAATTACAAAATGGAACATCTTTTAGGCGGCCTGCACTTGGTTCCGCCCGGCGGCCTTGGCCCGATACAAGGCTGCATCGGCGCGCTTGAGTGCCAGGTCGCTGCGCTCTCCCGGCTGGAACTGCGCCACGCCCATGGACACGGTGATCGTCACCGGCTCACCCTTGAAGTGAAACGGGCAGGCTTCAATCGCTGCACGTAACACCTCGCCCGCAGCCAGGGCATCCGCCAGGGATGAGTCCGGCATCAGCAGGACAAACTCCTCACCGCCGAAACGCGCGATAAAGTCGCTAGGGCGCAGGCGTTTACGCAGCACGCTAGCGATGATTTTCAGTACTTTGTCGCCAGCCAGGTGGCCGTAGCCGTCGTTGATGCGCTTGAAGTGGTCCAAGTCCAGCATCGCGAGCGACAGGCTGTTGCCACGTTGATGCCAGTCGTTGACCTCCTGATCCAGACGCTCACTCCATGCGGCGCGGTTGGGCAGGCCGGTGAGCGGATCGATCAAGGCTTTCTGGCGTTGTACCTCCAGGTGCTCGCGATAGCCCTGGGCTTCCTGCTCCATGTTGGCGACCCGCTCAGCCAAGCCTCTCAGGCGCGCCGCGGTTTCCTGCTCGCGCAGGTCACGCTGCTGCTGGTGCTCATCCATGGTGCCGAGCAGGCCTTCGAGGTGGCTTTCCAATACGTGCTTGAGGCTGTCCAGGTCGGCGGCCTCCTGCACGCTGCTTTGCAGGCCATCGACCTGTTCGCGGATCTGTGTATCCAGCTCCCGGGCGGCGGAGCGGCTATCGGCATGGCCGTCGCTGGCAACCTGCAAATGCCCTTGGAACGCTTCGAGGCGCTCGTTGAGCTGCTTGAGGTAAGCCTCGAACTCATGCTGACCGCTGTCGGTAATTGCCAGCATTAACACAGCCAAGTCGTCGAGGATCGGTAGCAGTTCGTACCAGTTCAAGCCGTGGGCCAGGCGCTCGCGCATGGCTTCGGCCTGGGGCCGGTGGCGCTCGGGCAGCGACAATTCCTCCAGAAGCCCGAGCAGGGTGTCTTCAATGTGTTTGGCCACGGAGCTGTAGGACGGCTCCGGCGAATCCGGTAAGGAATACGTGCCGTCCGCTTGCAACTCGTCAGGATCGGGCTCCTCGGCCTCCAGCACCGGCGGCAGCGACAGGCTGCCGATGACGGTCTCGCCCGGGGTGTCGACCTGAACGTCAGGCGTTTCGATGAAGGCGGCGAGGGCGCTTTCCGGTGCAACTGCTTCGGCCTGGGGTTCGGGCTCTACACGCGCTGCGGGCAGTTCAACGGGAGCAGTTTGAACCGGGGCCTCGTAGACAAACGTTTCGCTGACGGCTTCGACAACCTTGGCAGGTGCGGCCGGCTCTACTGCAGGGGCGAGCATTGCTTGAGGCTGTGGCTCAAAGGCGCGCAAGGCTTGCGTCAGTTCCTCCGACTGCTCAGGCTCGGGCGATTCAGATTCGGCAACAGGCTTGGCCGCTGCGGGTCGGGGTGCCGGGCCGGGTGCTGGATCGCTTGCCACGGCCTCGTTCTCGACCTCTTTGGAACCGAACAGTCGCTGCAGAAGCCCAGGCCCAGGCCGCGCGACTTCACCGTCCGGCTCCAGATTGTTCAGCGCCTGGCCCTGCAGGCTGCTCAATTCGCTGAGCAGCAAGGGGATCTCACGTGCCTGGCTGACACGGCCGTCCAGCTGCTTGGCGAACGTCTTCAGCGGCCGGGCCACTTCACGAGGTAATGGCAGTTTTTGCAGTTGGCTGACCAGGGAGGTCAACGCAGTACTGATCTGGTCGACCCGGGTTTCGCGGCGCTGCTCCGAATCCAGCACGGCTTTTTCCAGGCGCGGCAGCAAGGCGGCGAGAGCGGCATCCATATCATCGGTACGGACAACGTCGCGCATTTCCTTCATGCACTGGTCGACCGCGCGGTCGGTGCCCTCAGCAGCCAGCGTGCTGCGCACCAGCCCACGGCGCAGCAGGTCGAGGCGGGCAGCCCAACGGCGTTCGAGCTTATCTTGTTGCTCGATACTTTTGAGGTATTTCTCTTTCCAGCGCTGGGCGTCGTCGCTCATGCAAGGGGTCCGCGAGGGCCGGGGCTCAACGCGGGTAATGCATCAGCCGTGAGCGAACCCGGCAGACGAATCTCTACCGCGACCGGCAGGTGATCGGAGATGGGCTGCGCCAGCACCTGCACGCTCTCGAGTGTGAGGGTAGGGCTGAGCAGGATATGATCAAGACAGCGTTGCGGGCGCCAACTGGGGAACGTGGCTTCGGCTTGCGGAGCCAGGAGCCCGAGGTCGCGCAACGGAGAATTCTGCAGCAGGTCGCTGGCGTGGGTGTTCATGTCCCCCATCAGCACCTGATGTTTGTAACTGCCAATAAGCTCGCGGATGTAGGCCAACTGCATGGTGCGGGTGCGAGCCCCCAACGCCAGGTGCATCATCACCACAACCAAGGCCTCTGGGCCTTCGCCAAAGCGTACAAGGATCGCCCCCCGGCCCTTGGGGCCCGGCAGCGGGTGATCTTCAATAGCGGAGGGCTTCAAGCGGCTGAGCACGCCATTGCTGTGCTGTGCCAGGCGCCCGAGGTTGCGATTGAGCTGCTGGTACCAGTAGGGGAAAGCCCCGAGCTGGGCCAGGTGCTCCACCTGGTTGATGTAACCGGAGCGCATGCTGCCGCCGTCGGCTTCCTGCAGGGCAACCAGATCGAAGTCGTTCAACAGGTTGCCGATTTTTTGCAAGTTGCCGGCACGCCCGTTGTGGGGCAGCAAGTGCTGCCAGCCACGGGTGAGGTAGTGCCGGTACTTCTCGGTACTGATGCCCACCTGGATATTGAAGCTCAGCAGGCGCAGGCGGCTGTCTGCCGGCAGGCCCGTGGTTTCCAGGTGATGTTCGTTGACCTGCGGATCATGCAAGCCAACCACACGTTCGGTACCCCAGCGGCGCATGACGGGCCCCTTACTTGGCTGCGCGCTCTTTGGCGATCAGCTGGTCGGCAACATTGAGGGTTTGCTCAGGACCACCGGAGGTGCCCAGGTCGAAACGGTATTTGCCGTTGACGATCATGGTCGGTACGCCTTGCACGCCGTACTTCTGCGCCAGCTCCTTGGCCTGCTTGATCTGGCCCTGGATGGCGAAGGAATTGAAGGTCGCCAGGAACTTGTCCTTGTCGACACCTTGGGTGGCCACGAAATCAGCCATTTCGTCTGGCTTGGTGAGGCGCTTGCCTTGCTTCTGGATCGCGTCGAATACCGCGTTGTGAACTTTATGCTCCACACCCATGGCTTCCAGGGTCAGGAACAGTTGGCCGTGGGCATCCCATGGGCCGCCGAACATGGCGGGGATACGTTTGAAGTTCACGTCTTTAGGCAGTTTCTCGACCCATGGGTTGATGGTCGGCTCAAAAGCGTAGCAATGCGGGCAGCCATACCAGAACAGCTCCACCACTTCGATCTTGCCTGGCTCCGAGACCGGAACCGGGTTAGCCAATTCAACGTAGGTTTTACCGGCTTCAAGCGGCACGTCGGCGGCTTGTGCGGTCATGCCGAAGAGGCTGGCAGTGACGAGAGCGGCGCTGAGGATCAGATTACGCATGCTTTACTCCTGGACAAATAAAGTCGCCTCACGCGACCTTTGTTGTGACAGGTCTACGCGGGCATGAGTTCGTTAGTGTAACGGCACCGGCCACAAAAAAGGGCGGCCTGGGCCACCCTTTTTATGCTTGCATCACGGGATTAATCGAGTGTTAACGTTGCCTGTACCTCAGTGCAGGCCCTGGATGTAGCTGGAGACCGCCGCAATGTCTTCATGACTCAGCTTGCGGGCGATGGTGCGCATGATCGCCGCGTCGCCATCGTTGGCGCGTCCCGCCTCTTCCTTGCGGAAATCGGTCAACTGTTTGGCGATGTAGGTCGCATGCTGACCACTCAGATGCGGGAAGCCGGCGGCGGCGATGCCCGCGCCATTGGGCGAATGGCAGCCGGTGCAGGCTGGCAGGCCTTTTTCCAGGTCGCCGCCGCGGAATAGTTTCTCACCACGGGCCACCAGTTTCGGATCAGCAGCTCCCACACTGCCTTTCTGGCTGGCAAAATACGCCGCGAGGTCTGCCAGGTCCTGATCGCTGAGGTTGGTCAGCAAGCCGGTCATTTCCAGGACCGTGCGCTTGCCATCCTTGATGTCGTGCAGTTGCTTGGTCAGGTAACGTTCACCCTGGCCGGCCAGTTTGGGGAAGTTCGGCGCCGGGCTGTTACCATCCGGTCCATGGCAGGCACCACATACGGCGGCTTTCGCTTGACCGGCAGTGGCATCACCTTTCAGGGGGCCCTCTGCAGCGACGGCAACGCCTGTGATGCCCAAGGTCAACAGCAGACTCACGATCAGTTTGTTCATCAGCTAATCCAACTACGGCTAAGGGGTTTAAGAGTTATCTACCGGGTTTACTCACCATCAACTCAATGACGGCCTGGTAATCCTCAGTACTGCAGTCCATGCACAAACCACGCGTCGGCATTGCCTTGAAACCCTGGGTCACGTGTTGCACCAGCGTGTCCATGCCTTGCGCCAGTCTTGGCGCCCAGGCTGCCTCGTCACCCCGTACGGGGGCGTTGGGCAACTGGCCGGCATGGCAAGCCACGCAAACTCGTTTGTACACCGCTTCCGGATCCTGTGTAGCCTGAGCGCCGTAAAGCGGGAGCAGGACACCGATAGCGAGCAACCACTTGGTCATACGTCGACCATTTCAGGGTTTGAGAGCGTTTTGCGTTCTAATGCGCAATAAAGGTCTATCGCTCCCGTGAACTTCATCCTTCGCTGGGACAAAGCACACACAAAATCTGCGGCATTATATACTGGCGCTACTGAAACGGAAACGACACCGCTTGCCGCACCCTTTCTCGGCACCGCCCACATCGGAAAACTCATGCAACTCAAGAATCCCATCCTCGGCCTGTGCCAACAGTCCACGTTCATGCTCAGCGCCGCCAAAGTTGACCAATGCCCCGATGACGAAGGCTTTGAAGTCGCCTTTGCCGGTCGCTCCAACGCCGGCAAGTCCAGCGCGCTGAACACCCTGACTCACGCCAGCCTGGCACGCACCTCGAAAACCCCGGGCCGTACGCAACTCCTCAATTTCTTCAAGCTAGACGATGATCGGCGTCTGGTCGACCTGCCGGGCTACGGTTACGCAAAAGTACCCATCCCGCTGAAGCTGCACTGGCAGCGTCACCTGGAGGCTTACCTGGGCGGCCGAGAGAGTTTGAAGGGTTTGATTCTGATGATGGACATCCGCCATCCGATGACCGACTTCGACCTGTTGATGCTCGATTGGGCTGTCGCCAGCGGCATGCCGATGCATATCCTGCTGACCAAGGCCGACAAGCTGACCTACGGCGCCGCCAAGAACACTCTGCTCAAAGTGCAGTCGGAAATCCGTAAGGGCTGGGGCGATACGATCACCATTCAGCTGTTCTCGGCGCCTAAACGCCTGGGCTTGGAAGAGGCTTACACCGTATTGGCCGGCTGGATGGAGCTGGCAGACAAGGGCGCAGAAATCGCGGAGTAACTTTTCTGCAGGCAAAAAAAACCCCGGACTTCGTATGGGGAGGGGAAGTTCGGGGTTCAAGTTCCGGACCGCTAGGGCGGGGTCCAGATATCTGCCAACACTTAACACAACATAGGAGCATTGAAGGGCTTCACCACCCATTCAGTAACTCTGAGTAGCAGTTCACAGGTTAAGTTCCGGCAGGTTCAAAAAACTATTGGAAATAACCGACGAAGACTTCTGGACTAAAGCACTCTGCCACCACGCAAGGTGGTGGCAGGAGCCCCGTCATCAGTGTGCTTCGTCCCAGTTATTGCCTACGCCCACTTCCACCAGCAGCGGTACGTCCAACTGAGCAGCCGCACTCATGTGCTCGCGAATTTTCTCGCTGACTTGCGCGACGAGGTCTTCACGCACTTCCAGCACCAATTCATCGTGTACCTGCAGGATCACCTTGGCATCCAGGCCTGAGTCGGTCAGCCAGTTATCCACCAACACCATGGCTTTCTTGATGATATCTGCCGCCGTGCCCTGCATCGGCGCGTTGATGGCAGTGCGCTCAGCGGCCGCGCGTTCCTGTGGCTTGTTGGAGTGGATATCCGGCAAGTAGAGGCGACGACCGAAGAAAGTCTCGACGTAGCCTTGGTCGGACGCCTGGGCCCGGGTGCGTTCCATGTACTCGCGAACACCGGGATAACGGGCGAAATACACATCAATGTACGCCTTGGCCGTCTTGGTATCGACGCCAATGTCCTTGCCCAGCTTCTGCGCGCCCATGCCATAGATCAAACCGAAGTTGATCGCCTTGGCGCTGCGACGCTGGTCGGAGGTGACCTCGCCCAATTCAACCTTGAACACCTCGGCCGCCGTGGCCGTGTGTACGTCGAGGTTGTGACGGAAGGCATTCATCAACCCCTCGTCTTTCGACAGGTGGGCCATGATCCGCAGCTCAATCTGCGAATAGTCCGCCGCCAGCAATTTGTAGCCCTTGGGCGCAATGAACGCCTGGCGAATCCGCCGCCCTTCGGCGGTACGTACCGGGATGTTCTGCAGGTTCGGATCACTGGAAGACAACCGCCCGGTCGCCGCCACCGCCTGGTGATACGAGGTGTGGATACGCCCGGTGCGCGGGTTGATCTGTTCCGGCAGCCGGTCGGTGTAAGTGCTTTTGAGCTTGCTCATGCTGCGGTACTGCATCAGCACCTTGGGCAGCGGGTAATCATCTTCGGCCAGCTTGGCCAGAACTTCTTCGGCGGTCGAGGCCTGGCCCTTGCCGGTTTTTTTAAGCACTGGCAGGCCGAGTTTTTCGTACAGGATTGCGCCAAGTTGCTTGGGCGAACCCAGGTTGAACTCTTCGCCGGCGATCTCGAACGCCTGGCGCTCGAGCTCGACCATCTTGTTGCCCAGCTCGATGCTCTGGACGCCCAGCAAGTCCTTGTCGACCAGCGCGCCCTGGCGCTCGATACGCGCCAACACCGGCACCAGCGGCATCTCGATATCCGTGAGTACACCTGCCAGGCTCGGGATGGCCGCCAGTTGCGCAAACAGCGCCTGGTGCAGGCGCAAGGTCACATCGGCGTCTTCCGCCGCATAAGGCCCAGCCTGCTCCAGGGCAATCTGATCGAAGGTGAGCTGCTTGGCTCCCTTGCCAGCGATGTCCTGGAAGGCAACGGTGTCGTAGTCCAAATATTTCTTGGCCAGGCTGTCCATGTCATGCCGCGTTGCGGTGGCGTTCAACACGTAGGATTCGAGCATGGTGTCAAATGCGATGCCGCGCACGGTAATGCCATGAGCCGGGTCGCCGCCGATGGCGCAGTTGGCCAGGATGTTCATGTCGAACTTGGCGTGCTGGCCGACTTTGAGCTTGGTCGGGTCTTCCAGCAGCGGCTTCAGGGCCAGCAGCACGGTATCGCGGTCCAACTGCTCCGGCACGCCGATGTAGGAGTGGGTCAGCGGAATGTACGCGGCTTCATGGGGCTGCACCGCGAAGGAAACACCTACCAGCTGCGCGCGCTGGGCGTCGATCCCGGTGGTTTCGGTGTCGAAGGCGAACAGCTTCGCGTCGTTGAGTTTCTTCAGCCAGATGTCGAACGTCGCCTGGTCGAGGATGGTGGTGTAAGTCGCCTCGGCGGGTGCCACCACTTCAACAACGTCTTCAACCGCAGGAGCTGCCTTGAGCTCCACTCGCTTGGCATCGCGCTGGATCTCATCAAACCAGCTCTTGAACTCCAGCAGCGTGTACAGCTCCAGCAGTTTTTCACGGTCCGGTTCGATCAGGTGCAGGTCATCCAGGCCCACGTCCAGCGGCACATCGACCTTGATCGTCGCCAATTGATAGGACAGGAATGCCATCTCACGATGCTCTTCCAGCTTGGCCGGCAGCGTCTTCGCACCCCGGATAGGCAGGGTCGGCACGATATCCAATTGCTCATACAGCTCTTTGAGGCCACCGTTCACGCCAACCAGCAAACCTGAAGCGGTCTTCGGACCGATGCCCGGGACGCCTGGGATGTTGTCGGACGAATCGCCCATCAATGCCAGGTAGTCGATGATCTGCTCGGGAGCGACACCGAATTTCTCCTTCACGCCCTCGATGTCCATCGCGCTACCGGTCATGGTGTTGACCAAGGTAATGTGCCCGTCGACCAGCTGTGCCATGTCCTTGTCCCCGGTGGAAATAACCACCGGGCGGTCAGCGGCCGCACTGCTGCGGGCCAGGGTGCCGATCACGTCATCGGCCTCGACGCCTTCGACGCACAACAGTGGGAAGCCCAGGGCGATCACGCTCTGGTGCAGGGGTTCGATCTGCAGGCGCATGTCATCGGGCATGCTTGGGCGATTGGCCTTGTATTCGGCGTACATGTCATCGCGAAAGGTCCCACCCTTGGCATCGAACACCACCGCGAACGGACTGTCCGGGTATTGCTTGCGCAGGCTTTTGAGCATGTTCAACACGCCCTTGACCGCGCCGGTGGGCAGGCCTTTGGAGGTGGTCAGCGGTGGCAACGCATGGAACGCGCGGTACAGATAAGAAGAACCGTCCACCAGGACGAGGGGTGCTTGGCTCATGAGCAGAATCAACCTTTTCGGCGGGTCAGGCGCTAGAATAGCCGGACCAATGACGACAAAGGGACAAGGTTATCATGCGTACATTCAATCGCCTGCTGCTGACTGGCTTGATTGCACTCGCTCCGATGGCTGCCATGGCGGCAGACGACGCCCCCGGAGGCGATCCGGAAGTGACCATTCGCACGGAAGGCGACAAGACCATCCAGGAGTACCGTCAGAACGGTTTCCTGTACGCAATCAAGGTTACCCCGAAGGGGGCGCCCCCGTATTTCCTGGTGCGCGCGGACGGAACCGATGCGAACTTCATCCGCTCTGACCAGCCGGATATGCTGATCCCGTCATGGAAGATCTTCGAATGGAAATGATTTCTTAACTTCAATTGGCGCCGCGCACCGCGGCGCCCGTACTGGCAGTTTTAACCATGTCTGTGTTCACCCCCCTGGCTCGGCCCGAGCTGGAAACCTTTCTCGCCCCTTACGGGCTCGGCCGCCTGATCGACTTCCAGGGGATTGCCGCCGGTAGCGAAAACACCAATTTCTTTATTAGCCTGGAGCAGGGCGAGTTCGTCCTGACCCTGGTTGAACGCGGCCCGGTCGCGGAGATGCCGTTTTTCATCGAACTGCTCGATGTGCTCCACGACGCCGACCTGCCCGTGCCTTACGCCCTGCGTACAACAGACGGCGTGGCCCTGCGCGAACTGAAAGGCAAACCAGCGCTGCTGCAACCGCGCCTGGCCGGCAAGCACATCAAGGACGCCAACGCCCAGCACTGTGCCCAAGTAGGCGACCTGCTTGGCCACCTGCACCTGGCGACGCAAGGCGAAAAGGTGCTGGAACGCAAGACCGATCGCGGGCTGGACTGGATGCTCAGCGAAGGCGCGCAGCTTATTTCGCACTTGAACGAAGCTCAGCAGCGCCTGTTGCAAGACGCCCTGGCAGAGATCGAAGCGCATAAGGCCCAGATCCTCGCCCTGCCACGCGCCAACGTGCACGCTGACCTGTTCCGCGATAACGCGATGTTTGAAGGCACGCACCTCACTGGTCTGATCGACTTCTACAACGCCTGTTCCGGCCCGATGCTGTACGACGTGGCGATCGCCCTGAATGACTGGTGCTCGGACGCTGATGGCGTGATTGATGGGCAACGCGCTCGGGCATTGCTGGGTGCGTACGCAGCGCTGCGTCCGTTTACGGCGAAAGAGGCAGAACTGTGGCCGACGATGTTGCGCGTAGCCTGTGTGCGGTTCTGGCTGTCACGCCTGATCGCGGCCGAATCGTTTGCCGGCCAGGATGTGTTGATCCATGACCCGGCGGAGTTCGAGCATCGCTTGGCACAACGCCAGCAGGTCACGATCCAACTGCCGTTCGCCCTCTAAAGCCCAACTCGGTCATTGTGGGAGCTGGCTTGCCTGCGATAGGGTCAGGTCAGCCAACAATGTCGTCGCAGGCCCACCGCAATCGCAGGCAAGCCAGCTCCCACATTAGATAGGCGCCATCTGTTACAACGACTCCAGGCACCCGGCCAGGTCGTTACCAAGCTTCTCCAACACCTGCTCATAACCCTGAGCGGTAGCCGGCGTGTAACCGCCCAACGCATCCAACTCCGCCAGCTTTACCGGCAAGCCGGCGACCAGCGTTTCAGCCAGGCGCGGGCGCAACGGCGGCTCACTGAACACACACGTCTTCCCGACTTCCTGCAGCCGCGTGCGCATCGCCGCCACATGCTGTGCACCCGGCTGCACTTCGGCTGCCACGCTGAACACGCCGGCGTGCTTGAGGCCGTAAGCGTCTTCGAAGTAATCGAAAGCTTCGTGGAACACGAAGTAAGGCTTGCCATCGATCGGCGCCAAGCGGGCTTTCAGGCGAGCGTCCAGCGCATCGAGGCGCTCTTCGAAGGCCTTAGCGTTGCTCTGGTACCGCGCGGCATTGGCCGGATCGGCGGCAGCCAGGTCAGCCGCCATGCGCGCAGCAATCACCCGAGCATTCACCGTCGACAACCACAAGTGCGCATCCAGGCTGCCCGGGCGGTGATCGTGGTCGTGTTCGTCGGCTTCATCGGCGTGTGAGTGGCTATCTTCGGCAAAACGACGCAGCTTCATGCCTGGCAGATCCTGCACTGCCACTGTCGCGGCCGTACGACCTTTCAACACGCGGGGCAGGAAACTCTCCATATCCGGGCCGATCCAGTACAGCAGGTCCACCGACTGCACGCGCCGTACGTCGGATGGTCGCAACGCATAGTTATGGGGCGACGCACCGGGGGGCAACAACACCTCGGGAACCGCCACACCGTCCTGCACAGCAGCGGCAATCAACTGCAATGGCTTGATGCTGGTCAGCACCTTGACCTCGGCCTGAGCGGCGCCAGTAATGAACAAACTGGTGACAAATACGACAAAAACGGGAAAAAGTCGGGACACGATGACCACTCAATGGCGTAGGAACGGGTAACATAATAACGTCTCTATCAAATATCTGTCGCCGCTCATGCCTAAAACACCGCTTGCCAGCCGTCCCCACGACCACTCTCACTGCGTGCATACCGCGCTGTCGGAGGCCGACACCCTGTGCACACAGAAGGGGTTGCGCCTGACCGCCTTGCGTCGCCGCGTGCTGGAACTGGTGTGGCAGAGCCACAAGCCGCTGGGCGCCTACGACATCCTCGGCGTGCTCAGTGAGCAAGACGGCCGTCGCGCAGCACCGCCGACCGTGTACCGCGCACTCGACTTCCTGCTGGAAAACGGCCTGGTGCACCGCATCGCCTCGTTGAACGCCTTCGTCGGCTGCAGCCACCCGGAACACGCGCACCAGGGCCAGTTCCTGATCTGCCGCGAGTGCCACGCCGCCATCGAGCTTGAACAAAAAAGCATCAGCGACGCCATCATCAAAAGCTCGGCCGATGTCGGCTTCCGGGTCGAAGGGCAAACGGTCGAAGTGGTCGGCCTGTGCTCGGGCTGCCAGGGGGCTTGATGAGCAACGCGTTAATCCGCCTGGAGCAGGTCGGGGTCACGTTCGCCGGGCAAAACGTGCTGGATAACATCGCGCTGAGCGTAGAGCCTGGGCAGATCGTCACCTTGATCGGCCCCAATGGCGCCGGCAAGACCACCCTGGTTCGCGCCGTACTCGGCCTGCTCAAGCCCGATACCGGCAGCGTATGGCGCAAACCCAAGCTGCGGGTCGGCTATATGCCGCAGAAGCTGCACGTCGACCCGACATTGCCTCTCTCTGTGTTGCGCTTCCTGCGCCTGGTGCCGGGCGTGGACCGCGCCCGCGCTCAGGCTGCGCTCAAGGAAGTCGGCGCCGAACAGGTGATCGACAGCCCGGTGCAAAGCATCTCCGGCGGCGAAATGCAGCGCGTGCTACTGGCCCGCGCCCTTTTGCGCGAGCCGGAACTGCTGGTGCTGGATGAACCCGTGCAAGGCGTTGACGTCGCCGGCCAGGCCGAGCTGTACAGCCTGATCACCCGCCTGCGCGACCGCCATGGCTGCGGCGTGCTGATGGTCTCCCACGATTTGCACCTGGTGATGAGCACCACCGACCAAGTGGTGTGCCTCAACCGTCACGTGTGCTGCTCCGGCCACCCGGAGCAGGTCAGCGGCGACCCGGCGTTCGTCGAGCTATTCGGCAAGAACGCCCAGAGCCTGGCGATCTACCACCACCATCACGACCACGCCCACGATTTGCATGGCGCCGTGGTCGACGATCCCACCGCGCCTCACACCCACGTTCATGGAGATAGCTGCAAGCATGGCTGATTTTCTGCTCTACGCCCTGCTGGCAGGCTTGGCTTTGGCGTTGGTGGCGGGCCCACTGGGCTCGTTCGTGGTCTGGCGACGCATGGCTTATTTCGGCGACACGCTGTCGCACGCTGCGCTGCTGGGCGTGGCCATGGGCTTCTTGCTGGATGTCAGCCCGACCATCGCCGTGACCGTGGGCTGCCTGTTGCTGGCAGTGCTGCTGGTGACCCTGCAACAGCGCCAGCCACTGGCCTCCGACACCTTGCTGGGTATCCTGGCGCCGAGCACCCTGTCCCTGGGCCTGGTGGTGCTGAGCTTCATGCATGAAGTGCGCATCGACCTGATGGCCTACCTGTTCGGCGATCTGCTGGCGATTAGCCCCACCGACCTTGCATGGATTCTCGGCGGCAGCGCGGCCGTATTGGTGTTGCTGGTCGCGCTGTGGCGCCCATTGCTGGCGATTACCGTGCACGAAGAGCTGGCCACGGTCGAAGGCTTGCCCGTGCCGAGCCTGCGCATGGCCCTGATGTTGCTGATCGCCGTGGTGATTGCTGTCGCGATGAAGATAGTGGGCGTATTGTTGATCACGTCGCTGTTGATCATTCCTGCAGCCGCTGCCCAGCGCCATGCCCGCTCACCGGAGCAAATGGCGATCGGCGCAAGCCTGTTGGGGATGCTTGCAGTGTGCGGGGGCTTGGCGTTGTCCTGGTTCAAGGACACCCCGGCCGGCCCATCGATTGTGGTCACGGCCGCCGCCCTGTTTCTGCTGAGTTTTGTCCTGCCCCGTCGAGGGGTGTAGACTTGCTCGCTTTTTGCGCAAATAGAGAGTCGCAGGAATGAAGCTGTTCACCTCCCGTTATCTGCTCCTTGCCGCATTTTCCCTGCTGCTGGGCGCCTGTCAAAGCACACCGCCCGCCGCCCCCGAGGCCCCGGACGCACGCGCTGCGGCCATCGCGCAGCTGGAGCAAAACCTGGCCAGCAGCGAGTTGGCTACCGCCGAAGACCAACTGGCCGCGCTACAGGCTCAATCGCCCAACGACCCGGCGCTCGAGACCTACCAGCGTCAATTGGCCGAAGCCTATCTGCAGCGCAGCCAGATCGTGTTGCAAAAAGGTGACGTAAACGCCGCCGCCACCGCCCTGAGCCGTGCCCGCGCCCTGATGCCCAAGGCGCCCGCACTCACCGGCGGCGTAAACAGCGCCATCACGCACGCCCGCAAAGCCGAGCTGGATAAAGCCGAGGCCGCCCTGAAAGCCGCCGAAGCCAAGCCCGCAGCCAAAGTCATCGACCCGGCAGCGCCCAGCACCACAGTGGCGCTGAACCTCACCAACATCGAAGAACTGCGCCACCAGCTGGACGCAATTGCCACCGACGTGGTGAATTACCAGTGCGACGTGAGCATCCAGGCGCCGCGCACAGAGGATTACCCGTGGCTGGCCACGTTACTGACCAAACGGGTGAAGCGTATCGATTCGGGATATGACCTGAAGATTCACCGGCAGATTCTGAAGAACATTCCGGCGCAGGTCGTGCTGATTCCGCGCAAGGCGGACTAAAAAAGCATCGCCGGCAAGCCGGCTCCTACCCATCAACCTGTAGGAGCCGGCTTGCCGGCGATAGCGATCTAACCGACAACCAATAGCTTAAGCCGGAATCGCCTTGGCCTTAGGCTCGCGATCCCAGACCCGATGCTGGCCGATCGCGGCAAAAAACGCCTTGAACGCCTTGGCATCCGATCCCACGATCAGCCCCGCATCCACCTCAAGTTTCAGCAGGTCCAACAACGGCTTCGCGTCACTGGCGACTGTAATCGCCTTGAGGTGCTTGTACGCCTCCAACAGGAAGTGCAACGCCACCCCATCACCGCTCAGGGCTTTCACCGAGTCCTTCCCGCCAGGGACGAACACCGCATCAAACGCAATGGACGGCATGCCTTCCATCGACGCATCCACTGGCAGGCTCTTGCCATCGGCCGTCTTCACCGGCGCCGAAGTTGGCCCCAGCAGCTTGGCGTGCGCACCTTCTGCCTCGAGTGCCTTTTTCAGCGCGGCAATCGCCACGCCGTCCACGCCATTGGCTGCCAGGATCGCCACCTTGCGGGTCTTGATATCGCCCGGCAGCAGGTTCGCCTGGCTCAACGCTGGCGAGCGCTCCGGCTTGGTTTGACGCTCCGGCACGGTGCCTTGGGTCGGTGCTGGCAGCCCCAGGTTCTGGGCCACGCGCTTGGCCAGTTCCAGGTCGATATTCGCCAGGATCTCGTTGACTTGGCGCGCGCGAATGAACTCACGCTCTACCTTGCCCAACTCAAAGCTATACGCCGCGATGATGTGCTCTTGCTCGTGCTTGCTCATGCTGCGGAAGAACAGGCGCGCCTGGGAGAAGTGATCGCCGAACGACTCGCTGCGCTCACGGATCTTGTGGGCATCGATGCGCTCCGGATACGTCTCGAAGCCACCATCCTGTGCCGCCGGCGGAGTTTCTTTAGGCCAGCCGCCATCAATCGAATTCGGCTCGTAGGACGCACGACCTTTATCGATGGTGCTGCGGTGCATGGCATCACGCTGGTTGTTGTGCAGCGGCGTCACGGGCTGGTTGATCGGCAACTGGTGAAAGTTCGGGCCGCCCAGTCGGCTGATCTGTGTATCGGTGTAGGAAAACAACCGACCTTGCAGCAGCGGGTCATTGGAGAAGTCGATACCCGGCACGATATGACCCGGGCAAAACGCGACCTGCTCGACTTCTGCAAAGAAGTTATCCGGGTTGCGATTCAGCACCATCTTGCCCAGCGGGGTGATCGGCACCAGCTCCTCCGGAATCAGCTTGGTGGGGTCGAGAATGTCGAAGTCGAACGCATGCTCCTTATCCTCGGGGATAACCTGCACACCCAATTCCCACTCGGGGTAGTCGCCCATCTCAATGGCTTCCCAGAGATCGCGACGGTGGTAGTCGGTATCTTTACCGGCCAGCTTCTGCGCCTCGTCCCACACCAGCGAGCAAGTACCCGCCGTAGGGCGCCAGTGGAATTTGACGAAGTTGGATTTGCCCTCGGCATTCACCAGGCGGAAGGTGTGCACGCCAAAGCCCTGCATGCTGCGCAGGCTTTTTGGAATGGCGCGGTCAGACATTGCCCAGATCACCATGTGAGCGGATTCAGGCTGCAGCGAAACGAAGTCCCAGAACGTATCGTGCGCCGATCCGCCGGTAGGAATTTCATTGTGTGGTTCAGGCTTTACGGCGTGCACGAAGTCAGGAAACTTGATCGCGTCCTGAATGAAAAACACCGGCATGTTGTTGCCCACCAGGTCGAAGTTGCCTTCTTCGGTGAAAAACTTAACCGCAAAACCGCGCACATCACGCACCGTATCCCCTGAGCCACGCGGGCCCTGCACGGTGGAAAAGCGCGTGAATACCGGGGTTTTATGCCCTGGGTCACGCAGGAACCCAGCCTTGGTCAGCGCCGAATGGTTTTCATACGTCTGGAAATAACCATGGGCGCCGGTGCCACGGGCATGCACGATGCGCTCTGGGATGCGCTCATGGTCAAAGTGCGTGATTTTTTCACGCATGATGAAATCTTCCAGCAGCGATGGGCCACGGGAACCGACTTTCAAGGTGTTCTGGTTGTCGGAAATCTTCACGCCTTGGTTGGTACGCAGGGCCTGGCCGGTCGCATCGGAACGGAATGTCTCCAGGGCCTGTAGCTTGGCGTTGGTGTTGCCACGGTCCAGGGTATCGGTGCCCGCGAGTTCACTCTTCGGCGGGGTGGCTGGCTTCTTGGTACTCATCAGACAAAACTCCTTATTCAAAGTGGCCAGAGCGATCCCCGGCTCGTTTGAGCAAAACCCCAGGCACGGCACCTGGGAAATCGAGTTGCTTAAGTAGTGACTGATGGGGTTTTGGGCCGTTCCTTTTTTATGACCTTTGATCGCGTTATTGCCAAATCGCTGGTTGAATGCGAAATAAATGCTAAGAAACACTATACGGACAGGCTAAAATGCGCGCCCGGCTAACCGCTGATCCCTTTTCCATGCGCCCCACAAGGTTCGCTACGTGATCGAGTTTCAAAACGTCCATAAAACCTACCGCGTCGCCGGTAAGGATATTCCCGCGCTGCACTCCACCAGCTTGAGTGTCGAAAACGGCCAGGTGTTTGGCCTGATCGGCCACTCCGGTGCGGGTAAAAGCACCCTGCTGCGCCTGATCAACCGCCTCGAGGAACCGAGTGGCGGCAAGATCACGGTGGATGGCGAAGAAGTCACCGCCCTGGACGCCAACGGCCTGCGCCGTTTCCGCCAGCAGGTCGGGATGATCTTCCAGCACTTCAACCTGCTGGCGTCCAAGACCGTCGCCGACAACGTCGCGTTGCCGCTGACCCTGGCCGGCGAACTGTCGCGCAAAGAAATCGACCTGCGCGTCGCCGAATTGCTCGCCCGTGTCGGCCTGTCGGACCACGCCAAGAAGTACCCGGCGCAGTTGTCCGGTGGCCAGAAGCAACGCGTCGGCATCGCCCGCGCCCTGGCGACCAAGCCAAAGATCCTGCTGTGCGACGAAGCCACCAGCGCCCTCGACCCGCAGACCACCGCTTCGGTGCTGCAACTGCTGGCCGAGATCAACCGCGAGCTGAAGCTGACCATCGTGCTGATCACCCATGAAATGGACGTGATCCGCCGCGTGTGCGACCAGGTGGCCGTGATGGACGCCGGTGTGATCGTCGAGCAAGGCTCGGTGGCCGACGTGTTCCTGCACCCCAAGCACCCGACCACCAAGCGCTTCGTGCAAGAAGCCGAGCAGGTCGACGAAGGCGAGCAGCGCGATGACTTCGCCCATGTACCCGGCCGCATCGTGCGCCTGACGTTCCAGGGTGAAGCGACCTACGCGCCACTGCTGGGCACCGTCGCCCGCGAAACCGGTGTGGACTACAGCATCCTCGCCGGTCGTATCGACCGCATCAAAGACATCCCCTACGGGCAACTGACCCTCGCCGTCACCGGCGGTGACATGGACGCCGCCTTTGCGCGCTTCACTGCCGCTGACGTTCACATGGAGGTCCTGCGCTAATGGAAGCCCTGTTGAGTTTCTTCGCTAATATCGACTGGTCCGAAATCTGGCTGGCCACCGGCGACACCATGACCATGCTGTTCGGTTCGCTGTTCTTCACCGTCGTACTGGGCCTGCCGCTGGGCGTGCTGCTGTTCCTGACCAGCCCGCGCCAACTGTTCGAACAGAAGGGCCTGTACGCGCTGCTGTCGCTGATCGTGAATATCCTGCGTTCGCTGCCGTTCATCATCCTGCTGATCGTGATGATCCCGTTCACCGTGCTGCTCACGGGTACCTCGCTGGGTGTGGCGGGTGCAATTCCGCCGTTGGTCGTGGGCGCGACGCCGTTCTTCGCGCGCCTGGTGGAAACCGCCCTGCGTGAAGTGGACCGTGGCATCATCGAAGCCACCCAGTCCATGGGCGCCAGCACGCGCCAGATCATTATCAATGCCTTGCTACCCGAAGCCCGCCCCGGCATTTTCGCGGCGATTACAGTGACGGCGATTACACTGGTGTCCTACACGGCGATGGCGGGTGTGGTGGGTGCCGGTGGCCTGGGTGACCTGGCCATCCGCTTCGGTTACCAGCGCTTCCAGACCGATGTGATGGTCGTGACCGTGGTGATGCTGCTGGTCCTGGTGCAAATTCTGCAAACCGTCGGCGACAAGCTGGTGGTGCACTTTTCTCGAAAATAACGGCCATGGCCGGCCCCCGCCGGCCGATGCCCGAACAAGGAGCTTGTTGGATGAAAAAACTACTGGTTGCTTTCGCCGCCGTTGCCGCGTTTTCCGCCCACGCCGAGACCATTACGGTCGCCGCTTCGCCGGTCCCCCACGCGGAAATCCTCGAA
Organism: Pseudomonas sp. S10E 269; assembly: GCF_002798465.1. Classification (NCBI taxonomy): domain Bacteria; kingdom Pseudomonadati; phylum Pseudomonadota; class Gammaproteobacteria; order Pseudomonadales; family Pseudomonadaceae; genus Pseudomonas; species Pseudomonas sp. S10E 269. The sequence continues at coordinate 2,216,639 of NZ_PHIJ01000001.1, forward strand.
TTCGTGAAACCTGCCCTCGCCAAAGAAGGCGTAGACCTGCAGGTCAAAGTCTTCACCGATTACGTGCAGCCAAACGTTCAAGTCGCTGAAAAGCGCCTGGACGCCAACTTCTTCCAGCACCAGCCGTACCTGGATGAATTCAACAAGGCCAAGGGCACTCATCTGGTGAGCGTCGGCGCTGTGCACCTGGAACCCCTGGGCGCCTACTCCAGCAAGTACAAGAAGCTGGACGAGCTGCCAAGCGGCGCTAATGTCGTGATCCCGAACGACGCCACCAACGGCGGCCGCGCGTTGTTGCTGCTGGCCAAGAACGGCCTGATCACCCTGAAGGACCCGACCAACATCCTGTCGACCATCAAGGACATCACCGGTAACAGCAAAAACCTGAAGTTCCGTGAACTGGAAGCCGCCACCCTGCCGCGCGTGCTGACCCAAGTCGACCTGGCGCTGATCAACACCAACTATGCGCTGGAAGCCAAGCTGGACCCGTCCAAGGACGCACTGGTCATCGAAGGCAGCGACTCGCCTTACGTGAACATTCTGGTGACCCGCGAAGACAACAAGGACTCGGACGCCGTGAAGAAGCTGGTTGCCGCCCTGCACACGCCTGAAGTGAAGAAATTCATCGAAGAGAAGTACAAAGGCGCGATCAAGCCGGCGTTCTGACCTGACTCGATCTCCCAAAACTGGAGATCAAAAAATGTGGGAGCGGGCTTGCTCGCGAATGCGGTGTATCAGTCGACGGAGATGTTGACTGGCACACCGCTTTCGCAGGCAAGCCAGCTCCCACATTTGTTTTGTGGTGCTGGCCGGGCTGGCGTCCGGCTTATTTACGCTGCAACAGCACCGGCAGTTGCGCTACGAGCTTCTGGTTATTCAACGGCGCACGAATAAACCCACGCTGCGTCCCGTCCGGACCGATCAGCGCCAGGTTACCGCTGTGGTCAACGGTGTAGTTCGGTTTGCTGGTGTCGGCCGGTATGAACGGAATGCTGACGGCATTCGAAACCTTCTGCACATCCTCCACGTTCGCGCCGGTCAGACCCTGGAACTGCGGGTCGAAGTAGCCCAGGTACTGCTTGAGCTGGGTCGGCGTATCGCGGTTCGGGTCGACGCTGACCAGGATCACCTGCAGCTTATCCACCGCGTCCTTGGGCAGCTCGCTCTTGATCTGGCGCAGTTGGGCGAGGGTAGTCGGGCAGATGTCCGGGCAGAAGGTGTAGCCGAAAAACAGCAGGCTCCACTTGCCTTTCAACTCATTGACCACCACCGGCTTGCCTTCCTGGTTGGTCATGCTCACTGGCGGCAGCTGGCGGCTTTGCGGCAGCAGGATGATGCCGGCGTCGATCAAGGCAGTGGGGTCGCCCTGGCCCTTGCCCGAGAGCACTTTGTTGACGGTCAGGCCCATGATCAATGCCACCAGGGCCACCAGGATGAAGACAGTTTTTTGAGTTCGAGTCATAGGTTCAACAGTAAGTAGTGGTCTACGAGCAGGGCGATAAACAGCAGCAGCAAGTACCAGATAGAGTACTTGAAGGTGTTGATCGCCGCGTGCGGCCGACCGCCACGGTACAACACCCAGGCCCATTGCAGAAAGCGTCCGCCCAATACCAGTGCACAGGCAAGGTACAGCACGCCGCTCATATGGATCACATAGGGCATCAAGCTCACTGCCAGCAGGGCGAAGGTGTAGAGCAGGATATGCACCTTGGTGTAGTGCTCGCCATGGGTGACCGGCAGCATCGGAATATCGGCCTTGGCGTATTCCTCCTTGCGATGGATGGCCAGGGCCCAGAAGTGCGGCGGCGTCCAGGCGAAGATGATCAGCACCAGCAGCAGGGGTTCGGCGCTGACATGCCCGGTGACGGCGACCCAACCCAACAGTGGCGGCGCCGCGCCGGCCAAGCCTCCGATAACGATATTCTGTGGCGTCGCACGCTTGAGAAAGCCGGTGTAGATCACCGCATAACCGAGCAGCGAAGCCAGCGTCAGCCACGCCGCCAGCGGGTTGGTGAACGCCAGCAACAGCGCCATTCCTGCAACAGCCAGAAACAGTGCAAACGCCAACGCCGCCAGCGGCGACACCCGCCCCTCGGCCAATGGCCGCTTGTGGGTGCGCGCCATCACCGCGTCGATGCGCCGATCCACCACATGGTTGACCGCCGCCGCGCCGCCCGCACACAGGGCAATCCCCAGGTTGCCAAACACCAGCACTGTCCACGGCACGCCGGCGCGAGTCGCCAGGAACATGCCAACCAGCGAGGTGATGAGCATCAGCACCACCACCTTCGGCTTGGTCAGCTCCAGGTAGTCACGCCAGATCGCCTGGCGGTGGTGTGCGCCGATCAAGGTCGCCATGGCATCTCTCCTTTAAGGGTAATGAGGCCCGATACCTGTTTGCGCGGGATAAAACGCCAGCCGAACGGCAGTTGGTTGCGCACCCGGACCAGGCTGGTGCGGGCGTGGTAATTGACCAGCACCAGACTGAGCAACAACGCGGCGCCCCCGGCGTTATGGCCTACAGCCACCGCCAGCGGCAGCCCGAAAGCCACATTGCTCAGGCCCAGGCAGATTTGCGCGGCCAGGGCGACCAGCAATAAGCCCGCCAAACGCGTCATGCCCACCGCGCGCAATTGCCAGGCCAGGCCGAGCAACACCAGGCTGACGATGACGGCGCCGATGCGGTGGGTCAGGTGGATGGCGGTGCGTGCCTCGCTGTCCAGTTGCCCGCCCAGGTAGTTGGGCCCGATGTGCTGGGTGAGATGAAAACCATTGGCGAAATCCGCTGCCGGCCACCACTCGCCATGGCAGGTCGGCAAATCGATACAGGCCACCGCCGCATAGTTCGAACTGACCCAGCCACCCAACGCAATCTGCCCGATCACCAGCACCAGTCCCGCCGTCGCCCAATACTGCAGGCGCTTGGGCACGATCAACGCGGGTAATACGCCGGATAGCCGCAGTGTCAGCAGGAACAGCAGGCTCAAGGTTGCAAAACCGCCCAATAAATGTCCCGTGACCACCTGCGGCCACAGCTTCAGCGTTACCGTCCACATGCCAAACGCCGCCTGGGCGAACACTACCGCCAGCACGAACAGCGGCAACTTCACCGGCTGGCCAGGATCGCGCCGATGGCTCCACGAACGCGCGGCCAGCAGCACGATCAGCAAGCCCAAGGTGCCGGCGAAGTAGCGATGCGTCATTTCCGCCCAACCTTTATCCGCCTCCACCGGCGTATCGGGGAAGTGCAGCTCGGCATGGGCCAACTGGGCTTCGGTCTTGGGCACACTGATAAAGCCGTAGCAGCCGGGCCAGTCCGGGCAGCCGAGGCCGGCGTGGGTCAGGCGCGTATAGGCGCCAAGCAGCACGACGATCAACGCCAGCAAGGTGGCAAACAACGCGAGGCGAAATCCAGGTTTGGCCATGACGATGCCCTTATCCGATGTTGGACAGCTTCAGCAGGTGGCGCAGGTCGTTGAGCAAGTCCTTGCCCTTGACCTTGGCGTCGTAGCGCAGCACCAGGTTGCCGTGGGGGTCGACGATCCAAAGCTGTGCATCGCCCGGTGCTCCGGCGTTTTTGCTGAAGGTCGACAGGTCCAGCGGGAAGCGTTGCAGTTGCGGGTATTCGACCTTGAGCTTGGCGTCATAGTCGCTGCCCAGCGGCTGCGCACTGGCCAAGGCATGGCTGGCGCGGGAGGCATCGCGCCCCAGGCCGATCTGCAATTGCCGCGCGAGGTACACAAGTTGCTGGCAATCGGCAGCACAGGCGGCGGGCGCGGTCACCAGCAGTTGCCAACGTTGCTCATCGGCCTGCACGCCAATGTCGGCGCGGGTCTGGCCGTTGCCGATCATCTCACCGTGGTAGCTGCGGCTTTCCGGCACCCAGAACTGCAGCTTGTACATGAAGGTGGCCAGCGCCATCGGGCCGATCACCATCATCAGGATCAGAATCAGTTGCCAACGGCCTTTGCGCCGGTCAGGCACCTCAGACATGTTGAGTGGATTCATGGCCGCTCCCATGGGGCTTCTCCTTTTTGTTGTGCCATCCGAGATAGAGATAAAGCGCCAGCAGGGCCAGCGACATGGCGAACCACTGCACGGCATACGCCAAGTGTTTTTCCGGCCCCATGGCCACGATCGGCCAAGTGGTTTCGTAGGTGCCAGGGCCGGCTTCGGCCCGCAGCTCGTAGGCAAAGCCGCTGCGCCCCAGCTCTGCCCACAACGCGGCAGGGTGCAGCGCTGTCAGCAAGCGCGGCCATTGCGCACCCGCCGGGTCGGCGTGCAACTGGAAGGTTTCGCCGGGGGCGACATACACCCAGGCATCCAGGTTCAAGGGTTGCTCAGGCGTGCTGAAAACGGGTGGCGTGCGCCGGTCCGGCCAGGGCAGCCAACCGCGATTGAGCAACAGCCACAGGCCGCTGGCCTGGTCATGGAAAGGTTGCAGCAGCTCAACGCCGGCCTTGCCGTCGCGCATGCGGTTGTCGAGGAATACACTGTGTTCGGCGTCGAACTGGCCGCGCAGACGAACGCGGCGGAAGGCCGGGTCCGCCATGTCGCTAAGTTGCGCGCTGCTAATCGGATCTGCCCCGCGCCGCTCGGCGTAGCTGTCCACCAGCAGCTGTTTTTCATGGCCGCGAGACAACTGCCAGAACCCCAGGCCGACCATCAACGGCAGCAGCACCAACACCACCAATGTCGGTGCGATTCCTGGCCGAAAGCATTTTATGGCGCTGGCTATACTTGTTTTCATTGCCCGCCCATCCCGTTGGAGCCAGACCATGCTCAAAGCCGCTATTGCCCTGATGCTGATCGCGACCGTTGTGAGCCTGTTCAGTGGCTTGTTCTTTCTGGTCAAGGACGAGGGCAACTCCAATCGCCTCGTCACTGCCTTGACCGTGCGTGTCGTACTGGCCGTGATCACCGTGGCGCTGATCGCCTGGGGCTTTTTCAGCGGCCAGCTGGTGTCTCACGCACCGTGGTAAGGCTTCTCACAGCACATAGACGAAGAAAAACAGCCCGATCCACACCACATCCACAAAGTGCCAATACCAACTGGCCGCCTCGAAACCGAACTGGTGCTCGGCATTGAAGTGCCCCTTGAGGATGCGCATCAACATCACGAACAGAATGATCGTGCCGATGGTGACGTGGGCACCGTGGAAACCGGTGAGCATGAAGAACGTCGCGCCATACACCCCCGAGCCCAATGTCAGGCCCAGCTCTTTATAAGCGTGGATGTATTCCTCGGCCTGAAACCCCAGGAACGCCAGGCCGAGCAGCACGGTGATCGCCAACCAGAGTTTCAGCGCGCCGCGATGCCCTTTGCGCAGCGCGTGGTGGGCGATGGTGATGGTCACGCTGGAACTCACCAGCAGAATGGTGTTCACCAGCGGCAGGCCCCACGGGCTGATGGTGCCTCCCGGTGCCGGGTACATTTTCGGGTCGGGGTTGTTCAGCAACGGCCAGGCAAACTCAAAGTTCGGCCACAGCATGTGCGCAATGCCCTTTGAGCCTTCACCCGCCAGCCAGGGCGCCGACATGTGCCGCACATAAAACAGCGCACCGAAGAAGGCGATAAAGAACATCACTTCGGAAAAGATGAACCAGGTCATGCCCCAGCGGAAAGAGCGATCCATCTGCGAACTGTACAAACCGGCGCGGCTTTCCTTGATCACCGCGCCGAACCAGCCGAACAGCATGTAGGCCAATAACAGCCCGCCGACGAAAAAGATCCACGGACCGTGGGATTCCGCCCGCGCGGCCTTGAGGTCGTTGAACCACAGGCCCAGCCCGTACACCGTGATCAACAGGCCAAACGTGGCAATTATTGGCCATTTGCTTTGCGCTGGTACGTAGTACGTATCATGAGACGACATGTATTCGCTCTCCTGATTGAGGGGGCAAACAGTAGCTAGCCGCCGCTGTGGGCAGCCACCGGCGGTTGGCGCGCAGTAATATCAAACAGCGTGTACGCCAGGGTCAGATGCTTCACATCCTTGGGCATGTCGCGGTCGACAATGAAACGCACCGGCATCTCGATGCGCTGGCCCGGTTGCAGCACTTGCTGGGTAAAGCAAAAGCACTCGGTCTTGTGGAAGTACATCGCCGCTTCGGCCGGGGAAATACTCGGTACGGCCTGGGCGGTCATGGGTTTGTCGGTGGGGTTGTGGGCCACGAACAACATCTCCGTCACCGCGCCCGGGTTGACCACCACTTCGTCAGCCTTGGCGTAGAAATCCCAGACCATGTCGATGGCGTTGGTGGACAGGAACTGCACCCGCACCTGGCGTGAAGCGTCGACAACCTGTTCACCCTCGTACTGCCCGGCCGTCTTGCCATTGATACCGAACGCTTTGCACATCACGTCGTAGATCGGCACCAGGGCAAAGCCGAAGGCGAACATCGCCACCACCAGGATGAGCAGCCGAGTAACCAGGCGCTTGATAGGCACGGACTCAGCCATGGCGACCACCCCGCTTTTGATTTTCTGTGGGAGCTGGCTTGCCTGCGATAGCGGTGTGCCAAGCACCGAATCTACCCACTGCCACACCCTCATCGCAGGCAAGCCAGCTCCCACAGGAGACCGTGTCGGCCTGCACCAAGGTGTTCATTTCACCTCCGGCGGCGTCGTGAACGTGTGGTACGGCGCAGGCGAAGGAATGCTCCACTCCAGCCCTTCGGCGCCATCCCACGGCTTGGCCGGCGCCGGCGGGCCGCCACGGATGCACTTGATCACGATGAACAGGAAGAAGATCTGCGTTGCGCCAAACATGAACGCACCAATCGACGACACCATGTTGAAGTCGGCGAACTGCAGGTTGTAGTCCGGCACCCGCCGCGGCATGCCCGCCAGCCCGACGAAGTGCATTGGGAAGAACGCCATGTTCATGCCCACGAAAGACAGCCAAAAGTGCAGCTTGCCCAGGGTTTCGTCGTACATGTGGCCGGTCCATTTCGGCAGCCAGTAGTAGGCCGAGGCGAAGATGCCGAAGATCGCGCCGGGCACCAGTACGTAATGGAAGTGCGCTACCACGAAGTAGGTGTCGTGGTACTGGAAGTCCGCCGGCGCAATCGCCAACATCAGCCCGGAGAAGCCACCGATGGTGAACAGGATCACGAACGCCACGGCAAACAGCATCGGCGTCTCGAAGGTCAGCGAGCCTTGCCACATGGTGCTGACCCAGTTGAACACCTTCACCCCCGTCGGCACGGCGATCAGCAGGGTGGCGTACATGAAGAACAACTCGCCCACCAACGGAATGCCCACCACGAACATGTGGTGCGCCCACACGATGAACGACAGGAACGCGATGCTCGCCGTGGCGTAGACCATCGAGGTGTAGCCGAACAGCGGCTTGCGCGAGAAGGTCGGGATGATTGAGCTGACGGCGCCGAAGGCCGGCAGGATCATGATGTACACCTCGGGATGGCCGAAGAACCAGAACACGTGCTGGAACAGCACCGGGTCACCACCGCCAGCCGCACTGAAGAAGCTGGTGCCGAAGTGGATGTCCATCAGCATCATGGTCACGCAACCGGCCAGCACCGGCATTACCGCGATCAGCAGGAACGCGGTGATCAGCCAGGTCCAGACAAACAACGGCATTTTCATCAACGTCATGCCGGGTGCGCGCAGGTTGAGGATGGTCGCGACCACGTTGATCGCGCCCATGATCGAACTGATACCCATGAGGTGGATGGCGAAGATGAAGAACGTCACGCTTTCCGGCGCATAGGTGGTAGAGAGCGGGGCGTAGAAGGTCCAGCCGAAATTCGGCCCGCCGCCGGGGGTGAACAGGGTCGAGACCAGCAGCAGGAACGCCGCCGGCAGCAGCCAGAAGCTGAAGTTATTCATGCGCGGCAGGGCCATGTCCGGCGCACCGATCATCAGCGGGATCATCCAGTTGGCCAGGCCGACGAACGCCGGCATCACCGCGCCGAACACCATGATCAGGCCGTGCATGGTGGTCATCTGGTTGAAGAACGCCGGCTCGACAATCTGCAGGCCGGGTTGGAACAGCTCGGCGCGGATCACCATGGCGAACGAGCCGCCGAGCAAAAACATGGTGAAGGCGAACCACAAGTACAGGGTGCCGATGTCTTTGTGGTTGGTGGTCAGCACCCAGCGCATCAACCCCTTGGCGGGGCCGTGGGCATGGTCGGCGTGACCATGGTCATCGATCACAGCGCTCATGGCCGTTCTCCTGCAAGCGAGTGGGCGGGGCGGGTCGAGGTAAACGCCTTGAGGTAGGTCATTTGCTTTCCGCCTGCTTGATGGCCAGCACGTCTTTAGGCGTGACCATGTCGCCTTTGTTGTTGCCCCACGCATTGCGCTCGTAGGTCACCACGGCGGCGATATCCACTTCCGAAAGCTGCTTGCCAAAGGCCGCCATCGCGGTGCCCGGCTTGCCGTGGTAGACGAGACTCAGGTGGCCTTCTTTTGGCCCTGTCGCGATTTTCGAACCCTTGAGCGCCGGGAACATTGGCGGCAAGCCCTGGCCCTCGGCCTGGTGACAGGCCACGCAGGTGGTGTGGTAGACCTTGTCGCCACGGGCCACCAGCTCTTCCAGCGTCCACTCTTTGGAGGTCAGTTCCTTGAGCTTGGCGGCCTCTTCCTTACGCTCGCCGAGCCAAGTGTCGTAGTCGGCCTTGGACTTGACCTCGACCACGATGGGCATGAACCCGTGGTCCTTGCCGCACAGTTCGGCGCACTGGCCACGGTAGATGCCAGGCTTCTCGATACGGGTCCAGGCCTCGTTGACGAAGCCGGGGATGGCGTCGCGCTTGACCGCAAACGCCGGCACCCACCAGGAATGGATCACGTCGGCAGCCGTCACCAAAAAGCGCACCTTGGCGCCCACCGGCAACACCAGTGGCTGGTCGACTTCCAGCAGGTAGTGTTCGCCCTTGGTGGCCTGGTTGTGGATCTGCTCGGCGGGCGTGGCCAGGTTGCTGAAGAACTCCACGTCCTGGCCCAGGTATTTGTAGTGCCACTTCCACTGGTAACCGGTGACCTGGATATCGATATCCGATTCACTGCTGTCGTAGATATTGATCAGGGTCTTGGTCGCCGGAATGGCCATGGCGACCAGGATCAGCAAGGGCACGACGGTCCAGAGGATCTCCACGGTAGTGCTTTCGTGGAACTTGGCCGCGACCTGGCCCGTGGACCGGCGATGAACGATCATCGACCAGAACATCGCGCCAAACACGATGATGCCGATCACCACACAGATCCAGAATATGGTCATGTGCAGGTCGAACACAGCGTGACTGACTTCTGTCGCCCCTGGCGCCATATTCGTTGTCCAGGCGGCATGTGCCTGGCCGAATACTGACCACAACAGGAGGCCCATCCAAACGTGTGGATGTCGCATCATTGCGGGTTCCCCTTATCGTTCTTGTTATCCCGCCGGTTTGCACCTGCGTCGAAGGGAGCGGCTTCCATACTGCTTACAACCGCTTAGCCTTGCCTGCTTATGCAGTCTGGCGTCATCAGCTAATCGCGTACAAATCCGAGTATAGACAGGCTCTGCAACCCCGCAATGTGTAGGGGCAAATGAGCAAAAATGACCGGTCGGGGCTAATAAAACCGGGTGCGGAATCGTTTATCCGACGAACGATGGCAATTGGATATAACGCAGGCGCATAACCATGAAATAATTATGACAAATGCGTCTTAAGCTCTCGTATAAACGAGCTACCTTATCCTCTCCCTTTTCCTACGCCTGCATCACTGGAGCTTTCATGAACACCGCCGCATTGCGCGAGCAGATTTCCCGTGCCCATCAACACGAAGCCAGCACGGGCCAGCTTGCCCAGCAACTGGAAAAACAATTGCCGCACCTGCATTCGGCCATCTCCCTGGCTGACGGTGATCGCAACATTGTCATGACTCGCTTTGTCACCGCCTACATCGACCTGGTCCCGGACTTGCTGGACGCCGCCAACGATGTGGCCCGCGAGGCGGGTATCGAAAGCCAGATCAAGCCGGTGCTGAAAATTGCCGAGCACTTCTTCCTGCAACCGCCTGCCATCCTCGCCGGCCACGAAGGGCTCGACGGCCTGCTGGATGAGGCCTACCTGGCTCATCGCCTGGTCGAAGAGGTCAACGACCTGTACATCAAGCATTTTGGCCAGCCGTTGATTCCGGCCGACACCACCGTGGCCAATGTCATCGCCCACCAGCTGATCGGCGAAAACTTCGCCAATCAACTGGATGAAGCGGTGCATCACGCGGTGGATGAAATGCTCAACGAAGACAGCTTTGCGCTGGAGTCGGTCGAGACCTATCGCGAACAGCTCAAGAGCCCGGACACGGAAGCCGCGTGGAAGCGCTGGCCGTGCCTGTCGCGACAGCTGGGGGTTGAGTTGGCGCTGGACCAGCCTGCCTGATCCCCCGTTGTAGGCACTGGCTTGCCAGCGATGAGGCCCTTGAACCTAACTGATCTTGCGGGCTTCATCGCCGGCACGCCGGCTCCTACAGGGGTTATCTGCGCTTCAGGCTGGTGCTGAGCCTATCCCCGTCGTCGTCCGCACCCGACCTTCCAACCGGCGCTTCAACCCGCGCGCCTCGATCACCAGCTTCGAGCCCTTGGCCGCATTGGCCCGCCCCCATTCCTCGAGCAGCTCCAGGCAGGAATGGTCGATGTAACTCAGGTTATTGAGCGGCACATGCACAGTGCTGCCCGCCGGTACCGTGGACAGCACCTGGGTCAACGCCGGCACTTTCAGAAAGGTCGCCGCACCGGTCAGGCGCAGCTCCATCTCGCCCTCCTGGGGCAAGTCGATCAGGCTGACCTTGAGCCGCGAAGCCTTGAACGCCAGCTTGACCAAGGTCAAGCCGAAGCCCACCAGCACGCCGGTCAGCAGGTCGGTAAAGATGATCGCCAGCGCCGTGGCCGCATAGGTGAACATCGGCATCCGCCCATAGCGTCCCAATGCCTTGAATGCCTTGACGTCCACCAGCTTGATACCGGTGTACACCAGCACGCCCGCCAGGCTCGCCACCGGGATGCTCTGCAGCACACTCGACAGCAACAGCACGAACGCCAGCAGCCACAGGCCATGGAACATCGCCGACAGGCGCGTGGTAGCACCGGCCTGTACGTTGGCCGAGCTGCGCACGATCACGCCGGTCATCGGCAAGGCACCCACCAGGCCGCAGAGCATGTTGCCTATACCTTGAGCAGACAATTCCTTGTCGAAATCAGAACGCTGACCGCTGTGCATGCGATCCACCGCCGCGGCGGAGAGCAGGGTTTCGGCACTCGCGATAAACGCCACCGCAAACGCGGCAATCAACAGTTGAGGATCTGCAAGATTCAACAGATCGCTGGGGCGCAGCCAATCGATGGCATCGGCAAGATTTTCCGGGACTTCCACGCGCTTGACCTGCAACGCCAGCATCAGGCTGACCACGGTGGTCAGGCCCACACCCAACAAGGCGCCGGGTACAAAGCGCAGCGTCTGTGGGCGGAATTTATCCCAGACGTACATCACCAGCATCGTCGACAACCCGAGCAATCCCGCCTGCCAGCCCAGGCCACCGCCCAGGGTCGGGATCGCCTCCGCCAACGCCGCCGGGAAGCCTGCCAGGTTGTCCAGCCCCGAGGGCTTGGGCGCGCCGTCGAGCATCACGTGAATCTGGGATAGCACAATCAGCACGCCAATCCCTGCCAGCATGCCGTACACCACCGCCGGGGCCGTGACGCGAAACCAGCAGCCCAGGCGCAGACGCCCGGCTACCAGCTGCAGAAAGCCCGCCAGCAACAGGATCGGCCCGAGCATCAGCATGCCGTGCTGGCGCACCAGTTCGAATACCAACACAGCCAAACCGGCCGCCGGACCACTGACCTGCAACGGCGAGCCCGCCAGCCAACCCACCACAAGGCCGCCGATGATCCCGGTGATCAGGCCCTTGGCGGGCGGCATGCCAGAGGCAATCGCGATGCCCATGCACAAGGGCAGGGCAACCAGAAACACAACCACGGAAGCGAGCAGCTCCCGTGGCAATACAGCTTTCAATTGAGCAGCACGCATGATGACTCTCCCGAGGCATTCGCCGGGCGCGGTAAAGCCTGGCTGCGTCCATGGCAGCCACCGCTTTACCCGGCAGGGAAGTGTGTTAGAAGCGCGCTTTAGGCGTCGCGCAAGGGATCGGCCCGTCGCCGCCCAACGGTCGGAACGCCGACTGATCGGCATCGTAGGCGCGGATTTCGCTGGTCTCGATGTTGTAGATCCAGCCATGGATATACAGCTGACCATTGGCCATGCGCGAAGCCACGGAAGGGTGGGTACGCAAATGCTGCAGTTGGGCGATGACGTTTTCTTCGGTCAGCACCTTCATGCTCTCGCCTTCATTGGCACAATCGCAGTTGTCTTCGACCATGGACTTGGCCACCTCAGCGTGTCGCAGCCAGGCCCTGACGGTTGGCATCTTCTCCAGGCTGGCGGGGTTGAGGACCGCACGCATAGCGCCGCAATCGGAGTGCCCGCAAACGATGATGTGCTGCACGCCCAGGGCAAGGACGGCGTACTCGATGGCCGTGGAAACACCGCCGTTCATCTGCCCATAAGGCGGTACGACGTTACCGACGTTACGCGTCACGAACAGATCGCCCGGGGAGCTTTGGGTGATCAGCTCAGGCACGATGCGCGAGTCGGCGCAGGTAATGAACATCGCCCGTGGGCTCTGGGCCGTGGCGAGTTTCTTGAAGAGTTCTTCCTGCTGCGGGAAGACGTCGTGATGGAAATGCAAAAAGCCGTCAACGATATGCTTTAGCGCTGCATCGGCGGTTTCCGCCACTGGAGAGGCAGAAGCCGACGCAGCCAACGGCTGTTTATCCTTGTCACTCATGATTCATCCTCTTGATTAATGCAGGGGAGTTTTCAGGTCAGTTCGACGCTTGGCCAGTGGAAAAGTTGTAAAACGCCAGGGGCCAGAGTGCCGACTCATCAGTCACTCGCTGAACAAGGTAACCGTCGAAACTTAACTCAAACTGAATGAACCGCTCTAGGACGCGGGTTTCAGTGATGTCAAAACGCGACTATCCCTACAAGACCAGGGCATTCCGCCCGTTCAGTCTACAACAAAGCCATCTGTCTGCCGGGTGGACAAAAGGCGCTGCAATCCAGGTTGAAGCCTTCTCGCCGGTTGAGCCCCAGGCGTTTGATCGCCTTGCTGAAGCGCTGGGCGAGCAAATCGGCAAACGGGCCTTCACCACGCATGCGCACACCAAAGCGGCTGTCATACACCTCACCACCGCGCACCTGGCGCACCAGGCTCATGACATGGGCCGCGCGTTGCGGGTAATGGGCCGCCAGCCACTCCTCGAACAATGGGGCCACCTCCAGGGGCAGGCGCAGCATCATGTACGCCGCACTTTGCGCACCCGCCGCGTGGGCTTCGGTCAACAGGCTTTCCAGCTCACTGTCGTTGATCATCGGAATCATCGGCGAACACAGCACACCCACCGGGATCCCCGCGTCGCGCATCACCCGGATCGCCCGCAACCGCGCCTTGGGCGCCGCCGTACGTGGCTCCAGGATGCGCTTGAGTTCGTCGTCCAGGCTGGTAAGGCTGATCATCACGGCCACCAGTCGCTGGCGGGCCAGTTCGGTGAGCAGGTCCAGATCGCGCAAAATCAGCGATCCTTTTGTGATGATCGTTACCGGGTGGCGATAGCGCAGCAGGACTTCCAGGGTTCGCCGGGTGATCTTGTACTCGCGCTCGATCGGCTGGTACGGGTCGGTATTGGAGCCCAGGTTGATCGGCGCACACACGTAGCCCGGCTTCGACAGTTGCTGTTCCAGCACATCGGCGGCATTGGTCTTGGCGATCAACCGGGTCTCGAAATCCAACCCCGGCGACATGTCCCAATAGGCATGGCTGGGCCGTGCATAGCAGTAGATACAGCCATGCTCGCAGCCACGGTAGGGGTTGATCGAGCGATCAAAGGGCAAGTCCGGCGAGTTGTTGCGGGTGATGATGGTCTTGGCCGTCTCTATGCGCACTTCGGTGCCCTGGGTCGGCGGCACTTCCTGGAACCAGCCGTCATCCTCGACCACGCTGACCGTGGGCGAAAAGCGGTTATGCAGGTTGGTGGCCGTGCCCCGGCCTCGGGGTGGCAGCGGAGTAAACATGAAAGCGCCTCAATACTGTTTTTATATACAGTATCGAGGCGCAAGGTTTCTGACCAGTGCCGTTTGGCGGCCAGGGAAGGATCAGTGCTTTTGTGTTACCTGCCCCAAGTCATCGCCGGAGGTAGTGCGCATATCGTTCTTGCGCAGGTCCGCCACTTCGCTGGCGTTGACTGGCGCGCCCTTGTTGCCCCAACTGCCACGAATGAAACTGACCACATCGGCGACTTCCTGATCCGACAGGCGCCAGGCGAACGCCGGCATGGTGAAGGTGGATGGCGCCGCGTGGGTCGCCGGCAAGGTGCCGCCGTTCAACACGATGTTGATCAATGACGTGGCATCCGCCGTCTGCAGCACCGGGTTGCCCGCCAACGCCGGGAACACACGTGTATAACCATGGCCATCGGTACGGTGGCAGGCGGCGCAGTTGTCGATGTACACCGAGGCGCCACGCTGACTGTCATCGCCTTTCCACAGGGCATCCGCTGCCTGCTTGTCGTACTGGTGCGGCTGATCCTTGGGGTCCACCGCCGGCAGGCTCTTGAGGTAACGGGCGATCGCCGTCAGGTCATTTTCCGACATGTACTGCATGCTATGGACGACAACATCGCTCATGCCGCCAAACACCGCGCTGCGATCACTGCGACCGGTCTTGAGGAATTGCACCAGTTGCTCCTCGCTCCAACTGCCCAGGCCGTCCTTGTGGTCACCGCGCAGGCTCTTGGCGATCCAGCCTTCCAGCGGCGCACTGCCGGACAGGAAAGCGTTGCCATCAGTGGCGCTCAGGGCTTTTTCCTGCATGGTCAACGCCCGTGGCGTATGGCACGCGCCGCAGTGGCCGAGGCCTTCCACCAAATAGGCACCGCGGCTGATCACCGGGTCGGCAGTGGCTTGCGCCGGGTGCTCCTCGACAGCCGGCGCGAACATCCAGCGCCACGCCGCCAGCGGCCAACGCATGCTCAAGGGCCACGGAATATCGCTGTCCTTGTTCTCCTGGGCAACGGGCTCAACGCCCTTCATGAAGTACGTGTACAACGCCTTCATGTCGCTGTCGCTGACGCGAGCATATGACGGGTAGGGCATCGCTGGGTAAAGGGTACTACCGCTCTTGGCGACGCCATGGCGCACGGCCTTGTCGAAGTCTTCGAAGCTGTAGTCGCCCAGGCCGGTCTTGTCCGGAGTGATGTTGGTGGAATAGATCACGCCAATGGGGGTTTCCATTGGCAGGCCACCGGCGAAGGGCTTGCCACCCTTGGCAGTGTGGCAGGCCACGCAGTCACCGGCGCGTGCCAGGTATTCGCCTTGCTTGATCACGTCGGTTTCGGCGGCGCTCACTGAGCAACTGCTGAAAAGGGCGAAGGTGGCGATAACAAGTGCTTTCATGGTCATCGCTCCTTATGCCTGAACCAGTGGGCCGGGGTTTTTCAGGTACTGCTCGCGGATTGCCCGGGCCGACCAGTAGGTCAGCGCCGCCACCAGGCCGGTAGGGTTGTAGCCCAAGCCTTGTGGGAAAGCGGATGCGCCTGGGACAAACACATTGTGCACATCCCAGCACTGCAGATAACGGTTCAGCGCGCTGGTTTTCGGGTCGGTGCCCATGATCGCGCCGCCGTTGAGGTGGGTGGTCTGGTAGGACGCTGTATTGAAGTGCTCACCGACCTTTTTGCCCAACACCGCAATCGCCTTGGGGTTCATCGCCTCGGCGACCTTGCCCATTTTCTCGACCATGAAGCGGTTCATCTTGATGTCGTTTTCCTGCCAGTCGAACGTCATGCGCAGCAACGGTAGGCCATAGGCATCGCGGTAAACCGGGTCCAGATCCAGGTAGTTGCCCCGGTAGGATTGATGGGCGCCATGGGCATCCATCGACACTTGGTGGGTGTAGTAATCGGCGGTGGCGCGCTTCCAGGCGCTGCCCCACGCCGGAGTACCCGGCGGGTTCGAGGTGCCGGCAATAGGTCGGCTGCCAGCCTGGTTCACCCACATCGGCGAACCGCCCACAAAGCCGTGGGGCCCATGGTCGAAGTTGTCGGCGTTGAAGTCATCGATGGCCACGCCATTGCCGCCCGCACCGATGAAGTTGTTGGTGTGGGTGTCCTTGTCGAAGAACGCCTTGATGGTCGCCATGTTCTGGTAGGCGAAGTTCCTGCCCACCACGCCTTCATTGGTAATCGGGTCGTACGGCTTGCCGATACCGGAGAGCAGCATCAAACGCACGTTATGGAACTGGAACGCGCCGAGGATCACCAAGTCCGCCGGTTGCTCGCATTCGCGGCCCTGGGCGTCGATGTAGGTCACGCCGGTGGCTTTGCGCTTGGTGCTGTCGAGGTTGACCTTGAGCACGTGGGAATTGGGCCGCAGCTCAAAGTTCGGCACCTGGCGCAACGCCGGCAGGATATTCACGTTCGGCGAGGCTTTGGAATACATGTAGCACACGTAGCCACTGCAGAAGCCGCAGAAATTGCACGGGCCCATCTGCGCACCATAAGGGTTGGTGTAGGGCCCCGAGGTATTGGCTGACGGCAGGTTGTAAGGCTTATACCCGACGCTGGCCGCCGCTTTCTGAAACAGCTGTGCGGAGACGGTGTTCTTCTGCGCTTCCAATGGGAACGGGTTGGAGCGATCCGGTGCATAAGGGTTGCCGCCACGGCCTTCGCCGACCAACTGGCCCTTCACGGTCCAGGCTTGGCCGGACGTACCGAAGACTTTTTCCGCATAGTCGAAAAACGGCTCCAGCTCTTCATAGCTCACGCCGAAGTCCTGGATGGTCATGTCCTTGGGGATGAAGTTTTTCCCGTAGCGTTCCTCGTAGTGGCTGCGCATACGCAGTTCAATTGGATCGACACGGAAATGCACCCCCGACCAGTGCAGGCCCGCGCCGCCCACGCCGTTGCCCGGCAAGAACGCACCCAACTGACGGTTAGGCAGGGCAACATCATTCACGCTATGACGAATGGTCACCGTCTCCTTGGAGATGTCCTGAAAGAGCTTCTTACGCACGCTGTAGGTCAGTTCGTCGATGACCTGGGGATAGTTGCCGTCCGGGTATGTGTCCTGCATCGGGCCGCGCTCCAGCGCAACCACGTTGAGGCCCGCTTCCGTCAGTTCCTTGGCCATAATCGCGCCGGTCCAGCCGAAGCCTACGATCACTGCATCCACTTTCTTCATGATGGTCGCCACGCTTATGCCCTCTCGCCGCGGATTGAAACGGCCGGGAAGGGGTACTGCTCGTTGCGTTCCACCCAGTCCATGAAATCGGCGCGGGCGCCGGGGAAACCGATCATGGTCCAGCCGACCATGCCTTTATTGCCGCCGTGGATCGGGTCGCAGAAGAACCCTTCCTTGGTGTTTTGCAGTAACAGGTTGAAGAAAATCTTCGGCGGCACCGCGTCAAAATGCGCGGTCACCTCACTGCCGCCGGCTTCGAGACGGTGCAACATATCGTCTCGGGTAGCGCTGTCTTGCGCAGCAAAAGCCTTACCGTTGAACGCCTTCGACCAGGCATCCGTCGCGGCAATGCCCAGGCGATAGATGTCCTTGGGCACCAGTTTGCTCTGCCAGCCCATTTCCGGCGGCGCGTCGGCGTTGAACGGGCCCTGCATGAACCACAACGCACCGCTGGCGTAAGGGGTATTCATCTGGCGGTCGATGTATTCCGGCGCACCCGCTTCCAGGGCACCCGGGCCTTGGGCATCGGCGGGGATCAAGCGCTCGACGGCGGCGTTGATAAACGCCCATTCCTCGGCGGTGAAGTACGTGGGCTCGTAGGCCTTTTCGCTCGCCACAGGCTTGGCGGGCGCCGCCTGGGCCGGCTCGGGCGTAGCCATCAGCATCGAACCGCCAAGGCCGGTGCTGGCAACCGTGACCACCGGGATCAAGGTCAAGGATTTGCGCAAAAAGTCACGCCGGGGGTTGTCTTGATCTTGATCAGACATGGTGGCACCTCATCATGTGGTCACGGGTTATCAGCCGCTTCTGGGAGCGGCTTCTGATTTTTTTCAGCAGCGAATTGGATCCAACCGACCCAAGGAGATAGAACGCAGCGGCAATCAATAGTTACAAATGATAGCAGGCTAAGGATGTAGAGAATCGATTCAGCGACCTAAGTCGAATAAATGCGGGCAAAAAAAGTGGGAGGAGGCTTGCTCCCGATGGTGGTTTATCAATGCCAATAGGCTGGCTGATACACCACCATCAGGGGCAAGCCCCCTCCCACATTAGGTCTGCGTACGCTGGCTAGTCTTTTTTCAGCTTCGGATTAGGAAAGAACTGCACCGCCTGCACTTTCGGGTCCGCAGGGGCTTTCAACGCCGAGTTATTCACCCGGGTGCCCAATTCCTTGGGCACCGACAGACCCTGGTCATTCAAGGTGTCGGTGTAACCGCACGCCACGCACTCACGGTGTGGCACGTTGTCTTCGGTCCACATCTTCAGCTTGTCCGGCTCACTGCACGCCGGGCAGACCGCCCCGGCGATAAATTGCTTTTTGGTAATCACAGGCCCTTCACTCATGCTGCCGCGTCCTCACTCAGGCCGCTGTGGCGCAAGAGTGCGTCAATCGACGGCGCACGTCCGCGGAAGTCGACGAACAGCACCATTGGCGCCTGGGAGCCGCCACGCGCGAGGATGGCTTCGCGGAAGGCGCGGCCGGTTTCGGCATTGAGCACGCCGTCTTCCTCGAACTTGGAGAAGGCATCTGCCGACAGCACTTCAGCCCACTTGTAGCTGTAGTAACCCGCGGCGTAACCGCCCGCAAAGATGTGAGCAAAGCTGTTGGGGAAGCGATTGTAGGCCGGCGGACGCATCACCGACACCTCATCGCGCACGCCTTCCAGCACCTGCGCCACACTGCGGCCATCACCGTGAGTGGCATGCAGTTCGAAGTCGAACAGCGAGAATTCCAGCTGGCGCACCATCATCAGGCCGGACTGGAAATTCTTCGCCGCGAGCATTTTTTCCAGCAGATCCTGTGGCAATGGCTCGCCGGTTTCATAGTGACCGGAGATCAGCGCCAGGCCTTCGGGCTCCCAGCACCAGTTCTCCATGAACTGGCTCGGCAGCTCCACCGCATCCCAGGCCACGCCGTTGATGCCGGACACGCCAGCGTGTTCAACGCGGGTCAGCAGGTGATGCAGGCCGTGGCCGAATTCGTGGAACAGCGTGGTGACTTCATCGTGGGTCAGCAGGGCAGGCTTGCCGCTGTCAGCCGGGGTGAAGTTGCACACCAGGTTGGCCACCGGGCTTTGCAGTACACCGTCGATCGTGCGGCGACGGTCGCGGGCGCCGTCCATCCAGGCACCGCCACGCTTGTTGGCGCGGGCGTAGAGGTCGAAGAAGAAGCGACCGACATGCTGGCCGTTTTCCTTGATTTCAAACAGGCGGACATCCGGGTGCCAGGTGTCGAAGCCTTTCTGCTCGGCGATCTCGATGCCGTACAGGCGCTGCACAATGGCGAACAGGCCGCCCAGCACTTTGTCGATCGGGAAGTAGGCGCGCAGGGCTTCCTGGGAGACGCTGTAGCGCTGCTCACGGAGTTTCTCGCCGTAGAAACCGCTGTCCCAGCTTTGCAGGTCGGCGCAACCTTGTTCGGCGGCGTAGGCCTTGAGCTGTTGCAGGTCCTGGACGGCAAACGGCTTGCTGCGCTTGGCCAGGTCGCGCAGGAAGCTCAGCACCTGGTCACTGGACTCGGCCATCTTGGTCGCCAGGCTCAGTTCGGAGAACGACGCGTAACCGAGCAACTGGGCCAGCTCCTGACGCAGGTCGAGGATCTGTTCCATCACTGGGCCGTTATCGTTCTGACCGGCATTCGGGCCTTGGTCAGACGCTCGGGTGCAGTAGGCCGCGTAGACCTCTTCACGCAGGGCACGATCCTGGGCGTAGGTCATCACCGCGTAGTAGCTCGGGAATTCCAGGGTGATCAGCCAGCCGTCGAGGCCTTTGGCCTGGGCAGCGGCAGCCATCTGCGCCTTGGCCGAGTCGGTCAGGCCGGCGAGGGTGGCCTCATCAGTCACGTGTTTGGTCCAGGCCTGGGTGGCGTCCAGCAACTGGTTGGAAAATTTGCTGCCCAACTCGGACAGTTTGCTCTGCACTTCGGCGTAGCGCTTTTGCTGCTCGGGCGGCAGATCGATGCCGGACAGGCGGAAGTCACGCAGCGAGTGTTCCAGGATAGTTTTCTGCGCCACATCGAAACCGGCGGCTTCCGGGCTGTTGGCCAGGGCTTCGAAGGCCTGGAACAACGCGCGGTTCTGGCCCATCTCGGTGGAGTAGGCGCTCAACGCCGGCAGGCAGCCTTCATAGGCTTCGCGCAGTTCGGCGCTGTTGCACACGGCATTGAGGTGGCTGACCGGGCTCCAGGCAGCACCGAGGCGGTCATTCAGTTCGTCCATGGCCAGGACCAGGCCGGCCCATGTCGGATTTTTACCCTGGCTGTGCAGGATGCCTTCGATGGCAACGCGGTTGTCGGCGAGGATCTGTTCAATGGCCGGCTGGACGTGCTCGGCACGGATCGCCGAGAACGGCGGCAGGTCGTAGGACTGCAGAAGAGGGTTGTTCGCGCTCACGGTTGGCACCTTGGCTGAAGAAACATGTAAGAACAAAGATGGGGCCATCTTAATTACAATCAACGTCCACCGCAGCTATCAGCAGAAGAGAGAGAGGCTATCGTGACCCTTCGCACCTATCAGAACCACACGCCAGCCCTGGGCGCCGGGGCTTTTGTCGATATCTCGGCGGTGGTGATCGGCGACGTCGAAATCGGCGCCGACAGCTCGGTCTGGCCGCTGACCGTGATCCGCGGCGACATGCACCGCATCCGCATCGGTGCGCGCACCAGCGTGCAGGACGGCTGCGTGCTGCACATCACCCACGCCGGTCCCTTTAACCCGGACGGCTTCCCGCTGTTGATCGGCGACGACGTGACCATCGCCCACAAAGTCATGCTGCATGGCTGCACCGTGGGCAACCGCATCCTGATCGGCATGGGCAGCATCGTGATGGACGGCGCCGTGGTGGAAGACGACGTGATCATCGGCGCTGGCAGCCTGGTGCCGCCAGGCAAGAAACTCGAAAGCGGCTTCTTGTACGTGGGCAGCCCGGTTAAACAAATCCGCCCACTGACTGACAAGGAGCGCGCCTTTTTCACCTACAGCGCCGCGAACTACGTGAAGCTCAAAGACCTGCACCTGGCTGAAGGATTCGACCGATGACCCTGCACTACCAAACCGTGCTGTTCGACCTGGACGGCACCCTCACCGACCCGCGCGAAGGCATCACCCGCTCGATCCAGTACGCCCTCGGCAAACTCGGCATTGATGAGCCGGACCTGACCAAGCTGGAACACTTCATCGGCCCACCCTTGCTGCAAGCCTTCATGCAGTTCTACGGCTTTGACGAGGCCAAGGCCTGGGAAGCGGTGAATTTCTATCGCGAGCGCTTCAAGGTCACCGGCCTGTATGAAAACCGTGTGTTCGACGGCGTGATGCCGCTGTTGGAAGACCTGAGCGGCCAAGGTCGCCAGCTGTACGTGGCGACGTCCAAGCCGTGGGTATTTGCCCGCGAGATCGCTCGGCACTTCGATTTCGCCAAGCACTTCAAGGTGATCTACGGCAGCGAATTGGATGGCACACGCACCAATAAGGTCGAGCTGATTGCCCATTTGATCAACGAAGAGCATCTGGACCCGGCCACCACCCTGATGATTGGTGACCGCAAGCATGACCTGATCGGTGCGCGCAGCAATGGGCTGGATTCGGCAGCGGTGGGGTATGGGTTCGGCAGCTTTGAAGAATTGAATGCCGAGGCGCCGACTTGGCATTTTGAGACATTGGCGCAGATGCACCAGGCATTTTTGCAGCGGCCTTAAAATAGCTATCGCAGGCAAGCCAGCTCCCACAGTTGAAAGCGTTCTCATGTTGAAAATCGGTCAACTGTGGGAGCTGGCTTGCCTGCGATGGCCCTAAAGGCCACCACCTTGCAAGTGCCTCAACGCCGCCTTGCGCTGCTCCACCGGCAACCCTCCCAACCGTTCCACCGCCGCATAAAACCTCACCCAATCCCCACCTTCCTGCGCAAACAACGCCGCAAACGCCGGCACCCACTGGTCGTACAGCCCAAATGGCAACAGCCGCGCATTGTTCATGGGCTGGTTGATCCAGGCGTCATAACGTTTATCGCCGCCCCATTGGCTGTCGCGCAGTTGCCGGTAATCGCTGCGCAAACGCTCGAATTGCGCCGCCTTGGCCTGACGCATCGCATCCTCAGCCAAGGGTTGGGCGTAGAGCGTTTGCAAGCGTTGGCGGGTATCGAGGACCAACTGGATAAACTGGTCACGCTGTTTGGACGTGGACAAGCTATCAGGCGCCAGCCCCCGCGCAGCGCGCCATTGGCGTGTACCTTCCTGCTCGACGAAATTGGCAAACGACTCATTGAACTCGGTGTCGTCCTTCACATAGAAACGCTGGTGCGCCAGCTCATGGAAGATCAGCGTGGCCAGGCGTTCATCGCCCCAGTTCATCATTGAATTCATGATCGGGTCGTTGAACCAACCCAAGGTGGAATACGCCTCGACGCCGCCTATCGAGACGTCCATGCCCTGCTGCTTCAGCAACGCAGCCTCGCCACGCGCCGCGCCCTGGTTGTAATAGCCGCGATAGGCCACACAGCCGGCGATGGGGAAGCAATGGGTTTCGGGGGATAAGGAAAATTCCTGCGTGGCAAAGACGTTCCAGACCACATAGGGCCGGCCGATGTCGGCGTACAACCTGTAACTCTGGTTGTCAGGCAGGTGCAGGTGTTCACTGGCGAACGTGCGCGCCTTTTGCGATTGCACCAGGTGCTCGCGCAATAAGGCAGGGCGGGAGGGGTCGCCAATCACCTGAGCCACCGGCTCCCTGGCCCGCAGCAACTGCCACTGACCGCTGGCCAATTGACCGTAGTAACTGACACTGGAGCAGCCGCTGAGCAGCACAACCATCAACCCTGGAAGAAAACGCCTGACCATGCCCCGACCACTCCTGGGTAATTTGCTCGCCAGACTATCGTGCCTGCGCGGAATTTTTCCACGGCATGACGTGTTTATACTCATAGGGAGCCTGCTGCCGTCGGCGCCGGGCTCCATTCTCTCCTTTCGTCGAGTGCCTGCCATGCGTCAGCTCTTGTTTCCCGTCGCCGCCTTGTTCCTCAGTGCCTGCACGACTACCCCCGTTCCACCGGCGGATCCGCAGCAAGCCTGGGTCGATTTCACCACGCCAACGCCGGGCTCCAAGCTGGTGATGGCGCAGCGTCTGGACGGCAAGAACCTGGATGACGGACGTTTCTTCCAATTTCCGCCCGGCCATCACGAATTGATGGTGCGCTTCGACTTTGAAGTCCCGGCGGGTGGCGGTTTGGGTGGGCTGAGCCAGATGATGTACCGCACCTGCTTCATGACCCTGGAATACGACCACTTCCAGGCCGGCCAGCGCTATGTGCTGGAAGGGCGTTCGTTGGCCTTCACACCCAATATCCGGTTGTATGACTCGGCGCGTCAGTTGCTCGCGGAGGAACGCAGCGTCAACTGCATCTGATCAGTCGTTGTTCTTCTGGTAGACGATGGCCTTGGTGCCATTCTCACAGCTGCCGACAACCATGGCGCTGTCGTGCTTGTCGGCTTCTTCCTTGCTGACGATCTCCAGGGTGTAGGACGGAACCGCATTAGCCTGGATCTTGACCTCGATCTCTTTCCTGAGCTCTTCACAGTCTTTTGGTGCGGCCACAGCCGATGTGGCCAATACACCGCAGATGATCGCCAAGGCAAAACGTTTCATGTTTGAAGCTCCCTAAATGCATTGCGCACGGGTGTGCGGCTAAGGCTGCATAGGCTATAGGACCACATCGGTGAAACACGAGTTCTGATTTAACGCATAACTAAATGTCGGAACGAACCTCTGTGGGAGCCGCGCTTGCCCGCGATGCAGTTGCCTCGGCTTCGCAGTGACTCCGAGGTGATGCTTTCGCAGGCAAGCCAGCTCCCACAGAAGCCGGCTGCTACAGGTTTAGCGGTGTCAGTTTACGAGCGTGGCATCCAGGCTGATTTTTGCATTCAACACCTTGGACACCGGGCACCCTTCCTTGGCCTTTTTGCTCAACTCATCGAACTGCGCCTGGCTTGCGCCCGGAATCTTGGCCTTGAGGATCAAGTGCACGGCGGTGATCGCAAAACCACCGTCGACCTGGTCCAGGGTCACTTCGGCCTGGGTGTCGATGCTGTCAGCCTTGAGCCCGGCATCGCCGAGAATCATGGAGAAGGCCATGGAGAAACAGCCGGCGTGGGCCGCCCCGATCAGTTCTTCCGGGTTGGTGCCCTTGCCACCCTCGAAACGCGCCTTGAAGCCGTAGGGCGCTTCACGTAGCACGCCGGTTTCCGTGGAAATGGAACCCAGACCAGTCTTCAGGTCACCTTCCCAATGCGCGGATGCTTTTTTCACGATACTCATAGCGGTCTCCTCGAACGGTGGTTTTGCGTCAGTAAGGGTTCTGAGAGTAGTCGGACTGGCAAAGTTCATCCTGTCGGAGAAACCTAGCAATACAGTAGGAATTTTCCTAGCGTGCTATTGAATCTCGGGTATATGCCCTCATTGCATAGGTATGCACATGAAGCGGCAGGTTTTGGTTCGTCTATAAAGCCTGCGGCCCCCTTGGAGAAGCAGGCTTATGAAATCGCTGTCCGACGTAAAGTTCTCGACCCTCGACCTGGTGCCCGTGCGGGCCAATGGCAGTCCGGCGCAGTCGCTGCGCAATTCCCTGGACCTGGCCCAACATGTGGAAAAGTTCGGCTACAACCGTTTCTGGGTGGCCGAACACCACAATATGGACGGCATCGCCAGCTCCGCGACCTCGGTGCTGCTGGGATACCTGGCCGGTGGCACTTCGACCATTCGCGTCGGTTCCGGCGGCGTGATGCTGCCCAACCACGCGCCCCTGGTGATCGCCGAGCAGTTCGGCACCCTGGAGAGTCTCTACCCTGGCCGTATCGACCTGGGCCTGGGCCGTGCGCCCGGCTCTGACCAAATGACCGCCCGCGCCCTGCGCCGTGAGCGTTCCGGCAGCGCCGATGAATTCCCGGAAGATGTCGCCGAGTTGATGGCCTACCTCGGCCCACGCACGCCCGATCAACGGATCATTGCCGTACCGGGTACCGGCACCAATGTGCCCGTGTGGCTGCTGGGCTCCAGTCTGTTCAGCGCACAGCTGGCTGGCGAGCGCGGCTTGCCCTACGCCTTCGCTTCGCACTTCGCACCCCGCCTGATGCATGAGGCAATTCGCGTGTACCGCAACCACTTCAAGCCATCAGCCGTGCTGGACAAACCCTACGTGATGCTCGGCATTCCGTTGGTGGCGGCGGACACCGATGAACAGGCCGACTACCTGGCCACCTCCGTGTATCAACGCATTCTGGCGCTGATGCGCGGGCAAAGCCTGGTGCAGCGCCCACCGGTCAAAACCATGGACGGCCTGTGGCTGCCCCATGAAAAAGACGCAGTGGGTAGCTTCCTCGGCCTGGCCATGGTCGGTAGCCCGGCGAAGATCCGCGCCAAACTGGAAGTGCTGATCGAGCAGACCGGCGCTGATGAGCTGATCTTTACCTGCGACCTGTACGAACACGCCGACCGGATTCATTCCTACGAGTTACTGGCGCAGTTGATGAAGGGCTAAAACCTTCAGGCGAAAAAAAACCGACGCACTTGCGTCGGTTTTTTATGTCTGCAACACGGGATTAACCGCGCTTGTAGGCAATTTCCTTGGTACCACCTTCGCAACTGCCGACCACTGTGTGATCGCTCGGCGCAGCGCCTTTTTCCACCACTTCCAGCGAATAACCCGAAGCGCCCTTGGCGTCGATTTTCGCTGCAATTTCGCTTTTCAGCTCTTCACAAGGCTTGCCCGCCGCCAGGGCTGTGCCTGCAATGCTCAACAAACCTACCGCTAACAGGAACTTCTTCATCCGTTACTTTCCTTGCGCTGATCTAATAGAGCGTGCCGACGCGCGTGGCGTCGGCACCCATTGGTTGTAGCGCAGGTTATGGCAATCGGCCAGTCGGCAAGTTCAACCGAGGTGATCAACTACTGGCAATACGGAACCCCACTTTGAGGGTGACTTGGAAGTGCGCCGCCTTGCCGTCCTTGATGTGACCACGGGTTTCAGTCACCTCGAACCATTCCAGGTGCTTGATGCTTTTGTTGGCTTCGGCCAAGGCATTGTTGATCGCGTCTTCAATGCTGGTGGCGGACGAGCCGACCAATTCGACTTTCTTGTAGGTGTGATGATCACTCATGGCAATTCTCCTAAGGGTCGTTAAGCAAGCGTAGCAGTCAATGTTCGTACTGCTTCTGGCGACCATTCCTACCCGAAAGTTCAGATTTACTGCACTTTCTGAAACGGCCGCAGTCGGTATCTACACACGCCACTCAATCATTTCAGGAGAGTCCACATGGCCAACACTTCTTTACGCAAAGCGTCGCTGGAAAGCATGGAAGCCGAGATTTCGAGCCTGCTCAAGTCCCTTGAGAGCCTCAAGGACGATGCGTCCGACGAGTCGCGCAAAACGCTGAAGGCCCTGAAAAGCAATGCCGAGAATGCCCTCAAGCACTCCCGTCATCTGATCAGCGATGCCTACGAAGAAAGCAAAGTCAAAATCCGCGAAACCGGTGTTGCAACCCGCGATTACGCACAAGAGCACCCATGGACCACAGCCGGCGTCGCTGTCGGTGCACTGGGCCTGCTGGCAGCCTACCTGCTGTGCAAACGCGGTGACTGATAGTTTTACCGGCCAGGCTGGCGCAACAGCTCAGCCTTGAGCCACTGCGCCAGTTGCCCGGCGCGCCCATCTGCGGCGCGCTTGGGTAGCCACAACGCCAGGTGCGCCGGGGTTTTGCTGAAACCCCACGGCGCCACCAGGCGACCCGCGCGCAGGTCCTCTGCCACCAGCGGTTCCGGCGCAATCGCTACACCCAATCCTGCTACCGCTGCCTCCAGCAAATAATACAAATGCTCGAACCCCTGGCCGTGTTTCAACGCGTCGGGCGCGATGCCGTGTTGCTGCGCCCAACTGGGCCAGGCTTGCGGGCGAGACGTGGTATGTAACAACGCTTCATCACACAAGGCCTGGGCGGGTGCCTGGCGCAAGCGCTCGTAGCCGGCAAACCGTGGGCTCATCACCGGGCCGATGCGTTCACTGGCCAATTCATACACCTGCATGTCGGCGGGCCAGGGTGGCTCGGCAAACACCAGCAGGGCATCCAGTCCTGGACGGCGAGGATCGAGATCACCGTCACCCGCCGACAGGTGCAGGCGCAGGTCCGGCAGGTCCGCGTTCAAACGGCCCAGGCGCGGGATCAACCAACGCGCCAGCAAACTGCCCGAACAGCCAAGCACGAAAGGTGCATCGGCACCGGCCTGGGTCAGCTCTGCACACACATCCCGCAACCGCTCGAACGCTTCGGCACTGGCATCGCGCAGGCGAACACCGGAATCTGTGAGTTTAAGGCCGCGTCCATCCTTGACGAACAAACTCACCCCCAAGTGCTCCTCCAACACCTTCAACTGTCGGCTGACGGCGCCGTGGGTCACGTGCAACTGCTCGGCGGCCTGGCTGACGCTGTTCAGCCGCGCGGTGGCTTCAAAAGCGCGCAAGGCATTGAGGGGAGGAAGGTCTCGGCTCATCTGTGAGTTTTCCTGACAGGTTTCGGCGATCTTATCGGTTTTCAGCACCGCATGTGAGGGGTAGAGTGGCCGTCATTGCCTCTCACACGAATTATTTCCTGGAGCGCCCCATGACTCAGTCCCAGACCGATCTGCGCAACGGCCCTGACGCCAACGGCCTGTTTGGCGCGTTCGGCGGCCGCTACGTCGCTGAAACCCTGATGCCGTTGATCCTCGACCTGGCCCGCGAATACGAAGCGGCCAAGGAAGATCCTGCATTCAAAGAAGAATTGGCCTACTTCCAACGCGATTATGTCGGTCGTCCAAGCCCGCTGTATTTCGCCGAGCGCCTGACCGAGTTCTGCGGCGGCGCCAAGATCTACCTCAAGCGCGAAGAGCTGAACCACACCGGCGCGCACAAGATCAACAACTGCATCGGCCAGATCCTGCTGGCCCGGCGCATGGGCAAGAAACGCATCATCGCCGAGACCGGCGCCGGCATGCACGGCGTAGCCACTGCCACCGTGGCTGCACGCTTCGGCCTGCAATGCGTGATCTACATGGGCACCACCGACATCGAGCGCCAGCAGGCCAACGTGTTCCGCATGAAGCTGCTGGGCGCTGAAGTGATCCCGGTGGTGGCCGGCACCGGCACCCTGAAAGACGCGATGAACGAAGCCCTGCGTGACTGGGTGACCAACGTCGACAGCACCTTCTACCTGATCGGCACCGTGGCCGGCCCGCACCCGTACCCTGCGATGGTGCGCGACTTCCAAGCCGTGATCGGCAAGGAAACCCGCGACCAGTTGCAAGCCCAGGAAGGCCGCCTGCCGGACAGCCTGGTGGCGTGCATCGGCGGTGGCTCCAACGCCATGGGCCTGTTCCACCCATTCCTGGATGACACCAGCGTCGAGATCATCGGCGTGGAAGCCGCCGGCCACGGCATCGAGACCGGCAAGCACGCCGCCAGCCTCAACGGCGGGGTACCCGGCGTACTGCACGGCAACCGTACCTTCCTGCTGCAGGACGACGATGGCCAGATCATCGACGCCCACTCCATCTCTGCTGGCCTGGATTACCCCGGCATCGGCCCGGAACACGCGTGGTTGCATGACATCGGGCGCGTCCAATACACCTCGGTGACCGACGACGAAGCCCTCGACGCCTTCCACAAGTGCTGCCGCCTGGAAGGCATCATTCCTGCCCTGGAAAGCGCCCACGCCCTGGCCGAAGTGTTCAAACGCGCACCGACCCTGCCGAAGGATCACCTGATGGTGGTTAACCTGTCTGGCCGTGGCGACAAAGACATGCAGACCGTGATGCACCACATGGAAACCGCCAAGCAGGAGAAACACTGATGAGCCGCCTGCAAACCCGCTTCGCACAGCTTAAAGAACAAAACCGCGCCGCCCTGGTGACCTTCGTCACCGCCGGCGACCCGGGTTATGACACCTCCCTGGCGATCCTCAAGGGCTTGCCAGCCGCTGGCGCCGACGTGATCGAGTTGGGCATGCCCTTCACCGATCCAATGGCGGACGGCCCGGCCATCCAACTGGCCAACATCCGCGCGCTGGAAGCCAAGCAGAACCTGCTGAAAACCCTGCAGATGGTCCGTGAGTTCCGCAAGGACAACCACGACACGCCGCTGGTGCTGATGGGCTACTTCAACCCGATTCACAAATACGGCGTGCCGGCATTTATTGCCGATGCCAAGGAAGCCGGGGTCGACGGCCTGATCGTGGTCGACATGCCGCCCGAACATAACGGCGAACTGTGCGACCCGGCCCAGGCCGCTGGCATCGACTTTATCCGCCTGACCACGCCGACCACTGACGATGTGCGCTTGCCGACAGTGCTGAATGGCAGCTCCGGTTTTGTGTACTACGTGTCAGTAGCCGGTGTGACCGGTGCTGGCGCCGCAACCCTGGAGCACGTCGAAGAAGCCGTGACCCGCCTGCGTCGCCATACCGACCTGCCGATCAGTATCGGTTTTGGTATCCGCACCCCGGAACAAGCGGCGGCCATCGCCCGCCTGGCTGACGGTGTCGTCGTAGGTTCGGCACTGATCGACCATATCGCCAATGCCAAGAATGACCAGCAAGCCATCGACGGCGTGTTGGGCCTGTGTGCGGCATTGTCGGAAGGCGTTCGTAACGCGCGTAAGTAAGGGCCCCGTAAGCAGTAGGTAAAGTTCCTGATACAGAGGAATCAACCCGCTCGGGCACGGCCTAAACAGCAAGACCAAGGGATTTCGAACCTCGTTCGAAATCCCTTTTTTGCTTGTGTGCCCCGAGGAATACCCGATGAAAATGCCTAAATCCGTGATTGCAGGCCTTGGCGTGCTGGTGCTTGGCGCCAGTGCCCTGGTGCAGGCCGCGCCGTATGACCAAGGCGGCCCCGACCGTGGCGGCCCGCAAGGCCAGCACGAACAACGTGGCGACGACCATCGCGGCCCGCAGGACAACCGTCGCGGCGGCCCACCCGAGGACTTCGGCCCGGTCCGACAGATCATCCATGACAACCACGGCCAGTTTTCACGTGGCGCGCCACCGCCACCCAACGTACGGCTGGTGCGCGGCCAGCCGATGCCCCGTGGTTACTACGGCGAACGCCTCGACAACCGCGCCCTCGCACGCCTGCCGGTGTACCCAGGTTATGAGTGGCGCCGTTCGGGGCCGGATGTGGTGCTGATCGCAGTGGGAACAGGCATCGTCTACGAGATCCTCGACGGCGTACTCAACTAACCCCCCAGCGCCTTCACCTTTTCCGCTAGGCTTGAGGGTGGACATTGCGTCCTCCCTCAACGCACTTCATGCCTATTGCCGTCTAACCGCCTGCGCAAGCCCCGCATTCCTTGCCCTCCCGGTCGTTAAGTTAGCCGCATCAGAAGTCATTCTTGGCTCTTTGGAGTACATCATGGCATTTGATCTCATTACCGCTGCGGACCGTCGTCATTCAACGCTGCAAAAAGGTTTCAACCTGCGCTGGCCGCTGGGCAATGTGCAGGGTGAATCGTCGTCGAACGGCGCCAACTTGATTTATCTCTGTTACAGCCCCCAGGACATCATCGACGCCGCCGCCCAGGCGTTGGCGATCCCCGATGGCCGGATTACGGTGCGCAGCGGTGGCCACTGCTATGAGGGTTTTGTCGCGAACAAGATGCCCGACAGTCCCAACGAAGTGCTCTCGATCATCGATATCAGCCAACTGAACCAAGTGGTCTACGACGCCACGGGGCAGATCGCCTCACAACTGGTGCCCGCCTCGCCTCATCGCTACAGCTACCGCCTGGAAGCGGGCGGCCAGAACTGGGATGCCTATGTGGCGCTGTACAAACTGGCCAACACGAGCCTGCCCGGAGGCTCGTGCTATTCGGTCGGGCTGGGTGGCCATATTTGCGGCGGTGGCTACGGGGTGCTGTCACGCAAGGATGGCCTGGTGTGCGATTGGTTGAGCGGCGTCGACATACTGGTGCCGAACGACCAGGGCAACGGCCTGGTCCCTGTGCATGTCGCCCGCAACAGCGCCCAACAGGACGAACTGGATCTGTTCGCCGCCTGCTGCGGCGCAGGCGGCGGGCAGTTCGGGATTATCACCAGTTACTACTTCGAACGTTTGCCACAAGCCCCCAAGGAAGTGCTGTGGCTGGTACTGGAATGGGACTGGTCCCTGCTGACCAAGCCAGCCCTCGACAGATTGCTGGCGGCCTATCAGGACTGGTTTGCCCGCAACCAGGCCAACCCGGACACCTGGGGCCTGGCGACCAAACTGGAGATGCGCCATCAGAACACTGGCAACGTCACGATGGACGTTCATTACGTGGACAAGCAGGGCGAGTTGAATGATCAAGCGCCCTTTGAAGACTTTGTCAGGTCGATGCTCAATGCAATCGGCATTCCTGCCACCGAATGCCTGAGTCCTTCCCCAACGACCCACCTGCCACGCAGCAATCCGCCAGGGCCGACGATCAATTCACTGGCGTCTGCCCTGGCGGCGACCCGTCGAATGGATTGGCTGCATTGCCAGCAGACACTCAACGGCTCAGGGCCCAACCAGCGTGGCCGGTATAAGTCGGCCTACCAGAAGGGTATTTTCACCGCCACTGTGCTGCAGGCGATCTGGGACACGCTGACGTGGGACGATCCCGATAAACGGCTGACTCAAAGCCTGATCCAGATCCAGTCCTTCGGTGGGCAAATCAATCAGGCCAGCGCCGCCGTGCGGCGGGAATCATCGGTTGCACAGCGTTCGTCCTACTTGAAGTGGCAACCACAATGCTACTGGCGTGACGAAAGCAGCGCTTCGGATCAAGCCCATGCGCAATGGATCCAGGGACTGTTTTTCGCGGCATTCGCCAATGACAACGGCGTTCCGGTCAATGCCCAGTTCGAAGGGTGCTACATCAATTACCCCGACCGCGACATGCTGTTTATCGACGGCGACCCCAGCAAGGGACCCAACCCGCAGTGGTACAAGATCTTCTTCCCCGACCTCATGATTGAAAGCCGCCTGCGCCGCACCAAGCAGCGCTGGGACCCGCTGAATGTGTTCCGTAACGAGATGTCGGTGCCCTGAGCCGAAATGAAAAAGGGCGACCGCAAGGTCGCCCGTTTTTACAACTCGATCCGCTCGACTTTACCGACCAGCAACACGTAGGAAAGCGCCCCGAGCAAGGCCAGCACCGCGATATAGGTAATCGCCGGCGCAAACGAATCACCGCTGGCCAAAAAGCCGATCACAATCGGCGTGGCAATCGCCGACAGGTTGCCGATGAAGTTGAACACCCCACCGGTCAGCCCCAACAGACGCGCCGGTGCCAGGGTCGACACCAGCGACCAGGTAATCGACGCCAGGCCATTGCCAAAGAACGCCACCGCCAGGAACGCAATCACCCAGGCCGTCGAGTCAACATAGTTGGCGCCTATGATCGCCGTGGAAATCAGCAGCCCGCCAATGATCGGCAACTTGCGCGCAAACCCCACCGACGCGCCGCGACGAATCAGCCAGTCGGAAAAGATCCCGGAACACAGCACGCCGACAAACGCCGCCAGGAACGGCAACGATGCCAGCAGGCCGGATTTGATGAAGTCCATCCCGCGATATTTCACCAGGTAGGTGGGGAACCACGTCAGGAAAAACCACAGCGTGGAGTTCAAGCAGAACTGCCCCAGGTAGATGCCCCAGAGTTTGCGCTTGCTCAGCACGATCCCCAGGTCGACCCAGCTGAACGGGGCCTTGGCGGTTTTTTCCTGCATGTCCACCAGGCCGCCGCCTTCGCGGATCAGCTCGATTTCAGCGGCGTTGGCGCCTTTGAAATCCTTCGGCTCGCGATACACCGCGTACCAGATGATCCCCCACAGGATGCCAACGCCACCGGTGACGACAAACACCATGTGCCAGCCGAAGGCGTGTTGCAGCCAAGCCAGTACCGGCGTGAGGAATGCCAGCCCGACAAACTGCCCGGAGGTGTAGAAGCCAATCGCCGTGGCGCGTTCGCGCTCGGGAAACCAGGTGGTGACCACGCGGCTGTTGATCGGATACGCCGGGGCTTCCAGGGCCCCCACCGCCATGCGCAGCACGAACAACGCAATAAAGCTGGCAGCGAAGCCGAGCATCACGGTGGCGATGGACCACAAGATCAGTGCGACGGTATAGAGAATGCGCGGCGGCACGCGATCAACCAGCCAGCCGCCGGGGATCTGCATGGCGGCGTAGGTCCAGCCGAACGCGGAGAAAATCAGCCCGACGTGCACTGAGTCGATGCCCAGTTCGCTGGTCAGTGCCGGGGCGGCGATGGACAGGTTGCTGCGGTCGAGGTAGTTGATCACCACGGTGATAAACAGCAGCACCATGATGAAGAAACGCTTTCTGGTAGGCGTGACTAAAGATGCCTGCCCGGTGAAGGATTCAGGGTGCATGGGGGGTGCCTCTTCTTATGTTTGTTGAGGACAAGTCTTACTGAAGGAACCGGATCTAAATGTGGGAGCTGGCTTGCCTGCGAAGACCGTGTATCAGTGCCAGCGATGCAAGCTGACCCACCGCCTTCGCAGGCAAGCCAGCTCCCACATTTTTTACCGCGTTCCTTCAGAGGACTATTACCACTCGGCGAAGCTGCCGTCGGCATGCCGCCAGATCGGGTTGCGCCAGCGGTGACCAATGGCAGCGCGTTCGATCACGTATTCTTCGTTGATCTCGATGCCCAGGCCCGGTCCGTTGGGAATCTTCACGAAGCCTTGGTCGTAGTCGAACACGCCCGGATCGCGCACATAGTCGAGCAAGTCATTGCTCTCGTTATAGTGAATGCCCAGGCTTTGCTCCTGGATAAACGCGTTGTAGCAGACCGCATCCAGTTGCAAACACGCCGCCAGGGCAATCGGACCCAGCGGGCAGTGCAGTGCCAGGGCCACGTCATAGGCCTCGGCCATGTTGGCGATCTTGCGGGTTTCGGTGATGCCACCCGCGTGGGAAGCATCGGGCTGGATGATGTCGACATAGCCTTCGCTGAGCACACGCTTGAAGTCCCAGCGCGAGAACAGGCGCTCGCCCAGGGCAATCGGGGTGCTGGTCAGCGGCGCGAGTTCCTTGAGCGCTTCGTAGTTTTCGCTGAGCACCGGCTCTTCGATAAACATCAGCTTGTAGGGGTCCAGCTCCTTCATCAGCACCTTGGCCATGGGCTTGTGCACGCGGCCATGGAAGTCGACGCCGATGCCGACGTTGGGTCCGACCGCATCACGCACGGCGGCGACGTTGGCCAGGGCCAGGTCGACCTTTTCGAAGCTGTCGACGAACTGCAGCTCTTCGGTGCCGTTCATTTTTACCGCCGTGAAGCCTCGGGCTACGGCCTCTTTGGCGGCGCGGGCGGTGTCTGCGGGGCGGTCGCCGCCGATCCATGAGTACACGCGGATCTTGTCGCGCACCTGGCCACCGAGCAAGTCGCTGACGGAAACACCGAGGGCCTTGCCCTTGATGTCCCACAACGCCTGGTCGATACCAGCGAGGGCGCTCATGTGCACGGCGCCGCCGCGATAAAAGCCGCCGCGATAGAGCACGGTCCAGATGTCTTCGATATTGCGTGGGTCTTTGCCGATCAGGTAATCGGACAGTTCTTCAACGGCAGCCGCCACGGTGTGAGCGCGGCCTTCGACCACGGGCTCACCCCAGCCGGTCACGCCCTGGTCGGTCTCGACCTTGAGGAAGCACCAGCGCGGCGGGACGATAAAGGTCGTCAGTTTGGTGATTTTCATCTCTTGTCTCTCTTATAGATGCAGCGCCAGGGGCGCGAAACTTGATGTCAGCTCAGGGCTTTCCAGGCGGCGACATAAGCCTGGGCGCGGCTCGCTACCTGATCCACGGTCATACCCGGTTTGAACAACCCGGAACCCAGCCCGAAACCTTTGGCGCCGGCGTCGGTGAACACCTGCATGTTGTCCGGGGTAATGCCACCCACCGGCAGCAGCAAAGTGCCTGCCGGCAATACCGCCAGCCACGCCTTGATCACCGCCGGGCCCATCTGCTCGGCCGGGAAGAGCTTCAAAACGTCGGCGCCTTCGGCCAGTGCGGCGAAGGCTTCGGTTGGCGTCGCCACACCCGGCGACAGGAACAGGCCTGCGGCTTTGGCGGCGCGCAACACCTTGGCATCGCTGTGAGGCATTACGATTACCTGACCACCGGCTGCCTTCACCTGCTCGACTTGCTCAGGCGTCAACACCGTACCGGCACCGATCAGGCAATCGGCGGGCAGGCTGTCGCGCAGGGTGCGGATGCTGGTGTAAGGGTCAGGCGAATTGAGCGGGACTTCGATTACACGAAACCCGGCCTGGTACAGCACCTGGCCGACGGCGTGGGCCTCGTCCGGGCGAATGCCACGCAGAATGGCGATCAAACCGTTTTGTGCGAGCGCTTGCTTGAGCATGTCAGGCTTCCGATACAGGTTGAGTGAGCCCGGCCGCTACGGCCAGTTGCCACAGGCCACGCTCGGTGGCTTCTTGTGCCAGGCTGACGTGGGCAAAGCCGCAAAGGGCGAGGGCGCGTTGATAGCGGGCGCAGAGGGGAGCGGCGCCGACCAGGACGATCGGCTGGTGTTTTGCGCTGTCGGGCAAGCCGGCGAGTTCATGGCCGATGAGCAAGCCCGAGAGGTAATCGGGCTGCTGGTCAGGAGCGAGTTCCCCGGTGAGTCCCAGGGTGCGTGCGCTGAACAGGGTCGACAGCACACCGCGCTGGCCGTCCTCTGACAGCGCCACCTGCACGCCTCGGTCAAAGGCGTCGGCCTGGAATCGTTCGCTGGGTTGCTGGGTGCGCCCGAGGATGCTGTGCTTGCTCAGCACCGCGAACAGCTCGCCGGTCATGAAGGTGTCGAAGTGGGTGATGCAGCCCTCGGCCACCTCGACCCACTTGGAATGGCTGCCGGGCAGGCCGATCAACCCATCCGCGCCCAGCCCTTGCAGCACGCCCAATACTTGGGTTTCTTCGCCGCGCATCACGTTGGGCAAGCCAACGTGCTCAATCACGCCCGGCACGATATTCACATCGACCCCACGCAAACTGCGCACGCGGTGCAGGGCCTGGCCCAGGCTCGCCACGTCGACCGG
Organism: Pseudomonas sp. S10E 269; assembly: GCF_002798465.1. Lineage (NCBI taxonomy): Bacteria > Pseudomonadati > Pseudomonadota > Gammaproteobacteria > Pseudomonadales > Pseudomonadaceae > Pseudomonas > Pseudomonas sp. S10E 269. The sequence continues at coordinate 2,253,047 of NZ_PHIJ01000001.1, forward strand.
GGTGTTGCGATAGGCCGCTTCGCTCCAGCCCTGGGCGCTGCCGACCATGCCGCAGGCGATCACCGGCAGGTTTGGCGCGGCGTCGAGCCAATCGCCGCAGGCCGCATCGAACGCCAACTCGAAGCCATCGCTGCAGCGCACGCCGGCGATGTCCCGCGGCTCGCTGGGCAAATGCATGATGCCCCACCCCAGCGAGCGCTGTTCGAGCACCACGCCTGCGTGGCCGAGTTTATAAGCACGAAGGGAGCTGGTCCCCCAATCGAGCGCGATCAATTGCGCCTGCATCGCTTCACCTGAGTTCTGAGCGGATGCAGCGAATATAAACCTATGGGCGAGAAAGTCTCAATATATAAATATTGATCCCATATTTAGGGATATAGTTTAGGAAAAGGCTGACAAGTCCAGCTCCCGCATCGCACCCATCCAGACCGCATAGTCGGTGTGATCCTTCAGGTCATCGCCCGTATCGGGGTGCAGGAACACCACCAGCCCATTGCGATGGATCACCAGCCACGGCAGCACAACGCCGATGTATTCCGGCTCGAACGCCAGCTGGCAGCTCCAGTCTGGGTGCGGGCCCACCGGGCGTTCATGCACACGGCCCATGCGCAGTGGGAAGAGTTTGGCGGCGTCTTCGCACAAGGTGCGCGCCTGGTCGATCGTGTGTGCGTCGAAGTAGATATGGGCGTGGTAGCCCTTGATACGTTGCATAGCGGACTCCGGATCCAATATGCGCCAGATGCTAGACCGCAATGGACGGCAGGGCCAGCCCGGTCAAGGACTGCGCGCTGCTGGCTTGCTCGGCCACCAGCCAGTCAACGAAACGCTCGACCAATTGCCCCCGACGTTTGCGCTGGGGTTGCACCACGTAATAGCCAAAGCGCGAGATCACCGTGTCGCTGACCGGCCGGCATAACCAGCCCTGTTCCAGCAGGTTATCCACAAGGTGCCGCCAGCCGATAGCCACGCCCTGGCCGGCAATCGCCGCCTGAATGAGTAGGGTGTAGTTGTCGAAACGCAGTTGGCCGGGCGTTGGCGCGCTGGCGATGCCCAGCTCACGGAATACGCCGCTCCAGTCGAACCACTGGCTGTTGTTTTCCTGACGCAGGTGCAACAAGGGAAAATCGTGCAAATTTTGTACAGACAGTGGGCTGGCCTGTGCCTGGAGCCATTGCGGGCTGCACACCGGGAACACTTCCTCGTTGAATAGCCACAGGCTGTCACCTTGCTTGAAACGACCGTCGCCAAACAGCACCGCTACGTCGATGTCGCTGCGCAAGGTCGCGTGGTTGCGTTCGCTGGTGACCAGGCTCACATCCACCTGGGGGTTCGCCGCGTGAAAGCGATGCAGGCGCGGCATCAGCCAATAGGCAGCGAAGGCGAAGTCGGTGGCCACTTGCAGCACTTCGTGCTGATCTTGCTGGGTGATCGCGCTGAGGCCCGCGTTGATGGCCTGCAAACCGCCCTGCACATGCTCGAACAGCAGGGCGCCAGCGTCGGTGAGTTCGATGCCACGGTAGATGCGATCAAACAGACGGATCGCCAGTTGCTCTTCCAAGCGCTTGATCTGCTGGCTGATCGCAGGCTGGGTGGTGCCCAGCTCCATCGCGGCGGCGGTAAAGCTGCGATGACGGGCTGCCGCTTCAAAGGCGCGCAGCAGGTCGAGGGACAGGTCACCGAGGGCTTCATACATAAGCTGTGCTTATCCTAGACATTGCTTTTCATGGGCTTTACCCCATTTTCCATGGGCTGCATTCTCATTCGCATAAACACCGCCTATGGAATGCCGATAGATCATGAAGCGCAAGAACATTCTTTTCATCATGGCCGACCAAATGGCCGCACCCCTGCTTCCGTTCTACGGTCCTTCGCCGATCAAGCTGCCCAACCTGAGCCGCCTTGCCGCGCAAGGCGTTGTGTTCGATGCCGCCTATTGCAACAGCCCGCTGTGCGCACCGTCGCGCTTCACCCTGGTGAGCGGGCAATTGCCGAGCAAGATTGGCGCCTACGACAACGCCGCCGATTTCCCCGCCGATGTGCCAACCTACGCCCACTACCTGCGTCGCCTCGGCTACCGCACCGCACTGTCGGGCAAGATGCACTTCTGCGGCCCCGATCAACTGCACGGTTACGAAGAGCGCCTGACCAGTGACATCTACCCCGCCGACTATGGCTGGGCGGTGAACTGGGACGAGCCGGACATGCGCCCCTCCTGGTACCACAACATGTCGTCGGTGCTGCAAGCCGGGCCATGCGTGCGCACCAACCAGCTGGATTTCGACGAAGAGGTGGTGTTCAAGGCCCAGCAATACCTGTTCGACCATATCCGTGAAGACGGCGACCAGCCGTTTTGCCTGACCGTGTCGATGACCCACCCCCATGACCCGTACACCATTCCCAAGCCGTTCTGGGACCTGTACGACGACGCCGACATCCCTTTGCCGACGACCCCTGCGCAAGGCGATCTCGACCCCCACTCCCGGCGCCTGCTCAAGGTCTATGACCTGTGGGACAAGCCGCTGCCTGTGGATAAGATCCGCGACGCACGCCGTGCCTATTTCGGCGCGTGCAGCTACATCGACAGTAATGTCGGCAAGCTGCTGCAGACCCTGGAAGATACCGGCCTGGCCGATGACACCCTCATCATCTTCTCCGGCGACCACGGCGACATGCTCGGCGAGCGGGGCCTCTGGTACAAAATGCACTGGTTTGAAATGGCCGCCCGCGTACCGCTGCTGATCAGTGCGCCAGGGCAATTCGCGGCGGGCCGCGTCAGCAAAGCCGTGTCCACCGCCGACTTGTTGCCGACCCTGGTTGAACTGGCCGGCGGCGAGTTGGACCCGCGCCTGCCGCTGGACGGCCGCTCGCTGGTTCCGCACTTGCAAGGGCAGGGCGGGCACGACGAAGTGTTCGGCGAATACATGGCTGAAGGCACCACCGGCCCGCTGATGATGATTCGCCGTGGCGCCTACAAATTCATCTACAGCGAAGACGACCCTTGTCTACTGTTCGATGTACACAACGACCCTCGGGAGCAGGAAGACCTCAGCCAGTCGCCGCAGCATCAGGCACTGTTTGCAGCCTTCCTGGACGAGGCGCGGGCCAAATGGGACATCCCGGCGATCCACCAACAGGTGCTCGCCAGCCAACGCCGCCGCCGTCTGGTGTTTGACGCACTGACCCAGGGCAAGCTGAAGAGCTGGGATCACCAGCCACTGGTGGACGCCAGTCAGCAATACATGCGCAACCATATCGACCTCGACGACCTGGAGCGCAAGGCACGTTATCCACAACCCTGCCAAAACCAATAACACTGAGGGAAGGCCATGCAAAAGTTAACTGTGATGCTGGGGCTCCTGGCGCTGGGAAGCGCCAATGTTTACGCAGACGCCAGTTGTGAAACGGTAAAGATGGCCGATCCCGGCTGGAGCGATATCGCCGCCACCAATGCCATCACCGGTTTCCTGTTGAGCGGCATGGGCTACAAGGCCAAGGTCGACACCCTGGCGGTGCCGATTACGTTTGGCGGGCTCAAGGACGGTCAGGTAGACGTGTTCCTCGGCAACTGGATGCCGGCGCAGCAGGGCTTCTACGACAAGTTCGTGGCCAATGGCGATGTGGTGCAACTGGCGAAGAACCTCGACGGCACTGAGTTCACCCTCGCCGTGCCCGACTATGTGTGGGACGCCGGGGTGCATGACTTTGCCGACCTGAACAAATTTGCCGACAAGTTCGACAAGAAGATCTACGGCATCGGCTCCGGCGCGCCGGCGAACATCTCGCTGCAGGAGATCATCAAGAAGAACGACTTCGACCTTGGCCAATGGAAGCTGATCGAGTCCAGCGAACAAGCGATGCTCGCCGAAGTGTCGCGGGCGGTGAAGAAGCAAAAGTTCGTCACCTTCCTCGGCTGGACCCCGCACCCGATGAACGTGCAGTTGAAAATGCACTACCTCAAAGGCGGAGAGAAATACTTTGGTGACACCGGCAGCGTGTATACCTTGACCCGCAAGGGCTATGCACAAGCCTGCCCGAACGTAGGAAAGCTGCTGACCAACCTGAGTTTTACCCAGGAGATGGAGAACAGCATCATGGCCGAGGTGGCCAACAACAAGGTCAGCAATGCCGAAGCGGCGAAGGCGTGGATCAAGGCCAACCCGGCGGTATTGGATAAGTGGCTGGATGGCGTGAAGACCGTGGATGGCAAGGATGCGCTGGCCGCTGTAAAAGCCAAACTCTGAGCCTCAAACGGGCTTGTGTGGGAGCTGGCTTGCCTGCGATAGGATCACCTCGGTCTTACTGACAGACCGAGTCGCCTGCATCGCAGGCAAGCCAGCTCCCACAGGGACCGGTGTGTGCTGATAACCTGATGCAAACCTTTCAATCCGAGCCTTTCATGCCCCGGCCCAACCGCCAATCACTTTTCCCCTTTCTCGCCTGGCTGCCGCGCCAGACCCGCGCCAGCGTCGGTCGGGACGCACTGGTTGGCCTCAGTGGCGCCGTGCTCGCCCTGCCACAGTCGATTGCCTACGCGCTGATCGCCGGCCTCCCCCCCGAATACGGCCTTTACGCCGCGATCATCCCGGTGTTGATCGCCTGCCTCTGGGGCTCCTCCTGGCACTTGATCTGCGGGCCCACGGCGGCCATTTCCATTGTGCTTTACGCCAGCGTCAGTCCCCTGGCTGTGCCGGGGTCCCAGGACTACATCACGCTGATCCTGCTGCTCACCTTCCTCGCCGGCATCTTCCAGTGGCTGCTGGGCATGCTGCGCTTTGGCGCGCTGGTGAATTTTGTCTCTCACTCGGTGGTGCTCGGTTTCACCCTGGGCGCCGCGGTGGTGATCGCCCTGGGACAGTTGCCCAACCTGTTGGGGCTGGACCTACCGAGCCAGGCCACGGCAATCAATAGCCTGCTGGCACTGATCCACCACAGTGGCGAATGGGACCGTGCGTCCCTTGCCCTGGGGTTGGGCACTTTACTGCTGGGCGCGCTGCTCAAATACCTGCTGCCGCGCTGGCCGACGTTGTTGATCGCCCTGGCACTGGGCAGCTTGGTGGCGTGGCTGTGGCCGGCGATATTCGGGCATGTGGCGCTGGTCAGTTCGTTTATTGGCAAGCTGCCGCCGTTCAGCCCGTTGCCGATGGACCTGGACATGATCTTGCGCCTGCTGCCCAGCGCCGTGGCGGTGGGCATGCTCGGGCTGGTGACCAGCCTGTCGATTGCCCGCTCGCTGTCGGCCCGTTCGCAACAATTGCTCGATGCCAACCAAGAGGTTCGCGCGCAGGGTTTATCCAATATCGTGGGCGGATTTTTCTCCGGCTACCTGTCAGCCGGTTCCTTTACTCGCTCCGGCCTCAGCTACGAAGCAGGCGCCTGCTCGCCGTTGGCTGGCGTGTTTTCCGCTCTGTGGGTGGCGTTGTTCGCATTATTCGGTGCAGCGTTGATTGCGCACATCCCGATACCGAGCATGGCCGCAAGCATCCTGTTGATTTGCTGGGGCCTGGTGGACCATCGCGGCATTCGAGCGTTGTTCCGTGTGAGTCGCGCCGAGTTTGTGGTGATGGGCCTTACCTGCGTCGCCACTTTGCTGCTGGAGCTGCAGACGGCGATTTATGCCGGGGTACTGGCGTCGCTGTTTTTCTACCTCAAGCGCACCTCGCAACCACGGGTACAGCAATGGCGCGACGGGGATGAGGATGTGCTCCGGGTGGGCGGCTCGATCTTCTTCGGCGCCAGCCATTACCTGCAAGTGCGCCTGCAGAGCCTGCAGGGTGAACGGGTGGTGATCGAGGCCCAGCAGATCAACTTTATCGACTATTCCGGGGTGGAGATGCTGCACCAGGAGGCGCGGCGCTTGCGGGGGTTGGGGCGCAGCTTGACGTTGCGCCGGGCGCGGCCGCAGGTGATGGAAGAGTTGAGGAAACTGGAAGGGGCCGACAACTGCCCCATCCAGTTCCAAGACTGAAAACGATCAACAATGTGGGAGGGGGCTTGCCCCCGATAGCGGTGTGTCAGCCATGGATGTATCAACTGACACTCCCTCATCGGGGGCAAGCCCCCTCCCACATTCGGATCAGTGTCAGATCAACTGGCGGCGCAGCTCAGCCAACACTGGCGCCGAATCCGGGCGCACGCCGCGCCACAGGAAGAACGCTTCCGCCGCTTGCTCAACCAGCATGCCCAGGCCATCCATCGCCACGGCTGCGCCTTGTTCGTTGGCCCAGCGGCAGAACGCGGTCGGCTCCTTGGCGTACATCATGTCGTAGCAAAACGTCTTGCCTGGTTCGATCAGGCTGCCGGCAATCGGCGGTACATCGCCTGACAGGCTGGCGGAGGTGGCGTTGATGATCACGTCCACCGGCTCACGCAGCCAGTCGAAACCACTGGCAGACACCGGGCCCAGATCGTCGAACAACTCGGCGAGCAATTCCGCCTTTTCCACGGTGCGGTTGGCGATGATCAGCGAGGCCGGCTGCTCGGCCAGCAGCGGCTCCAGCGCGCCACGTACCGCGCCACCCGCGCCCAGCAACAAGATGCGCTTGCCTTGCAGGGTCAGCCCGGCATTGACCGTGAGGTCGCGCACCAGGCCGGCGCCGTCGGTGTTGTCGCCCAGCAGGCTGCCATCGGCCAGCTTGCTCAGGGTGTTCACCGCACCCGCGCGTTGGGCGCGCTCGGTGAGGCTGTTGGCCAGGCGGTAAGCGTCTTCCTTGAACGGCACTGTGACATTGGCGCCTCGGCCCTGTAGAAAAAACTCACGGGCGCAGCCGGTGAAATCCTCCAAGGGCGCGAGCAAGGTGCTGTAGTCCAGTTGCTCGCCCGTCTGCTCGGCGAACATCCGGTGGATCAGTGGTGACTTACTGTGGCCGATGGGATTGCCGAAGACGACATAACGGTCCATCAGACAGCCGCCTTGGGCGTGGCAACGCCCAGCCAGTCGCGGTCTTGCAGGAAGTAGTCGGTGAGGCGTGCCTCTTCGCTGCCGGCCTGGGCCTTCCAGTCATAGCTCCAGCGCACTTGCGGCGGCAGCGACATCAGGATCGACTCGGTGCGCCCGCCCGACTGCAGGCCGAAGAGGGTGCCACGGTCATAGACCAAGTTGAATTCTACGTAGCGGCCACGGCGGAATTCCTGGAATTCGCGCTGTTGCTCGGTGTAGGCGATGGCCTTGCGGCGCTGCACAATCGGCAGGTAAGCGTCGATGTACGCGTCGCCGATGGCGCGAATGAAGGCGAAGCAGGTGTCAAAGTCCCACTCGTTCAAGTCATCGAAGAACAGACCGCCGATACCGCGCGGTTCGTTGCGGTGCTTGATGTGGAAGTAGGTGTCGCACCAGGCCTTGTAGCGCGAATACACGTCCGGTCCGAACGGCGCACAGGCCTGCTCGGCCACGCGGTGCCAGTGGATGCAGTCTTCTTCGTTGCCGTAGTAAGGCGTGAGGTCGAAACCGCCGCCGAACCACCACACCGCCTCTTCGCCTTCTTTTTCGGCGATGAAAAAACGCACATTGGCGTGGGAAGTCGGCACATGAGGATTGTGTGGGTGGATCACCAGCGACACGCCCAGGGCCTCAAAACCACGGCCGGCCAGTTCAGGCCGATGCGCGCTGGCGGACGGTGGGAGGCCGCTGCCAAACACGTGGGAAAAGTTAACGCCGCCTTTTTCGATCACCGAGCCGTTTTCGATCACACGGGTGCGACCACCGCCACCGGCAGGCCGGGTCCAGGCGTCTTCGATAAAGCGAGTGTCCGTCTCGAAGGTTTCCAGGGCGCTGCAAATACGGTCTTGCAGGTCAAGCAGGTAGGCCTTTACAGCCTCGGTGCGGGTAGTCATGGCATCACCTTGAATCGGGCAAAGCTACGCGAGGCCATTGGGCGTCGGCGGCAAATGGGCGCACAGGATACCACTGCACCCCATTGCGCCGCAGTTGACGAAGATCAAGCTTAGGAGTGGGATAGGGGGCTACGCGAATTCGACCCAAGGAGAAGGCAGATGGCAAAACGTATCCAGTTCAGCGCCCATGGCGGCCCCGATGTACTTGAGTATGTGGACTACACGCCGGCCGAGCCGGGCCCGCAGCAGGTTCGCGTGCGCAACGAGGCGATCGGCCTCAACTTCATCGACACCTATTTCCGCAGCGGCCTGTATGCGCCACCCGCGTTGCCATCGGGATTGGGCGCAGAGGGCGCTGGCGTAGTCGACGCTGTCGGTAGCGAAGTCACCCAATTCAAGGTCGGCGACCGCGTGGCCTACGGCAGCGGCCCGCTGGGCGCCTACAGCCAATTGCATGTGTTGCCCGCCGCCAACCTGGTGCACCTGCCCGACGACATCAGCTTCGAACAAGCCGCCGGCGCCATGCTCAAGGGCCTGACCGTGCAATACCTGTTGCGCCAGACCTATGAACTCAAAGGCGGCGAAACCATCCTGTTCCATGCCGCCGCAGGTGGCGTGGGCTCCCTGGCCTGCCAATGGGCCAAGGCCCTGGGCGTCAAGCTGATCGGTACCGTGAGTTCGCCGGAAAAAGCCGCGCTGGCCAAATCCCTCGGCGCCTGGGAAACCATCGACTACAGCAAGGAAGACGTCGCACAGCGCGTGCTGGAATTGACCGACGGCAAAAAAGTCCCAGTGGTGTATGACGGTGTCGGCAAGGACACCTGGCTGACGTCGCTGGACAGCGTGGCGCCCCGTGGGCTGGTGGTGAGCTTCGGCAATGCGTCGGGCGCGGTGGATGGGGTGAACCTGGGGATCCTGTCGGCCAAGGGCTCGCTGTACGTCACCCGGCCGACCTTGGCGACCTATGCCAACAACCCGCAGAACCTGCAGGCGATGGCCGATGACCTGTTCTCGATGATCAAGAGCGGCAAGGTGCGCATTGATATCAACCAGCGCTACCCGCTGGCGGAAGCGGCGAAGGCGCAGACGGAGTTGTCGGGGCGGCGCACGACGGGGTCGACCATTCTGTTGCCGTAAGGCAACCGATATCTGGAGTCCGTAAGGGCCTCATCGCGGGCAAGCCCGGCTCCCACATTTGACCGTGTTGTCATGAAAGACGCGGATCAGGTGTGGGAGCCGGGCTTGCCCGCGATGGCCACACCTCGGTCTCAAGCAGGCCGCACCACCTCACCCGTCGCCAGATCGCGAATCAGGCTCGGGTTCTTGCGCCCACCCAGGGCGCCACCCAACACCAGGTCCACCTGGCCACGGAAGTATTGCTCCACGCGAATCCGCGTGCGTGCCGCCGGGCGGCCCTGCGGGTTGGCCGAGGTGGAAATCAACGGCCCCACCAGCGAGCACAAGTCGCGCACCAGTGGATGGTCCGTCACGCGCAGCGCCACGGTGTCGTGCACACCCGTTACCCATTCCGGCAGCAAATCCTGGTGCGGTACCAGCCAAGTATTCGGCCCCGGCCAGGTGCTGGCCATGCGGTCGATCCAATCCTGCGGGAAGTCTTCAAACAGGAAGTCGAACTGGCGGATGTTGTCCGCCACCAGGATCAGGCCCTTGTCCACCGAACGGTTCTTGATGGCGAGCAAACGGTCCACTGCTTCTTCGTTCCACGGGTCGCAGCCCAAGCCCCAAACCGCTTCGGTTGGATAGGCAATCACTGCGCCTGCGCGAATTTCTCGTGCGGTTTCCAGCACACGCCACCGGTTGACCATTGTTCACTCTCCAGACTAAAGCTCTGCGCAGTTTACCGATCTTCGTTACAAAACCTAGCAGCGCGCAAGCCAGCGTCCGCTTTCGCAGATGACCTGGCCTTCGAGCTCAAGCTCGGTCAGGGTCGCCAACACCTGGGACAACGGCCGCCCACTGGCAATCGACAGCGCCTCACTGGTGTGGGGCGCCGCGTGCAGCAGCGCCACGAGCGGATGCACGACAGGGATCGGCGTCGGGCGGGACAGGGCCTGCCAGCCGCGCAACCCTTCAAGAATGTGCTCGATGGTTTCCACCAACACCGCACCGTCGCGGATCAACTGATGACAGCCCTTGGCACCGGGATGGTGGATGGAACCCGGAATGGCATACACCTCCCGTCCTTGCTCGGCCGCCAGTTTCGCGGTGATCAGCGAACCGCTGGCCATGCTGGCTTCCACCACCAGCACGCCCAGGGACAGGCCACTTATGATGCGGTTACGCCTGGGGAAGTTGCCGGCCTGGGGCGGAGCGTCCAGGGGAAACTCGGAAACCACGGCGCTGCCCTGGTCAATCATCGCCGCTGCCAACCGTTTGTGGCGCTGTGGATAAAAATTTTCAAGCCCGGTGCCGAGCACGCCGATTGTCTGGCCGCCCACGTCCAATGCCGCTTGATGGGCGGCGCCGTCAATGCCCAAGGCCAGGCCGCTGGTGATGACAAAACCCGCGCTCGCCAAACTGCGGGAAAACGCAGCCGCCGTGTCCATGCCAGGACGGGATGCACGACGGCTGCCCACCATCGCCAGTTGCGGTTTTTCCAGGATCAGAGGGTCCCCTGCAACGAATAACAGCGGTGGCGCGTCATCGATCTGGGCGAGCAACGCGGGGTACTCCGGCTGGTCCCACATCAGCAAATGCTGGCCCGGACGCGCCAGCCAGGCCAATGCCGCACTGGCACCGTCGCGGATTTCATGACTGCGCCGTGCATCGGCACTGGTGGCAGGCAAGCCCAGTGAACGCCAGGCACTGGCGGGGGCGCTGATCGCCTTCGACGCAGAGCCGAACGCTTCGATCAGTAGGTGAAAACGTTTCGGACCCAGTTCCGGCAGCCTGTGCAAGCGTAGTCGGGCTTCCAATTCTGACGGGGATATTTCATGACTGTTTATCGGATTCATTGGATCGTCCTTGACCAGAACAAGCTGTGGATAACTCTGTTGGTAACTTATTTAGCAGGCTATTTATTGTGTTTGATGAGCAGTCTCGAAACGGTCCATCACCACCAAGGGTCGTGAGGCACTGAGCACCAGGCCGTAACTGAGCTTTTCGTAGGTGCGAAACACCAGCAGGGTGCCGGCGTGCTCATCGGGAAGTGCCACCGGGGCACCAGTGAGGGTGTCGCGGACGGTGGCGCCTGTCTTGATCACGCTGAGCAGTTGGCCTTCGGCCAGGCCATCGCGGCGACCTTTGTTGAGCGTGACGGCATCGAGCACGCCGATCTGGGTGACGCCTTTGGGGATATCGATGATTTGCCCTTTCACGAAAGCCGCGCTTGGCTTGCGCGAAAAAGTCGCCGGGTCGACGGGAGACTCCGCGCGTAACAGGCGGTCGCCGGGTCGCACCTCTTGAGTGACCCGCTGTACGGCCAGGGTCGTCAGGTCGCCGGCCACGACAAATTGCGCCGTGCCGATGTCGTCGGCATTGATGCCCAGCAGCTCCTGGGTCTGAGGGTCGGTATAGACCTTGCCGCGTCGGAATATTCCGTAATGGGGTTGGGAAGGTTCCAGGTTGCCTCGGGCATACACCCGCTCACCGTTAGCCCCCAGCACACGCCCTGCATCGGCGGCGATAATGTAAGGGGCGTTGTCCAGATCCTGGGGCGAATCAAGAATGCGGTTATGCAGTAAAAAGCGCTGTATGGCCTGTTGCGTCGGTTGATCCAGACGCTGGACGGGCTGGGGCAGCAGGGCCATGGCAAGCGGGGCCCACAGCAGCAAGACGAGTAGCGATTTCCTCATGGGGTGAATCTCCTTTATTATGTGCGTTCGCGTGAAATGCCAGGGCCTTCGCGGCTTAGGGACGTTTCACACCGGCTGTCTGGGTCCATCCCAACGCCGATTTGCCTCTACCTCACATGTGCAGCAATTACGCTTATGGCTATTTTGAACATCCTCGAATTTCCCGACTCGCGCCTGCGCACGATCGCCAAACCGGTGGCCGTAGTGGACGACAAGGTTCGTCAGTTGGTCGATGACATGTTTGAAACAATGTATGAAGCCCCGGGCATCGGCCTCGCCGCTACCCAGGTCAACGTGCATCTGCGCGTCGTGGTCATGGACCTGTCGGAAGATCGCAGCGAACCGATGGTGTACATCAACCCAGAGTTCGAACCGCTGACCGACGAGATGGGTGAATACCAGGAAGGCTGCCTGTCGGTGCCGGAGTTCTACGAGAACGTCGAACGCCCGCTGCGCGTCAAGATCAAGGCCCTGGACCGCGACGGCAAGCCGTTCGAGCTGATTGCCGAAGGCCTGCTGGCGGTGTGCATCCAGCACGAATGCGACCACCTCAATGGCAAGCTGTTTGTCGACTACCTGTCCACGCTCAAGCGCGACCGGATCAAGAAGAAGCTGGAAAAAAAGCATCGCCAGCAAGCTTGATGCCCTTCTTCCAAAGGCTTGCTGCGGCAAGCCTTTTTCTTTTGTGACTGCTTTTAACCGAGAACTTCCATGACCGAGCCACTGCGCATTGTTTTTGCCGGTACCCCCGAATTTGCCGCCGAACACCTCAAGGCGCTGCTTGCCAGCCCTTATGACATCGTCGCGGTATACACCCAGCCGGATCGCCCGGCCGGTCGCGGGCAAAAACTGATGCCGAGCCCGGTCAAGCAGTTGGCGCTGGAGCACGACATTCCCGTGCTGCAACCGCCGACCTTGCGCAATGCCGAGGCCCAGGCCGAACTGGCGGCGCTCAAGCCAGACCTGTTGGTGGTCGTTGCCTACGGCTTGATCCTGCCGCAAGCGGTGCTGGATATCCCGCGCCTGGGTTGCATCAACAGCCATGCGTCGCTGCTGCCACGCTGGCGCGGGGCGGCGCCGATCCAGCGGGCCGTGGAAGCCGGCGACAGCGAGAGCGGCGTGACCGTGATGCGCATGGAGGCTGGCCTGGACACCGGCCCGATGTTGCTGAAAGTCACCACCCCGATCACCGCCGCAGACACCGGCGGCAGCCTGCACGACCGCCTTGCCGAGCTGGGCCCGCCTGCCGTGATCCAGGCCATTGCCGGCCTGGCAGCCGGTACGCTGGAAGGCGAAATACAGGACGACAGCCTCGCGACCTACGCCCACAAACTGAACAAAGACGAAGCGCGCATCGACTGGAGCCGCCCGGCCGTGGAGCTGGAACGCCTGGTACGTGCCTTCAACCCGTGGCCGATCTGCCATAGCACGCTAAATGGCGAAGCCTTGAAAGTGCTGGCCGCAACCCTGGCCGAAGGCAAGGGCGCGCCCGGTGAAATCATCGGCGCCAGCAAGGACGGCCTGTTGGTCGCTTGCGGCGATCAGGCGCTGTGCCTGACCCGTCTGCAATTGCCCGGGGGCAAGGCGCTTAATTTCAGCGATTTGTTCAACAGCCGTCGTGAGAAATTTGCCCTGGGCACCGTCCTCGGGGTGGTCGCCCAATGAACCCGCGTCTGGCCGCCGCCAAGGCTCTCGCCGCCGTCCTCAACGGCAAGGCGTCGCTGAACAGTTCATTGCCGACCCAGTTGGACAAGGTCGAAGACCGCGATCGCGGTTTCACCCAGGACCTGGCCTTTGGCACGGCCCGCTGGCAGCCACGCTTGTCGGCGCTGGCGGCCAAGCTGCTGCAGAAACCGTTCAAGGCCGCCGATGCGGATGTCGAGGCGCTGCTGCTGGTGGGCCTGTATCAGTTGCTCTATACCCGCGTCCCCGCTCACGCCGCGATCGGCGAAACGGTCGGTTGCGCCGACAAGCTGAAAAAACCTTGGGCCAAAGCCCTGCTCAATGCCGTGCTGCGCCGCGCCCAGCGCGAAAGCGAAGCGCTGCTGGCCGAATTGGAACATGACCCGGTGGTGCGCACCGCCCACCCGCGCTGGCTGCAAAAGTCCCTGAAGGCGTTCTGGCCTGAGCAGTGGGAAGCCATTTGCGCGGCGAACAATGCGCACCCGCCGATGATCCTGCGGGTCAACCGTCGTCATCACAGCCGTGACGCCTACCTGCAATTGCTCACCACCGCCGGCATCAATGCCACGCCGTGCGTGTACAGCGTCGACGGCATCGTGCTCGAAGCGGCCACCGATGTGCGCAGCCTGCCGGGCTTTGCCGAAGGCTGGATCAGCGTGCAGGACGAAGCAGCGCAACTGGCTGCCGACCTGCTCGACCTGGCGCCCGGCCAACGCGTGCTGGATGCCTGCTGCGCGCCAGGCGGCAAGACCTGCCACATCCTTGAGGTGCAACAAGACCTCGCCGGTGTGGTGGCTGTCGACCTGGAAGCCAAGCGCCTGGTGCGCGTGCGCGAAAACCTCGCCCGCCTGGGCCTCAGCGCCGAACTGATCGCCGCCGACGGCCGCGACACCGCCACCTGGTGGGACGGCAAACCGTTCCAGCGCATCCTGCTCGATGCGCCGTGCTCCGCCACTGGGGTGATCCGTCGCCACCCGGACATCAAGCTCACCCGCCAACCCGATGACATCGCCGCGCTGGCCGTGCTGCAAGGCGAATTGCTCGACGCGCTGTGGCCAACCCTGGATATCGGCGGCATCCTGCTCTACGCCACCTGCTCCACGTTGCCGACTGAAAACACCGAGGTGATCGAAGCCTTCCTCGCCCGCACCAGCGGCGCCCGGGAGCTGGACCTTGCCACCACGGCCGGCATCAAGCAGCCCCATGGCCGCCAGTTGCTCGCGCAAGAAGGCGGACACGATGGCTTCTACTACGCCAAACTGATCAAGATCGCCGCCGCGCGCGGCTGAATGGTTTTAAGGGAGTGACCGGATGAAAATCATCATCCTTGGGGCAGGGCAGGTCGGCGGTACGCTGGCCGAACATTTGGCCAGTGAAGCCAACGACATCACCGTGGTCGACACTGATGCCGAGCGCCTGCGCAACCTCGGCGACCGCCTGGACATCCGCACGGTGCAGGGCCGCGCGTCGTTTCCAACCGTGCTGCGCCAGGCCGGCGCTGACGATGCCGACATGCTCGTCGCCGTGACCAACAGCGACGAAACCAACATGGTCGCCTGCCAGGTCGCCCACACCCTGTTCCACACCCCGACCAAGATCGCCCGTGTGCGCGAAGCGGCCTATCTGACCCGCGCCGGCCTGTTCGACAACGATGCGATTCCGGTGGACGTGTTGATCAGCCCCGAGCAAGTGGTCACCCACTACATCAAGCGCCTGATCGAAATCCCCGGCGCCCTGCAGGTGATCGACTTTGCCGGCGGCAAGGCGCAACTGGTCGCGGTAAAGGCCTATTACGGCGGCCCGCTGGTGGGGCAGCAACTGCGTCAGTTGCGCGAGCACATGCCGAATGTGGAAACCCGCGTAGCCGCGATTTTCCGTCGTGACCGCCCGATCCTGCCCCAGGGCGATACGGTGATCGAGGCTGACGACGAAGTATTTTTCATCGCCGCCAAGGCGAATATTCGCGCGGTCATGAGCGAAATGCGCCGCCTCGACGAGACCTACAAACGCATCGTCATCGCGGGGGGAGGGCAGATCGGCGAGCGCTTGGCCGAAGCCATCGAAAGCCGCTACCAGGTCAAGATCATCGAGATGAGCCCGGCACGTTGCCGGCATTTGTCCGACACCCTCGACAGCACCGTCGTCCTGCAAGGCAGCGCCTCGGACCGCGACCTGCTGATGGAAGAAAACATCGCCGACGCCGATATCTTCCTGGCCCTGACCAACGATGACGAAGCCAATATCATGTCGTCATTGCTGGCCAAGCGGTTGGGTGCGAAAAAGGTGATGACCATCATCAACAACCCGGCTTATGTGGACTTGATCCAAGGTGGCGATATCGACATCGCCATCAGCCCGCAGTTGGCCACCATCGGCACCTTGCTCGCCCACGTGCGCCGTGGCGATATCGTCAGCGTGCACTCCCTGCGTCGAGGCGCGGCGGAAGCCATCGAGGCGATTGCACACGGTGACTCGAAATCGAGCAAGGTGATCGGCAAGGCCATCCGCTATATCGGCCTGCCGCCGGGGACGACCATAGGCGCGATCATTCGTGATGAAGAAGTGATCATCGCCCATGACGATACGGTGATTGAAACCGGGGACCATGTGATCCTGTTTCTGGTGGATAAGAAACATATTCGCGATGTGGAGAAGTTGTTCCACGTTGGGCTGAGTTTTTTCTGATGGCGCTACCGCCGGCAAGCCGGCTCCTACAGGGGGGTTGTATGCTTGAGTCACTGGAGAAAATGCTCGCCAAGGGTGTGGATAACGCGCTGCTACGATTTGGCTTGGGCAAGGGTTACCTGGACTTGAAAGACAACGCCAAGGCGGCGGAGCATCTGCAAAAGTGCGTCGAGTTTGATCCGAAATATTCGGCGGCGTGGAAGCTTCTGGGCAAGGCGCAGTTGGGCTTGGAAGATCGTTCGGCGGCGCGGCTGGCGTGGGAGAAGGGCATCGAAGCGGCCCAGGCCCATGGCGACAAACAGGCCGAAAAAGAGATGACGGTGTTCCTGAAGAAACTCGACCGCCAACCTTGAGCCGATCCCTTGTGGGAGCTGGCTTGCCTGCGATGGCATCACCTCGGTTTAACTGAAAGACTGAATTGCCTGCATCGCAGGCAAGCCAGCTCCCACATTAGATCTTCATGGGTCCTGAGTCAGGGGTGGCTCAATACCACCGCGCCTCACCCGGCGGGCGCTTCTTGAAGCGTTTCATGCTCCACATGTACTGGCTCGGGTACGCGCCGACATAACGTTCCACCACCTTGCTCATCGCCGCGCAGGACGTGGCGGTGTCGGTGCTGTACATGTCTTCCGGCGCCGCTTCCAGGATCACTTTGTAACCCGAACCGTCCGGCAGCCGCAGCGCATGCAGGAACACGCCTACCGCCTTGTGGCCGGCGAGCATGTTCGGCACGAACTTGCTGGTCAGCGCCTGGGTGGCGAAGAATGGCACGAAGATCCCGGCGGATTCGGCCGGCTCCGGGTCTGCGGGGATACCTACCTGGCCGCCTTTGCGCACTTCCTTGATCACACTGAGAATGCCTTCCTTGGTCGACGCGGCCACACGGTTGCCCAATTGCACGCGCTGCTTGCGCAGCAATTCGTCCACCGCCTTGAGTTTGGGCGGGCGGTAGAAAATGATCGGTTTGCATTGGCTGCAATAGAAGTGGTTCAGCACTTCCCAGTTGCCCAAGTGGCTGGTGATACCGACCACGCCTTTGCCCGAGGCGAGGGCTTCGTGCAGCACCTCCAGGCCTTCGACTTCACGCACCAGGTCAATGGAGCGCTGGGCCGGCCAGATCCAGGCGCAGGCGCTTTCGGTCAGGGACTTGCCGATGTCCATCAGGCTGCGGCCGACCAGCGCTTCGCGCTCGGCGGGGTCCATGTCCGGGAAGCATTTGGAGAGGTTGATCCGCACGGTGTCGCGGGAACGATTGGGGGTTTTCCACATAATCCAGCCAATAGCCGTGCCGACGGCCTGGACAGCGCGCCATGGCAGCAGGGCAAAC
Organism: Pseudomonas sp. S10E 269; assembly: GCF_002798465.1. Lineage (NCBI taxonomy): Bacteria > Pseudomonadati > Pseudomonadota > Gammaproteobacteria > Pseudomonadales > Pseudomonadaceae > Pseudomonas > Pseudomonas sp. S10E 269. Next base: position 2,270,387 of record NZ_PHIJ01000001.1, read on the forward strand.
AGCCGGAGAGCGCCTACCAGCAAGGCGCCTTTAAACTTTTCCACAGGTCACTCCTGATCGTGTGTGGTGCGCAAAGCCGGCATTCTAACCGGCGTTGGCCAGGTCCGCGTAACGGTCGCAGTCCTGAGTGTGGTCCATGACCATGCCCGAGGCCTGCATGAACGCGTAGCAAATGGTCGGGCCGACAAAGGTAAAGCCGGCTTTTTTCAGCGTCTTGCTCATTGCTTCGGCCTCGGGCGTGATCGCCGGGACTTCGCTGCGATCCTTGAAATGGTTGACCTTGGGTGTGCCGCCGACGAAGGACCAGAGCAACCCCACCGGGTCCTCCAGCGCCAGCCAGGCGGCGGCATTGCGTCGGGTGGCATTGAGTTTCAGGCGGTTACGCACGATGCCCGGATCGAGCATCAGCGCTTCGATCTCGGCGTCGCTCAGTTGGGCCAAACGCTGCGCATTAAAACCGAACAAGACCTTTCGATAATGCTCGCGTTTGCGTAAAACGGTGATCCAGGACAGGCCCGCCTGGAACCCTTCGAGTAAAAGCAACTCGAACAAACCCTGCGCATCGCGCAGCGGCGTTCCCCACTCCTGATCGTGATAAGCCATGTACAGCGGATCTTCAGAACACCAAAAGCAGCGTGGCATAAGGCTCCAGGGGATGGTGGCGCGGCCGAATCGGGTATACTCCCGCTCTTTAAATCGCAGCCCAAGTAACAGGTGAATTTCGTGAGCCAGCCTACGCCAGCCGTGCGTACCTTCCAAGACTTGATCCTCGCCCTCCAGCAATACTGGGCCGAGCAAGGTTGTGTGGTACTTCAGCCCTACGATATGGAAGTAGGCGCCGGCACTTTCCACACCGCTACCTTCCTGCGGGCCATTGGCCCGGAAACCTGGAACGCCGCTTATGTGCAGCCCAGTCGTCGCCCGACTGACGGCCGCTACGGCGAAAACCCGAACCGTCTGCAGCACTACTACCAGTTCCAGGTGGTACTGAAGCCGAACCCGGACAATTTCCAGGAACTGTACCTGGGCTCGCTCAAGCATGTGGGCCTCGACCCACTGGTCCATGACATCCGTTTTGTCGAAGACAACTGGGAATCGCCGACCCTGGGCGCCTGGGGCCTGGGCTGGGAAGTCTGGCTCAACGGTATGGAAGTGACGCAGTTCACTTACTTCCAGCAAGCCGGTGGCATCGAGTGCTACCCGGTGACCGGCGAGATCACCTACGGTCTCGAGCGCCTGGCCATGTACCTGCAAGGCGTGGACTCGGTCTACGACCTGGTGTGGGCTGACGGTCCGTTCGGCAAAGTGACCTACGGCGACGTGTTCCACCAGAACGAGGTGGAGCAGTCCACCTACAACTTCGAACACGCCAACGTCGACAAACTGTTCGAACTGTTCGACTTCTATGAAAGCGAAGCCAAGCGCCTGATCGAACTCGACCAGCCGCTGCCGTTGCCAAGCTATGAAATGGTGTTGAAGGCCTCCCATACCTTCAACCTGCTGGATGCCCGCCGTGCCATCTCGGTTACCGCGCGCCAGCAATACATCCTGCGTGTGCGCACCCTGGCGCGTTCCGTCGCCCAAGCCTACCTGCTGGCTCGCGCCAAGCTGGGCTTCCCGATGGCAACCCCGGACCTGCGTGATGAAGTGTTGGCTAAGCTGGAGGCTGCACAATGAGTGCTCAAGATTTCCTGGTTGAACTGGGCACAGAAGAGCTGCCACCCAAGGCACTGAACACCCTGGCCGACGCGTTCCTGGCCGGTATCGAAAAAGGCCTGCAGACCGCTGGCCTGAAATTCGCCGCGAAAAAAGTCTACGCCGCGCCACGTCGCCTGGCCGTGTTGCTGACCGCGCTGGAAACCCAGCAGCCGGACCGCAGCATCAACCTCGACGGCCCGCCACGCCAGGCGGCTTTCGATGCTGAAGGCAACCCGACTCAAGCTGCACTGGGTTTTGCCAAGAAATGTGGCGTGGAGCTGAGCGAGATCGACCAGAGCGGTCCGAAACTGCGTTTCAGCCAGGTCATCACCGGCAAGCCGACCGCCAGCCTGTTGCCGACCATCGTCGAAGATTCCCTGAACGACTTGCCGATTCCCAAGCGCATGCGCTGGGGTGCTCGCAAGGAAGAGTTCGTACGTCCGACCCAGTGGCTGGTGATGCTGCTCGGTGATCAAGTCATCGACTGCACCCTCCTCGCCCAGAAAGCCGGTCGTGATTCCCGTGGCCACCGCTTCCACCACCCGCAAGCCGTACGCATCACGTCGCCGGCCAACTACCTCAACGACCTGCGCGCCGCCTATGTGCTGGCCGATGCCAACGAGCGGCGCGAGCTGATCAGCAAGCGTACCGAAGAGCTGGCCCGCCTGCAGGAAGGCACCGCCATTGTGCCGCCAAGCCTGCTCGACGAAGTGACGGCGTTGGTTGAGTGGCCAGTGCCGCTGGTGTGCTCGTTCGAGGAACGTTTCCTCGACGTGCCGCAAGAAGCGCTGATCACCACCATGCAGGACAACCAGAAGTATTTCTGCCTGCTGGATGTGGACGGCAAGTTGCTGCCGCGTTTCATCACCGTGGCCAACATCGAGAGCAAGGACCCGCAGCAGATTATCGCCGGTAACGAAAAAGTCGTTCGCCCGCGCCTGACCGACGCCGAGTTCTTCTTCAAGCAAGACAAGAAGCAGAAGCTCGAAGACTTCAACCTGCGCCTGCAAAACGTGGTGTTCCAGGAAAAACTCGGCAGCGTCTACGACAAGGCCGTACGGGTCTCCAAGCTGGCCGCCTACATTGCGCCACGCATTGGCGGCGATTCCGCCTGGGCTGCGCGTGCAGGCTTGCTGTCCAAGTGCGACCTGGCCACCGAGATGGTCGGCGAGTTCCCGGAGATGCAAGGTGTCGCCGGCTACTACTACGCGCTCAACGACGGCGAACCGCAAGATGTCGCCCTGGCCCTGAACGAGCAGTACATGCCACGCGGTGCCGGCGCTGAACTGCCGACCACCCTGACCGGTGCAGCCGTGGCGATCGCCGACAAGCTGGATACCCTTGTGGGTATCTTCGGTATCGGCATGTTGCCAACCGGCAGCAAAGACCCGTATGCCCTGCGCCGTGCGGCCCTGGGCGTGCTGCGTATCCTCATCGACAAGAAGCTCGACCTCGACCTGACCCAGGCCGTGGTGTTCGCCGTCGGCCAGTTCGGTGCCAAGGTCAAGCAGGCCGGCCTGGCCGAGCAAGTGCTGGAGTTCGTGTTCGACCGCCTGCGTGCGCGCTACGAAGACGAAGGCGTGGACGTGTCGGTGTACCTGTCGGTACGTGCCCTGCAGCCGGGTTCGGCGCTGGACTTCGACCAGCGCGTACAAGCCGTGCAGGCCTTCCGCAAACTGCCGGAAGCCGATGCACTGGCCGCCGTGAACAAGCGTGTGTCGAACCTGCTGAGCAAGGCCGAAGGCCTGGGCAATGCCGACGTCGACCCTGGCCTGTTTGCAGACGCCAAGGAGTTTTCGCTGAACTCGGCCATCGCCAAGGCTGAAAACGCCGTGAAGCCGCTGATCGCCGAGCGCAACTACGCCGAAGCATTGGCGCGCCTGGCCACCTTGCGTGAGCCGGTGGATGCGTTCTTCGAAGCCGTGATGATCAATGCCGAAGATGCCGGCGTGCGGAAAAACCGCTACGCCATGCTGGCACGCCTGCGTGGCTTGTTCGTCAATATCGCTGACATTTCGACGCTGAGCTGACCATGTTGAAACTGCTGATTCTCGATCGGGACGGAGTGATCAACTACGACTCCGACGCTTACATCAAGTCGGTGGCGGAATGGATTCCACTGCCCGGTTCGATCGAGGCCATCGCGCAGTTGAGCAAAGCTGGCTGGACAGTGGCGATCGCCACCAACCAGTCCGGCATCTCCCGTGGTTACTACGACATCGCCACCCTGGACGCCATGCACGCACGCCTGCGCGCGTTGGTGGCCGAGCAGGGCGGTGAGGTGGGGCTGGTGGTGTACTGCCCCCACGGGCCGGATGAGGGCTGCGATTGCCGCAAACCCAAACCCGGCATGTTGAAAACCATTGCAGAACATTACAAGGTGCCCTTGGCTGGGATATGGTTCGTCGGGGACAGCCTCGGTGACCTGGAGGCGGCCAAAGCCGTCGACTCTCAGCCAGTTTTGGTTAAGACCGGGAAAGGCGAAAAGACCCAGGCGAAAAACCTGCCGGTAGGCACCTTGATTTTTGACGATCTGGCGGCCGTTGCCGCAGAACTTATCAACAACTAGCCGCCCTCGACTTCCTGACCAAGGATTGTTCGGGAGTGCGCTTTTAACAGGCGGGCGTTGTCCCGCAACGGTAAATGCCGCCATGTCGATTTTGCAGGCCATCAGAACCTTCTTCTTTTACCTGCTGTTGGGCACCAGTTCGTTTCTCTGGTGCACCCTGAGCTTTTTTATCGCGCCTTTCCTGCCGTTCAAGGCGCGCTATCGCTTTATCAACGTCTATTGGTGCCGCTGCGCGTTGTGGCTGACCAAGGTGTTCCTGAACATCCGCTTCGAGATCAAGGGCGCGGAAAACGTACCGGACCAGCCCTGCGTGATTCTGTCGAACCACCAGAGCACCTGGGAGACGTTCTTTCTCTCGGCGTACTTCTCGCCGTTGAGCCAGGTGCTTAAGCGCGAATTGCTGTATGTACCGTTCTTCGGCTGGGCCATGGCCATGTTGCGGCCGATCGCCATTGACCGTGACAACCCCAAGGCGGCCCTCAAGCACGTGGCCAAGAAGGGCGACGAGTTGCTCAAGGATGGTGTTTGGGTGCTGATCTTCCCCGAAGGCACTCGTGTGCCCTACGGCACCGTGGGCAAGTTCTCACGTGGCGGCACGGCGTTGGCCGTCAACGCCAACCTGCCCGTACTGCCGATTGCCCACAACGCCGGCAAATTCTGGCCAAAAACCGGCTGGGCTAAACGCGAAGGCACCATCACCGTAGTCATCGGCGAACCGATGTACGCCGAAGGTGAAGGGCCACGGGCGATTGCTGCGCTGAATGACCGTGCTGCGGCCTGGAATGAAGCGCAGCAACGGGCCATGGGTTCGCTGCCGCCTGAGCCCGTTGTGGTGGACACGCCGGTGATCTGAGCATCTGTGGATAACCTGTGCACGGTTTGTTGGCGAATTGCACTTTTTGACTTATAAGAATCTGATTTTATTACATATTTCCCAAGCTCATAAAATCACGGAAAAGGTGCATAAGTTTTTTCCGCAGAAAAAAACCGGTCCTTGCGACCGGTTTTTTATGCACAGCAGGAAAGTAGGATTTCTCAGTCTTCCAACAGGGGCAATTGCAGGCTGAACGTGGTGCCTTTGCCAACCACGCTTTCACAGCTGATACGTCCACCATGGCGCTCCACCACCGCTTTGACCATGGTCAGTCCAAGCCCCAAACCTTCGCTGCCCTGGGCGGAATCAAAGCGCCGGTATTGGCTGAACAACTCGGGCAGGTCCTCTGCCGCAATCCCAGGCCCCTGGTCACTGATACGACATTCCAACCAGCCCTGCGCACTGCTGTGTCTGAGCCGGACAGTGGTGCCGGAGGGCGAATACTTGATGGCGTTCTCCAGCACATTAAATAATGCCCGCGTGAGCAGTGACTGATCCGCAGACACCATGCCCTCATCGGCTTCATCCAGATCGTGAACCAGGTGGATACCCTTGAGCTGGGCAATCAACGCGACTTGATCAAAGGCATCCATGACCAACATGGCGAACAACGTTGGCTGGAACTGGTAACCGTCAGCCTCGGCCTTGGCCAGTTGCACAAAGGATTCCGTGAGGCTCAAGGCGCGACGAACTTGCTGTTCGATTTGGGCGAACACTTGGGACTCGCCGTTATGCACATCCAGTAGCGCCAGGATCGCCGAGTGTGGTGCACGCAGGTCGTGGGAGAGGAACCGTAACATCGTCTCGCGATGTTGCTGGGCTTCGCGCTCCTTGCTCAAGTCCGTCAGGCTCAGCAGCCAGCCCAGTGCGACATCGCCTTCGGCCGGCAACAAGGGCGCCAACTCCATGCGCAGGCTGCGTTGGTGGATATCCCGGAACTCGACCAGCTCCAGCGCCGAGAGGGCAGGGCGCACGCCATTGTGCAGCGGCGGGTAGCCCAGGTCGGCCAACTGCTCCAGCAGGTTTTCGGTAACAAGGTCATTGCCGAACACGTCACGGGCGATACGGTTGGCCAACAGGATATTGCCCTTGGGGTCGGTGATCAGCGTTGCCACCGGCAGGCATTCCAGGCCATCGGCCATAAAGCGCCGCGTGTCACGCGTGCGGCTTACGGCCTGCTCCAAGGCAAAGATACGCGCCTGCAAGACATCACCCCTGCTGGCGGGCGCACGGCGGCGTTCGGGCAGGACTTTGGGTTCGTTGTCCAGACGCGCCAGTTCCCAGCCGAAGTAGGCGAGGATCACACTGAGGCGACGCCAGTTCCAAATCAGGTAACTGAGCAGCAAACCGATCAAGCAGGCCGCGGGCGACCACCAGTGACCCAGGCGCAACAGGGCCAAGGAACCCAGCAGTGCGGCAGACATGCAGCCCAGGGTCATCCACAACGCGTAGCGCGGACGGTAGAGCAGCAAGCCCAACAGCAATGCCACCAGGGACGTCGCCATAAGCGCCGCGAGCCATCCCGGCAAATCGACAATGCTGCGACCTTGAAGCAAGCCATTGAGTACGTTGGCTTGGATCTCCACGCCCGCAGTGGTGCCAACCGTGGAGGACAGCGGCGTGACAAAACGATCGCCCAAGCCTGAAGCCGTTGACCCCACCAAAATCAGGCGACCGCGCAACTGCTCGGGCGGCACTTCACCGCGCAGAACGCTGACGTAGGACACGCTAGGAAAATGGGTGTGTGGCGCGATGAATGGGATGCGGATCGAGTGTTCACGGTGCCAGTGCTGGGTGAGCGCCTGCAGCGGCTCACCCGGCATCTCTGACAACTCGCCGCTCATCTCGTAGGCCAGCCAAGCCAGTTGGGGCGCCGTGGCGTCTGGTGGACCTTCACGCAGGTACAGGCTGCGGACCACACCGTCGTTGTCGGCCTCCACATTGATATGGCCCACACCCTTGGCGCATTTATGCAGCGGCTGCATCTGTGCGCTGGGTTGGCTGTAGCTCGCCGTGCCCTCACGCACCAGCGGCAGCAACACATTGCCGGCATTGCAGACCGCCTCTGCCAGGCGTTTGTCATTGGTCGGGTCGCCGGCTTCACTGAAGATCACATCGAACAGGATACCCGCCGGTTGTGCCGCATTGAGACGATCGATCAGGTCAGCATGCAAACTGCGCGGCCAGGGCCACTGACCGAGCTTTTTCAGGCTGGGGTCGTCGATGGTCACCAGCAGGATACGCGGGTCTACCGGTAGCGGGGTGAGGCGGCGCAGGCTGTCATACAACGGGTTATTCAGCGCCAGGCCAGGGCTCAAGGACAGGTAAGCGGTGACCGGCAATAGCAGCAAGCCAATCCACAGCCACTCGCGCACTAAGCCGTGGAACAGGCGCTGGGCATGGGTAGGTTGGCGTTTCTCGGCCTTGCCCCAAAGCATCATAGGTCAACGTGCCTGGGCGGTGGGTGGGTAGTAGAAGATGTCATAGACCCCGGTTTCTCCCTCCAGGCCGTTTTCATCGTATGCCGACAAGCGCACGTGATAGAACGAGGCTTTGAGCCCAGTGAAGCTCATTTTCGGCGTGCTGGAAAAGTTTTCCTGCTTGATGTTCATAAAGGCTTTGTCAGTGGCGACTTGGGCGCGGTACCGCTGGGCACCCGGCAGTGGCCGAAGGTACAGACTCCAGACCGGCGCATCGCCCTTTTGGCCATCCTGCCCCACGAGCTTCGGTGCGGTAAGCAACTCAACGGGTTTCAAATCACCGTGTTTCTTGAACAACAAACCTTGCCGGGCGCCCACGTTGACCTCCTGTTCCACGGTCCGGGTCTTAGTCTCGCGATTGACGGCGACCTGACCGTCCAACACTTCGAGTACCGATTGCTCAGTGTCGTTACGCACCCGAAAGTGTGTGCCTCGTACACCCATCACCCCCACGGGGGTGACGATCTGGAAACGGTCATGTTCGCTGGCGCGCTTGATCACATACGCTTCCGCCTGGCCCTGATCGAGTACAACCTGGGGAATCGACCGCTTCTTTTCCAGATGCAATCGCACCTGGGAACTGGAAGGTAATACCACCCGGGATCCGTCACCGAGCAACAAGCTGACGAACGCCGACGCCGATGTCTTTACACCTTCCTGTTCATCAATGGTCATGCCTTCCAGCAAAGGGCTTGCCTTGCCTTTGGTATCGAGTTTCCACGCTTCCCCGGTGAGGTGCTGAACCACTGCCGGTAGAGGCTGGGCTCGGCACAGAAAGTCGTCATCAATGTAAGGCGAACGATTCTTGGCGGCAGCCCCCACAGAGCCGACCGCCATGATCAGCAGTGGGGGGAGGGCGCGGCGTAAGCGGTTCGGTGAAAGGATCATGATGCTCATCAAGGTCGGGGTTCCAGAGGGCGTCGGCTATCAGCGCACAGGAGTTTACGACAGCGCATGCGTCGGCTGATCCTTTTCCTTATGGTCGGGAGCCGGTATCTTTCCCACATAGGTCGCGACGACTTTCAGTGGGTTCACCCCTCATTGATCCCAGCGTACCGAGAGATCCAAGGGGTCGACGAATCTGAGCACAATTCTTCAGATTCAACGGCCGGCATCTGCGCAGTACGTGCCCATCAATAACACCAGGCTGACGGCTGCCGTACTCTTTAAGTAGAAAGGACCCACCCATGCGTGCCGCAATACTGGATGACGAACCCGCGGAACTGCGCCGGGTGGAACAGACACTGCGACAAATCCCCAGCACCGCCGAACACCCCTGGACCCTGCATTGCTTCGAACGCGGTGAGGACCTGCTTCGCCAACTGCGCCGGGAAACGTTCGACCTGTTGATACTCGACTGGCAATTGCCCGATATCACCGGGATTGCATTGCTACGCTGGACCCGCGAACACATGGAGTCGCCTCCTGCCGTCATCATGCTCACCAGCCGTGACGCCGAGAGCGATATCGTCACTGCGCTGAACAGCGGTGCGGATGACTACGTCAGCAAACCCTTTCGCCCCAATGAACTGAAGGCGAGGGTCACGGCGGTTCTGCGTCGCCACGGCCTGCAGAAATCCGCCAACCATGAAGTGCAAAGCTTCAACGACCTGACCTTCGATGACGCAGAATTGACCGTCACCCGCGCGGGTAAACCTATCAACCTGACCGAGCGAGAGTACCGACTGGCCAGTTGCTTATTTGCCAATTTGGCGCGACCACTGTCTCGCGAGTACCTCTACGAGCGGTTCTGGACCCATGAAGAAATGGTGTCCTCACGTCCGCTGGATACGCATATCTACCGGTTGCGCAATAAGCTGGGGCTCACCGCCGATCGCGGTTGGCAACTGCTGACCATCTATGGGTATGGGTACCGATTGGAGAGCGTGGCGACTGTTTCGGAAAGCTAAAAACGCTGATGTTCCACGTGGAGCAATTTGTAGATCACTGAACACTGCCCAATAAAAAAGGCCAACGCTTAGCGTTGGCCTTTTTTGGTTTGGCTGTTTGCCTGAATCAGAAGTCCAGGTTAGACACCGCCAACGCATTGCTCTCGATGAAGTCACGACGAGGCTCGACCGCATCACCCATGAGGGTGTTGAAGATCTGGTCCGCGCCAATGGCGTCTTCGATGGTCACGCGCAGCATACGACGCTGAGCCGGATCCATAGTGGTTTCCCACAATTGATCCGGGTTCATTTCGCCCAGACCTTTGTATCGCTGGATAGTGTGACGCTTGGTGCTTTCGGCCATCAGCCAGTCGAGGGCTTCCTTGAATTCCTTGACCTGCTTCTTGCGTTCGCCACGCTGAATATAAGCACCGTCGTCCAGCAGGGTGCTCAGTTGCGCGCCCAGGGTAACCACGGTCTTGTAGTCATTGCTGCCGAAGAAGTCGCGGTTGAAGGTGACGTAGTTCGACAGGCCGTGGGAGATCAATTCGACCTCTGGCAGCCAGACGTTACGTTCACGGTCTTCACGCAGGCTGGCTTTGTACACCAGGCCGGATTTCTCCGAAGTGCGCAGGCGGGTTTCGTATTGAGCCAGCCAATTCTGCATGTGGGCGTGATCACCCAACTGCTCCAGACTCACGGACGGCAGGTAGATGAAGTGCTCGGTCAGCTCCTGCGGGTACAGGCGCGACAGACGCTTGAGGGTCTTCATTACCATGCGGAAATCGTTAACCAGACGCTCCAACGCTTCACCGGAGATACCCGGCGCTTCGTCGTTCAAGTGCAGGCTGGCATCTTCCAAGGCCGACTGCGTCATGTACTCTTCCATGGCGTCGTCGTCTTTGATGTATTGCTCTTGCTTGCCTTTTTTCACTTTGTACAACGGCGGTTGGGCGATGTAGATATAGCCGCGTTCGATCAGCTCAGGCAACTGACGGAAGAAGAAGGTCAGCAGCAGGGTACGGATGTGCGAACCGTCGACGTCAGCATCGGTCATGATGATGATGTTGTGATAACGCAGCTTGTCGATGTTGTATTCGTCACGACCGATACCGCAGCCCAGCGCCGTGATCAAGGTGCCAACTTCCTGGGAAGAAATCATCTTGTCGAAGCGCGCCTTCTCGACGTTGAGGATCTTACCCTTCAACGGCAGGATGGCCTGGGTGCGACGGTTACGACCCTGCTTGGCGGAACCGCCAGCAGAGTCACCCTCCACCAGGTACAGTTCGGAGAGGGCAGGGTCCTTCTCCTGGCAGTCAGCGAGTTTGCCCGGCAGGCCGGCAATGTCCAACGCGCCTTTACGACGGGTCATTTCACGGGCCTTACGCGCGGCTTCACGGGCACGTGCAGCGTCGATCATCTTGCCGACGACCAACTTGGCTTCGTTCGGGTTCTCCAGCAGGAAATCGGAGAAGTACTTGCCCATCTCCTGCTCCACTGCGGTCTTCACTTCGGAAGACACCAGCTTGTCTTTGGTCTGGGAGCTGAACTTCGGATCCGGTACTTTCACCGAGATAATCGCGGTCAAGCCTTCGCGGGCATCGTCACCGGTGGTGGCAACTTTATGCTTCTTCGCCAGGCCTTCGGCTTCGATGTAGGTGTTCAGGTTACGCGTCAGTGCCGAACGGAAACCCACCAGGTGAGTACCGCCATCGCGCTGAGGAATGTTGTTGGTGAAGCACAACAGGTTCTCGTTGAAGCTGTCGTTCCACTGCAGGGCGATTTCTACGCCAATGCCGTCTTCACGCTGGATGTTGAAGTGGAACACCTGGTTGACCGCAGTCTTGTTGGTGTTCAGGTATTCAACGAACGCACGCAAGCCGCCTTCGTACTTGAACAGCTCTTCCTTGCCGCTGCGCTCGTCCTTGAGGACGATACCCACGCCGGAGTTAAGGAACGACAGTTCACGAATACGCTTGGCCAGGATGTCCCAGCTGAAGTGAATATTCTTGAAGGTTTCAGCCGATGGCTTGAAGTGAATCTGGGTGCCGGTGGTTTCACTGTCGCCGACGATTTTCATCGGTTCTTGTGGAACGCCGTGAACGTAGGTCTGTTCCCAGATCTTACCGCTGCGGCGCACAGTCAGGATCAGCTCTTCGGACAGTGCGTTCACTACCGAAACGCCCACACCGTGCAAACCGCCGGAGACTTTATAGGAGTTGTCGTCGAACTTACCGCCAGCGTGGAGCACGGTCATGATGACCTCTGCCGCCGAAACGCCTTCTTCTTTGTGCACGTCTACCGGAATGCCGCGACCGTTGTCGCGTACGGTAATCGACTCATCCGGGTGGATGATAATGCTGATGTCGTCGCAGTGACCGGCCAGAGCTTCGTCGATGGAGTTGTCGACCACCTCGAACACCATGTGGTGCAGACCGCTACCGTCATCAGTGTCGCCAATGTACATACCGGGACGTTTGCGTACGGCATCCAAACCTTTCAGCACTTTAATGCTGGTCGAGTCGTACGTGTTTTCTTCGCTCATGCCTTCACTCCCGATGGTCGTGGGTCTGGGTGATACGGCCTTGTTCCACGTGGAACAAAGCGACTGGCGTTTCCGTCTGCCAGCCTTCCCTCAATAATTCGTGGTCTACACAGGTGATAAACACCTGGCAGCGTAATTCTTCCAACAAGCGGCATAGCGCACGGCGGTGTTGCTCGTCGAGCTCAGACGGCAAGTCATCCACCAGATAAATACACTGACCGCGCCGGGCCTGACTAACCAGATGGCCCTGGGCGATCCGCAATGCACATACCACCAACTTCTGCTGGCCACGGGACAATATGTCCGCAGCATTGTGAGCGCCTAACCTAAGGCGCAAATCAGCTCGCTGGGGTCCGGCTTGGGTATGGCCAATTTGCTGATCCCGCTGCAAGGACGTTGCGAGCACTGCACTCAGCTCACGTTCTTTATCCCAACCACGGTAGTAACTCAGCGTCAGTCCCTCGAGATCCAACAATTCACTCAAGGTCTGTTCAAAGACTGGTTTCAAGGCTTTGATATAAGCGCGGCGGTATTCATCTATTTCATCGCTGGCCAGGCACAGTTCCCGGTCCCAGGCCGCTTGCGAAGCGGCGTCAAGTGTACCATGCCGCAGCCATGAGTTCCGCTGCCGCAGGGCCTTCTGCAAACGCTGCCACGTGACCATGAACCGGGGTTCCACGTGGAACACTCCCCAATCGAGGAATTGCCTGCGGATTTTGGGCGCACCTTCCAATAGGCGGAAACTGTCAGGGTTGATCAATTGCAGCGGCAGGATCTCCGCCAGCTGCGCAGCACTGCGAGCATTTTGCCCGTCAATGCGAATTTGGAACTCTCCGCCACGATCACGGGAAATCCCCAGGCTGCTGTGCCCACCTTCTGCCAGTTCAACCTGGCCAAACACCGTGCATGCCAACTGCTCATACTGGATGACTGGTAACAAGCGAGCACTGCGAAAGGAACGGGCAAGCCCCAACAGGTGAATGGCTTCCAGCACGCTGGTTTTGCCACTGCCGTTGGCGCCGTGGAGGATATTGATGCGGGGGGAGGGGGAGAAGGTCACCGGGTGCAAATTGCGCACCGCGGTGACCGAGACGCGACTGAGGGACATCTAGCTTCTGCTGAGCATGGTTACAGGCGCATCGGCATGACAACATAAGCCGAGTCGTCGTTGTCGGATTCCTGTACTAGGGCGCTGCTGTTGGAGTCCGACAGAATCAGGCGAACCTGTTCGGTGGTCATCACACCCAGCACGTCCAGCAGGTAGCTCACGTTGAAGCCGATCTCCAGCGAACCGCCGTTGTAGTCGACGCCCACTTCTTCTTCCGCTTCTTCCTGCTCCGGGTTGTTCGCCTGGATCTTCAACTGACCGTTGGCCAGTTGTAGACGGATACCGCGGTACTTTTCGTTGGACAGAATCGCGGTACGGCTAAACGCTTCGCGCAGTGCCTGGCGATCACCGAGAACCAGCTTGTCGCCACCTTTAGGCAGCACGCGCTCGTAATCCGGGAATTTGCCGTCCACCAACTTGGAAGTGAAGGTGAACTCACCGGTGGTGGCGCGAATATGGTGCTGCCCCAACACGATGCTGACATTGCCTTCCGGCTCGGTGAGCAGGCGCGCCAGCTCAAGGATACCCTTGCGTGGCACGATCACCTGGTGACGGTCCGGCTGGCCGATATCGGCGCGCATCGAGCACATCGCCAGACGGTGACCGTCCGTAGCCACGGCGCGGATGATGCCTTCCGATACTTCCAACAGCATACCGTTGAGGTAGTAACGCACGTCCTGCTGGGCCATGGCGAAGCTGGTGCGCTCGATCAAGCGACGCAGCTTGCTCTGCTCCAGGCTGCAGGTCAGCGAGCCCGGGCCTTCTTCAACGGTCGGGAAATCATTCGCCGGCAACGTGGACAGGGTGAAACGGCTGCGGCCGGCCTTGACGACCAATTTCGCTTCATCAACCTTGATGTCGATCAGCGCGTCGTTCGGCAGGCTTTTGCAGATATCCATCAGCTTGCGCGCCGGTACGGTGATCTCGCCCGGCTCGGCAGGCTCTTCCAGCTGCACACGACCGACCAGCTCGACTTCCAAGTCAGTACCGGTCAAGGACAATTGCTGGCCTTCGACTACCAGCAATACGTTGGAGAGCACCGGCAAGGTCTGTCGGCGCTCGACGACGCCTGCGACCAGTTGCAGGGGTTTCAACAGGGCTTCGCGTTGAATGGTGAAATGCATGGTCTAGTCCCTTGCCTTAATAAGCTGCGCTGGTGTCATCAAGTTGTCAGTGTACGCAGCAGGTTCTTGTAGTCCTCGCGAATATCCGCGTCGGATTCCTTAAGTTCGTTGATCTTGCGGCACGCGTGCAAGACCGTGGTGTGGTCGCGTCCGCCAAACACATCACCGATTTCCGGCAGGCTGTGGTTGGTCAACTCCTTGGAGAGGGCCATGGCCACCTGACGAGGACGTGCCACCGAGCGCGAGCGGCGCTTGGACAGCAGGTCGGAAATCTTGATCTTGTAGTACTCGGCCACGGTGCGCTGGATGTTATCCACACTCACCAGTTTGTCCTGCAGTGCCAGCAAGTCTTTGAGGGATTCGCGGATCAGCTCGATGGTGATGTCGCGGCCCATGAAGTGCGAATGCGCAATGACCCGCTTGAGTGCGCCTTCCAGCTCACGCACGTTGGAGCGGATACGCTGGGCGATGAAGAACGCTGCATCGTGCGGCAAATCGACTTTGGCCTGGTCGGCCTTTTTCATCAGGATCGCGACCCGGGTTTCCAGCTCCGGCGGCTCTACCGCAACGGTCAGGCCCCAGCCGAAGCGCGATTTAAGGCGTTCTTCCAAACCTTCGATTTCTTTCGGGTAACGGTCGCTGGTCAAGATGACCTGCTGGCCACCTTCGAGCAGGGCGTTGAAGGTGTGGAAAAACTCTTCCTGGGAACGCTCTTTGCGGGCAAAGAATTGAATGTCATCGATCAGCAACGCATCAACCGAGCGGTAGAACCGCTTGAACTCATTGATCGCGTTGAGCTGCAAGGCCTTGACCATGTCAGCCACGAAGCGCTCCGAGTGCAGGTACACAACCTTGGCATTCGGGTTCTTCTTTAATAGGTGGTTACCCACAGCGTGCATCAAGTGGGTCTTACCCAAGCCAACGCCGCCATATAGGAAGAGCGGGTTGTAACCATGCTTGGGGTTATCGGCTACCTGCCAAGCGGCTGCACGAGCCAGTTGGTTGGATTTACCTTCAACGAAGTTCTCGAAGGTGAACGTACGGTTCAGGTAGCTGGTGTGCTTGAGCGCGCCTTCGACCTGCACGGTGCGCTGTTCGGCGCGGACCGGGGCCTGCTGGGAACTGGCGCCTGCCATTGGGTCGAAGCTGTCGCGGGACGGCTCTTCATTTATAGGCGCGTTTTTCTGCGACGCGGATTTCGAAGCCGTCTGGGCCACCGGTGCTGGCGAGTTATTAACAGGCGCTGCTGCCTGTGCCTGCGAGGCACTAGCCGCCAATGGCGCGTTCGGCGCAGCGCGAGGCGCGGAGCTGCGTTTGCTGCCTATTAACAAGGAGAGCACGGGCGCGAGTCCGTTGCCATGTTCGTCGAGCAATTCGAGAACGCGGCTCAGGTACTTCTCGTTGACCCAGTCGAGA
Source organism: Pseudomonas sp. S10E 269 (assembly GCF_002798465.1). Taxonomy (NCBI): domain Bacteria; kingdom Pseudomonadati; phylum Pseudomonadota; class Gammaproteobacteria; order Pseudomonadales; family Pseudomonadaceae; genus Pseudomonas; species Pseudomonas sp. S10E 269. The sequence goes on from NZ_PHIJ01000001.1 coordinate 2,286,090, forward strand.
ACAAAACGATTGGGCGCGTAGACACGCAACTCGTCGCCTTCGGCTTCGACCTGTAGCGGACGGATCCAGGTGTTGAATTGCTGGGCAGGCAGCTCATCGCGCAAAAGCTCCACGCACTGCTGCCAAAGTTCCACTGACACGGATATCCCCCAAGTTGAAAGCCGGTGAGGCAAAAACAGCCGCCATTGTAGCGGCGAGCCGTCCACTTATCCACATGTAGCTTGATCACAGGCCGGCCAAAATCAACGTCTTAACAGTAATAAAGGCGACCAATGGTCTGTGCATAAGCTCTGTGGATAAGCCTACCTAAGGTCGTTGTACAAGTGGGGTCGAAAGTCTGTGGGTAACTGGCCTGTGGATAACAACCCATTCCACACACAGTTTATCCGACAGCGCAGCACAGGCAGAGCACCGCTTCTCCCCCGTGTTGTCATTCTCTGTACATCAGGTGGAATATGGCCTCAAGGCAGTTATCCACAGATGAAGGCCTGCCTAGCTTTTATAAGCTTTACAGAAAAGCTTTAAATAACTTCCTTCTTTATTTTTATATTTATCCAATGACCAGTGAACGCCTGGCGGGCAGAAATGACCGGATGGCCTGTGGAGATCTAATTAAAGGAAAAGCTGGTTGGAAATTGACCTAGAGGCTTGCTTTCACTAGAATCGCCGGTCTCTTAAAACGGGGGCCATTCCGGCCCGTTGTGGACGAACCAGGTAACAACGCCATGAAACGTACTTTCCAACCAAGCACCATCAAACGCGCCCGCACCCACGGTTTCCGTGCTCGCATGGCTACCAAGAACGGCCGTGCTGTCCTGTCGCGTCGTCGCGCCAAAGGTCGTGCGCGTCTGGCAGTTTGATAATCCGGTACTGGTGGTGAGTCAGGACTTCAGTCGGGAAAAGCGTCTGCTAACCCCCCGGCATTTCAAGGCAGTCTTTGACTCCCCCACCGGCAAGGTTCCGGGGAAAAATCTCCTGCTCCTTGCGCGTAACAACGATCTTGATCACCCCCGACTCGGGCTGGTGATCGGCAAGAAGAGCGTAAAGCTCTCCGTTGAGCGCAATCGCCTCAAGCGTCTGATGCGCGAATCGTTTCGCCTCCACCAGGACACTCTGGTTGGTTGGGATATTGTTATCGTCGCGCGCAAAGGCTTGGGTGACGTAGAAAACCCCGAATTGATTCAGCATTTCGGCAAGCTCTGGAAACGTTTGGCGCGTACCAACAAGCCAGCACCAGCAGTCAGCACCGAAACTGTAGGGGTAGACAGTCTTGATGCGTAAACTGGCCCTCGTTCCGATCCAGTTTTATCGCTATGCCATTAGTCCTCTGATGGCCAACCACTGTCGTTTCTACCCCAGTTGTTCCTGCTACGCGTTAGAGGCCATAGAAAACCATGGTCTTCTGCGCGGTGGCTGGCTGACCTTTCGTCGTTTAGGTCGCTGTCATCCGTGGAATCCCGGTGGTTATGACCCGGTTCCACCTATCCCTACCTCCCGTTCTTCTTCGATGGCCGAGTAATCATGGATATTAAACGCACGATCCTGATCGTCGCCCTGGCAATCGTGTCCTACGTCATGGTTCTTAAGTGGAACCAGGACTACGGCCAGGCTGCCCTGCCGACTCAGAATGTTGCTACCAACCAGGCTGCGCCGGCTATTCCGGACACCCCGCTGGGTAACAATGCGTCCGCGAGTGCCGATGTTCCCAGCGCGAATGGCGAGACAAGCGCCCCTTTAGAAACGCCAGTGGTCACCAATAAAGACCTCATCCACGTAAAAACGGATGTGCTCGACCTGGCTATCGACCCACAAGGTGGTGATATCGCGCAGTTGAAACTGCCGCTGTATCCACGTCGCCAAGACCATCCGGATGTTCCGTTCCAACTGTTCGATAACGGCGGTGAACGTACTTATCTGGCGCAAAGCGGCCTGACCGGCACCAATGGTCCGGATGCACGTGCTACCGGTCGTCCGGTTTATTCGACCGAACAAAAGACTTATCAACTGGCTGATGGCCAAAACCAGTTGAACGTCGACCTGAAATTCAGCCTCGACGGCGTCAATTACATCAAGCGCTTCAGCTTCACCCGTGGTCTGTACGACTTGAAGGTCACTTACCTGATCGACAACGAAAGCGACAAACCATGGAGCGGCAACCTGTTTGCCCAGCTCAAGCGTGACGCCAGTTCCGATCCTTCTTCCAGCACTGCCACCGGCACCGCGACTTACCTGGGCGCTGCCCTGTGGACAAGTAACGAGCCGTACAAAAAAGTGTCGATGAAAGACATCGACAAGGGCTCGCTGAAAGAGACCGTCCAAGGTGGTTGGGTAGCCTGGCTGCAACACTACTTCGTGACCGCCTGGATCCCGAACAAGGGTGATGCAAACCTGGTTCAAACCCGCAAGGACAGCCAAGGCAACTACATCATTGGCTTTACGGGCCCGGCGTTGACCGTCGCACCCGGTGCCAAGGCTGAAACCAGCGCTACTCTGTACGCCGGCCCGAAAAGCCAGGCTGTGCTGAAAGAGTTGTCCCCAGGTCTGGAACTGACTGTGGATTACGGCTTCCTGTGGTTCATCGCCCAGCCGATCTTCTGGTTGCTGCAACATATCCACAGCATTGTGGGTAACTGGGGCTTCTCGATCATCTTCCTGACCATGCTGATCAAGGGGATATTCTTCCCACTCTCGGCAGCCAGCTACAAGTCGATGGCGCGCATGCGTGCCGTAGCACCGAAACTGGCGGCGCTGAAAGAACAACATGGCGATGATCGGCAGAAAATGTCGCAGGCCATGATGGAGCTGTACAAGAAAGAGAAGATCAACCCGCTGGGTGGATGCTTGCCGATTCTTGTGCAAATGCCGGTGTTCCTGTCGCTGTACTGGGTTCTCCTGGAAAGCGTGGAAATGCGCCAGGCACCGTTCATGCTGTGGATAACTGACCTGTCGATCAAAGACCCGTTCTTTATCCTGCCGATCATCATGGGCGCGACCATGTTTATCCAGCAGCGCTTGAACCCGACTCCGCCGGATCCGATGCAGGCCAAGGTAATGAAAATGATGCCAATCATCTTCACCTTCTTCTTCCTGTGGTTCCCTGCTGGTCTGGTGCTGTACTGGGTGGTCAACAACGTGTTGTCGATCTCTCAACAGTGGTACATCACACGTAAAATCGAAGCGGCTACCGCAAAAGCCGCGGCGTAATTTACTCTGTGGATAACCACTCAAGACGCCCCCTAGTGGGGCGTTTTGCTTTCCGTCACTTTAGTTCTGGAACCTGCTGATGAGCGCTCCTCGTGAAACCATCGCTGCTGTCGCTACCGCTCAGGGTCGCGGCGGTGTCGGTATCGTTAGAATTTCCGGGCCGCTCGCAAGCGTTGCAGCCAAGGCTATCAGCGGTCGCGAGTTGAAGCCGCGGTATGCCCATTACGGCCCGTTCCTGGATGCAGACGAAACGGTGCTGGACGAAGGCTTGGCCCTGTATTTCCCTGGGCCCAATTCCTTTACCGGGGAAGATGTCCTGGAATTGCAGGGCCACGGCGGCCCGGTTGTGCTGGATATGTTGCTGCAGCGTTGCCTGCAACTGGGCTGCCGCTTGGCCAGGCCTGGGGAGTTCAGCGAACGCGCCTTTCTCAACGACAAGCTCGACCTGGCCCAGGCTGAGGCCATTGCTGATTTGATCGAAGCCAGTTCTGCACAGGCTGCACGCAACGCACTGCGCTCGCTGCAGGGCGCGTTCTCGCTACGTGTGCATAACCTGACCGAACAACTGATCAGCCTACGCATATACGTCGAGGCGGCGATCGATTTTCCCGAGGAAGAAATCGATTTCCTCGCCGATGGCCATGTCTTGGCGATGCTCGATAAAGTCCGTGACGAGTTATCCACAGTGTTGCGTGAAGCCGGGCAAGGTGCGCTGCTGCGTGACGGCATGACGGTGGTGATTGCTGGACGGCCCAATGCAGGCAAATCCAGTCTGTTGAATGCGCTGGCGGGCCGTGAGGCCGCCATCGTTACAGAGATCGCCGGCACCACCCGGGATATCCTGCGCGAACATATCCACATCGACGGCATGCCACTGCACGTGGTCGACACCGCCGGTTTGCGCGACACCGATGACCAGGTGGAAAAGATCGGCGTGGAACGCGCGCTCAAGGCCATCGGCGAAGCGGATCGAGTTCTGCTGGTAGTGGATGCGACGGCGCCCGAGGCTGTGGATCCTTTCGCGTTATGGCCGGAGTTCCTTGAGCAACGGCCGGACCCGGCCAAGGTCACCTTGATTCGCAACAAAGCCGACTTGACGGGTGAAGTCATTGCGATGGAAACCAGCGCGGATGGCCACGTCACGATTAGCCTGAGCGCCAAGTCGGCGGGTGAAGGCCTGGAACTGCTGCGCGAGCACCTCAAGGCTTGTATGGGCTACGAGCAGACCTCGGAAAGCAGCTTCAGTGCTCGCCGTAGGCACCTGGAGGCGTTGCGCCACGCGAGCGCAGCGTTGGAGCACGGCCGGGCACAGCTGACCTTAGCGGGGGCAGGGGAGCTGCTGGCGGAGGATCTGCGTCAGGCGCAGCAGCTGTTGGGAGAGATCACCGGTGCATTCAGCTCCGATGATTTGTTGGGCCGGATCTTTTCCAGCTTCTGCATCGGCAAATAAAAAAGTTATCCACACGCCCTGCAGGCATTGGCTTGGCAGCGATAGCGGCCTGAAGAACACCACATTCTTCAGGCCCTCACCCATCACCAGTTGTACGAAACCGTCCCAAGCAGCGTGCGGCTATCCCCCCAATAGCAGCGGCCCGCATCGTTGCAACCAGATACATATTCCTTGTCGAACAGGTTCTTGGCGTTCACATCCACAGACCAATGTTTATCGATTTGATAGCCAACGGCTGCATCCACCAAGGTTACGCTTCCCGCATCCAACTTCCCGTATAGCGTTGGCGCGGTGTAGGAAAAGGTGCTGTCGAAATAACGCACACCGCCGCCCAGGGACAAACCTTTGAGTTGGCCATCAAGGAAGCGATACTTGCCCCATACCGAAGCCTGGTTGCGTGGAACCCCCGTCATCTGGTGCCCTTCGACCAGCGATGTAGCCAAATCCTTGGTAATCCGAGCATCAGTGTAGGTGTAAGCGGCCGTCACATTCAGGTTGGGCGTGATGTTGCTGTTCACCTCGACTTCCGCACCTTTGGCCCGGCTTTCGCCCACCTGGCGATAACTGTTGGTGGTGGCGTCGAGGTAAGTGTCGTCTTCCTTGCGCAGGTCATACACCGACAGGGTCATCGCCGTATCCCAGCCGATCGGCTCGTACTTCACACCCACTTCGTACTGACTGCTGGTAATCGGCTTCAGCGGTGACCCGGCATTGGAGATCTGCTGCACCGGCACAAATGCGGTGGAATAGCTGACGTACGGCGTCAGGCCGTTGTCGAACTGGTACATCACCCCGCCTTGGTAGGTGAACTTGCGGTCTTCCGAGCCGGTGTTACTGGCCTTGTTGACCTTGTCGCGGAAATCGCTGTCGACCCAGTCCTGACGGCCACCCAGCAGGAACAGCCAGTGGTCGTACTTGCTCTGGATCTGTGCATAAACGCCCTTCATCTGCTGCTCGAGCAAGGTGTTTTGCACTGCCACCGGCGTAAGCGGATCACGCAGATACACGGGGTTATACACATTGATGGTGCCGGCGAAACCGGCGTCCCAATCCTGATTGAACGAAGTGCGGTCATAGCTGGCACCCAACAGCACCGTGTTTTCCAGGCCGCCTACCTGGAATTTGCCTTCCAACTGGTTATCCAGGGAATACACCATCGACTTGTTGTAGCGGTCATAGGCGGTCATGTTCAGTTGCGTACCAAACCCGCGGTTATTCAGCGCGCTGGGCCAAGTTTCATGGCGGTTGATGCGCGACTGCATATACCGCGAGTTCTGGCGGAACTGCCAATCGTCGTTGAAGCTGTGGCTGAATTCGTAACCGGTGCTCCAGGCTTCGCGTTCAAATGTGTTCCAGTCCGGGTCGCCGAGCATGGTGTGCTTGGATAGCTTGCCATTGGGATTTGTCAGCAAGGTGCCGGCAGCCGGTAGGCCAAGTTCGAGATTGGTGTGGTCCTTTTGATAATTAGCCAACAGGGTAAGGGTGTTGTAGTCGTCGAAATTCAGGGTCAGTGATGGCGCGATGTACAGGCGATCATCTGGCACATGGTCGGTCTGCGTGTCGGATTTGCGACCGAGCATCACAACCCGGCCAAGAATATTGCCGCTGTCATTGAGCGGCCCCGAGATATCCACACCCAGCTGACGCCGATTATTGGAGCCATACCCCAGCTGGACTTCACCTTGCGGCGTGGCTGTCGGGTGCTTGCTCACCAGGTTCACCAAACCGCCAGGTGCGTTTTCGCCGTAGAGCAGGGAAGAGGGGCCACGGAAGATTTCGACGCGCTCCAGGCCATACGGCTCACTGGTGGTGTCATACCGATTGCCTTGTACACGTAGGCCATCTCGCAGCAAACCGTAGCCATAATCGGTGGCATTGAAACCACGAATGAAGAACAGGTCACCCGCCAGACCGTCGCCGGCAGCAAAGGGTGGCGCAAAGATACCTGGCACGTAGCCCAACACTTCCGTCAGGGTCTGTGACTTCTGGTCCTTGATGCGCTGACCGGTGACTACGGATACCGAACGCGGTGTTTCTGACAGAGGCGTACTGGTCTTGGTACCGACGCGGCTGTTTTGTGCCTTGTAGCCCACATCCCCGGCGATCTCCTGGTTAAAACCGTCTTGTTGATAAGTGCTGACGGTGGTGGGCGCAAGCGTGAGTTGCCCAGCAGGAACGGCCTGCAGGACATAGCTGCCGGGCGCCTGGGCTACCGCTTGTAACCCCGAGTTCTGCAGCAACAGCGCAAAGCCTTGCTCTACCGAATACTCGCCTTCAAGCCCGGTCGAGTTCAAACGCGCGGTTTGCTGGGGCGAGAAAGATAGAATCACATTCGCCCGAGCGGCAAATTGGCTCAACGCATTGTCCAGGGGCCCCGCCGCAATAGCGTAGTGCTGCACCGCGCTGGCGGCCAGGACATCGGTGGATAATAAAATACCGCCGGTGGCTGCCGTGCCGAGTAGCAGGCTGCACGTCATACCGTGGTAGGAAAGTCGCTGGCGGAGCTTGGAAGGGAGGCGCATAAGTGGATAAGCCCTGAAGGTGGCGTCGTGATTACCTGTAGGGCCGTGTCAGGTCAGAAAAAGATAACCCTTGTGCGGATATTTTTTGCAATCAACCGATTCGTTTCACTGAAACCCAATAGCGGGTGAAGTACTTCACCTGGATTGGCAGGGTTGCCTGCAGATTGGCCAGTACCGCATCAGTGGAATCCAGGCGGAAGGTCCCGGAGACACGCAGGCGTGCCGACGCCAAGTCGCATTGCAGGACGCCCGGGCGGTAGCGGGCGAGGTCTTCGATCACATCCCCGAGGCGAGCGTCCAATACGATCAACTGACCATCGACCCACGCCGCTTGTGAGCCGCGGTACGCGTGGTTAAGCCCCACGTGTTGGCGATCGAAGTCAGCGCTTTCACCGGCACTGAGTAGCCGCGCGTGATTGGGTTGGTCACCAGGCGCTACGCTCACCCGATCCTCGAGGACGCCGACACGTGTGGAGTCTGGCAACTGACGCACGGTGAAGGTGGTGCCCAAGGCTTGGATTCGGCCTTGGCGGGTCTCGACATAAAAGGGCGTCTGGCCACCCCGCTTGCCGGTGTGGATAAGTACTTCACCTTCACGCAGGCGAATCAAACGCTGGCGCCCATCGAATACCACGTCAATTGCCGTACGGGTGTTCAGATCAATCCGTGTACCGTCAGCCAGCTCGACACGCCGGCGCTCTCCCACGGACGTCCGGTAGTCGGCCCATACATTGGCCAGGGGCGTGTGTTGCTGGACATTCCAGCCGAGGTACCCGGTACCGCCCAGCACCAGCATCCACTTCAACACCTGGCGTCGTTGCTGTCCGGTCGACAAGGCGCGGCGGGTGAAATCCTGGGGCAGGGCGCCGAGACTGCGCTGCAACTGCTCCATCTGGTTCCACGCGGCCTGATGGGACGGATCGCCGTTTAGCCATTGTTGCCAGGCTTGACGCTCGGCGGCGGTAGGGGTTTGGGATTGAAACTGCACATACCAACTGGCAGCGGCCTCAAAGGTTTTGCGATCCGGCGCCGCCATTACAAGCTGGCCATGATCAATGCGCATTCGGTCAATGCACGGATCATGTGTTTCTTCACCGTGGTCAGTGAAACCTGAAGCTGATCGGCAATCTGTTGATAAGTCAGGCCCTCGATCTGCGACAGCATAAATATCCGCCGTGCTCGCTCGCCGAGTGCCGACAAGGCTTTATCCACAGCCACCAACGTCTCGATGATGATGGCTTTGTCTTCTTCGCTGATGGCTATGGCTTCAGGCCGTTCGGTCAAGGTTCGCTTATAGGCCTGTTCGATGGCATGTCGACGGTAACGATCAATCACCAAGCCCCTGGCAATGGTCGCCAAATAGTCTCGCGGTTCAACGATCTGCCCCGCATGCCGCCCGCCCAGGATGCGCACGAACGTGTCGTGCGCCACATCGGCCGCATCGCAGGCGTTATGCAACTTCCCTTTGAGCCACCCGTGCAGCCAGGAATGGTGCTGCTCATAGATGTTCTGGACCGCAGCCGTGTGTGAAGAAGGGGACATAGGGCATGACAAGGTAGGTTAATGATAATCGCTATTATTAACTGCCCTACCGTTTTCTCACAATAGATCTCTTTTTTTGCTGGGCTCATCACCGCGTGGAGGTTTCTGTTGGCGTTGTCGTGGACCTAATACAGACAGCATCACCGATTTCTGTGGATTAAGCCCTGTGAATAACCGCCCCTGTGCCCAGTTGATAACAGGGCCTGAAACCTGAGCAAAAACCCCTCTGTGGATAACCACACGTTTAATCCACAGGCTTAAAGCACTTATCCAAGGGCCTCGTTGGTACATGACCACAGACTTTTGAATCGCTGTACATACCGTAGATAAAGGCCTGCGTAGATCTATCCACAGAAATAGGGTTCAGTAGAAATAAACATAAAAACAAAGATTTAATAAATTTCTCTCTTTTAATTTCTATTGTCTGTGATTCATCCACAGCTGGTTAAATTTTGTGCAAAGGGTTCTTTAGGAAGGGCTAAGTCCCTATACTTGCCGCCAAAGCTCTAAAACCAGCTCAATCAATTCCTAATTACCTACATAAGCAGGCACGAGGTGCGTGGTGGATTTCCCTTCCCGTTTTGAAGTGATCGTCATCGGCGGCGGTCATGCCGGTACCGAGGCAGCACTGGCGTCAGCACGCATGGGCGTAAAAACCCTGTTGTTGACGCATAACGTGGAGACCCTCGGCGCCATGAGTTGCAACCCTGCCATCGGTGGGATCGGCAAAAGCCATCTGGTCAAGGAAATCGACGCCCTTGGCGGCGTAATGGCCATGGCTACCGACAAAGGTGGTATCCAATTCCGCGTGCTCAACAGCCGCAAGGGCCCGGCCGTACGGGCCACTCGGGCACAAGCCGACCGCATTCTGTACAAGGCTGCGGTGCGCGAAACCCTGGAAAACCAGCCGAACCTGTGGATATTTCAACAAGCCGCCGATGACCTGATCGTCGAGCAGGACCAGGTACGCGGTGTTGTCACGCAAATGGGCCTGCGTTTCTTCGCAGAATCCGTGGTGTTGACCACCGGTACGTTCCTTGGCGGACTTATCCACATCGGTATGCAGAATTATTCCGGGGGTCGTGCCGGTGATCCGCCGTCGATTGCCCTGGCAAAACGACTGCGTGAATTGCCGCTGCGTGTCGGTCGCCTGAAAACCGGGACCCCGCCGCGTATCGACGGGCGTTCTGTGGATTTTTCGGTGATGACCGAGCAAGCCGGCGATACACCTATCCCGGTCATGTCGTTCATGGGCTCCAAGGAGCAGCACCCGAAACAGGTGAGCTGCTGGATTACCCACACCAATGCCCGCACCCACGAAATCATTGCCGCGAACCTTGATCGTTCGCCGATGTATTCCGGGGTGATCGAAGGCATCGGCCCGCGTTACTGCCCGTCGATCGAAGACAAGATCCACCGCTTTGCCGACAAAGAAAGCCACCAGGTCTTCATCGAGCCCGAAGGCTTGACCACTCACGAGCTGTACCCAAACGGGATTTCCACTTCCCTGCCGTTCGACGTGCAAATCCAGATCGTGCAATCGATTCGCGGCATGGAAAACGCGCACATCGTGCGTCCGGGCTACGCCATCGAGTATGACTACTTCGACCCGCGTGACCTGAAGTACAGCCTCGAAACCAAAGTGATCGGCGGCCTGTTCTTCGCCGGGCAAATCAACGGCACCACCGGTTACGAAGAAGCTGGCGCCCAAGGTTTGCTGGCCGGTACCAACGCAGCATTGCGCGCACAGGGCAAAGACAGCTGGTGCCCGCGTCGCGATGAAGCGTACATCGGTGTATTGGTCGACGACCTGATTACCTTGGGGACCCAGGAACCGTACCGGATGTTTACTTCCCGGGCGGAATATCGCCTGATCCTGCGTGAAGACAACGCTGACCTGCGCCTGACCGAGAAAGGTCGCGAACTGGGCCTGGTCGATGACGCCCGTTGGGCCGCCTTCTGCAAAAAACGCGAAAGCATTGCATTGGAAGAACAGCGCCTGAAAAGCACCTGGGTCCGCCCGGGCACCGAGCAAGGCGACGCGATTGCCGAAAAATTCGGCACACCGTTGACCCACGAATACAACTTGCTGAACCTGCTGTCCCGTCCGGAAATCGACTACGCTGGTCTGGTCGAAGTGACAGGCCAGGGTGCAGAAGACCCACAGGTTGCCGAGCAGGTCGAGATCAAGACCAAATACGCCGGTTACATTGACCGCCAACAGGACGAGATCGCCCGCCTGCGCGCCAGTGAAAACACCAAGCTGCCTGTGGATATCGACTACTCCGGGATTTCCGGGCTGTCGAAAGAAATTCAAAGCAAGCTGGGGATAACTCGGCCAGAGACCCTGGGCCAGGCTTCACGTATCCCCGGTGTTACCCCTGCAGCGATTTCGCTGTTGATGATCCATTTGAAAAAACGCGGCGCGGGCCGTCAGTTGGAGCAAAGCGCTTGAGTTCGTTGGTCACCTCGCAACACGCCGAAGAGTTATCCACAGGTGCACGCCAGTTGGGTGTCGACCTGACCCCTGTCCAGCACGAATTGCTACTGGGCTACCTGGCCCTGTTGATCAAGTGGAACAAGGCTTACAACCTGACTGCAGTGCGCGATCCCGACGAGATGGTGTCACGCCATCTGCTCGACAGCCTGAGCGTCATGCCGTTTATCGAAAACGGTCGCTGGCTCGACGTGGGCAGTGGCGGCGGCATGCCCGGCATTCCGCTGGCAATCCTGTTTCCCGAGTCGCAAGTGACGTGCCTGGACAGCAACGGCAAGAAGACCCGCTTCCTGACCCAGGTCAAACTCGAACTCAAGCTGGACAACCTGAACGTTATCCACAGCCGCGTCGAAGCCTTCACGCCTGAACAGCCTTTCAACGGAATTGTGTCCCGGGCGTTCAGCAGTATGGAGAACTTCAGCAACTGGACCCGCCACCTGGGCGACCGCGATACACGCTGGCTGGCAATGAAGGGCGTCCATCCAAGCGATGAGCTGTTAGCATTGCCGGCAGACTTCCACCTCGATAGCGAACACGCCTTGGCCGTACCCGGTTGCCAAGGCCAACGCCATCTGCTGATACTGCGCCGCACGGCATGATTGGGAACACAAGCAAGAATGGCTAAGGTATTCGCGATAGCGAACCAGAAAGGTGGCGTGGGCAAAACCACCACCTGCATCAACCTCGCAGCTTCCCTGGTCGCTACCAAGCGTCGGGTGCTGCTGATCGACCTCGATCCACAGGGCAACGCCACCATGGGTAGCGGTGTGGATAAACACGGCCTGGAAAACTCGGTCTACGACTTGCTGATTGGCGAGTGCGACCTGGCCCAAGCCATGCACTACTCCGAGCACGGCGGTTACCAACTGTTGCCGGCCAACCGCGACTTGACCGCGGCGGAAGTGGTGCTGCTGGAAATGCAGATGAAAGAAAGTCGTCTGCGCAGCGCCTTGGCGCCGATCCGCGAGAATTACGATTACATTCTGATCGACTGCCCGCCGTCACTGTCGATGCTGACGTTGAACGCGCTGGTGGCTGCCGATGGGGTCATTATCCCCATGCAGTGCGAGTACTACGCGCTGGAAGGTTTGAGCGACCTTGTGGATAACATCAAGCGCATCGCCGAGTTGCTCAACCCTAACCTGCAAATTGAAGGTTTGTTGCGCACCATGTTCGATCCGCGCCTGAGCCTGATGAACGATGTGTCGGCGCAGCTCAAGGAACACTTCGGCGATCAGCTGTATGACACGGTGATCCCGCGCAACATCCGCTTGGCCGAAGCCCCGAGCTACGGCATGCCGGCCCTGGCGTACGATAAACAATCCCGTGGTGCCATCGCCTACCTGGCGCTGGCTGGCGAGATGGTTCGTCGCCAGCGCCGCAACTCACGCACCGCTGCAGCCCAGCCAACTTAAGGAATCCCCATGGCCGTCAAGAAACGAGGTCTAGGACGTGGTCTGGATGCACTGTTGAGTGGTCCGACCGTCACATCGCTTGAAGAACAAGCGGTGCAGGCCGACGAGCGCGAGCTGCAACACCTGCCGCTGGACCTGATCCAGCGCGGTAAATACCAGCCACGCCGGGACATGGACCCCCAGGCGCTGGAAGAACTGGCCAACTCGATCAAGGCCCAGGGCGTCATGCAGCCGATCGTCGTGCGCCCGATCGGTGGCGGCCGCTTTGAGATCATCGCCGGTGAACGCCGCTGGCGCGCGAGCCAGCAGGCCGGCAAGGAAACCATCCCCGCGATGGTGCGCGATGTGCCGGATGAAACCGCCATCGCCATGGCGCTGATCGAGAACATCCAGCGCGAAGACCTCAACCCGATCGAAGAGGCCATCGCCCTGCAGCGTTTGCAGCAGGAATTCCAACTGACCCAGCAACAAGTGGCTGAGGCAGTGGGTAAATCCCGCGTGACCGTATCCAACCTGCTGCGCCTGATCGCGCTGCCGGAAGTCATCAAGACCATGTTGTCCCATGGCGACCTGGAGATGGGCCACGCCCGTGCATTGCTCGGTTTGCCGGAAAATCAACAGGTTGAAGGGGCGCGACACGTTGTCGCACGGGGGCTCACCGTTCGTCAGACCGAGGCCCTGGTTCGTCAGTGGCTGAGCGGTAAACCCGCACCGGTCGAAGCGGCCAAACCTGATCCGGATATCGCACGTCTCGAGCAGCGCTTGGCCGAGCGCCTGGGCTCTGCGGTGCAAATTCGCCACGGTAAGAAAGGCAAAGGGCAATTAGTCATCGGATATAACTCTCTCGATGAGCTTCAGGGCGTCCTTGCCCACATCCGCTGAAACATTTGCTTATGTAGCGCGTGATCGGAAATCACTACCCGGCAGTTGAATAGGGGCAGAACCGCCCCTATACTCTGCGCGCATTTTGTCGGCACAAATTATGCCAAGTTATTGATTTCCGGCAGCCGACCATTGAGGAGCAAGAGTGATGGAAACCCGCACGCCAAACACGTTGCCGTTCCATCGCTTGGCCGTTTTCCCGGTTTTATTGGCTCAATTTGTCATTCTGCTGATCGCCGCGTTGGCGCTTTGGTATTGGCATGGAGTCGTAGCCGGATATTCAGGACTCTGCGGAGGCCTGATAGCCTTGCTGCCCAATATGTATTTTGCTCACAGGGCCTTTCGGTTTTCCGGCGCCCGAGCAGCCCAGGCTATCGTCCGGTCCTTTTATGCCGGCGAGGCGGGGAAACTGATTTTGACGGCAGTGCTGTTTGCACTGACCTTTGCAGGTGTGAAGCCATTGGCGCCGCTGGCTGTATTCGGCGTCTTCGTGTTGACCCAACTGGTCAGCTGGTTCGCTCCCCTGCTAATGAAAACAAGACTTTCGAAACCTTAGGGCGTTTGAGGCAACCATGGCAGAAACAACCGCTTCGGGCTATATCCAGCACCACTTGCAGAACCTGACCTTCGGTCAGCTTCCTAATGGCGGCTGGGGCTTTGCCCACTCCGCAGCAGAAGCCAAAGAAATGGGCTTCTGGGCTTTCCACCTGGATACTCTGGGCTGGTCGGTCGCATTGGGTCTGATCTTCGTCCTGATTTTCCGCATGGCGGCAAAGAAGGCAACGTCCGGTCAGCCAGGTGCCTTGCAGAACTTCGTTGAAGTACTGGTCGAATTCGTCGATGGCAGCGTGAAAGACAGCTTCCATGGCCGTAGCCCGGTGATTGCACCGCTGGCACTGACCATCTTCGTCTGGGTGTTCCTGATGAACGCCGTCGACCTGATCCCGGTCGACTGGATTCCTCAGCTGGCCATCCTGATCACCGGCGATGCGCACATTCCATTCCGTGCCGTATCGACCACAGACCCTAACGCCACCCTGGGCATGGCCCTGTCGGTGTTTGCGTTGATCATTTTCTACAGCATCAAGGTCAAGGGCATCGGCGGCTTCATCGGCGAACTGACCCTGCACCCGTTCGGCAGCAAGAACATCTTCGTTCAAGCACTGCTGATCCCGGTGAACTTCCTGCTGGAGTTCGTGACCCTGGTCGCCAAGCCGATCTCCCTGGCCCTGCGACTGTTCGGCAACATGTATGCCGGCGAGCTGGTGTTCATTCTGATCGCTGTGATGTTCGGCAGCGGTCTGCTCTGGCTTAGCGGCCTGGGCGTGGTTCTGCAGTGGGCGTGGGCGGTTTTCCACATCCTGATCATCACCCTGCAGGCCTTCATCTTCATGATGCTGACCATCGTCTACCTGTCGATGGCGCACGAAGAGAACCATTAAGGCCAGTCTCGACTAGTCTGATGTCCTTCCCGGTGAAACGGGAAGGTGGCCCACCAGGGCTATGAAACGATTTGTTTTACCGCTTTAAAATCTAAAAAACCTAAACCATACGACGTAAAAGTCGGGAGGAAAGATGGAAACTGTAGTTGGTCTAACCGCTATCGCTGTTGCACTGTTGATCGGCCTGGGCGCCCTGGGTACTGCCATTGGTTTCGGCCTGCTGGGCGGCAAATTCCTGGAAGGCGCTGCGCGTCAGCCAGAAATGGTTCCAATGCTGCAAGTTAAAATGTTCATCGTCGCCGGCCTGCTCGACGCCGTGACCATGATCGGCGTTGGTATCGCTCTGTTCTTCACCTTCGCGAACCCCTTCGTTGGTCAACTCGCTGGCTAATCACTCGAATTTTTCGAGTTGATTGGAGTGATGGACAACGAATGAGCGAGGTGTTGGCGTGAACATTAATGCAACCCTGATTGGCCAATCCGTTGCGTTCTTCATTTTTGTAGTGTTTTGCATGAAGTTCGTGTGGCCTCCGGTCATCGCGGCTTTGCACGAACGTCAGAAGAAGATCGCTGATGGCTTGGACGCTGCCAGCCGTGCAGCTCGCGACCTGGAGTTGGCCCAAGAGAAAGTGGGTCATCAACTGCGCGATGCTAAAGCACAGGCAGCTGAGATCATTGAGCAAGCCAAGAAACGCGGTAACCAGATCGTCGAAGAGGCTGTTGAAAAAGCCCGCGTCGAAGCTGACCGTGTGAAGGCTTCGGCTCATGCCGAGATCGAACAGGAACTGAACGGCGTCAAAGACGCGCTGCGTGCCCAACTGGGTGCTCTGGCGGTCGGCGGTGCTGAGAAGATCCTCGGTGCCACAATCGATCAAAACGCGCACGCGGAGCTGGTTAACAAACTGGCTGCTGAAATTTAAGCGAGGGCGATCATGGCAGAACTGACCACGTTGGCCCGACCTTACGCTAAGGCAGCCTTCGAGCACGCCCAGGCCCACCAGCAGCTGGCCTCTTGGTCAGCCATGCTCGGCCTGGCTGCAGCAGTGTCGCAAGACGACACCATGCAGCGCGTGCTCAAGGCCCCGCGCCTGACGAGCGCAGACAAGGCCGCCACTTTTATTGAAGTGTGCGGCGACAAGTTTGATGTGAAAGTGCAGAACTTCATCAATGTCGTTGCCGAAAACGACCGTCTCCCGCTTTTGCCGGAGATTGCCGCTCTGTTCGACCTGTACAAGGCCGAGCAAGAGAAATCGGTAGACGTTGAAGTCACCAGTGCTTTTGCATTGAACCAAGAACAGCAAGACAAACTCGCCAAGGTTCTCAGTGCACGACTCGACCGGGAAGTGCGCCTGCAAGTTGCGGAAGACAGATCCCTCATTGGGGGCATTGTCATTCGCGCCGGCGACCTGGTTATCGATGGCTCGGTTCGCGGCAAACTCGCGAGCCTTGCCGAAGCATTGAAATCTTGAGTTTGAAGGGGCAGCAGAGCAATGCAGCAACTCAATCCTTCCGAAATAAGTGAAATTATCAAGGGCCGCATCGACAAGCTCGATGTGACCTCCCAAGCCCGTAACGAAGGTACTGTCGTCAGCGTATCTGACGGCATCGTGCGGATTCACGGTCTGGCCGACGTCATGTACGGCGAGATGATCGAGTTTCCGGGCGGCGTCTACGGTATGGCCCTCAACCTGGAGCAAGACTCCGTAGGTGCCGTTGTATTGGGCGCGTACACCAGTCTGGCTGAAGGCATGAGCGCCAAGTGCACAGGCCGCATCCTGGAAGTTCCGGTTGGTAAGGAACTGCTGGGTCGCGTAGTCGACGCACTGGGTAACCCTGTTGACGGTAAAGGTCCACTGGGCAACACCGAGACCGACGCGGTCGAGAAAGTTGCTCCAGGCGTGATCTGGCGTAAGTCGGTAGACCAGCCTGTACAGACTGGCTACAAGGCTGTCGATGCCATGATCCCAGTCGGCCGTGGCCAGCGTGAGCTGATCATCGGTGACCGTCAGATCGGTAAAACCGCTCTGGCGATCGACGCGATCATCAACCAGAAGAACAGCGGCATTTTCTGCGTCTACGTAGCGATCGGTCAGAAGCAATCGACCATCGCGAACGTGGTTCGCAAGCTGGAAGAAAACGGCGCCCTGGCCAACACGATCATCGTGGCTGCCAGTGCTTCGGAATCTCCTGCGCTGCAATTCCTGGCACCGTACTCCGGTTGCACCATGGGTGAATTCTTCCGCGACCGCGGTGAAGACGCGCTGATCGTTTATGACGATCTGTCCAAGCAAGCAGTGGCTTACCGCCAGATTTCCCTGCTGCTGCGCCGTCCACCAGGCCGTGAAGCTTACCCAGGCGACGTGTTCTATCTCCACTCCCGTCTGCTGGAGCGCGCATCCCGCGTTTCCGAAGAGTACGTAGAGAAGTTCACCAACGGCGCAGTGACCGGCAAAACCGGTTCCCTGACCGCACTGCCGATCATCGAAACCCAGGCTGGCGACGTTTCCGCGTTCGTTCCGACCAACGTGATTTCCATCACCGACGGTCAGATCTTCCTGGAATCGGCCATGTTCAACTCGGGCATCCGCCCTGCAGTGAACGCCGGTGTTTCGGTATCCCGTGTGGGTGGTGCCGCTCAGACCAAGATCATCAAGAAGCTCTCCGGTGGTATCCGTACCGCTCTGGCTCAGTACCGTGAACTGGCGGCATTCGCCCAGTTCGCTTCTGACCTGGACGAAGCGACCCGTAAGCAACTTGAGCATGGTCAGCGCGTTACCGAGCTGATGAAGCAGAAGCAATACGCCCCAATGTCGATCGCTGACATGGCGTTGTCGCTGTATGCCGCTGAGCGTGGGTTCCTGACCGACGTTGAAATCGCCAAGGTCGGCAGCTTTGAACAAGCGCTGATTGCTTACTTCAACCGCGATCACGCCGAATTGATGGCGAAGATCAACGTGAAGGGTGACTTCAATGACGATATCGACGCTGGCATGAAAGCCGGTATCGAGAAGTTCAAGGCCACCCAAACCTGGTAAGCCGCAGCGGGAGCCGCAAGGCTCCCGCTTGCTAACCTGATAGGTGTTACATGGCAGGCGCAAAAGAGATTCGCAGTAAGATTGCGAGCATCAAAAGCACGCAAAAAATTACCAGCGCCATGGAAAAAGTGGCGGTCAGCAAAATGCGCAAGGCACAAATGCGCATGGCTGCTAGCCGTCCTTATGCGGAGCGTATCCGCCAGGTAATTGGGCATCTGGCCAACGCCAACCCGGAATACCGCCACCCGTTCATGATCGACCGCGAAGTAAAGCGTGTGGGTTATGTGGTTGTGAGCAGTGACCGTGGTTTGTGCGGTGGTTTGAATACCAACCTGTTCAAGGCCCTGGTCAAGGACATGGCGGTAAACCGCGAAAACGGCGTCGAGATCGATCTGTGTGTTGTTGGTAGCAAGGGTGCGGCCTTTTTCCGCAACTTCGGCGGTAACGTCGTTGCAGCTATCAGCCACCTGGGTGAAGAGCCGTCGATCAATGATTTGATCGGCAGTGTGAAGGTGATGCTGGATGCGTACCTGGAAGGCCGGATTGACCGCCTGTCCGTGGTATCCAACAAGTTCATCAACACCATGACCCAGCAGCCAACCGTGGAGCAATTGATTCCACTGGTGGCGACTCCGGATCAGGAACTCAAGCACCACTGGGACTACCTCTACGAACCAGACGCCAAAGAGCTGCTTGACGGCTTGATGGTGCGCTACGTGGAGTCGCAGGTGTACCAGGCGGTGGTCGAGAACAACGCAGCTGAACAAGCGGCGCGGATGATCGCGATGAAAAACGCTACCGATAACGCCGGTGATCTGATCAGCGATTTGCAGCTGATCTACAACAAGGCGCGTCAGGCTGCGATCACCCAAGAGATCTCGGAAATCGTCGGCGGCGCTGCCGCGGTTTAACGGTTCAAATATTCAGAGGATCCAGCTATGAGTAGCGGACGTATCGTTCAAATCATCGGCGCCGTTATCGACGTGGAATTTCCACGCGACAGCGTACCGAGCATCTACAACGCGCTGAAAGTACAAGGCGCGGAAACTACTCTGGAAGTTCAGCAGCAGCTGGGCGACGGCGTAGTTCGTACCATTGCGATGGGTTCCACCGAAGGCTTGAAGCGCGGTCTGGACGTTGTCGACACTGGCGCTGCCATCTCCGTACCGGTCGGTAAAGCGACCCTGGGCCGGATCATGGACGTACTGGGCAACCCGATTGACGAAGCTGGCCCGATCGACACCGAAGAGCGCTGGGGCATTCACCGTCCAGCACCTTCGTTCGCCGAACAGGCGGGCGGCAACGATCTGCTGGAAACCGGCATCAAGGTTATCGACCTGGTATGCCCGTTCGCCAAAGGCGGTAAAGTCGGTCTGTTCGGTGGTGCCGGTGTAGGCAAGACCGTAAACATGATGGAACTGATCCGTAACATCGCCATCGAGCACAGCGGTTATTCCGTGTTCGCCGGTGTGGGTGAGCGTACTCGTGAGGGTAACGACTTCTACCACGAGATGAAGGACTCCAACGTTCTGGACAAAGTGGCACTGGTTTACGGTCAGATGAACGAGCCGCCGGGAAACCGTCTGCGCGTAGCACTGACTGGCCTGACCATGGCCGAGAAGTTCCGTGACGAAGGTAACGACGTTCTGCTGTTCGTCGACAACATCTACCGTTACACCCTGGCCGGTACCGAAGTATCCGCACTGCTGGGCCGTATGCCTTCGGCAGTAGGTTACCAGCCGACCCTGGCTGAAGAGATGGGCGTTCTGCAAGAACGTATCACTTCGACCAAGGAAGGTTCGATCACTTCGATCCAAGCGGTATACGTACCTGCGGATGACTTGACCGACCCGTCGCCAGCGACCACCTTCGCCCACTTGGACGCCACCGTCGTACTGTCCCGTGACATCGCTTCCCTGGGTATCTACCCAGCGGTCGATCCACTCGACTCGACTTCGCGCCAGCTGGACCCGAACGTGATCGGCCAGGAGCACTACGACACCGCTCGCGGCGTTCAGTACGTGCTGCAGCGTTACAAAGAACTGAAGGACATCATTGCGATCCTGGGTATGGACGAGCTGTCGGAAACCGACAAGCAGTTGGTATCCCGCGCTCGTAAGATCCAGCGCTTCTTGTCGCAGCCGTTCTTCGTGGCTGAAGTCTTCACCGGTGCATCGGGTAAATACGTTTCCCTGAAAGACACCATTGCTGGCTTCAAAGGCATCCTCAACGGTGACTACGACCACCTGCCAGAACAAGCGTTCTACATGGTCGGCGGCATCGAAGAAGCGATCGAGAAAGCCAAGAAACTGTAATCCAAGCGCCCGGCAACGGGCGCTCATCAGGTTGAGGCAATCAGATGGCTATGACAGTCCATTGCGATATCGTCAGCGCGGAAGGGGAAATCTTCTCCGGTCTGGTAGAAATGGTGATTGCACACGGCGACCTGGGTGACCTGGGTATTGCCATGGGCCACGCGCCGTTGATCACCAGCTTGAAGCCAGGTCCTATCACGCTGACCAAGCAAGGCGGGGAAAAAGAGGTGTTTTACATCTCTGGTGGTTTCCTCGAGGTTCAGCCGAACATGGTCAAGGTACTTGCCGACACCGTGCAACGTGCTGGCGACCTGGATGAAGCCTCCGCTCAGGAAGCCGTCAAGGCTGCCGAGAAGGCCCTGAACGAAAAGGGCGCGGACTTCGACTACAGCGCTGCTGCTGTACGTCTGGCCGAGGCTGCAGCTCAGCTGCGCACGCTCCAGCAGATCCGCAAGAAGTAAGCGGCCATGCCGTCATGCTTCATGCGCGATTGATTAAAAAGGGTAGCCTCGGCTACCCTTTTTCTTTTTTTGCAAAACACTTCTCAGGTCTGAAGCCGGACCGCCCAGGATTGGTAGCCATTCATGTCTCTTGAAATCGTCATTCTCGCCGCAGGCCAGGGCACCCGCATGCGTTCTGCCCTGCCCAAGGTGCTGCACCCGGTTGCGGGCAATTCCATGCTGGGTCATGTTATCCACAGCGCCCGACAGCTCGACCCCCAGCGCATTCACGTGGTGATCGGTCACGGTGCCGATGCAGTGCGTGAACGTCTCGCCGCAGACGACTTGAATTTCGTCCTTCAAGACAAGCAACTGGGTACTGGCCACGCCACCGCGCAGGCCGTCCCTTTCATTACGGCCGACACCGTGCTGATCCTGTATGGCGACGTACCGTTGATCGAAGTGGAAACCCTGCAACGCCTGCTCAAGCACGTTGTGCCTGGCCAGATGGGCCTGCTGACCGTTGAGCTGGACGACCCCACCGGCTACGGGCGCATCGTACGCAATGCCGACGGCAAGGTCGCCGCCATCGTTGAGCACAAGGATGCCAGCGAAGCCCAGCGTGCCATCACTGAAGGCAACACCGGTATTCTCGCAGTGCCCGCCAATAAGCTCGCTGACTGGATGAGCCGTCTGTCCAACAACAACGCCCAGGGCGAGTACTACCTCACCGACGTCATCGAAATGGCCGTGAGTGATGGCCTGCTGGTTGCCACTGAACAACCCCACGACCCGATGGAAGTGCAGGGCGCCAACGATCGCAAACAGTTGGCCGAACTGGAGCGTCACTATCAATTGCGCGAAGGCCGTCGCCTGATGGCCCAGGGTGTGACCCTGCGCGACCCGGCGCGTTTCGATGTGCGCGGTGAAGTGACCGTCGGCCGTGACGTGCTGATCGACATCAACGTGATTCTCGAAGGCCGTGTGGTCATCGAAGACGACGTGGTGATTGGCCCTAACTGCGTAATCAAGGACAGCACCCTGCACAAGGGCGTGGTAATCAAGGCCAACAGCCATATCGACGGTGCCGTGATGGGCGAGGGCAGTGACGCCGGCCCGTTTGCGCGGTTGCGTCCGGGCAGTGTGCTGGGCGCCAAGGCCCATGTGGGTAACTTCGTTGAATTGAAGAATGCCAAGTTGGACGCCGAAGCTAAAGTTGGCCACTTGACCTACTTGGGTGACGCCACTGTAGGCGCACGAACCAACATCGGCGCCGGCACCATCACGTGTAACTACGATGGCGCCAACAAGCACCAGACCACCATTGGGGCGGACGTGTTTATCGGTTCCAATAACTCCTTGGTTGCTCCGGTCACCCTTGACGATGGCGCCAGTACAGCCGCCGGCTCAACCATCAACCAGGATGTGGATAAGTCCCAACTGGCCGTCGCTCGCGCCCGCCAGCGCAACATCGATGGCTGGAAGCGTCCGGTCAAAATCAAAAAGACCTGAGTTATCCACAGCCCCCCTCACCAACAGGCATCCAATGTGGGAGGGGGCTTGCCCCCGATAGCGGAAGTTCAGCCAACGTAGTCAGTGGCTGAAACACTGCTATCGGGGGCAAGCCCCCTCCCACATTTGCGCTGCGTCATATCAAAAATTTGCTGTATCCCGCTTGACGATCTTTCGCCAATAGGTTTTGATTGCCTTCGTTATCTTTCGAAACGAAACTTATCATCACCATGTCGAAACGAAATACCCCCCAGCGGCGCCACAACATCCTGACTTTGCTCAACGAACAGGGCGAAGTCAGCGTGGACGAGTTGGCCAAACGTTTCGAAACGTCGGAAGTCACCATCCGCAAGGACCTGGCTGCGCTGGAAAGCAACGGCCTGCTGCTGCGCCGCTACGGTGGCGCTATCACCATGCCCCAGGAATTGGTGGGCGATGCCACTCAACCGGTGTCGGCCTACAAGCGTGCCATCGCGCGTGCTGCGGTCATGCGCCTGCGCGAACACGCCCGCATCATCATCGACAGTGGCAGCACCACCGCCGCGATGATCCCGGAGTTGGGCCATCAGCCCGGCCTGGTGGTGATGACCAACTCCCTGCACGTGGCCCGCGCCTTGAGCGAACTGGAACATGAGCCCGTGCTGTTGATGACCGGCGGCACCTGGGATCCGCATTCGGACTCGTTCCAAGGCCAGGTTGCCGAGCAGGTGTTGCGTTCTTACGACTTCGATCAACTGTTCATCGGTGCCGACGGCATCGACTTGGAACGCGGCACCACCACCTTCAACGAATTGCTGGGCCTGAGCCGCGTCATGGCCGAGGTCGCCCGTGAAGTGGTGGTGATGGTCGAATCCGACAAGATCGGCCGCAAGATTCCCAACCTGGAACTGCCGTGGAGCAGCGTCCATACCCTTATCACCGATGATCGCCTGCCGCTTGAGGCCCGCGACCAGATCCAAGCCCGCGGCATTACGCTGATATGCGCGGCAATCATCTAGGAGAAACACCATGTGTGGCATCGTAGGCGCAGTCGCTGAACGCAACATCACCCCCATCCTGCTCGAAGGCCTCAAGCGCCTGGAATACCGCGGCTATGACAGCGCCGGTGTGGCCGTCTTCACCAACGCCGGCAAGCTTGAGCGCATGCGCCGCCCGGGTAAGGTCAGCGAGCTGGAGCAAGCCTTGCTTGGCGAGCCACTGGTAGGCCGCCTGGGCATTGCCCACACCCGCTGGGCTACTCACGGTGCACCGTGCGAACGCAATGCCCACCCGCACTTCTCCGGTGACCTGGCCGTGGTCCACAACGGCATTATCGAAAACCACGAAGTGCTGCGTGAACAGCTCAAGGGCCTGGGTTACGTGTTCACTTCGGACACCGACACCGAAGTCATCGCCCACCTGCTCAACCACAAGCTCAAGGACCTTGGCGATTTGACGGTCGCCCTCAAGGCCACGGTCAAGGAACTGCACGGCGCCTATGGCCTGGCCGTGGTCAGCGCCAGCCAACCCGACCGCGTGGTTGCCGCGCGCAGTGGTAGCCCGCTGGTGATCGGCCTGGGCTTGGGCGAAAACTTCCTCGCGTCCGACCAATTGGCCCTGCGCCAAGTCACCGACCGCTTCATGTACCTGGAAGAAGGCGATATCGCCGACATCCGCCGTGAAAGCGTGCAGATCTGGGACGTAAACGGTCAATCCGTCGAGCGTGAAGCCGTGCAATACCGCGACGGCGCTGAAGCGGCCGACAAGGGCGAGTACCGCCACTTCATGCTCAAGGAAATCCACGAGCAACCCGCAGTGGTGCAACGCACCCTGGAAGGTCGCCTGAGCCAGAACCAGGTGCTGGTCAATGCCTTCGGCCCACAAGCCG
This sequence comes from Pseudomonas sp. S10E 269, assembly GCF_002798465.1. Classification (NCBI taxonomy): domain Bacteria; kingdom Pseudomonadati; phylum Pseudomonadota; class Gammaproteobacteria; order Pseudomonadales; family Pseudomonadaceae; genus Pseudomonas; species Pseudomonas sp. S10E 269. Next base: position 2,310,213 of record NZ_PHIJ01000001.1, read on the forward strand.
CCGAACTGTTTGCCAAAGTGCGCAATGTGCAGATCGTGGCCTGCGGCACCAGCTACCACGCAGGCATGGTTGCCCGTTACTGGCTGGAAGAACTGGCCGGTATCCCGTGCCAGGTGGAAGTCGCCAGTGAGTTCCGCTACCGCAAGGTGGTGGTGCAGCCCGATACCCTGTTCGTGACCATCTCCCAGTCCGGCGAAACCGCCGACACCCTGGCCGCCCTGCGCAATGCCAAGGAGCTGGGCTTCCTGGCCAGCCTTGCGATCTGCAACGTCAGCATCAGCTCCCTGGTGCGTGAATCCGACCTGACCCTGCTGACCCAGGCCGGTCGTGAAATCGGCGTGGCGTCCACCAAAGCCTTCACCACCCAGTTGGTTGGCCTGCTGTTGCTGACCCTGTCCCTGGGCCAGGTTCGCGGCACCCTCGCCGAAGGCGTCGAAGCCACCCTGGTCGAAGAACTGCGCCGCCTGCCAGCCCGCCTTGGTGAAGCCCTGGCGATGGACAGCACCGTAGAAAAAGTCGCCGAGCTGTTCGCCGACAAGAACCACACCCTGTTCCTCGGCCGTGGCGCGCAATACCCGGTGGCGATGGAAGGCTCGCTCAAGCTCAAGGAAATCTCGTACATCCACGCCGAAGCCTACCCGGCCGGCGAACTCAAACACGGCCCATTGGCCCTGGTGGATGACGACATGCCGGTGGTGACCGTGGCGCCGAACAACGAACTGCTGGAGAAGCTCAAGTCCAACCTGCAGGAAGTCCGCGCCCGTGGCGGCCAACTGGTGGTGTTCGCTGATGAAAAAGCCGGCATGACCAACGGTGAAGGCACTCATGTCATCAACATGCCGCACATCAACGACACCCTGTCGCCGATCCTCTACACCATCCCGCTGCAACTGCTGTCGTACTACGTGGCCGTGCTCAAAGGCACCGACGTAGACCAGCCGCGCAACCTGGCGAAGTCGGTGACGGTGGAGTAACCCGCCATCCCCTGGAGGCCCGCCCGGGCCTCCAGGCTCCCGCGAAAGGACGCGCGCTCGATGCAAACTTCGTCCCAAATTCACCAGCGCTTGAACAACCGTCGCTTCACCGTCGCCAACAACGCCCAAGGGCTTTCCGGCTCGGGCACGGTGTTTCATTACCTTGTCGAGGGTGATGCCATCTCCGGCACTTACCAGGGCGGGCGCATTCGCCTGGGCACGCAAGTGGGACGAGTGACAGGCCCGGACACTATCGAACTGCTTTTTCAGTGCCTGACCTTGGAAGGTGAGCTGCTGTCCGGTTGGTCGCGTGGCACGGTCGGGTTGGATGCTGCCGGCCTTACCAGGCTCAGCTTTGTATGGGGTTGGTTGTCGGGGGCGACGGGAGGCGGGGAGTCAAGCTACGTTGAGCTTGCTGCGTGCGACAACCACTCCTAAGGCACAAACTCCACCCGCAACCCCCGGCTCGTACTGCGCCCCTGATCATCACTGACCCGCAGCCGATACTCCCCCGACTTGCCCGGCCGCCAATTCAACGTGGTTTGCGGTGGCCCTTGGCCGATCAAGGTTTGATCGGCAAACCAGTACAGCGTGGTTGCATCGCTGGCGGCGTTGGCATTCAACGGGATGCTTTCCTGGGGCTGGGACAGGCGCAGTTGATAGCTCACCTGGGTCAGCGGCGAGCGGATCTGCGGGGCTTCGCTCTGGTCGCTGAGGCGGTTGGGCTGGCAGTTTTTCATCACGTTTGGCGGGGTACGTCGCGGCAGCCCGGCGGCGCGGTACAGGCGTTGCACGTCGCTCGGCCAGAATTCGAAGACTTCTTCGCGGGTGTATTGCGCGTCAAACGGCGGGCAGGCGGCCTTGCCGGTGCGGGTGTCGATCAGCACCGGGCGGTGCAGGTTCGACACGCGAATCGGCGATACGCCGGGGATGTACCAGGTCTTGCGGGTTTGCGGGCACCAGCGGTTGGGCAACTCGCCGGACGCGGCGCAGACATCAATGCGCACTAATCCGGCGGGCGGTTTGTCGGCTTTGATCACCACGTTGGGCAAGGCCAAAGGCAGGGCGTCGGCGATGCGGAAGAACAACGGCGCGGCGGTCTTGGCTCCGATGAAGGCTGGGTTTGGACGACCATCGAAGTTGCCCACCCACACCACCAGCACGTAGGGCCCGACCAGTCCTGCACTCCAGGCATCGTGAAAGCCCCAGGAGGTGCCGGTTTTCCAGGCGGTGCGCCAGTGACGGCCGGGCAGGCCATCCGGGCGTGGGTTACGGCGCAGCATGTCGCGCACCATGAACGCTGCCTGGGGCGTCAGCAGTTGGGCCCCCGTGGTCTGGGGCTGTTCCTGCAAATAGCGCAACGGGCGAAGGTGCCCATCACCGGCCAACATCACATACAGCCGCGCCAGCTCTTCCGGGGTCATCTCCCCGCCCCCCAGGGCCAAGGCCAGGCCGTAATGGCTTTCGTCGCGCAGGCCTTTGATCCCGGCGCGCTGCAACAGCCCGTACAGGGACGGCGACTTGACCTGGCTGGCCAGCCACACCGCCGGGATGTTGCGACTACGGATCAGGGCGTCCCGCGCGGTCAGCGGGCCGACAAAACTGCCGTCGAAATTTTCCGGCTGGAAGTAGCCGAAGTTACTCGGCAAGTCCTTGAGGATGCTCATGGGGTGGATGACCCCTTGGTCCAGCGCCAGCCCATACAAGAAGGGCTTGAGCGTCGACCCTGGTGAGCGTCGCGACAGCACGCCATTGACCTGGCCGTGCAGGCTTGTGGATAAGTAGTCCGCCGAACCCACCAGCGCTTTGACACTCTGGTCGCGGCTGTCGATCAGGATCGCCGTGGCGTTTTCCACACCTGTACTGCGCCGTTCGGCGATAAAGCCGGTGATCAGGCGTTCGAGCAATTGTTGCAACGGCAGGTTGAGGGTGCTGTTCAGCTCATTTCCGGCCTGGGAGGCCAGCAACTGTTCACTCACGTGCGGCGCCAGGAACGGGATCTGCTGGCGGTTGCGGGCCTCAAGGGGCAACTCCAGCAAACTGTCGTTACGCGGATCTTGTGGATAAGTCTCACGCCAGTCGTTCATCAAGCGCAGGCGGGCGTTTTGCAGCGACGGCCCGAAGCGTGCGCGCCTGCCAGGCTGCTGGGGAATCACTGCCAGCGCCAGTGCCTCGGACAACGACAGCTGCGCCGCCGACTTGCCGAAGTAGATACGGCTCGCCGCCTCGGCCCCTTCGATATTTCCGCCCATGGGCGCCAAGTTCAGGTAGGCCTCCAGGATGTCGTGCTTGCTGTAGCGCGCCTCCAGCCACAGGGCCAACGCCATCTGCTGCAACTTGCCCGGCACCTGGCGAGTGTTCAGGTCCCACAGGCGCCGCGCCAGTTGCATGCTCAAGGTCGAGCCGCCCTGGCGCTGGCCACCGCTGTAGGTAGCCATGGCTGCGCGCAGCAATGCCGGGGGATTGATCCCCGGGTGCCAATAGAAATTGCGGTCTTCCTTGAGCAACAAGGCCTGGACCAGCGAAGGAGAGATCCGCTCCAGCGGTAGCCACAGGCGGTATTGCCCGTCATCCGCCAATGTCATCCGCAGCAGCGAACCGTCGTCGGCCAGTACCACCCGCGATGAGGTCACGGCCTGTTCCAGCGGGGCGTGAGGCCAAAGCCGCAGGCCCACCAGCACTACCGCCGCTACGAGCAGCGGCGGTGCCAGGCGCTTAAGGCTTGGTGATTTCAAGCTGGCCTACTTTGCCGCGCCCTTGCAGGGTGGTTTCGTACATGCCTTCGGCGTAGGCCGGTGGCGTGTTGAAGGTACCGGCGTTGGTGGCGCGCACGCGGTACACGAATGTGCCGACATCCCGCAGTGCGGTGCCGTACAACACCACCCGATCATCACGCACGTCCACATACTCCGGCTGCCAGTTGCTCAGTTCGGTTTCACCGATAGGCGCTTGCCAGCTTTGTTCTTCCTGGCTGTCTTCCTCGACGTACTCGGACTCTTCACCCTCACTGTCCTCGCTGCTGGCGGCTTCCGGCTCCGGCGGCAGGTTATACACAGGCTCGACGCCACCGGGCAGCAGGTCGACCACGGCCACTTGCTGCACCTGATCGCGGTCGGTAGCGCGCAGGCGCAGGCGCACCAGGAACTCATCACCCACCGCAACCTTGCTCACGGGCTCGCCCTTGAGGTCGAGGTATTCGTGGATGATTTCCAAGCCGTTATTGATCGGCTTGAGCTTGGCGCCCTTGTCGAAACCGGCTTCGCTGAGCATGTAGAACGCGGCCGGGCCGTCGGATTTTTCCATCACCAGCTTTTGCGTGTTGCCCGGCACGGCGGCGCGCGGCGGCTGGCCGGCCATCTCCAGCAATTGCTGCTGCTTGTCGCCCAGCCAGGCGGTGGCCTTAAGGGTCATGTCGCTTTGCGCACGCTGGCCATAGTTATCCAGGGCGCGCAGCAACAGGGCCGCCGACAGCGAGTTGTAGCGCTGCTCGTTGAGGCGCTTGCCGAGTTTGTCCAGCAGCGCCGTGGGCACATCGTCCATCAACTCGGGGAAGTGGCGTGCCAGCAGGTGCAGGTGTTCGGCGTCGTGCACCAGCGGGTCGTAGTACAAACCGTCGCTGTCCCACTTATCCACAAGCGAACGCCAGGGGATTTTGCGGAACAGTGTGTCAGCCTGGCGATCCTGCTTGAGCAGCTTGTAGCTGGCCGCCAGGTAAGCGGCGCCCAGGTCATTCTGCCAGGTGTCCTTGAAGTAGCTTTCGTAGCGCTCGCGGATATCGCTCAACGCACCGCTCACTAGAATCCCCTGACGGCTCAGCAGGTAACTGGCGTAGGCCCGGTTGCGCAATTCCGACAGGCCTTCGCTAGGGCCATTGGCCAGATCCGTCAGATACGCATTCGAGCGCACCAACAGGTCTTCCGGCACCGGCAAGCCGCGCTCCTTGGCTTCGATCAAGAAGTCGGTGGCGTACAGGCTGGCATACGGTGCCACGTCCGGGTTGGCTGCCCACAAACCAAAGCCGCCGGCCTGGTTCTGGCGCTGGCGCAGCATGCGCACCGCACTGCCGAAGGCCTGTTCGGCTTCAGGTGCGTTGCCGCCCCAGATCAGCGCCGGCATGGCCTTGGACACCAATTGCTCGGTGCAGGCGTAGCCGTAGTCGTCCAAGTAATGCTTGAGGCCGTTGGCCCACACCAGCGGCGACGCGGCCACGCCCAGCTGTACGTCGCGCAGTTGGCTGAACAGCTCGCGGGTGGGTTTGAGCTCCTTGCTGGCGCTGTCGAAACGGCCCAGGCTGAGGGCCACGCGATGCTCGCTCAACGGCCGGATCGAGGTGGTTTCCGCCACTTGGATACGCTTGCCGTCCGGCAGTACCGCGACAAATCGCAGGTCCGCCGAGCCGAGGGTGTCACCGACCTTGATCTTGAACTCGGCCGTGCCTTCCTTGCGCGGCTGCAGGGACAAGGTGCTGCCCTTGTCGCCCTGCACAACCAGGCCTGCGCTGGTCTGCACTTCAAACTTCACGTCCGCCGCCGCGTCGAGATTGCTGAACACCCCGGCGCTGACGTTGAACACATCTCCTGGCGCGACAAAGGCCGGCACGTTTGGCGTGATCACGATCGGCCCGCGCACGTCGGTCGTGGCTTCGCTGACGCCGACACTGTCGCTGTCCACCGCCACCGCGAACAGGTGCAGCTTGCCGTTGAAGCTGTCTGGCACTTGGTAATGCAGCACGGTTTCGCCGGCCGGCAAGTCCACCAGCCCGGACCACCAGGCCACCGGCGGCTGGTGTTTACGCTTGAACGGGTTGAGGTGATTGGCCAGGGCGCCTTCCGTATCGCCACCGGGCGCCGCCCCACTGAGCAGGCGGCTGAATTCCGGCAGGATCAGGTCAAGGATCTGACTGGTGCCAACCTCCAGCGCACGCTTCTGGAAGAAGAAACCCAGCGGGTCCGGCGTCTGGTAGCGCGCCACTTGCAGGATGCCTTCATCGACCGCGTAGACCACCGCGCGGCCCGGGCGATCAGCGTTGACCTTGATATCCAGCAGCTGCCCCGGCTCGATCTTCGCCGGGCCTTCAACCTTCAAGGCCATGCGCCGCGCATCCAGGTTGATGCTGAACGGCACCACGCCGTAGGACAGCGGGCTCATGTACACCTCGGCCGAGCCCATGTCGCGCACAAACTGCACGTTCACGTAGGCATTGCCCTCAAGCCCTGCCGGCACACGGATGTGCTGCACACTGTTGGTGCTGTCGGCCTTGAACCACTGCTGGGTGTAGACCTTGTCGCGTTCGATGGTGATCAAGCCGGCGCCGGTATACGGCGCTCGAATGCTGATGGCGATCTCATCGCCAGTGGCGTAGCTGCGTTTATCCAGGCGCAGTTGCAACTCGGCATTGCGTTCCAGGGAGCGCGATGTGTTGCCACGCCCGGCCACGCTGTAGTCGATCTGGTTGAGCAGGTTGCCGTTGGCGTCCTTGAGTTGCAGGGTAAAGTCGCCCGGCGTGCCGGTGTTTAAGGTCTGCTTGGCGCCTTCCTTGGTCATAACCAGCGGTGAGGCCGGTTGGCTGATGTTCTTGATGCGCGACTCATACTTGTAGGTGCCGTTGGACTGTTTCACCAGCACCGACACATAGCGGTGCTCGACCACTTCGCTGGTCAGGCCATCCACCGCCATCGGCGTAAGGTCCGGCGCGACGGCCAGCCATTGCACCTGGCGCGGGGCATCCTTGGCGACGTACGACAGCGAATCCTGACTTTTCACACCGACCAGATAAGGCGCGGACGACACCAGCAAGGCACTTTGCGCCGCCACATTGCGGCCGCCTTCGGCTTCGAACACCTGCGTCATTACCTGCAGGCGATAGGTGCTGTTGGCGAAGCGTTGCAGGTTGAGGTCGAGCACGGCCTGGCCGTTGTCGTCGACGGTGGTTTCGGCCAAGTCTTCGGTCGTGGCGTCTTCCAGGGAGTCGTTGAGGCGGAAACGGTAATCCGGGTAGCGGTCAAACGCCGCGAGTGTCGGGCTCAGGGACATCTTCGCGGTGACCCGACGGCCGGCTGCCGGAGCGCCGAACAGGTGCATGGCGGTGACCTTGGCCACCACTTGGTCCGGTGGAATCCAGCCCTGCACAGGGGTGTCATGCAGGCTCAGGCTGACCTTCATGCGGTCCGGCTCGAAATCGCGGACCTTGAAGTTCACGCTGCCCAGGTCGGTGCGGGTCTGTTTCTGGCCGATCAACTGCAAGGTTGCGGTGTACTCACCGGCAGGGGCGACTTCGCTGCTGGGGAAATCAAAGGTTTCAAAGCCACTGGCGGACAGCTTCAATGGCTGGCGAATCACTTCCAGGCCACGCGGGTCGGTGATCTGCAGCTCCACCGGCAGGCCTTGCAACGCGCCTTTCCAGTTACCGCTGCGCACAATCATGCCCAGGTGCGCGGTTTCGCCCGGCCGGTACAGGCCACGGTCGGTAAACAGGTAGGCGCTGAGGCGATCAATCGCACCGTCTTCTTCCAAGCCGCCTACGTCGAAACGCGACAGATCCAACTGCTGGGACTGGCGGGCGATCGGCAGGAACGACTGGTCATTGCCGCGAGTAACCACATACATCAGCGGCGTTTTCTCACGGCGCAGTTCATCGAGCTTGGCGAAATGCGCATGGCCTTCGGCATCCGTGTGGCCGCTGCTCACCGGCAAACCGTTGCGGCCGATGATGTCGACTTGCGCGTCGGAGACTGGCGAACCGTTGCCAATGGACTGTACGTACACATCGTGGCTGCCATCGCTGGAGCGCTTGGCAATGATGCCCAGGTCCGTCACCACGATGAAGCGCAGGTCGCTCGTGCTGCTGCGGTCGTACTCGAATGTGCGCGGGGCCGGGTCATCCTGCGGGCTGAGCTTGAGCACGAAAATGCCGCGCCGGCCGCCATTGGCGGTGAGGTAGTGGCTCAGGTCGACATTGTCATAGACGGTTTTTGCCGGGTCATTGGATGACAGGGGGATATCCAACGCCTGACGCTCGACCATGCGATCGAAATACTCATTGCCGAAATTCGGCCGGGCAAAGCTGCCGCTGCTCTGGTCCACCAAGTGTTGCAACTGGTTGGGCAGCAAGCGCGCGATTTCCACATGGGCGCCAGGTACACCACGGGCCATGAAGCCCAGGCGTTTTTCGCCGTTGAGGCTGAGCAAGGCGCCGTCGGACAGGAACTGCAAGGTGCGTGGGTACGCCGGCATGCTGATCAGCGACGCTGTAGGATTCTTCGCCAGATAGCCGCCGATGGCTTCCAGGTTGGCGGGCACGCGTACATACACCGCGCGACCGGCAGGGGCCTTGAATTTGAAGGCGTGCAAGGTATTAAGCGGTTCGACGCTGGGCACGTGGGTCAGGTTGACCTTGGTGCTGCGGGCGAGCAGGGCGTCATCGATGTCGTTGCTGCTGTAGGGACGCGTGTCGTCCTGGGCTTTTTCCGGCAACAGCCAGGCCTGGACCTTGCCGGCGATGGTTTCGTCGGCCAAGGCGCTGGAGCTGCTGAACATCAGCACGGGCTCCGGCTCGCCACGTTCGTTGTCGACAAAGCTCACTTCGGCCCCGGTGAAGGTCAGGCGATAGCGACCGGGCACGGTGACTTCTGCCACCAGCGGCGCGGTGCTGGCGTTGCCGCCGTCGCGGGCCTTGATGCCCTCGTCGAGCTTGGCGCTGACCGGCGTGCTTTCCAACGGGGTCGCCAGGGCGGCGGAGCGTACGTAGGCGTTGAGCTTCTTCTCGTCGAAGGTGATTTCCGGGCGGTTGGGCAACTGGGCGTCGCGGTAGGCCAGGCCTTTGCCCAGGGTCACCGTGACGCGCTTGCGCAGGGTGTCTTCATCCACCGGGTGGGAAAAACGGAAGGTTGCCACCAGCTGTTTCAGCGTCGGGTTGGACGGGTCTTGGTACAGCTCGTTTTGTGCCAGGGTGGCGCGGAACGGTTGAGTGGAAAACTGCGTGCTGTATTGGTCCAGCAGCACGCCGTCGGCCAGCAGGTTTTTCTTTGCCAGTTCGACGGTGTAGTGGGCGTCGATGGGCCAGTCTTTTTCCGGTACGAACAACAGGCTGCGGTCATCCGCCCAGCGCCAGGTGCCCGCGACTGCAGGTTTGAGGGTGATGCCCTCGGTAACCGGTTTGCCGATGGCCGCCAGTGGGGCCACGGACTCGCCGAAACGCACCTGCAAGTTATCCACAACCGGCGTTTGCTGGGTGTAGTCGGTGAGGTTCGGCTTGTGCAGCGAATAGCTCGCGGTATGCGGCTTTGGCAGGTTGGAATACCAGTGCCAGCCATAGAAACCGGCAGCGGCCAACAGGACCAGTCCTAATACGCCGGCAGCGGTTTGACGTGGGTAAGCGCGGGCTTTGCTGCCCAGGTTCGCCAGCCCACGGCCGGTGGCTCGCAGCCAGACCGGCGGATGCCATTGGCCAAAGATGGCCCCCACCACAGTCAATATCGCACCGACAATACGGCGGCTGATCGCTTTGAACGAATCGAACATGGTGAGCATCCCTGGCTAAGTGCGGCGTATCTTACACGCGTCTTTGATACAAAAGATGACGCAGATACGCCGCCCTGCTAGGCGTGTTGCACAAAAGTGAGACGCACCGCAAAACCAATCAAAAGACTGCCGAATAACCACTGTTGCAGACGCTGCGCCGAGCGATTGCGTGCCAGCCACTGGCCGATGCGCGCGCCGGCCAGGGCGTAGCAACAGTCGAACGCGAAACCGACGGCCACCAGGATCACGCCCAGCAACGCAAACTGCGCTGCCACCGGGCCGGCCTGGGGGTTGATGAATTGCGGCAGCAGTACCGAGCAGAACAGCAGCGCCTTGGGGTTGAGCAGGTTGGTCAGCAAGCCGCGTTGGAATGCTGAACGCCAGGCATGGGCTGCCAGTGGGGTGTTTGCTGTCTCCAGGGATGGCAGCATAGTCGCGCGCAGGCATTGAATACCCAGGCATAACAGATAGGCCGCGCCACCCAGGCGCACGACATCAAAGGTCCACGGCGCCACCTTGAACAAGGTCGCCAACCCCATGCCCGCCAACGCCACATGGCAGGCGCGAGCCAGTCCCAAGCCAATCGCCGTGGTCAGCGCCAACGCCTTGCCCTGGCGCGCTCCGGTCTGCAGCAGCAGGATCATGTCCGGCCCGGGCAACAGATACGCCACCGACAGTGCCACCAGGAATAACCAGAGTTCCGCCATGCCTCACCCCCTTGTATGTTGGCCAATTCTAGGGCCGAAGGGTGGGGCAGGTGCTTGCGTAGTCAGCCACAAAGGCGTCTATTCTTGGCATAACCTGCCATTTACAACCTTATCGGCCATGCATTTATGCCAAACCTTAAACTCGATGCGTTTGACCGCAAGATTCTTGAAGCCCTGCAACGCGACGGCCGCCTGAGCAATGTGCAACTGGCGGACGAGATCGGGCTGTCTGCTTCACCCTGTCTGCGGCGCGTGCGTCTGCTGGAAGAAGCCGGTGTGATTCGCGGCTACCAGGCCACGCTGGACCGTGACGAAGTCGGCCTGGGGATGATGGTGTTCGTGGGCGTGAAGGTGGAGCGGCATAACGACACCGAGGCCAACGCCTTTCGCGAGGCAGTAACGGCGCTGCCGGAAGTGATCTCGGCGTTCCTGGTGTCAGGGGAGTCGGACTTTCTGTTGCAGGTGGTGGTGCCGGACTTGCGCGGGTACGAACGGTTTGTCACGGGCAGTCTGTTGAAACTGCCGGGGGTGAGGGACATCCGCAGCAACTTCGCGATCCAGACCGTAAAGACCCCAGGCGCATTGCCGCTGGGGCATTTGCCAGGCTAATGACTGTAGGAGCGGCTTGCCGGCGATGAGGCCCGTGAATTTCATGAACGTTCCGGGTCGCCATCGCCGGCAAGCCGGCTCCTACAGGGGCTTGTTCAGGTCCACCAGTAGCGCACGAGGTGGAAGAAGATGGGCGCGGCGAAGCACACCGAATCCAACCGATCCAGCATCCCGCCGTGCCCTTCGATCATATGGCCCCAGTCCTTCACGCCCCGGTCGCGCTTGATCGCAGACATCACGATGCCGCCAGCAAACCCCAGCAGGTTGATCAGCAGCGCAATCAAGAACGACTGCCACGGGTTGAACGGCGTGGTCCACCACAATGCCGCGCCGATCAGCGACGAGAGCAGAATCCCGCCGATAAACCCTTCCACCGTCTTCGAAGGGGACAGGTTGGGCGCGATCTTGTGTTTGCCGAACAGCTTGCCGCACACGTACTGCAGCACGTCGGACAACTGCACCACGATCACCAGGTAGGCAATCAGCAGCAGGTTGCGGCCTTCGTAGCCGGGGATGTCGAGGGTCAGCAGGGCGGGCACGAACGACACGCAGAACACCGCGATCATCAAGCCCCACTGCACCTTCGAGGCACGCTCCAGGAAGTGTGTGCTGTCGCCGCCGAGTGAGGCGAGGATCGGCAGCAGCAGGAACACGTACACCGGGATGAAGATCGAGAACAGGCCGTACCAGTCTGAATAGATCAGCAGGTATTGCAGCGGTAGCGCCAGGTAGAACGCGGCGACCAACGCTGGGTAGTCGCTGCGGCGGGTGGGGGTGAGGGTGAGGAATTCGCGCAGGGCGTAGAACGACACCGCGTAGAACAGCAGGATCACCGCGCCGGTGCCGAGCCAGAAGGCGATGCCGATGACCACCACCATCACCCACCAGGCGTTGATGCGCGCGTTGAGGTTGTCGATGACGGCGTTTGGGCTGCCACGGGTGCGCAGTTTGAGGATCAGGCCGATCAGCGAGGCGAGCACCAGGATCGCGCCGATGCCGCCGAACAACATCAGGGTTTGGCTATCCATGTCAGACGTGCTCCGGGGCAAGGGCGAGCAGGGCATCGCGAGTGCGGGCGAGGAAGGCGGTTTTGTCTTCGCCTTCCTCCAATTGCAGCGGCGCGCCGAAGCTGGTGGTGCACAGCAGGGGCAGCGGCAGTACACGGCCCTTGGGCATGACCCGGTTGAGGTTGGCGATCCATACCGGGATCAGTTCGGCCTGTGGGTAACTTTTGGCCAGGTGATACAGGCCGCTTTTGAATGGCAGCAGGCCGTCTTCGAGATTGCGCGTGCCTTCGGGGAAGATGATCAGCGAGTCGCCGCCTTCCAGGGCATTGAGCATGGGCTGCAATGGGTTATCCACAGGCTCTTTGCGTTCGCGGTCGATCAATACGCCGTTGAATACACGGTTGATGATGTAGCGGCGCAGAGCGCTTTTATTCCAGTAATCGCTGCCGGCCACCGGACGCGTGAATTTACGCAGGTTCTGCGGCAGCGAGGCCCACAGCAACACAAAGTCGCCGTGGCTGCTGTGGTTGGCGAAGTAGATGCGTTGCACCGGCACCGGCGCGCAACCCAGCCACAGGCTGCGCGCTCCGGTGACGGTGCGGGCCATGGAGGTAATCAACGTGGCGACCACGGGTTCGAACATGAGGATTCCTTATCCGGCGAAAGGCAGCCAAGGGCTGGCGAGGATCACGCCCAGGGTCAGCAGCGCTTGTGCGCCGAGCAGCCAGGCTTGTTTGCGCAACAGTTTGAGCGCGCCGCGACGGCGTTCGGGCCAAGGCCGGCCAACGCGCTTGGGCGATTGCAGGCCGAGGGTTTGCAGGGCCTGGTCAAGGTCCGGGGTGCGCTCGATATCACGCGCCAACAGAGCAAACAGGTCGGCGTCGAAGGCCACCCGCAGCGCCCAGTACTTTTGCAGCAAGCCGAGGATAATCATCCACAGGCTGAGCAACAGGCAGATCGTCGAGATGCTCGCCATCAACAACTGGGCCAAGCCGAACAACACACCCGCCACGGTCAGGCCTGTGGATAACTGATCGAGCGAGCGGCCACGGCGTAACAGGCTGGCAACCACTTGGAGTTCCATATCAGCTGGCATGGGGCAAACCCTCCAACGCTTCACGGTGTGCGGGGTGCAGGACCACATCGGCCCGCGCTGTACGAATGATAGTCAGCGCCTGCTCTACCGTCGCGGCACGCCCGGAGTGCAATAACCAGGCGGCAACGGCGGTAGCACTGCGTGAGTAGCCGAGGGCGCAACACACCAGCAATGGGCCGCTGGCGCGCAGGCGTTCGATGGCGTGGGCGGCCTGCAGGCATTCGTCGGGCGTTGGGGCGATCAGGTCCAGTACGGGGATGCATTGGTAAGCGCGGCCCTGTGGATTAATCGGCAATTCGGCACACAGATCGACGATGGCCTTGAAGGGCGCCTGCTCGTTTGTCGTAGGAATTCGACCGAGCCATACATTATCCACAACGCGGTCGGGTTGGGGATGCTTGCGTGTCCACAGGCGCGAGTTTATCCACGCGGCTGCCAGGTACGGCGCATACAGCCACCGCGCGGCGGGCGTCAGTTGGCCATTGGCGCGTTTCTGGAAACCCGAAGCGCCCAGTACGAAGTAATTGGCCTTGATCAAGGCGAGAGACACCGCCGGCCAAAGTATCCACAGCCAGCCGCCGCCGAGTACCCAGGCAAGAACCCCCAGTAACAAGGCACCCAGGCCATAACGCACGCCCAACCGCCAGCGCTTGGGGTCTTGTGTGAGCCGCGCATTCAAAAGCGGGCTCGGATGTTCCACCGGCCACAGCCACACGCATATCCACCCCGCGAGGGCGCCTGTGGGTAAGTCGATAAAGTGATGTTGATAAGTGGTCAGCACCGAAATACCGATCAATGCGAACCAGCCGTGCACCAGCCAACGCCACACGCCTTGGCTATGGCGCTGGTACATGACCCACAGGATCACCAGCAGCGCGATGTGCAGCGACGGCGCCTGGTTGAAAGGCTTGTCGAAGCCTGCCAGCACGGCAAACAGCCAGCCGAAAACGCCATCCAACGCTGGCCGCTCGAAGGTGAAACGCAGCGGCCAGAGCAGGAAACAACTGACCGCGATGACCTGGGCCGACAGTAGCCGCAATGCATGCTGTTTCAACTCATGCCGAGTGTTGGGCAGCAGCAGGGAAAACCCGTAGAGCAGGTCGATGGACCAGTAGGGCACGATGGTCCATGCCCAGAACGGCATATGGGTTTCCCAGCCGAACACCAGCGTGCCGACGTCGCTGCGTTGGCTGGTCACCCACGTGGCAAAGCCGTAAGTACTGAAGAACAGCGGCGCCAACAGCAGCAGCCAGAGGACCGCTGGTTTCAACAAGCCGGGTTCGCGCATGTTCAGATCTTCTGTGCCAGGGACACGGTAAAGATGCCCCACTCATCCACACGTTGGGTGATCTTGCGAAAGCCGGCAGCTTCCACCAGTTGATCCATTTCCGCCTGGCTGCGACGACGCATCACCCAGGCTTGGCCCTGGCGATGGCTGGTCAGCGCCCGGGCGATCAGTTCCAGTTGCGGGTGCCACGGTTGGCCGGTGTAGACCAGGTAGCCACCGGGCTCCAAGGCCTCGGCCAGTCCGGCCAATGAGCCGCCGACCATGCTGTTGTCGGCAAACAGTTCATACAATCCGGACACCACCGCCAGCGTTGGTTTCGGGTCCAGCGCCGCCAGATCCAGGCGGTCGAACGCATCCCCTTTGACGAACTGCGCGATATCCCCAAGGCCTTTCTCGCGGATCAGCGCGCCACCGTCGCGCACGTTGATGTCGCTGTAGTCACGCAGCAGGATCGATTCCGGCAGCGGCGATACGCCCTGCAAGGCTTCAAGGATGTAGCGACCGTGGCCGGCAGCGATGTCGACGATGCGCACTTCACGCTGTTCATCCCGCAACTTGGTCATGGCCAGGCGCAGCAGTTCCTCGACGTTCAGCTTGCGTTGGCGAATGCCGCGCCAGCCAATGGAGTTGAGGTAATTGGTGTCGATCATCCGCCCCAGCCCGCCCTTGCCGGTGGGCGTGTTGCGGTACACATAGTCCAGGGTGCTGCCGGAGTCGAAACCGGTGTCGAAGCCCAGTTTCACGCCATCCGACAGGTTTTTGCCCAGGCCCATGCTGGCGCGGGTCAGGCGCCAGTACAGGTCGCGCAGGGAATTGCGCGGCAGCGGCGCGGCGAGGGCTTCGGATTCGGCGCAGGTGGTGCCCAGTTTGTCCGCATCCAACAGCGAGGCGCGGTCCAGCGGGTGTTCGAAGTTCTGCAGGATAAAGCGCCTGGCGCTGTTCACGGCGGTGGCGCGGTCACGTTCGCCGAGGGTGTCGTGGAAGAACCCGGGAAGGATATGCAGCTCTTTTTTCAGGCTGCCAAGGCGGTCGAAGAATTGCTGCTGGGGTTTGCGATGCACCACAAAGTCGGAGCCGGAGACCAGCAGTTGGGTCGGCACCTGGATCGCCTGGGCATCGGCGACTACCCGGTCGGCCGCCTCATACAGGCCCAGCAGCACGTTTACCGAGATTGCCTTGGTGATCAGTGGGTCAGTGTCGTAGGAGGCTACGCGTTCCGGGTCATGGCTGAGGAACTTGGCCTTGACATAGCTGTTGACGAAAAAGTTGCCGCGAAACTTGCGCATCAGCGCCAGGCCCGGCCGCGCGAACGGCACGTAGAGCTTGACCTTGAAGGCCGGGGAGGCGAGCACCAGGGCGCGGATTTTCGGCGCGTAATCGTGTACCCACGTGGCGGCAATGACCGCACCGACGCTTTGGGCGACGACGGCGAAGTTTTCTTCCTCGATGCCATAGGTGGCACCGATGTGGTTGCAAAAGGTCTGCACATCGCGGGCGCTGGTGGCGAAGCTGGGGCTGTCACCGCGCTCGCCAGGGGACTGGCCGTGACCACGGGCGTCCCAGGCGAAGAAGTCGAACTGCGCCAGGTTCAGCTCATCGACCAGGTGGGCGATACGCCCCGAATGCTCATGGCCGCGATGGAACAACACAATCGCTTTGCGCGGCTCGCCGTCTGCCTGGGCGGTGGCTGGCCAGTGCCGGTAGAAAAGCTCGACGCCATCATGGGTGCTGAAGCTGTGCTCTTGCTGTTCGCGCATCGCAAAAATCCTTATGCAATCGGTGAAGTTTCTTGTTGTTCTTTAAGGCCCTGACGCACCCGATTGACCAGGGTGTAGGCAAGCAGGGCCGCGACCAGCCACATCACCGCATCGACCCAACCGGCACTCAGCCAGCCCAGCGCCACGCCGGTGGCCAGCACGCCGAGTACGAAGGCGCGATCACTTTTGCCCATCGGCCCGTCGTAGCGGCGCGACGCACCGACCATGGGCCCCAGCACCCCGGCGTATTCGCTGAATACCGCCAGCAACGCCACCAGCAGCACAGGCGCCAGGCTCACACCGGGGATCAGCGCAAACGGCAGGATCAGCGCACTGTCGGCGATCACATCGCACAGTTCATTGAGGTAAGCGCCCAGGCGCGACTGCTGGCCGAATTCGCGGGCGAGCATGCCGTCGATGGCGTTGAGGGCCATGCGCAGGATCATCCACAACGGGATCAGCGCGAACAGCCACAGGTGTTGGGCAAAGCTGGCGATCAGCAGCCCGACCAGCAGCGAAACCACCCCGGCCAGCACGGTGATCTGGTTGGCGGTGGTGCCATTGTCGTAAAGGCGCTGCACAAGCGGGCGCAGCACGTTCTGAAAACGCGGTTTGAGCTGATAGATCGAAATCATGGGGGGTGACGCTTCCTTGTCCGTGGACCCGCGAAAAACTGTTCTGGAGTGTGCCGATTAATCGCGGCCTGCACCAGTGATGGCGCGTGTTTCTGGGGGTTTAGTCACGGTCTTGAACACAACGATGTCCCTCTGTGGTGGCTGGCTTGCCTGCGATAGCGCCACCTCGGTTTTTCAGTTACACCGAGGTGGCGCTATCGCAGGCAAGCCGGCTCCCAAACAAGACCGCTTCCACAGGGGATTTGGGTGCATCTGAAACTACTGTTTTTCGAACAAAAATTTCACGCTCCGTGTTATATCGTAACGAATTGTGTACAACTGGGCGTTGAGTGGATGCAAGTGGATCTGGAAGCTGACGGCGCTTCGGTGGAAGGCCTACCGCGTTTTCAACAGGGGCTGTTCCATGCCCGTCGATTGCGCCAGGCCGGTATCAGCCTGACGGTGCTGGCGGTGGCCGGCTGGGTGTTGGCGCTGTTTGTCGCGTTGTTTGCGCCGCTGTCGATCTGGCCTGTGGTGCTGATCAACTGCGCGTCGGCGTTATGGCTGCTGGTCGCCGCTTTGCAGTCGGCCTGGTGGGTGGCGGATTGGCGCGCCCAGGCACTGGAGGCCCCCGCGGTTGACCTGCCGGTTGAAGACGCGGGCCGCTACGCGCGCCTGGTCGAGCGCTTTGGCAAGCAGATCGGTGTGCCGGTGTTATGGCTTGGCGGCTGGTCGCTGCTGGCGCTGGTCAGCATTGTCGAATTCTGGAACCTGACATTACCCGCTGCCCCCGTCGGTCAATCGGCAAGCATCGGTGCTGCGCTGGCATTGGCCTTGGCGTTTGGCCTGCTGGTGTTCGAACGTCGCTTGGCTCAGGAAACCGTTGCGCAATGGCCGGAAGCCTCACAACTGGCGCAATTGAGTCGGGTGGCGATTATCTGCCTGGTGGTCAGTGCGGTTTGCCTGCTATTTGCCGGTGCGCAGTCGGTGTGGCCGTTGCGCCTGGCGGTGCTGATCGGGTTGCTGCCGGCATTGGTCTCGCTGGAGTTTCTATTAAGAGCTGTACTGTCGTTGTTCAGCCCACGCCAACCACGGGTCGAACCTCGGCTGATGGCGCACAGTTTTATCGCCGGGCTGCTTCGATGGCCGCCCCAACCCTTGCTCGCGTTGCAGCATGAGTTGCACAACCGTTTCGGCATCGACCTGCGCCAGATCTGGGCCTTTACCTACATGCGCAGGGCGTTCCTGCCGGTGTTGCTGGTGGTGCTTGCGGTAGGCTGGGCGCTTACCGGTGTGCACGAAGTGCCCCTGCAAGGCCGTGGGATTTATGAGCGCTTTGGTAAACCCGTTGAGGTGTTCGGCCCCGGTTTGCATGTGGGGTTACCGTGGCCGTTGGGCCGTGTCATCGGCGTCGAAAACGGCGTGGTGCATGAGCTGGCCACCAGTGTCAGCGAAGCTGCTGCCCCGGAACTGGCCGCTGCGGAAGGCCCGCCACCGTCGATTGCCAATCGGCTGTGGGACGCCAGCCATGTGAATGACAAATCCCAAGTGATCGCCAGCAGCAGCGGCGACAAGCAGAGCTTCCAGATCGTTAACATGGACGTGCGGTTTGTCTACCGCATCGGCCTTACCGATCAGGCCGCGCTGGCCGCCACCTACAACAGCGCCGATGTACCGACCCTCATCCGCAGCACCGCCAGTCGCATCCTGGTGCACGACTTTGCCTCGCGTACCCTGGATGAATTGCTCGGCGAACAACGCACCTCCCTGGCCGACGAGATCGGGCGCGCCGTGCAGGCGGACCTGCAAACACTCGACAGTGGCGTGGAAATCCTTGCCACCGTGGTCGAGGCGATCCACCCACCGGCCGGTGCCGCCAACGCTTATCACGGCGTGCAAGCTGCGCAGATTGGTGCCCAGGCCCTGATCTCCCGCGAGCGCGGTGCGGCCAGTGAGCAAACCAACCAGGCGTTGCTGCAAGCCAGCACCGCGCGCGATCAGGCCCGGGCCACAGCGCGGGAAGTGAACGCCGGCGCCCAGGCCGCCGACCTGCGTTTCGCCGCCGAACAAAAGGCCTACGCCACGGCCGGCCAGGCCTTCGTGCTGGAGCAATACCTTGGCCAACTCAGCCAGGGCCTGGCCCATGCCAAGTTGCTTATCCTGGATCACCGCCTGGGCGCCGATGGCGCGCCGACGATCGATCTGCGTTCTTATACCTTGCCGGCCGATCCTTCGGTGCCGCGTAAAGCCGTTCAATAAGGAGTCTGTCTGTTGAGCGCTCATTCTCACGATCATCACCATGGCCATCACCATCACCACCATCATGGTGACGAGCACGCCGCTGGCCCGTTCCCCTGGCGCCGTATGGCCTGGGCGCTGTTGCTGGTATTGTTTGCGGTCGCCGCCGCCAGCCTGGTGCAAGTGCGCTCCGGCGAGGCCACGGTGATTACTCGTTTCGGCAACCCTTCGCGGGTGCTGCTGGAACCCGGCCTGGGCTGGCGTTGGCCGGCGCCGTTCGAAGCGGCGATCCCGGTAGATCTGCGCCTGCGCACCACCTCCAGCGGTTTGCAGGATGTGGGCACCCGCGATGGCCTGCGCATCATCGTGCAGGCCTACGTGGCGTGGCAGGTGCAGGGCGACGCAGACAACGTGCAGCGCTTCATGCGCGCGGTGCAGAACCAGCCGGATGAAGCGGCGCGGCAGATCCGCACCTTCGTGGGTTCGGCGCTGGAAACCACCGCGGCCAGCTTCGACCTGTCGAGCCTGATCAACACCGATGCCAGCCAGGTGCGCATCGCTGACTTCGAAGCGCAGTTGCGCCAGCAGATTGATCAACAATTGCTCACCACCTACGGCGTGCGCGTGGCCCAAGTCGGTATCGAACGGCTGACCTTGCCGTCAGTGACCCTCACCGCCACCGTCGACCGTATGCGCGCCGAGCGCGAAACCATCGCCACCGAGCGCACCGCCGTGGGCAAGCGCGAAGCGGCGCAGATCCGCTCCGCCGCCGAGCGTGATGCGCGCATTGTGCAGGCCGATGCCACGGTGAAAGCCGCCGACATCGAAGCGCAGTCGCGGGTCGAGGCCGCGCAGATCTATGGCCGCGCCTACGCCGGCAATCCGCAGCTGTACAACCTGCTGCGCTCCCTGGATACCTTGGGCACCGTGGTCACGCCAGGCACCAAGATCATCCTGCGCACCGACGCTGCGCCATTCCGCGCCTTGGTCGACGGGCCGAAGGATGTCCAGCCATGACCGAGCGTGACGGCCCGGACAGTCCGTGGATCCAGGCCGGGCGCCTGACGTTCCTGGCGTTGTACGCGGTGACCGTGTTGGCGGCGTTGGCCTGGGCATTTTCCAATGTGCGCCAGATCGACCCGCAGTACCGCGCGGTGGTTTTGCACTTCGGCGCCCTCGACCGTATCCAGAATGCCGGGCTCTTGCTGGCCTGGCCGCAGCCTTTTGAGCAGGTGGTGCTATTGCCGGCGGCTGACCGTGTGATCGAGCGGCGGGTGGAGAACCTGCTGCGTTCCGACGCGGCGATCCAGGCCGACCGCGTGGCCAGTTTCGCCACGCCGTTGAGCGATGCGCTGGCCGGCTCCGGTTATCTGCTGACCGGCGATGCCGGTGTGGTGCAGTTGGATGTGCGGGTGTTCTATAAAGTCATCGAACCCTATGCCTTTGTGTTGCAGGGCGAGCATGTGCTGCCGGCGCTGGATCGCCTGGTCACCCGCAGTGCCGTGGCGCTCACGGCGGCACGGGATCTGGACACGATCCTGGTGGCACGACCTGAATTGATCGGGTCCGATAACGGCGCTGCCGAACGTCGCGAGCGGCTGCGTGGCGACTTGGTGCAAGGCATCAACAAACGCCTGGTGGAGCTGACATCCACAGGGTTGGGATTGGGTATCCAAGTCACCCGCGTGGATGTGCAATCGAGCCTGCCAGGCCCGGCGGTAAACGCGTTCAATGCGGTGCTGACAGCCAGTCAGCAGGCCGATAAAGCCGTCGCCAACGCCCGCACCGCTGCGGAAAAACTCACCCAGACCGCGACCCAGCAGGCCGATCGCCTGGTGCAAGTCGCCCATGCACAGGCCAGCGAACGCCTGGCCAACGCCCAGGCGCAGACGGCCACGGTCGCCAGCCTGGCCCAAGTGAAAGACCCGGGCCTGATGTTGCGCCTCTACCGCGAGCGCCTGCCAAAGATTCTCGGCCAGGCCGGCTCGGTGACCACGGTCGATCCTAAAGACGATGCCCGCTTGATCATCCAGGGAGCCGAACAATGAGCGCACCCATGCTGACGTCCGCCGAGCAGCGCAGCGCTGCCCGGCAATTGACCCTGGCCATGCTCGCCTTGGGCTTGCTGGTGTTAGGCCTGGTATGGCGCTGGCTGGCGCCAGACCAGACCGGCGTGAGCCAGTTGCTGCTGGGCGTCGCGTCGCTGTTGGTGGCGGTGCCGGTGATGCGTTCGGCCTGGTACAGCCTGCGATTTCCCAGCCTGCATGGCATCACCGACCAACTGATCGCCTTGGCCATGCTCGGCGCCTGGGCCACGGGTGATCTGCTGACCGCCGCGCTGTTGCCGATCATCATGATCTTTGGGCACGTGCTGGAAGAGCGCAGCGTGATCGGCTCCCAGGAGGCGATTCATGCCCTGGGTAAACTCACGCGCAGTCATGCGCGGTTGGTGCAGGCTGACGGCAGCATCCATGAGGTGGACAACTGCACGCTGAACACCGGCGACATCGTCGAGGTGCGTGCGGGTGATCGGGTACCGGCTGATGGTGTGGTGCTGTCGGGCCAGGCGAGCCTGGACACGGCGCCGATTACCGGTGAGTCGGTGCCGTTGGAAGCCAGCGTGGGCGTGCAGGTGTTTGGTGGGGCGATCAACCTCGACGGCCTGCTGCGCCTGCAAGTGACCCGCACCGGTAACGAATCCACCTTGGGCAAAGTCATTGCGCTGATGCAGAACGCCGAGCGTTCCAAGCCGCCAATCACACGGCTGCTGGAGCGTTATGCCGGCAGCTATATGGTGCTGGTGTTGCTGCTGGCGGCGGTCACCTGGTTTGTGACCAATGACGCCCAGGCGATGCTCGCGGTGTTGGTGGCCGCGTGTCCATGCGCCTTGGTGCTGTCGGCGCCGGCCACCGCCATTGCCGGGATTGCCGTGGCGGCGCGGCATGGAATACTGATTCGCAGCTCGGCGTTCCTCGAAGAGCTGGCGGACCTGACCTCCCTGGTGGTCGACAAGACGGGCACCCTGACCTTCGGTACGTTGCGCCTGCACTCCATCGAAACCACCGAGCCGGACCGGCAGGTGTTGCTGAACCTGGCCGCCAGCTTGGGCTCGGCCAGCAGCCACCCGGTCAGCCGGGCGCTGGCGGGGTTGGCGACCCAGGGACAGCGGCTGGCGTTGACGGATATTCGCGAGCGCCAGGGCCTTGGTGTGGTGGCGCAGACCGATGGGGGCGAAGCGGCCTTGGGCCGGCCGGAGTTGTTCGAACACCTGGGCATCCTCACCACGGTTGTTCCCAATCACGATGGGCCCATCGCCGGGTTGGCGCTGAACGGGCAGTTTCTGGCCTGGCTGTTGCTGGCCGATAGCGTCAAGCCGGAAGCCCGCCAGGCCCTGCAAGAGCTGCGGGACCTTGGCCTCGGTCGCCAACTGCTGCTCACCGGCGACCGCCAGAGTGTGGCTGACAGCCTGGCACTGGACGTCGGCATCAGCGATGTCCAGGCCCAGGCCCTGCCGGAAGACAAGCTCAACCGCGTGCTGGGCGAGATCGGCAGCGGCTTCCGGCCAATGGTGGTGGGGGATGGCATCAACGATTCGCTGGCGCTCAAGGCCGGTGTGGTCGGCGTGGCCATGGGCGCGGGCGGGGCGGATATCGCATTGGCGTCGGCGGATGTGGTGCTGATCGGCAGCGACCTGCGGCGCCTGGGCACCTGTTTGCGTTTGAGCCGCCAGTGCCGGCAGACGTTGCAGGTCAACGTGATCATCGGCCTGGGTTGGACCCTGGCCATTGTCGTGTTTGCCGCGTTTGGCTGGTTGGGCGCCGCTGGCGCCATGATTGCGGCGGTGTTGCATAACCTCAGCACCTTGCTGGTACTGGGGAACGCCGGGCGTTTGCTGCGCTTTCAGGAACCCCTGTTGAAGCTTGAGGAGTAATTTTCAGTTTTTTTTGCGGGTGCTGTAACGCCTGTGGGGGACCTCACTCTAGTGGTGTGTCGAGGCTGAACAATCCGTTCAGAACGGCACCCCTACTGATCGTTGAGGAATACAAAAATGAACATCAAAAAAGCCGTTTCCGGTGCTGCCCTGGCTATCGCTGCTGCCACCATGTTCGCCGGTGTTGCGACCCAGGCGCAGGCCGCCGACGCTAACGTTCATTGCTACGGCGTGACCTCCTGCAAAGGCATGAACGACTGCAAGACCGCTGAAAACGCCTGCAAAGGCCAGGCTGTCTGCAAGGGCCACGGCTTCAAGGCCATGACCAAGGCTGCCTGCGACGCTGCCGGCGGCAAAGTCGGCGAGTAATCGCAAGCCGAGTGCAACCGCAGCGGCTTTCACGCCGCTGCGGACACTTTTCCAGGAGTCCATGATGGCCACGTCTCTTCCCTTCCTGGGTTACGGCCTGGGTTTACGCAACGAATACTACGAACAGATCCTTGAACAATCGCCGCCTGTGGATTGGTTCGAAGTGATCTCCGAGAATTATCTGGTCCAGGGTGGCAAAGCCTTGTACTACCTGGAGGCGATAGCCGAGCGTTATCCCCTGGTGATGCACGGCGTGTCCCTGTCCATCGGCGGGCCCCATGCCCTCGATACTGACTACCTGAAGCAAATCAAACAGCTCGCCGAGCGTATCCAACCGGCGTGGGTGTCCGATCACCTGTGCTGGAGCCGCGGCAGCGCCCACCAGTTGCACGACCTGCTGCCGCTGCCTTACACCGAAGAAAGCCTTTACCACGTGGCGGCCCGCGTGCGCCAAGTGCAGGACGTATTGCAGCGTCCACTGGTGCTGGAAAACGTCTCCAGTTATGTGCGCTCGAAGGCGGACGAATTCACCGAGTGGGAATTCCTCAACGCCCTGGCGCACTTGTCGGGCTGCCAATTGTTGCTCGACGTCAACAATGTGTATGTCAGCTCGCGCAATCATGGCTTTGACGCCTGGACGTTTATCCGCAACCTGCCCCCTGCGAGCATCCGCCAACTGCACCTGGCGGGGCACATGGACTATGGCGACTACGTGGTCGACACCCATGACCATCCGGTGTGTGACCCGGTGTGGGCGCTCTATCAACAGACGCTGGAGCACCTGGGCCCGGTGTCGACGCTACTGGAGCGGGACGACCATTTCCCCCCCTTTGAAGCGTTGCTCACAGAGCTGGGCAAGGCTCGCGAACTGGGGGCCATCGCCTTGGCCAGGAGATCGTTATGCGCCTGATCGATTGGCAACTGGCCTTTGAACAGCACCTTTTAGCCGAAACCCCAGTGGCCGACAGTGGCTTCGCCGCCACCCTGCTGGGCGGGCCGACGCTGGACGTGGACACGGGCCTGGCGATTTACCACAACGCCTACCTCGCACGGCTGCGGGAAGTCTTGCGGCATGACTTCAGTGCTGCCCTCTATTGGCTGGGCGATGATGAATTCGCCTCGCTGACCGACGCCTATGTGCGCCGTTACCCATCGGCTCATTACAGCCTGCGGTGGCTGGGCAAGCGTTTCCCGGCGTTCATTCTTGAACACCTGGTGGCGGAACAAAGCGCGCCGCTGGCGGAACTGGCGCGGTTGGAGTGGGCGTTTACACTGGCGTTTGATGCGCCCCAGGGTGAACCGCTGACCCTCCACGACATGGCACACCTGGCGCCTGAAGACTGGCCGGGTTTGCAGGTGACGCTGGCGCCCTCCGTGCAGCAGATACTCTGCCGCTTCAATACGGTGGCACTCTGGCAGGCCAGCAAGGCGAAGTCGCACTTCCCGCCCAGCCAGTCGCTGGACCCGGCGCAGATCTGCCTGGTGTGGCGGCACCAGAATGTGTGCCACTACCGGAGCCTGGAGCCTGCAGAAATCTGCGCCCTGGCGGGCATGGTGACTACCGGCTGGAGTTTTTCAGAACTGTGCGCCGAACTCGCAGTCACTTATGCAGAGGGTGCACCACTGCAAGCCGTCACCTGGCTGAAACAGTGGATCCAGGACGGTTTGCTCGAGCGCCGAGCCCCATAGAAGACCGCTATCAAATCGATAGCCTCCTACTTTGTCTTCGGATGGTCTACCCTCACAGCAGACGTCTGAAACAAGGGGGGATCACTCATGCTCGCGCAACTTCCACCGGCCTTACAGAATCTTCAGCTACCGCTGCGTCTTCGACTCTGGGACGGCCATGAATTCAACTTGGGCCCCGAGCCCAGTGTGACCATCGTGGTGAAGGACCCCACGGTAGTCTCCAAGCTGACTCATCCCACGCTCGATTCACTGGGCGAAGCCTTCGTCGAGGGCAAATTGGAGCTGGAAGGCTCCATCTCCGAGGTCATCCGGGTATGTGACGAATTGAGTCACGCCCTGATCGAAGACGACGAGGGGAGTCGTCCGGTGCGCTCGATCCACGACAAGGCCACTGACGCAGCGGCCATTTCCTACCATTACGACCTGTCCAACGAGTTCTACCAGCTGTGGCTGGACCAGGACATGGCGTACTCCTGCGGTTATTTCGAAACCGGCAGCGAATCCATCGACCAGGCTCAACAAGACAAATTTCGCCACCTGTGCCGCAAGCTGCGGCTGCAGCCGGGCGAGTATTTGCTCGATGTAGGCTGTGGTTGGGGCGGGCTGGCGCGGTTCGCCGCGCGGGAGTTTGGGGTGAAAGTGTTTGGCATCACCTTGAGCAAGGAGCAGTTGGCCCTGGCCCGGGAGCGGGTAAAAGCCGAAGGCCTGGAAGACCAGGTGGACCTGCAACTGCTCGATTACCGAGACCTGCCGCAGGACGGCCGTTTCGACAAAGTGGTGAGCGTGGGCATGTTCGAACACGTCGGCCACGCCAACCTGGCGGAATACTGCAAGACCCTGTTCGGCGCCGTGCGCGAAGGCGGCCTGGTGATGAACCACGGCATTACCGCCAAGCACACCGATGGCCGCCCGGTAGGCCGTGGCGCGGGGGATTTTATCGAACGCTATGTGTTCCCCAATGGCGAGCTGCCACACCTGGCGATGATGACCGCCGAGATCAGTGAAGTCGGGCTGGAAGTGGTCGATGTCGAAAGCCTGCGCCTGCACTACGCACGCACCCTGGACCATTGGAGCGAGCGCCTGGAAGACAATCTGGAAGCGGCGGCGAAGATGGTGCCGGAGCAAGCGTTGCGCATTTGGCGGCTGTACCTGGCCGGCTGCGCGTATGCGTTTGCGCGAGGCTGGATCAACCTGCACCAGATTCTGGCGGTGAAGCCCCATGCAGATGGCAGCCATGAACTGCCGTGGACGCGGGAAGATATCTACCGCTGATGGTTTGAAACCACGGTAGGAGTCGGTTTGCCGGCTCCTACCGTGAGTATGGGCTGTGTTAAAGAATCGGTGAAATAAGCCGCGCGACTCGCATGCCCAGTTGTTGAAGGCGGCGGGTTTCGCGGCTTTCTTCCTGGCTGACTTCGTGGGCGAGGGCGAAATCGTCGAGCAGCATCTGCTCGACTTCCTTGGCGAAGGCTTCGTCGACTGTCAGTAACATCACTTCGAAATTCAGCCGGAATGATCGGTTGTCCATGTTCGCACTGCCAATGGCGCTGATTTCTCGGTCTACCAACACCACCTTCTGATGCAGAAACCCTGGCGTATAGCGGAACACCCGCACGCCGGCGCGTACGGCTTCGATCGCGTAAAGGCTGGAGGCGGCGTAGACGATGCGGTGGTCGGGCCGCGACGGCAGCAGCAGGCGTACGTCCACGCCACGCAACACTGCCAGGCGCAGCGCGGCAAACACAGCTTCGTCGGGGACGAAATACGGGCTGGTGATCCACACACGTTCGGTCGCCGCGTGGATGGCCTCGACGAAAAACAGCGAGCAGGTTTCATACGGGTCGGCCGGGCCGCTGGCGAGCAGTTGGCAGAGCACGCCGTCCTCGGGGTAGGCATCTGGCAGGATCAGCGGCGGCAACTCGCGCGCGGCCCAGAACCAGTCTTCGGCGAACGACTCCTGCAAGCACGCGACCACCGGTCCTGTGACCTGCACATGGGTATCGCGCCACGGTGCCAGCGGTGGCTTCTTGCCCAGGTATTCATCGCCGACGTTATGCCCGCCGACAAACCCGGTGATGCCGTCCACCACCACGATCTTGCGGTGGTTGCGGAAGTTGACCTGGAAGCGATTGAGCCAGCCGCTGCGGGTGGCGAAGGCTTTGACTTTCACACCGGCGTCGCGCAGCGATTGCACATACCGGTGGGGCAGGGCGTGGCTGCCGATACGGTCGTAGAGCACGTGGACGTCCACGCCCTCTGCAGCTTTTTCCTTCAGTAAGGCGTGCAGTTGGCGGCCGAGTTCGTCGTCATGAATGATAAAAAACTGGAACAGCACCGCGGTCTTGGCGTTGCGAATCGCCTCGAAGATCGCGCTGAAGGTGGCTTCGCCATTGATCAACAAGTGCACTTCATTATTGGCCAGGCACGGCATGCGGCCCAGCTTGGGCATGGCGCGCAGCGAGGCGTAGGCGCTGGAGTTGCGCGCGGCCAGGGCTTCTTCGACCCAGGGACGCCAGTTCAGCGCGGCAATGGCGGTGTGCATTTCCTGGTTGGCTTGGCGACGTGCCTGGATGTAGGCGTCAAAGGTGCTGCGGCCAAAGATCAGGTAGGGGATCAGCGTGAGATAGGGCATGAACATCAACGACAAGGCCCAGGCGATCGAGCCCTGTGCGGTCCTGACGGTCAGCACCGCGTGGATCGCGGCGAGGGTCCCGAGAAAATGCAGCGTGGCAATGAAGTAGGCGAGCAGGTGCGGGCCAAGAAAATCCATGGACGACGGTACTCCAGGCAATCCAGTGCCTAACAGACCATGTTCGGTCGCGAATGTCGCTATTTTATTTGCCGTGCAACACTGGCCGCTTTGCGGCGTCTAACGCCAACAATTGCCCAGGAGTTACCCGATGAATGCTCGCTTGCTCTGTTTAGCCATGGTTACTGGTTTGGCGCTGCCTATTGCCGCACAGGCGCAGATGCTGGCGCCGGGCTTGTGGGAATTGACCACCAGCAATATGAAAGTCGATAACCAGGATCTGCCGGACCTGTCGCTGATCCTTGGTCAACTCAAGCAACAGATGACCCCCGAACAGCGCGCCATGCTGGAGAAGCAGGGCATTACCATGGCCGGTAAAGGCGTGCAGGTGTGCCTGACACCGGCACAGGTCGCCTCCGACTCGATCCCCCTGACAGACCCGCAGTCGGGCTGTAAGCAGGAAGTGACCGACAAGACCGGCAACCAGTGGAAATTCCGCTTCAGTTGCCCGAAAGCCCAAGGCACGGGCGTCGCCACGTTCCAGAGCCAGAAAGAGTTCACCACCACCGTCAACGGCACCTTCAATGCCACCGGCATTCAGCAAAAGGGCAGCCTCGACAGTCACGCCCAGTGGCTGGGCAACGATTGCGGTACGGTCAAGCCGCGCGCTTAACGCAAGAAATGCAGGGGCAAGCCCTGGCAGCTGTCGACCACCTGGCCGTTGTGCCAAGCCAGGTGGCCGGAGACCAGGGTGGTGCTGACGCTGTGGCGCAAACTGCGCTCGGCGAAGGGCGTCCAGCCGCAGCGGGCCAGGACCGGTTGGCTGCTGACCGGTTTGCCGGCAGGCTCCGGTTTGATCACCACCAGGTCGGCCCAATAACCCTCGCGTAGATAACCCCGATCCGGGATGGCGAACAGGTCGGCCACGCGGTGACTGGTTTTCGCCACCAGGGTGGTCAGCGGCAGCAGCCCATCGGCCACCAACTCTAACAACGCCGGCAGCGCGTGCTGCACCAGGGGCAAACCCGACGGCGCTTCACGATAGCTCAACTGTTTTTGTGCCCAGGTATGCGGTGCATGGTCAGTGCCAATCACATCCAGACGGTCACTCAATAAGGCCTGGCGTAGCGCGTCGCGGTCGGCGCGGGTCTTGATCGCCGGGTTGCATTTAATCTGGTGACCGAGGCGGTGATAGTCGCGGTCATCAAATAGCAGGTGATGCACGCAAACTTCCGCTGTGATGCGTTTTTCCGCCAGCGGCTTGTCTTCGAATAGGCTCAATTCGCGAGCGCTGGTCAGGTGCAGCACATGCAGGCGCGTGCCGAAGCGCTGCGCCAATTCCACGGCGAAGGACGACGAGCGATAACACGCTTCGGCATCCCGGATCAGCGGGTGGGCCACGGGTGGAATCATGTCGCCGAAGCGCTCGCGCAGGCGCTGTTCGTTGGCCAGGATGCTCGGCGTGTGTTCGCAGTGGGCCAGCAGGATAGTCGGTACTTCGGCAAATAGCCGCTCGAGGATCCGTGGGTCATCCACCAACATGTTGCCGGTGGATGCGCCCATGAACACTTTGACCCCGGCCACTGCGCGCGGATCGAGGGCTGCGACCGTGTCGAGGTTGTCGTTGCTCACGCCAAAGTGAAAGCCATAGTTGGCTACTGAGTGCAGGGCCGCCCGGCGCTTTTTATCCGCCAGGGCCTCCAGGGTCAGGGTGGCGGGGCTGGTATTGGGCATGTCCATGAAACTGGTGATACCGCCGGCCACCGCCGCGCGTGATTCACTGTAGAAGCTGCCTTTGTCCGGTGCGCCGGGGTCGCGAAAGTGCACCTGGTCATCGATCATCCCCGGCAGCAGCCATTGGCCCTGGGCGTCGATGGCCACGGGGGCGTTGCAGCCTTCGATGCTGCTGGCGATCTTCTCGATCCGGCCGTTGGCGACCAGCACATCAGCGTCGAACTCCTGGCCTTCGTTCACCAGGCGGGCATTGCGAATCAGCAGGCGGCTCATGGTTCAGAACTCGTTTTGCAAGGCTTTGTAGCCGCGTACCAGATCGACATTGGTACGTGCCACGTCTTCGGAAAACTCCGAGGCGCTCACACTCACCGGCGGGAATTGCGACAGGTCGGTGTTGGGCCCGATGCGGGTGGTGGAGGGCACATAGAAGGCAGCAGGCAAGTCGCGACCGTCGACCACCGAGTTGTGGCGCACCACACAGCCGTCGCCCACCGCGCAATTGAACAGCACGCTGTTGAAGCCGATGAACACGCGGTCACCGACCGTGCAGGGGCCGTGCACGATGGAGCGGTGCGCAATGGAGGTGAATTCGCCGATAGTCACCGCCGCACCAGACTTGGAGTGGATGACCACGCCGTCCTGGATATTGGAATTGGCGCCGATAGTGATCGGGTCCATGGCGCCGCTGGCGTCGACTTCGTCGGCACGGATCACGGCGTAGGGGCCGACGAAGACGTTTTCGCCGATGATCACTTTGCCGCAGATGATCGCGGTCTTGTCGACGTAGGCCGATTCGGCAATCACTGGCAGGTCGCCGGAAGGGTTCTTGCGGATCATGCGCGGGGCTCCGTGAGGATGTGAATGTAGTCGCCATCAATAGCGTTGTAGAAACAGGTGGGCCGACCGGTGTGGCAAGCCGGGCCTTGCTGGTCGACGATCAGCAATACGGCGTCGCCGTCGCAATCGAGGCGTGCCTCGATCAGTTGCTGCCAGTGACCCGAACTTTCACCCTTGCGCCATAATTGCTGGCGCGAGCGCGACCAGTAGCAGACTTGCCCGGTGGCCAGGGTTTCCTTGAGGGCCTGGCGGTTCATCCAGGCCAGCATCAGGACTTCGCCGCTGCGGTGTTGCTGGGCGATGGCGGCGATCAGGCCATCGCTGTTCCATGGCAGCGCATCGAAGACAGGTTGAAGTGGAAAGCGGCTGCCGGCGGCAGCCCCTTCCAGGTCGAGCATGCTTACGCTCATGGCTTGCTCAGGGCCGCGCACAACGTGTTGAGGTTGTATTCGAACAGCCCGGTGAAGGTGCTGGCCGGGCCTTGTGCAGCGAGGGCATCGGAATACAGCGTGCCGCCGATCTGCGCGCCGCTTTCGTCAGCGATCTGCTGGAGCAGGCGCGAGTCCTTGATGTTTTCCATGAACACGGCTTTGACTTTGTCTTTGCGGATCTGGGTGATCAGCGCGGCGACTTCGGCGGCGGACGGTTCGCGTTCGGTGGACAGGCCCTGTGGCGCAAGGAACTCGATGCCGTAGGCCTGACCCAGGTAACCGAAGGCGTCGTGGGAGGTGACGATGCGGCGGTTGCCGGCGGGTAGAGCGCCGAACTTGGTCTTGGCTTCGGCCAGCAGCCGGTAGATTTCTTTCAGGTAGGCCTGGCTGTTGCGCAGGTAGTCGGCCTTGTTGGCCGGGTCGGCGGCCACCAGCGCCTTGGTAATGTTGTTCACGTAGATTTCGGCGTTGGCCAGGTTATGCCAGGCGTGCGGGTCGGGGATGGTTTCGCCGTCCTCTTCCATGGTGTGGGAGATCACGCCTTTGCTCGCGGTGACCACGGTGGCCTTAGTTTCGGTGCTGGTCACCAGGCGGTCCAGCCACGGCTCGAAGCCCAGGCCATTCTTGATGATGACCTTGGCTTTGAGCAGCGCCTTGGCATCGTCGGGTGTTGGCTCGTAGGTATGGGCATCGGCGTCGGGGCCGACCATGTTGCTGATCTGGATGTGATCGCCACCGATCTGGTGGGTGATGTCATCCAGGATGCTGAAGCTGGTAACCACCTGGAGTTTGTCTGCGGCCTGAGCCGTCGATAACGACAGGACGAGACTGAATAGCACGAGTAGAGCGCGCATCGGGAAACACCTCATTGGGATGACAGCAAGGGCGGGCGGCGCAGCAAGCCGTGCACCGGACCGAAGACCACGGACAGCAGGTACCCGGCGCCCGCCACCAGCACGATGGCCGGTCCGCTGGGCAGCGAGTAGTAGAACGACAGCAACAGGCCCAGCCATACCGACAGGCATCCCAGCACCGCCGATACCGCGATCAGCACCGGCAGGCGCCGGCTCCAGAAACGTGAAGCGATGGCGGGCAGCATCATCAATCCCACCACCATCAATGCACCGATTGCCTGAAAGCCGATCACCAGGTTCAGCACCACCAGGGTCAGGAACAAACCGTGGGCCAACGGGCCAAGGCGGCTGACGGTCTGCAGGAACAGAGGGTCGAGGGTGTCCAGCAGTAGCGGTTTGTAGATTGCGGCCATGGCGATCAGGCTGAAGCTGGAGACCCAGAGCATGCCGGTGAGGGTGGTTTCATCCACGGCCAGGGCGGAGCCGAACAGCAGGTGGAGCAGGTCCAGGCGTTTGCCGGCGAGGCCGAGGATCAGCACGCCGGCGGCGAGGGAGATGGGGTAGATGGCCGCGAGACTGGCATCTTCGCGTAGGCCGGTACGACGGGTGATCCAGGCGGACAGGCCGGCCATGCTCAGGCCGGCACCAAGGCCGCCGATGGTCAGGGCGGGCAGGCTGAGGCCGGCGAACCAGAAGCCGAGGGCCGCGCCAGGCAGGATGCCATGGGCCACCGCGTCACCGATCAGGCTCATACGCCGCAGGATCAAGAACACCCCCAGCGGCGCGGTGCTGCAGGCGAGCACCAGGCCGCCGATTAATGCGCGACGCATGAAGATGAAGTCGAAGAAGGGCATCCACAGGTGGGAGGTGAAGTGCATCAGGCCACCTGCATCTGGTGCTGTGGGCGAATGAGCTCTTTGCTCGGGCCGAAGAGGCAGCCGGTGTGTTTGATCTGCACCACTTGCTGGGTGTGATGGCGCACGGACGCGAGGTCATGGCAGACGACGATCAGCGTGCGGCCTGCGTCGTGCCAGGCATGGATGTGTTTCCAGCACAGCGCCTGGCCTTCTTCATCGAGGGCAGCGTGAGGCTCGTCGAGCAACAGCACCGGCGCTTCGGCCAGGCTCATGCGGGCGAGCAGGGCGCGTTGCAACTCGCCGCCGGACAAGGCCATCAACGGGCGGTGCTCCAGGCCGCTGAGGCTCCAGTCCTCCAAAACCGCTGCAAGGCGCTGGCTGCGTTGCTGCGAGGAGAGTTGGGTGCCCCAGAAACCGGCGGCAACCAGTTCCTGCAGGCTGATCGGGAACTGGCGGTCCAGATGCTGTTGCTGCGGCAGGAACGACAGGCCGCCACGGCGTGGAACGTCCACCGTGACGTTGCCCGCCAAGGGCTTTTGCAGACCGGCGATGACTTTGAGCAGGCTGCTTTTACCGGTGCCGTTGGCGCCAATGATGCCGGTGAGGCTGCCTCTTTCCAGTGTGAGATCTAAGGCCGGCGTCAGCGGTTGGCCTGGGGCGCCCCAACGCAATGCGGTGCAGGTGATCATGCAGGGTTTCTCGTCCAGCGGCTTTCAGCCACGGCATCGTGCGCGTGCAGGCTTTCGGCGTGGATCACTTTCAGGTGGAAGGCTTTGACGGCATCCGAGCATTTCAAGGCGAGGTTCAGGCGGCGGGCGGCGTCTTCGCAGAACATCAGGTTCTGCCCGTTGGCCAGGGCGAAGGCTTGTTCGTCCGCACGTTTCACGGCTGTTTGTACGGCGGTGCCGAGGGCGGCTTCGACGTCATTGATCAGGTCGGTGATGGGCAGGCTGGGTTGGTCGCCGTCCAATGTGATCAGCAGTTGCGCGCTGCTGCGCTGACTGTGGGGCGTAGCAACAATGCCATTGGCGCTGCCAAGCCAGGTCAATACGTCTTCATGCTGCAACGGTGTATTGGCGAAGTCCTCGAGAAATTGCTGCTGAATCAATTGCCTGGCGAGGGCAGCGGAGCAAGGGCAAGTCGAGGAATAAGTAACGTCAATTTTTAGTTCCACGTGGAACATCTGGTTTTCCAGGCGCGCTTCGATGCTCACCGGGTAACCCTTCCAACCAGCCAGCGGGCTGACCAGTGCCGGGCGTTTGAGCAGTAAATCGGTGTGAATCCGCAGGTAGGCGTTATTAGATAAACCTTCATGACTGTCGAGAAAACGCTGCAGTACATTACGCAGAAGTGCAGGCGTAAGAGGCTGCTGGTCCAGCATCTCCAGCGCCAGGTATAGGCGTGACATATGAATGCCACGGGCGGCGCCGTCGTCCAGGCTCACACCGGCATCGGCGGTGGCGGTCAGTTGCTGCCCGTCGATGAGAATCGGCAGGGCGATGCCGCACATGCCCACCCAGTCGAGCGGCAAGGCTTGGCGTGAAGCCTGCGCGGCGATATCCGGCAGAGTCAGCGCATTCATGAGCAGGTCCATCGTTGGAAATAAAAAGACATGTTATATTATAACTATTAAGTCGACGATGATTTTTCTGCTCCAGTCTTTTTTCAGTCATGTCGAGCAGGGACGCTCCTTTATTTGCGGTATTTGTCATGCACAGACGTCAGCTCCTGAACCTGCTTCTGGCCAGCCCTCTTTTCACCTTGCCGTTTGCGGCCCACGCCACGCAGATACGCAACGCCCGCCTGTGGCGCTCGGACGACAAGCTGCGGCTGGTGTTCGACCTCAGCGGCCCGGTGCAGTACAAGACCTTTACCCTGAGCGCGCCGGAACGCTTGATCATTGACTTGAGCGGCGCCGGGCTCAGTGGTGATTTCTCTCAACTGGCGCTGACGAACAGCGGGATCACGTCGATTCGCTCGGGGCATTTCGGCAAAGGCGACACGCGCATCGTGCTCGACCTCGCCGCGCCGATGCAGCTCAACAGCTTTCTGTTGCCGCCCCAGGAGGGTCAGGGTCATCGCCTGGTTCTGGACCTGACCAGCGCGACGCAGGCGCCTCGTCAAATTGCGGCAGAACCCAAGCCCCTGGTGGATAAGGCGCACCCCAAGCGCGACATCATCGTGGTGGTCGATCCCGGCCACGGAGGCAAGGACCCCGGCGCTGTAGGCTCCAAGGGCCAGCGCGAAAAAGACGTGGTGTTGTCCATCGCCCAACTGTTGGCCAAACGCTTGAAACGCGAGAAGGGTTTTGACGTGAAGTTGGTGCGCAACGACGACTTCTTCGTGCCGCTGCGTAAACGGGTGGAGATCGCCCACAAGCATAATGCCGACATGTTTATCTCCGTGCATGCGGATGCGGCGCCGAGGGTCACTGCGTCGGGCGCTTCGGTGTATGCCTTGTCCGAAGGCGGCGCGACTTCAGCCACCGCACGCTTCATGGCGCAGCGGGAAAACGGCGCCGACCTGCTCGGCGCCACCAGCCTGCTCAATCTGAAGGACAAGGACCCGATGCTGGCCGGGGTGATTCTGGATATGTCGATGAACGCCACGATTGCCTCCAGCCTGCAACTGGGCAATTCGATCCTGGGCAGCCTGGAAGGCATTACCAGCCTGCATCAGAAGCGCGTGGAGCAGGCGGGATTCGCGGTGCTCAAGTCACCGGACGTGCCGTCGATCCTGGTGGAGACCGGGTTTATCTCCAATGCGCGTGACAGTGCGCGCCTGGTTACCGCGCGGCATCAACAGGCGGTTGCCGACGGCCTGTTCGAAGGCCTGAAAAAGTACTTCCAGAAGAACCCACCCATGAACAGCTACATGGCGTGGGTGCAGGAACAGAAGGACAGTCAGGTCTAACAACCCGTTATACGGCTGCAGGTGAATTTGGCGCTGGCGCCACCCGAACTGGAAAACCGGTTGAGGGTGGTCCAGCCCACACGCCGCGTATAGCCCACCCACGCCTCACCGTCCGACGCCAACCCGGTAAAGAACGTCAGTTGCCCGTAGCGGCTGTTGGTCTGTGCCCAGTAGCGTTTGCCGATCACCTCGTACCCGCGCAAATACGTGGTGCTGCCGACCGTCGCCACGCTGTAGGCATTGCCCAGGGGATCGACGCAGGCCAGCAGATTGGCGCTGCGCGTGCAGTTGGCCAACAGGTTGGGTGCCTGGGCGCAAGCCGTTCCGGCCGTTGCCAACAACAGGGCGCACACCAGGTATTTCATCGGGTTTCTCACAGCAGGGAAGTGGTCAAGCATTGCGCCCTTCGTCGAGGTGAGCAAGAGGGGATTGGCTTATTTGCACTGTTATACTATAACATTAAAGCACAGCCTGACCCGTGAACTGCTCCCCATGACCGAACAAGACTTGCTGGCCCAGCCACCCGCCGACTACATGAACGAAGCCCAGCAAGGCTTCTTTCGCGAGTTGCTGCTGATCCAGCGCAATGAGCTGCAAGTACGTATAGACGCCGAGTTCATGGCGCTGCGTGAACAGGAAACCAACAGCGACCCGGCCGATGTGGGCAGCGCCGAAGAACAGCGGCAATGGCAACTGCGCCTGCTCGAACGGGAAAAAAAGCTGTTGGACAAGATCGACGACGCTCTCGAGTTGTTGGTCCGTGGGGAATACGGCTGGTGCCGCGAGACCGGTGAGCCCATCGGCCTGCAACGCCTGCTGCTACGTCCCACCGCCACGCTGTGTATCGAAGCCAAAGAACGTGAAGAGCTGCGCGAACGCCATAAACGGGCGATTTGACCGGCCAACCCTGATGAGGAATACCTGATGCCCAATCGTCTCCCCGTGACCGTGTTGTCCGGCTTTCTCGGCGCCGGTAAAAGCACGCTGCTCAATTACGTCCTGCGCAACCGCGAAAACCTGCGGGTGGCGGTGATCGTCAACGACATGAGCGAAATCAACATCGACGGCAGCGAAGTCCAGCGTGACGTCACCCTCAACCGCGCCGAAGAAAAGCTGGTGGAGATGAGCAACGGCTGCATCTGCTGCACTTTGCGTGAAGACTTGCTGGAAGAAGTCGGAAAACTCGCCAGGGAAGGTCGGTTCGATTACCTGCTGATCGAGTCCACCGGCATCTCCGAGCCCTTGCCGGTGGCCGAAACCTTCACCTTTCGCGATGAAAACGAGCAAAGCCTGGCCGATATCGCACGCCTGGACACCATGGTCACGGTGGTCGACGGCATGAACTTCCTGCTCGATTACCAGGCCGCCGAAAGCCTGGCCTCGCGCGGGGAAACCCTCGGTGAAGAAGACGAGCGCTCCATCACCGACCTGCTGATCGAGCAGATTGAATTTGCCGACGTGATACTTATCAGCAAGATCGACCTGATCAGCAGCCGCGAGCGCGAAGAGTTGATGGCGATCCTTGAGCGCCTCAACGCCCAGGCGGAAATCATCCCGATGGTCATGGGTGAAGTACCGCTGGACAAGATTCTCAACACTGGCCGTTTCGACTTCGAACGCGCCGCGCAAGCGCCGGGCTGGTTGCAGGAATTGCGTGGTGAACATGTACCGGAAACCGAGGAATACGGTATTGCCTCCACCGCTTACCGTGCGCGCCGTCCCTTTCATCCGCAGCGTTTTTTCGACTTTATCGACCGCCCGTGGGTCAACGGCAAACTGCTGCGCTCCAAAGGCTTTTTCTGGCTGGCCAGCAAGCACCAGGATGCGGGCAGTTGGTCCCAGGCAGGCGGCTTGATGCGCCATGGGTTTGCCGGTCGCTGGTGGCGCTTTGTGCCGAAAAGCCAGTGGCCTCAGGACGAAGAAAGTGTCGCGGCGATCATGGGCAACTGGCAACTGAGCACCGGTGACTGCCGCCAGGAACTGGTGTTTATCGGTCAGAACATCGACTTCACCCAACTGCGCGCGGAGCTGGACGCCTGCTTGCTCAACGATGAAGAAATGGCCCAGGGCGTCGAAGGTTGGCGCTTGCTGGCCGATCCCTTTGGCCCCTGGTATGAGGAGGCAGCCGCCTGATGCTGGCCCCGGTTATTCCCCTGCGTCCCGTGATTCGCCAGACCTCTGGTGAAACCCCGCTGGCGCTGTCCGACATCCTTGAAGAGGGCGTCAACCTGGCGGTGTGGCAGCGCCAGTTGCCCCTGCATATCGCCGAGTTCGGCGCCTTGCTGGTGGCGCTCAACGAGCCGTTGGCGGATTCCATGGTGGTAGAACTCAACGACGAAGACGCCGTGCCCAACGTGCAGGGGCTGGCGTCCAGTTGTCGCGACCTGGAAGGCTACGAAGGCTTTATCGCCGATGTGTCTTGGCTGGTCAGCGCGTTCGCCTGTTTGCTGGGCGCCAAGCGTATCGGCGTGCGCTTGCGCCTGTTGGATAAAGCGATGTGCCCGCGTTTTCATGTCGACCATGTACCGGTGCGGCTGATCACCACCTATGCCGGGGTCGGCAGCCAGTGGTTGCGTGAAGGCGTGATGGACCGTCGTAGACTGAGCCAGCCGGACGCCGAACCCAGTGATAGGATCGAACAGCTCCACTGTGGCGAAGTCGCCCTGCTCAAGGGCACCAAATGGCATGGCAACGAAGGTCACGGCCTGATTCACCGTTCACCCGCACTCAAGGCTGACGAGCGTCGATTGATCCTGACACTGGATTGGCTCGCATAACCGCGTAGGATCAAACGCTCTACACGGTCCGAACGATGCCCCTCATGCTGCAGAACATTCCCACCCACGTGATTGCCGGGCCCTTGGGGGCCGGCAAGACCAGCCTTATCAAGCACCTGCTCGCCCAGCGCCCGGCCAACGAGCGCTGGGCCGTGCTGATCAACGAGTTCGGGCAGATCGGCCTGGACGCTGCCTTGCTCACTCAGGACAGCGACGGCATAGCCCTGGGCGAAGTCGCTGGCGGCTGCCTGTGCTGCGTGAATGGCGCTCCATTTCAGGTAGGACTGGGTCGGTTGTTGCGTAGGGCCAAGCCGGATCGGCTGTTTATCGAACCTTCGGGCCTTGGCCATCCGGCACAATTGCTCAAACAACTGCGAGAGGCGCCGTGGCAGGACGTGCTGGCGCTGCAGCCCTGTGTGCTGGTGCTGGATGCCCAGGCGCTGGCGGTGGGCAAGCCCTTGCCGCCAGCGCAGCAGGAAGCCCTGGCGAGTGCCGGGCTACTGGTATTGAACAAGGATGAAGCGCTGGACGCTGCGCAGCGCCAGGCAATTGAACAGCAGTTACCTGACTGCCCGTTGTACTGGACCCGCCAGGCGCATTTGCCGCTGGCGCAGTTACCGGGCCTGAATGCGCAGGCCGCAGCGGCTGTGGATAACTTCGAAGTGCCCAAGGGGTTGGCGCAAATACCGGCAATCTGGAGTGACCCTGCGCAACCGATCTGCCTGAGCCAAGCCCAAGAGGGCGGCTGGAGCGTCGGCTGGCGCTGGCACCCGAGCCAGCAATTCGATGCCCAACGCCTGCATCGGTGGCTCGCAAGCCTTGAGTGGCGCCGCGCCAAGTTGGTTATCCACGGCGCCGAAGGCTGGGTTTCAACCAATGCTGTGGACAACAGCCCGCTCGCCTGGCAAACCAGCGAATGGCGGCGTGACTCACGTATCGAATTGATTTTCAGCGAACCACAGGACGTGGCCGCGTTGCAGGCCGCCTTGGCGGCCTGCCGTTACTGACGGTTCTTGGTGCCGTGGTCCTGGCGCCACTGGCTCAGTTCGATCACCTCGGCGCTGGGCAGCGGTGTCTTGATCTCGAACGGGTAGGGCGCCAGTTCGATCTGCGCACTGTGGGCGCCGAATTGGGTGATAGTCCCCGGGTGGCGGGTTTCGCCGGTCACGGTGAATTCAAAGTTGTAGATGCGTGCCAGGCGCCGCCGACCGTTGGCATCCTTCACAAAACCGATGCGCTTGAGCGCCACGGCGCCGTCGAGCAGTTCGATGTCGAGTTTGGCGCAATGCTGCTTGACCCGCTCCAACGCGCGTTCGCGCAGGCCGTGGTTGTGCCACACCCAGGCGGCACCGGTCGCCAGCAGCATCAACACGAAGATGTTTCCCAGGGTCAGCATGCGAAAGACTCCAACAAAGTGAGAGCAGCTTAACTGTGTCGCCGGCCTGTCGTACAGGCTGCGTTTAGTCGCATACTGCGCGGCCAGAATTTCAATGGCTTTACGGAAATCCCCTGCATGAAACGCACACCTCATCTGCTTGCGATCCAGTCTCATGTGGTCTTTGGCCACGCCGGAAACAGCGCCGCCGTGTTCCCCATGCAGCGGGTCGGGGTGAACGTCTGGCCGCTGAACACGGTGCAGTTCTCCAACCACACCCAGTATGGCCAGTGGGCGGGCGAAGTGTTGGCGCCGCAGCAGATTCCGGCGCTGGTGGAAGGCATTGCCGCCATCGGTGAGTTGGGCAACTGCGATGCGATTCTGTCCGGTTACCTGGGCAGTGCGGATCAGGGCCGTGCGATCCTGACCGGTGTGGCGCGCATCAAGGCCATCAACCCCAAGGCCCTGTATCTGTGCGACCCGGTGATGGGCCATCCGGAAAAGGGCTGCATCGTGCCCCAGGAAGTCAGCGATTTCCTGCTGGACAAAGCCGTGGCCATGGCCGACTTCCTGTGCCCCAACCAGCTTGAGCTGGACAGCTTCGCCGGGCGCAAGCCGCAATCGCTGTTCGATTGCCTGGCCATGGCCAAGGCGCTGCTGGCACGCGGACCGAAAGCGGTATTGGTCAAACATCTGGATTACCCTGGCAAGCTGCCGGACGGTTTCGAGATGCTGCTGGTGACCGCCGAAGGCAGCTGGCACTTGCGTCGGCCGCTGCTGGCGTTTCCACGTCAGCCAGTGGGCGTCGGCGATTTGACCTCGGGCCTGTTCCTGGCGCGGGTGCTGTTGGGCGACAGCCTGCTGGCCGCCTTTGAATTCACCGCCGCCGCGGTCCATGAAGTGCTGCTGGAAACCCAGGCCTGCGCCAGTTACGAGCTTGAGCTGGTACGCGCCCAGGATCGCATTGCCCATCCTCGCGTGCGTTTCGAAGCCACACCCATTGAGTTGTAGGAATATTCTTCATTGAGCCAGGGCAAAGGCGTCCGGTAGTATCGGGCGCCTCCTAGTCCCCTGTGCTTTCAAGGAAGATCCATGTCCCTCGTATTCCCTTCGCCGCGGGCGCTGACCGCCCTGGTGCTGACGTCGTTGCTGGCCGGTTGCAGTGTGAACGGCACTTACCCTGACGCCACCGAGCCTGATGCCGCCAAGCTGCGCTTCATCTCTAATACGTCCAATACCACCATCGACGTCTACGACGCTGAGCACTGCATGGGCCAGACCACTGGCATGCTCAACAATATTTTCCTGGTCGATACCCGCCGACGTGTCGGCATGTCCGTGCCCCCGCCGGCCAAGGCCAGGGGCTTGCTGGAGTTCAAGCTGGCACCCGGCAAAGAAACCATGCTGATGATCAACACCAATGGCGGAAGCTATGTCTGCGGCAAATCCATGAGCATCACGCCAAAGGCCGGGGAAGAATATGAAGTGACCTTCGATATGGAGCGGGGCATGTGCACGACCTCGTTGCAGCGCCTGACGCGTGCTGGGGGCAAGGATGTGCGCATTCCCCAGCCGATATTCGAGAACGGCATGCCGTCGTGCGCGGGCAAGAGCCCGATATTCGGTAAGGTAATCCCGGCGACGCCTCACCGTACCGCGTTGATCAACGCGATCGTTGAAACCCATATGCAGCTCATCACGTTGATGGAGCCCGACACCGCGCAACGCCCGCAAGCCACCGAAGAAGCGATCGCCGAGCGCAAGGCGAAATTAGGCACCTTCACCCCACCTGAGGCCTATTGGGTTCAGTTCCGTCAGAACTACGCACTGGTGAATCAGGAAATGGCTGGCCGCAAGGCGCGTACGCTGGAGCTTTATGAGCGGGTTTACCGCATGCGCCTGAGCGGGACCGAAGATGCGATTCTGGAACAATGGCAGAACCCGACGGACGCCGCCGTGGTCGAGCGCGTCAAGGCCAACGACAAGTTGATGGCGCAGTACTACAAGAACACCAGCAAAGCCGTGATGGTGGACATCGTGAACCATCACATGGAGCGCATGAGCCAGTTGGATCAGCGCTTTGATGTGTGTGCCCACTACGATGGGTGCTGGCAGTTGTAGGAGCGGGCTTGTCCGCTCCTAAACGGAAAAAATGGCTTACGGCGCGTCTGCCTTGATTTCCTGGTAGCGCTTTTCCAGTTCCTGGCGGATCTGCCGGCGCTGCTGGGCCTGCACGAACCGGCGCTTGTCTTCGCTGTTGTGCGGTTGCAGCGGTGGCACGGCGGCCGGTTTGCGCTGGTCGTCCACGGCCACCATGGTGAAGAAGCAGCTGTTGGTATGGCGCACCGAGCGCTCGCGGATATTCTCGGTCACCACCTTGATGCCCACCTCCATGGAGGTGTTGCCGGTGTAGTTGACCGATGCAAGGAACGTCACCAGCTCGCCGACATGGATGGGTTCGCGAAAAATCACCTGGTCCACCGACAGCGTCACGACATAGCGACCGGCATAACGGCTCGCGCAGGCGTAGGCCACTTCGTCGAGGTACTTGAGCAGGGTGCCGCCGTGGACATTGCCTGAGAAGTTGGCCATATCAGGGGTCATCAATACCGTCATCGACAGCTGGGCGTTTCCGGGTTCCATAGCACACTCACGGGTTGTAGGCATTGGTTGGGGGGCACCTCTGCGGGTGCTGGAATCTTTGCAGCGCCATCCATAACGGGACGCCGGTAGGCGGCTTGCCGTCACGCGTGCACCGATCTGTTTCCATATATTGCACCGGCTTTCTGCCGGAAGTCGCGGTGTTAACCTTCAAAAGCCCGTCTCAGGGCATTTCTTACGATCAAGGCAGACTTTTCCTTCCGCTCTTTGCGACTGATCAAAGGCGCGCGCGGAAGTGGGAAAAGCGCCAGTACCCTCAAGGAGCCCCTCGCCATGCACGCCATCAGCTTTATCCAGGACCTGGCCGTGATCATGTTGGTGGCCGGGGTTGTCACCATCCTGTTTCACCGCCTCAAGCAGCCGGTGGTGCTGGGTTACATTGTCGCCGGCTTCATCATCGGCCCTCACACCCCACCCTTCGGCCTGATCCACGACGAAGACACCATCAAGACCCTCGCCGAACTGGGCGTGATCTTCCTGATGTTCTGCCTGGGCCTGGAGTTCAGCCTGCGCAAGCTGTTCAAGGTCGGCGCCACCGCGTTTATCGCAGCCTTCCTGGAAATCATCCTGATGATCTGGATCGGCTACGAGATCGGCCGCTGGTTTGACTGGAACACCATGGACTCGCTGTTCCTCGGCGCGATCCTGGCGATTTCCTCCACCACCATCATCGTCAAGGCACTCAACGACTTGAAGATGAAGAACCAGCGCTTCGCCCAATTGATTTTTGGCGTGCTGATCGTCGAGGACATCCTCGGCATCGGCATCATCGCCTTGCTGTCGAGCATTGCCGTCAGCGGTACGGTCAGCTCCGGCGAGGTGTTCTCCACGGTCGGCAAGCTCTCGCTGTTCATGATCGTAGCGCTGGTCATTGGCATTTTGCTGGTGCCGCGCTTGCTGGCCTACGTGGCCAAATTCGAAAGCAACGAGATGTTGCTGATTACCGTACTGGGCCTGTGTTTCGGTTTCTGCCTGCTGGTGGTCAAGCTGGAATACAGCATGGTGCTGGGCGCATTCCTGATTGGCGCGATCATGGCTGAATCCCGTCAGTTAATTAAGATCGAGCGCCTGATCGAGCCCGTTCGCGACATGTTCAGCGCCATCTTCTTTGTGGCGATTGGCTTGATGATCGACCCACAGATCCTGCTGCAATATGCCTGGCCGATCGCGGTAATCACCGTGGCTGTGGTACTGGGCAAGATGCTGTCCTGTGGCCTGGGCGCGTTTATTGCTGGCAATGATGGCCGTACCTCACTGCGCGTGGGCATGGGGCTGTCACAAATTGGTGAGTTTTCCTTCATCATCGCGGCGTTAGGGATGACGTTGCAGGTGACCAGTGATTTCCTCTACCCCGTTGCAGTGGCGGTCTCGGCGATTACCACATTGCTCACGCCGTACCTGATTCGCGGCGCCGACCCGTTGTCATTGAAGATCGCGGCGGTCATGCCCAAGCGCATGAGCCGAGTGTTCGGCATGTACGGTGAATGGCTGCGCAGCATTCAACCTCAGGGCGAGGGTGCGATGCTGGCGTCGA
Source organism: Pseudomonas sp. S10E 269 (assembly GCF_002798465.1). Classification (NCBI taxonomy): domain Bacteria; kingdom Pseudomonadati; phylum Pseudomonadota; class Gammaproteobacteria; order Pseudomonadales; family Pseudomonadaceae; genus Pseudomonas; species Pseudomonas sp. S10E 269. Next base: position 2,353,734 of record NZ_PHIJ01000001.1, read on the forward strand.
TGATCCGCAAGATCATCTTGCAGGTGGGGGTGAACCTGGCGCTGGTGGTGGCGATCTTCTTTGCCGGCAGCTTTTTTGCGGTGCGCATCGGCGGCTATCTGGAAGGCTGGATCAGTGACCCGAGCTGGCAGAAGGCGTTGATCTGGGGTGGGGCGTTGCTGTTGTCGCTGCCATTCCTGATCGCGGCGTACCGCAAGCTCAAGGCGCTGTCGATGTTGCTGGCGGAGATGAGCGTGAAGCCGGAGATGGCCGGGCGGCATACCCAGCGCGTAAGGCGGGTGATCGCAGAGTTGATCCCGATTCTTTCGCTGCTGGTGATCTTCCTGCTGTTGGCAGCCTTGTCGGCCAGTATTCTGCCGACCAACAAGTTGCTGGTGCTGATCGCCGTGGTCACGGCTGCAGTGGCGGCTGTGCTCTGGCGGTGGTTCATCCGCGTGCATACGCGGATGCAGGTCGCCTTGCTGGAGACGCTGGATAACCACAAGGATACGTCCGAACACTGAGTGAGCGGGCGACTTAGCTTTTTGTGGTGAGCGAGCTTGCTCGCGCTGGGCTGCGTAGCAGCCCCAGTCCAGGCGACGCGCTCTTTCAGGTTTTGCAATGTGAGGCATGGGGCCGCTACGCAGCCCAGCGCGGGGCAAGCCCGCTCACCACGCTAAGCCCGATCACCACAGTAAGCCGGTCACCCTTGGTGCAGGGCTCAGCTTTCCAGCCAGACGTCCCGCGCCCAGTGCCACACCGATTCCCAAGTTTCTTCGGTGACGATTTCTTCTTCGCCGGACCACAGCACCACAGTGCCGTCTTCCTCAACGCAGTAGTAGTCGTCGCCATCCTGGCAGATCGGGATCAGGCTGCGATCAACACCGGCGTCCCAGGCGTTGGCGGCCACGTCCGGCAGGTAGGTGTGGGACTGCGGGTCGGTGACGGTCACCGGCTCCAGGCTGCCGTACACCACGTCGCTGACGGTCAGCAGGAATTCACGGAAGACAAACGGGATGTCGATGAACAATTGTTCCTCGATCTCCACCAGCAAGTCTTCGTCAGGCAGCTCCAGAGGAACCGGGACCGGTTCATTGGCTTCACGCAATTGTTCGATGATTTCTTCCACGGCCGGGATCCTCGTGCTAGATGGCGCGGTTTATAGGGGCGTTTTATACAGTAGCTCGCTATAAGTGCAACCGTGAAATAGAAAACCCCGGACAGGTCCGGGGTTTTTTGTATCTGCTTGCAAGGCGTGCAGGGATCAGCCGTTCTGGCGGATACCGGCGACCAGCCAAGGCTGGTTGTCGCCTTGGGCGCGCTCCATGTTCCAGCTCTCGCTGAACACTTCGCCCTGGTCGAAGCGCGACGTCTTCGACACACCGCTGAAGGTCAGGGTGGCGATAGTCTTGTCGGCGCGATCATCCACACCGTCCAACTGTACGCGCAGGTCGTCAATGTAGGTCGACTGGAAAGCGTCGCCCAGATCGGCGCGTTCGCGCTTGAGGAACTCCAGCAGTTGCGGGGTCACGAACTCGGCGATCTTGTCCATTTCGTTGGCGTCCCAGTGCTGCTGCAGGGACTGGAAGTGGCTGCGGGCCGCTTCGACGAAACGCTCTTCGTTGAACCAGGCCGGTGCGTTGATCACCGGGCGGGCCGCGGCAGGCGCTGGCGAACCACCGAAGATCGAACCCATGGCTGGCTTCTGCTCGAACACTTCACGCTGCATCGGCGCGCCGGCTGGAGCCAGGTGCTCCTGCTGCTTGCGGCGACGGGCGGCGATAAAGCGGAAGACCAGGAAGGCGATGACCGCCATGATCAGGATGTCGAAGATCTGCATGCCCTCGAAGCCGCCGCCCATGAACATGGAAGCGAGCAGGCCACCAGCGGCGATACCGGCCAGAGGGCCCAACCAGCGCGAAGCACCGCCAGCCTTGGCAGCAGCGCCTGCAGCACCGGCTGCGCCTGCGGTGGCCGCAGCACCGCCGGCACCGGCGGATGGGGCCATTTGGCTGGTCTGGTGAGTCGGTGCCGAGCCCATGCTTTTGCCGCCACCAAAGCGTTTGGCGTTGGCGTCGATGCTCATCGTCAGGCCGATGCACAACGCCATGGCGATGCTAAGAAAACGTTTCATAAAGGGAATTCCCATTTGTGGATTGCACGCGCGCCATGTTGCACAGGTGTAGTGACAGTGGCTAGCGGCATAATGTTTCGGGCTTTTGCGTAAGACCGATTCCGAAGGGTCTGTAGGACTAATTACAGATATTGGCCCGAGCGGGTGAAAAACAAGGGAGGGGCGCGATTCTTCACCTGTAGGAGCCCGGCTTGCGGGCGATAGCAATCTTAAGGCCGCTATCGCCGGCGAGCCGGCTCCTACAATAAGGGTGCAGTGTTTCAGATGGCTTCGAGCTTCGCGTAGCGCATCATCAGCCACTTGCTGCCTTCGGCGAAATTCACCTGCACCCGCGCCTGGGCACCGGCACCTTCGAAGTTGAGGATCACACCTTCGCCGAACACCGAATGCCTGACCTGCTGGCCAAGACTGAACTGGGTTTCCGGAATCTCGGAACCGGCAAACATACTGCTGGAGTTCTGTTGCTGGCCCCCGCCGAACGGGCGGCTGACGCTGTTGGACAGGCGCACTTCCTGAATCAACCCCTTCGGCACCTCACGTACGAAGCGAGACACCTTGTTGTAGGTCTCGCTGCCGTACAGGCGTCGGGTCTCGGCGTAGGTCATCACCAGGTTCTGCATGGCGCGGGTGATGCCCACGTAGGCCAGCCGGCGCTCTTCCTCAAGACGGCCAGGCTCTTCCAGGCTCATCTTGTGCGGGAACAAGCCTTCTTCCATGCCCACCAGGAACACGTAGGGAAACTCCAGGCCCTTGGCGCTGTGCAAGGTCATCAACTGAATGCTGTCTTCATGCTCATCGGCCTGGGTGTCGCCGGCTTCCAACGACGCATGGCCGAGGAAAGCGGCGAGCGGGGTCAGCTCTTCATCTTCCTCGGTGTTTTCGAACGCGCGCGCTGCGCTGACCAGTTCCTCAAGGTTTTCTACCCGGGCCTGGCCTTTCTCGCCTTTTTCCGCTTCGTGGTAGGCGATCAGCCCTGACTGTTCGATCACCGTCTGGGTCATCAAGTGCAGGGGCATTTCCGCGCACTTGGCGGCGAGGTTCTCGATCAGCTCGACAAACACGCCCAGCGCCCCGGCAGCCCGGCCGGTCAGGCCTTTATTGGCGATCAGCAAGCGCATGGCTTCCCACATCGACACATCGGCATGGCGCGCGTGGTCACGAATGGCTTCGACTGTCTTTTCGCCGATGCCACGGGCCGGGATGTTGATCACCCGCTCCAGCGCAGCATCATTGCCACGGCCTTCCAGCAAGCGCAGGTAGGCCATGGCGTTCTTGATCTCGGCGCGCTCGAAGAAGCGCTGGCCGCCATAGATGCGGTATGGGATACGTTCGCGCAGCAAAGCTTCTTCCAATACCCGCGATTGGGCGTTGGAGCGGTACAAAATAGCGATGTCGCTGCGCGCCAGACCGGTTTTCAGTGCGCTTTCGATGGTTTCCACCACGTAGCGCGCTTCATCGTGCTCGTTGAACGCTGCGTACAGGTTGATCGCTTCACCTTCGCCGCCGTCGGTCCACAGCTCTTTGCCCAGGCGCCCGGTGTTATTGGCGATCAGGGCGTTGGCCGCCTTGAGAATCCCGGCGGTCGAGCGGTAGTTCTGCTCCAGGCGGATGGTGACCGCGTCCGGGAAGTCTTCGGAATACTGGTAGATGTTCTCGATTTTCGCGCCACGCCAGCCGTAGATCGACTGGTCGTCGTCGCCCACCACCATCAGGCTGTCGCCGCCTTTGGCCAGCAGGCGCAACCAGGCGTATTGCACGGCGTTGGTGTCTTGGAACTCGTCCACCAGGATATGCCGGAAGCGCTTCTGGTAATGGGCCAGCAAGCCAGGGTTGTCACGCCACAGGTCGAGGGCGCGCAGCAGCAGTTCGGAGAAGTCGATGACCCCGGCGCGCACGCAGGCCGCCTCGTAGGCTTCATAAATGCTGCGCATGGTGGCCAGGAACAAATCGCCGCTGGCCTGGATATGTTGCGGGCGCAGGCCTTCGTCTTTCTGGCCATTGATGAACCATTGCGCCTGGCGCGCCGGCCAGCGCTGTTCGTCGAGACCCAGCTCGCGGATCACCCGCTTGACCAGGCGTTGCTGGTCGTCGCTGTCGAGAATCTGGAAGGTCTGGCTCAGGCCTGCTTCCTGCCAGTGCGCCCGCAACAGGCGGTGCGCCAGGCCGTGGAAGGTGCCTACCCACATGCCGGCCGGGCTAATGCCCATCAACTGCTCGATGCGGTGGCGCATCTCGGCAGCGGCCTTGTTGGTGAAGGTCACCGACAGGATGGAATGCGGGGACGCGTTTTCGACCTGGATCAACCAGGCGATACGGTGCACCAGCACTCGGGTTTTGCCGGAGCCAGCACCGGCCAGGACCAACTGACGGCCAACGGGGGCCGCTACGGCCTGGCGTTGGGCATCGTTGAGGGAGTTCAGCAAAAGGGAGAGATCATCGCGCATCGGCGCATTCTAGGGTGCCCGGGTGAGTGGGGCAAATACCAATGCCGGGTGGTCGACGGAAAACCTTCAGGGTGATGACCGGTCGGTCAATGGCCACAGCCCGCGCGGCGTCTCGCTCAAGCCGTCTGGCCCCGGAGATTGCGGCGCATGAGCGTGCAGTTTTTATGACGCAGAGCAGTTTGGCCCAGGCGCTTGCTTGTGTATGCTCCGTCGACGTTTCGGGCTCACCATTATAAGAACACTGCCTATGACCCTCAGCACCGATCTGCTCGGCCCCTCGGCGGCGCCCGCGCAGGTTCTTCGCAAACACTACGCCACGGAGATGGCGGTCGAGCGCACGCGCCTTTTGTATCAAGGCTCGCTGTTGCCGACCCTGTTGATGTTGGTCAATGGCCTGGTCTGCGCCTGGCTGCTCTGGAACCCCAAGCAATACCTGCTGGACAGCATTTGGTTGGTCTGGCTGCTGGCCCTGGTGGCAATGCGCGTGATCCAGGTGGCGGCGTTTGACTCCGCCATGCCCAGCCGCCAGGCCCAGCCCGTTTGGCGACGCATGTTTATGCTCGGCTCGGCGGTCAGCGGCCTCACCTTGGCCACCGCCGCCATCGCCCTGGTGCCCGTGGACAGTTTTATGCAGCAGGCCTGGGTGTTCGGCCTGATCGGCGCGGCGACTCTGTCGGCCAGCGTGGCATACGCCGTGAGCCTGCCAGCGTTTTTGTCGTTCGCCTTGCCATGCCTGGTGCCCGCCATCATTTACCTGTTCTGGAGCGGCGACCCACAGCAACGTGGCTGGGGCGTACTCGGCCTGATCCTGCTGGCGTCCTTGAGCCTGGTGGCGTGGCAGGTCAATCGCCTGATCCAGCGCGGGCTGCTGAGGCGCTTCCAGAACCAGGCGCTGATCGAGCACCTGCAACAGGCGCAGCAGCGCAGCGAGCAACTCAATCAGGAGTTGGTGCGCGAAGTCGAACAACGTCGTCAGGTCGAGCAAGAACTGCGCGAAGCCCAGATCGGCCTGCAAGACCGCGTGGCCCAACGCAGCCAGGAGCTAGATGCCGCCAGCCTGGCCCTGAATAAAAGCGAAGCGCGCCTGGCCATGGCCCTGCAAGCCAGTGAGTTGGGCCTGTGGGACTGGAACCTGCAAACCGACGAAGTCCACCACACCCAGCTCAAGGAACTGTTCGGCCTGGAGCCGGAATACGTCACGGCGATGCTCAGCCACCTCAAGCCGCGCCTGCATCCCGAAGACCTGCCGCTGCTCAAGCGTGCCTTGGTGGAACACCTTAAGGGTCGCAGCGAGGACTACTTGGTGGAATACCGCGTGCGCCACGGCGATGGGCACTGGGTGTGGATCGAAGACCGTGGCCGCGCCGTAGAGCGCGCGCCCAGTGGGCGGGTGACGCGCATGCTCGGTACACGCCGCGATATCACTGCCGGCAAGGCCCTGGAAGAACAGCAGCGTTTGGCATCGACGGTATTCGAGGCCGCCAGCGAAGGGATTGTGATCCTTGATCCGGACTACAAGCTGATTGCGGTCAACCAGGCGTTCAGCCGCGTCACAGGCTTTGAAACCGACGACATGATCGGCCGCAATGTGGTCGAACTGCCCAGCAGCCGCGATGCACGTCGCCACTTCCCGGTGATCCGCCAGGCGTTGCTCAGCCACGGCACTTGGCAGGGTGAGCTGGTGGAAACGCGCAAGAACGGCGAGCTGTACCCGCAGTGGCTGCAATTGAATGTGGTGCGCGATATCCGGGGCAACGTCAGCCATATCGTGGGCTTCTTCGCCGATCTCTCGGCGCGGCGTGAGTCCGAAGAACGCATGCGCTACCTCACTCATTACGATGAATTGACCGGCCTGGCCAACCGCTCGCTGTTCCGCGAACGGCTGCGCGAGGCCCACCAGCGTGTGCGCCAGGGCGGGCGCAGTTTGGCGTTGCTGCACATCAACCTGGACCGTTTCAAGCTGCTCAATGACAGCCTTGGCCATGAAGTCGCCGACCAGTTGCTGCAGAAAATGGCGCGCCGCTTGATCAACGCCTTGCCCGAGGCCGACACCATTGCCCGCCTGTCCGGGGATGAGTTTGCCGTGTTGTTCGACGCCTACGGCAACCTGTCGAGCCTGGCGCGCGTCGCTACGCGGCTGTTGGCCAAGCTGCGGGTGCCGGTGACGGTGGAAGGGCATGAACTGGTGGTCAGTGCTTCGATGGGCGTCAGCCTGTTGCCGGACAATGCGCGGGAAATTTCCGCGCTGGTCAGCCAATCGAACATGGCCATGCAGCACGCCAAACACCTGGGCGGTAACAACTTCCAGTTCTACACCGACAGCCTGCAAGCCAGCACCTTGGAGCGCTTGCAGCTGGAAAACCACCTGCGCAAGGCCATCGAAGAACGCCAGCTTTCAGTGTTCTATCAACCCAAGCTGTGCCTGGCCACCGGCAAGCTGAATGCGGCCGAGGCGTTGATCCGCTGGGAGCATCCGCAGTGGGGCATGGTGCCGCCGGGAGACTTTATCGGCCTGGCCGAAGAGACCGGCCTGATCGTGCCGCTGGGCGAGTTCGTGCTGCGCCAAGCCTGCTGGCAGGCGTGTGAATGGCAGCGTCAAGGGCTGGCGCCGATCCGGGTCTCGGTGAACCTTTCGGTGCATCAACTGCGCCAGGGCAAGCTGGTCAGCCTGGTGCGCCAGGTGCTCGAAGAAACCGGCCTGGACCCGCAATACCTCGAATTGGAGCTGACTGAAAGCCAATTGCTCGACAGCGTCGAACATATCATCGCCACCTTCCAGCAACTGCGCGACCTGGGGGTGAAGCTGGCGATCGACGATTTCGGCACCGGTTATTCGTCCCTCAGCTACCTCAAGCGCATTCCTGTGGATTACGTGAAGATCGACCAGACCTTCATCCGTGGGCTGGGCCAGGGGCGTGAAGACGCTGCCATCACCCGCGCGATCATCGCCATGGCCCACGGGTTGGCGCTCAAGGTGGTGGCCGAAGGCGTGGAAGACCAGCAGCAGTTGGATTTCCTGCGCGGGGAGCGTTGTGACGAAGTGCAGGGCTATTTGATCAGCCGACCGATGCAGGCTGAAGGGCTGGCGGATTTGTTACGGGAAAATGCAGATTTTCCTGCGTGACACCAAGGCCGCCCCTGTGGCTACAACTGCGCCGCCCTTAGATTCAAAGGCGGGCAGGGCGATTTAGTGATGCGTCGGACGGGCAAAACGGCAATTCTTGTAGTATAACTACAAGCTTGCTACATCCTTGGCCCTGCCCATAACAAGAGTCCTGCCCTTTGAACCTGTTGCAACATATCGCCCAGTCGCGCCACCTGTTACGCAAATCGGAACTCAAGGTTGCCGATCACGTGCTGCTTGACCCTGCGGCTGTGATGCACAGTTCCATGGCCGACCTGGCCCACAGCGTGGGCATCAGCGAGCCGACCATCGTGCGCTTCTGCCGCGCCATCGGTTGCTCCGGGTTCCAGGACTTGAAACTCAAGCTGGCCCAAAGCCTGGCGGCCGGTGCGAGCTTTGGGCAATTCGCGATCCATGAAGACGACTCTGTCGCTGACTACAGCCTGAAGATCTTTGACACCACCCTGCACACCCTGATGGAAGTGCGCGAGAAGCTCGACCCGGTGGAATTGCAAAAGGCCGTGACGGCCATGTCCCAGGCCCAACGCGTCGAGTTCTATGGCTTTGGTGCCTCCGGCGCGGTGGCTGCCGATGCCCAGCACAAATTCTTCCGCTTGCTGCTCACCGCAGCGGCCTACAGTGATCCGCACATGCAGGCCATGTCGGCGGTAACCTTGAAGCCCACCGACGTCGCCATCTGCATTTCCCAATCGGGGCGTTCCAAAGACCTGCTGATCACCGCCAACCTGGTGCGTGAAAGCGGCGCTTCGCTGATCACCTTGTGCCCGAGCCAGACGCCGTTGGCGGAACTGTCCACGGTCAACCTGGCCATCGATGTGCACGAAGACACCGAGATCTACACGCCGCTGACCTCACGCATTGCCCACCTGGTGGTGATCGACGTGTTGGCGATGGGCGTGGCCATGGCGCGCGGGCCGAGCCTGGTCAACCACCTCAAGAGCGTGAAGCGCAGTCTGCGCAGCCTTCGCCTGTCACCCAAGTCCGTCAAAGCCCTGGATGACTAAAGCGGTACACAGAGCAAAATGTGGGAGGGGCAAGCCCCCTCCCACATTTGGGTCTCCTGCGAACCCAGAATCTTCATCAGGCTGTCATCGCTGCGTCATCGCCCAGGGCCATCCTGAACTCCCCGTACTCGCATTGGGAGACTCCAAATGGCCCGGCACTACGAAGAAAGCAGCAGCTCCGTCAAAACCCGTCGTCAGCAGGAAGACCAGCGCCGCATGGCGTTCCGTCGCGCAATCGAAGACCGTTGCGAGGAGCGCCAGTTGCTCCAAAGCATCACGGATTACCCGGAACTCCACTGGCAGGCACCCGCGGCTGCCCAGCGAAGCGCTCAGCCAGCGCGCTGATCTGCACCCGCTCGCTGCGGATAAAGCCCAGGAACGCATGGGCCACCGGTGACAGGCGCTTGGCCTTGGCCTGCACCAGGCACCAACTGCGGTACAGCGGCAGCTCTTCCACCGGCAGCTCCTTGAGCCCGCCGGTGGCCAGCTCCATGTTGACCGCGTGACGCGTCAGCAGGGCCACGCCCAACCCCGCGCATACACATTCACGCTGCGCCTCGGCCGAGGCCACTTCCACCGTCTGGGTGAAGTGCACGCGTTTCTCCTTGAAATACTCCTCGCACGCCAGTCGCGTACCGGAACCCGGTTCGCGCACCAGCAGTGTGTAGGGTTCCAGATCCTGCAGGCGCAGCGGCCCTTGCAGGCTCAGCGGGTGATCGGGTGGCGCCACGGCGACGATCGGGTTGTTGAGGAACGGCAGGAATTCCAGGCCCATGTCCTGGGGCACCATGGACATGATCACCAGGTCGTCACGGTTGTCCGACAGCCGTCGGATCACCTGGGCGCGGTTCACCACGGTGAGGTGCAACTGCACCTCCGGATGCTGGCGCTTGAAGGCCGCAAACAGGTGCGGCACGAAGTATTTGGCGCTGGATTCAATCGCCAGTTTCAGCTGGCCTTGCAACGAGCCCTGCATGTCCGAGAGCTGCATGTCGAGGTTTTCCAGGCGCCCGAAAATATCGCGACTGGCGCGCTGCAAGGCCTCGGCGGCCTCGGTCATGTAGAGCTTTTTGCCGACGTAATCGAACAGCGGCTGGCCAATCAGCTCTTCCAACTGGCGAATTTGTAGGCTCACGGCAGGTTGTGTGAGGGACATTTCCTCGGCAGCGCGGCTGTACGAGCGCAAGTCACACACTTCATTGAAGATCTGCAGTTGACGTAATGTCATACGCATCAATGACTTACGCATTATTTCAATCCTTTTGCCAGCGGCTGTCGAGCCAACTATAAGTCTTTACTTATGCACGACCCAATAATTATTGATTTTTGTTAATCCCTCTGCAGGCTTAGTGTGTGTCTCGCGACTGTCATGAAACATTTGGTCACGCGCCGACCCGGGTCTAGTGGGTCGAAGAACGCAGCAATCGGCTCAAGGGAATTTCCAAGTGATAAAAAAGATCCTGATCGCCAACCGTGGTGAAATTGCCGTACGAATCGTGCGTGCCTGCGCCGAGATGGGCATTCGCTCGGTCGCGGTCTACTCCGACGCCGACCGCCACGCGTTGCACGTCAAACGTGCCGACGAAGCCCACAGCATTGGTGCCGAGCCCCTGGCCGGCTACCTGAACCCGCGCAAGCTGGTGAACCTGGCGGTGGAAACCGGTTGTGATGCGCTGCACCCCGGCTACGGTTTCCTGTCGGAAAACGCCGAGCTGGCGGACATCTGTGCCGAACGTGGTATCAAATTCATTGGTCCCTCGGCCGAAGTGATTCGCCGCATGGGCGACAAGACCGAAGCGCGCCGCAGCATGATCAAGGCCGGTGTGCCGGTCACGCCGGGCACCGAAGGCAACGTCGCGGATATCCACGAAGCCCTGACCGAAGGCGACCGCATTGGTTACCCGGTGATGCTCAAGGCCACTTCCGGTGGCGGTGGTCGCGGTATCCGTCGCTGCAACAGCCGTGAAGAACTCGAACAAGCCTTCCCCCGTGTGATTTCCGAGGCCACCAAGGCTTTTGGTTCGGCGGAAGTGTTCCTGGAAAAATGCATCGTCAATCCCAAGCACATCGAAGCGCAGATCCTCGGTGACAGCTTTGGCAATGTGGTGCACCTGTTCGAGCGCGATTGCTCGATCCAGCGCCGCAACCAAAAGCTCATCGAAATCGCCCCAAGCCCGCAATTGACCCCTGAGCAGCGTGCCTACATCGGCGACCTGTCGGTGCGTGCCGCCAAGGCCGTGGGGTACGAGAACGCCGGCACCGTGGAGTTCCTGCTCGCCGAGGGCGAGGTGTACTTCATGGAGATGAACACCCGGGTGCAGGTGGAACACACCATCACCGAAGAAATCACCGGGATCGACATCGTCCGCGAGCAGATCCGCATCGCCTCCGGCCTGCCGCTGTCGGTGAAACAGGAAGACATCCAGCACCGTGGTTTCGCGTTGCAGTTCCGTATCAACGCCGAAGACCCGAAGAACAACTTCCTCCCGAGCTTCGGCAAGATCACCCGTTACTACGCACCTGGCGGCCCCGGCGTGCGCACCGACACGGCGATCTACACCGGCTACACCATCCCGCCGTTCTACGACTCCATGTGCCTGAAGCTGGTGGTGTGGGCGTTGACCTGGGAAGAAGCCATGGACCGCGGCCTGCGTGCCCTGGACGACATGCGCCTGCAAGGCGTGAAGACCACCGCCGCCTACTACCAGGAAATCCTGCGCAATCCGGAATTCCGCAGCGGCCAGTTCAACACCAGTTTCGTGGAAAGCCACCCTGAGCTGACCAACTACTCGATCAAGCGCAAACCCGAAGAGCTGGCCCTGGCCATCGCCGCCGCCATCGCCGCCCACGCAGGCCTGTGAGGAATACAACAATGACTAAGAAGATTTTCGTAACCGACACCATCCTGCGCGACGCCCACCAATCGCTGCTCGCCACTCGCATGCGCACCGAGGACATGCTGCCGATCTGCGACAAGCTCGACAAAGTCGGCTACTGGTCCCTGGAAGTCTGGGGCGGCGCGACCTTCGACGCCTGCGTCCGCTTCCTGAAAGAAGACCCGTGGGAGCGCCTGCGCAAACTGCGTACCGCGTTGCCCAACACGCGCTTGCAGATGCTGCTGCGTGGCCAGAACCTGCTGGGCTACCGCCACTACAGCGACGACGTGGTCAAGGCGTTCGTGGCCAAGGCGGCCGTGAATGGTATCGACGTATTCCGCATCTTCGACGCCATGAACGACGTGCGTAACCTGCGCGTGGCCATCGAAGCGGTGAAAGCCGCCGGCAAACATGCCCAAGGCACCATCGCCTACACCACCAGCCCGGTGCACACCGTCGAGGCCTTCGTGGCCCAGGCCAAGCAGTTGGAAGCCATGGGGTGCGACTCGATCGCGATCAAGGACATGGCTGGCCTGCTGACCCCGTACGCCACCGGTGAATTGGTCAAGGCACTGAAAGCCGAGCAGACCCTGCCGATCTTTATCCACTCCCACGACACGGCCGGCCTGGCCGCGATGTGCCAACTCAAGGCCATCGAAAACGGTGCCGACCATATCGACACGGCCATCTCCAGCTTCGCCTGGGGCACCAGCCACCCAGGTACCGAGTCGATGGTCGCGGCCCTCAAAGGCAGCGAATTCGATACCGGCCTGAGCCTGGAACTGCTGCAAGAGATCGGCCTGTACTTCTACGCCGTGCGCAAGAAGTACCACCAGTTCGAAAGCGAATTCACCGCCGTCGACACCCGTGTGCAAGTCAATCAGGTGCCGGGCGGGATGATTTCCAACCTGGCCAACCAACTGAAAGAGCAGGGCGCCCTCAACCGCATGGGTGAAGTGCTGGCCGAGATTCCGCGTGTGCGTGAAGACCTGGGTTTCCCGCCGCTGGTGACCCCAACGTCGCAGATCGTTGGCACCCAGGCGTTTTTCAACGTACTGGCCGGCGAGCGCTACAAGACCATCACCAACGAAGTGAAGCTCTACCTGCAAGGCGGCTACGGCAAGGCGCCGGGCACCGTGAACGAGAAACTGCGTCGCCAGGCCATCGGCAGCGAAGAGGTGATCGACGTACGTCCGGCCGACCTGCTCAAGCCGGAAATGACCAAGCTGCGCGGCGAAATCGGCGCGTTGGCCAAGTCCGAAGAAGACGTGCTGACCTACGCCATGTTCCCGGACATCGGGCGCAAGTTCCTCGAAGAACGCGACGCCGGCACCCTGGCGCCGGAAGTGCTGCTGCCGATTCCTGAAGCCGGCGGTGTGGCGCGTGCCGGTGGCGAAGGCGTGCCGACCGAGTTTGTCATCGACGTGCACGGTGAAAGCTACCGCGTGGACATCACCGGTGTGGGCGTGAAGGCCGAAGGCAAACGCCACTTCTACCTGTCTATCGATGGCATGCCGGAAGAAGTGGTGTTCGAACCGCTCAACGAATTTGTCAGCAGCGGCGGCAGCAAGCGCAAGCACGCCACCGAGCCGGGCCATGTGAGCACCGCGATGCCGGGCAATATCGTTGATGTGCTGGTCAAGGAAGGCGACGTGGTCAAGGCCGGCCAGGCTGTATTGATTACCGAAGCCATGAAGATGGAAACCGAAGTGCAGGCAGCGATTGCCGGCAAGGTGACCGCCGTTCACGTGGCCAAGGGCGACCGGGTCAACCCTGGCGAAATCCTGATTGAAATCGAAGGCTGATCAAGCCTTCGACACTACCGCTTAATCCTCGGGGGGGCAGGTGCCCCCCTTTTTTTTCGCCTGGGGTTTATCGGCCGCCGAGGTCGGGTTCAGAACATCACGCGCCATCGCCCCATCAGCCCATGGTTGCGGCTGTGTGTGCCGCTTTCACCGGTGTAGGCCAGGCCGACCGTGTGTTCGTTCGACAATGCCAGATCCAGCCCCGCCTGCAAGTTGAGGCTGTTGCGGTCCAGGGCGGTGCCGTTGATGGTGAAGTCTGTACCGAAGCCCGCCGCAGTGCGAAAGGACTGGCTGACCTGGCTGTCGACGTTGCCATAGAGGTGTTTCCAGTGAGTGCTCACGTAAGGCGTGAGGCTCATCCGGTTATCGAAACGGTACACCGTGGCCAGGCGCAGGCCGAGGGTGCTGTTCAGGTTTTGCTGGGTTTGTGGGCCAACGTTCAGTGCGGTCAGGCCACCCTGTTCCTTGAAACGTTCGCGGTAGTAGCGCTGGTAACCGAGGCCGGCGAAGGGTTCGACGCTGATGTCCCCGTTGCCCAGTTGGTAGCCCCATTCGGAAAACACATTTTGGCTCTGCGCGTCATAGCTGCCTTTGAGCGATTCCTTGTAGTCCACAAGCTGAACAGCGCGGGTGTTCTGCCCGGCGTGGCTGCTATAGATTGCCCCCAGGCGCATGGACAACGGGCCATCCTGGCGAACGGCGTAACCGCCCAGGTGCCAGCTGTCCAAGTCGGCGGAAAAGCGTTGGGCATCCAGGTCGCTGGTGGATTTAGCGCCCATGACGCCGACACGCCAGGCATGGTCGAGCGCCCAATCGGCCCCCAGCATCAAGCCCTGGGTGCCGTAGTTCAGGCCGGCACTGCCACCCTGTTTGTCCAGGCTGCCTTCGTCGGACAGGCCCTGCACCCAGAAGTGGCCATCCTCGTCCGTGGGCCGTGTGCGCAGCACCGATAGCAACTGGCCGCTGATCTGCTCGGTGGTGGCTTGGGTAGCCGCCGCGAGGTTGGCGTTCTGGCTGCCGGCCAACTGTTCCAGGGCCATGCCGAACTCGCCAGGTCGTTTGGCAAGCGCAGCGTCAAGCTTCTCCAACGCCTTGATCTGCTGGGAGCTCAACTGGCCGGATTCCAACAAGCGCTTCAGTGCGGGCTCAAGCATCCTGGCAACCTGGCGACCGTTGTCAGTGGTTGCCCGACGCGTGAGGTGGTTGTCCAGAGAAGAGGTTTCAGTGACGGGTGCGTAAAACCAGTAGTCGTAGGGCAGATCCAGTGGGAACTGAAAGGGCATGACGGCATGGGACAGTTGCGCACTGACGACGCCTAGTGCGAGCGTGATAGCGCGTGTGAGTTTCTTGACTGAAAAGGGCATGAATTCCCGGCCTCTGATGAATGAGGCCAGGAATTTAGCGAGATGGCGGGGTGATAACTGTCAGGCCAGCGACCCTTGGTTTGCGGGAGTTGTCTTTAGTGCGGTGCGATTAAAAACTCCGGATCAATAGGCATCGGCTGAAAGCATGGATACGCATTTTGATGCGGATTGGGTTCGAGAGTTGTAATGAAACTGCATTAAATTGCAATTTTTTGGCGGTCACAATGCAATTTATGCACTATATTGCGTTTGTGGCGCTTATATATTATCTGAAGGTGCATTAAATTGCGTATTGACGATGCGTACAGGCTTACTCTGCAGATATTCAATGCCGATCGTTGGCAGGACGCAATGACGCTTGAGTTTTCAGAGCCGGATAAAGGTTTCGCAAGCCCCTGCCGTTTCGGCTACGAGTCTGATTACCTGGTTGATCATTTGGACCATATTGACACTGTGTTTGCCAAGGCCGTGAGTGTAAGGGTGCCCTTGAACTGGGCGCAGGAGGCTCCCCGGAACGCCCCGGCCTTTCTTCATGACATCGCACCTGCGGGTGCAGCGAAGCGGTTCCTGGCTAGCCGCTTTGAGATGCTGAGCACTGATAACGTCAGTTCGGATTTGTTTTTGTTAGCGCGAAGCACTCCTGCCCCTATCGGACACATGCGAATCAAGGAGTCACTTCAGGCCCTCAACGACCGTCCACCTATGGGCTTTGAACGACAGGAGGTGATTGATCGCGATAACCGATTTCTGGAGTACGCCTACGAGCAGGGGGCTGCTATTGGGGGAGCGACCGGCGCAGGTGGAGAGGCCCCAAAGCTGTTGTTGACGCAAAGCCACGAAGGCTTGCTTTATCCAGATGCGGTGTTGGGTGATGATCAAGCCAGCCAGCACTGGTTTATAAAGTTTGCTCGTAATCAAGGCCTGCAGATTGATCAAGACATTCTGAGAAGCGAATTTCACTACTACAAAGCGCTGCAGTCATTAGGGATCGAGACCGTTGCAGTCGAGGGCTTGGCGTTGGAGATGGCGACAAAGCCAAGTCTTTGGATGCACCGTTTTGATCGTCATGTCAGTGATCAAGGAGTGGAGCGCTTTGCGGTGGAGTCCATTTATTCTCTGGCAGGTGTAACAAAACCGGGCAGCGCGATGAGCCATCTGGATGTGTTGTTGCAACTGGCAGGTTTGTGGCAGCAGGCAGGTCAAGGTGAACAATTGACCGACTTGGTCGCGGATTATCTTCGTCGCGACTTGCTCAATAAAGTGTTGGGGAATTCCGACAACCATGGGCGGAACACATCGATTATTCGTGGCCCCGATAGCTTGCGTCTGGCCCCCATCTACGACCTCGCACCGATGGTCATGGACCCTGAAGGTGTTACTCGCACGACTAAGTGGCCGCGGCCCCTGGAAGTCGCGGGTGATATTGATTGGCGCGGTGTATGTAATGCGCTCGCACCGGTTATTAACCCCACGGATGCCTTTGAGCGCTTACGCACAGATGCTCAGCGTCTCAGGGCGCTGCCGGATATATTAGTCGACAGTGGTTTACCGAAGGTCACCTTGAATCATCCGAGTATTGCCTTACGAAACCTTGATCAGCGTCTGAGAAGTTGGGGCCTCCAATGAGCCTCTCGATGAGTCAGCGCGCGCAAGTGATTGAAAGCATCGAGCAGGGCTTGTCAGACGGTTCTCTCGAAATAGGCGACGCTGTGCGCCGTCTACGCACCGAAGTCACTGGCCTGCACCAAGCCCAGTTCGCCAAGATGTGCAAAATCTCTGTGCGCACGTTGGTGCATATTGAACATGGCGAAGGGAATCAGACGCTTAAGTCACTGAATGCCGTGTTCAGGCCGTTTGGACTGAAGATGGGCGTGGTCAAGGTCCGCCGCTGAGGATCCATGCAGGCGCCGGGCTTGCCCGCGATGGCCGTAGGTATTTACTCAACTCTGGGTACGGCGCTGGACCTGTGGCGAGGGAGCTTGCTCACAGCTATCTACCTGTTGCACCGCGATCCAAATGTGGGAGCTGGCTTGCCGGCGATGCAGATAAATTCGCTATCGCGGGCAAGCCCGGCTCCCCCATTGATCAGGGCTGGCTTGCCGGCTCAGCCCCGGCACTGCGCCAGTGATTTCACCTGACCGTCACCTCGTTGGTTGCCCTCTGACAACCATTCCTCAAACCCGGCGCCTACCTTCGGCCATTCCGAGTCGATGATCGAGTACCACGCGGTGTCGCGGTTCTTGCCCTTGACCACGGTGTGTTGGCGGAACACGCCTTCAAAACTGAAACCCAATCGCTCGGCCGCGTATTTGGAGCGGTCGTTGGCGTTGTTGCACTTCCATTCCAGGCGGCGGTAGCCCTGTTCGAACGCGTGCTTGGCGAGCAGGTAGACGGCCTCGGTGCTTTTCGGTGAGCGCTGCATGGGGGCGCCGAAGGTGACGTGGCCGATTTCGATTCGGCCGTGATCCGGGACGATCGACATCAGGCTGAGGATGCCCTGTACCTGGCCGGTCGCGCGGTCGATCACGCTGAAAAAGTAGGGATCGCTGTGGGCTGCGTGGTTGTTCAGCCAATCGTTGAAGACGCTGCGCTCAGGGAAGGGACCATAAGGCAGGTAGTCCCACAGCTTCGGATCGGCACCGGGGCCTTGCAGGGCTTTGAACAGGTCGTCGCCATGGCGGGCCGGGTCGAGTTTTTCCAGGCGGATAAAACGCCCTTCGAGCAGTTGCACCGTGGGGGCCGGGACGCCTTTCCAGTCGGCGAGAGAAGTAGTCATGCTGCGCTCCTTAAAGACCTTTGCGAAATTGGATGAAACCGGGGCGTTCGGCGATGCGTTCGTAGAGTTGGATCGCCGTGGCATTGGTTTCGTGGGTCAGCCAGTGGACCTTGCAGCAGCCGTCGGCCTTGGCGGTAGCGTAGACAAATTCGATCAGCTTGCGGCCGACGCCGGTGCCGCGTTGGGTCGGAACCACCAGTAGGTCCTGCAAGTAGCAGGAGTTCTCGATGCTCCAGTTGGAGCGGTGATAAATGAAGTTGACCATGCCCACAGCCTTGCCATCCTGCCAGGCCAGGGCCGAGTGGGTTGGCTCTTTGGCGTCGATCAGGCTTTGCCAGGTGTTCTGGCTGACGGCGTCCGGCAGCTCGGTGTTGTAGAACGTCAAATACGCTTGCCACAGCGGGAGCCAGGCGGCGTGGTCGGCGGCAGTGACCGGGCGGATGTCGATCTGGCTCATTCTGAAGCTCCTTGGGGAATAAAGCGGGCGAGGGTCTGGTCGCGGACGTCGACGCTGGCGGCGAGGCCATCGCGAACGCCGGCGATGTCCGCCGCGCTACGGTTCTGGCTGAGTTTGCGTTTGCCGACCAGGCGCTCGATCGGCAAGGCAAAGCCGACGATGGCCTTGAGCATGCCGTCAATGTAGTCGGCCGGGGCATCACTGACCTTCCATGGTTGGGCGCGGCCGCCTTCGTGACGATCGGTCAGCGCGGTGACCACGCCAAGCAAGCGTTCGGCGTCGCTGAACACGTCAGCCTTGCCGTAGGCATGCACGGCGATGTAATTCCAGGTGGGTACCACTTTGCCGTGCTCGGCCTTGGCCGGGTAAAAGGCCGGGCTGATGTAGGCCTCGGCGCCAGCGAAGATCACCAGGGCTTCGCTGCCATTTTGCAGGTCGCGCCACTGCGGGTTGGCCTTGGCGAGGTGCCCATAGAGCGTGCCGTTCGGGCCTTCATCGGGATTGAGCAGCAACGGCAGATGGCTGGCTTGCAGGCCTTGCTCGCCAACGGTCACCAACTGCGCCAGGCGCGTGTGCTGGATCAGTTGCTGCAGTTCGGGCAAATCTTCTAGGGCAAAGGCGCGGGGTGTGTACATGGAAATATTCCTTGGCGAATGCCTGCATCCTAGGCAGGCTAATGGTTCGTTGAAAGAGCCATCTGGCCCCCATTTCATAGGTCCAATATGTCGCCCACTTCGCCGCCACTGTCATTCAACCCTGCTGGCATTGAGCTTGATCGCCGTCAGGGCCTGACTCGTCAACTGTACGATGCCTTGCGCCAGCGGGTGCTGGACGGGCGGCTGGTCAGTGGCACACGGTTGCCGGCCACCCGTGACTTGGCGGCGGCGTTGTCGATCTCCCGCAACAGTGTGGTGCGTGCCTACGATCAGCTGTATGCGGAGGGGTTTATCGAAAGCCGGGTGGGTGATGGCACTTACGTCGCCCAATTGCCCACCGCAAAAAAACTATCCACAAAAGTATCCACAGGGTTTTCAACAGGCTTATCCCCAGCCTTATCCACAAAATTGGTAAATTTACCGGAGGACCTCGACAACGAAGTTATCCACAGCGCGGGCTTGGCGAGGGTAAAAAACAATCATCTGGCCCTGCCTCCTTCGGGGCCGCCTCGGGCATTTCGCGTGGGCGTACCGGCTTTCGACCTGTTCCCGTTTGAGGTGTGGGCCAAGCTGAACGGGGCGTTCTGGCGCAAGCCGGACCTGGAGCTGCTGTGCTATGGCGACCCGGCGGGTGACGGCCGCCTGCGCGGTTTGATTGCCGCCTACCTGCGCAGCTCGCGGGGCATGCAATGCGCGGCTGAGCAAATAGTGATCACCAGTGGCGCGCAACAGGCCATTAGCCTTTGTGCACAGTTGCTGGTGGAGCCGGGCGATGGGGTCGCGGTGGAAAACCCTGGCTATCGCGCGGCGGGTCATGCGTTTGCCTTGGCGGGTGGACGGTTGCACGGTGTCCCGGTGGACGGCGAGGGTATCGATTGCCAAGCATTGAACCGCCTCGACGATTGCCGTGTCGCCTATGTGACACCGTCCCATCAGTACCCCTTGGGCGTGGTGATGAGCCTGGCGCGGCGCCTGGAATTGCTTGCCTGGGCGGAGCGCAAGGGCGGATGGATCATTGAAGATGATTACGACGGCGAGTACCGCTACAGCGGCGCGCCGTTGTCGCCGCTCGCGGCGTTGGATCGCAACGGGCGTGTGTTGTACGTCGGCACCTTCGGCAAGGTGGCCTTTCCCGCGTTGCGCCTGGGTTACCTGGTGCTGCCGCCGGGCTTGGTGGATGCCTTCGCCCGGCGTCGGGCCGTCGACATGCGTCATTCCGAAGTCAGCACCCAGGCGGTGATGGCCGAGTTCATGGCCGCCGGGCATTTCCAGCGGCATATCCGGCGCATGCGGCGCGCGGCCTTGAGTCGACGCAATGCCTTGCTGGCCGGATGGCCCGGTGGGATTGAAGGGGTTGGCGAGCTACCGAGCGTCGCAGCAGGTCTGCACATGACCGTACGTGTCGATAGCCTGGCGCGCGAGCAGCAATTGCTCGCGCAGGCCCATGCCGTGGGTATCGAAATCAACGGCCTGAGCAGCTACTGGCTGGCGCAATCGACCCCGCCGGCGGATCAGCGTGCCGGCCTGGTCATGGGCTTCGCCGCCGTGCCAGAAGCCGACATCGCCCAGGCGCTGGCGCGGTTGCGACAGGCCTGGGGCGCCAGCGTTAACTAACTACCGTTTGAGTGCCGGGCAGGCTCATTACCTTTGATCTTTTGCAGAGGTGATGCACCGTGCCTGTCGATACCGTTTCATCCCATGACCCGTTGCTGCTGAGCGTCAGTCAACAGATCGCTTTGCGGCCCACGCTGCAATCGCTCGGCGTGACCCAAGCCCAACTCGATCAACAGCCCGAGCACGTCATCGATTACTACTGCGATGCCTTGGTTGATTTCTTCTGCGAGCCGGATGCCGATGAGATCAGCCCGTGGTTGCGCATTACACAGTATCTGACGCAGGCCGTGGCCGATGAGAAGGACGCCGATGGCCTGATTGACGCGGTACTGACCCAGCCCGATGGTGCAGAGCGCGGCACCCCGCTGGCATATGTGATTTGGCATCACGGTAGTCTGGCCCTGGCGTTGACCCGTGGCGCCGGCCGGGTGTGGGTTTACTCCTTGCCCCGGGGCCTCGAAATGCTTGAAACCTTGCCTTTGGCGAATGCCGAGCGGCTCGAACATGACGCCTTCGAAGGCTGGGTATTGAGCGCATTGGACGTCGCCGTGCAGCGTATCCACCTGATCGACCTGCAAAGCGTTGCGACGATTGAGCCACTCGATCGGCAGTTAGCCTGGGCTACGCGGCTCGGTGATTTATTCCGGCAGGACACCGAGCAAGACGCGCTGCGCGACGAGTTGGCGCACCAATTGCCCGCCTGGTTACGCAATGCGCCACCGTCTGGGCGGTTGGCCTATAGCAAATGGGTGTTGGCGATGGCCAGGGCTTGCAGGAAATATCGGGGGCAACGTCTGGTCGATCAAGTGCCAGGCGATGTGCCCAGCCCGCTATTTGCACGGTTGTTGGCGCTGCAATTGCGGCGTGTTGCGCTTGAGTACGGCCTGCAAGGCCGCGAGGGTATGACTGAACGCGGCTATCGCAGGGTTCGCGCAGCCGTGCGCACCTATGCCAGCCAACGCCTGGAGCAGGGAGAGCCGATGCTGTTCAGGCCGTTGTCGGATGGGCAGGGCTTTGTGATCGGGCCTACGGAGGGCGGCCCCTGGGTGCTGCTGCGGCCTTGGACCATGCCCCTGTTGCAGCAAGTGGATACACCGGTGGCCGCGGGTTCACCGTTGGCTGATCCCTTTGCCCGGCTGTACCAGGATTTTGTGGTGCAGCGCGCGGACGCCGCGTTGTTCGAGGAACCTTTGCACACCTTGGCTCGGCTCAAGCAAGTGGGCGGCAATTTATTGCAGGCGGCGGAGCCGGACAATCCCGAATCGTGGCGCAGGGACGTCAACCTACTGCGCAACCTGGCGTTGCTGCTGATTTACCCCGGTGCCCGTCATAGCAGCCCATCGCTCGCCGCACACCCTCGAATCAAGCGCCTGGATACTGCCTGGGCAGGTGCGCGCCAGCAACTTTCGCGGCTACAGCTCCAGCGCCTGCGGGCACTGCGTCGGCCAGTATCTTCTGCCCAGGTCGAAGCAGGACTGCATCGTGTGGACGGCGGGCTGATCTACAACAAGGACGAAAACCACTTCAACGTCCTGTCGAATATCCGCCTCGGTCCGTTGCTCAACGTCGACGTGGTGGAATATCAGGTGGTGGATGACCCGCAACGGCCGGTCAACCGAGGGCCGTACCTCACCCGTGATGCGCACGGTCAATGGGAGATCGAGCGCCGCCCCAGGCTGCGGCGCGATCTTGAGGGCCTGAGCGTCACGGCGCGCAAAGCAATGAACACCGGTACTGCGCTTGCCGCGACACAGCCGGCGATCCTGGCACACGCGAACCGGGACGCCCAAGCCACGGGCATGCTGCCTGTGCTCGTCGAAGAGAGCCTGGAGCGAAGTGCGCAGCAATTCGAGGAGGCAGCGGCGACGCTTGAGCGCTACACCCAAACTCGTCATACCGAAGCGTCCATTGCATTGGTGCGCCAATTGCGCGAAGAGGCGAGCCAACTGCGCGTCAGGGGCCAGGCATTGCGCATCGAGATGATCCGTCTCACGTGCACACCGAACATGGGCGATTTGACCTACCTGCTGGGGCAGAACCTCATCCGTATCCGCCGCCTCAATGGTCGTGTGGAAGAGACCATTGACGGAGCGCGTGACTACCTCCAGGAGTTTGAGGTGCTGGACCTGAGCAACGGCGAAACACCGCTGTGGTATGCCCACTTTCACCACCCGGCCTTGGACACCGGCGACGACTACCCCAGCGCCGCGCATCTGAAAACCGTGGCCCAGCGCCGACTGGGCCGTGAGTATGAACGCCAGGCAGGCATCAAGGTACATCGCGGCCCGATCAGCAATGCTGCGGCGCGCCAGCCCTTTCTGAGCGCGCCCCGGTGATGGGCCGGTTCAGGTCCCCGACTTGATCTTGGTCCACGCCCGCGTCCTGGCACGTTCTGCATCGCGGCCCAGCGGCTTCAGGGTGTACAGCGTGGCCATCGCCGCGTCGGTCGGGTACAGGTTGGGGTTGTTACGAATCGCTGGGTCGACTTGCAGGGTGGCATCCTTGTTCGGGTTGGGGTAGCCGACAAAGTCGCTTATCGGTGCAATCACCTGCGGTTGCAGCAGGTAGTTGATGAAGGTGTAGGCGTCCTGCGGGTTCTGTGCGCCCTTGGGGATGGCGAGCATGTCAAACCAGATTGGCGCGCCTTCTTTGGGCAGGCGCATGTCCACCGTCACACCGTTCTTGGCTTCCTTGGCACGGTTGGCCGCCTGGGAAAAGCTGCCCGAGTAACCGACGGCCACGCAGATGTCGCCATTGGCGATATCGGCCATGTACTTGGACGAGTGGAAGTAGGTGATGTACGGGCGGATTTTCATCAATAGCGCTTCGGCCTTGACGTAATCCTTGGGGTTGCTGCTGTTGGGGTCCAGGCCCAGGTGCTGCAACGCCAGGGGCAGGATTTCCGACGGCGAATCGAGCAACGCCACGCCGCACTGCTTGAGCTTGCTGATGTTCTCTTCCTTGAAGATCAGGTCCCAGCTGTCTACCGGTGCGTTGGGCCCCAGCACTGCCTTGACCTTGTCCGGGTTGAAGCCGATCAAGATGGTGCCGTACATGTAGGGCACCGCGAATTTATTGCCGGGGTCGTTGGCTTCGATCAGCTTCATCAGCTTGGGGTCGAGGTGGTTCCAGTTGGGCAACTGGCTGCGGTCCAGGGGCTGGAATACCCCGGCTTCGATCTGCTTGGCCAGGAACACGTTGGACGGCACCACCACGTCATAGCCAGAGTTGCCGGTGAGCAGCTTGGCTTCCAGGGCTTCGTTGGTGTCGAAGATGTCGTAGACCAACTTGATGCTCGGGTTCTGCGCCTTGAAATCTTCCAGCGCCTTGGGGGTGATGTAGTCGAACCAGTTGTAGACCTTGAGGGTTTTTTCGTCGGCCTGTACCGCGCTGCTCAACACAGCGGCGCACAAGGCGAGGGAGGTGAGCATCTTCATCGGGTGGCTCCTTCTAATTCGAAACCTTCGAGAACGTTGACGGCGTTGATGCCGATTTCTTCCACTGCGTAGCCGCCTTCCATCACGAACAGGGTCGGCTTGCCGAGGCGCGCGATACGTCGGCCCATGGCCAGGTAATCCGGGCTGTCGAGCTTGAATTGGGAGATCGGGTCGTCCTTGAAGGTGTCCACGCCAAGGGAGATCACAATGACGTCGGCGCCGTAACGTTCGGTTTGCGCGCACGCCGCTTCGAGTGCTGCGCTCCATTGCGCCCAGCCCGAGCCGGCTGGCAGTGGGTAGTTGAAGTTGAAACCTTCGCCGGCGCCTTCGCCCAGCTCATCGGCGTAACCGAGGAAGAACGGAAACTCGGCCTCCGGGTGGCCATGAATCGAGGTGAACAGCACATCGCTGCGGTCATAGAAGATCGATTGCGTGCCGTTGCCGTGGTGGTAGTCCACGTCGATGATCGCGACCTTTTCATGGCCTTGGTCGAGAAAGGCCTGGGCGGCGATGGCGGCGTTGTTGAGGTAGCAATAACCGCCCATCAAGTCGCCGGCAGCGTGATGCCCCGGTGGGCGGCACAGGGCAAATGCGCTGTGGGCGCCTTGCTGGATCGCCTGTTGCGCGGTGAGCGCCACTTGCGCCGCACTGTATGCCGCCTGCCAGGTGCCAGCGGTGATCGGCGCGCCGCCGTCGAAACTGTAGTAGCCCAATTGCCCATGCAAGCTGGTCGGCAACACCCGGCGCAGGGTGCGGGCCGGCCACGTGTAGGGCAACAGGTCGCCGTCCTGGCCGAATTCGGTCCAGCGGTCCCAGGCGCCTTTGAAAAAGTCGAGGTAGTCGCGGCTGTGAATGCGTTGCAGCGGCGCCAGGCCGAAATCCTGTGGCGCCTCTACCGGGCCCAGCTCACGGTCCCTGACCCGTTGCAACACATGGTCGGCACGGGACGGCATTTCGAAGCAGGGCATCAGTTGCCCGTCCATCAATTCGCAGCGTCCGTGGTGCAGGTGGTGATCGTCCGAGTAGATCGTCAGCATGTGTGGTTCCCCGCAGGCTCTTTGTTGTGCCTTGCAGTGTTGCGGGGTGCGCCCTTCAAGAGAACGGCGGGAGCGGCCAAAAGGGGATAGATATGGCCAAAGGCTGTGACCGCAATTCGCCCCCTCAAGGCGCGCGAAGGCATCAGCGTGGTGCAGCCCTGTTCCAACGGCGCTTTATCACCAAGGTACTCAGGCGCGAAACCGCTTCGGCGCCACCCCGCTCCAGCGCACGAACGCGTGGCGAAAACTCGCGGTTTCGCTGAATCCCAGCCGTTCGGCGATGCGATAAATCGGCAACTGGTCTTCCGCCAGCCACTGCTTGGCCTGCTCGAAGCGTAGCTCGTCGAGCATTTGCTGGTAGCTGCAACCCAGTGCCTGCAGGTGCCGACGTAGGGTGCGGGGCGAGCAGTTCATCTGTGCGGCCAGGCCGTCGAGGCCTGGCGCGGCGTGCAGTTGTTCGGCCAACAACTGGCGTACGCGGCTTAGCCAGGCTTGGCGCCCGGTGAACTCGGAGTTCTGTTTGCGGCAGCGTTCGGCCATGGCGCGGTGGGTGATGGGGTCGGCCAGGAGGAGCGGCTGCTGCAGCCACTCCAGGTCGAAGGCAAACCCGTTGAAGACGGCCTCGAATTGCACCGGGCAGTCAAAACGCTCGGCATAGCGGGCGTGATAATCCGGCGCCGCGTAGTCAAAGCGTGCCTCACGCAAAGGCAGGGCGCGGCCGAGCAGGTCATCGCAGATGACTTTCATCGATACCAGGCAAAACTCCACATTGAACGCCGCCAGCGCCGGGTTTTCCCGATAGTCGCCGGCAGTCAGCCAGACCTGCTGGCCGTCCTCCACCAGCTTGAGCTCAAAAAGTGTTCCCAACAGCGCCGGGTAGCGCAACGCCAGGCGCAAAGCGTCACCTAAGGTGGCACTGGTGAGCAGGGCATAGCCGAGCAATCCGTAGCAAGACACGTGCATGCGCTGGCCCAGGTCCAGGCCGATATCCTCGCGCAAGGCCACGGCGTTGGCGCATACGCGCATTTCCTGGCAGGTGGTGATGCGCGTGTCGGCGTGGCGTAGATCGGCCAGGCCAATGCCGCTGCCGGCCAATAAGACATCGTTCGCCAGGCCCTGGTCCTGGAAGGTCGCCAGTACCAGTGACACGGCATTGAGGGTGGTCAGGTGTGAATGCAGCATAAGCACGTCGCCAGAGTGTGGGACTGGACGAGCAAGTTGCATGCCGTTCACAGGGTACCGACTGCTGCAAAATCAACCGGCGAAGGTGACGACCGTCGCCAGGTCCGGGTCGATCTCCAGTGTGGGGGTATTGGTCCTGAGCGCCTTGCGCAGCGTGCTGGCCGCGACTTCCTGCAGGGTGGGCCCGGTGGTGAGCTGAGTGAGCAGTTCAGACGCGCTGGTGGGACGAGAATCAGTGGGCACGTTGTTTGACATTGGCAATTCCTTGGCAAGTGTCTGGCCTTTGAAGGGCAGGCATCGAAAGCGTCAAGGTAGTCAGCGTGGTGTTGGCGGGGACGGTAGATAGATAGCGGGCCGGCGGTCCGCTCAACCGCCGGCAGGTGCTCAGGTGAAAAACAGTAGCCGAGCCGACTCCTGGCTGACCTCGCTGCGGTAGTAGGCGATTTTCTGCGTGTCGCTCAAGCCTTTGGGCGTATCAGCTGCGGCGCCCAGGGCATGCTCCGCCACGGTTTTGAGGCGACCATACTGGTAGGCCCGGGGATGGGTCCAAGTGGCGCTGTAGTGAAAGTGGGCGTACCAGAGCACCTCATGCGTCTCGCTCTGGCTGATGGTGTATTCATCGAGGTACGCCGGCATGGCGCTTTTGAGGCGGCGCCGTGAGACGGTTTTCTTAATCTTGACCGCGTTGTGTTTTTTCAGCCAATCGAGCGCCTGTACGGTGGGTGGGCGTTGTTTGAGCATGAGCAACACTTGGTTGTTGCTACGCTGGTAAAGGTCTGTCACGGCGTCACCGAGGGCTTTATTGACCTTGCTGGCCGAAAAAGGATGGCTTTCGGTTTCGTTGCTCTGAGTGAGGCCCTCCTCGATCTTTGCGCCAATCACTTCCAGCTGGGCAATGTGCTGGTGAAACAAGTATTCGATGCCGATCGGGGTTCGCTCCACCTGGCTGGCCAGTTTGGTCATGCGTTCGAGAAAGGTGGGCAACCCATCGAGCAGCACCTGGCCCTGATTGACGCTGGCCTGCATATCCACTGGCGTCGGTGTGGGCGTGGACGTCGGCGTTCGCAGCCTTTCCACCCAGCTTCCCGGTGATTTTTCGTGATAAGTGGCGACGATCTTGTGGGTCAAGGGCGAGCGGATATCCACCAGCCCGGTGTCGTCGCCTGTGGCAGATAGGCGCGGCTCGCCAATGAGCATGCCGTTGTAGCGGGTCCTGATGAATTTTTTTTGCGGCTTGGGCGGCGTGGGTGGCGGAGAGGGACGCGAGCGCGCCCTATCCCGCTCCGCGCTGAGCAACCCAAGGTTGCTCAAGGCCCGTGTGCCGAACTCGGCAAGGTGGCGGCGCAAGGCCTGGATTTGGTCGGTGATGACATGCTCGGAGAAGTCATCGGGGAAGTCCTGCAGGCGCTCATCGAGAATCTGGAACTGTTCGATCAGGCTACTCAGGGTATCGATGCGTTCGTCGAGGCGCAGTCCACCGCTTTCATTCAGGGTATCGCGCAGGCATTGGATGGACACGTCGGCGGTGTCGACCAGTTGATCGATGCCGGCCCAGGCTGCGGGTTCCGTGGTCTGGGTGGTTTCCGTCAGGCAGAGGTTGCGCGCCAGGGTTACTTGCAGGGCCTTGAGATCGTCGCGTTGATAGGCTGGCAGCGAGCCTTTGGTCGTGCTGATCAGGCGTGTGCCGTCCTTGGACAATTTGTGCAGCTCACCGAAGCGAGTGTGCATATATTCCAGGCGTTGGATCATGTCGCGGTTTAACGCGCTCATCTGCCGGGCGTCTTCGATGTTGCGCTCATGGGCAGAGGCGGCCTGTTGTTCGATTTGCACCAGCACCGTGCGCAGTTTCGGCGTGAACCGGGTCAAGGCTTCACGGATCCCCGCACTGGTCAGTTCGACTTGAGCCTTGAGGTAACTGAGGGCCTTTTGCGGGTAGTCCGGCAGTGGCGCATGCACGTTCAATTCCTTGAGCTGTTGCAACGCGGTCTCGTATTGGTCGCGATGTGCCTCCAACGCCTGCAGGTAGGCCGTCCGGTTAGCATCCAGCGAGCTGGAAGGGCCGGTATCCATGGCCTCTCGGGCAAGGCGCAGGCTGGTCTGGCCGGTTTTTTTGGCTTCTTCGAATTCGCTCAACTGCTTGCGCAATTGTTCCGCGCGTTTCTTGGCCAGGCCTTCGGCCCTGCGGATCAGGTGTTTCGGCCCGCCACCGCGCAGACGCAGGCGGGTATCGACAAACCACTCGCCGCGACGGTTGCTGATCAGCAGGGGGCCAATACGATCAGGCTGAGTAGGGTCGACAATCATCACAGTGCCGTCTTCATCTACCCGCACCTTGAACCAGCGTGGCCCGACCGGTGCGTAGTAGTGCTCGCCCTGCGGGTAAAGATGCAGGTGCAGGCCCTCGGTGCTGATGGCGTCGCCCAGGTCGGCGGGCTTGGCCACTTTGAACCGGTCGAGCACCGTGCCCAGGCGGGGTGCTGTGCGATTGATCGCGCCACTGGCGTACAAAGGGCTGGCGGCGCTTGCCGGCAATTCGTCGGTGGTGAGGTCGGTGAGTTTCTCGACCGTCAGGGCGACAGGCGCGGAGGGCTTAACGGAGGGAAGCTGGGGCTTGAGACGGGCGCCTTGTAGAGCCTGGCGCTGCGCCGCGCTGCGGGTCACTGCGTGAAGTGCGACCGCCATACCCAGGTTGAGCAGCAGGTCGGCGATTGCGGTGCCGGGAGACTGTTGCTCGGGATGCTCGACTGATTCGACCACCTGCTGCAATTGATCCATGACTTGCCATATCCAGGCGGCAGTGGAGAGGCCACGACCGAGAAAGGGCAGCGCTGCGTTGAGGATGAGCCAGCCAGCGTGCTTTAACGTGGCCCAGCGGGCTTCGGCATTCGAGACCGATTGTTGATCCGCCAACGTCACCAGCGCCGTAGCGTTGGCCTTGAACAGCGTGGCAAAAATGTCGTCATTCACCACCTGCTCGCCCAACGCGATAGGGCCGCTCATGACCCACAGTTTGTCCGGGTCGACCAGGAACTCGGCAACCGTCCAGGGTGAGGGCAGTGCGCCGGGGAACACGTACTGGTTGTAGTCGTTGCGCACGGTGTCGGGAAGCCAGGCCAGCACCGAGTCGCGCAGGCTGGCGGATTGTGCGATGGCGTAGAGCAGGTTGGTGGGCGTGGGGTATTGGGTCAATGGCTGGTCGAGCAGCGGGCGATAGAGCAGGCACGGTCCGGCGTGCCGATCCTGGGGGCCGATGACGAACATATTGTCTACCGGGTCCTGGGTCGCCTCGGTGCGGCGCTTGGGAACGAATGCCAGTTGGCGCAGGACAATCGGTTGGCGTTCCACTTGGCGCTTGCTGCTGTCGGTTTCCATCAGCGCCGATAGGTAGCGATAACCGCGCTCGTCAATCCCGGCCTCGCGGCGGATCTTGCATTGCAGGGCCAGCAACGGCAACTGAACCCGAAGGTGGGCAGTGTAGAGCTGCTGGCGGCGAGTCGACTCCTCAGCGTCGTCCAGCAAGGTGCGCTTGATCAGTGCCGGGTAGGTGCTGCCGATATTGACGCGCGTGATCAGGCTTTCGAGGTAGGTGACAGTCAACCAGGCGGGCAGCGCGCGGCCGTTCTTTTCGCGCAGGGTCTTGGTGCCCAGAGGCAGCGCGATCAGGTTCTGCAGGGCCAGGTCAGCGAGGTCGAAGACGCTGGTTTCGACTTGGCCCGGGACGGTGAAGGTACCCCAGACCACCAGGCTCTGGACCACGATCTCCAGCTTGTCCAGCATCAGGTTGGCGGCGTCGGGATGGGCCTTGAGCATTTCAGCTTTCAAGGCGTCGAGGGCGTACTGGCGAATGGGCGCGATACCGTCTTGGTACAACTTACCGGCATTCTGGTTGTGCAGGGCCGCCAGGTCCTTCAAGTGGCGTGAGTAAGCATTCAGGTCCGAGGTGGAGGCCTGGCTTAGCCAATCAGGGAGTTGCTGCTCGAACCATTCGAGGTTGGCGTCTGTCTCCTGGCCGTCGCTGGGTGGGGCGGCCAGGGCGGCATGGTCATTGCTGACGGTCACGCCGTTGGAAAAGTCGATACTGCCGATGGCCTTGATCTGCAGGGCAATCAGGGCACAGGCCAACTGGTCGAAGAAATTGCCCTCAGGCTCCAGCAACCGCCATTGGATTTTCTTGCCGTGCATCGGGCTGCCCAGCTTCGCTGGCAAGGCCTGGCCCAACTGCTCGAGGGAGGCGTATTTATCGTACATCGGTGGCAGCGAATGGGTCAGGATGACATCGCGTCCGGCCTCCTTGCCAATCAATACGGCGACCAGGTCCCCGTCGTAATGGCTGAGGCTGCCGTCGTCCTGCACCCAGTCGATGTCGACCACGCAGGCGCGCAGGCCGGGGCGACTGGCCGGGTCCGGGGCGTGGAACAGCTGGCGCGCCAGGCGGCAATCCTCTGCGCTCCAGCCGGGCACCTGCTGCACATTCCAGAATTCGCGCAACACGCTCGACAGCTTGTGCCAGTGGGGACCGTTACCTGCGGCACTGGACTGGTTCCAGAACACCAGCTGTTGTGCCTGGTAACCCCGCAGCATCACCGGCGCCAGGAGATTGAGCATGTAGGCGATGTCGCCGATACGCACGGGCAAGTGGGCGGGGGGCACGGTGAGCGGCTGTTGGGTCAGGAAATGCTCGCCTTCAATAAACAGGCAGGGTTCTTTCGTGATGGCCTGCCGGGCCAGGATGCCGGTCAGGGAGTGGTAGCGGGGCTCGGCGGCGAGCACCTGGTCCTCGACAACCTGCCAGACCGGGTAGACCACCATAGCGGTGTCGGGGTCGATATCCAGGTTGGGGTAGCGTTCGCGCAGCTGCTGGCGCAACAACACGGTGGCGACTTCGCGAAAGTCAGGGCCGATGGCCAGTTGCGTGAGCAGGGCGACAGTAGGGTTGGGGCTGTAGCCGTTTTGCGGTGTTGGGATTGTAGGGGGGGTGGTCATACAGAGTCCTGGCGAGCATTAGGATGGAGACGCCCCGAGGCAAAGCCTCGGGGGTGTCCATGCTAGAAAGCGCTCAGCCAGGCAGGCGGTGCTTATGTCTCGGCGTTCAATCCAGCTCGCCGCACAAGTTGGCCTTGAGCAATGGCCCGATACGCTCGAAGGGCAGACCAGCACCGATCAAGGCCTGGAGTTTGCCGAACGCGGTTTCCCGGGTCATCCCGCCGCCCGACACCACACCTGCTTCGCGCAGGCGGCTGCCGGCTTCATAGACATCCAGCTCCACCCCGCCCTCATGGCATTGAGTGATGGCGACGACCACAATGCCGTGATCCCGTGCTTTGCGCAGGCTGGCGAGGAATTCGGGGTTGTCGCTGGGGCCGGTGCCGCTGCCGTAGCATTCCAGCACCAGCGCCTGAATGCCGCTGCCGATCAGGCTGTCCAACTGTGCCGCGCCGATACCCGGTACCAAGGGCAATACGCCGACTGTCGCCAGGGCCTTGGGTTGGCGGTAATCCAGCGCGGCCGGCAGGGATTCGGCACGCGCCACATCGCCCTGACGCTGCAAGGCGGCGAACGGATTGCGGCCGAAGCTGCGGATCTTCGCGCAGCGGGTCGGCGCCATCAGCACGCCGTGGAAGAACAGGTGCACGCCTGGCGCCAAGCCTTCCCCCAAGGCTGCCAGCGCGCCACTGACGTTTTCCCAGGCATCGCTATCGGGTACGCCGGCAGGCAGCATGGAGCCGGTGAACACCACCGGCGCCGGCAGGCCCAGCAATTGAAAGCTCATGGCGGCGGCGCTGTACGCCAGGGTGTCGGTACCGTGCAGAACGAGTACGGCGTCGCAGCCCTCATCAATGGCCTCGACCACGGCAGTGCGCAGCTGCTGCCAGTAGGCGGGAGTCATGTTGGCGCTGTCGATCAGCGGCGACATTTCGCGAAAGCGCCAGGCGGGCACAGGCTGGCTGGCCAGTTGCTCGCGCATGCGCGCTTCGAAACCGGATGCGGGTGCCAGGCCATTGGCGCTGGCCTGCATGCCGATGGTGCCGCCGGTGTAGAGCACCATCACGTTGTTAGCTGGTTGCATAAAATCTCCTGAACGAAAAACGCCGCCGGGCCCAGAGCATGCCCAAGGCCGGGCGGCGTGTCATCTCTCTAGGCTGACTGCGCTTAGCGTTGCGCTTGGGCGTTCAGTTCTGCCGATGCTTGAGCCGTTGGCTCAGGCTTCACCGGGTTCGCCGGCCAGGCCTTGCGATCCAGGTCCAGGTCAGGGAACTGGCTGGAGTCGAACACCGGGGTCTTGATACCCGCTGCGCGCTGGTTGTCGTAGTCGTTCAGGATGCGCATGGCGATCTTGAACAGGAACGCCAGGGCGAACAGGTTGACGAACGCCAGCATGGTCATGGTGATGTCGGCGAAGGCGAACACGGTGCTCAGGTTCTCGATGGAACCCCAGAAAATCAGCACCAGCACCAGTGCGCGGTAGCCCATCAGCACTTTGCGGTTGTTGCCCACCAGGAAGCGCAGGTTGCTCTCGCCCAGGTAGTAGTTGTACATGATCGAGGTGAACACGAACAACGCCAGGGCCACCGAGATGAACATGCGGCCCCAGTCGCCGACCACCGCCGCCAGGGAGTTCTGGGTCAGGGCAATGCCGTCGCCTTCGAAGCCTGGGGTGTAGAAGCCGGATAGCAGGATCAGCAACGCGGTGCAGGTGCAGATCACAAAGGTGTCGAGGAACACGCTGAACGCCTGCACCACGCCCTGGGCGATCGGGTGTTCTACCGAAGCCACCGCCGCCACGTTAGGCGCACTGCCCAAACCCGCTTCGTTGGCGAACACGCCGCGCTTCACACCCATGATGATTGCGCTGCCTACCAGGCCGCCGAAGGCTTGGTCGAGGCCAAAAGCGCTCTTGACGATGGTCGCGAGCATGGCCGGTACGTGGTCGAATTGCAGCACGATCACGTACAGGGTTACGGCGATGTAGACCAGGGTCTTGACCGGCACCAGCAAGTCGGCGATCGAGGCGATGCGCTTGATCCCGCCGATGAATACCAGGCCCAGCAGTACCGCCAGGGCCAGGCCGGTGTAGGTGGTGTCCAGGCCGAAGGCGTTGTTCAGCGAGTGCGTCACAGCGTGGGCTTGCAGGCCGTTGAAGGCGAAGCCGAAGGTCACCAGCAGCAGGAACGCCATGACCATACCCAGCCAGCGCTTCTGCAGGCCGTGCTGGATGTAGTAGGCCGGGCCGCCACGGTAAGTGCCTTCCGCGTCGGTGCGCTTGTACAGCTGGCCGAGGGAGCATTCGATAAAGCTTGAGGACATGCCCACCAGCGCAGTGACCCACATCCAGAACACGGCACCGGGGCCGCCCAGGGTCACGGCGATACCGACACCGGCGATGTTGCCGGCACCGACGCGGCCGGCCAGGCTGAGCATCAGCGCCTGGAACGAACTGAGTTGGCCGGAACTGCTCTTCAGGCTGTCTTTGAACACCGAGAACATGTGGAAAAAGTGGCGCAACTGAACGAAACGCGAGCGAATCGTGAAATAACCGCCGAGCCCGACAATGAGCACGATCAGTACTTTCCCTGAGAGGAAGTCGTTGATGACTTCGAGCATGGAGTGTTCCTCGCTGATTTTTCTAATGGCAAACGCAGGACGGTCCGACACGTCGTATGGCACCAGGCAGTGCACGACGCTTCGACCCCAATCCTTTTGCGGGTGTTGTTATTCATGCGGTTTCGCGCTGTCCAGGATCTCGTTACCGACGATCTCTGACGCGAAGAGGGGCGGCACTATACCTAGGAGCGCGTGATCCGTCTGCACAGGCCGATTAAAGGTTTCAGCACGCTGGCGTCGGGCAAGGAGGGTTTGCGGGGCGATATTGGATTTTTTATGGGCGTCATTTCACAACCTTGAGGCAAAAAAAAGGGCCTGAAGAACGAGCCTTCAGGCCCTCAAAAGGTGAGAGGTGTCTAGTCCCTCAGCCTGGTGAGCGGTGCAACAAACGCTTAGGCCTTCAACGGGACCAAGCGTGGGGCAATCATGTTCTCGGGGCGCAGGATGTCGTCGAGCATGGCGTCGTCGAGCAAGCCTTCTTCGCGCACCAGTTCCAGCACGCCGCGGCCGCTTTCGAGGGCGATACGCGCGATGCGGGTGGCGTTTTCATAGCCGATGTAGGGGTTCAGCGCGGTGACCAGGCCGATGGAGTGTTCCACCAGTTCGCGGCAGCGCGCTTCGTTGGCGGTGATGCCGACGATGCAGTGCTCGCGCAGCATGTCCATGGCGCGTTGCAGCAAGCGGATCGAGTCGAAGATCTTGAAAGCGATCAGTGGCTCCATCACGTTCAACTGCAGTTGGCCGCCTTCGGCTGCCATGGTCAGGGCCAGGTCGTTACCGATGACCTGGAACGCCACTTGGTTCACGGCTTCCGGGATCACCGGGTTGACCTTGCCGGGCATGATCGAGCTGCCTGGCTGGCGGGCCGGCAGGTTGATCTCGTTGATGCCGGTACGCGGGCCGCTGGACAGCAGGCGCAGGTCGTTGCAGATCTTCGACAGCTTCACGGCGGTGCGCTTGAGCATGCCGGAGAACAGGACGAAGGCGCCCATGTCGGAAGTGGCTTCGATCAGGTCGGCCGCAGGGACGAGTGGCTGGCCGCTGATCAGGGCCAAGCGCTGTACGGCGAGGGCCTGGTAACGCGGATCGGCGTTGATGCCGGTACCGATGGCGGTGCCGCCCAGGTTCACTTCGGTCAGCAGCTCTGGCGCCAGGGTTTTCAGGCGGGCCAGGTCTTCACCGAGGGTGGTGGCGAAGGCGCGGAATTCCTGGCCGAGGGTCATCGGCACAGCGTCTTGCAGTTGGGTGCGGCCCATTTTCAGCACGTGGCCGAACTCGACGCCCTTGGCGGCGAACGCCTGGATCAGGCTGTCGAGGCTGGCCAGCAGCGCGTCATGGCCCAGCAGCAGACCCAGGCGGATCGCGGTTGGGTAGGCGTCGTTGGTCGACTGCGCCATGTTCACGTCGTTGTTGGGGTGCAGGTACTGGTATTCGCCCTTGTTGTGGCCCATGGCCTCCAACGCGATGTTGGCGATGACTTCGTTGGCATTCATATTGGTTGAAGTGCCAGCGCCGCCTTGAATCATGTCCACCACGAACTCTTCGTGGAAATCGCCGCGGATCAGACGGGCACAGGCTTCGCTGATGGCAGCGTGCTTGGCTTCGCTGAGCTGGCCCAGCTCGCGGTTGGCGTCAGCCGCCGCTTGCTTGACCATTGCCAGGCCGACCACCAATTTCGGGTAATGCGAAATCGGTACGCCCGAGAGGCGGAAGTTATTCACCGCTCGCAGGGTCTGGATGCCGTAATACGCTTGGGCGGGTACTTCGAGTACGCCAAGCAGGTCTTTTTCTGTGCGGAAAGATGCAGCGGAGGACATGACGGAAATCATCTCGATATGGACCCGGAACTGGCCGGAACGCTGCGAATGCTAGGCTTGTAGAACTTTTTGGGCCAATGCTGTTAAACACTGGCCTATGCACAAACGGCATAATGTCGGTGTGACCCGGTTATCATGGCGGGCGTGTGTGCCAAAATGGTGCGTACCCACGGGAGGCAGCAATGAACCTTGAAAGCAAATGGCTGGAAGACTTCAGCGCCCTGGCGGCAACCCGCAGCTTTTCCCAGGCGGCAGAGCGGCGCTTTGTCACCCAGCCGGCGTTCAGCCGCCGTATCCGCAGCCTGGAAGCCGCGTTGGGCCTGACCCTGGTCAACCGTTCGCGCACACCGGTTGAGCTGACGGCAGCGGGACAGTTGTTCCTGGTGACTGCGCGTACGGTGGTCGAACAGCTCGGTGAAGTGCTGCGCCATTTGCATCATCTGGAAGGCGGGCAGGGCGAGGTCATGCAAGTGGCGGCGGCCCACTCCCTGGCCCTGGGCTTCTTCCCGCGTTGGATCGCGCAATTGCGCAACGAAGGCTTGAACATTGCCACGCGGCTGGTAGCGACCAACGTCGGCGACGCGGTGCACGCGCTGCGCGAAGGGGGGTGCGACCTCATGCTGGCGTTCTACGACCCGGATGCCGCGATGCAGATGGACGCGGAAATCTTCCCATCGCTGCACCTGGGCAACACCGAAATGCTCCCAGTGTGCGCGGCTGATGCTGACGGCAAGCCGCTGTTCGACCTGGAAGGCGAAGGCAGCGTGCCGTTGCTGGCCTACAGCGCCGGTGCGTTTCTGGGGCGTTCGGTGCATTTGCTGCTGCGCCAGCGTGCGTTGCGCTTCACCACCGTGTACGAAACCGCCATGGCCGACAGCCTCAAGAGTATGGCCTTGGAAGGCCTGGGCATTGCTTGGGTGCCGCAACTGAGCGTGCGGGCGGAATTGGCCCGCGGCGAGTTGGTGGTGTGCGGCGGGCCGCAGTGGCATGTGCCGCTGGAGATTCGCCTGTATCGCTGTGCGTTGGTGCGCAAGGCGAATGTGCGGTTGTTGTGGCGCAAGTTGGAAGGTGGGGCCGCTGCCGAACGCGCCTGACTGTAGGAGCCGGCAAGCCGGCTCCTACAAAGAATGGGGGGGGGCTTTCACTGACCTGAAAGTCAATAAAACCGCCGCTTTGCGCCACTGGACAGATGGTCATTCAAGGGGCTGTTTATCTGCATTATTACGGTATACTGCGCGGCCTTCGGCCGGTCCAACCGGCCTTAATTCGTACACCAAGCCACGCCGGATTTCCCGCGTGGCTTGTTGTTTTTTGACGCGCCTGCGGGCGCCCAGAGAGAAGAGGCACGACGATGAGTGCATTGGTTGGCGTGATCATGGGCTCCAAGTCCGATTGGTCCACCCTTAGCCACACCGCCGAT
The DNA here is from genome assembly GCF_002798465.1 of Pseudomonas sp. S10E 269. NCBI lineage: Bacteria > Pseudomonadati > Pseudomonadota > Gammaproteobacteria > Pseudomonadales > Pseudomonadaceae > Pseudomonas > Pseudomonas sp. S10E 269. Next base: position 2,390,483 of record NZ_PHIJ01000001.1, read on the forward strand.
ATGCTGGAAAAACTCGGCATTCCCTACGAAGTGAAAGTGGTCTCCGCCCACCGCACTCCGGATTTGCTGTTCCAGTATGCCGATGAAGCAGAATCCCGTGGCATCGAGGTGATCATCGCCGGTGCCGGCGGTGCAGCGCACCTGCCAGGCATGTGCGCGGCCAAGACCCACCTGCCCGTGCTCGGTGTGCCGGTGCAGTCGGCGATGCTCTCGGGCGTGGACTCGCTGTTGTCCATCGTGCAGATGCCGGCCGGTATCCCGGTGGCCACCCTGGCGATCGGCAAAGCGGGCGCGATCAACGCCGCGTTGCTGTCCGCCAGCATCCTGGGCGCCAAGCACCCGCAGTTCCATGCGGTGCTGAAAAAATTCCGTGCTGAGCAGACAGACAGCGTGCTGGACAATCCAGACCCACGCATCGCCTGAGGGTGTTGACGATGAAAATCGGTGTAATCGGTGGCGGCCAACTGGGCCGCATGCTGGCCCTGGCGGGAACCCCGCTGGGGATGAACTTCGCTTTCCTGGACCCGGCGCCGGACGCCTGTGCGGCTGCCCTGGGTGAACACCTGCGCGCTGACTACAGCGACCCGGACCACCTGCGCCAACTGGCCGACGAAGTCGATCTGGTGACCTTCGAGTTCGAAAGTGTCCCGGCTGAAACCGTCGCCTTCCTGTCGCAGTTCGTGCCGGTATACCCGAGCGCCGAAGCCCTGCGCATCGCCCGCGACCGCTGGTTCGAGAAGAGCATGTTCAAGGACCTGGGCATCCCGACCCCGGCCTTCGCCGATATCCAGTCCCAGGCAGACCTGGACGCTGCAGTCGCCAGCATCGGCCTGCCAGCCGTGCTGAAAACCCGCACCCTGGGTTACGACGGCAAGGGCCAGAAAGTCCTGCGCACGGCTGCCGACGTGGTCGGCACCTTCGCCGAACTGGGCAGCGTAGCCTGCCTGCTCGAAGGCTTCGTACCGTTCACCGGCGAAGTCTCGCTGATCGCCGTGCGTGCCCGCGATGGCGAAACCCGCTTCTACCCGTTGGTGCACAACACCCACGACAGCGGGATCCTCAAGCTGTCCGTGGCCAGCACCGATCACCCGCTGCAAGCCCTGGCCGAAGACTATTCCAGCCGTGTGCTCAAGCAACTGGATTACGTCGGCGTGATGGCGTTCGAGTTCTTTGAAGTCGACGGTGGCCTCAAGGCCAATGAAATCGCCCCACGTGTGCACAACTCCGGGCACTGGACCACCGAAGGCGCCGAGTGCAGCCAGTTCGAGAACCACCTGCGGGCGGTCGCGGGCTTGCCGCTGGGTTCCACCGCCAAGGTCGGTGAGAGCGCCATGCTCAATTTCATCGGTGTGGTTCCGCCGGTGGAAAAAGTCATCGCCATCGACGACTGCCATCTGCATCACTACGGTAAGGCCTTCAAGGCCGGGCGCAAGGTCGGCCACGCCAACCTGCGTTGCAATGACCGTGCGACCCTCGAGGCGCAGATCCTCAAGGTCGAGGCGCTGATCGCCGAGCAATAACCCAAGGATCGGCGGGAACCATTGGTTGCCGCCGTCTCTCTGATTGCAGGATGGCAAAGCCTGACTAGGCTTTGCCATGACTCACATTCAATCAGAGGGAAATGCCATGGGTATCATCGGAACCATCTTCATCGGCTTGATCGTCGGTCTGCTCGCGCGTTTCCTCAAGCCTGGCGACGACAGCATGGGCTGGATCATGACCATCCTGCTGGGTATCGCAGGTTCCCTGGTCGCCACCTACGGTGGTCAGGCCCTGGGCATCTACCAGGCAGGCCAGGGCGCCGGCTTCCTTGGCGCGCTGATCGGCGCCATCGTGCTGCTGGTGATCTACGGTCTGCTGCGAAAAAAATGATTTAGCGTCACGGCCCTCTGCGCTGCGCAGGCGCAGAGGGCTAGAATGCCGACACTGTTAACCTTGTCGAGCCTCTCCATGCGCCGTCTTCTGTTTACCCTCCTGCTACTGGGCTCTGGCCTTGTCCACGCCGGCGAACTGCCGGAAACCGACTGGCTCGACCTGATGCCGCTGTCGGATCAAAAAGCCCTCGAAGCCATGCCCGAGATCGACCACAACTCTCCCGAAGCCCAAGGCACGTTCACCGACAAAGGTGGCCTGAAACAGAGCAAAGGCTTGCCGGCGGTGATGTATTCCACCAAGACCGTGGCCGCCATGAATGGCAAGAACATCCGTATCGGCGGTTATCCCGTGCCACTGGAAACCGACGCCAAGGGGCGCAGCACGCTGTTTTTCCTGGTGCCGTACCCAGGCGCCTGCATCCACGTGCCGCCACCGCCGCCTAACCAGTTGGTGCTGGTGCGTTATCCCAAGGGGCTGAAGCTGGATGATATCTACACGCCGCTGTGGGTCACCGGCACCCTCAAGGTCGAGAAGGTCAACAACGACTTGGCCGATGCTGCCTATGCCCTGGATGCCGGGAAAGTGCGGGTGGTCAAAGAGTCGGATCTTTAACCGGTTGTCGCCCCATGTACCCATGCGGATGACGAGCGCGTCGATTCATTCTGGCAACGCTGGGTAAAATATCCTCCTGGCCTGTGGCCAATCCATTTCTGCGCGGTAAAGGTCCAAGCGCGAGCTTTCGCGAGCAGCACGGGCTTGAGCGCCCGCCCCCTGCGATTGCTGCGCCGGTGTTCTAAGCTGGCATTTGGCGGGGACGGTGTGCGCGGCCTGTTCAAAGTGCATGTGAGCATAGGCCCACGGTTTGCCTTTGACCTTAATCTCGAACTCGTCCAGGAAGTTTGGGACTTTTGTCACTTTTTGGCTGCCAGGCGTTTGGATTTCGCGGGTACCTGCAGCTCGGTTCTGAGTTTTGCGGATATCCAGAACACCCCGCTGGCCGTGCAAAAACTCGAGAGCATTGGCATTGGGGGCTTGCTTGGAAATCAGATCCACGCGCAAGAGTTTCGCCATAAGATTGAAACGGGCTGCGTGCTCCCTGAAGTGGGCCACTTGCGCCAGCAGACCTTGTTTGGTTGCCTCATCGGTGATGTCAATGCAGGCTGCCTGAAGGTCATCGGCTCCCTGATTGAGCTTGGTCGCGCCGGACCTGATCAGGGCTTCGGCACCCGCTGGTTCGGCTGACCCTTTGGTTCTGAAAAAAACGATGAGGTCATCATGCTCCTCAATCAGGTTTTGCATTTTCCTGGCAGCACCTTCCAGCTGCAGGGTAATAGTCGCCTGGCTGGAAGAGGCTAACCCACTCGGTTCTTCGATTTGGATGGTCGATCTGATCCAGAGATTGTCTTCGCCGACCCTGATATAGGCGAAGATGCGTTTGCCATAGGGGTCGAGGACGTCTGCGACATCGTTATACCCGGCTCTGGGCTTGGCGAATACGCTGACAGGGGTGCGGGGCTGATGGCCGGCGATCATTATTGATACTTGATCTTTCGGCACAGGGTTTAGGTGCGGCTCTAGCAGGGGGGCGGAGGGCAGTGGTTTCGCTGTGCCAAATGGTGCGGAGGGCGCGCGTGAGGGCCCGGCTTTATTCACTGGGAGCTTTTCCAGGGTATCCAGCATGTGTTCCAAGTCTTCGTCCAGTAACGACTTAAACACCGTGGTCTGTTCGATTATGGTGTTAACGGCCTTGCGTTTATTGGCAAAATAAACGGTGAACATTTCAGAATTTGCGTCTTGTTGACTTATGCGGCCGGTCTGCTCCAGCCGTTGAATGTGGTTTTGCTGAGCCTGCAAGTAGCCTTCCAGCCTATCAACGACTGCCGCATAGCGCGGGCTGAGGTTGTCAGCCGTTTCAATGGTACTGAGCAGTCGTGCCCTGCCGAGGTCAGGTGTGGAAACGAAATTTTTCGGTTCGAATATGGGTAAGGCGTTGTTCTTCGTGTGTAGCGTGAACAGTTCTTGAGTGGCATCCCAGTGCAACAGAGATCTATCAAGCAGCTGGTTTGTCGTTTCGAATACGGTCGATTTGGCCGCCTCTTCCAGCCGGGCTGTAGCGATATCCATCTTATCGCGCGCTTTCTGGTAGTAGGCGGCTTTTTCAGCATTCGCTTTTTTAATCCTGTCTATCCTTTTCATCCCGGCATACCCACTCTCGTCGACCGGCAGCCAACTCCCGTCCTTATTGACGACGCGGTAGGTTGGGCGAGTTTTATTGTGCGGGTGAACAATATGGAACTCAGCGTCACCTGTGAGGCTGTAGCGAGTGTTGACGACGTACCATTGGCCGCGTGCGCGAACATAGCTCTGCTGATTTTTTCCATCATAGACACCGTTGGCCCGACGGCTCAATTCCGCAGTTTGTTCATACGAGAGGGGCGCGATGTAGTCGTCAAGATCCGGAATTCGTTGCAGGCCCTCTGCCCCCATTGGAATGTACCGGGGGCCGAACACGGTATTGGTCAGTGGGTCGATCAGACGATACTCGGGCAACAGGTCGGTGCCGACACTGCGTAGGGGAACACGGTCCACGCCGGCCACGGTGAACAGGCTGTCCTGCGGTTCAAGGGGTTTCCAGACTCGCGGGTCTACCGACTGTAGCGTTCGGCCAGTGGATGCGATCGTTGGTTTGCCCAGCGCTTTTCTGAACAACGCCAGGCCTGCATCTACCTGACGCCCAACTGCAGCGCTGAGCCGCAACACACCTAAGCCTGCGAGTTTGAGCAGAGCTGGCACCGCTTCCAGCGGGTTTAGCTCTCTGATGGCGCCCAGTAAAAACGTTTTGGTGAGGGTTGCGAATTTCGGTAGCGCCGCCTGAAAACTGATTCTTCCGGCTTGTGTAATCAAGCGTGCCGAACCGCCGACGTATTTACCAATGGGAGCTGCGAAGGAGATCAAGTCGGTGAACAATGACAACGCCCCTCTCTCCACGCGTTGCGGATCGCCCGAGGCGATGTCCTCGACGCCGCCCCAGAAGGGCACCAGCATCTTGGTGTAGTAGAGAAAGTCGTCGACGGTTTGTTGCGCGGTTTCAAGCACGTCAACGTTACGCTTGGCGGTCAATTTGAGCTGAGATTCGTCAGTGTGAAATAGATCATTGGCAACGATGGCTGCCAGTGCTCGACTGCGCACTGAAGACAATGATTGTGCTTCCCTCATAGTTTCCGAAGGGGCGGGTGCGGTGGCGGGTAACACCTGGCCGATTTGCTCGGCGATCACCAGGCTGGACACACCGTCTCGAGGACGACGGCCATGTTGGTAGGCTTCCCAGTCGAACGGCATGGAGGTCGCGCGCCGAAAGGTTCCTTTGCTCGAACGGCTTGAGCCGCCTGTTGTTTCCACGACAACATTGCCATTGATCGTCAGCGTTTTAATCTTCGGGCGTGCGCGGATGATTGCCGCCCGAGGGAACACCTCATAATAAGTGGTACGGTGAGTGGTGCCGTGCTTCATTTGGGCCCGGATGATGAAGCCGTGGCGGCCTCTGGCGGCAGCGATGTTCTGCGCGTTTTCTTGCCCAACCTGCAGGCCACGAATCTCTTGGCGCAGGGCATACAACGTTACCTCGCCGTTTTCGATCGCGGTGCGATCTAGCAATGGCAGGTTGGGCAGCAAGGCCCTGATCAAGGTTTGATAGGCTGCTTTGACACCGCTCAGGTAATCTCTAAACCCCACTTCGAAAGCGTCATCCGAGGTGAAGCTCCAGCGGCCAGGTGGTGCTTGAGAAATCGTTTCGGTTGCCTGAATCATTTCCTGTTCGTGTTGCTCCAAGGCTTCTACAGCCAATTGGATTTGTTCAGGAGTGAAATCAGTTTTTGCCGACGTTAATACGCCATTGGCTTGGGCCCATTCCAGCGTTGGCCCCAATCTCGCTATCGAGATGACCATTTTTTGCTCGGGCGTCGCATCCCGGCTTGCTGTCGCGAGTAACTCGAGCAATTGTTGGAAGGTCATGTGCTGCGCAGCGTCGGGTGCAATGGCTTGCGCAAGCATCACGCCAGCCTTGAAATTCACCCAGGCGATGGAGCTGGCGTAACGCAAATCGTCGGGAATGCCTCTCATCCAGATTTCTGCAGCAGAACCCCGTTGCAGCAGGCGCAGGGCCAGATGTACACCGCCGGGCGTGAGTTTGTGGTTGCGGATCAGGGACCGCTCAATTTGCTCACGAATATAGTCATAGCTGTGGCCCCAGTGGCGTGGCGTTGCTATTTCTTCTCCGGCGACGGTCACTCGCGCGGGGGCTGCAGGGCGTTCAAAATGCAGCCAAAGTGCCCGCCAGACCAAGTCGCGCAGCACTTTTACCGGTGGTGTTTCATCTTGGGCTGTATACCAGTCCAGTGCCTTTACCAGTTGTTTTCCCAGCTCAAGGCATTGCGGGGTATTGAGCAACTGTTCGAGTACCACCGTTGGTGTCTTCAGTGCCTGTGCTTCGCGTTGTGGCGTCAGGAACGCTTCGATCAGTTGTTTGAATATCAGTTTTTCACCTGTCGTTTGACGATGAATAAGCAGCTGTTGCAGGCTGGCATCTCCTTGCTCGTCAATGAGTTCATCAAACGGCAGCCTGTCGTCATCCATCTCTAGCGATAGCGTGGCGGCGCGCTCCTGCAGTCGCTCAATCACCAGTTGGAGCGGGCTATCGGTGGCGATGTGGACACCGTAGAACTTGAGTGCAAGATCAAACTGGACAGTACCGTCCTCTCGAATACCATCACCAATGTCGCGCCGCGCCGCTATCAGAGTGTGAACATCATTTCTCCAGTACGTGGGCACTTCGCTCAGGGGCAGCAGCTTGCCCTGAATGGTAAAGCGAGTCAGCGGCGAATCCACAATAGCTGGCTGGTTACTGATGAGCTTTGCGAGTAGGGTCCAGGCGCCCAAACCGGCCTCGGTCTTGCTCGGCCATGTGCTCAGCCAGGTTGTAAAGTCGGTGTCATTCTTGAGCTTCTGTAAGACGGTCACGGCCTGCGCGCAGGCTTTGTACAGCGGAGATTGGCGATGAGGTGTAAAGAACTGATGTGCCAATGGCTGCGGTGCAGTCTGTGCCTGGAGGCTTTTCAACTGTGCGATCAAGCCAGTGAAATCAATTGATCGGTCGGTTTGTTGCTGTATCAGCCGTTGCTGAGCGGCGCGCGTCGCCTCCCTGCGTTGTGCGCTGAGGGCTAAGAGTGGGCGGGCGTGTCGTTCGATCGCCTCGCTGAAATCCAGCAACGGTACAAGGTTCGCCGACTGGTTGATCCGTTCAGCTACGCTGCCCTGGGCGCTGCGGCTGACGGACCAGTGATGTTCGATATCCTGGCGTTGCTTGGTGATGAGCAGGCTGATCTGATGCTCGAAAAAATCCTCGACGGCAGTGACAGGAAGCAGGTTGACGCTCCCATCCTGGCTGGCTCTTTGCGTCAGGCTTTCGAATGCCGAATGTTGACGATGAGCAACGCTGATCAGCAGTTGCTGACGCCCATGCACGTTTTTAAGCCGCTCCCTTAGATGCGTTTTCAGCGCCGTCGGGCTGGAAAATTCAGCCAGGCGTTGGCCTGGCAGGTAGAGCACCGTAGGGTTGACGGTTGAGTGTTCGACCGGTGGCCATGTGCTGATGGCGAATGCCCCGACCAGCGGAATGCCGTCGGTCTGCGTTGTATCTTGCAAGCTGAGGTGAAAGATATTTAGAGTTTCGGGCGAGGTGGCTGTATTCAGTTGCCGTACCAGTGCAACGCTTGCGGGCTCAAGTGAGGCTGTTTCGAATCTCAATGATGCCTCGTACTGAATCAGCCGCGCGACGGTTTTAGCGATGAAGCTTTGATTGGTTTGCTCGGTTGCGCTGTGAGTGGCGTTCCAGTATCGGTTGAGGCTATTCAGATAATAGTCAGGTTCCAGCAAGGTATTTATCAGGGTTCTGATGGTTAGCTGGCTTGTGTCGTCGAGCCGAGTGAATGTGCTGTTTTTATAGATATAGAAGTCATGACGCGGGCTGTAATAATCCGGAGTTCGACATTGATGCAAGGCGTCATTTACTAGGGTTATCAATGCCCTGTCGTGCTCAGTGGGCGGGTCAGTCAAGGTGTCTTCTGGGGATTTCAGGTAGATGTGTTGGGTTGAGTAACGATCAAACAATCCGTTGATCTCTTCCAATACCTGCTTGTTTGCGCAAAAGGTCAGTGAGGGCTGAGCGTTAAGTGTCGCGATAAGTGTGTTATTGCACGTGGCCATGAGTTCGGCCACGTCGGCGGGGGGCTGTTGCAGTACTTCCTGGGGAGAGGGGGCCATCGTGTTGCCTCTGCTATAAGATGCGGTTTTCGCACTTTAGCGAGGCTGTTCTGGCATACGGACCTACATAGTAATGTCATCGTACCCCGTGTCCCGGACGTCAGCCGTGACGTTTACGAGGGTTTGGCAGTGATGCTTACCTGCAGTGTGTGCCTTTCACTTGGCGCCAACACCACCACATCGTCGAGTACATTCGCCGTTTCGATGCACAACATGCCTGTCCACCCATCATCGGCCATGTCATCAAACGCCTTGGCGCGTTCGGTCCATGGGTTCCAGATCACTGTCGATTTCGAACCCTCGGCAGTGAGCTGAATGCAACGGTGCCAGTCTTTGTCGACAATATTCAGCTGGGACGGCGTATCGAGGTAGATGCGATCAGTCTCGGCGGTGAAGTGCAGCAGGCCGGATTGTGTCTTTTCGGTCCAGCCATCGGCGGTGTCGATATAGGCATGCCCGTCCAGTCCTTCGACCTGCACATTGCGCACATCGCTTACAGCGAAGTAGGTGTGCAGCGCCTGGCTGAGGGTGACGGTGTCGGTGCCACGGTTGTGGCTGGTCAGGCGGATATGCAGTTGCTCATCCAGCAGCAGGCTCAGCGTCAGGTCAACGTGATGGGGCCAGCCAGGAAAGCCGCCTGCCGGCACCGGCAGTACCAGGTCCACGCGTAGCGCTTCACCTTCAAGCTCGGTCGCGGCCAATTCCCACAACGCGGTGCGCACAAAGCCGTGGGCGCCGGCTGGTTGCTCGCTCTGGCGCATCGCCTTCACGCTCTGCGGGTTACGGTCAAACACGCCAAACCACGGCCAGCACACCGGTACGCCGGTACGAATGCCCTTGCCCTGTTTGAACACCGCTTGAGGATTTGGCCAGATCAGCGGCTGCTCGCCGGCGCGCTGGTAACTGAAGATATGCGCGCCCTGTTGGGCCACCATCAGCTCGGCGCCGTTGTGGCGGATGCGCCAGCAATCCAGCTCGTCGATTTTCACGGTTTCAACGTGGGGCGTCGGCATAACAAAGCACTCTTTATGGCAGGCAATGGGGCAATTGACCGTTAAAACCCGGTGAGGTTTAACGTGCGCGCGACGGAACCGAACGCGTGCGACCGCTGCCATCGATGGCGACGAACACGAATACCGCCTCGGTAACCTTGCGCCATTCGCTGGACAGCGGGTCATCGCTCCACACCTCGACCATCATCTGGATCGAGCTACGGCCGATCTCCAGGGCCTGGGTATAGAAGGACAGCTGCGCGCCCACGGCAACCGGCACCAGGAACGCCATGCGATCGATGGCCACGGTGGCCACGCGGCCGCCTGCGACCTTGCTGGCCATTGCGGTGCCGGCCAGGTCCATCTGCGCGACCAGCCAGCCGCCGAAGATGTCGCCAAAACCGTTGGTTTCACGCGGGAGCGCGGTGATTTGCAGGGCGAGATCGCCTTGCGGGATAGGATCTTCTTGTTCGAGTTCGATCATGCCGAGGGCCTCTGACCCGTAACGCTTCATGGGTATTTCAAGTGGATAGCCGTCTTCGAAAAAAACGTTTCAGCACCAACATACACCGCGTGATGCGTTTCTCGTAAGGCGTACTAAAGGGAAACTCTGCCAAATCGGCTGGATGGCACCCAACGACGTTTTGGCACAGCAGCCCCTCAAGACTGCGGTTCTTGCGCTTGCAAGGGCCGAGTATATCGAGACCCTGGCGCCACGACGACCTCTGGGCGCTCATTTGGTCGGCAAATGGCGGCTGTATCGCGGCTTTTTCCGGCAACTGTGCTTCTGCGTGCAGATAAAGAGCAGGAATGTGGAATATTTCATGGGCTGGAACTGTTATCCGCTCGACGCTGTGCTTTTTCTAGCGATTTGCTATCTTGCCAAACCTGCCGCAAGTCCCGCTTGCCGTCCTGATTACTATAAGAGAAGCCTTGCCATGTCCTCCGTGCCCGCAAGCAGTGCGCAACCTTCGCGCCCGCTGACCCGCAACGACTACAAAACCCTGTCGCTGTCTGCCTTGGGCGGGGCGCTGGAGTTTTATGACTTCATCATTTTCGTGTTTTTCGCCACCGTGGTCGGAAAACTGTTCTTCCCCGTGGACATGCCCGAATGGCTGCGCATGATGCAGACCTTTGGCATCTTCGCCGCCGGCTACCTGGCACGTCCCCTGGGCGGCATCATCATGGCGCACTTCGGTGACCTGCTGGGCCGCAAGAAGATGTTCACCCTGAGCATCTTCATGATGGCCGTGCCGACCCTGATCATGGGCCTGCTGCCAACTTACGCGCAGATCGGCCTGTGGGCGCCGGTCCTGCTGCTGCTGATGCGCATTATCCAGGGCGCGGCAATCGGCGGCGAAGTACCCGGCGCCTGGGTGTTTGTCTCCGAGCACGTTCCGCCACGCCATATCGGCTATGCCTGCGGCACCCTCACCAGCGGCCTGACGGCCGGGATCCTGCTGGGCTCGCTGGTGGCCACGGCGATCAACACTATTTATAGCCCGGAGCAGGTCTCGGATTACGCCTGGCGTATCCCGTTCCTGCTCGGCGGCGTGTTCGGCCTGTTGTCGGTGTACCTGCGCCGCTGGCTGCATGAAACACCGATCTTCGCCGAGATGCAGCAACGCAAGACCCTGGCCGCCGAGCTGCCATTGCGTGCGGTACTGCGTGATCACCGGGGTGCCATCGTGCTGTCGATGCTGCTGACCTGGCTGCTGTCGGCCGGTATCGTCGTTGTCATCCTGATGACCCCGACCGTGCTGCAAACGGTCTATCACTTCAGCGCCACCGTTGCGCTGCAGGCCAACAGCCTGGCCATCGTCGCCTTGAGCCTGGGCTGCATAGCCTCGGGTGCCCTGGCGGACCGCTTCGGTGCTGGCCGCGTGCTGATCGTCGGTTGCGCGCTGTTGCTGGCAACCTCCTGGACCCTCTATCACAGCCTCATCGCTCACCCGGACTGGCTGTTCCCGCTGTACACGCTGACCGGTCTGTTTGTAGGCACCATTGGCGTAGTGCCGTACGTCATGGTCAAGGCCTTCCCGCCGGTGGTGCGTTTCAGCGGGTTGTCGTTCTCCTACAACGTGGCCTACGCCATTTTCGGCGGCCTGACGCCGTTGGCGGTGTCGCTGCTGATGAAGGAAAGCCCGATGGGGCCGTCTTACTACGTGGCTGCCCTGTGTGTGATGGGCATGTTGGTGGGCGGGTATCTGTGGAAGCGTTCGCGCTGATTCCTTGACATGCTCGCTCCCGCGCCCTGCGTGGGAGCGATTGCAACTCCTCGCTGCGCCCCTTCACCTTGCCAATAGTGGCCTTTCATCTAACTGTCACATTGCAGACATAGAGTGTTCACACGGCCTCCCGATACTTGGCCCCGATCCAACTATCCCTATCTGCTAGGAGCAAGGCATGAAACTGAAACGTTTGATGGCGGCAATGACTTTTGTCGCTGCTGGCGTTGCGACCGCCAACGCGGTGGCCGCTGGTGTTGATCCGGCAATTCCGGCTTACGTTAAGACCACTGGTGTGTCGGGCAACTTGTCCAGCGTCGGTTCCGATACCCTGGCTAACCTGATGACCTTGTGGGCCGAGGGTTACAAAAAGGAATACCCGAACGTCAACATCCAGATTCAAGCTGCTGGCTCCGCTACCGCACCACCTGCGCTGACTGAAGGCACCTCCAACCTGGGCCCGATGAGCCGCAAGATGAAGGACACCGAACTGGCGGCCTTCGAGCAGAAGTACGGCTACAAGCCCACCGCTATCCCGGTTGCCGTGGATGCCCTGGCCGTGTTCGTGCACAAGGACAACCCGATCCAGCACCTGACCATGGAGCAAGTCGACGCGATCTTCTCCTCGACGCGTCTGTGCGGCGGCAAAGCTGACGTGAAAACCTGGGGCGACCTGGGTGTGACCGGCGACCTGGCCAACAAGCCGGTGCAACTGTTCGGTCGTAACTCGGTATCCGGCACCTACGGCTACTTCAAAGAAGAAGCCCTGTGCAAAGGCGACTACAAGCCAAACGTGAACGAACAACCGGGCTCGGCTTCGGTCGTGCAGTCGATCAGCTCGTCGCTGAACGGCATCGGTTACTCGGGCATTGGCTACAAGACCGCCAGCGTGAAAACCGTGGCCCTGGCCAAGAAAGGCAGCACTGACTTCATCGAAGACACCGAAGAAAACGCCCTGAACGGCAAATACCCGCTGTCGCGTTTCCTTTACGTGTACGTCAACAAAGCCCCGAACAAGCCTCTGGCCCCGCTGGAAGCTGAGTTCGTGAAGCTGGTGCTGTCCAAGCAGGGCCAGGAAGTTGTGGTGAAAGACGGCTACATCCCACTGCCAGCCAAAGTCGCCGCCAAGGCCCTGGCTGACCTGGGTCTGAAAGAAGGCAACTGATTGCCTCTGCGGGGCCGGCCTGCCGGCTCCGCATCCGAATTTTCTAGTCCGCTGCCAGCCTAGCTTCGCGGCGGATTTGTTGCGTCACTGCACTGTCATCTTTCTGTCATACAGGATCGCTAGGGTGTGCGCATGAATGATCTGGCCAATTCCACCATGACGACGACTTCTCCCCCCAAGCGCATTGACTTCAATACGCCTGAGTTGCAACGCAAGCGCCGCATTCGCGCGCTCAAGGATCGCCTGACCCGTTGGTACGTGCTGGTCGGCGGCCTCGCCGTCCTCGGCGCGATCACCCTGATTTTCTTCTTCCTGGCTTACGTCGTCGCGCCGCTGTTCCAAGGTGCCTCATTGACCAAGGAAGACGCCCTGACCCCGGCCTGGATCCAGGACGCCGGCAAGCCGCTGATGATCTCCCTCGAAGAACAAAACCAAGTTGCCATGCGGGTTTCCGACAAGGGCCAGGCGCTGTTCTTCAATGTGGAAACCGGCGCTGAACTCAAGCGTGTCGACCTGCCACTGCCCGCCGGCACCAGTGTTGCGTCTATCGGTGAAGACCAGCCCGGTAGCCCGCTGGTGATCCTCGGCCTGTCGAATGGCCAGTCCCTGGTATTCCGCCACACCTATAAGGTGTCCTACCCGGATGGCAAGAAAACCATTACCCCCGCGATCGAATACCCCTACGGTGAAACGCCGATCGTGTTGGATGACGCCGGCCGCCCGCTGGAGCATGTGGCCCTCAATGCCACGGACTCGTCCTTGGTGATTGCAGGCTCCGCTGGTTCGCACTTGAACGTGCTGTCCCTGAGCCGCGAAGAAAACATGATGACCGGCGAAGTCACCAGCGAGCAGAAGCGCATCGAGTTGCCGCAGATGACTGAGCCTGTGAAGGCGATCTTCATCGACCCGCGCCAGCAATGGCTGTATGTGATCAACGGCCGTGCCCTCGCCGATGTGTTCAGCCTGCGCGACAAGAGCCTCAATGGTCGCTACAAATTGCTGGAAGACGGCAATGCTGAAGTCACCGCCAGCACGCAACTGGTGGGCGGCATCTCGCTGATCATTGGTAACTCCAAGGGCGGCCTGGCCCAGTGGTTCATGGCCCGCGACCCGGATGGCGAGCAGCGCTTCAAGCAGATCCGTACCTTCCAGATGGGCGCTGCGCCTATCGTAGAAATCTCCGCCGAAGAGCGCCGCAAAGGCTTCACGGCCCTAGACGCTTCCGGCAAATTCGGCGTGTTCCACAGCACCGCGCACCGCACACTGCTGGTGGACCCGGTGGTCGATGGCCAAGGCATGTACGGCATGTCGCCACGCGCCAACCGCGTGATCGTCGAAGCTGGCGGCAAGCTGCAACCGTTGCTGCTCGACAACCCGCACCCGGAAGTGTCCTGGAGTGCACTGTGGAGCAAGGTCTGGTACGAAAACTACGACGAGCCCAAGTACGTCTGGCAATCGACCGCTGCCAACACCGATTTCGAACCCAAGATGAGCCTGGCCCCGCTGACCTTCGGCACCTTGAAGGCGGCGTTCTACGCCATGCTGCTGGCTGCGCCACTGGCTGTTGCGGCAGCGATCTACACCGCCTACTTCATGGCCCCGAGCCTGCGCCGCAAGGTCAAGCCGGTGATCGAATTGATGGAAGCGATGCCGACGGTGATCCTCGGTTTCTTCGCCGGCCTGTTCCTGGCGCCGTATGTGGAAGGGCATCTGCCGGGCATTTTCAGTCTGCTGATGCTGCTGCCGATTGGCATTCTGGTGGCCGGTTTCGTCTTCAGTCGCCTGCCTGAATCCTTGCGCCTGCGGGTTCCCGATGGCTGGGAAAGCGCGATCCTGATCCCGGTGATCCTGTTCGTGGGCTGGCTCTCGCTGTACATGAGCCCGTACCTGGAAACCTGGTTCTTCGGCGGCGACATGCGCATGTGGATCTCTCACGACCTGGGCATCACCTACGACCAGCGCAACGCTCTGGTAGTGGGTTTGGCCATGGGCTTCGCAGTGATCCCGAACATCTATTCCATCGCCGAAGATGCCGTGTTCAGCGTGCCACGCGGCCTGACCCTGGGCTCGCTGGCCCTGGGTGCCACGCCGTGGCAGACCATGACCCGCGTGGTGATCCTCACCGCCAGCCCGGGCATCTTCTCGGCGCTGATGATTGGCATGGGCCGTGCTGTCGGCGAGACCATGATCGTGTTGATGGCCACCGGTAACACCCCGGTGATGGAGATGAACCTGTTCGAAGGCCTGCGAACGCTCGCGGCCAACGTTGCGGTGGAAATGCCGGAGTCGGAAGTGGGCGGCAGTCACTACCGCGTGCTGTTCCTCTCGGCGCTGGTGCTGCTGTTGTTCACCTTCATCATGAACACCCTCGCCGAGCTGATCCGTCAGCGTCTGCGCAAGAAATACTCGTCGCTTTAAGAAAGGTAGAAGTCTGTGAAACAGAACTCCCTGAATGGATGGTTCAAGAGCGGCGCCCCTGGCGTCTGGATCAGCGGTGGCGCGGTGTCCATTGCGGTCATCATGACCATTGGTTTGCTGGCCGTGATTGCAGTGCGTGGCCTGGGTCACTTCTGGCCGGCCGACCTGATCCAGGCCAACTACAACGTGCCGGGCCAGGCAAACCATGTCGTCATCGGCGAAGTGGTGCAGAAGGAAGAAGTCCCCCGCGAGCGCCTGAAAAGCGCTGGCCTGCCGGTGCCGGACCAAGGCCCGGAGTTCATGACCCGCGAGCTGATCAAGGTCGGTAACCGCGACCTGAACGGCAATGACTTCACCTGGATCGTCGGCGAGTGGCTCAAGGACCAGACCACGCCGGCGAACCTGATGACCATCGAGCGCCGTGAGTGGGGTAATTTCTACGGCACCCTGGTCAACGTTAAACAGGACGGTAAAGTCATCGCCGAAGGCGAGGCCGCATGGCCGGAGCTGCAGGCCCGTGTGGATCGCGTCAACAAGCTGGCTGCTCAACTCAAAACCCTGGAAAAATCCGATATCGGCGCCATCAACGCCGGGCTGGAGCGCATCCGCCTGCACGGTCGCAAGCTGGAGCTGGAAGGCAAGCTTGACGCTGCCGCCCAGGCCGACATGGACGCCGACCGCGCCGAGCTGAATGCCCGCTACCAGGACATCGAGGCACGCCTGGCCGACCTGCATGCCCAATTCAACCGCGACGCCCTGACCGCCCGCGACGGCAACGGCAAGGAAGTCGAAATCGGCATCGGCAAAGTGGTGCACGCCTACCAGCCGAATGCCATGGGCACGATCACCAAGGTCGGCTTCTATTTCAGCAAGGTCTGGGAATTCCTCAGCGATGACCCACGGGAAGCCAACACCGAGGGCGGGATTTTCCCGGCTATCTTCGGCACCGTGATGATGACCCTGATCATGGCGATGATCGTGACCCCGTTCGGCGTGTTGGCGGCGGTGTACCTGCGTGAATACGCCAAGCAGAACACCCTGACGCGGATTATCCGCATCGCCGTGAACAACCTGGCGGGCGTACCGGCCATCGTCTACGGCGTGTTCGGCCTGGGCTTCTTCGTGTATGTATTGGGTGGCTCGGTAGACCGTCTGTTCTTCGCTGAGGCCCTGCCGGCTCCGACCTTCGGTACCCCGGGTTTGCTCTGGGCCTCGCTGACCCTGGCGCTGCTGGCGGTGCCGGTGGTGATTGTGGCCACCGAAGAAGGCCTGGCGCGGATTCCTCGCACCGTCCGTGAAGGCTCCCTGGCACTGGGCGCGACCAAGGCGGAAACGCTGTGGAAGATCGTGCTGCCGATGGCCAGCCCGGCGATGATGACCGGCATGATCCTCGCCGTGGCCCGCGCCGCCGGTGAAGTGGCGCCGCTGATGCTGGTCGGCGTGGTGAAACTGGCGCCGTCGCTGCCGTTGGACGGCAACTACCCGTACCTGCACCTGGACCAGAAGATCATGCACCTGGGCTTCCATATCTATGACGTCGGCTTCCAGAGCCCCAACGTCGAAGCCGCCCGGCCGCTGGTGTACGCCACCGCGTTGCTGCTGGTGCTGGTGATCGCCACGCTTAACTTGTCGGCAGTGTGGATCCGTAACCACCTGCGCGAAAAATACAAAGCGCTAGACAGCTAAGCGGGCCGGACACGGTCAATGTGGGAGCTGGCTTGTCTGCGATGCAGGCGACTCGGTTTAGCAGGTACACCGCGGTGATGCCATCGCAGGCAAGCCAGCTCCCACAGGGGTCAGCGCCAGACACAGATTTTTGAGTAAACCGCCCCGGCGGTTCAACGAAACGAATTGGTAGCACAGGGAGCATCCCATGCAACAAGACACCCACACCCACGGCATCAACATGTCTGCCCTGGGTCGCGACAAGCAGAGCCTGAGCCTGGCCCAGGAAACCGTGGCCATCGAAGTGCCGGGCCTGAGCCTGTACTACGGTGAAAAACAGGCGCTGTTTGACGTCAGCATGAACATCCCCAAGCAGCGCGTGACCGCCTTCATCGGCCCGTCGGGCTGCGGCAAGTCCACGCTGCTGCGTACCTTCAACCGCATGAACGACCTGGTGGACGGTTGCCGAGTGGAGGGCGCGATCAACCTCTACGGCACCAACATCTACCGCAAGGGCGAAGACGTGGCCGAGCTGCGTCGTCGCGTGGGCATGGTGTTCCAGAAGCCCAACCCGTTCCCCAAGACCATTTACGAAAACGTGGTCTACGGCCTGCGCATCCAGGGCATCAACAAGAAGCGCATCCTTGACGAAGCCGTTGAGTGGGCCCTCAAGGGCGCGGCGCTGTGGGACGAAGTGAAAGACCGCCTGCACGACTCGGCCCTCGGCCTGTCCGGCGGCCAGCAGCAGCGTCTGGTGATCGCGCGGACCATCGCCGTGGAGCCGGAAGTGTTGCTGCTCGACGAACCTTGCTCGGCTCTCGACCCGATCTCGACGCTGAAAGTCGAAGAGCTGATCTACGAGCTCAAGTCCAAGTTCACCATCGTTATCGTGACCCACAACATGCAACAGGCGGCTCGGGTTTCCGACTACACCGCGTTCATGTATATGGGCAAGCTGGTGGAATTCGGCGACACCGATACCCTGTTCACCAATCCGGCGAAGAAGCAGACCGAAGACTACATCACTGGTCGCTACGGCTAGTTGGGGCAGCTGCAAGCCGCCTGTTTCAAGCGGTAAGTAAAAGCAGTTCAACGGAACGACACACATCAGCTTGCAGCTTGTAGCTTGCGGCTTACAGCTTTTGCGGAGCAAACGCATGATTAGCAAAGAAGGCCTTACCCATCACATCTCCGCGCAGTTCAACGCCGAGCTTGAGGAAGTGCGCAGCCACCTCCTGGCGATGGGCGGGCTGGTGGAGAAGCAAGTCAACGATGCGGTCACCGCGCTGATCGAGGCCGACTCGGGCCTGGCCCAGCAAGTGCGTGAGATCGACGACCAGATCAACCAGATGGAACGCAACATCGACGAAGAATGCCTGCGCATCCTCGCTCGTCGCCAGCCGGCGGCGTCCGACCTGCGGTTGATCATCAGCATCTCCAAGTCGGTGATCGATCTGGAGCGCATCGGCGATGAAGCCACCAAGATCGCCCGTCGTGCCATCCAGCTGTGCGAAGAAGGCGAAGCGCCGCGTGGTTACGTGGAAGTGCGCCATATCGGTGACCAAGTGCGCAACATGGTGCGCGATGCACTCGACGCCTTTGCGCGCTTCGACGCCGAGTTGGCGTTGTCGGTGGCCCAGTACGACAAGATCATCGACCGCGAATACAAGACCGCGCTGCGTGAGCTGGCGACTTACATGATGGAAGACCCGCGCTCTATCTCGCGGGTCTTGAGCATTATCTGGGTGCTGCGTTCCCTGGAGCGTATCGGCGACCACGCGCGCAATATCTCGGAACTGGTGATTTACCTGGTGCGCGGGACCGACGTACGGCACATGGGCCTCAAGCGCATGAAGGCCGAAGTTGAAGGTTCGGCCGATCTAATCCCTAATGTTCCGGGCGAATCTGACGATAAGTAAGATTGCCCGAGAAATAAACGCCCGGCCTTTGGTCGGGCGTTTTTGTTTGTGGCCGCTGAATTTTTTGCGGATCGGATGAAAAAAGTCCGAACGTGACTACAGGGTTTTGGCAAAATGCCATCAGTCAGGCGTCTTGCGTGCCGAAGTTTTTATAGGATGAAGGGTCGATGAGTAAAGTCAGTGTATTGGTGGTGGATGACGCCTCGTTTATCCGCGACCTGGTGAAGAAGTGCCTGCGCAACTACTTCCCCGGGATCAAGCTTGAAGACGCGGTGAACGGCAAAAAGGCCCAGGCCATCCTGATGCGCGAGACCTTCGACCTGGTGCTGTGCGACTGGGAAATGCCGGAGATGTCTGGCCTTGAACTGTTGACCTGGTGCCGTGAGCAACCTCACCTCAAAGCCATGCCGTTCGTGATGGTCACCAGCCGTGGCGACAAGGAAAACGTGGTCCAGGCCATCCAGGCCGGTGTTTCCGGCTACGTCAGCAAGCCGTTCACCAACGAGCAGCTGCTGAACAAGGTCAAGCAGGCCCTGCACAAGATCGGCCGTCTCGACGCCCTGGTCGCCAGCGCGCCGACCAAAATGAACTCGGCTTTCGGCAACGATTCCTTGAGCGCCCTGACCGGCGGCAAACCCGAAGTGGCGCGTGCGGCTCCTGTTGCGGCGGCTGCTCCTGCGCCTAACAAAGGTTTGCTCAACAGCCCTCCGGTGCAGGCCCCGGTAGCGGCTGCGCCGGCTGGCGGTCGTGGCCAGGGCCAATTGCGTCTGTCCAGTGGCACCCAGCAATGCGTGATCAAGGCGCTGAGCATCAAGGAAGCGCTGCTGGTAGTACGTCGCAGCGAAGTCCTGCCCCAGGTACTGGAAAGCGCTGTGCTCGACCTGGAACAAGGCGACAACGCCGAAGTGGCCCGTCTCAACGGCTACTTGCACGCTATCGTCGCCTTCGAACCCAAGCCTGACAGCGATTGGCTGCAACTGACCTTCCGGTTCATCGACCAGGACGCGCAGAAGCTCGATTACATCTCCCGTCTGATCGCACGGGGTACGGCGCAGAAGCATTTTGTGCCGGGTGCGTGATCCTGAGGGGCACCGTACAACTGTGGGAGGGGGCTTGCCCCCGATGGCGGCGGTTCAGCTAAGCAGCCGGTGGCTGACATCCCGCAATCGGGGGCAAGCCCCCTCCCACATTGGGATCTCCAGTGTGGCGCATAGAGTTGTCATGATTCCTTGGTAACCTGCCGGTCAGTCATCCCGGCAGTTTCACGCTATGCTCATGCGCTTACTACTGTGCTGCGGGCTGGCAGCGGTCGTCACTTCGACCCAGGCCATGACCCTCTACAAATCGGTCGATGCCAATGGCCTGGTGTTTATCAGCGACCGTTATACGCCGGGTGCTCTGGCGTTCGTGATCCAGGAGCGCAAGGTTGAGCGACCGATGCTTGTCGTGCCCAAGCCCAATCGTCCACAACAAGCCTACCGCTATCCCTTGCCCTGGCGTGGCGGCCCATTTCGCCTGACCCAAGGTCCCAACGGCACTTTCAGCCATACCGATAGTAAGAGCCGCTACGCCATGGATATCGCCATGCCCGAAGGCACGCCAATCATCGCGGCGCGTAGCGGGGTGGTGGTGAAAACCGAGAACGGGCAGACCGGGCGTGGCCGTGATGCGTCGGGGAATTTCGTGAGGGTGCGCCACGATGACGGCACCGAGGGCGTGTACCTGCACCTCAAGCAAGGCTCGGTCAGTGTCAGGGTTGGGCAGCGTGTGGCGGTAGGAAACCCGCTGGGGTTGTCGGGCAATACCGGCAACAGCAGCGGGCCGCATCTGCATTTTGTGGTGCAGCGCGCCACCGAGGCGGGGCTGGTGTCGATCCCGTATGAGTTCAACCAGCCGGTCGGCGCATTGCCCAATTTTGCATTGGGCAATTGACGATCAATCCAGCAACAGCACCTTGGCCAGTACGATCTTCGGCCCTTTCATCTTCTTGATGATGATGCGCAAGCCTTCGACCTCCAGCACTTCTTCCTCTTCCGGCACGCGCTTGAGGGTGTCGTAGATCAGACCGGCCAGGGTTTCGGCTTCGATGTGGTCCAGGTCGACACCCAGCAGGCGCTCGACCTTGAACAGCGGCGTGTCGCCACGCACCAGCAGCTTGCCCGGCTGGTAGGCCAGGATGCCGCGCTCGGCCTTGCGGTGTTCGTCCTGGATATCGCCCACCAGCACTTCCAGCACGTCTTCCATGGTGAGGTAGCCGATGATCTTGCCGTCGGCTTCTTCCACCAGGGCGAAGTGCGCGCCGCCTTTGCGGAACTGTTCCAGCAGTTGCGACAGCGGCATGTGCCGCGACACACGCTCCAGCGGGCGGGTCAGCTCGGCCAGGTTGAACGACTCGGGAATGTGGTCCAGGGCCGCCAGTTCCAGCAGCAGGTCCTTGATGTGCAGCAGGCCCACGAATTCGTTGCGCACCGCGTCATATACCGGGTAGCGGCTGAATTTGTGGCGGCGGAACAGCGCGAGGATTTCCTTGAGCGGGGCGTTGAAGTCCAGGGTGACCAGGTCTTCTCGGGAGTTGGCCCAGTCCACCACTTCCAGCTCGCCCATTTCCACGGCGGAGGCCAGCACGCGCATGCCTTGGTCGCTCGGGTCCTGGCCACGGCTGGAGTGCAGGATCAGCTTGAGTTCTTCACGGCTGTAATGGTGTTCGTGGTGCGGGCCGGGCTCGCCTTGGCCGGCGATGCGCAGGATGGCGTTGGCGCTGGCGTTGAGCAGGTAGATCGCCGGGTACATGGCCCAGTAGAACAGGTACAGCGGCACCGCCGTCCACAACGACAGCAGTTCGGGTTTGCGAATCGCCCAGGACTTGGGCGCCAGCTCACCGACCACAATGTGCAGGTAGGAAATCACGAAGAAGGCGGCAAAGAACGACACGCCCTTGATCACTTCCGGCGACTCGACGCCCACGGCGCCCAGCAGCGGCTCAAGGATGTGCGCGAAGGCCGGCTCACCGACCCAGCCCAAGCCCAGGGAGGCGAGGGTGATGCCCAGCTGGCAGGCCGACAGGTAGGCGTCGAGCTGGCTGTGCACGGTGCGCAGGATCTGCCCGCGCCAGCCGTTCTTGTGGGCGATGGCCTCGACCCGGGTGGCGCGCAGTTTGACCATGGCAAATTCGGCCGCAACGAAGAAACCGTTGAGCAGTACCAGGATCAGTGCAAAAAGAATCATGCCGAAGTCGGCGAAGAGTGTAGCGAGGGTGATACCAGGGGAAGGGTCCATGATGGGGTTTTGCAGGTTCCGTGTGTTCAATAAGGGGTGGCAGGCGGGCCTGGAAGGCAGGCGCAAGTCGGCCAATGTAGCGGCTGACGGGGCGCTTGCCTAGTGCCCACTGCCGGGCGGGCCGTCAGGTGTCCTGATCAATTGCCTTCGATCGTGTCATCTGTGCTGGCGGAAAATGGCAGGTAAACGTGCTGCCATGGCCCAACACGCTGCTGATCTCCAGGCGTGCGCGGTGACGCAGCAGCACGTGCTTGACGATCGCCAGGCCAAGCCCGGTGCCGCCAGTGTTGGAGTTGCGGCTGGAGTCGACGCGGTAGAAGCGCTCGGTCAGGCGCGGCAAGTGCTTGGCGTCGATGCCGATGCCGGAGTCCTGCACGCTCAGGTGCGCGCCCTGTTCGTCGGCCCACCAGCGGATGCGGATGTTGCCTTTATCCTGGGTGTACTTCACGGCGTTGAACACCAGGTTGGAAAACGCGCTGCGCAACTCGCCTTCGCTGCCTTTGAGCAGCACGGCGGGGTCGGCTTCCAGGGTGATCTGCTGGCCGCGTTGGCCGGACAGGGCCTGGGCGTCGTTCTTGATGGTCTGCAGCAGGCTCTGCACGGCGACAGGATGGTTATCCGACGGGTAATCGGTCGCCTCCAACTTGGCCAGCAACAGCAGGTCGTTGAGCAGTGTCTGCATGCGTGAACCTTGCTGCTGCATCTGTTGCAGGGCACGGCTCCAGCGCGGGTTGATCTCGTCGACGTTGTCCAGCAGCGTCTCCAGGTAGCCGCAGATCACCGTCAGCGGTGTGCGCAACTCGTGTGAGACGTTGGCGACGAAGTCTTTGCGCATCTGTTCCAGCTGGTGGATGCGGGTGACGTCACGCACCAGCATCAGGTGCTCGTTGTTGCCATAGCGCGTCAGGTACAGCTGGATGCGCACGCGGTCATTGGTGGGCGAGGGGATTTCCAGGGCTTCTTCGTAGTTCTCCTGTTCGAAGTACTCCTTGAAGCGCGGGTGGCGCACCAGGTTGGTCACCGGCTGGCCGCTGTCCTGGGGCGTCTTGAGGCCCAGCAAGGTCTCGGCGGCGCGGTTCCACCATTCCAGGTTGCCGTCGCTGTCGAGCATGATCACCGCGTCTTTCAACGCGGCGGTGGACTCCTGCACCCGGTCGATCACGGCTTGCAGGCGCCCGCGCACCCGTTGGTCGCGGCGCTGCAAGTGATAGATGCTGTCGAACACTTCGCCCCACAGGCCGTAGCCATCGGGCGGTGCTTCGTCGGGTTTGTGCTGGCGCAGCCATTCATGCAGGCGCAGCAGTTGCTTGAGGGTCCAGCCCAGGTACAAGGCGATGCCGGCTGCCAGGCTCCAGCCGTAGTAACCGCTGACCAGACCCACCAACAGGCAGCCGGTGATCAGCAAAAGCATGTGGCGGATCAGGGTGCCATGCCAGTTTTGGTTCACGATCGGTCCTTCGGACAGTGAAAAGTTTCAAGCTGCAAGCTTCAAGTCAGAGCAGATCAGCTTCTACTTGCCGCTTGTAGCTGAGAGCTTGCAGCTGATTTCAACCTTTGGTTGAAAAGCGGTAGCCCGTGCCGCGCACGGTTTGTACCAGATTCTCGTAGGCATCGCCCAAGGCTTTGCGCAGGCGCCGGATATGCACGTCCACGGTGCGCTCTTCCACATACACATTGCCGCCCCACACCTGGTCCAGCAATTGGCCACGGGTGTAGGCGCGTTCCTGGTGGGTCATGAAGAATTGCAGCAGGCGGTATTCGGTCGGGCCCATCTCGGCCGGCTTGCCGTCGATGGTCACGCGGTGGCTGATCGGATCCAGCAGCAGGCCGCCGACTTCGATAGGCGCCTCGCCATCGGTTGGGCCGGCGCGGCGCAATACGGCTTTCAGACGAGCGACCAACTCGCGTGGGGAAAACGGCTTGGTGATGTAGTCGTCGGCGCCGACTTCCAGGCCCTGGATCTTGTTGTCCTCTTCGCCCTTGGCGGTGAGCATGATGATCGGGATGTCCCCGGTCAGCTCGTCACGCTTGAGGCGGCGGGCCAGTTCGATACCGGAGGTGCCGGGCAGCATCCAGTCCAGCAGGATCAGGTCCGGCTTGCGGTCGACGATAATGGCATGGGCCTGCTGGGAGTTCTCCGCCTCCAGGCAGTCGTAGCCGGCCATTTCCAACGCAACGGCGATCATCTCGCGGATGGGCGCTTCGTCGTCAACAATCAGAATGCTCCTGCCAACCATGCTCAAAAATCCTCTTGTCATTTAACTGTCTTGCGCCGCATTAGATAACGGAATTATTGCAGTCGTGTGACAGTAATTTAGTCGCTCGGGCAATTCCCGCCTCTCTGGACTACGCTTTGGGTCCGAATCCTGACAACCGAAAAAGGAAGGTTCCGATGACTTACAGCACGATTTCCTGGAAAGCCCTGCTGGTAACGGCCGCGTTGACGCTGCCGACCCTGGCATTTGCGGCGGAGCCAGCGATGACTAAAGACGGAATGCTGGTCGACCACAAGGGCATGACCCTCTACACCTTCGACAAGGATGCCGACGGCAAGTCAGTGTGCAAAGACCAATGTGCGACCAATTGGCCGCCGCTGAAGGCGGAGTCCACCGACACGTCGATGGGCAAATGGACCGTCATCACTCGCGACGACCAGACCAGCCAGTGGGCCTATGAGGGTAAGCCGGTCTACACCTACAAGGATGACCACAAGGCGGGCGATAAGACCGGTGATGGCAAGGGTGGGGCGTGGCACATCATCAAACCCTGATCACAGGGTACCGTTGAAAACATCGCGGGCAAGCCCGCTCTTACAGTGGAACGCATTCCAAATGTGGGAGCGGCGGTGCGACGATTCGACTTGCCCGCGAAGACGTAAGCCCGGCCGCCACAAAAACCTCAGCGCAACGCGTAATCCAGCACAATCCCGATAAATATCGCCAGCCCCGCCCAGTGGTTGTGCAGGAACGCCTTGAAGCACTTCATCCGATCCTTGTCCCGGATGTACCAGAATTCCCAGGCAAAACAGCCGGCCGCCGCCAGCAAGCCCAGGTGGAACCAGCCCCCCAGTTCGAACCGTGCGCCCGCCAGCAGCAGGCACGCCAGCGAAAGGCCCTGCAGGGTCAGGATGATCACGCGGTCGGCTTCACCGAACAGAATGGCCGTGGATTTCACGCCGATCTTCAAGTCGTCATCGCGGTCGGTCATCGCGTAATACGTGTCGTAGCCCACCGTCCACAGCAGGTTGGCGATATACAACAGCCACGCGGCGGCAGGCAGGCTGCCAGTCTCGGCGGTGAACGCCATCGGCATGCCCCAGGAAAACGCCGCCCCCAGCACCACTTGTGGGTAATAGGTGTAGCGCTTCATGAACGGATAGCTCGCCGCCAGGGCCAGGCCACCCAGGGACAGCAGGATGGTGGTGGCGTTGGTCAGCAGCACCAGCAGGAAACTGATGCCCATCAACACCGCAAAAAACACCAGCGCCTCTTTTGAGCTGATCTTGCCGCTCACCAGCGGCCGCTGTTCCGTGCGCTTTACATGGCCGTCGACCTTGCGGTCGGCCCAGTCGTTGATCACGCAGCCACCGGCGCGGGTCAGCACCACGCCCAAAACGAAAATCACGATATTGATCAAAGAGGGCGAGCCTTTGCCGGCGATCCACAGCGCCCACAGCGTCGGCCACAGCAGCAGGTAGATGCCGATGGGCTTGTCCATACGGGTCAGTTGGATGAAATCCCAAGCCCTGGGGTTCAGGTGATTCAGGGACTTGAGCAGACGTTGGTACATCAGCAGTTCTCCGGATGGGCGTGCAACGCGTGCCAGAAGCTGGGCAGAAAGATCTCCGCGACCAACACGCTCAAGGGGCCGCGATCAAAGCGTGAACGGCGTGCCCACAGACCGTCGACCTGATCCGCCACAGGCAGCCATTGTTGTGGGTAATGGCACACCTCGATTGCTTTGCGAGTGAATGCCTGGTCGCAGAACAGCAATTCGCCCAGCGAGCGACTGCCCAATTCATCCATATGCAAGCCGTCACCCTGTAAAGCGCTGCGTGCCGCCACACTGCGCGCGAACACCCAAGGCTGGCCGTGGCCACGCAAATACACCTCGCGCACCCAGCCGATACTGGCCGGTGGCAGTGCCAGGGCGGCGCATTCATCGTCGCGCAGCGGCTGCCAGCCCTCGAACAGCGGCGTCACGCTGAAACCATCGTTGGACAGCCACGTCAGCCGCCGCGTCAGCGAGTCTTCGTTGAACAGCCAATTGAGGGTCAGGGGCGCGGGCGCAGGGAGCAGACGGCTCTGGATCAGCCATTGGCAAGCATCGGGAGGGTCGATTGAGTGCGGCACGGTGAGTCAGTATTGGCAGCAAAAGAGGCGGCGAGCTTACCATGGCGTCCCGGGTTTTTGCCGGTCTGAACCGGCTGTTTGCGTCGATCGTGCTTGCATCTGCCGGCCCCGATCAGTACAAAACGCCCTGAGCCGCACGGCAACGTGGGTCTATCGACCGTCGGCCAAGATGCCTGACCCTGAGGAAGCAAGTGATGAAGAAGTGGCAATGTGTAGTCTGTGGCCTGATCTATGACGAGAAAGACGGCTGGCCGGATGACGGAATTCTGCCTGGCACCCGTTGGGAAGACGTCCCGGAAGACTGGCTGTGCCCGGACTGCGGCGTGGGCAAAATGGATTTCGAAATGATCGAAATCGGCTGATTTTTGGTTTTCAGATACGTACTACAAGGAGAAAGGAATGAACGCACCTGTCGTGATCATCGGCACAGGGTTGGCCGGCTACAACGTGGCCCGGGAGTTTCGCAAGCTCGACAGCGAGACCCCATTGCTGCTGATCACCGCGGATGACGGGCGCTCCTACTCCAAGCCCATGCTCTCCACCGGCTTTGGCAAGAACAAGGAAGCCGATGGCCTGAGCATGGCTGAACCTGGCGCCATGGCCGAGCAACTCAAGGCCGAAGTGCGCACCCACACCCGCGTCAGCGGCATTGACCCTGGCCACAAGCGCTTGTGGATTGGTGAGGAAGCGGTGGCTTACCGCGACCTGATCCTGGCCTGGGGCGCAGAAACCGTGCGTGTGCCGGTTGAGGGCGATGCGGCTGAACTGATTTTCCCGATCAACGACCTCGAAGACTACGCACGCTTTCGTGCCGCTGCTGCCGGCAAGCGCCGCGTACTGCTGCTCGGCGCCGGCCTGATCGGCTGCGAGTTCGCCAACGACCTGATCCTTGGCGGCTATGAGATCGACCTGGTAGCGCCGTGCGAGCAGGTCATGCCAACCTTGCTGCACCCGGCCGCCGCCGCAGCGGTACAGGCTGGCCTTGAAGGCCTCGGCGCGCGCTTCCACCTAGGCCCGGTGCTCAATCGGCTGCAGCGCACTGCCGACGGCCTGGAAGCCCATCTGTCGGACGGTGAAGTGATCGCCTGCGACCTGGTGGTCTCCGCCATCGGCCTGCGCCCGCGTGTCGACCTGGCCGCCGCCGCCGGCCTGCAGACCAACCGCGGAATCATGGTGGACCGCCACCTCAAGACCTCCCACGCCAATATCTACGCCCTAGGCGACTGCGCCGAGGTCGACGGCCTGAACCTGCTGTACGTAATGCCACTGATGAGCTGCGCCCGCGCCCTGGCCCAGACCCTGGCAGGCAACGCCACCGCCGTCAGCTACGGCCCGATGCCGGTGACCGTCAAGACGCCGGTCTGCCCGCTGGTGGTCTCGCCACCGCCACGCGGAACCGAAGGCGTCTGGAGCGTGGAAGGCGAGGGCGCCGACATCAAGGCCCTGTGCCGCGATGCGAGTGGCCGTCTGCTGGGTTACGCACTGACCGGCACTGCGGTGATGGAAAAACTGGCCCTCAATAAAGAACTTCCGCCGTTGCTGGCGTAAATACCGGTCGTTCTGTCGGATTAAGCACGTTTTTCCCACTAGAAAGGTCGCCGCTAGACTGGCGCGGCGTCCGATGGCATGCCATCCTCACTCCCGTCTGCCGCAGAGTAGAGCCTGCGGCGCTTTGGGCGCTGCTCCAGAAGAGAGCAGCACGGACATAACAACAAAAAACCGTCAAAGAGGCTTCACTTATGCGTAAACCAGAACTCGCAGCCGCCATCGCTGAAAAAGCCGATCTCACCAAAGAACAGGCCAACCGCGTCCTCAACGCCGTTCTCGAAGAAATCACCGGCGCCCTGCACCGCAAGGACAGCGTCACCCTGGTTGGCTTCGGCACCTTCCTGCAACGCCATCGCGGCGCCCGCACTGGCAAAAACCCTCAAACCGGTGAGCCGGTGAAAATCAAGGCCAGCAACACGGTTGCGTTCAAGCCAGGCAAATCGCTGAAAGACACTGTTAACGCGTAAGAGCGTTACCGTCTCGAAGGGGGCGGGGTGGTAGGAGAGATGGGCACGCCGACTGGGTCGGGTGCCCATTTTTTGTAGGCTGGAGAATGTCTGGCCAGTAGTAACCTCCCGGTTACAACTCCCCCCAAGGATCAAATTTATAAGTGGCATCCAACGGTGTGAACGCTAGCCCAAAGAGCGCCTTGGATTCGAACATCGCCTTGAATTCAGCCGAACAGACCGTTTCGTTAATATCCGTGCATAGAAACAGGTGTTGATGAATACCCGGTTTTATCTTGAATGATTCGATGGACTCAAAAACGATAGCGGGTACATCACTTTCTTCTGGTGTCTTGAGTTTGCCGGTGTATTTGTCGCGGTCGATGGTGAATACCGAATGCTCAAGATCAAGCAGGCTGAGTCGGGCGGTCGGAACGAAAAGGTTGTAGCGTTTTTCAGGTGTTTTTTTTCCTTTTAACTCTATCTCGACCTGACGCGTGATATGAGGAATTTCGAGCGTTGCGCAGATGTTCAAGACGGCATCTGTCGCCAGCAACTCCTCAATCATGAGGTCCGCTTTCAACTCCTTGATCTTGGCCTTGACTTTATAAGCGCTAGCAAACTGACTCTCATCCGGTGTTTCTGAAGGGTAATGAAACTCCGGGACGCCAGGAGTCCAGTCCGACTCAAAGAAGCTGGGCGCATCCGTCCCGTTGGTGTGGTAGTTCACGATGAAGAAATCAGCGCTGGCGCCGGTCATAAAAGTCGTCCTGTAACTGCATCAGTTTTGAAGAGGCCATTCTGCAGCCCGCCGCTCGCCCATTTTTGGATGTTCGAGACTTCCAGTGCGAGGTCCATATCAGATAACCCGGCTTGTTGTTTGTTCAAGCTCCTGAGCCTGTCCCTGACAGCATCGGTGTACTTGTTATGGTTCGACCAATGTCCAGGAAGCTGCGTTTTAGCGGCAAGGTCCTTTGATCCTGGCAGGAAAGCACCGTTGGAGGCGCCATCCGGGTCCCAACCTATCTTTTTCAGCCTGGAGAACATTTTGCCGAACTCTTTGTGTTTGATCAGCTCCTCGGGTATCAGGTGATGGTTGGCCATACCGTCACCTTTGCGAGCCCCCATGTTCTTGCCTAGCTTCGTCGAGCACCAGCCCAGTGGGTCACTCCAGCCCAGAGGGTTGGTGGCGTACTGATAGAGGTTAATGCCGCCCAGCAATCCAACCGGGTCTTCTGTAGTGAATCTGCCGATATCGGGGTCATAAAAGCGGAACGTGTTGTAGTGCAGTCCGGTTTCTCGGTCCAGATACTGGCCTTGGAAGCGAATATTCTGATCTTCCAGATAGTAGGGTTCCCGTTCTTCACTAATGGTATTACCCCACACCTGATAGATCGCTTTCCAGACGATGTTTCCATCGCTCTCGGTCAATTGCTCGGGCAAGCCATTGAGGTCGTTGTGGTAATAACGGGTCTTCTTGTGCACGCCCAATCCATCGACTCGCGCCAAGGGCTCGTATCCTTGATTGAGATAGACATAGAGGCTGCTGCGTTCATTTTGCGTCTCTGAGAGCAGTCGCAGACCGTCCCAAATGAAGCTGACTTGGCTCAAGGTATAACCATTGCGATCCTGTTCGGTCTTTTTGATACGCCGATCCAGCGCGTCGTAGACCATCCGAACCACATGGCCCTTTTCATTGCGTACTTCTACCAGGCGGCTTTCGGCGTCATAGCTAAACCGTTGTACACCGTATCGCCCGCTGCGCTTTTCGATTACTCGGCCGAAGCCGTCATAGCGATAACGCTTGTCTTGAAAGCTGACCAACCTGTTGTGGAGCACCTTCCCCTGGCTGGGGTTGACGCTGTCAAGCAAGTTGGCTGCTGCGTCATATGCAAAGGTCTCACGAGCGCCGTACAAAGAGTCTTGGCTCGCGATAAGGCGGTCTGTTGCGTCGTAATGAAACAGTTGTTGATGGCGCGCAGAGGGCCGCTGATCGAGCTTTCCGATCAAATTGTCAGCCGGGTCGTACTCGAACTGTCTTTGCATATCGGGTGACAGCAAGGCGGGCTGGCTGTCATGACGGCGTATGCGAGCACGTAGGCGGCCGACGGGGTCGTAGTCGCTGCGCGTACTAAGCTGGCCCTGAGTGCGCAAGACTTCACGATGGAGTCGGTCACGCTCGAAGTCACTGATCACGTCGCCGTCAAGATTGATCTGGTGCAAATGACCGCTCCCGTAGTAGAGGCGGTTGAGCCAGCGGCCATCAGGCACCTGGGTTTGTATCAGGTTGCCGAGTTCATCATAGCGATGGTGAAGGCTGCCAGAGGCACTGTGTTCCTCAAGCAATTGGCCGAGCGCGTTGTAGGCAAAGCCAAGGCTCTGTTCAGCGCCCGACGCATCCTTGAACGTGACGGCGCTGAGTTGGTTCAGTGGATCGTACTGGTATTCGGTGCGGCCATCATCCGTGACTTTTGCGATCAGTCGTCCAACGGCGTCGCGTTCCAATTGATGAATGATCGGTGCTTCAGGTGCTTGGGAGACAATTGCGAGCCCGGTGCCATAAGGCGCTGGAGTGGACGTCACGCGGATCAGGTTGTCCAGCCCATCGTAGGCGTAGGATTTTGTACCCCCGTCGAGGCCTTGTTGCTGGATCATCCGATCACAGGCATCCCAGGTGAACCGATAGCGCTCACCATTTTCGTTGCTCAACGACTGTAGCCGGCCGAACGTGTCATAGCCCAGGCTAACCTGGCGACCCTGTGCATCCGTACGTTGGCAGACCTGGCCCCTGCGATTGTGCTGGTAAAGAGTCGTGTGCCCCGCAGGGTCTGTATGACCCAGCAGTAGGCCGGCACTGTCGCGCTGGAAATATTCGGTTCGACCGTCCGGAAATTGCTTGCTGATCAGCCGACCCTGGCGGTCATGCTGGAACTGCGTGCGTTCGCCCATTGCATTGGTAATCACCTGCAAGTACCCGTGAGGGTCATAGCCAAAGCGAGTCGGGAATCCCGAGCAATCCAAGTGGTCGGTCAGTTGCCCGAGCGTGTTCCATTTCAACTGTTTGCTTTTGCCGGTTGCATCTATGACCTCCACCACCAGGCCTTGTGCGTTATAGCGATAACGGGTCATATGGCCCAGCGGGTCGGTCTCGGCGACACAATTACCGCGTTGATCATAGCGATACTGCCAAGTGTTACCGGCGGCGTCGGTTTGTGTGCGTGGCAGCGACCAATGCTCCAGCCAAAGCGTGGATACGCTACGCCCGAGTGGATCCGTCTCAGCCGTCAGGTTGCCGGACTCATCGTAGCTGTATTCGTAGCGCCCCCCTTGAGGGTCCGTAGCGCTCAGTAACTGACGCTCGTCGTTCCACTCGAATAGCCAGGTTTTATCCAGATTGTCGGTGAATGCGATTATCTGATGCTGGGCATTCCACTGACGAGTACTGACACGTTGCAGGCTGTCTGTGACGCGTGTGATGCCCTTTTGCAAGTCATACTCGAATTGGTAGGCGTCGCCCTCGTCGGTCCAGTGTCGTACTACTCGCCATTCAGTGTTGTCGATGTGCCCCCACTCATAAAAGCAGCGCAGACCGGTAGGGAGTTGGTGTTCAATCATCCTGCGACCGGCGTCGTAGGCAAAGCGTCGCTGAACCTCGCCGGACGCGTTGCTTACTTGCGCCAATTCACCTATCGCGTTGTAGCGGTAGCTGACGAGAACCTCACGCGGCTGGTCGGCGTACAGGCGTTCGATTCGCTCCAGGCGATCCTGGTCGTAAACCAGCTCAACCTGGACCTGGTTCGATGTGTCCCGCAGGCGCGCAATGCGGCCGTTCTCGTGGTAACCGACGAAAATCCGATTGTCATTGCGATCCCCCAACTGACTCAACCGAAGGTGCGTGGTCGAACCTGGTGTGAAATCGAAGAGGCGATACAACCCATCATCGCTCTCGATCAATAACTGACCGTTGTGATGGCGCCTGAAGCTCAGTACTTCTGCAGGGCTGAACATTGCGCTGCCTGGCACAAGCGAGCCCAGGTTGATACGCCGCCCTTGCTCATCTGTATAGATCAGCTCCTCGCCGCCTTCAGGATGCATCAGGATTTCGACACTCACCTCATAGGCAACGCTCCAGCCCGCGCCGAAGAGCCCTGCTGTGCGTATATCGTGGCTGTTATAGACGCGCTGCCAGGCCATGGGCAACGCACCTGGCAGTACAAAATCCAACTCATTCGTGCCGCCCAGTATTTTGGCGCCTGTCGCGGTATGCACGGGGTTAAGTGAAGACATGGCGGCGTTTGTCATGGCGCCGATGGCCTGGCTCACGGCAAAGGAGCTGACACCGCCCAACAACATGCACGGCAAATTACTCAGCGTCTTGCCCTTGGCTCCTTTAAGCATCATCAATGCTTCAATCGCCAAGCCAACGCCGGGGGTCTTCCCACTGCGAATTTCCTGCACCACCACCGTCCCACCACCAATGGTGACGTTTGGCGAGATCAGCCCCGACGACACCACCGTTGCCTCGCACATGCTGCGATCACCGCTGCGCACGGCGGGCTGGCCGTTGATGGTGACTTTGTCAGACCCTTCGGCCAGAAGCTGTGGCGGCATGGGCGGATGGCGGGCGCACAGGACCATGTCGGTGAGGGCCGGCACCACACCCGGTGCAGGCGTGGCGACGGTGGGCCGCCATAGCTGGGAGAAGAAACCCTCGGCCATGTCCAGGAAGCCAGGCTCGGGTTTTGGCTCGGGGTCGGGCTCCGGCGGCGCTTGCTCAAGCTCCGTACCAGCGGGCGCCACGTGCGAGGGAATGGAGCCCGCGGCCCGCGCAGCCGGAATGCTGTTGACGAACGTGTCGGTCGAGCCCACCGCAATCGTGGCTTCCACCACGGGCGGGAACAGCGCATTGGCGAAGCTCTCGCACATCTTACTGAGGCCCTTGTCGGCCCCCGTCTTGCTCA
Source organism: Pseudomonas sp. S10E 269 (assembly GCF_002798465.1). Lineage (NCBI taxonomy): Bacteria > Pseudomonadati > Pseudomonadota > Gammaproteobacteria > Pseudomonadales > Pseudomonadaceae > Pseudomonas > Pseudomonas sp. S10E 269. Next base: position 2,423,646 of record NZ_PHIJ01000001.1, read on the forward strand.
TGGCCATGCCGACGACAATGCCCACCACCGCGCCGAGGATGCAGCCGCCGATACCGGCGGTAGCAATAGTCACCCCCACGGCGGCCGCGACTGCGGCAGTCGCCAGTGCCGTGATCGCCACGTTGGCCGCCACCTCCAGCACCCCACCCAGGATATCCGCCATCATCGAGGTGTGGGTCAGTGCATCGCCCATCCGGGCCGCCCATAACGCGTCAGACATGCAGGCCGCTCATCAAGAAACAGTGTCGAACGACAGCGAATTTTTGATCAACGCCCAGTGCGCTGCCTCGGCATCCCCAAGCTTGTCGGCCTTCACGTAACTCAAGGCGAGCATCTTGCGCGTACCCGGTAGCACCAGCGCCAGCTGATACTGGAACACCTTGTCATTGCCCTTGTTGAATTGGCTGCGCAGCTCGATGCCTTCCACCTCTTGGGCCGTGCCCAAACGCACGTCGACACCGGGTTGATAGCGTAAATCCTGCACCTGTTTTTCCAGGCGCTGGAGTTGGTCATTGAAATTGCTGTGCAGGGTTTCACCCTCGGCGAGCAAGCTGCGACTGACGATCAGTGAAGTCCCCAGTTCCGGGAACTTGAGGATATTGATCGTCGCGTCCTGCAGCTCGCTGGCCGGCAGTTGGAACTGGAATTCGTTAATTCGATACGTCATGAAAACAGGTCTCGTCAGGAGCTTTTAGGCGCGGGGAACGCGGCTTTGATATTGGCGTCGATGGCGCCTTTCTGGCCCTGGCCATCGGGCGTGGCGCCGGGGCCGCCGCCGTTGTTCAGGTGCAGCACGCCGCCGGTGTTGAACTCGGCATCGCCGCTGGCATAGAAGCTGATCTGCACGCCCGTGAGGTTGATCTGCCCGCTGGCGTTCAACTCCAGGATGCTTTCACCGCAGACCAGGCGCAGGTTTTCGCCCACCTCGATCACATAGCTCTGGCTGATGCTGTCGGTCTTGCGCTGGCCCACCGAGAGGATGTCTTCCTGCTTGACGATGCGCAGGCGGTTGTTGCCGATGGTCACCGTCTCGTTGTGGCCGATGCTCTTGTTGCGGTCATGCCCCACCGAATGGCTTTCATCGACCTCGACCACGATGTCTTGGTTACGCTCGGCATGGATGTACAACTGCTCCAACCCCTTCTTGTCCTCCATGCGGATTTCATTGAAGTTGGCCGGCGTGCCGCCCTTGCTCGAACGGCTTTTCATACCGCTCTGGGTGGCGTTTTCCGGCAGGTCGTAAGGCACGGTCTGCTCGGCGTTGTAGACCCGCCCGGTGATGATCGGCCGGTCGGGGTCGCCCTCAAGGAAGCTCACAATCACTTCCTGGCCGATCCGTGGGATCTGCATCGAGCCCCAGTTCTTGCCGGCCCAGGATTGCGACACACGAATCCAGCACGAGCTGTTTTCGTTGGACTGGTCGTGGCGGTCCCAATAGAAATGCACCTTCACCCGGCCGTACTGGTCGGTCCAGATTTCCTCGCCTTTGGGGCCGACCACCAGCGCGGTCTGCGGGCCTTTGACGATAGGGCGGTGGGTGCTGGCCAACGGGCGGAAGCTCTGCTGGGCGTCGATGCAGGTGAGGCTGCTTTCGAACTGTGCCGAGCCCGAACCGCCGCCGCTTTCCAGGCTTTCCTGGACGATGTAGTAGCGGCAGCCGACGATCAGATATTCGCGGTTCTGGTCCTGGCGGCTGAAGCCGGTGAGGCTGAACAAATGCCCCGAACCCAGGCCACGGGCATTGCCGCTGAATTCGATCTGTTCATGCAGGGTTTGCAGCGCTTCGATGCGGGTGCGGGCATAGTGTTCGCCGTCCTCGCTTTGCACGTAGGTGCCGGGGTAGTCGTACAGCGGGTAGTCGCCGGCGGTGTGCGGGCGCGGCATGGCCGAGCGTACGTCGATGCTGGCGCTGGGGCGCTGGAAATCGTAGTCGTTGAGCTCCAGCGAGCCGGGCTGCACCTCCTGCGCCAGGTGCCAGTTGTGCATGTGGTCGCGTTCGCGTTGCTGCTCGTCTTTGGGGTAGTACGGGATCGACGCGTAGCCCGGCACCGTGGTGTGGGCACCGTAGGCGTCGGCCAGCACCAGCACATGGCGGTCCTGCTCATGGCGGAAGAAGTAGTAAATACCTTCCTGCTCCATCAAGCGGCTGACGAAATCGAAGCTGGTCTCGCGGTACTGCACGCAGTATTCCCACTCGCGGTATGGCCGGCTCAGGGCGTCTTCGAAATCGGAAAAACCCAGGTCACGGAACACCTGCTTGATGATCTGCGGGACGCTCAGGTTCTGGAAAATCCGGCAATCGGAGGTACGGCTGAGCAACCACAGCCAAGGGCGCAGCGTCACCTGATAACTGGCGAACTGGCCCTGGTCGATGTTCTGGCTGCACCGTGCGACGATGCCGTGGAAGTGCCGCTCGCCACCGTCCGCCAGTTGCAGGCCCACGCTCATGGGTTTGCCGAGCAACTGGTTGAGGTCGATGTTGGCGTCCAGGGACGTCAGTTGCAGCTCGTAGTTGAACAGCCTGCCCAGCTCTTCACCGCCACCCATTTCATTGAGCAACAGCACATCCGGCCCGAGGGGGCTGGTGATTTTGGCCAGGCGTGAGGCTTGGTTGAATAGCATCGGTTAACCCGTAAATGACTTGATAACTGAAGAAACCGAATCAAGTGTGGGAGGGGGCTTGCCCCCGATAGCGGTGTATCAGGTTAGAAATTTCTGGCTGACCCGACGCCATCGGGGGCAAGCCCCCTCCCACAGTTTTAATCACATTTCGACAGGTCAATCGCTGAAGTCGTAGTGCAGTTCATTATCCCGGCTGCTGATACGTACACCCGCCAGCGCCTTGCCTTCGAGCATGCGCGTGAGGAATTCACGGCTCATGTCCGGCAGCAGGCTGTTGGTGAGGATGGTGTCGATCATGCGCCCGCCGCTTTCGGTCTCGGTGCAGCGCGAGACGATCAGGTCGACCACCGCGTCGTCGTAATCGAAAGCCACCTTGTGGGTGCTCTCTACGCGCTTCTTGATGCGGTTGAGTTGCAGGCGGGTGATCGCCTTGAGCATCTCGTCGCTGAGCGGGTAGTAAGGGATCGTCACCAGGCGACCGAGCAGAGCTGGCGGGAAGATTTCCAGCAGCGGCTGGCGCAAAGCCTTGGCGATTTCTTCCGGCTCAGGGATGTTCGCCGGGTCTTTGCACACATGGGAAATCAGCTCGGTGCCGGCGTTGGTGGTCAGCAGGATCAGGGTGTTCTTGAAGTCGATCACCCGGCCTTCGCCATCTTCCATCACGCCCTTGTCGAACACCTGGAAGAAGATCTCATGCACGTCCGGGTGGGCTTTTTCCACCTCGTCCAGCAGCACCACGCTGTAGGGTTTGCGTCGTACGGCTTCGGTCAGCACGCCGCCTTCGCCGTAGCCGATATAACCCGGTGGCGCGCCCTTGAGGGTCGACACCGTGTGGGCTTCCTGGAATTCACTCATGTTGATGGTGATGACGTTCTGCTCACCGCCGTACATGGCTTCGGCCAGGGCCAGGGCAGTTTCGGTCTTGCCCACGCCGGAGGTGCCGGCCAGCATGAACACGCCAATCGGCTTGCTCGGGTTGTCGAGGCCGGCGCGGGAGGTCTGGATGCGCTTGGCGATCATCTGCAGGGCATGGTCCTGGCCGATGATGCGTTTTTTCAGGTGCTGGTCGAGGTTGAGCACCGTCTCCAATTCATTGCGCGCCATGCGGCCCACCGGGATGCCGGTCCAGTCGGCGACCACCGAGGCCACGGCCTGGTAATCCACGGTGGGCAGGATCAGCGGGGTTTCGCCTTGCAGGGTACTCAGGCGCTGTTGCAGGTCGACCAGTTGTGCGCGCAATACATCGTTGCCACTGTCCACCACACCGGCTTTTTCGCGCAAGGTTGCACGGGTGGTGAGCAGTTCATCCACCAGCGTTTTCTCTTCGGCCCAGCGGCTTTCCAAGGTCGCCAGACGCTCACGCTCAGCGCTCAACAGCGCCTCGGTGTTGGTTTGGCGCGCACCAATCGCAATGCCGATGGCATGCTCACGGGCGATGATTTGCAACTCGGTTTCCAGCGCTTCGATGCGACGACGACTGTCGTCCACCTCCGCCGGCACCGCGTGCAGGCTGATGGCGACGCGAGCGCAGGCGGTGTCCAGCAGGCTCACGGACTTGTCCGGCAGCTGGCGCGCCGGGATGTAGCGGTGGGACAGTTTCACCGAGGCTTCCAGCGCTTCGTCGAGAATCTGCACCTGGTGATGCTTTTCCATGGTCGACGCCACGCCACGCATCATCAGCAGCGCTTTGTCTTCCGACGGTTCGGCCACCTGCACCACTTGGAAACGACGGGTCAGGGCCGGGTCTTTCTCGATGTGTTTCTTGTACTCGGCCCAGGTGGTCGCGGCCACGGTACGCAAGGTGCCGCGGGCCAAGGCCGGCTTGAGCAGGTTGGCTGCGTCACCGGTGCCGGCGGCGCCACCGGCACCCACCAGTGTGTGGGCTTCGTCGATAAACAGAATGATCGGCTTGGGCGAGGCCTGCACGTCTTCGATAACCTGACGCAGGCGCTGTTCGAACTCGCCTTTCATGCTCGCGCCAGCTTGCAGCAGGCCCACGTCGAGGCTGCGCAGTTCCACGTCTTTCAAGGCTGGCGGCACGTCGCCGGCGACGATACGCAGGGCGAAACCTTCGACCACGGCGGTCTTGCCCACCCCGGCCTCGCCAGTGAGGATCGGGTTGTTCTGGCGCCGACGCATAAGAATGTCGACCAGTTGGCGGATCTCTTCGTCACGGCCAACAATCGGGTCGAGCTTGCCGCTGCGGGCCTGTTCGGTCAGGTCCACGGTGAAACGCTTGAGCGCTTCCTGCTTGCCCATCGCACTCGGCGCCATGGCACCGCTGGCTTCACCTGGCACGGCGCCGGCGTTGAAACCATCACTGGCGCTCAGCGCGTTCTCCGGCGAATCACCGACGTACTCGTCGAAACGCTCGCTCAGGGCCTCGGCCTTGATCTTGTCGAACTCGGCAGACAAACCCAGCAGCGCATGGCGCAGGCTTGGCGTCTTCAGGATGCCCAGTACCAGATAGCCGGTACGCACCTGGCTTTCACCAAACATCAGGCTGCCGTAGACCCAACCGCGTTCCACGGCTTCTTCCACATGGGAGGACAGGTCGGTGATCGACGTGGAGCCACGCGGCAAACGGTCCAGCGCTTCGGTCAGGTCACGGGCCAGGCGCGCCGGCTCCACGTTGAACTGACGGATGATGCGGTGCAGGTCCGAGTCCTGCAATTGCAGCAACTGGTGGAACCAGTGGGCCAGTTCCACATACGGGTTGCCCCGCAGTTTGCAGAACACGGTGGCGGCTTCGATGGCCTTGTAGGCCACGCTGTTGAGTTTGCCGAACAGTGCGGCGCGACTGATTTCACCCATGCTCTGGATTCCTTGAGGTGGTGGCGTGATCGGCGTAATGCCGGGCCAGGATTAGGTCGTTGGCGTCATGCTCGGGCTTGCCGAGCCAGGTGTTGAAGCCCAGGCGGAACTGACCATTGAGTTGCAGCGCCGGCACTTCGGGTTGTTGCAGGACCAGGTTGAGGTCCCAGTCCAGTTCATGGCCCAGGTACTCGGCCACCCACGCCACCAACTCGTTGAACGGCTGGTGGCCAGGCAGCATGCCCATGTAGTCATCCAGCGTGAGCGGGCCCAGGCGAATGCGGAATTTGTGTTGGCGGTCCCACACAAAGCTGCCCAGGCAAAAGTCCACGCCCAGGCGGTTGGCACTTACGCTCACGCGGCTGCGCTCGGGCAGCTCCAGCCATTGGCCGACGTACTCTTCGATTTCCACCGGCAGGCCGAAGTACTCGCCGAGAATGGCTTTCAAGCCGTCCGGGTAGCGGGTTTGCGCCGAGAGGTGGCCGCTGTAGTGCAGCTTCGCGGTATCCGGGATTAGCCCCTGATTCAGCAGGCTTGGCATGCCCCGTCCACTCAGGGCGGCGAGGCGCGCGGACCAGTAATCATCGTCAGGACGGTCGTGGCTGACTGTCGGCCGCGCCTCGGCCCAGGCCCGGTAAAACAGGCTGAGCAGGCGATGGTGGAACACATCGAGGAACTGTTTGCTGGTGCTGTCGGCGTTGTTGCGCTGACGCTCGCGCACGTACTCGGTGATGTGCAGCGGCAGCGGGCCATTGGGGCCGCCAAGGCCGAAGAAGAATTGCTCCAGCCGCGCCGGCTTGCCGTCGCCACCGGGGTCGACCGACGCCAGCGTGGCCGGGGCGAAGGTGCAATCCGCCTGCTGACCCAGGCGCAACGGGTCATCCGCCAGGCGCAGGGAATGGCCCAGCCGCGGCAGGTTTGGCGATTCGCACTCGATACGGCGCAGCGCCTGGAAGAAATCGTATTCCCAGGGCTCCTGATGCATCGCATCCAGGGTACTCACAGGGTCGGACGACGTCCGGGCTTGGCTTTCCATCGCATGATCTCGCCGCGTTCGGTGGTACGGATCACCGTCTCGGTAAAACTGTTGATCGACACGTAGCGTGCCAGGAAGCGTTCCAGCACCGCACCGAGCAGGAACACGCCGGTGCCGCGAAACGCGTTTTCATCGAATTCCAGGGTGATCTCCAACCCGCGCCCAAACACGATCGGGCCGGGCATCGGCAGGCGGCGGGTCACCGCTTTGCTGCTGACGTCGCGCAGGCCTTCGATCTGCAATTGCAGCGCTGCATCGTTGCTGTCGCCATACAGGCGCAGCAGTTCGCGCAAGGCCGCAGCGCCCTGGCCCTGTTCGCTCAAAGACAGATAATTGAGCGACAACTGGCTGATCAAGCGCCAGGCCTTGGCGTCATGGGCGTGGCTGGCGCGGGGACGGCTCGGGCCTGCGACACAGCGCACGGCCAATACCGGGGCGCTGTCGGCCAGGGTGAAGTCGGTCTTGCCGTTGCCAACACTCATGAACAGCGGCAGGTCGCGGTTGGTGCACAGCGCCGTCACGCCGAGTTGGCGCAGGTCGTGGCGGTAGGGCGCTTGCCCGCTGTCCACCAGGCTGACAAAGGTTTCACTGCCCACGTACGTGGAGCGTGGGCCGTTGCGACGCTGGTCGCTGGACAGCACGCGCGGCTCGCGGCGCACGGTGTAATAGGCCTGGTCGCGGCCATAGCGCGACGGGTCGCGCACCGCATAGAACGGCAAGAACGGCTGCTCCGGCCCGGTGCCATGGCCGGTGATGCCACTCAGCGAATGAATCTCGAAGTCCATCGGCCGCGTGCGGTCGGCGATCACATGGTGTTCGTTGACCCGATCAGACAAGTGGATACGGTCTACCCGCTTCGGGAACAGGTTGATCGCCGGGGTGCAGAACGGCAGGAACTGCGCCGCGCCAACGCTGCCTTCCAGGCTCGGTTCGTGGCGATCGAACAGCACGATCAGTTCCAGCTCCTGGCCGTCGCAGCGTTTGACTGCGCGACTCAGCTCGGCGAACTCGACGAACAGGTAGCGGTGGGGCAGGGCGAAGTATTCCTGCAGCAGGCGATAGCCCTGGAAGGCACGCGCGACCACCGGCATGGCGGCGTCAGCGTCGTCAAAACCCCGGGAACGCAACGCATCCTGCGGCAGGCGCTCGACCCAATCGCCACCCGGCTTGCGTGCAAACACCGCACAGGCATTGCCCAGCAGTTGCTCGTAAAGGCGGAAGGGTTGCTCGTCGGCCCCGCTGAGGTACAGCGGCAGGTTATCCAGGTCGAGGCTGTTGAAGGGCAATTCGGCGCCGGTACGCAGGGTCAGGCGCAGGCCAGCCTTGGCTTTCGGCTCACTGGCGGCCAGGCGTCCCAACACGGCGGCGGGGTTGCCGAAGTATTCGGCACTGCTGACCTGCAGCGGCCACAACGTCACCGGGTGTGCAGTGCGGTACTCGCAGCACGTCTGGGTTTCACGGCCCAGGGCGGCACGCAATACCGTGTCGCGGGGCAGTGGGAAACCGCTGGTCAGGGAGCCCTCATCGGGATCGGTCTGCAATTGCACCACGGTCATCGACGGCGTCGGCGCCAGGTAGTGCGGGTAGGCGATTTCCAGCAGGTTATGGGTGAAGGTCGGGTACTCGGCGTCGAGCTTGAGTTGCACGCGGGCGGAGAGGTAGGCAAAGCCTTCGAGCAAGCGTTCGACGTACGGGTCGGCGCAGTCCATACCGGACAGGGTCAGCCGACTGGCGATCTTCGGGTATTCCTTGGCAAACTCCGCGGCGCTTTCGCGCACGTGGTGCAGTTCCTGGTTGTACAGCTCCAGCAGGCGCGGGTTCATGGGCGTCTCCGCTGGTCGGCGTTGACCACACGCACATGGCCGGATTCCAGGTCGAGGTCGGTCTGCAGCAACAGGCGCAGCGGCACCGGCTGGGCCCACAGGTCGCCTTCGATTTCGAAACTCAGGGCGTTGTGATTCATCTCGCCATGGCCGACACGGGCTTTGACCCGCAAGGTATGGCGCAGGATGCGCGGTTCAAAGGTGGCGATGGCCTGGTAGATCAGGGCTTCCAGGGCCTTGATATCCACGCTTGAAACACTGTTGCCTGCCAGCGCCGGCAGGCCGTAATTGACCACCGAAGTGCCGGCCGGGGTGTGCAGCGTGGCATCGGCATCGAGCAACGACGTGGTGTTGAGCAGCCACGCCAGGTCGCGCAGCACCGAGGCTTTCAATTGGGTCAGGGACAGCACGCGTTTGTCGGCGCTTTCCTTGGGGTTGGTCGGGTCGTCGTCAGTCAGCCGGTCCAGCAGGGACGGTTGCAGACGGTCGCGGGAAGCGATTTCAGTTACCACCAAAGCAGCTCCACGGACGGGGTGTGAGGGGGACGGTTGTTGAGCGGGGAGGCCTGGGGCCGTGGCGGGGAGCCACGGCCGCCAGGGCTATCAGCGCTTGGTGTTGGAACGGATGTTCCAGCCAAACTTGATCGCGCCGCCGTCTTTGGTGCCGTCGGCTTTCTGCGGCTGGTAGTCGACCATCACTTGGGCAAAGTTCAGGGTGACGTTCTCGGTCAGGCGGTCATCGGTGCCCGAACCGCCGGTGCTCAGCGAGGTGACCAGCACTTCTTCCAGGTTGATCACCATGTACTCGACCTGGCTTTCGCCGCCGGCCTTGCGCACGGTCAGCTTGACCTTGTCGATGTGCTTGCCGCTGGCGCAGTGCATCATCAGGTTCGGCGAGGCCTTGTCGACGTACTTGGTCAGCGACAGGTCCTGGATATTCACCTTGCCCGCGCCGCCGCCACCGCCCACGTGCATGTTGCCGGACTGGGCCATGCCCCAGCTCCAGTTCAGCACGTCGATTTCGTCCTTGTGGGCTTTGTCCATGGACTCGCCCTTGATGTCGCCGATCTTGATGAAAATATCAACAGCCATGTTTTCTCCCTGTGTGGACTCAGCCACGATATTTGTTTAAGCCCAATGGGCAATGCTGTTCTGCGGGAGCTGGCTTGCCTGCGATTGCTTCGCCGCGGTCTGACTGGCAGACCGCGTCGCGTGCATCGTGGGCAAGCCCGGCTCCCACAGAAGAGCCGGCTCATTCGTGGTTATGCGCTTTTCGCCGAAGGCAGCTTCGATACCAGGCGCAGCGACACGGTCAGCCCTTCGAGCTGGTAGTGCGGGCGCAGGTAGAACTTGGAGTTGTAGTAACCCGGGTTGCCTTCCACTTCTTCCACGATCACTTCGGCGGCAGCCAATGGGTGCTGGGCCTTGGTGGTTTCGGTGGAGTGCGCTGGGTCACCGTCCACGTAGTTGAGGATCCAGTCCTGCAACCAGCGCTGCATCTCGTCCTTCTCTTTGAAGGAGCCGATCTTGTCGCGCACGATGCACTTCAAGTAGTGGGCGAAACGGCAGGTGGCGAACAGGTACGGCAGGCGCGCGGCCAGGTTGGCGTTGGCGGTGGCGTCCGGGTCGTCGTATTCGGCCGGTTTCTGCAGCGACTGCGCGCCAATGAACGCGGCGAAGTCGGTGTTTTTCTTGTGCAGCAGCGGCATGAAACCGTTCTTCGCCAGTTCCGCTTCACGGCGGTCGCTGATGGCGATTTCGGTCGGGCACTTCATGTCCACGCCACCGTCATCGGTAGGGAACGTGTGGGCCGGCAGGTTTTCCACTTCGCCGCCGGACTCGATGCCACGGATGCGCGAGCACCAGCCGTAGTGCTTGAACGAACGGTTGATGTTCACCGCCATCGCGTACGCGGCGTTGGCCCAGGTGTACTTGGAGCTGTCGGCACCGTCGGTGTTTTCTTCGAAGGCGAAGGCTTCCACCGGATCCGTCTTGGCGCCATACGGCAGGCGCGCCAGGAAGCGCGGCATGGTCAGGCCGATGTAGCGCGAGTCTTCCGATTCACGCAGCGAACGCCAGCCCGCGTATTCCGGGGTGGTGAAGATCTTGGTCAGGTCGCGCGGGTTCGACAGTTCCTGCCACGAGCCCATGCCCATCACAGTCGGCGAAGCGGCAGCGATGAACGGGGAGTGCATGGCGGCGCAGACTTTCGACAGCTCGCCCAGCAGTTCGACATCGGGTGGCGACTGGTCGAAGTAGTAGTCGCCAACCAGGCAGCCGTACGGCTCGCCGCCGAACTGGCCGTATTCTTCTTCGTACATCTTCTTGAAGATCGGGCTCTGGTCCCACGCAGTGCCCTTGAATTTCTTCAGGGTCTTGTGCAGGTCCGGCTTGGAGATGTTGAGCACGCGAATCTTCAGCTGCTCATCGCTCTCGGTGTTGTTGACCAGGTAGTGCAGGCCACGCCAGGCGCTTTCCAACTGCTGGAAATCCTGGTGGTGGATGATCTGGTTGACCTGGGCGGTCAGTTTGGCGTCGATGGCTGCGATGATCGATTCGATCGACTTGATCGCGTCATTGGACACCAGGTCCGTTTGCGCCAGGGCCTGTTCGGCCAAGGTGCGCACAGCGGTTTCCACGGCTTCGCGGGCGCGCTCGGTCTTTGGCTTGAATTCTTGCAGCAGCAGGTTTGCGAACTCGCTGGCTTCTTCGGTCTGGGTACCCAGGATCTGGGTGCCTTCGCGGGCGGTATTGTCAGTCATGATTACTGGTCCCCTGCAGGCTTGGGCGCGCTGGCAAGTGCCTGGAGCAGTGCCGGGTCCTTGATCGCCTTCATGATGATTTCTTCAGCGCCCGTCTTGCCGTCCATGTAGGTCAGCAGGTTGGCCAGCTGGGTGCGGGCTTCGAGCAGTTGGTTCAGCGAGTCGACTTTGCGCGCCACGGCGGCCGGGCTGAAGTCGTCCATGCTTTCGAAGGTGATGTCCAGGCTCAGGTTGCCTTCGCCGGTCAGTTCGTTGGGCACGTGGAACGCCACGCGCGGCTGCATTGCCTTGAGGCGCGAGTCGAAGTTGTCGACGTCCACTTCAAGGAACTTGCGGTCGGCCACCGGCGCCAAAGGCTCGGCGGGCTTGCCGGCGAGGTCGGCCATCACACCCATCACGAAGGGCAGCTGGACCTTTTTCTCGGCGCCGTAGAGCTCGACGTCGTACTCGATCTGCACTCGAGGCGCGCGGTTGCGCGCGATGAATTTCTGAGAACTTTGCTTCGCCACGTTGCTGCTCCTGGTCGCTTGAGCGACGGTGTTGTTACTGCGTAATCGGGCGGCTTACTCGCCGTCCGGGCCACGCAGGTTTTCAAATTGGGACATGCCGTCGGGAATCAGATTGCGCACGATGGCCGCGAAGTCGGCGTGTACCAGATTCTTGGCCCGGTTCAACAGCACCGGCAGCGGGCTCGAAGGCTCGTGCCGGGTGTAGTACGCAAGGATCTTGTCGAGGCTGCGCAGCACATCGTCGCGGCTGGCGATATCGCCAACGGGGCGCGGTGCTGCGGGGGCGGCGGCGAAGTCGACCGAGGGGGCATTGTCGTCACTGACGGCCTCGGGTTCGCTGCTGCCGGCGGTGCCTGGCACCGCTTGGTTGAGTATCTGCAACGCCTGCTTGAGCGGTTGCTTCAAGGCACTGAGGTCCACGCCCTGGGCGGAACCGACCTGATCGTTGACCTGTTGTTCGATCGCTTCGCACGCTGCACGCGCTGCAACCAGGGCGTCGCGAGTGGCTTGCAATTGCTCGGGGTCGCTGTCGAGGAACGCGGCATTGAGCTGCTGGGCGCCGAGTTGTTCATCGGGGAAGCTCAACAGGCCGCTGGCGTTGAGCGCCGCGCGCAGGGTTACCGGGCCGAAGGTGCGTGAGCGCGTGAGGATGCTTTCGCGCAGCAGGCGGATGTTGGTGTCGCAGGTCAGGCCGGTGAGGGCGTTGATGCGCACGGTGGGGTCGTTATCGTCGTCAGCGTCCAGGCGCGGGTGCAGGTCGGCCCAGTAGTCGCGCAGCAGGGCGTCGATCAGCGTCAGGGCTTCGGCCAGGCCGGCCACACCCTGGAGGGCGAGGGCGCTTTGCAACAGGAAATGAGTGATGCGCAGGTCTTTGCTGCGTGCGAGCAAGTCGAGGCTTTGCTGCTGGATGCTGCGCCATTCCGGCGGTTCAGCGGGCAGGATGGAGTCGCCCATGCTGCGCTCGGGTTGGCCCTTGGCATCACGCTCCAATTGCAGAAATTGCGCGTCATATTCCATGTCTTCGCCACAGGGCGAAGTCGCGGAAACGGCGGTGAGCAGCAACGGCACATCCACTGAATTTGATCTCCCTATCAGCCCGTTAGACGGCGGGCAATTCATGCATTAGTTGCGCGAGGAACTTTGCATGTTTTCTTGGTCATATAAGCAAGATGCCACTAATGTGCCATCACTGGTATTCAAGAAGTTGTGCATTTTTGGTGTAGTACTTAGGGCTTGTCAAGGTAAGCTATTCGCCCTCTGTGACAGATGTGCGGTGCTTAACAACCTGTGCGACTGGTGGGTCGAACGACGCACCGGGACAGGATTTTTGTCATAGAGCCCAGTTAAGATCAGCGATCATGCTGGCATTGGCAGGTTTTAGATGGTCGATTGCTCGACCTGATGGGGACACCCCGGGAAGCGCTGTCCCGGGAATCGACCGCGCGCGAAGTATCAGCAAGGAGGCAAGATGTCGCTGTGTTTGACTATCACTAGTTATCACAAGATTACCCCTGGGCAGTGCTCCGAAAAGTCCATGAATCAGGGCGCGATGGCTATCGGCCGCAGCTCGGATAATGACTGGGTATTGCCTGATCCAGAGCGCCTGGTGTCCTCGCAGCATTGCGTTATTCAATACAAAGATGGCCGTTATTATTTAACCGATAACAGCACAAATGGTGTGGAGTTGGTTAAAGCCGGTATTCGTATGCGCCGGGGTAATAGTGAGCTGTTGCAAGATGGTGAACTGATCCGCATCGGCGATTACGAGATCCAGGCGCGCATCGACTTCAATGTGCAAGCCATCGACAGCCAGCCGTTTGCCGGCGATGCACCGAACAGTTTTGAAGCGCTGATGGGCGCTGTGGTGAACACGCCCACGCCAGTCGCCACGCCGGTGATTGCGCCGCAGTTCCAGGGGGCGTCCTCGATGGACACGCTGCCGGACCTGTTTGATTTCCTCAGCCCCACTGCCGTGCCACCGCCCACCGCGCCGGACCACGTACCTTCCGAGCAGCACGACTTCCGCCCGCCGACGCCAGTCGCCATGCCTGTGGCCGAGCCGCCTGTGGTGTCGGGCGCGGTGATCCCCGAAGACTGGGACCTGTTTGGCGATGCGCCTGCACCTGTTGTCAGTGCTCCACCACCGCTCTCTCCACCACCGCCGACTCCACAGCCAGTCATCCCGTCGCCACCCGTGGTCGAGCCTGTGCTCCCCGTGGCAGACAGCCAACAACCCGATCTTTTGCAAGCCTTCCTGCGCGGCGCGGGCCTGGACCAATTGCGCCTGGACAAAGCCCAGGCCGAGGCCCAGATGGAAAGCATCGGCCGCAGCTACCGCCTGATGGTCGAAGGCCTGATCGACGTGTTGCGTGCCCGTGCCAGCCTCAAAGGCGAGTTCCGCATGCAGCAAACGATGATCCAGCCCGCGGAAAACAATCCGTTGAAATTCGCCCCCAATGCTGACGAAGCGTTACTGCTTTTGCTTCGTCACGGCAACCAGGCGTTTATGGCACCGGACCTCGCCGTGCGCGACAGTTTCAACGACCTGCGTGCCCACCAGTTGGCAGTGATGGCCGGCGTGGAAGCGGCGATCAAACACTTGCTCAGCCGCTTCGAACCGGCGCAATTGGAAGAACGCATGGGCAAGCCCGGCGGGCTCTCAAGTATTTTCAACGGCTCACGCCAGGCGCAGTACTGGCAGCAGTTCACCGAGCTCTACAGCAATATTTCCCGCGAGGCCCAGGAAGATTTCCAGGACCTGTTCGGCCGCGAATTCAGCCGGGCCTACGAAGAGCACAGCGCACGACAGCGTCGGTAAAACCGCGCCGCAATACATGGATTAACGGATAGCTAAGTACGTCATTGAGGACGCAGGATGATTCCCAGATTTTTACTCGCAGTCGCCACCTTGCTGCTGCTGACGGCGTGTGCCAAAGACGCCGCCAAACCCGAAACAGCCGCCGAGGCCGACGCGGATACCGCCGCCGTCGAGCTGCACTTTCATGCGATCAGCGGGCTTAACCCCGGCGCCAACGGCCAGGCCGCCCCGGTGCGGGTGCGCATCTTCGAGCTGAAAAACGCCGCCACCTTTGCCCGCTCCGATTACTTCGCCCTGGCTGATCGGGCGCAATCGACCCTGGGCCTGGACCTGCTGGACCAGGACGAAGTGATGGTGCAACCCGGCGAGCAACTGAGCATCCAGCGCGACCTCGACCCCTCCACGCGCCAGATCGGTTTGCTAGTGGGCTATCGCGAGTTGGACCGCGCGCAATGGCGCACGGTGATCAACGTGCCCGCGCGCCAATACACCGAATATCAGATCAGCCTCGATGTACGTGCCGTGCGCGCTGACGTCGTGGTCACCCCATCCAGCCCTGCCCAATAAGAAGCAATCGGAGCCCCCATGTCCTGGAACAATCGCGTGGTCTGGTCGGAAGGCATGTTCATCGGAACGCAGCACTTCCAGCAGCATGACCGTTACCTGGAAAACCTGATCGACGCCCGTAGCCGTCCGTTATCCGCCGGCGCCTGGGGTTTTTCCGAGTTGCTGATCGACCAGGGCCTGCTGGCCCAGGGCAAGCTGGCAATCGTGTCGGCACGCGGCCTGCTGCCAGACGGTACGCCGTTCAACATCCCCCAGGACGACCTGGCGCCGAGCCCGCTGAACATTGACGACAACCTGCGCGACGGCCTGGTGTACCTGGCCCTGCCGCTCAAGCGTGCTGGCGCCCGCGATACAGTGGAGGAAGGCGAAGCCCTGGAAGCCGCGCGTTACGTGAGCCAGGTCCGTGAAGTGCGTGACGACAACGCACCATTCGAAAACCGCGCTCCGGTGGCCGTGGGCTCCCGCGCCTTGCGCCTGCTGACCGCCCAGGATGGCATCAGCGATTACGCCGCCATCGGCCTGGTACGCATCAAGGAAAAGCGCGCCGACCGTGCGCTGGTGCTGGACGACACCTACATCCCGCCGGTCCTGGACGTCGCCGCGAGCAAGCCGCTGACCGCGTTCCGCAGTGAATTGCTCGGCTTGCTGCACCAGCGTGGCGAAGCCCTGGCGGGGCGGGTAGTCGCGTCAGGCGCCGGTGGCGCGTCGGAGATTGCCGACTTCATGCTGCTGCAACTGGTCAACCGTGCCCAACCGCTGATCCAGCATTTGAGCCAGTTGAGCCCGCTGCACCCGGAGCGCTTCTTCAGTGAATTGGTGAGCTTGGCCGGTGAGTTCTCGACCTTCTCGACCTCGGGCCGCCGTCCCCAGGAATACCCGCAATACCAGCACGACGACCTGGCCCTGAGCTTTGCCCCGGTGATGGCCGCGCTGCGTGAAGCGCTGTCGATGCTGATCGACAGCAAGGCCACGCCAATCCCGATTGTGGAGAAAGCCTACGGCGTCCACGTGGCGATGCTGGCCGACAAGACCCTGCTCGACAACGCCAGTTTCATCCTGGTGGTGCGTGCCGATGTCCCCGGCGAAACCCTGCGCGCGCGCTTCGGCCAGCAGAGCAAGGTTGGTTCGGTGGAGCACATCCGTGACCTGGTCAACCTGCAACTGCCGGGCATCACCCTGTTGCCTCTGCCCGTGGCGCCGCGCCAATTGCCGTACCACGCAGGTTCCACCTATTACGAGCTGGATCGCGGCAGCGAGGCTTGGCAACAGCTGGGCAACTCCGGTGGCTTCGCCTTCCATATCGCCGGGCAGTTCCCGGGCTTGAACCTGGCCTTCTGGGCGATCCGAGGATAATCCGCGATGCATCCCAATGATGATGACCGCACCCAGTTCATGCCGCGTCCGGGTGGCCGGGCGCCGGAACCTGTGCGTGCCGAACCGTCGCCGCTGGCCATGCCAGCCGCGCCAATGCTCACCGGCAAAAGCCAGGGCCTCAACCCGCTGGAAAGTGCCGCCGGCCCCTTGCTGGCCCTGCTGACGCGCCTGCGCAATACCATCGCCCACCCGGCGCCGGCCAGCCTGCGCGCGCAGTTGTTGGCCTACCTGCGCCAGTTCGAAGAGCGTGCCGAAGCGGCCGGTATTGCACGTAATGAAGTGCTGCTGGCGCGTTACGCGCTGTGCACCGCGCTGGATGAAGCGGTGTTGAGCACGCCCTGGGGCAGCACCAGTGACTGGGGCAAGCAGAGCCTGCTGATCACCGTGCACAACGAAGCCTGGGGCGGCGAAAAAGTCTTCCAGTTGCTCGACCACTGCCTGCAAAGTCCACGGGAACGCCTGTACCTGCTGGAGCTGCTGTACCTGTGCATGTGCCTGGGTTTTGAAGGCCGTTATCGCGTAATGAACGACGGCCGCAGTCAGTTGGAAACCCTGCGTGAACGCACGGCTGCCGCCATTCGCAGCGCCCGTGGCGAACACGAACGTGAACTGTCGCCACACTGGCGCGGCGTGACCGTGGCGCGGGATCGCCTGGCGCAATTCATGCCGCCATGGATCGCCGTGGCTATCGGCGTGGCGCTGTTGCTGGCGCTGCTGTTTGGTTTGCGCATGAAGCTGGCGTCGGATGCCGAGCCGGTGTTCAAGAATATTCACGCGTTGGGCGAAATCCCGGTGCAGGCCATCGACCGTCCGGTGGCGCAGCCCAAAGTCATCGAGCGCCCACGCCTGGCCGGTTTCCTGGTGGAAGACATCAAGGCCGGGCGCGTTGCCGTGGAAGATGCGGTCGACCGTTCAGTGGTGACCATCCGTGGCGACGAGCTGTTTGCGTCCGCCAGCTCCAGCATTGTCGATGACTACCAACCGCTGATGCTGCGCATCGCCGATGCCATCCGCAAAGTGAAAGGCCAGGTACGCGTGACCGGGCACAGCGACAACCGCCCGATTGCCACGCTGCGTTTCCCGTCCAACTGGGCGCTGTCGGAAGCACGGGCCAAGTCTGTGCTGGAAATCCTCGCGGCCAAGACTGGCCAGGCGGAGCGCTTCAGCGCCGAGGGCCGAAGCGACACCGAGCCGGTGGCGACCAACGCCACCGCAGAAGGCCGCGCCCGCAATCGTCGGGTTGAAATCACCGTATTGGCGGAGGGCGTCGAGTGAAGGCGTTTTTCAGTTTCATGATTCGCTGGGTGATTCCCGTGCTGGGCCTGATCGCCCTGAGCCTGATCATCTGGTTTGTCGGACCGTTGCTCGACGTGCTGGTGCCGGAAGGGCGCCGCTGGGCGCTGATCATCCTGGTGTTCGCGGTGTGGATTGCCTACCGCGTGTTCCGCATTATCCAGGCCCGTCGCCAGGCCGCCGAAGTGATGCGCAGCCTGGCCGCCGAAACCCCGGCAGACCCCAACAGCGTCGCCACCGCCGAAGAACTCAGCACCCTGCGCCAGCGCATGGACGAGGCCCTGGCGCTGCTGAAGAAGGCCAAGCTGGGTGGCGATGAACGCCGCAACCTCTACGAGCTGCCGTGGTACGTGATCATCGGCCCGCCGGGTTCGGGCAAGACCACGGCGCTGGTCAACTCCGGCCTGCACTTCCCGCTGGCCGCACAGTTGGGCGCCGGTGCCGTGCGCGGCGTCGGCGGTACGCGCAACTGCGACTGGTGGTTTACCGATCAGGCGGTATTGCTCGATACCGCTGGGCGCTACACCACCCAGGACAGCAACTCCACGGTGGATAAAGCCGCGTGGCTGGGCTTCCTCGACCTGCTGAAAAAGCAGCGCTCGCGCCGGCCTATCGACGGTGCCTTCATCGCCATCAGCCTGTCGGACCTGTTGCTCGGCACCGACGCCGAGCGCGCCGCCCACGCCGCCGCCATCCGCTTGCGGATCCAGCAGCTGTACACCCAACTGGGCGTGCGCTTCCCGATCTACCTGATGCTGACCAAGCTCGACCTGGTGCCAGGCTTCATGGAGTTCTTCGACAACCTGAGCAAGGAAGAGCGCGCCCAGGTGTGGGGCATGACCTTTGCCCTGGACGACGGCAAGAACAGCGACAGCCCGTTGGCACACCTGCAAAGCGAGTTCGCGGGCCTGGAACAGCGCCTCAACGAACGCCTGGTCGAGCGCCTGCAACAGGAACGCGACCCGGCGCGGCGCGACCTGATCTACGGCTTCCCGCAGCAGTTCGGCGCGTTGAAGGATTGCCTGCAAAGCTTCCTCGAAGGCGTGTTCAAGCCCAATGCCTTTGAAGAGCGCGTGTTGCTGCGTGGTGTGTATTTCACCAGCGGTACCCAGGAAGGCAGCCCGATCGACCGCCTGATCGGCGCCATGGCTCAAAGCATGAACCTGGACCGCCAGCACCTGGCGCGCCAGAGCGGCACCGGGCGCAGTTACTTCATCGAAAAACTCTTCACTGCGGTGGCGTTTGCCGAGCGTGGCTTGGTGGGAGTGAACCCGAAGGTCGAGCGTCGGCGCAAGTGGATTGCACGCGGGGTGCTGGCCGCCACCGTGGCACTGGTCGTGGTAGTCAGCGGCCTGTGGTGGGTGAGTTACCGCGCCAACCAGGCCTATATCGCCCAGGTCGACCAGAAGGTCGCACCGCTGGGCCAGACCGTGCAGAACCTGAGCCCGGCGCAGCGTGAAGTGCTCGCCGTATTGCCGTTGCTCAACGCCGTTAAGAACCTGGCGGGCGACTCGCCGAGCTGGTCCGAGGGCCTGGGGCTGTACCAGGGCGATATGCTCGAAGCCGAGTCTGCCAGTGTCTACCGCAAGCTGCTGATCGCCGTGTTCGCGCCACGCCTGGTGACGCGCATCGAAGAGCAACTGCACGGCGGCGGCAATTCCGACTTCCTCTACGAAGGCCTCAAGGCTTACTTGATGCTGGCGGATACCGAGCATTACGACCCGGACTTCATCAAGGCCTGGATCGCTCTCGACTGGGACCGCAACCTGCCCCGCGACCTGCCGGCCGATCAGCGCCAGGCACTGGCCGGGCACTTGCAGGCGCTGTTCGAACGTCATCCACCGAGTGCTCGCCTCGACCCACGCCTGATCGATGACCTGCGTCGTCAGTTGCAACAACTGCCGGTAGCCCAGCGTGTGTATGACCGGGTCAAGCGCCAGAAACTGCCCGAAGGCATCCCGGACTTCCGCCTCAACGAAGCTGCCGGCCGTGACGCGGCGCTGGTGTTCAGCCGCAAAAGTGGCAAACCGCTTGGCGAGCCGTTGAGTGGGTTCTTCACCGCCAAGGGCTATCGCCAGGCGTTTTTGCTGAGCAGCCTGAACCAGACCGGCACCCTCGCCGAAGAGCAATGGGTGCTGGGCAATGCACAGGCCGACCAGCAGAACGTGGTGAGCCTCGCCGCCGATGTGCGTCGCCTGTATTTCCAGGATTACCAGCGCCAGTGGGATGCGTTGCTGGCGGACATCGACTTCGTGCCGATCACCAGCGTGGCCCAGGCGGCCGACGTACTGCGGGTGATTTCCGGCCCGAGCTCGCCGCTGAAAAAACTGCTGGTGGCCGTGGCCAAGGAAACCGACCTGCAAGCCGAAGAGCGCCAACTGGCCGCCAAAGGCGTGCCGGTAGAAGGTGGCGTCGACAAGCTCAAGGAGCGCCTGGGCAGCTTGCTCGGCCAGGAGCAACCGACCGCCAATGCACCTGCTGCGGCGGATGATCCGGTGACCGCGCATTTTGCCGAGCTCAACAGCATCGTCAGCAAGAATGAAGGCGAGCCGGCGGCCATCGATGGTCTGCTCACCGATATGAATGCACTGTATGTACAGGTCAGCGCCATGGTCGGCGCCAGCGGCGATGCGTTGCTCGGCGAGGCGAAGAACCAGGCGGCGGCTGCGGCCACGCGGGTCAGTCTGAACGCCGAGCGCCAGCCACCGTTGGTGCAGGGCATGGTCAAGTCGGTGGTCAACTCCACCACCAACAGCATGATGGGCGGCGTGCGTAACCAGCTGAACGCGGCCTGGGTCAGCGAAGTGGTCAACGTGTATCGCCAGTCCCTGGCCGGCCGCTACCCGATGTCGCCCGGCAGCGCGCGGGATGCCACCCTGGATGACTTCGGGCAATTCTTCGGCGTGGGCGGGGTGATGGACAATTACTTCCGCAAATACCTGCAACCTTACGTGGACACCTCGGCGCAGACCTGGCGCTGGCAGCCGGGCGCGGCGCAGAAGCTCGGCATTGCTCCGGGCGTGCTGCAAACCTTCCAGCGCGCAGCGACGATCCGCGATGCGTTCTTCCGCTCGGGTGGCACCCAGCCCATCGTGCGTTTCGAACTCAAGCCGGTGTCGATGGACCCGACCATCACTCAGTTCCTGCTTGACCTCGACGGCCAGCAATTGAGCTACGACCACGGCCCCAGCCGCCCAGTGGCGATGCAATGGCCGAACCCCGGCAGCATTGGCGTGGTGCGTATCTCCATCATGCCGCCGTCGGCCAGTGGCCGTTCGGGTGTGACGCTGGACGGACCGTGGGCCTGGTTCCGCTTGCTGGAACAGTCGGACCTCACCGCCGGTAATTCGCCGGACCGTTTCAACCTGCGCCTGCGCGTCGACGGTGCGAGCATCGCCTACGAACTGCGCGCCAACAGCGCCTTCAACCCGTTCAAGAGCCGTGTGCTCAGCGGCTTCAGCCTGCCGGAGCGGCTATGACGACCCTGGGCTTCTACGGCAAGTTGGCCAGCCGCGGTGACTTTGTCAGCCGCGCCTTGCCTCAGAGTTTTGTCGGCCCGTGGGACAGTTGGCTGGCGGCGGGTTTGCTCGCCAGTCAGAACAGCCTCGGCGCAGACTGGCTCAACACCTACCTGGTCAGCCCGCTGTGGCGCTTTGTGCTGGCACCGGGCGTGTGCGGTCCGGACGCGGCGGCAGGCGTGGTGATGCCGAGCATCGATCGGGTGGGGCGCTATTTCCCGCTGGCGGTGGTGGCGTTACTCGATCACGACACCAACCCTGCCTCGCTGGTGGGTGGTCCGGACAGCTGGTTCGAACAGGCCGAAGCACTGTTGCTCAGCACCCTGGATTCCGGCGCCACCTTCGAACGCTTCAATGAAGGCCTCGATGGCCTGGGTTTCCCGCCGAGCGAGCCGCGTGCCGTGGGCAGCCGTTTCGCCGGCTTGCAGCGGGTGGCCGCCACTGTGTCCCACGGGCGTATGAGCGCACTGGCCGAACAGGCCTGCGAAGGCGCCAGCCTGTGGTGGGGCCGTGGTTCACAACGTATTTCCCCCGGTTTGTTGCGGTGTCAGGGCCTGCCTGCCGCCAGCGATTTTGCGCAGTTTTTGCTCGGACAAGAAGGTGTGGTGTAGATGGGGTCGACGTACAAATCCGCGAGCAAAAGCCATGTGGGCATGGTCCGCCAGGTCAACGAAGACGCCTGCCTGGACCTGCCGGAAAACCGCCTGTGGGTGGTGGCCGACGGCATGGGCGGGCATGCGGCCGGGGACTACGTGAGCAGCCTGATCGTCGACAGCCTGCGCAGCGTACCGGTGGGGCGCTCCCTGGATGAATACACGGCGGCGCTGCGCAACGACTTGCTTCGCATCAACACGGCCGTGCGCGAAGAAACCGCCAACCGTGGCGTGACCATGATGGGCAGCACGGTGGTGCTGTTGGCCGCTCGTGGCCTGCGCGGCGTGTGCCTGTGGGCCGGCGACAGTCGCTTGTACCGCTTGCGTGACGGCGTGCTCGAAGGCATCTCCCGCGACCACAGCTACGTCCAGGACCTGCAAGACAGCGGCCTGCTCAGCGAAGCCGATGCCCGTACCCATCCGCGCGCCAATATCGTCACCCGCGCCATTGGCGTGGAAGCCCACCTGGACCTGGCGGTGGTCGACCTGCTGATCGCCCCCGGCGACAGCTACCTGCTGTGCAGCGACGGCCTGAACAAGACCGTCGAAGACCATGAGATCCGCGAAGTGCTCAGCCACGACGCGCCGGATGAAATCGTGCGCAGCCTGGTGCACCTGGGGCTCAACCGGGGGGCGCCGGACAACATCACCGCCATCGTCGTGAAGGTATCGCCATGAACATCGTCATCCCCGGTTATGACATCGAAGGCGAGATCGGCGAAGGCGCCATGGCCAGCGTGTACCTGGCAACCCAGCGCTCGCTGGAGCGCAAGGTGGCATTGAAGGTGATGGCGGCGGCGCTGGCGGCCGACCCGAGTTTTTGCGAGCGTTTCCTGCGCGAGGGCAAGACCCTGGCGCGCTTGTCGCACCCGCACACGGTGACCATCCATGACATCGGCAATGTCGGTGAGCTGTATTACATGGCCATGGAATACCTGCCCAACGGTACGCTCAAGGAGCGCATCGCGGCCGGCATGACGCCGGAGCAGGGCGTCACGCTGATCCGCCAGATCGCCTCGGCGCTGGGCTATGCCCATGCCCAGGGCCTGGTGCACCGCGATGTGAAACCGGCGAACATTCTGTTCCGCGCCGATGGCACGGCGGTGCTGTCCGACTTTGGTATCGCCAAGTCGCTGGATGATCGCACCCAGTTCACCCAGGCCGGGTTCGCCGTGGGCACACCGAGCTACATGAGCCCGGAGCAGGCGCGCGGCCAGGAAATCGATGGCCGGGCCGACCTGTATGCGTTGGGTGTGGTGCTGTATGAAATCCTGGTCGGCAAACTGCCGTACAACGGCACCGACGCGCTGTCCACGGCGCTGGCGCACTTGACCGAGCCGTTGCCGGAACTGCCGGTGCACCATGGCCGCTACCAGGAGGTGCTGCGCAAGCTGTTGGCCAAGGACCCGGCGGAACGTTTCCCGGATGCGGCGGCGTTGCTGGCGGCGCTGGATAACCTGCCGGCAGAGTCACCGGAGGCCACCCTGGTGCGACCGCTGCCTATCCCGTTGAGCTTCGACCTGGCGGGCATGACTCCGGTCTCCATCGATATTCCGACCGATAAGCCGCAGCCGCAACCTGTCGTGCGCCAGCCGGTGGTGACCCCAACGCAACACAACGCCGTCTCCGAACAGCGCCGTGGCCCGGTGTTGGCGCTGGCGGCGGTTGCGGTGGCGGTTGCCTTGGCCATCGGTGGTGCCAGTTACTGGTGGTTGAGTGGCAGCGATGAGCCTGTTGCCAAGCCGCCGGCTGCGGTGGTGCCGCAAGTCACGCCGCCACCCGCGGTAGCCGAAGTTGATGGCGGCCAGCGTCCGTTGCTGATGGCGGGCAAGAAGACCCTGTTTCAGCGCGTGTTGAGCAAACCGGGCGCCACGCTTTCCGCTGACGCAGGCAGCGCGCCGGGCAAAGCCCTGCCGGCGTTTTCCGTGCTCTACGTTTACCAGCGCAAGGACGTCGACGGCAGCCCGTGGGTGCGTGTCGGTGCCGCCACCGATGGCCGCAGCGATGGTTGGTTGCCTGCGTCGCAGGTCAGCGACTGGAAACAGAGCCTGGTGCTCAAGTTCACCGAGCGTTCGGGCCGGGCGCCGGTGATGTTCCTGCGCCAATCCGGCGAAGTGGAAAAACTGCTGGCCGATCCCGCCGCCGCCCAAGGCGTCCTGGCCAAGGCGCAGAAAAACAGTGAAGACAACAGCCAGGTCCTGGCCTTGGAACCGAGCGCCAGCGCAGTGCCGCAGAATCAGTTCTACCTGCTACCAATCTTCGATTCCAAAGAGAGCTTCGACGAGAACGGCCAGCCTGTGCAGTTGCTCAACGTGGCCTCCATCGACCCCGGCAGCAGCGCAGCGGCCAAGCCCTCGACGCCGGTGCTCAAGGCCAACGCCGACGCCTTCCGCACGGCCGTGGTGCTGGTGGTGGACACCACCGTGTCGATGCAGCCCTATATCGACCAGGTTCGCGACGTGGTGCACGAACTGCAAACTCGCATCGCCGAGCGGGGCGAGTTGGACAGCGTCAGCTTCGGCATGGTGGGGTTTCGCAGCAGCATCAAGAAAACCCCCGGCCTGGAATACGTGGCCAAGACCCTGATCACCCTTGACCAGGGCCGCGACCCGCAGCGGTTTCTCGACATGGCGCGCCAGGTCAAGGCGTCCACCGTGTCCAGCCATTCCTTCAACGAAGACGCGTTCGCCGGGGTGATGCAGGCGGTGGATGGCATGGATTGGTCCGGCTACGGCGGGCGCATCATCCTGCTGGTCACCGACGCCGGCGCGCTGCGCAAGAACGATCCGTTTGCCGCCACCCAGATGAACGAAGCCGAAGTGCGTCAGGCCGCGCTGGGCAAGCAGATCAAGATCTACGCCTTGCACCTGCGCACCGACGCCGGCAAGAAAACCCATGCCGGCGCCGAGAGCCAGTACCGCATCCTCACCGCCGACGCCAACCCGCAGATTGGCGACCTCTACACGGCGGTGCCCGGTGGCGATGTGCGCAAGCTCGGTGAACGTGTGGATGAGATCGGCACGGTGTTCGCCAACCTTGTGCACCAGGTGCGCAGCAACACGCCGCAGCCGGTGCCATTGCTGAACAGCGCACCGAGCCTGGCGGACAAATCCGCAGCCGTCGGTTATGCCATGCACATGGATTTCCTCGGGCGCAAAGCCGCGAGCCAGGCGCCGCAACTGGTCAGCGCCTGGACCGCCGACCGCGACCTGACCAACCCGGCGCTGCCGGCCTTCCAGGTGTGCGTGATGCTGACCAAGCTGCAGCTCAACGACCTGCAGCAATCGCTGAAACTGATTGTCGACGCGGCGCGCAAGACCCAGACCTCGCCCAAGGACTTCTTCCAGGAAATTGCCAGCGCGTCGGCCTACATGAGCCGCGACCCGCAAGCCTTGCGCAAGGGCGGCAACCTGGCCGACGGCGGCATTCTGGGTGAATACCTGGAAGGCCTGCCGTACCGCAGCAAGTCGCTGAACATGACCCAGGACCTGTGGTTGTCGTTGAGCGTGGCCGAGCAGGAAGACTTTATCGACGAGCTGGATTCGAAGATCCGTCTCTACGAAACCTTCCACAATGACGTGGCCAACTGGGTCCGCTTTGGCGATGCCGAGCCGGGTGATGCGTTGTACCGCGTGCCGTTGTCGACATTGCCGTGATGCTGAACCTGAACGCGGTGCACAAGAGCCGGGGCTTCGGTAGCCAGCGCTATAGCCTGGTGATCCCGGCGCTGGCGCTGCGCGCGGGTGAGCAACTGGCGATTGTCGGGCCCAGCGGTTGCGGCAAAAGCACCTTGCTGGACCTGCTGGCGCTGGTGTTGGCGCCGGACCAGGTCGGGCAGTTCGAATTCCATCAGCACGACATTGCCGGGCTATGGCGCGGTGATCAGCAATCTACCTTGGCCGCGCTGCGTAGCCAGCATCTGGGGTATGTGCTGCAAACCGGTGGCCTGCTGGGGTTTCTCGATGTGCGCGGCAATATCGCCTTGTCCCGGCAACTGCTGGGCTTGAAGGACGATGGCAGCGTGGCGCGCCTGGCCGAACAGTTGGAGATCAGCGATCAGTTGGCCAAGAAGCCGGCGGCGCTCTCGGTGGGCCAGCGCCAGCGCGTCAGCTGTGCCCGTGCCTTGGCCCATGCACCGCACCTGGTGCTGGCGGACGAACCGACGGCATCCCTCGACCCCTTGAATGCCGAGCGCGTGATGCAAGCGCTGCTGGCCCAGGCGCGCGAACACCGTGCCGCCTGTGTGATTGCCACCCATGACGAAGCCCTGGCCCGCGCCAGTGGCTTGCAGGTGCGGCGCATCAGTTGCCGTCGCGACACCGACGGCGGTGTGACGGCGACCCTTGGGGAGGCATGCTGATGCGCCTCGGTCTGGTGACGTCGCTGGCCTGGCAGGATTATCGCAACGATGCCTGGCTGTCCGCCTGCTCGGTGCTCGCGCTGGTAGCGGTGATCGCACCGTTGCTGGTGTTATTCGGCCTGAAATTTGGACTGGTTAGCAGTTTGACCGAACGTTTGGAGACCGACCCCGCCACCCGTGAAATTATTCCGTTGGGCGGTGGTCGATTCAGCAGCGCATTCATCGAGCAGCTCGGCCAGCGCAGTGATGTGGCGTTTGCGTTGCCGCGTACGCGGCAGATTGCGGCGACCGCGCAGGTGGGCACGCTGGTCCTGGAGATGCTGCCGACCGCGTCGGGTGATCCGTTGCTCGCCGGCCTGCCGGTGCCACAGGGCCTGGACCAGATCGTGCTGAGCCACACTGCCGCTGAGAAGCTTGCGGCGCGGCCTGGGGATTGGCTGGAAACCAGCTTTGCACGGCAAGTGGCGGGACGCGTGGAAGCCCAGCGCACACGCTTGCAGGTGCTGGCGGTACTGCCGTTGGAAGCGTTTGCCCGTGACGGCTTGTTTGCCGATCTGAAAGTGCTGGAAGCGGCGGAAGATTACCGTGACGGTCGCGCAGTGCCGGCGTTGGGATGGAGTGGTGAGGTGGAGGGGACGAATGAGCAGCGGGTCTACCCGGCGTTCCGCTTATACGCGCGCACCCTCACCGATGTGGAGCCGCTGCGGGTGGACTTCGCGGCGCAGAATTTACTGGTGTCGACCCAGGCACAGACCATCGCGCAGGTGCAGTCGTTGAGCCGCAACCTGTCGATCGTGTTCTGGGTGATCTGCGGGTTGGCGTTGGCGGGGGCGTTTGCGGCGATATTTGCCGGGGCCCTGGCCGCCGTGGCACGCAAGCGGCGGGAATTGTCGGTGCTGCGCCTGCTGGGGTTTTCCACGGGCGGGCTGCTGTTATTCGTGGTGGTGCAGGCGTTGTATAGCGCAGGCTTTGCTGCCGTACTCAGTGCCGGGCTGTATGGCCTGGCCGAGGCAGCGTTGAATCAGTTATTTGTGCAGGTGCCGGGCGAACACGCCAGTCACCTGCTGGCGCGCCATTACGGCCTGGCCCTGGCTGCTGTGCTCGGCGTCAGCGCCGTGGCGGCGGCCTGTGGCGGTTGGCGAGTGGCGCGGATCCAGGCTTCTGAAGGAATCAGAGATGTATAAGTTACTGGGCGCCTGTGTGGCGCTGACCCTGGCCTCGATGGCCTGGGCCGATGAGGCGAGTGACAAACTCGATAACCCCAAGCCGCTGGAAGGCGACGTCAGCCTGCCGCTGCCGTGCGAAGGCAACATGGTGTTCCGCTATGCCTATGTGCTGGCCCAGGGCACCCTGGATGACCGCGAAATCAGCCTCGGCTACCCCTTTGCCGAAGGCGAGGCGGGTTATCAGCAGTCGTTTATTTCCGGCTACCGTCGCGACTTCATCAACGGCCAGTTCACCCTCAAGGACCTGCCCAAAGACTGGAGCAAGGTCATCGCGCCGTTGATGCCGAAGACCGACGCCAAGACCCCGCTCAAGCCGATGCTGTACTTCATCGGCAAGTACGAAGTGACCGCACGCCAGTACGCCCAGGTGATGTCCCAGGCGCAGTCGTTGGCCAGTGGTGAGCCCGCGCCTGCGTGCGACGCACCTACTGGCATGGCCGGGCGCTTGCCCAAGGTCAAGCTGTCGCGGTTTGAAGCCGAGCGCTTCTCGGCGGTGTACAGCGCCTGGTTGATGAAATACCACCGTGAGTTGCTGCCGGTCAGTGGTCGCGGTTCTTCGGCGGATGACGGTGGCCTCGGTTTTGTGCGCCTGCCCACCGAAGTGGAGTGGGAATTCGCCGCACGCGGTGGCCATGCCGTGAGTCGCCAAGACCTGGAAGGGCGCCTGTTCCCCCGCCGCGTCGAAGGCAGTGACAGCGACGGCCCGCTCGGCGATTACGCCGTGTTCAACCAGGTGGCTGGCGGCACCGGCCAGGCCGCACGCCTGATGCCCATCGGCACCAAATTACCCAACCCGATCGGCCTGTTCGATGTGATCGGCAACGCCGCAGAAATGGTCCAAGAGTCTTTTCAACTGGTGCACGCCGGGCGTCGCCAGGGCACTTATGGCGGCTTTGTGGTCAAGGGGGGCAACTACCTGGAAGGCGAGGGCACGCTGTTCACCGGCATGCGCCGTGAGTACCCGCTGTTCGCCGCCGACGGCACCGAGCAAAGCAACGAGACCACCGGTTTCCGCGTAGCGATTGGCGCGCTGTCGGCACCGCGCTCGCGCTATAAGGAGCTGTTCGCGCAGTGGCAGAAAGAGGGCCGCCTGGCCTCGCTGACCGACGCCATTGACGACGCCCAGGACCCGACCAAGCGCCTGGACAGCATCATCGCCGCCAGCGCCGACCCCAAGCTGCAAGCCGAGCTGGGGCTGGTCAACGAAGAGCTCAAGCGCAATGTCTCGCTGATCGCCCAGCAACGCGAAGAAGCCGCGGGCAACCTGATTCAGTCGGCCGCCCTGGTGGCCGAGACCATCGCCAACTACAACATCCGCCTGGCCAACCTGCAGAAGAGTCGCCAGCAGGCCCTGGACAACAAGGACGAGGCCAGCGCGCAACTGTTTGAGATGGCCATCACCAATGGCCGCAGCGCGCTCGATGGCGCCGTGGCGATCTATATCGACAACCTGGCCACCGGCACGCGCTATACCGATGCGGTGATCCAGGCGCAGTTTCAACGGATCAAGGAAGAGTTGGATCGCAAGCCAGTGCTCGGCAAGAGCCTGGTGACGCGCGCAACACTGTTCGTTCGCCATGTTGGCAACTACCGCAAACAACAGCGGGCCGACCCGGCAACGATCTTGAAGGAATTGCTCGCAGCGAGCGGTCAGCGATGATCGCTGGCTGTATGGCGAGCTTGGAAGGGACTCAGGCGGCGGTGGGCCGTGCTGGGCAAGTCAAACTTAAAAGAGAACACACCTATGCTTTTTTCCCGTAAGGCGGTTTCCAAGCGTCACTTGCTGCTGATCGCAGCTGGTTTCAGCACCGTGTTGACCGGTTGCGCCACGTCGCCGGCCTCCAAGGTCGCGTCGAGCACCAAGGTCGAGTATTACCCGAACTGCTACGAGCCGGTGCAGCACCTGCGTGCGACTGACTCGGACATGACCAAGTCAGTCGTCACCGGCGCAGCCATCGGCGCGGCCGGCGGTGCACTGCTGGGCGCCCTGACCGGCGACTCCGACAAACGCGGCCGTAACGCCGCCATCGGTGCAGCGGGCGGCGCCCTGGCTGGCGGCGCGGCGGGTTACTACACCGAGCGTCAGAAGCAGATCAGCGATGACAACCAGCGCATTGCGTCCTACTCCACCGACTTCAACAAAAGCGCGTCCGACATCGACCGCAGCACCGCGTACGCCAAAGCGTCGCAACAGTGCTACCAGAGCGCGTTCACCAAGCTGGTGGCCGACCGCAAGGCCAAGACCGTCAACGACACCGAAGGCCGCAAGCGCCTGGCAGAAATCGTCGCGGGCCTCAAAGAGTCCAATGACCTGATCGTTGCGGTCAACGGCAAGGCCAGCGAAGACCTGAACAACTACACCCAGGCCTACGAGAAAGACCTGCAGCAAGTGGGCGTGCAGCGTAACGACGTGGTGGCCGTGGCGACCGCCGATACCGCTCCTGTGGTCGCTCCGGCCAAGGGCAAGAAGCCGGTCAAGGCTGCGAAAAAGCAGGCTCTTCCAGTCGTGCCGAAAGAAGCTGTCACCACCGAGAAGAGCATCCAGACCGTGCAGGCCAAGCAAGCTGAAAGCAAGCAGGTCGCCAGCGCCGGCAAGGCCCAGCTCGAAGGCAGCTGCCGCGATCCGAACCTGGCCGACTGGGCACCGGTACCTTGCCCTAACGTTTAAGTAACATGCTGCTATAAGCGTCAAACGCCAGCCGATCTTCCGCTAATGCGCTAGATCGGTGGCGTTCTTTTAGCAAATCGTTAAACTGCTGCGGCCACTTAATAATTACACCGAGGCCGTGTGCATGAAATTTCGTCTTCTCCTGTGGGTGCTTGGCCTGATGATGGGCAAAGCCAGCCGCACCAATCCCGCCTTCCAGCAGCAACTGGGTGACAAAGACCTGGCCTTCCAGCTGCAGACCCTCGACGGCAAGGTTGCCCGTCACTTCATCGTCAAAGACCAGCGCATCACCAGCCGTTCGGGTGTTCACCCGTCGCCGGCGTTCGCCATCGCCTTTAAAGATGCGGCCTACGGCTTCGCCACGATGCAGGCGAAGAACAAGCAATTGGCGTTCATGACGGGAATTCAGGACAAGTCGATCCAGATCAAGGGCAACCCGGCCCTGGTGATCTGGTTCCAGGGGTTGACCAAGTATTTGAAGCCGAAGAAAAAGAAGGGTTGAATTCATCGCCGGCAAGCCGGCTCCTAAACAAACTCTGTAGGAGCCGGCTTGCCGGCGATGGCGATGTAACAGGTGGTAGGTTAGCCCTGGCTGAACTGGGACGCCAACTCGCGCAACAGCACTTCAGCATCCAGCACTTTGCCCACCACTTCCTCAGCCTTGTCACGGCTCAAGCCCAGACGCTCAAGCAGCGCATCCGGAATCGCCTCATCCGGCCCGGAGCCAATACCACGGCTGCGCAACAAGCGTACCGCCAGACACACCAGGTTCGGGTATTCAGCGTACTGACCATCGTAGGTCGGATCGTGCTGGAAGCGCAGGGCAGTGGACAGTTCATCCGGCATGTCCCAGTAGCGCATCAGCCACGCACCGATTTGCTCGCGGCTGATGCCCAGCAGGTGTTGCTCGACATAGCTGTGGCACAGGTGCGGGTTGACCTCCAGGTGGCGGCAGATCAGCGAGAAGTGCGGCGGGAACACATGGGCCAGCAGCAGGTAGCCGAAGTTGTGCAGCAAGCCCGCCAGGTAGGTCAGGCCGGCTTCCGGGCGCTGGGCGCGGGGCATGGCGCGGGTCAGGCCCTCGATCACGGCGGCGGTGTAGATCGACTGGTGCCAATACGGTGTGGACTGGTGTGGATGGTCCTTGGGCAGGCTCAGGGTCTTGCCCAGGGCCAGGCCCAGCGCCAGGTTGATCACCAGGTCAAAGCCCAGCACCCGCACGATGGCGTCTTCCACTGAACGAATCTTGCCCGGCGAGGCATAGTACGGCGATGCGGCCCAGCTCACGACTTGGGCGGCCAGGGCCGGGTCGGTCTCGACCACGCCAGTGATGTCATCAATGGTGGCGTTCGGGTCGACACGCAGTTTGATGATCTTCTGTGCGGTATCCGCCAGCGGTGGAATCTCGATGGTCGCTTCCAGGCGTTGCTGGATGCGGCGGGCGGTGAACGCCTGCATCGCCTGGGTGATTTCCTCGCGGTCATCATTGGGGCGGTCGAGGTTGGGGCGAATGTTGCTCAGCGGCTCGCCAAAGTGGCCGGCGCTGGCCTTGGTGAGCAGGGTCTTGAAGGCGTCGGTGGCGATTTCCAGCAGCAAACCGGCTTCACCCGAATGCACCAGCAGGCTCGGTTCATCCAGCAGGCTGCCTTCGTACAGGCACGGCGAGCTGGTGAGAGGCGGCAGGCCCGGCAGCAGGCTCAGGTCATGTTTGCCCAGCATGCGTTCGACGCGATCCGGCGACACCGCAGTGAGGCGGCGACCGGTGAGTTCGGCGAGGCGGTTGAGGTCGAGCAACTGATTCTGCGGGAACAGCACCATCAGTGCGCCCACCGCGTCTTCCAGCAAAACCGCTTGGACCTTTTGCGCAGGATTCAGGCCCGGTAGATCGGCGACTTCCGTGTAGGGGATGGCGAGTTTTGCGAGCAGAGCCCGAATGACCGGCGGGGCGGTCAGTGGGGCTGTGGCGAGGGCAACTTCTGACATGGCCTGATCCAATTTCTTACAGTCAACGAAGTATAACCAGCTTGATACAACTGTTGGTCGCTTAAGTGCGTCAGGCGTCACACTTGGCCGTATTGCTGTCCGTGCCTGAGCCAGCGATTGAGCAGCGGGCTGACGTGGTCCGGCCAGCGCTCCAGCAAAGCCTGCGCCGCATCGCGCACGGCTGGCAGCAGATCGGCGTCGCGCATCAGGTCGGCGACCTTGAATTGCAGCAGGCCGGTCTGGCGGGTGCCGAGCATTTCGCCGGGGCCGCGCAGTTCGAGGTCTTTTTCGGCGATGACAAAACCGTCGTTGGTTTCGCGCATGATGCCCAGGCGCTGGCGGCCGATCTGCGACAGTGGCGGGTGGTAGAGCAGCACGCAATGGCTGGCGGCGCTGCCTCGGCCAACACGCCCGCGCAACTGGTGCAACTGCGCCAGGCCCAGGCGCTCGGGGTTTTCAATGATCATCAGGCTGGCATTGGGCACGTCCACACCGACCTCGATCACGGTAGTGGCCACCAGCAGTTGCAGGTTGCCAGCTTTGAATTCGGCCATCACCGCAGCTTTTTCAGCGGGCTTCATGCGCCCGTGGATCAGGCCGACCTTGAGTTCGCCCAAGGCGCTGGTGAGGTCTTCATAGGTGGTTTCGGCGGCCTGGCAGGTCAGCTCTTCGGACTCTTCGATCAGCGTGCACACCCAGTACGCCTGGCGGCCTTCGGCGCAGGCGCCGCGTACGCGTTCGATCACTTCGACACGCCGGGTGTCGGTGACCAGTACGGTGTTGACCGGGGTACGGCCGGGCGGCAGTTCGTCGAGGATCGAGGTGTCGAGGTCGGCGTAGGCGCTCATGGCCAGGGTGCGCGGGATCGGCGTGGCGGTCATGATCAACTGGTGCGGGTTCATCCGCCCGCCCACGCCTTTCTGGCGCAGGGCCAGGCGCTGTTGCACGCCGAAACGGTGCTGCTCGTCGATGATCACCAGGGCCAGGTTCTTGAACCGCACTTCGTCCTGGAACAGCGCGTGGGTGCCGACCACCATCGGCGCGCCGCCGGCGATCTGCTCCAGTGCGGCTGTGCGATTCTTGCCCTTGAGCTTGCCGGCCAGCCACGCCACTTGCAGGCCCAGCGGTTCGAGCCAACGCTTGAAGGTGATGAAGTGCTGCTCGGCGAGGATTTCGGTGGGCGCCATCAGCGCCACCTGGTAACCGGCTTCGAGGGCTTGCAGGGCGGCGAGGGCGGCGACCACGGTCTTGCCCGCGCCCACGTCGCCCTGGATCAGCCGCAGCATGGGCTCCTGCTGGCTGAGGTCGTAGGCGATTTCATTGCCGACGCGTTGCTGGGCGCCGGTCGGCGCAAAGCCCAGGTTGGCCAGGTATTGGGCAGGCAAGCGCGTGGCCTTGGGCATCGCTGGCGCGCGCAGCGAGCGCATGCTTTCGCGCAGGCGTTGCTGGGACAGTTGGTGGGTCAGCAGCTCTTCAAAGGCCAGGCGGTGCTGGGCCCAGTGATGACCGAGGGCCAGTTCGTCGACATCGGCATCGGCGGGTGGGTGATGCAGGTAGCGAATCGCATCGTCCAGCGGCGCCAGTTGATAGTCGCGGGCGAGTTCCTGGGGCAGCCAATCAGGCAGGCTTTTCGGGCCGAGCATGGTCAACGTCTGCATGCACAGTTGGCGCAGGCGTTGCTGGGTCAGGCCTTCGGTGAGCGGGTAGATCGGCGTGAGCGTGGTGTCGACCGGCGGCGGTTCGTCACCGGTAATGGCGCGATATTCCGGGTGATAGATCTCAAGGCCGGATGCGCCGGGTCGCGCTTCGCCGTAGCAGCGCACGCGGGTGCCGCGCTTGAGGCCTTCCTTCTGCGCGTTGCTGAAATGGTAGAAGCGCAGGCTCAGGCCACCGGTGCCGTCCTGCAGGCGTACCACCAGGCTGCGGCGCTTGCCCATGACCACGTCGGCACCGCTGACGGTGCCTTCGACCACCGCATCCTGGCCTGGACGCAACTGGCCGATGGGCACCACGCGGGTGCGGTCCTGATAGCGCAGGGGCAAGTGGAACAACACGTCCTGGAGGTTCTCCAGGCCGACCTTGGCCAGCTTCTCGGCCATGGCTTCACCGACACCCTTGAGTGCCGTCACCGACACCTGCGACAGCTCAGTCATACCCTTGCTTAGCTCGCGGCAGGCGGCTTGGCCACCGAACACAGGCGGATCGAGTCAGCGAGGATCTCAATGGCCTTGGGTCGTGGAAAGCTGGCGCGCCAGGCGATCGCCACGGTGCGGAACGGCACCGGCGGCGTGAGCGGGCGTACTTCGATCACGCCGGGGGCGTAGTGATGGCTGTCTACTGCCGACAGCGGCAGGATCGAGATGCCCAGGCCGGAAGCGACCATGTGGCGAATGGTTTCCAGGGAGCTGGACTCCACGGTGGTGTGCTTGGCGCCGTCGTTGCCCTTGGTCAGGGTCGGGCAGGCTTCGAGCACCTGGTCGCGGAAGCAGTGACCTTCGCCGAGCAGCAGCAGGCTCTTATCGTTGAGCAGGCCTGCGTCGATGGTGTCTTTTTGCGTCCACGGGTGGGAGGCCGGCATCAGTACGTAGAACGGCTCGTCGTAGAGCGGCAGGGTCAGTACGTCGGCTTCATTGAACGGCAGGGCAATGATGATCGCGTCCAGCTCGCCGTTGCGCAGCTTGTCGCGCAGCACGTGAGTGAAGTTCTCTTCGATATACAGCGGCATCTGCGGCGCGACGCGGTGCAGTTGCGGGATCAGGTGCGGGAACAGGTACGGGCCGACGGTGTAGATGGCGCCGACTTTAAGCGGTGCGGTCAGCTGGTTCTTGCCGGCCTGGGCCAGTTCGCGAATGCTCTGCGCTTGCTCCAGTACCTTCTGGGCCTGGGCAACAATACCTTCGCCCACAGGCGTCAGGCGCACGGCGCTCTTGCTGCGCTCGAAAATCAGCACACCGAGTTCGTCTTCAAGCTTTTTCACGCCCACCGACAGCGTCGGCTGGCTGACGTGGCAACGCTCGGCCGCGTGGCCGAAGTGCTGCTCTTGGGCGAGGGTAACGATGTAGCGTAATTCTGTAAGAGTCATAGCGGGCGTCCATGAGGTTGCGGGCCAAGCATACCGGCTGCAATCGATAGACGCACGTTATCAGAACTTTGGTGGGGATTGAGCGGGGAGTTACGCAGATTTTGCTGAAGGTGGTGAGGGTTGCCCCTCACCACCTTCATTTTCAGCGACGACGCTTCTCGATGTTGTACACGAACGGTGCAACGATCTCGATGCTGCCACCCTTGAGCATGTCCGCTGGCGGTTTTGGCAGCGGCTGGGCACGACGGATCATGTCCAGTGTGGCGCGGTCCAGGTCGGCGTTGCCGGAGCGGCCCACCAACTCGTAGGACAGCACATTGCCGTCGGCATCCACCACGAACTTCAGGCGGTTCAGGCCTTCCTTGCCACGGGCCTGGGCACCTGGCGGGTACTTCTTGTACTTCTGCAAGTGGGCCAGCAGGGTGCCTTCCCAGGATGCCTTGGCAGCGATTTGCTGCGGAGAAGGGCCTGGTACAGGTTGGGCCGATTTCTCAGCCGGTGCCTGGGTCGGCGGAGCATCGCTCGGCGGATCCTCGGAGGGTTTCTCCTTGGGCGGCTCGATCTTTTTCTCTACCGGTTTGGGCGGCTGTGGTTTGGGCTTGGGCTTGACCGGCTTGGGCACCTGGATCGTTGGCTTGGGTGCCTCGGCCAGTTTCGGCAGGGGCAGCTCTTCCACCGGTGCAGGCGGTTGCGGCGGCGTTACCACCTTGGGCGGCGCTGGCGGCGGGGGGGCTGGCATCGGTGCCAGGTCGATGACCATGGCAGCCGGTGGCAACTGCACCGTGCGCGGCGCGGACCAATGAAGCGCGATAGCGATCGCGACGGCATGCACGCCCAGCACGACGGCGAGGCTGGTGCCATAACGCGTCAGTTTGTGGCGCGTCGTGATCATTTCTTGGCTGCCGTCTCAAGTCCGACCAGGCCGACCTTGAGGTAGCCGGCTGCCCGCAGGGCATCCATCACGCTCATCAGGTCGCCGTAGTCCACGCCTTTGTCGGCCTGGAAGAAGATCGTCGTGTCTTTCTTGCCTTGGGTCTTGGCGTCGAGCACCGGCCCCAGGGTTTCAGCCTTGACTTCTTCTTCGCCCAAAAACAGGCGTTGGTCCGCCTTGACGCTGAGGAAGATCGGTTTCTCTGGCCGTGGCGCAGGTTTGGCGCTGGACGCGGGCAGGTCGACCTTAATGTCCACGGTCGCCAACGGTGCCGCCACCATGAAGATGATCAGCAGCACCAGCATCACGTCGATAAACGGCGTGACGTTGATTTCGTGGTTCTCGACGAGTTCGTCGTCGCCTTGATTCAAATGCAGGCCCATGGCCGATTACCCCACTTTCACCATGTGCGGTTGCGAGCTGCGCTCGGTAGGCAGGTGATCGAGGTCGCGGCTGACCAGCAGCAGGACTTCCGCCGACGCGTCCGATACCTGAGCCTTGTAGCCGGCAATCGAACGGGCGAAGACGTTGTAGATCACTACCGCAGGAATCGCGGCAACCAGGCCCAGGGCAGTCGCCAGCAGGGCCTCTGCGATGCCTGGGGCAACGACGGCGAGGTTGGTGGTCTGGGTTTTGGCGATGCCGATGAAGCTGTTCATGATGCCCCACACGGTACCGAACAGGCCGACGAAGGGCGCGGTGGAACCAATGGTCGCCAGCACGCCGGTGCCGCTGCTCATGTTACGACCGCAGGCCGCTACCAGGCGCTCCAGGCGGAAGGCCACACGTTCCTTGATGCCTTCTTTTTCGCGGGTGTTGGCCGACAGGCGCATTTCTTCCAGCGCGTCGTGCACCAGGGTGTTGGCCAGGGTGCCTTTCTTGGTCGCGCTTTCGCTGGCTTCCTTGAGGGTGGTGGCCTTTTTCAGGTGGACGATTTCGTTGCGCAGGCGACGTTTGGCGCCCAGCAGCTCGAAGCCTTTGGCGATCCAGATGGTCCAAGTGATGATAGAGGCGATGGCCAGGCCGATCATGACCGCTTTAACCACCACGTCAGCGTTCTGGTACATGCCCCACGGCGACAGGTCGTGGGCCATGCCCAGGGTGTTGTCTTCTTCCAGCACCACGCCAGTGTCGTCAGCGGCGGCAGGGTCAGCAGCCTGGGCCGGGTCGGTGGCAGCGGGCGCTGTGCCTGGTGCTGCCGGTGCCGCGGCGTTGTGCTCGGCGGCAGCCGGGGTGGCTGGCGCGGTGGCGTCAGCGAAGGCAGCGGTCGGTGCCAGCAGTACGCTGAACAGCAGCGCAGCAATCGCACGCCAGGCGCGGGATGGGCTGTGAAGCTTGGTTGGCGAAGCGGGGGTTGTATTACGTGTCATGCTGGCCGGACCTAAGTAAAAAAATGAGTGATCGTCCTTCCAGACCCTGAGGTCGAGGACAAATGGGCGGTTATTATTGCAAGTAATTCTTGTTAACTAAAGTAATACAGTTACTTTATTTGCCCTTTTTCTGGCCGTCGGTCACTCGCGAGGGCTAACCTAGACCTTTCAGTACGGAGTTTTGTGATGTCTGCGCCTTCTGTTGTGATTGCCGGTTGTGGCGACGTGGGTAGTCGGCTGGCCAGCCAGTTGCTGGCCTCGGAATGGGAGGTCCATGGCCTGCGCCGCGATATTTCGCGGCTCCCCGAGGGGGTGATCGGCATCGCCGGCGACCTGTTCAAGAAAGATTGCCCTGACACCTGGCCGATCGGCGGGGTGGATTACCTGGTGTACTGCGCGGCTGCGACGGACCACGACGAAGCCGGCTATCGCGCCGCCTACGTACAAGGGCTCAAGCATGTGCTGGAGTGGCTGGGCGACTACGGCCAGACGCCCAAGCACCTGCTGTTTGTATCGAGCAGCAGTGTCTACGGGCAACAGAACGGCGAGTGGGTCGATGAAACGTCGCAGACTCAGGCGAAGGGATATTCCGGGCAAGTCATGCTGGAGGCTGAGCAAGTGGCGCTCAACAGCGGCATCCCGGCCAGCATTGTCCGCCTGACCGGTATTTACGGCCCCGGCCGCGAATGGCTGCTGACCCAGGTGCGCCAAGGTTATCGCGTGGCAACCGACCCACCTTTATATGGCAACCGCATTCACGCGGACGACGCAGCGGGTCTGCTGGCATTTTTGTTGCGGCATGTAGAAAAGGGCGGCTCGCTGGACACGATCTACATTGGCGTCGACAACGCGCCTGCGCCACTGGCGGAGGTGGTGGGCTGGTTACGCGAGTACCTGGGTGTGACCGAGTGGGCCGATGATGCGAGTGTTCGGCGCGCTGGCAGCAAGCAATGCAGCAATGCGCGTATCAAAGCGTTGGGTTGGGTGCCGACTTACCCGACTTACCGCGAAGGCTACGCGGCGATCCTGAAAGGCTGAAATGCGCTGAAAATGTGGGAGCGGGCTTGCTCGCGAAAGCGCTGTGTCAGTCACTGAATGTGCTTCTGATAAACCGCTTTCGCGAGCAAGCCCGCTCCCACATTTGGATACGCGTTTGGCTGCTTATTGCTTTTCAAGCAGCCATTGGCGTGGACCTGGCGTGAACGAGGGGACTTCATCCGCCTGTGCGGTATTGATCGCCTGGAAGATCTCCAGCTGTTTGCCCTTGCGGGTAAAGATCCACGGGTTGCCCTGGCCATTGAGTTGCAGCCAGATGCTGTCGTAGCCGCCGCTCATGGACGCGCAATCGCCCGCCAGGCACAGCGAGTACTGATCGACATTGGGCAAGCCGGCGACCTTGCCATTAGCCTGGAACTGCACGATGGCGCCGCTGCCGAAGCCGTCGGCGATTTTCCAGTCGCCGCCCATGTAGGCCGCGTACAGCGCACGTTCGAAGTTGGCGCCGATGGGCGCACCGTCCGGCGCGGGTTCTTTGGCGCGGGCAAACAGCTGTTCAGGCTCGTTGTCGTTGGCCACTTGCAACAGTTGCTTGCCTTTGCGCTTGAGTTCGGTGGCGGAGCTGCCGTAGAAGTCCACACTCCAGGCGCCGGACTTTTCTCCCAGCAACTTGCCTTCTGCTACTTCAAAACCGTTGTAGTAGCGGGCTTGCGAGGCCTTGGTGTTGACCTCCCATTCGAGGTTCGGGCCGAAGCTCTGCAAGGCTTCACGCAAAGGGCCGCCTTTGGCTGCCGCATCAATGGCGACCTGGTTGATCCAGGTGCCGCTCACATCCAGGTCGGCGGGGTTGCTGGCACAGCCGCCGAGCAACAGGGCGAGCATTGATGAGGCTACAAGCGCTTTGCGCATCATGAAATCCTTCTGAAACGAAGTCGGCGCAGCCTGTGGGGGGGGCTGCGCCGGGTGTTTTACTCGATGACCAGAATCGCGTCCATCTCTACCTGCGCACCCTTTGGCAGGGCAGCAACGCCGATGGCGGCGCGAGCTGGGTAAGGCTGTTCGAAGTACTTGCCCATGATCTCGTTGACCTTGGCGAAGTGGCTCAGGTCGGTGAGGAAGATGTTGAGCTTGACGATGTCCTTGAACGAGCCGCCAGCAGCTTCGGCAACCGACTTGAGGTTTTCGAAGACCTGTACGGTCTGTGCTTCAAAGCCTTCCACCAGTTCCATGGTTTTTGGGTCCAGCGGGATCTGGCCGGACATGTAGACGGTGTTGCCTGCCTTGATCGCCTGGGAGTAAGTGCCGATGGCGGCCGGGGCTTTATCGCTGGTGATAACAGTCTTGGTCATGAATGACTCCTTGTAATGTGGCTTAGGCGCGCATGCGAGTGATGCGGATCACACCCGTCAAGGCACGCAGTTTCTTGATCACGCGGGCCAGGTGCACGCGGTCGTGAACGCTGACCACCAACTGGACCACGCTGATGCGACCATCGCGTTCGTCCATGCTGATCTTCTCGATATTGCCGTCGGCCGCGTTGACGCTGCTGGCGAGCAGGGCGATCAGGCCGCGCTGGTGTTCCAGCTCCACCCGCAACTCAACGTTGAATTCTCCGGTGACATCCTTGGCCCACGAGAGCTGGATGCATTTTTCGGGGTTGTGGCGGATTTCGGTGATGTTGCGGCAGTTGTCCAGGTGCACCACCATGCCTTTGCCCGCCGACAAATGGCCGACAATCGGGTCGCCCGGGATTGGCGTACAGCACTTGGCGTAGCTGAGTACCAGGCCCTCGGTGCCGCGAATCGCCAGCGGACCTTCGGGGCTTGGCAATTGTTCGCCTTCGCCGAGCAGGCGGCGGGCGACCACATAAGCCATGCGGTTGCCCAGGCCGATATCTTCCAGCAGGTCTTCGATGGTTTCCTGGCGGTACTCATGGAGCATCGCTTGCACGCGCTCTGTAGGAATCTTGTCGAGGGCACTGTCGAAACCGTTGAGCACCTTGTTCAGCAGGCGTTCGCCCAGGCTGATGGACTCGGAGCGGCGCTGCAGTTTCAGTGCGTGACGAATGTGCGTGCGCGCCTTGCCGGTGACCACGAAGTTGAGCCAGGCCGGGTTCGGGCGTGCGCCCGGTGCACTGACGATCTCGACCGTGGAGCCGCTTTGCAGTGGTTCGGACAGCGGCGCGAGACGACGATTGATCCGACAGGCGATGCAGCTGTTGCCCACATCGGTGTGCACGGCGTAGGCGAAGTCGACCGCCGTGGAGCCTTTGGGCAGCTCCATGATCCGGCCTTTGGGCGTGAACACGTAGACCTCGTCCGGAAACAGGTCGATCTTCACGCTTTCGATGAATTCCAGGGAGTTGCCGGCCCGTTGCTGCATTTCCAGCACGCCCTTGACCCACTGGCGGGCGCGGGCATGGGTGCCTTTGGGCTGCTCGTCGCCGCTGGATTTATACAGCCAATGGGCGGCGATGCCGTTGTTGGCCATCTCTTCCATTTCGCGGGTGCGAATCTGGATCTCGATCGGCACCCCGTGCATGCCGAACAGCGTGGTATGCAGCGACTGGTAGCCGTTGGCCTTGGGGATCGCGATGTAATCCTTGAAACGGCCTGGCAGGGGTTTGTACAAATTATGTACAGCGCCCAGCACGCGGTAGCAGGTGTCGACCTTGTCGACGATGATCCGGAATGCATACACATCCATGATCTCGTTGAAGGCCCGGCGCTTGCCGCGCATCTTCTTGTAGATGCCGTAGATGTGTTTCTGCCGGCCGCTGACCTCGCCCTCGATCTCATCGATCGCCAGGCAATGGCTCAGGGACTCTTCGATCTTGTTGACGATTTCCTTGCGGTTGCCACGGGCGCGCTTGACCGCCTGGTAGATGCGCGCCGAACGCATCGGATGCATGGCTTTGAAGCCGAGGTCTTCGAATTCGATACGAATGGCGTGCATGCCCAGCCGGTTGGCGATGGGCGCGTAGATTTCCAGGGTTTCCTTGGCGATGCGTCGGCGTTTTTCGCCGGACAGCACCTCCAGCGTGCGCATGTTGTGCAGCCGGTCGGCCAGCTTGACCAGGATCACGCGAATGTCGCGTGCCATGGCCATGGCCATTTTCTGGAAGTTTTCCGCCTGGGCTTCGGCCTTGGTCTCGAAGTTCATCTGGGTCAGTTTGCTGACCCCGTCGACCAGTTCGGCCACGGTTTCGCCAAATTGCGCGCTGAGCGCTTCCTTGGCAATGCCGGTGTCTTCGATCACGTCATGCAGCATCGCGGCCATCAGGCTCTGATGGTCCATGTGCATGTCGGCCAGAATATTTGCCACCGCAAGAGGATGGGTGACATACGCCTCGCCACTGCGGCGGCGTTGGCCGTCGTGGGCTTGTTCGGCGTAGAAATACGCTCGGCGGACCAGGTTGACCTGGTCTGGGCCGAGGTAGGTCGATAAGCGATCGGCGAGGGCGTCTATGCTCGGCAAAGGAAGAACTCCTGCCGTTGGCTGTGACCCCGCGCCGTGCTACGTCGACCAGGCATAGGCTTAGACGGCCTCGTTGGACTCGTCCTCGAACGCTGCAAACAGCGGTTCGTCTTCAACGATTTCGGCGTTGGCGATGAACTCGTAGCTCATCAGGCCTTCAGCGATTTCACGCAGGGCTACAACGGTAGGCTTGTCGTTTTCCCACTGGACCAGGGGCTCTTTGCCGCCAGTGGCCAGTTGACGGGCACGCTTGGTAGAGAGCATGACCAGCTCAAAGCGGTTATCCACGTGTTCTAGGCAGTCTTCAACGGTTACGCGGGCCATGGTATTCCTCGGAGCGAATGCAAGATGCGCGCTGCCCGGTTGGGCGAGCGGACTCAACAGTTTAAAAAATCACCAGCGTTTAGGGAAGCGCTGATTTCTCGCAGGCCCTCGCAAAACCGCTACAAGTGCCAATG
This sequence comes from Pseudomonas sp. S10E 269, assembly GCF_002798465.1. Lineage (NCBI taxonomy): Bacteria > Pseudomonadati > Pseudomonadota > Gammaproteobacteria > Pseudomonadales > Pseudomonadaceae > Pseudomonas > Pseudomonas sp. S10E 269. The sequence continues at coordinate 2,465,985 of NZ_PHIJ01000001.1, forward strand.
TAAAGCCCTTGCAGCCGTTTTGGGAAGAGCCAATCAACCGAGCAGTTCGGCCAGTAATTTGCCGAAACGCTGTTGCTGACGCTTTTGCTGGAGCTGGTTGGTGCGGAAAATCGCCTTCAAATCGTCCAGCGCGTGGGCAAAATCGTCATTGATGATCAGGTAGTCGTAGTCGACGTAGTGGCTCATTTCGCTGACGGCTTCACGCATGCGGCCTTCGATGATCTCGTCGCTGTCCTGGCCGCGATTGGTCAGGCGCTGGTGCAACGCCTCCAGCGACGGCGGCAAGATGAAGATCGAACGCGCCTTGGGCATCAACTGGCGCACTTGCTCGGCGCCCTGCCAGTCGATTTCCAGAATGAGGTCGTGGCCTTCGTCCAGGGTTTGCTGCAAGTGGCTCTGCGACGTGCCGTAGAGGTTGCCGAACACTTCGGCGCGCTCCAGGAAGTCGCCGTGTTCGATCATCTTGACGAACTCGGTGCGCTCGACGAAGTGGTAGTGCACGCCGTTCACCTCGCCCGGACGCATGGCGCGGGTGGTGTGGGAGACCGAGATGCGGATCTGCTCGTCAGCGTCGGTCAAGGCCTTGACCAGGCTGCTCTTGCCCGCGCCCGAAGGGGCGGAAATGATGTAAAGGGTGCCGGTGCTGTGGGTCATGGGGGTTGCCTTACTCAATATTCTGTACTTGTTCGCGCATCTGCTCGATCAACACCTTGAGGTTGACCGCAGCCGTGGTGCTGCGCGGATCGAACGCCTTGGAGCCCAGTGTATTGGCTTCGCGGTTGAGTTCCTGCATCAGGAAGTCCAGGCGCCGACCGGCGGCACCGCCGGACTTGAGCACGCGGCGCACTTCGAGGATGTGGGTGCTCAGGCGGTCCAGCTCTTCGGCGACGTCGCTCTTTTGCGCCAGCAGGACCATTTCCTGCTCCAGACGCACCGGGTCAAGGTCGGCCTTCATGTCGGTGAAACGGTCGAGCACCTTCTGGCGCTGGGTGGCGAGCATCTGTGGGACCAGCTCGCGCAGGGTCACTACGTCTTCTTCGATCGAGGTCAGGCGCTCATTGATCAGGCGAGCCAGCTCGGCGCCTTCGCGCTCGCGGCCGGCCTTGAGCTCCTTGAGGCCTTGGTTGAACAGGGCCAAGGCTTCGGCGTTGAGGGCTTGCGGGTCGGTGGCGTCGGCCACCAGCACGCCGGGCCAGGCCAGCACTTCCAGGGGGTTGAGCGCGGCCGGCTGCTTGATCAGGCCGGCGATGGTTTCGGCGGCGGCCACCAGCTGTGCGGCGCGGTCGCGGTCGACCTGCAGCGGCTTGCCGGTGGTTTCTTCGGTAAAACGCAGGGTGCATTCCAGCTTGCCGCGGGAAATACCTTGGCGCAACGCTTCACGCACGGCGCCTTCGAGGTCGCGGAACGACTCCGGCAGACGCAGGTGCGGCTCCAGGTAACGGCTGTTGACCGAGCGCAGTTCCCAGCTCAGGGTGCCTTGTACGCCGGCTTTTTCGACGCGGGCGAAGGCGGTCATGCTGTGCACCATGGAGGTACCTCGCGTTGCAGTCCCGCAAACACGGGCTGATGGTTAAGAAGGCGCAGGATTGTAGCGCAGTGGAACGAGCGCGCCCAAACCCGAGCATTCGTAACTGGATTTTTTAGCAGTGCCCCGAACCGGCTCGCGGCTCTATAATGCTCGGCAGTTTTTCGTCCTCAGTACAGGTGTCTCCCTATGAAACGTCCAAGTGGTCGCGCTGCCGATCAGCTCCGCTCGATCCGCATCACCCGCAACTACACCAAACACGCCGAGGGTTCTGTACTGGTCGAGTTTGGCGATACCAAGGTCATCTGCACCGTAAGCGTCGAAAACGGCGTGCCGCGCTTCCTCAAAGGCCAGGGCCAGGGTTGGTTGACCGCCGAGTACGGCATGCTGCCGCGCGCCACTGGCGAACGTAATCAGCGTGAAGCCAGTCGTGGCAAGCAAGGCGGCCGCACCCTGGAAATCCAGCGTCTTATCGGCCGCTCCCTGCGCGCAGCCCTGGACATGTCCAAGCTGGGCGACGTGACCCTGTATGTCGACTGTGACGTGATCCAGGCCGACGGCGGTACCCGTACCGCGTCTATCACCGGCGCCATGGTGGCCCTGGTTGACGCGCTGAAAGTGATCAAGAAACGTGGCGGCCTGAAAGCAGGCGACCCGCTCAAGCAAATGATCGCCGCTGTGTCGGTAGGCATGTACCAGGGCGAGCCAGTGCTGGACCTGGACTACCTGGAAGACTCGGCCGCCGAGACCGACCTGAACGTGGTCATGACCAGCACCGGTGGTTTCATCGAAGTGCAGGGCACCGCCGAAGGCGCGCCCTTCCAGCCGGCCGACCTGAACGCCATGCTGGCCCTGGCCCAGAAAGGCATGACCGAAATCTTCGAGCTGCAGAACGCCGCCCTGGCTGACTGAGCCCGTTTCAAGGAGAAACGCCATGAATGACAACAGCCAAATGCCGGTGCCTACGCCTTCCTACGAAGTGCGCCAGGGGGCAATGTTGTGCCATCTCGCGGCGTTTCTGGGCTTCGTGTTCCCCTTCGGTAGCGTCGTGGGGCCACTGATCCTGTGGCAGATGAAGAAAGAAGTGGACCCGTTCATTGATGATCAGGGCAAGGAAGCACTGAACTTCCAGATCACCGTGGCCATCGCCTGGATCGCTTGCATCGTGCTGGCTTTTGCAGTGATTGGCTTTTTCCTGATGGTTGCCCTGGCGATCGCCACGGTGGTGCTGACTATCATTGGCAGCATCAAGGCCAACAAGGGGATTGTTTATCGCTACCCCTTGACCTGGCGCCTGATCAAATAATGAGCACCCACAAAAAAACCGACAGCGATGTCGGTTTTTTTGTGCCTGGAAAAAGACCTTAGATGGTCAATGTCCAGTCGTAGTCCACGATCAGCGGCGCGTGCTGCGAGAAGCGTGGCTGGCGCGGCAGGCGTGCGCTGCGCACGAACCGGCGCAGACCAGGGGTCAGCAACTGATAATCGAAACGCCAGCCCAGGTTGAGCATCTCAGCCTGTTCGTTATCTGGCCACCAGCTGTACTGGTCGCCTTCGCGGCTGACCTCGCGCAGTGCATCCACATAGCCCATGTTGCCGACAATCTCGTCCATCCAGGCGCGTTCTGGCGCCAGGAAGCCCGGGGATTGCTGGCTGTCGCGCCAGTTCTTGATATCCAGCTTCTGTTGCGCCACGTACAGCGAGCCACAATAAATGTACTCGCGACGTTTGCGCCGCTGTTTATCCAGATAACGGGCGAAATCGTCCATTAGCTTGAACTTCTGGTTCAAGTCTTCATCGCCGTTCTGCCCCGAAGGAAGCAGCAAGGTCGCGATGCTGACCTTGTCGAAATCGGCTTGCAGGTAGCGCCCGTAGCGGTCGGCTGTCTCGAAGCCGAGGCCGCTGATGACCGCCTTGGGTTGCAACCGCGAATACAAAGCCACGCCACCTTGGGTGGGCACTTCGGCATCGCAGGCATAAAGGAAGTAGCCATCCAGTTGGAAGGCTGGGTCGTCCAGTTCAAAGGCGGAGGCGCGGGTATCCTGCAGGCAGATGACGTCGGCATTCTGGGCTTGCAGCCAACTGAGCAAACCACGCTCGACTGCAGCCTGAATACCATTAACGTTCACACTGATGATCCGCATAAATGGCCCCAAAAATCGCGTGCGTGTATGATACACGCCGTCTACCTAATTAGCTAAATCCGTGGTATCTGAGGCTTTTTTCATGCAGGCGTATCAACGCGATTTCATTCGTTTTGCCATCGATCGCGGCGTTTTGCGCTTCGGTGAGTTCACTCTGAAGTCCGGGCGCACCAGCCCGTACTTCTTTAATGCGGGCTTGTTCAACTCGGGTTCGGCCCTGGCTCAGCTAGGTCGTTTCTATGCGGCCGCCATCGTTGAAAGCGGTATTTCCTTCGACGTCCTGTTTGGCCCGGCCTACAAGGGCATCCCCTTGGCCGCGGCCACAGCTGTGGCCCTGGCTGAACATCACGGGCAGGATTTGCCATGGTGCTTCAACCGTAAGGAGGCCAAGGCGCATGGTGAAGGCGGCAGCCTGGTCGGGGCTCCGCTCAAGGGCGATGTGCTGATCATTGACGACGTGATCACTGCTGGCACCGCCATCCGTGAAGTGATGCAGATCATCGCTTCCCAGGACGGCGCCAAGGCTGCCGGTGTGCTGATCGCGCTGAACCGCCAGGAGCGTGGCAACGGTGAGTTGTCCGCGATCCAGGAAGTGGAACGCGATTTCGGCATTCCCGTGGTCAGCATCGTGTCACTGAACCAGGTGCTGCAGTTCCTGGAAGATGATCCACAGCTCAAGCAGCACCTGCCGGCGGTGCGTGCATATCGCGAGCAGTTTGGCGTCTGACCCACCGCCTTCGCGGGCAAGCCCGCTCCCACAGGGGAGCAGCGTGCATAAAAAAGGCCCCGCTCAATCATATTGAGCGGGGCCTTTTTGTTTTCAGCGTTTAGGGGCGCTTGCGGTTACTGATCAACGTGCCCATGCCGGTATCCGTGAAGATTTCCAGCAGTACCGCATTCGGTACCCGGCCATCGATGATCAGCGAGCTGCCCACACCGCCTTGCACCGCTTCCAGCGCGCAACGGATCTTCGGCAGCATGCCACCGTAGATGGTGCCGTCGGCGATCAGTTCGTCGACCTGTTGGGTCGTCAGGCCGGTCAACACCTTGCCTTCCTTGTCCATCAAGCCGGCGATGTTGGTCAGCAGCATCAGCTTTTCAGCCTTCAATGCTTCGGCCACCTTGCCGGCCACCAGGTCGGCGTTGATGTTGTAGGACTCGCCATTGGCGCCCACGCCGATCGGCGCGATCACCGGAATGAAATCGCCCTTGACCAGCAGGTTCAGCAGGTCGGTGTTAACGCCAACCACTTCGCCCACTTGGCCGATGTCGATGATTTCCGGCTGGGTCATCTCCGGCGTCTGGCGGGTCACGGTCAGTTTTTTCGCGCGGATCAGCTCCGCATCCTTGCCGGTCAGGCCGATGGCGCTGCCGCCATGGCGGTTGATCAGGTTGACGATGTCCTTGTTGACCTGGCCGCCGAGCACCATTTCCACCACGTCCATGGTCTGCGCGTCAGTGACGCGCATGCCATCGATGAAGTGACTCTCGATCGACAAGCGTTTGAGCAGATCGCCGATTTGCGGGCCGCCACCGTGGACCACCACCGGGTTGATCCCGACGGCTTTCATCAACACGATGTCGCGGGCAAAGCCGGTTTTCAGCTCGTCGCTTTCCATGGCATTGCCGCCGTACTTGATCACCAGCGTCTTGCCGACATAGCGTCGGATGTAAGGCAACGCTTCGGAAAGGACCTTGGCAGTGTTGGCAGCGGCTTCGCGTTCGAGGGTCATTCAGGGCTCCGGTAAAAAATCAGAACGGTAATTGGAGATCAGGGGCAACACGTTTCAACTGGGCGTGGAACACGTCCTTGATGCGCTGCAACTCAGCCTCGGTATCCGCCTCGAAACGCAGGACCAGCACCGGTGTGGTGTTGGACGCGCGAACCAGGCCCCAGCCTTTGGCGTAATCGACTCGCACACCATCAATGGTGGTCAGGTTGGCGCCTTCACCCCATTGCGCATCGTGCAGTGCGTCAATGATGCTGAATTTGCTCTCCTCGGTCACATGGATATTGATCTCTGGCGTAGAAATATCGTTCGGGAAGGTCTGGAACAGCTCTTCGGCGGTGGATTTTTCCTTGCTGAGGATCTCCAGCAGGCGCGCAGCGCTGTAAATACCGTCATCAAAGCCGAACCAGCGCTCCTTGAAGAACACGTGACCGCTCATTTCGCCAGCCAATAGCGCGCCGGTTTCCTTCATTTTCTTTTTGATCAACGAGTGACCGGTCTTCCACATTAGCGGGCGACCGCCATATTCCTTGATCAGCGGGGTGAGGCGGCGAGTGCACTTCACGTCGAAGATGATTTCGGCGTTGGCATTGCGCGCCACCACGTCACGGGCAAACAGCATCAGCAGGCGATCCGGGAACACGATTTCGCCGGTCTCGGTCACCACACCCACGCGGTCGCCGTCGCCGTCGAAGGCCAGGCCCACATCAGCCCCGGTTTCCTTGACCTTGGCGATCAGGTCCACCAGGTTCTCAGGCTTGCCCGGGTCCGGGTGGTGGTTGGGGAAGTTGCCGTCGACCTCGCAGAACAGCGGAATCACTTCGCAGTTCAAGGCTTCGAGCAACTGCGGGGCGATCACGCCGGCCGCGCCGTTGCCGCAGTCCACAACCACTTTGAGGCGGCGCGCGAGTTTGACGTCACGGGTGATTTCGTCAGAGTAGCGCTGCAGGATGTCGACTTTGGTGATGGTGCCCTTACCGCTGGTCAGGTCGTTATTTTTCAGGCGCTCGTGCAGGGCCTGAATCTGTTCGTTGGCCAGGGTGTCGCCAGCAATGACGATCTTGAAACCGTTGTAGTCCGACGGGTTATGGCTGCCGGTGAGCATCACCCCGGACTTGCCGGCCAGTACGTTGGCTGCGTAGTACAGCGCAGGCGTCGGCACCAGGCCGACGTCGCTCACATGGCAACCGCTGTCGGCCAGGCCCTGGATCAACTGCTCCACCAGTTCCGGGCCGGACAGGCGACCGTCACGGCCGACCGAAACGTTGGGCTCATCCTGGGCCAGGCTCTGGGAGCCGATGGCGCGGCCAATCCAATAGGCGGTTTCGGCAGTCAGGGTCTTGGGCACCACGCCACGAATGTCATAGGCGCGAAAGATGCTGTCGGGGAATGTCGGGGCTACTCGGGCTGCGGTACTCATCGCGGGGGGAAACTCCATCTGAAAGGGGCAAGGCTGGCCTTAATGTGGCTGACCGGCAGGCTCAAACTGAAGGGTATGACGGCGTTTTCGGCAGAGAGTTCGTGGTGCAAAAATGCCATCGGAGCGCTGGCTCCGCCTTGTTGTCTGCGTAATGCTTTGATTTCTATGGGGAAATCTCGCTCATAAAGTCCGCGCATTCTTCGTCCTGAAAGGCCTTGCGGTGGCGTCGGGCCGGGCAAGGGTGCCCGGCCAGATTCAGCTTAGTCAGTGACTGCCGGAATGCCCGAAACCACCTGCGCCGCGCTGGGTTTCATCGAATTCCTCGACCAGTTCGAAGTGCGCCTGCACCACTGGCACGAGTACCAACTGGGCAATGCGCTCGCCGACGGCGATGTTGAACGCGGTCTGGCCACGGTTCCAGCACGACACCATCAACTCGCCCTGATAGTCCGAGTCGATCAGCCCCACCAGGTTGCCCAGCACGATGCCGTGTTTGTGGCCCAGGCCGGAGCGCGGCAGGATCAGCGCCGCCAAGCCAGGGTCACCGATATAGATCGACAGGCCGGTCGGAATCAGGAGGGTCTGGCCCGGCTCAAGGACGGTGTCTTGCTTGAGCATGGCGCGCAGGTCAAGGCCGGCGGAGCCCGGTGTGGCGTAGGCCGGCAGTGGGAATTCGTTGCCGATGCGTGGGTCGAGGATCTTGGCTTGCAAAGCGTGCATGGAAATTAAACCTGGTTCAGCCGTTGGGCGATAAAAGAGATCAGTTGGCGGGCAATCTTGCCTTTGCTGGTCTGGGCGAAAACGGTGGCGTGCAACTCGCGGTCGATCACGCTGATGGCATTTTCCTCGCTGTTGAAGCCAATGCTCGGGTTGGCGACATCATTGGCAACGATCAGATCGAGGTTTTTGTCTTTCAATTTGCGTGCTGCGTAGTCCAGCAGGTGCTCGGTCTCGGCGGCAAAGCCAACACTGAACGGTCGGTCCGCACGGGTGGCGATGGTCGCCAGGATGTCCGGGTTGCGCACCATTTGCAGGAGCAGGCCGTCACCGCTTGTAGGGTCTTTCTTGAGTTTTTGCGGGGCGACGACTTCCGGGCGGTAGTCCGCCACCGCTGCCGAGGCGATAAACAGGTCGCACGGAATGGCTGCCTCACAGGCCGCCAGCATGTCGCGGGCGCTGACTACGTCGATTCGCGTGACCCGATCAGGGGTCGGCAAATGCACCGGGCCGGTGATCAAGGTGACACGTGCGCCTGCCTCGACCGCCGCTTCGGCCAAGGCAAAGCCCATTTTCCCTGAGCTATGGTTGGTGATGTAGCGCACCGGGTCGATATTTTCCTGAGTCGGGCCCGCCGTGATCAGCACGTGCTTGCCGGTCAGGGCCAGGTGCTGGAAACACTCGGCGGCACACAGCGCCAGGTCGGTGGCTTCGAGCATGCGGCCCATGCCGACGTCGCCACAGGCCTGGCTGCCGGAGGCCGGGCCGAACACCTTGAGGCCACGGCTTTGCAGGAGTTGGGTGTTGGCTTGGGTGGCCGGGTCGCGCCACATGGCCTGGTTCATGGCCGGGGCGATGGCAACGGTAGCGTCGGTGGCCAGTACCAGGGTGGTCAGCAGGTCATCGGCGATGCCCTGGGCCAGGCGGGCGATCAGGTCGGCAGTGGCCGGCGCGATCAGCACCAGGTCGGCCCATTTGGCCAGTTCGATGTGACCCATGGCGGCTTCGGCCGCGGGGTCCAGCAGATCCAGGTGAACCGGGTGCCCGGACAATGCCTGCATGGTCAGCGGGGTGATGAATTCACTGCCACCGCGCGTCATGACCACGCGCACTTCGGCGCCTTGGTCCAGGAGCCTGCGGACCAGCTCTGCGCTCTTGTAGGCGGCAATGCCGCCGCCAACGCCGAGAACGATGCGTTTCCGATACAGACGCTGCATTGGTTTGCCTTTCCAGTTCAGTGATGCCAGTTCAGTGACGCCTGCGATGCCCCCTCCCCAGGGGAAATCGCCTGCAAAAAAGAGGGCCTACGATAACACAGCGTCCGCTTGGCAACAGCGGCGCACATGGCGCATAGCGCGCATAGGGACAGGGAGGTGGGATGAGTATTCGCGATTGGCCAGCAGCAGAGCGGCCGCGAGAGAAGCTTTTGGAGTGGGGCGCGGCAAGCCTGTCGGATGCCGAGTTGTTGGCGATCTTCCTGCGTACCGGGGTTTCCGGCAGGAGCGCGGTAGACCTTGCGCGCCATTTGTTGGCGCAGTTCGGCGGCTTGCGCCCACTGCTGGAGGCCAGCCAGACATTGTTCAACCAACAATTGGGCCTGGGGCCGGCGAAGTTTGCCCAGTTGCAGGCGGTGCTGGAAATGGCCAAGCGGCACATGGCCGAGCGCCTGCGAAGCGACTCGGTGCTGGAAAGCCCCGTGGCCGTGCGGGACTACCTGAAGGCCATGCTGCGCCATGAGCCTCATGAGATCTTCGGCTGCCTGTTTCTTGATTCAAGGCACAGGGTGCTGGGCTTCGAGGCGTTGTCCCAAGGCACCATCGACACGGCGATGGTGTATCCCCGGCAGGTGGTCAAGCGCGCTTTGGCCTACAACGCCGCGGCGTTGATCCTGTGCCATAACCATCCTTCCGGCAGCCTTGAGCCGAGCGCAGCTGATCGAAAATTGACCAAATTGTTGCAGAAAGCCCTGGAAATGGTGGACGTGCGGGTGCTGGACCACATCATTGTCGGGGATGGTGACCCGTTGTCGATGGCGGAATATGGTTGGATGTAGGAACTGGCTTGCTCGGAAAGTTGGCCTGAAAGACGACCACTGTCTATCTGTTGCCCCGCGATCCAGATGTGGGAGCCAGCTTGCCTGCGAAAGCGGCCTGACAGACGACCGCTCTCTAACTGTCACCCCGCGAGCCAGATGTGGGAGCCGGCTTGCCTGCGAAAGCGGCCTGACAGACGACCGCTCTCTAACTGTCACCCCGCGATCCAAATGTGGGAGCTGGCTTGCCTGCGAAAGCGGCCTGACAGACGACCGCTCTCTAACTGTCACCCCGCGATCCAAATGTGGGAGCTGGCTTGCCTGCGAAGGCGGCCTGACAGCCGACCTGGATAGTGGATCAGACCGGGTACATATCCGTTATTTGGAGGAAGGCTGCTATGGGTTCCGCCCTTACGGCGGCTCACTTTGGAAAAGCCGGAATGCCGGCCCAGCCCAAAGTAAGCAAAGGGTTCTTGCCCCAACACTCGGCACCTCGCCTAGGCTCGGTGTACCCGTAATCCGACAGGTATTTTGGCGGCTAAACCGGCATCCCTGCCAGTTTACCCCCCAAGTCCCTGTCGAACTCCGGCCAGCGTGTTTGATGGGGCGCTTTAGATCAAAAGCGGATCAAGAGCAGGATCAAGAGCGACTCGCTTCGCATCTTGGTTAGCTTGGTCTAGATACATACGGCCTTCGTACGGGGCGGTTACGGTTTAACGCTGACTTTGGAGAAGTCCTGCCGGCCGAACGGGCTCACTTGGTAGCCTTCGATGTTTTTGCGGGCCAGGGCAAACGCGGTTGGGTGTGCAAGCGGCAGCCACAGTGCCTGCTGCTGGATCTGCGCTTGGGCCTGCTGGTACAGCTTGCTGCGTACACCTTGTTCGCTGGTGGTCTTGCCGGCGCTGATCAGCTTGTCCAGCGCGGGGTCGCAGTAGCGGGCGAAGTTGGTGCCGGATTTCACCGCTGCGCAGGAGAACTGCGGGGTCAGGAAGTTATCCGGGTCGCCGTTGTCGCCGGCCCAGCCCATGAACAGTAGGTCGTGCTCGCCAGCTTTGGCGCGGCGAATCAGCTCGCCCCATTCGATCACGCGGATCTCGGCCTGGATGCCGACCTTGGCCAGGTCCGCTTGCAGCAGTTGTGCGCCGAGGTTGGGGTTGGGGTTCAGCAGGCTACCGGTAGGGCGGGTCCAAATGGTGGTCTTGAAACCGTCCTTGAGCCCGGCGCGGTCGAGCAGTGCCTTGGCCTTGGCAAGGTCTTGTGGATAACCGGGCAGGTCCTTGGCGTAGCTCCAGGTGTTGGGCGGGTAAGGGCCGTTGGCGGCTTCGGCGGTGCCTTCAAACACGGCTTTGAGGTAGCTGCCTTTGTCGAAGGCCAGGTTGATCGCCTGGCGCACTTCCGGCTTGTCCAGGGGCGGATGCTGGCTGTTGATGGCCACGAAGGCGGTCATGAATGCAGCGGTTTTTTCCACTTTGAGTGCCGGGTCGTTCTCGGCCTCGCCCACATCCAGCGGCTTGGGCGACAGGGCAATCTGGCACTCATCGCGATGCAATTTCTGCAGGCGCACGTTGGCGTCCGGTGTGATGGCGAAGATCAAGTTATCCACAGACGGTTTGCCAGCGAAGTAGTCCGGGTTGGCCTTGTAGCGCACCACGGCATCCTTCTGGAAACGGCTGAAGATGAACGGCCCGGTGCCGATCGGTTGGCTGTTGAGCTTCTCCGGCGTGCCGGCCTTGAGCAGTTTGTCGGCGTATTCCGCCGGGTAGATCGAGGCAAAACCCATGCTCAGGGCGGCGAGGAAGGTGGAGTCGGCGTGATCCAGGGTAAAGCGCACGGTCAGCGGATCGAGGGCGTCGATTTTCTTCACCAGCGTCGGCAGTTGCAGCGACTGGGCGTGGGGGAAGCCGCTCTGGGCGATTTTGTGCCATGGGTTGGCCGGATCGAGCATGCGCTCGAAGCTGAAGCGCACGTCTTCGGCGGTCAGGGTACGGCTTGGGGTGAAGTAATCGGTGCGGTGGAATTTCACCTCCGGGTGCAGCTTGAAGGTATAGGTCAGGCCATCCGGCGAAACTTCCCAACTGTCCGCCAGGCTTGGCACCAGTTTGCCGCTGGCCGCATCGTAGTCCACCAGGCGGTTCATCAGCACGTCGGCCGAAGCGTTGGTAGTGGTCAGCGAGTTGTATTGCACCACATCGAACCCTTCGGGGCTGGCCTCGGTGCAGACGCTCAGGTTGCTGGCGGCAGAGGCCAGCGGGGCGATAAAGAGAGGGGCTAGCAATAGCGGTAGGGCAGCGAGGCGCATGTTCGGTTTCCTTTGCAGATCGAAGGCCCATCTGCGAGTGCAGTCTGGAAAAGTCCTACCGTAGTGGTCTGATAGGTAAATGACTAGCCCATTTTTGCCTGTGCTTTTGCGCCAAATGCTGTTTTGATGGCACCTCAGCGCGTTTTGTCGTGCACTTCACCGTGCCCGCGAGCGCTGAAAATCATTCTGTGCGACGAGCGGTCGGCTGTGACAGCGGCCCCTCCTGGCAACGGTTCAGGCGTCTGCCGCCAAGATTTACGCCAGTAAAAACACTCGGGCTGTTGTTGCACCTAGGTCTTTCTGGTATAAAGCAGCGCTCTTTTCTAGGGGCCCGGTTCCTTCGCTTGTAGGTGTAGCCGGTAAGACCCTAAAGAAACGCGGCGCCTGGCGCCAAATGACTGAGAGATTAAGCGGCCAACCCATGCCGGGTTGGGCATGTGGTTTTAGAGGGCTGAGGCATGTCGAGAGTCTGTCAAGTTACCGGTAAGGGTCCGGTGACTGGGAATAACATTTCCCACGCAAATAACAAAACCCGTCGTCGTTTCCTGCCGAACCTGCAGCATCACCGCTTCTGGGTTGAAGAAGAGAAACGTTTCGTCCGTCTGCGCGTATCTGCTAAAGGCATGCGCATCATCGACAAGCGTGGCATCACTGTCGTGCTGGCTGAATTGCGCCGCGCTGGCACAATCTAAGGAGCTATATCATGCGTGAATTGATTCGAATGATCTCTAGCGCCGGTACTGGTCACTTCTACACTACCGACAAGAACAAGCGTACTACTCCGGACAAGCTCGAAAAGAAAATGTTCGACCCGCGCGTTCGCAAGCACGTGATCTACAAAGAAGGCAAAATCAAGTAATTGATTTTCCTCCTTGTGAAAAAAAGCCCGTATCTCACGATCCGGGCTTTTTTTTGCCTGCGATTTGGCTGATCAGGCTTTCTGTTCGAACACCACGTAGATCTTGCGGCAAGGCTCCAGCACTTCCCAAGTGCCACTGAACCCGGCAGGGATCACAAAGCGGTCGCCGGCGCGCAAGGTCTTGGCATTGCCATCGGCATCACGCAGCACGGACACGCCCTGCACAATCTCGCAGTACTCATGCTCGGTGTAATTGACCTTCCACTGCCCGACTTCGCCTTCCCAAACGCCGGCACTCATCTGGCCGCACGGGCTGTTGTAGTGGTTGTAGATCGTTTGCTCGGGATCGCCCTTGAGGATTTTTTCGGCAGCGGGGCGGTAGCGGTCTGGGGCGGTGCTGGCTTGGCTGAAGTCGACGATGTCCTGGATGCTCATGTGCGTGTCCCGTCTGGCCTGCGGTTGGAGAGCCCAAAGTCTATGTTTATTAAAATGAACATCGCAAGGGCGTTTACTGGCGTTATGTCAAATATATTGAAACACCCCCAGCCGCTGGTTTAGGGTGGCAGCTGCCTTGAGCCGAACAGCTGGCTGGCGGGGCAAGCATTCTTTGAGGCTGCCGGGGCACATCGCCTGGCCCTTGTATTCAATAAGAGGAGGACACTCGCATGACCACCCTGACCCGTGCCGACTGGGAACAACGCGCCAAGGATCTCAAGATCGAAGGCCGTGCCTACATCAATGGCGAGTACACCGCCGCCGCTTCCGGTGATACCTTCGAATGCATCAGCCCGGTTGATGGCCGCCTGCTGGCCACTGTTGCCAGCTGTGACGCCGCCGATGCCCAGCGCGCCGTGGAAAACGCGCGTGCCACGTTCAATTCCGGCGTGTGGTCGCGCCTGGCGCCGGCCAAACGCAAGTCCGCCATGATCCGTTTCGCCGCGTTGCTCAAGGCCAATGCCGAAGAGCTGGCGCTGCTCGAAACCCTGGACATGGGCAAGCCGATCAGCGACTCCCTGAACATCGACGTACCCGGCGCGGCGAATGCCCTGAGCTGGAGCGGCGAAGCGATCGACAAGATCTACGACGAAGTCGCGGCTACCCCGCACGACCAACTGGGCCTGGTGACCCGTGAGCCGGTTGGCGTCGTCGGCGCCATCGTGCCGTGGAACTTCCCGCTGATGATGGCCTGCTGGAAACTGGGCCCGGCGCTGTCCACTGGTAACTCGGTGATCCTCAAGCCGTCCGAAAAATCCCCGCTGACTGCCATCCGCATCGCGGCCCTGGCCGTTGAGGCCGGTATTCCAAAAGGCGTGTTCAACGTGCTGCCGGGCTACGGCCACACGGTCGGCAACGCGCTGGCACTGCACATGGACGTCGACACCCTGGTGTTCACCGGTTCCACCAAAATCGCCAAGCAACTGTTGATCCGCTCCGGCGAATCGAACATGAAGCGTGTATGGCTGGAAGCGGGCGGCAAGAGCCCGAACATCGTGTTTGCCGACGCGCCGGACCTGCAAGCCGCCGCCGAATCCGCCGCCGGTGCCATTGCCTTCAACCAGGGTGAGGTCTGCACCGCAGGTTCGCGTCTGCTGGTGGAGCGCTCCATCAAGGACAAATTCCTGCCACTGGTGATCGAGGCCCTCAAAGGCTGGAAGCCCGGCAACCCACTGGACCCGGCCACCAATGTGGGCGCATTGGTAGACACCCAGCAGATGAACACCGTGCTCTCGTACATCGAAGCCGGGCATGCCGACGGCGCCAAGTTGGTCGCCGGTGGCAAGCGCACCCTGGAAGAAACTGGCGGCACTTACGTCGAACCGACGATTTTCGACGGTGTGACCAACGCGATGAAGATCGCCCAGGAAGAGATCTTTGGTCCGGTCCTGTCGGTGATCACGTTCGACAGTGCCGAGGAAGCGGTCGCCATTGCCAACGACACCCAATACGGCCTGGCCGCAGCGGTGTGGACGGCGGATATCTCCAAGGCGCACCTGACTGCCAAGGCCCTGCGCGCCGGTAGCGTGTGGGTCAACCAGTACGACGGCGGCGACATGACTGCGCCGTTCGGTGGCTTCAAGCAGTCGGGTAACGGTCGCGACAAGTCGCTGCATGCGTTCGACAAGTACACCGAGCTGAAGGCGACCTGGATCAAGCTCTAAGCAACACCGCAGGCCAAATGTGGGAGCGGGCTTGCTCGCGAATGCGGTATGACAGTCACGTATGTATTGACTGGTACGCCGCTTTCGCGAGCAAGCCCGCTCCCACACTGTTTTGTGTGATCTTAAAAACTATCCACAGGAGCGTGGACATGCGTTGGGCGACTTATTTCGCCGTCCTGGCCTCGGTGCTCAGCGTCGGCCTGGCGCTGGGTGTCAGCATGCCGCTGGTGTCCCTGCGCCTTGAAAGCTGGGGTTATGGCAGTTTCGCCATCGGTGTGATGGCGGCGATGCCGGCTTTTGGCGTGCTGCTCGGCGCGAAGGTGTCGAGTCGCCTGGCTTCATGGCTCGGCACCGCCAACCTCATGCGCCTGTGCCTGTGGGCGGGCGCGGTCTCCATCGGTTTGCTGGCGGTCTTGCCCAGCTATCCGGTCTGGCTGGTATTGCGGCTGATGATCGGCGTGATCCTCACCATCGTGTTTATCCTCGGCGAAAGCTGGATCAACCAGTTGGTGGTGGAGCATTGGCGCGGCCGGCTGGTGGCGCTGTACGGCTGCAGCTATGCCTTGAGCCAGCTGTCGGGCCCGTTGTTGCTGGGGCTGATCGGCACCGACCATGACTACGGTTTCTGGGTGGGCGTAGGCTTGCTGATGGTTGCGCCGCTGTTGCTGCTGGGGCGCTCCGGCGCGCCGAGCGCCGAGTCGTTCAGCGTAACCTTCGCGCAACTGTGGCGCTTCTGCCTGAGCCTCCCCGCGATCGCCTGGGCGGTGGCTTTGTTCGCCGCCTTTGAGGCGATGATCCTCACGTTGCTGCCGGTGTACTGCCTGCAGCAGGGATTCACCGCCGAAATGGCCCTGGCCATGGTCAGTACAGTGGTGGTCGGCGATGCGCTGCTGCAACTGCCCATCGGGGCGCTGGCCGACTACCTGCCTCGGCGCACGTTGTTCCTGAGCTGTGCTGTGTTGTTGCTGGCATCGAGCCTGGCGATTCCTCTGCTGATGCACACGCCGTTGATCTGGCCGATCTGGGTGGTGTTCGGTGCAAGTGCTGGAGGCCTGTTCACCTTGTCGCTGATCCTGATCGGCGAGCGTTACCGCGACGACGCGCTGGTGCGCGCCAATGCCCACGTGGCGCAATTGTGGGGTATCGGCTGCCTGGTCGGTCCCTTGGTGGCCGGTGCTGGCAGCCAGTGGATCAGCGGCCATGCGCTGCCGCTGCTGATGGCAGCCGGTGCGCTGGGCCTGGTGCTGTTGTTGCTGCGCCAAGGTGCATTCGGCGCAGCACAGCCGGCCTGATCTGAAAATGCATCCCCTGTAGGCACTGGCTTGCCAGTGATGGCAGTGTGTCAGCCCGCGAATTGATCAACTGAAACGCCGCCATCGCCGGCAAGCCGGCTCCTACAGTTGCTCTGTGTCGTTTTTAGAGCATGCGTTCCAGGCCGACGGAGGTGGCGAACCAGGCATTGAACCGTCGCCACCAACTGCCCGGCTCGCGGGTCAGGGTGTGCAATTGGCCGTTGTCCTCCGTCACCCATACCACCTGGCCATCCTGCAACTTCGCCTCATAGCTCAAGGCCGGCGCCATGCCTTGCAGGGCCAGGTTGCGCACGTGCTCCGCCAGCTCCGGGCTGTCGACCAGCACACCCACTTCGGTATTCCACAGCACCGAGCGTGGGTCGAAGTTGAACGAGCCGATAAACGACTTTTCCCGATCAAAGATCATCGCCTTGCTGTGCAGGCTGGAGTCCGAGCCACGGAAGGTGCCGCGCCGGAACAGGTGCGGTCCGCTGCCAGCGCTGGGGTCGCCCGGTTGGCGGCGCAATTCATAGAGTTTCACTCCGTGCTCCAGCAGCGCCTTGCGATAGGGCGCATAACCGCCGTGCACGGCAGGCACGTCGGTTGCCTCCAGGGAATTGGTCAGCAAGCTGACCGACACGCCTGCATCGGCGCGCCCGGTCAGGTACAGCAGCCCCGGTTGCCCCGGCACGAAGTAGGCCGAGATCATCATCAGCTCGTGATTGACCCCTTCCAGTTCCGGCGCGAGCTGGGTGGTGAGCAGCAGGCGAGGGTCCGGATCGGCCTTGGCCAGTACCTTGCTCGGCGCATCCCACAGCGCCTGGTTCCAGGCCCAGATCAGTTCGCGGCGCCAGGTGTCCATGCGCGGTTGGGTCTGGTAGGTGCGCAAGCGGTTGTACAGCGCGTGGTTCTGCTGGCGCGACTCGGCCAGCGACGCTTCCAGGCGTACGCGGGCAGCGGCCAGGTCCCCTTTGGACGGGGTGTTTGAAACGAAGTCGTCGATGGGCTTGCTGAGGGCACTGTTCCAGTATTGGTCGAAACTGTGGCCCAGTTGCTCCGCCACCGGCCCCACGCTAAGCATGTCGATGTCGGTGAAGTTCAGGTTGGGCTCGGCGTCGAAATACTCATCCCCCAGGTTGCGCCCACCGACGATGGCCACGCTGTTGTCCGCCAGCCACAGCTTGTTGTGCATGCGCCGATGTTGCAGCGAGAGGTTGAACAACCGCCCCATGGCCCGCGTGACGCCTGTGCTGCGGCCCAGGTGCAAAGGGTTGAACAGGCGGATCTCGATCTTGGGATGGGCGGCGAGGGTGGCGATGATCTGGTCGAGGCCGTCGCTGGTGGTGTCATCCAGCAGGATGCGCACCCGCACGCCACGGTCGGCAGCCTTGAGCAGTTCGTCCACGAGCATGCGGGTGCTGATGCCGTCATGCACGATGTAGTACTGCAGGTCGAGGCTGGTCTGGGCGTTGCGGATCAATTCGGCGCGGGCCATGAACGCTTCGCTGCTGTTGGGTAACAGGCGAAAGCCCGAGCGCCCCTGATATGGCGCGGCCTGGGCCTGGATAGAGCGCCCGAACGATGACTGTGCGGCGGGCAGGGCGTCACTGGGGACGCGCGGCGTGCTCACGCTGGCGCAGCCACCCAGGGTCAGGGCTCCCAACAGGAAAAACGGTAATAGCCGTTGAATCATCAAGGGAGTTGCTTCCAGATCAGGGCGGTTGTCGGCATATGACGGCAATTTCCCGCGAAAGGTCAGTCGGCGGTCTCTGCGAGCATCTTGATTGCGGCGGCCCCGACCTTGCGCACGGCTTCTTCAATCTGTGCGGTTGGCTTGGCAGCGTAGTTCATGCGCAGGCAGTTCCGGTATTTGCCCGATGCAGAAAAGATGCTGCCTACCGCTACCTGCACACCTTGCTCAATCAGGAAGCGGTTGAGCTTGAGTGTATCGAAGCCCTCAGGCAGCTCGACCCACAGCATGAAACTGCCCTGGGGCCGGCTGGCGCGGGTGCCTGCCGGGAAGTAGCGGCTGACCCAATCGAGCATCAAGTCGCGATTGCGCTGGTATTGCGTGCGCATCCGCCGCAAATGGGGTTCGAAGTGGCCACCCTTGAGGAATTCGGCAATCGCGATCTGCGGCTGCGTGGCGGTAGAGCCGGTGCTGATGTATTTCATGTGCAGCACCCGTTCCAGGTAGCGACCGGGCGCCACCCAGCCGATGCGCAATCCGGGTGCCAGGGTTTTGGAAAACGAGCTGCACAGCAATACACGGCCGTCTTCGTCGAACGACTTAATGGTGCGCGGGCGTGGGTAGCTGTAGGCCAGTTCGCCATACACATCGTCCTCGATGATCGCCACGTCAAAGCGCTGGGCCAGGGTCAGCAGCGCGCGCTTGCGGGCCTCCGGCATGATGTAGCCCAGGGGGTTGTTGCAGTTGGGTGTGAGCTGGATGACCTTGATCGGCCACTGTTCAAGCGCCAGTTCCAAGGCTTCGAGGCTGATGCCGGTGATGGGGTCGGTGGGAATCTCCAGGGCTTTCATCCCCAGGCCCTTGAGTGTCTGCATGGCGCCGTGAAAGCTCGGCGAGTCCACCGCGACGATATCGCCCGGCTCACAAATGGCATGGATGCTGGCGGACAGCGCCTCATGGCAGCCGGTGGTGATCACGATGTCCTCGGCCGTCAGCTGGCAACCGGAATCCAAGGACAGGCGGGCGATCTGCTCGCGCAATTCCATACAGCCGAGGATATTGTCGTAATACAGGCCTGGCAGGTCCTGGCGGCGACTCACGCGGGCCAGGCTGCGTAGCAGCGGCTTGAGGGTGGGCGACAATACATCTGGCATGCCGCGACCCATCTGTATGACATCCTTGCGCGGCACTGCGCGTATCAATTCCAGCACCAGGTCCCACTGGGATATCTCTACCGGTCGTTGGGCCGGGCGGCCGACTTCGGGCAGGGCCGGCAACTCGCGTCCGACCGGCACGAAGTACCCGGATTTTGGCTTGGGCATCGCCAGGCCGTTGTCTTCAAGCAAGCGGTAGGCCTGCTGCACGGTGCTCAGGCTGACCCCGTGTTCCACGCTCAAGGCCCGTACAGACGGCAAGCGATCACCTGGGCGATAGAAGCCCTGTTCGATGCGCGTGCCCAGCAATTCGGCGAGATTCACGTAAAGAGTCATGGCGCTCGCTCCCGGGAGACCAGTACAGATAACCGGAAAATACAGGATTCAGCCCGTCCTGGGCAGTATCTGTATGGATTTAATAAAGATGGGTTGAATCTGTAATGGTTTCGGCCGCCCGCCCATGCTTGTCACTCAAGGCAACACGGCAAATGAGGGGCAGCAAAATGAACGGTCTAAGCGATGTGCGGCTGACGCTACACAGTCTGGAATTGGAGGCAGAACAAGCGCGTGCGACGGCGCCGCGTGATATCAGCCGCTGGAGCTTGTTCTGGCGCCGTCGCCACACGCGCAAGGCGTTACTGCATTTGACCCGCGAGCAGTTGCGCGATGTGGGGCTGACCGCCGAACAGGCGCGTCAGGAAGGCCTCAAACCCTTCTGGCGCGATTGATCACACCAGTTCTTTGAGCCGGTGCCAGAGCATCCCCAGCGCCAGCAGCGGCGAGCGCAGGTGCTTGCCGCCGGGGAAGGTGATGTGCGGCACCTGGGCGAACAGGTCGAAGCGCCCCTGTTGCTGGCCACTGATGGCTTCGGCCAGCAACTTGCCCGCCAGGTGGGTGGCGTTAAGGCCATGGCCGGCGTAGGCCTGGGCGTAATACACATTGGGTTGGTCGGCCAAGCGGCCAATCTGCGGCAAGCGGTTGGCACCGATGCCGATCATGCCGCCCCATTGGTAATCGATTTTCACGTCTGCCAATTGCGGGAACACCTTGAGCATTTTCGGACGCATATAGGCGCCGATGTCCTTGGGGTCGCGACCGGAGTAGTGGCAGGCACCGCCGAACAGCAGGCGGCGGTCGGCGGACAGTCGGAAGTAATCCACCGTGACACGCTGGTCGCACACCGCCATGTTCTGCGGTAGCAGGTTGGCGGCCTGGGCTTGGCTCAACGGCTCCGTGGCGATGATGTAGCTGCCGGCGGGCAGTACTTTGCCGCTCAAGTGTGGGTTGAGGCCATTGAGGTAGGCATTGCAGGCCAGTACCAGGGTCTTGGCGCGTACGTTGCCTTGGGGGGTGTGCACGTTGACTTCGGGGCCGTAGTCGATACGGGTGACTTCAGACTGCTCGAACAGCTTCACGCCCAGTCGCTGCGCGGCGGCGGCTTCGCCAAGGGCCAGGTTCAGCGGGTGCAGGTGGCCGGAACCCATGTCGATCATGCCGCCCACATAGCGGTCCGAACCGATTACGCTGCTCATCTCGTTGGCTTGCAACAGGCGTACTTCGTGGCGATAACCCAGGCCACGCAGCTCTTCGGCGTCTTCGGCCAGGCCTTGCAGGTCGCGAGGCTTGTTGGCGAGGTCGCAGTAGCCCCAGGTCAGGTCGCAGGGAATCTGATAGCGCTCGACGCGTTCGCGCACAATCTCCACTGCTTCCAGTCCCATCAGCTTCATCTGGCGCACACCATCGTTGCCGATCACATTGGCGAACTGGTCCAGGCCATGGCCGACTCCGCGGATCAGCTGGCCGCCGTTGCGTCCGCTGGCGCCCCAGGCGATCTTGCGCGCTTCCAGCAACACCACGCTGAAACCTTGCTGGGCCAGCTCAAGCGCCGTGTTCAGCCCGGAAAAACCGCCGCCCACCACGCACACATCGGCCGTCACTTCGCCGATCAGCACCGGATAATCGGGTTGCGGCACGCTGCTGGCGGCGTAATAGGACGGGGTGTGCCGGGCGCTGGCAGTCATGGGGAGCATCCCTGTTTGGAAAATTTGACGCAGGATACAGTGGTCGGATGAAGCTGTCTGCGCAGGACGTTTTGCGGCAGAATCCACACCTATTCGCCGTTCGGTATGTGTTTCGATGAGTTGCAACAGTCAGAAAATCAGCGCGCTGCGTCGGCAGATTCCTTCGTTCGAGTGCGTCCCCGGTTGCCACGACTGCTGTGGGCCGGTGACCACGTCGCCCGAGGAAATGTCGCGTCTGCCGCGCAAGACCGCCGCCGAGCAAGACGCGGCCATGGATGAGCTGAACTGTGTGCACCTGGGCCCCAACGGCTGCACGGTGTACGACGAGCGACCGTTGATCTGCCGGCTGTTTGGCACCACCAAGGCCTTGCCGTGCCCGAATGGGCGGCGCCCGGTGGAGCTGATTCATCCGCGAGTGGAGAAGCAGATCCATGAGTACATGGCGAGCACGCGGCAGGTTTTGGTTTAGCCCTCTTCAGTCCGGAATCGGCAGGTTAAGGCTCTCCTTCACCTCTTCCATCACGATATAGCTCTTGGACTCCCGTACATGGGGTAGCTTGAGCAGGATATCCCCCAGCAGTTTGCGGTACGACGCCATCTCGGAAATCCGCGCTTTGACGAGATAGTCGAAGTCGCCCGACACCAAGTGGCACTCCAGCACATGGGGCAGTTTCAGCACGGCGCGGCGGAATTCCTCAAAGGTGTCCCCGGATTTGTAATCGAGGCTGATCTCGACAAATACCAGCAAACTTCCCTTCAAATGCTGGGGATTGAGCCGCGCGTTGTAGCCCATGATGATCCCTTCACGCTCAAGCCGACGGACCCGTTCGGTGCACGGCGTGGTCGACAGCCCAACCTTCTCCCCCAGCTCCGTGAACGAAATACGCCCGTCGGTTTGCAGGATGCGCAGGATGTTGCGGTCGATCTTGTCCAGCTCCCGCTTGGTCTGGGTGTTGGTACGCATAGGGGATACGCCTCTGTGAAAAGGGTTTTTGCCGAGAATTGTCGCCAAATATAGGCAGTTATATAGTGAAATGCACTGGCAATTGTTTTTTACACTGCGCTCATCATTGCTCGAATAACACACGTCAGCGGCCATGCCCGCGATGAGGATAAAAAAATGCGCGTTCTGGTCTTGGGTAGCGGCGTCATTGGTGTGACCAGTGCCTACTATTTGGCTCGGGCCGGCTTTGAAGTCGTCGTAGTCGACCGTCAGCCTGCTGCTGCCATGGAAACCAGTTTCGCCAACGCCGGCCAGGTGTCCCCAGGCTACGCCTCGCCATGGGCCGCACCAGGCGTGCCGCTCAAGGCCATCAAGTGGCTGCTGCAACGCCACGCGCCGCTGGCGATCAAGGCCACCGCCGATATCGACCAATACCTGTGGATGGCGCAGATGCTGCGCAACTGCACCGCCAGCCGCTATGCAGTGAATAAGGAGCGCATGGTGCGCCTGTCCGAGTACAGCCGCGACTGCCTCGACGAACTGCGCGCCGAGACCGGCATTGCCTACGAAGGCCGCAGCCTCGGGACCACGCAGTTGTTCCGCACCCAGGCGCAGCTGGATGGTGCCGCGAAGGACATCGCCGTGCTGAAAGAGTCCGGCGTGCCGTTCGAACTGCTCGACCGCGCTGGCATTGCCCGCGTTGAGCCGGCCCTGGCCAGCGTCACCGATATCCTTGCCGGTGCCCTGCGCCTGCCCAACGACCAGACGGGCGACTGCCAGATGTTCACCACCCGCTTGGCCGACATGTGCACGCAATTGGGCGTGGAGTTCCGCTTCGAGCAGGACATCCAACGCCTTGACTATGCCGGTGACCGCATCAACGGCGTGTGGATCGACGGCAAGCTGGAAACCGCCGACCGCTACGTGCTGGCCCTCGGCAGTTATTCGCCGAAATTGCTCAAGCCGCTGGGGATCAAGGCGCCGGTGTACCCGCTCAAGGGCTACTCGCTGACCGTACCGATCACCAACCCGGCCATGGCGCCGACTTCGACCATTCTCGACGAGACCTATAAGGTCGCGATCACCCGTTTCGATAACCGCATCCGCGTGGGTGGCATGGCTGAAATAGCCGGTTTTGACCTGTCGCTGAACCCGCGCCGGCGCGAAACCCTGGAGATGATCGTCAACGACCTTTATCCTCAGGGTGGCGATTTGAACGAAGCCAGCTTCTGGACCGGCTTGCGTCCGACCACACCCGATGGCACGCCGATTGTCGGTGCCACTCCGTTCAAG
The DNA here is from genome assembly GCF_002798465.1 of Pseudomonas sp. S10E 269. NCBI lineage: Bacteria > Pseudomonadati > Pseudomonadota > Gammaproteobacteria > Pseudomonadales > Pseudomonadaceae > Pseudomonas > Pseudomonas sp. S10E 269. The sequence continues at coordinate 2,489,263 of NZ_PHIJ01000001.1, forward strand.
AACCTGTTCCTGAATACCGGCCACGGCACCCTCGGTTGGACCATGGCGTGTGGCTCCGGTCGTTTGCTGGCCGACCTGATGGCGAAGAAAACGCCGCAGATCAGTGCCGAAGGCCTCGATATTTCCCGTTATGGCAACCACCAGGAGTCCGCAAAACATGTCAATCCAGCGCCAGCTCACCAATGAGCGCATGAGCCAGATCGTTGTCCACAGCGGTACCGTGTATCTGGCCGGGCAAGTCGGCGACGACATGAGCGCCGGGATTGAACAGCAGACCCGTGAAACCCTGGCCAATATCGAGCGTTTGCTGGACCTGGCCGGCACTGACAAGACCAAGCTGCTGTCGGTGACGATCTACCTGAAAGACATCGACGCGGATTTCGCCGGCATGAACGCGGTGTGGGACAAGTGGCTGCCAAAAGGCGTTGCCCCGGCCCGTGCCACGGTTGAAGCCAAGCTGTGCGAGCCGCAAATTCTGGTAGAGCTGTCCGTCGTGGCGGCCCTGCCTTAACAACGATCCCTCTCCCGGTGCCGAAGCGGTTGGTCGGTGCCGGTTTTTTCTTCACTTGCCGCCTAGAAGCCTGCCGCCATGCGTCCTGCCCGTGCCCTGATCGATCTCCAAGCCCTGCGCCACAATTACCAATTGGCCCGTGAAGTCACGGGGGCCAAGGCCCTTGCCGTGGTCAAGGCCGATGCCTACGGCCACGGCGCCGTGCGCGTGGCCCAGGCGCTGGAAGCCGAGGCGGACGGGTTTGCAGTGGCCTGCATCGAGGAGGCACTGGAACTGCGCGCTGCCGGAATTCGCGCGCCAGTGCTGCTGCTGGAAGGCTTTTTCGAGGCTGACGAGCTGCCGCTGATCATCGAGCATGATTTCTGGTGCGTGGTGCATTCGCTGTGGCAGTTGGATGCGATTGAGCAAGCCAGGTTGAGCAAGCCGCTGACAATTTGGCTCAAGCTCGACTCAGGCATGCATCGCGTTGGCCTGCATCCCAAGGATTATCACGAGGCGTACCAGCGCCTGCTGGCCAGCGGCAAAGTGGCCAAGATTGTGCTGATGAGCCACTTCGCCCGCGCCGATGAACTCGATTGCGTGCGCAGTGATGAGCAGGTGGCGGTATTTGAAGCGGCGCGCCAGGGCTTATCAGCCGAGGTCAGCCTGCGCAATTCACCGTCAGTGATGGGCTGGCCAGGTGTGTCCAGCGATTGGGTCCGTCCTGGCATCATGCTCTACGGGGCCACGCCCTTCGGCGAAGACCAGAGCGTGGCCGCGCGTTTGCAGCCGGTGATGACCCTGGAGTCCAAGGTTATCTGCGTACGTGAACTGCCGGCCGGTGAGCCGGTGGGTTATGGCGCCAAGTTCATTACGCCAAAACCGATGCGTATCGGCGTGGTTGCCATGGGCTACGCCGATGGTTACCCGCGCCACGCACCGACCGGCACGCCAGTGCTGGTGGCGGGGCAACGCAGCCAGTTGCTGGGGCGTGTGTCCATGGACATGCTGTGCATCGACCTGACGGACGTGCCGCAGGCGGGCCTCGGTTCCACGGTAGAGCTGTGGGGCAAAAACATCCTGGCCAGTGACATCGCGGTCGCTGCCGAGACCATTCCCTACCAGCTGTTCTGCAACCTGCGCCGCGTGCCAAGGCTCTATTCCGGGGCTTGACCGCCCGGTACGAACGCAAGCGCCTGGGATTTAGGCCCAAGTGTTGTAAATACTGAACGCTGTCGCCATGATAACGCTCAATTACAACAAAGCCTGAATCCTAGGAGGCTCCTGCATTGGACGTCGGCGAACGACTGCAATCCATCCGTAAACTGAAGGGTCTTTCCCAGCGCGAGCTCGCCAAGCGCGCGGGTGTCACCAACAGCACCATTTCGATGATCGAAAAAAACAGCGTCAGCCCCTCGATCAGCTCCTTGCGCAAGGTGCTGGGCGGCATCCCCATGTCCATGGTCGAGTTCTTTTCCGAGGAGATCCTCCAGGAAATACCGACGCAGATCGTCTATAAAGCCAATGAGCTTATCGATATCTCTGACGGTGCCGTCACCATGAAACTGGTGGGTCGCGCGCACCCCAGCCGGGCGATTGCGTTTCTCAACGAGATCTACCCGCCGGGCGCCGACACGGGCGAAGAAATGCTCACCCACGAAGGCGAAGAAACCGGGATTCTGGTGGAAGGTCGCCTGGAGTTGGTGGTCGGTCTTGAAACTTTTGTGCTCGAAGCGGGCGATAGCTACTACTTTGAAAGCACCAAGCCTCATCGTTTTCGCAACCCGTTCGACGTGCCGGCGCGACTAATCAGCGCAGCCACACCCGCGAACTTTTAAGAAAAGAGGCGTCCTGCCAGCGTTGCAGAGACACCCAGGCAGTATTCCGTGAAGCCGAATCTCCCTTTATTTAATAGGGTTGTTTCGGCCAGGCGGGCTAACCGTTATACTTTCGCCGCCTGCGAAACCGTGGCCGCAGGCGTGAATAGCCACCATTGAGGGTGAACGCGTGAACCTAATTATGAAAATGCTGGCTGCACCAGCAACCGTACTGGCCCTATGGGCTGTCAGCGCTCAAGCTGCGACCAATGATGACATTGCCAAGCGTCTGGAGCCTGTCGGCCAAGTCTGCGTCCAGGGCCAGGAGTGCAAGGGGATGGAAGTGGCGGTAGCCGCAGGCGGCGGCGCGGCGAAGACGCCGGATGAGATCATCGCCAAGCATTGCAACGCTTGCCACGGCACCGGCCTACTAGGTGCGCCAAAAATCGGCGACACCGCTGCCTGGAAAGAACGCGCCGACCATCAAGGCGGCCTGGATGGCATCCTGGCCAAGGCGATTACGGGCATCAATGCCATGCCGCCAAAAGGCACCTGCGCCGATTGCTCGGATGACGACCTCAAAGGTGCGATCCAGAAGATGTCCGGGTTGAAATAAACCGATCTTCGCCAAAAAGCCGCTTACGAGCGGCTTTTTTGTGCCGGCGATTTATGTTTCAGCGCTGTTCTTTGCAGCAAAGACCCGGCAAGCTCGGTCCAACCCCTAATCATGGAATGTTCAGGAGGGTCGGATGGTGCAGTTGTGTTCAATCGAGCAAGCAGTTGACGATGTACTGGAACGGTTGCCGGCGCATATCCACATGGGCATGCCGCTTGGCCTGGGCAAGCCGAACCTGTTTGCCAACGCGCTGTACCGGCGCATCGCCAAACTGCCGGAGCGGTCGCTGACGATCTATACCGCCTTGAGCCTGGGCCGGCCAACGCTGGGCGATGGCTTGCAGAAACGCTTTCTCGAGCCCTTTATCGAGCGGGTGTTTGGCGATTATCCCGAGCTGGATTTCCTCGCCGCCCTGCACAAAGACAACCTTCCGAAAAATGTTCACGTCCAGCAATTTTTCATGCAGCCCGGCAGCTTGCTCCACAGCGAGTCGGCCCAGCAGGACTATGTCAGCAGCAATTACAGCCATGCCGCGCGCGACATCAACGCCGCTGGCCTGAACCTGGTGGCGCAGCTGGTCGCCAGCAGCGCCGAACATCCTGATCGCCTGAGCCTGAGCTGCAACCCGGATATCACCCTTGACCTGTTGCCCATGATTGCCAAGCGTCGTGAGGCCGGCGAAACCATTCTGGTGGTCGGCCAGGTTCACAGCGACTTGCCCTACATGCCGGGGGACGCTGAACTGGGCATGGATGCTTTCGATTACCTGATCGATGAAAAAGACAGCACCACGTTGTTCTCCACGCCGAATATGCCGGTGGGTTTCCAGGACCACTTTATCGGTCTGCATGCCAGCACCCTTGTGCGCGACGGCGGCACCTTGCAGATCGGCATCGGCTCCATGGGGGATGCGCTGACGGCCGCGCTGTTGGCCCGCCAGGCGGACAATGAGTCCTACCGACTGCTGCTGACAGACTTGGATGTGTACCAATGGGCGCCGTTGATCAGCCGAGAAGGCGGCGTCGATCCGTTCGCCCGTGGCCTCTACGGTTGCAGCGAAATGTTTGTCAACGGCCTGCTGGTACTGGCAGACGCGGGGATTATCCGCCGCAAGGTCTACCCGGATGTGGCCACGCAGGAACAGGCTAACGCCGGTACGCTCGACGATGCCGCGCAGCCCGACGGCATCTCGATCCACGGCGGATTCTTCCTGGGCCCGAGCAGTTTTTACCAGCGCCTGCAGGAAATGACTCACGCCAAGCGCCTCGAATTCAACATGACCCGCATCAGCTACATCAACGAGCTGTATGGCCAGGAAGAGCTCAAGCGCCTGCAGCGCCAGGACGCGCGGTTTATCAACAGCGCGATCATGGTGACGCTGCTCGGCGCGGGTGTCGCCGACCAACTGGACGACGGCCGCGTGCTCAGCGGTGTGGGCGGGCAATACAACTTCGTAGCCCAGGGCCATGCGTTGGAGGGTGCGCGGTCGATCCTGATCTTGCGCAGTTGGCGCGAGTCGGCGGGGGAGGTCAGTTCCAACATTGTGTGGGAATACGGCCACTGCACGATTCCTCGGCACCTGCGGGACATTGTCATCACCGAGTATGGCATTGCCGATTTGCGTGGGCAGACGGATGCCAAGGTGATCGAGGCGTTGCTCAATATCACTGACTCACGGTTCCAGGATGATTTGATCGAACAGGCGCAGAAGGCCGGCAAGTTGCCCAAGGATTTCAAGCTGGACCCGCGTTTTGCCGATAACACGCCCGAGCGGCTACAGGCGATTCAAGCGCGTCATCGTCGGCTGTTCCCGGAGTATCCGCTGGGCAGCGATTTCACGGACGAGGAGCGGGATTTGCTGCGGGCGCTGAACTGGCTCAAGAGCAAATTCAAGCTCACGGAGATTCTGGAGTTGGGCAAGGCGGCGTTGGACGCGCCGGAGCCGGAGGCGTTTCCCAAGCATCTGGAACGCATGGGATTGAACAAGCCCGATGGGCTGAAAGAAGATTTGTATCAGCGGCTGTTGCTCGCTGGCCTGCAGGCCACCGCGAATTAGCCAGCAGCGCCGGGCTTTTGTGGTGAGCGGACTTGCCCCGCGCGAGGCAAGCTCGCTCACTACAAAAATACCGCCAGGCGTGATTATTCGATGAAGGTCACTACGCCGCCTTCCAACGATTTCACCCGTGCCAGGGATTCCACTCGGTATCCCTGCGCGTCCAACTCCGCACGGCCGCCCTGGAACGACTTCTCGATCACGATCCCCAAGCCGGCAACGGTCGCGCCGGCTTGCTTGATGATCGAGATCAGCGCCTGGGATGCCTTGCCGTTGGCCAGGAAGTCATCGATGACCAGCACGCGGTCGCTGCTGGTCAGGTGGCGAGGGGAAATCGCCACGGTGCTTTCGACCTTCTTGGTGAAGGAATACACCGTCGCCGACAGCAGGTTTTCCGTGAGGGTCAGGGATTGCTGCTTGCGTGCAAAAATCACCGGTACGCCCAGGTTCAGGCCGGTCATGATCGCCGGGGCGATGCCGGAGGCTTCGATGGTGACGATCTTGGTGATGCCCGAATCCTTGAACAGTGCGGCGAATTCGTCGCCGATCAGTTTCATCAGTGCCGGGTCGATCTGGTGGTTCAGAAAGGCGTCGACCTTGAGTACCTGATCGGAAAGCACGATGCCTTCTTCGCGAATTTTCTTGTGCAGTGCTTCCACGGAAAGCTTCCTCTAATGGCGCGGTGCGCGCCGAAAGTAGATTAAAAAGTAGTCGATTCTAGCGCTTTAACATCGCGCGTATATCCGCCAAGGCGGTGTTGCCGCGAACGGCCTTCACCTCGGTCGGGGTGTCGTCATTGCCTTCCCAGGCCAGGTCGTCCGGCGGCAGTTCATCCAGGAACCGGCTGGGGGCACAATCGATGATTTCGCCGTATTGCTTGCGCTTGGCGGCAAAGGTGAAGGCCAGGGTCTGACGCGCGCGGGTAATGCCCACGTAGGCCAGGCGGCGTTCTTCTTCGATTGTGTCGGCTTCAATGCTGGAGCGGTGCGGGAGGATTTCCTCTTCCATGCCCATGATGAACACGTAGGGGAATTCCAGGCCCTTGGAGGCATGCAAAGTCATCATCTGCACACCCTCGGCGCCGTCTTCTTCTTCCTGCTGGCGCTCGAGCATGTCGCGCAGCACCAGCTTGCCGATGGCGTCTTCGACGGTCATTTCGCCGTCTTCGTCTTTTTCCAGGGTGTTCTTCAGCGCTTCGATCAGGAACCAGACGTTGCTCATGCGGTAATCCGCGGCCTTGTCGCTGGAACTGTTGGTGCGCAGCCAGTTTTCGTAGTCGATGTCCATGACCATGCTGCGCAGGGCGCTGATCGGGTCTTCGCCGGCGCACTGCTCGCGCACCTTGTCCATGAAGCGCTTGAAGCGCGACAGGCGATCGGTGAAGCGCGAATCCAAATGTTCGCCCAGGCCGATTTCGTCGGTGGCGGCGTACATCGAGATCTTGCGTTCAGTGGCGTAGTTGCCGAGCTTTTCCAGGGTGGTCGAGCCGATTTCGCGGCGCGGCACGTTGATCACGCGCAGGAAGGCGTTGTCGTCGTCCGGGTTCACGATCAGCCGGAAGTAGGCCATCAGGTCCTTGACTTCCTGGCGTCCGAAAAAGCTGTTGCCGCCCGAGAGGCGATACGGCACTTGGTGGTGCTGCAACTTCAGCTCGATCAGCTTGGCCTGGTAGTTGCCGCGGTACAGGATCGCGAAGTCGCTGTAGGGCCGGTCGGTGCGCAAGTGCAGGCTGAGGATTTCCACGGCCACGCGCTCGGCTTCGGCGTCTTCGTTGCGGCAGCGGATCACACGGATTTCATCGCCATGGCCCATCTCGCTCCACAGCTGTTTTTCAAACTCGTGGGGGTTGTTCGAGATCAGCACGTTCGCGCAGCGCAGGATGCGGCTGGTGGAGCGGTAGTTCTGCTCCAGCATCACCACTTTCAGGGACGGGTAGTCGTCCTTGAGCAGCATCAGGTTTTCCGGGCGGGCGCCGCGCCAAGCGTAGATCGATTGGTCGTCGTCGCCTACTACGGTGAACTGGTTGCGCTTGCCGATCAGCATCTTCACCAGCAGGTATTGGCTGGCGTTGGTGTCCTGGTATTCGTCCACCAGCAGGTAGCGCACCTTGTTCTGCCATTTTTCGAGGATGTCGGCGTGTTCCTCGAACAATTTCACCGGCAGCAGGATCAGGTCGTCGAAGTCCACCGCGTTGAACGCCTTGAGCGTGCGCTGGTAGTGGGTGTAGACGATGGCGGCGGTCTGTTCCTTGGGGTTGCGTGCGTTTTCCAGGGCCTGGGCGGGCAGGATCAGGTCGTTTTTCCAGGCGCCGATCATGTTTTTGATCTCATCCACGCCGTCGTCGCCTGCGTATTCCTTTTGCATGATGTCGGTCATCAGCGACTTCACGTCGGTCTCGTCAAAGATCGAGAAGCCCGGCTTGTAGCCTAACCGCGCATGCTCCTTGCGGATGATGTTCAGCCCCAGGTTGTGGAAGGTGCACACGGTGAGGCCACGGCCTTCGCCACCCTTGAGCAGGGTGCCGACGCGCTCTTTCATTTCCCGCGCCGCCTTGTTGGTAAACGTCATGGCGACAATGTATTGGGCGCGGATGCCGCACTGCTGGATCAGGTGCGCGATCTTGCGGGTGATCACGCTGGTCTTGCCGGAGCCTGCACCGGCGAGCACCAATAGAGGGCCGCCGACGTAGTTCACGGCTTCTTGCTGCCGGGGATTGAGTCGGGACATACGGAATTCAGGGAGTCGTTATTCAAAAGGGCGGGCATTTTAACAGGCTGGCAGGATTCTGCCCTGTCAGAACGACAGTGTGACGTACCACTCGATCTAAATTTGCCGGTTTTGATACTTTGCCGCAGGATGTCGGGGTTGTTTGAGACTATTGTTTACAGTTCGCGTGTTTGATAACCCCTATCATTGGTGATTCTCAGGCCGCACGTCATAATGCCCGCCGCCACGATTTTTTGCAGAGTCTAGGGAGCTAGCTTGTCTACGCCTGTCGAACCCTTGCGTTTGCTGCTGCTGGCCGATGAGCCCGCGTGGGCAGCGTTATTGCGCGAGTGCCTGGCGCCGATGGGCGATGGGGCTGTGCTGATCAGCGCGCCAAACTGGGATTCCGTGAGCCGTCTGTTCGATGACGACCAAAGTGCCGTGCTGCTCACCACGCCCAGCCTGCAACCCGGCCCTGGGCGATGCAGCCTGCCGTGCGTCTTGCTGCTGGAGCAGGAACCGCTGGTTTCGCCGCTGGGCGTCAGCGATTGGCTGGTGCGTGATGTATTGGATGCCGATACAGTGCGCCGCTGCCTGCGCCACGTCCGCGAGCGTGGCGTGCTGGAAAACACCCTGCAACGCCTGGCCGAACAAGACCCGCTCACCGGTATCGCCAACCGCCAGGGCTTCCAGACCCTGTTGACCGCGCGCCTGGCCGAGAACGAAGGCCGTGGCCTGGCCCTCGGGCACCTGGACCTTGATAACTTCCGCCACGCCAACGACGCCCTCGGCCACCAGGCCGGCGACCGGTTGATCCTGCAAGTGGTCTCGCGGCTCAAGAGCCAGCTCGAGGTTGGGGACCAACTGGCGCGCCTGGGCAGCGACGAATTCGCCCTGCTCATCGACACCCGCCGCGCGCCCCAGCGTGCCGAATGGATGGCCGAGCGCATCACCGAAGTCATGGCCGAACCTTATTGGGTGGATGGCGAAAGCCTGCTGATCGGTTGCAGCCTGGGCGTGGCGCATGCCCGTGCCCGCGCCGGTGCCGACCCGCTGATGTGGCACGCGCATATCGCCATGCAGCAGGCCAAGAGCACCCAGGGCTGCACCTTTCATATCTTCAACGAACGTATCAATCGCAACGCGCGCAGCCTGGCCGACCTGGAAAGCGAACTGCGCCGCGCTTTGCGGCGTGATGAACTGGAGCTGCACTACCAGCCGCGCCTGGACCTGGACGACGGGCATATCGTCGGCCTGGAGGCCCTGGTGCGCTGGCGCCATGGCGAGCGTGGCCTGTTACCGCCGAGTGAATTCGTGCCCCTGGCCGAGCAAAGCGGCCTGATCGTGCCGTTGGGCTACTGGGTGATCTCCCGGGCCCTGCGTGACATGCAAGACCTGCGCGAACGCGGCCTGCCGCCGCTGCACATGGCGGTCAACCTGTCGTTCCGCCAGTTCCAGGACAGCCAGTTGCTCTCGACCCTCAGCCGGCTGATTGCCGAGCGTGGCGTGGAGGCGCAATGGCTGGAGTTCGAACTGACCGAAACCGCCGTGATGCGCCGCAGTGACCTGGTCAAACAGACCATGGACGCCCTCGGCCGCCTGGGCGTACGGTTCTCCCTGGATGATTTCGGCACGGGCTTCTCATCCTTCGTGCACCTCAACAGCCTGCCAATTGCCTTGCTGAAAATCGACAAGAGCTTTGTCGGTGGGATGGAAGAGCGCGAAGAGAACCGCAAGCTGGTGCACGCCATGATCAACCTGGCGCACAACCTCAATCTGGAAGTGGTCGCCGAAGGCGTGGAAACGCCGGAGCAGTTGGCGTTGTTGAGGTTGTTTGGCTGCGACCAGGCCCAGGGTTACCTGATCAGCAAGCCGCTGCCGTTGCCGGAGTTGGTAGAGTACCTGACTTTCGGGAAAAGCCAGCAGGCGCTGCTGGGTTGAGCTGCAAACCCAATCAACTGTGGGAGCGGGCTTGCTCGCGAATGCGGTAGATCAGTCAATAAATGTGGTGACTGACACTCAGCATTGGCGAGCAAGCCCGCTCCCACATTGACCTTGTACAATCCCTAGTCAGGTTGCATTGCCTGGAATTCAGCGCGAACTTCGGGCTCTCGCCGAATCATCCGCTTCATCTTCGCCTCGAACGCCCAGGTCAAGCTCACCGCCGCGCACGCCAGGCCCAGCGCCAACCCCCACCACACACCGGTTGGCCCCCAGCCGAGGGTGAAGGCCATCAACCAGGCCGACGGTGCCCCAATCAACCAATAGCAGCCCGCCCCGATCAGGAAGGTGGTCTTGGCGTCTTTGAGCCCACGAATGCAACCCATGGCGATGGTTTGCACGCCGTCGAACAACTCAAACCACGCCGCTACGGCCAGCAGGCTTACGGCCAGGACGATCACGTCGTGGAACGCCGGGTCGTTATGGTCGATGAGCAGCCCGATCAGCGGGTCGGAAAACAGCCACAGTATTACGGCAAATCCCAGCATTACCGCCGCGCCAAAGCCTATGCCCACGCGCCCGGCCAGGCGCGCCTGCAGTAACTGCCCGGCGCCGTAATGCTGGCCGATGCGCATGGTCACCGCGTAGGACATCCCCGCAGGCACCATGAACGCCACCGAGACGATCTGCAGCGCGACCTGATGCGCCGCCAACTGCGTGCTGCCCATGGTGCCCATGCACAGCGCCGCAAAGGCAAACAGCCCGACTTCCACTGCGTAGGTGCCGCCGATTGGCAGGCCCAGGCGCCACAACTCGCGCAGGTACTGCGTATTGAGGCGCAGCAGGCCGCTGCTCAGCGGGTAGGCCGCATAGGTACGGTTGCGGTGGATGTACCACATCAACGTCAATGCCATGCCGTTGGCGACGATGGCGGTGACCAGCCCAATGCCCATCAGGCCCAGTTTAGGCAGGCCGAACATGCCTTCGATCAACGCGTGGTTGAGCAGGTAGTTGGCCACCGCACCACCGAGGCTGATCACCATCACCGGCTGGGCCTTGCCAATCGCGCTGGTGAAGCCGCGCAAGGCCATGAAGCTCAGGAAGCCCGGCAAGGCGAACGGCAGGATCGTCAGGAATTGCCCCGCCGAGTGCACGTTGGTCTCGGTCTGGCCAAACATCAACAGCAGTGGCTTGAGGTTCCACAGCAGCAGGCCTGCAGCCAACGCCATCAGCCATGCCAGCCACAGCCCGGCCTGGGTCAGGCGGGTAGCGCCTTCGATATCGCCCGCGCCGTGACGAATGGCCACGAGAGTACCCACGGCGGCAATCACGCCGATGCAAAAAATCGACACGAACGAATAACTCGCTGCGCCCAGGCCGCCACCGGCCAGAGCTTCGGGGCTCAGGCGGGCCATCATCAGGGTGTCGGTCAGCACCATCAGCATGTGTGCCAACTGTGAGGCAATCAACGGCCCCGACAGCCGCAGAATGGCCCAGAGTTCGGTACGTGCCGGATGCTGCATGATCATCACACTCGAAATGTCGGAGGGTTGGGGAAGGGTTGATTCTCGGCGCTCCCAACCCATTGCACAAAGGGATAAATGCGATCGTTCGCATGACTAAAACACATGCCTAATGAATCTGGTAGCTTAGGGTATTGCCTGTAGGAGTTTTCCAGATGCCACGTCGCCTACCGCCGCTGTATGCCCTCCGTGCGTTTGAGGCGGCTTCCCGGCACAACTCCTTCACGCGTGCGGCGGAGGAGCTGTCCATTACGCAGAGTGCGGTGAGCCGACATATCCGCACACTGGAAGAGCATTTCGCCTGTCGACTGTTTCAACGCAGTGGCCGTACTCTGCAGCTCACTGAAGCCGCGCGCCTGCTGTTGCCTGGCGTGCGCGAAGGTTTCGCCGCGCTGGAGCGGGCCTGCCATACGCTGAACGCCGAGGACGACATCCTGCGCATGAAGGCACCGTCGACCCTGACCATGCGTTGGCTGCTGGCGCGACTCAGTCGCTTCCGGGCGCTACAGCCTGGCAATGAAGTGCAGTTGACCAGCGCCTGGATGAGCGTGGACGAGGTGGATTTCAACCAGGAGCCGTTCGACTGTGCAGTGCTGCTGAGCTACGGACATTTTCCCGCGGACTGGGAGGCCAGTTACCTGTTCCCGGAATTGCTGATTCCGGTTGGCGCACCCAACCTGTTGGCGGATGGTCCCTGGGACGCCGCACGCTTGGCCACTGCCGAGCTGTTGCACCCAACGCCCGACCGACGCGATTGGCGCAATTGGCTGGAGCGCATGGGGTTGTCATCCCAGGTCTCGCTCAAGGGCGGGCAGGTGTTCGATACCCTCGAACTGGGCATGATCGCCGCCGCGCGGGGCTATGGCGTGTCGATGGGCGACTTACTGATGGTGGCCGAAGACGTGGCCCAGGGACGGTTGAGCCTGCCATGGCCCACTGCCGTCGCCAGTGGTGAAAATTATTACCTGGTGTGGCCGAAAACCCGCCCCGGCGGCGAGCGTTTGCGGCGCTTGGCGGAGTTTCTCCAGGCTGAAGTCAAGGCCATGGAATTGCCTGTGGTCGAGCGATTCGATTGAGTGGTGCAAGACCGTTCGTGCAATCGTTTGCGTGATACCCCTGTGATTCGCTCAAGTATTGGCTCTGCCCGCCGAAGTAGGTGTGTTGGAACCATCGTGCACCAACGTTTCCCAACAGATAATTTGCCGAGCAGCGCTATGAGATCAGGATGATCCTGGCCTCGGCCAGGAGCCTTCATGTCTCAACCTCGCGCCCGGATAGCCTCACAGCTAGGCCTCGCACTCGCCGTGATACTGGCTGTCGTCATCAGCGGCAGTACCGTGTTTGCCTTGCGTTCCCTCGACTCCGCCAACCTCGCCACCCGTGAGGAACACCTGGCCAGCGAGGCGCGCTTGCTCGCCGACCAACTCAATACCTTCCACAGCACGTTGCGCGAAAGTACCCAGCGGCTGAGCGGGCTGTTTGAAAAGCGCTTCGGCGCGGGCTTGAGTGTGCGTGGGGACCAGCCCATTACCGTGGCCGGTGTGCAGACCCCGAGCCTGTTCCTGGGCAGCGACCTGCTGAACAACGATTTCGATGAGGTCGATGAGTTCAAGGACACCTCCGGCGGCGTGGCCACGGTATTTGTGCGCAGCGGCGAAGACTTCATCCGCATCAGTACGTCGCTGACCAAGCAGGATGGCAGTCGTGCCATTGGTACCGCCCTGGACCATCAGCATCCGGCGTATCAGCGCCTGCTTGCCGGGCAGAGCTACGTTGGCCGTGCGGTGCTGTTCGAACGTTCCTACATGACCCAATACACCCCGGTGCGCGATGCGGCCGGCAAGGTGATTGCGGTGCTGTTTGTCGGCTTTGATTACACCGATGCGCAGAACGCCCAGTTCGAAAACCTCAAGCGCTTCCGTATCGGCTCCACCGGTTCCCTGGCCTTGCTGGATGAACAGAAACGCTGGCTGGTACCGCCGGCCGGTGTACAAGCACTGGACCAGTCGATTCCGGTGGTGCTCGACCTGGCGAAAAAACCGGGTGAGGGCCGCTTCTGGAGTGACAAGAACGAAGACTTCTACAGCGTCGCGGTGCCATTCGAAGGCGGACCGTGGTCGGTAGTGGCGAGCATGCCGAAGGCGGAAATCCGCGAAGTCACCTGGGCTGTGGGGATCCGCCTGGTGATTGGCAGTGTGCTGGCGATGCTGTTCGCGGTCGGCGCGGCGGTGTGGCTGCTGCGCAGCAAGTTGCAGCCCCTGAGTGACCTGGTGCGTCAGGCCGAGGCCCTGGGCGCCGGTGATTTGAGCGCACGTCTCAACGTATCCAGCCATGACGAAATCGGCCAGCTGGCGCGCAGTTTCAACCAGATGGGTGAAGCGCTGTCGACCATGGTCTCGCATATCCGCAAGGCGGCCGAAGAGGTCAACAGCCGTGCCCAGGCGTTGTCCGGTTTGTCCGGTGGCGCCTATGAAGGCATGGAGCAGCAGTCCGGCGAGATCACCAGCATGGCCGGCGCGGTGGAAGAATTCAGCGCCACCTCGCTGAACATCGCCGACAACATGGGCAACACCGAGCGCCTGGCCCAGGAAAACGCCCAGCAAACCCGTATCGGTCGCACCTCGATGCAAGAGGCGTCTTCGTCGCTGGAGCACATCGCCGCTGCGTTGAACAGCACGGCCACGGTGATCAACACCCTCGGCCAGCGCTCCCAGGAGATCGGCGGGATCGTCGGCGTGATCACTTCTATCGCCGAACAGACCAACCTGCTGGCGCTCAACGCCGCCATTGAAGCCGCACGGGCGGGTGAGCAAGGCCGCGGGTTTGCCGTGGTCGCCGACGAAGTACGCAACCTGGCGTCGCGCACCCGCCAGGCCACTGACGAAATCTCCGGGATGATCCAGAGCATCCAGCAGGAAACCGGCAACGCGATCAGCACCATGGAACACGGCAATGTGTTGATGCAGGAAGGGCTGTCGCGCAACGCCGACGTGGCCTCGGCCCTGGCGCGTATCGACGAGCAAAGCCGCTCGGCTGGCCAGCAGTTCGCCGCGATCACCACCGCCACTCAGGAGCAGAGCAGCACCGCTACGCTGCTCAGCAGCAACCTGCAGAGCATTGCGCTGGCCAACAGCGAGCAGCGTGAAGTGGTGTCGAACCTGGCGATTACCGCCAAGGAGCTGGAAACCCTGGCGGCAGGCTTGCGCCATGAGGTGGATCGCTTCCGCTGACCCCCCTTTGTAGGCGCCGGCAAGCCGGCTCCTGCAATGTCGGGCTGTCAGGTGATTGCTGCCGGGCGATATTGCAGGGCCTCTTGCAGATGATGGCGAGCGATAGCGTCCGTTTGCTCCAGATCTGCCAGGGTGCGCGCCACCTTGAGCAGCCGGTGGGCCGCGCGCAGCGACAGTGTCAGCCGCTCGCAGGCAGTCTCCAGCCAGCCTTCATCGACCTTCGCCAGCGTGCAGTGTTGGCGAAGCCCAGGCAGATCCAGGAAAGCATTCGCACAACCCTGGCGCTGTAACTGGCGCTCCCGGGCCTCGGCAACCTCGGCCGAAGCCTTTGCAGTGTTATCGCCAGCCTGTTGGGTGGGGTTCAGCGCGGTGGTTTCCCGAGCGACGGTCAGGTGCAGGTCGATCCGGTCCATCAGCGGTCCGGACAGCTTGTTGCGATACCGCTGGATCTGCTCCGGCGTACAACGACAGCGCCCGCTGGGTTCGCCCAGATAGCCGCAAGGGCAGGGGTTCATCGCGGCCACCAGTTGAAAGCGCGCCGGGAATCTCACCCGGTCACGGGCGCGGGAAATCACGATATGCCCTGACTCCAGGGGTTCACGCAGTACCTCCAGCACCTTGCGATCAAACTCCGGCAATTCATCCAGGAACAGCACACCGTGATGAGCCAGGGTAATTTCCCCTGGCTGCGGTTTCGACCCGCCGCCCACCAATGCAGGGCCTGATGCCGAGTGATGTGGCTGGCGGAATGGCCGGTGCGGCCAATGGCTCAGTGGTGCCAGGCTGACGACCGACTGAATTGCTGCGACTTCCAAGGCTTCCTGCTCGCTCAACGGCGGCAGCAAACCCGGTAGGCGGCTTGCGAGCAGCGTCTTGCCCGTTCCTGGGGGCCCGCTGAACAGCACATTGTGTGCGCCCGCCGCTGCTATCAGCAGCGCGCGCTTGGCCGACAGTTGGCCCTGGACTTCACTCAGGTCCGGGTATGGCTTATTCAGATACAGCAAGCCATCGGATTTATAAGGCTCGATAGGCTGGTGCCCATTCAGGTGCGCCACCACTTGCAGCAAGTGATCCACCGCAATGACCTTCAACCCTGACGCCAGGCACGCTTCCTCCGCATTCGCCCGCGGCACTATCACGGTGCGCCCGGCTTTGCGTGCCGCCAGTGCCGCTGGCAATACGCCTTTCACCGCGCGCACTTCACCTGAGAGCGCCAACTCCCCGAGGCACTCCACATCGTCGAGCATCAACGCCGGTACCTGCACGCTGGCCGCGAGAATCCCCAGGGCAATCGCCAAGTCAAAGCGCCCGCCGTCCTTGGGCAGGTCGGCAGGCGCGAGGTTGAGGGTGATGCGACGGGCGGGGTATTGCAGCGCGGAGTTGAGGATGGCGCTGCGCACGCGGTCCTTGCTCTCCTTGACCGCCGTTTCCGGCAAACCCACCAGCGTCAGGGACGGCAAACCATTGGCCATGTGCACTTCGACAGTGACGGCAGGCGCTTCGACGCCGATCTGGGCGCGGCTGTGGACGATGGCGAGGGACATGCACATTCCTTGAAAAATAGAGGCCGCTTCCTGCGGTTTTTCAAAGGTAGTCGAGGGATTGCCGGGGCGGCGGATCAGACTTTTACAGGACGTATCAACGTGCAAAGGCGTCGGGATATTTATCCAGGTAGGCATCGTTGAGCTGCGTGTCGGGGGCGCGCATGAAGGTGCGAAAATCCGGGATCAGGAACACCAGCAGTGACAATCCCAGCACCATCACCCCCAGCGACGTGATGGTCAGTGCGACGCCGAGATGAGCAATCAAGCCGTTCATGGCAAAACTACCCAGCGGGCTGGCTGCAGCGGACAGGAACGACACGGTGGCAAAGATCCGATTGCGATGCGACTTGGGGGTCGCCAGCAACCTGACGGCAGAGGTCGGGATATTGATCAGCATCAGGCCCACCCCACCGCAGAAAAATGCCAGCGGCACGACGACCACTGATGAAAGTGTGCCGGCCAGCCACAGGTTGCCCCCCAACAGTGCAAAGCCCAGCGCGACACAGAAGTCACGGGGCATTCGCTCGGTCAGCCAGCCGGTGATCCTGTAGCTGCCCAGCAGGATGCCCAGGCCAAAGCAAGTATCCAACAGGCCGAGGTAGGTGACCGGGTAGTGGATAACGGTCTTGACGTAGAGCGGCAACAGGATCGTAAAGAATGGAAATAGCGCAAAGTTGACGAGCATCGCCACCAGGGCCAGGTAGAACTCGACCTTCACGCCATAGACCGCCTTGAAGCCCGAGTAAATCATGCGCCAGCCGTTGGCGGTCGGGGCTTGTTCATCCGGGGGGCTGGCACCGAGGTGGCGGGGGATCGATGCAATCAAGGCTGCCGCGCCAAGCATCGCAAAGAAGTCGACGGTAAACGCCAGCGTGGTGCCGAAACTGAAAATCAACGCGCTGGCCATGATTGGCCCAAGCAGGTTGGAAATGGACGAGAGCATGCTTTTGGTGCGCACGGCCAGTGAGACCTGATCGTCGCGCGCAAACAACGGAATAATCGAGGATTGCAGCGGGTCGCGGACGCCCGCGACGGCACTGCTGACCAGCATCAGGGCGCCGACGGTCCAGGGGTTGAACAGTTGCGTGGCAGAGAGCACCACCATCAACAGCGCGGTCAGCAGGCTGGTAAGAGAGGTGAGTTTGAGGATCAGGATCTTGTTGTACTTATCGCCCAGCCACCCCAGCAGGGGGCGGGCCAGTACCTCCGCTGCGATGGAGCAGGCGATCATGTTGGCGAAGGCGAGGGCTGAACCGGTTTGCTGCAAGGCCCACCAGGCCACGGCCAATTGGTTGCAGCGGCCACCAAGCACCACCAGCAAAAAGCTGAATTGTATTTTCAGCAGGCGCCGGTCGAGGGCCGGCAGGGCCCACATAGAGCGCTTGATATCGGTTATTCGCTCGGTGGATTCAACCGCGCTTCGAGCTCAGCGACTTTTGCTTCCAGGCTTTCCAGGCGTGCACGTGTGCGGGCCAGCACGACCATCTGGCTGTCGAATTCTTCCCGGCTCACCAGGTCGAGTTTGCTGAAACCGCTTTGCAGCAATGCCTTGAATTGGCTTTCGATTTCATTGCGGGGCAGGGGGGTGTCGCCGCTGAACAGGCGAGAGGCGTGGCCGCTCAGGGCGTCGAGGAGGTCTTTGGGCGCGAGCATGGGAAATATTCCGGAAAACTGTTGGCCGGCAGTGTATCACGCAGCGTCTATAGTCTTTTTTGACGTCCTTGGCGCACGGTTTTCGCGCAGGGGGTCGGGCGGCGACGCACTGTTTTTGTGCGCATTGGCACCGCCGAAAAGCCCAGTAGGTGGGCATAAGTGGGCAAAGGACTGATTTCAGTGATTTTTACGGAGCTGGCAAGGTTTCTGCTTAGACGATCATGACCCATGCACTGATGCAGTCGCTGTGACGAATGCAGTGCGCCGACGGATCAGGGGTACAGGTTTCGTCACCAGTGGTTCGCTGGCGTCGCAACGGCATCTGCTCTTGCGACGACGCGTTACAAAGCCAGGCACTGCGCTTAGACTTGAGACGGGTTTGTTTTCCTGGGGCAAGTCCACCAATTCGGGAGAGAGTTTTCATGAAGCTAGTCACTGCCATCATCAAGCCGTTCAAGTTGGACGATGTACGCGAGTCGTTGTCCGAGATCGGCGTGCAGGGCATTACCGTTACTGAGGTCAAAGGCTTCGGTCGGCAGAAGGGTCACACCGAGCTGTATCGCGGCGCGGAATACGTGGTCGATTTCCTGCCAAAGGTGAAGATTGATGTCGCCATTGACGACAAGGATCTTGACCGGGTTATCGAGGCGATAACCAAGGCAGCCAACACCGGCAAGATCGGTGACGGCAAGATCTTCGTGGTCAATCTGGAACAGGCTATTCGCATCCGTACCGGCGAAACCGATACCGACGCTATCTAAGCCGCCAAACCCCAACGCCCCAGGAGAAAACAATATGACTCTGCGTAAATTCGCAGGGCTCGGAGCCCTGTTGTCCATCGTAATGCCAAGCCTGGCCATGGCGGCAGACGAAGTGGCTGCTCCAGTCCTCAATTCCGGCGACACCGCGTGGATGCTCACATCCACCGCGCTGGTGCTGTTCATGACCATCCCAGGCCTGGCGCTGTTCTACGGCGGCATGGTGCGCTCCAAAAACATTCTTTCGGTGATGATGCAGTGCTTCGCCATCACTGGCCTGATCAGCGTGTTGTGGGTCATCTACGGCTACAGCATCGCGTTCGATACCACCGGTATGGAACAGGGCGTCGTCAACTTCAACTCCTTCTTCGGCGGCATGGGCAAGGCGTTCCTGGCGGGCGTTACCCCGGCCAGCATCACCGGGCCTGCAGCGTTGTTCCCGGAAGCGGTGTTCATCACCTTCCAGATGACCTTCGCCATCATCACCCCGGCGCTGATCGTCGGTGCGTTCGCTGAGCGTATGAAGTTCTCCGCGATGCTGATCTTCATGGCTATCTGGTTCACCCTCGTCTATGCGCCAATCGCGCACATGGTCTGGAGTGGTAACGGTGGCCTGCTGTGGGACTGGGGCGTGCTGGACTTCGCGGGCGGCACCGTGGTGCACATCAACGCCGGTGTGGCTGGCTTGGTGGCGTGCATCGTGCTCGGCAAGCGCAAAGGCTTCCCGACCACGCCGATGGCACCGCATAACCTGGGTTACACCCTGATCGGCGCGGCCATGCTGTGGGTGGGCTGGTTCGGTTTCAACGCCGGTTCCGCTGCTGCGGCCAATGGCACTGCCGGCATGGCGATGCTGGTCACCCAGATCGCTACCGCTGCTGCGGCACTGGGCTGGATGTTCGCCGAGTGGATCACCCACGGTAAGCCAAGCGCACTGGGCATTGCCTCGGGTGTGGTGGCGGGCCTGGTTGCCATCACCCCAGCCGCTGGCACTGTGGGCCCGATGGGCGCCCTGGTGATCGGCCTGGTGGCCGGTGTGATCTGCTTCTTCTGCGCCACCAGCCTCAAGCGCAAGCTGGGCTATGACGACTCCCTGGACGCATTCGGCGTGCACGGTATCGGCGGTATCGTCGGTGCGATCCTCACCGGTGTGTTCGCAGCCCCTGCACTGGGCGGTTTCGGCACTGTGACTGATGTGGCGGCACAGGTCTGGATCCAGGCCAAAGGTGTTGGCTTCACAGTGATCTACACCGCAATCGTGACCTACGTCATCCTCAAGGTACTGGACATGGTCATGGGCCTGCGGGTTACCGAAGAGGAAGAGGCTGTCGGCCTCGACCTGGCGCAACACAACGAACGCGGCTACAACTTGTAATAGTGTGAAAAAAAGATGCCCGGCTTGCCGGGCATTTTTTTGTCTGTTGTTTGTCAGTCATAACGAGCTGTACCGGTTTTTATCCAGTGTTTGTGATGGGATGCACACGGCACTTTTCTGCGTGCCAATGTCTTACAGGCATGTGGGCGTATTCGGCACTTTGTTTTTTCCCAGAGCGCGCTAGAATGCGCGCCGATGGGCGGAGAACTGTATGTGGCAACAGACCCTGATTACCCTGCGGGCCAAGCCCCGGGGCTTTCACTTGGTAACCGATGAGTTGCTGGCCGGCTTGCCTGAATTGAAGGCCTGCCGCGTGGGCTTGTTGCATCTGTGGCTGCAGCACACCTCGGCCTCGTTGACCGTCAACGAGAATGCCGACCCGGCGGTTCGCCGTGACTTCGAGCGTTATTTCAACTCGCTGGTGCCCCAAGGCCTTGCAGGGTTTGAACACAACGACGAAGGTCCGGATGACTTGCCGGCGCACTTCAAGGCCAGTCTCTTGGGCTGCCAGCTGAGTTTGCCGGTGAAGGCCGGCCGCTTGGCGATGGGGACCTGGCAAGGTGTTTATCTGGGCGAGCACCGTGATCATGGCGGTGCTCGTAAAGTCCTCGCCACCTTGCACGGTGATGGGGCATAAGCCACTGGTTATCCAGTGGATGTTGATTTTTTTCCAGCAGCCATCGACAGAGGGTGAAGCTGGGCTATAACTAATCTGCTTTTCGCAAGTCATGAGGTAGAACATGAGCGACGATGATCTGGAAAACGACGAACTCGAAGTAGGTGACGAAGACGACACCGAAGAAGGTCTTGAAGCGGCGGCGGAAGACGTTGCTGACGACGACGGTGGCGATGATGCACCTGTCCCGGCTGCCAAAGGCAAAGCCAAGGCAGCGGTGTCGGTAGACGAATTGCCGAGCGTTGAAGCCAAGAACAAAGAGCGTGATGCCCTGGCCCGTGCGATGGAAGAATTCCTCGCTAAAGGCGGCAAAGTGCAGGAAGTCGAGGCTAACGTGGTGGCAGACCCACCGAAGAAGCCAGACAACAAGTACGGCAGCCGACCTATCTAAGGTCAGTCATCCGCTTGTAGGAAAAGCCCGCCGTCGCTGCGGGCTTTTTCATGCCTGGCGCAATACCCTGTGGGAGCGAGCTTGCCCGCGATGGCGCAGTGTCAGCCAGTAAAAATGTGCCTGATAGACCGCTATCGCAGGCAAGCCAGCTCCCACATTGGGTTCGGTGTCAGTTCCAGCTGCGGAGCAATTCTGGCAGCTCCGCCAGGTTACGAATCTCGGCATCCGGACGCTTATCCGCATCCCACGCCTTGCCCGTCGGGTTAAACCACACCGCTCGAAGCCCCGCCTGCTGCGCCCCAGCAATGTCATCCCCTGGGTGATCGCCAACATGCACCGCGGCATTGGCATCCACCCCACCACGCTGCAACGCCTCCTGAAACAAACGCGCATCCGGCTTGGCAATGCCGATATCTTCGGCGCGCAAGGCAAAATGAAAGTAATCCGCCAGGCCCACGCGCTGCACGTCGGCATTGCCATTGGTGATCACCCCCAGCAAAAAGTGCTGGCGCAGGGCTTGCAGCATCGGCTCGGCTTCCGGGAACACCGTGAGCTGGTGGCGCGCATGGATGAACGCTTCAAAGCACACATCCGCCATTTCCGTGGCTTCGGGCTGCGGATAACCCGCCTCTTCAAACGCATGCATCAACACCCGGTGGCGCAGGATGCTGATACGGTGTTTGAGCTCGGGATGACGTTGCAGCACCTGCTGGCGCAGGCTGGCGAAGTGCTCGAGGGGCAGGTCGCCGACCTTGGTCGCATGGGTGGCCAGCCATTCGCGCATCGACGCTTCGGCGCTGATGATGACGGGTACGTTGTCCCAGAGTGTGTCGTCCAGGTCGAAGGTGATCAGCTTGATACTCATGAGTCGCCGCCCTTGATGCGTTTGGCCCGTGGATGGGCGCTGTCGTAGACCGTTGCCAGGTGTTGGAAATCCAGGTGGGTGTAGATCTGTGTGGTCTTGATGTCGGAGTGGCCGAGCAGCTCTTGAACCGCGCGCAGGTCCTGCGACGACTCCAGCATGTGGCTGGCAAAGGAGTGTCGCAGCATGTGTGGGTGCAGGTTCTGCCCCAGTTCGCGCTCGCCGGCGGCCTTGACCCGCAACTGGATCGCGCGCGGCCCCAGGCGCCGGCCTTGCTGGCTTACAAACACGGCATCATCCGCCGGGTTGGTCAGCAGGCGCAGCGGCAGCCACAACTGCAGGGCGTCCCGGGCTTTGCGGCCTACCGGCAGGACGCGGGTCTTGCTGCCCTTGCCGAGCACCTGCACCAAGCCGTCCGCCAGGTCCAGGTGCTCCAGGTTCAGGCCGGTCAGTTCTGACAAGCGCAAACCCGATGAGTAGAACAGCTCCAGGATCGCCTGGTCGCGATGAGCCAGGAAGTCGTCCTCGACGGCGCCATCCAGCAATTGCAAGGCGCGATCGGTGTCCAGGGTCTTGGGCAGGCGCCGCTCACCCTTGGGCGGCGACAGGCCGTTGGCCGGGTCGTGGTCGCACAGGCCTTCGCGGTTCAGGTAGTGATAGAGCCCACGCACCGCCGAGAGCAGGCGCGACAGGCTGCGCGAGGATTGGCCGGCCTGGTGCAGGCGCGCGATCAGGCTGCGCAGGCTCTGGATATCCAGGGCCTTCCAGCTGCTGATCTGTTGTTTTTCGCAGTACGCCAGGACCTTGTTCAGGTCCCGTCGATAGGCTTCCAGGGTGTGGGGCGACACCTGGCGCTCGTTGCGCAGGTGCGCGCAGTAAGCGTCCAGTTGCCGTTCCATGGCTAGCGCACCGCGCGCAGGGCGGTGGTGAAGCGCGGCAAGACGCGGCCCAGCACTTCGGCGATGTAGGTCAGGAACAAGGTGCCCACGGAGCTCTTGTAGTGCTGAGGATCACGGCTGGCGATGGCCAACACGCCGTGCAGGCCTTGATGGCTGAGGGCGACCACGGCGGTGGAGCCGATCTGTTTGCGTTGCTCGGCGCCAAACAGAAAGTCCAACTCATGCTCACGCAAGGTGCCGCTGATGGTCTTGCCTTCGGACAACAGGCCGCCGATGGCGGTTTGTGCGTCGCTGCCGCTGACCCAGCGACCCACCGGCATCGGGTTGTCGCTGAACAGGATCAGGCTCACGAACGGCACCTGGAAGTCCTGGCGCAGGCTGTCTTCGACGGCGATCACCGTTTCTTCCAGGCTGGTGGCGTCCATCAGCGTCAGGATCAGGCGGCGGGTTTTCTCGAACAGGCGGTCGTTGTCGCGGGCGACGTCCATCAGGTGCGAGAGCTTGTGGCGCATTTCGATATTGCGCTCACGCAGGATCTTCATCTGCCGCTCCACCAGCGACACGGTATCCCCGCGTTGATGGGGGATGCGCAGTGCCGGCAGCAACTCTTCGTGTTCGACGAAGAAGTCCGGATTAGCCTCAAGGTACGCCGCGACGGTAGCGGCCTCCAGGCTGTCGCTCGGGGTTGCTTGTGCGGGTACTTGAGGCTTATCGGTCATTGGCTTGACTCACTCATAGACGGACCTGTCCTTCGTATACGCGCGAGGCCGGCCCGGTCATCATCACCGGGTGGCCAGGGCCTGCCCACTCGATGGACAAGCGTCCACCGGGCAGGTCGATCAGCAGCGGCGAATCCATCCACCCCTGGCTGATCGCGGCCACGGCAGCGGCGCATGCACCGGTACCGCAGGCCTGGGTTTCGCCGGCGCCGCGTTCCCACACACGCAATTGCGCTCGGGAACGGTCGATCACCTGCAGGAAGCCCACGTTGACCCGAGCCGGAAAGCGCGGGTGGTGTTCGATCTTCGGCCCCAATTCATGCACGGGCGCGTTGTTGATGTCGTTGACCCGCAGCACCGCGTGGGGGTTGCCCATGGACACGGCAGCAATGTCGACGGTCTTGCCGTCAACGTCCAACGCATAGCTGACGGCCTGCTCGGTGGCCTGGAATGGAATATCCGCCGGCACCAGGCGTGGCGCGCCCATGTTGACGCTGATCTGGCCGTCGCTGCGGATGTCCAGGTCGATCACGCCGCTCTTGGTCTCGACACGGATCTGCCGCTTGGCGGTCAGGCGCTTGTCCAGCACAAAGCGTGCGAAGCAGCGCGCACCGTTGCCGCACTGTTCCACTTCGGAACCGTCGGAGTTGAAGATCCGATAACGGAAATCCACCTCGGGGTTGCTCGGCGCCTCGACGATCAGCAACTGGTCGAAACCAATGCCGGTGTGGCGATCGCCCCACTGTTTGGCGTGTTTGGGCAGGATATGCGCGTGCTGGCTGACCAGGTCGAGGACCATGAAATCATTGCCCAGCCCGTGCATCTTGGTAAAACGCAGCAGCATGGCTTACTCCGGCAGCAGGCTTTCGCCAGCATACAACTCGGCTACCGTCTCGCGGCGACGCACTTCAAACGCTTGATCACCGTCCACCAGCACCTCGGCGGTACGTCCGCGGGTGTTGTAGTTGGAACTCATGACAAACCCGTAGGCACCGGCCGAATGCACAGCCAGCAGATCGCCTTCTTCCAGGGCCAACTGACGATCCTTGGCCAGGAAGTCGCCGGTCTCGCAGATCGGGCCGACGATGTCGTAGGCGCGGGCTTCGCTGTCGCGAGGCGTCACGGCGGTGACATTCATCCAGGCCTGGTACAGCGCCGGGCGGATCAGGTCGTTCATCGCCGCGTCGACGATGGCGAAATCCTTGTGCTCGGTGTGCTTGAGGTACTCGACCTGGGTCAGCAGCACGCCCGCGTTGGCGACGATGTAGCGGCCCGGCTCGAACATCAGCGTCAGGTCACGGCCTTCGATGCGCTCGCGCACGGCTTGGATATAGTCGGCAATCAGCGGCGGCTCTTCGTCGCGATAGCGCACGCCCACGCCACCACCCAGATCGATGTGGTGCAGGTAAATGCCGCATTCGCCGAGACGATCGATCAGTGCCAACAGGCGGTCGAGCGCATCCAGGAACGGAGGCAGGCTGGTCAGTTGCGAACCGATGTGGCAGTCGACGCCCAGCACTTCCAGGTTTGGCAGTTGGGCAGCGCGGATGTACACGTCTTCGGCGTCGGCGATGGCGATACCGAACTTGTTCTCTTTGAGACCGGTGGAAATGTACGGGTGGGTGCCGGCGTCGACGTCCGGGTTGACGCGCAGGGAGATCGGCGCGCGAACCCCCATCTCGGCGGCCACGACTTGCAGGCGCTCGAGTTCGTCGGTGGATTCGATGTTGAAGCAATGCACGCCGACTTCCAGGGCGCGGCGCATGTCTTCGCGGGTCTTGCCGACGCCGGAGAAGACGATCTTTTCAGCCTTGCCGCCGGCAGCCAGTACACGTTCCAGCTCGCCACGGGAAACGATGTCGAAACCAGCGCCGAGGCGTGCCAGGACATTCAGGACACCCAGGTTGGAGTTGGCCTTGACCGCGTAGCACACCAGGTGCGGTACGCCGTCAAGCGCGTCAGTGAACGAGCGGTACTGGGCTTCGATATGCGCACGGGAATACACATAGGTCGGGGTGCCAAAGCGCTCGGCAATCGCGGACAACGCCACGCCTTCCGCGAACAGCTCGCCGTCCCGGTAGTTAAAAGCGTCCATGGAGTACCCTTATTCGTAGGTGTCGTGCTTATGCGCTTTGGATGGTTTTTGCGACGACTGCGCCTGTTCATTCGGGTCTTTGCTGTCATCGGGCAGGTACAACGGGCCTTTCTGACCACAGGCACTAACGAGGCAAGCGACCGCGACGAGCGCAGCAAGGGAAGAGATCAGGCGCTTCATGGCGAAATCCTTGAATATGCATTAATTGCGCCCGAGTATACCGACCACCCGCCAGCTTGCCTATGCGCTGGAATACCCGTCCGGCGGGGGTTTGCCGAGACGGTTAGGATGCGGACTACGCTGGTTGAGGATATTTCACACCGTCAATCGTATTGAAATCGGTATCCTTTGCAATCGGCGGGGCGCGCCCGTATCGTGCGGCGCTTGAGCAAAACCAGACACTTTTGAGGTTGCCACAATGAGTTTGACCGAAGCCCGTTTTCACGACCTGGTGGATTCGACCCAGCAGGCGCTGGAGGATATTTTCGACGACAGCGGCCTGGACGTGGACCTGGAAAACTCGGCCGGCGTGCTGACCGTCAAGTTCGACAGCGGCCAGCAACTGATCTTCAGTCGCCAGGAACCGCTGCGCCAACTGTGGCTGGCGGCGCGCTCCGGTGGCGTGCACTTCGACTACGACGAAGAAAGCGGCAAATGGCAGTGCGACAAGAGTGAAGAGCTGCTGAGTGAAATGCTCGCGCGCCTGGTCAGCGAGTACACCGGCGCCGACCTGGATTTCGACGAGATCTGACCGTGACCCAGCCTGCACCCGTTCGCCCGCCGAAGCCGCTGTTCAGTAATGTCAGCCCCGCGGTGCCCTCACCTTGTATCAGTTTGTGTCGCCTGGACGAGCAGAAAGTCTGCCTCGGCTGCTTCCGTCACGTGGAAGATATCCGTGAATGGCGCTCTGCCGACGATGCCCGGCGCCGCGTGATCTGCGCCGAGGCCGAGCAGCGCCGGGCCCACGCCTGAGGCCGTCTTGTTTATTTGTGACGCTGTGGTAGTGTCCGGGTACGCCTCAACTCATCGAGGCCCGTGAGAACCCCGCCTTTTCCTGGCGGGGTTTTGCTTTTTTGTGCAGAAAAAAGGAGTCTGCCTGAATCATGACCACCGCACCGTCCATCATCCTCACCCGTCTTGACGTGCAGCGTCTGGAGCAACTGATCGACCGCTTGGGCGACGAATCTCCCGGCGTCGAAGCGTTGCAAGCCGAACTCGACCGCGCCGAAGACGTGGTTGGTCACGATGAAGTGCCTGCGGGTGTCGTGACCATGAACTCCAGCGTGCATTGCCGTGAGCAAGGCAGCGGCAAGGACTACCACCTGACTCTGGTCTACCCGAAAGACGCGAACGCCGACGAAGGCAAGATCTCGATCCTGGCGCCCGTGGGCAGCGCCTTGCTCGGCCTGCAGGTGGGTCAGCACATTGACTGGCCAGCACCGGGCGGCAAGACGCTCAAGCTGGAGCTGCTCAGCGTTGAAGGCCAACCTAAAGACGGTGGAGCCTTTCCCCTTTAAATCTGGCTCAGCGCCTCGTTGAGCGACAGCTCAAGTTCGGCCTTGTAACGCAAGTACAGGTTGCTTGGGCTTTGCACATCGCCGAGCAGGCCGGACAGGTCCAGGTCCGTGATGTAGCAGCGGTAACGTTCGGCTTCCCGGCGTTGCCCGACGATCTCCAGGGCGACCACTGCAAACAGCTGGTCGCCAAATTCCAGTTCGGAAAACTCCCGCTGATTGCAATACAGGGTAATTCCCACTTGGCCTGGCGCTGCCTTGCCGATAATCGCCTGCACATCGTAAAACGGCTTGTTCGCCGGGTTTGTTGGCGCTGGCCGAGGTTCGATGCCGCGTGCGCGTCCACTGCCCGACGGCAATAGCTGGTAATACAAGACGTGCACTGCACCCAGCGGCTGTTGCGGGTCCAGCGGGGACAACGCGTCCCGGCGGTAAATGATCGACTGCAAGAAGCGCTGCAAGGGCGCCAACAGGCTCTGTTCATCATGAAACGGCAGGCGCTGTTGCCAGAGCGCATTGAATTCATCCAGCACATACAGCTCGGCAAAACCTTCGTTGACCCGGTAGAACACCTGTACGCAATCGGCCATGCCCATGGGCAGCAGCAGGGCCAGGTCGTGGTCTTCCAGAGCCATGGCGTCCAGGTGCAGTGGGCTGTAGCTGGCCAGCTCCTCGCTGAGGTAGGCGATCAGCGCATCCTGGGTCGGCAGGGATACATGGGTGGCCTGGCCCGGCATCAGTTCCATCACGTGATAATGCTGCTGCACCTGGAGCAGATAGCGGTGATTGCCTTGGCCCAACAGCAGGTTCTGAGCGGTGTCGAAGATTTCTTCCACACGCAGGGCAATGAACTGCGCACGGTTGTGACAGAAGCAGCGCACTCGCAGGCGGGGCAGATGGTCGGGTGGTAACTGGTTGAGGTAGTCGCGCAGGCAGTCGAGCAACGCGTGGGGGCCGTCGTAGCGGCTGACCATCACCTCGTTCCAGCTATTGAGCGTGACCTGGTCCAGGGTCAGCACCAGGTTGTCGCGCACCCCGGCGTAACTCAGGGAGTCGGTGCGCTCGGTGGTCATCAGGATATTCAGGTCGCGGTGATGCTTGAGCGGGTCGACGCCGACGTTGATCAGCAACAACACTTCCTCCGGCACGGCCGAGCGCAGCAGGCGGTCTTCATCCACGCTGGCCAGGGGCAGGGCGATGGTCTGTTGCAGGCTGCCCAGCAGGTTGAACAGCTCGAATTCGGTCATGTCGCTGGTGCCGGGGTGCAAGGCCAGGCGCGTGCTGCTGTCGATCACGCCGTTGCGGTGGCACCAGGTGAGCATCTCGAGCAGGTCGCGGCTGCGCTTGATCGGCGCGAAGTGCTCCCATTCCAGAGCCGTAAGGTTGCCGTTGTACAGGCCCCAGTGGTGCTGGCCGGGCTCCTTGCGGTTGGGCGATTGCACCAATGTCAGGGTGTCTTCGGCCAGGTCCGGGGCGATGCCGGGGTTGATGAACTCGACTTTGCCGGCCTTGCGCTCGAACGCGGCGTATAGGCGTCGTCCCAGCACATTGAGGTCGCGCTTGTTGATCAGGCTGACGGTCTGTTCGGTGCGGGCGAACTGGGTCAGGAAGCGATAACTGTAATTGAGCTCGCTGACCAGCGCGCGGCGCTCGGAGGCTACCTGGCGCACCTTCCATTGGCTGCGGCTGTCCAGCAGCGCCAATTGGCGCTGGTCCCAGCCCCATTCATGGGCCAGGCGCTTCAGCAGCAGCCGTTGCCAGCTGGTGGTGCGCTGCCCGGCGCTGAGTTTGCGATTGACCTTCAGGTACAGCGCGCGCCGCACCAACTCCAGGCGCTCGGGCTCGTTGCGGGCCTTGAGGTATTCCTCGATGCGGCGGTACACCACGATGTAGGGGTCGAGTTCGTCCAGGTCCATTTGGTTGGCGAATACCGCACGCTTGAAGCGTAGGCTCAGGCAGTGCACCTTCGGGTGTTCGCTGGCGTAGACCTCGGTCAGCAGCAGCTTGAGCACGGATTTGTAGGGCGACTCGATGCCCTTGAATAGCTGCCACAGCCCGGCGCCGATGAATTCGCCCGGCGGGATGCGCGCCAGGTGGCCGAGGTCCAGGGTTTCATCGGCGCGGATAAAACGCTTGGAAATCAGCGTGTGGGTGAACTCGGCATAGCGCGTCTCTTCATACACCGGCACCAGCCACCAGATCGGCGTGCGCCCGGCCAGCCAGATGGCGGTGCGGTAGAACTCATCGAGCAGCAGGTAATGCTGGGTCGTGCCGCAATCATCGGAACTCAGTTGCGTGTCGCGCTCACCGAGCACAAAGCGTGTCGGTTCGATCAGGAAGAAGTGCGCCTCGGCGCCCATGGTCAGGGCCCAGGCTTCCAGCAACTGGCATTTTTTGCGCAGTTCGGCCAGTTCGCTCTCACTCAGGTCGGCGGCGTGGCAGACCCACACGTCCATATCGCTCTGGTCGGCCTGGGCCAGGGTGCCGAGGCTGCCCATCAGGTACAGGCCGTGGATAGGCCGCGGCGGGTTGCCGTGGCGCGGCTTGTAGGAGAAAGAGCGGGTCAGGCGCTGGGCTTCTGCCAGGGCCTGGACATCCGGTTCGAAATTCGACAAGCCGGCTGGCGTACTGCCCGACACATAGCCGGGCAGCAGCGGGTGGTTGACGTGGAAGAACAGCGGCAACAGGTTCAGCACGCTTTGCTGGCGCGGCGTCAGCCCCTCGACGGCACGGGCCATGCGGCCGTCATTGAGGGCCATGAAACGCGCGCGCAATTGGGCCAGCACCTTGCGGTCGATGCCTTCGTCCAGGTCGGGGCGGATTTCATGGGTGCGGGTCATGTCGAACTCGGTGGCTCGCAGGGCCCGACGTGGGCGGCCGTGTAGGAGTTTACAGCCAGTAGCGTAGGAGGTTTAGAGGGAAATGGATTTTGACGTCAGAATTTTCGCACTTCCACAGCAACGCCCTCGGAATCCGCAAGAGGCGGACTCCATGGGCGTTTCCGATATCAGGCGGCTTCTTTGGTCGTGGCAGTGGTCAAGATAGTCAGCAGGGTCTGGGCCTGCTCTGCGGCGTCCCGGCCAAGGCTGGTCAGGTAGCCCCCGTCCGGTTGGTCGATAAGTCCTTTCGCGTGGAGGCGTTTAGCAGCAGCGATGGCAGTAGGAGCGGCGGTCTGATGGACTTTCAGGCCTTCTTTAGTGCTGTCCAATGGGAAGAGTACAAGGATTTCCAGTTCGGCAACCAACTCAGGGGTATACGACATAAGGACTCCAGACTTTCTAAGAATTTATTAGAGGCTAGCAGGCCATAAGGTGAACGCACTTTGCCGAACTGTCCAGCGTGTTGCTGCACCCTGGGATTATTGCTTTTCCGGAGGCAATTCCGGCAGGGCACGCAGTGCAGTTTCATACCATTCGGTATTGAAAGCGCGGTCTTCTTCCAGCAACGCATCGATCTCGACAGCCAGCACGTGGGCCATCAGTTGGAGGATCTCTTCACGCTCGTAACCGACCAGGGTCAGCTTGTTGAAAGTGGCCTTGGCAGCCGGTGGGTTTTCGCTTTCGATCTGGTTCTCGATCGCCTCGATCAGGGTGGTTTCGGCGAATTCTTCTTCGTCGTTGTCGATATCGGTCGGCTCGCTCATGGCAGGCTCCTCAAGGAAAGGGCGCCAGTCTACCCCCATTCAGGCGGGTGATGCTGCTGGCACGGCCAGGCCGGGGGCGCTATAACGCTTGCAGCCAACCCCGCACACGGCCTGGAGGCTTTGCGATGCTCAAGCTTTACGGATTTTCGGTCAGCAACTACTACAACATGGTCAAGCTGGCGCTGCTGGAGAAAGGGCTGCCATTCGAAGAGGTGCCCTTTTATGCCGGGCAAACCCCTGAAGCCCTGGCCGTGAGCCCGCGAGGCAAGGTACCGGTGCTGGGTGTCAAGCAAGGTTTTATCAACGAAACCAGCGTGATCCTCGAATACATCGAACACACCCAGGAAGGGCCGGCACTGCTCCCGGCCGAGCCGTTCCAGCGTGCACAGGTGCTGGCGCTGTGCCGGGAAATCGAGCTGTACATCGAGTTGCCTGCCCGTGCGTGTTTTGCCGAGGCGTTTTTTGGCATGCCGGTACCGGAGGCAATCAAGGAGAAGTCCAAGGCCGAGTTGCTGTTGGGTTTCGGGTCGTTGGGAAGGCACGGCAAGTTCGCACCCTATGTGGCGGGGGAGAGTTTCACCATTGCCGATCTGTATTTCATGTACAGCGTGAACCTCGCCTGCGCGGTGGGCGAGAAGCTGTTTGGCCTGGATCTGCTGGCTGAAATGCCGGCAGCCAAGGCGTTGCTGGAAAGGTTGCACGCCATGCCCAACGCTCAGAAAGTGGCGGCGGACAGAGAGGCGGCGATGCCGGCGTTTATGGCGATGATCGCGGCCAAGAAATAGATTTTTGGCGTCTGGCAGGACGCTATCGCGGGCAAGCCCGGCTCCCACATTGGAATGCGATTTCCTGTGGGAGCTGGCTTGCCTGCGATGCTTTTAGCGGCTGGCGAGCAATTCCTGGCCGCGCAACACAGCTGCTTTCACCTGCGCCGGCGCAGTACCGCCGATGTGATTACGGGCATTTACCGAGCCTTCCAGGGTCAGCACGGCAAACACGTCCTGCTCGATCTGGTCACTGAACTGACGCAGTTCTTCCAGGCTCATTTCCGCCAAGTCCTTGCCGGTGTCCACGCCGTACTTAACTGCGTGGCCGACGATTTCGTGGCAGTCGCGGAACGGCAGGCCACGGCGTACCAGGTAGTCCGCCAGATCAGTCGCGGTAGAGAATCCGCGCAGCGCCGCTTCACGCATGATCGCGTGCTTGGGCTTGATCGCCGGGATCATGTCGGCAAACGCGCGCAGTGAGTCGCGCAGGGTGTCGGCAGCGTCGAACAGCGGTTCCTTGTCTTCCTGGTTGTCCTTGTTGTAGGCCAGGGGTTGGCCTTTCATCAAGGTCAGCAGGCCCATCAAGGCGCCGAACACGCGGCCGCTCTTGCCACGCACCAGCTCGGGCACGTCCGGGTTTTTCTTTTGCGGCATGATCGAGCTGCCGGTGCAGAAGCGGTCCGGCAGGTCGATGAATTGGAATTGCGCGCTGGTCCACAGCACCAGCTCTTCCGAGAAGCGCGACAGGTGCATCATCGCGATGCTGGCGGCGGCGCAGAATTCGATGGCGAAATCACGGTCCGACACGCCATCCAGCGAGTTGCCGCCGACAGCGTCGAAGCCCAGCAATTGCGCGGTGTACTCGCGGTCGATCGGGTAAGTGGTGCCGGCCAGTGCAGCGCTGCCCAGTGGCATGCGGTTGGCGCGCTTGCGGCAGTCCACCAGGCGCTCGTAGTCGCGGCTGAGCATTTCGAACCAGGCCAGCAGGTGGTGGCCGAACGTCACCGGTTGCGCGGTTTGCAGGTGAGTGAAACCCGGCATGATGGTGTCCGACTCACGCTCGGCCTGTTCCAGCAGGCCTTTCTGCAGGCGGGTGATTTCTGCCAGGATCAGGTCGATTTCATCACGCAGCCACAAGCGGATATCGGTGGCCACCTGGTCGTTGCGGCTACGGCCGGTGTGCAGCTTCTTGCCGGTCACACCGATGCGGTCGGTGAGGCGGGCTTCGATGTTCATGTGCACGTCTTCCAGGTCGACGCGCCAGTCGAACGTGCCGGCTTCGATCTCGCCACGGATGGTGGTCAGGCCGTCGATGATGCTGTCGCGCTCGGCATCGGTCAGCACGCCGACCTTGGCCAGCATCGTCGCGTGGGCGATGGAGCCCATGATGTCGTGGCGGTACAGGCGCTGGTCGAAGGTGACGGAGGCGGTGAAGCGGGCGACGAAGGCGTCGACGGGTTCACTGAAGCGGCCGCCCCAGGACTGGTTGGTCTTGTCGGTGCTCATGGATTCGCTCGTGATCTGCTTAATAAAGAGGCATGGAAGTGTGCCGGCGATAATAACAGGGTTGCCCGTGGAGGCGGTGCTGTGGGTCGTCGGCATTTTTATTTGTGCAAAGGATGGCTAAGTGCCTTGCCGCCGACCGCGTCCAGGACGAGACTGAGTACAGAGGCTTATTGAAACGATATTTGACGATTGAGCAATGTCGTCTCAGTGAGCGTCTACAGTTGGACTGATAGTGTGTGAATGCACCAAAGTCGGGTGATGCGGTCAGAGCCCAGACTATCCATTAAAAAAGGGGGGTATTCGGATTGTGTATCAGCAAACCCTATGACGATGCCCGAAGGCAGCAGGTCTTGGGCGTAATTGAACAGGTCCGGGTAAATATGGGTGCCACTCTCAGGGCACTTTTTGCCGCTCGCGCTAGTCTTAGCGTGGATCGCTGTGACGCAAGTCACCGCACCTGTCTACGCTATCCTTGTGCGAGACTCACGCAGGAATCCAGCGCAATATGAATGTCCTGATCGTTGATGACGAACCCCAAGCCCGCGAGCGACTGAGCCGTTTGATCAGTGAACTCGAGGGTTACGCAGTATTAGAACCGAGCGCCACCACGGGCGAAGAGGCGTTGACGCTGATCGACAGCCTGAAGCCGGATGTGGTGTTGCTCGATATCCGTATGCCAGGTCTCGATGGCCTGCAAGTTGCCGCCCGACTGAGCGAGCGAGAGTCACCACCCGCCGTGGTGTTTTGCGCAACCGGCGAAGAGTTTTCTGCGGAAACGCTGGAAGCCAGCGGTGTCAGCTTCCTCACCAAACCGGTGGCCGGCGACGCATTGCTCAAGGCCCTGAAAAAGGCTGAGCGCCCAACCCGCGTCCAGCTTGCCGCCCTGACTCAGCCTGCCGCCCAAAGTGGTAACGGGCCGCGCAGCCATATCAGCGCCCGAACCCGCAAAGGCATAGAGCTAATCCCGTTGGGTGAAGTGGTCTATTTTATTGCCGATCACAAGTACGTGACCCTGCGTCATCAGGGTGGCGAAGTACTGCTCGATGAGCCGCTCAAGGCACTTGAAGACGAGTTCGGCGACCGCTTCGTGCGTATCCACCGCAACGCGCTGGTAGCCCGCGAGCGAATCGAACGCCTGCAACGCACGCCCCTGGGGCACTTTCAGCTATTCCTGAAAGGCCTTAACGGTGACGCGTTGATCGTCAGCCGGCGGCACGTCGCCGGTGTGCGCAAGATGATGCAGCAGCTTTAGACCAGGGCTGTGGCGAGGCTTGCATTCCATATCCCGGTGCGACGAGGCCAGGGAGGCCCCGCACTTGCTGATTCAAATCAAAGCGTATTTGCCTGAGCTGTTATTATCTGCCGTATCTATTCAGTACGGATTGATCCATGTCCTCTCGCGAAATCCGCATCGCCACCCGTAAAAGTGCCCTGGCCTTGTGGCAGGCCGAATACGTCAAAGCACGTCTGGAGCAGGCCCATCCAGGTCTCACGGTGACCCTGGTGCCCATGGTCAGTCGCGGCGACAAGCTGCTCGACTCGCCACTGTCGAAAATCGGCGGCAAGGGTTTGTTCGTCAAGGAACTGGAAACCGCACTGCTCGAAAACGAAGCTGACATCGCCGTGCATTCGATGAAAGACGTGCCCATGGACTTCCCGGAAGGCCTGGGTCTGTTTTGCATCTGCGAGCGCGAAGACCCGCGTGATGCCTTCGTTTCCAACACGTACGCCTCTTTGGATGAGCTGCCCCTGGGCAGCATCGTCGGTACGTCAAGCTTGCGCCGCCAGGCACAACTGCTCACCCGCCGCCCGGACCTGCAGATCCGCTTCCTGCGCGGCAACGTCAACACCCGTCTGGCGAAGCTGGATGCCGGCGAATATGACGCGATCATCCTCGCGGCGGCGGGCCTGATCCGCCTGGGCTTCGAAGACCGTATCACCTCAGCCATCAGCGTCGAGGACAGCCTGCCGGCCGGTGGGCAAGGCGCGGTTGGCATTGAATGCCGTACCGCCGACACAGAAATCCACGCCCTGCTCAAACCCCTGGATCACCAGGACACCGAAGTGCGCGTCACGGCCGAGCGCGCCCTGAACAAGCACCTCAACGGTGGCTGCCAGGTGCCGATCGCCTGCTACGCCGTGCTTGAAGGTGAAAACCTGTGGTTGCGTGGCTTGGTCGGCGACCCGGAAGGCGGCACCCTGCTGACTGCTGAAGTGCGTGGTCCGCAGCGTGACGCCACAGCCCTGGGTATCCAGGTGGCTGAAGAGCTGCTGGAAAAGGGCGCCGGCGCCATTCTGCAAAAAGTCTATGGCGAGGCCGGTCCGCAGTGACCGAATGGCGCGTGCTGCTGACGCGGCCTGCCGAGGACTCGATGGCCCTGGCGGCCACGTTGTCCGAAGCGGGTATCTTCAGCAGCAGCTTGCCGTTGCTGGACATTGAGCCGCTGCCTGTCACCCCTGAACAGCAGGCCGTCTTCTGTGATCTGGATCGCTACTGTGCGGTGATCGTCGTCAGCAAACCTGCCGCGCGCCTGGCCGTGCAGCAGCTGGGGCGGGCGGGGAAGCAACTGCCGTGGTTCAGTGTCGGCGCCGCCACCGCGCAGGTCCTGGCTGATCACGGCCTCAATGTTCACTACCCACCGACTGGCGATGACAGCGAGGCCTTGCTTCAATTGCCTGCGTTGCGCGAGGCTATCGCACGCCCCGATGCTCAGGTATTGATCCTGCGGGGCGAGGGAGGTCGCGAACTGCTGGCGGAGCGTTTGCGCGAGCAAGGTGCTAGTGTCGACTATCTGGAGTTGTATCGCCGTTTCCTGCCGACCTACGACGCCGGTGTGCTGATGCAACGCATCCAGTTGGAACGCTTGAACGGCCTGGTGGTCAGCAGTGGGCAGGGTTTTTTGCACCTGCAAGCCCTGGCCGGAGCCGATTGGCCACAGGTGGCACAGCTGCCGTTGTTCGTGCCGAGCCCGCGAGTCCAGGAAATGGCGCGGGCCGCTGGCGCAGAAAAAGTTGTGGATTGTCGCGGTGCGAGTGCCGCGGCTTTGTTAGTGGCGATACGGAGCTATCCCGTTCCCACTCTCTGAAACGCAAAGGACGGATACGTGAGCGAAACAGCCTTGCCTAAAGATGAAACCCAACCCGCACTTGATGCGCCGGTTGAGTCACCGGTCACCGTGCCGCGCCGTGGCAATGGCCTGGCAATCGTCGCCCTGCTGCTCGGCGTAGCCGGTGTTGCCGCCGGCGGCTGGGGTATCTGGCAGGTCCGCGCCCTGCAGGCCAGCAGCCAACAACAGTTGGGCCAGGTGCAGACCCTCGATGACCAGTCCCAGTCCCTCAAGCAAAGCCAGCAACAACTGGCCGCGCGCCTGGCGCAATTGCCGGGTGCGGATGAGCTGGAGGAACGCCGTCGCTTGGTGGCCCAGTTGCAGGGTGACCAGCAGAAGCTGAGCCAGCGCCTGGAAACCGTACTGGGCTCCAGCCGCAAGGATTGGCGACTGGCCGAGGCCGAACACTTGATCCGCCTGGCGAGCCTGCGCTTGTCCGCCCTTCAAGATATCAACAGCGCCCAGGCGCTGGTGCAGGGTGCCGACGAGATCCTACGCGAGCAAAGCGATCCAGGCTCTTACGCTGCCCGCGAACAATTGGCCAAGAGCCTTGCCGCGCTGCGCAGCACCGAGCAGCCGGACCGTACCGGGCTATACCTGCAACTGGCGGCCCTGCGTGACCAAGTCGTGCAATTGGCGGCCATTGCCCCTGAGTATCAACTGACCGACCCCGCTTCCGAAGGGCGTCCGACCACCGATACGCAAAGCCGCTGGAGCCAGTGGTGGGAGCAGATTTCCCGTTACTTCCGCATCGACTTCAACCCCGACGACAACATCCGTCCACTGCTGGCCGGCCAAGGTCTGAACCAGGTGCGCCTGGCCCTGAGCCTGGCCCTGGAGCAAGCGCAATGGGCGGCGCTCAATGGTGAATCGGCCGTCTACAGCCGCTCGCTGGGCGAAGCGCGCAGCGTGTTGCAGGACAACTTCAACCAGGACAACCCGCAGAGCAAGGCGATGCTGGCGCGTATCGCCGAGCTTGAGCCCAAGGCCGTGTCGGTGGTGACACCGGACCTGGCCGCAAGCCTGGCTGCCGTGCAGGCGTACCTTGAGCGTCGTCATCTGTCTGCCGACGAAGCCAAGGCGGCGGCGACGTCGGCGAAGCAGGAGTAGAGCCGATGAAACGTTTCTATGTGATCCTGGTGCTGGCGATTGCAATCGCGCTGGCGCTGGCTGTAGGCATTTCGAAACACACCGGCTACGTGCTGATTACCTACCCGCATGTGCTGCATTACGAGTCGAGCCTTTGGGCAACCGTGGTGGCGGTATTTGCCTTCGGTTTGGCCATCTACCTGATCCGCGTACTGGTGAGCCTGGTTACCACGTCCGGTGGTGTGGTCAACCCGTGGTCGCGACGTAATCGCAGTCGCCGCGTGCAGATCGCCATCGAGCAAGGCCAGATGGACCTCGCTGAAGGCCGCTGGGCCAGCGCCGAGCGCCACCTGCACCGAGCCGCCGAAGCCGAGCGCCAGCCACTGCTGTACTACCTCGGCGCGGCCCGTGCCGCGAATGAGCAGGGGCGGTATGAAGAGTCCGACGGCTTGCTGGAGCGCGCCCTGGAGCGTCAACCCCAGGCCGAGCTGGCGGTTGCCTTGAGCCATGCGCAACTGCAATTGGACCGTGGCGACAGCGACGGTGCACTGATCACCTTGCAGGCAATGCACGAACGTCATCCCCATAACGCGCAAGTATTGCGCCAATTGCAGCGCCTGCATCAGCAGCGCGGTGATTGGTCGTCAGTGATTCGCCTGCTGCCGGAACTGCGCAAGGACAAGGTGCTGCCCGCCAGTGAACTGGCCGAGCTTGAGCGCCGCGCCTGGGGTGAGAACCTGAGCCTCGCTGCCCAACGCGAAGAGCAGGGCGAAGCCGGCTTGCAGTCGCTTGAGCGGGCCTGGCAGCAGCTCACGTCTGCCCAGCGCCAGGAGCCGCAATTGGTGCTGGCCTACGCCGAGCAATTGCGCCAACTGGGCGCCGATGCCAAGGCTGAAGAAGCGTTGCGTGTCGCGCTCAAGCGCGGCTACGACAGCCACCTGATCCGGCTATATGGCCTGTTGCGTGGCAGTGACCCGGCCCGGCAATTGAAGTTTGCCGAGGGTTGGCTCAAGGACCATCCAGGCGATGCCAGCCTGCTGCTGACACTGGGTCGCCTGTGCCTGCAAAACAGCTTGTGGGGCAAGGCGCGGGATTACCTGGAAAGCAGTTTGCAGGTGCAACGCAATCCTGAAGCCTGCGCCGAGCTCGCACGTTTGTTGGCTCAGCTTGGCGATACCGAGCGCAGTAATCAGCTGTTCCAAGAGGGCCTTGGGCTGCTGGATAACCGTTTGCTGGCATCACCGCTGCCTGTCCCGGCTCGCGCTTGATGTAGGAAGGCGGACGAGGGTTGGCGCGGATATATCCGACCGCCAACCTTCATGAGCTCTAAAAACGTTGCGTTAGAGGGTTTGTGGGCAAAGTCCGACGCTAGATAGCCCAAAGTCCTCCATCTTCTGGTGGGAAGTCCTTACCCTCTCGCGGAATCGTCTGCTCCAGCATGTATTGAAAGCGGTCAGGCCTTTCCTCTACCGTAGCGACCTATCTTTCGCGATGCGGATAAAGCATGTCTTTGGCCCCCTCACGCTCCTTGTTTTTCCTTGCGTTCCTGGCAGGTGCGCTGACGTTGGGCGCGTCCTTCTACCTGGAATTTGGCGCCTCGCTGCGTCCTTGCTTCCTGTGCCAAATGCAACGGGTATTCCTCGCCGCTTTCACCTTGATCAACCTGGTCGCTGCCCTGCATAACCCCAAGCGCTCTATTCTTTGCCTGTACGGGCTGGCAAGCATGGGCTTTGCGTTGCTCGGTGCGATGACTGCCGTGCGCCAGGTATTGCTACAAAACGCCGCACCGGACCAGGCAGCGGATTGCTGGCCGAGCCTGCACTTCATGATCGAAAACCTGTCGTTTTGGCAGGCCCTGCAATTGACGGTCAAAGGCACCGTTGATTGCGTGGAGATCAACTGGACGCTGTTTGACTTGAGCCTGCCGGAGTGGAGCCTGCTGTTCTTCGTCGCGATGTTGATCCTGGGCGCCATGCAGTTTTCACGGCTGTTGTTGAGCCAACGTTTGCGCCCGGCGAGGCACTGAACGCCGGTTGCAGTTTGTAGGACGGGATTAAACACTTGTATGAACTTTCTCTCCTGCGTACCTTGAAGCCATAGTCATGCGGGCATAATCTGGCCCGCACGTGTTATTGAAACCGTTTATCAGATGCGGCCTTGTCCGGTTGCTGCTTTATCCTTGAAGTGTTGCGCGGGCACCAGGCGGCAGCGCCCCTATAGGGAAGAGAGATCATCATGCTGGAAAGTTGTCAGAATGCTCAGGAACGCTGGGGTGGGGTGCACAAGCTGATCGACAGCTGGCTGAAGGCACGTCACGAACTGGTTCGGGCCTTTGATGCTCTCGGCGCCAAGCCCGAGGCACTGGCGGAGAACCGTGAACCGTTGCAGGATTTCTGCGGTGTGTTGGTGGACTACGTGTCAGCCGGGCATTTTGGCGTCTACGAACAGCTGACCAAGGAGGCCGAAGCCTTCGACGATCAGCGTGGCCTGGACTTGGCTGAGACCATTTACCCACGCATCGATGTCATCACCGAGAAGCTGCTGGCCTTCACCGACCTGTGTGATGCCGGAAACTGTGTTGCAGCAAAATTCAAAGAATTGGGTGCGCTGCTGCATGAGCGATTCGAGCTGGAAGATTGCTTGATCGAAGTGCTGCATAACGCTCACAAGGAAGAGTCTGCTACTCAGGCTTGAAGCTTGATCGCGATACAAAAAAACGGTGCGCATGACGCACCGTTTTTTATGGCCTCAGTGTCGGGTTCCGAGCAACTCGATCTCGAACACCAAAGGGGTATAGGGCGGGATCAATTCGCCGGCACCGTCGGCACCATAGGCCTGGGCTGAGGGGATCACCAGGCGCCATTTCGCGCCCACTGGCATTTGCTGCAGTGCACTGCTCCAGCCGCTGATCACGCTGTCCAGACGGAACCACTGGGGTTGCGTGCTTTGGTCGAACACCGTCCCATCGGGCAATCGTCCCACGTACTTCACTTGGACTTGATCGCTGGCCGTTGGCTTCTCGCCATTGCCGGGTGTGAGTTCGGTAAGCAGGATTCCATCCGCCAATTCGCGCACGCCTTTTACGGCTTTTTCCTTGCTCAGGAATTGTTGTTCGGCCGCGAGTGCTTTTTCGCTTTGCGGTGCCTGCGCATCGGCTTCGTTCTGTGCTTCGTGCTGGGCAAGAATCTGCTCGATGCGTGCGTTGTCCAATGCCAACGGCTTGCCTTGATACGCTTGCTTGAGGCCGTCGATCAACGCTTGTAGCTGCAGGTCCGGAACCTCCTGGCGCAAGCGTTCACCAAGGCTCGCGCCCAGGCTGTAGGCGAGGTCATGTTGGTTTTGTTCAGTGATTTTTGCCGGCGATTGCTCGCTCGCATTGGTCACTGATATTGCTAGACCAAGCACAAGAAAAAGGTAACGCGACATGGGTATTCTCCCGCCGAAAGTGCGACGGATTATGCCAGTGTGAACGGGTAAAAAGTGCCGCGTGTTTTCGTTATATCGATAAGAATTTTCGCGCGGTGCAACGCAAGGCAAACGATACTGTCAACATGCCCTAGCGGCGGTAAGAGCAGAGGGCTAGTATGAGCCGCACCCACGTCAGCCAGGAGGTAAACCATGTCGGCCAAACAGAAGCCTGTTAATACCCCGTTGCATTTACTCCAACAACTTTCGGGCAGCTTGCTCGAACATCTGGAAAGCGCCTGTTCCCAAGCGTTGGCCGATGCAGAAAAACTGCTCGCCAAGCTGGAAAAACAACGCGGTAAAGCGCAAGAAAAGCTGCACAAATCCCGCACCAAACTGCAAGACGCCGCTACTGCCGGCAAGGCCAAGGCACAAGCCAAAGCCAAAGATGCTGTCAAAGAGCTTGAGGACCTGCTGGACGCCCTCAAGGATCGCCAAGCTGAAACCCGCGCCTATATTTCCCAACTCAAAAAAGATGCTCAGGAAAGCCTGAAACTGGCCCAGGGCGTTGGTCGTGTGAAAGAAGCCGTGGCTAAAGTGCTGGGCGCTCGTACCCCTGCGAAAGCTGTTGCAGCGAGCGCGGCGAAGAAGCCCGCGAGCAAAGCGGTTGCTGCCAAGTCACCGGCTAAAGCCGCAGCAAAACCTGCTGCCAAAACTGCTGCTGCAAAACCAGCCGCCAAGCCAGCGGCCAAAACTGCTGCTGCGAAACCAGCCGCCAAGCCAGCGGCCAAAACTGCTGCTGCAAAACCAGCCGCCAAGCCAGCGGCCAAAACTGCTGCTGCAAAACCAGCCGCCAAGCCAGCTGCCAAAACTGCTGCCGCAAAACCAGCCGCCAAGCCAGCTGCTAAAACTGCTGCTGCAAAACCAGCCGCCAAGCCAGCTGCTAAAACCGCTGCTGCGAAACCAGCCGCCAAGCCAGCGGCTAAAACCGCTGCTGCAAAACCAGCCGCCAAGCCAGCTGCTAAACCTGCTGCTGCCAAACCAGCCGCCAAGCCAGCTGCTAAACCGCTGCTGCCAAACCAGCCGCCAAGCCAGCTGCTAAACCTGCTGCTGCGAAACCAGCCGCCAAGCCAGCTGCTAAAACCGCTGCTGCCAAACCAGCCGCCAAACCAGCTGCTAAACCTGCTGCTGCCAAACCAGCCGCCAAGCCAGCCGCTAAACCTGCTGCTGCCAAACCAGCCGTTAAGCCAGCTGCCAAACCTGCCGCTGCAAAGCCGGCCGCCAAACCAGCTGCTAAACCTGCTGCTGCAAAGCCGGCTGCCGTAAAACCAGCACCGGCCAAGCCAGCAACACCTGCTGCCGCCCCGGCAGCGTCCACCGCACCCACTGCGCCGGCCAGCAGCACGCCTGCTCCGGTAGCGCCAAGCACCACCCCAGCCAGCGCTTCCTAAGTGCTGGTGACCCCGGCGCGCAGCTGCTGCAGCGCGCCGGGGTCAAGGTTGGCGGCATCCTCAGCCGTCAGTCCTTCCAGCCACCGCCGCTGATCCATCGCATCGCCAGTCGGCCAAGTTTGCGCCAGTGCTTCCAGTCGCGTCAGCAACTGTCGTTCGGCGTCCAACTCCAGGGCCTTGACCCGCTCGCGTAACCCCGCCAGAGCTTCATCCTGCTGCGCCATGGCGCGCCAGTGCGTGCGTATTTGACGTAACGGTTCGATCACCTGTGTCTGCCAAGGCCGGGCAATCTGTTTCAGCGCTTGCAGGCGCTCGGAGGTTGCTGCCACAGCGCGCTGCTCCAACCAGGCACCACACAGCAACAGGCACACGTCCGCGCCGTCTTCCTGCAAGCGCAGGCAAGCGGATTCGACGCCCGGGCGGGCATAAGTCGTGAGGGCAAAGCTCCACAGGTCAGCGTACATATTCACACCCAAGCCAGCGGCCAACGAAGCTGGTAGACTCCGCCGCCATTATGATCCGACTTCAAAGCCTAACATTACAGCGTGGCCCGCAACGTCTTCTCGAAGACGCCGAGCTGACCCTGCACGCCGGTCACAAAGCCGGCCTGATCGGTGCCAACGGCGCCGGCAAATCAACGTTGTTCGCCTTGTTGCTGGGAGAGCTGACTCCGGACTCCGGGGATTGCTTGCTGCCGGCCGACTGGCGCATTGCCCATATGCGCCAGGAGATCGACACCCTGGACCGCATCGCGATCGATTATGTGCTCGATGGCGACCTGCGCCTGCGCCAGGTGCAACACGACCTGGCCGAGGCCGAGAAAGCCCAGGACGGCGCCGCCCAGGCCCGCCTGCATTCCGAGTTGGACAGCGCCGACGGCTACACCGCCGACGCCCGCGCCCGCAAGATGCTCGCCGGCCTTGGCTTTACCAACGAACAAATGGACCGCCCGGTCGCCGACTTCTCCGGCGGCTGGCGCATGCGCTTGAACCTTGCGCAGGCGCTGATGTGCCCGTCGGACTTGTTGCTGCTCGACGAACCGACCAACCACTTGGACCTCGATGCGATCCTGTGGCTGGAAGACTTCCTCAAGAATTATCAGGGCACTTTGCTGCTGATCTCCCACGACCGGGATTTCCTCGACGCCGTGGTCGACAACATCGCCCACGTCGAACAGAAGAAAATCACGCTCTACCGTGGCGGCTACACCGCATTCGAACGCGCCCGTGCCGAACGCCTGGCCCAGCAACAACAGGCCTACGAGAAGCAGCAGGCGCAGCGCGCGCACATGGAAAGCTACATCGCCCGCTTCAAGGCCCAGGCCACCAAGGCCCGTCAGGCCCAGAGCCGGATCAAGGCCCTGGAGCGCATGGAGGAACTGTCGGCGGCTCACGTTGATTCGCCGTTCGACTTCGTGTTCCGCGAGTCGGTGAAGATCTCCAGCCCCTTGCTGGACCTTTCCGATGCGCGCCTGGGGTATGGCGAAAAAACCATCCTGGAAAAAGTGAAGCTGCAACTC
The DNA here is from genome assembly GCF_002798465.1 of Pseudomonas sp. S10E 269. Lineage (NCBI taxonomy): Bacteria > Pseudomonadati > Pseudomonadota > Gammaproteobacteria > Pseudomonadales > Pseudomonadaceae > Pseudomonas > Pseudomonas sp. S10E 269. The sequence continues at coordinate 2,532,612 of NZ_PHIJ01000001.1, forward strand.
ACGCCAGGTGCACGCATTGGATTGCTCGGGCCTAACGGTGCGGGCAAGTCGACGCTGATCAAGAACCTGTCCGGCGAGCTTTCGCCCCTGTCCGGCCGCCTGACCCGTGGCGAGAACACCGTGGTGGGCTACTTCGCCCAACACCAGCTGGACTCCCTGGACTCCAAGGCCAGCCCATTGCTGCACTTGCAGCGCCTGGCGCCGACCGAGCGCGAGCAGACCCTGCGCGACTTCCTGGGTGGCTTCGACTTCCGTGGCGCGCGCATCGATGAGCCGGTGCTGAACTTCTCTGGCGGCGAAAAAGCCCGCCTGGCCCTGGCGCTGATCGCCTGGGACCGCCCGAACCTGCTGCTGCTTGATGAACCGACCAACCACCTGGACCTGGAAATGCGCCTGGCGCTGACCATGGCCTTGCAGGAGTTCAGCGGTGCGGTGCTGGTGGTGTCTCACGACCGCCACTTGCTCAAGAGCACCACGGATAACTTCCTGTTGGTGGCCGACGGTAAAGTCGAAGAATTCGACGGTGACCTGGATGACTACGCGCGCTGGCTGACGGATTACCGCCTACGCAACGCGCCGGTCAGCAACACCCCGGTCAACCCCGACAAGACCGACAAGAAAGCCCAGCGTCAGGCTGCCGCTGCGTTGCGCCAACAATTGGCGCCGCACAAGCGTGAAGCCGAAAAGTTGGAAGCCGAGTTGGGCAAGGTGCACGAGCGCCTGGCCAAGATCGAGACCAGCCTGGGCGACAGCGCCGTCTACGAAGCTGCCCGCAAGGATGAATTGCGCGATCTGCTGGCCGAACAGGCCAAGCTCAAGGTGCGTGAAGGGCAATTGGAGGAAACCTGGATGGAAGCCCTCGAGCTGCTCGAAACCCTGCAAGCGGAGCTGGAGGCGCTGTCCTGATGGAAGCGTTGCAGCTGCCTATACCGACGCAGTGGGTCGAACCCGTGTGGATTGGCGTGCAAATCCTGCTGATCCTGCTGGCCGGCTACCTCGCCCAGCGCTTTGTCGCCAAGGGCCTGACGCGCCTGGGTGAGCGTTACCCCTTCCCGCCACAACTGCTGATGCCGCTACGCGGTGGTCTGCGCTGGTTGATCATGGGCAGTGCGCTGATCTTTGTGCTGGGCCGCCTGGGGGTGTCTGCCACGGTGTTGTGGACGGCGCTGTCGGGGTTTGTTGCGGTCGCCGCAGTGGCGTTCTTCGCCATGTGGTCGGTACTGTCCAACCTGCTGTGCGCCATTCTGATCTTCACCGTCGGGCCGTTTCGCCTCGGCGATATCGTCGAACTGGTAGATACCGTCGACAAACCGGGCGTGAAGGGCCGAGTCGTGGCGATCAACCTGCTCTACACCACGCTGGTTGAAGTGGCAGAGGCCGGCACCGACAGCGCGATGGTGCAAGTGCCCAACAGCTTGTTCTTCCAGCGCTCGGTGCGGCGTTGGCCAGGTACCCACGTGTTTCCGGGCGACCGCTAGCATTCACATCTTGTAAAAATCTATAGCCATCCTTTGGTCGGCGGAGTTAGCTTAAGGCACAACAGCAAACTCCCTCCTGAGGTGTGTAATGGCACTCGATACGTGGCTGGCCTTTTTCCTGGCCAGTTGGATCATCTCCCTTTCTCCTGGTGCTGGCGCCATCGCCTCGATGTCCAGCGGCCTGCAATACGGTTTCCTGCGCGGTTACTGGAATGCCATCGGCCTGCAATTGGGCCTGGCGATGCAGATTGCCGTCGTTGCTTGCGGCCTGGGTGCCATTCTGGCGACGTCCTCTACCGCCTTTTATGCGATCAAATGGTTTGGCGTGGCGTACCTGGTGTACCTGGCCATCAAGCAATGGCGCGCCCTGCCCATGGACATGACCGATGACGCGGCGGTGCGCCTGATCGGCAAGCCGATGGCGATGATGTTCCGTGGTTTTCTGGTCAATGCCAGTAACCCCAAGGCACTGGTGTTCATGCTGGCGGTGTTGCCGCAGTTCGTGAACCCGCAGGCGCCGCTGCTGATCCAGTACCTGATCCTGGGTGCAACGATGATCTGCGTCGATATGGTCGTGATGGCGGGGTATACAGGGCTGGCGTCGAAGGTGTTGCGACTGTTGCGTACGCCTAAGCAGCAGAAGCGTATGAACCGCACGTTTGCCGGGTTGTTTGTCGGCGCTGCGGGCTTCCTGGCCAGCTTGCATCGCGCAACAGCTTAACTGCCAAAACCGGATCAAAAATGTGGGAGCTGGCTTGCCTGCGATGCAAGCGCCGCGGTTTAACTGATACGCCGCGGTGATGCTATCGCAGGCAAGCCAGCTCCCACATTGGTTTGTGTTGCTTGTGAAATCGGGTTTCAGCGCAGGATCTTCGGCGCTTCATCCCTTGGCAGGTTGTTGCGCAGCGGTGGTTGGCCAGGTTCTTGATACCCGCCACCCAACTGTTCCGCCAATTGCCTGGCCACATCCTCACCCAAGGCTTTCGACACTTCCTTGACCACGCGCGGCCGGTTCAGGCTTACGCGTACGTCACGGCTGTTCACCAGCTTGGTGTCCTGGCCTTCACCCATGGCGGTAAACGCCGAGGTGATTTCGTAGGTGCGGGTATTGATCAGGCTGAAATCCGCCACCAACGTGAGGCCCAGCACGGCTGAGTAACTGTTGGTGTGGTCCAGGGCGTTGATGTCCTGGGTAAAGTCGATGTCTGACAGCGTGCCGAACAGCACGTAGTCCGCACCCTTGAAGTTACCGGCCTTGATGCGCTTGATCACGTCGTAGACGTCACCCTTGGCATCGGCGGTGTAAGGCGTGCCTTGCACCAGCTGGAACTGCCGGGACTTGAGAATCTCGCCCTTGATATCGCCGCTGAATTTACGCAGCTCGGTCTGTTCGATGTAGCTGGTACGGCTTTCGTACTCGCTGTAGTTCGACGCACCGCTGGCGTGGTAGGCGCTTGCCTGGAAGTTGTTGCTCGCCGAAACCTGGTGGATGTATTCCTCGACCCGCGCCTCGTAGGCCAGGTCGGTTACCGCGATCTTCGGGGCGGCCGAGGCGCCAAAGGCGCACAGTAGGCCGATCATGCCGATCCATGCACGCATTGCTTAGCGCTCCGTGGTTTTGCGGATTTCTTTTTCGTCCATCCATTCGGCCAGGCCGCTCTCGACGTCGATCAGCTGCAGGCTGAATTTGTAGAACACGTCCTTGTAGTCCGAGCTGCGCTTGACTATGGAGCTGATGGAGCCTTCCAGGCGGTACTTGGCGGCGACCATGTTGCCGGTCTTGCTGACGGTGGACTTCTTGTACAGGCCGCTTTGGTTCTGCAGCTTGAGCTGGTCAACCTGGCTCTGCATGTCGGTGTTGTCGCTGGCAAAGCGTGCGGTGCCAGTCTTCATCAGCTGGGTCTTGATCGACGTGGTGATTTCGCGGGTATCGATGTACTCGCTTGTCTTGTTCTTCACGTCGTACACCTGCACCACCGGGCGGCCTTGCAGGATGCCGGACTGGGCGAGGGAGCGGGTCATGCTTTCGGCGATCATCTGCAGGTCGGTGGAGCCGAACTCGTTGGTCACCAGTTCCACGGCCTTGGTGTCGCCGTAGCTGATGTTCTTACCGCCCAGGACCGGGGAGGTGTTGGCGCAGCCGCTGGCCAGGACGGCGACGACGGCAAGGATCGAGAAGCGTGCAAACATTGGGAAATCTCTCAGCAGCAAAAAGGATGGACGGCTCAAGGGGTTTTCACTTCAAGACGGAAGTCCGCCGCCTGCGGCAAATTGGCAATCGCAGGCAGGAAGGTCGCCTGGTTGGCGTACAGGTTCAGCACTTTCCAGGTTTCTTCGTCGCCCACCGGGAAGCCGTCGGCACCCAGCCAGGCAAAGCGGTAGTACATCATTTGGTTACTGCTGGTGATGTTGCTCAACTGCACCTTGGCGGTGAGGAAGCCGTTTTCGCGGGCCACACGGATGGCACCGACGGCAATGCCCTTGAACTTGCCCATCACCACGATTTTGCTTGCAGCGCTGCCGGGTTCCGGTGGCGGCGGGGTGGCGCAGCCGGCGAGCAGGACCAGCGCGAGGGCGCCGAAGATGAAATGACGCATAGCGTGCTCCTTAAGGTTGTTTGAGGGCGATAGCCTGGTTGGCGGTGCTTGGCACCACATGGGCGGCCAGGCCGCCGGCGAATACCTGGTTGCCGACCACGCGCAGCGTGATGACCTGGTAACGCTGATCGGCCTTGACCGTCACCAGCGTGCCGCCCAGAGCGTTGGGCAGGCTGACCTGATGCTCACCGTGCTTGAGGCGCAGGCGAGTCACCTGGGTCATGTCCGGCAGGGTGCGCCAGGTGCGGGTGTCGGCGCCTTCGGTGACGGCCGAGGCGATCCCCAATACCAAGCCCGCCATGGGGTTGGTCTTGTTCAGGTTGTTCTGCGCTACGCCACGGGTGACTGCGCGCACGGTGGTGCGCAAGATGATGCCTGGCATGTCGTCGCGCAGAGCGCGGCGGGACATGGCGGTGGTGCTGTTGAGTGCGGTGAGGTTCTGTTGCTGGCCGTCGACGCCAATCTGCGTGAAGGGCGCGGTTGAGGTATCAGCCTTGATCACCGGGAACGACAGTGGCGTGATCACCAGATTGCCGTTGATCGGGATCGGCAGCGGCAGGCGAATGGAGTCGCGGGCCGGTGCCAGGCCGCTCTGCACCACGATCAGTACGTCGGTTTCATCGGCGCCGACCTTGGATTTGTCCAGGTCCAGCAGCGCCTTTTCCAGTAAGGGCGTGTTGGGGCGCAGTTCGGCGGCCTTGCGGTAGCCGGGGGCTGCCAGGTCTTTTTCACCCAGGGCTTCGTAGACGAAGCCGGCCAGGTAGTGGCTGAACGCACTCTGGTAGCTGTTTTTGAGGCCGACCACTTCCGGCGCGTCCAGGGCTTCCACCGGGTAGCCGCGCAGGTCTTTCATCTGGGTGGTCACGCCTTCACGCTGGGCTTCGTCCTCGCGCTTGAGGTATTCCTTGTCGCGCAGGTCGGCGATCACCGCTTCGCGCTCGTGGGTCTTCTTGATTTCGGTGCGCGCGCCGTCGAAGTCGTTCAGGGCCAGCAGGTTCAGGGCCATCTGCGTGGTCAGCATGACCTTTTCGTAGTCATAGCCTTCGTAGCGGCGCACCTTGTCGTTGGCCAGGAAGCTGCCGAACTGGGCCAGGTACTTGGCGCTGTCAAACTTGACCGACTCTTCCCACTTGTAGACTTGCAGGTCGGCACTGCGCCAGGCGGTCTGGCTGCCGGTCAAGTCGCCCTTGGCACGCAGCAATTCGCCCTTTTCGAAGAAATAGAGCAAGTCCTTGTCATCGCCGGTGTTGTTCTTTTCCAGCAGGGTCAGGGCGGCATCGACATTGCCGGTGGCCAATTGCTGATTGGTGGCTTGCAGCTCGGTGTCATAGCTGCGGAACATCGAACAGCCGGACAACAAGGTTACCGCTGCGAGCGCGAGCGAAGGTAAGGCGCGAAATGCCATGCAGACTTCTTCCCTGAACGTATCAACCAATGTGATTTTCCTCATAAAAACGAGGAACGAAATTCCCTTTCGCACTAACAGGGCGCGGCATTATAAGCGTCATTACTGGCGAAACAATGGCTTTTTGCCTCGATCAATTCGACCAAAAAGCCACTACCTGCGCCTGATTTCCCCGAACTCACCCTCGACAAATCACTTACGCCTTGAGTCAAACCTCTTAAACCTCAACAATGTGTTACTTCGTATTTCCCTTTGAGATTCGTTCATGACTGCCCCCTTCCGTTTTCTCGCCTGGCTGATGCTGCCGGCGTTGATGTCGTGCAGCTTCAACCTGTTGGCCGCGACTGCCGAGGGCGCCCCACAAGCCCTGCATTTGCTGGACTACATTGGCGCTGACTATCCTCCGACGGTGGAGGCGGGCAAGGTTATCGATGAATCCGAATACCGCGAACAATTGGAGTTTCTCGGCGTGTTACAGGGCTTGGTGGCAGAACTGCCGCAACGCCCGGAGCGCGCGGCGTTGGTCAAAGGCGTCGACGAACTGTTAGCGGCTGTAACTGCCCATCAGGACGGCGCCACAGTCGCTCGCCAGGCCCGTCAATTGGGCGCTCAGTTGGCCGTGGCCTATGAAGTCAGCCAGGCCCCGGCGATCACCCCTGATCCCACGCGCGGTGCGCCGCTTTACGCCCAGCATTGCTCGGTGTGCCATGGCACAGCCGGTGCCGGTGATGGCCCGGCCAGCGTGGGCATGACGCCGCCGCCCGCCAACCTGCGGGATGCCGTGCGCCTGGATCGCCTGAGCCTCTACGCGATCTATAACACCCTCGGCCTGGGTGTCGAAGGCACCGACATGCCGTCCTTCGCCGACCAACTGGACGACCGTCAGCGCTGGGACCTGGCCACCTACATTGCCAGCTTTACCGCCGACCCGGCCGCCGCGAAAAGTGAGCAACCGTTCAACCTCGCCGACCTGGCTCGCCAGACTCCCAATGAAGTGCTGGCCGCAAGCGGTCCGGCGGCCGCTGCGACGTTCCGTGCCCAGCGTGCGCAACCGCCGCAGGTCAAGCGTGGCCCGGCGCAGTTGCTCGACTACACCGCCACCACCCTGGACAAGAGCCTGGCGGCATTCCAAAAGGGTGATCATGAGCAGGCCTACGACCTGTCGGTGGCCGCGTACCTGGAAGGTTTCGAGCTGGTTGAAAGCTCCCTGGATAACGTCGACGCCAACGTGCGCAAGGACACTGAGAAGGCGCTGATGGCCTACCGGCAGTCGTTGCAGGACGGTTTGCCGGTCGAGCAGGTGCAACAACGCCTGGACGTGGCCAAGGGCAAGCTCACTGAATCCGCCGGCTTGCTGGGCAGTGATGGCCTGAGTTGGTCGTTGAGTTACATCTCCGGCTTGCTGATCCTGCTGCGTGAAGGCCTCGAAGCGATCCTGGTGCTGGCTGCGATCCTCGCGTTCCTGCGCAACACCGGCCAGCAGTCGGCGGTGCGCAGCGTCAACGTGGGTTGGGGCCTGGCGTTGCTGGCCGGTCTGGCGACCTGGGCGTTGGCCGCGTATGTGATTGACGTAAGCGGCGCCCAGCGCGAACTGCTGGAAGGCTGCACGGCCCTGTTCGCCAGCGTGATGGTGCTGTGGCTCGGCGTGTGGATGCACGACCGCCGCCACGCAGCAGCCTGGCAGGACTACATCAAGAGCAGCCTGGTGGGCGGCGGCGGGCGGTTCGGCTTTGCGATGCTGGCGTTCTTCTCGGTGTACCGCGAGCTGTTCGAAGTGATCCTGTTCTACGAAACCCTGTGGCTGCAAGCCGGCCCGGCCGGGCACAACGCGGTGCTGGCCGGTGGCGCCACGGCGCTGGTGCTGTTGGTGGGCCTGGCGTGGGTGATCCTGCGTGGTTCGGCGAAGCTGCCGCTGGCGTTGTTCTTCGGGATCAACGCGGCGTTGCTGTGTGCGCTGTCGGTGGTGTTTGCCGGGCATGGCGTGAAGGCGCTGCAGGAAGCCGGCATCTTCGGCACGCGGCCGGTGGCGTTCTTTGATTTCGATTGGCTGGGCATCCACGCCGATGCGTACTCGTTGAGTGCACAGGCGGTGGCAATCCTGGCGATTGTGGTGCTGTACGGCCGCAGTCGCTTGGCTGAGAAGCGCCGGGTGGTGGCTTGAGTATGCGGGTCTGGATCGATGCCGACGCCTGCCCTCGGGCAGCCAAGGACCAGGTGGTGAAGTTTGCCCTCAAGCGGCAGTTCGAGGTGGTGCTTGTGGCCGGGCAGAGTCAGATCAAGCCGAGCTTTGCCTGTGTGAAACTGATCGTGGTGCCCAGCGGCCCGGATGCGGCGGATGACTACCTGGTGGAGCACGCGGTGCCCGGCGAACTGGTGATCTGCAGCGATGTGCCGCTGGCCGACCGCTTGGTGAAAAACGGCGTCACGGCCCTCGATCCACGCGGCAAGGAATTCAGCCCGGCGAACATGAGCGAGCGCCTGGCGGTGCGCAACCTGTTCACTGATCTGCGTGAGCAAGGCCAGATGGGGGGTGGGCCACCGCCTCATGGGGAGAAGGAGAAGCAGGCGTTTGCCAATGCGCTGGACCGGATCCTGACGCGGTTAATGCGCCAGGCCTGAGCCTGTGGTGGGTGAGTTGTGTTGAGCGGGCTTATTGTTTTGAGCAGGCTTGTAGTGGTGAGCGGGCTTACCCGCGTTGGGCTGCGCAGCAGCCCCAAACCCTGCAATCATGTTCTAATTGACGCACCGCGTCGTCTGAATTGGGGCGGCGTCGCCACCCAGCGCGGGGCAAGCTCGCTCACCACGCAAGCCCGCTCACCACAACTAGCGACTTGCCACAGTGAGGGGGCTATCAGTCGTTCTCGTGGGTCAGTTCCAGCACCCGGTCCACCAGCTTGTTGATCCCTGAAGCGACCTCGCTGATGTTCTTGCCGAGCATATAGGCCGGCGTGCTCACCAGTTTGCGTGCCTTGTCTTCGACGATATCTTCCACCCCGCATTCCTGGTGAGTGGCGCCCATCTTGTCCAGCGCGGCGGCGGTGTCGGCGCAGTTGCCGATGGTGCAGGTCACCCCCGGGCCGTAGATCTTCGCCGCCAGGGCAGGGGAGATACAGATCAGCCCCACAGGCTTGCCCGCTTCGGCAAACGCCTCGGCCAATTCCAGCACTTGCGGGTTGACGCTGCAGCCGGCGCCTTCCACGGCAAAGTTCGAGAGGTTTTTCGCCGCGCCAAACCCGCCGGGTACGATCAGTGCATCGAAGTCTTCGACGTTGGCCTCGCGGATGTCTTTCACGTCACCTCGGGCGATCCGCGCCGACTCCACCAGCACATTGCGTGATTCGGGCATTTCTTCGCCGGTGAGGTGGTTGATCACATGCAATTGCGCGATGTCCGGTGCGAAACATTGGACCTGAGCGCCGCGCTGGTCCAGGCGCAGCAAGGTGATCACGCTTTCGTGGATCTCTGCGCCGTCGTACACGCCACAGCCGGAAAGGATCACTGCAATCTTTTTGCTCATGGGCATTTCTCCTGGGATTCTTGGCGTTAAATGTCTACTAATTTGTCATCTGTTGCCAATGGGATCTCGCGCCGCTGCACCTAATCTTGATGTAACAAAAATAGACCGGACCAGACCATGGACTTCGTGCCTTACGCGGTACCGTTTTTCATTGCGTTGATTGTCGTGGAGCTGCTTGCCGACCGTTGGCGCGGTGAACGCAACTACCGGGTGGCGGATGCCATCAACAGCCTCAGCACCGGTGTGCTGTCGACGACCACGGGGTTGCTGACCAAGGGCGTAGGGCTGTTGACCTACGCATTCGCCCTCAAGCATCTTGCCGTCATCGAACTGTCTGCCCAAAGCGTCTGGACCTGGGTGTTCGCGTTTGTGTTCTACGACTTCTGCTACTACTGGCTGCACCGCATGGGCCACGAACGCAACATCCTGTGGGCCGCGCACTCGGTGCACCATCAGAGCGAGGACTACAACCTCAGCACCGCACTGCGCCAGACCAGCACGGGCTTCCTGCTCAGTTGGATCTTCTACCTGCCCCTGGCCGTACTGGGTGTGCCATTGGTGGTGTTTATCAGCGTGGCGTCCCTTAACTTGCTGTATCAATTCTGGGTGCACACCCGGCATGTGCCGAAGCTCGGCTGGTATGAGTGGTTTTTCGTCACGCCGTCCAATCATCGGGCCCACCATGCACAGAACGCTCTCTACATGGATCGCAACTATGGCGGGGTGTTCATTATTTGGGACCGGCTGTTTGGCACCTTCCAGGAGGAAGACGACAACGAACCGGTGATTTTCGGCGTGACCACGCCCTTGGCCAGCTGGAATCCGCTATGGGCGAACCTGCAGTTCTATGCACAGTTGTGGAGTGACGCGCGGCGCACCGAGAGTGGATGGGACAAGCTGCGCATCTGGTTCATGCGCACCGGCTGGCGCCCGGCAGACGTGAAGGCCAAGTACCCGTTGGCCAAACATGACTTGAGCCAGTTTCGCAAATTCGAAGTACCGTTGGATGTGCGCCAACAGGTCTACATCGCCCTGCAGTTCGCGGCGTATGTGGGTTTTGGCAGCTATTTGATGAATGTCGGCGAAGGCTTGTCCGTGGCGGCGCTGATCCTGGGCTGGAGTGCGATGGCGCTGGGGTTGTTCACGTTGGGCGTGGCCCTGGAGAACCGGCCGTGGGCGTGGAAGGCCGAGCTTTTGCGGCTGGCGCTGAACGTGCCGCTGGTAGGGCTGGCACCGTTGATCGGGCTATGGCCAGCCAGCAACCTGGGCTGGCTGGGCCTGCTGAGCTACAGCTTGCTCAGCGTGATCGGCCTCTACTGCTGCAGAAGCCGGTTTACTCGACTGGTGTCTTAGGAGCTTCTGTCTTAGGGGCTTCGAGCGGCACGGGCTCGGCGGCAAGCCGGGCCTTGGCCTCGGCACAGGCTTCACGGGCGATACGCGCATTCTTGAAGCGACGGCGCAGCCACAGGCCGAAGCCCAGTACCAGCAATGCGCCCAATACCCACAGTTCGTATTTCTTCACGCTGCCAAGCATACCTTCGAGCACGGCGCCGAAGTGATAAGCCGCCGCGCCCAGGGCGGCGGCCCATATCGCTGCACCAATGCCATTGAGGATCAGGTAGCGCATCGGTGGGTAACCGGAAAGGCCAATCGCCACCGGCATGACGGTGCGCAACCCATACACAAAGCGGAAGCTCAGCACCCAGATATCCGGGTGCTTGCGGATGTGCTCCAGGGCCTTGTCGCCCATCAATTGCCAGCGTGGTTTGCGCGCCAACAGCTTGCGGCCATGCTTGCGGCCCATGTAGTACCAGAGTTGGTCGCCCGCGTAGCTGCCGAAAAACGCAACCACGACCACCAGGTTGATATCCATGTATCCACGGAACGCCAGGAAGCCTGCGAGCACCAAGATGGTCTCGCCTTCGAAGAAGGTCCCAAGGAAGAGGGCAAAGTAGCCGAAGTCATGCAGAAATTGTTGAAGCATGGTCTGGGTGCTGGCGAAATGAACGCGCAGCCTACGCCTTCGTGAACATTCATGAAAGTATCGAGATGTGTCACGAAGTGAACAATTCCTACATAAACGACGAATGCGACTACAGGTCGCATCGTTAAGCACAACTGTCATACCTTCGTCATAATGGCCGCTTATAACTGCAACGCTCGCCCGTGAACCCGGGCTCAGGAGTCTGTCGTGAGCTTTACCCCTGCCAATCGCCTGTTCCCCGCCACCCGTCTGCGTCGCAATCGTCGTGATGATTTTTCTCGCCGCCTGGTTCGCGAAAACGTGCTGACGACCAACGATCTGATTCTGCCGGTGTTTGTGCTGGACGGTGAAAATCGTCGCGAAACGGTGGCCTCGATGCCAGGTGTAGAGCGCTTGACCATTGATCTGCTGCTAGAAGAAGCCGCCGGTTGGGTCGAGTTGGGGATTCCGGCATTGGCGCTGTTTCCGGTCACGCCGTCTGAACTCAAGTCCCTGGATGCTGCCGAAGCCTGGAACCCGGAAGGGATCGCCCAGCGCGCCACGCGTGCCCTGCGCGAGCGTTTCCCGGAGCTTGGGGTGATCACCGACGTGGCGTTGGACCCGTTCACCACCCACGGCCAGGATGGCATTCTTGACGAAGAAGGCTATGTTCAGAACGACATCACTGTCGACGCGCTGGTCAAGCAGGCCTTGTCCCACGCAGCGGCAGGCGCCCAGGTGGTTGCGCCGTCGGACATGATGGACGGCCGCATCCAGGCGATCCGCGAGGCCCTGGAACTGGCCGGGCACGTCAATGTGCGGATCATGGCCTACTCGGCCAAGTACGCCAGCGCCTATTACGGCCCGTTCCGCGATGCGGTGGGCTCGGCGCTGAACCTGGGCAAGGCCAACAAGGCCTCGTACCAGATGGACCCGGCCAACAGCCATGAAGCCCTGCACGAAGTGGCGGCCGACCTGGCCGAAGGCGCTGACATGGTGATGGTCAAGCCGGGGATGCCGTACCTGGACATCCTTTATCGGGTCAAAGAAGAATTCAAGGTGCCGACTTTCGTCTACCAGGTCAGCGGCGAATACGCGATGCACATGGCTGCAATACAGAATGGATGGCTGAGTGAAGGGGTGATCCTTGAATCCCTGACAGCCTTTAAACGCGCCGGGGCCGATGGCATCCTGACCTACTTCGCCGCCCGCGCCGCCCAATTGCTTAGAGAGCAACAATAGCCCTCACAGGAACATTCGATGAATACCGAAGGACTCACAGAAGTTGCCGTAAAAGACGCTCACCCGGTGGTTGAACAAGTCACCGAGACCCCGCCGGAGCACGAGCCCGCCGCACCTGCGGTGGTGGTCGAGCCGCCCGTGGCGGCCCCGGTGGTCGCGGTGACCAACCTGGATGACAGCAGCCTGTACATCCATCGCGAGCTGTCACAACTGCAATTCAACATCCGCGTGCTGGAGCAGGCGCTGGATGAGTCCTATCCGCTGCTGGAGCGGCTCAAATTCCTGCTGATCTTCTCCAGCAACCTGGATGAGTTCTTCGAAATCCGCGTCGCCGGTCTCAAGAAGCAGATCACCTTTGCCCGCGAGCAAGCCGGCGCCGATGGCCTGCAGCCGCACCAGGCGCTGGCGCGCATCAGCGAGCTGGTACACGGCCATGTGGACCGCCAGTACGCGATTCTTAACGACATCCTGCTGCCGGAACTGGAAAAACATCAGGTCCGCTTCATCCGTCGCCGTCACTGGACCACCAAGATCAAAACTTGGGTGCGTCGCTACTTTCGCGACGAGATCGCGCCGATCATCACGCCGATCGGCCTCGACCCGACTCACCCGTTCCCGCTGCTGGTGAACAAGAGCCTCAACTTCATCGTCGAACTGGAAGGGATCGACGCCTTCGGACGCGATTCGGGCCTGGCGATCATCCCGGCGCCGCGCCTGCTGCCACGGATCATCAAGGTACCGGAAGAGGTGGGGGGGCCTGGCGATAACTATGTATTCCTGTCGTCGATGATCCATGCGCACGCCGATGACTTGTTCCAGGGCATGAAGGTAAAAGGCTGCTACCAATTCCGCCTGACCCGTAACGCCGACCTGGCGCTGGACTCCGAAGACGTCGAAGACTTGGCACGTGCCCTGCGCGGTGAGCTGTTCTCGCGGCGTTACGGTGATGCGGTGCGCCTGGAAGTGGCCGATACCTGCCCGAAACACCTGTCGGACTACCTGCTCAAGCAATTCAACCTGGGCGAGACCGAGTTGTACCAGGTCAATGGTCCGGTGAACCTGACGCGTCTGTTCAGCATCACCGGCCTGGACAGCCATCCGGAGTTGCAATACACGCCGTTCACCCCGCAGATCCCCAAACTGCTGCAGAACAGCGAGAACATTTTCAGTGTGGTGAGCAAGCAGGACATCCTGCTGCTGCACCCCTTCGAGTCCTTCACCCCGGTGGTCGACCTGCTGCGCCAGGCCGCCAAGGACCCGCACGTACTCGCTGTACGCCAGACCCTGTACCGTTCCGGTGCCAACTCGGAAATCGTCGACGCCTTGGTCGACGCCGCGCGTAACGGCAAGGAAGTCACCGCGGTGATCGAGTTACGTGCACGCTTCGATGAAGAGTCCAACCTGCAACTGGCCAGCCGTTTGCAGGCGGCGGGCGCGGTGGTGATCTACGGTGTGGTCGGCTTCAAGACCCACGCCAAGATGATGCTGATCCTGCGCCGCGAAGCCGGTGAGATCGTGCGTTACGCCCACTTGGGCACCGGCAACTACCACGCCGGCAACGCCAAGCTCTATACCGACTACAGTCTGCTGACCTCCGACGATGCCTTGTGTGAAGACGTCGGGAAGCTGTTCAGCCAGTTGATCGGCATGGGCAAGACCCTGCGCATGAAGAAGCTGCTGCACGCGCCGTTCACCCTAAAGAAGGGCATGCTCGACATGATTGCCCGCGAGACCCAGTTCGCCCTGGACGGCAAGCCGGCGCACATCATCGCCAAGTTCAACTCGCTGACCGATCCGAAGATCATCCGCGCGCTGTACAAGGCCAGCCAGTCCGGCGTGCGTATCGACCTGGTGGTGCGCGGCATGTGCTGCCTGCGCCCTGGCATTGTCGGGGTGTCGCACAACATTCATGTGCGTTCGATCATCGGCCGCTTCCTGGAACACACGCGGGTGTTTTACTTCCTTAACGGTGGCGAAGAGCAGATGTTCCTCTCCAGCGCCGACTGGATGGAGCGCAACCTCGATAAGCGTGTAGAGACCTGCTTCCCGGTGGAAGGCAAGAAGCTGATCATGCGGGTCAAGAAGGAGCTGGAAAGCTACCTGACCGACAACACCCACAGCTGGAGCCTGCAGTCGGACGGCCGCTACGTGCGCAACACGCCGACCGGCAACCAGAACCCGCGCAGTGCGCAGGCGACGTTGTTGGAGAAGTTGGGTAGCCCGATTCTGACGGTGAATTAAAAACCGACGCGGTCTGAAAATGTGGGAGGGGGCTTGCCCCCGATGACGGTGTCAGTCAACAGATTCATTGACTGGTCCACCGCCATCGGGGGCAAGCCCCCTCCCACATTTGTTTTGCAGAGTTCTTCAGGTCAGGTCAGCGCAGGTTCAGGCTGAACCCCACCCGCGTCAGCCACTCCGCTTCCTGGGCGAAGTCCGCCTGGGTCAGCTGGTTCTCATCCAGCCAGCCTTTCGGAAACACCACGTCCAGGCTGTCGCCGTTGGCGCGCAGGGTCACCTGGGGCATTTCCTGGGTGCCACGGATGTGGTGGAACAGGATCGCAAAGCGCAGCAACACGCACAGGCGAATCAGCTTGATGCCTTCGTCGCCGAATTCAGCGAACTTGTCCTTGGGGATGTTACGGCGATGGCCGCGCACCAACAGGGCGAGCATTTGCTGGTCCTCGCGGGAGAAACCGGCCAAGTCCGAGTGCTCGATCAGGTAGGCGCCGTGCTTGTGGTAATGATAGTGGGCGATATCCAGGCCCACTTCGTGCACCTTGGCGGCCCAGCCCAGCAGTTCGCGCCAGACGCCGTCTTCCAGGTCCCAGTCCTCGGCCACCTGGTCGAAGGCGTGCAGGGCTTTGCGCTCGACACGGGCGGCTTGTTCCAGGTCGACGTGGTAGCGCTCCATCAACGAGGTGAGCGTGCGCTCACGCACGTCTTCGTGGTGATGGCGACCCAGCAGGTCGTAGAGCACGCCTTCGCGCAGGGCGCCGTCGCAGTGGTCCATGCGTTGCAGTTCGAGGGCGTCGAAGATCGCTTCGAGAATTGCCAGGCCCGCCGGGAAGATCGTGCGACGGTCCGGCTTGATGCCGTCGAAGTCGATTTTCTCGGCGTCCCCCAGCTTGAACAGTTTGCGCTTGAGCCAGGCCAGGCCTTCGGCGTTGACTTCGCCGGTGCCATGGCCGCCAGCCTTGAGGGCCAGGCCGATGGCGCGAATGGTGCCGGACGAGCCGATGGCTTCATCCCAGGTCAGGCGGTGCAGGGCGTGCTCGATGCTCATGATCTCCAGGCGCGCCGCCGTGTAGGCCTGGGCGTAGCGCGCCGGGGTGATCTTGCCGTCCTTGAAATAGCGCTGGGTGTAGCTGACGCAGCCCATCTGCAGGCTTTCGCGCAGCAGCGGTTCAAAGCGCTGGCCGATGATGAATTCGGTACTGCCGCCGCCGATGTCGGCGACCAGGCGTTTGCCGGGGGTGTCGGCCAGGGTGTGGGACACGCCCAGATAGATAAGACGTGCCTCCTCACGACCGGAGATGACTTCCACCGGGTGCCCAAGGATCTCCTCGGCGCGGCGGATGAATTCGCCACGGTTGCGGGCTTCGCGCAACGCGTTGGTGCCGACGATTCGAACGGCACCGAGGGGCATGCCGTTGATCAGTTGGGCAAAACGCTTCAGGCAATCGAGCCCGCGCTGCATGGATTCTTCATTGAGCTGGCGCTCGTCGTCGATCCCGGCAGCCAGTTGCACCTTCTCGCCAAGTCGCTCAAGGATGCGGATTTCACCGTTCTGGGCCTTGGCCACGACCATGTGAAAGCTGTTGGAGCCCAGGTCGATGGCGGCGATCAGGGACAGATTCTTGGCTTGGGATTGCGGCATGGTTTGGGGGTCTCGGTCGATAACCTGACCATCGTGCCACGATCGACCGCTGACGCCAACGCGTAGTGCTTGGGGAATTTCCCCGAGGTGGTCTGTAGGTAATTCCTGTGGGATATGTAGGTTGCGCTTTCGCGCTTCTGTTAGCGATGTATTCGAGGTATGTAGGAATATGTAACTTTGCACTGTTGGAGGGGTGATTATGATGTCGCCTACAAATTCAGTGCCGGTTTTCTTTTTGGTGCCTGACTCAGTACTACTGCCGAAAAACGCACTGCCGACAGCTTGTTTATATGCCTCCGACAGTAATTGAGGTGTTGTCTTATTCTTTAATTGGGCATCGACAAGACAGACTGTCACTCGGCAATTGTGCCGTGGCGTTATTTATTTGTCGTCGGTTATCCAAAACAGAAATAAATGCGCCTGCTAATTTTAAGTGATAGGTCGAACATGAAAAAGATTGTTGGATTGACTCTCGGTATCGCTTGCCTGGCTGCGGCTTTTGGTGCACAGGCAACAACGAGTGCCCAGTTAAGTATCAGGGGCACGATCAAACCCGCTTCTTGCAACCTCAGCATGACCGGAGGGGGCAATATCAATTATGGGGATATTCCCTCGAGCTCGTTATCCCAGACGGCCTATACACCGCTGCGGGAGATGACCACGCCCGTGACGATCAATTGCGGCGCAGGCTACACCCAGTTCGGGCTGACATTTGACGACCTGCAGCCGAACAGCAGGGTGAGAGACATTCTGAGCGCGCTTAACCAAGGTCATAGGGACATTCACAACTTTGGCTTGGGTACGGTCGCACAAAAAAACACGGGTGGTTATGCGATCACGCTTAAAAACCTGCAGTCGACAGGTAAAACGCTTTCTCTTATTACGCGTGGTACCAGCGCCGGTGCCTGGCAGAACAGTGATGGCAAAGTCGCATGGCAGTCAAGTCAATATTCCTGGCGCAGCGGTGTAGTCCTTGTTCCGGCGTCACTCTCCGAGATGAGCGGGACTATCGCTGTTAGAGCGGTTATCAATAAGGCTCAAGACTTGACGCTAAATCGCGATGTTACTCTTGATGGGCGCGCCACGCTTACATTGGTTTACCTCTAAGCGATTCAACTATAGCCGATCAAAAAGCGGATGCTTTTTGATTGGCTGTTTTCATATGAGTGCTTGGCTGTAATAGCTAACCTCATGTTCTGCGGGGAACACTGAGTGTGTAGTCTTTCAGTAATAAATAAAGTGCGGTTGTTCGGTGTAAGCCTGTGTCTATGTTTTGTCGGTGTGGCCACGGCCGATGGGATGCTGCCGGAGACTTCGGTGGTTATTCTTTATGAAGAGCAAGGCGAGGCCACGATAAACATCAGGAATACCGAGGCGAGGCCAGCGCTTCTTCACTCGGTCGTGGAGAACGTGCCCGAGGACGTGGAGCCCTTATTGATAGTGACACCCCCCATTACGCGGGTGGATGCGGGTGAAACCCAATTAGTGCGCTTCATTGCCACCTTGAAGGAACCGTTGAAGACCCAGCGCTTGAAGCGTGTGTCCTTTGAGGGTATTCCGCAGGCGCGGGCCGGAACGGGTGCGACCATTGGTATCACTGTTCGACAGAACCTGCCGCTGATCCTGCATCCCAAAGGCTTGCCTCGGCATGATTCGCCTTGGGAATTGTTGACGTGGAGCCGGTCGGGAGAACGTCTGACCGTTCATAACGACAGCGCTTATGTGGTGCGCCTGGCGCCGGATGTGCAGCTACTTCCCCAAAAAGCCTTGGCCACTTTGCCGCGTACCTACATTTTGCCGGGGGAGGTGCTGACGGCACAGGTTGAGGGCAGCCTGGGCGGCTTGGCCGAGGTCGAGATACAGCCGGCCACGGTCTACGGTTTTTCGGTAGACCGCTACCGAGCCCCGATCACTACCGAAGGGAGTTGATCGGCGCATGGCTAACTTGTCGAATAGAAGCCTTTCAGCTTCTTGCTGGTCGCGCCGACCCTCGTTGCTCATGGGGTTTGCGACGCTGTGGAGTTTGCCGGGCCTGGTCTCTGCGCTGGAGTTGGGGGAGGGTTTCGACGTCGCGGCACTGACCACCTACGGTATCGACCCCAAGGTCTCGGACTATTTTCGCACTGCGGCGCGTTTTCGCGAGGGCACCCAGGTGGTGGGGCTACGGGTCAATGGCAATCCGCACGGGTTGGTGGATGCGCGGTTCGACGCGGAAGGCCAGTTGTGTTTCACCCCAGGGTTGTTGGAAAAAGCCGGGTTGGTGCAGCCGCGTGAAGTCGTCCGTGAAGGCACCACCGTCGATGACGCCTGCCACGACTTCCTCGGTGCGTTCCCGACGACGATGGTGCGACTGCGGCCCGGTGTCGATGAGGTGGCATTGGTAGTGCCGACCCAGTCGTTTCGCGAGCCGCAATGGGAGGCTGGGCATTTCGCCCATGGCGGCACGGCGGCCCTGTTCAACTATGACGTGCTGGGCTTTGACAGCCATTCGCGCAGTGGGTCCAGTCGGTTCGTGTCGGCTTATACCGAGGCAGGCTTCAACTTGGGCGACTGGATTGTGCGCAGTCACCAGTTCTATGTCGCTGACAAGGGTGACACCCGTACTGAGCACCTCTACGCCTACGCCCAGCGCGACATTGCTGCGCTGCAGTCCACTTTCCAGGTAGGGCAGATCTCCACTAACAACCCGTTGTTCGGTGGTCTCCAACTGTCGGGCGTGCAGTTTTCTCCGGACGGCCAGTCGCGGGTGCCGGCGGGCAGTAACAATGCGGTGGTAGAGGGCTTGGCCCGGAGCCAATCGCGGATTGAAGTGCGCCAGTCCGGCGTGTTGATTCACAGCACGCTGGTGCCTGAAGGCCCCTTCCGGCTGACGGGGCTGCCTTTGCTCAATGGCACCAGCGACCTGGAAGTCAGCGTCATCGATGTGCGGGGTGCCAAGCGCAGTTTCGTGGTCCCGGCGGCATCATTCGCGGGCGCCGCTCCAGCGGCTCCCGGTTACTACTTTTCCCTTGGCAAGGTGCGGGGCAACGTATCCGAGAGCGGGCCGTCGCCCGTGGTCGCCATGGGCAGTGGCACATGGGGACTGGGACGTGACTCCTCTGCGGGCTTTGGTCTGTTGAGCACGGATGAATACTGGTCGTCTGGCGGCACGCTGAGCAGCGTGTTTTTCCAGCGCGTCTCCGTAGGTGCGCGTCACAACCTGTCCCGTGACAGTCGAGATGCGCGCTACGGCTCACGCAGCAGCGTGTCCATGAGCAGCCCGGTGATTGCCGATATCGAGGTCAGCCTGAGCGCAACCACTCAGACCCGCGGTTATCGTGAGGTGCTTGAAGTCGGGCGCTCATCCAGCGCCGATGGTCTGGACTCTCGCTTCAAGAACCAATATACGGCGGGCATGAGCTGGGTCGACCCCACACTTGGGGGCTTTTCGGTGGGTTACACCCGTAGCGCCCAATTCGACGGGCACACGACCGAGCATGTGTTTGCGGCGTGGAACAAGTCATATCGCTATGCCGACATTGCGCTGATCGGCGACTCGCAGGTGGGCGGCTCCAAGGCTCGCCGTGATGCCCGGCTTGAAGACCGGCGCCGCGATTCGGCTCAGGAAGATAAGCTGTCCGTGCGGCTGCAAGTCCGTGTGCCCTTGGGGTCTGATCGGCGCGTGAGCAGCTATATCAGTCGCCAAGGGGGCCAGTCACGAGCAGGTAGCGCATTCAGTGAGCGGGTCAATGAGTACGTGAATTATGAGGTGGGTGTCGAACGCGATCGAAGCCATCGGGAGCAATCGATCCGAGCCAATGTGGACGTGCTGCCAAGGTATGCCCGAGCCGGGCTGGGTGTCAGTCGTGATCCGCAGGGCACCACCTATTCAGGGCAGGTGCAGGGTGGAATGGTGGCGCACCAGGGTGGCTTGACCTTCTCGCCTTATGCTGTGCAGGACACGTTTGGCATCGTCTCGGTGGGTGACATTGGCGCTGCAAAAGTCGATACCCCGCAAGGTCCGGTGTGGACCGACTTCACCGGGCAGGCGGTGCTCGCCAATCTGCCCGCCTACACCAACAGCCGCATTGAGGTGCAGACCCAGTCATTGCCAAAACGGGTCGACCTGAAGAACGGCACCCAAGTGCTTGCGGCAGGTCGGGGCTCCGTCAATAACGTGGCTTTTGAGGTCGTGACGGTGCGCCGTGTGCTGCTGAACGCCAGCGATCAACAAGGGCGGCCGCTGCCTCAGGGCGCTTCGGTTTTGGACAAGAACAATCGGTTCCTGACCAGTGTGGTGGGTGATGGCATGATTTTCCTCAACGACGCCAATGACGCCCAAATATTGCGGGTCCTAATGCCGGACTCTTCCTCTTGCCTGCTCAACCTTACCCCCGAGTCGAAGGCCGACAATGACAGGTTCTATGAGACAAGTTCGGCGGTGTGCCATGGCCGTTAAGTTGAAAAGCGTGGGCTTCGCATTGCTCTGCATCGTGTGGATGGCCGAGGGAGCACAGGCGCAAAACTGCCGGGTGTCCGTAAGCCAGTCGCGCGTCGATTATGGCGTTATTCGCAGGGAGGCACTGGTTGAGACTCCCTCAATAGCGCTCAGCACACGCAGGGTGCAACTGAACGTACTGTGCGAGGAGCCTTCGGTCATCGCGTTGCGATTTACCGGCGCAGCCAATGGACAAGGTTTTCGGTTCGGCCGTCAGGGGCGCTTCAACCTGACCCTCAAGCATGCCCTGATGGATGGGCGTGCGGTCGAGTGGACGCAGGCACACTTGCCCGGTGAGACCGCCAGCGGGCAGTTATTGCCAGGCCAGGTCCTGGTGGCACGAGGGGCTGGCCAGCGGTTGAGCGCCCAGGTAGAAATCGATACCAACCTGCCCGCTGACGCGCTGCATGTTCGCAATCAAGCGGTGCTGGAGGGGCAGGGCAGTTTCGAGCTGGTCAGTCCGGCTGCTCCACGGAGCCGATGAAATTGGCGAACTCGGGGGTTTGCGGGTTGGCGAACAGCACCTTGGGGTCGCCCACTTCATGCACCTTGCCCTGGTGCATGAACACCAGCTTGTCGCCGACTTCCCGGGCGAAGCGCATTTCGTGGGTCACCATGATCAGGGTCATGCCGTCCTTGGCCAGTTGGCGCACCACGCTGAGCACTTCATTGACCAGCTCCGGGTCGAGGGCCGAGGTGATTTCATCGCACAGCAACACCTTGGGCGACATCGCCAGGGCGCGTGCGATGGCCACACGCTGTTGCTGGCCGCCGGACAGGCGATCAGGGAAGGCGTCGAACTTCTCGCCCAGCCCCACACGCTCAAGCATTTGCCTGGCCAATTGGGCGGCCTTGGCCTTGGGCACTTTCTGCACCACTTGCGGCGCGAGCATCACGTTTTCACCGACGGTCAGGTGCGGGAACAGGTTGAACTGCTGGAACACCATGCCGACTTTCTGCCGCAGGCTACGCAAGTCGGCGCGTGCGGCGTCGAGGTATTCGCCATCGACTTCGATCACGCCGTCGTTGATGGACTCCAGGCCGTTGAGGGTGCGCAGCAAGGTGGACTTGCCCGAACCGCTGCGGCCGATGATCGCCACCACCTGGCCTTCTTCAACGGTCAGGTCGATGCCCTTGAGTACATGGTGATCGCCGTAATACTTATGCAGGGCGGAAATTCTAAGCAGAGGCATGCAGTCTCCTTTCCAGGTAGCGAGCACTGAGGGACAGGGGGTAGCAGAGCAAAAAGTAACCAAGGGCCACCAGGCCGTAGACCATGAAGGGCTCGAAGGTGGCGTTGGCGAGCATGCCGCCGGTCTTGGTCAACTCGGTGAAACCGATGATCGAGGTTACGGCGGTGCCTTTGATCACTTGCACCGAGAAGCCCACCGTCGGCGCCACGGCAATGCGCAGCGCCTGGGGCAAGATCACGTAGCGCAGCTGCTCCAGCGGGTTGAGCGCCAGGCTGGCCGAGGCTTCCCATTGCCCGTGGGCGATGGAGTCGACGCAGCCGCGCCAGATTTCGGCGAGGTAGGCGCTGGTAAACAGGGTCAGGGCAATGGCGGCTGCCAGCCAGGGCGAGATGTCCACACCGAGCAGGGCAATGCCGAAAAACACCAGGAACAGCTGCATCAACAGCGGCGTGCCCTGGAACAGCTCAATGTAGGTGCGGGCGACATTGCGCGGGAAGGCTTTGCGACTGATGCGCATCGTCATCACCAGCAAGCCGATCACGCCGCCACCGATAAACGCCACCAGTGAAAGCAACAGCGTCCATTGCAGGCCAGTGGCCAGGTTGCGCACGATGTCCCAGAACGAGAAATCACTCATCGGCTGTTCCTCATCACGAAGCGGCGGCCAATCCAGTTGAGCAACTGGCGAATCATCAACGCCATGCACAGGTACACCAAGGTGGTCAGGGCATAGGTTTCGAATGCACGGAAATTGCGCGACTGGATAAAGTTGGCGGCAAAGCTCAACTCTTCGGTGGCGATCTGCGAGCACACCGCCGAACCGAGCATCACGATGATGATCTGGCTGCTCAGGGCCGGCCACACCTTACCCAGCGCCGGTAGCAGCACCACGTGGCGAAAGGCTTCGAAGCGCGTCATGGCCAGCGCGGCGGCGGCTTCCAGCTGCCCGCGTGGAATGGCCTGGATGCCGGCGCGGATGATCTCCGTGGAGTAGGCGCCCAGGTTGATCACCATCGCCAGCACGGCAGCTTGCCACTCGGTGATCTTCAGCCCCAGGGACGGCAGGCCGAAGAAGATGAAGAACAACTGCACCAGGAATGGCGTGTTGCGGATCAACTCGACATACACGCCAAAGAACCAGGCGAACGGCTGGATCTTCCACGCCCGCACCACGGCGCCGACGGTGCCCAGGGCCACGCCGAGGATGGCGCCGATGGCGGTCAGCTCAAGGGTGAACAGCGCGCCGCGCAACAGCAGGTCGGTGTTGGCCAGGACCGGTACAAAGTCAAATTGATACGCCATGAGTCAGCTCCGTCGCTTCACAGATCGGCGGGCAGCGGCTCTTTCAGCCATTGCATAGCGTTCTTTTCCAGGCTGCCATCGGCCTTGGCCGCGACCAGGATCTGGTTGACCTTCTCCAGCAGCGCCGGCTCGTTCTTGTTCACGCCCACGTACACCGGCGAGTCCTTGAGCTTCACTTTCAGCGCCGGCACCCGTTTCGGGTTGCGTTCGCTGATCGCGACCATCACCACATTGCCGCTGGCGATCAGGTCAACCTGGCCGGCCAGGTAGGCGGCGATGGTCGAGTTGTTGTCTTCAAAGCGCTTGATCGTGGCTTCCTTGGGGGCAACGGCGGTCAGCTCGATGTCTTCGATGGCGCCACGGGTCACGCTGATCGTCTTGCCCTTGAGGTCGTCGGTGCTGCTGATGGCGGCTTCAGGCGGGCCGAACACGGCCAGGTAGAACGGCGCGTAAGCCTTGGAGAAGTCGATGACTTTCTCGCGCTCGGCGTTCTTGCCCAGGCTGGAGATCACCAGGTCGACCTTGCCTGTGGTGAGGAACGGAATACGGTTGGTGCTGTTGACGGGGGTGAGTTCCAGCTTGACCTTGAGTTGGTGGGCCAGCAGCTTGGCGGTATCGATGTCGAGGCCGCGTGGCTTCATGTCAGGGCCGACCGAACCGAACGGCGGGAAGTCCTGGGGCACGGCGACCTTGAGGGTGCCACGGGCAATGATGTCGTCCAGACCATTGGCCTGGGCGGGTGCCTGGCTCAGCATCAGGCTGGCAAACAGGGCAGTAAGCAGGGCGCTGTAGCGCTTGGTCATGGCAACTCTCCGAGAAGGGCGAAGGAATTTTCTGGATTTGCTCAGTGCACAGCCCATGCCATCACGCTCAATAACGCCTGAAAGCCAGGGATCTATTGCGTTTTTGTGGTCGGACTGGTCTGAACAGTTCGCGGACTTTTCGCACCCTTTTCGAGCGCCGACAAAACCCTGCGAGCCCCTTTGGGGCGTGGCTTGCCGCCAGCTGCGAATAGCTTTACAACTAGCGGGTCCGTTGACCGCAACCTTGAGTTTTTTATGAATTCCATCGCCCAAGCCGTACCGGAAGCGGCCCTGCAGGCCATCCGCAAACTGATCAAGGAGCAAGGCTTCGGGCCGGGCGATGCACTGCCGTCGCAACGCGACCTGGCGGTGCAGTTGGGGGTGAGCCGGGCGTCGTTGCGCGAGGCGTTGTCGTCCCTCAGCGCGCTGGGAGTGGTCAGTGTGCAGCCCGGCAAGGGCGTGTTCGTGCAGGCCGCGGAGGAATCGCCAGGGTTTGCCTGGCCTTTTGCGGCCCAGGCCACGCCACTGGATATCTTCCAACTGCGTTATGCCTTGGAAGGGTTCGCGGCGGGGTTGGCGGCGGTCACATTGACTATCGATGAGCTGGACAGCCTGGAAGATAACGTCGAGGCCATGCGCAAGGTGCTCAAGGCGGGCGACTTTGAAGCCGCTGCCCGGCTGGACTTCGAATTTCACCAGCGCATCCTGCTCGCCAGCGGTAATCAAGCGATGGTGAGCATCCTCAGCGCGAGTGCCGAGGTGTTCCTGGAGAGCCAGAAGCTACCGTTCATCCGGCCGGAGCGAGCCATGGAAACCTGGCAGGAGCACCGCAGGATCCTGCGCGCCCTGGCCCGGCGTGCCAGTGCGGCGGCGCAGAAAACCATGCAGGAACACGTGCGCAATGCGGCGTTGCGCACCGGCATCGCTTTTGTGACTCCCGTAACACCCTGAGGTGGGCTATACCCAAACTCATGCGCCTTCATAGCAAGACTCAATCAGCGGCAGCTTCCTGAACGGGGGAAGGGCGGCTATGATGGGCCACGTTTTTTTTGCTTACATTCCGGAGACATCCATGAGCAACGATCTTATCAAGCACGTCACCGACGCGACCTTTGAGGCCGAAGTACTCAAGGCTGCTGGCCCGGTGCTGGTTGACTACTGGGCTGAATGGTGTGGCCCTTGCAAAATGATCGCTCCAGTCCTGGACGACATTGCGACCACCTACGAAGGCAAGCTGACCATTGCCAAGCTGAACATCGACGACAACCAGGAAACCCCGGCCAAGCACGGCGTGCGTGGTATCCCGACCCTGATGCTGTTCAAGAACGGCAACGTCGAAGCGACCAAAGTAGGCGCGCTGTCGAAGTCTCAGCTGCAAGCTTTCCTCGACGCGAACATCTAAGCGTCGTCAAAAAAGCCCCGCAAATAGCGGGGCTTTTTCGTGAAACAGGGCTAGACGCTCCGAAACTCAGGTGGTACATTCGGCCCCGCACTGGTTTCTCCACTGCCCCCTGCAAGCCGTCGCCGACGCATTCCTTTTCGATTAGTACGCGATCCTGTCGCCTTCTCTGCGGCGCGGCCTCATTAAGCCAAAAGCTTAATTTCCCCCCTCCATAAATGATTACGTCATTCCTATATGAATCTGACTGAACTCAAGCAAAAGCCGATTACCGACCTGCTCCAACTGGCCGAAGAAATGGGCATAGAAAATATGGCCCGTTCGCGCAAGCAGGACGTGATTTTCTCCTTGCTGAAAAAGCACGCGAAAAGCGGCGAGGAAATCTCCGGTGATGGCGTGCTGGAGATTCTCCAGGACGGCTTCGGCTTCCTCCGCTCTGCAGACGCCTCCTATCTTGCCGGCCCAGACGATATCTATGTCTCGCCGAGCCAGATCCGTCGCTTCAACTTGCGCACCGGTGACACCATCGTTGGCAAAATCCGACCTCCGAAGGAAGGCGAGCGTTATTTCGCCCTGCTCAAGGTCGACACGATCAACTTCGATCGTCCCGAGAACGCGAAAAACAAGATTCTCTTCGAGAACCTGACCCCGCTGTTCCCGACCGTGCGCATGAAGATGGAAGCCGGTAACGGTTCCACCGAAGACTTGACCGGTCGTGTGATCGACCTGTGCGCCCCGATCGGCAAAGGCCAGCGCGGCCTGATCGTCGCACCGCCGAAAGCCGGTAAGACCATCATGCTGCAGAACATTGCAGCGAACATCGCACGTAACAACCCTGAAGTTCACCTGATCGTATTGCTGATCGATGAACGTCCGGAAGAAGTGACCGAAATGCAGCGCACCGTGCGCGGCGAAGTGGTTGCCTCGACGTTCGATGAGCCGCCAACCCGCCACGTGCAGGTTGCCGAAATGGTGATCGAGAAGGCCAAGCGCCTGGTCGAACACAAGAAAGACGTGGTGATCCTGCTCGACTCCATCACCCGTCTGGCCCGTGCCTACAACACCGTGATCCCTAGCTCCGGCAAGGTACTGACCGGTGGTGTCGATGCCCACGCCCTGGAGAAACCGAAGCGTTTCTTCGGCGCCGCGCGGAACATCGAAGAAGGCGGCTCGCTGACCATTATCGCCACCGCACTGGTTGAAACCGGTTCGAAGATGGACGAAGTGATCTACGAAGAGTTCAAGGGTACTGGCAACATGGAACTGCCCCTGGACCGTCGCATCGCGGAAAAACGCGTATTCCCGGCCATCAACATCAACCGCTCCGGCACCCGCCGCGAAGAGTTGCTGACCGCCGACGACGAACTGCAGCGCATGTGGATCCTGCGCAAGCTGCTGCACCCGATGGATGAAGTCGCTGCCATCGAGTTCTTGGTCGACAAGTTGAAAACCACCAAGACCAACGACGAGTTCTTCCTGTCGATGAAGCGTAAGTAATACGACGTTTCAGGTCCGAAAGAATGGCGCCCTCAGGGGCGCCATTTTTTTTCGCCTGCTTTTTAAGCGCCGTTGGCACCCAAATGCACCGCGATAAGCTGCCAGCCGCCGTCATAGCAGGTAGGATGTACGCCTATTTTACGGGTGGCATGGTTAATGAAATTCAAGGATCTTCGGGATTTCGTGCAGCAACTTGAGCAGCGCGGAGAGTTGAAACGTATCCAGATGCCGATTTCCCCGGTGCTGGAAATGACTGAGATTTGCGACCGT
The DNA here is from genome assembly GCF_002798465.1 of Pseudomonas sp. S10E 269. Classification (NCBI taxonomy): domain Bacteria; kingdom Pseudomonadati; phylum Pseudomonadota; class Gammaproteobacteria; order Pseudomonadales; family Pseudomonadaceae; genus Pseudomonas; species Pseudomonas sp. S10E 269. The sequence goes on from NZ_PHIJ01000001.1 coordinate 2,559,635, forward strand.
ACCCTGCGTAACAAGGGCCCGGCGCTGCTGTTCGAGAACCCGACCGGCTTTGATATCCCGGTGCTCGGCAACCTGTTCGGTACCCCCGAGCGCGTGGCCTTTGGCATGGGCGCCGAGTCGGTCAGCGAACTGCGCGAGATCGGCAAGCTGCTGGCCTTCCTCAAGGAACCCGAGCCGCCCAAGGGGCTCAAGGATGCCTGGTCGAAGCTGCCGATCTTTCGCAAGATCATTGCCATGGCCCCCAAGGTGGTCAAGGACGCGGTGTGCCAAGAGGTGGTCATCGAGGGCGATGATGTCGACCTTGCCATGCTGCCCGTGCAGACCTGCTGGCCCGGCGATGTCGGCCCGCTGATCACGTGGGGCCTGACCGTCACCAAAGGCCCGAACAAGGACCGCCAGAACCTCGGTATCTACCGCCAGCAAGTGATCGGCCGCAACAAGGTGATCATGCGCTGGCTGAGCCACCGTGGCGGCGCGCTGGATTTTCGCGAGTGGTGCGAGAAACACCCTGGCAAACCATTCCCGGTCTCCGTGGCCCTGGGTGCCGACCCGGCTACCATCCTCGGTGCCGTGACCCCGGTGCCTGACAGCCTGTCCGAATACGCCTTCGCCGGCCTGCTGCGCGGTAACCGCACCGAACTGGTGAAATGCCGTGGCAACGACCTGCAAGTGCCGGCCACCGCCGAGATCATCCTTGAGGGTGTGATTCATCCGGGCGAGATGGCCGATGAAGGCCCCTACGGCGACCACACCGGCTACTACAACGAAGTCGACAGCTTCCCGGTGTTCACCGTCGAGCGCATCACCCATCGGATCAAGCCGATCTACCACAGCACCTACACTGGCCGTCCACCGGATGAGCCGGCGATTCTCGGCGTGGCGCTCAATGAAGTGTTCGTGCCGATCCTGCAGAAGCAGTTCCCGGAGATCACCGACTTCTACCTGCCGCCCGAAGGCTGCTCGTACCGCATGGCCATCGTGACCATGAAAAAGTCGTACCCCGGCCATGCCAAGCGGGTAATGCTCGGTGTGTGGTCGTTTTTGCGACAGTTCATGTACACCAAGTTCGTTATCGTCACCGACGACGACATCAACGCCCGCGACTGGAACGACGTGATCTGGGCCATCACCACGCGCATGGACCCCAAGCGTGACACGGTGATGATCGACAACACGCCGATCGACTACCTCGACTTCGCCTCGCCGGTGTCGGGCCTGGGCTCGAAGATGGGCCTGGACGCTACCCACAAATGGCCGGGTGAAACCACCCGCGAGTGGGGCCGGGTGATCGTCAAGGATGAAGCCGTCACCGCCCGTGTCGATGCGATCTGGAAAGAATTGGGAATAGATTGATGCGTGTAACCCTGCAACCTTCCGGCGCCGTGCTGGAGCTGGTCCCTGGCGAGCGAATCCTCGAAGGCGCGCGCCGCCTGGGCTACGAATGCCCCCAGGCCTGTCGCAATGGCGTTTGCCATGTGTGCGCCGCGCTGCTGGTGGAGGGCCGGGTGCAGCAAGCCGGGGAAGTGCGTGACCATGGTGAGTTCTACACCTGCATTGCCGAGCCGCTGGAAGATTGCGTGGTGTTGTGGGATGGCGTGCTGGCGCCGGGAGAGTTGCCGTTGCGCAAATTGTCGTGCCAATTGAGTGAATGCGTAGAGGTCGGTGGCGATGTGTGGCGTGTGCGCCTGCGCGCGCCGGCCGGCAAGGCGGTGCGTTACCACGCCGGTCAGTACCTGATGATCGAGCGCGAGAACGGCGAGAAGTCGGCATTCTCCCTGGCCTCGGCACCCCATGCGGGGCGCGAGCTGGAGCTGCATGTGCTGGTGCGTGAAGACAGCGCGCGCAGCCTGCTGGAGCAACTGCAGCGCAACCAGATGGCCCGCGTCGAGCTGCCATTTGGCGACACCCACCTGGCCGAGCTGCCGGATGGGCCGCTGGTGTTGATCGCTGCTGGCACCGGCATGGCGCAGATGCACAGCCTGATCGAACATTGCCGCGCGTCCGGCTTCAAGCACCCGGTGCACCTGTACTGGGGCGTGCGTCGCCCGGAAGACTTCTACGAGATCGAGCACTGGGACCAGTGGCTGCAACTGCCCAACCTGTTCCTGCATAAAGTCGTCAGTGACTTGTGCGGCTGGGAAGGGCGCTGCGGGTTGCTGCATGAAGCGGTGTGCGAAGACATCAGCGACCTCAAGTCGGTGCACGTCTACGCCAGCGGCTCACCGGCGATGATCTACGGCACCCTGGACGCACTGGTCGACGCCGGCATGGATGCACACCAGATGCGCGCCGACGTGTTTGCCTACGCCCCACGTCCCTAAGGCCGAGCCCCTTTGTAGGCGCCGGCTTGCCGGCGCTGTCAGCCAACACCGCTGTCGCAGGCAAGCCAGCGCCCACAGTAGACCGTGCCGTGTCAGTGTCAGAACCGTACGCCGGTCGTCACCATTGCCGCATTGAACCCCAGCAACACCAACTCCGCCGCCACCGGCCCGTAATGCGTGCCCACCGACGGAATGATCACCGGCGCCACGCCGAAACGGTTCAACGGTATCTTGTCGCGGTACTTGCCGCGATAACCCTGGATCGCCCCGCCCGTCAGCTTCAAATACACCGGATAGTCGGCCATGTCGTAGCGTTTTCCCGCATACGCATAGTACGAGCGCTGCCGGAACGAGTTGCGAAACGTCGCCCCGCCATACACAAAACCTGAGGCTTCATTGCGCTCCAGGCCGATCAGGTCCTGGTTGTTGTTGTGCTCCGGGTCGGGCGCGAAGTGCCGGGTGTAGACGCTGGTCTGCGCGTACCAGAAGCCTTTGTCGTCTTCAGTCGCTGGCGCTTCGCCCGCCAGGGCAGTGGTGGCTTGGGCCAGGAACAGCAGGCCAGGCAGTCGGAATTTCTTCATGGGTGCGACCTCGATAGTCGGTTTGGTAGGCGGCTAGGTGGGTCGTGACCGGTGCGCCATTTTGACGGCTTGGCGCGCTCCCAGGCTGAACCGGGGCTGAAAGTAGCGAAATTGCCTCACGCAATCCTGACGAATGGACGGGTTTGCTTATGCATTCGCTTATGCTTTAAAGGTATTTAATTTGTTACATAAATATCATTAGGCTATATCGCAACGGACTACCGACTCATTCACAACCACCAACAACTGACCGCCACCGCCCGCCAGCCGGATCGATCGTATGAACCCAGAGCACGAGGTTCTGGGTTTTGAATCCAAGGGGAGCGGTATGGGGAGCTACAAGCAACACGCGCTGTACACGGCGATTTTGTCGGCCAATTTGCTGACCGCCGTGGGTTTCAATCCAGTCTTTGCGGCCGAAACGACCGCCACCGATGCACCCAAGCTCGACACCGTGATCGTCACCGGCACCCGCGCCCAAGAGCGCACCGCCAGTGCGTCGCTGTCGCCTATCGATGTGATTTCTGGCGATACCCTGCGCAGTACCGGCTCCGACGAGTTGGGCGCGGTATTGGCGCGGCTGATTCCATCGATCAACTTCCCACGCCCAAGCCTGGTGGATGGTGCCGAACTGGTGCGCCCTGCGCAGTTGCGCGGCCTGTCGCCGGATCAGGTGCTGGTGCTGGTCAATGGCAAGCGTCGCCACACCAGTGCATTCGTCAACCTTGGCGGGGCGGTGGGTCGTGGCTCTGCCCCGGCGGACTTGAACGCGATTCCGCTGTCGGCGGTGGACCATATCGAAGTGCTGCGCGACGGCGCCTCGGCCCGCTATGGCTCCGATGCGATTGCCGGGGTGATCAACGTGATCCTCAAGCATGCCGACCATGGCGGCTCGATCTCCTCCAAGTTCGGCGAATACAAGAAGGGCGACGGTATCCAGCGTAATGTCAGCGGCAATACCGGCCTGGCGTTGGGCGACAACGGCTTTATCAACCTGTCGGCCGAGGGCGCTGACAATGACTACACCAACCGCGCCGGCGATGATTACCGCCCGGCCAGTATCGGCTCCACTACCTACGGCCAGCGCGTGTTCCGTCAGGGCGAGCCGGCCACCAATGAAGGCAAGTTCCAGTTCAACTCGGAATATGCCTTCAACGATGCGGCCGAGTTCTACACCTTCGGTGGCTACAGCAAGCGGCGCGGCGAGACGGCGGCGTTCTACCGGGCGAGCAACGCTTCCAACAACATCCCGGCGCTCAATCCCAACGGCTACCTGCCGCTGATCAAGGGCAACCTGGAAGACACCTCGCTGGTGGTGGGCCTGCGTGGCTTGCTGGCCTACGACTGGCATTACGACCTGTCGGCCAACTACGGCAAGAATCAGTACGAGCTGAGCACCGAAACCATCAATACCTCCCTGGGTCTGGCCACGCCGCGCAAGTTCGACAACGGCACCCTGAGCAACGACCAGAAGCAAGTCAGCCTGGACCTGTCCCGTGAGTTCGACGTGGGCTTTCTGCCGTACCCGGTTTCCGTGGCCTTTGGCGGCGAATACCTGCACCAGGGCTATGAAATTGAAGCCGGTGAGCCGGCGTCCTACTACCAGACCGGCAGCTCGGGCTTGGGCGGCTTCCGCGATGCCGATGCCGGCACCAGCTCGCGGCACAACTGGGCTCAGTACCTGGACCTGGAAACCAACTTCACCGAGAAACTCAGTGCCTCGGCCGCCGTGCGCCATGAGGACTACAGTGACTTTGGCTCCAACGTCAGTGGCTCATTGTCGGCGCGCTACGACTTCACTCCACAAGTGGCCCTGCGCGGCAGTATCTCCAATGGGTTCCGCGCGCCGTCCCTGGCCCAGCAGAATTTTGCCTACACCTCATCGCAGTTGATCGGCAGCACCATCCAGGAAGCGGGCACCTTCCCGGCCAACAGTCAGGTGGCTCGCTTGCTGGGCGCCGAAGACCTCAAGGCGGAAAAGTCACGCAACTACAGCCTTGGCCTGGTGCTGGAACCTGCCGATGACCTGACCGTGACCGTCGACGTGTACCGCATCGACATCCGTGACCGCATCAGCCTGTCGTCAAACCTCAACCTCAACCCGGCGGCGATTGCCTACCTGCAAGCCAACGGGGTGGGCAACATCAACTACACCAGCGCCCGCTACTTCACCAATGCCACCGATACCAGTACCGATGGCGTCGACCTCGTGGCCAACTATCGCTACCAGTTCGACAACGGCATTCGCTGGAACAGTACCGTGGGCTACAACTACAACCACACCAAGGTCACCGACGTGAAAGCCAACCCGGCGATCCTCGACAGCCTGGGTGTGAACCTGCTGCGGGTGGACCGTCGCGAGAAAAGCGGTTTGCTGGGCGATACCACGCCCGAGCACAAGCTGAGCCTGGGTAACGACTTCACGTTTGGCAATTGGGCGCTGCACAGCAACCTGGTGCGCTATGGTGAATTCACCAGCTACCAGGCAACCAAGGTCAACGACCAGACCTTCAAGGCTGCGTGGGTGTTGGACTTGTCGGCGGACTACAAGTTGAAGAATTGGACCTTCACCCTCGGCGGCGACAACGTCACCGATAAATACCCGGAGAAGGTCAATGCCTTCGCCAGCAGTGGTGGCAATTTGGCCTATAGCACTTTTTCGCCGTACGGTTACAGCGGCGCGTTCTATTACGGTAAAGTTGCCTATAACTGGTAAAGCACAGGAGACCTAAGCGATCCGCCATGACCGTTATTGAATCCGATCTTTTGCAATTGGCTTACCCTCCGCGGCTCGATCTTGGGCCGCAACTCACTCACGAACAGTTGATGAGCTCGATGCAGGCCACCATGGCCCAGCATAAGGGTGGGCCGGTCTGGCTTTTCGCTTATGGTTCGCTGATCTGGCGCCCTGAATGCTCGTCGACCGAGAGGCGGCGGGCACGGGTTCACGGTTATCACCGGGGCCTGTACCTGTGGTCCCACGAGCATCGGGGTACGCCGGAGTTGCCAGGGTTGGTCTTTGGCCTGGATCGCGGTGGCTCTTGCAGCGGGTTCGCCTACCGCTTGCCGGAGGATCAACTGGAGGCCTCGCTTTACGCTTTATGGCAACGCGAGATGCCTTACCCTTCCTACCGGCCACACTGGCTCAGCTGCCGCCTGGAAGATGGCACTACCGTGCAGGCGTTGGGGTTTGTCTTGGAGCGGCACTTGCCCAGCTACGCCGGTAACTTGCCCGACATTGTGCTGAACCATGTGCTGCAAAGCGCTTGCGGGCGTTACGGCACCACTCGCGATTATGTCGAGCAGACCGTCAACGCCCTGCGTAGCCACGCCATGCCAGACAAGAATCTGGAGGCGCGGCTCAAGCGCTGTGCAAAGGATTGCCCAGGCGGTTAACGCGCCGAGCTGACGCTGTTGGTGTGCCACAGCGTTGGGATCAGGAAGGCGATCGCCAGCAGGCACGCACCGATCAGCAGCACGAAACCACCGTCCCAGCCGAAATGGTCCACGGTGTAGCCCATGGCCGCACTGGCCGCCACCGAACCACCCAGGTAACCGAACAGGCCGGTAAAGCCCGCAGCCGTACCCGCAGCTTTCTTCGGTGCCAACTCCAGCGCCTGCAGGCCGATCAGCATCACCGGGCCGTAGATCAGAAAGCCGATGGAGAACAACGCGATCATGTCGATCATTGGGTTGCCTGGCGGGTTGAGCCAGTACACCAGGGTCGCCACGGTCACCAACGCCATGAACACGATGCCGGTCAGGCCACGGTTGCCACGGAAGATCTTGTCCGACATCCAGCCGCACAGCAGCGTGCCCGGGATACCGGCCCACTCATAGAAGAAGTACGCCCACGACGATTTATCCACCGTGAAGTGCTTGGCTTCTTTCAGGTAGGTCGGTGCCCAGTCCAGTACGCCGTAGCGCAGCAGGTAGACAAACACGTTGGCGAAGGCGATGTACCACAGCATTTTGTTGCGCAGCACGTACTTGACGAAGATTTCCTTGGCGCTGAATTCGTCTTCGTGGCTGGCGTCGTAGCCTTCCGGGTAGTCGTTCTTGTACTGCTCGATCGGGGGCAGGCCCACCGATTGCGGGGTGTCGCGCATGGTGATGAAGGCAAACGCCGCCACCAGCAAGGCCACGGTGGCCGGTACGTAGAACGCGGCATGCCAGTCGTTGAACCAGGCCATGCCGAGCAGGAACAGCGGGCCGATCAGGCCGCCGCCGACGTTGTGGGCCACGTTCCACACCGACACCACGCCGCCGCGTTCCTTCTGCGACCACCAGTGCACCATGGTGCGTCCGCTCGGCGGCCAGCCCATGCCCTGGGCCCAGCCGTTGATGAACAGCAAAATGAACATCATGGTCACGCTGGACGTCGCCCAAGGTGCGAAACCGAAAATGAACATCACACCGGCCGAAACCAGCAGGCCGAAGGGCAGGAAGTAGCGGGGGTTGGAGCGGTCGGACACCAGGCCCATGAGGAACTTGGACAGGCCGTAGGCAATCGCGATGGCCGACATTGCCAGGCCCAGTTCGCCACGGGTGTAACCCTCGTCGATCAAGTAGGGCATGGCCAGGGAGAAGTTCTTGCGCAGCAGGTAGTACCCGGCATAACCGAAGAAAATACCGGCGAAGATCTGCCAGCGCAGACGTCGATAGGTGCTGTCTATTTTTTCTTCAGGCAGGGGCGCCTGGTGTGCGGCAGGTCGAAAGAAAGCAAACATTCAAGAGCTCCAAATTTCTTGTTTTGACTGCGGATGCGAATGTTACAGTTTCGTTACCGAAAATAGCATCGCCTCTTATCTGCAAACACAGGAAATGAGCGCTATTGCATGTTCTCTTATGAACATGTCGCGAATAGATAAGTGGTGGTCGTGAATAAACCTGTAAGCGCCGGCTTGCAGGCGATGGCGGTCCTCAGGTTCATTTGTAGCAGCTGGCCCACCGCTATCGCAGGCAAGCCAGCTCCCACAAGGATTGCATTTCAGGTGTGTTATCGGGTTTGGACAACCACTTTACCGACCGCCTTACGCTGCCCCAGGTCGTTGATCGCTTGGGCGGCTTGTTCCAGCGGATACACCTGCGACACCAGTGGCTTGAGCTTGCCTTCACCGTACCACGTGAACAATTGCTGGAAGTTCGCCGCATTGTCCTGCGGCTGGCGCTGGGCGAACGAGCCCCAGAACACGCCGACCACTGCCGCGCCCTTGAGCAACGCCAGGTTTACCGGCAGCTCAGGAATGCGCCCGCTGGCAAACCCCACCACCAGCAGGCGGCCGTTCCAGGCGATGGCGCGAATGGCCTGGTCAAACAGGTCGCCACCCACCGGGTCGTAGATCACATCGGCGCCGTTGCCGTCGGTGAGGCGCTTGATCTCGTCTTTCAGGCTGGCTTCGCTGTAGTTGATCAGCTCATCGGCGCCGGCGGCCTTGGCCACCGCGAGTTTGTCGGCGCTGCTGGCGGCGGCGATCACCCGCGCACCCATGGCCTTGCCGATTTCCACGGCGGCCAGGCCCACGCCACCGGAAGCGCCGAGGACCAGCAGGGTTTCGCCGGGTTGCAGGTGGGCGCGTTGTTTCAGCGCGTGCATGGAGGTGCCGTAGGTCATGCTGAAGGCGGCAGCGGTGTTGAAGTCCATGCTCGGTGGGATTGGCAGCACGTTATAGCCCGGCACCGCGACCTGCTCGGCAAAGCTGCCCCAGCCGGTCAGTGCCATGACCCGGTCACCGACTTTCAAATGGCTGACCTTTTCCCCGACTTCACTGACCACGCCCGCCGCCTCGCCACCCGGCGAGAACGGGAAGGGCGGCTTGAACTGGTACTTGCCCTCGATGATCAGCGTGTCCGGAAAGTTGACCCCGGCAGCATGCACGTCCAGCAGGATTTCGTTCTTCTTGATCGCCGGGCTGGCGATCTCTTCCAGCACCAGGGTTTCGGCGGGGCCGAAGGCTTTGCACAGCACAGCTTTCATCGGACTATTCCTTTTGGCGTCGTGGCCGATAAGTGTAGGAGGGTACGCCCGTGGGTCAACGAGCATGCCCGGGCCTGATAAGCCGCCATAAGCTTGTGCTCTGCCTTGCTAGCGTTATGCTACCCGGCAACCGAATGTGAGGAATGAACTGTGAAAGCGTGGATCCTGTTGATGCTGGCCCTGACGTTGCCGATGGCAGCCCAGGCCGAAGAAGCCAAAGAAGGCGAGGCGCCGAAGGTCAGCTACATCAGCCTGAGCCCGCCGTTCGTGGGCAACTATGGTCTGGACGGCACCGCGAAACTCAAGGTGTTCAAGGCCGACATCGCCCTGCGCGTGACCGGCACCGAGGCGGCAGCACTGGTCAAAGCCAACGATCCATTGATCCGCAACCAGCTGGTGGCACTGTTCACCCAGCAGACCAACGAGGCCATGAGCACCGTTGAAGGCAAGGAAAAACTGCGCCAGGAAGCGTTGAAGCAAACCCAGCAAGTGATGAACGATGAGACCGGCAAGCCGGTGGTGGAAGACCTGTTGTTCAATAACCTGATCATCCAATAAGTCGCTACGCGACTATCGGGGGCAAGCCCCCTCCCACAGTTGGAATGCGATCAAATGTGGGAGGGGGCTTGCCCCCGATGACGGCGGTACAGGCGCCTCAGGACGCCAGGCTCTTCCTGAACCGCGCCAGTGCCACTGCAAAGAACACCAACCCAATCCCCGCCAGCGCCAGCAAGTCCGGCCACACCACGCTCACGCCCGCATCGCGGAACAGAATCGCCGCGCTCAAACTCACAAAGTGCGTCGACGGCGAGCCCTGCATCACCCACTGCAACCACTCGGGCATGCTGTCCAGTGGCGTACTGCCGCCCGAGAGCAGCAGCATCGGGATGATCACCGGGATCGCCAGCAGGCCGAACTGCGGCGTTGAGCGGGCGAGGGTGGCGAGGAAGATGCCCAGCGCGGTGCTGGCAAACAGGTACAGCGCCGTCACCAACAGAAACAAACTCAGCGACCCGGCCAGTGGCACGCCGAGCAAACCCTTGACCACCACTTCCAGCGACAGCCAAGTGCACAGCACCACCACCAGCATGTTGCTCCAGATTTTCGCCAGCATGATCTCCAGCGCAGTCAGCGGCAGCACCAGCAAGTGGTCGAGGGTGCCGTGCTCGCGTTCACGCAGCAGTGCGGTGCCGGTGAGGATAATGGCGAGGATCGTGATGTTGTTGACGATCTGGATCACCGCCAGAAACCAGCCGCCTTCCAGGTTGGTGTTGAACAGCGCCCGAGTGGTGAGCAGTGCGGGCGCCTGGCTGGCGACATCGGCTTGTCCGCTGTAGGTCAGCAGTTCGCGCTGGAAAATCCGCCCGATGTAGCCCGCGCCCATGAACGCCTGGCTCATCGCCGTGGCATCCACATTCACCTGCACGCCCGGCTGGCGCCCTGCCAGCAGGTCGGCCTGGAAATTCGCCGGCACATTGATTACGAAGGTGTATTTGCCGCTGTCCATGACCTTGTCCAATTGGTCGTACGCCAGCGGTGCCGGGGGCTGGAACTCCGGCGGCTGCAGCGCCTCTGCCATCTGGCGCGACAGCGAACTGTGGTCTTCATCGACAAACGCAACGCTGGCGTTGTGCACGCCGATCACCGAGCCGGCGGCGGGCATATAGATGGCGACGGTGAAGGCGTAGAACAGAAACAGCAGCAACACGCTGTCATGGCGCAGACTGGTCAGTTCCTTGATCCCCAGGCGCAGGATATGCGCGAACTTATGCATCAGGCCTCCTGCTTCTTGAGCATGATCAGGCTCAGCCCGGTAAACCCGACAAAGAAGCCGAACAGCGCCAGGCATTGCGGCCACAACTGGCGCAGGTCCAGGGCCTTGGTGAAGGTGCCCACGGCAATATCCAGGAAGTGACCGGCCGGAAACAGCATGCCCATCAACGCCGCTGCGCCTTCAAGGGACGAGCGCGGCACGATCAGTCCGGAGAACTGAATGGTCGGCAGGCTGGTGATGATCATGGTGCCGAGGATCGCCGCGATCTGCGTACGGGTGAACGCCGAAATCAGCAGGCCCATGCTGGTGGTCGCCAGCACATACAGCAGGCCGCCGAACGCCAGCGTGAGAATGCTGCCCTTGAAGGGCACACCGAATAGCCAGCGGTTCATCGCCACCAGTACTGCCAGGTTGACCAGGCTCACGGCCAGGTAGGGCGCCTGTTTGCCGAGCAAGAACTCCAGGCGGGTCAGCGGTGTGGCGTAGAAATTGGTGATCGAGCCCAGTTCCTTCTCGCGCACGATGCCCAGGGCGGTGAGCATCGCCGGGATAAACGCCAGGATCAGCGCCATCACCCCGGGGCCGATGGCGTTCACGCTGACTACGTCTTGGTTGTAGCGAAAGCGTGTTTCCAGTCTGGCGGCCGCCGGGTTGCCGCGGGGTAGGCTGCTCAGCTCGGCCAGTTGTGCCAGGTTGCCCTGATGCACGGCCTCGACATAGTTGCGGCTGGTTTCCGCACGAAATGGCATGCCGCCATCGAGCCACGCAGCCACTGTGGGTTGGCGCCCGGCGTACAGATCACGGCCAAAACCGGGCGGGATCTCCAGGGCCAATTTGATTTCCGAACGTTGCAGGCGCCGGTGCAGTTCATTCGAGTCCTGGATGGGCGACTGCTCGGCGAAATAGCGGGAGCTGCGAAAGGCCTCCAGGTAGGCGCGGCTTTGGGGTGTCTGGTCTTGGTCGTAGACCGCGAAGGCGAGGTTTTCCACATCCAGGGAAATGCCGTAGCCGAAAATCACCATCATGAACATCGCACCCAGCAGCGCGAAGGCCATGCGGACTTTGTCGCGCAGCAACTCCTTGCTTTCACGGCTGGCCACGGCCAACAGGCGAGCGGGGCTGAAACCGCGTTTGCTCACAGGCGCCGCGCTGGCTTCGCTGACGGTGTTGGCGGGTGCGGTGGGTTCGGCTTCGCCCTGGGCCTGCTCCAGGCAAGTGACGAACGCCGCTTCCAGGGTGTCGCCGTGGAACTGCCGCTGCAGCGCGTCCGGCGTATCGCAGGCGAGCACCTTGCCCGCGTGCATCAGGGAAATGCGGTCGCAGCGCTGGGCCTCGTTCATAAAGTGCGTGGACAGGAAAATTGTCACACCTTGTTCGCGGGACAGCTCGATCAGCAATCGCCAGAAGTCATCCCGCGCGGCCGGGTCGACGCCCGACGTAGGTTCGTCGAGGATCAGCACTTCCGGGCGATGCAGCACCGCCACCGCCAATGACAAACGCTGACGCAAGCCGAGCGGCAGCTCGCCGGACGGTTGTTCGGCCACGTCACCGAGGTCGAAACGCTGGATCAGCTCATCAATGCGCGGACCGCTGTCGGCCTTGGGTAAGTCGAACAATTGCGCATGCAGCACCAGGTTCTGGCGCACGCTGAGTTCGCCATACAACGAGAAGCTTTGCGACATGAAGCCCACGCGCTTACGGGTGGCCAGGTCCTTGGCATTCACCGGGTTGCCCAACAGCTTCGCACTGCCTTCCGTGGCCGGCATCAGCCCGGTGAGCACCTTCATGGTGGTGGTCTTGCCGCAGCCGTTGGAGCCGAGGAAGCCGAAGATCTCGCCTCGGCCAATGGCGAAGCTGACCTTGTTCACCGCCGTGAAATCGCCAAACCGCAGGGTCAGGTCATGGGCTTCGATGGCGATATCAGTGGTGGCGCTTTCTCGGGGCGGGATCACCAGCGGTTGGTTGTCGTGGGCGCTGTCGCCCTGGAAGTGGGTAAACGCCTCGTCTAATTTGCCGCTGGAGGTCGCGCCCGCCAGGTCACTGCTCAAGCCGTCCGCGATCAGCTTGCCGCGATCGAGCATCAGGCAGTGTTCGAACTGCTCGGCTTCTTCCATGTAGGCCGTGGCCACCAGCAGCGTCAGTTGCGGGCGCTCGCTGCGTACGCTGTCGACCAGTTCCCAGAAACGCCGGCGTGACAGCGGGTCAACGCCGGTGGTGGGTTCGTCGAGGATCAACAGGTCCGGGTCGTGGATCAGCGCACAGCACAGGCCAAGCTTCTGCTTCATCCCCCCGGACAGCTTGCCGGCCGGGCGATCGGCAAAACGTGCGAGGTCGGTGGCCAGCAACAGGTTGTGCATGCGCTGGTCGCAATCGGCTTTTGACAGGCCGAACAGGGTGGCAAAGAAACGGATGTTTTCGCTGATGGACAGCTCGGGGTACAGGTTGCCGCCCAACCCCTGGGGCATAAAGGCAATGCGCGGGTACAGGCTGTTGCGGTGGCGGCGGTCATCGATGGCGCCGCCGAGCACCTGCAACTGGCCGTCCTGGAGCTTTTTGACCCCGGCGATCAAACCCAACAGGCTCGACTTGCCCGCGCCATCCGGGCCAATCAAGCCGCAGCGTGTACCGGCCGGCAAGCTGAAGGCGATGTCGACCAGGGCCTGCTGCTTACCGTAGCGGTGGTTGATCCCCGTGGCCTGCAGCGCCAGGGCGGTCATTGCAGGTTGGCCGGCCAGTCAATGTCAGCCGTGCGCACATAGCCCGCGCCGGGCATGCCGGGCTTGGCCTGGGGCACGGCGCTGGGTTGGGTCAGGCGCAGTTTGACGCGGAACACCAGTTTCTGGCGTTCGTCGCGGGTTTCCACTTCCTTGGGCGTGAACTGGGATTTGGCCGCGACAAAGCTGATCTTGGCCGGCAGTGGCTGGTCGGGCAGGGCGTCGAGCAGGATGCGCGCATCGCTGCCGACGGTCAGGCGGCCGGTGACGGAGGCCGGCAGGTAGAGGTTCATGTATTGATCATTGGGATCGATCAACAGCAGTACACGGCCGCCCGCGCCCAGCACTTCACCCGGCTCGGCCAGGCGTAGCTGGATAATGCCGTCGATGGGCGCGCGCAGGCTGCTGTCATCGATCTCGCTGGTGAGCTGGGCCACTTGGGCCTCGGCGGCGCCGATGGCGGCCTTCACGGAGTTGACCTGGGCTTGCGCGGCAATCACAGCGGCATTGCCGGTATTTTGCCGTGCCTGCTGCTGATCAATCAGTTGGCTGCTGGCAAAGCCACGCTTGTACAGCTCCTGGGTGCGCTTGAGTTCCTGGTTGGCCAACAGTTGTTCGCTCTGGCGCAGTTGCACGTTGGCTTCGGCGGCGGCGAAGTTTTCCTTGGCGCGCAGCACTTCGGCTTCGGCCTGGGCGCGCTGGGCTTCGAGGGTGCGGGTGTCCATGCGTGCGAGCAGTTGGCCCTTGAGCACCTTGTCGCCTTCGTCCACGCGCACGTCGGCCAGGCGCCCGGGGATCTTGGCGGCGATCTGCACTTCGGTGGATTCCAGGCGGCCATTACCCATGCTCAGGCCTTCGGGCAGGCGGTCCTGAGTGGAACGCCAGTAACCGAAGCCACCGGCACCCAGCAACAGGGCAATGAGTGCGATGGCGAAAAGGCGGGAGGTGTGGTGATTCGTTGACATGGCTGCTTCCTGCGGCATTAGCGTCCTAGTTTGAACGGTTTGCCCCGGCGGGGCCTTGATACCGGTCAGTTAAAGCAAATTGAGCACGGCAGCCCATTGCTCTGGCGTGACGGCCATCACCGATAGCCGGCTGCCTTTTTGCACCAGGGGCAGCTCGGCAAGGGCAGTCTGCTGCTTCAGGTAGCCAAGGCTGAGCACCTTGGAGAAGGTCTGCACGTGCGCCACATTGATCGCACTCCACGGGTTTTTCTCCTGGGTGGCCTTGGCGTCGAAGTAATGGCTTTCTGGTTCGAGCGCGGTAGGGTCCGGGTAGGCCGCCTCGACGATTTTGCCGATGCCGGCAATACCCGGCTCCGGGCAACTGGAGTGATAGAAGAAAAACGTGTCACCCACCGCCATCGCACGCAGGAAATTGCGTGCCTGGTAGTTGCGCACCCCGTCCCAACGGGCTTCGCCGAGCTTTTCCAGGCCTTTGATAGAGAGTTCGTCGGGCTCGGATTTCATCAGCCAATAGGCCATTTTTGGGCTCCTGAAAAAGGGCGTGGGCAAGTTGTCAGGCAATTTGATGACAAACCGACAGTCGGTTGGCGCCAAGGTTTGCGTGTTGGTTCACGTTACCGCAGAATGCCGGCTTTTAAAGCTTGGCGCAGCTGCAACGGACTACTTTGGAACGTTGTTGTCATCGTGTACGAGGTGCCTGAAGGGGGGCAATCGATGCAACGTAAACCGGATTTACTATGGATTTTGGTGATTTTGTTTGGTCTGGGCGTCGTGACCACCGGGTATGCCCAAAGCTTGTGGTCGAACAAGACCGATGCTCCCGTTGAACTGGCTCAGCAGCAGCCACAACCGTTCAAGCGCTGACCCTTCTTCAAGGCGCCGCTGACTCCAGTGGCGTCTTTGCAATATACCAATGCTTATCGGTGACGGTGCCCGCCAGCGGCACATCCCAGCTTGCCTGTGCCAACCGTTCGACCTTCTGACATTCATGGGCCAGGCCCAGCAGCGTCGGCTTGCGCCAGCTCTGTCGCCGCGCGAGGTATGCCAGGCTGCGGTCGTAGAACCCGCCGCCCATGCCCAAGCGCCCTCCCGCATCATCGAACCCCACCAGCGGCAGCAACACCAGGTCCAGCGCCCAGACTTTGCGTTGGCGGCTGATATTCACCCGTGGCTCCAGGATGCGAAAGCGATTGGGCAGCAGCTTTTCCCCAGGCCTTACGCGCTGGAACACCATCTTGGTCCGCGGCCACGCGCTGAGCACCGGCAGGTAGGTGGCCTTGCCCCGGCGCTGGGCGGCGCGCAGCAGCAGGCGCGGATCGATTTCACCGTCCGTCGGTAGATACAAAGAGATATGTTTGGCCCGGCGAAACAGCGGATGCTGTGCCAGTTGCCGATACAGGCCGTGGGCGGCCTGGCGTTGCTCGCTCGGCGTGAGGGCGCGGCGGGCTTTGCGCAACATGCGTCGAAGTTGCGGACGGGAAAGCGGCGCAGGTTCGGTCATGGTTTTCGGCTCATAAAACAATGCCAGTCCGAGGACTGGCATTGAGTTTGGGAATTCAGGCTCCCCGACAGAGCCGCTGTCGACTTAGCCCTTGAACCCGAAAGTTCAAGGTGGAAGATGCAGTAGGCTTTAAGGCTTTCCGTCTAGCGGACATGCACACCAGCCCAACGTGCAACTTCCAGGGTAGTGCGAATCGGCTCAGGGACATCGCCGACTGGCAAACACGCCAGGGAGTGGGGCGAGTATACCTTAAACAGTCGCGGCAATCAGCCCTTGGGTGCGTCTGAATCGCTGGAAAGCACCAGATCGACTCGTTCCAGCAGGTCACGCACCTGCTCACGCGTCGAGCCGCTGGCCTGCACGTCGGGGCGTTCCTGCTTATGCAGTAAATCGTGGGTAATGTTCAGGGCGGCCATCACGGCGATGCGATCGGCGCCAATCACTTTGCCGCTGCTGCGGATCTCACGCATCTTGCCATCCAGGTAGCGGGCGGCGCTCACCAGGTTGTTGCGCTCTTCCTGGGGGCAGATGATCGAATACTCTTTATCGAGGATCTGCACGGTGACGCTATTGCTTGAACTCATGAGTCTTGCTCCAGGGCCTTCAGGCGCGAAATCATCGATTCGACCTTACGCCGGGCGATTTCGTTTTTTTCAATGAGGTGAGCGCGTTCCTCGCGCCAGGTCTTTTCCTGAGCTAATAGGAGTCCGTTTTGACTCTTAAGTTGCTCGACCCGAGTAATTAGCAGTTCGAGTCTGGCCATCAGCGCTTGCAGGTCGGTGTCTTCCATTGGGTTCCACTGGATTTGTCTGATGAATGGCAACTGCAGGATAAACGATCTGACGCCCTTGATAGTCTTGGTACGTCTGCCGGTGCTAGGATACAGCGCTCCATTCTAGACATTGCGCCGTCTGGCGCCTAGCTCACCATGCCCATTCAGAACTCCCCGTACGATGCTTTTTCCAAACTGCTGAGCACCAGCGGCCACCCTTGCTCGCCTGCCGAACTGCACGGCGTGCTGTTGGGTCGCAGCTGCACTGGCGTTGGCTTTGATGCCGACAACTGGCTGGCCGACGTGGCCGAGCTGCTGGAAACCGAACCGACCGAGAACGTGCGTAACGCACTGATCGGCCTGCAAGAGATGGTCAAGGGCGAGTTGACCGGTGATGACGTCACCGTGGTCCTGCTGCTGCCGACCGACGACGCGCCGCTCACCGAGCGCGCTGCCGCCCTGGGCCAATGGTGCCAGGGTTTCCTCCACGGTTTCGGCGTCAACGCCGGCGGCCTGGACCTGAGCACCGATGCCCAGGAAGTGCTGCAGGATCTGGCCGCTATCTCCCAGGTGCAAGATGCCCTGGAAGAGTCCGAGGACGGCGAAAGCGACTACATGGAAGTGATGGAATACCTGCGCGTCGCGCCGCTGCTGCTGTTCACCGAGACCAAGAAGTCCGCTGAGCCTGCTGCGCCCAAGCCGTCGCTGCACTAAGAAAGGAAGCCCATCTGCCCATGATCCATATCCCCCGAGCGGAATACACCCGACGCCGCAAGGCGCTCATGGCGCAGATGGAACCCAATAGCATCGCGATCCTGCCGGCCGCCGCCGTGGCGATCCGCAACCGCGATGTCGAGCATGTGTACCGCCAGGACAGTGACTTCCAGTACCTGAGCGGCTTCCCCGAGCCGGAAGCGGTGATCGTGCTGATGCCCGGTCGCCAGCACGGCGAGTACGTGCTGTTTTGCCGCGAGCGCAATGCCGAACGCGAACTGTGGGATGGCCTGCGCGCCGGTACCGAAGGCGCGATCCGTGACTTTGGCGCCGACGATGCCTTCCCCATCACCGATATCGACGACATCCTGCCCGGCCTCATTGAAGGCCGCGACCGGGTGTATTCGGCGATGGGCAGCAATGCTGAATTCGACCGGCACCTGATGGAGTGGATCAACGTGATCCGCTCTAAAGCGCACCTGGGCGCCCAGCCGCCGAACGAATTTGTTGCCCTGGATCATCTGCTCCATGACATGCGCCTGTATAAATCGGCGGCAGAAGTGAAGGTGATGCGCGAGGCTGCGCGAATCTCCTGCGCCGCCCACGTGAAGGCGATGCAGGCCAGCCGGGCCGGTTTGCACGAATTCAGCCTGGAAGCCGAGCTGGATTACGAGTTTCGCAAGGGCGGCGCGAAGATGCCGGCCTATGGCTCCATCGTCGCTGCCGGGCGCAACAGCTGCATCCTGCATTACCAGCAGAATGACGCGGTGCTCAAGGACGGCGACCTGGTGCTGATCGACGCCGGTTGCGAAATCGACTGCTATGCCAGCGACATCACCCGTACCTGGCCTGTGAATGGCAAGTTTTCGCCGGAACAAAAGGCGATCTACGAGATAGTGCTGGCCTCCCAGGAAGCCGCCTTTGCCGAGATCGCGCCGAACAAACATTGGAACCAGGCGCATGAAGCGACGGTGCGTGTGATTACCTCCGGGCTGGTCGAGCTAGGGCTGCTCCAGGGTGAAGTCGACGAACTGATCGCCAGCGAAGCCTACCGTGCCTTCTACATGCACCGCGCCGGGCACTGGTTGGGCATGGATGTGCATGACGTGGGTGAGTACAAAGTGGGCGGCGAATGGCGTGTGCTGGAGGTCGGCATGGCATTGACCGTGGAGCCGGGGATCTACATTTCGCCGGACAACCAGACTGTGGCAAAGAAATGGCGTGGCATTGGCGTGCGCATCGAGGACGACGTGGTAGTGACCAAGCAAGGCTGTGAAATCCTGACCGGCGGCGTGCCCAAGACCGTCGCCGACATCGAAGCGCTGATGGCGGCTGCCCGATGAGCCGGGTCAATCTGGCGATTATCGGCGGCGGCCTGGTGGGCGCCAGCCTGGCGCTGGCGTTGCAGGCCGGGGCCAAGGCGCGTGGCTGGAAGATCGTGCTGATCGAACCTTTCGCGCCGGGCGACAGCTACCAACCGAGTTACGATGCGCGCTCTTCGGCGCTGTCCTTCGGCGCTCGGCAGATCTATCAGCGCCTGGGCCTGTGGCAGGACATTTCCCGGCGTGCCGAGCCGATCAAGCAGATCCACGTGTCGGACCGTGGAAGGTTCTCCACCGCACGTTTGTCTGCCATGGAGGAGGGCGTGCCGGCCCTCGGTTACGTGGTGGAAAACGCCTGGCTGGGCCAATGCCTGTGGCAAGGCCTGGACAAAGACGTGGTCAGCTGGCGTTGCCCGGCCGAAGTCACGCGCATGGAGCCGCTGCCCGATGGGTACCGCCTGACCCTCAACGATGAAACCGTGCTGGAGTGCGACCTCGCCGTATTGGCCGATGGTGGCCGCTCCGGGTTGCGCGAACAGTTAGGCATCGGTGTGAAAACCCGCCCGTACAACCAGAGCGCGCTGATCGCCAACATCACCCCGAGTGAATCCCATAACGGCGAAGCCTTTGAACGCTTCACCGATGAAGGCCCGATGGCCCTGCTGCCATTGCCGGACAACCGCTGCGCGCTGGTCTGGACTCGCCTCGGCATGGACGCGCAGCGCCTGGCCAGTCTCGACGAACGCAGCTTCTTGAGTGAATTGCAGGGCGTGTTCGGCTATCGCCTGGGCACCCTCAAGCAGGTTGGGGCGCGTCACCTGTATCCGCTGACACTGGTGGAAGCCGAGGAACAAGTGCGTTCCCACCTGGCGATCCTCGGCAACGCCGCCCACAGCCTGCATCCGATTGCCGGGCAGGGCTTCAACCTGTCCCTGCGTGATGCGAACGCCTTGGCCGAGGCCTTGCTGGCCGGGCCGCAAGTGCCGGGAGACTTGGCAACCTTGCAAGGCTATCGCGAGCGCCAGCGCCTGGACCAGAAACTCACCGTGGGCTTTTCCGACCAGGTCACGCGCCTGTTCGGCAGCGCCCAACCGCTGGTCGCCCTGGGCCGCAACATGGGCCTGCTGGGCCTGGACCTGCTGCCGCCGGCCAAGCGCTGGTTCGCCCGTCAGGCCATGGGCCTGGGCACGCGTCCCGATGCGTAAGTGGTTGATCGAGCGCCTGGGCAAGGCACGGTTGTTGCGTTGGATCATGACCCTGTACCCACCGTATCTGGGCGCGGGGGTCAGCGTACGGCACATGAGCGCCGATTTTCGTCACGTCAAAGTGCGCATGGGCCTGGGCTGGTACAACCGTAACTATGTCGGCACGCAATTCGGCGGCAGCTTGTATTCGATGGTTGACCCGTTCTACATGCTGATGCTGATGGAGAACCTGGGCCGCGACTACATCGTGTGGGACAAGGCCGCGAGTATCGACTTCGTTTCGCCCGGCAAAGGCCCGGTATATGCCGAATTTTCCATCGACGAGGCCTTGCTGGACGAGATCCGTCGACACACCGAAGGTGGCGAGAAGTACCTGCCCCACCTCAAGGTGCAGATTCATGACGGCTCCGGCACCCTGGTGGCGCGGGTCGACAAAACCCTTTACGTGCGGCGCAAGCCGCCAGTGAGACAGGCTTAAAGCATGGACATGCGCGCAGATGTGCTGATTGTCGGGGCCGGAATGGTCGGAAGCGCCCTGGCGCTGGCGTTGCAAGGCAGTGGCCTGCAGGTGCTGCTGCTTGATGGCAGCCCGTTGAGTGTCAAGCCGTTTGACCGTGACGCGGCCTTCGAGCCCCGGGTGAGCGCCTTGTCGGCTGCCAGCCAGCGCATCCTCGAACGCCTGGGCGTGTGGGACGGCATCGTGTCGCGGCGCGCCAGCCCCTACGGCGAGATGCAGGTGTGGGACGGCAGCGGCACCGGGCAGGTCCATTTCTCGGCGGCCAGTGTGCATGCCGACGTGCTCGGGCACATCGTCGAGAACCGCGTGGTTCAGGATGCCTTGCTCGACCGCTTGCACGACTGCGACCTGGGCCTGCTGGCCAGTGCACGCCTGGAACAGATGCGCCGCTCTGGCGATGAGTGGCTGCTGACCTTGGCCGATGGCCGCAAGCTGCGCGCGCCGCTGGTGGTGGCCGCCGATGGCGCCAACTCCGCCGTGCGCCGCCTGACCGGCACCGCGACCCGCGAATGGGATTACCTGCATAACGCCATCGTCACCAGCGTGCGCAGCAGCCAGCCGCACCAGCGCACGGCATGGCAACGGTTTACCGACACCGGCCCGCTGGCGTTTTTGCCGCTGGTGCGGGATGGGCAGGAGGATTGGTGTTCGATCGTCTGGTCGACCACGCCGGCCGAGTCTGAACGCTTGATGGCATTGGATGATGAAAGCTTTCGCCGTGAACTGGAGCGCGCCTTTGAAGGGCGGCTCGGTACGGTGCTGAGCGCCGACCCGCGCGTCTGCGTGCCACTGCGCCAGCGCCATGCCAAGCGCTATGTGGCCGAAGGCCTGGCGTTGATTGGCGACGCGGCTCACGTCATCCATCCCTTGGCGGGGCAGGGTGTGAACCTGGGTTTTCTGGATGCGGCGACATTGGCTGAGGTCTTGTTGTCGGCAACCGAGCGCGGCGAGCGCCTGGCCGATGTGAAGGTGTTGAGCCGCTACGAGCGTCGACGCATGCCGCACAACCTGGCATTGATGGCGGCAATGGAAGGGTTTGAGCGACTGTTCCAGGCCGATCAACTGCCGCTGCGCTGGTTGCGTAATGCCGGATTGAAGATGGTCGACCAAATGCCCGAAGCCAAGGCAGTGTTTGTGCGCCAGGCGCTCGGGCTGAGCGGGGATCTGCCGGAGCTGGCCAAGCCCTGACATTGAATACGATCCCTGTGGGAGCCGGGCTTGCCCGCGATGAGGCCATAAGCCGCACTGCAAATCCCGGCCATGCAACATCTGGTAACGCCTCCACCAAGCGCCACTAAATGCCAGTCCTTATCATTTGCCCTCTTTTTGCAAATGAGAGACTGGCCCCATGTTGGCACCCAAGCGCCTCCTGACTGCTCTGGCACTTACCCTGATCGGCAGCACCACCGTGCAGGCCGCCGACGAAGTGGTGGTCTACTCCTCGCGCATCGACGAACTGATCAAGCCGGTGTTCGATGCCTACACCAAAAAAACCGGCGTGCAGGTGAAGTTCATCACCGATAAGGAAGCCCCGCTGATGCAGCGCATCAAGGCCGAGGGCGAAAACGCCACCGCCGACCTGCTGCTCACCGTCGATGCCGGCAACCTCTGGCAGGCTGAGCAAATGGGCATCCTGCAACCGTTCACCTCCCCGGTGATCGACAAGAACATCCCCCTGCAATACCGTTCTTCCAAACACACCTGGACCGGCCTGAGCCTTCGCGCGCGAACCATCGCCTATTCCACCGACCGGGTAAAACCGGGTGACCTCACCACTTACGAAGCCCTGGCTGACAAACAGTGGGAAGGCCGCTTGTGCCTGCGCACGGCGAAAAAAGTCTATAACCAGTCGCTGACCGCCACCTTGATCGAGACCCACGGTGCGGCTAAAACCGAAGAGATCGTCAAAGGTTGGGTCAACAACCTCTCCACCGACGTGTTCTCGGATGACATCGCCGTGCTCGAAGCCATCAACGCTGGGCAGTGCGACGTGGGGATCGTCAACACCTACTACTACGGTCGCCTGCACAAGCAGAAACCGGACCTGGCCGTGAAACTGTTCTGGCCGAACCAGGGTGACCGTGGCGTGCATGTGAACCTGTCGGGCATCGGCCTGACCCAGCACGCGCCGCACCCGGAAGCGGCCAAGGCGCTGGTGGAGTGGATGACCACGCCTGAGGCGCAGAAGATCTTTGCCGACGTGAACCAGGAATTCCCGGCCAACCCGGCGGTACCGCCGTCGGCCGAAGTGGCGACCTGGGGCAAGTTCGTGGCGGACACCTTGCCGGTGGAAGTGGCGGGCAAGCGCCAGGCCGAGGCGATTCGGTTGATGGATCGGGCTGGCTGGAACTAAGTACAATCTGCAGGACACCGCAGATCTAAATGTGGGAGCGGGCTTGCTCGCGAAAGCGCCGTGTCAGTCGATACATCTGTGACTGATACACCGCTTTCGCGAGCAAGCCCGCTCCCACATTGTTCGTGGTGAATTCAAAATCATCATTTCCAGAGAGCTTTTCCTTGGCCCACCCCGCTCAACGCCGCTGGTACCTGCCGGTCTTCACCGTCGCCGCCCTGGTGCTGCTGCCGTTGAGCGTGCTGTTGCTGTCCTGGCAAAGCATCGACAACCAGATCTGGTCTCACCTCTGGGAAACCCAGATGCCGCGCCTGCTGGCCAACACCCTGACCCTGGTGCTGGGTGTCGGCGTGGGCGTGACGGTGTTGGGGGTCAGCCTGGCCTGGCTGACCAGCCTCTGCGAATTCCCCGGCCGACGTTGGCTCGACTGGGCGCTGATGCTGCCCTTTGCCATTCCTGCGTATGTGCTGGCATTTGTGTTTGTGGGCCTGCTGGACTTCTCTGGCCCCGTGCAAACCCTGCTGCGTGAATGGTTCGGCACCGGCTTGAGGCTGCCACGGGTGCGCTCTACCAGTGGCGTGATTATCGTGCTGGTGCTGGTGTTTTACCCCTACGTCTACTTGCTGGCGCGCACTGCATTCCTTGCCCAGGGCAAAGGCCTGATGGAAGCGGCGCGGGTGCTGGGGCAATCGCCATGGCGAGCGTTCTGGCACGTGGCCCTGCCCATGGCGCGGCCAGCGATTGGCGCCGGGGTGGCCTTGGCATTGATGGAAACCCTGGCGGATTTCGGCGCGGTCTCGGTGTTCAACTTCGACACGTTCACCACCGCCATCTACAAGACCTGGTACGGCTTTTTTAGCCTGTCCAGCGCCGCCCAATTAGCCAGCCTCTTGCTGCTGGTGGTGATGCTGGTGCTGTACGGTGAGCGCCGCGCCCGTGGTGCGAGCCGACCAAGTAACGAACGACCACGGGGCAAGGCGCTGTATCAGTTGCGCGGGTTCAAGGCGGCCGCCGCCAGTGGCTGGTGCGGGCTGGTATTCGCCTGTGCCTTTGTCATTCCGATGCTGCAACTGGTCGCCTGGTTCTGGCAGCGCGGCCGCTTCGATCTGGATGAGCGTTACTCCGGCCTGATCATCCACACTCTGTACCTGGGTGGCATCGCCGCCTTGATCACCGTGAGCGTGGCGCTGGTGCTGGCCTTTGCCAACCGCCTGGCGCCAACGCGGGCAATCCGCTCCGGCATCAGCCTGGCCAATGTCGGCTATGCCTTGCCGGGGTCGGTGCTGGCGGTGTCGATCATGTTGGCGTTCAGCTACCTGGACCGTGAACTGGTGGTGCCGCTGTCCGGCTGGCTCGGCGGGGCGGGCAAACCGTTGTTGTTGGGCAGCCTGTCGGCGTTGGTGCTGGCGTATCTGGTGCGATTCCTGGCGGTGGCCTACGGGCCGTTGGAAAACAGCCTGGCGCGCATCCGACCGTCCTTGCCAGAGGCTGCACGCAGTCTGGGTGTGAGTGGCCCACGACTGTTTTGCAAAGTGTATCTGCCGTTGCTGCTGCCGGGGACCTTGAGCGCAGCGCTGCTGGTGTTCGTCGACGTACTCAAGGAAATGCCCGCTACCTTACTGATGCGCCCATTCGGCTGGGACACGCTGGCAGTGCGGATCTTTGAAATGACTAGCGAAGGCGAGTGGGCGCGGGCTTCTTTGCCCGCGTTGAGCCTGGTTCTGGTGGGGCTCTTGCCGGTGATCGGGCTGATCCGACGCTCGGCTCGGCAAATCGGTTAGGTGCCAGTCCTACGGCTTGCGGCTACAATGCGCGGCATTCGGTGCGGTCCGTCTTTCGGATCGAGTCGCTGGGCGTGGCTGCAGGCCTTGTAATTCAAGGTGTCCGGCACGAACGGCAACGCTGCGCACCTTCGCCACGCCCGGAAGGAGAAACCCATGGGACAGCGTACGCCTCTGTATGACCTGCATCTCGCCCTCGGCGCGAAAATGGTCGATTTTGGCGGTTGGGATATGCCTCTGCACTATGGCTCGCAAGTTGAAGAACACCATCAGGTGCGACGCGACTGCGGGGTGTTCGATGTATCTCATATGACCGTGATCGATGTCACCGGCCCCCAGGCCAAGGAATGGCTCCAGCACCTGCTGGCCAATGATGTCGAACGTCTGCATGGCTGCGGCCGTGCGTTGTACAGCGCCATGCTCAATGAAAAGGGCGGTGTGGTGGACGACATGATTGTCTACCGAACCGAGTCCGCCTATCGGCTGGTGGTCAATGCCGCCACCCGTGACCAGGACATGGCCTGGATGCACGCGCAGCTGGGTAACTATCAGGTGCAACTGCATGAACGGCCTGAATTGGCCATGCTCGCCATTCAGGGCCCCCACGCCCGGCAAAAGATTGCCGAGCTGGTCACCCAGTCTCGCGGCACCCTGATCCACCAGCTCAATCCCTTTGAGGGCCAGGCCGATGGCGATTGGTTCATCGCGCGCACGGGTTACACCGGCGAAGACGGCCTGGAGATTGTCCTGCCTGCCGACCAGGCACCGGGCTTTTTCAACGACTTGGTGGGCGCGGGCATTTCACCCATCGGCCTTGGCGCCCGCGATACCCTGCGCCTGGAAGCTGGGATGAACCTGTACGGCCAGGACATCCACCAGGAGGTTTCGCCCCTGGCGTCGAACATGGCCTGGAGCATCGCCTGGGAGCCCGCGCAGCGTAATTTCATCGGCCGCGCCGCGCTGGAGGCGGAAAAAGCCGCCGGTGTGCAGTGGAAACTGGTCGGGCTGGTGCTGGAAGAACGCGGGGTTCTACGCGCTCACCAGGTGGTTCGTATCGCCAATATTGGCGAAGGAGAGATCACCAGTGGTAGTTTCTCTCCTACGCTGAGCAAATCCATTGCCCTGGCGCGCGTACCGACGGCAACTGCCGATCGGGCCGAAGTGGAAATCCGCGGTAAGTGGTACCCGGTTCGAGTGGTCAAACCGACCTTCGTGCGCCATGGCAAAACCTTGATCTAACCTATTTTTGGCAGGCCGAAGGCCGCTGACATTACTTCTTGAGGACACAGACTATGAGCGATATCCCTGCCGACCTGCGTTTTGCCGAAAGCCACGAATGGGCACGCCTGGAAGCTGACGGCACCGTGACCGTCGGTATTTCCGACCATGCTCAGGAAGCGTTGGGTGATGTGGTGTTTGTTGAGTTGGCCGAAGTGGGCGCGCAGTTCGACGCTGCTGGCCAAGCGGGTGTGGTTGAGTCGGTGAAGGCCGCCTCGGATATCTACGCTCCGGTTGCAGGCGAAGTGATTGCCGTCAATGAAGAGCTGAGCGGTAGTCCTGAGCTGCTGAACTCCGACCCGTACGGCGCGTGGATCTTCAAACTCAAGCCGAGCAACCCGGCTGATCTGGAAAAACTGCTGGATGCTGCTGGCTACAAAGCCGCCATCGGCGAGTAAACGCAACACCCACTGTGGGAGCGGGCTTGCTCGCGAAAGCGGAATGTCAGTCACTGAATGTGTTTCTGATACACCGCTTTTGCGAGCAAGCCCGCGCCCACATTGGATTGTGTCAGCTGTGAGTGCTTAGTTCGCTTTCAGCACCGCTTTCACTGCTGCCACCGATCGCTCCACATCCGCCTCTGTCATCGCCGTGAACATCGGCAACGACACGATCAAACGCCCCACCTTTTCTGCGACCGGGAACATGCCTTCCTTGAACCCCTGTGCCCGATAAAGACTCAGCAGGTGGATCGGCGGGTAGTGATAGCCAATGCCGACTCCCTGGGCCTGCATCTGCTCCATGAAGGTGGCGCGGGCCGGCAGGCCGTCCTGGCGTTCCGGTAGCACCAGTTGGAACAGGTGCCAGTTGCTGTTTTCGAAGTCGGCTGGTGGCAGTTGTGCGCCGTACTGCTCTTCAAAATCACTGCCAAAGCATTTGAAATAGTGCCGCGCCAGGTGCTGGCGATGCGCGGTGATCTGCTCGATATGCGCAAACTGCCCCAGGCCAATGGCGGCGGCGATGTCGGTCATGTTGAATTTGCCGCCCAGCACGTCCACATCCAAGCCATCGAAGCCGGTGCGGGTCACGCCTTGCAGGCGATACTTCTCCGCCAGCCGCGCTTCCTCTGCGTTGTTCAAGACCAGGCAACCGCCCTCGGAAGAGGTGATGTTCTTGTTGGCCTGAAAGCTGAACGACACGAAATCACCGGTAGCGCCAATGCGTTCGCCATCCCAGCTCGAACCCAGTGCCTGGGCCGCGTCTTCGACGATGCGCAGGTTGTACTTGTTCGCCAGTGCATACAGCATTGGCATGTCCAGCGGCAGGCCGGCCAGGTACACCGGGATGATCGCCTTGGTGCGCGGGGTAATGGCCGCTTCTACCTGGGCCAGGTCGATATTGCGGGTCACCGGGTCGATGTCGGCGAACACCGGCGTGGCGCCCACTTCCAGGATAACGTTGGCCGTGGCAACCCAGGAGATTGGTGTGGTGATGACCTCATCACCCGGCCCGATACCGGCAATGCGCAAGGCAATCTCCATGGTGCAGGTGCCCGAGTTGAAGGTGCGCACTGGCCGGCCACCAAAGTATTCCGACAACTGCGCCTCGAAGGCCTGCACTTTCGGCCCGCTGGTGATCCAGCCCGAGCGCAATACATCACCGACCGCCGAGATGGTGGCTTCATCAATGGTGGGTTTGGAAAACGGCAGGAAGGGCTGTTGGCTCATGACGACGAAGGCATCCGTTTCAGGTTGGCGATGAGTAAGCGAGGTATCAGTACCGGCATGGTTGCACGGCTTGACTGAATATAGCCTGTCGCCTGTGAATGAAACGTCACCGTCCGGGCAAAAAAATGCCGCTTCTACAGCGGCATTTTCTGCGGGTTCAGAAGGAGTAACGCGCTTCCAGAAACAGGTTCTGCTCCTTGAGCTTGCCTTTGAGTTGTTCATCCCGGGCGTTCACGCGGTTCGCGAAGGTGTTGTAGCCGGTTTCAACATCGCCCATTGCGATGTAACGGTAACCAGTACCCAGCGTGATTTGCTCACTGACCTTGGCTTCCAGCCCCAAGCCTACGCTGTAGGCGAAGTTATGCTGACGGTGATTGGCGAAACGACGGGTCTCATTGGTTTGATAGCCCTCGGCTTCAATGCGAGCGACACCTACCCCGGCCATACCGTAAAACGATAACCATGAGTTGATCGGGATATCTTTATAGCCATTGAGCATCAAGCGTTGGCTCTGGACCTGCAGGCTGTTGACGTTGGCATTGAAGGGGGCCCAGTAGGACTTGAATGTCGAGTCATTCGGCATCGTGTATTCCCCTTCCAGACGCCAACCATTGTCGAAGGCGTAGCCTGCGGCAAAAGAGGCGACGAATGCTTTGCTGCTATCCGGGGCGTCCACCCTGTCCGTCACGCGAGGGCTGGTGAGCAGTGAACTGGAGAGGTTCTGGCGAGCGCTGTTGATTTTGGCTGATCCGTACCAGCTTTCTGCCTGGGCGTAGGCGGTGGAAAACGCAGAGAGCAGCAGTGCGTAGACAATCTTGTGCATGGGCAGTGATTCGCTTTATTTAAAAAGGAACCCTTAGCTTGTTGCCCCGCAGACTGAGGCTCGACAGGACTTCTCTGTATTCAGTTGGGAAAGCAGCAATGTTTGCGTAGTGCCCAGCGACGATGACCGTAGGAATTGAGGACAAAAAAATGCCGCTGTTAACAGCGGCATTTTTTATACAGCCCGAGTTATTCGGTCACTGCGTTTTTCGCGAGGATGGCGTTGGCCAGCTCCATGTCCGTGGCCTGCAGGCCAGGGTTATCGGCGCGGACTTTCTGCATCGCGGCTTCCAGGTACGGGCCACGGATCCCGCCGTCGCTGGCAACGAAGCTGCCTGCGTCGTCTTGCGCGGCAACTACCAGCTTGTGGTCTTTGAAGGTCAAGTACGTCGAGCCGGTGGTAGCGCCCGACGAGATGACGTTGCGCCAGAAACTGTCGGCCATGGCTGAACCGACAGGGAGGGAAAGCACAGCAAGGGTTGCGACAGCATATTTGAGACGCATGATGGGTGACTCCGGGTGGGTTATCTGTACTTTATGATTGTAGTTAACCCAACCGAGTTCCATCACTGACTAAACAGTTTCAACCTTTAAAACCACGCCTTCCTGGCCCACCACCCGTACTTGAGCGCCTACGGGGCTGTCAGGCCCGGTCACCATCCATACGCCATCGCCGACTTTTACCTTGCCCCGGCCATCCACAATCGCCTGGTGCACCATGAAGGTGCGCCCGATCAGCTCCGAGCCGCGCTCATTGAGACCCGGCTGATCACTGGCCTTGGCGCTGCTGCGCTGGCGCTTCCACCAGTACACCGCCGTCAAGATCGACAACACGGCAAACAGTAGGAGCTGCCATTCCAGCCCAAGGGGTGGCACCAGGAACTTGATGACACCCACGGCGGCCGCCGCGATACCCATCCACAACAGGTAGCCGCCGGCGCCGAATACTTCAAGAATCAACAGCACCGTGCCCAGTGCCAGCCAATCCCAGAACGAGAGATGCTGCAGGAAATCCCACATGGCGCCGGCCTCAGCCTTTCTTGTTGTCGAACGTTGCCTTGACGATCTCGCCGATGCCGCCGACCGCGCCGATCACCTGGCTGGCCTCCAGCGGCATCAGGATGACCTTGCTGTTGTTGGCTGACGCCAGCTTGCCCAGGGCATCGATGTATTTTTGCGCAACAAAGTAGTTGACCGCTTGCACGTTGCCCGACGCAATCGCCTCCGACACCACCTGTGTCGCACGGGCCTCTGCTTCGGCCTGACGCTCGCGTGCCTCGGACTCAAGGAACGCCGCCTGCCGGCTACCTTCGGCCTCCAGGATCTGCGCCTGCTTCTTGCCTTCCGCGGTCAGGATCGCCGAGGCGCGCAGGCCTTCGGCTTCGAGGATTTGTGCACGCTTGATCCGTTCGGCTTTCATCTGGCCGGACATGGCGGCCATCAGGTCGGCGGGCGGGCTGATGTCCTTGATCTCGATACGGGTGATCTTGATACCCCATGGCGCGGTGGCTTCGTCCACGGTTTTAAGCAGTTTTTCGTTGATGCCGTCACGCTGGCTGAGCATCGCATCCAGCTCCATGGAGCCGAGCACGGTACGGATGTTGGTTTGCAGCAGGTTGCGGATAGCGTGTTCGAGGTTGTTGACCTCGTAGGCGGCCTGGGCAGTGTTGACCACCTGGAAGAAGCACACGGCGTCGATCTGTACGGTGGCGTTGTCGGCGGTGATGACTTCCTGGGGCGGGATATCCAGCACGCTTTCCATCACGTTGATCTTGCGGCCGATGCGATCCATGATCGGGATGATGATGTTCAGGCCTGGCTTGAGGGTGTTGGTGTAGCGGCCGAAACGCTCGACCGTCCACTGGTAACCCTGGGGGACGACCTTGAAGCCCATGAACAGGATGGCGATGGCCAAACCCACGAAAAGAAGCAGTACGGTTCCGATCTGCATAGCGATTCCCTATCTGATGGTGTCAGTGAAACGACGTTCGGCCGATTGTAACGGTGTTGTCACCGATAAGAACGGTTTCACCGCGTAACAAACAAAGGATTTGTTACCGAATCCCCAGGGGTCACCCGTAATACTTCCGCCATCGTGGTCAGCCCCGCTTCGACTTTTTGCAGGCCGGCCCTGCGCAGGCTGCACATGCCTTGGGCCACCGCGGCCTGGCGCAGCACCTGCACATCGGCGCCGGGCGTGATCAGGGTTTTGAGTTCCTCGTTCAACACCATGATTTCGTACACGCCGGCCCGCCCCCGATACCCGCTGTTGCGACATTCAACGCACCCCACCGCTTCATGGACCTCCCCCTGCGCCCGTTTGCAGTGGGGGCACAAAACCCGCACCAACCGTTGCGCCATCACGCCCAGCAACGTGGCTTTGATCAAATAATGCGCAATGCCCAGCTCCTGCAAGCGGCTGATCGCGCTGGGAGCATCGTTGGTATGCAGGGTCGACAGCACCAGGTGCCCGGTCAACGCAGCCTGGATCGCCATTTCAGCGGTTTCCTGGTCGCGGATCTCGCCGATCATGATGATGTCCGGGTCCTGGCGCAGCAGGGCGCGGACGCCGCTGGCAAAGGTCAGGTCGATGTTGTGCTGCACCTGCATCTGGTTGAACGCCGGCTCGACCATCTCGACAGGGTCTTCCACCGTGCACAGGTTGATCTCGCGGGTCGCCAGTTGTCGGAGCGTGGTGTAGAGCGTGCTGGTCTTGCCGGAACCGGTCGGGCCGGTGACCAGGATGATGCCGTTGGTTTGCTGGGTCATGGTGTGCCAGCGCTGTTGGTCATCCACGGACAAACCCAGCTGGTCAAAGCCCTTGAGCAGCACCTGCGGGTCGAAAATCCGCATCACCAGTTTCTCGCCAAACGCTGTGGGCAAGGTGGAAAGGCGCAACTCCACTTCCGCCCCCGTGGGACTTTTGGTCTTGACCCGACCGTCCTGGGGCCTGCGTTTTTCCGCCACGTTCATACGCCCCAGGCTTTTCAGGCGGCTGACCACCGCCATCGTGACCTGGGGTGGAAACTGATAGACGTCATGCAGCAAACCGTCGATGCGAAAGCGCACGCGGCCCTGTTCGCGGCACGGCTCAATGTGGATATCACTGGCGCGCTGGCCGAAAGCGTACTGCAACAACCAGTCGACGATATTGACGATATGCGCGTCATTGGCATCTGGTTCCTGGTCACTGACGCCGAGGTTGAGCAGGTCGACATGGCCGGGCGCCGCGACCTTTTGGTCGGCACCGCTGACGGACTTGGCCAACCGGTAGAACTCACCGATGCAACGCGCAATATCTTGGGGGTTGGCGACCACGCGCTTGATCGAACGCTTGAGCACCTGGGCCAGCCCGGCTTCCCAACTGCTGATGTAGGGCTGGGCGCTGGCGACAGTAACGGTCTGCGCGTCCACCGCCACAGCAAGGATGGCGTGGCGTTGGGCAAACGCCTGGGACATCAGCGGCACTACCGCTGCCGCGTCGATCTTCAAGGGATCAATGCGCAGATAAGGTTGCCCGGCCTGCTGGGCAAGCCATTCGGTCAGGGCTTCCAGGTTAGGACCCAGGGCTGCGATGCGCTCCAAGGGATGCTCGGTGTTGCTGGCCGGCAATGCCGACAAGTGCTGCGCGACTTCGGGAGTGATCAGCCGCCCTTCGACCAAAGCCGGCAACAGCTGATGCAGTTCCAATCGTTGATCGACAGGCATGGTGGATTTCCTGGGAGGCAGTGGGCATAAATCCCAGGCTAGCCAGGCTCTGGCTATCCACCTCCCTGCGTGTATTGCAGGCTTTTACTGGGCGACGGCCACCACCGCCGCAGGCCCCACGGAATCGGCGGACCACAGGTCCAGCGTGCAAACGCTGATCAGGTTTCGAATCTTTTCACCGATCACCTGGGCGCGGTGCCAGCTCAAGCCATCCATCACGATGTCGAGGTGCAGCAGGTCGTCTTCCCGGCTCGCTGTGACTTGCTGAGGCGTGAGGAACTGCAGGGCGAAAAAGTTGAGTACCCGGCACAACACGTCCGGCTCCGCCTCCGCGATGATCCGGTAGTGCGCCTGGCAATGGGCGCTATCCACGGCCCACGCATCAACGCGGGTAACAGGGTGGGTGGTTTCGACGGCGTGCATGCGAGCTCTCCAAAATCGGCTGGAGAAATTTTTACATTCGCCTCGGGAGATTTCTTATCTAAGATGAGCCTGTTATTCGATTAATCGACTCATTCAATTCAAGATAAGCGCCATAACAGGTATTTATATGCACAGCGAGCTGGACGCCTACGACCGCCGTATCCTGGCTCTGTTGCAAGAGGACGCCTCGCTTTCCAGCGCGCAGATCGCTGAACAGGTGGGGCTGTCTCAATCCCCGTGCTGGCGGCGGATCCAGCGGCTGAAGGAAGAGGGCGTGATTCGTGGTCAGGTGACCCTGCTGGATCGCAAGAAGATCGGCCTCAATACGCAGATTTTCGCCGAGGTAAAACTCAACGCCCACGGCCGTTCCAACTTCACCGAGTTCACCGACGCGATTCGTGGGTTTCCGGAAGTATTGGAGTGTTATGTGCTGATGGGGGCGGTGGATTTTCTGCTGCGCATCGTCACCTCGGACATTGAGGCGTATGAGCGGTTTTTCTTTGAAAAACTGTCGATGGTGCCGGGGATTCAGGAGGTCAACTCGATCGTGGCGTTGTCCGAGATCAAGTCCACCACCAGCCTGCCAGTATTGCGCTGACAGGGATGGCCTTATCGCCGGCAAGCCGGCTCCTGCAGGGACAGTGCAGGAGCCGGCGATCGCGAACTTACAGACGCAACAAGGTCTTCCAGGCACGGTTCTGATACACCGCAATCGCCTGATGCATCCGCGCATCCAGCGACTCGTCGGTGATCGGCTGGTTGGCCAGTTGCACCAACTTGTTCAGCTCGCCATACAGGCGGTCGAGTTCCGGGATGTCCACCACCTGACGCGCGTGGTGCAGCCAGGCCTGGATACGTTCGATACGCGGCAGTTGCTCAGCCAGGTCTTCCGGCTGTTGCTGATAGCGCGGCAGTTGCAAGGCGACGGCATCGTCGGCCAACAGGCGCGGCAGCCAGTTGGTGATCTGCGCAGCGCCTTGGCGGTTGCCTCGTACGTTGCGGTCTGCGGTCCAGGTGCGGGCCAGCAGCCAGCGCGAAGCGTTCAGTGAGAACAGGCCCCAGCGCACGTCGTCCAATTCTTCGACGAATTGTTCCGGCGCGGCTTTGCGAATGTCTTCATCGTCATCACCGGCCTGAACCAGCGGGCGCCAGTCTTCCAGCAATGCATCCAGTGCGCTGCGCAGTTCGCTGGTGGATTGGCGCGGTGCGGCCTGGCCGAGGCTACCGATCAGGGCGCGCAGTTCGCCAAGGTTGTCGACCCAGTCCTGCAGCAGACGCCAGTGGCCATTGAACCGGTATTGCTCGGCCAGGCGCTGGCTGCTGCCGAGCAGGTGCCACATGATCGCGGCGAAGGCGTCGTCCAGTGGCATTTCGGCGTGCAGTTGTGGCGCGGGCAGGCTCAGGGAGTAGCTGCTGGCGTCGTACAGGCGGTAGCCGCGTTCGGCCTTGCTGATGTCACAGGGCATCAGCGCGAGGGTGGCGGCCAGTTCGGCGGCCAGTTCCAGCAGCGCTGCCGGCTCACCTTCACGCAGTTCCAGTTCCAGCTCGCAGATTTCTTCTTTCTGCTTGCCGACCACCACATGGCCGAGGTCCAGGGCGGCTTCGATCACCACCTTGGCCTTGCCACGGCCCCAGGCGATTTCGGCGCGTTCACGCACGAAGTCGGTGGTGAAGATCGGCTTGAGGGTTTTCTTGTCCAGCTCGGCCAGTTGCTCGGGCCAGCATTCGCCGTCGAGCTTCTTCACATCGAGCTTGGCTTTGGGCAATTCCCAGTTGTACTCGTTACGTTCCGACAAGCCGGCGACGCTTTGGCCACGGGTCTTGAGGGTCTGGATGATGTCGTCACCGTCCTTGCGCAAGCGCAGGGCGACTTTGGCCTGGGCCAGGTCGCGTTCGGGGGTGTCGAAGTACTGGTTCATCAACTCACGGCGTTCCCAGCCACTTTTGTTGCGTTTTTTCAGGAGCGGGTGCTCACGCAGCGCGGCGAGGGTCTCGCGGCTGACGCGGAGCTTGATTTCAGTTTCTTTCTGCATGGCCGGAAAATCCAGGATCGGGAGCGCAGCCGGGGAAAAGAGTGGCTGCCAAGGTCGTGCAGTGTACAGGACTGAGCCGGCAACGTGCCGCAACGGTTTATTGTGTCGTGCAGATGGTTCTATAGTGAGGCTCATCCGGGAAGTAGAGAGACCGCGCATGCCGTTACCGTCCATGAAAGAGCAGTTTGCCGCGCTGATTGCCGCACCTTCGGTCAGTTGCACCCAGGCGTCTCTCGACCAGACCAACCGCCCGGTGATCGATTTGCTCGCCAGTTGGCTGGGTGACCTGGGTTTTGCCAT
The DNA here is from genome assembly GCF_002798465.1 of Pseudomonas sp. S10E 269. Taxonomy (NCBI): domain Bacteria; kingdom Pseudomonadati; phylum Pseudomonadota; class Gammaproteobacteria; order Pseudomonadales; family Pseudomonadaceae; genus Pseudomonas; species Pseudomonas sp. S10E 269. The sequence goes on from NZ_PHIJ01000001.1 coordinate 2,594,363, forward strand.
CGACATCCAGCAAGTCAGCCCTGGCAAATTCAACCTGCTGGCCAGCTTCGGCAGTGGCCCTGGTGGCCTGGTGCTGTCGGGGCATAGCGACACCGTCCCCTATGACGCGGCGCTGTGGAAGACCGATCCGCTCAAGCTGACGGAAGTAGACGGCCGTTGGGTAGGATTGGGCAGTTGCGACATGAAGGGTTTTTTTGCCTTGGCCATCGAGGCGGTGTTGCCGCTGCTGGATCAGCCGTTCAAGCAGCCACTGCTGATCCTTGCGACCTGCGATGAAGAAAGCTCCATGTCCGGCGCCCGCGCACTGGCCGAAGCGGGGCGCCCGCTGGGTCGCGCCGCGGTGATCGGCGAGCCGACCGGGCTCAAGCCCATCCGCCTGCACAAAGGCGTGATGATGGAACGCATCGACATCCTTGGCCAAAGCGGCCATTCGTCGGACCCCCGGCTGGGCCACAGCGCCCTCGAAGCCATGCACGACGCCATCGGCGAACTGCGTGGTTTGCGCCTGGCCTGGCAGCGCGAGTATCGCAACCCGCAATTCAGCGTGCCGCAACCGACCATGAACTTCGGCTGCATCCACGGCGGCGATAACCCCAACCGCATCTGCGGCCAGTGTTCCCTGGAATTCGACCTGCGCCCTCTGCCCGGCATGGACCCTCAAGTGCTGCGCGATGCCATCCGGCAGAAGCTCCAGCCGTTGGCCGAGCGTCATCAGGTCAAGATTGATTACGCGCCACTGTTCCCCGAAGTACCACCCTTCGAACAGCCGGAAGATGCCGAACTGGTGCGGGTTGCGGAACGATTGACCGGCCACCGTGCCGAAGCAGTAGCGTTCGGCACCGAAGCGCCTTATCTTCAGCGCCTGGGTTGTGAAACCCTGGTGCTTGGCCCTGGCGATATCGCCTGCGCCCACCAGCCGGGCGAGTACCTCGAAATGTCACGCTTGACGCCTACAGTGCGTCTATTGCGGGAACTGATCGAACATTACTGCCTGAAACCTGCATAAATTAACCCCTGCCTGTTCGTACATAGAAGGAGAGTGAGCGTGTCGCCAAGCCTGTTCCGACGATAACCATCAGCCCGCTGTGCGCTTTCACGATCCATCCTTTTTCGGCTGCTTTTTATTACAGGCCCAGGTTCCATGCCCGACTACGTTAATTGGCTTCGTCACGCTTCCCCTTACATCAACGCCCATCGCGACTGCACCTTTGTGGTCATGTTGCCCGGCGACGGTGTGGAACACCCCAACTTCGGCAATATCGTCCACGACCTGGTGCTGCTGCACAGCCTGGGCGTGCGCTTGGTGTTGGTACACGGTTCGCGGCCACAGATCGAAGTGCGCCTTGAAGCGCGTGGCCTGATCCCGACTTATCACGAAGGCATGCGCATCACTGACGCGGCGACGCTGGAGTGCGTGATCGACGCGGTCGGCCACCTGCGCATCGCCATTGAAGCGCGCCTGTCGATGGACATGGCCTCGTCGCCGATGCAGGGCTCGCGCTTGCGTGTAACCAGCGGCAATTTCGTGACAGCACGCCCCATCGGTGTATTGGACGGCGTGGACTACCACCACACCGGCGAAGTGCGCCGCGTCGACCGCAAGGGTATCAACCGCCTGCTGGATGAGCGCTCGATTGTGCTGCTGTCGCCGCTGGGGTATTCGCCTACCGGTGAGATTTTCAACCTGGCCTGCGAAGACGTCGCCACCCGCGCCGCCATTGACTTGGGCGCCGACAAGCTGCTGCTGTTCGGCGCAGACATGGGCCTGATCGATGAAAACGGTCGCCTGGTGCGCGAACTGCGCCCGCAACAAGTGCCGGCTCATTTGCAGCGCCTGGGCAGCAGTAACTATCAGGCTGAATTGCTGGATGCGGCCGCCGAGGCCTGCCGGGGTGGAGTCGGGCGCAGCCATATTGTCAGCTACGCCGAAGACGGCGCCTTGCTCACTGAGCTGTTCACCCGGGACGGCGGCGGTACGCTGGTGGCCCAGGAACAATTCGAACTGGTGCGCGAAGCGGCGATTGAAGACGTCGGTGGCTTGCTCGACTTGATCAGCCCGTTGGAAGAGCAGGGCATCCTGGTGCGTCGTTCGCGGGAGGTGCTGGAGCGTGAGATCGAGCAATTCAGCGTGGTGGAGCGCGAAGGCATGATCATCGCGTGTGCGGCGCTGTATCAGATCGCAGATTCGGATGCGGGTGAGCTGGCGTGCCTGGCGGTGAACCCGGAGTACCGTCACGGCGCGCGGGGTGATGTGTTGCTGGAGCGAATCCAGACCCGTGCCCGTGCCCAGGGCTTGAAGACCTTGTTTGTCCTCACTACCCGCACCGCCCACTGGTTCCGTGAGCGGGGTTTTGTGCCGAGCAGCGTGGATCGCCTGCCGTCGGCGCGGGCGTCGCTGTACAACTATCAGCGTAATTCGAAGATTTTCGAGAAGGCTCTCTGACTTAATGCAAGGCTGGCTCTCGTGGGAGCTGGCTTGCCTGCGATTGCATCACCTCGGTTATGTGCAAGACCGAGTCGCTGGCATCGCCGGCAAGCCGGCTCCTACAGGGTTCAGGGCTTGACGAATTTATCGGTTACGTACGCTGAATAGTCTGGCAACACTGCCTCAACCTTTCCTTGTTCCTTCAAGAACTTCGCCGTCTCCCCAATCGCCTTCGCCGTGCCGCCCTTTAGCAGCGCGTCAGTTTGTTGTGCCTGCGCATCCGGGAACGTGGTACCGGCCAACAGCTCTGGGATATCGGCGGCGTTTGAACCTGTCAGTTTGGCGATTTTCTGCACCGGCTCGGAGTCCACCGTCCAGGCATCTTTATGGGCGGCGTAGTCGGCGAAGGAGTCCAGCGTGACCTTGGCAAACTTGGCCACTACGTCAGGATGTTTTTGCGCAAAATCCTTGCGTGCCACCCACACCTCAAACGTTGGTGCGCCCCACTGACCCACCTGGGCCGCGTCTGTCAGGGTCTTGCCGGTCTTGCGGATCTCTCCGAGCGCGGGTGACCAGACAAAAGCGCCGTCGATGTCGCCACGTTTCCACGCGGCGGCAATTTCGGCGGGTTGCAGGTTCACCACTTTGACTTGCTTGGTATCCAGGCCCCAGTGCTTCAGTGCGCCGAGCAGGCTGTAATGAGAGGTGGAGACAAAAGGCGTGGCGATGGTCTTGCCGACCAGGTCTTCGGGTTTTTCGATGCCGCTGCCGTTACGCACCACCAATGCTTCAGAAGTATTGATCTGGGCCGATACGATAAACGCGACGATGGGTAGATTGCGCGAAGCTGCCGCAGCGAGGGGGCTGGAACCGAGGTTGCCGATTTGCACATCGCCAGAGGCGATAGCCGTTACGACTTCCGGCCCACTGTTAAACCGGCGCCAGGCGATCTTCTCGCCAATGGCCTTTTCATACAGGCCGTCGGCCTGTGGGACTTTGCTGGGATCAATACCGGTTTGGTAGCCGATGGTTAAATCGGCGGCTTTGACACCAAAAGAAAGTATTAGTGACACAAAAACTGTAACAAATTGACGGGAGGATGTGCGTTTGGCCATGATGGCGTCGCCTTTTTGATCGTGGGTGACGTATGCAACAGTACGACCACACTAAACGATCTAAAAAAGCGCTAACAAATACCCTTTAGGAATTAGCTTATGGAGCGGTTCGTCTACCCTGACTTGTCCGCGTCATGCAAAGGCTTATTCCCGAATCGTATGAAAAAGAATGAAACAATTCTTTTTGGGTGTATGAAAAACTCATTACCCTGCAGGGACCAAATCAACTGCGATTAGACGAAGGTAGTAGACACACAAGGTTACGATTGACTTGGTAGTCACTATCTGGCGCTAATCGCGCATCTGTGGATCGAGGGCGTCAGACCCGAGACCAAAGAAATACAAAAATTAGAAATGAGAGGAGCGGTACATGAAGAAGTCCACCTTGGCTTTGGCTGTAGCTTTGGGCGCAATCGCCCAGCAAGCAGGCGCTGCCGGTTTCATTGAAGACAGCAAGGCAACACTGGGGCTGCGTAACTTTTACATCAACACTGACAACCGTGACGACGCTACCAAAGCGGCCGGCGCGCAGAACAAGCAAGAAGAATGGGGTCAAGCCTTCGACCTGCGTTTCATCTCCGGTTATACCCAAGGCACCGTAGGCTTCGGTCTTGATGCTATCGGCCTGCTGGGCGTGCGCCTGGACTCGGGTGGCGGCACCAACGGCGCCACTGCTCGTTCGACTGGCAACGCCGGTTCTTACGGCGGCACGGTTTTCCCGAGCAAGTCCAACGGCGAAGCTGTTGACAACTACTCCAGCCTGGGCCTGACCGCCAAGGCGAAGATCTCTCAAACCGAACTGAAGCTGGGTACTCTGCAACCCAAGCTGCCGGTTATCGTGACCAACGATGGTCGTCTGCTGCCGCAAACCTTCCAGGGCGGCCAGATCACCACGAACGACATCAAAGACCTGACGCTGGTTGCCGGTCAGATCGAGAAGGTCAAGGGTCGTAACTCCAGCAACGTCGAGAACCTGTCTATCGCAGGCGCCAACGGTCGTACAGCCGCTGGCCGTGACAGCAACAAGTTCTACTACGCTGGTGGCGACTACAAAATCACCAAAGACCTGACTGCCCAGTACTACTACGGCAATCTGGATCAGTTCTACAAACAGCACTTCCTGGGCTTGCTGCACAACTGGGCAATCGGTCCTGGTGTGCTGAAAACCGACCTGCGCTATTTCAATAGCCGCGACGATGGCGCCAACGGCCACGACGCGAATTACTACACCACAGGTGACTACGGCACCAACGCCGCCGGTGCGACCGTCACCAAAGGTAAGGTCGACAACAACCTGTACAGCGGCTTGTTCCTGTACACCCTGGGTGGTCACACCTTCGGTGGTGGTTACCAGGTCAGTAACGGTAACAGTGACTTCCCTTGGTTGAACCAAGGCGACGGTTCGTCGGCTTACCTGACCACCGACATGCAGATTGCCAAGTTCGCCCGTGCCGGTGAACGTACCTGGCAAGCTCGCTACGCCTACGACTTTGCCAAGGTTGGCGTACCAGGTTTGACCGCCGGTGTGGTCTACCTGCGTGGTGACAATATCGACACCCGCGGTAACGTCGGTTCGACCCGGCCGCAACGTGCTGTCAATGGCGACGGCGGGAACGAGTGGGAACGTGACATCACTGTTGCCTACGTCGTACCAGAAGGTCCGTTGAAGAACGTCGGTGTGGCATGGAAAAACGCAATGTGGCGCAACGACATTCCTGGCCAGCGTAACCAAGACGAAAACCGTCTGATCGTCAGCTACTCGCTGCCACTGTTCTAGTAGCGTGAAGCTGTTGTAAGTGTGCAAAACCTTGCCCGGTGCAACACCGGGCAAGGTGTCTTGCTTTCAAGTCGGGCCAAACCCCCGCAGGCCCTTCCTGAACCCCTCTGTGTACAGCGTCTCAAGGCCTTCTCGAACCTTGGAAGCGATGGTGCTCCTCGCCTTCGAATACGTCCAATGAACAGATTTTTAATATTCTTTTATCGTCTAGATAAATCAATATTTATTCTTTTTAAATAATCCGCAATGCATGCACAGTGGGCTCCATAAGCACTCACCAGGAGCCACACCATGAGCCTAAGACTGGGCGATATCGCCCCCGACTTCGAACAGGATTCCAGCGCCGGCAAGATTCGTTTCCACGAATGGCTGGGCGATAGCTGGGGTGTGTTGTTTTCCCACCCGGCGGACTTCACCCCGGTGTGCACCACCGAGTTGGGCTTCACCGCCAAGCTCAAGGACGAATTCGCCCAGCGTGGCGTCAAGGCCATCGCCCTGTCGGTGGACCCTGTGGACTCGCACCACAAGTGGATCGAAGACATCAACGAAACTCAGAACACCGTCGTCAATTTCCCGATCCTGGCTGACGCCGATCGCAAGGTGTCTGACCTGTATGACCTGATCCACCCCAACGCCAGTGACACCCTCACCGTGCGTTCCTTGTTCGTCATCGATCCGAACAAGAAGATCCGCCTGACCATCACCTACCCGGCCAGCACCGGGCGCAACTTCCACGAAATCCTGCGGGTCATCGACTCGCTGCAACTGACCGACAACCACAAGGTTGCCACGCCCGCCAACTGGCAGGACGGTGACGAGGTGGTGATCGTGCCGTCGCTCAAGGATGAGGACGAGATCAAGAAACGCTTTCCGAAGGGTTACCGGGCGGTGAAGCCGTACCTGCGGCTCACCCCTCAGCCCAATCGTTGATGCTGAAATCGCCATCGCGGGCAAGCCCGGCTCCCCCAGGGGAATACGGTCAACTGTGGGGGCCGGGCTTGCCCGCAATGGCGGCGGTGCATGTACCACAGGATTGAGACGTAAACCGAATCACATAGCAGGGGTTTTCAGGCCGTTTTCACGGCCTTTTTTTTCGCCTGGGATTTGATTGATCCCATATGCATTTAAAGAATAAACACATGAAAAAATAAGATTTAAAGATATATAAATCTGCTGATAAGGTCTGTTCCATCTTGGCGCCATCGCCACACAGCGAACCGCCGACACCTGCTCAAGGAATTCCTGCATGTTGGTCGTAACACTTGGAGGCAGTCCCAGCCAGCGTTCCCGCTCCGGGGTGTTGCTGGATAAAACCCGTCAGTGGTTGCAAGACAAAGGCGTAGAAGTGGTGAGTTACCAGATACGGGACTTCCCGGCGGAGGACTTGCTGCACGCGCGCTTCGACAGCCCCAAGGTCATCGACCTGCTGCAACAAGTGGCTAACGCGGACGGCCTGGTGATCGCTACGCCGGTGTACAAGGCGTCGTTCTCCGGCGCGCTGAAAACCGTGCTGGACCTGCTGCCCGAGCGCGCCCTGGCCCACAAGATCGTATTACCAATGGCCACCGGCGGCAGCATCGCCCACATGCTGGCGGTGGACTACGCGTTGAAGCCGGTGCTGTCGGCGCTGAAAGCCCAGGAATTGCTGCACGGCATCTTTGCCGAAGACAGCCAGATTGCTTATGGCGAGGGCAGCGCCCAAGCGCAACTGGTGCCGGTGCTCGAACACCGTTTGCACGAGGCCCTGGAAACGCTTTACGGCGCCATGGCCCGTCGCCCGAAACCGCTGGACCCCCATGTGTTGAATGAACGTTTGTTGAGTGCTCGCTGGAGCATTTAAGCCACACCGAAATGTAAAAAAACTCACCTTACTCAGCCGCCAACGGCCAAGCAGGTGCAGCCAACCCCCTCATCGCATTATTTGGAGAGAGCGCCATGCGCACTGTCATCTTGCGTCGTGGTCTGGTCGCACTGTTTGCTGCGGCTGTGTCCTTCGGCGCCATTGTTCAAGCTCAAGCGGCCGAGACCCTGCGGATCGGGTATCAGAAGTACGGCACGCTGGTGCTGCTCAAAGCCAAGGGCACCCTGGAAAAACGCCTGGCGGCCCAGGGCGTGAACGTGCAGTGGACCGAGTTTCCTGGCGGCCCGCAATTGCTTGAAGGCCTCAACGTCGGCTCGATCGACTTCGGCGTCACAGGCGAAACCCCGCCGGTCTTCGCCCAGGCAGCCGGCGCCGACCTGGTCTACGTGGCCTACGAGCCGCCAGCACCGACCAGCGAAGCGATCCTGGTGCCGAAAGATTCGCCGATCAAATCCGTGGCCGAGCTCAAAGGCAAGAAAGTCGTGCTCAACAAAGGCTCCAACGTGCACTACCTGTTGGTACGTGCCCTGGAAGATGCCGGCCTGAAATACACCGACGTGCAGACCGTGTTCCTGCCGCCCGCCGATGCCCGCGCCGCCTTCGAACGTGGCAGCGTGGATGCCTGGGTGATCTGGGATCCGTATCAGGCCGCCGCCGAGAAACAACTGCAAGCCCGCACCCTGCGTGACGGCACCGGCATTGCCGATAACCATCAGTTCTACTTGGCAACCAAGCCGTACGCTGAAAAGCATCCGGAAGTGGTCAAGGCCCTGATCGAAGAAGTGCGCGCCGTGGGCGAATGGTCCAAGGCCAACCCACAGGAAGTGACTGAACAAGTAGCGCCGCTGCTCGGCCTGCCGGCTGACATCACCCTGACCTCGGTGAAACGCCAAGGCTACGGCGCACTGTTCCTAACCCCGGAAGTGGTGGCGGCCCAGCAGAAAATCGCCGACAGCTTCTACCAACTCAAATTGATCCCCAAGCCCTTGAACATCAAGGACGTGATCTGGACGCCACCCGCCGCCGTGGCCAAAGCGCCGTAATCCGACTTCTTCAGGAGACAACTCCATGAGCCTCAATATTTTCTGGTTCCTGCCTACCCACGGCGACGGCCATTACCTTGGCACCGCCGAAGGCGCTCGCGCCGTTGACCACGGTTACCTGCAGCAAGTGGCCCAAGCCGCTGACCGCCTGGGTTTCGGCGGGGTGCTGATTCCCACCGGGCGCTCTTGCGAAGATTCGTGGCTGGTGGCCGCCTCGCTGATCCCCGTGACCCAGCGTCTGAAATTCCTAGTCGCGCTGCGCCCCGGGATCATTTCCCCGACGGTAGCGGCGCGACAGGCTGCGACCCTTGACCGCTTGTCCGGTGGCCGTGCGCTGTTCAACCTGGTCACCGGGGGTGATCCGGAGGAATTGGCCGGCGATGGCTTGTTCCTCAGCCATGAAGAGCGCTACCAGGCCTCGGTGGAATTCACCCGTATCTGGCGCCGTGTGCTGGAAGGCGAAACCGTGGATTACGACGGCGAACACATCAGCGTCAAAGGCGCCAAGCTGCTTTACCCGCCGATCCAGCAGCCGCGTCCACCGCTGTACTTCGGCGGTTCTTCCGAAGCGGCCCAGGACCTGGCAGCCGAGCAGGTGGAAATGGTGCTGACCTGGGGCGAGCCGCCGGCGGCCGTCGCGGAAAAAATCGAACAGGTGCGCGCCAAGGCCGCGAAACTCGGGCGCACCGTGCGCTTCGGTATTCGCCTGCATGTCATCGTGCGTGAAACCAACGATGAAGCGTGGAAAGCCGCCGACAAACTGATCTCCCATCTGGACGACGACACCATCGCCCGTGCCCAGGCCTCCCTGGCGCGTTTCGATTCCGTCGGCCAGCAACGCATGGCTGCCTTGCATGGTGGCAACCGCGACAACCTCGAAGTCAGCCCCAACCTGTGGGCCGGCGTCGGCCTGGTCCGCGGCGGTGCGGGTACCGCGCTGGTGGGCGATGGCCCAACCGTAGCAGCACGCGTGAAGGAGTACGCAGCGCTGGGCATCGACACCTTTATCTTCTCCGGTTATCCACACTTGGAAGAGTCGTATCGCGTCGCAGAGCTGCTGTTCCCCCACTTGGATATCGAACGTCCCGAGCTGCCGAAAAGCGCCGGCTACGTGAGCCCGTTCGGCGAGATGGTCGCCAACGACATCCTTCCCAAAGCTGCGTCACAGAGCTGAGGCAGCGCCATGAACTATGAAAAACTAAGCCACCGTGTGGCGCCCTGGGTACTGCCGGTTCTATTGCTGGCGGTGTGGCAGTTGTCGGTGTCGGCGGGCTGGTTGTCCACTCGGATCCTGCCGGCCCCCAGCGCAGTGATTGAAGCCGGCATCAACCTGGTCGCCAGCGGCGAAATCTGGACCCACCTGGCCATCAGCGGCTGGCGTGCCGGCCTGGGTTTCCTGATCGGTGGCAGCATCGGCCTGGCACTGGGCTTTATCACCGGCCTGTCGAAGTGGGGCGAACGCCTGCTGGACAGCTCGGTGCAGATGATCCGTAACGTGCCGCACTTGGCGCTGATTCCCCTGGTGATCCTGTGGTTCGGCATTGACGAGACGGCGAAGATTTTCCTGGTTGCCCTCGGCACGCTGTTCCCGATCTACCTCAACACCTATCACGGCATCCGCAATGTTGATCCGGCACTGGTGGAAATGTCGCGCAGTTATGGCTTGTCCGGGTTCAGCCTGTTCCGCCAGGTGATCCTGCCGGGCGCGCTGCCGTCGATCCTGGTGGGCGTGCGCTTTGCCCTGGGCTTCATGTGGCTGACGCTGATCGTGGCGGAAACCATCTCCGCCAGTTCGGGTATCGGCTACCTGGCGATGAACGCCCGTGAATTCCTGCAAACCGATGTGGTGGTGTTGGCCATCGTCATGTACGCCATCCTCGGCAAACTCGCCGACCTGGCCGCTCGCGGTCTGGAGCGTGTGTGGCTGCGCTGGCACCCGGCGTATCAAGTGAACAAAGGAGGTGCGGCATGACAGCTCAACAACCCCCGCGCCTGCTCAAGGGCATTCCCCTGGCGGTGCGCAAGTTGCGCAAGGCCTTTGGTGCGCGCGAAGTGCTCAAGGACATCGACCTGCACATTCCGGCCGGCCAATTTGTCGCGGTGGTCGGTCGCAGTGGTTGCGGTAAAAGCACCTTGCTGCGCCTGTTGGCCGGCCTGGACAAGGCCAGCGGCGGCGAGCTGTTGGCCGGTTCCGCACCGCTGAGCGAAGCCATTGAAGACACGCGGTTGATGTTCCAGGAAGCGCGCTTGCTGCCGTGGAAAAAGATCATCGACAACGTTGGGCTGGGCCTTAAAGGCAACTGGCGCCCCAAGGCGCTGGAAGCCCTGGAAGCGGTCGGCTTGGCCGAACGCGCCAATGAATGGCCAGCGGCGCTGTCCGGCGGGCAGAAGCAACGCGTGGCCCTGGCCCGTGCGCTGATCCACCAACCGCGTTTGCTGCTGCTGGATGAGCCGCTGGGCGCACTGGATGCCCTGACCCGCATCGAGATGCAGCAACTGATCGAAAACCTGTGGCAGAAGCACGGTTTCACCGTGTTGCTAGTGACCCACGACGTCAGCGAAGCCGTGGCGATTGCCGACCGCGTCATCCTGATTGAAGACGGCGAAATCGGCCTGGACCTCATCGTCGACCTACCGCGCCCGCGTGCCCGGGGCTCGCATCGCTTGGCCGCGCTGGAAGCCGAAGTGCTCAACCGTGTGCTGTCGTTGCCCGGCACACCGCCGGAACCCGAACCTGTTTCACCGCTGCCTACGCAATTGCGTTGGGCGCAATAAAGCAGCGGCAAGCTTCCAGCCTCAAGCTGTAAGGGAAAGCAATGCGCTTTTACTTGCAGCTTATAGCTAACAACTTGCAGCTATTTCGACCCGAGGAGAAATCGTATGACTATTAAAGCCATCAACGTGCGTAACCAGTTCAAAGGCACCATCAAGGAAATCGTCGAAGGCGACGTGCTGTCGGAAATCGACGTGCAGACGGCGTCCGGCATCGTGACGTCCGTGATCACCACCCGTTCGGTCAAAGAGCTGGAGCTGGTGATTGGCAGCGAAGTGATTGCCTTCGTTAAATCCACCGAGGTATCGATTGCCAAGTTGTGATCGTTCTTGAGGTCGCCATCGGGGGCAAGCCCCCTCCCACATTTGATAGGTGGCGCGGTCAACATGTGGGAGGGGGCTTGCCCCCGATGAGGTCATCCCTGTCTCTCAAGAAATCAGCGCTTGGGCAGATAGGGCGGCAAATAAAGCCCCACATACGCGTCAAACACCCGCATCCCTTCATCCGCCATGCGCGGTGTGATCAGCCCATGCTGATGCACCGAGCGCGCATACACGCGGTCGCTCAGTTCCAACGCCAGGGCAAACACGTCTACATCGCTGGGCAGTGTCGGCACTTCAAAGTGGCGATTGAACACCTCCAGCATCAAGTTCCCCAACTCCAGATCATGCTGGCGATCCGCCTGAGTCACTTCAGTGAGCCCGTGCTGGGCCAGGATCAACTGGCGTGCGGCGGCATCCTGGTCGTAGATGGCGAGCATGCGTTGCTCGACGATGCAGGACAGGTCGCGCCAGTGCTTGAGTGACTCGTGCTCGATGGGTGCCTGGATCGCTGCCCGGAAGGCCGCGTGGACGTCTGCCGTGAGTGCCTCCAGCAAGGCCGGTACGCTGGCGAAGAAGTGATACACCGATGACGGTGGAATTTGCGCACGCTCGGCCACGCTGTAGATCGACAAACCTGCCACGCCTTCGGCGGCCAGCAAGGTGCGGGCGGCGTCGAGGATCGCGTCGATCCGGGCCTGGCTGCGGGCGCGGGGTTTGCGAGGGGCGGCGGGGCGGGTGGTCATGGAAGTCTCCTACAAGGCAGGGAGCATTGTACGCAGAGCCTGGGGAGGATCCATACCTAGGGCGGGGGCTTTTGTGGTGAGCGGGCTTGCTGTGGTGAGCGGGCTTGCCCCGCGCTGGGCTGCGAAGCGGCCCCAATAAAAACGCCGAGTTCTTTCAGAAAGAACCCGGCGTCCGGATGTAGGGCTGCTGCGCAGCCCAGCGCGGGGCAAGCCCGCTCACCACAGCAAGCCCGCTCACCGCAGTTACGGCAGCAACCGCTTACACGGTATGCAAGTACCAGTTGTACTCAAGGTCGGAGATGGAGTGTTCAAACTCTTCCAGCTCACTTTCCTTACAGGCGACGAAGATATCGATGTATTTAGGATCGATGTACTTGGCCATCACCTCGCTGTCGTCCAACTCGCGCAACGCATCGCGCAGGTTGTTCGGCAGGCTTTGCTCGTTTTGCTCGTAGCTGTTGCCTTCCACCGGTGCATTCGGCTCGATCTTATTGGTCAGGCCGTGGTGCACGCCTGCCAGGACCGAAGCCATCAGCAGGTAAGGGTTGGCGTCGGCACCGGCAACACGGTGTTCGATACGGACCGCATCGGACGAGCCGGTCGGTACGCGAATCGCCACGGTGCGGTTGTCCAGGCCCCAGCACGGCGAGTTCGGCACGTAGAACTGTGCGCCGAAACGGCGGTAAGAGTTGACGTTGGGGCACAGGAACGCCATTTGAGCGGGTAGGGTCTCGAGCACACCGCCGATCGCGTGACGCAATGCGGCGTTCTGCTCGGGATCCTCGCTGGCAAAGATGTTCTTGCCGTCTTTGTCCAGGATCGAGATGTGCACGTGCAAACCGTTGCCTGCCTGGCCTGGGTAAGGCTTGGCCATGAAGGTGGTGTCCATCTCATGGTCGTAGGCGATGTTCTTGATCAGGCGCTTGAGCAGTACTGCGTAGTCGCAAGCCTTGATCGGGTCGGCCACGTGGTGCAGGTTCACTTCGAACTGCGCCGGGGCACTTTCCTTGACGATGGCGTCGGCCGGGATGCCTTGCTCTTTTGCCCCTTCCAGAATGTCCTGGAGGCAGTCGACATATTCGTCGAGGTCGTCGATCAGGTAGACCTGTGTCGAGTGCGGGCGTTTGCCGGAGATCGGCGAGCGGGGCGGTTGTGGGCGGCCGTTCACGTTCTCCTGGTCGATCAGGTAGAACTCAAGCTCGAAGGCGGCGCAGATGGTCAGACCGAGGTCGTCAAATTTGCTTACAACTTGGCGGAGCACTTCGCGCGGATCGGCGAAGAAAGGTTCACCTTCAAGTTCGTGCATGGTCATCAGCAATTGCGCGGTAGGGCGCTTTTGCCAAGGTTCATTGCACAGGGTGTCGGGGATTGGATAACAGATTCGGTCAGCATCACCGATGTCCAGGCCCAGGCCGGTGCTTTCCACCGTAGAGCCGTTGATATCCAGGGCAAATAAAGAGGCAGGCAGGTTAATGCCCTTCTCGTAAACCTTGTGGAGGCTGGTGCGTTCGATGCGCTTGCCGCGCACCACACCATTCATATCCGCAATTAGAAGGTCTACGTACAGAACCTCAGGATGATCCTTAAGGAACGCGTTCGCTTCGTTAAGCTGAACGGCACGCGGGGGTACCGACATGATGCAACACCTTTGTTGTTAAAAATATCAATCATTGATCTTTTCTGGTTTCAGTCAACCCGAACGGCATGCCGAAGTCAAGCGAGGCCTTTTTTGCCCTAAAAAAGCGCCACGAGGGCTTTTTTGGGGCTTTTTGGGGCGGTTTTTTGGGTTTGGAGGGCTTGGGACTAGCAGGCTTGAGCGGGCCGTGTTGTATTTTTTACGGGGGTGTTGTGTAAAAAAATGAACAAGGCTAAGCTCGATTCAAACCCATAACAGCAATAATACCGGGGTGCTTCATGTGTCTCCTGCCGCCCAACGGCGTCTTGGCCTGCTTCAGTCAGGCTGTGTCACCCATATATTCCTCCCGCGTGATAGCGCGTGGCCCGGCCAATATTCTTGACGCCCGGTCCAACCTCTTGTTTGCCTCCTCGCATGCCTTTGAAATATGCCCGACCCGTGTGCTGCTCAAGATTGCACACAACTTTGGCGTGAGGAATGCAACGCTGCAGCAAATGGCAGGTAAGCTCCTACCCTGAATGAAAAAAACGACGCGGATGCTGCGTCAACCAACGCCTGGCCTTTAATGGATGCCAGGAAACCCAGCCCAGAGGCATTTATGAGTAACAACCTCGACCAGCTCACCGATTGGTTGAAAGACCACAAGATCACAGAAGTCGAATGCATGATTGGCGACCTCACCGGCATCACCCGGGGCAAGATCTCGCCGACCAACAAGTTCATCGCTGAAAAAGGCATGCGCCTTCCCGAGAGCGTTCTGTTGCAGACCGTGACCGGCGACTATGTCGAAGACGACATTTATTACGAATTGCTCGACCCGGCCGACATCGACATGATCTGCCGTCCCGACCAGAACGCGGTATTCCTGGTGCCCTGGGCCATTGAGCCGACCGCCCAGGTGATCCACGACACCTACGACAAGCAAGGCAACCCGATCGAGCTGTCGCCGCGCAACGTGCTCAAGAAAGTCCTCAAGCTCTACGCCGACAGAGGCTGGCAGCCCATCGTGGCGCCGGAGATGGAGTTCTACCTGACCAAGCGCTGCGAAGACCCGGACTTCCCGCTGCAACCGCCGATTGGCCGTTCTGGCCGCCCGGAAACCGGTCGCCAGTCCTTCTCTATAGAAGCGGCCAACGAATTCGACCCGCTGTTCGAAGACGTCTACGACTGGTGCGAACTGCAGGAGCTGGACCTCGATACCCTCATCCACGAAGACGGCACGGCGCAGATGGAAATCAACTTCCGTCACGGCGATGCACTGTCCCTGGCCGACCAGATCCTGGTGTTCAAGCGCACCATGCGTGAAGCCGCGCTCAAGCACGATGTGGCCGCAACGTTCATGGCCAAGCCCATGACCGGTGAGCCTGGCAGTGCGATGCACCTGCACCAGAGCATCATCGACATCGCCACCGGCAAGAACGTCTTCTCCAATGAAGACGGGACCATGAGCCAGCTGTTTCTCAACCACATTGGCGGCCTGCAGAAATTCATCCCTGAATTGCTGCCATTGTTTGCCCCCAACGTGAACTCGTTCCGCCGCTTCCTGCCCGACACTTCGGCGCCGGTCAACGTGGAATGGGGCGAGGAAAACCGCACTGTCGGCCTGCGCGTACCGGACGCCGGCCCGCAGAACCGTCGTGTGGAAAACCGCCTGCCGGGTGCCGATGCCAACCCGTACCTGGCGATTGCCGCCAGCCTGCTGTGTGGCTACATCGGCATGGTCGAAGGCCACAACCCGAGCGCGCCGGTGGTGGGCCGTGGTTACGAGCGACGCAACCTGCGCCTGCCGTTGACCATCGAAGACGCCCTGGAACGCATGGAAAACAGCAAGACCATCGAGAAATACCTGGGTCAGAAATTCATCACAGGTTACGTCGCGGTCAAGCGGGCCGAGCATGAAAACTTCAAGCGCGTGATCAGTTCGTGGGAGCGGGAATTCCTGCTCTTCGCCGTCTGATGCGCCGGGCGCGTCGTAGGAAAGGCGCGCCCTCACCTGAAAAGTCTAGGAGATTGGTATGTCCAGCAACAACCCGCAAACCCGTGAATGGCAAGCCTTGAGCAGTGATCACCACCTGGCGCCGTTCAGCGACTTCAAGCAATTGAAAGAGAAAGGCCCACGGATCATCACCAAAGCCCACGGCGTTTACCTGTGGGACAGCGAAGGCAACAAGATCCTCGACGGCATGGCCGGCCTGTGGTGCGTGGCGATCGGTTACGGTCGCGATGAACTGGCTGACGCCGCCGCCAAGCAGATGAAAGAACTGCCGTACTACAACCTGTTCTTCCAGACCGCTCACCCGCCGGTGCTGGAGCTGGCCAAGGCCATTTCCGACATCGCGCCTGCCGGCATGAACCACGTGTTCTTCACCGGTTCGGGTTCCGAAGGCAACGACACCATGTTGCGCATGGTCCGCCACTACTGGGCGATCAAGGGCCAGCCGAACAAAAAAACCATCATCAGCCGCAAGAATGGCTACCACGGTTCCACCGTGGCCGGCGCCAGCCTGGGCGGCATGACGTATATGCACGAGCAGGGCGACCTGCCGATCCCGGGCATCACCCACATCGCCCAGCCATACTGGTTTGGCGAAGGCGGCGACATGAGCCCGGAAGAATTCGGCGTGTGGGCGGCCAACCAGTTGGAAGAGAAGATCCTGGAACTGGGCGTGGACAACGTCGGTGCCTTTATTGCCGAGCCGATCCAGGGTGCCGGTGGCGTGATCGTGCCACCCGCCACCTACTGGCCGCGCATCAAGGAAATCCTCGCCAAGTACGACATCCTGTTTATCGCCGACGAAGTGATCTGCGGTTTCGGCCGTACCGGCGAGTGGTTCGGCAGCGATTTCTACGACCTCAAGCCGCACATGATGACCATTGCCAAGGGCCTGACCTCGGGTTACATCCCCATGGGCGGCCTGATCGTGCGCGATGAAGTGGTGGACGTCCTCAATGAAGGGGGTGATTTCAACCACGGCTTCACCTACTCCGGTCACCCGGTGGCCGCTGCAGTGGCGCTGGAAAACATCCGCATCATGCGCGACGAGCAAATTGTTAAGCGTGTGCACGACGAAACGGCACCCTATTTGCAGAAACGTCTGAGGGAGCTGGCTGATCACCCTCTGGTGGGTGAAGTGCGTGGTGTCGGCATGCTCGGTGCGATCGAATTGGTCCAGGACAAGGCAACGCGCAAGCGTTACGAAGGCAAGGGCGTTGGCATGATCTGCCGCACCTTTTGCTTCGAGAATGGCCTGATCATGCGCGCCGTGGGCGACACCATGATCATTTCGCCGCCACTGGTGATCAGCAAGGCTGAAATCGACGAGCTGGTCACCAAGGCTCGGCAATGCCTGGACCTGACTTTGGCGGCATTGCAGGGCTAAGTGCTAGGCTCAGGACGCAGCGGCTTTCGGGCGCCGCGTCCTGAGCAGTTATAAATGAGGCATTGGTTGAAAGCCGGCCTCGGAACTTGCCAGACTGTCGCCCTGTTTTGTTGCCCTTTGGCTGGGCCTCGAAACATATAAAGCTTGTGGCCCAAAAAAGAAAAAATTGGAGCATCACCAAATGAAGGCATTAGGTTTGAAGAACGCTGGCAAGACCCTCCTCGCCTTGTCCCTGATGGGCGCAATGGCGGGCGCGGCCCAGGCCGACGATAAAGTGCTGCACGTCTACAACTGGTCCGACTACATTGCACCGGACACCATCGCCAACTTTGAAAAAGAGTCGGGCATCAAAGTGGTGTACGACGTTTTCGACAGCAACGAAACCCTGGAAGCCAAGTTGCTGGCAGGCAAGTCCGGCTACGACATCGTCGTACCGTCGAACAACTTCCTCGCCAAGCAGATCAAGGCCGGTGTCTACCAGGAGCTGGACAAGTCCAAGCTGTCCAACTACGACAACCTGAACAAATCCCTGCTTAAAGCCGTGTCGGTCAGCGACCCGGACAACAAGCACGCCTTCCCGTACATGTGGGGCTCGATCGGCATCGGCTACAACCCGGAGAAGGTCAAGGCCGCGCTTGGCGTGGACAAGATCGATTCCTGGGACGTGCTGCTCAAGCCCGAGAACATCGCCAAGCTGAAAAGCTGCGGCGTGAGCTTCCTCGATTCGCCAACCGAGATGCTGCCGATCGCGCTGCACTACCTGGGCCTGCCGACCGACAGCCAGAAGAAAGACGACCTCAAGCAGGCCGAAGCGCTGTTCCTCAAGATTCGTCCTTCGATCGGCTACTTCCACTCGTCCAAGTACATCTCCGACCTGGCCAACGGCAACATCTGCGTAGCCGTGGGTTACTCGGGTGACATCCAGCAAGCCAAGTCTCGCGCGGCTGAAGCGGGTGGCAAGGTCAAGGTTGCCTACGACATTCCGAAAGAAGGTGCTGGTAGCTTCTTCGACATGGTCGCCATCCCTAAAGATGCCGAAAACGTCGACGCAGCCTACAAGTTCATGAACTACCTGTTGAAGCCGGAAGTCATGGCGTCGATCACCAACAGCGTACGGTTCCCGAACGGTAACGAGAAAGCCACTGCACTGGTCGACAAAGACATCACCAGCGACCCGGGCATCTACCCGCCAGCGGACGTGCAGGCCAAGCTCTACGCCATTGCCGACTTGCCGGCTGCAACCCAGCGTGAAATGACACGCAGCTGGACCAAGATCAAATCGGGTAAGTAAACCGTAATACCTGTGGGAGCGGGCTTGCTCGCGAAAGCGGTGTATCAGTTGATACAGATGCTGGCTGACACACCGCCTTCGCGAGCAAGCCCGCTCCCACATACACCAGCGCCAACACATTAAATGACAGAAAGTTTTGCCGGATCGGTTTATCGAGGGTAAGTTGCGCGCCGGTTTTGTTGCCGGGCAACAACTTTGGGCCCAACTATTTAAGAGGACCTCCACTTGCCAATTTCTTTATTTCGCAAAGCCATGCTGGTGGGTGCAGGTATCACGCTCACGTTGAGCGTACAGGCCGCACCGACCGTGCATATTTATAACTGGTCGGATTACATCGGCGACGACACCCTGGCCAACTTCGAAAAGGCCAGCGGCATCAAGCCCGTGTATGACGTGTTTGACTCCAACGAAACCCTGGAAGGCAAGCTGCTGGCCGGGCGTACCGGTTACGACGTGGTGGTGCCGTCCAACCACTTCCTCGGCAAGCAGATCAAGGCCGGGGCGTTCCAGAAGCTCGACAAGTCGTTGCTGACCCACTACGCCAACCTCGACCCGGTGCTGCTCAAGCGCCTGGAAAAGAATGACCCGGGCAACCAGTACGCCGTGCCGTACCTGTGGGGCACCAATGGCATTGGTTACAACGTCGATAAAGTGAAAGAAGTGCTGGGCGTCGACCATATCGACTCCTGGGCGGTGCTGTTCGAGCCTGAGAACATGAAGAAGCTGGCGACGTGCGGCGTGTCATTCATGGACTCGGCGGATGAAATGCTGCCGGCGGTGCTCAACTACATGGGCCTGAACCCCAACAGCACCAACCCCGAAGACTACAAGAAGGCCGAAGAGAAGCTGCTCAAAGTGCGGCCCTACGTGACCTACTTCCATTCATCCAAATACATCTCGGACCTGGCCAACGGCAACATCTGCGTGGCGGCAGGCTTCTCTGGCGATGTGTTCCAGGCCAAGGCCCGTGCGGCTGAAGCGGGCAAAGGCGTGAACATCGCCTACGCGATCCCGAAAGAAGGCGGCAACCTGTGGTTCGACGTGCTGGCTATCCCCAAGGATGCGACCAACGTCAAAGAGGCCCACGCCTTCATCAACTATTTGCTGCAACCTGAGGTGATCGCTCAGGTCAGTGATTACGTCGGTTACGCCAACCCTAACCCAGGGGCGGACAAACTGATGAAGCAATCGATACGCACGGACGAAGCGGTTTACCCACCGCAGGCGGTACTCGACAGGACATTCGTCAACTTCGAGCTACCCCCGAAAGTGCAACGTTTGATGACCCGTAGCTGGACCAAGGTCAAGACGGGCAAGTAAGGCTCAAACTATCCAAGGCAGGCCCGCATTGGGTCCGCTGCACTCTTTTTTTTCTGGGAGTTTCGTAAATGGCAGTTGCCTCCGGCGCCTATAAGAAAGCCCTCGAGGGCGACCAGACACCGAAAAAGGTGCTGGTCAAAATCGACCGGGTCACGAAGAAGTTCGACGAGACGATTGCCGTGGACGATGTGTCCCTGGAAATCAAGAAAGGCGAGATCTTCGCCTTGCTCGGCGGTTCGGGTTCGGGCAAGTCCACCTTGCTGCGCATGCTCGCAGGTTTCGAGCGCCCGACTGAGGGCCGCATCTACCTCGACGGTGTGGACATCACTGACATGCCGCCCTATGAGCGGCCGATCAACATGATGTTCCAGTCCTACGCTTTGTTCCCACACATGACCGTGGCGCAGAACATCGCGTTCGGCCTGCAACAGGACAAGATCCCCAAGGCCGAGGTCGACGCCCGCGTGGCCGAGATGCTCAAGCTGGTGCAGATGAGCCAGTACGCCAAGCGCAAGCCGCACCAATTGTCCGGTGGCCAGCGCCAGCGTGTGGCCCTGGCCCGTTCCCTGGCCAAGCGCCCGAAACTGCTGCTGCTCGATGAGCCCATGGGCGCCCTCGACAAGAAACTGCGTTCGCAGATGCAGCTGGAACTGGTGGAAATCATCGAGCGCGTCGGCGTGACCTGCGTGATGGTGACCCACGACCAGGAAGAGGCCATGACCATGGCCGAGCGCATCGCAATCATGCACCTGGGCTGGATTGCCCAGATCGGCAGCCCGATCGACATCTACGAAACGCCTACCAGCCGTCTGGTGTGCGAGTTCATCGGCAACGTCAACATCTTCGACACCCAAGTGGTCGATGACGCCGAAGGCCATGCGGTGCTCAAGTGCCCGGACCTGGACCGCGACATCTACGTGGGCTACGGCATCGCCACGTCGGTGGAAGACAAGTCGGTGACCTACGCGATTCGCCCGGAAAAACTGCTGGTCACCACCGAAATGCCGACCTGCGAGCACAACTGGTCCAGCGGCAAGGTGCACGACATCGCCTACCTGGGCGGCCACTCGGTGTTCTACGTGGAGCTGCCGAGCGGCAAGCTGGTGCAGTCCTTCGTGGCCAACGCCGAACGCCGTGGCCAGCGGCCGACCTGGGGTGACCAGGTGTACGTATGGTGGGAAGACGACAGCGGCGTGGTACTTCGCTCATGAACATGAAGAAGCTCAAGCGCCGCCTGCAACGAATAACGCCCAGTGGCCGTCATGCGGTCATTGGCATTCCCTTCCTGTGGCTGTTCCTGTTCTTCATGCTGCCGTTCTTCATCGTCCTGAAGATCAGCTTTGCCGAAGCCGACGTAGCGATCCCGCCCTACACCGAGATCTACACCTTCGTTGAGCAGAAACTGCAGTTGGTGCTCAACCTGGCCAACTACGCGATGCTCGGCGACGACGAGTTGTACATCGCCGCGTACCTGGGCTCGCTGAAAATGGCGTTCTTCAGCACAGTGTTGTGCCTGTTGATCGGCTACCCGATGGCCTACGCCATCGCCAGTGCGCGCAAAGAGATGCAGACCGTGCTGGTGCTGCTGATCATGATGCCGACCTGGACCGCGATCTTGATCCGCGTGTATGCGTGGATGGGCATTCTCAGCAACAACGGTTTGCTCAATGGCTTCCTGATGTCCATCGGGTTGATCAACGAGCCGCTGCAGATCCTCAACACCAACATCGCGGTGTATATCGGCGTGGTCTATTCGTACCTGCCGTTCATGATCCTGCCGCTGTACGCCAACCTTGTTAAGCACGACCAGAGCCTGCTGGAAGCTGCATCGGACCTGGGTTCGAGCACCTTCAACAGTTTCTGGAAGATCACCGTGCCGCTGTCCAAGAACGGCATCATCGCCGGCTGCATGCTGGTGTTCATCCCGGTGGTGGGTGAGTTTGTGATCCCGGAACTGCTGGGCGGCCCGGAAACCCTGATGATCGGTAAAGTGTTGTGGCAAGAATTCTTCAACAACCGTGACTGGCCGGTGGCCTCTGCCTTGGCGGTGGTGATGCTGGCGATCCTGATCGTGCCGATCATCCTGTTCAACCGCAGCCAAGCCAAAGAGATGGAGGGCAAGATATGAAGCGCTTCAGTTTCTCGAGTTTCATGCTGGTGGCGGGGTTGTTGTTCATCTACCTGCCGATGCTGATCCTGGTGATCTACTCGTTCAACGAATCCAAACTGGTGACGGTGTGGGGCGGTTGGTCGATCAAGTGGTACGTGGGCCTGCTGGACAACACCCAGTTGATGGGCTCGGTGGCGCGCTCCCTGGAAATCGCCTGCTACACGGCGGTGGCCGCAGTGGCCCTGGGTACGTTGGCGGCGTTCGTGCTGACGCGCATCAGCCAGTTCAAGGGCCGCACGCTGTTTGGCGGTCTGGTGACTGCGCCGCTGGTCATGCCGGAAGTGATCACGGGGCTGTCGCTGTTGCTGCTGTTCGTGGCCATGGCGCAGATGATCGGTTGGCCCCAGGAGCGTGGCATCGTCACCATCTGGATCGCCCATACCACCTTCTGTGCGGCGTATGTGGCGGTGGTGGTGTCGGCGCGTCTGCGTGAGCTGGACCTGTCGATCGAAGAGGCGGCGATGGACCTGGGGGCGCGGCCGTGGAAGGTGTTCTTCCTGATCACCATCCCGATGATCGCGCCGTCGCTGGCGGCGGGCGGCATGATGTCGTTCGCACTGTCGCTGGATGATTTGGTACTGGCAAGTTTCGTGTCGGGCCCTGGCTCGACCACCTTGCCGATGGAAGTGTTCTCGGCGGTGCGCCTTGGGGTTAAACCCGAGATCAACGCCGTGGCCAGCCTGATCCTGCTGGCGGTGTCGCTGGTGACGTTCCTGGTGTGGTTCTTCAGCCGCCGTGCCGAAGAGCACCGCAAGAAAGCCATCCAGCAAGCCATTGAAGAAGCCGCCGCCGATGGCTGGCAGCAGCCGGACAAGCGTCGGGCACCTGCACCGGTCTAACTGACGGAATGCGGTAAAGAAGTGGGAGCTGGCTTGCCTGCGATAGCGGTCTATCAGTCGACAGATGAGTCGACTGGCAGGGCCCCATCGCAGGCAAGCCAGCTCCCACAGTTGATTGCATTTCAGGTCAACTATGCAGTCCAGGGAGACTTGCGGATCACCTCTACAAAATTCATCGGCTTGAACCCCGGCTCCTGATCCACCAGCACATCCGTCTTCACGTTGCCAAACGTGGTCTGCGGACGATGGCGCAAGCCGTCGGCAAACGCGCAGATGATGCACTCCTTGAACCCTTCACCGCGTGGATGCGCATGCACCACGGCTTCGCGCTGCACGGTGCTGAACGCGGCGTAGTCGATGCCCAGCACGTCCATCTCTACACCGGCGGTTACCAGTGCCACGGTCGGGCGCAAATGCTGCGGTACACCCGGCGTGGTGTGCAAGGCGATGGACAGCCACACCTGTTCGATATCGTCATCGGTCAGCCCATAGGGCTTGAGGAACGCGGCTGCCGCGTTGGCGCCGTCGACTTCAAAGCGTTCGTTGTCACTGCGATGACCTTCCACCAGGCCCAGGTCGTGGAACATCGCGCCGACGTAGAGCAGTTCCGGGTTATAGGCGAGTTGCTTGCGTTCACCGCTCAACGCACCGAACAGGAACACCCGGCGGGAATGGTGGTAGAGCAGGTCGGATTCGACGTCGCGGATATATTCGGTGGTGGCCTTGGCCAGTGCGCTGTCCGGGATCTGGATGCCGGCGATGGTGGTGCTCATGGTCGTTCTCCTCTGGAAAGATTCCAGTCTGGTCTTGTGCCAGCGAAGGGGCCATTGCGGCGAGGGAGCAATCCCGGCCAATGTGGTTGTACATTGTGCCAAAGGTGTACTCGGTCAAATGTGGGAGCTGGCTTGTCTGCGATAGCATCGACTCGGTATACCTGAATGATCGAGGCGTCTGCATCGCAGGCAAGCCAGCTCCCACAGCGGTTCTGTGTTTATCCAGTTAGAGAAGGTGTGCCTGCTCATGAGCAAAACCGTCGCCATCCTGATCTTCCCCGGCGTCCAGTCACTGGATGTGACCGGCCCCTTGGATGTTTTCTGCGAAGCCAACCGCTTTCTGCCGCCGCAAGACCATTACCAATTGGAAGTTATCGGCTTCAGCCACGGCAACATGGCGGCTTCCAACGGCCTGTCATTGCAGGCCCACCGGCACTACAGCGAAGCGCTTCAGGCCTACGACTTGCTGCTGGTCGCCGGCGGCCCGCAGTTGCCCTTCGAAGACTTCGGCGCCGAGTTCGATGACTGGCTGCGTGGCGCCAGTGCCCGTGCGCAGCGCTTCGGCTCGATCTGCAACGGCGCCTTCATGCTGGCCCGCGCCGGGCTGCTGGATGGGAAAACCGTGACCACCCACTGGAGCGATGCCGCCGACCTGGCCCGCCTGTGCCCCACCGCCCAGGTCGAGGCCGACCGCCTCTACGTGCAGGACGGCAACCTCTACACCTCGGCGGGGGTCACGGCGGGTATCGACCTGTCGTTGTACCTGCTGGCCCAGGACCACGGCCCGGAAGTCGCGTTGAGCGTGGCCAAGCGCTTGGTGGTGTTCACCCAGCGTTCGGGCGGGCAGTCGCAGTTCAGCCCGTTTCTGACGCCCCACGCCGAACCCACATCGGCGGTGGCGCTGGTGCAGTTGTACGTGTTGGCGAACCTGACCGGGGACCTGACCATTGCCGACCTGGCCAAGGCGGCCAACATGAGCGCACGCAATTTCTCCCGGGTGTTTGCCCGTGAGGCGCGGATCACGCCGGCGGAGTTTGTCGAGCGGGCGCGGGTGGACGCGGCGCGGGTGATGCTCGAAAGCAGCCCTGCACCGCTCAAGACCGTGGCCTATCAATGCGGGTTTCGCGACGCCCAGCACATGCGCAGTGTGTTCAACCGCCGGCTGGGTGTGACGCCGCAACAGTTCCGGCTTAACTTTGCGGCGCCGGTTTGAGCGTGTCGTAGGCTTCCAGCGCACGCAGCGAGTAGATGTATGCCGCGCCGGCATTCAGCGAAATCGCGGTGGCCAATGTGGCGGCAACCTCTTCGCGGGTCGCGCCGGCCTTGATTGCGGCGTCGGCATGCACGCCGATGCAACCGTCGCAGCGGGTGGTGATGGCCACGGCGATGGAAATCAGCTCACGGGTCTTGGCGTCGAGTACGTTGTTTTCCTCGGCAGCCTCGCCCAGCGCCATGTAGGCTTTGACCATCTTCGGGTTGCTCTTGCCCAGCGCGCCAAAAGCTTTCTTCACGGTAGGCAGCAAGTCGGACCAGTTATTGAACATTGCGGTTACTCCTCAACAGGTTGGGTGTGAAGCCAGTCTGTTCTGTTTGAAGTTGGCGTTATTGTTCAATCCGCTCATCTTTTTGACCGATGCTCGCAAATGAATTCGATCGACACCCTTATCGCGCTGGCCAACCTGCGCGGCAGCCTGGATTTGCGTTGCCAGTTCCAGGGCGACTGGGCGCTGGAGCATGCGCCCGAGAATCTCGGTGTGGCGCCGTATCACATCGTGCTCAGTGGTATCTGCCGCGCGCAATTGTCGGGCGGGCAACAGGTGACGCTGGAGGAGGGTGACATCCTGCTGATGCCTGGTGGCGCCACGCACTTGCTGCGTAGCCAGGGCGCGAGGATCAGGCCGATGCAGCCTCGGGTGATCGAAGGCGGCGTACTCAAGGTGCACCGCCTGGGCGGTGACCAGCCGGATGTGGACATGCTCTGCGGCAGCTTTCACTACAACCGCCAATCGCTGTTGTTCGGTGCGTTGCCGGAGTACCTGGTGGTATCCAGCCGCGAATGGCAGGCCGATGGTCAATTGGCTGCGTTGATTGCGTTGCTGCGCAGCGAAGCGGACGGCGAACAAATCGGCGCACGTTCGTTTATCGATGCACTCTCTTCAGCGCTGTTCACCCTGATCCTGCGTGCCTGGCTGAACCGCCAGGCGCCAGTTGCCGGCACCTTCGCGCTGCTCGCCGACAAGCGCCTGAGCCAGGCCTGGCAGGCGATGCTGGCCGATCCCGGGCACGACTGGACCATCGACAGCCTGGCCACCGCCGCGACGATGTCGCGCGCTACGTTCATGCGCGCGTTTGTAAAAGTGGCGGGCGTATCGCCCTGGGTGTTACTGACCCAGTTGCGCATGGAGTTGGCATTCAACCTGCTGCGCCAGTCACGCCTGAGCCTGTTGGATATCGCCGCCCAGGTGGGTTACCAGTCCCAGGCGGCGTTCAGCAAGAAATTCAAGGAAACCTATGGGGAGGCGCCGGGCCGGGTGCGGGCAGGGTAGCCGCTGTAGCGTATATCCAATGTGGGAGCAACTGTCTTGATGACCATATCTTGGCCATCGCTTTCAAAGACAGCCAAACTCCCACAGCTTCAAGCCGTGTGACCTTCAACGACACATCGCTGCCGATTTAGGCAGCGTGTTCTTTCCATTCAGTCCTATCACGCAGCATTGCGTTCAGCCGGATTAACAAAACACGCATGCATGCGATTAGCGCAACTTTTGCGCATTTTCCTTTGCCACGCAGTGCTTTATAGCGTGCCTGGAATTCAGGCTGGTCCCGAATGACGACCCAGCAGGCCATGTATAGCGAGCGACGTGCGGAAAACCTTCCGCCACGAATGTGACGCGCGCCTATGTGCTTCCCACTGTCGTTGTTATACGGCGCGAGGCCCGCTAGGGCAGCGATCGGACGCTTGCCAACCTCACCCAACTCCGGCAGGTATGCCATAAGGCTAGCCGCCGTAACGAGCCCGATCCCCTTAACTGAACACAGGCGTTCGACTTTTTCGCGATCTAACACGTTGGCGCTTTGACGAATCAACTGATCTATCGCGTTCACAGCCTTGATCAGGTAGTCGATATGACTCTGCAACGCTGGTTTTACTACGTCGCATGAGGCCGTTTTCAGGCGCCTTTTGTCATCGTCTCTCTGCTGAATAAAGTTTTCTCGCTGTTGGACTAACGCGCGCAACTCGTCATGTTTCGGGCTGGTGATTCGGCTGTTTGGCGAGTCGAGTACCGCTGCGAACTGTGCAAGGGACTTTGCATCTATCGGGTCGGTTTTGGCTTGTTGGCCCATCGCCGTGGAAAAACTCTTGGCTCGACGGGGATTGATGCAGATGACGTTGAGGCCCGCAGCCTGGAGCGCCTTCATGACTTTGCGCTCGTAACCGCCAGTGGCCTCCAACAGCACGCGACCGACCTGGTGAAGCAATAGCCACCCAATCAACCCAGGGAAATCATCTTCGGCGTTAGCGCAACTTACCCCAACGTCAATCAGATTAACTCGAGCCTCAAGGCTGTCCTTGGAAACATCAATGCCTGCTGGATAGGAAAACATAGCCAAACCCTCTTACACTCAAAGTGAGAGCGCTCTGGCTTGGCCCACGCTTGTAACTGTTCGAGGTGGGCTCGTTCAACTGTTCGGGCTCATGTCCAGAGCGGAGAAGTGAGTGGCAGCATGGGCTCCCACACGTGCTTTAAGCACTTCGGGCATTCAGCTTGCCACTCACCCTCTCACCTTCAGCTTAATCCTGTCTCAAGACACAAGCGGGCTTGCTCGCGAATGTGGTGGTTCAGTGGCGGGTATATTGACTGACACTCCGCATTCGCGAGCAAGCCCGCTCCCGCAGTTTGACCGAGTTCCAGGCGCTCATCTGGCGGGTAGCAGTTTCAGGGTGCCGCGCGTATTCGCCGTCACTTCCTCATCGCTGAAATGCGCCTGCTCATAGCCGCCTTCGATGTAGGTCTCTGCCTGGTCGCCATAGTGCTTGTCGAACGGCACGCCACTTTGCCCGACCGGGTTGATGGTCAAGGCGTGGGCCACGTCGGCGAAGTCGATCAGGCGGCGGGTAGAAGGCCCGTAGGTGACGGGCCACGGCGCCGGGCCGATGTTGGCGGACTGGTTGTTCGGCACTTCATGGGTGCCGGGTGCCGGGAACGGGCCGACGTTGACGATCAGGTCCAACGGCTTCTGCGAGCCTAGGGGGTGGCCGTGGGTCAAGGTGTGGGCCTTGCCCCACTGCCATTGGCTCGGGTCATCACCGAAGGTGGCCTTGAGGTGCGCGAGGCTGTTGTCCCAGGCAAGCTTGACGGTTTGCGAACGCTTGCCGTCCCACCACGGCGAATCCGGCGCGGCGGCCAGGCGTGGCAGCGCGGCGTCGATCACCCGGGTGCTGAGCAGGGTCTTGAACATGGCGTCGCCCAGCTTCGGATGGAAGGCGGCATCGGCCAGGTTGAACAGGAATTGGTTGAACAGCGTGGCGCTGGTGGAGTCCAGCGGGTAGTCACCCTTCCAGCTTGCAAGCTGCTCCACCAGTTTCAATTGGGCCGGGTCCTTGACCCCCTCACGCAGCACCGGCAACAGCGGCGCCAGCAGGCGCGGGCCGAAAGCGGTGGTGGTGCCCAGCTGCAAGGCCTGGCTGTTGTTCACGTCCCACTTCACGCTCTTTTCGCTCAGTTGCGCGTTGAGCTGCTGGCCACGGTCGGCCAGGTTGTAATAACCGGGGATCTCCATGCCGGTAGGCGAGGCCGGTTGGGCATTGGCCGACACCACGTAACCGCGCGCCGGGTTCTCTTCCTGCGGGTTGGCGCTGAAGGGGTAGAAGCCCAGCTTGTCGGCCTGGGCGCTGCTGCCGTCGAGGATAAACCCGGCGTTGACCCCAGCCGGACGGATCGGTAACTGCGCCGCCGCCCACCAGCCGATATCACCCTTGGCATTCGCCCACACGATGTTCAACCCAGGCGCAGCCACTTTGGCTGCCGCTGCGCGTGCCTTGACCAGGGTGTCGGCGCGGTTGAGCTGGTAGAAGCCTTCGAGGATCGGGTTCTGGGTGTCGAGGAACGCCCACCACATGGCAATCGGCGTCTTGCCGGCGTTTTCGCCCAGCACGTCATTGATGATCGGGCCGTGGGGGGATTGGCGCAGGGTCAATGTCACCGGTGCCTGGCCCTTCACCGCAATCTGTTGCTCGGTGCTGGTCATGTCGACCCACTGGTCGTGGTACCAGACCTGGTTGGGGTTGTCCGGGTTGACCTTCTCGGCGATGAGGTCGAGGTCATCGTTCTGGAACATGGTCAGGCTCCAGCCGAAGTCCAGGTTGTGCCCCAGGAACGCCACCGGCACCAGCGCATTGTGGTAGCCGTACAGCTCAAACCCCGGCGCCGACAGCTGCGCCTCGTACCATACCGACGGCACCGAGAAACGGATATGCGGGTCACCGGCCAGCAACGGTTTTCCGCTCTTGGTGCGGTTGCCGCTGATGGCCCAGGCGTTGCTGCCTTCGAACTGTGGCAGGCCGTTGTCGGCCAGGGCCTGCTCGCTCAGCGAGGCAATGGCGCCGAGGGTCTGCCAATCGCTGGCAGCCAGGTTGAGGGCGCCCTTGGGTTGCCAGTCGAGGTCGAAGACTTTCAGGTAGTCGCTGCCCAACTGGTCGCGTACGTAGGTCAGCAAAGGCTCGGTACGAAACGCGGCGGCAAAGCTGTAGGCCATGTACCCGGCGACACTGATGGTGTCTTCGGCGGTGAACGGTCGCTTGGGGATGCCCAGCACGTCGAACTCCATCGGGCGGGCGTGGCTGTCCTGATACTGGTTGATCCCGTCCAGATAGGCCTGCAGGGCCTTCCAGTGCGCCGACTCAGGGTCCAGCTGCGCCACATAGGTGGCCGCGCGGTCGCGAATGCGCAGGCTGCGGAACAGCTTGTCGGTCTCCAGCACCTTGGGGCCGAGCACCTCGGCCAGCTCGCCACGGGCCAGGCGCCGCATGATCTCCATCTGGAACAAGCGGTCCTGGGCGTGCACATAGCCCAGGGCGCGGTACAGGTCGGTTTCGTTCTCGGCACGAATGTGCGGCACGCCCCGGTCGTCGTAGCGCACCGTGACCGAGCCTTGCAGGTTGGCCAGGGTCACCGTGCCCTGGCGGGTGGGTTGCTTGCTGTAGACGTACGCGCCGGCGCCAAGGGCGACCAGTACCACCAGAACCGCGAGAACCTGCAAGACGCGCTTCATGAACATTCCTTACCAAGAGTGGGGCGGCGAGTTACGAGCCTTTTGGCCACGAACAATAGCAGCCCACCGCAAGGGTGTGCGTGGCATTCACCTCGCGTCCTGCTTCAAGGGCTTTCAAGATCGGCTCGATAAAACTGTTACTGGAGTTGCACGTGAGGCCCTCGCTGTAGGGCCCGAAATACGCAAGCTTGCCGCTGCGATCCCAGATACCCACGGCCGGGCTGGCCGGCACTTGGTCGGCGCCGGGCAGGGCGGTGAGTGTTTTCATCGTGCGCAGGTTGTCGGGCAGTTGGCCGTGGCTTCCGGGCTTTTGCAGGGCATAGAACTCGACGCCCTGGGGGGCATATTGCGCGATCAATTCACCCAGGTGCTGCTGGTTGCCGACGTTGCAGGGGCAGGCCGGGTCCCAGAAGTGCACCAGGCGGATCGGGCCGGGGCCGGCGAGGTCGGCAGGCAGTGTGAGTGGGTCACCGGAAAACACCGCCGTGTGTTCGCTGAAGGCGCGCAGGTAGCGGCCCTGGAACCAGTCATACGCCGCCCACAGCACGCCGGCGCAGATAACCAGGATCAGGCTGGCGAACAGGGCGGTGCGGTAGGGCTGTCGCATTCAGATGTATCCTCGAAGGTCGCGTAGCTTGCCATGCTTGTCCTGACAGATGAATATCGCAGCTCGATATTCATCTTTGCCGTCAGTCTGGAACCCTTTATGCCTGTCACCTTTGACCCCGATCATCTGCGCGAAGGCCTGCGGCCCCTGGTGGATGCGCAACCGCTCAGCGCCGAGGCTCGGGTCTACCAGCGTTTTTACGGTCTGGACCAGGCCGTAAGCCGTCTGGGGCGTTTCGAGGTGGAAGGTTTTGAGGTGGTGGCGCAGGTGTGGTGGCCGACCACGCCGGTGGCGACGATGTTCATGTTCCACGGCTTCTACGACCACATGGGGCTGTACCGCCATGTGGTGAAGTGGGCGCTGGAGCAGGGCTTCGTGGTGATAGCCTGCGATTTACCGGGGCACGGCCTGTCCAGTGGCGTACGTGCCAGCATCGATGATTTTGCGGTGTATCAACAGGTGGTGAATGCGCTGTTCACCCAGGCGCAAGCGCTGCAACTGCCGCAACCCTGGCACCTGTTCGGGCAAAGCACCGGCGGCGCGGTGGTGGTGGATCACCTGCTCAACCATGGCGCCGACAGCCCGGCCCAAGGCAAGACTTTCCTGTTGTCACCCCTGGTGCGGCCACGGGCCTGGGGCTGGTCGCAAGTCAGCTATTACCTGTTGCGCCCGTTCGTCAAAGGCATTGCGCGGCGATTCAGCGAGAACACCCACGATCCGGCGTTCAAGCCGTTCCTGGAAGCCGACCCGCTGCAGCCGCGCCAACTGCCGACCGCCTGGGTCGGTGCCTTGGCGCGCTGGATCAAACGCATCGAAGCTGCACCGCGCAGTGCCCGGCGGCCGCTGATCGTTCAAGGTGAGGAAGACATGACGGTGGACTGGCAGCACAACCTGCAGGTGTTGCGCGGCAAGTTCGACCAGCCCGAGGTGTTGATGTTGCCGCGTGGCAGGCATCACCTGGCCAATGAGATTCCGGAGATTCGTGAGCAGTACTTCCGGTATCTCACTGACCACCTGCGGTAACACAATCCAAATGTGGGAGGGGGCTTGCCCCCGACAGCGGTGGTTCAGCAAACAATAGATGTCTGACAAATCGCCATCGGGGGCAAGCCCCCTCCCACATTTTTTACTGCGTAAGGCTTGAGGTGCTTTGGCCGACTGCCAGGCCGGCGCGGATGGCTGCAAGCGCCGCCTGGTAATACGCCTTACCCTCTGGCGACTCAGCAAACGTAGCGAACTCTTCCAGTTCCGGGTCGGACAAATCCCGATAGACGTACAGCAGCGTGTTGTTCAGGTCCTTATCGATCTGTTGCATCAACCGCTCGCGCTGGCCATTCAACATGCCCTGGGCCTGACCGCCGCCCAACAGGCCGGGGATCATCTGGCTCAAGCTGTCTGCCGCCACGCCAGCAATCGCCAGGCTGACTTCTGCGCCGGCCTCACGCGCAGGCAGCGCTTGGGCCAGGTGGCCGATGATCAGGCTGCGGGTGGCGTCGGCTTCGATCTTCGGCAGGCCCTGGGCGTTCTTCGCCAGTTGGTCGCGGCGCGTGGCGAGCAGCTCGGCGGCGACAATCTTGCGGCCCAGGGGGGATTGGAAAAACGCCAGGGCAGGCTTGGGATCTGCGAGGTTCTTGCGCAATTGCGCTTCGGCGCGCTGGTCCATGGCCTGGGCAGCGAAACGTTTATTGCTGTTGTCCACCAGCGCCTGGTACACCGCTGGCGGCAGGCTGTTGCGGTAGCGTTGCTGGGCGGCACTGAGGGCGTCATTGAAATGCGCACGTTGTTCGGCCCAGCCGGCGACCTTGTACAACTGGTCATGGCCGTCTGCCCAGGCGGGCAAAACGCAGAACATCAGCAAGGAAAAAAACAAACGACGCATATGGACTCCTGTCAGTCGGCCACTATTGTCCGTGTCGGGCGTAGGATTTGTCGAGAAGTCCTATCGGTCACCTGACTAAAGTGTATTCAGACGCTCGGCGGCTCTGTCGGATTCACAGGCGTATGGATACTATGCGCGCCATGCAAATACCCCTCGATCACCCCTTGCTGCAACGTATTGTCGACGACCTGGCCGAAAAGGGCTGGTCCCGGCAAGACGGCTTCCTGCCCCAGGCTCTGACCCTGGAACTGGCGGCTGAGTGCCGTAAACGTGCAGCCGAGGGTGAATTGGCTCCGGCGGCGGTGGGGCGTGGCCCGACCCAGGAGATCCGTGAAGGCATTCGCGGTGACCATATCCAGTGGCTGGAAGAGGGCGATGCGGCGGTCTGCGACACCTATATGGCGTTGATGGACAGCCTGCGCCTGGCGATGAACCGCAGCCTGTTCCTGGGCCTGGAAGACTTCGAAAGCCACTTTGCGATGTACCCGCCGGGGGCGTTCTACCTCAAGCACCTGGACCGTTTTCGCGACGACGACCGCCGCATGGTCTCGGCGGTGATCTACTTGAATGACGCCTGGCTCCCCGAGCATGGCGGCCAGTTGCGCATGTACCTCAAGGACGGCGTCGAATACGATGTGGTGCCCACCGGTGGTTGCCTGGTGGTGTTCCTGTCGGGCGAAGTGCCCCACGAAGTCCTGCCCGCCACGCGCGAACGCCTGTCCCTCACCGGTTGGTTTCGCCGGCGGGGTAACGAGCCGTTTTAAGTATGCAAAAGATTCTGATCAGCCGCTGCCTGCTCGGGCACAAGGTGCGTTACGACGGCGGGGCCAGTGGGCCGTTCGACCAGTTGGCCGTATGGCAGGCCGAGGGGCGTGTGGTTGCGATCTGCCCGGAAGTGTCGGGTGGTTTGCCAACCCCACGACCTGCCGCCGAGATCCCAGGCGGGCAAGGCGTGGATGTGTGGGAGGGCCGTGCCCAAGTGCTGACCGCCGAAGGCGAAGATTTCAGCGAGGCTTTCCTCGACGGCGCTCGTCAGGCTTTGGCGCTGGTGCAGCGCCACAACATCCGCATCGCCGTGCTCAAGGCCAATAGCCCGTCCTGCGGAAGCCTGCAGACCTACGACGGCACGTTCAGCGGCACCAAGGTAACGGGCGAGGGCGTCACGACGGCGTTGCTGAGGCAGCATGGCGTGTTGGTGTTCAGTGAGCTGGAATTGCCCGAAGCCGCCCAGGCGCTAAAAAACCTGTAGAGGCGCGCTTGCCGGCGATCGCAATCCTCCTGCCATCTGATTTGTCGCTGATTCACCGCTATCGCTGGCAAGCCGGCGCCTACCCTTCGGGTTCCAGCCATTTATTGGTCAGTGCCTTCAAGCGCCCATCCGCCTTCACGCGCTGCAACGCCTTGTCCAAACTCGCCTTGAACGCCGGATTACCCTTCTGGAACGGGATCACCAACGCCGGCTTCTCGTTATACGCCTCACTGAGATCGAACCGATCCTGCAGCTCGGCAGTCATAGCGATATGGTTGATGGCCACGTCGTACTTGCCGGTTTCCACGCCTGGTAGCAGGTCGGTGTCATCGGTGGTGATGAACGAAGGTCGCACGTCCATCTCCTTGGCCAGTTGCTCGCCCAGTTCCACTTCGAAGCCGGTGACCTTGTCGCCTTCCTTGAAGTTGAACGGCGGAGTGTTGGCTTCGAGAGCGATGCGCAGTTCGCCACGGTCGAAGACGTCATCGATCAGTTCGGCGTGAGCCAAGGGGCTCATAAGGGGAAGCAAAAGTAACAGGCCAGGCGAAAAGCGCATGGTCACTCCTAGAG
The DNA here is from genome assembly GCF_002798465.1 of Pseudomonas sp. S10E 269. Taxonomy (NCBI): domain Bacteria; kingdom Pseudomonadati; phylum Pseudomonadota; class Gammaproteobacteria; order Pseudomonadales; family Pseudomonadaceae; genus Pseudomonas; species Pseudomonas sp. S10E 269. The sequence continues at coordinate 2,628,410 of NZ_PHIJ01000001.1, forward strand.
ATTTTTAATGTGCGAGGCGCCGTTCAGCATCGCTTTGCTATGGTGTTGAGTGCCTTGGACAGCAATTTGTCGCGAAGTTGTCATAACCCTACAGATTTCATAGAAAAACTGGAGAAGCGAATGAACGCCTTTTTGTCCCGTGCCACCCTGGCCTCCCTGATGCTGGGTGCTTCGATGTTGGCCACTGCTGCGGACGGTATCCCGCGCAGCGCTCCACCTGCAGATGCCAAAGTATTCATCGTCTCGCCTAAAGACGGCGCGACGGTCGATAAAACCTTCACCGTGAAGTTCGGCATGGAAGGCCTGAAACTGGCCCCGGCCACCAGCCAGGATCCAGGCACCGGTCACCACCACCTGCTGATCGACCAGAAAGAACTGCCTGACGCCAGCGTGCCGATCCCGGCCACCGACACCGTGATCCACTACGGCAAGGCCCAGACCGAAACCGAACTGACCCTCACCCCAGGCAAGCACACCCTGCAACTGGTGGCCGGCGACAAACTGCACATGCAGTTCAACCCGACTGTAGCCTCTAAAGTGATCACGGTTAACGTCAAATAAGATTTGTTCAGATGCAAAAAAGGGAGCCCCAAGGGGCTCCCTTTTTCATGTTGCGGCGAAACCTTAGAACAACACGCGGCTACGAATCGTACCGTTGATGTGCTGCAGCTTCTCTTGCGCCAGGTCCGAGTACTCGGCGTCGACGTCGATCACCACGTAGCCGACCTTCTCGTTGGTCTGCAGGAACTGGCCGGAGATGTTGATGCCGTTTTCCGCGAAGACCTTGTTGATCTCCATCATCACGCCAGGGATGTTCTGGTGGATGTGCAGCAGACGGTGCTTGCCTGGGTGAGCCGGCAGGGCCACTTCCGGGAAGTTTACGGACGACACCGACGTACCGTTGTCGCTGTACTTGACCAGCTTCTCCGACACTTCCAGGCCAATGTTGGCCTGCGCTTCAGCGGTGGAGCCGCCGATGTGCGGGGTCAGGATCACGTTGTCCAGGCCACGCAGCGGGCTTTCGAAGATGTCGTCATTGGAGCGTGGCTCCACCGGGAACACGTCGATGGCGGCGCCGATCAGGTGCTTGTCCTTGATCGCGTCGGCCAGGGCGTCCAACTCGACCACGGTGCCGCGCGCTGCGTTGATCAGGATGCCGCCTTTCTTGATGGCGCGGATTTCCTTCTCGCCGATCATCCACTGGGTCTCAGCGGTTTCCGGAACGTGCAGGGTCACGATGTCGGACATGCCCAACAGCTCGGTCAGGCTGGCCACTTGCGTGGCGTTGCCCAATGGCAGCTTGGTCAGGGTGTCATAGAAGAACACCTGCATGCCCAGGCCTTCAGCCAGGACCGACAGCTGGGTACCGATCGAGCCGTAACCGACGATGCCCAGCTTCTTGCCGCGAATTTCGAAGGAGTTGGCCGCGCTTTTGATCCAGCCGCCACGGTGGCAGGAAGCGTTCTTCTCTGGAATGCCGCGCAGCAACAGGATCGCCTCAGCCAGCACCAGCTCCGCAACGGAACGGGTGTTGGAGTACGGTGCGTTGAACACCGCGATGCCGCGCTCACGCGCTGCGTTGAGATCGACCTGGTTGGTGCCGATGCAGAAACAGCCGACCGCCACGAGTTTCTTGGCGTGATCGAAGATCTCTTCGGTCAGCTGAGTGCGGGAGCGAATGCCGATAAAGTGCGCGTCGGCGATCTTTTCCTTGAGCTGGGCTTCCGGCAGAGAACTGGTGATGTACTCAATGCTGGTGTACCCGGCGGCTTTCAGAACGTCGACAGCCGATGGGTGGACGCCTTCCAGAAGAAGGAACTTGATCTTGCTCTTATCGAGAGAAGTCTTGCTCATCTGCGTAAACCTGTATCCCGGAGAAAAATGGCAGGGAATCGGATCGCTTAAGCTGACCCGGACGGCAGGAAAGCCGTCACCGCAGAAACGCCCTTGGGCTCTGTCCTGCGGGGGCGGTATGCTAGCATACGCGCCCCGCTAAACACCTATTCCTGCGACGTGAAGCGTTCTCAGGATGACCATGAATTGTTCGAGAGTTCTGTCGATGACCCATCCTGCCCTGATTGATGAGCTAAAGACCCTGGTTGAGCCCGGCAAAGTGCTGACCGATGCAGACTCCCTGGAGGCTTACGGCAAGGATTGGACCAAGCACTTCGCACCCGCGCCGACCGCCATCGTCTTCCCCAAGACCACTGAGCAGGTCCAGGCCATTGTGCGCTGGGCCAATACCCACAAGGTGGCGCTGGTGCCATCGGGCGGGCGTACCGGCTTGTCGGCTGCTGCCGTGGCGGCGAATGGCGAAGTGGTGGTGTCGTTCGACTATATGAACCAGATCCTCGACGTGAACCTCACCGACCGCACCGCCGTGTGCCAGCCGGGCGTGGTCACCAAGCAATTGCAAAACGTCGCTGAAGAAAAAGGCCTGTACTACCCGGTGGACTTCGCGTCGTCGGGCTCCAGCCAGATTGGCGGCAATATCGGCACCAATGCCGGCGGGATCAAGGTGATTCGCTACGGCATGACCCGTAACTGGGTGGCCGGCATGAAGGTTGTCACCGGCAAGGGCGACGTACTGGAGCTGAACCGCGACCTGATCAAGAACGCCACCGGCTACGACATGCGCCAGCTGTTCATCGGCGCCGAGGGCACCTTGGGTTTTGTGGTCGAAGCCACCATGCGCCTGGACCGTGCGCCGAAAAACCTCACCGCGATGGTGCTGGGCACCACCGACTTTGATTCGATCATGCCGGTATTGCACGCGTTCCAGAGCAAACTGGACCTGACCGCCTTCGAATTCTTCTCCGACAAGGCACTGGCCAAGGTCATGGGCCGCGGCGACGTGCCGGCGCCGTTCGACACCGAGTGCCCGTTCTACGCGCTGCTGGAATTCGAAGCCACCACTGAAGAAGTCGCCAACCACGCGCTGGAAACCTTCGAACACTGCGTGGAGCAAGGTTGGGTGCTGGACGGCGTGATGAGCCAGAGCGAAACCCAACTGCACAACCTGTGGAAACTGCGCGAGTACATCTCCGAGACTATTTCCCACTGGACCCCGTACAAGAACGACATCTCCGTGACTGTCTCCAAAGTGCCGGCGTTCTTGAAGGAAATCGACGCGATCGTCGGCGAACATTACCCGGACTTCGAAATTGTCTGGTTCGGCCACATCGGCGACGGCAACCTGCACTTGAACATCCTCAAGCCGGAAAACTTGAGCAAGGACGAGTTCTTCGCCAAGTGCGCCACCGTGAACAAGTGGGTGTTTGAAACCGTCGAGAAGTACAACGGTTCGATCTCCGCCGAACACGGCGTGGGCATGACCAAGCGTGATTACCTGACCTACAGCCGCTCGCCGGTTGAAATCGAATACATGAAGGCTGTGAAAGCGGTGTTCGACCCGAACGGGATCATGAACCCGGGCAAGATCTTCGCTGTTTAATCGCCCCTTGAGGAGTCGTTCCATGAGCTACCAGCACAAGTATGTCGACGGCACCAACATCCACTTCCCGGTCGGTAAAGTGGTGTGTATCGGGCGTAATTACGCCGAACATGCCAAGGAACTGGACAACCCGGTGCCCACCGAGCCGCTGCTGTTCATCAAACCGGGCAGTTGCGTTGTCCCGCTCGAAGGCGGTTTCAGCATTCCGACCGAGCGCGGTTCGGTGCATTACGAGGCGGAAATCGCGGTATTGATCGGCAAGCCGCTGTCGACCAAGCCCAGCCGCGAAGAAGTGCTCGACGCCATCTCCGGCTTCGCCCCAGCCCTGGACCTGACGCTGCGCGACAAACAGGCCGAGCTGAAAGCCAAGGGCCTGCCGTGGGAAATCGCCAAGTCCTTTGACGGTGCGGCGGTGATTGCACCATTCGTCGTGGGCAGCACCTTTGCCGACGTCACCGACATCGGCATTCGCCTGACCATCAATGGCGAAGTGCGCCAGGACGGCAACAGCGCGCAGATGCTCAACCCGATCATCCCGATGATCCAGCACATGGCCGGCTGCTTCTCGCTGCAAGCCGGCGACGTGATCCTCACCGGTACCCCGGCGGGTGTAGGCCCATTGAATGTCGGTGATGAGCTGGTGCTGGAACTGTCGAACGTGAGCCGTTTCGACAGCAGCGTGCGCTGAACCTGCGCTGGTAGGAGCCGGCTTGCCGGCGATGGCATCGACTCGGTGTGACTGACATACCGCGTTGATGCCATCGCGGGCAAGCCCGGCTCCCACAGGGTCTTGTGTGCGCCTGAAGTTTCCAATTTTTTGCATTTTTTTCACACGCCATCCGGATAATCCTCAGCCTCCAGCGCGCGGGCCCCTGTGTTCCTGTGCTATCACCTAACGCTGACTTTCCGGAAAAGCGCCCAATGGCCGTGCCTCTGCCCTCCGCTACACCCAAGCCGCGTTCCCGTTTTGCCCTGCGCTGGTACTCCTGGCTGTTTCTGGTCGGGGCCATTGTGTATGGCATTGCCTGGGCCATGCACTGGGATGATCGCGGCGCGTTGTGGGTGCTGGAACGCTTTGAGACGCCCGCCGAACGCCAGGAGAGCGTGTGGCTGCCGGACTACCGTGCCGTCATTGATGGCAAGCTTTTGCCGGGAATGGAAAAGGACGAAGCTTCCGACGTTTCCTACAACCCGCAGACCAAGACCCTGTTTTCGGTGATGGGCAAAAACCCGTTTCTTGTCGAGCTGAGCCTGCAGGGCGATGTGCTGCGCAAGATGCCGCTCAACGGCTGGGACAACCCGGAAGGCGTATCCGTGATGGAAAGCGGCCTGCTGGCAGTGGTCGACGAACGCCAGCACACGTTGACCATCGTCAAGGTCGACGCCAGTACCACCCAGCTGAACAAGGCGGATTTCACCAGCTATGACCTGGGCCCTTCAAAGGACCAGAACAAGGCCTTCGAAGCCATCACCTGGGACAAACGCAACCAGCAGCTGGTACTCGGCGAAGAGCGCCCGCCCGCGCTGTTTACTTGGAAAAGCGACGGTGGCCAGACCCTGGCGGGCGATAAACAGAAGCTGGCCAGCAAAGAGTTGGACATGCGCAATCTCTCCGCGCTGGCGGTAGACCCGCGCACCGGGCACTTGCTGGTGCTCTCGGCCGACTCCCATTTGCTGCTGGAGCTGGACGAGAAGGGCGAGCAAGTCAGCTTCATGACCCTGCTCGGCGGATTCAACGGCCTCAAAAATACCATTCCGCGAGCCGAAGGGGTGACCATGGACGAGGCTGGCACCTTGTACATCGTCAGTGAGCCCAACCTGTTCTATCGTTTCGAAAAGCAGAAATAGCACACCGATTACGTCGGATATGTCTCTATGTGCGGCATTCGCCAGACATCCGGGCGCGTTTAAGTTTAAATTCAGACAGGCGTGATATTCATTCGCCACTTTTGACTTTGAGCCCGCCCGATGCGACGACTAGCCCGCCCCAAACCCCTCTTCTTTATGCTGGTGCTGATCGCCCTGGTCGGCGCCGGGGCCGTTGCGCAGCACTTCCGCCTCTTCGAGCGCGCCTGGTTCAACTGGCAGGCGTGGCGCCAGCCGGCGGACGAGCGCTCCATTGGCCTTGCGGATTACCGGGTGACGCTGGAAGCCCAGGTCATCGAGGGGCTTGATGACGATGTCTCGGCCCTGACCTATGACCCGGTGCGCAAAAGCCTGTTTACCGTCACCAACAAAAACGCCGAATTGATCGAGCTGTCCCTGGAGGGCAAGATCCTACGGCGTATTCCGTTGGTGGGGTTTGGTGATGCCGAAGCCGTGGAGTTCATCAGTGACAACATTTATGTCATCAGCGATGAGCGCCAGCAGCGGCTGATCAAGGTGCATGTGGACGACGACACCCAATTCCTCGACGCCGCCGATGCGGAGCAGATGACCCTGGGCCTGCACGTTGGTGGCAACAAGGGGTTTGAAGGGCTGGCCTATGACTCGGTGGGCAAGCGCTTGTTCGTGGCCAAGGAGCGCGATCCGATGCTCATCTACGAGGTGCACGGCTTCCCGCATTTCAAACCGGAAAAAACCTACTCGGTCCACGTGATCAACAACCCCAAGCGTGATGCCGGATTGTTCGTGCGTGACCTGTCGAGCCTGCAATACGATGAGCGCAGCGGCCATTTGCTGGCGCTGTCGGACGAGTCGTTCCTGGTGCTGGAACTGGATATCGACGGTCGCCCGTTGAGCAGTCTGTCACTGCTCAACGGGCGCCATGGCCTGACGAAGCGGGTGCCGCAGGCCGAGGGGATCGCCATGGATGACGAGGGCACGTTGTACCTCGTCAGCGAGCCGAACCTGTTCTACGTCTTTAAGAAAACCAATCCCTGAAGTACCGCAGGACCAATGTGGGAGCGGGCTTGCTCGCGAAAGCGGTGGTTCAGTTGAAGAATCTTTCACTGACACACCGCTTTCGCGAGCAAGCCCGCTCCCACGTTTAGTCACGCGTTAAACCTTGAGGGTTTTCACTCCTTCCGAAGTACCCAGCAGCAGTACATCGGCGGGGCGCGCGGCGAACAGGCCGTTGGTGACCACGCCGACGATCGCGTTGATCTGCGTCTCCAGCTCCACCGGGTTGGTGATCTGCATGTTGAATACGTCGAGGATGATGTTGCCGTTGTCAGTCAACACGCCTTCGCGGTACACCGGGTCACCGCCCAGTTTCACCAGCTCGCGGGCCACGTGGCTGCGGGCCATCGGGATCACTTCCACGGGCAGCGGGAATGCGCCGAGTACCGGCACCAGCTTGCTGGCATCAGCGATGCAGATAAAGGTCTTGGCCACGGCGGCGACGATCTTCTCGCGGGTCAGGGCTGCGCCGCCGCCCTTGATCAGGTTCAGGTGCTCGTCGCTCTCATCGGCGCCGTCGACGTAGAACTCCAGGTCGCTCACGGTGTTGAGCTCATACACCGGAATGCCGTGGCCCTTGAGGCGCGCAGCGGTGGCTTCGGAGCTGGCCACGGCGCCATCGAACGCGCCCTTGTGCTGGGCCAGCGCATCGATAAAGCAGTTGGCGGTGGAGCCGGTGCCGACACCGACGATGCTCTTGTCGTCGAGTTTAGGAAGGATTAAATCGACGGCGGCCTGGGCCACTGCCTGTTTGAGTTGATCCTGGGTCATGCGGGCTCCGGAACGGGCGGGGAGTAAAGAGGGGCGCGAGTATAACCCAACAAAACCTCTGGATTCGTGTGGTCGCCCGCCCAAACGCTGGGTTAGACTCCTTGGCCCTGCCCAACCCGCCCAGTGATATCCGCCGATGCTTGAACAGTACGTCAAAAAGATCCTCACCTCGCGCGTTTACGACGTTGCCGTAGAAACCCCGTTGCAGACCGCCCGCCAGCTCTCCGAGCGGCTCGGCAACAAGGTCTGGCTCAAGCGTGAAGACTTGCAGCCGGTGTTCTCGTTCAAGATTCGCGGCGCCTATAACAAGCTGACCCAACTGACTGCCGAAGAGCGTGCGCGCGGCGTGGTCACGGCGTCGGCCGGCAACCATGCCCAAGGCCTGGCCCTGGCGGCCAAGGTGCTGGGGGTCAAGGCCACTATCGTGATGCCCAAGACCACCCCCGAGATCAAGGTCGAAGGCGTGCGCTCCCGTGGCGGCAAGGTGGTGCTGCATGGCGATTCCTTCCCCGAAGCCCTGGCCTATTCGCTGAAACTCGTCGACGAAAAAGGCTACGTCTACATTCACCCCTACGACGATCCGCACACTATTGCCGGGCAGGGCACCGTGGCGATGGAAATCCTGCGCCAGCATCCAGGGCCGCTGGACGCGATCTTCGTACCGGTGGGCGGCGGCGGGCTGATCGCCGGTATCGCGGCGTACGTAAAATACCTGCGCCCGGAGATCAAGGTCATCGGTGTCGAGCCGGACGACTCCAACTGCCTGCAAGCCGCCATGGCGGCGGGCGAGCGCGTGGTACTGCCGGCCGTGGGCATCTTTGCCGATGGCGTGGCGGTGGCGCAGATCGGCCAGCACACCTTCGACATCTGCAAGGACTATGTGGATGAAGTGATCACCGTGAGCACCGATGAAATCTGTGCGGCGATCAAGGATATCTACGACGACACCCGTTCCATCACCGAGCCGGCGGGAGCCCTGGGTGTGGCGGGCATCAAGAAATACGTGGAGACCCGTGGCGTGACTGGGCAGACCCTGGTGGCCATCGACTCCGGTGCCAACGTCAACTTTGATCGCTTGCGCCATGTGGCCGAGCGCGCCGAACTGGGTGAAGGTCGCGAAGCCATCATCGCCGTGACCATTCCCGAAAAGCCCGGCAGCTTCAAGGCGTTTTGCGAGGCCGTGGGCAAGCGCCAGATCACCGAATTCAACTACCGCTACCACTCCGGCAGCGAGGCGCACATCTTTGTGGGCGTGCAGACCCACCCGGAAAACGATCCGCGCAGTGCACTGATCGCCAGCCTGACAGGCCAGGGTTTCCCGGTGCTGGACCTGACCGAGAACGAACTAGCCAAATTGCACATCCGTCATATGGTCGGCGGGCATGCGGCCAAGGTCAGCGATGAAGTGGTGTTACGTTTCGAATTCCCGGAGCGCCCGGGCGCCTTGTTCAACTTTCTTAACAAATTGGGCGGGCGCTGGAATATCTCGATGTTCCACTATCGCAACCACGGCGCAGCAGACGGCCGTGTGGTCGCCGGCCTGCAAGTGCCGGCGGATGAGCGCCACCTGGTGCCGGCAGCCCTGGAAGCCATTGGCTACCCGTACTGGGATGAAAGCGATAACCCGGCCTACAAACTGTTCCTCGGTTGAGCGACTACGCTGATGGAGGCGGCCTTTAAGGAAGACGACACATGGAAACCCTGACAACCCTGAAAGTTATCCACATAGCAGCCACCGTGTTGCTGCTGCTCAGCGGCCTGGGGCTGGCGTTGCTGGCCTGGCGCAAACGCAGCGCCGGCCCGGCGGCGACCGTGCAGCGCCCGTGGGCATTCGTCTGGTTGTTGATGGGTATTTGCGTGGTGAGCATGCCTTTTACCGGCTGGTGGCTGGTCCATCTGATCGGCTGGCCGCTGGGGCAGACCTGGATCCTGGGGTCCAGCATCCTCTATACCGTGGCGGCGCTGGCGTGGTTCTGGCTGGTGGCGCGGCTTAATCGCCTGCGCAAAGGCGAGGGCGGTAGCTTGAACTTCACGTTGGTGCTGGCGGTGGTCAGTCTGGTGGGGTTTGTGGCGATCGCCGGGCTGATGGGTGCCAAGCCCGTCTAGATGAGCGCTTACCTGCTGCTGAAAACCCTGCATATCCTCTCGTCGACCCTCCTGTTCGGGCTGGGCGCAGGCTCGGCATACTACGCGTTGCGCGCCTGGCGCACCGGCAAGGTGGAAGTGATCGCGGTGACCTTCAAGCACCTGGTGTTCGCCGACTGGGCGTTTACCGCGACCACGGCGGTATTCCAGCCGCTGAGCGGGATCGGCTTGATGCACTTGGCGGGGTGGTCGTTGCAGCAGAGTTGGTTGCAGTGGACGTTCGGTCTGTATGTGCTGGCGGGTATCTGCTGGTTGCCGGTGGTGTGGTTGCAGATTCGTGTACACAAGATGGCGGAGCAGGCGTTGCGCGAGGGTACGGCGATGCCGATCAAGGCCGCGACCTATATGCGCTGGTGGTTTGGCCTGGGGTGGCCGGCGTTCCTGGCGTTTGTGGTGATTTTCTACTTGATGGTCGCAAAGCCTATGTAGGGCTTGGGACCGTGTCGACTTCATCGCAGGCAAGCCAGCTCCCGCACTTGACCGAGTTCCAACATGAGAATGCGGTCAAAATGTGGGAGCTGGCTTGCCTGCGATGGGGCCATCAGCTGCGCAGCGTGATGACCGGCCAGCCGCGCCTCTCGGCCTCAGCCCGCAGATTCGGATCCGGATCCACCGCCACCGCATGCGTCACTTGCTCCAGCAGCGGCAAATCATTCATCGAGTCGCTGTAGAAGTAGCTGTCCTCCAGGCTATACCCGGTCTCTTCCAGCCAACGATTCAAGCGCGTTACCTTGCCCTCGCGAAAGCACGGCACATCGGTGCTGCGCCCGGTGTAGCGGCCGTTTTCCATCTCGCACTCGGTGGCGATCAGGGTTTCCACGCCCAGGCGTGCGGCAATCGGTGCGGTGACAAAGCGGTTGGTGGCGGTGATGATCACCAGCTTGTCACCGGCAGCGCGGTGCTTGGCCAGCAGCTCAATCGCCAGCGGCAGCATGATCGGCTCGATGCAGTCGCGCATGTAGTCGTTGTGCCACTCATCCAATTGGGCCATCTCGGTGCGGCCAAGGATTTCCAGGCAAAAGTTCAGGTAGGCGGCGTTGTCCAGCTTGCCGGCCAGGTAATCCTGGTAGAACTCGTCGTTGCGGGCCTTGTAGGCCACCGGGTCGAGAATCCCGCGCTCGCACAGGTAATCGCCCCAGGCGTGGTCGCTGTCACCGCCGAGGAGGGTGTTGTCCAAGTCGAATAAAGCCAGGCGCATTGCAGTTACTCGCTGAAAAGTCTGTAAAAAGGCGTCCAGAATACGGTCTTTTCACAAGAGTGCACATAAGGTAAGAAGCCTCGTTGCCGCTTCATCAACCTTTGTGGAACAATGCGGCGACATGCGTTTGCGAGGTTGTTGCCGTGATCGACCCCGATGGTTTCCGTCCTAATGTCGGGATTATTCTTACGAATGATGCCGGACAGGTGCTATGGGCTCGCCGAATCAACCAAGATGCCTGGCAGTTTCCTCAAGGTGGAATCAACCCCGACGAAACCCCTGAAGACGCCTTGTACCGTGAGTTGAACGAAGAAGTCGGCCTTGAGCGCGAAGATGTACAAATTCTGGCCTGTACCCGAGGCTGGTTGCGCTATCGTTTGCCGCAACGCCTGGTGCGTACCCACAGCCAACCGCTGTGCATCGGCCAGAAGCAGAAATGGTTTCTCCTGCGCCTGATCTCCAATGAGCAGCGGGTGCGGATGGATTTGACCGGTAAACCGGAGTTCGATGGCTGGCGCTGGGTCAGCTATTGGTACCCGTTGGGCCAGGTGGTGACATTCAAGCGCGAGGTTTATCGTCGCGCTCTCAAAGAGCTTGCCCCGCGCCTTTTAGCGCGCGACTGACGACGGAGTTCGACCCCGAGCCATGCTCAATACGCTGCGCAAGATCGTCCAGGAAGTTAACTCCGCCAAGGATCTCAAGGCGGCGTTGGGGATTATTGTGTTGCGCGTCAAGGAAGCCATGGGCAGCCAGGTCTGCTCGGTTTACCTGCTGGACCCCGAGACCAACCGTTTTGTGCTGATGGCCACGGAGGGCTTGAACAAGCGCTCCATCGGCAAGGTCAGCATGGCGCCCAATGAAGGTCTGGTGGGCCTGGTGGGGACGCGTGAAGAACCCCTGAACCTTGAAAACGCGGCCGATCACCCGCGTTATCGCTACTTTGCCGAAACCGGTGAAGAGCGTTACGCCTCGTTCCTCGGCGCACCGATCATTCACCACCGCCGCGTTGTCGGCGTGTTGGTCATCCAGCAAAAAGAGCGCCGCCAGTTCGACGAAGGTGAAGAAGCCTTCCTCGTGACCATGAGCGCGCAGCTCGCCGGGGTTATCGCCCACGCCGAAGCCACCGGCTCGATTCGTGGCCTTGGGCGCCAGGGCAAGGGCATTCAGGAAGCCAAGTTCGTCGGCGTACCGGGTTCGCCGGGTGCGGCGGTCGGTACCGCCGTGGTCATGCTGCCGCCGGCTGACCTCGACGTAGTGCCGGACAAGACCGTCGATGACATCGACGCTGAAATCAAATTGTTCAAGACCGCCCTTGAAGGCGTGCGCGCGGACATGCGCAACCTGTCGACCAAGCTGGCCACACAACTGCGCCCCGAAGAGCGTGCGCTGTTCGACGTGTACCAGATGATGCTCGACGATGCGTCGCTGGGTAATGAAGTCAAGACCGTAATCAAGACTGGCCAGTGGGCCCAGGGTGCGCTGCGCCAAGTGGTCACCGATCACGTCAACCGTTTCGAATTGATGGATGACGCCTACCTGCGCGAGCGCGCCTCGGACGTGCGTGACCTCGGTCGCCGTCTGCTGGCCTACCTGCAGGAAGACCGCACCACCAACCTGGTCTACCCCGACAACACCATCCTGATCAGTGAAGAACTGACCGCCACCATGCTCGGCGAAGTGCCGGAAGGCAAGCTGGTCGGCCTGGTGTCGGTACTGGGTTCGGGCAACTCCCACGTCGCGATCCTGGCCCGGGCCATGGGCATCCCGACGGTGATGGGCCTGGTGGACCTGCCGTATTCCAAAGTGGATGGCATCGACATGATCGTCGATGGCCATCGTGGTGAAGTGTTCACCAACCCCAGCGAAGTACTGCGCAAGCAATACGCCGAAGTGGTCGAGGAAGAGAAGCAACTGGCGCTGGGCCTGGATTCATTGCGCGAGCTGCCGTGCGTGACCACCGATGGCCACCGTGTGCCGCTGCTGGTGAATACCGGCCTGCTCGCCGATGTGGCCCGCGCGCAACAGCGCGGCGCCGAAGGGGTGGGGCTGTACCGCACCGAAGTGCCGTTCATGATCAACCAGCGTTTCCCGAGTGAGAAGGAGCAGCTGGCGATTTATCGCGAGCAACTGCAAGCCTTCCACCCGTTGCCGGTGACCATGCGCAGCCTTGATATTGGCGGCGACAAGTCACTGTCGTATTTCCCGATTAAAGAGGACAACCCGTTCCTCGGCTGGCGTGGTATCCGCGTCACCCTCGACCACCCAGAAATCTTCCTCGTACAAACCCGCGCCATGCTCAAGGCCAGTGAGGGCCTGAACAACCTGCGCATCCTGCTGCCGATGATCTCCGGTACCCATGAGCTGGAAGAGGCGTTGCATCTTATCCACCGCGCCTGGGGTGAAGTGCGCGACGAAGGCGCCGACGTACCGATGCCGCCGATTGGCGTGATGATCGAAATCCCGGCAGCGGTGTATCAGGCCAAGGAGCTGGCGCGGCAGGTGGACTTCCTGTCGGTGGGCTCCAACGACCTGACCCAATACCTGCTGGCCGTGGACCGTAACAACCCACGGGTGGCCGACCTCTACGACTACCTGCACCCGGCCGTGCTGCAAGCGCTGCAGCATGTGGTGCGCGACGCCCACGCCGAAGGCAAGCCGGTGAGCATCTGCGGTGAAATGGCCGGCGACCCCGCGGCGGCGGTGCTGTTGATGGCGATGGGCTTTGACAGCCTGTCGATGAACGCCACCAACTTGCCGAAGGTGAAGTGGATGCTGCGCCAGGTTGAACTGAGCATGGCCAAGGACCTGCTGGCGGAGTTGATGACCATCGACAACCCGCAAGTTATCCACAGCTCGTTGCAATTGGCCCTGAAAAACCTGGGGCTGACGCGGATGATCAACCCGGCCTCCGCAAAAACCCTCTAGACCGAGTCGCCTTTTTCGCAGGCAAGCCAGCTCCCACATTGGAAAGCATTTCAACTGTGGGAGCCGGGCTTGCCCGCGATAGCGCTCGCTCAAGCACCGCTAAATCCTCAGTTCTATCTCGCCAAGTCGGCCACCATTCGGCCCAAAACTACGTTCCACCATCCGCCGCGTCCCGTCGGCATTTACAATCAGCGCCGTACTCGCCCGCGTCCCATAGCTTGGGCTGGCAATAAACACGCTCGATAGCAAACTCTCGGTCGCCAACCCCACGCCGGTGTCCGGCAGGTCCGCAAACGGCGCCGTCTGCGGATCACTCAAAATCCCCAACAAGGCTTCCGGCTGCGGATCCTCTAGCAGCGCGCTCAATGCCGCCTTGGCCTTGAGCAGTTTGGGCCACGGCGTATCCAGTCCGGCGTTGGACAATCCATACACCCCAGGCTCCAATCGCGTCGGCTCCGTATGATTGGCGTTGTAATGCCACAACTCATCCCGTGTGCCCAGCAGCAGGTTAAACCCGGCATATTCAATCGAACGGCCGTTAACGTCGGCTAAATAGTCCTCAATCGGCAGAGAACCGTTGAGAAAACGCGCCACCAGCTCGCCACGGGACTTGCGGGCCGGTGGCTGGTGCGGGTCACGGATATTGGTGAGGGCAGCAAAACGCCCATCGGCATTCACCCCCAGCCACGTGCCGCCTGCTTCCTGATCGCGACCGGCGTAGACGTCGGGCGCATCCGGCCATTGGGCCAGCGGCAGGCTGGGGCGGGCGTAGAATTCATCGCGGTTGGCCGCGACGATCAACGGCTGGGCGTGGCCCGGCCGCCAGGCGAAAACAATCAGGCACATCAGGCGATTCCCTTTTGTGTTTTTTCCCACTCTACCCACACCGGCAGCGCCGTTCCATCGTATCCAGTTGGGTCGCATGCCTTCCATCCGTTAACATGCCGGACTTGGTTCGGGGGCTCCCATGGAATTTCTGCTGTATTTGCTGCTCGGCGCCTGTGCGGGCGTGCTCGCCGGGCTGTTTGGCGTGGGCGGCGGGATCATCATCGTGCCGGTGCTGGTGTTCAGCTTCACCTTGCAGGGCTTCGACCCGCAGGTGCTGACCCACCTGGCCGTGGGCACCTCCCTGGCAACGATCATCTTTACCTCGGTGAATGCCGTGCGTGAGCACCACCGACGTGGCGCGGTGCGTTGGCCGATCTTTGTGTGGATGACCGTGGGCATCCTGATCGGTGCGGGTTTTGGCGCGTTGACCGCCGAGGCGATTTCCGGCCCGCACCTGCAGAAAATCATTGGTGTGTTTGCCCTGCTGGTGGCCGTGCAGCTGGCCCTGGACGTCAAGCCCAAGGCCAGCCGAACGGTGCCGGGCAAGGTCGGCCTGACCCTGGCGGGCACCGTGATTGGCTGGGCTTCGGCGATTTTCGGGATTGGCGGTGGCTCGCTGACCGTGCCGTTCTTGACCTGGCGCAGCGTGCCGATGCAACAGGCGGTCGCCACCTCATCGGCCTGCGGCCTGCCGATCGCGCTGGCAAGTGCATTAAGTTTCATGATTCTGGGCTGGCATGACCCGCTGTTGCCCGCTCATAGTCTAGGGTTCGTGTATTTGCCGGCACTGCTGGGCATTGCCCTGACCAGCATGGTGTTCGCCCGCTTCGGCGCGCGCCTGGCGCACCGGTTGTCGCCGCGTTTGCTCAAGCGGTTGTTTGCCGGGTTGCTGTTCTGTGTCGGCATAAACTTTTTGCTTTGAAAAACGTGAGTAATGCAGTCTTAATCGCGCCCGGGCATGGTCCGGTCGCAACAACGAATGATTAACGAGGAGTCGCAATGCTGCCTTACCCGCAGATCGACCCGGTGGCCCTGGCCATCGGTCCGCTGAAAATCCACTGGTACGGGTTGATGTACCTGATCGGCATCGGCGGTGCCTGGTTGCTGGCCTCCCGGCGCCTGAACCGTTTCGACCCGACCTGGACCAAGGAGAAGCTCTCCGACATGGTCTTCTGGTTGTCGATGGGGGTGATCGTCGGCGGGCGCCTGGGGTATGTGCTGTTCTACGACCTTTCGGCGTACATCGCCAACCCGACGCTGATCTTCGAAGTGTGGAAGGGCGGCATGGCGTTCCACGGCGGTTTTATCGGCGTGATGATCGCCGCCTGGTGGTTCAGCCGTCGTAATGGCAAGTCGTTCTTCCAACTGATGGACTTCGTTGCGCCGATGGTGCCGATCGGCCTGGGTGCCGGGCGTATCGGTAACTTCATCAACGCCGAGCTGTGGGGCAAGCCGACTGACGTGCCGTGGGCCATGGTGTTCCCGCCGTTCAGCGACCCGGCGCAACTGCCGCGCCACCCGTCGCAGCTTTACCAGTTCGCGTTGGAAGGCGTGGCGCTGTTCCTTATCCTGTACATCTTCTCGCGCAAGCCACGCCCCACCATGGCGGTATCGGGCATGTTCGCGTTGTTCTACGGGATCTTCCGCTTCATCGTCGAGTTCGTGCGCGTGCCGGATGCACAATTGGGCTACCTGGCGTGGGGTTGGCTGACCATGGGTCAGATCCTCAGCCTGCCGATGATCCTCGTGGGCCTGGGCCTGCTGTGGTGGGCCTATAACCGCCCGCAACCGCTGAAGAACGCTGCGCTTTAAATTCGAATGCCGAGGCTCGCCAGCCTCGGCTTCACCGATACAGGTACCAACATGAAGCAATATCTCGAACTACTGAACGACGTCGTGACCAATGGATTGACCAAGGGCGATCGCACCGGCACCGGCACCAAGGCCGTGTTCGCCCGTCAGTATCGGCATAACTTGGCCGACGGCTTCCCGCTGCTGACCACCAAGAAGCTTCACTTCAAAAGCATCGCCAATGAGCTGATCTGGATGTTGAGTGGCAACACCAACATCAAGTGGCTGAACGAAAACGGCGTGCGCATCTGGGACGAATGGGCCACCGAAGAGGGCGACCTGGGCCCGGTGTATGGCGAGCAGTGGACCGCCTGGCCAACCAAGGATGGCGGTACGATCAACCAGATCGACTACATGGTCCACACGCTCAAGACCAACCCGAACAGCCGCCGCATCCTGTTCCACGGCTGGAACGTCGAGTACCTGCCCGACGAAACCAAAAGCCCGCAGGAAAACGCGCGCAACGGCAAGCAAGCCCTGCCACCGTGCCACCTGCTGTACCAGGCGTTCGTGCACGACGGTCACCTGTCGATGCAGTTGTACATCCGCAGTTCCGACGTGTTCCTCGGCCTGCCGTACAACACCGCCGCGCTGGCATTGCTGACCCATATGCTTGCCCAGCAGTGCGACCTGATCCCTCACGAGATCATCGTCACCACGGGCGACACCCACGCCTACAGCAACCACATGGAGCAGATCCGCACCCAACTGGCGCGCACGCCGAAGAAACTGCCGGAACTGGTGATCAAGCGCAAACCTGCGTCGATCTACGACTACACGTTTGAGGACTTCGAAATCGTTGGTTACGACGCAGACCCAAGCATCAAGGCCGACGTGGCCATCTGACCAATGTGGGAGCGGCGGTGCGACGATTCGACTTGCTCGCGAATGCGGAGTATCAGCTTGCACATGCAGTGGCTGACACACCGCATTCGCGAGCAAGCCCGCTCCCACATTTAGGCGGTGTTCACTTGATTTAGTGGGCGTGGCTTCTGCCTACATGCGAGGGCTCAGCCTCGCTGGCTGCCACACTCCCGCTGACTTCCAGCCGCTGCAGAATCCCGCACTCGGGCCCGCCGCCACAGCGTTGGCGCAAGTCCAGCAATTGCTCTTGCAACGCCAACAGCCCATCGATCCGCGCTTTCACATGGTGGATATGCTCGTCGATCAACGCATTCACGTTTTCACACTGGTCCTGGGGGCTGTCCCGCAGGCCCAGCAGGCTGCGAATTTCTTCCAGGGTCATGTCGAGGCTGCGGCAGTTGCGGATAAAGATCAGCCGCTCGGTGTGTGCCTGGGTGTACACGCGGTAGTTGGCATCGGTGCGCGCCGGGGGCGGCAGCAGGCTTTCCTTCTCGTAGTAACGGATGGTTTCTACCGGGCAGTCGGTCAGTTTGGCCAATTCGCCGATCTTCATCGCAGCAATCTCCAAATGGGTGCTTGACCCTATAGTGGCTACAGGGTCTTTACTTGGCAACAGGCACCTTTACGGACGCGACAGAATGAGCGATTCCCTCCACACCCCGCATAAGCACGACCACGACCATGATCATGGCCCGAAGAAACTCACGCCCGTGCATGACCACGGCCACGGTGGTTCGTGCTGTTCCGGCACGCCCGCCCCTGCGCGGGTGCAACTGAGCGAAGCGCCCACCGCCGGCTCGCGGCTGAGCACCTTCCGTATCGAAGCCATGGACTGCCCTACCGAGCAGACGCTGATCCAGAACAAATTGGGCAAGCTCGCGGGCGTGCAGCAGTTGGAGTTCAACCTGATCAACCGCATCCTCGGCGTTACTCACGACCTGCCGAACACTGCGCCCATCGTCGATGCGATCAAATCCCTGGGCATGCAGGCCGACCCCATTGAAGAAGGCAAGCCTGCCGCCGAGCCACCGCCCAAGAAGCACTGGTGGCCGCTGGCGCTGTCCGGCGTTGGCGCGCTGGCTGCCGAGGTGCTGCACTTCACCAATGCCGCGCCCACCTGGGTTATCGCGGTGGTCGCGCTGGTGTCGATCCTCAGCGGCGGCCTCACCACCTACAAAAAGGGCTGGATTGCCCTGAAAAACCTCAACCTGAACATCAATGCCCTGATGAGCATCGCCGTCACCGGTGCGATCCTGATCGGCCAATGGCCGGAAGCCGCCATGGTGATGTTCCTGTTCACCGTGGCCGAGTTGATCGAAGCCAAGTCCCTGGACCGTGCGCGCAATGCCATCAGCGGCTTGATGCAAATGACGCCTGAGCAGGCCACAGTGCAGCAGGCGGATGGGACATGGGTCGAAAAAGAGGTCAAAAGCATTGAGTTGGGTGCCATCGTGCGGGTCAAGCCCGGCGAGCGCATCGGCCTGGACGGTGAAGTCACTGCGGGCCAATCCACCATCGACCAGGCGCCGATCACCGGTGAAAGCCTGCCGATCGAAAAGACCGTGGGCGATAAGGTCTTCGCCGGCACCATCAACCAGGCCGGCTCCCTGGAATATAAAGTCACTGCCGCGGCCAACAACTCAACCCTGGCGCGCATCATTCACGCGGTGGAACAAGCCCAGGGCGCACGGGCACCGACCCAACGGTTTGTCGACAGCTTCTCGAAGGTCTACACCCCGGCGGTATTCCTGTTCGCCTTGGGCGTGGCCATTATTCCACCGCTGTTCATGGCCGGCGCCTGGTTCGATTGGATCTACCGCGCCCTGGTGCTGTTGGTGGTTGCCTGCCCCTGTGCATTGGTGATTTCCACCCCGGTGACCATCGTCAGCGGCCTCGCCGCCGCCGCGCGCAAAGGCATCCTGATCAAGGGCGGCGTGTACCTGGAGGGCGGTTACAAGCTCGACTACCTGGCGCTCGACAAGACCGGCACCATCACCCACGGCAAGCCGGTGCAAACCGATTACCTGGCGCTGTTCCCGAACCTTGAAGACAGCGCGCCGGCCCTGGCCGCCAGCCTGGCAGGGCGTTCCGATCACCCAGTGTCACTGGCGATTGCCAATGCGGCTGTGGATAAAAACCTGCCGGTTCACGCTGTGGATAACTTCGAGGCCCTGGCCGGTCGCGGCGTGCGCGGCGATATCAACGGTGCAACCTACCACCTTGGCAACCATCGCCTGGTGGAAGACCTGGGCCTGTGCTCGCCGGAGTTGGAAGAAAAACTCTTCGCCCTGGAAAAGCAGGGCAAATCCGTGGTGCTGCTGCTCGACAAATCCGGCCCGCTGGCACTGTTCGCCGTGGCAGACACCGTCAAGGACAGCAGCCGCGAAGCCATCCAGCAACTGCATGAACTGGGCATCAAGACCCTGATGCTCACCGGCGACAACACCCACACCGCCCAGGCAATCGCCGCCCAGGTCGGCATCGACCAGGCTCAGGGCGACCTGCTGCCTACCGACAAGCTGCAAGCCATCGAAACCCTTTACGGCCAAGGCCACCGTGTGGGCATGGTCGGCGACGGCATCAATGACGCCCCGGCCCTGGCCCGTGCCGAGATCGGTTTTGCCATGGCTGCCGCCGGCACCGACACGGCCATCGAAACGGCTGACGTGGCGCTGATGGATGATGACTTGCGCAAGATTCCGGCATTCATTCGTCTGTCGCGGCAAACGTCGAGTATCCTCAAGCAGAACATCACCCTGGCGCTGGTGATCAAGGCGATCTTCCTGGTGGTCACCTTCCTGGGCCTGGCCACCATGTGGATGGCGGTGTTCGCCGACATGGGCGTGGCCCTGCTGGTGGTGTTCAATGGTCTGCGCCTGTTGCGCAAATAAACGATGAGAGGGCGGTGTGCTGAGTGCGGAGTTAAAGGCGTTTTTTATGGTCGCCCGCCTGGGCAGCATTACCCAGGCGGCGAAAAAACTCGGCCTGAGCCAACCCACGGTCACCACCCAGATCCGTAACCTGGAAAGCCAGTACGGTGTCGAACTGTTCTACCGCGGCGGCCGCCGCCTCACCGTCAGCGACGACGGCGCGCGCCTGCTGCCGATGGTCAAGGCGCTGTTGCAGCAGGAAGCGGACATCGAGTTTTTCCTGCGCAACAACGGCCAGGTCCAGGGGGCATTGAGAATCGCCGCGACAGCGCCGTATTACATCCTCGACCTGGTCAAAGCCTTTCGCGAGCGCCTGCCGCAAGTGGATGTGTCGGTGGAGATCGGCAACTCCCAGCAGGTGCTGGAAGCGTTGGACGATTACCGCGTCGACGTCGCTGCCTCCTCGCAACTGCTGGAAGACCCGCGGCTGATCCGCCGGGTGCTGGGCACCGACCCGCTAGTGCTGGCGGTACACCGCAACCATCCGCTGGCCAAGCTCGATCATGTGCCGCTCTCAGCGTTGGCCGGGCACACTTTGCTGATGCGTGAAGCGGGCTCGACCACGCGACGCCTGACCGAAGAGCTCTTGCAAAGCGCCAACGTGAGCTTCGGCCCGTTGCTGGAAATCGGCAGCCGCGAGTCGATCCGTGAGGCGGTGCTGCGCAATATCGGCATCAGCATCATTGCGCGTCAGGAAGTGCCCCACGACCCGCAACTGCGTGTGCTGACCATCGAAAATGCACCGCAGATTCCCGAGTACCTGTACTGCCTCAAGGAGCGCAAAAGCGCGCGGTTACCGGCGGCGTTCCTGGGGTTGGCGCAGGAAATGTCTCCACTCTAACGGTCGAGTAAGATCTCTGTGGTGAGCGGGCTTGCCCCGCGCTGGACTGCGCAGCAGCCCCAATAATGCCACCGCATTTTTTGCAGGAAAAACCGGGAGCCTGATTTTAGGGCCGCTGCGCGCCCCAGCGCGGGGCAAGCCTGCTCACCACAATGGTGTTCGCGTCCTACCCAAATTCACCAATACCACTATCGCCGGGTTTTGCCTTTCTGCCACATCAGGGACGCATTGCCTGCCTAGCATGGCCTTCATCCGTTCGATGAGGTGCCTAGCATGAACACAGCCCTGACCCAACCCGGCGCGCCCATGAAGGTGCGCGGTATCCAGAAACGCTTTGGCGCCTTTACTGCGCTGGATGACGTCTCCCTGGACGTCGCCGCCGGCGAGCTGGTGTGCCTGCTGGGCCCGTCCGGCTGCGGCAAGACCACCCTGCTGCGCTGCATCGCTGGCCTGGAACGCCAGGACAGCGGCGAGCTTTACCTGGGCAACCGGGATGTTTCCCTGCTGCCGCCCCAGGCGCGGGACTACGGCATCCTGTTCCAGTCCTACGCACTGTTTCCCAACCTTACCGTTGAAGCGAATATCGGCTACGGCCTCACCGGCGGCGGTCGTGACGAAGTGCGCAAGCGCGTCGGCCAG
Source organism: Pseudomonas sp. S10E 269 (assembly GCF_002798465.1). Taxonomy (NCBI): domain Bacteria; kingdom Pseudomonadati; phylum Pseudomonadota; class Gammaproteobacteria; order Pseudomonadales; family Pseudomonadaceae; genus Pseudomonas; species Pseudomonas sp. S10E 269. The sequence continues at coordinate 2,649,757 of NZ_PHIJ01000001.1, forward strand.
ATGCTGGAACTGGTTGGCCTGCTGGGCAGCGAAAAGAAATTCCCCGGCCAGCTCTCGGGTGGTCAACAGCAACGGGTAGCGCTGGCCCGTGCGCTGGCCCCGGCGCCGTCGTTATTGCTGCTGGATGAGCCGATGTCGGCCCTCGACGCCCGGGTGCGCGAGCATCTGTGCACCGAGTTGCGCCAACTGCAACGTCGCCTGGGCATCACCACGCTGATGGTCACCCACAACCAGGACGAAGCCATGCTGATGGCCGACCGCATCGCCGTGATGAACAACGGCAAGGTCGAGCAATACGCCACGCCCCAGGAGATCTACGACCGCCCGGCCACGCCGTTCGTGGCGGAGTTTGTCGGCCAGGGCAATTGGCTGCCGTTCAGCCGTAACAGTGCCAGCCACGCCCAAGTGGGTGGGATGAACATGCGCCTGGCCGACGACGCCGGCGTCGCCAGGTCTGGGCGCCTGTTCTGCCGCCCGGAGGCGATCAGCGTCAACCCGCCGGTGCATGAAGAGAACCTGTTCCCGGCCAAGGTTCGTGAGATCACCTTTCTTGGCAACCGCTGCCGCATGAGCTTTGAGCTGGAGCAGTTACCCGGGCACCCGTTGCTGGCTGAACTGGCCCCCGAGGCCATGCCGCGCCTGGGCGCACAGGATATTTGGGTGGCCTTGCCGCCGCGCAGCCTGCAGGTGTTTGCCTGAGATGGCTAGGGTGATGACGCTGCCGCGCCAGGCTACCCGCGCCGAAAGGGGTGACCGTCTTTTCGTGATTGGCGGCAAGTGGCTGTGGCTTTTGCTGCTGAGCGTCGCCGTGCTGCTGCCACTGCTGGCGATCTTCTGGCGCGGTTTCAGCAGCGAAGCCGGGCAGGGCGGTGGCCTGGTGGCCGCGCGGGAATTGGTCACGAGTGACAACTTCCACTGGCTGCTGGGCAATAGCCTCAAGGTTTCCCTCAGCGTTGCTGCCATCGTCGTACCGCTTGCCTACCTGTTTGCCTACGCGCTGCAACGCACGTTGATTCCCGGTAAGTCGATCTGGCGTGGCCTGTCGCTGCTGCCGCTGATGGCTCCGTCGATGCTGCCGGGCATCGCGCTGGTGTACCTGTTCGGCAACCAGGGCATGCTGCGCGGGCTGCTCTCGGACAATATCTACGGCTTCTGGGGCATTGTGCTGGGTGAGGTGATCTACACCTTCCCACACGCCCTGATGATTCTGCTGTCGGCGCTGTCCTTGGCGGATGCGCGACTGTTCGACGCCGCTTCCAGCATGGGCGCCAGCCCGGCCCGGGCGTTTCGCAGCATCACCTGGCCGGCCACGCGCCAGGCGGTGTTCGCCGCGTTCTGCCTGGTGTTCACCCTCACCATCACCGACTTCGGCGTGCCTGTGGTAGTGGGCGGCGATTACCAGGTGCTGGCGCTGGAGGCCTACAAAGCCGTGGTTGGCCAGCAGCAGTTCGGGCGTGGCGCATTGATCGGCATGGTGTTGCTGCTGCCGGCGCTGTTCAGCTTTGGTGTGGATGCCTGGCTGCGCCGCCGCCACGGCGATTCGATGAGCGGGCGTGCCCAAGTGTTCCAGCCGGCGCCATCGCGCCTGAGGGACGCCTGCTACCTGGCCATCGTGCTGCTGATCTGTGCCGTGTTGCTGCTGGTGTTCGGCATGGCGGTGTATTCGTCGCTGGTGAAGTTCTGGCCGTACAACCTGTCGCTGTCGCTTAACCACTATCAGTTCGAAGACACGGCGGGCGGCGGTTGGCTGGCCTATCGCAACAGCCTGACCATGGCGTTGTGCACGGCGTTGATCGGCAGCGTGCTGATCTTCACCGGGGCCTATCTGATGGAAAAAACCAAGGGTCAGAAAGGCCTCAACCTCGCCCTGCGCATGCTCACTTTCGTGCCGATGGCGGTGCCTGGGTTGGTGCTGGGCCTGGGCTACGTGTTCTTTTTCAACCTCAACGGCAACCCGCTGCATGTGTTCTACGGGACCATGACCCTGCTGGTGGTGTGCACCATTGCGCACTACCTGACCACCGCACAGATGACCGCCACCACCGCACTGCGCCAGCTCGACGCCGAGTTCGAAGCCGCCGCGTTGTCGCTCAAGGCGCCGCTGTACCGGCATTACCTGAAAGTGACGGTGCCGATCTGCCTGCCGGCGCTGCTGGACATCGTGCGCTACCTGTTTGTGTCGGCGATGACCACCGTGTCAGCCGCGATTTTCCTCTACAGCCCCGACACCATCCTCGCCGCCGTCGCCGTGTTGAACATGGACGACGCTGGCAACGTGGGCGGTGCGGCGGCCATGTCGACCCTGATCCTGTTCACCTCAGGCAGCGTCTCGCTGCTGCTGGCGTGGGCTTCACGTGGCGCACTGCGCCGCTCCCAAGCCTGGCGCCAGACCGCGCCAGGCCAATAATCCTGAAGGAGGTGTTCCATGTTCAAGCCCCTGGCGCTGGTCGCTGCCGTACTCACTGCATTCAGCCTGAATGCCTTCGCCAAGACCGAGCTGACCGTGTACACGGCCCTCGAAGCCGAGCAGTTGAAGACCTATAAGCAGGCCTTTGAAAAGGCCAACCCCGACATCGAGATCAAGTGGGTGCGCGACTCCACGGGCATCATCACCGCCAAGCTGCTGGCCGAGAAAGCCCGCCCGCAGGCTGATGTGGTGTGGGGCCTGGCCGCCTCCAGCCTGGCGATCCTCGACCAGCAAGGCATGCTGGACAACTACGCACCGAAGGACCTGGACAAGATCGGCAAAAACTACCGTGACGCCGCCAACCCTCCGGCCTGGGTCGGCATGGACGTGTGGGCGGCAACCATTTGCTTCAACACCGTCGAAGCCGAAAAGCAGGGCCTGACCAAGCCGGTGAGCTGGCAGGACCTGACCAAGCCTGAGTACAAGGGCAAGATCGTCATGCCCAACCCGGCCTCGTCCGGCACCGGTTTCCTGGACGTCAGCGCCTGGTTGCAGACCTTTGGCGAGAAGCAAGGCTGGCAATACATGGACGACCTGCACCAGAACATCGGCCAGTACGTTCACTCCGGCTCCAAGCCGTGCAAGCTGGCGGCGTCGGGTGAATTCCCGATCGGGATCAGCTTCGAATACCCGGCCGTGCAGTTGAAACGCCAGGGCGCGCCGCTGGACATCATCCTGCCGAAAGAAGGCCTGGGCTGGGACATCGAAGCCACGGCGGTGATCAAGGGCACAGCCCACGCCGATGCGGCCAGAAAACTGGCTGACTTCTCTGCCAGCACAGCAGCCATGGACCTGTACAAGGACAACTTTGCCGTCCTCGCCCAACCCGGCATTGCCAAGCCGCAGACCGAATTGCCGGCCGACTATGAACAACGCCTGATCAAGAATGACTTTGCCTGGGCGTCGAAGAACCGCGATAGCATCCTGGCCGAGTGGCGCAAGCGCTATGACGGGAAGTCGGAGAAGGTGGCGGGCCAGTAAGGGTTTTCGTCAGGGCTGATGGCCTCATCGCAGGCAAGCCAGCTCCCACATTTGAAGGTATTCACACATCAACAAGTGGGAGCGGGCTTGCCCGCGATGGCGGCCTCGAATACAGGAAATCACGACATGACACACCACAGCGACCTACTGATCATCGGCGCCGGCATCCTCGGCCTGTCCCACGCCTTTGCCGCCGCCAAGCGCGGCCTCAAGGTCAAGGTGTTCGAACGCAGCGCCACGCCACTGGGCGCCTCGGTGCGCAACTTTGGCCAGGCGCTGGTCACCGGCCAACCGCCGGGGCCAATGCTCGACCTGGCCCGGGAAAGCCGTGTTATCTGGGGGCAATGGGCTGAGCGGGCGGGTCTGCAGCTCAAGCGTAACGGCTCTTACCTGTTTGCCCGCACCGAAGCGGAAGAACACTTGCTGGAAGCCTTCTGTGAGGGACGTGCACAAGAGCACGGCTACAACGTCGAACTGCTGCAAGGCGCCGCCATGAAGGATCTGTACGGCGGCCAGTTCCGTCATCACCGCGCCGCGTTGCATGGCAAGGACGATCAGCAGCTGTATTCGCGTGAAGCGATCCCGGCGCTGATCAGCTACCTGGCGCAAGAGCTGAACGTGGAGTTCTATTTCTCCACGCTGGTGCGCGACGTGGAGCCGGGCCAATTGCACAGCACGGCGGGCAGTTTTCGCGGCGAGCAGATCATCGTGTGCTCCGGCCACGACTACCAGACCCTGCTGGCCGAATCGATCGCCGAACTCAACCCGAGCATCTGCCGCCTGCAAATGTTGCGCGCCCGCCCGGTGGTGAACCTGAACCTGCAACACGCATTGCTCACCGGCTTGAGTTGCGTGCACTACGGTGCCTTCGCCGATCTGCCGGAAGCCGCGCCGGTGCAGGCGCAGATCCTGCGTGAAACGCCACACCTGCACGAGCACGGCATCCATCTGCTGATCAGCCCGACCCCCCATGGCGAACTGATCATCGGCGACTCCCATGACTACGGCAGCGACGCGTCGCCCTTCAATGCCGAGCAGATCGACGACTGGATGATCGCACTGGCCGAGCAAACTCTGGGCTGCAAGATCCAAGTGGTGGAGCGCTGGCAGGGCGTATACGGCTCGCGCGGACCGGGACCGTTCTCCTTCCTGAGGGCTGCTCCAGGCGTGAGTGCGGCGTTGATGCACACCGGCGTGGGCATGAGCGTGGGGCCGGCGATGGCTGAGCGAAATATCACCACCTTGTGGGGAGCGGCGTGATGAACCCGGAACAGGCGATTGCCGAGGTCTTCGGCTTATACGAAAAACACGGCACGGCGGACTACATCGGCGAGCAGGTGTCGCAGATCGAGCACATGTCCCAGGCGGCGCAATTGGCCATGGCCGAAGGCTTTGACGATGAAGTGGTGTTGGCGGCGTTTTTCCACGATATCGGCCACCTCTGCGGCCAGGGCGGCGAGAACATGGGCGGGTACGGCGTGGTCAGTCATGAGCGGCTGGGGGCGGATTACCTGCGCCGCGCGGGGTTCAGCGAACGCATGGCCCGGTTGGTGGAATACCACGTGCAGGCCAAGCGCTACCTGACCTTCAGCCAGCCGGACTACTACGCCCGCCTCAGTGAGGCCAGCCGCCGTACCCTGGCCTTTCAGGGCGGCGTGATGAGCCCCGAAGAAGCCCAGGCGTTCGAACAGGACCCGCTGTGCGCCGTGAGTTTGCGCATGCGTCATTGGGATGAACAGGCCAAGGAGATGCACGTGCCGGTACTTGACCTGCAGGTGCTCAAGGCGAAGGCTGCGCGGCTACTGGTTGCGTAGACAGGCCTTACACCGAACGCAGACTCGCCGTCTGGAGGCGGGGGCATCGCGTCATTAAGGTGTTTGCTTCTTACCTTAAGGAGCAACACGGATGCGTTACTTGAAAGCCACTGCGCAAGACATGAGTGGTAATGGCCGCGCCGATACGGTCATCCTGCATTTTTATGAGCATCAGGCAGGTTGCCCGGATGAACTGGTTCACGAGATCTTCGCGGTGGACATGAGTGCCGATGGCCGTGTCGATCTACAGTGGGCGGAGGATCTGAACCCTGTCAGCCGGCCATGTGTGCTGAATACAGAGCAGGTTGATAGTTTTGCCGACAGTTTCTTGAAACTGGGCTGGTTCAATCAGCGCAGCCATTGGCAGCGTACGTTGACAATGTACGTCGATCACTTCGGTAAAACCGGAACGCCCAACGCGATCAAGCTCGACTTCCATGAGCGCACGACGTCTGGGTGCAAGTCGTCGCTGGTTTACCAAGCGGTTGCTTATGACGGCAACAGTGACGGCGTGTTGGAGTCGTTCACCAATAGCGACATCGACCGCAATGGGGTAGCCGATAAAGCCGATAAAGAACTGATTCGCTCGCTATGTACGACTTTCCTGGCGTTTGGGTGGTTTGTGCAATAACTCGGTCAGGTCTCATCAAGCCGAGCGGCCAGGACTTCGACCTGCTCCTGGCGCTCAGTCTGGCTCAACTTGGCGTGAGGGTTGAGGGACGACCATTGCGGGTGGGCGCGGGCTTTGTGCAGCGCGTCCGGCAACTTGCCTTCGCGCCAGGTCTTGTCCTGAGGCGTATCGACCTTGATGCTGTGCATCGCCGCATGGCCGCGCAGGTTCAGGGCCTTGAGCAGCTGGCGCTGACGCAGGGCGAGCAGGCGCAAGACGCTGTCGTCCACGGTCAGCTCGCGCTGGCCTTTGATCTTGCCCAGCAGCCGGCTGCCATAGCTGCGGGCGGTCTGCAGGGCACCACCGGCAATCGCACCGGCAATGGCGGCGGCGCCGAGGGTCAGCCCACCGACCAGCAGATCCACGCCGGCCCCCGCCGCCGCGCCGGCGGCAATGCCCCCGCCAACGCGCACGCCGAGTTGCTTGAGGGTTTCGGGGTTGAACAAGTCATCACCCCAACGTCCGTCGAGCAAGGGCAAGTCACTGGCAGCGGCATCCTGCGGGCGGAAGCCGAACAGTTTGAGCAGCGCTTCCACGCATTTTTGTTCGCGTTGGCGCACGGCTTTGCGCAGGTCAGCGATGGCTTGCTGTTCATCCTCGGTAACCACACTGCGACGGCAGGCGGCGCAGTCGATCAGCAGCTCGGCGATCAGGCGCGCAGCGCTTTGCTGGCGGGCCTGGCGTTGGGCTTCCTGGTCAAGAATCAACCGCTCCAGCTGCGGACGGGCGTTTTCCAATAGCAGGGCGAGACTTTCATACAGGCGCCGCTCGCCGTCTTCCGGCGGCGCCACGCTGTCGAACCGCACCAGCGCATGCAGGCCAAGACGGGCCAGGGCTTCGCGCCAGTCCGGCTCGCGGTGGTCGCTGCTGCTGACAAAGTTGAGCACCGGCAGCAACGGCTTGCCGCAGCTGGCCAGTACTTGCAGCTCATCGCGATACTTGGCCAGCACCGGCTCGCGGGCATCGATCACATACAGGCCGGCGTCTGAGGCCAGCAGTTGGCGCAGCACCTTGGCTTCCTGTTCGAAACGCTGGCGGGCTTCGCTGCCTTCCAGGAAGCGCGCCAGGCGTGCCGGGCCGTCGAGGCGTTCGCCGGGGCGATCCAGGCGCTCCAGGTAATCGAGCAGGGCGATGGCGTCTTCAAGGCCGGGCGTGTCGTACAGCTCCAGCAAGGCTTCGCCATCCACCGATAGCCGCGCACCTTCGACATGCCGCGTGGTGCTGGGGCGATGGGAGACTTCGCCGAAACCCACGTCACGGGTGAGGGTGCGCAGCAGCGAGGTCTTGCCGACGTTGGTGTGGCCAACCACGGCGAGTTTCAGTGGCTTAGTCATGACCGGTCTCCAGCCAGTTCAACGGCGCGCAGTCGGCGAACGGCAGCTCAAGCTGTTGCAGCGCGGCGTGCCAGTCGCCCAGGCGCTCGGCGTCCAGGGCTTGGCCGGGCGGCGCTTGCAGCAGCCACACGCGGGTGGCAGTGGCGCTGCGCGCCAGTTCGGCGATCAGCGCCAGGCTGCCGCGATCCGGCGAGCGTCGTGGGTCGCAGGCGATGGCCAGGCGTGCGGGTGGGAAGCGCGAGAGTTGCTCCAGCAGTTTGTGGCGTGATTCGCGGCTGTCGAGGATGCCGGCGTTCTTCACGCTGGCCGGCAATTTGGGCGGCCAAGCGTGCTGGTCGTCCAGTTCGATGGCGACCAGCAGCGCGCCATCGCTTTCCAGTTCACTGACGCCGCCGCTGACGTGATGCAATTGTTCGGGCGCAGCGTCGTTGACCCCAAGGCGCTCACTGCTCGGCATCAGACGCTCGCGCAGTTGGCTGTAGCCGGGCAGGTTGAGGTCCAGGCGCAGCGCGGCGCGCCCACGCTTCCAGCGCCATAGGCACAGCAACGCGAGGATCAGGCGGGGCAGCAGGCCATAGACCAGCAGCACGCCGACCAGCCAGGCGGCCCAGGCTTGGCGGGCACTTTCGATATTCAGGGCGGCGTCGCCGCTGGCGCGGACCATCTCGACGGTCGGCACATTGAAGCCGAGCAGCGCAGGCAGGGCGCCGAGGGCCTGGGTGACGGCGACAAAGGTATCGGCACCGAGGATGGTGGTTTCCCACACAAAACCGTAGCGGCGGGTGGCAAGTAGCGTAAGAAGAATCACCAGGGCACTGAGCAACGCCAGCAGCCACAGGCCGTTGACCAGCACACCCACGGCCCAGCGATTGAGTTTTTGCCGTTGCAGCAGCAGTAACAGTGCGGGGGCCAGTTGGGCGGCCTTGGCGTCGCGGGCGAGCTTTTCGCTGAGCCACAACCACAGTCGGCCGAGGCTGGCGCTGTGTTCGCCGGCAAACAGCAGGCCCAGCGCCCAACTGATCAGCAGGATCAGGTTCAAGCCGAGCAGGCTGCCCAGGGCCCAGAACACATTCACCGGGGTCAAGCCGTTGCCCAGTGCAGCAAACGCTAGGCCTGCGCCGCTGATGACCGCGACGATTGCCAGCAGCACCAGCGCCAGGCGCGCGCCTTGCAGCCAGCGGGTGAGTGCGGCCGTGAGCCCATCGCGCTCGGCCAAGTGCAAGGCGCGCTGCTGGATGCGCGTCGGCAGGTCGCCACCGGCGGTGCGGGCCAGACGATTGGCTTCGAGGTCTTCCAGGGGGCCTGCATGTTCTTCGCGCAGGCGCACGGTTTCGGTCAGCCAGAGTTTTTGCAGGGGGTTCAGTGCAGTCACGCGCCGTCCTGTTGAGCAAGTGAGGTTGGAGCATAACCGCTGGCTCGCACCTCTGGTATTCTCGTCGCCATGAAAAAAACTCTCCCTTTAAGCCTGATCGCAGCCCTCGGTGAAAACCGCGTGATCGGCGTCGACAACAGCATGCCCTGGCATTTGCCGGGGGATTTCAAATATTTCAAGGCCACCACGCTTGGCAAGCCGATCATCATGGGGCGCAAGACCTGGGATTCCCTGGGCCGACCGTTGCCGGGGCGCTTGAACATCGTGGTTAGCCGTCAGACCGATCTGGCGCTTGAAGGTGCGGAAGTTTTTCCGTCACTGGAGGCGGCGGTAGAGCGCGCTGAAGCATGGGCCAAGGCGCAAGGCGTGGACGAGCTGATGCTGATCGGCGGTGCGCAACTGTATGCGCAGGGGCTGGAGCAGGCGGATCGCCTGTATTTGACGCGGGTGGCGTTGAGTCCGGAAGGGGATGCTTGGTTTCCGGAGTTTGATACGAAGCAGTGGAAGCTGGTGTCGAATGTCGAGAATGCGGCTGAGGGAGATAAGCCGGCGTATAACTTCGAGGTTTGGAAAAAGGCCTAGGAGCATCGCCGGCAAGCCGGCTCCTACAGTTGATTGCTTACCCTGTAGGAGCCGGCTTGCCGGCGATAGCGGTCTATCAAGCCTGCGCTAACTCCGCATGCTCATCCGCATTCAACAACGCCTTATCCGTCTGCCCCATGACCTGGCTGGTGATCGCGCCGGCCGTCATCGAGCCATTTACGTTCAGCGCCGTGCGGCCCATGTCGATCAGTGGCTCCACGGAAATCAGCAGCGCCACCAGTGACACCGGCAAGCCCATGGCCGGCAGCACGATCAGCGCGGCGAAGGTCGCACCGCCACCCACGCCGGCAACACCTGCCGAACTCAAGGTCACAATCGCCACCAAGGTCGCGATCCACAGCGGGTCCAGTGGGTTGATGCCCACGGTCGGCGCGACCATCACCGCCAACATTGCAGGGTAGAGACCGGCGCAGCCGTTCTGGCCGATGGTCGCGCCAAACGACGCGGCGAACCCGGCGATGGATTGCGGAATGCCCAGGCGACGGGTCTGCGCCTCAATGCTCAGCGGGATCGCCGCCGCACTGGAGCGGCTGGTGAAGGCAAAGGTCAGCACCGGCCACACCTTGCGGAAGAAACGCAGCGGGTTGATCCCGGCCAGGGACAGCAGCAGGCCGTGCACCACAAACATCAGGCCCAGGGCCAGGTACGAGACCACGACAAAACTGCCGAGCTTGATGATGTCTTGCAGGTTGGAACCGGCGACCACTTTGGTCATCAGCGCCAATACGCCGTACGGGGTCAGCTTCATCACTAGGCGCACCAGGCGCATCACCCAGGCTTGCAGGGTGTCGATGGCGTTGAGGACTTTCTGGCCTTTTTCCACGTCATCCTTGAGCAGTTGCAGCGCGGCAACCCCCAGGAAGGCGGCGAAAATCACCACGCTGATGATCGAGGTCGGCTTGGCCCGGGCCAGGTCGGCAAACGGGTTGGCCGGCACGAACGACAGCAGCAGTTGCGGGATATTCAGGTCGGCGACCTTGCCGGCGTAATCACTCTGGATCACCTGCAGGCGCGCCATTTCCTGGGTGCCGGCCACCAGGCCTTCGGCGGTGAGGCCGAACAGGTTGGTCAGGCCGATACCGATCAACGCCGCAATTGCGGTGGTGAACAGCAGCGTGCCGATGGTCAGGAAGCTGATCTTGCCCAGGGACGAGGCATTGTGCAGGCGCGCCACGGCGCTGAGGATCGAGGCGAACACCAACGGGATCACGATCATTTGCAGCAGTTGCACGTAGCCGTTGCCGACCAGGTCGAACCAGCCGATGGAGGCTTTGAGCACTGGGTTGCCGTCGCCGTAGATCGTGTGCAAGACAGTGCCAAACACCACGCCGAGTACGAGGGCAACCAGCACCTTCTTGGCGAGGCTCCAATGTGTGCGACGAGTTTGTGCCAGGCCCAGCAGCAGGGCCACGAACACCAGTAGGTTGAGAATCAGGGGCAGATTCATTGAAGCTCCGTTGAGAAGGCAGCCAATCGCGAGAGCCTGCGATTGCGAACCGGAAAGCCTAACAGCTTGAAATATATTGATTTAATACCGATATGGAATGGTGACTGTCGTTTTTGGAATAAGCATCTGGCGCGTATGCACATGCCTTTGGCGCGATCACGACGCAAGCGGTCGCGCCCGGGCGGTAACTGTCACAGGGATTTGTTAGCGTCGATGTTTTTAACTCAGGGAGAAAACGCATATGAAGCTCGCTTCTAGATTGTTTGCCGCCGCGCTGTGTCTGGGCCTTGCCGGACAAACCATGGCCGCCACCGAGTTGAAACACTGGCCGGCACCGGCCGCCGAGCAACTGAACAAAATGATCGCCGCCAACGCCAACAAGGGTAATTACGCGGTGTTCGACATGGACAACACCAGCTACCGCTACGACCTCGAAGAATCCCTGCTGCCCTACATGGAAAACAAGGGCCTGATCACCCGCGACAGCCTTGATCCGTCGCTCAAGCTTATGCCGTTCAAAGACACCGCTGACCATAAGGAAAGTCTGTTCAGTTACTACTATCGCCTCTGCGAAGTGGACGACATGGTCTGCTACCCGTGGGTTGCCCAGGTGTTCTCCGGTTTCACCCTCAAGGAACTCAAAGTGCAGGTCGATGAGCTGATGGCCTCCGGCAAGCCCGTGCCGGTCAGCTATTTTGAAGGCGACGTGGTGAAGCAGTCTGAGGTGCAGCCGCCGAAAGTCTTCACCGGACAGGCCGAGCTGTACAACAAGCTGATGGAAAACGGCATCGAGGTGTATGTGATGACCGCCGCTTCGGAAGAGCTGGTGCGCATGGTCGCCGCCGATCCGAAGTACGGCTACAACGTCAAACCCGAGAACGTCATCGGCGTAAGCACCTTGCTCAAGGACCGCAAGACCGGCGAGCTGACCACCGCGCGCAAGCAGATCAGCGCCGGCAAATATGACGAGAAGGCCAACCTCGGCCTGGAGCTGACCCCGTACCTGTGGACCCCGGCCACCTGGATGGCGGGCAAGCACGCAGCCATCCTCACTTACATCGACGAATGGAAAAAACCGGTGATCGTCGGCGGCGACACACCGACTAGCGATGGCTACATGCTGTTCCACGATGTGGACGTGGCCAAGGGCGGCATCCACCTGTGGATCAACCGCAAAGATAAATACATGACCCAACTGAACGGCATGATCGCCAAGCATGCGGCGGCGCAGGCCAAGGAAGGGTTGCCAGTGACGGCGGACAAGAACTGGGTGATCGTCAAGCCTGACGAAATCCAGTAACCCGACGCAACTGTGTAGGAGCCCGGCTTGCCGGCGATGGCGTCAGTGAGATCAATGCAAGACTCAAGGCCGTCATCGCCGGCGAGCCGGCTCCTACAGAGGTCGGCAAAAATAGATATCAATTGCGAACCAATCTCATCGTCTGCTAGCGTGCGCACTTCCTGAACCCTCCGTTCTTCTCAAGGTAGTGCTGTGCCCTCCTGGAATTCGCAGATCGCGCGCCTGTTCGCGGAGCAGAAGAAAGCCCTCGAAGCCTTCGTCACCCGCCGCACCGGCAGCGCCCAGGTGGCCGCCGACCTGACCCAGGAGTCGTTCCTGCGCCTGGCGCGGCTGGACTCCGGCGAGAAGATCGACAACCTCCCGGCCTTCCTCTTTACCATCGCCAGCAACCTGGTGCGCGATCACCAGCGCCAGGCCATCCGCCGCGAGCGTCTGGATGCCGGCGAGCCCAGCGAAGAGCTGCCGTGTGGCAACCCAGGTGCTGACGAGCAACTGGCCGCCTACCAGCAGGAGCAACTCATGCAGGACGCTATCCTGTCGCTGCCCGAAGCGACTCGGCAGATCTTCCTGCTTTATCATGTCGACGAACTTTCCTACCGCGAGATTGGCGATCGCCTGTCGATCAGCCCGCGCAGCGTGGAATACCAACTGCGTCGCGCCTTGATTGAATGCCGCGCCTACATCAAGACGCGGCTCGCCTGCGACACTCAAGGACGTCGGTCATGACTGCTTTACCCACTGGCGACGCGTTGTTCGAAGAAGCGTCCGCCTGGTACTTCCGCCTGCAGGCCGAGGACGTGACACCTGCCGAATTGGACGCTTTCGCCGCCTGGCTGGGGCAGGGCCAGGCCCAGGACGATGCCTGGCAGGAAGTGCAGGCGATGCTGGGTGGTTTGCGAGAACCGGCCCGGGTCATCCGCCGCGCCGAGCAGGCCGCCTGGCGCAAGCCCGCGCGACGTTGGGCCTGCGCCGCCGCGGTGCTGCTGGCGGTGGGGTTGACCGTGCAGAACACGCCTTGGCTCGACCGCCTGCGCGCGGACTACGCCACGGGCACCGGCGAATCGCGCACCGTCGAATTGGCCGACGGCTCACAGTTGCAACTCAATACTGACAGCGCCGTGCAAGTGCGCATAAGCGGCGGTGAGCGTCAGATTCGTCTATTGCGCGGTGAAGGTTTTTTCAACGTGACCAAAGATCCGGCGCGACCCTTCGTGGTGCAGTCCGGGGATGGCTGGGTCAAGGTAGTCGGCACCCAATTCAGCGTCGCGCGGCGTGATGCGCAGACACGGGTGCAGGTGGCGCAGGGCAAGGTACAGGTCAGTGCGGGCAGTGGTGAGCCGGTGTACCTGGAGCCGGGGCGGGCGGTGGAGTATCAGGCGCAGAGGCTGGCCGATGTCCACGGTTTTGATCCGGCCAGCGGCTTTGCCTGGCGCCAACGGCAACTGGTGTTTCGCCAGCAACCGCTGTCGGAAGTGGTCAGCGAGTTGAACCGCTACTGGCCTGGCAAGACCCTGGTGCTGGGCGAGGCGTTGCGCAATCGCGTGGTGTCCGGCGTGTTCGAGATCGACAAACCCGACGCCGTGATCAAGGCGTTGGAATACACCCTCAACCTGCACGCCGAGCATTACACCCCGTATTTACTGGTGCTGCGCGAAGGCAAAGCGTCCTGACTGCAACTTTCTCAAAATAGTTTCAGGGTTTCTCCGCAAGCCATCGTCCTTGATCACTGAGGCGTAAATAGTAAGCACTCTCAAGTAGTGCGGCGCCGATCACAGACTTTTTGCACCGGGGAGCACCATCCATGGCACACCGATTCGCCGCACGGCCCTTGCTGGCACTGGCCATTTCCATGGCCTGCGGCACCGCACCGCTGTACTTGCAGGCCGCCGAGACCACTCAGGCACAGACCTACCGTTTTGATATTCCAGGGCAGAGCCTGGACGGTGCGCTGGCGGCGTTTTCGGCGGTGACGCGGGTGCAGGTGTTGGTGAGTGGTGAATTGACCCAAGGGGTGGTGTCGCCGGGGGTGAGTGGCAATCTGGGCCAACGTGAAGCCTTGGGGCAACTGCTCGGCGGCACTGGGCTGAGCGCGGCGTTTATCAACGCCGATACCGTCACCCTGGAAAAACGCGTGGACACCGGTGGCGCTCTCGAAGTCGGTGCCACCACCATCAGCGCTGAACGCTTGGGGGCGACCACCGAAGGCACTGGCTCCTACACCACCGGTGCCGTGACCCTCGGCAAAGGCGAGCAAAAGCTCAAGGACATCCCGCAATCGGTCAGCGTCATGACCCGCAAGCAGATGGACGACCAGAACACCACCAAGTTGTCCGAAGTGGTCAAGCGCACCCCCGGCCTGACGGCGACCAAGTCCCCTGGCCCTGGCATGTTTATCTTCTCCCGTGGTTTTGAGGTCGGCACCCTGCAATACGACGGCGTCGGCATCCCGCGCAACACCTACGCGCTGGGCAGCTACCTCACCGAAAACATGGCGATCTATGATCGCGTGGAAACCCTGCGTGGGCCGGCCGCCTTGCTGCAGGGCGCGAACAGCCCCGGCGGCACGATGAACCTGGTGCGCAAGCGCGGGCAACAGGCGCCGACCGTCACCGTCACGGCCAAGGCCGGTTCCTGGGACCACTACGGCACGCAAGTGGACGCGGGTGGCCCGCTCAATACCGAAGGCACCTTGCGCGGCCGTTTTGTGGCGGACTACGACACGACCGATTCTTTTGTCGATTACGCCGGCGGCTGGAACCAGACGGTCTATGCCGCGGTGGACTACGACTTCACACCAGACACCACCGTCGGCGTGGGCATCAGCAACCAGAAGGGGCACTCGCGGCCCAACTTCATGTCGCTGCCCCGGTACGCCAACGGCAGCGATATCGGCCTGTCGCGCTCGACCTTTGTCGGCGCCAGTTGGAACCGCAACGTCAATAACCAGACCCAGGTGTTTGCCGATATCGAGCATCGCTTCAACGATGACTGGAAAGTGAAGGCCGCTCTGGTGGCCATGGATGAACACAACGACGCGACCTACCAGGCCACGTGGGACACCATCCCCAATCCCGGTGACACCGGCACCGTGCGCTACGTGGACTGGGTCACTGACTTCAATACCAAGAGTCGCGGTGTGGACGTGTATGTCGACGGCAAGTTCGAAGGCCTGGGGTTGCGGCAGGAGATGGTGCTGGGCGCCAACTATTCCAAACTCACCACGGATGATTTCTGGGCGCGCGCGGCGACGCCGGGGGCGGATATCTTCAACATCGACCACAACCGTCCGCAGCGCGACAGGAACCAGTTGTTCCAGGCAGGGAATGCGACGAAGAGCTGGTATGACATTCGCCAGAAGGGGATTTATGGCACCTGGCGCGTCCAAGTACTGGACCCGCTGACGTTGATCCTCGGTGCGCGCACCAGTTGGTATGACTATTCCTATCAGGACGAGAGCGGTGCCAGGGGGATGTACGGCGAGCCGACCAGCAGCACCACGCAAAGCAATGGTCACGTCACGCCCTACGCTGGCCTGGTTTATGCGCTCAACGAGCAATGGTCGGCCTATGCCAGCTATACCGACGCCTTTGAGCCCCAAACCAACCTGACCACCTCATTGACCGTGCTCAAGCCCATTGAGGGCCAGAACTACGAGCTGGGCCTGAAAGGCGAACTGGCGGATGGCCGCCTCAATACGTCGTTCGCGGTCTTCCGCTATGACCAGGAAAACCGTGCGGCTCAAGATCTGCAAGGCGGCAAGGTTTGTGGCGGCTGGTACTGCTCGCTCGCGTCCGGCAAGGTTCGCAGCCAGGGCTTCGAGGCCACCTTGAGCGGTGAGGTGCTGCCGGGCCTGCAACTGGTTTCCAGCTACACCTACAACACCACCAAATTCATCAAGGACGACACCTACGAAGGCAAGATCTTCAGCACCTGGACGCCCAAGCACCTGCTCAAGGTCTGGGGTGACTACCAGTTGCCGGGGGACTGGAGCAACGTCAGTGTCGGCGCCGGCGTGACCGCGCAAAGCAGCACCGTCGCCTATGACCGCACATTCAGCGTGCCCGGCAATGCCCTCTGGGATTCGCGGGTGGCCTACAAGATCAACCAGGAATTCACCGTCGCGGCGAACCTGAACAATATGTTCGACAAGAAGTACTACATCCCGGCTTACAACGCGAACTGGGGCAGCAACTACTATGGCGACCCGCGCAATGTGATGTTCACCATGACCTACACGCCGCAGTTCTGAGTGCAACCGGAATAAAAATGCCCCGCACGTGGCGGGGCATTTTCATAGGCTCAAACAAGCCACGCTATCGCGCGTCACTTCACCGATTTCAGATGCCAGTTCCATTGCGCAACCAACGCGTTCTCACGCAATTTGATGAACAGCCCATAGTCGCTCAGATAGGCTGCCTGATAAGTCCAACCTTTCATCTGAACGCAGTCGAGTACCTGAGCTTGCCCCTTCAGGTCCGGGGTCAGGGTGGCAGCCGGGATTTCCCGAGCGACCTTGCAGGTCACGGTTCTTGGTTCACTGGTCTCTGACGAAGGACTGCCATCGGGGTTGATGGATTTTGACCATGTCTGGGTGTAGCTCAACTCACTGGCGAGGGGCAAGTTACGCCAATCGCCTTGAAAGCTCAGGCCAACCAAGAGACGGGTCTTCACCTTGTCACTGCCGGTTTTGCGGTCGAGACCTTGGCTGTCCAGATCAAACAGGCCTTGGAAGGTCAGCTCCTGGTTAAAGCCGAGTGCCGAGTCGCGCGTTTGTACCAGTGTCTGGCCGGATGCGTTGTCGACACTGATAAATGCCTGTTTGGTCTGGTCGCCCACTCGGGTGTTGTTGAAGAGCACGGCGTCATAGTCATACGTCAGCTCGCTCAGGGTGCGGGTTGGCGCAGGCAGGCCGAGCGCTCGGATGGCCGCCAGCACGGCCGGGTTGGCATTGGTTGCGCTGGCAACGGGTGGCAATGGCTGGCGCGCCTTGAAAGCGGGTAAATGGGTCAGCTCC
Organism: Pseudomonas sp. S10E 269; assembly: GCF_002798465.1. Taxonomy (NCBI): domain Bacteria; kingdom Pseudomonadati; phylum Pseudomonadota; class Gammaproteobacteria; order Pseudomonadales; family Pseudomonadaceae; genus Pseudomonas; species Pseudomonas sp. S10E 269. Next base: position 2,666,759 of record NZ_PHIJ01000001.1, read on the forward strand.
ACCGGCGCCTGGCACAGAGCCTTGAAGAGCTGGGCATGTTCGACGGAAGCTTGATCCAAGGCTTGCGGCTTGAATTGTCGACGGATTTCGCCGTTGATCATCTGGCGCGTTTCATCAAGGTTGAACTGGCTCATCAACGTGATGGTGCGTCGTGTGCAATCCAGCGTCAGCCGCTCCTGCCGTTGAGTAAACAACGATGCGTTCTTGGCGACCTGATAGTGCAGGTAATCCTGTGCGACCCAGGCGGATATCTGACTGCTTTGCTGCTGCACGCTGTTACGGTCGATCAGCAGCCAGCCCTGATCGGCAGAGGTTTGCAGCATCCGCCAGTCGGGGACGGGGCGTGCCTTGCATACGCTCTGCAATTGAGCGCTTTGCTGCAGTTGTTGGGCCTGTACCGTCGGCAGGTCGACGCCTGTTGCCGGTGAGGGAGTAAATGCCCGCAGGCCCGAGCGCGTGGGGTAGAACATCCTTCCAGGGCCTTGTGTGCAATAGGCGTCGAACTGCACAGAGATCGGGTTTTGCTGCAAATCGACGGAGTACGCGACCCTGTCGCCGTTGCGCAGGATGGTGTGGTCGAGCGCCGGCAGTGTCATGGCTTCGTTGAAGAGTGCCAGGCCTGGGTCCACCTGAGGCTTTTGCAGCGAGCTGCAACCGGCCAACGCCAATAGGGAAAGCGCCCATGCAGCCGGGTGTAGAGCGGTAGAGCGGGCATCCATGCGGGTAAGTTCCTTGAGAATACAGTTGCGCCTGTTATCGGCCGGCGTATGAAAAACTACAGCGTCAGAACGCCAGGCAAAAAAATGCCCCGCACGTGGCGGGGCATTTTTATGGGCGCAGCTTACAGACCGTCAAGCATCGCCTTGTTACGCACAGCACCCTTGTCGGCACTGGTGGCCAGCAGGGCGTAAGCCTTCAATGCGGTAGTCACTTTGCGTGGACGCTTCTCCACTGGCTTCCACCCCTTCTTGTCCTGCTCAACCCGGCGCGCGGCCAGTTCTTCATCGCTGATCAACAGGTTGATCGAACGGTTCGGAATGTCGATCAGCACCTTGTCACCATCCTGCACCAGGCCAATCGCGCCGCCGGCAGCGGCTTCTGGCGAAGCGTGGCCGATGGACAGGCCCGAGGTGCCGCCGGAGAAGCGGCCGTCGGTCAGCAAGGCGCAAGCTTTGCCCAGCCCCTTGGATTTCAGGTAGGACGTCGGGTACAGCATCTCCTGCATACCCGGGCCGCCTTTCGGGCCTTCGTAGCGGATGATCACGATGTCGCCTTCCTTCACTTCATCAGCGAGGATGCCGCGAACCGAGCTGTCCTGGCTTTCGTAGATCTTGGCGCGGCCTTCAAAGACGTGGATGGACTCATCCACACCGGCGGTTTTCACCACGCAGCCATCCAGGGCGATGTTGCCGTACAGCACGGCCAGGCCGCCTTCTTGGGAGTAGGCGTGCTCGACACTGCGGATGCAGCCGTTTTCACGGTCGTCGTCCAGGGTGTCCCAACGGGTCGACTGGCTGAACGCAGTTTGCGTAGGGATACCCGCTGGGCCTGCCTTGAAGAAGGTGTGCACGGCTTCGTCGTCAGTCTGGGTGATGTCCCACTTGGCGATGCCTTCGGCGATGGACTTGCTGTGCACGGTCGGCAGATCGGTGTGCAGCAGGCCGCCACGGGCCAGCGAACCGAGGATCGAGAAGATCCCGCCGGCGCGGTGCACATCTTCCATGTGGTACTTCTGAATATTCGGCGCGACTTTGCACAGTTGCGGCACATGACGGGACAGGCGGTCGATGTCGCGCAGGTCGAAATCGATCTCGGCTTCCTGGGCCGCGGCCAGCAAGTGCAGGATGGTGTTGGTGGAACCGCCCATGGCGATGTCCAGGGTCATGGCGTTCTCGAACGCCTTGAAGTTGGCGATATTGCGCGGCAACACCGACTCATCGTTCTCGCCGTAGTAGCGCTTGCACAGCTCGACGATGGTGCGGCCGGCCTGCAGGAACAGCTGCTCGCGGTCGCTGTGGGTGGCCAGGGTGGAACCGTTGCCCGGCAAGGCCAGGCCCAGGGCTTCCACCAGGCAGTTCATCGAGTTGGCGGTGAACATGCCGGAGCACGAACCGCACGTTGGGCAAGCGCTGCGCTCGTATTCCGCGACCTTCTCGTCAGAAGCGCTGGAATCGGCGGCGATGACCATGGCGTCGACCAGGTCGAGGCCGTGGGAGGCGAGCTTGGTCTTGCCGGCTTCCATCGGGCCGCCGGACACGAAGATCACCGGGATGTTCAGGCGCAGGGAGGCCATCAGCATGCCGGGGGTGATCTTGTCGCAGTTGGAGATGCAGACGATGGCGTCGGCGCAGTGGGCGTTGACCATGTACTCCACGGAGTCGGCGATGATCTCGCGGCTCGGCAGGGAATACAGCATGCCGTCATGGCCCATGGCGATGCCATCATCCACGGCGATGGTGTTGAATTCCTTGGCGACACCGCCGGCGCGTTCGATCTCGCGGGCGACCAGTTGGCCCAGGTCCTTGAGGTGGACGTGGCCCGGTACGAACTGGGTGAATGAGTTGGCAATCGCGATGATCGGCTTCTTGAAGTCGTCATCTTTCATCCCCGTGGCACGCCACAGTGCGCGCGCGCCGGCCATGTTGCGGCCGTGGGTGGATGTTTTCGAGCGGTAATCAGGCATTGGAGCACTCCGGGCGGCTAATCGGTATCAATGGGGAGTGAGCTTCTATTGACGTCTGGAACACTCAGAAATGGCCGTGTGTCCGGAAGTTGCCACTCGCGTCGCGGGATCGCCGCTTGCTTGGGCCTCGAGCTCATAAACCCGCCGGGGGATGACTGGCGATGAATAGCGTCGATTCTACACCGCTGGCGGCGAGAGGGAATGGCCGCAACCGTGAAGATAGCGCTTACGGGACGTGCGGGAGGCGCACGACCCACGGTAGGAACCTGCAAGCGGGCTCCTACAGTCGCTTAGCGTCCAGTTCGGGCATTGGTCAGCCAACCCCACAGGCTAAAGACGATGAAGCTCATGGCGATGGTGATCAATAGGTTGGACCCGGTTTGCGCCAGGACGGCACTGCTGACGGCGGCGGTCAGGAACATGATGCTGTTGCCCGCCGAGGCAGCAGTACCTGCACTGCTTGAGAACAGCAACATTGCCGCAGAAATCGCCGCCGGACGAACCAGGGTCACGGCCAGGGCGCTGATTAGCATCGGGATGAGCAACGTCACAGGGGTGATGGCATCCAGGCTGACGATCAGTGTTAACAGCACGCCCGCGACGAGCAGCAGCCCCAGGCCGATACTGATTTGCCGGGACAGCGAAATCCGCTTTTGCAGGTACGAGGCCGCAACGCCGCCAAGCAAGTAGGCCACGCCATAGACCATCAACACCAACGCGTACTGGTATTCGGAGAGCTTCAGCGCGTCCATGAAAATCAGCGGTGTCACGCTGATCAAGGCGAAGTAGCAGGCGAATACCAGTGCGGCGATCCACCAGTAGCGCAGGAAGTCGCGATTACGGGCGACGGCTTTCAGCGTGCCGATGATCGACACCGGCGTGCGGTGTGGGCTGGCGGACTTGGACGGCAGGATGCAGAGGGCGTGGATCAACATGCCCAGTGCCATTACGGCGAACCCATAAAAGCTGCCTTGCCAGTCGAAGGTGGTTTGCAGCCAGGAGCCGATCAACGGCGACAGCGCAACGAATGAACCGCTCAGGGTCATGTAGTAAAGGCGCACGCGAGCGCGGTCTTGCTCCTCGAACAGGTCTTCCACCAGTGCGTGGCCCAGTACGAAGAACCCGCAACCCATGGCCTGGACACTGCGAAACAGCAGGAAGGCCAGGTAGTCCGTCGCCAGTGCGCAACCGAGGGCACCCAGGATCGACAGCGTGATGCACCCGAGCAGGACTTCCTTGCGCCCCCATTTGTCCGACAGCGGGCCGGTGATCAGTTGAGAAATGGAAAAGACCAGGGTGAACAGGCTGATGGACAGCGCGACGTCTGCGCTTGGCGTGTCGAATCGGGCCGCCAGGGCAGGGAATGAGGGCAGGAGAATATTGATCGGAAAGAAACTGATCAATGAAATGCAGGTGATGAGGATGAAGCGGGAGAGGTAGGGCCGAGACATTGTTTTTGTTTTCCGGAGTAAAACCAGAAACGGATACTAGTCTGCGAAAAGTGGAATTCAATCAAAAGCGTTGAGAGAAACTTCCTGAATTGACGTGGCTTGCTTGGGTAGGAAAGCCTTTACGGCAACCACCAAACAAATGTGGGAGGGGGCTTGCCCCCGATTGCGTAGTGTCAGCCCCATATTAGCTGGCTGACACACGGCTATCGGGGGCAAGCCCCCTCCCACATTTTTATCTGTGCTTGGCTTTAGCTGTTTGGCAACAACCGGCACGTAATGCTCTTGATGTAACGCGTCTCTGCAATCGCCGGGTGCACCGGATGATCCGGACCCTGGCCGCCACGCTCCAGCATCTGGATATTGCGATCCAAATGACGGGCGCTGGTCAGCAGGATGTTTTGCAGGTCGTCTTCCGGCAGGTGCATGGAGCACGACGCGCTGACCAGGATGCCGTCCTTGCTGAGCAGGCGCATGGCTTGCTCGTTGAGGCGGCGGTAGGCGCCTTCGCCGTTCTTCATGTCTTTCTTGCGTTTGATGAAGGCCGGTGGGTCGGCGACGATCACGTCGAAGCGTTCTTCGCTGGCTTTCAATTCTTTAAGCGCTTCGAACACGTCGCCTTCGATGCAGGTCATCTTCTCGGCAAAGCCGTTCAGCGCGGCATTGCGCTCCACGCCGTCGAGGGCGAAGGCGGAGGCGTCGACGCAGAACACTTCACTGGCGCCGAAGGCCGCGGCTTGCACGCCCCAGCCGCCGATGTAGCTGTAGAGGTCCAGCACGCGTTTGCCTTTGGCATACGGGGCCAGGCGTGCGCGGTTCATGCGGTGGTCGTAGAACCAGCCGGTTTTCTGGCCCTGGATCACCGGGGCTTCGAATTTCACGCCGTTTTCTTCCAGCGCAACCCACTCCGGCACCAGGCCGAACACGGTTTCGACGTAGCGGTTGAGGCCTTCGGCGTCGCGCGCGGCGGAGTCGTTCTTGAACAGGATGCCGCTCGGTTTGAGCACTTGGGTCAGGGCGGCGATCACGTCTTCTTTATGCGCCTCCATGGTCGCCGAGGCGATCTGCACCACCAGGATGTCGCCGAAACGGTCGACCACCAGGCCTGGCAGCAGGTCGGAATCGCCGTAGACCAGGCGGTAGAACGGCTTGTCGAACAGGCGGTCGCGCAGGGACAGGGCGACGTTCAGGCGGTGCACCAGCAGCGACTTGTCCAACGGCAACTTGATGTCGCGCGACAGCAGGCGCGCGCAGATCAGGTTGTTCGGGCTCATGGCCACGATGCCCAGGGTCTTGCCGCCGGCCGCTTCGAGGATGGCCTGGTCGCCCGCCTGGAAGCCGTGAAGTGGGGTGGCGGCCACGTCGATTTCGTTGCTATAGACCCACAGGTGGCCGTTGCGCAAACGACGATCGGCGTTGGCTTTGAGACGCAGGCTTGGCAGGGACATGACGTCGCTCCGGAAAAAAGAGCGGGAGTATACCTGTTGCGGCGCGGTTCATGTGGGAGTGGGCTTGCCCGCGATGCAGGCGGCGTGGTGTATCTGACGTACGGCGGTGATGCAATCGGGGGGCAAGCCCCCTCCCACATTTAGTCCGATTTCAATCGGGCATTTGGGTGTCGGTCAGGTTTGCTTAGGGGTTAGAATCCCCGCCTAGCCCAGAGTATGTACTTATGTCCCAAGAGCTTTCTTCCGAACAGATCCAACAGGCCCTGCAAGGCATCAGCGTGCCGCCCCAGCCGCAAATCATGGTGGATTTGCAGATGGAGCAATACATGCCCGACCCGGACCTGGAAGTGATCGCCCGGTTGATCTCCCAGGATCCGGGCCTCTCCGGTGCGCTGCTGAAGATCGTCAACTCGTCGTATTACGGGCTGAGCAACAAGATTGCCTCGATCCAGCGTGCCGTGAACCTGTTGGGCAGCCGCTCGATCATCAATCTAATCAACGCCCTGTCGATCAAGGGCGAGATGAGCGACGACACCATCGTCACCCTCAACCGCTTCTGGGACACCGCCCAGGATGTGGCGATGACCTGCCTCACCCTGGCCAAGCGCACCGGCGCCCAGGCGGTGGACGAAGCCTATGCCCTGGGCCTGTTCCACGATTGCGGCGTGCCGCTGATGCTCAAGCGTTTCCCCAATTACATGTCGGTACTGGAGCAGGCCTACGCCAACGCCGGCCCCGACTGCCGCGTGGTCGACACCGAGAACAACGCGTTCAACACCAACCATGCCGTGGTGGGTTACTACACCGCCAAGTCCTGGCGCCTACCGGAGCATGTGACCGACGCCATCGCCAACCACCACAACGCCCTGGCGGTGTTCAGCGATGAGTCGTCGCGCAATTCGCAGCTCAAGAACCTGCTGGCGATCCTGAAAATGGCCGAGCACATCTGCTCGTCCTATCGCGTGCTGGGCAACCAGGCGGTGGACCATGAGTGGAATGCCATCGGCCATCTGGTGCTGGACTACGTGGGCCTGTCGGACTACGACTTCGAAAGCATGAAGTTGTCGATCCGCGAGCTGGGCGCCCACTGACCCTTTCTTCAAGAGGTACACATGCCCGAGTTGCCAGAAGTCGAAACCACCCGGCGCGGAATCGCGCCGCACCTGGAAGGCCAGCGGGTCAGCCGTGTGGTAGTGCGTGAACGGCGCCTGCGCTGGCCGATTCCGGAAGACCTCGATGTGCGCCTGTCCGGCCAGCGCATCGTGCTGGTGGAGCGGCGGGCCAAGTACCTGTTGATCAATGCCGAAGTAGGCACCTTGATCAGCCATTTAGGCATGTCGGGCAACTTGCGACTGGTGGAGGTCGGCATGCCGGCGGCCAAACACGAGCATGTGGATATCGAGCTGGAATCGGGCATGGCCCTGCGCTACACCGACCCGCGGCGTTTCGGCGCCATGCTCTGGAGCCAGGACCCGCACAACCACGAGCTGTTGCTACGCCTGGGGCCGGAGCCGTTGACCGACCTGTTTGATGGCGAGCGCCTGTTCCAACTGTCCCGTGGCAAGTCGATGGCGGTGAAGCCGTTCATCATGGACAACGCGGTGGTGGTGGGCGTGGGCAATATCTATGCGACGGAAGCGCTGTTTGCGGCGGGGATTGATCCGCGTCGGGCTGCGCGCGGCATTTCGCGCGGGCGTTACTTGAAGCTGGCGATTGAGATCAAACGCGTGCTGGCCGCTGCCATCGAGCGCGGCGGTACTACGTTGCGGGACTTTATCGGTGGCGACGGGCAACCGGGGTATTTCCAGCAGGAATTGTTCGTCTATGGCCGTGGTGGCGAGGCGTGCAAGGTTTGCGGGAGCGAGTTGCGCAATGTGGTGCTGGGGCAGCGCGCGAGTGTGTTTTGCCCCAAGTGCCAGAGCTGATCTTGTGTGATGGCTGATGCCGCCTTCACGAGCAAGCCCGCTCCCACATTCGACCGCATTCTCATATTGGAACTCGGTCAACTGTGGGAGCGGGCTTGCTCGCGAAGAGGCCCTTAAGCCTTACCGGTAATCTTGCGGTACTTCTCCATCAACTGCTCTTCCGTCTCCGGATGGGCCTCATCCAGCGGAATGCAATCCACCGGACAAACCTGCTGGCACTGCGGCTCGTCATAGTGGCCGACACATTGGGTGCACAGGTTGGGGTCGATCACGTAGATCTCTTCGCCTTGGGAAATCGCGGCGTTCGGGCACTCGGGTTCGCAGACGTCGCAGTTGATGCAATCGTCGGTGATGATCAGGGACATGGAAACTCCTGCCAGGGCTGTCAGCCAAGGCATCTGAAAACTAATGCGCGCAATTGTGCCGTATTGGCGCCCGCAGTGCGAGCAGGCGCCGATTGAACGGTGTTACTTCTTGAAGCGCAGCGTCAGTGCATCTGCTACGGCCGGATGCACGAACTTGGTGATATCTCCGCCCAAAGCAGCGATTTCACGGACCAACGTCGAGGAAATGAACGAATAACGTTCCGACGGGGTGAGGAACAGGCTCTCCACGTCCGGCGCCAGTTGGCGGTTCATGTTGGCCAGCTGGAATTCGTATTCGAAGTCCGACACCGCGCGCAGGCCGCGCAGGAATACGTTGGCGTTCTGCTCTTTGGCGAAATGCGCCAGCAGCGTGGAAAAACCGACCACTTCCACGTTGGGCAGGTGTTTGGTGACCTCACGCGCCAGCTCCACACGCTGTTCCAGGGGAAACAGCGGGTTTTTCTTGGGGCTGGCTGCGACCGCGATGATCACATGGTCGAACAAGCGTGAGGCACGTTCGACCAGATCGCCATGGCCTTTGGTAATCGGGTCGAAGGTACCTGGGTACAACACTCGGTTCATCGCGTCGTCCTGGCGGAGTCCGTTGGGGAACCGGATGGTATCGCAGCCATCCCGGTCGGGAAAGTCAACTTATGCAGAAGAAAGCAGTATAGACATGGCGAATACCGTGTTTTTTCATGCTGTTTTCAGACGTTCGGCCAATGCTGTCGCCAGTTGGGCAGTCAAACCGTACACCGATAATTGTGGGTTGGCCCCAATGCTGGTGGGGAATAAAGAGCCATCGTGGATCGACAGGTTGCGCAGTTGGTGGTGCCGACCGAGGCTGTCGGCCACTGCGTTTTTCGGGTCGTCACCCATGGCACAACCGCCCATCACATGGGCACTGCCCAGGCACGTGCGATGCAGTTCCAGGTTCAGGTCGTCAATCATCGTGCGGGCTTCGCCCAGGGTTTTGACGTAGCGCGCATCGTGATGCAGCGGCTTGACCGACTTGGCGCCCGCCGCGAACTGGATCTCGGCCATGCTGTGGAACGCACGGCGCAAGCCATCCCAGGCGTAGTCCGACACCTGGTAGTCGAGCACCGGCGTGCCATCGCCGCGCAACTCCACACTGCCGCCCGGGCTGTCGGGGTGGAAGCCGTCGCGCAGCAGCGCCAGCATCGCGTGGGTGTTGGGCAACTGGCTCATGTCCAGGGCGTTCTGGGTGCCGTAGCCGCCGAGCAGGGTGCTGGCCAACGCCGGGTGCAGCGGCGGGGCCTCCAGCTTGTACGACATTTTGCCCGTGGTGCCGTCCTGCCACTGGAAATGGTCGGAATAGATCGACTGCGGCGCGCCGTAGAACGGGTTGATCACCTCGTCGAACAACCCGGCGGAGAAATTCACCAGGTGCAGGAAGGTGCGTTTGCCCAGTCGCGAATGCGGGTCGGGTGCGTCTGAGCGCATCAGCAGCGCCGGGCTATTGATGCCGCCGCCCGAGAGCACGTAATGCTTGGCCTTCACCGTGATCTTGCGTCCGGTCGGCGCCACGCACAGGGTGTCCATGGCCACGCATTCCAGGCTGTTGATGGTGTCGCCGCTGTAGTTGAGGCGTTCGGCGCGGGCCAGGTAGAGCAGTTCGCCACCCTTTTCCAGGGTGGAGGGAATGGTGGTCACCAGCATCGACTGCTTGGCGTTGACCGGGCAGCCCATGCCGCAGTAACCCAGGTTGAAACAGCCGCGCACGTTCCGTGGGATCACGTGCCAACTGTAACCGAGCTTCTCGCAGCCTTTGCGGATCACATCGTTATTGGGGTTGGGCGGCAGGGCCCAGGGCGCGATGCCCAGGCGTTGCTCCATTTTTTCGAACCAGGGCGCCATCTCCGCGCTGCTGTGGCCCTTCACGGCGTATTCGCTGGCCCAATGGGCGAGGGTGGCGTCCGGGGTACGAAAGCTCGATGTCCAGTTGATCAGCGTGGTGCCACCCACGGCCCGGCCCTGCAGGATGGTGATCGCGCCATCCTTGCTCATACGGCCGATGCCCTCCTGGTACAAGCTGGTGTAGGCCTCGTCTTCGAGCAACTTGAAATCGCTGCTGGTCTTGAGCGGGCCTTCTTCGATCAGCAGCACTTTGTAGCCCGCTGCACTGAGGATTTCAGCAGTGGTACCGCCTCCGGCGCCGCTGCCGATGATCACGACGTCGGCTTCCAGGGTCAGGTCGTTGTCGAGGGCGGCGCCATTGTGGGTTTTCCAGCCACGGGCCATGCCGTCGCGGAACAGGTCAGGTACGGGCATAGGAGTGCACTCTTATTTTTGTATGAAGTTGTGGTCGATGTGGGAGCGGGCTTGCTCGCGAATGCAACGTGTCAGTCGATAAAGGTGTGGCTGATCCACCGCTTTCGCGAGCAAGTCCGCTCCCACATTTTTGATCGGGTTATCAAGGCTAGATCTTCGGTGGCCCGGGGTAGCCGCAATGGGCCCAGGACGCGGGCTGGAAGTACCAGGCCATGATCACCAGCTTGAGCAGCGAGCCCTGGCCCATGCGCAGCAGGTTCAGGTAGCTGTTTTCCCAGCGGTGCAGGAAGTTACCGATCTGTTCGCTGCTGGCGTTTTCCCAACTGCCCCAGATACCGGTCAGCGGGCCTCGGGTGATGCCCATGCCGAGTACGTCGAACAACTGCTGGGTGAGCTTGAACATCTCCGGCGACAGGCGCTGCAGGCTGAAGTCGAGCTTTTTAAGGGTGCCTTCAATCCCACTGGCGACTTCCTGGGCGCTGGCCACGCCTTCGAGCAACACCGGGATCACAGCGCGCAAGAACGGCAGGTCACTGCTGCGCAACATGGCAAAACCGCTGGCCGGGGTGCTGCTGGAGCAACCGCTCAGGCTGGCGCCCAACCCGGCGGTGGCCAGGAAGGCGCTGGCGCACAGGCCGATTTTCAAGACGCCGCGCCGCGACAGCGCAGGTGTTTCAGTCAGGCTAGGGTTCATTGTTATTGTTATCCCGTGGGTGGCGGTGTCAGCGGACAAACAGCTTCTGGATCAACTTCTGGATGGCTTTGCCGTAGGGCGGATAGATCAGCTTCGCAGCGTTCAGGCGCTGTTTCACCAGTACGCCCTTGGCTTTGCTGAAGGTGAGGAAGCCTTCGTGGCCGTGGTAGTGACCCATGCCCGACGGGCCGATGCCGCCAAATGGCATGTCGTCCTGGGCCACATGCAGCAGCGTGTCGTTCAGGCACACACCGCCGGAATGGGTTTCGTGGAGCACACGATCCTGCTCGCCCTTGTTGTAGCCGAAGTAATACAGGGCCAGTGGGCGAGGGCGTTGGTTGATGTAGGCAAAGGCTTGGTCGATGCCGCGATAGGGCACGATCGGCAGCACCGGGCCGAAGATTTCGTCCTGCATCACGGTCATGTCATCGCTGACATTCAACAACAGGCTATGGGCCATGCGCCGCGCCTGGCCTTGGTCGTACAGCGGAATCAGGGTGGCGCCTTTGTCGGTAGCGTCCTTGACGTAGGCGTTGAGCCGGGCCAGTTGTCGTTCGTTGATGATCGCCGTGTAGTCCGGGTTGTCGACCAGGCTTGGATAAAAACCGCGAACGGCCTGGGTGTAGGCTTCGACAAAACCTTCGACGCGATCCTCCGGCACCAGCACGTAGTCGGGTGCTACGCAGGTTTGCCCAGCGTTCAGCGCTTTTCCGAAGGCGATACGTTCGGCGGCGTCCTTGAGCGGCACGTCGGCAGACACGATGGCGGGCGACTTGCCGCCCAACTCCAGGGTGACCGGGGTGAGGTGTTCGGCCGCCGCACGCATCACGTGCTTGCCGACGCTGGTGGCGCCGGTAAACAACAGGTGATCGAAGGGCAGCTTGGAGAAGGCCATGCCGACTTCGGCTTCACCCAGCACCACGCACACCAGGTCCTCGGGGAAGATCTTTGCCAGCAACGCTTTGAGTAACTCGCCCGTGGCGGGGGTGGATTCGCTGAGCTTGAGCATCACCCGGTTACCGGCGGCGAGTGCGCCGACCAGTGGGCCGATGGCCAGGTACAGTGGGTAGTTCCAGGGCACGATCACCCCGACCACGCCCAAGGGTTGGTAGATGACTTTGGCCGAGGCGGGTTGGAAGGCAATGCCGACAGCGCGTCGTGAAGGTTTCATCCAGCCCTTGAGGTGTTTGCTGGCATAGTGAATGCCATGCAGGCTGGGCATCAGTTCGGCGAACAGGGTTTCGTCAGCGCTACGGTGGCTGAAGTCTTGGCTGATCGCGTTGATCAGCGCCTGGCGCTCGTCGCTGAGCAGGTCGCGCAGGGCCTTGAGCCATTGCTGGCGCTGGGCCGCTGGCGGCATCGGGTTGGCCGCGTAGGCACGGCGCTGGGTGTCGAACAGGTCTTGGAGTTGATCCAGCGCCTGGGAATCTTGCAGGTAGGCAACGTTGGCAGACATGGCGGCGTTCCCGATTGTTATTGGTCTGCCTGGATTTTTAGAGTCATTACTCTAAATTGTCAAATGTCATTACGCCTACGTGCGGATTTATCCCTGCAAGAATAGTCCGTAAGATGCCCCATCACGTGTACAGAAGCTGATTCCCTATGGCACCACGAGTAAAGACCAGCGAGCGCATTGTGCAAACCAGCCTGGAGCTTTTTAACCAGCAGGGCGAGCGCAGTGTGAGCACCAACCACATTGCCGCCCATATGGAAATTTCGCCGGGCAACCTGTACTACCACTTCCCCAATAAGCAGGCGATCATCGCCGTACTGTTTCGTGAATACGAAGCCCTGGTGGACAGTTTCCTGCGCCCACCCCAAGGTCGCGCTGTTACGGTCGAAGACAAACGCTTCTACCTGCAGGCCGTGTTGGCTGGCATGTGGCGCTACCGTTTCCTGCACCGCGACCTCGAACACCTGCTGGAAAGCGACCCGGAACTGGCCACCGGCTACCGGCGTTTTTCCCAGCGCTGCCTGACCCAGGGTGGGGCTATCTACCAAGGGTTTGTTGACGCCGGCATCCTCAATATGGACCCGGTGCAAACCGAAGCCCTGACCCTCAATGCCTGGATCATCCTCACCTCTTGGGTGCGGTTTTTGTGCACCACCAATGAGAACTCGGCCCACCTGAGCGCCGAGGCGATCAAGCGCGGTGTGTATCAGGTGCTGGTGCTGGAGGCGGGTTTTGTCACGCCCCAGGCAAAAGAAGCAGTGGATGCTTTGTTCAAGGAATTTTACGTGCCGTTAAATCAGGCATTGGAAGAAGTGAAGTAGGACCTTTCCCGAATCGTTCATAGGAGTCCGTCATGCCGCTTGCCCAATTGATCAGCCCCCAGCAACTGGCCGAGCGCCAGAAGGCCGATGGGGTGGTGGTCCTGGATTGCCGTTTTGCCTTGGAAGACCCGGATTACGGACTCTGCAGCTATGCCGAAGGGCATATCGAGGGCGCGCAGTATGCCGACCTGGAACGCCACCTCAGCGGGCCGGTGACCAAGGGCGTGACTGGCCGTCACCCGTTGCCGGACGCCAACACCTTCGCCGAGCAATTACGGGCCTGGGGCGTCAATGCCGACACCGACGTGGTGCTCTACGACGACGGCCCCGGAGCTTATGCCGCGCGTGCCTGGTGGTTGCTGGCCTGGCTGGGCAAGCGTGACGGCGTGTTTATCCTGGATGGCGGCCTCAAGGCCTGGCATGCGGCGGGGTTTCCGTTGAGCCTGGACGCGCCGGTGGTTGAGCCGGGTACATTTATCGGCACGCCGGACAATCGCCTGGTGCTGGACGCTGAACACCTGCAAAAACGCCTGGGCCAACCCGGCCTGACCCTCATTGATGCCCGCGCCCAGCCGCGCTTTCGCGGTGACGTGGAGCCCATCGACCCGATTGCCGGGCACATCCCGGGTGCGCAGTGCGCGGCGTTCAATGAAAACCTCGGCACTGACGGCCGCTTCCTGCCGGCTGAGCAGCTCAAGCAACGTTTCGCCGCCCAATTGCAGGGGCGCTCGCCGGAAGATCTGGTGGCGTATTGCGGTTCGGGCGTGACGGCGTGCCACAACCTGTTTGCCCTGAGCCTGGCGGGTTACCCATTGGGTAAATTGTATGCAGGGTCGTGGAGTGAGTGGATTACCGATCCACAGCGTGAAATCGCCACTGGCGACTGAACACACAACCCCTGTAGGCGCCGGCAAGCCGTGCTCCTACAGGTGCGGTGTGGTTTGCGTCAGCAGCCAGGCGGGAATCCGGCGTTCCAGGTAATAGCTTGGCTGTTTGAGAGAACCGTCGACAAAACCTACATGCCCACCTTTGGCTGTCAGCTCAAACTCAGTGCACGCCGACAGTTCACTCGCCTCAGGCAGGCTATGGGCAAACACAAACGGGTCATCAGCCGCCTGGATGATCAAGGTGGGCGTTTGGATGCCGCCCAGGTAATAGCGGCTCGACGCGCGGCGGTAATAGTCCTCGGCACTCAAGAAACCATGCAACGGCGCAGTCACCCGGCCATCGAAGTCCCAGAACGTGCGCATTTTCTCCAATGAGCCCAGGGCCTCCAGGGTTTTCAGCCCGTCCGCCCGACCATCCTGCAGAAAGCGGCTTTGCTTGACGCGGATATACGCCACCATTTCGCGCATGAAATGCTTCTGGTAAACCCGCGAAAAGCCCAGGCCGATACGGTCCGCGCATTGGTCTAAACGAAACGGCACCGACACCGCCGCGGCGCCTTGCAGCCCCGATGCCGCGCCGGTTTCCCCCAAATGCTTGAGCAGCACATTGCCGCCCAGTGAGTAACCCACGGCATACAACGGCGCCAACGGTCGCTTGGCCCGCAGGTGGGCAATGGCCGCTGCCAGGTCTTCGCTCGCGCCGGAGTGATAGCTGCGCGCTAACAGGTTCGGTTCGCCCGAGCATCCACGCCAGTTCAACGCGGCGCTGGCCCAGCCTTGCGCGGCAAGGGCTTTTTGCAGGCCGGCCACATAGGGCGAGTTGGAGGAACCGGTCAGCCCATGCAGCACCAGCACCAAGGGTGCTTGCGCGTCATGTGGGCCGTGCCAGTCGAGATCGAGGAAGTCGCCATCTTCCAGCCACAGGCGTTCGCGTTGGCGTTCGATATGGGTAGTTGGGCGCCACAGCGGCCCCCACAGCGTTTGCAGGTGAGGGTTGCCGAGACCGAAGGCGGGAGTGAACAGGTGGGTAGAAGGCTTCATGAAACTCTCTGTGGCGAGCGCACTTAATTGTGGTGAGCGGGCAGTGCGACGATTCGACAAGCCCGCTCACTACAACACAAGCCCTGCTGCCACGTCCGGAGGTCAGGCGACGCTACGGTGCCACAACGCGTAATACACCCGTCCGGACTTCTGTTCCCGGTGCAGGCGCCACGCTGCTGGCAAGCCGAGGGTAGAGGGCGCTGACTCGCTTTCAGTGTAGATCCACGCATCCGGTGCCAGCCATTGGCGTTCTTCCAGCAGTGCGCACACGGTTGGCAGCAGGTTTTGGTTGAACGGCGGGTCGAGGAACACCACGTCGTATTCACTGGCTGGCTGTGTCTCGAGGTAGCGCAGCGCGTCGGCGGTTTGCACTTGGCCGGTGGTGCAGCGCAGGGTGCCCAGGTGTTCCTTGAGGCTGGACACCGCCACATTGCTGGCGTCCAGCGCCTGGCCCAGGGCGGCGCCACGGGACAACGCCTCCAGGAACAACGCGCCACTGCCGGCAAACGGATCCAGCACCTTGGCGCCCGCGATGTACGGTGCAAGCCAGTTGAACAGGGTTTCACGCACGCGGTCCGGCGTCGGGCGCAGGCCCACGACGTCGGGGAAGCTCAGCTTGCGGCTGCGCCATTCGCCGCCAATGATGCGCAGTTGGCCCACACCGTTATGGACGTTGTGGACAGGTTTTTTCGGGCGAGATGAACTGGCCATTAATGCTCCGGAACCCCGAGCGGCTGCTCGGCGGGTTTATCAGTGGGGGGCGGTAGTGGCTTTTGCGCAATCGTCGGGCCGGCGGTCACGATGACCATCTTGTCGGCGCTCAAGTGTTTGTTCATTGCAGCCTTGACCTGCTCTACGGTCAGGGCCTGGGATTGTTTCATGAAATCTTCCAGATAGCTCAGCGGCAGGTTGTAGAAACCCATGGCGCCCAGCTGCCCGACGATGTCGGCGTTGCTCGCGGTCGACAGCGGGAAGCTGCCGGCCAGCTCGCGCTTGGCGTCATCGAGTTCTTTTTGCGTTGGGCCGGTCTTGAGGTAGTCGGCTACCACATCCTCGACCAGGCGCAGGGTGCCGCCGCTCATTTCCGCGCGGGTCTGCAGGTTGATCATGAACGGGCCACGCACCTGCATCGGCGAGAAGCCGGAGTAAACGCCATAGGTCAGGCCGCGTTTTTCGCGCACTTCGCTCATCAAGCGGGTGCCGAAACCACCGCCGCCGAGGATCTGGTTACCCAGTGACAAGGCAGCGTAGTCCGGGTCGGCACGGTCGATGCCCAGTTGTGCGAACAGCAGGTGCGTCTGCTTGGACGGGAACTCGATACGGCTCAAACCCGGTTTGGGTTCGGTCGGCTGGGCGATTTTTGGCAGGGCGGGGCCCTTGGGCAGCGACGCGGAAACCTTGGCGGTCATGGCTTCGGCTTCGGCGCGGGTGAGGTCGCCGACCACTGCAATCACCGCGTTGCCCGCTGCGTAAGCCTTGGCGTGGAACGCCTGCAACTGCGCGACGGTAATCTTCGGGACGCTCTCCGGTGTGCCTTCGCTTGGGTGCGCGTAAGGATGGTCGCCGTACAGGCGCTTGAACAGCTCAAGGCTCGCCAGCTTGCCGGGGTTCTGCTTCTGGTATTCGAAGCCGGCCAGGATCTGGTTCTTGATCCGCGCCAGGGAGTCGGCCGGGAAGGTCGGCTTGCCGATCACCTGGTCAAACAGGCTCAGGGCGGCGTCGCGTTTATCGCTGTCGCTGAGGCTGCGCAGGGACACCAGCGCCATGTCGCGGTACGCGCCATTGCCAAAGTCCGCACCCAGGCCTTCGAAGTCGCGGGCGATCTGGCTCACATCCTTGCCCGGCACGCCTTCGTTGAGCATGGCGTTGGTCATCAGCGCCAGGCCCGGTACGTTGCCGTCCTGGCTGCTGCCGGCGGCGAACAGGATGCGCACGTCGAACATCGGCAGTTCATGGGCTTCGACGAACAGCACCTTGGCGCCTTCGGCGGTGGTCCAGGTTTGCACGTCGAGCTTGCGGTTGGTCGGCGCCTTGCCGTCCAGTTCCGCCAGGGATTGCAGTGTGTTGCTCGATTGGGCTTTTTCCAATGCCGGGCTGGCCACGGAGTCGCTCGGGCGCAGGAAGTACACGGCGCTGGCGGCGATCAGGGTGACGACGACCAGGCCGGGGAAGAACAGGCGGCTGCTTTTGCGATCACTCATGAGCGGTCTCCTGAGGCAGAACATGGGCGACGCTGAGACGTTCGCGGGTGAAATAGGTGCGCGCGGCGTTCTGGATATCTTCCGGGGTCACGCTTTGCAGGTCGGCCAGTTCGGTGTCCATCAACTTCCAGGACAGGCCAACGGTCTCCAGGGAGCCAATGGCCGTGGCCTGGCTGGTGATGGAGTCACGCTGGTAGACCAGGCCGGCAATGACCTGGGCGCGGATGCGTTCCAGCTCTTCGGCGGTCGGTGGCTTGGCCTTCAGCTCTTCCAGCAGGCGCCACAGGCCGGCTTCGGCTTGGGCGACGGTCTTTTTCTTCTGCTGGTTCGGCGTGGCGGACAGCATGAACAGGGTGTCACCGCGGGTATAGGCGTCGTAGTTGGTCGACGCAGCAGAGACCAGCTCTTCACCGCGCTCCAGCTGCTCGGAGATACGAGCGCTGTAGCCGCCGTCCAGCAGGGCCGAGATCAGGCGCAGGGCCTGCACCGAACGCTTGTCTTCGGCGGTGGCCAGGCCAGGGACGTTGAAGCCCAGCATTACGCTCGGCAGTTGGGTTTGCACATGCAGGGTCAGCAGGCGCTCGCCGGGCTCGGCCAATTCCATTGGGATCTTCGCCGGTGGCACGTCGCGCTTGGGGATAGGGCCGAAGTAGCGATTGGCCAGGTTCTTCACCTCGTCCGGGGTGACATCGCCGACCACCACCAGGGTGGCGTTGTTCGGGACGTACCAGGATTGGTACCAGTGGCGCAGCTCTTCGACTTTCATGCGGTCCAGGTCGGCCATCCAGCCGATGGTCGGCGTGTGGTAGCCACTGGCCGGGAATGCCATGGCCTTGAAGCGCTCGTAGGCCTTGGACATCGGATTGTCGTCGGTGCGCAGGCGGCGCTCTTCCTTGATTACCTCGATCTCGCGGCTGAATTCATCGGCGGGCAGGCGCAGGCTGGCCATGCGGTCGGCTTCCAGCTCGAAGGCAACGCCCAGGCGGTCGCGGGCCAGCACTTGGTAGTAAGCGGTGTAGTCATCGCTGGTGAAGGCGTTCTCTTCCGCGCCCAGGTCGCGCAGGATCAGCGAGGCTTCGCCGGGGCCGACCTTGGCGCTGCCCTTGAACATCATGTGCTCCAGGGCGTGGGACAAACCGGTCTGGCCCGGGGTTTCGTAGCTCGAACCGACCTTGTACCAGACCTGGGAAACCACCACCGGCGCGCGATGGTCTTCGCGCACGACGACCTTGAGGCCGTTGTCCAGGGTGAATTCGTGGGTGGGTTGTGGGTCGGCAGCCAGAGCTGAAAGAGGCAGACAAACTGTGCTGAACAGCAGGCCTGCGGCGCGGCGGGCTAGAGCATTCATTCGTTTTTAAACCTGTTGGGCTGCCCGCTTGGTCTTAGCGTCGGCGGGCGAGGAGGTGCTAGGATACTGATCGGATTTAAGGACGGCCACTGCGGCAGTCGTGTTGAGGCCGTTTTAGGCCTTACGAAATGTTGCGCATGAACGAGCTGGCTAAAAAACAGTCTGTTACGCATCGAATTTTATTTACCGGCGCGCCCCTTGGTGCGTCGCTACCTTGAGATAGCCGTCTCCATGTTTGGTTCCAACGACGACAAGAAGACCCCAGCTGCGGCTGGCGAGAAAAAAGGCCTGTTCGGATGGCTGCGCAAAAAGCCGCAGGAAACCGTCGACGAACAGCCACAGGTTCAAGCCGAACCGATCCCCGAGCCTATAGTAGAAGCCGAAACCCCGGCACCCGTGGTGTTGCCGATGGCCGAACCGGTTTTGCAGCCGGTCGCCGAGGTTGAGCCTGAACCCGAGCCGCAGCCCGAGCACAAGCCGTGGCCGGAACTGCCGGTGGCCGAAGAGCCCGTGGCACTGGTTGAAGATGTGCAGGCCGAGCACGTGGTGCCGCCGATTCCGGTGGTCATTGAGCCGCAGCCGGTGGTCGTTGAAGCGCCAGCTCCCGCACCGGTGGCTATCGAGCCAGTAATAGCCGCTCCCGCCGTTATCGAAGAACCTGTCGCGCCTGCCGAGACCAGCAAGACCGGCTTCTTCGCCCGCCTCAAGCAAGGCCTGAGCAAGACCAGCGCCAGTATCGGCGAAGGCATGGCGAGCCTGTTCCTGGGCAAAAAGGTCATCGACGACGAACTGCTGGAAGACATCGAAACCCGCCTGCTTACCGCCGACGTGGGCGTTGAAGCCACCGCCGTGATCATCCAGAGCCTCACCCAGAAGGTCGCGCGCAAGCAGTTGACCGACGCTGACGCGTTGTACAAATCCCTGCAGGCCGAGTTGGCCGCCATGCTCAAGCCGGTGGAAGCACCCCTGGTGATCACGCCGAAGAAGCCATTCGTGATCCTGGTGGTGGGCGTCAACGGCGCCGGCAAGACCACCACCATCGGCAAGCTGGCCAAAAAGCTGCAGTCCGAAGGCAAGAAGGTCATGCTGGCGGCGGGTGACACCTTCCGTGCCGCCGCAGTTGAACAACTGCAGGTCTGGGGCGAGCGCAACAAGATCCCGGTCATCGCCCAGCACACCGGCGCCGATTCCGCCTCGGTGATCTTCGATGCCGTGCAAGCCGCCAAGGCCCGCAACATTGATGTGCTGATCGCCGATACCGCCGGTCGCCTGCACACCAAAGACAACCTGATGGAAGAGCTGAAGAAAGTCCGTCGCGTGATCGGCAAGCTCGACGCAGACGCTCCGCACGAGGTTCTGTTGGTGCTGGACGCCGGTACGGGCCAGAACGCTATCAGCCAGGCCAAACAATTCAACCAGACGGTGCAACTGACCGGCCTGGCATTGACTAAGCTCGACGGCACGGCCAAGGGCGGTGTGATTTTCGCCCTGGCCAAACAGTTCGGGTTGCCGATTCGTTATATCGGCGTCGGTGAAGGCATCGACGACCTGCGCACCTTTGAAGCGGAACCCTTTGTACAGGCACTGTTTGCCGAGCGGGAGCGTTCATGATTCGATTCGAACAGGTCGGTAAACGCTATGCCAACGGGCATGTCGGCTTGCATGAGCTGAGCTTTCGAGTGCGGCGGGGCGAGTTCTTGTTTGTCACCGGCCATTCGGGTGCCGGTAAAAGTACGTTGCTGCGCCTGCTGCTGGCCATGGAACGCCCGACCACCGGCAAACTGCTGCTGGCCGGGCAGGACCTGGCAACCATCAGCAATGCGCAGATCCCGTTTCTGCGCCGGCAGATCGGCGTGGTGTTCCAGAATCACCAACTGCTGTTTGATCGCACCGTGTTCAACAACGTGGCGCTGCCGTTGCAGATCCTCGGGCTGTCCAAGGCCGAGATCGTCAAGCGCGTGGATTCGGCCTTGGAGCGCGTGGCGCTGTCGGACAAGACCGACCTGTACCCCGGCGACCTCTCCACCGGCCAGCAACAGCGCGTTGGCATCGCCCGCGCCATCGTCCACCGCCCGGCCTTGCTGCTGGCGGACGAACCTACCGGTAACCTCGACCCGCGCCTGGCGGCCGAGATCATGGGCGTGTTCGAAGACATCAACCGCCTGGGCACCAGCGTGCTGATCGCCAGTCACGACCTGGCGCTGATCGCCCGCATGCGCCATCGCATGCTGACCCTGCAGCGCGGCCGCCTGATCGGTGACGGGGAGGCCGGCGTATGAGTGCTACACGCAGCCCTAAAGTCTCCGAGCGCGTGGCGCCGAAACCGGCCGACCCGCAACCGCAGAAGAAAAAACACGATCATGATGACGACGGCCCGGACTTCAGCACCTTGCTGCGCGCCTGGATCGAAAGCCATCGCGCCAGCCTGCTCGACAGCCTGCGCCGCCTGGGCAAGCAACCGATCGGCAGCTTTTTCACCTGCCTGGTGATGGCAGTGGCCTTGAGCCTGCCGATGGGCCTGTCGCTGCTGCTTAATAATGTGGAGCGCCTGGGCGGTTCCTGGCAGCGCGCGGCGCAGATCTCGCTGTACCTGAACATCGACGCCAGCGCCAAAGACGGCGAAGCGTTGCGCGACGACATCAAGAACATCCCAGGTGTGGCGGATGCCGAGTACATCAGCCGCGACCAGGCCCTTGAAGAGTTCCAGCAACAATCCGGCCTGGGCGAGGCGCTTAAAGAGCTGCCGCAGAACCCGCTGCCGGGCGTGGTACTGGTGACGCCGAATGAAGTCGACAAGCCGGCGCTGGAAGCCCTGCGACAAAAACTCGCAGAGATGCCCAAGGTGCAGCAGGCGCAACTTGATCTAGTCTGGGTAGAGCGCCTGGCGGCGATCCTCAAGCTGGGCGACCGGTTTGTGTTCGGTTTGACGGTGCTGTTGGTGTCTGCATTACTTTTGGTGATAGGTAATACCATTCGTCTTCATATTGAAAACCGTCGCACCGAGATAGAAGTGATTAAACTGGTCGGCGGCACGGACAGCTATGTGCGTCGTCCTTTTCTGTACATGGGCGCGCTTTATGGCTTCGGTGCCGGGGTTTTGTCCTGGGGCGTGCTGGCATTTGGCCTGGACTGGCTGAACGACGCGGTTGTCGGGCTGGCCGGACTCTACGGCAGTGATTTCGCGCTGGCCGGTGTGCCGGTAGCCGATGGTCTGAGTCTCTTGCTTGGCGCGGTGTTGTTGGGGTATATCGGTGCTTGGATTGCGGTCGCACGGCATTTACGTGAGCTGGCACCGAAGTAGTTAATGTCAGATTAATGTGGTTTCGTTTGTATTGACCGTATCGGTGGTTTAGGGAACTTGTCCTACGGTTCCCGGTCAATTTTCGCAGTGCTTCACTGCACGAGTTATGTGAGTCGGAGGTTTTTTCGTATGACCACTTCTTTGCAACCTGCTTATGCCTTGGTCCCGGGTGCGAACCTGGAAGCCTATGTGCATACGGTAAACAGCATTCCATTGCTGACGCCCGAGCAGGAGCGTGAACTGGCCGAGAGTCTCTACTATGAGCAGGATTTGGGGGCGGCTCGGCAGATGGTGCTCGCCCACCTGCGTTTTGTTGTACATATTGCCCGTAGCTACAGCGGCTACGGCCTGGCCCAGGCTGACCTGATCCAGGAAGGCAACGTCGGCCTGATGAAGGCGGTAAAGCGCTTCAACCCTGAAATGGGTGTGCGCTTGGTGTCGTTTGCCGTGCACTGGATCAAGGCGGAAATCCACGAGTTCATCCTGCGCAACTGGCGCATTGTGAAAGTCGCGACCACCAAGGCCCAGCGCAAGCTGTTCTTCAACCTGCGCAGCCAGAAAAAACGCCTGGCGTGGCTGAATAACGAGGAAGTTCACCGTGTGGCCGAAAGCCTGGGCGTGGAACCTCGTGAAGTGCGCGAGATGGAAAGCCGCCTGACCGGCCATGACATGGCCTTCGACCCGGCCGCCGAAGCGGACGACGACAGCGCCTTCCAATCGCCGGCCAACTACCTGGAAGACCACCGGTACGACCCGGCGCGTCAACTGGAAGACGCCGACTGGAGCGACAACTCCAACCACAACCTGCATGAAGCGCTGGAAGTGCTGGACGACCGCAGCCGTGACATCCTCTACCAGCGCTGGCTGGCAGAAGAAAAAGCCACGCTGCACGACCTGGCGCAGAAGTACAACGTGTCGGCCGAGCGGATTCGTCAGCTCGAGAAAAGCGCGATGAACAAGCTGAAATTGTCGATCGCCGCCTAAAACGCTGCGAAAAGATAAAAAAATGCCCCGATCGGAAGATCGGGGCATTTTTGTTTGTGCTCAAAGAGTCTCAGGTCAACTCGATTTAAGGTGGGAGCTGGCTTGCCTGCGATGAGGCCGTGTCAGCCAAGACAACTGTTGACTGACCCACCGATATCGCAGGCAAGCCAGCTCCCACAGGAACCGCGGGGTGTCAGTCGGACCAGGGTGCTTTGCGTGAGTTGTTCAGCTCAACCAGATACCCATCCCCACCCAACTGGCTCATCTGCTGGCGAATCCAAGCCGCTCGCCTCGCCACATACGCCGTCGGGTGACTGGCGCTCCACACCCTCGGGTTAGGCAGTACAGCAGCCAAATAGCTGGCCTGCTGTCGCGATAATCCCTTGGCACTCACCCCAAAGTGATGCCGCGCCGCCGCTTCCGCGCCGAACACACCTTCATCCCACTCCACGCTGTTGAGGTACACCTCAAGGATCCGTTGCTTGGGCCACAGCACCTCGATCAACCCGGTGAACCACGCCTCCAGGCCTTTGCGCAAATAACTGCGGCCGGCCCACAGGAACAGGTTTTTCGACACCTGCTGGCTCAATGTACTGGCGCCGCGAATCGAGCCGCCGCGCTCGTTGTGCAGGATGGCGGCCTGGATTGCGCCGAAGTCAAAACCCCAATGCTGCGGGAAACGCTGGTCTTCACCGGCCATCACCGCCACTTTGAGGTCATCGGAGATCTCGTCCCACGGCACCCAGCTGCGCTGCAGGTCAATGGGTTCGCCGTCGAACCAGGATTCGACCTTGCGCTCCACCATCAGCGCGGTGAAGGGCGGCGGGACGACACGAAACAGCAGCACCAGCAGCACACTGCCGATGGCAAACCATTTCACGACGTTGAGAAAGCGTTTGAAGAGGAGACGCAGCATAGAGATGGCTTGGCCGAACCCGTTGAGCGGGCCATTATACAGACCCGGCCCTTT
Source organism: Pseudomonas sp. S10E 269 (assembly GCF_002798465.1). NCBI lineage: Bacteria > Pseudomonadati > Pseudomonadota > Gammaproteobacteria > Pseudomonadales > Pseudomonadaceae > Pseudomonas > Pseudomonas sp. S10E 269. The sequence goes on from NZ_PHIJ01000001.1 coordinate 2,690,620, forward strand.
GAGTCTGACTGGAGTTCCTCATGCTGCGAAGCTTTCTGATGCTGGCCGCGTTTTTCGGCTTTACCGGTGTTGCCCTCGGCGCTTTTGCCGCCCACGGCCTGAAAAACCGCCTGAGCGCCGACTACCTGGCGATCTTCCACACCGGCGTGACCTACCAACTGGTGCACGCCCTGGCGCTGTTTGGCGTGGCGCTGCTGGCGGCGCATATTCCTGGCCGGTTGGTCAGCTGGGCGGGTATTTCGTTTACCGTCGGCATTCTGCTGTTCTCCGGTAGCCTGTACGTGCTGACCATGACCGGCATCAGCAAACTCGGGATCATCACGCCATTTGGCGGCCTGGCGTTCCTGCTTGGTTGGTTTTTCCTCGGCCTTGCTGCCTGGCGCTTGCAGCTGACCGCTTGACGCTTGGAGCTGACCTTTAGGTCCCAATCGAGCTAGAATGCTGGCCCCTTAAAACGATGGCGGCCCGTGGCATGCGCATTCAGTTGAACGGCGAATCCTTTGAACTGCCCGACGGTGAAACCGTTGCGGCCCTGCTGACCCGCCTGGACTTGACCGAGCGTCGCGTTGCAGTGGAGCTCAACCTGGATATCGTCCCGCGTAGCCAGCACGCCGAGACCGCGCTCACCGAAGGTGATCAGGTCGAAGTGGTCCACGCCATTGGCGGCGGCTGATCGCGCAGCTTCCTGAATTCTGCAGAACCTCACCCCATTTCGAGGATTTCCCATGAGCATCGTTCGTAACGACAAGCCCTTCGTCCTGGCCGGTCGTACCTACCAGTCCCGTCTGCTGGTCGGCACCGGCAAGTACCGCGACATGGAAGAAACCCGCCTGGCTATCGAAGCCTCGGGCGCTGAGATCGTCACCTTCGCCGTGCGCCGCACCAACCTTGGCCAGATCGAAGGCGAGCCGAACCTGCTCGAAGTGCTGTCGCCGGATCGCTACACCTTCCTGCCGAACACTGCGGGTTGCTACGACGCCATCGAAGCCGTGCGCACCTGCCGCCTGGCCCGTGAGCTGCTCGACGGCCACAACTTGGTGAAGCTGGAAGTGCTCGCCGACCAGAAAACCCTGTTCCCCAACGTGATCGAAACTCTCAAGGCCGCCGAAACCCTGGTCAAGGAAGGCTTCGACGTGATGGTCTACACCAGCGATGACCCAATCATTGCGCGCCAATTGGCGGAAATCGGCTGCATCGCCGTGATGCCGCTGGCCGGCCTGATCGGTTCCGGCCTGGGTATCTGCAACCCGTACAACCTGCAGATCATCCTCGAAGAAGCCAAGATCCCGGTGCTGGTGGATGCGGGCGTGGGCACGGCCTCCGACGCAACCATCGCCATGGAGCTGGGCTGCGACGCAGTGCTGATGAACTCGGCCATCGCCCATGCCCAGCAACCGATCATGATGGCCGAAGCCATGAACCACGCCATCGTCGCGGGCCGCCTGGCCTACCTCGCCGGTCGCATGCCGAAAAAACTCTACGCCAGCGCCTCCTCGCCGCTGGATGGTCTGATCAAGTAAGAGCCATTGATGACTGAATCAAACGAAACGCCGAACACCCTGGAAGCAGGCGACGAGTCCAAGCACCGCCGCATCAAGAGTTTTGTGATGCGCGCCGGTCGCATGACCGAAGGCCAGCAAAAGGGCCTGGAGCAAGGTACGCCGCTGTTCGTGCTGCCATTGGCCGATGCGCCGGTGGATTACGACCAGGTGTTCGGCCGTTCGGCCCCGCGCTCCCTGGAAATCGGCTTTGGCATGGGCAACTCCTTGCTGGAAATGGCCGCCGCCGCGCCGGACCAGGATTTCATCGGCGTGGAAGTCCACCGCCCCGGTGTCGGCGCGCTGCTCAACGGTGTGTTGACCCAAGGGCTGACCAACCTGCGTGTGTATGACTGCGACGCGATCGAAGTGCTCAACCGCTGCATCGCCGACAACAGCCTTGACCGCCTGATGCTGTTCTTCCCCGACCCATGGCATAAAGCCCGTCACCACAAGCGCCGCATCGTCCGGGCCTCCTTCGCGGAGCTGGTGCGCAGCAAGCTCAAGGTGGGCGGCATCCTGCACATGGCTACCGACTGGGAACCCTACGCGGAATACATGCTGGAAGTGATGAACGTCGCCCCCGGCTACCGCAACCTCGCCGAAGACGGCAAATGCGTACCACGCCCGGCTGAGCGCCCGATTACCAAGTTCGAACGCCGCGGCGAGCGGTTGGGGCATGGGGTGTGGGATCTGAAGTTTGAGAAGGTTGACTGACAAACCGTTGGTTTGGAATGCGGTCAAAAAAATGTGGGAGCGGGCTTGCTCGCGAATGCGGAGTGTCAGTCACTGGAGATATTGACTGATCGACCCCATTCGCGAGCAAGCCCGCTTGTGTCTTGAGACAGGATTAAGCTGAAGGTGAGAGGGTGAGTGGCAAGCTGAATGCCCGAAGTGCTTAAAGCACGTGTGGGAGCCCATGCTGCCACTCACTTCTCCGCTCTGGACATGAGCCCGAACAGTTGAACGAGCCCACCTCGAACAGTTACAAGCGTGGGCCAAGCCAGAGCGCTCTCACTTTGAGTGTAAGAGGGTTTGGCTATGTTTTCCTATCCAGCAGGCATTGATGTTTCCAAGGACAGCCTTGAGGCTCGAGTTAATCTGATTGACGTTGGGGTAAGTTGCGCTAACGCCGAAGATGATTTCCCTGGGTTGATTGGGTGGCTATTGCTTCACCAGGTCGGTCGCGTGCTGTTGGAGGCCACTGGCGGTTACGAGCGCAAAGTCATGAAGGCGCTCCAGGCTGCGGGCCTCAACGTCATCTGCATCAATCCCCGTCGAGCCAAGAGTTTTTCCACGGCGATGGGCCAACAAGCCAAAACCGACCCGATAGATGCAAAGTCCCTTGCACAGTTCGCAGCGGTACTCGACTCGCCAAACAGCCGAATCACCAGCCCGAAACATGACGAGTTGCGCGCGTTAGTCCAACAGCGAGAAAACTTTATTCAGCAGAGAGACGATGACAAAAGGCGCCTGAAAACGGCCTCATGCGACGTAGTAAAACCAGCGTTGCAGAGTCATATCGACTACCTGATCAAGGCTGTGAACGCGATAGATCAGTTGATTCGTCAAAGCGCCAACGTGTTAGATCGCGAAAAAGTCGAACGCCTGTGTTCAGTTAAGGGGATCGGGCTCGTTACGGCGGCTAGCCTTATGGCATACCTGCCGGAGTTGGGTGAGGTTGGCAAGCGTCCGATCGCTGCCCTAGCGGGCCTCGCGCCGTATAACAACGACAGTGGGAAGCACATAGGCGCGCGTCACATTCGTGGCGGAAGGTTTTCCGCACGTCGCTCGCTATACATGGCCTGCTGGGTCGTCATTCGGGACCAGCCTGAATTCCAGGCACGCTATAAAGCACTGCGTGGCAAAGGAAAATGCGCAAAAGTTGCGCTAATCGCATGCATGCGTGTTTTGTTAATCCGGCTGAACGCAATGCTGCGTGATAGGACTGAATGGAAAGAACACGCTGCCTAAATCGGCAGCGATGTGTCGTTGAAGGTCACACGGCTTGAAGCTGTGGGAGTTTGGCTGTCTTTGAAAGCGATGGCCAAGATATGGTCATCAAGACAGTTGCTCCCACATGTGTATCTGCGTTGGCGTGGGAGTCAGCGGCGGTCTGCGACGACGCCAATCAATACAAGCACCACGATCAACACCGGTGCCAGGCTGTAGTTATTGAACTGGCTCAACCCCCGCACAATCCACGGCGTGGCATAGATCAACGCCGCGCCGCTGCCGATCATGCACACCAACGCCATCAGCGGGACGCGCAACGCGCCTGCGATGCTGCCCAGGCGTGCTTCGATCCACCCCTTGATATCGGCGCCGAACAGCACCAGCAGGCAGCCCACAAGGGCAAGGGAGATTTCCGACAGGTTGCTGCGGCTCCAGCGGGATACGGTGGCGAGCAGGTCGAGTACCAAATCCATTCGATTTCCTTAGAGCGTCAGCTCAAAAACTTCTGCAACAGGTCATTGAGAAAGAGTTGCCCGCGGTCGGTCGCCGCCAGGCGTGACGGTTCGACCTGCATTAAGCCACTTTGTTCTGCCTCGCGGCGGCCTTCATCGAGGCTCGCCAGGTCGAGGCCGGTACGCTCGGCGTAGAGCCTGGCGTCGACACCTTCGGTGAGGCGCAGGGCGTTCATCAGGAACTCGAATGGCAGTTCTTCGTTGGTCAGTTCTTTCGCGCCGGCCTGGAAGCTTTTGGCCGGGTTGAGGTAGTCCTTCGGCGCCCGGGTCTTCCAGGTGCGCACGATGCGTCCGTCCGGGTGGCTGAGCTTGCCATGGGCGCCGGCGCCGATGCCAATGAAGTCACCGAAGCTCCAGTAATTGAGGTTATGCCGCGCCGGTCGACCCGCTTGGGCATAGGCCGACACTTCATATTGCGCATAACCGTGTTCAGCGAGCAGCGCCTGGCCGGCTTCCTGAATGTCCCATAACGTATCGTCTTCCGGCAGCGCAGGCGGCTGGTTCCAGAACACGGTGTTGGGTTCCAGGGTCAGCTGGTACCAGGACAAGTGCGTCGGCTTCAGCGCGATGGCTTGGCGCAAGTCGCCGAGGGCGTCGTCCAGGGACTGATCGGGCAAACCGTGCATCAGGTCCAGGTTGAAGTTATCAAAGCCGGCCTGGCGTGCCATGCCGGCAGCGCGCACGGCCTCATCGCCATTATGGATGCGCCCCAGGGCCTGGAGCTTTTCCTGCTGGAAACTCTGGATGCCAATGGACAGGCGGTTGATGCCCAGCTTGCGGTACGCGACGAATTTTTCTTGCTCGAACGTCCCGGGGTTGGCTTCCAGGGTGATCTCGATATCGCTGGCAAACGGGATACGCGCTTCCACGCCCTGGAGCAGGCGGCCCAGCGCAGCGGCGCTGAACAGGCTTGGCGTACCGCCACCAAAGAAGATCGAGCTCAGCTCGCGGCCGTAAACCGCATGCAGGTCCTGATCGAGGTCGGCCAACAGGGCGTCCACATACTCTTCTTCCGGCAGTACTTTACTGGCGGTGTGGGAGTTGAAGTCGCAATAGGGGCATTTGCGCACGCACCACGGGATGTGGATATACAGCGCCAGGGGCGGCAGCACAGGCAAGGCCGCCCGAGGTGTTTGCGCGCCACCGTGGATCAGCGGCTGCGCAGAGGTGTTCTGGGTCATTTCAGGCTCAGGCGTTGGCGCAGCAAATCCATTGCGCGGGCGCGGTGACTGATCTGGTTCTTGTCGGCGGGGTTCAGTTCGGCGCTGGAAACGTTACGCTCAGGCACCCAAAACAGCGGGTCATAGCCAAACCCATGCTCACCGCTGGCCGCATGCAGGATGCGCCCGTGCCACACGCCTTCGCAGAGGATCGGCAGCGGGTCATCGGCATGCCGAACCAGGGCCAGCACGCAGACGAACTGCGCGCCGCGCTCGGCGTCGGGCACGTCCTTGAGCGCATCCAGCAGCTTGGCGTTGTTGGCGGCGTCGCCCTGGCCATTGGCGTAGCGCGCCGAGTAGATACCCGGCGCACCACCGAGATAGTCGACCGCCAGGCCCGAGTCATCCGCCAGCGCCGGCAGGCCGGAGAGGCGTGCAGCATTACGCGCCTTGAGGATGGCGTTCTCGACGAACGACAGGCCGGTCTCTTCCGGCTCCACCTGGCTGAACTCGCCAATCGAGCGCAACTGCACGGCGTCGCCGAGCATGGCTTGCAGTTCTTTGAGTTTGCCGGCGTTATGGCTGGCGAGTACGAGTTGGGTAAGGTTCATCATTCCGCCGGAAACAGTTCCTGGTTGAATTGGAAGCTATGGGCTTTGCCGCCGGTTTCAACGTTGATGGTAAATGTCTTGTATTCCCGCTGGGTCACGGCGTAGGGCGCGAGATAATTGATGCCACCTTTTTCGTTGATTTGCTTGAAGGTGAGGATCTCGCTCTTGCCGCCCAGATCCTTGATGGTGCCCGTCACTTGCGCGGCCACCGGGGTTACGCCCTTGATCACGGTCACGTTGATCAGGCCCTTCTCCTTGCTGCGTACCACGCCGACTGCCTGGGCAGTTTCCGGTTGCAGGAAGCTGGAGGTGAACGTGTTGTAGTGCACGGTGATGTCACCGAAGTCTTTCTTGCGGTTAGCGTCTATTGCGTCTGCGGCCACGGCGCTGGCGCCCAGGCAGGCGGTCAATAGAAAAATAGCCAAACGACTCATGAGCGTCCCTCTTGAAGATGATTAGACGGCAATCTTGTGGTCGGTCAGGCCAGGACTGCTGACCCGGTAAATACCAATTTCGCCCAACAGGTTGGGCCATAGTTTACTCGCCCAGCCGTGGCGGTGCTGTTGATCGACGGCAAGGCGGTTGATCACCTTGGCTTCACGCTCACTGCACAGGGCTTCGAAGTCTTCGAAGGTGCAGAAGTGGATGTTCGGCGTGTTGTACCACGTGTACGGCAGGAAGTCCGACACCGGCATGCGACCCTTGGTGGCCAGGTACCAGCGGCAGCGCCAGTGGCCGAAGTTGGGGAAGGTGATGATGCACTGGCGGCCGACGCGCAGCATCTCGTCGAGGATGCGGTCCGGGTAGTGCACCGCCTGCAGGGCCTGGGTCATCACCACGATGTCGAAGCTGTTGCTGGCAAAGTTGCCCAGGCCCTTGTCCAGGTCCTGCTCGATCACGTTGATGCCCTTGGCCACGCACTGGGCGATGTTGTCCGGGTCGTTTTCCAGGCCATAGCCGGTGACTTGCTTGTTGTCGCGCAGCCAGCTCAGCAGTTCGCCATCACCGCAGCCCAGGTCGAGCACGCGGCTGCCGGCGGGGATCCATTCTTGGATGATTTCCAGGTCGGCTCTCATGGCGTTCTCACACAGTAATCCGGTTCATGTAATTGCCGAACGCCTGCAAGTAACGCGGGATCGGAATCAGGAAGGCATCGTGGCCTTGCGGAGCATCGATCTCCAGGTAGCAGACATCTTTGCGCGCGGCCATCAGCGCATCCACCAGCTCGCGCGAACGCGCCGGCGAGAAACGCCAGTCGGTGGTGAATGACATCACGCAGAACTTGGCCGTGGCGCCTTCGAAGGTTTTTGCCAGGTCATCGTCGTGGTTGGCGGCCGGGTCGAAATAATCCAGGGCCTTGGTCATCAGCAAATAGGTGTTGGCGTCAAAACGCCCGGAGAACTCCTCGCCCTGATAACGCAGGTAGCTTTCCACCTGGAACTCGACGCTGTGGAAGTCGTAGTTGAGCTTTTCACTCTTGAGGCCACGGCCGAATTTCTCGCCCATGGAGTCATCGGACAGGTAGGTGATGTGCCCGACCATCCGCGCCAGCATCAGGCCGCGCTTGGGGATCACACCGGCTTCCTGGAACGAACCACCGTGGAACTCCGGGTCGGTCAGGATTGCCTGGCGCGCCACTTCGTTGAAGGCGATGTTCTGCGCCGACAGCTTGGGGGCCGAGGCGATGGCCAGGCAATGGCGCACACGGTCCGGGTAAGTGATGGTCCATTGCAGGGCTTGCATCCCGCCCAGGCTGCCGCCGATCACGGCGGCCCACTGCTGGATGCCGAGCAAGTCGGCGAGGCGGGCCTGGCTGTGCACCCAGTCTTCCACGGTCAGTACCGGGAAATCTGCGCCGAACGGCTTGCCGGTTTCCGGGTTGATACTGCTCGGGCCGGTGGAACCGTTGCAGCCGCCGAGGTTGTTCAGGCTGACCACGAAGAACTTGTTGGTGTCGATGGGCTTGCCGGGGCCGATGCAACTGTCCCACCAGCCGGGCTTGCGGTCGTCGACCGAGTGAAAACCGGCGGCATGATGATGGCCGGACAAAGCGTGGCAGATCAGCACGGCGTTGCTCGCCGTGGCGTTCAGTTGGCCGTAGGTTTCATAGATCAGGTCGTAGGCAGGCAGCGAACGGCCGCAGGCCAGGGCCAGCGGTTCGCTGAAGTGCGCCACTTGGGGCACGACCAGTCCAACAGAATCGGGGGGAAAGGCAGCTGGCATCGACCCTGCTCTCGTTTAAATGAGGCGTAAGTCTAAAGAGCGGGAACCCCAGCGGCAAGCAAAGGCCTGCGCGGATTGAATTCAACACACAGATACAAAATGTGGGAGCTGGCTTGCCTGCGATGGCGGTGTGCCAATCGACCCGTTCGTCGACTAATACACCGCTATCGCAGGCAAGCCAGCTCCCACACGATACTGCGCCAAACGTTAGATCAGCAGGCGCAGAATGTCCGGCATCATGGTCATTGCCGCCAGGTTGTTGATCACCAGCATGTCCAGCAACTTGAGCACCATGAACGCCAGGATCGGCGAGATATCCAGGCCTCCCAGGTTCGGCAGCAGGCGGCGGAACGGCGCCAGGGCCGGTTCGCAGATCTGGTTCACCAGCTCGGCGCCAGGGTTGTGGCTACCCGGGGCGACCCAGGACAGGATTACGCTGATGATCAAGGCGAAGAAGAAGATCTTCAGGAACAGCGCGGTCACGCCGATGATGGCCCAGATCAGCAGTTGTACGAAGTTGCCGGTGGTGCCGTAGGTCAGCAGCAGGGTCAGCGCCATCAAGGCCAACTGCACCAGGATCGCCAGCACCAGCGATGACATGTCCAGGCCGAACAGGCTCGGGATGATCCGGCGCAACGGCTTGAGCAGCGGCTGGGTAGCCTTGACGATGAACTGGCACAGCGGGTTGTAGAAGTTCGCGCGCACCAGTTGCAGCACGAAACGCATCAGTACGATCAGCAGGTACAGGCTGCCGAGGGTTTGCAGCACGTAGACGGCTGCGGTATTCAAACCAATCATGTTGGCTCCTTATTTGCCCAGTTGTTCGGCGAGTTCCGCCGAGCGGTGCGCAGCGGCACCCAATGCTTTTTCCACCAGGGCTTCAAAGCCCCCGGCCTGGAACGACTCGATGGCCGCCTGCGTGGTGCCGCCGGGGGAGGTCACGCGACGGCGCAACTCGGCCGCGTCCACGTCGCTGGCAACCGCCATATGTGCGGCGCCCAGGGCGGTCTGCTCGGCCAGTTGCTCGGCCACGTCCTTGGGCAGGCCCAGTTTCACGCCGGCGGCGGTCATGGCTTCGATCAGCAGGAAGAAATACGCCGGGCCGCTGCCGGAGACGGCGGTGACCGCGTCCAGTTGCTGCTCCTGCTCCAGCCACAGGGCGATGCCCACGGCGGACAGCAGCTCTTGCGCCTGGTCGCGTTGTTCGGCGCTCACTTCGTTGGTGGCATACAGGCCACTCACGCCTTGGCTGACCAGGGCGGGGGTGTTGGGCATGCAACGCACGATCGGCTGGGCGCCCAGCCAGTTTTTCATGCTGGCGCAGGTAATGCCGGCGGCGATGGACACCACCAACTGCTGCGGCTGCAGGCTCGGGCGCAGGCTTTCGCACACGGCCTTCATGGCCTGCGGCTTCACTGCCAGCACGATCACATCGACGCCACGGATGGCCTCGGCGTTGTCGGCAAAGGTTTCAATGCCGTGCTCGGCGCTGACGCGGGCACGGGTGTCGGCGCCCGGGTCGCTGGCGCGAATCTGCGCGGCGTCCAGGCCCTTGGCCCGCAGGCCACCGATCAGGCTGGCCGCCATGTTACCGGCGCCGATAAAGGCAATACGCGTGTTGCTCATGACAGGTCCTTACTCAGAGGGAAGTCAGCCATTTCATGGCTGGCCGTAGTCGCGGGCGCCAAACAGGGCGGTACCGATCCGCACCCAGGTGGCGCCTTGGGCGATGGCCGACTCAAGGTCATGGCTCATGCCCATGGAAAGTGTGTCCAACGGCAGGTTCAGGCTGTTTTGCAGGTCGCGAACAGCGGCGAACGCTGCGTCTTGCGCGGCACGATCTTCGGTCGGCTCGGGAATGGCCATCAGGCCACGCAGCTTCAGGCGCGGCAGGGCGCTGATGGCGTTTGCCAATGCCGGCAGGTCGGCGGGCGTACAGCCGGACTTGCTGGCTTCGCCACTGACATTGACCTGAATGCAGATGTTCAGCGGTGGCAGGTCGGCCGGGCGTTGTTCGGACAGGCGTTGTGCAATTTTGAGGCGGTCCACGGAATGCACCCAAGCGAAGTTCTCGGCGATAGCGCGCGTCTTGTTCGATTGAATGGGGCCGATGAAGTGCCAACTCAAGGGCAGGTCGGTTAATTCGGCCTGTTTGCCCAGGGCTTCCTGCAGATAGTTCTCGCCAAAGTCGCGCATGCCGGCGGCATAGGCTTCGCGCACCGCCTGCGCGGGTTTGGTCTTGCTCACGGCCAGCAGGTGGATGCTGCTTGCGTCACGTTGCACGGCGTCGGCAGCGGCGCGGATGCGCTGGCTAACCTGGCCGATGTTGTCTGCTATCGTCGACATTCAAGATGCGCCCGTGGATATGGAGTCCGCGGCATTCTACTGGAAATGGAAAGCCCTATGGATATCACTGAATTACTCACGGCCAGTGTGCGCCGTGGCGCTTCCGACCTGCACTTGTCGGCCGGCCTGGCGCCGATGCTGCGCGTGGATGGCGAGGTCTGGCCGCTGGATTGGCCGGTGCTTTCATCGTCGCAAGTGGCGGACTTATTGAGCCCGTTGCTCAATCAGTACCAACAAAAAGATTTCGAAACATCTCTAGAAACAGATTTCGCCTTCGAACTGCCCGGCGTAGCGCGATTCCGGGCCAACGTGTTCCAACAGAATCGCGGCATGGGCGCGGTATTTCGCACCATCCCGTCCGAGGTCCGGAGCCTGGAGAGCCTTGGCCTTGGCGAGGTGTTCCGGCGTATCGCCCAATTGCCACGGGGCTTGGTACTGGTTACCGGCCCGACCGGCTCGGGCAAGTCCACCACCCTGGCGGCGATGATCGATTATCTCAATCAGCATCGGCGCCAGCACATCCTCACCCTCGAAGACCCCATCGAATTTATCCACACCCCCAAGACCGCCCTGATCAACCAGCGCCAGGTGCACCGGGATACCCATGACTTTTCCACCGCCCTGCGCTCCGCCCTTCGGGAAGACCCTGATGTGATCCTGGTGGGCGAACTGCGCGACCTGGATACCATCCGCCTCGCGCTGACGGCGGCTGAAACCGGGCACCTGGTGTTTGGCACGCTGCACACCAGTTCAGCGGCAAAGACCGTAGACCGGCTGGTGGACGTGTTTCCGGCTGGGGAAAAGGCCATGGTCCGCTCGATGTTGTCGGAGTCGTTGCAGGCGGTGGTGTCCCAAGTGCTGGTAAAGATGATTGGCGGCGGACGCGTGGCGGCCCATGAAATCATGCTGGGCACGCCGGCCATTCGGAACTTGATCCGGGAGGACAAGGTGGCGCAGATGGTTTCAGCGATACAGACGGGTGGGGCGTTGGGGATGAAGACACTGGATATGAGCTTGAAGGCGCTGGTTGTGGGCGGGGTGATCAGCCGGGAAGAGGCGCGGGAGAAAGCGAGGGTGCCAGCAGACCTATGAGGCATTAAGAACGATGTAAATCAAATGTGGGAGCGGGCTTGCTCGCGAATGCGGAGTGTCAGTCAACAAATAATCGACTGATCCACCGCTTTCGCGAGCAAGCCCGCTCCCACATTGGGTACTGCATTTCAGTCTGAAATCAGCGCTGAACGACCCGCAAGTTATTCTGCTCTTTTGGGAGCACCCGCTTGGCAATCACGTAGTTCTTGTCCCAGAACGGTTTCTTCAGGGTGTCGATGCTCACCGACTTGCCACGACGCGGCGCGTGGATGAAACGGTCGTTACCCAGGTAGATGGCAACGTGGTTCACCTGGCGGCTCTTCAGTTTGAAGAACAGCAGGTCGCCGGGTTTCAGGTCCTTGCGATCAACCTTCTGCCCGTGGCCGGCGGCCATGGCGTTGGAGGTGCGCGGCAAATCCACGGCTGCTACGTCGTTAAACGCATATTTCACCAAGCCACTGCAGTCGAACCCTTTACTTGGGCTGCTGCCGCCCCAACGATAAGGAGTACCGAGCACGTTGACGGCGCGGCTGAGGACGGTGCTGCTCTGCTTGGTGTTGACGCCAACCAGGCCCGGAACTGCTTTACCGTTATGGGCCTTGCTCAGTTGAGTCGGGCGGTTGACGGTCAGCTTGACCGACTTGGCGGTGCTTGGCGTGCTGTGGACTTTAGGGGTGAAACCGTTAACGTTAGGAAGTCGTTGCTCACGATTGGTGGCGTGGGCGGCCAGTGGCATTAATAGGCAAATGGTTAGCCATGTCTTGAAAAATGGTCGCATTAGGCGTGGCTCTTATGGGTTTGCGCGCAACTTTATAACAGCTTTTTGTGTCGTTCTCAGGCCGTTTGTCGACTGAACCTTGACGTCAAAATCAGGAAAAACGCGACGATTCGCCGCAATTGTCCTACACAAGTCAGGTGGCATAAGGCTTTCAGGGCAGGGAAGATACCATTTGCCGTACGTCGGGCGCCTGTAAAAAAGTCACAAAGAAAGTGAAAAAATTTATCTATCGAGGCAAAAGAGGTACGCGATGAACACCTATCAACAGATTGGTTCGCAGCAAGACACCCACAGCAAGGTGATCGGTTACCTGCTGTGGATTTTCGGTTTTACCGGGGCGCATCGCTTCTATTACGGCAAACCCGTCACCGGCACGATCTGGTTTTTCACCCTCGGCTTGCTAGGAATCGGCTGGTTGATCGACCTGTTCTTGATCCCGGCCATGGACCGTGAAGCGGACCTGCGTTTTACCGCCGGCCCCATCGAATACAACGTGGCCTGGATACTGTTGGCGTTTCTGGGGGTATTTGGCGTGCACCGCATGTATCAGGGCAAATGGATCACCGGCCTGATCTACCTGCTGACCGGCGGCTTGTTCCTGGTGGGGGTGCTGTATGACTTCTGGACATTGAATACGCAGATTTCGATCCGCAATGCCGAACGCAACGCCGGACGGTAAGCCTGCACACAATCCAATATGGATGCTGGCTTGTGTGGGAGCTGGCTTGCCTGCGATGCAGACACCTCGGTCTTTCAGCTAAACCGAGGTGATGCTATCGCAGGCAAGCCAGCTCCCACATGAGCCTTGTCCACATCAGGCGTGTTTTATCAGGCCTGGTAGCTGATGCGGCCGTCTACCAAGGTGTAACGCACCGTCGCCGGCAGGCTATGGCCGATGAACGGGCAGTTTTCACCCTTGGACAGCCACTGCTCGCCGGCGACCGTGGAGCTGGCCGGGTCGAACAGCACCAGGTCCGCCGCCGAACCCACCGCCAACTTGCCCGCCGGCAGGCGCAAGGCCTCGGCCGGGCCGCTGCTCAGGCGTGCCAGCAGCGTCGGCAAGTCCAGCAACCCATCCTCTACCAACGTCATTGCCAGCGGCAGCAACAGTTCGACACTGCTGATGCCCGGCTCAGTCGCGCCGAACGGTGCCAGCTTGGCATCGCGCTCGTGGGGCTGGTGGTGGCTGGAAATCGCCGAGACCACCCCGGACTTGACCGCCGCACGCAAACCTTCGCGGTCGGCCAGGGTGCGCAGTGGCGGTTGCACGTGGTACAGGCTGGAGAAGTCGATCAGCGCCTCGTCCGTCAGGATCAGCTGATACAAGGCCACATCCGCGGTGACCGGCAAGCCACGGGCCTGGGCCTGGGCGATCAAGGCGACACCTCGTGCACTGGTCAGTTGGCTGAAGTGCGCACGCACACCGCTTTGTTCCACCAGCAGCAGGTCACGGGCCAGGGCCACGGTCTCGGCGGTTTCCGGAATGCCCGGCAGGCCAAGGAAGCTGGCCACGGCGCCTTCATGGGCCAGGCCGCCTTCGGCCAGGTCGCGGTCCTGGGAGTGGAAGATCACCGTCAAATCGAAGGTGGCCGCGTATTCCAGGGCGCGGCACAGCGTGCGGCTGCTGCGGAAGCTGTCCAGGCCATTGCCGAAGGCCACGCAACCGGCGTCACGCAGGGCGATCAGTTCGGCGAGTTGTTCGCCTTCCAAACCTTTGCTCAAAGCGCCGATAGGGAACACCTTGCAGTTGCCGGCCTCACGGGCGCGGTCGAGGATCAACTCGGTCACGGCCGAGGTGTCCAGCACCGGCTTGGTGTGCGGCGGGCAGCACAGGCTGGTCACGCCACCGGCTGCGGCGGCGCGGGTTTCGCTGATGATGTTGCCCTTGCGGCTGTAACCCGGCTCGCGCAGGGCGACGTTCAGGTCGACCAGGCCAGGCGCGGCCACCAGGCCTTTGGCATCAATCGTCTCGCTGGCGCTGAAGCCTGCGGGCGCGGCACCGATGGCGATGATCTTGCCGGCCTCCAGATGAAGGTCGGTGACGTGATCCAGGCCACTGGCCGGATCGATGACTCGGGCGCCGAGAATGCTGAGCTTCACTGGGCGTTCTCCTGCTCGAATTGACGTTGTGCGGTTTGCCCGCTCATGGCCATGGACAACACCGCCATGCGCACGGCGATGCCGTAGGTCACCTGGTTGAGGATCACCGACTGGTTGCCGTCGGCCACCGCCGATTCAATCTCCACGCCACGGTTGATCGGGCCGGGGTGCATCACGATGGCATCCGGCTTGGCACCGGCCAGGCGCGCGGTGGTGAGGCCGAACAGGCGGTAGAACTCACCTTCGCTTGGCAGCAGGCCGCCGGCCATGCGTTCACGCTGCAGGCGCAGCATGATCACCACGTCCACGTCCTTGAGGCCTTCGGTCATGTCGGTGTAGACCTTCACGCCGTACTGCTCGATGCCGATTGGCAGCAGGGTTTTTGGTGCAATCACGCGGATGTCCGGGCAACCCAGGGTTTTCAGGGCCAGCATGTTCGAGCGCGCGACCCGCGAGTGCAGGATGTCGCCGACGATGGCCACCGAGAGGTTTTCAAAGCTGCCCTTGTGCCGACGAATGGTGAGCATGTCGAGCATGCCCTGGGTCGGGTGAGCGTGACGGCCATCGCCGCCGTTGATGATCGCCACCTGCGGGCACACGTGTTCGGCGATGAAGTGCGCGGCGCCGGAGTCGCCGTGGCGTACCACGAACATGTCGGCGGCCATGGCTTCGAGATTGCGCAGGGTGTCGAGTAAGGTTTCGCCCTTGCTTGCCGACGAGGTGGACACGTTCAGCGTGATCACATCGGCCGACAGCCGCTGGGCCGCCAGTTCAAAGGTGGTGCGGGTGCGGGTGGAGTTCTCGAAGAACACATTGCAGATGGTCTTGCCGCGCAGCAGCGGGACCTTCTTCACCGCGCGGCCTCCGACTTCGAGGAACGAGTCGGCGGTGTCGAGGATTTCGGTGAGCAGTTCGCGGGGCAAACCGTCGAGGGACAAGAAGTGTTGCAACTGACCCTGAGCATTGAGCTGCAGCGGGCGCTTGGCATCTAGAGGCGTCATCGCGGGGACTCTTTACAAGGCGGTTTAAAGGGCGAGGTCTTGCAGTTCGAGTTCGAGCGGCGTGGGACCGGACAATTTTACCCGTTGGTGGGCTTGCAGCGACAGTGTGGCGCCGACCACATCCGGGCTGATCGGCAATTCGCCGGCGTCCAGGTCAAGCAGGCACACCAGGGTCACGCTGGCCGGGCGGCCGTAGTCGAACAGTTCGTTCATGGCGGCGCGGATGGTGCGGCCGCTCATCAGCACGTCGTCGATCAGCACCAGGTGCTGGCCTTCGATCTCGAACGGCAGGGCCGACGGGCGCACTTGCGGGTGCAGGCCGTTCTGGCTGAAGTCATCGCGGTAGAAGGACACATCCAGGGTGCCAAGGGGTGAGTCGCTGCCCAGTGCTTCCAGCAGCGCCTGGGCCACCCACACACCGCCGGTGCGAATACCGATGAAACGTGGCTCGCTAATGGCACGGTGGTGCAGATGCGCCGTGAGGCTTGTCGCCATCTGGCTGATCAGTTCGGCGGGATTGGGCAGGCTCATGGGTGCTCCTTCTAGGCCTCGCGCAGGCAAGGTCCGGGCTCAAACGTAAAAAGACGCGGCAAGCCGCGTCAGTCAGGATTCAAATAAAGCAGTGTTTTCATCCAGCCAACCCTGCAACAGCAGCGCGGCGGCGATGGCGTCCACGGGGTTGTCGCGGTAGCTGCCTTTCTGGCCTCCACGGTCGCGACGCTCACCCTTGGCTTCAAACGTGGTCAGGCGTTCATCGTGGGTATAGAAGGGCAGGTTGTAGCGGCCATTGAGGCGGCGGGCGAACTTTTCGGCGCGCAGGCACATGTCGCTGGGGGTACCGTCCATGTTCAGGGGCAGGCCGACCACCACGGCATCGGGCTTCCATTCCTTGATAAGGGCTTCGACCTGGTTCCAGTCCGGTATGCCGTTCTGGGCCTTCAGGGTGCACAGCTCGCGGGCCTGGCCGGTAATCACCTGGCCGACGGCTACGCCGATCTGTTTGGTGCCGTAATCAAAACCAAGGATCAGACGCAAAGCCATCAGGCGTGCCCCGCCTGGCTGGTCAGCAGGCTGAGGTTCACCCGCAGCTTGGCTGCAGCGGCTTCCAGGCGCAGTTCGCTGGGGGTGTTGAACAGGATTTCGGCGTCGAAGGGGCAGGTCAGCCAGGCATTGCTGGCCAGTTCGGCTTCCAACTGCCCGGCTTCCCAGCCCGCATAGCCGAGTGTGATCACGCTTTGCTCAGGGCCCACGCCGTCCGCGATGGCGAACAGCACGTCCTGGGACGTGGACAGCGACACGCCTTCCAAGTCGACCGTGGCCTGGAACTTCGGCCCGGTGGGGTGCAGCACAAAGCCGCGATCAGTCTGCACCGGGCCGCCGATGTAGATCGGCACGCCCTGGCAACGGGCGGGCGGGTCGATCTCGGGGCGCAGTTGCTCAAGGATGTCCGCCAGGTTCAGCTCTTGCGGGCGGTTGATGACCAACCCCATGGCACCCTTGGCGGTGTGCTCGACGATGTAGGTCAAGGTCTGCGCAAAGTTCGGGTCGGCCATATGGGGCATGGCGATCAGGAATTGGTGCTTGAGGTAGGTCGGGCTGACATTTTTCATGTCCGCTAGTGTGGCGGCGGAGGGGCGAACTGACAAGCTGGTGATGCACGACAAGCCTACCTTTCATGTCGAACACCCTGCCTGTAGGAGCCGGCAGGTGTATCAGTTGCTGGACAGCCGGTCGCCCCTGGCGAACTTCCAGGTGCGGATGATTTCCAGGCGATCGACGTCATTCAAGTCGCCGCTGAACGGTGCAAAGGGGGCGGCCAGGCGCACGATGCGCTGGGCGGCCTGGTCCAGCAACGGCTGGCCGGACGACTCCAGCACCTGCACCTCATATAACGTGCCGTCGCGGTTGATCGACACCAGTAAGCGCAAATTGCCATAAATCTGCTGGCGGCGTGCCTCATCCGGGTAGTTGAGGTTACCGATACGTTCGACCTTCTTGCGCCACTCGTCCTTATACCAGGCACCTTTGTCGCGCATGGTTGAGGCGGCGTTCAGCCGATAGATGCGCGGGCGCTTGGCGTACAGCTGCTGTTCGTTGGCCAGTTCGGCTTCCAGGCTGGAGATTTCATCGGTCAGCGTCGAGCTGTCGAAGGTCGGCGCCGGCTTCACGGGCTCGGGCACGGGCTCGGTCTTGGTTTTTTCACGCTGGGTCGGAGCTTTTTGCGGTTTGGGCGCGACGGTGGTCACGGCGGCCTTGGGCGCTGCCTGCTTGACCTCGGGCTTGGGGGCCGGTGGCGGCGTGACTTTGTTGACCTTGTTGTCCTGGAACGGCGCCACCTCGGTGGTCTTGGGCACGGCTTTCTTGTCGAGGGTGCCGCTGCCTTGCTGGTTGTCCTGGGCGAGAAAGTCAGCCTTCTCGGGCTTCTTTTCGCTCTTGAACGTGGCGAGGGTGATTTCCAGGGTTTTGCTGATCTGCTTGGGTTCAACCATTGTGAACCCAACGCCGAGGATCACGGCCAGGTGAATCAGTGCAGCGAGGAAAAGGGTAAATCCGAGCCGATCAGCCGGGCGCACGCCGCTGTGGGAGAGTTCGGGGGGCAGTTCGGACGGGAGTGTCATGACAAAAAAACCAACATCGCGCGTTTCACAGGTGGCGCATGATAACGCAATGTTGGTGTGTGTCCGGCTGTTCTATGTCACTTGGCTTGTAGCTTGCGCTCAATGGCAGCCATCAACATTTCGCCGATGTTCGTGCCAAATGCGTTGTCGATCTCGCGGATGCAGGTAGGGCTGGTGACGTTGATTTCGGTGAGATTCTCGCCAATCACATCCAACCCCACGAACAGCAGGCCTTTTTCGCGCAGGGTCGGGCCAACCTGGGCGGCAATCCAACGGTCCTTGTCCGACAGAGGGCGGGCTTCACCACGACCACCGGCCGCCAGGTTGCCGCGGGTCTCGCCGGCTGCCGGGATGCGCGCCAGGCAGTAATCCACCGGCTCGCCGTCGATCATCAGGATGCGCTTGTCGCCGTCCTTGATCGCCGGCAGGTAGGCCTGGCCCATGATCTGCTGGGTGCCCAGGGCCGTCAGGGTCTCCAGGATCACCGACAGGTTCGGGTCGCCGGCGCGGTGGCGGAAGATCGAGGTACCGCCCATGCCGTCCAGCGGCTTGAGGATCACATCGCCGTGCTTGGCAGCGAATTCACGCAGCACATCGGCGCGGCGGCTGACCACGGTGGGCGGGGTGCACTGCGGGAAGAGGGTGGCGAACAGCTTTTCATTGCAGTCGCGCAGGCTCTGCGGCTTGTTGACGATCAACACGCCGGCGCGTTCGGCCTGTTCCAGCAGGTAGGTGGAGTAGACGAACTCCATGTCGAACGGCGGGTCCTTGCGCATCAGGATCACGTCCAGATCGCTCAGCGGGCTGTCGATTTCGTCCGACAGCTCGAACCACTTCTGCGGGTTGGCAAACACCTGCAGCGGACGCATGCGTGCGCGGGCCTCGCCGTCACCCTGGTAAAGGTCGCGCTGCTCCATATAGAACAGCGTCCAGCCGCGGGCCTGGGCGGCCAGGAGCATGGCCAGCGAGCTGTCCTTTTTATAGGAGATGCTGGCGATAGGGTCCATGACAATGCCGACGCGAACGCTCATGGGGGATTTCCTCTAGCAAATTAGGGCGCATAAAAGTGGCGTCAGAGTGGCGCTGTGGCTGTTGTGGGTCAAGGAAAAACCACCTGGCCGGTTGCTCGATAGATTGCGTCCGGAGACTGTGCTAAAAAGACTGCCACGGCGTAGCAGCCCTTGAATTCCAAGGCTTGCGGCGCTCATCCTGTGCAACATCAGGCAGTACACACCGAAAACCGATTCGCTGTGGCGATGGCAGAGCAGATATGGAACAGCATTCCAACGCCTTGAGAGTGATGGTGATCGACGATTCGAAGACGATCCGCCGCACCGCTGAAACCTTGTTGAAGAATGTGGGGTGCGATGTCATCACGGCCATCGACGGTTTCGATGCGCTGGCCCGGATTGTTGATCATCACCCGCACATTATTTTTGTCGACATCATGATGCCGCGCCTGGATGGCTATCAGACCTGCGCGCTGGTGAAGAACAACCCGGCGTTCAAGTCGATCCCGGTGATCATGCTGTCGTCAAAGGATGGCCTGTTCGACAAGGCCAAGGGGCGCATCGTCGGTGTCGATCAGTTTTTGACCAAGCCTTTCAGCAAGGAAGAACTGCTGGGCGCGATCAAGGCCTACGTGCCGGGGTTCGCCGCAGTAGAACAAGCACACTGACACCGCCTCACAAGGGCTGGCGTCCACCTATGTAGTGGGGAAAACCATGGCACGTGTTCTGATCGTCGACGATTCGCCGACCGAAATGTACAAACTGACCGGCATGCTGGAAAAGCATGGCCACCAGGTCCTCAAGGCCGAAAACGGCGCGGACGGCGTGGCCCTGGCCCGCCAGGAAAAACCCGATGCCGTGTTGATGGACATCGTGATGCCGGGCCTCAATGGCTTCCAGGCCACGCGCCAGCTGTCCAAAGAGCCCGAAACCAACGGCATCCCGATCATCATCATCACCACCAAAGACCAGGAAACCGACAAGATCTGGGGCGCGCGCCAGGGCGCCAAGGATTACCTGACCAAGCCGGTGGACGAAGAAACGCTGATCGCCACCCTGAACAAGGTGCTGGCCGGCTGACGGTTCGCCATCATGACCGAGTCGCAAACCGCCTTCGAGTTGCTGCTGGACATCGATCGGCGCTGCCGCCTGCTGGCTGCTGACCTGCCGTCCCAAGAGACCCGACTGCAACGCTGGAGCGGGATCGGCTTTCGCCTGGGCCAGCACTGGTATGTGGCCCCCATGGGCGAAGTCGCCGAAGTCCTGCATGAACCGCGCTGCACCTTGATGCCCGGGGTCAAACCGTGGGTCAAGGGCGTGGCCAACCTGCGTGGGCGTTTGCTGCCGGTGATGGACCTCGGCGGGTTTCTCGGCCTGGAACTGTCCAAGGCGCGTAAGCAGCGGCGTGTATTGGTGGTGGAATTCAACGACTTGTTTGTCGGGCTGCTGGTCGATGAGGTGGTGGGAATGCAGCATTTCGCACAAGACGCACTGCAGGCGAGCGCCGCGCCCGGTGCGCCGTTTATCCAGGGCCAGTTCGACAGCGACCAGCAATGGCAGGTCTTCAGCCCCTTCGCCCTGGCCCAGGCCCCAGGCTTCATGGATGTTGCCGCATGACCACCGTTACCCCGCCAAAACCCCAGGCCGGCTCACGCAGCCGCTCGCAGATCATCGTGCTGTTCATCGCACTCATCGTGTTCATCATGTTGCTGTTCGCCAACTTTGCGTACCTCAACACCCAGTCCACCTATGACAAACAGTACATCGGTCACGCCGGTGAGCTGCGCGTGCTGTCCCAGCGTATCGCCAAGAACGCCACCGAAGCCGCCGCCGGCAAGGCTGCGGCGTTCAAGCTGCTGGGCGATGCGCGCAACGATTTCGCCCAGCGTTGGGGCTACCTGAAAAAAGGTGACCCGGAAACCGGCCTGCCTGCCGCACCCAACGCGGTGCGCGCCGAAATGCGCGCGGTGCAGACCGACTGGGAAGCGCTGCTGAAAAATACCGACGCGATCCTCGCCAGCGAACAGACCGTGCTGTCCTTGCATCAGGTCGCCGCGACGTTGGCCGAAACCGTGCCGCAGTTGCAGATGGAATCGGAAAAGGTCGTCGACATCCTCCTGCAGCGCGGCGCTCCGGCCAGCCAGGTGGCGCTGGCCCAGCGTCAGTCACTGTTGGCCGAACGTATCCTTGGCGCGGTGAACACCGTACTCGCCGGCGACGAAACCGCCGTGCAGGCCGCCGATGCCTTTGGCCGTGACGCCAACCGCTTCGGCCAGGTGCTCAACGGCATGCTCCAGGGCAACCCCGGCCTGCGCATCACCCAGGTCGAAGACCGCGACGCCCGTGCGCGGCTGGCGGAAATCGCCGAACTGTTCGAATTCGTTTCCGGCTCCGTGGATGAGATCCTCGAGACCTCGCCACAGTTGTTCCAGGTGCGCGCCTCGGCGAGCAATATCTTCAACCTGTCGCAAACCCTGCTCGATGAAGCCTCGCACCTGGCCACCGGGTTCGAAAACCTGGCCAGCGGGCGCAGTTTCGACACCATCGGCGGCTATGTGCTGGGCTTGCTGGCGCTGACCTCGATCATCCTGATCGGCCTGGTGATGGTGCGCGAGACCAACCGCCAACTGCACGAGACCGCCGAGAAGAACGAACGCAACCAGAACGCGATCATGCGCCTGCTGGATGAAATCGAAGACCTGGCCGACGGCGACCTCACCGTGACGGCCTCGGTGACCGAAGACTTCACCGGCACCATCGCCGACTCCATCAACTATTCCGTCGACCAGTTGCGCGACCTGGTCGCCACCATCAACCTCACCGCCGGGCAAGTCGCTGGCGCCGTGCAGGACACCCAGGCCACCGCCATGCACCTGGCCCAAGCGTCGGAGCACCAGGCCCAGCAGATTGCCGAAGCCTCCACGGCGATCAACCAGATGGCCCAGTCCATCGACCAGGTTTCGGCCAACGCCGCCGAGTCCTCGGCGGTGGCAGAGCGCTCGGTGGAAATCGCCAACAAGGGCAACGAGGTGGTGCATAACACCATCCACGGCATGGACAACATTCGCGAGCAGATCCAGGACACTGCCAAGCGCATCAAGCGCCTGGGTGAGTCGTCCCAGGAGATCGGCGATATCGTCAGCCTGATCGACGACATTGCCGACCAGACCAACATCCTCGCCCTCAACGCCGCGATCCAGGCGAGCATGGCCGGTGACGCCGGACGCGGCTTTGCGGTGGTGGCCGATGAAGTGCAGCGTCTGGCCGAACGTTCGTCTGCGGCCACCCGGCAGATCGAAACGCTGGTGCGGGCGATCCAGGCCGACACCAACGAAGCGGTCATCTCCATGGAGCAGACCACCACCGAAGTGGTGCGCGGCGCGCGGCTGGCCCAGGACGCCGGGGTGGCGCTGGAAGAGATCGAAGGCGTGTCGAAAACCCTGGCGGCGCTGATCCAGAGCATCTCCAACGCAGCGCAGCAACAGACCTCATCGGCCGGGCAGATATCGCTGACCATGAACGTGATCCAACAGATCACCACCCAGACCTCGTCGGGCTCCACGGCCACCGCCGAAAGCATCGGCAACCTGGCAAAAATGGCCAGCCAACTGCGCCGGTCGGTGTCGGGTTTTACACTTCCACCTGCCAAGCAGCCGGAAGATTGAAATGCTATCCAAATGTGGGAGCGGGCTTGCTCGCGAATGCGGTGTATCAGTCACCTACTCTATTAACTGACCCACCGCATTCGCGAGCAAGCCCGCTCCAACATTAGATATCCATTGGTTTTGGTATATCTGCAACATCAGCAACCCATGAATTCTAAGCGGAGCAGTTATGGTTGATCGGCACGACTACGTGGCCCTCGAATGGGTCAAGGGCGACATTGCCGACACCCTGAAACAGGCCCGTTCGGCGCTGGACGCCTACGTCGAAACCGGCGACAGCGATGCCATCAGCGAGTGCCTGGGCGCTATTCACCAAGTGCATGGCGCGTTGCAAATGGTCGAGTTCTACGGCGCGGCCCTGCTCGCCGAGGAAGTCGAAGAACTGGCCCTGGCCCTGCAAGCCGGTCATGTGAGCCAGCGCGACGAAGGCATCCGTCTGCTGCAACAGGCCCTCAACCAATTGCCGCTCTACCTGGACCGTGTGCACAGCGCCCGCCGTGACCTGCCGCTGGTGGTGTTGCCGCTGCTCAACGACCTGCGCAGTGCCCGTGGTGAAAGCCTGCTGTCGGAGACCAGCCTGTTCAGTCCCCAACTGCTGGCGATTGCGCCGCTGCCCGATGAAGTCCTGGCCCAACGCGCAGCGCCCGACCTGAAAGAGCAATTGCGCCAGTGGCACCAGCTTTTGCAGCAGGCGCTGGCCGGGCTGCTGCGTGAAGACCATGGCCCCAGCAACCTGGAAGACATGGCGCGGGTGTTCGCGCGCCTCGAAGCCTTGTGCCAGGGCGCACCGTTGTTGCCGTTGTGGCAGGTCACCTCGGCGCTGGTCGAAGGCATGCTGACTGGCGTGATCGCCAACAGCCCGGCGTTGCGCAGTCTGCTCAAGGCCAGTGACAAGCAACTCAAACGCCTGCTGGCCCAGGGCATCGGCGGGATCAACCAGCCGGCGCCGGATGAATTGCTTAAGAGCCTGCTGTTCTATGTGGCCAAGGTCACCCGTCCGACGCCGCGCATGCAAAGCCTCAAGGAACGCTACGGCCTTGATGAAGCCTTGCCCGACAGCGCGGTGGTCGATGCCGAACGCGCACGCCTGGCCGGACCGGACCGCAACGCCATGGGCTCGGTGCTGGGGGCATTGTGTGAAGAACTGGTGCGGGTCAAGGAGCGTCTCGACTTGTTCGTACGCAGCGACCGTCAGCACACCCGCGACCTTGATGCACTGCTGGCACCGCTGCGGCAGATCGCCGACACCCTGGCGGTACTTGGCTTCGGCCAGCCGCGTAAAGTCATCATCGACCAGCTTGCCGTGGTGCTGAGCCTGGCCCAGGGCCAACGCGAGCCGAACGATGCGGTGCTGATGGACGTCGCCGGCGCGTTGCTCTACGTCGAGGCCACACTGGCGGGCATGGTCGGCACCGTCGAGCCGGAAAGCCGCGAAGACAGCCGTCTGCCCACCACCGACCTGACCCAGATCCACCAACTGGTGATCCGCGAATCCTGCCAGTGCCTCAAGCAAGCCAAAGAACTGGTGATCGACTGTATTGAAGCCGACTGGGACCGCCAGCGGCTCGAGTCCCTGCCGGAGCTGCTGAGCCAAGTACGTGGCGCCCTGGCGATGATCCCTTTGCCCCGCGCGGCAAGCCTGATGCGTGGTTGTACGGACTACGTCGACGAACAGTTGATGGGCAGCGACGCGCCGCCATCCGAGATGCAGTTGGCGCATTTCGCCGACGTGATCAGCAGCCTGGAGTACTACCTCGAACGCATGCTCCAAGACCCCGATGCCGCAGGTGAACGGGTGCTGGAACTGGCCACCCAAGGCCTGGCGGCGCTGGGTTACCTGCCTGCCGAGAAACCTTGGCGCCAAGCCCTGGTTGCACCGGATGGAGCATTGGCGGTGGAGGTCGCGCCGAGCCAGTCGCAGTTCGATGCGCTGGCCAGCCCCACGTCGCGGCTAAACCCGCCGGCCTTGCAGCGCCCTGGCAGCCTGCTGCCGCCACCGGCCAACGAAGAGCCCATCGACGATGAACTGCGCGAGGTCTTCCTCGAAGAGACCGACGAGGTCCTAGAGGTGCTGCACCGGCACCTGCCCAACAGCGCGGACAAAACGGCTCAGGGCGAAATGCGCCGTGCCTTCCACACCCTCAAGGGTAGCGGCCGCATGGTCCGCGCCCTGGTCCTGGCCGAGCTGGCCTGGGCGGTGGAAAACCTGCTCAACCGCGTACTGGAACGCAGCGTGGCCCTGGGCCCCGAGGTGCAACAGGTGCTGGATGAAGCGGTGGCCCTGCTGCCGGAGCTGATCGCCGACTTCGCCACCGACGACCAGCGCCAGCGCGATGAGGTCGATGCCCTGGCGGCCCGTGCCCACGCTTTGGCCAGCGGTACACAGGTAGCGGCCGCTGAGCCTCATGACCCGATGCTCCTGGAGATCTTCCGCAACGAAGCCCAAAGCCATCTGGACAGCCTCAATCACTTCCTGCAACAGGCCGCCGAGCATGTGCCGCTGCAAGTCAGCGATGAACTGCAACGCGCCCTGCACACCCTCAAGGGCAGCGCCTACATGGCCGGCGTGTTGCCCATCGCCGAGCTGGCGCGCCCGCTGGACCACCTGACCCGCGAGTACAAGGCCCACCGCCTGCCGCTCGACCTGGACGAAGTGGAGTTGCTGCTCGAAGCCGAGGGCCTGTTCCAGCGCGGGCTGCGTGACCTGGACGGCGACCCCCTGGCGCCCATCAGGGGCGCACAGGACCTGATCAACCGTACCCAAAGCCTGCTGGACCACCAGCTTGAAGCCTTGCTCGACGCCCCGAACACCGGCCTGCGCATCAAGCGCGACCCGCAACTGATCGCCAACTTCCTGGCCCAGGGCATGGACATTCTGCTCGACGCCGAAAGCCTGTTGCGCCGCTGGCAACAGCATCCCGGCGAACGCCAGGAACTCACCGCGCTGCTCGACGAACTGACCACCCTGGGGGAAGGCGCGCACGTCGCCGACCTGCACGCCATCGACGAACTCTGCGAAGCCCTGCTCGACCTCTATGGCGCGGTGGAGGAGAGCAGCCTGGCGGTGAGCGAGCGGTTTTTCCATGAGGCCGAACACGCCCATGAAGCACTGATCAGCATGCTCGACCAACTGGCCGCTGGCCAGGAAGTCAGCCCCGCGCCGGCACGGGTCGACGCCCTGCGCGAACTGCTGGATGAAGCCCTCGACCCGTCCGCCACCGGCTTGATCAAAAGCGACGGCAGCCGGGTGCTGAGCATTTCCGAGCTGGGCGCCGCCACACAGCAGTTGGATCAGGCCACCGCGATGGACGACGAGATCGTCGAGATCTTCCTCGAAGAGGCCGTGGACATCCTCGACAGCGCCGGGCAATCGCTCAAGCGCTGGTTGCTGGAGCCCGACAACGCCGCGCCGTTGTCATCATTGCAGCGCGATCTGCACACCCTCAAGGGCGGTGCGCGCATGGCCGAAATCGGCCCGATTGGCGACTTGGCCCATGAGTTGGAATGCCTGTACGAAGGGTTGGTGGACCGCCGCTACAGTTACTCCGCCGAACTGTCCCTGGTACTGATGGCCTGCCATGAGCTGCTCGCGTTGCAGCTGGAAGAACTGCAGCAGCACCAGCCCCTGAGTGACAGCGCCGAGCTGATCGCCAAGGTCCGGGTGTTGCGTCAAGCCACTGCGCCTGCTGCACCGGCTACTGCGCCGCCAACGTCCGGCGCCGACCCCGAGTTGCTGGATATCTTCCTGGAAGAGGCTGCCGACATTCTCGACAGTTCCAGTGCGGCGCTGTCACGTTGGCAGGCCGAGCCCGGCAATCGCCAGGAGGTGGAAACCCTGCTGCGCGACTTGCACACCCTCAAGGGCGGCGCGCGCATGGTTGAGATCGCGCCCATTGGCGACCTGGCCCACGAACTGGAATTTCTCTACGAAGGCCTGTCTGCCGGCTTGCTCGCGCCGTCGCCGGAGCTGTTCGCCTTGCTGCAGGGCTGCCACGACCGCCTGGCGCAGATGATCGACGCGGTGGCGGATGGCTTGCCGGTCGGCTCGGTGGACAAACTCATCGAGCGCATCAAGAGCCTGGTGCACCCCAGCGATGAACCGGTGACGCCGGTGGCGTTGCCAGCGGGCAAGGTGGAGGCCGTGGTAGACCCGGCTGCCGACATGGTGAAGATCTCCGCCGAGTTGCTCGACGATCTGGTCAACCTGGCCGGTGAGACGTCCATCTTTCGTGGCCGTATCGAGCAGCAAGTCAACGACGCCCGCATCGCCCTCACGGAAGTGGAAACCACTATCGAACGCATGCGAGACCAACTGCGGCGTCTCGACACTGAAACCCAGGGCCGCATCCTCAGCCGCCAGCAAGCCGAGGCCGAGCGCCTGGGCTATGAGGACTTCGACCCGCTGGAAATGGACCGCCACTCGCAATTGCAGCAATTGTCCCGCGCATTGTCCGAATCCGCTTCCGACCTGCTCGACCTCAAGGACACCCTTGAGCGCCGCAACGAAGACGCCCACGACCTGTTGCAGCAGCAGGCACGCATCAACACCGAGTTGCAGGAAGGCCTGATGCGCACGCGCATGGTGCCGTTCGAGCGCATGCTGCCGCGCCTCAAGCGCATCGTGCGCCAGGTGGCGGGTGAGCTGGGCAAGGACGTGGAATTCATCGTCGGCAACGCCGAGGGCGAGATGGACCGCAACGTGCTGGAGCGCATGGCCGCGCCGCTGGAGCACATGCTGCGCAACGCCGTCGACCACGGCCTGGAGTCCCGCGATGCACGGCTGCTGGCCGGCAAGCCCGAGAAAGGCCGCATCACCCTCGACTTGACCCACGAAGGCGGCGACATCGTTTTCGACATGCGCGACGACGGTGCCGGTGTGCCGCTGGAGGCCGTACGGCGCAAGGCGATCAAGCGTGGCTTGCTCGCCCCGCATCAAGAGATCAGCGACCGCGACGTGTTGCAGTTCATCCTACAGCCGGGCTTCTCCACGGCGGAAAAGATCACGCAGATTTCCGGGCGCGGCGTGGGCATGGACGTGGTGCATGAGGAAGTGCGTCAGCTTGGCGGCTCGATGGTCATTGACTCGACGCCGGGCGAGGGTGTGCATTTCCGTATTCGCTTGCCGTTCACCGTGTCGGTCAACCGCGCGCTGATGGTGCAATGTGCGGATGACCAGTACGCGATTCCGCTCAACACCATCGAAGGCCTGGTGCGGGTGCTGCCCCATGAGCTGGCGGGGCACTATCAGCAGGATCCGCCGAGTTATGAATACGCCGGCCAGCGTTACGAGCTGTTCTACCTGGGCGACCTGCTGCACACCGTCAGCCGCCCGAAACTGCTGGGCCAGTACCAACCGGTGCCGGTGCTCTTGGTGCAGTGCAACGAGCGGCGCGTGGCGATCCATGTGGACGCCATGGCCGGCACGCGGGAAATCGTGGTCAAGGGCCTGGGGCCGCAGTTTGCCGGCGTGCAGGGCCTGTCGGGCGCGACGATCCTGGGCGACGGTCGCGTGGTGCTGATCATCGATTTGCTCGCGCATATTCGCGCACGCCAGCCGGCCTTGCCGGCCCAGTCGGTCGACGCGCCGCTGATCCTCAACGACCCGTTGAAAAAGCGCCCGTTGCTGGTGCTGGTGGTGGACGACTCCGTCACGGTGCGCAAAGTCACCAGCCGCCTGTTGGAGCGCAATGGCATGAACGTGCTCACCGCCAAAGACGGCATCGACGCCCTCGCCGTGCTGGAGGAGCACAGCCCGGACCTGATGTTGCTCGACATCGAAATGCCGCGCATGGACGGCTTCGAAGTCGCCACCCAAGTGCGCAACGACCCCCGGCTGATGCGCCTGCCGATCATCATGATCACCTCGCGCACCGGCCAGAAACACCGCGACCGCGCCATGGCCATCGGCGTGAATGACTACCTCGGCAAGCCGTACCAGGAATCGGTGCTGCTCGAAAGCATCGCCTACTGGAGCAAGTCCCATGCTTGACCACCGCACCAGCCAACTCACCGGCCTGCTGCTGCCCCTGGCCGACCGCCACCTGGTGCTGCCCAATGTCGCCATCGCCGAACTGATCGACTTCCAGCGCGGCGAACCGGCCAGCGATGCACCGCCGTGGTATTTGCGGCAAGTGACCTGGCGCGACAGGCAAATCCCGCTGATCAGCTTTGAAGCGGTGTGCGGTGAAGCCAGCGTGACCGGTGAACGCTCGCGGATAGTGGTGTTGAACGCGTTGGGCGGGCGGCCGACGCTGAAGTTTATTGCGCTGGTGATCCAGGGCATTCCACGGTCGTACAAGCTTGATAGTGAATTGAGCTACGTGGACGTGCCGCTGTGCCCGCTGGAGCTGGCGGCGGTGCAGGTGGGCGAGCATGTGGCGAAGGTGCCGGACCTTATGGGCATCGAAGCGCTCTTGGTTGAATCCGGCTTGGCTTGATTGCCCACCTATTCAAATCCCTATGAAGTTCCAAATATGGGAGCGGGCTTGCGCGCGAAAGCGGTGGGTCAGTCACTGATAGCTGGCTGACCCACCGCTTTCGCGAGCAAGCCCGCTCCCACACTGAATTGTGCTCGCCTCCAAACCTCAATCAATCCGCGCAAACCGCTCAATCACCGGCTGCTCCCGATGCTCGGCCTGCCACAAGTCATAGGCGCTTTGCATCGACAGCCATAACTGCCCAGTGCTCACACCTGCCCGCTCAAGCCGCACCGCCAAGTCAGGACTAACAGGCGCACGCCCATGCAAAATCCTCGAAAACGTCTCACGGGCGAATCCCAGGCGCCGGGCCATTTCGGTGATGGTGATGTCCAGGGCAGGGATTACATCTTCAAGCAGGATTTCACCTGGGTGAGGTGGGTTGTGCATGGGCATGTTGGTCTGTCCGACGGCGATGAGTATCAGTCGCGAGGCTAGGCCGGTCATTTCCGAGCAGCAACCCTAAACCATTGTATGAATCTTCCTATCGGCCTTCCGAGTTTGCTCACTCTGGTGCAGTTTGACCCTACAAATGTCGGAATAGGATGGAGTTGTTGTAGGCAAGTTCTGTATCTGGATTGCGCGGGATGTTCAGTGCCAGGTGGGGTGCTAGGTTCAGCGCTCCTCACAGCCAGCAAGGATTCGCAAATGGCCGTACCGTTAATGCCGCCGGGTGTTTCACTTCTCGAAAATATGGCGACCGCCAAGTGTAAAGGCACTCATCTCCAGCCAGGCTCGGCATTCGCTTATTCCTGGTTTTACTCACAGGTCAGGGCTGCCGGCCCATGGAACTACAAGAAGCGAGGGCGTCAGTACGAAGCTTTTGGTAACTTCAATTATGGTGCTACAGGTACGGTGCTGGGTATTCCCGAGCATGTTCTGTTACGGGCAGCAGGTGTCGCTCAAACATTCGCAAAAACCACCAAGCCGGAATTTGGGTCATGGTGGGGCGCAGACCCTTTTGGCGATGATCCTCGAGATCAATAGTGGATAAGGAGGGGTATTGAGTATGCAATTTCTCAGGGCTACTAAGGGCCTCTTGCCGGTTCTGCGCAACTGCCTGCTGGTAGCCTGCCTGATTTATATCGGGGGCAATTGGATCATGTCATCCGGTACACCGGATTTGGACGAAGTGGTTTTGAAACACTCCTTGGGCAACGGCAGCTCAATTTATGGAGCACGTGACGGTCAGGGCGGCGCGACAGTGGGATTTTCCTACAGGTACTACGTTCATAAGGACTTAGGTAGTGATCGGGAGATACTGACAGCGCTGGTTTCGGCACACCCCTTTTTGAAAACCAAAGCGCCGGATGTTCAAGTGACCCGGCAGGATGGCGTCATCCACCTCACTGTTCGTGGTGAGGTTTATGAGTACCGCAGCTATCCGCTTGAAGGTTTGGGCGCTGTGAGCATAGACATGAAGTTGTAGACCGGCTGGCTTCGGATTTTTCCTGCAAGATGTTGGGCCATGCATGAACTTGTCGCGTGCCGTCAGCGCGCCTAGTCTTCGTCCTGTCATCGCAAAAAACGGTGACACGGACGTGCAAGTCCGGTTACATATCGGCGCACCAACGCCCATAGCCATCCAACGGGCGTTTTTTATGCCTGCTGTATTTGTTATGGCGGCTGTGCGTGGGAGACCCTTCGGGGTCTGCCGGGGTCCGATATGCCCGGTCTTGCACACCTGCGCACAGCTGCCACCTTTATTCGCGTGCAAGCGGAAGAGGGCAGTCTCCATCACATATCGGAGCTGTAAATCATGGTCAAACCTACCCCCAACCCGCCGCTCTTGACCGTAAACCCGCACGAAAACACCGAAACCCTGCTGGTCAACGCCAGCGAAACCCTGTCTTCTCTTAACGCACTCACCTGCAATTTCGCCTTCGACCTGGACACCTCCCAGCGCGCGATCATGCTCGGCATCCAGCAAATGGCGGAGCTGGGGCAGCTATTAGTGGACCGTGCCCTGGAACAGATTTCCCCTTCTCTAGTGACTTAAAACTTGATCGTTCCCAAAAAGGGACCTATCGTTCCCTTTTTGGGACTCTTTGGCCGCTGCCATGCACACCTTGCCGATCAGCACTGCACTCTTCACCGTCACCCAACAAAAAGTACTGGGCCTGCTGTTCGGCAAACCTGACCAAAGCTTCTTCACCAATGAGATTGCGCGATGGGCCCAGGTGGGCAAGGGCAGCCTCACTCGTGAGCTTGAACGTCTGCAATTGGCGGGCATCTTGAGCATGACGCGCCAAGGCAACCAGACCCATTACCAAGCCAACCCCCAATGCCCGATTTACTCGGAGTTGTTGGCCATCGTGCGCAAGACCCTGAGCCTGGATGAACCATTGCGCACTGCACTGGCGCCGTTCGCCAAGCAGATAACCTGGGCGTTTATCTACGGCTCCATCGCCAAAGGCGAGGCGCACTCATCCAGTGACATAGATCTCATGTTGATCGGCGAAAGCCTCAACTACAGTGAAGTCATGGAGCAGCTCATGCCGCTGGAAGAGCAACTGGGCCGCACCCTCAACCCGACGCTTTACACCCCTGAAGACTGGATCGGCAAATGGAATGCCGGGAACAGTTTTGTGCAGCGGGTCGTGCAGCAGGACAAGATCAACCTGATGGGGAGCAACCCCCTGGAATCCACGGATGGACAACAAGGTAAACCTGGAGAATCTGCAACGTAGCGGCGGCTTGAAGGCTGAGCCGCCGGATCGCAAAGAGTGTGATGGGCTGATGCGTTCAGCCAGGGATCGGCTGAGGGACGCCGGTAATCCGCAGTTATCATTCGCCAGTCGTTTCGACCTGGCTTACAACGCCGCTCATGCTATCGCCCTTACAGCCTTGCGCTTGCAAGGTTATCGTTCGGATAAACGCTATCTGGTCTTCCAATGCCTGGTTCATACCGCAGACGCCGGCAAGGTGCAGGTGAGGTTGTTGGCGTTGTGTCATGAGCGTCGGAACCTCGCGGAATATGAAGGGTACATGGATGAAGATGAGGCGCTGCTGGGCCAATTAATGGAAGGTGCGAAGATATTAATGAGCAATGTGCAAGCATTGCTTGCTGGTCATAGGTGGGAATGAATCACCGGTCAACTGTAGGAGCCGGCTTGC
This sequence comes from Pseudomonas sp. S10E 269, assembly GCF_002798465.1. Classification (NCBI taxonomy): domain Bacteria; kingdom Pseudomonadati; phylum Pseudomonadota; class Gammaproteobacteria; order Pseudomonadales; family Pseudomonadaceae; genus Pseudomonas; species Pseudomonas sp. S10E 269. The sequence continues at coordinate 2,722,823 of NZ_PHIJ01000001.1, forward strand.
CGGCGATGGCGTGCTGTCAGTTGGCACATTGTTCAATTAGCGACCGCTATCGCTGGCAAGCCAGCTCCTACACAGGCTTTGTTACTCCAGCCGTAACGGTTCACCACCGAGCTTGATTGATGGCCCTCTGAATCACTCCTAAGGTACAGCCCACGACAGCAAACCCGTGGAGCGACCATGACAACAACAATCACCCCCGATTCGCGCTGGACGCGGCGGCGCGACGAGAAGCAGCGGCGGCTCGGGCTGGTCAAAAAATACGCAAACGGGGCGGTGTTGCCCAGTGACAGGATCGTCGAGGCGCTTGAGGCGCTGATCCTGCCCGGTGACCGTGTGGTGTTGGAGGGCAATAACCAGAAGCAGGCGGATTTCCTCTCGCGCTCCCTCGCCAAAGCCGACCCGTCCAAGCTCCACGACTTGCACATGATCATGCCCAGTGTTGGCCGTTCCGAGCACCTGGACCTGTTTGAAAAAGGCATCGCCCGCAAGCTGGATTTCTCCTTCGCCGGCACCCAATCCCTGCGTATCAGCCAGTTGCTCGAAGACGGCCTGCTGGAAATCGGCGCGATCCACACCTACATCGAACTCTATGCGCGGCTGGTGGTGGACCTGATCCCCAACGTGGTGCTTTCCGCCGGATTTATGGCCGACCGCGCCGGCAATATCTACACCGGCGCCAGCACTGAAGACACCCCGGCGCTGATCGAGCCCGCCGCGTTCAGCGATGGCATCGTGATCGTGCAGGTCAACCAGTTGGTGGATGACGTCACCGATTTGCCGCGTGTGGATATCCCGGCGAGCTGGGTGGATTTTGTGGTGGTGGCCGACAAGCCGTTCTATATCGAGCCGCTGTTCACTCGCGACCCGCGCCACATCAAGCCGGTGCACGTGCTGATGGCAATGATGGCAATCCGTGGCATCTACGAAAAACACAATGTGCAGTCGCTCAACCACGGCATCGGTTTCAACACTGCCGCCATCGAGTTGATCCTGCCGACCTACGGTGAATCCCTTGGCCTTAAGGGCAAGATCTGCCGCAACTGGACCCTCAACCCGCACCCCACGCTGATCCCTGCGATTGAAAGCGGCTGGGTGGAAAGCGTGCATTGCTTCGGCACCGAACTGGGCATGGAGAACTACATCGCCGCACGGCCGGATGTGTTCTTCACCGGCCGCGACGGCTCGATGCGCTCCAACCGGATGTTTTGCCAACTCGCCGGCCAATACGCGGTGGACCTGTTTATCGGCGCGACGCTGCAAGTCGACGGTGACGGCCATTCCTCTACCGTGACCCGTGGCCGTCTGGCCGGTTTTGGTGGCGCACCGAACATGGGTCACGACCCGCGCGGTCGCCGCCATGGCACGCCGGCGTGGTTGGATATGCGCCACGACGATGCGCCCGAAGCCTTGTTGGAGCGCGGCAAAAAACTTGTAGTGCAAATGGTCGAGACCTTCCAGGAAGGCGGCAAACCCACCTTCGTCGACACCCTCGATGCCGTGGAGGTCGCGCGCAAAAGCGGCATGCCGCTGGCACCGATCATGATCTACGGCGATGACGTCACTCACCTGCTCACCGAAGAGGGCATTGCCTACCTGTACAAAGCGCGTTCACTCGAAGAGCGCCAGGCGATGATCGCTGCCGTCGCAGGTGTCACGGCGATTGGCATGCGCCACAACCCCAAGGACACCGCGCGCATGCGCCGCGAAGGCCTGATCGCCTTGCCCGAAGACTTGGGCATCCGCCGCACCGACGCCACCCGCGAGTTGTTGGCCGCCAAGAGCGTAGCCGACCTGGTGGAGTGGTCCGGTGGCTTGTACAACCCGCCCGCCAAATTCAGGAGCTGGTAAATGCGCGCCCTTAAATTGCATGAACTCAGCCTTGCGGATCGCCTGGCCGATCTGGCCGTCGATGCGCTGATCGATGAAGCGGACCTGTCGCCCAAACCCGCGCTGGTGGACCGGCGTGGCAACGGCGCCCACAGTGATTTGCACCTGGGCCTGATGCACGCCTCGGCGTTGTCGCTGTGGCCGATGTTCAAGGAAATGGCCGAGGCGGCGATTGAATTCGGTGAAGTCGGCTTGCCCCTGCGTGAAGCCCTTGGGCGCATTGGCCGTGAAGGTGAGCAAGCAATGTTGACCACCACCAACGGCGTGAACACCCATCGCGGTGCGATCTGGGCCCTTGGTTTGCTCACGGCAGCGGCGGCGCTGGAACCTCGCGCCGTCACGCTGACGGCAGCCAAACTGGCCTTGCTCAACGACCGCTATGCGCCGCAGCCCGTGAGCCACGGTGCTCAAGTCGCCCAACGTTACGGCGCACGCGGCGCTCGTGAAGAAGCGCAGCTGGGCTTCCCGTCCGTGGTGCAACGCGGCTTGCCGCAGCTGCATCGAAGCCGCCAGCAAAACGCCGGCGAGCAGAACGCGCGCCTGGACGCCTTGCTCGCGATCATGACGGACCTGGCCGACACCTGCGTGCTCTACCGTGCTGGCACCGAAGGCCTCTACGCGATGCAACGCGGCGCCCAGGCCGTGCTGGAGGCAGGCGGCAGCGCAACCCTCGGCGGTCGTCGCCAGCTGCACGCGCTGGACCTTCAACTGCTGGCCCTGAATGCCTCCCCCGGCGGCGCCGCCGACCTGTTGGCCGCCTGCCTGTTTATCGACCGCCTCGACGGAGCGTTGTGATGGAAACCTTGTCCTTTGAATTCCCCGCCGGGCAGCCGCCAAAAGGGCGTGCGCTGGTGGGTTGCGTCGGCTCGGGCGATCTGGAGGTGCTGCTGGAACCGGGCACGCCGGGCACGCTGACCATCCAGGTGCAAACCTCGGTGAATGGCGCCGAGCAACGCTGGCAGCATCTGTTCGAGCGCATCTTCCAGGAGCAGACCCCGCCGGCCTTGAACATTGATATCCACGACTTCGGTGCCACCCCCGGCGTGGTGCGCTTGCGCCTGGAGCAGGGTTTCGAGGAGATCGGCCATGACTGACTTACTCGCCAAACACAGCTTCGTTGAACTGGGCGCTCGGCAGCGGGCCAAGGCGTTGCTGGACGCCGGCTCCTACCGCGAATTGATCGACCCGTTCCAGCGCGTCATGTCGCCGTGGCTCAGCCGCCAAGGCGTGGTGCCACAGGCCGATGACGGTGTGGTGATCGCCAAGGGCAGCATCGACGGCAAACCTGTCGTCATTGCCGCCATCGAAGGCAACTTCCAGGGTGGCAGTCTCGGCGAAGTGGGCGGCGCGAAAATCGCCGGCGCCCTGGAACTGGCCGCCGAAGACAACCGTAAGGGCGTCCCGACCCGCGCGGTGCTGCTGCTGGAAACCGGGGGTGTGCGCCTGCAGGAAGCCAACCTCGGCCTGGCCGCCATTGCCGATATCCACGCGGCGATTGTCGACCTGCGCCAGTACCAGCCGGTGATCGGCGTGGTGGCGGGCAGTGTCGGTTGCTTTGGCGGCATGTCCATCGCCGCTGGGTTGTGCAGTTACCTTGTTGTCACCCGCGAAGCACGCCTGGGTTTGAATGGCCCGCAAGTCATCGAACAGGAAGCGGGGCTTGAGGAGTACGACTCCCGCGATCGGCCTTTCATCTGGAGCCTGACCGGCGGTGAGCAACGCTTCAACAGCGGCTTGACCGATCGTTATGTCGCTGACGATGTGGCCGAGATTCAACAGACCGTCAGCGCATTACTACAACAAGGCCTGCCCACCCAACAACGCAGTCGCCAGGCCGACTATTACCTGGCGCGCATGGCCGAACTGGACGCCACGGCGCAGATCGACCCGGCGACAGTGCGCGAGCTGTATCAAGGAGAACGCTCATGAGAGGTTTGCAGTGGTTCAACGCATTGAGCGCCGGAGCGACAGCCGTTGAGGGTTTACCCAACTCGCTGAAAGTCGCCGATGGTGTGCTGGGTGAGCAGCCTGTGCGCTATATCGCTGTGGTCACCGACGCGCAAAACCGCTTCCCCCGCGCACGCAACGGCGAAGTCGGCCTGCTGGAAGGCTGGGGTCTGGCGAAGGCCGTCGATGAAGCCATCGCCCGAGGCGATAAACGCCCGATCATCGCCATCGTCGATGTACCGAGCCAAGCCTATGGCCGGCGCGAAGAAGCCCTCGGCATTCACCAAGCCCTGGCCGCCGCCGCCGACAGCTATGCCCGTGCGCGTCTGGCGGGGCACCCGGTGATTGCGCTGTTGGTCGGTAAGGCCATGTCCGGTGCGTTTCTCGCTCATGGGTACCAAGCCAATCGCCTGATTGCCCTGCGCGATCCCGGTGTGATGGTGCACGCCATGGGCAAGGCCTCGGCCGCGCGCGTGACGCTGCGCAGCGTTGAAGAGTTGGAAGCCCTGGCCGCCAGCGTGCCGCCCATGGCCTACGACATCGACAGTTACGCCAGCCTGGGGTTGCTGTGGGAAACCTTGTCGGTCAGCCAGATTGAACAGCCCACGCCGGAGGATGTGGCGCGTGTCAGCGATTGCCTGGTGAGTGCGACCAAGGATATTGGCAGCACCGACTTGAGCGGCCGCCTGGGTGCGACCAACCGCGCCGCTTCCAGCCACATACGCCAACTGCTGCGGGAACAATGGTGAACGCCCACGACTTGCTCTGGGGCATGACCCCGGCGCATCTGCCTGCTGGCGCTCCGGCGTGGGCGGTGGAGGCAGTAGGCACGGTGGTGGTGCGTCGCGCCACCGTCACGCCGGGCTGGGTCGCGGTAGGCGTGCGCGGGCGTTTGCGCGAGCAGCGGTTTGCCGCCGAAATGCCGATTGCCGCGGTGCAGCGGCGAGTAACGCCGGAAGCGCTGCGTGACGTTGCCTCGACACGGGACTTACCGGCCTTGCAGGCGCTCGAACAGTTGCGGCCAGTGCTGACGCCCTTGAATTGGGGCATCACCGGCAGCGCGGGTTTTGAGCTGGCCACGGGCATTGAAGCGCTGCATGCCCAGAGCGATCTGGACCTGATTCTGCGCACGCCCGAGCCGCTGGATCGCAACGATGCACGCGACTTGCTGACAGCCTTGGACAAAGCCGCGTGCGCTGTGGATATGCAACTGCAAACACCTTTCGGCGCTATCGCCCTGCGCGAATGGGCCGGTCCATCGCGGCGGGTGCTGTTGAAAACGGTCAGCGGTGCGCACCTCGTCCTCGACCCTTGGCAGGCCGTAGCATGAGCAGCCTTCTTGTCTTCCCCGGCCAGGGCGCCCAACGCCCCGGCATGCTCCAGGCGTTGCCGGCCGATGTGTTGGAACACGCCAGCGAAGCCTTGGATGAAGACGTTCGTGCATTGGATTCGGCGCACGCCCTGGCGAGTACCCGCGCCGTGCAGCTTTGCCTGCTGATCGCCGGCGTGGCCCACGCTCGCTTGCTGCAGCACACGCCGGATTACGTCGCAGGGCTGTCCATCGGTGCTTACCCGGCAGCGGTGATTGCCGGTGCGCTGGATTTCGCCGACGCCCTCAAACTGGTCAGCCTGCGCGGCGAACTGATGCAAAACGCTTATCCACAGGGCTACGGCATGACCGCGATCATCGGCCCGGAGTTATCCACCGTCGAAAACCTGCTGGCCGAAATCCACAGCCCCGAAACCCCGGTGTACCTGGCCAATATCAACGCCGACAACCAGACGGTGATCGCCGGCAGCGACAAAGCCATGAAGCTTGTCGCCAGTCGCATCAAAGGCAACGGCATCGCCAAGCGCCTGGCCGTCAGTGTGCCGTCTCACTGCGCGTTGCTGGAGCAGCCAGCCCAGGCTTTGGCACAAGCCTTCGTGCCGCTCAAGGCGCCGCGCATCACCTACCTGAGCAGCACCCGTGCGCGGCCGATCCACAACCCGGAGCAACTGCGCGACGACCTGGCCTTCAACATGTGTCGCATCGTCGACTGGCGCGGCACCGTGCAAAGCGCCTACGAGCGCGGCGTGCGCCTGCAAATCGAACTGCCTCCGGGCGCGGTGCTCACCGGCCTGTCGCGCCGGGTGTTTGAACAGGGCACGGTGATCGCCTGCGAAGGCGCACGCCTGGACACTTTGCAGGCCCTGCTGCAAGAGGAGGAACGCCGCCACCGATAAAGCAGCACCCAAGGCTTTCGAAGCACAACAACAACAATTTCGATCGAGCACTTTGAGGACAACAACAATGATTATCTACGGTGTGGCATTGCTGGCGATCTGCACGCTTGCAGGCGTGATCATGGGCGACATGCTCGGCGTGTTGCTGGGCGTCAAATCCAACGTGGGCGGGGTGGGCATCGCGATGATCCTGCTGATCTGCGCCCGCCTGTGGATGCAAAAGCGCGGCGGCATGACCAAGGATTGCGAAATGGGCGTCGGCTTCTGGGGCGCCATGTACATCCCCGTGGTAGTGGCGATGGCCGCGCAACAAAACGTCGTGACCGCCCTGCACGGCGGCCCGGTGGCGGTACTCGCGGCGATTGGTTCTGTGGTGGTGTGTGGTTGCACCATCGCGCTGATCAGCCGTACCCACAAGGGCGAACCCTTGCCCGATGAAGAGCCGCTGATCGCGCCAGTAGGAGGTCGCTGATATGTGGGATCTCATTGAAAAAGGTTTGGAACACAACGGCCTGATTACCGCGTTTGCCTTCGTTGGCGTGGTCATGTGGATTTCGGTGGTGCTGTCCAAGCGCCTGACCTTCGGGCGTATTCATGGCTCGGCGATTGCCATTGTCATCGGCCTGGTATTGGCCTGGGTCGGCGGCACGATCACCGGCGGCCAGAAAGGCCTGGCGGACCTGGCGCTGTTCTCCGGGATCGGCCTGATGGGCGGCGCGATGCTGCGCGACTTCGCCATCGTCGCCACCGCGTTCGAAGTGCAAGCCACCGAGGCGCGCAAGGCCGGGATGATCGGTGTGATTGCGCTGCTGTTGGGCACGATCCTGCCGTTTATCGTCGGTGCAAGCATGGCCTGGGCCTTTGGTTATCGCGATGCGATCAGCATGACCACCATTGGCGCGGGTGCCGTGACCTATATCGTCGGCCCGGTGACCGGTGCGGCGATTGGCGCGACCTCGGATGTGATGGCGCTGTCGATTGCCACCGGGTTGATCAAGGCGATTCTGGTGATGGTTGGCACGCCGGTCGCAGCGCGCTGGATGGGCTTGGATAACCCGCGTTCGGCGATGGTGTTTGGTGGGTTGGCCGGCACGGTGAGCGGTGTGACGGCGGGCTTGGCGGCGACGGATCGGCGGCTGGTGCCGTATGGCGCGTTGACGGCGACGTTCCACACCGGGCTGGGTTGCCTGCTCGGGCCTTCGCTGCTCTATTTCATCGTGCGCGGGTTGGTTGGGTAAGTTTGGACTTTGTGTTGCTAGTTAGGGCCTCTTCGCGAGCAAGCCCGCTCCCACACTTGACCGAGTTCCAGTATGAGAATGCGGTCAAAATGTGGGAGCGGGCTTGCTCGCGAAAGCGGTTTTTCAGGCTTGGCGGTTGGCGTACATACGGCATTCCGCCAACAGCGCGAGCAAGTTCGGATCGCGCTCCTTGGCCTTCAGGAACACCACACCAATATGCTGCTGCAACCGATACCTGGGTTGCAGCGGTATCAGCTTCACGCGGTTCTCATACACCGCCGCAATCCTACCTGGCAGCAGTGCATAACCCACGCCCGAGCTGACCATGCTCAGCAGCGTGAAGATGTCATTGACCTGCATCGCCACCTTCGGCTCGAAGCCCGCCTGCTTGAATACGCGATTGCCATCCTGGTGCGTGGCGAAGCCTTGGGTGAGGGTGATGAAGGTCGCGTCGCGCACGTCGGCAAGGTCGATCTCGCGCTCGCGGTCGAAGGGGGAATCGGCGGGGGTGGCGAGGAAAATATCATCGGAAAACAGCGCAATCTGTTCGCAGTCGGGGTCGTTGGCGTGTTCGTCCAGGGAGATGAGGATCGCGTCCACTTCCATGTTCTTGAGCTTGTAGAGCAGGTCGAAGTTGGAGCCCAGGATCAGGTCGATGTTGAGTTCGCTGCGGCGGATCTTCAGGCCCATGATCAATTGCGGCACGGTTTTCACCGTCAGCGAATACAGCGAGCCGAGCTTGAAGCGCTCGGCGGAAAAACCGGCGGCTTCGCGGGTGAGGCGCACGCTGTCGACCACATCGGCAACCAGTTTTTGCGCGCGCTCTTCCAATACGTAGGCGCTTTCCAGCGGCGTGAGGTTGCGCCCTTCGTGTTTGAACAGCGGGCAGCGCAGGGCGTTTTCCAGCGAGTGGATGGCGCGGTGCACGCTGACGTTACTGGTTTGCAGCTCGGCGGCGGCGCGGGCCAGGTTGCCGGTGCGCATGAACGCCAGGAAGATTTCCAGTTTCTTGAGGGTGAATTCTTCGTCGATCAGCATGGCCGTGGCTCTTGTTCGAATGCTGTCGATTGTGCCCGCAAAACCGCACGGCGTCCTCGGAACGTCATAAGCCGCTTGCACTCTTATGCGCAAGGCCGGACGCTTGCCGGTCAGTGCTTAACGATTACAGGAGGCCAGTGACAGATGTACCACGGGGAACGCTTCAACGCCTGGAGCCATTTGCTCGGTGCAATCGCGGCGTGTATTGGCGCCGTGTGGATGTTGGTGGTGGCGAGCCTGGACGGCAGCCCCTGGAAGATCGTCAGCGTGGCGATCTATGGTTTTACCTTGATGGTGCTGTACAGCGCGTCCACCGTGTACCACAGCGTGCAGGGGCGCCGAAAAGAGATCATGCAGAAGGTCGATCACTTTTCGATCTACCTGTTGATCGCCGGCAGCTACACGCCGTTTTGCCTGGTGACGCTGCGCGGGCCATGGGGCTGGACGCTGTTCGGGATTGTATGGGGGCTGGCGGTGATCGGCATTCTGCAGGAGATCAAGCCGCGCTCCGAGGCGCGCATCCTGTCGATCGTAATCTACGCGGTGATGGGCTGGATTGTGCTGGTGGCGGTCAAGCCGTTGATGGCCGCACTGGGTATGGCAGGGTTTATCTGGTTGGCTTCAGGCGGGGTGTTGTACACCGTCGGCATTATCTTCTTTGCCCTGGAACACCGCCTGCGCCATTCCCATGGCATCTGGCACCTGTTTGTGATCGGCGGCAGCCTGCTGCACTTTGTGGCGATCATGCATTACGTGCTGTAGGCGCCGGCTTGCCAGCTCATAGCTTTATAGGCGTTGCAGCAGGTCACGGGCGCGCTGGCCGAAGATCTCCAGCAGGTTGGCCAACATGTGAGGCGGCGGTTCGTCGGCGCGGGTCAGGGCGTACAGGGTGATCGGCAGCGGCGGGGTCAGCGTGCGAATGCAGGTAGTCGCGGTCGATGCGCCGAGGGCGGTGAAGGGGTCGATGACCGTCAGGCCGGCACCGGATTCGACCATCGCGCGGGCCAGCGAGTAGGTCTGCACCGAGATCGTTACGCGCGGCGGTGGGTCGACATTTTCCAGGTAACTGTCGAGTTTCGCTGCCAGTGGGTCCGCGCTGGAAAGGCCAATCAGCGGCGCTCCCGCCAGGTCAGCCAAGGCCAAGGGGCTGCTCAGTTCGGCTTCAGACCAATAGCCGCTGGACGCCAATGCCACCAACACACCGTTGGCCAGCACCTGCTTGGTCAGCCCCGGATGGCCGGAGAAGTTCAGCGTCAGCGCCAAGTCAATCTCACGCATCAGCAGCTTCTGCACCAGCTCGCGGCTATGATCGCTGGACAGTTCGCAAGCCATGTCCGGGTAGGCGTGCTTCCACTCCAGAATAGCCGGCGGCAGCAGCGATAGGGCCAGCGCCGGGATCGCGCCGATGCGCACACTCTGGCCCGGTGCACGGCGCAGGCTCTTGGCCAGGCGGCGCACGCCTTGCAGGCTTTCGGTGACTTTCTCGACTTCGCTTTCCAGCGCCAGGGCTTCTGGCGTGGGCTGCAACTTGCCGCGCACGCGCAGAAACAGGGGGAAGCCCAGCTGCAATTCGGCGTGCTGCAACACCTTGGTGACGGCGGGCTGCGATACGTGCAGCAACTGCGCGGCGGCGCTGACGGAGCCGGTCTGGCGAATAGCCTGGAAGATTTCGATATGACGCAAGCGCATGGCGAGTCCATAACCTTTGTTTATAGGTGGCCCATCTTTATTCATTGTCGGTGGCCTGTCACCTGCCCCTAGGCTTGAGGCCTCTTGATTCAACGGCGGGCGGCAAAGATGGTGTGCATCATTGGCGGTGGGGTGATTGGTCTGGCCAGCGCTTACGCGTTGGTGCGTGCAGGTCACGAGGTAACGGTGATCGAGGCGCGCGAGACCCTGGGCAGCGAAACCAGTTTCGCCAACGGCGGGCAATTGTCCTATCGCTACGTGGCACCGTTGGCCGATGCTGGCGTGCCGCTGCAAGCCATTGGCTGGTTACTGCGCGGTGACTCGCCGCTCAAGCTGCGCCCACGCCTCGACCCCCAGCAATGGCGCTGGATGGCGGCGTTCCTGGGCGCCTGCCGTGGCTCGGTGAACAAACGCAATGCCGCGCACCTGCTGCGCCTGGCCTCCCTGAGCCAGGACACCTTGCAGCAATGGCGCGACGACGACCACCTGGACGGCTTCGACTGGCGACGCAACGGCAAGCTGGTGACCTTTCGCAACCCCAGGTCCTTTGAACAGGCGCGCAGCAAGGTCACTGATATCCTGCAACAGCAGGTGCTGTCTGCCGCCGATTGCGCGCGTCTGGAGCCTGCGCTGGCGGGCGGTGGATTTGTCGGCGGGATCTATACGCCCAATGAAGAGGTCGCCGATTGTCATGCCTTCTGCCAGCGATTAGCGGCGCGGCTGCAAGCGTCGGGGCGTTGCACCTTTTTGTTGGGGCGCAAAGTCACCAGGATTCGCCATGCCGAGGGCGCGGTACAGGCTATCGAGATAGGGGATGAAGTAATGCCGGTCGAACACCTGGTGCTGGCGGCCGGGTATCGCAGCGCCGAGTTGGGCGTGCCGTTGCCGCTGTACCCGCTCAAGGGCTACAGCCTCAGCGTGCCGATTGGCGCGCAACACCAGGCGCCGAACGTGAGCATCACCGACTATGACCGCAAGATCGTCTACGCGCGTATCGGTGAACAACTGCGGGTCGCGGCCATGGTGGACATCGTCGGCTTTGACGCCAGCCTCGAGCCCAAGCGCCTGGCGCTGATAAAACGCCAAGCCCTGGAGACGTTTCCGCTGGCCGGCGATTATGCCCACGCAGTGGAATGGGCCGGTATGCGCCCGGCCACCCCGACCAGTGTGCCGCTGATTGGCGCGAACGTCTACCGCAACCTGTGGCTGAACCTGGGCCATGGTGCACTGGGTTTCACCCTGGCCTGTGGCAGCGCCCAAGTGCTGGCCGAACTGATCGGCCAACACGTTCCTTCCATTGATATGCAGGGCCTATCGCCCCGCGCCGCCTGAGGATGTTCCATGACCATCAACCGAATCAACAGCAACGAACGTCTCTCGGGTGCCGTGACCTTCAAGGACCTGGTATTTCTCTCCGGCCAGGTGCCCGGTGACGGCCAGGATGTGGCGAGCCAGACCCAGGAGGTGCTGGACCGAATCGACGCGCTGCTGGCCCAGGCGGGCAGTGACAAGGACCACCTGCTCAACGCCACCATTTACCTGAAGGACATCGGCACCGGTTTCGCACCGATGAATGCGGTGTGGTCTGCGTGGCTGTCGCCGGGCATGGCGCCCACGCGCACCACCCTGCAAGCGGAGCTGGCACGACCGAGCGTGCTGGTGGAAATCAGCGTGATCGCTGTACGTAAATAACTCAAACAATTCAAACAACAACGGAGCATAACAATGAAAAGAATCCTGTTGGCCGGCTGCACCCTGGGGCTTTTATTCGGCGCACAGGTCCAGGCGAATGAAGCGCCCTTGGGCGGCACGCTGGAAAAGATCGGCAACGCCAAGTCCATCACCCTGGGCTATCGCGATGCGTCGGTGCCGTTTTCTTATGTGGGCGATCACAGCGGCAAACCCATGGGCTACTCGGTAGACCTGGCGAGCAAGATCGTCGAACGTATCCAACAGAAAACCGGGGTGGCGAAGCTCAATGTGAAGTACAACCTGGTGACGTCCCAGACCCGTATCCCCTTGGTGCAAAATGGCACCGTCGACCTGGAATGCGGCTCCACCGGCGTGACCGCCGAGCGGCAGAAGCAGGTGGCGTTTTCCTACGGGTTTATCTACGTGAAGGGGCAACTGCTCACGGCCAAGGACAGCGGTATCAAAGGCTTTCCCGACCTGGCAGGCAAGAACGTGGTGACCACCGCGGGCACCACCAACGAGCGCTTTCTCAAGAGTTACAACGCCGAGCACAAAACCAACATGTTCGTGATCAGCGCCAAGGACCACGGTGAAGCGTTCAAGATGCTCGAAACAGGCCGCGCTGTGGCGTTCTACATGGACGACGCGTTGCTCTACGGCGAGCGCGCCAAGGCCAAGGACCCACACAACTGGGTCGTGGTGGGCGAGGAGCAATCGCGCGAAATCTACAGTTGCATGGTGCGCAAGGACGACCCGCAGTTTCTGGCGGTGGTCAACGAAACACTCGCCGACCTGTACCGCAGTGGCGAGATCAACGGGATTTACCAGCGCTGGTTTGAACAGCCGATTCCGCCCAAGGGGCTGAACCTGGAATTTCCGATGACCAGCGAGCTAAAGGCGATCATTGCCAAGCCGGTCAGCGATCCCGTGGAGTAATCCCTAGAAGTCGCCCCACAATTGTTGGGCGACTGCCAACGCTACCACCGGCGCCGTCTCGGTACGCAGCACGCGCGGGCCGAGGCGGGCGGCGTGGTAGCCGACCCCCTGGGCGGTGTCGACTTCGTTGTCGGTCAGCCCGCCCTCGGGTCCAATCAGAAACGCCAGGCTCGACGGCTTGGCATGGCTGACCATCGGCTCGGCCACCGGGTGCAGCACCAGTTTCAAATCCGCCTCGGTCTGCTTCAACCAGTCCGCCAGCAAGAGCGGTGGGTGAATCACCGGCACCGTGGAGCGCCCGCATTGTTCGCAGGCGCTGATCGCCACTTGGCGCCAGTGCAGCAGGCGTTTGTCGGCGCGTTCATCCTTGAGGCGCACTTCGCAGCGCTCGCTGAAAATCGGCGTGATCGCATTGACGCCCAGTTCGGTCGCCTTCTGTATCGCCCAATCCATGCGTTCGCCACGGGACAGGCCCTGGCCGAGGTGGATGTGCAGCGGCGATTCGGCCTGGCCCGCAAAGCTTTCGGTGAGTTGCACGGTGACGCGCTTTTTACCGACTTCCAGCAGGCTGCCCAGGAACTCCTGGCCCGAGCCATCGAACAATTGCACGGCATCGCCTTCGCCCATGCGCAGCACACGACTGATGTAGTGCGCCTGGGCTTCGGGTAGCTCATGGTCGCCGAGGCTGAGCGGGGTGTCGGTAAAAAAGCGGGACAGTCTCATTTCTGTTCTCTGGAAAATAGGGTGTTCCTGTAGGAGCCGGCTTGCCGGCGACAAGGGCGTTGGCGCTGCGCTGAATTACGGGCCCCATCGCCGGCAAGCCGGCTCCTACACGGGTGTGAGTGATCAACCGGGATCGCGGAAGCCTGGGTGAAAGTCTTTCGGCACGGCAACACTGACCTTGCTGTTGGTGGCGATATCGATGCCTTCGCTGGCGACTTCGGCGAGGAAGTCGATCTGCTCCGGCGTGATCACATAGGGCGGCAGGAAATACACCACGCTGCCCAATGGACGTAACAGTGCGCCGCGTTCCAGGGCGTGTTCGAACACCTTCAGGCCACGGCGTTCCTGCCACGGGTAGGCGGTCTTGGTGGCTTTGTCCTGCACCATCTCGATGGCCAGCACCATGCCGGTCTGGCGCACTTCCGAGACGTGAGGATGGTCCACCAGGTGCGCGGTGGCCGTGGCCATGCGTTGGGCCAGGGCCTTGTTGTTCTCGATGACGTTGTCTTCTTCGAAAATATCCAGCGTCGCCAACGCCGCCGCACAGGCCAGCGGGTTCCCCGTGTAGCTATGGGAATGCAGGAAGGCGCGCAGCGTCGGGTAGTCGTCGTAGAACACGCTGTACACATCTTCGGTGGTAACCACGGCCGCCAGCGGCAGGTAGCCACCGGTGAGGGCCTTGGACAGGCACAGGAAGTCCGGACGGATGCCGGCTTGCTCGCAGGCGAACATCGTCCCGGTACGGCCGAAGCCGACGGCAATTTCATCGTGGATCAGGTGCACGCCGTAGCGGTCGCAGGCTTCGCGCAGCAGTTTGAGGTACACGGGGTGGTACATGCGCATGCCGCCGGCGCCCTGGATCAGCGGTTCGACGATCACGGCGGCGACGGTATCGTGGTGCTCGGCGAGGGTCTGCTCCATCACCTGGGCCATCGTGCGCGAGTGGTCTTCCCAGCTCACGCCTTCGGGGCGCAGGTAGCAATCGGGGCTTGGCACTTTGATCGTGTCGAGCAGCAGCGCCTTGTAGGTCTCGGTGAACAGCGGCACGTCGCCCACCGACATCGCGGCGATGGTTTCGCCGTGGTAGCTGTTGGTCAGGGTGACGAAGCGCTTCTTGTTCGGCAGGCCACGGTTGAGCCAATAGTGGAAGCTCATCTTCAGCGCGACTTCGATGCACGACGAGCCGTTGTCGGCGTAGAAGCAGCGGGTCAGGCCCTCGGGTGTCATCTGCACCAGGCGCTCGGACAACTCGATCACCGGCTGGTGGCTGAAACCGGCGAGGATCACATGTTCCAGCTGGTCGACCTGGTCCTTGATGCGTTGGTTGATGCGCGGGTTGGCGTGGCCAAACACGTTGACCCACCAGGAACTGACGGCATCGAGGTAGCGCTTGCCTTCGAAGTCTTCCAGCCAGACGCCTTCACCGCGCTTGATCGGGATCAGCGGCAATTGCTGGTGGTCTTTCATCTGGGTGCAGGGATGCCACAGCACGGCGAGGTCGCGTTGCATCCACTGGTTGTTCAAGCCCATCGGTTATCTCCTCGAAGCGGTCCTGCGGCGGGCGCAGGTGAATCAATCGCGCAAGCCTATGCAATGGTGGCTCGAGTCACAACCTATTGTGAGTGAATTCGCGGTAAACACAGGACGGTCTGTCACGTTTCTTAGGAATAGTCCTTAATCCGTCGTTAACTTATTGTGCCTAGGCTCCAGATCGTATTTCTCGATATTTCAAAGCGAAATTTTCCGCTTTAATTCGATAGGTAAATCGCTAGTCTTGGGCACAGCTCTTACGGGATTTGGGACATGCAGCTACGTAATTCATCGGCCCGCTATGGTTGGGTCAGCATTGTTTTGCACTGGGGCGTCGCCCTGGTGGTGTTTGGCCTGTTCGCCCTGGGCTTGTGGATGGTCGGTCTCGACTACTACAGCGCCTGGCGCAAAGACGCGCCGGACCTGCATAAGAGCATTGGCATCACGCTGTTCGCCATCATGCTGGTGCGTATTGTCTGGCGCCTGGTGAGCCCACCGCCACCACCGCTGGCCAGCTACAGCCGCATGACCCGTGTCGGTGCTGCATTTGGCCACGCGTTCCTTTATCTCGGGCTGTTTGCCGTGATGATCGCCGGTTACCTGATTTCCACCGCAGACGGTGTCGGTATCCCGGTGTTTGGCCTGTTTGAGATTCCTGCCGTGGTTTCCGGGCTACCGGACCAGGCAGATAACGCAGGCCTGGTACACCTGTACCTCGCTTGGGTGTTGGTGGTCTTCGCCGGCTTGCATGGCGTGGCTGCGTTCAAACACCACTTCATTGATCGTGATGCGACCCTGGTTCGTATGCTGGGGCGCAAAGCCTGATGTTCAACCTCGACTCACAAGGAATAGAAAGCATGTTGAAAAAGACCCTCGCCGCTCTGGCAATCGGTACTGCCCTGCTGTCCGCAGGTCAGGTGATGGCAGCTGACTACAAGATCGACAAAGAAGGCCAGCACGCCTTCATCGACTGGAAAATCAGCCACCTGGGCTACAGCTTCATTCACGGTACCTTCAAGGATTGGGATGGCACGTTCAGCTGGGATGCCGCCAAGCCAGAGGCCAGCAAAATCGCGGTCGACGTGAAAACCGCCAGCCTGTGGTCCAACCACGCAGAACGTGACAAGCACATCGCCAGCAAAGATTTCCTGGACGTTGCCAAGTTCGCTGATGCCAAGTTCGTCTCCACCGCAGTCAAGTCCACCGGCGACAAAACCGCTGACGTGACCGGCGACCTGACCTTCCACGGCGTGACCAAGCCGGTGACCTTCAAGGCCACCTTCAACGGTGAGGGCAAAGACCCGTGGGGCGGCGAGCGTGCCGGCTTCAACGCCAAGACCACTGTCAACCTGAACGACTTCGGCATCAAAGGCCCAGGTCCGTCCTCGCAGACTGTGGACCTGGACATCTCGCTGGAAGGTGTGAAGCAGAAGTAATTTCTGTTTTTACACGAAAAAACCGGATCCTGAGATCCGGTTTTTTTATGCCTGGAATGCAATCAATGTGGGAGCTGGCTTACCTGCGCTGCGGGCACCTCGGAGCATCAGGCACACCGAGTCAATGCAATCGCAGGCAAGCCAGCTCCCACAGTTGATTTGTGTTGAGTCAAAAAAAATGCCCCGTCTCTAAAGAGGCGGGGCATTTTTATCGGCGTTGAAAATCAGCGATTGCGGGTCAGCAGCGCTGGTTTTTCACCACGAGGACGGCCTGGCAGTTGATCCAACTGCTCGGGTGTCGGGAAGCGGTCAGCCTTCGACTCCTTGTGGATGATCTTTGGCGCCGGGCCACCGCGTGGGTTCTGCACGGCCGGTTCGGAGGAGCGAGGCTGGTCGTCACGGGCTGGGCGACGGTTGTTGCTGCGCGAGTCTTCGCGGCGAGCCTGGCCGTCACGGGGTGCACCGTTACGCGGGCCGTTGCGCTTGGCAGGCGGCGTACCGGTGGTGCCGCCGCTGCTGTTGCGCGGGCCGTTCTGGCGGCCGCCTTGTGGTTGGCCGCCACGTGGAGCGCCTGCGCCTGCACCCTGTGCCGGGGCACCTGGACGACGGCCACGGCCTTGGGCCGGTTTGGCCTGTGGCACGTAGTCAACGCGGTTACCGAAGTTATCCACATCGTCGTCGAGGAACTCGTCCGGCGCACGGTCGGCAGCAGCGCGTGGTGGCTGGCTCGGCTGGCGCTGTTCGCGGGCCGGGGTGCCTTCACGGGGTTTCTGCTCACGGGCTGGGCGTTCGCCACGGCCACTGGAGGCGGATTTTTCCTTGCCTTTGTCTTTGCCTTTGTCGCGACGACCGCCGCCACCACCGCCGCCGTTCGGGCCATCGCCCTTCGGACCACGTGGGTTGCGCGGGTTGCGCACGTCCGGACGCTCGCGCGCTTCTGGCTTCTCGGCCTCCACGGCGCTGGCATCGAAGCCCATCAGGTCGCCGTCGGCGATTTTCTGCTTGGTCATGCGCTCGATGCTTTTCAGCAGTTTTTCTTCGTCTGGTGCGACCAGGGAGATGGCTTCACCCGAGCGACCGGCACGGCCAGTACGGCCGATACGGTGCACGTAGTCTTCATCGACGTTGGGCAGCTCGAAGTTGACCACGTGCGGCAGTTGGTCGATATCCAGGCCGCGGGCGGCGATATCGGTGGCAACCAGGATGCGCACAGAGCCGGCCTTGAAGTCGGCCAGGGCCTTGGTGCGCGCGTTCTGGCTCTTGTTGCCGTGGATGGCGACGGCGGTGAGGCCGTGCTTGTCCAGGTATTCGGCCAGGCGGTTGGCGCCGTGCTTGGTGCGGGTGAACACCAGCACCTGTTCCCACGCGCCGGCGGTGATCAGGTGGGCCAGCAGCGCACGCTTGTGGCTGGCGGCCAGGCGGAAGACGCGTTGCTCGATCCGCTCGACCGTGGTGTTCGGCGGTGTGACTTCGATGCGTTCCGGGTTGTGCAACAGCTTGCCGGCCAGGGCAGTGATGTCCTGGGAGAACGTTGCCGAGAACAGCAGGTTCTGACGTTTGGCCGGCAGGCGGGAGAGGACCTTTTTCACGTCATGGACAAAGCCCATGTCGAGCATGCGGTCGGCTTCGTCCAGCACGAGGATTTCCACGTGGGACAAGTCGACGCTGCCTTGGCCACACAGGTCGAGCAAACGACCCGGGCAGGCCACCAGTACGTCGACGCCACGGGACATGGCCTGAACCTGTGGGTTCATGCCGACGCCGCCGAAGATGCAGGCGCTGACGAACTTCAAGTCGCGGGCATACAGCTTGAAGCTGTCGTGCACCTGGGCGGCGAGTTCGCGGGTTGGGGTCAGGACCAGTACGCGTGGTTGGCGCGGGCCGTGACGCTGGGATTTGTCCGGGTGACCGTTGGGGAACAACCGCTCCAGAATCGGGAGGGCGAAGCCGCCGGTTTTACCAGTACCTGTCTGAGCCGCAACCATCAGGTCGCGACCTTGCAACACGGCGGGAATGGCCCGCTGTTGCACCGGAGTAGGCTCGGTATAGCCCGCTGCCTCGATGGCGCGGACTAAAGCCTCGGAGAGACCGAGGGAAGCAAAGGACATGAGTAATCCTGTTTTAGTTAGGGCTTGGCCCAAAGGGATAATCTTGCCGGGCGTGAATGGCGCTTAGGGGAGCGCAACCCCGTCCGGTCCTGCTGCGTCTGGCGGGCACTCCACCGGCTCGCGCGGGCTGAAAGCTGCGCTGTAGCGGGGTTGGGTGCCTTTTTCAAGACCTCAGCGGCCGGGCGTGAGCCTGGCGGAAAGGCCGGAGTATAACAGAGCAATCAGGGCGCGCTGCTTTCCTGCTGCTCAACGGTGCGTCCAGACCCCGTATTCGCCTGGATTCCACCATATTTGGCGCTCAAGGCACTATAGGCCGGTTCCTGTTTGAAGCGTTTGAGCTCGGCGGCAAACCGTTGTACCAGCAGGTCCATGCCCGCGCCACGGCGTACTGCGAGGAACTGCGGCTGGCGGCTGACCACCGCCGGCGCCTGGCTGACCTTGCCCTCCAGGCCCAGCGCCTTGATCACATGCTGGCCCACTCGACGGTCGGTGATCACCATGTCGATACGTCCCAGCATCAGTTTGCCGAAGTTGGCCTCATGGCTGGGGGCCGGTTCGCGGTTGAACAGGCTGGAGTCGCTGAACTCTGCACCGTACAGGTAGCCCGGCGAGGTACCGACGGTAAGGCCGCGCAGGTCTTCGAGGCTTTGGGCTGGGTGGGGACGCTCATTGGCATAGAAGAGCACGAACTCGACTTCCGACAGCGGTTCGCTGGGGTACAGCAGCAAGGCGTCGCGCTCATGGCTGTGGAATATATCCAGCGCCCCGTCGGCCTGGCCCTGGTCGAGCATGACCAGGCAGCGCTTCCAGGGCAGGAACTGCCATTGCACGTCCACCCCCAGGCGCTGGAACACGATCACGGTGGTCTCGTAGTCCAGCCCGTGCATGGTGCCCTGGTCCTCATACACGTAGGGCGCCCAGGGCTCGGTGACAATGCGCAGTTTCTCGCCATAAGCGGCCAGGCTCAGGCAAGTGAATAAGGCAGCAGTCAACAACTTCAGAATGACGGGCATGCCCTGAGGTTACGACGCCCCGCCGTTAAAGAGAAGCTCTGCAACAAGCATCTGCGGGCGATGCTATTTGGTCTCTGAGGTCATCAGGTGTTCGTAGATGGCTGCGCGTCGCTCGCCGAGAATCAGGCGCACCAGCGGGTTGGCGAACCAGTGTTCCAGTTGGTGCGCGTCAACCGGGCATTGCTGGCGCTCTTCCTGATTCTGTCGCGCTTTGTCCCACCAAACCGGGCCACACGCCTGATCGAACTCGTTTTCGTGTTCGTAGCAGCCGTAGAGAATCTCGCGGATAAATTGCTGCTTGCGCTTGGGCAGCGCCAGGGTGATCAGCTTGTACATCAGGCGCTGCAGGCGCGGTGGACGGGGCAGGTGGGCGGAGACCTTGCGGGTATCGGCCAGCGCCTGGTCGCAGGTGGGGGCGGTGGCGTGCTTGTTGATCCAGGCCCTGACTTTGGCGCGAAACAGCTGTTTGCGGCTCCAGTAATGATGGATCAGGTCCGGGCACTGGCGCACGTTGACGTGACGGTACGCGGCAACCGACAGGCAGAACTCTTCCAGGGTGTAGGCACCTTGGGCCATTGGAAACAGCTCGTCCATCAGCTCGATCGAATGATCCAGCAGGTGCGCGTCCTGCCGGGCCATGCCCATGACGCCGGAGTTGAGCAGCCACATATCGTCGTCGGCGACACCTTTGTCGGCCAGGTGCTTGGCCAGGGCTTCGTACAGCACGCTTTCGCGGTTATCACCGTATTTGGCGTGGAAAGCATTGCACAGCAGGGTGCCGGGGGCGACGCGTTCGAACAGCGCCATCGGCGAGTCGTGGAAGAACGTGTCGGTATCGATCAACAAGGCCCGTTCCGCGGTTTCCAGCACTTGGCGCAACAGCACATGTTTGGTTCGGAAATGGTAGCCGTGGGGCTCGCTCCAGCGTTTGCGCGTGGCGTCATCCAGGGTGTGGACCTGCACCGGCAAGCCCGCGT
The DNA here is from genome assembly GCF_002798465.1 of Pseudomonas sp. S10E 269. Taxonomy (NCBI): domain Bacteria; kingdom Pseudomonadati; phylum Pseudomonadota; class Gammaproteobacteria; order Pseudomonadales; family Pseudomonadaceae; genus Pseudomonas; species Pseudomonas sp. S10E 269. The sequence goes on from NZ_PHIJ01000001.1 coordinate 2,743,263, forward strand.
AGGGTGCCGGGTTGTCGCTGAACACCTGGATGTCCAGCGGCATGTTCGCGGTACCGCCCAGGTGTGACAGGGCGCTGGCGATGCTGAATACCGCTTCCTGATGATAGGTCTCGGCCCCGAATACCAGGTAAACCAGCTGAGGGCGGTGAGTCAGTGACGCTGTATTCATTTACTGCAGGCATCCATTCCGGGGAGAGATAAACAAAAAAAGCCCCCGTATAAACGGGGGCCTGGGGGCTGCTTGAACAGACCTCAGCGCGGCAGCTTGAGGTTGTTCCAGATGGCCAGGCTCGGTTCAGCCTGGTTAAGGGTATAGAAGTGCAGCCCTGGTGCGCCACCTTGCAACAATTCTTCACACATTGTGCTGATGACCTGTTCGCCAAACGCCTGGATGCTCTTGACGTCGTCGCCATAGGCTTCCAGTTGCTTGCGCACCCAACGTGGGATCTCGGCACCGCAGGCGTCAGAAAAACGTGCCAGCTTGCTGTAGTTGGTGATCGGCATGATGCCCGGCACGATCGGGATGTTCACACCCATGGCCCGTACACGCTCGACGAAGTAGAAGTAGCTGTCGGCGTTGAAAAAGTACTGGGTGATCGCGCTGTCGGCGCCGGCGTTGGCCTTGCGCACGAAATTCTGCAGATCGTCTTCGAAGTTGCGGGCCTGGGGGTGCATCTCCGGGTAAGCCGCCACTTCGATATGGAAGTGATCGCCGGTTTCCTCACGAATGAAGCTCACCAGGTCATTGGCGTAGCGCAGCTCACCGCTGGCCATGCCCATGCCGGACGGCAGGTCGCCACGCAGGGCGACGATGCGCTTGATGCCGGCGGCCTTGTATTGGGTCAGCAGGCCGCGCAGGTCGGCCTTGCTGTCGCCCACGCAGGACAAATGCGGAGCGGCGGGAACTTTGACTTGGCTTTCCAGCTGCAACACGGTGTTGATCGTGCGATCGCGGGTCGAGCCACCGGCGCCGTAGGTGCAGGAGAAGAAGTCGGGGTTGTAGCTGGCCAACTGCGTGGCAGTCGCCATCAGTTTTTCATGCCCAGCATCGGTCTTGGTCGGGAAGAACTCGAAGCTGTAGCGACGGTCTTGGGACATGGTCGTATCCTTGGAAACTCAAAACTGGAAGGCTTACACCGTCAATGTGGGAGCGGGCTTGCTCGCGATTGCGGTGGGTCAGTCATGATTGCTTCGACTGACACTCCGTATTCGCGAGCAAACCCGCTCCCACACAAGCCCGCTCCGACAGGGAGAGAGCCGGTTACTTAGTAACGGTAAGCGTGCGGCTTGAACGGACCTTCAACGGTCACGCCGATGTAGTCGGCCTGGGTCTTGGTCAGTTGAGTCACGACGCCGCCGAAGCCGCGGACCATTTCCAGGGCCACTTCTTCGTCGAGTTTCTTCGGCAGAACTTCCACAGTCAGGCGCTCGGCTTTCTCAGCTGGCGACAGGTCGGCGTATTTCTGGCCGAACAGGAAGATCTGGGCCAGTACCTGGTTGGCGAACGAGCCATCCATGATGCGGCTCGGGTGGCCAGTAGCGTTGCCCAGGTTAACCAGGCGGCCTTCGGCCAGCAGGATCAGGTAGTCATCGTTCTGTGGGTCGAAATCACCCGCACCGGTACGGTGAACCTTGTGGACCTGTGGCTTCACTTCTTCCCATGCCCAGTTCTTGCGCATGAAAGCAGTGTCGATCTCGTTGTCGAAGTGACCGATGTTGCAGACCACGGCGCGCTTCTTCAGGGCTTTGAGCATGTTCGCGTCGCAAACATTCACGTTACCGGTGGTGGTGACGATCAGGTCGATCTTGCCCAGCAGGGCCTTGTCGATGCTGGCTTCGGTGCCGTCGTTCTGGCCGTTGATGAACGGCGAGACCACTTCGAAACCGTCCATGCAGGCTTGCATGGCGCAGATCGGGTCGACTTCGGAAACTTTCACGATCATGCCTTCCTGACGCAGGGACTGGGACGAACCCTTGCCCACGTCACCGTAGCCGATCACCAGCGCTTGCTTGCCCGACAGCAGGTGGTCGGTGCCGCGCTTGATGGCATCGTTCAGGCTGTGACGGCAGCCGTATTTGTTGTCGTTCTTGCTCTTGGTCACCGAGTCGTTGACGTTGATGGCCGGGATTTTCAGCTCGCCCTTGGCCAGCATGTCCAGCAGGCGGTGTACGCCGGTGGTGGTTTCTTCGGTCACACCGTGGACGCGGTCCAGGATCTGCGGGTACTTCTTGTGCAGCAGCTCGGTCAGGTCGCCGCCGTCGTCGAGGATCATGTTGGCATCCCAAGGCGCGCCATCTTTCAGGATGGTTTGCTCCAGGCACCACTCGTACTCTTCTTCGGTCTCGCCTTTCCAGGCAAATACCGCGATACCGGCAGCAGCGATGGCGGCAGCGGCCTGGTCTTGGGTCGAGAAGATGTTGCAGGACGACCAACGCACTTCGGCACCCAGGGCAACCAGGGTTTCGATCAGCACGGCGGTCTGGATGGTCATGTGGATGCAGCCGAGGATCTTCGCGCCCTTGAGCGGTTGCTCAGCGGCGTACTTGCGACGCAGACCCATCAGGGCCGGCATTTCGGATTCGGCGATAAAGGTTTCGCGACGGCCCCAGGCAGCGAGGGACATGTCGGCGACTTTGTAGTCGTTGAAATCTGCAGGCGTGATTACAGCGCTCATAGAGAGCCTCCATTCGTAGTGTGCGAATGGGCGCCGTTGTGCGTTTAGTATCAGGCCAGGTAAACCAGGCCGGACAACGCCCCATCCGAGCCTGACAGGTTGAACCTGCTGCAGCGCCCCTCGGACAGGTGGCGGGAGAACGGTATCAATTGAAGATGACCGTTTTGAAGCGGGGGCGATTATAGCCGTGTACGCGGCACATCCCAAGCCTTTCTGTCGGCCATATGAAGATCGCGCATGGGCTTGATAGGCAATGGCGCATAGAGCTTGGGGCCGGGCTCTGCCATGATGTTGACCATCATTTCGCAACATGCTTTGGAGTGACCATGAACTTCCACACCCGCAAATGGGTAAAACCCGAAGACCTCAACCCCAACGGCACCCTGTTCGGCGGCAGCCTGCTGCGCTGGATCGACGAAGAAGCGGCCATCTACGCCATCGTCCAGTTGGGCAACCAGCGCGTCGTGACCAAGTACATCTCCGAAATCAACTTTGTCAGCGCCTCGCGCCAGGGCGACATCATCGAACTGGGCATCACGGCCACCGAGTTCGGCCGCACCTCCATTACCCTGACGTGTGAAGTGCGCAACAAAATCACCCGCAAAAGCATCCTGACGGTAGAGAAAATGGTCTTCGTCAACCTTGGTGAAGATGGCCTGCCAGCACCTCATGGCCGCACCGAGATCAAGTACGTGAAAGACCAGTTCAAGGACGACAGTCTTCCCGAGTAACCCTGGCCCGGGTTGATTTGTTTTACCAAACCATTCCGGGTGGACCCATCCCAGGCTCTCGCGTCACTCAGGACTACATCCTGTAGAGAGAGCCGTGTATGAAAGTGTCCAGTTCTAATGCCAATTTTCAGTCTCAACAGTCTGAAGGTGTCGATAAAGATGTAAAGACCTCTCTGGTCAACAGCGTAGGCGAGCGCAAGGTGAGCCTTGTTCGCTTCAGCGATGGCCGGGTGGAAGTGACCCTGTCGCCGCCGCCGCTTGCACACTTGGTATTGAGTGGCGGTGGGGCGAAGGGGATTGCATTTCCGGGCATGGTCCGGGCGCTTGAAGACCACCAAGCATTGGGCGGCGTAAACGTAATTTCCGGCTCATCCGCAGGGGCGATCTCTGCTGCGTTGCTGGCCAGTGGCATGGATGCCAAGGCCTTTGAAAAGTTGTCGAACAGCGTCAACCTGCCTGAATTGCTGAACAGCAAAACCCCGTTGATTGCCAAGCTGCAGAATGCCAGTGCTGAAATTGGCAAATGGGCGGGACGCTTGCCTGGGCCGGCCGGCAACATTGCGCAATTACTGTTCACCCTCCTGCCGCGTCTGCAAACCGAAGCGCAACCTCTTGAAGACTTGATTGGCAGTGAAGCGCGCAAGTCGCTGCTGGCACAGATTGCAGGAACATCTCGGGAAAGCCGGCCAGCTGAAGTCATGAAGATTGCCGACCGGCTCAGTGCGGGGAAGGGGCCGACTTTTCGCGACATAGAGGTGTTGAGTCGCCACATTCCGGCGGTCAAGCAGCTCAATATCACGGGTACCGGCATGTTCGATGGCCGGCCGCAGTTGGTGGTCTTCAACACCAGCACCACCCCGGAGATGGACATTGTCCGGGCGGCTCATATTTCCGGCTCATTGCCTGGTCTGTTCAAAAGCCCGAAGGAGCAAGGCCACGCCTTTCAGGAGCATGCTGAGCAAACGGCATTTCAGGATGGTGGGCTGCTGGTCAATACACCCTCTTCTGCGGTGATTGATCCGTCTTTTCCAGAAAGCCCCCTGAGCAAGACCGAGTCGCTGGTCGTCAAGTTCGAATCCGATAACCCAAAGCCTGCAAAGGGAGGCAGCGTTGTGAGTGGCCTGGTCGATACCCTCATTGGTGTCTCGCATGCGGCCGCGGTGGGGTATCAGGAAGACAAGCTCATGGCCCAGGCGGACCAAACCGTCGTGTTACCGCTGAAGTCCGACAAGGGCGATTTTCGCGGCATGCTGGGCGGCACGGTTAATTTCACCATGACCGACGCTCAGAAAACGCATTTGCAGGCATCGGCGTGTACGGCGGTAGGCGCGCACCTGGAAAAGCGTGCCGAGCTCCGTGAGCGCTATCCATTTCAGTCATTGGACGACGCTGTATTGGCCATGGACGATGAAATGCTGGCGAGCGTCGAGAATGATCTGAAGAAAGATCCTGCCGCCAAGGATGTGCTGATGTTTCGCCAGAGCGCGCAGCAAGCCATGCAAGCGATGGATGTCGCCATTACCGAAGCTAATCAGGCCAGTGACAAACTGACGGTGACCCCCAAATTGGCGGCGGCGTTGCGTAACCTCGATGCACTGGCGCGGCGTCCCGAGCATTTCGAATGGTTTGAGCGGCGTCTCAATGCAGCCGGCAAGCCCAATTTTCAGCAACTCCTGCAAGTGATGAGCAAGCAGTCACCTGGCAACGCAGAGGCATTGTCGAAGGTTATGACGAGCGCGGTTGTGCAGATGAAAAGGCGCGATCTCGCGGTTAAATCCGAAAATTTCACGCGGGAAGTCATTTACCCGTCGCTTTATCGTCCGGGCCAGCCGGCAGCCAACGTCGAGTTGCTGCGAGGTGCGGCACGTGACTTGGCGGATGCCAAGACGCCACAGGCGTTCAACAACGTGCTCGACGGCATCGTCAAAGACTACCCGGCGCGCAATAAGCCCTGGAGTGCTCCGTTCAGCTCTACCACGGTGGAAGCGGCCAAGGCCTGGCGCATCCCGGTTTAGTTGCATGGTCACTGAACAGCCACCGTCGCGGCGTGTCGTAGCTACAGGCACCCCTCGGACTCTGGAACATCATGGCCACCAACGCAGACGGCAAGACCCCTAACCTGTCGCAGGAAGAGCAACAGGATGTCGACAAGAACCAGCCACCCCGCGCGGCGGTTTTGCATGAAATCATCCGCACCCAGGGCGATCAGGAACTGGAGCGCAGTGTCGCCGCCTTGTGGTGGTCGGCACTGGCCGCCGGGCTAACCATGGGGCTGTCGCTGATGGCGATGGGATTGCTCAACTCGCGCCTGCCGGAAGGCGAAGCCTTCAAGGTGATCGCCAGCTTTGGTTACTGCGCAGGCTTCCTCGCGGTGATCCTCGCGCGCCAGCAATTGTTCACCGAAAACACCCTGACCGCCGTGCTGCCGGTGATGAGTAAACCCACACTGGGCAATGCTGGAAGACTACTGCGGCTGTGGACAGTGGTGCTGGTGGGCAACCTGTGCGGCACCCTGCTGGTGGCGTATGTGATGCTGCACCTGCCGATCTTCGACACCAAGACTGACCTGGCCTTCCTCGAAATCGGGCGCAAGATCATGGAGAACGATGCCGGCCAGATGTTCGCCAAGGGCATTGTGTCCGGCTGGATGATCGCCACCATGGTGTGGATGATCCCCTCCATGGAAAGCGCCAAAATGTGGATCATCATCCTGATCACCTACCTGATGGCCCTGGGTGATTTCACCCATATCGTCGTCGGTTCGGCCGAGGTGTCGTACCTGGTGTTCGCCGGCGAATTGCCGTGGAAGGATTTCTGGCTGGTGTTCGCCGGGCCGACGCTGGCGGGCAACATCATTGGCGGCAGCTTTATCTTTGCGTTGATCAGCCATGCGCAGATTCGCAGCGAAAGCAAGGCACCTTCTGCTGTTCACTCCAATCAAGAAGGGCTTCAGCCTAGGGAAAAGAGGTGATATCGCCCCGCAAAGAATCCAGAACATTCTCTGCGGGGTATCTGGTTTAGAGCCTTCAGGCGTTGAACGGTGCGCTGGCGGGCTCGACCGCTGTTGTACTGTCAGGCGCCTTCAATTGACCCTCCCACCGGGCAATCACCAAGGGGGCCAACGCGTTGCCCAGTACATTCAAAGCTGTGACCGGCATATCCATCAGGCGATACACCCCTGCGATGATCGCCACGCCCTCCACGGGGAGCCCAGCTGTGGTCAAGGTCGCAGTAAGGATGATAAACATGAAGCCTGGTACGCCCGCTGCACCCTTCGAAGTCAACACCATGATCAATATCAGCATGCCCTGATCTGCCAGGCTCAAGTCGATGCCATACGCTTGGGCGATGAACAATGTGCCCAGGGCGGCAAACAGCGATGCACCATCCAGGTTGAACGAGTAGCCCAGCGGGATAACCATGCTGGTGATAGGGCGTGGCGCGCCATAGCGCTCCATCTTCTCGATCAGTTGAGGCATTACCGTTGCCGAGGCGGCGCTGCTATAGGCCAGTAGCAACTCACTGCGTATTTCTCGCACCAAGTGGAAAAAGCGCACGCCCGCCAGCCGTGCGACAGCGCCCAGTACGCACAATGCAAATAACAGCACCGCCACATATGTCGTGCCGATCAGCTTGGCCAATGGCAGCAAGGCATTGAGGCCATAGCTGGCGACAGTGACCGCGATCAGTCCGAAAATGCCAATCGGCGAGTAATGCATGACCAGGTGGGTGACTTTGAACATGGTGTCGGAGACGCCTTGCATCACACTGATCAACGGCGCTTTGCGCTCCTCCGGCAGCAGGGACAGCGCACAGCCGAACAGAATGGCGAAAAACAACACCGAGAGCAGCTTGCCCTGTGACATGGCCAGGACGATGTTATCCGGCACGATCGCCAGCAACGTTTGGCCCAGATTCTGCGTGGTGCCGTTGGCGACCAGCCCTGTGACCGGCGTCTGCAGCGTGCTGGCGAACTCGGCACCTGCGCCTGGCTCGACGACATTGGCAACCACCAGGCCGAACACGATTGCAATACTGGTGATCGTGAAGAAATAAACAAAGGTCTTTATACCGACGCGCCCCAGGGCGGCAGGATTGCCCATGCCGGCAATGCCGACCGTCATGCAAGCGAAGACCAAAGGTATGACGATCATTTTCATCAGCTTGATGAACAAGTCGCCTGCCGGTTGCAGCAGGTTGTCAATGAACCAGGACTTATGTTCAGGAAACTGGTTGAGCAGGATGCCGACAATTATCCCGGCCGCCAGGCCGATCATGATGCGGGTGACAAGGCTGGTTGGTTTTCTGATGGTCATGGGGGGTAGCCCTTTATTGTTGTCGTTGTCAGGGATTTACTGCGCGAACAGTCCTGCGTAGTCCTTGAAGCCTTTCACTTCGATGGGGTTGCCACTGGGGTCGAGAAAAAACAGGGTGCGTTGTTCGCCCGGCTCGCCGGCGAAGCGGATCACGGGCGGGATTTCGAAGGGCGTGCCCAGGTGGGTGAGACGTTCGGCCAGCACCGTCCACTCCTCAAGCGGCAGCACGACGCCAAGATGCGGCATCAAGACATGATGCTCACCTACCAGGCCGGTACGCGTGGTGGGAAAGGGCGTGCCCAGGTGCAGTGAAAGCTGGTTGCCGAAAAAATCGAAGTCGATCCAGGTCTCGCTGCTACGGCCTTCCGTGCAGCCCAAAACATCTCGATAAAAAATGCGCGCCTGGTTTAGGTCATAAACATGGTATGCAGCATGGAAAGGTCTGTTCATGGGGGATCTCCGGGTGGGGGAGCCCTCAAATTAAACAGACCGTATATCCGGGTAAAACGGATTCGCCTTGGTCTGAGCGAAAGGAAAACTTATGGATGTTCGATTCCTGAGAAGCCTGGTCGCCGTCATTGAAGCCGGCTCCATAGCTGCGGCCGCACGACGTGAAAACCGTACGGCGGCGGCGATTAGCCAACGGATCAAGGCGCTTGAGCGGACGCTGGGTTGCACGCTGCTTATGCGCTCGGCGCATGGTGCCTGTGCCTCGGACCAGTGCCTGCTGTTGTTACCAAAAATTCAGGCAGTCATTGAGCAGGCGCGCGAGTTGCAGGAGGACCTGAGCCAAGATGGTTTATCGGGAGAGATCAAGATCGGTGCTATTTCAACGGCATTGACCGGCGTCTTGCCAGAAGCGATCGAGCGAATGGCGCTGTCGGCACCGAGGCTGAGACTGAAGATCACACCAGGAGATTCCAGAAGCCTCTATGAACGATTGCTGACCCAAGAATTGGACGCGGTGATTCTTGTCAGACCACCGTTTCAGCCGCCCAAGGCGTTGACGGCGACTTTGTTGCGGGTCGAACCGTTGATTCTGATTGCGCCCACGGAGTGGGGAACGCGGACGTTGGAAGCATTGCTGCGTGAACAGTCACTGATCCGCTACGACGCTCGGTCCTGGGGTGGGCAGATTGCCCAGCGTTACCTGGAGGACCAGTCGTTTGATCCACAGGTGTTGTGCGAGTTGGATGCCTTGGAAACCATTGCCATACTCGTCGCCCAAGGCATGGGTGTATCACTGGTACCGCAGTGGGCGGGGATGTCATGCAGTGGCCTATCCGTCTTGCCGGTCGACGACGCGCCTCGCTATGCGCGGGACTTGGTTGTCATGCATAGCTCGACGCCGCGCCGCCCGGTGGCGATGCGGCATCTGCTTGAACACCTGTGCAGAGCGTCGATGGACAAACGTGTGGTGTAAGGCTTACTGCGGCTCGGCTACGCGTTTTACGACTCGACCAATGGTCAAGCCCTGCAACAGGATCGACGACAGCACCACAATGTAGGTGATGCTCAGCAGCAGGTCGCGTTCCGGACCCAGCGGCAAAGCCAGTGCCAGTGCCACCGAGACTCCGCCACGCAAACCGCCCCAAGTGAGGATGCGGATGGTGCCGCGCGGCACGGTGCGCCAGCGCCGTAGCAACAGAATCGCCGGGGCCACCGTCAACAGGCGTGACAACAGGATTGCCACGGCCAGCAGGCTGGCGGCGAATACATGCAGCCAGTTGAACGGCAACAGCAGCAGTTCCATGCCGATCAGGGCGAACAGCAGGGCGTTGAGCATGTCGTCGAGTAATTCCCAGAAGCCATCCAGGTAGCGACGGGTCATGTCATTCATCGCCAGCTTGCGGCCCAGGTTGCCGATGATCAGGCCGGCGACCACCATCGCAATCGGTGCCGAGACATGCAGTTCGGTGGCCATCGCCGAGCCGCCGATCACCAGGGCGAGGGTCAGCATCACTTCGATCTGGTGCTGCTCGATGCTCTTGATCATCAGGTAGACCAGGTAGCCAATCAGCCCGCCGAACACCACGCCGCCGATGGCTTCATGGGCGAATAGCATGGCGGTGGCGCCGAGGGTGGGCGTTTCACCCAATTGAGCGATACCCAGCAATACGGTGAAGACCACCACGGCGGTGCCATCGTTGAACAGCGATTCGCCGACGATAGTGGTTTTCAGCGGTTTCGAGGCATTGGCCGTACGCAATACACCCAGCACCGCAATCGGGTCGGTAGGCGAAATCAGCGCACCGAACAGCAGGCAGTAAAGGAAGCTCACATGCCAACCAAACAGGGCAAAGATGTAATACGCCAGGCTGCCGATCACCACGGTCGCGATCAATACGCCGAAGGTAGCCAGCAGGCCGATGGGCCAGCGGTAGCTGCGCAGGTCGTTCAGGTTCACGTGCAGGGCGCCGGCGAACAGCAGGAACGAGAGCATCCAGTTCATCAGCAAATCGCCGAAGTCGATCTGGCCGATCAGTTGCTGGATGCGTTCCTCCAAGCCTGGATAGCCGAGAAAGCTCAAGCCTTGCAGGATCAGTGAAAACACCAGGGCCGTGACCATCACGCCGATGGTGGGCGGCAGGCCGATAAAACGGAAATTCACATAGGTGAGCAGGGTGGTGAGGCAAATAAAAGCGGCGACAAGTTCAAGCATCCGGGGTCCTTGGAAGTTGGGTGGGACAGCGTTGATGGGGGATGGACCGCAGCAGCGCCGCGATGTTGCAGGGCTGAGGGCAAATCACCGATAGAACCTTTCCGGGGCTGGCGGCTCATAGCGATAGGTGCGGCTGTGCATATTTAGTGCTAAAACTCTAATTTCTGCCTCGAACTCAAATAACAATCTGAATAAGGAATCAGTGATGACGGTGGCCTTCTGGTGTGTGTTGATCGCAATTTTCCTGCCTTACCTGTGCACGGGGGTGGCCAAGTTCAGCGGTGGCAAGTTCGGCCCTCGGCAGAACCACGATCCTCGCGCGTTCCTGGATACCCTCGAAGGGTTTGCCAAACGCGCCCACAGTGCACAACTGAACAGTTTTGAAGTCACGCCGGCCTTTGCGGCTGCGGTGATTATCGCGCACTTGGCCGGCACGGCCGAATTGGTGACCATCAATGTGCTGGCCGTGCTGTTTATAACCAGCCGCCTGCTGTACATCATCTGCTACCTGGCGGACTGGGCGATGCTGCGTTCGCTGGTGTGGTTCGTGGGGATGGCGTTGATTGCGAGTTTCTTCTTCGTCTCGATCTGACGGGTTGATGAAGATCCCCTGTGGGAGCGGGCTTGCTCGCGAATACGTAGTGCCAGTCAGTACATAGGTGGCTGATACACCGCATTCGCGAGCAAGCCCGCTCCCACATTTTGGATTTTCAGCGTCCCTTAGTTCCCCGCAGGCGCATCCGGCACCTGGGGCAGCGCTGCACCCTTTGGCCACAACATCCAGATCTGCCCCTGCTGCTTCATATTCCCAGCCAGTTCACCCGCCGCATCGCCGGTGCCCCAGAACAAATCTGCACGCACTTCACCCGTGATCGCGCCACCGGTGTCCTGTGCCGCGACGGGCCGTGCGATTGGAGAACCGTCGGGCTTGGTGGTCGACAGCCACAACAGGCTGCCCAGCGGAATCACCTTGCGATCCACCGCCACGCTGTAGCCGGCGGTCAATGGCACGTTTAACGAGCCGCGCGGGCCTTCGTTACTGTCAGGCCGAGCGCTGAAGAACACATAGCTGGGGTTGCTCGCGAGCAGTTCCGGAATGCGCTGCGGGTGTGCTTTGGCCCAGGCGCTGATGGCGCCCATGGTCACGTCTTCTTTCTTCAACTCGCCTTGTTCCACCAGCCAGCGGCCGATCGGGCGGTAAGGGTAGCCGTTCTGGTCACCATAACCGACGCGCAGTTGGCGCCCACCCGCCAGTTGGATGCGGCCCGAGCCTTGGATCTGCAGGAATTGCAGGTCCATCGGGTCCGTCAGCCAGGCAATCGGTTTGGCCGTGGAGCCCTGGCCGTTGATGGCGCTGGCATCGTCGTAGGGCTTGAGCACGCGACCTTCAAGGCGACCGCGCAGGCGCTTGCCCTTGAGCTCGGGGTAGATGCTTTCGAGATTGACGATGATCAGGTCGTCCGGCACGCCGTACACCGGCACGTTGGCGGTGGCGGTCTTGGTCAGGCTGCCGGGGTAGACCGGCTCGTAGTAGCCGGTGATCAAGCCGTTGGGCGTGTTGTCGGCAGAGCGCAGGCCGAACACATCCAGACGCTCCTTGAGGAAGCCCCGCACCGCCGCAGCATTAGCGGGCACGGTCGCAGCGGCTGCGCACGTCGCACCCCAGATCGGGTCCGCCTTGAGGCGTTGGCAGGCGCTGCGCCAGGATTCAAAACCGGCCAGCAAGTCGCTGTCGGACACCGCCGGCAAGGCTTCCCATGGTGCATTCACATAGGTGGCAACGGCGTGGGGTTTGGACGTTTCATCTTTGGCTGTTTCTTTGCCCGCGTCGCAGCCGGCCAGCAGCGCGATCATCGGTAGAGCCCACGCCAGGCGGCGGCTCCAGGTTTTCAAAGTGACATTCATACAAACAATTCCTGAAGCGATTGCCCGCGCCGCAGCGCCTTGGGCAACCCTTATTATTAATAGGGCTATTGGTCTTTGCGGGCGGTGCGAGGATACTGGCCGCCGTTTTCCGTGACCTCGAAGCCACCATGACTTTTAAACGACTGACCGTTGTACTGCTGGCCTGCCTGACCCTGTCCGCCTGTGGCGGCGTTGATCCAAATTCGCCATTGGGCCAGCGCAAGGCGATCTTCAAACAGATGCTCAAGACCGGTGAAGACCTGGGCGGCATGCTGCGCGGGCGTATTCCATTCGACGGCGCGAAATTCGCCGAAGGCGCGGTCAAGCTGGATGCGTTGTCCCATGAACCGTGGAAACATTTTCCAAGCGTGCGTGAAGAAGATCACACCAGCGCCAAGGATGACGTGTGGCAGAAACAGGCGCAGTTCCAGCAACTGGCCCGCAACCTTGAAACGGCCACCGGTGAATTGGTGACCGCCAGCCAGGTGCAGCCTTACAAGGCCAGCAACCTGGGGCCGGCGGTGCAGAAAGTCGAAGATGCCTGCAGCGCCTGCCATAAACAGTTCCGGGACCACTGACCGGGTTTATTCGTCGAGTTCGTCGACAGCGTCCTGCAGTTCCTTGCGGGACTCGGCGAGCTTGTCCTTGCGTTTGTTGATCTTGTCCGCGTCACCTTTTTTCATGGCCTTGTCGAGGTCGGCCTGGCGGCGGCTGACCTCATGCTTGGCGTCGAGCACCTTGTTTTCCCGTTCTTTCTTCAGGGACGCGTCGGTGCAATTGGCGGTGACTTCGCTCAGGGCTTTTTCCAGGCCGGCTTGTTGGGCACTGTTGCCGTGGGCCTTGGCTTGTTCGATCTGGGTGCTGATGGCTTGGCGCTTGGCCGCGCAGCCAGTGAGCTGGGAGGCTTCTTCGGCAGCCAGCAGCGGCGTGGCCATGAAGCTTGCGACGGTCAGCAAGGCAAAGGGGGCTAGAAATTTCATAGGGTGCTCCAAAGTCGCAATCTGATGGTGGAGGGAACAGGTTCAAAAGCCGTCCACCCCCGCCACGCGTAATGTTTCAGCCATGGCCTGTACATGCGGGTCGCGAAAAAAAGCGCTCAATTGCGCCGCGCGGCCCGGGCCGATCCCATCGATGGCCAGCCAGGCCTGGGTGTCTCTGGCGACCAGCGTCTGCCAGTCGCCTTCCAGGTTGTTACGTGCCGCAGGCGGTACACCCAAGGCTTTCAGCCATTGTGCAAAAGGCCGTTGCCGCGCGCTGTGGAGGCCTTCGAGCACTCGTGCGCGGCTGCGATCACCGAAGCCGTCAATGTTAGCAAGCTCTGCCGCATCCAGGGTCAACCAATCGAGAAAGCCTGCGATTAGACCGGCCTGGATCAATACGTTCCAGGTCTCGCGGCCGATATATGGCAAGGCCAGGCCCTGGTTGCCGCTCAGCCAGGTCAGGCGTGCCAGCAACTGCTCCTCGCAACCGGGGTCCAGTTGCCAGCAGCTCAAGGCGTGGAATCTAGCCGGGTTGGGCACTGGCAAGTCCGCCCGGGTGGGGCTGCGCAGGACGACCTCGTCCAGCCGAGGAATAACCTGGCCCGCCAGGCTGATGGAAACCTGGTCGCCCGCGCGGATATCGAGTGCCTGCCAGCGTTTCAATGAGCCAGCGCTCACCCGGCTGATCTGCCGGTCATCCAACCGTACCGGCTCCAATTCCAGCATGGGCGTGATGCGCCCGGTGCGGCCAATCTTGAACTGCACGTTGCGCACCCATGCCAAGGCCTTGGTCACCGGGTACTTCCAGGCGGCTGACCAATAGGGGGCGCTGGCTTGCCAACGCTTGGCAGGTGCGTGTTGTGCCTGGTGCAGCACCACGCCATCGCTGGCAAACGGCAGGGGGTGGTTGTACCAATAGGCGCGCCAGTGCGCGGCTTCGCTGATGTCGCGGATGGGCTGGCTGTAGCGCCGGCTATCGATGAAACCCCAGCGTGCCAGGATGGCCAGGCGTTCGGTAAACGCTGCCGGGCCTTCCGGCCAGGCCCAAACGAACAAGCCAATGCCAGCGGCGTCGGTGTCGCTCAAATGTTTGCGGTTCATCAACCCGGCCACCTTACTGCGAGCGTTGAGCCCGCCGCTTGCTGACTGCACGTGGTCATCGAGACGCCAATAGAGCTCGCCTTGCAGCACCAGGTCGATGGGCTTGGGCAACTGCTGGACAATGCCGGGAATCTTGCGCGCAGAGGCGGACCAGTCGTGGCCTGCTGTTCCATCGCCTCGGCTGATGACCTGTTTCAAGCGCCCCTGTCGATACACCAGGGTCACTGCAACACCATCGACCTTGGGTTGAATCCAGACATCCTGGCGCGTACTTAACCAGGCGTCGACGGCCTGCTCGTCCAGCAGCTTCTCCAGGCCAGTGTGGGCAACGGGATGAGACAGGGTTCCGCGTGAACTCGCCAGTGGGTTGGCAGGCGCCGCAGCCGTTTCCGGGAAACACTGGTGCCAATGGGTCAAGCGCTGGCGCGCCTGGTCGTAGAGTTCATCGTTGACGGGGGACTGGCCAAGCCGGTGGTAACTGTCATCCCACTGGCGGATCTGCTCGGCCAGGGCGCCCACCTGTGAACGGGCTGCATCGGGGCACTCTTCGGCCCACACCCAGAGAGGTAATGCGATGAGTAAAAGGGCAACCAGTAAATGCATCATGAGCATCCTTGCTCGGAAGGGGCGCCCAGCCTAAATGATCCACTCGGCCACAAAAAAGCCCCGACAAGGCGGGGCTTTTTACTGGGTGTTTCTATTTACTTGAACAGACCGCCCAGGGCTTTCACAGCGTCCGGCTTATCGGCCTTGGCTTCCTGCGTTTGCTGCTTGGCGTCGGCTTTGGCCTGGGCTTCGGAAAGTTTGTTGCAACCTTTGTTGATCTGGTCCTGGGCCGCTTTAAAGGCCTTCACTTTCAAGGTGTCCTTCTGGGCCTCGGCCGCATCGATCTTGGCTTGCAGGTCGTTGGCTTGCTTCTGGCAGTCGCCGGAGTTGCCGCCACCCAGTTGGGCGCCCAGGGCACCACTCAGCGCGCTCAGGTCGGCGGCATTTACCGGCAAGGCGAACAGGCTAAGCAGCAGGGCAGTGGGGGCGAGCGTGGAAATGCGCATGAAAAACCTCAATGTTCGATTGCCCGCACACGTGTGAATCCCGGGCTGGCGCAGGGCAATATCCAAATAAGGTGAAGGGCCCGAGAGGGCGCGGATTCTAGAGGGCCATCATTGGGCCTGCAAGCTTTGGATCCAAAAAGTGTGAAGGTTGTCGCGCCATTTGCGTGGCAATAAAAAGCCCCGCCGGATGCGCCCGGCAGGGCTTTTGTGGACCGAATGCGATTACAGGCCGGCGGCAGTGCGCAGGTCGTTGGCGCGGTCGGTTTTTTCCCAGGTAAAGGTGGTGAAGGTGTCGTCGCCGACTGTCTTCTGCGCAGGGGTACGACCAAAGTGGCCGTAGGCTGCGGTTTCCTGGTACATCGGGTGCAGCAGGTCGAGCATGGTGGTGATCGCGTAAGGTCGCAGGTCGAAGATCTCACGCACCAGCTTCACAATCTTGTCATCGCTGATCTTGCCGGTGCCGAAGGTATTCAGCGAGATCGACGTAGGCTGGGCCACACCGATGGCGTAGGACACCTGGATCTCGCAGCGCTCGGCCAAGCCGGCGGCGACGATGTTCTTGGCCACGTAACGACCCGCGTAGGCCGCCGAGCGGTCAACCTTGGATGGGTCCTTGCCCGAAAACGCACCACCGCCGTGACGGGCCATGCCGCCGTAGCTGTCGACGATAATCTTGCGACCGGTCAGGCCGCAGTCACCCACCGGGCCACCGATGATGAACTGGCCAGTCGGGTTGATGTGGAACTGGGTGTCCTTGCTCAGCAGTTCAGCCGGCAGCACATGCTTGACGATCAGCTCCATCACGCCTTCGCGCAGGTCGGCGTAGGAGACGTCCGGGTTGTGCTGGGTCGACAGCACGACAGCGTCGATCCCGACGACTTTGCCGCCTTCGTAACGGCAGGTCACCTGGGACTTGGCGTCCGGACGCAGCCACGGCAGCAGGCCGTTTTTACGGGCTTCGGCCTGGCGTTGTACAAGTTGGTGCGAGAAGGTGATCGGTGCTGGCATCAGCACGTCGGTCTCGTTGCTGGCGTAGCCGAACATCAGGCCCTGGTCGCCGGCGCCCTGGTCTTCTGGCTTGGCGCGGTCAACACCCTGGTTGATGTCCGGGGACTGCTTGCCGATGATGTTCATCACGCCGCAGGTCGCGCCGTCGAAGCCGACGTCGGAGCTGGTGTAGCCGATGTCGGTGATCACGTCACGAACGATCTGCTCCAGGTCAACCCAGGCGGTGGTGGTTACTTCGCCAGCGATGATCGCTACACCGGTTTTCACCAGAGTCTCGCACGCCACACGGGCGAACTTGTCTTCAGCAATGATGGCGTCCAGCACCGCATCAGAAATCTGGTCGGCGATTTTGTCCGGATGCCCTTCAGACACGGACTCGGAGGTGAAAAGGGAGTATTCGCTCATCTCGATGTTTTCCTGATATTTACCGATGGTGAGTGTCGCCAGCCGGCCGCTGAAAATGGCGGACCTGGATCTGGAAACCATTACGTAAACCTACATAGAGGCTTTCCCCGGGAACGAGTCCCGCAGCGGTGGCCCAACGGGCCAGATCGTCCTGTTCAAAACCCAACCAGAGATCACCGCAGGCCTCCCTGGCCCAATTCTGGTTGTGGCTGCATAAATCCGTAACCAGCAGGCTACCGCCGGGGTGCAGCAGCCCGGCCATTTGCTTGAGGGCGTCGGCGGGGGCGGCGAAATGGTGCAGCACCATATTCAACACCACGCAGTCGGCCTTGATCGTCGTGCTATTCAGTGCGTCCGCCAACTGCAGGCTGACATTGTCCAGCGCTTCGCGTTCGCACAGCTGGCGCGCCAGTTCGAGCATCGCCGGGCTGTTGTCCAGGGCGGTGACCTGCTGGAAGCGCCGCGCCAGCTCGGGCAAGAAACCGCCATCGCCCGGGCCGACTTCCAGTGCCGTGGCTTCCTCTCTGAAGCTCAACTTGTCCAGCAGCGCCAGTACGCTGTCGCGGTACTGGGGCAAGCCGGCGATCAGGTCCTGCTGCGCACGAAACTTCTCTGCAACCCGTGCGAAAAAGTCCTGGCTCGCGGCAGCGCGTTGCCCATGCACCAGGCCGATGCGCGACTGCACGTCGCCCGGCAGGCTCAGGTTGTCCACTTCTTCGAGCAGGGCGGCGTGCAGCTTGCCGCCGAGCAGTTCGGTGTGGGGCAGGGCGCGGCGGTAGAAAATCGCATTGCCTTCGCGGCGGGTGGCCACCAGGTCAGCCTGTGCCAGTACCTTCAAGTGGTGGCTCATGCCGGACTGGCCGATGGCAAAGATCTGTGCCAGCTCCAGTACGCCGAAGGAATCGTTGGCCAGTGCGCGCAATACGTTCAGGCGCAACGGATCGCCAGCGGCCTTGCACAAGGCTGCCAGTTCATCGCCGTCGTCGGGGCGCAGTGAGGGCACGGGTAGGTTCATAAGGCCAGCAGTCTAGTGATGGGTGGAAATACCCGCAAGGCCAATATCAAAAAGTTTTGATATTGAACGATAAGTGGCGGTTATAAGCAGCCGCTATAACCTCTAGACGAACCCGTTAACCGTTTCTGCAGGCGATTGCCGCCCAAAGCACAGGAAAAACACCTTCAAGTGACTATCTGTCATTGCCCGCAGGCGGTGGCTGAGGGAAAATGCCGGTCCTTTTTTCCGTTTCTTTTATATTCAAACCTCAGGAGATCAGCGATGCCCAGCCGTCGTGAGCGTGCCAACGCCATTCGTGCCCTCAGCATGGATGCCGTGCAAAAAGCCAACAGCGGCCATCCCGGTGCCCCCATGGGCATGGCGGATATCGCCGAGGTCCTGTGGCGTGACTACCTGAAACACAACCCGAGCAACCCGTCGTTCGCCGACCGTGACCGCTTCGTGCTGTCCAACGGCCATGGCTCGATGCTGATCTACTCGCTGCTGCACCTGACCGGCTACGACGTCACCATCGACGACCTCAAGAGCTTCCGCCAGCTGCACAGCCGCACCCCGGGCCACCCGGAATTCGGCTACACCCCAGGCGTCGAGACCACCACTGGTCCCCTGGGCCAAGGCCTGGCCAACGCCGTAGGCTTCGCGCTGGCTGAAAAAGTCCTGGGCGCGCAGTTCAACCGCCCTGGCCACGACATCGTCGACCACCACACCTACGTGTTCCTGGGTGATGGCTGCATGATGGAAGGCATTTCCCATGAAGTCGCTTCCCTGGCCGGCACCTTGGGCCTGGGCAAGTTGATTGCCTTCTACGACGACAACGGCATCTCCATCGACGGCGAAGTCGAAGGCTGGTTCACCGACGACACCCCTAAGCGTTTCGAAGCCTACAACTGGCAGGTGATCCGCAACGTCGACGGTCACGATCCGGAAGAGATCAAGACCGCCATCGACACCGCCCGCAAGAGCGCGCAGCCAACCCTGATCTGCTGCAAGACCACCATCGGTTTCGGTTCGCCGAACAAGCAGGGCAAAGAAGACTGCCACGGCGCCCCCCTGGGTGACGCGGAAATCGCCCTGACCCGTGAAGCCCTGAAGTGGAACCACGGCCCGTTCGAAATCCCGGCCGACATCTACGCCGAATGGGATGCCAAGGAAAAAGGCCTGGCCACCGAAGCCGAGTGGGACCAGCGTTTCGCGGCCTACTCCGCCGAATTCCCTGAGCTGGCCAATGAGCTGGTGCGTCGCCTGGCCGGTGACCTGCCTGCCGACTTCTCGGAAAAAGCCTCGGCCTACATCGCCGAAGTCGCGGCCAAGGGCGAGACCATCGCCAGCCGTAAAGCCAGCCAGAACACCCTGAACGCCTTCGGCCCGCTGCTGCCTGAGATCCTTGGCGGCTCGGCTGACCTGGCCGGCTCCAACCTGACCCTGTGGAAAGGCTGCAAAGGTGTTTCGGCTGAAGACGCCAGCGGCAACTACATGTACTACGGCGTGCGTGAGTTCGGCATGAGCGCCATCATGAACGGCGTGTCCCTGCACGGCGGCCTGGTGCCTTACGGCGCGACCTTCCTGATGTTCATGGAATACGCCCGCAACGCCGTACGCATGGCTGCGCTGATGAAGAAGCGCGTGATCCACGTGTACACCCACGACTCCATCGGCCTGGGCGAAGACGGCCCGACGCACCAGCCGGTCGAGCAACTGACCAGCCTGCGTACCACGCCAAACCTGGATTGCTGGCGCCCTGCCGATGCGGTGGAATCCGCCGTGGCCTGGAAGCACGCCATCGAGCGCAAGGACGGCCCTTCGGCGCTGATCTTCTCGCGTCAGAACCTGCAGCACCAAGTGCGTACCGACGCACAGATCGCCGACATCAGCCGTGGTGGCTACGTGCTCAAGGACTGCATTGGCGAGCCGGAGCTGATCCTGATCTCCACCGGTTCCGAAGTCGGCCTGACCGTTCAAGCCTATGACAAGCTGACTGCCCAAGGCCGCAACGTACGCGTTGTGTCCATGCCGTGCACCAGCGTGTTCGAAGCCCAGGACGCTGGCTACAAGCAATCGGTGCTGCCGTTGCAGGTCAGCGCGCGCATTGCCATCGAAGCGGCGCATGCCGACTACTGGTACAAGTACGTGGGCCTGGAAGGCCGCGTGATCGGCATGACCACCTACGGTGAGTCGGCGCCGGCGCCAGCGTTGTTCGAAGAGTTCGGCTTCACCCTGGAAAACATCCTGGGTCAGGCTGAAGAGCTGTTGGAAGACTAAGTCAGTCTGCGTTGTGTGTACTGGCGCCATCGCGGGCAAGCCCGCTCCCACATTTTGACCGCGGTCTGATGTGGGAGCGGGCTTGCCCGCGATGGCGTCAGAACATTCAGCACCGAACGAACCTTGATCGAGAACCCCATGCCCCAACCCCGTCCCTACAAAGTTGCACTCAACGGCTACGGCCGCATTGGTCGTTGCGTCTTGCGTGCGCTGTTCGAGCGAGGGGCGGCGGCCGGGTTTGAAATTGTTGCGATCAATGATCTGGCCGACATGGCCAGCATCGAATACCTGACACGCTTTGACTCCACCCACGGTCGCTTCCCTGGCGAAGTACGAGTCGAAGGCGATTGTCTGCACATTAATGGCAACTGCGTGCAAGTCTTGCGCAGTGCCACCCCCGAAGGCATCGACTGGAAAGCACTGGGCGTAGACCTGGTACTGGAGTGTTCCGGTGTCTATCACACCCGTGCCGATGGTCAGCGTTTCCTCGACGCCGGCGCGCCGCGTGTGCTGTTTTCCCAGCCGATGGCCAGCGAGGCGGATGTCGACGCCACCATCGTCTATGGCATCAATCAGGATTGCCTGACTGGCGATGAGCTGCTGGTGTCCAACGCGTCCTGCACCACCAACTGCAGCGTGCCGCTGTTGCGCCTGCTGGACCAGGCGATTGGCCTGGACTACGTGTCGATCACCACGATTCACTCGGCAATGAACGACCAGCCGGTGATCGACGCCTATCACCACGAAGACCTGCGCCGTACGCGTTCGGCGTTCCAGTCAGTGATTCCGGTGTCCACGGGCCTGGCTCGCGGTATCGAGCGACTGTTGCCGGAACTTGCCGGGCGAATCCAGGCCAAAGCCGTACGGGTGCCGACGGTGAACGTGTCCTGCCTGGACATCACCATGCAGACCGTCAGCGACACCGATGCGACGGAGGTCAACCGGATCCTGCGCGACGCCGCCACCAGCGGCCCGCTCAAAGGTTTGCTGGCCTACACCGAGTTGCCCCACGCCAGTTGCGATTTCAACCATGACCCGCATTCGGCGATTGTCGATGCCAGCCAGACCCGCGTTTCCGGCCCGAGGCTGGTGAATATCCTGGCCTGGTTCGACAACGAATGGGGCTTTGCCAACCGAATGCTGGATGTTGCAGAACATTATCTGCACATCGCTTCCAAACAACCTCAACAGTAACTCAGGAACTGCGACCCATGACCGTGTTGAAGATGACCGACCTCGATCTGCAAGGTAAGCGCGTACTGATCCGCGAAGACCTCAACGTCCCAGTCAAGGACGGTGTTGTCACCAGCGATGCGCGAATCCTGGCCTCGCTGCCGACCATCAAGCTGGCCCTGGAAAAAGGTGCGGCCGTGATGGTCTGCTCCCACCTGGGTCGCCCGACCGAAGGTGAGTTCTCCGCCGAAAACAGCCTCAAGCCTGTCGCCGACTACCTGAGCAAAGCCCTGGGCCGCGACGTGCCGCTGGTGGCTGATTACCTGGGTGGTGTGGATGTGAAGGCCGGCGACATCGTGCTGTTCGAAAACGTGCGCTTCAACAAGGGCGAGAAAAAGAACAGTGACGAACTGGCCCAGCAATATGCTGCGCTGTGCGATGTGTTCGTGATGGACGCATTCGGCACCGCTCACCGCGCCGAAGGCTCCACCCATGGCGTGGCCAAGTTCGCCAAGGTTGCCGCTGCTGGCCCGCTGCTGGCCGCTGAGCTGGACGCGCTGGGCAAGGCCCTGGGCGCGCCGGCGCAACCGATGGCTGCCATCGTCGCCGGTTCCAAGGTGTCCACCAAGCTGGACGTACTCAACAGCCTGAGCCAGATCTGCAACCAGCTGATCGTCGGCGGCGGCATTGCCAACACCTTCCTGGCCGCAGCCGGTCACCCGGTGGGCAAGTCCCTGTACGAGCCGGACCTGCTCGACACCGCCCGCGCCATCGCCGCCAAGGTCAGCGTGCCGCTGCCGGTGGACGTGGTCGTCGCCAAGGAATTTGCCGAAAGCGCCGAAGCCACCGTCAAGCTGATCGCTGACGTGGCCGCCGACGACATGATCCTGGATATCGGCCCGCAAACCGCCGCCAACTTTGCAGAACTGCTGAAAGCCTCCCAGACCATCCTGTGGAACGGCCCGGTGGGTGTGTTTGAATTCGACCAATTCGGCAACGGCACCAAAGTACTGGCCAAGGCCATCGCCGAAAGCTCGGCATTCTCCATCGCCGGCGGCGGCGACACCCTCGCCGCCATCGATAAATATGGCGTTGCCGACCAGATCTCCTACATTTCTACCGGTGGCGGCGCGTTCCTTGAATTCGTCGAAGGCAAAGTACTGCCGGCCGTTGAAGTGCTGGAAACCCGAGCCAAAGGCTAAGGCTCGTGATCCGGAAAAGGAGTATTCCCATGTTCAAGTCGTTGGCACTGGTGATCGCAGCGGGCCTGTTGGCCGGCTGCGGCAGCACCCCAAACGCGGCGCCGGAGCCTGATAAATCGGGGCCGTCGTCGAAAAAAAGTTGCTACCAGGCTGACTGGCAAGCCGAAACCATGCCGGTGATCAACAAGCGCATCGGCAACGAACGGCTGGAGAAATACGACGCCGCGCCCAACGGTCAGGAACAGGGTTGCCCTTGACGGGTCTGATCAACTGGCGGCCATCGGTCGCCTCACGAGGATTGGCAATGAAAGGCGTTTTCGCCCTGGCAGCCCTGGCCCTATTGGCCGGCTGCAGCAGCATGAACATGTTCGGCAACAAGGCAGAAACTGCCGACAATTGGACTACTTGGACCTGCGACAGCAAAGCCGAGGTGAACTGGCGCTTTGCTAATCAGGCCAAATCCGAGGTGGATGTCCGTTTGGGCGGTTCCGATCAGGTTTACCGCCTCAAGCAGGACGTTGCCGCCTCGGGCGTGCTGTACAGCAACGACCAGTTGGCGTTTCACACAAAAGGTGAGGAAGGCCTGGTCTACTGGGTAGCCACTGATGATTTGATCGGCCGCGGCTGCAAGGCCCAATAGTCAGATCACTGAAGATCAAATGTGGGAGCGGGCTTGCCCGCGAAAGCGGTGGGCCAGTTGGCGAATTCGGCCTCTGGTACCGCGATCGCAGGCAAGCCAGCGCCCACATCGAATCGGTCCCAGATTGGAATTTGAGTCAGCCACATCAGCAATAACGATTCAGCAGGCCAGGTGTGTAAAGCCTGGCCTGCAATAACTTGAATAGCAGCCGCCGCTACGGCAGGCTTGCACGATTAACGACCCTCGACCGGGAGAGACAACACAATGGCACTTATCAGCATGCGTCAAATGCTGGACCACGCAGCCGAGTTCGGCTACGGCGTCCCAGCCTTTAACGTCAACAACCTTGAGCAGATGCGCGCCATCATGGAAGCCGCTGACAAGACCGACTCCCCCGTGATCGTCCAGGCCTCGGCCGGTGCGCGCAAATACGCTGGCGCCCCGTTCCTGCGTCACCTGATCCTCGCCGCAATCGAAGAATTCCCGCACATTCCGGTGTGCATGCACCAGGACCACGGCACCAGCCCTGACGTGTGCCAGCGCTCCATCCAACTGGGCTTCAGCTCGGTGATGATGGACGGCTCCCTCGGCGAAGACGGCAAGACCCCGACCGACTACGAGTACAACGTACGCGTTACCCAACAAACCGTGGCCATGGCGCATGCCTGCGGCGTTTCGGTTGAAGGCGAGCTGGGCTGCCTGGGCTCCCTGGAAACCGGCATGGCCGGCGAAGAAGACGGCATCGGCGCCGAAGGCGTGCTGGATCACAGCCAGATGCTGACCGACCCGGAAGAAGCCGCTGACTTCGTGAAGAAGACCCAAGTCGACGCCCTGGCCATCGCCATCGGCACCAGCCACGGTGCGTACAAGTTCACCAAGCCGCCGACCGGCGACGTGCTGGCCATCGACCGCATCAAGGAAATCCACAAGCGCATCCCCAATACCCACCTGGTGATGCACGGTTCTTCCTCGGTCCCGCAAGAGTGGCTGGCGATCATCAACCAGTACGGCGGCGACATCAAAGAAACCTACGGCGTGCCGGTTGAAGAAATCGTCGAAGGCATCAAGTACGGCGTGCGCAAGGTCAACATCGACACCGACCTGCGCCTGGCGTCCACCGGTGCCATGCGTCGCCTGATGGCCACCAACCCGAGCGAGTTTGACCCGCGTAAGTTCTTCGGCGCCACCGTGACCGCGATGCGTGATGTGTGTATCGCGCGTTACGAGGCCTTCGGTACTGCCGGTAATGCTTCGAAGATCAAGCCGATCTCTCTGGAAGCGATGTACCAGCGTTACCTGAAAGGTGAGTTGAACGCTAAGGTGAACTGAGCCTCAGGCGTTTAAACAAAAGCCCGCAGCGATGCGGGTTTTTTTGTGGCTGACGCAAACCTTGTAGGCGCCCGGTTTAGCGGCGATGGCGGTCGCAAGGTCAGTGCACGGCTTTAGACTGTTATCGCCGGAAAGCCGGCTCCTACGTTAGATATTGCTCTGGTTGCGTGTGGAGGGGCTAAACTAATAATGCGAATTTTTACTAGGTGAGATAGTTGGCTAATGAATATATACCTGCATTGGATTGCTCCAATAAGATGTCTTGCCAGCGCCATCCACAAATTGGGCTTGAACAGTCAAAGATTGTCCTTTGTATTGTCGGAGTGAAGGGTAATTTGCTTCAAATAAAAAGCTCCCGTCAGGATTTACTGGGCCGGCACCCAGCGCGCCCTCGGGACCGGAGTTTTGCCTATAGACATCGACGCGCCAACCTGCGCCGCTGATTCCGCCGTATCCTCTTACGAGCATTTTACTATCTCCACCAGTCACCTCGGTAAGTGCTGGGGGTGGGGAAAGTTCGAACATTTTAAAGGTCTCCATTCAACAAGTAGGCATTGGAATTTTCTATACTTCGAGATAGAGGTTAGTTTCTTATTCATCCTGAGTAACCTGTTAGATTTCACAGTTATTTATATTTATTTGCTATAGGGTTTGTTGGGTTTCGTTATGGGTGGATTGTTTCTGTTTATTTACGATTGAGGTGGGTGCTTATAAGTTTTTTTGAGGCCATTATAACGATAGGAAATTTGGAAGATATGTCTGTGAATGCCGCCAATCATGATGATGTTTTTTGGCGTTGTTTAAAAATATGCAGTCGCTTGGTAGCCGAGGTGGTCATCCATGTCGATGTGCAATGGTGAATGGGACAGATCTAATTGAGTTATAAAAACCTACAGCGATGGGCGCTTTTTTGTGGCTGACGTAAACCTTGTAGGAGCCCGGCAAGCCGGCTCCTACAGTGGTTATTGATCAGGGTGCGGTTGGAGTACCGAAACCCCGGTGCTCAATGACTCGGAACACATCACTCACGTCCTGCACCAGAATGCGTGCGGTATTGGCCACACTGTTAAGGTCGCGCTCGGCGAAGTCCGGCAGGCTGGAGCAGGCCATCAGGTTGAGGTGTTCGAGGACGGCGTTCAGGCGTTCGCGTAGGCAGGCGTGGAGGTCCAGCAGAGGGGCGGCGCTGTCGATCAAAAGGACGGGGTTATCGGTAGCGTTTTCGGCGCAGGGGTAGAAGCGGCGGGGTGGTAGTTGGTTCTTCATGGCAAACCCTTAACTCAAGAGAAGATTGGCCACCGTTTGCTGCGAAACAAATAGGATGGCGGCTGTGCGCGGGTTCGCAGACCCAGGAGTTAAGACCCGGCAGACCCGAAGGCCTCCCACGTACAACCGCCATGAAAAGCCGAGCATTGGCAGGACTGCCTATGCCGTATTTTGACGGGTACGGTATTAACTCTGTAGGGCTGCGGAACCCTATCGCCATTCAATGCCGGCGACGGGGCGAGCTATAAGCGGCGCTCCGATTCACCGCAACGGCCCTGTAGGACACAGAACCCATGTGGGAGCCGGGCTTGCCCGCGATGACGGTGGGCCAGCCACCGAAAATGTTGCCTGATACACCGCCATCGCGGGCAAGCCCGGCTCCCACAGGGGTCATTGGCGTGTTCAAAAAGGTGATTGATCTCTGGCTCGTTCGGATAAGGCCTACGCGATAGTGAGCGATGCTCAATCGTGATCAATATCCAGCTTCGCAAACGTCACCCGCGCGCCTTCCTTGCTGTCCCCGCTGTTGTCCTGCACATACGCCCCTGCCTTGAAGTACAGCGGCTTGGCGCCCCACGCCGCACCAATGCGCTCATTCCATTCTCCATCCGCGGCATACACGCTCAGCAACCCGGCTTTATTGAGGTTGATCACGTAGGTAAAGCTCTTTTCCAGCGGCACATTCGAGGCTACGGTGATCACCCGCCCTTCGCCGTCATCCGGACGCATGCGTACCTTGGCGACAATATTGCCGGTCTGGGTTTTTTCCTTGAATTGATATTCCAGCTTGATCAGCGGCTTCTGGCTGTCATAGGCATGGATCTGCCCAATCACGATTTTGCCGGTGGACGGCACCTGATTCACTTGCAGGGTAGCGCGTAGAAAGTTGTCCGCATCCGAATAGGTCCAGTTGCGTAAACGCCCATCGGCGTAGGTCTCACGCAGTTCACTGCGGGGGTACACGGCATTTTCGGTACGGGTGCCGGTGACGGGGGTCCAGAATTGCACGTTGCTGCCTTCGGCCTGGAAATATTGGTCTTTGAAGCCATTCATCAGCTTCGGGGTGTCGATGGTGGCGGGCGGGGAGCCGACCGGGATGCTGAGGTTCCAGGTAGATAGGTCGATCATGGCGTAGGCCTTTTTACAGAGGGGTGTAGGCTATGGCCCTTGGGCCAGACAGGTTCTTTATAGGTGGTGTTAACCATCTTGTTAAATGTTTGCTGGCAACTTATTGGCGTCAAGGGAATGTCAAAAAGCCATGTTTCCCATGATCCGTGGGCTTCAGGCACTTACCGTTAGTCGGCTTACTGAAAATTGGCGCAATGATGGCACTGCCATTACTTCTGATTTTTTGGAACCGGGGATAGAGTGAGGCCTCAGCGTTTATCCGGGTTTATCTCAGAAGTGACCGGAGCAGCTCCTTAAGGAAGAGACGTAGCATGGATTGCGCTCCACACCACGGCGATGGCGATTCGGTTCTTTTGGTGGTCGATGACTACCCCGAAAACCTGCTCAGCATGCGCGCACTTTTGCAGCGGGAAGACTGGCAGGTGATCACCGCAGGTTCCGGCCTGGAAGCACTCGAATTGCTGCTGCAGCACGAAGTCGACCTGGTACTGCTGGATGTGAAGATGCCCGGCATGGACGGCTTTGAAGTCGCCCGCCTGATGCGCGGCAGCCTGCGCACCCGCATGACGCCAATCATCTTCCTCAGCGCCAACGCCCAATCACCCGCCGCCGTGCTGGAAGGCTACGCCAGCGGCGCCATCGATTACCTGTTCAAGCCCTTCGACCCGCATATCCTCAAGCCCAAGGTCCAGGCGTTGCTGGAGCACCAGCGCAATCGCCGGGCCTTGCAGCGCCTGAGCCATGACCTGGAGTCTGCGCGCGCCTTTAATGCCTCGGTGTTGGACAACGCCGCCGAAGGCATTCTGGTGGTCAGCGAGGAGGGCGTGATCGAGTACGCCAACCCGGCGATCTCACGCCTGCTGAATGCGAAGATGGATGAGCTGCAAGGCCAAGAGTTCTTGAGCTTCCTGCAAAAACCCCATGTGCCCACGTGGCTCGAATCGCAGATGCACAGCGCTTACCGCCAGAGCGAGACCTGGCGCCTGCACGATGCGATCCTGCGCACCGGCCGCGGCCAGCAGGTGCCGGTGGCGTTGTCCTGTGCGCCGTTGCCGGCCGAGCAGAAGGCGATGGTGGTGACCGTGCTGGATATGTCCGAGGTGCACCACCTGCACCAGCAACTGGAGTTCCAGGCCGTCACCGACCCATTGACCGGGTTGCTCAACCGGCGCGGGTTTTATCAGGCGGTGGAGAACACCCTGCTGCGCAGCGAACGGCTGGAGCAATCACTGGTGTTGCTCTACCTGGACCTCGACGGTTTCAAGCGGGTCAATGATTCCCTCGGCCATGACGCGGGCGACCGGGTACTGCGTTGGGTCTCTGAACAATTACAGGGTTGCCTGCGGTCCTACGACATTCTCGGGCGCATGGGTGGCGATGAATTCACCGCGCTGCTGGAGCTGGAGTTCCCCGAGCAGGCGGCGAAGATTGCGGAAAAACTGATCGAACGCGTGTCGATCTGCCAACAGGTGGACGGCCTGGATGTGATGCTCGGCGTCAGCATCGGCATCGCCACCTTCCCGGACTGCGGCTCGGACCTGAACGGCCTGCTGCGCGCGGCTGACATCGCCATGTACGAAGCCAAGCGTGCGGGCCGTCAGCAATATCGCTATTACGATCAGGAAATGAACGGCCGCGCCCGTTCGCGACTGATGCTCGAAGACAGCGTGCGCACGGCGATTCAAAGCAAGGATTTCACCCTGGTCTACCAGCCTCAAGTGGCCTTGGAGGACGGGCGCGTGCGTGGCGTCGAAGCGCTATTGCGCTGGCAGCATCCGAGTGTTGGTGATGTATCGCCGGGGCTGTTCCTACCGTTGCTGGAAGAAGCGCGGTTGATCAGCCAACTGAGCACGTGGATCTATCAACAAGTCGGCGCTCAGCGCCAGGCGTGGCAAGCCGCCTTCGATGATGAGCTGGTGCTGAGCGTGAGCCTGAGCAGCAACCAGTTCAACATGCCTAACCTGGCCACCCAACTGCAGCAGGTGCTTGAGCGACATGGGCTACAGGGGCGCCAGCTGGAGGTGGAGATCAGTGAAGACAGCCTGATGAACAACCTGGAAGAGTCGACCAAGCAGCTCAGGTTATTGCGCCAGATTGGCGTGCGCACCGCCCTGGATGACTTCGGCCTGGGCAATTGTTCCCTGGCGCATCTGCGCGACCTGGCGTTCGATACGCTCAAGCTCGACCCGCAATTGGTCGCACGCCTGCCGGGCTCCGCGCGGGATGCAGTGATGGCGCGCAGCATCATCGAACTGTGCGGTCATTTTGATGTGGTGGTCGTCGCCGAGGGCGTGGAGACCCAGGAGCAAGCCCAATGGCTCAAGGCCAATGGGTGCCCGTTCATTCAGGGCCCGCTGGCGTCAGAGCCGCTGATGGCCGAGGAAGTGGCGCACTGGTTCCGCGCTCGCGCGCGCTGAATTCGCTACACTGGCGGCCATCCAAGCCCTGTTGCAGACCCCATGACCGCGCTGAAATACCTCCAGGCCTATCCCGCCACCCTTCAGGAGCAGGTGCGCCAGCTGATCGCCAAGGACCAGTTGGGTGCCTACCTGGAACAGCGATACCCCGAACGCCACGCCGTGCAAAGCGACAAGGCCTTGTATGCCTACGCCCTGGCCTTGAAGCAGGAGCACCTGCGCAACGCGCCGGCGATCGACAAGGTGCTGTTCGATAACCGCCTGGACCTGACCCATCGCGCCCTCGGCCTGCACACCACGATCTCGCGGGTGCAGGGCGGCAACCTGAAGTCCAAGAAAGAGATCCGCATTGCCGCACTGTTCAAAGAGGCGGCGCCGGAGTTCCTGCGCATGATCGTGGTACACGAACTGGCGCACTTCAAGGAGTCGGACCACAACAAGGCGTTCTACAAACTCTGTGAGTACATGATGCCGGGCTACCATCAGGTGGAATTCGACCTGCGGGTCTACCTCACGTACCGCGACCTGCAGGGCAAACCCTGACCGCACAAGGCGACCGACCATGGATGTGAGCAAGACCAAGAGCAGCTTTTATCGCCGCCTGTATGTGGCCTACCTGATCGACAGCGGCCAGGCCAGCAGTGTGCCGGCGTTGACTGAGGTGACGGGCATGCCCCGGCGTACGGCCCAGGATACGATTGCGGCCTTGGCCGACTTGGATATCGTCTGCGAGTTCGAGCAGGAAGACGGCGCCCGCAACCATGCCGGGTGTTATCGGATTCGCAGTTGGGGGGCGATAGATCGGCGGTGGATCGAGGTGAATCTGGTTTCGGTGAAACAGGTGTTGGGGTATCCCTGAAGGTCAGTGGTGGATGACCCGGCGCTATCGCGGGCAAGCCCGCTCCCACATTTGGACCTGTGAATGCGTTCAAATGGGGGGAGCGGGCTTGCCTGCGATGAGACCCTCAGTTGCGGCGCATGCCGATGTGCGGAATATCATCCTCAAGGTATTCCTCACCCGCCACTACAAAACCATACCGCCCGTAGTACCCCTGCAAATGCGCCTGGGCTGATAGGAATATCGGCGTCTGCGGCCAGATTTCGGCAATCTGCTTGAGTGTTTCTTCCATCATCCGATGCCCCAGCCCGGTGCCGCGCGCGACCGGCGCTACAATTACCCGGCCGATCACCACATCACCGCCCTGGGACTCTGGGTCCAGCAGGCGCAGGTAAGCGACCAACTGGTCGTCCTGCCAGGCCATCAGGTGATGGGTGTCGCCTTCCAGGTCCTGCCCGTCGAGATCCTGGTAAACGCATTTCTGCTCAACGACAAAGACCTCGTTGCGCAAGCGCAGGATGGCGTAAAGCTGTTCCTTGCCGAGGTCATTGTGATGTTTGCAGACCCATTCAACTGTCATGGCGTGTTCTCTTATAAATGTCTGTTCACGATAGTAAGCGCAGCCGGCGGCGCTGTCTAAATCAGCTATTTTTGTGAGTGAAATCAAATTGCCATCATTGAGTGCGTTCGGCGCCGGTTTCTTTGTGTAATCTGAGCTACTGTTAGGACCTCGGGCCCCGCCTGAGCCAAGGCTACCGCCTGCCTGCCAAGGACTTTGAGCATGCCGCGATTGACTCGTGCCGTTGCTTTGATTGGAGTGTTGCTGCTGGCCCAGCCGGCATTCGCACAGCGTTTGCGCCTGGTAGCGGACGCCTGGCCACCCTTTACCGATGCGACCCTGATCAACGGCGGGCTGGCCACCGACATCGTCAGTACAGCCCTGGCCCGCGCCGGTTACGCCAGTGATTTCGAACAGGTGCCCTGGGCCCGGGCACTGATGGGCGTGGGTGACGGACGTTATGACGTGCTGGTCAACGCCTGGTACGACGATGCCCGCACCCAGTTGGGGCAGTTCTCTGGCGAATACCTGCTCAACCGCGTGCGCTTTCTCAAGCGTCGCGACGATCCCATCGAGTACCAGAACCTCGGGCAACTGCACGACTACCCCATCGCCGTGGTGCGTGGGTATGCCTATTCGGCGGCGTTCGATGGGGATACGCAGTTGCAGAAGGTGCCGGTGCATAACTTCGCCATGGCCGTGCGCATGCTGGCGGCGCAGCGCGTGCGGCTGACGGTGGAGGATGAGTATGTGGCGCGCTATTACCTGTCGCGCGAGTCGGCACGCGTGCGCAACTCGGTGGAGTTTTTACCCACGCCGTTGAGTGAAAACAGCCTGCATATCCTGGTAAGCCTGAAGAACCCCGAGCACGCGCAGATTGTTGCCAGCTTTGACCGGGAGATTGCGAAGATGAAGGCGGATGGCAGTTATGCGCGGTTGATGAAGCAGCATGGGATGTAGTGCGCTTACCGGCGATAACGGCCTAAGCCGCGCTGGTGTCCTTGATCAAGTGCGCCGCCAGCGTACGCAACGGCCCCAACTGCCGACAAATCAACGCCAACTGTGTCTGCACCAACCGTTGCCCCTCATCGATCTCGTCCGGCATCTGCTCCAGGTCCGCCGCCAGCGCTTCCTCGGCATCGCTCTGGATCGCAACCGGCTGCTTGTTGGCCAACCCCGTGGCGATTTCATCGATGCTCGCCGCTAGGGTATTGCCAGCGCCGTCGATCAGATGTTCGCGCACTTCGGCTGGCAATTGGGTCTCGCGGTGCGCGCCCAGCCCGGACAAATAACTGAGCAAGGTGTGCGACAGCACCAGGAAGCGGAAGCCCACGTCTGCTTCCTTACGGAAGTGCCCCGGCTCCATCAGCATGTTCGCCAGGGTGGTCGACAGCGCCGCATCGGCGTTGTGTGCGTTGCGTCGGGCCAGGCGGTAGGCCAGATCGTCGCTCTTGCCGGCGGCGTATTGCTGCATGATCTGACGCAGGTAAATGCTGTTGCAGCTCAGGGTATTGGCCAGCACTTTGTTCAGGCGACGGCCTTGCCAGTCGGGCAGGAACAGGAATACCGCCAGGCCTGCAATCAAGCTGCCGAGCAAGGTATCGAACAAGCGCGGCAGGAACAGCCCGTAGCCATCGCCGACCTGGTTGAAGCAGAACAGCACCATCAAGGTGATGGCGGCGGTGGCCAGGGTATAGCGGGTGGTGCGGTTGATAAAGAACACCAGGCCGGCGGCGATAGCGAACATCGACTGCACCAAGGGGCTCGGGAACAGGTCGAACAGCGCCCAGGCCACGGTGAGGCCGATGGCGGTGCCGATGATCCGCTGGCCGAGCTTGCGTCGGGTGGCACCGTAGTTCGGTTGGCACACGAACAGCGTGGTGAGGATGATCCAATAGCCCTGGGACGCGTGGATCGCATGCAGCATGCCGTAGCCGACGGTCAACGCCAGGGACAGGCGCAGCGCATGGCGGAACAATAGCGACGTCGGCGTCATCTGCGTGCGCAGGCGCGTCCACATTTCCTTGAGGTTGCGCGGAGCGCGGTCCAGCAGGTTGCTGTCAGTGGCGTCCGCCAGGCTGTCGGGGTTGCTGGCGTCGCCGAGCAGGCGGTCCAGCGTGGACAGGTTGGCCGCCAGCGCGCGCAACGAACGCAGCAGGCCGCGCCAGGCCGGGTTGCTCTGGATGCGCAGGTGTTCCAGGGACGCGTTCAGGTCGCCCAGGGCTTCGGCGAAGCTGTCGTCATAGATGAATGGCTGGCGCATCTGGATCGATTCGGCCAGGGTCTGGCAGGCCTTGCCCTGCTGGCGCAGCAGTCGTTGGCAACGGAACAGCACGTCGCTGTGGAAGAAGGCCTCGGCCAGGGCATTGTAGGGGTAGTGGGACGAGCTGGCGCGTTCGTGGATGTCTTGGGCGAGGAAGTACAGCTTCAGGTAGCGGCTGACTTTCGAGCCAGGGCGACCATTGCCCACGCGGTGCAGGATGATTTCCTTCGCCGCATTCAGCGCGGCCACAACCCGCCCATTTTGCTGGGCCAGTTCCAGGCGACGCGCTTCCACGTCCAGCTGGCGAATCGGCTCGAACAACGACGATTTGAGCTTGAGGTACCGCCCCAGCTCGCGAAACAGCCGCGCCAGGCTTTGCTGCACCGGCTGGTTGGAAAACAGCGCCTGCCACAGCACCGACAGCGCGCCGTACCAGGCGGCACCGGCCACCAGCAGCAGCGGCTCGTGCCAGAAGTCGGAAACGGCGCCGCCACGCTGGTCCACGCCGATCATGGTGTACACCGACAGGATCAGCGTTGCCGATGCGATCGCGCCATAGCGCTCGCCCAAGGCGCCGAGCATGGTCAGGCAGAAGGTGGCCAGGGCCAGGGAGATCGCGAAGATCCACGGGTAAGGGAACAGCAGCTCCACCGACAGCGCGGCGATGCTGAAACACACCAGCGTCACCGCCAGGGCGTTGAGCCGGCCTTGCCAACTGTCATCGGTCTCGGCCAGGGCGCTGGCGATAATCCCCAGGAACAACGGGATCAGCAGCGTCATTTCATCTTGATACCAGCACAGCGCCATGCTGCCGGTGAGGGCGATGAATACCCGAATGCTGTAGCTGAATTTATCCAGCGCCCACAGGCGCCGCATGGACTGCTTGAACGAGGTCGATGACATGAAGTCTGGAGTCTTCCGGGACGATGCCGTTAAATTGAGCCATCAGTGACGTCACGGCAAGCGTGACAATCACATCTCATTGCATATTTTTGAGTGCCACCCCAAAACGAAAGTGGGAGCTGGCTTGCCTGCGATGGCGGCGATGAATTCACCGCCGCTATCGCAGGCAAGCCAGCTCCCACATTTTGACCGAGTACAGCCTTTTGTCAGGCGTATTGCGCGGCGGCATAGCCGGACGCCCACGCCCACTGGAAGTTGAACCCACCCAGGTGACCGGTCACATCCAGTACTTCCCCAATAAAATACAACCCCGGGCTTTTCAGCGATTCCATGGTCTTGGAGGACACCTCCCGCGTGTCCACCCCACCCAAGGTCACCTCGGCGGTGCGATAGCCCTCGGTGCCCGCCGGCACCCATTGCCAACTGCCGAGTTTCTGCGCGATGTCGGCAATTTCAGCGTGGGTGTACTGCTTCATCGGCTTGGACACGAACCAGCTGTCTGCCAGCAGGTTGGCCATCTTCTTGGTGAAGATCTCGCCCAGCAGGGTTTTCAGCTCGCTGTTGGGGCGCTCGGCCTGTTGCTGTTGCAGCCAGCTGTGGGCGTCGTGGTCGGGCAGCAGGTTGATCTCCACCGTGTCGCCCGGTTCCCAGTACGAGGAAATCTGCAAAATCGCCGGCCCGCTCAGGCCGCGGTGGGTAAACAGGATGTTCTCGCGAAAGCTCTGGCCGTTGCAGCTGACCAGGCAATCCACCGATGTACCGGACAGCTCGCCACACAGGTCCTTGAGCTGGTCGGTGATGGTGAACGGCACCAGCCCGGCGCGGGTCGGCAGCAGTTCATGGCCGAACTGCTTGGCCACCTGGTAACCAAAACCGGTGGCGCCCAGGGTCGGAATCGACAGGCCGCCCGTGGCGATCACCAGGGATTCGCAGCGCAGTTCACCCAAGGTGGTTTGCAGCTGATACCCGGCTTCCAGCTTGGCAATCTCCTGGACTGACGTATCCAGGTGCAGGCTTACACCGACCTGAATGCAATCGTCGAGCAGCATGCCGAGGATGTCGCTGGACTTATTATCGCAGAACAACTGGCCGAGTTTTTTCTCGTGGTAGGGCACCCCGTGCTTGGCTACCAGGCCGATGAAATCCCACTGGGTGTAGCGCGCCAGGGCGGATTTGCAGAAGTGTTCGTTGTGCGAGAGGAAGTTGGCCGGCTCGGTGTACATATTGGTGAAGTTGCAGCGGCCACCGCCGGACATCAGGATCTTCTTGCCGGCCTTGTTGGCATGGTCGATCAACATCACCTTGCGCCCACGCCCGGCGGCGGTCAGTGCACACATCAAGCCTGCGGCGCCGGCGCCAATGATCACAACTTCGGTCGAGCGCAAAACGGTGTCCTCATACAAAATCTGATTTGGAATATAGTCAAATGTGGGAGCGGGCTTGCTCGCGAATGCGGTGTGTCAGCCACCGAATAACTTGACTGGTCCACCGCCTTCGCGAGCAAGCCCGCTCCCACATTTTGATCTCTGTAGAGCTTGAGTGCTTTACAGGATTCGCACGCGCAACGAGCGGCCCTTGATCTTGCCGTCGTTCAAGCGCTGCAATGCCTGCTTGGCGATCCCGCGCTCCACGGCCACGAAGGCCTGGAAATCAAAGATCGCGATTTTGCCGACCTGGGCACCCGGGATGCCCGCTTCACCGGTCAGTGCGCCAAGGATGTCGCCTGGACGAACCTTGTCTTTACGCCCGGCCGCAATGCACAGGGTGCTCATCTGTGGCAGCAACGGACCACCGCTTTGCGGCTTGAGGTTGTCCAGTTGATCCCAGTTCAGCGGCGACTTCTGCAGTTGCTCGATGGCCTGGGCGCGGTGCGCTTCGGACGGGGCGACCAGGCTGATGGCGATGCCGGTCTCACCGGCACGACCGGTACGACCGACGCGGTGGATGTGGATTTCAGAGTCGCGGGCCAATTCGACGTTGATCACCATGTCCAGCGAATCAATGTCCAAACCACGGGCGGCAACGTCGGTAGCGACCAGCACTGAGGTACTGCGGTTGGCGAACATCGCCAGCACCTGGTCACGGTCGCGCTGTTCCAGGTCGCCATGCAGGCCGACGGCGGAGATGCCTTTGGACGTCAGGTGATCCACGGTTTCCTGCACTTGCTGCTTGGTAAAGCAGAAGGCCACGCAGGAGGCCGGGCGGAAATGCGCCAGGACCTTGGTCACCGCGTCCATGCGCTCTTCCGGCGAGATCTCGTAGAAACGCTGCTCGATCTGGTCATCGGAGTGGAAGGCTTCGGCCTTCACCTGCTGCGGCGCGCGCATGAATTTGGAAGCAAGCTGCTTGATGCTCACCGGGTAAGTGGCCGAGAACAGCAGGGTCTGGCGGCGTGGCGGGGTCTTGCTGATGATGTCTTCGATGGCGTCGTAGAAGCCCATGTCGAGCATGCGGTCGGCTTCGTCGAGGATCAGCGTGTTGAGGCCATCCAGCACCAGCGAACCTTTGCGCAGGTGCTGCTGGATACGGCCCGGGGTGCCGACGATGACGTGGGCGCCGTGTTCCAGGGAGGCGATCTGCGGGCCGAGGGACACGCCACCGCACAGGGTCAGTACCTTGATGTTGTCTTCGGCACGGGCCAGGCGACGGATTTCCTTGGCGACCTGGTCGGCCAGCTCACGGGTCGGGCACATCACCAGGGCCTGGCAGCCAAAGTAGCGCGGGTTGATCGGGTTCAACAGGCCGATGCCGAATGCAGCTGTCTTGCCGCTGCCGGTCTTGGCCTGGGCAATCAGGTCCAGCCCTTTGAGGATCACCGGCAAGCTTTGCGCCTGGATCTGCGTCATCTCGACATAACCCAGCGAGTCGAGGTTAGCCAGCATGGCGGCGGACAGGGGCAAAGTATTAAAAGCGGTGGCGATGGTAGTCACGGGACTGGCTCTGCAAAACAAAATGTCGCGCAGTGTACCAGTCTCGTGGGAATTTCCCCGCAAGTTCTAGACGAGAAGCCTGTTAATGCTCGATGTCGTGCTCGCGGCTGACCACCCGTTTGCCGTCGGTTGGCGACAATTGCAAGAAGATCGCCGCCGCCAGCATCGCCATGATGCCCACCGTGAGGAAGGTCAGTTGGAACGCGCCGAGGACGCTTTCCACACCGTCATTGCCGGTTTCGGCGGTAAAGCCGCCGAGCAATGCACCGGCACAGGCCACGCCCAGGCTGAGGGACAACTGCGCCACCACCGACAGCAAACTGTTGCCGCTGCTGGCCTGGGCGTCGTCGAGGTCGATCAGGGTGACGGTGTTCATTGCCGTGAATTGCAGGGAGTTGATCGCCCCCAGTACTGCCAGCATGCACAACAGCAGCGGGTAGGGCGTGTGCTCGCTGACCAGGCCCATGCTGGCGAGCATAATGCCCAGCGCCAGGGTGTTGCCGGTGAGCACGACGCGGTAGCCGAGGCGTTCGATCAGCGTGCGGGCGATGGATTTGGCAAACATCGCCGCCGCCGCCAGGGGCAACATGCTCATGCCCGCTTCGGACGGCGAGTAACCCAGCGCTACCTGCAACAGCAGCGGCACCAGGAACGGCAGGGCGCCGCTACCCAGCCGCGCGAACAGGTTGCCGAGAATGCCCACGGCAAAGGTGCGCGTTTTGAACAGCACCGGCGAGAACAGCGGGTTGTCGATGTGCCCGGCGCGCAGCCAGTACGCCGCCAGGCACGCCAGCCCGCCGAACAGCAGCAACATCACCCGCAGGTGCGGCAAGTGCAGCTCGCCCAGGCCTTCCATGGCGATGGTGATCAACACCATCGCGGCGCCAAACAGCAGGAAGCCGATGCCATCAAAGCGCGTGCGTTCGCTGCCGCGCAGGTCGGGGATCAGTTTCCACACGGCATAACAACCGACCATGCCCACCGGCAGGTTGATCAGGAAGATCCAGTGCCAGGTCAGGTATTGCACCATCCAGCCGCCCATGGTCGGGCCGAGCAACGGGCCTAGCAGGCCGGGGATGGTGATGAAGCCCATGATGCGCACCAGCTCGGAACGCGGATACGCGCGCAGCACCACCAGTCGTCCCACCGGCAGCATCAGCGCGCCGCCCAGGCCCTGAATGACTCGCGCGCCCACCAGCATGGTCAGGCTGCTGGACAAGGCGCACAGCAGCGAACCAATGCTGAACAGCATGATTGCGCCAAAGAAGATTTTCTTGGTACCGAAGCGGTCGGCGATCCAGCCCGAGGCCGGGATCAGCAAGGCGACGGTGAGCATGTAGGCGATCACCACCCCTTGCATGCGCAGCGGGTTTTCCGCGAGGTCCCGGGCCATGGCCGGTAATGCCGTATTGAGGATCGTCCCGTCCAGCGACTGCATGAAGAAGGCAATCGCGACCACCCAGGGGAGCCAGCGGGCGGTCTTGGCATCGAGCGGGACGCGATTCGGCATGGAAACCCTTTTTGGTTAGCAGGCTATGTGTTGGCGATTATGCGCCATTCGTCGCGCGTTTTCCCACCAGGAAATCCAGCAATTCACGGTGCACGGCCTCGGCGGCTTCACTGGATTCGAGGTCGAGCAAGTGGCCAGTATGTTCGGCCACGGCAAAACTGCTGCGCCCCACGTATTGCTTGAACAACTGGGCCTCGGCGGCGGGGGTGTATTCGTCCAGGGCGCCGTTGAGGAAGTGCACCGGCGTTTCAATCTGCCGCAGTGCCGGCAGGTAGTTGCCATCGCCCAAGGCCAACACTTGGTGGATATGAAAACGCGCCTGGCGGTATTCGGTGGTGGCCATGGTCGACAGGTGCCGGTGGTTGTTGCGCTTGAGCCGGGGCGACAAATACTTGCCCACGGTTTCATTGAGCAAATGGCCGACGGCGGACTTGTCGTCCGCTTCGATCAATACGCGTACACGTTCCACATAGTCGAGCATGGCTTGGTTGAGGTTGGGCGCGAGGGCCATCACCACTGAGCTTTCGATGGAGGGTGGGTTGTGCGCCAGGGTCAGCAACGTGGAGATGCCGCCCCAGGAGGCCGACACCAGATGGTTGACCTGGAAGCGCTCGACCAAGGCGCGCAGCATTTGCACCTCGTCGTCCTTGGTGACCAAGTCGAGGTCAGTGTTGTGTTCGCGGGAATAGCCGGAGAACGGCAGGTCGAACAGCAACACATTGAAATGCTCGGCCAGGCATTTGCTGGTGCGGGCGAAGGAGCGTGTGGTGGACAGCGCACCGTTGACCATCAGGACGGTCTTTTTTTGCGAATCGTTTCCCAGTTGCTCAACATGAACGTTGTAGTGCTTGAACAGCTTTTCAATGACAAAACTTCCATGGTTCATGTCAACGCTCCAGCTTGCCCTTCCCGGGCAAGGTCGTGCTCTCGTGGGTGGGGGTGGCGGGATGCCACTAACCCTTATAACGAGGTTTTTTAAGCGCGACAACTGAGCACGCTGGAGCAAGCGTGAGATGGGATTTAACGGTAGGAAGGATTGAGTCGAGGTGTCGGAAGTAATCGCAAGACAGTGTGGGAGCGGGCTT
Source organism: Pseudomonas sp. S10E 269 (assembly GCF_002798465.1). Lineage (NCBI taxonomy): Bacteria > Pseudomonadati > Pseudomonadota > Gammaproteobacteria > Pseudomonadales > Pseudomonadaceae > Pseudomonas > Pseudomonas sp. S10E 269. The sequence continues at coordinate 2,782,612 of NZ_PHIJ01000001.1, forward strand.
GCTCGCGAAGACGGAGCGCCAGCCACCGGATAAGTTGACTGATACGCCGCCTTCGCGAGCAAGCCCGCTCCCACAAGGATTTTGTATTTACAAGGTTAAGGTCAGGCGTTTGACCAAGGCCCCTGGCAGCAGATTTGAGGCGGTGTTGCGCTGGCTGTAGGTACTGGCCGACAGCAGCAGTTCCCGATCAGCGGTCAGGGCTTCCAACTGCGCGCCGAGCAGGTTGTAGACGCTGTCATCAAAACGCATGGTGCTGACCGGCGCCTTGATCTCGCCGTCTTCCACCCAGAAGGTGGCAAAGCGCGTCATGCCGGTCAGGCGGGCCGCCGGCAGGTCAGAATAGTTCAGGTACCACAGGTTGCTGATGTACAACCCGGTGCCCAACTGCTTGAGGATATCGGCCTGGGCCAGGCTGCCCGCCGCCATTTGCAAGGCGCTGGGCGATTCATCGCTGCTTGCGCCGTTAGTGCTCAAACCATATTCAGCAGCGCTGCGCGAGTTGATCAATTGGCCATCGGCTTGCCCCGCCTTGATCAGCGTGACGTCGCCGCGCGGGTAACCTTCAGTGGAAAACGCCTGGCTCAGGGAGCCGCTGATCTGTTCCGCAACTGTCACCAGCGGGCTCAGGGACTGTTCACCGGCATACAGCTTTTGCAGCGAACTGCCCTTGCTGGCGATGGCTTGGGCGGAAAACCCGCCCCAGGTGATGATGCTGATGATTTCTTCGATCGCCGCCGGGGCGAGGTAGGCGCGATAGTGTCCGGGGGCCAGCTTGTGCAGTGGACGGCCGAGGAACTCAAGCTGCTCGCGGGCCTGCTGGAAGCGCGCGGCAAACTCGGCGCTGTCCCAAGTGTGCCCGGCGTAGCTGGCCTTTACCGCTTCACCATTGGCGTGGAACAGACTGAAGTCGAAGTTGAAGCTATTGGCCTGGTGCCAGCCGAAGGCGCCCGACGAACTGGCAAAGCCCCGGCTGATGGGGCCGGCCGCATAAAAGCCGACCAGGTCCACACCTTGGGCGGCCCGGCTGATGTCTTCCAGTACCTGGGCCAGTTCCGGCAGCGGGCGGGTTTGTTCGTTGTTGCTTTGCCAGGCGTTGTGGTTCAGCAGCAGGTACGGGTCTTGTGGCAGCAGCGGCAGGGTTTCGCGCAACTGTTGCAGGCCATCGGCCAAACGCTGGCGGTCCAGCTCGGGCTCGCCGGCAAGGGTGATGCCGAGGTCGGCGTGGCGGCCATCGTTGATCAGTTTCAGGTTGAGGCTGGCCTGTTGCACTTGGCCCGCCTGGCGCACCTTGGCGTGATTGAAGCGCACGAATTCGGACGCTTCATCCGCATAGCCGAGGTGGAATTGTTCATTGTCGGTGATGGCATGTTTGAGCCACTCCACCAATGCCTTGAAGTTGTTCATCAGGCGTCTCCCCCAAATACGTCGACATCACTGAATACGCAGGCCGGTGACGCATGGCCGACGCGGATCACCTGATTGGGTTCGCCTTTGCCGCAGTTCGGCGTGCCCAGGACCTTGAAGGTGCTGGCGTCACCGACCGCGCTGAGGTTGCGCCAGAAATTGGCAGAAATGGCGCGGTAGTTAGGGTTCTTCACCACACCTTTCAGCTCGCCGTTCTCGATCAACTGACCCCATTCGCAGCCGAACTGGAATTTGTTGCGCGCATCGTCGATGGACCATGAGCGGTTGGTCGACATCAGGATGCCGCTTTCAATACCGCCGATCAGTTGTGCCAGGCTCTTGTCGCCCGCTTCGATGTTCAGGTTGGCCATGCGGTCGATGGGCGCACGGTTCCAACTGCTGGCCCGGCTATTGGCCACGCCGCTCATACCCGAACGGAATTGCGACAGCGCACCGCCCAGCGGTTTGAGCAGCAACCCTTCGCGGATCAGGAACTGCTTGCTGGCGGGCGTGCCGTCGTCGTCATGGCTGTAGCTGGCGAGTTGCTCTGGGATGTCCGGGTCGAACGTCACGTTGAGCAACTTGGAGCCATAGTGCAGATGGCCGAAGTCGCTGGCCTTCACAAAACTGGTGCCGGCGTAATTGCGCTCGTCACCCAGGATGCGGTCCAGCTCCAGCGGGTGGCCGATGGATTCGTGGATCTGCAGGATCATCTGGTCAGGCATCAGCAACAGGTCGCGCGGGCCATTGGGGGTGTTGGGCGCGAGCAGCAGTTGCAGGGCTTCGTCGGCAATGCGTGGCGCTGCGCCGACCAGGCCGAAGCGGCTGATCACATCAAAGCCACCTTGCTGGCCGAAGTTGCTGCCGCCCAGGGTGCGGCTCTGGCTGTCGTTGCCATCGTAGGCCGTGACATTGACGCCTGGGAACACAAAGCGCTGGGCCTGGCGCAGCTCGGCGCCGGCGTTGTTGAGGTAGATCTGCTCGACGTGGGTCAGGCCGAGGCTGACTTCCCAGCTCACCAGGCGCTCGTCCTTGGGCACAGCGGCGGATTCGTCGCCCAGCAATTGGTAGCAGTCGCTCAGGGACGGGAAAGGCTGATTGAGTTCGGGGGACAGGTAGTCCGCCACATCACTGGAGACATGCTGATCACGCAGGTCGAGCAGGGCGTGGGGTTTGATCAACCGGGCTTGCTGTTCGGCACGCTCAAGGGCGGCTTGCAGGCCAGGCAGGGATATATCGTTGGTCGCCGCGTAGGCTTCCACACCGTTGAGACGCACGGTGAGCATGGCGCCTTCGTCGTGGTTCAGGTGCGGTGGTTCAGCGACGTTTTTGCGTACGGCCAGGTAGTGGCCAGATTCGCGTACGTAGCGCAGCGAGAAGAATTCGGCGCGGGTGCGCAGGGCTGTGAAGTGTTTTTTGAGTGTGGCGTGGTGGTCGAACATGGGGCCTTCCTTGTGGGCGGCTCGTCGCGGGCAGGCAAACAGAGTAGCTGATCAAGGAGGGGTTTTGCATTGGCCGGTCGGTCCTCATCGCGGGCAAGCCCGGCTCCCACAGGTGATCACGTTGTTCAGGCGAACTCGATCAACTGTGGGAGCTGGCTTGCCTGCGATACAGGCAACGCGGTATTTCAGTTACTGCGCAATTTCACGCATCGGCTTGCCACGCACCGGCGCATCGCCGGCCACGTAGTAGTCGGCGGTGCTGCGCGGCAGCGGCTGGCGGCCACGGATCTTGTCGGCGATTTTCTCGGCGATCATGATCGTCGGCGCGTTCAGGTTACCGGTGGTGATGATCGGCATGATTGACGCATCGACCACACGCAGACCCTGCATGCCATGCACGCGGCCTTCGCCATCGACGACAGCCATTTCGTCGGTGCCCATCTTGCACGAGCAGGATGGGTGGAACGCGGTTTCGGCGTGCTCGCGGATGAACTTGTCGAGCTGCTCATCGGTTTGCACGTCGATGCCCGGGCTGATCTCGCGGCCACGGTACTGGTCGAGTGCCGGCTGTTGCATGATTTCACGGGTCAGGCGGATGCCGTCGCGGAATTCCTGCCAGTCCTGCTCGGTGGCCATGTAGTTGAAGAGGATGCTCGGGTAGTCCCGTGGGTTCTTCGACTTCAATTGCACACGGCCACGGCTTGGCGAACGCATGGAGCCCATGTGCGCCTGGAAGCCGTGCTCTTTCACACCGTTGCTGCCGTTGTAGTTAATCGCGACCGGCAGGAAGTGGTACTGGATGTTCGGCCATTCGAATTCTTCACGGGTACGGATGAAACCGCCCGCTTCGAACTGGTTGCTGGCGCCGATGCCGGTGCCGTTGAACAGCCACTCAGCGCCGATCGCCGGCTGGTTGTACCAGAGCAGCGACGGGTACAGCGACACGGGCTGAGTGCACGCATATTGCAGGTACAGCTCAAGGTGGTCCTGCAGGTTTTCGCCGACGCCTGGCAGGTCGTGGACCACCGGGATGTCGAGGCTTTCCAGCAGCTTGGCCGGGCCGACACCGGAGCGTTGCAGCAGTTGCGGCGACGCGATTGCGCCGCTGCACACCAGCACTTCCTTGCGCGCGCGGGCTTCAACGCGCTCTTCAGCGGCGCCGATCAGGTAACGCACACCAACGGCACGCTTGCCTTCGAACAACACCTTGTCGGTGAGGGCGTGGGTGACGATGGTCAGCGTGGAGCGCTTCTTGGCGGTATCCAGGTAACCGCGCGCGGTGCTGGCGCGACGGCCATTCGGCGTGACGGTACGGTCCATCGGGCCGAAGCCTTCTTGCTGGTAGCCGTTCAAGTCTTCGGTACGCGGGTAACCGGCCTGCACGCCGGCTTCGACCATGGCGTGGAACAGTGGGTTATTGCCGGCTTTCGGCGTGGTCACGCTGACCGGGCCATCGCCGCCGTGCCAGTCGTTCGGGCCGATGTCGCGGGTTTCGGCCTTGCGGAAATAGGGCAGGCAGTCGAGGTAGGTCCAGTTTTCCAGGCCTGGCAATTTCGCCCAGTTGTCGTAGTCCATGGCGTTGCCACGGATGTAGCACATGCCGTTGATCAGTGAGGAACCACCCAGGCCCTTGCCGCGACCGCATTCCATCCGGCGGCCGTCCATGTGGGGCTCTGGATCGGTTTCGTAGGCCCAGTTGTAGCGGCGACCCTGCAGCGGGAAGGCCAGGGCGGCGGGCATCTGGGTACGGAAGTCGAGACGGTAGTCCGGGCCGCCGGCTTCCAGCAGCAGGACGGTGACGCCTTCGTCTTCGGTCAGACGGGTCGCCAGGGTGTTACCGGCGGAGCCGGCACCCACAATGATGTAATCGTATTCTTGGGACATTGGATGCACCCTCTTTGATGTGTGGTCAGGTCGGGCCTCATCGGGGGCAAGCCCCCCTCCCACATTTGATCGGGTTTACACAGTCAAAGGTGGGAGGGGGCTTGCCCCCGATGGCGGCCTCAAAGGCACTACAAGGCTCGGGTTCTTAGAACACCGAGGCGTAGTCGCCCAGCTCAACCTGTACCGATTTGATGCGGGTGAAGTTGTTCAGCGAGCTGATGCCGTTCTCACGGCCAACACCGGATTGCTTGTAGCCACCGACCGGCATCTTCGCGTCGGATTCGCCCCAGGCGTTGATCCAGCAGATACCCGCTTCCAGCTGATGAATCACGCGGTGGGCGCGGTTCAGGTCCTTGGTCACCAGGCCAGCGGCCAGGCCGAAGTCGGTGTCGTTGGCGCGACGGATCACTTCTTCTTCGGTTTCGTAGGTGAGGATGCTCATGACTGGGCCGAAGATTTCTTCACGGACGATGGTCATCTCGTCGGTGCAGTCGGTGAACACGGTCGGGGCCACGAAAGCGCCTTTGGCGAATTCGCCGTCGGTCAGGCGGTCGCCGCCGCACAGTACGCGTGCGCCTTCTTCCTTGCCTTTGGCGATGTAGCCCAGCACGCTTTCCATGTGGGCGAAGCTGACCAGCGGGCCGAAGTTGGTGTTGTCGTCTTGCGGGCTGCCCACACGAATGCGCGCCACGCGCTCAACGATCTTGGCTTCGAACGCCGCTTGCAGGTGCTTGGGCACAAACACGCGAGTGCCGTTGGTGCAGACCTGGCCGGAGCTGTAGAAGTTGGCCATCATCGCGATGTCGGCCGCACGATCCAGGTCGGCGTCTTCGAACACGATCAGCGGCGACTTGCCGCCCAGTTCCATGGTCACTTCTTTCAGCGAAGAGCTGGAAGCGCTGGCCATGACTTTCTTGCCGGTGTCGGTGCCGCCGGTGAACGAGACTTTCTCGATGCGCGGGTGCTCGGTCAGCCAGGTGCCGACTTCACGGCCGCTGCCGGTCAGTACGTTGAACACGCCCGCCGGAACGCCGGCTTCGGTGTAGATCTCAGCCAGTTTCAGGGTGGTCAGCGAGGTGACTTCGCTTGGCTTGAAGATCATTGCGTTACCGGCAGCCAGGGCCGGTGCGGATTTCCACAGGGCGATCTGGATCGGGTAGTTCCACGCGCCGATACCGGCAACCACGCCCAGCGGCTCACGGCGGGTGTAGACGAACGAGGTGTCACGCAGCGGGATCTGCTCGCCTTCGATGGCGGGCACCAGGCCTGCGTAGTATTCCAGCACGTCGGCGCCGGTGACGATGTCGACGTATTTGGTTTCGGAGAAGGCTTTGCCGGTGTCCAGGGTTTCCAGGGCGGCCAGCTCGTCGTTGCGCTCGCGCAGGATGTCGACGGCACGACGCAGGATGCGCGAACGCTCCATGGCGGTCATCGCGGCCCAGATTTTCTGGCCCTTTTCGGCGCTGACCACGGCGCGTTCAACGTCTTCTTTCGTCGCGCGTTGCACTTGGGCGAGAACTTCACCGTTAGCCGGGTTGATGGCTTCGAAGGTGGCATCGCTGCCAGCGTCGCTGTAGCCGCCGTCAATGTAGAGTTTTTGCAGTTCGAAACGGGCCATAAAGTCCTCGCAAGTGCATAAGTGGTTGGCGTTAACCGCCGAAAAGTGGGCCATAAGGGTCTGGCAACACTGATCAACAGCAGTTCAGGGGTTGAGCGGTTATGTGTGCTCTAACTCACCTGCTTGGCCAATTGGAAATCCATGTATTCGTAAGCGATCCGTTGCGCCTGCGCCGTGTCGAAAGCGTCTCCCGACAGGGCGCCGCGCAACCACAAACCGTCGATCAGGGCCGCCAGGCCTCGGGCTGCTTTGCGTGCGTGCGGCAGCGGCAGCACTCGGCGGAACTGGCAGCACAGGTTGGAATACAGACGTTGATCGTTGATCCGCTGCAACCTGTGCAATGACGGGTGGTGCATGCTGGTGGCCCAGAAGGCCAGCCAGGTTTTCATTGCCGGGCCGTTGACCTGGCTGGCATCGAAGTTGCCCTCGATGATCACCTGAAGGTGCGCCCGTGGGCTGTCATCCTTCAGCGCAAGCCTGCGTTCGTGGACGTTCTCGATCAGCACGTTCATCAGGTACCGCATCGTTGCGGCGATCAGGCCGTTCTTGTCCTGAAAGTAGTGACTGATGATGCCGTTCGAGACGCCGGCCAAACGGGCGATCAGCGCAATGCTGGCATCTCCCATTCCGACCTGATCGATGGCCGTTAGCGTGGCTTCGATCAACTGCTGGCGGCGTATGGGTTGCATACCGACCTTGGGCATGTAGCACCTCTCCTTAGGCCTGCCGATGGGCGATCAACGTCCGTCGGCTTGAGGGCCAGTCTATTTTGTTTTGATTGAACGTTCAATCAACAAAGAATAAGATCTGCGACAAATGGTCGCGTCCTACAGGTATTTCCTACGTGTAGGCACGACATCTGGCACCTGGTTAAACCCCTGAAACGTCCCTGGGCACTGCGCTCATGGGGTGCAGGGATTTAAGGGGTGTCTTTATAACACCCGTCCGTCGACTGCCGAAAAATCGATGTCCCGGGATAACCGTTGCCTTGTGTTTCTCTCTCGCACTGCCCGGAGCATCTGCGCCATGAGTTCTGCCTCTCTTATAAAGACCCCGCCGGAAAAGGTACGGGTCAACGGTTGGGTGTTCTACACCTCCACCGCGTTGATTCTATTGTTGACCGCCATCCTGATCATCGCCCCGCAGGAGGCCGGGCGCATGCTCGGTGTCGCCCAGGCGTGGCTGTCGAAAAGCTTCGGCTGGTACTACATGGTGGTCATCGCTGCCTACCTGGTGTTTGTGGTCGGCCTGGCGTTTTCCTCCTACGGCAAATTGAAACTGGGCAGCAAGGACGACACCCCGGACTTCAGCTACGGCGCCTGGGCCGGCATGTTGTTCTCGTCGGGCATCGGCATTTCGCTGCTGTACTTCGGCGCTTCCGAGCCGCTGGACCACTACTTCAACCCGCCCGAAGGCGCAGCCGCCAGCAATGGCGCCGCACGCCAGGCGCTGCAACTGACCTTCCTGCACTGGGGCCTGCACGGCTGGGCGATCTATGCCTTGGTCGGCCTGGCCGTGGCGTACTTCGCGTATCGCCATAACCAGCCGCTGGCCTTGCGTTCGGCGTTGTACCCGCTGGTGGGCGAGCGCTGGGTGAAAGGCGCGGCCGGCCACGCGGTGGACGGTTTCGGCATGTTCGTGACCCTGCTGGGCCTGGTGACGAACCTGGGGATTGGTTCGATGCAGGTGTCGTCCGGGCTGGAAAACCTGTTCGGCATGCAGCACAGCAACACCAACCTGCTGATCGTGATCATCGTGATGAGCACCGTCGCGACCATCGCCGCCGTGTCGGGCGTGGAGAACGGCATCCGCCGCCTGTCCAACCTCAACATCGTGTTGTTCAGCGGCCTGCTGATCTTCGTGCTGCTGTTCGGCCCGACCTTGCACTTGCTCAACGGCCTGGTGCAGAACACCGGTGACTACCTCAACGGCATCATCCTGAAAACCTTCGACCTCTATGTGTACGAAGGCGACGCCGACAAGACCGAGCGCTGGATGGGCCTGTGGACCCTGTTCTACTGGGCGTGGTGGATTTCCTGGGCGCCATTCGTGGGCATGTTCATCGCGCGTATTTCCCGTGGTCGCACGGTGCGTGAACTGGTGGCCGGCGTGCTGCTGATCCCGCTGGGCTTTACCCTGGCGTGGCTGTCGATCTTCGGTAACTCGGCCTTGGACCTGGTGCTGAACCACGGTGCGGTGGAGTTGGGCAAGACCGCGCTGGAACAGCCGTCTATGGCGATCTACCAGTTGCTTGAGCATTACCCAGCGTCGAAAATCGTCATCGGTGTGTCGATTTTCGTGGGCTTCGTGCTGTTCCTGACCCCGGCGGATTCCGGCGCGGTGATGATGGCCAACCTGTCGTGCAAAGGCGGCAACGTGGACGAAGATGCGCCGCATTGGCTGCGGATCTTCTGGTCGGCGGTGATCACCCTGGTGACCATCGGCTTGCTGTTCGCCGGTAACTTCGAAGCCATGCAGACCATGGTGGTGCTGGCCGGGCTGCCGTTCTCGGTGGTGCTGATCTTCTTCATGTTCGGCTTGCACAAGGCAATGCGCCAGGATGTGGCGATCGAACAGGAGCAGGCGCAATTGGCCGAGCGTGGTCGTCGTGGCTTCAGCGAGCGCCTGACCGCACTGGACCTGCAACCGAGCCAGGGCACTGTGCAGCGCTTTATGGACAAGCATGTGACGCCAGCGCTGGAAGAAGCGGCGACTGCGTTGCGTGAACAGGGGTTGGAAGTGCAGACCCTGCTGGGTAAATCCAAGCGTTGCATCGGTGTGCGCATCGAGATGGAAGAGGGCAACCCGTTTGTCTACGAAGTGAGCCTGGATGCTTACTCGTCGGCACCGAGTGACCTGCCCGAGGAAGAGCGCACCCGTTATTACCGTGCCGAGGTTTACCTGCACAACGGGCCTCAGGAATACGACCTGATGGGCTTCGCCCAGGAACAGATCACCCGGGACGTGCTCGATCAGTTTGAAAGCCATCGGCAGCTCCTTGGCCGTGTCTATAGCTGATACGTGAGCTAGGTGGTGTCTTCACTGACACCACTGTTCCAATGTTGGAATGGGATCAACTGTGGGAGCTGGCTTGCCTGCGATAGCGGTAGTGAATTCACCACCGCTATCGCAGGCAAGCCAGCTCCCACATTGTTTCTTCAGTTGCTTTTGCGGTATCTGTCAGCCGAGGTTCTTGCCCAGCAGGGCATGGTAAAGCTCGCTGTCGCCCAAGATCCCCACTACCTGGTTGTTGTCATGCAACACCAGCTTGTTCCCGGTGTGATAGCGAATCTGCAACGCATCGCGCATGCCGATGTTCGAGTCCACCAGCGTCGGCACTCGGCCCAAACCTTCCACCGCTTGCCCCGGTGCCCAGTTCTGCAAATTCATCACCGCGCCATTCTGGCGGGCGCCCTTGATGGTGTTGCCTTCGGCCAGGTCCAGCCACGAGTCGCCGCCGGGGTCCAGGCACACTGAACCGTTGACGCGCTTGCAGTTGTCCAGGGTGCGCATCAGGCTACGGCCGCACAGTACGTTCAGCGGGTTGGTATGCGCGACGAAGGTGCGCACATAGTCGTCCGCCGGGTTCAGCACGATCTCTTCCGGCACGCTGTACTGGATGATCTTGCCGTCTTTCATGATCGCGATACGGCTGCCCAGTTTGAGGGCCTCATCAAGGTCGTGGCTCACGAACACGATGGTCTTGCTCAGCTTGCGTTGCAGCTCCAGCAGTTCATCCTGCAGGCCTTGGCGGATCAACGGGTCGAGTGCCGAGAAGGGTTCGTCCATCAGCAGGATATCGGCGTCCATTGCCAACGCGCGGGCCAGGCCGACGCGCTGTTGCATGCCGCCGGAGAGCTCGTCCGGCTTCTTGTTGCGCCATTGGGTCAGGCCCACGAGTTCGAGCTTTTCGTCCACCAGCTTGCGCCGGTCTTTCTCCGGACGGCCCTGCATTTCCAGGCCGAAGCTGATGTTCTCGCGTACCGTCAGCCAAGGCATCAGGGCGAATTTCTGGAACACCATGGCGATGCGTTTGGTGCGCATCATTTTCAGCTCGGCCGGGGTGCAGGAAGCGATGTCGATCTGGCGACCTTCGTGCTCCACGAACAGTTGCCCACGGCTCACGGTGTTGAGGCCATTGATGCAGCGCAGCAAGCTGGATTTGCCGGAGCCCGACAGGCCCATCAGCACGCAGATTTCGCCTTTCTCGATATCCAGGCTGGCTTTTTCCACGCCGACAATCTGCCCGGTCTTTTTCAGGATCTCATTACGGCTCATGCCCTGGTCCAGCAGCTTGAGCGCTTCGCGTGGGTCTTTGGAGAAGATCACGTCGACTTTGTCGAATCGGATAATGCTCATGCATCACCCCCTACTTTAGCGTCGGGTTGTTTGCAGATGCGGTCGAGCATGATGGCCAGCAGCACGATCGCCAGGCCGGCTTCAAAGCCCAGGGCGATGTCGGCGGTGTTCAGCGCGTTGACCACGGGTTTGCCGAGACCATCGGCGCCCACCAGGGCCGCGATCACCACCATCGACAACGACAGCATGATGCATTGGGTAATGCCGGCGGCAATGCTCGGCATGGCGTGGGGCAGTTCAATGCGCGAGAGCAACTGACGGCGCGAGCAGCCAAAGGCCTTGCCGGCGTCCATCAACTCTTGCGGTACATCGCGGATACCCAGGTAGGTCAGACGGATCGGCGCGGCAATCGCGAACACCACCGTGGAAATCAGCCCAGGCACCACACCCAGCCCGAATAGGGTCAGGGTAGGGATGAGGTAGACGAAGGTCGGTACGGTCTGCATCAGATCGAGTACCGGCCGCATCATGGTGTAGAACAACGGTTTGTGCGCGGCAACAATGCCCAGCGGCACACCGATGACCACGCAGACCAGGGTGGCGAACAACACCTGCGCGAGGGTTTCCATGGTTTCCTGCCAGTACCCCAGGTTGAGGATCAGCAGGAAGGAGGCGATGACAAAAACAGTCAGTCCCCATTTGCGTTGGATAAAGTGAGCCAGCAGCGCAATCAGACCGATCAATGCCAGCGGATTGAACCAGGTCAGCGCGAACGTCACGCCGTGGATCATCGTTTCCAGTGTCGATGCGATTGCGTCGAAGTAGTTGGCGCCGTGTTGGGTCAACCATTCGACGAAGGCAGCGATGTACTGGCCTAGTGGGATTTTCTGTTCAGTCAGCATGGTAGTGAATGTCCACATGCGAAGGGGAAAACATCCCAGGCCAGCGCACCGGCCTGGGGTCAGCGGGTGTTATTTGGCGAGATAAGCTTTAACGGCCTCCAAGCCTGGTTTGCCATCAACCGTGGTCACGCCGGCGAGCCAGGTGTCGAGCACTTGCGGGTTGGCTTTGAGCCATGCCTTGGCGGCAGCATCGGGTTTTTGTTTTTCGTCCAGGACTTTACCCATCAGGGTGCTTTCCATGTTCAGGGTGAACACCAGGTTCTTCAGCAACTGGCCCACGTTGCTGCATTCCTGGGTGTAGCCCTTGCGGGTGTTGGTGTAGATGGTGGCCTGGCCGTAGTTGGGGCCGAACGAATCGTCACCCCCGGTCAGGTACTTCATCTTGAAGCGGGTGTTCATCGGGTGCGGTTCCCAGCCAAGGAACACGATGGCCTGGTCGCGCTTGGTGGCGCGTTCGACCTGGGAGAGCATGCCGGCTTCGCTGGACTCGACGACTTTGAAACCGGCGGTTTTCAGGCCGAAGGCGTCTTTGTCGATCAGCGTCTGGATGGTGCGATTGCCGTCGTTACCCGGCTCGATGCCGTAGATCTTGCCGCCCAGCTCATCCTTGAATTTGGCGATATCGGCGAAGTCTTTCAGGCCTTTGTTGTACAGCGCTTCCGGGACCGCGAGGGTGTACTTGGCGTTCTCCAGGTTGGCGCGCACGGTTTCCACGGTGCCGGCATCACGGTACTGCTTGATGTCGTTTTCCATGGTCGGCATCCAGTTGCCGAGGAAGATGTCCATGTTCTTGCCGTCGGCCAGGGACTTGTAAGTCACTGGTACCGAAATCATCGTGGTGCGCGGCTTGTAGCCCAGGCCCTTGAGGATCTCGCTGGTGGTCGCGGTGGTGACGGTGATGTCGGTCCAGCCGACATCGGAGAAATTGACGGTCTGACATTGTGCCGGTTCTGCGGCGTGCGCCATGACTGGCAGACTCAGCATGGCGGCCAACAACAACGAGGGTGAACCTTTCATCTGGGTAGACTCCTGTGTTTTTTCTGGCGGCCTTCGCCGCGCTTTATAAGTGTTGCGGTTGGTGCGTGCGACAACAGCTCTGGCACGGTGCCTTGCAAACGAGTCGAGACTGATCATGTACCAGTGAAAATCTGACGCCTACAGGGGGCGTCGTATCCAGTACAGGGATGGTCGTATCCAGTGTCGGTGACGTCGCTTACAGATTTTTCCAGCGGCAAAACTGTAGGTTTTGCCCATCTGCACCGCTAAAAACGGCCAAAACAGGCGATCGCACGGGCGCGACGCTGGTGAGCATGAGTGCGTCGGTGTGAGACGCCGTGACGGCGAGTAAAAGCTTGATGATGCCGCCATCTGGGCGATCTGAGCGTAGCAGCTCCTTGGTGTCCGGCCTGCTCACCTGCGGAGTTCCACGTTAATGGCTATCAGCGTTTTCGACCTGTTCAAGATCGGCATCGGGCCTTCTAGTTCTCACACCGTCGGCCCCATGCGCGCCGCGGCGTTGTTCGTCCAGGCACTGCGTGAACGTGAACTGTTGGAACAAGTCAGGCGCGTCGAAGTTCAGCTCTACGGCTCATTGTCGGCCACCGGCATCGGCCATGGCAGCGACACTGCGACCATCATGGGCCTGATGGGCGAGTGGCCGGATGCGATCGATCCGTCGCAAATCGGTCTGCGCATCCACACCCTGCGCGAGACCGACACACTGCTGCTGGATGGGCGTTTGCCAGTGCCTTTTGTATGGGCACGGGACATGCGCCTGCTCGACGAGAACCTGCCGTTCCACCCCAACGCCATGACGCTGGTGGTGTCTGGTGATGACGGCGAGCTGCACCGCGACACCTACTATTCAGTGGGCGGTGGTTTTGTAGTGGATGAAGCCCAGGCGCAGAGCGGCGTGGCGGACATGGATCGCACCGAGCTGCCTTATGATTTCTCCAGCGCGGTCGAGCTGTTGCAGCTGTGCAAGACCCACAACCTGCGCGTCGCCGAATTGATGCTGGCCAACGAAAAGGTCTGGCGCTCCGAAGAAGAAATCCGCAGCGGCCTGATGAAACTCTGGCGCGCCATGCAGGACTGCGTGGAGCAAGGCCTCAAGCACGAAGGCATCTTGCCCGGTGGCCTGAACGTGCGCCGTCGCGCGGCCAAGTTGCACCGCAGTTTGCAGGAGCTGGGCAAGCCGAACGTGATCGGCTCGACCTTGAGCGCCATGGAGTGGGTCAACCTGTTCGCCCTGGCGGTGAACGAGGAAAACGCCGCTGGTGGGCGCATGGTGACCGCGCCTACCAACGGCGCGGCGGGGATCATTCCGGCGGTGCTGCACTACTTCATGAAATTCAGTGAAGAAGTGACGGAAGCCAATGTGGTCGACTACCTGCTCGGCGCTGCGGCGGTGGGCATTCTGTGCAAGAAGAACGCCTCGATCTCCGGTGCCGAAGTCGGCTGCCAGGGGGAGGTGGGCTCGGCTTGCGCCATGGCTGCAGCCGGGTTGGCGGAGATTCTTGGTGCCACGCCGGAGCAACTGTGCAACGCCGCCGAAATCGGCCTGGAACACAACCTCGGCCTGACCTGCGACCCGGTGGGTGGGCTGGTCCAAGTGCCGTGCATCGAGCGCAATGCAATTGCGGCAGTGAAGGCGATCAACGCGGCGCAAATGGCGCTGCGTGGCGATGGCCAGCACTTTATCTCCCTGGATCGGGTGATCCGCACCATGCGTGATACCGGGGCGGATATGCATGACAAGTACAAAGAGACATCGCGGGGTGGGTTGGCGGTCAGCGCTGTTGAGTGTTGAGACCGCGTCGCCTGTATTCGCGAGCAAGTCGAATCGTCGCACCGCCGCTCCCACATTTGATCGAGTTCCAACATGAGAACGCGGTCAAGTGTGGGAGCGGGCTTGCTCGCGAATACGGTAGTCCAGACAACATTGCGCATAAAGTGAACACCCGGATGCAAAAGCGCCACCTTTTAGCGCGTCGCAAACAGATAAGTAGCTCCCAAACGATTTCCCGCCCGACCACCCGTCACCTGTGCGTGTGGTGACAGACTTCTCCTACGTCCTCAAAGTGCCTTCCCACAAGTGCTACCGATCTGCTCACACACCTTGAGCAGGCTCGCTCTGACGTCCTTTTCGGGGCATATCCCGTACTTCGCGCGCGGGCTTATTTAGACGGGTCAGCAGGTCGTTTTTAGGAGTTATTGGACGGCCATTCAAGTTTAGGCATGGCATTTGCTCTATCAACACAAAGCGTCTCGCCATAGGAGTTTCCTTAAGGTGCAGAGCGCAATAACAAGAGCCTCGCCTGAGGCCATCACCCGCTTTGTGTGAGGAGATACCGCGATGACGTCGTTCAACTCCGGGGCCCAACCCCAGAACCGTGCGCCTCAATCCATCGGCTTTTTGCTGCTGGACAATTTCACGCTGATTTCCCTGGCCTCCGCAGTCGAACCCCTGCGCATGGCCAACCAGCTCTCCGGTCGCGAGTTGTATCGCTGGACGACCTTGAGCGTTGACGGAAACCAGGTGTGGGCCAGCGACGGTCTGCAAATCACCCCCGATGCGTCCATGCACAAAGCCCCAGCCCTGGACACCGTAATCGTGTGCGGCGGCGTGGGTATCCAACGCACCGTGACCCGTGAACATGTGTCGTGGCTGCAAAGCCAGGCGCGTCAGTCCCGTCGCCTGGGTGCGGTGTGCACCGGTAGTTGGGCCCTGGCCTGCGCCGGTTTGCTCGATGGCTTTGATTGCAGCGTGCACTGGGAATGCCTGGCGTCGATGCAGGAGGCCTTCCCCCGCGTGGCCATGAGCACACGCCTGTTCACCCTCGACCGCAACCGCTTCACCAGCTCCGGCGGCACCGCGCCGTTGGACATGATGCTGCACCTGATCAGCCGCGACCACGGCCGTGAACTGTCGGCGGCGATCTCCGAGATGTTCGTGTACGAACGCATCCGCAATGAACAGGACCACCAGCGTGTGCCGCTCAAGCACATGCTCGGCACCAACCAGCCGAAGCTGCAGGAAATCGTCGCGCTGATGGAAGCCAACCTGGAAGAGCCGATCGACCTGGATGAGCTGGCGGTGTATGTCGCCGTGTCGCGTCGCCAGCTTGAGCGTTTGTTCCAGAAATACCTGCACTGCTCGCCATCGCGCTACTACCTCAAGCTGCGCTTGATTCGTGCACGGCAGTTGCTCAAGCAAACACCGATGTCGATCATCGAAGTGGCTTCGGTGTGCGGGTTTGTGTCGACGCCGCACTTCTCCAAGTGCTACCGCGAATACTTCGGCATTCCGCCACGGGATGAGCGTGTGGGTTCCAACACCACCCAGCAAGTGGCGATGATGCCAATTCCGCAGGCACTGGTGTTGTCACCGTTGTCGGGGCCGATGTCGGCGTTGAGCCAGGCGCGCAACGAGTCGACGTTTGCCAGTGTAAGGCTCTAGACCGAGGGGGCTTCATCGCAGGCAAGCCAGCTCCCACATTGTGATCTGTGAATACATTCAAAATGTGGGAGCTGGCTTGCCTGCGATGGCGTTTTATCAGGCGCCGGAGTTCTGTTTGAACTGCACCAACGCCGGCAGCAGCTGTTTGTCGATTGCCTGCCGCACGGCCGGCAGAATCGTCGCGCTGCCGGTATACATCTGCTCAACCATGCCCTTGAGGGCCTTGGCCCGCGCCGGGCTCAAACCGCGCACGGCACACTCGCAGGCCTGTTCGGCAGTGGCGCCACTGGACACTTCGAAACCCAGCGAGCGCAGTTGGCCCAGCAGGTCATCCTGGTCAATCAAATCCGCATGCATCATGACGTTTATCCTGGTGAAGGGAGCGGGGTTTGACTTGGATTCTGGTAGCCGCTCAAACGGTCGGCAAGGGCAGATTGCACGAATGCCTCAGATGGCTATGAGCAGGTCGTTTTCGAGCCATTTGCCAACAGAAGTAATAGGCACACTGAATGCCAGGCAAGCAACTTGAAGGTTTGGTCACCCTCGGGATGTCACGCCACACAAAGCACTCTGCCCCGATCCAGTCACGGCTGGACCGGGGCTTTTTTTGCCTGGGATTTGTGCTGATTACACGGACGCCATCGCCGACACGGTCTAGCGCTGCAATACCAGGATGCGCGAGAGCAATTCATCCCGGTCGATATAACACCCCTGGAAGTGCCGCGCCCCCGAAGTGGGATCAAAAGCATTGCGTGCATGCAAGGTGCGGCGGTTGTCGAAGCACCACAACTCGCCCGGGTTCAGGCGCTTGACCAGCCGAAAACGGTGCTCCCGCGTCATTGCAATAAACCGCCGGTAGGCCCGATACAGCAAGGGCATCTGTTCCACACTGGCCTCGAACGGCCCGCGCAGAAAGTTGGCCATGCGAATCTCCGCCACCTCCCCCAGGGCATCCAGCGCAATGATCGGCGCCAGGCGGCGATAGTCGCTGTGACGGTCTTTGTTGCGAAACTCCACGGGTATTTCACACAGTGCGCGAAACGCTTCGGGGTCTTCTGTGCGCAACGCATGGGCGATGGCAAATCCATCGACAAAAATACTCTCGCCGCCGTTGGCATCGTTCACCAGGCAATGCAAAAACTGCAAGCCCGGTTGCAGCTCGCGCGTGGGCAGATCACTGTGCAACGGCAGGTTGAAAGCAGTGTAGGCATTGCTGTCGGCATCGGCCTTGGATTGCACGTTGAACAGCACGCCGAAGTTGCTCTCGCGGATGAAGGCAATGCGCTTGGCGACCAGCGCCAGGGAGCCGGGCTCGGTGGGGACGCCTCGGATCTGCGTCAGGCCCGAATCGCGCAGCGCCAGCAGCCACTGCAGCAGTGCGTGCGGGTCCTCCATGACCGCCTTGTATTCGAAAACCGGTAATTGGAAGCGACTGTCCCACAACTGCGATTTGGGCTTTGCGGCACGGCGTTCGGCACGGGATTCATCGTCGTAGGCATGGGCCCGCAGCCAGCCGGGATCGTATTGGCTGCGGTGCCCGCCGCTCCATTCCAGGCTCAGATTGCCTTGATCAATGCATGCAGAGGCCGCACTGAGATTGGCATCCACGTCGACAATCTCCAGCACCTGCTCACGGGTCACGCTGTACACGCATTCCGTGCACGGGCAGTTGTCCCGCAGCCATTGATGATGAAACGGGCTGACCCGCCCATCCACCCACTGCACAAGGATTTGATCCTCCAGCACCCTGACGTCCGCGATGTAGCAGATCTTCGGGTAAGTACGGAAGTCGGCAACAGCGGCGGCGGTTTGCATGGTGGCTCCTTATGGTTTTTTGGGTGGCTATTTTTTCAGCGGCAGTCCAATCACTCGGCCAAGCAGGGCGGGGCGCGGCAGGTCGGCCTGCTCCGCACTGATAGCCGTGAGTCTTTCCAATGTGGCCTCGGTGAACGGCGCCGAATTCGGGCCCGCCAGATCAACGTGCAGCAGCATCTGCTCGTTGCCCGCCAGCTCCTTTTCATCTCCCACTAAATGCAGGCTGTGATAGAGGTGCAGGCGCTTGGCATCAAAGGCGATCAGTTGGGTATGCACCTCCACGTCGGCACCGAGTTTCACTTCGTGCAGGTAGTTGAGGTGCAGCTCCAGGGTGAACAGTGAATGGCCGCTGGCTTCGCGGTTTTCGCTGTCTAGGCCCAGGGTGTCCATCAGCGCGTCGGTGGCGTAGCTGAAGATCAGCAGGTAGAACGCGTCGCGCAGATGGCCGTTGTAGTCCACCCAGTCGGGGTGGACCTGGGTGGTGTAGGTGGTGAGTGCGGGCATGTCAGGGGTTCCGTTATTCGGCGAAGGTCATGCCGTGCTTGGCCTTGGTGGTTTTCACCGCCTCCAGCACCGCCAGCAGGCAGTCATCACGATAGCGCTCCAGCGCCGAAATGCTGTGGTTGCCCAGTTGATCGCTGGTGCCGTCGACTACATCGTCGATCAGCTTGTCGGTCAGCTCCGGCGCCGGCAGGTAGGTCCACGGTAATTGCAGTGCCGGGCCGAACTGCGCCATGAAGTGGCGCATGCCGGCGTCGCCGCCGGCCAGGGTGTAGGTCAAGAAGGTACCCATGAACGACCAGCGCAAGCCCGCGCCAAAGCGGATCGCGTCGTCGATTTCGCCGGTGGTGGCCACGCCGTCATTGACCAGATGCAGGGCTTCACGCCACAGCGCTTCGAGCAGACGGTCAGCGATAAAGCCTGGGACCTCCTTGCGCACATGCAGGGGGCGCATGCCGAGGGATTCGTACACCTTGATCGCGGCTTGAACGGCTTCCGGCGCGGTGTTCTTGCCGCCGACCACTTCCACCAGCGGCAGCAGGTAAACCGGGTTGAACGGATGGCCGACCACGCACCGCTCAGGGTGGGTCGAGCCCTCGTAGAACTCGCTCGGCAACAGGCCGGACGTGCTCGACCCAATCAACGCATTCGGCTTGGCCGCCGCGCTGATCTTGCTGTGCAGATCCAGTTTCAGTTCCAGGCGCTCCGGGGCGCTTTCCTGGATGAAGTCGGCGTCTTTCACACACTCTTCAATGGTGGCGACAAAGCGCAGGCGGTCCTGGGAGGCGCCCGGTGCCAGGCCTTGTTTCTCCAAGGCACCCCAGGCGTTGGCGACACGCTTGCGCAGTGCGGCTTCGGCACCGGGCGCCGGGTCCCAGGCGACCACATCCAGGCCGTGGGCCAGGGCACGGGAGACCCAGCCGCTGCCGATGACACCGCTGCCGAGGGCGGCGAAGGTTTTGATTTCTGTAATAAAGCGCATGGCAAATTCCTAAAGAGGTTGGTAATCCCCTGTGGGAGGGGGCTTGCCCCCGATAGCGGTGTGTCAGTCGATACAGCTGGTGCTGATCCTCCGCCATCGGGGGCAAGCCCCCTCCCACATTTTGATCAGCGGCGTTTGGTGAGGCCCATCTTCACGCGACCTTCGGCCGGGGTCATGACCCGTGCACCCAGGCGGCTGAGGATT
This sequence comes from Pseudomonas sp. S10E 269, assembly GCF_002798465.1. Classification (NCBI taxonomy): domain Bacteria; kingdom Pseudomonadati; phylum Pseudomonadota; class Gammaproteobacteria; order Pseudomonadales; family Pseudomonadaceae; genus Pseudomonas; species Pseudomonas sp. S10E 269. Next base: position 2,802,122 of record NZ_PHIJ01000001.1, read on the forward strand.
TCACTGGCGCGTTCCACCAGTTGGCCGTTGGTGGCGAGCACGCCTTTGTCCAGCCACAGGTTGTCTTCCAGGCCGACCCGCACGTTGCCGCCCAGCAGCACCGCTTGCGCCGCCATCGGCATTTGCATGCGGCCGATGCCGAAGCCGGCCCACACCGCGTCGGCGGGCAGGTTGTCGACCATGGCTTTCATGGTGGTGGTGTCGGCCGGCGCGCCCCATGGGATGCCCAGGCACAGTTGGAACAGCGGGTCGTCGAGCAGGCCTTCCTTGATCATCTGCTTGGCGAACCACAGGTGACCGGTGTCGAAGATCTCCAGCTCAGCCTTTACGCCCAGTTCCTGGATGCGTTTGGCGCCCGCCCGCAGTTGCGCCGGGGTGGACACGTAAATGGTGTCGCCATCGCCGAAGTTCAGGGTGCCGCAGTCGAGGGTGCAGATTTCCGGTAGCAGTTCTTCCACGTGGGCCAGGCGGGTCAGCGGGCCGACCAGGTCAGTGTTGGGACCGAATTCCATCGGGTTCTCGCCGCCGCCGATCTCCAGGTCGCCGCCCATGCCGGCGGTGAGGTTGACGATGATGTCGATGTCGGCCTCACGGATGCGCTCCATTACTTCGCGGTACAGGGCGACGTCGCGGCTGAATTTGCCGGTCTCGGGGTCGCGCACATGGCAGTGCACAACGGTGGCGCCGGCCTTGGCGGCTTCCACGGCCGCAGCGGCGATTTGCTTGGGGGTGACCGGCACGTGTGGGCTGCGGCTGGTCGTGTCGCCAGCACCGGTGAGTGCGCAGGTGATGATGACGTCGTGGTTCATGAGGCGGTTCCTTACAGGCGTGGTGGTGCCGTTCGCAGCCCGGTTGAGCTGCGAAACGGTGGTTCAGAAAAAGTTATTTGCTGGTCAGTTGCAGGTTGGCCGCGGCCGGCTTGCCGTCGAAGGTGGTCACCCCTTCCAGCCAGCGCGCCTGGTCTTGCGGGTGATCCTTGAGCCACTGCTTGGCGGACTCGATAGCGTCCTTGTGATCCAGCAACGGCTGCATCATCCGGCTCTCGTCAGCGGCGGTGAAGGTCAGGTTGGTCAGCAGTTTGTGCACATTCGGGCACTGCTCGGCGTAGTTCGGCGCGGTGACGCTCCACACGGTGGCCATGCCTTCGTTCGGGCCCAGGGCATCGTCGCTGCCGGTGAGGTAAGTCATGGCGATGTTGACGTTCATCGGGTGCGGCGCCCAGCCGAAGAACACCACGGCTTCCTTGCGGCGAACCGCACGGTCGACGGCGGCGAGCATGCCGGCTTCACTGGATTCCACCAGTTGGAATTTGCCCAGGCCGAACTGGTTCTTGGCGATCATTGCCTTGATCTGGGTGTTGGCGCCCGAGCCTGGCTCGATGCCGTAGATCTTGCCGCCCAGCTCTTTTTCGAACTTGGCGATGTCGGCGAAGGTTTTCAGGCCTTTGTCTGCCAGGTAAGTCGGCACGGCGAGGGTGGCGCGGGCGTCTTCCAGGCTGGGCTTGTCGAGCACCTTGACTTGCTTGGCGTCGACGAACGGGGTGATGGTCTGGGTCATCAGCGGGTTCCAGTAGCCCAGGAACAAGTCCAGGCGCTGGTCGCGAATGCCGGCGAAGATGATTTGCTGGGAGGCGCTGGTCTGTTTGGTCTTGTAGCCGAGGCCGTCGAGCAACACTTGGGTCATGGCGCTGGTGGCGATTACGTCGGTCCAGTTCACCACGCCCATGCGCACGTTCTGGCAAGATGCCGCGTCGGCAGCCAATACGTTCGTGCTCAAGATGGCGCTGGCGCTGAGTGCAAGCACGCAGCGGCTGATCAGTCGGTTCATGGTGGATCCCTCGGCAGGTCGTTATTGTGGGGTCCGGCGTCTTTGTGCGCCGTAGGATCAAGTTACGCAGCTTGAGGGCCGACAAAACGCACGGCGGCGACCAGCTCTTGCACTGCAGCGACCTGCCCCCTTGAATCCAGCCGAGAACGGGAGTATCACAGTGCCACGCTGCCCGTCCGACGAGAGCGCTACCATGTCCCAGGATTTCTACTTTCTGCTGATGCCGGGCTTCTCGGCCATCGGTTTTATCTCTGCGCTCGAACCGCTGCGGGTGGCCAACCGCTTTCGTGGCGAGCTATACCGCTGGCACGTGCTGAGCGCCGATGGCGGCGCGGTGCTGGCGAGCAATGGCATGTCGGTCAACGCCGACGCCGCGCTGGAACCGTTGAAAAAGGGCGCGACGTTATTGGTGGTGGCGGGCTTCGAACCGCTGCAGTTCGCCACGCCTGCGCTGGAGCACTGGCTACGCCGTCTCGACCACGATGGCGTGACCCTCGGCGCCATCGATACGGGCGCCTGCGTACTGGCGCAAGCCGGCCTGCTCGACGGCCACCGCCTGACCCTGCACTGGGAAGCCATCGACGCCTTCAAGGAATCCTATCCGCACCTGAGCGTCACCCAGGAGCTGTTCGAGATCGACCGCCGCCGTATCACCTGCGCCGGCGGCACTGCGTCCATCGACCTGATGCTCGACCTGATCGCCCAGGCCCATGGCCCCGACCTGGCGATCCAAGTCTCCGAGCAATTCGTGCTCGGCCGTATCCGTCCACGCAAAGACCACCAACGCATGCAGATCGCCACGCGCTATGGCATCAACAATAAGAAGCTGGTGCAGGTGATCGGTGAGATGGAACAGCACACCGAGCCGCCGCTGAGCACATTGGCCCTGGCTGAGACGATCAAGGTGACCCGGCGCCAGCTGGAGCGGCTGTTTCGCCTGCATTTGAATGACACCCCGAGCAACTTCTACCTCGGCCTGCGCCTGGAGAAAGCCCGGCAGCTCTTACGTCAAAGCGGTATGAGTGTGCTGGAAGTGAGCATTGCCTGCGGGTTTGAGTCGCCGTCGTATTTCACGCGGAGTTATCGGGCACGGTTTGCGAAATGCCCAAGGGAAGATCGGCGACGGGAGGTCGTTTGACGGCTGATTATAGTCAATTATACTCACGACTATAATTTATAGTCCTTTCCATAATTGGGTATAAAAGCATGTCCAAGAACAGCGGCTTCGTGTTCCGCCGCCCCGACCTGGCAAGCAGCATTGCCGATGGCCTGGTGGGCGCCGGTATTCAGGATTTCACCTCTGGCCTGTTTCTCGCGGCGCCGCGTCGCACGGGCAAAAGTACTTTTTTGCGTGAGGACCTTGTTCCGCAATGCCAGGCGCGTGGTTGGCTGGCTGTGTATGTCGATCTATGGGCGGACAAAGAAAAAGACCCCGCCGACCTGATCTCCAGTGCCATCGCCGGTGCCCTGGTGCCCTTTGAAAAGGGCATCCGCAAGCTGGCCAAGAATATCGGCATTGAAAAGCTCAGCTTCCTGCGCACCTTGTCCTGGGATTTCACCAAGCCGCAATTGCCTGCTGGCGCGACACTGACGCAAGCGCTGGAGTTGCTTCACAGGGCTGCCGAGAAAACCGTCGTGCTGGTGATCGACGAAGCGCAACACGCGCTCACCACCGAAGCCGGTGTTAATGCGATGTTTGCCCTCAAGGCCGCACGGGACCAGCTCAACCAAGGCCGTGAAGGCGAGGGCAGCGGGTTGCGCCTGGTGTTCACGGGGTCCAATCGCGACAAGCTTGCCCACCTGGTATTAGGTAAAAGCCAGCCGTTCTTCGGGTCCAGCATCACGCCATTTCCACTGCTGGGCAAAGCATTCACACAGGCCTACACCGTGTACCTCAACGGCCTTCTGGCCAAGACCAACCAGTTCAATGCTGCCGACATCGATGAAGCGTTTGAGCTGGTGGGCCGTCGCCCGGAAATGTTGCGCACCATCATTGGTGAAGTGGCCTTGGAACTGGGGGAGGCGAGCAATCTGGGCCAACTGCTGCACAGTCGCGCCGAACTGCTGCGCGCCGGCGTTTGGACCGAGTTCGAAAGTGCCTGGAACGCCCTCACCATTCCCCAGCGTGCGGTGCTGGAAGTGATGGTGGAGCGTTCACAGAACAACGAACCGTTCGCGCCGTTTACCGACAGCACCATCACGGCCGTCAGCAAGGTCTTGGAAGACATGGGCAGCGACGTGGTACCAGGCACGCAGACCATTCAGGCCTGTATCGATGCCCTGCGCGATAAAGAGCTGGTATGGAAGTCGAGCCGGGGGGGTTATGCCCTGGAGGACAAATCCTTCGGTGATTGGCTGCAGCACCGGCGCCGTGCACTTAACTGAATCAAACGCTGAGCACATGTGGGAGCTGGCTTGCCTGCGATAGCGGTGAGGCAGCGCTGTAGATGCTGGCTGATACACCGCCATCGCAGGCAAGCCAGCTCCCACATTGATATAGGGTGTGGCTTATTTCTTGACCAGCGCTGAACACGCCGCCTTGTACGCCTCATGCTGATACTTGTTCAGCGTCGCGGGCAGATCAAAATTGTGCTTCTTGTTCTGCGCATTAATGGTCTGCGGCGACAGCAAGGTCACCTCAACCCCGTCCAGCAACTGAAACACCCCTTCAATCTTGAACGTCGTCGGGCCACCGGCGAACTCGCCTTTCTTGCTGCGCTTCTTGATCGCGATACGCTCGACGGCGTTTTCCTGCACGAACGCCTTCACCTGGGCCGCGAAGGCTTTGACGTTGGCGGCCTCGTCATCATCGTCGAGGGCGATCTTTTTGGTGGCCAGGGCAACGTGGGTCAGCGCCTGGTTGTCCAGGGAGGCGACAGCGATGATGGCTTCGCTGCCTTTGATTTCGATGCCGCAAGTCTTCATGGGTAGCCTTGGTCCAGAGAGAAAGTGGCGGGGATTGTCGCTTATTCCTGCCCGATCGACTCCAAAAACTCCGACCGCTCATCACTCATCCGCGCCAGGCAATCATTCTGCGCAATGGCATAGGCCTTGGTGCCGTTCACCGCCGGGAAGGTGTCCACGGCGCAGTCGGCGTCGCGCAGTTTTTCCCATTTCTGTTGGGCATCCTTCAGACGAGCGGTAATGTCGGCCAGTTTGGTCTTGTCGCTGCCATAGGTCGAACCCATGCGTTCCAGCAGGCCCTGATAGTTATCCTTGAGCAACTGCTCTGCAGTGGTTTTGTTGTAGGTGGCGCATTCCAGGGTTTGCTTGTCGTTTTCAATGCCGTCGCACGGCGTGCTGTCGGTGTCTTCGGCCGCGTGGGCGCCGGTTGCGATGAGTGCCAAAGCCAGGAAAATCGATTTCATTGCGCCGTCTCATATCAGGTGATGCGGGAATTCTGGCTCAAGCGTAGGACAAAGAACAGCCGCCAGTCAGACCTCTCTTAACAGCCTTTGTCGCGGATTGACGCTTTCGGCAATTCCCCTGTCGTTTTTGCACCCGGCTCTGTCGGCCCCTGGGCATATGCTGGCCCCAAAGCGCCGGCAGACGATTCGGCGCATGAATCGCCAATAAGGGGACGCCTGATGAGCCCAGCCGAATTGCACGCCGACAGCATCGTTATCGACGGGCTGATTATTGCCAAGTGGAACCGCGACCTGTTCGAGGACATGCGCAAAGGTGGCCTCACCGCTGCCAACTGCACGGTGTCGGTGTGGGAAGGGTTCCAGGCCACCATCAACAATATCGTGGCCAGCCAGACCTTGATCCGTGAGAACAGCGATTTGGTGATCCCGGTGAAAACCACCGCTGATATCCGCAAAGCCAAGGAACAAGGCAAGACCGGCATCATCTTCGGCTTCCAGAACGCCCATGCCTTCGAAGACCAGCTTGGCTATGTGGAGATCTTCAAGCAGCTCGGCGTCGGTGTGGTGCAGATGTGCTACAACACCCAGAACCTGGTCGGCACCGGCTGCTACGAGCGCGATGGCGGCCTGTCGGGCTTTGGTCGTGAGGTCGTCGGCGAGATGAACCGCGTCGGCATCATGTGCGACCTGTCCCACGTGGGTTCCAAGACGTCCGAAGAAGTCATCCTCGAATCGAAAAAACCCGTGTGCTACTCCCACTGCCTGCCGTCCGGCCTTAAAGAGCACCCGCGCAACAAGTCCGATGAAGAGCTGAAGTTCATCGCTGACCACGGCGGCTTTGTCGGCGTGACCATGTTCGCGCCGTTCCTGGCCAAGGGCATCGATTCGACCATCGACGACTACGCCGAAGCCATCGAGTACACCATGAACATCGTCGGTGAAGACGCGATCGGCATCGGCACCGACTTCACCCAGGGCCATGGCCAGGATTTCTTCGAAATGCTGACCCATGACAAGGGCTACGCGCGCCGCCTGACCAGCTTCGGCAAGATCATCAACCCGCTGGGCATCCGCACTGTGGGCGAGTTCCCCAACCTCACCGAGACCCTGCTCAAGCGCGGCCATCCTGAGCGCGTGGTGCGCAAGATCATGGGCGAGAACTGGGTCAGCGTCCTGAAAGACGTCTGGGGCGAATAAGCCACCGCATTTCTCCCCCGGCCGTCCGCGTCGGGGGCACTACCAAGAATTTTCTGGAGTTAAGTTTCCATGGCCAAGATCGCCCCGCAATTGCCTATCGAAGTCGACAGCGAAACCGGTGTCTGGACTTCCGACGCCCTGCCGATGCTGTACGTGCCCCGCCATTTCTTCGTCAACAACCACATCGGTATCGAAGAAGTGCTGGGCGCCGACGCCTATGCCGAGATCCTCTACAAGGCCGGCTACAAATCCGCCTGGCACTGGTGTGAAAAAGAAGCCGAATGCCACGGCCTGGAAGGCGTCGCGGTGTTCGAGCACTACATGAAGCGCCTGTCGCAACGCGGCTGGGGCCTGTTCAAGATCCAGGACATCGACCTCGACAAAGGCACCGCCAGCGTCAAGCTCGAACACTCGGCCTTCGTCTACGTGTACGGCAAGGTCGGGCGCAAAGTGGACTACATGTTCACCGGCTGGTTTGCCGGTGCCATGGACCAGATTCTGCAAGCGCGCGGCAGCCAGATCCGCACCGTCGCCGAACAAGTCTACGGAGGCTCCGAAGAGGGCCACGATGACGGCCTGTTCACCGTCAAGCCGTTGTAAGCCGAGGACCGTGCCATGGCTTTCGAAGCAATGTTTGCGCCGATCCAGATCGGCAAACTGACCATCCGCAACCGCGTGCTCAGTACCGCCCACGCCGAGGTGTACGCCACCGACGGCGGCATGACCACCGACCGCTATGTGAAGTATTACGAAGAGAAAGCCAAGGGCGGCATCGGCCTGGCAATCTGCGGTGGTTCCTCGGTGGTGGCCATCGACAGCCCGCAGGAGTGGTGGAGTTCGGTCAACCTGTCGACCGACCGGATTATCCCGCACTTCCAGAACCTGGCTGACGCCATGCACAAGCATGGCGCCAAGATCATGATTCAGATTACCCACATGGGCCGTCGCTCGCGTTGGGACGGCTTCAATTGGCCTACCCTAATGTCGCCATCCGGCGTGCGTGAGCCGGTGCACCGTGCCACCTGCAAGACCATCGAGCCGGAAGAAATCTGGCGCGTGATCGGCAACTACGCCCAGGCCGCACGGCGCGCCAAGGCCGGTGGCCTGGACGGGGTGGAACTGTCCGCCGTGCACCAGCACATGATCGACCAGTTCTGGAGCCCACGGGTCAACAAACGTACCGACGAATGGGGCGGCACCTTTGAAGGCCGCATGAAGTTCGGCCTGGAAGTATTGAAAGCCGTGCGCGCCGAAGTGGGTGATGACTTCTGCGTGGGCATGCGCCTGTGTGGTGACGAATTCCACCCGGACGGCCTGTCCCATGAGGACATGAAGCAGATTGCCAAGTATTACGACGACACCGGCATGCTCGATTTCATCGGCGTGGTGGGCTCGGGGTGCGATACCCATAACACCCTGGCCAACGTGATCCCCAACATGAGTTACCCACCGGAGCCGTTCCTGCACCTGGCTGCCGGTATCAAGGAAGTGGTCAAGGTCCCGGTGCTGCACGCGCAGAACATCAAGGACCCGAACCAGGCCACGCGCATCCTGGAAGGCGGCTACGTGGACATGGTCGGCATGACCCGTGCACACATCGCCGATCCGCACTTGATCGCCAAGATCAAGATGGGCCAGATCGACCAGATCAAGCAGTGCGTCGGCGCCAACTACTGCATCGACCGCCAGTACCAGGGCCTGGATGTGTTGTGCATCCAGAACGCCGCGACGTCCCGTGAATACATGGGTGTGCCGCACATCATCGAAAAAACCACCGGCGTCAAACGCAAGGTTGTGGTGGTCGGTGCCGGCCCGGCCGGGATGGAGGCTGCGCGCGTGGCAGCCGAACGTGGTCACGACGTGACCCTGTTCGAGAAAAAAGAGTTTATTGGTGGGCAGATCACCACGGCGTCCAAGGCGCCGCAACGTGACCAGATTGCCGGTATCACCCGCTGGTACCAACTGGAACTGGCACGGTTGAAGGTCGACCTGCGCCTGGGCGTGGCCGCTGATGCCGACACTATCCTGGACGTGCGTCCGGACGTGGTGGTACTGGCGGTCGGCGGGCACCCGAATGTCGAGCAGAACGAACACTGGGGCGCGGCTGAAGGCTTGGTCGTGAGCAGTTGGGACGTGCTCGACGGCAAGGTGGCACCGGGTAAAAACGTGCTGGTGTACGACACCATCTGCGAATTCACCGGCATGTCGGTGGCGGATTTCCTCGCGGACAAAGGCAGCCAGGTCGAGATCGTCACCGACGATATCAAGCCGGGCGTGGCCATCGGCGGTACGTCGTTCCCGACCTACTACCGCAGCATGTACCCCAAGGAAGTGATCATGACCGGCGACATGATGCTGGAAAAGGTCTACCGCGAGGGCGACAAGCTGGTGGCGGTGCTGGAGAACGAATACACCGGCGCCAAAGAGGAGCGGGTGGTTGACCAGGTGGTGGTGGAGAACGGCGTGCGTCCGGATGAAGCCATCTACTACGCGCTCAAGGAAGGCTCGCGCAACAAGGGTCAGATCGACGTCGAAGCCTTGTTCGCGATCAAGCCGCAGCCGTGCCTGAGCGAGGCGGGTGACGGGTACTTGCTGTTCCGCATTGGCGATTGTGTGGCGCAGCGTAATACCCATGCTGCGATCTATGACGCCCTGCGCTTGTGCAAGGATTTCTAGAAAACCACAGAACCACTGTGTACTCGATCTAAATGTGGGAGCTGATCAGTGTGGGAGCCGGGCTTGCCCGCGATGCAGGCGACTCGGTTTTGAGTGATACCGAGGCGATGCCATCGCAGGCAAGCCAGCTCCCACAGTGAGCCGGCTCCCATGCAGGACCTGTGTGGTCTTTGGGAGCTTCACCATGTTGAACACCTTGCTTCCTATCCTCTTGTTCGCGGCCCTGGGGCTTGCCGTCCTTGGCGCCCTGCGCCGGGTGAACATGTGGCGCCGTGGCCGTGCTTCCAAGGTCGACCTGCTGGGGGGCCTGCTGGCCATGCCCAAGCGCTACATGGTCGACCTGCACCACGTGGTCGCCCGCGACAAATACATCGCCAACACCCACGTCGCTACCGCGCTGGGCTTTGTGTTGTCGGCGCTGTTGGCGATCCTGGTGCACGGTTTTGGCCTGCATAACCGCATCCTCGGTTACGCCTTGCTACTGGCCTCGGTGCTGATGTTTGTCGGCGCCACATTCGTTTACCTGCGTCGGCGCAATCCGCCGGCGCGCTTGTCGAAAGGCCCGTGGATGCGCCTGCCGAAAAGCCTGATGGCGTTCTCGGTGAGCTTCTTCCTGGTGACGCTGCCGGTGGCGGGCATCCTGCCGGCTGATTTCGGCGGCTGGCTGCTGGCCGCGTTGCTGGGTGTCGGTGTGCTGTGGGGCGTGTCCGAGATGTTCTTCGGCATGACCTGGGGTGGCCCGATGAAGCACGCCTTCGCGGGTGCCCTGCACCTGGCCTGGCACCGTCGCGCCGAACGCTTTGGCGGTGGCCGTTCCACCGGGTTGAAGCCGCTGGACCTCAGCGATAAAACCGCGCCGTTGGGCGTGGAAAAACCCAAGGATTTCACCTGGAACCAACTGCTCGGCTTCGACGCCTGCGTGCAGTGCGGCAAGTGCGAAGCCGCGTGCCCGGCGTTCGCCGCCGGCCAGCCACTGAACCCGAAAAAACTGATCCAGGACATGGTCGTTGGCCTGGCCGGCGGCACGGATGCCAAGTTCGCCGGCAGCCCCTATCCAGGCAAACCGATCGGCGAACACAGCGGCAACCCGCACCAGCCCATCGTCAACGGCCTGGTGGACGCCGAGACCCTGTGGTCGTGCACCACCTGCCGCGCCTGCGTGGAAGAGTGCCCGATGATGATCGAGCACGTGGACGCCATCGTCGATATGCGTCGCCACCTCACCCTGGAAAAGGGCGCCACGCCGAACAAGGGCGCCGAAGTCCTGGAAAACCTGATCGCCACCGACAACCCTGGCGGCTTCGCGCCGGGCGGGCGCCTTAACTGGGCAGCGGATCTGAACCTGCCACTGCTCAGCGACAAGGGCAGTTGCGAGGTGCTGTTCTGGGTGGGCGATGGCGCCTTCGACATGCGTAACCAACGGACCTTGCGCGCATTCGTCAAAGTGCTGAAAGCAGCCAAGGTCGACTTCGCCGTGCTCGGCCTGGAGGAGCGCGACAGTGGCGACGTGGCCCGTCGCCTGGGCGATGAAGCGACCTTCCAGTTGCTGGCTTCGCGCAATATCCAGACATTGGCCAAGTACAGCTTCAAGCGCATCGTCACCTGCGACCCGCACAGCTTCCACGTGCTGAAGAACGAGTACGGCGCCTTTAACGGCAACTACCTCGTGCAGCATCACAGCACCTTCATGGCCGAGTTGATCGGCGAGGGCGCGCTGAACCTGGGCCAACACAAAGGCAACAGCGTGACCTATCACGACCCGTGCTACCTGGGGCGCTACAACGGCGAGTACGAGGCGCCGCGCCAAGTGCTGCGGGCGCTGGGCATTGAGGTCAAGGAGATGCAGCGCTCGGGCTTCCGTTCACGCTGCTGCGGCGGTGGTGGCGGGGCGCCGATTACCGACATTCCCGGCAAGCAACGGATCCCCGATATGCGCATGGAAGACATCCGCGAAACCGGCGCCGAGCTGGTGGCCGTGGGTTGTCCACAGTGCACGGCGATGCTGGAAGGCGTGGTCGAGCCGCGACCGTTGATCAAGGATATTGCCGAGCTGGTGGCCGACGCATTACTTGAAGAGGCAGCGCCCACCAAAGCTCCCATCAAGCGTGAACCTGCGGAGGTGCATTAATGAGCGACATTATCCGCCGCGACCCACGGGCCGAATGGATCGCCCGCAACCGCCTGCACCCGCTGCACGCGGCGATGCAGCCGGTGCAACACAGCTGGATGGGACCCAACGGCGTCATCCGCAAGAACGTACATGGCGTCGGTTTTATCGGCCCCAACGGCATCAAGCGCATCGACCGCAGCGGCGCCCAGCAGGGCGGGGCAGCCAAGCGCACCGCGGCGGTGGAGGTTCAGTTGCCACTGCACCAGGTGCCTGCGCCGGCGTTCTACATCAACGTGGTGCCGGACATGGTGGGTGGCCGCCTGAGCAGCCACGACCGCGACTTGCTGGGCCTGGCGCGGCAGCTCGCCGGCAGTGACGGTGCGGTGCTGGCGGTGGTGTTTGGCGAACACAAGGAGAGTGCGTTCGCTACCGCTGGCGTCGACCGTCTGCTGGTGCTGGAAGGCCATGAGTTCGACGGTTATTCACCGGAACAGCGGGTACAAGGTTTGCGCGCTGTGGATAACCAGTTCAACCCGCGTCATTGGTTGCTGCCGGACAGCCGCAGCGGTGGCGGCGAACTGGGTCGGCGCTTTGCCGCCAGCCTCAAGGAACGCCCGGCCACACGGGTGTGGCAGATCAAGGGCGACGAGTGCATCGGCCGCGCCGGCGCTGGCCAGGAAGACTTGGCGCGGCCGCTGCCGCGCTTGATCCTGGCTGCCGCAGAATGCGCTGAGCCAGTCAGCGAAACCCGTCACGAAGTGCTGCCAGTGGAGTTATCCACAGCTCTGGCGCGCAGCCTGCCACGCATCGAAGACCTCGGCGCGGTGGCGGTGGACCCGGCGGCGATTCCCATGGCCGAGGCAGAGTTTATTTTCTCTGGCGGCAACGGCGTGAAGGACTGGGCGCTGTTCCACCAGACCGCCGCCGCCCTGGGCGCCACCGAAGGCGCTTCGCGGGTGGCGGTGGACGATGGCTTCATGGCGCGTGATCGCCAAGTCGGCGCCAGCGGCACCTGGGTCACGGCGCGGGTCTATGTGGCCGTGGGTATTTCCGGGGCGATCCAGCACCTGCAGGGCATTGGCGCCTGCGACAAAGTAGTGGCAATCAACCTTGACCCTGGTTGCGACATGATCAAGCGTGCCGACCTGTCGGTGATCGGCGAAAGCGCCGCGATACTGCAAGCCTTGATCGTTGCGGTAGAGGCCTACCGCAACGGCGCCAAGCGCGATGCAGCTTAAGGAGATGGCCATGTCCACGAATGTAATCAGCCTGGTGTCCATCGGCGCCCACCCGACTTCCGGGCGCCCGCGCCGTGCCGAGCAGGATGCGCGAGCCGTGGAGTTGGGCCTGCAAATGGCTGGGGATAAGTTGCAGGTGCTGCACGCCGGTAACATCGCCGAACCGACCCTGCGCAGCTACCTGGGCATGGGCCTGCCGCAATTGCATGTGCTGGAGCAACCGGCGGGCAGCGATGCGTTGCCGGTGCTCAGCGAGTACCTGCGCGATGCGGGTGCCCAGGTGGTGCTCGCCGGCAGCCAGGCCGAAACCGGTGAAGGCTCGGGCATGTTGCCGTTCCTGCTGGCCGAGCAATTGGGCTGGCCGCTGATCGTGGGGCTGGCGCAGGTGGAATCCATCGACGGCGGCGTGGCCCATGTGCTGCAAGCCTTGCCACGCGGCCAGCGGCGACGCCTGAAGGTACGCTTGCCGTTCCTGGCGACGGTGGATAACGCCGCGCCCAAACCCCGGCAGAGCGCCTATGGCCCGGCGCAACGCGGTGAGTTGGCGGCCCATGAAGTTGAAATCGAACAAGACGAGTTATTCACAGGCGCCGTGCTGCAGCCGGCCAAGCCACGGCCCAAGCGCCTCAAGGTGATCAAGGCCAAGAGCGGTGCGGACCGTATGAAGGCCGCCACGGCCAAGGCCAGTGGCGGCGGCGGGCAAGTGCTGAAGGGCCTTAGCCCGCAAGCGGGTGCCGAGGCGATTCTCAAGCTGCTGGTTGAGGAAGGCGTCGTTCGCTGATTGAAGGGGCGTGTGGGTGGCTTACCCACAATCCCTGTTGACCCGTCTGTGGATAACCTGTTCGCGGTTGTCCACACCCCCTGCAAATCAAGCCCTGCAGCCCTCTGTACGAAAAATAACCAGGCTAACTGACGGTTTTTACTTGGGTTTTTTGCTGTGCCTGTGCAGTTTACCTGGCGGACTTGCCCCCATACTCTGTTGGCGCTTCTGTGGATAACGTGTTCGCTCTCAGCTGCAGGCCTTATAAATAAAGGCTTTCAAAGGATTGATTAAAATCTGACCAATTTGGCTTTTTTGCTGATTAAAATTCCTGCAAACCACGATTTATGAAGGTTTGAGGTGGTTTTCCACAGCACTGTTTAAGTTGCCCCCAAAGTCTGTTGGTGCTTCTGTGGATAAGGTGTTCGCGTACCGCTACACGCCACGTATTACGGGGCTTTCGATGTGTTGGTTAATAAGTGATCAATGAGTGTTCAAACCGATTCATTTGAATAAGTCACGGATTTTCTTGATTTAATTTCGGGCGGGAGACGTACTTGCCCACAATTGCTGTGGGTGGCTTTGTGGATAAGTTGTTGGGTAAAGGCTGGAGGGCAGGTAAAGACAGGCTTAGAACGCTATCGATCAATTCTTGAACAACGCACCCCCGTAGGAACCGGCTTGCCGGCTCCTACGGGGGTGGGGGTTATTCGTGAACCGCAACGCCCTTGAGGTACGGCGCGGGGGCGGCGCCCAGGTTGCTCAGCATGCGCTCGCTGTACCAGTCCACAAAGTTCACCACGCCAAACTCATAGGTCTTGGAGTACGGGCCAGGCTGGTAGGCGGTGGAGTTGATGCCGCGCTGGTTCTCTTCGGCCAGGCGACGGTCCTGGTCGTTGGTGGCGTCCCACACTTCGCGCATGCGCGCCGGGTCGTAGTCCACGCCTTCCACGGCGTCCTTGTGCACCAGCCACTTGGTGGTGACCATGGTCTCCTGGGCGCTGATCGGCCACACGGTGAACACAATGATGTGGTCGCCCATGCAGTGGTTCCAGGAGTGGGGCAGGTGCAGGATACGCATCGAGCCCAGGTCCGGGTTCTTGATGCGGCCCATGAGTTTGGCGCAGCCCTGCTTGCCGTCCATCGTCATCGACACGGTGCCCTTGAGCAGCGGCATGCGCACGATACGGTTACGCAGGCCGAAGCTGGCGTGGGCGTAAGGAATCTTCTCGGCATCCCAGGCGGCGGCGGAGGCGGCGACGTGATCCCTGAAGGCCTGGTCGGCGCGCGGGTCGGTAACGTCGTCCCATTCCAGCAGGGTTTTCAACAATTCCGGGTGCGACGCATTGCAGTGGTAGCACTCGCGGTTGTTTTCCAGCACCAGCTTCCAGTTGGCTTTTTCCATCAAGGTGGTTTGCACCGCCACCTTGGTGTTCTCCATGTCGTACGGTTCCATGTAGTGGTTGAGCGTCGACAGGAAGTCATCGATGGCCGGCGGGTTCTCCGACAGGCTGATGAAGATGTAGCCGCCAGCGGTCTTCACATTCACAGGCTTCAGGCCGTACTGCTTCATGTCGAAGTCGGCGCCCATCTCGGTGCCGGCGAACAGCAGGCGACCGTCCAGCTCGTAGGTCCACTGGTGGTAGTGGCACACGAGTTTGGCGACCTTGCCCTTGTCGCTGGTGCACAAGCGCGAGCCACGGTGGCGGCACACGTTGTGGAAGGCATGCACCACACCTTCGGCGCCACGGATCACGATGATCGGGTTCTTGCCCACTTGCAGGGTCAGGTAGTTGCCCTTGGTGGGGATCTCGCAAGTCATGCCAGCGATCAGCCACTCTTTCTGGAAGATCTCCTGCATGTCGATATCAAACAACCGCTCATCAGAGTAGAACGGCTGTGGCAGCGAAAACGTGCGCTCGCGCTCTTGCAGCATTTGCGCGGTGGCCTTGCGTGCGGGTTCCAGCGGATCGCCCAAGCTTAAGGTTGCGGTGACGTCCATCGTGTGTGTCCTCATGGCCATTCTGTGTGGCCGAGATAAGTGGCTAATCAGGTTTGCAGCAAGGCGTAAAGAAAGCGTCTGTGTTGGGAGCGAGTGTGGGGCCGCTGATGCGCCGAACCTTATCCATGGGCGACATGGCCCAATCTGATCCCGACGCGCAACCCTAGGTCGTTGGGGGCTGGTCGCGATAAGTATGTGAATGTCGCAGATAGGTAAATGGGTGGTTCTTGCGTTACGCAGAATCGCCACCATAAGGCCGATGTCGGCGGTGGAGAACAACATGTCCAGCAATTTCCTGAATCCGGTAACCACCCAGACCTGGGCCAATGGTCGGCACATTGTCCGTTGCGTCAAAGTCATCCAGGAAACCTGGGACGTGCGCACGTTCTGTTTCATGGCCGACCAGCCGATCCTGTTCTTTTTCAAGCCGGGGCAGTTCGTCACCCTGGAGCTGGAAATCGACGGTCAGCCGATCATGCGTTCCTACACCATTTCCAGCTCGCCATCGGTGCCCTACAGCTTTTCGGTGACGATCAAGCGCGTGCCGGGTGGCAAAGTCTCGAACTGGCTGCACGACACCCTGCACGAAGGCGAGGAACTGGCGGTGCACGGGCCGGTAGGTCTGTTCAATGCCATCGACTATCCGAGCCCGAAGGTGCTGTACCTCAGCGGCGGCGTCGGCATCACGCCGGTGATGTCCATGGCCCGTTGGTTCTACGACACCAACGCCAACGTCGATATGACGTTTATCCACAGCGCGCGCTCGCCCAAGGACATCATCTACCACCGCGAGCTGGAGCACATGGCGTCGCGAATCGACAACTTCAGCCTGCACCTGATTTGCGAGAAACATGGGTTGGGTGAGCCATGGGCCGGCTATCGCGGTTACCTGAACCACAAGATGCTCGAACTGATGGTGCCGGACTTCCTGGAGCGCGAAGTGTTCTGCTGCGGGCCTACGCCGTACATGAACGCGGTGAAGCGCCTGCTCGAAGCGGCCGGTTTCGACATGGCGCGGTATCACGAGGAGTCCTTCGGCGCCACGCCGCCGGAAGCCCGTGCAGACGCGGTGGAGCAGGCCGAACAAGCCGCCGATGCGCCGGAAATCGACTTGGCGGACCTGCATCAGGTGGAATTCATTGCCTCGGGCAAGAGCATTCGCGTGGCACCGGGCGAAACCGTGCATGCCGCTGCTGCGAAGCTTGGACTGCTGATCCCGAAAGCCTGCGGCATGGGCATCTGTGGCACGTGCAAAGTGATGAAGCTGGGCGGGGAGGTCGAGATGGACCACAACGGCGGGATCACCGAGGAAGACGAAGCCGAAGGCTACATCCTGTCGTGCTGCAGTGTGCCGAAGGGTGATGTGCGCATCGAGTTCTGACCAATGATCGTTCCCACGCAGTGAACTGACCCCCAAAGGTTGGACACAACCTTTGGGGGTGTCATGGGTAAGTACACAGAGCGTGGGAACGATCAACAGTCCCGCGTTGCAGGTCATGAGTCTGCGGCGCGGGTCTTAGGCGCTAACGGGCATTGGGCGTAGATATGGACTACAAAGTGCTGGCCTGATGCTGTCAATTCATAGGCTTTTTCGTAGATCCTCAATGTCTTTGACGGCTCTCGGATGGTGTCACCGACTTTTGCGTGTTTCCTGAATTCATCCCAATCAATGACGGTGGTGCTGATCGTGCCGTCGCTTTGCAGGGTGTTGCCGTTGTTCTGATATTCCATGATGTAACCCTCTGCTGGATTTCCATTTCCGACCGATCATTCGGCAGGCAGTCAACCCCGAAGTAACGCGTCCGTGTGTTCGGGGTGACGAAATCCTATCCAACGCAGGGGGTAGATAGATACTGTCAGAAATACGTACAAACAGTCTCTGCAACACCGCTGGAAGGCCCGTGGTTTCAGGCCTCCATCACTTTCCGAATATCCGCCGCCAATTCTCTTACACGCTCTTCCTCGGTGTCCCACGCACACATAAAGCGCGCGCCGCCTTTGCCGATGAAGGTGTAGAAGCGCCAGCCCTTGGCGGTCAGCGCCGCAATGGCTGGTTCCGAGAGTTGCAGGAACACACCGTTGGCCTGCACCGGGAACATCAGTTCCACGCCGGGAATATCTGCCACAAGGCTGCTCAGCAGTTGCGCGCAGTGGTTGGCGTGGCGGGCGTGCTTGAGCCAGGCGTCGTTTTCCAGCAGGCCTACCCAAGGGGCAGACAGGAAGCGCATTTTCGAGGCCAGTTGGCCGGCCTGTTTGCAGCGGTAATCGAAGTCTTCGGCGAGCTCGTGATTGAAGAACAGGATCGCTTCGCCCACGGCCATGCCGTTCTTGGTGCCGCCAAAGCACAGCACGTCCACGCCGGCTTTCCAGGTCAGGTCCGCCGGCGAGCAGCCGAGGAATGCACAGGCGTTGGAGAAGCGCGCGCCGTCCATGTGCAGGTTCAGACCCAGCTCTTTGCAGGTCACGCTGATGGCGCGGATTTCTTCCGGGGTGTACACGCTGCCGACTTCGGTGGCTTGGGTGAGCGTGACTACGCGCGGTTTCGGGTAGTGGATGTCCTGGCGCTTGAGGGCGATCTCACGGATCGACTCGGGGGTCAGCTTGCCGTTTTCGGTGCGGGCGGTGAGCAGCTTGGAGCCGTTGGAGAAAAACTCCGGCGCGCCGCATTCGTCGGTTTCGACGTGGGCAGTTTCCGAGCAAATCACGCTATGGTAGCTCTGGCACAGCGAAGACAACGCCAGGGAGTTGGCAGCAGTGCCGTTGAAGGCAAAGAACACTTCGCAGTCGGTTTCAAACAGGTTGCGGAAACCGTCGGCGGCGCGGTGGGTCCATTCATCATCGCCATAGGCGCGTTGATGGCCCTGGTTGGCTTGTTCCATGGCGGCCCAGGCTTCCGGGCAGATGCCGGAATAGTTGTCACTGGCGAATTGTTGGCTCTTGTCGGTCATGGCCCATTCCTGTGGTCGATGTTGGTGCGCACTGTAACCAAGATTGTTGCGGGTGCGCACGCACTGTAAATGCAAAGTCACTGGGGAATTATGCACGGTACTCAAACGATTCCTGTCGGACGCGTCCGTGATGGCGCTCTGGATCTGCTCAAGTGGCTGGCGCTGTTGAGCATGGTGCTGGACCACCTGCGGTATGTCGGTTTGAGCCTGGATGGCCTGTATGTGCCGGGGCGCCTGGCGTTTCCGTGGTTTTGCCTGGCGATTGCGGCGAACCTGCATCGGGCGAAAAACTCACCTGTCACCGGCCAGTGGCGGTATCTGGGCTGGCTGTTGCTGTTCAGCGTAATCAGCGAAGTGCCGTACCGACTTTTTATCGATGATGCCGATACATTGAACGTATTGCCGACGTTGGCGTTGGGCTTGCTTATTGCCCGAGGATGGCAGCAGAAAGTGCTTTTTGATCGCGGACTGGCGCTGATCGCGGCCACGATTGCCGCGGTGTTTTCCACGCAGCTGATGTTCGGTTTTTTCGGTGTATTGCTGCCACTGGCGATGCTGCTGGTGTTCCGTCGTCCCTGGTATTTCAGCGTATTGCCGGGCGTGGTCTGCGTCGCGGCCAATCAATGGCAGGTTCTGCTCGCTAGTGGCTCCCCTGTCGCGTTGGCGGGATTGGCCACTTGTCTGATTGCGCCAACACTCGGCCTGGTCCTGTTGCGACATGCCAAAAATGCCTCCCCGCCGCCTATGCGCCGCTGGGCGTATGCCCTCTATCCCGCGCATTTCCTGCTGCTGCTGGCCTTGCGCCACAGCCTTGCCTGAGTCGCAGAATTCATTCCATGTCGTAAACGCACCTTTGCGTGGCGTCCGTAGGCATTTGACCTGTCTGCGCCAGCCCTACCATCGCATCAAAGGGCCCTGCACGGGCCTCAACAATACGAAAGGCTGGGAGAGACGCGATGTTCAGCAAAAAAGACCAGATCCAGGGATATGACGACGCACTGCTGGCGGCCATGAATGCCGAAGAGCAGCGTCAGGAAGATCATATCGAGCTGATCGCGTCAGAGAACTACACCAGCAAACGCGTGATGGAAGCCCAGGGCAGCGGCCTCACCAACAAATACGCCGAAGGCTACCCGGGCAAGCGCTACTACGGTGGCTGCGAGCATGTGGACAAGGTCGAAGCCCTGGCCATCGAACGCGCCAAGCAATTGTTCGGCGCCGATTACGCCAACGTGCAGCCGCACTCCGGTTCTTCCGCCAACAGCGCGGTGTACCTGGCCCTGTTGAACGCCGGTGACACCGTCCTCGGCATGAGCCTGGCCCACGGCGGCCACCTGACCCACGGCGCCAAGGTGTCGTCCTCGGGCAAGCTTTACAACGCCGTGCAGTACGGCATCAACACCGACACCGGCCTGATCGACTACGACGAAGTCGAACGCCTGGCGGTGGAACACAAACCTAAAATGGTCGTGGCCGGTTTTTCCGCCTACTCCAAGACCCTGGATTTCCCACGCTTTCGCGCCATCGCCGACAAGGTCGGTGCGCTGCTGTTCGTCGACATGGCCCACGTCGCCGGCCTGGTCGCCGCCGGCCTGTACCCGAACCCGCTGCCGTACGCCGATGTGGTCACCACCACCACCCACAAGACCCTGCGCGGTCCCCGTGGCGGCCTGATCCTGGCCAAGGCCAACGAAGAAATCGAGAAGAAACTCAACGCTGCTGTATTCCCCGGCGCCCAGGGTGGCCCGTTGATGCACGTGATCGCCGGCAAGGCCGTGTGCTTCAAGGAAGCCCAGGAACCTGGCTTCAAGGTCTACCAGCAACAAGTGATCGACAACGCCCAGGCCATGGCCAGCGTGTTTATCAAACGCGGCTACGATGTTGTGTCCGGCGGCACCGACAACCACCTGTTCCTGGTCAGCCTGATCCGTCAGGGCCTCACCGGCAAAGAGGCGGACGCCGCCCTCGGCCGCGCCCACATCACCGTCAACAAGAACGCCGTGCCGAATGATCCGCAGTCGCCCTTCGTGACCTCGGGCCTGCGCATCGGCACTCCGGCGGTGACCACGCGTGGTTTCAAAGTGCCGCAGTGCATCGAACTGGCCGGCTGGATCTGCGACATCCTCGACAACCTCGGCGACGCCGACGTCGAGGCCAACGTGGCCAAGCACGTGTCTGCCCTGTGCGCTGATTTCCCGGTTTATCGCTGAGCGCGGTTTTGGAGTAATGACTATGCAACGCTACTCGGGCTTCGGCCTCTTCAAGCACTCACTCAGCCACCACGAAAACTGGCAGAAGATGTGGCGCACGCCGACCCCTAAAAAGGTCTACGACGTGGTCATCGTCGGTGGCGGCGGGCATGGTCTGGCGACCGCCTACTACCTGGCCAAGGAACACGGCATCACCAACGTGGCCGTGGTCGAGAAAGGCTGGCTGGGCGGCGGTAACACCGCGCGCAACACCACCATCGTGCGTTCCAACTACCTGTGGGACGAGTCGGCGCACCTGTACGAACACGCGATGAAACTGTGGGAAGGCCTGTCCCAGGACCTGAACTACAACGTGATGTTCTCCCAGCGTGGCGTGTACAACCTGTGCCACACCCTGCAAGACATCCGTGATTCCGAGCGCCGTGTGAGCGCCAACCGCCTCAACGGCGTGGACGGCGAATTGCTCAATGCCAAGCAAGTGGCCGACGAGATCCCGTACCTCGATTGCTCGAAAAACACCCGCTACCCGGTGCTCGGCGCCACCGTGCAACGTCGCGGCGGCGTGGCCCGTCACGATGCCGTGGCCTGGGGCTTTGCGCGTGCCGCCGACGCCCTCGGCGTGGATTTGATCCAGCAGACCGAAGTGATCGGCTTTCGCAAGGAAAACGGTGTGTGCATCGGCGTGGAAACCAACAAGGGCTTTATCGGCGCCAAGCGCGTCGGTGTGGTCACTGCCGGTAACTCCGGGCACATGGCGTCGCTCGCGGGCTTCCGCCTGCCGATTGAGTCCCACCCGCTGCAAGCGTTGGTGTCGGAGCCGATCAAGCCGATTATCGACAGCGTGATCATGTCCAACGCCGTGCACGGCTACATCAGCCAGTCCGACAAGGGCGACCTGGTGATCGGCGCCGGTATTGACGGCTACAACGGCTACGGCCAGCGCGGCTCGTACCCGGTGATCGAACACACCATCCAGGCCATCGTCGAGATGTTCCCGGTGCTGTCCCGCGTGCGCATGAACCGCCAGTGGGGCGGTATCGTCGACACCACGCCGGATGCCTGCCCGATCATCTCCAAGACCCCCGTGCCGAACATGTTCTTCAACTGCGGTTGGGGCACCGGTGGCTTCAAGGCCACGCCGGGCTCAGGCAACGTGTTTGCCGCCAGCCTGGCCAAGGGTGAAATGCACCCGTTGGCGGCACCTTTTTCCATCGACCGTTTCCACAACGGTGCGTTGATCGACGAACACGGCGCTGCGGCCGTCGCCCACTAACAGGAGAAATTCCCTATGTTGCATATCTTCTGTCCTCACTGTGGCGAACTGCGCTCCGAAGAGGAATTCCACGCCTCCGGCCAAGCGCACATCCCGCGCCCGCTGGACCCGAATGCCTGCACCGATGAAGAGTGGGGCGACTACATGTTCTTCCGCGACAACCCCCGCGGGCTGCACCACGAACTGTGGATTCACGCCGCCGGTTGCCGCCAGTACTTCAACGCGACCCGCGACACCCTGACCTACGAAATTCTTGAAACCTACAAGATCGGTGAGAAGCCACAATTCACCGCCAAGGCCTCTGGAGAGAAGGTATGAGCCAGACCAATCGCCTGTCCAACGGTGGCCGGATCGACCGTAATAAAGTCCTGACGTTTACCTTCAACGGCCAGAGCTACAAAGGTTTTGAAGGTGACACGCTCGCTGCAGCCCTGCTGGCCAACGGCGTCGACATCATCGGCCGCAGCTTCAAGTACTCGCGCCCTCGCGGCATCTTCGCTGCGGGCGCCGAAGAGCCGAACGCGGTGCTGCAGATCGGCGCCACCGAAGCCACCCAGATTCCCAACGTGCGCGCCACGCAACAGGCGCTGTACCAAGGCCTGGTCGCCACCAGCACCAACGGCTGGCCGAACGTCAACACTGACGTGATGGGCATTCTTGGCAAGGTCGGCGGCAAGCTGATGCCACCGGGTTTCTACTACAAAACCTTCATGTACCCGCAATCGTTCTGGATGACTTACGAGAAGTACATCCGTAAGGCAGCAGGTCTTGGCCGCTCGCCGACCGAGAACGACCCGGACACCTACGACAACTTCAACCGTCACTGTGACGTGCTGGTCGTCGGCGCCGGCCCTGCGGGCTTGGCTGCCGCACTGGCCGCCGCCCGCAGCGGTGCCCGTGTGATCCTCGCTGACGAGCAGGAAGAGTTTGGCGGTTCGCTGCTGGATTCGCGTGAAAGCCTCGACGGCAAGCCGGCTGCGGAATGGGTTGCCAGCGTGATCGCTGAACTCAAGGCCCTGCCGGACGTAGTGTTGCTGCCCCGCGCCACCGTCAACGGCTACCACGACCATAACTTCCTGACCATTCACGAGCGCCTCACCGATCACCTCGGTGACCGTGCGCCGATTGGCGTGGTGCGCCAGCGTATCCACCGCGTGCGCGCCAAGCGCGTGGTGCTGGCGACCGGTGCGTGTGAGCGCCCGCTGGTGTACGGCAACAACGACGTGCCGGGCAACATGCTGGCCGGTGCGGTTTCTACCTACGTGCGTCGCTATGGCGTGGCGCCGGGCAAGAAATTGGTGCTGTCGACCAACAACGATCACGCCTACCGCGTTGCGCTGGACTGGCTCGACGCCGGCCTGCAAGTGGTGGCCGTGGCTGATGTACGCCACAACCCACGCGGCGCACTGGTTGAAGAAGCCCGCGCCAAAGGTATTCGAATCCTCACCGGCAGCGCTGTGATCGAGGCTCGCGGCAGCAAGCACGTCACCGCCGCCCGCGTCGCTGCGATTGATGTGAAAGCGCACAAAGTCACCAGCCCAGGCGAGTGGCTGGATTGCGATCTGGTCGCCAGCTCTGGCGGCTACAGCCCAGTGGTCCACCTGGCTTCGCACCTGGGCGGCAAGCCGACCTGGCGTGAAGACATCCTCGGTTTTGTGCCCGGTGAAGCCCCGCAGAAACGCGTGTGCGTCGGCGGTATCAACGGCGTCTATGGCCTTGGCGATTCCCTGGCAGACGGTTTTGAAGGCGGTGTGCGCGCGGCCAGCGAAGCCGGTTTTGCCCCGGTGGAAGGCACCTTGCCGAAAGCCCTGAGCCGCTTGGAAGAGCCGACGTTGGCGATCTACCAAGTGCCGCACGACAAGCCAACCGCACGGGCGCCGAAGCAATTTGTCGACCTGCAAAACGACGTGACTGCCGCCGCCATCGAACTGGCGACCCGCGAAGGTTTCGAGTCGGTCGAGCACGTCAAACGCTACACCGCGTTGGGTTTCGGCACCGACCAGGGCAAGTTGGGCAACGTCAACGGCCTGGCGATTGCCGCGCGCTCGCTGAACGTGACCATCCCGCAGATGGGCACCACCATGTTCCGTCCCAACTACACGCCGGTCACCTTCGGCGCGGTAGCGGGCCGTCACTGTGGGCACATCTTCGAACCGGTGCGCTACACCGCGCTGCACGCCTGGCACGTGAAGAACGGCGCCGAGTTTGAAGACGTCGGCCAGTGGAAACGCCCTTGGTACTTCCCACGCAACGGTGAAGACCTGCACGCCGCCGTCAAACGCGAATGCCTGGCCGTGCGTGACAGCGTCGGCCTGTTGGACGCGTCGACCCTCGGCAAGATCGACATCCAGGGCCCGGACGCGCGCGAATTCCTCAACCGCATCTACACCAACGCCTGGACCAAGCTCGATGTGGGCAAGGCGCGCTACGGCCTGATGTGCAAGGAAGACGGCATGGTCTTCGATGACGGCGTGACCGCCTGTCTCGCCGACAACCATTTCCTGATGACCACCACCACCGGCGGCGCTGCTCGTGTGCTGCAATGGCTGGAAATCTACCAACAGACCGAATGGCCAGACCTCAAGGTGTACTTCACCTCGGTCACCGACCACTGGGCGACCATGACCCTGTCCGGCCCCAACAGCCGCAAGCTGCTGGCGGAAGTCACCGATATCGACCTGGACAAGGACGGCTTCCCGTTCATGACCTGGAAAGAAGGCCTGGTGGGTGGCGTACCGGCGCGGGTGTTCCGTATCTCGTTTACCGGTGAGCTGTCGTACGAAGTCAACGTGCAGGCCGACTACGCCATGGGCGTGCTGGAACAGATCGTCGCGGCCGGCCAAAAGTACAACCTGACCCCGTACGGCACCGAAACCATGCACGTGCTGCGGGCCGAGAAGGGCTTCATCATCGTCGGCCAGGACACCGACGGGTCGATGACCCCGGACGACCTGAACATGGGCTGGTGCGTCGGCCGCACCAAGCCGTTCTCGTGGATCGGCTGGCGCGGCATGAACCGTGAAGACTGCGTGCGCGAAGAGCGCAAGCAACTGGTGGGCCTCAAGCCGGTCGATCCGAAAGTATGGCTGCCGGAAGGCGCGCAGTTGGTGTTCGATCCGAAGCAGTCGATCCCGATGAAGATGGTCGGCCACGTGACATCGAGCTATGCGCATAACTCCCTGGGTTATTCGTTTGCGATGGCGGTGGTGAAGGGTGGCTTGAAGCGCATCGGCGAGCGGGTGTTCTCACCGCAAGCGGATGGCAGCGTGATCGAGGCGGAGATTGTGTCCTCGGTGTTCTTCGACCCGAAAGGCGATCGCCAGAACATCTGACAGACCGAGGTGCCTGCATCGCAGGCAAGCCAGCTCCCACATTTGAATCGATTCACAATTCAAAAATGTGGGAGGGGGGCTTGCCCCCGATGAGGCCAGAACAGACACCACAGCATTCAAACAGGTGCTTTATGACAGCAGCCAATGTTTACCAACAACGTCCCACCACCGGCGCCAAGGCCGAGTCGTCGCTGCACCATGCCGACCTCGCCAGCCTGGTCGGCAAGGGTCGCAAGAACGCCGGCGTGACCGTGCGTGAAAAGAAACTCCTGGGCCACCTGACCATTCGTGGCGATGGCCACGATGCAGCCTTCGCTGCGGGCGTGCACAAGGCCCTGGGCATCGAATTGCCCGGCGCCTTGCAAGTGATCGTCAAGGGTGAAATCAGCCTGCAGTGGCTCGGCCCGGATGAGTGGTTGCTGATCGTGCCAAGCGGTGAAGAATTCGCCGCTGAGCAAAACCTGCGTGCCGCGTTGGGTGAGTTGCACATCCAGGTCGTCAACGTCAGCGGCGGCCAGCAGATCCTCGAACTCAGCGGCCCGAATGTGCGCGATGTGTTGATGAAATCCACCAGCTACGACGTGCACCCCAACAACTTCCCGGTGGGCAAGGCGGTGGGCACGGTGTTCGCCAAGTCGCAACTGGTGATCCGCCACACGGCTGAAGACACTTGGGAGCTGGTGATTCGTCGCAGCTTCTCGGACTACTGGTGGTTGTGGCTGCAGGATGCATCCGCCGAATTCGGCCTGAGCATCCAAGCCTGAGGAATACCCCATGAGCCGCGCACCCGATACATGGATTTTGACCGCCGACTGCCCCAGCGTGCTCGGCACGGTGGACGCGGTCACCCGCTACCTGTTCGAGCAGGGCTGCTACGTTACCGAGCACCACTCGTTCGATGACCGGCTTTCGGGCCGGTTTTTCATCCGCGTGGAGTTCCGCCAACCCGAGGGTTTTGACGAGCAGGCCTTCCGCGATGGCCTGGCCACCCGTGGCGAGGCCTTCGGCATGATCTTCGAACTCACCGCGCCAAACTACCGGCCAAAAGTGGTGATCATGGTCTCCAAGGCCGATCACTGCCTGAACGACCTGCTGTACCGCCAGCGTATCGGCCAACTGTCGATGGACGTGGTCGCGGTGGTGTCCAACCACCCCGATTTGAAACCTTTGGCCGACTGGCACCAAATTCCCTACTACCATTTCCCCCTCGACCCCAACGACAAACCGTCCCAGGAGCGTCAGGTGTGGCAAGTGGTGGAAGACACCGGCGCGGAATTGGTGATCCTTGCGCGCTACATGCAAGTGCTGTCGCCGGAGCTGTGCCGCAAGCTGGATGGCAAGGCCATCAACATTCACCACTCGTTGCTGCCGGGGTTCAAGGGCGCCAAGCCGTATCACCAGGCGTACAACAAGGGCGTGAAGTTGGTGGGGGCCACGGCGCATTACATCAACAACGATCTGGATGAAGGCCCGATCATTGCCCAGGGTGTGGAGGTGGTCGATCACAGTCACTACCCCGAGGATTTGATTGCCAAGGGGCGCGATATCGAAGGGCTGACGTTGGCCCGGGCCGTTGGGTATCACATTGAGCGGCGGGTGTTTTTGAACGCCAATCGCACGGTCGTTCTTTAGATCGCTATCGCAGGCAAGCCAGCTCCCACATTTTTGAATGTGTTCATAGATCAAAATGTGGGAGCCGGGCTTGCCCGCGATGAGGCCCTTACAAACAACGCAAAAACAGCATCTGTAACCCGAGCACTTAACGCGGTGCCCACCCAAACGGGCAACGCGGTTCCATAAAAACAACAGCGAGGTGAAAGCATGTCTGGTAATCGTGGTGTCGTGTATCTCGGCAACGGCAAGGTCGAAGTACAGAAAATCGACTATCCCAAAATGCAGGACCCCCGTGGCAGGAAGATTGAGCACGGCGTCATCCTGCGCGTGGTCTCCACCAACATCTGCGGCTCCGACCAACACATGGTGCGTGGCCGCACCACTGCCCAGACCGGCCTGGTGCTCGGTCATGAAATCACCGGTGAAGTGATCGAGAAGGGCAGCGACGTCGAAAACCTGAAGATCGGCGACCTGGTTTCCGTACCCTTCAACGTGGCGTGCGGCCGCTGCCGTTCCTGCAAGGAGCAGCACACCGGCGTATGCCTCACCGTCAACCCGGCCCGTGCCGGTGGCGCCTACGGCTACGTCGACATGGGCGACTGGACCGGTGGCCAGGCCGAGTACGTGCTGGTGCCGTACGCCGACTTCAACCTGCTCAAACTGCCGGACCGCGACAAGGCCATGGAGAAAATCCGCGACCTGACCTGCCTCTCCGACATTCTCCCCACCGGCTACCACGGCGCCGTCACTGCCGGCGTTGGCCCAGGTAGCACAGTTTATATCGCCGGTGCCGGCCCTGTGGGCTTGGCGGCGGCGGCATCGGCGCGCCTGTTGGGTGCGGCAGTGGTGATCATCGGTGACGTCAACCCGATCCGCCTGGCCCACGCCAAGGCCCAGGGCTTCGAGATTGCCGACCTGTCCCAGGACACCCCGCTGCACGAACAGATCGCCGCACTGCTGGGTGAGCCGGAAGTGGACTGCGCCGTCGATGCCGTGGGCTTCGAAGCCCGTGGTCATGGTCATGAAGGCGTCAAGGCGGAAGCCCCGGCCACCGTGCTCAACTCCCTGATGGGCGTGGTGCGCGTGGCGGGCAAGATCGGTATCCCTGGCCTGTACGTCACCGAAGATCCGGGTGCTGTGGACGCTGCGGCAAAAATGGGCAGCCTGAGCATCCGCTTCGGCCTGGGCTGGGCCAAGTCCCACAGCTTCCACACCGGCCAGACCCCGGTGATGAAGTACAACCGCGCGTTGATGCAGGCGATCATGTGGGACCGTATCAACATTGCCGAGATCGTCGGTGTGCAGGTGATCAGCCTGGACGACGCGCCGCGTGGGTATGGCGAGTTCGATGCGGGTGTGCCGAAGAAGTTTGTGATTGATCCGCATAAGTTGTTCAGTGCGGCATAAAGAGCAGGGCAAAATAAGGGCGACCCCAGGGTCGCCCTTATTATTTATTGTGAGTTGAGCCGCAGGTAGGGAGTGGCTGTTACACCCTCTTCAACGACAGTCTTTCCGCCATAGTCACAACGTAGCCTTCCCTCTGTCTGGGTGATGGTCTCTGCCTTGAGTGCGTACCTGGGGGCTAGATAATCGTCATCTGTTCCGGCTGTCTGGCCCTTCCATGTCCTGCCCCTGGCGTGGGCCGAGTATTTATAGCCTTCGCCGTAGGGCGGTGGCAGGTCAGGGTCCGTGTAGGGTTTGGAGTGGATGTCGCTGACGGCTGGGCATTGGCCGATGTCGATGGCCTGGCCCGATGAGGCCTGGTGTGGCCTGCGAAGATCGAGAAGGTTGAGTGCGGTAGCGGCAGCAAAAATATTGGGTATCAATCCGATCATGTCGTCACAGTTCCTTTGTTTGTGGCTGAACCTTCGCGTCGAAAATCGTGAGAAGGCTGCCTTGGGTGGGCCGTGCCGGGCCCACAGTTCCGCAAGAACGTCGACGGCTGGCTGAGGATTTGTGAACGTGAACGGTCGGAATGATTCGGGTGACGTTTTTACTGATGCGTAAATGAGCACTTGGAAATTGCCAGGGCTTCGCAATACGTGCCTTTCCACTCGCCAATAGGAGGGATAAGGTTCCAGGCAGACACAGGTTTGAGCGTGACCGAAAAGCTCGCGTCGTTATTCATGGGGCCCTTATAGGTGCAGGTGACGGTTTTGTTGTTTGCATCGTACCGGGCATCGTGAAAGGTCGAATCATTCAAGTACGAAGCGGCAGCCAACGGGTTTTCACCTATCCAGGCCCGTCCATCAGGTTGTGACGCCTCATAGCGGTAACCGCCATTGATCATCTCCGTTTGTTTGATGGCTTGGATCGAGGGACAGGTGGAGGTCGCTGCACCGACAGTGTTCATCAGGGCCATCGTGGCCAACATACCTGCAAGTAGTGAGCTTCTCATTACCCGCCTCCTGTGGGTTGCGGGAAGGGCGACCGCAAAGTCGCCCTTATTAATTATTGCGTTGCTGTGAGTCTTAGATTAGGAACTGCAGTTTCACCATTTTCTATCAGCGTTTTGCCGCCGTAGTCACAGCGCAGCTTTCCATTCACTACATTGATCGTCTCTGCTTCGAGTTCATATTTACGTTCCAGGTAATCATGTTTAGTGTTACCTGTTTGGCCCGTCCACTTCTTACCACCGCTCTCGGCGGTGTATTTGAAACCGTCGACCCTATTACCTTGGATGGTTTCTTGGAATGCTTCAGATTTAATGGTGCTAGGTGCCGGGCAGTCCTTGATATCAGCTGCATGAGCGCCCCCGGCCAATACACAAGCAGCCAGCATTCCTACGGCGAATTGATAATTCATATCTGATCCTTAATTGAATTGTGAGGTGACGTCTGAATGCTAAGACGGCTTGCTAGCGTGGGATACTGTTAGAAATGACAGTAATTTATAATTATTCGGTATGAAAAATTCGTTTTATATGAAAGTCGGTATATTTGAAGCTGCCAGAAATTGCATACGCAGGTACAGAAAGGGCGACAGGGCATCGCCCTTTTTGCGGCAATTTTTAAGCCTGCAATCGCCGGCTGATGACATCGAGCAAATCGCAGCCGTCGCACAGCGCAATGGCGCATAGCAGGTCGAAGTCCTGGGGGACGAGGGTGTCGGTGTGCAGGGATGGGGTGGCGCTGTCGTGGCCGGTGAGCGGCATGTATCGGTTCATGTTTTGAACCCATTCAAGTAGAAGTGGGCTACACACATATTTGTCGCCAAACGAATTGGGTGGCAGCTGTACGCAGGTTGGCGAACCGGGAATAGAACCGGCAGACCCGAAGGTCTCCCGCGCACAGCCACCACGAAAGCGGCTATTGCGGACGCAAAAGGGCCTGCAAAAAAGCAGAAGCTTTTGCACCATTCACCGGGTCGCCAAACCCGTGTCGCCATGTGGACGACGGCCGAACTATAAAGCGCCATCCCTTGCCAAGAGCAAGTCACCCAGGCACTGAATATCAATGTGGGAGGGGGCTCCGATGGCGGTGGCTCAGTCAGTAAAGTTGTGACTGAACTACAGCTATCGGGAGCAAGCCCCCTCCCACATGGGTTTGTGGTGTTTGGGGGATCAGCGTGTGGCCAGTGCGCCTTGGTAGACGGTCGGCCCCGTCGGCTGTTTGCTGATGGAACCACCCTTGGTCTCCGAACTCACCATCAGCTCCACCGGCTTGCTGATGCTTTCCTGCTGGCGGGGGTTGAGTCCGATGATGCCTTTGCCATCCTCCGGCAATAGCCCAAGCGACACCGGTGCGCTGCCGTCGGGCATGGCCCACAGTTCCAGGCTGCGATCCGGCTCAACTGCTGCCGTGGCGATCGGCTCTACTTCGAGGTAATCGTTGTGCGCCATAATCTGCGCCGCGGGTTGCTGGGCGGTGGTCACCAGGGTGGCGGCGGAATTGACGTTGTCCTGGGTGTAGAACGCGCCGCCGAGGCCGGCGACGATGGCCACGCAGACGCCGATGAACACGCGTGGACGGTTCCAGAAAGGCGGCTTTTGCTCAATTACTTGGGGACGGGTGGCGCTCATATGGCTATTCCTGGCAAGTCTTGAAGTCATTTCATGGACTCTGATATGCCGATTGGGTTCCTCGGCCGACCCGGAACAATGTGCCGGATCCCCAGTCAAACGCCTGCTTTCACCCCTACACCCAGAGGTTGTTTCGATGAAGATTTCACGCGGTTTCGCCCTTTCCTGCCTGATGACCCTGGCGGCCGGCCCGGTGTTCGCCGCAGGGTTCAGCCTTGGCGACGCGGCCAATGCCATTTCCGGTATGCAGGGTGGCAACAACAAGGCCGCTGCAGCCGCACCGTCGTCCGAGACGGCCGGGTTGTTGAGCGCCCTGACCTCGCAACTGAATATCACGCCCGAACAAGCGGTGGGCGGTACGGGCGCCATGCTGGGCCTGGCCAAGAACAAACTGAGCGGCAACGACTATTCGCAGCTGGGCAATAGCGTGCCGGGGCTCGACCAGCTGTCGGGCAACAATGCGTTGGGTAGCCTCGGGGCCTTGAGCGGGATGCTCGGCCAGACCGGCGGCAGCAAGACCAGCGGCCTCGACGGCCTGCTGGGCAATGTGAAGAACACCAACGACCTGAACACCGCGTTCAGCGCCTTGGGCATGGACAGTGGCATGGTCGGCCAGTTTGCCCCGGTGATCCTGCAATACCTGGGCGGCCAGGGTGCCAGCAGCTCGGTGCTGGGCAAGCTGGCCCAGGCCTGGGGCACCGGCAGTTAAGGACGCTCCGCGCGCAGTTGTTCGATGCGCGCGTCCTTCTCCGTCCAGAGCTGGTTGACCCAGTTCTGGACGGTCTGGCGAAATGCCGGATCGTTCTCGTAATCCCCTTGCCACAACGCGGGGTCCAGCTCGCGGGTACGGATATCAATGATCACCGTCGGTACCGATCCGCAGATCAAATCCCAGAACCCCGGAATCCTGTCTTGCGGGTAGACCACCGTCACGTCGAGCACCGCGTCCAGTTGTTCACCCATCGCCGCCAGCACGAATGCTACGCCACCGGCCTTGGGCTTGAGCAGGCGCGTGAACGGTGAGTCCTGCTGCTTGCGTTTGCCTTCGGTGAACCGCGTACCCTCCAGGTAATTGACCACCGTCACCGGCTGGCGCTTGAACAGCTCGCAGGCCTCTTTGGTGATCTTCAAATCCTGCCCCGCCAGTTCCGGGTGCTTGGCCAGGAACGCCTTGGTGTAGCGCTTCATGAACGGGTAATCCAGCGCCCACCACGCCAGGCCCAGGAAGGGCACCCAGATCAGCTCTTTTTTCAGGAAGAATTTGAAGAACGGCGTGCGCCGGTTGAGGGCCTGGATCAGCGCCGGGATATCCACCCAGGATTGGTGGTTGCTGATCACCAGGTAGCTGGTGTCACCGCGCAAATCGTCGCCGCCGCGAATATCCCAGCGGGTGGGGATGCACAGCGAGAAAATCAGCTTGTCGATCTCGGCCCAGGTCTCGGCGATCCACATCACCGCCCACGACATGTAGTCACGCAAGCGACCGGGGGCCACCAGCTTGAGCAGGGCAAACACCATCAACGGGCCGAACAGCACCAGGGTGTTGAGCAATAGCAGCAGTGTGACGAAACAGCCGGTGAGCAGGCGGCGCATAAGTAACTCTTGGAGTCCTGTGGGCGGGCCATGATAAGAGAGGTGAGTCTAGAGGCCAAATCCGAATTCGCCGGACGAATGTTTCACAATGTGCCGGTTATGCTGGAGCGAGCTAACTAAGTGCTGCCTTTGCGGTCTAGAATCCGCCTACTTCTTTCCGAGGAAATCACTTCGTGAAACTGCTCCTTGCCTCCCTCGCCCTGGCTGCCTTGCCTGTCATGGCCGCCGAGCCGACCCTGTACGGTCGCTACGAATACATCCAACTGCCGGAGATCGGTGAAACCTTCAAGGCCAAGATGGACACCGGCGCGCTGACTGCCTCGCTGTCGGCCCGTGACATCGAGACCTTCACCCGTGATGGCGACGATTGGGTGCGCTTCCGCCTCGGCGGCAAGGACGCGTCCAATAAAGTCTATGAACACAAAGTGTCGCGCATCAGCAAGATCAAGAGCCGCGCCGACGAAGACGACGACAAGGACGAGCCGTCCGTGGCCAAGCGTCCGGTGGTCGACCTGGAAATGTGCCTGGGCAACGTCAAGCGCACTGTCGAGGTCAACCTCACCGACCGCAGCAGCTTCAACTACCCCTTGTTGATCGGCGCCAAGGCCCTGCGTGAATTTGGCGCGGCGGTGAACCCGGCGCGTCGTTACACTGCCGACAAACCGGACTGCTGACGAACCACCATGGCGCATATCCTGATTGTCGAAGACGAAGCGGCAATAGCCGACACACTGATATTCGCCCTGCAAGGCGAGGGCTTCACCACCACCTGGCTGAGCCTCGGCCAGGAGGCGCTGGCCCATCAGCGCCAGACGCCTGCCGACCTGATCATCCTCGACATCGGCCTGCCAGATATCACCGGGTTTGAAACCTGCAAGCAACTGCGCCGGTTCAGCGAAGTGCCGGTGATGTTCCTCAGTGCCCGGGATGGTGAGATCGACCGCGTGGTGGGGCTGGAGATCGGCGCCGACGATTATGTGGTCAAGCCCTTCAGCCCACGGGAAGTGACGGCGCGGGTCAGGGCGATCCTCAAGCGGATTGGCCCCGGTGCTGCGCCGGCGCTGTTCCAGGTTGACCTGGAACGCATGCAGATCAGCTATCGCGGCCAGCCGTTGAGCCTCACGCGCCATGAATTCCGTTTACTGCAAAGCCTGTTGGAACAGCCCGAGCGCGTGTTCAGCCGCGAGCAACTCCTGGACGCGGTAGGCGTGGCGGCGGATGCCGGCTACGAGCGCAATATCGACAGCCACATCAAAAGCCTGCGCAGCAAATTACGCAGCGTGGCCGCCGAGGCCGAGCCGATCGAGACTCACCGCGGCCTCGGCTACAGCTACAGCCCGAGCAATAGCTGATGCGCCTGGGGCTGCGGATCTTCCTGGTGTACGCGCTGTTTATCGGCCTGACCGGCTACTTTGTGCTCAGCACCGTGATGAAGGAAATCCGCCCCGGCGTGCGCCAGTCCACCGAAGAAACCCTGGTGGACACCGCCAACCTGCTGGCCGAGATCCTGCGCGACGACGTAAAGAACGGCACCCTCGGCCAAAGCCACTGGCCGGAGTTGCTCAAGGCCTACGGCAATCGCCAGCCGGGCGCGACCATCTGGGGGCTGCCGAAAAACCAGGTCAACCATCGCATCTACGTGACCGACGCCAAGGGCACCGTGTTGCTCGATTCCACGGGCGAAGCGGTGGGGCAAGACTATTCCAAGTGGAACGATGTGTACCTGACCCTGCGCGGTGAATACGGTGCGCGTTCCACCCGCAGCGAACTGGACGACCCTGCTTCGTCGGTAATGCACGTGGGCGCGCCGATCCGTGACAACGGCCAGATCATTGGCGTGGTCACCGTGGCCAAGCCGAACAGCTCATTGCAGCCGTATGTCGACCGCACTGAGCGGCGCTTGCTGTGGTACGGCGCTGGCTTGGTGATTCTTGGCCTGTTGCTTGGCGCGGTATTGTCGTGGTGGCTGAGCGTTGCCCTTAGGCGGCTGACGGCCTACGCCGAAGCGGTGAGCGAAGGCCGGCGTGCCGAGTTGCCCCATTACCGTGGCGGCGAACTCAAGCAGCTCTCTACTGCCGTCGAGCACATGCGCACGCAGTTGGAAGGCAAGGCTTACGTCGAGCGCTACGTGCACACCCTGACCCATGAATTGAAGAGCCCGCTGGCGGCGATACGCGGTGCGGCCGAGCTGTTGCAGGGCGATATGACCCGTGAGCAGCAGCAGCGCTTCGTCGGCAATATCGACAGCGAAAGTGCGCGCCTGCAGCAGTTGATCGAGCGCCTGCTGAACCTGGCGCAGGTCGAACAACGCCAGGGCCTGGAAGAGCAGGCCAGTATTGCACTGGCGGCCATGGTCGATGAGGTACTCAAGGCCCAGTGTGCCCGTATCGAAGGCGCCGGGTTGCGCGTCGAGCAGACGATTGCGGCGGATGTAAACGTGTATGGCGAACCCTTTCTGCTGCGTCAGGCACTGGGCAACCTGCTGGACAATGCACTGGACTTCACGCCGCCCGGCGGCCTGCTGAGGTTCAGCGCGCAGACGCGACACAACGACGTGCAGGTGAGCCTGTTCAACCAGGCCACGCCGATTCCCGACTACGCCCTGCCACGCCTGAGCGAGCGTTTCTACTCGCTGCCACGCCCGGCCAGTGGGCGCAAAAGCACCGGCCTGGGCCTCAACTTTGTCGAGGAAGTGATGAAGCTGCACGGCGGCGCATTGCAGATCGGCAATGTCGACGGCGGCGTGCAGGCGGTGCTGCATCTCCACACAGTCTCCACATTGCCCACATAAATCCCCCACATAGTCTGCCCAGACTCTCCCCATCAAAACAGGGAGAGACCCATGAACCGCAGCCTGCTTTTCAAACTTGGCGCGATTGCGCTGCTGATCCTGCTGTTGCTGATTCCGTTGCTGATGATCAACGGCATTATCAGCGACCGCCAGCAACTGCGCGATGGCGTATTGATGGACATCGCCCGCAGCTCCAGCTACGCCCAGCGCCTCACCGGCCCGGTGATGGTAGTGCCGTATCGCAAGACCGTCCGCGAGTGGAAGCTCAATGAAAAGCTCAACAAACGCTACGAAGTCACCCGCGAAGAGCGCGGTCGTCTGTATTTCCTGCCGGACCGATTTGAACTCGACGGCAAGGTGCAGACCGAATTGCGCGCACGGGGCATCTACCAGGCGCGGCTGTTCCATGCCGACAACCGCATCAGCGGGCATTTCGAATTGCCTGCGCAGTTGGGTATCACCGAAGACTTCGCCGATTACCGCTTTGAGCCGGCATTTCTCGCGGTGGGCATCAGCGATATTCGCGGCATCGAAAACGCGCTGAAGCTGGAGCTGGGCAGCCAGCAATTGGAGTTCGAACCCGGCTCCCAGGTGGACTGGCTGGGCGAAGGCGTGCACGTGACACTGCCGGAGCACGACAGCAAAAAGCCCAACGTCGTGAACTTTGCTTTCGACCTGCGCCTGCAAGGCACCGAGCAACTGCAAGTGGTGCCGGTGGGCAAGACCAGCCAGGTGTCACTCGCTTCCAACTGGCCACATCCCAGCTTCATCGGCAATTTCCTGCCGGCACAACGCGAGATTACCGACAAGGGCTTCAGCGCCAACTGGCAGACCTCGTTCTTCTCCACCAACCTTGAGCAAGCGCTGCAAACCTGCCTGGACAAGCAGGGCTGTGAAGACTTCAACAACCGCAGCTTCGGCGTGAACTTCATCGATCCGGTGGACCAGTACCTCAAGAGCGACCGTGCGATCAAATACGCGCTGCTCTTCATCGCCCTGACCTTCGCCGGCTTCTTCCTGTTCGAAGTACTCAAGAGCCTGGCAGTGCATCCGGTGCAGTACGCGTTGGTGGGGTTTGCGCTGGCGTTTTTCTACCTGCTGTTGCTGTCGTTGTCCGAGCACATTGGGTTCGCGCTGGCTTATCTCATCTCTGCCAGCGCCTGCGTGTTGTTGATTGGCTTCTACGTGTGCCATGTGCTGCGCAGCGTCGCTCACGGCCTGGGGTTTTCAGCGGGGTTGGCGGCGCTGTATGGCTTGTTGTACGGCCTGCTGAGTGCCGAGGATTACGCGTTGCTGATGGGCTCGCTGCTGCTGTTTGGCCTGCTGGGCACGGTGATGGTGCTGACGCGTAAGTTGGATTGGTATGGCGTGGGCAAGCGCAAGGCGGCTGAGCCGATGTCGTTTGACCTGGAGGCGGTGCAATGATCGGGTTGCGGGAGGACCAGCAAGTGGGGGCGCATTTAGCCTCAAGGATCGTTACGTTCCTCAATACCACCACCGTCCAATGTGGGAGTGGGCTTGCCCGCGATAGCGGTGGTTCAGAAACAGATGTGCTGAATGACATACCGCGATCGCGGGCAAGCCCACTCCCACATTGGGTCGGTGTGAACGTCACACGGGCGGCTGGGTTTCCAGCATCGAAGGCCGCTGGCTGACCTCGGCATACCAGGCGGCAAGCTTCGGGTTAGCCAGGCGCCATTGCATATCCGGATGACGGAAGTCCAGGTAACCCAAGGCGCAGGCCACGCTGATGGCGGCGATGTCGAAGTGGCTGGTCAGTTCGGCAATCGCATCCGCTTCCAATTCGGCGAGGCTGCGGCGGATCTTGTTGCGCTGCTCGTCCAGCCATTGGTCCCATTGCTTTTCCGCCGGGCGCAGGGCGGTCTCGTAGCGCACCAGCACGGCGGCATCCATGATGCCGTCGGCCATCGAGGCCAGGGTCAGGCGGCGCCAGCGGGCCGAGCCGTCGCGCGGGATCAGCGGGTTGCCGACGTGCTGGTGGTCGAAGTAATCGAGGATCACCCGGCTGTCGTGCAGCACCGTGCCGTCGGCCAGGCGCAGGGCCGGGATCTTGCCCACGGGGTTGCCTTGCACCACCTGCGCATCCGGGTTGACCGGGGTCGGCATGCAGCCGTGCAGGGCGACGCGGTCCTGCTGGCCGGTTTCAGCCAGCAACACGCGAACCTTACGAACGAACGGTGAAGCGGGGTTGTGGAACAAGGTCATGCTGGGAGCGGACATGGGCATTCCTCAAGAAAGGGCTGGGCTAATCTATCTCACCGTTTGAGCAAGGCCCAAGTGCCAATTGCAGCGGGAATGCCTAACCCGAGCCAACTGAGCGAATCCCACAGCCCATCGCCGAGCAATGCCGCAAACAACCCGGCGGCGCTGAGCAGGCCAATCACCAGCGGCACACCAAACACCTTCCAGAAATTCGATTGCCTGGGCTTCATGCCTTGCCCGCCTTGCGCCGCACGATCCACAAGTAAATCCCACTGACCAGCACGATGATGGTCAGCACATCCAGCGCCGCCCACAGGATCTTCATCGGCATGCCGCCGTAGTCGCCAAAATGCAGCGGTTGGGACATGCCCATGGCGTCCATGTACCACGGCCGTTCGGCGATGGCGGTGACGGCCAGGGTGCTGGCGTCGATCAGCACCGGCGTGAGCAGGTGCGAGGTCAGGTGGGTGCTGCCCTTCATGAACACGGCGTAATGGTGCTCGCTGGAAAAGCGCGTGCCGGGGAAGGCGATGAAGTCCGGTGCCATACCGGGTGCGGCCTTGGCGGCAATCGCCAACAGCTCGGTGGCTGGCGCACGTTGGGTCAGTGGCGGGGCGTTTTTGTAAGGTTCGATCATCGCGCTGAGGCTGTCCTGGCGCCAGGCGGCGATGATCAGGTCGGCGCAGGCGCTGATCACGCCGGTCACGCCCACCACCAGCGCCCACGTCAGTGTGACCACGCCGATGAGGTTATGCAGGTCGAGCCAGCGCAGGCGGCTGGATTTGTCCTGGCGCACAGTGGCGAACGTCAAGCGCCGCATGAAGGGCAGGTACAACACCGTGCCCGAGATGATCGCCAGCACAAACAAAATGCCCATGAACGCCAGCAACAGCTTGCCCGGCAGGCCGGCGAACATGTCCACATGCAGGCGCAGCAGGAACAGGGTTAAGCCGCCGTTCGCCGCTGGGGTCTCCACGGCTTCACCCGTGCGCGCGTCGAGCATGAAGGTGTGGGACGAGTTGGGTTCGGTGCCGGCGGTGGCGGCCATGATCGCGATCACGCCGTTCTTGTCATCTTCATCCCACGCCAGGTACTGCATGGCTTCGCCAGGACGATGGGCCTGAGCCTTGGCCACCAGTTGTTCCAGGTTGAGCTGTGGCGTGTCGGCAGGCATCTGCGCCAACTCCGGCTCGTTGCCCAGTAGGTGGTCGATCTCGTGGTGAAACACCAGTGGCAGGCCAGTGAGGGCGAGCAGCAGCAGGAATACCGTGCAGATCAGGCTGGTCCAGGTGTGGATGAAGGACCAGCGGCGGATGGTTTTGCTTTTCATTTTTTTCAACCTTCAGACACACCAAAGCCGCCCACTGGGGCGGCCTGGCGGTTAACTCAGCCGATTACCACTGGTAGGTGGCGCTGGCGACGACGCTGCGTTGGTCGCCGAAGTAGCAGTAGTTGCCATCACAGGTAGACAGGTAGTCCTTGTTGAACAGGTTGGTGGCGTTCAACTTCACCGAAGCGCCCTTCAGGCTGTTGTCCAGGCGGCCCAGGTCGTAGTGCACGGCACCGTCAAACACGGTGTAGGCATTGGCCTTGCCCAGCCAGGTGTTGGCCTGGTCGCCGTAGGTGTTGCCGGTGTAGCGTGCGCCGAAGCCGATGCCGAAGCCATCCAGAACACCGGTGTGCCAGGTGTAGTCGGTCCACAGCGACGCTTGCTGGTTGGGCATCAAGGTCAGGCGGTTGCCTTTGTAGATGCCTTTTTGCACCTCGGATTTCGCCAGGGTGTAGGCGGCGATGACCTTGAGGTTCTCGGTCACGTCAGACACGGCTTCCAGCTCCAGGCCCTTGACCTTCACTTCGCCGGTCTGGCTGTTGATCTGCTGGCCCCCGGCGCCGAGGGTGGTCACCTGCACATTCTTCTGGGTCAGGTCATAGACTGCCGCACTCAGCAGCGTATTGGAGCCGGGCGGCTGGTACTTGACGCCCATTTCCCACTGCTTGCCCTCTGTCGGTTTGAACGTCTTGGTGGCGTTGGTATCGGCGTTGCTCGCTGGCTGGAATGATTCGGCGTAGGACAAGTACGGTACGAAGCCCGAGTCGAACACGTAGCTCAGGGCTGCGTTGCCACTGAAGTGTTTGATGCGGTCAGTGTTGGTCGCGTCGTTGTCGTTGAAGTAGGTGGTGCCCTGATGCACCCAGTCTTCACGCCCGCCCAGGGTCAGACGCCAGTTGTCCAGGGCCATCTGGTCTTGCGCGTAGAGGCCGGTTTGAACGGTTTTCTGGTTGTAGTCGTAAAAAGGACGAACGCCGGTTGGGCGCAATGTCGGCTGAGTGTTGACCGGGTTGAAGATGTTGATATTCGATGCGGTGCCGTAGATTGCGCGATAGGTGGTATCGGTGCGTTGGTGATCCAGGCCGAGCAGCAAGGTGTGGGTGATGTCGCCAGTGGCAAAGTCAGCCTGGAAGTTGTTGTCCACCGCGAACTGGCCGATGCTTTCATTCACGTTGGTGGTCGACCGGGAGATATCGCCCGCCGCATTGGCTGGGGAGAATGCATAGGAGCCCACGGTCAATTGCTGGAAGTCCAACTCCGACTTGGTGTAGCGCAGGTTCTGCTTGAACTGCCACGTATCGTTGAAGCGGTGTTCGAACGCATAACCCAGCGCGTAGTAAGTGCGGTCGTAGAACTCGTAGTCCGGGTCGCCCAGGTTCTTGTGGTGGGAAACGTCGCCCAGCGGTGATTTGATCTTGGTGCCCTGGATCGGCATGAACTGGCTGGTGGTGCCCGTATCGTCGCGGGTGAACTGCGACAGGAAGGTCAGTTTGGTATCCGGGTCGATGTTCCAGGTCAGGCTCGGCGCGATGTTGTAGCGCTTGTTGTCGATATGGTCGACTTGGGTACCGGCGTCGCGCACCACCCCGCTGAGGCCGTAGAGGAACTGGCCTTCGTCATCGATCTTACCGGTGCTGGCAAAGTTGATCTGGCGATAGTTGTTGCTGCCGTATTGCACCTGGACGGCATTGCTCGACTCAGCACTGGGACGGCGGCTGACCATGTCCAGCAAGCCACCCGGTGGGGTCTGACCGTAGATCGACGAGGCTGGGCCGCGCAGCAGGGCGAGGCGATCGAGGTTCCAGGTCTCGGCTTTCGGGTTGGCATACACGCCACGCGGCAGTGGCAGGCCGTCGAGGAACTGGGTCGGTTCGAAGCCGCGCACACGCATCCAATCGTAGCGGGTGTCGCTGCCGTAGCTGGCGGAGACAATGCCAGGCATGTATTTGACGGCGTCATCCAGGTTCTGGACGTTGCGGTCCTGCATCTGTTCGCGGGTGGCTACGGAGATCGAGCGTGGTGCCTCGACCAGCGCGGTGTCAGTCTTGGTGCCCGCGGCGGTGCGCGTAGCCAGGTAACCGTGCACCGGGCCCCAGGCACTTTCCTGGTCGCCGTCCTGACCTGTGATGTTGGTGACCGGCAGTGCCATCACGCCATCGGGCACCGCCACCAAGGTATAAGTCCCCGCACTGCTCTGCTCCAACTGCAACCCGGTACCACGCAACGCTTCACGCAGCGCACCCGGCGCATCGAACTGGCCTTGGACCGGCGCCGAGGTCTTGCCCGCGGCGAGCGCCGGGGTGAGGGTCAGCGCCAGGCCGCCCTGGCTGGCGATCTGGTTGAGGGTCGTGGCCAACGGTGCCGCCGGCAGGTTGTAGGTGCGCACGCTGGAGGCCTGTTCGGCGGCGATCAGCGAGGTGCTGGCCAGCGGGGCGCTGAGGGCAATGGCCATGGCTAACAGGCTGGGGCGCAACAGGGTGTCTAGCGTGCGGGACATAAGGCGGCTCCTGAATGGAAATATTTCGCAATTGCCTAGGTGCCGAACGAGAATCGAAAAGTGATAGGGCAGGATGAAAATATTTTTCCCTGGGCGTTAAGGTGTGCTTGCGGGCCTCTTCGCGGGCAAGCCCGGCTCCCACATTCGACCGAGTTTTTTCAGGTGGAACGCGGTCAAGTGTGGGAGCTGGCTTGCCTGCGAAAGCGATAGCCAAGGCACCGCCAAACCTAAGGCTTGCCCTTAACCGTCACCCACCACGGCGTGTGCTGCTCAATCTGCACCGGCAAGGTCGGCAGCAGTGCATTGAGTGCCAAGGTGGTGTCGTGCAGTGGGAAGCTGCCGGTAATGCGCAGGTCGGCCACGTTTTTATCCACGCCCAGGTAGCCGGTGCGGTAGCGGCTCAGCTCCTCGACCACATCGCCCAGGCGGGCGTTGTCCACCACCAGCATGCCGCGGGTCCAGGCGTCAGTGGCCGGGGTAACGGCCAGCAGCGGGCCGAGGCCGCCGCTGCGCATCAGCACTTGCTGGCCTTCCTTGAAGACCTGTTCCTGTTGCAGCGCCTCGGGCCGCGCGGCCACCGCCGATTGCAGCACGCTCAAGCGCGTCGCGTCGTCTTCACGCTTGACGATAAACCGCGTGCCCAATGCGCGCAGGCTGCCGTGGCGGGTCTGTACATAAAAGGGGCGTGCGTCGTTGTGGCCGGTCTCGACCAGAATCTCGCCTTCCTGCAACACGATCAGCCGGCGTTTTTCGTCAAAACGCACGTCGATGGCGCTGTGGGTGTTGAGGTTGATCAGCGTGCCATCCGCCAGCTTCAGCGTGCGCTGCTCGCCGGTGGCGGTGCGTTGGTCGGCCAGCCAATAGTGGATCGGCACAAAGCGCTCACCGGCAAACAACGCCAGGCCGACGACCAGTGCAATGCTCGCCAGGCCGCTGCCCAGCTTGCGCACGCGCTGGCGAATGCCTTCGCGCGATTGCAACAGTGCCGCCCGTGCGGGGCCCGAGGCCACGCTGAAA
Organism: Pseudomonas sp. S10E 269; assembly: GCF_002798465.1. Lineage (NCBI taxonomy): Bacteria > Pseudomonadati > Pseudomonadota > Gammaproteobacteria > Pseudomonadales > Pseudomonadaceae > Pseudomonas > Pseudomonas sp. S10E 269. The sequence goes on from NZ_PHIJ01000001.1 coordinate 2,844,149, forward strand.
CGCTGGTCGAGCATGCCCAACTGGCGCCATGCGCGTGCGTGCTCTTCATCACTGGCCAGCCATTTGTCGAACTCTTCGCGCTCCACCAGGCTGCCGTCGCCCGAGTCGAGGGACAATTGCCAGGCAATCGCGGCATCAAGCACGCGGGCCGAGACCGGTTTGGAACTGATCACCGTCACTGCGGCTCGCCATACAGGGCGATATAGCACTGGCGAATGCCCTGGGCCAGGTACTGGCGCACACGGGGCACCGACACGCCAAGGCGTTGCGCGATTTCTGCATGGCCCAGGCCGTCGAGGCGGCTGTAGAGGAAGGCAGTGCGGGCCTTGCTCGACAGCTTGCCGAGCAGGCGGTCGATGGCCTTGAGGTCTTCGAGGATCAGTTGCTGTTCTTCCGGCGAAGGGTGTTCGCTTTCCGGGATCAGCATCAGCTCGGTGAGGTAGGCCTGTTCCAGGGCGGCGCGGCGGAAGTAGTCGAACAACAAGCCCTTGGCGATGGCTACCAGGAAGGCCCGTGGCTCGCGGGGTTCGCGCAACTCGTCACGGCCCAGCAGGCGCATGAAGGTGTCCTGGCTCAGGTCCTCGGCGCGGCTCGGGCAGGCGACGTTGCGTCGAAGCCAGGCCAGCAGCCAGCCACGATGGTCGCGATACAACGCGCCAACAAGCTCACTGTGTGGGTTCTGGATCGACGACAAGGCATCACCTAGTAAACGCGATGTTTAAACTAACGAGAATTATTCGCGATTGTGTCAGAGCCGTGGAGTGGGCGCAATTGGCGTCTGTCGGGAGATGACATTAAAACGATGGCGCGTGTTGACGCCGTTTCCATTGGCTCAAACGCTCTTGCAACGCCTGTGGCGTGTCGATGCGTTGCTGGCGCGCGCGGCTGAACAGGATCAGCATCAGCTCCGCCGTGGCCAGGGCATCGGCGCTGGCGTGATGGCGCTCGCCTACGTGCAGATGGAAGTGGTTGATCCAATCGTCCAACCCGGCTTCACGGATATGCGCATCCGGGCAGAGCAGAGGGGCGATGTCTGCAACGTCAAGAAACGGATGGGCCAGGCGGTAACCCAGGCTGTCCTTGAGCGCCCGACACAGCATGTGTTGATCGAATGGCGCATGGAAGGCGAGCAATGGGCTGTCGCCCACAAAGTCCATGAAGTCTAGTAACGCGTCGACCGGATCGCTGCCGGCGGCGATCGCACTGGGGCCGAGGCCGTGGATCAACACGCTGGGGCTGAGTTTTGTTTCGACCCGTTGCAGGGTGCGCTCGAACATCTGCGAAAAGTCCACCGCGCCGTCCTCGATCACCACCGCACCGATGGACAGCACTTGGTCTCGGTTGAGGTTGAGGCCGCTGGTTTCCAGGTCCAGCACGACCCAGCGTTGGCTGCGTAACGGTTGGTCGCCCAATGGCGAGGGTTGGCGCAGTTGCTCCAGGCGCTGTTGCTGACTGCTGTCGAGCCCGGGCTTCTTCGTACGCAGCCAGCCGAACAAACTCACAGCTGATACCGCAATGTCAGGCTGCTTTGCAGGCGCTGAGCCTGGCGCAGGGATTCACGCAGGATGCGCCGGTCCAAGTGGTTGAGGCTCTCCGGGTCGACACGGTTGGAATAGGGCTGGTTCTCACGGGTCTGCAACTGATGCTGTTGCATGCGGGTTTGCTGGATAAAGTGGTAGGCCTCTTCGTAGGCCGCGCCGTCCAGGGGCTCGATCACTTCCTTGACCACCAGCTGACGCAGGCGCTCCAGGGTGTTGTTGGCGTGGATGCCATTGGCCAGGGCCAGCAGGCGTGCGCCGTCGACAAAGGGCGTAAGGCCCTGCACCTTGAGGTCGAGGGTGGCTTTCTCACCACCGTTGCGGGTCAGCACAAACTCGCGAAAACGCCCTACGGGTGGTCGCTGACGCAGCGCGTTTTCGGCCAGCATGCGTTGGAACAATCGGTTATCGGCCACTTGGTCGAGAATGCCTTGGCGCAATTGCTCGCAACCGCGCTCATCGCCCCACACCACACGCAAATCGAAATAGATGCTGGAGCCCAGCAGGTTTTCCGGCGTCGCCTCGCGGATAAACGCCGCGAACCGCCGCGCCCATTCGGCCCGCGACAAGCACAACTCCGGGTTGCCGGCCATGATGTTGCCCTTGCACAGGCTGAACCCGCACAGCGCCAGGCTCTGGTTGATCTGCTGCGCGAGTGGCAACAGACGGCCACGGATTTCGGCCGCTTCGGCGGCGTCCTTGGCATCGAACAGGATGCCGTTGTCCTGATCGGTGTACAGCGTCTGCTCGCGGCGGCCTTCGCTGCCAAAGCACAGCCAACTGAACGGCACGCCGGGGTCGCCTTTTTCGGCGAGGGTCAGTTCGATCACCCGGCACACGGTGTGATCGTTGAGCAGCGTAATAATGTGGGTGATCTGGGTGGACGACGCGCCGTGGGCCAGCATGCGTTCGACCAACTGGCCGATCTCGCCGCGAATCGCCACCAGGTTGTCGACCCGCGGTGCATTGCGGATGGTACGCGCCAGGTGCACCAGGTCCACCCGTTGCAAGGAAAACAGGTCGCGCTCGGACACCACGCCGCATAGGCGCTGGTCCTTGACCAGGCACACATGGGCGATATGCCGTTCGGTCATGGCGATCGCAGCGTCGAAGGCGCTGTGGTCCGGGGTGAGGAAGAAGGGCGCCTGGGTCATATGGGCTTCGATACCCTGGTTGAAATCGCTGGTGCCGTCAGCCACAACCTGACGCAGATCGCGCAGGGTGAAAATTCCCAGGGGCGCCTTGTGCTCGTCGACGATCACAATGCTGCCCACCTGTTGCTCATGCATCAGCGTGACGGCTTCGCGTAGCGGTGTGGTTGGGCTGCACGTCACCGGGTGACGCATGGCCAACTCGCCGAGGCGAGTGTTCAGGGAGTATTGAGTGCCAAGGGTTTCCACTGCCTTTTGCTGGACTTGCTGGTTGACCTGGTCCAACAGGCTGCTGACGCCGCGCAAGGCAAAGTCGCGAAACGGGCTGGAAAGCGCGAACAGCTTGATAAAGGCGGGCTTGTTCAGTTGCAGGCAGAAGGTGTCTTCGGCGGCCTTGTGTTCGGTGCGGGTCGCCCGCTCGCCTAGCAGGGCTGCCAGGGGAAAGCATTCGCCAGTGGTGATTTCAAAGGTGGTTTCGGCGCTGTCCGGCCGCTCTCCCACCACGCGGCCCTGCTTGACGATGTAGAAGTGTTCAACCGGCCCGCCCGACGGTTTGAGGATGCTGTCGCCGGGGCCATAAAAGCGTAACTGGCACTGTTCCACCAGAAACGCCAGGTGGGCATTTTCCATCTGGTTGAACGGCGGGAAGCGTTGCAGGAATTGCAGGGTGCCGTGGATATTTTGCAACACAGCAGTTTTCCCCGCCTGGGCGAAGGCATCAGCTTTACTCATAACAGTGACCGCAGTTTTTTTGTCGTTATCGTCCCTCATGGTCGACTCCTGGGCAGCGGGTGCCCATTGGACGTAAGTCTAGGTCGATACAAACGGCACACACCTCGGGAAAAACCTTACATGACTATCGTCCAAAACCCGTAGAACGCCCACTAGGCAAACTTTCCGACGAAGTGCACATTGATCGCCCTTCCGCAGATGTCTGACGAGTGTGCTGGGAGATTGATGAGAATTGCTGAGAACCGTATGTCCGACCACGATATTTTGAGTGATGCCGAGCGCGAGGCGCTGAGCGCCGTGATGCTGGAGCCTGATTTACCGCCACAACGTGTGTTGATTGTTGACGATGACAAGGACGCACGTGAACTGCTGGCGGAAATCCTGGGGCTGGACGGTATTCGCTGCATGACCGCCGACAGTGGTGAGGCGGCGTGGGATTTGTTGAAGTCCAGCAGTTCCATCGGTTTACTGATCACCGACCTGCGCATGGCCCCCAGCAATGGCCTGGAGTTGATCCGCCAGGTACGCGAATCCACCCGGGCAGCGCTGCCGATCATCATCATGTCGGGGGACGCGGAAGCACCCGACGTGATCGATGCGATGCATTTGAGTGTGGTGGACTTTTTGCTGAAGCCGATCGATAGCGTGAAGTTGGCGAAGATGGTGAAGCGGGAGTTGGGGATGGCGTCCTGAATTTCACGTTACTGGTCGGGCGCTATTGCTGCCAAGCCAGTGCCTACAATGGAATGTATTTATCCCGTAGGAGCTGGCTTGCCAGCGATGCGGCCACGTCGGTCTCCCTGAACCCTTGAAAAAGCCCTGATCTCGCGATCAGGGCTTTTTGTCTACAGGCCTTTCTTGGCCTTGAACTCCCGTCACCATCGGTACGCTATCGGCTGGCATTTGGGCGTGGTGGACTTCCCACTCAAGCCGATTGATAGCGTGAAATTGGCGAAGAGGGGTGACGCGGAATTTGGGGGGATGGCGCAGTTTCTACCGTTTGTCGGGACTGTCAATTCTGACAGTAGTCGTCGATTTCTAATTCTTATTCACTCGTTGAGAGCGCGGAATTAGATTCGCGTATCACTAAATGAAGAATGGGAGTTTATTATGAACAGTAATTCGAGTTGTGGCGCGGGTGGAAATGGGCGTTCATTTATCGGGAGCATGAACGCAAAGTTTTACTTGAATGGGGCGGTAACTCATACGTTCGAAGCAACATCCATCTACTTTAATGATCGTGCCTTTTCAGGGAGTAGAGGTGGCGAAACTATTTATATGACCTATCCAGAACGCGTACTTGATGGGGTGTACGAGTTCGCTTATGTAGATGGCGATGGTGGGGATGGGTACCACCTGCAATATTCTTCAGGCAGTAAAGCATACGGCTTAACCGGAAAAGTTCGCGTCGTTGCATCAAACAATGGTGATGTTCAAGAGGGGTCAATTTCCGCTACCTTTGTAAGCGATGGGCGAGTAATCTCGGTCGAAGTAAAACAAGAGGGTGTCTATTCATTCCCTTAAACAGTTGTCATGAACAAGCTCTAATTCTGCAATTAGAGCTTGTTTGGTTTTAGATTACTTAAATACCTTTTGAGGCTTGAACTTCTCAGCCGACGGTGCGACAGCGGCTCGGTGTACCCATTAGGCCACTTAGTCTCTTCAATCACTCGCTCCACCGCAGCCGGAAAATGCCACTTTGCTGTCGAAATCCGGCGCCAGTTGGCGATGTGCTGGCTGGAGATACGCAGGGTAGAACAGTCCAGGGTAAGCGGAGGCGCCAGACCTGATCAGTACGATGCATTTGGGCGTGGCGGATTTCCCTCCCCAACCGATTGATAGCATGAAATTGGCGAGGAGGGTGAAGCGGGAGCTGGGGATATCGCAGTACCGTCCGTCAGTAGGTGGCTAAAACTGTTAACTCTAACAGTAGGCAATCCTCAGCGCTGCTCCTTTACTGTGCGAAGGCCTGACAAGCTTGTCGTTCCCTAACGCTAAAAGAGGTGCAGAGAATGAATACTGATAACCACTTTACCGATGATGTCGAGTTTAAAGAAGTGCGTGCAAAAGTTGTGGAATCTGTGGGGCATGTATTAGTGTTGGCCGACGGAGCAGCCCGTTTTTTTCGTACAACAATTATCTCGGGTCAGAGATCCGGTTTGACGATCTATAGTGATGATTTTTTTTCTCGTGAGAGCCTGTTTTGGGTGTATGGGAAGGAGCTAGAGGCGGGGAATTATCACTTTGATGTTAAGAGCTTGTTTCGAAATGGGTATAGTGATCCGTACAATCAAGCGGTTTATTACGCCAAGAGCGGTGACGTTTACGTTGATGTAACGGATAATCAAAATGGCACCTTTACCCACGACGGTTGGTTTTTGAATATCAGCTATGAGGACGAGAAGCTCAAGGTTTCTTTAAGCGGAAGTTTCACAGTGACATTTTATTCATCTCGTAGGTAGATAATTAAAAGAGGTTCTGAACCGGTCTATTGAATCCCAGCTTTAAGTTGGGGGCTTTTCATCAACTCTTCACCGGTTGCAAAATCTAGTTGCGGTAAATAAAAAGCCCTAATCGTTTGATCAGGGCTTTTTAAGTTTCGGTCACTCGTTATAGGCCGTTTTTAGCCTTGAACTCCCGACGCTTGCGATGCAACACCGGCTCGGTATACCCGTTAGGCTGCTTGGTCCCTTCAATCACCAACTCCACCGCTGCCTGGAACGCGATGTTGCTGTCGAAGTCGGGTGCCAGTGGACGGTACAGCTTATCCCCGGCGTTTTGACGGTCCACCACCGGCGCCATGCGCTTGAGGCTTTCCATGACCTGGGCTTCATTGACGATGCCGTGACGCAGCCAGTTGGCGATGTGCTGGCTGGAGATACGCAGGGTGGCGCGGTCTTCCATCAAGCCCACATCGTTGATGTCCGGCACTTTCGAGCAGCCGACGCCCTGGTCGATCCAGCGCACCACATAGCCGAGGATGCCCTGGGCATTGTTGTCCAGCTCGTTGCGGATCTCTTCTTCGGACCAATCGGTGTTGCTGGCCAGGGGAATGGTCAGGATATCGTCCACCGACGCGCGCTCGCGCTTGGCCAGTTCGGCCTGGCGGGCGAATACGTCGACCTTGTGATAATGCAACACGTGCAGGGCTGCCGCTGTAGGCGACGGTACCCAGGCGGTGTTGGCGCCGGCCAGTGGGTGGGCGATCTTCTGCTCGAGCATCGCCGCCATCAGGTCGGGCATCGCCCACATGCCTTTACCTATCTGTGCACGGCCTTGCAGGCCGGTGCTCAAGCCGATATCGACGTTCCAGTTTTCATAGGCGCCGATCCATTTTTCTGCCTTCATGGCTGCCTTGCGCACCATCGCGCCGGCTTCCATGGAGGTGTGGATCTCGTCGCCGGTACGGTCGAGGAAGCCGGTGTTGATGAACACCACGCGCTCGCTGGCCGCCTTGATGCAGGCCTTGAGGTTGACCGTGGTGCGGCGCTCCTCGTCCATGATCCCGACTTTCAGCGTGTTGCGCGGCAGGTTCAGTACGTCTTCGATGCGGCCGAACAGCTCGTTGGTGAACGCAGCTTCTTCCGGGCCGTGCATTTTCGGTTTAACGATGTACACGGAACCGGTGCGGCTGTTCTTGCGCGTGCTGTTGCCGTTGAGGCTGTGGATCGCCGCGAGGCTGGTGATCAGCCCGTCGAGAATGCCTTCCGGCACTTCGTTGCCGTCTTTGTCGAGGATCGCGTCGATGGTCATCAAGTGGCCAACGTTGCGCACGAACAGCAGCGAACGGCCATGCAGGGTCACGTCCTGGCCATTCACGCCGGTGTAGACGCGGTCGGCGTTCATGGTGCGGGTGAAGGTCTTGCCGCCCTTGGCCACTTCTTCGGCCAGGTCGCCCTTCATCAGGCCGAGCCAGTTGCGGTAGATCACCACTTTGTCATCGGCATCGACGGCGGCGACGGAGTCTTCGCAGTCCATGATGGTGGTCAGCGCGGCTTCCACCAGCACGTCTTTGACGCCGGCGGCGTCGGTCTGGCCGACTGGGGTGCTGGCGTCGATCTGGATTTCGAAGTGCAGGCCGTTGTGTTTCAACAGGATCGCGATCGGTTGGGCGCTGTCGCCCTGGAAGCCGATCAACTGCGCGTCGTCACGCAGGCCGCTGTTGCTGCCGCCCTTGAGGCTGACGATCAGCGTGCCATCGACGATCTTGTAGCCGGTCGAATCCATATGGCTGCCGGCGCTGAGCGGTGCGGCTTCATCGAGAAAGGCACGGGCAAAGGCAATCACCTTGTCGCCACGCACCTTGTTGTAGCCCTGGCCCTTCTCGGCGCCGTCGGCCTCGCTGATGGCGTCGGTGCCATACAGCGCGTCGTACAGCGAGCCCCAACGCGCGTTCGAGGCGTTGAGGGCGAAGCGGGCGTTCATCACCGGCACCACCAACTGCGGGCCGGCCATGCGGGCGATTTCGTCATCGACGTTTTGGGTCGTGGCCTGGAAGTCTGCGGCTTCTGGCAGCAGGTATCCGATGTCTTGCAGGAAGGCCTTGTAGGCCACCGGGTCGTGCGCCTGGCCGGCGTGGGTCTGGTGCCAGGTATCGATCCGCGCTTGGAAATCGTCGCGTTTGGCGAGTAGGGCTTTGTTCTTCGGTGCCAGGTCGTGGATGACCTTGTCGGCACCGGCCCAGAACTGGTCGGCAGTGATGCCGGTGCCGGGAATGGCTTCGTTGTTCACGAAGTCGAACAGGACTTTGGCGACCTGCAGGCCACCGACTTGAACGTGTTCAGTCATTGCTTGCCTCACTCTGCACAGCTTAAGCGCTTTTTAGATTTTCATTATGTAGTGCCAGGTTGCGCATACTACATGATGACTTGCGGTTGTGAAAATTAGACTAAATACGTCGTTTAGCGACCCACTTTGGTCGTACGGTCACAGCGGAGAACCGGATGTTCTCAAAAAACTATTGGATTGTTCCAGATAAATCTAAAAATGGTACACGATTTGTTATCGAGGCCCTTCGGGTCCACCTTGTAGATTGAATTCCAGAGGGCGTTGCCATGGACCATCTTGTACTCACAATTATCGCTGCCGACAAACCCGGCCTGGTTGAACGCATCGCGCAGAATATCGCTGCCCACGGTGGCAACTGGCTGGAAAGCCGCATGGCGCACATGGCCGGGCAGTTTGCCGGGATCCTGCGGGTCAGCGTGCCTACAGAGCAACGTCAGGCATTGGTCGGGGCGTTGGAGGATTTATCCACCCATGGCATTCGCGTGCTGGTGGGCGAGGGCAGCGGCGGGCAGGCCTCGGCCTCCAAATCGATCATGATGACGCTGGTGGGCAATGACCGTGCAGGCATTGTGCGCGAGATCACCGCGCTGCTGAGCAAGCAGGGCGTGAACCTGGAGAGCCTGAGTACCGATGTACGTCCGGCACCCATGAGCGGTGATCCGTTGTTTACCGCCGAGGCACTGTTGCAGGTGCCGGCCGCGTTATCCCTGGATACCTTGCAGTTGTCCCTGGAAAACCTGGCCGATGACTTGATGGTGGAACTGCACCACGAGGAATGATCTGCCCACAGGGTTATGCATGTAAATCTTGCATGGGCCTGTGGATAACCTGTAGAGACCCGGCGCCAGGCCACGCTGGCCGGGCTTCTCTGGCATCTGAGCAAAAAACGAGCAATTTCAAAAGCTTGTGCACAAATGGCGGGGATCAGGTTGTGGATAACCTTGGGGTGGATGCCTGCAAGCCGCGCCGGCTGTGGCTTGCAGAGGTTTGTACGTTATTTGATCAGCGTTTGCGCACGCTGAGCCAGATATCCACGCTGTACACCACCAGGCCCGCCCAGATGAAGGCGAAGGCGGTCAGGGTGCTGGGTGCCAGGTGTTCGCCGAACAGCAGCACGGCTTCCAGCAACACCAGGGTCGGCGCGACGTACTGCAAAAAGCCCAATGCGGTGTAGGGCAAATGCCGTGCGGCGGCGTTGAAACACACCAGCGGGATCAGCGTCACCGGGCCGGCCGCCACCAGCCACCAGGCTTCGGACGTACTCCAGAACGCCATTTGCGCGCTGTGGGCGGTTGGGTTGAACAGCAGCCAGGCAATTGCAATCGGCACCAGCATCCAGGTTTCCACCACCAGCCCCGGCAGCGCCTTGACCGGCGCTTGCTTGCGGATCAGCCCGTAGAAACCAAAGGTCAGCGCCAGCACCAGCGACACCCATGGCAGGCTGCCCACCTGCCAGACCTGTTGCGCCACACCCACGGCCGCCAGCCCGACGGCGACCCACTGCAAGCGGCGCAGGCGCTCCCCCAGAATCAGCATGCCCAGCACCACGTTCACCAACGGGTTGATGTAGTAACCCAGGCTCGCCTCCAGCATGCGCCCGGTGTTCACCGACCATACGTAGGTCAGCCAGTTGCCCGCGATCAGCGACCCGCTGAGGGCCAGGATCGCCAGGCGCTTGGGGTTGTCACGCAGTTCACGAAACCAGCCGGGGTGTTTCCAGACCATCAACAGCAAACCGCCGAACAGCGCCGACCACAACACGCGGTGCACGATGATTTCGGCGGCAGGTACGCTGGCGATGGCTTTGAAGTAAAGCGGGAACAGACCCCAGATGACGTAGGCGCTCAGGCCCAGGATGTACCCCTTCCGGGGGTTGGCGGCGTGCATTGCAGAATCCTTGCTTAGGCAGCTAACAAAGCGCGATTGTAAGGATATTTCTCAGGCAATGGGATCTGCTTTCTGTGGGAGCCGGGCTTGCCCGCGATAGCATCACCTCGGTACGCCTGCAAAACCGAGGCGTCTGCATCGCGGGCAAGCCCGGCTCCCACAGAGAAGCTGTCAGAAGAGTTTCAGGGGCTCTTCGTTCAGGGCCGAGAGCTGCTCACGCAGCGCCAACACCTGATCGCCCCAATAACGCTCGCTGCCAAACCACGGGAAACTATGGGGAAACGCCGGGTCGTCCCAACGCCGCGCCAGCCAGGCGCTGTAGTGCATCAGGCGCAGGGCGCGCAGGGGTTCGATCAACGCCAATTCGCGCGGATCGAAATCATGGAATTCCTGATAGCCGTCCATCAATTCCGACAATTGGCCCAGGCATTCCTGGCGATCGCCGGCGAGCATCATCCACAGGTCCTGCACCGCCGGGCCCATGCGGCAGTCATCCAGGTCGACGATATGGAACATCTCGTCGCGGCACATCATGTTGCCGGGGTGGCAGTCGCCGTGCATGCGGATGTTCTTGTGCGGCGTGGCCTTGTACACCTCTTCCACCCGCTTGAGCAGGTCGCGGGCCACGGACTCGTAGGCCGGCAGCAGGCTCTTGGGGATGAAATTGCCTTCCAGCAACGTGGTGAGGGAGTCGTGGCCGAAGTTCTTCACGCCCAAGGCTTCGCGGTGTTCGAACGGGCGGGTGGAGCCCACCGCATGCAAACGGCCGAGCAATTGCCCAAGGCGATACAGTTGATCGAGATTGCCCGGCTCCGGCGCACGGCCGCCACGGCGAGGGAACAAGGTGAAACGGAACCCGGCATGTTCGAACAGGCTTTCGCCGTTGTGGATCAGGGGCGCGACCACCGGCACTTCGCATTCGGCCAGTTCGAAGGTGAAGCGGTGTTCTTCGAGGATCGCCTCGTTGGTCCAGCGCTGCGGGCGATAGAACTTGGCAATCAGTGGCTCGGAGTCTTCGATGCCCACTTGGTAGACGCGGTTTTCGTAGCTGTTGAGCGCCAGAACGCGAGCATCGCTGAGGAAACCGATGCTTTCGACAGCGTCGAGCACCAGGTCGGGGGTGAGTGTTTCAAACGGGTGGGCCATGCGAACTCCTGCGCGCAGCAGGGCGCCGCGTCCGGCCGGGTATGGTAACAGTGATAGGTGGTGACTGTGCGGACGCCTTCGCGAGCAAGCCCGCTCCCACATTCGACCGCATTCTCATGCTGGAACTCGGTCAAGTGTGAAAGCGGGCTTGCTCGCGAAGAGTGCTTATCAGGCGCCGACGATGCCGCCATCATCCCGCCGAATCGCCATCACCGACGAACGCGGCTTGCCGTTCGGCAGGTGCTCCGGCCAGGTCGACCCACCGGTTTCGCCTGGGTGCTGGATCCCCACAAACAGCGTTTTCTGATCCGGCGAGAAGCTGATGCCTGTTACTTCACAGGCCACCGGACCGACCATGAAGCGGCGGATTTCCCCAGTGGACGGGTCGGCGCAGAGCATCTGGTTATTGCCCATCCCCGCGAAGTCGCCGGCATTGCTGTAGTCGCCATCGGTAAGGATCCACAAGCGCCCGGCCTTGTCGAACCCCAGGCCATCAGGGCTGTTGAACATGTTCTGCGGGTTGATATTCGACGAGCCGCCTTTCGGTGTGCCAGCGTGCACGCCCGGGTTGCCGGCCACCACAAACAGGTCCCAGCTGAATGCCGTTGAGCCGTGGTTATCCGCGTCGGCCTTCCAACGCAAGATCTGGCCGTAGACGTTTTTTTCACGCGGGTTGGGGCCACCCACCGGCTGGCCGTCTTCACCGCGCTTGGCGTTGTTGGTGAGGGTGCAATAGACCTGGCCATCGGTGGGGCTGACGACGATCCATTCCGGGCGGTCCATGCGCGTGGCTTTCACCACACTGGCGGCGAGGCGTGCGTGGATCAGCACTTCGGCCTGGCTGGCGAAGCCGGTGCTGGCGTCGATGCCGTTCTTGCCGTGCGTCAACTCGACCCACTGGCCCTTGCCCTTGGGATGATCGGCGTTGCCGTCGCCCGCGTCGAAGATCGCCACGTACAAGGTGCCGTGGTCGAGCAGGTCTTTGTTGGCCTTGGGGTTCTTGTGGTTGATCTTGTCGCGGCTGACGAACTTGTAGATGAACTCGCCGCGCTCGTCGTCGCCCATGTACACCACGGCCCGGCCGTCACGGGTTTCGGCCAGGGCGGCGTTCTCGTGCTTGAAGCGCCCCAGGGCGGTGCGTTTGACCGGCGTGGACTGCGGGTCGAACGGGTCGATTTCCACCACCCAGCCATGGCGATTGAGTTCGTTGGGGTTCTTGGCGAGGTCGAAGCGCGGGTCGTGCGGGTGCCAGTTGATCTCTTTACTGGCCGCCACCACGCCATAGCGTTTCTGCCCGGCGTCGAAGGTTTGTTGTGGGTCGGTGCTGCCGAAGCAGTCAGTGAAGTTCTCTTCGCAGGTCAGGTAAGTGCCCCACGGTGTCTTGCCGTTGGCGCAGTTCTGGAAGGTGCCGAGGGCCTTCTTGCCGGTTTTGTCGGCGCTGGTCTTCAGCCAGGCGTGGCCAGCGGCAGGACCACTGAGGCGGATCGGCGAGTTGCCGTGGATGCGCCGGTTGTAGCGCGAGTCCTGGACGAACTGCCAGGTGTCGCCCTTGCGCCGCACTTCGATCACCGACACGCCTTCGCTGGCCTGGGCCTTGTGCACGTCTTCGGCCGATTGCGGCGCGCCGCCGTGGGCAAAAAGGTAGCGGTAGTTAGTGTATTCGTTGTTGATTGCCATCAACGCGCGGTTGTCGTCGCCGGGAAAGGCGAACAGGCTCATGCCGTCGTTGTTGTCACCGAACTGCTGTTCCTGGGCCTTGGCCGTGCCGTTGCCGGACGGGTCGAAGGCCGGCGCGCTCTTGCTCAGTGGCTGGCCCCAACTGATCAGCACCGAGGCGCTGTAGCCCGGCGGCAAGGTGATGGCGTCGCTGGTGGCGGCGGCGATGCTGGTAAAGCCCAGCAGCGGGCTGGCGCTGGCGGCGTTGACGGCCAGGGCGCTGCGGGTCAGCAGGTTGCCACCCAGGAACATCGCGGCACCGCACAAGGCGCCGGCGCCGATGAAGCGGCGGCGGGTGAGGCCGACCATCTGTTCAAGGTCGGTGGCTTGGTTTTCTTCTAATAGGCTCATCTCAGGCTCCCTGCGGTTTTTGCAGACACCATAAGGAGCGGGCGTGACGAAATTGTTGCAGTTTCAATACGGGCTACGGCTACAGCGGCGTTCCGAGCAGCACATTGCTCGGTGCGAATTGCACCTGGATCGTCTGGCCTTCGGCGGCGCCCAGGGCCTTGAGTGCGTCGGGCTGCGCCAGGGCGCACAAAACCTGGCCGCTGGGCAGGGCGATGCGGACTTCGCTGGGGCCGTCGTCGGCGTCGAGAATGGCGTCGACGGTGCCGCTCATGCAATTGTGTCCAGTTGTTGCAGGGCACCCGGCCGCCAGCAGTTCCAACCAGCCGGCCTTGATCAGTGCGACCACTTCAACACCGGTTTCCAGTTCCAGCCGCTGCGTGCTGTCACGGGTGATCTGCGCATCCAGGCTCAGCCCACCCGCCAGTTGCAGGCGTATCAGGTCATTCCGGCCATGCGGCTCGATGGCGATGACCTGGCCGTGCAATTGGTTACGTGCACTGGTGCGCAGCATCAAGCGGCCAAGTAGGTTGAAGTCACTGGCGGCTTCATCCGAGCTCAGCACTTCGGCCTGCACCGCTTGCAGGCGTTGGTAAAGACGCAACACGCGCTCGCCCTCGGCCGTCAGCTTGGCGCCACCGCCGCCTTTGCCGCCAACGCTGCGTTCTACCAGCGGTTTTTGCGCCAGGTTGTTCAACTCGTCGATGGCATCCCACGCCGCCTTGTAACTCAAACCGGCGCTTTTCGCGGCCCGGGTGATGGAGCCCTGCTCGGCGATATGCGCCAGCAAGGCAATGCGCTGGGGGCGACGGATGATGTGTTGGCTGAGGGATGCAGGCAGAGACATAGGGATACGCTTCGATGTGATGGGCTGAACGTTGCGGGCAAGGTGGGCGGGAGTCAAGTCAGCTGCCGGGTTTGGGCGTGCGCGCCAGGCAGTACACATCGACCTGCCGCGCACCGGCCTGCATCAACAACCGCGCCAGGCTGTGGGCGGTGGCACCGGTGGTGAGTACGTCGTCGACCAGGGCCAGGTGACGGCCTTGCACCTGGGCGTCGGGCGCCAGTGCGAAAGCGCCGAGCAAGTTGCGTTTGCGGGTCTTGGCATCGAGGGCTTGCTGGGCGACAGTTTCATGGGGGCGTAACAACAGCTGTGCATCGTAGGGGATGTTCAGGTCGGTGCTGAGCCAGCGCGCCAGCATCAGCGCCTGGTTATAGCCGCGTTCGCGCAGGCGCTGGCGTGCCATGGGCACCGGCAGCAAGCATTCGGGCCGTGTGAGTTCGCTATTGTCGAGGCGGTGTTGCAGGTGCTGCGCCAAAAGCCGCGCGAGCATCTGCCCAAGGGGCCAGCGCGCCTGGTGCTTGAAGCGGCTGATCAGGCTGTCGATGGGAAAGCTGTAGGTCCAAGGTGCGATCACCTGTTTAAAGGCAGGAGGGTGTTTCTGGCATTGACCGCAGATCAGGCCCTCCATTGGCAGGGGCAGGGCGCACACCTCGCAGTGTTCCAGCAGCCAGGGAAGCTCGGTTTCGCAGACGTTGCATACACAATTGGCGGAGTCGGTCGCTTCATCGCAGATTAAACAGGTTTGATCGTTTTTTAACCAGATGTAAACCTTGTGTTTGTAGTCGGGTTGACAGTGCATGAATCTTCCTTAAATATGCCGAGCATCCGTGTCGTGCCTGTGGGTATTGCCCTTCCCGCAGCGCTTGCCAAAGCATAATCAAGGAATCGCCCATGAGCGCCAGCACCACCGCCACTTTGCGTCACGATTGGTCCCTCGCCGAAGTCAAAGCGCTGTTCGTGCAGCCCTTCAATGACCTGCTGTTCCAGGCGCAGACCGTGCACCGCGCGCATTTCGACGCCAATCGTGTGCAAGTGTCGACGCTGCTCTCGATCAAAACCGGCGCCTGCCCGGAAGATTGCAAATATTGTCCGCAGTCGGGCCACTACAACACCGGCCTGGAAAAAGAGAAGCTGATGGAAGTGCAGAAGGTCCTCGAAGAGGCCGCTCGCGCCAAAGCCATCGGGTCGACCCGCTTCTGCATGGGCGCCGCCTGGAAGCACCCGTCGGCCAAAGACATGCCCTACGTGCTGCAGATGGTCAAAGGCGTAAAGGCCATGGGCCTGGAAACCTGCATGACCCTTGGCCGCCTCGACCAGGACCAGACCGAGGCCTTGGCCCAGGCCGGCCTCGACTACTACAACCACAACCTCGACACTTCGCCGGAGTTCTACGGCAGCATCATCACCACCCGCACCTACAGCGAGCGTCTGCAAACCCTCGCCTATGTGCGTGATTCAGGGATGAAGATCTGCTCCGGCGGCATCCTCGGCATGGGCGAGTCCCTCGACGACCGCGCCAACCTGCTGATCCAGTTGGCCAACCTGCCGGAGCATCCGGAATCGGTGCCGATCAACATGCTGGTGAAAGTCGCCGGCACGCCGCTGGAAAACGCCGAGGACATCGACCCCTTCGACTTCATCCGCATGCTCGCCGTGGCGCGCATCCTGATGCCGCAGTCCCATGTGCGCCTGTCGGCCGGCCGTGAAGCGATGAACGAGCAGATGCAGGCCCTGGCGTTCTTTGCCGGTGCCAACTCGATCTTCTACGGCGACAAGTTGCTGACCACCGCCAACCCGCAAGCCGACAAGGACATGCAACTGTTCTCGCGCCTGGGCATCCTGCCGGAAGCGCGCGAAGAGCACGCGGACGAGGTGCATCAAGCGGCGATCGAGCAGGCGTTGGTGGAGCAGAAGAGCAGCGAGCAGTTTTATAACGCCGTTGTTTGACTCGGACCCTGTAGGAGCCGGCTTGCTGTGGTGAGCAGGCTTGTCCTGCGCAGGGCTGCGAAGCAGCCCCTCCGACATTCTCGACTGAGTTAATCCTGTTAAATCGAGGCCAGCATGTCTTTCGATCTCGCCGCGCGCCTCGCTGCCCGCCGTGCCGAACACCTTTATCGCCAACGCCCGCTGCTGGACAGCCCCCAAGGCCCGGACGTGGTGGTGGACGGCCAGCCGCTGCTGGCGTTCTGCAACAACGATTACCTGGGCCTGGCCAATCACCCGCAGGTGATCGAAGCCTGGCGCGCCGGAGCCTCCCGCTGGGGCGTGGGCGGTGGCGCTTCGCACCTGGTGGTTGGGCATGCCACGCCGCACCATGAGCTGGAAGAAGCCCTGGCGGACCTCACCGGTCGCCCGCGTGCGCTGCTGTTTACCACGGGCTACATGGCCAACCTCGGCGCAGTCACGGCGTTGGTGGGGCAGGGCGATACGGTGCTGGAAGACCGCCTCAACCATGCCTCGCTGTTGGATGCAGGCTTGCTCTCCGGTGCGCGTTTCAACCGCTACCTGCACAACGACGCTGACAGCCTGGCCAAGCGCCTGGAGAAAGCCACCGGCAATACCCTGGTGGTCACCGACGGCGTGTTCAGCATGGACGGCGACCTGGCAGACCTGCCCGCGCTGGCCCGTGAAACCAAGGCCAAAGGCGCCTGGCTGATGGTGGACGATGCCCATGGCTTCGGCCCATTGGGCGCCAATGGCGGTGGGATCGTCGAGCATTTCGGCCTGAGCCAGGACGACGTGCCGGTATTGGTCGGCACCCTGGGCAAAGCATTCGGCACCGCCGGCGCTTTTGTGGCCGGCAGTGAAGACCTGATCGAAAGCCTGATCCAGTTCGCCCGCCCGTACATCTACACCACCAGCCAACCGCCTGCGCTGGCGTGCGCCACCCTCAAAAGCGTGGCGCTGTTGCGCACAGAACATTGGCGACGCGAGCACCTCAATGGTTTGATCCGCCAGTTCCGCCAGGGGGCCGAGCAGCTGGGCCTGGACCTGATGGACAGCTTCACGCCGATCCAGCCGATCCTGATCGGCGACAGCGCCAAGGCCGTGCGCCTGTCGCAGATGCTGCGCGAGCGCGGCTTGATGGTCACCGCGATCCGTCCACCTACCGTGCCGGCGGGCAGCGCGCGTTTACGCGTGACGCTGACGGCAGCCCACAGCGCGGCGCAGGTGCAGCTATTGTTAAACGCATTGGAGGCGTGTTTCCGCTTGTTAGGCAGTTCGGAGCGAAGCCATGCGTGATCGACTGATATTGCTCCCCGGCTGGGGCCTGGGCGTATCGCCGCTGGAACCGTTGGCCGCTGCGTTGCAGGGGTTGGACGAGCACCTGCAGGTGCAGATCGAGCCGTTGCCTGCGCTGGATTCCAGCGACCTGGCTGAATGGCTCGACGAACTCGACGCCACGCTGCCGGACAACGCCTGGCTGGGCGGCTGGTCCCTGGGAGGCATGCTGGCGTCGGAGTTGGCGGCGCGGCGCGGCGAACGCTGTTGCGGCCTGCTGACCCTGGCGAGCAACCCGTGTTTTGTCGCCCACGACGATTGGCCGAGCGCGATGCCCGCCGAGACCTTCGACGCCTTTCTCGCCGGCTGCCATGCCGACTCCCAGGTCACCCTCAAGCGTTTCGGCCTGTTGTGCGCCAAGGGGGCCGAAGACCCGCGCGGGTTGTCGCGCCTGCTGGTCAGCGGCGCACCGAATACGCCGTCGAGCGTGTTGATGCCCGGGCTTGAACTGCTCGCCCAACTCGACACACGCGAGGCCTTGTTGGCGTATCGCGGGCCACAATTGCACCTGTTCGCCGGACTGGACGGGCTGGTGCCCGCCGAAGCCGCCAGCGACCTGCTGGCCTTGCTCCCCGATGTTGAAATCGGCCTGATTGAACAGGCCGGCCACGCGTTTCTTCTGGAGGACCCTCACGGTGTTGCGGGGGCGATCCAGGCTTTTTTGCATGAGTGCGTCGATGACTGATTTATCCCACGCCCCGCTGCCGGGGGCCTTGCCGGACAAGCGCCAGGTGGCGGCTTCCTTTTCCCGCGCGGCTGCCAGTTACGACAGCGTCGCCGAGTTGCAGCGGGCGGTGGGCAGCCAATTGCTGGCGCACTTGCCGGCGAGCACTGCGCCACAACGCTGGCTGGACATGGGCTGCGGCACCGGGTATTTCAGCCGCGTGCTGGCCGAACGGTTGCCGGCAAGCCAAGGCATTGCGCTGGATATCGCCGAGGGCATGCTCAACCACGCACGACCCTTGGGGGGCGCACATCACTTCGTCGCGGGGGATGCGGAGCGCTTGCCGCTCAAGGATGAAAGCCTGGGATTGGTCTTCTCCAGCCTTGCCGTGCAATGGTGCGCCAACTTTGAGGCGGTTCTCAGTGAGGCCTATCGCGTGTTGCAACCGGGCGGTGTGCTGGCTTTCGCCAGTCTCTGTGTGGGCACCCTGCAAGAGCTGCGCGAAAGCTGGCGCGCGGCGGATGGACTGGTGCACGTCAATCGCTTCCGTACGTTCGAGGCTTATCAACAACTGTGCGCGGGCAGCGGGCTGCGAGTGGTCAGCCTTGAGCGGCGCCCCCATGTGCTGCATTACCCGGATGTGCGCAGCCTGACCCACGAATTGAAGGCCTTGGGCGCCCATAACCTCAATCCGGGGCGGCCGGGAGGGTTGACGGGGCGCGCGCGGATTGTTGCACTGGTGCAAGCCTATGAGCAGTTCCGCCAGGCCCAGGGCCTGCCGGCGACTTACCAAGTGGTGTATGCCGTACTGGAGAAACCTCTATGAGCGCCGCTTACTTTATCACCGGGACCGACACCGACGTCGGCAAGACTACTGTCGCCGCCGGCCTGTTGCACGCTGCGCGGCAAGCCGGCAGAAGCACGGCGGCCGGTAAGCCCGTGGCATCCGGCTGCCAGGTCACGCCCAAGGGCTTGCGCAACGCCGATGCCCTGGCGTTGTTGGCCGAATGTTCCTTGCCCTTGAGTTATGCCGAGGTCAACCCGGTGGCGTTCGAACCGGCCATCGCGCCGCATTTGGCGGCGCGTGAGGCGGGTGTATCACTGACAGTGCAATCCTTGCTTAAACCCATGCAACAGATTCTGGCGCGGCAGGCAGATTTCACCTTGATCGAAGGCGCAGGCGGTTGGCGCGTGCCACTGGCGGATCAGGCGAACCTGTCGGATTTGGCCATGGCGCTCAAGCTGCCAGTGATCCTGGTGGTAGGCGTGCGCCTGGGTTGCATCAGCCATGCCTTGCTTACCGCCGAAGCCATCGCCCGGGACGGTTTGCAGTTGGCCGGTTGGGTGGCAAATATCATCGACCCCAAGACCTCTCGTCTGGAAGAGAACCTCGCCACCCTGGCCGAGCGGCTGCCTGCACCCTGCCTGGGGCGCGTGCCCAAACTCAAGCACGCCGGGGCCGAAGCCGTTGCTGAATACTTGCAATTGGACCTGCTTGACTGATTTTGGCTATCGGCAAGGCATTATGCCATTAGTGTTTTTGACGGGCTGTTTGCCGGGATATCTGCTTCAATTCAACTTCACGATTCTCTAAAGGCAGGCTTACGCCATGGAAATCTCTGGAAGCAGCGCGTTTTACTCGGGGCTGAGCACTATTCAGGCCGGGCAGAACCGTGTCGACCAGGCCGCCGGCAAAATTGCCAGCGCCGCGACCACCCAGCCATCGGATGCGCAAAGCGACCGTCTGCAAGCCAACGATCGGGCCCAACCGTCCAACTCGGCAAGCAATATGGTGGAAATGGCCCAAGGTAAATTCCAAGTGGAGCTGGGTGCAAAAGTCGCCAAGGCTTCGGATGAAATGCTCGGTACCTTGATCGACACCTACGCTTAACCCCCCCTCTACATGCCAGTCGGCTCTCGCTTTACGTGGGAGCTGGCTTGCCTGCGCTAGCATCTAATCGTTTTCACTGATTTAACGCGGCGCCTGTATCGCAGGCAAGCCAACTCCAACAGTCCTGTTTCTCTCCTGATCGTTCGTGTGGCATCTCGCCGCAGGCGTTGCCCTTGCGCGATTGATTCACGTCATGACAAACGGCGCCCGGACGACGCTTGACATCCCCAGGTGGTAAACGTATGTTTCAAACACCTGTTTGACCGCCACAGCACAATTCCACGCGGTTGTTCATTCCAGATACATCAGCAGAGGTTTATCGCTATGCCTGACTACAAGGCCCCCTTGCGTGATATTCGCTTCGTTCGTGACGAACTGCTTGGCTATGAAGCGCACTATCAGAGCCTGCCGGCTTGCCAGGACGCTACCCCGGACATGGTTGACGCCATCCTTGAGGAAGGCGCCAAGTTCTGTGAGCAAGTACTGGCACCGTTGAACCGCGTGGGCGACATCGAAGGGTGCACCTGGAGTGAGTCAGGCGTTAAGACCCCTACGGGTTTCAAAGAAGCCTACAAACAATTCGTCGAAGGCGGCTGGCCAAGCCTGGCCCACGACGTGGAGCACGGGGGCCAAGGCCTGCCGGAATCCCTGGGCCTGGCAGTAAGCGAAATGGTTGGCGCCGCCAACTGGTCGTGGGGCATGTACCCAGGCCTGTCCCATGGTGCGATGAACACCATCTCCGAGCACGGCACCCCCGAGCAGCAAGAGGCTTACCTGACCAAGCTGGTGTCGGGCGAATGGACCGGCACCATGTGCCTGACCGAGCCACATTGCGGCACCGACCTGGGCATGCTGCGCACCAAGGCCGAGCCTCAGGCTGATGGTTCCTACAAAGTCTCCGGCACCAAGATCTTCATCTCGGCCGGTGAACACGACATGGCCGATAACATCGTCCACATCGTATTGGCCCGCCTGCCGGATGCACCGGCCGGCACCAAAGGCATCTCGCTGTTTATCGTGCCGAAGTTCCTGCCGAACGCCGATGGCTCCATCGGTGAGCGCAACGCCGTGTCCTGCGGTTCCCTGGAACACAAGATGGGCATCCACGGCAACGCCACCTGCGTGATGAACTTCGACGCAGCCACCGGTTTCCTGATCGGCCCGGCGAACAAAGGCCTGAACTGCATGTTCACCTTTATGAACACCGCTCGCCTGGGCACCGCGCTGCAGGGCCTGTCCCACGCCGAGATCGGCTTCCAGGGCGGCTTGAAATACGCGCGTGATCGCCTGCAAATGCGCTCCCTGACCGGCCCGAAATCTCCGGACAAAGCCGCTGACCCGATCATCGTGCACCCCGACGTGCGCCGCATGCTGCTGACCATGAAAGCCTTCGCCGAAGGCAACCGTGCGATGGTGTACTTCACCGCCAAGCAAGTGGACATCGTCAAATACGGCACCGACGACGAGGCCAAGAAGCAGGCCGACGGCCTGCTGGCCTTCATGACTCCGATCGCCAAGGCGTTCATGACCGAAGTCGGTTTTGAATCGGCCAACCACGGCGTGCAGATCTACGGCGGCCACGGTTTCATCGCCGAGTGGGGCATGGAGCAGAACGTTCGCGACAGCCGCATTTCGATGCTGTACGAAGGCACCACTGGCATCCAGGCCTTGGACCTGCTGGGCCGTAAAGTGCTGATGACCCAGGGCGAAGCGCTCAAGGGCTTCACCAAGATCGTGCACAAGTTCTGCCAGGCCAACGAAGGCAACGAAGCCGTCAAAGAATTCGTTGCACCGCTGGCTGCACTGAACAAAGAGTGGGGCGAGTTGACCATGAAGGTCGGCATGGCCGCGATGAAAGACCGCGAAGAAGTGGGTGCCGCCTCGGTGGACTACCTGATGTACTCCGGTTACGCGTGCCTGGCTTACTTCTGGGCCGACATGGCGCGCCTGGCTGCCGAAAAACTGGCGGCCGGCACTACCGAAGAGGCGTTCTACACCGCCAAGCTGCAGACCGCGCGCTTCTACTTCCAGCGCATCCTGCCGCGTACCCGCACTCATGTGGCCACCATGCTGTCGGGCGCCAACAACCTGATGGACATGAAAGAAGAAGACTTCGGCCTGGCTTACTAAGCCTCACCGGGTTCACTTCCAGAGCCGCCGCTCCTTTACGGGAGCGGCGGCTTTTTTGTGGGCGATAAAAAACCGCAGTACAGCGCTCAGGGATTGTCGCCGGCTGCCGTTACAGTGATGGCAATGTGATACATGTGCGGCAGGGTGTGCTTAACTGTTCGCATAAAGGCACAGTGCCATCATTTTTTTGCGGGTCGGAGTTTTACCCTTGTCACGCGTGTCCGCTGTACGGTTCAGTCACTTTCTTCCTTCGTTGCTGCTCTTGCTGGCGGGGCTCTCGGCTGCGTACGTCAAGGACCTCAACGTCTTCTTCACCTCGCTGTTCAATGTGTTGCCGACCCTGGTGCTGTTGCTCGGCGGTTCGTACTGCGCGGTGTACCGCCGTCAGCGTGAACTGTTCTTGATGATCACCGTGTACATCGCCTACTTCCTGCTGGATACCCAGACCGACTTCTACCGCGACAACGGACGTGTGCGCGAAGACGCGGCCGTGGTGTTCCACTTGTGCTGCCTGTTGCTGCCGTTGCTGTTCAGCATCTACGCGCTGTGGCAGGAGAAGACCCACCTGTTCCGTGACTTCGTCGCGCGTGGTGCGGTGTTGCTGGCGATCGGCAGCGTGGCCTTGGCGCTGGAGCAAAGTTATCCCCAGGCGGTGCTGAACTGGCTGGCGGAGATTCGCTGGCCGGCGCTGCACGGCAGTTGGATGAGCCTGATTCAACTGTCTTACCCAATGTTCCTGATCGGCTTCCTGACCCTGGCGGCGCAATACTGGTACCAACCGCGCCCGCTGCATGCGGCGCAGCTGGTGGGCCTGCTGGGCCTGTTCTGGATGTTGCCGCAGACCTTCATCCTGCCGTTCACCCTGAACATCATGTGCAGCCAGGTGATGTTGATGATCGCCGCCGGCGTGGCCCATGAGGCTTATCAAATGGCCTTCCGCGATGAGCTGACCGGCCTGCCGGGGCGTCGCGCGCTGAACGAGCGCATGCAGCGCCTGGGGCGCAATTATGTGCTGGCGATGAGCGACGTCGACCACTTCAAGCGCTTCAACGACACCCATGGCCATGATGTCGGTGACCAAGTGCTGCGGCTGGTGGCGAGTAAGCTGTCCAAGGTCAACGGCGGCGGGCGCGCCTACCGCTACGGCGGTGAAGAGTTCGCCGTGGTGTTCGCCGGCAAGACGGTGGAGGAATGCTTGCCGCACCTGGAAGAGATCCGCGAGATCATTGCCGACTACGACATCAAGCTGCGTAATTCGGACCGTCCCCAGGACGATCAACAGGGGCGTCAGCGTCGTTCGGGCAGCGGCGCTTCCAGTGTGTCGGTGACCATCAGTATCGGTGTGGCCGAACGCCAGGCCGAGCAGCGCACGCCGGAGGAAGTACTCAAGTCCGCCGACCAGGCGCTGTACGCCGCCAAGGGCGCGGGGCGCAACTGCGTGGTGGCGGCCGGGCAAACGCGGCGCGGCGCAGTGCGCATGGAGAGCGCTGCCGGTTGAGTGATGGTGGTGTATTCAGCGGTTCTACAGTGATTGTTCGCGGCAGTGGCTGGCAGTAGGTTGAAACCATCTGCTGACGGAGACATTGCCATGCCTGAGTACAAAGCTCCCCTTCGCGACATGCGCTTCCTGATCGACAACGTGTTTGATTTCCACGGCCACTACGCCGCATTGGGCGCGACCGATGCCAGCCCGGACATGGTCGGCGCGATCCTCGAAGAAGGTGCGAAATTCTGCGAGAACGTGCTCGCACCGCTCAACCGTAGTGGCGATGAAGAAGGCTGCCATTTCGACAATGGCGTGGTCACTACGCCCAAGGGTTTCAAGGAAGCCTTCGCCCAGTACGTGGAAGGCGGCTGGCACGGCGTGGCGGCAGACCCGGCCTACGGCGGCCAGGGCTTGCCGCAGTCATTGGGCCTGGTACTCAGCGAGATGATCGGCTCCAGCAACACCTCTTGGGGCATGTACCCAGGGCTGACCCACGGGGCGATGTCGGCGATCCATGCCCATGGCACCGCCGAGCAGAAAGACACGTTCCTCACCAAACTCACCGCCGGCGAATGGACCGGCACCATGTGCCTCACCGAAGCCCACTGCGGCACCGACCTGGGCCTGATCAAGACCCGCGCCGTGCCCCAGGCGGACGGCAGCTACGCGGTCACCGGCAGCAAGATCTTCATCTCCGCCGGCGAACACGACATGAGCGCCAATATCATCCACCTGGTACTGGCCAAGCTGCCGGATGCGCCGGCGGGCACCAAAGGTATCTCACTGTTTATCGTGCCCAAGTTCCATGCCGATACCGGCGCGCGCAACGCGGTGCACTGCGGTTCTATCGAACACAAGATGGGCATCAAGGGGTCGGCGACCTGCGTGCTCAACTTTGATGGCGCCAAGGGCTTCCTGATCGGCGAGGCGAACAAGGGCCTCAACTGCATGTTCACCATGATGAACCATGCCCGCCTGGGCACTGGCATGCAGGGCCTGTGCAATGGCGAGGCGAGCTTCCAGGGGGCGATCAAATACGCCAACGACCGCCTGCAGATGCGCTCGCTGACCGGCGCCAAGGCCCCGGAAAAAGCCGCCGACCCGATCATTGTGCACCCCGATGTGCGCCGCATGCTGCTGACCATGAAGGCCTTTAACGAAGGCAACCGCGCGCTGACCTACTTCACCGCGCAATTGCTCGACACGGCGCACTTGAGCAGCGACGCCACCCAGCGCCAGGACGCCGAGGACCTGTTGGCGTTTCTCACACCTATTTGCAAAGCCTTCATGACCGACACCGGGCTGGAGGTGACCAACCACGGCATGCAGGTTTTCGGCGGCCACGGTTACATCCGTGAATGGGGCATGGAACAACTGGCACGCGATGCGCGGATTGCGCCGATCTACGAGGGCACCAATGGCATCCAGGCCCTCGACCTGCTGGGGCGCAAGGTGCTGGGCAGCCAGGGCAAGCTGCTGCGTGGTTTTACCAAGATTGTGCATAAGTTCTGTGGGGCGAATGCCGAGCACCCGCAGCTCAAGGGCTATGTGGCGCAGCTCAACCAACTGAACGGGGAGTGGGGCGAACTGACCACCAAAGTCGGCATGGCCGCGATGAAGAACCCTGATGAAGTGGGCGCGGCGGCCGTGGATTACCTGATGTACAGCGGCTACGTCATTCTCGCCTACCTGTGGTTGCGCATGGCTATTGCGGCCTTGGCCCACGATGACACCGACTTTGCCAAGGCCAAGCTGGCCACGTGCGACTTCTACTTCAAGCGGCTGCTGCCGCGCACCGCCACCCACCGCGCGGCTGTGGAAGCGGGCAGCGAATGCCTGATGAGTCTGCCTGCGGAGGCATTTGCGCTGTGATGACTTAAAAATACCTACCAGTCACAAGTAGACCCTATGTGTCTGAAAAGTTGTTCGGGTACACTCGGGGCCTGTAAAACCGATCCTACCGAATCACTTTTCATGTTCTCACGAGGTTTGCCATGGCTGATTACAAAGCGCCGCTGCGTGATATGCGCTTCGTCCTCAACGAAGTCTTTGAGGTCGCCACCACTTGGGCCCAATTGCCGGCATTGGCAGACACCGTTGACGCCGAAACCGTAGAGGCCATCCTCGAAGAAGCCGGCAAGGTCACCGCCAAGTCCATCGCCCCGCTCAGCCGCGGCGGCGATGAACAAGGTTGCCGCTGGGACAACACGGCTGTGTTCACCCCGGACGGTTTTCCACAGGCCTACAAAACCTATGCCGAAGGCGGCTGGGTTGGGGTAGGTGGTGACCCGATGTTCGGCGGCATGGGTATGCCCAAGGCGGTGTCGGCCCAGGTTGAAGAGATGATCAACTCGTCGAGCCTGGCGTTCGGTTTGTACCCGATGCTGACCTCCGGCGCCTGCGTATCGATCAACACCCACGCCAGCGAAGAACTGAAAGCCGCTTATCTGCCGAAGATGTATTCCGGTGAATGGGCCGGCTCCATGTGCCTGACCGAAGCCCACGCCGGTACTGACTTGGGGATTATCCGCACCAAGGCCGAGCCGCAGGCGGACGGTTCCTACAAAGTCAGCGGTACCAAAATCTTTATCACCGGGGGTGAACACGACCTCACCGACAACATCATCCACCTGGTGCTGGCCAAGCTGCCGGACGCACCGGCCGGTCCAAAGGGTATCTCGCTGTTCCTGGTGCCGAAATTCATGGTCAATGCCGACGGTAGCCTGGGCGCACGCAACACCGTGAGCTGCGGTTCCATTGAGCACAAGATGGGGATCCAGGCTTCGGCGACCTGCGTGATGAACTTCGATGAAGCCGTGGGCTACCTGGTGGGTGAGCCGAACCGTGGCTTGGCGGCGATGTTCACCATGATGAACTACGAGCGTCTGGGTGTGGGCATTCAGGGCCTGGCGTCCGGCGAGCGTTCCTACCAGAACGCCATTGAATATGCGCGCGACCGCGTGCAAAGCCGTGCACCGACCGGCGCACAGCATAAAGACAAAGTGGCCGACCCGATCATCGTGCACCCGGACGTGCGCCGCATGTTGCTGACCATGAAGGCCGCGAACGAAGGTGGCCGTGCGTTCTCCACCTATGTGGCGACGCAACTGGACATCGCCAAGTTCAGCGATGATGCCGCAGCCCGTGAGCGCGCCGATAACCTGGTTGCGTTATTGACCCCGGTGGCCAAGGCGTTCTTGAGCGACCTGGGCCTGGAAACCACCGTGCTCGGTCAACAAGTGTTTGGTGGCCACGGTTACATTCGCGAGTGGGGCCAGGAGCAACTGGTGCGGGATGTGCGCATCACCCAGATCTACGAAGGCACCAACGGTATCCAGGCCTTGGACCTGATGGGCCGCAAGATTGTCGGCAGCGGCGGGGCGTTCTACACCTTGTTCGCCGATGAGATCCGCGCGTTCATTGCCTCGGCGGGTACCGAGCTGGGTGAATTCACCAAGCCGTTGAGCGCGGCCGTGGATAACCTGGATGAGTTGACCGCCTGGGTGCTGGATCGCGCCAAGACCAACCCGAACGAAATCGGCGCAGCGTCGGTGGAGTACTTGCACGCCTTTGGCTATATGGCCTATGCCTACATGTGGGCACGCATGGCCAAGGCCGCGCTGGGCAAGGAATCGGAAGAAGATTTCTACGCCAGCAAGCTGGGCACCGCGCGCTTCTACTTTGCGCGCTTGTTGCCACGCATTCACTCGCTGAGTGCGTCGGTAAAATCCGGTAGCGAATCGCTGTTCTTGCTGGATGAAGCCCTGTTTTAAGGGATTGGAGGGCGTGTAAGCATTCTCTTACATGACGTGCTGCTATTCGTCCTCTATCGCCAGATTGGATCCACGGATAATCTACTTCACATGGACGTCGCGCAGGAAGCGCAAAGCAACAACACGGACACGTAGGATTCTGCCAGGAAGGCGGAGTGAAATGGATGTCAGGGAAACAGTCTGCAAAGCCCCGCTTCGGCGGGGTTTTCTTTTGCCCGCGAAAAAGTCAGGCAGGCGCCTGCGGGGCATTCATCACGTCTTCCAGCAAAGTGCGCAGCAGCGCCACCGTCGCCTGCTGGCGCTGCACATCGCGGCACACCAACCCCACTTTCAGCGGCACCCTGGGTTCACTCAAGGGTTTCCACAGCAGCAACTGGCTGTTGTGCTCGTCTTGGGAGCGCCCCGGCAGCACGGTCGCCAGTTTTGTGTGCGGCAAGCTGTCGAGAATCCCCACCATGGTATTGAGCTCCGCCTGCACTTGCGGGCGCCGTCCGAGGTTGGACAGTTGGCCCTGCCAGATCTGTCGCACCTGGAACTCTTCCCCGAGCAGCAACATGGGCAACTCGGCCGCCTGCTTCAGCGAGACTTTCTTGAATTCGCGCAACGGGTGGTCCTCGGGGATGACCACTTTCAGCTCATCTTCATACAGCAACACGCCATGCAGCCCCGGCTGGCGTGGCGGCAAATAGCTGATGCCGATATCCAGCGAACCGTTCAGCAACCGCCGTTCGATCTCAAGCCCGGTCAATTCGTAGATCTGCACCACCAAGTGCGGCTGAGCCTTGCGCACGCGTTCGAGCATCTGCGGGACCAGGCTGGTGTGCACGGTTTGCAGTACGCCAATGGCCAACGTGCGCATCGCCTGGCCCTTGAAGTTACGCAGCGCTTCAACCGCCTGCTGCAGACCATCGATCAGCGGCAGGGCATGGTTGTATAGCGTGTGCGCCGCCAGTGTCGGGAGCAGGCGCTTGCTGCTGCGTTCGAACAGGCTCACGTCCAGGTTCTGTTCCAACTGGCGAATCTGCTGAGACAGCGCCGGCTGGGAGATCGACAGACGCTCCGCGGCACGGCCTACGTGGCCTTCCTCATACACCGCGACGAAATAACGCAGTTGCTTGAAATCCATAAGACTTACTTATCGAAAAAGCTGGAAAAACGAAATGGCTGTTGGCCCCCGAGACGCCTAGTCTAGCGCCTATTCGCAGGGCTTACAGGGCCGGATTGGGCAATGAACAGCGTTTATGTTGATAGCGTTTACATAGGCAAGGCAAACAATTTCCGGCCAGGGCACAGGGTGTCTACCGACCAAGGTCCGGTTGCCAGCGGGGGTGAGGTGTGAACCTGTTCAATATGCGCCGTCCCGCGCCGAGCCTCGACGACCTGATCCTCGATACACCAGGCGACAGTCCTTCCAGCGAATCGCTGATGCCCACAGTGGCGCGGCCGGCTCAAGTGTTTGTGCGCGGCCAGGGCTCCTGGCTGTGGGACAGCGACGACCGCGCTTACCTGGACTTCAACCAGGGCGGCGCAGCCAACAGCCTCGGCCACAGCCCACAGGTGTTGATCAAGGCCTTGGCCGATCAGACCCAGGCGCTGATCAATCCGGGTAGCGGCCTGCATAACCGCACCCAACTCAACCTCGTTGATCGCCTGTGCCACCGCACTGGCAGCGACCAGGCGTACCTGCTCAACAGCGGCGCGGAAGCCTGCGAAGCGGCGATCAAGCTGGCGCGCAAATGGGGGCAGCTGCATCGCGGTGGCGCCTACCGCATCATCAGCGCGAGCAGTGGTTGCCACGGCCGCAGCTTTGCGGCGATGTCGGCGTCGGCGAGTGAGCGTGGCAATCGTTTTGAACCGCACCTGCCGGGATTCAGCCATGTGCCCTTCAATGACCTGCCAGCGCTGCATGCGGCAGTCGATGCGCAAACCGTTGCGATCATGCTTGAGCCGATCCAGGGTGAGGCCGGCGTGGTCCCCGCGACGGAGCACTATCTCAAAGGGGTCGAGCGGCTGTGCCGCGAATTGGGCATCCTGCTGATCCTCGACGAAGTGCACACCGGCATTGGCCGCTGCGGCACTCTGCTCGCCGAGCAGCAATACGGCGTACGGGCTGACATCATCACCCTGGGCAAAGGCCTGGGCGGCGGCGTGCCCCTGGCGGCGCTGCTGGCACGCGGCAAGGCCTGCTGTTTCGAAGTGGGCGAACTGGATGGCACCCATCATGGCAATGCGCTGATGGCGTCAGCCGGGGTTGCCGTGCTCGATACCGTGCTGGAGCACGGCTTCCTGGAGCAAGTGCGTGAGTCCGGCCTTTACCTTGGCGAAGGCCTGGCCCGCTTGGCCTACCGCTACGACCACGGTCAATTGCGCGGTCACGGCCTGATGTGGGGCCTGACGCTGTCGGATGATTCGGCGCAAGCCGTCGTAAAAGCTGCCCTGCACGAAGGCCTGATCATCAATGCCCCGCAACCTGACTGCCTGCGCTTCACCCCGGCCCTGACCGTGAGCAAAAGCAACATCGACGAAATGCTCCTGCGCCTGGCCCGCGCCTTCTCCCGCGTACGCACTGCACAGCTGCAGTGCCGCAAGGGCATCGCCGTTTAACGCCCTATTCCTGAACCGTCTCGCGGACTACGCGGCGCCTCCGGCCTGATTCTTTTGGCTGGGGGCGTTTTTTTGTCTGCGCAACAACGATGGATGGCCCAACGCCAGATCCCACTGAACCCTCACGAACGCCCAAGGTCGATTAGCTACACGGCTCACACGAGCCGATTTTTTGGAGCTTACCCATGGACATCATTCGTATCATCATCGCCATTCTGCTGCCGCCACTGGGTGTGTTCCTGCAAGTGGGTTTCGGCGGTGCGTTCTGGCTGAATATTCTGCTGACCCTGTGCGGTTACTTCCCAGGCATCATCCACGCCGTGTACATCATCGCCAAGCGCTGAGGCGTTCAGCCTTTTGCGATGAGCCGTGAGTTGCGCTCATTGCGAAAGGCCAGTTGCTCGATGGTCTGGGTGGCATGTTCGGCCTCTTCCCGCGCTTGCAGGATGATGCCGTGCTGCTCGGACTTGCTGCACACCGGGTCGGCATTGCTCGCATCCCCCGTGAGCATGAAGGCCTGGCAACGGCAGCCGCCGAAGTCCTTCTCTTTTTCATCGCACGAACGGCACGGCTCGGGCATCCAGTCGTAGCCACGAAAGCGGTTGAAGCCAAACGAGTCGTACCAGATGTGCTGCATGCTGTGCTCGCGCACGTTGGGAAATTGCACCGGCATCTGACGGGCGCCGTGACAGGGCAGGGCGGTGCCGTCTGGTGTTACTGTCAGAAAGATACTGCCCCAGCCGTTCATGCAGGCTTTCGGGCGCTCTTCGTAGTAATCCGGTGTAACGAAGATCAGCTTGCACGGGTGGCCTTCAGCTTCGAGCTTGGCGCGGTATTCGTTGGTGATGCGTTCGGCGCGCACCAGTTGTTCCTGGGTTGGCAACAAGCCCACACGATTAAGCTGCGCCCAGCCGTAGAACTGGCAGGTGGCGAGTTCGACAAAGTCCGCCTCAAGCGCAATGCACAGCTCGATGATGCGGTCGATCTTGTCGATATTGTGCCGATGGGTGACGAAGTTCAGCACCATCGGGTAGCCGTGCGCCTTCACCGCGCGGGCCATTTCCAGCTTTTGCGCGAAGGCTTTTTTCGAGCCGGCCAGCAGGTTGTTCACCTGTTCGTCGCTGGCCTGGAAGCTGATCTGGATATGGTCGAGCCCGGCCTTCTTGAAGTCGCTGATCTTCTGCTCGGTCAGGCCGATGCCGGAGGTGATCAGGTTGGTGTAGAACCCCAGTTTGCGGGCCTCGGCGATCAACTCGGCAAGGTCCTGGCGCACCAGTGGTTCACCGCCAGAAAAACCCAACTGCGCGGCACCCATCTCGCGGGCTTCGCGAAACACCTTGAACCACTGCTCGGTGGTCAGCTCCTTGCCCTGTTCGGCAAAGTCCAACGGGTTGGAGCAGTACGGGCACTGCAACGGGCAGCGGTAGGTCAGCTCGGCCAGCAACCACAGCGGCAGGCCGATGGCTGGCTTCTCAGTCAAGGGTGATCCAGTGCTCAGCACGGGCGACCTCCATGAATTGCTCGATGTCTTCGCCGAGCTCCGGCACGCCAGGGAATTGTTTATCCAGCTCGGCGATGATCGCCGCCACGTCGCGCTCGCCGTCGATCAAACCACCGATCAGCGCGGCGCTGTCATTGAGCTTGATCATGCCCTCGGGGTAGAGCAGCACATGGCCCTTTTGCGCGGGCTCGTACTGGTAGCGATAGCCCTGGCGCCAGGTCGGTATTCTGCTGCGATCAAAGCTCATAGGGTGATCCCTTTATGCCACACCCGCTGCTCGGTCACGCTGTGATACGGCGGGCGTTTGAGTTCGTAGGCCATGCTCATGGCATCCAGCATGCTCCAGAGGATATCGAGTTTGAACTGGAGAATTTCCAGCATGCGTTCCTGGCCTTCGCGGGTGGTGTAGTGCTGCAGGGTGATCGCCAGACCGTGTTCCACATCGCGGCGGGCCTGGCCGAGGCGGGTACGGAAATATTCGTAGCCGGCCGGGTCGATCCACGGGTAATGCTGCGGCCAACTGTCGAGGCGCGACTGGTGGATCTGCGGCGCGAATAGCTCTGTAAGTGAGCTGCTGGCGGCTTCCTGCCAGCTGGCGCGGCGGGCGAAGTTGACGTAGGCATCCACGGCAAAACGCACACCGGGCAATACCAGTTCCTGGGAGCGCAGTTGGTCTGGGTCGAGGCCCACCGCTTGGCCCAGGCGCAGCCAGGCTTCGATACCGCCGTCCTCACCGGGGGCGCCATCGTGATCGAGCAAGCGCTGGATCCACTCGCGGCGGATCTCGCGGTCCGGGCAGTTAGCCAGAATCGCGGCGTCCTTGAGCGGGATGTTCACCTGATAATAGAAACGGTTGGCGACCCAGCCCTGGATCTGTTCGCGGGTCGCGCGGCCTTCGTACATCGCCATGTGGTACGGGTGATGGATATGGTAGAAGGCGCCCTTGGCCCGCAGGGCTGCTTCGAATTCGGCGGTGGTCAATGGCGTGTCAGTCATGTCGGTCGCTCCTACAATTCAATGCTCATGCCGTCGTAAGCCACTTCGACATTGCGCCGCACCAGTTCCGCTCGCTCGGGGGAGTCTTCATCGAGGATCGGGTTGGTGTTGTTGATGTGGATGAGTACTTTGCGCTGCTCGGGCAACTGTTCCAGCACTTCCAGCATGCCGCCGGGGCCGTTTTGCGCCAGGTGGCCCATCTCGCGGCCGGTGCGGGTGCCGACGCCACGGCGCTGCATTTCATCGTCATCCCACATCGTGCCGTCCACCAGCAGGCAGTCGCTGCCGGCCATGATCTCCAGCAGCGGCGCGTCGACCTTGCCCAGGCCTGGGGCGTAGAACAGTTTGCCGCCAGTGCGCAGGTCTTCGACGATCAGGCCGATGTTGTCGCCGGGGTGCGGATCGAAGCGGTGCGGCGAGTAGGGCGGTGCGGCGCTGCGCAGTGGCAGCGGGGTGAAGCGCAGGTTCGGGCAGGCCGGGATGGTGAAGCTGGCGTCCAGCTCGATGCGGTTCCAGGCCAGGCCGCCGTTCCAGTGGGTGAGCATGGTGAACAGCGGGAAGCCGGTGCTGAGGTCTTCATGGACCATGTCGGTGCACCACACCTGGTGCGGGCAGCCTTCGCGCAGGCTCAGCAGGCCGGTGGTGTGGTCGATCTGGCTGTCCATCAGGATGATCGCGCTGATGCCGGTATCCCGCAGGGCGCGGCCGGGTTGCATCGGTGCAAAGCCCTGGAGTTGCGCGCGGATATCCGGCGAGGCATTGCACAGCACCCAATTCACGCCATCGTCGGAGATCGCGATAGAGGACTGCGTACGCGCCTGGGCCCGCAGGCTGCCATCACGAAAACCCGCGCAGTTCACGCAGTTGCAGTTCCACTGCGGGAAACCACCGCCGGCGGCGGAACCTAGAATCTGGACAAACATGGCAGCTCCATCAAGCTCAAAACAAAAACGCCCCGGGCGAACCGAGGCGTTGTATTACCCAGCGGATTAACGGCTGGCGAAGTACATGGTGACTTCGAAACCGATGCGCAGATCAGTGTAAGCAGGTTTGGACCAGGTCATATTCTTACTCCTACGAAGGGATGGGACGTTTACTACCAAGTAATACATATAGTCCACCTCCAGTCGGAGATGTTCAGATGTGTGCGTAGGAATGTTACTCAATTCTTTTCAAGTTAGCGCTGTCTTGGTGGAAAAAGCCTTTTGCAGGGGCGGCAATGATCAGCCTGCCGTTTGCCAGATGGTCGAAAGGCGCGGGCCGTTGGCCACGCAACGCCAACCGCCCGCGGCGTCGTTCAATTGCTTGGCGGCGAGCTGCAAGGCTTCCCGTGTACAGGTTTGGATATGAGTGCGCAGGTGCGCCAAATACCCCGACGGATGGCCCGCCAGGTGGGCGTGCCACAGCAGTTCGGCGGCTTGGGCGTTGGGCAGTGTTTGCGCCGAGAACTGCTGCGCCAAGGCCTGGTTGCCCAAGTCATCGAGGCTATCGATCAGTGTCGGCAATTGCTGGAGGAAGGTGTGCAGGTGATCAGCGATGCCTTCAAGGGACACGCTGGGGGACTGCACACCCAATAGCAGTCCGGTCTGGCCGTTTATCTGTCGGACGCCGCTGAATACGGCGTAGCCGATTTGCAGCTCCACGCGCAGGCGCTGGTAGAACGGCCCCTGGAGCAGATGGCCGAGCAGTCGCCATGCGGCCTCGTCCGCCAGGGACTGGCTGGGTGCCGGGCAAAACAGCAGTAAGGCGGCTTCGGTTGAGTCGGTATGCACCTCATGCCAGATACGTTGGCCGCTGAGGGGCGGCGCGACCGGAGTGAGGCTCGCGGGTTGCCCCGGTAGACGAGCCGCTGCGGTTTTGATCGCGGCTTCATGCGCGGCAGAGAAGCCCAGCCCCAGGCCTTGCCAGCGCGCGGTGGCCCAGGATGCCGGTTCGGGCATGGTCGAGGTGCAGCAAGCGGGCAGCGCCTTGAGCAAGGTTCGGATGGCAATCATGGGCGGCGAGACGGCTGGGGCGGCGTGCGGTTCGCTCAGGCTCCGCGCCAATACCTCCAGCACGGCTGGAATGGGTTCCTGTAGCCCGACCATCTTCACCAGCTCGTGGCTACCCAGGCATTCGAACGACACATCAACGCCCGCTTGACGAGCATTTTCGCGCAGCGACTGCACGGCGCTTTCCAGCCCGGACGGCGCAGACTGCCATTGCAGATACAGCGCACCTTCATCGCTGTCGGCCGCCACTGCCTGGCTGAACGCCAGCGCCGATACCTCACGACGCCCGCGGGAGCGATCCTGGGCGAAGGTGCGCAACCCTCGGTGGGCGCTGGTCTGTCCGCGAATCAGGCCGGCGCGCTCTTCCTGCACCGGTGGGCGCAGGAATGGATTGTTCGGCGGCAGTTGCCACGTGTGCCCGGAGGGCGGCAGGTGCAGTGTGTCGAGCAGACTCTTGAGGGCGATGACCGCCTGTTCCGACAGTGCCTCGCTGTCGTGCCGAGCCAGTGCCAAGGCGCCTAGGGTCTGTTGTTGGCGAGCGGCCAGCAGGGCAAATTCTTCGCGCAAGGCAGCCCAGTCGCTGTGTGCGAAAAAACTCAACCAGTCGTGCAGCATCGACTCGACCTGCGGCGCCGATCCAGCGGGATTATTGAGTGTAAAGTCGATATCCAACACCGCCTGCCCGGCGAAGTGATACAGCACCGAAGCCTGCAGTGCACTGCCCAGTTGCCGAGTGTTCAGTTCAGCCAGCAGCCCGCCGGGTGCCGGGGCGTTGAGCCAAGTGCAGAGGAATTCCAGGGCTTCACGCGGGGTGTTACAGGTGATGACGTGGTGCAGGTGATTATCGGCGATGTGCTGATAGCGCTGCGCTTGCCCCTGCATCAATGCCGGTGGCGCGGATTGTTGGCGTAGAGGCCCTGAGGTCAGTTGTTCACTGAAGCGCTGTGCCAAGGCTTCCAGCTCCTCCAGCGGCAATGGGCCGGCGAGGCTCAAGGTCATCTGCCCGCTCTGATAAAACTGCGCGTGGAATTCCCGCAAGGCCTGCTGAAAGGTCTCACGCTCCACCGGCAGGCTGTCGCGGTTGCCCGCATGAAAACCCCGCAGCGGGTGGTCCGCCGCCAGCCCTTCCAGCAACGCGACCTGCTGTTGTGCCTTGGCATCCTGGGCCCAAGCCACATACTCAGCGTGCAGCACTTCGCGCTCGCGCAGTTGATCCTCCAGGGTCAGGCGTGGGTGGTTCAGCATGTCCACCAACCGCTCCAGTCCACCGGCAAACGTTGCGACCGGCAGTTCAAAGAAGAAATCCGTGGTGCGTTCACGGGTGCTGGCATTGACCTGGCCCCCATGACGTTGCACGTAGGCCATCAACCCTTCGTCTGTGGGAAAACGTTCGGTTCCGAGGAACAACAGATGCTCGAGGAAATGCGCCAGCCCCGGCCACTCCGGCGGCACGTCATGGCTGCCAGCTGCCACCCTTAGCACGGCTGCGCACCGCTTCAAACGCGGCGCGTGCTGCAAGGAAACCCGCAAGCCGTTGGCCAGGGTCAGGTGAAGAGGATGAGGGTGGGCCGGCGCAGGCATGGGCACTTCCGAAACGTAGAATGTGCCTATGCTAACAAACCGGCTGGATCAGGGCTTGTGCAGCGCGCCGTATAACTCAGGGCGACGGTCTTGCAGGTAGTGATTGGCAGCGCGGGCGTCGAGGATCGACTGGCGATCAAGCTCTCCGACGATCAGCGCTTCATCCAGGCCTGCCTGGGCAATGCGCTGGCCATTCGGCGCGGCGATGCTGCTTTGCCCGCAGTACTGGATATCGCCTTCGTGCCCGCAGTAATTGGCGTAGGCCACATAACATTGGTTTTCAAAGGCCCGCGCCCGCACGGTCACATCGGCGACAAAGTCGAACGGCACCATATTGGCCGTGGGCACCAGGATCAATTCGGCACCTGCGAGGGCCAGGCGCCGGGTGTTTTCCGGGAACTCCAGGTCGTAGCAGATCAGGAAACCCAGCTTCCAGCCGTTGAGCTCCACCAGCGGGAAATCATCGTCGCCGGCGCTGAACATCGAATGGTCCAGATCACCAAACAGGTGCGTCTTGCGGTAGTTGCACACGCGCTGGCCGTGGGCGTCGATCAACTGCACGGCGTTGTAGATCTGGCCATCTTCGGCCCGTTCCGGGTAGCCGTACAGAATTGCCAGCCCGGCGCTTTTGGCCAGTTCGCCAATTGCCTGCGCCGACGGCCCGTCCTGTGCCTCGGCCAAGGCGCCAACGGCTTCGGCGCCGATGTTGTAGCCGCTCAGGAACATCTCCGGCAGCACCAGCACATCGGCGCCGGACGCCTCATGCGCCAGTTGATGCAGGCGCTTGAGGTTGCCGGCCACATCTAAAGGCAGCGGTGGGCATTGGTACAGGGCGACACGCATGTTCAACTCCTTAATCCGCCAGGGCGATCGGCCCGATTTCATCGAATACATCCCCCGGCCCCGGGTTCTCCGGGTGAGTGCTGCCGCCGAAGTGAGTCATGATGCCCCATACTGCGTTCAGCGAGGTTTGCACCGCGCCCTCCACCCACGCAGGAGTCCAGGACACATCATCACCGGCGATAAAGATTCCGCGTTGCTCGGCGGGCATGTCCTTTTGCATGAAGTGCGCATACATGCGCTGGTTGTAGCGATAGTGGCCCGGCAGCGCGCCCTTGAAGGCGCCGAGGAAATGCGGGTCCGCTTCCCAGGACACGGTGATCGGGTCACCGATGATGCGCGCCTTGATATCGACTTTCGGGTAGATCTTTTTCAGTGCGTCGAGGGCCAGTTTCACGCGCTTGTCGATGGGCTGCGGCAGCATTTTCAGGGCGTCGCTCATCCACGAGTAAGACAGGCAGATCACCCCTGGCTTGTCGTCACCGTTATCGAACAGGTAGGTGCCACGGGTCAGGCGATCGGTGAGGGTCATGCTCATCAAGTCGCGCCCGGTTTCCGGGTCTTTGTCTTTCCAGAACGGGCGGTCGACCATCACGAAGGTTTTAGATGACTGCATGTAACGCGTGCGGTCCAGGGCCATCCACATTTTTTGCGAGAACAGGGTCTCGTCGCATTCGATCTGGGTGGTCAGCAGCCAACTCTGGCAGGTGGTCAGCACTGCGGCGTATTCGCGGGTGTCGCCGTAGTTATCGGTGACAGCGAAACGGCCATCGGCGGCGTGGGCAATGCGTTTCACCCCGGCCCTTGGCGCACCGCGATGCAGCGAACTCAGGCTGGTGCCGGCCGGCCAGTGGGCGCATCGCTCCGGGACATGGCGCCAGATGCCCATTGGCACTTGTGCCACGCCACCGACCACCAGGTGTTGGTGGTCGTCGCAGTTGGTCATCACCACGCGGAAGATTTCCAGCATCGAGTTGGGGAAGTCCGAGTCCCAGCCACCCGTGCCGAAGCCCACTTGGCCGAACACTTCGCGGTGCAGAAACGACAGCTTGGCGAACGCCTTGGAGGTGGCGACGAAGTCGTAGAAGGTGCGGTCGTCCCACAGCGGTACCAACTTGTTCCACAGCGCTTTGAGGCGTGGCACGTCGCGGTCACGGATGGCTTGCTGGATATCCCCGAACTGCGAACCGGCTTCCAGGGCATCCGCCCAGGCGTCAGCCACTTCCTGGAACAGTGCTGGCAAGTCGGAGAGTTTTTCGGCGTAGTGGGTCTGGCCTTCGAGGTCGATCACCGTGCTGCCGGACGCTGGCGTCAGCGGGTTGGGGAAGGGTTTGGTTTCCAGGCCGAGCTTGTCCACATAGTGGTAGAAGGCGGTCGATGACACCGGGAAGCGCATGCCACCCAGCTCTGCGATGATGCCTTCGGCGCCTTCGAAAGTTTGCGAGCGCAGGCGGCCGCCCATTTTAGAGGCTTCGTACACCACCGGCTTGAGGCCCAGTTTCATCAGTTCGTAAGCGGCCACCAGGCCCGCAATCCCGGCGCCGACGATCGCCACTTCGGCGCCGTGGTTGGCGGCGGGGATGCTGCCCAGGCCGGCCGGGTGTTCGATCCAGTCATCAAAGGCAAACGGAAAGTCCGGGCCAAAGATGGTGATGGGTTTCTTGCCGTCGGCGGGGTGGCGATTGGTCTTGCTGATGGTGCTGGACGGAATGCTCATGGCTGACCCTTACTGGCGACCTGGCGGGCGTGACCCGCTGAGTATAGGAAAAGATGGCAGCCAGTTTAGGGAGCGTAGCGTTCGTTAATAAGACGCAATGTGTCGTCGGATTGATCTGTTTTTAGTCGAAATGACGAACATGTTGATCAGATTGGCTGGCCGCGATCCAATTTGTTACTCAGGATGATCGATGTAGTGGTTTTCTCCACCCCGTCCACGCTGCCGATTTGGTCCAGCAACTGGTCCAACTGTTCGGGCGAATCCGTGCGCAGCCAAGCGACGTAATCGAACTCGCCACTCACCGCGCACAACTGCTGCACCTGTGCCATCGCACTCAACCTTCGCAACACTTCCTTGCCCGAGCGCGCTTGCACGGTGATCCCGACGTAAGCCTGCAGACCACCATCGACCACGCGTTGCCCAAGGCGCACGCCATAACCGGTGATCACCTGGGTTTTCTCCAGGCGTGCCAGGCGTGACGTCACCGTGGTGCGCGCGATGCCCAACTGCCGTGCGAGCATGGCCACGCTTTCGCGGGCGTTGATCTGCAGGGCGGCGATCAGTTGGCGATCAATTTCGTCTAGGGCGGGCAAGGCGAGGGCTCCGATAAGGGGGGCAGTGTGCGTGCATCTTACAGGCTGGCATCGGCGAGCAGGCAGCGGGTAAACAGTTGCGGTACGGGGAGGTGGTGTTGGCTGTAGCGACTGAGCAGGATGATTTCGCGGTGAAAAGTCAGGCTGCCCAAGGGGATGATTCGCACGTTGGGCGAGCGCTCCAACCACAACCCAGCCTGAGGAATCAGCGACACGCCCAGGCCGCACTCGACCATCTTGACGATGGCTTCCAGCTCATCCAGCTCCAGCGCCATCTGTACATCCAGCTTCTGTTCACGCAGGAAACGGCTGACCAACCGACCGCCAAACGACGCACGGTCGTAACGCACATGGGGCTGTGTCGCGAGCAGGTGCAAAGGGTCATCGCCGGTCAGTGCATGAGGCACGACCAGCGCAAATGGCTCCTTGCGCAGTACCTGTACGTGCAACTCCTTGGGCAAATCAAAGGGCGGTCGAATGATGATGGCCGAGTCCAATTCGCCAGCGTCCACCCGGCTCAATAGCTCCAGGGAAACGCCCGGTATCAACTTGCACTCCACCGTCGGCGCCGCCTGACGCAAACGCACCAGCGCCTGGGGCAGCAGGCCGGTCTGCGCGGTGGTGATGGCGCCCACTTTCAGTTCGCCCCGGTACTCGTTGGCATCCACGGGCACGGCCATGCGATTGAAGGTTTCCAGGATCTCCCTCGCCAACGGCAAGGCGCGCAAACCGGCTGCATTCAACGTGGCCTGGCGCCCGGTACGGTCGAACAACTGCACGCCAAGCGCCTGCTCCAATTGACGAATCTGCGCACTGACCGCCGACTGCGTCAGCCCGATATGCATGCCCGCCGACGCAAACGTGCCGTGACGGGTTACCGCAATAAAGGTTTTCAATTCGCGCAGCATGGGCGTCTCGATTGATCGAAATAATTTGAGCTCGGCGCAAAAACTATCGTCTTTTCATCGCCAGGAGCAAGGCTAAACTCGGGGGGACTTAATGCCCAAAGAGGTTTGACCTGATGACACTCGCACCTTTTCACCTGGCAATTCCGGTATACGACCTCGCCGCTGCGCGGCATTTCTACGGTGAAGTCTTTGGCCTTGAAGAGGGGCGTTCCAGCGAACACTGGGTAGATTTCAACTTCTTCGGGCATCAGTTGGTCATTCACGAACACCCGAAAACCGCCTCCCAGGAGTCAGCCCACACCAACGCGGTAGACGGCCATAACGTGCCCGTGCCGCATTTTGGCGTGGTGCTGGGCTGGGAAGATTGGCAGGCCTTGGCAGAACGTCTGCAGGCCAGGGAAACCCGTTTTGTGCTGGAGCCGCACATTCGCTTCAAGGGGCAGGTGGGGGAGCAGGCGACGTTGTTTCTGTTTGATCCGTGTGGGAACGCGCTGGAGTTCAAGGCATTCCGGGATATTGGGCAGTTGTTTGCGAAGTGAGACTGCCAGACACACGAAAGCCGCGCAATGCGCGGCTTTCTTGTTTGGTGGGCCCACACGGACTTGAACCGTGGACCAAAGGATTATGAGTCCTCTGCTCTGACCAACTGAGCTATAGGCCCTGTAACAGGTCGCGGATTATAACGATGGTTTCCCCGCTGTGCCATCCGAAAAATCCTCAATGCTCATACGAAGAAACGTCGCGGCAAAAAGCTCCGGTGGTAACGGCAGGCTGACGATGTAGCCTTGCATCTGTTCGCAGCCTTCGGCGGCCAGGAAGGCTTGCTGTGCGGGGTTCTCCACGCCTTCGGCGATGATGGTGAATTGCATGCTGTGGCCCAGTGCGATGATGGCGCGGACGATGGCGGCATCGTGGGGGTCGTCAGGCAGGCCGCGGACGAAGGATTGGTCGATCTTGAGGAAGTCCAGCGGCAAGCGCTTGAGGTAGCTGAGGGAGGAGTAGCCGGTGCCGAAATCGTCGATGGCCAGTTGTACGCCCAGGTCCTTGAGTTGGTGCAGGACTTCCAGCGCTTCTTCGGCCTGGCTCATGATGAAGTTTTCGGTGATCTCCAGTTGCAGGCAGCCAGGGTCTAGTCGGTAGTCGCGCAGTAGCTGTTCGATGCGACCGAGCAGGCCGGGGTGGCGCAGTTGGGCGCCAGCCAGGTTCACCGACAGCGGGCCGAAATCGTCGAACGTGCCTTGCCAGGCGTGCAGTTGTTGGCAGGCCTGTTCCAGTACCCAGTCGCCGATTTGCAGGATCATGCCGTTCTCTTCAGCCAGGGCAATGAAGTGTTCGGGCGGCACGTCGCCAAAAGTGGGATGGCGCCAGCGGATCAGCGCTTCGGCACCGATCAGTGCCTGGGTCTCCAGGCTCAGTTTCGGCTGGTAGTACAGGCTCAGTTCGTCGCGCTCGATGGCGCGACGCAGTTCATGTTCGAGTGCTACGCGTTCGTTGGCTTGGGCGGTGAGGTCGCGGGTATAGCTTTCGACGCGGTTGCGCCCTTTGGCCTTGGAGCGGTACATCGCGGCGTCGGCGTTCTTGACCAGGGTGGCGACGTCGGTGCCGTCCTGGGGGTACAGGCTGGTGCCGATGCTGGCGCTGATAAAGAACTCATGCTCACCGGCCTGGAACGGCGGCGTGAAGCAGGCCAGCAGTTTATTGGCCAGGTACTGGGCGTCGCTGGCGTGTTGCAGGCCGGGGAGCAGGATGATGAACTCGTCGCCGCCCAAGCGAGCGACGGTGTCGATGTCGCGCAGTTGTTCCTTGAGGCGTACGGCGATGTCTT
Organism: Pseudomonas sp. S10E 269; assembly: GCF_002798465.1. Lineage (NCBI taxonomy): Bacteria > Pseudomonadati > Pseudomonadota > Gammaproteobacteria > Pseudomonadales > Pseudomonadaceae > Pseudomonas > Pseudomonas sp. S10E 269. The sequence goes on from NZ_PHIJ01000001.1 coordinate 2,886,081, forward strand.
TAAGCAGCAGGTCACCGATCGGGTGGCCGAGGCTGTCATTGATGTGTTTGAAGCGATCCAGGTCCAGAAACAGCACGGCGCCTTGCTTGCCGGTTTCTTGCTGCCCGTTGAGAGCCGCCTGCAGCCGGCTTTCAAACAGCGTGCGGTTGGGCAGGCCGGTCAAGGGGTCGTGGTGTGCCTGGTAGTCCAGGCGCGCCTGGGCGAGCTTGAGGCTGGAGATGTCGGCAAACACCGCGACAAAGTGGGTGACCAAGTGCTCTCGGTTGCGCACGGCACTGATCGTCAACCAGCTTGGGTACAGCTCGCCGTTCTTGCGGCGGTTGGAAATCTCGCCCTGCCAGTGACCCTGCGCGGTCAACTGGTGCCACATGGCGGCGTAGAAGGCGCTGTCATGCAGGCCGGAGGCTAGCAGGCGAGGGGTCTGGCCCAGGGCTTCGGTTTCGCTGTAGCCGGTGATCTCGCTGAAGGCACGGTTGACGGCGCTGATGTTCTGCTGGGTATCGGTGATCAATACGCCTTCTGCCGTGCTCTCGAACACGGTGGCGGCTTGTTGCAGTTTTTCCTGCATCAGTTGGCGTTCGGTGATGTCCCGCGCGATGGTCAGCATGCAATCGTCGTCGCCGATCGGCAGTGGGCGGCTGGACAGCTCACAGAGGCGAATCTGGCCATCGCTGCGGCGTATATGGCAGACGAAGTCGCGCACAAAACCATCGCGCTGCATCAGCTCGAGCATGTGTTTGCGTTCATTGAGATCGACCCAGATGCCCAGGTCCAGCGTCGATTGGTCGAGGGAGGCCGCGCTATTGATGCCGGTAATCCGACTGAAGCCATCGTTCACTTCAATCAACAGGCCATCGCGCTGTCGGCTCAGCAGCAAGCCGTCGGGGGAGGCGTGGAAGGCCTTGGCGAATTTCTCTTCGGAGGTCTGCAGCTGTTGCTGGGTTTCCTTGAGCTGAGTGATGTCGCGAACCACCACCACAATGGCTTCAACGGTATCGAGTTGAAACGGCTCGGCGGAAATCAACCCGGTGAAGGCTTGGCCATTGCTGCGCAGAAAGGGCATTTCCAGGTTGCGGATGCTGGTGGTCTGCACCCGTTGCAGCAGGTCCGGCCCCACGCCCTGGATACCCCAGATATTCAATTCGGTAGCGGTTTTGCCCACCACTTGTTCGGCCTTGAGACCTATCTGGTCCTCGAATGCCTTGTTGACCTCCAGCAGGCAGCCATCGGACAGGCGTGCAATCACTAACATGTCCGGGCATTGCTGGAATACCGAGGCGAATTTCTGCTCGGACAGCTGCAAGGCTTCCTCGGTGCGCTTGGCTTCGCTGATATCGATCATCAAGCCGCGCAGTACCGGCTCATGGCCGTGTTCGATCAGGCTGACGATGTCGCGCACCCACAGGCAGCGGCCGTCGGCGGTGATTACGCGGTAATCGATGCTGTGGTCGCGGTTGGCGCGGGTCTCGCGGTAGCAATAGGCTTCGGTGCGCGTCAGGTCGGCTGGGTGAATGATGTTGCGCCAGAAGCCCGGAATCAGCCAATGCGCACGGGGATAGCCGAGTAACTCCTCGGCATGCGGCGACACGTAGCTGTAGGTGAAGTCGGTGACACTGGCTTCCCAGGCGATAGCGGACAGGCTCTCCACCAATCCGCGATAGTGGTATTCGCTGCTGCGCAACTCCTGTTCTAGGGCGACGCGGCGGGAAATTTCCGAGCTGAGCCGGCGATTGATCCGAATCACTACGGCCAATACGGTGCTCAACAGCAGCACGGCGGGCAGGCCGTATATCAGCAGGTCCGCCCAGAACGTGCGATGGTCGGTAAAGCTGCCGACCCAATGTTGCTGGATCGCGTCGGTTTCCTCCGGGCTGAGGTCGGCCAGCACCTTGTCGAGGATGCCCACGAGCATCTTGTTGTCGCGCGGTACTCCCATCGCCAATTGGTAGCGGTAGGGCGTTTCGCCGCTGACGTACAAGCCGTCGAGCTTGAGTTGGCGCAGACTCCACACACTTGAGGCGAGGTCGCCGACCACCGCATCCACTTCATCGGTGGCCAGGGCCTGCAGCGTCGAGCTGACGTTGGGCATGGCCACCAGGTTGAGATCGGGATGATGGGTGCGCAGCAGTTCATGGGGGGCGTAGTTTTCCACCACGGCAATCTTCAAGCCGTAGAGGTCCTTCAGGGTGCGCGGTTTGGCGCCGCCTTCATGGGCCAGGATGACGATGGGAAAGTCCAGGTACGGGCGAGTGAACGCCATGTAGCCCTGGCGTTCGGGCGTAGACATGATGCCGGGCAACAGGTCGAGCTGGTTGTTGCGGGCTTGCTCCAGCACGGCGCTCCAGTTAACTGGCTCGATCAACTTGACCCGCACACCCAGGCGATCCTGGATCAGGCGCACGTAATCGGCCGCCAAGCCTTGGTAGCGACCCTCTTCGTCACGGTATTCAAAGGGTGGCCAAGAGGCGTCCACCCCCAGGCGCAACTCCTGATGGTCCGCCAGCCAGCCACGCTCATCATCGCTAAGAGTCAACGCGCCAGCCGTTGCGGTCCAGGTCAGCAGCGACAGCAGTAACACGGCCGGCAGTCTGGGCATAACGGTCTCGTTATGGCACGGGGAATGTTTCGAGTGTAGACGGGCATTGCGGGGGTGGGGTGTTGCTTGGGATTTTATCTGTAGAAAGCAAAACCCCCGGCCTGGGCCGGGGGTTCTGGTATCACTCGTCGAGGAAGGAGCGCAGATGCTCGCTTCGCGTCGGGTGGCGCAACTTGCGCAGCGCCTTGGCTTCGATCTGACGGATCCGCTCACGGGTCACGTCAAACTGCTTACCGACTTCCTCAAGGGTGTGGTCGGTATTCATGTCGATGCCGAAACGCATGCGCAGTACCTTGGCTTCACGGGCAGTGAGGCCGGAGAGTACGTCACGAGTCGCTTCTTTAAGGCTCTCAACGGTGGCGACATCGATTGGCGACTGCATGGTCGAGTCTTCGATGAAGTCACCCAGATGGGAGTCTTCGTCATCACCAATCGGGGTTTCCATGGAGATCGGCTCTTTAGCGATCTTCAATACCTTGCGGATTTTATCCTCAGGCATTTCCATGCGTTCGCCCAGCTCTTCCGGGGTCGGTTCGCGACCCATTTCCTGCAACATCTGCCGGGAAATGCGGTTGAGCTTGTTGATCGTCTCGATCATGTGCACCGGAATACGGATGGTGCGGGCCTGGTCGGCGATCGAGCGAGTGATCGCCTGACGGATCCACCAGGTGGCATAAGTCGAGAACTTGTAGCCGCGACGGTATTCGAACTTGTCCACCGCTTTCATCAAGCCGATGTTGCCTTCCTGGATCAGGTCGAGGAATTGCAGGCCACGGTTGGTGTACTTCTTGGCGATGGAGATCACCAGACGCAAGTTGGCTTCGACCATCTCTTTCTTCGCGCGGCGGGCCTTGGCCTCACCGATCGACATACGACGGTTGATGTCCTTGATCTCGGCAATCGTCAGACCGGTTTCGGTCTCAAGCGCGGTCAGCTTCTGCTGGCAGCGAATGATGTCCGGCTGCAGGCGACCAATGGCTTCGGCGTATTTCGCCTTGCCCTTGGCCAGTGCGTCGGTCCAGCTTTCGTCTACTTCGTTGCCCGGGAACTGGCGCAGGAAGTCGGCACGCGGCATGCGCGCATCACGGACACAGAGCTGCATGATCGCACGCTCTTGTGCACGCAGACGCTCAAGGGCGCTGCGAACACGCTCAACCAGGCCTTCGAATTGCTTCGGCACCAGCTTGATCGGCATGAACAGCTCAGCCAGGGCCAACAGCTCGGCAATCGCCTGCTTGTTGCCACGACCGTGCTTTTTCAGCGCCTTGCGGGTGATTTCCATTTGGTCGGAAACCGCACCGAAACGCTGGGCAGCGATGATCGGGTCTGGACCGCTTTCAACTTCGTCTTCATCGTCGCCGCTGGCTTCAGCGTCGTCGTCTTCGGAGTCGTCGTCGGCTTTTGCAGCCTTGGCATCGACAGGCGGCGGCACTTCGGCGGCAGGCGGCGCGATGCCGTCGTCCGGGTCGATGTAACCACTCAGGACGTCGGACAGACGGCCACCTTCGGTGGTAACGCGGGTGTACTCGGAGAGAATATGGTCAACCGTGCCAGGGAAGTGCGCAATTGCGCCCATCACTTCACGGATGCCCTCTTCGATACGCTTGGCGATTTCGATTTCGCCTTCGCGTGTCAGCAGCTCGACGGTACCCATTTCACGCATATACATGCGCACAGGGTCGGTGGTACGACCGATATCGGTCTCCACAGCAGCCAGCGCGGCAGCCGCTTCTTCAGCGGCAGCCTCGTCGGTATCGGCGTCCGCCAGCATAAGGGAATCCTTATCTGGCGCAGCTTCGAATACGTTGATCCCCATGTCGTTAATCATGCGGATGATGTCTTCCACCTGCTCTGGATCTGAAATATCCTCAGGCAGATGGTCGTTGACCTCCGCGTAAGTCAGGTAACCCTGCTCACGACCGAGAACGATCAACTCTTTGATACGAGACTGCTGTTGCGCTTTTCCGGACATAACACCCTATCCACTGAAGGTCTTGGCGGGCAAAAAACAAGCCGAGGATTATACCCGAGCTATGACCTCACACGCCAGCTGAGGTCGGGTTTGATGCGGAAACATTCTGTTTTAAGAGGTCGCGCATCTGTTTTGCTATCTGAATTTGCTCTTCAGCCGATAATCCCGGCTGCCTTGCTCTCTTGATGAGTTCATCGAGGGTCTGCGTGTGCTGACCCGCGGATAACCTAGTAATGGTGTCTAAAAACTGTTGTTCAAGGTTATCGCCGTCAATTAGCCACTCCTTTTCTGCGAGGGCTTTCAATAACCGGCCTTGTTCGGTGCCATGCCAACGCGCCATCAACTGAATTGAGTTTAGCTTAGGATTTTTCTGTACCGCCTCGATCAAGGCGATCAGCACCTGGGCGTAGGTATTGCTCTCGTTGGCAAAGTGATCGGCGCTCTCGACCTTTTCCGCCAGTTGCGGGTGGTGGATGAGCGTGCGCAGCGCAATCAATGTCGGCGCTTCCACAGCAACCGGGGTGCGTGGGGCATAGGCCTCATCGCCGTCACCGCGCTTGCCGTTTTTGCTCCAGGGTTTCTTGTCCCATTTCTTGCCGCCGGCGCCGGGTTTCTTCGGCGTCCATTCCTGCTGGGGCGCGTAGGCTTCCTGCGGTTGATGGAAGTCGGAATAGTCCGGCATGGCGTCGTAATCCATGCCTGGGTCGTAGGCCGGTGGCGCTGCATCATGGGGTGCGTTGTGCACCAGCTGGCTGACGGCTTCGCCGCTAAGCCCAGTGATTTCCAGCAAGCGCATGCGCATCAACGATTTCAGGTTGGCGCCGGGTACTTTGTCGATCAGCGGGGCGGCGAGGGTGGCCATGTGGGCCTTGCCCTCGAGGGAGCGCGGGTCGGCTTCTTCGGTCAGTTGCTGGAAGAAATAGTCTGCCAGCGGCTGTGCGTGTTGATTGATGCGCGCGCGAAACGCGTCGGTGCCTTCGGAGCGCACCAGGGTGTCCGGGTCTTCGCCTTCGGGCAGGAACAAAAAGCGCGCGCGACGGCCGTCCTGCAGGCTCGACAGCGTGGCCTCCAGCGCACGCCAGGCAGCGTTTCGGCCCGCCTGGTCGCCGTCAAAACAGAACAGCACACTGGGCACCACGCGAAACAGGCGTTTCATGTGCTCTTCGCTGGTAGCGGTGCCGAGGGTGGCGACGGCGTTGCGCAGGCCCTGTTGGGCGAGCGCGATCACGTCCATATAGCCTTCAACCACGATGATCTCATCGAGGTTGCGGTTGTTCTTGCGCGCTTCGAACAAGCCGTAGAGTTCCTGGCCTTTGTGGAACACGGAGGTTTCCGGCGAGTTCAGGTACTTGGGCTTGTCGTCCCCCAGCACGCGGCCACCAAAGGCGATGATGCGGCCCCGGCTGTCGCGGATCGGGAACATCACGCGGTCGCGGAATCGGTCGTAGCGCTTGCCGGTCTCGGCGTTTTCCACCAGCAGGCCTGCGTCGATCATGGCTTTTTGCTGGAGAGTGTCGCTGCTCAGGTGCTTGTACAGGTTGTCCCAGCCGGGCGGGGCGAACCCCAGCCCGAAGTCGCGGGCGATCTCACCCGTGAGGCCGCGACCCTTGAGATAGTCGACGGCTGCCTTACGTTGCGGATGGCTTTTAAGCGCCTGACGGTAGAAGTCGGCAGCGGCAGTCAGCAACGGGTACAGCGGCGAATCCGTGGGTTGCCGCGGTTTGTGCGGGCGCCCACTTTCTTCGCGAGGGATTTCCATGCCGGCGGCTTTTGCCAGTTCCTCGACGGCCTGGGGGAAGTCCAGGTTGTCGTGGTCCATGATGAAGCCGAGGGCATTGCCGCCCGCGCCGCAACCGAAACAGTAGTAGAACTGCTTGTCGGGGCTCACGCTGAACGACGGGGTTTTTTCCTTGTGGAACGGGCAGCAGGCGGTGTAGTTCTTGCCAGCCTTCTTCATTTGCACGCGCGAGCTGACAACATCGACGATGTCGGTGCGGTTCAGAAGGTCGTCAATAAAGCTCTGGGGAATCAGCCCGGCCATGGCGTTCTCGTCATCACTGCGTGTAAATGAGGGCCCGTGAAGTGTTCAAGCGCACGTATCGAGTGCTCGAGCATCTAGCGACTGCATGGGGTGTACGGAAGTGTATCTGCCGAATATTCACTGACGTTAATTTCTGATCAGTTATCGGTGTGGAAATGTTGCCCCAGCGTCCGGTCTTGGCCAATGGCGGGCCTCGGATACGCTTCGATAGGCACAGTCGATACAGTGGGTCGCCTGTTTACAAAATGAGTGTGCTCGTCAGTAGCCTTGTTAGGCTCGTCAGAAGAGACGTGCACCGCTGGCAAAAAGCCAGTCCTGACGTGTGAAGCAGTTGTCTCGGTCGCGTGTGCGGCGTCAACAGTGAAGCATCAAGCGATATCCGCAAATGCCAATAGCCCGGCTGAGGGCCGGGCTTGGCAGAAGCTTGCTACAGACGTCTGTGTATTAGTACAGACGAACGGCGCGGCGCTGTTCGCGCTGAACTTTCTTGGCGTGACGCTTAACAGCGGCTGCTGCTTTACGCTTACGCTCAGAAGTAGGCTTCTCGTAAAATTCGCGGCTACGAACTTCAGCCAGTACACCGGCTTTTTCGCAGGAGCGCTTGAAACGACGCAGAGCTACGTCGAAGGGTTCGTTCTCTTTAACTTTGACGGCTGGCATCCAGAGCTACCTTCTTTCATTACCGGGATCAACGTTCTCGTCGCAAAAAATTCGCGGCTGAGGTCGTCGGTTTTTAAGGGTTGCGGATGTTAACCCCTCATTGCCCGGAATGCAAAGCCTCTGATCGAAAACCGCTAGTCGGGAGGGGGAGTGGCGACTATTATGCGCGCCTTCGAATTCAGCCTCTACAAGGCGCAAACCCATGCTAGTACTGGGACTTGAAACCTCCTGCGACGAAACCGGTGTCGCACTTTACGACAGTGAACGCGGGCTCTTGGCCGATGCGCTGTTCAGCCAGATCGACCTGCACCGTGCCTATGGCGGCGTGGTGCCGGAGCTGGCCAGCCGTGATCACGTCAAGCGTATGCTGCCCCTGATTCGCCAGGTGCTGGATGAGGCCGGCTGCGTGCCGACCGAAATCGACGCCATTGCCTATACCGCCGGGCCTGGATTGGTTGGAGCCCTGCTGGTGGGGGCCTCTTGCGCCCAGGCGCTGGCCTTTGCCTGGGGTATTCCGGCCCTCGGTGTGCATCATATGGAAGGCCATTTACTGGCGCCGATGCTGGAAAAAACACCGCCACAGTTCCCGTTCGTCGCTTTGTTGGTTTCGGGCGGCCATACGCAGTTGGTTCAGGTGGATGGTATCGGTCAATACACCCTTTTGGGTGAGTCCCTGGATGACGCCGCCGGGGAAGCTTTCGACAAGACCGCGAAGATGATGGGCCTCAATTATCCAGGCGGACCGGAAATCGCCCGTCTCGCCGAAAGGGGTGTTGCCGGTCGCTACACCTTCCCGCGCCCGATGTGTGATCGCCCCGGCTTGATGTTCAGCTTCAGCGGCTTGAAAACCTCCGCGCTGAACACCTGGCAGCAGAGCGTCAGCGCCGGGGACGACAGTGAGCAAGCCCGTTGCGACATCGCACTGGCGTTCCAGCAGGCCGTGGTGGAGACTTTGACCATCAAGTGCAAGCGCGCCCTGAAACAGGCGGGTATGAAGCGCCTGGTGATCGCAGGCGGCGTCAGCGCCAACAAGGCCTTGCGCAGTTCACTGGAAAAAATGCTCGGCGACATGAAAGGCGATGTGTTTTACGCGCGGCCCGAGTTCTGCACCGACAATGGCGCGATGATCGCCTATGCCGGTTGCCAGCGCCTGCAGGCCGGGCAGCATGAGAGCCTGGCGATCAGCGTGCAGGCGCGCTGGCCGATGGAGCAATTGTCGCCGCTGTAACGCCGTAACGTGGGCCGGGGTCAGCGAACGTATTTAAAAATGCCGTTCGCGCCCGGCAAACAGGTCGCGTAAATTGCCCCGGTGGCGCCAGACGATCAACAGTGTCAGTACGCTCATCGGCAGCAATGCCGCCGGTTCCTGCCAGGCCAGTAGCGGCAGGGTGAGCGGAGTGGCGATCAGCGCGGCGAGTGAGCTGGTGCGGGTCAGGTAGAACGTCAGCAGCCAGGCGAGAACGGCCAGCAACGCTGCCGGTGGGTAAATCCCCAGCAACATGCCGGCAGCCGTGGCGACGCCTTTGCCACCGCGAAAGCGGAAGTACAGTGGAAACAGATGGCCCAGGACCGCGCATACGCCGATCCAGGCCTGCTGTTGCAGGGTAAGGCCGGCGAGGCTGGCGATCAGCACGGGCAACAGGCCCTTGCAGACGTCACCCAAAAGCGTCAGTACGGCGAGCTTCTTGCCGGCCAGGCGCAACATATTGGTGGCGCCGGCATTGCCTGAGCCACTCATTCGCGGGTCGGGATTTCCCGTCAGGCGGCTGAGCAAGATGGCAAAGGACAGCGAGCCGAGCAGGTAGGCGAAAACCGCCAGTGACCAAAACATGCTAACTATTCCGGGCGAGGACGCCCTGATTCTAACGGGGCATCGCGCCCTTGTCGTGCTGCGGAGAAGAGTGCTTGGACAGAGTGTTTATCGAAGGCCTGGAAGTCGACACCGTCATCGGGGCCTACGACTGGGAGCGCGGAATCCGCCAATGCCTGCGCCTGGACCTGAGCTTCGCCTGGGATAATCGCCCGGCCGCCGCTGGTGACGACCTGACCTTGGCGCTGGATTACGCCAGTGTGTCCGCCCGTATCCAGGCGTTTGCCGAACAGTCCCAGTTCCAACTGGTGGAAACCTTTGCCGAGCGCCTGGCCGACGTGTTGATGAGTGAATTCCAGATTCCCTGGTTGCACCTCAAACTGACCAAGCCAGGCGCCGTGCCGGCTGCCAAGGGCGTGGGCGTGGAGATCGAGCGCGGATGTCGCTAACTCAGGTTTACCTAGGCCTAGGCAGCAACATCGAGCGTGAGCGGCATCTGTGCGCTGGTCTGGACGCGTTGGCGAGTTTCCTGACGGATCTGCGTTGTTCGCCGGTGTTCGAGAGCCAGCCAGTGGGTATCAAGAGCGGGCCGTTCTTCAACCTGGTGGTGTCGGCCTACACCGATCTGCCGTTGATGGAGCTGGATCGCCGTTTGAAGTTCATCGAGGCCGACAATGGCCGCTACGCGCCGGATCGCAAGGGGCTGCCGCTGGATATAGACGTGCTGTTGTATGGCGATCTAGTGGGCAATTTCGATGGTTTGGTGCTGCCGCGTGCAGAGATCCTGAAGAACGCGTTTGTGCTGTGGCCGCTGTCGCTGATGGCGCCCGCGCGCGTACACCCTGAAGTGGGCAAGAGCCTGGCTGAGCTGTGGCGCGACGCGCAGATTGACCAGGTGCTGGCGCCTGTCGCGTTTGAATGGCAGGGCCAGCCACTCACGCCAAACATTCTCCTGTAGGCGTCCGGCTTGCCGGCGATGGCGTTCTTGAGGTCGCTATCGCCGACAAGCCGAGCGCCTACAGTGCGTGGTGTTCTTTGTAGATTTTTAGGGCCTTGAGCCGTTCGCGCTTGAGGGCCTCGCCCAGCTCAGGGCCTTTGAAACCCTTCTCCAGTAAGGGGGCAACCGCCACTTCGCGAGCGGCCTTCGCGGCCCCACGCAAATAATCCGCTTGTGGATAACTTCTTTGCTCCAGCCCCTTGCGGCCTCGGGCGTCCATCTCGCAGGCGACCACAAACTCTTCAAAGCGCTGTGGCCGACGATACACGTCAAAGCTCTGCAGCAATTCCAGCAACGTCGAGGCTCTTAGCTCAAGTGCCCGATGGCCGTGAGTGTGGTATTGGCCCACCAGCAACGCCAATTCCTGGCAATCCTTCGGTACTTTGAAGCGTTCATTGACAGCCTTGATCAGCTCCAAACCTCGGTGTTCATGGGCAATGTGCTGCGGCAACTTATCCACAGGTGTCGTGCCTTTGCCCAGGTCGTGAAGCAGGCAGGCCCAGCGTACAGTCAGCGGCTGCTGGTGGAGTGCAGCCTGTTCCAATACGCTCAAGGTGTGCAGGCCGGTATCGATTTCCGGGTGATGAACTGCGGGTTGCGGTACACCAAAGAGTGCATCGACCTCGGGCATCAAGGTTTTCAGCGCATTACAGTCGCGCAGTACCTGGATGAACACCTGAGGCTGGTTCTCCATCAGTGCCCGGGATATTTCTTTCCAGCTGCGCTCAGGCGTCAGGGCTTCCAGTTCGCCGGATTCGCTGAGTTGACGCATGAGTTCCAGCGTTTCCGGCGCGACGGTAAAACCCAAGTGCGCATAGCGCGCAGCAAAGCGCGCGACTCGCAGTACACGTAATGGATCTTCGGCGAACGCCGGGGAAACGTGGCGCAGAATGCGTGCTTCCAGATCACGCTGGCCATGGTAGGGATCGGTCAGGTTGCCGTCGTCGTCTTCCGCCATCGCATTGATGGTCAAGTCGCGACGGATCAGGTCCTCTTCCAGGGTAACTTCGGGGCTGGCATGAAACACAAAGCCGCCGTAGCCGCGGCCGCTCTTGCGTTCGGTACGGGCCAAGGCGTATTCGTCGCCGTTTTTCGGGTCCAGGAATACCGGGAAGTCTGAGCCCACAGGCTTGAAGCCCCTGGCCAGCATCTCCTCGGTGGTTGCGCCCACGACGACGCGGTCGATGTCGGTGACCTTGATGCCCAGCAGGCGGTCACGCACGGCACCGCCGACTTTGTAGATTTTCATGAAAAAGCCTCCATTAGCGCCACAGGATACCGCCTGTGCCTGGCCAATGGAGGCTTTGCTGTTTCAGAGATGTACGACGGCCAGGTCCAGGCGACCGTAGTCGTTGTCGTTGTGATCGGTGCGCGGTGGCACATGATGGGTCTTCATCACCTGATCGCCTTGCAGGGTTTCCAGATGGATATCGAAGCCCCATAGCCGGTGCAAGTGCTTGAGCACCTCCTCGGTGGACTCACCCAGGGGTTTGCGGTCGTGCTGCTGGTGACGCAAGGTCAGCGAGCGGTCGCCACGCACATCGATGCTGTAGATCTGCACGTTGGGTTCGCGATTACCCAGGTTGTACTGCGCCGCCAGGGTTTCGCGGATGATGCGGTAGCCAGGTTCGTCGTGGATCGCCGGCACTACCAGATCATCCTTGAGATCATCGTCGAGAATGCTGAACAGCTTGAGATCGCGGATCACCTGAGGCGACAGGTACTGCAGGATAAAACTCTCATCCTTGAAGCTGCTCATGGCGAACTTGATGGTGGACAACCAATCGCTGCCAGCGATTTCCGGGAACCAGCGGCGGTCTTCCTCGGTAGGGTGTTCGCACATGCGCCGAATGTCACGGTACATGGCAAAGCCCAGTGCATAGGGGTTGATGCCGTTGTAGTAAGGGCTGTCGAAGCCGGGCTGGAAGACTACGCTGGTGTGAGAGGTCAGGAACTCCATCATGAAGCCGTCGGTGACCAGGCCTTCGTCGTATAGGTCATTCATCAGCGTGTAGTGCCAGAACGTTGCCCAGCCTTCGTTCATGACCTGGGTCTGGCGCTGTGGATAGAAATACTGGGCGATCTTGCGCACGATGCGCACGATTTCCCGTTGCCAAGGTTCAAGCAAGGGGGCGTGCTTTTCCAGGAAGTACAAGATGTTTTCCTGGGGTTCGGCGGGGAAGCGTGCATTGTCCTTGTCGCTGTTCTTGCCAGCGCGCTTGGGGATGGTGCGCCACAGGTCGTTGATCTGTTTCTGCAGGTGTTCCTCGCGTTCCTTCTGGCGCAGGCGTTCTTCCTCGGCGGAGATCGGGTACGGGCGTTTGTAACGGTCCACGCCATAGTTCATCAGCGCGTGGCAGGAGTCGAGCAGGTCTTCCACTGCGTCGATGCCGTGGCGTTCCTCGCACTGCATGATGTACTGCTTGGCGAACACCAGGTAATCGATGATCGAACTGGCGTCGGTCCAGGTGCGAAACAGGTAATTGCCCTTGAAGAAGCTGTTATGCCCGTAGCAGGCATGCGCCACCACCAGTGCCTGCATGCAGATGGTGTTTTCTTCCATCAGGTAAGCGATGCAGGGGTCGGAGTTGATCACGATCTCGTAGGCCAGGCCCATCTGGCCCCGAGTGTAGGACTTCTCGGTGCTGAGGAAGTGTTTGCCGTAGGACCAATGGTGATAGCCCAGCGGCATGCCCACCGATGCATAGGCATCCATCATCTGTTCGGCGGTGATCACTTCGATCTGGTTGGGGTAGGTGTCCAGGGCATAACCCGCCGCAATGCGGCTGATTTCCCGGTCATAGGCCTGGATCAGTTCAAAGGTCCACTCGGAGCCCGTGGAGATAGGTTGGCGTTTTTGCTCTTTTTTGGCGGTCATGTCACTAACCTGCGCTGGAAGAGTTCACGGAAGACCGGGTAGATATCGCCGGCCGAGACCAATTGCTGTTGGGCGAATGTGTCGGCAAAGGCTTCGCCGATGCGCTCGTATTCGAACCACAGTGCCTGGTGCTCACGGGGGGTGATTTCAACGTAAGTGTAGTACTGCACAAACGGCATGATCTGGTTGATCAGGATGTCGCGGCAGATGGGCGAGTCGTCGTTCCAGTTGTCCCCGTCCGAGGCCTGGGCGGCGTAGATGTTCCACTCATTGGCCGGATAGCGTTCGGCCATGATCTCTTGCATCAGTTTCAAGGCGCTGGAAACGATGGTGCCGCCGGTTTCGCGTGAATAGAAGAACTCTTCTTCGTCTACTTCTCGTGCGCTGGTGTGATGGCGAATGAACACGACGTCGATCTTGTCGTAGTTCCGCTTGAGGAACAGATACAGCAGGATGAAGAAGCGCTTGGCGATGTCCTTGGTGGCCTGCGTCATGGAGCCCGACACGTCCATCAGGCAGAACATCACCGCCTTGGAGCTGGGATTGGGCTGTTTGACCAGCAGGTTGTACTTCAAGTCAAAGGTGTCGAGGAAGGGCACGCGATGAATACGCGCGCTGAGTTTCTCGATTTCCGCCTCGATTTCCTGAATATCACCGAAGTTATCCGGTTCTTCACGCTTCAGGCGCGCCAATTCGTCTTTGGCTTCCTTCAGTTTGGCGCGGCTGCTGCCGGAAAGGGCGATACGCCGGGCATGGGCCGAGCGTAGGGTGCGAATGATATTGATGCGTGACGGGTTGCCCTCGTTGCTGATCCCGGCGCGCACGGTCTTGAACGTGTCGGTGCCGGTCAGGTTGCGCTTGACCAAATTGGGCAGTTCCAGGTCCTCGAACATGAATTCGAGGAATTCTTCCTGGGTGATCTGGAACACGAACTCGTCCATGCCTTCGCCGGAGTTACCCGCCTTGCCCGGGCCTTTGCCGCCGCCACCGCCTTGGGGGCGCTGGATGTGTTCGCCGGTGGTGAACTCCTTGTTGCCGGGGTGCACGACGGTCTGCTTACCGCCCCGGCCGTGGTGCAGCACCGGTTCGTCGATGTCCCGTCCGGGAATGCTGATTTGTTCGCCATGCTCCATATCGGTAATGGAACGGCGGCTGACGGCCTCTTCAACGGCCTTTTTGATGTGGTCACGGTAACGCCGCAGGAAACGCTGGCGGTTTACCGTGCTTTTGTTCTTGCCATTGAGGCGTCGGTCGATCACATAGCTCATGGGGAGCCCTCCGGGCAGCTTCACGTTACAAGCTTCAAGCCGCGAGCTGGAAGCTTAGAGACAAGCGGTCGGCTGCCAGGCCTGAGGCCCGGCAGCGCACGCCTGTCGCTGCCTTACTGCGATTTGCGAACCCGCAGGTACCACTCGGAGAGCAGCCGTACCTGTTTGTCGGTGTAGCCGCGCTCGACCATTCGTGTGACGAAGTCGTTGTGTTTTTGCTGGTCCTCCTTGCTGGCCTTGGCGTTGAAGCTGATGACCGGCAGCAGATCCTCGGTGTTGGAGAACATTTTCTTCTCGATGACCACCCGCAGCTTCTCGTAGCTGAGCCAGGTAGGGTTCTTGCCGTTGTTGTTGGCCCTGGCGCGCAGTACGAAGTTGACGATTTCGTTGCGGAAATCTTTCGGATTGCTGATACCGGCGGGTTTCTCGATTTTTTCCAGTTCCTCGTTGAGCGCTACGCGGTTGAGGATTTCGCCGGTTTCCGGGTCGCGGTATTCCTGGTCCTGGATCCAGAAGTCGGCGTAGAGCACGTAGCGGTCGAAGATGTTCTGGCCGTACTCGCTGTAGGACTCCAGGTACGCGGTCTGGATTTCCTTGCCGATGAACTCGATATAGCGCGGCGCCAGGTATTCCTTGAGGAAGCGCAGGTAGCGCTCGCGGGTCTCCGCCTGGAATTGTTCCTGCTCGATCTGCTGTTCCAGCACGTAGAGCAAATGCACAGGGTTGGCGGCGATCTCGTGCGGGTCGAAGTTGAAGACCTTGGACAGGATCTTGAACGCAAAGCGTGTCGACAGGCCGTTCATGCCCTCGTCCACGCCGGCAGTGTCGCGGTATTCCTGGATCGATTTGGCCTTCGGATCGGTGTCCTTGAGGTTTTCGCCGTCGTACACGCGCATCTTCGAATAGATGTTCGAGTTTTCCGGCTCCTTGAGGCGCGACAGCACGGTGAACTGGGCGAGCATCTTCAAAGTGTCGGGGGCGCAATGAGCCTTGGACAGGGAGCTGTTGAACAACAGCTTGTCGTAGATCTTGATTTCATCGCTGACCCGCAGGCAGTACGGCACCTTGACGATGTAGATCCGGTCGATGAAGGCTTCGTTGTTCTTGTTGTTGCGGAAGGTGTGCCATTCCGATTCGTTGGAGTGGGCCAGCAGGATCCCGGTGAACGGGATCGCGCCCAGGCCCTCGGTGCTGTTGTAGTTGCCTTCCTGGGTCGCGGTAAGCAGGGGGTGCAGCACCTTGATCGGTGCCTTGAACATTTCCACGAACTCCATCAGGCCCTGGTTGGCCCGGCACAGTGCGCCCGAGTAGCTGTAGGCGTCGGCGTCGTTCTGTGGGAATTCCTCGAGTTTGCGGATATCGACCTTGCCCACCAGGGCCGAAATGTCCTGGTTGTTCTCGTCGCCTGGTTCGGTCTTGGCTACGCCGATCTGGTTGAGGATCGATGGGTAGAGTTTCACCACGCGGAATTGGCTGATATCACCGCCGAACTCGGCCAGGCGCTTGGTGGCCCACGGCGACATGATGGTGTTGAGGTAGCGGCGCGGGATGCCGAAGTCTTCTTCGAGGATCGCGCCATCTTCCGTGGCGTTGAACAGGCCCAGGGGCGACTCGAAGACCGGTGAGCCCTTGATGGCGTAGAAGGGCACCTTCTCGATCAGCTGTTTGAGCTTTTCGGCCAGGGACGACTTGCCGCCGCCGACGGGACCGAGCAGATAGAGGATCTGTTTCTTCTCTTCCAGGCCTTGGGCGGCATGGCGGAAGTAGGAGACGATCTGGTCAATGCATTCTTCCATTCCGTGGAAGTCTTCAAAGGCCGGATAACGGCGGATCACCTTGTTGGAGAATATTCGCGACAGGCGCGAATTGTTCGAGGTGTCTATCAGCTCCGGCTCGCCAATTGCCAGCAGCAGACGTTCGGCGGCAGAGGCGTAGGTGCTGCGATCCTGTTTGCACAGCTCGAGATACTCTTGCAGCGTGAGTTCTTCCTGCTGTGTGGATTCGAAGCGGTTTTTGAAGTGGCTAAAAATACTCATGACGTCGTCACCTCGCTCGATACGTGGAGCCGACGCCGGATCAATCAGTCGATGCTGGCAGACATTGGCGAACGCCAACGGCTGTTTTCCCCCCAAACACCCTGAAACGCTACCGATGACCCGCACGCCGGTGTACCGGCTCTCCCCTGATTCGGATGGCCTGCGCTTAAGGATAGTTCGGAATCGGAGAGGTCAAGGCGCGATGCGCAATTAGTTTGGCTGCGCCGTTCGTCAGAAACGGCGCGAGCCCAAGCGTCACGCGGGGTAGCGGGGTGTAAAAAAATTATTGCGAATTGCCTGAGGAAATTTCCGCAGGATAGGTCGTGCGCCACAGCTCAAAGCCACCGTCCAGGCTGTAGACGTCGGAGAAGCCCTGGCTGATCAGGTAGGCCGCCGCGCTCTGGCTGGAATTGCCGTGGTAGCAGGCCACGATCACCGGTGCATCGAGGTCGGCAGCGCGGATGAAATCGGCGATGTTGACGTTGTCCAGATGTTGGGCGCCGGTGATGTGGGCAGCCAAATAGGTCGGCTGGTCACGGATGTCGACCACCACTGCACCTCTCTCGCGCAGGGCCTGGGCTTGTTCAGGGGGGATACGTTTGAATTCGCTCATGGCGGGCTCCTTGGGCTTGGCAGCGGCGGCGTCTAGCGCTTGGCGGCGGCCGGCAGTGTAACGGGAAGGGGGGATTCGCACTGGCAGCTGTGGCGCTCGCCCGTGTCGATGTTCATCAGGGTCATGGCGCCGCCCCACACACAACCGGTGTCGAGGGCGAATACGCCGGGTTCATCGCATTTGCCCTCAAGGGCGGCCCAGTGACCGAAGACGATCTTCGTGTCGCGGGTTTTGCGTTCCTTGTGGGCGAACCAGGGTTTGTAACCGGGCAGTGCGGTGTCGGCACCTTCCTTGCTCTTGAGGTCCAGCTTGCCTTCCGCGGTGCAAAAGCGCATGCGCGTGAAGTAATTCGTGATTACCCGCAGCCGCGTAACGCCCGTGAGGTCGTTGTCCCACTTCACCGGCTCGTTACCGTACATGCCGTCAAGATAAGCGGTGTACAGGTTGTCATCGGCGAGGGCGCTCTCGACTTCGGCGGCACATTTGAGGGCTTTCTTGAGTGTCCACTGGGGTGGGATGCCCGCATGGACCAGCGCCATGTTGCGGCCTTCATCGTAATGCATGATTTTTTGCCGGCGCAGCCAGTCGAGCAACTCGGCGCGATCGGGCGCTTCGAGGATTTCGCGCAGGGTATCGCCCTTTTTCAGGCGCTCGATGTTATTGCCGGCCGCCAGCAGGTGCAGGTCGTGGTTGCCCAGTACGCACACCAGGGATTCGCGCAGGCTATATAAGTAGCGCAGCGTCTCCAGGGATGCCGGGCCACGATTAACCAGGTCACCGACCAGCCACAGTCGATCGTTGCCCGGATCGAAGCTTACGCGTTCAAGCAGGCACTTGAGGGGCTCCAGGCAGCCTTGCAGGTCGCCGACCGCGTAGGTTGCCATCAGTGCAGGGCTCCCGGCACTGCAAGGCGGAAGGGCGCAATGATGGCGTCGAACAGTTGGCCGTCGGTGGCTTTCATCTGATACGAGCCCTGCATGGTGCCGACCTTGGAGGTCATCACCGTGCCGCTGCTGTAGGTATGGCTGGCGCCGCTGTCGATCAACGGCTGTTGACCCACCACGCCTGCACCGCGAACTTCTTCGACCTGACCGTCACCGTCGGTGATGACCCAGTGGCGCGACAGCAGCTTGGCCGGCACCAGCCCGTTGTTTTTCACCGTGATGGTGTAGGCAAAGGCGAAGCGGTTCTGTTCAGGTTGCGATTGGTCCGCCAGGAAGCGGGTGACGACGCTGACGTCGATCTGGTAGCGAGGATCGGACATGCAAGAGGCCTTAAAAGCAAAAGCGGAGGACAGCAGATGCCGGTCAGTCTAGGCCAAGAGGAGGGCACTAGGCCAGACTTGCCGTCTGGCCGGGTGGGCACGCCCTTATGGTAGCCGGCTTGCCGGCGATGGCGATCTTGAGGGCGACATCGCCGGCAAGCCGGCTACTACAGGGTTATTCAGCGGCTGGCGTGGGCTGAATGGCAAGCTGGTCAGCCAGGCGCACGAACGCGGCCAGGTCCAGTTGCTCGGGACGCAGGCTGCCGTCGACGTCGGCGGCTTCGATCTCGGCATTGCTCAACAACGCCTTGAGCGTGTTTCGCAGGGTCTTGCGGCGCTGGTTGAAGGCTTCGCGTACGACGCGCTCCAGCAGTTTGTGATCCTTGGCCGGGTGTGGCAGCACGGCGTGCGGCACCAGGCGCACGATGGCTGAATCGACCTTCGGCGGAGGATTGAACGCGCCCGGGCCGACGTTGAACAGGTGTTCGACGCGACAGTGATACTGGACCATGATCGACAGACGGCCCCAATCGCCACCGCCAGGCCCGGCAGCCAGGCGTTCCACCACTTCCTTTTGCAGCATGAAGTGCATGTCGCGGATGATCCCGGCATTGTTCAGCAGGTGGAAAATCAGCGGCGTAGAGATGTTGTATGGCAGGTTTCCCACCACCCGCAGGCTGTTGGGCGCGGCGTTGAGGGTGTTGAAGTCGAACTTCAATGCATCACCCTGATGCAGGTTGAAGTTGGGCATGCCGGCGAACTGCTGGTTGAGGATCGGGATCAGGTCCTTGTCCAACTCAACCACGTCCAATTGGCCGCCACTGGCCAGCAGGCCTTGAGTCAATGCGCCCTGGCCTGGGCCGATTTCCAGCAGACGGTCTTCGGGCTTGGCATGGATGGAGCGCAGGATACGGTCGATCACGCCAGCGTCGTGCAGGAAGTTTTGCCCGAAGCGCTTGCGCGCCCGGTGTTGGTAATGCTCAGTCATATACGGGTCTCGGCCATCTGATAGGCGGTTTCCAGGGCCACGTGCAGGCTGCCGGTATCGATCTTGCCACTGCCCGCCAAATCCAGGGCGGTGCCATGGTCGACGGAGGTGCGGATGATCGGCAGGCCCAGTGTCACGTTGACTGCGGCGCCGAAGCCTTTGTATTTAAGCACCGGCAGCCCCTGGTCGTGGTACATCGCCAGCACTGCATCGCAGTGCTCCAGATATTTGGGGGTAAACAGAGTGTCCGCAGGCAGTGGGCCGCGCAGGTCCATGCCTTCTTGGCGCAGACGCTCCAGGGTTGGTTCGATGATGTCGATTTCTTCATGGCCCAAGTGGCCGCCTTCACCGGCGTGGGGGTTGAGCCCACAGACCAGGATGCGCGGTTGGGCGATGCCGAACTTCTGTTGCAGGTCGGCGTGCAGGATGCGCGTCACGCGTTCCAGTCGTTCGGCGGTGATGGCATCGGCAATCTCACGCAGCGGCAGGTGCGTGGTCACCAGAGCGACCCGCAGGCCGCGCGTCGCCAGCATCATCACCACTTGTTCGGTGTGGGTCAGTTCGGCGAGAAATTCGGTGTGACCGGAAAACGCGATGCCGGATTCGTTGATCACGCCCTTGTGCACTGGCGCAGTGATCATGCCGGCGAAGTCGCCGTCGATGCAGCCTTGCCCCGCGCGCGTCAGGGTTTCCAGCACGAACGCTGCATTGGCCTTGTCCAGTTGCCCGGCAACCACCTTGGCCTGCAGCGGGGTGTCCCACACGTACAGGCTGCCGGCGGGGGCGGGCAGGTCGGGCCAGTTGCCTGGCGCCACCTTCAGCAAGTTGACAGCCACACCCAGTTGCACGGCCCGCTCAAGGAGCAGGTCGTGGCTGGTAATGGCAATCAGGGGGTGTGGCTGGGGTTGCGAGGCGAGCAGCAGGCACAGGTCAGGACCAATGCCGGCCGGCTCGCCGGGTGTCACCGCGAAACGCTGGGGTTTCACTGAACGGCCTGGTCGGTGCCTGTCTGGGCGCCTGGCAGCTTGTTCTCAACGTAGGCTTCGTCGCGGATCTGACGCAGCCAGGTTTGCAGCTCTTCGTCGTATTTGCGGTTACGCAGCACGTTCAACGCTTGTTGCTCGCGGGCCTGACTGGTGTTGTCGGTGGCGCGACGGCCAAGGACTTCCAGCACGTGCCAGCCATATTGGGTCTTGAACGGCTTGGACAGCACGCCTTGCGGGGTGTCGGCCATCACTTGCTGGAACTCTGGCACCAAGGCTTTAGGGTCGATCCAATTCAGGTCGCCACCGTTGAGGGCAGAACCCGGATCTTCCGAGAAGCTCTTGGCCAGGGTGGCGAAGTCTTCACCGCTTTCGATGCGGTCATAGATCTTCTGGGCCAGCTCCTTGGTTTGGGCTTCAGTGCGGATTTCGCTTGGTTTGACCAGGATATGACGAACATGCACTTCGTCTTTCAGCGAGGTCTCGCCACCGCGACGTTCCAGCAATTTCAGGATAATGAAGCCACCTGGCGTGCGGGCTGGCTGGGTGATGCCGCCCACTTCCATTGCGCTCAGTTCACGATCGAAGGGAGGTGGCAATTGAGCGGCTTTACGCCAGCCCATGTCACCGCCTTCGAGGGCGTTGTCGCTGCCGGATTGGGCAATGGCCATCTGGGCAAAGTCGGCACCGGCTTTCAGGCGATCATAGATAGCCTGGGTCTTGGCGGCGGCTGCATTGAGCTGCTCGGAGTTGGCGCTGTCCGGTGTCGGGATCAGGATGTTGGCCAGGTGCAGTTCTTCGGAAAGCTGCATCTTGCCCAGGTCGGATGCCAGGAAGTTCTTCACTTCTTGTTCCGATACCTGGACCCGTTCGGCAACACGGCGCTGACGCACACGGCTGATGATCATTTCACGGCGGATCTGGTCACGGGCGTCCTCATAGGACAAACCGTCGTGGGCCAGGGCTGCACGGAACTGGTCAATGCTCATGTTGTTGCGCTGGGCGATGGTGCCCACGGCCTGGTTCAGTTCTTCGTCCGAAATACGGATGCCGGAACGATCACCGATCTGCAGTTGTAGGTTTTCGACGATCAAGCGTTCCAGTACCTGTTGGTCCAGGACGCTGGTCGGTGGCACGCCACCGCCACGCTTGGCGATGGTTTGCTGGACTTCCTTGACGCGCTGGTCCAGTTGGCTCTGCATGATCACATCGTTATCGACGATGGCCACGACCTTATCCAGTTCTTGAACCGCAGCGTGCGCCGATGCGGTACCCAGGAACAGCGCGCCCAGCACTAGCGGGCGCAGACAATCAGAAAGCTTGGTTTTCACGTTCACGATAACCTTCAATGCCTTTGTCGAGGAAGCTCTCTACCTTGGCGCCGGTCAGGCCGCCGAGTCCTTTGAGGACGATCTGGAAGAAGAGCCCGTGGTCACCCTTTTCGTTAAGCGGGGCGATCTGGCTGTATTCGTCGTTGGAAACCCAGTAACGGTTGATGACGCGCAGTTTCCAGCAGCAGTTGTCGTACTCGAAACCACCGAAGGCTTCCAGGGTACGGTTGCGGGCGTAGTCATACTGCCAGCGGGTGATCAGGTTCCACTGAGGAATGATCGGCCACATCATCGAGAAGTCGTGTTGTTGGATTTTGTAGTAATCCTTCACGAAATTCGCGTCGCCTGGCTGGCCGTAGTCGCCACCAAACTGCCATTTGCCGGTCAGCTGGTTGTAGACAACCTGGTCGTTACGATAGCGATAACCCACGTTGATGATCTTGTTCGGGTTGTCTTCCGGCTGGTAGTGGAGCATCGCGCTGCCGGAACGGGGACTGTGTTCCTCGGTGTCCCAGTTGTAGTCGGCAGTGGCGCGCCAGTCGCGGTTGAAGCGGAACTCATAGTCCAGGGCAACCGGGGAAACATCCGACTGTGCATCGGCACGGTCAGCCGCCAGGATGCCTGGCAATTGCACTTCACGATCCTTGAAGTACAGCGCCTGGCCCACGGACACGCGCTGACGCTCGAAGCCATTCTCTTCGATCCAGCGGCTGGTCAGGCCCAGGGACAGCTTGTTCTCGTCGCCGATCCGGTCGGAGCCGCTGAAGCGGTTGTCGCGGAACAGCGAAGCGTAGCTGAACGAGTACTCGCTGGTGTCGAAGACCGGGATATCAGCCTGGTCCTTGTTCGGCACGTACAGGTAGAACGCACGTGGCTCGAGGGTCTGGCGATAGTCTTTGCCGAACCAGTTGGTATTGCGATCGAAGTACAGGCCGCTGTCGATGCTGGCCACTGGGACCGCACGGTCTTGGGAGCTTTTGAAGGTGCCACCGGCGTACTGTGTTCCATTTGCCACCGATGTAGCCTGGTCAGCAATGATCTGGTTCTTGCCGATGTTGTCCAGGTCCAGGTCGTACTTGGTGTACACGTACTTGAGCTTCGGTGTAACGAAGCCGTAGGTCCAGTTCATCGGGTATTCGACGGCTGGTGCTACGTTCAGGCGGGTACCGTTTGCACGGGTCAGGCCACGCACGTAGGTGTCCAGGCGTGCTTCGGTTTCACCGTTTTCATTGGTGAAGTTGCCGTTCTCCAGGTCGCGATCGAAGCGCACGGCCTCGGTCTCGTAGCTGAAGTTCAAGCCGCCCGGGTGATACGGCAGCTGACCATTGAAGGTGATCTGCGGCAGGCGGTTATACGGAGTGACCTGCGAAATCGTTGCCAGCTGGTAGGCCTGCAGGTTCAAGCGCGCCTGGAAGGTGTCGCCGCGATAAGTCACGGCACCTTGCTGGTTCAAGTAGTCGCGACTCTCTACACCTTCCTGGTAGGACTTGAGGTCCTGGAAGTAGTAGGGATCGCTGATCGTGGTGTAGTCGACCTCGGTCAGTACGCGCGAATCCAGCCCGCCCTTGTGCTGCCAGTTGAGCATGTAGCGGGTTTTTTCGTAGTCGGTCTGACGCTTGCGTTCGTCGTTGTCGTCGTTCAGGTACGCGCCGCCGAACTGGCCTTCGCTGGACTTGGTGAGGTAGCGGAATTCGCCTTCCATCATCATGCCGCGCTTGGTCATGTATTGCGGGTACAACGTGGCGTCATAGTTCGGCGCCAGGTTGAAGTAGTACGGCGTCACCAGGGTAAAGCCGGTTTCGCTGCCGGTGCTGAAGCTCGGTGGCAGGAAGCCGGATTGACGACGGTCGTCGATCGGGAAGTAGATGTAAGGCGTATAGAGGATCGGGATGTTCTTGACCCGCAACGTCGCGTTGGTGGCCGTACCGAAACCGGTGGCCGGGTTCAACGTGATGTTGTTGCCCTTGAGCTGCCAGGCGTTGCTGTCTGGCTCGCACGTGGTGTACGTACCGTCCTTGAGACGGATGATCGCGTTCTCGGCACGCTTGGCGTACAGCGCGTTACCGCGGATGCGCGACTTGTGCATCACGTATTCGGCATTGTCGATCTGGGCCGCGCCGGTATCGAGTTGCACTTCGGCGTGGTCACCCACGATCAGTGCACCGTTGTCGCGCAGACGGACGTTGCCGTTCAGCTCGCCACGGTTCTCGGCCTGGTACAGGCTGGCTTCTTCCGACTCCAGCTGCATGCTGCCCTGGCGCATGACGACGTCGCCTGCCAGGGTCGCAACCTGCGACTCCTGCTCGTAACGCGAGGCCTTGGCGCCGATGAAGGTAGGCGCATCGCTCTTGTTCGTCTTGTCGTTCATGCCAGGACGAGTCGGCTCGATGTACGCACCGCCGCAGTAAGGGCCGGTTTCGGCCAGTTGCGCTGCGGTCAGCTTGTCGCGCGGTACCCAGTCCAGGTGGCTGTAGTCGGCGCTGCGCGAACGCAGGCCACGGCCCTTGGATTCGGTGACCAGTGCGGTCTTGGGCTCGGCCTCGGCTTTGCCGCCAGCATCGGCTTGCGCCGTGCTGTTGGCGGAGCTGACGGCTGCACCGTCATGCACCGGGCGTGGTGGCAACGGGGCTGCGGCGGTTTTTGGCGCGCAATCCCAGGCACCCGAAGCAGAGACTGAGCAGTCATACTGTTCCGCGGCGACCACGAATGAGGTGGCGAAGGGTTGCAAGGCCAGCAGACTGCCGGTTACCAGCAACGGAAATTTTCTACGAAACGCGGGGGATTTCAATGCCATCTTATTAGTCCGGGCTTCCTGCGTGCCATCTGCCCGCGGTTTGGGCCGCACGCCTCTCGATGGTCTGAAAAAGATGCGTGATAATAAAGCATGCCCCGCTTGACGGCTAGCGCCGTCGGAGACCCTTGTAATGCCCGAGCAAGATCTACGTTTACAACAGCTGGAAGTCTGGCTGGATGAGCAGTTGCCGATCCTTTTCAACGCTCAAGACTGGGGTGCCGTACCCCCGGCCACATTGACCGCGGCCAGCAGCGACGCGAGTTTCAGGCGCTACTTCCGTTGGGAAGGCGGTGGCCGGACCTTCGTGGTCATGGACGCTCCACCCCCCCAGGAAAACTGCAAACCTTTCGTCGATATCGCTCATTTGCTGGCGAAGTCGGGAATAAATGTTCCAAAAATTTACGCAGAAGATTTGCCGCGAGGCTTTCTTTTGCTCAATGACCTGGGCAGAAAAACCTACCTGGACGTGATTGACGACAAAAACGCCGATCAATTGTTTGCCGATGCCATCGACGCCTTGCTGGCTTTCCAGCAACTGCCGATGGACGCGCCGCTGCCCAGCTATGACGTCGCCTTGCTGCGCCGCGAGCTCGAATTGTTTCCTGAATGGTACGTGCGTCGGCACCTGGGTATCGAACTCGATACACAGCAACAAGCGCTTTGGCAGCGTGTCAGTGACCACCTCATTGACAGCGCCCTGGCGCAGCCGAAGGTGCTGGTGCACCGCGACTATATGCCACGCAACCTGATGATCAGCGAGCCGAACCCAGGCGTGCTGGATTTCCAGGATGCGGTCTACGGGCCGGTCACCTACGACATCACGTGTCTGTTCAAGGACGCCTTCCTCAGTTGGCCCAAGGCGCGCGTGCGGGACTGGCAGCGCGGCTATTGGGCGCGTGCCGGGCAACTGGGCATTCCAGTGCAGCCGGATTTCGAAGACTTCCTGCGCGCCAGCGACTTGATGGGCGTGCAGCGTCACCTCAAGGTCATCGGGATTTTCGCGCGCATTTGTCATCGCGACGGCAAGCCACGCTACCTGGCCGACGTGCCGCGCTTCTTTGCCTATATAGAAGCAGTGCTGGCGGACCGGCCGGAACTGAGCGAACTCGGTGAGCTGCTGGCCAGCCTGCGTCAGCCCGTCGAGGCGAGCGTATGAAGGCCATGATCCTGGCCGCTGGCAAAGGCGAGCGGATGCGTCCACTGACCTTGCACACGCCCAAGCCGCTGGTGCAGGCCGGCGGCAAGCGCTTGATCGAGTATCACCTGGAGGCGCTGGCCAAGGCTGGCTTCACCGAGATCGTGATCAACCACGCCTGGCTCGGCCAACAGATCGAAAGCTACCTGGGGGACGGTGCGCAGTTTGGCCTGCGCATCCGTTACTCCGCAGAAGGCGAGCCGCTGGAAACCGGCGGGGGAATTTTCCAGGCGTTGCCATTGCTGGGGGACGAGCCTTTCCTGGTGGTCAATGGCGACATCTGGACCGATTACGACTTCACCCAGCTCAAGCAGCCGATCAAGGGCCTGGCTCATTTGGTGATGGTCGATAACCCGGCGCATCACCCTTCGGGTGGCGATTTCTACCTTGATCAAGGTTTGCTTCATGATGCAGCGGCCGGTGCCGATAACCTGACCTTCAGTGGCATTTCCGTCCTCGACCCCAAGCTGTTCGCGGGTTGCAGCGCGGGTGCCTTCAAGCTGGCGCCGCTGTTGCGAGCGGCCATGGCCAAAGGTCTGGTAACGGGGGAACACATGGCGGGACGCTGGATTGATGTCGGCACGCTGGAGCGCCTGGCGCAAGTCGAAACCCTGCTGACAGCGGGGCAGTAAGATGCTGTGGCCAGGGACGCTGATCGGCGCCGGGGCTGGCTTTGCCATTGCCAGTATTCCGGGGGCCATGTTGGGTGCACTGTTGGGGCAGGCGCTGGATCGCCGTCTGCAACTGCAGAGTTGGGCGCAACTGCGCGAGCGCCTGGGCGGGCGCCCGGCATTGCGCAATGACGAATTGTTGTTTGTGTTGCTGGGGCGCTTGGCCAAGAGCAATGGGCGAGTGGTGGATGGGCATATCCAGCAGGCGCGCCAGGAAATGCGCGCGCTGGACATGAGTGACTCAGCCCAGCGCCGTGCGATTGCGGCGTTCAATCGCGGCAAGTCCGGTTCCGATCGGGTTCGCAGTTATCTACGTGTGCTCAAGGCTCAACCTCATGCCGCGGAGGGTGTATTGCGCGCGTGTTGGCGCATGGTCTGGGCGGATGGCAAGGCGAGTGACGCCGAGCGCGACCTGATCGACCTCTGGGGCAAGTGGCTGGGCTGGACGCCGCAGCAACTCCAGGCACTGGCCGCCGACTTTACGCCGGAGCGCAAGCCACTGGTCAGTCGGGGCCCCACTTATCAGGATGCGTTGCGTTTGCTGGGCGTGACCGCCACTACCGAGCCGTCGATGATTAAACGGGCTTATCGCCGCCTGCTCAGTCGCCATCATCCGGACAAGATTGCCGGTACCGGCGCCAGCGCCGCGCAAGTGCGTGAGGCCACCGAGCGTACTCGCGAGTTGCACAACGCCTATGCGTTGATCCGCGAACGCCGGGATTTCCGTTAGTTTTCACTTCCTCACGTTGATAACCCGTTCCCGTGTGGGAGCGGGCTTGCTCGCGAATGCGGTCTATCAGTATCCGATGCGCTGACGGACCCACCGCCTTCGCGAGCAAGCCCGCCCTCAAAGGAGACCTGCGGTGTGCCCTCAGTCGGCGCTTGCTTGCGGGCTCAGCCAGCCGCGAACCCTGCGATACAACTGCTCCTGGCCGGCATCACTGTTGCCGGGCAAGGTTTTCAACGACACCTGCTTATAGCCCTCATTCTTCAAACGCTTGGCCGCCTGGGCGCGGGCCAGGGCGTTTTTGCGCGATAGGGCTTGGTCTTGATAGAAAACATCGGCAGTCGGCAGTTTCAGGCCTGGGGCCAACTGCTGGACATCGGGATGGCGCCCGGTGGGCGTCTGCGCCGCCACCATGACGAACTTCTGCACCTGGGACGGTTGCTTCTCGCTCAGATAGCGCGCGGCCCACCAGGCGCCGGTACCATGGCCGAGCAGTACCACACTGCGCGCGCTCTGGGTCTGGGCGAAGGCCACGGCGGCGTCGATGCGGTCGAAAATGCGCGACGCATCGGTCTTGTCTTGCTCATCGGCGCCCGGCACCAGTGACGGGTCGGTGCCTTCGGCTTCGGCACTGGCGGCCTGCTCGATGGGTTTGTCGGCGGTGCTCGCTTCCTTGCTACTGGTGTCGACAGTGGCCTTGGGCGCTTCCATTACGCGCGGCGGCAGGGTGTCCACGCTCACGTCTGGCAGCGACAGGCTGAGGCTGCCCCAATTGGCATCCGGCAATTTGTGCCGCAACGGGCTGATTGCTTGCGGCCAGTCAGCGTTTTCGCCGGCGCCCGGTACGATAATCACCACGCCCTCGGGTTCGGCGCTGTTGGCCGGCTTCCACAGCGCCAGGAATGAATCGCTGCCGGCCTGCAATTGTTGCTGTTCCTGTTGCGGGATTTTGCGTGTAAGAAAGCTGGCTTCTTCCTGGCTACGCTCTGGCAGCGGCTGGCGCTCGACAGGTTTTTCGGCGGCAGGTGCAGGGGCGTCAGCGGCTTGTACAGAAAAGGCACTGGTAAAAAGCAGCGACAGGCACAATGCTGGCAGTGCCGAACGTTGGAAAAAGGGCATCGTTAATTCCCGGCCAGAAGTGATTCCAGCAGCCTAATGGGTTGGTCAGTATTTGTCAGTGATGTGAGACGTGGATCATGGTTTATCGCTGTCTGCTGGTTATCGGCTGTTTGTGCCTTGCCTTGATGGCCAATGCCGCCCCTGCGCCCGCTGCACCGCAGGCGCAGCTCACTGCCCAGCAACGCGAATGGCTGGCCCAGCACCCCGAGCTGCGGGTGGGGCTGGTGTTGCAGGCGCCTTACGCGCAATACGATCGGCGTTTGCAACGGCTGTCCGGGGCGAATGTCGAGTTGATGCAGTGGCTGGCCAAGGCCCTGAACATCGAGCTGACCTGGCGCAATTTTCCCAACCAGGAGCAACTGGAAGCCGCTGTGCGCGAAGGCGAAGTCGACGTCGCCCCCGGCCTGCAACAAACCCCGGCCGGCTTGCGCTTGTGGTTGTTCACCGACCCTTATATGCGCGTGCCGCAACACATCGTCGGCATCCGGGAGGGCGGCGGCGCCGTTGAGTTGGAAAAGCTCGATGAGCAATCCCGTGTCGCTGTGCGCATGCCCAGTGCCGTGGCCGATTACCTGCGCAGCACCTATCCCACCCTCAACCTGCAAGGCGTGCCAATGGAGCGCCAGGCCCTGCAGTTGTTGGTGAGCCAGCAGGCGCGTTACGCGGTGGTGGATGAAGCACAGTTGAGCCGTTTGTCCGGGGAGGCCGAGTTTGCCGGGCTGGCGGTGGTGGGCGATATCGGCTTGCCGCAATTGTTGCGGGTGGCCACGCGTCGGGAATGGCCGGAACTGGCCGGCATCATGGAAAGCGCACTTCGCGCGATTCCTGCCCGCGACCTGGACCAATTGCACAGCCGCTTGCTGCAACCCAAGTACCCGCGCCTCACGGAATCCCAGGGGCTGTGGCAAAACCTCAGCCTGTTGCTGGGCCTGTTGCTGCTTGCCAGCCTGGCCGTCGTGGTCTGGCAGCGACGCCAGCAACGGGTGCTGGAGCAGGGCCTGCTTGCCGCTCGTGAAGAAAGCGCAGCCCGTGCCGCCGGTGCCGAAGCCTTGCGACTGACGCAGTTTTCCATCGATCAGAGCACTGTCGGTATCCTTTGGGTCAACTGGGACAGCCATGTGCGCTACGCCAACCGTGCCGCCGAAAACATGCTCGGCTACGGCCCCGGGGCGCTGATCGAGCGGCCGCTGGCCGACCTTGATCCAAGCCTGGACATGGACCGCTGGCTCAACCTGTGGAAGCGTGCGCGGGCCAGCGAAGACGGCCCGCAGAATTTTGCCACTGACTGCCGGCGAGCCGATGGCAGCATCCTGCCGACTAATGTGTCCTTGAGTTTTCTGCGGTTCGCCGAGGCCGAATACCTGGTGGTTTACCTTAATGACGTCACCGAGTTGCGCCGGACGTTGGCCGCGTTGCTGCAAAGTGAGGCGCAGTTACGCGAACTGTCCGCCCACCTGGAAACCGTGCGCGAAGAAGAGAAGGCTCGCATCGCCCGCGAGGTACACGACGAGCTTGGGCAAATGCTCACGGTGCTCAAGCTCGAAACCTCGATGTGCGAGCTGGCCTATGCGCAACTCGACCCCGGTTTGCACGAGCGTTTGAACAGCATGAAGCGCCTTATCGCCCAGCTGTTCCAGTTGGTGCGCGATGTGGCGACGGCGCTGCGGCCGCCGATTCTGGATGCCGGCATTGCCTCGGCCATCGAATGGCAGGCGCGGCGCTTTGAAGCACGTACGCAGATTCCCTGCCTGGTGCAGGTTCCGGATAACCTGCCGGCTCTCAGCGATGCCAAGGCCATCGGCCTGTTCCGCATTTTGCAGGAGGCGCTGACCAATGTGATGCGCCATGCCCAGGCGCATACTGTGGAGCTGACCCTTGCCGTGGAGGGCGCGGATTTGCGACTGACCATCAGCGACGATGGCGTCGGTTTCATCCAGGCCCAGGGCCGCCCGGTGTCATTCGGGTTGGTGGGCATGCGCGAGCGGGTGCTGATCATGGGCGGGCAATTGAGCCTGGACAGCGAGTTGGGGGAGGGCACCACCCTGAGTGTCACGGTGCCGTTGGATGCATAACACCAAGAGGAAGTCCCTGTGATCCGCGTACTGGTAGCCGAAGACCACACCATCGTTCGTGAAGGCATCAAGCAATTGATCGGCCTGGCCAAAGACCTGTTGGTGGTTGGGGAAGCGAGCAATGGCGAGCAACTGCTGGAGACGTTGCGCCATGTGCCGTGCGAGGTGGTGCTGCTGGACATCTCGATGCCTGGCGTCAACGGCCTGGAAGCGATCGCGCGCATCCGTGCACTGAGCAATCCGCCGGCGATCCTGGTGTTGTCGATGCACGACGAAGCGCAGATGGCCGCCCGCGCCTTGAAGGTCGGCGCCGCCGGTTACGCCACCAAGGACAGCGACCCGGCGCTGTTGCTCACGGCAATCCGCAAGGTGGCGGCCGGCGGGCGTTACATCGACCCGGACCTGGCAGACCGGATGGTCTTCGAAGTCGGCCTCACCGATACGCGACCGTTGCATTCATTACTGTCCGAGCGCGAGTTCTCGGTGTTCGAGCGCCTGGCCCAGGGCGCCAACGTCAACGACATCGCCCAGCAACTGGCGCTGAGCAGCAAGACCATCAGCACCCACAAGGCGCGACTGATGCAAAAGCTCAATATCACGTCCCTGGCGGAGTTGGTGAAGTACGCCATGGAACACAAGCTGCTCTAACCACATACCTGATAACGACACCGCGAAAACCCCGCCGAGCCCAGTCTTGCCGCTTGCAGCTCGCCACTTGTCGCTGCACCGTCCCGTGCGCGCCATCCGTGTAGGGCGATTCCTACCCCAAACCTTCCATCCGGCTGATGCAATTCTCTCCTGGCCCCCGATTTCCGGGGCCTTGCGCCTGGACTACGCTTGTTCCACAGCAGTCCAAAATACAAAGGTGCGGGTATGAGCGAGGTGGATTCAAATGATGTGCTGGTCAGCTTTCGTGGCGTGCAGAAGAGCTACGACGGCGAGAACCTGATCGTCAAAGACCTCAACCTGGAGATTCGCAAGGGCGAGTTCCTGACCCTGCTCGGGCCGTCCGGTTCGGGCAAGACCACCAGCCTGATGATGCTCGCCGGCTTTGAGACGCCGACGGCTGGCGAAATCCAGCTGGCCGGGCGTTCCATTAACAACGTGCCACCGCATAAGCGCGACATCGGCATGGTGTTCCAGAACTACGCGCTGTTCCCGCACATGACCGTCGCCGAGAACCTGGCGTTCCCGCTGTCAGTGCGTGGCCTGAGCAAGACCGATATCAGTGAGCGGGTCAAACGCGTGCTCAGCATGGTCCAGCTCGACGCGTTTGCCCAGCGTTACCCGGCACAACTCTCCGGCGGCCAGCAACAGCGCGTGGCCTTGGCTCGGGCGCTGGTGTTTGAACCGCAGCTGGTGCTGATGGACGAACCCCTCGGCGCCCTCGACAAGCAACTGCGCGAACACATGCAGATGGAGATCAAGCACCTGCACCAGCGCCTGGGCGTGACCGTGGTGTATGTGACTCACGACCAGGGCGAAGCCTTGACCATGTCAGACCGGGTGGCGGTGTTCCACCAGGGCGAGATCCAGCAGATCGCTGCGCCGCGCACCCTGTATGAAGAACCGAAGAACACCTTTGTCGCCAACTTCATCGGCGAGAACAACCGCCTCAATGGCCGCCTGCACAGCCACACCGGCGAGCGCTGCGTGGTGGAGCTGGCGCGGGGCGAGAAGGTCGAGGCGCTGGCGGTGAATGTCGGCCAGGTCGGCGGCCCGGTGACCCTGTCGGTGCGCCCGGAGCGTGTCAGCCTCAATGGCTCCAGCGAAAGCTGCGTCAACCGCTTCTCTGGGCGGGTGGCGGAATTCATCTACCTGGGCGACCACGTGCGCGTGCGCCTGGAAGTCTGCGGCAAGACCGATTTTTTTGTGAAACAACCGATTGCTGAGCTGGACCCAGCCCTGGCGGTCGGCGACGTGGTACCGATTGGCTGGCAAGTCGAGCACGTTCGCGCACTCGACCCACTTCTAGAGGCGAATTGATCGCCCCCTGGCTTCACCAACCCTGCACGTGGAGAGAACAACAATGTTGAGTTCCTTGAAGTATTCCGTTTTGGCATTGAGCTTGATGGGTGCGACACAGGCCATGGCAGGCCCGGACCTGACGGTCGTGTCCTTTGGTGGCGCGAACAAGGCGGCCCAGGTCAAGGCCTTCTATGCACCGTGGGAAAGCGCGGGCAACGGCAAGATCGTCGCCGGCGAGTACAACGGTGAAATGGCCAAGGTCAAAGCCATGGTCGACACCAAGAGCGTGTCCTGGGACCTGGTGGAAGTGGAATCGCCGGAACTGTCCCGTGGCTGCGACGAAGACATGTTTGAGCCACTGGACCCGAAACTGTTCGGCAACACCGCCGACTACGTGAAGGGGGCGATCCAGCCGTGTGGCGTGGGCTTCTTCGTGTGGTCGACGGTGCTCGCGTACAACGCTGACAAGCTGGCATCCGCGCCAACCAGCTGGGCGGATTTCTGGGACACCAAGAAATTCCCTGGCAAGCGTGGCCTGCGCAAAGGCGCCAAGTACACCCTGGAATTCGCCTTGATGGCCGACGGCGTTGCGCCGAAAGACGTGTACAAAGTGCTGGCCGGCAAAGATGGCCAGGACCGTGCGTTCAAGAAACTCGACGAGCTCAAGCCGTCGATCCAGTGGTGGGAAGCCGGCGCACAACCGCCGCAGTACCTGGCCTCGGGTGACGTGGTGATGAGCTCGGCCTACAACGGCCGTATTGCTGCCGTGCAGAAAGAAAGCAACCTGAAAGTGGTGTGGAACGGCGGTATCTACGACTTCGACGCCTGGGCCATTCCTAAAGGCCTGGCCAAGGACCGTGCCGAGGCCGCCAAGAAATTCATCGCCTTCTCGGTGCAGCCGCAGCAGCAGAAGACCTACTCGGAAAACATCGCCTACGGCCCGGCCAACACCCAAGCCGTGCCGTTGCTGGCCAAGGACGTGCTGAAGGACATGCCGACCACTCCGGAAAACATCGCCAACCAAGTGCAGATCGATGTGAGCTTCTGGGCGGACAACGGCGAGCAACTGGAGCAGCGCTTCAATTCCTGGGCGGCCAAGTAACACCGCATACCCCTCTGGCGAAACCGCTTCATGTGGGAGCTGGCTTGCCTGCGATGCAGACACCTCGGTACAGCTGATGCACCGAGTTGATGCCATCGCAGGCAAGCCAGCTCCCACAGTGACCGTGTTGCCAAGGACCAACCGTAGATTTTCCGGAGTCAGCCATGGCCATCGCCGTTCCCTCGAACGAGGTCAACAGCCCCACCCTCAAGCAACGCCTGGCGCGTGCCGAGCGGCTCAATCGCTGGAAGGCCCAGGCCTTGATTGCGCCGCTGGTGCTGTTTTTGCTGCTGGTGTTCCTGGTGCCGATCGTAGCGCTGCTGTTCAAGAGCGTCGGCAACCCGGAAGTGGTGGGTGGGTTGCCGCGTACTGTAGTTGCGATCACGGCCTGGGACGGTCGTGGCCTGCCGGGCGAGCCGGTGTACCAGGCGCTCAGTGAGGACCTGGGCGAAGCGCGCAAAAACCAGACCCTGGGCGATCTGTCCAAACGCCTGAACATGGAACTGGCCGGCTACCGCAGCCTGCTGACCAAAACCGCGCGGGCGCTGCCGTTCAGCGAAGCGCCTGGCTCTTATAAAGAAGCGCTGGAAAACCTCGACGAACGCTGGGGCGACCCGGCTTACTGGCAGGCGATCCGGCGCAATACCAGCAGCCTGACACCGTTCTACCTGCTGGCGGCCGTCGATCACCGCATCGACGACCTCGGTGAAGTGGCGCCGGCCACGCCGGACCAGGCGATCTATCTGGATATTTTCGCCCGCACCTTCTGGATGGGCCTGGTGATCACTGCGGTCTGCCTGCTGTTGGCCTATCCGCTGGCCTACCTACTGGCCAATCTGCCGGCACGCAAAAGCAACCTGCTGATGATCCTGGTGTTGCTACCGTTCTGGACCTCGATCCTTGTACGGGTGGCGGCGTGGATCGTGTTGCTGCAGTCCGGTGGCCTGATCAACAGTGCACTGATGGGCATGGGCCTGATCGATAAGCCGCTGGAGCTGGTGTTCAACCGCACCGGGGTCTACATCTCCATGGTGCATATCTTGCTGCCGTTCATGATCCTGCCGATCTACAGCGTGATGAAGGGTATTTCGCCCACCTACATGCGTGCGGCGATTTCCCTGGGCTGCCACCCGTTCGCCAGTTTCTGGCGCGTGTACTTCCCGCAAACCTACGCCGGTGTTGGTGCCGGCTGCCTGTTGGTGTTCATCCTGGCAATTGGTTACTACATCACCCCGGCACTGCTGGGCAGCCCGAACGATCAGATGGTCAGCTACTTCGTGGCGTTCTACACCAATACCAGCATCAACTGGGGCATGGCCACGGCACTGGGCGGCTTGCTGCTGCTGGCCACCGTGGTGTTGTACCTGATCTACAACCGGTTGGTGGGCGCCAGTCGCCTGCGCCTGAGCTAAGGAGACCTTGCGATGCTGAGCCCTTATATGTCGCCCGTTGAGCGGGTGTGGTTCTACAGCTTGCGGATCCTCTGCGGCTTGATCCTGTTGTTTTTGATTCTGCCGGTGCTGGTGATCATCCCGCTGTCGTTCAACAGCGGCAGTTTCCTGGTGTACCCGCTGCAAGGCTTCTCGCTGCACTGGTACCAGGACTTCTTCGCCTCGGCCGAGTGGATGCGTGCGTTGAAGAACAGCATCATCGTCGCCCCGGCGGCCACGGTGCTGGCCATGGTGTTCGGCACCCTGGCGGCGATCGGCCTGACCCGCGGCAATTTCCCCGGCAAGGCACTGGTGATGGCGCTGGTGATTTCGCCGATGGTAGTGCCGGTGGTGATCATCGGCGTGGCCAGTTACCTGTTCTTCGCGCCGCTGGGCTTGGGCAACAGCTTCTTCTCGCTGATCGTGGTGCATGCGGTGCTGGGCGTGCCGTTCGTGATCATCACCGTGTCCGCCACGTTGCAGGGGTTCAACCATAACCTGGTGCGGGCGGCCGCCAGCCTCGGAGCCTCGCCACTCACGGCGTTCCGCCGGGTGACCTTGCCGTTGATCGCGCCAGGCGTGATTTCTGGGGCGCTGTTTGCCTTCGCCACCTCGTTTGATGAAGTGGTAGTAACGCTGTTCCTCGCCGGCCCCGAGCAAGCGACCCTGCCGCGCCAGATGTTCAGCGGCATCCGCGAAAACCTCAGCCCGACGATTGCGGCGGCGGCGACCCTGCTGATTGCATTCTCGGTGTTGCTGTTGCTGACCCTGGAATGGTTGCGTGGGCGTAGCGAGAAACTGCGTACCGCCCAGGTCTGAGCGGGTAAACGCGATCACCTGTGGGAGCTGGCTTGCCTGCGATTGCATCGCCGCGGTTTGCCTGCCATACCGAGTCGCCTGAATCGCAGGCAAGTCAGCTCCCACATAAACCGTGCCCGCGTTGAGTCACCTGACCATTCAGACCCTGAATGCTAGGCAACCCAAAATCCCGAGCTACTCTTGTGCCAGCCCATCACTTAATAAGAGGCCGCGCACATGAGTACTTCCTCATTCAAGATCGCCCACAAACTGTTGACCGGCGCTGGCGCCATCGAACAACTGGCCTTTGAGCTAGCCCGCCTGGATGTGGATAACCCGCTGATCGTCACCGACGCTGCGCTGGTCAAGTCCGGCACGGTGTCGCTGGCCCTTGAACACCTGGGCGAACGCACTTACGAGATTTTCGACCGGGTGTTGCCCGACCCGGAAATCGCCATTGTCGAAGACTGCATGCGCGTTTACCGCGAGGGCGGGCACGACGGCCTGATCGGCGTGGGCGGCGGCAGTGCCATTGATATCGCCAAAAGTGTTGCGGCCTATGCCGGTTATCACGGCGCGCTGGCCGACTTGTTCGGCGTCGACCAGGTGCCGCGCAAGGGGCCGCCGCTGATCGCTATCCCGACTACCGCCGGCACCGGTTCGGAGGTGACCAATGTGGCGATCCTCTCCGACAAGGTCGCGCAGCTGAAAAAAGGCATCGTCAGCGATTACCTGCTGCCGGATGTGGCGCTGATCAGCCCGCAGATGACCCTCACCTGCCCGCGTAGTGTTACCGCCGCCAGTGGTGTCGATGCGCTGGTGCATGCCATCGAATCCTACCTGTCGCTGAATGCCTCGCCGATCACCGATGCGTTGGCGATTGGCGCGATCAAGCTGATCGCCAATGCATTGCCCAAGGCCTACGCCAACCCGGCCAACCTGCAGGCCCGCGACGACATGGCCACTGCCAGCCTGATGGCCGGCATGGCGTTCGGCAATGCCGGGGTGGGGGCGGTGCATGCGTTGGCGTATCCGCTGGGTGGGCGCTTCAATATCGCCCACGGCGTGAGCAATGCATTGTTGCTGCCCTACGTGATGCACTGGAACAAGCTGGCCTGTGTCGAGCGCATGCAGGACATCGCTCAGGCGATGGGCGTGAATGTCACCGGCTTGAGCGTCAACGATGCCGCCGACCAGGCCGTCGAGGCGATGACGCGACTGTGTGCCGCAGTGGAGATCCCGGCGGGCTTGCGCAGTTTCGGGGTGCCCGAGGACGCGATCCCAGCCATGGCGGTAGAAGCGGCGGGTATTGAGCGCTTGATGCGCAACAATCCACGCAAGCTCAGCGCGGCCGATATCGAGAAAATCTATCGGGCGGCTTACTAACCGTTGAGTTAGGTCACGGTGCGCGCGGCAAAGCATGAGGTATACAATGCGCGCCATCGTGATTTAGCTCAAAAAAGGTGCGTCATGCAGCCCTTCGTCATTGCTCCATCGATTCTCTCCGCCGACTTCGCCCGCCTGGGTGAGGAAGTGGACAAGGTGTTGGCCGCGGGTGCCGACTTCGTGCACTTCGATGTCATGGACAACCACTACGTGCCCAACCTGACCATCGGCCCGATGGTCTGCGCCGCGTTGCGCAAGTACGGCATCACTGCGCCGATTGATGCGCACCTGATGGTCAGCCCGGTGGATCGCATCATCGGCGACTTCGTTGACGCCGGCGCGACCTACATCACTTTCCACCCGGAAGCCTCGCTGCACGTCGACCGCACCCTGCAACTGATCCGCGAAGGCGGCTGCAAGGCGGGCCTGGTGTTCAACCCGGCCACACCGTTGAGCGTGCTTGAGTACGTGATGGACAAGGTCGACATGATCCTGCTGATGAGCGTCAACCCAGGCTTCGGTGGGCAGAAGTTCATCCCCGGCACGCTGAACAAGTTGCGCGAAGCCCGCGCGCTGATCGACGCTTCGGGCCGTGACATCCGCCTGGAAATCGACGGCGGGGTCAACGTCAACAACATCCGCGAAATCGCCGCGGCGGGCGCCGACACCTTCGTGGCCGGCTCGGCGATCTTCAACGCGCCGGACTACCAGGAAGTCATCGACAAGATGCGCGCCGAACTGGCGCTGGCGCGTCCATGAGCGGCTTTGAGCAGCTGTTCCCCGGCAAATTGCCACGGCTGGTGATGTTCGATCTGGACGGTACCTTGATCGACTCGGTGCCCGACCTGGCGGCGGCGGTGGACGAGATGCTGCTCAAGCTGGGCCGCAAGCCGGCCGGGATCGAGTCGGTGCGCGAATGGGTCGGCAACGGCGTGCAGATGCTGGTGCGCCGGGCCTTGGCCAACAATATCGACGCCGAAGGCGTGGATGAAGTCGAGGCCGAACACGCCCTGGAACTGTTCAACGCCGCCTATGAAGACGGCCATGAACTGACCGTGGTCTACCCCGGCGTGCGCGACACCCTCAAGTGGCTGAGCAAGCAGGGCGTGGAAATGGCCCTGATCACCAACAAGCCGGAGCGCTTCGTCGCGCCATTGTTGGACCAGATGAAAATCGGCCGTTATTTCCGCTGGATCATCGGCGGCGATACCCTGCCGCAGAAAAAGCCCGACCCGGCGGCGCTGTTTTTCGTGATGAAAATGGCCAATATCCCGGCCTCGCAGTCGTTGTTTGTCGGCGATTCACGCAGTGATGTGCTGGCGGCAAAGGCTGCGGGCGTGCAGTGCGTGGCCCTCAGCTACGGCTATAACCATGGTCGGCCGATCGCCGAAGAGTCGCCATCACTCGTGATTGATGACCTGCGCCTGTTAATCCCCGGTTGCTTGGGAGCTGGCGCTGAGATAACGTTGCCCGATACCGATCCGTCCCCTTCTGGAAATTCCATCGTGGTGGTCACTCGCAAACTCTGGATGAAAGTCATCAAGGCCCTGGCCCGCTGGCGTTGGCGCGCCTGACTGATCCTGGCCGCACTCTGCGGCGCGTTTGCATACCTGACTGTTAGACCCTCAAGCCACGAGGCATATGATGACCCGCGAAGAATTCCTGCGTTTGGCCGCTGCCGGCTATAACCGCATTCCCCTGGCCTGCGAAACCCTGGCCGACTTCGACACGCCGCTGTCGATCTACCTGAAACTGGCCGACGAGCCGAACTCTTACCTGCTCGAATCGGTACAGGGCGGCGAGAAGTGGGGGCGTTACTCGATCATCGGCCTGCCGTGCCGTACGGTGCTGCGCGTGCACGACCATCATGTGAGCATTACCCATGATGGCGTCGAGATCGAAAACCATGATGTAGAAGACCCGTTGGCGTTCGTCGAAGCGTTCAAGGCGCGCTACAACGTGCCGACCATTGCTGGTCTGCCGCGTTTCAACGGCGGCCTGGTGGGTTACTTCGGTTATGACTGCGTGCGTTATGTGGAAAAACGCTTGGGCAAATGCCCGAACCCGGATCCGCTGGGCGTGCCGGACATTCTGCTGATGGTTTCCGATGCCGTGGTGGTGTTCGATAACCTCGCCGGCAAGATGCACGCGATCGTACTCGCCGATCCATCCCAGGAGGACGCGTTCGAGCAAGGCCGTGCCAGCCTCGAAGCCCTGCTGGATAAATTGCGCCAGCCGATTACCCCGCGTCGCGGCCTGGACCTCAGCCGTCCGCCGGCAGCCGACCCGGTGTTCCGCTCCAGCTTTACCCAGGATGACTACGAGCGTGCGGTCGATACCATCAAGGAATACATCCTTGCCGGTGACTGCATGCAGGTGGTGCCGTCGCAGCGTATGTCCATCGATTTCAAGGCCGCGCCGATCGATCTGTACCGCGCGCTGCGCTGCTTCAACCCGACGCCGTACATGTACTTCTTCAATTTTGGCGACTTCCACGTGGTGGGCAGTTCGCCGGAAGTGCTGGTGCGTGTCGAAGACAACCTGATCACCGTACGCCCGATCGCCGGTACGCGCCCACGCGGTGCGACCGAAGAGGCCGACCTGGCGCTGGAAGAAGACCTGTTGAGCGACGACAAGGAAATCGCCGAGCACCTGATGCTCATCGACCTGGGCCGTAACGATACCGGGCGTGTCTCGGAAATCGGTTCCGTGAAGCTCACCGAGAAGATGGTGATCGAGCGTTATTCGAATGTGATGCACATTGTGTCCAACGTCACCGGCGAGCTGAAAGCCGGGCTGACAGCAATGGACGCACTGCGCGCGATTCTGCCGGCAGGCACCTTGTCGGGTGCGCCGAAGATCCGCGCGATGGAAATCATCGACGAACTGGAGCCGGTCAAACGCGGTGTCTATGGCGGCGCCGTGGGTTATTTCGCCTGGAACGGTAACATGGACACGGCCATTGCGATCCGCACGGCCGTGATCAAGGACGGGGAGTTGCACGTGCAGGCCGGCGGCGGGATTGTTGCCGACTCAGTGCCGGCCCTCGAATGGGAAGAAACCCTGAACAAGCGCCGCGCGATGTTCCGCGCCGTTGCGCTGGCTGAACAGACCCCTAATTCTTGAGGTTTCCCCCATGTTGCTGATGATTGATAACTACGATTCCTTTACCTACAACGTTGTGCAGTACCTGGGTGAGTTGGGTGCCGAGGTCAAGGTAGTGCGCAATGACGAACTGACCGTGGCCGAGATCGCTGCGCTGAACCCGGAGCGCATCGTGGTTTCGCCAGGCCCGTGCACGCCGACCGAGGCGGGTATTTCCCTGGAGGCGATCAAGTATTTCGCCGGCAAGCTGCCGATCCTGGGCGTGTGCCTAGGCCACCAGTCCATTGGCCAGGCCTTTGGTGGTGAAGTGGTGCGCGCGCGTCAAGTGATGCACGGCAAGACCAGCCCAGTGTTTCATCATGATCTAGGGGTGTTCCATGGGCTTAACTTGCCCGTGACGGTGACCCGCTACCACTCGCTGGTGGTCAAGCGCGAAACCCTGCCGGAATGCCTGGAGCTGACTGCCTGGACCCAACTGGAAGATGGCTCCGTCGACGAGATCATGGGCCTGCGCCACAAGACACTGAATATCGAAGGGGTGCAATTTCACCCCGAGTCGATCCTGACCGAGCAGGGCTACGAGCTGTTCGCCAACTTTCTCAAGCAGAGCGGCGGCACGCGCTAAGGACTTTCCATGGATATCAAGACTGCCCTGAGCCGTATCGTCGGCCACCTGGACCTGAGCACCGCTGAAATGAGCGATGTCATGCGCGAGATCATGACCGGTCAATGCACTGATGCGCAGATCGGCGCGTTCATGATGGCGATGCGCATGAAGAGCGAAAGCATCGACGAGATCGTCGGCGCCGTATCGGTGATGCGCGAGCTGGCGGACAAGGTTGAGCTCAAGACCCTCGACGGTGTTGTGGACGTGGTCGGCACCGGCGGTGACGGTGCGAACATCTTCAACGTCTCGACCGCTTCTTCTTTTGTCGTCGCGGCAGCGGGTTGCACCGTGGCCAAGCATGGTAACCGCGCCGTGTCCGGCAAAAGCGGCAGTGCCGACTTGCTGGAAGCGGCGGGTATCTACTTGAATTTGACCCCGGTACAAGTGGCGCGCTGCATCGACAATGTCGGTATTGGCTTCATGTTTGCCCAGTCCCACCATGGCGCAATGAAGCACGCCGCCGGCCCGCGCAAGGACCTTGGCCTGCGCACCTTGTTCAACATGCTCGGCCCGCTTACGAATCCGGCCGGTGTGAAACACCAGGTGGTGGGCGTGTTCAGCCAGGCGTTGTGCCGGCCATTGGCCGAAGTGCTGCAGCGCCTGGGCAGCAAGCATGTGCTGGTGGTGCATTCCAAGGACGGCCTGGACGAATTCAGCCTGGCGGCACCGACCTTCGTGGCGGAGCTGAAGAATGACCAGGTCACCGAATACTGGGTCGAGCCGGAAGACCTGGGCATGAAGAGCCAGAGCCTGCACGGCCTGGCAGTGGAAAGCCCGGCGGCGTCTCTGGAACTGATTCGTGATGCCCTGGGGCGTCGCAAGACCGAAAACGGTCAAAAAGCCGCTGAGATGATTGTTTTGAATGCGGGCGCTGCACTGTATGCGGCCGACCACGCCTATAGTCTTAAGGAAGGTGTCGCCTTGGCCCACGATGCGCTGCACACCGGTCTGGCTCGCGAGAAGCTCGAAGAGCTGGGAGCATTCACCGCAGTATTCAAGATGGAGAATGAAGGATGAGTGTGCCGACCGTTCTGGAAAAGATCCTGGCTCGCAAGGCTGAAGAAGTCGCCGAACGCCGTGCTCGCGTGAGCCTCGCCGAGCTGGAAGAGCAGGCGAAGGTCGCTGATGCGCCACGTGGCTTTGCCAACGCGTTGATCAAGCAGGCCAAGGAAAAACAGCCCGCCGTCATTGCGGAAATCAAGAAGGCTTCGCCTAGCAAGGGCGTCATTCGCGAAGTATTCATCCCTGAAGACATAGCCAAGAGCTATGAGAAGGGCGGGGCGACGTGCCTGTCGGTGCTGACTGATATCGACTACTTCCAGGGCTCCGACCTGTTCCTGCAGCAGGCCCGTGCCGCGTGCAAGTTGCCAGTGATCCGCAAGGATTTCATGGTCGACCCTTACCAGATCGTCGAAGCCCGTGCCCTGGGCGCCGACTGTGTGCTGCTGATCGTCTCCGCGCTGGATGACGTGAAGATGGCCGAGCTGGCGGCCGTGGCCAAAAGCGTCGGCCTGGACGTGCTGGTGGAAGTGCACGACGGCGATGAGCTGGAGCGCGCGCTGAAGACCCTCGACACACCGCTGGTGGGGGTCAACAACCGTAACCTGCACACCTTCGAAGTCAGCCTGGAAAACACCCTCGACCTGCTGCCGCGCATCCCGCGTGACCGTCTGGTAATTACCGAGAGTGGCATCGTCAACCGTGCGGATGTGGAGCTGATGGAGATCAGTGGCGTGTATTCGTTCCTGGTGGGCGAGACCTTCATGCGTGCCGAGAACCCAGGAGCTGAATTGCAGCGCCTATTCTTCCCGGAGCGTGGTGTGGCGGTCAGCGGTTCGACACTGGATTGATTTGAAACGCGGCCATCATTTGGAATGCAGTCTAAATGTGGGAGCGGGCTTGCTCGCGAAAGCGGTGTGTCAGTCAATATATTCATTGCTGTCTTACCGCATTCGCGAGCAAGCCCGCTCCCACAATTTGTTCGGTGTTCATTCAGAGAGGTAGGTGTTGATGGTTAAGCCGCAAGCGATGACTGTTGAAGCCGGTCTTGCCGCCGAGCAAGCCTTGTTGGCGGCTGTTTGCGCTGGCGAACAAGAGTTCGGCTTGCTGTTCTGGCAACCCAGCGACCAAGCCTTGGTCATGCCGCGTCGTTTGAGCCGCTTGCCGGCATTTGAGACCGCCAGCCAGGTTTCCGCGGATGCCGGTTGGCCGGTATTATTGCGTGAAACCGGTGGAGAACCGGTGCCGCAGTCGAATGCGACGGTCAACATCGCCCTGGTCTATGCTCCGCCACGCAGTGAAGGCGATCAGAACCGTATCGAAACCGGTTATTTGCGTTTATGCCAACCGATCTGCGATTTGCTGATCGAGTTGGGAGGCGATGCCTCCGTCGGTGAAATCGACGGTGCGTTTTGCGACGGTCGCTACAACGTCAACCTTAACGGCCGAAAAATGGTCGGCACGGCCCAGCGCTGGCGCCAAAGTGGTGGTCGCCCGGTGGGGTTGGTGCACGGTGCGCTGTTGTTGGAGAACGATCGCGAAGAGCTGATCGCGGCAGTCAACCGCTTCAATCAAGCCTGCGGCCTCGACCAGCGGGTGCGTGCCGACAGCCATATCGCCCTGCACGAAGCCTTCCCTGCACCGGATGCGATCAGCCGGCTGGACACCTTGTACCGTCAAATGTTGGCCAGCTTCCTGCCGGTTTAACGGGTACCGAACACCACCATCGTCTTGCCTTTGACGTGGACCAGGTTGCGTTCTTCCAGGTCCTTGAGCACGCGACCGACCATCTCCCGTGAACAGCCGACAATACGCCCGATTTCCTGGCGCGTGACCTTGATCTGCATGCCGTCAGGGTGTGTCATGGCGTCGGGCTGTTTGCACAAATCCAGCAAGCAGCGGGCGACACGACCGGTGACATCAAAGAATGCCAGGTCGCCGACCTTACGCGTGGTGTCCCGCAGGCGCTGGGCAATCTGGCCGCTGAGGGCGTAGAGGATGTCGGGATCCTGCTGGGCCAGCTCGCGGAATTTGGCGTAGCTGATCTCGGCCACTTCGCACTCGACCTTGGCCCGCACCCAGGCACTGCGTTCCTGTTCCTTGCCAGCTTGTTCGAACAGCCCCAACTCCCCAAAGAAATCCCCGGTGTTCAGATAGGCAATGATCATTTCACGGCCATCTTCGTCCTCGATCAGGATGGTGACCGAGCCTTTGATAATGAAGAACAGTGTTTCGGAACGCTCGCCGGCGCAGATGATGTTGTGCTTGGCCGGATGACGACGGCGCTGGCAATGCATCAACAGTTTGTCGAGATTCTTGATCTTGGGTATGGGAGTAAGGGCAACCATGGTTGTGTCCCGAAAAGACTGCGCGAGGTAGATGGAGTTGTTGTATTCATCGGTATCGGCATTGATACACGGTGCATAAAGGGTGGCAATACGCCATCG
The DNA here is from genome assembly GCF_002798465.1 of Pseudomonas sp. S10E 269. Classification (NCBI taxonomy): domain Bacteria; kingdom Pseudomonadati; phylum Pseudomonadota; class Gammaproteobacteria; order Pseudomonadales; family Pseudomonadaceae; genus Pseudomonas; species Pseudomonas sp. S10E 269. The sequence goes on from NZ_PHIJ01000001.1 coordinate 2,929,998, forward strand.
ATTTGGCGCCAGCTTAACAGACACATTCTGTCTCGATTAGCCAAATTTCACGTAAACCGTGCTATTGATCGCTTTTGTCGCAAACGCTGACGCAGGCGGGCCCTGTGCTAAGCTGGCGACCCTTTTTTAGCAGTGGAGTCTGGGCGATGAAGGCACGCATCCAATGGGCGGGCGAAGCCATGTTCCTCGGTGAGTCGGGCAGTGGCCATGTGGTGGTCATGGACGGCCCGCCGGAAGCCGGTGGCCGTAACCTGGGCGTACGCCCGATGGAAATGCTCCTGCTTGGTGTGGGCGGTTGCAGCAATTTCGACGTGGTCAGCATCCTTAAAAAGTCTCGCCAGGCCGTGGAGAGCTGCGAAGCGTTCCTGGAAGCCGAGCGTGCCACTGAAGACCCCAAGGTGTTTACCAAGATCCACATGCATTTCGTGGTGAAGGGCCGGGCGCTGAAAGAAGCCCAGGTCAAGCGTGCTATCGAACTGTCGGCCGAAAAGTACTGCTCGGCCTCCATCATGCTCGGTGCGGCCGGTGTGGCCATCACCCATGATTACGAAATCATCGAGTTGGGTTGATCGCTCAATCGACGGGCACAAAGAAGGGCGCTGTGATAGCGCCCTTCTTTTTGCCCGTCGATTCGATGCTACTAAATTCGAGTCTACTAAATTCGATAGGTGCTTTTAGTCATGACCTTGGCCAAAACACTCATGCCAAACCTCACCGGCGCCGGGAAGCGGAAGCCACCAGCATCCAGCGCGCTTTCGGCGTGATGTTCTTCATCGATACGCATCTGCTCAAGAATGGCCCGGGACTTTTCGTCTTCGGCTGGCAGCTGTTCCAGATGTTCGTCCAGGTGTTTGCACACTTGATGTTCGGTCGCCGCCACAAAACCCAGGCTGACTTTGTCGCTGATCAGACCAGCAGCAGCGCCGATACCAAACGACAGGCCATAAAACAGCGGGTTCAGTACGCTGGGGTGGCTGCCCAATTGGCGGATGCGTTGCTCGCACCAAGCCAGGTGGTCGATCTCTTCCTCGGCGGCGTGTTCCATGGCCGCACGCACTTGCGGCAGCTTGGCGGTCAGGGCCTGGCCCTGGTACAGCGCCTGGGCACAGACTTCGCCAGTGTGGTTGATGCGCATCAGGCCGGCGACGTGGCGGGTATCGGTCTCGCTCATCTGTGCGTCGGGCTGCACGATGGCGGGCGAAGGGCGATACGGCTGGCCGCTGAAGGGCAGCAACGTGCGCATGGCCATGTCGGCTTGCAGCAACAGACGGTCAATCGGCGAGTAGTGACGTTGGGTAGTCATGCTGACCTCCGGGAAGAATCTCGGCGGCCAGTTTACCGCAAGAGAGGGGGAAGCGTTTGCGCTGAGTCAAGGGCATGGGGTCGCAGCCTGAAGCCGTGACCCTTGTTGCTAGGAGAATCAGCCCGGCGGCCAGTTCATCTGGCGTTGACCCAGCACATGCATATGGATGTGATAAACCGTCTGTCCGCCTTTCGGATTGCAGTTCATCACGACCCGAAAGCCTTCCTCGCAGCCTTGTTCCACGGCCAGGCGCTGGGCGGTGAACAAAATGTGACCCGCCAGGGCTTTGTCTTCTTCTGTCAGGTCGTTGAGCGTGGGGATATGTTTCTTCGGGATGACCAGGAAGTGCACAGGCGCCGCGGGGTAGATGTCCTTGAACGCCAGGACTTGGTCATCTTCGTAGATGATATCCGCGGGTATTTCTCTGTTGATGATCTTGGTGAACAGAGTATCCACAGCTGTTTCTCCATTATGAATGTGCAGGGTGAGTGTACTCAGCGGGTCAGCGTGGGCAATAGGCCTTGTTGATGGCGCCGGCTATCTTGCGGGTCAGCCAGCGCGGACTGAAGCGCGGGCTGAAGGCGATCCAGCGGTTGCGTCGGCCGGGAATGATAATGGCTTTGTTCTTTTCCAGCGCACGCACGGTGTAGAGCGCCACTTCTTCAGGGCTCATCAGTTGTTGGCTGCGGTCGAGCTTGGCGGTGTCCATTTGCGCGGTGCCGAAGAATGCCGTGCGTGTAGGGCCGGGGCAGAGGACCGAGACCTTGATGCCGCAGGTTTTCAGCTCTTCACGCAGGCCTTCGGAGAAATGCAGCACATAGGCCTTGCTGGCGTAGTAGGTGCTCATCCACGGGCCCGGCTGGAACGCCGCGACGGACGCCACATTGAGAATCTGCCCGCCGCCGTGCAGTGCCATCGAGTTTCCGAGCGCGTGGCACATGCGGGTGAGTGCCAGGATGTTGACCTCTACGAGGTCTTGTTCGGTCATCCAGTCTTGGGCCAGGAAAGGACCGCTGGTGCCGATACCGGCACAGTTCACTAGCAGGTCGATCTGCCGTTCACCTTCTTCAAGCTCCAGCAGGAACCCGGACAAGCGCAGCGGCTCGCCCAGGTCGCAGGCCCGAAACAGCACTTCAACGCCAAAGCGCTGGGTCAATTCGATTGCGATGCTTTCCAACTGATCACGCTGGCGGGCCACCAGAATCAAGCTGCGGCCGCGACGGGCCAGTGCTTCGGCCAGGGCCAGGCCGATGCCGCTGGAGGCGCCGGTGATCAGAGCGTAACGGGTCATGCCTTTCTCCATCGCAACGCCGCCGCGCCTGTAACAAAGGCATTACAGGCCGGGGGCGTTTCTTCACTGTTCTGGAGAGTCTACAGGTTCACCCGCTTCGTCAGCACTCTGCGCGTCGTCTTCTTCTACGGTTGCGCTTTGGTCAGTGTCTTCATCGGAGGTGATGGAGCTGCTCTCGTAGCCGCTGTCCATGTTGGCTTCGAGTTGGTCCAGGTAACCGTTCATGCCCAGGGTCACCACGATGGCAAGCATGACCGGAATGAACGCCAGCCACAGTGTGGCCAGGACTTTCACCGCGGTGGAGTTGCGTGGCGGCGGCGCGCCGTATTGGTTGGCTCCTGCGTTCCCCGGCAATACCAGCAGCAGGATCGGGAACACACTGTTCACCAGCGGCACCAGGTTGAGGAAGTACAACCAGCCGGACCACCCCAGGTCGTGCAGGCGCTGAACACCGATTTGGACACTGACCCACACCAGCGCGACAAACAATGCCAGACCCAGCAATACCCCGAGCAGGGTGCCGGCGGTCGGCGAAGCGGTGGCGACAGCAAAGCTGACGGTACTGATGATGCCGCCCGCAACCAGCAGCGCAAGGGTGAGAACCAGGGTCCAGGCGAGGTACCGAAGTCGGCCAATACGCCCGTGGATGGTGAACACCTTGAGTGTGGAGTATTCCGGCAGGTTATCGCCCACCGCCGCGCGCGGTGGCGCATACGGTGACGCGGCAGGGCGTGAGAAACCAGAGGCGCCGGAGTCCGTTTCGTGGGTTTCGGCGAGGCTGAAGGCGACGGGTTGTTCCGGTTCGATACGGGCATCGACGCCGGCGTTTTTCAGCGCGGTGAGGTAGGTTTCGGCGTCCGAGCGCGACAGGTCGCGTTTGAGCGCAACCGGGCGGCCGGTGAAGAGCTTCTCGATGGCTTCGACTTCGCTCTTGAACAGCTCGGCCAGGTTCAATTTGGCCGTGGTGCTTTCGACACCCGGGAGCAAGGCTCCATCAAACACAATCTTGAAACGGTTGTCGCTCATGCGGGCTTCCTTGTCACTTGTTCAGGGAGGTGGTGCAGGCCTGCTCACTGGGCAAGCCTTGCGGTTGGGTCAGCGTGGCCAGGTCAGTTGTGCCGCCTGTTCGCGCGCCTTACGGTATTCGGCATCCAGGCGGGCAACCAGTTCATCGACGCTGGGCAAATCATCAATTTCACCGACACCTTGGCCGGCGGACCATACAGTCTTCCAGGCCTTGGCCTCGTCGTTCAACGGCTTGAGCTTGGAGCCGAAGTTGACTTCGCCTTTGCCTTGCAGGGCCGCGAGGTCAAAGCCGGCGTTTTCCAGGCTCTGGCGCATAAAGCTGGCGGGCACGCCGGAAACAGCAGGAGTGTGCACGATGTCGGCCGCGCGCGATGTGAGCAGCATCTCTTTATACGCATCTGGGGCATGGCTTTCGGTGGTGCCGATAAAGCGTGTGCCGAAGTAGGCCAGGTCCGCGCCCAGCACCTGGGCGGCGAGTATCTCATGCCCATGGTTGAGGCAGCCGGCGAGCAGCAGGGTTTTGTCGAAGAATTGGCGGATCTCGGCAATCAGCGAGAACGGGCTCCAAGTGCCGGCGTGGCCACCGGCACCGGCCGCTACGGCGATCAGGCCATCCACGCCGGCTTCGGCAGCTTTTTCGGCATGGCGACGGGTAGTGACGTCGTGAAACACCAGGCCGCCATAGCTGTGTACCGCGTCCACCAGTTCTTTCACTGCACCCAGGCTGGTAATGACGATCGGCACTTTGTGCTCAACGCAAATCGCCAGGTCTGCCTCCAAGCGAGGGTTGCTGTTGTGCACGATCAGGTTGACGGCGTAGGGCGCGGGGTTGTCCACCTGTGCCAGGCCTGCTTCGATTTCTTCCAGCCAGGCCTTGAACCCGCTGCTTTCGCGTTGGTTAAGCGCCGGGAAACTCCCGACCACCCCGTTGCGGCAGCACGCCAGGACCAGTTGCGGGTTGGAAATCAGGAACATCGGCGCCGCCACGACGGGCAGGCGCAGACGGTGTTCAAGCAGAGCGGGCAGCGACATTGGAGGTACCCCGAGTAATTGAAGTTAGAACGGTTTGACCACGACCAAAATTACGATAGCCAGCAATATCAGAACGGGCACTTCATTGAACCAGCGATAAAAGACATGGCTGCGGGTGTTTTCGCCACGGGCGAAACGTTTTACCTGCGCGCCGCACATGTGGTGGTAGCCGATAAGGAGCACTACAAGGGTGAGCTTGGCGTGGATCCAGGCACCGGATTGAAAGATGGCCGGGTTGAGGTAAATCAGCCAGCCGCCGAATAACAAGGTGGCGATCATCGCTGGCCCCATGATGCCGCGGTACAGCTTGCGCTCCATGATGCTGAAGCGTTCCTTGCTGACGGTGTCTTCGCTTTGGGCGTGGTAAACGAACAGGCGCGGGAGGTAGAACAGCCCGGCAAACCAGCAGACGATGCTGACGATGTGGAAGGCTTTGATCCATAGATAGAGCATTTCTAGTTATTCCCAGGTTCACGGTAACTGAAGATAGTAGTGGCTCATGCGCCCGTACGTCACGTTGACGGTTGTCGCAGGACGATACGGCCCCTATTATCGACGGCTTTCCAGTGGGTTCGTTGAGGGCAGGTTTATGGTCAAGGTCGGTATCGTCGGCGGCACGGGTTACACCGGTGTCGAATTGCTGCGTCTGTTGGCTCAGCATCCGCAAGCTGAGGTGGTGGTCATCACCTCCCGATCCGAGGCTGGCCTGGCCGTGGCCGATATGTACCCGAACCTGCGAGGCCATTACGACGGGCTGGCGTTCAGTGTTCCGGACATCAAGACGCTGGGCGCGTGTGACGTGGTCTTCTTCGCCACACCTCACGGTGTTGCCCACGCATTGGCCGGTGAGCTGTTGGCCGCTGGCACCAAGGTGATCGACCTGTCCGCCGACTTCCGTTTGCAGGACGCTGATGAGTGGGCCAAATGGTATGGCCAGCCGCACGGCGCGCCAGAGCTGTTGGACGAGGCGGTGTACGGCCTGCCGGAAGTCAATCGTGAGCAGATCAAGCAAGCGCGTCTGATCGCGGTGCCGGGTTGCTATCCGACGGCCACACAGCTGGGCTTCCTGCCGTTGCTCGAGGCTGGGTTGGCGGATGCGTCGCGACTGATCGCTGACTGCAAGTCCGGCGTCAGTGGTGCTGGCCGTGGTGCGGCAGTCGGTTCGCTGTACTCCGAGACATCGGAAAGCATGAAGGCCTATGCGGTGAAAGGTCACCGTCACTTGCCGGAAATCCGTCAGGGCCTGCGTCGCGCGGCCGGTAAAGACGTGGGTCTGACCTTCGTGCCCCACCTGACCCCGATGATCCGCGGTATTCACTCCACGTTGTACGCCACCGTGGTTGATCGCTCGGTAGACCTGCAGGCGCTGTTCGAAAAGCGTTATGCCAACGAACCGTTCGTCGACGTTATGCCGGCCGGCAGTCATCCGGAAACCCGCAGCGTGCGCGGCGCGAACGTGTGCCGGATTGCCGTGCACCGTCCTCAGGATGGCGACCTGGTTGTGGTGTTGTCGGTGATCGATAACCTGGTCAAGGGCGCGTCGGGCCAGGCGGTGCAGAACCTGAACATCCTGTTCGGCCTGGACGAGAAGCTTGGCCTGTCCCACGCGGGCATGTTGCCTTAAGGCTGCCTGGCTGTTGCGCAAAAGGCCCGTTGATCGGGCCTTTTGTGTTTTTAATGGCGGTTGTGCAGATTGATATACCGTAACAATAGTTGACCGCTTTTCTAGGAGAAGCGGATAATACCGGCCATTACGCATATGGCGGCGTTACGCCGGGAGATTATCAGCATGAGCGTTGAATCCTTCACCCCCACGGCTTTGCAATTCACCCATGGTGCTGCGCACAAGGTGAAGAGCCTGGTCGATGAAGAGGGTAATGATCGCTTGAAGCTGCGCGTATTCGTTACGGGCGGCGGTTGTTCAGGGTTTCAGTACGGTTTTACCTTCGATGAAGATGTGGCCGATGATGACACCATCGTTGAGCGTGAGGGCGTGAGCCTGGTGGTGGACCCGATGAGTTTCCAGTACCTGGCAGGTGCCGAGGTGGATTACCAGGAAGGTCTGGAGGGTTCGCGTTTCGTGATCAAGAACCCTAACGCTACGACCACCTGTGGTTGCGGGTCTTCGTTCTCGATCTGATCGATAGCTTTATCTGTAGCGGATAACAAAACGCCGCTTGGCTGTGATAGGCCAAGCGGCGTTTTGCTGTCTACGGATTATTGGGGCCGGTCAGGCAGGATAGATCGCGCCCAGTACCCGAAGCCCGCGTGAGCCGGTGACGCTCGGGCGGTTGGCAGCGATGCCTTCGAGGCAGCAATGGGCCAGCCAGGCGAAGGCCATCGCCTCGACCCAGTCCGGGTCTACGCCGTAGGTGGCGGTACTGCTGACGTGGGTTGACGGCAGCAAGGCTGCCAGGCGCTGCATCAGCGTGGCATTGTGAGCGCCACCGCCACATACCAGCAGCGTTTCTGTTTGGGGTTGGGCGGACTGCAGGGACTCGACAATGGTGAGCGCGGTCAGCTCCAGCAGAGTGGCTAGTACATCCTGAGGCTCGAATGCAGGCAGGCGATCAAGGTGTTGGTGCAGCCATTCCAGGTTGAACACTTCGCGCCCAGTGCTCTTGGGGCCCTTGGTCACGAAGAATGGATCACTGAGCAGGGCATTGAGCAACTGGGGCTCCACCTTCCCGCTGGCGGCCCACTGACCATCGCGATCAAAGTTCTCGCCGCGTTGTTGGTGAATCCACGCGTCCAGCAGGACGTTGCCAGGGCCGCAGTCAAAGCCGGCTACAGGTTTGCCTGTCTCGATCAGGCTTAGGTTGCTGAAACCTCCCACATTCAATACGGCACGGTTACCGCTGTGCTCGCCAAACAGTGCTTCATGGAAGGCGGGGACCAGCGGGGCACCCTGACCGCCGGCGGCAACATCGCGGCTGCGGAAGTCGCTGACCACGGTGATGCCTGTGAGCTCGGTGAGCAAGGCCGGGTTGCCGATCTGCACGGTAAAGCCTCGGGCGGGTTCGTGGCGGATGGTCTGGCCATGGCTGCCAATCGCGCGAATGTCCCGGGGCTTGAGGTGTTGTTGATTGAGTAGCGCGTGAATGCCTTGCGCTGCCAGGCTCACCCATTTCTGCTGGGCGATGGCTGAGCGGGCGATCTCATCCGGACCGCTGGCGCACAGAGCGAGCAACTCGGTACGCAGGGTATCTGGCATGGGAATGTAATGCGTGGCGATCAGCTTGATCGCCGGGGCTTGCTCGATCAAGGCGATGTCCAGGCCATCGAGGCTGGTCCCGGACATCACACCTATATAGAGCGACATGCCTTAGCGCTTCGCCGAAGCCAGCAGGGTGGAGCGCTCTTGATCCATGCGCGCCATCAACGGCTGGCTCTGTTGCATGAAACGCGCACGTTCGGCCTTGGCGATCGGGTCGGCCATCGGCAGCTTCTGGCCCAGTGGGTCGACGTGGACGCCATTGACCTGGAATTCATAGTGCAAGTGCGGGCCGGTGGACAGGCCGGTAGTGCCGATATAGCCGATCACCTGGCCTTGCTTCACGGTGCCGCCGGTTTGCACGCCCTTGGCGAAGCCTTGCATGTGGCCATACAGCGTACGGTAAGTGTTGCCGTGTTGAATGATCACTGTATTGCCGTAACCGCCACGACGTCCGGCCAGCAGCACTTTGCCGTCGCCGGCTGCCTTGATCGGCGTGCCACGTGGAGCGGCGTAGTCGACGCCTTTGTGGGCGCGGATTTTGTTCAGAATTGGATGCTTGCGACCCATGGAGAAACGCGAGCTAATACGGGCGAAGTCCACAGGGGTACGGATGAAGGCTTTGCGCATGCTATTGCCGTCGGCGGTGTAATAGCTGCTGTTGCCTTGTTTATTGGTATAGCGCACGGCGGTGTAGGTCTTGCCGCGGTTGGTGAAACGTGCGGACAGAATATTGCCGGTGCCGACGACTTTGCCGTTGGCGACTTTCTGCTCGTAGATCACATCGAATTCGTCGCCTTGGCGAATGTCCTGGGCGAAGTCGATGTCGTAGCCAAACACGCTGGCCATGTCCATGGTCATGCTGTGGGACAAGCCCGCGCGGGCTGCCGACTGGGACAGCGAACTGTTAATCACGCCATGGACGTAGGCGGAGCGCATCACCGGTTTGGTGGTGATGCGGTTGAAGGCAAAGCCTTTGGCGCCCTTGGTCAGGGTGATGCTTTCGAGGTCGCTGACGTTGCTGTGCAGGTTGTGCAACTGGCCGTCAGGCGTCAGTTCAAACTCAAGTTTCTGGCCGTGCTTGAGCTGGGTGAATTGCTTGGCTTGCTTGTCGCTGGCCAGCACCTCATTGACGGTGGCGGCGGGGAGGCCGACTTTCTCGAACAGGGTGGACAGCGTGTCGCCCTTGGCCACGATCACTTCGCGGTGTTGTGGATTTTTGGCTGCCTCGGCAACAGGTGCAGGCTGGTCCTGGACTGCTTGCTGGGTATCTTCGGGGCTGCTTACTATTTGGGCGAACGGCGATTCGGCAGGTGCGTTTGTGGCTTGTTGCGCGTCGGAAGCGTCTTGATCTTGTGTCAGTTGTTCAACTGGACTTTCCAGGTCAAGGCTCAGGGATGTTCGTTTGGCTTCTACGTCACTGGAAGGGAATACCAGGAGTGCCAGGCTGAGAAGGGCGGCGATACCACTTGCGGCGAGCAGGTGGGTCTTCGGGTAAAGCGGCGGCGCTTTAGACGGTTCAGTGGTCATAGGTAATTTTGACTTTGAAGATGAAATGGAAAAGATGAATGACATGATGAAGATGAAATAACTGTATAAAATATAACCAAATCATCTGTGGCGCAAGCTCGCGAATGCTGGGCTTGCTGAACGGTGTCCGTTCGCAGGGCAAAACTTGTAATTAGTCCCTGATCTTGTATGGTTGGTTCCCTTTTGAATCTGAGCCTTGCGGGTCTGTTATGAAGTCGGTTGAAGAGCAGCTAGCGCTGATAAAACGTGGTGCGGAAGAACTGTTGGTCGAGGCTGAGCTGATCGAAAAGCTCAAGCGTGGCCAACCCCTGCGTATTAAGGCTGGCTTTGATCCGACTGCGCCGGATCTGCACCTGGGTCATACCGTGCTTATTAATAAGCTGCGTCAGTTCCAGGAGCTGGGGCATCAAGTCATCTTCCTTATAGGTGACTTCACCGGGATGATCGGTGATCCGAGTGGCAAGAGCGCCACTCGCCCGCCGCTGACTCGAGAGCAGGTTCTCGATAACGCCGAGACCTACAAGACGCAGGTATTCAAGATCCTTGATCCCGCCAAGACTGAGGTGGCGTTCAACTCTACTTGGATGGATCAGATGGGGCCGGCAGATTTCATTCGCCTGACGTCCCAGTACACCGTCGCGCGCATGCTTGAGCGTGATGACTTCGACAAGCGTTACTCCACCAATCAGCCGATCGCCATTCACGAGTTCCTCTACCCGTTGGTTCAGGGCTATGACTCGGTGGCATTGCGAGCGGATGTTGAGTTGGGTGGCACCGACCAGAAGTTCAACCTGTTGATGGGGCGTGAGCTGCAGCGTGCGTATGGGCAGGAAGCCCAGTGCATTCTGACCATGCCGTTGCTGGAAGGCCTGGATGGCGTCAAGAAGATGTCCAAGTCCCTGGGTAACTATGTCGGTATCCAGGAAGCACCGGGCGTGATGTACGGCAAGCTCGTCTCGATTCCTGATGCGCTGATGTGGCGTTACTTTGAGCTGCTGAGCTTCCGCTCGATGGATGAGATCAATGCGCTGCGTGCTGATGTAGAGGCAGGCGCCAATCCGCGTGACGTGAAGATCAAGCTGGCAGAAGAGATTGTTGCGCGTTTCCACGGTGAGGAGGCTGCGGCCAATGCTCACCGTGCTGCGGGTAATCGCATGAAGGATGGTGAGCTGCCGGATGATCTGCCGGAGATCGAGCTGTCTGCTGCTGAGGCGATGCCGATCGCTGCTGTGCTTAATAAGGCCGGTCTGGTCAAGAACTCGGCGGTTGCGCGGGACCTTCTAGGTTCCGGTGGTGTGCGTGTAGATGGTGAGGTTGTAGATCGCACCTTTATATACGAGCTGGGCGCTACCCATGTTTGCCAAGCTGGGAAGAAGGCATTTGCGCGTATTACGCTCAAATCCGAATAAACCTGAAATTAAGTGTTGACGGCGTTTTATATCTGTCTATAATTCGCCCCACTTCCGGCGCAGTCGAAACGGAAAACTCCTTAGTAAACAAAGAGTTACGCAGAATTCGACAGCGATTTGCTTCAGATCATCGAAGCCCAGAAGGAGTTGGTAGAGCGGTGTTGTTTGGCTCTATTAACGTTTCGATCTTCTCGGTCGAAAGCGGAGAAAAAGAGGTGTTGACAGCAGCGTGTAACGCTGTAGAATTCGCCTCCCGCTAACGAGAGATCGGAAGCGCAAGTGGTTGAAGTTGTTGAAGAAATCTTCGAAAACTTCTGAAAATAATCACTTGACAGCAAATGAGGCTGCTGTAGAATGCGCGCCTCGGTTGAGACGAAAGATCTTAACCAACCGCTCTTTAACAACTGAATCAAGCAATTCGTGTGGGTGCTTGTGGAGTCAGACTGATAGTCAACAAGATTATCAGCATCACAAGTTACTCCGCGAGAAATCAAAGATGTAACCAACGATTGCTGAGCCAAGTTTAGGGTTTCTTAAAAACCCAAAGATGTTTGAACTGAAGAGTTTGATCATGGCTCAGATTGAACGCTGGCGGCAGGCCTAACACATGCAAGTCGAGCGGTAGAGAGAAGCTTGCTTCTCTTGAGAGCGGCGGACGGGTGAGTAATGCCTAGGAATCTGCCTGGTAGTGGGGGATAACGTTCGGAAACGGACGCTAATACCGCATACGTCCTACGGGAGAAAGCAGGGGACCTTCGGGCCTTGCGCTATCAGATGAGCCTAGGTCGGATTAGCTAGTTGGTGGGGTAATGGCTCACCAAGGCGACGATCCGTAACTGGTCTGAGAGGATGATCAGTCACACTGGAACTGAGACACGGTCCAGACTCCTACGGGAGGCAGCAGTGGGGAATATTGGACAATGGGCGAAAGCCTGATCCAGCCATGCCGCGTGTGTGAAGAAGGTCTTCGGATTGTAAAGCACTTTAAGTTGGGAGGAAGGGTTGTAGATTAATACTCTGCAATTTTGACGTTACCGACAGAATAAGCACCGGCTAACTCTGTGCCAGCAGCCGCGGTAATACAGAGGGTGCAAGCGTTAATCGGAATTACTGGGCGTAAAGCGCGCGTAGGTGGTTTGTTAAGTTGGATGTGAAATCCCCGGGCTCAACCTGGGAACTGCATTCAAAACTGACTGACTAGAGTATGGTAGAGGGTGGTGGAATTTCCTGTGTAGCGGTGAAATGCGTAGATATAGGAAGGAACACCAGTGGCGAAGGCGACCACCTGGACTAATACTGACACTGAGGTGCGAAAGCGTGGGGAGCAAACAGGATTAGATACCCTGGTAGTCCACGCCGTAAACGATGTCAACTAGCCGTTGGAAGCCTTGAGCTTTTAGTGGCGCAGCTAACGCATTAAGTTGACCGCCTGGGGAGTACGGCCGCAAGGTTAAAACTCAAATGAATTGACGGGGGCCCGCACAAGCGGTGGAGCATGTGGTTTAATTCGAAGCAACGCGAAGAACCTTACCAGGCCTTGACATCCAATGAACTTTCTAGAGATAGATTGGTGCCTTCGGGAACATTGAGACAGGTGCTGCATGGCTGTCGTCAGCTCGTGTCGTGAGATGTTGGGTTAAGTCCCGTAACGAGCGCAACCCTTGTCCTTAGTTACCAGCACGTTATGGTGGGCACTCTAAGGAGACTGCCGGTGACAAACCGGAGGAAGGTGGGGATGACGTCAAGTCATCATGGCCCTTACGGCCTGGGCTACACACGTGCTACAATGGTCGGTACAGAGGGTTGCCAAGCCGCGAGGTGGAGCTAATCCCATAAAACCGATCGTAGTCCGGATCGCAGTCTGCAACTCGACTGCGTGAAGTCGGAATCGCTAGTAATCGCGAATCAGAATGTCGCGGTGAATACGTTCCCGGGCCTTGTACACACCGCCCGTCACACCATGGGAGTGGGTTGCACCAGAAGTAGCTAGTCTAACCTTCGGGAGGACGGTTACCACGGTGTGATTCATGACTGGGGTGAAGTCGTAACAAGGTAGCCGTAGGGGAACCTGCGGCTGGATCACCTCCTTAATCGACGACATCAGCTGCTCCATAAGTTCCCACACGAATTGCTTGATTCATTGAAGAAGACGATAAGAAGCAGCCCGAAATTGGGTCTGTAGCTCAGTTGGTTAGAGCGCACCCCTGATAAGGGTGAGGTCGGCAGTTCGAATCTGCCCAGACCCACCAATTTTGTGTGGGAAACGCCTGTAGAAATACGGGGCCATAGCTCAGCTGGGAGAGCGCCTGCCTTGCACGCAGGAGGTCAACGGTTCGATCCCGTTTGGCTCCACCACTACTGCTTCTGAAGTTTTGAAAGCTTAGAAATGAGCATTCCATCCAAGCGATGGTGAATGTTGATTTCTAGTCTTTGATTAGATCGTTCTTTAAAAATTTGGGTATGTGATAGAAAGATAGACTGAACGTTACTTTCACTGGTAACGGATCAGGCTAAGGTAAAATTTGTGAGTTCTCTTAATTGAGAAATTCGAATTTTCGGCGAATGTCGTCTTCACAGTATAACCAGATTGCTTGGGGTTATATGGTCAAGTGAAGAAGCGCATACGGTGGATGCCTTGGCAGTCAGAGGCGATGAAAGACGTGGTAGCCTGCGAAAAGCTTCGGGGAGTCGGCAAACAGACTTTGATCCGGAGATGTCTGAATGGGGGAACCCAGCCATCATAAGATGGTTATCTTGTACTGAATACATAGGTGCAAGAGGCGAACCAGGGGAACTGAAACATCTAAGTACCCTGAGGAAAAGAAATCAACCGAGATTCCCTTAGTAGTGGCGAGCGAACGGGGACTAGCCCTTAAGTGGCTTTGAGATTAGCGGAACGCTCTGGAAAGTGCGGCCATAGTGGGTGATAGCCCTGTACGCGAAAATCTCTTAGTCATGAAATCGAGTAGGACGGAGCACGAGAAACTTTGTCTGAATATGGGGGGACCATCCTCCAAGGCTAAATACTACTGACTGACCGATAGTGAACTAGTACCGTGAGGGAAAGGCGAAAAGAACCCCGGAGAGGGGAGTGAAATAGATCCTGAAACCGTATGCGTACAAGCAGTGGGAGCAGACTTTGTTCTGTGACTGCGTACCTTTTGTATAATGGGTCAGCGACTTATTTTCAGTGGCGAGCTTAACCGAATAGGGGAGGCGTAGCGAAAGCGAGTCTTAATAGGGCGTCTAGTCGCTGGGAATAGACCCGAAACCGGGCGATCTATCCATGGGCAGGTTGAAGGTTGGGTAACACTAACTGGAGGACCGAACCGACTACCGTTGAAAAGTTAGCGGATGACCTGTGGATCGGAGTGAAAGGCTAATCAAGCTCGGAGATAGCTGGTTCTCCTCGAAAGCTATTTAGGTAGCGCCTCATGTATCACTGTAGGGGGTAGAGCACTGTTTCGGCTAGGGGGTCATCCCGACTTACCAAACCGATGCAAACTCCGAATACCTACAAGTGCCGAGCATGGGAGACACACGGCGGGTGCTAACGTCCGTCGTGAAAAGGGAAACAACCCAGACCGTCAGCTAAGGTCCCAAAGTTATGGTTAAGTGGGAAACGATGTGGGAAGGCTTAGACAGCTAGGAGGTTGGCTTAGAAGCAGCCACCCTTTAAAGAAAGCGTAATAGCTCACTAGTCGAGTCGGCCTGCGCGGAAGATGTAACGGGGCTCAAACCATACACCGAAGCTACGGGTATCACGTAAGTGATGCGGTAGAGGAGCGTTCTGTAAGCCTGTGAAGGTGAGTTGAGAAGCTTGCTGGAGGTATCAGAAGTGCGAATGCTGACATGAGTAACGACAATGGGTGTGAAAAACACCCACGCCGAAAGACCAAGGTTTCCTGCGCAACGTTAATCGACGCAGGGTTAGTCGGTCCCTAAGGCGAGGCTGAAAAGCGTAGTCGATGGAAAACAGGTTAATATTCCTGTACTTCTGGTTATTGCGATGGAGGGACGGAGAAGGCTAGGCCAGCTTGGCGTTGGTTGTCCAAGTTTAAGGTGGTAGGCTGAGATCTTAGGTAAATCCGGGATCTTAAGGCCGAGAGCTGATGACGAGTTAACTTTTAGTTAACGAAGTGGTTGATGCCATGCTTCCAAGAAAAGCTTCTAAGCTTCAGGTAACCAGGAACCGTACCCCAAACCGACACAGGTGGTTGGGTAGAGAATACCAAGGCGCTTGAGAGAACTCGGGTGAAGGAACTAGGCAAAATGGCACCGTAACTTCGGGAGAAGGTGCGCCGGTGAGGGTGAAGGACTTGCTCCGTAAGCTCATGCCGGTCGAAGATACCAGGCCGCTGCGACTGTTTATTAAAAACACAGCACTCTGCAAACACGAAAGTGGACGTATAGGGTGTGACGCCTGCCCGGTGCCGGAAGGTTAATTGATGGGGTTAGCTAACGCGAAGCTCTTGATCGAAGCCCCGGTAAACGGCGGCCGTAACTATAACGGTCCTAAGGTAGCGAAATTCCTTGTCGGGTAAGTTCCGACCTGCACGAATGGCGTAACGATGGCGGCGCTGTCTCCACCCGAGACTCAGTGAAATTGAAATCGCTGTGAAGATGCAGTGTATCCGCGGCTAGACGGAAAGACCCCGTGAACCTTTACTATAGCTTTGCACTGGACTTTGAATTTGCTTGTGTAGGATAGGTGGGAGGCTTTGAAGCGTGGACGCCAGTTCGCGTGGAGCCATCCTTGAAATACCACCCTGGCAACTTTGAGGTTCTAACTCAGGTCCGTTATCCGGATCGAGGACAGTGTATGGTGGGTAGTTTGACTGGGGCGGTCTCCTCCTAAAGAGTAACGGAGGAGTACGAAGGTGCGCTCAGACCGGTCGGAAATCGGTCGTAGAGTATAAAGGCAAAAGCGCGCTTGACTGCGAGACAGACACGTCGAGCAGGTACGAAAGTAGGTCTTAGTGATCCGGTGGTTCTGTATGGAAGGGCCATCGCTCAACGGATAAAAGGTACTCCGGGGATAACAGGCTGATACCGCCCAAGAGTTCATATCGACGGCGGTGTTTGGCACCTCGATGTCGGCTCATCACATCCTGGGGCTGAAGCCGGTCCCAAGGGTATGGCTGTTCGCCATTTAAAGTGGTACGCGAGCTGGGTTTAGAACGTCGTGAGACAGTTCGGTCCCTATCTGCCGTGGACGTTTGAGATTTGAGAGGGGCTGCTCCTAGTACGAGAGGACCGGAGTGGACGAACCTCTGGTGTTCCGGTTGTCACGCCAGTGGCATTGCCGGGTAGCTATGTTCGGAATAGATAACCGCTGAAAGCATCTAAGCGGGAAACTAGCCTCAAGATGAGATCTCACTGGAACCTTGAGTTCCCTGAAGGGCCGTCGAAGACTACGACGTTGATAGGTTGGGTGTGTAAGCGCTGTGAGGCGTTGAGCTAACCAATACTAATTGCCCGTGAGGCTTGACCATATAACACCCAAGCAATTTGACTACTCTAACGAGCATCAGATTGCGGTGTGTGAAGACGAAATGAACCGAAAGTTCGACGTTCACAAAACACCGAAAGCTGTCACATACCCAATTTGCTGAAGCGAGGCCAGCTGGTCACGACTCAGTACCCGAATTTCTTGACGACCATAGAGCATTGGAACCACCTGATCCCATCCCGAACTCAGTAGTGAAACGATGCATCGCCGATGGTAGTGTGGGGTTTCCCCATGTGAGAGTAGGTCATCGTCAAGATTAAATTCCAGAACCCCATTTGCGAAAGCAGATGGGGTTTTGTTTTGGGCGGTCGAAAAGTACGTAGCGGCTCGCGTCAATAGTCTCCAGTACTAAAGTCCGGCCTTTCTATGCAATGACCCTGCGCATAGCTATCATGCGTGCCTCATTGTGAGGCGATACTTGCATGCTGACGTTGTTGAAACTTCTGAAAGATGGCCGGTTCCACTCCGGAGAAGCACTTGGTGCTGCCCTTGGCGTCAGTCGTAGTGCTGTCTGGAAGCAGCTCCAGCACCTGGAGGCTGAATTGAACCTGCCCATCCATAAGGTTCGTGGCAAGGGGTATCAGTTGGCATCACCGCTGGTGTTCTTGAGTGCTGAAGATATTGCGCTGAATGCGCCGTCCTTGGCGTGGCCCGTTCATATCTCTGACTCCATTGACTCCACGAATGCCGAGGCTTTGCGACTTGTGGGTGCTGAGTGCACCGCGCCGTTTCTGGTGCTAGCGGAGCAGCAAACGGCGGGGAGAGGCAGGAGGGGGCGAAAGTGGGTTAGTCCGTTTGCACAAAACGTTTATTACAGTCTTGTATTGCGTATTGAGTCGGGGTTGCGCCAGTTGGAGGGGCTAAGTCTTGTTGTCGGCTTGGCGGTCATGCAGGCCTTGCGTGAGACAGGTGTGCAGGGAGCGGCGCTGAAATGGCCAAACGACGTATTGGTGGGGCAGAAGAAGATTGCCGGGATTTTGCTGGAGTTGGTAGGAGACCCTGCTGATATCTGCCACGTTGTCCTGGGAATAGGCATCAACGTCAATATGCAGAGGGCTGATGAGGTCGATCAGCAATGGACTTCGGTGCAGCTCGAGACAGGTTCGCCTGCTGATCGTAACGTTCTAGTTGCGCAGTTAGGGCTGCAGCTGCAGGGCTACCTTTATCGACATCGGGAGGGCGGTTTTGTCGCTCTTCAGCAGGAGTGGGAGCAGTATCATGCCTGGCAGGGGCGGTCGGTATCCCTCATCGCAGGTGTCAACCAGGTCGATGGAGTTGTGCTGGGGGTAGATCGCCAGGGGGCATTGCGCTTGAGTGTCGATGGTGTCGAGAAAATATACAGTGGTGGTGAGCTAAGCCTGAGGTTGCGTGATGATTCTTGAGCTCGACTGTGGGAATAGCTTTATCAAATGGCGCGTGCTTGGTTCGGATGACGCCAGTGCATCGAACGAGGGGGTTGTCGGTTCGGATCTGGCGTTGATTGAAAGCCTGGTGGCACTTCCTGGATTGTTGCTCACGCGCTGCCGATTAGTGAGCGTTCGCGCCCAAGAAGAAACAAGCAAGCTCGTGTTGGCTCTGCAGGAGGCTTTCGGTGTTGCCGTTTCCTGTGCTGCTCCTGCAAGGGAGATGGCTGGGGTACGAAACGGTTACGAAGATTTCGAGCGTCTGGGGCTTGATCGCTGGCTGGCGATGCTGGGTGGGTTCAAGCTCGCTCGCGGCGCTTGTCTGGTGCTTGATTTCGGAACGGCTGCCACAGCAGATTTTATTGCGGCAGATGGTGATCACTTGGGTGGTTTCATTTGTCCAGGTATGCCTCTCATGCGCAACCAGCTACGAACACACACGCGCAAGATACGCTATGACGACGCCGCTGCTGAAAGGGCGTTGGAGCGCCTTTCGCCAGGGCGTACGACTGTAGAGGCGGTAGAGCGCGGGTGTACGCTCATGCTGAGAGGGTTTGTGCTCACTCAATTAGAATTGGCGCGAAGCTATTGGGGTGATGAATTTACCGTGTTCCTGACCGGGGGGGATGCTGATTTGGTGGCGGACGCAGTGCCGCAAGCGCAACTCGTCCCTGATCTGGTGTTTGTCGGTTTGGCGATGGCTTGCCCTTTGTCCTGAGGTGATTATGCGTTGGCTGTTTTTGCTTTTACTTGTTCTCAACGCCTTCTACTACATTTGGCATCAGCAAGAGGCGCCGTTGCGCGCAAAAGATGTCACGCCTTTGAGTCTATACAAGGGCTCGCAGCAGGACATTCGCCTGCTCAGCGAGTCCTCTGATGCTGTGGTGCGAAGGGACCGTGCAAAAGCAACCGATGCGCAGAACACTTGCTTGTACATCGGTGGTTTTGCCGATCAGCGCCAAGCGCAGTCAGTTGAGCAGCGGCTCACGAGCCTGGATATAAAGGTCAAGGTCCAATTGTTGAATACTGCGGATGCTTCTGGCTACTGGCTCCGTGTGGCTCCTGAAAGTCGACGCTTGGCTGATGATCTGCCCTTTGAAAACCTTGCTAAGGAATTCAATGAGTTAAAACATAAAATAATGTTGTGCGAAGGCGTTGCAACTCTCGAATAGTTTGCATAGAATGGCGCCCGCTTCGCAGTGAAGACCTTTAAGGTCAGCGATGTGAAGCAAACGTCAACGCAGCTAACCTCATATTTTTAAATGAGAAAATGCTTGACAGAAGGTCGGCGTAATGTAAAATGCCGGCTCGCTTAGGAGGGGTTCCCGAGCGGCCAAAGGGATCAGACTGTAAATCTGACGTCTACGACTTCGAAGGTTCGAATCCTTCCCCCTCCACCATTTTTAGCGTGAGCTGCAAGCTCCGCGGGTATAGTTTAGTGGTAGAACCTCAGCCTTCCAAGCTGATGATGCGGGTTCGATTCCCGCTACCCGCTCCAAGTTTGCAGGTTGTGCAGGTGTTTTGCTCTTGTAGCTCAGTTGGTAGAGCACACCCTTGGTAAGGGTGAGGTCAGCGGTTCAAATCCGCTCAAGAGCTCCATATAACAAGGCAGATATGAAAATATCTGCCTTTGTTTTAACAGCTATCTCGGCTTGATGGTGTTGGCCTGGTGTTATCAGGTGATTTCAAGTCTCTTGGGGTTGGTTGTTGTAAAGTCTTTTTCAGGCCTGCATAATGGTCGGCCTGATTTTGTTTTAGGTCAGTAGCTCAATTGGCAGAGCGACGGTCTCCAAAACCGTAGGTTGGGGGTTCGATTCCCTCCTGACCTGCCAGATTCACGTGGTGTATCTGGCTTTCTTTTCACAGGATCTTCATAGATGACTCCTAAGGCTGAAGCTCAAAGCTCTCGTTTCGATCTCGTCAAGTGGCTCGCTGTAGTCGCATTGGTGGTCGTAGGCGTTGTTGGCAATCAGTACTATTCTGCTTCGCCGATCCTGTACCGTGTACTCGCTTTGCTTGTCCTTGCTGCTGTAGCTGCCTTTGTAGGCCTGCAGACTGCCAAAGGCAAGTCTTTCGCGGTCCTGGTAAAGGAAGCTCGCACCGAAATTCGTAAAGTCGTTTGGCCGACTCGCCAAGAAACCACGCAGACCACGTTGATTGTTGTGGCTGTTGTTCTGGTTATGGCGTTGCTGTTGTGGGGTCTTGATTCCCTGCTCGGCTGGCTTGTTTCCTTGATTGTTGGCTAAGGGTGTCCCGTGGCTAAGCGTTGGTACGTTGTGCATGCTTACTCGGGTTACGAGAAGCATGTTATGCGCTCTTTGCTGGAGCGCGTAAAGCTGGCAGGCATGGAAGATGGCTTCGGCGAAATTCTGGTTCCCACTGAAGAAGTGGTTGAAATGCGGAATGGTCAGAAGCGCAAAAGCGAACGCAAGTTCTTCCCTGGCTATGTGCTGGTTCAGATGGACATGAATGAAGGTACTTGGCACTTGGTCAAGGACACTCCTCGTGTCATGGGTTTCATTGGCGGTACTGCTGATAAGCCTGCTCCTATCACTGATAAAGAGGCAGAAGCCATTCTGCGTCGTGTTGCTGATGGTAGCGACAAGCCTAAGCCGAAGACGCTTTTCGAGCCGGGTGAGGTTGTTCGTGTCACAGATGGTCCGTTTGCTGATTTCAACGGTACTGTCGAAGAAGTTAACTACGAAAAGAGCCGGATCCAAGTGGCAGTGCTTATTTTCGGTCGCTCTACTCCGGTAGAGTTGGAGTTCAGCCAGGTCGAGAAGGTCTAGCTGAGCAAGCATCCCAACCCCGCAGCCTTAGGCTGTGGGGTTTTGTCGTCACTGGGATAAACGCGCAAGTAACCGGGGAGCCTTTCGAGGCGTTCGAACCCGTAATTGGAGTGCCTCATGGCCAAGAAGATTACCGCTTACATCAAGCTGCAAGTGAAGGCCGCTCAGGCCAACCCTAGCCCACCCGTCGGTCCAGCTTTGGGTCAGCACGGCGTGAACATCATGGAATTCTGCAAGGCCTTCAACGCCCGTACTCAGGGTCTTGAGCCAGGTCTGCCGACTCCAGTGATCATCACTGTATACAGCGACCGTAGCTTCACTTTCGAAACCAAGTCGACTCCGGCTTCGGTTCTGTTGAAGAAAGCTGCTGGTCTGACTAGCGGTTCCGCTCGTCCGAACACCGTTAAGGTTGGCACCGTAACTCGTGCTCAGCTGGAAGAAATCGCGAAAACCAAAAACGCGGATCTGACTGCAGCTGATATGGATGCAGCCGTGCGTACCATCGCCGGTTCTGCTCGTAGCATGGGCCTTAACGTGGAGGGTGTGTAATGGCTAAGCTGACCAAGCGCCAAAAGGCTATCGCCGGCAAAATCGAAGCAGGCAAGGCCTACAACTTTGTAGACGCCGCTGCCCTGCTGACTGAGCTGTCGACTGTCAAGTTCAGCGAGTCCGTTGACGTTGCTGTAAACTTGGGTGTTGACCCACGTAAATCCGACCAGGTCGTTCGTAGCGCAACTGTGCTGCCACACGGTACTGGCAAGACTGTACGTGTAGCTGTCTTCACCCAAGGCCCGGCAGCTGAAGCTGCTCTGGCCGCCGGCGCTGACCGCGTTGGCATGGACGACCTGGCTGCCGAAATGAAAGGCGGCGACCTGAACTACGACGTAGTTATTGCTTCCCCGGATGCAATGCGCGTTGTAGGTCAGTTGGGTCAGATCCTGGGTCCACGTGGCCTGATGCCTAACCCTAAAGTCGGCACCGTAACGCCAGACGTAGCCACCGCGGTTAAAAACGCCAAGGCTGGTCAGGTTCGTTATCGCACCGACAAAAACGGCATCATTCACACCTCCGTTGGCAAAGTCGGCTTCGATGCCGTCAAGCTGAAGGAAAACGTTGAAGCCCTGATCGCTGATCTGAAGCGTATCAAGCCTGCTTCCTCGAAAGGTATCTACGTCAAGCGCGTTACCCTGAGCACCACTATGGGCCCGGGTCTGGTCATCGACCAAGGTTCGCTGGACGTATAAGACACAGGTTGGCGTGAGCGATCACGCCAGTTGAAAAAATTGGGGTCCCTGCCTGGCGGGGGCTATCCAAGACCGTAGGCGGCGCAAGTCTTAAACCACAAGCCTACGCAGATGGTGCTCCCGGTTCCTTACCGAATCAGACACCAAAACGACATCCGGCTCCGGCCAGATGAAACGGTAACAAGCAGGAGTTAAACCCGTGGCAATTAATCTCGAAGACAAGAAGGCCATCGTCGCTGAAGTCAACGAGGCTGCCAAAGCTGCTCTGTCCGCTGTCGTGGCTGATGCCCGTGGTGTGACAGTAGGCGCTATGACCGGACTCCGTAAAGAGGCTCGTGAAGCTGGCGTATACGTACGTGTTGTACGTAACACCCTGCTCAAGCGCGCCGTTGCTGACACTGAATACAGTGTCCTTAACGACGTGTTCACCGGCCCGACTCTGATCGCGTTCTCCAAAGAACATCCAGGCGCTGCTGCCCGTTTGTTCAAAGAATTCGCCAAGAGTCAGGAAAAGTTCGAGATCAAGGCAGCTGCGTTCGAGGGCAAGTTCCTCGCAGCTAACCAAATCGACGTACTGGCAACACTGCCGACCCGCGACGAAGCCATTTCGCAGCTGATGAGCGTGATTCAAGGCGCTACCAGCAAGCTGGCTCGTACTCTGGCCGCAGTTCGCGAGCAAAAAGAAGCCGCCGCAGCCTAAGGCTGAGCGACTTATCTCGCGTATTTTTGTTTATTTCGATGGCCGAGTAGGCCGTCCCCCAATTCAGGAAATACAGCAATGTCTATCTCCCAAGACGATATCCTCAACGCCGTAGCTGAAATGTCGGTTCTGCAGGTTGTTGAGCTGATCAAAGCTTTCGAAGAAAAATTCGGCGTTTCCGCTGCCGCTGCTTCCGCTGGCCCAGCTGTTGCTGCTGTTGCTGCTGAAGAGCAAACCGAATTCAACGTCATGCTGGTGGAAGCTGGCGAGAAGAAAGTAAACGTGATCAAGGCAGTACGTGAACTGACCGGTCTGGGCCTGAAAGAAGCCAAGGCTGTAGTTGACGGCGCTCCTGCCCAGGTTCTGGAAGCAGTGTCGAAAGACGCCGCTGACAAAGCCAAAGCTGTTCTGGAAGAAGCAGGCGCTAAAGTCGAGCTGAAGTAAGCATCGACCTTGCGTCTCCAGCCCAAGCGTTAAGCTGAAGGCTGATGGCTGGTGGCTCTTGCCACCGGCCTTTTTCCGTTCTTGGCTGTCGACTCGGTCGCCGCCATTAACGCGCTGTAGCCACCCGATGCGGTGGTGCAAACCATGGGGTTTGCGAGATTTTCTGGCTGCTCCCGTCGGGGGGGCCAAACAAGCAGGTGACCAAGCTGGGGAACGCTGATGGCTTACTCATATACTGAGAAAAAACGTATCCGCAAGGACTTTAGCAAGTTGCCGGACGTCATGGATGTCCCGTACCTTCTGGCTATCCAGCTGGATTCGTATCGTGAATTCTTGCAGGCGGGAGCGACCAAAGATCAGTTCCGCGACGTGGGCCTGCATGCGGCCTTCAAATCCGTTTTCCCGATCATCAGCTACTCCGGCAATGCTGCGCTGGAGTACGTCGGTTATCGCCTGGGCGAACCGGCATTTGATGTCAAAGAATGCGTGTTGCGCGGTGTTACGTACGCCGTACCTTTGCGGGTAAAAGTCCGCCTGATCATTTTCGACAAAGAATCGTCGAACAAAGCGATCAAGGACATCAAAGAGCAAGAAGTCTACATGGGCGAAATCCCACTGATGACTGAGAACGGTACCTTCGTTATCAACGGTACCGAGCGTGTGATCGTTTCCCAGCTGCACCGTTCCCCGGGCGTGTTCTTCGACCACGACCGCGGCAAGACGCACAGCTCCGGTAAGCTCCTGTACTCCGCGCGGATCATTCCGTACCGTGGTTCGTGGTTGGACTTCGAGTTCGACCCGAAAGACTGCGTGTTCGTGCGTATCGACCGTCGTCGCAAGCTGCCGGCCTCGGTACTGCTGCGCGCGCTCGGCTATACCACTGAGCAAGTGCTGGACGCTTTCTACACCACCAACGTATTCAGCCTGAAGGATGAAACCCTCAAGCTGGAGCTGATCGCTTCCCGTCTGCGTGGTGAAATTGCCGTCCTGGACATCCAGGATGAAAAGGGCAAGGTCATTGTTGAAGCGGGTCGTCGTATTACTGCGCGCCACATCAACCAGATCGAAAAAGCCGGTATTACAGAGCTGGAAGTGCCTCTGGACTACGTCCTGGGTCGCACGACCGCCAAGGTTATTGTTCACCCGGCGACAGGCGAAATCCTGGCTGAGTGCAACACCGAGCTGAACACCGAGATCCTGGCCAAAATCGCCAAGGCTCAGGTTGTTCGCATCGAGACCCTGTACACCAACGACATCGACTGCGGTCCGTTCATCTCCGACACGCTGAAGATCGACTCCACCAGCAACCAATTGGAAGCGCTGGTCGAGATCTATCGCATGATGCGTCCTGGTGAGCCACCAACCAAAGACGCTGCCGAGACCCTGTTCAACAACCTGTTCTTCAGTCCTGAGCGCTATGACCTGTCTGCGGTCGGCCGGATGAAGTTCAACCGTCGTATCGGTCGTACCGAGATCGAAGGTTCGGGCGTGCTGTGCAAGGAAGACATCGTCGCGGTACTGAAGACCCTCGTCGACATCCGTAACGGTAAAGGCATCGTCGATGACATCGACCACCTGGGTAACCGTCGTGTTCGCTGCGTAGGCGAGATGGCCGAGAACCAGTTCCGCGTTGGCCTGGTACGTGTTGAGCGTGCGGTCAAAGAGCGTCTGTCGATGGCTGAAAGCGAAGGCCTGATGCCGCAAGACCTGATCAACGCCAAGCCAGTGGCTGCGGCGGTGAAAGAGTTCTTCGGTTCCAGCCAGCTTTCCCAGTTCATGGACCAGAACAACCCGCTCTCCGAGATCACCCACAAGCGCCGTGTATCTGCACTGGGCCCGGGCGGTCTGACCCGTGAGCGTGCTGGCTTTGAAGTTCGTGACGTACACCCGACGCACTACGGTCGTGTTTGCCCGATCGAAACGCCGGAAGGTCCGAACATCGGTCTGATCAACTCCCTGGCTGCTTATGCGCGCACCAACCAGTACGGCTTCCTCGAAAGCCCGTACCGCGTGGTGAAAGACGCTCTGGTCACCGACGAGATCGTGTTCCTGTCCGCCATCGAAGAAGCCGATCACGTGATCGCTCAGGCTTCGGCCACGATGAACGACAAGAAAGTCCTGATCGACGAGCTGGTAGCTGTTCGTCACTTGAACGAGTTCACCGTCAAGGCGCCGGAAGACGTCACCTTGATGGACGTTTCGCCGAAGCAGGTAGTTTCGGTTGCAGCGTCGCTGATCCCGTTCCTGGAGCACGATGACGCCAACCGTGCGTTGATGGGTTCCAACATGCAGCGTCAAGCTGTACCCACCCTGCGTGCCGACAAGCCGCTGGTAGGTACGGGCATGGAGCGTAACGTAGCCCGTGACTCCGGCGTTTGCGTCGTGGCTCGTCGTGGCGGCGTGATCGACTCTGTTGATGCCAGCCGTATCGTGGTTCGTGTTGCCGATGACGAAGTTGAAACTGGCGAAGCCGGTGTTGACATCTACAACCTGACCAAATACACCCGCTCGAACCAGAACACCTGCATCAACCAGCGTCCGCTGGTGAGCAAGGGTGATCGTGTTCAGCGTAGCGACATCATGGCCGACGGCCCGTCCACCGACATGGGTGAACTGGCACTGGGTCAGAACATGCGCATCGCGTTCATGGCATGGAACGGCTTCAACTTCGAAGACTCCATCTGCCTGTCCGAGCGTGTTGTTCAAGAAGACCGTTTCACCACGATCCACATTCAGGAACTGACCTGTGTGGCCCGTGACACCAAGCTTGGGCCAGAGGAAATCACTGCAGACATCCCGAACGTGGGTGAAGCTGCACTGAACAAACTGGACGAAGCCGGTATCGTTTACGTAGGTGCTGAAGTAGGCGCAGGCGACATCCTGGTCGGTAAGGTCACTCCGAAAGGCGAGACCCAACTGACTCCGGAAGAGAAGCTGTTGCGTGCCATCTTCGGTGAAAAAGCCAGCGACGTTAAAGACACCTCCCTGCGTGTACCTACCGGTACCAAAGGTACTGTCATCGACGTACAGGTCTTCACCCGTGACGGCGTTGAGCGTGATGCTCGTGCACTGTCCATCGAGAAGACCCAGCTCGACGAGATCCGCAAGGACCTGAACGAAGAGTTCCGTATCGTTGAAGGCGCGACCTTCGAACGTCTGCGTTCCGCCCTGGTAGGCCACAAGGCCGAAGGCGGTGCAGGTCTGAAGAAAGGTCAGGACATCACCGACGAAGTCCTCGACGGTCTTGAGCACGGCCAGTGGTTCAAACTGCGCATGGCTGAAGATGCTCTGAACGAGCAGCTCGAGAAGGCCCAGGCCTACATCGTTGATCGCCGCCGTCTGCTGGACGACAAGTTCGAAGACAAGAAGCGCAAACTGCAGCAGGGCGATGACCTGGCTCCAGGCGTGCTGAAAATCGTCAAGGTTTACCTGGCAATCCGTCGTCGCATCCAACCGGGCGACAAGATGGCCGGTCGTCACGGTAACAAAGGTGTGGTCTCCGTGATCATGCCGGTTGAAGACATGCCGCACGATGCCAATGGCACCCCGGTCGACGTCGTCCTCAACCCATTGGGCGTACCATCGCGTATGAACGTTGGTCAGATCCTCGAAACTCACCTGGGCCTCGCGGCCAAAGGTCTGGGTGAGAAGATCAACCGTATGATTGAAGAGCAGCGCAAGGTCGCAGACCTGCGTAAGTTCCTGCACGAGATCTACAACGAGATCGGCGGTCGCAACGAAGAGCTGGACACTTTCTCCGACCAGGAAATCCTGGATCTGGCGAAGAACCTGCGCGGCGGTGTTCCAATGGCTACCCCGGTGTTCGACGGTGCCAAGGAAAGCGAAATCAAGGCCATGCTGAAACTGGCAGACCTGCCAGAAAGCGGCCAGATGCAGCTGTTCGACGGCCGTACCGGCAACAAGTTCGAGCGCCCGGTTACTGTTGGCTACATGTACATGCTGAAGCTGAACCACTTGGTAGACGACAAGATGCACGCTCGTTCTACCGGTTCGTACAGCCTGGTTACCCAGCAGCCGCTGGGTGGTAAGGCTCAGTTCGGTGGTCAGCGTTTCGGGGAGATGGAGGTCTGGGCACTGGAAGCATACGGTGCTGCTTACACTCTGCAAGAAATGCTCACAGTGAAGTCGGACGATGTGAACGGTCGGACCAAGATGTACAAAAACATCGTGGACGGCGATCACCGTATGGAGCCGGGCATGCCCGAGTCCTTCAACGTGTTGATCAAAGAAATTCGTTCCCTCGGCATCGATATCGATCTGGAAACCGAATAACACGTGACGCGAATCGAGAGCGGGGCCGTTTAGCCCGCTCTCTGCTCCGCCAGGAGGAAAGGCCTTGAAAGACCTACTGAATTTGCTGAAAAACCAGGGTCAAGTCGAAGAGTTCGACGCCATCCGTATTGGATTGGCATCGCCTGAGATGATCCGTTCGTGGTCGTTCGGTGAAGTTAAAAAGCCGGAAACCATTAACTACCGTACGTTCAAACCTGAACGTGACGGCCTGTTCTGCGCCAAAATCTTTGGCCCGGTAAAGGATTACGAGTGCCTGTGCGGTAAGTACAAGCGCTTGAAGCACCGTGGTGTGATTTGCGAGAAGTGCGGCGTTGAAGTTGCACTGGCCAAGGTTCGTCGTGAGCGCATGGCGCACATCGAACTGGCTTCGCCAGTTGCCCACATCTGGTTCCTGAAATCGCTGCCGTCCCGTATCGGCTTGCTGATGGACATGACCCTGCGTGATATCGAACGCGTTCTCTACTTCGAGAGCTATGTCGTTATCGATCCAGGCATGACTACCCTTGAAAAGGGTCAGCTGCTGAACGACGAGCAGTACTTCGAAGCGCTGGAAGAGTTTGGCGACGATTTCGATGCCCGCATGGGTGCCGAAGCTGTCCGCGAACTGCTGCACGCTATCGATCTGGAGCACGAGATTGGCCGCCTGCGTGAAGAAATTCCGCAAACCAACTCCGAAACCAAGATCAAGAAGCTGTCCAAGCGTCTGAAGTTGATGGAAGCCTTCCAGGGTTCCGGCAACTTGCCAGAGTGGATGGTGCTGACTGTTCTGCCGGTTCTGCCGCCAGACCTGCGTCCGCTGGTACCGTTGGATGGCGGTCGTTTCGCGACTTCCGACCTCAACGACCTGTACCGTCGCGTGATCAACCGTAACAACCGCTTGAAGCGCCTGCTTGATCTGTCCGCTCCGGACATCATCGTGCGCAACGAAAAGCGTATGTTGCAAGAAGCTGTCGATGCCTTGCTCGACAACGGTCGTCGTGGCCGCGCTATCACCGGTTCCAACAAGCGTCCTCTGAAATCCTTGGCTGACATGATCAAGGGTAAGCAAGGTCGTTTCCGTCAGAACTTGCTCGGTAAGCGTGTTGACTACTCCGGTCGTTCGGTAATTACCGTAGGCCCGACCCTGCGTCTGCACCAGTGCGGTCTGCCTAAGAAGATGGCACTTGAGCTGTTCAAGCCATTCATCTTCGGCAAGCTCGAAATGCGCGGTCTCGCGACCACCATCAAAGCGGCCAAGAAAATGGTCGAGCGCGAACTGCCAGAGGTTTGGGACGTTCTCGCTGAAGTGATCCGCGAACACCCGGTTCTCCTCAACCGTGCACCGACCCTTCACCGTCTGGGTATCCAGGCGTTTGAACCGGTACTGATCGAAGGTAAGGCTATCCAGCTGCACCCGCTGGTCTGTGCTGCGTACAACGCCGACTTCGACGGCGACCAAATGGCCGTGCACGTACCGCTGACACTGGAAGCCCAGTTGGAAGCGCGCGCGTTGATGATGTCGACCAACAACATTCTGTCGCCAGCCAACGGTGAGCCAATCATCGTTCCGTCGCAGGACGTTGTATTGGGTCTGTACTACATGACGCGTGAAGCGATCAACGCCAAAGGCGAAGGTCGCGTGTTCGCTGACCTGCAAGAAGTTGACCGTGTGTTCCGTGCCGGCGAAGCCGCACTGCACGCCAAGGTCAAAGTGCGGATCAACGAAACCGTCAACGACCGTGACGGCGGCAGCGTGAGCAACACTCGTATCGTCGACACCACTGTCGGCCGTGCGTTGTTGTACCAGGTTGTGCCAAAAGGTCTGTCGTACGATGTCGTCAACCTGCCGATGAAGAAAAAGGCGATCTCCAAGCTGATCAACCAGTGCTACCGCGTGGTTGGTTTGAAAGAGACCGTGATCTTCGCTGACCAGTTGATGTACACCGGTTTTGCTTACTCGACCATTTCCGGCGTTTCCATCGGTGTTAACGACTTCGTTATCCCGGATGAAAAGGCCCGCATCATCAGTGCTGCTACTGATGAAGTGAAAGAGATCGAAAGCCAGTACGCCTCCGGCCTGGTAACCCAGGGCGAGAAGTACAACAAGGTAATCGACCTTTGGTCCAAGGCGAACGACGAAGTTTCCAAGGCGATGATGGCCAACCTCTCGAAAGAGAAAGTCATCGATCGTCACGGCGACGAAGTTGACCAAGAGTCCTTCAACTCGATGTACATGATGGCCGACTCGGGCGCACGGGGTTCTGCTGCGCAGATCCGTCAGCTCGCCGGTATGCGTGGCCTGATGGCCAAGCCGGACGGTTCCATCATCGAAACGCCGATTACTGCGAACTTCCGTGAAGGTTTGAGCGTACTTCAGTACTTCATCTCGACTCACGGTGCTCGTAAAGGTCTGGCGGATACCGCGTTGAAAACCGCGAACTCCGGTTACCTGACTCGTCGTCTCGTAGACGTTGCGCAAGATCTGGTCGTGACCGAGATCGATTGCGGCACCGAGCATGGCTTGCTGATGACTCCGCACATTGAAGGCGGTGACGTTGTAGAGCCGCTGGGTGAGCGCGTATTGGGTCGTGTTATTGCCCGTGACGTATTCAAGCCAGGTACCGAGGAAGTTATCGTTCCTGCCGGCACCCTGGTAGATGAGAAGTGGGTCGAGTTCATCGAACTCAACAGCATCGACGAAGTGATCGTTCGCTCGCCGATCAGCTGCGAAACCCGCTACGGCATTTGCGCCAAGTGCTACGGCCGTGACTTGGCTCGTGGTCACCAGGTGAACATCGGTGAAGCGGTCGGCGTTATCGCTGCCCAGTCCATCGGTGAGCCGGGTACCCAGCTGACCATGCGTACGTTCCACATCGGTGGTGCGGCAAGCCGGACCTCCGCAGCTGACAGCGTTCAGGTGAAGAATGGCGGTACCGTCCGCTTGCACAACCTGAAGCACGTAGAGCGAGTGGATGGCCACCTGGTTGCTGTGTCCCGTTCCGGTGAGCTGGCAATCGCTGATGACTACGGTCGTGAGCGTGAGCGTTACAAGCTGCCGTACGGTGCTGTGATTTCGGTTAAAGAAGGTGACAAGGTCGACGCTGGCGCAATCGTGGCCAAGTGGGATCCGCACACTCACCCAATCGTTACCGAAATGAAAGGTACCGTGACCTACGTGGGCATGGAAGAAGGCATCACGATCAAGCGTCAGACTGACGAATTGACCGGTATGACCAACATTGAAGTACTCGACGCTAAAGATCGCCCAGCTGCCGGTAAAGACATCCGTCCTGCCGTGAAGATGGTCGATGACAACGGCAAGGATCTGTTGCTGCCAGGCACTGACGTAATCGCTCAGTACTTCCTGCCAGCCAACGCCCTGGTCGGTGTAGCGGACGGTGCGAAGATCGCGATCGGTGATGTTATCGCGCGTATCCCGCAAGAAACTTCGAAAACCCGTGACATCACCGGTGGTCTGCCGCGTGTTGCTGACTTGTTCGAAGCTCGTCGTCCGAAAGAAGCGTCGATTCTGGCTGAAGTCAGCGGCACCATCGCGTTCGGTAAAGAGACCAAGGGCAAGCGCCGTCTGGTCATTACTCCGAACGACGGTAGCGATCCGTACGAAGAGCTGATTCCGAAGTGGCGTCACCTGAACGTGTTTGAAGGCGAACAGGTAAACCGCGGCGAAGTTATCTCCGACGGCCCGAGCGATCCACACGACATCCTGCGCCTGCTGGGTGTGAGTGCGCTGGCCAAGTACATCGTTAACGAGATCCAGGACGTTTACCGCCTGCAAGGCGTGAAGATCAACGATAAGCACATCGAGACCATCCTGCGTCAGATGCTGCGTAAAGTTGAGATCGCTGAATCCGGCGATTCCAGTTTCATCAAGGGCGACCAGATGGAACTGACTCACGTACTGGTAGAGAACGAGCGTCTGGGCGCGGAAGACAAATTTGTCTCCAAGTTCACTCGCGTACTGCTGGGTATCACCAAGGCGTCGCTGTCCACTGAGTCGTTCATCTCGGCGGCCTCCTTCCAGGAGACCACTCGTGTTCTGACCGAAGCAGCGGTAACCGGCAAGCGCGATTACCTGCGCGGCCTGAAAGAAAACGTGGTTGTGGGTCGTCTGATCCCAGCCGGTACCGGTTTGGCTTACCACAGCGAGCGCAAGCGCCGCCGTGATGCTGACAAGCCGTTGCGCGTAAGCGCCAGTGAAGTGGAAGCTGCACTGACCGAAGCGCTGAACTCAAGCGGTAACTGAGTTCTGCGGTAAATAAGTCTGGGCCCTGGCAGCCCCATTCGTCGGATCGAGGCATTTTTGCCCCGATTCGATGAGAGGGGAGGTCGGGGCCTTGCCTTGACTGGGGACAAGATCCTCTTTAGACTCTTGTACCCCTAAATTTGGCGGGAATTCGTTCCTGCCATTTTGCTTTTCTTGCAAGACAATAGCGTCGCAAGACAACAGTGGAGCTAGTAGATGGCAACTATCAACCAGCTGGTACGTCAGCCGCGTAAGCGTATCGTCGAGAAATCCGACGTACCTGCGCTGCAGAACTGCCCGCAACGTCGTGGCGTATGCACTCGCGTGTATACCACTACGCCGAAAAAACCTAACTCGGCACTGCGTAAAGTATGCCGTGTGCGCCTGACCAACGGTTTCGAGGTTTCCTCGTACATCGGTGGTGAAGGTCACAACCTGCAAGAGCACAGCGTGGTGCTGATCCGCGGCGGTCGTGTAAAAGACTTGCCAGGTGTTCGTTACCACACCGTACGCGGCTCCTTGGATACTTCCGGCGTTAAAGGTCGTAACCAGGGTCGTTCGAAGTACGGTACCAAGAAGCCTAAGTAGTAGCGGCTTTTTGTAAAACTGAATCATCTTATTTTCTGAGTCGATAAGAGTAAGGTCGGAGGCGTCCCGCAAGGGCACCGATTCCGAACGAACCTGAAGACCGTTTGAGGGCTTATCCATGCCAAGAAGACGCGTAGCAGCCAAGCGCGAAGTGCTTGACGATCCAAAATACGGAAGCCAAATCCTGGCCAAGTTCATGAACCACGTGATGGAAAGCGGTAAGAAAGCCGTTGCCGAGCGTATCGTTTATGGCGCGCTGGAAAAGGTTAAAGAACGCAAGAACAGCGACCCCCTGGAAATCTTCGAGAAAGCTCTCGACGCCATCGCTCCGCTGGTCGAAGTGAAGTCGCGCCGTGTAGGCGGTGCTACTTACCAGGTTCCGGTTGAAGTTCGTCCGTCCCGTCGTAACGCTCTGGCAATGCGCTGGTTGGTAGACTTCGCCCGTAAGCGCGGCGAGAAGTCTATGGCTCTGCGTTTGGCCGGCGAGCTGTTGGACGCTGCTGAAGGTAAAGGTGCTGCTGTTAAGAAGCGTGAAGACGTGCACCGTATGGCTGAAGCTAACAAAGCTTTCTCGCACTACCGCTTCTAATCTTAGCTTCACTAATTTTGCGAGGGCTTTATGGCTCGTACTACTCCGATTAGCCGCTACCGTAACATCGGTATCGTTGCTCACGTGGATGCTGGTAAAACCACCACCACCGAGCGCGTACTGTTTTACACCGGCAAAAGTCACAAAATGGGCGAGGTGCATGATGGCGCCGCGACCACAGACTGGATGGTTCAGGAGCAGGAGCGTGGTATTACCATTACTTCTGCTGCTATTACCGCCTTCTGGAAAGGTTCCGAGAAGCAGTACAAAGACGAGCATCGCTTCAACGTAATCGATACCCCAGGCCACGTAGACTTCACCATTGAAGTTGAACGTTCCCTGCGCGTACTCGACGGCGCTGTCGTTGTGTTCTGCGGTACCTCGGGTGTTGAACCTCAGTCGGAAACCGTATGGCGTCAAGCCAACAAGTACGGCGTTCCACGTCTTGTTTATGTAAACAAGATGGACCGTGCTGGTGCCAACTTCCTGCGCGTGATCGGTCAGATCAAGCAGCGTCTGGGTCACACTCCGGTGCCAATTCAATTGGCTATCGGTTCCGAAGATAACTTCCAGGGTCAGATCGATCTGATCAACATGGAAGCGGTCTACTGGAATGATTCCGACAAAGGCATGGTGCCTGTTCGTAAGCCTATCCCTGCAGAACTGCAGGAGCTGGCTGACGAGTGGCGCAACAACATGGTTGAGGCTGCCGCCGAAGCCAGCGAAGAGCTGATGAACAAGTACCTCGAAGGTGAAGAACTCACCAACGTGGAAATCAAGGCTGCTCTGCGTCAGCGTACTATCGCTGGTGAGATCGTCTTGGCTGTTTGCGGTTCTTCCTTCAAGAACAAGGGTGTTCCCCTGGTTCTCGACGCCGTTATCGACTACCTGCCGGCTCCAACCGACATTCCTGCTATCAAGGGTACCAACCCGGATAACGAGGAAGAAGAGATGGAGCGTCACGCCGATGACAGCGAGCCGTTCTCGGCTCTGGCGTTCAAGATCGCAACCGACCCATTCGTGGGTACTTTGACCTTCGTCCGCGTTTACTCGGGCGTGTTGGCCTCCGGCGACGGCGTGATCAACTCGGTTAAAGGCAAGAAAGAGCGCGTGGGTCGTATGGTGCAAATGCACGCAAACGCCCGTGAAGAGATCAAGGAAGTGCGCGCTGGTGACATCGCGGCCCTGATCGGCATGAAGGACGTCACCACTGGTGAGACTTTGTGCGACGCTGCCAAGCCAATCATCCTGGTTCGCATGGACTTCCCGGAGCCGGTTATTTCGGTTGCCGTAGAGCCTAAGACCAAGGATGACCAGGAAAAAATGGGTATCGCTCTGGGTAAACTTGCTCAGGAAGATCCATCTTTCCGCGTCAAAACTGATGAAGAGACTGGTCAAACGATCATCTCCGGCATGGGCGAGTTGCACCTGGACATCCTGGTTGACCGGATGCGCCGTGAGTTCAACGTCGAAGCCAACATCGGTAAGCCTCAGGTTTCCTATCGTGAGCGCATCACGAAGAACTGTGAAATCGAAGGCAAGTTCGTTCGTCAGTCCGGCGGTCGTGGTCAGTTCGGTCACTGCTGGATCCGTTTTGCTCCTGCTGACGAAGGTCAGGAAGGTCTGCAATTCGTGAACGAAGTAGTTGGTGGTGTGGTTCCTAAGGAATACATCCCGGCTATCCAGAAGGGTATCGAAGAGCAGATGAAGAACGGTGTTGTTGCCGGCTATCCGCTGATCGGCCTGAAAGCAACCGTTTTTGACGGTTCTTACCACGACGTCGACTCCAACGAGATGGCGTTTAAGGTGGCTGCTTCCATGGCAACCAAGCAACTGGCCCAGAAGGGCGGTGGTGAGTTGCTTGAGCCAATCATGGCGGTAGAAGTTGTTACACCTGAAGACTATATGGGTGATGTCATGGGCGACCTTAACCGTCGTCGCGGCATGATCTTGGGTATGGAAGACACGGTTTCCGGCAAAGTGATTCGCGCCGAGGTTCCGTTGGGTGAGATGTTCGGTTATGCGACCGACGTTCGCTCCATGTCCCAGGGTCGCGCAAGCTACTCTATGGAATTCAAAAAATACAACACAGCTCCGGCGCACATCGCTGAAACTGTATCCAAAAAACAAGGCTGATTCAGTCCTTTAGGCAAGGAGTTAATTGTCGTGGCTAAAGAAAAATTTGATCGTTCCCTACCGCACGTAAACGTTGGCACCATCGGCCACGTTGACCACGGTAAAACCACTCTGACCGCTGCTCTGACTCGCGTCTGCTCCGAAGTTTTCGGTTCGGCTCGTGTTGACTTCGACAAGATCGACAGCGCACCAGAAGAAAAAGCTCGTGGTATCACCATCAACACCGCTCACGTTGAGTACAACTCGACTATTCGTCACTACGCTCACGTTGACTGCCCAGGTCACGCTGACTACGTGAAGAACATGATCACTGGTGCTGCCCAGATGGACGGCGCGATCCTGGTTTGCTCGGCCGCTGATGGTCCGATGCCACAAACCCGTGAGCACATCCTGCTGTCCCGTCAGGTAGGCGTTCCGTACATCGTGGTTTTCCTGAACAAGGCTGACCTGGTAGACGACGCTGAGCTGCTGGAACTGGTTGAGATGGAAGTGCGCGATCTGCTGAGCACTTACGACTTCCCAGGTGACGACACTCCGATCATCATCGGTTCTGCTCGTATGGCTCTGGAAGGCAAAGACGAAAACGAAATGGGCACTACTGCCGTTCGTAAACTGGTTGAAACTCTGGACAGCTACATCCCAGAACCAGTTCGTCTGACCGACAAGCCGTTCCTGATGCCAATCGAAGACGTATTCTCGATCTCCGGTCGCGGTACTGTTGTGACTGGTCGTATCGAGCGCGGTATCGTTCGCGTTCAGGATCCACTGGAAATCGTTGGTCTGCGTGATACCACCGTCACCACCTGCACCGGTGTTGAAATGTTCCGTAAGCTGCTCGACGAAGGTCGTGCTGGCGAGAACTGCGGCGTTCTGCTGCGTGGTACCAAGCGTGACGACGTTGAGCGTGGCCAGGTTCTGGTTAAGCCAGGTTCGGTCAAGCCGCACACCAAGTTCACCGCAGAAGTTTACGTTCTGAGCAAGGAAGAAGGCGGTCGTCACACTCCGTTCTTCAAAGGCTACCGTCCACAGTTCTACTTCCGTACTACTGACGTGACCGGTAACTGCGAACTGCCAGAAGGCGTTGAAATGGTAATGCCAGGCGATAACATTCAAATGACTGTTACCCTGATCAAAACCATCGCAATGGAAGACGGTCTGCGTTTCGCTATTCGCGAAGGCGGCCGTACCGTTGGTGCTGGCGTTGTAGCTAAAATCATCGAGTAATTATCTCTTCTGAGATAGCTCGGTTTTTTTGAGAAGGCCCCCGCTTAGCGGGGGCCTTTTTTATTGGGTTGACACCTATCGGGGGCGTCTATAGAATTGCGCCTCCTTTTAACGGGCGCATTGCGCCCGGTGGGAATAGCAGCCGGAGTCTGAAATCCAATGCAAAATCAGCAAATCCGTATCAGGTTGAAGGCTTTTGACCATCGCCTGATCGACCAATCCACCCAGGAAATCGTGGAAACCGCGAAACGTACTGGTGCTCAAGTGCGTGGTCCAATTCCACTGCCTACCCGTAAAGAGCGGTTCACCGTTCTGGTCTCCCCGCACGTCAACAAAGACGCGCGTGACCAGTACGAGATCCGTACTCATAAGCGCGTACTGGACATCGTCCAGCCAACGGATAAAACCGTTGATGCACTTATGAAGCTCGATCTGGCGGCCGGTGTGGAAGTACAGATCAGCCTCGGCTAAGACTTGGGTCTTAGTCGTGTAACGCTCTGAAATGGGCGGCCATAGCGGGTGAAAGCCCCGTACACTCATGAGGTTTACAACATGACTATTGGTGTAGTCGGTCGTAAATGCGGTATGACCCGTATTTTCACCGAAGAAGGTGTCTCCATTCCGGTCACGGTCATTGAGATCGAGCCGAATCGCGTCACCCAGTTCAAAACTGAAGAAACCGATGGCTATCGTGCAGTGCAAGTCACTGTCGGCGAGCGTCGTGCTTCGCGCGTGACTGCTGCTCAAGCAGGTCACTTCGCTAAAGCAAACGTTGCAGCTGGTCGTACTGTTATGGAGTTCCGTCTTGAAGACGGCGACTACCAGGCTGGCGATCTGATCAACGCTGAAATCTTCGCCGCTGGTCAACTGGTTGATGTAACCGGTCAGTCCAAAGGTAAAGGCTTCCAGGGTACGATCAAGCGTTGGAATTTCCGTGGCCAAGACAACACTCACGGTAACTCCGTTTCCCACCGCGTCCCGGGCTCTATTGGCCAGTGCCAGACTCCTGGTCGTGTATTCAAGGGCAAAAAAATGTCCGGTCATATGGGCGCTGAGCGCGTGACCGTGCAGTCCCTCGAAGTAGTGCGCGTCGACGCTGAACGCAATCTGTTGTTGGTCAAGGGTGCTGTTCCTGGCGCTACTGGCGGCAACCTGGTTGTACGTCCAGCGGCCAAGGCTCGCGGTTAAGGGGAAGCTGACATGCAATTAAATGTAAATGACGCTCAAGCGATCGAAGTTTCCGAACTGACATTTGGCGGCGAATTCAACGAGACGCTGGTTCACCAAGCAGTCGTGGCCTACATGGCCGGCGGCCGTCAAGGTAGCAAGCAGCAAAAGACCCGTTCCGACGTACGTGGTGGCGGTAAGCGCCCTTGGCGTCAGAAAGGCACTGGCCGTGCTCGTGCCGGTACCATCCGTAGCCCAATCTGGCGTGGCGGCGGTACCACTTTCGCAGCTCGTCCTCAGGATCACTCGCAGAAGCTCAACAAGAAGATGTACCGCGCAGCTCTGCGCTCCATCCTTGCTGAACTCGTGCGTACTGACCGTCTGGTCGTGGTTCAGGACTTCGCTGTTGAAAGCCCGAAAACCAAAGATCTGCTGGGCAAACTGAACAACATGAGCCTGACCGATGTTTTGATCGTGTCTGAAGCTGTTGATCAGAACCTGTACCTGGCTGCTCGCAACCTGCCACACGTTGATGTACGTGACGTGCAAGGTTCCGATCCAGTTAGTCTGATCGCATACGACAAGGTGTTGATCACCGTGTCGGCCGTGAAGAAATTCGAGGAGCTGCTGGGATGAACCAGGAACGCGTATTTAAAGTTCTGCTTGGCCCGCACGTTTCCGAAAAGGCTACGGTTCTGGCTGACAAGAAAGGCCAGTTCGTTTTCAAGGTTGCAACTGACGCAACCAAGCTGGAAATCAAGAAGGCCGTCGAAAGCCTGTTCAGCGTGAAAGTAGAGCGTGTTACTACCCTGAATGTTCTGGGTAAGAGCAAGCGCACTGCTCGCGGTCTGGGCAAGCGTAATGACTGGAAGAAGGCAGTTATCTCCCTTCAGCCAGGCCAAGATCTCGATTTCAGCAGCAGTGCTGAGTAAGGAAGGGGTGCATCATGGCAATCGTTAAATGCAAACCGACTTCCCCTGGCCGCCGTTTTGTGGTCAAGGTGGTCAACCAGGAGCTGCATAAAGGCGCTCCTCACGCACCGCTGCTCGAGAAAAAATCGAAGTCTGGTGGTCGTAACAACAATGGTCGCATTACCACTCGTCACATCGGTGGTGGCCATAAGCAGCATTATCGTCTGGTCGACTTCCGTCGCAACGACAAAGATGGCATCGCTGCCACTGTCGAGCGTATCGAATACGATCCAAACCGTACTGCTCACATCGCTCTGCTGCTGTACGCAGATGGCGAGCGTCGCTACATCATCGCCCCTAAAGGCGTGAGCGCTGGTGACCAGCTGATCGCAGGTGCTTTGGCACCGATCAAGCCGGGCAACGCTCTGCAACTGCGCAACATTCCAGTTGGTAGCACCGTACACGGCATCGAATTGAAGCCAGGTAAAGGCGCGCAAATCGCTCGTTCCGCTGGTGCTTCGGCTCAGCTGATCGCTCGTGAAGGTGTCTACGTGACCCTGCGTCTGCGTTCTGGTGAGATGCGTAAAGTGCTGGCTGAATGCCGCGCGACCCTGGGCGAAGTCTCGAACTCCGAGCACAGCCTGCGTTCGCTGGGTAAAGCTGGTGCCAAACGCTGGCGTGGCGTTCGCCCAACCGTTCGTGGTGTTGCCATGAACCCGGTTGACCACCCACACGGTGGTGGTGAAGGTCGTACCTCTGGTGGTCGTCATCCGGTATCTCCATGGGGCTTCCCGACTAAGGGCGCGAAGACTCGTGGTAATAAGCGTACCGACAAAATGATCGTCCGTCGTCGCAAGTAAATAGAGGGATACGACAGTGCCACGTTCTCTGAAAAAAGGTCCTTTTATTGATCTTCACCTACTGAAGAAGATCGAAGTGGCGGCGGAAAAGAACGATCGCAAACCAGTTAAGACCTGGTCGCGTCGTTCGATGATCCTGCCACAAATGGTCGGTCTGACCATCGCTGTACACAACGGTCGCTTGCACGTCCCAGTTCTCGTGAACGAAGACATGGTCGGCCACAAACTAGGCGAGTTTGCCGGTACCCGCACTTATCGTGGGCACGTGGCAGACAAGAAAGCCAAGCGTTAAGGGGTAAGGAAATGGAAGTAGCCGCTAAGTTGTCGGGCGCTCGAATCTCCGCCCAGAAAGCCCGCTTGGTCGCCGACCAGATCCGCGGGAAGAAGGTGGGCGAAGCGCTCAACCTGTTGGCTTTCAGCAGTAAGAAAGCCGCCGAGATCATGAAGAAAGTGCTGGAGTCGGCCGTAGCCAACGCCGAGCATAACGAAGGCGCAGACGTTGATGACCTGAAGGTCAGCACCGTTTTCGTCAACGAAGGGCGTTCGCTGAAGCGCATCATGCCACGTGCCAAAGGCCGTGCTGATCGCATCGTCAAGCGGTCTTGCCATATCACTGTCAAGGTTGCTGACAAGTAACGGAGTCGAAGAGATGGGTCAGAAAGTACATCCCATTGGCATTCGCCTGGGAATCGTCAAGGAGCACACCTCCGTCTGGTACGCAGACGGTCGGACTTATGCGGACTATTTGTTCGCTGATCTGAAGGTGCGTGAGTATCTCCAAGACAAACTAAAAAGCGCGTCCGTAAGCCGTATCGATATCCATCGTCCGGCGCAAACTGCACGTATCACCATCCACACCGCTCGTCCAGGTATCGTTATCGGGAAGAAAGGTGAAGATGTTGAGAAACTGCGTCAGGACCTGACCAAGCAAATGGGTGTGCCTGTGCACATCAATATCGAAGAGATCCGCAAGCCGGAGCTCGACGGTATGCTGGTTGCGCAGAGCGTAGCTCAGCAGCTGGAGCGTCGCGTAATGTTCCGTCGCGCTATGAAGCGCGCCGTACAGAACGCCATGCGCATTGGTGCCAAGGGCATCAAAATCCAAGTGAGCGGTCGTCTCGGCGGTGCTGAAATCGCACGTACTGAATGGTATCGCGAAGGTCGTGTGCCACTGCACACCCTGCGTGCCGACATCGACTATGCCAACTACGAAGCTCACACCACTTACGGTGTGATCGGTGTAAAGGTTTGGATCTTCAAAGGCGAAGTAATTGGTGGTCGCCAAGAAGAACTGAAACCACAAGCACCAGCGCCTCGTAAAAAAGCTGCTAAGTAAGGGGTACGCCAAATGTTGCAACCTAAGCGTACGAAGTTCCGCAAGCAGATGACAGGCCACAACCGTGGTCTGGCTCAGCGCGGTAGCAAAGTCAGCTTCGGCGAGTTCGCGCTGAAGTCTGTAGCTCGTGGTCGTCTCACCGCTCGTCAGATCGAGTCAGCGCGTCGTGCTCTGACCCGTCACGTAAAACGTGGCGGCAAGATCTGGATCCGTGTATTCCCGGACAAGCCGATCTCCAAAAAACCTCTCGAGGTTCGGATGGGTAAAGGTAAGGGTAACGTGGAATACTGGGTAGCCCAGATTCAGCCAGGCAAAGTCCTGTATGAAATCGAGGGTGTTTCTGAAGAGCTGGCGCGTGAGGCTTTCGCCCTGGCTGCTGCAAAGCTGCCGCTCGCCACCTCCTTTGTTAAACGGACGGTGATGTGATGAAAGCGAATGAACTTCGTGAAAAATCCGCACAGCAGCTGAACGAGCAACTGCTCGGCCTGCTGCGCGACCAGTTCAATCTGCGTATGCAGAAAGCAACTGGCCAGTTGGGGCAGTCTCATCTGCTCTCGCAAGTTAAGCGTGACATCGCTCGCGTGAAGACTGTGCTCAACCAGCAGGCAGGTAAGTGATCATGGCTGAAGCCGAAAAGACTGTCCGTACGCTGACTGGCCGTGTTGTCAGCGACAAGATGGACAAAACCATCACCGTTCTGATCGAGCGTCGCGTTAAGCACCCGATCTACGGTAAATATGTTAAGCGTTCGACTAAGCTGCACGCGCACGACGAAACCAATCAGTGCCACATCGGCGACAAGGTCACTATTCGTGAAACTCGTCCGCTGGCCAAGACCAAGTCTTGGGCACTGGTTGATGTTCTCGAACGCGCTGTGGAAGTCTAAGGACTAGGGGTCGGAGAAATTATATGATTCAGACTCAATCCATGCTCGATGTGGCCGATAACAGCGGCGCTCGCCGTGTTATGTGCATCAAGGTGCTGGGTGGCTCCCATCGTCGTTACGCTGGTATCGGTGACATCATCAAAGTTACCGTGAAGGAAGCAATTCCTCGCGGTAAAGTGAAAAAAGGCCAAGTGATGACTGCTGTTGTAGTCCGCACTCGTCACGGCGTACGCCGTGCTGATGGCTCCATTATCCGCTTTGATGGCAACGCTGCTGTTCTTCTGAACAACAAGCAAGAGCCGATCGGCACCCGTATCTTTGGGCCAGTGACCCGTGAACTTCGTACTGAGAAGTTCATGAAGATCGTCTCGCTCGCCCCAGAAGTGCTGTAAGGAGATCCGACATGCAAAAGATTCGTCGTGACGACGAGATCATCGTGATCGCCGGCAAAGACAAAGGTAAGCGCGGTAAGGTGCTGAAGGTTCTCGCTGACGACCGTCTGGTCGTTGGTGGTCTGAACCTGGTCAAGCGTCATACCAAGCCTAACCCGATGTCGGGCGTACAGGGCGGTATCGTCGAGAAAGAAGCGCCATTGCACGCTTCTAACGTCGCCATCTTCAACGGCGAAACCAACAAGGCTGACCGCGTTGGTTTCAAAGTAGAAGACGGTAAGAAAATTCGTGTCTTCAAGTCGACCCAAAAAGCGGTTGATGCTTGAACACT
The DNA here is from genome assembly GCF_002798465.1 of Pseudomonas sp. S10E 269. Taxonomy (NCBI): domain Bacteria; kingdom Pseudomonadati; phylum Pseudomonadota; class Gammaproteobacteria; order Pseudomonadales; family Pseudomonadaceae; genus Pseudomonas; species Pseudomonas sp. S10E 269. The sequence goes on from NZ_PHIJ01000001.1 coordinate 2,971,872, forward strand.
GCTAGGTAGATAAGACCATGGCACGACTACAAGAGATTTACCGGAAGGAAATCGCCCCCAAGCTTAAGGAAGAACTTAAGCTCGGGAACGTGATGGAAGTTCCGCGCGTCACCAAAATCACCCTGAACATGGGTCTGGGCGAAGCGATCGGCGACAAAAAAGTCATCGAGCACGCTGTTGCTGACCTGGAAAAGATCACCGGTCAAAAAGTCGTTGTGACTTACGCTCGGAAATCCATCGCTGGCTTTAAAGTCCGTGAAGGTTGGCCGATCGGCGTCAAAGTGACTCTGCGCCGTGAGCGTATGTACGAATTCCTGGATCGTCTGCTGTCGATCTCCCTGCCTCGGGTTCGCGACTTCCGCGGCCTGAATGCCAAGTCCTTCGATGGTCGTGGTAACTACAGCATGGGCGTGAAAGAGCAGATCATCTTCCCGGAAATCGACTACGATAAGATCGATGCTCTCCGCGGTCTGGACATCACCCTGACCACCACTGCCAAGAACGATGATGAAGGTCGCGCCCTGTTGCGTGCTTTCAAATTCCCGTTCCGCAACTGATTGGAGTAGGACCATGGCCAAGATGAGCATGAAAAACCGCGAGCTGAAGCGTCAGCTCACGGTTGCCAAGTACGCCAAGAAGCGTGCAGCACTGAAAGCGATCATCGTTGATCTGAACGCAAGTCCAGAAGCGCGTTGGGAAGCTACAGTAGCTCTGCAGAAGCAGCCACGTGACGCAAGCGCTTCGCGCATGCGTAACCGCTGCCGCCTGACCGGTCGTCCACACGGCGTTTACCGCAAGTTCGGCCTCGGCCGTAACAAACTGCGTGAAGCGGCAATGCGTGGTGACGTACCAGGTCTGGTTAAAGCCAGCTGGTAAGTACTTTCAGAGTCCAGGTGGTCGGCATCGCAAGATAACGACCACCGGTGACCTTGAATCTGGAACAAGCCCCTTTTGGGGCTTGTTTCATTTCCGGAGTGTGTCTAGAATACCCGGCTCGCCTGAGCCCGTGTTTTCTATGCCCGGAGATTCTCGGCGACATATGTAGCCGCAAGGCTAATTTTTTTGTATTAGGAGCGTCTAGCCCATGAGTATGCAGGACCCGTTAGCGGACATGCTAACTCGTATCCGTAATGCCCAGATGGCTGAAAAGTCCGTCGTAAGCATGCCATCTTCCAAGTTGAAGGTAGCTGTTGCCAAAGTCCTGAAAGACGAAGGCTACATTGCGGGTTATCAGATCAGCAGCGAAACCAAACCACTGCTGTCCATCGAGCTGAAGTACTTCGAAGGCCGTTCGGTCATCGAGGAAGTGAAGCGCGTTAGCCGTCCAGGCCTGCGTCAGTACAAGTCCGCTGAAGATCTGCCGAAAGTTCGTGGCGGTCTGGGCGTGTCTATCGTCTCCACCAACAAAGGTGTGATGACGGATCGTGCTGCGCGCGCTGCCGGTGTCGGCGGCGAAGTTCTTTGCACTGTGTTCTAAGGGGGGATAAGCATGTCTCGCGTCGCTAAGAACCCCGTTAAGCTGCCAGCCGGTGTCGAAGTCAAATTCGCAGGCCAACAGCTTTCGGTGAAGGGTGCCAAGGGTACTCTTGAACTGAACATCCATTCGTCCGTTGAGATCGTTGAAGAAGCTGGTGAGCTGCGTTTCGCTGCTCGCAATGGCGATCAACAAACTCGCGCAATGGCCGGTACCACGCGTGCGTTGGTAAACAACATGGTCCAAGGCGTAAGCCAAGGCTTCGAGCGTAAGCTCCAGCTGGTCGGTGTTGGTTACAAAGCGCAAGCAAAAGGCACGGTTTTGAACCTGGCCCTTGGCTTCTCGCACCCTGTGGATTACGAACTGCCAGCGGGCATCACTGCTGAGACCCCTAGCCAGACCGATATCCTGATCAAGGGCATCGATAAGCAGCTGGTAGGTCAAGTGGCCGCTGAGATCCGCGACTTCCGTCCACCAGAGCCGTACAAAGGCAAAGGTGTGCGCTACGCGGACGAAGTCGTCCGTCGTAAAGAAGCCAAGAAGAAGTAGGGCATAGCAAATGACCGACAAAAAAGTTACTCGACTGCGTCGCGCTCGCAAAGCACGCCTGAAAATGCACGAACTCGAAGTCGTGCGTCTCTGCGTGTTCCGCTCGTCGCAGCACATCTACGCCCAGGTCATCTCGGCCGACGGCAACAAAGTCCTGGCAAGCGCCTCGACTTTGGATAAAGAACTGCGTGATGGTGCCACTGGCAACATCGACGCGGCCACAAAGGTTGGCCAGCTGGTCGCTACGCGTGCTAAGGCCGCTGGCGTCTCGCAAGTGGCTTTCGACCGCTCTGGCTTCAAGTACCACGGTCGCGTGAAAGCGCTGGCTGATGCTGCTCGTGAAGCTGGGCTGGAGTTCTAAGTTATGTCAAATAACGACCAAAAGCGCGACGAAGGCTACATTGAGAAGCTGGTTCAAGTTAACCGCGTAGCCAAAACCGTTAAAGGCGGCCGTATCTTCACTTTCACCGCGTTGACCGTGGTTGGTGATGGTAAAGGGCGCGTTGGCTTCGGCCGTGGCAAGTCGCGTGAAGTGCCTGCTGCGATCCAGAAGGCAATGGAAGCTGCTCGTCGCAACATGATCCAAGTTGATCTGAACGGCACCACTCTGCAGTACGCAATGAAGTCCGCCCATGGCGCTTCGAAGGTGTACATGCAGCCTGCTTCTGAAGGTACCGGTATCATCGCTGGCGGCGCTATGCGTGCTGTCCTCGAAGTTGCTGGCGTTCAGAACGTTCTGGCCAAGTGCTATGGCTCGACTAACCCGGTAAACGTGGTTCACGCCACTTTCAAAGGTTTGAAAGCTATGCAATCTCCTGAGTCCATCGCTGCCAAGCGTGGCCTGACTGTCAAGGAGATCTTCTGATCATGGCTACCGTTAAAGTAACGCTGATCAAAAGCATGACCGGCCGCATCCCTAACCACAAACTGTGCGTTAAAGGTCTGGGTCTGCGTCGCATCGGTCACACTGTAGAAGTCCAGGATACTCCCGAGAATCGCGGGATGATCAACAAGGCTTACTACATGCTGCGTGTAGAGGGTTAATCGATGAAACTCAATGATCTGAGTCCAGCGCCGGGTTCCCGTCGCGAAAAGCATCGTCCGGGCCGTGGTATCGGTAGCGGTTTGGGTAAGACTGGTGGCCGTGGCCACAAAGGTCAAACCTCCCGCTCCGGTGGTACCATCGCTCCAGGCTTTGAAGGCGGTCAACAGCCGCTGCATCGTCGCCTGCCTAAGTTCGGTTTCGTATCCCTGAAAGCCATGGACCGCGCAGAAGTGCGTCTGTCCGAGCTGGCTAAAGTGGAAGGCGACATCGTTACTGTGCAGACCCTGAAAGATGCCAACGTGATCAACGTCAACGTACAGCGTGTGAAAATCATGCTGTCCGGTGAAGTGACTCGCGCTGTCACTATCGGCAAGGGAATCGGCGCCACCAAAGGTGCGCGTTCGGCTATCGAAGCAGCTGGCGGCAAGTTCGAGGAATAAATGGCTAAGCAAGGTGCTCTCTCAGCGCTCGGCAAAGGCGGTATGTCTGAACTTTGGGCTCGTCTGCGTTTTCTGTTCCTGGCGATTATCGTCTACCGAATAGGCGCACACATCCCGGTTCCAGGTATCAACCCGGACCGACTCGCAGACCTGTTTCGACAGAATGAGGGGACCATTCTTAGCTTGTTCAACATGTTTTCCGGCGGCGCGCTGGAGCGGATGAGCATCTTTGCACTGGGGATCATGCCGTACATTTCGGCATCGATCATCATGCAACTGATGACCGCCGTCAGCCCGCAGCTGGAGCAGTTGAAGAAGGAAGGTGAAGCTGGCCGTCGCAAGATTAGCCAGTACACCCGCTACGGCACTGTCGTCCTCGCCTTGGTTCAAGCTATCGGCATGTCCGTTGGCCTGGCCGGGCAGGGCGTTGCGTTCACTGGTGACTTTGGCTTCCATTTCGTCGCGGTATCCACGTTTGTGGCTGGTGCGATGTTCATGATGTGGCTGGGTGAGCAGATTACTGAGCGTGGTGTTGGTAACGGTATCTCGATGTTGATTTTCGCAGGTATCGTCGCCGGTCTTCCGAGAGCGATTGGGCAGTCTTTCGAGTCTGCGCGTCAGGGTGATATCAATATTTTCGCCTTGGTTGCCATCGGTTTGCTGGCAGTAGCGATTATCGGTTTTGTGGTGTTCATTGAGCGTGGCCAGCGTCGTATTGCTGTTCACTACGCCAAGCGTCAGCAGGGCCGTAAGGTTTTTGCTGCGCAGACAAGCCACTTGCCGCTGAAAGTGAATATGGCCGGTGTTATTCCGGCAATTTTCGCGAGCAGCATTTTGCTGTTTCCGGCTTCGTTGGGTACCTGGTTTGGTCAGTCTGAAAATATGGGCTGGCTGCAGGACCTCTCTCAGTCGATCGCTCCTGGTCAGCCGTTGAATATTCTGCTGTTTAGTGCAGGGATTATTTTCTTCTGCTTCTTCTATACGGCGTTGATGTTCAATCCGAAAGACGTAGCGGAAAACCTGAAGAAGTCCGGTGCCTTTATTCCGGGCATCCGTCCAGGTGAGCAGTCTGCGCGCTACATTGATGGCGTTCTGACTCGTTTGACCCTGTTCGGTGCTCTATATATGACGGCCGTGTGCTTGTTGCCCCAGTTCCTGGTGGTTGCAGCAAACGTTCCGTTCTACCTTGGCGGGACCTCGTTGCTGATCGTGGTCGTGGTTGTGATGGACTTCATGTCCCAAGTACAATCGCACCTCGTTTCGCACCAGTACGAATCCCTGATGAAGAAAGCCAACCTGAAGGGCTACGGCAGCGGCATGTTGCGCTGAGTACCCCATAAGGTTCGAGGAGTTGGTGATGAAAGTTCGTGCATCGGTGAAAAAGCTGTGCCGTAACTGCAAGATTATTCGCCGCGAAGGTGTTGTTCGAGTAATTTGCAGCGCGGAACCGCGTCACAAACAGCGCCAAGGCTGAGTGTGATCCGCTTGAAGCCCGGCAGCTAGTGCGCTGCCGGGTTGATTATTTGTTATTACAGCGATATTATCTCGCGCCCTATTTCTTGGCTTCCGGGGCGTAGGTAGCTGTCAATTGGAGTCCCACTGAATGGCCCGTATTGCAGGCGTTAACATTCCAGATAACAAGCACACTGTTATCTCGCTGACCTACATCTATGGTGTTGGTCGCACTACTGCGCAGAAAATTTGCGCAGTTGCTGGGGTAAACCCAGCCGCTAAGATCAAGGATCTGAGCGACGAGCAGATTGAATCGCTGCGTGGCGAAGTGGCGAAGTTCACCACTGAAGGTGACCTGCGCCGTGAAATCAACATGAAAATCAAGCGTTTGATGGACCTCGGTTGCTATCGCGGTCTGCGTCATCGTCGTGGTCTTCCAGTACGCGGTCAGCGTACCAAGACTAACGCGCGTACCCGTAAAGGTCCGCGTAAGCCGATCCGCAAGTAATCGCCCCAGCGAATCGACAGGAAAATTATCATGGCAAAACCTGCTGCTCGTCCTCGTAAAAAAGTTAAAAAGACAGTGGTTGATGGCATCGCCCACATCCATGCTTCTTTTAACAACACCATCGTGACCATCACCGACCGTCAAGGTAACGCGCTTTCTTGGGCTACCTCCGGTGGTTCGGGTTTCCGCGGTTCCCGCAAGTCCACCCCGTTTGCTGCTCAAGTAGCTGCTGAACGTGCTGGCCAAGCTGCGCTGGAATATGGCCTGAAAAACCTCGACGTTAACGTCAAAGGTCCAGGTCCAGGTCGTGAGTCTGCTGTCCGTGCTTTGAACGGCTGTGGCTATAAGATCGCCAGCATCACCGACGTGACGCCAATCCCGCACAACGGGTGCCGTCCGCCGAAGAAGCGCCGCGTGTAATCCAGGAGATTGTAAAGAATGGCTCGTTACATTGGTCCAAAATGCAAACTCGCTCGTCGCGAAGGCACCGATCTCTTCCTGAAGAGCGGCGTGCGCGCGATCGAATCGAAGTGCAACATTGAAGCAGCACCTGGTATCCACGGCCAACGCCGCGGTCGCCAGTCCGATTACGGCACCCAACTGCGTGAAAAGCAGAAGGTCCGTCGTATCTACGGCGTTCTCGAGCGTCAGTTCAGCGGCTACTACAAAGAAGCTGCTGGCAAAAAAGGTGCAACCGGTGAAAACCTGCTGCAACTGCTCGAATGCCGTCTGGACAACGTTGTATACCGTATGGGCTTTGGTTCGACTCGTGCCGAATCCCGTCAGCTGGTATCGCACAAGTCGATCAGCGTTAACGGTCAGACCGTAAACGTTCCGTCCTACCAGGTTCGTGCTGGTGACGTGGTCGCAGTTCGCGAGAAAGCAAAAAACCAACTTCGCATTGTCCAAGCTCTCGATCTGTGTGCCCAACGTGGCCGCGTAGAATGGGTAGAAGTAGACACTGAGAAGAAGTCGGGCGTTTTCAAGAACGTTCCTGCTCGCAGTGATCTGTCCGCCGACATCAACGAAAGCCTGATTGTCGAGCTCTACTCCAAGTAAGGGCTAGAAAATAGGTGCATCCATGCAGATTTCGGTAAATGAGTTCCTGACACCCCGCCACATTGATGTGCAGGTTGTCAGTCCAACCCGCGCCAAAATTACTCTCGAGCCTCTCGAGCGTGGTTTTGGCCACACCCTGGGCAACGCGCTGCGCCGCATCCTGTTGTCCTCAATGCCCGGCTGTGCAGTAGTCGAGGCCGAGATTGACGGTGTGCTCCACGAGTACAGCGCCATCGAAGGTGTACAGGAAGACGTAATTGAAATCCTGTTGAACCTTAAAGGTCTGGCTATCAAGCTGCACGGCCGTGACGAAGTTACGCTGACCTTGTCGAAGAAGGGTTCGGGGGTGGTTACCGCTGCCGATATTCAGCTGGATCATGATGTCGAGATCGTTAACCCCGATCACGTAATCGCTAACCTGGCGTCTAACGGCGCCCTGAACATGAAGCTCACCGTAGCTCGTGGTCGTGGTTATGAACCGGCCGACTCGCGTCAGAGCGATGAAGACGAAAGCCGCAGCATTGGTCGCTTGCAGCTTGACTCTTCGTTCAGCCCGGTTCGCCGTATCGCATACGTGGTGGAAAACGCCCGTGTCGAGCAGCGTACTAACCTGGACAAGCTGGTTATTGATCTGGAAACCAACGGTACTCTGGATCCTGAAGAGGCTATTCGCCGCGCTGCAACCATTCTGCAACAGCAGTTGGCTGCGTTCGTCGACCTCAAAGGTGACAGCGAACCAGTGGTAATCGAGCAGGAAGACGAGATCGATCCGATCCTGCTTCGCCCGGTTGACGATCTGGAACTGACTGTACGTTCGGCTAACTGCCTTAAGGCGGAAAACATTTACTACATCGGCGACCTGATTCAGCGTACCGAAGTAGAACTGTTGAAGACTCCGAACCTGGGCAAGAAATCCTTGACTGAAATCAAGGACGTTCTGGCCTCCCGCGGTCTGTCCCTCGGCATGCGCCTCGACAACTGGCCGCCTGCAAGTCTTAAGAAGGACGACAAGGCGACTGCCTGATCGTCGTAATCACCGAACGTGAGTTTGGTAAGGAATGAACCATGCGTCATCGTAAAAGTGGTCGTCACCTGAGCCGTACCAGCTCGCACCGCAAGGCCATGTTCCAAAACATGGCGGTGTCGCTGTTCGAGCACGAGCTGATCAAAACTACACTGCCGAAAGCTAAAGAACTGCGTCGCGTTGCTGAGCCGCTGATCACTTTGGCCAAGACAGACAGCCTGGCTAACCGCCGTCTGGCTTTCGACCGTACTCGTTCGAAAGCTATCGTTGGTAAGCTCTTCAACGACCTGGGCAAGCGTTACGCTACCCGTGAGGGTGGCTACCTGCGCATCCTCAAGTGCGGTTTCCGCACTGGCGACAACGCGCCTATGGCGTACGTCGAGTTGGTTGATCGTGCTACTGCCGGCGAAGCTGTAAGCGCCGAGTAAGACGACAAGCTGTAACGAAGAACCGGGCCTAGTGCCCGGTTTTTTGTGCGCGTAACAAAAGCGCGATTTGTACAAGCGCCCACGGGTTGTGGTCGGCACTATGAAAGCTGGGGAGTCTGGTAGTTATTCTCTATCGACGCCTACAATTTAATGAATTTGTAGACGTCATATTGATGATCAATACTTCCTCCAAGCCGATTAGCCGGCAGTTCCAAGTCCGACCTGAGGGAAATTGAGCATGAGTCAGAATAAAATCCTTACCACCGCCAGCGGCGCTCCCGTTGCGGACAACCAGAATTCCCGCTCCGCCGGCCCGCGTGGCCCGCTTCTGCTCGACGATTTTCATCTGATCGAGAAGCTTGCCCACTTCAACCGTGAAAACATTCCTGAGCGCCGTGTACACGCCAAGGGCTCGGGCGCCTATGGCACCTTCACCGTTACCCAAGACATTACGCAGTACACCAGCGCCAAGCTGTTTGAGTCCGTCGGCAAGCAAACCCCGACCTTCCTGCGGTTTTCTACCGTAGGCGGTGAGCGTGGTTCGGCTGACACCGAGCGCGATCCACGTGGCTTTGCCCTGAAGTTCTACACCGAAGAAGGCAACTGGGACATCGTGGGTAACAACACCCCTGTGTTCTTCATTCGCGACCCATTGAAGTTCCCGGACTTTATTCACACTCAGAAGCGCCTGCCGCAAAGCAACCTGAAGAGTGCGCAAATGATGTGGGACTTCTGGTCGCACTCTCCTGAGGCGCTGCACCAGGTCACCATTCTGTTCTCGGACCGTGGCATCCCCGATGGGTACCGTCACATGCACGGCTTCGGCAGCCACACCTACAGCCTGATCAACGCCGCCGGCGAGCGTCATTGGGTCAAGTGGCACTACAAGACCAAGCAGGGCATCAAGAACCTGGCGCCGGCCGAAGCTGCACGCCTGGCCGGTACTGATCCTGATTACGCTCAGCGCGATTTGTTTGGTGCAATCGAGCGCGGTGATTTTCCGAAATGGCGCGTCTGCATTCAGATCATGACCGAGGCCCAGGCCAACGCTCATTACGAGAATCCATTCGACGTGACCAAGACCTGGTCGCAGAAAGAATTCCCGTTGATCGAAGTCGGCGAGTTGGAGCTGAACCGCAACCCGCAAAACTACTTCGCAGAGGTGGAACAGGCTGCGTTCGGTCCTAGCAACATGGTTCCAGGTGTAGGTCTGTCGCCAGACCGTATGCTGCAAGGCCGCGTGTTTGCATATGCCGATGCTCACCGCTACCGTGTTGGCACCAACCACCAGCAACTGCCGGTCAACGCTCCACGTAGCCCGGTGAACAGCTACCAGCGTGATGGTTCGATGGCATTTGGCAGCAATGGCGGTGCGGCGCCTAACTACGAGCCGAACAGCTACGCGGATGCACCGAAACAGGCACCGCAGTACGCTGAGCCTGCTTTGACCTTGAGCGGTGCGGCTGATCGTTACGATCACCGAGAAGACACTGATTATTACAGCCACGCCGGTGCGCTGTTCCGCCTGATGAACGATGAGCAGAAAGCGTTGCTCACCAGTAACATCGCCGGTGCGATGGGTGGGGTTTCCAGTGATGTCGTCCAGCGTCAGTTGCAGCACTTCTACAAGGCAGATCCTGCTTATGGAGAAGCAATCGCAAAGGCACTGGGTGTATCGCTTAACTAACTCTAAACGATAAGCAGAACCGCCCTCATTTGGGCGGTTTTTGCGTTATTTCAGCTACTTTTCTCCGGAAATCTTCACTTTTCTGCCGTTGGTCCCGTGACCTTCGAGTCATCATGGTTCAAACTACAGACTTTCAAGCAGGGAGATGTAGGGCGATGCAAGGTCACCCCGACGTAATCGATTACCTCAACACGTTGCTGACGGGCGAACTGGCTGCTCGTGACCAATATTTCATCCACTCGCGCATGTACGAAGACTGGGGCTTTACCGAGCTCTATGAGCGTATCAACCACGAGATGGAAGAAGAGGCACAGCACGCCGACGCACTGATGCGCCGTATCCTCATGCTCGAAGGCACGCCGCGCATGCGTCCCGATGACCTGGATGTGGGCACCACGGTACCTGACATGCTCGCCGCCGACCTGCGCCTCGAGTACAAGGTCCGAGCCGCGCTCTGCAAGGGCATCGAGCTCTGTGAGCAGCACAGCGACTTCGTCACCCGTGAAATCCTGCGGGTGCAGTTGAATGACACCGAAGAAGATCACACCTACTGGCTTGAAAAGCAGTTGGGCCTGATCAAGTTGATCGGCCTGGAGAATTACCTGCAATCGCAGTTCTGATTCCCGGCTACGAAAAAGCCCCTGTCACCGTAAAGTGACAGGGGCTTTTCATTGGGCCTGAATAAGTCAGGCCCGGTCGCGTTCCAGCAAGGGTTTCAAGTAGTAACCGGTGTGCGACTGCGGCATTTCGGAGACCTGCTCCGGCGTGCCAACCGCGATGATCTGGCCGCCCTTGGAGCCGCCTTCCGGCCCCAGGTCGACCAGCCAATCCGCGGTCTTGATCACATCAAGGTTGTGCTCGATCACCACCACCGTGTTGCCGTGGTCGCGCAGGCGGTGCAACACGTCCAGCAGCTGCTGGATATCCGCGAAGTGCAGGCCGGTGGTCGGCTCATCGAGGATATACAGGGTCTTGCCGGTATCGCGCTTGGACAGCTCGCGGGACAGCTTCACCCGCTGCGCCTCACCACCTGACAGCGTGGTCGCCGATTGCCCCAGCTTGATGTACGACAAGCCTACGTCCATCAGCGTCTGCAGCTTGCGCGCCAGCGCCGGGACTGCGTCGAAGAACACCCGCGCTTCCTCGATGGTCATCTCGAGGGTTTCGTGGATGCTCTTGCCCTTGTATTTGATCTCCAGGGTCTCGCGGTTGTAGCGCTTGCTCTTGCACACATCGCACGGCACGTAGATGTCCGGGAGAAAGTGCATCTCCACTTTGATCAGGCCATCGCCTTGGCATGCTTCACAGCGACCACCCTTGACGTTGAACGAGAACCTGCCCGGCCCGTAACCCCGTGAACGGGATTCCGGAACACCCGCGAACAGCTCGCGAATCGGCGTGAACAAACCGGTGTAGGTTGCCGGGTTGGAGCGTGGTGTACGGCCAATCGGGCTCTGGTCGATATCGACCACCTTGTCCAGATGCTCCAGGCCTTTGATGCTGTCATGGGCCGCGGCTTCCAGGGTGGTCGCGCCATTCAGCGCGGTGGCACTCAAGGGGAACAGCGTGTTGTTGATCAGCGTCGATTTGCCCGAGCCGGAAACCCCGGTCACGCAGGTCAGCAGACCTAGCGGAATTTCCAGGTCGACATTGCGCAAGTTGTTGCCACGCGCGCCCTTGAGGTGCAGTGCCAGCTTCTTGTTGCGCGGGGTACGTTTGGCCGGTACTTCGATCTTCACACGACCGGACAAGTATTTGCCGGTCAGCGAATCGGGATGAGCCATGACTTCGGCAGGCGTGCCCTCGGCGACGATATGTCCGCCATGCACACCCGCACCTGGGCCAATGTCGACCACGTAGTCCGCCAGGCGGATTGCGTCTTCATCGTGCTCGACCACAATCACCGTGTTGCCGATATCCCGCAGATGTTTCAACGTGCCTAGCAGGCGGTCGTTGTCGCGCTGGTGCAAGCCGATCGACGGTTCATCGAGGATGTACAACACACCCACAAGGCCAGCACCAATCTGGCTGGCCAGTCGAATGCGTTGAGCTTCGCCGCCGGACAAGGTGTCGGCACTGCGATCCAGCGACAGGTAATCCAGGCCAACGTTGACCAGGAACTGCAAGCGCTCGCGGATTTCCTTGAGGATCTTGTCAGCGATTTCGCCACGGCGACCGGTCAGCTTGAGTACACCAAAGTACTCACAGGCATCGCCGATCGGCAGGTTGGTCACTGCTGGCAATGTCTTCTCGCCCACCCATACATGCCGCGCCTCACGACGCAGGCGGGTGCCACGGCAATCCGGGCAGGGCTGGGTGCTGAGGAATTTCGCCAACTCTTCGCGCACGCTGGCCGACTCGGTCTCACGGTAGCGACGCTCGAGGTTCGGCACGATGCCTTCGAACGGGTGTGAACGCTTGACGATATCGCCACGGTCGTTCAGGTACTTGAAGTCCACGTTCTGCGAACCGCTGCCGTTGAGGATAACCTTCTGCTGGTCTGCCGGCAGTTGGTTGAACGGCACTTCCAGGCTGAATTTATAGTGCGACGCCAACGACCCCAGCATTTGGAAGTAATAGACGTTGCGCCTGTCCCAGCCGCGTATGGCACCCTCCGCTAACGTCAGGTCACCGTTGACCAGGCGCTTGATGTCGAAGAACTGCTTCACCCCCAGGCCATCACAGGTCGGGCAGGCGCCTGCCGGGTTGTTGAAGGAAAACAGCTTGGGTTCCAGCTCGCTGATGGCATGGCCACAGATCGGGCAGGCAAAGCGCGCGGAGAAGATGATCTCTTCGCCCGGTTCGTCATCCATCGGCGCCACCAGGGCAATGCCGTCCGCCAGCTTCAACGCGGTTTCAAAGGATTCCGCCAGGCGCTGCTGCAGATCGGCACGCACTTTGAAACGATCAACGACCACATCAATAGAGTGTTTCTTCTGCTTGTCGAGCTTCGGCGCTTCGTCCAGCTCATACAGCTTGCCGTTGATCCGCGCGCGCACGAAACCTTGGGCGCGCAACTCTTCGAAGACGGAAAGGTGTTCGCCCTTGCGCTCACGGATCACCGGCGCCAGCAGCATCAGCTTGGCGCCTTCCGGCTGGGCCAGCACCAGGTCGACCATCTGGCTGACGGTCTGGGCTTCCAGGGGAATGTCGTGGTCCGGGCAACGCGGAATACCCACGCGTGCATACAGCAGGCGCAGGTAGTCGTAGATTTCGGTAATGGTGCCCACGGTGGAGCGCGGGTTATGGGAGGTCGACTTCTGCTCGATGGAGATCGCCGGCGACAGGCCTTCAATGGTGTCGACGTCGGGCTTCTCCATCATCGACAGGAACTGGCGGGCATAGGCCGACAGCGATTCCACATAACGACGCTGGCCTTCGGCGTACAGCGTGTCGAACGCCAGGGACGACTTGCCGGACCCGGACAAGCCGGTGATGACGATCAGTTTGTCCCGGGGCAGGGTCAGGTCGATGTTCTTCAGGTTGTGGGTTCTAGCCCCACGAATCAGGATCTTGTCCAAGATGGCCTCGCACGGCGGGCGTAAATAATGCCGGAGTATACGGCTAAAGACTGGATGAATATACACTGTCGAAAGGCCGCTTGCAGCCTTACATGAAAGCTGCGCGGCAAAGCGCCGCATATACCCTCTCAATCGATGGGACTGGTAGAATCGCCGCCGGTTCACACGAGGTTTTTCCATGCACGATCCCCACAGCGAACGCATGAGTAGCGGCGAGACCCGAGCGGCAAGCGGTCTGGCCCTGGTGTTCGCCTTCCGTATGCTGGGCATGTTTATGGTGTTGCCAGTGCTGGCGACCTATGGGATGGATCTCGCAGGTGCGACCCCGGCATTGATCGGCTTGGCGATTGGCGCCTATGGCCTGACCCAGGCGATTTTCCAGATCCCGTTCGGGATCATTTCCGACCGCATTGGCCGCCGTCCGGTGATCTACCTGGGGCTGATCGTGTTCGCGCTGGGCAGCGTGCTCGCCGCGCAGTCCGATTCGATCTGGGGTGTGATTGCCGGGCGTATCCTGCAAGGCGCCGGTGCGATTTCCGCGGCAGTCATGGCGTTGCTGTCCGACCTGACCCGCGAGCAACACCGCACCAAGGCCATGGCCATGATCGGCATGACCATCGGCCTGTCGTTCGCCGTGGCGATGGTGGTAGGGCCCCTGCTGACCCGCGCGTTCGGCCTGCACGGGCTGTTCCTGGCCACTGGCGGCATGGCGTTGTTCGGTATCGTGATCGTGGCCTTTATGGTGCCTCGCTCTACCGGCACGTTGCAGCACCGCGAGTCCGGCGTCGCCCGCCAGGCATTGCTGCCAACGCTCAAGCACCCGGACCTGCTGCGCCTGGATTTGGGTATCTTCGTGTTGCACGCAATGCTGATGTGCAGCTTCGTCGCCTTGCCCCTGGCGCTGGTGGAAAAAGCCGGCCTGCCCAAGGAGCAGCACTGGTGGGTGTACCTCACCGCCTTGTTGATTTCGTTCTTCGCCATGATCCCGTTCATTATCTATGGCGAGAAAAAACGCAAAATGAAACGAATCCTGCTCGGCGCCGTCGCGACGCTGATGCTCACTGAGCTATTCTTCTGGCAGTTCGGCGACAGCCTGCGGGCGCTGGTAATCGGCACGGTGGTGTTTTTCACCGCGTTCAACCTGCTGGAGGCTTCGTTGCCTTCGCTGATCAGCAAAGTTTCACCGGCCGGCGGCAAAGGGACGGCGATGGGTGTGTATTCCACCAGCCAGTTCCTGGGTTCTGCACTGGGCGGCATCATGGGTGGCTGGATGTTCCAGCATGGCGGTTTGTCGGTTGTGTTTCTTGGATGCGCAGGTCTGGCTGCCCTCTGGCTAGCCTTTGCTGTTACCATGCGCGAACCTCCCTATGTGACGAGTCTGCGTTTGCCGTTATCGCCTGAAGCGATCCGCGAAGCCGGTCTGGTCGAGCGCCTTAAGGCCGTTACAGGGGTTACCGATGCCGTGGTTGTCGCTGAAGAAGCCGCCATCTACATCAAATTGGACACCGAATTATTGGATCGCGCGACGCTCGAGCAACTGGTCAACCCAGTGCCGACAGCGCGCCCAGCCTAGGAGAACGTTATGGCCCGTGGGGTTAACAAAGTCATATTGGTCGGTACATGCGGCCAGGATCCCGAAGTTCGCTACTTGCCTAACGGTAACGCCGTGACCAACCTGAGTCTGGCGACCAGCGAACAGTGGACCGACAAGCAGACCGGCCAGAAGGTCGAGAAAACCGAATGGCACCGTGTGTCGATGTTCGGCAAGGTCGCAGAGATCGCCGGTGAGTACCTGCGCAAAGGTTCGCAGGTGTACATCGAAGGCAAGCTGCAGACCCGCGAGTGGGAAAAAGACGGCATCAAGCGTTACACCACCGAAATCGTGGTCGACATGCAAGGCACCATGCAACTGCTGGGCGGCCGTCCACAGGGCGACCAACAGGGCCAGGGCGGCATGTCCAACTCGGCACCGCGTCCACAGCAGTCGCGTCCGCAGCCAAGCCAGCAGCCACAGCGTGAGTCGCGTCCAGCGCCACAGCAGGCCGCGCCGCAGCCAGCGCCGGATTTCGACAGCTTTGATGACGATATCCCGTTCTAAGGTTTAACACCCGGAACGCACAAAACCCCCGTTGGCTCAGGCCACGGGGGTTTTTTATTACCCGTGATCCGCTTCAGTCGACGCGGCGGTGACGACCATGTCCTTGAACCGTTGTAACACCGCCGAGCCATCCCCAATCCGCGTCGCCAAATGCAACGGCGCCACCAGGCTCCGGCACTCCGTCAACTCCCGATAAACAATGCCGTCACCGCGCAACCGCTGCATCGATGCCGGCACGATGGAGACCCCAAGCCCAGCCGCTACCAGGCTCAGTGTCGCGGTCATGCGCGGCGCTTCCTGAACCACCTGCGGGCTGAACCCGGCTTCGCGACAGGCCACCAGGATCGCGTCATACAACCCCAGGCCCACGCGACGGCGATACAGCACGAAGGACTCGGTCGCCAAGGCCGCCAAGGGCAGGGGGGATGCGGAGTCGCTTGCCAGCGGGTGGTCCGTCGGCAATGCCAGCAGCATAGGCTCCACCAGGATCGGTTCGTCCTGAAGCGACTGCGTCCCGCTGAGCGGAGAACGGATAAACGCCGCGTCGAGTTTCTCGTGCGCCAGCGCGTCCAGCAGTTCGCCGGTACCGGCTTCCTCCAACACCACGGTGACGCCGACAAAGGTTTCACGAAACAGCCGCAGCACGCTCGGCACGAAGGGATGCAGTGCCGCCGAACTGGTGAAGCCGATCGCCAACCGCCCGCGTTCACCGCGTGCCGCGCGGCGTACTACCTCTGCAATCCCTTCGGCTTGGGCGAGCATCTCCCGCGCTTCGTCCAGCAAGGCGAGCCCGGCATTCGTAGCGCGCACGCCACGGGGCAAGCGCTCCATCAACACCACGCCCAACTCGGCTTCGAGGCTTTGCAGCATTCGGGTCAACGGTGGCTGCTGCATGCCCAGGCGTTCGGCGGCACGGGTGATGTAGCCTTCTTCGGCGATGGCGACGAAGGCCTTGAGTTGGCGAAGCTCCAGCATAGGGATACTTTTCAGGTATGGGAGGGCTCCAATCCTGGCATTTGTTCTCATGGCTCTCAAAAATTAGGCTGTAGCCAACCTCAAAAAGAAGGAAAGCCGTGATGACCTGGTCAGCCAAGCAATACACGATGTTCGAACAGCAGCGCACCCGTCCCGTCCGTGATCTGGTCGCGGCTATTCCGAATACTGAGGTGCATACTGCCGTCGACCTGGGCTGCGGCCCCGGCAACTCCACCGAAGTACTGGCCGAGCGCTATCCACAGGCCCACGTCACCGGCATGGACAGCTCCGACGACATGCTGGTCGACGCCCGCAAACGGCTGCCGGCGCTGAATTTTGAACTGGCGGATATCGGGGCGTGGCACCCGACGCAAGCCTTCGATGTGATCCTGGCCAATGCGTCGCTGCAATGGCTGCCCGACCACGCAGCGTTGTATCCGCACCTGGTCCGCCAATTGACACCGGGCGGTACGCTGGCGGTGCAAACGCCGGACAACCTCGACGAGCCCGCCCACCGGCTGGCCCGCGAAGTCGCCGCTGATGGGCCTTGGTCTACCAAGATCGGCGCGGTCAAACACAATGAACGCCATGCGGCGGGTTACTACTACGAGCTGCTGAGTCAGCATTGCAGCAGTGTCGATGTGTGGCGTACCACGTATTTGCATCCGTTGGCGGATCACGCGGCGGTGGTGGAGTGGTTCAAGGCTTCGGCACTGAGGCCATTCCTCGCGCCTTTGGATGACAGCGAAAAAGCTGCCTTCCTACAGGAATACCAGGCGCGGATTACTCAGGCTTACCCAGCACTGGCCGATGGCACCGTGCTGTTGCCCTTTCCGCGCCTGTTCATCATCGCCACTGCGTAGGCCGTAACGACGCTATTGCCGGCAGCCTTCTACACGGGGGCGAGGAATTCATCGGTCGACACGACGGTTGCATAGCCGAACGCCAGTGATGCCATATAAGCGTCATGCACCTGCGCCGCCGGGATCACCTTGCCATTGAACTCCAGGTCTCGCGTGGCGCAGGCGTCATGGATCAGCGTGACTTTGTAGCCCAAGTCCGCTGCCGCCCGTACCACCGCGTCGATGCACATGTGACTCATGCTGCCGACCACCACCAGTTTCGTGATGCTGCGTTGTTCCAGCAGGGCGCGCAGGTTGGTCTCGCGAAACGCATTCACGAAGTGCTTGAGCACCACCGGCTCACTGCCCTCGTTCGACACCTTGCTATGCAGGTGCGCACCCTCGGAACCCGGTGTGAAGAACGGCGCATCCTCGGAGGTGAACTCATGACGCACGTGAATCACCGCATCGCCCGCCTGCCGGAATGCCTGCAACACCTGCGCGGCCTTATCTGCCGCGGCGTCCACGCCGGCGAGTGGCCACTTGCCCTGGGGGAAGTAGTCGTTCTGGATATCGATTAGGATGAGCGCTTGCTTGGCCATGTGTGTTGCCTCGTGATGGGTTGATGGGCTCAGTATCTTAGCTGGCGCCTGCACCTGGGATTGGCTGCACCGACAATAACAGGGGGAAAACTGACAATGGTCGTTGTTGAGCTGGGCGTGTTGATCTACCAAGGTGCGCAACTGGCGGCCGTGCATGGCCTGACCGACCTGTTCGGCGTAGCCAACCGCATTGCCGCCGAGCATCAATCCGCGCAGTTGCCGCTGCTGCGGGTCAGCCATTGGCAGGTGGACGCGACCGGCACACCGGTGCGCGCATTCAGCAGCCACCCCGGCCCGGATCAACCGATGATGGCCGTGCTGGTGCCGCCCTCGATTGGGGAGTTTACCGAAGACCAGGCGCCCCCTGCGTTACTGGAATGGCTTCGCCAGCAACACGCGGCGGGCACTGTGCTGGGTGGCGTGTGTATTGGCTCGATCATGCTGGCGCGCAGTGGATTGCTTGATGGCCGCAGCGCCACCACCCACTGGTCCTCCGCCAAATCCTTCGCAGCCCGCTTCCCGGCCGTACGCTTGGAGGCGGATAAGCCGAACGTCGATGACGGCGACCTGATCACCACCGCCGGCTTGATGGCCTGGTCCGAACTTGGCCTGCGCCTGGTCGACCGCCTGATGGGCCCCAGCATCGCGGCCGATACGGCGCGTTTCCTGGTGATCGAGCACAGTGACAGTGCCAGCCAGTGCGGCAGCAACTTTGCGCCGATTCTCGGCCACGGTGATGCAGCCATCCTCAAAGTTCAGCACTGGTTGCAGGCCAGCGGTGCAGTGGAGGTTTGCGTGGCGGCGATGGCCCAAGAGGCAGGCCTGGAAGAGCGTACGTTCCTGCGGCGTTTTCGCAATGCCACCGGTTTGAAACCCACCGAGTACTGCCAGCACCTGCGTGTGGGCAAGGCGCGGCAGATGCTTGAGTTCACCAATGGCACCATTGACCATATCGCCTGGACCGTGGGTTATCAGGACCCCAGCGCCTTCCGCGCCACCTTCAAGAAAATCACCGGCCTGGCGCCCAGCGATTACCGCAGCCGTTTTGGCGTCTGAATCGTGCAGAACGCCGCGACACCAACGCAACGTCGTGCAGAATGAGGCAGGCCAACTGCCATCGGTGTTCGGGCAACTGCTTGATTCGAAAACCATCTTCTGCGAAATAGCCTTGGCCTGATCCCTGCAACCTTCTCGGCACACACAGGGCGCGATAGCCAGGGGGGACGCATGACCCCAACTCAACGCAAGAAGCTGGTAGTGGCTCACTCCACACGCGAGGGCGCGCCGCTGCACGAGGTCGAAACCAACCGCGCCCTGGCGCGCTGGCTGGCACAGATACTCGGGCTCAAATTCGGCGGCAGCTACGACCCCGATCTGCATGCGGGGCGCGCGCTGTACCTGCTGCCCACGCAAACCCTGGTCGGCCCAGCGCAGGCGCGGGCGCTCAACATCAATGGCCCGGAGGATCTGTGGGGCGGGTACGTCGACCACGACTTCATCTGCACCAAAGCGATCAGCCATGGCTTGCTCGGCCCTGAGGCCAAGGCGCCGGAAGGCTGGTCGGCATTGTTTTGCGAGCGTGTGCGACCGGTGGTGCTGGATGGCTTGAGCGTGTTCGCCTTGGAGGACGCACGGCCCGCCGCCACCCGCCTGCTCTACAGTGGGCCCCTGCGTTTGAAACCCGTGCACGCCTGCGCGGGCCGTGGGCAGGAAGTTATCCACAGCCTTGATGAATTCGACGCCGTGCTGGCGCGACCCGACGCCGCAGAACTGTTCAACCAAGGCGTGGTGCTGGAGCAAGACCTGCACGACGTGATCACCCACAGTGTCGGCCAGAGCTTTATCGGCGAGCACGTGTTCAGCTACTGCGGCGAGCAATACCTGACGAAAGACGGGCAGGGCGAAGACGTCTATGGCGGCTCCAACCTGCTGGTGGTGCCCGGTGGCTACGAAAACCTGTTAACGCTCGACTTGCCCGGTGACGTACGCGAAGCCATCGAACAAGCCCAGGTTTTCGACAGTGCCGCCGATGAGGCCTACCCGGGTTTTTATGCCTCTCGGCGCAATTACGACATCGCACAAGGCCTGGACAGTAACGGCCAGCGGCGCAGTGGCGTGCTCGAACAATCCTGGCGCATGGGCGGGGCGAGCAGCGCGGAAGTCGCGGCGTTGCAGAGTTTTATCAATCATCCCGGCTTGCGCGCGATCCACGTGTCCTCGGTGGAAACCTACGTGGACCAACCCCTGCCGGCGGATGCTATCGAGGTGTATCGCGGGCCGGCGGAAAACAGCGAGTTTCTTCTCAAGTACGTGACGGTTAAATCTTATGACGGCTAGAAGCGAAAGCATTGCGATCGATATCGACGACGAACAGATGAGCGGCACCTTCCTGAGTCCCAAATCCAAAGTACCGGGGGTGCTGTTTGTGCACGGCTGGGGCGGCAGCCAGGAGCGCGACCTCGAACGCGCCAAAGGCATCGCCGGCCTTGGGTGCGTGTGCCTGACCTTCGACCTGCGTGGCCACGCCGGCACCGGCATTCCATTGTCCCGCGTCACCCGTGAGGACAACCTGCGTGACCTGCTGGCGGCCTACGACCGGTTGTTGTCCCACCCGGCCATCGACACCTCGGCGGTGGCGGTGGTGGGCACCAGCTACGGCGGGTACCTGGCCGCCATCCTCACCTCACTGCGCCCGGTGCGCTGGCTGGCGCTGCGCGTACCGGCGCTGTACCGCGACCAGGAATGGCTCAAGCCCAAGCGTGATCTGGATAAGGCCGATCTGATGGATTACCGCAGCACGCTGGTGCATGCCGAAACCAACCGCGCCTTGCACGCGTGCTCGGCGTTTACCGGAGATGTGCTGATCGTCGAGTCTGAAACCGATGATCATGTGCCCCATGCCACCATCATGAGTTACCGCGCGGCGTGCCAGCAGACGCACTCCCTGACCCATCGCATCATCGATGGCGCCGACCATTCTCTCAGCGATCCGGTGTCGCAGCAGGCCTATACCTCGATCCTGGTGGATTGGATCACCGAGATGGTGGTGGGTGAACGGTTGAGCATCATCCAGTCTCAGTAGGGGGTGTTCTTTAGATTGCTATCGCCGGCAAGCTGAACTGGCTCCTACAGGGGACGCATTCAAACTGTAGGCGCTGGCGTGCCAGCGATAGCGATCAAGCCGGTGTCTTCTTCACCCGCAACGCCTTGGCCTTCGCCTCCACCCCCAGGTACATCACCAGCGCAATCAGCAGCGGCACAATAAAATAGATCGCCCGGTACGCAATCAACCCGGCGAGCAAACTGCCCCGCGACGCCTCATGCTGCAGCAGTGCAATAAACACCGCCTCCAGCACGCCCAACCCGGCCGGGATATGGGTGAGCACCCCGGCAATCGCGCTGATCAACAGCACACCCAGTACCAACGGATAGTCGAGTTTCGCCGGCAGCAGGGTGAAGATCACCGCCGCCATCAGCGACCAGTTCAACGCGCCTAACAGCAACTGCAGGCACGCCATGCGCACCGACGGCAGGTTGATCTCCATGCCGCGAATGGTCCACGCGCGCTTCTTAGAAAACTGGCAGGCCACCAGGTAACCCAGGCTGGCCAGCACCAACAGCGCGCCGATGCCTTGCAACGCCGTGGTGCTGACTTTCCACCCCGGCGGCATGGTGACCAGCCCGCTGCTGAATACCACTCCGGCGATCGCCATATAGCCGAACCAGTTGGTGGCCAGGCTCAGTCCGAGGATCTTGGCGATATTGCCGGTGCTCACCCCCAGCCGCGAATACAGCCGGTAACGCATGGCGATACCGCCGACCCACGCGCTCAGGTTGAGGTTGAACGCGTAGCTGATGATGCCTACGGGTAGGATCTGCTTCCACACCAGGTTTTGGCGAATGTAGGTGCGACCGATCAGGTCGAAGCTGGCGTAGACCAGGAAACTGCACAGCGTCAGCGCGCTGGCGATCACCAAGGTGCGCACCTTGAAGTCGCTCAGGGTCTGCACCACCTCGCTCCAGTCGATGCGGCGTGCGAGCAGGGTGAACAGGACGATCAGCACCAGGAAGAAGGCGATGGTCAGCGGTTTTTTCCAACGCTTGAATCGCGAACCTTGGGTTTCAGACGTCATGGTGCTGGGCCTCAAACGGCTTGAGTCGCGGTTTGTGCGCCGGCAGCCAGCCCGTCAGCGCAGGGAAGTGGCGCATCACATGGAACACCAGGAAACCCACGGTCAAGCGCCACAGCCACAGGCGCGGCTTGCGGTTCTCGGGCATGGTCTGGCAATGGTTCTTGGCCAGGGTTTCCAGGCGTTCATACAACTGCTGATTGAACGCCCGGTCACGAATCAATACGTTGGCTTCCAGGTTCAATGCCAGGCTCAGCGGGTCGAGGTTGCTTGAGCCCACGGTGCTCCAGTCGTCATCCACCAGCGCCACCTTGCCGTGCAGCGGGCGCTGGCAATATTCGTGAATCACCACGCCATCCTTGAGCAGGTAGTCGTAGAGCATGCGTGCCGCCAGCTTGGCCAACAGCACGTCGGGCTGACCCTGCATGATCAGTTGTACCTGCACGCCACGGCGCGCGGCATTGCGGATTTCCCGCAGCAGGCGGTAGCCGGGGAAGAAATACGCGTTGGCGATCACCGCGCGTTTTTGCGCTTGGCTCAGTGCATGGATATAGGCTTCTTCGATGTCATCGCGGTGCTGCACATTGTCGCGATAAATCAGGCGCACCTGGCCGTCGCCTTTGTCGGTGGACCACAGCGCAGGCCGTTGCTGGCGCCGCCGCCAGCCCCGACGCGTGCGTGGCTGGCGGCCGCTTTGTGCCAGGGCGAAATGATGCAAGTCCGCCACCGCCGGGCCAATCACGCGTACCGCGTAATCCTGCTTGGCTTCGGGGCCGTAATCACCCAGGTGGTCGGCGGAAAAATTGATCCCGCCGATGAAGGCGACCTCGGCGTCCACCACCACGATCTTGCGGTGCAAGCGGCGAAACCAATTGGTGCGAATGCCCAGCGTCTTGGAGGCTGGGTCGAACATCTGCACGGCCACCCCAGCCTCGGCCAGCTCGCCGAGAAATGCCGGGCTCAGCTCGCCGCAACCAAAGCCATCCAGGCTCACCACCACTTTCACGCCGCGCTGCGCGGCCTCGATCAGAATGCCCTGCAGTTCATGGCCCACCTTGTCCTCGAAGAGGATGAAGGTCTCCAGCAGAATCTCGCGCCGGGCCTCGCGCAGGGCTTCGAAAACCTTGGGAAAGTACGCCTCGCCGTTCTCCAGCAACTCGACCTGGTTGCCGCTCTGCCAGCCGTAATCCAGGTCGCGGGCCTTGGCCTCGTCGGGCGGCTGATCGGTGGAAATATGCTCAATGGCCACGTTCATAGCTCGATCTCCACCGACAGCGGCACATGGTCGGACAGATGGGACCAGGGCCGCGTCGTCAGCACACGGGGGTTATGCACCTTCAAGTTTCGTACGTAGATGCGATCCAGCGGTAGCAACGGCAGGCGCGCTGGGAAGGTGCGCGCGGGTTTGCCCAGGGTTTGCACGAATACTTCCTTCAGGCCGCTCTGGCTCAAGTCGGCCTTCTGGCGCCAGTCATTGAAATCGCCAGCGACAATCAGCGGCGCGTCGGCCGGGATCTCGCTGATACGCTGCTCGATCAGACGCAATTGCTGTTGGCGATGCACCTCGCGCAAGCCCAGGTGAATACAGATCGCATGCACCTCCTGGCCGGTGCCCGGCAGGCGCAGCACGCAGTGCAACAGGCCACGGTTTTCATGGCCGCTTTGGGAAATATCCAGGTTGTCGTGGCGCACGATCTGGAATTTCGACAGCAGCGCATTGCCGTGGTCGCCGTGGGGGTAGACCGCATTGCGGCCATAAGCGAACTGCGGCCAGATGCTGTCGGCCAGGAACTCGTATTGCGGCATGTTCGGCCAGTCGCTGAAGCGCTGGGGGTGACGCTCGTGGGTGCCGTGGATTTCCTGCAGGAACACCATGTCGGCGCCCACGCTGCGCACCGCTTCCCGTAGCTCGGGCAGGATGAAACGTCGATTCAGGGCGGTGAAGCCCTTGTGGATATTGACCGTCAGCACCGTGAAGCGTGTGATGGCGACGCTGGGGGTGATGGGCACCCAGTCGGGTATCGCAGCCATGGTTGCTCCTGTGAAAGAAGGGGGGCCAGGCCCCCGTTTATGGCTGACTACGATTTTTGGCCGAAAGTTTCCCCCTTTCTACAGACGGCATTAACCAACTGTGGAGCGGGCTTGCCCGCGATTACGGTGTGTCAGTCGCTGAATGATTGACTGACCCACCGCATTCGCGGGCAAGCCCGCTCCCACATTGGTTCGATGGTGGGAGCGAGTCAGTGCCCGGCCACGACCCGGGGCGACGACTCGGCATGCACCGGCCCCAACCGATCAAGTCGGCCACTCCAGGCGGTCAGTGCCAATGCCACCAGCACCACCAGCCCACCGATCCAGGCGGTGTGAATCAGGCCCATATGCGCCACGATCAAGCCGCCGCCCCAGGCGCCTCCGGCGATCCCCAGGTTGAACGCGGCGATATTCAGCCCCGAGGCCACATCCACCGCTTGCGGCGTGTGATGCTCGGCCTGGCGCACCACATACACCTGCAGGCCCGGCACGTTACCGAAAGCGACCGCACCCCACACCAGCACGGTGGCCAGGGCCAGCCAGGGGTTGCCGGCGGTGAAGGTCAGCACGAACAATACGGCGGCGAGCAGGGCAAAGATGATTTTCAGCGCGCTGATCGGGCCGCGTTTATCCGCCAGCTTGCCGCCCCAGATGTTGCCGGCGGCCACCGATACGCCGTACACCAGCAGCACCAGGCTCACGGTGCTGGCGCTGAACCCGGAAATATCCTGAAGGATCGGCGCCAGGAAAGTGAACGCGATAAACGAGCCGCCGTAGCCGATGGCCGTCATGGCGTATACCAGCAGCAAGCGCGGTTGCTTGAGCACCTGCAGTTGTTGCAGCAAGGACGCGGGTTTGCTGTGGGCGATGTTGTTCGGCACGTAAATCAGGCTGCCGATAAACGCGATCACACCCAGCGCCGAAACGGCGAGGAAGGTTTCACGCCAGCCGAAATGCTGGCCGATAAACGTACCCAGCGGCACGCCGGTGACCAGCGCGACGGTCAGGCCGGTAAACATGATCGCAATCGCACTGGCGGCTTTTTCCTTGGGCACCAGGCTGGTGGCGATGGTCGAACCAATCGAGAAAAACACGCCGTGGGCCAGGCCGGTGACGATCCGCGCCAGCACCAGGGATTCATAGCTCGGCGCCTTCCAGGCCAGCAGGTTGCCGAGGGTGAACAGCACCATCAGCGACAGCAGCAGGAATTTGCGCGGCACCTTGCCGGAAAGGGCCGTGAGCACCGGCGCGCCGATGGCCACACCCAGAGCGTAGAGGCTGACCAGCAGGCCGGCGGAGGGCAGGTCGACGCCGAGGTCGGCGCCAATGGTGGGTAGCAAGCCAACGATGACGAACTCGGTCGTCCCGATGGCGAAAGCGCTGAGGGTCAGCGCGAGCAAGGCAATGGGCATGGCTGCAACTCCGGTGGGTTTCAATCAGGAGCGCAGTGTCGGGGGGCGGCTGTTGCTGAAAAAGCCAGGGATTGGCATTTGATATTTGCCTGCAAGTCAAAGATGCCGCAAAAGGGGAACGATCAAGGCTCAAACCCGTCAGTTCCTTACAGACCCTGTTGAAGGAGCCCGGTGTTTTGCTGAACCTAAAGACTGCATTACTGCTCGGCGCACTGCTGTTTTGCGGCAGCGGCGCACTGCAAGCCGCGGCCACCGCGCCTGAACCCGAAGCGCCGGCCAAGCCGGAGTTGTTGGTGGAGGGCGGGCTTCTCGGGGCGATCAGTTCCAGCATCGATGACGTGCAGCAGAAGCTGGACCTCAACCAGAACTTCATTGACGAATGGCGCCTGCGTGCAGACCGGGCCGCCAACGAAGTCGGGCGGCTGGTCAACCAAACCACTGAGCGCTCGCCGTGGAGCGTCGCCGGGGACTTTTTGTTGCTGTCCGGTGTGTGGATCGGTGCCTTTACGCTGTTGACGTTACTGGGGCGTGTGATTGTGCGGCGCCTGGGGCATCGCACGTTTTTCGAACGGCGCCACCGCCTCCACTCCGTGCTGGGCTACGTAGTGCCTTACACACTGCCGGCGCTGGTGTGCCTGCCGCTCACGTTGTATGTCAGCCATTTTCTGCCCACCTCCGTGGGGCGCGCGCTGGCGCTGTGTTTTGCCTACGCCACCAGCAGCGGCATCTTTTCCACCTCGATGCTGCTGTGCGTGATCGTCATGTTCAATGTCGGCCACAAGCGCCCGGCGGTGCAGATCATTCGCGACTACTGCCCCAAGCCGCTGTTCCTGATCGGCTTCCTCGCCGCCCTCAGCGACGCCTTGACCAGCCCGCAGATCGCACGCCAATTGGGCGGCAATATCACCAGCAGCATCGCGGTCTTCACCGGCCTGTTTGCGACGGTGATCTTCGGTGTGCTGGTGGTTCGCCTGCGCCGCCCGGTCGCCCACTTGATCCGCAACCGGCCATTGGCCCAGCGCCTCAAACACCCGGCCTTGCAGCAATCACTGCGCATCTTTTCGGGGCTGTGGTACTGGCCGATCCTGCTGATGGTGCTGGTCTCGGCGATCAACCTGATCGGGGCCGGCGACGACAACCAGAAGGTGCTGCGCTGTGCGTTGTTCACGACGATCTTGCTGATCGGCACGGTATTCCTCAGCACGGTACTGCAACACCTGTTCAAATCCCGCAGCCAAGTAGCGATCCAGCGCAGCAGTGCCTACAAAGAGCGCTTCCTCAGTCTGCTGCATGCGCTGTTGCGCATCGTAATGGCGGTGGCATTTATCGAGGTTCTCGGGCGCATCTGGGGCGTGTCGTTGTTTGAATTCGCCGAGCGCAACTCGATTGGCCGCGCGATCAGTGACTCGCTCAGCAGCATCGGCCTGATCCTGCTGATGACCTGGCTGTTCTGGGTGGTGCTCGACACGGCCATCCAGGAAGCGTTGAAACCACCGGTCAACAAACGCTCCAGCCGCCAGCCCAGCACGCGGGTCAAGACCATCCTGCCGCTGCTGCGCAATGCGGTGAAAATCATCCTGGTGGTGATTTGCGCGATCACCACCATGGCCAACCTGGGTATCAACGTTGCGCCGCTGCTGGCAGGTGCCGGGGTGGTCGGCCTGGCCATCGGTTTCGGTTCGCAGCAACTGGTGCAGGACGTGATCACCGGCCTGTTCATCATCATCGAAGACACCCTGTCCATTGGCGACTGGGTGGTGCTCGACTCCGGCCACGCCGGCACGGTCGAAGGCCTGACCATCCGCACCTTGCGCCTGCGCGACGGCAAGGGCTTTGTGCACTCGGTGCCGTTCGGGCAAATCAAGGCGGTCACCAACCAGTCGCGACAATTCGCCTACGCGTTCTTCTCGGTGCAGTTCACCTACGACACGGACGTGGACAAGGCCGTAGAGTTGATCCGCGAAGCAGGGCAATCGATCCGCGATGACGTGTTCCTCAAGTACAACCTGCAAGGGCCGCTGGAGGTGTTTGGCGTCGACAAAATGGACCTTAACGGCGTGGTGCTCACTGCGCAGTTCCGCACCGTGTCGGGCGGGCAATATGCGGTAAGTCGTGCGTTTAACCAGCGGTTGAAAAAGCTTGTGGATAACTGTGATGAGGTGCACTTCGCGCAGACTTATCCACAGCAGGTGCTGTTGCCCAAGCGTACGCCGCAGGTGGATGAGCCGGATGAGGAAGTACCGACGTCGGTGGTGTTGACGGAGCAGCCCAGGCCTCAATAAGTGATGTTGACGGTTGAGCCCTCATCGCGGGCAAGCCAGCTCCCACACTTGGAATGCACGCCCATGTGGGAGCCGGGCCTGCCCGCGATGAGGGCAGCAGGGTCAATACAGGCTCAATGCCGGATCAATTTTTCCTGAATCACCTGCTGATCCCCCTCCAGCAACACCTGCTGCTTACCCGCGACCATCACCGCTGCCGGCAACCCGTCCCGGTACACAACTCGATTGCCACTCACTGCCGGCACTTTGCTGCCTGGCAACAGCGTGCCCACCAGGTTCAACGGATCAGCGCCACACACCGCTATCAAACTCCCATCATGGGGCCGACGCCGCACTTCACGCAGCAATGGAATCGCCTCCGGCAACGCAAATTGCTCTCCCGCCAAGCCACTCACAAACCGTCCGCCACGAATCTCCCCGCGCGCTTCCAGGCGGTGAAAGGTGCGCAGCAATTCGCGCCAACTCGGCAGCCATTCCGCCTCGCGCTCCAGCAGGCGCCAGAACACCACGCCATAGCGGCGCAGCAGGGTCATCGCCACATGCTCCAGGGTTTCGGCCGAGTGCGGGCCGGCGGCAGTCGACGGGCGCCGGACCAGCGCCCAGCGACCCGCATCGTCCATACCGCCCACAAACGCCCCGCGCCCACGCCGGCTGCTGCGTGCCTGGCGTTTACTGGCGGGGGTGGTCAGGGCGCGCAGGCCGGCGAAGCTGTCGGCGTTCACCAACCCGGCGCCTACCAGTTCCTGCAAGGCGGTTTCCAGTTCACTGCGCAGCAAGTGGGCTTCGTGCACCAGTTCATCAAAAAACAGCGCGCCGTGATCGCGCAGTGCCTGGTGCACCTTTTGCGCCTTGGGCGACAGCGTGGTGGCGTCAGTGAGTTCGGTGAGGCCGCTCCACAGCCCCACTTGGCTGCGTGGCAGCAACACCACCGGCGTGCTGCGCAACGCGATGGCGCTGGTCTTGTTGCTCAAGCGCGTCCACACCAGCTTGCCGCTGCGGCACAGCTCGTCAAGCCAGGTGGCGGAATAGTCCTTGAGGCGCGCACTGAGCAGGTCGCTGTCCCAGGCGGACGTGGCAGCGGCATAGCCTTCAAACTGCCCGACGATCTGCGGCAACATCGCGCTGCCCTGTCCACGGGTGCTGTCGGACACGTGCTGCCAATCGAATAGAAAACGCATGAAGTCCTGCAACGCCACCGGCTCGATTTCCCGGCGCAGGCGCTTGACCGTGTAGCGATGGATGCGCGCCAGCAGGTGGCGTTCGCACCATTGCTCCTGGGTGGCGCCAGGGCTGAAATGCCCGCGCAGCACGTAGCCTTCCTGCTCCAGGCGGGCGAGCGCCTGGGTCACATCCGCCACCGGCAAGGCCAGGGGCGCGGCGATCTCGATCAGGCTCAGCGGGCCGAACCCACCGAGGCGCGCGCGCAGTACTTCGGTCACGGCCTCCTCAACGGTCCAGGGCTCATCGAAACCGGGCAGCAACGGCACATCGCCGGGGTAGATTGTCTGCACACAACTCAGGCGTTCAACCGCGACCCACAGGCTGGTGTGCAAGTGAGTGTGCAGTTGATAGGCGCGACCACGCTTGGCCAACGCCTGCAGCCACTGCGCCCATTGCGGGGTGACTTCGTTGCTGGCGATGCACGCCAGGCTCATCAGCGCCTCATGCATTTCATCCAGCCCGTTGGGTGCCGGCCACGCTTCCTCGCGCACGCCAGCGATGGCCTCCGCATCCAGGGCGCCGAGGTCGTCGGTGCTCTGCGGGTCGCTCCAGCGCCGGTTGAGCACGGCCTGGGTCCGCCGTTCTTCCAGCGGCGCATCGTCGAGAAAGGTGTAGGGCCGCGCGCTGAGAATTTCTGCAGCCATGGGGGAGGGCGCTGGCAGGTCGCGGCTGATCAGGCGCACGTCGCCGCGCTCCATGCGCCGCAGCAGGGCCAGCCAGGCGTCGCTGTCCATGGCTTCGTGCAGGCAGTCATCGAGGGTTTGCTCCACCAATGGATGCTCGGGCACTTCGCGCTCGCCAGCGAGGTTTTCCAGGCAGGCGATCTGGTCGGGGAACACGCTGGCGATCAGGTCTTCGCTTTTCATGCGCTGGATCTGCGGCGCAACCTTGCGTCCACCGGTGTAGCGCGGCAATGCCAGCGCCACACCGGCATTCCAGCGCCAACGCACGCCGAACAGCGGCGCATCCAGCACAGCCTGGATCAGGATGTGTTCGGCGCTGTGGCTATTGAGGTAACGCCACACCTCATCCAGCTCGAAACTGTGGCTGGTGGACAGTGACAGCACGATTGCATTCTCGCTGGCGGCCGCCTGCAATTCGAAATTGAACGTACGGCAGAATCGCTTGCGCAGGGCCAGGCCCCAGGCGCGGTTGACGCGACTGCCGAACGGCGTGTGGATGATCAACTGAGTGCCGCCGGACGCGTCGAAAAACCGCTCCATGATCAACGTGTCCTGGGACGGCAACGCACCCAGGGCCAAGCGCGTGCGCGCCAGGTAATCGAGGATCTGCTCGGCGCTGGCGCGGTTCAGGCCGAGGGTGCCGGTGAGCCAGTCCTGTGCGGCGTGCAGCTCGCCGGGCGTAGCGCTGAGCAACGCGTCCAGTTGGCCCTGGAGGCGCGCCACCGCCGCCGACAGTTCGTTGCTGCGCCCCGGCGCTTCACCGAGCCAGAAGGGGATGGTCGGCGGCTGGCCATGGGCGTCCTCGACCCGCACTTTGCCGGCGTCGACCCGCAGAATTCTGTAGGACGTGTTACCGAGCTGGAAGATATCCCCGGCGATGCTTTCCACCGCGAAGTCTTCGTTGACGCTGCCGATGTTCAAGCTCTGGGGTTCGAGCAATACGCTGTAGTCAGCGTTGTCAGGGATGGTGCCGCCACTGGTCACGGCGGTCAGCTTGGCGCCCCGCCGGCCGCGCAGGGTGCGCGCCAGCGCGTCGCGGTGCAGGTAGGCGCTGCGGATACCCTGGCGCCCGTTGTAGCCCTCGGCGAGCATCTGCAGCAGCGCCTGGTAGTGGCGTTCATCCAGCGTGGCGTAAGGTGCGGCGCGGTGGATGAGGTCCAGCAACGCCTGCTCGGACCATTCCTGGGCG
The DNA here is from genome assembly GCF_002798465.1 of Pseudomonas sp. S10E 269. Lineage (NCBI taxonomy): Bacteria > Pseudomonadati > Pseudomonadota > Gammaproteobacteria > Pseudomonadales > Pseudomonadaceae > Pseudomonas > Pseudomonas sp. S10E 269. The sequence goes on from NZ_PHIJ01000001.1 coordinate 3,002,524, forward strand.
CTGACCTCAGCGATGATTTGTTGGGCCAGTACATCCAGGGGCGCCACGGGAATGTGCAGCGTGTCGAGTTCGCCGCGGCGCACGCAGTCGAGCAGGGCGGCGCATTCGATCAGGTCGTCGCGGGTGGTGGCGAACAGGCGTCCCTTGGGCGTGCCGCCCACCTGGTGCCCGGAGCGGCCGACTCTTTGCAGAAAACCGTTGATGGAGCCGGGCGAGCCAATCTGGCAGACCAGGTCCACATCGCCGATATCAATCCCCAATTCCAGGGACGCGGTGGCGATCAGCACTTGCAGCTCGCCGCCCTTGAGGCGCTGCTCGGCGTCCAGGCGCATTTCCTTGGCCAGGCTGCCGTGGTGGGCGGCTACCGCGGTTTTGCCCAGGCGCTCGCTCAAATGCCGGGCCAGGCGTTCGGCCAGGCGCCGGGTGTTGACGAACACCAGCGTGGTGCGGTGCTCGCGCGCCAGTTCGGCGAGGCGGTCGTAGACCAGCTCCCACACATCGTTGGCCATCACCGCCGAGAGCGGCACGGGGGGCACTTCGATATCCAGATCGCGTGGGCGGGCGTGGCCAATATCCACAATCGCGCATGCCCGGCCACTGCCCACCAGGAATCGCGACACCGCGTCGATGGGCTTTTGCGTGGCCGACAAGCCGATGCGCATCAGCGGCCCGGCACACAGGCCTTGCAGGCGTTCCAGGCTCAAGGCCAGGTGGCTGCCCCGTTTGCCGGCGGCGATGGCGTGGATTTCATCGACGATCACCGTGCGCGTGCTGGCGAGCATCTGGCGACCGGAGTCCGAGCCCAGCAGCACATAGAGCGATTCCGGGGTGGTCACCAGGATATGCGGCGGGCGCTTGCGCATCTGCGCGCGGTCTTTTTGCGGGGTGTCGCCGGTGCGCACGGCGGTGCGGATGACCAGCGGCGGCAGGCCGAGGTTCTGCAGGTGCTCAGTAATCCCCGCGAGGGGGTTTTGCAGGTTGATCTGGATGTCGTTGGACAGCGCCTTGAGCGGCGACACGTAGACCACCAGGGTTTCATCCGGCAACTCACCACCGTGGGCCAGGCCTTGGTGGACCAGGTCATCCAGTACCGCCAGGAACGCCGTGAGGGTCTTGCCAGAGCCAGTGGGCGCGGCGATCAGGGTCGATTGGCGCTGGCGGATCAGCGGCCACGCCTGTGCCTGGGCGCCTGTCACCGAAGGGAACGTGCTGCGGAACCAGGTGCTGACAGCGGGGTGGAAGCCGTCCAGGACCGTGTCCGTGGATTCAGGTAGGTTCATGCCTTACGTTATGCGGCCGGCTACAACAAGTTGCAACCCCGCACTTTATCCGTGACGGTTGCGCTACAAACCCGCAAAATGCAACGATTCTGACAAATACCTAATAACCTTCGTTCCACACAGACCGGGCCTGCTCAATCTATGCGAATGCGCCTTATGTTACTGGGCGGCGGGAATGCCCTCGGGCAGGCGCTGATTCGCCTCGGTGCAGAGGAAGACATCGGTTTCCTCGCCCCCAAACCGCCCAAAGACGGCTGGGATGCCGCGAGCCTTACCCAACTGCTCGACGACACCCGTCCCGATGCGTTGATCAACCTCGCCTACTATTTCGACTGGTTCCAGGCGGAAGTGGTCAGCGAAACCCGCCTGGCCGCCCAGGAGTTTGCCATCGAACGCCTGGCCGAACTGTGCCAGCACCACAACATCACCTTGCTGCAACCGTCCAGCTACCGCGTGTTCGATGGCTCCCGCGCCACCGCCTACAGCGAAAAGGACGAGCCGGTGCCCCTGGGCCTGCGCGGCCAGGCGTTGTGGCGAATCGAACAGAGCGTACGCGCTACCTGCCCGCAACATGTATTGCTGCGGTTCGGCTGGCTGCTGGATGACAGTGTCGACGGCACCCTCGGGCGCTTTTTGGCGCGGGCCGAGAAGCCGGATGAATTGCTGATGGCCGACGACCGTCGCGGCAACCCGACACCGGTGGACGATGCGGCGCGGGTGATCATCTCGGTGCTCAAGCAACTTGATTGCGCCGCGCCGCTGTGGGGCACGTACCACTACGCCGGCCACGAGGCGACCACGCCGTTGGCGCTGGGCCAGGCGATCCTCACCGAAGCGCGCAACTTTCACCCGCTGGCGATCGAATCCCCCACCGCCCAGGCCCACGCGGCAAGGCCGGATGCCAGTGAAGAGCCGCAACACGCGGTGCTCGCCTGCAAGAAAATCCTCCACACTTTCGGCATCAAGCCACGGGCGTGGCGGGCGGGGCTGCCGGCGTTGCTGGATCGGTTCTACCGCCACGGCTGATCGGGCGCACAAAACCAATGTGGGAGCCGGCTTGTGTGGGCGCCGGGCTTGCCCGCGATGCAGTCGCCTCGGTCTACCCATTGCACCGAGGCGTTGCTATCGCAGGCAAGCCAGCTCCCACACAAGCCGGCTCCCACATGTTTGGTTGGCCGCGTTTATTGGCGCCTAGTTAGAACTTGTAGCCAATACCCACCATGTAGACCATCGGGTCCACGTCCACATTGACCTTGGCGCGAGTGCCCGGTGCCACGCCGTTGTTTTCCACGGTGGCCTTGGTGCTGATGTCGATGTAGCGCGCCTGGGCGTTGATCATCCATTTGTCGTTGATCATGTAGTCCGCGCCGATCTGCGCGGCCCAGCCCCAGGAGTTTTCAGCCTTGAAGTTGCTGAAGCCTGCACCTTGGGCACGGCTGCCGACGTGTTCGTCGTAGATCCAGGTGTAGTTGATACCGGCGCCCACGTACGGTTGGAAGGCCGACTTGTTGTCCAGCGGGTAGTACACGACGCTCAGGGTCGGCGGCAGGTGTTTCAGCGTGCCGAGCTTGCCGTTGGCCGGGCTCAGTGCAGTGCCCTTGATCTTCACATCATGTTCGAAGGGCGTGGCGGCCAGCAGTTCAATACCGACGTGGTTGGTCAGCATGTAGGCGAAGTTCAAGCCCAGCTGGGTGTCGCTGCTCATGGTCGCCTTGCCGCCCAGGTTGGTGCCGGCCAGTGGGCCCTGGTCAACTTTGACGTGGCCGCTGTCTGCCTTCGGGTTCACGGTGATTGCACCGGCGCGCACCAGAATGTCGCCCGCTTCGTGAGCGTGTGCAACGGGGGCTACGAGGGCGAGCGCGAAGAGGGACGCGCCGAGCAGAGACTTGTTCATGGGAGCTCCAAAGGACGTTTAAAAGTTGTAGGTCCAATGGTAAAGATCGTTCCGCCCGGTCTTTTGACTCAGCTCAATGAAAGGTCGATCAGCGTCATTCCGGCAATTCGTACATGTAAATTTTCTCGGCCTCCATCTGGTAACCGGCGTCGGCCAACTCGCTGGTGGACGGTTTGACCTGCATCGCGCCTTCGATCCAGTACGGCTGGTACAACTCATCGAGCTTCACGCCGATTTCGCTTTTGACATGCACGATCTGGTTCGACGGTGGCGGCGGCACGTGGATGCACGCGCCGAAATACGGCACCAGTAGAAACTCGGTGGTGCGGCCTTCTTCGCTGACTTCCAGCGGCACGATGTACCCCGGCAAACGTATGTGTTGGCCATCGAGGCCCTGCACCACCGGCGCATTGGGCAGGTCCTGCTTGGCCGCGGGCGCCGATTCCAGGGCATCCGCCATGCTGGAGAGATTGTGCAGTGGTTGCATGTTCGGCACTTCTGGCGGGGCATCCGGCGGTATCAGTTCCGACCACGTCAGTTCTTTAGGCTCGGCAGCCCAGGCGGGCAGGGCAAGCAGCAGCAACAGTGCAAACAGGGCGCGACGCATCAAGGCCTTCCTCATAAACGTATGGACAGGCCGTCGGCCAGGGATTGTCGATAGGCGCGCCACGCGGGCACGCTGCCCATCAACAGCGCGGCCGCCAGGATACCGGCGAGCAGCGTCCATTCATATTCGCTCGGCCACGACATCGGCAGGTCCAGGCCGTAGTTGGCCTGCAGGTACCCGCGCGACGCGGCGATGCACACATACAGCAACCCCACGCCGGCGATCACCCCGGACAGCGCCAGGGCGAAGGCTTCAAAGATCAGCAGCGTCGCGATGTGCCACGGCCGTGCGCCCACCGAACGCAGGATCGCCATCTCGCGACGGCGTTCGTTGAGGCTGGTGAGGATCGCTGTGAGCATGCCGATCAAGCCGGTGAGCACCACGAACAGTGAGATCACGAACAGCGCTTTTTCGGCGGTGCCCATCATGCTCCACAGCTCTTGCAGCGCCACGCCGGGCAGGATCGCCAGCATCGGCTCGCCACGGAATTCGTTGATCTCCCGCTGCAGGGCGAAGGTGGAAATCTTGTTGTTCAGGCCGAGCATGAACGCGGTGATGGCCTGTGGGGTGAGGTCCATGTTGCGAGCCTGGTCGGCGCTGATGCGGCCTTTGCCTTGGGCCGGCACGCCGTTGTGCCAGTCGATATGGATCGCTTCCATGCCGCCGAGGCTGATGTGCAGCGTACGGTCCACCGGCGTGCCGGTGCGTTTGAGGATACCGACCACGGTGAAGGGTTTGTCATCGTGTTTCACCAGGCTGACCACTGCCACGCCATGGGCCAGCACCAGTTTGTCGCCGAGTTTGTAATGCAATGCGTCAGCGACTTCTGCACCGAGCACCACTTCGAACGGGTCAGTGGCGAAGGCGCGGCCGCTGGCCAGTTCGAGGTTCTGCTTGCGGCCGTATTGGTAGTGCTCGAAGTAGGATTCGTTGGTGCCCATCACACGGTAGCCGCGATGGGAGTCGCCGAGGGAAATCGGGATCGCCCATTTCACCTGGGGGCTGGCGGCGAAGTGTTCGAAGCTGTCCCAGCGGATGTTGTTGGTGGCGTTGCCGATGCGGAACACCGAGTACAGCAGCAGGTTCACCGAACCCGAGCGGGCGCCGACGATCAGGTCGGTGCCGCTGATGGTGCTGGCGAAACTGTTGCGCGCCTCAACGCGCACGCGCTCCACGGCGAGCAACAAGCAGACTGAAAGCGCGATGGCGAAGGCGGTGAGGATCGCGGTAAAGCGGCGGTTAGCCAGGCTGGCCATGGCTAGACGGAACAGATACATCTCAAACCTCTGCGGGCGTGGCGGCGCGATTGAGTTCGGCCAGCGACAGGTTGCGGTCGAACAGCGAAGCCAAGCTCTGGTCATGGCTGACAAACAGCAGGCTGGCGCCGGCTTCGCGGCATTCGGCGAACAGCAGTTGCAGGAAGGCTTCGCGGGCGTCGTAGTCCAAAGCCGAGGTGGGTTCGTCGGCGATCACCAGCTCCGGTTGGCCGATCAACGCACGGGCAGCAGCCACCCGTTGCTGCTGGCCGATGGACAGCGAGTCGGCGCGGCGTTCCTGCAGGTCTTTGTCCTTCAAGCCCAGGTGCGCCAGTAACGCCGCAGCGGCCTGGTCGACACTGCCGTGGCGCTGCTTTGCGCGTTGCGCACGCAGTTTGGAGAAATGGCAAGGCAACTCGACGTTCTCACGCACCGACAGGAACGGCAGCAGGTTGAACTGCTGGAAGATATAGCCGGTGTGGTCGACCCGGAAACGGTCGCGCGCACCGGCCGAGAGGTCGGTCAGCTCCTGGCCGAGCAGGCGGATGCTGCCCCGGCTGGGCTTCTGCACACCGCCGAGCAGGCCTAGCAGCGTAGTTTTGCCACTGCCGCTCGGGCCCTTGAGGAACAGGGTTTCCCCCGCTTCCAGACGGAACGCGGGGATGTCCAGCAACTGTGGGTGACCGGGCCAGTTGAAGCCCAGGTCAGACAGTTCGATCAACGCTTGAGTCATGAGAAATCAATATCGCCTGCGGCTAGAAAAGGGCACCAATCACTGTAGGAGCCGGCTTGCCGGCTCCTACAGGGTCCAATCAGAACTTCAGGGTAGCGGCTTGTGCGGTTGCTTCCACACCTTGCTGGCCGCTCGGGCCGATCAGTTGTACCTGAATTTTCTGGGTGGCGGGGAAGGTCTTGAACACCTGGGTCAGGTCAAGATTGCCCAGGGCCGTCGGTGTGGCGCAGGTGAACTGGTAGTGGGCGTGGATTTCACTGTGGTCGTGATGGTGTTCGTGGGCGCCGTCTTTAGCGTCATCATCATCGTCGTCATGGTCGGCTTCGGGTTTGTCGCCGAACAGCGGACTGTTGAGTTCTTGGCTGCTGACCACACAACCGGCGGCTTTAGGCAGGTTGAACAGGGCGACAGGGTTCTCCAGCTGTTTGCGTGCAGCGGCGACCTTGGCTTTATCCGCCGGGGTGGTTGCCAGGTGTTCAAAGCCCACCAGGTTCATTGCCGGGCTGTCCAGTTCCAGCTCCAGGGCTTGGCCGTCGAGTACGGCGTTAAGGCGGCCGACGCCATGCTCATGGGCACCGAGGCTGCCGTGTTCATGGTCGTGATCGTGATCGTCATGAGCATGGGCAACCGCCAAGGGCAGCAGGGCAAACGGCAAAGCAAGCAACAGACGGCGCATGAGAAAGCTCCAGGACATGAAAGTTTTGTTATGTGATCTTATAACAATATGCCGAGAGTTTGACCGCCCGCTTGGCGTTGCGCAAGCCGCGTGGGAGCATGCCTGTCAGAAAACTGCGGGAGTAGGGACGATGTTGCGAATTCGTGGAACCGTCGGCGACCTGCCGGTGGACTTGACCCTGGAGCTGGACGACGGCGATTGGGCGCGACTGGGTGCACAATTGCAGGCGACGCCTGTCGCCAGTGCGGCTACCGCGCCCGTGGCTCCGGTCAAACACAATGATGACCTGTGGCAAGGCGCGCAAGACCTGTTGCGCAAGGCCGGACAACTCAGTGGCCTGGAGCTGCTTGACCAGTTGGAAGGCTTGGCCGGCGACGCCTCGGCGGGCAAGCGCCTGTTGGTGCGCCTGCGCCACAGTGCCCACGTGAAGGTTGCCAGCGGCGGGGATACGCCGCTGTACAGCTGGGTTGGCGATTAGTACAACGCGGCGAATAACTTGCGGCGGTACACGGTCACCAGCGGGTGGTCGTTGCCCAACAGTTCGAACACCTGCAGCAAGGTCTTGTGTGGCAGGCCTTCGCTGTAGCTGCGGTTGCGGATGAACAGCTTGAGCAAGCCTTCCAGCGCCGCGTCGTATTGCTGGCGCGCCAGTTGCTGGATCGCCAGCTGATAGGCCGCTTCGTCGTCCTGCGGGTCTTGCGCCAGGCGGCTTTTCAGGTCGGCGGCGTCCGGCAGGTCGGCAGCCTGGCGCAGGAAGGTGATCTGCGCCTTTGCCCCGGCGAGGGCGGCCTTGTGATCGTCGCTCTTTACGGCGTCCAGCACGGTCTGGGCTTCGCCCAATTCACCGCGCTCAGCCAGGCAGCGGGCGTACAGGATCAACGCGGCGGCGTTGGTGTTGTCCTCGCCCAGCAGTGTTACCAGCACAGCTTCGGCATCGCTGATGCGGCCTTCGGCAAACAGCGCCTTGGCCTGCTCCAACGGATCCGCCGCAGCCGGTGGCGGCATCTGCACATGCGGTTCGAGCATTGCCCGCACCGCCGACTCCGGCTGTGCCCCGGCAAACCCGTCCACTGGCTGGCCATCCTTGAACAACACCACTGTCGGCAGGCTGCGAATGCCAAAACGCGCCACGATATCCTGCTCGGCTTCGCAATCGACCTTGGCCAGCAGCAACTCGCCCTGATAACTCTCGGCAATCTGCGCCAGCAGCGGCATCAACGCCTTGCACGGCGCGCACCACTCGGCCCAGAAATCCACCAGCACGGGTTTTTCGAAGGAGTTCTGGATCACTGCCTGGTCAAAGTTGGCGGTGGTGACATCGAAGATGTACGGCGTGGGCTCACTCATGGGGCGTCTCGAATAAAGCGGGAATGGGGCAACTATAAGGGCTGGCGAGCCTGTCTGAAAGTGCGGTGGATTCGGCACCGCTTTCGCGAGCAAGCCCGCTCCCACAGGGGGAATGCGGTCACATGTGGGAGCGGGCTTGCTCGCGAAGGTCTCACGAGCGCCGGGAATGGTACAGACTCACCTTGCGAAACTCCCAAGGCTCCGCCAGATCCGGCAAGGTCAGCGCATCAAGAATCGCCAGCCGCTGGTAATCCGGGTGCTGGAAGTCGCGCACGCGCGAATCCGCCACCAGCGCTTCGCGGCCTCGGGTCAGGAACTGGTCGAGCAGTGGCAGGTTCGCGCGGTCGTAGAGCACGTCGGCGACCAGGATCAGGTCGAAGCGGTCGGCTTCAGCGAAAAAATCGGCGCAGTAGCCCAGCTCCACGTCGTTGAGCGCGGCATTCGCCCGGCAGGCCGCCAAGGCCAGCGGGTCGAGGTCGCAGGCCACTACTTCCAACGCGCCGGCCTTGACCGCCGCAATCCCGGCCACGCCGGAGCCGGCGCCAAAATCCAGCACGCGCTTGCCGGCGACCCACTCGGGGTTCGCCGCCAGGTACCGCGCCAGCGCCAGGCCGCTGGCCCAGCAAAAACTCCAGTAGGGCGGTTCATGCAGGATGCGCCGGGTTTCTTCGGGGCTGAAGGCGCGGTCCATGTTGTCTGCATCCAGCAGCCACAACGACAGCTCGGTGCCCGGCAATGAGCAGGGCACCAGTTGCGCGTCGCCGATCAGTTCGCTCAGGGCCGCTTGCAGGTCCAGCGGTGGCGTCATGGTGCCTTGACGAGCTGCAGAGGGCCGGTGGTCTGGGTGATCGCTTGGGTGATGCGCACGGCGGGCAGGTGCAGGATCAACTGGCCGGACTGGCTCGCGCGCCCGCGCAATTCAACCCGCGCACCGGCCGGGAAGGCCTCTGGGTTAAAGCGCAGGCGGAAAGCCAGGGGCTGGCCGTTGCCGGTCAGCACGCTGCTGGCGAGCAATTGCTGTGGGCGCGAACGATCGTCGATCACCAGCAGGGCCATTTCGACTTCGGCACCGGCCGGAATGTTGGTCAGGCTGCCGCTGATTTCCCGCTGGAAGGCGGGCAGGGGGCCGAGGTCTTCGATGCCGGGGACTTTTTTCTCTTGTGCCGGGGTGGGTTGAGGTGCCGCTGGCTTGGGGGCTTCGCTGCTGCAGGCGACCAGGACACTGAACAGGGTGAGCAAAACAAGTGGTCGTAACTGCATGTACGGCTCCAGAAAGGACAAAATCCGTGGCTTAAAAAATATGAAACATAATAGTCAGCCTATATACCGTAAAGGCTATGGCTTGTCTTGCCACGGGGATGCGCTACCATGGCCCTCCCTTTATTTGTTGCCTGCCAACCATGCACTGTCCCTTCTGCGGTGCCAACGACACCAAGGTCATTGACTCGCGTCTGGTCGCCGAGGGCGATCAAGTGCGTCGCCGGCGCGAATGCCTGGCCTGCGGTGAACGTTTCACCACCTTCGAAACTGCCGAACTGGTGTTGCCGCGCCTGATCAAATCCGACGGCAGCCGCCAACCCTTCGACGAAGAAAAACTGCGCGCCGGTATGCAGCGCGCCCTGGAAAAACGCCCGGTGAGTGTCGAGCGGCTGGAGGCGGCGCTGGTGCATATCAAGCATAAGCTGCGTGCCACCGGTGAGCGCGAGGTCAAGAGCCTGGTGGTGGGAGAGTTGGTGATGGGCGAGCTGCAAAAGCTCGACGAAGTCGCCTATATCCGTTTCGCTTCGGTGTATCGACGCTTCCAGGACCTCAATGAGTTCCGCGAAGAGATCGACCGCCTGGCCCGTGAGCCTGCCAAAGAATGAACCCGCCTTCTGCCGAACAAGCTGTGCTCGACGCCCATTACATGGCCCGCGCCCTCGAACTGGCGCGCAAGGGCCGGTACACCACTCACCCCAACCCCCGGGTTGGCTGCGTGATCGTGCGTGATGGGCAAATCGTCGGCGAAGGCTGGCACGAGCGCACCGGCGAGCCCCATGCCGAGCCCAATGCCTTGCGCGCTGCCGGTGCCAAGGCCCGTGGCGCCACGGTGTACGTGACCCTCGAACCGTGCAGCCATCACGGGCGTACGCCGCCCTGCGCGGATGCGTTGGTCACGGCGGGAGTCGCCCGCGTCGTGGCCGGCATGCAGGACCCGAACCCCGAAGTGGCCGGGCGTGGCATGCAGCGTTTGGCACAAGCCGGTATCGAAGTGCGCAGCGGCGTGCTGGAAGCCGAAGCCCGCGCGTTGAACCCGGGGTTCCTCAAACGCATGGAGCACGGGTTGCCCTTCGTGCGGGTCAAATTGGCGATGAGCCTGGACGGCCGCACCGCGATGGCCAGCGGCGAAAGCCAATGGATCACCGGCCCCGCCGCCCGCGCCGCCGTGCAGCGCCTGCGCGCCGAGGCCAGCGTGGTGCTGACCGGCGCCGACACGGTGCTGGCCGACGGCGCACGCCTGACCGTGCGCGCCGCCGAACTCGGCCTGGATGAAGCCACCACCGCCCTGGCCATGTCGCGTCCGCCGTTGCGCGTGCTGATCGACGGCCGCCTGCGCGTGCCGCTCAACGCGCCCTTCTTCAAGGCTGGCCCGGCGTTGGTCATTACCTGTGTTACGCCGGAAAACCAATTCCCCCGTGGCCCCGAGTGCCTGGTGGTGCCGGGCGTCGATGGCCAGGTCGACTTGCGTGCTGCCCTGGTGGCGCTGGCCGCCCGTGGCGTCAACGAAGTATTGGTGGAAGCCGGCCCAAGCCTGGCGGGCGCATTTGCCCAGCAAGGCCTGGTGGATGAGTACGTGATATTCATCGCCGGCAAGTTCCTCGGTTCCGCCGCCCGGCCTTTGCTGGATTGGCCGCTTGAGAAACTGGCCGACGCCCCCCAACTCAAGATCACTGAAATGCGCGCTGTGGGCGACGACTGGCGAGTCACTGCCATCCCGCTTCTACCAGCGAGCGTATAATTCTGACCGGGCGCTCAAGTGCCCGTCCCGTTTTTCCAGGAGAAGGCCATGTTCACCGGCATTATCGAATCCATCGGCAGCATCCGCGCCATGACCCCCAAAGGCGGCGACGTGCGCCTGCTGGTTGAAACCGGCAAGCTCGATCTGGGCGACGTCAAGCTGGGCGACAGCATCGCCGTCAGCGGCGTGTGCCTTACCGTCATCGAGTTGCCGGGCAATGGCTTTGCTGCCGATGTCAGCCGGGAAACCCTGGATTGCACCGCGATGAACGACCTCAAGGCCGGCAGCCCGGTGAACCTGGAAAAAGCCCTGACCCCGACCACCCGCCTTGGCGGTCACCTGGTCAGCGGCCATGTCGACGGCGTCGGTGAAGTGGTCGCGCGCAGCGAAAACGCGCGTGCCGTGGAATTTCGCATCCGCGCGCCTAAAGAACTGGCCAAGTACATCGCCCACAAAGGCTCGATCACCGTCGACGGCACCAGCCTGACCGTGAACGCCGTGAACGGCGCCGAATTTGAACTGACCATCATTCCCCACACCCTCAGCGAAACGATCATGGCCTCGTACCAGCCGGGTCGCCGAGTGAACCTGGAAGTGGACTTGCTTGCCCGTTACCTGGAGCGCCTGTTGCTGGGCGAAAAGGCCGCAGAGCCAGCATCCGGTAACATCACCGAAAGTTTTCTGGCCGCTAACGGCTACCTGAAATCCTGACCAAGGGGGTGCCGCGTGGCGCTCAATAGCATCGAAGAACTGGTTGAAGACATCCGCCAAGGCAAGATGGTCATCCTGATGGATGACGAAGACCGCGAGAACGAAGGCGACATCATCATGGCCGCCGAGGCCTGCCAGGCCGAGCACATCAACTTCATGGCCAAGCACGCCCGCGGGCTGATCTGCATGCCCATGAGCCGTGAGCGCTGCGAATTGCTCAAGCTGCCGTTGATGGCGCCGCGCAATGGCTCGGGTTTTGGCACCAAGTTCACCGTGTCCATCGAAGCCACCACGGGTGTCACCACCGGGATCTCCGCTGCTGACCGCGCGCGCACCGTGCAAGCCGCCGCTGCAAAAGACGCCAAGGCCGAAGACATCGTCAGCCCCGGCCACATCTTCCCGCTGATGGCCCAGCCGGGTGGCACCCTGGCGCGCGCCGGCCACACCGAAGCCGCCTGCGACCTGGCGCGCATGGCCGGGTTCGAGCCAAGCGGCGTGATCTGCGAAGTGATGAACGATGACGGCACCATGGCCCGTCGTGCCGAACTCGAAGCCTTTGCCGCCGAACACAACATCAAGGTGGGCACCATTGCCGACCTGATTCACTACCGCATGATCCACGAACGTACCGTTCAGCGGATTGCCGAGCAGCCACTGGACAGCGAACTGGGCCAATTCAATTTGGTGACCTACCGTGATTCAGTCGAAGGCGATGTGCACATGGCCCTGACCCTGGGCACCATTTGCGCCGAAGAACCGACCCTGGTGCGTGTGCACAACATGGACCCACTGCGTGACCTGCTGCTGGTCAAGCAACCGGGCCGCTGGAGCCTGCGCGCCGCCATGGCTGCGGTCTCCGAGGCCGGCAGCGGTGTGGTGCTGTTGCTCGGTCATCCGTTGGATGGCGACGTATTGCTGGCGCATATCCGCGAAACGGCTGACCACGCGCCGGTGAAAAAACCGACCACCTACAGCATCGTCGGTGCCGGTTCGCAGATCCTGCGTGACCTGGGCGTGCGCAAAATGCGCTTGATGAGTGCGCCGATGAAATTTAATGCGATATCCGGTTTCGACCTGGAAGTAGTAGAATACGTGCCCTCCGAATAAAGGCTGGCGATTTTCGCCCCTTGTTCGCGGTTCAAATATCACTAAGGGACGCGTCATACACGCGTCCCGGCTCTTTAAGAGATTTGTCGAATGACCCTGAAGACCATCGAAGGTACCTTCATCGCCCCCAAAGGCCGCTACGCCCTGGTGGTTGGCCGCTTCAACAGCTTCGTGGTTGAAAGCCTGGTAAGCGGTGCCGTGGACGCCCTGGTTCGCCACGGTGTGAGCGAAAGCGACATCACCATTATCCGTGCCCCTGGCGCCTTCGAAATTCCACTGGTTGCGCAGAAAGTTGCTCAGCAGGGTGAATACGCGGCAATCATCGCCCTGGGCGCGGTCATTCGTGGCGGTACCCCGCACTTCGAATACGTTGCAGGCGAATGCACCAAGGGCCTGGCCCAGGTGTCCATGGAATTCGGCGTGCCCGTCGCTTTCGGCGTGCTGACCGTGGATTCCATCGAGCAAGCCATCGAGCGTTCCGGCACCAAGGCCGGCAACAAAGGTGCTGAAGCTGCCCTGTCCGCCCTGGAAATGGTCAGCCTGCTGTCGCAGTTGGAGGCCAAGTGATTTCCGACGAGAGCGACAACTTCAACCCGCGCGAGCCACGTCCAGCCGATGCTGGCAAGCCTTCCAAGAACGAGAAGCGTCGCGCTGCTCGTCAGTTGGCGACCCAGGCGCTGTACCAGCGCCACCTGGCGGGCGCATCGTTGAACGAAATCGAAGCACAGTTTCGCGTCGACAACGATTTCACCTTCGCTGACCTGCCGTACTTCCACGACATCCTGCACGGTGTGCATGCCCACCTGACCGAGATCGATACAGCCCTGGCGCCTTGCCTGGACCTGACCATCGAAGAGCTGGACCCGGTTGAGCTGTGCGTGATGCGCCTGTCGGCCTGGGAGCTGCTGTATCGCGTCGACGTGCCGTACCGCGTGGTGATCAACGAAGGTATCGAACTGGCGAAAGTCTACGGTTCGACCGACGGCCACAAGTTCGTCAACGGCGTGCTCGACAAGCTGGCCCCGCGCCTGCGTGAAGCCGAAGTGAAGGCGTACAAGCGCTGAATCGCGCTTGAAACCTGAATGGGCGAGTTTGAGCTGATCCGCAACTACTTCGCCGCCGCGCCCTGTGCGCAAGGCGGCGAAGGCATTGCCCTGGGGATCGGCGATGACTGCGCCTTGCTGGCGCTCCCTGCCGGGGAGCAACTGGCGATCTCCACCGACACATTGGTGGCCGGGGTGCATTTTTCCGACCCCTGCGACCCGTTCCTGCTGGGCCAACGTTCTTTGGCCGTGGCCGTCAGCGACCTGGCCGCCATGGGCGCCCACCCCCTCGCGTTTACCCTTGCCTTGACCACACCGACCGTCGATGCCGATTGGTTGCAACGCTATGCCCAAGGGTTGAACCTCATGGCGCAACGCTGCGGCGTGGGCCTGGTGGGTGGCGACACCACCCGTGGGCCCTTGAGCCTGACCTTGACAGTGTTTGGCCGTGTACCGGCAGGGCAAGCCTTGACCCGCAGCGGTGCGCGACCCGGCGACCTGCTGTGCGTTGGCGGTGAACTGGGCAATGCTGCCGGCGCCTTGCCGCTGGTGTTGGGCCTGCGCAGCGCCGACGCGGCGGTTGCCGATACATTGCTGGCCCATTACTGGTCGCCGCAGCCGCAATTGGCCTTGGGGCTGGCACTGCGCGGCAAGGCGACGTCTGCGATGGATATTTCCGACGGGCTCCTGGCTGATTGTGGGCATATCGCTACGGCGTCCAAGGTCAGCCTGCTGATCGAACGCCAGCGCGTGCCATTGTCCCAGGCGCTGCTGGCGTTTGTCGGCGATGACGAAGCGCGCGTGGCGGCCCTGAGCGGCGGCGACGACTACGTGCTGGCCTTCACCCTGCCACCTGTCGAGTTGGCGCCATTGCTGGACGACGGCTGGCCGATCCATGTGATCGGCCGGGTCGAGGCGGGGCAGGGCGTGACCCTGCTTGACGCCACTGGGCAGGACATCACGCCGGCCATCCGTGGCTACCAGCATTTTAGCGAGACGCCCTGAATCGGCGAGCTGCGCTACCCTCTATAGCGTTATCACGGATGCAAGGCCCTGTAGGAGGTCGTCACCATGGATGTGCGCCGCTGGCTGCTGATAGTGCTGTGTGCCTTTATGGCGGTGGCCCAGGCGCAGGACGTGCCCGGCAAGATCATGCTGGCCAGTGAGGAATGGAACGACTACACCAACAAAGACGGCACCGGCCTGGCCTGGGACGTGATGCGCCAGGTCTTCGAACCCGCCGGTATCAAGGTGCAGATCCGCTCCGTGCCCTATACCCGCTCGGTTGGCCTGGCCCAGCGCGGCGAGGTGGACGGTTGGGTGGGCTCCTATCGTGATGAAGCCGAGGGTGTGTTGTACCCCCACTGGAACTTCGATTCCGACCATATCTACGCGCTCGGGCTGGCCAGTACGCCGGCGCCGACAGTGGCCACGCTGGGCAATTACCGCCTGGCCTGGGTGCGCGGCTACAAGTACGAGGAGTACTTGCCCAACGTGCACCGCTTCAACCAGATCGAGCGCCGCGACGGCATTCTGCCGATGCTGGAACACGCCCGGGCCGACTTCTACATCGATGCGTTGACCGAGGCCAAGTACGTGCTCAGCCAGGCCGATGAGCCGTCGAAGTTTGCACTCACGCCGATTGCCGAACTGCCGTTGTACATCGGTTTTGCCGATAACGAGCGGGGCCGGGGCTTGATGGCTGTCTTTGACCAGCGCATGGCGGCCCTGGTGAAAAGCGGCGAGTTAAAGCCGATATTCGAGCGCTGGAAACAACCCTATCCGTTCTGACGTGCATAGAACCAGGTCGAAGGCCAATCGAACCTATTGATCTTTATCAGCGATAATTCAGCTTAAGCGTCTGTAGGAACGTGCTGTTACAATGGCCGCCTCTGTAAAAACTGAATTCAGGAGCACACGGTGCCCGTCGTTTTCGTCGCCGCTTCCAAGCTGCCTACCCCTTTTGCCACGTTCACCATGAACGGCTTTCTCGAAGAAGCCACCGGGCGCGAGCACGTTGTGCTCAGCCTCGGTGATATCGCGGACGGCGCGCCGGTGCTTGGCCGTGTGCACTCCGAGTGCCTGACTGGCGATGCGTTGTTCAGCCAGCGCTGCGACTGCGGCTCGCAACTGGAAGCGGCTATGCGGGCCATCGCCCGTGAAGGCCGGGGCGTGCTGCTGTATTTGCGTCAGGAAGGCCGGGGCATTGGCCTGATGAACAAGATCCGCGCCTACGAGCTGCAAGATGGCGGCGCCGATACGGTCGAAGCCAACGAGCGCCTGGGTTTTGCTGCCGACCAGCGTGACTACGCGATCTGCCTGCCGATGCTGGAGCACCTGGGCGTCAAGTCCCTGCGCTTGATGACCAACAACCCGCGCAAGGTCAAAGCCTTGACCGAGATGGGCATCACCGTGGCCGAGCGTGTGCCGCTGCACACCGGGCACAATCCGCACAACAAGCTCTACCTGGCCACCAAGGCCAGCAAGCTCGACCACATGATGGGTAACGAGCACCAGGGCGAGGTCGACCGCGCGTGACCCGAGGCCAGGTGAAACGGCGACTGTCCTTCAATTGGTGGCAGTACCTGGCCCTGGCGTTGCTGCCCCTGTTCGTGATCAACCTGGTGTTCGGCCAAGCCGAATCCCTGCTGCCGGTGCTGGCCATGCCGTTCTTCATTGCCGGCGTGGCCTCGATGTTCCTCAGCCTGCGCTACTTCAACGGCTATAAACACGCGTTGATCGCCACCTCCAAAGCCCTCGATACCCCCGAAGAACCGGCTGCCTGGATCACCTTGGCGGCCCGGCGGCGCACGGCGCTGCTGGTGGCAGCCGTCCCGGCCTGGATCGGTGCGCTGGCGGTGTTCGTTGGCCTGGAGGCGGTGCCGCTGTTCCTGTTGGCGCTGTCGACGCTGGTGCTGTTCTACCTCTACCGCATTCCCCGTCAACTGGGATGAGGTGTCACTGGCTGGCGGTGCTGCTGCTGGCATTGAGCGCCCAGGCGCTGGCGGCCGAGCGTGTCGTGAGCCTGGCGCCTTCCCTGTCTGAAATCGTCGCTGAATTGGGTGCCGCCGACATGTTGGTGGGCGTGCTCGACGGCGGAGACCGCCCGACGGCGCTGGCGCACGTCCCGTCAGTGGGGCATTACGGCCAGTTGGACATGGAGCGCTTGCTCAGCCTCAGGCCCGACCTGATCCTGCTGTGGCCCGGCAGTGTCGGCCCAGCCCAGCGCGAGCAACTGCAGCGTCTGAATATTCCGGTGTACGTCGCCGAACCCCACAGCCTTGAACAGCTCACCACCCAGGTCCAGGCCATTGCCGAGCAATTGGGCCGCGCTGAAGCCGGCCGACAGTTGGCCGCGCACTTGCGCCAACGCCTGGCCGAATTGCGCCAGCGCTACCGGCGTACCGAGCCGTTACGCGTGTTTTATCAAGTGTGGAACCAGCCGCTGTATACCGTGGGCGGTGGGCAGATCATCAGCGATGCGCTGAGCGTGTGCGGCGCGCGCAATGTGTTCGATGACCTCAAGTTGCCCGCGCCGCAGGTGAGTATCGAGTCGTTATTGCAGCGTGATCCCGAGATGATCCTGGTGGGGGATCAAGCCCAGGAGGAGGCCTGGAAGGTTTGGCCGGCGATGGCAGAACGGGTGCGGCTGGTGCCCGACAAAGGCCTGGAACGGCCTAGCGGGCAGATGCTGGAGGCGGTGGGGCGGTTGTGTCAGGTGATTGCGCCGGACCGCTGATACCGCTATCGCTAGCCAGCCAGCTACAGGGGAACGCATTCACCGCCAATTCATATCTCAGGCGTCCACGTGACCCCAAGCATCCACACCCGACCCTCTTCGCGATAATCCTGATTGTTCAAGAACCCCGGGTCGTTATAGCTGTAACGTGCCCGCGCATAGGTCTTGTCCAGCAGGTTATCGACCTTCAGCGACAACGACACTTCCCGATTCAGCGCCCAACTGCTGCGCAACCCCAGCAACGCATAGCCGCCCAGGCGCTGCGTGTTGTCTTCATCGTCATAGCTGCTGCTGATCGCCTGCCAGCTGGCGCCCAATCCCAGTTTGTCGAATTGCCGGTCCAGGTCCAGGTTTAACGTTCGCCGCGCCCGCCGGGCCAGGGTGTGGCCGCTGTCACGGTCGCGGGGTTCGATGAGTGACAGCCCGAGGTTGCCCTGCCAGCCAAACAGTTCCTGCTTTAGCGCAGCCTCAAAGCCGTTGATGCGCGCCGACGCTACGTTCTGCGGCTTGCCGGAGCGGTCGAGGATGATCGCATCGCTCAAGTCAGTGCGGTACAGCGAGGCTTCCAGGCGGGTGCTATCGCTTAGTTGGCTGCGCCATTGCAGCTCGTAGCTCTTTGAGGTTTCAGGCTGCAGGTTGGGGTTGCTGTACTTCGTATCGGGGTAATACAAGTCATTGAAGGTCGGCGCACGGAAACCTTCGCTGTAGCTGAGCAGCACGTCATTGTCCGGGTTGATCGGCAAGGTGAGGGTGCCGCTCCAGCTGTTCTGCCCGCCGAACTGCTGGTTCTGGTCGCGCCGCAGGCCCAGCTCGGTGGAAAACCACTCGCCATGGAAGCGATGCTGTACAAAGGCCGCGCGGTTCCAGCGGCTGTTTTCGGTGAAGGTGGTGGAGCCGTGGAAGCGGTCTTCGTACCAGTCACCGCCGAGGATCAGGCTGTTCTGCTCATTCAGCGTCAGGTCGTTCTGCCAGTTGACCGAATCGCGGTAAGTGTTGAACACGCTGAAATCGTCGCTGAGGGTGTCGCGCTTGGTGTCACGGTTCTCGCTGTGGCCCAGTTCCAGGCGCGATTGCCAGTGCTCATTGAGCGTGGCATCGACATAGCCGCTGGCGCTGCTCACGGTGTAGTCGGTGTAGGGCTTTTGCCCGACGGTTTGCCCGGTGGCGACGTCGTAGCGGCCGAAGCTGTTGTCGTACTCGGATTTACCGCGGTTATCCAGCAGATTGAAACCCACCTCCAGCGCATCGCTGAAGGCGTGGCTGAGGTTCAGGCTGAGGGACCGGTTGCGGTAGGCATCATGGTCGCCATCGCTGGGGAATGAGGTGTGCGTCGAGTTGATGCCGGCGGTTTCATCCAGGCTTGCACCGAGGTTGAAACGGGTCTGTTCATCGCCACCGGAGAGGCCGAGGCTGCGCTCCCAGGTCTGGTGGCTGCCAAACCCGAGCTTCAGGCGCGGTTGCAGGCCCTGCCCGGCATTGCGCCGGGTAAACACCTGGATCACCCCGCCAATCGCATCGCTGCCGTAGATCACCGAACGTGAGCCGCGCAGCACTTCCACCCGCTCGATCTGGTCGACGTTGAGGTATTGCAGGCCGCTGTCGCCGGAAGTGGTGTTGGCAATGCGCTGACCGTCCACCAACACCAGGCTTTGCGCGGATTTGGTGCCACGGATATAGACCCCGGGCAAGCTGCCACGGCCACCGGTGGGCGCGATCTGCACGCCGGGCACGCGGCTGAGCAGGTCGGTAAGGCTGGTGGGTTGCAGGCGGTCGATATCGTCGCGGGTGAACACTGTGTTGGCGGCGCTGCTGTCGTTGCGGGCCTGAACCTGGCGGTTGGCGCTGATGACGACGTTGGGGAGTTTCAGCGCGTCGTCGCGGGTGTCGGCGAGCAGGTCTGGCGAGGTTAGAAGCAGTAAGGGGAGGGCGAGGCGAAGGCGTTTCATGGGCTGTCCATGGCTTTTTTAAAATTCACACAAAACCAATGTGGGAGCGGGCTTGCTCGCGAACGCGGTCGAACAGCCACACATCTAGTGACTGATACACCGCTTTCGCGAGCAAGCCCGCTCCCACATTCTAGTTCCGGTTTCAGCTTGGAGATTGGGTTAGAGGCCCAATAGTGCCATGCGCTCGCGCACCGAAGCCTCAATCCCGGCCTCATCCAAGCCGCACTCTGCCAGCATCTGCGCCGGCTTGGCGTGTTCGACGTACACATCCGGCAAGCCCAGGTGCAGCACCGACTTGAGGATATTCTCCCGCGCCAGGAACTCGCTGACCGCCGCACCGGCGCCGCCCATGATGGCGTTTTCTTCGACGGTCACCAGCAGTTCATGGCTGCCGGCGATCTCGCGCACCAGGGCTTCATCCAGGGGTTTGACGAAACGCATGTCGACCACGGTGGCGTCGATCTTCTTGGCGACTTTCAGTGCTTCGGCCAATTGCACGCCGAACACCAGGAACGCGGTCTTGCTGCCTTGACGACGCACGATACCCTTGCCGATCTCGATAGGCGCCAGGTCCTTTTCGATTACCGCATTCGGGCCGTTGCCGCGCGGGTAGCGCACGGCTGCCGGGCCGTTGTACAGGTGGCCGGTGCTGAGCATCTTGCGCAGTTCGTTCTCGTCGCTCGGCGTCATCACCAGCATGCCGGGGATGCAGCGCAAGTACGACAGGTCGAAGCTGCCCGCGTGAGTCGGGCCGTCTTCGCCCACCAGGCCGGCGCGGTCGATGGCGAACAGCACGTCGAGGTTCTGCACCGCCACGTCATGCACCAACTGGTCGTAACCGCGCTGCAGGAAGGTGGAGTAGATCGCCACCACCGGCTTGGCGCCTTCACAGGCCATGCCGGCGGCGAAGGTCACCGCGTGCTGCTCGGCAATCGCCACATCGAAGTAACGCAGCGGGAAACGCTCGCTGAACGCCACCAGGTCGGAGCCTTCCTTCATCGCCGGGGTAATGCCCACCAGGCGCGGGTCAGCGGCGGCCATGTCGCACAGCCATTCGCCGAACACACCGGAGTACTTCGGCCCGCTGGCCTTTTTCGGCGCGGCGGCAGGAGCGTCCAGGGGTTCCAGCTTGGTGATGGCGTGATAGCCAATCGGGTCGACCTCGGCCGGGGCGAAGCCTTTGCCTTTCTTGGTGACGATGTGCAGGAACTGCGGGCCCTTGAGGTCACGCATGTTGCGCAGCGTGGCGATCAGAGTGGGCAAGTCATGGCCGTCGATCGGGCCGATGTAGTTCCAGCCCAGCTCTTCGAACAGGGTGCCAGGCACCAGCATGCCCTTGGCATATTCTTCGGTACGGCGGGCAATTTCCCACGCGCCAGGCAGACGCGAGAGCACCTTCTTGCTGCCTTCGCGCATGCTGGCGTAGGTGCGGCTGGAGAGGATTTTTGCCAGGTAGTTGGACAGGCCACCGACGTTACGCGAGATCGACATGTCGTTGTCGTTGAGGATCACCAACATGTTGGCGTCCACTTCCGGCGCATGGTTGAGCGCTTCGAAGGCCATGCCGGCGGTCAACGCGCCGTCACCAATCACCGCGATCGCCTTGCGATCACTGCCTTGCAGGCGGGCGGCAATCGCCATCCCCAGCGCTGCACTGATGGAGGTGCTGGAGTGGCCGACGCCAAAGGTGTCGTACTCGCTCTCGGCGCGGCGCGGGAAGGCGGCAATGCCGTCCTTCTGGCGCAGGCTGCCCATGCGCTCACGGCGACCCGTGAGGATCTTGTGCGGATACGCTTGATGGCCCACGTCCCACACCAGCCGGTCGTCCGGGGTGTCGAACACGTAATGCAGGGCGATAGTCAGCTCGATGACGCCCAGGCCGGCACCAAAATGCCCACCGGTCTGGCCGACCGTGTAGAGCAATTCCAGGCGCAACTCATCGGCCAGGGTTTCCAGCTCGGCTTCACCCAGTCGACGCAGGCCGGCCGGCGTGACAGCACGGTCAAGCAGGGGCGTGGACGGGCGCTTGCGGGGAATCTCTTGAAACGTCGTGGGCATCAGGCGAATCGTTATAGGTATAGAAGAGGCGGCAGTTTACCTCAAGCATCGCAAACTGCCCACGCAGAGCGCCGAACTTGGCTGATATGCGGCTGCAAAGGCCGCGCTTATCAGTGCCGGCGTTCGACGATATACCGCGCCAGGTCACGCAGTGGCTCGGCCGCCGCGTCGAAAGGTCGCAGGGCGTCCAAGGCCTGGTCGCGCAGTTCCAGGGCATAGGCCTTGGCGGCTTCCAGCCCCAACAATGCAGGGTAAGTCGGCTTGTCCCGCGCGATATCGGCGCCTTGGCGCTTGCCCAGGGTCGCGGTGTCACTTTCCACGTCGAGAATGTCGTCCTGCACCTGGAACGCCAGGCCGATGGCCAGCGCATAGGTCTTCAGCGCCGCCAATTGCGCTGCCTCGGCGCGCCCGCTGGCCAGGGCACCCAGGTGCACGGCGGCTTCGATCAAGGCGCCGGTCTTGTGGCGGTGCATGTATTCCAGCGCGTGTTGATCAAGCTTCTGGCCCACCGAACCGAGGTCGATGGCCTGGCCGCCGACCATGCCGGCCGGGCCTGCCGCCACGGCCAGGGCGGTGACCATGCGCAAGCGGATCTCGGCGTTGACGTTGCTCAGCGCCGGGTCCAGCAGTGCGCTGAACGCCAGGCTTTGCAGGCCGTCACCGGCGAGGATCGCACAGGCTTCATCAAAGGCTTTATGGGTGGTTGGCTGGCCGCGACGCAAATCGTCGTCGTCCATCGCCGGCAAATCGTCATGCACCAGGGAATAGGCGTGGATCAACTCCACCGCACAGGCCGCGCCATTGGCCTGCTCGGCGGTGGCGCCCAAGGCTTCACACGCCGCATACGCCAGCAGCGGGCGCACGCGCTTGCCGCCATTCATCACGCTATAGCGCATGGCTTCGTAAAGACGCTTGAGTTCGGGGCTTGGCGCAACAAACAACGGTTCCAACGCCGCATTGACCCGGGCTTGGCTACTGGCCTGATACGCGTCGATCATTCGGGCTGTTCCGCATCGAAAGGCTCTTCGGCCAACTCCCCGTCACGCTCCAGCAGCACCTGCACCTTCTGCTCCGCCTGCGCCAAGGCGCTCTGGCAGTCGCGGGTCAGGCCGATGCCTTGCTCAAACGCCGTCAACGAGTCTTCCAGCGACAACTCGCCGTTCTCCAGCCGCTCGACCAGGGTTTGCAGGTCGGCGAGGGATTGTTCGAAATCGAGTGCAACTTTTTTGCGGGCCATGGCGGCTATTCCGGTAGACGGTAAACCGGCGGGACACTAGCAGACATGGGGATTCTGGGCAAATAAGCGGGGGTGGGTGTTCAGGCGGTGAACCGAATAAGCGCCCTATTCGGCTCATCAAATGAGCCGAATACCCATTTTATTCGGCTCACCGCCGGTCAGGATCTTTGCGTCATTGACGAGCACTGTTCTTGTGATGTTTTCAACTGTGCTTCAAATGTCTGCAATCCCACGTGCATTTCCTGTAGCGCGGCAATTTTCAGGGCCAGTTCCTGCTTCTTGTCTGCGATTGCCTGGTTCGCCCGCTCCCAAGGCAATGCATCGCCTATGTGGCCTGCAAGAATTTCCTGCAACTCCTTGAGCTTGAACCCCAATTGCTGCGCGCACTTGATAAACATCAGCAGCTCAACGTTCTGCGCCGAATAGACCCGGTATTGGCCCTGACGCTGTGCCGCAGGCAGCAGCCCAATTGCCTCATAGTGACGAATCGCCTTGATGGTCGTGCCCGACAACTGCGCGGCTTTGCCGATGTACATGAAAACTCCTTTTTTCCGTTAAAGCGCCGGCCTGTTTCAGCCATGTATCCCGCTGCGCCGCAGTGGAGCCCAACACCGGCCCAAACAGCAGCGTCTTTGCAGTCTTGACACCACAAAGCCCCAGCGTGGTCTTGCGCATCTGGTGGATGCCCGGCATGCGATAGAACCAACGGTAATACCATGGCGGCGTGTCCAGGGTCACCAGTAAATGTGCCGTTCGGCCGTGGAGCAGTTTGTCAGGAAAAGCCTTGCCCGCTCGGTATTTAAAGGCAAAACCGGGTAGGAAAATTCGGTCGATAAAGCCCTTCATCAACGCCGGGATGCCACCCCACCAGATCGGGAAAACAAATGTCAGGTGAGTGGCCCACAGGATGTCGGATTGCGCGCTGAGCAGGTCGGGCTCCAGCGGCTGAATCTGGGTGTAACCGTGATGAAGGACGGGGTCGAAAGCCAGGTCGCCCAAGCGTACGACACGTACTTCATGGCCGGCGTTTTTTGCCGCCTGGATGTAGGTATCAGCCAGGGCTGAACAAAAGCTAGAGGCGGAAGGATGGCCGAGGATCACCAGGGTACGCGGGGTCATGGGGAGGTCCTGAACAGGGCGTTCCAGGGTAAAGGCTGCTGCATAGGGGAGAGTCAAGTCAGTAGTCTGCAATGGCCAGCAGGACGTTTCTGTAGGTATTGAAGGGGCCTTCTTGTAACGACCTTCGCCCCTTGTGACCGTCAATGCGCCTGACTAGCCTGCCTCAAAACTCCAGAGTGACATGGCATGAGCGAACCCTCTATCGGCTTGACCACACCACCAGCGGGCTACAGTGACTGGCTGACGGACCTGAAAGGCCGTATTCATGCGGCGCAACAACGCTCAACACTGGCAGTGAATCGGGAATTGGTGTTGCTCTATTGGCAGATCGGCCACGACATTTTGACCCGCCAGGCGGAGCAGGGCTGGGGCAGCAAAGTCATAGATCGACTTGCCCAGGATTTGCGTGCGGCCTTTCCCCGAATGAAGGGTTTTTCGCCGCGTAATCTCAAGTACATGCGTGCTTTTGCCGAGGCGTGGCCAGATGCTGAATTTGTGCAAGAGGTGCTTGCACAATTGCCCTGGTATCACCATTTGGCATTACTGGACAAACTCCCCGGCCCCGAAACCCGCCGCTGGTACATAGCCCAGGCGATAGAGAACAACTGGTCGCGTAACTCGCTGGTGATGCACATCGAAAACCGCTTGTTGGATCGCAGTGGCAAGGCGGTCAGCAACTTCGAGACCCGCCTGCCCAAACCGCAATCCGACCTGGCGCGTGAGTCGCTGAAAGACCCTTACCGTTTTGACTTCCTCAGCCTGGCCCTGGACGCGCAGGAGCGCGACATAGAAAACGCCTTGATCAAACACGTCACCGACTTTCTATTGGAACTGGGCGCCGGTTTCGCCTTTGTCGGCCAGCAAGTACTGCTGGATGTCGGAGGCGATGAGTTCTTTGTCGATCTGCTGTTCTATCACGTGAAGCTACGCTGCTACGTGGTCATCGAACTGAAAGCCGGCAAGTTCAAGCCCGAGCATCTGGGGAAGCTGAGCTTTTATCTGGCTGCCGTCGATGCCCAGCTTAAACATCCACAAGATGGGTCCACCATCGGCCTGCTGTTGTGCAAGAGCAAGAACGAAGTCGTCGCCGAATATGCGTTGCGCGATAACAATCGACCGATTGGTGTAGCGGAATATCAACTGGTTGAGTCGTTGCCCGCAGAGCTGCGAACCAGCCTGCCAAGCATCGAGCAGATCGAGCGGGAGCTGGCGGGTTAAACCGACTGATAGCCTCAAAACCCCGGCGGAATATACCCCGGCACAAATGGCACATTCAGGCACTTGCCATGCAGGATCCGGCCATCCTCAATTCTGAACAGCACGATCTTCTTCGCCTTATCCACCGTGGCTTCCAGCTTGCAATCCGAACTGTGCCCGACTTGCTGGTAATACTCGGTGTACACCATCCCGTTCCCGGTGTGATTCATTGAAGTCCCGGCGGCTTCAGTGGTTGTCCATGAAGAGGATTTGTGCCAGGTCATCACTACCTGCGTGTCGCCATTGGGCGCATTCTGCTTCTTCATCGAGTCGGGCTTGCCGAATAAATCCAGCGCCTCTTGCACGTCACGGCCTTCCCAGCGCGACTGTGCAATCAGGTGACACCCGTTGATAAACAGCACGGAGGGCAACAAAAGCCCAGCCAGCAACAGCCTTGTCCATGTAGGCATCGTGAATCCTTCTTATAGGTGAGTGTTGCTCAGCGCTTGTTGCCCAGCATGTCGTCGAGGTCATCGATCATCTGGCTCTTCTCCTGAGTCGGCCCCAACTGGTCGAACATGGCCTTGGTGGTCTGGATCATCTGCAGGTGGGTCATCTTGCCCATGGCGATGGTGTCCTTGCTCTTGCCCGGTTCGCAGACATACGCGAGCGTGCGGTCGAGCCAGAACTCCTTTGGCGTCTGCCACGTGTTGGAGACTTTCAAGTGCGTAAGGGTGTAGGAAAACGGTGCAACCGACTGGCCATTGAGAAAGCGCACCTTGCGCGTGGAACACTGCACTTCGATGTTGTACACATCGATCATCGGCTTGCCCGGTTCTTCATAAACCACCGTGACGGCCACCAGTTTCGCGCCCTTGTTGTGGTTCGATGGAACCACCGAAGTGCGGTCGGCCACATACATGACATTTTGATGGGCCCGGCCGCTGCCGTAGATGATCGACCAGTCGCCGATCGGTGTTTCTTCATCGGCCAATACCGACGTTGTGCTGATCAGCAAGACGGGCAGCAGTGCCAGGCAGCGCCCGACTGTGGTTAAGGTATTCAATAGCGTCCTTCCTTGAGGCTCGAAATAAGCGAAGGACTTTATTGGTGAGGCGGTGCCGTCACAATTAGGGCGAGTGTGCTAATGGCGCTTTGCTAGTTAACCAAAAAAGCCTGCGTTTTAAGGCAGGCTTAGTGTGTGCAGCAGTTGAGTTAGTCCTTACGCGCCGTCAACGCCGAGTAACCATTCATCAAATTACGATAGTTAGGAATGCGCTGGGACAACAGATTCCCCAGGCCTTCGATGTCGTTGCGCCAGTCGCGATGCAGCTCACACGCCACCGAGAACCAGTTCATCATCTGCGCCCCGGCTTGCGTCATCCGGCTCCACGCCGCCTGCTGCACCGTGGTGTTGAACGTGCCCGACGCATCGGTGACCACGAACACATCAAACCCTTCCGCCAGCGCCGACAAGGTCGGGAAGGCTACGCAAACGTCCGTGACCACACCGGCAATGATGATCTGCTTACGGCCGGTGGCTTTGATCGCCTTGACGAAGTCTTCGTTGTCCCAGGCATTGATCTGACCAGGGCGAGCGATGTAGGGCGCGTCCGGGAACATCTCCTTCAGCTCTGGCACCAGCGGGCCGTTGGGGCCTTGCTCGAAGCTGGTGGTGAGGATGGTCGGCATGTTGAAGAACTTGGCCAGGTCGGCGAGGGCCAGGACGTTGTTCTTGAACTCGTTGGGCGAGAAGTCCTGTACCAGGGAGATGAGGCCGGTCTGGTGGTCGACCAGCAGGACTACGGCGTCGTCTTTGTTCAAGCGGTTGTAGGTTGCAGTGCTCATGGTTGGATCCTTTTTTGTTTAGGTTGGTTGGGCGTTGCGTTCAACATGGGCACAGATTAATGGGTGGCCTGCGAGGGATAAATCGGCTGGGATAGGTAATACCGTCAACTCAGACGAGACAATTGTTGCGCGGGCAAGAGGACAACTCTGTTTCGTGACAGGAAAATGTAAGGAAAAAAATCTCACGCGTGAGCTATTGAGTGTGGCGAAAATAGCCTGTAGATTTTCTCACGCGTGAGTTTTTCACAGCGAGGTCAGTACCATGAAAAGCAGCTCTCCATCGAGCCCGCCAGCAGGGCCCGATACCGATTCAGCCAGCCTTCCGGGAGAGCGCTCGAAGCCGTCCGCGAAAAAGCCATCGAGCTTTTACATGAAGCAGATGCGCGCGGGCCTGGCGGCCGCCGGCTATGTGAAACACGAGACTTGGGTGCTTCCCGAAAACCGAAGCCTGCTCAAGCAGATGGAGAAACAGCTTCGCCAGCCGATCCTGGCTGGCTCATTCATGTCGGAGAATTTCATGAGCGCAGGTAACAACTGGAATATCGATCGCCTCTTCACGGCGCTTCAGGCCCTGGACGAGGTGGTCTCCAACGACATTACGCTTTCTCTGGTTCAAGGCTCCGAGTCGAGCATCAAGCTGGAGATGAACGACTTCGGTGGCTTGCCGATTTACATCGCCGTGGTGGGCGAGCAGATCATCGTCGACACCGTGCTGGTCGATGTCGAGTCCATCAACGATGTCGCGAAATTCAATGACGCGGTACTGCGCAGCCGGGAAATGTTCCCGCTGTCTTCCATCGGTATCGAGTCCATGCCTAACGGGCAGGTGGTCTACAACATGTTCGGCGCGTTGAGCTCCGACTCCAGCCTGACCAACATCGTGACCGAGGTGAAAACCCTGGTCGACAACGTGCAACGCGCCAGCGAAGCCTTTGAACGTTTCTTCAATTAAGCATTCGGGAGTATCCAATGACTCAATCCATCTGGAGCAAACTGTTCACCGCGCTGCGCGGCGGTGCCAGCGAAGTCGGCGAATCAATCGTCGACCAACAAGCCCTGCGCATTCTCGATCAGGAAATTCGTGATGCGGACACCGCGCTGGCCAACGCCAAGCGTGAGCTGGTCAGCATCATGGCCAAGCACAAACTGGCCACTGATCGCGTCAGCGAGTACGACGCCAAGATCAAGGACCTGGAGTCCAAGGCAATGGCTGCCCTGCAGGCCAATCGCGAAGACCTGGCCCTGGAAGTGGCCGAAGCCATTTCGACCCTGACCAGCGAGCGCGACGCCGAGCACAAGCAGGCCACTGAGTTCGGCGCCTACGCCGACAGCATGCGCAAGGACATCACCAAGGCCGAAAGCCGGATCAAAAGCCTGCGCCAGCAAGTGGACATGGCCAAGGCGCGCGAAAGCGTACAGAAGGCCCAGGTCAGCGCCTCCATCGCCAGCGGTGGTGCCAACGGCAAGCTGGAAACTGCCGTCGGTACGCTGAATCGCCTGCAGGCCAAGCAGCAGCAACGTGCTGCGGAACTGCAAGCCCAGGATGAACTGGCCGAGGCGTCGACCGGTACCGACCTGGAACGCAAGCTGCGCGAAGCCGGCATCACGCCGAACGAAGGCAGCGCCAATGCGATTCTGGAGCGCCTGAAGCAAAAGTCGGCCGAGTAACACTGCACCTGTGGCGAGGGCGCAAGCTCCTCGCCACAGGTTACCGGTCGCCCGGATGGTATTTATTGTGACCTCGAGGTGAGGATGGACGCCCTGAAGGGTTTCAAGACAATCGCAGGCCTGGCGCTGTTCATGGTCGCGCTGCAAGTGCTCAATGTGGCGACCGGTTACAGCCTCTTGGTCTTCGGCCTGGTCCCACGGACGCTGCAGGGGCTGTTCGGCATCCTCGCCTCACCGTTTCTGCACGGCTCTTTTGCACACCTCAGCGCCAACCTGATTGCCTTCTTGATCCTGGGCACCCTGGTGATTGTCGAGGGGCTCAATCGATTCGTGACCGTCAGCGCGATCATCATCCTGCTGGGCGGCTCTTTGGTCTGGCTGTTCGGCTTTGCGGGCGTGCACGTGGGGGCCAGCGGTTGGGTCTTCGGGTTGTGGGCCTACCTGTTATCGCGCGCCTGGTTCCACCGGAGCTGGAGCAACCTGATAACGGCCGGTGTCGTGGCGGTACTCTATGGCGGATTGGTCCTTGGCTTCCTTCCTCGCCAGGGCATTTCCTTCGAAGGGCATCTGTTTGGTGCATTCGCCGGATTTATTGCAGCCAAGGTACTTCTCTCCAAACCACGCAGCAGGTTTAATGCCGGCTGAGCGCACTTGAGCATCCAGATGTCGAGGCGAAGACGTCATCAGGAATCAAGTACCCAGGGAGTCAGGGACGAAATGTCGATTTTTCTTCTGTTGCGCCTCTACGCGTCCTCCCTCTTTCACCGCTTCGGCTGGGCAGGCCTGGTCATTGCCTTGGGTGTACACCTGAGCACGGCTTACCTGGGCCTGGTGCTTCTGGGCGAGCAACACCTCACTGCGGCCGCCACGTTTGTTTACTTCTATCTCACCACCACACTGACCGTCGGCTATGGCGATCTTGCGCCGCAGACCTCGGCAGGCCGGGTGTTTGTGGCGGCCTGGGTCATGCTCGGCGGCATTGCGCTGCTGACCGCCGCCATCGGCAAAACCACCAGCAGTGTCATCGATGCATGGAGAAAAGGCATGAAGGGCAAAGGCGATTTCACCGGCAAGGTCGGCCATACGGTGCTTATTGGCTGGGAAGGCGCGTCCAGTGAGCGGGTCATTGAGTTGTTGCTGCAAGACGAAACCTCGAACGACAACCTGATCGTCATCTGCGACTGCACCCTCGACGAAAACCCGATGCCGGGCAAAGCGGCGTTCATTCGCGGTGACAGCCTGTCCTCCACGGCGTTATTGCTGCGTGCCGGTGTACCCGGCGCCGAGCGTGTGCTGGTGCGCACCCCGTCGGACGACCTGACACTGGCCACCGTGCTGGCAGTGAATCAGTTGAATCCTGTCGGGCATGTGGTCGCGCACTTCAATGAAAGTGAAATTGCCGCACTGGCCAGCTCCTACGCGCCGCGTTTGGAATGCACTTCCAGCATGGCCATCGAAATGCTGGTGCGCGCCTCTCAAGACCCGGGCTCGTCGGTGGTCATTAATGAGCTACTGTGCGTGGGGCAGGGCGCCACCCAATACCTGATGAAATTGCCCGAGGCCTTTGAAGCCACCTTCGGCGACCTGTACACCCGGTTGAAAGAACACCACAACGCCACCCTCATCGGCTATCGCGCCAAAGGCGCCCAGCAACCGTCGATCAACCCGCCCAGCGCCACGCGTGTTGAAGGTGGCGAACTCTTCTACATCGCCTCTACCCGCCTCAAGGAAATCTCCAATGGGATGGTTTAAACAGTTGATGGGGCTTGAGGCCCCGAACGCGAACTCTCAGTCGAACCGGCCCGCCGCTGAAGCCCTGCCGACCACCGGTCCGCTGGGCCTGGCTCCAGGCAAAGGCGTGATGTTCGACACCACCCTGAAGTTGTTGCTCGACGGGCATACCTCGGTGGTGATCCCCGGTTCCCAGGAAATCTGGAGTAACGGCACCGTCGACCTCGGGCAGTCGACCTGGCTGTCGCGCTACTACATGAACGACGAAGATTACTGGTTGCAGGTGCACACCACCGGCGACATCGCCGGGCAGGTCGAGTCCGTCATCCTGTTCAACTACCTCAGTTACGTCACCCTCAGCAGCGAAGCTGAACTGCGCCGGCTGGCGGGGCCTCAGAGCCTGATCGGGTTGCCGACCTACACCCACAATGGCGTCGAATACACGCGCGTATGGGGCAGCGAGGAGGGCCAGACTGAATTGGTGGCAATGAGCGAGCACGTGATAAACCCCGAGGATTCCTACAGCGTCGAGCACCGCTCAATGCTATATGCCCGTGACACAGGCCTGACCGATCGACGGGAGTTCCTGTTGTTTTCCGTCGAAGAAGACGCGGAAGGCACCATCAGCCTGAGCACGTCGCTGGGCATTTCGCTGTACACAACCGACTTGAACGCGCTCTAAAAAAGGACGAAACATATGCTAGAAGCTCTCTCCATCTCCCTGAACAAAGCGGCTGTGTTCGGGTTTGTCATCTACATCCTCGGGGCTGCGGTGTTGTTCGCGGTGTTCCAGTTCATCTACACCCGTATCACCCCGCACAAGGAGTTCGAGCTGATCCGTGCGGGCAACGTCTCTGCGGCGGTCGCCCTGGGCGGTGCTATCGTCGGCTTCGCCATTCCGGCCAGCAACGTGATTGCCTACTCCATCAACCTCCTCGACTTCGTGGTCTGGGCAGTGATCGCCGCCGTCGTCCAACTGTTGGCGTTCCTGCTGACCAGCCTGGTGCTCAAAGGCACGTCCGAGCGCATCAAGAATGGCGAACTCGCGGCCGGCATCTACGTCGCCGCCGTGGCCATCAGCGTTGGCATGTTGAATGCCGCGTGCATGACGCCTACCCAGAACTGATCGCGCCCGGAGCTCCCGATGAAACGAAGCAAGTACGTCCAGCTGTCGCTGGCAGCGTCGGTCGCCATGGCGATATCCGGCTGTGGCCCGACGGAAAAAACCTACGACCTGCAGAAGAAGTACAACTTCCAGTCGGTCCAGCAGTGCGCCGATGAAAAACTTCCGGTAGACGTCTGCTCGGATGCCTACATGACCGCCATGGCCGAGCATCGCCGCATTGCGCCGGTGTACGACAGCCAGGCCGATTGCGATGCCGATTTCGTCGCCGACTGGTGCCAGCAGGACTCCACCGGCAAGTTCATCCCCCGCCTGGGCGGTTTCGAACTGACCGCCGAAGGCCAGGTGACACAGTCCCAGGTCGATGCGGCCAATGCTCAAGCCAACTCCCAAGCGAACAGTGGCGGCTCAGGCTTCTCCACCACCAGCCTGCTGACCGGCCTGCTGATCGGCAACATGCTGAGCAACAATCGCAACAGCTACCGCTCCGAGCCGGTGTATCGCTACCGCGACGATCGCGGCAATTACGGCTCCTCGACGCTCAACCAGCGCGTCTCCAATGGCGCCACCTTTGGCCGCTCGAACCAGGCCCGCTACGGCAGCAGCAACTACACCAACACGCTGCGCACCTCCGCCAAGTCGAGCTCCGTCGCTTCGGCCACCTCCCGTGGCGGCTTCGGCAGCAAGGCCAGCGCACGCAGCGGCTGGGGTGGCGGCGGGTCGAGCAGTTAAGGAAGGCGGGCCATGAAGAAGATCCACTGCGCAGAACGTCATGACTGGAAACAGACCGCCGACAGCCTCGGCTTTCTGTTCCACACCATCGACAACGAACCCTACTGGGACGAAAGCGCGTACTACCAGTTCACGCTCAAGCAAATCGAGCACGACCTCGAAGACCCGACCACCGAGATCCATGACATGTGCATGGACCTCGTCGCGCGCGTGGTCCATAGCGAAGAACTGCTCGACCGCCTGAGCATCCCCGCGTCCTTCTACGACATGATCCGCACCTCATGGCTGGAAGGCCACCCGCACCTGTACGGGCGCATGGACTTCTCCTACAACGGCACCGGCCCCGCCAAGTTGCTCGAACTCAACTACGACACCCCCACCAGCCTCTACGAAGCCGCGGCATTCCAATGGGGCTGGCTGGAACAATGCATTGAACGCGGCCTGCTGCCCAAACACGCCGACCAATTCAACAGCATCGACACCAAACTGCACCAGGCCTTCGCCCAACTGCAAGTCAACCAGCCCTTCTACTTCGCCTCCATGAAAGACTCGGTCGAAGACAAAGGCACCACCGACTACCTGCGCCTCGTCGCAGAAAAAGTCGGCATCGAATCCCGCCATATCGACATCGAAGACATCGGCCTGACCGCCGAAGGCCGCTTCGTTGACCTCGAAGATCGCTGGATTCCCCACCTGTTCAAACTGCACGCCTGGGAGTTCATCTTCCACGAACCCTTCGGCACTGCCATTGCCCAGTGCGACACACAGTTTTTCGAGCCAGCGTGGAAAGCCATCCTCTCCAACAAAGGCATCCTGCCGCTGCTATGGGAATTCAACAAAGGGCACCCGAATTTGCTTGCGTCGCACCTGGACACTGAACCGGGTAAAGCCGTGCCGAAGGGTTGGGTGCGCAAGCCGTTCTTCTCACGGGAAGGTGCCAACATCGAACTGCAAACCGCTGATGGGCTGATTGTGAAAGAGGACGGGCCGTATACGGATGCGCCGTTTATTCTTCAGGAATTTGCACCGCTGCCACGGTTTGGGGACAGCTATACGTTGATCGGGTCTTGGGTGATTGGGGATCAGGCGGCGGGGATTGGAGTGCGGGAAGACAATAGTTTGATTACCAAGGATTCGAGCCGGTTTTTGCCGCATTTGATACTGGGTTGAGCGTCTTATCGTCATCATCTGGAATAAACGATATGAAGACGAGGGGTTGTAAACCGCCCGCTTTTGGTCACTCAATTGTCCAACAGCTTGTTGGACAATTGACTTTGGGTTTTAACGGGCATTAAAAAGCCGGCTTGTGGCCGGCGTTATTTTAGATATTTACCTAATATTCATTCGGTTTTTTCGGTTTCACTGATTTTGTCCCCCCATCTGTCCCCCCAGTTAAAGAATGCGTGTGTGATAAAACCCAGTTGCTCTACCTAATCATCTACGTGTTCAGACCTCGTTGACTCACGAGTACCCTTTTTTTGTGTCAAGACCGATTGATCCTCACAGATGAATATATTGGAAACTCTCGGCATACCCTTATCTTCGAACGATAAGCCTTGCTCGGCGAAAGCGCAGAGTCCCGGGCTAATAATCAGCAGATCAAATGCTTTGCAAGGAGGCTGGCTGAGTATCACGGCGTCCTTGAATGAGCCTACGGGTGCAATGTGATAATACCCGAGGCTATTCAAATACTTCTCAATGGCTACGCGTTGTGCATACTCATCATGTGCAACCATTATCCTAAAGGTATTTTTGCTGAGATATTTCACCTGCTTTCACCAAAGCTATCACTTTGGATCAGACGGAGAGAGTCCATCCATTTAGCCAGGCTTGAGCCGTTCATAGGCCGAGCCTTCAGGTAACCCTGTCCTTCAACACAGCCCCATTCAAGCAGTTGCCGGCGTTGATGCTCGGTCTCAATACCTTCAACCACAACAGATAGCCCCAGCTCTTTGCCCAGCGCAAGAGTACTTATAATCACTCCCTCGCAACGAGGCTCATGGCCAAGCATGCGGACGAATTCTGCATCGATTTTAAGCTCGTTGAATGGTAGCTGACACATGCGCTGGAGCGATGAAAAGCCAGCACCAAAATCGTCAATTGACAGGTTGCAGCCCATCATCCGCAGGCGAACTAAAGTATCCAGACTGGCGGCGGAGATTTCCAACAACCCGCTTTCTGTGAGTTCAAAGGTCAGATCTGATCCTGGCATATTATGCTCGGCGAGCAGCCCTCTGATCCTAGGGAGCAGGTGCATGCTGGATAGCTGCGAAGAGTGCATGTTGAAAGCGAAATTGAGGCCATGACTGCGTTTTTTAAGCTGCTGCTGCACGTGCAAACTTTTTTCCATCAGCCCAAACAGCAGTTCGTCCATCAGACCGCAACGTTCCACTGTCTGCAAGAAAAGCGATGGCGGCAATAGCCCTAGGGTGGGGTTCTGCCAGCGGGCGAGTACTTCAACCGCTTTTACATTTCCGGTCCGCAGGTTGAATTTGGGTTGAAAGTACGGGGTAAATTCCTTTGCCGCAATCGCGCGGCGAACTTCATATTCACTCGGTAGATCGATGACTCTCTGTGGTTGCACCTTAACAGCGGGTTTAGCTACGTATTTTTTTAAAAGCAGTTCTAATGGCTCGTACTTCAACGGTTTGCCAACGTCGCCAAGCAATTCAAGGCCTGAAAGAGCGGCGACCTGGCCTACTGCGCGGCGTAGGTCCGGTGATACAGAGCTGCAAACGATGATCGACTTAACCAGCCCGCAAGCGCCAGCTTGCTGAATGAATTCGAGCCCGTCCATACCTTCCATGCGCAAGTCGCACAAGGCGATGTCTACGGGCCCAACCTTTTCCAACACAGCCAAAGCTTCGTTGCCGTCGGCAGCACTAAAGACTTCTACATATCCCGACTGGCGCAGCATGTTAACGGCAATGGCGCGTTGGAACGCATGGTCTTCAAGGACGATTAGTCGAAGCGGAGAGGTGAGCATAGGTGCGATTCTCGTTAAATAGCGATGATTCATAATGCTCCAACGCCTCGCGGGAATAACGACGAATCATCAGTAGTATTTGTAGGAAATTTCCGACGGTTACGATATGGAAAGTGACTTAAAAAACCATCCGAAGCTGAACGGAGAATGTTTTCAATATGGTAGGTAACCCCAGATAACGCTTACCTACCGACAGCCGCAAGGCGCATTGATATCGTAGCTATAGCCGTATTCGGCATCAATTGAGGACATGCTGCTGTCGGTAACCTGCACAGTACGGTTAGAGCCAAATCCGGCTCGCTCGCCTGGCATGGCTGATCTGACTTTTATTCCTTTGCACTTAAAGTTGCAGTCACCCGCGATGCTCACCATTCAGAAACGCTTTTACTTAAAGCTCTATCTGGATGCCGTGATTGAGCTATAGGATGCAACCAGATAGAGGATGCACCCGGCATGCAAAGAATGTATGCCGCGGATTAAACGTATTAATTCACGGCATTGGATGGTGGCGATAGTCACCCCGCATTGAAGTCGCGATTTCGATGCTGTGATGAGGGAATATTCTTTGACGTCAACTGGGCATTAAAAAATCTATTCAGTAAGCCCTGACCTCAAAAGACAAGTTCGCCTCCAGGGTTTTCGTATCTCGTGTTTTAAATTCAGCAACGGGTATCATGGGCCGAACCTCGATCTGGACCGACAACACAGATCCTTCAGCCGTGACCCCACCACTCGTTGGTATGATCAAATCTCCGGGCGTCGCTACCAGCGAAGGAGAAGATACGCCTGGGACAGCACCGGATGTCTTAATCTGGGCAAGATCGACTCGACGGCCGTCGAGTTGAGCATTGCTCAAACTCACGCTGATGTTCCCCCGCTGGGCGAATTTGAACTGCTCGGCCTGGTGTTCTCCGAGCACGCTGAGTTCAAGTTTGGAGCCCGCTGGGCATATAGCGTTGAGACTAATCGAGCGATTCCCAAGTTTATGCATATTTCCGGCAACTACGGCATCGTTCGCTCCATGCTGAACTACTCGACCAAAGTCAACTGCGGAATTACTCACGCTGACTTCACAGTCTTGAGCGAACGCCTGACCAGCGCTTAGCAGCCCAATCAGGAGCCACGATGCAAATAAAGTAGTGTTCCGTTGATGCGAGAACTTATTCATATCTGTTCCTGAAATATTAAGAAGAGGCCTATCAAATCGCAGTACAGGTAGCGGAAGTGTTTTCAAAATAAACCTTTAAATCAGGCTCAACTGGCAGCTGGTAATGAATCGCACAGCTTTTTCCATCACCTAAACTGATAGACAATGGTTCGCTCAGTTGTCCATTCGTCAAGAATACTTTGCCATCTTCGACGACCGTCGTGACAAAGTTGCCCTTGCTGTCCAGGACAGAGTTACCTTTTCCAAGCAGGTGGCCGTTGTCATCAGTAACCTGTAGCAATGCTCGACGGGAGACTACGACCGGAAAATCTAGCTTGCTGACTGAACCACGCCCTGCAGTTACCGCTTTGAAACCATTCTGAATATCGACGTTGCGCGGCAGGCTTTTTGTTTCCAATTCAATCTGTGTGTTCTGGTATGCATTAACTTGTGGGATCACCGCATTGCCCCATCGGTCAGTCCAAACCGGACCGCTAGGTGTATTAATCTTTACGCCAGAAACGTCGCCGACTTTAGCGACGCCGAACGTGTCTGCCAGTTGATAAGGCGAAAACGTCAAGCCATTTTCGTGAACGGCGACGCCGCCGCGAATTTGTCCGGTATAGCTGGTGCTTTCTGAGCCGCTTTTCGCATAACCTAGGTTAACTTGGGTATAACGCGGAATCATATTCACGTTACCCGATAAATCCTGCTGCCTGTTAAGTGTGTCACGCTCAGCGTTGATGCTGTAAGTCGCCACATCATTGCTGTAATCGTTCAGCGTTACGCCGAAACGCGTATTACCGTTTCGCTTGTTCGCGTAACTGCGAACGCCACGGCTTTTGCCGAGTGGGACGCTTACGGTGACGTAGACCGCCGTATCGCCGTTGGCATTATTAATACTGCGGGTTCGCCCTCGGTTCAGGTAGTCGTCGTCGTAGCCGGTCTCACCCAGGCTTCGTTCAACATTTATACTGACGTTCGCGTGCTTAAAGTTTTTATTCCACGCAGCGCTCACACTGCGTGTCTGGTGACCGCCAAACGAGGTCGAGGCGGAATAGCTTGCAGTAACACTTCCAAACAAGTCATCACTCCAGCCCAAGGAAAAACCATACTGGTTTTGACTAAGCCCGCTGATATAGCCGTCTGCCGGAACCTGGGTTGTGTCAAGAAGATCGCGAAAACCCCGGGTCTGCGTGGTAGCGTTCACGCCTGCGCTTACATTCTTCGCAAGGCTGGTATTGAGGCTTACGCTTGCCTGGGTACCCACGACCTTTTCCTCGCCTGATCTAGACGCCGTATTACGAAAACTGACCGAAGTAGAGGGCGTCAAACTTGAGTCCAAAGTCCACGCTATCGCCTGGTAATCATTGGAGCTGATCATGAGGCCGCTTGATAGCTTACTGGTAGGGCTCAACAGCCAGCCTCCGCTGCCAGTGACGACCAACGGAGAATCCATTTGATCACTCTCAAAGGTTCGTACCTTGCCGGCCGCCATCGAATACCCCGGAGCGCTCATCGACACGTTAGCCAGTGACGCAGCGGGAATCGTATAGCTACGTTGCTGACCGTCGGCTTCAATGACCCGCACATCAAGATCGGTGAAACCGTTGAGCACTTGAACGTTAGGTAGCTTGAAGGGACCTGCGGGCACCAATGACGTATGAATAAGCGCGCCAGCTTGACGAACTTCGACACGTGCCTGGCTTTGAGCAATGCCTTCCACCGTGGCGCCACCCAGGTCCTTCCCCTCCAGACCAGCATCTGGAGTTACCTGCAAACCCGTGATAGCGGCCCCCGGAAAGACCGAATTACGGATATTGATCTGGCCAGCTTGCAAGGTCGACTTGTAAGGAACAAACGTCTTCTGCGCGTACGTGTAGAGCGACTGGAAATTGCGAGTCTCATTTTGCACGGTGAGCGACTGCCGACTGCGTACAAGCCAGTCGCCGGCATTGAAACCCAACTCGGTATTGGCAGTATAGAAACGGTTCGTTCCATCGGAAAACTGACTGTTCTGGCCCAGAACCTCATAGTTAATCAGGCCAGCAGTGCCCCCGCTATGATAGGTGCCTAGGTCTTCGCTCAATGGGCGCAACGCGTCAGTGCTGACCACAAGCGAAATTTCTTCTCGGGCTGGGCGCAATTCGATTTCAGTCTGCGGAAATGCGGCAACGAAATCGAAGCAGGCATTATCCGAACCCCCTTTATCCCCTACCAACTCATAGCGGCCGTCTGGAAGGATCAGGTTGGCCTGATCCATTAAGGCAGCGTTAAAACACAGCTGTCCGTCACCATTGAAGGTCGCATCCACAGTCCCGCGCTCGTTGCCATTGACGCGCAGACCGACGCGACGCGTTCCAGGACTAAAACGTGGAGCCTTACTGAAGAAATCAGCGACCTTGGAGTCCAAACCGCGACTTTTCAGCATGTCTACGTCGAACAAGGCATCATTCACACCCGTCAACTTCGAGTTGTCGGTAGGAGCGGTGCCAACATTAGCCGCCGTAGCATCCTGTGATTCCCAGGCCAACAAGCCGGCTATCAGCAGTATCAGCGGTTTTAGCTGAGGGACCGGTATGGACGTGCTAACGGTGCGCATTTTCTCTCGCGCGGCATACACCTTCGTAGGTATGAGGGTCATGAAATCTACTGTCTGAGAAGTTAAGACTAAAGTTACTTGCTGAGTACCGTATCGAAAGGCTTGTTGCCGTAACCGTAAGCGCTGACTGGATAGATACGAATGGTGGAGTCAGCTGTAACCGAGCTGCCAGATGGAAGCTGCAAAGTCTCAACTTCGCCGGGTAAAATATACATACGCCGCAACGCGAGTTTGATGTCGGCAGGTAAGATGTTCACTTGCTGATTTAGACGAACGATGTAGCGGCTGTCATTTTTAACTGTCAGTGTCTGACCATTAACTGACCACGTCAAAAAGGTCCAAGGGTCTGATTTCTCAGGCAAGTCTGCTGGGGTAATCAGAACGGGAAGGTTTTGGCGAACTGTAACGCCAACAGTCGGTTTTCCATCCGAGCTTTTTTGAGGAATACCTTCGAAAGTTACGCGCTTAAGACGTTGGGTAGTGATTGGGGCCTGAGATTGAATGATAAACCGAACCAACTGTTTTTCGCCTGCTTCAACTCGCGCTACCGGAGGCGTAACCACTAAAAAATTTTCATTATCTTCAGGCAAATTTTCAAGCGAAGTGTATAACAGCGCTGCTTTACTGTCGGTGTTAGTAATATTGATAGTGCCTTCTCCGTCGGCGACCTTTACCATGACTACAGAGGTTTCAGGCACCATACCAGCTGCGCTGGAAAACGTGCTGACAGACATGAAGGACAAGAAAAAAATTACAATGCTAGTGATTTTTGAATTACTCAAGGGACTCTCCACACGCGATTATGACTTACCGGATATTCGGCTTTAAAAAGCGTCAGCCTGCTTCGATACATAGGAAAGCACATGCTTAAAGACTATTGAGGAACAGTATGTGCTAAGTAAGTGTCGAAGCTTCAGAAATTGTTAGTTGTGAGTTAAACTACTTATCACTTCGGCCGCCGCTGATGAAAGTAATATATGTGAATGTGGCCGTTGCGTCGGTATGAATCGGCCCAAGCGCTTGTAGGAAATTTCCCAGCGATGGCTTCGGTTGGAGGTTTCAACATTCGATTAGCTGGCTCACATGCCTGCAAAAGCCAAGTGTGGCCACGCTCTGCGTGCACAGCGCGCGTATCAACCAAAATTCGTGATAGCGCGCCTTGAGATTGCTACGCTGCAGCGCTCTCGAGATATTAAAAGCAGGTACTATTGAGCAACGCGATTTCTCTACAGTTGCATAGTTGATATGCTACGCTTTAAGGATAAACCACTTCCATGGTAGCTAGGCCGTCAAAATCAATCGCAGAGGTCATATCCAAACTGTTTGCTTCAAAAATAGATGCTTGTATCTCTAAGACCCCAGAATAAGTGGTATAAGCAAAGGGGGTTAAGGTGCCGGTAGGGGCGAAGGAAACTATCTGACCATTGTCTGAGCGAACCCACTCGTTATTGTAACGTTTCCAGGCAGAGCCTGCCTCACTGTAGACATTGTCAGCATCTGCGCCATCTGCGTTCGCTATGCCAATTACATGCCGTATTTGATAAAAGCCTATGTCCTTCGATCCCTGCTTCCCAAGTCCGAAAGAATCGGAGCCGTTACCGCCGGCATCGGCTCGATTATCGACCCAAGATGTACCGATAGCAACGGGTGCATCACATGTAATTGTGTATGTTAAATACTCTCTTGAAAGCTTGGTTATGCTTGTTGAGGAAAGAGTTTCCGCCGCGATATTGCCGTAGTCGACCACACCACCTTTCGCAAACACCGGCGTGCATGCAGCAGGGGTAATGGTGCCAGTTATCCGCAAATCAGCGGTTGCAGCAGCGAAGGCTGAGCTTGCGCTAGCGAGCGTCAGCGCGGCTAGAAGAGCTTTAGAATTAATCAGCATCATAAGGTACCTATGTATAGATATTTAGCTAAGAATATTTAAGTACGATTCTTGGAGGCGTTATACGCGAAAGTGTCGGAGATTTTCTAGCAAACCTCACATAGTGCGCTTCTGTTGGCAAGACAGTATTGGCGTAGCAATGATAGCGAGGCGCACTATCAGCCCTACTTAAAGGTATTTATAGTTTGCTTGTCCACATAGAAAGCCCTACACGTAAAGGCCAACATTGCCGATATTGCTACACCGCAGGGCCCTCGAGATATTACAAGCAGGCACTATTGAGCAACGCAGATTTCTCTGCAGTTACTTTCATAGTTGATAGCTACGCATTAAGGATAAACCACCTCCATAGTAGCAAGACCGTCAAGATCAATCTGAGTGGTTACGTCCAACGTGTTCATTGGATTAAGTACTACTGGCACGGTCAACGCTCCAGAATAAGTGGTGTACGCTCCGGGTATTAAAGTGCCTGTCGGAGCATAGGAGACCATCGTATTACGCATAACCTGCATGTTTCCTGATGAGTTATTAGCCCAAACTGAAGAACCTGTGTTAGCAATGATCAGGTCAACCGTAGAGCCGTCTGCTGACGTTTGGCTTCCAATGTGGGCCATAGTGTAAGCACCAATATTTGCGGCGCCCTGCTTTCCAAGTCCAAAGTCATGATTTGGGACGAAGTCAGGACCAACAGAGTCGGCGCGGTTATCTACCCAAGTTGTAGCGATGGCAATTGGCGCATTACACGTAATTGTGTAGGTTATCTCGCGGGGTGGAAGACTAGTATAGTCTGTGGATTTCAAACTTCCCGCAGCAATATTGCCAAAATCAAGCACACCACCATTCGCAAACACTGGCGTGCATGCAGCAGGGGTAACGGTGCCCGTTATACGCAAATCAGCGGTAGCTGCAGCAAATACTGAGCTAGCGCTCGCAAGCGTTAGCATAGTCAGAAGAGCTTTAGATTTGAACATCAAGACGATTCACCCGAGTGATAAGTATTTAGGGGACAACTTAAGGAATGGAGATGAGTACGGAACCTGTATTTCAACTCTTTAACCTTTAGCGTAGGTTAGCCGAGCCTCGGGAGACGGCCTACGCGAAACGGCCGAAGCTTTTGTAGGAAATTTCCTGACGAGAGTTATTTGAAAGTCCTGAAAGGTAATTTGGGTTCCAGCGTGCGATAGCAACCCTCTTGTTGCCGGCTTCTGCGGTTACGGACGTATTTTCGTCGCTTGGGTTAACGGCGCTCTGAGCGTGGCGGCGCGGGTAGCGGATTCGAATATACTTTCGCCAGTGCCGTCAGGGAGGCGGCAGGAGGGGTAAAATAGCCGGACGTTATGCGTGGTGCTACTTGAAGCCTTGGACAAACATTTGATGATGCTGGATTGCTGACCTCCCGAGACAGCCTATGACTTGTGGGAGGCTTGCGAAAGCAGCACCATCTCGGGACTGTTGTGAATAAACAATTTAGCGCCTGTCTAGCTTACAAAAGTGCTGCTGCAGGGTCGCGGCCAATTCTTGCATTTGGTGCCGTAACTCGTCGATTGAATGGGTGAGAGTAGAAGGGTCAATCTCAGACAGTCCACAAATTTCCTCCAGTTGCTCGCATGCCCTAATCAGGGCCGACGCTTTGATGATGCGCGCGCCACCCTTGATTCGGTGAGCAAGGTCATCCAATCCCTGATGGTCTGCCTCTGCGGCGACTTCTCCCAGCCTGATCAAATCCTGATCGTTGCTTTTTGCCAGATCGAGTAGCAATGCGTTCAAAGATCCAGCGTCCCCACGGGTAAGCTGCTCCAGACTTGTCAGATCGATAGCGCCCGCTACGGCGAGAGGCTCTTGCCCCGTCAGCATGAACTGCATGTCCGGATGCACAGAATTAAGGTGGACGCCCAAGCTTTCAAGACTGGTAGGCTTAAACAGACAATCGTCCATGCCAGCTTCCAGGCAACGGCTTTTCTCATCAGGTTGCGCGTTTGCTGTAAAGCCAAGAATGACGCACGGCGGCACGCCTCTAGCTCGCTCATCGTCGCGAATAGCCCGAGCTAGGTCGTAGCCGTTCATAACGGGCATATTGCAGTCGGTGATGACAACATCGAAATGATTGTTACGCCATGCTCGAAGCCCGCGGGCTCCATCCTGGGCATCGGTGACTTTATGGCCGAGGTAAGCCAATTGCTGGGAAAGTAATAGTCGATTGGCCGGGTAGTCATCAACCACGAGCACGTTCAAAACCTGCGTCTGTGACGCCGGCTCAAGGATAGTTGCGTCGGAATGAGCAAGTGGCTCCAGTACAGGCAAACTGAACACCACTTCTACCCGCGTACCCTTGCCTAACTCGCTGCTGAGGTACAACCCACCCCCCATCATCTCACAGAGCGTACGGCTGATTACCAATCCGAGTCCCGAACCGCTGCGCGCCGACTGGTTGTTGTTGGTGCCCTGAACGAAAGGGCTGAACAGGCGTTGTTGATCCTCGGTGGAAATACCCATTCCGGTGTCTTCTACAACGATACGAATAGCTTTAAACGCTTGATCGGATTCAGGAAGGACCTGTAGGCAAAGCCGTACCTCACCTTCGCTGGTGAATTTGATCGAATTACTCAACAAATTGGACAGGATCTGCTTGAATCGCAAAGGATCAATCAGTACATCGCGACGGTAATCCACGTCAATGTCGAGAACCAGCTGTAAACGTTTCTGTCTGGCCAAACCCTCGAAGATGCGTGCAACTGACTCCACTAATTCCTGCAGGTTGGCTCGCTCTGGTACTAACGATAGGTGCCCGGACTCAATCCGGGCAATGTCGAGAATATCACCAATCAAATCCAACAAGCCGCGTGCAGCATTGGAGGCCACTTCAATAGCCAGGCGATCCAGAACCCCTTGTGAAGCCTT
Source organism: Pseudomonas sp. S10E 269 (assembly GCF_002798465.1). Lineage (NCBI taxonomy): Bacteria > Pseudomonadati > Pseudomonadota > Gammaproteobacteria > Pseudomonadales > Pseudomonadaceae > Pseudomonas > Pseudomonas sp. S10E 269. Next base: position 3,046,095 of record NZ_PHIJ01000001.1, read on the forward strand.
CTTCATGGCCAGTTCAAGCATGCCGATTACGGCATTCATTGGCGTCCGAATCTCGTGGCTCATGGTAGCTAGAAAAGTCGTTTTGGCTTTGTTCGCGCTTTCGGCGGCACCTTTCGCAACCTGTAGTTCCTCGAGCAGCCTATGTCGCTCAGTGATGTCGATCCAACCGGCTATAAGACCAATTATCTTACCGTCACTCCCGCGATAGGGCAGCATCCAATGATAAATCATCAATGTCCTGCCATCAGTCATAGTTAGCTCTCGATCAACCAGTCGAGGCTCACCTTCGTCCATTACCTGCAAGCTCTCACTATGGTATTCAAGCGCTTGAGCCGATGGCATTGAGACGCTTTCCAATAGTGTTTTTCCAACCACCGAATCGCGGCTGACCTTGAAAGCCTCAAGATATCCAGAATTACAACTTACCAATCGTCCCAAGCGATCCCGTACATAAATCGGGTGTGGGGTACCGTCGATTAGTACACGCATAAACTCTATCTGATCGCTCAACGCCAACTCAGCTACCTGGCGTTGGCGGATCAACCGGCGCAAATAGACAATCCATAACAGCGCTACTCCCAGTAATACGGCAGCTACGATTACGCCCTGTATAATCATGGAGCGGTTTTTCAACCAAAAGCTGTCGTTAACCACTACCTCGCTGCGCCAGCGATTGGTCAATTCCAGCATTTCTTCAGGTGAAATGCTCAGCAGCGCTTTATCGAGAATTGAATTGAGTTCCAGGGCGCCTCGGCTAGTGGCAAAACTCATTCGGGCAGGGAAAATGCCTACGGTTGAGGTGACATGCAACTGGCCCCGGTAGGCGTGAGAAATCATGTACCGTGCGCTGATGAGGGGGTTGACTGCCCCATCGACCTTGCCCTGCGCTACCAACGCCATGGCGTCGGTAGCGTTGTCAGCTTCGACAATACGAACCTGTGGGTAGTTATGCTCTATATATCCTCTAGCGAAGTTACCGCGGATCAACGCTACGTTTTTGCCGGAAAGATCCGCCATTGTTGCCGGCTGGTCGGTTCCGACTCGGGTAACAAGCCCTAATGGCGTGCTCAGGAAGGCTCGCGTGAAGTGCAGGTCGTTCTCGCGCTCATCACTGGCGGTAAACGCAGCAATTATGTCGGCTTCCCCGGTTTTCACCTGGTCTATCAGATCAAGAGCCGAGCCCCCTAAATGAGCATCGAATCTGAGTCCGGTGCGAAGACTGACTTTTGCCAGGACATCCGCACTGATACCGCGAAATTTACCTGAGCTGTCCAAAAACGTGAGCGGCAGGAAGTCACTGTTAATAACTACCTTTAGACGCGGGTGGCTATCCAACCAGGCCTGTTCTGCAGCTGTAAACTGCGGTCTATCATTGACTCTTAAACCGCTGCCCCCTGCGCTCCAGCGGCGCAGTATCGTCGCACTAACATTGGTCGGGATCGCGTTAAGGGCAGCGTCGAGTATGCGCAGCAGACGCTGATCAGAGCGGACAACAGCGAAGGAGAAATTATTGCTCGACAGTAATGAAAAATCTGCGAGTTGAACATTGTTCAGAAAGTCATTATTTATTAGATAGTTAGCACTGATAGAGTCGCCGAGGTAGACATCTGCTTGGTCAAAAGCAACCGCGCCAATAGCGCTCAAAATCGAGGGGTAGACTTTGATAGTCGCATCAGGGTAGAAAGCCCTCACAGCACTGAGCGGTAGGTAGTGATACAGCATGGCCACTCGCTTACCCGCTAGGCTTGGGACCAGTTTCTCAGGCTCATCGCTACGAGTCACTAGGGTCGGCTGGTCCTGTGCGTAGGGATCGGACAACTGCAATTCAGGATCAGCGCCTTCATAACCATTGGCCGTCCCTAAGAGATCAACACGTTTGGATTTCAACGCCTGAATCACCTCTTCACGGGAGTCATAACGTTGCACTTCGATTTTGACGTGCAGCAGTTCAGATATTAGAACGGCGAAATCTGCGCTTATGCCTTCGAGTGATGTCTTGGAAGCAATGTCAAATGGAGGATAATCTGGCTGTGAATAGCCAAGGCGCAGCGTCCCTTTTTGTCGTAACCAACGCCAATCGGACTCATTGAGCCTGACGCTATAGCCATCGACCTTCGAGCGGCCGTAGAGCTCTAGTTTTTCTGCGCCGATAGCTATGGGTGCGCTGAACGTTGTGGTGCAAGCAAGGCATGCGAGCACCAGAAAGACCCGACTGAATATGCTCATTCAGATCAAATTGTTGCGTTTTGCGAAATCAGAAAGGTGTACCAGTGATTTCATATTGAGCTTTTCAATCAAACGAGTTTTGTAGGTACTAACTGTTTTATTACTCAGCAACATTGCGTCGCCAATTTCTTTGTTGCTCCAGCCCAATGCAAGTTGCTGCAGAATGGCCAACTCACGGTCAGATAAGCTTTCGATAAGCTTCAGTTCCGAGGCCTCGACATCATCCCTGCGCACTGAATTAATCGTTAGATTCGGGAAGAACGTGTAACCAGACATGATAGAGCTGATCGCTTTGACTACGTCGCCGAGCTCATCACTTTTTGACACATAGCCCGCTGCGCCGGCCTTCATGCAGCGCATAGCGTAAAATACAGGCGATTGAGAAGTCACTACAAGGACCTTTATCGGTAGCCCTAAAGCTGTAATTCTAGTTAATGCTTCCAGACCATCAAGCTTGGGCATGGAAATATCGAGAATAACCAAGTCTGGCACGTGTTCACGAGCGCGTTGCACTGCATCTGCGCCGTTATCAGCCTCGGCGACAATTTCGAAACTCTCTTGTTTGAGAATTATTTTCATCGTGGCGCGGATAAGCGGGTGGTCATCAACAATCATGGCTTTATACATTAGGATCTCTGCGATGGCGCTGGGGGTGGTTGAAGGAATGTGTATGCAAACACAGTGGCGGCTTTTGATTGAGCCGTACAGATATCTCTGCATAGCCTGTGCGCAAACGTGTTGCAATCGCTGTTTGATTTATTTATCCAACCCCAAGAAACACGACGGTTTTATTGAACTCTGGGGGAGGCATTGGCGTCCCATGAAATAGCCTCTTCGATTTGTGACGATGATCCACGGTATGAAAGCACTTGCTATCATAGGACCGCCATAGTAACCACCTTACCCATAGACACAGCCTATATTTAACAGTGCTTCGTGCTCCAGTTGATTTGTTACACCTTCGATGGTCAAATCCATGCTCAAAGACTTGGCTAGCGATAAGGAACTGTTTATGACAGCTTTATTTTCCGGCTTTTGAAAATCCTTTGCGAATGCGCTATCTAGCTTGATTTGGGTAAAAGGCAACTGGTAGGGTAATTTCAGTGACGAAAAGTCGATTCCAAAATCGTCAAACGCCATACGACATCCCATCGATTTGCAATCGAATCAAACCGACATTTGCAGACGCCTGCATATCCAAAAGACCATTCTCTGCGAACTCCAAAGTAAAGTCCGCATCGGATAGTTCGTGGTGGATCAAGCTCTGATTGTGCTTTGTTAATCCATCGTGTATCAGTTGCGAAGCGTGCAAATTGAACGCGAGCCCAAGGTGTCAGCCCAGTCGGCATAGATTTGCTTGTAAAAGCGTCCCTTGCACGAATACCTGTTTTGTTACCTCATCTAACAGGTAATAGGCCGCTATGGCGGCTAAAAAATCTTCAGGGAGAAGCAGCCCTCTTGTTGGATGCTGCCATCGCGCCAATACCTCCGCGCCGATCACGGCTCTGCTACCGAGCGCGCAATGGGGTTGAAAGTAAGCAATAAATTGGCTTAAAGCGAGTCCGCGATGAACATCGCCTTCACTCGGCTGCTCGTGAATGATTTTTCAATAGCGTAATTTAACGGCCACCTCCCGTTGTATCTTCGCAGGGCTTTCTGCAGTGCTGTAAGCTGCACAGGCTTTCTTAAAGCTGCTAAGAGCTCCAATCCCGACAAGAAAGCTATCTGCTCTATCTTGCGATAAGACTCTGAATTTATTTCGTCAAACAAGATCACCGCTCTCACCAGGCCAAACTGTCCAGCACGGCGTAGTAAAGCCAGATAGTCGATGCTTCCATGGGATGCGTCGTAGATCGTAACTTCAACGACTCCTCGCAGCCTTATTAAGGCCATCGCGTCTTTTTTATTATCTGCTTATAAAACGTCTACTACGCTCAGTTGCTCCAGCTTACTAATGATTGGACTGCGGTGGATAGATTTGGGTTCTAGGACAAGGATGCGAGGAATCTTCAATCGGCTGCCATGGCCTTACGGGACGACCTCATGCTGACAGATTAAGAGGACTCACATGAGATGGTCTCTTCCTGGCGGTGTGTAGGAAATTTCCTAGAGCGTTAGCCGGGCTAAGCTAAGAAGAAGTACTGAGGCGGGCTTTTTGGCAGTAATTCGATAAACATTGCGCTTGTCATGGGGGGCTTCACCACTTTGAGCAGCTATGCAGATGTGAAATTATGCTTTTTCGCCTATTTAGCGTGAGGCGGCTCAGGTGCCCGCAAGGTCTTGAGCGCTTTTAATAGAGTATTGAATCGTACCGGGTTCTCTACACCTTGCAAGCTCAGTACGCACCGTTTTTCGAACTCTACCGGTGGCAGCTGATTGTTGAAGCCGCGGCGGGGGTTTACGGTGTGGAACATATCCATGTAATCGAACACATCACTATTAGCATCTTGCCGCGAGTTGTAGATTTTCAGTTTTATTCGTTCCCGTTTTAGATGCTGGGAAGAGCTCTCTGCCAGGACGTTGTCATGACAGTTGCCTCGGTGACTCATGCTGGCAGCCAAATTGTCTGCCTTCAAAAAGCTGCGCCAATCGCAGCTGCTTTAGTTCATGCCTGGGTCGGAATGCTGTAGCGCCTTATCCAGAGTCTATGCGTCGACACGCCAACGCATGGCGAACAAGGCGTAATTATGAGCCTATTGCACCACCTATTACAGGCCTTGCGCAGCGGTCGCATCGGAACTCTACTAGTCATTCTTTTGATGGTGCTGATGGATATCCATACTATCCACATTCCGCGGCCATTCTGGTGGTGATGGTCAGCGTGTCATCCAAGAGTCCCGTGGGCTTTTGTTCTTCCCCTCAATCTTCCTGATCACCCTCCTACTGCACCTGACTCTGAACTTTGCATCGACGCGTATTAGGCCGCTCGAAGCCCACCGATACGGGGGCGGCGGGTAAGGGGATCGAGGCACTTGGTGATGTCCTGATCGGCGGCAACTTTGTCGTCGGCACTAATGTTTTCTTAATACTGATGATCATCAACTTCATTGTAGTAAAGTCACTCGCGACAACCTGGCCCATATTTCAAACATGATGATGTCGGCAGCCTGCAGAAGCGAGGGGTCTTTGTCCTCGACAATGCGTTGCATTACACCTTGCGCGGCGCTTGAGCAGCGCCAGCAAGCCGGAACGGTCAGTCTGCACACCGTTCGGGGAGAGCACAGCCTGCTTGATCAATTGCAGAACGCGATGCCTACGTTGAAGGAAAAACTACGTAAGGATGGTCATCAGCCAGTGCTGACTGTGACTCCGCAACTGCGGCCGTTGCTCGCCAGTTATGCTCGGGTGTTCAATCCTGGCTTGCATACGCTGCCGCAGGAAGAGATACCGGAAATGTCAGTATGAAGATCATTGGCACCCTGGGAAAAAGCGCCACGACGGATGCGTTAAGGCCGTTGGGCTCCGCACTTCAGATCAAACTGTTGCGGCGCGCCAGATCGGCCAGATCAACCACGGATTTAACATTGAGTTTGGCGATCAAGCGCGCCTTGTAACAACTGACGGTCTTGCTGCTGAGCATGATATTTTCCGCGATGTCTTTGTTGCTCATCCCCCGTGACAGTTGTAGCAGTACAGACAACTCGCGATCCGACAGCGATGCAATCAACTCCATCTCGCGGGCCATCAAATCGCTTTTTCGGGTCGAGACATTGACACTTTCGGGGTAATAGACAAGCCCTTTCATGACTACTTTCATGACCTCACAGAGTAAGTCTAGGTCATCGCTTTTCGAGATGAAACCGCAGGCGCCGGCTTTGATGCAGCGCAGCGCGTAATAATCAGAAGCCAACGATGTGAGCACGATGACCTTGGTCGGTAATTTCAGGGTTCTAATCCGGTTAATCACCGCAATCCCATCCAGTTTGGGCATCGTAATGTCCAATAACACCAGATCTGGAACATACTGGCGTATCAAACTGACTGCATCGACCCCATTGGAAGCGTCGGCGATAACTTCGTAACCATGCTGATCCAGCAGGGAGCGCACCGCCATGCGGATAAAAGGATGGTCATCAACGATCAGTACCCGGTATGCCATTCATATATCCCCGACTGCAAAAACTAAGTGGTGAGACTACCATGATACCATTGCGATATCACTGGCGCGACGCTCGCAATAGTGCCCGGACAAATCACTGCTGTATCTGCAGCCTGGATTACCGCTAGAAAGGAATCGCCCGTTGAAGTTTTTGTGGATCGGCCTTCTAACCCTGTTCTGCATTGTCAGCGCTGCTGCCAGCGAAGCCTCGCTGGAGTTGAGTATCCTCGGAAGGTCCGTGGTCGAGCCTGGTGGTGTCGCATTGAGCAAGCCCGATCGAGAGTGGCTGGCCAACAACAAAGTATTGCGAATCGGCGTCTCCCGTCCTGATTATCCGCCATTTGATATCACCACTTATAATCAGGAGTTCGAAGGAATCACGGCCGATTATTCAGTACTGATCGGTCATATTCTAAATATCAACGTTCGGATACTCAGCTACCCTAACCGCGCCGCGCTTATTCAAGCACTTAAAGACCATCGCATTGATGTGATCGGGACTGCCAATGATTTTGAATCGGCCATCCCCGGCCTGGTACTTTCAACACCCTATACCCTGGACCAGCCCACGTTGGTTGCACCTGCGGATCAGTACAGCATCGCGAACACTTCATTTGCAGGAAAAAAAATTGCCATGGTCGATCATTATCTGGCCTTGGGCACCGTCAAAACCTACTATCAAGAGAGCCAACTTCTGCTTTTTCCCTCGATACTCAATGCCATCGGTGCAGTAGCACTTGGCGATGCCGACTTGTATCTTGGCGATAGTGTCAGCGCCAGCTATTTAATCAATAAGAGCTACCTGAACACGCTGCAAATCATTAATTACCCAACCCTGAAAGTGAGCAGTTTTTCGTTCGCAATGCTGCAGGATAACCCACGCCTGCTGCGTATAATCAACACGACCCTGGACAGCATCCCGGCCATGGAGCGCAGGGCGATCGCTCATCGTTGGGGCAACGCAGCCCCGAATTTGGCGGGCATGCAACGGATCGTGTTCAGCGAGCAGGAGCAGGCATGGCTCAAACAACACCCGCGACCGAAGGTGTTGTTCAACAAAAATTTCCTGCCATTCACTTATAACGATGAGCAGGGCAACTTTCGCGGCCTGAGTGCCGATGTACTGGGTAAGATCAGCTTGCGCACCGGCATCACGTTCGAGGTGGGACAAGGCTCATCGGTCAACGCCATGATTGGCGCATTGCGAGCGGGCGACTATGACCTGATGCCAGCCCTGTCCCCCAGTGCCGACCGCGAACAAGACGTGAGCTTTACGCGGCCTTACCTGTCCGCGCCATTGGTCATGGTGGTCCGGGACGAGCAGACTGCTCCCCGCAGCTTGAATCAGTTGGCTGGAAAAAAGCTGGCGATTGTCGAAGGTAACGCTTATCGGGAAACGATTAGTCGTGATTTTCCTGGCATCCAGTTAGTAGAGGTCGCGGATTACAGCCGCGCGTTTGAACGCTTGGCCGGCGGCAGCGTGGACGCTGTTATCAGCTCCTTGACCACTGCTCGCTACATCATCGCCAGGGCATATCCGAACCGCTTGAAAGTCGTCTCCACCATCGGCACCCAGGGCGGACAAGTGGCCTTTGCCGTAAGCAAGACGGCCCCCGAACTCCTTTCGATCCTCAACAAAGCGTTGCTGAGCATTCCTCCCGAGGAGCTGGACGAAGTTGCCAGTCGCTGGCGCCGCGCGGTGGTATTGGAAGACAGTTACTGGGAGCGGCACCATGACACCATTACGGCGGTCCTGATCGCCACCGTGCTGGTGATCGTCGGGATATTCGTTTGGATCACGTCCCTGCGTCGCGAAGTCTTCAAGCGCAAGCTTGCAGAACGCGCACTCATTGACAGGCTCGAGTTCGAGCGCGTGCTGATCAACGGCACGCCGCATCCAATATACGCGCGAGATCGCGACGCCAACCTGTTGCTCTGTAACAAGGCCTACCTCGACACGTTCAATGTCCAGGATGGCTCCTACCTGCTGGGCACCACAGTGGTTCAAGGCCTGTTGTCAGACCCAGTCCAGGCCGATGAATATCACCAGGACTATCTCGATGTCATGCACAGTGGCGAACCCTCCTTTAAGGACCGCCTGCTGATCTCAGCCTCCGGCCAAGTGCTGACGATCTATCACTGGATGCTGCCTTTTCGCGGCAGCGACGGCCAGGTTAAAGGTTTGATAGGTGGCTGGATCGATGTCAGCGAACGCCAGCGCCTGATTCATCAGCTGCATGCGGCCAAGACTGAGGCGGATACTGCCAACCGCGCCAAGACCACATTCCTCGCCACCATGAGCCATGAAATCCGTACGCCCATGAATGCAGTGATTGGTATGCTGGAGATGGCGTCGAAAGCTGCCGAGCAAGGGGTTTTCGATCAAGTGGCGATCGAAGTGGCGTCCGATGCGGCCAAGGGCCTGCTAGATTTGATCGGCGACATCCTGGACATCGCACGGGTCGAATCCGGGCAACTTAGCATCACACCGGAGCGTTGCAATCCTGGCGATCTGGTGATGTCGGTGGTGCGTATTTTCGACGGTCCGGCGAAGCAGAAGTCCCTGCGCCTGCAGGCTGATATCGGCTCGCAGCCGATGCCCGACGTGCTGATCGATCCCATGCGTTTCAAGCAAGTGCTGGCAAACCTGTTGAGCAACGCAATCAAATTCACCGCCCAGGGTACGGTGCAAGTGTGCATGAGCGCCGACTATGACGAAGATTCTATGTTGCTACGGGTTGAAGTCACGGACACCGGCATCGGTATCGCAGCGGCCGACCAACAACGGTTGTTCATGCCGTTCAGCCAAGTCAATGCGTCCTACGAGACGGCCAATAAAGGCTCAGGCCTGGGATTGATGATCAGCCGAACGCTGGTGGATATGATGGGGGGCAGCCTTACGCTGAGCAGCGAAGCCGCCACGGGGACGCAAGTGGTCATCGCGGTACGGGTACCGGTGTTTGATGGGGCTGCGGGCTGCGTCGCGGTGCCACACGTCATGGTGCCAACCAAGCCGACGCCACTGATGAGCATCTTGATCGTCGATGACTACGTGGCCAATCGGATTGTCCTGTCGCGGCAACTGACCTACTTGGGCCACGAAGTGAGCGAGGCCAGTGATGGAGTCCAGGCTTTGGCCCTGTGGAATGAACAGCCGTTCGATGTGATCATCACCGACTGCAATATGCCCAACATGGATGGCTACCAACTGGCCCGAGCAATTCGCGAACAAGAACAATTGCGTAATGAACCGCCGTGCCTGCTGCTGGGCTTTACCGCCAATGCCGTGCCTGAGGAGCGCCAGCGTTGCCAGCAAGTCGGGATGGATGACTGCCTGTTCAAACCCATCAGCCTGGAACAACTGAACGCCCGCCTGCTGAGCTTGTATCACGTCAGCTTCGACGCTGGTATGCCTGACGAACTGACCCGCGACGCGCTGTATGAACGCCTCAATGAACTGGCAGGCCACGACGCCCCGACACTGCAACGCCTGTGTTCGGAGCTGCTGGAGAGCAGCCATCGCGCGCAGGTAGATCTCCGCCACCTGCTAGCCGCAGACGATCGGCAAGCCTTGCTACTACTGGCGCATCAGCTCAAAGGCGGCGCGCGACTGGTGCGGTTTGACGCGCTGCTGATCACCTGCGAAAACCTTGAGGCCGCTTGCCTGCAACAGGGCAGTAATGCACAACTGAGCCGCGCCGCGGAGGAAATGGGCAATCATCTGCAACGGCTGATGAGCTGGCTAAAGTAGTGGAAGGTAACCACCTTAAGAAATTTCTTGCAGGGTTGTAAGAAATACCCGCGATAAATCGGCGCCGAAACACACCAAGCTAGTCACCGTTACTTTACGGAGGCATCCCGGTGTCACTATCTACGCTGAGGATCCTAGTCCTTGAAGCTCAACCCCTGCTACGTCATGCGTTTGTGCGTAGCCTGCGCGAATTGGGTTGCCAGCACGTCATTGAGGCCGCTGACGGCAATGAGGCGCTGACGGCGTTGCAGCAGCAGGGGGCGGTAGATATAGCCCTGTGCGATATCTGCATGGAGGGCATGGATGGCCTTTCTTTTCTGCGCGAGGCAGGCCAGCGGCAATTGGCCCATGCTGTGATCATCAGCAGCGATCTGGCACCGGACCTTCTGCAAACCATCGGCCAGATGGTCAAGCTGCTCGGAATGCAGTTGCTAGGAGAACTGGCCAAAAATGCCCGCCCGCCCAACTTGAAAAGGCTGCTGGAGCATTACGTCCTGCCTTCTTTGTCGGGGGGGCTGCACCCGCCTCCGTCAGCGACGCAGAAGTGATCCATGCATTAGAAGCTGGTCAGTTCCTAGTGTATTACCAGCCCAAGTTTACCCTGCAGGACCTTCAGGTCGACTCGTTGGAGCTACTTGCCCGCTGGAATCATCCACGCCTGGGGCTGTTATCCCCCTCGCGGTTTCTACCCACACTCGAGCGCTTGGGCTTACTCGACCGCTTGCTGCATCAGCAAATCGACCAATGCCTGCACTTTCGCCAACAAGCAAAAACCTACGGCTTTGACTTCAAGTTCTCGATCAATATCCAAACGTTCCAGTTGGCCAGCGAGGGCTTGTTCGACGCCGTCAGCACGCGCTTGCGCGCATTTGACACGCCTGGTACATGCCTGTGTTTTGAGATGACGGAAACTGATGCCCAGACGTTGACGCCGATGAACCTGGAGAACCTGGTGCGCTTGCGCATGCTCGGTTGCGTCCTGTCCATCGATGACTTCGGTGCCGGTCACTCCTCGCTGCAACGCTTGTGCACGCTGCCATTCAACGAGATCAAATTGGACGGCCTGTTTGTACGGGAACTGAATGCAACTTCCCGCAGCGGCGTGGCGATTACCAGCACCCTGCAAATAGCGGACGCCCTGGGCATCGACGTAGTGATCGAAGGGATCGAGACCCAGGAGCAGCGCACCCAGTTGATTAACTTGGGCTGCAGGCTGGGCCAGGGCTATTACTTCGCCATGCCCATGCCCGCCACCAAGCTTTTGGTCTGGTTATTCAACAAAGTGTTCCAGGACTACTTATCGACGGTTCGCCGCCGCCTCCTGAGCCTGCCCCCCCCCTGATACGCGCCCCCACGACGGCCTGTAACCACGGGCTGTGCCCCTACGCAAACGAATAGCAACAGCCATACGCCAAACTTTTATTGAATCGGTGAAACCATGCTTTTAAGAAACATGAAGATAGCCCTGCGCTCGGCCGCAGGTTTCAGTTTGATGGGCCTGATTGTCGTGCTGTTGGGCAGCCTCTCGCTGTTCCAAATGCACGAGATGTCGAACAAGTCCGATGAGGTGGATAAGAAGTGGCTACCGAGCATTCTTGCCCTCGAAGACGTCCAGCGCGCCGTCGCCGACCTACGGTTGAAGATGATGCGCACATTGCTGTCCAAACAAGCGAGCCAGGACACCACAAACGAGTTTGCAATCGCCGATAGTCGCGTGGCCATTCAAAAGGCAACTGAACTGTATGCCAGCAACCTTGCTACCGATGAAGAGCGCAGCAGCTTTGAACGGATGAAGACCGTCCAAACCCATTACACACGCGTTCAAGATCAAGTGCTGGCCTTAGCTAAACAGGGTGATCTCCAGTCCGCTATTTTGCTTATGAATAGTGAGCTCAACGGGCAAGGCGATGCACTCAGCCTTGAGCTGGTCAACCTGTTGAACATCAATATTAAAGAGGCGCAAGAAGCGGCGGACGAATCCGATGCGACGTTCCAGGAGTCGATCAACTGGGTGATGGGCGCTATCGTCCTGGCCGTTATCCTCACCGTGGCGCTTGCCAGCGCCTTTACCCGCAGCATCGTGCAGCCGTTGCACCAGGCGGTCGGAATCGCCGAAAAAATCGCCAAGGGCGACCTGACTGTGCGGATCGAAATAGACGGTCGGGACGAGCCTGCCCAGCTGCTCCAATCAATGAGTGTAATGCAGGAAGACCTGCGTGAAACGATCCATCTGATTACCGACTCCTCCAACCAATTGGCGTCGGCGGCTGAAGAGTTATCGGCGGTAACCGAAGAATCTACCCGCGCCCTGCATGATCAAAACGGCGAGATCGAGCAAGCCGCCACTGCCGTCAACCAAATGACCGCCGCCGTGGATGAGGTAGCCCGCAATGCGGTGTCCACCGCGGATGCGTCGCGTGAAGGTGATCTTATGGCGACAGATGGCCGCGCCCATGTTCTGCAAACCGTCGAATCTATTTCCATGCTCGCGGAAGAAGTCACTTCGGCCACCTGTGAAATCCAGACACTGGCCGCTAGCGTGCAAGACATCAGCAAAGTGCTTGATGTGATTCGCGCTATCGCCGAGCAAACCAATCTGCTCGCGCTAAACGCGGCTATTGAAGCGGCACGCGCTGGAGAAGCCGGTCGCGGATTTGCCGTAGTGGCCGATGAAGTACGCGCCTTGGCCCATCGCACTCAGCACTCGACCCAGGAAATCGAACATATGGTCAAGGGAGTGCAGCAGGGCTCAACGCAAGCGGTATCCGCCATGCAAAGCAGCAACGAGCGAGCGGCGTCCACCCTTACCCTGGCCCACAGCGCCGGCGTGTCCCTGGAGCGTATCACTCAGGCGATCAACACCATCAACGAAGGCAACCTGATCATCGCCAGCGCGGCGGAAGAACAGGCCCAGGTGGCGCGGGAAGTCGACCGTAACCTGATGAATATCCGCGACCTCTCGACCCAAACCGCAGCCGGGGCCAATCAAACCACGGCTGCCAGCCATGAGCTGTCCAGCCTGGCCGTGGACCTGAACAGGATGATTTCCAAGTTTGTGATTTGACGCAAAGCCTTACCTCGAGCTCCCACCCTTTCATGAGGACACACCATGACTCAGTACTCTAAGCGGGAAGTCACAATCGACCTGACCACGCAGCTTTCAATCGACGGGAACATCAAAGTCAAGATCGTGAACACTCAAAATAATAACAGCGCGAAGCTGGCATTTACCGCGCCTCATAGCGTTCTGATCCTGCGGAAGGAAATAGTAGGTAAAACGCCCAAAAAATAGCAGCCAGGACTTACCAGCGACCATTCAGTGTGAGGACGTCACCGCATCAAGAAGAGGGCCCCGGATCACTAGGACGGACGGGGACACTTTCAAGTATTTCCCTGTCATCGGAGAGACCAGGGTAGCCGACAGTTTAATGATAACCTCCTCAGGCGTAACCGAACTGATGACCACATCAGCTTCGGTTGGATGCCCATCAGAAAGACGGTAATCGAGGCGATGCCAGTGTGCTTGCATTTGAGCGCGGTTCATCGACACGCAACCTTCGCGCAGAAAAGCCTTGAGGAGCGTGATGTGAAGCACATTTCGGCGATTTGAACCCGCCACTATATGAATTGCTGGCATACCGTCCAGGGTCGCGGTGCGCACGCTGCGTACATTGTCGAGTGTGACTGCCAACCCAGAGTGCATGAACGAAGGCTCAGCGACTTTCTTTTGCTGATTCAATACCTGCTCGCAGCTCAACACGGAAACGCTGGTACAGGTGAGCGAGATGCAAAATAACCAAGTACTGAGCTTCATGAGTTTTCCTTCCATTTGCCCGCTACTGTTTTCCAGCGCATAGGCTCTCCATTATCCGCACATGCGGGTTTCCACATACACCACACTGTTTTCATCGACTTGCCAGCGGCTCGCATAGAGTTGATTGGGCAGGGAGGTAATGGAATTTCCCATCAATACCGTCGCTGACATCATGCCCATGGTCCACTTAAGCTGGTCGCCCAAACCTGACGTCGGTACGCTGGTTTCCGCCGGTTGCACATCGGTCGTCGCCGCGTTGTGCTCAGCCTGTGCGGCTATCAGGAGTGCCGGTTTAACCGATAGTCACGTCGTGCGACGGTCTGCGTAATCTGCCGTTCTTTTTCGTCGCCGAAAATCTTGCGCAGGTATAGGCCTGCTGATTGAGGCTGCCGGACCTACCACGCTGTCGTTCCAGGCATGGGCGATCAGTGCTTGCCGGTCATTCACTTGGCCGGGTACTGAACCAGAGACTCCGGCAGGCAACCTCCTGATAGGCTCTGGCCGATGCTGTGGCTGGTTTCACTTTTGAACAGGATCAGCTTGTAATGCACCGCGCAGAAATACGCTGATTGCTCCGGGTGACCAGTCTTAATGTCCGCAAAGGGTATGTTCATAAAGGTTCGGGGAGTTATCGAGTTTGGAAGTAGAATTTTTCCACTTTGTCCGTGCGTTTTATGCAAGAAATTTCTTAAGTGCCACGCCGCTGGTCTTTTCGCTAGGCCAAAAAAACTCCCTAATCCGTTCGGGGCCTGTCCCGGGGTGGCATTCTATCGATTGAAGCGTTGTGACTTAGCCCAGAAGCGACATGATCATTCCTGGCATCTGAGCGGTTTGCTTGATCAGCGAGATCCCCGACTGCAACAGCATTGATTTCTTGTTGATCATCGAGCTTTTTCTGGCAAAGTCAGCATCTATGATCCGGCAAGTGACATCTCGGTGTGTACTTCGTGTTGGCCAGGTTATTGGCTTTGAGGTTCAGGCAGTTGTCATTGGTGCCGAACTGGCCGCGCGCATGAGGTGCCGATACGCCTGCTTGATGGGTATCGTGGCTACGTGTTGACCGATGATTACGCCGGTTATAACGCGTTTGGCGCGCTGGCCGGAGTCGAACGGTAGGTCTGCTGGGCGCACGCAAGGCGCAAGTTTGTTGAGATGCAAAAAGTGCACCGAAAGGCAAGACGGGAGGGGCTGATATCGCACTGAAACTTATCAATAAGCTTTGTGGCGTAGAGCGTTATCTGAAATATGCTGGCGAGCAAATCTTGAAGTTGGTCTGCATGAGCGAAGCCTGCCGGTGCTGGCTCAGTTAAAAAAAAGGATAGAAAAGACACAGCCACGATTTCGTCTCAGAGCGCCCAGGGCGAAGCCATCAGCTACTTAGCGAGTAGCTGGTACAGCCTCGAACGGTTCGTCTAAGAAGTGCACTTGCCAATCGACAATAACGCGGCCTAACGTGCGACCAGGCCGTTCGTGATCAGAAGAGAGAACTGGCCGTCCAAAGGCGATAGGGCAAGTACTAAACTCTATGGCCTGATCACGACTGCCTAAGCCAACGATCAAGAGCCCTTTGCGTCGCTGCGCCACGCATTAGAACGGTTGCCGCTGGCAACCTCGTTTGAAGATTACGAAGCGCTGTTGCCGTGGAACTGCTCGCTGGTGGACTAGCTAAGCGCCCCAACCATCTTGACGTCGGTGGGGTATATGGAGCGCTTACCAAAATTTTACCTGTAGCATTGCATCCGAGTTTGGCCCTGCAACTCAATCGCAGGGCCGTGCTAGTTCAGAGCAAACAGCTAGCCTGAGGACATTAGCCTTTTTCTTCCAACATCTTCAATCGCTGATTGAGTTCGCGAATTGCTTCAATAAGTGGAGCTACCAGCTTTTCATAATCAACTCGCTTGTAACCGTCGGTTTCATGAACGATTTCTGGATATACGGCTTGTACATCTTGCGCAAGTAGCCCTATATCTTTTTTCTTGTCAATTTTGTAGGCATATGACACTCCATGTAATCTTATTAAATCGTCCACCGATCCTTGCAGGGGCTTGATGTCTTGCTTGAGTCTTTCATCGCTGAACGGGCAGCACCCTTGGCCCATACCCGGAAGTGGGGCGCACACCCTATCTCCACACATTACCGGTTCGTCTGCTTCTGCGAATGGGGCATCAAACAATTGCAAGCTTGCCAGCGAAAAAATTACGGCGGAACCCAAAAGCATATTTTTTATATTCATGGAATTTTCCTCTTAATGAACTGTTCGCTATAAGATACGATACAGCGTCAATGCCTAGGCAAAATGGATACTTGACTAATGGCATTGACTAATTATGAACTTCTTCCGATAGAGCTGTATGTAGGAAATTTCTGAGCGTGATTTGCATGGCTGGCTGCCACAACAGAACGCCTACTAGTTACTATGCAATAAAGCGGTTGAGCGAGCGGGCACATCAAGCACCTCGCACTGTTGATAAAACGGCTCATAGGTTACTCAGTTGGTCAATCAGCGCAGACGCTCGTGATCTTCTGAAATTAGGAGCGCGGTGCCCTTTTTTAGTGTGGATTTTTCTCGCTCAAGCCGCGCGCCCCAGGCTTCCAACTTCTGAGTTTTTATTGTTCCGAACTTAGCGCCTTGCTTTGGGGGTGACGTCGTTATGTTCTTTCTGAATTTGGTCAACCCATCGGCGCAATGTTGAATCACCAATGCCGAGTAAACAGTTAGCTTGGATCTAGCTTTAGTTTGATTTGAGCACGAGGTAGGCAGCCTGCTCTTGAATTCAGGAATAAACGAGCGGCGCTGTTTGGTAATTTGACACCACGATCTGGCGATCATTCTCGCCTAAATGGTTGTCCGGCCTCATTCGACCACTACAATGCCGACGTGAAACTTTACGCCCATGCTCTCGGTATGGCTTACGCCTACAGTGTGGTACACGCCACACCAAGGCTAAGGCTCGCGTACTAAGTGCAGTCTAGCAGGATGCAAGTAAACACATCCTGAAAAACACGCTTTCTGTTGATAGCTTGAATGTGATTAGCAATATTAGTGTTGAAACGCTGTCATCCTCAAGCCTTTGATTAGCATTCTTGAATGGATTTTTAAGTTCATCAAATGATCTAATGATAATTCTGCTCGCAGTCAAGTTGTCAGGCGCCGAACTGTACATCCAAATTTTACTCGGTGGAAAAAGAGCTTCTCAACGCTCAAAAAAAACCTGAAGGGTTAACCGGATTACGCAAGCGGCTCTTCAGGTTTTCTACTTATAAAGCTAGTTCGTCTTGTCTTCACTCTTACTGTAAAATTTGACGATCATCCTTTACGGCAGGCGTTCGCGGCAATAAGGACGTACCTAAGCAAGTTGTCCGATCTACTTGAGCGAAGCTCCGATGGCGAGTACTTCGCCTCCAGTTTCTGAAAGGTACACTGGCCAATAGCTTTCGGCGCTCCGCTTTGTACGCATCCAGAAATGAAGTCTACTCTGGCCTGTGAATGTTCATCAGAACAACCGGCCAGTACCAACAGTGCACCGATCGCACGGCATCTTGGGTGTAGGCTGGCTCCGCGAGTCAGCGCAGCACTATGGCGCAGCCGAAGAAGACGCCCACACATAAGCCAAGTACTTGCGGACCAACCGCCCAAAACACCTTGATCCAAATTAGGCTCAGGATGCCACCATTGGTGAAGACTGCATCTGGATGAGCGAATTTACGGATCGCATCACCGGCCATGGCACCCAGCCAGCCCAAAATCGCGCCGACCAGTACGGCCACGCCTTTAGCAAACCAGCCTGCGCTCAACACCATGGACGAGGTATTGAAGGTCACACTCACTATTGCCAACACCGCCGCTGCCACACCCCAGCCAATCATGGCTGGGCTGATGCTGCTAGTACTACGGTCTTCTTCGTTGATGCGGCTCTGTGGGTTTTCGCCTTGTTGAGACACTTGATTCTCCTTTTGTGATGATTGGCAGATCAGTTACCAGGCAGCCAAGCAGCTGTTGTTTTCGTCGTTCAGAGCTGGCAAGACCGCCTTGAGGTTCTGAGTGGGTAGGTTGAAGACCTTGTCTTGAGCGCTGAACTGCAACCGATTGGCGTTGCGCAAGGCCCCCCAGAACTCTTGAGTGAAGATGCTGCTGCAGGCACGACAGTCTGTGTAAAACGGGTTATGGAAGGTTTTTCCATCCACGATGAGGTCAAAACCTCGCCCTTCTTCTGAGCTATACCCCCGGCCATTTACGGTAGCGCTGGCGGAGACATAGCGGTCGTCATCACTGGGGCATGCAATCACTAATTCATTGCCGTTACCGTCGTCCACGGCATATTCGGCGGTGCCCATCGCCCAGCCCGAGGTCCAAGTATTGGTTCCGGCAGAGGCGGTATTTGCAGCCAGGCAGCTAAGCGCCATCATTAATAGGGTTTTAGTATTCATGGGGATGTTCCTTATCGAGGAGGCTGATGTGTAGTTTTAGGGTGAATTACAACCTTTAAGGGTGATTTTCAACCTTTTATGTTCTTCATGTCAATGAGGTGATCCCCAACCATCTAGGTTGAAATGGGAGAGCGAAATGGCTGAAATTGATCAGAAGCAATTGGCGGGCACAGTAGGGCGCGCCATATCTAAACAGCGGGTGCGTAGCGGGCTAACCCAGGAGGCGGTTGCAGAACACTTGGGGGTGGGGAACGAGGCGGTTTCTCGCATTGAGCGAGGGATCGTGATGCCAAATATCACTCGGCTTTTGGAGTTCGCCGACATTTTTGGCTGTGAGGCCGCTGACTTACTGAGTGAAGTGAGCCCACTGGTGGATGACCAGGCGAGTCGGATCAGTCATTTATTGGCATCCTTGAATCAGTCCGATAGACAATTGGTGGTCGAACTAGTCGAGCGTTTAGTTTATCGACTTAAAGCGTGATCATGGGTCGACGGAATCAATGTGGGCGCCGCAGCGTAAGCAAAAATAGGTAAAGGAGCCGAATTGATATTTGTGCATATCCTGAATAAACCTGTCACTTGCGCTAAACGCTGAGGTGGCGCTGGCCACAGCCGCCGTCATGTTCTGCAGAAACCACGCTATAGGCTCCACTGTGTGCATGCTCTTGGTGGAAGGGGTTGTTTACCATTCGCGAGCGAAGCTATCTAGCACAGTAAAGAACTGAACGATCGCCTTGGCGCTGTCTTGGCTAAGGACGGCTGAAGACTCACAAATCAAACAGTGTAGGTTCATACGGGATCTCTAATCTGGAGAGTGAATGCAGTGTTGAGCACGCCGCCGTGGGCATCAAACGGTCGCGCTGTTATGCCTGCGAAGTTGACTCAGGAGAATGAACAGCAGAGCGCAAGCCAGCACAACGGCGAACAGCAGGGGTGGAAAGCGCAACATCAGGCAGAGGGTCGTTACCACGACGCTGCTACCGGCGAGCAGGCAGATGAACATGAACAGCGTGAGAAAAAATCGAAGTACTGACATGGACGTTTTCCTGTAATAGGACGTTTAAAGTGTGAGTGACGGAGGGGAAGTGTTTGCTGGATTGGATCTCTAGAGATAGCTGTGCTCCAGGTTGCCAGCGGTATCGCTCGCGTTGAGTTTGTGCAGGTTTATGAGCGTTGTTCTTTGGCTTAAGCCACGAGTTGCAGCGCAGCATTCAGCGCTTTCTGTTTGATCACCGCCCCTTGGCCAAACCAAGCGGAATCCATTCGGTACTCCGAGCTTCGGGCTCGTCGCTCGTGATCCACGTACTCCGTTACCGCGTTCAGCAAGCCCCAGGCGGTACCGCGCGCGGACAATAGATCTGCACCCCGACCTTTTCCTTCGTACAGGCTTTGCACCTTCTCCATCGCTCGTTTATTGGGCAACACTTCGGGAATGGGGGCATGGGGGCTTGTGTTACACAACACGTCCATAAAGAAGCCTAGGGCTTCTTTCGACTGAACTCTGCGTTCGGCGAGGGTACGCATCCGGTACATGAACTCGTCCCATTGCGAGACGGCGATACCTAGTTGTTTTTTGACAGTTCGAGGATCAAAGCGCGTGCTGTGTGGCACCTTGATGGCGTGAGTGGCGCCGTTGAGAGAAATGCTCAAGGTGTTGTTGCAAACCACCCGCACGGTGGTGGGAGTGGCGGTAGTCGCCAGTGTGCCGTCACAGGAGGTTGCTAACAGCAGATAGCCGCTGACCTGATCATTGCCCTTCAATGTGGTCGCTTGCCCCGTTCTGGCGAGCGCCCAGAACTTGCGGCCACCTTTCAGCACGCCAGCGGTTTCCAGTTCGTAGCCCGAGAACTCCGTCAGGTCTCGGTAAAATTCCAGCACTTCTCGAGGCTGTACAACCTGATATCGGTGCGAAACCACCGACAACGGTGCTTTGGTGTCTGATCGATACAGCACTTTTTGCTCAGGAAACGTGTGAATGCAGCCCAAGTGAGCGGCGGCCTCGACTTGGAAGTGAACCGGGCTGTCCTGTATCTGCCAATTCATGCCCGCTTCTTGCTGCCAGACTTCCAGTGGTTGTTTTCCGGTAAGGCGACTGCCCAAGCCGTGCCAAGGGGTAGCGCCAACGTAAGCCATTTGGTCAATGAGATGAGACATGGGAAAGATTCCTTTGGGTGCAGGTCGGCATAAGTGCTGCACAAAGCGCAGCACGATCGGGGATTAATGTTGAGTAGGGGGGATTTAAGTAGGCAGGTTGAAGCGATGCCCGCAGACCAAGCAGTGGTTATTTGCCAATACATGGCGATCCAGTTTCTCGCCGAGCTCGGCGCCAATGGCACAACCACCTACACCGCCAGCGAGTCCGCCAAGAAGGGCGCCCGAGACCGTACCGATGGTGATGCCGAGCGGTCCGGCAAGCGCGCCGACAGTAGCGCCTATTTGGCTACCCGTGAGTATAGTACTCGCCCCTCGCGCAGCACCGCCTACGGCACCAATACTGGCCCCGATCGTCATTGCTGCTCTGAGGAAAGCAATCTCTTTGGAGTTACAGCGAGGGCACTGAAGTGACATGGTTTTGGTTTCCACGGTGGATGTTCAGTGTCGTGATATAGGCTTAAAAATCGTTCTAATTTTCGGGGAGGAGCAGGTGTGCACCTTGTGGCGGTGCCCAAAACCGGCAATTTTCAGTAAAAGCTGTACGGAGTTAGTTCCTGCTGAAAACGACTCCAGTGCTCGATGTGCAGAGTTAGTTCTTTGCCCGCCTTTGCGGCGCTTTTTGACTGCATTTTCGGCTGGAGTGGATCGCTGGGAAAAAAACTACTCGGATGCGTTATGGCATACGCACCGGCCAACATTCGGTCATCCACCTGAACGATCAGAGCAGCCCCCATAAAGCTGAGCAGTGCCTGGATGTACGAGAAGCTGCTGAGTGTCCGGGGTAGCCCAAGGCATGTCAGGGTCTAGAGACCCACGGTAAAGGTGACCTATCGCCGTTGCAAGCAGCAGGCCGGTATACGACTTCTACAGCGACGCACTTGCTCAGCTTGAATCAGAAAATCTATTCCGGGCTCAGGAAAAAAATACTCGTCGCTGCCGAGCTTTTTGTTGGATTGAGAGAGATTTAAAGTTCGATAACTCCCAAGCCAACAGCGAGAAGGCAAGTGACAAATTCAACATCTGTTCCCTACCCGAGAATTTTACGTCTCAAGCAACTGAGCGAACGCATAGGTCTAGGCCGGTCAACGATCTATGACCGTATGGACGCCCAGTCACCAAGGTACGACGCCACGTTTCCGAAACCGATCAAATTGGGGGCCGCGGCTATCGGCTGGATTGACTCCGAAATCACCACCTGGATTGAGCAGCGAATGTCTGCTAAGGAGGCGCGCTAAGTATTGAGCTGGAAAAGCCTTAGCTATTTTGTGTTGAGATCTCGCACTAACTCTGTATATAAAATTCTGCGATGTTTAAATTGAAAGGCCCACTGTTGATAGTGCTTTGATCAGAACTGTATTGCGTTATTGTTTCTGGTTTATATGTTATTAGTAGTTTATTGGTAGTTTTAGTAGCGTTGTTAATGAGTAAGTGTTGTCATTCTTAACGACAACCTGTGACTGTTGATGTGTATGAGTATGTGAGTAGGAGGTGTGTTTAGACAAGCGAAGTGGATGGGATTGGTCAGTAATCAAGTAGGTCGGTAACTTCAATTGATTAACGAGTCTTTGGAGAAGTGATGGTGCGCGCCTATGAGTGTTGACATTGAGGAGCGCTATACGGCGCTCGTGAGTAAGTTTGACTTGCACGTAGCAGATGTTGGTCAGGTAGGAGCTGTAGATGGAGGATTGATCTGTATATTGAAGGAGGCTTCTTTCTATGTAGGAGGTCTAGTGAAGTCGCAAGGAGACGCATTCAGACTAACTGCAACAGATGAGTTTGGTAACGCAAGTCTGGAAAGCTGCACTGCAGGTAAGTTGTTAATCAAGTTGGTAAGGATACACATGCCGGATGATAACCGGTTCAACGCCCTTTATACGCTTGAGCCATATCTGGAGATGGCAATGGGTAAGGTTAAGGAGTTCGGTCTGTATCAGCTCTGCACGTCCTGGAGGGCTACAGGGCCGGTGAGTGAAGTTGAAATGCTCATGAAGCACCTAAATGAATGTGTGAATCAGATTCGTCAAAGTGTCAAGACTAAAGCGTTCCAAGCACGGCTCAACAGCTATCAGCGGTCGAGCAACAAAAACTACAAGGAGCTCACCGGGTACGTTGATGCTTTGTTTGAGCGCTACTCAAGGCTGCTGGTGGTGAGGGTTGACCTTTCCTATTCGAAAGAGAACTCTAAAACCACCCAAGCGGAAGCTAAGCAAGATCGAGAACGCCTATTCGGGAACGCCAGGTCGAATAAATTGTTCAAAAATATGGTGGGCTATATTTGGAAGTTGGAGCACGGCCCGGTGAAGGGTTTTCATTACCACATGATGTTTTTCTTTGATGGGTCTAAGGTTCGAGAAGACGTGACCCTGGCTAGGCGGGTCGGGGAGTATTGGTCGGATGTAGTCACGAAAGGGCGTGGTCTGTATTTCAACTGCAATGCGAACAAGCACGCCTACAAGACCTGTGGGGTCGGGATGATCGACCATACTCAGTCCGCGTTACGTGAGGCTTTGCGAGGCGCGGTGATCTACCTCACGAAAACGGACCTTTACATGAAGCTGCAAACTCAAGGCCGGGGTATGGGCAAAGGGTTAAGCCCTGCCCCCAAAGGCGCCCGTGGTAGGCCAAGGGCTGTTTCGTCGTCAAGGGAGCGCATGGTCTAGGGGCATCGCCGCAGAGGCCCCTTAGAGGCGCTGAAGGCAGTCTGGTCGATGAATAAAATTCAATGCCGCTAATCCAGACTTTATCGTGCTTTAGCATGCTTGGTTTTTTCCCAAGCCTGATTAACGAGTACATCTTCACGTAGCCACGCGGTCAGCCATTTCTCAATATTTGAAATCTTTAGAGCAGGAATGTTATTTTTTTCAATAAATTCGGCCAAGGGATCTTCAAGGTGATAAACGGCTTTAATCTTTGTTGGCCACCCATTCTCAGGTTGTCGCTCCACTAGTAGTCTTGCTGCCTCGTTTTTTACCAGAAGGATAGATTTGTTTCGCCCTTGAGCATTTTTACTATTTTTGTCTGAGCGTTTATCAGCTTCCATCGCATTGATGGCGGCAGCAGATTTTTCTATGATTTCACCAATCATCAGGCTGGCGTAGTTGGTGAAAGCCCATGCTCGCTCGCGGTCCTTATGTGCCTCGGCGGTTCTTGCCAGTTCAAGGTATAAGCAGGCATATCTTACGTGACGCTGCAGTGTGTTGGTTTCTTCATCCTGCTTACTGTTTTGGTTCCTCCAACGAGTTTCCAGCTCGGCTTGTAGTGCTGGCTCGTTTGTGACTGCGCGGATAGCTTCCAGCAGCTGAGCATAGTCGTCGACATCAAGTGGCGAATCAAAAATGTGTTCCCGAAGCAGGCAGTGGTTTCTAGCAATGGCTTCACCTAGTGTAGTGAGGCCGATACTTTTATTCATGTTTATTGCGAATTGGGTCGGTGAAAATAGAGGTGGTTTGATTGCTTTCATTGTGTAGCTCTATGATTGATTTTTTAGAAATCCGTATCACGCGATACCTGACTTTCTAGGAGGGTAGCAAGGCCCGCGCACAAACTTCTCAGGGGCAGTGCAACCGACTGGAGAGTATTCTCATATATCGGATACTGGCAAGTGGGCATCCTCTGACACGTAATTTATCACTAAGCATCTCCGCTGGAAGTAGTTATGAATTTGCTCCACTCATTCATTAGAAGGCGTCGTTTATCGAGAAAGTCTGAGCGAGAGTAGGCCCCTTCAGTTTGGTCGCGCTCATCATGCGCTAGTGCCATCTCGCAAACCTCACGCGGATAGTGGGTACATTCGCCCGCCCAGTCTCGGAAGGAAGATCGAAAGCCATGGCGTGTGATGTGTTCATACCCCATGCTGTGTAGGAGTGTTCGTACTGCATTGGCGTGCATTACACCTGTCTTACCCTGACCAGGGAATAGAAAGGCGCTTCCTTCATTTCTCGGAATACTCCTCACCAGCTTCACCACCTCTTCGGGAAGCGGAATCACGAAAGCTATTCGCATCTTCATTCGCTCATCTGGGAGTGACCAAGTTCTAGCTTCTAGATCAAACTCATCCCAACGAGCGAATCTAACCATGTGGGCGCGTGCGCTCGTCATGATCAGCAGTTGAGCGGCCTGAGATGGAGGTGTCGAGTTTGCCCTGAGTTTTATCATTAACTCAGGCACTTCCTGCCAGCGCAAGGCTTCAAAGTGCTCACGCTTTCGAGCCTTCCTCTTTTCAGAGCGGCTCAGCAGGTTGTTTAAGTGCCCACGCCAGCGAGCAGGATTCTCACCTTGTCGCAGGTTGCGTGACTTGGCCGCATCTAAAACTTGCTCAATCTGGCCGCGTACCTCGTCAGCGGTTCTGGTCTTGGTGGCCCAGATGGGCTGCAACACCATAAGCACTTCGGGAGTGCCAATGTCTTCTGCTGACAGCTTGCCTATGTGAGGAAACGCATACAGCTCCAACTTTCGCAGCCATCCTTTGCGCCACTTCTCCGACCATGCCGCGCCGTGAGCATCGCAGTATTCGGTTGCGAGCGTTTCGAACTTCAGTTGCTTGGCTTCACTTGCACGCTGTGCTTCTCGTTGAGCAGCGCGCTCGACGTCTCTGGCTGCTAAGGGATCTATGCCGTCACTCAATTGAGTGCGTTTAGCACTGGCATCTTGCCTGGCCTTCTTGAGACTCACCTGAGGGAATGAGCCCAGCCCCATCTCTCTACGACGGCCCGCCAGTTGGAAGCGAAGCAGCCAGGATTTACGCCCGGTAGGCTTGACGACTAACCGAAGCCCGTCACCATCCTCATAGGTGCCGGGTTCGGTCAGATTTTCGACTTGTTTCGGATTGAGCTTACCCATTGGATTTCTCCTCTCGTCCGCTTTGTCCCCCCACCTGTCCCCCCACTCAGTCGTTGGATGGGGTCAAATTGCGTTGAACGCCATCGGACAGGGGAATGCCTGAAACCCCCGGAATAGCTAGGCTATCAGGAAGACTCTTGGATGGGGTAGGATTATATTGGACAATTAAAAAGCCGGCTTGTGGCCGGCTTCTCGGGGACTGCTTCAGCTTGTTTTTGACAAACCTCACCAGCCTTCAAATCGCTCAGCCCACGTTGCGTCGGGCTGAATAGTAGGGGCATCCGCGGGAACTCCTCCGCTTCGCCAGGCAAGGTGGATAGCGCGAAGCCACCCCCTGCCAAATGTGGGCGGCATGATACCCATATTCACTTCAAATGCCCACCTCAGGATCTGATTTAGAGCCTTCCCAGCCCAATAAATGCTCATCCAGCGGCACGGGCGGCCTGCGGTTATTCAACGTGGACCACCAGAACACCCAGCCCACGATCTGGAAGTTCTGTTCGAAGCGCTGTTCGTACGTCAGGTACTCGTCGGGATGTTCGCTGGCATTGTGGCTGCGCATGCGCAAACCGCCTCCCGGCCGGTTGTAGAGGTATTTGATGCGCAGCATGCCGTCGTGTTCTACCGCGTAGATTTCGCCGTCGATGATTTGGGTGCGGCCTCGGTCGATGGCGAGGGTGGCGCCTTGTTGGATGATGTCGATCATGCTGTTGTCGACCATGTAGGCGCCCAGGGCGCGGTCGGGTTTTACGTTGAGGGCCTGGAGGGTGTGCAGGGTGATGCGGACGCATTCGGTGGAGGTGAATGAGGGGTGGAGGTCGATCTCCACGTCGATTTTTCCTGGGGGGCAGGCGGGGTCTGCGAGGTATTTACCGCGTCCTTCGCGGGTGGGTGCGGGCAGTCCTTTTCGGGTGTCCGGGCCTTCCAGCAGGAAGTTGGCCGGTGGGTGCTTGGGGCCTTCGCCGGTGCGCAGCCAACGGCTGGAGATGCACAGCAGTTCTGCGATCTCGTTGAGTCGGCCCATGGGTACACCGCGCTTGAACCAGTTGTTCACGTGTTGAGGCGTGACACCACGGTTCTTGGCGAAGTCGGAGGCGGAAAGATGAACTTCCCGTAGTAGCGCTTTTAAACGATCACCTGATGTATTCATAAACGCAGAGTTTACTGGCCGGAATTACAGATCAAATAAACCATGCGTTGAGTTGCGCGTGTAGGCCTTTGCTTAGTTGTAGCCTAATACGTCGTATTAAAGAATCAGTTAAACGTTGTTTATAAAATGTTGAACTTGTCGTTTAATTTTTCCCACAAAAAAGCCCCGAATGATCGGGGCTTTTTCAATTGCCGAAGCAATGAGGAGCGGGTATCAGCCTTTGTAGGCAGCGACCGACTTCAGGATCTCGGCGCGGGCGGCGTCTGCGTTGCCCCAACCGTCGATCTTCACCCATTTGCCTTTTTCGAGGTCTTTGTAGTTCTCGAAGAAGTGCTTGATCTGTTCCAGCAGCAGTGGCGGCAGGTCGGTGTATTCCTTCACGTCCACGTACAGCTGGGACAGCTTGTCGTGTGGAACCGCGATCACTTTGGCGTCGCCGCCGCCGTCGTCGGTCATGTTCAGGATACCGACCGGGCGTGCGCGGATAACCGAGCCTGGGGTAACCGGGTAAGGGGTCACGACCAGCACGTCGAGGGGGTCACCGTCGTCAGCCAGGGTGTTGGGGATAAAACCGTAGTTGGCCGGGTAGAACATCGGGGTGGCCATGAAACGGTCAACGAACAGGCAGTCGCTGTCTTTGTCGATTTCGTATTTGATCGGCGCGTGGTTGGCCGGAATCTCGATGGCGACGTAGATGTCGTTCGGCAGGTCTTTGCCAGCCGGAATCTTGCTGTAGCTCATTGGGCGTTGCCCCCGTTAATTGGCCAAGAAACTTGGCCGGATTGGCCTAAAAGTGGCGGCGATTATAGGCACATTCCGCCGCCGATGCCATGCGCCAGACGTCGTACGGTCATTCGCCTTGCGGCTGATAACGCGGGTCGCTGGCTTGCAGGTGGGTGAGGCGGGCCAGGGGATCCTGGCGATAAAAGCGGCTGAGTTGGGCGTACACCTGGGGATAATGGCTGACCAGTAAATCCGGGGCGCTGAAAAAATATTCGCTGGTGACGGCAAAGAATTCCGCGGGGTTTTCGGCGGCGTAGGGGTCGATCTCGGTGTCGGCGTCCGGGTTGGCGTCCAACTGTCGGTTGAGGTCGTCGTAGGCGCTCTGCATCACGCTGGCCCATTCCTGCACGCGCATGTCGTTGTGCAGCGGCGGCAGGCCGTTGGCGTCGCCGTTGAGCATGTCGAGCTTGTGTGCCAGTTCGTGGATGACCAGGTTGTAGCCTTCCCAATTGCCGCTGGCGAGCACGCCGGGCCAGGCGAGGATGACCGGGCCTTGTTGCCAGGCTTCGCCGCTGTGCTCGCCGTCCCATTCGTGTTCGATGCCGCTGCTGTCGCGATGACGCTGGGGGCTGACGAAGTCGTCGGGGTACAGCACGATTTCGTGGAAACCCTGGTACCAGTCGAGGTCGCCGAGGTTCATCAGCGGCAGTTGCGCCTGGGCGGCGAGCAGCAGGCGTTGTTCCTGGTGCAGTTCGACGCCGGGCAAGGCAGTGAGGTGTTTCTCGGCGAGGAACACCACACAGGCTTCGCGCAGCCACTGGTCCTGCTCGGCGGTGAGGCCGTCGAGGAAGGTCAGGTGGTGGCGCACCCGCTGCCAGGTGTCATCGGCAATTGGGTGCTTGACCAGTAAGCGCTGGCGACGCCAGGCGCTGAGAGACCACATGGGCGCTTACTGCGACTTGGCTTGGGACGACGCGCGACCAAAACGGCTGCGGAACACGCCAATGATCATCGGCACCAGCGACAGCAGGATGATGAACACCACCAGCAGCGACAGGTTTTTCTTGATGAACGGCACGTTACCGAAGAAGTAGCCCAGGGTCACCAGGCCGCCGACCCAGAGGATGGTGCCCAGCACGCTGAAACCGAAGAAGCGCGCGTATGGCATTTTCGCGATGCCGGCCACGAACGGTGCAAAGGTGCGCAGGATCGGCAGGAAGCGCGCCAGCGTCACGGTTTTGCCGCCGTGCTTGTCGTAGAAGTCGTGGGTTTTTTGCAGGTAGTCGCGACGGAAGATTTTCGAGTTCGGGTTGTTGAACAAGCGTTCGCCCACCGTTCGCCCAATCACGTAGTTGGTGCTGTCACCCAGGATGGCCGCCAGCATCAGCAGGCCGCCCAGCAATACCGGGTCCATGCCACCACCTGCCGCCACGGCGCCGGCGATGAACAGCAACGAATCACCTGGCAGGAACGGCATGACCACCAGGCCGGTTTCGCAAAAGATGACCAGAAACAGAATGGCGTAGATCCACGGACCGTAATTGGTTACCAGCAGGTCGAGGTAAACGTCGAGATGCAGGATAAGGTCGAGCGGGTTGAAATCCATGGATGGCACCTGTGTGAATGGCCCGGCTCAGCAGGCCTGTGCGGAAGCTCGGGTTAATAAGGCTACAAGTGTATGCCGCATTTCTTACAACCCTGAAAGGTCCGCATTATACGGATTGGGAGGTGAAAAGCGTGTTGGTTTTGTAGCGGGGGATGTCGTGCAAAGGCAATCGCAGGCTCAACATTATCTGTAGGCGCTGGCTTGCCGGCGATAGCAGGCACCTCGGTGTATCAGCTGAGACCGAGATGATCCTATCGCCGGCAAGCCGGCTCCTACAGAAGCCTGCGTCGACATTAGATGGGGTGTGGGATCAATCTTCGCTGATCGGCAGCGTGTAGTTCTTGAACTCGGTGTCTTCGCGGAACCCGATCGACTCATAGGTCTTCTGCGCCACTTCGTTGTCGCTGCTGGTCGACACGCGCAGCCGTACCGCGTGGGTCTCCTTGGCCATTTTCTTCGCCGTGCGCATCAGGTTGTCCGCCACCAGTTGCCGGCGGGCGTCTTCGGCCACGTAGATGTCATTGAGGATCCACACGCGCTTGAGCGACAGCGACGAAAAGCTCGGGTAGAGCTGGCAAAACCCCAGCAATTTCTTGTCATCGTCATCCGCCAGGGCCAGGTAAATCACCGATTCCTTGCGGCGCAGGCGCTTTTCCAGGAAGGCCCGCGATGAGTCCGGAAAGGGCAGGGCGCCGTAGAACTCACGGTATTTGACGAACAGCGGGGTCAACAGGTCCAGGTGTTCCAGGGTCGCTTGAGTAATCCGCATGCCAGGCCTCAACTTCCAAATGGGGGATGACCACACAAGCGGCCGTGACTCGATGCTGCCTAATGGCGCGAAAAAGCGCAATCGTGCAGCGTTCAGTCATCCGGTGAACTGAGCAGGAAATTGCCTTTCATCAGGTCCGGATCATCCGATTCGATGGTCTGAACCTGCGCCTCGTCCTTGAGATTGACCCCCGACAGCTGCCGACGACACGCCTCTCGCATCAAGTAAAGCAGGCGGTGGGCGGCCATGCCGTAGCTCAAGCCTTCCAGGCGCACATTGGAGATGCAGTTGCGGTAGGCGTCGGTGAGACCCACCTTGGGGTTGTAGGTGAAATACAGGCCCAGGCTGTCCGGCGAACTGAGGCCGGGCCGTTCGCCGATCAGAATGACGGTCATCTTGGCCCCCAGTAACTGGCCCACTTCATCCGCCACCGCCACGCGGCCCTGTTCCACCAGGATGACCGGCGACAAGGACCAACCGTCAGCGCTGCTCTGTTCCTCCAGGCGTGTCAGAAACGGCAAGGTGTGTTTATGCACCGCCAGTGCCGACAGGCCATCAGCGACCACGACCGCCAAGTCCACGCCGCCGGGGTTGGCCGATGCATGGTCGCGCAGCAACTGGGCCGACTCATCGCTCAAGCGCCGCCCCAGGTCCGGGCGTTGCAGGTACATGTGACGGTCAGTGGCAGCACTGTGCAGCAACAGGCTGTCACGCCCACGCTCGGCTAACTGGCTACTGAGGCCTGCATGGTCGAAGGGCAAATGCACCGCGTCCCGCGCCTGGGCGTGGGCGAACTGGAAATCCAACTGCGCGCTGGTGGGGATGCTGGTGCCGGTGCGGCCCAGGGCAATACGGGCTGGCGTCAGGCGGCGCAGTTCCAGCCAAGGGTTGTCAGGCAGGTCGAGTTGCACAGGCGGCTCCTTCATCCCAATTGCGCCAAGGCTTGGCGAAACGCCGGTGGCAAGCTGTTGCCGAAGCGCACCTTGCCGTCGGCTTGCGTGAAGATGCCCATCTTGGCCAGCCACTGTTCAAACTCCGGCGCCGGCTTTAAACCCAATGTTTGGCGGGCGTACAGGGCGTCGTGGAACGAAGTGGTCTGGTAGTTGAGCATGATGTCGTCGGAGCCGGGGATGCCCATGATGAAGTTGATCCCGGCCACGCCCAGCAGGGTCAGCAGGGTGTCCATGTCATCCTGGTCGGCTTCGGCGTGGTTGGTGTAGCAGATGTCGCAGCCCATGGGCACGCCGAGCAGCTTGCCGCAGAAGTGGTCTTCGAGGCCGGCGCGGATGATCTGCTTGCCGTTGTACAGGTACTCGGGGCCGATAAATCCTACGACTGTATTTACCAGGAATGGTTTGAAGTGCCGGGCCACCGCATAAGCGCGGGTTTCGCAGGTTTGCTGGTCGACACCGAAGTGCGCGTTGGCCGACAAGGCGCTGCCCTGGCCGGTTTCGAAGTACATCAGGTTCTGGCCCAGGGTGCCGCGATTGAGGCTCAGCCCCGCTTCGTAACCTTCCTGCAGCACGCTCAGGCTGATGCCGAAACTGGCATTGGCGGCCTCGGTGCCGGCGATCGACTGGAACACCAGGTCCAGCGGCACGCCACGGTTGATGGCCTCGATGGAGGTGGTGACGTGGGTAAGTACGCAGGCCTGGGTCGGGATCTCGTAGCGCTGGATGATCGCGTCGAGCATCTCCAGCATGGCGCAGATCGAGGCGATGCTGTCGGTGGCCGGGTTGATGCCGATCATGGCGTCGCCGTTGCCGTACAACAGGCCATCGAGAATGCTCGCGGCGATGCCCGCCGGTTCGTCCGTGGGGTGGTTGGGCTGCAGCCGTGTGGATAAGCGCCCACGCAGGCCCATGGTGCCGCGAAACTGCGTGACCACGCGGATCTTCTGCGCCACCAGCACTAGGTCCTGCACGCGCATGATCTTGGACACGGCGGCGGCCATCTCCGGTGTCAGCCCAGGCGCCAAGGCGCGTAGGGAATGTTCATCGGCCGCGTCGCTGAGCAGCCAGTCGCGCAAGCCGCCGACGGTCAGGTGGCTGACCACGCTAAAGGCCTGTTTATCGTGGGTGTCGATGATCAGTCGGGTGACTTCATCGCTTTCATAGGGGATCAGCACTTCTTCCAGGAAGTGTTTGAGCGGGATATTTGCCAACGCCATCTGCGCCGCCACGCGTTCACCGTCGTTCTGTGCGGCGACGCCGGCGAGAAAGTCCCCGGAGCGGGCGGGGCTGGCCTTGGCCATCACGTCCTTGAGGCTGTCGAAGCGGTAGGTTTGAGCACCCACCGCGTGGGAAAAACTTGCCATACAGTGTCTCCTTGGCGACGCAGGCACGCGCCTGCGTCGAGGTTTACGGCTATCAGTGCAAGGCGGCCTCTGCGGCCTGGATCGCCGCGAATTCCTCTTCGGGCGTGCCCGCTACCAAGTGATGCCGGCTGTAGAAAGCAAAGTAAGCAATTAATACTCCATAGATGATCGCGGCGCCAATCACCACCCGTGGATCCACCAGAAAGCCCGCCACCACGGCCACGCAGGCCAGTACCAGGGCAATGCCGGAGGTGAAGATGCCGCCCGGCGTGCGGTACGGACGGTCCATTTTGGGGCGACGGATGCGCAGGGTGATGTGCGCGGCCATCATCAGCACGTAGGAAATAGTCGCACCGAACACCGCCACCAGGATCAGCAAGTCACCCTGGCCGGTCAGCGACAGGCCAAAGCCGATGATGCCGGGGATCACCAAGGCCAGCACGGGCGCCTTGCTCTTGTTGGTCTGGGACAGTTTGCGCGGCAGGTAACCGGCGCGGGACAGTGCGAAGATCTGCCGCGAATAAGCGTAGATAATCGAGAAAAAGCTCGCGATCAGCCCGGCTAGGCCAACCAGGTTGACGAAGCCGCCCATCCAGGTCGAGCCGCCATAGGACAAGGCCAGCGCCTCCACCAGCGGGTTGCCGGACTTGATCAGCGCATAAGTGCCGGCGCCGCCCGGTGCGATCACCAGGATCAGCAAGGCAAAACTGGTCAGCACCACAATGGCGCCGATCAGGCCGCGCGGCAGGTCGCGCTTGGGGTTCTTGGTTTCTTCGGCGGCCAGGGGCACGCCTTCTACGGCGAGGAAGAACCAGATGGCATAGGGAATCGCCGCCCACACACCCACGTAGCCAAACGGCAGGAAGGTGCTGGCGCCCTTGGCTTCGGTCACCGGGATGTCCAGCAGGTTGGCGACATTAAAGTGCGGCACCATCGACACCAGGAACACGCCCAGGGCAATCGCGGCCACGGCAGTAATCACAAACATCAACTTCAAGGCTTCGCCGACGCCGAAGATGTGGATGCCGATAAAGATGATGTAGAACGCCAGGTAGATCATCCAGCCGCCGATGCCGAACAGCGACTCGCAATACGCGCCGATGAACACCGCGATGGCGGCGGGCGCGATGGCGTATTCGATCAGGATCGCGGTGCCGGTGAGGAACCCGCCCCAGGGCCCGAAGGCGCTGCGGGCAAAGCCGTAGCCACCGCCGGCGGTGGGGATCATGGAAGACAGTTCGGCCAGGGAAAAACACATGCACAGGTACATGGTGGCCATCAGTAAAGTGGCGAGGAACATCCCGCCCCAGCCGCCTTGGGCCAGGCCGAAGTTCCAACCGGCGTAGTCGCCGGAGATCACGTAGGCGACGCCAAGGCCGACCAGCAGCACCCAGCCGGCAGCACCTTTTTTCAATTCGCGTTGTTGGAAGTAGTCGGTGCCGACTTTTTCGAAGTCGACGGAGGATCCAGTGGGTTCGCTAGGCATTGGAAAGTACCTTCCATTCTTATTGTTTTTAACTCGGCCTCTGTGTGCCGAATGAGGTAGCAGCTACTTGCGAAGTTCAAATGTGGGAGCTGGCTTGCCTGCGGAAGCGTTTGGTCAGCTAACACCTACTTGGCTGATACACCGCTTTCGCAGGCAAGCCAGCTCCCACACTTGATCTCATTTCAGGTGGAGAGCGGGTCGCCTGCTAGGAGGCTAAGTTAGAAGAAGCCCAGCGGATTAATGTCGTAGCTCACCAGCAAGTTCTTGGTCTGCTGGTAGTGATCCAACATCATCTTGTGCGTTTCACGCCCCACGCCGGACTTCTTGTAACCGCCGAACGCGGCGTGCGCCGGGTACAGGTGGTAGCAGTTGGTCCACACGCGGCCCGCCTTGATCGCCCGGCCCATGCGGTAGGCGCGGTTGATGTCGCGGGTCCACACCCCGGCCCCCAGGCCGAACTCGGTGTCGTTGGCAATGGCCAGGGCCTCGGCTTCGTCCTTGAAGGTGGTGATGCTCACCACCGGGCCGAAGATTTCTTCCTGGAACACGCGCATTTCGTTGGTGCCCTTGAGCAGGGTCGGCTGGATGTAATAGCCGCCAGCCATATCACCGGTGAGCTTCTCGACCTTGCCGCCGGTGAGCAGTTGCGCGCCTTCGCCCTTGGCGATTTCCAGGTAGGACAGGATCTTGTCGAACTGCTGCTCGGACGCCTGGGCGCCGACCATGGTGTCGGTGTCGAGCGGGTCGCCACGTTTGATCGATTCGATCTTCTTCATCACGACTTTCATGAAGTCGTCGTAGATCGACTCTTCCACCAGCGCGCGGGAAGGGCAGGTGCACACTTCGCCCTGGTTGAAGAACGCCAGCACCAGGCCTTCGGCTGCCTTTTCGATGAACGAAGGTTCGGCTTTCATGATGTCGGCGAAGAAGATGTTCGGCGACTTGCCGCCCAGTTCCACAGTGGATGGAATGATGTTCTCGGCCGCCGCATGCATGATGTGCGAGCCCACGGGCGTGGAGCCGGTGAAGGCAATCTTGGCAATGCGCTTGCTGGTCGCCAGCGCTTCGCCGGCTTCCTTGCCGAAACCGTGCACCACGTTCAGCACGCCCGGTGGCAGCAGGTCGCCGATCACTTCCAGCAGCACATTGATACCCAGCGGGGTTTGCTCGGCAGGCTTGAGCACCACGCAGTTACCGGCGGCCAGGGCCGGGGCGAGTTTCCATGCGGCCATCAGCAGCGGGAAGTTCCACGGGATGATCTGGCCAACCACGCCCAGTGGTTCGTGGAAGTGGTAGGAGGCGGTGTGTTCGTTGATCTCGGCGCTGGTGCCTTCCTGGGCGCGGATGCAGCCGGCGAAGTAGCGGAAGTGGTCGGCTGCCAGCGGGATGTCGGCGTTGAGGGTTTCACGCACGGCCTTGCCGTTGTCCCAGGTTTCGGTGATGGCCAGCAGTTCGAGGTTCTGTTCGATGCGGTCGGCGATCTTCAGCAGGACCAGCGAGCGGTCCTGGGCCGAGGTTTTGCCCCAGGCGTCAGCGGCGGCGTGGGCGGCGTTCAGTGCTTTGTCGATGTCTTTGGCGGTGGAACGCGGGAACTCGGCGATAGGCTTGCCGTTGACCGGAGAGGTGTTGGTGAAATAGTTGCCATCGACCGGCGCAACGAATTCGCCACCGATGTAGTTGCCGTACTTGGCCTTGAACGAAACGATGGCGCCTTCAGTACCGGGGTGTGCGTAACGCATGGTGGGTATCTCCTGGCTCTTATGTTTATTGGGAGTGCAGCGCAACGAGCGCGTTATAAAGCGTAGAGCAAAGGTTGGGCCACTGCTTTGCGGGCCAGGTAAATCAAGGGTTTAGGGTTTGTTGCAAGGCGTTGCTGTACCAAGGGTGGTACAGGCGGTGTGACAGTTTGTGCCACCTTTGATACAGCCGGTGACCGGTGAGTCTGCCCGGGATTGCAATGGCTGGAGGCCTGGGGGATGCTGGGCGTTCTCACGCAGGGAGAATAATAAGAAATGCACAACGATCATTTTAGTCGCCATGCCCAGCAAGTCCTCACCGTGGCCCATGGTCGCGACCCATCCAGCGATCCCTCCATCGCCCGCTCCTGGCTGCGTTGTCTGGAGGACTATCACCTCGACCCTGCGCAAACCATTGCCCCCACCGTGCTGGAACACGGGCGCCTGCTGGAAAGCCGCGAGCGCCTGCAACAGGTGCTGCATATCGCCGGCAGTGAGATGAACAGCCTGCACCAGCAGCTTTCGGGCGCCGGCCATGCGGTGTTGCTGACCGATTCGCGGGGCGTGATCCTCAACTGTGTCACCGCGCCGTCCGAGCGCAAGATCTTCGAACGCGCCGGGCTGTGGCTGGGCGCCGATTGGAGCGAGGCGTGCGAAGGCACCAACGGCATCGGCACCTGCCTGGTGGAGCGCCAGTCCCTGACCATTCACCGTGATGAGCATTTTCGTGGCCGGCACACCGGGCTGACCTGTTCGGCCAGCCCGGTGTTCGACCCCCATGGTGATTTGCTGGCGGTGCTGGATGTGTCATCCGCACGGGAGGCGGTGTCGCGTCAGAGCCAGTTTCACACCATGGCGCTGGTCAATCTGTCGGCGAAGATGATCGAGAGTTGTTACTTCCTGCGGCATTTTGAAAACCACTGGTTGCTGCGTTTTCATTTGCAGGCCGAGTCGGTGGGGTTGTTCAGCGAAGGGCTGTTGGCGTTCGACGGTGAAGGCCGGATCTGCGCGGTCAACCAGAGCGCGATGAACCTGCTGGGGCGACTGCGCGGCGGTTTGCTGGGGCAACCGGTGGAAGCGTTTTTCGATTGCTCCCTGGACCAACTGCTCGGTCGAGCCAGCGCCAACGCCACGGCCAGTTGGCCGCTGCGCACCCGTGATGGACGGCCACTGTTCGCCGCATTGCGCGGTCAGTCTCGCAGCGTGCCTGCCCCCATGGCCAAGCCGGTGCCGCCTCAGTTGTCCGGCATTTGCCTGGGCGATCCGGCGCTGCAAAATGACTTTCGCAAAGCGCTGCGGGTGTTTGAGCGTGATGTGCCACTGCTCATCAATGGCGAAACCGGCTCCGGTAAAGAAGCCTTCGCCAAGGCTGTGCACCGCGCCAGTCAGCGCACCGATAAAGCGTTTGTAGCGCTCAATTGCGCCGCCATTCCGGAAAGCCTGATTGAAAGCGAGTTATTCGGCTATCGTGGCGGCAGTTTCACTGGTGCCCTCAAGGATGGCATGCGCGGTAAGCTCCAACAGGCCGACGGTGGCACTCTCTTCCTTGACGAAATCGGCGATATGCCACTGGCTTTGCAGACCCGTCTATTAAGGGTGCTGGAGGATCGCCTGGTGGTCCCCATCGGGGGCGAGCCTCAAGCCGTGGATGTCCGGGTTATCAGCGCCACGCACCGTAATTTGCATGAGCGCGTGCGGGACGGCAGCTTCCGCGAAGACCTGTATTACCGGCTTAACGGCCTGGAAATCGGCTTGCCGGCGTTACGCGAGCGCAGTGACAAGTCGCAACTGTTGGACTTCCTGCTGGGGGAGGAGGCCGGTGAGCAACCGGTCAGTGTGGAGCCCGCAGCGCGCGAGGCATTGCTGGCCTTCGCCTGGCCGGGCAATGTTCGTCAGTTGCGCACGGTATTGCGCACACTGGTGGCACTCAGCGATGACGGACGGATAGGGTTGTTGGATCTGCCCGCTATGGTGCAATGCCCCCCTGTTCAACACGCCAGCGAGTCACCCCTCGATGATGCCGAACGACAGACGTTGCTGACGGCATTAGAGCAACGGCACTGGCATATGACGTACACGGCGCAAGCGCTGGGTATAAGTCGTAATACGCTTTATAGGAAATTGCGCAAGTATAAAATCAAACGGCCTGTGGCGGTATCCAGTTAATGTAAGTGTGCCCTGAAGCAACGCTGTCTAACTCGGGTAGTGGCGATTTATCTAATAGGCTGTGGCTTGTACAGGCTGCAGGGAACTGTTTTGCTGCCGGTGACCACGTAATGAACAGAAGTCATAAGGCTTCGCTATTGGGTTTAATACCTGTTTATTATGAGGTGACGATATGCCGCTAATCAAACCACCCCCCGCTCACTTGCCCAAACCTCCGCCGGTGCCGCCTAAAGCGATTCCGCATTACGCGCCTCCAGGCAGTTCTTATAATAAGCAAGGGCAACTGGTCAATAAACAAGGTCAGTTGCTCAATGACAAAGGACAGGCGGTTAATAAACAAGGTCATCTGATTAATTCGAATAACCAGCGGATCAATGCACAGGGGCAGCGGGTTAATAACAGTGGTCAGGCGATCGATAATAAGGGCCGTTTGATCAATGAAAAGGGGCATTTGATAAATACCCAAGGCAAGCTTATCAATGAGAAAAATCAACTCGTCGATACCCAAGGCCGCTTGGTCGATCACTCGGGCCGCTTGGTCAATACTGAGGGGCACTTGGTCGATAGGGACGGAAAGCGCGTCAATCGAGAAGGCTTTCTGATTGATAGCACTGGAAGACCGCTCGATAAGAACGGCAAGGTAGCAAGGGATAAGGCCAGTGCCGTCAAGGGCAATAACGAACCTCATGAACATCTGCTTCCGCCCACAATCAGCCAAAAGGTCCTCGATTGGAAGAACAAAGTGCCAGCGCCCGCTGCTACGCCTAAAATGACGATTGCGGAAGCCACGACCCGGATGATGAATGCCGAAAAAATGGTCAAGTCGGGCGTGATTCCATCGTCGCCATCTGCGGCGCGTGTCGCGCGCGATGCAGCGATCAGTGCTGGGATAACAGGGGTGGTGTCTGCGCCAATTAACATTGGGGCATATGCTGGGTCTACGGCCGCTTCCGAACAAATCAAGGCTTCGTATCTGCCTCAACCCATGATTCCGCCGACGCCCAGCGGGAAGTCAGTGGTCGAACGTCCAGAGGCGCCGG
The DNA here is from genome assembly GCF_002798465.1 of Pseudomonas sp. S10E 269. Lineage (NCBI taxonomy): Bacteria > Pseudomonadati > Pseudomonadota > Gammaproteobacteria > Pseudomonadales > Pseudomonadaceae > Pseudomonas > Pseudomonas sp. S10E 269. Next base: position 3,084,399 of record NZ_PHIJ01000001.1, read on the forward strand.
CGACCCCTGACCTCGATAAGCTCTATGCGAGAATGAATGAGGCTCAGGTCCTGGCGTTCACGGTGTCCAATCAGTCGATGGCGCTCAAGTTTGGGGATACCGAAACGGGATTCGTGCCGAATCAAAACTGGTCGAAAGATCCGCTTGAGCGCATGAGCCAACTTGAGAACCTATTGGACTTCGCTGAACAGCATACGAAGGAAGTTGCCAACCAATATGAAGTTTTCTTCAAACCTCATCTGGCTATTGAACCCGCTGCCCAAGGGCTTGACGGACTGGAAAGTCGTATGGACACACTCGAGGCACGAATAGCCAAGCTGAATAAGGCACAGGCTGATATCTTGCTAAAAATGGACAAGCCTGCCAGTAAAGAGTGAACCGCTCAGTGCAGGATTTCGTTGTTGGCTTTTGCAGTGCATATTAATTTCTCAGCGTCGATAGGGGAGGTATAGTCGACGGTTATTGGTGATAAGCCTGACGCTGAATGGAGTATCTGTGACAGGCTTTTCTGAAACATTGCCCGGTAACGCGCAATCGCTTTCGGAGGTGTCGCTATGATTTCCAATCATCTGGATTCATCACGTTTTATGTCGCTCTACCCTCAGTCTGAATCGCCGATAGATAATAAGTTTGAGGGTGCAACTCCTCCCGATATATCCAAAACTTTCCCCCCTTCACGCTATCGACGCAGTGCGGCGTCTTCTTCATCTTCACACGTGGCTGATTATGGTGGGCTGCTAACTAAAGACGTCCCTTTGGCGGCTGACGCCCAGGCCAAATTACGCCAGATAGTTGCCACTTGGAAAGCCGCTCAACCGAAAGTAAGCACTGATGATGCCAGCGGTGTGCCGAGCCTTATCGAACGCTTGCGGCTTACCCTTCCTGAACCTTTACGGTCTGGTAAGGATGAGCCTGAAAAAACCCTTAAAGCCATTCTCGATTCTCCAGAAGGTCTTGCGTTGGCCAGGTTACTCCAGGACAGCATCGACGCAGTACCCACGGCTACCAGTCTGCAGGAAGTACTGCTTAGCGCGCTATTGTTGGATGTGGATTCGGCAGGAGGCCTGGAGCGTAATAATCTGGCTGGGTACTCGTTGCGTCAGCCAGACAACTGGGGTTACAGCGCTGCGCAAATTGTCACGCGTTTTGAAGCGCATCTAGCCACCCGGTTCGGCGAAGCCAATGCCAAAATCATCGCTTTTCAACTGTTGTCGGTGTCCGCCCCCGAGTTTCTGGTAAAGGATCTGCCCTCGGCGCTGGTGTATGGTTCCCACCAATGGGCCACCTTCAGTGCAGCGGTGGCTCGCCAAGAGGCGAGTGACCCGGGATCGACGTCTGCGAAAACCTATGCGCAGATCATGAAAGACGATGAGATAGCGCCTGTTTCGGAGCTTGAAAAGCGTCAGCAACAACTCGCTCAGATGACGGCCGTTATCGACTGGGGTATTGCCAACGGCGTCATTGTTGAAAAAAGTGATGATGCGTACACCCCACAGGAAGTCGAAAGCGCATTGAAGGCCATGCAAGCACAGCATAAGGCTTTGGCTGATTCCATTGATGCGCTGTCCACGCCGATGCCAACCCGACGAGAGTTGGCCCTCGTTGAGCTGCGGCGCGTGTATGGCGTCGAAAATGAAGCTTTTTTTGAGCAGAAGCTGCTGGCGAATATCCCACCGGGGTCGCCTGGTCGAAAAGCCTATTCGCTGCTGGATATTTACATGTCAGGCGACCTGGGTAAGCACTTCTGGATATCCAGCGACCTTGACTTCAATACCGTGAAAGTGAATGCAGGCTTTCCGAAGTTGCCAAACATCAAACAGCAGTTTGATGAAAGCTTCGACAAATACACCCAAGGGCTCAAAGACGGTTTTGCCGCGCAGTTCAAATATCAGCTCTCATTGCTCCCGCTCGATGACCGGCGGCTGATTGAATACGGCAAGGTCACGACATTCACCCTCCAGAAGCCCAATGCCAATCAGGGCCCTGTCAGCGTTGATCATAAAATTCAAGCGTATATACGCAGCGGCGCGGTACTTATCAGGGCTGAACGTGATGGGACGGTTTGTCATTATCTGTATTCACCGGCGATGGGCCGAATCATCAAGGATGCCGACCCTTCCAGGCCTGGCCTGCAGTTTCCAGGCTCTCGTTTGTACTTCTCGATGTCGCTGCCTGATTCGCCGGGCGGTAAAGAACCGTCGGTCACTATCCTGTGGAGCACAGTCGGTAGTACATCGCCGAAAAACGACCCGGTAGACTTTTCCGCCTATCGTATCTACCCGTCCAAATCGTTGGAGGCCGGTATACCCGGAAAGCATCCCGCCCCGCCGGCGACTTTTTTTTCGCCTAAAACCGATGAACTGTCAGCCGCTGTCGGTGCTTATTTCACGCGAGGCTTGGATGAGGCGAAAACAACAGCCAATGGCAGCACAGAGCAAGAGCGGGAAAGCGCGCGTTCAGAGGCCGTCAAGGCGTTCTTTTTAGGATTGATTCCTTTCTACAATGCGGTTGAAAGTTTTATAAATGGCAGGCCCGCTGAAGGTTTTTTCAATTTAGTGCTGGATTTGTTTGGCTTTTTTATTCCGGGGCTAAAAGGCGGGCTCCAAGGCGTCAAGCACGGTGTTAGAGCCGGATTGGGTACAACGCTGAACTTCATCAAGGGGTTTGGCAAAGCCGGCGTGAAGGCGCTTAACCCTCTAGCAGATATTTATGACGTGGGCCGTGGTGTATTTAAACTGGGTAAGGCAGGCTTTAAAAAAGTCAGCCGTCTTGGCGGGCGCGGCGGCAGTTTTGATCTTCCCCAAGTAGGCAACAATCACGGGATTGCCGAAGGCCTCTACAGGCCGTTGGGCGCTAATGGCGATGCGGTTAACGTCATCGCCGTGGAGCGCAACGGAAAATGGTATGCCTTCGACCCTGTGACTCAAACGCCATACGGCGCGCCATTGAAGGGCTTTGCCCGGCACTCTCCTTCCGCTTCTGTCGGTCCGTTCGAGCGCCGGGTAACTGAGGCGGTGACCGATGCTGGCTTAGACGCTGCTATCACTGAGACGCAAATTGCTTTCCAAAAACACTACGAGCGTCCTGCCGCACCTGACGGCGGTGTTAACCCCGGCGACGTAGAAGTAGTGGACCTGGGGCCGATAGTTGCACCCGTTGACCCTGCCCTTCGAGCTCGTCTCGACGCTGCAACGCGGGGCGCCGGTGAGTTGGGTACGTTATCGTTGCAATTGGCGCCGGGTGTTGTGGTAGACATCCCGAAATGGTCCAGCGAACCGCTGCAGGTCGTCGACCAGTTGGAGGCTTTCCTGGCGTTGCTCGAGGAGCTCACTATTGATATTGCACAGGCTTATGAGGTTTTTTTCAAACCGTACAAACACGAAGCCTCCGTCAGTCAGGGCAACGGCGGCGTTGCGGATCGACTGAATACAATTGAGAAAAAAATAGCTGCCATACGTGACGCGCTGACGAAGGTGCCAGCACCGCATAAACAAGCCGTCGCATAGCGTGGGCGGCTCACCTAAAGAGTGCGATTTCCCCCGCCCTGCGCTAACCTGCCTCGATGTTTTACGAGGTCGACTATGCACATTCATATTCTCGGTATTTGCGGCACGTTCATGGGCTCGATGGCGGTTCTGGCCAAAGAACTGGGTCATCATGTCACCGGCTCCGATGCCAACGTCTACCCGCCCATGAGCACGCAGTTGCAGGCTCAGGGCATTGAGTTGACCCAAGGCTACGACCCGTCGCAGTTCGACCCGGTACCGGACCTAGTGGTGATCGGCAATGCCATGTCGCGGGGCAACCCAGCGGTCGAATATGTGCTCAACAAAGGTTTGCCTTATGTGTCTGGCCCGCAGTGGCTGGCCGACCACGTGCTGCAAGGCCGCTGGGTACTTGCTGTCGCCGGCACTCACGGCAAGACCACCACCAGCAGCATGCTGGCTTGGGTGCTTGAGCATGCGGGCATGAGCCCGGGCTTCCTGATTGGCGGCGTGCCGCAGAATTTCTCGGTGTCGGCGCGCTTGGGCGACACACCGTTTTTTGTGATCGAAGCGGATGAATACGACAGCGCCTTCTTCGACAAGCGCTCCAAGTTCGTTCACTACCGCCCGCGTACGGCGATCCTTAACAACCTTGAGTTCGATCACGCCGACATCTTTCCCGACCTGCCGGCCATCGAGCGGCAGTTCCACCACTTGGTGCGCACCATTCCAAGCGAAGGCCTGGTGATCCACCCGACCACCGAGCCTGCCCTGCAGCGTGTGATCGAGATGGGCTGCTGGACCCCGGTGCAAACCACCGGCGCGGGCGGGCAGTGGCAGGTCAAGCTGCTCAGCGAAGACGGTTCCCGTTTTGAAGTGCTGTTCGAAGGCGAGGCCCAAGGCATTGTCGAGTGGGACATGACTGGCCAGCACAACGTCGCCAACGCCTTGGTCACCCTGGCGGCTGCGCGGCATGTGGGCGTGGTGCCGTCCATGGGCATCGCCGCGCTCAGCGCGTTCAAGAGCGTGAAGCGGCGCATGGAAAAAGTTGCCGACGTGAATGGGATTACCATCTACGACGACTTTGCCCACCACCCGACGGCCATTGCCACCACCCTGGATGGCCTGCGCAAGCGGGTTGGCGACGCGCCGATCATTGCGATTGTCGAGCCGCGTTCCAACTCCATGAAACTCGGCGCCCACCGCGACGGCCTGCCGGAAAGCGTCAACGACGCCGACCAGGTGGTCTGGTACGCACCGGCCAACCTTGGCTGGGACCTGCCGGGGATTGCCGCGCTGTGCACGGTGCCGTCCACCGTGTGTGACTCCATTGAAGGCATCATCGAACACGTCAAGCAGCAAGCTAAACCGGGCACCCATGTGGTGGTGATGAGCAACGGCGGCTTTGGTGGCCTGCACGGCAAACTGGCCGAGGCGCTGAAATGAGCGGCCCGGAGCGCGTCACGCTGGCCATGACCGGCGCCTCAGGCGCGCCCTATGGTTTGCGCCTGCTCGATTGCCTGGTGCGTGAAGACCGTGAGGTGCACTTCCTGATCTCCAAGGCCGCGCAGTTGGTGATGGCCACCGAGACTGACGTCGCGTTGCCGCCCAAGGTGCAGACAATGCAGGCCTTTCTCACCGAATACACCGGTGCGGCGGCGGGGCAGATCAAGGTCTACGGTAAAGAAGACTGGATGTCGCCCGTGGCGTCCGGCTCAGGCGCGCCGGCGGCGATGGTGGTGGTGCCGTGTTCCACGGGCACCTTGTCGGCGATTGCCACGGGTGCCTGCAACAACTTGATCGAACGCGCGGCGGACGTGACCTTGAAGGAGCGCCGGCAGTTGATCCTGGTGCCACGTGAGGCGCCATATTCGAGCATTCACCTGGAGCACATGCTCAAGCTGTCGAACATGGGCGTGACGATTTTGCCGGCCTCGCCCGGTTTCTATCACCAGCCACAGACCATCGATGACCTGGTGGACTTTGTGGTGGCGCGCATTCTCAACTTGCTGAACATCCCACAGGACATGCTGCCACGTTGGGGCGAACACCATTTGAGCAGCGATGAATAAGGCGCTGCTGATGGTGTTGGCGTTGCACCTCACGGGCTGCGCCACCGCGCGCACCTTGGACGCAGCTAAACCAAACGCGCCGGTGGTGTATGCCGGCACGCGGTTGGACTTGTATGCCATGAATGGCGGCTGTTGCGCCATGGACAGATTTGGTGCCGAGGCGCCGGCTTATCCGGGAGTGGACCTGCCGGCGAGTGCGTTGCTCGATACCCTGTTGTTACCGCTGTCGGTGTTGACGGTGTTGGGCGTTGGGTTTAACGCCACAGGTGGCCTTTAGAGGTGTAGTGCCTGGGCTGGCCTCATCGCGGGCAAGCCCGGCTCCCACATTGGCACCGTGTGAACCCCATCCAATGTAGAACTCCCACATTGGAACTGTATGAACCCTATCCAATGTAGAACTCCCACGTTGGAACTGTGTGAACCCTATCCAATGTAGAACTCCCACATTGGAACTGTGTGAATCCCATCCAATGTAGAACTCCCACATTGGAACTGTGTGAACCCCATCCAGTGTAGAACTCCCACATTAGAGCGGTGTGAACCCCATCAAATGTGGGAGCGGGCTTGCCCGCGAATGCGGTGGGTCAGGCAGCTCATGCATCGACTGACACGCCCCCTTCGCGAGCCAGCCCGCGCTCACACTTGGATCTCTGTCAGGTCGTTAAACCGGATTATTTACCGAGCTTACGCAACTCATCCGACTCCACCACCCGCACCCCATCCTGTTCTTCCAGCGCCAGGCGCCACATGGCCCGGGCCAGTTCGCACACTTCGATGCCGTGGTATTTGCCGGGAATCAGTCGCGACAACGGGCCGGCAAGTTGTTCTGCCAGGCGTGGTTCCAAGCGTTCCCCCAACAGCAACGATGGCCGCACGATGGTCAGTTGTGGCCAGTCCTGAGCTTTGAGTGCCTCTTCCATTTCCCCTTTGACGCGGTTGTAGAAGATCGAAGACTTCGGGTCTGCGCCGATCGCGCTGATCACGATCAGGTGCCGCGCGCCCATTTCCCGCGCACGCTTGGCGAACGCCACGACCATGTCCAGGTCGACGGCGCGGAAGGCGGCTTCGGAGCCGGCTTGTTTGATGGTGGTGCCCAGGCAGCAGAAGGCGAGGTCCACCGGGCCGCTCAGTTGCGGCAGGAACACCGCCGGGTCGCCGACCGGGTTTTCCAGGTGGGGGTGTTCGGCCAATGGCCTGCGGCTGGGTGCGAGCACGCGGGTCACGGTGGGTTCGTTGAGCAGGCGATCGAGCAGGTGTTCGCCGGTAAGGCCGGAGGCTCCGGCGAGCAAGATATGCTGAGGCGTCAGGTACATGGTGTTTCCCCCTTGTTACACAGTTCAGCTTAGTTGCCTATGGCTTCCTTGCTATTCATTGAGACGCTTTCGAGCGCCTTTCGTGCCTGCTGTTTGCGTAATAATTGCCAATGGGCGATCACACCCTTGGGGGCCCAGATCTGCGGCTCGGAGGCTTCGAAGTTGTCCGCCTGTTCGCGTTCGGCCACATGCAGTTGCGCCAGCTTGAAGGCTTGCTGCAAGTCGTCGGTCTGGTTGAAGGCTTGGGCGAAGAGGGCGTCGCCGAAGTAGGTGAAGTCGGCCTCCTCGGAACAACCGAAGGACACACGGTCGGCCCGGGAGGCGGTCATGATCAGGGTGCGCTCATCTTTCAAGGCCGGGATGAAACCACCGGAGTAACAGGCGGAAATCACCACGATCTTGTCGCGGTTCTTCAGCGGCGCCAGCACTGCGGCCAGCTCATCGGCGGGCAGGTCAGCCAGCTCCATGCGCGGTTGGTCCAGCACCAATTCGTGTTCGTGGGTGCCGTGGCTGGTCATGTAGATAAACACCAGGTCTTCCGGGCCGGTGCGTTCGGCCAGGGTCAGCACGGCGCGACGCAGGCTTTCGCGGGTGGCCAGGGGGCGGTCGGCGATGTGGTCGCGGTGATTGACCAGGCGAATCTGCCCCCGCGCGCCAAAGCGGGTAGCAAGCATGTTACTGACGTAATCGGCTTCACGCAGGAACACGCTCTGCTTGCCATCGCCGGCCACGGCCAGGGTATACAGCTCGACGGCGGGGGTAGAGGCGGGTACGGCGGCGAGGGCGGTGTCGAGCAGGCGGCCTTGGGCCAGCACGCCGATCTCCAGTGGGTCGGGCAGCAGTTTGCCATCGGCGTCACGCACGCGCAGGCCGTTCACCCAGGTGCCGGCCTGCACGCTGCCGTCGGTAAGCACCAGGGTGCCTTTGCCTTGGTAGCTGTCGCTGTCGAAACCGCCGATATAGAAGCTGCCGTCAGTAAGGTTCAGGCGGCCTTCACCGGTAAAGCGCCAATCGCTGAACTGGCCGACATAGTGGCTGCCGTCGACACCGATCAACTCGCCCTTGCCGCTGAGCGCACCTTCCTTGAACTGGCCGATCCACACGTCGCCATCAGCGTTCTCGTAGCGGCCCTTGCCATTGAGCTGGTTCTGCTTGAACTGGCCGACATAAATATCGCCATCGGCGCTGTTGAAGGTGCCGTTGCCTTCCAGTTGGCCATCGACGAAATGGCCGCTGAACTGGTTGCCGCTGTCGTCGTTGCGCTGGCCTTCGCCATTCGGTTTGCCGTGGGCGAACTGGCCCTGGTACTGGCTGCCGTCCGCCAGCTCCAGGCGACCGAGGCCGGAATACTGGTCGTCCTTGAATTCGCCGCGATAGGTCATCTGGCCCTCTTTGAGGGTACCTTCGCCGTTGCGTCGACCGTTCTTGAAACCGCCCACATAGTGGCTGCCTGCGGTGGTCAGGCTGCCCTGGCCATCGAACAGGCCCTGCTGGAACTGGCCTTTATAGACTTCGCCATTACTGCCATGCCACTCGCCCTGGCCGTGCCACTGGCCTTTGTCAAACTGGCCGGCGTACCAACTGCCGTTGGGGTAGTCCACGCGGCCCTGGCCTTGCAGCAAGCCATCGACCACATCGCCCCGGTAACGGCCGCCGTCGGGCAGGCGCGCATCGGGCGGCAACAGCGATTCGCCGTCTCCGCAAGCGGTGAGCAACAGGGCAAGGGCGAGGGGAGCGAGTGGGCGCATAGCGGGATCCGGATAATTGAGCGCCGAGTATGCCGCAGCTGCGAGTTTCATACATGAATTTGTGGTGAGCGAGCTTGCCCCGCGTTGGGTGGCGTAGCCGCCCCAAATACAGGCAACTCGTTCCTTCAGGAAGCATCAGGTTGCAGGTTCTGGAGCTGCTTCGCAGCCCCGCGCGGGGCAAGGCCGTTCACCACAAGTGAGGTTTTGTGCCACCGGCCTTACACGAAGTAGAGTGACAACGACTCCGCAATGTAGGCCGGTTTTTCCTGCCCTTCGATTTCCAGGGTGGCAGTGGCCTTGAGCAGCCATTGGCCGGGCTTTTTCTCGGTGACGTCATTGAGGGTCACGTTCAGGCGCACCTTGGAGTTGACCTTCACCGGCTGGATGAAGCGCACGCTGTCCAGGCCATAGTTGACGGCCATCTTCAGGCCTTCGGGCACGATCAGCAGGTCTTCCATCAGCTTGGGCATCAGCGACAGCGACAGGAAACCGTGGGCGATGGTGCTGCCAAACGGGGTTTGTGCGGCCTTGACCGGGTCGACGTGGATGAACTGATGATCGCCAGTGGCTTCGGCGAACAGGTTGATACGCGCCTGGTCGATGGTGAGCCATTCGGAACGTCCCAGTTCCTTGCCGACATAATCTTTGAGCTGCGCTACGGGTACATAGGGCATTGCGTCTCTCCTTGGTTCATCGGTGCTGTTTTTATGGGTTACAGAGAACCAATGTAGATCATCATGGCCAATCAGCCCGGTCAACCCACCATGCTTTTGGCGAATGCCGGTGCATAGGGCTGGCGTGCTTATAATGCGGGCGAGTCCTGAGGGGGGAAGAACGGATGCTGTTACGTGGCCTGACCTGGCTGGTGCTGTTTCAACTGATCGGCACCGCGATCAACCATTTGCTGTTGCCGGTGCTGCCGGGGCCGATCATCGGGCTGCTGCTGATGCTCGGCTTTCTGGTGTGGCGAGGCGAAGTTGGCGAGCCGCTGAGCCTGGCGGCCAGCAGCTTGTTGCGTTACTTGCCGTTGCTGCTGGTGCCGCCCGCGGTGGGGGTGATGGTGTATGCCAAGGACATCGCCGCTGACTTCTGGGCCATTGTCGGCGCGCTGGTGCTGTCGCTGGTGATTGCCATGGGCTTTGTCGGCGTGCTGATGCAGCAGATGGTCAAGCGCAAGGAGAAGGACCAATGACCTTCGACTGGCACGGCGCGTGGACGGCGGTGATTCACCATCCCTTGTTTGGCATCGGTATCACCCTTGGTGCGTATCAACTGGTGCTGGCTGGCTTCGAGAAAACCCGCTGGATCTTCCTGCAACCGGTGCTGGTCTCGATGTTGCTGGTGATCGGTGTGCTGATCAGCTGTGGCCTGAGCTACGCCGAGTACCGCAAGAGCACCGAGATCATGGGCATCCTGCTCGGCCCGGCGACAGTGGCGCTGGCGGTGCCGCTTTACCTGAACCTGCGGCGCATTCGCCAATTGTTCTGGCCGATTTTTACTACGCTGGTGATAGGCGGGGTGTTGGCCACCGGCCTGTGTGTGCTGCTGGGCTGGTGGTTCGGCGCCGAACACATGATGCTGATGACCATGGCGCCCAAGTCGGTGACTTCGCCGATCGCCATGCTGGTGGCCGAGCAGATCGGTGGCGTGGCCGCGCTGGCGGCGGTGTTTGTGCTGATCACCGGCGTGATCGGTGCGATGATCGGCCCGGCGTACCTGTCACGCCTGGGCGTGCACAGCGCCGAGGCGCGCGGCATGGCGCTGGGCATGACCGCCCACGCCGTCGGCACGTCGGTGGCGCTGCAGGAAAGCGAAGAGTGCGGCGCCTTTGCAGCGCTGGCCATGAGTCTGATGGGTGTGGCCACGGCAGTGTTCCTGCCGTTAGCCGTGTCCGTGATCGTTTAAACCGGGTTTAAGGAAACCTTTATGAGTCTGGCGCTGTTCCCGCTCAATACCGTGCTGTTCCCTGGTTGCACCCTCGACCTGCAGATATTCGAGGCGCGCTACCTGGATATGATCAGTCGCTGCATGAAAAAGGGCGAAGGCTTTGGCGTGGTGTGCATCCTCGACGGCAAGGAAGTGGGCATGGCCCCGGACGGCTACGCGCTGATCGGCTGTGAAGCGCTGATTCGCGACTTCAAGCAGCAGGACAACGGCCTGCTGGGCATTCGTGTCGAAGGCGGTCGTAGGTTCCGGGTGCGGGACGCCGGCGTGCAGAAGGACCAATTGCTGGTGGCCGACGTGCAGTGGCTCGAAGAACTGCCGGACCAGCCGCTGGAGGAAGAGGACGCCGACTTGCTGGCGCTGCTGCAGGCATTGGCCGAGCACCCGATGGTGGCTTCGCTGGACATGGACGCCCACGCCGAGGGGCAGCAAGCCTTGGGCAATCAGTTGGCGTATCTGCTGCCTTTCACTGAGGCCGACAAGATCGACCTGCTGCAACTCGACGACCCGCAGCAGCGGTTAGACGCGATCCAGATGTTGCTCGACGAGTTGCAGGGCGAACTGTTCACCTAATAGGCGTAGCGCAGCAGAGCATGGGGTGTACCGGTCAACGCGATGAAGCTCAGCACCGCGACCAATGCCGGCAGCAACAGCCACCAGGTCTTTTGCGACATCGCCGGCAGCGGGCTTCGGTATTGGCTGATGCCCAGGCTGAACGCGCACACCGTCATTGCCAACAGCGTGCCGGCGAGGATGTCCGTGGGCCAGTGGGCGCCGAGGTAGACCCGCGACAGCGCAATGAAGGCTGCCGGGATGCAGCCCAGCAGCATCCACGTCAGGCGCAGCCGGATCGGTTGCCCGCGACCGGCCAGGATCGCCAGCGCCAGGAAAAACGCGAACGCGCCGGACGCGTGGCCGCTGGGCATGCTGAAGCTGGTCAGCGGGTCGGTGAGGATTTCCGGGCGGCCACGGGCGAAGAACAGCTTGGTCCCGGTGTTGATTACCGCCGCACCGGCGAGGGTCACGCCAACAAAAATCGCATGACGCCATTGCCGCGCCACTAGCAGCAGGCCGGTAAAGATAGCGCTGGCCACGAACATCTTCTTGAACTCGCCCAACTGGGTGATGCGCACCATCACTTCGTCCAGCCAGGGGCTGCGGTGTTCCTGCACCAGGGCGCTCAGGCCCTGATCGAAGTCATTAAGGTGGGGGTAGCCGATAAACAGGGCGATCAATACCGTCAGGCTGGCGCAGCCGATCCACCAGGTGGCGCGACGATGGCCGCGCAGGCTGCTGTTCAGGCTTAGGCCCACCACCACCGCGATACAGGCCGCCACAACACCGGCCTCAGGCCAGAAACCCTCGGGCAGCGGCAGGCGGAAGGCCGCGCCGGTCGCCCAGCCCGGCAACAGGTAGGCCACCGACCAGCCGGCCGCGGCAACGATGCTCACCGCCGCGAAGCGCGGGAAGGGCATGTCGCACATCCCGGCCACCATCGGCAGCATGGGCCGCAGCGGGCCGATGAAACGCCCCACCAGCAGACTGGCGATGCCGTATTTGTGGAAGTAGCTTTCGGCGCTGTTCATCCATTCGGGGTGGTGGCGCAAGCCAGGTAAACGCCGGATATTCTGGTGGAAATGTCGTCCCAGGTAGTAGGAAACCCCGTCACCCAAGAGCCCGCCCAGGAAGCCCAGCAGCAGGGTTTCGCTCAGGGACAGCGCGCCGCTGCCGGCGAGTGCGGCAATGGCAAACAACAATACCGTGCCCGGCACGATCAGCCCGGCGATGGCCAGGCATTCCACGCAGGCGACGATAAACACCGCGACCGCCAGCCATTCGGGATTCAGGGTCAACCAGCCGGTAATGCTATCGAGCCATTGGCCCATACAATCCACTCCATCCAAGTTCGTACACCGTGTGGGCGCCCGGTTTGCCGGCGATGGCCCCCATGGGACCGCCTTCACCGTCAAGCCGGGCGCTTACAGGTCGTGTTATCAAATCAAAAAATAGTCGCGGCCTTCGACCTGGCCCCGGCGCAGCGGGTTCCGCGTGCAATAAGGCGCATAGCCAGCATCGACGAAGCGGTACATCAGGTGCTCATCGCGCCCGCTGGGGATGCCCAGGCGGGTGGTCTGGATGATCTGGCTCGGTGCCTGGCCCACGTCTTCAACGTAGAGCAATTCCTGATCGAAGCGCTTGGCGTCCCACATCGGCACCTTCAGACCCAAGGCCTTGCACAGCAGGGTCTGGCCGGCGCACAGCTTTTGCGAGGCGCGCGGGCTGCCGTCGGCATTCGGGTTGTTCAGCAGCATCTGCGCCAGGCTAGCCGGGCCGGATAATTCATCGACCCATGGATAGGCCGATTTGATCAACACGGCGTTGCCTGGCCCATGGGCGCTGAAGTTAAGGGAGTCGCCGCCACGGGCGTAGTACATGTAGATATGGCCACCATCCAGAAACAAAGCCTTACGCTTTTCTGTGTAGCCCAATGACGCGTGACTGCCTTTTTCGGCCACGTAATACGCTTCGGTTTCAATAATTCGCGCCGAAAGCCAGATTTCTCCCACGCGATGGCGTATGACTTTTCCGAGCAAATCGCGCGCGAGCGTTTGTGCGTCACGGTCGAAGAAGCTGTCGGGCAGGGCGCTGGCGGGGAGTTGCGGCGGTGAACTGGGCATGGCGGTCAGGGTAAATACGGCTAAATGTGACGGAATCATAACAACTCCCACCTTAATTACCGCTGAACCCCAGGTTTTTACAGTTCATTTCGACCATCCGCCCCTCACCGCTGTCAGTCGGGCGGCGTCACAGCTATAATCTGCCGCTTTCCTCCCTGCCAAGACTCCCTGACCATGACTGAGTCCGTTCTTGACTACATGACCCGCCTGGGTCGCGCTGCCCGTCAGGCCTCGCGGTTGATCGCCCGTGCGAGCACCGCGCAGAAGAACCGTGCCCTGCTGGCTGCCGCCGACGCTCTGGATGCTTCGCGCTCCGAGCTCACCGCCGCCAACGAACTGGACCTGGCCAATGGCCGCGCCAATGGCCTGGAGCCGGCCCTGCTGGACCGCCTGGCGCTGACCCCGGCACGTATCGACGACATGATCGAAGGCCTGCGTCAGGTGGCCAAGCTGCCTGACCCCATCGGTGAAATCCGCGATATGCGCTATCTGCCGTCCGGCATCCAGGTCGGCAAGATGCGCGTGCCCCTGGGCGTGATCGGCATCATTTACGAGTCGCGTCCAAACGTGACCATCGACGCCGCGAGCCTGTGCCTCAAGTCTGGCAATGCCACCATCCTGCGCGGCGGTTCCGAGGCGATCAATTCCAACCGCGCCATTGCGGCCTGCATCCAGCAGGGCCTGGCCGTGGCCGAATTGCCTGCCGAAGTGGTGCAAGTGGTGGAAACCACCGACCGCGCCGCCGTGGGCGCGCTGATCACCATGCCGGAATTCGTCGACGTGATCGTGCCGCGCGGTGGCAAGAGCCTGATCGAACGCGTCAGCCGCGATGCCAAGGTGCCGGTCATCAAGCACCTGGACGGCGTGTGCCACGTGTTTATCGACGTCGCCGCCGACATCGACAAGGCGATCCGCATCGCCGACAACGCCAAGACCCACCGCTACGCCCCGTGCAACACCATGGAAACCCTGCTGGTGCACGTCGGCATTGCCGATCGCGTGCTGCCGCCGCTGGCTGCCATCTACCGCGACAAGGGCGTCGAGCTGCGCGGTTGCGGGCGTACCCGTGCGCTGCTGGGCGCGGACGTGATCGAGGCGACCGAGCTGGACTGGTACACCGAATACACCGCGCCGATCCTGTCGATCAAGATTGTCGACGACCTCGACGAAGCCATCGAACACATCAACACCTACGGCTCCAAGCACACTGACGCTATCGTTTCCGAGCATTTCAGCGATGCGCGACGCTTCCTCAACGAAGTGGATTCCGCCTCGGTGATGATCAACGCTTCGACACGCTTTGCCGACGGCTTCGAATATGGCCTGGGGGCGGAGATCGGTATTTCCACCGACAAGCTCCACGCCCGTGGCCCGGTTGGCCTGGAAGGCCTGACCAGCGAGAAGTACGTGGTGTTCGGCGACGGTCATGTGCGCACTTGATGGGTAAACGCATCGGGCTGCTCGGCGGTACTTTCGACCCCGTGCACATCGGCCATTTGCGCAGTGCCCTGGAAGTCGCGGATGCCCTCGCGCTCGATGAGTTGCGCATGATGCCCAACGCACGGCCGCCCCATCGCGATACGCCGCAGGTGTCACCGCAGCAGCGCCTGGAAATGGTGCGCCTGGCGGTGGACGGCATAGCGCCGCTAGTGGTGGACGACCGCGAGCTCAAGCGCGATAAACCGTCCTACACTGTTGACACCCTGGAACTGATGCGCGCCGAGTTGGCCGCGGATGACCAGTTGTTTCTGCTTTTGGGCTGGGACGCATTTTGCGGCCTGCCCTCTTGGCACCGCTGGGAGGAACTCCTCCAGCATTGCCACATCCTGGTTTTGCAACGCCCGGATGCCGACAGCGAACCGCCGGATGCCTTGCGCAACCTGCTGGCCGCGCGGTCGGTAAGTGACCCCTTGGCCCTGACCGGGCCGAACGGGAATATTGCATTCGTCTGGCAGACCCCGCTTGCGGTGTCCGCCACCCAGATCCGTCAACTGCTGGCCAGCGGGAAGTCGGTACGTTTCCTGGTGCCTGACGCGGTCCTGGCCTACATCGATGCGCACGGGCTTTACCGTGCGTCGAACTGAAAAGGCGTGCTTGAACCTACGCACAGTCGTAGAACGAGCGCCCGAACATACGAGCAAAACGAGTTTTATATGACGAACAAAGACGTAAGCAAAGTTAAGCGCAAAGGCACGTTCAAAAGCGCCCCGCTGCCAGTAGAAGCCCACACCGGCCCTGAGCTGGCTGGCGAAGAGCTGGTAAAAGTCGCCGTGGCGGCCCTGGAAGACGTCAAGGCCCAGGACATCCAGGTGCTGGACGTGCGCGACAAGCAGAGCATCACCGACTACATGATCATCGCCACCGGTACCTCGAACCGCCAGATTGGCGCGATGCTCGATAAGGTCCGCGAAGCCGTCAAGGCCCAGGGCGTGAAGCCGCTGGGTGAAGAAGGCAAGGGCGACAGCGACTGGGTGCTGCTGGACATGGACGACGTGATCGTTCACATGATGACCTCCAACGCCCGTCAGTTCTACGACCTGGAGCGTCTGTGGAAAGGCGCCGAGCAGAGCCGTGCCGCCGATGGCAAGCACCACAGCCCGGAAGTGGGCCATGCGCACTTCGACAAGCTGAACAAAGACCAGGAATAAGGAACGGCTGTGCGCCTGCGTCTGATTGCTGTCGGTTCACGCATGCCCAAGTGGGTGGAAGAAGGCTGGCACGAGTATGCCAAGCGTCTGCCCGCTGAGCTGTCGCTGGAACTGGTAGAGATACCGCTCAATACCCGGGGCAAGAATGCCGATGTGGCGCGCTTTATCCGTCAGGAAGGCGAAGCCATGTTGGCCAAGGTCGGCCCCAACGAGCGCATCGTCACCCTTGAAGTGCACGGCAAACCCTGGAGCACCGAGCAGCTGGCGGTGGAGCTGGATCGCTGGCGCCTGGACTCGCGTACGGTCAACTTCATGGTTGGCGGCCCCGAAGGGCTGGCACCGGAAGTCTGCGCGCGGGCGGACCAGCGTTGGTCGCTGTCGGCGCTGACGCTGCCGCACCCGCTGGTAAGGATCCTGATCGGTGAACAGCTGTATCGCGCCTGGACAGTTCTGTCCGGGCACCCTTACCACAAATAATCTGCGCCCCTCCCGATGACCCAACCGATCCGCATCAAGGACCACGAGAAAGACGCACGTCTTGTACGCGCGCGTGTGGTGTTTGGCGCGATCATGGTGGTGGCGTTGTTGGGCGTGCTGATTGCCCGCCTGTATTTCCTGCAGGTGATCCAGTACGACTATCACTCCACGCTGTCGGAAAACAACCGGGTGCATGTGCAGCCGATCCCACCGACCCGTGGGCTGATTTTCGACCGTAATGGCGTGGTGGTTGCGGATAACCGGCCCAGCTTCAGCCTGAGCATGACCCGCGAGCGTTCCGGCGACTGGCAGCAGATCCTCGATGTGATCGTCGAGGTGCTGCAGCTGACGCCGGAAGACCGGGTGATCTTCGAGAAACGCATGAAGCAGGGGCGCCGGCCTTTCGAGCCGGTGCCGATCCTGTTCGAGCTGACCGAAGAGCAGATCGCGCGGATCGCGGTGAACCAGTTCCGTTTGCCGGGTGTGGAAGTGGTGGCGCAGTTGGTGCGGCATTACCCGCAAGGGCCGCACTTTGCCCACTCAGTCGGCTACATGGGGCGGATCAACGAGAAAGAGCTGAAAACCCTCGATCCGGTCAATTACAGCGGCACCCACCATATCGGCAAGACCGGCATCGAGCGCTTCTACGAGCCCGAGCTGCACGGCCAGGTGGGTTACGAAGAAGTCGAGACCAACGCCCGAGGCCGCGTGCTGCGGGTGCTCAAACGCACCGACCCGGTGCCGGGCAAGGACATCGTACTGAGCCTGGACATCAAGCTGCAGGAAGCGGCGGAAATGGCCCTGGGCGGTCGTCGCGGCGCGGTGGTGGCGCTGGACCCGAAGACGGGCGAAGTGCTGGCGATGGTCAGCCAGCCAAGCTTCGACCCCAACCTGTTCGTGACGGGCATCAGCTTCAAGGCCTACGCCGAGTTGCGCGATTCCATCGACCGGCCGCTGTTCAACCGCGTACTGCGCGGCCTGTATCCACCGGGATCGACGATCAAACCGGCGGTGGCGATTGCGGGGTTGGACGCGGGTGTGGTGACGGCCTCCAGTCGAGTCTATGACCCCGGCTACTACATGCTGCCCAACTACGATCACAAATACCGTAACTGGAACCGCACCGGTGACGGCTATGTCGATTTGGACACCGCAATCATGCGCTCCAACGACACCTATTTTTACGACCTGGCGCACAAGCTGGGTATCGATCGCTTGTCCGCCTACATGGGCAAGTTCGGCCTCGGCCAGAAGGTTTCCCTGGACATGTTCGAAGAATCCCCCGGCCTGATGCCGTCGCGGGAATGGAAGCGTGCGACGCGCCGCCAGGCATGGTTCCCGGGCGAAACCCTGATTCTGGGTATTGGCCAGGGCTATATGCAGGCCACGCCGCTGCAACTGGCCCAGGCGACCGCACTGGTGGCCAACAAAGGCATCTGGAACCGTCCGCACCTGGCCAAGACCATCGAGGGCGAGAAGCCTTTGGATGAAAACCCGATCCCGGACATCGTGCTGCGCGACCCGTCCGACTGGACCAAGGTCAACCATGGCATGCAGCAAGTGATGCACGGCGCCCGTGGTACTGCGCGCAAGGCCGCGATTGGCGCCCAATACCGCATCGCCGGCAAGAGCGGTACCGCCCAGGTCGTGGCGATCAAGCAGGGCGAGAAATACGACCGCACCAAGGTCCAGGAGCGCCACCGTGACCACGCCTTGTTTGTCGGCTTCGCCCCGGCGGATGACCCGAAAATCGTGGTGGCGGTGATGGTCGAGAACGGCGAGTCCGGCTCCGGCGTCGCGGCGCCCGTGGTGCGTCAAGTGATGGACGCCTGGCTGTTGGCCGACGACGGCAGGCTCAAGCCCGAATATGGCGGCCCCCCTTCAAGCACCGAGGTTACGGCCCGTGAAGAGTAATTTTGACCGCATCCTCTCCAGTGAGGATGTGATGCGTCGCCGTGCGACGTTGCTGCAGCGCATGCACATTGATGGACCATTGCTGATCCTGCTGCTGACCCTGGCGGCCGGCAGCCTGTTCGTGCTGTATTCGGCCAGTGGCAAGAACTGGGACTTGCTGATCAAGCAGGCTTCGTCGTTCGGCCTTGGGTTGTTGTCGATGGTGGTGATCGCCCAGCTTGAGCCGCGCTTCATGGCGCGCTGGGTGCCGCTCGGTTACGTGGCCGGCGTGTTACTGCTGGTGGTGGTGGACGTGATGGGCCACAACGCCATGGGCGCGACCCGCTGGATCAACATTCCGGGGGTGATTCGCTTCCAGCCGTCGGAATTCATGAAGATTCTGATGCCGGCGACCATCGCCTGGTACCTGTCCAAGCGCACCTTGCCGCCGCAGCTCAAGCACGTAGG
This sequence comes from Pseudomonas sp. S10E 269, assembly GCF_002798465.1. Classification (NCBI taxonomy): domain Bacteria; kingdom Pseudomonadati; phylum Pseudomonadota; class Gammaproteobacteria; order Pseudomonadales; family Pseudomonadaceae; genus Pseudomonas; species Pseudomonas sp. S10E 269. The sequence continues at coordinate 3,103,125 of NZ_PHIJ01000001.1, forward strand.
GATCAGCCTGATCCTGATTGGCGTGCCGTTTATCCTGATCGTGCGCCAGCCCGACCTCGGCACCTCGCTGCTGATCCTGGCGGGCGGTGCATTCGTGCTGTTCATGGGCGGTCTGCGCTGGCGCTGGATCCTCAGCGTGCTGGCCGCCGCCGTGCCCGTGGCCGTGGCCATGTGGTTCTTCTTTATGCACGACTACCAGAAGCAGCGGATCCTGACCTTCCTCGATCCCGAAAGCGATCCGCTGGGCACCGGCTGGAACATCATCCAATCAAAGGCCGCCATCGGCTCCGGTGGCGTATTTGGTAAGGGTTGGTTACTGGGCACCCAGTCGCACTTGGACTTTTTGCCCGAGAGCCACACCGACTTCATTATTGCGGTGATGGGCGAAGAGTTCGGCCTGGTGGGCATTTGCGCGCTGTTGCTGATCTATTTACTGTTGATCGGTCGCGGCCTGGTGATCACCGCACAGGCGCAGACGCTGTTCGGCAAATTGCTGGCTGGCGCCCTGACCATGACTTTTTTTGTTTACGTTTTCGTCAACATCGGTATGGTCAGTGGCCTGTTGCCGGTCGTTGGGGTGCCGTTGCCGTTCATTAGCTACGGCGGAACTTCGCTGGTGACATTGCTGTCAGCGTTTGGGGTTTTGATGTCGATTCATACGCATCGCAAATGGATCGCACAGGTTTGAATAAGGTGAAGATGTCAATGCAAGTAATGCGCGGCTGGGCGACTCGGCACGCGTCCTGGATGGGCCTGATTGGGCTGCTGGGCGCAACGCAAGAGGCGCAGGCCGGTGACTACGATGGTTCACCCCAGGTCGCCGAGTTTGTCGGTGAAATGACCCGCGACTATGGTTTCGCCGGTGAACAGCTGATGGGCGTGTTCCGCGAAGCCCAGAAGAAGCAGGCGATCCTCGACGCCATCTCACGCCCAGCCGAACGCGTGAAACAGTGGAAGGAATACCGCCCGATGTTCCTCACCGACGCCCGCGTGGCACGAGGTGTGGACTTCTGGCGCCAACACGAGGCGGTACTGGCCCGCGCCGAGCAGGAATACGGCGTGCCGGCCCAGGTGATTGTCTCGATCATTGGCATTGAAACCTTTTACGGGCGCAATACTGGCAGTTACCGGGTGATCGACGCCTTGTCGACCCTGGGCTTCGATTACCCGCCGCGTGCTGACTTCTTTCGCAAGGAGCTGCGCGAGTTCCTGCTGCTGGCCCGTGAAGAACAGGTCGACCCGCTGACCCTCAAGGGTTCCTACGCCGGTGCGATGGGCTTGCCGCAGTTCATGCCAAGCAGCTTTCGCGCCTATGCGGTGGATTTTGACGGCGACGGGCATATCAATATCTGGAGCAACCCTGACGACGCAATCGGCAGTGTAGCCAGCTACTTCAAGCGTCATGGCTGGGTCGCCGGCGAGCCGGTGGTGATCCGCGCCGATGTCGCCGGGGACCGCGCCGACGAAGGCCTGACCCAGGGCATCGAGCCGGCCAAGACGGTCGGGGAGTTGCGGGCGCTGGGCTGGTCGAGTCAGAATGCGCTGCCGGATGATATGCCGGTCACGGCATTCCGCCTCGAAGGCGAAAACGGCCCGGAATACTGGATGGGCCTGAAGAATTTCTACGCAATCACGCGTTATAACCGCAGTGTGATGTACGCCATGGCCGTGCATCAGCTGTCAGACATGCTGGTCCAAGCACGGGGCAACAAGTAATGCGGGCATCGCCGTTCAATCAACCGCTCAAGCTGGTGGCGTTCGCCGCGTTGTCCCTGCTGGTCGTCAGTTGTTCCACCAGCCGTGGTCCGGTGCAGAAGTCGGGGGGCACGGCCGTCCGTTCCCAGCCGGGCCTGGACATCAACCGCGCGCACAAAGACGGCGCGCCGTGGTGGGACGTCGACGTGTCGAAGATCCCGGATGCCACGCCAACCCTGCACACCGGCGCCTACAAGGCCAACCCGTACACCGTGCTGGGCAAGACCTATTTCCCGCTGCAGGAATCCAAGACCTACGTGCAATCGGGCACAGCGTCCTGGTACGGCACCAAGTTCCATGGCCAGAACACCGCCAACGGCGAAGTGTATGACCTGTACGGCATGAGCGCGGCGCACAAGACGTTGCCGCTGCCCAGCTACGTACGGGTGACCAACCTGGATAACAACCGCACGGTCATCCTGCGGGTCAACGACCGTGGACCGTTCTATTCGGACCGCATCATCGACTTGTCCTACGCCGCCGCGAAGAAACTCGGTTACGCCGAAACCGGCACCGCGCGGGTCAAGGTCGAAGGCATCGACCCGGCGCAGTATTGGGCCCAGCGTGGCAAGCCGGCGCCGTTGATGCTCAATGAGCCGCAGACTCCGCAACCGCAAATCACCGCGTCGGCCGGCAAGGTCGAGCAGTGGACACCGCCGCCACAGCAGCACGCCCCGGACACCGTGGCCGTGCCGCAAGCCGCCCAGGGCGCTTCGCTGGCAGGCGGACAATATTTGCAGGTGGGCGCTTTCGCCAACCCGGATGCGGCAGAACTGTTAAGGTCCAAGCTGAGCAGCATGGTCAACGCGCCGGTATTTATCAGCTCCATCGTGCGTAACCAGCAGACGTTGCACCGTGTACGCATGGGCCCGATCGGCTCGCCGAGCGAGGTCGCGCAGGTGCAGAACAGCGTGCGCCTGGCCAACCTGGGGCAGCCCAGCGTGGTCACAGCAGAATAAGTAAGCATTGATGGTTCAAGCTCGTGCGCGGGCTTGGACCCTGGTTGTTGGCTCGTTGAACAATAAAAACCCAGGGGCAAGGGGTGAGCGGGCAACCGAACACGCGACAGTCTGGCAACGGGCTGTCTGAATAAGTTTTGCCCGCGAGGGCAAGTTTCCATAAGCAATTTCGAGAGACGGATGAACATCACCACCTTAGCCAAACGCACGTGCCTGCTTATCTCGCTGATCATCACCCCGGCCGCCTGGGCGGTTGAAATGGTGCCGGCTTCACCGCAACTGGCCGCCAAGTCCTGGGTCCTCATGGATGCCGCCAGTGGCAACGTGCTGGTCGAGAGCAACGGTGACCAGCGCCTGCCGCCTGCCAGCCTGACCAAGCTGATGACCGCCTACATCGCGACCCTGGAAATCCGTCGCGGCCAGATCGGCGAGAACGACCCGGTTACTGTCAGCGAAAACGCCTGGCGCACCGGCGGTTCGCGGATGTTCATCAAGGTCGGCTCGCAAGTCACCGTGAGCGACCTGCTGCACGGCATCATCATCCAGTCCGGTAACGACGCCAGCGTCGCCCTGGCCGAGCACATCGCCGGCAGCGAAGACGCATTCGCCGACATGATGAACAAAACCGTGGCCGACCTGGGCATGACCAACAGCCACTTCATGAACCCGACCGGTCTGCCGAACCCAGAGCACTACTCGTCGGCTCACGACATGGCGATCCTGGCGCGCGCGATCATCCGTGTCGACCCGGTGCACTACGCGATCTACTCCCAGAAGGAGTTCTTCTGGAACAACATCAAGCAGCCTAACCGCAACCTGTTGCTGTGGCGCGACAAGACCGTCGATGGCCTGAAAACCGGCCACACCGACGAAGCCGGCTACTGCATGGTGTCGTCCGCCGTACGTGATGGCCAACGCCTGATCGCCGTGGTCTTCGGCACCAACAGCGAGCAGGCCCGTGCGGCCGAGACGCAAAAACTGCTGACCTACGGTTTCCGTTTCTTCGAAACCCAGACCTTCTATCAGAAGGGTACTGAACTGGCGACCGCGCCCGTGTGGAAAGGCGCTACCTCCCAAGTCAAAGCCGGCCTGGCTGAAGACCTGACCCTGACCATGCCTAAAGGCCAGCTGAAAAAGCTCGCCGCCAGCATGACCATGAACCCGCAATTGGTTGCCCCAATCGCCAAGGGTGACGTGATCGGCAAGGTCGAAGTGAAGTTGGACGACAAAGTGGTTCACAGTGCCGACCTGATCGCGCTGGACGCCGTCGACGAAGGTGGTATCTTCCGCCGCGTCTGGGATAGCATCCGTCTATTCTTCTACAGCTTGTTCAACTGATTGTGTGCACCTGCAAAGCCCCGTGTTGATCCGACACGGGGCTTTGCCCGTCGCCACGGCTTACGCTTACGAGGCCGTTACGCCATGACCGATAAAGAAGTAAACGCGCCAAAGATCGAATTCCCGGTGGTGGACTATCCCATCAAGGTGATCAGCGATACCGGTGTCGGCCGTAAAGACCTGATTCTCGAGATCGTGCGTAAACACGCGACGATCAACGATCAGCGCGTGGATGAGCGATCCAGCTCTACCGGCAAATACACAACGATCCAGTTGCACATCGTTGCGACTGATCAAGACCAGCTCTACAACATCAACAGCGAACTGCGGGCCACTGGCTTCGTGCACATGGTGCTGTGATGTCTCACGTCCTGGGCTTTCGCGAGCTCGGCCGGATGGACTACGAGCCCGTCTGGCACGCCATGCAGCGCTTCACCAATGAGCGCGGCACGTCGGCCCCCGATGAGATCTGGCTGGTGGAACATCCGCCCGTCTTCACCCAGGGGCAGGCCGGCAAGGCCGAGCATCTGTTGCTGCCGGGGGATATTCCGGTGGTGCAGGTCGACCGTGGGGGGCAAGTGACTTACCATGGGCCGGGTCAACTGGTGGCTTATCTGCTGCTGGACGTGCGCAAGCTTGGGTTTGGCGTACGTGACTTGGTCAGCCGTATGGAGGCTTGCCTGATCGAGCTGTTGGCCAGTTACGGCGTGAGCGCCGCGGCCAAGCCCGATGCACCCGGTGTGTACGTGGACGGCGCGAAAATCGCCTCCCTGGGGTTGCGCATTCGCCACGGGTGTTCCTTTCATGGCCTAGCCCTGAATGTGGACATGGACCTGGCACCGTTCCGGCGCATCAACCCGTGTGGCTATGCCGGGTTGGCGATGACGCAACTGAGCGACCACGCCACACCGATTAAATTTGCCGAGGTAAGTGCCCGGCTGCGTGCGCAGCTCGTCAAACACCTCGACTATGCTGAGCAGACGACCCTTACGGGCGGAATCGACTGATTATGACTACTGATGCAGTGCAAACCATGATCCCGACGCTGGACGTTACCGAGCGTCCGGCCCCGGCCCCGCGTGCCAAGGTGGAAGCCGGCGTCAAGCTGCGCGGCGCCGAGAAGGTTGCACGCATCCCGGTGAAGATCATTCCGACCACCGAACTGCCGAAGAAACCTGACTGGATCCGCGTGCGCATCCCGGTTTCGCCGGAAGTCGACCGTATCAAGGCCTTGCTGCGCAAACACAAGCTGCACAGCGTGTGCGAAGAAGCGTCCTGCCCGAACCTGGGCGAGTGCTTCTCAGGCGGTACCGCCACCTTCATGATCATGGGTGACATCTGCACCCGTCGTTGCCCGTTCTGCGACGTCGGCCACGGCCGTCCGAAGCCATTGGACGTCAACGAGCCGGAAAGCCTGGCCATCGCCATCGCCGACCTGAAACTCAAGTACGTGGTGATCACTTCGGTTGACCGTGACGACCTGCGTGATGGCGGTGCCCAGCACTTTGCCGACTGTATCCGCGAAATCCGCAAGCTGTCGCCGAACGTGATGCTCGAAACCCTGGTGCCGGACTACCGTGGCCGCATGGACGTGGCGCTGGAAATCACCGCCGCCGAGCCGCCGGATGTGTTCAACCACAACCTGGAAACCGTGCCGCGCCTGTACAAGGCCGCGCGTCCGGGTTCGGACTACCAGTGGTCGCTGACCCTGCTGCAGAAATTCAAGCAGATGATGCCGCACATTCCGACCAAGTCCGGCTTGATGCTGGGCCTGGGCGAGACCGATGAAGAAGTGATCGAAGTCATGAAGCGCATGCGCGAACACGACATCGACATGCTGACCCTGGGACAGTACCTGCAACCGTCCCGCAGCCACTTGCCAGTGCAGCGTTTCGTGCACCCGGATACTTTCGCCTGGTTCGCCGAAGAAGGCTACAAGATGGGCTTCAAGAACGTGGCCTCGGGCCCGTTGGTGCGCTCCTCGTACCATGCGGACGAGCAGGCCAAGCTGGTCAAGGCTAGCCTGGTTTCGTAATACAGATTCGGGCAACACCGCTGATCCAATGTGGGAGTGGGCTTGTGTGGGAGCCGGGCTTGCCCGCGATGCAGACGCCTCGGTACAACAGATGCACCGAGGTGATGCCATCGCAGGCAAGCCAGCTCTCACACAAGCCCGCTCCCACATTTGGTTCTGCGTTGGGTAAGGAGAATTGTGGATGACTGTCGCCGTACCTGCCTTGCGACCCGAAGGCACCATCGCCCTGATCGCCCCCGCCGGCCCCGCCACCCTGGACGTCGAAAAAGCCGGCCAATGGATGCGCGCCCGCGGCTACGACCTGCGAATCTTCCCCGGTGTCTATGAGCGCGACGGCTACCTCGCCGGTAGCGATAAAACCCGCCTCGCCGACCTTCACAAAGCCTTTGCAGACCCTGAAATCGATGCGATCTTCTGCTTGCGCGGCGGGTACGGCACGCCACGCTTGCTCGACAGCCTGGACTTCGACCTGCTGCGGGCCAACCCCAAACCCTTCGTGGGTTACAGCGACATCACCGCGCTGCACTTGGCAATCAGCCGCTACGCCGGTTTTGTGACCTTTCACGGCCCGATGCTGAATGCCGACCTGCTCGGCGGCAAGCAACAACCCACCGAGTCCTCCCTGTTCAGCCTGCTGCGCGGCCAACTGGGCGCCGGCAGCGAGTTGGTTCACCCGGTGGCCTACCCGTTGACCACCATCGAGCCTGGCATCGCCTGCGGGCGCTTGCTGGGCGGCAACCTGTCGATGATCGCCGCGGTGATGGGCACGCCTTACGAAATCGACGCCGACGGCATCATTCTGTTGATCGAAGACGTCAACGAGCCGATCTATCGCATCGACCGCCTGCTCACGCACCTGCGTCTGGCGGGCAAGCTGGCGCAGGTTGCCGGCGTGCTGGTGGGGGATGTGGCGGGCGTGGATAACGTGGCGTTGGAGCGGCTGTTGAAGCAGACCTTTGCGCCGCTGGGCGTTCCGGTATTGGCCGGCTGGCGCAGTGGGCATTGTGATCCGAACCTGACCTTGCCGATGGGCGCGTTGGTGAGGCTGGATGCGGGGGAGCAGCGGGTGGTGTTGGAGCAGGATGTAGTGCTTAAGCCTTGAGTTTGAGGTTGCCTGTCAGGCCGTCTTCGCAGGCAAGCCAGCTCCCACACTTGGAACGTATTCCCCTGTGGGAGCTGGCTTGCCTGCGATAACGGTAGTTGCCGTGCGACGGTTTACCGGTTCTGCAGCGATTCCAGCAGTTTCACCGTCGGATACCCATCCGCCGGCCAGCCCAGCGCCTGCTGCGCCGCACGAATCGCCTTGCGCGTGTTGGCGCCGATAATCCCGTCCGGGTTGCCCGCGTCATAGCCGTTGGCACTCAGGGCCGTCTGCAGGTCGATGCGCTGCGAGCGGCTCAGCGGCAGCTCATCTTTTGGCCAATCGCCACGAATCACACCACCGCCACCGAAGCGTTCCGACAACAGGCCTACCGCCAGTGCATAGGACGACGAGTTGTTGTACTTGAGGATCGCGCGGAAGTTATCCAGCACCAGGAACGCCGGGCCACGATAACCCGCCGGCAGCAGCAGGGCGGCGGACAGTTGGTCGACGTTGGGCGGCATGCTTGCGCCCGGTGGCAGTTGGATGCCCAGTTTCAGCCATTCAGCGACCGTCTTGCGGATACCTCCGTCGGCCAGGGCGTAATCGAAGTTCGCCGGCAGTTGTTTCACCTCAAAGCCCCACGGCTGGCCTTTCTGCCAGCCGGAGCTTTGCAGATAGTGTGCGGTGGAGGCGAGGGCATCGGACGGGCTGTTCCAGATATCGCGGCGACCGTCGCCGTCGAAGTCCACGGCGTGGGTGTTGTAGGTGGTCGGGATAAATTGGGTCTGGCCCATGGCGCCGGCCCAGGAGCCTTTCATCTGGTCGGCCTGGATATCGCCGTGCTGGATGATCTGCAGCGCCGCCAGCAACTGCGCCTGCGCGAACGCCGGGCGACGGCCTTCGTAGGCCAGGGTCGCCAAGGAGCGGATCACCGAGTTGTTGCCCTGGAATTGGCCGAAGTTGCTTTCCATGCCCCATACCGATACCAGCGCCTGGCGGTCGACGCCATAACGTTGTTCGATGCTTTGCAGGATATCGGCGTACTTGACCAGCAATGCCTGGCCGTTACGCACGCGCACGGGCGAGAGGGCGCCATCGAGGTATTCCCAAACCGGCCGGGAAAACTCCGGCTGGCTGCGGTCGGCGCGGATCACCGCCATATCGGGGGTGACGTCGGCGAAGGCGGTGTCGAACACGGCGGGGGTGATACCGGCCTGCAGGGCCTGCACACGAAAGGCTGCCTGCCATTCGGCGAAGGTCTGGGTCGGTTGGATATCAAGATTATCCACAGCCAGCGGGGCCACGACAGCGGGGGCTACCACAGGTGCGGTCTGGAGCTTGGGCAGCGGTTGAGCGTCGGCGGCGGTGGGTTTCTCCGCGCAGGCGACAAGCAGAATGAGGCTGGAGGCAGCGATCAATTGGCGAAGGTGCCAGCGACGGGAAAGACTAGAGGGCATGCACAGGTCCAGGGATTACAAATCAGGTGCAGACCTTATCATGCCAGAGGGGCGCTTGCCTTCAGGCAGCCAGAAAGTAAGAAGCCTCCCAGCTATTAGACTGGAAGGCTTCGCGGCGGTAGCTGCCTTTGCCCTTGCCGGCGCGTTCCTGACGGCTGCGGAACAGTGGCTGGGCGATGATGGATTTGGCCTTGTTGGGGCCATGCTTGGATGGCTTTTTGCTCATGATCGGTACTCTCGATAGGTGGGATGAAACGGTGCGAATCATCTGCCGAAGTTGGGCTGCTGTAAAGCCCTGCGATATGTAGGCGTTTTCGCAACCTGAAGTGGGCACGGTTAATGTGGGAGCTGGCTTGCCTGCGAAATCAGTATGTCAGTGCCGGACATGCAAGCTGACCCACCGCTATCGCAGGCAAGCCAGCTCCCACAGGGAAATGTAGTGCCTGGACGGGGTTATTCGGCGGGGAGGGTCAGGCGCTGTCCAGCCATCAACAGCGACAAACGGCTCAGGCTCATCCACGGCGATCCCGCCGCCTGGCCCTTGATCTGCGCATCAATGCGCTGAGCCTCCAGCAAAAGCTGCGCCCAGCGTTGCGCCGAGTGCCGTTGCAGCGCTTTGCTCATCAGCGGCTTGCGCTTGTCCCATACCGGTGGCCGGGCTTGGCTGAAGGCTTTGTCCAATGGCGTGCCCTGGCTGTATTGCAGGGCAATATTGGCCAGTACCCGCAGTTCCCGGGCCAGGGCCCAAAGAATCACCGGCGGCTCCACGCCTTCGCCGCGCAGGCCTTCCAGCATGCGCAGCGCGTGGGCGGGTTCGCCATTGAGGATCGCGTCCACCAGCCCGAATACATCAAAGCGTGCGCTATCCGCCACAGCGCCCTGAACGGTCTCGACGGTTATCTGCCCGTCTTCGGCCATCAGCTTGAGCTTTTCGATCTCCTGGGCGGCGGCCAGCAAGTTGCCTTCGACCCGAGCCGCGATCAGCTCCACTGCATCCTGGGTCGCCGACAGCCCGGATTGGGACAGGCGTTGGCGAATCCATTGCGGCAGCTGGCTGCTGTCCACCGGCCAGATCTGGATGAACTGGGTCTGCGCCCCTTCCACCAAGGCCTTGCCCCATTTGGTTTTCTGCGCGCTGCCGTCGAGCTTGGGCAGGCTGATCAACAGCACCGTGTCCTCGGCCGGTCGCGAGCAGTACTCCATCAGGGCGGCGGCGCCTTTGTCGCCAGGCTTGCCCGACGGCAGGCGCAGTTCCAGCAGGCGTTTTTCGGCGAACAGCGACATGCTTGCGCCGGCTTGCAGCAACGTGCCCCAATCGAAACTGGCGTCGGCGCTGAAGACCTGGCGTTCGTCGAAACCTTGCTGGCGTGCAGCGGTGCGAATGGCGTCGGCGGCTTCCTGGCACAGCAGCGGGTCATCACCGCTGACAATGTAGACAGGCGCAAGGCCACCTTGCAGGTGTTTGGCGAGTTGAGCGGGGGCGAGTTTCATAGGCAGGGTAAACGGGGCGCTTGGGGCGCCCCGTTTGGCTTACTCGACAGGGACTTCAACAGGCGACTGTTTCGGCGTGTTGTCTTCGTACTCTTTGGCAGCTTTCAGCGCGTCGGCATCAGCCTTGGCCTTGTCGTCAGCGCGTTGCTGCAAGGTCTCAAGTTGTTCCGGCGTGATCATCGACAGGCGCAGAACCATGCGCTGCACCAGCTCGCGACGCATTTCCTTGCGCACCTGGATGATTTCGGAATCCGAACCCACCAGGTTGTTGCCGTCGTGGCCGACGATTTTCTGGATCTGGACGTCGTCACTCATCAATGGCAGGTGGTCGCGGCCCTGGACTTCAAAGCTGAGCACGGTGCTCAGTTCGATGTCGGATGCACGGCCAGCACTGGCGTAGCTCAGGTTGCGCTGGGTTTGCGTTTCATTGGCCAGGAACAGCTTGTAGGTCGCGCCGGTGTAGACGTGAACGCCGTTGTTTTCCAAGACCTGACGCAGCTGGGTCACTGTCTCGCTGTAGGCGTCACGGGCACTGACGTCCAGTTCCTTGATCGCCAGTTCGTTGGTGCCGGTACCGCGCAGATGGAAGCCGCAAGCGCTCAGCAGCACGGCAAGGCCCATAACCAGCAAATTGCGTTTGATCATTTTGTTGCTCCCCTTGAAACCATGTGGGCCTTATCGAGGCCCTGAAGGCTTTGTTCGGCGCAGGGCTCAAGCCCTGCGCCCGATCCGATTAGCTAGCGACGATATTGACCAGTTTGCCAGGCACCACGATCACTTTGCGGATCGTCAGGCCTTCGGTAAAGCGCAGCACGTTCTCGTTGACGCGGGCAGCCGCCTCGACGTCTTCGCGGCTGGCGGTGGCCGGCATGTCGATCTGGCCACGCAGTTTACCGTTGACCTGGATCACCAGTTGCAGCGTGTCCTGTACCAGGGCGCTGTCATCCTGTACCGGCCAGCGCGCATCGATGACGGCGTCGCTGTGGCCCAGGCGGTTCCACAGGTCGTGGCTGATGTGCGGCGTGATCGGGGCCAGCAGCAGGGTGACCGTTTCCAGGCCTTCCTGTACCAGCGCACGGTCCTGCTCAGTGACCTGTGGCGCTTTTTCCAGCACGTTCATCAGCGTCATCACTTGGGCGATGGCGGTGTTGAATTTGTGGTTCTGGCCCACGTCCTGGCTGGCTTGCTTAATGGCCAGGTGGGTACTGCGGCGAATGAGCTTCTGCTCGTCGCTCAAGGCTGCCACGTCCAGTTTGCCCGGCAGGCCCTGGCTGATGTGGGCGTGCGCCAGGCGCCAGACGCGCTTGAGGAAACGGTGCGAGCCTTCAACGCCCGAGTCGGACCATTCGGCGCTCATGTCAGGCGGCGAGGCGAACATCATGAACAGGCGGCAGGTGTCGGCGCCGAACTGATCGATCATCGACTGCGGGTCAACGCCGTTGTTCTTCGACTTGGCCATCTTCTCGGTGCCGCCGATTTCCACCGGCAGGCCGTCGGCGATCAGCTTGGCGCTGATGACCTTGGCTTTGCTGTCGCGCTCAAGCTCGACGTCCGCCGGGTTGAACCAGGTGTAGGCGCCATTGGCTTCGCGGCGATAGTAAGTCTCGGCGACCACCATGCCCTGGGTCAGCAGGTTCTTGAACGGCTCATCGGAGCTCACCAGGCCTTCGTCACGCATCAGCTTGTGGAAGAAGCGCGCGTACAACAGGTGAAGGATGGCGTGTTCGATACCGCCGATGTACTGGTCCACCGGCAGCCAGTGGTCAGCCGCGGATTTTTCTACCAGGCCGCCCTCATAGTGCGGCGAGGCGTAGCGGGCGTAGTACCACGAGGACTCGACGAAGGTGTCCATGGTGTCGGTTTCACGCTTGGCAGGCTGGCCGCATTTCGGGCAGTTGCACTCGTAGAACTCGGGCATGCGCGCCAATGGCGAACCGGCGCCGTCCGGCACCACGTCTTCCGGCAGGACGACTGGCAGTTGGTCTTCCGGTACTGGCACGTCGCCACAGCTTTCGCAATGGATGATCGGGATCGGGCAGCCCCAGTAGCGCTGGCGGCTGATACCCCAGTCGCGCAGGCGGAACTGGGTGCGCGAGGCACCGAGGTTTTTCTTGATCAAGGCGACTTCGATGGCGTCGAAGGCGCCTTGGAAGTCCAGGCCATCAAACTCGCCGGAATTGATCAGCTCACCGTGCTCGCCGTAGGCGTCTTGCCACGGGGCCGGGTTGGTGTCGCCCGAACTGGTGCGCACCACGGATTTGATCGGCAGGCTGTACTTGGTGGCGAATTCGAAATCGCGCTCGTCGTGAGCCGGTACAGCCATGACGGCGCCATCGCCGTAGTGCATCAACACGTAGTTGGCGACCCATACCGGCAGCTTTTCACCGGTGAGCGGGTGCTCGACGAACAGGCCGGTCGGCAGGCCTTTTTTCTCCTGGGTGGCGACGTCGGCCTCGGCCACGCTGCCGCCTTTGCATTCGGCGATGAAAGCCTGCAGCTCAGGGTTGTTCTGTGCAGCCTGGGTGGCCAGCGGGTGTTCGGCGGCCACAGCGACGTAGGTCGCGCCCATCAGTGTATCTGGGCGGGTGGTGAAGACTTTGAGTGCGCCCGCTTCGCCGATCGAGTCAACGTTGTACGGAAACTGCACTTCCATGCCCTTGGACTTGCCGATCCAGTTGCGCTGCATGGTCTTGACCTGTTCAGGCCAGCCCGGCAGGTCGTCGAGGCTCGACAAGAGCTCATCCGCGTAGGCGGTGATCTTGAAGTAATACATCGGGATTTCGCGCTTTTCGATCAGCGCGCCGGAACGCCAGCCGCGACCGTCGATCACTTGTTCGTTGGCCAGTACGGTCTGGTCGATCGGGTCCCAGTTCACGGTGCCGCTTTTCTTGTAGATCACACCTTTTTCGAACAGGCGCGTGAACAGCCATTGTTCCCAGCGGTAGTAGTCCGGCTTGCAGGTGGTCACTTCGCGGGACCAGTCCACCGCCAGGCCCAGGCTGCGCAGCTGGCTCTTCATGTAGGCGATGTTTTCGTAGGTCCACTTGGCGGGGGCCACGTTGTTTTTCATCGCGGCGTTTTCTGCCGGCATGCCGAAGGCGTCCCAACCCATGGGTTGCAGGACGTTCTTGCCTTGCATGCGCTGGTAACGGGAAATCACGTCGCCGATGGTGTAGTTACGCACGTGCCCCATGTGTAGCTTGCCGCTGGGGTAAGGGAACATCGATAGGCAGTAGTAAGTCTCCTTGCCTGGCTGTTCACTGACTTCAAAGGACTTTTGCTCGTCCCAGAAGGTTTGGGCGGCATTTTCTATTTCACGGGGCTGATATTGTTCGTGCATGGCTACTTTTGAACTGAATAGGGGTGGCCTAATCCTCTTCGGTGCAACATTCAGGTTGATCGACACCAAAAAGCGGCGCGTCCGTGCCCAAACCCTGCGGGAAGTGGAGTTACAGGAAGCGCCGTAGCATACATGACCCCACTCTATCGAGGGAAACCCTGATTGCGCCGGCAGGGCCGTCTGTCGCGGCGCCAGGCAGGTGCAGCCATGGGGGCTACGCTGTTTATTGGGGAGTGAGTCATATCTTCAATGAGGTGAGGGGATGGTTGAATCGCAGCGAATCGTAACGAAACCGGATATCTACGAAGGACTGATCGACCGATTGGGTCGTGCATTGGATGCAGCGAGGACAGCGGGCCGATTGCGTGATGAACGGCCTGTTGAGTTGGAACTGCGTGGGCTTAGCCGCGCGGAGCTGGAACTGATCAACGCTTATCTGGAACGCAATGGGCGCAGTGCGCCTCCCTGGGTGGCAACCCCGCCAGTCAAGGAGCCTACGCATTCAGCCAAGGTGGTGTGGCTCAAGGACTTGTCGGCCGGTCGTGGCCCGGAAAAGCTCCGGTCCGCCCGCTACAAGTAATTCACTCCCCCCTGAACTGCATCATCGCTCTATGTCACTGCAAGACAGGTCACCGTAAAGATTGTCGCTAAACCCCGTTACACCTTAGGCTTCGGGCATCTATGGAGATGCCCGATGCCTATTCGTTACTTCATCAAACAACTGCTCCTGCCGCCCGGCATTCTCTTGCTGCTGTTGGCCCTTGCCTGGTGGTTTCGTCGCAGCCGCCCGCGCTTGGCCGCGTGCTGCTTTGCCCTGGGCCTGGGCGGTATGTGGCTGATCAGCCTGCCGGTGATGGTGGAGTGGGGGGCTCGTGCCCTGGAAACCGAGCCGCCGCTGGCCCGCGAGGACTGGAGCACCCTGGCCCAGCGTGCCGATGCCATCGTGGTGTTGGGGTCGGGGCGTGAGCGCGGTGACCCGGCGTGGGGCACCGACCAACCCACCGGTACCGGCCTGGAGCGTCAGCGTTACGCCGCACGACTGGCCAAGGCCTCCGGGTTGCCAGTGCTGACCACCGGCGGCCTGCATTACGGCACGCCGCCCAGCGAGGCCGAGTTGATGGCCGTGTCGATGCAGGATGACTTCGGCGTGGCGGTGCGCTGGAAAGAAGAACGCAGCCGTACCACTTGGGAAAATGCGCAGATGAGCGCCGAGATTCTGCTGCCGGAGGGGATCAAGCGCGTGGTGGTGGTGACCCAGGCCTGGCACATGCCGCGTTCGGTGTGGAGCTTCGAGAAGGCTGGCTTTACCGTGGTGCCGGCGCCCGTGGGGTTTCTGGGGGTGGACAACGCCAGGCTGCTGGGCGGGTGGATGCCGGAGTTTGTAGCGGTGTGGCGCAGCGGGCAGTTGATCAATGAAGCGGCGGGGCAGATAGGTTACCGATTGTTCTACCGATAACACCGCATATGCAAATGTGGGCGCTGGCTTGCCTGCGATGGCAGACTGCCGGCCGGCACATTTGCTGGCTGACCGACCGCTATCGCAGGCCCGCCAGCTCCCACATTGTCATGTGCCTGTCGGTCAAACGGTCTTGGACATCCGGCCCGCCAGCAGCGCCCAGCCAAACAGCCCCAGGCACACAATGATCAACGGCCACGAACGCCATTGCAGGTACGGCGTAAGGTTGTGCATCGGCACCACTTCCCCGTAAAGGATGCCGCGCTCGAATTGCGGGATCTGCGCGGTAATCTGCCCAAACGGGTTGATCAGGCCGGTCACGCCATTGTTGGTGGCGCGGATCATCCAGCGGCCGGCTTCCAGCGCACGCATCTGTGCCATTTGCAGGTGCTGCAGCGGGCCGATGGAGCGGCCGAACCAGGTGTCGTTGCTGATGGTCAGCAACAGATCGCTCTGGGCTGACAGGCCGGCAGCGAATTCCGGGTACACCACTTCGTAGCAAATGAACGGCGCAATCTGATAGCCCTTGGCCTGCAGCATCGCCTGGTCGGACGGGCCGCGCGCGAAGTCCGACATCGGCAGGTCGAAGAAAGCGATCAAGCCGCGCAGCATGTCCTGCAGCGGCACGTATTCGCCGAACGGCACCAGTTTCTGCTTGAGGTAGGTGCCGTCGCCTTCGCCGACCACGGTGATGCCGTTGAAGTAGCGCTTCTGGTGATGCACTTCCTGGCGGATCGGCACGCCGGTGATCAGCGCGGTGTGCCGGTCGGCGGCGAATTTGCCCATCATGCCCAAGTAGCCCTCGACAGACTCCTTGAGCACCGGCACTGCTGTTTCTGGCCACACCAATAGGTCGACGGGCTTGGAGCTGAAGCTCATGTCGCGGTACAGCGCGAGCTGTGCGTTGAGCTGCTCCGGGTCCCATTTCATGCTTTGTTCGACATTGCCCTGGATGGCCGCTACGGTCAGTGGCGCACCCGAAGGCGCCGTCCAGGCGTGGTGCTTGAGCGCCAGGCCGATGGCCCAGGGCGCAACCAGCAACACCAGGCCCGCACCGATAAATGCGTTGCGCTTGCCAGCGAGCAGGCGCGGCAGGTTGCACAGCAAGGCTGCCGTGAGTGCCAAGGCAAAGGAAATCAGCCACATGCCGCCCACTGGGGCCAAGCCCGTCAGCGGACCGTCGAGTTGGCTGTAGCCGGAGTACAACCACGGGAACCCGGTCAGGAACCAGCCGCGAAACGCTTCCTGGCCCACCCACAGCGCGGCGAACGTCAGCGCATCGGCCAATGGCGCTTCATTGCGACGCAACCAGCGGGCCCACAGCCAGGCGGGCAGGGCGAAGAACCAGGCAATCGCGGCGGTGAACAGCAGCATCAAGAACCCGGCCAGCAGCACCGAAGCGCCGCCGAAATGGTGGATGCTGTAGTAGATCCAGCTGGTGCCGGCGCCGAACAGGCCGAAACCAAAACACCAACCACGCCCCAGGGCCTGGCGCGGGCTCAGGTCCCGCAGCCCCACGTAGAACACGCCGACCGCGACCAGCGCAAACGGCCACAGGTCGAACGGCGCCAGCGCCAGGGTGGTGATGGCGCCGGCCACCACGGCCAGCAGATTACCGGGCCAGCCGGGGCGGGTTAGGCGCTGCATGTCATTCCTTAGCGGGCAATGGGTGTCAGGCGGATCAGATGGATCCTGCGGCTATCGGCATTCAGGATGCGGAAGCGATAAGCGCCGATCTCGGTGGTTTCGTTACGCTTGGGCAGGTGCCCGAACGCACTCATCACCAGGCCGCCGACGGTGTCGAACTCGTCGTCGGAGAATTCGCTGTCGAAGAACTCGTTGAAGTTCTCGATCGGCGTCAGCGCCTTGATCAGGAAGTCACCGCTGGGCAGCGGCTTGATGTAGCTGTCTTCTTCGACGTCATGTTCGTCTTCGATGTCGCCGACGATCTGTTCCAGCACGTCTTCAATGGTCACCAGGCCGGCCACGCCGCCGTATTCGTCGATCACAATGGCCATGTGATTGTGGTTGGCGCGGAACTCACGCAGCAACACGTTCAGGCGCTTGGATTCAGGCACGAAGGTGGCCGGACGCAGCAGGTCCTTGATGTTGAAGCTGTCGCCGTTCTCCTTGAGGATCAGCGGCAGCAGGTCCTTGGCCAGCAGGACACCCATGACGTCGTCATGGCTTTCACCGATCACCGGGTAGCGCGAGTGCGCCGAGTCGATCACGGCCGGGAGAAACTCCCGTGGGGTCTGGGTCGCCTTGATGCTGATCATCTGCGAGCGCGGGACCATGATGTCGCGTACTTGCAGGTCAGCCACCTGGATGGCGCCTTCGACGATGGCCAGCGCTTCGCTGTCCAGCAACTTGTTCTGATGGGCCTCGCGCAGCAGCTCAAGCAGCTCCTGGCGGTTTTTCGGCTCGTGGGCAAAAGCCTGGGTCAGTTTACCCAGCCATGACTTCTGCCCGTTGCTCGATCGGTCTTCGCTCATAGCGATTACTCTGAATCCTTTATTGTTACAGTTGAGTGTTTTTAAACGTCGTCGTCTGCATAAGGGTCCGGATGACCCAATTCTGCAAGCAACGTTTGTTCCAGTGTTTCCATTTCCTCGGCTTCATCATCGTCTATATGGTCGTAACCCAAGAGATGCAAGCAGCCGTGGATGACTAGATGGGCCCAATGGGCTTCTAGTTCCTTGCCTTGTTCCTTCGCCTCGCGCTCCACCACCTCGACACAGATGACCAGGTCGCCCAGCAAGGGGATATCCAGCAGTTCATCCGGCACGTCGGCGGGGAAGGACAGCACGTTGGTCGCGTAATCCTTCTGGCGCCAGGTGTGGTTCAGCTCGCGGCCCTCGGGCTCGTCGACCAGGCGAATGGTCAGTTCCGAGTCGGCGGTACGCTGGCGCAGGGCCAGGGCGCACCATTGACGGAACTGGGCTTCGCTGGGTGCGGGCGCTTCGGTGGCCAGTTGCAGGTCTAGCTCAAGCATCGCGGCGAACGTCCTTGGCCGGCGCGTCGTCGCGATGGTCGAAGCGCTCGTAGGCCTCGACAATGCGCTGCACCAGCGGGTGGCGGACCACGTCCTTGGGCATGAAGTGCGTGAAGCTGATGCCCGGCACGTCCTTGAGCACCTCGATCACCTGGGCCAGGCCTGACTTGGTGCCCTTGGGCAGGTCGACCTGGGTGACGTCGCCGGTGATCACGGCGGTGGAGCCGAAACCGATCCGGGTGAGGAACATCTTCATTTGCTCGACGGTAGTGTTCTGGCTTTCGTCGAGGATGATGAAGCTGTTGTTCAGGGTGCGGCCGCGCATGTAGGCCAGCGGGGCGATCTCGATCACCTGGCGCTCGATCAGCTTGGCTACGTACTCAAAGCCGAGCATCTCGTAGAGTGCGTCGTAGAGCGGGCGCAGGTACGGGTCGATCTTCTGGGCCAGGTCGCCGGGCAGGAAGCCGAGCTTTTCGCCAGCCTCGACCGCCGGGCGCACCAGCAGGATGCGGCGTACTTGCTCGCGCTCCAGGGCGTCGACCGCACAGGCCACGGCCAGGTAGGTCTTGCCGGTACCGGCTGGGCCGATGCCGAAGTTGATGTCGTTGCCGAGGATTTCCTTGACGTACTTCTGCTGATTCAAGCCGCGTGGGCGAATCATGCCTTTTTTGGTCCGCAGGGCCACGCTGGCTTCGGCCACAGGGTTGTTGGCCAGGTCTTCCACCGCCGATTCCTGCAGGTACAGGTGCACCGTTTCCGGAGACAGCTCACTGCCCTTGGTTTCGCGGTAGAGACGGCGCAGCAGGTTTTCTGCGGACGTGGTGTGTTGAGGTTCACCAATGAGCTCGAACTGATTGCCGCGGTTGCGGATCTCGATGCTCAGGCGTTGTTCGATCAAGCGCAGGTGCTCGTCGAACTGTCCGCACAGGTTGGCGAAACGGCGAGCCTCAAAGGGCTCGAGGAGAAAACGATGGGGTTCTACTGTGGGTGCGTTCAAGGTCGCTTTTAGCCGCCCTTTGGCTGTTGAGGTGAAAGAGAGAATAACGCCAGTGGCGCGGGTACGAAAGCACTTACGTTATCGGAATGCTGCGCGGTCCAAATGTGGGAGCGGGCTTGCTCGCGAAGGCGTTGGGTCAGCCAATGCATGTATCGACTGAACCGCCGCCTTCGCGAGCAAGCCCGCTCCCACATTTTGATCTCCGTCAGTCAATGATACCGATGGGTTACGGGATCAACGACCCACGCAACGAATGAGGCTGCGCCGCATCGATGTGCACGTCGGCAAACTGGCCGATCAGGGTCGGATTATCGCAACGGAAGTTTACGATTCGGTTGTTTTCGGTACGGCCCTGCAGCTCGCCCGGGTCTTTTTTCGAGTAGTCGGTGACCAGGATGCGCTGGGTGGAACCGACCATTTGTCGGCTGATCTCGAAACCCTGCTGGTTCAAGCGATGTTGCAGGGCATTGAGACGCTCTTTTTTCAGCGCTTCCGGGGTGTCATCCGCCAGGTCGGCGGCCGGGGTGCCGGGGCGCTGGCTGTAGACGAATGAATAAGAGAAGTCGAAACCGACGTCCTCGATCAACTTCATGGTCTGCTCGAAGTCTTTTTCGGTTTCACCGGGGAAGCCGACGATAAAGTCCGAACTGATGCAGATACCCGGCACCGCCGCGCGCAATTTGCGCAGTTTGGATTTGTATTCCAGGGCGGTGTGGTTGCGCTTCATGGCCGCCAGGATGCGGTCCGAACCCGATTGCACCGGCAGGTGCAGGTGCTTGACCAGTTCCGGCACTTCCGCGTGGGCCTGGATCAGGCTGTCGGAGAACTCCAGCGGGTGCGAGGTGGTGTAGCGAATCCGCTCGATACCGTCCACGGCAGCCACCACGCGGATCAGCTCCGCCAGGTCGGCCAGGCGGCCATCGTCGGTGAGGCCACGGTAACCGTTGACGTTCTGGCCCAGCAGGGTCACTTCGCGCACGCCGTTTTCGGCCAGGTGGATGATTTCCGACAGTACGTCGTCAAACGGCCGACTGACTTCTTCGCCACGGGTGTAAGGCACCACGCAGAAGGTGCAGTACTTGCTGCAGCCTTCCATGACCGACACGTAGGCGCTTGGCCCATCGATACGTGGCTCGGGCAAGTGGTCGAATTTTTCGATTTCCGGGAACGACACGTCGACCTGCGGCAGCTTGGTGAAGCGTGCGGCGTCGATCATTTCCGGCAAGCGGTGCAGGGTCTGCGGGCCGAAGACCACGTCGACATAGGGCGCGCGGTCGCGGATCGCGGCGCCTTCCTGGCTGGCCACGCAACCGCCGACGGCGATCACCATGTCCGGGTTGGCCAGTTTCAATTCGCGCCAGCGGCCCAGCTGCGAGTACACACGGTCCTGTGCCCGTTCGCGGATCGAGCAGGTATTGAGCAGGATCACGTCGGCATCTTCGGCGCGGGCGGTGACTTCCAGGGCCTGGTGTTCGCCCAGCAGATCGACCATGCGCGAGCTGTCGTACTCGTTCATCTGGCAACCGTGGGTTTCGATGTAAAGCTTCTTGGCCATGGGGATCGTCAACTGGTGGTAAAGAACCGCGCATTATAGGGGGCATGCCCATTGGTTCCTAGCGTTGTGCATCGGGTGCCATGCTATAGTTCGCGCCCTCTTTTATATCCCCGATGTGTTGTTCGCCCACCATGACCAAACGTGAAGCTCCAATCTACAAGGTGATTTTCCTCAACCAGGGCCAGGTGTTCGAAATGTACGCCAAGCAGATCTATCAGAGCGATCTGTGGGGTTTCCTGGAGGTGGAAGAGTTCGTCTTTGGCGAGCGCACCCAATTGGTCGTCGACCCGGGCGAAGAGAAACTCAAGGCTCAGTTTGAAGGCGTGGTGCGCAGTTTTGTGCCGATGCATTCGATTGTTCGCATCGATGAAGTCGAGCGCCTGGGCACGCCGAAGATCAGCGAGGCACGGGGCACCAGCAATGTGATGCCGTTTCCGATGCCGATGCCTGAGAAGTAGGGCTTCAGACCGCGTCGCGCCCATCGCAGGCAAGCCAGCTCCCACAGTTGGCCGCATTCCTATGCTGGAACTCGATCGAGTGTGGGAGCTGGCTTGCCTGCGATAGCGATAGAAGGGTCTAGATGAATTCAGGGCAGGGGTGAGAAGGGCGAGCGCCCATCGGCACTCTGCAATTCCTGCAGGTAGTTGCGGAAAATCTGGCCCAGTACCTGGGTGGCCACTTCCAACTCATCGCGCTGCATGTGCTCGGCGACTTCGTCGGCAGTGTCCAGTGCGTCTTCGGCGCCGTTGACCGCGGCCATTTTCAGCACGATGTAGGCCTGGACGTTATTGGCCGGCACGCCTTCGCCTTTGAAGAACATGTTGCCCAGTTCGAATTGCGCCTGGGCGTGGCCCTGCAACGAGGCTTTCTCGAAGTAGCTCAAGGCTTTGTTGAGGTCGCGGGCAGGGTTTTTGCTGTCGTGGAAGTACTCGCCCAACTCGTATTGCGCCTGCGCATCCCCACCATCGGCCTGTTTCTGGCACGCGCTCAGCGCTTCGGCCTGGCTGTCTGGCTGGGTATTGAGGGTGCAACGACCCATCGCTGGGATTAACAACGAGTTGCCGCCTGCTTGTGCATGTGCCAGCAGCGGCTGAAGGAGCAACAGGCAGCCCAGAACCAGGGTGCGGCCGGTGCGTTTCATGGGAATCGACTTACCTCTGACGGGGCACGCGGACCCTCGGGGGATCCAATAAGCGCGCATTATGAAATAAGCAGGCCTCTGCTTACAAAGTCTTTACTCGTTTTTCTGCTGCTTGGGCAAGTTATCTGCCGGATTGCAGGTGATTTCTCGAAAAAACTCGGAAATCTCTGTAAGCAAAGTAGCAAATCAGACACCGTTTGGCCGGTGCCTGATTTTTTCGGCCTTTTATTTCAGTGCGGCGAAGGCGCGTTCGGCGGCGTCGAGGGTCAGTTTCAACTCGGCGTCGCCATGGGCGATCGAGGTGAAGCCGGCTTCGAAAGCGCTTGGTGCCAGGTACACGCCGCCTTCCAGCATCAGGTGGAAGAAGCGTTTGAACAAGTCGGCATCGCTGCCCATCACGTCATCAAAGGTGACAATGTCGTCGGCGCCGCTGAAGTACAGGCCGAACATCCCGCCCGCCTGGGTGGTAACAAACGGGATACCGGCGGCATCGGCACGCTGTTGCAGGCCGTCGAGCAGGCGTGTGGTGTAGTCGGTCAGCTCGGCGTGGAAGCCCGGGCGGCTGATCAGGCGCAGGGTGGTCAGGCCGGCGGCCATGGCCAGCGGGTTACCCGACAAAGTGCCCGCCTGGTACACCGGGCCCAGTGGCGCGATGTGCTGCATGATTTCACGCTTGCCACCGAAGCAGCCCACTGGCATGCCGCCGCCGATGATCTTGCCGAAAGTGCTCAGGTCCGGCGTGACACCGTAGTGCGCCTGGGCGCCACCGAGGGCGACGCGGAAACCGGTCATCACTTCGTCGAAAATCAGTACCACGCCGTGCTTATCGCATTGCTCGCGCAGGCCTTCGAGAAAGCCCGGCGCTGGCGGTACGCAGTTCATGTTGCCCGCTACCGGCTCAACGATGATGCACGCGACGTCCTGGCCGACTTCGCTGAGCATCTGCTCGACGGCGGCGATGTCGTTGAACGGCAGGGTCAGGGTGTGTTTGGCAAACGCGGCCGGTACGCCGGCCGAGCTCGGTACGCCTTGGGTCAGCGCGCCGGAACCGGCCTTGACCAGCAGGCTGTCGGAATGGCCGTGGTAGCAGCCTTCGAACTTGATGATGCTGTCGCGGCCGGTGAAACCACGGGCCAGGCGGATCGCGCTCATGGTGGCTTCGGTGCCCGAGCTGACCATGCGCACCATCTCCATCGACGGCACGATGCTGCATACCAAATCCGCCATTTCTGTTTCCATGGCGGTCGGCGCACCGTAGGAAAGGCCGTGTTCCAGCTGCTTGCGCACCGCGTCCAGCACGTCCGGGTGACTGTGGCCGAGGATCATCGGGCCCCAGGAACCCACGTAGTCCACATAGCGTTTGTCATCTTCGTCGGTGACGTAGGCGCCTTCGGCATGCTTGAAGAACAACGGCGTGCCGCCGACGCTCTTGAACGCACGCACGGGGGAGTTCACACCGCCGGGGATGTGTTTCTGGGCATTGGCAAACAGCGTTTCGGAACGGGACATGATGGGGCTCTCTAAACTGAAATTTTAAGCAGATCGTTGAACGCGCGCGCGCGGCGCGTGACTTCCTGGGTCGTGTCGGCGCCAAACAGGCCGTGCACCACCGCCAGCAGGTCGGCACCGTGGGCCACCAAGGGTTCGGCGTTCTCAAGGGTAATGCCGCCGATCACACAGATCGGCAAATGCAAGCGCGCGCGGGCCTGGGCCAGCATCTCGACGGTGGCGGCGGGGGCGCCTGGCTTGGTATTGGAATTGAAGAAGCGGCCGAAGGCGACATAGCTGGCGCCTTCCTTGGCCGCCTGCTCGGCCAGTTCGATCTGGCTGTGGCAGGTCGAGCCGATGATGGCCTTGGAACCGAGCAGCGCACGGGCCGGGGTCAGTGGGCCGTCGGTCTGGCCCAGGTGCACGCCGACGCCAAGGCGCGCGGCCAATTCAGCGTCGTCGTTGATGATCAACTGGGTCTTGTAGCGCGAGCACAGTTCCCGCAGCTTTTCTGCTTCGCGCAGCCGGCGGGCTTCGTCGTTGCTTTTGTCGCGGTACTGCAGCAGGGTCAGGCCACCGTCCAGCGCCGCTTCGACGTAGGCAAGGAATTTGCCGGCCAACAGTTGGCTGTCGGTAATGGCGTAAAGGCCACGTAGTTTCATCGGGCAGGCCTCTTGGTCTTAAGAGCAGAAATCCAGCGGCAACCGGCGCGGTACAAACTGGCCCTGGCCGAGTTGTTCAGCGTCACGCAGGGTGCGCCAAGTGTAGTTGAGGGCTGATTGCACGGCGCTCACCAGCCCTTCGCCCTGGGCAATCCGACCCGCCAGTGCGCTGGCCAGCGTACAGCCCGAACCGTGATAACTGCCGGGCAGGCGCTGGCAGGTAAAGGTCTGGCGTGTGCCATCGCGGCTGTAGAGGCGGTTGTGCACTTCGTGCTCGTCGCCGTGGCCACCGGTAATCAACAGGTGCTTGATGTAGGGCAGCAGCTTCTCGGCGCATTCGTCTGCGGTGCCCTCAGGCAGCTCGGCGAGGATGCGTGCCTCGGGCAGGTTCGGCGTGGCGATCAGTGACAGCGGCAACAACCGCTCGCGCATCGCATAGCCGACTTCGTCCTTGCCCAGGCTGCCACCGCCGCCGGCACGCAGCACCGGGTCGCACACCACCGGCAGGTGCGGGTGCGCCTGCAGCAGTTCGACCACGGTGTCGACCATCGCGGTGGAACCGAGCATACCCAGCTTGACCGCCGCCACTTCGGAGTCACCGAGCACGGCATTGGCCTGGGCCAGTACCCATTCGCGGTCGAGCACGCGGAAATCGCTGACGTTGACCGTGTTCTGCACGGTCAGGGCGGTGACGGCCGGAGCCGCATGGCAACCCTGGGCGAGCAGGGCTTCGATATCTGCCTGCAAGCCGGCGCCACCACTGGGATCATGGCCGGAGAGACAGAGGACAACAGGGCGAGAGCTGTAGATATTCATGGTGCGCGAGCTTACCACCAAACGCTTTTGGCGGGGCCGTCTGGCGATGGTTGAATTTTGCCGGGTGGGCGACGATTTTTTGGCGCGTGGCTTAACGTCAAAAATCCTCTGTAAGGCCTGTTCTAGAGCCTTTCAAAAAATTATTTCAATGGTGTCCAATAGCCTTTAGTGGCTATGCTAGAGTGGATCCAAACTACTTACTGTATTGCCGGTGTACGTCTTCTCAAAAGGAATGGGGGGCTTTTTGACATAACCGGACAGGCCACGCTGGGGCTCTATGCGCTATTTGCTGATTTTATTGTTGTGCGGGCTGCCGATGCTCGCCAGCGCCATCGAGTTCACTCAGGACACGCGAAGCCTGCCGTTGGGCCGAGCCATGCAAGTGCTCGAAGACCCGACCGATGCCCTGACCATCGCCGATGTCACATCCCCCACCTACGCCGCACAGTTCAAGACTCACGACAAAGCCACCCTCAATGCCGGTTATTCACACTCGGTGTTCTGGCTTAAAGTCGACCTGCATTACCTGGCCAAAGACCCGCGATCCCCGCGCACCTGGTTCCTGGAACTGGCCTACCCGCCGTTGAACCGTCTGGACCTGTACCAGCGCGACACCACCGGCAACTATCGACTCACGGCCCGCACCGGCAGCGCGTTGCCGTTTTCCAGCCGGCAAGTGAGCCAGAGCAATTATTTGTTCAAGCTCAACTTTGTGCCCGACCAACAGCAAACCGTCTACCTGCGCCTCCAGAGCCAAGGCTCGATCCAGGCACCCTTGACGCTCTGGTCCGGCACCGCGTACCTGGAAGAGCAGCCGCTGCGCTTGTACGTGCTGGGAGCGATCTACGGTGTATTGCTGGGGATGTTGATCTACAACCTGTTCATCTACCTGAGCGTGCGTGACACCAGTTACCTGTATTACATCCTTTATATCGCCTCGTTCGGCCTGTACCAGTTGTCGGTCAACGGCGTGGCCGCGGAGTATTTCTGGCCGAACAACCCGTGGTGGACCAACGCCGCGGTGCCGTTCCTGATTGGCTCGGCAGCGCTGTTCGGTAGCCTGTTTGCGCGCAGCTTCCTGCACACCGCCCAGCATAGCCGCTGGATCAATCGTCTGTTGCTTGGGCTGGTGGGCTGCGGCGCCGTGGTGATGCTGCTGGCGCTGATGACCAGTTACGCCTTGGCGTTGCGCCTGGCGACTGGCCTGGCGCTGGTGTTTACCGTGACCATCTTCGTGGCCGCCATCAAGGCCTGGTATTGCGGGCAGCGCATGGCGCGTTACTTCATCATCGCCTGGTCGGCGTTCCTGCTGGGCGGGGTCGTCAACACGATGATGGTGCTGGGCTACTTGCCAAATATGTTCCTGACGATGTACGCCAGCCAGATCGGCTCGGCTATTGAAGTGGCCCTGCTGTCCCTGGCCCTGGCGGACCGCATCAACGGCATGCGCGAGCAACAGGCGCAGATCCTCTTCGACGCCAGCCAGAAGCTCGAAGTACTCAACCAGCAACTGGCCCGCAGCAACCGGCTCAAGGATGAATTCCTCGCCACCCTGACCCACGAACTGCGTACCCCCATGAACGGCGTGATCGGCTCCCTCGAACTGATGCAGACCGTGCCTTTGGATGCGGACCTGGCGCAGTACCAGCAAACCGCCGCCGGCTCGGCGCGGGACATGATGCGCATGGTCAACGGCATCCTCACCCTCACCGAGCTGCAGGCCGGACGCCTGAGCGCCCAGCCCCAGGTGTTCAGCCTGCGCGGCGCACTCGACACGCTGCGCCAGCAGTTCAGCGCCAGCGCCCAGAGCAAAGGCCTGGCGTTTTCCATCGACGTGGCGGACGAACTGCCAGACCGCGTGCAAGGTGACGTCGACAAACTGCTGCAATGCCTGGACTGCCTGCTGGATAACGCGTTCAAATTCACCCACGAAGGTTCGGTTCGCCTGCGTGTGGTCGGCGTGCCCCACAGTGACGGTCGCTTGCGCCTGAGCTTTATCGTCACCGACACGGGTATCGGCTTTGCTTTCCTCGATGAAGCGACCCTGTACCAGCGTTTCTTCCAGCTCGATGGTTCCACCACGCGCGAGTACGGCGGCCTGGGTATCGGCCTGGCCATCTGCCGACAACTGATCGAGTTGCTGGGCGGGCGCCTCACCCATCATTCCGAGCCCCGCAAAGGCAGCCGCTTCCAACTGGAAGTGGAAGTCAGCCCGGTGCCGGCCGAGTCCAAGCCTGCGCCCCATCGGCAACGCGCGCCTCAGGAGTGTGCGGTGCTGTTGGTGGATGACAACAGTGTCGGCCAACTGGTCGTGCGCGGCATGCTGCTCAAACTGGGTTACCGGGTGAAAACCGTGGACAGCGGCGCGAATGCCTTGGCTGCCTTGCAGAGTGGGAATTTCGACGCGGTGCTGTTGGATATTCCCGAAGGTGGGTTTTCGTTGTGCTGCCAGATTCGTGCACTGCCTGGCTGCGGTGAGCTGCCGGTGATCGCCTTGAGTACCTCGCTGAATGTGTCGGAGCGCGAGCATTGTCACGGCGTCGGTGTCTCGGACCGCCTGGCCAAACCGGTGCGTTTCGAGGCACTGCAGGCGGTGTTGGAGCGCCGGTTGCTGGGCCCGGTAGAGGGCGAAAGCGCCGGACATTCGGCGGGTATGCCACTTTTTTAAGCCGTATGACGGTGCTTAACTGAAATTCGGGCCTCAACTGAACGTGGCCTTTTTTCAGGAGGCCCGTCATGAACCTGCATCAGTTTGCCGAAACCCACGACGTCACCAACCAGCCGCCGTCCCTGGATGGCACCAACCTGTACCGTATCGATCTGCCTCTGCAGGAATGGTCGCGCCGCTTTGGCGCCGGCTGGGCGCAGGAACGCATCGATGCCTACGGTGCACTGGCCGGCGGGCCGTTGATGGAAGCCGGGTTCCTGGCAAACCAGAACAAACCCGTGTTCAGCAGCCATGACCGCTATGGCCATCGCATCGACCTGGTGGAGTTTCACCCGGCTTACCACGAACTGATGCGCGCTGCCGTCGAACATGGCCTGCCCTCGCTGCCCTGGGCGCACCCGCAGCCTGGTGCCCATGTGGCCCGCGCCGCCATGACTTACTTGCACAGCCAGGCCGAAGCCGGCACCGGATGCCCGCTGACCATGACCTTCGCCTGCGTGCCCGCCCTGCGTTTGCAGCCGGACCTGGCTGACACCTGGCTGCCGAAAATCCTCAACACCCAATATGACCCACGCAACGTCGGCATCGCCCACAAGGCCGGCGCTACGATCGGCATGGCCATGACCGAGAAGCAGGGCGGCACCGACGTGCGCGCCAACACCACCCGCGCCTATCCGGTGGGCGCCGGCGGCCCGGGCCAGGCGTATGAGCTGGTGGGCCACAAGTGGTTCTGCTCGGCGCCGATGTGCGATGCGTTCCTGACCCTGGCCCAGACTGACAAAGGCCTCACCTGTTTCCTGCTGCCCCGGCACCGCCCGGATGACACGCGCAACGAGTTCTATATCCAGCGCCTGAAAAACAAGCTCGGCAACTGCTCCAATGCCTCCAGCGAAGTGGAGTTTCGTGGCGCCCTGGCCTGGATGATCGGCGAAGAAGGCCGTGGTGTGCCGACCATCATCGAGATGGTCGCCATGACCCGCTTCGATTGCATGGTCGGCTCCAGCGCGCTGATGCGTCAGGCGCTGACCCAGGCTAGCCATCATTGTGCCCATCGTTCCGTGGGTGGCCGCGTGCTCAGTGAGCAACCGCTGATGCAAAACGTGCTGGCTGACCTGGCACTGGAAAGCGAATCCGCGCTGGCCCTGAGCCTGCGCATGGGCCGGGCGCTGGATCATCTGGGGGATGAGCAGGAAGCCAAGTTCGCCCGGCTGGTGACGGCGGTGGGCAAGTATTGGATCTGCAAGCGCGCCCCGGCGATGATCAACGAGGCCGCCGAGTGCATGGGCGGTGCCGGGTATGTCGAGGACAGCATCCTGCCGCGTCTGTACCGTGAGGCACCGGTGAACTCGACGTGGGAAGGTTCGGGCAACGTGCAGTGCCTGGACGTGCTGCGGGCGCTGTCCAAAGAGCCGGGTGTGTTGGAGGCACTGTTTGTCGAATTGGGCGATGGGCATGGCGACCGTCTGCTGGCGCGGCATATCGAGCAACTGAAGTCGGCATTTATGGACACCCAGGACATCCAATACCGCGCGCGGCAGCTCACCGAAGACATCGCCGTGGCGTTGCAGGCCAAGTTGCTACTGGAGGCGGGGAATGAGGCGGTGAGCGATGGGTTTATCGCCAGCCGGTTGGGCGACGCGTCCGGTCGGGTGTATGGCACCCTGCCGCGTGGCGTGGACGTGGCGGCGATTGTCGCCAGGTCCACACCTTGTTGATTGCATTCAAAGTTTGCGTCTGACGGGGATACAGGCAAGATAAAGGCCTGCACGTCAGAACACAGGATGCTTACCGTGACCGAAGCTTTTGTTGTCGTTCAAACCGCTGAAGAAGCCGTGGACCGGCTGGCGGCCCTGCATGAGCGTGCCACGGGCGCGCTCAATCAAGCCCTCAAGCAATACCTCAAAGACCGCGTCGAGCCCGACGCCGAACAACGTGCGCTGTTTCGCTACCCGGAACTGCGCCTGACCTACCACTGCCACGGCGAAGTCCCACAGACTACCCGGGCATATGCCAAGGTCCAGTTGCCGGGGACCTACAGCGTCACCGTCACCCATCCTGCGGCGTTCCGTAAATACCTGCTGGAGCAGTTGGTGCCGCTGATGCACGATTTCACCGTGACGGTGGAAGTCGGTGTGAGCCAGCAAAACATCCCGTACCCCTACGTGGTGGAGCAGGGCGATGAACTGGCCGGTTCGGGTGTAACTGCCGCGACCCTGGCCCGTGTGTTCCCCAGCACCGACCTGTCGGCGGCCACCGACGGCATCGCCGATGGCCTCTACGACTGGGAAAACACCGACCCGCTGCCCCTGGCGCTGTTCGATGCGGCGCGCGTGGACTTTTCCCTGCGTCGCCTGGTGCACTACACCGGCAGCGACTGGCGCCATGTGCAGCCGTGGATCCTGCTGACCAACTACCACCGCTATGTTGACCAGTTCATCCTGCATGGCCTGGAACAACTGCGCAGCGACCCGCGCTTTATCCGCATGGTGTTGCCGGGCAACGTGGTGATCGACAAGAGCATGGACCACGGCGAGGCCTCGGCGATTGCCGCTGGCGTGGTGTGGCACCGCTACCAGATGCCGGCCTATCACCTGCAGGCCACCGATGGCCACGGCGTGACCCTGGTGAACATCGGTGTTGGCCCATCCAATGCCAAGAACATCACCGACCACCTGGCCGTGCTGCGTCCGCATTGCTGGCTGATGATCGGTCACTGCGGCGGCCTGCGCCAATCCCAGACCATCGGCGATTACGTACTGGCGCACGCCTATATGCGTCGCGACGGGATTCTCGACCGCGTCGTGCCGCCGAACATCCCGATCCCCGCCCTGGCCGAAGTGCAGTTGGCCTTGCAGCAAGCGGCGGCCAACGTCACCGGCGAAAAAGGCGAAGAGCTGAAAAAGCGCCTGCGCACCGGCACCGTGCTGACCTATGACGACCGCAACTGGGAACTGCGCTGGGCCCAGGAACGCCCGCTGATCAACCTGTCCCGCGCGGTGGCCGTGGATATGGAAAGCGGCACCATCGCCGCCCAGGGGTATCGTCTGCGGGTGCCGTACGGCACTTTGCTGTGTGTGTCGGACAAACCGCTGCACAGCGAAATCAAGCTGCCAGGCTCCGCCAACGCGTTCTATGAGCGTGCGGTGAGCCAGCACTTGAAGATCGGCATCGAAGCGGTGGATTTGCTGCGCACCGAACTCAACTCGCTGCACTCGCGCAAACTGCGCAGCTTCGACGAGCCGCCGTTCCGCTAAGCGGTTGGGATGGTCATTTAACGGTCAGGCCACTAGCATTGTCGGTCCTGACCGTTAGATGTTCCTTTGCCATGTCCCGTCCCACCCGTCCCGATTCGCGCCGCCCTGGTGTGAAACCCCCGTATTCCGCTGCGCGGCGTGTCGCCAAGGCACCGCCTGCCGAGCCGAAGCTGATCCTGTTCAATAAACCATTCGACGTACTGACCCAGTTCAGCGACGAAGGCGGGCGTGCGACGCTCAAGGATTTCATCGACATCCCCGGCATTTACCCGGCGGGCCGCCTGGACCGTGACAGCGAAGGCCTGTTGCTGCTGACCAATGACGGCCAGCTGCAGGCGCGGATTGCCGACCCCAAGCACAAGCTGGCGAAAACCTACTGGGTGCAGGTCGAAGGCGAGCCGACCGAAGAGCAGCTGCAACGCTTGCGCGAGGGCGTGGAGCTTAACGACGGCAAGACCTTGCCCGCCGAAGCGCGGCCGTTGGATGAGCCCGAGTTGTGGCCGCGCAACCCGCCTGTGCGGTTTCGCAAAAGCGTCCCGACGCACTGGCTGGAGCTGGTCATTCGTGAAGGGCGCAACCGCCAGGTACGGCGCATGACCGCCGCCGTGGGGTTGCCCACGTTGCGGCTGGTGCGCGTGCGGATTGGCGATTGGACAATCGATGGCCTGGATCAAGGCCAGTGGAAGGAAGTGCCGGCGCGCTTATAACGCGCCGGACTCGATCAGGCCGATCACCACGCTCTTGATGATGAACGCGGCCACGCCCAGGCCCAGCACGAAGAACAGGATGAACGAGCCAAAGCGCCCGGCCTTGGACTTCTTTGCCAGGTCCCAGACGATAAAGCCCATGAAAATGATCAGGACAGTGACCAGGCCGGTCATCATCCATTCTTCAAAGAGGGCGGGGTCGATGTTGTTCATGGCGAATTTTCCGACAAAGGCAGGCGGGCAGTATAAGGCAGCGTCTGAGGCGCAACATTGACCTGAGTCGGCGCGGTCAATGTGGGAGCTGGCTTGCCTGCGATAGCATCACCTCGGTTTGCTGACACACCGAGTTGCCTGCATCGCAGGCAAGCCAGCTCCCACATTGTTGAGTGGTGATCTCAGGTTCTTAGGTGAGTCAGCGGCAACTCGGTGCTGTTGAGTACCTGGTTCAACACAAAGCTGGAACGCACGCTGGTCACGCCTTCAATGCGGGTCAGGTGACCCAGCAGCAGTTTCTGGTAGTGATCCATGTCTGGCACCACCACTTTCAACTGATAGTCAGCATCCATCCCCGTCACCAGGCTGCATTCCAGCACTTGGGGCAGGGTGCGGATGGCCGCTTCGAAGTTCTCGAAACGCTCGGGGGTGTGGCGGTCCATGCCGATCAGCACATAGGCCGTGAGGCTCAGGCCGAGCATCTTGCGGTCGAGCAAGGCGACCTGGCGCGCGATGTAACCGTCGTCTTCCAACTGCTTGACGCGGCGCGAGCACGGCGATGGCGACAAGCCGATGCGTTCGGCCAACTCTTGGTTGGAGATCCTCGCGTCGCGCTGCAATTCCGCCAAAATACTCAGGTCGTATCGGTCAAGCTTGCTCATTGGGTTGGCCTTTGTCGTAACTATTGCGGTGAATTATCCATGAAGGGTTAAAAATTGCGCAAGCACTGTTTATTGACGCAATCTTCGCAATCATCTGTCGGGCGCTGGCGGGTATCTTTATCAACAGAATCACCGCCTGGACAACAGTCCACTTGCAGCGAGCCCAATCAGGCCCGCAGCGGCCGCCACCCCAGCAGGGTTGAGCCGGCCTCCAGGCTGCACACTGTCCACAAGACGGCGTGAGGTGAGCCAACGTCAAAAGCGTTGAGCCAGGACGAAGTTCTCAAGGGGTGGCCGACGGGTCACCCCTTTTCTTTTGCCTGCTGATAACCTGTGCGAGAACCGGGCCTCGCTTTTCCAGTCTCATGGACAGGCCCTAATCCGCAGTGAGGAATAGCATGAAGCGCATCTGGCGTTTGGCAGGTGTAGGTTTGCTGATGGTCACCGTTGGCGCCCAGGCAGTGGCCGACGAGCGTGAAAATGCGCCGCGCGGTGAAGGCGGTGGTCAGCATGAACGAGGGCCGGAGGGCGGACGGCCAGGGGGAAGTGAACAGCCCCGCCCGCAGAACAACCCACCGCGTCCGCAGAATAACCAGCCAAGGCCGGAAAACAATCAGCCGCGCCCACAGAACCAACACTTCGATCGCGGAGGCCAGAACGGGGGTGGCCAATGGCAGGGGCGTCCCCAGGGTAATGAGCAGGGGCGACCGGTGCAGCCACCGCAACCACAGCCGTCTAACAACCTGCCGATCCAGAGTCGCCCCGACACCGTGCGCCAGACCCAGGAACCGCGCCAGGGCTATTACCGTGACATCCCGCGACGCAACGACGGCAACCAGCATTGGGAAGCCGGCGGCCCAGGCTCTCGGCCCGGTAACAATGGCGGCGGGTTCAACAATGGCCATCCCGGCGACAACCGCTGGCCAGGCCGCCCCGACGGCCATGGCAATGGTTGGGGCCCGGGCCCGCAACATCGTCCGGGTTACGTGATCGACCGTTTCCCCGACCGCAATTACCGCGTGCCTTACCGTGGCCAGGATTACTTCTACTCCGGCGGCTACTGGTACCGTCCGCAAGGGCCGCGCTACGTGGTGGTGACGCCGCCGTACGGCATCCGCGTGCATTACCTGCCGGACTACGCGCGTGAAGTGTGGATAGGCAGTGCGCTGTTCTTCCTCGCGGCGGGCTCCTACTACACCTACGAAAGCAGCTCCCAGCAGTACGTGGTGGTGCAACCGCCGGCCGCCGTACCGGCACCGCAGCCCGCGCCGCAAGGCAATGGCTATGACGTGGTGGCGTATCCCGCCAACGGCCAGTCACCGGCCCAGGTGCAGCAGGACGGCTACGACTGTTATCGCTGGGCTGTGCAGCAAAGCGGTTTCGACCCGCAGCAAGTCACCTACGCCCCCGACCCGGCGGTGGTGCAAACCTACCGTCAGGCTCAGGGCAACTGCCTGAGCAGTCGCGGTTATCAGGTGCAGTACTAGGTTTTGTTGCCTGTGACCACTTCCCGCGGGTCGGCGTGCACCAGCACTTCGGCGCGCGGGTAGGCCTTGTGGATGGCATCGGCGGCCTGGTCGCTGATGCCGTGGGCCACTGACAGCGTCAATTCCCCTGGCAATTCCAAATGCAGCTGCACAAACCAGTGGCTGCCGGAAATCCGCGTGCGCAAATCATGCGCACCCAACACCCCCGGTACACCACGCGCCAGCTCCAGCATGTGCTGGCTGACGTCTGGCGGCAGCTCTTCATCCATCAACACCGCAAAGCTTTCCCGGGCGATCTGGATCGCGCTCCACAAAATGTAGGCGGCGATACCCAGGCCGAACCAGGCGTCGACTTGGTGAAAGCCTATGCCCGCCAGCACCAGCGCCACGAGGATGCTGCCGTTGAGCATCAAGTCCGAGCGGTAGTGCAGTGAATCGGCGCGCACGGCATTGGAGCCGGTTTCGCGGATCACCCGGTGTTGCAGCATCAACAAGGCCACGGTCAACACCAGGGAAAAGATGATCACGCTGATGCTCAACCACGGCGCGCCCACCGGTTCCGGATGTTGCAGGCGCTCGTAGGCCTGGAGCGCGATCAACACCGCACTGCCGCCGATGAACAGCGCCTGGGCCATGCCCGACAGCGACTCCGCCTTGCCATGTCCATAGCGGTGATCGTCATCGGCGGGGCGCAGGGCGTAATGCACGGCGACGAGGTTCAGCAGTGAAGTCACGCCGTCCAGCAGGGAGTCGGTCAAGCCGGCGAGCATGCTCACCGAGCCACTGAACCACCAGGCGATGGCTTTGGTGACAATCAGCACACAGGCCACGCCCACCGACGCGCGGGTGGCCAGGCGCAAGAGCCTGGCGTGTTCGGGGCTGCTGGTCATAGGCGGGTCGAATCCTTAAGCGGCGGGTTGCAGGCCCAGGGTGGCGAGTTGTTGCACGCTGCCTTTGAACTGGATCATGCGCGGGTCGTCGAGCGGCAGGCTGCGGCCGGTTTCTTTCAGGATGATGCTTTGCAGCTTGGCATTGTCGACCTGGCCGTCGGCGCCGATGGCTTCGTGGAGTTTTTGCGGGTCGACCTGGGCGGTCTTGCCCGGCTCGAAGTAGATCGCGCCGGTGGCGAAGTCCACGCCGAAGGCAATCAGGCCGGGGATGACGTAGAACAGCAGGCCGATGGCATCGAGCACAGCGATGGTCGGGTCGATCTTGCCGTCGATCTGGCCACGGCGGTCCGGGTAGAAGATCGAACCGCAGGCCGTCAGTTGGCTCAGCAGGGTGACGGCGAGGACACCGCCAATGACACGGGAAGCGATACGCATAACATTCTCCTGAACACGATTTAAAGAGGACTATAAGCCAGATCAGCTGAACAACGCCGGTCCAACGTGGGAGCTGGCTTGCCTGCGAAAGCGATGGAGCAGCCAGCAGTGCATTGGCTGACACGCCGCTATCGCAGGCAAGCCAGCTCCCACCCTTGATTGCATTCACAATTGATGTGGGTGGCGTTTCTGAGACCATCGTCGGCACTTGGCAGTTCGCCGTTATACTCGCCGCTCTGCTTTGGAGCCAGTATGAATTCGTTGCCGATTGATGAAGTTTTACCCGCCCTGCGTGACGCCTTGGCGATTCGCCATGAAGCCGTTCTGGAAGCGCCCCCCGGCGCCGGTAAAACCACCCGTGTGCCCTTGGCGTTGTTGAACGAGCCATGGCTGGCCGGGCAGACCATCCTGATGCTCGAACCGCGCCGTCTGGCAGCCCGGGCAGCGGCCGAACGCTTGGCCAGTGAGTTGGGCGAGAAGGTCGGAGAAACCGTCGGCTATCGCATTCGC
Organism: Pseudomonas sp. S10E 269; assembly: GCF_002798465.1. Classification (NCBI taxonomy): domain Bacteria; kingdom Pseudomonadati; phylum Pseudomonadota; class Gammaproteobacteria; order Pseudomonadales; family Pseudomonadaceae; genus Pseudomonas; species Pseudomonas sp. S10E 269. The sequence goes on from NZ_PHIJ01000001.1 coordinate 3,138,520, forward strand.
CTCGACAGCAAAGTCGGCCCCAACACCCGTATCGAAGTGGTCACCGAAGGCATCCTCACCCGCCGTCTGCAAGACGACCCGGCGCTGGACGGCGTGGGCTTGCTGATCTTCGACGAGTTCCACGAACGCAGCCTCGACGCCGACCTGGCGCTGGCCCTGAGCCTGAACGGCCGCGAGCTGTTTCGCGATGAGCAGCCGCTGAAAATCCTGCTGATGTCCGCCACCCTCGAAGGCGAGCGCCTGGCCAGCCTGCTGGATGACGCGCCGATCCTGCGCAGCGAAGGGCGCATGTTTCCGGTGCAGATGCGCTGGGGCCGGCCTTACCAGCCCGGTGAATTCATCGAGCCGCGTGTGGTGCAAACCATCCTTGAGGCCCTGCATGACGAAACCGGCAGCGTGCTGGTGTTCTTGCCGGGGCAGGCGGAGATTCGCCGGGTCAACCAGCAATTGGCCGAGGCCTTGGGCGATCGCAGTGATGTGCTGCTGTGCCCGCTGCATGGCGAGCTGGACCTTGCCGCCCAGCGCGCCGCCATCGACCCGGCGCCCGCAGGTACACGCAAAGTGGTGCTGGCGACCAACATCGCCGAGACCAGTCTTACTATCAACGGCGTGCGCGTAGTGATCGACGCCGGGTTGGCGCGGGTGCCGCGTTTCGACCCGGGCAGCGGCATGACCCGTCTCGACACCCAACGCATTTCCCGCGCCAGTGCCACTCAGCGCGCCGGCCGGGCAGGGCGGCTGGAGCCAGGCGTTTGCTATCGCTTGTGGTCCGAGGACCAGCATGAAGGCCTGGCCGCCTACGGCAGTGCGGAAATCCTTGCGGCCGACCTGGCCGGCTTGGCGCTGCAGTTGGCGCGCTGGGGCGTTACGCCCACGCAGCTGGTGTGGCTGGACGTGCCGCCCACCGCCGCGTATGCCCAAGCCCAGGATCTGCTCGTGCGCCTCGGCGCATTGGACGACGACAAACTGACCGCCCACGGGCAGAAAATGGCCGAACTGCCGGCCCATCCGCGTATCGCGCACCTGCTGTTGCGCGGGCAGGACCTGGGGTTGGCTGCCACCGCCTGCGATGTCGCGGCCCTGCTGGGCGAGCGCGATATCCTGCGCGGCGGCGGCGCGGATTTGCACAGTCGCCTGGCGCTGTTGTCCGGCGAAGCACGCGCGCGTGGCGCCCAAGGCGGGGTGCAGCGGGCCAAGCAACTGGCGCGACAGTATCGCGGCTACTTGAGAGGCCAGGCCACGCAACCGGTGGCCGACCCCGACCACTCGCGCTGGCTCGGCGCCTTGCTCGCCCTGGCTTACCCGGACCGTGTCGCTCAACAGCGTCGCGCCGGCGGCGCTGAATACCGCCTGGCCAACGGCCGCGCGGCGCTGTTCGCCGAAGCCGACAGCCTGATGAAACAGCCTTGGTTGGTCATCGCCGATCTGGGCAGCCGCCAGGGCCAGCGTGAGGAACGCATCTACCTGGCGGCGGACTTTGATCCGGCGCTGTTCGACACGGTGCTCGCCGAACAAGTGCGCAACGTCGACCAGCTGGATTGGGACGAACGCGAAGGCGTACTGCGCGCCGAGCGCCAGCGCAAAGTCGGCGAGCTGGTACTGAGCCGCGAACCCCTGACCGGCCTGGACGAGTCCGCGCGCAGCCAGGCGCTGGTCAACCTGGTGCGCCGCAAAGGCCTCGAGCTACTGCCGTGGACGCCCGAGCTGCGCCAATGGCAGGCGCGGGTCATGCTGCTGCGGCACCTCGACGCCGGCAAAACCAGCGAGTGGCCCGATATCAGCGACAAGGCGTTGCTCGCCAGCCTTGAACATTGGCTGATGCCTTACCTGGGCAAAGTCTCGCGCTTGAGCCATTTCGCCAACCTGGACATTTCCAGCTTCCTGCACAACCTGCTGCCCTGGCCGCTGCCCCAGCGCCTGGACGAACTGGCGCCACAGCATGTGAAAGTGCCCTCGGGCTCGTCGGTGCGCCTGGACTACAGCGAACAGCCGCCGATCTTGGCGGTGCGCCTGCAAGAACTGTTCGGGCTGGCCGACACCCCGCGCATTGCCGGCGGGCGCCAGGTGGTGAAGCTGCACCTGCTGTCCCCGGCACGCCGGCCGGTGCAAGTGACCCAGGACCTGGCGAACTTCTGGCGCAGTACCTACGCCGAAGTAAAAAAGGATTTGAAAGGGCGATACCCCAAGCATTACTGGCCGGATGACCCGCTGGTGGCCGAGGCAACCGCGCGAATCAAACCGCGTAAATAATCAGCGCCCACAGGATGTGCCTTTATTCATTACGCGGCATCACAAATGATGTTCCCGCCGCCGCATTTATCCGCCCAAGGCAACATTCTAAAGTTTCCACACTTGCCGCCTCATCATGTCGATGAGGGACGAAGTGGAGACTTTTCCATGCCTTTCATCAGCGTCCGTATTACCCGTGATGGCGTCACCCAGGAGCAGAAAGCCCAGGTCATCGCCGAAATAACCAACACCATGCAAACCGTGCTCAATAAGGACCCGCACCTTACTCACATCGTCATCGAAGAGGTGGATACGGATAACTGGGGCTACGCGGGAATCACCACCACCGAGTACCGAAAAAGAGTCGAATAAACGCGCACAGCCCGTGCTCCCATGGCAGGGATTATTGTGCGGCGGGCAGCAGGAACCGAGCGATCACCGGCAGGTGGTTGGAAATGCGCAACGTGTCCTCCTGCCGCACTTTCGCCTCCACCCGCTTGATTCGCGGGCTGTAGAACAGGTAATCGAGCGTGCGGTCCGGCCCGTCGACGCTCGGGTCGTTGGGGAAGTGGGTCAGCCACTTCTCACGGTCAATCCCGCTGGATTGGCTGTTGCTCGGGATCATCGGGTATTTGTCCCACAGCAAATGCAGCTCGCTGTCCGGCGAATATTGCCCACGCTTGCCGGCGTCCAGCCGCAGGAATTGGCCCAGGGGCAGCAGGTTGAAGTCGCCGCCGATCAGCCAGGGTGTGCCGCGCCCTTCAAATTTATCCAGCAGCTTGACCGTGGTTTGTACCTGCTCCTGCACCGCGCTGCGCCCAGGGGCGTCACCGTCCAGGCGGGTGTTGAGCACGGCCAGTTGGCCACCGTCACTCAGCGGCAGGTAGGTCAACAGCAAGGCCGGCTTGGGTTGGAACTGGCGGCTGATGAAGTTCGCCTCGGGGGCCGGCAATTGCAGGCGTTCGGCGTGTTCGATCTGGTAACGGCTGAGGGTCGCCAATTTACGGCCGACGCTGCCGAAGATATGCCGGTCGGGCACGAAGTCGGCTTTCCAGTCGAAGGCCTGGGCACTGCAGGGGTAGAGGTCGACCAGGCGCTCTTGCAACAGGGCAAGCTGGTCTTGGTAATGGGAGGGCTTGGCGTTTTCGTCGAGTTCCTGCAGCAGCAGGATGTCGGGTTGTTCGTCACGGATCACCCGCGCCACTTCGTCGAGGCTGGCGGCCATGTCTTCCACGGTCGGGCGGTCGTCCGGGCCACTGCCGTCGGCGGTGTCGTACCAGAACACGTAGTTCTTGCCGGCGAGGTACTGCACGTTCCAGGTCATGACCTTGAGCGCCTGCCCGGGCAGCAGCGTGGGCGCACGGGGCGCGACACAACTCACCGGCAGGGTTTCCTTCGCCTCGGGGCGCCAGGTCAGGCTGTAGATCAGGGCGGCGAGCAGGCCTGCAATGATCAGCAGGCCCAGCAGGGTTATGCGCAATAAACGGGTCATCGGCTCGGCTTATAGCGTTTCAGGAGTGGCACGGAGCATATCACCGCGCGTCGGCATCGCCACCGATCAGCATGAATAACCGGAACAGCACCACGCTGGTAAACAGTTGCAGGAAGCTGTGGGCACTGTCCAGAAACAGGCCCAGCAGCGGCGCAGGCGTGGGGTAGGCCGCAACGCTGGCGCCCTTGAGCAGCCACAGTGGCGTCATCACGCACAGCAGGCACACCAGGATCAGCCAGAAATGCCCACGGCTCAGGCGGAAGCTTTCCTTCATCGCCTCCAGCGCCGGCATGCCGCGCAGCACCAGCAGGTACTCGGCAAAGGCCAGCACCACCATCAGCCACAGGCCCGGCAGGAAATACAGCGACAGCCCCAGCAGGATCAGCAGCGTGCTCATGGCCGTCAGCAGGGCGAAGCGCGGCCACAGGGTCAGGGCCATGGCCCATACATCCTTGGTCGTCGGTGACTCGCCACGGGTGCGGGCATCCAGAAACAGGATCAACGCGCCGGTGTACAGCGGGTACACCAGCAACCCCACCACCACGCTGTAGCCAGGGAATGCATCCGGGCCCACCACGTGGTTGAGCACCTGTTGCAGCAGGGCCTCGAAAATCACCAACGGCAGACACAGCTGGACGATAGCGCCCAGGTTGCGTTGGGTGAAACGGAAGGAGTCGCGCAGCACGTCTAACGGATTCATCGAGTTCATCGCAGGCCTGAAAGCAAGGGCAACACTTTAACCGATCATCACGGGCGGTAAGCAAACGTAAACCTTGAGTAAAGACCATTGAAACAACTCGTAACACCCCCATAACTAGAGCGGCGCCTGATCACAGGCGAGACCACGATTTCTACCGGCAATCTAACGAGGTCGCCATGAACAGCGAAGAGCAAACCCTGATCGATGGACTGTTTTCACGGTTGCAACAAGCCGAAACGGACTCAGCCCCCCGCGACGCCCAGGCCGAAGCGCGGATCAAGGAGCACATGACGCGCCAACCGGCAGCCGGGTACTACATGACCCAGTCGATCCTGGTGCAAGAGCACGCGCTCAAAAGCCTCGACGCGCTAAACAAGGAGCAGGCGCAGCAGATCCAGCAGTTGCAGGATGAGCTGCAGCGGGCGAAATCCGCGCCAGCCGCTCCGGCGAGCAGCGGTGGGTTCTTGTCGAGCATCTTTGGCGGTGGTTCCCGCGACCCCCAACCTGCGCAGAGCGCCCCGGCGTCTTCCGGTGGCGGCTGGCGTGAACCGGGGCGGCCTGGGTTCAGCCAGCCTGCGCCGCAGCAGAACTACGGCGCGCCCCAGCAGAACTACCAACAGCCGCAACAAGCGCCGGCAGCCCCGATAGGTAGCGGTTTCCTCGGCGGCGCGATGAAAACCGCAGCCGGCGTGGCCGGTGGTGTGTTGCTGGCCGAAGGCATCAGCAGCCTGTTCCATCACAACCAGCAACCGCAGGTGGTCGAGGAAATCATCGAACAGCCGGCGCCCGCCAGTGACCAGGGCGGCTGGGGCGGCGATGACCAGAAGTACGCCGGCAATGACAGCTGGGGCAGTGACAACTCGGACAGCTTCACCGACAGCGATTATTCCGACGATTCTTCTTCCTTCGGCGACGACGATTCCTTCGTCTGACCCACCTCGGCCGGGGCGCTTCGTCGCCCCGGTCTGATTTTTCCCGGAAACCTTCTCGCGGCTGGCATACTGGCACCCTTTCCGGGCCCTGGCGCCTGGCTGTCATGAGGAAGTGCGGTGAAGAAAATTGCAGTGTTCGCCGATGTTCAAAACCTCTACTACACCGTTCGCCAGGCCTATGGCTGCCACTTCAACTACGCCGCGTTGTGGGCTGATATCAGCGCGCGCGGGCAGATCGTCGAGGCGTACGCGTATGCCATCGACCGTGGCGACAGCAAACAGCAGCAATTCCAGCAGATCCTGCGCAACCTGGGTTTCACGGTAAAACTCAAGCCCTACATCCAGCGCAGCGACGGCTCGGCCAAGGGCGACTGGGACGTGGGTATCACCATCGACATCATGGACGCCGCCGACCACGTCGACGAAATCGTGCTGGCCTCTGGCGACGGTGATTTCGACATGTTGCTCGACCGGGTTATCCACAAGCATGGCGTCGAGGCCGTGGCCTATGGCGTACCGGGGCTGACGGCCAATTCATTGATACGCGCCGCCAGTCGCTACGTGCCGATTGAAGGCGCGTTGTTGCTCAAATAAATGCTAAGACGGAGTTGGAACAGGTTTGGAACGTATAGCGGTCATCGACTTTGAAACCACCGGCATCACCCCGAGCAGCCATTGCCGGGCCACTGAAATCGCGGTGGTCATCCTCGAACGTGGCCAGATTGTGGACCGCTACCAGAGCCTGATGAACGCCGGCGTGCGCGTGCCGGGTTTTATCGAGCAACTCACCGGCATCAGCAACGCCATGCTGCGCAGCGCGCCGCCGGCCGAGCGAGTGATGAACGAGGTCAACGAGTTCGTCGGCACCACGCCACTGATGGCGCACAACGCCGCGTTCGACCAGAAGTTCTGGGACTACGAACTGGGCCTGATCCGCCGTACCCGCCTGCAAAAATTCGCCTGCTCCCTGCTTCTTGCACGCCGCCTCATGCCGGCTGCGCCCAACCACAAGCTCGGCACCCTCAACACCTACGCGCAACTGCCCCACACCGGCAAGGCTCACCGAGCGATGGCCGATGCGGAAATGGCAGCTAACCTCACAGCCCACCTGGCCCAGGAACTGCGCCGCACCCACGGCTTGCGCGAACTGTCCCATGAGTTGCTGTGCACCTTGCAGAAAGTGCCGGCGGCGAAGATCAATGAGCACCTGAAGAAGCATCGCGGGTTCTGACCTCGCCACAATCTCCTGTGGGCCCGGTCTTCTCTGTGGTGAGCGGGCTTCTGTGGTGAGCGGGCTTGCCCCGCGCTGGGCTGCGGAGCAGCCCCGAAACCTGACACTCCGTGCTAACTGAAAGAACGCGGCGCCCTTAATTGGGGCTGCTTCGCAGCCCAGCGCGGGGCAAGCCCGCTCACCACAAAGCTAGTGTGGCTGCACACACTGCAACGCCCGATCCACCACGCCCTTCGCCATCCCCACCAAATGCATCACCGCCCGCTGCTGCGCCTTCATCGCCTCACTCGGCGCTTGCGCCGTCTCCACCGCGCAATGCAGCAAATCGGCCGCATGGGCGAGGGCGTCTTCGAAGCTCAGGTTGTCGTTCAGAATGAAATGGGGCGCATCCGGGGCGCAGGCTTTGATGCAACTGACGTCATCGCAGGCAAGCCAGCTCCCACCGTTGGAATGCATTTCAACGGTGGGAGCTGGCTTGCCTGCGATGGCTACGGTTCAGCCACCATTTTTCCCATTGCCCTCCAACTGCCCCAACGGTACCCGCCGCTCTATCGCACTCGACAAAATAATCGAGGTCTTGCTGAACCCGAACTTGGCCACCCGGTTGATCAGGTTCTCCAACTCCGGCATCGACCCCACGGCTGCCTGCATGATCACGCACGGGTCGCCGGTCACCCGATGGCACTCTGTCAGCTCGGGAATTTCCGCCAACGCGTCATACACCTTCTGGCTGCCATGATTGGTCAGCCGCAGTTCAATCACGCACTGGATCGGCAACCCCACTTTGGACAGGTCCACCTTGGCCTGATACCCAGTGATCACGCCGCTGGCCTCCAGCTTGGCCACGCGCTCGGCCACGGCGGGGGCGGAGAGGTTTACCGTGCGCGCCAGTTGCGCGTAGGACGCGCGGCCGTCTTCGAGCAGGGCGCTGAGGAGCATGCGGTCGTATTTGTCCATGAGAAGGCTCCGGTTGCGCGTGGCTTTCGAAAACACGGTTTATAGCCTTCACAACCATGCTTTGAAAAGTGTATTGGCGTTTTAAACAGGTTTTGTAACTTATGTTTAACGACCTGTCTTTTTAGAATAAGCCTCCCATCTCCTGCCATAGAGCCGCCCAATGCCTGGCCCACGTCGCTTTCCCTTACCGTTGATCGCCGCCTTTTTTGCGCTGTATGTGATCTGGGGTTCCACCTATCTGGTGATTCGCATCGGCGTGGAGTACTGGCCGCCGTTGTTGCTGGCGGGGATTCGGTTTTGCACGGCGGGGGCGTTGATGTATGGCTTCCTGCGCTGGCGTGGGGTGCCGGCACCGACGTGGCCGCAGTGGAAAGCAGCCGGGATGATTGGTCTTTTGCTGCTCACCGTGGGCAATGGCGGTGTCAGCGTGGCGGAACACATGGGGGTGTCGTCCGGCGTGGCGGCGCTGGCCGTGGCGACGGTGCCGTTGTTCACCTTGCTGTGTGGGTATTTCTGGGGCGCGCGCAACACTCGCTTGGAGTGGGCGGGGGTGATTCTGGGGATCATCGGCATCGCCATGCTCAATATGGGCAGCACGTTGCAGTCGAGCCCGATGGGTGCTGTGTTGCTGTTGGTGGCGGCTGCTTCCTGGGCGTTTGGTTCGGTGTGGAGCCGGCAATTGCCGTTGCCCCAGGGCGCCATGGCCAGTGCTGCGGAGATGCTGGTCGCCGGTGTGGCGCTGTTGTTCGTCAGCGCGCTTTCCGGTGAACGCCTGCAGGCCACGCCGCCGCTGGAAGGCTGGCTGGCCCTGGCCTATCTGACGGTGTTTGGCTCGATCATAGCCTTCAACGCCTATATGTACCTGCTCAAGCACGTGCGCCCGGCGGCGGCGACCAGCTATGCCTACGTCAACCCGGCGGTCGCGGTGTTGCTGGGGATCGTGTTCATCGGCGAGACCATCGGCCTGGAAGAGGCGTTGGCCATGCTGGTGATCATCAGCGCCGTGCTGTTGATCAGCCTGCCCCAGTGGCGCAAGCCCAAGCCGGAAATAAGGTAAACTGCGGCGCATTACGCCCTTGCGCTGAATTTTTCCTACGGTAAACACATGACTTTCGCCACCCTTGGCCTGATCGAACCCTTGCTGCGCGCCCTTGAGACGCTTGGCTACCAGACCCCGACGCCGGTGCAGGCGCAAGCCATACCGGCAGTGCTGGCCGGTCGCGACCTGATGGCTGCGGCCCAGACCGGCACCGGCAAGACCGCCGGTTTTGCCTTGCCGCTGCTGCAGCTGCTGACGATGGAAGGGCCGAAAGTCGCCGCCAACTCAGCGCGCGCGCTGATTCTGTGCCCGACCCGCGAGCTGGCCGAGCAGGTTCACGCCAGCGTTGCCGAGTACGCGCAACACCTGCCGCTGACCACTTACGCGGTGTACGGCGGCGTGAGCATCAACCCGCAGATGATGAAACTGCGCAAGGGCGTCGACATTCTGGTCGCCACGCCTGGCCGCCTGATCGACCTGTTCCGCCAGAACGCGCTGAAACTCAACCAGCTGCAAACCCTGGTGCTGGACGAAGCCGACCGCATGCTCGACCTGGGCTTCTCCGAAGAGCTGGCGAACATTTATCGCATGCTGCCGAAAAAGCGCCAGACGCTGCTGTTCTCCGCGACCTTCTCCGATGACATACGCCTGCTGGCGGGGCAGATGCTCAACGACCCGCTGAGCATCGAAGTCAGCCCGCGCAACGTCGCTGCCAACACCGTGAAGCAATGGGTGGTGCCGGTGGACAAGAAGCGCAAGCCGGAGCTGTTTGTGCACTTGATGCGCAAAGGCCGCTGGAAGCAGGTGCTGGTGTTCGCCAAGACCCGTAACGGCGTGGACGCGCTGGTGGATAAGTTGCAGGGCCTGGGCATCAATGCCGACGGCATCCATGGCGACAAGCCGCAGGCCACGCGCCAGCGTGCGCTGGACCGCTTCAAATCCAGCGAAGTGCAGATCCTGGTCGCCACCGACGTGGCGGCCCGTGGCCTGGATATCGAAGACCTGCCGCTGGTGGTCAACTTCGACCTGCCGATCGTGGCCGAAGACTACATCCACCGCATCGGCCGTACCGGGCGTGCGGGTAACACCGGGGAAGCGATTTCCCTGGTGTGTGCCGATGAAGTCAACATGCTGTCGGCCATCGAAATGCTGACGCGCCAGACCTTGACCCGCAAGATGGAGCCGGACTTCGAGCCGGAGCATCGTGTGCCGGACACCGATGCCAGCGGGCAGGTGGTGAAGAAACCGAAAAAACCGAAGAAGCCTAAAGCGTCGGGTGGGGGCGGTAAGCGCAACCTGGGCAAGTGGGTGGACAGCGGCGACGTCGCGCCGGCTGAGCCGTCGATCAAGCCGGTGCGCAAGGTGCCGGTGTTCAATACCGGGCCGCGTAAGAAGAAGTAAGTTTTTCAGCGCTGCTGATGGCCTCTTCGCAGGCAAGCCAGCTCCCACCTTTGACCGAGTTCCAACATTGGAATGCAGTCAAAGGTGGGAGCGGGCTTGCCCGCGAAGGCGGCTCGGAATTCACCGCAAATCTCAGCGGTGAAGCCACTCCAACATCCCCCGCCCAGCCGCTCTGCCACTGGCAAAACACCCGGTCAACAGATACCCGCCCGTTGGCGCTTCCCAGTCCAGCATCTCCCCCGCACAGAACACCCCCGGCAATGGCTTGAGCATCAATCGCTCATCCAGCGCCTCGAACGGCACGCCGCCCGCGGTGCTGATCGCCTCATCCATTGGCCGGGTCTTTACCAGCGTCAATGGCAGCGCCTTGATGTCCACCGCCAATTGCGCCGGATCGGTGAAGTGCGCGGCAGGCGTCAACTCACGCAGCAGCGCGGCCTTCACGCCGTCCAACCCCAGCTGACTGTGCAGATGCTTGCTCATCGAGCGAGAGCCACGGGGTTTTGCCAAGGCTGCCTGGACTTTGTCCAATGGCTTGCTCGGCAACAGGTCGATATGCACGGTGGCTGAACCATCGCGGTTGATCGCTTCCCGGATCGGCGCCGACAGCGCGTAGATCAAGCTGCCCTCGATCCCCGTCGCGGTGACCACGCATTCGCCCAGGCGAGGCTTGTCATCCCCCAGCCCGATGGCGACGTTTTTCAACGGCGCGCCGGCGAACTTGCTGACCATCAGCTCGCTCCAGGCCGACACCTCGAAGCCACAGTTGCTCGGTTGCAGCGGGGCGTAGGGTACGCCGCGATCTTCCAGCAACTTGAGCCACGCACCGTCGGAACCCAGGCGCGACCAACTGCCGCCACCGAGGGCCAGCAGCACGGCATCGCTGTGGACCGTTTTTTCGCCGTCGGGGCTGTGGATAAGTAGGTCGCCCTCGGCATTCCAGCCCAGCCAGCGATGACGGGTGTGGATAACCACGCCCTGGTCACGCAGGCGCTTGAGCCAGGCGCGCAGCAGCGGGGCGGCTTTCATATCCGTAGGAAATACCCGGCCCGAGGTGCCGACAAAGGTCTCGATCCCCAAACCGTGGATCCATTCACACAACGCCTCGGCCCCAAATGCGCGCAACAATGGCGCCATGTGCGGCGCACGTTCGGCGTAGCGCGACAGAAACGCGGGGTAGTCCTCGGAGTGGGTGATGTTCATGCCGCCCACGCCGGCCAGCAGAAACTTGCGCCCCACCGAGGGCATGCCGTCGTACAGGTCCACCCGCACGCCCGCCTGGCTCAGGACTTCGGCGGCCATCAGCCCGGCAGGGCCGCCGCCGATAATGGCAACGTGGGAAGGAGCAGTAGCGGACATCGGCAGGCCTGGTCAAAAACAAAGGGCGCCCATTGTAAGCAATGCGCGCCCCGTGCCGTTAGGCAAAACGTACTCAGGCAAAACCCGTGTTGGCGTACGGCGGGTACTCGTCCGCACGGTCGGCGTCGGTGATCGGGCCGCCGGTGAGACCATATTTATCCAGGGTCTGCACCAGGTTGCCAAAGAACGCGTCCTGTTGTTTTTCCCGCTTCACCACCTCGATGATCGGGAACACAAAGCTGGTCACGATGCCCAGACCGGCGGTGGCCCAACCCAGTACGCCGGCGAAGGTCCCCGCGATGGCCGCCGCATCGGCAATGCCGAACAGGCCCGCGCCGCCTTCGATAATCGAGGCGACTGCCGCGCCGGTGCCCAGGGCGCCGCTGGTGAGGGAGAAACCGGCGTTGAGTTTATCCCCGGCAAACGCGCTGTTGACCCCGCTGATTAGGCCGAACACGCCGCCGATAAAGCTGCCGGTGCCGCCGACGATCTTGCCCAGGTTGCCCAGGCGGTTGAGGCCGTCGGTGTTCTGCACCATTTTGCCGGTGGGGAAGTCGCCGATCCCTTGGGGTTTGTTCGGGTCGATCGGGGTGGGTTTCCAGGTCATGCCGTAGCCGGCTTCCTTGGCGTACTTGGTGCCGCCCTCGGTGATCAGGCCGGCAAACTGCATGCCCGCCGCCACGCGCCCGGCGTTGTCCGCCGGGCTGTTGCCGCCCGTGGCCGAGCGCGCCGCCAGTACGCCGCCGGCCAGCAAGGCGCTGCCGATGTGCAGCAGGCCTTGTTTGTAAGAATCGCTGGCGTTGAGCTTCAGCCCGTCCACGGCCTTGGGCAGTACGTCGCTGATCTTCTGGCCCTGACGGTTCACGTCCCACATCGAGCGGATCAACGAGATCACGTCCTGTGGCTTGATCTGCGCCCCCGTGGCGTCTTTGAACATCTCCGGGTCGTCGGCCATGGCTTTCTCGATGATGGCCGTGGTCTTGGCCTCATCAAAGTTGCCATTGGCATCGCCGAACGCCCCCTTGAGCACGTCGTCGTTGGCGCCGTTGACCAGGGAGTCGGACACCGCCTGGTTGACGTACTGCTGCACCGTCGACGAGTCCTGGGCCGAGACCTTGTCACCGAGAAACTCTTTGAGCAATTCCGCGTGGGCGGCGTACTGGCCGATGGCGGTCATCGGGTCGGCGTTCGGCTGGGCGAGGGCGTCTTCCAGGTCCTTGCCGTTGAGGATGTGGTCCTTGAAGAACTGCTCGATGTCCCCGGACTTGCCGGACTTTTGCGCGATGACACTGAGGTCCACATGCCCATCGCCGCCCAGTGCCAGGTCGGTGAGGGTGGCGTCGGTGCCGGCCAGGCTCAGGGCGTCCATGAGCGACAGCGGTTTGCCATCAGCCCCTTTGGTGTTCAGGGCGGTGTTGAGCACATTGCCACTGTTGATCTGGCCGTCCTGGTAGGCCTGCAGTTCATGCTTGATCGCCGGGTCGCTGTTGACGATATCGCGCATGCCGGACGCTTGGTTTTGCGAGAGGAAGGTCTTCACATCCGGGTCACTGGACAACTTGCCGATGGCGGCATCGAGCTGGTCGGTGACCTTGGATTTGGTCGGGTTGAGGTGGTATTCGGTGTCCGCCGTAATCCCCGCATACAGGTCGCCGTCGCCCACTTTATCGCTGGCGGCCATGCGCGCGCGGGCGTCGCTGATTTCCATCATCACGGCGGCTTTGGTCTTGCCGTCGTAGTTCTCCGGGTGTTCGAGCACGTCCTTGGTCAGTTTGGAGGTGTCGACGTCGGCCACCGAGCTGCGTACCGCGGCGTTGCTGAGCATCATCAACACGCCGTGGTCGTCCTTGGGCGCCTGGTTTTCCAGCCACGCGCCGATGTTTTTCTGTTGGGTGATGCCGTCGGCCTTGGCGGTGGCGGGCAGGTCGCCGGCCATGTCGAGAGTGCGCAGCATGCCGGGGGTGGACCAATAGCCTGCGGCGCCGGTCAACTCGGGGCTCAGGCCCGAGTCATCCTTGATCGCCTTGAGATTGGCGGTGTTCAGGCTGCCATTGTTGGCGCGCTGGTTGGGCCCCTGCATTTCCGGGCCGGCGCTGCTTACCAGGGAGATATTGGCCATGACGATGGCGGCGGACTTGGCATTTTCCTTGGCCAGGTTTGTGGCGTCCGGGTTCTTGCTGAGGAAGGTGCCGTAGGACTTCGAGGCGGCCGACAGGTCCTTGTTCGATTGGCTGATGAACTTATCCACATCGGCGTGGGTAATCACCCCATCGCTTTTGCCCAGGCCGCCGCTGTCGAGGGCGTTCATCAGGCTCGGGCTGCCGGCCAGGTACTTGAGGCAGGCTTGGGCTTCGGGCGGCAGGTCGGCGGGCGGGTTGGAGAAGTCGATGGGGCGGTCGTGCAGGCCCCATTTGTCCCAGTTGTCGCTGAGCATTTTCGAGGCGGCGCGCGGACGGTCGAGGTCGCGTTCTTCCTGGGTTGGCGTGCCGCTGGTGTTGCCGACGATCTTGTCCCAGTCCTTGGCGCTGGCGTACTTGGAGTTGTCGATCCAGTTGGTGTCCACGGCGCCGTCGACGCCAAAGATACCGTTGGATTCTTTCACCACCGAGGCGTACAGGTCGGGGCTGATGGCCTGGGACACGATGATCTTGTCGCCGGAAGCGGTTTCGTAGCGGATCAGCCCGTGGCCGAGTTCTTCCGGGGTGCCCACCAGGCTCACGCTGCCGGCTTCATCGGCACTGGCCAGGCGGTAGCCTTCGTCCTTGCTGTCGTTGATCAGGCCCCAGGTTTCGCCGTCGGACTTCACTTTTTCGTACAGGTCGAGGTTGGTTTCCTTGCTGACGACCACCTTGTCGCCCGACAGGGTTTCGTAGCGAATCATCCCCGGCCCGACTTCGTCAGCCGGGCCGATGGCCTTGTAGGTGTCCAGGCCCGGTGCAGTGTCGCCGGCCTGGGCGATGCGGTAGCCGTCGGCCTTGCTCTTGTTCAGCGCGTCCACGGCGTCGGCTTTGCCGGCCATGCCGTCAAACAGGTACGGGGTCATCTGCTTGATAATGATGATGTCCTTGCCGTCGCGGGTTTTCAGCTCCAGGACGTTATCGGAAATCTTGGTGATGCTGGCGATGTTGGCCAGGGGCACGCCGGTGTTGCTGATGTCGGCCAGGTTCGGGTCGTCGAGGCGCTTGATCGCTTCTTGGTCGCCGGTGGCTTTGACGTCGGCGATCTTCTGGTCCTTGGTGTTGTCGGTCGCGGCCAGCACCTTGAAGTTGCCGGGGTGGGCGGCTTCCTTGAAGCCGGACAGGGCGCGGGACATTGCCGCGTCGAAGGTGGCGGCGACTTTCTTCAGGGCGTCGTCATTGCCGGGTGTCGAGTTGCTGCCGATCTTGTACGTTGCCATCGCGGGGTACTCTGAAAGCGGGATAGGCCTTCAAGGTGACGCCAGCGTGCGGCAGTTTTGTTGCAAAACGGCCGCCGGCGCTAAGTTCCACAACGTTTCACGGCTGTGGAAAAGTGTCTGGTCAAAAAACGTACAGTTTCTTACAAGCCATACGGCTAATGGCTTTCAGGCCCTTACGCTCAAGTTATCCACAGGTGGTTCCACAGGGATTGTGGGTAACGCCCACAGTTCAGTGACAGCCTGATGACGTCCACACCCGTTGCGCGCTGTGGTGCAGGATGCCATGGCGGCGGGCGAGGGCGGGGCGGTCCTTGCTGTAGCCGCCGCCGATCACGCCCATCACCGGGATGTCGCGGCCCAGGCAGTGGCGCATCACGCTTTCATCGCGGGCGGCCACGCCTTGGTCTGTCAGCTTGAGGTAGCCGAGGGCGTCGTCCTTGTGCACATCGACGCCGGCGTCGTACAGCACCAGGTCGGGTTGGTACAGCGGCAGCAGGTAGTTGAGGGCGTCGTCCACCACCTTGAGGTAGTCGGCATCGCCCATGCCCATCGGCAGCGGAATGTCCCAGTCGCTCTGGGCCTTGCGGGCCGGGAAATTCTTTTCACAGTGCAGCGACACGGTGATGGCATCCGGCGTGTCGTGGAGGATGCGCGCGGTGCCGTCGCCCTGGTGCACGTCGCAATCAAAGATCAGCACGCGATTCACTCGGCCGCTGGCCAGCAGGTAATGGCTGATCACCGCCAGGTCATTGAAGATGCAGAAACCCGCCGGGTAATCGTAGTGGGCGTGGTGGGTGCCGCCCGCAAGGTGGCAGGCCAGGCCGTGTTCCAGCGCCTGCTCCGCCGCCAGGATCGAGCCGCCGACCGCACGTACGGTGCGTCGGGCCAGGGCTTCGTTCCACGGCAGGCCGAGGCGACGTTGGTCTTCGCGAGACAGCTCGCCGCCCATGTAGCGCTCGATGTAGCCCCTGTCATGGGCCAGGGCCAGAATCTCTGGCGGGCACAGTTGTGGGCGCAGCAACTGGCTGTCCTCGGTCAGGCCGCTGTCGACCAGGTGGTCGCGCAGCAGACGGAACTTGTCCATGGGGAACCGATGGTCCGCCGGGAACTCGGGGCTGTAGTCATCGTGGTAGATCAATGGCAAAGGCATGGGATTTTCTGACGGGAACCTGCGACGGATCTTAACAGCGCTGTACACTCACGGACATGGCAAGGGAGGGGACCCATGGAGCCGATACTGGAATTGGAAAGTGCACGCCTGGTGTTGCGCCAATGGCGCGACAGCGACTTGCCGGAGTTTGCGCGCATGTGCGCCGACCCGCAGGTGATGCGTTATTTCCCGGCCAAACTGAGCCACTTGGAAAGCGCCGCGTTGATCGGCCGCATTCGCGGCCACTTCGCCGAATACGGCTTTGGCCTGTGGGCATTGCAGCGCAAGGACACCGGCGAATTCATCGGCCTTACCGGGCTGTTGAATGTCAGCTTCGACGCCGACTTCGCCCCGGCGGTGGAGATCGGCTGGCGCCTGGCCCGCGAACACTGGGGCCTGGGATACGCCAGCGAGGCCGCGTGGACCGCATTGCGCTGTGGGTTTGATCGCTTGAGCCTGGACGAAATTGTAGCCTTCACCACGGAGGCCAATCTGCCATCACAAAAAGTCATGCAAGCCATCGGTATGCATTACGATCCGCTGGCAGATTTTGAACACCCCAAGGTCGCAGCCGATGACCCGCTGCGCCATCATGTTTTGTATCGCATCACCCGCGCCCAATGGTTGGACACGCTGCACGGATAGGCAGCCCGGAATGCCCCGTAGATTTTAGGAGTTGCTCTATGAGCCAAGTATTGGAAGATCTGGTGGACTTGCTGACCCTGGAGCCGATCGAGGAAAACCTCTTTCGCGGCCGCAGCCAGGACCTGGGTTTTCGCCAGCTGTTCGGCGGCCAAGTGCTCGGCCAGTCGTTGTCGGCAGCCAGCCAGACCGTAGAAGAAGCGCGGCACGTGCATTCCCTGCACGGTTATTTCCTGCGCCCTGGCGACGCGAAGTTGCCGGTGGTGTACTCGGTGGACCGCGTGCGCGACGGCGGCAGTTTCAGTACGCGCCGCGTGACCGCGATCCAGAAGGGCCACCCGATCTTCACTTGCACCACCTCGTTCCAGTACGACGAACAGGGCTTCGATCACCAGACCACCATGCCCGTGGTGGTTGGCCCGGAAAACCTGCCGTCGGAGCTGGAACTGACCCAGCAGCGCGCGCACCTGATCCCCGAGCACATGCGCGACAAGCTGCTGTGCCCCAAGCCGATCGAAGTGCGCCCGGTGACCGAGAAAGACCCGTTCAACCCGCAGCCGTCCGACCCGGTCAAATACGTGTGGTTTCGCGCCGACGGCGCCCTGGCTGATGCGCCGGCGCTGCATAAATACCTGCTGGCCTACGCCTCGGACTTCGGCCTGCTGACCACCTCGCTGCTGCCCCATGGCAAGACCGTGTGGCAGAAAGACATGCAGGTCGCCAGCCTCGACCACGCGCTGTGGTTCCACGCTGACCTGCGTGCCGATGACTGGTTGCTCTACGCCATGGACAGCCCATGGGCCGGCAATTCCCGCGGGTTCTCCCGTGGCAGCGTGTACAACCGCGCCGGGCAACTGGTGGCCTCGGTGACCCAGGAAGGCCTGATTCGCCATCGCAAGGATTGGGCATGAGCCTGGCGGACGTCAGGCACTGGGTGTTCGACATGGACGGCACCCTCACGGTCGCCGTGCATGACTTCGCGGCCATTCGCGTGGCCCTGGAGATTCCGCCCGAGGACGACATCCTCACTCACTTGGCGGCGTTGCCGACGGAGGTTGCGGCGGCCAAGCACGCCTGGCTGCTGGAGCATGAGCGGGCGTTGGCGCTGGGTTCGGTGGCTGCCGAAGGCGCGGTGGAACTGGTGCGCGAGCTGGCCGGACGTGGCTATCGCCTGGGCATCCTGACCCGCAATGCGCGCGAGTTGGCGCATATCACCCTGGAAGCGATCGGCCTGGCGGACTGCTTTGCCATCGAGGACGTACTGGGGCGTGATGATGCGCAACCCAAGCCCGATCCGGATGGCCTGCTGAAGCTGGCGGCCGCTTGGGACGTGGCGCCGAGCGAAATGGTGATGGTCGGCGATTACCGCTTCGACCTGGATTGTGGCCGGGCGGCGGGAACGCGGACGGTATTGGTGAACCTGCCGGAGAACCCCTGGCCGGAATTGGCAGATTGGCATGCCGAGGATTGCTCGGTGTTGCGCCGGATGATTTAGATCGGTCTTTGAAGATCCAATGTGGGCGCGGGCTTGCTCGCGAATGCGGTGCGCCAGTCAACATTTTCAGTGACTGACACACCACATTCGCGAGCAAGCCCGCTCCCACAGTTTTATCCGGTTCCGTCAGTTATTGGACGAACAACACCCGCTGGCCTTCCGGTGACGTAAACATCCCATCCCCGTTATGCCCCACCCCCGGCACTTCCACCAGATGATGGCTCAACTGCGGATGACGCTGCTTGAGGTAGTCAAAATAGTTGTGCCCGCGAATCAGGCGATAGGCGCCTTGGGTTTCGGCGGCGCAGCTTTTATCCAGCGCCGGGTGGTTCGGGTCAGTGTCTTGCTGGCCCAGCAGGTAGGTGATGTTGCGGGACACGTAGGCCTGCTCAAGCTGCTCGGCGCTCTGGCCCTTGGCATAGGCCGGCAGGTTTTGCAGGCCGTACTTCCAGTCGTTGAAATCGGGGCAACTGGCCGTGTCGAATTTCACCGGGCGCTGCGGGGTGAAATAGGCGTAGGAGGATGGATTGGCCACTACGTAGCGCAGGCTGATGCCTTCGGTCTGCAGGGTTGGGTGGTCGTGTCCGGTGAGCGCGAAACGCTGCACCACCTGGCCGCCGCCGGAATGGCCGGCGATCACGATCTCTTTGAGCGCCGGGAACAGCTTGCGGTTGCCCAAGTGCTTGATGATCTGGTCGAGAGCGCCATAGGAGCTGATCTGCCCCGGACCGGTGGAGGGGTCGCCGGCCATCCAGTCGTTGCCATTCCAGTGCAGCAGCTGGTTGTCGAGGTGGTTACGCTTCACGTCGGATTCATTTAGAAACTGCGGCGCAATCACCAGTGTATGGGCGGCCTGGCCCACATGCTCGGCGGCGTCTTCACCGCTTTGCAGGTAAGTCTGCGCATTGCGCAGGCGACCATGCACGATGATCAAGGCGCGGGTGACCTGGGGCAGCGGTTTAGTCCAGTCCTGGCTTAAACCCAGGCTGAGGTCGCCGGCCTCCAGGTGGAAACGATCGGGACTGACTTCTTTTACGCCATGCTCTTTTACGACAGGCCCGGCGGCCAAGGCGGAACAGGTGACCAACAAACCCAGCAGCAATCCCAATCGTTTATTCATCTAAAGACTCTTGGCGGTAAAGGTGTCGCATTGAGTGATCTGGCCCTGGGCGAAGCCGGTCTTGAACCAGCGAACCCGCTGTGCCGAGGTGCCGTGGGTAAACGAGTCCGGCACCACGCGCCCTTGACCCTGTTGCTGCAAGCGGTCATCGCCAATGGCGTTGGCCGCATTCAGTGCTTCTTCAATGTCGCCAGGCTCCAGCCAGTTCAGGCGCTTTTGCGCACGGTTGGCCCATACCCCGGCAAAACAGTCGGCTTGCAGCTCCTGGCGCACCAGCAGGCCGCCATCGCCTTGCATCTGCCGGCCCTGCTGGCGCGCGGCCTGGATCTTCGACGAGATGCCGAGCAGCGTCTGCACGTGGTGCCCGACTTCGTGGGCGATCACATACGCTTGGGCAAAGTCGCCGGCGGCCTGGAAGCGTTGCGACATTTCCCGGAAGAAATCCAGGTCCAGGTACACCTGCTGGTCAGCCGGGCAATAAAACGGGCCACTGGCCGAGGTGGCGCCACCGCAGGCCGAATTCACCCGGCCGCGGAACAGAATCAGTTTCGGGTTCTTGTAGGCTAATCCGTTTTCCTGGAACACCTGCCCCCAGGTGTCTTCGGTGTCGCCCAGTACGGCGCGGACAAAATCAGCTTGCTCATCGTTGGCCGGAGGGGCCTGGCGCGACTGCGTGCTCACAGACGGCGCCTGTTCCATCTGGCCGGTCAGTTGGCCGAGGATCTGCATGGGGTCCTGGCCGGTCAGCCAGCCGATGCCGACGATCAGCACGATGGCCGTGAGGCTCAGGCCCTTGCCGCCCCCAAAGCGCATGCCGCCACCACCGCCTCCAGTGTCATCGCGGGCATCTACCACGTTGTCGCTGCGTCGGCCTTTTTTCCATAGCATGGGGCAATCCTCTCGATGAACTCTGGAACAGTGTTGTTGGTGCGTAGGAATGGCGCCAGCCCGGCTGTCCGACAGGTTCGAGAGCTGCGTAGTATCGCTGCTCTCGGCCGGTCCCGGCAGGGGCGCCAGATGAAACTTGTGTCAGCAATACCGCTTCAGTCGCGGCAGTAACCTTCGCCGGTATCCACCACCAGGCAATCCTTTTTATCCGCCAGCCATTTCAGCCCGGTGGCGGCACCGTCGCCGGCACGCAGCAGTTGCGGGCCGTCTGGACGGGTGAAGGTGATGCCGTCCTCGGCTGCTTCACCCTTGAAGGTGCCCGAGTCATCGGCGTCGAGGCCGTATTGCATGGTGAGGATGTAGTGACCACGGCCGATGCTGTCGTCCTTGGCGATGGTCAGGTTGAGGCCTTCGACGCCGATCCATTTGCCGACCCATTTGTCGGTGGGTGGGGTTTGCGGCACCAGGGTGGCCTGTACGGAAGCCGGCGCGGGCTTGGGCGCGTCCTTGGCTTCTTGGTTGCAGGCGGTGAGCAGGGCAAGGGCAGAAAGAACAAAGAGTATTTTTTTCATAGCGGCAGGGCCTTGGTTAAAAAGTGTACAACGCAGGGGCTAAGGTGCAGCGTTGGACTCGAATCCGGTGATTTAGTGCGCTGTTCGCACGGTGTTTGGTTATGCTCTTGGGGCAGACGCCGACCCGGCTGCTAGATTACCGGGTTGAGTCCTACCGTGCGCCACGCAAGAGAATTCAATGACTGTCAGTACCCCGCTTTCCGGCGTCAACCACCCCTTCAAAGGCATTTTGCTGATTGTGGTGGCGACGTTTCTGTTTTCCAGCCATGACGCCTTGTCCAAATACCTGGCGGGGTTCTACCCGATCGTGATGGTGGTCTGGGCCCGTTACCTGGTGCACACCTTATTGATGGCAGGCATCTTCCTGCCGCAATCGGGCCTGCGGGTGTTGCGCAGCAAGCGGCCGGGGATGCAGGTGGTGCGGGCGCTGTGCCTATTGGGCACCAGCCTGTTTTTCACCACGGCGCTGCATTACATCCCCCTGGCGGAAGCCACGGCGGTGAACTTCCTGGCGCCGATCCTGGTGACGGCGCTCTCGGTGCCACTGCTGGGTGAGCACGTGACGCGTGGCCAATGGCTGGCGGTGATCTGCGGGTTTGTCGGCGTACTGATCATCATCCACCCCGGCGGCGAACTGTTCACCCCGGCGGTGTTGCTGCCGCTGTGTTCGGCGCTGTTCTTCTGCTTCTACCAACTGCTCACGCGCATCCTCAGCCAATACGACACGCCCACCACCAGCAACTTCTTCGCCGGCCTGTGCAATACCTTGGTGATGAGTGCGATGGTGCCGTTCTTCTGGCAGGTCCCCACGCTGTGGCATGGCGTGTTGATGCTGGCCCTGGGCACGTGCGGGATGACCGCGCACTTGATGCTGACCCAGGCGTTCCGCTTTGCGGCGCCGGCCTTGCTGGCGCCGTTCGGCTATTGCCAGATCGTGTTCGCGGGGTTGTTGGGCTGGTTGGTGTTCAACCACACCCCGGACCTGACCACGGTGGTCGGCATCGGGGTGATCTGCATGAGCGGGCTGGCCGCTGCCTGGCAGCAGCGGCGCAGATAGCTTAGACGTCTACGGTCGGGATCTTGCGCGGGGCCATGAAGTACATCCAGGTCAGCGCAATGAAGTACATCGCCGGGATCAGGGTGAACAACACGGTGTAGTTGTTGTTGGTCACCGTCAGGATGTGGCCGACGATCTGGGTCATGAACATGCCGCCAATGGCTGCGCACATGCCGCCGAAACCGAACACCGTGCTCATCATGTGCTTGGGGGTGTAGTCCATCACCAGGCTCCAGATGTTGGCCGTCCAGGCCTGGTGCGCGCCAATCGCCAGGGAGATGGCAAACACCGCGACCCACAGCTGGCTTGAGCCGGCGGCCATGATCACAACGACGATGCAGCAGGCAAACAGCAGCATCGACAGCAGGCGCGCCTTGATCGAGTTCATGCCACGACCGATCAGGAACGACGACAGAATTCCCCCACCTACGCTGCCGAAGTCGGCGGTCAGGTAAATGATGATCAGCGGGATGCCCATCTGGGTCACGTTGATGCCCAGGTTGTATTGCTGGTTCAGGAACGGCGGCAGCCAATACAGGTAGAACCAGAACACCGGTGCGGTCATCGAGTAGGCGAGGGCGAAGGCCCAGGTGCCGCGCATGCGCAGGATGCGGCTGAACGGTACGCGGGGCTGTTCCGGTTCGACTTCCTGCTGCACGTAGTCCAGTTCGGATTGTTTGACGGTGGGATGGTCTTCCGGGTTGAAGTACTTCAAGCCCCAGAACACCAGCCAGATCCCGCCGAGTGCCGACATGCACAGGAACGCCGCCTGCCAGCCCCACATGTGCAGGATCAACGGCAGCAGCATCGGCGTCATCATCGCGCCGACATTGGTACCGGCGTTGAAAATACCGGTGGCCACCGCCCGTTCGCCGGCCGGGAACCACAAGCGTGTGGTCTTGACGCAGGCCGGGTAGTTGGCCGCTTCAGTCAGCCCGAGGATAAACCGGCACACCATGAAACCCACCGCCGAAGTAGCCAAGCCGTGGGCGCCGGTCGCCAGGCTCCATAACAGCACCGCGCAGAAGAACACGCGTTTCACGCCCACCCGGTCGATCAAGCGGCCCTGCAGCACGAAGCCGATGGCGTAGCCGACCTGGAACCAGAAGTTGATGTTGGCGTAGTCCATCGCCGTCCAGCTCATTTCCTTGGCGAGGATCGGCTGCATCACACCGAGCGCGGCGCGGTCGATGTAGTTGAGGGTGGTGGCGAAGAACACCAGGGCCAGCATGCCCCAGCGCGTTTTACCCACGGCCAGGGCGCCGCGGATCTTGTCGCCGATGCCGGCGTGCGGGTTGCCCGGGCGCGCGGCCAGGGCGGAGTTTTGCAGAGGCATGAGGTCGTACCCGTTTTTTTGAAATTTTTATGGTGTGTTCTGGGTCTTTGTTACCGGATCGATGGTGAGCAGCGGCTAAAAAATCGTCAATTCGCCAAAGCGGCATAGTGTTCGATAATCGCACCAAAAACTAACCGGTTCGTACATTTTAATTGCTGTCGACAGTTTAGCGGCCAATAATTTGCCGTAAATAAGACCATCCTCAAATGCCGGGAGTCGCCCATGCAACGCTCTATTGCCACTGTTTCCTTGAGCGGAACCCTGCCAGAAAAGCTCGAAGCCATCGCGGCGGCCGGGTTCGACGGTGTAGAAATCTTCGAAAACGATCTGCTGTATTACGATGGCAGCCCCCGCGAAGTCAGGCAGATGTGCGCCGACCTCGGCATTGCCATTACCTTGTTCCAGCCGTTTCGCGACTTTGAAGGCTGCCGCCGTGACCGCCTGGCGCGCAACCTGGAGCGCGCCGAACGCAAATTCGACTTGATGCAGGAACTGGGCACCGACCTGGTGCTGGTGTGCAGCAATGCCTCGGCCGACTGCGTGGGTGACGAACGCATTTTGCTCGACGACCTCAGCCTGCTCGCCGAGCACGCCGGCCGCCGAGACCTGCGCATTGGCTATGAAGCGCTGGCCTGGGGCAAGCACGTGAACACCTGGCAACAGGTATGGAACCTGGTGCGCCAGGTCGATCACCCGAGCCTTGGCGTGCTGCTCGACAGCTTCCACACCTTGTCGCTCAAAGGTGACCCGAGCGCCATCGCCGAGATCCCCGGCGACAAGATTTTCTTCGTGCAGATGGCCGACGCGCCGATCCTGGCCATGGACGTCCTGGAGTGGAGCCGGCATTTCCGCTGCTTCCCCGGCCAAGGCGAATTCGACCTGGCGGGGTTCCTCGCGCCGATCATCAAGAGTGGCTACACCGGGCCGCTGTCCCTGGAGATTTTCAACGACGGCTTCCGCGCCGCGCCGACTCGCGCGAATGCGGCGGATGGCCTGCGCTCCTTGCTGTACCTGGAAGAGAAGACCCGCGAGCGCCTGAAGCAGGAAGTGCCGGCGCAACCTGTCGAGATTCTGTTTGACACCCCGGCGGCCAGTGAATACGACGGCATCGAGTTCCTCGAATTCGCCGTGGACGAAAGCCTCGGCGCCAAGCTCACCCATTGGCTGGAACGCCTGGGGTTCGTCAAGGCCGGGCAGCATCGCTCCAAGAGCGTGAGCCTGTTGCGTCAGGGTGATATCAACCTGATCCTCAACTGCGAGCCCTATTCGTTCGCGCACAACTTTTTTGAGGCCCACGGGCCGTCGTTGTGCGCCACCGCGATTCGGGTCAAGGACAGCGCCAAGGCGCTGGAACGGGCGGTGGCGTACAAGGGCCAGCCGTATCGCGGCCTGGTTGGGCCCAACGAGCTGGAACTGGCGGCGGTGCGTGCGCCAGATGGCAGCCTGATTTACCTGGTGGATCAAAGCGAAGGCGGCTTGTATGACACCGACTTCAACCTGCAGCCTGCCGCGTCGTCCAGCGGCGGCTTGCTGCGCATCGACCACATGGCCATGGCCTTGCCGGCCGACAGCCTCGACAGTTGGGTGCTGTTCTACAAGAGCCTGCTGGATTTCGAAGCCGATGACGAAGTGGTGCTGCCCGACCCTTACGGCCTGGTGAAAAGCCGTGCCCTGCGCAGCCGTTGCAGCTCGATCCGCCTGCCGCTGAACATCTCCGAAAACCGCAACACGGCGATTTCCCACGCGCTATCGAGCTATCGCGGCTCGGGCGTGCACCACATTGCCTTCGACTGCGCGGATATTTTCGCCGAGGTGCGCCGCGCCAAAGAGGCGGGTGTGCCGCTGCTGGATATCCCGCTCAACTATTACGACGACCTGGCGGCGCGTTTCGATTTCGATGACGAGTTCCTCAGCGAATTGGCGTACTACAACGTGCTGTACGACCGCGACGCCCAGGGCGGTGAGTTGTTTCACGTGTACACCGAGCCTTTCGAGGGGCGGTTTTTCTTCGAGATCATCCAGCGCAAGAACGGCTATGCCGGCTACGGCGCGGCCAACGTGGCAGTGCGCCTGGCGGCGATGGCCAAATCGCGCAGCGGTGCGGCGCGCCAGGCACGTTTATAACGGCGGGTCGGGTGCTTCCTTCGGCGAGCGTCGCGGCCCATAATCACGGCCTGCATAACACTGGCCGTGAGCGCACCATGACCTCCGAGGCACCCCGCAAGAGTCGTAAGAACAATCCGGAAAAGACCCGCGAGAACATACTCCAGGAAGCCATCGTCGAGTTTGTCCAGCAGGGCCTTTCCGGCGCTCGCGTGGACGCGATCGCCGAGCGTATCCACACCTCCAAACGCATGATCTATTACTACTTCGGCAGTAAGGAGCAGTTGTACGTCGAGGTGCTGGAGAAACTCTACGGCGACATCCGCAACACCGAAACGCGCATGAACCTCACGGCGCTGGAGCCCCGCGAGGCGATCCGCCGGCTGGTGGAATTCACTTTTGATCACCATGACCAGAACGTGGATTTCGTGCGCATCGTCAGTATCGAAAATATCCACAATGCCGAATATGTGAAGCGCACCGACACCATCAAGGCGATGAACAGCAAGATCCTTGAAGGGCTGGGCGAAACCTTGCGCCGTGGTGCCGAGCTGGGCTTGTTTCGCGAGGGGCTGGAGCCGTTGGACGTGCACCTGCTGATCAACTCGTTCAGCTTTTACCGCGTGTCCAACCGCCATACCTTCAGTGAGATTTTTCAGATCGATCTGTCGGATGAGGCGGTTAAACAGCGGCATCGGGACATGATTTGTGAGTCGGTGATGCGTTACTTGCAGGCTTGAGTAAGCGCGGCTCTCAAAACTGAAATGCAATCAATGTGGGAGCGGGCTTGCTTGCGAATGCAGTGGATCAGTCGCAACATGGTTGCCTGACCCGCCGCATTCGCGAGCAAGCCCGCTCCCACATTTTTTGATCCGGTTTCGGCAGTTAGGTATTCATGGCCTGGAAATGCGCCAACATACGCTGTGCATCCGGCACTTCCCCACTGAACAACTCAAACGCCTTCACCGCCTGAAACACCGCCATGTTGCCGCCGTCCAAGGTGCGGCAACCCAAGGCGCGGGCGTCGCGTAGCAGTTCGGTTTCCAGCGGGAAATACACGATCTCCGCCACCCACAATTGCGCCCGCAATAACGCTGCAGGCACCGGCGTGCCCGGCAGTTTGGCCATGCCCATCGGCGTGGTATTGACCAAGCCATCGGCCTCGGCCATCGCGTTTTCCAGGTGCTGGCCCACCTGGGCCCGACCAGCGCCGAAACGCAGCGCAAGGTTATCCACAAGGTCGCGGGCGCGACTGGCGTCCACGTCGAAAATACTCAAGTGCTGCACACCTTCCGCCAGCAGCGCATGGGCCACCGCCGCGCCAGCACCGCCGGCACCCATCTGCACCACACGCTCGCGGGCGACGTCATTCAAGTTGCGCCGAAAGCCTTCGGCGAACCCCAGGCAATCGGTGTTGTGGCCGATGCGTTTGCCGTCCTTGAACACCACCGTGTTGACCGCGCCAATGCCGCGAGCCTCGTCGGACAATTCATCGAGCAACGGCAGGATTGCCTGTTTGCACGGGTAGGTAATATTCAGTCCGGTGAAGTGCATGAGTTCGGCGGCGTCCAGTAGGTCGGGCAGGGCGTTGATGTCCAGGCGCAGCGGTTCGAGGTCGATCAGGCGATACAAGTAGCGCAGGCCCTGGGCATCACCTTCCTGTTCATGAAGGTCAGGTGTACGGGAGGCCTGGATACCGGCGCCGATCAGGCCGGCGAGGATGCGCGGTTTCATCGGGACGACCCTTTGAGCAACTGGCTGAAATGTTCCAGGGCCAGGTGGTAGCCGTGGCTGCCGAAGCCTGCGAGGACGGCCTTGGCAATGGGCGACACAAACGAGTGATGCCGGAACGCTTCACGGGCATGCACGTTGGAGAGATGCACTTCGATCACCGGGACTTCACTGGCCACCAGCGCGTCGCGAATCGCCACCGAGGTGTGGGTCCAGGCCGCGGGGTTGATCACAATGCCCGCGCAGCGGGCGCGGGCGCCGTGGATCCAGTCGAGCAATTCGCCTTCGTGGTTGGTCTGGCGAAATTCGATGTTCAAACCGAGCTGATCGGCGCTGCGCCCACACAGGGCGGCGACATCGGCGAGGGTTTCGTGGCCGTAGGTAGCGGGCTCGCGGGTGCCGAGCAGGTTGAGGTTGGGGCCGTTGAGCACCAGCACGATGGGCGGCATAGGGTGGATCTCCACAGTTCTTGTTAGTTGTGTGGATAAAATGTACTGGTTGGTTAATTTGGTCAATTGATGGCGCCGGATGTGTTCGATTACCGAACTGTTAATCGGCTCATTGTTGCGGTGGAATCAGATTAGATATCAATTGAAAATCATTCTCGACAACGCTTAAGATGCCCGTCTGTTTCCTTAACATTCCAGGGAGTCGGTTTGTCGGACGTGGATCTCAAAGGCCTGTTTCTCAAGCACGCCGATACCTTGCGCGGGTATCTGGCGCGCAAGGTGCGGGACCCGCAGTTGGCCGCAGACCTGGTGCAGGAGAGTTTCCTGCGCCTGGCGGAAAAACCGGCCGGCGAGCGCATCGACAACTCCCAGGGCTATCTCTATCGAACGGCGAGCAATCTGCTGATCGACCATA
This sequence comes from Pseudomonas sp. S10E 269, assembly GCF_002798465.1. NCBI lineage: Bacteria > Pseudomonadati > Pseudomonadota > Gammaproteobacteria > Pseudomonadales > Pseudomonadaceae > Pseudomonas > Pseudomonas sp. S10E 269. Next base: position 3,166,215 of record NZ_PHIJ01000001.1, read on the forward strand.
TTCGCCAGGAAGCGCGGCGCAAGACAGACTCCGTGCCCCACGAGGCGCTGGCCGAGATTGAAGATGAAGTGGCCGGGTTGGAGGCTCAGGCAATGGCGCAGCAACAGCGACAGGCATTGAAGCAGGCACTGGCGGAGTTGCCGGAACGCACCCAGCAGATTTTCCGTCTCAACCGCATCGAAGGCATGACCCACGCCCAGGTCGCCCGGCACTTGGACATCTCTGACAGCTCAGTGCAAAAGCATCTGGCCAAGGCGTTGGCCTACGTGATGCAGCGCTTGCAGGAAGGCGAGGTGGCGCCATCCGACGAATGAGTTACCGAAATGCACCAGGTCAGACGTCACAGCGTTATATAACGAAAAATTCGAGATTCACACGTGAATAGCCAGGGTCCGCAACAGCACAGCATTACCGAGGCGGCCGCCGAGTGGGCGGTGCGCTTGCACGCCGGTGCCCTGACCGAACAGGAGCAGGCCGAGCTGCAGCATTGGATCGCCTGCGACAGCCGCCATGAAGCGGCATTGCGCTTTGCCGAGCAGACCTGGGCGGCATTGGGTGACGCGTACAAGGACGAACCGGTGCACCGTCAGCGCCCGCCAGCGGCGACGCCACCCGTGCGGCGTTCCACACGGCGTCGGCCGTGGCAGCGTGCGGCCGCCGTCGCGTTGGTTATGGTGGTGGCCGGTGTCGGCTGGGTGCGCGGGCCGGACATGGTGCTGCGGATGCAAGCCGACTACATCACCCCGAAAGGCGAGGTGCGCACCGTGCACCTGGCCGATGGCAGCAAGGTGGAGCTGGACTCCGACAGCGCCATCCGCCTGGACTACGACGGTGTGCAACGCCGTATCAGCCTGCTCCAGGGCTCGGCGATCTTTGATGTGGCGCCGATGGTGGGTGAGGAAACCCGGCCGTTCGTGGTGCAAAGCGCCGGGGGGCAAACCCGCGCGTTGGGCACGCGGTTTGTGGTGGCGCGCGAGGGCGATAGCCAGGCGTGGGTTGGCGTGCTGGAGCACAGTGTCGAGGTTTCCTTGCAAGCTATCCCGAAAAAGGGGCCGGCCGACCGGGTGGTCAAGGAGGGCCTGGCTGCGCGCTATAACCTCGAGGAGGGCATCGTGCCCCTGGACCAGCTCGATGTAGAGCGGGCCACCAGTTGGCGACGCGGCGTGCTGATTTTTGATCGCCAGCCGTTGGCCAAGGTTATCGAGCAGCTCAACCGCTACCGGCCTGGGCGTGTGGTGCTGGCCGATTCGGCATTGGGTGATCGCGAGGTCAGCGGGGTGTTTCGTCTCGACATGCTCGACACTGCCCTTGGCACGCTGACCCAGGAGTTGCAAGTGCAGCGCTTGGACCTGGCGGGCTTAAGCCTGATCTATTGATTGTCCTGTTGGCGCTGGCCAAGGGACCGTGCTCCCGCCAGCGGCCTGACAGCCGATCCAACTGTGGGAGCGGGCTTGCCCGCGAAGGCGGCCTAACTGCCGACCACTCTCCCACTGTCACCCCACGGTCCAAATGTGGGAGCAGGCTTGCCCGCGAAGACGGCCTAACAGCCGACCACTCTCCCACTGTCACCCCACGATCCAGATGTGGGAGCTGGCTTGCCTGCGAAGGCGCCCTGACAGCCGGCCACTCTCCCACTGTCACCCCACGATCCAACTGTGGGAGCAGGCTTGCCCGCGAAGGCGGCCTGACAGCCGACCACAATCCAACTGTCACCCCGCGATCTAAATGTGGGAGCTGGCTTGCCTGCGAAGGCGGCCTGACAGCCGACCTGGATGTTGGGGCAGACCGGGTACATATCCGTTATTTGGGTAACGGCTGCTATGGGTTCCGCCCTTACGGCGGCTCACTTTTGAAAAGCCCAAAAGTAAGCAAAAGGCTCTTGCCCCAACACTCGGCACCTCGCCTAGGCTCGGTGTGCCCGTAATCCGACAGGTATTTGGGGGCCGCCGCCACGCGCCATCCATGGCGCGGGGCGGCTAAACCGGCATCCCTGCCGGTTTACCCCCCAAATCCCTGTCGAATTCCGGCCAGCGTGTTTGACGGGGCGCCTAAGATCAAAAGCCAGATCACAAGCCAGATCAAAAGCCAGATCAAGATCACGATCAAAAGCGGCTCGCTTCGCATCGTGGGTACCTGGGGCTACAGCGTTGTGTTCGTACTTGTGGTTATCGCCGGCAAGTCGGCTCCTTTTTGCTGCCTGACATCCCTTTGTTAAAAAACTTTTGAAAAAGTCTTACTGACTTCCTGCGCGTCGTACGTCTTGCTAGGTGAGAAGCATTCGCATAAACAAAAAGCGCTTAGCGCAGGGAACATCCTAAATGTCAGCACTCAACAAGGGGCGTATCACCGGTAGCCGGTTAGCCCTGGCCATTCATCTGGGGCTGTTCGCCGCAGTCGCTCCGGTGTGTGCCGCGCAGCCGCAGTCGGGCGCGACTCAACCTGCCGTGCTGACGTTTGATATTCCCGCGCAACCTCTGGGCAGTGCCGTGCTGGCCTTTGCTGATCAGGCCGGTTTGCAGGTGTTGTTCGACAGCCAGCGTCTGCAAGGCTTGAGCAGCACGGCGATCAAGGGCAGTTTCAGCGTGCAGGAAGGCCTGGGCCGTTTGCTCGGGGCCGCGCCGGTGGAGTATCGCTTTACCAGCGAGCGCCAGGTCACGCTCAACCGTGTCAGCGACGATCACGACGGCGCGATGACCGTAGGCACCACGACCATCACCGGCAACACCACTGGCCAGGCCAGTGATTGGGTGTATCAGACCCCAAAGTCCGTGGCAGTCATCAGCCGTGACATGATCGACAAACGTCCACCCCGTCACGCGGCCGACATGCTTGAGGAAACCGCCGGCGTCTACACCGCCGTCAACCAGCGTGACCCCGGCCTCTCGGTGAATATTCGTGGCGTGCAGGATTACGGCCGCGTGAACATGAACATCGACGGCATGCGCCAGAATTTCAACGTCAACGGTCACCAGCAGCGCAACGGCACCATGGTGATCGACCCGGAGTTCGTTTCCAGCATCGAGATCGACAAGGGCAGCCAGTCGGGGCAGGGTGGGGCGGCCGTACTCGGCGGGATCGCCTCGTTCAAGACCCTGGACGCCAGCGAGTTCCTCAAGGACGGTAAAGAGATCGGCGGACGTTTTCGCGCGGGCAGCGGTATCGGTGAGTTGGGCAACGGTACCTACTTCAATGGCAGTGGCGTGTTTGCCTTTGGTGATGAGCGTGGCGATGTGCTGCTCGGCTATAGCGAGCGGCATTTCGGCAACTACCGCGCCGGTACCCACAATGACCAGAAGCTGGGCACCAACCTGCGTGCGCGCAAGGTCATGCCTGCCGCGTTCGATGATTGGTTGAACAGCGAAGTCGGCGACATGGGCAGCGTGACCCGTTCGCAGATCATCAAGCTCGGCCTCAACCTGCCGAATGACCAGCGTGTGCAACTGAGCTACCTGGAGAGTGACAGCGACAGCAACGATGCCTGGGCCTATACCTCCGATGACAATCAAAGTGTGTTCTACCACCGTGTCAGCAAGAACAACCTCAACGCCAAGAACTTTGCGCTGGACTACAGCTACACGCCGGATAACCCGCTGGTCGATCTGAAGGCCAAGGTTTACTACGTCACCACTCAACTGGACCGTGCCAACACACCGAACATGGCGTCGGTGGGCACCGGCAACTACGTGGGGGCCTACACCGATCACTTCCAGACTGACACCTGGGGTCTACAGGGTGACAACACCTCGCGGTTTGATTTCGGCGAATGGGGACATGTGAGCTGGAACTACGGCGTGGAGTTGTACCAGGACGAGTTCAAGCCACGGACCAACAAGGTCGAAGCCGTCAACCTGCTCGGCCTGCTGCCCTATGCCGAAGGCGGCACGCCCGGCGGTAAACGTACCATCGCCAGCCTCTTCAATAACCTGCAATACGAATATGACGACTGGCTGACCGTCGACGGCGGCCTGCGTTACGACCGCTACAGGCTTGAAGGCGAAACCGGCATGACGCTGTACCGGCGTGATCGCTTCTACAGCAGCCTGGTGGGCGCCAAGCGCGTGTCCGAAGTGATTGATATCGACCGTGAGGAAGGCCAGTTTTCCCCGACCTTCGGCATCGCGGTTAAACCCGGCGTGGACTGGTTGCAGTTGTACACCCGCTGGGGCAAGGGCTGGCGCCCACCAGGGGTGACCGAAACCTTCATGACCGGTCGCCCCCACGGCGGCGGCTCGGGTGAGCGTGTGTTTCCAAACCCTTACCTCAAGCCGGAGGAATCCAAGGATTGGGAAGTGGGCATGAACGTGTTCAAGGAAGGGTTGTTGTTCAGTGACGACCGCCTGGGCATGAAGGTGGCTTACTTCGATACCAAGATCGAGAACTTCTCGTTCCTGAACACCAGCGTCAGCCTGCCGGAAACCACCGTCGGCGGCTTTCTCGGCACCATGGCCTACGTCAACAACACCAACCCCACGCGCTTTCGCGGCATGGAGTACCAGCTCAACTACGACATGGGCCGGGCGTACGCCAACTTCAGCTACACCCACATGATCGGCAGCAACGAGTTCTGTTCGAAGAACTACTACCTGGGCGGCGCGAAGAAGAACGGGCCGAGCACGTCGCGTATCGAACGCTATGTGGACGCAAACGGCGTTTCCCGCATCCGGCTCGTGACCCGCTACGAAGTGCTCGACGATGACGTCGCCAACAACAAGGAAAGTTGCGGCCGGATCATGGGTAACGCCACCTACATGCCCGCCGACCGCGGCTCCCTGACCCTGGGGGCGCGCTTCCTGGACAAACGCCTGGATACCGGCGTGCGTGTGCGCTACAGCGCGGGCAATGGGGAGAACCTGAATCAGCAGGGTTACGACCTGATCGACCAGGCGCTCTGGCCCCAGTACACCCTGTATGACCTGTACGCCAGCTACTGGATGACCGACCACTTGAACATTGCGCTGGCGTTGGAAAACGCCACCGATGAGGCTTATTTCGTCGCCATGGGCGATGCCAACAACCTCAGCCTGGCCCGCGGCCGGACCCTGAGCGGGATGTTGGAATACAAGTTCTGATCAGTAGCAGCCTGTACTTGATCAATGGTTTTACCCAAGGGTGGGTAAAAAAGTGCGCCACTTGTGCGTGCTCATCAATAGCGTTGTTTAACGAGGTTTAGTGATGACTATTTCTGTTAGCTACGATTCTGGCTTGGGTTCTATCACTGTTAACGAGTACCTGAGCGCCTGGGCCCTGGGCTTCGCCACTGCGGGTCACGGCAGTAGCAATACCGGTGGTTTCAGCAATGGCTCCCTCAGCGGTGACCAGTACGCTACCCACGGTGCCAACAGCTCGGATTACGCCTTTATCGCCGACAGCGACACCAGCAATGGCCTGCACTACGTGTTCAACCCTACGCTGCCGGCGAGCAGCAACCAGAACCACTTCCTGTGGGGCGAGCTGGATAACGTTCAACTGGGCACTGGCCTGGGCGGTGGTGGCGGCAGCGATTTCAGCCTGACCGACTTCAAGGTGGCGTTCAACGGCCTCGACCTGAGCGCGGCGTCGGACGCCGGTCGCGTCGGCAACGAGGTGCAGAGCGTGATCTACGGCCTGATGCAGGGCAACACGTCTGCCCTGGAAACCGTCCTCACCGATCTGCTGGGTTCGATCGGCGAAGGCCTCAACAGCACCTTCGACGACATCGCCGCTGCGGTCGCCAGCCACGCCGCTTCCCCGGCGGCCACCGACGTTGCGCTGGTGGGCGTGCAAGACGTGGCGCAGGACTGGGCACTCGCGGCCTAAACCCTCTGCTGCATGAAAAAAGCGAATGGAAGATCGCTCTCCCATTCGCCGCATGACACACCGTCGTTGCCCAAGCCTTCTAACTCTTCAGGCGACGGCGGTGCCGAATTCTGCGCAGCGTCGCATGGCCTGTCAACGCGGCGACGCTGCCCGCTCAACCCTTTGAGAATCCCCAGATGCGCCACGCCGGCAACGAAACCCTGGCCGCCCTCACGGCCTATAAAAGTGGCTTCTTCAACATCGGCCTGTTCTCGGCGGTGATTAACCTGCTGATGCTCGCCCCGGCGCTGTACATGCTGCAGGTGTACGACCGGGTGCTGGCCTCGGGTAACCAGATGACCCTGCTGATGCTGACGCTGATGATCCTCGGCCTGTTCGGCCTGATGGGCGCGTTGGAGTGGGTGCGCAGCCAGGTGGTGATCCGCCTCGGCACACAGATGGACATGCGCTTGAACCAGCGGGTGTACGACGCTGCGTTCGAAGCGCAACTCAAGGGCGGCACCCAGGCGGCCGGCCAGGCGCTGCATGACCTGACCACCCTGCGCCAGTTCGCTACCGGCCAGGCGTTGTTCGCGTTTTTCGATGCGCCGTGGTTTCCGGTGTACCTGTTGGTCATATTCCTGTTCCACCCCTGGCTCGGCGTGCTGGCACTGGTTGGCGCGGTGTTGTTGATGGCGTTGGCGTGGGTCAACCATCACGTCAGCCAGGCACCGATGGCCCTGGCCAGCCAGCTGTCCATCGGCGCGAGCCAGCAGGCCACGGCCAACCTGCGCAATGCCGACACCATTGAAGCCATGGGCATGCTCGGCACATTGCGCGCGCGTTGGTTCAGCCAGCATCAAGCTTTCTTGGCCCAGCAAAACCTGGCGAGTGAAAAGACTGCGGCCGTCAGTGCCTGGTCCAAGGGTGTGCGCCTGGCGTTGCAGTCCCTGGTGCTGGGCCTGGGTGCCTTGCTGGCGGTGCAGGGCGATATCACGCCAGGGATGATGATTGCCGGTTCGATCCTGATGGGCCGGGTGCTGACCCCCATCGACCAACTGATCGGCGTGTGGAAACAATGGGGCTCGGCGCGCCTGGCGTACCAGCGCTTGTCGCAGGTGCTGGCGGACAACCCTGCGCGGCCCGCTCGTATGAACCTGCCGGTGCCCAAAGGCCAGCTGAGCGTGGAGCACGTCAGCGCCTGTGCTCCCGGCAGCCGTCGGCCCGCGCTCGCCAACCTGGGCTTCACCCTGGCGGCGGGCGACGTCCTGGGCGTGATCGGGCCGTCGGGCTGCGGCAAATCCACCCTGGCCCGACTATTGGTGGGCGCCTGGGCGCCCCTGGCCGGCAAAGTGCGGCTGGACGGTGCCGACCTGGCCCTGTGGGACAAGCAGCAGTTGGGGCCGCACATCGGTTACCTGCCGCAAGACATTCAATTGTTCGCCGGCAGCATCGCGCAAAACATCGCACGCTTTGCCGAGGTGGAGGCGGACAAGGTCCTCGCTGCCGCGCAAATGGCCGGCGTGCATGACCTGATCCTGCAACTGCCCCAGGGCTACGACACGCAGTTGGGGGAGGGCGGTGCCGGCTTGTCGGGCGGCCAGAAACAGCGCGTCGCGCTGGCGCGTGCGCTGTACGGCCTGCCTGCGCTGATCGTGCTGGACGAGCCCAACGCCAACCTTGATGAAGTGGGCGAGCAGGCCTTGCTCCAGGCCATCAACCAGCTCAAGCAACAGCGCCGTACCGTGATCCTCATCACCCACAAACCCAACGTGCTGACCCTGACGGACCAACTGCTGATCCTCAAGGACGGTCAGTTGCAGGCGTTCGGGCCCACTGCGCGCGTGTTGGAGGCCCGGCAAAAGCCCGCCGCGAACAAGCCGGTGTCGACCCTGAGCATGAGTTACCGCCTCGGTGAAGGAAAACAGGCATGAGCCAGAACAAACCCGTGTTGATCAGCGAGGCGCCGAACAATGTGCTGGCGCTGGATGACAAAAAGTATTCGCGCCTGGGGTGGCTGTTGGTACTCGGTGGCTTTGCCGGTTTCCTCGGTTGGGCGGCGTTGGCGCCGCTGGACAAGGGCGTGGCGGTGTCGGGCAAGGTCATGGTGTCGGGCCATCGCAAGACCGTGCAACACCCGGCCGGGGGCATCGTCGAGCGCATTGAAGTGCGCGAGGGTGAGGTGGTCAGCGCCGGCCAGGTGCTGCTGCGATTAAAAGAAACCCCATTGCGCGGGCAGATGCAGTCGCTGCGCAGCCAGTACCTGGCCTCCCTGGCCAGCGAAGCGCGCTTGAGTGCCGAAAGCGAGGGGGCGTCGGCGATCACCTTTGGTCCCGAATTGCTCAATGATCCGGAGGCGGCGGGCACCCTGAACCTGCAACGACAGCTGTTCAATAGCCGTGCCCAGGCCCTGGCCACCGAGCAACAAGGCCTGCGCGAAACCATCGCTGGCGCCGAGGCGCAGTTGCGCGGGACACGGGATTCGCAAGCCAGCAAAGTCCAGCAACGCGCGGCGTTGAATGAGCAACTGCAGGGCCTGCGCGAACTGGCGCGTGAGGGTTACATCCCGCGTAATCGCCTGCTCGACAGCGAGCGCCTGTACTCGCAGGTCGACGGCGCCATCGCCGAGGACTACGGCCGTATCGGCCAATTGCAACGCCAGGTACTGGAGCTGCGCCTGCGAATTCGCCAGTTGAGCGAAGACTTCCAGAAAGACCTGCGCAGCCAATTGGCCGACACCCGCACCCGCAGCGACGACCTGCGCAACCGCCTGGCCTCGGCCGAGTTCGAACTGGCCAACAGCCGGGTGCGCGCGCCGGCGTCCGGCGTGGTGGTGGGGCTGGACGTGTACACCGAGGGCGGGGTGATCAAGCCCGGCCAGGCGTTGATGGACATCGTGCCCCAGGGTGAACCCTTGTTGGTGGAGGCCAGGGTGCCAGTGCAGATGGTCGACAAGGTGCATCCGGGCTTGCCGGTGGAGTTGCTGTTCTCGGCCTTCAACCAGGCCACCACGCCACGGGTGGCCGGTGAAGTCACCCTGGTCTCGGCAGACCGCCAGGTCGATGAACGCACCGACGAGCCTTACTACACGCTGCGTGCCCAGGTCAGCGCGGCGGGCATGCAACAACTGGACGGCGTGCAGATACGCCCGGGCATGCCGGTGGAAACCTTCGTCAAGACCGGTGAGCGCTCGATGCTCAACTACCTGTTCAAACCCCTGATGGATCGCACCCATATGGCCCTGGTGGAAGAATGAAGGCGCTGTTGTTTACCCTGTGTTTTGGTTGTACCTCGGCGGCGCATGCCCTGGGCTTGCTGGATGCCTACGACTTGGCCCTGCGTAACGACCCGACCTTTCAGGCCGCTATCCAGGAGCGTGAGGCCGGTGAAGAAAATCGTGTGATCGGGCGTGCGGCGTTGTTGCCGAACCTGTCGTGGAGCTACAACAACTCGCGTAACGAATCCGACGTGACGGCGGGTGATGTCACCAGCGACCGTGACTACCGCAGTTACGCGTCGACCCTGACCTTGCAGCAACCGCTGCTCGATTACGAAGCCTACGCGCGGTTTCGCCAGGGCACTGCCCAGGCATTGATGGCCGATGAGCGTTTTCGCGGCAAGAGCCAGGAACTGGCAGTGCGGGTGCTCAACGCTTATAGCCAGGCCTTGCTGGCGCAAGAACGTATCGAGCTGAGTCGCGCACAGAAACGTGCGTATGCCGAGCGCCTGCAACTCAATGATCGCCTGCTCAAGGGCGGTGAGGGCACGCGCACCGATGTGCTGGAAACCCAGGCGCGCCTGAGCCTGGCCCAGGCCGAAGAGATCGAGTCCCAGGATGCCCAGGACAGCGCCCTGCGCGAGCTGGAAGCCATCGTCGGCCAACCGCTGCAGATCGAAGAACTGGCGCCGCTGACGCGCCAGTTCGACATTCCGCCCCTGCAGCCCAACCGTTTCGAAACCTGGCGCGAAATGGCCATGGCCAATAACCCGGAGCTTAAATCCCAGCACCACGCCTTGGACGTGGCTTCCTATGAAGTGGAACGCAAGCGTGCAGGTCATATGCCCAAGGTCAGCCTGTACGCCACCAGCCGCCAGACCAGTTCCGATTCGGAAAGCAGCTACAACCAGAAGTACGACACCAACAGCGTCGGCATCCAGGTCAGCCTGCCGCTGTTTGCCGGTGGCGGCGTATCAGCCTCCACGCGCCAGGCGGCGAACCAACTGTCCCAGGCCCAGTACGAGCTGGACGCGCAAACCTCGGCCACGCTGGTGGAGTTGCGCAAACAGTTCAATCTCAACACCAGCGGCGCGGCCAAAGTGCGTGCTTATGAAATGGCCGTCAGCTCTGCCACGGCTTTAGTCGCTGCGACGAAAAAGAGTGTGGCCGGCGGTGAGCGGGTCAACCTCGACGTGCTCGACGCCGAACAACAACTCTTCACCGCCCGCCGCGATTTGGCGAATGCGCGACATGCGTATCTGTTGGCGAGGATTCAGCTGAAGTATTACGCGGGGTTGCTGAACGAGCAGGACTTGCGGGCCTTGGCGGGGTATTTCCAGCCCTCGGCATGAGTGGTTACAACCCGGCATTCGCCGGGTTTTTTGTGCTTACTCATCTGTAAAACCGCTTCGGCAAGCCGGCTCCTGCAGGTTTTGCGGGTTAGCGACGGGTCAACAGCACCCCGGATTCCATGTGGTGGGTCCACGGGAACTGGTCAAACAGCGCACACTGGGTAATCTTGTGCGTGTCGTGCAGTTGCGCAATATTCGCCGCCAAGGTCTCCGGGTTGCAGGAGATGTACAGGATGTTGTCGAAGCGACGGGTCAGTTCGCAGGTGTCCGGGTCCATGCCGGCGCGCGGTGGGTCGACGAAGACGCTGCCGAATTCGTAACTCTTCAAATCGATACCGTGCAGGCGACGAAACGGACGTACTTCGTTCAGCGCTTCGGTGAGTTCTTCGGCAGAGAGACGCACCAGCGTGACGTTATCCACCGCGTTTTCATCAAGGTTGCTCAGGGCAGCATTCACTGAGGTCTTGCTGATTTCGGTAGCCAGTACTTTGCGTACACGCGTAGCCAGTGGCAGGGTGAAGTTGCCGTTGCCGCAATACAACTCCAGCAGATCATCCGGGCGATCACCCAGGGCTTCATAAGCCCAGTTGAGCATCTTCTGGTTCACCGTGCCGTTGGGCTGGGTGAAGGCGCCTTCGGGTTGGCGGTAGCTGAAGGTGCGGCCGCCCACGTCGAGTTTTTCCACCACGTAGTCATGGCCGATCACATCGCGCTTGCCCTTGGAGCGGCCGATGATGCTGACATTCAAGTCGGCTGCCAGCTGGTTTGCGGCGGTGTGCCAGTGCTCATCCAGCGGGCGGTGATAGCACAGGGTGATCATCGCGTCGCCGGCCAGGGTGGTGAGGAACTCCACCTGGAACAGCTTATGGCTCAGGACGGCGCTGGCTTGCCAGGCGGCCTTGAGCTGCGGCATCAACTGGTTGATGCGCTGGCTGGCGATGGGGAACTCTTCGATCAGGATCGGCGTGCGCTTGTCGTCCTGGGAGAACATCGCGTAGTGGCGCTCACCGCCTTCGCGCCACAGGCGGAACTCCGCGCGCAGGCGGAAATTCTGCAGCGGCGAGTCGAAGACCTGTGGCTCTGGCGCGTCGAACGGTGCCAGCAGGTCACGCAAGCGCGTGACCTTGTCTTGCAGTTGAGCGGTGTAGCGTGCGGCGTCAAAAGTCATGCGTTGAACCAGCCCAGCTTGATCACAAACAGAATCGACAGAATCACCAGCGCCGGGTTCAGCTCACGGTAGCGGCCCGAAAGCAGCTTGATGGCGGTCCAGGCGATGAAACCGAAGGCGATGCCGTTGGCAATGGAGTAAGTGAACGGCATCGCCAGGGCGGTGATCACCACCGGCGCTGCAACAGTGATGTCATCCCAGTCGATCTCGGCCAGGCCCTGGGTCATCAGCACCGCCACGAACAGCAATGCTGGCGCGGTGGCGAAGGCGGGAACGCTGCCGGCCAGCGGCGCGAAGAACAAGGCCAACAGGAACAGGACCGCGACCACAATGGCGGTCAAACCGGTACGGCCACCGGCACTCACACCGGCGGCGGACTCGATGTAGCTGGTGGTGGTCGACGTCCCCAGCAGGGAACCGGCCATGGCGGCGGTGCTGTCGGCAATCAGCGCACGGCCCATTTTCGGCATGTGGCCGTCCTTGCCCATCAGGCCGGCGCGCTTGGCTACGCCAATCAGGGTGCCGGAGTTGTCGAACAGGTCCACGAATAGGAACGCGAAGATCACACTGACCAGGCCAATGTCCAACGCGCCTTTAATGTCCAGTTGCAGGAACGTAGGGGCCAGGGACGGTGGCATCGACACGACGCCGCCGAACTCGGTGACGCCCAGCAGGATGGACACGAGGGTGACGGCCAGAATGCCGATCAGCACCGCACCGCGCACGGCGAGCGCTTCCAGCGCCACGATGAGCATAAAACCGAGGGTGGCGAGGATCGCCGCGGGCTTTTTAAGGTCACCCATGCCCACCAGCGTGTTCGGGTTGCCGACCACGATACCGGCGTTGTGCAGGGCAATCAGCGCCAGGAACAGGCCGATCCCGGCGGCAATCGCCGAACGCAGCGGCAGCGGGATGCTGTTGATGATCCACTCACGGATGCGGAAGATCGACAGGATGAAAAACAGCACCGCCGAAATGAACACCGCGCCCAGTGCAACCTGCCAGGTGTGGCCCATGTGCAGGACCACGGTGTAGGTAAAGAAGGCGTTGAGGCCCATGCCTGGCGCAAGTGCGATCGGGTAGTTGGCGATCAGGCCCATCACGGTCGAGCCGATGGCCGCTGCCAGGCACGTCGCAACAAAGATGGCGCCCTTGTCCATGCCGGTTTCGCCGAGGATGCTCGGGTTCACGAACAGAATGTAGGCCATGGCCAGGAATGTCGTGATGCCCGCGAGGATCTCGGTGCGCACGTTGGTGTTGTGTGCCTTGAGTTGAAACAGCTTTTCCAGCATGCCTGCTCCCTGTGACGCTCTGTGGCGTCGTGATTTGTTGACCTCTAAGTCAAAGCACAAACTGCGCCAAGCGCCTGTGGTTTCAGAGAGGATCGGAAAAAGCGGCGCATCATACCAGCAGCCGAGGCCTTGAGGCATACTGCGCCGACGTTTAAACGAAGGTCACCTGCAACATGAAAAACGCCAGCCCGTGGAGTCTAGCCCTGATCCCCTGTATCAGCCTGTTGCTCGGCGCAGCACCGGCGTGGGGCGCGACTGCACCGCCCTTGAGCGAAGTGCGCGTGTTCAAGGTTGAGTCGGCCGGTTGCACGGAAACCATCCCCGAGCGCGCACAGGACACCGCGATGTGTACGCACCGCGGCCCCACCAAGGTGTCGGTGATGGAAGTGGGCCTGGGGAATAACCCGGTCGGCCTCTTCAATGGCGCAGTGTTGAATGGCCAGCGCACGGCGGTGTGCCAGGTCGGCAACGTTAGCGAAGCCTGCAGTGGCGCCGGCACCTTGATGGGCTACATCTATGTGTTTGACCTGAATGTCGAGGCCCAGGGCTGGTTCCAATACAGCAACTCGTCCATCAACCCGCCGCGCAACACCTTGTCGACGCAGCTCAATATCCGCTGATCAATCACCTTGAACGCTCAATACCCTGGGAAGTCGTACCCCTGAGACGGCGACTTTCCTGAACGCCGCGGATGTCCACCAACCCGTGAGGTGTTTATGAGCGCGACCCCCAATGGCGCGGCGGCCCAACCGTTCGCCAGCCACTCGATACGCCTGAGCCTCAACGGCCAGGACCGCCAACTGGATGTGTTGCCCTGGACCACGCTGCTCGACCTGTTGCGCGAGCAACTCGACCTGGTCGGCAGCAAAAAAGGCTGCGACCACGGCCAATGCGGCGCCTGCACGGTGTTGCGCGACGGCAAACGAATCAATGCTTGCCTGACCCTGGCGGTGATGTGCGACGGCGCCGAGCTGACCACCATCGAAGGCCTGGCCAACGGCGACCAACTGCACCCGATGCAGCAGGCGTTCATCAAGCACGACGCTTTCCAGTGCGGTTACTGCACCCCCGGCCAGATCTGTTCCGCCGTGGGCCTGGCCAATGAAGGTCGTGCCCACGACAGCGCGCAAATCCAGGAGCTGATGAGCGGCAACCTGTGCCGCTGCGGCGCCTACAGCAATATCCGCGACGCCATCGTGGAAGTCGTGGGAGGTGAGCAATGAACCCCTTCCATTACAGCAAGCCCGTCGATGTACAGGAGGCCGTGCACCTGAGCAGTGGCGCCTCGCGCTTTATTGCCGGTGGCACCAACCTGCTGGACCTGATGAAAGAAAACATCAGCCGGCCCGAGCACCTCATCGACATCACCGGCCTGCCGTTGCATGACATTCAGGAGACGACCGACGGGGGCCTGTTGATCGGCGCCCTGGTGAGTAACGCCGACTTGGCCTGGCACCCGCTGATCGAACAGCGTTATCCACTGCTGTCCCAGGCCATCCTCGCCGGCGCCTCGCCGCAACTGCGCAACATGGCCAGTACTGGCGGCAACCTGTTGCAGCGCACCCGCTGCTACTACTTTTATGACGCCACCGTGCCGTGCAACAAGCGCGAGCCCGGCAGTGGCTGCCCGGCGCGCACCGGCTTGAACCGGATCCACGCGATCCTCGGCGCCAGTGAGCAGTGCGTCGCCACCCACCCATCCGATATGTGCGTCGCCCTGGCGGCGCTGGAGGCGCGGGTGCATGTCGAAGGCCGTGGTGGTGCGCGGATCATCGAGTTTGCCGATTTTCATCGCCTGCCCGGTGATGCGCCGCAACGCGACAACCTGCTGGCCGACGATGAGCTGATCACCGCTGTCGAGCTGCCCGCCGACAACCTGGCGCACCATAGCAACTACCTGAAAATCCGCGATCGCGCGTCTTATGCCTTCGCCCTGGTGTCGGTGGCGGCAGCGCTGGAACTGGACGGCGACACCATCGTCGACGCCCGCCTGGCCCTTGGCGGCGTGGCCCACAAACCCTGGCGCGACCGCGCAGTGGAAGCCGGGCTGATCGGCCAGGTGGTCAGCCGCGAAACCTTCGGCCACGCCGCCGATGCCCTGTTGCAAGACGCCGAGCCGCTGGAACACAACGGGTTCAAGATCAAGCTGGCACGCCGGGGGATCATTCGTGCCCTGAGTGACGCCGCTGTCGCAGGAGAACGCTCATGACCGCTATCGGCAAACCCTTGGACCGGGTCGACGGTCTGCTCAAGGTCACCGGCCAGGCGCGTTATGCCGGTGAGTTTCCCGAGGATGGCCTGCTGCATGGCAGCGTGGTGTCCAGCACCGTCGCCAAGGGCCGTGTGCTGCGCATCGACGCCTCCAAGGCGCTGGCTTTGCCGGGTGTGGTGGAGGTTATCCATCACCTCAACCGGCCAAAAATCGCCAGTTATGACGATGCTTTCCAGGACGACGACGCCGCCGACGGCTCGCCGTTTCGCCCGCTCTACAACGACCACGTGCTGTACAGCGGCCAGCCCCTGGCGTTGGTGATCGCCGATAACCTCGAGCTGGCGCGGCATGCCGGCTCCCTGGTAGACATCGAGTACGAAACCGAAGCCTTCGAAACCGACCTGTTGGCCCAGCAAGAGCAGGCGCATGCCTCGCCGCAGACCCCGCCCGCGCCGCGCGGCAACTTCCAGGCCGAATGGACCGGCGCTGCGGTCAGCCTGGACTTGCACTACAGCACGCCCATCGAACACCACAACCCGATGGAGCCTCACGCCAGCACCGTGCTGTATCAGCCAGACGGTACCCTGCACATCCATGACAAGACCCAGGGCCCACAGAATTGCCAGGCCTATGTGCAAAAGGTCTTCGGCCTGGATAAAAGCCAGGTGCGTATTTTTGCCGCTTTCGTCGGTGGCGCCTTTGGTTCTGGCTTGCGCCCGCAGTACCAGTTGCCGCTGGCGGTGATGGCCGCCCTGGCGCTCAAACGCTCGGTGCGCGTCACCCTGACCCGCCAACAAATGTTTACCTTCGGCTACCGCCCGCGCACTTTGCAGCGTTTGCAAATGGGCGCCGCCGCGAATGGACGCCTTACGGCATTGGGGCACACCGCCATCGGCCAGACCTCGCGATTCGAGGATTTCAGCGAGCATGTGGTGGAGTGGAGCGGCATGCTCTATCACTGCGATAACGTGCAGCTTACTTATAAGTTGGTGCCACTGGATGTGTTCACGCCCCTGGACATGCGCGCCCCCGGTGCTGCCCTCGGCGTGATCGGCCTGGAGTGCGCCATGGACGAACTGGCCTGCGCCCTGGGCATCGATCCGGTGCAACTGCGGCTGATCAACTACGCCGAGCGCAACCAGAACGAAGACAAACCCTGGTCGAGCAAGGCCCTGCGCGAGTGTTACCGCGAAGGTGCCGAGCGTTTCGGCTGGAGCCAGCGCAACCCCGAGCCGCGCAGCATGCGTGACGGGCGCCAGTTGATCGGCTGGGGCATGGCCGGCGGGGTGTGGGAAGCCATGCAGATGAAGGCCAGCGCCAAGGCGCGGATCGACGCGCAGGGCAAGCTGACGGTCAGCAGTGCCACCACCGATATCGGCACCGGCACTTACACGGTGATGACCCAGATCGCGGCGCAAGCCAGTGGTGTGGCCGTCGAGGACGTGGTGTTTCTGCTTGGCGATTCGTCATTACCCACCGCGCCGTTGCAGGGCGGGTCGTTTACCGTGTCCTCGGTCGGCACGGCCGTGCAGCAAGCCTGCGAGGCATTGACCGGCAAACTGCTGGCCATTGCCCGGCAGACGTACCCGGTCTTCAAGGAGGCCGAATCCGTGCGCTTCGAAGACGGCCACCTGCATACCGGGGACGTGAGTGTGTCGCTGGCGCAGTTGGTCAAGGACAGCGGCGAGGATGGGTTGGAGGTGCAGGTCGACAGCGAGCCCGATAAGAAACGCGAGGGCTACAGCACTGCCACCCATTCGGCGGTGTTTGTCGAGGTGCAGGTGGACGAAGACCTCGGCACCATCAAGGTGCGCCGCGTGGTCAGTGCGATTGCCGCCGGGCGTGTGGTCAACCCGAAAATGGCCCGCAGCCAGATCCTTGGCGGCGTGGTGTGGGGGATCGGCATGGCCCTGCACGAAGAAACCCAGATCGACCATCAGCTGGGGCGCTACATGAACCACAGCCTGGCCGAGTACCACATCCCGGTTAACGCGGATATTGGCGAGATCGACGTGGTGTTTGTCGAGGAACATGACGAGATCGTCAATGCCTTGGGGTCCAAGGGCGTGGGTGAGATCGGCATAGTCGGGGTGGCAGCGGCGGTGGCGAATGCGATTTATCACGCCACGGGCAAGCGGGTGCGGGAGTTCCCGATTACCTTGGATAAAGTCCTCTGACCCGGACCTATGACCCACTGAAAATCAACTGTGGGAGCCGGGCTTGCCCGCGATGGCGGTGTATCAGTCAACGCATCACTGGCTGATACACCGCCATCGCGGGCAAGCCCGGCTCCCACAGGTATTGAGGCACACCTTAGACGTTGGGCTCTTCCACCGGCACATGCATGCGGTCGCGATTCGCCAGGGTCGGGAACAGTTTGATCCACACCCCCGTCACCACCAATGTACCGATCCCGCCCATCACCACGGCGGGCACGGTCCCGAACCAGTGAGCGGTAATGCCCGACTCGAACTCACCCAGTTGGTTGGACGCCCCGATAAACAGGCCGTTGACCGCACTGACGCGCCCGCGCATTTCGTCCGGCGTTTCCAACTGCACGAACGACGCGCGAATGACCATGCTGATCATGTCCGCTGCCCCCAGCACCACCAGCACCGCCAGGGAAAACCAGAACGAGGTGGACAGGCCGAAGGCAATGGTTGCCACACCGAACACGCCGACGGCGGTGAACATCACGCGGCCGACATGGCGGTCCACCGAGAACCGCGCCAGCCACAGCGACATCAACAACGCACCCACGGCCGGCGCCGAACGCAGCAGGCCCAGGCCCCACGCGCCGGTCAGCAGGATGTCCTTGGCGAACACCGGCAACAACGCGGTGGCGCCCCCCAGCAACACGGCGAACAGGTCGAGGGAGATGGCGCCAAGGATGTCCGGGCGGCTGCGGATAAAACGGATGCCGGCCAACAGTGAATCCAGGGTGGCCTTGCCTTTGTTGAGCGGCGTCTGGCGGGCGGGCAGGTTGAGGGTCAGCACGCAGGCGATGAGGTACAGCACCACGGTGGGGCCATACACCCACACGCTGCCAAAGGCGTAGAGCAAACCGCCGAGCGCCGGCGCGACGATGGTTGCCAGTTGCTGGGCCGACTGCGACGAAGCCACGGCCCGCGGGAACAGTGCGCTGGGCACGATGCTCGGCAGTAGCGCCTGGGTGGTGGGCATTTCAAACGAGCGCGCGGCGCCCAGCAGGAACGCGAGGATAAAGATCATCTCGCGGGTCACGTTGCCGGTCAGGCCGCCTATGGCGAGGGACAGGGCAATCAGCGCCTGCACGGTCTGGCAGATGGCTGCGACCTTGCGCCGTTCATAGCGGTCGGCCACGTGCCCGGTGTGCAGCATGAAGAGCACCCGTGGCACGAACTCCACCAGCCCGACCAACCCCAGGTCCAGCACATTGCCGGTCAGTTGGTAGAGGTTCCAGCCGATGGCCACGGTGAGCATCTGGAAACCACTGGCGGTAAAGATGCGCGCCAGCCAGAACGCGATGAAAGGGCGGTGATGACGCAACAGCAACGCGGGTTCACTAGGCATCGGGAATTCAGGTCAGGGCCGGAGGGAGCGCCGAGATTATCATTAAGTTGTAACAGATAGTTGCAAGAACTGAGCTGAGGCAGTCTGTCACGCGGCAAAAGACCACACAGTTCATTCCTGAAAATGGGACTACTCTTTCAGCAATGCTTGATCCAGATCAATGCCCGCCCGGGCGTTGCCCTGGCGGCCCCAGGGCCAGATTCCCTACGCGGTGGGTTAAAAAAAGAAACGAATTGAAATTCGCCAGACTCCATATCCGTGGGGGCAGTGGGTGCAGGCTCCCGCCAGCAGCCGGTATTACCTGACAGAGGAAGACTTATGTTCGGTTTGGAGGCGCTAGATCTCGCCCGAATTCAATTTGCGTTCACCATCTCTTTCCACATCCTGTTCCCGGCGATAACCATCGGCCTGGCCAGTTACCTCGCGGTGCTGGAAGGCTTGTGGCTCAAGACCCACAACGACACCTACCGTGACCTCTACCATTTCTGGTCGAAGATCTTTGCCGTCAACTTCGGCATGGGCGTGGTCTCCGGTTTGGTCATGGCGTACCAGTTCGGCACCAACTGGAGCCGCTTCTCAGACTTCGCTGGCGCCGTCACCGGGCCGCTTCTTACGTACGAAGTGCTCACGGCCTTCTTCCTCGAGGCCGGTTTCCTTGGCGTGATGCTGTTCGGCTGGAACAAGGTCGGGCGTAACCTGCACTTCTTCTCCACCGTGATGGTGGCTGTGGGTACGCTGATTTCCACGTTCTGGATCCTCTCGTCCAACAGCTGGATGCAGACGCCCCAGGGCTTCGAAATCATTGATGGCCGCGTGATCCCCACCGATTGGTTCGCCGTGGTCTTTAACCCGTCGTTCCCGTATCGCCTGGCGCACATGGCCACGGCGGCGTTCGTAGCGACTGCGTTCTTCGTCGGCTCCTCGGCGGCTTGGCACTTGCTGCGCGGCAAGGACAACCCGGCGATCCGCAAAATGCTCTCGATGGCCATGTGGATGGCCCTGATCGTCGCGCCTATCCAGGCGGTGATCGGTGACTTCCACGGGCTGAATACCTTGAAGCACCAGCCGGCGAAAATCGCCGCGATTGAAGGTCACTGGGAAAACATCGGCAACGAACCGACGCCGCTGATCCTGTTTGGCTGGCCCGACATGAAGGCCGAGAAAACCAAGTACGCGGTTGAAATTCCGTACCTGGGCAGCCTGATCCTCACCCACTCCCTGGATAAGCAGGTACCGGCGCTCAAGGAGTTCCCGCCCGAGGACCGTCCCAACTCGACCATTGTGTTCTGGTCGTTCCGGGTCATGGTCGGCCTGGGCTTCCTGATGATCTTCACCGGCCTGTTCAGCCTCTGGCTGCGCCGGGGCGACAAGATGTATAAATCCAAGCCGTTCCTGTACCTGGCGCTGTGGATGGGGCCGTCCGGCCTGATCGCGATTCTCGCTGGCTGGTTCACCACCGAGATCGGTCGCCAGCCGTGGGTGGTCTACGGGCTGATGCGCACGGCGGACGCTTCCTCCGGGCATAGCCTGGCGCAGATGACGATCACCCTGGTGTTGTTCGTGGTGGTGTACTTCGCGCTGTTCGGTGCGGGCCTGGGCTACATGATGCGCCTGGTGCGCAAAGGTCCTCAGACCCACGAAGGCAGCGAACCTACCCACGGTGGCCCTGGCCAGAAACGCACGCCGGCTCGTCCGTTGTCTGCAGCCGATGACGGCAGCGACGACGATCACGCGCACATCCAGCACAAGGGGAATTGAGATGGGTATTGATCTTCCGCTGATCTGGGCCGTGATCATCATCTTCGGCATCATGATGTACGTGGTCATGGACGGCTTCGACCTGGGTATCGGCATCCTGTTTCCGTTTATCCCCGGCAAGACCGACCGTGATGTGATGATGAACACCGTGGCCCCGGTGTGGGACGGTAACGAAACCTGGCTGGTGCTGGGGGGCGCGGCGTTGTTCGGCGCGTTCCCACTGGCCTATTCGGTGGTGTTGTCGGCGCTGTACCTGCCGCTGATTCTGATGTTGATCGGCTTGATCTTCCGTGGCGTGGCCTTCGAGTTCCGCTTCAAGGCCAAGGATCACAAGCGTCATCTGTGGGACAAAGCCTTCATCGGCGGCTCGCTGGCGGCGACGTTCTTCCAGGGCGTGGCGCTGGGGGCGTTTATCGACGGCATCCCGGTGGTGGATCGCCAGTTTGCCGGCGGCTCGCTGGACTGGCTCACGCCGTTCACGATGTTCTGCGGCGTGGCGCTGATCATCGCCTACGCGTTGCTCGGCTGCACCTGGTTGATCATGAAGACCGAAGGACCGCTGCAGGAGAAGATGCATAACCTCGCACGGCCGTTGGCCTTCGTGGTGCTGGCGGTGATTGGCATCGTGAGTATCTGGACGCCGTTGACGCACCCGGAAATCGCCTCGCGCTGGTTCACCCTGCCCAACCTGTTCTGGTTCCTGCCGGTGCCGATCCTGGTGCTGGTGACCATGTATGGGCTGATCCGCGCGGTGGCGCGTAACGCGCACTACACGCCGTTCCTGCTGACGCTGGTGCTGATCTTCCTGGGCTACAGCGGCCTGGGCATCAGCCTGTGGCCGAACATCATCCCGCCATCCGTATCGATCTGGGACGCTGCCGCGCCACCGCAAAGCCAGGGCTTCATGCTCGTGGGCACCTTATTCATCATCCCGTTCATCCTGGGCTACACCTTCTGGAGCTACTACGTGTTCCGCGGCAAGGTCACCCACGAAGACGGTTATCACTAGGAGGGTCGTCCCATGTCCGGTAAACCTTCGTTGCACGAGATTGAACAGGCCGAGAAGCAGCCATTGTGGCGACGCTTGGGGTGGCTGGCGATGATCTGGACCGGCAGCGTGCTGGCCCTGTTCATTGTGGCCAGCCTGATGCGCATGTTCATGAATGCGGCCGGCCTGACCACCCACTGACATCCCGATCCGGGCGTTGCAGCCCGGTTTTCAACCCTGCTTCTCGCCAGAGAAGCAGGGTTTTTTTATTTGCGCGCTTTGAGGATCACGAATTTAGGCGTGGTGGCGACTTGCTCGACACCCCGGAACAAGCGCGCCAGCTTGGTGTGATAACCCAGGTGACGGTTGCCAACTATATAGAGGGCACCACCGACCACCAGGGCTTCCCGCGCCTGTTGGAACATGCGCCAGGCAAGGAAGTCGCCCACCACCTGCTGCTGGTGAAAAGGCGGATTGCATAGCACAACGTCCAGCGATTGCGGCTCTTGCCCGGCCAAACCGTCGGCGGCGCGCACGACGACATCGCGTTCACCGAGTGCGGCGTGCCAGTTTTCGGCTGCTGACTGCACGGCCATGTAGGACTCATCTACCAAGGTGTAGTGTGCTTCGGGGTTTTGCAGGGCGCTGGCAATCGCCAGCACACCGTTGCCGCAACCCAGGTCCGCCACGCGGGCGCTGCCCAGGTTTTTCGGCAGGTGTGGCAGGAAGGCGCGGGTGCCGATGTCCAGGCTTTCGCGGCAGAACACGTTGGCGTGGTTCAGCAGCTCAATGGCCGGGGTGTCCAAGGTGTAGCGGGTGGGGTAGGGCGAGACGGCGGCGGGGCGTTCTTCAACAGTGGCGATCAGCAATCGCGCCTTCTTCACCGCGAGCGACGCCTGCATCGGCCCAATGTAACGCTCCAGCAACTCGCCCGCCGCCCGTGGCAAGTGCTTGATCATTGCCCCGGCGATCACTTCTGCGCCTGGCGCCAATTGGCCCTGCAAGCGGATCAACTGTTCCTCCAGCAAGGCGAGGGTTTTCGGCACACGGATCAGCACACGATCAAAAGGGCCGACCGGAACCTGGCTGGCGGGAATGAAGGCCACCGCATCAAAGGCCTTGCCGTTGCGCACCAGGTTTTTCTCCAGACCTTGGGCGGCCAGGAATGAATCGCCGCTGGACGTGACTTGCACCTGGCCTTGAAGGCTGGCGGCCAGGGCACCGAAGCTGTCATTAAGCACCAGCACGCGCGTCGCCACCGTCGGCTGCTGTTCGGCCAGATGACTGAGCAGGTACTCGTCGGCGGCATCGAAGGCTTGCAGCGGATCGTTATGTTGCTCTGGCTGGCGGATCAGATCGAGCTGGGCGAAGGGGCTTTCGAGCAGGGGCATGGCGGGGGAGGCTCTGGGTAAACGATGGGTGTTCGGCAGTCTTCGGCCAAACCGTCTGAGTGAACAACGGGCGGCCCCGGGGGCTGCTCAACACTCAGAATTGGCCGTAAATGTTACGTTTTTTTCAGCGGGAATACATGCGGTGTTTCTTTGCCAGTCAAATAATCCCGCTGCGCGCGGCGCAGAGCACGGCGGCAATCTTGTTATTGACCCCCAGCTTTTTGAAACAACTGCAGATATGAAAGCCAACTGTTCGTTCGGACAAGCACAGGATGGTGGCGATGTCTGCTGCGGTCTTGCCCTTGCCGGACCACATGAGGATCTCCCTTTCTCGTGAGGTCAATTTGCTGGCCGGGCTGACGTCCGGGGTCTCGGCATACTTCTGCGCCACCACGGCATGCATTGCATGGCACAACCACAATACCTGGCCGGCATTTTCGTACAGCTCCTCCGGGCTGACGTCGTTGTTGCCCCGTGCCAGAGTCAACATGCTGAACACACCCTGGAAATCATGTACGGCCTGGGTCCACCCCACGCTCACGCCCAAGGTCTGGGCCAACGACCAGAGGCCGGGTGCGTCTTTGAAGGTTTTTTCCTCCCAGACAATGGGCAATACGCACTCTTTGCAGCGTTTCACAATGGGGTCTACGTCGAAGAAGCGTGCCTGTTTATACAAAGTTGTCCATTCGTTCGGGTAGTTGCTGATTTCAAATGGATTGGTTTGGTTGTTCGGCTGTTGGGACGTCATCTTGAAAGAGCAGTATTGAAAGCCCAGCTCATACGCCCGGTTGATGACCATCTCAAACACACTGGTGATCTCGTTCTCGCCTTCCAGCTTACGGAGTCGGGTATTTCGCCAATTGATCATTGGTCACTCTCCATGAATTTCCGTGGCCTGGGGTACGTCCTGAACCCCCAAAACCGCACGAAAGTGAGTGTAGGACACGGACTACACTGCGAGAGGAAATTTTTGTTCTTGCGCGGGCGGGTTTAAGAATTTTTCTGCCAGGGGTCAGTTGGCGCTGCTAGCTGCTAGTTGGAAAGTCCCGGCTTTTTAGGGGCTTGAAGATGCTGTAGCGGGCAACTAACAACCTGTTTATAAACCTGCCGGGAATGCTAATAGCGAATTAATTAGTGGTGCAATTATATTGCCATTATCGTGTGCGTTGATGATGCCACTACCCTGCGTGGGTGTTTCCGCGCGCGACTTTGAGGGACACTAGGGCACCTGTAGAACGGAGCCCCCCATGACGGCCAGTGCTGAGAAATTTACCCGCCAGACCTTGCTCGACGTGCAATCGCTGACCCCCAGCCTGTTTACCTTGCGCACCACTCGTGACCCGGGCTTTCGGTTTACCGCGGGCCAGTTCGTGCGCCTGGGGGTGACCAAGGCGGATGGGAGCACCGTATGGCGTGCGTACTCCTTGGTGTCATCACCGTTTGACGAGCACCTGGACTTCTTCTCCATCGTCGTCCCGGACGGTGAGTTCACCAGTGAGCTGAGCCGCCTGCGGGTGGGCGATACCTTGATGGTGGAGCGCCAGGCCACCGGGTTCCTGACGTTGAGCCGGTTCGTGGATGGCCGTGACTTGTGGATGCTGGGCACCGGCACCGGGGTAGCGCCGTTTCTGTCGATCCTGCAGGACTTCGAGGTCTGGGAGAAATTCGAACGCATCATCCTGGTGTACAGCGCACGCGAGGCCAAGGAGTTGGCTTACCAAACCCTGATCAAGGAACTGGGCGAACGCGAGTACCTGGCTGAATATGCGCACAAGCTCACCTACATCCCGACCGTCACCCGTGAACAGCATCCGGGCGCACTGAACGGGCGCATTACCACCCTCATAGAGAGTGGCGAGCTGGAGCGCGCAGCCGGCGTCGAGTTGACCCCGGAATATTCGCGCGTGCTGATTTGCGGCAACCCGCAGATGGTCGATGACACGCGCCAGTTACTCAAACAGCGCGACATGAACCTGAGCTTGAGCCGCCGCCCCGGCCAGGTGGCGGTGGAAAACTACTGGTAATAAAAAAGGCGCCTCAAGCAGGCGCCTTTTTTTTCAAACCGGTCTTTACTGAAGCGGCTTGTCGTTCTGTGCCTTGAGCAGATCGCGGATCTCACCCAGCAACACTTCTTCCTTGCTCGGCGTCGGTGGCAGGCTCGGCGCCACGGCCTCTTCACGCTTCAGGCGGTTGATTGCCTTCACACCCATGAAGATCGCAAACGCGATGATGACAAAGTCGATGATGCTTTGGATGAACTTGCCGTACGCCAGGACAACCGCAGGCAGATCGCCTTGCGCTGCCTTGAGCGTTATCGCCAGGTCGCCGAAATCCACCCCCCCGATCAGCAGACCGAGCGGCGGCATCACCACGTCGCCTACAAACGAGGAAACAATTTTGCCGAAGGCTGCGCCGATGATAATACCGACGGCCATGTCGACCACATTACCTTTGACCGCGAAGGCCTTGAACTCACTGATCACGCCCATAGGTTATTCCTTGTTACAGATGAGAAGGGTGGAACCCAGTGTAATTCAGTCATAGCGGGCTTGCCCGACACAACTGTTAACACTGTTAGTTTTTATCGACACATTAAATCGCAAATAGTTTGCAAAGTGCCACTAATCGCGCGCGAAATACCCGCTATATCAGTGGGTTACCACATTATTTTATTAATCGGGTTGGTACGGCTTTTCTATTTATCTTCTGACGCTCGGGTCACTAGCCTCTGGCAAGCACAACTGAATGTGCACCAAAAAAACCAGAGGAAACCTCGATGAAGAATCCAATGAGCCGCAGGCCTGTTTCAGCGCGATCTGCGTTGGTGCTGGTGACTGCCAGCCTGCTTTCCCTGTCTGTGCAAGCCGCCAACCTGACCCGCGATAATGGCGCTGCCGTGGGTGACAACCAGAACTCGCAGACCGCCGGCGCTACTGGCCCGGTGCTGCTGCAAGACGTACAGCTTATTCAAAAACTGCAGCGTTTTGACCGCGAGCGCATCCCTGAGCGGGTGGTGCACGCGCGTGGCACCGGCGCCCACGGCACCTTCACCGTCACTGACAACCTCAGCGACCTGACCAAGGCCAAGGTGTTCGCCGCCGGCGAAGCCACGCCGGTATTCGTGCGCTTCTCCGCCGTGGTCCACGGCAACCACTCCCCGGAAACCCTGCGTGACCCACGCGGCTTCGCCACCAAGTTCTACACCGCAGAAGGTAACTGGGACCTGGTAGGCAACAACTTCCCGACGTTCTTTATCCGCGATGCCATCAAGTTCCCGGACATGGTCCACGCCTTCAAGCCGGACCCACGCACCAACCTGGACGATGACTCCCGTCGCTTCGACTTCTTCTCCCATGTGCCCGAAGCCACTCGTACGCTGACCGAGCTGTACTCCGACTCCGGCACCCCGGCCAGCTACCGGGAAATGGACGGCAACGGCGTCCATGCCTACAAGTTGATCAACGCCAAGGGCGAAGTGCACTACGTCAAGTTCCATTGGAAGAGCCTGCAAGGCATCAAGAACCTTGATCCCAAGCAAGTCACCGAAGTGCAGGGCCGCGATTACAGCCATATGACCAACGATCTGGTCACGCATATCAACAAGGGCGACTTCCCCAAGTGGGACCTGTACGTGCAGGTGCTCAAGCCTGAAGACCTGGCCAAGTTCGATTTCGACCCGCTGGACGCCACCAAGATCTGGCCGAATGTGCCCGAGCGCAAAGTCGGGCAAATGGTGCTGAACCGCAACCCGGCCAACGTCTTCCAGGAAACCGAGCAAGTGGCCATGGCCCCGGCCAACCTGGTGCCGGGAATCGAACCGTCGGAAGACCGTCTGCTGCAAGGCCGGGTGTTCTCCTACGCCGACACCCAGATGTACCGCCTGGGCGCCAATGCCCTGCAACTGCCGATCAACGCCCCACGGGTGACCGTCAATAACGGCAACCAGGACGGCGCGATGAACTTCGGCAAGACCGCGACCGGCGTGAACTACCAGCCAAGCCGCCTGTTGCCACGGGAAGAGCCGCAAACCGCGCGCTACAGCCAGTCGGCACTGTCGGGCAGCACCCAGCAGGCGAAGATCCAGCGTGAGCAGAACTTCAAGCAGGCCGGTGACCTGTACCGTTCTTACAGCAAGAAAGAGCGCCAGGACCTGATCGACAACTTCGGCGGCTCGCTGGCGACTACCGATGACGAGAGCAAGCACATCATCCTGTCGTTCCTCTACAAGGCCGATCCCGAGTACGGCACTGGCGTGGCCAAGGTTGCCAAGGGTGACCTGGCGCGCGTGAAGGCGCTGGCGGCAAAACTCACCGACTAACCAGGCAACCCCTTGTAGGAGCCGGTTTGCCGGCGATGGCGTCCTCGAATACGCCATCGCCGGCCAGCCGGCTCCTGCAAAGGGGGGTAATACGGAGGATTGGCTATGCGAATTTTCATAGGCGCAGTGTTGGCATGCCTGGCGTTCGGTGCGTGGGCCGAACCGGCCGACCCTGCGAAGCTCAAGACACAACTGCAGGACTATTACTTCGACGCCGCCCGCCGTGGCGACCTCGACATGCTCAACACCTTCATCGACTCCGGCTACAGCCTCAACACCCAAGACGATAAGGGCTACACCGCGTTGATCCTCGCCGCCTACCACGGCCAGGGCCCGTTCGTGGAGCGCCTGCTCAACGCCGGTGCCGACGCCTGCGTGCAGGACAAACGCGGCAACACGGCGCTGATGGGCGCGATCTTCAAAGGCGAACTGAAAATCGCCCAACGCCTGCTGGCCACCGACTGCAACCCCGACCAGCGCAACGGCGCCGGGCAGACGGCGGCCATGTACGCCGGGCTGTTCAAGCGGATCGAGTTGCTGGACGAACTGAAAGCCAGAGGCGCCGATCTCAACGCCGAAGACCCGGTCGGCAACAGTGCTTCACGATTGGCCAGCGGTGAAATCCGGACCCCGGCGTCGCGCTGAGCTATCATCGCGGTTTTTCGGTTGGAGGTTCTCAAATGGCAAAGGCCAAGCGCATGTACGGCTGCACGGAGTGCGGCGCGACCTTTCCCAAGTGGGCCGGCCAGTGCACCGAGTGCGGCGCGTGGAACACCCTGACTGAAACCATGATCGAGAGTGGCGGCGCCGCAGCCCCCACCGGTCGTGCCGGCTGGACCGGGCAACACGCACAGATCAAGACCCTGGCCGAAGTCAGCGTCGAAGAGATCCCGCGTTTCTCCACCGCGTCCGGCGAGTTGGACCGCGTGCTGGGCGGCGGCCTGGTGGACGGCTCAGTGGTGCTGATCGGTGGTGATCCGGGCATCGGCAAGTCGACCATCCTGCTGCAAACCTTGTGCAGCATCGCCAGTCGCATGCCGGCGCTGTATGTCACCGGCGAAGAATCCCAGCAGCAAGTCGCCATGCGCGCCCGTCGCTTGGGGTTGCCCCAGGACCAGTTGCGGGTCATGACCGAAACCTGCATCGAAAGCATCATTGCCACGGCCCGTATCGAAAAGCCCAAGGTGATGGTAATCGACTCGATCCAGACGATCTTCACTGAGCAATTGCAGTCGGCGCCGGGTGGCGTGTCCCAGGTGCGCGAGAGTGCGGCGCTGCTGGTGCGGTACGCCAAGCAGAGCGGCACGGCGATTTTCCTGGTCGGCCATGTGACCAAGGAGGGCGCTTTGGCCGGGCCACGGGTGCTGGAGCATATGGTCGACACCGTGCTGTATTTCGAAGGTGAGTCCGATGGCCGCCTACGTTTGCTGCGGGCGGTGAAGAACCGTTTTGGCGCGGTGAACGAGTTGGGTGTGTTTGCCATGACTGACCGTGGGCTGAAAGAAGTCTCCAACCCGTCGGCGATCTTTCTGACCCGCGCCCAGGAAGAAGTCCCAGGCAGTGTGGTGATGGCCACGTGGGAAGGCACCCGGCCGATGCTGGTTGAAGTCCAGGCGTTGGTGGATGACAGCCATTTGGCCAACCCGCGCCGTGTGACCCTGGGCCTGGATCAGAACCGCCTGGCGATGCTGCTGGCCGTGTTGCACCGCCACGGCGGTATTCCCACCCACGACCAGGACGTGTTCCTCAACGTAGTCGGCGGGGTCAAGGTGCTGGAGACCGCATCCGACCTGGCATTGATGGCGGCGGTGATGTCCAGCCTGCGCAACCGGCCATTGCCCCATGACTTGCTGGTGTTCGGCGAGGTCGGCTTGTCGGGCGAGGTGCGCCCGGTGCCGAGTGGGCAGGAACGTTTGAAGGAGGCGGCCAAACATGGCTTCAAGCGGGCGATCGTGCCTAAGGGCAATGCGCCCAAGGAATCACCGCCGGGCATTCAGATCATTGGGGTGACGCGCCTGGAACAAGCGCTGGATGCACTCTTCGAATAATCGAAGAACTCACTGGCACAGTGTTCCATGTGGGAGCTGGCTTGCCTGCGATTGCGGTGGATCAGCTTGCACAGCATTAGCTGACACTCTGCTATCGCAGGCAAGCCAGCTCCCACATTTTTTAGATGTTGGTCGTTAGGCCTCTAACAATGCCGCCAACTCCCGGTGCAGTTCCTCCTCATCACCCAGGTTCAGCTCGATCAGCCGCCGCAAATGGCTGATCGACTCCACATCAATGTGCTCGCACTCAAAGCCCAACTGGCCATGATCGTCGTGGGCGAGTTTTACCTGCATCTTGATATGCGCCTGCGGATCGAGGCGAATATCCACGTCGAAGGGCTCCGCGCGATTACCCCGCCAGTCGTCGGGCCGTTGCACCAGTAAACCTTTCAGCGATAAATCCACCAGTTGCACCGGCCAATTCCAGGCGTCCTGTGCAATGGTCGTGCGCGCATCAAAGGCAATACGCCGAAAACGTCGGCGATCTGAGGGTTGCTCGCTCATGGTCAAATCCTCTGTGGATAGAGGGATTGTAGCCCCGAGCCATCATCGGGCATTTATTTCTGCTTTTTTTGCCGCCGCAAGGCTCTAGACCAACGTAGGGGGGTGGCCTTTAAGGCCAGTAGCGCTAAACTCCGGATGGCTGTCCTTTCTGTCCACCCTGGCTGGAATATAAAAATGAAAAATAATAATAGCCTGCTACGCCACCTACCCTGGCTGGTGCTGGCAATTGTAGGAGCGTGCGCCCTGGGCGTAGTGGCCTTGCGCCGCGGCGAGGCGATCAACGCCTTGTGGATTGTGGTCGCTGCTGTGGCCATCTACCTGGTTGCGTACCGTTACTACAGTCTGTTCATCGCTAACAACGTGATGCAACTCGATCCACGGCGGGCCACCCCCGCAGTGCTCAACAACGACGGTCTGGACTATGTGCCGACCAACAAACATATCCTTTTTGGTCACCACTTTGCGGCGATTGCCGGTGCAGGCCCGTTGGTCGGCCCGGTGCTGGCGGCGCAAATGGGCTACCTGCCCGGCACGCTCTGGCTGATTGCCGGCGTGGTGCTGGCCGGCGCGGTGCAGGACTTCATGATCCTGTTCCTGTCCACGCGTCGTAACGGTCGTTCTCTCGGCGACATGGTTCGCGAAGAGATGGGCCGCATCCCGGGGACCATCGCGCTGTTCGGCTGCTTCCTGATCATGATCATCATCCTCGCGGTGCTGGCGCTGATCGTGGTCAAGGCCCTGGCCGAGAGCCCGTGGGGCATCTTCACGGTGATGGCGACCATCCCGATCGCGATGTTCATGGGCATCTACATGCGCTACATCCGCCCAGGCCGCATCGGTGAAATTTCGATCATCGGCGTGCTGTTGCTGCTCGGGTCGATCTGGCTGGGCGGGCAGATTGCAGCTGACCCGGTCTGGGCCAAGGCCTTCACCTTCACCGGGATCCAGATCACCTGGATGCTGATCGGCTACGGTTTCGTCGCGGCGGTACTGCCGGTGTGGCTGATCCTGGCGCCACGTGACTACCTCTCCACCTTCCTGAAAATCGGCACCATTATCGCCCTGGCCATCGGCATCCTGGTGACCATGCCCGACCTGAAAATGCCGGCATTGACCCAGTTCATCGACGGCACCGGCCCGGTGTGGAAGGGCGGCCTGTTCCCGTTCCTGTTCATTACCATTGCCTGTGGCGCGGTCTCGGGTTTCCACGCGCTGATCTCTTCGGGCACCACGCCGAAGTTGCTGGCCAATGAAAGCCATGCCCGCTATATCGGTTACGGCGGCATGCTGATGGAGTCGTTCGTGGCCATCATGGCGATGGTTGCCGCGTCGGTGATCGAACCGGGCGTGTACTTCGCCATGAACAGCCCGGCCGCGATTGTCGGCACCGACGTGGTCACCGTGGCACAGACTGTCAGCAGCTGGGGCTTTGCGATTACGCCCGAAGCGCTGTCTGCCGTGGCCCATGACATCGGTGAAACCACCATCCTGGCACGTGCCGGTGGTGCTCCGACCCTGGCGGTGGGTATCGCGCAGATCCTGCACAGCGTACTGCCGGGTGAGAACACCATGGCGTTCTGGTACCACTTTGCGATCCTGTTCGAAGCGCTGTTCATCCTGACGGCCGTCGACGCCGGTACCCGTGCCGGTCGCTTCATGCTGCAGGACCTGTTGGGCTCCTTCGTGCCGGCGCTGAAACGCACCGAGTCGTGGACCGCCAACCTGATCGCGACCGCCGGTTGCGTGGCCATGTGGGGTTACCTGCTGTATCAAGGCGTGATCGACCCACTGGGCGGCATCAACACCTTGTGGCCGCTGTTCGGTATCTCCAACCAGATGTTGGCCGGTATCGCGCTGATGCTTGCAACGGTTGTGCTGATCAAGATGAAACGCCAACGCTACATCTGGGTGACCATGCTGCCGGCCGTCTGGCTGCTGATCTGCACCAC
This sequence comes from Pseudomonas sp. S10E 269, assembly GCF_002798465.1. NCBI lineage: Bacteria > Pseudomonadati > Pseudomonadota > Gammaproteobacteria > Pseudomonadales > Pseudomonadaceae > Pseudomonas > Pseudomonas sp. S10E 269. Next base: position 3,197,739 of record NZ_PHIJ01000001.1, read on the forward strand.
CACCGCGGGCTTCATCAAGCTGTTCGACGCCAACCCGGCGATCGGCTTCCTGTCGCTGGCCAAGAAGTACAGCGATGCATTGGCCAACGGCCAGATCCTGGCCCCGGCCAAGAGCATCGACCAGATGCAGCACGTGATCTGGAACGCCTACACCAACGCAACGCTGACGGCGCTGTTCCTGTTCGTGGTATTCAGCATCCTGTTCTATGCGCTCAAGGTCGGCGTCGCCGCCTGGGGCAACAAAGAGCGTACGGATAAAGAAGCCCCGTTCCAGGCGGTACCGGACGCGTAATCGAGGATTGCAACCATGTTCAATGACATCAGTCGCCTCGGTAAATACCTCGGTCAGGCCGCGCGCCTGATGGTCGGCATGCCCGACTACGACACCTACGTCGAGCATATGCAAACCAAACACCCGGACAAACCGGTGATGGACTACAAGGCGTTCTTCCGGGAACGCCAAGAGGCCCGTTACGGTGGCAAGGGTGGGCCCAAGTGCTGCTAACCCGATAGTTCGGGCGGGCAGTGATCCCTTGTGGGAGGGGGCTTGCCCCCGATAGCGGTGTGTCAGTGACAGATAAGTGCCTGACACACGGCTATCGGGGGCAAGCCCCCTCCCACATTTGTTTTGTGTTTCTTCAAGGAGAATTCTTTGTCCTCTCCCATCCCGGTCACCGTCCTCAGCGGCTTCCTCGGCGCCGGCAAGACCACCTTGCTACGCCATCTGCTCAAAGCCGAGCACGGGCTTAAAATCGCCGTGATCGAAAACGAATTCAGTGACGCCGGCATCGACACCCAGCTGTTGGGTGCCGAGCCTGTGCAAGTCATGACCCTGTCCAACGGCTGCGTGTGCTGCACCATCCACACCGACCTGACCAAAGCCCTGTACCTGCTGCTTGAACGCCTGGACAGCGGCGAGATCGCCTTCGACCGCCTGGTGATCGAGTGCACCGGCCTGGCCGACCCGGCACCCGTGGCCCAGACTTTTTTCATCGACGAGGACCTGCGCGAGCGCTACATCCTCGACGGCATCATCACCCTGGTGGACGCGGCCCACGCCGAGCACCACCTGACCCAGACCATCGCCCAGGCCCAGATTGGCTTTGCCGACCGCCTGCTGGTGAGCAAGCGTGACCTGGTGGATGACGCCACGTTCGACGCACTCAGCGAGCGCCTCACCCGCATCAACCGCCGTGCGCCGATTCGTGTGGTGGACCATGGCAACATCGACCTGGCGGAATTGCTCGATGTGCGCGGCTTCAACCTCAACGCCGGCATGAGCCTGCGCCCGGTCAGTGGCGCGCCGTCCATCGACCGAATTTCCAGCCTGGTGCTGCGGACTGAAGAGCCGCTGGATATCGACCGGCTCAGCGAATTTATGAACGACCTGCTGGAAGACCACGGCAAGCAATTGCTGCGTTACAAGGGCGTGCTGAACATTGCCGGCGAAGACCGGCGCATGGTGTTCCAGGGCGTGCTGAAGCTCTACGGCTTCGATTGGGATACTGAGTGGGCCGAAGGCGAGGTGCGCGAGAGCGTGATTGTGTTTATTGCCGATGAGCTACCGGAAGACAAAATCCGCGACGGCTTTGCCAAGGTTTACCAGTCTTGAATTGAAATACGGCCCACTGTGGGAGCTGGCTTGCCTGCGATGGCGGTGGGTCAGCCAATGATGTGCCAGCTGTCAGGCCGCTTTCGCAGGCAAGCCAGCTCCCACAGTGGGAGCGCCGAACAACAGGCATAAAAAAGCCCGGCTCTAGAGCCGGGCTTCTTGTTCAAGCAACTGCAATCAAGCGCCGTACACCGGCAGCTTCTTGCAGATGGCCTTGACCTTCTCACGTACCGCGTCGATCACCGCTTCGTTGTTCAGGTCAGCCAGGATGTCGCAGATCCAGCCAGCCAGTTCCTTGCACTCTGCTTCCTTGAAGCCGCGAGTGGTCACCGCCGGGGTGCCAAAGCGCAGGCCCGAGGTGACGAACGGCGAACGTGGGTCGTTCGGCACGGAGTTTTTGTTCACGGTGATGAAGGCTTTGCCCAGGGCAGCATCAGCATCTTTACCGGAAATGTCCTGCTTGATCAGCGACAGCAGGAACAGGTGGTTCTCAGTACCGCCGGACACCACGTCAAAACCGCGCTCGATGAACACGCTGGCCATGGTCTGGGCGTTTTTCACCACTTGTTGCTGGTAAGTCTTGAACTCAGGCTGCAGGGCTTCCTTGAAGCAGATCGCTTTGGCGGCGATCACGTGCTCCAGCGGACCGCCTTGGGCGCCTGGGAATACAGCGGAGTTCAGCTTCTTCTCGATGTCAGCGTTGGCGCGCGCCAGGATCAGGCCGCCACGTGGACCGCGCAGGGTCTTGTGGGTCGTGGTGGTCACGACGTCAGCGTAAGGCACCGGGTTCGGGTAGACGCCAGCGGCGACCAGACCGGCCACGTGAGCCATGTCGACGAACAGGTACGCGCCCACTTTGTCAGCGATTGCGCGGAAACGTGGGAAGTCCAGGATCTGCGAGTAGGCAGAGAAACCGGCCACGATCATTTTTGGCTTGTGTTCAACCGCCAGGCGCTCGACTTCGTCGTAATCGATCAGGCCGTTGGCATCGATACCGTATTGAACGGCGTTGTACAGCTTGCCGGAGGAGGAAACGCTGGCGCCGTGGGTCAAGTGACCGCCGTGGGCCAGGCTCATGCCCAGGATGGTGTCGCCACCTTGCAGCAGGGCCAGGTACACGGCGCTGTTGGCTTGGGAGCCGGCGTGCGGCTGGACGTTGGCGTAATCGGCGCCGAACAGTTCCTTTGCACGGTCGATGGCCAGTTGCTCAACCACGTCGACGTATTCGCAACCACCGTAGTAGCGCTTGCCTGGGTAGCCTTCGGCGTACTTGTTGGTCAGAACCGAACCTTGAGCCTCCATCACCGCAGGGCTGGTGTAGTTTTCCGAAGCGATCAGCTCAATGTGCTCTTCCTGGCGCACGGCTTCTTGCTCCATGGCGGCGAAGAGATCGGCGTCGTACTTGGCAATAGTCAAATCACGGCTGAACATGGCGGTCCTCAAGGATCGGGGGCAGAAAAGGAGGGCATTCTAACCCAATGGGTTTTAGATGGCATATGAAAGGACATCATGTCGCGGATAAGCGGGGCTCATCTGGGGATAAGCGGTGCCAGGGCCGGCCCTATCGCGGGCAAGCCCGGCTCCCACATTTTGATCGGTGAACCCATTCAAGGCTGGGAGCTGGCTTGCCTGCGATGAGGCCATCCGCCCCAGCAAAAAACTCAGTCGAACATGAAGAGGGCATCATTGCTGAACTGCGCCTCGAACCGGTTCGCCGGCATCGGCCGCCCGAACAGGTAACCCTGCACCTCGTCACACCCATGCTCACGCAGGAAGTCCAGCTGCTCATGGGTTTCCACACCCTCGGCGATCACCGCCAGGTTCAGGCTGTGGGCCATGGCGATAATGGCGCGGGCGATCTGCGCATCCTGTTCGCCGGAGGGCAGGCCATCCACGAAGGTGCGGTCGATCTTCAACACGTCGATGGGGAATTGCTTGAGGTAGTTGAGCGACGAATAGCCCGTGCCGAAGTCGTCGACCGCAATGCTCAGGCCCAGGTTTTTCAGGCTGTCGAGAATCTGCATGGCCTCGTTGACTTCGCGCATCAGGATACTTTCGGTCAGCTCCAGCTCCAGGCACGCCGGCGGCAGGCCAGTGTCCTTGAGGATGGTGGCGATGCGCGTGCCCAACTGGCCGTCGGAGAACTGCCGCGCAGAGATGTTCACCGAGACTTTCGGCACGCGCACCTTGTTCTGGTGCCAGGTCTTGAGCTGGCGACAGGCTTCGCTGATCACCCAGTCACCCACGTCCACCACCAGGCCCAGCTCTTCCAGCACCGGGATGAAGTCCCCCGGCGGCACCAGGCCACGACGCGGGTGGCGCCAGCGCAGCAAGGCCTCCGCGCCGGTCAGGCGTTTGCCGTCGCCGCTGAACTGCGGTTGGTAATAGAGCACGAATTCGTTCTGGTCCAGGGCGTGGCGCAGGTCGCTTTCCAGCTCCAGGCGTTCCAGGGCGCTGGCGTTCATGTCGGCCTGGTAGAACTGGAAGTTGTTTTTGCCGCGCTCCTTGGCGTGGTACATCGCGGTGTCGGCGTTTTTCATCAGTTGGCTCAGCTCATTGCCGTCCTGCGGGCTGAGGGCGATGCCGATGCTGGCGGTCACAAAAAACTCGCGGCCTTCCAGTACGAAGGGTTTCACCAGGCTGGCGAGGATCTGCTCGGCCACATGAATCGCCCGGTTCAGCGCCATCTCGCGGCTGACCCGCGGTTGCAGGAGCAAGGTGAACTCGTCGCCGCCCATGCGCGCCACGGTGTCGTCTTCGGCCACGCAGCCCAACAGGCGCGTGGCCATTTCCTTGAGCATGCGGTCGCCGGCGGCGTGGCCGAGGGAGTCGTTGATCGGTTTGAAACGGTCGAGGTCGAGGAACATCAGCACCACCCACGACTTCTGCCGTTCGGCCGACTGCAGCGCGGTGTGCAGACGGTCCTGGAACAGCGTGCGGTTGGGCAGATGGGTCAGGGCGTCGTAGTAGGCCAGGCGGTGGATGCGCTGCTCGCTGGCCTTACGCTCGCTGATGTCGCTGAAGAAACACACATAGCTGGCCAGGTCGCCTTCGTCGTCGAACACGGCGGTAATGCCCACCCACGCCGGGTAATGCTCGCCATTGCGACGCTTGAGCCACACTTCGCCTTCCCAGGTGCTGTGCTGGTGCAACTGCTTGAGCACGTAGCGCAGGTGGGCTTCCTGTTGTTCGTCGACGGTGAGCATGTTCGGCAATTGGTCGAGCACATCGCTGACCGCATAGCCACTCACCCGGCTGAAGGCCTCGTTGGCCTGCACGATATAACCCGCAGGGTCGGTGATCAGGATCGCCGAGGTGGAGTGCTCGAACACCGTCGCCGCCATGCGCAGGTCTTTTTCGGCGCGGCGTTGCTGGCTGATATCACGGCCTACGCCGAGGATGCCCTCGAAGGCGCCATGTTCGTCCCACACCAGTACCAGGCGTAGCTCGATCGGCACTTTGCGACCATCGGCGCGCAGGCAGTCGAACAGGAACAACTGGGTCTGAACTTCGTCGCGCAGCGTGTTCAGTGCCTCGACATTGCCCAATGCACGGCTGACCTGTTCCACCAGGCTATAAATGCCGGTCAGTTGCTGCGGGTTGGCGATGATCGACTGCCAGCCGTTCTTGAACACCCAGTCCACGTCATAGCCCAGCACGGCGTTGACCGAGGGGCTGATGTAGTTGAGGGCCAACTGGCTGTCAGTGGAGCAGATGACGTCGCTGATGCTTTCGGCGAGCATGCGGTAGCGTTGTTCGCTGTCACGCAGGGATTCGCTGGCTTCGATCTGGTCGGTGATGTCCTTGGCCACGCCGATGATGCGGGTGATCTGCGCGGACTTGTCGCGGGCCAGGGCCTGTTCGCGGATGTCAAAGCGCCGCCATTGGTTGTTGTGGTGACGGAAACGCAGCTGGCATTGCAACTGGGTGGTATAGCCGACCTGGCGTTGCGCCAGGCGCAAGTCGTGGTAATGCTCGGCGTCCTCGGGGTGCAGCAGGATTTCCCAGAAGTACTCGCCCATTTGCTGCAGTTCGGCCTTGTTGTAGCCGAGGGTGTGCCCCAAATGGTGGTTGCTGAAAATCATCCGTTGGCTGATCACGTCCTGCACGTACAGGTGGTCGGGCACAGTGCGCACCACGTCCGACCAAAAGCTCTCACGCTCCACCAGCGACAGCTCGATCAGCTTGCGGCTGGTGATATCGCTGATGCTGAGGATCACGGCCTTGAAGTCGTCCTGCTGCTCCGGCAGGCGCATCACCAGCCACAGGTATTGTTCGTTGCCGGCCACGTCCTTGAGCTGGATTTCCAGCTCCAACTGGTGCTGTTGGGTCAGCACGGCTTCGAGAATCTGGTAACCGATGGACGTGGCATTGCGCGGGCAGTCATCGATCAGGCGTTCCCAGGCCTCCTCACAGGAGCCCACGTTGAGCAGTCGCACCGCCACCTGGTTGACCTCGGTGATGCGCAGTTCCTTGAGCAGTTGCTGGCGCTGGTCGGGGTTGTCCTGCAGCCAAGCGTGCAACTGCTCGCGGGTTTCGAGCAGCGTCTTGTCGAAGAAGGCGTTCAGGCCCGACAGGTCAAGCACGCACAGGGCCACGCCGGTGCCTTCGAAAATGTCCTGGTAGCGCCGGCGGCCTTCGTGCACCTGGCGCTGGCGACGGCGCATGTTAAGCAGCACGATCACCGGGACCAGTGAGAACGCCAGGCCCAGCAGGCATTTGCCGATGAAGGCCGGGAGCAATTGCTCCAGCACGGCCGTGCGGTCGAACAGCCCGCGCAGTTGCCAGTCGCTTTTGCTCAGGGGCGTGACCAGTACGCTTTTATTCAGTTCGTCCGGGGTGAGGGCGCCGGCCCATTGGGCTGGCATGCCGCTGTCACGGTTGATGACGCGATGGTTGACGCGATTCTCGATGACCCACATCGGGCGCTGGCCCTCGCCGTCCTGGCGGGTGAGGTTGGCCAGGTAGTTGGGCGCCAGGCGCAACGCCCAGTACAGGCGTGAACCGCCGCTGGGCTGGTGCAGCAACAGATAGATGATGGTGCCGTCGTTGCTGTTGCTCAGGTAATAGGACTGGGCATGGCTGCGCTGTACCAATTCTTCCAGCCAGGCGCTGTCCTGGCTGTCGGTGGCGCTGTCACTGATCATTGCGCCGCTGGGGGCGAGCAGGGCGACGCTGCGCAGTTCCGGCAGCGAGCGTTGCAAGGTGCGCATCAACGCCTGTTGTTGTTCGCTGTCGCGCGGTGGCTCGACCATCGGCAGCAGGTTCAGGGCGATCTTTGCGCTCAGGGCCATGTTCAGGCTGATCTGTTCAGCCAGGTCGGCGCTGTAGTCGATGGTGTATTGCTGCTGGTTCTTCTGGTTTTGCTGCAATTGGTCCAGCAACTGCCAGAACAATAACGCGAGCAGCATGAGGACAAGCGTCGCCAACGCGCCTTTGAGGGTGCCGTGCAGGGGCGCTCCCGGCGCAATATGAGCGGCGCGCAGAGGAGTTGGCGGCGTGACTTTGGACAAGCTGTGATCCTGCGGTTTGGCTGGACTGGCGCGCGACGTGCACTATAAGCCGGACGCCCGGAGGGCGGCTAGCATGCCTTGACTTGTGGCAAAGTGCCAGCCCCGCCTGGCGGGACTAAAGCACGCCGCCGGTGTGGATCAGGCTGTCCGCCAGCCGAGTCAGGATTGCCAGCGTGAAGAGGCCGATAACCACAGAGGCCGTGCGGTTGATCGTGTGCGGCGTCAACCAGGCGTAACCGCGCCGTTTGATGCGCGCGCCAAACAACACCCAGACGCACCCAACCGGCACCACCACAAGGGTGAATTGCGCGACGAACTGCATATACAGGGCCACGTCGGCAAACGTCTGCAGCGGCACGATAAACGAAACGATCAGCAAACCCTTGGGATTGATCAGCGTCAGCAAAAAGAAATGCAGCCTGGAGACGCGGGCTTCAGGCGCTGATTTGAGTGTTTCGTCGGGATTGCACCACAGCAGGTAGGCCGTCCTGATCAAATAACAGACCGACGCGAACTGCACCAGCTTCAGGCCCCAGGGCGCGCTGTCACCCAGATGGCCGAGCAGGTAGCCCCAAAAGGATATTTGCAGCAGGTAGGCCAGGCACTCCAAAAGGCTCAGTGGCCAGGCGCGCTTGAAGCCGGCGAGTAATCCCGAGCGCAACAACAGCGTATTGGTGGGGCCCGGCATTAATAGCAGCAACCCGAGTGCAGACATGACGCTGAGCATGAAGGGTGTTTCCTGGAGCCGCTGAGGGGGATGGCCAGCTAATCTAACAGATAGATTTCGATACGCTCGGTCACTTAGGTTAACCTTGAGGATTCGCAATGCTATGTACAGCGCCATGACGCTACGTAGGCCTGTTCTCACTTTTTCATGAGGTCCACATTTTGGCTCAATACGTCTTCACCATGCATCGGCTGGGTAAGGTTGTCCCTCCGAAGCGGGAAATCCTGAAAAATATTTCGCTGTCCTTTTTCCCAGGCGCCAAGATCGGCGTGCTCGGCCTCAACGGTTCGGGTAAGTCCACGTTGCTGAAAATCATGGCCGGCGTCGACACCGAGTTCGAAGGCGAAGCCCGCCCGATGCCCGAGCTGAACATCGGCTACCTGCCGCAAGAGCCTCAGCTGGACCCGGCCAAAACCGTGCGTGAAGTGGTCGAAGAGGCCGTCAGCGTGATCAAGGACGCCCAGGCGCGCCTGGACGAGGTCTACGCCGCCTACGCCGAACCGGATGCCGACTTCGACAAGCTCGCCGCCGAACAAGCCAAGCTCGAAGCCATCCTGCAGGCCGGCGACGGTCACAACCTGGAGCGCCAGCTGGAAGTCGCTGCCGACGCGCTGCGCTTGCCGGCGTGGGACGCCAAGGTCGAACACTTGTCCGGTGGTGAAAAGCGTCGTGTGGCCCTGTGCCGCCTTCTGCTGTCGGCCCCCGACATGCTGCTGCTCGACGAACCGACCAACCACTTGGACGCCGATTCCGTCGCCTGGCTGGAGCATTTCCTCCACGATTTCCCGGGCACCGTGGTTGCAATCACGCACGACCGTTACTTCCTGGACAACGTTGCCGGCTGGATCCTCGAGCTCGACCGTGGCGCCGGTATCCCTTACGAGGGCAACTACTCCGGTTGGCTGGAAGCCAAGTCCGACCGTCTGGCTGCCGAATCCAAGCAGCAATCGGCCCATGAAAAAGCTATGAAGGAAGAACTGGAGTGGGTGCGCAAAGGCGCCAAGGCCCGCCAGTCCAAATCCAAGGCACGTCTGCAGCGCTTCGAAGAAATGCAATCGCAGGAATTCCAGAAGCGCAGCGAAACCAACGAGATCTACATCCCGGCCGGTCCGCGCCTGGGTGACAAGGTCATCGAGTTCAAGAACGTGTCCAAAGGCTATGGCGACCGCGTGCTGATCGACAACCTGTCTTTCTCCATGCCAAAAGGCGCGATCGTCGGCGTTATCGGTGGTAACGGTGCGGGTAAATCCACGCTGTTCCGCATGCTGATGGGCAAGGAAACCCCGGACTCCGGCAGCATCGAGATCGGCGAAACCGTGCAACTGGCCTGTGTGGACCAGAGCCGCGACGACCTCGACGGCAGCAAGACCGTGTTCCAGCAGATTTCCGACGGCTCCGACCAGATTCGCATCGGCAACTATGAAATCCCGTCGCGTACTTATGTCGGTCGTTTCAACTTCAAGGGCGGCGATCAGCAGAAGTTCGTCAAGGACCTGTCCGGTGGTGAGCGCGGTCGCTTGCACCTGGCCCTGACCCTGAAAGAGGGCGGTAACGTGTTGCTGCTCGACGAACCGTCCAACGACCTCGACGTTGAAACCCTGCGTTCCCTGGAAGAAGCCCTGCTGGACTTCCCGGGCGCTGCGATTGTGATCTCTCACGATCGGTGGTTCCTTGACCGCGTCGCGACGCACATCCTGGCGTACGAAGACGACTCGCAAGCGGTGTTCTTCGAGGGTAACTACACCGAGTACGAAGCGGACCGTAAGAAGCGCCTGGGCGACGCTGCTGCCCAGCCGCACCGTGTACGGCACAAAAAACTGGCCTGATTCGGGTTGGTTTGAAAAAACGGAGCCTTCGGGCTCCGTTTTTTTATGTGTTTTTCAGGGAGATCGAGGTGGACCCATCGCAGGCAAGCCAGCTCCCACATTTGACCGCGCTGATGCAGATGGACTCGATCAATGTGTCTGTGATGGCTGATGACTTATTGGTGCACGGCTTGAGCTGAAATCCCCATTTGGGGGCGAAATACTGTATTTATTTATATCTAGTGCACCATTTAAATTCATAAAGGCGACATTTTGCGCTTTTCAGGTGCGGCGTGAATTGCTAAGGTCCGGCTCAATCTCATTAAAAAACAATCAATTTGCCGAGACTTTTCATGATCGAATCCGTCGAATCCTTCCTTGCCCGCCTCAAGAAACGCGACCCCGACCAGCCAGAATTCCACCAGGCCGTAGAAGAAGTCCTACGTAGTCTGTGGCCGTTCCTTGAAGCCAATCCCCACTACCTGAACTCGGGCATCCTGGAGCGCATCTGCGAGCCGGAACGCGCGATTACCTTCCGGGTGTCGTGGGTGGATGATCACGGCAAGGTCCAGGTCAATCGCGGCTTCCGTATCCAGATGAACAGCGCCATCGGCCCTTACAAAGGCGGCCTGCGTTTCCACCCGTCGGTGAACCTGGGCGTACTGAAATTCCTCGCCTTCGAACAGACCTTCAAGAACTCCCTGACCTCGTTGCCCATGGGCGGCGGCAAAGGCGGCTCGGATTTCGATCCCAAGGGCAAGAGCGATGCGGAAGTCATGCGCTTCTGCCAGGCCTTTATGAGCGAGTTGTACCGGCATATCGGCGCAGACGTGGACGTACCGGCCGGTGATATCGGCGTGGGCGCCCGCGAAATCGGCTTCCTGTTCGGCCAGTACAAGCGCCTGAGCAACCAGTTCACCTCGGTGTTGACCGGCAAGGGCATGACGTATGGCGGCAGCCTGATCCGCCCGGAAGCGACGGGTTTTGGTTGCGTGTACTTCGCCGAAGAGATGCTCAAGCGCAATGGTCAGCGGGTCGAAGGCAAGCGTGTGGCGGTGTCCGGCTCCGGCAACGTGGCGCAATACGCGGCGCGCAAGGTCATGGACCTGGGCGGCAAAGTGATTTCCCTGTCCGACTCCGAAGGCACTCTCTACGCCGAAAGCGGTTTGACCGAAGCGCAATGGTCGGCCCTGCTGGAGCTGAAAAACGTGCAGCGTGGGCGCATCAGCGAACTGGCCGAGCGTTTCGGCCTGGAGTTCCGTAAAGGCAAGACCCCCTGGGAACTGGCCTGCGACATCGCGCTGCCCTGCGCCACTCAGAACGAACTTGACGCCGAAGCCGCCCGCACCTTGTTGCGCAACGGCTGCATCTGCGTGGCCGAAGGCGCCAACATGCCGACCACCTTGGAGGCTGTGGATATCTTTATCGAGGCGGGGATTCTGTTCGCGCCGGGCAAGGCCTCCAATGCCGGCGGCGTCGCGGTGAGTGGCCTGGAAATGTCGCAGAACGCCATGCGCCTGCTGTGGACGGCGGGCGAGGTGGACAGCAAGCTGCATAACATCATGCAGTCGATCCACCATGCCTGCGTGCATTACGGCGAAGAAAACGGCCGGATCAACTACGTAAAAGGCGCCAACATCGCGGGCTTCGTGAAAGTCGCCGACGCGATGCTGGCTCAAGGCATCGTCTAAGCCTCGGCCTCGATACGCAGCACTTCGATCAACTGATTGCCGACGGGGCGTTGCCACAGTACCTCGTCGCCGACCTGGGCGCCCAGCAAGGCGCGGCCCAAAGGCGAGCCCCAGTTGATCAAGCCTGCGCCGGCATCGGCCTGGTCTTCGCCGACCAATTGAATGCGCTGCTGTTCGTCCTGCTCATTGGCGAACGTCACCCAACTGCCGATCTGCACCTTGTCGGTGGAGGTGACGGGCGCCACGACCTGGGCGCTCTGCACCCGTTGATTGAAGTAGCGCAAATCCCGTTCAAGGTCCGCCTGGCGCTGTTTATCAGCGTGCTCACCCCTGGCGGATTCGGCGCTGTATTCCTGCTGCAACTGTGCAACCTTGGCCTGCAACTGCGCCAGCCCTTGCGCGGTGAGGCGGTTAGGTTGCTCGCTGACCTGGCGCTCCACCGGCTGGTCGGCCTGGGCAGCAGCGTTGTCTTCGTTTACAAAAGCTCGGCTCATGACGTTCTCCCTCTATGGAGTTTGGGCCATGGTCGCCGCGCTTTAGTTTCGATGGATGTCTGAAAGCGACCTATTGCGAGCGATAGGCCCGGGCTGCGTCGCGGTCTTTCTCCTGTTGCCATTCGCGATCACGGTCGTCCCAGTGGCGCTCCTTGTAATCGCGCAACTCCTCGTTCTCGTGCATGGCCTTGCATTGGCGAAAACCATCCTCCCACCCTTCGGCGTATTGGCGGTCCTTCAGATACCGCGGCACGTTCTTGCGAAATTCCCCGGTAATCACCCCCGCCGCCTGGCGACCACTGCTGCAGCCATCATCAAAACCATCGGCAAACGCCGGTGGGTAACCTTTGGCCAGCAACTCCTCATGGGTCGATTGGCAGCCGGCCAACCACATCACTGCACACAGCAATACCGCAGACCGCCACATGGCGTACTCCCTGGCCGTTTCACGGCTGATAGGGAGAGTCTAGAAGGGGATTTGTCGGGGCGGTGTGAAAGGGAGGTGAGAAAGGCGTGGGCAAATCCAAAATTTGCAGGAGCCGGCTTCTGCAGGTTAAGCAGTGCCTAGCAGTGCAGAATGCTCCGCCAATTCCTGCTGGATAAACGCCGCAATCATCGCGCGATACACCTGCTCCGTGACCTCCGGGTTGGCGCCCGCTGCGTTGGACAACTCCCGCACCTTGTCAATCACCTGCTCAACTCGTTGCGCAGCCTTGACACTTTCAGCATCTTTCTTGAAACGCGCCGCCTGTGACACGTAGCGGCCGCGCTCTGCCAGGAGGGTGACGATTTGCTCGTCGACGCGGTCGATATTGTTTCGGACTTCTCCAAGGGTGGTGCAGTTAACGACCATGTTGGTTGAGCTCCTGGTTGGATAGGCCATGCGATGTATTTGAATACAGGGCGATCAGTGTGGGAGCGGGCTTGCTCGCGAATGCGGTGTATCAGCCCAAGTTTCCAGTGACTGGCACTGCGCATTCGCGAGCAAGCCCGCTCCCACCTGTTGATCGTCGCCAGGTTTCGGTCAGTAGTGATACCACTTCACTTCCAGCATCACTTCATTGACCGGTGTCGACAAATGGCTGTACTCGCGCTGTGCGCTCAGGCGCAGGCCCAGGTTGCGGGACAGTTCCCACTGCTGGTTGAGGCTGATGCTGCGGCGTACTTCGCCGTTGGTGAAGAAGTCGCCCTTGGCTTCCAGGCTCAGGTTGCCCAGTGGGTTTTTCCACAGCACGCCGGTGTTGAACCCGGCCGCTGGGGAGATGGCTTCGTTGAAGTCGTTGTTGTGTTCCACGCGCACGGTGCCGAGGGCGAAGCCGAGCATGTCGTCGCGCAGTTGCCAGGTGCCGCCGGCGCCGCCGTTGACGTGGGCGACCAGGGTTTCGTCGTCGTGCTTGCCCGGTACCCGCTCCAGGCCGCCGGTGACTTGCCATGACCACGGCTGCAGCAGGGCGTTGCGCGGGGTCAGGGAGCGGATGGTGGCCAGGTCCAGTTGCTGCAGTTGCCAGTGGTTGCCTTCGTACTGGCGCAGTTTCATCTGCAGGATCTCGATCTGTGCGCCAAGGGGGAAACCTTCGGCGTTGTCGTTGAGGTCGTGATAGGCCATGCGCAGGCCGTATTCGCCGAAGGCCTTGTCGCCACGGGTGCCGATGCCCGCCTGCCAGGTGCGCGATTCATGGCCGTTTTCCGGGAGACCAGGGGGCGTGATCTTGAGGTCGGGCGCCGGGTTCTGGTTGATCGCGCGCAATAGTTCGAAGCTGCGCTGGGAGCGTTCGGTGTCGCGTTCCAGGCCGTTGGCGCGGTAGCGGCCGAGACGGTAGGCGGCGTCGATGATCAGGGCCTGGCGGTCGCGGGGCAGGGCCTTGAAGGCCGGCTCTTGCAATTGCTTCTGGTCGTCGCTGACCTTCAGTACCCATTGCTGCTCGTCGCTGTCCAGCGGCTTGGCGCGCTCCAGCAGTTCGCGTTCACGGGAGGGCCGGTAGTCGATTTTCTCCACCAGGCCGGCATCTTTCACGGCCTTGACCGTGTCGGTCGGGATGGCCGTGAGCGGGAACTGTTCGGTCAGGCGCAGGCCGGGACGTGCCACTTGCAGCAGTTCCAGCAAGCGGTAGGAGCAGTTTTCGTCAAAGAAAAAGTAGTCGAACTGGATCTGCTTGAGTTCCCACACGTGCTCGACCATGCGCTCGGTCTCGACCTGCGTGAGGTTGAGGCGGTATTCCCACAGGTCACGGTTTTCGAGGCTGCGGTATTCCGACAGCTTCTCTTGGTAAGGCACCAGGGCGAACAGGCCGGGATAGCCGCCCATCAGGCCTTTCCAAGCGTAGAGGATGCTGTTGTCGGAGCCTTCGATGTAGGCGCCAAAGTTGATCGCATAGCTTAGCAGGGCGGTGTTGTTGCTTTGCACATCGGCCTGGTCGATGCGCAGCAGGGTGTGGCCGAACATCGACGACGGGCTGTTGAGGTAAGCCGCCGGGAAGATCATCACCGCGCTGTGGGGGGCGACGTCCTTGAACCATTGCTTGAATTCTGTGCAGTCCACGGCGGGCAGGTCAGTGAGGTGCAACTGATCCTTGAGCCAGCGGGTACGTGCGGGGTAGACGCATTGGGCGTGTTTTTCACCCAGGCTGGGCGGCGCGTAGAGCGCGTCAACGGTAGCCTTGAGCTCGGCATCCGGGTGGTGGGCACCGTCGGCTGCGAGGAAGAATTTCTTGTCGCTGACATAGCTGCGCCAGCCACTGATCTTGCCGGCTTCGTAATGGCCGAGGGACAGCCAGAACGGATCGTTGGCCAATTGCTGCAAACGTTGATCATCAAGATGCGGGGCCGCGTACAGCGGAGCGCAGGCAAAGAGTGCCATCCAGGCAAAGCGTTTGAGCATAGGGGCAACTTAAGTCGGAAATAATAAAGACCCAAGGAGGCGGCGGGTCCAAAAATAAAACCCGCGCCTTGGTAGGCGCGGGCTGGTCGAGCTTAAGCCTGGGTAGCGTATTTCGCCAGACGGGCATCACTTTTCAGTACAGCAATGGTGTTGTTGTGCACGTCATCAGCGGTCACGTCAGCCTTGCTGAAGATTTGCTGGAAGTGCTCGTGGGTCACGGCAGCGAAGTGCTCGCGATCTTCTGGTGCAACGCCCAGTACCACAGCGTAGGTAGTCAGCGCTTCGCCGTTACCCTTGGCCATGTCTTCGGACAGCTCGTTCATCATGCCATTCATGGCAATCCAGGACTTGCCGCCGTAGGTCAGGGCGCTGTTGGTGCTGCAACCGTTGGTGCCCGAGGTCATGCCGAAGGTGGCGTTACCCGAAGTACCGTTGGTGGTGGAGGCCAGGAAGTGAGCTGGAGTACCGCGCTGGCCTTCAAACAACATGTTGCCCCAACCGCAGTTCGGGCCACCTGGTGCTTCTGCCATTGCATTGAGGGAGACGACGGTGAAGAGAGTACCGAGAAGGATCCGTTTCATAGCTTTGTTCTCTTTGTGTGCAAACCAATGGACAAGGGTTCAGGCACTTCATAGCGCCCTAGGGATCGGTTATTAGTCCAACCCGCGCAGTTTGGAGTTTAGGCACGTTCCAAGGGTTCCGTGTGTTTTTATAAAACAATCAGAGTTGTTGCGTTTTTTTTGTAGGACGCATCCCCTGTCTATGCTTTCCCACAAGCGCGCCTTGCCAGGGTGCGTAACCGGGAGCCAGAATGCCGTCATCTGCCCCGCCTGATGTAAGGAAGCCCGATGCCTGATCCTGTTGCTGCCAGCTTGCGTCTAGCGCCCGAAGCGCTGACTCGCCCTTTCTCCGCTGAACAGTTCAGCTTCTCGACCACCAATGATTTGGAGCCCTTTCGCGGCGTGCTTGGCCAGGAACGTGCGGTTGAAGCCTTGCAGTTCGGTGTGGCCATGCCACGCCCCGGTTACAACGTATTTGTCATGGGCGAGCCGGGTACCGGCCGCTTTTCGTTCGTCAAACGTTACCTGAAGGCCGAAGGCAAGCGCCTGCAGACCCCGGCGGACTGGGTCTATGTGAATAATTTCGATGAGCCTCGCGAGCCTCGTGCCCTGGAATTGCCGGGCGGCGCGGCAGCGGCGTTCATTGCCGATATCAACGGTTTGGTCGACAACCTGGTGGCCACCTTCCCGGCGGTGTTCGAGCACCCGACGTATCAACAGCGCAAAAGCGCCATCGACCGGGCGTTCAACCAGCGCTACGACAAGGCCCTGGACGTGATCGAACGCCTGGCCCTGGATAAAGACGTGGCGCTGTACCGCGACAGCTCCAACATCGCATTCACGCCGATGCTCGACGGCAAGGCGCTGGACGAGGCCGAGTTCTCGCAGTTGCCGGAAGCCGACCGCGAGCGCTTCCACTCGGATATTTCCGAGCTCGAAGAACGCCTCAACGAAGAACTGGCGAGCCTGCCGCAGTGGAAACGCGAGTCCAACAACCAACTGCGCCAGTTCAACGAAGAAACCATCACCCTGGCCCTGCAACCGTTGCTGGCGCCGCTGTCGGAAAAGTACGCGGAAAACGCCGCCGTCTGCGGTTACCTGCAAGCCATGCAGGTGTACCTGCTCAAAACCGTGGTCGAGCAACTGGTCGACGACGCCAAGACTGACGCCCAGGCGCGCAAGCTGCTCGAAGAGCAGTACTGCCCCAGCCTGGTGGTCGGCCATCCGGTCAACGGTGGCGCCCCGGTGGTGTTTGAACCGCACCCGACCTACGACAACCTGTTCGGCCGTATCGAATACAGCACCGACCAGGGCGCGCTCTACACCACCTATCGGCAGCTGCGCCCTGGCGCCTTGCACCGTGCCAATGGCGGTTTCCTGATCCTGGAAGCCGAAAAAATGCTCGGCGAGCCGTTTGTCTGGGACGCCCTCAAGCGTTCCCTGCAGTCGCGCAAGCTGAAAATGGAATCGCCGCTGGGCGAGCTGGGCCGCCTGGCCACCGTGACTCTCAACCCGCAGATGATCCCGTTGCAGGTCAAGGTGATCATCATCGGGTCGCGCCAGCTGTACTACGCGTTGCAGGACGCCGACCCGGACTTCCAGGAGATGTTCCGGGTGCTGGTGGACTTCGACGAAGACATCCCGATGGTCGACGAAAGCCTGGAGCAGTTTGCCCAGTTGCTCAAAACCCGTACGTCGGAGGAAGGCATGGCGCCGCTGACGTCGGACGCGGTGGCGCGGCTGGCGACCTACAGCGCACGCCTGGCCGAGCACCAGGGGCGTTTGTCGGCGCGTATTGGTGACTTGTTCCAACTGGTCAGCGAGGCGGATTTCATTCGCCACCTGGCGGGTGACGAGATGACCGACGCCGGCCATATCGAACGCGCACTCAAGGCCAAGGCCACGCGCACTGGGCGGGTGTCGGCGCGGATTCTCGACGACATGCTCGCCGGGGTCATCCTGATCGACACCGCGGGTGCCGCCGTCGGCAAGTGCAACGGGCTGACGGTGCTGGAGGTCGGTGATTCGGCCTTCGGCGTGCCGGCGCGGATTTCCGCCACGGTGTACCCAGGCGGCAGCGGTATTGTCGACATCGAGCGCGAGGTTAACCTCGGCCAGCCGATCCACTCCAAGGGCGTGATGATCCTCACAGGTTACCTGGGCAGCCGCTATGCCCAGGAATTCCCGTTGGCGATTTCCGCGAGCATCGCGCTGGAGCAGTCCTACGGCTACGTGGATGGCGACAGTGCGTCCCTGGGCGAGGCGTGCACCTTGATCTCGGCCCTGTCGAAAACGCCGCTAAAGCAGTGTTTTGCCATCACCGGTTCGATCAACCAGTTTGGTGAAGTGCAGGCCGTGGGCGGGGTCAACGAGAAGATCGAAGGCTTTTTCCGCCTGTGTGAAGCGCGCGGGCTGACGGGTGAGCAGGGGGCGATCATTCCCCAGGCCAACGTGGCCACGCTGATGCTTGATGAGAAGGTGTTGCAGGCCGTGCGTGCCGGGCAGTTTCATATCTATGCCGTGCGTCAGGCGGATGAAGCATTGAGCCTGCTGGTGGGCGAGCCGGCGGGTGAGCCGGATGCCGAGGGGCAATTCCCGGAAGGCTCGGTGAACGCGCGCGTGGTGGAGCGGTTGCGTGCTATTGCCGAGATGATCAGCGAGGAAGACTTGAAGGAGGCCGAAAAGGAGCTGGCACAACAGGCCCTGGCCGAAGCCAAGCCCACCTGATTTTTTGTCGTGACGCGGTGAAGTGTGGGAGCGGGCTTGCTCGCGAAAGCGGTGTGTCAGAGAAAACTATGCTGACTGACAGGCTGCATTCGCGAGCAACCCCGCTCCCACATTGGGCCTGTGGTGTGTTTAGAAATAGTTGGCAAGTTCGTCATTAAATTGACTTGGGTTGGGGGCCAATGCCCGTTGGTCCCTACAACCTTGGTTTGTTTTGGTTTTCTTCTATTCTGTGCTCAAGGGATATCCACAGGAGTCGCTGGATAGAAACAGCCTCGCCCCAGGCGCAGGTTGAACACCGATCTACCGAGGGTCGCCGCCATGCCGCGCAACCTCTGCCTTACTCGCCAGTGCTTCGGCCTGGTCACCCGTATCGAATGCTCCATTCGCCCTCTCGCGGGGGATAACGGGATGTGGACCTTGTTGTTTGCCGCCGGAATGACCGGTGAGCAGCCGTCCACCATCAAGTCCCAAGGCCCGTTTCCAGGGCCATTCGTGGCGGAAAACATTCTGGAATCCATCGTGGACAGCCTGACCCTGCACGGTTACGAGCTGGCGGGCGACCCGCAGATCTGGTGCCTGCACATGCAGGCCCATCTGCGCCAGCTCAACGGCGGGCATGACCGGTTGGCCCTGTAGCCATCCGGTTATTTGCTTTCGGGTTTGTCCAGCTTGACCTCGAAACCGTATTGCACGGTGCTCAGGTCGGTGCGCTGGTAGCTTTCCAGGGTCGTCGGCTGGCCGTAGAAATAATGCACATCAAACGTCGCCGTGCCGTATTCCTCGGCGCGGTGGCTGACGCCGAGGATTTCCTTGAGGTAGTTGCCGCTGGCGTCCTTGGCGTAGAAGCGCCAGCTGTCGGCGGGGAATTCCTTCTGGTCGACCACCAGCGCGTTGTCCTTGAGCGTCAGCCCTTTGGGCAGCTTCGCCACGTCTATCTCGGCTTTCTCGATGGTCGCCAGGAATAGCGGGATCGAGCCCACCACATACGCCGGGTTTTCCGGGAACAGGTTCAGGTCGTAGGTGAGGGTGCCGCGCGCCGGGTTCAGTTCGAACGCTTCGGTGGGCAATTCGATCGGCTCGCCACGTTCGCCTTTTTCGTCGGCGGTGAAGAAAGTCACCGGCGATTCACTGCTGTTGCGCTCATTGCCGACCAGGTCGTCATTGAACGTGAACGGGTGGTCGAATTCGATGTGCGCGGCGCTGGCATCTTCGACCGACTG
The DNA here is from genome assembly GCF_002798465.1 of Pseudomonas sp. S10E 269. NCBI lineage: Bacteria > Pseudomonadati > Pseudomonadota > Gammaproteobacteria > Pseudomonadales > Pseudomonadaceae > Pseudomonas > Pseudomonas sp. S10E 269. The sequence goes on from NZ_PHIJ01000001.1 coordinate 3,216,966, forward strand.
GCTGATGGTGACGCTGTTTTTCAGCTGGTCCTCGGTCAGGCTTGCGTCTTTGAGCCAACTGGCGGCGCCGTCGTCATACACGGTGACCGGCATCGGCAAGGCCTGCACGGTGGGTTGCAGGCTGTTCTTGTCGAAGCGCAGCACTGGCAGGTCGAGGTCTTTGCGGGTGCGGGTAGCGGTGGAGAAGTCCAGTACGTTGACCTGCAGATTGTCGATCACGCCATTGAAGTACACCTTGGCGTAGTGGCTGCCCTGCTTGTGTTCGAAGGCTTTCTGTTCATCGGTGAGCTGTTTTTCGAAGGCGTCCGACCAGGCCTTCTGCTTTTGCATTTCGGCCAGTTGTTTCTCGTAGAACGCCACTTGCGCACTGCTTTCGTTGATCGAGCCCGAACGCGTGAGGAATTGCCCGGTGCTGTCCCGCGCCTGTACCAGCAGCGGGTTGGGCGATTCGTCGCCCACTTCGGGCGCCAGCGGTTGGCTGTTGGTCAGCTCGATCTCGGCGTAGTTTTTCTCCAGGAGCAGCAGCTTGAGGCTGATATTGCCTTCGGTACGCGTGTGGCCCACGTCCTTTTTCGACAGGTCAAACGTCAACACCTTGCCGGGCGCTACCACTTCTACCGTGCCCTTGAGGCTCACGGGCTGCGGCTGACTCTTGTTTTCTGTCTCGATGCCGTCGATGAAGGGATAGGTCACCGTCAGGTCGTCGGGGTTGGTCAGGTTGGAACTGCTGGGGCTCAGCTGGATGCCAGGATCGGTTTCCGACCATTCCGGTTGAAAGGGGATGACCTTGTTGTTGCTCAAGGTCACCGACTGCCATTCCAGGCCGTGGGGGAAGGGGAACTGGTCGGGGATGTTGAAGTTGAAGGGGAACACCGGCTGCAAGTCGGTCAGGTAGTCGGAATGGGACGTCTTGCGCAGCACGAACAGGCCATTGATGTAAGTGTCGACCAGCGCCTGGGGCGTGGGGTAGTGCTTGAGCAGGGCCAGGGTGTCTTCGCCGTACTCGGCTTCGATGGGCTTGGTGGCGAGCTTGACCCGCGCTCGTTCCAGTAACAGCAGCGAACCGCCCAGGTCGGCGATGGCGTCGCGCAGCTTGGGGTCCTGGATGCTGTCGAGGGATTGTTCGAACTTGGCGGTTTTCTCTTCGAGGGTGGTTTGCTTCTGCTCGTCGCTGGGGGAGCAGCCGCCAGCCAGCAGCAATGCCGCGCACAGGCCGATACTGGCCAAAGGGGATCGCACATCCATCATCTGAGTTTTTCCTGTCCGACGTCATCGAGCCGATTTATTGGGCTCGACACTAGCAGAAAAATTCCCTTACAGATGCCGCACAGGTCAGTTTTCTCGTGGTTACAGGTGTCTTGTAGTGGCTGGTATACTCGCCGCCATTTTTAGCCAAGCTGTGTGAGATCCAATGGAACGCTTTATCGAAAATGCTATGTACGCCTCGCGCTGGCTGCTGGCGCCGATCTATTTCGGCCTGTCCCTGGGGTTGCTGGCGCTGGCGCTGAAATTCTTCCAGGAAGTGATTCACTTGCTGCCGAGCGTGTTCTCGATGGCTGAGTCCGAGCTGATCCTGGTGCTGCTGTCGTTGATCGACATGGCCCTGGTCGGTGGCTTGCTGGTGATGGTGATGATCTCCGGCTACGAGAACTTCGTCTCGCAGCTGGATATCGATGACAACAAAGAGAAGCTCAACTGGCTGGGCACCATGGACTCTTCGTCGCTGAAGATGAAAGTGGCGGCCTCCATCGTGGCGATTTCCTCCATCCATTTGCTGCGCATCTTCATGGACGCCAAGAACGTCGATCCGCAGCACCTGATGTGGTACGTGATCATCCACATGACCTTCGTGGTCTCGGCGTTTGCCATGGGTTACCTGGACAAGGTCACCAAGCACTGATGCCCTGCGCCAGCCCTACTGCTCCACGAAGTAGTAAGGCTGGCGGTTGATCGAGATCTGCTTGATCACCTTTACCGGGGTGGCCAGGCCGTTGGTATGGTCCAGCAACGCAATGTTGCCGGGCTTGGCGCCGAGGTAGTTGTGCAGCTCGGCCTCGGTCTGCAGGATCGGCAAGTAGGCCCGCAGATAAAACACACTGGCGCCGGCGATACGTTCGTTGGGCTGGAACAACACCACTTCCCTGCCTTCGTCTTTAAACGCCTGGACCTGGCTGATCGCCGGCACGAACGACTGGCGCACGTCGGCCTTGGGTGCAAACCAGAAGGCCGCGATCAGGTAGCAACCCACGGCCAGGGTGAACACGCCGCCCACCACGCTTCTGTGATGCTTGTGCAACGCGGGTTGGTGGGTTTTCAGCCAGTCCAGCAGTACCCGCGCGTACTCCGCGGCGAGTACGGCGGCGGCGGGTGTGAGTGCCATCAGGTACACGGTGCGTTTGCTCGACGCCAGGGTCAGCAAGGTGAACTGCGCCACCAGCCACACGCTGAAGAACAGGTGGTAGCGGTTGCGCACCAGGCTTTTACGAAAGTGCCACAAGCCCAAGTACACCAGGATGTTCCACGGCAGGAACGCCTCGGGCAGCTTGGCGATGTAGTAGTAGAACGGCTCGTAGTGCCCGGCTTCGACAAAGGAACCGCTGAACCGGCCGACGCTGTTGGTCAGCAGCACCTCGGTCACCGCCTGCATCCCGCCGCGCTGGTACAGGAAGCCCAGCCAGATGATCAGCGGCACCAATGCCAATACAGTAAACAGTGCCGGCTTGAGCCAGTCGCCAAGGTGCAGGCGCTTGTCCATCAGGCTCGTGCTGGCCAGGTACACAAAAATCACAATGCCTGGCATCGCCAGGCCCAGCACACCCTTGCTGAGCGTGGCGATCACCATTCCCGCGGTAAACAGTGCCCATGCGCCTGTGCTGGAACCTTGGCGGTCGGGCCGTACGGCTTGGTAGAACGCCAGCAACGCGGTGGTGACGCCGAGGGTGAGCAATGAATCCTCACCGACGCCGCGCACATTGCTCCAGTAGCTGGCCATGGTCGCCAGAATCAAGGCGGCGCTGAACGCCAGCGTCTGCGGACGCCCGAACCTGCGCAGCATTCCATACAGCAGCATCACGCTGAACAACCCGGCAAACGCCGACGCCAGGCGCACCGCCCAGGTGGTGCCGCCAAACAGACGAATCGCCCCGGCATCGATCCACAGGCTCAGGGGTGGTTTTTCCAGGAAGGGCTCACGAAACAACTGGGGCACCACCCAATTGTTGTCCAGGTGCATGGCCATGGCGATCCCGGCCACGCGGGCTTCGGTGGAGCCTTGCAGCTCGTGGTTACCCAGGGCAAAGAAGAACAACAGACCAGCAAGCAGGAACAGCAGGGGAGCGGGACGCGTCATGAATGTGGCTACCAAGGCAGGAGGACCGTCCGGGGGGAACGGTCATTGCAATGGGCTAGTATCCGTTGGTGTTTCTGAATATTTCGTGAACGAGTGTTGGATTTTTGTAAGGCTGATTTTGCCGTTATGGCGTTTTCAAACTGGGCACGGCAGCTTTGCCTTGGGCCGTCAGCACCGGCTCCAATTGCTCCCAGGTAAAGCTCAGCTCGTTATCACAGCCATCGCCCTGCGCGGGCGTCGAGAGCTGCAGGCCCTGGGTGTTAAAGCTCAAATCGAAGGTGGAGTAGCTGGTCACTGCCGGGCACCCTTCGTCGACGGTGGTTTGCTTGGAAAGCCAGGCGCTGAACGCAGCGGGCAGTTTGACCTGGCCCGAGTAGGGGCTGTCCCATTGCTCATGGCCTCCGAGCCACGTCCAAGGGTCAACCTTTTCACCGGTTTGCAGGTTCCAACTGTGCAGGCCCCAACTGATGCCCCCGCGCCCGTAGCCTGCCGACCAGCGATAGAAACGCACGGTGATCCAGTGCGATGACCAGTAGTACGGCTCCACCGTGATCTCGCTGGTTGTAGTGCCGCCACTCTGGTCCAGTGAATTGCGCCGCTCTCTGTAGAAATCAGCCTGGCCTTCCGGGTTGATGGCCATGCGCGCGAGGTCGCGGTTTATTTCGTCGATGGCCGCCCCGTCGCCTTCGAGTTTCAGGATGACCTGCCCACCTTGGGTCTTCACTTGATAGGCGTGCTCGGCGAAGGTCTTCCTCTCGACCTTTACCGCAGGCGGCACGGCTTCAAGCGGGTTGTTGTAGGTGTCGCTGGCGCAGCCATCGGCGTCTGCACGTTTGAGCACCAACGCCAGGCTTTTACCGCCCAGGGCTTTGCTCCAGGTGCCGGTCAGCGTATCGCCTTGCGGATCATCCAACTGCCAGAACCCGGTTTGCCCGTCCTCCACCCACGGCTCACTGGCGTTGGCTTGGGTAAGCTGAATGGGCGTGAGAATACGCTGGTAGTAGTAGCTGCCATTGGCACCGTGGGCGCCGTTGAAACAGACGGTGATCGCGGACTTGCCCAAGGTGCCCGTCCAGACACCGGCCAGGTCGGCGGCGGTTGCGAGCAGAGGGGCGCAGGCGAGGGCGAGCGCGGCGAGTGGCTTGAACACGGGTATCGGACTTCCGGTTGTCTGATAGAGGAGAGCAGGGTAATCGCAAGTGGGGGCGGATTCCAGACTGACAGCAAAAGGCCGAGTCGCTGAACGCGTCTCGGCCTTTTTGTTACTGGAATGTTTGTGTGTCTTGGGTGAGGACCAGCACGCGCTCAACCAACAACTCGCCCAGCACGACCAGTTGCTGGGTGGCCAGCACCTTGTGACGGTGGGCGCCCTCGAGTTCGAAAGCCAGGTCGGTGGTCATGGCGTTGAGTGAGGCGAGGGTTTCGCTGGCTTGAATTAGCAGGGTTTCGGGGGGGGGATATCCGGAGCGATGGTGAAGAGGGTTGCGGAGGGGGGATTGGGGGTGATCTTTTTCATGATGAAGCTCCCACACTGTTTAAGGAGCTACCGCCCCCTGCTGTCAAACAGGAATGGGTGGCAGCTGTACGCGGGTTGACAGGCCGGAAGTGTAGGAACCCGGCGCACCCGAAACTACAAAGACCAATACTCTTACGACATAAGGTTATAAAAACACTTTTGAGCGAACTGCCTGCACCTGAACGATCCTCTGGATGACCACACTCGTTAGTTACGTTGCACTCACGGCAGCAAAGTCGCCGATCGCTTGCGCACATAGCCGCTGGCCGGAACCTCGGTGACTTGCACAGAAAGATCCACCTTATGGCGCAGCAGCGCAGGCGCAAAGATATCGGCCATCACCTCAAGCAGCGCCGTGCTGATCGCGCGTCGCTGCTCATCGTCGCCGGCCTTGCCGGTCACCGTGGAGACGTTGAGGTGGATGAAATACTGGCGCTCTTCACAATCGCCAACGAACGTGTGGTCGTAGCTGACCAGGCGGGTTTTGACCAGGTCCAGTCGCAACCCCGACACTTCGACCAGTGTTCGATGCAGACGCTGGCAGGCACTTTTGAAATCAACCTCGTCAGCCACCCCTGCGGTGTACTCAAGATAGACATGTGGCATGTTCGGTTTCCCCTCATGTAATAGAACGCCGACCGGCAATTGCCGGCCGGAGTACACGGCTGTCAGCGGGTCGGGATAACGGGAAACTTGGGGTGCTCCATGGGCATGTCGAGCGTCAGCCCAAGCGGGTCGGTGCGGTGGTTCGAGGCGCCGGTGTAGCGCGCCGACACCGGCAGCCACAGGGTGGAATACACCCAGCGCGGCACATTGGAGCTATTGGCAGGCGCCGCATGGATCACGTTCATGTCGTGCACAGTGGCATCGCCGGCCTTGAGTGCAATGGGCGGCGACATCTCGAACTCGTCCAGCACCCAAGGGTGCTCGTCGAGCAAGGTCACGTTGTCGCGGCGGTTGAAGTAACGCCCCAGCATGCCCGCCCGATGGCTGCGGCTGAGAAACTGCATGGTGCCCATTTCCGGCGTCAGGTCGACCAAGGCGATCCAGATATTCAACGCGCCCTGCCGATCCAGCGGGTGGTGAGGAAAGTCCTGGTGCCAAGGGGTGTCGCCACCGGCCTCGGACTCGGGGTTCTTGGCGAACACGTGGTCGGAATAGAACCGCACGTCCTCGCCCACCAGTTGCGACGCAATGCTGGCCAGCTGAGGCGAATGGCTGAGCGCCTTGATCTGCGGGCAGGTGCTGGAGACTTCATCCCAGCGCGCATACCAGCGGTAGGCATTCTCGATCTGCTTGCCTGGGTCGTTGCGATCGACCGTGCGCGCCACCTCGCCCATGCGGGTCTTGGCCTCCTGGAGCAACATCTGCACCGTCTCGGCGTTGATCACATTTTCCAGTTTCATCCACCCATTGGCCCGAAAATCCAGGATTTGCTGGGCATCCAGTTGGCGCGGCGCGTAGCCGGAATTTGCCTCGGTCTTCATGACTGCTTGCATGTTCAATCTCCATTGCTTCCAGGGTTTATTGAGCACTGCTTCAGGCGGCCGATTGCGCGGCCAGGGGTTGCTTGCGCAACAACACGAGCGTCAACGCCCAGCCCGCGGCCAACAGCAGCGAGGACAGGGCGATAACTTGGGCGAACCCGTGGCCGAACTGGGCTGCATCGGTCACGTTGATCAACAGGCTGAAGATGGCCACTCCGATCAGGCCACCCACTTGGCGCGAGGCATTGACGATGGCCGAGGCCACGCCGGATTTATCGCTGCTGACGTGGTTGACGGCGGTGGCGGTCAGGGTGGGCACCGTGAGTGAGATACCGAAGCCGATCACAAACATTTGCACGGCGATGTTGGCGTAAGGCGCGCCACCCACGAAGGGTGTCAGTGCCACCACGCCGAGCAACGCGATGGCCAGGCCCAGTGCTAGCAAGCGCCGCTCACCCAACTTGGGCAGCCAGCGCGCAGCCAGCTGATTGCCGAAGAACAGCACCCCGGTCATGGGAATAAAGGCCAGCCCGGTATTGATCACCGAGTAGTGATTGACCTGCTGTAAAAAGATGCTGAACACGAAAATCAGCCCGTAGAACACGAAGTTCACGATCACGCCCAGGATCGAGGCCAGGCTGAACGCCGCGTTGTTGAACACCGTAAGCGGCACCATCGGCCGGGCCGTGCGCGACTCGACCCACAAAAAACCGAGCAAGCCGCCGACAAAGCACACGGCATGCACCGCAACGCGCAGGTCGACACCGTTCTGGCGGCCCAACTCGATCACCGCGTAGGTCAAGTTGGCCAAGGTAAACAACGCCAGCAACTGCCCCCACAAATCGAAACCGCCTTTGTGGTTGGCCGGGATACGTGGCGCATTGATCAGGCACAGCACGATGCCGATCAGGCCAATGGGCAAGTTGATGAAAAAGATGCTGCGCCAGCCGAACACACCAATCAGCAAGCCGCCCACCACCGGGCCGGCGGCCAGCGCAATGCCGGCAACGCCCGCCCACAAGGCAATGGCCTTGCTGCGTTCGGCGGGCACCTCAAAGGTAATTCGCACCAGCGCCAGGGAAGTGGGCACCAACAGTGCCGCGCCGATGCCTTGCAGCGCGCGAAAGCCGATCAGCGCGGGCAAGGTGTCCGCCAGGCCGCAGCCGAGCGAGGCCAAGGTAAAGACCGCATACCCCCACAGGAAGATTTTCTTGTGGCCAAACCGGTCACCCAACGCGCCACCGGTCAGCAAAAACGAGGCAAACAACAGCGTGTAGGCGTTGACGATCCATTGCAGTTGCAGCACGTCGGTGGCGAACTCGGCCTTGAAGCTTTCAAGGGCCACGTTGACCACGCTCACATCGAGCAGCACCACCACAAAGCCAAGGCAGGTGGCGAACAGGGTCAACTTCTTATTACTGGAAGTATCCATTATCAATTCCTCAGGAGGTGTGGAGCGCAGCCGGCAGCGACTCCAGGGTCGCCTCGATCTGCGCCTTGAACGCCAGTGCCGTACCGCGCTCGACTTTCAGCGAACTGAACGCCAGCGCCGCATGCCAGTTGCCATTGAACCTGCCCAGGTGCAGGACGAAGTCGTAGTTGCCGCCGGAGCGGTTAACCAGGGTTGAGAAGCCGAGCACAGCCGGCGCGGGGTGAGTCAAGAAGCGGTCCAGCGGCCCGGTATTGGTAAAAGCCAGTGCGGGTCGCGGGCTGTCGTTGGCCGCACTGGCTGGGGGGGCGCCCAGTTGCGCGCGGCCCTCGGCGACCGCCTGCGCATAGCGCTCAATACAGCCGATCACGCCTGGGTTTTGCCGTGCAAAGGCGGTTCTGCGCACATCGATCAGGCAGGCCTTGGTCAACGGATGGCCATGGCTGGCGGGCTCACGCAGTGAATACGCGGTAAACAAGTCGAACGCCGGCACATCCGCGAAGCTCAGATAGCTGTGCGCCAGCACCCCACCCCAAATGGCATTGGTGGTGAAGCCAGACCCCGCGCGCAGTTGATCCAGGCGTTCTGTGGCCTGGTGGCTGACCTGCAGCCGGACAAAATCGGCGTAGCTGGCTTTACCCGTCTCAAGGGGTGACCCGTGCCAATGCTTCAGGCGGATATGGAACGCCTGCGACACCCGGCTATCGAGGCTCGCGGGCATCGCACCGAGGTAACCGGCCAGGCTGTTGACCAGCCTGGCGGTGCTGTAGCCGTCGGAGATCGCATGGTTACGCGTCAGCAGAATGTGGGTCTGGTTGATCTCGGCATCGGCAACCACTAACGCGCGCCAGCCCTCTTGATCCCCCAGCAAGCGGTTCAATTCAAGCTTGAGCAGTACGTCGGTACGCCGCGACGGTGGCGTCGTGCTGGTCGACGACTGCACGTGATTGTCGACCGGCACAAACCCGTACTGGCCGTCACCGACTGGCACAATCTTCTGGTGCAGGAACGGGTACTCCGCCACCAATTGCGCGAACGCTTTGCGGGCCTGCACAGGGCCCACACACCCAGGCACCGTCAGCAACGAGGTCACCTGCGTGTTGCCGTTATGTTGCAAAAAGTTCTGGTGAAAGCGCTGTTCCGTTTCGTCGAGCAAGCGGTGCGGTTGCATGGCTGGCCTCCCTGGCAGTGCCTATCGGTCGATGAACTGCATCATTCGCTGCTCGTAGCGCTCACCGGCAACCGCCCACTGCCCCAGCAAGGCCTCGATCGCCTGAAGCTGCTCATCGCTGAGTACGCAGTCGTCGGCGGCGACGTTTTCTTCCAGGTAGGCCACTCGTTTGGTGCCGGGGATCACCGCCAGGTGCGGGCTGCGCGTCAGCAGCCAGGCAAGCGCCAGTTGCGCGGGTGTCATCGACCAGGAGGCGGCCAGCGCCAGAATCGACTCGGTCAGAAAGGTATTGGCCGCGAAGTTCTCTTCGCGAAAGCGCGGGTCCTGCTGGCGGAAGTCATTGGCGTCGTAGTGCGTGGCGCTGACGGCCTTGCCGGTCAAAAAACCTCGGCCCAAGGGGCAGAACGCGACGTAGCCGATCCCCAGGTTGTGCAGCAGCGGCAAGATCTCTTGCTCGACATTGCGCTCCCACAACGAGTACTCGCCCTGGACTACAGATATCGGGTGGGTTTTATGGGCGCGTTCGATCGTGCTTGTCCCCACCTCACACAAACCCAGGTATTTGACCTTGCCCTGATCAACCAGGCGCCCCATCGCGCCTACCACCTCTTCGATGGGAATGGTGGGGTCGAGCCGGTGCTGATACAGCACATCGATGTGGTCCGTGCCCAGCCGTTTGAGGGAGGCCTCGACGACCTTTTGCAGATTGCTCTGCGAGCTGTCGACGCCAACGATCTGGCCGTCGACGATGCGAAAACCAAACTTGGTGGCGATCACCACCTCTTCACGCCGACCGGCAAACGCGCGCTGCAACAGCCGCTCGTTGGTAAACGGCCCATACGCCTCGGCCGAATCGAAGAAGTCCACGCCCAGCTCCAGCGCACGGTGCAGGGTACGCACCGATTCGTTGTCATCCGTCGCGCCATACCACTGGCTCATGCCCATGCAGCCAAGGCCGATGCGGCCGACACGCAGCCCTTGAGTACCCAATGTGATCTTGGAAACCATGGAATCGCCCTCCTTGTGATACTGATCGTTCTACATAATTTTCAAAAAATCGGTTCTCCGTCAACACAAAACTTCAATAAATAAAATTTAATTTTCGCCTCAGCACCGAAAGAACGATCCAGAAAAATCCCTAAAAGCCTTTGAATAACAGATGCTTGATCAAGAAAAACGGCACTTTATTAATCTCGTCATACAATCCAAATGATTGGATCCAATAACTAGAAATATATTGACACATAAATTTCGGTGGACTAAACACTCACAACAGATACATACCAGTCTCTCTTTACTTTCACGTGATCGAGGACGAACGCATGGGCAAGATGGACTCTTGGATCGGCCATTGGGAACGCAGGGTGCCGACCTTCAAAGCTGAATGCGCCCAAGCGCAAGCGAACTATTTGGAAAGGCTCGACAAACCCCTCAGGACACAGGAACACGTGCTTGAGGACATCATTTCGGTGTGCCAGAAATCGCTGTTCTGGAAGGAAAACGGCTTTCACGTCAGCCACTGTAACGGCCGCATCACCCGCACCAACATCCCGGTCATGACCTACGAAGGGTTCCGCGAAATCCTGGTGCGTGAAGGCCAGCAAAAAGGCGGGATACGGCCGTAGACGGCGGGGATACCGTGAGCTTTACCTGAGTTTTTGCGACATATGGGCGAAACACCGAATGGAGACTGAGATAGACTGATCTATATCGTAATGTTACGGTTTTCGCCCATCCCAACTACTTGAACCTGGAGTTCCGAGTTGTCCGTATCGAAGAAGCAGCATGTCGTCGACACTGCTACCAGCCTGTTTTCCCAGCACGGTTTCCACCCCGTAGGTGTTGACTGGATCATCGAAGCGTCGGGCGTCGCCAGAATGACGATGTACCGTAACTTCAACGGTAAGGAAGACTTGGTCAAAACCGTGTTGACGCAACGCTCGGCGCATCTGATCGAGCAATTGAAAGCGCGCATGGATGAAAAGCCCAGCCTGGAAGAAAAGATCATTTCGATCTTCGATTGGCGCGGGCAGTGGTTCTGCTCCACCAGCTTCGCCGGCTGCCTGTTCGGCCGCGCAGTGGCCGAATTTCCGGAGCACTCCGACATCCGCGAGATCGCTCTCGACTACAAGCACAAACTGCATGCGCTGGTAGAACACGAGATAGCCCGCCACCACACCCCCGATACAGCGAAGACCCTCGCGACCTACATCATGATGTTGCTCGACGGGGCCACGGTGAATGCCCAGGCCTTCAGCAAAAGCCACTTTGCCGGCGATGCCTGCGATGCGGCGTTGATGTTGCTTCGATTTAACATGGGCAAGCAGATTCGCTGAGCGTTTTAGCGGTGTGCAGCGATGTCTGATAGCTCCATTTCTCTCGCCTACCTTTGTCACACCCTGGATGATCGAGGCGTTCATTTGGGCGCAGGGAGCGCCAGATGTCCTCGGCATAGGCCTTGGTAGCGGAGTCTTTTTTCAGCTCAAACCAAGCAGTTTCGACCGCTATCCAGTCCGCTACAGGATACTACTCGGCTTTCCTCTAGTTCATTCGCATCGCCATCCGTAACTTTGCAAACCGGCGTTGCCTGAGGGGAGCGATACTGACTTTTCCAACTCCTGTTACAGACGTTCTGCGGCCGTGATGTGCTTGAAGCTGTTTGCTTTGCAGAAGATTGTCGCCATTAACCGATGTCTCGCAAAGTGCCGGCGTATAGCTGATAGATATCGGGTAGCAATCAGACACACTCGCCATCAGTCAACGCTATCGTCAGCTACGTGGGGTTTGTAGTGCGTGGTAACCATAGTCGGCCCGCGCCTGGCGCAAAGGCACTCCCGCCTCGATAGCCGCACGGATATGCTCTTCGGCCTGGTGGACTTCTTCGGCTACCGCCAGCACTTCGATCAGTGAACCGGCTGGAATCACTACGAGGCCATCACCGTCGCCGCGCAACCAATCATCGGGCTGTACCCGCACGCCCCCCAGCGTCACGGGCGCCTGGATCGCTTCGACACGCACACGATCCTTGCCGGTGCGCATCCAGTTACCTCGGGAAAAGATCGGGTAGTTGAGCTCCAGCGCACGGTCGACATCGCGGCAGATACCGTCAATCACCGTTCCGGCCAACTGATTACGGGCGGCGGTAGAGGTCAGCAAGTCGCCCCACACTGTGGTGTCGAGCCGCGCTTGGTTGTCGATCACCACCACTTGGCCCGCCTCAAGGTCGTCGATGTAATCCCCCACCGAGCCGCCGTCCAGGCCAATAGGACCGTAGCGCAGGGTCCAGGCTTTGCCTGTGAGATTGAACGTGCGATCCAGGGGCATGATGTCGGTGCACTGGCAAACGATTTTCAGGCGGTCCATCGCGTCGCTGAGGTCGGTGCAACTCAGGGCGTTGATACGGGTAAAAATAGAGGTTTGCATGATATGGCCTTCCTTGTGTCCGGTCGGTTAACGCACGATGGCGGCGTTACTGAATGCATGGATCTTGTCGACGATCTGGCGCGATGCCGACCTGATTGCCGTGGTGGTATTGCCGGCAATATGCGGCGTCAATTGCGCGCGGGGAATGCCGGTCAGTGGAGAGTCGAACCGGTCCTTTTCCAGGGCAAAGGTATCGATGGCGACCGCCTTGATATGCTTGGGAAACTGGCGCATGAAGGCTGCCAGTTGCTGTTCGTCAACGATCCCGCCGCGTGCGGTATTGATCAGGATTGAACCTTGGCGCATCTGCCGGAACTCGGCAGTGCCGAACAAGCCTCGGGTCAGCGTGGTTAGCGGGACGTGGATCGAAACGATGTGCGCCTCGGCCAGTAACTGCGCCAGGTTTGCTCGTCGTTCAAGCTCAAGGCTGCGCGCCACCGGTTCGGTGAAACGCTCCGACCCGGTGGCGATCACCTTGATGCCCAACACCGTAGCCTTGCGTGCTACCTGCCGGGCAATGCTGCCGGTGCCCACCAGCCCAAGCGTGAGTTCGGCGTATTCGGAGGTAGGTGCCAAGGCGCCTTTTGCCCAATGGCCGTTGTGGGTTTCGGCGTTGTAGTAATCCAAATCGCGAGACAGAAACAGCGCCTGGGCCACGACGTATTCGGCAACAGCGGCCGCGTTGGAACCCGGCGTGTTGAGTATCGCCACGCCACACTGCTCGCACTCTAGTCGATCAATATGGTTAACCCCGGTGCCTGCCTGGGCAATGGCGCGCAGAGGTGTAGACAGCGCGGGTGAGGTGGCTGCGCGAATCAGGCTAGCGCCGAAGGGGATATTCAGGCGTGTCTTGAATACGCTATAACCCCCGGCCTGATTCACGGCAGCAATAAAGTCAGGCTCGTCGTGGCAGTTAATCTCGGCATACTGAATGCGCGTGGTGTAATGCTGCCGGATGCGGTCCTTTTCCGCGAAATAGTGCAGATTGAGGGTAACGGCCAGGCCCAGGTTAAGGAAGCGATCGACTTCTTCAAACAGCAACGGTGGCCCGGGGGCGTCGAGTATCAGGGTAGTAAACGCCATACAGTTGATCCTCTTGGAGGGTAGCGCCTGCCGATACCCAGGTTGCCCTGGGTATCGGGACTGATCACCAAGTGAAATGTTGGGCGCTGGTGGGATCGACCAGACCTGCATCGGTACTGGCGGCCGCGAGGAACCCGCTGTAGAAATCATTCAGCGACGAAGACTGGATGAACTCGGGATTACTTTTGGCGTAGATAAGAAACAACCGATAGATTCTCAGGTTCTTTTCCTTGCGGTAGACCTCTGCCTTGAGGCTAGGCCACGGGTTGAGCAAGCTGCTTTCCTTGATTTTCCATGGATCCACCCACTCGGTGCCGGTAATGGCTCTGTACACGAAGCGCTTACCTTCAATCACTTCCAGGTGCAGGCTGGCCAGCAGCTGTTCGGCCGTTCCGACTGCTTCGGTCTTCAAGGCTTCAGCCAGCGCCAGGATGTTGGTCTTCTCCGGGATGCTGCCGGTCAAGGTCAGCCAGGCGCATTTCAGGTCGGTTCGCGCGATGGCATAGGCCATACCTTTGACGTAGGTATGAAAACTCTCATCCTCGTTAAACGCAGTCGACAATTGCGCTGCCGGCTCTCGCGAAAACTGCCCGACGCCGATCAGTTCGCTGTGTAACCCACCGGCCAACAGCGCACGGGTCCAGGGAATCGCACGAATGGCATCTGGCCGGGACTCGAAAACCTTGATGTTGAAGATGCGAGAAGGCGGCCTGGTGCCCTTGGCGGTGGCCCTGACCACATCGAATCGCGCCAAGTCCCGCAGCAGGGAAGGCAGGGCTGGATGCTCGAAGAATGTCGCCTGGTAGCGGCGCACCACCTCAGCCCAGCGTTGAATCCTGCCCGTAACGACGTCCTCGGACGGTTGCGGCTGGGGCTCGGCGTGCATGCGGTACAACTGGCTGAGGAAGTTGACGGACTGGTTGCGGGTCAGCAGATGAGCGCGCATCTCCGCGCACCCGGCCAGCATGAAGCGGGTTTCCGGACCCTCCAGCGCACCGAACTCCTGCAAGGTCTCGGCGATCACTCCGTTACACCGTGCGTGTTCCCCGCCCATGATTACGTGGACAACCACCTCGACACCGTAGCGGGCCGCGATCCGCTTGTGCTGGTTGGCAATCGCCATGTTCAGTTTGTGCATGGCCTTGCCGCCTTGTTTGCCGGTGTCGCTTGGGCCAAACGTGATGTATTGGCGGTTGCCTCGCGTTGCCAGGTGCTGGCGGTACAACGGGTTTTCGTACACCTCATGCACCGTGGCCAGCGTGCGCTCGGCACCTGCCAGGTCTTCGGGTTGCAGGGCGATGTCGATACCGTCCCGCACCTGGGCCGCCTTCATCAGGAACAACACCTCCAGCGCGCTGAGGGCCGAGGTGTATTCGGCGATCCCGTGGATTTTCATGCGGTCGCGATACCGATCGATCATTTCAAACCGCTCGAGCGCATTGCGCGCATCGTGCATGCGGATGTAGCTCGGGTCCTGCTCCATCAGCGCGATGTAATCCTGGCCGGCGTATTGCTGGGCTTTCTTGGTGTAAATCGACGCGGTGCGTTGCAGATAGCCTTGCCACAGGGCAGCGGGAGCCTGGGACTCGTGGCCTTCCAGCGCGACCTCAAGCGCGGCCTGGCGCGCACGCTCATCCAGCTCATGATAGTGCCGGCCCTGGCCCAGGCCGATGGTTTCCAGCCACTGGCTGGAAAGAATCTCATCGACCACGCTGCTGAACATCTCAGCGTTTTCACGAAACTCGATATCCAGGTAGTGAAAGCCAAACGCATGCACCCGCAGCAGCAAGCGGTCAATGGCGGCCGGCTGGGTAAAACGGATGCTGCCCAGTGCTTCGATCAGCTCGGCGGGCTGCTCGAAATGCTCGGGATGATCCTTGCCCAGGCGTGCGCGAATCTCTTCCAGGCGATGCCGTGCGCCGCCGTCCTTGATCAGGCTGTCTATATCAGCGATATAGCGATTGCGCACCGCGGTTTCCAGCGCCACGACCAGGGTTTCGGTGTGCTGGTTGGTGTCATAGGGGCGGCCATCTTTGTCGCCGTATAACCAGGTAAACAAGGTCAGCCATTTTTCCTGCGGCGCCAGGCCCAGGGCGTGATGCACGTCGGGTAACGCGTCATACACACTGTCGGCGTAAAAAATCTGCGACTCGATATCGGTGCCATTACTGCCCGACCACACGGCGTTGTACAACTCCAGCAGGAGCTGCGCAGTGGCCTGGGGCTTTTTCATGCCACGGTCTTCGACGTGCTGCGCCAGTTTCTGCAAGACCAGTACGACGGAATGCTTGAGCTGGTCGGTCTCTTTGCACAGCAGCCCCAGGCTGATATTTACCCCCGATGGGGCTGCAATCAACTGCGAGTCGAGCGTGAGCAACTGACGGGGCAGGTTGGCTTGCGAAGCGATCTGGGTGGCCACACTCCTAACCGACAATTCGAACAGCAGTTGCTTGATCAGCAACAGTTTCCAGAAAGCCTCGACGTCTTTGCTGGAGCGGGATTCGAAGAACGCCTTGCCCAGAGCCGCCGCCAGTTTCGAATCAGCCTTGTCCAGATACGACAACGTATCGATTTCGGCGTAGATCCTCAGGCAGGCGCGAGTGTGCGGGGTTTGCGAAGCATCATCCATGTTTGCCTTGAGTGCGTGCTCCAATGCTCGCCATAGAACGTCATGCAGTAAAGCGGGGTTGGTATGGCCGATTGAGGGGCGAGTTGACGTGTTTTCCAGTATGGAGTTGATCACATGATTCATGGGTTCAAGCCTCGATAATTGTACAAATCCCTTGTTTGCATTGCGCCAAACAGACACAAGCAAAATCATCAATGTCCCAGGCTTAACCCACTGCGTCACAACGAACGGAACTCACCTGTTCGCCGACAGAAAGCCCTTGTCGGTACCGAAAAGCGGCAATAAATTCGAAACAACTCGTTACATCTGTTAGCAATAAAGCACGCCCCCGTTTTCTCGACAAAAGACCTTTTTGGAATAAATGGCATCGAAAAAATGATAGGGAGCTATTCAATATAATTGGATGAAGCTCTAATTTCGAACGCCGATATTTTCTTAAGCTTCTGTTTTTTCGAGGAGAAAAAAGCTGAAAGAAAAAATAGCCAAAAAAGCGTTGGTGGAACGGGGAGGTATTTTCTAGATGAATATGAAAAAAGTTTCACGATGCTAACAGCTGCTCCCCGCTCCCATACGAGAGCCTTATATGATCCAAATAAAACTATCGGAGGTTAAATACGCCAGTTGGCGCTGGAAAGCTCGTCTCGGCGGCTCCCTTGATGGTGATCGATAAGCTATTTCAGCGGTGGGTGATCACGTGCGAAGATCGCAAGTCGTTGTTGACTGATAGATCATTCAAGCGTGAGTCCCTGAGTGTGGGAATGCAGAGCTTTCCCACACTCAGGGACTTTGACTTAGGAGCGCAGGCGTGCGGGAGGTTTTGCGATAGTCGTGAAGCCTGTCCCCATACTGCACCACACGGTTACACGGTTTCTCGCCGGTGCCACCAGCTCTAGGATGCTCAGCGTATCGGTACGACGTTGAAGTCTCTGGTGTAATTGATCGCGGTTGCCGAAAGGCTGCCGGTGGCCGCCTTCTGGATATGTTCACTCCACCAAGCCATCATCGGACGCCGGCGTTCGATGTAATCCGCCCGGTTGTAGGCGCCTCGAACCTCGTCCTTATCGAAATGCGCCAGCGCGACTTCGATCAGTTCCGGGTCCCACCCATGCTCGTTCAGGATTGTGCTGGCCATGGAGCGCATGCCGTGGCTGACCAAGCGGTCCTGGAAGCCCATCCGTTTCAACGCCATGTTGGCTGTTTGGCTATTCGCGTGGGTGTGCGGGTTTCTATCTGACGGGAACACATACCCTGTGGCCGCTATGGGGCTTAAGCGTCTCCAATAACGAGAGTGCATGTTCGGTCAGCGGGATTGTGTGCGGACGACGCTTTTTCATTCGCTCTGGAGGGATGGTCCAGATGCGTTTTTCGAAGTCGATGTCTGCCCATCGGGTAGTCGCCGCTTCGGCAGGGCGGGTCATAGTGTGTAGCTGCCATTCGATCAGGCAGCGGGTCGTCCGCTTGATGCTGGCGTTCGCGATTTCCATCATGAGCTCCGGAAGCTCATCTGGTGGTAGCGCTGCCATGTTCTCTTTCTTGGGTTTCTTGAACACCGCTCGAATGCCGCTGAGAGGGTTGGCAAAGATCATTCCGGAATTGACCCCGTAGGTCATGATCTCGTTAAGGCGCTGGCTCACTCGCTTAACTGTCTCGAGGCTGCCTTTGGCCTCAATCGGACGAAGGAGCTTGATGACTATTGGGGCGCTGACTTCGGAGAGAGGCGTTGATTTCATGCTCGGAAAAACATGCAGTGTGAGGGAGCGCCAAATGTCTTCGGCATACGCCGGCGTGACGGAATCCTTCTTCAGCTCGAACCAGGCGGTGGCCACGTTCTCGAAGGTGTGTTCCGTTTCCGCTCGTTTGGCTTCCTGTAGCTCATTGCGCTGAGCTTTTGGGTCGATGTCCTGTGCAAGCAGCTCTCTGGCCTCAACGGTTTTCTTCCTCGCTTGCGCAAGAGAAACCTCGGGATAAGAGCCGAGTGCCATGTTGATTCGATTTTTGGTGACGGGATGCCGGTAGTTGAAATTCCACTGCATCGAGCGATTGACCCTGACTCGCAGTTGGAGCCCGTCACCATCCGTGAGGACGTGATCCTTGTCTTTCGGTTTGACCGCCTTGAGCTGGCGGTCGGAGAGGCGGGGGGGGTGAGCGCACATGAGAAGTACTCCATGACACTCTTTGGTATTCCCAAGATTAGCGCCGGGTAGCCGGGAATACCATTGGGAATGCCAAAATGCCTGGAACTCTAGAAACCTCGAAAGCCCGCAATAGCCCTGAAACCCCCGTATTTACTGGATTTCAGGCACAAAAAAAGACGTCCGTGGACGTCTTTAGTTGATCAAATGGTGGAGCCGGGGGGATTTGAACCCCCGTCCGCCAGTACTCCGCTGTCGGTACTACATGCGTAGCCGTTTCTATTAAGTTAACCCTCAGCGACCCGAAGGGCAGGGTGCTTTGGGCGAGTTGTGTAAGTTTTAGCCGCTTCGTCCACAACGTACTGCACGGCGATTCTGTTCTATATGACAATCACTTTGGGTTTACAGACATCCCCTGGTGATTGCTGGACCCGAAGGTACCAGAAGCTCAGGGCTAAGGCTGCTTACGCAGCGAGAGCGAATTCCTGGCCGTAGTTATCGTCATTGGCAACTATAAGAAGTTGCAACAGTGGATTTACGAGTTCTGTTACCAACTCGGCATGCACCTAAAGTTTCGCGACCGGCGTCGAATCCTAAACGGCCCCGTGCTTGTAACTCGTTGTTTCTTAGTGAGTGACAAGCCTGTGCAGTGTACGCCAAACGGTCACGGAAGGCCAACCCGAAGGTGGGGTCTTCCGTGACTGAGCAGCTTATT
This sequence comes from Pseudomonas sp. S10E 269, assembly GCF_002798465.1. Classification (NCBI taxonomy): domain Bacteria; kingdom Pseudomonadati; phylum Pseudomonadota; class Gammaproteobacteria; order Pseudomonadales; family Pseudomonadaceae; genus Pseudomonas; species Pseudomonas sp. S10E 269. The sequence continues at coordinate 3,235,900 of NZ_PHIJ01000001.1, forward strand.
GGCCGCCTTTTTCGCTATTCTGCAGGTCCTGCAGCGCCTTCGAGGTGATCTCGATGCACTTTTTGTCATCGCCCGCGGCATGGGCCGCTTTGGCCTGGGAGACGGCAGTGTCGATTTCGCCGCTTTTACCGCTGGTGTCAGTGGCGAGCAGCGCTTTACCGTTGTTGATTTTATCCAGATTGATCTTGCACAGATCGGGTTCGCCCGCAGCGAACACGGGGGAAGCCAGCATCGCAGCGGTAATGAACAAGCCAGCAAGAGCGGAACGCTTCATAGGGTATCTCCTTGCGCAAAAGGGCTCGACGCTGCTGGCGTTCAACGGCTGCCAGCGACATCACTGATGAGCCTCGATTGTCGAGGCCTATGCAGATGACTACGCCGGCGCGCGAGGGTTCTGTTTTTTTTCGCAGCATTAATGGACGCGGGCTTGGGTGACGCGGTCCACCAGGTACACCAACCCGTGATAATCAATGCCGCCATGCTGGCTCAGGCCGATCTCGCAGGTGCGGCTGGTGGAGATGCCTTCGCTGCAATATTGCACTGCATCCTTGAGGGTGCGCAGTGAGTGGGCGTTGAGTTCCGGCGTGGTGAAGCCTTTGTCGCCGGCAAAGCCACAGCAATGAATGCCTTCCGGGATAACTACGTTCTTGGAGCAGCGTCGGGCCAGGTCGATCAGCGCCTGGCTCTCGCCCAGGTGCTGGGTACTGCAGGTGACGTGCACGGCGATCGGCGCTTCTTGGGGCGTAAAGTCGAGGCGGTCCATCAGGTGTGTACGGATAAAACGCACGGGGTCGTACAGATCCAGGCGCGTTTCGCCCAGGTCTTGCACCAGGCGCAGGGTGCAGGGGCTGGTGTCGCAGTAGATCGGGTCCAGCCCGCCACGGCTGGCGTGAAGCAGCGCGCCGATCAACTCCTGGCGTTTGTGCTCGGCCTGTTCGGCATAGCCTTTGGAGGCGAATGGCTGGCCACAGCACAGGCTGTCCTGATTGTCGGGAGACACGACTTGGTAACCGGCTTTTTCCAAAAGGCTGCGGGTCTTGTCGTACAGCGACATCTGTTCTTTATCACCTGCCGCCGGGCCCATGGCGCGTGAGACGCAGGCGGCCAGGTAGACCACCCGTGGGCGCTCGTCCGTCACGGCCGGGCTGAAGCGAATGGCTTTTTCCGGCTGCGGCATGGCGTTGGTCCACTGTGGAATCTGCCCCTTGGACAGCCTGGTCACGCTAGCCGACAGCCTCGCCAGGCGAGGCGCGCCGAGCAGCATGCGTGCGCCATTGGCCACATGCAGCGTAAAACGCGCGCCTTGTAGTGCGGTGGCGAAATGAGTGGCAAGCCATTCGGCCGTTTTCGTACGGTCGGCATCGCGGCTACGCAGCTTTTTCACCAGGTCGCCGGTATTGATTCCTACAGGGCAGCGCTGGGCGCAAAGTCCGGTGGCGGCGCAGGTGTCGATGCCCTGGTAGTGATACGCGGCTTCCAGCTCAGTGGTGTCGATACCGGCGCGTTTCTTTGCCTGGATGTCGCGCCAGATCACGATGCGCTGGCGCGGGCTCAACGTCAGGCCTTTCGACGGGCACACCGGCTCGCAGAAGCCGCATTCGATGCACTTATCCACAATCTCGTCGGCGGCGGGCAACGGTTTGAGGTGCTTGAGGTGGATTTGCGGGTCTTCGCTGAGCACCACGTCCGGATTGAGAATACCGTTGGGGTCCAGCAGGCGCTTGAGCTGCCACATCAATTGATAGGCGTCGCTGCCCCATTCCAGTTCCACAAACGGTGCCATATTGCGCCCGGTGCCGTGTTCGGCTTTCAGCGAGCCACCAAACTCCACTGCCACCAATTGCGCCACGTCGTCCATGAACGCTTGGTAGCGCGTAACTTCTTCCGCGCTGTTGAAGCCTTGGGTGAACACGAAGTGCAGATTACCTTCCAGTGCGTGTCCGAAAAGTATCGCTTCGTCGTAGTGATGTTTATCGAACAGTTCGATCAAGCGATTCACGCCGATTGCCAGTTGCTCAACCGGGAAGGTCACGTCCTCAATGATCACGGTGGTGCCGGTCTTGCGCACGGCCCCGACGGCTGGGAAGGTGTCTTTGCGGATTGCCCACAGTCTGGCGTTCTCAGTGGGGTCTTCGGTGAAGTCGACCTGCTTCTCTACCGGAAATGGGGCCAGTGAGGCCATGATCAGCGCCAGTTGCTCGTGCAGCAAGGACGACGACGCCGCACGGGATTCGATCAACAAGGCGCAGGCATTTTCCGATAGTTGCTGTACGAAAGCGGGCATGCCCGGCTTGTCCTGTACCGAGCGCATGCTGCGCCGGTCCAGCAGTTCGACGGCTGAGACCGGTTGGGTTTTGAGGACGGTGACTGCGTTGCAGCAGGTTTCGACATCCGGAAACACAATCAATGCCGACGCTTTGTTCGGGTGATCGATCACGGTGTCGTAGGTGACGGCGCTGATAAACCCAAGGGTGCCCTCAGAGCCCACCAGCAGATGACTGAGAATATCCAGCGGCTTATCGAAATCCACCAGGGCATTGAGTGATAGCCCGGTGGTATTTTTCAGACGGTATTTGTGGCGAATTTTTGCCGCCAATTCAGTGTTGGCGCGGGTCTCACGACCCAGTGTCGCCAGGCGTTCAAGCAGCGTTCCGTGCTGTTCACGAAACGCCGTCACACTGGCTGCGTCTTCGGTATCCAGGCGGCTGCCGTCAGCCAATACCAGGCGTATCCCGGCCAGTGTGTGGTAGGTGTTCTGCGCGGTACCGCAGCACATGCCGCTTGCATTGTTGGCGACGATACCGCCGATTTTGCAGGCATTGATCGACGCCGGGTCCGGTCCGATCTTGCGCCCGAATGGCGCCAGCCACGCATTCGCCTGAGCGCCGATGACACCGGGCTGCAGGCGGATTTGGGTGCCCTGCCCACGGATTTCGCGGCCATTCCAGTTGTCGCCCAGGACGATCAGGACCGAGTCACTGATGGCTTGCCCGGACAGGCTGGTGCCGGCGGCGCGAAAGGTTACCGGTACATGGTCACGTTGAGCCAGTTGCAGCAATTCAACGACTTCGTCTTCCGATTCCACGCGGATCACCAACTGTGGGATCAGCCGGTAAAAGCTGGCGTCGGTGCCGAAAGCGAGGGTGGAAAGCGGATCGTCGAAACGCCGATTTTTCGGGATTAGTTGTGCGACGTCGCTTATGAAAGCAGCAGGCAGGCTCATCGGTCCTCCAGAAATAGCTGACGCCGGAATCGTATCCGGCGTCGATTCTTACCCTATTGCGTGCAGGTCTTAGTGCACCAGCATACCGGTGAACCAGTAGGCCTGGGCGAGGGTGATCAGCCCGACGATCGTGGCAAAGAACAGGCTGTGCTTGAGGGTAAAGCGGAACAGGTCGGATTCCTTGCCTACCAGGCCGGTGGCGGCGCAGGCCACGGCGATGGATTGTGGCGAGATCATTTTGCCGGTGACGCCACCGCTGGTATTCGCCGCAACCAGTAAGGTGTCGTTGACGCCGATCTGGTGCGCGGTGGTGGCTTGCAGCGAGCTGAACAGGGCATTGGACGATGTATCAGAGCCTGTCAGGAAAACCCCCAGCCAACCGAGGAATGGCGAGAAGAACGGGAAGGCTGCACCGGTGCCAGCCAATACCAACGCCATGGTCGAAGACATGCCGGAGTAATTGGTGACAAACGCGAAGGCCAGCACCATACCGATGGAAAGGATCGGCCAGCGCAGCTCGTAGAAGGTCTCTTTTAAAGTGGTAAGACCAGTTTTAATGTCAATCTTCAGCACCAGCATTGAGACCAGCGCAGAGAAAAAGATAGCGGTGCCGGTTGCTGAGATCGGGTCCAGTTTGAACACGGCCGGGATTGCCGTGGGGTTGGTCACGATCGGTGCGACCTTGATCACCAGTTGGTCCAGGTGCGGGATGGCGAAGTTGAACACCCAGCTGTACATCGAGCCACCCGCGGCGAACATCGCCTTGAACGGCTTGAGGGTCCAGAGGGTGACCAGCACGGTGAGAATCAGGAACGGCGACCAGGCCTTGAAAATCTGCACCAGGCTGTAGGGCGAGACAATTGTGTTGCGTGGCAGGCCGAAACCGCCGGCACTGGCGGTGACTGCTGCGCTGGAAGTGGCGCCGGCAATCTGTGCGCCTGCGGTGCGCTTGGGTTGCCAGACTTTCAGGAACAGGGTCAGGGAGATCAGGCTGGCCAGGGCCGAGGTGATGTCCGGCAGTTCCGGGCCGATGAAGTTGGAGGTGAAGTATTGGGTGATGGCAAAGCTCAAGCCCGCGACCAGCGCAGCCGGCCAGGTTTCACGCACGCCGCGCAGGCCGTCCATCATGAATACCAGCCAGAACGGAACGAATAGCGACAGCAGGGGCAGTTGGCGACCGGTCATGGCGCCGATCTTGAATGCGTCGATGCCGGTGACTTGCCCGGCAACGATGATCGGGATGCCCAGGGCGCCGAATGCGACAGGCGCGGTGTTGGCGATCAGGCACAGGCCGGCAGCGTACAGCGGGTTGAAGCCAAGGCCGACCAACAGCGCGGCGGTGATCGCCACGGGAGCACCGAAACCGGCCGCACCCTCCAGGAAGGCGCCGAAGCAGAAGCCGATCAGCAGCACTTGCAAGCGCTGGTCGTCGGTGATCGACAGCACCGAGCTGCGGATGATCTCGAACTGACCGCTTTTGACCGTGAGTTTGTAGAGGAACACCGCAGCAACAATGATCCACGCGATCGGCCATAGACCGTAGGCAAAGCCATAGCCGGCGGCAGCCAGTGCCATGTCTACTGGCATCTGGAAGGCAAAGATTGCCACCAGGATCGACAGCGCCAGGGTGATGCTGCCCGCCACGTGGCCTTTGAGGCGAAACACGGCCAGGGCCAGGAAGAAGAATACGATCGGAATGACGGCCGCCAATGCGGACAGGCCGAGGCTGCCGAGCGGGCTGTAGAGCTGTTGCCAGGTTTGCATATGGGGTGGCCCCTGATTGTTGTTGTTTGGTCAGCTTGGATAATTGGTAATACCAATTTACAATCGCTGTTGGCTAGAGTAAAAGCCTTGGCAGGGGTGTGTCAATTTGCCGCCCGAGAAACTTTGGTCTTAGGTGTGCGGGACAAGTGGCTGATCGGTTGGAATGAGGGCGTTCTGATAGGTGCTGCATTGGCTGCGATAGGCGAGAATAGAGGGCCCGGCGGGTGGTCGGGATGGTGGAGAGTGAGTTATGGCATTTGATCAGGTGCGTCAGCGCCGTTTGTCTGACGATATCGTCGAGCAGCTTGAGGGCATGATCCTTGAGGGCACGCTGAAGTCAGGTGAGCGCTTGCCGGCTGAGCGCGCTTTGGCTGAGCAATTTGGTGTGTCGCGTCCTTCTTTGCGTGAAGCGATCCAGAAGTTGGCGGCCAAAGGTTTGCTCGTCAGTCGTCAGGGTGGTGGTAACTACGTGGCGGAGTCCCTCGGTTCCACCTTCAGTGATCCGCTGCTGCATCTGCTGGAGAACAATCCCGAGGCTCAGCGTGATCTGCTGGAATTTCGTCAGACCCTGGAAGCTTCTTGTGCCTATTACGCAGCATTGCGCGCCACCGAAGTCGATCGCGAGCGGCTTACGACAGCGTTCGAAGCGTTACAGGATTGCTACACCCGCTCTGATGAAGTGAGTCGAGCGGAAGAGGGCGCGGCGGACGCGCGGTTTCACTTGGCAATTGCCGAGGCCAGCCACAATGCTGTGCTGCTGCACACCATTCGCGGCCTGTTCGACCTGCTGAAACGCAACGTGGTCACCAACATTGGTGGCATGTACCAGCAGCGCACGGAAACCCGCGACATGCTGATCAATCAGCACCGGGATCTGTACCTGGCGATTATCGAGGGGCGCGCCGAGCAGGCACGGGAAGTCTCAACACGTCACCTGCTGTATGTGCAGGAAGTGTTGGAAGAAGTGCGTCAGGAAGTTCAGCGTGTGGCGCGTGCGGAACGGCGCAAGGGGATGTAGCCGAAGGAAGCTCCCGCGGCTGCATCACTGCAAGGATCAGTCTTCCTTGCCCTTGTTGCGCACGGCGCGATGCAGCTCACGGTTGGAATCGCGCTCGCGCTCGGTATCACGCTTGTCGTATTCCTTCTTGCCCTTGCCCAAGGCGATCTCGCACTTGACCAGGTGCTTGCTCCAGTACCAGGACAGGCACACACAGGCGTAGCCTTTCTGCTGTACCGCAGCGGCGAGCTTGTCGATTTCACGTGCATTGAGCAACAGCTTGCGCGTGCGCACCGGGTCGGCAATCACGTGGGTGCTCGCGGTGGTCAGCGGGGTGATATGACTGCCGAGCAGCCATGCCTCGCCATCCTTGAGCAGCACATAGCTGTCGACCAGCTGCAGCTTGCTGGCACGCAGACTCTTTACTTCCCAGCCGGCCAGGACCAGACCAGCCTCGAACCGATGTTCGATGAAGTAATCGTGTCGCGCCTTTTTATTTTGCGCGATGGTCCCTGTGGGGTGTTTCTTTTGTTTAGCCATAGGGGCGGCATTATAGGGAGTTGCGAGCGTGTCGGCTACGGTCAACCTGCGTGCTTGAGCGTGTTGGACGAATCCCGGACAATGCGGGCAGTTCTCTGGTTTTTTTCTTTCGCGGATTGGGCTGTTCTTTCGCGATGTTTGCCGCTCAGCTGTGGAAATAACGCACACATGACGACGCATATTCAACGTTCAGCGCTGTTGCCCTATCCGGCACAGGCGCTCTATGACCTGGTCAACGACGTGGCGCGTTACCCGGAATTCCTGCCGTGGTGCTCAACGGCCGAGGTGCTGGAAAGCGGTGATGAGCACATGGTTGCCAGTGTTGGGGTCGCGAAAGGCGGCCTTAGCCAGCACTTTGTTACGCGCAATGTGCTGGTGCCTGGGAAATCCATTGAAATGAATTTGCAGGAAGGGCCGTTTACTCAGCTGCATGGCGTGTGGGTATTCAAGGCGCTGACAGACAAGGCCTGCAAAATCAGCCTGGATCTTTCCTTCGATTACGCCGGGCCTATCGTGCGAGCAACCTTGGGCCCTTTGTTCAACCAAGCCGCGAATACGTTGGTGGACGCGTTTTGCCAGCGAGCCAAGCAACTGCATGGTTGAGATTGAGGTGGTGTATGCCGCTGTGGATCGTCAGGTGTTGCTGGCGGTGACGGTGCCGGCGGGCATGAATCTGCGTGCTGCGGTGCAGGCGTCGGGTATTGCAGTGCAGTTTCCCGAGCTGGATCTGGCTGATTGCCCTTTGGGTATATTCGGCAAAGTGGTAGCGGATGCTGAGGTGCGTGCCGTGCAGGCAGGTGATCGTATTGAGATCTACCGGCCGTTGCTGGCGGACCCAAAAGAGGTGCGCCGACTGCGCGCGGCCAAGGCGGCCCTGGCCAAGCAGAATTCCTAGGCTCGCCAAATGGCAGGCAACAAAAAAGCCCGGCATGCCGGGCTTTTTGCTGAGCGCCGCAATATTACTGCGGGCTGGTGTCCAGAGGTTGTGGCGTCGGGACGGGAACCGTTTCCACGCCGTCGACGTCCTTCTGGATCTTGTCGAGCAGTGAGCCTGGCTTGGCCGGTACTTCGGACTTCGGCTTTTCACCTTCCTGCGCAGGGGCAGTCACGTTGGTGCCGTTATCCTTGCCGAGCAGGGCTTCATCGCGGCTCACGCCGGGCATGAAGTCGCCGGACAGGCTGACAAGCTGGTCATTGCCATTGAAGACGACACTGACGCGCTCCTGCTGGCGTTCACCGCCACCTGGTTGCAGGCTGTAGAGATAATCCCAGCGATCGGCATGGAAAGTGTCGGTCAGCAGGGGGTTACCCATGATAAACCGTACTTGCCGTCGGGTCATTCCGGGGCGTAACTGGTCTATCATGTCCTGCGTGACGACATTGCCCTGCTGGATGTCGATTTTGTAAACCCCGGGGAATGAACAACCGGCGAGTGCGAGCAGTCCCACAAAGGTGAAACTGGTTAGCAAGAGCTTGGTGTTTTGCATCGGTGGGCGACTTCCACTATCTTGGCTGGGACAACGTAAACGCCGATCATACCCGTATTAAGAGAAGCTGCGAAGCAGCATCCGCGAGAAAGCTAACCATGGTTGAAAATAGCGAACTACGCAAAGCCGGTCTTAAAGTGACTCTGCCACGAGTCAAGATTCTACAAATGCTCGATTCTGCTGAGCAGCGCCACATGAGTGCCGAGGATGTCTACAAGGCGCTGATGGAGTCTAACGAGGACGTTGGCCTGGCCACGGTTTACCGTGTGCTGACCCAGTTTGAAGCCGCAGGGCTGGTGGTTCGTCATAATTTCGACGGCGGTCATGCGGTGTTCGAATTGGCTGATGGTGGTCATCACGATCACATGGTTGACCTGGATACCAATGAGGTAATCGAGTTCACCAGCCCAGAGATCGAAGCGCTGCAGCACAAGATTGCTGAGGAGCATGGCTTCGATTTGGTTGATCACAATCTTGTGTTGTACATCCGTAAGAAAAAGTAAAAATCGAAGCAGATTCGCTCTGCAAAACGATTGAAGGCGACCCTAGGGTCGCCTTCGTGCTTTCTATAAGGGAGAAAATCGTCAGCTCAAGCTCTCGCTGCCACCACCATTTTCTTCGCGTGCGCCAAGGACTCCTTGGTCAGATCAATGCCGCCGAGCATGCGTGCCACTTCTTCCACCCGTTCCGACTTGTTCAGCTTGGACACGGCTGTGTGCGTTGCATCGCTGCCGCGTACCTTGTGCACGAACAGGTGTTGGTGACCCTGCGCTGCCACTTGCGGCAAGTGGGTGACCGTCAGCACCTGCCCCCGATCCCCGAGACGTCGCAACAATTGGCCAACAATCTCCGCCGTTGGCCCGCCGATCCCTACGTCGACTTCGTCGAATACCAGCGTCGGTACCCGAGAGGTTTGCGCCGTTATCACCTGGATCGCCAGGCTGATCCGCGACAGCTCGCCGCCGGATGCTACTTTGGCCAGGGCCTTGAGCGGCTGCCCGGGGTTGGCGCTGACCAGTAGTTCGACCTGCTCCAAACCGTGGGGCTGCAGTTCGTTGCTGGCGTTGGCGCGCAATTCAATGGTGAAGCGCCCGCCAGGCATGCCCAGGCGTTGGATTTCCACCTCCACCGCGCTGGCCAGGCTAGTCGCAGCTTGCTGGCGCAGGTCGCTGAGTTCGCGTGCCTTCTCCTGATAGTGGCGGGCGAAGGAGGCAAGTTCTTCACCCAGGCGCTCGATGGATTCGTCATTGGCGTTAAGGGTCTCGATTTCATCCAGCAGTTTTTGCTGCATCGTTGCCACTTCGGTGGGCTGGATTCGATGTTTGCGCGCCAGGGTATAGATGGTGTCCAGGCGTTCTTCTATTTCCTGCAGGCGTGCCGGGTCTGCATCGAAGTGATCCAGGAAGCGGTTCAGTTCGCCGACGGCCTCTTCTACTTGGATCTGTGCACTGGTGAGTAGGGTGGTGGCCTCGCTCAGGGAGCCGGAGGCGTTGTTCACACTGGACAGGCGATTAAGGCTCGCCGTCAGCGCATTGAGTACGTTGCCGGAGTCGCTCTCGCTGCATTGCTCTACCACTTGGCGGCAGATACCCAGCAGGGTTTCCGCGTTGGTGAGATTCTTGTGTTCCTGCTCGAGTTGCTCCAGTTCGGTTTCGCCCAGACCCAGGCTTTCCAGCTCCTCGAGTTGATAGCTGAGCAGTTGATGGCGAGCACGTTGCTCGTCACCGGAGTTGGAGAGTCGTTCCAGTTCCTGCCGCGTCTGGCGCCAGCGTTGAGCGGCAAGTTGCACCTGGCGGGCGAGGTCTGTCGCGCCCGCGTATTCGTCGAGCAGGCGGCGATGAGTGTCGGTTTTCAGCAGGGACTGGTGTTCATGCTGGCTGTGGATATCTATCAGCAGTTCGCCAAGGGCCTTCAGGTCGCCCAGTGGGCAGGGCGTTCCGTTGATGTAGCCGCGCGAGCGGCCTTCTGCCGTGATGACTCGGCGCAGGATGCACGGGCCGTCATTATTAAGGTCGCGCTCTGCCAGCCAGGCCTCTGCCTCGGGAATATCCGCCAGGTCGAAGGTGGCCAGGATATCGGCCTTGTCCGCACCGGGGCGTACCACACCGCTGTCAGCGCGATCCCCGAGCGTCAGGCCCAAGGCGTCGAGCATGATCGACTTGCCGGCGCCGGTTTCGCCTGTGATTACGCTCATCCCGCGATCCAGTTCGAGATCCAGGTGTTCAACGATGGCGTAGTTATGTACGGACAGGTGCACGAGCATGACGGCCGCTCCCAGGCTTTAGGTCTGGTTATTTATACAGTGTTTTGTTTGGGGCTGACAATCCTGGCGCTTAGCTCGATTTGCTTGAATGGGTTTGTTTTTTAGCGCAATCAGGAATGTGGAGGCAGGAATTAATCCCGATCATCGGAAAGACTTTTGGTAACGCCTGCGCCCTTGAACCTGGAAATTGTGGCCCCATATACCGGAACAGAAGCGCGAGTTGGGTTCGCGCATGATTTTGAAAGGAGAAATCTATGGCTGACGAACAGACGCAGGATACGCAAACTCCAGACGCCAATTCGGCTGTCGGCGATGAGCTGGCAACTCGTGTGCAGGTGCTCGAAGAGCAATTGGCCGCTGCGCAGGACCAGTCTTTGCGTGTTGCCGCCGATCTGCAGAACGTCCGCCGCCGTGCTGAGCAGGACGTAGAGAAGGCTCACAAATTCGCACTGGAAAAATTCGCCAGTGACTTGCTGCCGATCATCGACAGCCTGGAGCGTGGTCTCGAGTTGTCCAACCCGGATGACGAAAACATCCGCCCGATGCGCGAGGGGATCGAGCTGACCCTGAAAATGTTCCAGGACACCCTGAAGCGTTATCAGCTGGAAGCCATTGATCCAACCGGCGGCGAGCCGTTCAACGCTGAGCATCACCAAGCCATGGCCATGCAGGAAAGCCATGACCTGGAGCCTAACAGTGTGTTGAAAGTGTTCCAGAAGGGGTATCAGCTCAACGGTCGCCTGTTGCGCCCGGCGATGGTCGTGGTGAGCAAGGCGCCTGCACCGGTTTCGCCTTCTATTGATGAGCAGGCTTGAAATACGCCGCAAGGCCCCCATCTATAAGTCAAGCGTTTAAGTGCTACCGCAGTTAGCCACCACTGCTGCGGCATCCAAATTCAAGTTTCGGGAGAGTAAATCATGGGCAAAATTATCGGTATCGACCTGGGGACCACCAACTCCTGTGTCTCCGTCATGGAAAACGGCAAAGCCAAAGTTATCGAAAACGCCGAAGGCGCGCGTACTACGCCGTCGATCATTGCTTACGCAAATGATGGCGAGATCCTGGTTGGCCAGTCGGCCAAGCGCCAGGCTGTCACCAACCCGCACAACACCCTGTACGCGGTAAAACGTCTGATTGGTCGTAAGTTCGACGAAGAAGTCGTACAGAAAGACATCAAGATGGTGCCTTACAAAATCGCCAAGGCTGACAACGGTGACGCCTGGGTTGAGGTGAATGGCAATAAGATGTCTGCACCGCAGATTTCGGCTGAAGTCTTGAAAAAGATGAAGAAGACTGCCGAAGACTACCTCGGTGAAACCGTCACCGAAGCAGTGATCACCGTTCCGGCCTACTTCAACGACAGCCAGCGCCAGGCGACCAAAGACGCCGGTCGCATCGCGGGCCTGGACGTAAAACGTATCATCAACGAACCAACCGCAGCTGCTCTGGCTTACGGTATGGACAAGGCCAAGGGCGACCACACTGTGATCGTTTATGACCTGGGTGGCGGTACCTTCGACGTCTCGGTTATCGAGATCGCTGAAGTTGACGGCGAGCACCAATTCGAAGTGTTGGCCACCAACGGCGACACCTTCCTGGGTGGTGAAGACTTTGACATTCGTCTGATCGACTACCTCGTTGACGAATTCAAGAAAGAAAGCGGCATGAACCTCAAAGGTGACCCGCTGGCCATGCAGCGCCTGAAAGAAGCTGCCGAGAAGGCCAAGATCGAACTGTCCTCGAGCATGTCGACCGACGTGAACCTGCCGTACATCACTGCAGATGCCACCGGTCCTAAGCACTTGAACGTGAAGATCTCTCGCGCCAAGTTGGAAGCACTGGTTGAAGACCTGGTTCAGCGCACCATCGAACCTTGCCGCATTGCGCTGAAAGACGCTGGTATCGACGTGGGTTCCATCAACGACGTGATCCTGGTGGGCGGTCAGACCCGTATGCCACTGGTTCAGCAGAAAGTGACCGAGTTCTTCGGCAAGGAAGCACGTAAAGACGTGAACCCGGACGAAGCAGTTGCCATGGGTGCTGCCATCCAGGGCGCGGTATTGGCTGGTGACGTAAAAGACGTGTTGCTGCTGGACGTTAGCCCGCTGACCCTGGGTATCGAAACCATGGGTGGCGTGATGACTGCGCTGATCGAGAAAAACACCACGATTCCTACCAAGAAATCCCAAGTGTTCTCGACTGCCGATGACAACCAAGGCGCTGTGACCATTCACGTGCTGCAAGGTGAGCGTAAGCAAGCGGCTCAGAACAAGTCCCTGGGCAAGTTCGACCTGGCCGAGATTCCACCAGCACCACGTGGCGTGCCGCAAATCGAAGTCACCTTCGACATCGACGCCAACGGCATCCTGCACGTCGGCGCGAAAGACAAGGCGACTGGCAAAGAGCAGAAGATCACCATCAAGGCCAACTCCGGTCTGTCTGATGAAGAAATTCAACAGATGATTCGTGATGCTGAAGCCAACGCTGATGCGGATGCCAAGTTTGCCGAGCTGGCTGGCGCCCGTAACCAGGGTGATGCACTGGTTCACTCGACCCGCAAAATGGTCGCTGACGCTGGTGATAAAGTGACTGCTGAAGAGAAGGCTGCTATCGAAGCTGCCGTAGTTGCCCTGGAAGCCGCCGTTAAAGGCGATGACAAGGCCGCTATCGAAGCCAAGATCGAAGAGCTGTCGAAAGTCTCTGCACCTGTAGCGCAGAAAATGTATGCCGAACAAGGTCAGCCAGCTGACGGTGCCGCGCAACAGGCAGAGCCTGAAGCCAAGCATGACGACGTTGTCGATGCCGAGTTCGAAGAAGTCAAAGACCAGAAGTAAGTTGGTCGCCCGGTTGACCGCTATCAAGCGGTGACTGGTAGGATGTCGCCGCGCGGGAGCTTGCTCCCGCGTTGGCGTGTCTGGGGTATGTGAATTTTTACAGCATGCGACAGTGTTCGGGTGCTGGCGGTGTGATCGGGAATGCTCCTGCTTTCCGAGCAATAAATACCGCATTTTGGCCGGGTACCTGGCTAAAAGTAGTAATGACCAGGATCGTTGAATTGACGTGAGTTGGGTCCGGGCCTGTATTGGGGCTCAACGAGTTTGGCAGGGCTCAGGAGGGTCTGGCTGAACGTCCTTAAGAGTGCAAAGACTTATGGCAAAGCGTGACTATTACGAAGTGTTGGGTGTGGAGCGCGGCTCCAGCGAGACGGACCTGAAGAAGGCCTACCGTCGCTTGGCGATGAAGCACCACCCGGACCGTAATCCGGACAGCAAAGAATCCGAAGAGATGTTCAAAGAGGCCAATGAGGCCTACGAATGCCTGTCTGATCCCAACAAGCGTGCGGCCTACGACCAGTATGGCCATGCCGGTGTCGACCCAAGCATGGGCGGCGGCGGTGCCGGCTTTGGCGGTCAGAACTTCTCCGACATTTTCGGCGACGTATTCAGCGACTTCTTCGGCGGTGGTCGGGGTGGTCAGCGTGGTGGTGCCCAGCGTGGCAGCGACTTGCGCTACACGCTGGAGTTGAATCTGGAAGAGGCCGTGCGCGGTACCAGTGTCAATATCCGTGTGCCGACGCTGGTCAACTGCAAGCCGTGCGATGGCTCGGGCGCCAAGAAGGGCTCGTCGCCCATCACCTGCCCGACGTGCGGTGGTATTGGTCAGGTCCGCATGCAGCAGGGCTTCTTCTCGGTGCAGCAGACCTGCCCGCGCTGCCATGGCCAGGGCAAGATCATTTCCGATCCGTGCGACTCCTGCCACGGCGAAGGTCGTGTCGAAGAGTACAAGACGCTGTCGGTAAAAGTGCCGGCTGGCGTGGATACCGGTGACCGTATTCGCTTGTCGGGCGAAGGCGAGGCGGGTACCCAGGGTGGGCCTACGGGCGACCTGTACGTGGTGATCAATGTGCGCGAGCACTCGATCTTCCAGCGCGACGGCAAGCACCTGTTCTGTGAAGTGCCAATCAGCTTTGTTGATGCGGCGCTGGGTGGCGAGTTGGAGATTCCGACCCTTGATGGTCGCGTCAAGCTCAAGATCCCTGAAGGCACGCAGACCGGCAAACAGTTCCGCATCCGTGGCAAAGGCGTTGCGCCGGTGCGCGGTGGTGGTGCTGGTGACCTGATGTGTCGTGTGGCGGTGGAAACGCCGGTCAACCTGAATCGCCGTCAGCGCGAACTGCTGGAAGAGTTCCGCAGTTCGATGGAGGGTGATGACTCCCACTCGCCGAAAACCGCGGGCTTTTTCGATGGCGTGAAGCGCTTCTTCGGCGACCTGTAAGGAATTGAATATGCGACGTATAGCCGTAATGGGCGCTGCCGGGCGCATGGGCAAGACGCTGGTCGAAGCGGTGCAGCAGCGCTCGCCGGCCTCCGGGCTGACCGCGGCGATCGTTCGTCCGGGCAGCACGTTGATTGGCGCGGATGCCGGTGAGTTGGCTTCGTTGGGGCGTATCGGTGTTTCGTTGTCCGGCAACCTGGAGCAGGTGGCCGACGAGTTCGACGTGCTGATCGATTTCACCCTGCCGGATGTGATGCTGAAGAACCTGGCTTTTTGCCGCAAGGCGGGCAAGGCGATGGTGATCGGCACCACCGGTTTGACGCTTGATCAGAAGCAGTTGCTGGTGGAGGCGGGCAAGGATATTCCTATCGTCTTCGCAGCCAACTTCAGCGTGGGTGTGAACCTGTCGCTCAAACTGCTTGATCTGGCGGCCCGTGTGCTCGGGGATGAAGCGGATATCGAAATCATCGAGACCCATCACCGCCACAAGATCGACGCACCTTCGGGCACCGCGCTGCGCATGGGGGAGGCGATTGCTGATGCGCTCGGTCGCGACTTGTCGAAAGTGGCAGTGTACGGGCGCGAAGGCCATACCGGTGCGCGTGCGCGTGACACCATCGGGTTTGCAACCGTACGCGGTGGTGATGTGGTGGGGGATCACACCGTATTGTTCGCCACGGAGGGTGAGCGCCTGGAAATCACGCACAAGGCGTCCAGTCGCATGACATTTGCCAAGGGGGCGGTACGTGCTGCGCTCTGGCTGGAAGGTCGCGAGGCGGGCCTTTATGACATGCGCGATGTGCTGGATCTGCACTAATCAGTAGCAAAAAAGGGGTCTCAAGCTTATGCTTAGGCCCCGTTTTTACCCGCTAAGCGACGCCCTGTCGCATTCCCCTGCCTTTAAGGCTCATTAGCGGTGGACCAAAAAAGCCTTTTTCTGTAAACTACAGCTTTAGTGTGTCCACTAAAAGCGCGCAGAATAATTCAGTGAAGAAGCGGGGTGACGTGTCCATACGTCACTCCGCTTTTTTACAACCTGCGATCGCCCTTTCAGGCTTTATTTACGGGAGGTCTTCTTGACTAAGCCAGCCATACTCGCCCTTGCTGATGGCAGCATTTTTCGCGGCGAAGCCATTGGAGCCGACGGTCAGACCGTTGGAGAGGTGGTGTTTAACACTGCCATGACCGGCTATCAGGAAATCCTTACCGATCCTTCCTACGCCCAACAGATCGTTACCCTGACCTATCCACACATCGGCAACACCGGTACTACACCGGAAGATGTCGAGTCTGATCGTGTCTGGTCGGCTGGTCTGGTGATTCGCGACCTGCCACTGGTTGCGAGCAACTGGCGTAACACGATGTCGCTGTCCGATTACTTGAAAGCCAACAACGTTGTGGCGATCGCTGGTATCGATACGCGCCGCCTGACACGCATCCTGCGTGAAAAAGGCTCGCAGAACGGCTGCATCATGGTCGGTGACAATATTTCCGAAGAGGCGGCGATTGCCGCAGCGCAAGGGTTCCCTGGCCTGAAGGGCATGGACCTGGCGAAAGTCGTCAGCGTCAAAGAGAAGTACGAGTGGCGCTCCACGGTCTGGGACTTGAAGACGGACAGCCACGCGACCATCGATGCTGCCGAGTTGCCTTACCACGTGGTCGCCTACGACTACGGTGTGAAGTACAACATCCTGCGCATGCTGGTCGAGCGCGGTTGCCGCGTGACCGTGGTGCCGGCGCAAACCCCGGCCAGCGACGTGCTCGCCCTGCAACCGGACGGCGTGTTCCTGTCCAACGGCCCGGGTGACCCTGAACCTTGCGACTACGCTATCCAGGCGATCAAGGACGTGCTGGAAACCGAGATTCCAGTATTCGGTATCTGCCTCGGCCACCAGTTGCTGGCCCTGGCCTCCGGCGCCAAGACCCTGAAAATGGGGCACGGCCACCACGGTGCCAACCACCCTGTGCAAGACCTGGACACCGGCGTTGTGATGATCACCAGCCAGAACCACGGTTTTGCGGTAGATGAAGCCACCTTGCCGAGCAACGTGCGCGCCATTCACAAGTCGCTGTTCGACGGTTCCCTGCAGGGTATCGAGCGCACCGACAAGAGCGCGTTCAGCTTCCAGGGCCACCCTGAAGCCAGCCCGGGCCCGAACGACGTAGCGCCGCTGTTCGACCGTTTCATCAATGAGATGGCCAAGCGACGCTGACTGAGCGGCCTGCGGGCGGCCCCGGATTTCGGTGGCCCCCGCAGGCTCTTCAAAGATTGTTCAAGACGGCTTGCCGACTGACCTGCGGATTTGAGTGACAAACCCATGCCAAAACGTACAGACATAAAAAGCATCCTGATTCTCGGCGCTGGCCCGATCGTGATCGGCCAGGCCTGCGAATTCGACTACTCCGGCGCCCAGGCCTGTAAAGCCCTGCGCGAGGAGGGCTACCGCGTCATCCTGGTGAACTCCAACCCAGCCACCATCATGACCGACCCGGCCATGGCCGACGCTACCTACATCGAGCCGATCAAGTGGCAGACCGTTGCCAAGATCATCGAAAAAGAGCGTCCAGACGCACTGCTGCCAACCATGGGCGGCCAGACTGCACTGAACTGCGCCCTGGACCTGGAGCGCGAAGGTGTCCTGGAAAAATTCGGCGTAGAGATGATCGGCGCCAATGCCGACACCATCGACAAGGCTGAAGACCGTTCGCGTTTCGACAAGGCCATGAAATCCATCGGCCTGGCTTGCCCGCGTTCCGGTATCGCCCACAGCATGGAAGAAGCCAATGCGGTCCTCGAGACTCTGGGCTTCCCGTGCATCATCCGTCCGTCCTTCACCATGGGCGGCACCGGTGGCGGTATCGCATACAACCGTGAAGAGTTCGAAGAGATCTGCGCCCGCGGCCTGGACCTGTCGCCGACCAAAGAGCTGCTGATCGACGAATCCCTGATCGGCTGGAAAGAATACGAGATGGAGGTGGTCCGCGATAAGAAGGACAACTGCATCATCGTCTGCTCCATCGAAAACTTCGACCCGATGGGCGTGCACACCGGTGACTCGATCACCGTGGCGCCGGCACAAACCCTGACCGATAAGGAATACCAGATCCTGCGTAACGCCTCCCTGGCGGTATTGCGCGAGATCGGCGTGGAAACCGGCGGTTCCAACGTTCAGTTCGGTATCTGCCCGAACACTGGCCGTATGGTCGTGATCGAAATGAACCCGCGTGTATCCCGTTCGTCGGCCCTGGCATCGAAAGCCACCGGCTTCCCGATCGCCAAGGTCGCTGCCAAGCTGGCCGTGGGCTACACCCTGGACGAATTGTCGAACGACATCACCGGCGGCAAGACCCCGGCGTCCTTCGAGCCATCCATCGACTACGTGGTCACCAAGCTGCCACGTTTTGCCTTCGAGAAATTCGCCAAGGCTGATGCACGCCTGACCACCCAGATGAAATCTGTGGGTGAAGTCATGGCCATCGGTCGCACGTTCCAGGAATCCCTGCAGAAAGCACTGCGCGGCCTGGAAGTGGGCGTTTGCGGCCTGGACGAGAAACTCGACCTGAGCAACCCGGAAAGCATGAGCGTGCTCAAGCGCGAGCTGACCGTGCCTGGCGCCGAGCGTATCTGGTACGTGGCTGACGCCTTCCGCGCCGGCATGACCGTCGAAGACATCTTCGGCATGAACATGATCGATCCGTGGTTCCTGGTACAGATCGAAGATCTGATCAAGGAAGAAGAGAAGGTCAAGACCCTGGGTCTGGCCAGCATCGACCGCGACATGATGTTCCGCCTCAAGCGCAAAGGCTTCTCCGACCAGCGTCTGGCCAAATTGCTGGGTGTGACCGAGAAGAACCTGCGCACACATCGCCACAAGCTGGAGATCTTCCCGGTCTACAAGCGCGTTGACACCTGCGCGGCCGAGTTCTCCACCGACACCGCCTACCTGTACTCCACCTATGAGGAAGAGTGCGAAGCCGCGCCGTCGGGTCGCGACAAGATCATGATTCTGGGGGGCGGTCCAAACCGTATCGGCCAGGGTATCGAGTTTGACTATTGCTGCGTCCACGCCGCCCTCGCTCTGCGCGAAGATGGCTACGAGACCATCATGGTCAACTGCAACCCGGAAACCGTTTCCACCGACTACGACACCTCCGACCGCCTGTACTTCGAGCCAGTGACCCTGGAAGACGTGCTGGAAATCGTACGCGTCGAGAAGCCGAAAGGCGTGATCGTCCAGTACGGCGGCCAAACCCCGCTGAAACTGGCGCGTGCCCTGGAAGCCGCCGGCGTGCCGATCATTGGCACCAGCCCGGACGCTATCGACCGTGCAGAAGACCGCGAGCGCTTCCAGCAAATGGTTGAGCGCCTGAACCTGCGTCAGCCGCCAAACGCCACTGTGCGCAGCGAAGACGAAGCCATCCGTGCAGCCAGCAAGATCGGCTACCCGCTGGTGGTGCGCCCGTCCTATGTACTGGGCGGCCGTGCGATGGAAATTGTCTACGAAGAAGAAGAGCTCAAGCGTTACCTGCGCGATGCGGTGAAAGTGTCCAACGACAGCCCGGTGCTGCTTGACCACTTCCTCAACTGCGCCATCGAGATGGATGTGGATGCGGTCTGCGACGGTACCGATGTAGTGATCGGCGCGATCATGCAGCACATCGAACAGGCTGGCGTTCACTCCGGTGACTCCGCTTGCTCGCTGCCGCCTTACTCGCTGCCGGCGCACATCCAGGACGAGATGCGCGAACAGGTCAAGAAAATGGCCTTGGAATTGGGCGTAGTCGGCCTGATGAACGTACAGTTGGCGTTGCAAGGCGAAGATATCTACGTCATTGAAGTCAACCCGCGTGCTTCGCGTACCGTGCCATTTGTTTCCAAGTGCATCGGTGTCTCCCTGGCCATGATCGCTGCCCGCGTGATGGCAGGTAAGACCCTGAAGGAAATCGGCTTCACCAAGGAAATCATTCCAAACTTCTACAGCGTGAAAGAGGCGGTGTTCCCATTCGCCAAGTTCCCGGGTGTGGACCCGATCCTGGGCCCAGAGATGAAGTCCACCGGTGAAGTGATGGGTGTAGGCGATACCTTCGGTGAAGCTTTCGCCAAGGCCCAGATGGGCGCCAGCGAAGTACTGCCGACCGGCGGTACTGCCTTCATCAGCGTGCGTGATGACGACAAGCCACTGGTTGCAGGTGTAGCCCGTGATCTGATCAACTTGGGCTTCGAAGTCGTGGCCACTGCCGGGACCGCCAAGCTGATCGAAGCTGCCGGCCTGAAAGTGCGTCGCGTGAACAAGGTGACGGAAGGCCGTCCGCACGTGGTCGACATGATCAAGAATGACGAAGTCACGCTGATCATCAACACCACCGAGGGTCGTCAATCGATCGCGGATTCCTACTCCATTCGTCGTAACGCCTTGCAGCACAAGATCTACTGCACCACCACCATTGCTGCTGGCGAAGCCATCTGCGAAGCGCTCAAGTTCGGTCCGGAAAAGACCGTGCGTCGCTTGCAGGATCTACACGCAGGATTGAAGGCATGACCAAATACCCAATGACCGTCCAGGGCTTCAAGGCCCTGGAAGAGGAGCACGCCCATCTGACCAAGGTCGTACGTCCAAAGCTGAGCCAGGACATCGGTACGGCCCGCGAGCTGGGTGACCTGAAGGAAAACGCCGAATACCATGCTGCCCGCGAGCAGCAGGGTATGGTCGAGGCGCGGATCCGTGACATCGAAGGCCGCCTGCAGAACTCGGTGGTCATCGACGTGACGACCATTCCGAAGACTGGCAAGGTGATTTTCGGCACGACTGTGGAAATCGCCAACGTCGAGACTGACGAAAGTGTGGTCTATCACATCGTTGGCGAAGATGAGGCTGACTTTAAACTCGGCAAGATTTCTGTCGGTTCCCCACTTGCCCGCGCCTTGATTGCCAAGGAAGAGGGCGATGTGGTGGCTGTGAAGACGCCAGGCGGCGTAATCGAGTACGAGATCGTTGAAGTTCGTCACGTCTGAAAGGCGGCGCCCGCTTCGTGCGGGCGCCATGCTTTGGCAGCTTTCCCAGATGCTTTGGGTCGGCGGCCTGTGGTTGTTGCATATTGGTGTACTGCCGGCGCTGGGCCTTATTGGCCTGGCACCGTTGCTGATCGATGAGATCGATGGATTACTCAGCGCGTTGCTGGTGGGTTTCGCGGCGGCGTGCGTGACGCTCCAGGCGTTGGTGCTGGTCAAGGCCGAGGGCTTGGGGAGTCTATGGCGGGATATTCGCGGGCAACTGCTGTTGATGGCGCTGTATGCGTGCGCAATGTTTTGCGTGGTGCATGTCTGGCTGCCGGAGGCGTTGCGCTGGCAGCTGTTCAGCTATCTTGTGCTAGGGTTCTCCGGCCTGGTGCTGGTCATGCAGCCGGCACCGGGATGGAGTGGCAGGGCACGCGAAGCGCGCCCATGACCCTTTTGTAATTTAAACGCTACTTGAAGCGGTGTACGTTCGACAGTTGCTTGTTGACGCTGAAGTTCTTGCGATAAAGCAGCGCCATCTTGCCGATGACCTGGACCAGGTCCGCTTTGCCCACCTTGCACAGTTCTGCAATGGCGGCCAGGCGCGCTTCGCGGTCAAGGATGTTGACCTTGATCTTGATCAGTTCATGATCGTTCAGTGCACGTTCGAATTCGGCTAACACACCTTCAGTCAAACCGTTATCTGCCACAATCAGAACTGGTTTCAGATGGTGGCCAATGGATTTGTACTGTTTCTTCTGCTCTTGAGTGAGCGGCATAATCTGACCCCTGCGTCTGATCTTGTAAAAAGCGGCGGCCAGTTTACCCGAGCGAGTCCGGGACCGCCCAGTTAATCACGACCCGTTTTATTTTTCGAGGTGGCCCGTGGCCCGTTCCAAAACCAGCCTTAAGTGGCTACAAGAACATTTCAACGATCCTTACGTCAAAAAGGCGCAAAAGGACGGCTACCGTTCCCGGGCCAGCTACAAGCTGCTGGAGCTGCAGGACAAGGACAAATTGTTTCGCCCCGGCATGAGCGTGATCGACCTGGGCGCCGCCCCGGGTGGCTGGTCCCAGGTGGCCAGTCGTCTGATTGGCGGGCAAGGCCGCTTGATCGCTTCCGACATCCTGGAGATGGACAGTATCCCGGATGTGACCTTTGTACACGGTGACTTTACCCAGGACGCTGTCCTGGCCGAGATCCTGGAAGCTGTAGGAAATTCGCAAGTGGACCTTGTGATTTCCGACATGGCCCCCAATATGAGTGGATTACCGGCTGTTGATATGCCGCGCGCCATGTTCCTCTGCGAGTTGGCATTGGATCTGGCGGGTCGGGTATTGCGTCCGGGTGGTGATTTCCTGGTCAAGGTCTTCCAGGGTGAAGGCTTCGACGAGTACCACAAGAACATCCGCAAGCTGTTCGACAAGGTACAGATGCGCAAACCGGACTCCTCTCGTGACCGGTCTCGCGAGCAGTATCTGTTGGCGCGGGGGTTCCGCGGGATCGAAGGCGCCGCCAGCGATGAGCGTCTTTGAAGGTTTGAAGGGAGTCGATAGGTTTTTTTATATCGCTTTCGTCACGAAGCTTTACGAATATTGTGTAGTCAAAGTTTCACAAAGGGTTACAGACGGCGCCTGCCAGTGTTGTAGGTAATGTAGTAAGTTAGGCCGGTGAATATCATGCGAAGCGCGCGCCAGTAGCGGAGCTTGCTTCAGAGGGTAGTTAATTGAACGATATGGCAAAGAATCTGATCCTGTGGTTGATCATCGCGGCTGTCCTGGTGACGGTGATGAACAACTTCTCCAGCCCTAACGAGCCGCAGACCCTCAACTATTCCGACTTCATCCAGCAAGTTAAGGATGGCAAGGTCGAGCGCGTAGCGGTTGATGGCTACGTGATCACCGGCAAACGCAACGATGGCGACAGCTTCAAGACCATTCGTCCGGCAATCCAGGACAACGGTCTGATCGGCGACCTGGTGGACAACCACGTGGTTGTCGAAGGCAAGCAGCCTGAGCAGCAGAGCATTTGGACCCAGTTGCTGGTAGCCAGCTTCCCGATCCTGGTGATCATTGCCGTGTTCATGTTCTTCATGCGCCAGATGCAAGGCGGTGCGGGCGGCAAGGGCGGGCCGATGAGCTTTGGCAAGAGCAAGGCACGCCTGCTCTCCGAAGATCAGGTGAAAACCACCCTGGCTGACGTTGCTGGTTGCGACGAAGCCAAAGAGGAAGTGGGCGAGTTGGTCGAGTTCCTGCGCGATCCGGGCAAATTCCAGCGCCTCGGCGGCCGCATTCCTCGCGGTGTGTTGATGGTTGGTCCTCCGGGTACCGGTAAAACCTTGCTGGCCAAGGCGATTGCTGGTGAGGCGAAGGTGCCTTTCTTTACCATTTCCGGTTCTGACTTCGTCGAGATGTTCGTCGGCGTGGGCGCCAGCCGTGTTCGCGATATGTTCGAACAGGCTAAAAAGCATGCGCCTTGCATCATTTTCATCGATGAAATCGACGCCGTTGGTCGCCACCGTGGCGCCGGCATGGGCGGCGGTCATGATGAGCGTGAGCAGACCCTTAACCAGTTGCTGGTTGAGATGGACGGCTTTGAAATGAACGACGGCATCATCGTGATTGCTGCAACCAACCGTCCGGACGTTCTGGACCCTGCGTTGCTGCGTCCAGGCCGTTTCGACCGTCAGGTTGTGGTTGGCTTGCCGGATATCCGTGGTCGCGAACAGATCCTGAAAGTACACATGCGCAAAGTGCCAATGGGTGACGACGTGGCTCCGGCCGTGATTGCCCGTGGTACTCCAGGCTTCTCCGGTGCCGACCTGGCCAACCTGGTCAACGAGGCTTCGTTGTTTGCTGCCCGTACCGGCAAGCGCATCGTAGAGATGAAAGAGTTCGAATTGGCGAAAGACAAGATCATGATGGGCGCCGAGCGCAAATCCATGGTCATGTCCGAGAAAGAGAAGCAGAACACCGCTTATCACGAAGCCGGTCACGCCATTGTCGGTCGCGTTGTGCCTGAGCACGACCCGGTCTACAAAGTGTCGATCATTCCTCGTGGTCGGGCGCTGGGTGTCACGATGTTCCTGCCGGAAGAGGATCGCTATAGCCTCTCCAAGCGTGCACTGATCAGCCAGATCTGCTCGCTGTACGGTGGCCGGATTGCTGAGGAGATGACCCTGGGCTTCGATGGTGTCACTACCGGCGCTTCCAACGACATCATGCGTGCCAGCCAGATTGCACGGAACATGGTGACCAAGTGGGGCTTGTCGGAAAAACTCGGCCCGCTGATGTATGCCGAGGAAGAAGGCGAAGTGTTCCTGGGTCGTGGCGGTGGCGGTCAAAACGCCAGCTTCTCCGGTGAGACAGCCAAGCTGATCGACTCCGAAGTGCGCAGTATCATTGACCAGTGCTACGGCACGGCCAAGCAGATCCTGACCGATAACCGCGACAAGCTGGACGCGATGGCCGACGCGCTGATGAAGTACGAGACCATTGATGCCGACCAGATCGACGACATCATGGCTGGCCGCACGCCGCGTGAGCCTCGCGATTGGGAAGGCGGTTCGGGCACCTCTGGCACTCCGCCGGTGGTTCAGAATGAACGCCCTGAAACCCCGATCGGCGGCCCTGCAGCCGACCACTAAGGTTTGAAATGACTTCTGCGTTGTCCTCCACCCGGTTGCCTTGCGGCAACCGGGTTCTTGATTTGGCCCATACACATGTTATGGGCATTCTTAATGTAACCCCTGACTCCTTTTCCGACGGTGGCCGCTTCAGCCAGCTTGATGCTGCATTGCGTCATGCAGAGGCGATGGTCGCCGCAGGGGCGACGCTGATTGATGTCGGTGGTGAGTCGACTCGGCCTGGCGCTCGCGTGGTTTCTCCCTTGGAGGAGCTGGAGCGAGTGGCG
Organism: Pseudomonas sp. S10E 269; assembly: GCF_002798465.1. NCBI lineage: Bacteria > Pseudomonadati > Pseudomonadota > Gammaproteobacteria > Pseudomonadales > Pseudomonadaceae > Pseudomonas > Pseudomonas sp. S10E 269. The sequence goes on from NZ_PHIJ01000001.1 coordinate 3,260,357, forward strand.
CCAATAGTCGAGCGCATTGCGCGTGAGCTGGATGTGATCATCTCGGTGGACACCTCGACGCCAGCAGTGATGCGCGAAACTGCGCGGCTGGGCGCGGGGTTGATCAACGATGTGCGCTCCCTTCAGCGCGACGGTGCCCTTGATGCTGCTGCCGCGACCGGGTTGCCGGTGTGCCTGATGCATATGCTCGGAGAACCCGGCAATATGCAGGACAATCCTCACTATGATGACCTTGTGGGCGAAGTCAGCGGTTTCCTCGCAGAGCGGGTCGCTCAATGTACTGTCGCGGGGATTGCTGCGGAAAAGATCATCCTTGATCCCGGCTTTGGCTTCGCCAAGACCCTGCAGCACAATCTAAGTCTGTTCAAACATATGGAATCCCTGCATGCCCTTGGTCGACCCCTTCTGGTCGGCGTTTCGCGCAAAAGCATGATAGGGCTGGCCCTGAATCGCCCGGTGGGTGAGCGGCTGTACGGTGGTCTTGCACTGGCAGCGCTTGCAGTAAGCAAAGGCGCGCGTATCTTGCGTGTGCATGATGTTGCCGAAACAGTGGATGTGGTGCGCATGATTGCCGCAGTAGAATCAGCCGAATAAGAATGATGGAGCACTTATGACTAAGAAATACTTTGGCACCGACGGTATCCGTGGTCGGGTCGGCGAATACCCGATTACTCCTGATTTCATGCTCAAGCTAGGTTGGGCTGCGGGCATGGCGTTCCGGAGCATGGGCGCTTGCCGCATCCTGGTGGGTAAAGACACTCGTATTTCCGGTTACATGTTCGAATCCGCGCTCGAGGCTGGCCTGTCCGCCGCGGGCGCAGATGTCATGCTGCTAGGCCCCATGCCGACACCGGCGATCGCTTACCTGACGCGTACCTTTCACGCTGAAGCCGGTATTGTGATCAGTGCTTCGCACAATCCTCATGATGACAACGGCATCAAATTCTTCTCGGGGCAGGGCACCAAGCTGCCGGACGAGATCGAGTTGATGATCGAAGAACTGCTGGATGCGCCGATGACGGTGGTTGAGTCCAGCAAGCTGGGCAAGGTGTCGCGAATCAATGACGCCTCTGGCCGGTATATCGAATTTTGCAAAAGCAGTGTGCCCAGCAGCACCAATTTCGCCGGCCTGAAGATTGTGGTCGATTGCGCACATGGCGCGACCTACAAAGTGGCGCCAAGCGTATTCAAGGAGTTGGGCGCGGACGTTACAGTCCTGTCGGCCCAGCCTAACGGGCTGAACATCAATGACAACTGCGGCTCCACACACATGGAGCAATTGCAGGCCGCCGTCCTTGCCGAACATGCCGACTTGGGCATTGCTTTTGACGGTGACGGTGACCGTGTGCTGATGGTGGATCACACCGGGGCCATCGTTGATGGCGATGACCTCTTGTTCATCATTGCCCGCGACCTGCATGAGCGTAACAAGCTGCAAGGCGGTGTTGTCGGCACCTTGATGAGTAACCTGGGGCTTGAATTGGCCTTGGCGGACCTGGGTATTCCGTTTGTGCGCGCCAATGTCGGTGACCGCTATGTGATCGCCGAACTGCTCGAGCGTAACTGGCAGGTGGGTGGCGAGAATTCCGGTCACGTTGTCTGCTTCCAGCACACCACTACGGGCGATGCGATCATTGCTGCGCTGCAGGTTCTGCTGTCGCTGCGCCGTCGCGAAGAGAGCTTGGCCCAGGCGCGCCAGGCGCTGCGCAAATGTCCGCAAGTACTGCTGAATGTACGGTTTGCCGGCGGCGAAAACCCGATCGAGCACCCGGCTGTCAAAGAGGCGTGCGAGCGCGTGACCCTGGCAATGGCGGGGCGTGGCCGCGTGCTGTTGCGCAAGTCCGGCACAGAGCCGCTGGTGCGCGTCATGGTCGAAGGTGACGACGAAACACAGGTTCGCGGCCATGCCGAAGACCTGGCAAAACTGGTAACTGAAGTTTGCGCCTGAATTCGGCTTGCCAGTGATGATGTGGTTGGGTAACATCTGCGCCCACTTTGACCGACGAGGTACAGCATGCGTCGCACTATGGTAGCTGGTAACTGGAAGATGCACGGTACCCGCGCCAGTGTCGCTGAGCTGATCAATGGCCTTCGTCACTTGGCCTTGCCTAGCGGTGTCGATGTTGCGGTTTTTCCGCCTTGCTTGCATATCAACCAAGTGGTTGATGGCTTGAAAGGCAAGTCGATCCAGGTCGGCGCGCAGAACTCTGCGGTGGAGCCCATGCAAGGTGCGTTGACCGGCGAGATTTCGCCGAGTCAGTTGATCGATGCAGGTTGTTCCTATGTGCTTGTCGGGCACTCCGAGCGCCGTCAGATGATGGGCGAGCGTGATGGGACACTCAATCGCAAGTTCGCAGCGGCACAGGCTTGTGGCTTGATTCCAGTGTTGTGCATAGGGGAGACCCTGGAGCAGCGTGAATCGGGCAAGACTCTTGAAGTTGTCTCGCGTCAGCTGGGCAGCATCATCGAGGAGCTGGGTGTTGGTGCGTTTGCAAAGGCAGTTATTGCTTACGAGCCGGTCTGGGCCATTGGTACCGGGCTGACTGCTACACCGCAACAGGCGCAGGATGTGCACGCAGCCATCCGCGCGCAGTTGGCGGCAGAGAATTCTGAAGTCGCACAAGGTGTGCGTCTTCTATACGGCGGCAGCGTGAAGGCGGCCAATGCGGTCGAACTGTTCGGCATGCCGGATATCGATGGGGGGCTCATTGGTGGAGCTTCCCTGAATGCAGATGAGTTCGGTGCGATCTGTCGCGCCGCGGGAAACTGAAAAAATGCTGGAAACAGTCGTAGTCGTTTTTCATCTGTTGGCTGCCCTGGGCGTAGTTGCCCTGGTTTTGTTGCAACAGGGTAAAGGTGCGGATGCTGGTGCGTCTTTCGGTGCAGGTGCTTCAAATACTGTGTTCGGAAGCCAAGGTTCCTCTACCTTTCTTAGTAAGTTTACTGCTATACTTGCCGCCGGTTTCTTCATAACCAGCTTGGGGTTAGGTTACTTTGCTAAAGAGAAAGCTCATGTGCTGACTCAAGTAGGTCTCCCAAACCCAGCAGTGTTGGAAGTACCAAAAGCAAAACCGGCTTCTGATGATGTCCCGGTGCTTCAAGAGCAAAAGTCGGCTACTCCAGCGACTGACGTACCTCCAGCTCAAGAGCAGAAGTAAGAAGGTTGTAAACGCTGTATTGCCGAGGTGGTGGAATTGGTAGACACGCAACCTTGAGGTGGTTGTGCCCATAGGGTGTAGGGGTTCGAGTCCCCTTCTCGGTACCAATTATCAGGAGAGCCCGCTGTTGCGGGCTTTCTTGTAGGTGGAAGGTTACATTGACCCTGTAAGGGATCGGTCGTATACTTCCGCCCCAGCTTTGTCGCGGGGTGGAGCAGTCTGGTAGCTCGTCGGGCTCATAACCCGAAGGTCGTCGGTTCAAATCCGGCCCCCGCAACCAGTTTTAGCGGAGCCCCTTTTAAGGGGCTTTTTGTTAGCTGGACACTTTCAACGCCGCTGTTCGACGGCGTTTCAAGGATGGGCGTTTCGCCCATTTTTTTATTTTGCACAGCATGCACATACATGCACGAGGGGGTTCAGGTGTCGAGCAAGCTAGAAGAGTTGCAGGCCTTGTTGGCCCCGGTGGTCGTGGCCCTAGGCTATGAATGCTGGGGTATTGAGTTTTCGGCTCAAGGTCGCCACTCAATGTTGCGCGTTTATATCGATAAAGAGGGCGGCGTGCTGGTGGACGATTGTGCCATTGTCAGCCGTCAGATCAGCGGTGTGCTGGATGTTGAAGATCCGATCTCCGTTGAATACACCCTCGAAGTTTCCTCGCCAGGCATGGAACGCCCACTGTTCACTATTGATCAGTTTGCAAAATTTGCCGGTGAACAAGTGAAGATCAAGCTGCGATCTCCCTTTGAAGGGCGACGCAACTTTCAGGGCCTTCTGCGCGGTGTAGAAGAACAGGATGTCGTGGTGCAGGTAGAAGACCATGAATTCCTGTTGCCGATCGATATGATCGACAAGGCCAACATTATTCCCAGTTTTGACTGAGACGCGGATCCCGCGGATCCAATGGCTTGCGAAAGGCGAGGCGTACGATGAGCAAAGAAGTACTGCTGGTTGTTGAGTCGGTATCCAATGAAAAGGGCGTACCGGCAAACGTGATTTTTGAAGCGCTGGAGCTGGCCCTGGCCACTGCTACCAAAAAGCGTTTTGAAGACGAAGTTGATCTGCGTGTGGAAATCAACCGCCACACCGGTGCCTATGAGACTTTCCGTCGCTGGACGGTCGTTGAAGAAGCCGATCTTGATGATCCGGCCATCGAAACCTGGCCAAGCAAGGTTGCTGAAACGCATCCTGGCGCCAAGGTCGGTGATGTCGTCGAAGAAAAGATCGAATCGATCGAATTCGGCCGTATCGCTGCACAGACTGCCAAGCAGGTCATCGTGCAGAAGGTTCGCGAAGCCGAGCGCGCTCAAGTCGTTGACGCCTATCGCGAGCGCCTGGGTGAAATCATCTCCGGCACCGTGAAAAAAGTCACCCGCGACAACGTGATCGTCGACCTGGGCAACAACGCCGAAGCGTTGCTGGCCCGCGAAGACATCATCTCTCGCGAAACCTTCCGTGTCGGCGTGCGCTTGCGTGCGTTGCTCAAGGAAATCCGCACCGAGAACCGCGGCCCTCAGTTGATCCTGTCGCGTACCGCGCCGGAAATGCTGATCGAGCTGTTCCGTATCGAAGTGCCGGAGATCGCCGAAGGTCTGATCGAAGTCATGGCTGCGTCCCGCGACCCGGGTTCGCGTGCCAAGATCGCGGTCCGCTCCAAGGACAAACGCATCGACCCGCAAGGCGCTTGCATCGGTATGCGCGGTTCGCGCGTCCAGGCAGTGTCGGGTGAATTGGGCGGTGAGCGTGTGGATATCGTCCTGTGGGACGATAACCCGGCGCAGTTCGTGATCAACGCCATGTCGCCGGCTGAAGTGGCGGCAATTATCGTTGACGAAGATGCCCATGCAATGGACATCGCCGTTGGCGCAGACAATCTGGCTCAGGCCATTGGTCGTGGCGGTCAGAACGTGCGTCTGGCCAGCCAACTGACCGGTTGGACCCTGAACGTGATGACCGAATCGGACATCCAGGCTAAGCAGCAAGCTGAAACCGGTGACATCCTGCGCAACTTCATCGAAGAGTTGGAAGTCGATGAAGACCTGGCGCAGGTGCTGGTAGATGAAGGCTTCACCAGCCTGGAAGAGATTGCCTACGTACCGTTGGAAGAAATGCTCAACATCGACGGCTTTGACGAAGACACCGTCAACGAGCTTCGCGCTCGGGCCAAGGATCGTTTGTTGACTAAAGCCATCGCTACTGAGGAAAAGCTGGCAGACGCCCATCCGGCCGAAGACCTGCTCTCGCTTGAGGGTATGGACAAGGATTTGGCGATGGAACTGGCGGTGCGCGGCGTAATTACCCGCGAAGACCTGGCCGAGCAGTCTATTGACGATCTGCTCGACATCGACGGCATTGACGATGATCGTGCCGGCAAGTTGATCATGGCCGCCCGAGCCCATTGGTTCGAGTAACTAGGCGCGGCCTGAGGAGAGAAGTGCATGACGCAAGTCACGGTGAAACAACTGGCCGATGAGGTCAAAACACCGGTAGAGCGCCTGTTGCAGCAGATGCGTGAGGCAGGTCTGCCGCACACCGCCGCCGATGAAGGTGTGAGCGATAGTGAGAAGCAGTCTTTGCTGACTCACTTGAAGAGCAGCCACAAGGCGAAAGTGGAAGAACCGCGCAAGATTACATTGCAGCGCAAAACCACCAGCACCCTGCGTGTTGCTGGTAGCAAGAGCATCAGCGTTGAAGTACGCAAGAAGAAAGTCTTCGTACAGCGCAGCCCGGAAGAAATCGAAGCCGAGCGCAAACGCGAACTGGAAGAACGTCGCGCAGTAGAAAATGCTGCTCGTCAGAAGGCTGAAGAAGAAGCCAAGCGTCGCGCCGAAGAAGAAGCGCGTCGCCAGCCTGCTGCTGCGCAACCCGCTGCCACTGAAGCGGTCGCCGCGCCTAGCGCGCCGGTAGAAGCTGTGCGTGAGGCCGCTCCGGTTGCCGCTGCACCAGCACCTGCTGCTGACGCCCGTAAACGCGACGAACCTCGTCGTCCGGACAAGCCACGTGCTGACGATAACAATCGTCGCGGTGGTGGTGGCGATGGCGAGCGCAAAAACGCTCCACATCGTGCTTCGGTCAAAGAGAAAGCACCTGCTCCACGCGTTGCCCCACGTACTACCGACGAAGAAAGCGATGGCTTCCGTCGTGGTGGTCGCGGCAAGGCCAAGCTGAAGAAACGCAACGCCCACGGTTTCCAGAGCCCAACCGGCCCTGTCGTGCGTGAAGTGAAGATCGGCGAGACCATCACTGTGGGCGATCTGGCCCAGCAGATGTCGGTCAAGGCAGCTGAAATCATCAAGTTCATGTTCAAGCTGGGTACTCCAGCCACCATCAACCAGGTACTGGATCAGGAAACTGCCCAGCTTGTGGCTGAAGAATTGGGCCACAAAGTGACCCTGGTCAGCGACACCGCCCTGGAAGATTCCTTGGCCGAGTCCCTGAAGTTTGAAGGTGAGGCTGTTTCCCGTGCACCGGTTGTGACCGTAATGGGCCACGTTGACCACGGTAAAACTTCCCTGCTCGACTACATCCGTCGTGCCAAGGTGGCTGCGGGCGAAGCCGGCGGTATCACCCAGCACATCGGCGCGTACCACGTTGAAACCGACCGTGGCATGGTGACGTTCCTCGATACCCCTGGTCACGCCGCGTTTACCGCAATGCGTGCCCGTGGTGCCAAGGCGACCGACATCGTGATCCTGGTGGTTGCAGCCGACGACGGCGTGATGCCACAAACCATCGAAGCTGTTCAGCATGCCAAGGCAGCTGGCGTTCCGTTGGTGGTTGCGGTGAACAAAATCGACAAGCCGGGCGCTGATCTCGATCGCATCCGTAGCGAACTGTCGGTTCACGGCGTGACATCCGAAGAGTGGGGTGGCGACACACCATTCGTACCAGTCTCCGCGAAGATGGGTACCGGCGTTGACGAACTGCTCGAAGCCGTTCTGTTGCAAGCCGAGGTTCTGGAACTGACCGCGACTCCATCGGCTCCTGGCCGTGGTGTGGTGGTTGAGTCCCGTCTCGACAAGGGCCGTGGCCCGGTTGCGACCGTTCTGGTTCAAGACGGCACCCTGCGCCAAGGCGACATGGTACTGGTCGGTTCGAACTACGGCCGTGTACGTGCCATGCTCGACGAGAACGGCAAGCCAATCAAGGAAGCAGGTCCTGCTATCCCGGTCGAGATCCTCGGCCTGGACGGTACCCCGGACGCTGGCGACGAGATGAGCGTAGTTGCCGACGAGAAGAAAGCCCGTGAAGTGGCTCTGTTCCGTCAAGGCAAGTTCCGTGAAGTCAAGCTGGCCCGTGCTCACGCCGGCAAGCTGGAAAACATCTTCGAGAACATGGGCCAGGAAGAGAAGAAGACGCTTAACATCGTCCTCAAATCTGACGTACGTGGTTCCCTCGAAGCGTTGAACGGCGCCTTGAATGGCCTGGGTAACGACGAAGTGCAAGTGCGCGTTGTCGGTGGCGGTGTCGGTGGTATCACCGAATCCGACGCCAACCTGGCATTGGCTTCCAACGCTGTACTGTTCGGCTTCAACGTGCGTGCCGATGCTGGCGCTCGCAAGATCGTCGAGCAGGAAGGCCTGGACATGCGTTACTACAACGTCATCTACGACATCATCGAAGACGTCAAGAAAGCCCTCACCGGCATGCTTGGCAGCGACGTCCGGGAGAACATCCTGGGTATCGCCGAAGTACGTGACGTGTTCCGCTCGCCGAAATTCGGCGCGATCGCCGGCTGCATGGTTGTCGAAGGCACCGTGTTCCGTAACCGTCCAATCCGTGTACTGCGTGAAGACATCGTTATCTTCGAAGGCGAGCTGGAATCCCTGCGCCGCTTCAAGGATGACGCTTCTGAAGTACGTGCCGGCATGGAATGCGGTATCGGCGTCAAGAGCTACAACGACGTCAAGGTTGGCGACAAGATCGAAGTCTTCGAGAAGGTTCAGGTTGCTCGCAGCCTCTAACTCGCGCACTTCCGGAGCCACGCGGCGTGTGGGCATGCAGATGCCCCGCACCGCGTACGGACTCTAAACGCAACGCCCGGTCTGGCTTTTGTCAGGCCGGGCGTTTGCCGCTTTCAGACCCCACGGGTTTCACCGTGTGGCAGTAACAGGTAACAAGACATGGCAAAAGAATACAGCCGTACCCAGCGTATCGGCGATCAGATGCAGCGCGAGCTGGCCCAACTGATCCGTCGCGAAGTCAAAGACCCACGCGTTGGCCTGGTCACCATCACCGCCGTTGAAGTGAGCCGTGACGTGGGTCACGCGAAGATCTTCATCACCGTGATGGGGCAGGACAGCAGCGAAGAAATCGCGCAAAGCATCAAGGTGCTCAATTCGGCGGCAGGTTTCCTGCGCATGCAATTGGCCCGTGAAATGAAGCTGCGCAGTGTTCCTCAGTTGCACTTCCACTACGATGAAAGCGTCGTGCGGGGTGCGCACCTGTCGGCACTGATCGAGCGCGCCGTGGCTGAAGACAGCCAGCACCCGTCCACACCTGAAGACGCCAAGGAGTAAGCGGTGGCTCAGGTCAAACGTATCCGTCGCAACGTCAGCGGCATAATCCTGCTCGACAAGCCCATTGGCTTTACCTCCAATGCCGCATTGCAGAAGGTCCGCTGGCTGCTCAACGCCGAAAAGGCCGGGCACACCGGTAGTCTCGACCCTCTCGCCACCGGTGTACTGCCGTTGTGCTTTGGCGAGGCCACCAAGTTTTCGCAATACCTGCTCGATTCCGACAAGGGTTACGAAACCCTGATGCAACTGGGCAAGACCACCACCACGGCCGATGCCGAAGGTGATGTTCTGCAGGTTCGCGACGTGACCGTTGGTCGTGCTGATATTGAAGCTGCTTTACCCGGTTTTCGTGGGGAAATCAGTCAGATACCGCCAATGTACTCGGCACTAAAGCGTGATGGCCAGCCTCTTTACAAGCTGGCGCGTGCGGGCGAAGTAGTGGAGCGCGAACCGCGTTCTGTTACTATTGCGCGCTTGGAATTGCTCGCCTGTGAAGGCGACACCGCCCGGTTGGCCGTGGACTGCAGCAAAGGCACCTATATCCGTACCCTGGTGGAAGATATCGGTGAGAAGCTCGGTTGCGGCGCGTACGTTGCAGAACTGCGACGCACCCAGGCCGGTCCTTTCAGCCTGGCCCAGACGGTCACGTTGGAAGAGTTGGAAGCGGTACACGCCGAAGGCGGCAATGAAGCGGTTGATCGCTTCCTGATGCCATCGGACAGCGGTTTGCTCGATTGGCCATTGCTGCACTTCTCGGAACACAGCGCGTTCTACTGGCTAAACGGCCAGCCGGTGCGTGCCCCGGATGCGCCGAAGTTCGGCATGGTGCGGGTACAGGATCATAACGGTCGCTTTATCGGTATCGGTGAAGTGAGCGAAGACGGGCGCATAGCGCCGCGTCGACTGATTCGGTCAGAATGACCGAACGAGTGTGGCTGTTAACAGGCACGGTCAACACTCATTTTTAGATACAGGGATTTGTCCCTGGCCTGTTGAAACTGCCCTTTGGGTGGTTTCCTGAAAAAAGGATTGCCTCATGGCTCTCGACGTTCAAGAAAAAGCACAAATCGTTGCTGACTATCAGCAAGCTGTTGGTGACACTGGTTCGCCAGAAGTGCAAGTTGCACTGCTGACCCACAACATCAACAAGCTGCAAGGTCACTTCAAGGCCAACGGTAAAGATCACCACTCCCGTCGTGGTCTGATCCGCATGGTAAACCAGCGCCGTAAGCTGCTGGACTACCTGAAAGGCAAGGATCTGGGTCGTTATCAGACTCTGATCGGTCGCCTGGGTCTGCGTCGCTAATAAGCGATTGCGCTAGAGGTTGGTTGTCTGCCGTGTGTCAGTGGGATTCCCGCTGGCCCATGGCAGGCTCCCAGCCTCAAGTTTTATCTGGATATACGTTTTACCCTGGACTAGCGTCGGGCCGATTCCCGGCATTGCCCAAGAATTTCGCAAGAAGACAAGTTCCCCAAGAGCCACAAAGAAGGTAGGACACCGTGAACCCGGTTATCAAAAAATTCCAGTTCGGTCAGTCGACCGTTACCCTCGAGACAGGCCGTATTGCCCGTCAAGCCTCCGGCGCAGTGCTGGTTACCGTTGATGACGACGTTACCGTACTGGTAACCGTTGTTGGCGCCAAGACCGCTGACCCGAGCAAAGGCTTCTTCCCTCTGTCCGTTCACTACCAGGAAAAGACTTACGCTGCCGGTAAGATCCCTGGCGGTTTCTTCAAGCGCGAAGGCCGTCCTTCCGAGAAAGAAACCCTGACTTCCCGACTGATCGATCGTCCGATCCGTCCGCTGTTCCCAGAAGGTTTCATGAACGAAGTGCAGGTTGTCTGCACCGTCGTTTCCACCAGCAAGAAGACCGATCCGGACATCGCTGCGATGATCGGTACCTCGGCTGCCCTGGCCATTTCCGGTATTCCTTTCGATGGCCCGATCGGCGCAGCCCGCGTTGCCTTCCACGAAAGCACCGGCTACCTGCTGAACCCGACTTACGAGCAACTGAAAGCATCGAGCCTGGACATGGTCGTTGCCGGTACCTCGGAAGCCGTATTGATGGTTGAATCGGAAGCCAAAGAGCTGACCGAAGACCAGATGCTGGGCGCTGTACTGTTCGCCCACGACGAGTTCCAGGCGGTCATCAAGGCTGTCACCGAGCTGGCTGCCGAAGCTGCCAAGCCAACCTGGACCTGGGCTGCTGCCCCGGAAGCCACCGAACTGCTGGGCGCTATCCGCTCCGAGTTCGGCGCTGCCATCTCCGACGCCTACACCATCACCGTCAAGGCCGACCGTTACGCTCGCCTGGGCGAGTTGAAGGACCAGGTTGTAGCCAAGCTGTCCGGTGAAGAAGGCCAGCCTTCCGCCAGCGACGTCAAAGCTGCATTCGGTGAAATCGAATACCGCACCGTTCGCGAAAACATCGTTAACGGCAAGCCACGTATCGACGGTCGCGACACCCGCACCGTACGCCCGCTGAACATCGAAGTCGGCGTTCTGCCGAAGACCCACGGTTCGGCCCTGTTCACCCGTGGTGAAACCCAGGCACTGGTTGTTGCGACCCTGGGCACTGCCCGTGACGCACAGCTACTGGACACCCTGGAAGGCGAGAAAAAAGACCCCTTCATGCTGCACTACAACTTCCCTCCGTTCTCGGTGGGCGAGTGTGGTCGCATGGGCGGTGCTGGTCGTCGCGAAATCGGTCACGGCCGTCTGGCCCGTCGTTCGGTCCAGGCCATGCTGCCGGCTGCTGACGTGTTCCCGTACACCATCCGTGTTGTGTCGGAAATCACCGAGTCCAACGGTTCCAGCTCCATGGCGTCCGTTTGCGGTGCTTCCCTGGCGCTGATGGACGCTGGTGTGCCAATGAAGGCGCCGGTTGCCGGTATCGCCATGGGCCTGGTTAAAGAAGGCGAGAAGTTCGCCATCCTGACCGACATCCTGGGTGACGAAGACCACCTGGGCGACATGGACTTCAAGGTAGCCGGTACCGCCAAAGGTGTGACCGCGCTGCAGATGGACATCAAGATCAAGGGCATCACCGAAGAGATCATGGAAATCGCCCTGGGCCAAGCCCTGGAAGCGCGCCTGAACATCCTCGGCCAGATGAACCAGATCATTGGTCAGTCCCGTACCGAGCTGTCGGAAAATGCTCCGACCATGATCGCGATGAAAATCGACACCGACAAAATCCGTGATGTTATCGGTAAAGGCGGCGCGACCATCCGTGCGATCTGTGAAGAGACCAAGGCTTCGATCGATATCGAAGACGACGGCTCCATCAAGATCTTCGGCGAAACCAAGGAAGCGGCTGAAGCTGCACGTCAGCGCGTTCTGGGCATTACCGCTGAGGCCGAGATCGGCAAGATCTACGTCGGTAAGGTTGAGCGCATCGTCGACTTCGGCGCATTCGTCAACATCCTGCCGGGCAAAGACGGTCTGGTTCACATCTCCATGCTGAGCGACGCTCGCGTTGAGAAAGTGACCGACATTCTGAAAGAAGGCCAGGAAGTGGAAGTGCTGGTACTGGACGTGGACAACCGCGGCCGTATCAAGCTGTCCATCAAGGACGTAGCAGCAGCCAAGGCTTCGGGCGTTTAATCCCCCCGAGCTTTCAGCTGAAAAAGGGACTCTTCGGAGTCCTTTTTTTATGGGCGCTGGAAAGTAGCGGGAAATCAGCCGTTTAGCTGAATCCAAAAGCCGCAACTTGCATGCAGCCACGATGGTATTCATGCAACTTGCACGATTCCGAAAATTACGTGTTTTTATAACTTGTTGTTTTATATGGGTTTTATTGGCTCATCAAACTTGGCACACTGCCTGCAATATCCCTGTTAACGCTGCAGCATCAAGGTTTACGTACTGCAGACTTTTAATAAAACAGGAGTTACTCGTATGAAGAAGTTCGCTCTCGCTACTGCTACCGCTCTGACCCTGGCCATGGGTGCTAACGTAGCCTTTGCTCAGACTTCCCAAGCCCCTATGACCCTGGCGGCCGGTGAAGTGACCAAGGCTAAAGAGTCCACCTCGGATACCTGGATCACCACCAAAGTGAAAGCTGACCTGCTGACCGAGAAAGGTATTCCTGGTTCGGACATCAAGGTTGAAACCAACAAAGGTGTGGTTTCCCTGTCCTCCGACGTCGCTATTTCGGACTCGCAAAAAGCGACCGCTGTAGCCATCACCAAGAAAATCAAAGGTGTGACTGCTGTTTCTGCTGATGGCCTACTGGCTGGCGGCGCAACCAAAGCTGATGGTATCGATAAAACCAAGGGCGCAGCTGCTAGCGCTAAAGAGTCCACCTCGGATACTTGGATCACCACCAAAGTCAAAGCTGATCTGGTAACCGAAAAAGGCATTCCTGGTACCGACATCAAAGTCGAAACCAACAAAGGTGTAGTTTCCCTGTCTTCGACCGTAGCGGTCACTGAAGCTCAGAAAACTACCGCGGTGAATATCACCAAGAAAATCAAAGGCGTTAAAGCTGTATCGGCCGACGGCCTGAAAGCAGAGTAACGCTGGAGGAATTCGTCTGAACTAGGCGGCAGAGAGTGAGCTAGTTATCCACTCAACGCACCACACAGGTTCATGCGACCGGCCACAAGGATGTGGTCATTAAAGGCCCCGACATTCGTGTCGGGGCCTTTTCTATTTCGCGCTGGATGCAATCTCACGCCAATACAAGTCATCTGTAGGACCTGGCTTGCCGGCGATAGCGTCACCACGGTCCAACTGAAAACCCGAGGTGCCCGCATCGCCTGCAAGCCAGCTCCTATAGATGTGCGGGGTCTATTCGGCGTCCAGGTGCATGGGCGTCACGACCCGTCCGTCCTTCTCAGCCTGACCCAGGTTGGCATCAATGAAGTACACCCGGTCGTCTTCCAGCTGGCCCTTATCCACCAAGTAGTCCTTGATGGTGCTGGCACGGTCCTGGCCCAGTTGACGCAGCAACACATCACTGGTGCTCCAGAACTTGATCACGCCGTCCTTGAGCTTCGCTGTGCGGTCATCGCGGCTCAGGTCTTTCCATTCCGCCGGCGGTTGCTGTTTCAAACGGGTGCGGTAAATGCCTTCAAGCAGAGGCGCCTTTTCACCTTCCGGGACGACCAGCAGCGACGCCTGTGCGGGCACCTTGTCACCCCGGCGCTGGAGCATTTTGTAGTAGTTGTATTGGTATTCACGTTCCAGGCGCTGCGCAGCGAGGAAAGGCCCGTCGCTGCTGGCAGCGGCAGTGCCTTCGATTTCCAGACGCAGGGTAGGACGCTCTTTCAGTGCCTTGGCCAGCGTATTCAAGGCGCCTTCGGCGTCTTTGTTCAACTCGCTGGAACCTGGGGCGAACGACACATTCCCAAGGTCTTCCGAACCGCCGCCGGTCACCAACCCGCCGATGAATTTGAAGGGCGCTGTCGCTGCGCGCACCACCAGGTTACGCAGGGTCTGCCACACGATGGGCATCACACTGAATTGCGGGTTATTCAGGTCGCCGGTTACCGGCAGTTCGATGGAGATCTTGCCGTCGCTGTCCTTGAGTAGCGCGATCGCCAGGCGAATCGGCAAATCCACGGCATCGGCGCTGTCGACCTTCTCACCCAGTTGCAATTGCTCGACCACCACCTTGTTCTCGGCCTTCAACTGGCCCTTGGTGATCACGTAGTGCAGGTCGAGGTTGAGACGGCCCTTACGGATACGGAACCCGGCGAACTTGCCGGAATAGGGCGTCAGGGTGGTCAGCTCGACGCGTTTGAAACTGGTGGCAATGTCCAGCGCCGCCATCGGATCAAACGGGTTCACGCTGCCTTTGATCGTGACCGGCGCGTAGCGGTCGACCTTGCCCTTGATATCAACGCTGGCTGGTTTGGCCTGGCGGCTGTCAATGGTGCCGATCTGACCGTTGAGCTGCTGAATCGCCGTGGCGAAGTTGGGGGTGAGGCTGAAGTCGGCAAAGTTGGCGGAACCGTCGTTGATCGCAATCTGGCCGATGCGAATGCCCAAGGGCTTGTCCTTGCTGGCGGGCTTGGGCCCTTTGTCGGGGGCTTGCGGAATCAAGAGGTCATCAACGTTGGTGGTACGGTCATCGTTGATCATGAAGCGCGCATACGGCTGCAGCAGGTTGACCTTGTCGATCGACAGGCTGTCGCCGTGCTGGTAGTTGACGCCTTCGAGCACCAGGCGCTGCCATTTGAGGAAGTCGCGGGTCTTGAGGGTGTCCAGCGTGTGTAATTGGTCGACCTGGGCGCGGCCAGTGACCTGCAGTTTCAGAGGGTCAGTGCTTTTCAGGTTTACATCGAGGTTGCTGCCGAGCATGCCGCTGCGCAGTTCCAGGCGGATGAACGGGCTGATGTAGGACTGGGCAACCCGAAGGTCGATGTCCTGGGTGTTCACTTTGAGCTTGGCGCTGACCGGGTTGAGGTTGACCTCGCCGGTCGCCTGGATTTTGCCTTGCTTGCCCACGCCTGAGTCGACTTTCAGGGTAAACGGGCTCTGGTTAAGGCTATCGAAGTTCTGCAGGTCGACGTTCAGCGGGCCTACCTCCAGCGCGACCGCCGGTTTGGCCTGGCGGTCGGCCAGGTGCACCTGATAGTTGCGCAGTTGCACGTCCTTGAGCAGTACTTGCCAAGGCTTGCTCGGCGCGGCGGGCTCGGCTTTTGGCGAGTCGGCGGTGGCCGGTGCGGTGGCAGGCTCCGGCGCCTTGGCCGGTTTGCTCGGTTGGCTGGCGAACAGTTTCTGCCAGTCCAGTTGCCCGTCAGCCTCAAGGGCCGCCCAGGTTTCGAGTTTGTTGCTGCGGATCTTGCCCACCACCACTTGCTGTTTCGCCAGGTCTACCGTGGTCTCGCTGACGTCCAGGCGTTCCAGGCGCACCAGTGGGCGACCGTCGGGCGCCTTGATGGCAAATGGCGCGATGCTGGCGGCGGTGTTGGTGAGGTTCAGCTCGGTCTCTTTGGCCAGGCTGAACTTGTACTCGGTACTGAAGTTGAGCACGCCGTCTTCAAGTACCAGTGGCAGCGCATCACGTACATAGGGCCACCAGGCTTTCATCTTGCCGTCGGTGACCTTCAACGTGCCTTCGGAGAGCATCGGCACCAGGCTGAAATTACCTTTCCAGTCGATTCGCCCACCTTCAGGCCCGGCCGCCACCAATGTCATGTCGGCATTGTCTTCAGGCAAGGTGCTGAGGTTTTTCAGTTCGAAGTCGAGCGTGTCGTAGAGGAATTCGATCGGTTCGCTGGGGCGCAGGTCCTGAAAGTGCACATAGCCGCCCGCCAGCTTGATGCTGTCGATGCGCAACGGGAAGGGCTTGGCATCCGGATCGGCGGGCGTTGGCTCGCTGGGGGGCAGCTTGAACAACTGTGCGAGGTTCAACTGGCCGGATTTGTCGAACAACAGCTCGGTTTTCGGCTTGTCCAGTTGCACATCGGCAAGGTGCAGGGCGCGGGTCCAGAGGCTGTCGATCTGAAGATTGGCATAGAGGCGTTCGAAACCCACCTGTTCCTTGCCGGGCTCACCGATCTGGAGCCCCCATGCCGTCACTTCCAGGCTGAACGGGTTGAGCTCGATCCGCTCGATCCGGGCCGGCACCGTGGCGTAATTGGCCAGTTGCTGGTTGGCAATCCGAAGCGCGATACCGGGGAGAATCAAAAAGCCCAGCAAGCTGTACAGGGCAAGAGCGGTCAACAAGGCGCCGGCGGCGCGAATCAATCCTTTGGGCATGGGGTGACGCCATCTATGTCAAACAGGAGTGCCTTGGAGTATGGCACGGGTTTTCGGTTCCGAAGAGCAAGGCCCTTTGAGAAACGTCTTACAGCTGGAGTATCAGGGTTTTCAGCGGTGGCTGTTGATCCAGAGAGGGGAAGTCCGCGCCTGGCGTCATGATTGTCCAGTCACGTACGGGGCGTCCGGCTTTCTCCGCGCAGCGCAGGACCTGTTCGCGCCAATCATCCATGCTGACTTTTGCCAGGTTGTTGCAGCAGATCAGCACGCCATTGTCGGCGGTGGCTAGCAGCGCGGGCTTGAGCAGACTCTGGTAATCGCGCAGCAAGTCGACTGTGCCAAACGCGCTTTTGGCCCAGGCTGGCGGGTCGAGCAGTACCAGATCGTATTGACGCTGCTCCAGGCGTGGATAACTCGGCAGCTTCTGCCCGCGCCGTTGGGTGATCGGCAGGCCCGCCAATTGGCGGATCGCCGGGAAGTAATCCGACTGCACAAATTCCATAGTCGGCAGTTGCGGGTTCAGCAGGCCATTTTCGCGGCCGACCGCCAAGTTGCCCTCGGCGAAGTCCAGGTTGCACACCTCACGGGCGCCCCCGGCGGCCGCGCTCAGGCCCACGCCGCAGGTGTAGGCGAACAGATTCAGCACGCTTTTGCCGGCACTGTTTGCCTTGACCCAGCCACGGGTGTTACGCAAATCCAGGAACAGCAGCGGGTCCTGCCCGGCATGGCGCCCGCGCACGCGATAATTGAGGCCCCACTCGTGACCAACCAGGTCTTCCAGCGCAGCGGGTTCGGCGCGATACACCGTGTCTTCGCGGTCGATGCGCGAATTGCCACGGGAGCGGTCGTTGTACACCAGCAACAATTCCAGGCCCATGTACTGGTTGACCTGTTGATGCAGCGCCAGCAGCTCTTCGCTTTCCAGGGCTTGGTGAAAGCTCTGCACCAGCAATTGCGGGCCGTAGCGGTCGATGGTCAGGCCGCCGGCGCCTTCCTGGCTGCCATGGAACAGTCGGTAGCAGTCAGTGCCTTGGGCGTGCAGTTCGCTGATCAGGTCTTGGCGATGATCGAGGGCGGCGCGCAGCGCCTGATTCAGGGAAGACATGGAGCGCGCCTTGCTGGGGAAATAAGGGCGCGAAGTTTAACAGCTATGCACCGTCGCCTACATCAACCCCATCCGTCGATGGGCGCGCTGCACCGAACCGTTGCGCATCGCCCAGCGCAGCATCGGCGCACTGCGCTTGACCCCGGCACGGATCATCTGGCGTTGCAGCGGGCTTTGGTGTTGGTCGAGCATGGCGCTGGCCCAATCCGGCAGCAGGTCGATTCCGGCTTGCATCATCAAACTGCCAAAGGGCTTGGCCAGTAGGCTGGGGGAGGGCGCGTCAAGCAGTAAACGCAGTACTTCGCGGCTGCGATCGTCGCACAGCAATTGTGGGCGGATACGTGCCAGATAATCTGAAATTTCCTGCCGAGAGCGCGGCACATGCCGCGCACCTAACTGTTCGGCGACCAAGGCAATTTCGCTGTAGTAACGGTCCTGGTCTCGACCTGAAAGCTGCGGGTTGCGATAGCGCAGGTGAGCGGCGAGGAAGTTACTGACCTCCGCCACATGCACCCAGGTCAGCAACTCTGGGTCGCTGGCCGCATAAGGTCGCCCGTCCGGAGCGTGGCCGACGACCTGGAGGTGAATGGTGCGGACTTTTTCGATCAGCCATTCGGCGTCTTTGCGCGAACCAAACGTCGTGCCCGAGATGAACTGCGAGGTGCGCCGCAACCGCCCGAGCATGTCCTGACGAAAGTTCGAATGGTCCCACACGCCCGCCAGGGCCAGTGGGTGCAAGGCTTGCAGCATCAAGGCGCTGATGCCGCCGATGAGCATGCTGCTGAAGTCGCCATGCACCTGCCAACTCACCGAATCGGGCCCGAACAGGCCGGGGTCGCCCTTGGGGTTTTCCAGGTCCAGTTGGCCCAGCGACAGGCCTGTAAGGCTCATCAACTGGCTTTCGATACGGCTGCGGATAAATTCCATGGCGACTCAGGGGTTCCTATCGGTTCAAGCGTTTGTCGATCAGGCCATCCACCACGCTCGGGTCGGCCAGCGTCGAGGTATCACCGAGGCTGTCGAGTTCGTTGCAGGCGATCTTGCGCAAAATCCTGCGCATGATCTTGCCGGAGCGGGTTTTCGGCAAGGCCGGTGCCCATTGAATCAGTTCCGGCTTGGCGAAGCTGCCGATTTCCTTGCCGACCAGCTCCAGCAGGTGCTTTTTCAGCGCATCGTCGGGTTCCACCCCATTCATGGGCGTGACAAACGCATAGATGCCTTGGCCTTTGATGTCATGGGGGTAGCCTACTACGGCGGCCTCGGCCACCTGGTCATGCAGGACCAGCGCGCTTTCTACCTCGGCGGTGCCGATACGGTGGCCGGACACGTTGATCACATCGTCGATGCGCCCGGTGATCCAGTAGTCGCCGTCTTCATCGCGCCGCGCACCGTCACCGGTGAAGTAGTAGCCGGGGTAAGGTTTGAAATAGGTGTCGATCATGCGTTGCGGATCGCCGTACACGCTGCGGATCTGCCCCGGCCAGCTCGCTTTGATCGCCAGTACGCCGCTGCCGGCCCCGCTGAATTCTTTGCCCTGTTCGTCGAGCAGCACGGGCTGTACGCCAAACATCGGCTGGGTAGCGCAGCCGGGCTTGATGCGCTGTGCGCTGACCAGTGGGCTGAGCATGATGCCGCCGGTCTCGGTCTGCCACCAGGTATCCACAATCGGGCAGCGCTGTTCGCCCACCGCATTGAAGTACCAGTCCCAGGCTTCCGGGTTGATCGGTTCGCCGACGCTGCCCAGCAGACGCAAGCTGGCGCGAGAGGTGCTCTCCAGCGGACCATGGCCCTCGCGCATCAAGGCACGCAACGCGGTAGGGGCGGTGTAGAAAATATTGACCTTGTGCTTGTCGATCACCTGCCAGAAGCGTGAGCTGTCCGGGTAGCTCGGCACGCCTTCGAACATCAGCGAAGTCGCGCCGTTGGCCAGCGGGCCGTACACGATGTAACTGTGGCCGGTGACCCAGCCCACATCGGCGGTGCACCAAAACACTTCGCCCTCGCGGTAGTCGAGCACGTATTTGAAGGTCATTGCGGCTTGCAGCAGGTAGCCGCCGGTGGTGTGCAGCACACCTTTGGGTTTGCCGGTGCTGCCGGAGGTGTAGAGGATGAACAGCGGGTCTTCGGCGTCCATTGGCTCAGGCGGGCAGTCACTGCTGGCCGCATCCAAGGCTTGTTGATACTTGAGATCGCGGCCTTCGCTCCAGTTAACGGTCGCTGCGGTGCGTTCTACCACCAGCACCGTGCTCACATTCGGGCAACTGGCCAGGGCTTTGTCAACATTCTGTTTCAGTGCTACCGGTTTACCACCGCGCACGCCTTCGTCCGCAGTGATTACGGTGCGGCAGTCGGCGTCGAGAATACGGTCACGCAAGGCATCCGGCGAGAAGCCGCCAAACACCACGGAATGTACCGCGCCGATCCGCGTGCAAGCGAGCATGGCGTAGGCGGCTTCAGGGATCATCGGCATGTAGATGCACACCCGGTCGCCTTTCTTTACGCCACGGCTTTTCAGCACATTGGCCAGGCGGCTGACGTTCTGGTGCAGTTGGCGGTAGGTGATTTTTGAAGATTTTGTCGGATCATCGCCTTCCCAGATGAAGGCCGGCTGATCGGCGCGCAGGGCGAGGTGACGGTCTATGCAGTTGTAGCTGACATTCAGTTGGCCGCCGGCAAACCATTGCGCAGCGCCGGTCTTGATGTCTGAGCGTTGAACGGTGTGCCACGGGGTTGTCCAGTCGAGAAAGCTTTTGGCCTGTTCAGCCCAGAACGTATCCGGCTGATCGATGGATTGTCGATAGAGGCGCTGGTACTCCTCCTGACTGAGTTGCGCAGCCCGGCGGACGGCATCGGCGGTGGGGAACGTGCTGATATCGAACATGAGCGATCCTTATTCTTGTTTTGGCAACAAGTGATAAAGATGCACCCTGCAAGGGGAGGGTTCAAGGCCAACGTCCAAACGGACGTTGGCCCTGCGATACCTGGATCAGCCGCGGTGACGACCGCGGAAGTAGTTGATCAGGCCCTGGGTCGAAGCATCTTCGGCCGAGGTTTCTTCGGCGCCGGTCAGGCGGTTGTAGACGCCCTTGCCCAGCTCCTTGCCCAGCTCCACACCCCATTGGTCGAAGGCGTTGATGCCCCAGATCACGCTCTGAACGAATACTTTGTGCTCATACATGGCGACCAGTGCGCCCAAGCGACGCGGGCTGATGCGCTCGACCACGATGGTGTTGCTCGGACGGTTGCCCGGGATCACCTTGTGCGGTGCCAGCTTCTGCACTTCGTCTTCCGGGATGCCTTTGTCGCGCAGCTCGGCTTCGGCTTCGGCGCGGGTCTTGCCGAGCATCAGTGCCTGGCTCTGGGACAGGCAGTTGGCGTACAGCCACTGATGGTGGTCGGACACCGGGTTGAAGCTGACGATCGGCACGATGAAGTCGGCCGGGATCAGTTGGGTCCCCTGGTGCAGCAACTGGTGATACGCGTGCTGACCGTTGCAACCTACGCCACCCCAGATCACTGGGCCGGTATCGGTCGCCACTGGGGTGCCGTCCTGGCGCACGCTCTTGCCGTTGGATTCCATGTCCAACTGTTGCAAGTGTTTGGTGATGTTACGCAGGTAGTGGTCGTACGGCAGGATCGCATGGCTCTGCGCACCCCAGAAGTTGCCGTACCACACACCCAGCAAGCCGAGCAGTACTGGCATGTTGGCTTCGAATGGCGCGTTCTGGAAATGCTGGTCCATGGTGTAGGCACCGGACAGCAGCTCCTTGAAGTTGGACATGCCGATCGCCAGGGCGATTGGCAAGCCGATGGCCGACCACAGCGAGTAACGACCGCCTACCCAGTCCCACATCGGGAAGATGTTTTCTTCGCGGATACCGAAGGCCACGGCTGCCGCGTTATTGCTGGATACAGCGATGAAGTGACGGTACAGCTCTGCTTCCGAGCCACCCTGGGCCAGGTACCAGGCGCGGGCGGCCTGGGCGTTTTTCAGGGTTTCGAGGGTGTTGAAGGATTTCGACGAGACGATAAACAGCGTGGTCTCGGCGCGCAGCTTCATGGTCAGCTCGTGGAACTCGCTGCCGTCGATGTTCGCCAGGTAATGGCAGCGCACGCCTTTATGGGCGTAGGACAACAGGGCTTCGGAGACCAGCTCCGGGCCGAGGAACGAGCCACCGATACCGATGTTCACCACGTCGGTGATCGGCTTCTCGGTGTAGCCACGCCACAGGCCGTCGTGGATGCGCCCGACCAAGTCAGTGATCTGGTTCAGCACTTTGTGCACGTCCGGCATGATGTTCACGCCGTTCACCGACAACTTGTCGCCCACCGGGCGGCGCAGGGCGGTGTGCAGGGCCGGGCGACCTTCGGACGAGTTGACGGGCTCGCCGGCGTACAGCGAGTCGATCGCGTCTTTGAGGCCGACTTCTTTGGCGAGGCCCACGAGCAGGTCACGGGTTTCGCTGGTGATCAGGTTTTTCGAGTAATCGAGGAAAAGTCCGCAGCTGCTCAAGGTGAACTGGGAGAAACGCTGAGGATCGGCATTGAACGCTTCGCGCATGCTGAAATCCTGCATGGCTTGGCGATGTTGATTGAGCGCTTGCCAGGCGGGCAGAGCGGTAACGTCATGAGGAGTGCGGTAGTACGCCATCGCTGCGGGTTTCCTTTTATTACGGGGACTGCCTTTAGGACACTTCTAAGCCCGGAACGTCCAGTCTTTTATCAAGCAATGGGTTCCGGACAGCGCTAACCATAGCGCAGGGCGATTACATTAAACCTAGCGTGTCGATATGTCTTGGCTTTGTCTGCGCTAAGGCCGGTACTTTTTTATACCGGCACTTTTATTCACGCAACGAAGAGGGCAACGGGGAGGGGTCAGTCGAGGGTCAGGTGCAGGTTATCGATGAGGCGGGTGGCTCCCAGATAGGCGGCGACCAGGATCACGATATCGCGGTCCTCGGGTGTGGCGGGGCGCAAATGCACGCCTTGGCGTACTTCGAGGTAGTCCAGGCGCAGACCGGCGGCTTCGATCTGCAGCACCTGCTCGGCACGCAGCTTGGCGAAGTCGTGGTCACCGGCTTTGATTGCTGCGCCAATGTGACTGAGGCTGCGGTACAGCACCGGCGCAATGGCCCGTTGTTCATCGGTGAGGTAGCCATTGCGCGACGACAGCGCGAGGCCATCGTCGGCGCGCACAGTGGGCTCGCCGATGATCTGGATCGGCATGTTCAGGTCATGGACCATGGCGCGGATCACGGCCAGTTGCTGGTAATCCTTCTGGCCAAACACCGCCATGTCCGGCTGGACCATGTTGAACAGCTTGCTGACCACGGTCGCCACGCCTTCGAAGTGCCCCGGACGGCTGGCGCCACACAGGCCTTCAGACAATTGCGGCACGCTGACGCGGGTCTGGCCGGTCATGCCACCGGGGTACATTTCCTCAACGGTGGGCGCGAACAACAGGTTGCAGCCGGCTTGCAGCAGCTTTTCCTGGTCGGCGGCGAGGGTGCGCGGGTATTTGTCCAGGTCTTCGCCGGCGCCAAACTGCAGCGGGTTGACGAAGATGCTGGCCACCACGAAGTCGGCCTGCTGGGCCGCCTTGGTCACCAGCGTGGCATGGCCACTGTGCAGGTTGCCCATGGTCGGCACAAAGCCAATGCGCTTGCCGGCGTTGCGGGCGTGGGTAACAGCGGCCCGCAGTTCACGTACGGTTTTTACGGTGTTCATGCAGAAAATCCGTGTTCGGCGCCAGGGAAGGTCACGCCTTTGACTTCGGCGACGTAGGCGCTTAATGCGTCGTGGATGCTGGCTTGGCCGGCCATGAAGTTTTTCACGAACTTCGGCACGCGGCCGCTGATCGACAGGCCGAGCATGTCGTGCAGCACCAGCACCTGGCCGTCGGTGGCGGAACCTGCGCCGATACCGATCACCGGCACTTTCACGGCCTGGGTGATCTCCGCCGCCAGTTCGCTCGGCACGCATTCAAGCAGGATCATTGCCGCGCCGGCCTGCTCCAGGGCAATGGCATCGGCACGCATCTGGCGCGCCTGGGCCTCATTGCGGCCCTGAACCTTGTAGCCGCCGAGGATGTTCACCGACTGTGGCGTCAGCCCCATGTGCGCGCAGACCGGCACGCCGCGTTCGGCCAGCAGGCGGATCGACTCGGCAAGCCACACCGCGCCTTCGACTTTGATCATGTGCGCACCGGCTTGCATCAGCTTGCCGGCATTCAGGAAGGTTTGTTCGAGCGTCGCGTAACCCATGAATGGCAGGTCGGCGATGATGAAGGCACCATCGTTACCGCGCTTGACGCTGGCGGTGTGGTACGCAAGTTCATCAGTGGTGACGGGCAGGGTGCTGTCATTCCCTTGAAGAACCATGCCGAGGGAGTCGCCTACCAGCAGCACTTCAACCCCGGCCTGGCAACTGGCGTGGGCGAAGGTGGCGTCATAGCAGGTCAGCATGGCGATTTTTTCACCTTTGAGCTTGAGGCTCTGCAAGGTGGTCAGGGTAATGTCTGGCATGAAAAGGGTCCTCGTTCAGGCGCTTGGAAACAGCGAGTAACGCGCGTGAGTCTTCGTTTATACAGGCGCACTGTCTTGAGAGCAGTGCTTATAAGGCCTGGATTGCGCCCTTTAGCGCCGGGTTGGCGGCAGCGGGACGCCTATAGTCGTGAGGAGGACACGGGAAGTCAATTGGATGTGTTACCGCATTGTTACGATGGCGGTGTTACCGCTGTTACTGACGCGATTCAGCAAGTGGGAAAGCGATTTTGAGGGGCGTAGGTGAACGAAATGTGAGAGCTGGCTTGCCTGCGATGCAGGCGCCTCGGTCTTTCAGTGAAACCGAGCGATGCTATCGCAGGCAAGCCAGCTCCCACATTGATCGAGTCAGTTTTGGGGCAAGCGTTCCAGGCCGACAAACGGGCAGGCTGCCAGCAAGTCGTCGAGGGTTTGGCCATCGGGTAACGTCAGGCTGGCGGGTGCCAGTTCGGCCAACGGGTACAGCACAAATGCGCGCAGGTGCATCTGGTAGTGCGGGACCTTGAGGCGCGGTTCATCGATCAAGCGATCACCAAACAGCAGGATGTCCAGGTCGAGCGTGCGTGGGCCCCAGCGTTCAAGGCGTTCGCGGCCTTGGTCAATCTCGATTGCTTGCAGCGCGTCCAGCAGTTCCAGGGGCGCAAGGCGGCTGTCTAGGGCGGCCACCGCGTTGGTGTAGCGCGGCTGGCCCGGGAGCAGGGAGTCACTTTGATAGAAGGTCGAGACACCGGCGACGGTGGTGCCTGGCAATTGCGCCAGCGCGTCAAGAGCGCTGCGCAATTGCTGATCCGGGGCCGCGAGGTTGCTGCCCATGCCGACGTAGATGCGTTCCACGTTTATTCGCCTGCTGCGCCCGAGGCATCAGCGGCGCTGCGCTTGCGCTTGGCACCGCTGCGACGGCGCTTCTTCGGGCCTTCGCCGGCGCCATCGCCCTTGCTGCCGAGGTCGCGGATCATATCGCGGCGCTCGCTGTCGTTGGCGTCCTGGTAGTCGGTCCACCATTCGCCCAGGCCATCGGTCTGCTCACCGGCGCTCTCACGCAGCAGCAGGAAGTCATAGCCGGCGCGGAAACGCGGGTTGTCCAGCAACAGGTCGGCGCGTTTGCCGCTGCGGCGTGGCAGACGCTCCTGCATGTCCCAGATCTCGCGGATCGGCATAGTGAAGCGTTTCGGAATAGCGATGCGCTGGCACTGTTCGGCGATCAGCTCATGCGCGGCTTCCTGCATGGCCGGGATCGGCGGCATGCCACGTTCCTGCAAGCGCAGTACACGTTTTGGCAGGGCTGGCCACAACAGGGCAGCAAACAGGAACGCCGGGGTAACCGGCTTGTTCTGCTTGATGCGCAGGTCGGTGTTGATCAACGCTTCGCTGATCAAGGTGTGGGTGTACGTCGGGTTGTATTCCAAGGCCTCGGCGCTGGCCGGGAACAGTGGATCGAATAGCTGCAGGTCCACCAGCATTTCAAAGGTGTCGGCGGCGTAGCCCGAGAGGAACAGCTTGAGCACTTCTTCGAACAGGCGTGCCGAGGGAATTTCCCGCAGCATCGGTGCCAGGTCGCGAATTGGCGCAGCGGTGTGTTTCTCGATGCCGAAGTTCAGCTTGGCGGCGAAACGCACGGCCCGCAGCATGCGCACCGGGTCTTCCTGGTAGCGCTGGACCGGGTCGCCGATCAGGCGGATCAGGTTATTGCGGATATCGTGTACGCCATTGGCGTAATCGAGGATGCGCTCGCTGACCGGATCGTAATAGAGGGCGTTGATGGTGAAGTCGCGGCGCTGCGCGTCTTCTTCCAGGGTGCCGTAGACGTTGTCGCGCAAAATGCGCCCGCTTTCGTTGCGGGAGGACTGGTTAGTGTCTTCCTCTTCATCGTTTTGCGGGTGGCCTGCGCGGAACGTCGCGACTTCGATGATTTCGCGACCGAAGTGGATATGCACCAACTTGAAGCGCCGACCGATGATCCGCGCGTTGCGGAATTCAGCGCGTACCTGCTCGGGTGTGGCGCTGGTGGCGACGTCGAAGTCCTTGGGCGTGATATTGAGCAACATGTCGCGTACGCACCCACCCACCAGATAAGCCTGGTAGCCGGCGTTCTGCAAACGTTCGACGATGTTCACTGCATAACGGCTGAATTGAGCGCGTTGCAGCGAATGCTGGCTGCTATTGAGCACTTCAGGCGTGCTGCGTTTGTGTTGCGTACGACGCAAGGGAGAACGGAATGACTGGAACAACTTCTTCAGCATGGGATGCACTGTTTGAAGGAATGTTCGGCCATAACGAAGAATGACCGCATGATGGGCCGGGATTCTAGCATTTAGTCAGGGGATGGTGTAGGAACAAGCTGCAAGCCCCAAGCCAAAAGCTTCAAGAGATTGCTGGAAGGTCAAATCGCGGAAACTACAAGGGGAGCCGAAGCTCCCCCAGAAGTAGTTGCGTGCTCTATTTTTATTATTGATTTCGGGCTTCTTGTTTTTGTTGATCGCCCTCGCCATGAAGCTTCACCTTCATGACACTCCCAATCGGGAGTCAAGAGCAAACGGATTGCTTTGGTCGCTGTGTTGCTGATCTACGATCCAACCAGTTCAGGCTCTGCCTTAGGGCAGTTTTTGTTGTTCTCGGCCTGGTTGCGGGGCAAGCCCCAAATGCAACGCCTCTCCAAAAGAATCAGTTAGCTGCGCCTCCGCCGTGTTGTTTTTGTTATGCGTGAGTCGATTCGTCTTATTTTTATTGTCTTGTATAAAGCTTGTTATTGTTTTTGTACTAAGCATATAGCAGGGTGCGTGCCAACTTTTGCACCACCCAGTAAAACCGGGGGGTTGAGGTGGTTTCGGGTTTTTGACGGGCCAAAAAAAGCCGGGGCTTCGTTACCGTAAGCCCCGGCTTTTGTTACGCGAAATATCCGCGGTAACAGTTTTTTCACATCGGTGGGTGTTACCTGTGGGCGCGCGCCCTCAGCTCTCGCTGGCCACACCCGTCTTGCGCCGTGGAATACCCAGGCGTTGGCGGCGCTCCCACAGGCATTTGCGACTTACGCCCAGCTTGCGCGCCAGTTCGGTCTCGGTCATGTGGTCCTGATGCTCAAGGACGAAATGCTGGAAGTAGTCTTCCAGCGACAGGTCTTCAGTCGGCTCATGGCTGGTATTGCTGCCGCCGCCCTGTTGAGGCGCCAGGCCGATGAAGTCGTCATCCTCCAAGTCACTGAGCTCGATGTCGATACCCAGCAGTTCGGCGGAAATTTCCGGGCTCTCGGACAGAATCACCGCACGCTCGACCGCATTTTCCAGCTCCCGCACGTTACCCGGCCACGAGTAATGCCGAATGGCCTGCTCGGCGTCCGGGGCGAACTTCAGGTCGGTACGGTTGATGCGCGCGCTCTGGCGCAGCAGGAACGCGCTGGCGATCTCGTTGACGTCGGCGCCACGCTCACGCAGGGCCGGCAGCTTGAGCGCGATCACGTGTAGACGGTAGTACAAGTCTTCACGGAACTGGCCGATCTTGGCCAGGCTCTTGAGGTCACGGTGAGTGGCCGCGATCAGGCGCACATCGACCTTTTGCGACTGCACCGAGCCTACGCGGCGAATCTCACCTTCCTGGAGCACGCGCAGCAAGCGCGCCTGGGCTTCCAGTGGCAGCTCGCCGATTTCATCAAGGAACAACGTGCCGCCATCCGCAGCTTCTACCAGGCCCGCGCGCCCGGCACTGGCGCCAGTGAATGCGCCTTTCTCGTGGCCAAACAGTTCGGACTCGATCAGGGATTCAGGGATTGCCGCGCAGTTCACCGAGATCATCGGCGCCTTGGCACGCTTGGACAGGTTATGCAGGGCGCGGGCCACCAGTTCTTTACCGGTGCCTGACTCGCCTTGGATCAATACATTGGAGTCGGTGGGCGCGACTTTGCGGATCTTGCTGTAGAGGTCCTGCATCGGTGGGCAGGAGCCGATGATGCCGATCTCACCGTTGCTGTTGTCGACGCCTGGCTTGTCGGCCGTTTTTCCGGCCGGGCGCTGTTCGGCTGGCGCACTGCTGGCCGACTGGCGGTCACGCAGGATGCGCGCTACGGCCTGGAGCATCTCGTCATGGTCGAAAGGTTTGGCGATGTAGTCCACCGCGCCCATCTTCATGGAGTCCACTGCCGAACGCAGGCTGGCGTAGCTGGTCATGATCAGCACAGGGGTGCCCTGGCCAAGCTTGATCAACTCGGTACCAGGCGCGCCAGGCAGGCGCAGGTCACTGACAATCAGGTCGAACGTGGGAATGCTGAAACGCTCTTGGGCTTCCTGCACCGAGCCGGCTTCGCTGACTTGGTACTGATTACGTTCAAGCAGGCGACGCAAGGCAGAGCGGATAATGGTTTCGTCTTCGACGATCAAAATGTGCGGCATTGATTCAGTTCTCTCGACGGTCTCAGTTCACAGCGGACGTCGCTTCGACATGACGCGGCAAGGTCACCCGAATACGGGTGCCGCGTTGGCTTTCGGTGTCAGCCGGGCTGTCGATGGTGATTTGTCCATAATGCTCTTCAACGATGGAATAGACCAGTGCAAGGCCCAGACCGGTACCTTCACCTGGGTCCTTGGTGGTGAAGAAGGGTTCGAACAATCGGTCCATGATGTTCTGTGGAATACCGCTACCTTCATCTTCGACGATCAGATCGACCGTATGTTCGAAAGCCTCGGTCTTGACGCGTACCGCACCGCCGGCAGGGGTTGCGTCACGGGCGTTGGACAACAGGTTGATCAGCACTTGGGCCAGGCGTTGTGAGTCGCCGTCGACCCAATGGTCGGGGTCGCACAAGTTGAAGAACTGTACTTCGAAATTGCGCCGGTTCAAGGCCAGCAGCCCAATGGCATCCTGTGCTACTTCGGCCAGGCACACGGCTTCGTCCTGGTTCTGATGGGCGCCGGCATGGGCAAAGCTCATCAGCGACTGCACGATGCGTGAAACACGCTTGGTCTGTTCGAGGATCTGCCCGCTGATCTCGGTGATCTCGCCGTCTTCTTCGCGCTCTTCCCGCAGGTTCTGCGCGAGGCAAGCGATACCGGTGATCGGGTTGCCGATTTCATGGGCCACACCCGCCGCCAGTCGGCCAATGCTGGCCAACCGCTCGGAATGCACCAGCTTGTCTTCGAGCATCTGGGTTTCGGTCAGGTCTTCCACCAGCAACACCAGGCCGCTGTTACCGGGCGCCAGGGGTTCGTCGATGGCGGCTTTGTGCAGGTTGAGCCAACGGGTCTGGCCGTCGAGGGCCAGGTGCTGCTTGTGCAAGTGCTCGTCGGGCAGGTTGATGAAGCCTTGCAGCAATTCTTTCCACGGGTCGCCCAGGGTATTGAGGCGTGAACCGACCACCCGCTGTGCCGCGATACCGGTGAGTTCTTCCATGGCCTTGTTCCACATCAGGATCTCCTGGTCCTTGGCCAGGGAGCACACGCCCATGGGCAATTCCTGCAGGGTCTGGCGGTGGTAGCGGCGCAAGGCATCGAGTTCGGCGGCGAGACCGGTAAGGCGTGAGTGGTAATCCTCCAGCCGGCTTTCGATGAAATGGATGTCTTCGGTCACATAGTTTTCGCCGCCGGCCTTATAGGGCAGGAAGGTTTCCACCATGTCCTGGGACACGCTTGGCCCCATCAAGCCGGACAGGTTGGCCTCGATACGGTCACGCAGGCGCCGCAACGCATAGGGGCGGCGCTCGTCAAATGGCAGGTAGAGGTCGCGCAGCGCCTGTTCGACTTCCTTTTGCGCGGCCTTTGCGCCCAAGGGCTTGGCCAGTTGCGTGGCGAACTCCTGGGGGGAGGCCGCATGCAGTTCGCGGCGTTGCGGGCGGCGTACGTTATCCACCGCGCACGCTTCGGCGGCGCTGGTTTCTTCCGGGCTGGCGTTGGTGAACAGGGAGATCAGCGTGAACATCAAGACGTTGGCGGCCAACGACGCAATCGCCGCCATGTGCCAACTGGTGTCATCCAGCACGTAGATCATGTTCAGCAGCGGGATGTAGAAGCCCTGCAGATTGCCGACCAGCGGCAACAGCATGGTTACGATCCACACCAGGATCCCCGCCAGCAACCCGGCGATGAAGCCGCGGCGATTGGCGGTCGGCCAGTACAGCACCGACAACACGCCCGGCAAGAACTGCAAGGTGGCGACAAACGCGACGATACCCAGGTTGGCCAGGTCCTGCCCGGCGCCCAGTAACAGGTAGAACCCATAGCCGGCCATGATGATCGCGACGATCAGCGCGCGGCGCGTCCATTTCAGCCAGCGGTAGATATTGCCTTCAGCCGGCGGCTGGTACAGCGGCAATACCAGGTGGTTGAGTGCCATGCCCGACAGCGCCAGGGTTGTCACGATGATCAGCCCGCTGGCCGCCGACAACCCGCCTACGTACGCCAGCAGCGCCAAGGCCGGGCTATTCGCGGCAATACCGATGCCGAGGGTGAAGTATTCGGGGTTGGTGGTGGCGCCCAGTTTCAAGCCTGCCCACAGGATGAGCGGCACCGCCAGGCTCATCAGCAACAGGAACAACGGCAAGCCCCAGCTCGCACTGACCAGCGAGCGCGGGTTGAGGTTCTCGGTGAAGGTCATGTGGTACATGTGCGGCATCACAATTGCCGAGGCGAAGAACACCAGCAGCAGCGTGCGCCATGGGCCTTCCTGCAATGGGGTGTGCAGGGCGGCGAGGGCGGTCTGGTTCTGCAGCAGCCACAGTTCCAGTTGTTGCGGGCCGTCGAACACGCCGTACAGCGCATAAAGGCCGACGCCACCGATGGCGATCAGCTTGATCACCGACTCAAAGGCAATCGCAAACACCAGGCCTTCGTGTTTTTCGCGGGTGGCGATGTGGCGTGAGCCAAAGAAAATCGTGAACAACGTGATCAGTGCGCAGAAGGCCAGGGCGACCCGATGCTGTACCGGCTCGCGGGTCAGGATGCTGATGGAGTCGGCCACGGCCTGGATTTGCAGGGCCAGCAACGGCAACACGCCGATCAACATGAAGACAGTCGTCAGCGCGCCGGCCCAGGTGCTGCGAAAGCGGAAGGCAAACAGGTCGGCGAGGGAAGACAGTTGGTAGGTACGGGTGATTTTCAGGATCGGATACAGCAGCACCGGCGCCAGCAGAAACGCGCCGGACACGCCGAGGTAGCTCGACAGAAAGCCATAACCGTACTGATAGGCCAGGCCCACGGTGCCATAGAATGCCCAGGCACTGGCGTATACGCCGAGGGACAAGGTGTAGGTCAGCGGATGGCGAATGATCGCCCGCGGAATCATTCCGCGCTCACTGATCCAGGCGACTCCGAACAACGCGGCCAGGTAGGCGGCGCTGATCAGCAGCATCTGGGTGAGGCTAAAGCTCATCGGCATCTTTTTGGCTCTGCAGGATGAAAGTCACGACGATCAGGATCAACCACAGCAGATAGGGGCGATACCAGGCGCCCGTGGCGTCGATCCACCAATCCATAATGGCGGGGGAGAACAGGTAGATCCCGACGACCAGCAGCAGGACCAATCGATAGATGTACATGTTGGCCTCTGTCTAAAAACGTGCGGCGATGGTAACGGATGCTTGGCAAGCTGCAAGCGCCTTCAGCTCAATTGCGCTTCGGCCAGCGTGAGTGTGAGCGGGATCTGCGTGGCATCCCAGTGCGTAATCCCCCAATCCAGCAGTTCCCGTGGGCTGGCGTGCAACAGTTCGTCACCGGGTTGCTGGCCGAGGGCGCGCAGGGCTCTCAATAGCAAAGGCGTAGCCTGGTCGGGTGTCAACGGCGGGGAACGGTAGGATTTGCCCAGTTTATTGCCGTCCGGCTGGATGATCAGCGGCACGTGCAGGTAGCGCGGTTGGCGCAGGCCGAGCAGTTCTTGGAGGTAGAGCTGGCGTGGCGTCGAGTCCAGCAGGTCGGCACCGCGCACGATATCGGTCACACCTTGCCACGCATCGTCAAGTACGACGGCCAGTTGATAGGCGTAGAGGCCGTCGCGGCGACGGATAACGAAATCGCCTACATCGCGGCCCAGGTGCTGTCGGAATTCGCCCTGTACACGGTCGGTAAAGTGGTACTCAAGCTCAGGCACGCGTAAACGGATGGCGGCATCTTGCTGGTCGTGGCCAGCATTGCGGCATAGGCCCGGGTAGATGCCGTTGTAGGGTTCCAGTTGTTTGCGCGAGCAGGTGCAGGCGTAGGCCAGGCCGTGGTTGAACAGGTCATTAAGCACTTTGGCGTAGGCTTCATGCCGCTCGCTTTGTCGGACCAATTCACCGTCCCACTCGAAGCCATAGCTTTCCAGGGCATGCAGGATTGCCGCCTGGGCACCGGGCTCTTCGCGCGGCGGGTCGAGGTCTTCCATGCGCATCAGCCAGCGGCCTTGGTTGGCGCGGGCGTCGAGGTAGGAGGCGAGGGCGGCGACCAGGGAGCCAAAATGCAAATGGCCGCTGGGTGTGGGGGCGAAACGCCCAATATAGGTAGAGGCTGTCATGGGCCGGATACTACTGGAAATTCGGTAAACGCCAGAAACAAAAATGGGGCGTTTGCACGCCCCATTCGTTCAGCTCGGCTGGATTACTTGCCGACCTGTTTTTCCTTGATTTCGGCCAAGGTCTTGCAGTCTACGCAGAGGTCCGCGGTTGGGCGGGCTTCCAGGCGACGAATACCAATCTCGACGCCGCAGGATTCGCACCAGCCGTATTCTTCGTCCTTGATCAGCTGCAGCGTCTTGTCGATCTTCTTGATCAACTTGCGCTCGCGATCACGGGCGCGCAGTTCAAGGGCGAATTCTTCTTCCTGGCTCGCACGGTCGGCCGGGTCAGGGAAGTTGGCTGCTTCGTCCTTCATATGGTCAACCGTACGGTCGACCTCCTGCATCAAGTCCTGTTTCCACTTGTTCAGGATCTTGGTGAAGTGCTCGCGCATGGGCTCGCCCATGTACTCCTCACCTTTCTTTTCTACGTAAGGTTCGAAGCCGTTGAGGCCTTGAGTCTGCTGTTGCTTTGCTTGGGTGGACATGAATAGACCGCCTCTCACTCTTCTAATCCATTGCGCAGGATTGCAACGTCACCGACACCTGCCGGCCCTGCGGCTGCAAGCGGGCGAACTTACCAGATAGATTCGGGGTGCGCCACTCCCGGTTGTCGAGGCCCACGGCAATGGGGTTGCAAACTGCATCAGCCCGTCGTTGCTGGGTATGTGTTGCCTCGAACGTTGATTTTAGTCGTTTTGCCGGCGCTTGCCCGGCCGGCACATGCCGCCGGGCAGGCAATAGAGCATGTTTTACGGCGCGGGTTCGGTAGAATCCAGATTTTGTCCTCACCGTTAAGGAAGGCTAATGGCTCAGCCCTACAGTGCGCGCAGTCGCGCCATCGAACCTTTTCATGTCATGGCATTGCTGGCGCGGGCCAATGAGCTGCAGGCCGCCGGCCATGATGTGATCCACCTGGAAATCGGCGAGCCGGACTTCACCACCGCCGAGCCCATCATCCAGGCCGGCCAGGCAGCGTTAGCCAACGGCAAGACGCGCTACACCGCGGCCCGTGGCCTGCCGGAACTGCGCGAAGCTATCAGCGGTTTCTATCAGCAGCGCTACGGTCTCAACGTCGACCCCGAGCGCATTTTGATCACACCGGGTGGTTCTGGCGCATTGCTGCTGGCCAGCAGCTTGTTGGTGGACCCGGGCAAGCATTGGCTGCTCGCCGACCCCGGCTACCCGTGCAATCGTCACTTCCTGCGCCTGGTGGAGGGCGCAGCCCAGCTGGTGCCGGTCGGCCCAGAGGTGCGTTACCAGTTGACTGCCGACCTGGTGGCCAAGCACTGGGATCAGGACAGCGTCGGCGCGTTGGTGGCCTCCCCGGCCAACCCGACCGGGACGATCCTCACCCGTGACGAATTGGCCGGGCTCTCTGCCGCCATCAAGGCACGCAATGGCCACCTGGTGGTGGACGAGATTTACCATGGCCTCACCTACGGCACGGACGTGGCCAGCGTGCTGGAAGTCGACGACGAGGCGTTTGTGCTGAATAGTTTTTCGAAGTATTTCGGCATGACGGGCTGGCGCCTGGGTTGGCTGGTCGCGCCCCCGGCCGCAGTGGGGGAGTTGGAGAAATTGGCGCAAAACCTCTACATCAGTGCGCCAAGCATGGCCCAGCACGCGGCCCTGGCTTGTTTTACCCCGCAGACACTGAGCATTCTGGAAGAGCGCCGCGCCGAATTCGGCCGTCGTCGCGACTTCTTGCTGCCTGCCTTGCGCGAGCTGGGGTTTGGCATTGCCGTCGAGCCGGAAGGGGCGTTCTATTTGTACGCTGATATCAGCGCGTTTGGCGGTGATGCCTTCGCATTCTGCCGGCATTTCCTCGAAACCGAGCATGTGGCCTTTACCCCTGGCCTGGATTTCGGTCGCTATCAAGCGGGCCATCATGTGCGCTTTGCCTACACGCAAAACCTCGATCGGCTACAGGAGGCGGTAGAGCGAATCGCCCGTGGCTTGCGGAGCTGGCAAGGCTGATGCGCTTTAATCCTCCCCTCGAAGAAGCGCGGCTGATTCGTCGCTACAAGCGTTTTCTTACCGATATCGAAACGGTTTCCGGCGAATTCCTCACCATTCACTGCCCCAACACCGGCTCGATGCTCAATTGTATGGTTGAAGGCGGGCAGGTGTGGTTCAGTCGCTCCAATGACCCCAAGCGCAAGTTGCCCGGCACTTGGGAAATTGCCGAGACGCCTCAGGGACGCTTGGCGTGCGTGAACACGGCGCGTGCCAATCAGCTGGTCGAGGAGGCGCTGCTGGCTGGGGTCATCACTGAACTCAACGGCTTTACCGCGTTGAAGCGTGAAGTGCCATACGGTCAGGAGAAAAGCCGCATCGACTTTCGCCTGGACTATCCCGACGGCGCGGCCTACGTCGAGGTTAAAAGTGTGACCCTGGGGTTTGATGGCTCTGCGGTTGCAGCTTTTCCCGACGCAGTCACCCAGCGCGGTGCCAAGCATTTGCGCGAATTGGCCCATCTGGCGCGGGAGGGTGTGCGTGCGGTGCAGTTGTACTGCGTCAATCTCTCCGGGATTGACGCCGTGCGCCCGGCGGTTGAAATCGATGCCGGCTATGCTGCTGCCCTGCGCGAAGCCAAGGCGGCGGGGGTGGAAGTGCTGGCGTATGGCGTGCGGGTGACAGCCGAAGAAATCTGTGTGGACCGGCGCTTGGACGTGTTGATCGACTAGAGGTCGACCCACAGGCCTTGGGCGTCTTCGCGGCCGGGCAGGGCGGTGAGGCTTTGGCCGGCGCAGGGGCCGGCAATGCACTCGCCGCTCTCGATCAGGAACAG
This sequence comes from Pseudomonas sp. S10E 269, assembly GCF_002798465.1. Classification (NCBI taxonomy): domain Bacteria; kingdom Pseudomonadati; phylum Pseudomonadota; class Gammaproteobacteria; order Pseudomonadales; family Pseudomonadaceae; genus Pseudomonas; species Pseudomonas sp. S10E 269. The sequence continues at coordinate 3,295,690 of NZ_PHIJ01000001.1, forward strand.
CGCGCCGTGGGTGGCGCACTGGATCAGGCTGGCGCTGGCGTCGAGAAATCGGTCGGGTTGCCATTCCAGTGGGATGCCACGATGGGGGCAGCGGTTGATGTAGAAGTAGGCAATGCCGTCCCGGCGCACGGCCAACAGCTTGCAACCGTCGATATCAAAACCGAGGCTGCAGTTGGGTGCGAGGTCGTCGGAGGGGCAGAGAAACTTCATTTCAATCCTTTTAAGTGCCTTGACGTTCAAATGCAAACAATTATCAAATGCCGGCTTCGCCCGTTAGCTGACCGGGTGCTTTATACGATGCCAGGCGGGCGTTTCCTGTCACATCGATGAGTGCTTGAGCAGCCCTGCCCTTGGAAGGAAACCCTGTTATGCGCCTGAGTGCCAGCGCTATCGCGCTTGTTGTCGGACTGCTGGTCAACCACGGGGCTCAAGCCTCTGAACTGCCACAACGCTGGGTGAGTGCCGGTGGGGCGCTGTCGGAATGGGTGACGGCCCTGGGCGGTGAGTCGAAGTTGGTGGGCGTGGATACCACCAGTCAACACCCGGCGTCACTCAAGGCGTTGCCGAGCATTGGCTATCAGCGGCAATTATCGGCGGAGGGCATTCTGAGTCTGCGCCCGCAGGTACTGGTTGGCACTGAGGAAATGGGCCCGCCGCCGGTGCTGGCGCAGATTCGCAACGCGGGTGTGCAGGTGGAAATGTTCTCGGCGCAGCCGGACCTGCCGACGTTGAAAGGCAACCTTCAGCATTTGGGCAAGTTGCTGGGTAATGAAGCCAAGGCCAACGAATTGTTTACTGGATATGAGCAGGCGTTGGACCAGCAGAAACGCTGGGTGGCCAAGGCCCAGTCCACGCAAAAGGCGCCAGGCGTGTTGCTTTTGCTCGGCCATGCAGGCGGCAAGCCACTGATCGCGGGCAAAGACACGGCGGCTGATTGGATGTTGCAACAGGCTGGCGGGCGCAACCTGGCGACCCACACTGGCTACAAGCCGTTTTCGGCGGAGTCGTTGGCAGGGTTGAGCCCGGATGTGCTGGTGTTTGCCGATCGTGCCCTGACCGGTGATGCGGCGCGGGCCGCACTGTTCAAGGAAAACCCGATTTTGGCGTCCACGCCGGCGGCCAAGAGCGGACGAGTGCTTGAGGTCGATCCCACCCTGCTGGTCGGCGGGCTTGGACCGCGCCTGCCGCAAAGTCTCGCGGACCTGTCTGCCGGCTTTTATCCGTCCCAGGCCAAGCCTGCCCCATGACCACTCTGGTTAAACCGAAGACGCTGTTTGTTGGGTTGGCGCTGCTGTGTGTATTGGCTATTTGGCTTTCGCTGGCGTTGGGGCCGGTCAGCTTGCCCTTGCTGGATACGCTCAAGGCGGCGTTGCGGTTGCTGGGCATGCCGATCGAAGCCCAAGGGCTGGAGCAAGCCGAGTTGATCCTGGGGCAGATCCGTTTGCCCCGTACGTTGCTGGGGTTGGCCGTCGGTGGTGTGTTGGCTCTGTCGGGCGTGGCAATGCAGGGGTTGTTCCGCAACCCTTTGGCTGACCCCGGGTTGGTCGGGGTGTCCAGCGGTGCCGCGTTGGGGGCGGCGGTGGCGATTGTCGGGGGTTCGATTTTCGGTGGTTTGCCGGACGCGTTCGGGCCATATCTTTTGTCACTGTGCGCATTCCTCGGTGGCCTGGGGGTTACTGCGCTGGTCTATCGACTGGGTCGACGCAACGGCCAGACCAACGTCGCGACCATGTTGCTCGCCGGCATCGCCCTGACAGCCCTCGCCAGTTCGGCAGTGGGCTTATTTACCTACCTCGCCGACGACGCCACCTTGCGTACCCTGACATTTTGGAACCTGGGCAGCCTCAACGGCGCCAGCTATTCGCGGCTATGGCCCCTGCTGCTCGTGAGTGCTGGCGTGGCGCTGTGGTTGCCGCGCCGGGCCAAAGCGCTGAATGCGTTGCTGCTCGGCGAGTCAGAGGCCAATCACCTCGGTATCGACGTGGAAGGGCTCAAGCGCGAGTTGGTCCTCTGCACGGCACTCGGTGTAGGCGCCGCAGTGGCCGCCGCGGGCATGATCGGTTTCGTCGGGCTGGTGGTACCACACCTGGTGCGTTTGCTGGCGGGGCCTGATCATCGCGTGCTGTTACCGGCGTCGGTCCTGGCGGGTGCGAGCCTGCTGTTGTTTGCCGATCTGGTTGCGCGCCTCGCCTTGGCACCGGCCGAATTGCCAATCGGTATCGTCACAGCGTTTATCGGCGCGCCGTTTTTTCTTTACCTGTTGTTGCGGGGGCGTGCCTGATGCTGCGTGTGGAAGACTTGCAGATCTGTCGCGGCCGAAAGACGGTGTTGGCAGCGGTCACGCTTGATCTACTGCCAGGCCAAGTGCTCGGTGTGCTGGGTCCCAATGGTGCGGGCAAGAGTACGTTGCTGGGGGCATTGTGCGGTGAGTTGCCACCCGACCACGGCAATGTGTGGCTGGATCAGCGCCCGTTGAGCGAGTGGAGTGGCGCGCAGCGGGCGCAGCGCCTGGCGGTATTGCCGCAGAGCTCGACGCTGGACTTCGCTTTCCGTGTAGAAGAGGTTGTTGGCATGGGGCGCTTGCCTCACCAGACCGGGCGCGTGCGTGATGACGAGATTATCGAGGCGGCCCTGCAGGCGGCAGATGTCAGCCACCTGAGCGGTCGCAGCTACCTGGCCTTGTCCGGTGGCGAGCGACAGCGGGTGCACCTGGCGCGGGTACTTGCGCAGTTATGGCCGGGCGAAGCGGGGCAAACATTGTTGCTGGATGAGCCCACTTCGATGCTGGACCCCTTGCATCAGCACACGACCTTGCAGGCCATTCGTACCTTTGCCGATCGCGGCGCAGCGGTGCTGGTGATCCTTCACGACTTGAACCTGGCTGCGCGTTACTGTGATCGTATCCTGCTGCTGGAGGCGGGTCGCCCCCACGCGCTGGATACGCCGGCGCAAGTCATGCAGCCTGAGCCGCTTAAGGCTGTATTTGGCCTGGATGTGCTTGTACAACCCCACCCGGAGCGCGGGCATCCGCTGATCATTGCGCGCTGAAATCGGCTTTTCTCTAGACGGCTTTTCCATAGGCAAAAAAAAGACCCGGCAAGAGCCGGGTCAAATAACCGTGATTAGCCTGATGAGGAGATAATCTGAGAGTCCGAACCAATGGTCTTTCAGTTATCGGCTGATCTCGCGACCAGTTGTGATAATCATAACGATTCTCATTTGAGAGTCAACATTTGTTTTTGCATGATCTCCGCGTTTTCTCAAACGGGTGTTCGTAATGCCTGTGAATGCTGGGTTTTGTGGGCGATCTAATTTTTCTGACGCGTCGATATCGCGTCCAATTGTCGGTTCAGCGCCTCCTTGCGCTCGGCCGGGATATCGTTCCAGTGCACATCCATCAACGCCCCTTCGATGGCATATAGCAGCACTTTAGAGGCGCGAAACCCGCGAGTGCGCACAGCTCTGTACGCATCGACGGCACCCAGGCGACGCAAGTCGGACGCACTGTGAATGCCCACCGCATGCAGCCACTGTGCTGACGTCTTGCCAAGGTTTTTCAGGTGTTGCAGCTCATCGTTCATCAAGCCTCCTTGCGACGGCCGAATGGTGCGGTGGGTATCGTGACCAGGCAAGCCTGAACAGGAGTGTAGCGCTCAGTAGGAAAAGCGTAGTTCTTTAGTCGGAATCGGCCTAAAGACATATAAGGATGGGGAGATCAGGCAGGCGGGATGTCCCCGGCACGCTTTCGCGAAACCGGGGCTGTTGCAGAGGGATTTAGCGAGTGCGGTAGCGCAGGCGAGTGCCGAAATTGACCGACATGAGGATTTCATCGGCGGTCAGTTCTGGCGGGAAGTAGGTCCCGGAGATCTGTGCATGGGCCAGGCTTGCACCTTCCAGCGGGCAGTCACGCAAATCCAGGCCGCGCAAATCGGCGGAGCGAAAATAGGCGTCGGTAAAATCTACGCCGCTGGCGTTCAGCTCACGCAGGTCCAACCCACGGAAGTCGCCACCGCGCATGTCGATGACGCCGTCTTTAGGGCGTTCCTGATTAAAGCCTCGAATATCGTCTTTATGCAGGAGCGAGTAGAGCGGAGTATCAAGAAGCTTGGGCTGACTCATGACGGCGACTCCTGTTGGATTTATGACGCCATTATAGTGCCACTATTGCTCGGTCGTGCGCCCTAAGTAGGCGACACGACCAAGAAATTTTTCTTACAGGCCTGGCAAGCGCTGGCGAATATGCGCCACCAATGCATCGAGGGTTCCGCTTTCATTGGTTTCGACGCGCTTGCTGAGGAGCAGTTCCTCGGCGGTCAGCGGGTCGCGATTGGCTTGCTGTTGTTCAATAACAGTCAGCGTGGCGTCGGAAGGATCGTTTTTGTCCGCCTGACGTTGTGCCAGCCAGCTGGCAATAACGGCTTGTGGGGCGTTGCAATCCAGGATCAGGAACGGCGCGCCGGTGGCTTCGGCAACCTTGGCGGCTGCATCGCGTTGTTCGCGTTTCAGGAAGGTCGCATCCAGCACAACCGGGTAACCGGCGCGCAATACCGTGTCGGCGATTTCATTCAGGCGCGCGTAGGTCGCTGCGCTGGCGTCGGCAGCGTAGATACCGGCCTGTGGCGTGTTCTCGACATGTTGTTCACCGAACAGACGCTTGCGCTCCACGTCCGAGCGCAGGCGCACGGCGCCCAAGGCTTCTACCAGGCGCATGGCCACGTGGCTTTTGCCCACGGCCGACACCCCGTGGGTAATCGCCAGGAAGCGCGACGGAATGGTGCTGTAGCTTTCCGCCAGGTTGGCGTAGTTGCGGTACTGGCGCAGGGTGGTGGCGCGTTGCACCGGGCTGGCTTCGCTCGGCATGCTGAACAGTGCGATCTTGGCGCGTACCAGGGCGCGATAGGCTTTATAGAAGTTCAGTACTTCCAGGCCTTGATAGTCGCCCGTCAATTCCAGGTACTGGCTGATAAAGCGGCGCGCCAGGGATTTGAGACCACGGTCTTCAAGGTCCATGGCCAGGAAGCCGGTATCGGCGTACACATCGGTGAAGCGGAAAGGCTCGTTGAATTCGATGCAGTCGAAGATCACCACGTGGCCATCGATCAAGGTGGCATTACCCAGGTGAATATCACCGTGGCATTCACGGGTGAAGCCTTCCTGCTTGCGCTGCGAGAACAACGGCTTGAGGCGCTCGAAGCTGCTTTCGGCCCAGGCCTGCAGTGCTTCCAGTTGTGCCAGGTCGGCCTTGTCGCTGAGGAACGGACGGATCTGCTCGAAGTTCTGGCGAACCGGTGCCATCACTTCGTCTGGAGTCCCGGCCGGGTGTTCCTGCGGCACTTTCGGCGCAGCGAGGTGGAACTGCGCGATCTGCTTGGCCATTTCATCGATGTGCGCGCTGGTCAGTTCGCCGTTGGCTTGCAGCGTGCTGAGCAGTTGGCTCTGCGGGAACTGACGCATCTTCAGTGCGTACTCGATGACCGGGCCGTCGCCACCCAACTGCGGGGCCTCGGCAGTGCCAGTGATTGGCAACACTTCAAGATACAAGTCTTCGGTCAGGCGTTGGTTGAGGCGCAGCTCTTCATTGCAGAAGTGGCCGCGCTTTTCCAGGTCGGTGAAATCCAGAAAACCGAAGTTCATCGGTTTCTTCAATTTATAAGCGTAGGGGCCCGTCAGCACGACCCAGGAAATATGGGTTTCGATGACTTGGAACGCTTCAACCGGGTGGGGGTATAAAGCCGGATTTTGCAGGGCGGCGATCAGAGACTGGCTCACGGGCGATCCTTCGGAGTCGGTGGGAAAACATGGCGGGCATTATGGCGGTTGCAGCCGGTCGTGCAAACCGCTGTCCGGCTCATGTTGATCATCAATAAAGTGCGTATAATCCGCCGCCATGACTCGAACCCGATCTCCCCGTTCCCGTAAAAAACCTCCTTCCCGTGGCCTGCGTCCCTGGCTGGGCTGGGCGCTCAAGCTAGGCCTGGTAGGCCTCGTGGTGCTCGCCGGCTTTGCGGTGTACCTCGACGCCGTGGTGCAGGAGAAGTTCTCCGGCAAGCGCTGGACCATTCCGGCCAAGGTGTACGCGCGCCCGCTTGAATTGTTCACCGGGCAGAAGCTCAGCAAGGATGACTTCCTTACCGAGCTCGACGCCTTGGGCTATCGCCGCGAACCCGTGAGCAACGGCCCGGGTGCGGCCGCCGTCAGCGGTAACACTGTCGACCTGAATACCCGCGGCTTCCAGTTCTATGAAGGCCTGGAAAAAGCCCAGCCGGTGCGCGTGCGCTTTTCTGGCGATTACGTCGCCGAGCTGTCCTCCCTCAATGGTTCGAAGCTGCCTGTGGTGCGCCTTGAGCCACTGATGATCGGTGGCATTTACCCGAAAAACCTTGAAGATCGCATCCTGATCAAACTCGATCAGGTGCCACCGTACCTGCTGGAAACCCTGGTTGCCGTTGAAGACCGTGATTTCTACCATCACTGGGGCGTCTCGCCGAAGTCGATTGCCCGCGCGGTCTGGGTGAACACCTCCGGTGGCAAGATGACCCAGGGCGGCAGTACGCTGACGCAACAATTGGTCAAGAACTTCTACCTGACCAACGAGCGCAGCCTGACCCGCAAGCTCACCGAAGCGATGATGGCGATGCTGCTGGAGCTGCACTACAGCAAGCAGGAAATCCTTGAGGCTTACCTCAACGAGGTCTTCGTTGGCCAGGATGGCCAGCGCGCGGTGCATGGTTTCGGCTTGGCCAGCCAGTTCTTCTTTGGTCAGCCGCTGTCCGAACTGAAGCTGCACCAGGTTGCGTTGCTGGTGGGCATGGTCAAGGGGCCTTCCTACTACAACCCCCGCCGCAATCCAGAGCGTGCGCTGGAGCGCCGCAACCTGGTGCTCGATGTGCTTGAACAGCAGGGTGTTGCCACGGCCGAGCAAGTGGCTGCGGCGAAGAAGATGCCGTTGGGGGTTACCACGCGCGGCAAGCTGGCGGACAGCTCGTTCCCAGGCTTCATCGATCTGGTCAAACGCCAATTGCGTGAAGATTACCGCGATGAAGACTTGACCGAAGAAGGCCTGCGGATCTTCACCAGTTTCGACCCGATCCTGCAGATGAAAGCCGAAGCGTCGGTCAATGACACCTTCAAGCGCCTGACGGGCCGCAAAGGTTCTGATGAAGTGGAAGCGGCCATGGTCGTGACCAACCCGGAGACCGGTGAAGTGCAGGCCATGATTGGCAGTCGCCAGGCCAGTTTTGCCGGGTTCAACCGTGCGCTGGATGCGGTGCGGCCGATTGGTTCGCTGGTCAAGCCTGCGGTTTACCTGACCGCACTGGAAAAGCCTAGCAAGTACACGCTCACCAGTTGGTTGTCGGATGACCCTCTGTCAGTCAAAGGTGCCGATGGCCAGGTGTGGACGCCGCAGAATTTCGATCGTCGCTCCCACGGTACGGTGTTCCTGTATCAGGGGATTGCGCATTCCTACAATATCTCTACGTCGCGACTGGGCCTTGAAGTGGGCGTGCCGAACGTCCTCAAGACGATAGCGCGGCTGGGTGTCAATCGTGAGTTCCCAGCTTTCCCGTCGATCCTGCTGGGCGCTGGCGCGATGACGCCGATGGAAGTCGCGACCATGTACCAGACCCTCGCCAACGGTGGTTTCAACACCCCCATGCGCGGGATCCGCAGTGTGTTGACCGCCGAGGGCGAGCCGCTCAAGCGCTACCCGTTCCAGATTCAGCAGCGTTTTGACGCCGGCTCCATCTACCTGATCCAGAACGCCATGCAGCGTGTGATGCGTGAAGGTACCGGGCGTTCGGTCTACAGCGTGCTGCCGGCGAACCTGACATTGGCGGGCAAGACCGGTACCAGTAACGATTCGCGTGACAGCTGGTTTGCAGGTTTCGGCCAGGATGTGCTGGCGGTGGTGTGGCTGGGGCGCGACGATAACGGCAAGACGCCGTTCACCGGTGCCACCGGTGCGCTGCAGGTCTGGACCAGCTTCATGCGCAAGGCCGATCCGCTGCCGTTGAACATGCCGCAGCCGGATAACATCGTGCAGGCGTGGATTGATCCGCACACCGGGCAGGGCTCTGATGCCAACTGTCCGGGCGCGGTGCAGATGCCGTATATTCGCGGCAGCGAACCGCCACCCGGCGCCGCATGCGGTGGCAGTGCCCCTGCTGACGCGGAATCGGTGATGGATTGGGTCAAGGGCTGGATGAATTAAGCAAAGAGGGTTTCAAGTGAACAAGTGGTGGATTCCAGCTATTACAGCTCTGGCTTTGCTCAATGGTTGCGCCAGTGTGCAGCGCGGCTCCATTCCCGTGGTGGACTCGAGCACGGCCGTGTCCAATAACGACCGGATCTCGGCCAATGGCGGTTTCCGCCAGACCGTGACCAATCGTCCCGCCCAAGCCAAGCCACAAGCCATGCCGCAGGATTCGGGCGTAGTGGTGATGGTGCCTGGCGGTGGTGCGGCCACATCGGCGCCAATCAGCGCCGAGCCGTGGACCCCTGGGCCGAGCAACTCCGCCCCGATCGATACCACGCCGATTCAGACGGCACCGGTCACCCAGGGCACCTACAACATGCCATCGACGCCGAGTGGCATTCCCTCGTCCTCCAGCGGCGGCGGCCTGTCGGCTGACGAGCAATTGGACGGGCCGGTGCTGGCCCTGTTGACCACTGCCCAGCAACAGCAGGCGGGTGGTGATCTGAACGGTGCATCGTCGAGTCTCGAACGTGCCCAGCGTGTTGCTCCGCGCGAGCCGCAAGTGTTGTACCGCCTGGCCCAGGTACGCATGGCCCAGGGTGATGCACCCCAGGCCGAGCAGTTCGCTCGTCGTGGCTTGACCCTGGCCAGCGGTCGTCCCGACCTGCAAGCCAGCTTGTGGGCGCTGATTGGCGACGCGCGTGCCGCACAAGGTGATGCTGCCGGTGCTGCCCAGGCACGCCAGAAAGCCAAGGTCAGCCTCTGATGGATGCACGTTTTCCCGCCATTGCCGAACAGTTATTGCTGATTGAGCGAGAGTTGCGCGTGCAGGGCTGGTGGGACGATGTGTCCCCCAGCGTCGAGGCGCTCAGCAGTGTCGAGCCGTTTTCGGTGGATACCCTGGATTTTCACCAGTGGCTGCAATGGATATTCCTGGTGCGCATGAAGCAGATCCTCGAACAGGACCTGCCGCTGCCCAATGCGTCGGGCATCCTGGAAATGGCCGAGATGGTCTACGCCGACCGCCCGTTGGAAAGCCTTGGCTTGCGTAATGCGCTGAAAAAGTTCGACCAATTGATCGTCGACGCTCGTTAATTGCCTGACTGCCGGTTTTTCCGGCAGTCTTGCGCACATTTCTACCGCTTGACGACATTCAGGCGAGTTTTATCCCTCCTCAGAGCCCTTTCTTCTACGTTCTCATGCGCTTAGTTGGAAAAAAGCGCAATTATTGCTTGACTTGAGGGGCCTGAAACAGAAGAATCCAAAGTCCGCTGTATCGGGACTGCCAGAAGCAGGCCCGCTCAGCAGATCATGAGGCGCACATCCGCGCCGACCTGTAACACCCGCAACGCGTTACCTCGCGCTGGGTGGGAAAAGCCCGCAACACTTGGGACGATCCCAATACTTGCTCAGTCAGTGCTGACGTAGTCGGCGACCACCGTCGCTCATGCTCTGTTGAGAAGTAAACCTATTAAGACCCGTCGGTTTTCAACGGACGGTATTCTGGCGTTTTAGAGGTGAACAACGTGGAGCTTTTATCTGGCGGTGAGATGCTCGTCCGCTTTTTGCGTGACGAAGGCGTCGACTATATCTATGGGTACCCAGGTGGTGCTCTGCTGCATGTCTACGACGCACTGTTCAAGGAACCGGCTGTTACCCACATCCTGGTTCGCCACGAACAGGCCGCGACCCATATGGCTGACGGTTATGCCCGTGCCACCGGTAAAGCCGGTGTAGTACTGGTAACGTCCGGCCCAGGCGCAACCAATGCCATTACCGGCATCGCGACTGCGTATATGGACTCCATCCCGATGGTGATCATTTCCGGCCAGGTGGCTAGCACCATGGTTGGTACCGATGCATTCCAGGAAACCGACATGATCGGTATCTCCCGGCCGATCGTGAAACACAGCTTCATGATCAAGCATGCGTCGGAAATCCCGGAAGTCATGAAAAAGGCTTTCTACCTCGCACAGTCCGGTCGCCCGGGTCCTGTGGTGGTCGATATCCCGAAAGACATGACCAACCCGGCGGAAAAATTCGAATACGTCTTCCCGAAGAAAGCCAAGCTGCGTTCCTACAGCCCAGCCGTCCGTGGGCACTCGGGGCAAATCCGCAAGGCCGCAGAAATGCTCCTGGCGGCCAAGCGTCCAGTGCTGTACTCGGGTGGTGGCGTGATTCTGGGCGGTGGTTCTGCACCGTTGACCGAGCTGGCCAAGCTGCTCAACCTGCCGGTGACCAATACCTTGATGGGCCTCGGTGCCTTCCCGGGTTCGGACCGTCAGTTCGTCGGTATGCTCGGCATGCACGGCAGCTACACCGCCAACCTGGCGATGCACCACGCCGATGTGATCCTGGCAGTGGGCGCGCGTTTCGATGACCGCGTGATCAACGGCGCGAGCAAATTCTGCCCGAATGCCAAGATCATCCATATCGACATTGACCCGGCGTCCATCTCCAAGACCATCAAGGCCGACGTGCCGATTGTAGGTCCTGTTGAAAGCGTATTGACCGAAATGGTCGCTGCACTCAAGGACATCGGCGAGACGCCAAACAAGGATTCCGTGGCCAGCTGGTGGAAGCAGATCGACGAATGGCGCGGTGATCGCGGCCTGTTCCCTTACGACAAGGGTGACGGCAGCATCATCAAGCCACAAACCGTGATCGAGACCCTGTGCGAAGTGACCAAGGGCGACGCCTTTGTGACCTCCGACGTGGGCCAGCACCAGATGTTCGCCGCGCAGTACTACAAGTTCGACAAGCCTAACCGCTGGATCAACTCCGGTGGCCTGGGCACGATGGGCTTTGGTTTCCCTGCGGCCATGGGCGTGAAGCTGAGCTTCCCGGACACCGACGTCGCGTGCGTCACCGGTGAGGGCAGCATCCAGATGAACATCCAAGAACTGTCGACGTGCCTGCAGTACGGCCTTCCGGTGAAGATTGTCTGCCTGAACAACGGCGTGCTGGGCATGGTGCGTCAATGGCAGGATATGAGCTACAACAGCCGTCACTCCCATTCCTACATGGAGTCGCTGCCGGATTTCGTAAAATTGGTTGAAGCCTATGGCCATGTCGGCATTCGCATCACCGATTTGAAAGATCTGAAGCCGAAGATGGAAGAGGCGTTCGCCATGAAGGACCGCCTGGTGTTCATCGATATTCAGGTGGATACCAGCGAGCACGTCTACCCGATGCAGATCAAAGACGGCTCTATGCGCGACATGTGGCTGAACAAGACGGAGCGTACTTAATCATGCGGCACATTATCTCCCTGCTTCTGGAGAACGAACCCGGCGCTCTGTCTCGTGTTGTCGGCCTGTTTTCGCAACGTAACTACAACATCGAAAGCCTGACCGTGGCTCCGACCGAAGACCCGACACTGTCGCGCCTGACGTTGACGACTGTTGGCCACGATGAGGTGATCGAGCAGATCACCAAGAACCTCAACAAGCTGATCGAAGTGGTCAAGCTGGTCGACCTGTCGGAAAGTGCCCACATCGAGCGCGAGCTGATGTTGGTGAAGGTCAAGGCCACGGGCGCCCAACGTGCCGAGATCAAACGCACTACCGACATTTATCGCGGGCAGATCGTCGATGTGAGCGCCAGCGTTTATACCGTTCAACTGACCGGTACAAGCGACAAGCTGGACAGCTTCATCCAGTCGATCGGGACGGCCTCGATTCTGGAAACCGTACGCAGTGGTGTCACCGGGATTGCCCGTGGCGACAAAGTACTCAGCATCTAACCCAAATTAGCGAATGGCCTTACGGCCTGGATATATAGAGGAACCTCATGAAAGTTTATTACGATAAAGATTGTGACCTGTCGATCATCCAGGGCAAGAAAGTCGCCATCATTGGCTACGGTTCCCAGGGCCACGCTCAAGCGTGCAACCTGAAAGATTCCGGCGTTGACGTGACCGTTGGCCTGCGTAAAGGCTCGGCCACTGTTGCCAAGGCTGAAGCCCACGGCTTGAAAGTGACTGACGTTGCTTCCGCCGTTGCTGCTGCCGACCTGGTCATGATCTTGACCCCGGACGAGTTCCAATCCGCGCTGTACAAGAACGAAATCGAGCCGAACATCAAGAAGGGCGCCACCCTGGCCTTCTCCCACGGCTTCGCGATTCACTACAACCAGGTAGTGCCACGCGCTGACCTGGACGTGATCATGATCGCGCCAAAAGCGCCGGGTCACACTGTACGTTCCGAGTTCGTCAAAGGCGGCGGTATCCCTGACTTGATCGCGATCTACCAGGACGCATCGGGCAACGCCAAGAACGTGGCACTGTCCTACGCTGCTGGCGTTGGTGGCGGTCGTACCGGCATCATCGAAACCACCTTCAAGGACGAGACTGAAACCGACCTGTTCGGCGAACAAGCCGTACTGTGCGGCGGTACCGTCGAACTGGTTAAAGCCGGTTTCGAAACCCTGGTTGAAGCGGGCTACGCGCCAGAAATGGCCTACTTCGAATGCCTGCACGAACTGAAGCTGATCGTTGACCTCATGTACGAAGGCGGTATCGCCAACATGAACTACTCGATCTCCAACAACGCCGAATACGGCGAGTACGTGACTGGCCCGGAAGTGATCAACGCCGAGTCCCGTCAGGCCATGCGCAACGCCCTGAAACGTATTCAGGACGGCGAATACGCCAAAATGTTCATCAGCGAAGGCGCTACCGGCTACCCTTCGATGACCGCCAAGCGTCGTAACAACGCCGCTCACGGTATCGAAGTCATCGGCGAGCAACTGCGCTCCATGATGCCGTGGATCGGTGCCAACAAGATCGTCGACAAAGCCAAGAACTAAGTCGTACGTATCAAGAGAAAACGCGGCTTAGGCCGCGTTTTTTCGTTTGGGAGGCGGGTTCTGGTATAAAGCTGCATCGTTTGCGGGCGAACACTCGCCGCAAGTATTTGTCGAATTTTTTCACACCGTTGCAAGGTAAAGTCCATGAGCGAACGTCCCGAAGAGCCAAACCAGGCTCCTGACGCCGAAAGCCTGCTACCGATCGATGAGCATGTCGAAGAAGGGCATGACGCTGAAGGCCGCAAGGTCCGGCATCGTGGCATCTATCTGCTGCCCAACCTGTTCACCACGGCGAACCTGTTTGCCGGGTTCTACTCCATCATCAACTCCATGAGCGCCCAAAGTGCGCTGGCGGCAGGCGATGCGGCGAACGCCAGCAAGTATTTTGGCTTTGCTGCAATCGCCATCTTCGTCGCCATGGTGCTCGATGGCCTGGATGGTCGAGTTGCACGCATGACCAATACGCAAAGTGCCTTCGGTGCCGAGTACGACTCGTTGTCCGACATGGTTGCGTTTGGCGTCGCCCCCGCGTTGCTGGCATTTGCCTGGGCGCTGGGTGATATGGGCAAGGTCGGCTGGATGGTTGCCTTCATCTATGTCGCGGGCGCTGCTTTGCGTCTAGCGCGCTTCAACACCCAGGTGGGGACCGCCGACAAGCGTTACTTCATCGGTTTGGCCAGCCCTGCTGCTGCAGGTGTGGTGGCGGGTATCGTCTGGGCGTTCAGTGATTACGGCATCCAGGGCTCGAAGATGTCGTTCCTGGTTGCCTTGATGGTGGCTGCCGCCGGCATGCTGATGGTCAGCAACATTAAGTACAACAGCTTCAAGGAGCTGGACCTGAAAGGGCGTGTGCCTTTCGTGGCGATTCTGGCGGTGGTGCTGGTATTCGCCGTGGTGTTCAGTGATCCGCCGCGAATCCTGTTGCTGGCGTTCCTGGTTTACGCCGCGTCGGGGCCGGTTCAGTACTTGCTGCATCTGCGCCGCGACAAAACATTGCCTTAATGTAATTTCCCCCATACTCCGCAGTCTATTGGTGCATCAGTTCTCCAATGCTGCGGAGTTGCCATGTTAATCAAATTGCCTAAAGCGTCCGATTGCCACGAATCGGATGTCACGCCTGAATCCTTCTACCTCTCTCGCCGCAGCCTGCTCGGTGGTGCGCTTGCCGGTATTGCAGCCAGCAGCTTGCCGCGTTGGGCCGGTGCTGACGAGGCCTCGCGTTATGCCGATGTTGAGTCGGGCAGGGCGCCGGGCTGGTTTGCCGAGAAGCTGCCAGGCACCAAATGGCAGGCCGTCACCGTTAAGGACGAGGCCATCACGCCCTTCAAGGACGCAACGCACTACAACAATTTCTATGAGTTCGGTACCGACAAGGGCGACCCGGCAGCCAATGCGGGCTCACTCAAGACCGAGCCTTGGAGTGTGGTCATTGATGGCGAGGTTGCGAAGCCAGGCCGTTATGCCCTGGAAGACTTCATGAAGCCTTATCAGTTGGAAGAGCGCATCTACCGTCTACGCTGTGTTGAGGCGTGGTCCATGGTGATCCCCTGGATAGGTTTCCCGATCTCAGCGTTGCTCAAGCAGGTCGAGCCGACCTCCAAAGCCAAATACATCCGTTTTGAAACCCTTCAGGACCCGAAGAGCATGCCAGGGCAGCGTTCGAGTTTTGGTTTGATCGACTGGCCTTATGTAGAGGGCTTGCGTCTGGATGAGGCGATGAACCCTTTGGCAATCCTGGCGGTAGGTATGTATGGGCGCGAATTGCCTAACCAGAATGGCGCACCGCTGCGCTTGGTGGTGCCGTGGAAGTATGGCTTCAAGAGTGTGAAGTCCATTGTGCGCATCAGCCTCGTGAGCGAGCAGCCGAAAACCACCTGGCAAAGCATTGCTGCCAATGAGTATGGGTTCTATGCAAATGTGAACCCGACGGTCGATCACCCACGCTGGACCCAGGCCCGGGAGCGTCGCCTGCCGAGCGGCTTGTTCAGTCCCAATGTGCGTGAGACGCAGATGTTCAATGGTTACTCGGATGAGGTGGCCTCTCTTTATACCGATCTCGATCTGCGGAAAAACTACTGATGCGTTACCCGATCTGGCGCATTGGCGTCTTTATAACGGCGGCGGTATGGCCACTGTTTTGGCTCTATGAGGCGTGGAGTTCTGCTCTGGGGCCGGATCCGGGCAAGGTGCTGGTCGATCGGCTGGGGCTCGGTACTCTTATTCTTTTGCTGATCACCCTAGCAATGACGCCGCTGCAGAAGCTCAGTGGTTGGGCGGGGTGGATAGCGGTGCGGCGGCAACTGGGGTTGTGGTGCTTTGCCTATGTTGTGCTGCACCTGGCTGCATATTGCGTGTTTGTGCTTGGCTTGGACTGGTCACAACTGGGTGTGGAGTTGCGCAAGCGGCCCTACATTATTGTCGGCGCGTTGGCTTTCCTGTTGCTGTTGGTATTGGCGGTGACGTCGAATCGTTACAGTCAGCGTCGTATGGGAAGTCGTTGGAAGAAGCTTCACCGCCTGGTGTATGCGATTCTTGGGCTTGGCTTGCTGCATATGCTGTGGATCGTGCGAGCTGATCTGAAGGAGTGGGCTATCTATGCTTCTATAGGTGCGTTGCTCTTGGTGTTGCGGATACCCGCTGTAATGCGGCGAATCCCAAGGCTTATTGCGAAAAAACCACTTTCTGCAACAAAAGTGTAATTAGGGGTTGACGGCAGATTCTGGAAGTCTATAATTCGCCCCACTTCCGGCGCAGTCGAAACGGAAAACTCCTTGGTAAACAAAGAGTTACGCAGAATTCGACAGCGACTTGCTTCAGGTCATCGAAGCCCAGAAGGAGTTGGTAGAGCAGTGTTGTTTGGCTCTATTAACGTTTCGATCTTCTCGGTCGAAAGCGGAGAAAAAGAGGTGTTGACAGCAGCGTGTAACGCTGTAGAATTCGCCTCCCGCTAACGAGAGATCGGAAGCGCAAGTGGTTGAAGTTGTTGAAGAAATCTTCGAAAACTTCTGAAAATAATCACTTGACAGCAAATGAGGCTGCTGTAGAATGCGCTCCTCGGTTGAGACGAAAGATCTTAACCAACCGCTCTTTAACAACTGAATCAAGCAATTCGTGTGGGTGCTTGTGGAGTCAGACTGATAGTCAACAAGATTATCAGCATCACAAGTTACTCCGCGAGAAATCAAAGATGTAACCAACGATTGCTGAGCCAAGTTTAGGGTTTCTTAAAAACCCAAAGATGTTTGAACTGAAGAGTTTGATCATGGCTCAGATTGAACGCTGGCGGCAGGCCTAACACATGCAAGTCGAGCGGTAGAGAGAAGCTTGCTTCTCTTGAGAGCGGCGGACGGGTGAGTAATGCCTAGGAATCTGCCTGGTAGTGGGGGATAACGTTCGGAAACGGACGCTAATACCGCATACGTCCTACGGGAGAAAGCAGGGGACCTTCGGGCCTTGCGCTATCAGATGAGCCTAGGTCGGATTAGCTAGTTGGTGGGGTAATGGCTCACCAAGGCGACGATCCGTAACTGGTCTGAGAGGATGATCAGTCACACTGGAACTGAGACACGGTCCAGACTCCTACGGGAGGCAGCAGTGGGGAATATTGGACAATGGGCGAAAGCCTGATCCAGCCATGCCGCGTGTGTGAAGAAGGTCTTCGGATTGTAAAGCACTTTAAGTTGGGAGGAAGGGTTGTAGATTAATACTCTGCAATTTTGACGTTACCGACAGAATAAGCACCGGCTAACTCTGTGCCAGCAGCCGCGGTAATACAGAGGGTGCAAGCGTTAATCGGAATTACTGGGCGTAAAGCGCGCGTAGGTGGTTTGTTAAGTTGGATGTGAAATCCCCGGGCTCAACCTGGGAACTGCATTCAAAACTGACTGACTAGAGTATGGTAGAGGGTGGTGGAATTTCCTGTGTAGCGGTGAAATGCGTAGATATAGGAAGGAACACCAGTGGCGAAGGCGACCACCTGGACTAATACTGACACTGAGGTGCGAAAGCGTGGGGAGCAAACAGGATTAGATACCCTGGTAGTCCACGCCGTAAACGATGTCAACTAGCCGTTGGAAGCCTTGAGCTTTTAGTGGCGCAGCTAACGCATTAAGTTGACCGCCTGGGGAGTACGGCCGCAAGGTTAAAACTCAAATGAATTGACGGGGGCCCGCACAAGCGGTGGAGCATGTGGTTTAATTCGAAGCAACGCGAAGAACCTTACCAGGCCTTGACATCCAATGAACTTTCTAGAGATAGATTGGTGCCTTCGGGAACATTGAGACAGGTGCTGCATGGCTGTCGTCAGCTCGTGTCGTGAGATGTTGGGTTAAGTCCCGTAACGAGCGCAACCCTTGTCCTTAGTTACCAGCACGTTATGGTGGGCACTCTAAGGAGACTGCCGGTGACAAACCGGAGGAAGGTGGGGATGACGTCAAGTCATCATGGCCCTTACGGCCTGGGCTACACACGTGCTACAATGGTCGGTACAGAGGGTTGCCAAGCCGCGAGGTGGAGCTAATCCCATAAAACCGATCGTAGTCCGGATCGCAGTCTGCAACTCGACTGCGTGAAGTCGGAATCGCTAGTAATCGCGAATCAGAATGTCGCGGTGAATACGTTCCCGGGCCTTGTACACACCGCCCGTCACACCATGGGAGTGGGTTGCACCAGAAGTAGCTAGTCTAACCTTCGGGAGGACGGTTACCACGGTGTGATTCATGACTGGGGTGAAGTCGTAACAAGGTAGCCGTAGGGGAACCTGCGGCTGGATCACCTCCTTAATCGACGACATCAGCTGCTCCATAAGTTCCCACACGAATTGCTTGATTCATTGAAGAAGACGATAAGAAGCAGCCCGAAATTGGGTCTGTAGCTCAGTTGGTTAGAGCGCACCCCTGATAAGGGTGAGGTCGGCAGTTCGAATCTGCCCAGACCCACCAATTTTGTGTGGGAAACGCCTGTAGAAATACGGGGCCATAGCTCAGCTGGGAGAGCGCCTGCCTTGCACGCAGGAGGTCAACGGTTCGATCCCGTTTGGCTCCACCACTACTGCTTCTGAAGTTTTGAAAGCTTAGAAATGAGCATTCCATCCAAGCGATGGTGAATGTTGATTTCTAGTCTTTGATTAGATCGTTCTTTAAAAATTTGGGTATGTGATAGAAAGATAGACTGAACGTTACTTTCACTGGTAACGGATCAGGCTAAGGTAAAATTTGTGAGTTCTCTTAATTGAGAAATTCGAATTTTCGGCGAATGTCGTCTTCACAGTATAACCAGATTGCTTGGGGTTATATGGTCAAGTGAAGAAGCGCATACGGTGGATGCCTTGGCAGTCAGAGGCGATGAAAGACGTGGTAGCCTGCGAAAAGCTTCGGGGAGTCGGCAAACAGACTTTGATCCGGAGATGTCTGAATGGGGGAACCCAGCCATCATAAGATGGTTATCTTGTACTGAATACATAGGTGCAAGAGGCGAACCAGGGGAACTGAAACATCTAAGTACCCTGAGGAAAAGAAATCAACCGAGATTCCCTTAGTAGTGGCGAGCGAACGGGGACTAGCCCTTAAGTGGCTTTGAGATTAGCGGAACGCTCTGGAAAGTGCGGCCATAGTGGGTGATAGCCCTGTACGCGAAAATCTCTTAGTCATGAAATCGAGTAGGACGGAGCACGAGAAACTTTGTCTGAATATGGGGGGACCATCCTCCAAGGCTAAATACTACTGACTGACCGATAGTGAACTAGTACCGTGAGGGAAAGGCGAAAAGAACCCCGGAGAGGGGAGTGAAATAGATCCTGAAACCGTATGCGTACAAGCAGTGGGAGCAGACTTTGTTCTGTGACTGCGTACCTTTTGTATAATGGGTCAGCGACTTATTTTCAGTGGCGAGCTTAACCGAATAGGGGAGGCGTAGCGAAAGCGAGTCTTAATAGGGCGTCTAGTCGCTGGGAATAGACCCGAAACCGGGCGATCTATCCATGGGCAGGTTGAAGGTTGGGTAACACTAACTGGAGGACCGAACCGACTACCGTTGAAAAGTTAGCGGATGACCTGTGGATCGGAGTGAAAGGCTAATCAAGCTCGGAGATAGCTGGTTCTCCTCGAAAGCTATTTAGGTAGCGCCTCATGTATCACTGTAGGGGGTAGAGCACTGTTTCGGCTAGGGGGTCATCCCGACTTACCAAACCGATGCAAACTCCGAATACCTACAAGTGCCGAGCATGGGAGACACACGGCGGGTGCTAACGTCCGTCGTGAAAAGGGAAACAACCCAGACCGTCAGCTAAGGTCCCAAAGTTATGGTTAAGTGGGAAACGATGTGGGAAGGCTTAGACAGCTAGGAGGTTGGCTTAGAAGCAGCCACCCTTTAAAGAAAGCGTAATAGCTCACTAGTCGAGTCGGCCTGCGCGGAAGATGTAACGGGGCTCAAACCATACACCGAAGCTACGGGTATCACGTAAGTGATGCGGTAGAGGAGCGTTCTGTAAGCCTGTGAAGGTGAGTTGAGAAGCTTGCTGGAGGTATCAGAAGTGCGAATGCTGACATGAGTAACGACAATGGGTGTGAAAAACACCCACGCCGAAAGACCAAGGTTTCCTGCGCAACGTTAATCGACGCAGGGTTAGTCGGTCCCTAAGGCGAGGCTGAAAAGCGTAGTCGATGGAAAACAGGTTAATATTCCTGTACTTCTGGTTATTGCGATGGAGGGACGGAGAAGGCTAGGCCAGCTTGGCGTTGGTTGTCCAAGTTTAAGGTGGTAGGCTGAGATCTTAGGTAAATCCGGGATCTTAAGGCCGAGAGCTGATGACGAGTTAACTTTTAGTTAACGAAGTGGTTGATGCCATGCTTCCAAGAAAAGCTTCTAAGCTTCAGGTAACCAGGAACCGTACCCCAAACCGACACAGGTGGTTGGGTAGAGAATACCAAGGCGCTTGAGAGAACTCGGGTGAAGGAACTAGGCAAAATGGCACCGTAACTTCGGGAGAAGGTGCGCCGGTGAGGGTGAAGGACTTGCTCCGTAAGCTCATGCCGGTCGAAGATACCAGGCCGCTGCGACTGTTTATTAAAAACACAGCACTCTGCAAACACGAAAGTGGACGTATAGGGTGTGACGCCTGCCCGGTGCCGGAAGGTTAATTGATGGGGTTAGCTAACGCGAAGCTCTTGATCGAAGCCCCGGTAAACGGCGGCCGTAACTATAACGGTCCTAAGGTAGCGAAATTCCTTGTCGGGTAAGTTCCGACCTGCACGAATGGCGTAACGATGGCGGCGCTGTCTCCACCCGAGACTCAGTGAAATTGAAATCGCTGTGAAGATGCAGTGTATCCGCGGCTAGACGGAAAGACCCCGTGAACCTTTACTATAGCTTTGCACTGGACTTTGAATTTGCTTGTGTAGGATAGGTGGGAGGCTTTGAAGCGTGGACGCCAGTTCGCGTGGAGCCATCCTTGAAATACCACCCTGGCAACTTTGAGGTTCTAACTCAGGTCCGTTATCCGGATCGAGGACAGTGTATGGTGGGTAGTTTGACTGGGGCGGTCTCCTCCTAAAGAGTAACGGAGGAGTACGAAGGTGCGCTCAGACCGGTCGGAAATCGGTCGTAGAGTATAAAGGCAAAAGCGCGCTTGACTGCGAGACAGACACGTCGAGCAGGTACGAAAGTAGGTCTTAGTGATCCGGTGGTTCTGTATGGAAGGGCCATCGCTCAACGGATAAAAGGTACTCCGGGGATAACAGGCTGATACCGCCCAAGAGTTCATATCGACGGCGGTGTTTGGCACCTCGATGTCGGCTCATCACATCCTGGGGCTGAAGCCGGTCCCAAGGGTATGGCTGTTCGCCATTTAAAGTGGTACGCGAGCTGGGTTTAGAACGTCGTGAGACAGTTCGGTCCCTATCTGCCGTGGACGTTTGAGATTTGAGAGGGGCTGCTCCTAGTACGAGAGGACCGGAGTGGACGAACCTCTGGTGTTCCGGTTGTCACGCCAGTGGCATTGCCGGGTAGCTATGTTCGGAATAGATAACCGCTGAAAGCATCTAAGCGGGAAACTAGCCTCAAGATGAGATCTCACTGGAACCTTGAGTTCCCTGAAGGGCCGTCGAAGACTACGACGTTGATAGGTTGGGTGTGTAAGCGCTGTGAGGCGTTGAGCTAACCAATACTAATTGCCCGTGAGGCTTGACCATATAACACCCAAGCAATTTGACTACTCTAACGAGCATCAGATTGCGGTGTGTGAAGACGAAATGAACCGAAAGTTCGACGTTCACAAAACACCGAAAGCTGTCACATACCCAATTTGCTGAAGCGAGGCCAGCTGGTCACGACTCAGTACCCGAATTTCTTGACGACCATAGAGCATTGGAACCACCTGATCCCATCCCGAACTCAGCAGTGAAACGATGCATCGCCGATGGTAGTGTGGGGTTTCCCCATGTGAGAGTAGGTCATCGTCAAGATTAAATTCCAGAACCCCTGTTTGCTAACGCAAACAGGGGTTTTGTTTTGGGCGGTCGAAAAGACAGCTAACATCCGAGTTCCGCCAAAAACTGCCCACGGTGCTAAAGTCGCACCCTCGATTTTGCTTTTCCCAAGGAAGCCGTTATGCCGGATGCGACGTCCCTCAGTGCTGGATTCATGGTGGTTCACGGCAACCGCCTGGACGAGCTGCGCAGCCTGGTGGTCAGCTGGATGCGCCGTTATCCCCTGGCCCCTCTGGAAAACGAAATCGCCCTGGTACAAAGCAACGGTATCGCCCAGTGGCTCAAGCTGGCCCTGGCTGAAGATCCGGAAGACGACGACATGGGCGGTTGTGGCATCGCTGCCGCAATTGACGTGCAACTGCCCGGCAGCTTCATGTGGCAGCTCTACCGCATGGTCCTGGGTCGTGACGAAATTCCGCCCAAGTCCCTGCTCGATAAAGCCCCATTGACCTGGCGCCTGATGCGTCTGCTCCCGGAGCTTATCGATCAACCGCACTTCGAACCGCTGCAGCGCTTCCTCACCCACGACACCGACCTGCGCAAACGCTACCAACTCGCCGAACGCCTGGCTGACTTGTTCGACCAATACCAGGTTTACCGCGCCGACTGGCTGGAAGACTGGGCCGCCGGCCGCCACCAATTGCGTAACGGCCGGGGCGAATCCAAGCCCCTTAACCCAGCCAACTGCTGGCAAGCCGAACTGTGGCGCGCATTACTGTTGGATGTAGGTGAAGAAGGCATGGCCGAAAGCCGTGCCGGCGTTCACCAGCGCTTCATCGAGCGCATCAATTCCCTAGACAGCGCGCCCCCAGGCTTGCCATCCAGGGTCATCGTTTTCGGCATCTCCTCGTTGCCAGCACAGGCACTGGAAGCCCTCGCCGGTCTCGCGCGATTCAGCCAAGTCTTGCTCTGCGTACATAACCCTTGTCGCCATCATTGGTCCGACATCGTCGCCGACAAAGACCTACTACGTAACGAATACAAGCGTCAGGCTCGCAAAGCGGGCATGCCGGTCACCATCGACCCACAAACCCTGCACCAGCACGCTCACCCGTTATTGGCCGCGTGGGGTAAACAAGGCCGTGACTACATCAGCCTCCTGGACAGCTACGACGATCCCAACAGCTACCGCGCCGCATTCCGTGACGGCCGCATCGACCTGTTCAGCGACAGCGAACCGACCACACTGCTCAACCAGCTCCAGGACGATATCCTCGAACTGCGCCCACTCAACGAAACCCGCGAGCTATGGCCAGCTGTCGATCTGGACCGCGATACCTCAATTCGTTTCCACATTGCACACAGCGCCCAACGCGAAGTGGAAATCCTCCACGACCAACTGCTCCAGCGCTTCAGTGCCGACCCCACGCTGCGCCCCCGGGACATCATCGTCATGGTCCCCGACGTCGACAGCTACGCGCCGCACATCCGCGCCGTATTCGGCCAGCTTGAGCGCAACGACCCACGCTTCATCCCGTTCACCCTGACTGATCAAGGCCAGCGCGGTCGCGACCCTCTGCTCATCGCCGTCGAACACTTGCTGAAACTCCCCGATAGCCGCTTCCCCGTCAGCGAAATCCTCGACCTGCTTGATGTTCCGGCCCTACGCGAACGCTTTGTCATCAAAGAGCGTGACCTGCCCACATTGCACCGCTGGATAGAAGGCGCCGGCATCCGCTGGGGGCTTAGCGCCGAACAACGTGCCAGCCTTGGCCTGCCACCGGAGCTGGAACAAAACAGCTGGCGTTTCGGCCTGCGCCGCATGTTGCTCGGTTACGCCGTAGGCACCGGCGCCGCGTGTGATGGCATCGAGCCCTACGACGAAATCGGTGGCCTCGACGCCGCCCTGATTGGTCCACTGGTTGCCTTGCTCGACGCACTCAACGACGCCCATCAAGCTTTGTCGCAGCCCGCATCGCCCAAAGAGTGGGGCGAACGCCTGCAACGCCTGATGCAACTGTTCTTCCTGCCGAGCAGCGAACACGACGACTACCTGCTGAGCCAACTCGAGCAACTCAGAGAGACTTGGTTGGAAACCTGCGAGTCCGTAGGGCTGCAGGACCAATTACCACTTACCGTAGTCCGTGAAGCTTGGCTCGCCGGCCTCGACCAAGGTCGCCTGTCCCAACGCTTCCTTGCTGGAGCTGTCAATTTCTGCACCCTGATGCCCATGCGTGCGATCCCCTTCAAGCTGGTCTGCCTGCTCGGCATGAACGACGGTGATTACCCGCGTGCGCAACCTCCGCTGGACTTCGACCTGATGGGCAGCGACTACCGCCCCGGCGACCGTTCACGCCGTGAAGACGACCGCTACCTGCTGCTCGAAGCCCTGCTTTCAGCACGTGACCAGCTCTATATCAGCTGGGTCGGCCGCAGCATCCGTGACAACAGTGACCGCCCGGCCTCGGTACTGATCGGCCAGCTGCGTGACCATCTCGCCAGCGGCTGGCACCTCGCAAACAGTGACACGCCGCTGATTGAAGCCATGACACAAGAGCATCCGCTGCAACCGTTCAGCGCCCGTTATTTCCATGAGGGCGATGCGCTGTTCAGCTACGCGCGCGAATGGCAGTTGCTCCACGAGGCCTCCGATGCCATCCCAGCCAAACACGACCTAGCCCCCCATCAACAGGAAGAACCCCTGAGTCTCGGCCAGCTTCAAGACTTCCTGCGCAATCCAGTCAAACACTTCTTCAGCCAACGCCTGAAAGTGTTCTTCGAAGCCGCCGAAGTGCCGCTGGCTGACGAAGAGCCCTTCGTTCTCGACGCACTGCAACGCTATAGCCTGAGCGACAGCCTACTCAGCGCCGCACTCACACAACCCGATCACCTCGACCAGGCGCTGAACGCACAGGCCTTGCGTTTACAAGGCAGTGGCCTGTTGCCGATGGTGGGTTTCGGTGAGTGCCTGCGCAACGAGCTGATCGAGCCCTTGCCCGATCTGCTGCGACGCTACCAGCAGTTGCTGGCCCTTTGGCCCACCCCGCACCCCGGCGCCGAGCCCGTCAGTTTTGAGCATCATGGCGTTCACTTGGAAGGCTGGGTCAGCGGTCTGCATCGGCGCAGTGATGGCGGTTTACTCAGCGTCACCACCATTCCCAACAGTATCGGCTCGATCAAGACCCGCAAATGGCATCGCCTGATTCGCCCCTGGGTCAATCACGTGGTCGCCTGTGCCTGCGGTCTGCCGTTAAGCACCGGCTTGGTCGCCAGCGACGAGACCCTGCTCCTGCCACCACTGGACAGATCCAATGCCCAGGAAGTCCTCGGCAACTTGCTGCTCGCCTGGCAAATCGGAATGAGCCAGCCACTGCCCGTTGCCGTGAAAACCGCTTTCGCGTGGCTCAGCCAAACCGATCCTGCCAAGGCGCAAGCAGCTGCCAGTAAAGCCTACGAAGGCGACGGCCTGACCACCGATGGCGAGCGTCGCGAAACCCCGGCGCTCACCCGGCAATTTCCCGACTACGCCACACTCATCGCCAGCGAAGAGTTCGAAGGGTGGTGCGAAACCCTGTATCGCCCGCTGCTCAACGCACCCTGGCGATCACTCACTGGCGAGGACGGCGCATGACCAGCAAACCCTTGGCCCTTGCGTTTCCGCTCAAAGGCAGTCAGCTGATTGAAGCCAGCGCCGGCACCGGCAAAACGTTCACCATCTCCGCCCTTTACCTGCGCCTGGTCCTCGGTCACGGTGGCGAAGACGCAGGCTTTGGCCGTGAATTGCTGCCGCCACAAATCTTGGTGGTGACCTTCACCGACGCCGCCACCAAGGAGCTGCGCGAACGGATCCGCATCCGTCTGGCTGAAGCCGCGCGCTTTTTCCGCGAAGAAATCGAACAGCCCGACACCCTGATCGCCGATCTGCGCGCCGACTACCCCTCCGAACAATGGCCTGCCTGCGCCAATCGCCTGGACATCGCCGCCCAGTGGATGGACGAAGCCGCTGTCTCAACCATCCACAGTTGGTGCCAGCGCATGCTGCGCGAACATGCCTTCGACAGTGGCAGCCTGTTCACCCAGACCCTGGAAACCGACCACAGCGACTTGCTCGGCGAAGTGTTGCGTGATTACTGGCGGCTGTTCTGCTACCCGATGCGCGACGATGCGCTCAACTGGGTACGCAATAACTGGAGCGGCCCCGCCGCGTTGATGCCACGGGTACGCGCGTTGTTTGGCAGCGAACGGCCTACGGATGAAACCCGCGAGCCTGCCGAGCTGATCAACGCCTGCCTGCAAGAGCGCCGCGAAGCACTGCAGACACTCAAGGCCCCCTGGCAACAATGGGCCGCCGAGCTGCGCGATATCTGCCTGCAAGCCGTGGCCGCCAAGGCCGTCGATGGCCGCAAGATGCAAGCGCGCTACTTCGAGCCCTGGTTCGAAAAAATCAGCGCCTGGGCCGCTGACGAATCCCTCGAGCAACTGGACATCGGCACCGGCTTCACCCGCCTGACGCCCGACGGCATGGCCGAAGCCTGGAAAGGCGAGCCGCCCCAGCACCCCGGTATCGACGCGATGGCCGGACTCAAGGCGGCCCTTGATGCGCTGCCGACCCCCGACGCCGCCGTGTTGCAGCACGCCGCCGGCTGGGTGGGCAAACGCTTCGAGGAAGAAAAGCGGCGCCGCGCCGAAATGGGTTTCGACGACATGCTCATCCGCCTCAACGCTGCGCTCCAGGCCGACGGTGGCGAACGCCTGGCCAGTGTGATCCGCGAGCAGTTCCCCGTGGCCTTGATCGATGAGTTCCAAGACACCGACCCGGTGCAATACAGCATTTTCGACAGTATCTACCGCATCGAAGAAAACCACCTCGACAGCGGGCTGTTCCTGATCGGCGATCCCAAGCAAGCGATTTACGCCTTCCGGGGCGCCGACATCTACACCTACCTGCGCGCCCGGCAATCCACTACCGGCCGCCACCACACACTGGGCACCAACTTCCGCTCCAGCCACGCAATGGTGGAGGCGGTGAACCACGTGTTCCAGCGTGCGGAAACAGGTCGCGGCGCGTTCCTGTTCCGCGAGCCGAAGGGTGAAAACCCGGTGCCTTTCCATTCGGTGCAGTCCCAGGGTCGCAAAGAGCAACTTCAGGTGGATGGCCAGACACTGCCGGCCATGAACCTCTGGCACTTGCCCACCGACCAGCCGGTGTCCAATGCGGTTTATCGTCAGCAATTGGCTGCCGCCTGTGCCACACACATTGTTGAATTGCTCAACGGCGGGCAGCAAGGTACTGCTGGCTTCCTTCAGCCAGATGCAAGCTTCAAGGGCGTGCTCCCGTCAGACATCGCCATCCTCGTGCGCGATGGCAAGGAGGCCCAGGCCGTACGTGCCGAACTGGCTGCCCGTGGTGTGCGCAGTGTGTATCTGTCCGACAAGGACTCGGTGTTCGCTGCCCAAGAGGCCCACGACCTGCTCGCCTGGCTAAAGGCCTGCGCCGAGCCGGATGTCGAGCGCCCGCTGCGCGCCGCCTTGGCGTGCGTCACCCTGAACCTGTCGTTGCCGGAACTGGAGCGTCTGAACCAGGATGAGCTGGCGTGGGAAAGCCGCGTCATGCAGTTCCGTGGCTACCGCGCAATATGGCGGACCCAAGGCGTGCTGCCGATGCTGCGCCGCCTGCTGCACGACTTTAAATTGCCGCAAACCCTGATCGCACGCAGCGATGGCGAACGCGTGCTGACCAACCTGCTGCACCTCAGTGAATTGCTGCAACAAGCGGCATCGGAACTGGATGGCGAACAGGCACTGATCCGACATCTGGCCGAACACCTGGCACTCTCCGGCCAAGCGGGTGAAGAACAAATCCTGCGTCTGGAGAGTGATGAGCAACTGGTCAAGGTGGTGACGATCCACAAGTCAAAAGGCCTGGAGTACGACCTGGTTTTCCTGCCGTTTATCTGCTCGGCCAAACCAGTGGACGGCAGCCGGTTGCCGCTGCACTACCACGATGAACACGGCAAATCCCAGGTCAGCCTGCGCCCAACGCCTGAGTTGATCGTCCAGGCTGATAACGAGCGCCTGGCCGAAGACCTGCGCCTGTTGTATGTAGCGCTTACCCGCGCCAAGCATGCATGCTGGCTGGGCATCGCCGACCTCAAGCGCGGCAACAGCAATAGCTCCGTATTGCATCTTTCAGCGCTGGGCTACTTGCTCGGCGCTGGAGCGTCGTTGGCGGAGTCTGCCGGTTTGGCACGCTGGCTATTGGACCTGCAAGCAGGGTGTCCCGCCATCGACTACACCCAAGTGCCCGACGCGCAAGACATCGTCTTTCACCCACCTCGCAACGAAGCCAGGCTGCGGGCGCCCTTGCTGCCCAAGCGCAAGGCCGCAGAAAACTGGTGGATTGCCTCCTACAGCGCGTTGCGCATCGGCGACAGCATGAGCGCTGCCTCGCTCGAAGCGCCGGAGAGCCCACAGGCCCAGAAGCTCTTCGATGACGAGCGTCTCGACCCCGATGCACCGCGCGAAGTGGCGGCGTCCGGCGGCGATATTCACCGTTTCCCACGCGGCCCGAACCCAGGGACTTTCCTTCACGGTCTGCTGGAATGGGCGGGGGAGGAGGGCTTCAACGTCACGCCCGAGGCCATCGAAAAGGCAGTCGGCGCACGCTGCAATCGGCGCAACTGGGAAGGCTGGATCATTACCCTCAGCGGCTGGCTCGGCCACCTGTTGCAAACGCCACTGCCGGTGGATAACGGGCATGTCTCCCTCAGCGATTTGCAGCAGTACCAAATCGAGATGGAGTTCTGGTTCGCCAGCCACAAAGTTGACGTCCTCGCTCTCGACAAACTGGTATGCCAATACACCCATAACGGCGTTTCCCGCGTTGCCGCCGAACCCGTGCTGCTCAATGGTATGTTCAAGGGGTTTATCGACTTGACCTTCGAACATGACGGCCGCTATTACGTGGCCGATTACAAATCCAACTGGCTCGGTCCCGACGATTCGGCCTACACCCCGGACGCCATGGAACAGTCGATCCTCGATCATCGGTACGACCTGCAATACGTGCTTTACCTGCTGGCCCTGCATCGCCAACTCAAGGCGCGCGTGCCGGACTACGACTACGACCGCCATGTCGGCGGCGCGCTGTACCTGTTCCTGCGCGGCACCCAGTCGGCGAGCCAGGGTGCGTATTTCACCCGGCCGCCACGGGAACTGATCGAAGGCCTGGACCTGTTGTTCCAGGGCAAGCCCATCCCGCCCAAGGTTGAGCCCGCCTGGGAACAAGGAGTGTTGTTATGAGCCTGTCGCCGTTACCGCTGGAGGCGCTGATGCCCCTCAGCAACGCCGCCGATCTGGTGCAACTGCTGGAACGTTGGGTCGATCGCGGTTGGTTGCGCGCCCTGGACAAAGCCTTCGTCGGCTTCCTGCACGAACTTGAACCCCACGCTGACCCGCTGGTGCTGCTGGCTGCCGCGCTGACCAGCCATCAATTGGGCCATGGCCACGTCTGCCTCGACCTGTTCGAAACCCTCAAGGCACCGGACTTTGCCCTGTCGTTGCCGCCTGAAGGCGACCTGCAAACCGGCGCCATGCTGCTGCCGTCGCAGTTGCTCGACGGCCTCGATGGCGCCCACTGGTGCCATGCGCTGGCCGCCAGCCATCTGGTGGCGTTGGCAGTTGATGGCAGCGAAGCCGCCCAGAGTCGCCCCTTGGTCCTGTCCGGCAAGCGCCTGTACCTGCGCCGCTACTGGACCTACGAGCGGCGCATTGACACCGCCTTGCGCCTGCGGCTCGCCACTCAGGAAAGCATCGCCGCCGATTTGCCGCAGCGCCTCGACAGCCTGTTCGACCAACCGCCGCCCGATGGTGTGATCGACTGGCAAAAGCTCGCCTGTGCACTGGCTACCCGCGGTGCATTCAGCATCGTCACCGGCGGCCCCGGTACCGGCAAGACCACCACCGTGGTGCGTCTGCTCGCGCTGTTGCAGGCGCCGGCTGTGGAGTCCGGCAGTCCATTGCGCATTCGCCTCGCCGCGCCTACCGGCAAGGCGGCGGCACGCCTCACCGAGTCCATCAGCCAGCAAGTGCTGTCGCTGAAAGTACCGGACAACGTGAAGGAAAAGATCCCGACCCAGGTCACCACCGTTCACCGCTTGCTGGGCAGTCGCCCGGGAACGCGGCATTTTCGTCATCACATCGGCAACCCATTGCCCCTGGATGTGCTGGTCGTCGACGAAGCCTCGATGATCGACCTGGAAATGATGGCCAACCTGCTCGACGCCTTGCCGCCCCATGCTCGCCTGGTCCTGTTGGGCGACAAGGACCAACTGGCGTCGGTAGAGGCGGGCGCGGTACTGGGTGATTTGTGCCGCGACGCCGAAGCTGGCTTCTACAGCGCCGAGACCCGCCAATGGCTGCAAGCCATCAGCGGTGAAGACCTCAGCGCCACTGGCCTGCAGGAAGATCTCGACGGTACCCATCCCCTGGCACAGCAAGTGGTGATGCTGCGCTACTCGCGACGTTTCGGTGAAGGCAGTGGCATCGGCCAACTGGCACGTTGGGTCAACCAGCAAAACGCCGAAGAAGCCCGCAAGCTGTTGGCGGCGCGCAGTCACGATGACCTGTTCTGTGTCAGCCTCAAGGGCGAGCATGACCACGCCCTGGAACGCTTGGTACTGGACGGGCAAGGTGGCGGTGCCGAGGGTTATCGCTATTACCTCAACCTGTTGCAAAGCGCGCGGCCAGCCCCCGGCACCCCACGTGAAGACCCCGCCTGGACCCTCTGGGCGCAGCAGCTGCTGCAAGCCTTCGACGCGTTCCAACTGCTCTGTGCGGTACGCAAAGGTCCCTGGGGTGTGGAAGGCCTGAACCTGCGCATCACCGCGGCCTTGCGCAAGGTGCGGCTGATCGAAGGCGACGAGCAATGGTACGAAGGCCGCCCCGTGCTGATGACCCGCAACGATTACGGCCTGGGCTTGATGAACGGTGACATCGGCATTGCCCTCAAATTGCCCGAAAGCGACGGCGGCCCCCAGGTGCTGCGTGTGGCCTTCCCACGTAACGATGGTCAGGGCGGCGTGCGGTTTGTGCTGCCCAGCCGTCTGAATGATGTGGAAACCGTGTACGCCATGACCGTGCATAAATCCCAGGGCTCGGAGTTCACCCACACTGCGCTGATCCTGCCGGATGCCTTGAACCCGGTGCTCACCAAAGAGTTGATCTACACCGGCATCACCCGGGCCAAGCGCTGGTTCAGCCTGATCGAGCCCCGTGGCGGCGTGTTCGAAGAAGCCGTAAGGCGCAAGGTCAAGCGCTTGAGTGGGTTGATGCTGGAGTTGGGTCACGAGCCTGAAAAAACTGACTGACAGATCATGTGATATTTCTGATTCAGGCGTCTGATTTTTCTGAAAAAATAGCGACCCCCATGAAGCCCCGTCTTCGCGGGGTTTTCCGCCGCTGTGCTATCGTTGCGGCATCATTTAAAAAACACCTGAGAGAATCGCTGCATGAACGTGGCTGTCTCGCCCACAGAGCGCAGTTTGAGCTGGAGACGCCTGCTGCTGGTGGCGGTCCTGTGTGTGCTTACGCCACACGCTTTTGCCCAGGCATCCGACCCCGCAGGCCTTGCCGCGCAACGCGCCCAGGCGGTCACCCAAGTGGTACTGGGTATCCTCAGTTATGCGCGCTGGCCGGTCGAGCCCGCGCAATTGCGCCTGTGTATCGTCGGCCCGACCCAATACACCGACGACCTGATCAAAGGCACCACACAGGCCACCGGCCGTCCGGTCGTGGTGCAGCGTCTGCTGGCCAGCCATTCGGATATCGTCAACGCGTGCGATGCGGTGTACATCGGAAAACTCAGTGCCGATGAGCGTGGTCAGCTGTTTACCTCGTTGATCGGTCATCCGGTGCTCAGCATCAGCGAAGGCGGCGACCAGTGTACGGTGGGAAGCCTGTTCTGCCTGCGGGTGGGGGATGAGCAGGTGTCCTTCGAGGTCAACCTCGACTCCGTGGCGCGCAGCGGCGTGCGCATTCACCCCAGCGTGCTGCAGTTGTCCCGTCGTCGAGCGCCTGCGCCATGAAGGTCGATAAAGTGCGACCGACATTGCGCTCGGTCATCGGCCGAGGGCACCTGATCCTGGCGCTGGTGGCCGTGATCCTGGCGAGCGTCTCGCTGACCTTGCTGGGGGTGTTGGCGCTGCGGGTGTATGCCGAACACAACCTGCACTTGATCGCGCGCTCCATTAACTACACCGTGGAAGCGGCGGTGGTGTTCAACGACAGCGCGGCAGCCACCGAAGCCCTCAGCCTGATCGCCTCCACCGAAGAGGTGGCCCAGGCCGAAGTCTTCGACGCCAATGGCAAGTTGCTGGCGCAGTGGATACGCCCGGATACCGGCATGCTCTCGCGGGTTGAGCTGGAACTGGCGCACACCTTGCTCGAACAACCCATCAGCCAGCCGATCCTCCACCAAGGGCGAGCCATCGGCAGCACTCACCTCACGGGTCACGGTGGCAGCCTGCTGCGCTTCCTGCTCAGCGGCCTGGCCGGGATCCTCATCTGCACCGCGCTCAGCGCGTGGATCGCCCTGCACTTGGCGCGACGCTTGTTACGCGGTATCACCGGCCCACTGCAAAGCCTTGCCGCCGTGGCCCACGCCGCCCGCAGCGAGCGCGACTTCGACCGCCGCGTACCACCGGCAAAAATCGCCGAACTCGACAGCCTGGGCAGTGACTTCAACGCCCTGCTCGGCGAGATGGAGGCCTGGCAAAATCACCTGCAAAGCGAAAACGAATCCCTTGCCCATCAGGCCAACCACGACAGTCTCACCGGCCTGCCCAACCGCGCGTTCTTCGAAGGCCGATTGATCCGTGCCCTGCGCAGCGCGGCCAAGGCCAAAGAGCAGGTGGCAGTGCTTTACCTCGACAGCGATCGCTTCAAAGAGATCAATGACAGCTTTGGCCACGCGGCCGGTGACGCCGTGCTCGTGGCCGTCGCCGAACGTGTACGGGCCCAGCTGCGTGAGGATGACCTGGTGGCGCGCCTGGGCGGTGACGAGTTCGCCATCCTGCTGGCGCCGCTGCACAAGGTAGAAGACGCCCAGCGCATCGCCGACAAGATCATCGCCAGCATGGACCAGCCCATCCCCGTGCCCGGCAACACTCAGGTATTGACCTCCCTCAGTATTGGCATCGCCATCTACCCTGATCATGGCGCCACACCCGGCACCTTGCTCAATGCTGCCGACGCGGCGATGTACCAGGCCAAACGTTTGTCCTCGGGCGGCCAGCAAACGGCAGAGTCGGAGCCCTCCGCCGCCAACGTTCACCACAGGAGCTGATCCCTTGTTCTCGACCGTGCGTTTCATGTTTATCCCCTTGCTGGTGGCACTGCTCGCCCTCGGCGGCTGCCAGACGCCCCCCCCCAAAGGCCTTACCCCGGCGCAAGTGGCCGTCCTCAAGCAACAAGGCTTTGAACTGACCGACGAAGGCTGGGCATTCGGCCTGTCCGGCAAAGTGCTGTTCGGCAGCGACGTCGAGACGCTCAACCCACCCAGCACCGAGATCGTCCAGCGCATCGGCAAGGCCCTGCTGGGCGTCGGCATCGAACGCGTCCGCATCGACGGCCACACCGATGCGTCGGGCAAGGAAGCCTACAACCAGCAACTGTCCCTGCGCCGCGCAAAAAGTGTGGCGACGGTGTTGACCGGTGTGGGCATGAAGGAAGAGAACATCCAGCTGCGCGGGCTGGGCAGCAGCGAGCCGGTGGCGCCGAATACCACGGTGGAGGGGCGCACGGAGAATAGGCGGGTGTCGATTGTGGTGATTGCGGACTGAACCCGTCCCGCCAATCTCAATGTGAAACCCAATCAACTGTGGGAGCTGGCTTGCCGGCGATAGCGGTCCATCAGCAAAGAATGTGCTGACTGACACACCGCCATCGCAGGCAAGCCAGCTCCCACACTTATTTGTGCAAGGCCTGGATTTTGCGGCTTACCCAGTTCAATTGTGGGAGCGGGCTTGCTCGCGAATGCGGTCATTCAGTTAAGAATTTATTGCCTTACCCACCGCCGTCGAAGGCAGGCCCCCACATCTGAACGGTGTGCGCTTAACGGTCCGGCGTGCATATCTAGGGCGGCTTCCATCGCGAGTTTCTTGGAGTAGAAAAGCACGGTGGAGGCGTGCTCTAACGCTTCCTCAATGGGCATGCCGGCGTTGACGCGGAACAGTGGTTTTTCGTTTTCGCCGTAGTCCCCGAAGGTGACGACGCCGAGGGTGGTGATGGAGGAGAGCGGTGGATCGGGGACGATTTTAGTCATGATCCATACCTGGGAGTTTAGGGAGCCACCCACTCATGTCGCTAAACATGAAAGGGTGGCAGCTGTGCGCAGGTTAGCGAACCGGACCCAGGACCCGGCAGACCCAAAGGTCTCCCACGCACAGCCGCCATAACACGACAACGACAAGCATGAAACGCTTGACGTTGGAGGCTGTGTCCGGGGTCGGGTCGCTAAACCCGTTCGCTGATGTCAGCGAAGTACGGAGGCTAATGACTCGAACCCTAAGGCACGATAGGCCGGAGATTCACTAGGAAACGTCCTGCAAATTAAAGCGAATCATCGTTGATGGCCCTTTAATCCGCGAACCTGATCTCCCTGGTCTCCCCCATCAACAGCCCCTGATTCTGCTCCGTCACCTCCCTGATGTAGTCCCACAACAACGTAATCCGCTTCAACTTCCTCAGGTCCTCCCGGCAATACATCCAGAACTGGCGAGTGATGGAAATCTGCTCCCCCAACACTGGCAACAACCGTGGATCCTGCGCCGCCAAAAAACACGGCAATATCGCCATCGACCGTCCTTGCTGCGCCGCCACGTACTGCGCGATCACACTGGTACTGCGCAGGCTGGCGCTGGCGCCGGGCACCACGTTTGCCAGGTACAGCAGCTCCGAGCTGAACGCCAAGTCATCTACATAGCTGATAAACGGATGCTCGGCCAAATCCGCAGGTTTGCGGATGGGCGGGTGTTGGTCCAGGTATTCCTGGGTCGCGTACAGCTGCAATTTGTAGTCGCACAGTTTGCAGCACACATACGGCCCATGTTCCGGCCGTTCCAGGGCGATGACGATGTCGGCTTCGCGCTTGGACAGGCTGATGAAGTGGGGCAGGGGCAGGATGTCCACCGAGATGGCCGGGTAGGTGTCGACGAAGTGGCTCAACTGCGGGGTGACGAAGAAGCTCCCGAACCCTTCGGTGCAGCCCATGCGCACATGGCCCGACAGCGCAACGCCGGAGCCGGAAACTTGCTCGCAGGCCATGTGCAGGGTGCTTTCGATGGACTCGGCATAGCCCAGCAGACGCTGGCCCTCGGTGGTGAGCACGAAACCGTTGGTCCGGGATTTTTCGAACAGCAGGGTGCCGAGTGACACTTCCAGTGAACTGATGCGCCGCGACACGGTGGTGTAGTCCACCGCCAGGCGCTTGGCGGCCACGCTGGCCTTGCGGGTGCGGGCCACTTCGAGGAAAAACTTCAGGTCATCCCAGTTCAGGGAGCCCAGCGACGTGATGTTTTTTTGCATATTGGTCCGGCTTTTATGTGCGTTCTTATTAGAGATTTGCACATCTATACTCCAAAAACAGTCCGAACGCCTCATTTCCCAAGGCGGTTACGCGCCTTGTCTCTGCATAAATATAAGATTGGAGACCACATGAACGCATCTGCCGATATTTCCGTGCAACAGGTCAAGTTGCTGATCAACGGCGAGTGGGTCGAGTCCAAGACCACAGAGTGGCAAGACATTGTCAACCCGGCCACCCAAGAGGTGCTGGCCAAAGTCCCGTTCGCCACGGCCGATGAGGTCAACGCTGCTATCGATGCCGCCCATCGCGCCTTCCAGACCTGGAAGCTGACGCCGATCGGTGCGCGCATGCGCATCATGCTCAAGCTGCAAGCCTTGATCCGCGAACATTCCAAGCGTATCGCCGTGGTCCTCAGCAACGAGCAGGGCAAGACCATTGCCGATGCCGAGGGCGATATTTTCCGTGGCCTGGAAGTGGTGGAACACGCCTGTTCCATCGGCACCCTGCAAATGGGCGAATTCGCTGAGAACGTCGCCGGTGGCGTCGACACCTACACCCTGCGCCAACCCATCGGCGTGTGCGCCGGTATCACTCCGTTCAACTTCCCGGCGATGATCCCGCTGTGGATGTTCCCGATGGCCATCGCCTGCGGTAACACCTTCGTCCTCAAGCCCTCCGAGCAGGACCCGCTGTCGACCATGCTGCTCGTCGAGCTGGCGCTGGAAGCTGGCGTGCCGGCTGGCGTGCTCAACGTGGTGCACGGCGGCAAGGATGTGGTGGATGCACTGTGCACCCACAAAGACATCAAGGCTGTGTCCTTCGTGGGCTCGACCGCCGTGGGCACTCACGTCTACGACTTGGCCGGCAAACACGGCAAGCGTGTGCAGTCGATGATGGGCGCCAAGAACCACGCCGTGGTGCTGCCGGATGCCAACCGTGAACATACCCTCAATGCTCTGGTCGGCGCCGGTTTCGGTGCGGCGGGCCAACGTTGCATGGCGACCTCGGTGGTGGTGCTGGTGGGCGCGTCCAAACAATGGCTGCCGGACCTGAAAGCGCTGGCGCAAAAGCTCAAGGTCAACGCGGGCAGTGAAGCGGGCACTGATGTCGGCCCGGTGATTTCCAAGCGCGCCAAGGCACGTATCCTGGAACTCATCGAGAGCGGCGTGAAAGAAGGCGCCAAGCTGGAGCTGGATGGCCGCGACATCAAGGTGCCGGGCTTCGAGCAAGGCAACTTTGTCGGCCCGACGCTGTTCTCGGGCGTGACCACCGATATGCAGATCTACACCCAGGAAATCTTCGGCCCGGTGCTGGTGGTGCTGGAGGTCGCGACCCTCGACGAGGCCATCGCCTTGGTCAACGCCAACCCGTTCGGCAACGGTACCGGCCTGTTCACCCAGAGCGGCGCGGCGGCGCGCAAGTTCCAGAGCGAGATCGATGTAGGCCAGGTCGGCATCAACATTCCTATCCCGGTGCCGGTCCCTTTCTTCAGCTTCACCGGCTCGCGCGGTTCCAAGCTCGGCGACCTCGGCCCGTACGGCAAGCAAGTGGTGCAGTTCTACACCCAGACCAAGACCGTCACCAGCCGCTGGTTCGATGACGACACGGTCAACGATGGCGTCAACACCACCATCAACCTGCGCTGATTCTGGGAGAAGACCATGAAGATTGCATTTATCGGCTTGGGCAACATGGGCGCACCCATGGCCCGCAACCTGATCAAGGCCGGCCATGCGCTGAACCTGTTCGACTTGAACCAGACAGTACTCAAGGAACTGGCCGAACTGGGTGGCACTGTCAGCGATTCACCACGCGATGCGGCAAAAGACGCTGAGCTGGTGATTACCATGCTGCCGGCGGCGGCGCATGTGCGCAGCGTGTGGCTGAATGAAGACGGGGTTTTGGCTGGCATCGGCAAAGGCGTACCGGCGGTGGATTGCAGCACCATCGACCCGCAAACCATTCGCGACGTAGCGACTGCGGCGGCCAAGCAAGGCGTAACCGTAGCCGACGCTCCGGTCTCCGGCGGCACCGGCGGCGCCGCGGCAGGGACGCTGACCTTCATGGTCGGCGCCACCCCGGAACTGTTCGCCACCCTGCACCCGGTGCTGGCACAGATGGGCCGCAACATCGTGCACTGCGGTGAAGTGGGCACCGGGCAAATCGCCAAGATCTGCAACAACCTGCTGTTGGGGATCAGCATGGTCGGCGTCAGTGAGGCCATGGCCTTGGGCGACGCGCTGGGCATCGACACCCAGGTGCTGGCTGGCATCATCAACAGCTCCACCGGGCGCTGCTGGAGTTCCGATACCTACAACCCATGGCCGGGGGTGATCGAAACCGCACCGTCGTCGCGTGGCTACACCGGCGGTTTCGGCGCCGACCTGATGCTCAAGGACCTGGGCCTGGCTACTGAGGCTGCACGTCAGGCCAAGCAACCCGTGATTCTGGGCGCTGTGGCCCAGCAGTTGTACCAATCGATGAGCCAGCGTGGGGAAGGGGGCAAGGACTTCTCGGCGATCATCAATAGCTATCGCAAGCCCAAGTAGGGGCGTTTCCGGGAGCCTGCTAATAGTGGGCTCCCGGGTTTTTGCGGCTCAAGCAAACACAAAATACTTACGCACTGTCTCGACCACTTCCCACGTCCCCTTCATCCCCGGTTCCACCACGAAGATATCCCCAGCTCGCAAGTGAATCGGCTCCAGGCCTTCCGGGGTGATGATGCAGTAGCCTTCCTGGAAGTGGCAGTATTCCCATTTCACGTAGTCCACGTACCACTTGCCCGGGGTGCAGATCCAGGTGCCCATGATCTTGCTGCCGTCTTCGCTGGTGTAGGCGTTGAGGTTGACGGTGTGCGGGTCGCCTTCGAGTTTTTCCCATTTGCACGCGTCCAGGACCGGCAGGGGGTGGGTGTCGCGCAGTACGGTGATGGGCTTGGACATGATGTCTCCAGGGCAGGGAATGGAAAGATCCACCCTAAGGCCTAGGGCGTTGCGTCAGTGGTCTGAACTCGACATCGGGATGCCCAGAAGCGCAGCGGTGTGATGATCCGGAAATTACCGCGAACCCTTGTGGGAGCCGGGCTTGCCCGCGATAGCGGAGTGTCAGGCTATGAAGATGCAAGCAGTGTCACCGTCATCGCGGGCAAGCCCGGCTCCCACAGGGCACGGTGGCGCATCCGGACGATATATTCGTGCGATTTATCGTCCTTTCTTCGCAGTAAGTGCGAAAGATTTCCCGTCTCACGCCAGAATTCGCAAGAAAATTCGCAGCCGGCCCTCGTATCATTCACCCCAGTAACCGCCGAGAGCCTTCAAATGAACCCAATAAAAACGTGGTGGGATATCAGCCCGCCCTTGAGTACGGCGACCCCGACCTGGCCTGGGGATACGCTGTTCCAGGAAGAGCGCGTGTGGCAATTTGGCCCGGAGTGTCCGGTGAATGTCGGGCGTATCACCTTGTCGCCTCACACTGGCGCCCATGTGGATGCACCGCTGCATTACAGCGCAGACGGCGCACCCATCGGCGAGGTGTCGCTGGACGTGTACATGGGCCCGTGTCGGGTGCTGCATTGCCTGGACAGCGGCGCGCTGGTGCAGCCGCATCAGTTGCAAGGCCGTGTGGATAACCTGCCCGAGCGTGTGTTGCTGCGCACTTATCCACAAGCGCCGCTGACTGAATGGGATTCGAATTTCACCGCCATCGCCCCGCAAACCATCGCGCTGCTGGCCAGCCTGGGCGTGCGTTTGATCGGGATCGATACGCCCTCGCTGGATCCGCAACAGTCCAAGACCATGGATGCCCACAACGCCGTGGCGCGCCACGGCATGGCGATTCTCGAAGGCATCGTGCTCGATGACGTACCGGAAGGCGACTATGAACTGATTGCTCTGCCGCTGCGTTTTGCCAACCTGGACGCGAGCCCGGTCCGCGCCATTCTCCGTCCGCTCAAGGAGCCCACGCGATGAGCCAATGTCCCTTCTCTGCCGATTACCAACCCCCGGAAGAATGGCATAACGCCGAGCTGAATTTTTCCGAGTCCATGAGCTATGGCGATTACCTGGACCTGGGCAAAGTCCTCAGCGCCCAGCACCCGCTGTCGCCGGACCACAACGAAATGCTGTTCATCATCCAGCATCAGACCTCCGAGTTGTGGATGAAACTGATGCTCCACGAACTCAAGGCCGCCCGTGAACACGTGCGCCTGGGCGAGCTGCCGCCAGCGTTCAAGATGCTGGCGCGGGTGTCGCGGATCTTCGATCAGCTGGTGCACGCCTGGGCCGTGCTGGCGACAATGACGCCGTCGGAATACAAAGCGATCCGCCCGTTCCTGGGGCAGTCGTCGGGGTTCCAGTCGTTCCAGTATCGCGAGATCGAATTTATCCTCGGCAATAAAAGCGCGGCGCTGTTGCGGCCTCACGCCCATCGGCCGGAGCTGTTGAACGAGCTGAAAGTGGCGATTGCCACGCCGTCGCTGTACGACGAAGCGATCAACCTGATGATCAAGGCCGGCCTGGCGATTGACCCGAAACGTGCCGAGCGCGACCCGACGGCGGCGACGGTTCACGATGAGTCCGTGGAGGCGGCATGGCGTGAGGTATACCGCGAGCCGAACCGCTACTGGGACCTGTATCAGTTGGCCGAGAAGTTTATCGACCTGGAAGACTCGTTCCGCCAATGGCGCTTCCGCCATGTGACGACGGTAGAGCGGATCATCGGCTTCCAGCCCGGTACGGGCGGCACGGAAGGCGTGGGGTATTTGCGCAAGATGCTCGACACGGTGTTGTTCCCAGAGCTCTGGCGAGTACGTTCCACGCTCTAAACAAAAAGCCCCGTATTACCGGGGCTTTTTCATTTTGGATGCATTCAAAACTGTGGGAGCTGGCTTGCCTGCGATGGCATCACCTGGGTCTCACTGTAAACCGAGTCGTCTGCATCGCGGGCAAGCCCGGCTCCCACACAAGCCCGGCCCCCACAGGAATCACTGTGCGTTCACTACCGCGTTGCTTTTGCGAACCCGCAACCGGTAGGCCACATAGATAACCCCCACCCACACCGGCATCGCATACACCGACTCGCGAATACCCGGGATCGCCAGCATTACGCTGATGATCATCAGCATGAACGCCAGGCACAGGTAGTTGCTGAACGGGAACCAGAAGGTCTTGAACGACGGCGTCACGCCTTGCTCGCCCATGGCCTTGCGGAACTTGATGTGGGTGATACTGATCAGCGCCCAGTTGATCATCAACGAGGCAACCACCAGCGCAAACAGCAACTCCAGGGCACTCTGCGGCGCCACGTAGTTGACCACCACGCACAGCATTGTTACCAAGGCCGAAATCGCCAGGGCGCGGATCGGCACGCCTTGCTTGTTCAGTTTCATCAGCGACTTGGGCGCATCGCCTTGCTCGGCCAGGCCGAACAGCATGCGGCTGTTGCAGTACACGCCGCTGTTGTACACCGACAACGCGGCGGTCAGCACCACGAAGTTGAGGATGTGCGCAGCCGTGTCGTTACCGATCAGCGAGAAGATCTGCACAAACGGGCTGCCGCTGTAGCCATCGCCCGACGCGCCGAGGGTTTGCAGCAGTTGGTCCCATGGGTACAGCGACAGCAGCACGGTAAGGGCGCCGACGTAGAAAATCAGGATCCGGTACACCACCTGGTTGATCGCTTTCGGGATGACCTTGCGCGGCTCGCTGGCTTCCGCGGCGGTAATGCCCACCAGCTCCAAGCCACCGAACGAGAACATGATGAACGCCATGGACATCAACAGCCCCATGCCGCCATTGGGGAAGAACCCGCCGTGGCTCCACAGGTTGCTGATCGAGGCTTGCGGGCCGCCGGTGCCGCTGAACAGCAGGTAGCAACCGAGCACGATCATGCCGACAATCGCCACCACCTTGATGATCGCGAACCAGAACTCGGCCTCGCCGAAGAACTTCACG
Organism: Pseudomonas sp. S10E 269; assembly: GCF_002798465.1. Taxonomy (NCBI): domain Bacteria; kingdom Pseudomonadati; phylum Pseudomonadota; class Gammaproteobacteria; order Pseudomonadales; family Pseudomonadaceae; genus Pseudomonas; species Pseudomonas sp. S10E 269. The sequence goes on from NZ_PHIJ01000001.1 coordinate 3,336,655, forward strand.
TTCAGGGTGTTGATCAGGTTCACCGCGACAAAAAACACCAGTGCACTGACCCAGGTCGGGATCTCCGGCCACCAGAACTGGATGTACTTACCCACCGCCGTCAGTTCGGCCATGCCCACCAGCACGTACAGCACCCAGTAGTTCCAGCCCGCCAGGAAGCCTGCGTAGCCGCCCCAGTATTTGCGCGCGAAGTGGCTGAAGGAGCCGGCCACAGGCTCTTCGACGATCATCTCGCCGAGCTGGCGCATGATCAGGAACGCGATAAAACCCGCAATCGCGTAGCCCAGGATCATCGACGGCCCCGCCGACTTGAGTACCCCGGCCGAGCCGAGGAACAACCCCGTGCCAATCGCCCCTCCCAAGGCGATCAGCTGAATGTGCCGGTTCTTCAGGCCACGCTTGAGGCCTACCGGGTTAACCATGTCATCCGCCATTAACATTCCCTTCTACTTGTTTTTCTCAGGGTTGAGTGCACGCCGCATCAGCCCCTCAGAAGTGCTGAGGGGTCAGATATTACTCTGCGTAAACTTTTCGTAATACAGCTGAACGCCATCAAGTGCCTGATCCGCCAGCCATTGCTGGATGGATTCGACCATTGGAGGGGGGCCGCATATGTACATATCCGCCGATCTGTCCCGCAATTCGGCTAGGTCGAAATGCTCGGTGAGGTAACCGCGCTTGCCGGGCCAATCCTGCGCGGGTGCGCTGAGGACTTCGGTGTAGCGAAAGCCCGGGATTTTCGCGGCATACGCCTGGATGCGCGCCGCTTCGCACAAGTCCTCGGCCCCGCGCACGCCGTAGTAGAGGTGCACGGGTTGGTCGCAGCCGTTGGCGGCCAGTTCATCGAGCATGCCCAGCAACGCCGATAAGCCGGTGCCGCCCGCCACCAACACCAAGGGCTTGGTCACGTGGCGCAGGTAGAAGGCGCCGAGTGGCGCTTCCATCACCAGTTCATCGCCCACCTGGCAACGCTCGCGCAGGTAGTTGCTCATCACCCCATCGGGCAACAGGCGCACCAAAAATTGCAGGTGATTACCCGGCAGGTTGGCGAAAGAATATGACCGCCAACTGTCCGTGCCAGGCACCGACAGGCGGGCATATTGGCCCGGCAGGAAGTCCAGCGCCTGATCCAACTGCACCTGCAGGATCGCGGTACTGGTCGACACGTGCTGCACCGCGCTCACCGTGCCACGCACCTGCACCGGGCCCGGCGCGTTGCACAGGCTCGAATCGAAGTCGAAATAGAACGTCGCGTCGGACTTCACTCGTGTCTGGCAACTGAGCATCTTGCGCTGTTGCAGGTCGAGGCTGGAGAGGGCTTCCTCATCCACATAGTCCTGGCTGTAGTCGCCGGACTCGCAACGGCCCTGGCAGGTGCCGCACACGCCTTCGCGGCAATCCAGGGGGATCTTGATGCCGTTGCGCAGCGCCGCATCCAGCAGGATTTCATTCGCGCCCACTGGGAAAAACAGGGTCTTGCCGTCGGCAAAACTGAAGGCCACTTTGTAATTCATGTGTTGTTCTCTGCCTATTTATGACGTACGCACGGCCTGTTGTGTTGAGCGTGCTTTTTGTGGTGAGCGGGCTTGCCCCGTGCTGGGCTGCGAAGCAGCCTCATGAAAGTCGCCGCATTTTTCCCGCCAAACCGCAGTGTTTGGACCAGGGGCCGCTGCGCGCCCCAGCGCGGGGCAAGCCCGCTCACCACAAAAAAGCACGCTCACCACCACAACAAGGGCGCTTTAGAGGTGATAGAAATCCAGCACCGAGTTGATGGTGTCGTTGAGCAGCAACGCGTGTTTGCGGGTGATCAACCAACTGTCGCCATGGGGCTTGAGGCTGTAGGTAGCCTGTCCGTAGAACTGCTCCGACGTAGCCAATCGATAGAACAACGTGTGCCAGTTCAATTTCACCTCCAGCGTGCCATCCGGTTGCTCCGCAATGCGCACGTTATTGATCAGGTGCAAGGTGCGCGGCATCGGCGTGGCTGACGCCGCCTTGCCGGTGCGCAGGCGGAACACGCGGTCCTCCAGGCCCGAGCGGTTGGCGTAATAGATCAGCGACATCTCGCGCTTGGGGTCGCGGGTGTAGACGTGCTCCGAGTCCCACTGCGGTAGGTGGAACTCACTCTGCGGGTCGAACAATTGCACATAGGCGTCCCAATCCTGGGCGTCGCACAGCTCGGATTTACGGTAGAAGAACTGCTCGATCTGGTACTGCAGTTGCGCATTCATCACTTCACCTCCCGCAGTGTCAGCGCTTGGTTGTCCAAGCCTTTGAGCAGGAATTGCTGCCAGTTGCGGTGCTGGTTCACGTAAAGGCCTTCATGGGTGAATTCGGTGCCGGTCATGGCCGGTTGGATGCCGATGGCTTCGCTGTTCGGCGTGGGCCCGGTTTCCCAGCGGTGGCTGCCGCGCGAGATGTCGCTCCAGCGCTCAAGCCGGCCCTGGAAGCCGCGCTGGGCTTCGCGGAATTCCACCAGGTCATCCGGCGTGCCCATGCCCGATACGTTGAAGAAATCCTCAAACTGGCGAATGCGGTTTTCACGGTCGGCGTCGGACTCGTTCTTCACCCCCAGGCACTGGCTGATGATCTCGGTCTTGTTCCACGCCACCGGGCGGATGATGCGCAGTTGCGAGCTGATCTGGTCGAGAAAGAACAGGCTCGGGTAGATATTCAAATTGCGCAGGCGGTGCATCATCCACTCTGCCTTTTGCTGGCCGTGTTCTTCTACCAGGCGCGGCATGATGGTGGCGTAGCCGGAGCGCACGCTGGGGTTGGGCATGTCGCTGAACAACAGGCTGTGGCCGTTGTTGAAGGCGAACCAGCCGTCATCGGTGTTCGCATCGCCGGCACCGAGCTTGCTGTAGTCCAGGGTGCTGCCTGCGCCGGTGCCGTTCTCGGTGTTCACCTGTTGGCGATGCTGCACCGTGGCCACGTAGTTATAGTGCACGGTGCTGACGTGATAACCGTCCAGGCCGTTTTCGTTCTGCAGCTTCCAGTTGCCGTCGTAGGTGTAGGCAGACTTGCCCGGCAGCACTTCCAGCTCGCCGGTGGCAGACTGCGCAACCATCATGTCGAAGAACACTTTGGCGTCGCCGAGGAAGTCCTCCAGGCTGTCGGTGCCCTTCACGTCCAGGCTGATAAACACGAAGCCCTTGTAGCTCTCGATACGCGCCTTTTTCAGGCCGCGTGTGGCCTTGTCGAAACCCTCCGGGTATTCCCCCGGCGCCTTGACCTTAACCAGCCGGCCGTCGCTCTTGTAGCACCAGGCGTGGAACGGGCAGGTGAAGGTGGATTGGTTGCCCTTGCCGACACGGGTAAGCGTGGTGCCGCGATGTTGGCAAGCATTGATCAGTGCATTGAGCCGACCTTCGCCATCGCGGGTGATGATCATCGGCTGGCGCCCGGCGCGCATCGTCACGAAGTCGTGGTTATTGGCCAGTTCGCTTTCGTGGCAGGCGTAGATCCAGTTCTTTTCGAAGATCAGTTCCATCTCCAGATCAAACAGTTCCGGCTCGGTGAACATGTCGCGGGCGATACGGAACACCTCGTCCGCCGGGCGAAAATCCAGACAACCTTCGATAAATGTTTTCCACTGCTCGACGCTTCTTGCACCACTCATGGGAGGCACCTTTTGATAGGGCTAATCGGTGGTTTATTAGAGGCAGCGGGGCAGGGTGCGGGCTATCCGCTTAGTAGGGGAACCTGCGCCGGAAAATTGGGCAGCAAATACCCAACCCGGTGCGCAGCGGTGACGGGATGCGCTACTGTCTGGCGGGGCAGGTGGTGCAAAAGCCTGCGACTTATCCACATAGTCGACCGTTGCTATCCACCCAGTGGCCATTGCGCTGGCGTGGCGCATTACTTGCTTTCGAACCATAACGACGCGCCGCCAGAGCGCGCAAAAGCCTAACCGCCGTGGGTGCACCCTGATGAGCAGCCAAACGATTCAACGCTTCGACCTGGAAGGTGCCCGCAGCTGGATGTCCGGCATCTGCGGGCCCCATCGCCTGGCCACCGCCACGCCCGAACGCCTGCGCTTTCACCACAGCGCCAACGTGTTCAAGTCCCGCGCCACCACCTTGGGTGTGATCGAGTACGGCACCGATGTAACCATCGACATCGAAGACGCCGAGCACTTCAGCAGTTACAGCCTGAGCCTGCCGCTGGTGGGCGAGCAGGAGTTGAGCAAGAACGGTGAGCGCTTGAGTTCCAACCGCGACCAGGGCGTGATCATCTCGCCCAATGAGCATCAGGTGCTGGCGATCTCTGGCGACTGCCGCAAGTTGCAGGTGGTGATCACGCGTGCGGCCATGAGTGAGTCACTGGAAGGTTTGCTGCAACGGCCCATCGAAGCGCCGCTGCGCTTTGAATCGGTGATGGACGCGGTAGACGGCGCGTCGGCCTCGTGGTGGCGCATGGCGCGCTACTTCATCGCCGAGCTGGAGCACGGCAGCGAGTTGTATGGCCAGGCCGCCTTTACCTGCGACCTGGAAAGCTCGCTGATCAAGGGCCTTATCCTGGCCCAGCCGAATAACTATTCCGAAGAACTGCGCGATGTCCTCGGTGTGAAGCTTCCGCACTACCTGATCCGTGCGCGCCAGTACATCCACGACAACGCCCGCGAAGCCGTGCACCTGGAAGACCTGGAAGCCGCTGCGGGGGTGTCGCGGTTCAAGCTGTTCGATGCCTTTCGCAAATACTTCGCGCTGTCGCCCATGGCCTATCTGAGGAAGTACCGGCTGGGCGTCGTGCGCCAGGAAATCCTTGAACACGGCTCTACCCGTACCATCTCTGAGATCGCCCTGGGCTGGGGCTTTACCCACCTGGGGCGGTTTTCGGCGGAGTATCGAAAATTGTTCGACGAGTCGCCGAGCCAGACCCTGCAGCGCAAGCGACTGCGCAGCCTTTGAATACAATGAAGATCCAAATGTGGGAGCTGGCTTGCCTGCGATAGCGATGTGTCAGTCAGCTGATGTGCCAGCTGACCCACCGCTATCGCAGGCAAGCCAGCTCCCACAGGGGGGTTGTAGTGTTTGGGATAAATCAGATGAGCTCTTCCACCAGTTGCAGGCAATGATTCAGCCCCGGCGACTGGTCATTCACCCGTCGGCTCAGAATGATTGGCGAGGTCGCCGTGGCTTCCACAATCGGCGTGTAGCCGATGTCCGCACGGTGCAACACCTGCACCGACGCGGGCACCAGCGTCACGCCCATGCCGGCGCCGACCAGGCCGATGGCGGTCTGCAATTCGTTGGTCCACTGCGCCACCTTGAGGTTGAGGCCGTGGGCATCGAACAGCGCGATCACATGGTCGGCGTAGCTGGGGCGTGGGTTGCCGGGGTAGAGCACAAAAGGCTCGGCGGCCAGTTGGGCGAGGGTGGCGGGCGCGTCCAGCAGCGGGTGGCCGGCGGGCAGCACGGCGACCAACCGATCTTCCACCAGCACGCGCTGGACAATGGCCGGGTCGTCGATACGAATTCGCCCGAATCCCACATCGATGCGTCCAGCCTTGAGCGCTTCGACCTGCTGCAAGGTGGTCATCTCCGACAACCCCAACTCCAGCTCCAGCGCCTCATGGGTGCGCAGCCGGCGAATCAGTTCCGGCAGCACGCCGTAGAGGGTCGAAGGCGCAAAGCCGATGCCCAGCCAAGTCTTCTCGCCCTGGCCGATGCGTCGCGTGTTGTCGCAGACCTTGTTCAGTTGTTCCAGCAGCACGTTGGCGTGTTCATAAAAAAAACGCCCGGCCTCGGTCAGCCGCAGCGGTCGGCCACGCTCAAGCAAAATGACGCCCAGTTCATCCTCCAATTGCTGGATCTGCCGGCTCAACGGCGGCTGGGCGATGTGCAGGCGTTCGGCAGCGCGGGTGAAGTTGAGGGTCTCCCCCAGCACCTGGAAATAGCGCAGGTGACGCAGTTCCATGACGACTCCTTTCATACCTTGAGGGTATTGTTCGAGACCCATTCTATATTGGAACCCTTGAAAGATACGGCACAGAATTGGCTCAAACCTATAAAGAACCCAGCGGGTATAGCCATGCCGATTTGCGCCATCGAGTCGATCGAAACGATCATCGTCGACCTCCCGACCATCCGCCCGCACAAGCTGGCGATGCACACGATGCAAAACCAGACCTTGGTGGTCATCCGCCTGCGCTGCGCCGACGGCATCGAAGGCATTGGCGAGGCCACCACCATTGGCGGCCTGAGCTACGGCAACGAAAGCCCCGACAGTATCAAGGTCAACATCGACCGCCACTTCGCGCCGCTGCTGATCGGCCAAGACGCGAGCAATATCAACGCGGCCATGTTGCGCCTGGAGCGCAGCATTCGCGGCAACACCTTTGCCAAGTCCGGGATCGAAAGCGCCTTGCTCGATGCCCTGGGCAAACGCCTGAACCTGCCGGTCAGCGAACTGCTCGGCGGCCGTGTGCGCGATGCCTTGCCGGTGGCCTGGACCCTGGCCAGCGGCAACACCGAAAAGGACATTGCCGAGGCCGAGAAAATGCTCGACCTGCGCCGCCACCGCATCTTCAAATTGAAGATCGGCGCCGGTGAGGTCAGCCAGGACCTAGCCCATGTGATCGCGATCAAAAAGGCCTTGGGCGACCGTGCCAGTGTGCGCGTCGACGTCAACCAGGCCTGGGACGAGGCGGTGGCATTGCGGGCGTGCCAGGTGCTCGGCGACAACGGCATCGACCTGATCGAGCAGCCTATCTCACGCAACAACCGGGGCGGCATGACGCGGCTCAACCTGTCGAGCCCGGCGCCGATCATGGCGGATGAATCCATCGAGTGCGTCGAAGATGCATTCAACCTGGCGCGCGAAGGCGCGGCGTCGGTGTTCGCCCTCAAGATCGCCAAGAATGGCGGCCCCCGTGCGGTGCTGCGTACAGCGGCGATTGCCGAGGCCGCGGGGATCGGCCTGTATGGCGGCACCATGCTCGAAGGTGGCATCGGTACCCTGGCGTCGGCGCATGCCTTTCTCACGCTGAACACGCTGGCGTGGGACACCGAACTGTTCGGCCCGTTGTTGCTCACCGAAGACATCCTCATCGAGCCGCTGGTGTACCGCGATTTCCATTTGCATGTCTCCACCGCACCGGGCCTGGGCCTGGCCATCGATGAAGAGCGCCTGGCGTTCTTCCGTCGTGACAAACACTAAGAGGCGCCTGCCATGTTGTTCCACGTAAAAATGACCGTGAACCTGCCACTCGACATGAACCCCGAACGCGCTGCCAGCCTCAAGGCCGACGAAAAAGCGCTGGCGCAGCGGCTGCAGGAGGAGGGCACGTGGCGCCACCTGTGGCGCATTGCCGGGCACTACGCCAACTACAGCGTGTTCGACGTCGACAGCGTGCAAGCACTGCACGACCTGCTGATGCAACTGCCGCTTTTCCCCTACATGGCCATCGAAGTGAACGCCCTGTGCCGGCACCCTTCGTCGATCCATGAGGACGACCGTTAAGCCTGTCATGCACCCAATAATTACAAGATGAGGAATGCCCCATGTCCATCCGACTGTCCCAGACTGCCCACGCCCAACAGTTTCTTGAAGAAGCCAGCGGCAACCTCAACGACGCGGGCAACCCGCGCACCAAGGCGCTGATCTACCGGATTCTGCGCGACACCGTGAACATCATCGAAGACCTGGAGGTGACCCCGGAAGAGTTCTGGAAGGCGGTCAACTACCTCAATGAGTTGGGCAAGAATCAGGAAGCCGGCCTGCTCGCGGCAGGGCTGGGCCTGGAGCATTACCTTGACTTGTTGATGGACGCCGCTGATGAAGAGGCCGGTAAATCCGGTGGCACCCCGCGCACTATCGAAGGCCCGTTGTATGTGGCCGGGGCGCCGTTGAGCCACTACGAGGCGCGGCTGGACGATGGCACGGACGACGCGGTGCCGCTGTTCATGCGTGGGCAGGTGCGCGGTACCGATGGCAAGCCGCTGGCGGGGGCGATTGTGGATGTATGGCAGGCCAATACCGGCGGTACGTATTCGTGGTTCGATCCGACACAATCCGAATTCAACCTGCGCCGACGCATCGAGACTGATGCCCAGGGCAACTACCGATTCCGCAGTATCGTGCCATCCGGCTACGGCTGCCCGCCGAGCGGGCCGACCCAGCAACTGCTGGATCAACTGGGGCGCCACGGGCAGCGGCCGGCGCATATTCACTTCTTCATTTCCGCGCCGGGGCACCGGCACCTGACCACCCAGATCAACCTGTCGGACGACCCGTACCTGCATGATGACTTTGCCTATGCGACGCGGGATGAGTTGATCGCCGAGATTCGCTTCAGTGACGACCCGCAGCTGGCGCGCGAGTTTGGCGTGGAAGGGCGGTTGGCGCAGATTGATTTTGACTTTGAGTTGCAGACTGCCGATGCGCCGGTAGAGCAAAAGCGCATGCAACGAGTCCGCGCCCTTGAAGACTAAACGCGGTTAAAAATGTGGGAGCTGGCTTGCCTGCGATGACGGCAGTGAATGCACCATTGCTATCGCAGGCAAGCCAGCTCCCACAGGGGCGGTGGTGTTGAGGCTATTTGCGGATGACCAGGTCAAGCACCTCATCGCGATCCTTGATCTTCTGCAACACAATCTCCGAGCGTATATCCATCACCCCCGCCGTGCGGTTCAGGTGGTTCACGATAAAGTCCGAGAAGTGCTTGAGGTTGCGCGCCTGCACCCTCAGCACATAGTTGCTGGCGCCGGTGATCACATAGGCGCTGGCTACTTCCGGCCAGCCCTGCACCTTCTTGATAAACGTCTCGTGCCAATCCTCCACATCCTGGCGCAACGACAGGTGCACGATCGCCTCCAGCTCGATCCCCAACTGCTCGGCATTCAGCACGGCGCGGTAGCCACTGATGATCCCTTCACTCTCCAGCAGGCGCAGACGGCGCAGGCACGCGGACGGTGACAGCGCGACTTTTTCTGCCAGTTCCTGGTTGCTGATGCGGCCATCCTGTTGCAGGAAATGCAGGAGGCGCAGGTCGGTGGCGTCAAGAATCATGGTTAGAATAAATCCGCGTGTTTTGAGGTTAAATTCGAATTTCCTACAGCTTAATTAGCCTGTTACCTCCCACTTTGCACGAAAATTCTCTAAAGCTTCGTTCATTATTTGGTTCATTCCTACCTATAAAAATCAGGACAACCCATGACCACTCGAAGCCATTGCCAAGCCCTCGACGCACAGGACCCGCTGGCACCCTTGCGCACCCAGTTTGCCTTGCCGCAGGGCGTGATCTACCTCGACGGCAACTCCCTCGGTGCGCGCCCGGTAGCGGCGTTGGCGCGGGCGCAGGCGGTGATTGCCGATGAGTGGGGCAATGGCTTGATTCGCAGCTGGAACAGCGCCGGTTGGGCGGATTTGTCCCAGCGCCTGGGCAACCGTCTGGCCCCGCTGATCGGCGCGCGCGACGGCGAAGTGGTGATCACCGATACCACCTCCATCAACCTGTTCAAGGTACTCAGCGCCGCGTTGACTGTGCAGCGCCAACGCCAGCCTGGGCGCAAGGTGATCGTCAGCGAGGCGAGCAACTTCCCTACCGACTTGTACATCGCCGAGGGCCTGGCCGAACTGCTGCAGCAAGGCTATTCCCTGCGCCTGGTGAACAGCCCGGACGAACTGCCCCAAGCCATCGACCAGGACGTGGCGGTGGTGATGCTCACCCACGTCAACTACAAGACCGGCTACATGTACGACATGCAGGCGCTCACCGCCCTGAGCCATGAGTGCGGCGCGCTGAGCATCTGGGACCTGGCGCATTCGGCCGGCGCGGTGCCCATCGACCTGCATCAGGCCGGTGCCGACTATGCGATCGGCTGTACCTACAAGTACCTCAACGGCGGCCCGGGTTCCCAGGCGTTTGTGTGGGTCAACCCGGCGTTGGTGGACGTGGTGCGCCAGCCGCTGTCGGGCTGGTTCGGGCACACCCGGCAGTTCGCCATGGAATCGAACTACGCGCCGAGCGCCGGTATCGCCCGCTACCTGTGCGGTACGCAGCCGATCACTTCATTGGCGATGGTGGAATGCGGCCTGGAGATTTTCGGCCAGACCGACATGGCCAGCCTGCGCAGCAAATCCCTGGCGTTGACCGACCTGTTTATTGCGCGGGTGGAGGCCCGTTGCGCGGCCCATGAGCTGGTGTTGATCACCCCGCGTGAGCATGCCAAGCGCGGCAGCCATGTGAGCTTCGAGCACCCCGAAGGCTACGCAGTGATTCAGGCCTTGATCGCCCGTGGCGTGATCGGTGACTACCGCGAACCGCGCATCATGCGCTTCGGGTTTACCCCGCTGTACACCAGCTTTACCGAAGTGTGGGACGCGGTGGAAATCCTCGGCGAGATCCTCGACAACCACACCTGGGACCAGCCGCAATTCAAAGTTCGCAACAGCGTCACCTGACACTACGTCGATCAGAATGGGGGAGCTGGCTTGCCTGCGATGACGGTGGTGAATGCACCATCGCAGGCAAGCCAGCTCCCACAGGGTTCAGCGTCAGCAACAACAATCACAATAATAAAGGGGCACACCACGTGACCACTCCAGACAACGGCTTTGCCGAGATCACCCACCGCGAACTGGGCCTGCGGCGCCAGCTCACTTCCGGCCAGATGAGCATGATCGCCATCGGCGGCGCCATTGGCACCGGGCTGTTCATGGGCAGCGCTTACGCCATCGGTTATGCCGGGCCGAGTGTGCTGGTGAGCTACGCTATTGGCGCGTTGATCACGCTGCTGTTGATGGGTTGCCTGGCGGAGATGACGGTGGCGCATTCCACCTCGGGCTCCTTCGGCGCCTACGCCGAGTTCTACATCAGCCCACTGGCCGGCTTCCTGGTGCGCTACGCCTACTGGGCGGCGATCGTGCTGGCGGTGGGCGCCGAGGTCACGGCGGTGGCGATGTACATGAAGTACTGGTTCGCCAACGTGCCGGAATGGGTGTGGATCGTGTCGTTTTCCAGCGTGCTGATCCTGCTCAACGCCATCAGCGTGAAGACCTTCGGCAACTTCGAATACTGGTTTTCGACGATCAAGATCAGCGCCATTGTCGGCTTCATCATCCTCGCCGTGTACGTGGTGTTCGGCTCCGGCAACCCGGAATACGGGGTGCAGAACTACACCGCCCACGACGGCTTTTTCCCCCATGGCCTGAGCGGCATGTGGATCGCGGTCATCGTGTCGATCTTCAGCTACCTGAGCGTGGAGATGATTGCCGTGGCTGCCGGTGAAGCGGCTGACCCAGAGCAAGCTGTGAAGAAAGCCTTCCGCGCCACCATCGTGCGCCTGGTGGTGTTCTACCTGCTGACCCTGGCGCTGATGCTGGCGATCGTGCCGTGGAACCAGGCCGGGCAAACCCAGAGCCCGTTCGTGACGGTGATGCAGACCATCGGCATTCCGGGGGCCACCGGGGTGATGAACTTCGTGATCCTGATCGCGGCGCTGTCGGCGATGAACAGCCAGCTCTACATCACCACCCGCATGATGTTCAGCCTGTCCCGCGCCGGCTTCGCGCCCAAGGCCATGGGTGCCCTGAGCAAGAGTGGCATCCCGCTGAACGCGCTGCTGCTGTCCAGCTCGGGCATTGCCCTGGCAACGCTGTTGAACGTGGTGTACCCGGAAAGCTCGTTCACCCTGATGATGGCGATCTCGATGTTTGGCGCGATCTTTACCTGGTTCATGATCTTCCTCACGCACCTGTTCTTCCGCCGCTACCGCAAGCGCCATGGCGGGCCGAAGCTGTCGTTCCAACTGCGGCTGTTTCCCTACAGCACGCTGCTGGGCCTGGTGCTGATGGGCGCGGTGATGATCACCACGTATTTCACCGAGGCGTTCAAGATGACCTTGGTGTTTGGTGTGCCGTTCCTGCTGATTCTGTCGGCGGTGTATTACGGGTTCTTCCGCAAGGGCAGGGCCAAGGCATCGAACAAGGCCCTGGCGTAACCGGGCAATTGCTCGAACGAGCGCGCGCAGAGCAGCAGCATTCGGCGGGCCCACTCTTCTTGCAGGGGGTGGGCCTTGAAGCTGCGTTCCAAAGGCCAGCGCTCCAGCGCGGCTTGGGGCACGATGCCCAGGCCAGCGCCGCGGGCGACCATGCGAATCACCCCATCAAAGCCTTCGGCACGGATGCGTGTTTGCAGGCGGAAACCGGCGTGCAATGCCTGTTCTTCGAGATACACCGTCAATGCGCTGTGGGGGGCGAGGCCGACAAAGTCGTATTGCAGGCTATCGACAAAACTCCCTTCGGTGAACGGATGATCCTGCGGTGAGATCAGCACCAGCGGGTCATCGCGAAACGCCAGGGTCTGCAGGCCGTGGGTGTCTACCGCGTCGGAAATGATCCCAAGATCTGCGGTGCCCTGGCGCAAGGCCTGGGTGATGCGCAGGCTGGGCAGTTCCTGCAGGTCGATATCGAGATTGGGGTGCTCGCACAGAAAGTCCGCCAGCAGTTCCGGCAGGTATTCACTCAGGGCGGTGGTATTGCACAGCAGGCGCACCTGGCCTTTGACGCCATTGGCGTATTCCGCCAGGTCCTGTTGCAGGTGCTCGGCTTGTTGCAGCAAAAGCCGGGCGTGACGGGCGAGGGCCTTGCCGGCGGGGGTGGGCGTGACGCCACGGCGGCCGCGCTCCAGGAACTCGATGCCCAGCGAAGCTTCCATCGCCCGGATACGCGCACTCGCCGCGGCCAGGGACAAATGGCTACGACCGGCGCCAGCGGTGATGTTGCCGGTGTCGAGGACGTGCAGGTAGAGGCGCAGGTCGATCAGGTCAAAGTGCATGGCTGGGTTTCTCGGGTGACTGGACTGACGCTTTCGCGAGCAAGCCCGCTCCCACACGTGGAATGCATTTCAACTGTGGGAGCGGGCTTGTTCGCGAAGAGGTTATCAGCCTCATGCAAAACAAGAGGCTGGCTCAGTATATGGCGAATTTCAGCACCCATCGAAAAACCGCACAATCACCCCATGAATACCTTCCTCGCATTCTACCAAGACATCGGCCCCGCCCTGACGCTGCTGGTGATCGGCACCTTCCTACTGGCCGGTACAGTCAAAGGCATGATCGGCCTGGGTTTGCCGACGGTCGCCATGGGCATGCTCGGCCTGGCTATGCTACCAGCGCAGGCAGCGGCGTTATTGATCATTCCATCGACCTTCACCAACCTGTGGCAACTGGCGTTCGGCGGGCACTTGAGCGCGTTGATCAAACGCCTGTGGCCGATGCTGCTGCTGATCTTCCTAGGCACCGGGCTTGGTTCTCTATGGCTTGGGATGGACGGTGGTGGCTGGGTAGTTCATGCATTGGGCGGTGCATTGATGGTCTATGCCCTGAGCGGCTTGTTCCTGCCCTCGTTAAAGGTGAAGCCTGAAACCGAACGCTGGCTGGGCCCACTGTGCGGGGTGATCACCGGCATTATCACCTCGGCGACCGGTGTGTTCGTGATCCCTGCCGTGCCCTATCTGCAAGCCCTGGGCTTGAGCCGCGACCAGTTGGTGCAGGCGCTGGGGCTGTCGTTCACTGTATCGACCCTGGCACTGGCGGCCGGGCTGGCCTGGCGCGGCACCCTCGGTGGCGGTGAACTCAATGCTTCGCTACTGGCATTGGTGCCGGCGCTGCTGGGCATGTGGTTGGGGCAAACGCTGCGTCAGCGCATCAGTGCGCTGTTGTTCAAGCGCGTATTTTTCATCGGCATGGCGCTATTGGGCGCTCATCTTCTGATCAGTGGTTAAGGGCGCGGCCGTTCAATCTCTCGGTGTAAGCTGCTGCGAACCGATATGAGAGGACAACGTGTGAAAGCCCGATCCGATGAGCTACAGATCTTTGTCAGCGTGATTGAGTGCGGTTCGATTTCCGCTGCCGCAGAGCAGGTCGGGCAGACGCCCTCGGCGGTCAGTCGCACCTTGTCGCGCCTGGAAGCCAAGCTCGACACCACGCTGATCAACCGCACCACGCGGCGCATGGACCTGACCGAAGAGGGCAAGTACTTTTTCGAGCAAGCCAAGGTGATCCTGGCGCAGATGGATGAGCTTGAAGAGCGCCTGTCGTCACGCCAGAAAAAACCGGCGGGGCGCCTGCGCATCAACGCGGCCGTGCCGTTCATGCTGCATGGGATCGTGCCGTACATCGCCGAGTTTCGCAGCCTCTACCCGGACATCCAGCTGGAGCTGAACAGCGATGACTTGATCATCGACCTGCTGGAACAGAGCACCGACATCGCCATTCGCATCGGCGCCCTGGCCGACTCCACCCTGCACGCGCGCGCGCTCGGTTGTACGCCGCTGCATATCCTCGCCAGCCCCGGGTACCTCAAGCAGCACGGCACGCCGACCACAGTGGCCGAGCTGGCGGACCACACCCTTCTGGGGTTCACCCAGACCGAAACCCTCAACCACTGGCCATTGCGCCATGTGGAGGGCGACCGTTGGCTGATCCAGCCCAGCGTGGCGGCGTCCAGTGGCGAAACCGTGCGCCAGTTGGCGCTGGAGGGTCAGGGCATCTGCTGCCTGTCGAACTTCATGACCATCGACGATATCGACGCCGGTCGCCTGGTGCCCGTGCTGGAGGCGTTCAACAGTGGTTATCGCCAGCCGATCCATGCGGTGTTCTATCGCAACTCGCAGTTGGCGTTGCGTATCCAGTGCTTCCTGGACTTTATCCAGGCCAAGCTGGCGCGGTATGCCTGCTGATTCGTGACTTTGGCGCAAGAGTCAATTGGGCAACAGGGGCTTATTCGTCAGGAGTGAGCCCTTGATACTGGGTTCATCACTTACCCAGTCAGGAGCACTCTCCATGAACGTATTCGTAACCGGCGCCGCAGGTTTTATCGGCGGTTCCATCGCCACTGGCCTGGTCAAGGCTGGCCACACCGTGACCGGCCTGGTGCGCAGCGCCGAGCAAGCGGCTGAAATGACTGCGCTGGGCATCGTCCCAGTGATCGGCACCCTGGATGACACCGCTGTATTGACCGAACAGGCGCACAAGGCCGATGCGGTGATCAACGCCGCGAGCAGCGACCATCGCGCTGCCGTGGAAACCTTGTTGGCAGCCTTGAAGGGCTCGAACAAGCCGTTCCTGCATACCAGCGGTTCGAGCATTGTCGGTGATGCCTCGGGTGGCAAGGCCAGCGATGTCATCTATTTTGAAGACAGCTTGCCGGAGCCGACGGTCGACAAGGCCGCCCGCGTGGCCATCGACAACCTGATCCTGGCGGCGGCCAAAGAAGGCGTGAATTCGGCAGTGATCTGCAACACCCTGATCTACGGCCACAGCCTGGGTGTGAAGCGCGACAGCGTGCAATTGCCGCGTCTGCTCAAACAAGCACGCAAAAGCGGCGTAGTGCGCCATGTGGGCACCGGGCAGAACATCTGGTCCAACGTGCACATTGAAGACGTGGTGGCGCTGTACCTGCTGGCACTGACCAAAAACGTTCCGGGCACCTTCTACTTCGTGGAGAGCGGCGAAGCGTCGTTTATCGACATGACCACCGCGATTGCCCAAGCGCTGGGCCTGGGTAAACCGCAGGATTGGCCATTGGCCGACGCCGAGGCCGAGTGGGGTTATGAAATGGCCAACTACGGCCTGGGCTCCAACAGCCGAGTGCGCGGCAAGCATGCCCGTGAACAGCTGGGCTGGGCGCCGAAGCGTACGTCGGTGGTGGAGTGGATTCGTCACGAGATGGTGTGATGTTCGCTTGATACCGGGGCGCTTCTTTCGCGAGCAAGTCGAATCGTCGCACCGCCGCTCCCACACTGACTGCATTCCAAAGCTGGAACTCGGTCAAATGTGGGAGCAACTGTCTTGATGACCATATCTTGGCCATCGCTTTCAAAGACAGCCAAACTCCCACAGCTTCAAGCCGTGTGACCTTCAACGACACATCGCTGCCGATTTAGGCAGCGTGTTCTTTCCATTCAGTCCTATCACGCAGCATTGCGTTCAGCCGGATTAACAAAACACGCATGCATGCGATTAGCGCAACTTTTGCGCATTTTCCTTTGCCACGCAGTGCTTTATAGCGTGCCTGGAATTCAGGCTGGTCCCGAATGACGACCCAGCAGGCCATGTATAGCGAGCGACGTGCGGAAAACCTTCCGCCACGAATGTGACGCGCGCCTATGTGCTTCCCACTGTCGTTGTTATACGGCGCGAGGCCCGCTAGGGCAGCGATCGGACGCTTGCCAACCTCACCCAACTCCGGCAGGTATGCCATAAGGCTAGCCGCCGTAACGAGCCCGATCCCCTTAACTGAACACAGGCGTTCGACTTTTTCGCGATCTAACACGTTGGCGCTTTGACGAATCAACTGATCTATCGCGTTCACAGCCTTGATCAGGTAGTCGATATGACTCTGCAACGCTGGTTTTACTACGTCGCATGAGGCCGTTTTCAGGCGCCTTTTGTCATCGTCTCTCTGCTGAATAAAGTTTTCTCGCTGTTGGACTAACGCGCGCAACTCGTCATGTTTCGGGCTGGTGATTCGGCTGTTTGGCGAGTCGAGTACCGCTGCGAACTGTGCAAGGGACTTTGCATCTATCGGGTCGGTTTTGGCTTGTTGGCCCATCGCCGTGGAAAAACTCTTGGCTCGACGGGGATTGATGCAGATGACGTTGAGGCCCGCAGCCTGGAGCGCCTTCATGACTTTGCGCTCGTAACCGCCAGTGGCCTCCAACAGCACGCGACCGACCTGGTGAAGCAATAGCCACCCAATCAACCCAGGGAAATCATCTTCGGCGTTAGCGCAACTTACCCCAACGTCAATCAGATTAACTCGAGCCTCAAGGCTGTCCTTGGAAACATCAATGCCTGCTGGATAGGAAAACATAGCCAAACCCTCTTACACTCAAAGTGAGAGCGCTCTGGCTTGGCCCACGCTTGTAACTGTTCGAGGTGGGCTCGTTCAACTGTTCGGGCTCATGTCCAGAGCGGAGAAGTGAGTGGCAGCATGGGCTCCCACACGTGCTTTAAGCACTTCGGGCATTCAGCTTGCCACTCACCCTCTCACCTTCAGCTTAATCCTGTCTCAAGACACAAGCGGGCTTGCTCGCGAAGGGGACGATACGGTCTTCGAGACTAGCCCCATTCCCTTCAATTCCGTACCATTCCCCGCCTTATCCCCCGCAATGCCCTGGTACCTCATGAATCTCACCCGTCTGCGCGCCGATGCCCTGGCCGGCCTCACCACGTCTTTTGCGCTGCTGCCCGAATGCATCGCTTTTGCCCTGGTGGCCCACCTCAACCCGCTGATGGGGCTCTACGGCGCTTTCATCATCTGCACCCTTACGGCTTTGTTTGGCGGTCGCCCCGGCATGGTGTCCGGTGCAGCGGGCTCAATGGCCGTGGTGATCGTGGCGCTGGTGGTGCAACACGGTGTGGAATACCTGCTGGCCACGGTGTTGCTGGGCGGGTTGATCATGGTCGCCTTCGGCCTGCTGCGCCTGGGCAAGCTGGTACGCATGGTGCCGCACCCGGTAATGCTAGGGTTCGTGAATGGCCTGGCGATCATCATTGCCCTGGCGCAATTGGAGCATTTCAAGAGCGGTGAACACTGGCTCAGTGGCACGCCGCTGTACGTGATGACCGGGTTGGTGCTGGTGACCATGGCCATCGTCTACCTGTTGCCACGCATCACGCGCGCCGTGCCGCCTGCATTGGTGGCGATCCTCGGCGTGGGCCTGGCGGTGTACCTGCTCGGCCTGCCCACTCGCACGCTGGGCGACATGGCCCACATCGCCGGCGGCCTGCCGACCTTCGCGCTGCCGCAGGTTCCATGGACCCTGGAAACCCTGGGCATCATCGCCCCCTACGCGTTCCTGATGGCGATGGTCGGCCTGCTGGAAACCCTGCTGACGCTCAACCTCACCGATGAAATCACTGAGAGCCGTGGCTACCCCGACCGCGAAAGCGTGGCGCTGGGTGCCGCGAACATGGTCTCGGGCCTGTTCGGCGGCATGGGCGGCTGCGCGATGATCGGGCAGACGGTGATCAACCTCAGTTCCGGCGGGCGCGGGCGTTTCTCCGGGGTGTTCGCCGGGGTGATGATCCTGTTGTTCATTTTGTTCCTGTCGCCGTTGATCGAGCGGATTCCGCTGGCGGCGCTGGTGGGCGTGATGTTTGTGGTGTCACAGCAGACCTTCGCCTGGGCGTCGCTGCGGGTGATCAACAAGGTGCCGCTCAATGACGTGCTGGTGATCATTGCGGTGACGGTCATCACCGTGTTCACCGACCTGGCCACCGCAGTGCTGTGCGGGATTGTGATTGCAGCGCTGAATTTCGCCTGGCAACAAGCGCGGGAGCTGTATGCGGATGAGCATATGGAGGCCGATGGCAGCAAGCTTTACCGCCTGCATGGCACGCTATTCTTCGCTTCGACCACGCCGTTTCTGAATCAATTCGACCCGGCCAACGACCCGGCCCAGGTGACGCTGGATTGCCGTCACCTGAGCTTTGTCGATTACTCAGCAATTGCTGCGCTGATGACCCTGCGTGAGCGTTACAGCAAGGCCGGCAAGCACCTGCGGGTGCTGCATCTGTCGGAGCGCTGCAAGAAGTTGCTCAAGCGGGCCAAGGTTCATCACGACTGACCTTGGGGTGATGGCGGTTTCGGGATCGCCATCGCCGGCAAGCCGGGTCCCACAGGGGGCGTTTATGGCCCGACCAGGTCTTCGAGTTCCTGGGCGCGGGTCTGGGTCATGTCCAGCACGCAGCCGGAGCCGTTGACCTGGTCGATGGTGCCGCCGGTGGCAGAGCCGGCGAAGCCGCAATTGGCGTCACGGTATTTTATCCACAGGCGCTGAACGTCCTGCAGTTGCTGCTTGCGCGCGCCTTCCTGGGCGGCGAGGGCGGTCTTGTAGGCCCTGTTCAGGCGCGCGTCCTGCACCTTGGCTTCCTTGGCGTTGCAACTGACCATGTCGGCGGTTGTGTTGGCGCTGTCCATGCATTTTTTCAGGGCGGCGTTATCGGCGGCCGAGGCCGTGCCGCACAGGGCAAGAGACAGGGCGCTGGCGGCAAGGGAGGTGCGAATCATGGTCGGTTTTCCTGGGCATGAGTGGGGGCGCATTCTAAGACTCAATGGCGCCCGTTGAGTTTCCGGCATCGTCTGATCTTCATGTAAGAACACCCCTCGAATTTTCATCCACACCTGTCGGGCATACCCCAGCGCGACAGCGCTTGTCCGAGGGCGAAAATTACTTTCATAAAATTTGAAAATACTCCTTGGTAATGATTTATGAGTTTCACAACCAATTCGACGTGACCCTTTCCGAGGAGTACCGCATGGCCGCATCACCGGGCTTCGGGCTATTGGCATACGCTGCCATCGCCATCATTGCTTTGATCGTGCTGATTGCACGTTACCGGCTCAATCCGTTTATCGTCATCACCCTGGTATCCATCGGCCTGGCGCTGATGGCCGGGATGCCGGCGGACACCATCATGGGTTCCTACGAAGCAGGCGTCGGCAAGACCCTGGGGCATATCGCCCTGGTCGTGGCGCTGGGTACCATGCTGGGCAAGATGATGGCCGAGTCCGGCGGTGCCGAGCAGGTGGCGCGCACCTTGATCAATCGGTTTGGCGAGCGCAACGCGCACTGGGCCATGGTGTGCATCGCCTTCCTGGTGGGGCTGCCGCTGTTTTTCGAAGTCGGTTTTGTGTTGCTGGTGCCGATCGCCTTTACCGTGGCACGGCGGGTAGGCGTGTCGATCCTGATGGTCGGTTTGCCGATGGTCGCCGGTCTGTCGGTGGTGCATGCGCTGGTGCCACCGCACCCGGCGGCGATGATGGCGGTGCTGGCGTATAACGCGTCGGTGGGGCAGACCGTGCTGTATGCGATTCTGATCGGCATTCCTACGGCGATCATTGCCGGCCCGGTCTATGCCAAATTCATCGTGCCGCGCATTCACCTGCCAGCGGAGAACCCGCTGGAACGCCAGTTCATCGAGCGCGAGCCGCGTACACGCTTGCCAAGTTTCACACTGACCATGGGCACCATCCTGTTGCCGGTGGTGCTGATGATGATCGGCGGTTGGGCCAACGTGATCTCCACGCCCGGTACCGGCTTCAACCAGTTCCTGCTGTTTATCGGCAACTCGGTGATTGCGCTGCTGGTGGCGACATTGGTGAGCTTCTGGACCTTGGGGATCGCGCAGGGCTTCAACCGCGAGTCGATCCTCAAGTTCACCAATGAATGCCTGGCGCCGACCGCGAGTATCACCTTGCTGGTGGGGGCGGGGGGCGGCTTGAACCGGATCCTGGTGGACGCCGGTGTAACTAACGAAATTCTGGGCCTGGCCCACGCGTTCCACTTGTCGCCACTGGTGATGGGTTGGCTGTTTGCCGCGTTGATGCGTATTGCCACGGGCTCGGCGACCGTTGCCATGACCACCGCGTCCGGCGTGGTGGCGCCGGTCGCCATGGGCCTGGGTTATCCACACCCCGAATTGCTGGTGCTGGCCACCGGTGCGGGCTCGGTGATCTTTTCCCACGTCAATGACGGCGGCTTCTGGCTGATCAAGGAATACTTCAATATGACGGTGATCCAGACCTTCAAGACCTGGACCGTGCTGGAGACTTTGATTTCTGTGGTGGCCTTCGGTCTCACCTACGGCCTGTCTCTTGTTTTATGAGCCTCATTTGTAACCCGGAGACCCCATGGACATTCTCTACCAGATCCGCGCCCGCCAGGATTCGTTCAGCGCCGGCGAAGGGCGTATCGCCAAGCTGATGCTTGATGATGTGGGATTTGCCGCGTCGGCCAGCCTGGAAGAATTGTCCCAACGGGCCGAGGTCAGCACGGCCACCTTGTCGCGGTTCGCGCGCAGCGTCGGTTGCCGGGACTTGCGCGACCTGCGCCTGCAATTGGCCCAGGCGAGTGGGGTGGGCAGTCGCTTCCTCGACCCTGCGGGGTTGCCGGAGCAGTCGGCGTTTCATCGGCAGATCCTGGGGGATATCGAAGCGACCTTGCGTCAACACTTGTCGGGGTTCAACCAGGCGAGCTTCATCGATGCGGTCCACCTGTTGGGCAAGGCGCGGATGATCCACGCATTCGGCATGGGCGGCCCATCGAGCCTGTGCAGCGACGAGCTGCAGGTGCGCCTGGTACGCCTGGGCTATCCGATTGCTGCCAGTCATGACCCGGTGATGATGCGTGTCACGGCCGCCACCTTGGGGCCGGAGCATGCGCTGATCGTGTGTTCGTTGACCGGCCTGACCCCGGAGCTGCTGGACGTGGTGGAACTGGCGCGCAATTACGACGCGCGCATTGTCGCCATCACCCTGGCGGATTCGCCCTTGGCGCAGTTGGCGGATGTACTGCTGCCCCTGCAACCGGCCGAAACCAGTTTTATCTACAAACCCACGGCGGCCCGCTACGGCATGCTGCTGGCCATCGACCTGCTCGCCACTGAGCTGGCGCTGGCCCTGCCGGACGACAACCAGGAACGCCTGCGCCGCATCAAGCTGGCCCTGGACGATTATCGCGGAGGCCCAGACAGCCTGCCGCTTGGAGACTGATATGAAGTACGACACGCTGATACGCCAGGCGCTGATCATTGATGGCAGCAACACCCCGGGCTATGTGGCCGATGTGGGATTGCGCGATGGGCGCATCGCGACGATTGGCGATTTGTCGGCGGCGGTGGCCGAGCATGAAGTCGAAGCGGCGGGGCGCGTGCTGGCGCCGGGTTTTATCGACGTGCACACCCACGATGACACGGTGGTGATCCGCCATCCGCAGATGCTGCCCAAGCTCAGCCAGGGCGTGACCACGGTGGTTGTCGGCAACTGCGGCATCAGTGCGTCGCCGGTGAACTTGCGCAGTGATCCGCCAGACCCGATGAACCTGTTGGGCACGCGTGAGGCGTTCAGTTACCCGCGGTTTGCCGATTACCGTGCGGCGGTGGAGAACGCGCATCCGGCGGTGAACGTCGCGGCGTTGATCGGCCATACCGCGTTGCGCAGCAACCATATGGACGACCTGCATCGCACCGCCTCGGCGGATGAAATCGCCGCCATGCGCGCGCAGTTGCACGAGAGCCTCGAAGCCGGCGCCCTCGGTTTATCCACAGGCCTGGCCTACGCCAGCGCATTCAACGCCGAGACCGATGAAGTGCTGCAACTGAGTGAAGAACTCACCGCATTCGGCGCGGTGTACACCACCCATTTGCGCAGTGAATTCGAGCCGGTGCTTGAGGCGATGGACGAGGCGTTCATGATCGGCCGGCATGCCAAGGCGCCGGTGATCATTTCCCACCTCAAATGTGCCGGCGCCGGTAACTGGGGGCGCAGTCCGCAGCTGTTGGCGTCGTTGGAACTGGCGGCTAAAACCCATCCCGTGGGGTGTGATTGCTACCCCTATGCGGCGAGTTCTTCGACCCTGGATCTCAAGCAGGTGACTGACGCCTTTCGGATCACCATCACCTGGTCGACGCCGCACCCGGCGATGGGCGGGCGCGATTTGCAGGATATTGCCGCTGAGTGGGATGTTTCGTTGATGGACGCCGCACGGCGGCTACAACCGGCAGGGGCGGTGTACTACGGGATGGATGAAACGGATGTGCGACGGATCCTGGCGCATCCGTTGTCGATGGTCGGGTCGGATGGGTTGCCCGAGGACCCGTTTCCACATCCACGCTTGTGGGGTGCATTTCCACGGGTATTGGGGCATTTCAGCCGCGATGTCGGGTTGTTCCCATTGCATACCGCCGTGCACAAGATGACAGGCCTTTCTGCCGCGCGTTTTGGCCTGGCGGAGCGGGGTGAAATCCGCGAAGGGCACTGGGCCGACCTGGTGTTGTTCGACCCGTTGCGCGTGCGCGATGTGGCGGATTTCAAGGAACCGCAACGCGCGGCCGAGGGCATCGATGGGGTGTGGGTCAACGGGGTGTTGAGCTACAGCGACGGGCAGGCGAATGGTCAGCGGCCGGGTCGGTTCCTGGCGCGCAGTGGGGATTTGCGTCGGGGGTTTTCGTCTCTATAGTGGACGCTTATTTAGACGGAGCGGTTGCCATGCACTTAGGAAAAGTCACCCCTATCTTGCGGATCTTCGACGAGGCCAAGGCGTTGGAATTCTACGTCGACTTCCTGGGATTCAAGGTGGATTGGCAGCATCGTTTCGAGGCCAATTTTCCGCTGTATCTGCAGGTGTCGTTGGGCGACTGTGTGTTGCATCTGACGGAGCATCATGGTGATGCCTCGCCGGGTGCGGCGGTGCGAATTCAGGCGCAAGGCGTGGACGCCTATCAGCAGCAGTTGGCGAGCAAGGACTATCGGTATGCCAAGCCCGGGGTTGAGGAAACGCCTTGGGGATCGCGGGAGATGAGCATCAAGGACCCGTTTGGGAACCGCTTGGTGTTTGTCGAGGAAGGCGAGGGCTGAGGGGTAAATCGCAGGCAAAAAAAACCGCCTTGGTAGGGCGGTTTTTTTTGCAAACCCAGTTAGTGGCTGGGGTTGCGATCTCAAACGGCGCATTCGACCTGCAAGCCGATATTAACGCTGGTCATGTCACCACGCCAAGACCGAACGATGACCGACATGAAGGGGTTTCAGGCGTTTTATTACACCCGGAAATGACTGACCATCTGCTGCAATTGGCTCCCCAACCGCGCCAGTTCAACACTCGACTTGGCCGTCTCGTCACTCGCCGTAGCGGTCTGCTCCGACACATCCCGCACATTCACAATGCTGCGGCTGATCTCTTCAGCCACGGCGCTTTGCTGCTCGGCGGCGGCGGCGATCTGCTGGTTCATCGACTGGATATTCGACACGGTTCGGGTGATGTTCTCCAGCGACACACCCGCCTTGCGCGTCAGCTCGACACTGCTGTCGGTGAGGCTGCGGCTGTTGTTCATCACATTGGCCACTTGCTGGGTACCGTTCTGCAAGCCGGCAACCAGGCCTTCGATTTCCTCGGTGGATTTCTGCGTGCGCTGGGCCAGGCCGCGCACTTCGTCAGCCACCACAGCAAATCCACGACCGGCTTCACCGGCACGCGCTGCTTCAATCGCTGCGTTGAGGGCCAGCAGGTTGGTCTGTTCGGCCACGGCCTTGATCACGTCCATCACGCTGCCGATCTTGTTGCTCTCTTGTTGCAGGTGGGTCATGGCGTCGGTGGAACGTGCCACTTCAGCGGCCAGGCGCTCGATCTGGGCGATGGCCTCAGCCACCACCTTGTCGCCTGCGCGGGCTTGCCCGTCGGCATCGGCTGCCGCCAGTGAGGCTTGCTCGGCGTTACGGGCGACTTCCTGCACCGTGGCGGTCATTTCGTGCATCGCCGTAGCGACCTGATCGGTCTCGATCTTCTGGCTGTTGACGCCGGCGCTGGTTTGCTCGGTCACGGCCGACAACTCTTCGGCGGCGCTGGCGATCTGGGTCACGCCGTCGCGGATGCCGCTGATCAACTCGCGCAGGGTGGTGCCCATGCGCTGGATGCCTTGTTGCAGCACACCCAGTTCGTCCCGGCGCGTGACCTGGATGTTGTGGCTCAAGTCACCGGAGGCAATGCGCTCCACCACGGCCAGGGTGTCCTGGATCGGGCGAGTGATCTGGCGGGTGATGACCAGTGCGGCGATGATGCCCACCAGCAGGGCCAGCAATGTGCTGATCAACTGCAGGCTACGGGCCTGGGCGCTTTCGGTGTCGCGGCGAGTCAGTTGGATCTCGTACAGCTTGTCGCTGATGGTGACGATATCGGCACCTTGGGTGGTCATCTCGGCACGGGCGGTGACGATGTTGGCGTTGGCTGCCTTGTAGTTCTGCACGGCGCTGCGATAGGCACCCAGAGCCGTTTCCAGGGCGGTCAGTGCGCTTTGCTGGCTGGCGCCAAAGGCGGTGCTGAGGCCTTTCAAGCCGGCGATGGCTTTTTCAATCTGTGCGGCGGCGCGCGCTTCGGTCTCCGGGTTGACGTTACCGGTGTAGCCGCGCACTTCGTAGCGGGCCAACTGGAACTGCATCTTGGCGTCGGCCACGGCCTGGAACTGGGCCAGGTGCTCCGAGCTGTCGGGCATTTGCTTCACGCTGGCTTCCAACGCGTCGATTTGTGCGTTGGCGATATCGGCCTTGTCGCCCATCACCTGGCGCGAGGCATTGCCGTTACGGTAAGCCTCGCGCATTTTGTTCAGCGATTGCTGGTAAGCGGTGATGATGGATTTCTGCTCATTGAGCAGCTTGAGGTTCTCCGGGCTCTTGAAGCTGTCCAGGAGATTTTGTTGCTGGGCAGCGAAGGCATCCAGGTTGGTCTGTACGTTCTGGGCCACGGCTTCGTCGCCGTTGGCGAGCATGTATTGCAGGCGCACGATGCGCAGTTTGGTCAGCGACGCGTTGAGCTGGGTGATGTCGCTCATCCAGTTGCTACGGTCGATCAGGCCGCCCAGGCTGGTCCAGCCAGTGAGTGCCAGAATAGATGTGAGGACCAGTACCAGGCCGAAGCCCAGGCCCAGTTTGAGGTTGACGCTGATGTTACCGAACCAGCTATTCATCGAATGCTCCGCAAGAATGATGGGGTGTGCTGGACGGTTATTGATTTTGGAGCCAGCTGCTGTGTAGGGCTGTATCGGCGGCAGGAGGTGAATCTGAAATGCTATTTTGTCCCGGATGACAAAGTGCGCTACCGCAGTGGCCGTGGAGGGGGCTGATCATGGGCGGGGCTTGTGTGCTAGTCTGCTGGCCCTTTTAGTTTTGGGTAGCACGGGGAAACCAGTGTTGTCCTACAGCGGAGCCTCTTCATGTCCGAAGTTAATCTGTCCACCGACGAAACCCGCGTCAGCTACGGTATCGGCCGTCAGTTGGGCGACCAACTGCGCGACAACCCACCACCGGGCGTCAGCCTGGACGCGATCCTGGCCGGCCTGACCGATGCGTTCGCCGGCCAGCCAAGCCGCGTAGACCAAGAGCAAATGGCTGCCAGCTTCAAGGTGATCCGCGAAATCATGCAAGCCGAAGCGGCTGCCAAGGCTGAAGCAGCGGCAGGCGCTGGCCTGGCGTTCCTGGCTGAAAACGCCAAGCGTGATGGCATCACTACCCTGGCTTCCGGCCTGCAATTCGAAGTGCTGACCGCAGGTGATGGCGCCAAGCCGACCCGTGAAGACCAAGTGCGTACTCACTACCACGGCACCCTGATCGACGGCACTGTGTTCGATAGCTCCTACGAGCGCGGCCAGCCTGCAGAATTCCCGGTAGGCGGCGTGATCGCCGGTTGGACCGAAGCCCTGCAACTGATGAATGCCGGCAGCAAATGGCGCCTGTACGTGCCTAGCGAACTGGCCTACGGCGCTCAAGGCGTTGGCAGCATCCCGCCGCACAGCGTCCTGGTGTTCGACGTCGAGCTGCTCGACGTTCTGTAAGACCTGCTGATTACTGCGCCTGGCTTTATGTGGGAGCCGGGCTTGCCCGCGATGCCGGCGACTCGGTCTGATGTCTTACCGAGTTGATGCCATCGCAGGCAAGCCAGCTCCCACATAAAGCAGGTGCATTCAACCTCGCTCATGGATGGAACTTGCCATTCAGCTCCGTCGCCGGGCGCAACGCTCGGGCATAGCAAAACAGAAACAGATTACGCACCACCTCCTTCAACACCCCAGGTTCACTCGAGCTCAGCCCGTTGACGTCCAGGTCTCCTTGGTCCTGCAATTCGTTCAGCGCTTCTTCTTCCAGTACCGCACAGACTTCGCCGGTTTCCCGATGCAGGATCCGCAGGTAAGGGTGTGGGCGGTCCAGCCAGGCATCTATCAAATAAGTCATGGGTCGCATCTCCTTGATGGGTTTCAATGAGAATAATTCTTATTCGTAGAATAGCAAGTGCCTATTGGCGGTTTCTGGTTTTTTCTGTGTGGATATTGCGTTCGATCAACGGAGAGGGCGAAACGCCATCCCGCGGCGGGCGCGGGATGGAGGTAGCAGGTTCAGACTTTGCGCACGAACTCAGACTTGAGCTTCATCGGGCCGATACCGTCGATCTTGCAATCGATATCGTGGTCGCCGTCGCACAGGCGGATGTTCTTGACCTTGGTGCCCACTTTGACGACCAGGGAAGTGCCCTTGACCTTGAGGTCCTTGATCACGGTGATGGTGTCGCCGTCCTGCAGGACGTTGCCCACAGAATCTTTCTTCACGGTGTCGTCGCTGGCTGCTTCGGCCTCGCCATTGGCGGACCACTCATGGGCGCATTCCGGGCAGATCAGCTGGGCGCCGTCTTCGTAGGTGTATTCGGAATTGCATTTCGGGCAGGGTGGCAACGTGCTCACTAAAGCTCCTTGGGAGTCAGGATGGCTAAAAGTCGCACATTATATAGGGTTTTGCGGCGAGCGCGGGCGCTCAGTTGGTAATGCGCTTTAAACGTGGGAACTGGCGTGCCTGCGATAGCGATGGTGAGTTCACTACCGTCATCGCAGGCACGCCAGTTCCCACATTAATCAGTGCGGGATCAGTGAGTACGCGCGACCGCAAACTCACTCAGCTCAACCAGGGCATCCCGGTATTCGCTGGCGGGGAGGGCTTCCAGGCATTTGATTGCACGGGCCACGTAGTCGCGTGCCAGTTGCGCGGTGTACTCCAGGGAGCCCGACGCTTCGACAGCGGCACGGATGGCCTCCAGGTCTTCGATCCCGCCTTTCTGGATCGCCTTGCGCACCAGGGCAGCCTGTTCCGGCGTGCCTTCGCGCATGGTGTAGATCAGCGGCAAGGTCGGCTTGCCTTCGGCCAGGTCGTCACCGACGTTCTTGCCCAGGGTTTCGGCGTCGCCCTTGTAGTCGAGCAGGTCGTCGACCAGTTGGAACGCCACGCCCAGGTGGTCACCAAAGGTGCGCAGGGCTTCGGCCTGTTCGGCCGTAGCGCCGCACAGCGCAGCGGCGCTGTGGGTGGAGGCTTCAAAGAGCATCGCGGTTTTGCCGCGAATCACTTCCATATAGGTTTCTTCGGTGGTGCTGGCGTCGCGGACCTTCGACAGTTGCAACACTTCGCCCTCGGCGATGATGCGGGTGGCCTGTGAAAGAATCTTCATCACCGGCATCGAGCCGAGTTCAACCATCATTTCGAACGAGCGCGAGTACAGGAAGTCACCCACCAGCACGCTGGGTGCGTTGCCCCACATGGCGTTGGCGGTCTCGCGGCCACGGCGCATGCCGGACATGTCGACCACGTCGTCATGCAGCAGGGTGGCGGTGTGCAGGAATTCGATAGTGGCCGCCAGCAGGCGCAGGTCATCGCCTTCGCGACCCAGGGCCTTGCCGCACAGCAGCACTAATAAAGGACGCAGGCGTTTACCGCCCGCCGACGTAATATAGTCGCCAATTTTGGAGACCAGCGGCACTTTAGAAGTCAGCTGCTTCTTGATGATGCCGTCGACGGCGCTAAAATCGTCCGCGACCGCGCGGTAGAAAGCTTGGGGTTGCATCAGCGACAGTCGCTCCAGAAGGGTTGCGCGGCATGCTAGGACCCAGGCCCCGTAGTGTCAAGGCGCGATAGACGGCCTCTTGCAACACCCCGTTGCCTTGCGTACAATCGCGCACCCTGAACTTCCTGGGCAGCACCTGCCTTACGCAATTGCATTCGGGACGTCCATCCCATGCAGCCATGCCAGCCAATACCTCTTCTTATAAAGCGCTGGGTGAGCAGGATTATCGGAGAAATACCATGTCGTACGCAGTAATTGTTACTGGTGGCAAGCAATACAAAGTCGCCCCAGGTGAATACCTGAAGATCGAAAAACTGGAAGTCGCTACCGGCGAATCCGTTACTTTTGATCGCGTTCTGTTGGTCGCCAATGGCGATGACGTGAACATCGGCGCTCCAGTTGTTGCTGGCGCTACCGTTGTGGCTGAAGTGATCTCCCAAGGTCGTCACGATAAAGTCCGCATCATCAAGTTCCGTCGTCGTAAGCACCACATGAAGCGTATGGGCCACCGCCAGTGGTACACCGAGATCAAAATCACCGGTATTCAGGCTTAATTTCAGCCTAATTCCTCACTAGGAGAATTGACTCATGGCACACAAAAAAGCTGGTGGTAGTACCCGTAACGGTCGCGACTCAGAAGCCAAACGCCTTGGCGTTAAGATGTATGGCGGCCAGAAAATCATTCCGGGCAACATCATCGTGCGTCAGCGCGGCACCCAATTCCACGCCGGTTACGGTGTAGGCATGGGTAAAGATCACACCCTCTTCGCGAAAATCGAAGGCGTGATCAAGTTTGAAGTAAAAGGCGCGTTCAACCGCCGTTACGTGAGCGTTGTCGCAGCTTAATTGCGAGATCGCTGGAAAAGCCCTGTCTTGCGACGGGGCTTTTTCGTTTGTGGGGTGAGTCTCTTGCAAAGCTGTTTGTGATGGGCTCAAGCGCTGGATGTGCGGTCGTTGATTGAGGTCGCTGCGCTCATTTTTGCAAGAGTCTTATGTCTTGGTTTCTTAAGCTCGTCCGTGCGGCGAGAGGCGTTTTGTTATGAAGTTCGTTGATGAAGTTTCCATCCGAGTAAAAGCAGGCGACGGCGGTAACGGTTGCATGAGTTTCCGTCGCGAAAAATTCATCGAAAACGGTGGCCCCAACGGCGGTGACGGCGGTGACGGCGGTTCCATCTACATGATGGCCGACGAGAACCTCAACACCCTGGTCGACTACCGTTACACCCGGCACTTTGATGCCGAGCGTGGCTCCAACGGTGGCAGCACCGACTGCACCGGTAAAAAAGGCGAGGACCTGGTACTGCGCGTACCGGTCGGCACCACGATCATCGACTCCGCGACCCAGGAAGTAATCGGCGACCTGACCAAGGCCGGCCAGAAGCTGATGGTTGTGCAGGGCGGCTGGCACGGTCTGGGTAACACCCGATTCAAGTCCAGTACCAACCGTGCGCCACGCCAGACCACGCCAGGCAAGCCGGGCGAGCAGCGTGACCTCAAGCTGGAAATGAAAGTACTCGCCGACGTGGGCCTGCTGGGCCTGCCAAACGCTGGTAAAAGTACCTTCATCCGCTCGGTGTCGGCCGCCAAGCCGAAAGTTGCCGACTACCCGTTCACCACCCTGGTACCCAACCTGGGTGTGGTCAGCGTCGACCGTTGGAAAAGCTTCGTGATCGCCGACATTCCCGGCCTGATCGAAGGCGCTTCCGATGGCGCCGGCCTGGGGATTCGCTTCCTCAAGCACTTGGCGCGTACGCGTTTGCTGCTGCACCTCGTAGACATGGCGCCGCTGGATGACACCAGCGCACCGGACGCCGCCGAAGTGATCGTCAGCGAACTGACCAAGTTCAGCCCGGCCCTGGCCGAGCGTGATCGTTGGCTGGTGCTGAACAAGTGTGACCAGATCCTCGAAGAAGAGCACGAGGAGCGCGTCAAGGAAATCGTTGATCGCCTGGAATGGACCGGTCCGGTCTACGTGATCTCGGCCATCGCCAAAGAAGGCACCGAGCGCCTGACCCGCGACATCATGCGTTACTTGGAAGACCGCGCCGATCGCCTGGCGGCCGACCCGGTTTTCAAGGCCGAACTCGCCGAGCTCGACCAGCAGATCGAAGACGAAGCCCGCGCCCAGCTACAGGCCCTGGACGATCAGCGTGCCTTGCGCCGCAGCGGCGTGAAGTCGGTCCACGACATCGGTGACGATGATTGGGACGAAGAAGACGTGGATGATGAAGACGGTCCGGAAATCATTTACGTGCGTGACTGATCCGTTGCGATAAACTTGAACGCCGCTCCTTATAGAGCGGCGTTTTAGTATCCGGGTTTAACGTTATGGGCCGCGCTGGGTCGCGCAGCCCTCAATCTAAGGTTGAAGATGATGCGGAGCAAAGTGACAGGTGCGCAGCGCTGGGTCGTAAAGATCGGCAGTGCGTTGCTGACGGCGGATGGCAAGGGGCTGGATCGCGCAGCCATGAGCGTCTGGGTCGAGCAGATGGTGGCCTTGCATGAGGCCGGTGTTGAGTTGGTGCTGGTGTCGTCCGGGGCGGTTGCCGCCGGGATGAGCCGCCTCGGCTGGACCGCGCGACCCAGCGCGATGCACGAACTGCAAGCCGCCGCCGCCATCGGCCAGATGGGCCTGGTGCAAGCCTGGGAATCCAGCTTCGCCGAGCACGGCCGCCACACGGCGCAGATCCTGCTGACCCACGACGACCTGTCCGACCGCAAGCGCTACCTCAATGCCCGCAGCACCTTGCGCGCCCTGGTCGAGCTCAAGGTCATCCCGGTGATCAACGAGAACGACACCGTGGTCACCGACGAAATCCGCTTCGGCGACAACGACACCCTGGCCGCCCTGGTTGCCAACCTGGTGGAAGCCGACCTGTTGGTGATCCTCACCGACCGTGACGGTATGTTCGACGCCGACCCGCGTAACAACCCCGATGCCCAGCTTATTTATGAGGCTCGTGCCGATGACCCGGCGCTGGACGCTGTGGCCGGCAGCGTCGGCGGTGCCCTGGGCCGTGGCGGCATGCAGACCAAACTGCGTGCAGCGCGCCTGGCCGCACGTTCCGGCGCGCACACCATCATCGTCGGCGGGCGCCTTGAGCGCGTGCTGGACCGCCTCAAGGCCGGTGAACGCATCGGCACGCTGCTGTCGCCGGAACGCGGCATGCTTGCGGCGCGCAAACAGTGGCTGGCCGGTCATCTGCAAACCCGTGGCACGCTGGTGCTGGACGAGGGTGCGGTGTCGGCATTGTCCCAAGGCAACAAGAGCCTGCTGCCGGTGGGCGTCAAGCTGGTGCAGGGCAGTTTCCGCCGTGGCGAGATGGTGGTGTGCGTAGCGCCGGACGGTCGTGAGATCGCCCGTGGCCTGGCTAACTACAGCGCCCTCGAAGCACAGAAAATCATTGGACAATCGTCCGATGCGATTGTCGGACTTCTGGGTTACATGGCCGAACCGGAACTGGTTCACCGCGATAACCTGATCCTGGTCTAACCAAAGGAATACACAATGCGTGTCATGAAGGGATTGCTCGGCCTGCTGCTGGCCATGCCGTTGCTGGCCTCGGCCGAGGAAATCGGTCAGGTGTCGACGGTGTTCAAGTTTGTCGGCCCCAACGACCGAATCGTTGTTGAAGCCTTTGACGATCCCAAGGTCGACGGCGTGACCTGCTACCTGTCGCGCGCCAAGACTGGCGGCGTGAAAGGTGGCCTGGGCCTGGCCGAAGACCGTGCCGAAGCGTCGATCGCCTGCCGTCAGGTGGGCCCGATCCGCTTCAAGGGTGAGCTCAAGGACGGCGACGAAGTGTTCAAGGAGCGCACCTCGCTGGTGTTCAAGACCATGCAGGTGGTGCGCTTCCTCGACAAGAAGCGCAATACCCTGGTGTACCTGGTCTACAGCGACCGCCTGATCGAAGGCAGCCCGCAGAATGCCGTCACGGCCATTCCGATTTTGCCCTGGCCGACCGCTCAGTAACTCGCAGGCGAGTTTTGCAATCGGCGTCTATGATTGCAGGCTTGCGGGTTGTAATCTCGAAGCACCGCAATGCGAAGAACATGGGATATCTGGAGTTCGTCATGAGTGCTTTCCACGACCTGAAACTCAAAGCTTTGGACGGACAAGAGCTGCCGCTGGCGCCCTTTAAGGGGCAAGTTGTGCTGGTGGTCAACGTGGCCTCCAAATGTGGCTTGACCCCGCAATACGCCGCGCTCGAAAACCTCTACCAGCAGTACAAGGACCAGGGCTTTACCGTGCTCGGCCTGCCGTGCAACCAGTTTGCAGGCCAGGAGCCGGGGACCGAGGAGGAGATCCAGGCGTTCTGCAGCCTGAACTACGGGGTGACTTTCCCGTTGGGCAGCAAGCTTGAGGTCAACGGGCCTGATCGTCATCAGCTGTACCGCCTGCTGGCGGGCGAGGGTGCCGAGTTTCCTGGGGATATCACCTGGAACTTCGAAAAATTCCTGTTGGGCAAGGATGGGCGAGTGCTCGCACGCTTCTCCCCGCGCACCGCGCCAGATGACCCGACGATCGTCCAGGCCATCGAAAAAGCCCTGGCCTGAAGACGTCCAGGAGGCTTTCGTGGTGAGCGGGCTTGTCCCGCGCTGGGTGGCGAAGCCGCCCTAAAATCAGACGCCGCATTTCTAGACAGAACGCGGCGTTTTTTACTGGGGCGGCTTCGCCACCCAGCGCGGGGCAAGCCCGCTCACTACAGGTTAGCGGCAACAGGTTGTGCCACTTTTACCCCTTAATCACCCAGATCAATAGTGCTACCCAGCGCTTTGCGCTCCCCATATTATCCACGTCATAAATCCCGTCTTCCGTGGAGTGCTCCCAT
This sequence comes from Pseudomonas sp. S10E 269, assembly GCF_002798465.1. Taxonomy (NCBI): domain Bacteria; kingdom Pseudomonadati; phylum Pseudomonadota; class Gammaproteobacteria; order Pseudomonadales; family Pseudomonadaceae; genus Pseudomonas; species Pseudomonas sp. S10E 269. The sequence goes on from NZ_PHIJ01000001.1 coordinate 3,369,871, forward strand.
GCCCGTCCAAGCCTTGTTCAAACCCTTTCAGCTCGGTGCATTGCAACTGTCGACCCGCGTTGTCATGGCGCCGATGACCCGCTCGTTCTCCCCTGGCGGCGTGCCCAATTCCAAAGTGATCGAGTACTACCGTCGCCGCGCCGCCGCAGGCGTGGGCCTGATCATCACTGAAGGCACGGTGGTCGGCCACCAGGCCTCCAATGGCTACCCCAATGTCCCGCACTTTTACGGTGAGGCCGCGCTGGCCGGCTGGAAAAAGGTGGTCGACGCCGTGCATGCCGAAGGCGGCAAGATCGTTCCACAGCTTTGGCACGTGGGCAGCGTACGTCGCATCGGCACCGAGCCTGACGCCAGCGTGCCGGCCTACGGTCCGATGGAGAAGCTCAAGGACGGTGACGTGGTCGTGCATGGCATGACCCAGCAAGACATCAAGGAGGTCATCAACGCCTTCGCCCAAGCCGCCAAGGACGCCCAGCGCATTGGCATGGACGGCGTGGAGATCCACGGCGCCCACGGCTATCTGGTCGACCAGTTCTTCTGGGAAGGCAGCAACCAGCGTACCGACGAATACGGCGGCAGCCTGGCCAACCGTTCGCGCTTTGCCATCGAGCTGATCCAGGCTACCCGTGCCGCGGTCGGCCCGGACTTCCCGATTATTTTCCGTTTCTCCCAGTGGAAACAGCAGGACTACACCGCGCGCCTGGTGCAAACCCCCGAGGCGCTTGGAGAGTTTCTCAAGCCGTTGTCTGACGCGGGCGTGGACATTTTCCACTGCTCCACCCGTCGTTTCTGGGAGCCGGAATTCGAAGGCTCCAACCTCAACCTGGCTGGCTGGACCCGTCAACTCACCGGCAAACCGACTATCACCGTGGGCAGCGTTGGCCTGGATGGTGAGTTCCTGCAGTTCATGGTCAATACCGACAAGGTCGCGCAGCCGGCCAGCCTGGAAAAACTGCTGGAGCGTTTGAATAACGACGAGTTTGACTTGGTGGCCGTGGGCCGTGCCCTGTTGGTGGACCCGGATTGGGCGTTGAAGGTGCGCGAAGGCCGCGAGGGCGACATCCTGCCGTTCAGCCGTGAGGCGTTGACCACGTTGGTCTGATAAGGCCCGTTGGGAGCTGGAGATGGGCCGGGTATGTCGATACCCGGCCCTTTTTTTCAGCGGTTGCTCAAGCGGTGGCGTGGTTGTAGAGGCCGTCGCTCGGCATAGGGCGTCCGGTAGACGTCATCATAGTCGGGCTGTGTCGGTACAGGCCTTGATGTGGTCTGCAGATAGTCCCTACCGGGTTGTGCATAGTCGTAATCCGGTTGACGTGGGTAGGGATCATTCCAGCCTGGCTGAGTGTGCTGGTAGTCCGGTTGTGGCCGGTGGGGTGTATTCCAGCCTGGCTGAGTGTGCTGATAGTCCGGTTGTGGCCGATGGGGTGTATTCCAGCCTGGCTGGGTGTGCTGGTAGTCCGGTTGTGGCCGGTGAGGTGTATTCCAGCCTGGCTGGGTGTGCTGGTAGTTCGGTTGTGGCCGGTGCGGACGATTCCAGGCTGGCTGGGTATGTTGGTAATCCGGCCGGGATGGGCGCGGGCGATACCACTGTTGCGGGTGGTTTGCCTCGGACGCTTGCAGTGGATTGCCCGTAGCCGCCGGAGTGCTGAAGTGCCAATTGTTGTGAGCCGCTGCTCCGCTGATGTGTGTCGACATAAAAATCTCTTTCAGATTATGGGGTACCCACCTTCACCAGGCAGGTGTGTTATGGGTGGTCATAATCTGAGCGGCGTTCCCGACATATGCTGTTTGATAGCGGCGATTCCGACAATGCCTATTGCCTATTCCGAATTGCTGTCACGTAAACCGTCGGTTGTAGCCGCTGAGAGGTGAAGCGGACGACTGGCGCTGTCGACGGATCAGTGTGTAGATGGTAACGGCGAAGCAACGAACTCTCCTTGGCACACACCTCGTAACTGCTGCTCAAACTGCTCGATAATCGCCGGCCAGCCTTGCCGGCTGGCATGTTGCCGGGCATTGAGCCGCATGCGGCGCAGGCTTTCGGCGTCTTCCAGCAGCCAGTTGGCGGCATCGCAGAAAGCACCTTCGTCACCCGGCATCGCCAGCACGCCGTTGTAGCCGTGGCGGATATGCTGGGTCGCGGCAGCCTGGTCATAGGCCACCACGCCCAACCCCGATGCCATCGCTTCCAGCACCACGTTGCCGAAGGTTTCAGTCAGGCTGGGGAACAGGAACACATCGCCCGAGGCGTAATGCCGCGCCAGTTCCTCTCCGCGCAAGGTGCCGCAGAAAATCGCCTCCGGCAGTTCCTTCTCCAGCGTCGCTCGCTGCGGGCCATCACCCACGATGATGAGTTTCATCTGGCGCAGGGGATAGGTGTCCTGCAAGGTCTCGAAGCAGCGCTTGAGCAACCCCAGGTTTTTCTCCTGCGCCAGTCGGCCCACATAGAGCACGGCGGTTTGCTCACTGTTCAATGCCCAACGTTCCCGCAGCGCATTGTCGCGTTTGGCGGGGTGGAACAATTGGCTGTCCACCCCGCGCGACAACATGCCCAGACGCTCGAAATGCTTGCGTTCCAACTCCAGGCGTTGGCTGGCACTGGGTACCAGGGTCAGGGTCGAGCGGTTATGGAACCAGCGCAGATAGTGAGTAACCATCCGGCTCAGCATGCTCATGCCATATTGGTTCGAGTACTGCTGGAAGTTGGTGTGAAAACCGCTGACCACACTGATCCCCAGGCGCCGGGCCGCACGCAGGGCAGACAAGCCCAAGGGCCCTTCAGTGGCGATGTACAGCACGTCCGGACGCTGACGCGTCCAGCGCCGCAGTAACTTGTGCATCGACGACTGCCCCCACTGCAGGCCAGGATATCCCGGCAGCGGCCAGCCACGGCATAGCAATAACGCGTCGTCGCTGGGGCGGCTCTGGTCGACACCTTGGCGCGGGCGAACCAGCTCAACTTGATGGCCACGCGCCCGTAACCCCTCGCACAGGCGACCAAGGGTATTGGCCACCCCGTTGATCTCTGGCGGGAAGGTTTCGGTAATGAGGGTGATGTGAAGCGAGGCTGTCGTCATGACCCACAGTGTCGCCGTGGGCCATGTCGTCATTGTGTCATCGAGATGATGGATTTATGACTGGGTTATCTTTCGCTGCTGTGCCATCGCCTCGGCACCTTGTTCGCGCACCCAGAACAACGTGGCCCCGGCCACCGCCGCTGGCATCATCAGCAGGTTGACCACCGGCACCAGCAACACCAGGTAAACAATCCCGCCGAAGCTCATGCTCTGCCAGCGTTTCTGGCGCAGCCAGGCGAGCATTTCGTTCCAACCCAGCTTGTGGTTATCCGCCGGGTAGTCGATGTACTGGATCGCCATCATCCACACGCCAAACAACAGCCACAGCGGCGCAGCGATCAGGTTGACCACCGGAATGAACGACAGGATAAACAGGCCGATGGCCCGTGGCAGGAAGTAGCCGAGCTTGCGCATTTCCCGCGCTAGGGTGCGGGGGACCATGGCGATCAACTCACCCCAACTGAAGGCCGGGAAGTCATCGGTGCCTCGCACCACCACCTCGACTTTCTCTGAAAGAAAACCGTTGAAGGGCGCCGCGATAATATTGGCTAGCATGGTGAAGGTGAAAAACACCATCAGCACCACCAGCACCACAAACAGTGGCCACAGCAGGTAATTCAGAAAGCTCAGCCAGCTCGGCAGCGTCGGCATCAAATGATCGACCCACAGGCTGAACTGATGGCCGGCGAAATAGATCAAGCCGACGAACAGCACCAGGTTGATCGCCAGCGGCAGCAGCACGAACAGGCGCAGGCCGGGGCTCAGCACCAGTTTGAGGCCTTCACGCAGGTATTGCGGGCCGGAAAGAGCGGGGGCGGGCATGGAGAACTCCGAGCAGAGGGACGAACGCGCCGACCTTACCGACTTTGTATCGGAGACGAAAGCGGCGACATCAACGGTAACAAACGCGTCGATCAACTGGACCGACTGCATAGAGACCACCTATGAGCTGGATTGTTATTCCGTATTTCCTTAATCTTGCCCCCCTCGATACGCTGCACCCATTATTTTTCAGGGCCTGCGAGTTCAAGCCTTCCCCAAGTGCTTCGTAGTCCCTTTTTTATTCCAGCCGCCTTGTAGTCCGGGCGGTCGATAGGAGTGAGTCATGTCTGATACCCGTCATTCGCGAGTGATTATTCTCGGTTCCGGCCCTGCCGGTTACAGCGCTGCCGTCTACGCTGCCCGAGCCAACCTCAAGCCACTGCTGATTACCGGCATGCAGGCGGGCGGTCAGTTGACCACCACCACGGAAGTCGACAACTGGCCGGGCGACGTCCACGGCCTGACCGGCCCGGTGTTGATGGAACGCATGAAAGAGCACGCCGAACGCTTTGAAACCGAGATCGTGTTTGACCACATCAACAAGGTCGACTTCTCCAAGAAGCCTTACAGCCTCACCGGCGACAGCGGCGTGTACACCTGTGACGCGTTGATCATCGCTACCGGCGCCAGCGCCCGTTACTTGGGCCTGCCGTCGGAAGAAGCATTCATGGGCAAAGGCGTTTCCGCCTGCGCGACCTGCGACGGTTTCTTCTACCGCAACAAGCCGGTTGCCGTGGTCGGTGGTGGCAACACCGCCGTGGAAGAGGCCCTGTACCTGGCCAACATCGCCAGCACCGTGACCCTGGTCCACCGTCGCGAGACCTTCCGCGCCGAAAAGATCCTGATCGACAAGCTGCACGCCCGTGTCGCTGAGGGCAAGATCATCCTCAAGCTCAACGCCACCCTGGACGAAGTCCTGGGCGACAACATGGGCGTGACCGGTGCGCGCCTGAAGAACAACGACGGCAGCTTCGACGAGCTGAAAGTCGACGGCGTGTTCATCGCCATCGGCCACACCCCGAACACCTCGCTGTTCGAAGGCGTGCTGGAAGCCAAAGACGGTTACCTGGTGGTGCAGGGCGGCCGTGAAGGCAACGCCACTGCCACCAACATCGAAGGTATCTTCGCTGCCGGTGACGTGGCCGACCACGTCTACCGCCAGGCCATCACTTCGGCCGGCGCCGGTTGCATGGCGGCACTGGATGCCGAGCGTTACCTCGACGGCCTGCAGAACGCTTCGTTCTGAACCTGTTGAAATAAAAAAACCGGCTGAGAGGCCGGTTTTTTTTATGTCCGCAATTTAACTAACACCCAGGTCATGAAGTGTTAACCCAACCCCTGTGGGAGCTGGCTTGCCTGCGATAGCGGTGTGTCAGTTACCACCGCTATCGCGGGCAAGCCCGGCTCCCACAGTGACCGGGTTTACAAGTTAAATCAGCGGCGGGTCAGGGGCTGTGCGCTGAACTTCACACCGGCCAACCCATGGGTAATCAACGCACGGATATTGCCATGGTCGCTGCCCTCAGGCGTCGCCACCACCGAACGGTAATGCTCACCAAACGCCAGCAGTGCTTCCTGGTCGCTCAGGCCTTCCAGCAGCGCCAGGCCCAGGGTCTTGCACGAACCCTCGTTCTGCCCAGCTGCGTTTTCCACGTTGCCATTGGTGAAGGCTTGGGGCTGGTACTCATAACCTGCAGCAACAAACGCCAGCGTATCGGCAAAAACATGTTCGCCGCTGTTGAGGCTGGCGCGCAGGGTGTTCAAATCAGTCATGGGTTTTTCCTTTGGCGAACGCGGCCTGTTGGTCGGCGCTGGCTTCTTTCTGGTATTGGGCTTTCCACTCGGCGTAGGGCATGCCGTACACCACTTCACGGGCGTCATCGAGGCTCAGCTCGATCTGGCGCTCATCGGCCTCGGCCTTGTACCACTTGGACAAACAGTTGCGGCAGAAACCCGAGAGGTTCATCAGGTCGATGTTCTGCACATCCTTGCGGCTGTCCAGGTGGGCCACCAGCCGGCGGAAGGCGGCGGCTTCGAGTTCGAGGCGTTGTTGATCGTTCATAAGGTTCACGCATATCTCAGGGGTTAGCGGCTGGCCGCCAGGGTAATCGAAACCGACTCGGCAAAGCGCAGCGCATGGGGCTTGTCCACTTCGACCTCGGCGTACAGCACCGACTCATTACTCATCACCAGGTCCAGCAGTTCCTGGGTCAGGCGCTCCAGCAGGGCAAAGCGGTTGCCCTCGACGTGGGCGATGATTGCCTTGGTGATGGTGCGGTAGTTCAGCGCATGATCAATGTCATTGTCGCGTACGGCTTCCTGGGCGGCATACAGGATGGTCAGGTTGATCAGCACATCCTGCTTGTTGAGGATCTCGTCCTCGTTGATGCCGATGTACGTGCGCAGGCACAGGTCCTTGACCCGGATGCGCGCCATGCCTGGTTGAAGTTGTGGCATTGCTACTTGCTCCGTCCGATCAGTTGCAGGAACTCCATGCGCGTGGTGTTCGACTCGCGGAACGCGCCGAGCATCACCGAGGTGTTCATGGTTGAATTCTGTTTTTCCACGCCGCGCATCATCATGCACATGTGCTTGGCTTCGATGACGACTGCCACGCCAGCCGCCTGGGTCACGTCCTGGATGGCGTCGGCGATCTGCCGCGTTAGGTTTTCCTGGATCTGCAGGCGGCGGGCGAACATGTCGACAATGCGCGCCAGCTTGGACAGGCCCAGTACCTTGCCGGTCGGAATATAGGCCACGTGGGCCTTGCCGATAAAGGGCAGCAAATGGTGTTCGCACAGCGAGTACAACTCGATGTCCTTGAGGATCACCATCTCGTCGTTGTCAGAGGCAAACAATGCGCCGTTGACGATCTCTTCCAGGTTCTGCTCGTAGCCATGACACAGGTATTGCATGGCCTTGGCGGCGCGCTTGGGCGTATCGAGCAAGCCTTCGCGCTCGGGGTCTTCGCCCAAGCCCTTGAGGATCTCGCGGTAGTGGTGGGGCAGGGATAAGGTCATACAACATCCTCACAAACGGCTTACTTGATATGCCGCCCGCCGTTGACGGTCAGGGTGGTACCGGTGACATAAGGGTTATCCAGCAGGTAACGCACACTCTGGTAGATCACCTCGGGCCCGGGCTCGATGCCCAGTGCCGACTTGGCCAGCACCTTGGCGCGGTAGGCTGCGTCGTCGCCGTCGTTGAACATCACCATCGCCGGGGCGATGCCGTTGACCTTTATCAGCGGCGCGAACTGCGCGGCAAACGACAACGTGAGGCTGTCGAGCCCGGCTTTGGTGGCGCAATAGGCGATGTGCTGGCGGCTGCCCTTGCGCACCACGTCATCGCTGATGTGCACGATGTCGGCGGGTGAAGAGCGTTGCAGCAAAGGTGAACAATGCAGGTTGATCAAGTACGGCGCAAGCATGTGCACGCTGAACATGTCGGTAAAAGCGTGGCTGTGCTCGTCGGACGTTTCCGCAATCCAGGCGGAGGCATTATGGATGATCGCACGCAGGCTTTGCGCATGGGTGTTCAGCTCAGCAATAAACGCGAGAATCCCGGCTTCGCTGGAGAAGTCGGCAAACACACCGATCGCACCGCGTTCGCGCAAGGCCTGCACGCCGGGGCGTTCGCTGCGGTAGCTGAAAATCACCGGGTGACCGTCGTCCAGCAGGCGCATGGCGCAATGCAGGCCGACACGCTGGCCGGCGCCGGTGATCAGGATCGGGGCGGTTGTTGCAGTCATGGGAGGCTCGCGTCGCTGGCAGATTGAAACTATACCAGCGCGCGGCCGCCCCTGTATTCACGCTGCGGCTTCGGTAGCCTTGCGCGGTGCCGGAGCTGGATGCAGCCAGTTTGCCAACAGATGGGTCGACAGCGGGATGAACCAGTAAACCATCAAAGGCGTGAGCGCCAGGGTGCTGACCAGCACGCGCGGCGCCAGGTCCAGTTCGCTGAGCAGTGGGTTCAGCACAAAGTTGAACAGCAGCGACACCGGGAAAAACGCCAACCAGATCGCCACGGCCTGTTTCCAGCGTGGCGGACGCGCGCCTACCGCGCCGAACCAGCCATCGATGCCACGTACGCGGTGCTCCGACGGGTCGGCAAACAGATCGCTGCCACGGCTCAGCCACGCGCTGCGGGAGGCGGAAAACTCCCAGGCATGCAGGGTCTTTTCATCGGCGAAGCGGAAAATGATCTGGAATTCATCATCATTGGGCGGCGGTGCCAGGACGCCTGAACCCAGGTAGCCGGGAAAGTCCGTGGCCAATTGCTCGCCTTCGCGCAGCCAGGCCATCAGTTCTTCGTAGCGCCCTTTGGCCACGCGACGCGCAACCATCAAGGTGACGGGAGAGGTAGACATTGTGTATCTCCAAATAAAGGGGGGCACGTGACCGGGTAGGTACGGCACCAGGTGCAGCCGCGGGGTGATGCGGCTGCGCCTTGAAAAAGCAGGCAAGGATTATTCCTGTTTTATTGAAATACGCCAGACACTTCTGTCGGTTCGCCGCGCGGCTTGAATCGCTCGACCGAATAAGCGTTAAATAGGCTCCAAATTGACACGGATGTTCTTGACCTCTGATGCCCGAAACTATTGCTCTGCAGCGCGAAATGACCCCTGACCGCGTTGCTGTTTCCGATGACCTTTTGCCGATTCGCGAAGTCGCTCGGCTGACGGGCGTCAACCCGGTCACCTTGCGTGCCTGGGAGCGGCGCTACGGCCTCATCCAGCCTATCCGCACCGAAAGCGGGCACCGGTTGTATTCGCGCACCGATATCGACACGGTGCACCGTATTCTCGACTGGATCGAACGCGGCGTTGCAGTGAGCAAAGTCGGCAAGATCCTCGCGCGCGGCGAGCCGCTCGGCGAAACCGGTACGGCTCCTGGAGACGGCGTGGAGTGGGCTCAGTGGCACGGGCAATTGCGCAGTGCAATCAGCGCCTTCGATGACCGCCAACTGGACCGGCTGTACGGCCAGATTTTTTCTGCCTATCCGCTTGCCGTGGTCTTTCAAGACATTCTCATGCCGCTCTGGCAATCGTTGTTGCGTCATCAAGGGCGCTTCGGCCAGGCCAGCGAGTGGTTGTTTTTCGATAACTTCCTGCGCTCGCGCACCGCGCAACGGCTGCAGGTGATCGCCGCCACGCCGCTGCCACGGGTTCTGCTGGCAGCCATTGCCGGAGAATGTCGCGAGCTGGAGCTGTTGGTCGCGGGCCTGCTGCTGACGGGTGAAAAACTTGCCGTCAAGCTCCTGGGTGTGGGCCAGCCCTTTGATGAACTGACACTGGTCTGCGAGAAGACCCAACCGCAAGCCTTGGTGCTGTTTTCCAATCGCGCCCCCGGCAGTGAGCTGCCGTTGCGGCTCAAGCGGCTGGCGCTGACCCTCGATTGCCCCTTGCTGCTGGCCGGTGATGCCGCGGACTTGGCGCAGGACAGCCTCGCCGGTTCGTCAATCGGCTGCCTGGGCAATGAGGGGCGGCTGATGCAGCGCCGCTTGCAGCAATTCCTGAGCGGCGGCTTGGATACCTGATTTCAGGTGTGCACTTCAGGGTGGGCCAGGCGGTGCTGGTGCAGGATGAACTGGCGCAGGCGCTCGGTTTCATCGGCATCGCCCTGGCTGAGCCGATAAGCGAACAGGCCGCGTGCGGTTTCCCGTTCGAAGGTTCCGCGCACCGCGATGCGTTCGTAACCCGAAGGGCTGAACCATAGGGAAAAGGTTTTCGGTGGCTTGATCCGGCCGCGAATCTCGACCAGCACACCCTTGAACGACACCTCATGCACCCACAGCGCGCCCGGGTTGCCCTTGATATTTTCCAGGGCCACTGGCGTTTCGAGCGCCAGTCGCCACGGGCGGATCATCGGCCCGTCTTCGAAAATACTCGGCACGCCCAGGCGCAGGTGAACGGCATGAAACTCATCTTCCACCAGGTGCAGCGGGAAGGTGAGTTGCTGGTTGTCGAACTGTGCCTGGATGGTGACGTGGTCGTGGGCAGCCAAGCGAGTGAGGAGGTCACGAATCTGCGCCCCGCCGTTGACCGTCAAGCTCGACGACGCATCACGCAGGTTCAATTGCGGGTTGTGCTGCATGGTCTGGATAAAATCCAGCTCGTCCTGCGTCAGGAGTGCATCGCGTTGCATGGGGCTTGCTCAACGGGGCGGGTAGGCATTAAAACGCCATTATCCTCTTAATGACTATTTTTTCTAATTTTTGTTAGATCCACTCGTCGCTTTGAGCGCCGCCAGTTCGGCCTTGAGCTCCGCGACTTGCGCCTCCAGTTGCACCACACGCTGCTGGGCTTTGACCTGAACCGTCACATCTTTTTGCACGCCAACGAAGTACGTCTGTTTGTCCGCCGGGTTGTAAGTGGTGGACAGCGACAGCTCATTCCAGAAATGCGTGCCGTCCTTGCGGTAGTTGCGCAAGGTTTCGCGGCAACTGACGCCGGCGCTGAGGGCTTCGCGAATGGCGATCAGGGCGGGTTGGTCGCGGTCACCGGCCTGCAGGAAACGGCAATCTTGGTACAGAATTTCGTCACGCGTATAGCCGGTCATCCGCTCGAAGGCCGGATTGACATAGATCAGCGGCAGATCCCTGCCTTCCCGTTCGGCGATAACGATGCCGTCATTCGAGGCGTCGATGACCATTTGCATCAATTGGGCGTTAATCATGCAGGTGGATCCATCCATTTGAGGTGCCGCAAGTCTAAGGCACCGTGGCAATGTTTCCATCGGGCGTGACGTTTTTTTGTAGGGGGCGGTCGAGCTGCTAATATCCCACGCTTTCGCTCAACTACAGGATCAGATTGATGAAAGTCGCCATCCTTTCCGGCTCGGTCTACGGCACTGCTGAAGAAGTCGCTCGCCACGCTGCCGATATTCTCAATGCCGCCGGTTTCGAGGCGTGGCACAACGCTCGCGCCAGCCTGGCGGATGTACAGGCGTTTGCGCCGGATGCATTTCTGGCAGTGACCTCCACCACCGGCATGGGCGAACTCCCCGACAACCTGCAACCGCTGTACTCCACCCTTCGCGACCAACTGCCCGCCGCCTGGCGTGGCCTGCCGGGTGCGGTGATCGGCCTGGGCGACGCCAGCTATGGCGACACCTTCTGCGGCGGCGGCGAGCAAATGCGCGAGCTGTTTGCCGAACTGGGCGTGCGCGAAGTGCTGCCGATGCTGCGCCTGGACGCCAGTGAAAGTGTCACCCCGGAAACCGACGCCGAACCGTGGCTGGCCGAGCTGGTCACTGCACTGCGCGGCTGACCGGAAACTCGCGCAACAACGCCAGCCAGGCCTGGGCGGCTTTCGACAGATAGGCGCCCTCACGCCAGGTAAATGCAATGTCCCAGCGCAGGTAATCGGGCGCTTTCAAAGTGAGGCGCACCACACCCGGTCGCACCAGCCCGCGGGCGACCACGCTGGGCAGCAGCACTACGCCCTGGCCGGCCGCAACCAGCGCGGCGAGAAAGTCAGCCTGGCCACTGCGGCCGATCTCCCTCGGGGTAAAGCCCACCTGCTGGCAGGCCTGGATCAACCGGTCATTGAGCACAAAGCTGCGTTGGTACATCAGGAACGGTGTGTCCGCCAGTTCTTCCAGGCGCACCTGTGCGTTGTGCGCCAGGGGGTGATCCATCGGCAGCAGGGCGTCGAGTGGTTCATCACAGAAGGCCTGCCGGGCGAATGCCGGGTCACTGGACATCAGGCAGCCGCCCACATCCAACTCCCCATTGAGAATCGCGTGTTCAATCGTGCGGCTGCCGCCTTCCAGCAGCTGGATAGTGACCTTCGGGTAGCGCCTGCGGTACTCGGCAAACAGCCCGGCGAACAATGTATCGCCCGCCAGGAGCGGCAAGCCCAGGCGCAACTCGCCACGGGTCAGTTGCTGCATATCATCCAACTCACTGAGCAATTCGCTCTGCAGGCGCAGCATGGCTTCGGCTCGCTGCAGCACCACCTCGCCGGTGGCGGTCAGGCGGATCTGCGATCCCGTGCGCTCCAGCAGCGGCGTGCCGAGGCTTTGTTCCAGCTGGGCCACTTGCTTGCTGACGGCGGACTGGCTGATGTGCAGGGTTTTCCCGGCCTGGGTGAAGCCACCCCGGTGGATGACTTCGACAAAACTGCGCAGTTGCTTGAATTCCATGGCTTGAATTCCAGATTGGAATAGCTGGCAGTCTAACAATTCGCTGTGGGGATAGGGCAGGCCTCTTTAAAATGAAGGCCTGCGAGGACCCAAAGCCCATGAAACGTTTCACCCGTCTGATGATTGAACTGGTCGTGCTGTTGGCCATTTACCTGCTCGGCTGCCAACTGGCGACATGGTTGGCATGGCCGGTGCCGGGCGGAGTGGTGGGCTTGGGCTTGCTGCTGGCAACCTTCGCCAGTGGCCTGGTCAAACCGGCAGCCCTGCAATTGGGGGCGGGTGTGTTGATGGCCGAGATGCTGCTGTTCTTTATCCCTGCGTTGATGAGCCTGCTGGACTACGGCGGCCTGCTACGCAACGACGGCTGGCGGATCCTGCTGGTCATTGGCGTGAGCACCCTGGCGGTGATGCTGGTCACGGCGTTCACCGTGGAACTGGTGTGCCGCTGGAGGCTGCGCCATGAAACTTGAGCTGATGCCGGTGTTCTGGCTCGCTCTCACTCTGGGCGCCTACATCTTTAGCCGCTGGATCTATCGCCGCACCGGGCGTTACCTGCTGTCGCCGTTGATCCTCGTACCGATGCTGTTGCTGGCGGTGGCTGTGCCGATGAACACCGCTTACGCCGAGTATTCCGCCGACACCCACTGGCTGATGCTGGTGCTGGGCCCGGTGACCGTGGCGTTTGCCGTGCCGATTTGGCAGCAACGCCGCTTGCTGGCGCGGCACTGGTCGGCGTTGTTGCTGGGGATGGTCGCGGGCAGCGCGGCGTCCATTGCCACCTCGTTCGGCTTGGCCAAGGCCCTGGCCCTGGACAGCTCGGTGACCATGTCCCTGGTGCCGCGCTCCATCACCACACCGTTCGCCATGCCGGTGTCTTCCGACCTTGGCGGCGTGCCGGAATTGACCGCCGTGTTCGTGATGTTCACCGGTGTGTTCGGCGCCATGCTTGGCGGTGTGCTGCTCAAGTGGCTGCCACTGCGCACCCCGCTTGCACGCGGCGCGCTGTTCGGCGTGGGGGCCCACGGTGCCGGCGTGAGTCGCGCCCATGAGGTGGGTGGCGAAGAGGGCTCGGTCGCCGGTTTGGTGATGGTCCTGACCGGCTTGCTCAACCTGTTCGCTGCGCCTTTATTGGCGGCACTTCTCTGACGCCGATTGTGCGGATTTCAACTATTCTCAACGCTGACTCGTACGGTCATCAAGCTGGCTGCCAAGGCAACTCCGGCGGCCTCGCGGTCTGACTAGACTGGCCCTTCACTCAAAAAAACAATAACAAAGTGCGCCAAGGAGGTCATTGCCGTGAGCCTAGCTACCGTTCTATCGCCACAGAATGTCAAAGATCAGGTCAGCGCCGCCGAATGGCAAACCCGCGTCGACCTGGCAGCCTGCTATCGCCTGGTGGCGATGCACGGTTGGGATGACCTGATCTTCACCCATATCTCGGCCAAGGTGCCCGGCACTGATGACTTCCTGATCAACCCGTATGGGCTGATGTTCCATGAGATCACGGCGTCGAGCCTGGTCAAGGTCGACCAGGCCGGCAACAAGCTGATGGACAGCCCCTACGAGATCAACCCTGCGGGCTACACCATCCACAGCGCCATCCACGAAGTGCGTCACGACGTGACCTGCGTGCTGCATACCCACACCGCCGCCGGTGTTGCGGTGGCGGCGCAGAAGCAGGGCGTGTTGCCGATCAGCCAGCAATCGATATTCGTACTGTCGAGCCTGGCCTATCACGCCTACGAAGGCGTGGCGCTGAACCACGAAGAGAAGGCCCGCCTGCAGGCCGACCTGGGTGAAAACAACTTCCTGATGCTGCACAACCACGGCCTGCTGACCTGTGGCAGCACCATCGCCGACACCTTCTTGATGATGTTTACCTTCCAGCGTGCCTGCGATATCCAGGTGCTGGCGCAAAACGGCGGTGCCGAATTAATCGCCATCGGGCCGCAGATTCTCGCCGGTGCCAAGGCGATGGTGGCGGCTGTCACGAAGAGCGCACAAGGTATGGGGGGCGCGCTGGCCTGGCCGGCGTTGCTGCGCACATTGGACGCTCAAGACCCTGGGTATAGAAGCTGATGCCACTCGCCGAGATCCCGCTGAGCGTCTGGCGCAAACGCAGCCAGACGTTCGACTTCAACGGCCGCACCATCCGCTACTGGGTGGCGGGGCAGGGTGAACCGTTGCTGTTGATCCATGGCTTCCCTACGGCCAGCTGGGACTGGCATTACTTGTGGCAGCCCCTGGCCCAGCGCAACCTGGTGATCGCCTGCGACATGCTCGGCTTTGGCGATTCGGCCAAACCCCTGGACCATGGTTACTGCCTGCTGGAACAGGCGGATCTGCAACAGGCGCTGCTGGAGCACCTGCGCGTGGAGCAGCCGGTGCATGTGCTGGCTCATGACTACGGCGACAGCGTCGCCCAGGAACTGCTGGCCCGGCACTATGAAGGTCGCTTCCACATGGCCAGCTGTGTGTTTCTCAACGGTGGGCTGTTCCCCGAAACCCATCGCCCGGCCCTGGTGCAAAAGCTCTTGCTCAGCCCACTGGGCTGGATGATCGGCCGCGCATTCGGGCGCAACGCCCTGGCGAACAGCTTCAATCAGATTTTCGGCCCCACCACTCGCCCCAGCGAAAGCGCGCTGGATGATTTCTGGAGCTTGATCGATTGCCACGAAGGCACGCGCATCCTGCACAAGCTCATCGCCTATATCCCCCAGCGTCGGCGCCTGCGTGAGCGATGGGTGTACGCGATGCAGCAGGGTGAAGTACCGCTGCGGGTGATCGATGGCGAGCTCGACCCGATTTCCGGCGCCCACATGGTCCAGCGTTATCACGAGTTGGTGCCCCACGCCGACACGGTGTTGCTGGCCAATATCGGCCACTACCCGCAGATCGAGGCGCCGGTGCAGGTGCTCAAGCACTACCTGGCGTTTCGCGAGCGTCTTGCCGGCCCGGTGTTGGAGTTGGCTTGCCTGCGATAGCATCGCTGCGCTTCAACTGAAAGACCTAGGCGCTTGCATCGCAGGCAAGCCCGCTCCTCCATGATCATCCCTCTGCCTTATCGAGCACTATTCAGGCTCAATCGTGGTTATTGTGACCCTGGCCCCCGTGCCTGACACTCGACCTATTCCCATTGTCGCCATTGGAGTTCGGTATGAGTGAGTCAGTGCAGTTCCAGGATAAGGTCGTGATCGTCACCGGTGCCGGCGGCGGATTGGGCCGGGCCCATGCGCTGTTGTTCGCTAAGCATGGCGCCAAAGTACTGGTCAACGATCTGGGGGGCTCCACCCAAGGCGAAGGCGCCAACGCCTCCGCCGCCGACCGGGTGGTGGCCGAGATCCGTGAAGCGGGCGGTATCGCCGAGGCCAACCATGACTCTGTCACCGACGGTGACAAGATCGTGCAGAACGCCCTCGATGCTTTCGGCCGAATCGATGTGGTGGTCAATAACGCTGGCATCCTGCGCGACAAGACCTTCCACAAAATGGAAGACAGCGACTGGGACCTGGTTTACCGGGTGCATGTCGAAGGCGCCTACAAAGTCACCCGCGCCGCCTGGCCCCATCTGCGCGAGCAAGGCTACGGCCGGGTGATCTTTACCGCGTCGACCTCGGGCATCTACGGCAACTTCGGCCAGTCCAACTACGGCATGGCCAAGCTTGGCCTGTACGGCCTCACCCGCACCCTCGCGCTGGAAGGACGCAAGAACAACATCCTGGTCAACGCCATCGCGCCAACAGGCGGCACGCGCATGACCGAAGGCCTGATCCCACCGCAAGTGTTCGAGCGCCTCAAGCCGGAGCTGGTCAGTCCCTTGGTGGTGTACCTGGGCAGCGACGCGTGCCAGGAAACCTCGGGGTTGTTTGAAGTGGGCGGCGGCTGGATCGGCAAGACCCGCTGGGAGCGCAGCCTGGGCGTGGGCTTTGATCCGGAGGCCGGCTTCTCGCCAGAAGATGTGGCGGCACACTGGCAGCAGATTTGCGACTTCGACGGTGCGGCTCACCCCAAGGACAACATCGAGGCGTTGAAGGAGATGATGGCCAATTTGCAGAAGTACAGCCTGTGATCGTTGCCTGAAAAAGCTTGAATCCCACGGGGCGCTGATGGCGCCCCGTTTTATTCCGGGCAAAAAAAAGCCGCTGCAAACGCAGCGGCTGAAGTAAGACGTTGGATCAAGGAGCGATAAATCAACGTCAGTGAACACCGGTAACAGATTGAAAACAGGCATCAATCCATCTGAAAAAGGCTTTTCTTCCGGTTGGGGAAGCGGGCCGTTTGCCCTCAAAGCCCGGTAAGAATAGCCGCTTGTAACAAGATGAGTAATGCCGATTCATGACAAGGACTGTTGCCGAATCAGCAACAGTGGCTTGGCCCGCTATCCATTCTCCTGATAACCCGCCATCCACCCGATGCATGCCTGCGTCCAGACCCCGGCCAGAGCGGCTTGTCATCCTTTCGAGCGACAACACGAATCCCTCCTTGGTGCGCTTATCGCTCCTGATGGGCGGCAGTAGGGTGGGGCCTTCTGTCACTCACCGGGGAAGACGCATGACAAGAACAACAATGCGCGCCATCTTCAGGCCACAGGCGCTGGCCGCTGCGGTTGCGTTGGGATGCTGTGCGCAGGCACAGGCTGTTTCATTCAACATTGGCGAGATCGAAGGGCAATTCGATTCCTCGCTGTCGGTGGGCGCGAGCTGGGGCATGCGCGATGCCGACAAGAAGTTGGTGGGCACCGTCAACGGCGGTACCGGCCAGGCGTCTACCGGTGATGACGGGCGCTTGAACTTCAAAAAGGGCGAGACCTTCTCCAAGATCTTCAAGGGGCTGCACGACCTTGAGCTGAAGTACGGCGACACGGGCGTGTTCGTGCGGGGCAAGTACTGGTACGACTTCGAACTGAAGGACGAAGACCGCGAGTTCAAACCGATCAGCGACCACAACCGCAAGGAAGGCGCCAAATCCAGCGGTGCGCAGATCCTCGATGCATTCGTGTATCACAACTACTCGCTGGGTGATCTGCCGGGCACTGTGCGTGCGGGCAAGCAGGTAGTGAGCTGGGGCGAAAGTACCTTCATCGGTAACTCCATCAACAGCATCAACCCGATCGACGTGTCTGCGTTCCGCCGTCCGGGTGCCGAGATCAAGGAAGGGCTGATCCCGGTCAACATGCTGTTCGCGTCCCAGAGCCTCACCAACCAACTGACGGTAGAAGGTTTCTACCAGTTGGAATGGGACCAGACGGTGCTGGATAACTGCGGCACCTTCTTCGGCGGCGATGTGGCGGCGGACGGGTGCACCA
The DNA here is from genome assembly GCF_002798465.1 of Pseudomonas sp. S10E 269. Taxonomy (NCBI): domain Bacteria; kingdom Pseudomonadati; phylum Pseudomonadota; class Gammaproteobacteria; order Pseudomonadales; family Pseudomonadaceae; genus Pseudomonas; species Pseudomonas sp. S10E 269. Next base: position 3,387,222 of record NZ_PHIJ01000001.1, read on the forward strand.
ATAACTACACCGTGGGCAACCCGGCGATTGCCCCTCTGCAACCAGTGGCGGCGGCATTTGGCCAAGGGTTTGGCGTGACCAATGAAGGGGTGATCGTACGCCGCGCCGGCGACCGCGACGCGCGTGATTCCGGTCAGTTCGGCGCCGCGTTGCGCTGGTTGGGGGACGACACCGAGTACGGCCTGTACTTCATGAACTACCACAGCCGCACACCGACGGTGGGTACCATCACCAACAACACCAGCCTGGCCACGCTCGGCGCGATCGCCGGTACCGCCAACGGCCTGGCGCCGGGCTCCGGCGCGGGCCTGGTACAAAGCCTGATGCTCGGCCGCGGCCAGTACTACCTCGACTACCCGGAAGATATCCGCCTGTTCGGTGCCAGCTTCTCCACCACCTTGCCCACCGGCACCGCGTGGACCGGTGAGATCAGCTACCGGCCCAATGCCCCGGTGCAACTCAATACCACCGATTTGACCCTGGCCCTGATCAACCCCGTCGCCGGCCAACTGGCCTCACCCATCCGCAGCAACTTCGGCGACGACAACAAAGGCTATCGCCGTAAAGAAATCACCCAGATCCAAAGCTCCATGACCCAGTTCTTCGACCAGGTCCTGGGCGCCGAGCGCCTGACGGTGGTCGGTGAAGCGGCCATCGTGCACGTCGCAGGCCTGGAGGATAAATCCAAACTGCGCTACGGCCGCGACTCGGTGTATGGCGCCTATGGTTTCCAGGGTGACACCGACGGTTTCGTCACCTCCACCTCCTGGGGCTACCGCGCGCGGGCGATCCTGGACTACAACAACGTGATCGCCGGGATCAACCTCAAGCCTAACCTGTCCTGGTCCCATGACGTCGCCGGCTATGGCCCCAACGGCCTGTTCAACAAGGGCGCCAAGGCCATAAGCGCGGGTGTCGACGCGGACTACCGCAACACCTACACCGCCAGCCTCAGCTACACCGACTTTTTTGGCGGCGACTACAACACCCTGACCGACCGCGACTTCCTCGCCCTCAGCTTCGGCGTGAACTTCTGATCTGGCTTAAAGAAGGACAAGACTCTATGCGTAAGATATTTGCGGTAATGGCCCTCAGCCTGTTGGCGGTCAACGTGATGGCTGCGGTTTCACCGGACGAGGCCGCCAAGCTCGGCACCACGCTGACCCCGGTAGGCGCTGAAAAAGCCGGCAACGCCGACGGTTCGATTCCGGCCTGGACCGGCGGCATCCCAAAGAACGCCGGCGCGGTGGACAGCAAGGGCTTCCTGGCCGACCCGTTTGCCAGTGAAAAACCGCTGTTCGTGATCACCGCCGCCACCGTCGACAAGTACAAGGACAAACTCTCCGATGGCCAGGTGGCGATGTTCAAGCGCTACCCCGAGACCTACAAGATCCCGGTGTACCCGACCCACCGTACGGTCAACCTGCCGCCGGAAATCTACGAATCGATCAAGCGCAGCGCGCTGAACGTCAAGCCGATCAACGACGGCAACGGCCTGGAGAACTTCACCGGCAACCGCTACTACGCGTTCCCGATCCCTAAGAATGGCGTGGAAGTGCTGTGGAACCACATCACCCGTTATCACGGCGGCAACCTGCGCCGCATCATCACCCAGGCCACTCCGCAGACCAACGGCAGCTACACGCCGATCCGCTTCGAGGAAGAAGTGGCCGTGCCGCAACTGATCCCCGATATGGACCCGGCCAAGGCGGCCAACGTGCTGACCTTCTTCAAGCAGTCGGTGACCGCACCGGCGCGTTTGGCTGGCAACGTGCTGCTGGTGCATGAAACCCTCGACCAGGTGAAGGAGCCGCGCCTGGCGTGGATCTACAACGCCGGGCAGCGCCGCGTACGCCGGGCGCCGCAGGTGGCGTATGACGGGCCGGGTACCGCGTCCGATGGCTTGCGCACGTCCGACAACTTCGACATGTTCTCCGGCGCCCCGGACCGTTACGACTGGAAGCTGGTGGGCAAGAAGGAGATGTACATTCCCTACAACAGCTACAAGCTCGACCAGCCGACGCTCAAGTACGACGACATCATCAAGGCCGGCCACATCAACCAGGACCTGACCCGCTATGAGCTGCACCGCGTGTGGGAAGTGGTGGGCACGGTCAAGCCGAGCGAGCGGCATATCTACGCCAAGCGCCACATTTACATCGACGAAGACAGCTGGCAGGTGGCGCTGGTGGACCACTACGATGGCCGTGGCCAACTGTGGCGGGTGGCGGAGGGGCATGCGCAGTTCTACTACAACCACCAGACCCCGGCTTATACCGTGGAAACCCTGTACGACATCATCGCCGGACGCTACATCGCGCTGGGCATGAAGAACGAGGAGAAAAGCAGTTTTGTGTTCGGTTTCAATGCCAAGGCGGCGGACTACACGCCGGCTGCGTTGAGGGCCGAAGGCGTGCGCTGACCCCGATGTGAAATGCAATCCCGATATGAAATGCAACTCCAATGTGGGAGCGGGCTTGCTCGCGAATGCGGCGTGTCAGTCACCGAATTCCTAGACTGATCCACCGTTTTCGCGAGCAAGCCCGCTCCCACATTGGGTTGTGAATGCCTTGAATTTTATGCCCATCAATCACCCCGCTGAATACTTCTTCAACAACCGCCAACCACAGGACTAGGGTAGGCGTCAGGTTGCATAACAATAAGAACGCAGGATGCAGCAATGACCGCCATGACACGCTGCCTGGACCGTCCTGGATTCATGCCTCGGCTGTCCGCCCACCATCTGCTGCGCCCACGCCTGGCCGAGCCTTTACTGGCGGCGCCGGCCAGGGTCAAATTGCTCTGCGCGCCGGGTGGCAGCGGCAAGAGTGCGTTGCTGGCCGAATGCGCGTTGCAGGCGCCAGCGGGGTGCCAGGTGTACTGGTTGCCGCTCAATGGTGCGGCCCTGAGCCCGAGCGATTTCTGCCAGCGCCTGGCACAAAGCCTCGGCTTGGCGTTCACCGACGAAGCAACACTGCTGGCGGACCTTGCGCGCTGGCAGACCCCGGCGTGGTTGTTTCTCGATGACTTCTGCCGCTTGCCCACGCCCGACACCGATGCCTTGCTCGACCGCCTGCTCACCCTTGGCAGCCCGGCATTGACCTGGTGGCTGGGCGCGCGGCGGCGCCCCTTGTGCAACTGGCCTCGGTTGCTGCTGGACGATGAACTGCTGGAGTGCGGCACCGACCTGGCGTTCACCCCGGCCGAGATCCAGCAACTGCTCATCCACGCGCCGGGGCAAACCGTCGACAGCGTGTTGCAGTTCAGTGCCGGCTGGTGTGCGGGTGTGCGCATTGCCTTGCTCGGCGATGCCCACCCGGAAAAGACCTTGCTCGATTACTTGCAGCACGAGCTGTTCAGCACCTTGCCCCCCGAATTGGCCGAAGCCTGGCGCGTGCTGGCCCATCTGCCGCGCTTCAACCCAGGACTGTGCGAGCACCTGTTCGGTTTTGGCGACGGTGACCAGTACCTGCGCGATCTGCAGGCCCTCGGCGCGTTCATCCAGCCCTGGGAGGACACCGACTGGCTGCAGGTCTTTGCACCGCTGGGCCGATTGCTGCGGGATGAACCCTGGCCGGCCAAGCGCTCCTGGCACCGACGGGCCTGCCAATGGTTCACCACCGAACAGGACTGGCAGGCCGCGTTTGAGCACGCGTTGCTGGCCGAAGAATATGAAGTGGCCGTGAGCCTGTTGCAGCATTTCAGTTTCGAGGACCTGTTCCGCCAGCAGAATGCGGTGCTGCTGTTGCGCCTGCATGATCAGCATGGCGATGAATTGATGCTCGGTTCGGCGCAACTGGTGGGGCTGGTGACGGCGGCGTTGCTGTTCGCCGGGCGCTTCGACCAGGCCGCGCAATGCATCGACCAATTGGCGCGGTTCGCCCCGCAACCGACGGCGGCGCAGCAGCGCTACCTGCTGGCGCGCTGGCAGGCACAGTGGGGTTGGCTGCTGCACCTGGGCGGCGATGCCGAGCGTTCTCGCGAACATTTCCTTGAAGCACTGCACGCTTTGCCCGACAGCGCCTGGACCTCGCGGCTGATGTGCCTGTCGGGCCTGACTCAGCAAGCCTTGCTGCGCGGCGAGCTGGATGTCGCCCAGGCCCTGAGCCGTGAAGCGTTGTGCCTCGCGCGAGCCCATGGCTCGCTGCTGCTTGAGGCGTTGCTTGAACTGGACCATGCGCAATTGCTGGAACAGCGCGGCGCCCCTTATCGGGCGCAAAGCCTGCTGGAAAACGTGCAGGCGATGCTGCTCAAGCAGCGGCTCACGGCTGGGCCGTTGGTCGGGCGCATCGCCTTGCGGCGCGGGCATCTGGCATTGCGCCAGGGCCAAGACAACCTGGCCGCCGACTGTTTCGAGACCGGCTTGGCTATGTGCCTGCACAGCCAGGACAAACGCGTGCTCTACGGGTTTCTCGGCCTGGCGCTGCTGGCCGCCAACCGGGGTGATTACGCCCAGGCCTTTGTGCAATTGCGCGAGGCCGAACGCTTGATGCAGCAACGCCAAGTGCCCGACACGGTGTACCGCGCGGTGTTGCTGCTGGTCAGCGGGCACTTCTGGCTGCAGCAGGGCCGCGCCGAACTGACGGTGGAAGCGGTGCGGCGTGTGCTTCGCCACTTCCGTGGGCCCCAGGCGAAGCAGGCGCCGCCGGCCACCCTGGAGCTGATCCCGCGCTTGGAATACCTGCTGGTGCTGGCGGAAGTAAAACTGGGCTGCGCCGATCAACCCGTGGCACGGCTCACGGCGTTGCTGGAAACCACCCACCAGCGCGGCATGCTCTGCCTGGAAACCGAGCTGCACCTGGTCCTCGGTGAGGTCGCCTGGCAAGTCGGCGACCCTGTTCTGGCGCGTCGATCGTTGCAAACCGGGCTGGAGCTGGCGGCGCGCTGCCAGGTGCAACAGGCGATCCGCGAGTTGCGGTTGCGCTCGCCGGGGTTACTGAGTGAACTGGGGATGGAGCCCCAGGCGTCCACGCCAGGCACCGTGGAGAACCCCCTGAGCCAGCGCGAGCTGGAAGTGCTGCAGTTGATCGCCCTCGGCAACTCCAATCTGGAAATTGCCGACCGCCTGTTTATCTCCCTGCACACGGTCAAGACCCACGCGCGGCGCATCCACAGCAAGCTGGGCGTGGAGCGACGCACGCAAGCGGTGGCCAAGGCCAAGACCCTGGGGCTGATGACCTAAGCGCAGAACGCCTGGCGATACTCGCCGGGTGTCGCGCCCATGGCTTGGCGGAAGCGGTGGGTGAAGTGGCTGGCGCTGGAGAAACCGCACATCAAGGCGATCTCATTCAAGGGCAGGGCACCCCTGCGCAACAGGGCCTGGGCGCGGGTGAGGCGGCGTGCCAGCAAGTACTGATGGGGCGGCAGGCCGAAGCTTTGGCGGAACATCCGCGCGAAATGGTATTCCGACAGCGCACACATCCCGGCCAGTTGACCCAGGCTGATCGGGTCTTCCAGGTGCTGGTCGATGTACTCCACCAACAGCCGCCGCTGGTGCGCCGCCAGCCCGCCTTTGAGGCGCAGTCCTTCGCGGGCACCGACTTGGCTGAGCAAGGTATGGCTGAGCATTTCATGGGCCAGGCTGCTGGTCAGCAGGCGCTCGGCGGGCTCGTGCCAGTTCAGCGCGATCAACTGGTGAAAGCGCCGGGCCTGACTGGCGTCTTCCAGGAAGGTGCTTTCGCGCAATTGCAGGGTGCGCGGTTCGCGGTCGAGCAGGGTGACGCAACCCAGGGCAAATTGCTCCGGGCTGAAATACACGTGGGCCAGGCGGATCTCGCCGTTGATCACCCAAGCCGACCGATGCTCGGCTGGCAGGATGCACAACTTGTCGGGGCCGCCCTTGGTGCCGGGCTGGTCGCGCCGGAACGTGCCGGTGCCGCCGCCGATGTAGCACGACAAAGTGTGGTGCGTCGGCGCCTGGTAGTCCTGCGAGTCGTGGTGGTTGCTCCACAAGGCCGCAGACAAGCCATCACCGAGCTCGGCACAGGCTTCAAGGCGTGAGTTGGGCGAGCGGTTAAGGGCTTGGAAGACTTGCAGGGATTCCAGATCAGGCATGGTTCGTACTCTCCGACGCTTGCATCCTACTCCCCGCGGCTGGCGCTGTGAGCCCACCACCCGACAAAAGCGCAAGATTGTGCAAGAGCGCGCCCTGGGTTGGGAGGCACACTGTGGCTCAATCGATGGAGCCCGCTATGAACCTTTCCTTGTATTTACTCACCGTGCTGATCTGGGGCACCACCTGGATTGCCCTCAAGTGGCAATTGGGCGTGGTGGCGATTCCTGTGTCCATCGTCTATCGCTTCGGCCTGGCGGCGCTGGTGCTGTTTGTGCTGTTGCTGCTCAGCCGCAAGTTGCAGGTGATGAACCGGCGCGGGCACCTGATCTGCCTGGCCCAGGGCTTGTGCCTGTTCTGCGTCAACTTCATGTGCTTTCTCACCGCGAGCCAGTGGATCCCCAGCGGCCTTGTGGCAGTGGTGTTTTCCACGGCGACCTTGTGGAACGCGCTGAACGCCCGGGTGTTTTTCGGCCAGCGCGTGGCGCGCAATGTGTTGATGGGCGGCGGCCTGGGCTTGGCGGGCTTGGGCCTGCTGTTCTGGCCGGAGCTGGCCGGGCACACCGCCAGTCCGCAGACCCTGCTCGGCTTGGGGTTGGCATTGCTGGGGACTATGTGTTTCTCGGCCGGCAATATGCTCTCGAGCCTGCAGCAGAAGGCCGGGCTCAAGCCGCTGACCACCAATGCCTGGGGCATGTTGTATGGGGCGCTGATGCTGGCGACTTACTGCCTGGTGCGCGGTATTCCGTTTGAGATGGACTGGAGCGCGCGCTACCTCGGTGCGCTGTGGTACCTGGTGATTCCGGGGTCGGTGATTGGCTTTACCGCGTACCTGACGCTCGTCGGGCGCATGGGGCCGGAGCGGGCGGCGTATTGCACGGTGCTGTTCCCGGTTGTAGCGCTGAACGTCTCGGCGTTTGCCGAAGGGTACCAGTGGACCGCACCGGCGCTGGCGGGGTTGGTGTTGGTGATGTTGGGGAATGTGTTGGTGTTTCGTAAGCCCAAGGTTACGAGCCCGGTTTTCAACGCGAAGGCTGTCTAGTGTGGGAGCTGGCTTGCCTGCGATGGCGGTGTGCCAGCTGGCTTATCTGTGACGGGTTTACCGCTATCGCAGGCAAGCCAGCTCCCACATTTCGATTGGGGTGATCTTACTACTTCATGCCGAGGCGCTTGGCCATGCGGCCCAGGTTGGCGCGGTCCAGCCCGAGTTCACGGGCGGCGCTGGCCCAGTTGTGCTGGTGGCGTTCCAGGCAGGCACTGATGATCTGGCGTTGATAGTGTTCGGTGGCCTGGCGCAGGTCGCCGGTCACGCTGGGCACCGCATCGACCGGTTCGTCGAGCACCGGCGCGCTGACATCGGGCAGGTCCAGGTCCTGGGCGTTCAGGCTCAGAATCTTCGGACGTTCGCGACAGTTTCCCAGGGCTTTGAGTGCGCTGCGTCCGATCAAATGTTCCAGCTCCCGCACATTGCCCGGCCAGTTATAGGCCAGCAGTGCCGCCTGGGCTTCGCTGGTCAGGCGCAGGCTGCCCAGGCCCATGCGTGAACGGTTCTGTTCGAGAAAGAAACCGGCCAGCAGCAACACATCGCGTCCGCGCTCACGCAGCGCCGGCACTTGCAGCGGGTACACGCTGAGGCGGTGGTAGAAGTCGGCGCGATAGCGACCATTGCGCACTTCGTCGGCGAGGTCGCGGTTGGTGGCGGCAATCAGGCGCACGTCCACCTGGTGCTCCTTGTCCGACCCCAAGCGCTGCAACTGGCCGCTTTGCAGCACCCGCAGCAGTTTGGCTTGCACGGTTAGCGACAGCTCGCCCACTTCATCGAGGAACAGGGTACCGCCATTGGCCAGTTCGAACTTGCCACGGCGTTCGTTCAAGGCGCCCGTAAAGGCGCCGCGCACGTGGCCGAACAATTCGCTCTCCACCAGGGTTTCCGGCAGGGCGGCGCAGTTGAGGCTGATCAAGGGTTTGTCCGCACGGGCCGATGCGGCATGGATGGCCTGTGCGACCAGCTCTTTGCCCACTCCGGTTTCGCCGGTGATCAGCACGGTGAGGTCGCTGCCGCCGACCAGCTTGATCTCTTCCACCAGGCGCTTGTGGCTTTTGCTCTGGCCGATCATTTCTTTGTGCTGCTGGCCGCTGGCCTGGCGGTAGATCTCGGCGCGCTGGTGTTCGTCTTCGGCGCGCAGGGCCAGGCGCTCGATGCGTTCGGCGACGTTGACGGTGGCGGCGGCGAGGCTGGCGAAGGCTTGCAGGGCGTCCAGTTCCACGCGTTCGAAGCGCTCGGTGTCGAGGGCATCCAGGGTCAGCAGGCCCCAGGGCTGGTCGTCGACGAACAACGGGCAGCCCATGCAGTCGTGTACTTCCAACTGCCCATGCAGGCCATCCACCAGACCGTCGTAGGGGTCGGGCAATTCGCTGTCGCTGTCAAAGCGCGTGGGGCCGGGGCTGCTCAGCAGCACGCCGAACCGCGGGTGTTCGCTGACCTTGAAGCGCCGGCCCAAGGTGTCTGCGCTCAAACCGTCCACCGCGAGCGGCACCAGCCACTCACCGTCCAGGCGCAGCAGCGCGGCGGCATCGCAGGGCAGCAGGGCGCGCATGGCTTGCAGCAGGCGGCGGTACCGCTCGCCTTCGGGCAGCTCGCGGGACAGGTCGGCGACCAGGGGCAGCAGGGTAGTGAGCAGTGATTGTGCAGTCATAATGACTCCTTGTAGTCTTTGTGACTATAAGGTGCAGGAAGTCATACTGACTACATTTAATTTAAATCATTGAAAATAAACGATTTGTTAGTTGGCACGAATACTGAGTATTCAAGGGCAATCAGTGAAGAAGCCCAGGAGGCTCCCCATGCTTAGTGCCCAAGACCGTGCCATCGTCAAATCCACCGTGCCCCTGCTGGAAAGCGGCGGTGAAGCGCTGATCACCCATTTCTATCGCATGATGCTCTCGGAATACCCGCAGGTTCGCCCGCTGTTCAACCAGGCCCACCAGGCCAGCGGCGACCAGCCCCGTGCGCTGGCCAATGGTGTGCTGATGTACGCGCGGCATATCGACCAGTTGGACCAGCTGGGCGACCTGGTGTCCAAGATCATCAACAAACACGTGGCCCTGCAGATCCTGCCGGAGCATTACCCGATCGTGGGTGCCTGCCTGCTGCGGGCGATTTCCGAAGTGCTGGGCAGCGAGATCGCCACCCCGGAAGTGATGAGCGCCTGGGGCGCGGCGTACGGCCAGCTGGCAGACATCCTGATCGGCGCCGAGGCGGCGATCTATGAAGAGAAAGCCCAGGCGCCCGGTGGCTGGCGCGGTGCGCGGCCGTTCCTGCTGGTCAAGCGCGTGGAGGAGAGCGACGAGATCATCTCGTTCTACTTCGCCCCGGTGGACAACGGCCCGATCCTCAATGCCGCGCCAGGCCAATACATCGGCATGAAACTGGTGCTGGAGGGCGAGGAAGTGCGCCGCAACTATTCCCTGTCGGCCCTGACCGATTCGGGCCTGTACCGCATCAGCGTCAAGCGCGAGGCCGGTGGGCGGGTGTCCAACTACCTGCACGACCAAGTGCATGTCGGCGCGACCATCGACCTGTTCCCGCCGTCGGGCGAATTCACCCTGTCGGCCAGCGATAAACCGTTGGTGCTGATCAGTGGCGGCGTAGGCATCACGCCGACTTTGCCAATGCTCGAAGCCGCGCTGGCCACCGAGCGCCCCGTGCACTTCATCCACTGCGCACGCAACGGCGGGGTGCATGCGTTCCGCGACTGGGTAGACACCCTGGCGGCCAAGCATCCGCAGCTCAAGCGCTACTACTGCTATGCCGAAGACGACGGCGTAAGCCCAGCAGCGGACAAGGTCGGCCTGCTGAGCCAGGACCAACTGGCCGCCTGGTTGCCTGAGCAGCGTGACATCGATGCCTACTTCCTCGGCCCTAAAGGCTTCATGGCTGCGATCAAACGCCACCTCAAGGCCCTGGGTGTACCCGAGAAACAAAGCCGCTACGAGTTCTTTGGCCCGGCTGCGGCGCTGGAATAAAATTCGGCGTTAAACCGAGTTGGCATCATCGCGGGCAAGCCCGGCTCCCACAGGGAAGTGTGATCCCCTGTGGGAGCCGGGCTTGCCCGCGATAGCGTCCATACAGCCACAACATTTCCCACGATTAATCCCCCGTTAACCCCCCTCTGTTTAAACCATCCCCTGTGTGTAAACTTGCGGCCATTGGCACAACCAAACAAAGGGAAACGGAGATGAGTGACGAATTGCGTTTAGGCCGGGAGCGGCGCTTTCTGGTGTTGCTGGGCATCATCTGCCTGGCGCTGATTGGCGGTGCGCTGTACATGCAGGTGGTGCTGGGCGAGGCGCCATGCCCGCTGTGCATCCTGCAACGCTACGCCTTGTTGCTGATCGCGATCTTCGCGTTCATCGGCGCGGCCATGCGCACCAAGGGCGCGATCACGCTGTTTGAAGGCCTGGTGATCCTCAGCGCCCTCGGCGGGGTGGCTGCCGCCGGCCATCATGTGTACACCCAGTTCTTCCCCCAAGTCAGCTGCGGCATCGATGTGCTGCAACCGATCGTCGATGACCTGCCGCTGGCCAAGGTGTTTCCCCTGGGCTTCCAGGTTGATGGCTTCTGCAGCACCCCGTACCCGCCCGTACTCGGCCTGTCCCTGGCACAGTGGGCGCTGGTTGCCTTCGTGCTGACGGTGATCCTGGTGCCGCTGGGCATTTACCGCAATCGCCAGCGCCAAGGCTGAGCCGATCGCGCAAACGCCCCGGTCCTTCCTGAATGAAGGCCGGGGCGTTTTTGCTTGTAGGGATTTGTGAACGGAACGTGACGCGGGGCAATTTTGGGTGTGCGCAGCGTGCGACATGTTGTCACACGGAAGCCGTCGCAGGACGATTCTGACCCGCCGAACGGCCGCTTAAATTTGCATCGGATGACCAAGATGTGCTGTCAGTTCGTCGTTCTGGCGAGTCTGTGAACCTCGCGCCGCGCCAGCGAATCTGTGATGTCCGAATGCCTTGTTTTATGGGGGGTTGCATCGGTTTGGCATGCCCTTACAGGCTGTAAGGACTGCGGTGGATTGCCCTATAACACGGCAATTTTTGTGGTTTTTGTTGAGAATCGAACGCGATAAGATCGCGAACCGTTGCAATAATGGTGAAGGATTATTGCTGTAATCGATAAAAATTATTTCTTTATAAGACATGGTTTATACATCGCTAGCTAACTACAATCGCCCGCACTGAATGTCCTGTGCTGTTCAATATTTGAGCACTGGAGCGGTCGAGGGGCAGATGGATGGCTCTGTGCGACCCCAAGGTTCCGGCAGCCTTTCAACTATCCGCACCAAATGGAATTGGTCTGTAACAAGGCCTTTAACCACGAAATCGAATAAGAACTCACCGCAGGTCCGTGAAACGCCCCCTTTTGGCGTGATGGGCAGGCTCTTATTCAATCGAAGAGAAATGCCAACCCTTGGCAGGGTGAAGTGTTGGCGATCAAAACCCAACTGCATTGCGCAAGCTGCTTTAGAGGTCGTGAGATGAGTAAAAACAGGTACCCCCGATTACTAGGCTTTTTGCCGCTGCTTGGCATGATGTTAATGCTGGGAGGCTGCAAGTGGACCTTGATGGACCCGAAAGGACAGATCGGTCTGGATCAACGAAACCTGATCATCACCGCCACCCTGCTGATGCTGCTGGTCGTGGTCCCTGTGATCATCATGACCTTCGCCTTCGCCTGGAAATACCGCGCGTCGAACACCAGCGCGACCTACGCGCCGAAGTGGTCGCACTCCACCAAGATCGAAATCGCGGTGTGGCTGGTCCCGATCCTCATCATCATCGCCCTGGGTTACATCACCTATAAGTCGACCCACGAGCTGGACCCGTACCGTCCGCTGGAATCCGACGTCAAGCCGATCAACATCGAAGTGGTCGCGCTGGACTGGAAGTGGCTGTTCATCTACCCGGACCTGGGTATCGCCACCGTCAACGAAATCCAGTTCCCAGAGAACACCCCGCTTAACTTCCGGATCACCTCCGACGCCGTGATGAACTCGTTCTTCATCCCAGCCCTGGGCGGCCAGATCTACGCGATGGCAGGCATGCAGACCCGCCTGCACCTGATCGCCAACGAAAAAGCTGAAATGGAAGGCATCTCCGCGAACTACAGCGGCGCTGGCTTCACCGGCATGAAATTCAAAGCGATCTCGACGAGCCAGGAAGGTTTCAACGCCTGGGTAGCCGAAGTCAAGGCCGCACCTAAACAGCTTGATCAAGCTGAATACGACGCCCTGACCAAACCAAGCCAAAACAACCCAGTCGCTCTGTACTCCACGTATGAGCCGAACCTGTTTCAGAAAATCGTCGACAAGTACGAAGGTATGAAGCCAGGCAAGCCGGTCAAGCACGAGAAGAAAGAAGTGGCCGCGGTTGAAGGTTCTGACACGGGCTCGCATTCAACTGCTGGGGCAGAGGAGTAAACGATGTTTGGTAAATTAAGTTGGGATGCGGTCCCGTTCCACGAGCCGATCGTGATGGTGACCATCGCCATGATCGCGCTGGGTGGTCTGGCACTGTTTGCAGCAATCACTTATTTCAAGAAGTGGACCTACCTGTGGACCGAGTGGCTGACTTCGGTCGACCACAAGAAAATCGGCGTCATGTACGTCATCGTTGCCATGGTCATGCTGCTGCGTGGTTTTGCCGACGCCATCATGATGCGTACCCAGTTGGCCATGGCCACCGAGGGTTCGCCTGGCTACCTGCCACCTGAACACTATGACCAGATCTTCACCGCTCACGGTGTGATCATGATCATCTTCATGGCGATGCCATTCTTCACCGGCCTGATGAACCTTGCCTTGCCGCTGCAGATTGGTGCCCGTGACGTTGCCTACCCGTTCCTAAACTCCCTGAGCTTCTGGCTGCTGGTTTCCGGCGTGGTGCTGATCAACGTGTCCCTGGGCGTCGGCGAATTCGCCAAGACCGGTTGGGTTGCGTATCCGCCATTGTCGGGCCTGCAATACAGCCCTGGCGTGGGTGTGGACTACTACATCTGGGCGCTACAGTTATCAGGACTCGGGACGACATTGACGGGGGTCAACTTCCTGGCCACCGTCCTGAAAATGCGCGCCCCTGGCATGAAACTGATGGACATGCCGATCTTCACCTGGACCTGCACCTGGGCCAACGTCCTGATCGTGGCTTCGTTCCCGATCCTGGCCGCTACCATGGCGCTGCTGTCGCTTGACCGTTACCTGGATTTCCACATTTTCACCAACGAGCTTGGTGGCAATCCAATGATGTACGTGAACCTGTTCTGGGCATGGGGTCACCCTGAGGTGTACATCCTGATCCTGCCAGCGTTCGGTATCTTCTCCGAAGTAATCTCGACCTTTACCGGCAAGCGCCTGTTCGGTCACCACTCGATGGTTTACGCATCGGGCGCAATCTCGGTACTGGGCTTCATGGTGTGGCTGCACCACTTCTTCACCATGGGTTCGGGTGCCAGCGTCAACGCCTTCTTCGGCCTGGCGACGATGCTGATTTCCATCCCGACGGGGGTGAAGCTATTCAACTGGCTGTTCACCATCTACCACGGTCGTCTGCGCATGACCAGCCAGGTCCTGTGGACCCTGGGCTTCATGGTGACCTTCGCCATCGGCGGCATGACCGGCGTACTGCTGGCCATCCCGGGTGCTGACTTCGTACTGCACAACAGCCTGTTCGTGATCGCTCACTTCCACAACGTGATCATCGGTGGTGCTGTATTCGGTTACATCGCTGGTTTCAGCTTCTACTTCCCGAAAGCGTTCGGCTTCAAGCTGCACGAAGGTTGGGGCAAGGCTGCATTCTGGTTCTGGATCTCGGGCTTCTTCGTCGCGTTCATGCCGCTCTACGCGTTGGGCTTCATGGGCATGACCCGTCGTCTGAACGCTACTACCAACCCTGAGTGGGTGCCGTACCTGTACGTCGCCATGTTCGGTGCGGTGATGATCGCTGTGGGTATCGCCTGCCAGCTGATCCAGCTGTACGTGAGTGTCCGTGACCGTAAGCAGAACGCTTGCGAATCCGGTGACCCATGGAATGGCCACACCCTGGAATGGTCGACTTCGTCGCCACCGCCGTTCTACAACTTCGCCGTGATCCCTACTGCGAACACCATTGATGCGTTCACCGAAGCCAAGGAAGACGGTACTGCGTACCAGCGTCCTAAGCACTACGAGCCGATCCACATGCCGAACAACACCGCCACTGGCGTGGTGATGGGCGCGCTGTTGACCGTGTTCGGTTTCGCGATGATCTGGCACATCTGGTGGCTGGCAATCGCGAGCCTGGTGGGCACCATCGGCTACTTCATTGTCCACGCTGCACGTGATGATCAAGGCTACATGGTGCCGGTCGAGACGATCGAACGCATCGAAGCCGAGCAACACGCTCGCCTGGTCGCCGAGAAGAAAATCCCGGCCAACCGTGTAGAAACCTCGTTGGAACAGGCTTAAACCATGTCGAACTTAGTGACCAATGCTGGACACGCCCATGTCGATGACCATGGGCACGATGACCATCACCACGACTCGGGGCCGATGACCGTTTTCGGTTTCTGGCTCTACCTGATGACCGACTGCATCTTGTTTGCGTCGATCTTCGCGGTGTACGCGGTGCTGGTAAACAACGTAGCGGGTGGCCCATCGGGCCACGACATCTTCGAACTGCCTTACGTGCTCGGCGAAACCGCCTTGCTGTTGTTCAGTTCGATCACCTACGGCTTCGCCATGTTGGCCTTCTACAAGGGCAACAAGAAAGGCGTACTGAGCTGGTTGGCACTGACCTTCCTGTTCGGCCTGGGCTTCATCGGCATGGAGATCAATGAGTTCCACCTGCTGATCTCCGAAGGCTACGGCCCGCACCGTTCCGGCTTCCTGTCTGCGTTCTTTACGTTGGTAGGTACCCACGGTCTGCACGTAACGGCTGGCCTGCTGTGGATGGCGGTGATGATGTATCAGGTCAATAAACACGGCCTGACCAACACCAACAAGACTCGCCTGAGCTGCCTGAGCCTGTTCTGGCACTTCCTGGACGTGGTCTGGATCTGCGTCTTCACCGTTGTTTACCTGATGGGGACTCTGTAATGGCTAATGCACACTCCCATGACCATGACAGCCATGATGCAAGCCACGGCAGCGTTAAGTCGTACGCCATCGGCTTCATCCTGTCGGTAATCCTGACGCTCATCCCGTTCGGTCTGGTGATGTACCCGACCCTGCCTAAGTCGATCACCTTGATGATCGTGCTGGCATTCGCGGTGATTCAGGTTCTGGTTCACCTGGTGTACTTCCTGCACCTGGATCGTTCCAAGGAACAGCGCGACAACGTGGTTGCATTCGTGTTCGCTGGGATCGTAATCGTACTGCTGGTTGGCCTGTCGATATGGATCATGTTCAGCATCCATACGTTCATGATGGCGAAGTGAGGTAAGACCCGATGTCGCTTAAGCACTTTATCCAAATCACCAAACCGGGGATCATTTTCGGTAACGTGCTTTCTGTGGCGGGCGGTTTCTTCCTGGCCTCCAAGGGACATGTCGATCTGGCCATCTTCCTGGCTGCGATGATCGGCACTTCCCTGGTGGTAGCTTCCGGATGTGTGTTCAACAACTGCATCGACCGTGACATCGATATCAAGATGGAGCGCACCAAGAATCGTGTGCTGGTCCAGGGCCTCATTTCCCTGAAACTGGCACTGATCTATGCGACCGTCCTGGGTGTTGCCGGAGTGGCGTTGTTGTACAAGGTGGCCAACCCGCTGGCGGCGCTGTTTGCCGTGATCGGCTTTGTCATCTACGTCGGCCTCTACAGCCTGTACCTCAAGCGCAAGTCGGTGCACGGCACGCTGGTGGGCAGTCTGTCGGGGGCGATGCCGCCGGTGATTGGTTATGTGGCTGTGACCAATAGCTTCGACATGGCCGCGCTGACGCTACTGGTGATGTTCAGCCTGTGGCAGATGCCGCACTCGTACGCCATCGCGATTTTCCGCTTCAATGACTACCTGGCTGCTTCGATTCCGGTTCTGCCGGTCAAGCGTGGCATCCAGGTCGCCAAGAAACACATCCTGCTGTACATCCTGGCCTTCCTCGTGGCGACCTTGATGTTGACCTTCAGTGGCTACGCCGGCATGAGCTACCTCGCCGTCGCCGCTGCCATGGGCATGTACTGGTTGTACATGGCCTGGACCGGCTACAAGGCGGTGGACGACACCGTCTGGGCGCGCAAGCTGTTCGTGTTCTCGATTTTCACCATCACCGCGCTCAGCGTGATGATGTCCCTGGATTTCCAAGTGCCGAAAGAGCTGTTGCTGACCTACGCTCACTGAGTGGTCCCGCAGTGAAAAAGCCCCGCCGTCGAGAGACGCGCGGGGCTTTTTCTTGGGCGTGGTTTTAAATCTGCGGGTGTTTTTCTCGTCATACCCCTCTGTACGCGTTGTGCGAATCCATTACCCGTCTACAAGGAGTAGCTCTATGGTCAGCGTCAGTCGCCGGTCCCTTCTCGCCCTTGGCGCAGCCCTGCCATTGCTGGGGCGCCTCGATTGGGCCGTTGCCAGCCCGCCGCCGACCCAACCTGACAAGGTGCTGCTCAACTACAACGAAAGCCCCTACGGGCCCTCACGGGCCGCCCGTGAGGCAATGCAGCAGGGAATCGCCACGTCCGGGCGTTACCCTTACAAACATATGTACGCGCTGGCCGGGTTATTTGCCCAGCAGCAAGGCATTGCCGAGGAACAGGTGGCTGTGTTCGCAGGCTCCATGGCCGCCCTGCGCTACGCAGTACTGGCGTTTACCAGCGAGACCCGTGGCCTGGTAATGCCCACGCCGTCCTACGAAGTGCCGCGCCAGGCCGCCGAATCGAACAAGGCGCCGGTAAAGGAAGTCAGCCTCGGCGCCGACCACGCCCACGATATCCCGGCCATGCTCGCTGCCGATCCCCAGGCCGGCATGTTCTACCTGTGCAACCCCAACAACCCCACTGGCACCGTCACCCCGATTGAGGCCATCCGCCACGCCCTGGCGAACAAACCCAAGGGCAGTGTGCTGGTGGTGGACGAGGCTTACATCGACTTCGCCGACGTGCCCAGCGTCGTCAGTTGGGTCAAGGATCACGACGACCTGCTGGTGTTGCGCACCTTCTCGAAAATCTACGGCCTGGCCGGCGCTCGACTGGGCCTGGCGATCGGCCACCCGGCGTTGCTGGAGCAACTGGCCGTGTTTGGCGGCGACAACGTGCCGGCAGGCTCTACCTTGCTCGGCGGCCTTGCCAGCCTTGAGGACGTCAAACTGCTGCCGCAACGAAAGGCGCTCAATCAGCAACTGCGCGATGAGACCGTGGCCTGGCTGAAAGGGCGTGGGTTCACCTGCACGGCGTCACAGGCCAACTGTTTCATGATCGACGTGAAGCAACCGGCGGAGCAGGTGATCGAGAAACTGGCAGCCCAAGGCGTGATGATCGGCCGTGTGTTTAAAAACTGGCCGCAGTGGGTACGGGTGACGGTGGGGAACAAGCGGGAGATGGCGCGGTTTCGGGAGGTGTTTGCGGCACAAGTCGAACGCGCGGGTTAAACCGATGCAAAACAAATGTGGGAGCTGGCTTGCCTGCGATGCAGACGCCTCGGTATATCAATGAGACCGAGGTGATGCTATCGCACGTAAGCCAGCTCCCACATTTGATTCTGCGGTGCAGCTTGCCTTGGGTTACTGCTGTGCGATGCTGTACCCATCAAATGCGGTCTGCTGCTGCAGCGCAGTGATCACGCTCTTGCGGCTCAGCGGCTGCTCGGCGCCGGCGTTATCCACAAAGCTCTCAACCGCAAGCTCCGCTTCATCCCCTTCACCCACAAAGCTGAACCCCAGGAACTCGAACGCCTCACGGTCAACGTTCAGCTTGGAGCGCGGCGTGCGCAGCGGCAGGGTGACGCTGATGCCATCCTTGCTGATCACAAACACCTCGGCTTCTTTCTTGGGCCGTGACGCCTTGCTCTTGCCAGCGCTTGGGTTGCTGATGGCCTGGTGGCTCTGGTTCAGCACTTTCAATGCCAGGCCGTAGACCAACTCCTGGAATTCGGGGTCGTCCTTGAAGCTGGAGAGGATGCGGCTGATGGAAAACTGACTGCTCAGGTTCTCCAGGGCGGCGTTGTCGGCGGCCTCGGCGTCCTTGAGTTGCTTGAGCTGGCCCATCAAGTCGTAGGCCTTGTCGTCGTCGAAGGCATCGTGGGCCTGGCGGATGGCCACGCGCAGTTCGCGGATCTGGTCGCTTTCCTTGGAGGTGTGGAACGCGTCCAGCACCATCTCGCTGATGATCTTGGCCGCTGGCAGATGCTGTGAAAGATTGATGGCGTTTTCGTATTCGGCTTTGGATTGCAACGCGGCTACGGATTCTTCGGGGGCGGATTTTTCGGTGTAAGAATCGGACATTGAAATTTCACTACTTCAGTAAACGAGGACAAAAAAACGTCGGGCATTTTCAGGGGGGAGGGAGGTCAGGTCAAGGCAGCACAATGCCCTTATCCCGACGCAACGCCGTCAGCGCCCGCTGCAGCCGCACGGCTCGTCCGCAAAACAGACCTACGGTAAACCCCGATACGCCGCCAACTGCCATCAACATCGTCGGCGTGCTCAGCAGCAGCGGATGCACGGCTTGCTGGTAACCGAAGTAGTACTTCACCGCAAAGAACAGTTGCGAGATCAGCAGGGTTTTCCAGGTGCCCGGCAATACCAGGGTCTCGCCATTGGCATCCAGCCGCGCCCCTTCAACGTTGAACAGCACCATCCCCACCAGGCTGCCCAGCACTGCGCCTGCGACCCAGGCGCCGCTCGACAAGATTGAAGGCGCCAAGGACATCAACGACCACACCACCAGCACCACCGGCAGGATCACCAGCGAGCGGCGATTTTCGCGTCCACCCAGGCAGGCCTTGATGCCGTAGTAGCAAATCCACAGGTAAATGGCGTAGACCCAAATGGGCGTGCCTTGGAGGATGTCGAGCATGGTGTGCGTCCGTGCAGAGGGGAGGTGGTGGATAGTCGTTGAGTACTGACGCCTTTGTCCAGCGATCTGCCCCTGACTCACATCAACACTCCCCGCCCACAAAACCGTTACAACACAGAGGCCTGATGAACCCATAAAAACGACCACTGACCTGCGCCGAGGGGACCGCCCCACGCCAGGTTATTAAAGGACTAATGCGATGGCGCTTTCCCTTTCTCGCCTGGCCTTGCTGGGGGCGACGCTTTGCCTGTCTCTTCCCCTGCACGCCAACGTTCCCGACGCTTCGCTGATCGAGCAGGGCAAATACGTCGCGCAACTGGGCGACTGCGTAGCCTGCCACACGGCCAAGCAAGGCAAGGTGATGGCCGGCGGCCTGGAGCTGAGCACGCCGATGGGCACGATCTATTCGAGCAATATCACGCCGGACCGAGAGACAGGGATTGGCGCCTACACCTTCGAAGAGTTCGACCGCGTCATGCGCGAAGGCGTGACGCCGACGGGCATGAACCTGTACCCGGCGATGCCGTACCCGTCTTACGCCAAGATGAATGAAACCGACATGCGCGCGCTGTACGCCTATCTGATGCAAGGCGTCGAGCCGGTGCAGCAGGCCAATCTCGAGGCGGACATGGGCTTCCCGTTCAGCCAGCGCTGGGGACTGGCGTTGTGGAATTTTGTCTTCCTCGACAAACAACCCTTCAAGCCGGATCCCGCACGCGATGAACAACTCAACCGAGGCGCCTACCTGGTCCAGGGCCTGGGCCACTGCGGCTCCTGTCACACGCCACGGGGCATTGCGTTCCAGGAAAAAGTCATGAGCGACGAGGGTGTCAGCGGCCAGCACTACCTGGCCGGCGAAACCGTCGAGCACTGGCGCGCCCTGAGCCTGCGTAACCTGTGGACGGTGGAAGACACCGTGCAACTGCTCAAGACCGGGCAAAACCGCTTTGCCACGGTCGCCGGCAATATGGCCGATGTGATTCACCACAGCACCCAGCACTTCAGCGACTATGACCTGACGGCTATCGCCAGTTACTTGAAATCCCTAGCGCCCGGTAAAGACGACTTGCCCATGCCGTCCGTGGCCCAGGCGCCAGCCGTGCCACCTGCAGATTTGTTCACCAGTCGCGGCGGACTGGGTTACATGCAGTTCTGCAGCAATTGTCATCGCAGCGATGGTGCGGGCGTGAAAGGCCTGTTCCCACCTTTGGCCGGCAATCCGAGCATTGCGTCCAGCAACCCGACTTCACTGCTGCACATCACCCTCACCGGCTGGGAGACCGCACAAACGGCAACGCACCCACGGATCTACACCATGCCGGGTTTCGCCCGTTTGAACGATCTGGAAATCGCCGAGATCCTCAGTTTCGTACGTACCCGTTGGGGTAACGAAGGCACGCCGATCAGCGCCGGCCAGGTGAAGAAACTGCGTGACCAACTCAACCCGGCCACCACCGATTCATCGGCCTTCGAAACCCCGCGCCTGGCCGAGTTGCTTGCGGCGCCCAACGCCGACCAGGTGATTCGCGGCATGCGCCTGCATCTGCAAACCAAAGAGCTGCTGCCCAAAAATGTCGGCAATTCACTCAATTGCACCAGTTGCCATCTCAACGCTGGCACGGTAGCGGATGGGTCTCCGTTTGTAGGCGTCTCGGCGTTTTTCCCCAGCTATGCGCCGCGCGCAGGCAAGGTGGTGACCCTGGAAGAACGAATTAACGGCTGCTTCCGCCGCTCGATGAATGGCAAGCCACTGCCGCCACAATCGGCAGACATGCAAGCGATGGTCGCCTATTTCGATTGGATGAAAAACAACACCCGCCCCGAAGACAAAGTCGCCGGGCGCGGCGTGGGCAAGGTCGACCCGGCGATCAAGCCGGACCTGGCCAATGGCAAGCAGGTCTACGCCAAGCAGTGCGCGGTGTGCCACGGCGACAATGGCCAAGGCTTGGCGCGGGCGGATGGCGAGCTTATCTACCCACCGTTGTGGGGTGAGCAATCCTTCAATATCGGCGCCGGCATGGCCCGCACCTACACGGCGGCGGCGTTCGTCAAACGCAACATGCCGATTGGCTTCCATGAGAAATTCCCGCTGGGGCAGGGCGGTCTGTCGGACCAGGAAGCCGTGGACGTGGCCGCGTATTTCTCGGGGCAACCGCGCCCGGACTTCCCGGACAAGGTCAAGGATTGGCCGAACGGCGGCAAACCTGCCGATGCGCGTTACTAGTCCAACTGTTTGAGGCAGGCCTCGAGGATATCCAGGCCTTCCTCCAGCACCGCAGGCTCGATGGTCAGCGGTGCCAGCAGGCGGATGATGTGCCGCGCCTTGCCGCTGGGCATCAGCAACACACCGGCGTCCCGCGCCAGGCCGAGCAACTGGGTCAGCTGTTTCGACGCGGGTGTGCCGTCGGCGTTGGCCAGTTCGATGCCGCGCATGGCGCCCACGCCGGTCAGACGGCCCAGGTAAGGAGTCAGGCCTTGCGCACACCAGGTCTGATAACGGCTGACGATGGCTTCTTCCTGCTGTAAGCCCCAGGTTTTCAGGTGTTCATCGGTCATGGCATCGAGGGTCGCCAACGCTGCCGCGCACGCAATGGGGTTGCCGGAATAGGTGCCGCCCAGGCCACCTTTGGGCAGATTGTCCATCAACGCCTTGCGCCCTACGACGGCGCCCAACGGCACACCGCCGGCGATGCTTTTACCCAGCAGGATCAAGTCCGGCTCGATCCCCAGGCGCGAGAACGCAAAACGCTCGCCGGTGCGGCCAAAGCCCGATTGGATTTCATCGACAATCATCAAAATGTTTTTCTCGTCGCAAAAGCGCCGCAGCGCCTGGGCGAATTCGATGTCCAGCGCCAGGAACCCCCCTTCGCCCTGTACCGGCTCGATGATGAAACAGGCCACATCGTTGACGTCGATTTCAACGCTGAACAGGCGGTCCATGGCCTTCAGTGCTTCGGCGCAGGTCACGCCGTTATCGGCGCTGGGGTAGGGCAGGTGATACACAGGGCCCGGCAGTACACCGACTTTTTGTTTGTAGGGCGCCACCTTGCCGTTGAGATTGAGCGTGGCCAAGGTGCGGCCGTGGAAGGCGCCGTCAAAGGCGATCACTGCGGTGCGTCCGGTGGCACCACGCACAATCTTCAGCGCGTTTTCCGCCGCTTCCGCGCCGCTGTTGGTGAGCATTCCACTGACGGGGTAGTCCACCGGGATGAATGCGGTCAGGCGGTCCATCAGCTCAATGTAGGGCGCATGCGGGGCGGCATTGAACGCGTAGTGGGTCAGCCGGGTGGCCTGCTCCCGAATCGCTTCGACCACGCCGGGGTGGCAGTGGCCGAGGTTGAGCACGCCAATACCGCCGACAAAATCGATATAGCGTTTGCCCGAGGTGTCCCACACCTCGGCGTTTTTACCGTGGCTGAGGCTGATAGGGTGAACGATGGAAATCGACTGGCTGATGGTTTCGCGGCTCATGAATCGGGGACTCGGCAGTGACGGGCTTGTTTTTATCTAAGCCGGGCGCCCGCCCTTGCCGCAAACGAAATAAAGTCGCCGGGTCATTATTAAAAGTCGGGATGTACGCGGATGTACTCCACCATCCAGTTCAGGAACGCCTTCACCTTGGGAATCTCGCCGGCATGTTCGGCGTGAGCGATAAAGTGCGCGCCGCTGCTGGGCATCGCGTAGTCCCATGGAATCATCAGGCTGCCCTGTGCCAGTTCTTCGGCCACCAGGTACTGCGGCACCAACGCCACGCCATAGCCCGATTGCGCCGCGCGAATGCACATGTAGAACGTGTCGAAGCGCGGTCCGTGGTAGCTGTTCTGCGAGTGCAGCCCCTGTTCCAGGAACCATTCGTGCCAGGCTTCCGGGCGCGAGGTGCATTGCAGCAAGGTGTGGCGTGAGGAAGCATCGCTGCCCTCGGCCACAAACCACGGTGCACACACCGGCACCACCGCCTCACGGAACAGTTCGATGCACGTCGCCCCCGGCCATGAGCCCTGGCCGAAGAAAAACGCGATATCGGCCTTGGCCTGCAGCACATCGAAGGGCTCCAGTTCGTTGCGCACATCCAAGTGGATGTTCGGGTGTTTCGCCGCGAAATCCTTGAGCTTGGGCACCAGCCAACGGTCGCCGAAGGTCGGTTGGGTGGCGATGCGCAGCACTTCGGTTTCGCCGCCATAGGTGAGGATATAGCGGCTGGAGATGTCCACTTGGGTGAGGATCTTGTGCACCTCGGCCAGGTACAGCGAGCCCGCCGGCGAGAGGTACAAGCGCTGGCGCACCCGTTCGAACAGGTTGTGGCAGAGCATCTCTTCCAACTGCGCCACCTGCTTGCTGACTGCACTCTGGGTCAGGTGCAGCTCTTCGGCGGCGCGAGTGAAGCTCAAATGACGGGCGGCGGCTTCGAAGCACTGCAAGGCCGTCATCGAAGGGGTCAAGCGTTTTGAAATCATGCAGTTCATTCCAAATCGGAAGGAGCCTTTGCCTAAAGGTCGTTTGTGGCAGTGGTGTAAAGCCGTTGATACTGCCCGGCAGCACTATAAACCGGCGCGGGCTGTGCGGCGCCGAATAATAAGGAATGACAGGGAGAGCCATGCATGAACCCATTCAAAATGACTTTGGCCGCGATGGGCGCCACCGCCGCGCTTGGCCTGGCGAGCTCCGCCTACGCGGGTGTGACCCTGGACGCGATCCAGAAAAAAGGCTTCATCCAATGCGGCGTCAGCGATGGACTGCCGGGCTTTGGCGTGCCGGACAGTAAAGGGAAGATGACCGGCATCGATGTGGACGTGTGCCACGCGGTGGCGGCGGCGGTGTTTGGTGATGCGTCAAAAGTGAAGTTCACCCAATTGACCGCCAAGGAACGCTTCACCGCGCTGCAGTCCGGCGAGATCGACGTGATCTCTCGCAACACCACGTGGACCAGTTCCCGTGATTCGGGCATGGGCCTGGTGTTCACCGGTGTGACCTACTACGACGGCATCGGCTTTCTGGTGAATAACAAGTTGGGTGTCACCGGTGCCAAGCAACTGGACGGGGCCACGGTGTGCATTCAGGCCGGTACTACGACTGAGTTGAATGTCTCCGATTACTTTCGCACCAACGGCATGAAGTACACGCCGATTACCTTCGACACCGCCGACGAAAGCGCAAAGGGCCTGGAAGCCGGGCGTTGCGACGTGCTGACCACTGACCAGTCGGGCCTGTATGCCCAGCGCATCAAGATGGCCCACCCGGACGAGTTCGTGGTGCTGCCGGAAGTGATCTCCAAGGAGCCACTGGGGCCGTTGGTGCGCAAGGGCGATGACGAGTGGTTCAGCATCGTCAAGTGGACCCTGTTCGCCATGCTCAATGCCGAGGAAATGGGCATCACCTCGCAGAACGTCGAAGAGCAGGCCAAGACCACCAAGAACCCGGACGTTGCACGGTTGCTGGGGGCTGATGGCGAATACGGCAAGGACCTCAAACTGCGCAAGGATTGGGTGGTGCAGATCGTCAAGCAGGTGGGCAACTACGGCGAAGTGTTCGAGCGCAACATCGGCCAGGGCAGCGTGCTGAAGATCAAGCGCGGGCTCAATGCACTGTGGAACAACGGCGGTATCCAGTACGCGCCGCCGGTTCGATAACCCGCAGGGGTGTTATTGCGACACCCCATCCTTGCCCGCAGCCTTGGCGCGATACAACGCCTGGTCGGCACGCGCCATCAGGGCTGTGGGGGGTTCATCCCTTTGACGCTCGGCCACGCCAAGGCTGAGGGTGATCTTGAGGTTGCCGTTGTGCGGCTGCCTTCTCATCACCTGGCAAATGCGTTCTGCCAGCGCCATGGCTATCTCCAGCGAGGTTTTGGGCAGCACCAGTACAAACTCATCGCCACCCCACCGGGCCAGTACGTCATGGGGGCGAATACAGCTTTCCAGGCATTCCACCACCTGCACCAGCGTGCGGTCGCCCACGCCATGACCGTAGCGGTCATTGATCGGCTTGAAGTCATCGATGTCCATCGCAATCAACGTCAGCGGCAGGCGAAAGCGTTGGGCACGGTTACACTCTTCCAGCAGCACTTTCTCCAGGCGATAACGGTTGGCGACCAGGGTCAGGGCATCCCGCTCGGCCAAGGAGCGGTTTTCATCCAACTGAAGTTGTAACTGTCGATTGACCCGCGACAGCTCCCGCGTGCGTTCAGCCACCAGGGCCTCAAGGGATTGATTGCGTCGTTCCAATTGTTCGACGGAGCATTTTCTGAGGTGAATATCACGGTGCGCGCCGACCATGCGCGCCACTGAACCGTCTGCATTGCGCGCAATCACGTAGCCCCGGTCTTCGATCCACAGGTAGCTGCCGTCTTCCTTGCGGCAACGGTACTCGGCTTGATAGTGAGGGGCGCGGCGGTGGATGTAGTCGTCAAACAGCTTCATCACCTGAGGGTAGTCATCCGGGTGGATCACGTTTTCCCAGGTGAACACGTTGTTCTCCAGCGCATGGCGGTGATAGCCGAGCATTTCGTACCACCCCGGGTTGCGATAGACGAACCCGGTATTGGCGTTCCAGTCCCAAATCCCGTCGCTGACCAACTCCAGAACGGTGTGCAGCATGTCGGCGTTGAAGTGAGAGAAATCTTGCTTCAACGGATTGTTGTCGGAGGTATCGTTCATCTTCGCGTTCCTTGCGTGGACAGGCGCTCAATGCCTGTCGTTGTTGACGCCGAT
This sequence comes from Pseudomonas sp. S10E 269, assembly GCF_002798465.1. NCBI lineage: Bacteria > Pseudomonadati > Pseudomonadota > Gammaproteobacteria > Pseudomonadales > Pseudomonadaceae > Pseudomonas > Pseudomonas sp. S10E 269. The sequence continues at coordinate 3,413,018 of NZ_PHIJ01000001.1, forward strand.
ACTCCGTGGCTGGGGCTACTGTACAACGGGGCTTGGTGGCTTTGAATAGGGCAGATGTACGGCTTATGGTGGATGGCGATAGGCTATTATTGCGGCGCCACCATCCTCGTCTGCGCCTTACCATCCGCGTTGTGCTGATAAATCGCTTCAGGCTGGCCCTGTTCGTTAAAAAACACTTGGCCAATCCCCGCCGAATTCCATAGTCGTTCGCCGGCTTCTGCATGCTCGGGAATATGCGGCACTACCTGCATGGTGCGCCGGCGGGTGAACCAGTTGAGGGGCGAGCGTGGTGAGTAGAGCCAGCGGTTGAGGCGGTCGAACCATTCCAACAGCCTTGGGGGGAATTCGTTCTTGATGCCGCTGCTGGTGATCTGCCAGATCCTGGGGCCGGCGTTGCGATGGCGGATCAGCACTTCGTAGACGAATGAGTAATGCACGTCACCTGAGAGGATCACGTAGTTTCCCGGCGTGCGCGAGTGGCGGAAGATGTTGAGGATCACCTGGGCCGCGCCGCGATGGGCCATCCAGTTTTCCGCATCCACCAGCAAGGGGTGGCCGCACCAGCTGAAGACCTTCTGTACCGTCTCGATCAGCTTCACGCCGAAGATCGGCGCGGGCGAGACGATGATGGCCGAGGGGTGGTCGAGCAGTTCCTGTTGCAGTTCGCTCAAGGCCTCCCAGTCGAGCAGGCCGGAGGGTTGCTTGAGGGTGAACTCGCTGCGCCAGCGCCGGGTACGGGTGTCGAGCACCACCAGGGCGGGGGTGGTGGGCAGTACGTAATGCCATTGTTGGAACTTGAGCAGCGTTTCGATCAACTCATCCAGCGCTCCGGCATCCAGATGGTTGGCCTGGGGTTGGCGGGTAAGCGCCTGGCTTTGGCTGATCAGTTCGCCAAATGCATCCGGCTGGTTGCCCCAGCCCTGGCACAGCAGGTAGGCCAGCAGGGCATTGCCGATGATGCGCTTGGAGAACGGGTGACCGTAGGCGGTTTCCTCCCACTGGGCGCTGAGGTTCCAGTCGTCGGTGATGTCGTGATCATCAAAGATCATCAAGGTGGACAGGTGGGCGAACACCCGCGCAACGCCAGGCAGGCCGTCGCGGAATGTATCGATCTGTGCCTGTTCGCGGCCATAACGTTGCTGTTCTTCAGGACTCAGTTGCGGTGCTTGAGGCGTGATCAGCGTCCAGGGCGTGGGTGACCACACCAGCAAATACATCGCGATGACTTCGGCGAAGGTCACCAGGTGATTGTCCGCGGTACTGCTGGTGAAAATGGGTTTTTTCACTCCGCCAAAGAAGCGTTCGCGCAGGGTCTCGTTACTGTCCAGTGCCGGCAGCAAGTCGGCGCGATGGTAGTAGCTGGCGCGGTGTCCATAGAGGCTGGCGCTGTCGTCCACCACGGCGCCTTCCAGGTATTCATCGAACAGGCCCAGGCGTGTGATCAGCGCATGGATCGCCCGCAGCATTGGCCCAGCGACATCGTCGGCGTACACCTGGTCGCCACTCATCATCAGCAGGGCAGGGCGGTCGGCCGGGGTATGGGCTTCAGCCAGCAGGCGGTCAACGCACAGCAGGCCTTCGTCGGCGCTGTGATGGGGTTTGCGGCAGGAGCCGTGTACCAGCTGATGGATACGGCTGTGCAAAACAAAACTTGGAAGTTGCGCGTTGGCATACAGCAGGTGCGGTGCCCAGTCGGCGATGCCGGTGTTGTCGAACACCAGGTCGTAGGGGATCTCCACGTCCAGGGGCAGCGCATCACCCAGCGGGACGTCGATCAGGTGGATAAAGGCGTGGCGCCCCACCGGCACGATCTGGCATTGGTCAAGGGTGATCTCCAGCGTTTCGGTTGGCAGATGCAACGTCAGGGTCAATTCCAGGGCTCGACTGCCTACCAGCCACAACACCAGGCGCCGAGGTTCGAGGCGTCGCAGCAGTGGGCCGGCCAGTACGGCGGGCAGTGTGTCGAGGTGCGGCATGCAGGCAAAGGTCCAGGCGGGATGAACCGGCAAGATTAACGCAGTGAATGTCAGTGTTTTGTTAAGGGGGAAATACGAAGAGCCGTGCACAGCTCTTCGTATGATTCGGGTTAAGGCAAGTAGCCCCTTCCCAGGCTGTCTGTGTTGCCGTTGCCCTTCCTGCGGTTGTTACTGGCGGCTGCACTGTCGTTGTCCTCGGCGTTCCGTTCCGAATGTATGTCCTCAATGTTGTGCTTCGTGCGCTGTGACTCTCCGGCATCCTGCGGCAGCGTGGAGTAATGGAAGATGTTCAGCGTTTGGAGGTTTGAGATATCCATTGGAGTTTCCTGCTAGTGATTAGAGGATGCTTCGCACAATGAGGCGAAGCAAAGCCAACGGTATAGAGCGCAAAAAGGCCCCGCTATAAACACCCTGCTGCAAAGTATGACAACCCTCTCGCAGCTGGCTTCAGAAGTCGTCGCTCGCGCCATTTGTGCACTCGCTCGCCTCAGGTGAAGCCGCCCCGTCCCTGCCTTCCAGCACAAACGCTGCACGATTGTGTGCCACCACGTTGCGTAACGCGCTGTAGTAATCCGGCAGTTTTTGCAGGCTGTCGGTCAGCGGCAACAGTGACGCCCGCGTATCGACAGTGCCGCCAACCAGGCTGACAGTACCCAACGTCTGCACCGTGTCGCTGTCCCCCAGCGGCGAAATCAGGAAGCCCAGCACTTTACCTGCCGCATCCCGGCTGTTGCTGGTGCCCAGCAATGGCAATTCCACGATCGGCCCGTTACCCACGCCCCACACGCCGAATGTCTGACCGAAGTCAGCTTTGTGCCGTGGGATTCCCAGGCGGTCCGACACGTCGAACAGCCCCACCACGCCCACGGTGGTATTCACGGCAAAACGCCCCAGGGTATTGACCGAGCGCCTTGGGTTGCCTTGCAGCAGATCGTTGATAAACACCTTCGGCTCGCTGAAGTTGCTGGCGAAGTTATGCACACCCTGTTGGAAAAAGTCCGGCAGGTAACGGTAACCCCGCGCCACCGGTGCCAAGGCGTAGTCATCCACCGCCCGGTTAAACGCAAACACGCCGCGGTTGACCGGTTCGGCGGGGTCGTACACCGAGTCGTTCACTGGCGCGCAGCGAGTGATGGGCGTTACCGGGGCCGGGCTGGCACAGCCCGTCAGGTAGGACACCGTCAGCAACAGCACGGCCTGGCGGGCCAAATGCTGGGGATACGTCAGCGAGCGCATGGGCACAGTCTCCACAAAAAGGAGGCTGATCCTGGCATTGCTGCCTTGCGCAAAGATGTCTGGTTTATTGCGCGATTGACGCTTTATTGCACGATTGAAATATATGACGCGCCGCGCCGAATGGTTTTAGATGGCACCTCGACCCAACCCAGTGAAGACCGCCGGTGAGCAACCTGTTGATCGTGGACGATGACCTTGAGGTCCTCGCGCTGCTGAAGAAATTTTTCCTGCAACACGGCTATGGGGTCGAGACGGCTGCCAGTGGCGCCGACCTGTGGGCGGCGATGGAGCGCCAGCCGGCCGACCTGATCATCCTCGACCTGATGTTGCCGGGCGATAACGGCCTGCTGCTGTGCCAGCGCCTGCGCCAGCAATACGCCACGCCGGTGATCATGCTCACGGCTATGGGCGAACTCAGCGATCGCGTCGTGGGCCTGGAAATGGGCGCCGATGACTACCTGAGCAAACCCTTCGATGCACGCGAATTGCTGGCCCGGGTGCGTGCCGTACTGCGCCGGGCGGGTGAAAGCCGACCGCCGCTGGGCGAGGTCGCGCGCCCGTTGATCCGGTTCGCGGGCTGGCAGCTGGACCTCACGCGCCGTGAGTTGCGCTCGCCCGACCAGGTGATGATCCCGCTGTCTTCCGGCGAGTTCGACCTGCTGCTGGTGTTCGCCGAGCACCCCCAGCGCGTATTGACCCGTGAGCAACTGTTGAATCTGGCACGGGGCCACAGCCATGACGCGTTCGACCGCAGTATCGACGTGCAAGTCAGCCGCCTGCGCCGCAAGCTGGAGTTCGATACCAAGCGCCCGGCGATGATCCGCACGGTGCGCAATGGCGGTTATCAGTTCACCGCCAGCGTGACCCGTTCATGAGCCTGCGCCCGCGTGACACCGTGGCCCGTTGGATCGCCCTGACCATCCTGATCGCCATGATCACCGCGCTGGCCTTCAACGCGTTGTTCGTGCAGTTGGCCGGCGTGTGGGCACGGCCGCCACTGACCGAAACCGGCTTGCTGGAAAAAATCGCCGTGGTGGTACGCGTGGTCGAGGCCTCGGAGCCCTCGCATCGGTCGCGCCTGGCCCGGGCGGTGGGTGATGACGGGTTCAACGTGACGTGGGCGGCCCAGCGGCAGGCATTGGGTTTACCCGTGCTGGACGACCCGGACTTCCATTCGGGCGAGCAGGTCTTCAAGCATTTGCTGCAGGGGCCGCCGCGTTCGATGGAAGCCTACGAACCGTCTGACTGGCCAGACGGTAACGGCCACTACGCGCTACTGGTGCAATTGGCTGACCGATCCTGGCTGATGTTCAGCGCGTCGTCGCGCAGTTGGGGGCTGGATGATGGCGCGCGCAGCCTGATCGTGGTGCTGTTGGTGCTGATCTCCACCGCGCTGGTCACCCTGGTCGCGACCCGCCGCCTGGCTCGGCCCCTGCAGCACTTCGCCCTGGGCGCGCGGCGCTTCGGTGCCGACTTTCGCGCGCCGCCCATCGAACCGATGGGCCCTCACGAACTGCGCCAGGCGATCCTTGCGTTCAACAGCATGCAGGCGCAGTTGCGGCACTTCATCCAGGACCGTACCCAAATGCTGGCGGCCATCTCCCACGACCTGCGCGCACCGCTAACCCGCCTGCGCCTGCGCGGTGAGTTCATCGAAGATGCCGACCAGCAACAACGACTGTTCCGCGACGTCGACGAAATGCAGGCCATGATCAACACGGCCCTGGAATTCTTCCGCGACGACGCCCGGCTGGAGCAAGCCACCCAACTGGACCTGGCGGAATTGCTGCAAACCCTGATCGACGACTACCGCGACCAGTCCATCGACCTCACCTTTCGTGGCCCACCGCGCCTGGTGTACTTCGGCCGACCACTGGGCCTCAAGCGGGTGATGACCAACCTGATGGATAACGCCATCCACTACGGCGTGGCGCCGGAGGTCGAGTTACAGCAACGGTCGGGAGAGGTGGTCATTCGCGTGCTGGATAGAGGCCCAGGTATCGCGGCTGAACATCGGGAACAGGTATTCCTGCCGTTTTATCGCCTCGAAGGGTCGCGCAATAAAAGCACCGGCGGTGTCGGGCTGGGGTTATCGACCGCGCGGGCGATTGTGCTGGAACACGGCGGAACACTAACCCTGACAGAACGCCAGGGCGGAGGGTTGGAGGCGGTGGTGGTGTTGCCGGTGTGAGGATTACCGGGCAATGCAACCACCACTAACCACGATGCAAAGCGAACCGCCGTTGACCTTGACCTTGACCTTGACCTTGACCTTGATCCTGCTTTTGATCTCAGGCGCCCCGTCAAACACGCTGGCCGGAATTCGACAGGGATTTGGGGGGTAAACCGGCAGGGATGCCGGTTTAGCCGCCCCGCGCCATGGATGGCGCGGGGCGGCGGCCCCCCAAATACCTGTCGGATTACGGGCACACCGAGCCTAGGCGAGGTGCCGAGTGTTGGGGCAAGAGCGTTTTGCTTACTTTTGCGCTTTTCAAAAGTGAGCCGCCGTAAGGGCGGAACCAACAGCAGCCTTTACCTAAATAACGGATATGTACCCCGTAAGATCCAACATCCAGGTCGGCTGTCAGGCCGTCTTCGCAGGCAAGCCAGCTCCCACATTTTTGGATCGCGGGGTGACAGTTAGAGTATGGTCGGCTGTTAGGCCATCTTCGCAGGCAAGCCAGCTCCCACATTTGGATCGCGGGGCGACAGTTAGAGTGTGGTCGGCTGTCAGGCCGCCTTCGCAGGCAAGCCAGCTCCCACATTTGGATCGCGGGGCAGCAATTAGAGAGTGGTCGGCTGTTAGGCCGTCTTCGCAGGCAAGCCAGCTCCCACATTTTTGGATTGCGGGGCGACAGTTAGAGTGTGGTCGGCTGTCAGGCCGCCTTCGCAGGCAAGCCAGCTGCCACATTTGGATCGCGGGGCGACAGTTAGAGTGTGGTCGGCGTCAGGCCGTCTTCGCAGGCAAGCCAGCTCCCACATTTGGATCGCGGGGCGACAGTTAGAGTGTGGTCGGCTGTCAGGCCGCTTTCGCAGGCAAGCCAGCTGCCACATTTGGATCGCGGGGCGACAGTTAGAGTGTGGTCGGCTGTGAGGCCGTCTTCGCAGGCAAGCCAGCTGCCACATTTGGATCGCGGGGCAGCCGTTGGAGTGCGGCCGGCTGCCAGGCCACCTCTACCGCCTCAGGTATGCGAGTCTTCAATCACCTTCGGCACTGTAAAGCGAAACTCACTACCCCGGCCCACCTCACTCTCGGCAACAATCTTGCCGCCATGGGCCTGGACAATACCTTGCGTGATATACAACCCCAGCCCACTGCCGGTCGGGTTGTTTTCCGCCTGGGTCCAATACCGATCAAACACGTGCGGCAGTTGTTCCGGCGCAATACCCTCGCCGGAGTCACGCACCGAGAAGACAATCTCTTCGCCGTTGCTCATCGCACTGATGCCAATATTGCCCTGGCGCGGCGTGAACTTGATCGCGTTGCCGATCAGGTTCGACAGCACCTGGAACAGACGCTCGGGGTCGCCATTGATCTGCAGGCCAGGCTCGGCGTTGAACGACAGGTCGATGCCTTTCTCCATCGCCAGCGGTGCGAGCAGCGAGTACGCCTCTTCAAACATCTGGCTTACATCGAGCGCCACGGGCTTGACCACATAGCGTCCGGCCTCGATTTTCGAGGTGTCGAGCAAGTCTTCCAGCAGCACGTTCATACGCCCGGCGGCCTGTTGCATGGTGTCGATGGCCGAAGAAATCCGCCGCGAAGTGTGTGGGCCATCGGAACTGAAGGCCTTTTGCATCATGCCGCAAAGCATGGAGATCACGGTCATCGGGTTACGCAGGTCGTGGGACACCACCGCCACCAGCTCATCGCGGGCGCGCACGGCCTGTTGCTCGCGCAGCACCTGGCGGGCCAGGTCGTTTTCCAGCGCGGAGCGGCGCAGGTCGTTGGCGGCGAAGCGGTCGCCGTGGCTCCACTTGGTGGAGATGCCGGCCATTTCCACCTTCCAGATTTCAAACGAGGTGCGTGGGCGAAGGCTTAGGCCGGCGTCGGAGTTTTCCAGGTCCAGTGGCTTTTTCGGGTCGCCGCTCCAGTTGATGTTCTCTTTGACTTCCGGACGGAACCACAGCACGCCGTTATCCACAGGCTTGGGCAAGCTCATGGCCAACACGCCGCTGGCGACTTTCTGGAACTCGGCGGCCGGCGGGTAGACCGAGGCCAGGTTGTGGCTGGAAAAAACCGGCTCGCCGCCTTCCTGCAGCCACTTGTGCAGCGCACGGATCTGCGCCGGTTCCGGGCAGTTACCGTAGCGGTGCAATTGCTTGTCTTCGATGATCGCCACGCCGCCGGACAGGGTCAGGTCCATCAGCAATTGCGGTTGCTGGGCCAGGCCGTCGAACACGTTTTCTTCCGACGCCTTCATGGCCTTATCCAGGCGGGCCAGGGCCTCGACTTTCTCCTCGCGTTGACGGCTCAGGTCCAGTGCTTCCATGGCGCTGATCTGCAACGACAGCACCTGGCCGATGGTCTGGCAGGCCGTGCGCAGGTCATTCGGTACCAGCAGCGGTTCGCGGTTGCCGCAGCTGATCAGGCCCCAGAGTTTGTCGCCCTTCATCAGCGAGATGCTCATGGACGACAGCACGCCCATGTTCTGCATGTACTGGCAGTGAATCGGCGACACGCTGCGCAACGTGGCGAAGCTCAAGTCTAACGGTTGGCCGTTGTCCGGGCGCAGCTTGGGCAGCAGGGGCACCGGCTCATAGGCCGCATTCGGGATGATGCGCAGCCAGTTGGTGCGATACAGCTCACGGGCCTGCTCGGGGATGTCGGACGCAGGGAAGAACAGCCCGTTGAACAGTTCCATGGACGGCGCCGACGCTTCGGCGATCACCTGGCCATGGCCTTCGTCTTCGAAACGGTAAATGAGCACGCGGTCGTAGCCGGTCATGGCCTGGATTTCAGTCACGCTGATTTCGTACAGCGCTTGCAGGGTTTTCGCCGACTGCAAACGTTGCAGCATCTTGCCCAGGTCACTGGTGCGGCCGTTCAGTGCCCGTGGACGGAAGTCTTTCAGTCGCGGCTCGAATTCCAGCACCAGCACACCTTGATGGCGGTGCAGCAGGCCTTCGAACTCTGCGCCGTTAAACGTGACGTGCAACGGTGGGGCATCGAAAAACGTGTTGTGTTCGGCCATGGCGGCAACGGCCTTGGCGTGTTCGGCGCCTACCAGTACGTGCAGCGGCTGGCCCAGCAACGCCTCGGGCGCATGGCCGAACAGCATGCCGACGTTGGTGCTGACCTGGATGAACTTCAGGTCTGGCTCCGATAATGTAAGCAGCACACCGTGGGGTTGGATCGCCCCCGGAAAGCGGATTGGCTCGTCGGCGCAGTTGGCAAGCAGCTCTTCAAAATCTTCGGGTTTCATAGCAGTACCTCCTGGCCGTCGAGCCATTGCTCAAAGCAGCTGAATGTCGAACAGGCTGCAATCACCGCGCGCTGTTTGTCGTCAGCGTCGAGCGGTTGGCGGCCCAGATAGTCGAGAAAGTCTTTCCAGCGCCGCCCTGTCTCGGCGCCATACACGTCAAGAAACGCACCGCCGTTGTCGGCGTTCACACCAAGGCGCTGGGTCATTTCCCGGCGCAGCACCTGGCCACCCAAGGTCGCGCCTTCGAGCACATAGAGCGCACCGAGCAAGGCAGCGGGTGTATTCAGGACAGGCAGGTTGGCGCAGCGGGGCAGGGCGTTGATGGCGTGGTCATTCAGGCCGAGGGCGCGAAGGTCGTTCACCAGGGTGGGCGTTTTCACACGCAGCACCCGGTCGAAGCCTTCGGGGATCAAATCACATTCGTACAGGGCTGCTTCCATCGGCGCATAAAAGCCGTAATACGCTTGAAGCAAGCGTTGGTACCAGTCGGTATCCAGGCGCTCGGAAAAAAACGGCAAGCGCTTTTCCAACGCCACGTGCAGCAGGGCCGTGCCTGTGCGCAACGCTTCCAGCAATGAGGGCGCACCGACGTCATGGGCCTGTGAATGCATTCAATAAGCTCGAACTGTGGGCCTCTCGGCCATGAATGACGCGTGGAAATGGGCGACGATTCTACACAACTCATGGCCATCATCTGAACGCACAGGGCGAAAAGGCTGACCAGCGGATCAGAAAAGTCGCTCCTTGCTCCCAGTAATGACCTTAAATGGCACCACGAAGTTCGGTTTAAGTGATATCGCGACGCTATCAGTGCATGGACAAGCCTTGTTGGGTCAATGCCGTTTGTACGCACTCAATCAGATGCTCAGTGCTCCACGGCTTGGGCAAAAACCGCACCGAGCCGCCCAATTGCGCCGCCAGCTTGGTATTGCCTGAGGTCAGCACCACTGGCACCGTTGGCCAGCGATGGGCCACCACTTTGCTCAGGTCATAGCCATTGAGCAGGCCCGGCATCTGGATATCGCTGACAATCAGGTCGACTGGATCATCGGCCCGCTCCAAGTAAATCATCCCCTCATCTGCCGAAGGAAAAGACGTAACGACTGCACCGAAATCTTCCAGTACGTCCACCATTAACGCGCGAATGATTTCGTCGTCTTCCAGTACCAAAATCGATGGCTGAGCCATGATCCTTACTCCTCCATCAGGGATTCAGTAAGGTGGAGTGGAATGGGCTGGAATAGGTTCGATTAGATGTTTATAGGGGCGATGGATGGTCGTCCTGGAGCGCTTTCCAGAGCGTTTCCTTGAGCGACGCGGTGCAGCGGATCCAGGCATAATTGGCCCCTCCTTGCCCGATGCGGAGCCATCATGAAGTACGCATTACTCGCCCTCGTCCTGTTACTAAACACCCACTCAGCTATTGCCGCGGGCGATGCGGAGGCGGGCGGCAAGCTCTTCGCCAAGACCTGCGGCGGCTGTCACAGCATCGGTGAAGGCGCACGCGGTGGCTTCGGCCCGCAACTTAACGGCATCATCGGCCGGCCCGCCGGCACTACCACCGACTACCAGTATTCCGACGCAATGAAAAACTCCGGTGTGGTCTGGACCCGCGACAAACTCGCCGCCTATATCGAGGCACCAAAAAAAGTGGTGAGCGGCACGCGCATGATCTTCTGGGGCATCAGTGACCAGGAAAAAATTGAAAACATCCTGGCGTACCTCGAAACGTTCCAGCCCAAATAATCAATCGAGCACATTCCTGAACAGCTCAACCGTGCAGTCTCATGCAGTCCTCGCGCCAGTCCCTGCAGGCGCTGAAACTCCTTGGGGTGCTGCGCGGCGACGTCCTCTCGCGGACCATGGCGTTCCACAATCTGGTCACCAACGCCCTCAACGTTCCCCCAGTGGGCAGCGAAGCCATTTCCGCTGCGATACCGATCCAATGTGGGAGCTGTCGAGTCCCGGCGAGGCTGCGATGGGATCACCTCGGTAGGCCTACCTAGCCACGACACTTGCAGCGCTGCGCTCCTTTAGCCCCACGGGCCTTGGTTCCAGTGCGGAACAATCTGTTTAAACTCGGGTCCAGTTATCACTCTCACTACCGATAAGGACATCCCCATGAAACGCATCGCGCTGCTCTGCATCGCCCTCTCACTGGGCGCCTGCCAATCCAACCAACGCGATTCATCGCCCAGCCTGTTCAAGGACGGCGTCCAACTTCGCCAGAAAACCGTGGCCGTGGATGCAGAGCACGCCAAAGTCATCATGAAAGCCTACGGCGGCACCGCCCCCGTGGAATTCTCGATCCGCCGCGAAGGCGACCCTGACCAGCGCATGGAAACCCTCGGTACCGTGATGGACACTGGCGAAGGCCGCGTCTTCAACTGGATCGCAAAGCTCAACCAGACCGTTGCCAGTGCAGGGTTCAAGCGTTTTCCACAGCTGGAAATCCAAGCTGACCCTGGCAAGCAACTCACCGTCGCCAGCACGGCGAACAACCGGGGCAACGGGGTTTACTACAGCTGTGGGCCGGTGATGAGCACCTTCAGCCCGGAGAAGGCAAAGGTGTACCTGGTGGAGTTTCAGTTCAAGCTGGAGCCTTCGGCGTGTGCGCTGCAGGTGTTTGATATTACGGATCCGGGGAATCGTGTGTTGATTGGTGGGGCGGGGAGTGAGATGAAGGCGAGCTAAGTGGACGGACCAAACAAATGTGGATGCTGTGCTTGGAAGGACCTGAAGGTTTGATACTTCCAGCGCTCTGCGCCAGGGTCTTCATCGGTCGTGCTGACTTCGCCGAAGTACCAATGCTCTGACTCGAAGACGGTTCCGTCTTCGTCCTCGTGGATGAAGTGAAAGCCAACTTCGTGGAGGCCCGGCGGAACGACCAACCCCCATTCGCGGGCAAGGCTTCGGCCGATGATGCGTGTTTGGCGAAAGTACTCGTAGTCAAAGGGCTGGGTGTGGCCGAGAAGGCGGGCTTTGTCGGTGTAGACACAGACTCGGCTTGAGAACATGTCCGGGACCATGATACAGGCGACAATCCAGCACTCAGGGTCACCGTCTGATCGTGCTTCAACCAAGTGACCTGCAACCTTGATCATCTGTTGAGCGCAATGCGCCAGAATTTCCGGTGTGGTTTGATTGCCTTCAACAAGGTTTTCAATAACTGGGATTTTTAGGTTTATATAGTCGGGTCGCAGCGGTAACTCTTCGTAAAAACAGCCTTCGAAGCTTTCTGCCCAGCGGGTCAGAGCTCTGAGGTGCCTGGGGATGTTGCGGAGTTTTTTGTTTGTGAGTGACAGTCTGCGCATTAAGCTGAATTCTCGGAGTTTGTGTTATTCGTTTGCATCTTCGTAATCAAACGCGATGAAGTAGTCGCTTTCTAAAAGAGCAATTTCATGAGAAAAACGTGCCTGTATCAGTGGTAGCCACTCCCTCCGCAGCTCAAACATCCCGTTATTGACATCTTCGGCTGTCGACAATCCAAGCTCGGAAATCGCGGAGTAATCGTCTCCCATATCTGCCGAGTCCTCCGCGCCACGTAGCTGCTGTGTGGTTCTGTCGAACCATTCCAATCTCACTTTTAGTCCCATGTAGACCTCACAGGTATCTTCTGATATTTCGTTTTTTCTTCGGTCCTTTTAGTTGCTCGCCGGTAACGTGGCTGAACGCACCTAAATGGCTCCCATCACTTGCTAGATAAACTTCCAGCTCTCCATGTTGAGAGTCCCACTCATAGATTCTCCGGCCTTTTTCCTCAATCCAACGCTCTCTTAACCCGGCGCCTCCCTGTCTGGGAGTCATGGGTTTTGCTTTGATCAGGCCTGCAAAGCCAGTTATTTGTTCGGTATTAGGTGCCTTGTGGTACTTGTGATCCCCAGCCTTGACACTGACCACCACATACAGCGGCCGAACCCCCGATTCCACCGGGAACACCAGAATAAAATCCCGATACTCCGGGGGATAAATCGGGTTCACCAGAATCTGCGCAGCCTTCTCCGTCGGCGGATAAATCCAGATCACCGGCGCCTGCGGCGCAGCCTCCAAGGCTGGAATACCCAGCGTTTCACTTGGATCAACGGCGGGCGTCCAGATCAGCTCCACGCCCTCGTCCAAGTCCGCCACAAACTGATCGCCACGGCTTTGAAACTGCACCACATCAATCATCTGCCAATCGGCATGGTTACCCGTGTAAAACCCATACCCCTTGAGCGTTCCGTCCTCGCTTTGCTCAATATGCAACCGCATCTGCGACCGCGCCCGTTGCATCGAACGCAATTGCTCTTCGCTGTAGAGCGCGCTGTCACCCAGTTCCGACGGCCAGGCCAGCGCCACCAACCCCGTCAATAGACCACTGGCGACAGAACCGACGGCAGTGGCTGCCGACTCCAAAACCGCCGAACGCAACGCCAACTGCCCGAGGCCAGCGGGCAATGTGCTGCCGCTGATCTTGCGCAAGGCAACTGCGCCCCGGCTGTCCACCTCACGTCCACCCAGCAGGCTTACATGGGCGTACTCCTTGATGAGTTCCAACGGGACATACCCGGCTGGGTTGTAGTAATGGGTGATGCCGTCAGGCAGTTGGCAGGGCTTGATGAAAACGCAGCCGCAAGGTTTGGCTAGCGTGGGTACCGGGGCAGGGGATGGCTCGAAATAATCAATAGATGGCGAATACGGCAAACGCGATGGCGGCGGGGTCAGGATCCGTCGTTTGCGTAAGTCTTCTTCGGTGGGTGGGTAAAAGCGCTCTGACATGACGGGCTCACTTCCTTGTGTGAGGAGTGAGCCTACGAGAGGGGTGTCAGAACCTGATATCGGCTTTATTCGATGGTGATGGTGGGAAAAATCAGCAGGTTATTGGCGAACAGATTGATGGCGCTGGGACTGGCGTCATCGCTGGCAAGCCAGTGCCTACAAGGGCAGGTGTACATCCGTTGAATCAGCATTGCATGCACTAAGAAAGACCTCGAGACGCCAAGGTCTTTTTTTGCCCGCCGATCAGCCCAGCAGATGCTTGGAAATTAACCGTGAGATTTCCACAATCGACGTCTTCCCCGTGAACTCAAATTTCACCTTCCCCAACGACGAAAAGTAAATCTCCAACTCCGAATCCAGATCAAACGTCCCGGACGTCTCCACCGAATACGCCACGATGTTTTTATACGGCAGCGACGTGAAGTCCTTCTTGCTGCCGGTAATGCCCTGAACGTTCACCGCAATAATCCGCTTGGTGGTAAATACCACGCCGTCACGCATGGCCTTGTAGGCGTCGACCACTTCCTCACCGTCGAGCAGCAGGGCCGAGACGCGTTCGGCGTATTCGTTGTTTTGCTTGAGCTTGAAGAAGCCTTTGTTGTTGAAGTCGATCATGGGCCTGCCCTTGGGTGAGTGGTGCGGTGGGTGTATGACGTTTTGCTCGCGGATCTGTATCTAACGCGCGCATTTTGAACGCCCTACCATGGCATCCAAGCCTACAACGTTGGCCAAATGTTTCACGTCGACAGAGAAACGATCAAGGAGCCGAACAATGCCTGAAGTGTCCAGCTGGCTGGCCTATGCGCTGATCTCACTCGGCATGGTGCTCACGCCCGGGCCGAACATGATTTACCTCATCTCGCGGTCGATTTGCCAGGGGCGCACGGCCGGGCTGATTTCCCTGGGCGGCGTGGCGTTGGGTTTTTTGGTCTACATGGTGTGCGCGGCCTTGGGGATCACGGCCTTGGTCATGGCGGTGCCGTTTGCCTATGACGCGCTGCGCTTCGGCGGTGCGTTGTACCTGGCCTACATGGCTTGGCAGGCCATACGGCCGGGCGGGCGCTCGCCGTTCCAGGTGCGGGACTTGCCCAAGGACAGCCCGCGCAAGCTGTTCACCATGGGCCTGGTGACCAACCTACTCAACCCCAAGGTGGCGGTGATGTATTTGTCGTTGCTGCCGCAGTTCATCGTTCCGAACGGCCATGGCAGTGTGCTGGCGCAATCCCTGGTGCTGGGCTTTACGCAGATTTTTATCAGCGTGAGTGTCAACGCGATGATTGCCACGATGGCGGGTTCGATCGCGGTGTTTTTCGTCACCCGGCCGGGTTGGCAGGTGGTGCAGCGCTGGCTGATGGGGTCGGTGCTGATGGGGCTGGCGGTGCGGATGGCGGTGGAAGGGCGGCGGTAGGGCGCGCTTAAAGGATGGCTTTCAGGTAGTCCTTGAGTGCGTTGAGCGGGGCGTCGAGTGCTTCAAGTGTCGAGGCTTGGCGCACGTCCACCGCGAGCCGCTGTAACTCGCGACCTAGTACGGTATCGGCGCCGCCCAAGGATTCGAGTGCAAGCATCACACACTCATCAAGCTTCTGCTGAATCCCGGCCAGATCGCCTTTGCGTATCAGCAGCCCAAACACTTCACGGTCATACCCCTCCATCACCGGGTCATCGCGCAGAATCGGGCTCACGCCTTCGGTCTCATGCACCAGCTTGAGAGCAAAAAGCGCAACAGCTTCCAGCGTCAACTCCATGGTCCCGGCTCCTCAATTTCTGCGTTCGCCTGTGCCTACTCACTTTTTGACAGGCGAAAAAAAAGACCTTGAATTTCAAGGTCTTTTTTTAAGATGGTGCCCCGAGGGAGACTCGAACTCCCACTCCTTTCGAAAACGGATTTTGAATCCGCCGCGTCTACCAATTCCGCCATCAGGGCTCAATGGCGGCGAAGTATAGAGAGGTGATTACCGTTGGTCAATCACGTTTCATGGTCAATTTTGACTATTTCCGCTAGACTTCCCGGCCCTGCTAGACGACCCCCATCATGCGCGTTGCTGACTTTACTTTTGAGCTCCCTGATTCGCTGATCGCTCGCCACCCTTTGGCCGAGCGTCGCGCCAGTCGACTGCTGACCCTGGACGGGGTGAGCGGTGCCCTCGCACACCGTCAATTCACTGATTTGCTTGAGCATTTGCGCCCAGGCGATCTGATGGTGTTCAACAATACCCGGGTGATTCCGGCGCGGCTGTTTGGCCAGAAAGCTTCCGGCGGCAAGCTGGAAATTCTGGTGGAGCGGGTACTGGACAGCCATCGCGTGCTGGCCCATGTGCGCTCCAGCAAGTCGCCGAAAACGGGGTCGAGCATCCTGATCGATGGTGGTGGCGACGCCGAGATGGTGGCGCGCCATGATGCGCTGTTCGAGCTCAAGTTCGCCGAAGAGGTGTTGCCGTTGCTGGAGCGTGTCGGCCATATGCCGTTGCCTCCTTATATAGACCGCCCCGACGAAGACTCGGACCGCGAGCGCTATCAGACGGTGTACTCCCAGCGCTTGGGGGCCGTCGCTGCACCGACTGCCGGGCTGCATTTCGACCAGCCGCTGCTGGACGCGATTGCCGCCAAGGGCGTCGAGACTGCCTATGTGACTCTGCACGTGGGGGCCGGTACGTTCCAGCCGGTGCGTGTGGATAAGATCGAAGACCACCATATGCACAGCGAGTGGCTGGAAGTCAGCCAGGACGTCGTGGACGCGGTTCAAGCGTGCAAGGCACGCGGCGGGCGGGTGATCGCGGTGGGCACCACCAGCGTACGCTCGCTGGAGAGTGCGGCGCGTGATGGCGTGCTCAAGCCGTTCAGTGGCGACACCGATATCTTTATTTACCCAGGCCGGCCGTTCCATGTGGTTGATTGCCTGGTCACCAACTTCCATTTGCCGGAATCCACGCTGTTGATGCTGGTGTCGGCATTTGCCGGTTATCCCGAGACCATGGCCGCTTATCAAGCCGCCATCGACAATGGGTACCGTTTTTTCAGCTACGGTGATGCGATGTTTATCACCCGTAACCCGGCGCCACGCGGCCCAGAGGAACAACTATGAGTCGTATGTCGTTTGAATTGCTCGCCACCGACGGCAAAGCCCGTCGTGGTCGCCTGACCTTCCCGCGCGGCACCGTCGAGACCCCGGCGTTCATGCCCGTGGGTACCTACGGCACGGTCAAGGGCATGCTGCCGCGTGACATCGTCGCCACCGGCGCCGAGATCATCCTCGGCAACACCTTCCACCTGTGGCTGCGCCCAGGCACGGAAGTGATCAAGAAGCATGGCGACCTGCATGACTTCATGAAGTGGCAAGGCCCGATCCTGACCGACTCGGGTGGTTTCCAGGTGTTCAGCCTGGGCGCCATGCGCAAGATCAAGGAGGAGGGCGTGACCTTCGCCTCTCCGGTAGACGGTTCCAAAGTGTTCATGGGCCCGGAAGAGTCGATGCAGGTGCAGCGCGACCTGGGCTCCGACATCGTGATGATTTTCGACGAGTGCACGCCATACCCGGCTGATGAAGACGTCGCGCGCATCTCCATGGAGCTGTCCCTGCGTTGGGCCCAGCGTTCGAAGAACGCCCATGGCGACAACACGGCGGCGCTGTTCGGTATCGTCCAGGGCGGCATGCACGAAAGCCTGCGCAAACGCTCGCTGGAAGGCCTCGACAAGATCGGTTTTGACGGCCTGGCCATCGGCGGTTTGTCGGTGGGCGAGCCCAAGCACGAGATGATCAAGGTGCTGGATTACCTGCCAGGCCTGATGCCGGCTGACAAACCTCGTTACCTTATGGGCGTTGGCAAACCGGAAGATCTCGTAGAGGGTGTGCGCCGCGGTGTGGACATGTTCGATTGCGTGATGCCAACCCGTAATGCCCGCAATGGGCATCTGTTCATCGATACAGGCGTGCTGAAGATCCGTAACGCGTTCCATCGCCATGATGATTCGCCGCTGGATCCCACCTGTGATTGCTACACCTGCCAGAACTTCTCCCGTGCTTATCTGCACCATCTGGACAAGTGTGGGGAAATGCTGGGTAGCATGTTGAATACCATCCACAATTTGCGTCACTACCAAGTCCTGATGGCTGGTTTGCGCGAGGCTATTCAACAGGGTACATTGGCCGCCTTCGTCGATGCCTTCTATGCCAAGCGCGGGCTCCCTGTGCCGCCCTTGGACTGAGTTTTCCGACCCTAAGATTCACTATTTGCAACTGGAGTGCTAAATGAGCTTTTTTATCTCTAACGCCATGGCTGACGCCGCTGCGCCTGCCGCTGCCGGTCCTATGGGCGGTGGTTTCGAGTGGATTTTCCTGGTCGGCTTCCTGGTCATCTTCTACCTGATGATCTGGCGTCCACAGGCCAAGCGCGCCAAAGAGCAGAAGAACCTGCTCGGCAGCCTGCAAAAAGGTGACGAAGTTGTGACCACCGGCGGCATCGCTGGCAAGATCACCAAGGTTTCCGACGCTTTCGTGGTACTGGAAGTCTCCGACACCGTAGAAATGAAGTTCCAGAAGGGCGCCATCGCCGCCACGCTGCCAAAAGGCACGCTCAAAGCGATCTAAGTAACAACCTTTACCAATCGACGGGGCGCGCAAGGCGCCCCGCGTTATAAGCGGGCGGCGTGATGCTGAACAAATACCCTCTGTGGAAATACGTACTGATCCTGGCGGTGCTGGCGATCGGTTTTATTTATTCCGCTCCCAATCTCTATCCTGATGACCCGGCGATCCAGATCACGGGCGCCAGCACTTCGCTGCAGGTCAATCAGGCTGATCTGGAACGCGCGAGCAAAGCGCTCAATGACGCGGGTATCCAGGTCAAGGCGGCAACGTTGGCGGCTGATGCGAAAGGCGGCTTGCTGCGCCTGACCAAGGCAGAAGACCAATTGCCGGCCAAAGATGTCGTGCGCAAGGCCATGGGTGACGACTATGTGGTCGCACTCAACCTGGCACAGACCACGCCAGCCTGGCTGCGCAAGATCGGCGCGCACCCGATGAAGCTGGGCCTGGACTTGTCCGGTGGTGTGCACTTCCTGCTGGAAGTCGACATGGACAAAGCCCTCGACGCCCGCCTGAAGGTCTACGAAGGCGACGTGAAGAGCCTGCTGCGTAAAGAGCGCCTGCGTTATCGCAGCCTGCCGCAGCTCAACGGTGCCATCCAGCTGGGCTTCTCTGACGAAGCGTCCCGCGAACAGGCCCGTGCACTGATCCGCAAGAACTTCAACGATTTCGACATTGTACCGGTTGACCTCAATGGCCAGGCTGTACTGCGTCTGGCGATGACCCCGGCCAAGCTGGCGGAAATCCGCGAATACTCCATCAAGCAGAACTTGACCACGGTACGTAACCGCGTCAACGAGCTGGGTGTGGCCGAGCCGATCGTTCAGCGCCAGGGCGCCAACCGCATCGTGGTTGAGCTGCCGGGCGTGCAGGACACTGCTGAAGCCAAGCGTATCCTGGGCAAGACCGCCAACCTGGAATTCCGCCTGGCGGCTGAGCCGGGTGCTACCCGCGCGACTGCCGAAGAGTTCGAGTTCCGCGAAGGCAACCGTCCTCCAGCGTTGATCGAGCGTGGCTTGATCATCACCGGTGACCAGGTGACTGATGCCAAGGCCGGTTTCGGCGAGCACGGTTCCCCTGAAGTGAACATCCGCCTGGATGGCCATGGTGGCGAACTGATGAGCCGCGCCACGCGCAGCAACGTCGGTCGCAGCATGGCGGTGATCTTTATCGAGCAGCGCCCGATCACCACCTACACCAAGCAGATGGTCAACGGCGTCGAAAAAGACGTACCGGTCCAGACCTTCAAGGAAGAGAAGAAGATCATCAGCCTGGCGACCATCCAGTCGCCGCTGGGTGCCCAGTTCCGTATCACTGGCCTGAACGGCCAGGGCGAGTCCTCGGAACTGGCCCTGCTGCTGCGTGCCGGTGGCCTGGCTGCACCGATGTACTTCGCTGAAGAGCGTACCATCGGCCCGAGCCTGGGTGCCGACAACATCACCAAGGGTATCGACGCGGCCTTGTGGGGCATGCTGTTCGTGTCGCTGTTCATCATCGCCATCTACCGCTTCTTCGGCATCATCGCCACCGTGGCCCTGGCGGGCAACATGGTGATGCTGCTGGCCTTGATGTCGCTGCTGGGCGCTACACTGACCCTGCCAGGTATCGCCGGTATCGTACTCACCATGGGTATGGCGGTAGACGCCAACGTTCTGATCTTCTCGCGGATCCGTGAAGAGATCGCGGCGGGCATGACCGTACAGCGTGCAATCAATGAAGGCTTCGGCCGGGCATTTACCGCGATTCTCGACTCCAACCTGACCACCTTGCTGGTCGGCGGGATTCTCTTTGCCATGGGCACCGGCCCAGTCAAAGGTTTTGCGGTGACCATGTCCCTCGGTATCTTTACCTCGATGTTCACGGCCATCATGGTGACCCGCGCAATGGTCAACCTGATCTTTGGCGGACGTGACTTCAAGAAGTTGTGGATTTAAGGGGCTGCCATGTTACGTACAATCAACTTCATGGGCGTTCGCAATGTTGCGTTCGGCGTCACCGTGCTCCTTACCGTTCTGGCGTTGTTCAGCTGGTTCCATAAGGGCCTGAACTACGGTCTGGACTTCACCGGCGGTACGCTCATCGAGCTGACCTACGAGAAGCCCGCCGACGTTACCCTGGTGCGCAACGAGCTGGTCAAGGCCGGCTATCACGAAGCCATCGTGCAGAGCTTCGGTGCAACTACCGACCTGCTGGTGCGCATGCCGGGCGAAGACCCGCAACTGGGTCACCAGGTGGCCGAGGCCTTGCAGAAGGTCGGCGGCGACAACCCGGCGTCGGTCAAGCGCGTCGAGTTCGTGGGCCCACAGGTCGGTGAAGAACTGCGCGACCAGGGCGGCCTCGGCATGCTGATGGCGCTGGTCGGCATCATGATCTACCTGGCGTTCCGCTTTCAGTGGAAGTTCGGTGTCGGCGCCATTGTGTCGCTGATCCACGACGTGATCGTGACCGTGGGCATCCTGGCGTACTTCCAGATCACCTTCGACCTGACGGTGTTGGCAGCGGTGCTGGCGATCATCGGTTACTCGCTCAACGACACCATCGTGGTATTCGACCGGGTTCGTGAGAACTTCCGTGTACTGCGCAAGGCGTCGCTGATCGAGAACATCAACGTTTCGACCACCCAGACCCTGCTGCGGACCATGGCGACGTCGATCTCCACCTTGCTGGCGATTGCGGCACTGATGATCTTCGGTGGCGACAACCTGTGGGGCTTCTCCCTGGCGCTGTTCATCGGCGTACTGGCGGGTACCTACTCGTCGATCTACATCGCCAACGTGGTGCTGATCTGGCTGAACCTCAACAGCGAAGACCTGATCCCTCCGGCTGCTACTGGCAAGGAGGTCGACGACCGCCCTTGAGGGGTGTTTGTCGATCCGCTGTTACAAGAAAGGCGCGAGTATTGAACTCGCGCCTTTTTTTTTGCTCCAAGGCTGGGTATAGCGCGGACGTTTCAGTCCGCTTGTGATGGTCAGGAGGTTCAACGTGAACAAGTCGTTACTGGTTGGTGCGGTATTGGGTGCTGTCGGTGTGACTGCCGGGGGTGCTGTTGCCACCTACAGCCTGGTAAAAAGCGGCCCTGAGTATGCGCAAGTGCTGGCGGTGCAGCCGGTGAAAACCCAGATTAAAACGCCTCGCGAGGTCTGCAAGGATGTCGCCGTGACCCGGCAGAAGCCGGTTCAGGATCAACATCAGATCGTCGGTACCGTCGTGGGTGCCCTGGCTGGTGGCCTGCTGGGCAACCAGGTCGGTGGCGGTAATGGCAAGAAGCTGGCTACCGTAGCCGGCGCGGTCGGTGGCGGTTATGCCGGTAACAAGGTTCAGGAAGGTATGCAGAACCGCGATACCTACACCACGACGCAAACCCGTTGTAACACCGTCAACGACATCAGCGACAAGGTGGTTGGGTATGACGTGCGTTACAACCTGGATGGCAAGGAAGGTACCGTGCGTATGGAGCGTGACCCTGGCAGCCAGATTCCAGTCGACAAAGAGGGTCGTCTGATCCTGGGTCAGAACCAGCAGTAACCGGTTCTACAGGCATAAAAAAAGCACCCCTCGGGGTGCTTTTTTGTGCTCGCTCGCTTAGCGCTTCAGCGAGGCCGGCAGGTGCGGCTGGATCGCCGTCAATACTGCCTTGAAGCATTTGGTGTTGCCGGCAACCACGTGGCCTTTCTCAAGGAAATCGTGACCGCCCGTGAAGTCGCTCACCAGGCCGCCCGCTTCCTGGATCAGCAGCGCGCCTGCAGCCATGTCCCACTCGGACAGGCCCGACTCCCAGAACGCATCGAAACGACCAGCAGCCACATAAGCCAGGTCCAGGCTCGCTGCGCCGGCGCGACGGATGCCAGCGGTCTGGCCAACCAGGGCGCGGAACATGCCCAGGTAGTTTTCCAGGTTGTCCATCTGGTCGTCACGGAACGGGAAGCCGGTACCCAGCAGGGCGCCGTCCAGGCTGGTGCGACCGCTGACACGCAGGCGGCGACCGTTCAGTTGGGCGCCACGGCCACGGCTGGCGGTGAATTCTTCCTGGCGCACTGGGTCCAGGACAACGGCGTGTTCCAGGCGGCCACGGTATTTGCACGCGATGCTCACGGCGAAGTGCGGGATGCCGCGCAGGAAGTTGGTGGTGCCATCCAGTGGGTCGATGATCCACAGGTAGTCTTCGCCTTCGCCGCTACCTTTGTGCAGGCCGGTTTCTTCGCCGAGGATGCCGTGGGTAGGGTAGGCCTTGCGCAGAGCGTCGATGATTTTCTGTTCGGCGGCGCGATCCACCTCGGATACGTAATCCTTGGCGTCTTTTTCGTCGACCTTGATGGTATCCAGGCGCTCGATGGAGCGGAAGATCAATTCACTGGCGCTGCGGGCGGCGCGCAGCGCGATATTCAGCATGGGCTGCATGGATGTGTCACCTAAGGTTGTTAAAGAAAGCCGAGCATTCTAGCAGAAACTTTCTTCAGGTGAAGGACGACGTTAGCTTTCATGGCATAACCTTAGGCTGTTCTGTAAGATTTGCTCCCCTTTCCCGTGTCCGAGAGCGCCTCCCTTGCTGCAAAACATTCGTGTCGTCTTGGTCAATACCAGTCATCCCGGCAATATCGGCGGGGTGGCGCGAGCCATGAAAAACATGGGGCTGACGCGCCTGGTGCTGGTCGAACCGCGTGTGTTCCCGCACCACGAGGCTGATGCCCGTGCGTCCGGCGCCAATGACATCCTGGAAAAAGCCCAGGTTGTCGCCACCCTGGAAGACGCCCTGGTCGGCTGCAACCTGGTGCTCGGCACCAGCGCCCGCGACCGCCGTATCCCCTGGCCACTGCTGGACCCGCGTGAGTGCGGCACCAAAGTGGTGGAGGAGGCCGCCGGTGGCGCTGAAATCGCCTTGGTCTTTGGCCGTGAAGACTCCGGCCTCACCAATGAAGAGCTGCAGCGATGTCATTACCACGTGCACATCCCATCAGACCCTGAGTTCAGCTCACTGAACCTCGGGGCCGCGGTGCAGGTGTTGAGTTATGAGGTGCGCATGGCCTGGCTGGCCGCTGAGGGTCAGCCGAGCAAGGTAGAAAAGGATGAAGTGGCGTCGACCAAAAGTGGCGAGTTGGCCACCATGGACGAGCTGGAGCGGTTCTATGAGCACCTGGAGCAAACCCTGGTGGCCATCGAATTCCTCGATCCGGAAAAACCACGGCACTTGATGGCGCGCCTGCGTCGCCTTTACGGACGCAGCTCGGTCAGCCGGGCAGAAATGAATATATTGCGTGGCATCCTCACGGAAACCCAGAAAGCGGCCCGTGGCGAGCTTCTTAAGCGGAAGGATTAAAAATGTTCGAGCGTTTGCGAGAAGATATCCAGAGTGTTTTCCATCGTGATCCGGCGGCGCGCAACGCCTTTGAAGTGCTGACCTGCTACCCGGGCATGCACGCCATCTGGATCCACCGCCTATCCGGCGCCTTGTGGGGCATGGGCTGGAAATGGCTGGCGCGGTTGGTGTCGAACTTTGGGCGCTGGTTGACCGGGATCGAGATTCATCCGGGCGCCAAGGTCGGTCGTCGCTTCTTTATCGACCATGGCATGGGCATCGTGATTGGCGAGACCGCCGAGATCGGCGATGACGTGACGCTCTATCAGGGCGTGACCTTGGGTGGTACCAGCTGGAACAAAGGCAAGCGCCACCCGACACTGGAGAATGGCGTGGTGGTAGGGGCGGGCGCCAAGGTGCTCGGCCCATTCACCGTCGGCGCAGGTGCCAAGGTGGGCTCCAATGCCGTGGTGACCAAGGCTGTGCCGCCTGGCGCAACGGTGGTCGGTATCCCTGGTCGAATCATCGTCAAGCCGGAAGTCGGCGACGAGCAGGAGGCCAAGCGCAAGGCCATGGCCGAGAAGATCGGCTTTGATGCCTACGGTGTCAGCGAAGACATGCCTGACCCCGTGGCGCGCGCCATTGGCCAGTTGCTCGACCACCTGCAAGCGGTCGACGGCAAGCTGGAGGGTATGTGCGGTGCGCTGAAGGATCTGGGTAGCCCTTACTGCGCCAAAGATCTGCCCGAATTGCGCGAAGAGGATTTTGCCGAGATCAAAGACGAAACCGCCACCACCAAGGCGGGCTGAACGCGGTCCCCTGTGGGAGCTGGCTTGCCTGCGATAGCGGTATGCCAGCCACCCCATGTGGTGCTGATCCACCGCTATCGCAGGCAAGCCAGCTCCCACAATTAATCTCCATTGGTCTCACCATCTCCGCCCCTGCCTGATGCCGCTGTTCGTCCCCACCCCATCCTGCTATGATTCGCGCGCCCTTTTTACGGGTAATCCTGACTAAAGTACTAGGTCTTATAGTTGACTTAAATACTCGGGAATCGCATACTTGCCCACATTCTGAAACACCTTGGTAATTGTCCATGAGACTGACTACAAAAGGCCGATACGCGGTGACCGCCATGCTTGACCTGGCTTTGCACGCGCAAACTGGGCCGGTGTCCCTGGCCGATATCTCCGAGCGCCAAGGCATTTCCCTGTCCTACCTCGAGCAGTTGTTCGCCAAATTGCGCCGCAGCAATCTGGTTTCCAGCGTTCGCGGTCCAGGCGGCGGCTATCAATTGTCCCGCGACATGCAGGGCATCCAGGTCGCCCAGGTGATCGATGCGGTCAACGAATCCGTCGACGCTACAAAATGCCAGGGCCTGGGTGACTGCCACGCCGGCGACACCTGCCTGACGCACCATTTGTGGTGCGATCTGAGCCTGCAGATCCATGAGTTTTTGAGTGGTATCAGCCTGGCTGATCTTGTGACTCGCCGTGAGGTGCAAGAAGTAGCCCAGCGTCAGGACCAGCGCCGTTGCAACACCAAGGCGCCGCGTCTGGACAAGATCGAAGCGTCCGCCGTCGAGTAACAGCCGAAGAGCTAACGGCACGCCAGCCCGCCTGATTTAGGAGAAAGTCCATGAAATTGCCGATTTACCTTGATTACTCAGCGACTACCCCGGTTGATCCGCGTGTCGCGCAAAAGATGAGCGAATGCCTGCTGGTTGACGGAAACTTCGGCAACCCGGCCTCCCGTTCCCACGTATTCGGCTGGAAAGCCGAGGAAGCGGTCGAGAACGCTCGTCGCCAGGTCGCTGACCTGGTTGGCGCAGATCCGCGTGAAATCGTCTGGACCTCCGGTGCCACCGAGTCCGACAACCTGGCAATCAAGGGCGCGGCGCATTTCTATGCGACCAAGGGCAAACACCTGATCACCACCAAGATTGAGCACAAGGCTGTCCTCGACACCATGCGCCAACTGGAGCGTGAAGGTTTCGAGGTCACCTACCTCGAGCCAACCACCGACGGTATCGTCACCCCGGCGATGATCGAAGCCGCGCTGCGTGAAGACACCATCCTGGTTTCCGTGATCCACGTGAACAACGAAATCGGCACCATCAACGACATCGCGGCCATCGGCGAGCTGACCCGCTCGAAGGGCATCCTGCTGCACGTCGATGCTGCTCAGTCTACCGGCAAGGTCGATATCGACCTGTCGAAACTGAAAGTCGACCTGATGTCGTTCTCTGCCCACAAGACCTACGGCCCTAAAGGCATCGGTGCGCTGTATGTGAGCCGCAAGCCACGTGTGCGCATCGAAGCCACCATGCACGGTGGTGGTCACGAGCGCGGCATGCGTTCGGGCACCCTGGCGACCCACCAGATCGTTGGCATGGGCGAAGCCTTCCGTGTAGCCAAGGAAGACATGGCTGCCGAAAACGTGCGCATCAAGGCCCTGAGTGATCGCTTCTACAAGCAGGTCGAGAACCTTGAAGAGCTGTACATCAACGGCAGCATGACCGCCCGTGTACCGCACAACCTGAATTTGAGCTTCAACTACGTTGAAGGCGAGTCGCTGATCATGGCACTCAAGGACCTGGCGGTTTCGTCCGGTTCGGCCTGCACCTCGGCGTCCCTTGAGCCTTCGTACGTACTGCGCGCCCTGGGCCGCAACGACGAACTGGCACACAGCTCGATCCGCTTTACGTTCGGCCGTTTCACCACCGAAGAGCAAGTCGACTACGCCGCGCAGAAAGTCTGCGAAGCCGTCAACAAGCTGCGCGTTCTGTCGCCGCTGTGGGACATGTACAAAGACGGTGTCGATATTTCCAAGATCGAGTGGGCGGCACACTAAATATAGAAGCCGCCACCCAAGCTCTGTAGGAACGTGGCGGAAAACGCAGGCGTTTCTATAGGGTTCCAGAGCGGCCCTGATGAGTGAGGATTCAGTACCATGGCTTACAGCGAAAAGGTCATCGACCACTACGAAAACCCGCGCAACGTCGGCAAGATGAACGCGGAAGACCCTGATGTCGGCACCGGCATGGTCGGCGCTCCGGCGTGCGGCGATGTGATGCGCCTGCAGATCAAGGTCAACGACGCTGGCGTTATCGAAGACGCCAAGTTCAAGACCTACGGCTGCGGTTCGGCCATCGCCTCCAGCTCCCTGGCGACCGAATGGATGAAAGGCAAGACCCTGGATGAGGCTGTGACTATCAGCAACACCCAGCTGGCCGAAGAACTGGCCCTGCCGCCAGTGAAAATCCACTGCTCGGTACTCGCAGAAGACGCTATCAAGGCGGCCGTTCGCGACTACAAGCAGAAGAAAGGCTTGATCTAAGCATTTGGCGACGAGTAAGGAGTCAACGATGGCTATCAGCATGACAGAAGCGGCTGCGCAGCACATTCGCCGCTCCCTGAATGGGCGCGGTAAAGGTGAGGGGATTCGTCTGGGTGTTCGCACCACGGGCTGTTCCGGCCTTGCCTACGTGCTGGAGTTTGTCGACGAGGTGGTTGAAGAGGACCAGGTGTTCGAAAGTCACGGCGAGAAAGTGATCATCGACCCCAAGAGCCTGACCTACCTGGACGGCACCGAACTCGATTTCGTCAAGGAAGGGTTGAACGAAGGCTTCAAGTTCAACAACCCCAACGTACGCGGTGAGTGTGGCTGCGGCGAAAGCTTCAACATCTGAGGCTATTCGTGGGTACTCCTTGTCATTTCGCTTTATTCGAGCTGCAGCCGAGCTTTCGGCTGGACCTTGAGCAGCTTGCCACGCGCTACCGAGAACTGGCGCGTGGCGTGCATCCGGACCGCTTCGCTGACGCCTCCGAGCGTGAGCAACGCCTGGCGCTGGAGCAATCGGCCAGCCTCAACGAGGCCTATCAGACGCTCAAAAGCCCCCCCAAGCGCGCGCGTTACCTGCTCGCGATGAATGGTGGCGAGCTGCCGCTTGAGGTCACGGTTCACGACCCGGACTTCCTGATGCAGCAGATGCAGTGGCGCGAAGAACTCGAAGACTTGCAGGACGAGGCCGATCTGGCCGGCGTCGCAGTCTTCAAGCGTCGTCTGAAAACCGCCCAGGATGAGCTCAACGAAAGCTTCGCAGCCTGTTGGAACGATGCAGCGCAACGCGAACAGGCCGAACGCCTGATGCGGCGCATGCAGTTCCTCGACAAGCTCACCTACGAAGTGCGCCAGCTAGAAGAGCGCCTCGACGATTAACCCAGTGTGCTGCCCGTGATGCACGCCTGATAGACAGATAAGACCTGATTACCATGGCCCTACTGCAAATCGCCGAACCCGGCCAAAGCCCTCAACCGCACCAGCGTCGCCTGGCGGTCGGGATTGACCTGGGCACCACCAATTCCCTGGTTGCTGCCTTGCGCAGCGGCCTGTCCGAGCCGTTGCCCGACGCTGGTGGCCAGGTGATCCTGCCGTCCGCCGTGCGCTATCACGCTGATCGCACCGAAGTCGGTGAGTCAGCCAAGCTGGCAGCCGCTAGCGATCCTCTGAACACTGTGCTGTCGGTCAAGCGCTTGATGGGTCGTGGTCTGTCCGACGTCAAGCAATTGGGCGACCAACTGCCCTACCGCTTTGTTGGCGGTGAATCCCATATGCCGTTCATCGACACTGTCCAAGGCCCGAAAAGCCCGGTGGAAGTGTCGGCCGATATCCTCAAGGTGCTGCGCCAACGCGCGGAGAAAACCCTGGGCGGCGAACTGGTCGGTGCCGTAATCACCGTTCCGGCTTATTTCGATGACGCTCAGCGCCAGGCCACCAAGGATGCAGCGAAACTCGCTGGTCTGAACGTACTGCGCCTGCTCAACGAGCCGACTGCGGCGGCCGTGGCCTATGGCCTGGACCAGCATGCAGAAGGCCTGGTCGCTATTTACGACCTGGGCGGCGGTACCTTTGATATTTCGATCCTGCGCCTGACCGGCGGTGTCTTCGAAGTGCTCGCCACCGGCGGCGACAGCGCCCTGGGCGGCGATGACTTCGACCACGCCATTGCGGGCTGGATCATCACCAGCGCCGGCTTGTCTGCCGACCTGGACCCGGGCGCGCAGCGCAACCTGCTGCAAACCGCCTGCGCGGCCAAGGAAGCGCTGACCGATGCTGCAAGTGTTGAAGTTTCCTACGGCACCTGGTCGGCCCAACTGACCCGCGAAGCCTTTGATGCGTTGATCGAGCCAATGGTTGCCCGCAGCCTGAGAGCCTGTCGCCGCGCAGTGCGCGATTCCGGTATCGAGCTGGAGGAAGTCGGTGCCGTGGTTATGGTCGGTGGTTCCACCCGCGTGCCACGCGTGCGTGAAGCTGTCGCCGAAGCCTTTGGTCGTCAGCCGCTGACCGAAATCGACCCGGATCAAGTGGTCGCCATCGGCGCTGCGATCCAGGCCGATACCCTGGCCGGTAACAAGCGCGATGGTGGCGAACTGCTTCTGCTCGACGTGATCCCGCTGTCCCTGGGGCTGGAAACCATGGGTGGCTTGATGGAGAAGGTGATTCCACGCAACACCACCATCCCCGTCGCCCGCGCACAGGACTTCACTACTTACAAAGATGGCCAGACGGCCATGATGATTCACGTGTTGCAAGGTGAGCGCGAGCTGATCAGCGACTGCCGCTCCCTGGCGCGCTTTGAATTGCGCGGCATTCCGGCGATGGTGGCGGGTGCGGCGAAGATTCGCGTGACCTTCCAGGTCGACGCCGACGGCTTGCTCAGCGTCGCCGCGCGTGAATTGGCCTCCGGTGTTGAAGCCAGCATCCAGGTCAAGCCGTCCTACGGCCTCACCGACGGCGAAATCGCCAAGATGCTCAAGGACTCGTTCCAATATGCCGGTGACGACAAGGTCGCCCGTGTATTGCGTGAGCAGCAAGTAGACGCCCAGCGTCTGCTCGAAGCGGTGCAGGGCGCCCTTGAGGCTGACGGCGAGCGCCTGCTGGATGCCGAGGAGCGCATGGTCATCGACCTGCAGATGCAGGAATTGGCCGAACTGATGAAAGGCAACGATGGCTATGCCATCGAGCAACAGACCAAGCGCTTGTCGCAGGTGACTGATGCCTTTGCCGCCCGCCGCATGGATCAGACGGTGAAAGCCGCACTGGCCGGGCGCAACCTGAATGAAATCGAGGAATAATCAATGCCGCAGGTCATTTTTCTGCCACACGCCGAGCACTGCCCGGACGGTATGGTCGTGGAGGCTGAGACCGGCAAGTCCATCCTCGAAGTTGCCCATGACAACCACATCGAAATCGAAAGCGCCTGCGGCGGTGTGTGCGCTTGCACCACGTGCCATTGCGTGATCCGCGCGGGGTTCAACTCGCTCAACGAAGCCGATGAGCTGGAGGAAGACTATCTTGATAGAGCCTGGGGCCTGGAAGCGACTTCGCGCCTGACCTGCCAAGCCATCGTCGGAACAGAGGACATCACCGTCGAAATTCCGAAATATTCCCTCAACCATGCTGCCGAAGCGCCGCATTGATTCAAGGAAATGTCATGAGCCTGAAATGGGTTGATGTACAAGAAATCGCTATACAACTTGCTGAAGCTCATCCGGAGGTCAATCCTCTTACGGTCAACTTCGTCAAGCTGCGCAATCTGGTGATGGAGCTGCCGGACTTCGATGACATCCCTGATCGGGGTGGCGAGAAGGTCCTGGAGGCGATTCAAGGCCTGTGGATCGAAGAAGCAGACTGAGCCGCCTTTTTACGCAGTTAGGCAATACCCAATAACCCGCGTATAATTCGCGGGTTTAATTTTTCGTAAATTACCGTTTCTGGAGTTACACCATGGCTGTTCAACGTACTTTCTCCATCATCAAGCCTGACGCTGTTGCAAAAAACGTCATCGGCGAGATCACCACTCGTTTCGAAAAAGCCGGCCTGAAGGTTGTAGCTTCGAAACTCAAGCAACTGTCCAAGGCTGAAGCTGAAGGCTTCTACGCTGAGCACAGCGCTCGTGGTTTCTTCGGCGACCTGGTTGCCTTCATGATCTCCGGTCCTGTGGTTGTTCAGGTTCTGGAAGGCGAAAACGCTATCGCTCTGAACCGTGAGCTGATGGGCGCTACCAACCCTAAAGAAGCCGCTGCCGGCACCATCCGTGCTGACTTCGCTGAGTCCATCGACGCCAACGCTGTACACGGTTCGGACTCCGAAGCCGCTGCTGCTCGCGAAATCTCGTACTTCTTCGCAGCTACTGAAGTAACCGCTCGCTAAGCATCGGCTTAAAGAGTGAGGGTGAATCCATGACGACATCGACTGTAAAAACCAACCTGCTGGGGCTGACCCAGCCGGAAATGGAGAAATTCTTCGACTCAATCGGGGAGAAGCGTTTCCGTGCCGGTCAGGTAATGAAATGGATTCACCACTTTGGCGTCGACGATTTCGACGCCATGACGAACGTCAGCAAGGCCCTGCGCGACAAGCTCAAGGCCATTGCTGAGGTCCGTGGTCCCGAAGTGGTCAGCGAGGACATCTCCAGCGACGGCACCCGTAAGTGGGTGGTGCGCGTGGCGTCCGGCAGCTGCGTCGAGACTGTTTACATTCCCCAGGGCAAGCGCGGCACTTTGTGCGTTTCGTCCCAGGCAGGCTGTGCCCTGGACTGCAGTTTCTGCTCCACCGGCAAGCAAGGCTTCAACAGCAACCTCACCGCCGCCGAAGTGATCGGCCAGGTGTGGATTGCCAACAAATCCTTTGGCAGCGTCCCGGCAACCGTCGACCGTGCCATCACCAACGTGGTGATGATGGGCATGGGTGAGCCGCTGCTGAACTTCGACAACGTCGTTTCGGCCATGCACCTGATGATGGACGACCTGGGCTACGGCATCTCCAAGCGCCGTGTGACCCTGTCGACCTCCGGCGTGGTGCCGATGATCGATGAGCTGTCCAAGCACATCGACGTCTCCCTGGCGTTGTCGCTGCACGCACCCAATGACGCATTGCGTAACCAATTGGTGCCGATCAACAAGAAGTATCCGCTTAAGATGCTGCTCGAATCTTGCCAGCGCTACATGTCGTCCCTGGGCGAAAAGCGCGTGCTGACCATCGAGTACACCTTGCTCAAAGACATCAACGACAAGGTTGAACACGCGGTCGAGATGATCGAGCTGCTCAAGAACATCCCGTGCAAGATCAACCTGATTCCGTTTAACCCGTTTCCACATTCTGGCTACGAGCGGCCGAGCAACAACGCCATCCGCCGTTTCCAGGATCAACTGCACCAGGCCGGCTACAACGTCACCGTACGCACCACCCGTGGTGAAGACATCGACGCCGCCTGTGGCCAATTGGTAGGGCAGGTGATGGACCGCACCCGCCGCAGCGAGCGCTATATCGCCGTGCGTGAACTGAACGCCGCCGACGATCTGCCGCAAATTGCTGTGAATCGAATCTGAGAGAGGATCTCTATGCCCTTGCGCCTTGCGCTGCTTTTGCTTGTTACCGGTCTAGTGGCCGGTTGTGTTTCATCGGGCCATGACAGCCCTTTGCAAACAGGTAAAGGCCGTGATGAGGCGCGAGTTGCCTATGTGCAATTGGGCTTGGGCTACCTTCGACAAGGCATGAGTGAACAGGCCAAGGTGCCGCTGAAGAAGGCCCTCGAGCTGGACAGCGACGATGCCGACGCCAATGCCGCACTGGCCCTGGTGTTCCAGGCCCAGGCCGAGCCGGAGCTGGCCGAACGGTATTTTCACAAGGCCCTGGCTTCCCGTCCTGCCGACCCGCGGCTGCTGAACAACTACGGCAGTTTCCTGTTCGAGCAGAAACGTTATGACCAGGCCGCCCTTTATTTCCAGCAAGCCAGCGCCGATACCCTCTATCCTGAGCGTTCCCGGGTGTTCGAGAACCTCGGGGTCACCTCGATGCGTCTTGGCCAGCGTGACAGCGCTCGCCAGCAGCTG
This sequence comes from Pseudomonas sp. S10E 269, assembly GCF_002798465.1. Lineage (NCBI taxonomy): Bacteria > Pseudomonadati > Pseudomonadota > Gammaproteobacteria > Pseudomonadales > Pseudomonadaceae > Pseudomonas > Pseudomonas sp. S10E 269. The sequence continues at coordinate 3,445,186 of NZ_PHIJ01000001.1, forward strand.
GAAAAAGCCCTGCATTTGAACGGTCACCAGCCTCGGGCATTGCTCGAAATGGCTGAGTTGTCCTACGAAGACAGGCATTATGTGCCGGCACGTGACTATTACGAGCGTTTTAGCCTGCTCAGCGGGCAAAATGCACGTAGTCTATTGCTCGGTGTGCGCCTGGCGACGGTTCATGAAGAACGCGACACGGCCGCACGTTTTGGCCAGCAACTCGAACGACTCTATCCCGGTACGCCGGAATATCAGCAATACCTGTCGGAGCAATGATGAAAGCGGCGCACCCGGAAGTTGTAGCAGCTAATCGCGTAAACCCAGGCGATACCTTGCGTCAGGCCCGCGAAAGCAATGGTTGGTCGCTGGCAGAAGTGGCCCTCAAGCTCAATTTGACCACCACGTCCCTGGGCAACCTGGAAGCCGGCGCGTTCGATAAGCTGCCTGGGCACACCTTCGCCCGTGGCTATATCCGTGCCTACGCCAAGTTGCTGGGTATCGACCAGGCGGTACTGGTCCAGGAATTCGACCAGTTCACCGGTACCGACTCCCAGGGCAGCAATGTGCATGGCCTGGGTCGCATCGAAGAGCCGGTGCGGGTTTCCCACACGATTTTGCGAATTGTCAGCCTGTTGCTGCTGATCGCGGTCATTGGTGGCGGTTTCGTCTGGTGGCAAGACCAGGCCTCCCAGCGCTCCAAGGACCTCACCAGTAACGCCATGGAGCACGTCGAAGTCGAAAGCGCCGATGGCACCACCCAGATTCATCCACTGGATGAGCCGGAAGACCAGGCTGTGGCCGAGGGGCAGGCCGCGCCTGAAGCGCCGCTTGCCACAGAGCAGCCAGCAACGGAATCCGCACCCGCCGCCACCGCTGCCGCACCGGCGCCCGCGACACCGGCTGCACCGGCTCACACCCCGGCAGCTCCGGTCGCCCAGGCCCATACGCCGACCGCTCCTGCGCAAGCGCCTGCTACCACCGCTCCAGCCGCGCCGGCAGCCCCTGCGATTTCGCCGCCCACCACCCCAGCCCTGATCGCCGGTGATGGCCGCGTACAGATTACCTTCATCGCTGACTGCTGGACGCAAGTCACCGATGGCAATGGCAAAGTGCTGTTTAGCGGTCTGAAGCGTAAGGGAGATACGCTCGACCAAGGCGGCAAGCCTCCTTTGACGCTGCGTCTGGGCTTTGCCCGTGGCGCGCAAGTGGCCTACAACGGCCAGCCTGTGGACGTGGCGCCGTTCACCAGTGGCGAGACCGCTCGCCTGAAGTTGGGACAATAGTCATGCACGGCGAATCTCCAATCAAACGTCGCGTATCGCGCAAGATCTGGGTCGGCTCCGTGCCGGTGGGTGGCGACGCCCCCATCGCAGTACAGAGCATGACCAATAGCGACACCAATGATGTGGCCGCCACCGTTGCCCAGATCAACCGTCTGGAAGCTGCTGGCGTGGACATCGTGCGCGTCTCCGTGCCGGACATGGACGCTGCCGAAGCGTTCGGCCGCATCAAGCAACTGGTCAAAGTGCCGTTGGTGGCCGACATTCACTTCGACTACAAGATCGCATTGCGCGTAGCCGAGCTGGGTGTGGACTGCCTGCGTATCAACCCGGGCAACATCGGTCGTGAAGACCGTGTGCGCGCAGTGGTTGATGCGGCGCGCGACCGTGGCATTCCAATTCGTATCGGCGTCAACGCCGGTTCCCTGGAAAAAGACCTGCAAAAGAAATACGGCGAGCCTACCCCAGCGGCGCTGGTTGAATCGGCGCTGCGCCACGTTGAGCACCTGGAGCGCCTGAATTTCCAGGACTTCAAGGTCAGCGTAAAGGCCTCCGACGTGTTCATGGCGGTAGAAGCCTACCGCCTGCTGGCCAAGGAAATCGTGCAGCCATTGCACCTGGGTATCACCGAAGCGGGCGGTTTACGCTCAGGCACAGTGAAATCTGCGGTGGGTCTCGGTATGCTGCTCGCCGAAGGGATTGGCGATACTATCCGCATCTCCCTCGCGGCAGACCCGGTAGAGGAAGTGAAGGTCGGTTACGACATTCTCAAATCCCTGCATTTGCGTTCCCGAGGCATCAACTTCATTGCCTGCCCGAGCTGCTCACGGCAGAACTTCGACGTGGTGAAAACCATGAACGAACTGGAAGGGCGCCTCGAGGACCTGCTGGTGCCGCTGGATGTGGCGGTGATCGGTTGCGTGGTCAACGGTCCGGGTGAAGCCAAAGAGGCGCATATCGGCCTGACCGGCGGTACACCCAACCTGATCTACATCGACGGCAAGCCGTCGCAGAAGTTGACGAATGACAATCTGGTGGATGAGCTCGAAAGACTGATCCGCGAGAAAGCGGCCGAGAAGGTCGCGGCTGACGCAGCGCTGATCGCGCGCGGCTAAGAACGAATTTAAGGATTTGATGTGAGCAAGTCTCTGCAAGCCATTCGTGGCATGAACGACATCCTGCCGGAGCAGACGCCGCTGTGGCGCTATTTCGAGGGCACTGTCGCGCGCCTGCTGGATAACTACGGTTATAAGCAGATCCGCATGCCGATCGTCGAATTCACTGAGCTGTTCAAGCGCTCTATCGGTGAAGTGACCGACATCGTCGAAAAAGAGATGTATACCTTTGAAGACCGCAACGGCGACTCCCTGACCCTGCGTCCGGAAGGCACTGCCGCATGCGTGCGCGCCGTGCTCGAGCATGGCCTCACCGGTGGCGGCCAGCCACAAAAATTGTGGTACATCGGGCCGATGTTCCGCCACGAGCGCCCGCAGAAAGGTCGCTATCGCCAGTTTCACCAGATCGGCCTGGAGGTGTTCAACCTCGACGGTCCGGACATCGACGCCGAGCTGATCGTGCTGACCTGGCGCCTGTGGGGCCTGCTGGGCATTCGCGACGCGGTCAAGCTCGAACTCAACAGCCTGGGCACCAGCGAATCCCGTGGCCGCTACCGCGTCGCCTTGGTCGAGTACCTGTCCGCCCACCTGGACAAGTTGGACGAAGACAGCCAGCGCCGTCTGAAAACCAACCCGTTGCGCGTCCTTGATACCAAGAACGCCGACACCCAGGCCGTGCTGGTCAACGCGCCAAAAATGGCCGATTACCTGGACGACGAATCCCGTACGCACTTCGAAGGCCTCAAAGCTCGCCTGGATGCGGCCGGTATTCCGTACGTGATCAACCCGAAACTGGTGCGTGGCCTCGACTACTACAGCAAGACCGTGTTCGAGTGGGTCACCGACAAACTCGGCGCCCAGGGCACCGTGTGTGCCGGTGGTCGCTATGACGGCCTGGTCGAGCAAATGGGCGGCAAGCCGACCACGGGCGTAGGGTTTGCCATGGGCATCGAGCGGCTGATCCTGTTGCTGGAAACCCTGGAGCAGGTCCCGGAAGAGATCTCCCGGCAGGTGGACGTGTACCTGTGCGCCTTTGGCGAGGCGGCCGAACTGGCGGCCCTGGCCCTGAGCGAAAAAGTCCGCGATCAACTGCCGAACCTGCGCCTGCAGATCAATGCCGGCGCCGGCAGTTTCAAGAGCCAGTTCAAGAAGGCCGACAAGAGCGGTGCGCTGTATGCACTGATCCTCGGCGAAGACGAGCTGGCCCAGCAAGTGATAGGTTTCAAACCCCTGCGTGGCCAGGGTGAGCAACAGAACATTGCCTTTGATGCGCTCGCTGCGCACTTGGCCACCTGCGTCGTGCAGGGTTGAAGCTGTCGAACAGCCGAATTTAGCGATTAAGGAGTATTGGGGTGTCGAGTACTGATGATGAGCAACTGGCCGAGTTCAAGGACTGGTGGCAGCGCAACGGCAAGCCCCTGGTTACTGGCGGCCTGCTGGCTTTAGTGGTGGTGTTCGGCTGGCAAGCCTGGACCAAGTATCAGGCCAACCAGTCCCAAGGCGCCTCGATCCTCTATCAGCAATTGCTGGAAACTACCCTGACGCCGGACGGCAAGCCTGACCCTGCGCAGGTTGCAGACCTGGCCGGCAAGCTGAAGAACGAATTCGGCGGGACCACCTACGCCCAATACGGCAGCCTGTTTGTCGCGAAAGTCGCGGTCGACACCGGCAAGCTGGATGACGCCGCCGCTGAGCTGAAGGCCATCGCCGACAAGCCGACCAACCCGACCCTGGGTGAAATCGCACGTCAGCGCCTGGCTCAGGTACTGGCGGCACAGAACAAGGCTGACGAAGCACTCAAACTGCTCGACGGCGATGCTGACAAGGCATTTGTAGCCACTCGCGAAGAGCTCAAGGGCGACCTGTTGGTCCAATTGGGTCGTACCGACGAAGCCAATGCTGCGTACCAAAAAGCCAAGGCGGCGCTGTCTGATGAAGCGGCGGTCGGTGGCTTACAAATCAAGCTGGACGACTTGGCCAAAGGGGATGCGTGACGTGATCCGTTGGAAACATGCAGCATTGCTGGCTCTGGCCGTTCTGGCCGCGGGTTGCAGCAGCAACAGTAAGAAAGAACTGCCGCCTGCGGAGCTGACCAGCTTCAAGGAAGAAGTGGTCCTGCAAAAGCAGTGGAGCCGCTCCATCGGTGATGGCCAGGGTGAAACCTACAACATGCTGGTACCGGCAATCGACGGTGACAGCATTGTGGCCGCTGACGTGACCGGCGTGGTGATCTCCATGGATCGCATGAACGGCGACGTTAAGTGGAAGAAAGACCTCGAATTGCCTGTCTCCGGCGCCGTCGGCGTGGGTTACGGCATGGTCCTGCTCGGCACGCTGAAAGGCGAAGTCGTGGCGCTGGATTCCAGCACCGGTGAAGAGAAATGGCGCGCTCGCGTGACCAGTGAAGTCCTCGCACCGCCTGCCACCAACGGCGATATCGTCGTGGTGCAGACCCAGGATGACCGCGTGATCGGCCTCGACGCCAGCACTGGCGAACAGCGCTGGTTGTACGACAGCACCCCGGCGGTGCTGACGTTGCGCGGTACCAGTGGTCCGATTGTGACCAACAATCTGGCCGTGGCAGGCCTGTCGACCGGTAAAGTGGTCGCCCTGGATACCCAGAACGGCGTGCCGGCCTGGGAAACCCGTGTGGCCATCCCTCAAGGTCGTTCCGAACTGGACCGCGTAGTGGACATCGATGGCGGCTTGCTGCTGTCCGGTGAAACCCTCTACGTCGCCACTTACCAGGGCCGTGTTGCGGCACTGGACCTGCAGAGCGGCCGTGTTAACTGGCAGCGTGATGCTTCCAGCTACGCCGGTGTCGCCCAAGGGTTTGGCAGCGTCTACGTAAGCCTCTCGTCCGGCACCGTTGAAAGTGTCGACGAGCGTTCCACCACTGCACTGTGGAGCAATGACTCCCTGGCTCGCCGCCAACTGTCGGCGCCGGAAGTATTCTCCAGCTACGTGGCGGTCGGTGACTTCGAAGGCTACCTGCATCTGCTGAGCCAGGTGGATGGTCGCTTCGTGGGTCGCGAGCGTATCGACAGCGACGGCCTGCGTGCGCGTCCGCTGGTGGTGGGTAACATGCTTTATGTGTATGGCAACAGCGGCAAGCTGGAAGCCCTGACCATCAAGTAAGAACTATGCTTGGGGTAACACCCAGGCGGCCCCGCTTCGGCGGGGCATGCGGCATTTGATTATGCTGCCCCGAGCACCAGCCGCTGCCTTGCAGCGGCTTTTGTATTTTCTGAAATAACGAAGTGGAGAGCCGCATGGTTCCCGTAATCGCCCTGGTGGGCCGACCTAACGTCGGCAAGTCCACCTTGTTCAACCGCCTGACCAGGACTCGCGACGCCATCGTCGGCGACTTGTCCGGTCTGACCCGTGATCGCCAATACGGTGAGGCAAAGTGGCAAGGGCGCTCCTACATTATTGTCGACACCGGTGGTATCTCCGGTGACGAGCATGGCATGGACGAAAAGATGGCCGAGCAGTCGCTGCTGGCCATTGAAGAAGCCGACGTCGTGTTGTTCCTGGTGGACGCCCGTGCGGGCTACACCGCTGCTGACCAGATGATTGGCGAGCACCTGCGCAAGCGCAACAAGCGTTCCTATCTGGTCGCCAACAAGATCGACAACATCGATCCTGAGCAGGCCCGTGCCGAGTTCAGCCCGATGGGCCTGGGCGACGCGATTCCAATCGCCGGTGCCCACGGTCGCGGCATCACCCAGATGCTGGAAGTCGCCTTGCGCGACTTCCCCAAGGATGACGTCGAGGAAGAAGAGGGCGAGGAAGAGATCGTCGCCGAAGGTGAGGAAGCCAAGCGCATTCCTGGCCCGAGCGAAAAAGACGGTATCAAGATCGCCATCATCGGCCGCCCTAACGTCGGCAAGTCGACCCTGGTCAACCGCATGCTCGGTGAAGACCGGGTCATCGTCTATGACCAACCCGGCACCACCCGTGACAGCATCTACATCCCGTTCGAACGTAACGACGAGAAGTACACGCTGATCGACACCGCCGGTGTGCGCAAGCGCGGCAAGATCCACGAGGAAGTTGAAAAATTCTCGGTGGTCAAGACCCTGCAGGCGATCAAAGACGCCAACGTGGTGATCTTCGTGATGGATGCCCGCGAAGGCGTGGTGGACCACGACCTCAACCTGCTGGGCTTTGCCCTCGAGGCCGGTCGTGCCCTGGTGATCGCGATCAACAAGTGGGACGGCATGACGCCGAGCGAGCGCGACTTCGTCAAGATCGAGCTGCAGCGTCGCCTGTTCTTTGTCGAGTTCGCTGATATCCACTTTATCTCGGCACTGCACGGCACCGGCGTGGGTAACCTCTACGCGTCCGTGCAGAACTCGTTCAAGTCTGCGGTGACCCGCTGGCCGACCAACCGCCTCACCCAGATCCTGGAAGACGCCGTTGGCGAGCACGCGCCACCGATGGTCAACAACCGCCGGATCAAACTGCGTTACGCCCACTTGGGGGGTGCCAACCCGCCGATTATCGTGATCCACGGTAACCAGATCGAGAAGGTGCCGAAGTCCTACGTGCGTTACCTGGAAAACACCTACCGCCGCGTCTTGAAACTGGTCGGTACGCCGATCCGTATCGAGTTCAAGGGTGGTGAGAACCCATACGAAGGCAACAAGAACACACTGACTGACCGTCAGGTGAACAAGAAGCGTCGCTTGATGACTCACCACAAGAAGGCCGATAAGAAGCGCCGCGACAAGCGCTGATTTCGACCTCGCGAAAAGGGCTCTTGAAGAGCCCTTTTTTGTGCGCGACCGTTTGTGCCTTGACCCGGTGCGGCCGGCAGCTTAAAACTTGAGGCTCACCTGCAGGGGCCTCCGATGATCACCAGCAAGCTGCCGAATGTCGGCACGACCATTTTCACCACCATGTCGCAACTCGCTGCCGAAACCGGCGCACTCAACCTGTCCCAGGGCTTTCCGGACTTCAATGGCCCCCAGGGTTTGCTCGATGCGGTGGGCAAACATATCGCCCTCGGTCACAACCAGTATGCGCCCATGACCGGCCTACCGGTGCTGCGTCAGCAGGTGGCGGCCAAGATCGCCCGCAGTTATGGCGCCACGGTGAATGCCGACAGCGAGGTGACCATCACCCCTGGGGCCACCGAGGCGATCTTCTGTGCGATCCAGGCGGTGATTCGCAACGGCGATGAAGTCATCGTATTCGACCCCAGCTACGACAGCTACGAGCCCTCAGTGGAACTGGCCGGCGGTCGTTGCGTGCATGTGCAACTGAGCCTGGACGGCTTTGCCCTCGACTTCGAGAAGATCAAGGCCGCGCTGTCACCGCGCACGCGCATGATCATCCTCAACTCCCCCCACAACCCGACTGGCGCGCTGATCAGCCGCGCCGAACTGGACCAATTGGCCGAACTGATCCGCGACCGTGATATCTACATGGTCAGCGATGAAGTCTACGAGCACCTGGTCTTCGACGGCGTGCCCCACGTCAGCGTGCTGGCCCATGAAGAGTTGTACCAGCGCGCTTTCGTGGTCAGCTCGTTCGGCAAGACCTACCACGTCACCGGCTGGAAAACCGGCTACGTTGTCGCGCCGCCGGCCCTCAGCGCCGAACTGCGCAAGGTGCATCAATACGTCAACTTCTGCGGTGTAACCCCGCTGCAGTATGCGTTGGCCGACTTCATGGCCGAACACCCGGAACACGTCGAGGAGCTACCGGCGTTTTATCAGGCCAAGCGCGACCTGTTCTGCGATTTGCTTGCTCCGTCCCGTTTCAGCTTTACCCCTGTGACCGGCACCTACTTCCAGTTGGTGGATTACTCACAGATCCGCCCGGACCTGGATGACGTCGCCATGTCTCTCTGGATGACCCGCGAACACGGCGTGGCTACCATTCCGGTCTCGGTGTTCTACCAAACCCCACCCCAAGGCCAGCGCCTGGTGCGCCTATGCTTTGCCAAACGCGAGGAAACGCTGCAACAAGCGGCGGAAAAACTATGCGTGATCTGAGTGCACTGCCGAACCTGACTCTCGCCCTGGTCCAGACCAGCCTGGCCTGGCACGACCGCCAAGCCAACCTCGATCATTTCGAGTTGCTGTTGGAGCAGGCCAAAGGTGCCGACCTGATCGTACTGCCAGAGATGTTCACCACCGGTTTCTCGATGGAGTCGCAAACCCTCGCAGAGCCCGAGAACGGCCCGACCCATCGCTGGCTCCAGGCCCAGGCGGCGAAGTACAACGCGGTGATCACTGGCAGTGTGATCATCCACGCCGCCGACGGCAGCCACCGCAATCGCCTGCTGTGGGCACGACCGGACGGCGAGGTGCTGCATTACGACAAGCGCCACCTGTTCCGCATGGCTGGCGAGCACGACCACTACACCCCCGGCGAACGCCAGGTGCAGTTCGAGTTGAAGGGCTGGCGTATACGCCCATTGATTTGCTACGACCTGCGCTTCCCGGTGTGGAGTCGCGATGCTCAGGACACTGACCTGCTGCTGTACACCGCCAACTGGCCGGGTGCGCGGCGCCTGCATTGGAACCGACTGCTGCCGGCACGGGCCATCGAGAACCTGTGCTACGTGGCGGCGGTGAACCGCGTGGGCACGGATGGTAAGGGGTTTGCCTACACCGGGGACAGCCAGGTGCTGGACTTTCAGGGTGAGACGCTGCTGAGTGCGGGGGAGGCGGATGGGGTGTTCCAGGTGAACCTGGATGCGGCGGAATTGGCGGCATATCGCACCAAGTTCCCGGCCAACCTGGATGCCGATAGCTTTCAGTTTGTCTGAACCACCGCCATCGCGGGCAAGCCCGGCTCCCACACTTGGTGCAATGACCTGTGGGAGCCGGGCTTGCCTGCGATGAGGCCCTCACAAGCAACACAAATCTGATAGGCCAACAAAAAGGCCCCTGAGTTCTCACCCAGGGGCCTTTTGCATTCCTACGAACCGGCTTACGCCGCTTTTGCTTCCTGCTGGCTCAACGAGCGGTTCAGCGCGCTGAACAGCGCCTTGAAGCTGGCGGTGGTGATGTTTTCATCAATACCCACGCCATGCACCGGGCGCTCGCCGTTCACGCGCAGCTCGATGTAGGCGGCCGCCTTGGCGTTGGTGCCCGCACCGATTGCATGTTCGTTGTAGTCCATGATCTCCACGCCAATCGGCAGGCCCGCTACCAGCGCTTCCAACGCGCCGTTGCCTTTGCCTTTCCAGTGCAGGTTGGTTTCGCCCTGGCCCTTGCCCGAGACTTCCACCTCGACAAAGCTGTTGCCGTTCTCTTCCTGCAGGCGATGGCTGACCAACGCGTACGGGGTGTTGGCTTGCAGGTATTCACGCTGCAGCAACGCGTAGATCTGCGGTGCGGTCATCTCCAGGCCGACGCGGTCGGTTTCGGCCTGTACCACCTGGCTGAACTCGATCTGCATGCGACGCGGCAAGCTGATGTCGTACTCCTGCTCCAGCAGGTAGGCGATGCCGCCCTTGCCCGACTGGCTGTTCACGCGAATCACCGCTTCGTAGCTGCGGCCAATGTCGGCCGGGTCGATCGGCAAGTACGGCACTTCCCACAGCGCATCGTCTTTCTGCTGGGAGAAGCCCTTGCGGATCGCATCCTGGTGCGAGCCGGAGAAGGCGGTATGCACCAAGTCACCGACGTAAGGGTGACGCGGGTGAACCTGGATCTGGTTGCACTCTTCGACGACTTTGCGCACGCCATCGATGTCGGAGAAATCCAGCTGCGGGTCGAGGCCCTGGGTGTACATGTTCAGCGCGACGGTGACGAGGTCGACGTTACCGGTACGCTCGCCGTTGCCGAACAGGCAGCCTTCGACACGGTCGGCGCCGGCCATCAGGCCCAGCTCGGTAGCGGCCACGCCGGTGCCACGGTCGTTGTGGGTGTGCAGGCTGATGATCACGCTGTCACGGCGGTTGATATGACGACCGAACCACTCGATCTGGTCGGCATAGATGTTCGGCGTGGCGCATTCCACGGTGGCCGGCAGGTTGAGGATCATCTTGTGCTCAGGCGTCGGGTTCCACACCTCGATCACCGCGTCACACACTTCCTTGGCGAACTCCAGCTCGGTGGCGCTGAAGGTCTCCGGGGAGTATTCAAAGGTCCACTGGGTTTCCGGCTGCTGGGCGGCGTATTTGACGAACAGCTTGGCCGCGTTGACCGCGATGGCCTTGATGCCTTCCTTGTCCTGGTTGAACACGATACGGCGGAAGGACGGGGATGTGGCGTTGTACAAGTGCACGATGGCCTTCTTGGCCCCGCGCAAGGATTCAAAGGTGCGGGCGATCAAGTCTTCACGGCCCTGGGTCAGCACCTGGATGGTGGTGTCCTCGGGGATGTGGTTGTCTTCGATCAGGGTGCGCACGAAGTCGAAGTCGGTTTGCGATGCCGCCGGGAACGAGGCTTCGATTTCCTTCACGCCAACGGCAACCAGGGTCTTCCAGAAACGCAGCTTTTTCACCGCGTCCATCGGCTCGATCAGCGACTGGTTGCCATCACGCAAGTCGGAACTGCACCAGATCGGCGCTTCGGTGATGGTCTTCGATGGCCAGGTGCGGTCCGGAATATCGATGGTCGGGAACGCGCGGTACTTCGAAGACGGGTCTTTGAGCATGCTCATCGGGAAATCCTTTGTTGTAGGGGCCGAGAAAAGGCGGCCTGCCGTATGACTGTTTTTAGGGATAAAACGTAAAGACGAGGCAGATCGATTCAGCCTGGCAGTCGTGCGCTGACAAGGCACAGGCTGCGGTGCTGGCGGAGCTGAATGAGGGTGTGAGAGGTTTTCATAAGCTCAACCCTAACCGTGTGGGGGAAAGATGGCAAGTTACGAAAAAAAATTGAGATAATTTCCTATTTTTACCGTTTTATTGGTTTTTGTTGTTGTTTGTTTTGTATTTATGGTGATTTGTTGCGCTGCTGATCTGGCTTTGCGCAATCGGTTGGCCCGCAGCGTATGCGCTGTGGGCCCCGGATAACGCGTCCGCGTCAATAGGTCAGTGCGTCGATATTGTAATCCACATGAATATCACCGTAAGGCTCGGGGATACTGGTGCCACGCAGGAATTTCAGCGTTGGTGGAGGTGTATTAGGGGGCTGGCTTACGATACTGGAGCTGCCTTTGAGCGAGGGCGTCACGGACATTCCTACCCCGCCGGTCTGCTCTGCGATGCCGGGGACACCGTCATAGGTATTCATATGGTCTTTCCCTACGATGGCCACGAATTTTTCGCCGGGTGGTGTTTGTTCGATGATCTTTGCTGCGTGGTAGTTGAACTCCTTCAGTCGGAATTCCGCTCCCCGAGGGTGCGTGAACAAATTCATTTTCATCGGGTTGTCTGTGCGCCACGTCAATTGCTGGTGCTCAAGCCCAATGACCTTTATCCCATGCTTGTCTGCTTCATTGATGATGTCTACCAGCGTAGGGCCACCCGTGTAGTCCGGGTTGTAGACGTGTTGACCAAAATTGGGTGCATCTGATGGGAGCAGCGCCGCGTCTGCGATGTTCGACGAACCCTGGATAAAGGGTGCACCTTCAACGTAAATAATGGTGACGCCGCTGTCCTTGAACTTCTGCATTTGATCAATGACCAATTGATACGCCGCAGGTTCGTCATGTATTTCTCCCAGTACCAGCCCACGCACACCGGGTTGCGATAACGTGCGTCGAATGGCCGACTCCGGTGTACTGTTGATGGTCATTACGGGAAGCGAAGGACGGGCCGGCATCCCATTCGTTTCCAGATCGATGTAGTAAATGTCCATGTCGCGTCTGAACCACCGCCGGATCTGCCCGGTTACGGCTGGATCACCGTTGAAGTCACGGGCCGCATTGCCCGAGAGAATCCGATTCATGTAAGTGTCGTGCTCGGGGGGTAAGGTCCTGCCCCGATGTCGCTTACCCCCAAGTATTTCATTTACTCGCCACTCTCCCTCGGCAGTGGAATACACCGTCATCACGGGCTTGCCCGTTTCTCTTTGAATGATCTGCACATACTCATTGCTGAGTTTGAAATTGCCCTTGATCTCATACACCTGGCGAACGCCGGTCGTGTCGGTAAAGCGGATGAACCAGTGATCCTCCCCAGTTGTTCCATCCTTGACCTGATAGATGCCCTTCGCGTTGCACGGAGCGTTTTCAATCAATTGCTCACCGTCGGCTACTGCATACTGGCTGATATTGCCTACGTGGCTGGGGCGTAGTCGGTTTGCCTCCGGCTTGACGATCCGAGGGCTTTCGCCTGGTATCGGGGCAAGTGGTTTTTCTTCAGGAGAAATGAACGAATCTTTCAGTGGCGCCATTGTGCCTACACCGAACAGTGTATTGAGCAAACCATCGAATGCCTTGGATGCTCCGTCTTTGCGTTCTGCCTCGGTGTCCCCGGAATATTCTTTTTCCGCGCCCAGTGTCAATTCCGTCAAGCCTGTCACTACCGCCGCGGCAGCAACCGGTGCGGCGATGGGCGCAAGTTTGGCCAGTAAGCCCGCAGCTACGGTCACGTCGTTGAGCCAGGTGTCGCGTGTGACCTCACTATTAGACTTGATGACGCTATCGGCATCACTGGCCATGCGGACTTTGCTTGCATTCGCGATGCTGGCAAAAGCATCTCCCTCGATTTTGTGCAGCGAGCTGTGCTCGGCTGCGCCGGGCTCCAGTTTATCCGTGGACAGTTTTTGGAAGATGGAGTCGAGCCCCTCAACCTTGTTGGGCAAGCCAATGAATAACTTCAGGAACAACGAGGCCTCTGGCGCGAGCGCCCTCCCGATATATTCCAGAGTGCTGGGTTCGTGGTTCTGCCGGGTGATCAGTGGGAAGTGGGCAAGCAGGGCCTGGCTTTTTTTTACGTTCTTGGTCTGCTCTGCGATCCACTGATCCAGCGCTTCGACAGAGGCAAACTTGAGAAAGGCCGGTTCGGCGCCTGGTATGTAGAGAATTTGCTGGTGGTTGCCAAGATCGGTAAATCGCAGAATATCGCTCGACGGAAAACCACCGATATCTAGCGCATGGACTTGAACGTTGCCTTTTACGGGGGCCTTGGCCTCCAGTTGTTCGACGGTCAGTGGTGCATTTTCATCCAGTGGCAAGTGGGGCGCCGCTGCCATCACCATTCGATAATCGTCCCGGGTGAAACGATGCTCAGGCGCTTGAAGGGCTTGCTCTGCGGGTGATTTGCGCTCAAACGCTTTCAGTTGCTTGCGGGCCTGAAAAACGAACTCTCCTTTGAGCGCTACCTCATAGTCATTCAAGTGGTCTTTCCAAAATGTGTCTATTTTTTTGCTCATCTGAGCCTGAAAGTCGGTTTTCCAACTCGCGTGCATCACAGAGGAAGGTGCCAGAGGGAACTGGTTGTAAGAACCGTATCCACCCTTTTGACTTTTACCGGAACCGTCCATGTAGAGACCGGCTTCCAGGTCCAGGCTGCCAGGATCCCAGTCATGCTCGGAGAAGTTCTTCAACAGTGCGTCCGGTAGGCGCAGTGACGAATAGGGTTCCTCATTTGGATGCTCCCAACCGGTCACTGTGGCGGTTTCCTGGCTGAGCGGCGTGCTTGAACTCTTGAACCGATTTAAGTAAATCGTGTCGGCATCCACGTGCTTGCCGGTCAACTGGAAGATAAGGCTTTCTGCCCATTTCTTGGCTTCAGCCCGTACGTCAGGCAGCGTGTTGGCCACATCGATTGCCAGGCGCTTGTAAGTCAGTGCTTGAGGTGCGCTGATGTAGAACTTGGCGGCGTTTTGTTTGTGCTGTTCTAGGGCTTGTGCCGAGCGGCTACTGGCCGGGCGTAGGCGGTCGTCGTTGGGAATGGGGTCAAACGCTTGGTTCTGGTTCAGGCGCCTTATCAATGCCCGGGTTTGGGCCAGGGTCTTTGGGGGAGGTTCGCCCTGGAAATTTGAGACCACTGCTACGTTGACGTGTATTGAGCCAGTCCCGAATTGCACCTGAAGCTCATCAACGTTGCCGGGTGCGATGACCCTGGCGGCTGCCAGGAGCGGAGCCGAGACCTGTCCCCATCCGGACATGTCCGTGAGAGCGAAATGTTTCTTTTCTTTGCCCACCTGGGCTGTTAACGCACCAGTTGTTGGGTTGATGGTAAGCAGGGCGGACTGATCGATGTTTTGCTCGTTTTGCCAGCGTTGAACGACAGGATGCTCTATTTGTGCTCGATACAGCGCTAGCCATTGGCCCAGCGTGCTCTGCAGGGGCACGTTTACAATTTCGGAGGGGGTGTCCAGCGTGGGGCCCTGTATGGCCGAAAGGTAAGCCTTGAGCAATTCTGTTTCATGGGGGTTCGTTGCTGCGCTGGACTTGAGCTGTGAGGCAGGTAGCGTGCGTGATTTGATATGGGGTTCAGCGGGGGACTGATTTCCCTGTTCAACGTGCGGTGATCGTCTTTGAGTGGCAGATAGCTGCATGCTTTCGGTTCTCAAAAGTTGAATGATGGCTGCATGGCACTCCCTGTCAGCCGTGGCACCCTATACGTTCTGAAAACCGAGCATTTGATTCCAGCGATTGTGTCACTGGGTGTTATCTGGCCCTGCGTGCGTGCCTTTGAAAACGGCACTGTGGGTTGTTTGTCGGGAAGTGCTGCTTCAGGGCTGAAATGCGCCGATAAAGATCGCCGGGTCGACCCGTGCGTCGTTCAGGCTGACGTTCCAGTGCATGTGCGGCCCGGTCGCACGGCCTGTCGAACCGACCTTGCCCACCACGGCTCCGCGCGCCAGTTGCTGGCCGACTTTCACGTCGATCTTCGACATGTGGCAGAACATGCTGATGAAGCCCTGGCCATGGTCGACGAACACCGTGTTGCCGTTGAAGAAGTAGTTGCCGACCAGAATCACCTTGCCGTTCGCCGGGGTCTTGATAGGGGTACCGGCTGGCACGGCGAAGTCCAGGCCTGAATGGGGGTTGCGCTCTTCACCGTTGAAGAAGCGACGCACACCGAATTTGCTCGACAGCGGCCCGTTCACCGGCTTGTCCAGCACCAGGTTGCTCGGCAGGTTCGGGCTGAAACTGCGGTAGGCCTTGATCTGCACCGCCAGCTCCGCTTCGATGCGCTTGAGCTGCGCCGGGTCGGGGTTTACCTGGCTTTTGTTTTTCAGGGTGATGCGTTGTTCCGGGTACTTCTTGTAGCCAACGATAAACGGCAGGTTGCGCCCGCCGCTGCTGATGCGTTCGTTGCCTGGCTTGACCGTCAATGGAATACCGACAATCGCCAGCCAGTTGTCCGCCTCTTTCACCACCAGCACCGGCTTGCCCTGATAGGTGGCTTTTGGCGCCGCTGCTGCGGGGCCCAGCTCAACCACGGCAACGCCACCCGGCACCGGTTTGTTCAAGGTGCGGGTGATGTAGCTGTCGGCGTTGGCGTTGAAGGCGAGGCAAAACAACATCAGCAGGCTAAATAAACGTGGCATCAATCAATCCAATAACGAAAGGGTGACGGGTGTCAGGTGGTTGTCTTCCACCCGCACTTGCAATTGGCCTTCACCGAGGCGCGCGGTCAAGCGCTGGCCGGTGTGGGTTTGCGCGGCATTGCGAATCGCTTGGCCGCGCTCGTCCAGCAGGATGCTGTAGCCGCGGCCCAAGGTCGCCAGCGGGCTGACCACCTGCAGCGTCTGCACCTGGCTCTGCAGTTGCAGGCGCCGGGCCTTGAGGCCTTCGCGCATGGCGCGGGGCAGGCGTTCGGCGAGGCTCTCCAGGCGCTGGCGCAACAGGGCCAGTTGACGCCCAGGGTGCTGGCCGGCGAGGCGGGTTTCCAAGCGGATCAGGCGTTCGCGCCGGGTATTGAGGCTGCGCTCAAACGCGCGGCGCATGCGCATGTCCAGGTCATCCAGGCGCTGGGCCTGTTGGCGCAGGCGTTCGCCGGGGTGACGCAGGCGCCGGGCCATGCCCTCCAGGCGCAGGCGGTCGTGGCTCAGGCGGTTGCGCATCAGCATCACCAGGCGGCGGTGCAGGTTTTCGACCTGGCGCACCAGGTGGCTGGCGTCTGGCGCGAGCAATTCAGCCGCGGCGGAGGGGGTAGGGGCGCGAACGTCCGCTACGAAGTCGCTGATCGACACATCGGTTTCATGACCGACAGCACTGACGATCGGCGTAATGCATGCATCCACCGCTCGGGCCACGGCTTCTTCGTTGAAGCACCAGAGGTCTTCCAGTGAGCCGCCGCCACGGGCCAGGATCAGTGCATCGAAGCCGCGCGCATCCGCCAGTTTCAACGCCCGCACAATCTGGGGGATGGCTTCGCGACCCTGCACGGCCGTGGGGATCAGTGTCAGTTCAATGTTCGGCGCTCGACGGCGGAACACGCTGATGATGTCGCGGATCACCGCACCGGTCGGTGAGCTGATAATGCCAATGCGCCGAGGGTGCGCTGGCAGCGGCACTTTGCGTTCGGCACTGAACAGGCCTTCGGCGCTGAGCTTTTCCTTCAGGGCATCGAACGCGAGACGCAGCGCTCCATCACCGGCGGGCTCCACGGTATCGAGGATCAACTGGTAGTCGCCACGGCCCTCGAACAACGAGACCTTGCCGCGCACTTTCACGGCCAGGCCATCTTTGAGTGCCTGCCGCACGCGCGCAGCATTGTTGCGAAACAGTGCGCAACGCACCTGTGCGCCGCTGTCCTTGAGGGTGAAGTACACATGGCCAGAGGCCGGACGGGCGAGGTTGGAGATCTCGCCTTCGACCCAGATATTGGTGAACACGTCTTCCAGCAACACCCGCGCGCGGCCGTTGAGCTGGCTGACAGTCAGGACTTCGCGGTCCAGGCCCAGGCGGGCAAACGGGTCTTTAATCATGAGAGGCGATCTTTAATCATGGTCGGCAGTTTATAGGCATTCGCGCAAGGTTTGGCAGAATTGCTCCACCAGCGCGCTCGGCGCCTGTGCGCAGGCCAGGGCCACGGTGCTAAGGCAGTCCGGGTCGGCCAGGGGCAAAAAGTGCACGTTGGCTGGCGCAATGTCCTGCATGGATTTTGGTAACAAGGCAATGCCGAAGCCGGCCTGGATCAACTGCAACTGGGTGGTCTTGCGTGACATCACCCGTGCAGCCTTGGGGAAAAATCCCGCACGCATGCACAACTCGGCTGACAAATAACTGAGGCCGCCACGCTGGGGGTGAGGGATCGAGATAAACGCTTCGTCGCGCAATTGCTCCAGCTCGATGGGTATCTGACTGCGCGCCAGCGCATGATTCGGCGGCACGGCCAGCAGCAGTTGCTCGCTGTATAGAGGCACGACCCGCACGCCCTCGCGCTGGCGCAACACGGGCAAGCGCAACACCCCGACTTCCAGGCGACCGTCGGCGATTTCTTCCAGTTGCGCTTCGGAAGACAGTTTGGCGATATCCATCGACACCCCAGGGCAACGCTCCAGCCAGGTGCTGATACCCTGCAGCAACAGGCCGCTCATGGGCACGGTGCTTGAATGGCTCAAGCGCAGCGTGCCGAGCTCGCCATTGCCTACTTGAGTCGCCATCTCGCTGGCCTTGAGTAGTTCGCTCAGCAGGTTGCGGGCTCGCGGATAAAAGGCTTCGCCGGCAGCGGTGAGGCGTGGTTGACGTGCGGTGCGTTCGAACAACGGGGTTTGCAGTTGGGTTTCCAGCTCCTTGATCTGCCGGCTCAGGGCCGATTGCGCCACAAACAGGCGCTCGGCAGCGGCACTGAAACTGCCGCTGTCGGCGATTTCGACGAAGTAGCGCAGTTGGCGGGTAGAGATCACGCGTCATGCCTTTTCGAGATGGGTGGAGGGCTTTGAAGATATTAGTCGCATCCCTCGCCGATGGCTAAAGTGATGGCCATCTCTAACAAGGAATTTCCCATGAGCCCGCTTGAGCTGTTGAGTCAGTGGTCGTTTGGTGGTGTGGATTGGCTGGTGATCGGTGTGGGCGTGGCGGTCGCCTATGTCGTGTTTGGCATCGCTGGTTTCGGCACCGCGCTGGTCGCCGGGCCGATCCTCATCCTGTTCATGCCGCTGTCGAAGATCATCCCGTTGCTGGTGTTGCTGGATTTTGTCGCGGCGTTTGGCAACCTGCTGCAATCGCGGCGGGACGTGAACAAACCGGAGCTGCTGCGATTGCTACCGTGCATGGCCATCGGTTGCACGCTGGGTGTGGTGTTTTTGCTCAATCTGCACTCGGATTTGTTGCTGCTATTGATGGGGCTGTTTATTAGCGCCTACGCGATCTACAGCCTGGCAGTGAAGGCGCGGCCCGCGCAGCTGGAGGCGGGGTGGTCGATTCCGATGGGCACGGTGGGCGGGTTGTTCGGGGCGCTGTTTGGCAGTGGTGGCTTTTTATATGCGATCTACCTGAACAGCCGCCTGCCCAAGGAGGCGGCGCGTGCAACCCAGAGTGCGTTGATCAGTTGCAGCACGGTGGTGCGCTTGAGCCTGTTCCTGATTGCCGGGGTGTATGCGGACCTGCCGCTGCTGATGTTGGCGCTGTGCCTGTTGCCGGCGATGGCCCTGGGGCTGTGGTGTGGGCGCAGTTTGACGATGCGTATGTCGCGTGAGGCGTTTGTGCGGTTGGTGACGTGGTTGGTGTTGGCCAGTGGGATTGCGTTGATTGGGCGGTATTTGAGTACTTGACCTGTGTGGGGCAGGGATTAAGCTGCCAGCCTTCAGGGCCTCATCGCGGGCAAGCCCGGCTCCCACATTGGAATGCAATCAACTGTGGGAGCCAGGCTTGCCGGCGATGGCGCCAGTGGCCACACCGCAGGACTCCCATGAATTCCCAAAGCATCCTTGTCCCGAAAATCTCCACCTTGCCTGTCCATGAACCCCGCGCGCGGGCGATCGTGCGCTGGCTGGTGCGCAAGAACATCATCAAGGAAGAGCTGACCACCTGCGGCCGCACCGGCAATCGCATGGGCTATGCCCTGGCCGACGGTGCTCGCGCGGTGGTGCTGCACCCAGAGGCGTTGCCGTTCAATGAGCCGATCAACGGCCTGGAGATCATCTACAAGCGCTGCATCTACACGCCGGCCAAGGGCTTTCTCGAAGAGGCCGGCTGCCCGGAGTGCCTCAAGGAAGTCGGCGAAGCACTGTTCGAAAGCCTGGAAGACTGGATGCCCGGCCACACCGATAACTTCATCTGCCCGCTGTGTGGGCATGAAGACGACATCAACGGCTTCCTGTTCCTGCAGGAATGCGGGTTTTCCAACTTGGGTTTCATCTTCAACAACTGGGCGGAGGCGGGCTTCAAACAGAGCTTTATCGATGAATTTGCCGATTGGCTCGATCAGAAAATGAGCTGGGTCAAAGTCGAACTCTAAACCACCGCCGTGCAACTCTGGAGCCCGGCTTGCCGGCGATGGCGCCCGATGGTCGAGCGCAAGGCTCAAACACTTCATCGCCGGCAAGCCGGCTCCTACAGTGGCTGTTTTTCTCCATCTATCAGTATTACCAAGTTTGTCAGAGTTTTACATTGAGCCCGACAGGGTGCATGTATATAATGGCGCGCTTCCATTTTCCCGCTCGGGAGCCCCCGCGATGCTGCGTATCAGCCAAGAAGCTCTGACATTCGACGACATTCTCCTCGTGCCCGGTTATTCCGAGGTGCTTCCTAACGAAGTCAGTCTCAAGACCCGCCTAACCCGTGGCATCGAGCTGAATATTCCTCTGGTTTCCGCTGCCATGGACACCGTCACCGAAGCCCGCCTGGCCATCGCCATGGCCCAGGAAGGCGGCATCGGCATCATCCACAAGAACATGACCATCGAGCAGCAAGCTGCCGAAGTGCGCAAGGTCAAGCGTTACGAAGCCGGTGTGGTGAAAGATCCAATCACCATCGAAGCCGACGCTACCGTGCGCGACCTGTTCGACCTGACCCGCCTGCACAACATCTCCGGCGTTCCGGTACTGCACGATGGCGACCTGGTCGGCATCGTCACTTCCCGTGACGTGCGTTTCGAGAACCGTCTTGAAGTCACCGTCCGTGAAGTGATGACGCCTAAAGAGCGTCTGGTCACGGTCAAGGAAGGCGCCGACAAGAACGATGTGCGCGAACTGCTGCACAAGCACCGCATCGAGCGCGTGCTGATCGTCGACGAGAAATTCGCCCTCAAAGGCATGATGACCGTCAACGACATCGAAAAAGCCAAGGCTTACCCGCTGGCCAGCAAGGATGACCAAGGTCGTCTGCGCGTGGGCGCTGCGGTCGGTACCGGTAAAGACACCGGCGACCGCGTTTCGGCCCTGGTCGCTGCCGGTGTTGACGTGGTGGTGGTCGACACTGCCCACGGTCACTCCAAAGGCGTGATCGACCGCGTGCGTTGGGTCAAGCAGAACTTCCCTGACGTACAGGTGATCGGCGGCAACATCGCCACCGGCGCTGCCGCCAAGGCCCTGGCCGAAGCGGGCGCGGATGCGGTCAAGGTCGGTATCGGCCCGGGCTCGATCTGCACCACCCGTATCGTAGCGGGTGTGGGCGTGCCGCAAATCAGCGCCATCGCCAACGTCGCCGCAGCCCTTGAAGGCACTGGCGTACCGTTGATCGCCGACGGCGGCATCCGTTTCTCCGGTGACCTGTCCAAGGCCATCGTAGCCGGTGCTTCCTGCGTGATGATGGGCTCGATGTTCGCCGGTACTGAAGAAGCGCCAGGCGAGATCGAACTGTTCCAGGGTCGTTCCTACAAGGCTTACCGTGGCATGGGTTCGCTGGGCGCCATGTCCCAGGCGCAAGGCTCTTCCGACCGCTACTTCCAGGACTCCTCGGCAGGCGCCGAGAAGCTCGTTCCGGAAGGCATCGAAGGCCGCGTGCCGTACAAAGGCACCCTGAGCGCGATCATCCATCAACTGATGGGCGGCCTGCGTTCCTCGATGGGCTACACCGGCAGCGCCGACATCGAAGAAATGCGCACCAAGCCAGAGTTCGTACGGATCACCGGCGCCGGCATGGCTGAATCCCATGTCCACGACGTGCAGATCACCAAGGAAGCGCCAAACTACCGTGTAGGTTGATGCTTCCAGCAAAATGTTAAGTAACCGGGGCTGTTCTTCAGCCCCGAGTTGTTTCTGATTCATTAGACGAGACTGACTTCATGGCCCTCGACATTCACGCCCACCGCATCCTGATCCTCGATTTCGGTTCCCAGTACACCCAACTGATCGCCCGCCGCGTGCGTGAAATCGGCGTGTACTGCGAACTGCATCCGTTCGACATGGACGACGAAGCGATCCGCGAATTCGCACCGAAAGGCGTCATCCTCGCCGGTGGCCCCGAGTCCGTGCACGAAGCCAACAGCCCACGCTGCCCGCAAGCCGTATTCGACCTGGGTGTACCGGTCTTCGGCATCTGCTACGGCATGCAGACCATGGCCGAGCAACTGGGCGGCAAAGTTGAAGGTTCCGAGCTGCGTGAATTCGGTTATGCCCGTGTAGACGTGGTCGGCAAGAGCCGCCTGCTGGACGGCATCGAAGACCACGTCGACGCCGACGGCCTGTTCGGCCTCGATGTGTGGATGAGCCACGGTGACAAGGTCACCAAGATGCCGGAAGACTTCCACATCCTGGCCAGCACCCCGAGCTGCCCGATCGCCGGCATGTTCAGCGACGAGCGCCGCTACTACGGCGTGCAGTTCCACCCGGAAGTGACCCACACCAAGCAAGGCGGCCGCATCCTGTCGCGCTTCATCCTCGACATCTGCGAGTGTGAAGCCCTGTGGACCCCGTCGAAGATTGCTGAAGACGCCATCGCCCAGGTGCGCGCCCAGGTCGGCACCGACAACGTCCTGCTCGGCCTGTCCGGCGGCGTTGACTCCTCCGTGGTTGCCGCGCTGCTGCACAAAGCCATTGGCGACCAACTGACCTGCGTCTTCGTCGACAACGGCCTGCTGCGCCTGCACGAAGGCGAGCAAGTGATGGCCATGTTCGCCGAGAACATGGGCGTCAAGGTGATCCGCGCCAACGCCGAGGACCAATTCCTCAACAACCTGGCCGGCGAGTCCGACCCAGAGAAGAAGCGCAAGATCATCGGTCGCACCTTCATCGACGTCTTCGATGCCCAGTCCAACAAACTGGACAACATCAAGTTCCTCGCCCAGGGCACCATCTACCCTGACGTGATCGAGTCGGCCGGCGCCAAGAGCGGCAAGGCCCACGTGATCAAGTCCCACCACAACGTGGGTGGCCTGCCTGAGGAAATGAACCTCAAGCTGGTAGAGCCGCTGCGCGAACTGTTCAAGGACGAAGTCCGCCGTCTGGGCCTGGAACTCGGCCTGCCGTACGACATGGTCTACCGCCACCCATTCCCAGGCCCGGGCCTGGGCGTGCGGATCCTCGGTGAAGTGAAAAAGGAATACGCCGACCTGCTGCGTCGCGCCGACCACATCTTCATCGAAGAACTGCGCAAGGCCGACTGGTACCACAAAGTCAGCCAGGCATTCGTGGTCTTCCAGCCGGTGAAATCTGTTGGTGTAGTAGGCGATGGCCGTCGTTACGCCTGGGTCGTGGCCCTGCGTGCGGTGGAAACCATCGACTTCATGACCGCTCGCTGGGCACACCTGCCATACGAACTGCTGGAAACTGTCAGCGGCCGTATCATCAATGAGATCGAAGGTATTTCGCGCGTGACTTACGACGTGTCGAGCAAGCCGCCGGCGACGATTGAGTGGGAGTGATCCTGCGGTAGCAGGTGAACGTTGAATAACAAAACCCCGGCCAAGTGCCGGGGTTTTGTGTTTATGGAATACGGTAAATGGATCACCCCGATTCTCTGTAGGAGCTGGCTTGCCAGCGATGAGGCCCATGAATGATGTGGCGGGTTCAAGGATGCCATCGCCGGCAAGCCGGCTCCTACAGTGGGCGCGTCAGGCTGCTCAACGCCGCGCAATATCCGAAAAGTAAAACTTATCCAACGTATGCCGCGACTCGGTGTACTCGAACTGCCGTCCATCCTGCAAAAATGTCTGGTTGCTCACCACGATCACATGGCTCTGACCTTCGAGGTCGAGGTGTGTCTGGTCGTCCTTGCTGCGCGGCAGGGCTTCGATGGTGCGTTGCGCGTAGGCAATTTGCAGTTGCAAGGTCTGCTCGATAAACGCGTAGATCGACTGCTCGGCAATCGCGCGATCCAGGCCGGGGATCACGTCGGCCACGAAGTGGTTGATGTCGAGGATCACCCGTTTGCCGCCGATGCGCCGTACCCGTTTGATGCGGGTGATCAGGGTGCCGGGGTCGGCTTCGATGTGTTGCAGCAGTGAGCCTTCCAGTGGCAATTGAGTGAATTCGACCACTTCGGTGCGTACGTCATCGCCGAGGTCGGCGTGGGTTTCGTGGAAGCTGACGATGCCGCCCAGTTGGAACTCGATCGGGTTGGGCGACAACACGAAGGTGCCCTTGCCGTGGATCTTTTGCGCAAACCCACGCTCCTGCAACTGCTCGATGGCCCGACGCACGGTGCCTCGGCTGGCCTGGTAGCTGTCCATCAATTCGGTTTCGGAGGGAAGGCGTGTGCCGCGCTGCAGGCGTTCGGTGGTGATGCTGGCAAGCAGATCCGTATAGATCTGGTTGTATTTGCTCATGGGGATGGCTCTTTGCCGGGGTTGCGGTCAAGGCAGGAACCTTAGTGGCAGAGCGGGGGTTTGTCCATTAGACCCTTGGATTTATGCGGCTTGTAGCGATGCGCTGTCCTACAAAAAATAAACAAAATGTAACTCGTACAGACGAGTTGTTGCTTTAACTCGTACAGACGAGTACTTTTGCCTTCGGCGTGCTGCCAATGACTGCCCCCAAATAAAAAAATCAAAGTGGAAACCAAGCATGAGCCACGACTATTCGACGATTGCCCGCGAGATTCTCGAGAACCTCGGGGGCAGCGACAACCTTGAGCAAGCTGCCCATTGCGTCACCCGCCTGCGCCTGGCGCTCAAGGATCCGAGCCTGGTCAACAGCAGTGCGCTGAACCAGGTGGATCTGGTCAAGGGCTCGTTCTTCACCGGCGGCCTGTTCCAAGTGGTGATCGGCCCCGGCGAAGTGGAAAAGGTCTATGCCGCCCTGCGCGAACAGACCGGCCTCGCCGCCGCCACCATCGCTGACGTGAAGAAGAAGGGCGCCGACAAGACCAACGCAATGCAGCGCCTGGTGCGGGTGTTCTCCGATGTGTTCATGCCGATCCTGCCCGCGTTGATCATCGCCGGCCTGTTGATGGGCGTGAACAACCTGATGGGCGCCAAGGGCATGTTCATCGAGGGCAAGACGTTGCTGGAGGCGTATCCGAACCTGGATGGCCTGTGGAGCCTGATCAACCTGATGGCCAACACCTCGTTTGTGTTCCTGCCGGCATTGGTGGGCTGGTCGGCGGCCAAGCGTTTTGGCGGCAGCGAAATCCTCGGCATCGTGCTCGGCCTGATGCTGGTGCACCCGGACCTGCTCAACGCCTGGAACTACGGCAAGGCAGTCGCCGGTCTCGACGGCCAGAGTCTGCCGTACTTCGATATTTTCGGTTGGTTCCAGATTGAGAAGGTGGGCTACCAGGGGCAGATCCTGCCGATCCTGATGGCAGCCTACGTGATGAGCGTGATCGAAAAATGGCTGCGGGCGCGGGTGCCCAACGCGATTCAACTGCTCGTCGTACCGATCACCACCATCGTCGTCACGGGTGTGCTGGCCCTGGCAATCATTGGCCCGGTGACCCGTCATCTCGGCATCCTGATCACCGAAGGCGTGGTCACGCTGTTTGACCTGGCACCCATGGTCGGCGGGGCGATTTTCGGCCTGCTGTATGCACCGCTGGTGATCACCGGCATGCACCACATGTTCCTCGCCGTGGACCTGCAGCTTATTTCTACTCAGGGCGGCACCTTTATCTGGCCGATGATCGTCATGTCCAACCTGGCCCAGGGCAGCGCTGCGCTTGCGGTGTTCTACATGACCCGCAATGCGCGGGATAAAAGCATGGCGTCGACCTCGGCGATTTCGGCTTACTTCGGCATTACTGAGCCGGCGATGTTCGGGGTGAATTTGCGTTTCAAGTTTCCGTTCTATGCGGCCTTGGTGGGCTCGGGATTGGGCAGCATTTTCCTCGCGCTGAACAAGGTGCAGGCCTCGGCCATCGGGGTGGGAGGCTTGCCTGGGTTTATCTCGATTGTGCCGCAATCCATCGCGGTGTTTGTGATTGGCATGGTCATCGCGATGGTGGTGCCGTTTGTTTTGACCTGTGCGTTGAGCATGAAGATTGTTCGGCCTGGGTACAGGGTCGCCTGACCCGACGCCATCGCAGGCAAGCCAGCTCCCACATTTGAAACGCGTCCCGGGCTTGCCCGCGATGAGGCCCGAGAGGCCTGTACACAAATCAACTGAAGGAACCCACCATGCAAGACTGGCAACACTCGGTGATCTACCAGATCTACCCCAAAAGCTTCCACAGCCACGCGGGTAACGCCACCGGTGACCTGCTGGGCATCGTGGACAAACTCGACTACCTCAAATGGCTGGGCGTCGACTGCCTGTGGATTACGCCGTTCCTGCGCTCGCCGCAGCGCGACAACGGCTACGACATCAGCGACTACTACGCCATCGACCCCAGCTACGGGACCATGGCCGACTGCGACTTGCTGATCAGCGAAGCGGCCAAGCGTGGCATCAAGCTGATGCTGGATATCGTGGTCAACCACACCTCCATCGAACACGAGTGGTTCCAGCAGGCGCGCAGCAGCCTCGATAACCCGTACCGCGACTTCTACATCTGGCGCGACCAGCCGAATAACTGGGAATCCAAGTTCGGCGGCTCGGCCTGGGAATACGAGGCGCAAACCGGGCAGTACTTCCTGCACCTGTTCGACCACACCCAGGCCGACCTGAATTGGGACAACCCCAAGGTGCGTGCCGAGGTGTTCAAGCTGATGCGCTTCTGGCGCGACAAAGGCGTGGGCGGTTTCCGCCTGGACGTGATCAACCTGATCTCCAAGCCTGCCGATTTCCCCGAAGACGCCAGCGACGGTCGGCGCTTCTACACCGATGGCCCGAACGTGCACGAATACCTGCAGGAAATGCACCGCGAAGTGTTCGAAGGGCATGACCTGATCAACGTCGGCGAGATGTCGTCCACCAGCCTCGAACACTGCATCCGCTACTCACGGCCAGAGTCGAAAGAGCTGTCGATGACCTTCAACTTTCATCACCTGAAAGTCGATTACCCGAACCTGCAGAAGTGGGTGAAGGCCGACTTCGACTTCTTGCAGCTCAAGCAGATTTTCTCCGACTGGCAACTGGGCATGCAGGCCGGTGGCGGCTGGAACGCGCTGTTCTGGTGTAACCACGACCAGCCACGGGTGGTCTCGCGCTTCGGCAATGACGGTGAGCATCGGGTGGTCTCGGCCAAGATGCTGGCGACCGCGCTGCACTTCCTCCAGGGCACGCCGTTTGTGTACCAGGGCGAAGAGCTGGGCATGACCAATCCTGGCTTCGACAGGATCGAGCAGTACCGCGATGTAGAGACCCTGAACATCTTCCGGCTCAAGCGCGATGCGGGTGAGTCCGAGGCGTCGAGCATGGCCGCGATCATGCAGAAATCCCGCGACAACGGCCGCACGCCGATGCAGTGGACTGCCGGGGCGAATGCGGGTTTCAGCAGGGGTGAGCCGTGGATCGGAATCCCGGCCAATGCGGCACAGATCAATGTCGAGAGCCAGTTGGACGACCCGGATTCCGTGCTGCATCACTACCGTGCGCTGATCGCGTTGCGCCGCCATGAGCCGCTGATCCAGGAAGGCGTTTATCGCCAGCTGTTGCAAGACCATTTGCAGGTCTGGGCGTACCTGCGTGAAGGCCACGGCGAGCGCCTGCTGGTGCTGAACAACTTCTACGGCACGCCGTGCGAAATCCAGCTGCCGGACGACGTCATCAACTCGGCCAGCGAGCAGCGCCTGCTGATCAGCAACTACCCCGACTGCCCGCAACGCACCGCCACCGTCGCACTGCGCCCCTATGAGTCCTTCGTCCTGCACCTGAAAGACTGAAACAACGCGCCCCTGTAAGAGCCGGATTGCCGGCGATAGCGCCCTCAAGACCGCTATCGCCCTGCGGACTGCTATCGCCGGCAAACCGGCGCCTACAACGGATCGTGTCGAGCAAAAAAGTAAGAAAACAATAAAAATAAAAGGAGCGTTTCATGAGAACAACAATAAAGCTGGGCCTCGTTGCGTCTTGCCTGGGCTTGCCCTTTGGCGCTCAAGCACTGGAATTTGCCGGTTACCTGCGCAGCGGCGCGGGTACTTCAACCGGTAGCGGCCCACAGCAATGTTTCCAACTGCCGGGGGCGCAAACCAAATACCGCCTGGGTAACGAATGCGAACAATACGCCGAACTGGAGCTGCGCCAAGACCTGCTCACCCTGGACGACGGCTCGGTGCTCAGCGTCGATGCAATGGCGTCGCTCTATAACAAATACGACCGCGAGCTGAAGTTCCAAGGCGAGAATAACGGTACCGCGCGCATGCCGCAGATGTATGCGCAGTGGTCCAACCTGCCCGCGCTCAATGGCGGTTCGGTATGGGCCGGTCGGCGTTACTACAAACGTAACGACATCCATATCTCCGATTTCTACTACTGGAACCAGAGCGCCACGGGCGGTGGTATCGAGGACGTGCTGATCGGCGACCTCAAATACAGCTACGCGATTTCGCGCAAGGACAACCTGTACCAGAAGGAATACGCCACCCGTCACGACTTCAACGTCGCGGGCTTCAAGACCAACCCTGGCGGCGAGCTGGAACTGGGCCTGAGCTACATCGAAAAAGCCGGCGGGCGTGACACCAACAGCGGCTGGGCGATTACTGCGCAGCACGTGCAAAAACCTTTCCTGGGCGGCAAGAACAAGTTCGCCTTGCAGTACGGCGAAGGCCCCGGCACCGGCCTGGGCTACACCGGCAATACCTTCCTGGACAACAGCAGCAAAAGTTACCGTGCCGTGGAGTTTTTCGACTGGCAGGTGACGCCGCGTTTTGGTGGGCAGGTCGAGGCGGTGTACCAGAAAGACATTCGCCCTGGCAGCCAGGACCAGACCTGGATGTCCATCGGTGTGCGCCCGGCGTATGCCATCAGCGAGCAGTTCAAACTGGTCACCGAACTTGGGCATGATCAGGTCGACGCCACCGGCGGTACACGCAAACTGAGCAAATTTACCTTCGCCCCGACCTGGTCACCCAAAGGCCCGGAATTCTGGGCGCGACCGGAGGTGCGCTTGTACTACACCTATGCAACCTGGAACGAAGCGGCCAAACGTGCGGCGAATGAATTGGCGGCGGGGTCGGCGTTGTCTGATACCGGCTCCTATGGCACGGCGCGGCATGGGTCGAATGTTGGCGTGCAGGTCGAATATTGGTGGAAATAGCGCGAACTCATGTGAATGCGCTTTGCGTGGGAGCTGGCTTGCCTGCGATGCGGGCGACTCGGTCTTTCAGTAACACCGAGGCGATGCTATTGCAGGCAAGCCAGCTTCCACATTGGATCGTCGTCATCTTGGGGTTGCATCACCCAATGATTTTTACAGAACAAAACAGCAGGTGAAGTCATGACCCCATCTAAACCCCTGGAATTGCTGGCGCCCCTATCCGGTGTGCTGCTGGCACTGGACAAGGTCCCCGACCCGGTATTTTCCAGCCGCGTGATCGGCGACGGCCTGTGCATCGACCCGACCTCGCAGACCTTGTGCGCGCCGCTGGCCGGGGTGATCAGCAATATCCAGGACAGCGGGCATGCGGTCAGCGTGACCGATGACAACGGCGTCCAGGTGCTGCTGCATATCGGCCTGGACACCGTGAACCTGGCGGGCCAGGGCTTCACCCGGTTGGTGCAGGAAGGCCAGCGGGTGGAGGCCGGACAGGCGCTGATCGAGTTCGATGCTGACTACGTGGCTATCCATGCGCGCAGTTTGCTGACCTTGATGCTGGTGGTCAGCGGCGAACCCTTTACCGTATTGGCGAGCGGTCTTGTGGACGCTGGCCAGCCGCTGTTGCAGTTAGTCCCCCGTGAAACCGCCGAGGCGATGGTTGAGGAGGAGGGCGAGGCACTGTTCTCCAAGCCACTGACCTTGCCCAATGCCAACGGCCTGCATGCCCGCCCGGCGGCGGTATTCGCCCAGGCGGCGAAGGGTTTCAAGGCCAGCATCTACCTGCACAAGCAAACCCAGAGCGCCAATGCCAAGTCGCTGGTGGCGATCATGGCGTTGCAGACCGTGCAGGGCGACACCCTGCAAGTGAGTGCGGCGGGCGCCGATGCCGAGGCGGCGATCCAGGCGTTGGTTGCCTTGTTGGCCGAAGGCTGTGGCGAGGCAGTGACGAACGTTGCCGAGCCGGTCGCGATGGTGTTGTCGGCGACGTTGCTTAAAGGCGTCTGCGCCTCACCGGGTTCGGCGTTTGGCCAAGTCGTGCAAGTGATCGAGCCCGAGTGGGTCATCCCTGAACACGGCACGGATGAAGCGTCTGAACGTGCCGCCCTGGCGCGTGGCCTGGTGGCTGCCACCGCAGCGCTGCAAACCCTGCAAGACACGGCTGCCGGCAGCGCCCAGGCGGAGATTTTCCGCGCGCATCAGGAGTTGCTCGAAGACCCGACCTTGCTCGAACAAGCCCACAGCCTGCTGGATGAGGGCAAGAGCGCCGCCTTTGCCTGGAACAGTGCCACGGTTGCGACGGCCGACCTGTTCCAGGGTTCAGGCAATGCCCTGCTGGCCGAACGTGCGGCCGACCTGGCGGACGTCGGCCAGCGTGTGCTGAAACTGATACTGGGGGTCCAGGACAGCGCCTGGGACTTGCCGGAGCGCGCGATCCTGATCGCCGAGCAACTGACCCCTTCGCAGACCGCCAGCCTGGATACCCGCAAAGTCCTGGGGTTTGTCACGGTCGGCGGCGGTGCGACCAGCCATGTCGCGATTCTGGCCCGAGCCCTTGGCCTGCCGGCTATCTGCGGCGTGCCCGCCCAGGTGCTGGCGCTGGCCAACGGCAAACAGGTGCTGCTCGACGCCGACAAAGGCGAGCTGCACCTGGAGCCGAACCTGGCCGAGATCGAACAGTTGGAGGCCGCCCGCAAACACCAGGTGCTGCGCCATCAGCGCGATGTGGCGCAGGCGTCTCTACCGGCCACCACCCGCGACGGCCATCACGTCGAAGTGACCGCCAACGTAGCCTCGTTGCAGGAAGTCGAGCACGCCCTGACCCTCGGCGGCGAAGGGGTTGGCCTGTTGCGTTCGGAGTTTCTCTACCTGGACCGCAACCGCGCACCAAGCCCCGAGGAACAAGCCGGCACCTACACCGCGATCGCCCGTGCCCTGGGCCTGGGGCGCAACCTGGTGGTGCGCACCCTTGACGTCGGTGGCGACAAGCCGCTGGCCTATGTGCCCATGGACGCCGAGACCAACCCGTTCCTCGGCTTGCGCGGCATCCGCCTGTGCCTTGAGCGCCCGCAACTGCTGCGCGAACAGTTCCGTGCGATCCTCGCCAGTGCCGGTTTTGCGCGGCTGCACATCATGTTGCCGATGGTCAGCCTGCTGTCGGAGCTGCACCTGGCGCGCAAGATTCTTGAAGAGGAAGCGCTGGCGCTGGGGCTCACCGAGTTGCCGAAGCTGGGCATCATGATTGAGGTGCCCTCGGCGGCGCTGATGGCGGACGTGTTCGCGCCCCATGTGGACTTCTTCTCCATCGGCACCAATGACCTGACCCAATACACCCTGGCCATGGACCGCGACCACCCGCGCCTGGCCAGCCAGGCCGACAGCTTCCACCCGGCGGTGCTGCGCCTGATCGCCACCACGGTCAAGGCCGCCCATGCCCATGGCAAGTGGGTGGGCGTGTGCGGCGCGTTGGCCTCCGAAGCGCTGGCCGTGCCGGTGTTGATCGGCTTGGGGGTGGATGAGTTGTCGGTCAGCGTGCCGTTGATCCCCACCATCAAGGCCACCGTGCGCGAGCTGGACCTGGCCGACTGCCAGATCATCGCCCGCCAGGTACTGGGCCTGGAAGAAGCCGCCCAAGTGCGTGAGGCCCTGCGCCAATATCACGCGGCCACTGTTGAAACCTCACCTGTCGTGGAGCTTTGAGCATGTTCGAGAAATTGCAGCGGGCGTTCTGGAAAGCCCTGACGCCGGATTTGATCGCCGAGACGGTCACTGCGCCGACGCAGAGCCTGTTGTTGGCCGAGGTGCTGAACGCGTTGGGTGGGGCGGATAACCTCAAGTCGCAGCAGCGTGTGGCGCTGACGCGGGTGAGGGTGCAGTTGCAGGATGTGGCGAAGGTGGATGCTACGGCGTTAAAGGCAGCGGGGGTGCCAGGTGTGATGGTGCTGACGGGCGGAGTGGTGCATCTACTCACCGGCCTTTAAGCCTAGTGAAGATCCAAATGTGGGAGCGGGCTTGCTCGCGAATGCGGTGTATCAGTCAGACTGTGTAGCGACTGACTCACCGCATTCGCGAGCAAGCCCGCTCCCACATTAGTCTTAGGGTGTTTGGGAGTGTGTCTTACAACTGCGGGTTATCTTCCGGCGGCTTGGTCTTGTCCACACCCGGCACATGCAAGTTGCCTTCGACCACCTGGTTGCCCTCCAACTGCGGCTGGGTCACCCATGTGAGGATGTCGTAGTAGCGGCGGATGTTTGCCACAAAGTGCACCGGCTCCCCACCGCGGGCGTAGCCGTAGCGGGTCTTGCTGTACCACTGCTTCTGCGACAGGCGTGGCAGCATCTTCTTCACGTCCAGCCACTTGTTCGGGTTCAGGCCTTCGCGCTTGGCCAGGTTGCGTGCGTCGTCCAGGTGGCCGGTGCCGACGTTGTAGGCGGCGAGGGCAAACCAGGTGCGGTCCGGCTCGGCGATGCTGTCGTCCAGTTCATCCTTGATCTTGGCCAGGTACTTGGCGCCGCCCATGATGCTTTGCTTGGGGTCCAGGCGGTTGGACACACCCATCGCCTGGGCAGTGTTCTGGGTCAGCATCATCAAGCCGCGCACGCCGGTCTTGGAGGTGACGGCCGGCTGCCACAGTGACTCCTGATAGCCGATGGCCGCCAACAGGCGCCAATCGACCTTTTCTTCCTTGGCATAGGCGCGGAAGTGTTTCTCGTACTTGGGCAAACGCTGCTGCAGGTGCTGGGCAAAGGTGTAGGCGCCCACATAGCCGAGCACGTCGACATGGCCGTAGTAGCGGTCTTTCAGACGCTGCAACGTGCCGTTCTTCTCGACTTTATCCAGGTAACTGTTGATCTCGTTAAGCAGGCTGTTGTCTTCGCCGGCGGCCACTGCCCAGCTCTGGTTGCTGGCGTTGCCCAGGTCGAACGCCACGCGCACGTTGGGGAAGTACACCTGGTTCATTGCCACTTCGTTGGAGTCCACCAGGGTCAGGTCGATTTGCCCTTCGTCCACCATGCGCAGCAGGTCGACCACCTCAACGGCGTCGGATTCTTCGTATTCAATCGCAGGATTCTGCTTTTTCAGCGCCGCCAGTTGCTCGGCGTGGGTGCTGCCCTTGAGTACCATGATCTTCTTGCCCACCAGGTCCGCCGCATTGGTCGGTCGGGACTGGCCATTGCGGTAGATGATCTGCGGGGTGACTTCTAGATAAGGGTGGGAGAAACGCACTTGCTGCTGGCGCTGTTCGCTGCTGACCAGGCCGGCCGCCGCAAGGACCGGGCCGTTGGGCTTGCCCAACTGGCCGAACAGGTCATCGAGGTTGTCGGCGGTCTCGATCTCCAGCTTCACACCCAAGTCGTCGGCGAAGCGCTTGACCAGCTCGTATTCGAAACCGGTTTCACCGTTGCGGTCCTGGAAATAAGTCGCCGGGCTGTTCCGGGTGACCACCCGCAATACGCCATCCTCCTTGATTCGCTCGAGCGTGCTGGGTTTATCAACACAGGCGCTGAGCATCAGGAAGAGTCCGGTGGCGATGAGCCATTTGGCGCATCGCGGGCGCAAAGCAGTTGGGGAGAACATCTGCGCAGTATACGCAAACGGCCCACGGCGCCATATCTCGACAGCGTGGGAGTTGTCTGCTAGCACCCGAAAAACTGTGCTGCAGCCCGCAGAAACGCGGCTTGCCGAGGGATTGTGACGGTTAAAATAACTGCGCCGAATGGCCTGCCCGCCTCCACGAAAGGGGCGTAATCCAGCCAACTGACGTCTGGCAGCAGCCACCGGTAGCGTTTCGGGTGCCGTTGGCGACGGTTTACGCTAGAATGCACGGCCTCAAAGCACACCCCCTTCCCGAGGCTGTCCCGAAGATGTTGATCCTGCGCGGCGCTCCTGCCCTTTCTGCCTTTCGCCACAGCAAACTCCTTGAGCAACTGAGCCAGAAGGTTCCAGCTGTTACAGGCTTGTACGCTGAATTTGCTCACTTCGCCGACGTTACCGGCGTGTTGACCGCCGACGAACAGCAAGTGCTGGCACGCCTTCTGAAGTACGGCCCAAGCGTTCCGGTTCAAGAGCCTAACGGCCGCTTGTTCCTGGTTCTGCCGCGGTTCGGCACCATCTCGCCCTGGTCGAGCAAGGCCAGCGATATCGCCCGCAACTGTGGCCTGGACAAAATCCAGCGCCTGGAGCGTGGTATCGCTTTCTACGTCGCCGGCCAGTTCAGCGATGCCGAAGCCGAGCTGATCGCCAGCAGCCTGCACGACCGCATGACCCAGATCATCGTCAGCCAGCTGGAACAGGCTGCCGGCCTGTTCAGCCACGCAGAGCCCAAGCCGCTGACCGCGATTGACGTGCTCGGCGGTGGCCGCGCCGCCCTCGAGAAGGCCAACACCGAACTGGGCCTGGCCCTGGCCGAAGACGAGATCGACTACCTGGTCAACGCCTTCAACGGCTTGAAGCGCAACCCGCACGACATCGAACTGATGATGTTTGCCCAGGCCAACTCCGAGCACTGCCGTCACAAGATTTTCAACGCCAGTTGGGACATCGACGGCGAAAGCCAGGAAAAAAGCCTGTTCGGCATGATCAAGAACACCTACGTGATGCACAGCGAAGGTGTTCTTTCTGCTTATAAAGACAACGCCTCGGTGATCGTCGGCTCCGTCGCCGGCCGTTTCTTCCCGGACCCTGAAACCCGCCAGTACGGCGCGGTGCAGGAGCCGGTGCACATCCTGATGAAGGTTGAAACCCACAACCACCCGACCGCGATTGCCCCGTTCCCGGGCGCAGCCACCGGTTCCGGCGGCGAAATCCGCGACGAAGGCGCCACCGGCCGTGGCGCCAAGCCGAAGGCGGGCCTCACCGGTTTCACCGTGTCCAATCTGCAGATCCCAGGCTTTGAACAGCCATGGGAAGTGCCGTACGGCAAGCCTGAGCGCATCGTCACCGCGCTGGACATCATGATCGAAGGCCCGCTGGGCGGCGCCGCGTTCAACAACGAATTCGGGCGTCCGGCGCTGACCGGTTACTTCCGTACCTTCGAACAATCCATCACCACCCCGCGTGGCGATGAAGTGCGCGGCTACCACAAGCCAATCATGTTGGCCGGCGGCATGGGCAACATCCGTGAAGAACACGTCAAGAAAGGCGAGATCCTGGTCGGCTCCAAGCTGATCGTGCTCGGCGGCCCGGCGATGTTGATCGGCCTGGGCGGCGGCGCCGCTTCTTCCATGGCCACCGGCACCAGCTCGGCAGACCTGGACTTCGCTTCCGTACAGCGCGAAAACCCAGAGATGGAGCGTCGCTGCCAGGAAGTCATCGACCGTTGCTGGCAGTTGGGTGACAAGAACCCGATCAGCTTCATCCACGACGTCGGCGCCGGTGGTTTGTCCAACGCCTTCCCGGAACTGGTCAACGATGGCGACCGGGGTGGCCGTTTCGAACTGCGCAACATTCCTAACGACGAGCCGGGCATGGCCCCGCACGAAATCTGGAGCAACGAATCCCAGGAGCGCTACGTATTGGCGGTCGGCGCTGAAGACTTCGCGCGCTTCCAGGCCATCTGCGAACGCGAGCGCTGCCCGTTTGCCGTGGTCGGCGAAGCCACTGCCGAACCGCAGCTGACGGTTACCGACAGCCACTTCGGCAACAGCCCGGTGGACATGCCGCTGGAAGTGCTGCTGGGCAAAGCCCCGCGCATGCACCGTTCGGCGGTCCGTGAAGCCGAGCTGGGCGATGATTTCGACCCAAGCCAACTGGAACTGGCCGACAGCATCGAACGCGTGCTGCACCACCCGGCCGTGGCGAGCAAAAGCTTCCTGATCACCATCGGCGACCGCACCATCACCGGCCTGGTGGCTCGTGACCAAATGGTTGGCCCATGGCAGGTCCCGGTGGCTGACGTTGCCGTCACCGCCACCAGCTTCGACGTCTACACCGGTGAAGCCATGGCCATGGGCGAGCGTACGCCGCTGGCCCTGCTGGACGCTCCCGCGTCGGGCCGCATGGCCATTGGTGAAACCCTCACCAACATCGCCGCTTCGCGCATCGGTAAATTGTCCGACATCAAACTGTCGGCCAACTGGATGTCCGCTGCCGGCCACCCAGGTGAAGACGCGCGCCTGTACGACACCGTCAAAGCGGTCGGCATGGAGCTGTGCCCGGAACTGGGTATCACCATTCCGGTGGGCAAGGACTCCATGTCCATGGCCACCCGTTGGAACGAAGACGGCACCGACAAGAGCGTCACCTCGCCGCTGTCGCTGATCGTCACCGGTTTCGCACCGGTCACCGACATTCGCCAGACCCTGACCCCGCAACTGCGCATGGACAAGGGCACCACCGACCTGATCCTGATCGACCTGGGCCGTGGCCAGAACCGCATGGGCGCCTCGATCCTGGCGCAGACCCATGGCAAGCTCGGCAAGCAGGCACCGGACGTCGATGACGCCGAAGACCTCAAAGCCTTCTTCGCCGTGATCCAGGGCCTGAACGCCGACGGCCACCTGCTGGCTTACCACGACCGTTCCGATGGCGGCTTGCTGACCAGCGTTGTCGAGATGGCCTTCGCCGGTCACTGCGGCCTGAACATCGTGCTCGACAGCGTTGCCGAGGATGCTGCCGAGATCAACGGCATCCTGTTCAACGAAGAGTTGGGTGCGGTGATCCAGGTTCGCCAGGACGCTACCCCGGACGTACTCGCCCAATTCAGCGCCGCTGGCCTGGACGACTGCGTGGCCGTGATCGGCCAGCCGATCAACAACGGCGAGATCAACATCTCGTTCAACGGCGACACTGTATTTGCCGGTCAGCGCCGCTTGCTGCAACGCCAGTGGGCCGAGACCAGCTACCAGATCCAACGCCTGCGTGATAACGCCGACTGCGCCGAGCAGGAATTCGACGTGATCCTGGAAGAAGACAACCCGGGCCTGAGCACCAAGCTCAGCTTCGACGTCAACCAGGACATCGCCGCGCCTTACATCAAGAAAGGCATTCGCCCACAGGTTGCCGTACTGCGTGAGCAGGGCGTCAACGGCCAAGTGGAAATGGCAGCCGCGTTCGACCGCGCTGGCTTCAATGCGATCGACGTGCACATGAGCGACATCCTCGCCGGTCGCGTTGATCTCAACGAGTTCAAAGGCCTGGTAGCCTGCGGCGGTTTCTCCTACGGCGACGTGCTGGGTGCCGGTGAAGGCTGGGCCAAGTCGGCCTTGTTCAACAGCCGTGCCCGCGACGCCTTCCAGGGTTTCTTCGAGCGCAACGACAGCTTCACCCTGGGTGTGTGCAACGGTTGCCAGATGATGTCCAACCTCAGCGAGCTGATCCCGGGCAGCGAGTTCTGGCCGCACTTCGTGCGTAACCGTTCCGAGCAGTTCGAAGCCCGTGTCGCCATGGTGCAGGTGCAGGAGTCCAACTCGATCTTCCTGCAAGGCATGGCCGGTTCGCGCATGCCAATCGCCATCGCTCACGGTGAAGGCCATGCCGAGTTCGAAAGCGAAGAAGCGTTGCTGGAAGCCGACCTGTCCGGCACCGTCGCCCTGCGTTTTGTCGACAACCACGGCAAGGTTACCGAGACCTACCCGGCCAACCCGAACGGTTCGCCGCGCGGGATCACCGGCCTCACCAGCCGCGACGGTCGCGTGACCATCATGATGCCGCACCCGGAGCGTGTATTCCGCGCCGTGCAGAACTCGTGGCGTCCGGAAGAGTGGAACGAAGACGGCGCCTGGATGCGCATGTTCCGCAACGCCCGTGTGTGGGTGAACTAAGGCGGTGTACAAGCTCAGCTTCTTCGTGCCCGACAGCCACGTGGAGACGGTGAAGACCGCCGTCTTCGCCGCTGGCGGCGGGCGCATCGGCAATTACGACAGCTGCGCCTGGCAAGTGCTGGGCCAAGGCCAATTCCGCGCGTTGGACGGCAGCCAGCCGTTCATCGGGCAGGTGGGCCAGGTTGAAGTGGTTGAAGAGTGGAAGGTGGAGCTGGTTGTGGCGGACGAGTTGATCGTGGCTGTTGTGGCGGCGCTCAAACTCAGTCACCCGTATGAGACACCGGCGTATGAGGTGTGGCAGTTGGCGGATTTTTGATTCGTTGGCTGCATAAACACGAAACCCGCTGGGCCAGTTTGGTCAGCGGGTTTTTTGTTGGCTGTTAGGGCCTCATCGCGGGCAAGCCCGGCTCCCACATTCGACCGCGTTGTCATGTCGTACATCACTCACTGTGGGAGCTGGCTTGCCTGCGATGGCGTCGGTACAGGCGCCTCAGATCTCTCCCACAGGTCTTTCAGGTTGTCCCTCGGAACTTCTCTCACTAATCTTCACCAGTCGCTGCCAATTCAGCGACCGGGACTGCAAGCCCGCCGAAATCATGTGTTGGACATGAATGAGATTCCTGGTCTCAACACTCCAGTCGCCAGTTAAGGCCAATCGCAGGCAAGCCAGCTCCCACATTTTGAATGTATTCACAGATAAAAAATGTGGGAGGCGGGCTTGCCCGTGATGGGGCCTGTTCAGGCAAAGGTTTGTTAGGCCCCAGCCCCAATCTGGCGACCGCTGACCAACCGCTCCAACGCGTCACCCAAGCCCGACGCTTTGTCACCAATCAACAAGTGCCAAACACCGCTTTCCAGCTGGCTCACACCCTGGCAACCCAGAGCCGTCAGGTCAGCTTCAGACAACACCGAGTCATCCCCTAACTCCACCCGCAACCGCGTCATCGCCACCGCTTCCAGCTGGCGAACATTCCCTCGGCCACCCAAGGCATTCAGCCACTTCTCGGCTTCCTGCACATTCACCGCCACCGGTTTATCCACAGACGCAACCGCCACCGGCGCACTGGCAACAAACGAAGGCATGGCCAACCGAATCTCATCGGCGATGCTGTCTGCCATCGGCCCGACCACCACCTGCAAACTGCCGCCGTTACCTGGCCGGACGACCGCCATGGCACCCAGGGCTTTCAGCTCCGCATCCACCGCCTTGTTGCGATCCACCATGTCCAACCGCAGGCGCGTGGTGCAGGCGCCAACGCTCAGCAAATTCTGCGCACCGCCCAAGGCCTGGATGTAGGCCGTAGCGCGCTGGTTATCCGTCATCACCTCAGCCTGCACCACCTGGATATCTTCCCGCCCCGGCGTTTTCAGGTTGAAGCGACGAATGCAGTAGTTGAACACGCTGTAGTAGATCAGCGCATAGGCCAAGCCAACCGGGAATACCAGCCAGCCGTTGGTGGACTTGCCCCAACCCAGCACCATGTCGATAAACCCACCGGAGAAGGTAAAGCCCAGGTGGATATTCAGCATATTGGTGACCGCCATCGACAGGCCGGTCAGCACCGCATGGATCAGGTACAGGAACGGCGCGAGGAACATGAACGCGAACTCAATCGGCTCGGTCACCCCGGTCAGGAACGAGGTCAACGCCATGGACAGGAAAATCCCGCCCATCACTTTACGGCGCTCCGGCAGCGCATTGCGGTACATCGCCAGGCACGCGGCAGGCAGACCGAACAGCATCACCGGGAACATGCCGGTCATGAACTGGCCGCCTTTGGGGTCGCCAGCGAAGTAGCGGGTCAGGTCGCCCGTCACCACCGCGCCGGTGGCCGGATCGGTAAAGGTGCCGAACACAAACCACGCCATGTTGTTGAGGATGTGGTGCAGCCCGGTGACGATCAGCAGGCGGTTGAACACGCCAAACACAAACGCACCCAGGCTGCCGCTTTCCATCAACAACACGCCGAAGCTGTTGATACCGTGCTGGATCGGCGGCCAGATCAAACCAAAGATCACGCCCAATCCGACCGCACTGAACCCGGTGACGATCGGCACGAACCGTCGCCCACCAAAGAACGCCAGGTACTCCGGTAGCTTGATGTCCTTGAAGCGGTTGTACAGCCCGCCCGCCATCAGGCCGCTGGCGATACCGGCAAGCATGCCCATGTTGATGGACGTGTCCATCACCTTGAGCGTGGAGACCATCACCAGGTAACCAATCGCACCCGCCAAACCGGCCGTGCCGTTGTTGTCGCGGGCAAACCCCACGGCGATGCCGATAGCGAAGATCAGCGCCAGGTTGGCGAAGATCGCCTGCCCGGCGTCGTGCATCACCGCGATGTTCAAAAGATCGGTGTCGCCCAGGCGCAGCAAGAGGCCGGCGATCGGCAGGATCGCAATCGGCAGCATCAGTGCACGGCCCAGGCGTTGCAGGCCTTCGATGAAATGTTGGTACATGGCGAGTCTCCTTTTTTCTTGTTGTTGTCAGCTCAGCGGCCAGTGGTGTTGACAGGCTTGGCGAACGGCTTTGGCGCTGCTCAGGTCGAGCAGCCCTTGGCTCAGTTGCCGGCATTGCGCCGCGTCCAGGTGGCGGACACGGTCCTTGATTTCTCCGATCTGCGGCGGGCTTACCGAGAGCTCGCTGACCCCCAGGCCCACCAGGACCGGCGTGGCCAACGGGTCGGAGGCGAGGGCGCCACACACGCCGACCCAACGCCCGTGTTTTGCAGCGCCCGCGCAGGTCTGGGCGATCAGCCGCAGCAGCGCCGGGTGCAGCGCATCGACGCGCGCGGCAAGGCCGGCGTGGTCGCGGTCCATGGCCAGGGTGTACTGGGACAAGTCATTGGTGCCGATGGACAGGAAGTCCGCGTGCTTGGCCAACTGCTCGGCCATCAGTGCGGCTGCGGGCACTTCGATCATCACGCCCAGTTCGGGGCGCTGGGTCAGTTCCAGCTCCACGCACAACTCATCCAAACGCTGGCGGATCTGCAGCAGCTCATCCACCTCACTGACCATCGGCAGCAGGATGCGGCAGCGCTCCAGTGGGGAGACCTGCAGCAGCGCGCGCAGTTGCTGGTCGAGCAGTTCCGGGCGCACTTGGGCCATGCGGATACCGCGCAGGCCCAGCACCGGGTTGGTTTCGACGGGCAGTGGCAGGTAATCGAGTTGCTTGTCGCCGCCCACGTCGATGGTGCGGATGATCACTGACTTGTCGCCCATGGCATCCAGTACGGCTTGGTAGGCGTGGCGTTGTTCCTGCTCATCCGGCGCGGTGCGGCGGTCGACGAAGAGGAATTCGGTGCGCAGCAGGCCGACGCCATCGGCACCGTTTTCAAACGCCACTTGGGCTTCGGCACTGGAAGCGACATTGGCGGCCACTTCGATGGTCACGCCATCGCTGGTGCGCGCCGGCTGTTGGGCCTGGGCCTGTTGCTGCTGGCGACGCAGTTTCTGCGCGTCACGAATCTGGTGCACTTCGGCGTGGCGCGCGTCGCTGGGTGCCAGTTCCAGGCGGCCATTGGCGGCGTCCAGCACCACACGTTGGCCTTGGGGCACGTCGAGGACTTCGGCACCTAACGCCACCACGCAGGGCAAGCCTTTGCCGCGCGCCAGGATCGCCACGTGAGAGGTGGCGCCGCCTTCGGCCATGCAAATGCCGACGGCCTGTTGCGCGCTGAGTTGCAGCAGGTCTGAGGGGGTCAGTTCATGGGCGCTGACAATCGACCCCGCGGGCAATTCGAAATGCCAGGCTTCACCCAGCAACGCACGCAGTACCCGTTGTTGCAAATCACGCAGATCGTTGGCGCGTTCGGCAAACAGTGGTTTGCCCAGGGCCAGCAATACCGCGCATTGCGCCTGGATTGCATCGCGCCAGGCGTGAGTCGCTGCGCTGCCTTTTTCGATGGAGCCGGTCGCGGCTTCCAGCAGGTTAGGATCTTCCATCAGCGCGAGGTGGGCGGCGAAGATGTCTTCTTCCTCGACGTTCTTGCGCTGGCGCGCTTGATCCAGAGTCATGCGAATTTCGCTGCGCACTTGCTCCAGGGCGGCGTCCAGGCGTTGCAGTTGCTCATCGGCAGCATGGTGGCCGGTGTCTGCCGGCAGTTCGATACCCGTCAGGCGGAACAGCGGCCCACATACGAGACCCGGAGCAGCACACACACCTTGCAAAACGCCGGCTTCGGTGTTGGCTCGGCGTGGGGTGGCAACGACGGGGGAGTGGTGTTCTTCCTTAATGGCGGCGGACAAGGCCGCGACCAGTGCCTGCAACGCCGCCTCCGCATCCTTGCCGCGACAGCTCACACGCACTTCATCCCCTTCGCCAATACCCAGTCCCATCAAGCCAATCAAGCTGTCACACGAAGCTGATTTGTCACCGAAATGCAGCTGTGCCTGGCTGCTGAAACCCTGGGCCGTCTTGCGGATCAACGCCGCCGGACGCGCATGCAAACCACCGCGATGCGTGATGCGCACGCTGGCGCTGACTTCAGCGTCCGAGTTATCCACAGCGGTTTGAACCGCTGCCGCCGAACGCGCCACGACCCGCAACAACGGCTCGCCGACCTTGACCGATTGCCCGGCTACCGAACGCAATTCGAAACGTTCGCCATTGGTCAGGATGATCAGGCTGATCAAGCTCTTGCACTGACGTGCAATGCGGTCCAGGTCAAACTGCACCAATGCTTGCCCCTTGCTCACCTTCGCGCCTTCCTTCACCAGCAAGGCAAAGCCTTCGCCGTTCAGTTCCACCGTATCGATGCCCACATGCATCAACACCTCGGCACCGTTCTGGGCGCGAATCGTCAGGGCGTGCCCGGTGCGCGCGACATGGATGATCACGCCGTCACAGGGCGCATGCAGGCAATCGTTCAGGGGGTCGATGGCAATACCGTCGCCCATGGCGTGGCTTGCGAACACTTCATCAGGAACGTCGCCCAGGGTCAGCACGGGCCCGCTTAACGGGGCGCTGAGGGTCAATTCATTATTGTTGTAGGGCATGGGCACGGTACTCATCAGGAAAACGCCACTCAGTGAGTGCGGGTAACTTTGCTCAGGTGACGCGGCTGGTCCGGGTCCATGCCCCGGGCTTGCGCCAAACCTGCCGCCATCACGTAGAAACTCTGGATCGCCAGGATCGGGTCCAGGGTCGGGTGTTCGGCGCGGCTCAGGGTCAGGTCGCGTTCGGCGATATCGTCTGGCGCAGCCAGCAACACACGGGCGCCGCGTTGGCGCATATCGGCGGCCAGGCTCAACAGGCCAGCCTGCTCGGCGCCGCGTGGGGCGAACACCAGCAAGGGGTAATTCTTGTCGATCAAGGCCATCGGCCCGTGGCGCACTTCGGCGCTGCTGAAGGCTTCGGCCTGGATCGCCGAGGTTTCCTTGAGCTTGAGTGCAGCTTCCTGGGCGATGGCGAAACCGGCGCCGCGACCGATGACCATTAATTGCTGGCAGTCGCGCAGGGCGTCGATGGCAACCGTCCAATCTTGCTGGGCGGCGGCACGCAGGTCATCGGGCAGGGCGCGGCAGGCTTGCAGCAACTCGGTTTCCTGGTTCCAGTGGCCAATCAGCTGCGCGCTGGCGCTGAGGGTGGCGATGAAGCTTTTGGTCGCGGCCACGCTGTGTTCCGGCCCGGCGCACAGCGGAACATGGAATTCGCAGGCAGCTTCCAGCGGCGAGTCTTCGGCGTTGACCAGCGAAATGCTCAGGGCACCGCGTTTGCGTAGCAGACGCAGGCTGTTCACCAAGTCCGGACTTTGCCCCGACTGGGAGAAACCAAACGCCACCTGGCCGCTGACTTTCATTGGCGCCTGCAACAGGGTCACTACCGACATCGGCAACGACGCCACCGGAATGCCGACGTGCTGCATGGTCAGGTAGGCGAAATAGCTGGCGGCATGGTCCGAGCTGCCACGGGCGATGGTCATCGCCACCTGCGGCGGCTGACGGCGCAGGCGGCCGGCGATTTCCTCCAGCGCCGGGTCCAGGCGTTGCAGTTGGGCGGCCACGGCGTCGCAGGAGGCCAGGGCCTCTTCAAGCATTTTTGAAGTCAATGGTTTCTCCTTCGACCATTACGTCGGTGAGTGTCAGGGAGCGGTCCAGGCGCACGCAGTCGGCAAAGCTGCCGGGTTGCAGGCGACCGCGTTCTTCCAGGCCCAGGTAGTCCGCAGGAAATTGCGACAGGCGTTGTGAGGCTTCGCTGATGGGCAAGCCGATCTTCACCAGGTTGCGCAGCGCCTGGTCCATGGTCAGGGTGCTGCCGGCCAGGGTGCCGTCGGCCAGGCGCACGCCGCCCAGGCATTTGGTCACGGTGTGGCTGCCCAGCTTGTATTCACCGTCGGGCATGCCGGCGGCGGCGGTGGAATCGGTGACGCAATACAGGCATGGGATCGAGCGCAACGCCACGCGCATGGCGCCGGGGTGAACGTGGAGCAGATCCGGGATCAATTCGGCGTATTTGGCGTGGGCCAACGCGGCGCCGACGATGCCCGGCTCGCGGTGATGCAACGGGCTCATCGCGTTGTACAAATGGGTAAAGCTGGTGGCCCCGGCGGCGAGGGCGGCGACGCCTTCTTCGTAGCTGCCCAGGGTGTGGCCGATCTGCATGCGCACGCCGCGCTCGCTGAGGGCACGGATCAGGCCGTCATGCCCGGCGATTTCCGGCGCGATGGTGATCACCCGGATAGGCGCCAGGCGCAGGTAGGCTTCCACTTCGGCCATCAACGCGGTGTGGGCGAAGTTGGGTTGGGCGCCGAGTTTTCCGGGATTGATGTAGGGCCCTTCCAGGTGCACGCCGAGTACACGGGCGCTGCCGGCAGGACGTTGCTCGCAGAAGGTGCCGAGCTGGCCGAGCACGCTTGAGATTTCCTCCACCGGAGCGGTCATGGTGGTGGCCAGCAACGAGGTAGTACCAAAGCGCACATGGGTGCGGGTGATCGTCTCGAAGGCATCGCGGCCTTCCATGATGTCCGCGCCGC
Source organism: Pseudomonas sp. S10E 269 (assembly GCF_002798465.1). Lineage (NCBI taxonomy): Bacteria > Pseudomonadati > Pseudomonadota > Gammaproteobacteria > Pseudomonadales > Pseudomonadaceae > Pseudomonas > Pseudomonas sp. S10E 269. Next base: position 3,489,636 of record NZ_PHIJ01000001.1, read on the forward strand.
CACCGCCGTGCACATGCAGGTCGATAAAGCCCGGCAGCAGGTAGGGCAACTCGTTTTCAGCCGGGTCGCAGGGCGTGCCTTCGATGGCGACGACCTTGCCGTGCGCGTGCACCAGGCGGCCGCGAATCCAGCCGCTGGGCGTGAGGATGTTGTCTTCGGACATGGGCAGTTCTCTAAATTCGCAGTTCAGCGGAATAGTCGTGGCGACGCAGTTCTGCGACGAAGTCGTAGTAGTCGTTGCGGCAGTAGGTGTCGGTGATTTCGATCGGCGTGTTATCGGCGGTGTAGCCGACCCGGGTCATCAGCAGCATGGCGGTGCCGGGGGCGATGCCGACCAGCTTGGCGAACTCGTCCGAGGCGTTGATCGCCTGGATATGCTGCAGGGCGCGCACCACCGGTTTGCCGATGCCTTCCAGGTATTCGTACAGCGAGTGGCCGATGGCTTGTGGCTGTGGCAGCACGGAGGCGGGCATGGTGGTCATTTCAATTGCCATCACCGTGTCATCCGCCTTACGCAAGCGCTTGAGGCGAGCCACTTTGTCGGCGGGCGACAGGCCCAGGCGGATCATCTCTTCGTGGGTCGGCTGGGTCAGTTCACGCTCCAGCCATTGGGAGCTGGGCACGAAACCCTTAAGCCGCAGCATTTCGCTGAACCCCGACAGGCGCGACAGCGGCTGTTCCAAACGTGGCGAAATATAGGTGCCGGAACCTTGGTTGCGGCGGATCAGCCCTTGGGCAAACAACACTTCCAACGCCTTGCGTGCGGTGACGCGCGAAATGCTCAATTGCTCGCTAAGTACGCGTTCTGACGGCAGGGCCTGCTCGGACGTCCACTGGCCGGCATGGATCGCCGCTTCCAGTTTGCGCGCCAATTGCAGGTACAGCGGCGTGGATTGTTTGTCGTCGGGGCGCAGGGCCAGGATGGGATTCATCGTTAAGGTTTCCGATGCGGTTATTGGAGTGTTGTCGCCCGGTATGGGCCGGAAATTAATACCACTTAAATACCATGTCAATGCAGTCAAAATGGTGCAGGCATTGGTTGTAGGGCCCCGCAATGGGGCCTGGTATCAAGTGGTATTAGAGAGGTCTTTATCGCGTGCAGAAGTGCGCAGCCCGCGGGGGTGAACTGGTATTCACCGGCGGGCGCGGGGCAGGGCAGGAATTTTTTTCGAATTATTTTACGAACGGTACGAGATTACGGACGAATCTCGATGAGGGTGCCGTCTTTGACCAGGTTCCACACTTCGCGCATGTCCACGTTGCGCATGCCGATGCAGCCGTCGGTCCAGTCCAGGGTGTGGAACCACTGTTCCGGGTAGTCCTCGGTGTCGGGGGTGCCGTGGATCATGATCATGCTGCCGGGCTTGACCCCTTCGCGGCGGGCGCGGGCGGCGTCGCTGATATTCGGGTAAGAGATGTGCATGGCCAGGTTGAAGCGGTCGCTGGTCTTGCGCCAGTCGATCCAGTACAGGCCCTCTGGCGTACGGCGATCGCCTTCGATCAGCTTGTGGCCCTTGGGGTTCTTGCCCAGGGAGATGCGGTAGGTCTTGAACGGCTTGCCGTCGTTGATCAACTGCAACTGGTGGGCGGACTTGAGCACCAGCACCTTCTCGACCGTTTTACCGCCCAGGGTCTGCACCGTGGCGGCTGGAGCCAGTGTGGCGAACGATAGGCAGAGCAGAGCAAGCCACCAACGCATCAAAACGGGTATCCGCTGGGTCATGGCGCGGGCTTGCCCATGGGCGGCACGGCCTCGCTGCGCACCGGGAACGACTGTTGCCTGCGGTCAGCGAAAAAGTATTCCAGGGTGCGCCCGACCGTGCGGAAAGCCAGCTCGGACCACGGGATGTCAACTTCGTCGAACAGCTGCACTTCCAGGCTTTCGGGGCCGGCGGCGAAGTCCAGGTCGAGCAGGTCGGCGCGGTAGAAAATATGCACCTGGTTGATATGCGGTACGTCGATCAGCGTGTAAATGCTCAGGTTGTGCACGCGGGCGCAGGCTTCTTCCAGGGTTTCGCGCATGGCGGCCTGTTCCACGGTCTCGCCGTTTTCCATGAAGCCGGCGGGCAGGGTCCAGTAGCCCAGGCGCGGTTCGATGGCGCGACGGCACAGCAGCACTTTATCGCCCCACACGGGTACGGTGCCGGCGACGATGTTGGGGTTCTGGTAGTGGATGGTCGAGCAGTGATCACACACAAAGCGCAGGCGGCCGTCGCCTTCGGGGATGCGTTGGGTGACCGGTTTACCGCACTGGCTGCAGAAATTCATGCTGGGGTTCCTGGAAAGTGCGCCTATCTTGGCGTGACGGGCAGGGCGCTGCAAGTTGTCGTTTAGCGACACGGCGCGGGTTTTGGGGTTGGGCACCCGCACGCTTTGGTGCATGATGCAAGGTAGCCAACAGACCGAGATGACTCATGCTGGACGAGCTACTTCGCCGGGTAAGCAATCACACCCCCCACACGCTGGAAACCGACGGGCGTTTCCCCGAGGCCGCGGTGCTGGTGCCGATTACCCGCAGTGACGAACCTGAGCTGATCCTGACCCTGCGCGCGAGCGGCCTCTCGACCCATGGTGGCGAAGTGGCCTTCCCTGGCGGGCGCCGCGACCCCGAAGACCCGGACTTGATCTTTACCGCGCTGCGCGAGGCCGAAGAAGAAATCGGCCTGCCGCCCGGGCTGGTCGAAGTGATCGGCCCGCTGAGCCCGTTGATCTCCCTGCATGGCATTCGGGTTACGCCGTATGTCGGCGTCATCCCCGATTACGTCGAATATCTGGCCAACGATGCCGAAATCGCCGCTGTTTTCAGCGTGCCCTTGGACTTCTTCCGACAAGACCCACGGGAACATACCCACCGGATCGATTACCAGGGCCGCAGTTGGTACGTGCCCAGCTATCGGTTCGGTGAATACAAGATCTGGGGGCTGACGGCAATTATGATCGTCGAGTTGATCAATCTGCTCTATGACGACGCCAAGATCAGCCTGCACCAGCCACCCAAGAGCTTCATCAATACCTAAGCCATCACTTGAATGGCAATGCCGTGAGGAACAACCATGAAATACCGCCTGGGCGACGCTCGCGTCGAGACTCATCCGCAGAGCTGGGTGGCACCAAATGCCACGCTGGTGGGCAAGGTCAAGCTGGAGGAGGGCGCCAACGTCTGGTTCAACGCGGTGTTGCGTGGCGACAATGAACTGATCCTGATCGGCAAAAACAGCAACGTGCAGGACGGCAGCGTGATGCACACCGACATGGGCTACCCGCTGACCCTGGGCACCGGCGTGACCATTGGCCACAACGCCATGTTGCATGGCTGCACGGTGGATGATTACAGCCTGATCGGTATCAACGCGGTGATCCTCAACGGCGCCAAGATCGGCAAGCACTGCATCATTGGCGCCAACTCGCTGATTGGCGAAGGCAAGGAAATTCCTGATGGTTCGCTGGTGATGGGTTCGCCGGGCAAGGTGGTGCGGGAGTTGACCGACGCACAGAAACGCATGCTTGAAGCCAGCGCCGCGCACTATGTGCATAACTCGCAGCGTTATGCGCGTGACTTGGTTGAGCAGGAAGAATGAACCCGATTGAGCGCCCCGTTGCGTCGCCGTGCGTGAGCATTTGCGCATTGGATGACGATGATATTTGTACTGGCTGCCAGCGCACGGTGGATGAGATTACGCGTTGGAGCCGTATGGATAACGCCGAGCGCCGGGTGGTGTTGGGGTTGTGCCATGAGCGGGCGGTGGCGAGTGGGATGGTGTTTATGGTTTCCGGGAAATCCGGCGGCTGATAGACCGCCATCGCAGGCAAGCCAGCTCCCACATTTTGACCGGGTTCCAACAGGTTAAACGCGGTTGAATGTGGGAGCTGGCTTGCCTGCGATGAGGCTCGCCCAGACGACATATTTCCAAATGTGAAGTACCCTGTGCCCCTTGTTCACAGGTCCATCCCCCATGCTCTTCCTGATCGCCTACATCAGCAGCGTCGTGCTGATCAATTTCGCCTTCTCCACCGCCCCGCACCTGGACGTTATCTGGTCCGCCTGGGGTGGCCTGGTATTCATCCTGCGCGACATGGTGCAAACCCGCTTTGGTCACGGTGCAATCATCGCCATGCTGGCGGCACTGGTGTTGTCGTATGTCACGTCCGACCCGGCCATTGCCCTGGCCAGCGCCACGGCGTTTGCGGTGTCCGAGTGCATTGACTGGCTGGTGTTCAGCATCACTAAGCGCCCGCTGCACGACCGCCTGTGGATAAGTTCGGCGCTGAGTATTCCTCTCGATACCTTCATCTTCTTCGGCTTGATCGGCGCGCTCACCCCAGCGGTAGCGGGCACCGCGCTGGTGTCGAAATTCGCCGGGGTCACGGTGGTGTGGTTGATCATGGCCTGGCGCATCCGCAAGCGCGCCATCGCCAACTGAGGCCAATTGCTGCAGTTCATGTAAAATGCCGGCCTTTCTCCCAATGATCCGCTCCCCTGAGGACCTGAGATGACCCGAATCGGAACTCCATTGTCGCCAACCGCGACCCGCGTTTTGCTGTGTGGCTGCGGTGAGCTGGGCAAGGAAGTGGTAATCGAACTGCAACGCCTGGGCGTTGAAGTGATTGCCGTGGATCGCTACGCCAACGCGCCGGCCATGCAGGTGGCGCACCGTAGCCACGTGATCAACATGCTCGACGGTGCTGCCCTGCGTGCGGTGATCGAAGCCGAAAAACCGCACTTCATCGTGCCGGAAATCGAGGCCATCGCCACGGCCACCCTGGTGGAACTGGAAGCTGAAGGCTTCACCGTGATCCCGACTGCGCGTGCCACCTCGCTGACCATGAACCGTGAAGGCATCCGCCGCCTGGCCGCCGAAGAGCTGGACCTGCCGACCTCGCCGTACCACTTTGCCGATACCTTCGAAGACTACAGCAAGGCCGTGCAGGACCTGGGCTTCCCGTGCGTGGTCAAGCCGGTGATGAGTTCGTCGGGCAAGGGCCAGAGCCTGCTACGCAGCGTCGACGACGTGCAGAAAGCCTGGGACTACGCCCAGGAAGGCGGGCGTGCGGGTAAAGGTCGCGTGATCATCGAAGGCTTTATCGACTTCGACTACGAAATCACCCTGCTGACCGTGCGTCACGTCGGCGGTACCACCTTCTGCGCGCCAGTCGGTCACCGTCAGGAGAAGGGCGACTACCAGGAATCCTGGCAGCCGCAGGCCATGAGCCCGATTGCCCTGGCCGAGTCCGAGCGCGTTGCCAAAGCGGTGACCGAGGCCCTGGGAGGTCGTGGTCTGTTTGGCGTTGAGCTGTTCATCAAGGGTGATCAGGTGTGGTTCAGCGAAGTCTCGCCGCGCCCGCATGACACCGGGTTGGTGACCTTGATTTCCCAGGACCTGTCGCAGTTCGCCTTGCACGCTCGCGCCATTCTGGGCCTGCCGATCCCGTTGATCCGTCAGTTCGGGCCTTCGGCTTCGGCGGTGATTCTGGTGGAAGGCCAGTCGACCCAGACTGCGTTCGCCAACCTGGGCGCCGCGTTGAGTGAACCGGACACGGCGTTGCGTCTGTTTGGCAAGCCGGAAGTGAATGGCCAGCGCCGCATGGGTGTGGCGTTGGCGCGGGATGAGTCGATTGAAGCGGCCCGGGCGAAGGCTACTCGTGCTTCCAAAGCCGTTGTAGTCGAGCTGTAATCGAGGCGTGCCTTTCGCGAGCAAGCCCGCTCCCACATTCGACCGCGTTCCTATTGGATAAATGCGGTCAACTGTGGGAGCGGGCTTGCTTGCGAAGGCGGTCTGTCAGGCGACCTTGTTCAAATCGTTGTTACGCGTCTCTTTCAGGCACAGCACAGCAATCAAGCTGAGTAACGCTGCCGCCGACACATACCCACCGACATAACTCAGGCCACCCATCGCCACCAGCTTGGTCGCGAAGAATGGTGCTGCCGATGCGCCGACAATCCCACCCAGGTTATACGCTGCCGAAGCGCCGGTATAACGCACGCGGGTCGGGAACAGTTCCGGCAACAGCGCGCCCATCGGTGCGAAGGTCACGCCCATCAGGAACAGCTCCAGCGCCAGGAACAGCGCCACGGCCCAGGTCGAACCGTGGGTGAGCAATGGCTCCATGGTAAAGCCCGACAGAATCGCCAGGATCGCGCCGACGATCAGCACCGGCTTGCGCCCGTAGCGATCACTGGCCAAGGCCGCCAGCGGTGTCGCCAGCCCCATGAACAGCACCGCAAAGCACAGCAGGCCGAGGAAGGTTTCGCGGCTGTAGCCCAGGGTAGAAACACCGTAGCTCAAGGAAAACGCAGTGGTGATATAGAACAGGGCATAGCACACCACCATCGACGCGGCGCCGAGCAATACCGGTAGCCAGTGCTGGCTGAACAATTCCACCAACGGCACTTTGACCGGGGCTTCCTTGGCGACGGCGTTGGCGAATACCGGTGTCTCATGCAGCTTCAGCCGTGCGTACAGGCCAACCATCACCAACGCAGCGCTGAGGATGAATGGAATTCGCCAGCCCCAACTGCGGAATTGCTCGTCGCTCAGGCTCATGGCCAGGATCAGGAACAAACCGTTGGCCGCCAGGAAGCCGATCGACGGGCCGAGCTGCGGGAACATGCCAAACCAGGCGCGTTTGCCTTTGGGCGCATTCTCGGTCGCCAGCAGTGCCGCGCCGCCCCATTCGCCGCCAAGGCCCAGGCCCTGGCCGAAACGCAGCACACACAACAGGATCGGTGCCCAGGCCCCGATGCTGTCATAGCCGGGCAGCAAGCCAATCAGCGTGGTGCACACGCCCATCAGCAACAGCGAGGCCACCAGCGTCGATTTGCGCCCGATGCGGTCACCGAAGTGGCCGAACAGCGCCGAGCCCAGTGGGCGGGCGATGAAAGCGATACCGAAGGTCAGGAACGACGCCAGCATCTGCGCGGTGCCGGAGGTCTGCGGGAAGAACACCGGGCCGATCACCAGCGCAGCGGCCGTGGCGTAGATATAGAAGTCGTAGAACTCAATGGCGGTGCCGACGATGCTCGCCGTGGCGACCCGTGCCGTCGAGTTGGTCGGGGCGGCGGTCGCGGCCTCGTTGTAGGTGGTGCTCATGGTGGTGTCCCTGATGGTCATTGCGCGTTTGGACGCGGATTATTATTGGTCGAACACCCATGGATCAGGGGTGTGCGCGGGCAGGCTCGGGATGGGAGCGAACACCGGTCGGACACGATAAGGCGGTGCCTGGACACGCTGGGTGCGGGTAGCACGCGGTCGGGCGCGGCTCTGGTAAGCCGCACCGATTATAGGAAGGGGTTTGAACATACAACAAGGGGGCTGACACGCCGCAAATCAAAATGTGGGAGCGGGCTTGCTCGCGAAAGCAGTGGGTCAGTCAGCTCATCTTCAGCTGGTCTACCGCATTCGCGAGCAAGCCCGCTCCCACAGGGAGAATGTGTTTCGCCAGCAGCTTATACGGCGACCGGCATCCGGCTGGTGTGCCAGATCAGCACCTTGCTCACGCGGTTGTCCTCGGTCTCGAGGATTTCCAGGCGGTAGCGCCCGATTTTCAGGCACACCGCGCAATCGGGAATGGTCTCCAGCGCTTCGGTGACCAGGCCGTTGAGGGTCTTGGGGCCATCGCTGGGCAAGTGCCAGTTCAGGCTCTTGTTGAGTTCGCGGATCGATGCAGCGCCATCGATGATGTAGCGGCCGTCCGGCTGAGGCTCGATATGCGGGTTGTCGGCACTCTGTTCGCTTTCGAATTCACCGACGATTTCTTCGAGAATATCTTCCAGCGTCACAATGCCGAGCACTTCGCCATACTCGTCCACCACCATGCCCAGGCGCCGCTGTTGCTTGTGGAAGTTCAGCAGTTGCAGTTGCAGAGGCGTGCTTTCCGGGACGAAGTAGGGTTCGTGGCAGGCGGCGAGCAACGCTTCCTTGGTCAGGCTGGCGTCGGGCAGCAGGTGCTGGATCTGCCGGGTGTTGAGCACGGCCTGCACTTGGTTGATATCACTGTGGAACACCGGCAGGCGCGTACGCTGGGAGGTGCGCAGTTGCTCGATGATGTCCTCGACCGAGTCATCCAGGTTGATGCCGTCCACTTCGCTGCGTGGCACCAGGATGTCATTGACGGTGATGTTGTCCAGTGCGTGGATGCCGGGCATGCCTGGGGTGCGGTCTTCGTCTGTCTCGGGTTCCGGCTCGTCGTCGTGGCCGGGCAGCGGCTCGTCGCTCTTTTTCACTACGCCGGCCTTGCGCACAAAGGGGCGCAACAGCAACAGGCTGATGCCATTGAGCAGCCAGGCCAGCGGGTAGAGGATTTTCAGCGGTACGCCCAGCAGCGTATTGCCAAAGCCCAGCACGCCCTGTGGATAACGTACGGCGAGGGCGCGGGGCAGGTAGTCGGCCAGAACCAGCAGGATCGCGCAGGAGATCATCCAACCCAGCCAGGGCCCGTTCTGCGCCCAGGCATAGATGGCCAGCAGCGTGCAGAGGATCACCACGGCGGCGCGACACAGGCTGTTGCACAGGATCAGGCTGTTACGCGGAAAGCTCAGGCGGGTGGCGGCCTTGTCGCCCTGGCGTGTGCCGGGGCGCAGGGCCAGCAGGTGTTGTTGCGCGGCTTCGATGGCGGTGAACAGTGCGGCCCATAGGACCAGCAGGGCGATTACCGCGAGCATCGGCTCCAGTGGCAGGTTGTCCATGATCGCTGCCCGTCAGATATGCAGGATGTATTCGCGGACCAGCTTGCTGCCGAAATAGGCCAGCATCAGCAGGCAGAAACCGGCCAGGGTCCAGCGGATCGCCTTGTGCCCGCGCCAGCCGAGGCGGTTGCGGCCCCACAGCAACACGCTGAACACCACCCAGGCCAGGCACGCTAGCAGGGTTTTGTGCACCAGGTGCTGGGCGAACAGGTTTTCGACGAACAGCCAGCCGGAGATCAGCGACAGCGACAGCAGCGTCCAGCCGGCCCACAGGAAGCCGAACAGCAGGCTTTCCATGGTTTGCAGCGGCGGGAAGTTCTTGATCAGCCCGGACGGATGCTTGTGCTTTAGCTGGTGGTCCTGCAGCAGCAGGAGCAGGGCCTGGAACACCGCGATGGTGAACATGCCGTAAGCGAGGATCGACAGCAGGATGTGCGCGAGGATGCCCGGCTCTTCATCAATCACCTGCACCGTGCCGGTGGGGGCGAATTGCGCCAGTAGCACCGTCAGCACGCCCAGCGGGAACAACAGTACCAGCAGGTTCTCGACGGGAATCCGGTAGCAGGCCATCAGGGTCAGTGCGATAACGGCGGCAGCAATCAGGCTGGCAGCGCTGAAAAAATCCAGGCCCAGGCCGACGGGCGTCATCAAATGGGTAAACAGGCTGGCAGCATGGGCCAGCAGGGCGAGGACGCCAAGGCCGACGAGCAGGCGTTTGTCCGCCTTGGCGCCTTGGGCCAGACGAGTGCCCTGGTAGAGAGTCGCAGCGGCATACAAAATGGCGGCGGCGAGGCTGGGTAGCAAACTGGGTGACAAAGGGAGCATAAATCCTGTTAGGCAAGCCCGAAAGGCGCTGAGTTTGGCATACCCCCGCGTAACACGAAAGACTCTCAAGCCAGACAGCGGGTGTGCATGGCGGCAGTCTTCGCTATAATCCGCGACCTGCCCACGCCGCAGGCTCACCGAGCGCTGTTTTTAATAGCGATTTACCACAGCCTGGGCCGCCATTACCTCGGTCTATGAATAGGGCCTGAAAGGATCGCGCATGTTTGAAAATCTGACTGACCGTCTCTCGCAGACGCTGCGCCATGTCACCGGCAAGGCCAAGCTGACCGAGGACAATATTAAAGACACCCTGCGTGAAGTGCGCATGGCGTTGCTGGAAGCCGACGTGGCCTTGCCGGTGGTGAAGGACTTCGTCAACTCGGTCAAAGAGCGCGCGGTGGGCACCGAAGTGTCCCGCAGCCTCACGCCGGGCCAGGCCTTTGTGAAGATCGTCCAGGCCGAGCTCGAAAGCCTGATGGGCGCGGCCAACGAAGACCTGAACCTCAGCGCCGTGCCACCGGCCGTCGTGCTGATGGCCGGTCTGCAAGGTGCGGGTAAGACCACCACCGCCGGCAAGCTGGCGCGCTTCCTTAAAGAGCGCAAGAAGAAGTCCGTGATGGTGGTGTCGGCCGACGTGTACCGTCCGGCGGCCATCAAGCAGTTGGAAATGCTCGCTGGCGAAGTAGGCGTGACCTTCTTCCCGTCCGACCTGAGCCAGAAGCCGGTCGACATTGCCAACGCCGCTATTAAAGAAGCCAAGCTGAAGTTCATCGACGTGGTCATCGTCGATACCGCCGGTCGCCTGCACATCGACGAAGAGATGATGGGCGAGATCAAGGCGCTGCATGCCGCGATCAACCCGGTCGAGACGCTGTTCGTGGTCGACGCCATGACCGGCCAGGATGCGGCCAACACCGCCAAGGCCTTTGGTGACGCACTGCCGCTGACCGGTGTGATCCTGACCAAGGTCGACGGCGACGCCCGTGGCGGTGCCGCGCTGTCGGTGCGTGCCATTACCGGCAAGCCGATCAAGTTCATCGGTATGGGCGAGAAGAGCGAAGCGCTCGAGCCGTTCCACCCTGAGCGTATCGCCTCGCGCATCCTCGGCATGGGTGACGTGCTCAGCCTGATCGAGCAGGCCGAAGCCACGCTCGACAAGGACAAGGCCGACAAGCTGGCCAAGAAGCTGAAGAAGGGCAAGGGCTTCGACCTCGAAGACTTCCGCGACCAGCTGCAACAAATGAAGAACATGGGCGGACTCGGCGGCCTGATGGACAAGCTGCCGAACATCGGCGGTGTGAACCTGGCGCAAATGGGCAATGCCCAGGGCGCGGCAGAGAAGCAGTTCAAGCAGATGGAAGCCATCATCAATTCCATGACCCCGGCCGAGCGCCGCGACCCTGAGCTGATCAGCGGTTCGCGCAAGCGTCGGATCGCCATGGGTTCCGGCACCCAGGTGCAGGACATCGGTCGCTTGATCAAGCAGCACAAGCAGATGCAGAAGATGATGAAGAAATTCTCTGCCAAGGGCGGAATGGCCAAGATGATGCGCGGCATGGGCGGTATGTTGCCCGGCGGCGGCATGCCGAAAATGTAAAGTATTCGAGCGGGAGCCCAGCTCCTGCTCCGACCCACAGGGATGTGGTATCTCCAGCAAACCCGCGATTGGCGGGCGCTGACTCGCCGTTTTAACCGACGGCTCTATAGCAGATCTGGATGGCACGCTGATAGGCGCCAGAAAAAGACATTTGCAAAAGTCCGGATATTCCTTAGAATATGCGGCCTTTCGGGCACCTATGCCCGCTGTGCATTTAGATTTGCAGCACCGACTACAGGAACGATGTTCACATGCTAACAATCCGTCTTGCCCTTGGCGGCTCCAAAAAGCGCCCGTTTTACCACTTGACCGTAACCGACAGCCGCAACCCGCGCGACGGTTCGCACAAGGAACAGGTTGGTTTCTTCAACCCTGTTGCTCGTGGTCAAGAAGTTCGTCTGTCCGTGAACCAAGAGCGCGTAGCCTACTGGCTGAGCGTGGGTGCACAGCCATCCGAGCGCGTAGCAAAACTGTTGAAGGACTCGGCTAAGGCCGCAGCCTGAGCAATATGAACGCGACGCCAGCTGTTGCTGATGATTTGATCGTTATCGGCAAGATTTACTCTGTTCATGGCGTTCGCGGCGAAGTGAAGGTGTATTCCTTTACTGATCCGACTGAAAACCTGTTGCAGTACAAAACCTGGACGCTCAAGCGCGAGGGTAGTGTGAAACAGGTCGAGCTGGTCAGTGGACGCGGGAGCGATAAGTTCCTGGTCGCAAAGCTCAAGGGTCTTGATGATCGTGAAGAAGCTCGTCTTCTGGCCGGTTATGAGATCTGCGTGCCGCGCAACCTGTTCCCTGAATTGACCGACGGCGAGTACTACTGGTACCAGCTGGAAGGTCTGAAGGTTATTGATCAACTCGGGCAACTGTTCGGGAAAATCGATCATCTTCTGGAAACCGGCGCCAATGATGTAATGGTGGTCAAGCCTTGCGCTGGCAGCCTGGATGATCGCGAACGCCTGTTGCCCTATACCGAGCAATGCGTGTTAGCCGTCGACCTGGCAGCGGGCGAGATGAAGGTGGAATGGGACGCGGACTTCTAAGCGTGGCTAATTTGCGCATTGAAGTGATCAGTTTGTTTCCCGAGATGTTTTCCGCCATCAGCGAGTACGGCATCACCAGTCGGGCGGTGAAACAGGGGCTGTTGCAGCTCACCTGTTGGAACCCGCGAGACTACACGACGGATCGACATCACACTGTGGACGATCGCCCATTTGGCGGTGGTCCGGGCATGGTGATGAAGATCAAGCCCCTGGAAGACGCGTTGGTTCAGGCCAAGGCTGCCGCCGGGGAGAAGGCGAAGGTAATTTACCTGTCCCCTCAAGGCCGTCAGCTGAAACAAGCGGCGGTACGCGAACTGGCGAATGAGGAAGCACTGATCCTGATTGCCGGTCGCTATGAAGGCATTGACGAGCGTTTTATTGAAGCTCATGTCGATGAAGAGTGGTCGATTGGGGACTATGTCCTGTCTGGCGGCGAGCTGCCGGCGATGGTCCTGATAGATGCGGTTACACGACTGCTGCCTGGAGCTTTAGGGCATGTGGACTCCGCGGAGGAAGATTCCTTCACGGATGGTTTGCTGGATTGCCCGCACTACACCCGACCGGAGGTGTATGCGGATCAGCGTGTTCCCGACGTATTGCTAAGTGGCAATCACGCACACATCCGGCGTTGGCGTTTACAGCAGTCCCTTGGTCGGACCTATGAACGACGCGCCGATCTTCTGGAAAGCCGCTCGCTTTCTGGAGAAGAGAAGAAGCTGCTCGAGGAATACATCCTCGCGCGGGACGATAGTTAACAACGTATCGATGGTAGGTCCATTGACTTACCTTAGGAGCACAGCATGACTAACAAAATCATCCTTGCACTCGAAGCAGAGCAGATGACCAAAGAGATCCCTACCTTTGCCCCGGGCGACACCATTGTCGTTCAGGTGAAAGTGAAGGAAGGCGACCGTTCGCGTCTGCAAGCGTTCGAAGGCGTGGTAATCGCCAAGCGTAACCGTGGTGTGAACAGTGCTTTCACTGTTCGTAAAATCTCCAACGGTGTTGGCGTAGAGCGTACGTTCCAGACCTACAGCCCGCAAATCGACAGCATGGCCGTCAAGCGTCGCGGTGACGTACGTAAAGCCAAGCTGTACTACCTGCGTGACCTGTCCGGTAAAGCAGCTCGCATCAAGGAAAAACTGGCTTAAGTCCAGCTTCCCGATGCAGAAAAAAGCAGCCTACGGGCTGCTTTTTTGTGCCTGAAATTTGTCTATTTGCCGGTATTTGTCCATGACCACCCGCCTCGAAGAAATCCAGCGCCGCACTGACCTGTCCGTCACCCACGTGACCAAGGCCGTGTTCCCGCCGACCACCAACCACCACAACACCCTGTTCGGCGGCACCGCCCTGGCGTGGATGGATGAAGTGTCGTTCATTACCGCCACGCGCTTTTGCCGCTTGCCGCTGGTGACGGTGTCTACCGACCGTATCGACTTCAACCACGCGATCCCGGCGGGCTCCATCGTCGAGTTGATCGGCCGTGTGATCAAAGTTGGTAACACCAGCCTCAAGGTCGAGGTGGAAGTGTTCGTCGAGAGCATGAGCGCCGATGGCCGCGAAAAAGCAATCCAGGGCGTGTTCAGCTTTGTCGCCATTGATGCGGACAAACGCCCAGTGCCGGTGTTACCTGGCTTTGCCGACTGAGCTGGGACCGAGTTGCGGCCTTCGCAGGCAAGCCAGCTCCCACATTTGATCGGTGTCGTGCACATCTCAGCGCCCGACACAAAAACCCTGTGGGAGCTGGCTTGCCTGCGATAGGATCTAACAGACATTACAGAAATCCGCCTGAGCCCCCATGCCCGCCATCGACCACCCCCTGATAGACCGTTTCCTTGACGCCCTCTGGCTGGAAAAAGGCCTGTCGGACAACACTCGCCAGGCCTACCGCAGCGACTTGGCCCTATTCAATGGCTGGCTGCAGGAGAAAAAACTCGAACTGATAAATGCGGGTCGTGAGCTGATCCTCGACCATCTGGCCTGGCGCCTGGAGCAGAACTACAAACCGCGCTCCACGGCGCGATTCCTCTCGGGCGTGCGTGGCTTTTATCGCTATCTGCTGCGGGAAAAACTGATTGCTCTCGATCCAACCCTGCAAATCGACATGCCGCAACTTGGCAGGCCATTGCCCAAGTCCCTGTCGGAGGCCGACGTGGAGGCCTTGCTCGCCGCGCCGGATTTGAGTGAGGCCATCGGCCAACGTGATCGCGCCATGCTGGAGGTCCTGTATGCCTGTGGCCTGCGAGTGACGGAGCTGATCAGCCTGACCCTGGAGCAAGTCAACCTGCGTCAGGGCGTGCTGCGGGTGATGGGCAAGGGCAGCAAGGAGCGGCTGGTACCGATGGGCGAGGAGGCGATTGTGTGGGTCGAGCGCTATATGCGAGACGCCCGCAGCGAGCTGCTCGGCGGGCGCCCCAGCGATGTGCTGTTCCCTAGCCTGCGTGGCGAGCAGATGACCCGGCAGACCTTCTGGCACCGCATCAAGCACCAGGCCAAGGTCGCCGGGATTGGCAAGGCCCTGTCGCCCCACACGTTGCGCCATGCGTTCGCCACGCATTTGCTTAACCACGGGGCGGATTTGCGTGTGGTGCAAATGCTGCTTGGGCACAGCGACTTATCCACTACCCAGATCTATACCCACGTGGCGCGTGCACGCTTGCAGGATATGCACGCCAAGCATCACCCGCGAGGCTGAAAAACATGCTGTAGAAGGCCAATTTATCCCGCCACGGGCTGCCCTGCGGCCCAACTGTGGTAGGCTTTGCCGGTTAGCAAAGGGGACGGCCCAGCGCTGTGTTTTCCAAGCAGTATTCCTTCCCGTCCCTGCATCTGCCTTCAGGAGTTCCCATGCGCTTGACCCAGATTATTGCCGCCGCAGCCATTGCGTTGGTTTCCACCTTTGCGTTTGCCGATGACGCTGCCGAGCAGACCATCCGCAAGAGCCTGGCCAACCTGCAACTCGACACCCCGATCGAAAGCATCAGCGCCAGCCCGATGGCCGGCCTGTATGAAGTCAAGCTCAAGGGCAGCCGCGTGCTGTACGCCAGTGCCGACGGCCAGTACATCGTCCAGGGCTACCTGTTCCAGTTGAAGGACGGCAAGCCGGTCAACCTGACCGAGAAAGCCGAACGCCTGGGCGTATCCAAGCTGATCAATGGCATCCCGGTGGCCGAGACTGTGGTTTACCCGGCCATTGGCGAGACCAAGACCCACATCACCGTGTTCACCGACACCACCTGCCCGTATTGCCACAAGCTGCACGCCGAAGTGCCTGCGCTGAACAAGCTGGGTGTGGAAGTGCGCTACGTTGCGTTCCCGCGCCAGGGCCTGGGTTCGCCGGGTGACGAGCAGTTGCAAGCGGTGTGGTGCTCGGCCGACAAGAAAGCAGCCATGGACAAGATGGTCGACGGCAAGGAAATCAAGGCCGCCAAATGCGCCAACCCGGTTTCCAAGCAGTTCGCCCTGGGCCAGTCCATTGGCGTGAACGGTACACCGGCCATCGTTTTGGCTGACGGCCAAGTGATTCCGGGCTACCAGCCAGCGCCACAAGTTGCCAAACTGGCGCTGAGTGCCAAATAAACCAGCATCGTCGAACCTTTGACGATCATGGCCCGTGGATAAGTCGACGGGCCATCAATTGAAAGCCGCAGTTGTGCGGCTGTTTTCCACGGCCGACCTCGCGTCGGCCGTTTCATGGGGAGTTCTTCAGTGAAACCGGTCAAAGTAGGCATCTGTGGGTTAGGGACCGTCGGTGGCGGCACCTTTAACGTACTTCAGCGTAACGCTGAGGAAATTTCCCGCCGTGCAGGTCGCGGGATTGAAGTGGCGCAAATTGCCACGCGTTCGCCAAAACCTCAGTTCGAAACGACCGGTATTGCGATTACCAACGATGTGTTCGCCGTTGCCACCAACCCTGAAATCGATATCGTCATCGAACTGGTCGGCGGCTACACCGTGGCCCGCGAGCTGGTGCTCAAAGCCATCGAGAACGGCAAGCACGTGGTCACTGCCAACAAGGCACTGATCGCCGTGCACGGCAACGAGATCTTCGCCAAGGCGCGCGAGAAGGGCGTGATTGTCGCGTTCGAAGCTGCGGTAGCCGGTGGCATTCCAGTGATCAAGGCGATCCGCGAAGGCCTGTCCGCCAACCGCATCAACTGGGTAGCTGGCATCATCAACGGCACCGGCAACTTCATCCTCACCGAAATGCGCGAGAAGGGCCGCACCTTCGAAGACGTGCTGGCCGAAGCCCAGGCCCTGGGTTACGCCGAAGCCGACCCGACTTTCGACGTGGAAGGTATCGACGCCGCTCACAAGCTGACCATCCTGGCGTCCATCGCCTTTGGTATCCCGCTGCAGTTCGACAAGGCCTACACCGAAGGCATCACCAAGCTGACCACCGCCGACGTGAACTACGCCGAAGCCCTGGGCTACCGCATCAAGCACCTGGGCGTGGCGCGCAGCACGCCGGCCGGTATCGAGTTGCGTGTACACCCGACGCTGATCCCGGCCGACCGCCTGATCGCCAACGTCAATGGCGTGATGAATGCCGTGATGGTCAACGGTGATGCGGCGGGTTCGACCCTGTTCTACGGCGCCGGCGCCGGCATGGAGCCCACCGCTTCGTCGGTGATCGCCGACCTGGTGGACGTGGTCCGCGCCATGACCAGCGACCCGGAAAACCGCGTACCGCACCTGGCCTTCCAGCCGGATTCGTTGTCAGCCCATCCGATCCTGCCGATCGAGGCCTGCGAAAGCGCCTACTACCTGCGCATCCAGGCCCAGGATCACCCGGGCGTATTGGCCCAGGTCGCCAGCATCCTGTCGGAGCGCGGTATCAATATCGAGTCGATCATGCAGAAGGAGGTCGAGGAGCAAAACGGCCAGGTGCCGATGATCCTGCTGACCCATCGCGTGCTCGAACAGCACATCAATGATGCCATCCAGGCGCTGGAAGCTCTCCAAGGTGTGGTTGGGCCGGTAGTCCGGATTCGCGTCGAACATTTGAATTAATTCAGCTGCAAGCAGCCAAGCTGCAAGCTGCAAGTAAAAGCAGAACCGCTTCGACTTGCAGCTTGAAGCTTGAAGCTTGAAGCCCAAACCGAAGGTTTGCCCCTATGCGTTATATCAGCACCCGCGGCCAGGCACCGGCCCTGAATTTCGAAGACGTCCTGCTGGCAGGCCTTGCCACTGACGGTGGCCTGTACGTGCCGGAAAACCTGCCACGTTTCACCCAGGAAGAAATCGCTTCGTGGGCCGGCCTGCCGTACCACGAGCTGGCGTTCCGGGTGATGCGCCCGTTCGTCACCGGCAGCATTCCGGATGCGGACTTCAAAAAGATTCTGGAAGAGACCTACGGCGTGTTTTCCCACAACGCCATTGCACCTCTGCGCCAGTTGAACGGCAACGAATGGGTCCTGGAGCTGTTCCACGGCCCGACCCTCGCGTTCAAGGACTTCGCCCTGCAACTGCTGGGTCGCCTGCTGGATTATGTGCTGGAGAAACGCGGCGAGCGCGTGGTGATCATCGGCGCCACCTCCGGTGATACCGGCTCGGCGGCCATCGAAGGCTGCAAGCACTGCGAAAACGTCGACATCTTCATCCTGCACCCGCACAAGCGCGTGTCGGAAGTGCAACGCCGGCAGATGACCACCATTTTCGGCGAGAACATCCACAACATCGCCATCGAAGGCAACTTCGATGACTGCCAGGAAATGGTCAAGAACAGCTTCGCCGACCAGAGCTTCCTGAAGGGCACACGCCTGGTGGCGGTGAACTCGATCAACTGGGCGCGGATCATGGCCCAGATCGTCTACTACTTCCACGCCTCGCTGCAGCTGGGCGGCCCGGCGCGTTCGGTGTCGTTCTCGGTGCCGACCGGCAACTTTGGCGATATCTTCGCCGGTTACCTGGCGCGCAACATGGGCCTGCCGATCAACCAATTGATCGTCGCCACCAACCGCAACGACATCCTGCACCGCTTCATGAGCGGCAACCAGTACGTCAAGGAAACCCTGCACGCGACCCTGTCGCCGTCGATGGACATCATGGTCTCGTCGAACTTCGAGCGCCTGCTGTTCGACATGCACGGTCGTAACGGTGCAGCGATTGCCGGCTTGATGGACACCTTCAAGAGTGGCGGCGGTTTCAGCGTGGAAGAAGAGCGCTGGACCGAAACCCGCAAGCTGTTCGACTCCCTGGCCGTGGACGACGCGCAGACCTGCGAAACCATCGCTGAAGTCTATGCCCAGACCGGCGAGCTGCTCGACCCGCACACCGCCATCGGTGTGAAGGCTGCCCGTGAATGCCGTCGTAGCCTGGACATCCCGATGGTGATCCTCGGTACCGCGCACCCGGTTAAATTCCCCGAAGCGGTGGAGAAGGCCGGCGTTGGCAAGGCGCTGGAATTGCCGGTGCACCTGGCAGACCTGTTTGAGCGTGAAGAGCGTTGCACCGTATTGGCCAATGACCTGAAGGCTGTGCAGGCGTTTGTGAGCCAGCATGGCAACCGGGGTAAGCCGCTGTAAGGCACACCGCGTAGACAAAAACGCCGCTTTCCCTTCCCGGGTCAGCGGCGTTTTTTGTTCTGGCAGGCCCGCTTTGTGTCAGCGGCTACGCGAGTAGTTCTGCCGAAATAAGGGCCTTTTGACCTGCGCTCCTGCCTGCAAGGCAAAGTGATCAGCGCCGACCGTGTATAGGATTCGTTTTTTCGTTGTCATGTTGCAAGCGCATGCTGGTCCACGTCACTCCCTGACGGCCCCATAAAGACGAAAAAGCGAACTTTCCTACGTAACAACCAGTCACTTAGGATAGATGCAGCTCCCGTTGAAACGATTGTTCCCGAACTATTGAGTGGTGATCGAGATGGAAAGTATCAGCCTATTGCTCGAAGAAGCACTGAGCCCTTATCAGGTTACGCTGACCACCTCCGGTGTGCAGGACGAGTGCCTGGTGACGGTGAAGAATCCTGCCGGTGCTATGGTGGTCGAACGCGAAGTCGATCGTGCGCAATTGATGGACAAGCGCGTATTGGTAGACGTGGTGGATTGCTTGTTGCGCGATATCAAGATTGCCGAAGGGCGCTTGGAACCCTCGGTCATCGCGGCCTTGCGTAACGCGGCCCAGACGCGCAGCCCCGCTGCTGCATGAAGAATTGTTTAAGTGTGGAAACTTCCTACAAGGTGGCCGGTCAGATTTCGTAACAGCAAGAGCAAACATTGTGCTCCGGTGTTTGTGGCTTGCTGTACTGGTCTTTGTTGGCCACGTTTAACCCCGAAGTGTCTCCCCACGCCTCGGGGTTTCTTTTTGCCTGCGATTTGTCACGGCGCTGGTGAGTCCTGGAAAAACTGCGGGTTGTCGCGCAGGTACTGTTCGCGCATGACCGGGTCCAGCCACGTGGCATAGGACTGCTGCACGTCTTGCAAAGGGAAGTCACGCAGCACTTGGTCGATTCGTTCGATGGCACGGCGCCCCTGGGGCGTAGCCGAGCAGGCGATATGCGTACGTTGGTAGGGCGCTGTGCCTTTGATCGGGTAAAAATGCAGGTCGTCGGCAGCGATTCCTTGTTGCAGCGAGTGGTAGCGAATTTCCGGCGAGTAACCCAGCACCGCTTCCAGCCGTCCCAGGCGCTGCATTTGCAACAAGCTGCCCAGCGCATCATTGCCGTAATGGAGCGCTAGCTTGTGCGCGTCGGCGTGTTTAAGTCGCTCATCGATAACCGGGCCGTAGCTGCGTTCTGCGGTGGCGCCTACCCGCGCTCCAGGGGTGTCGAGAAACGCCTGCAGGTCGAATTGGCCATCCACGATAAAGGGCGCCATGGCTTCCTGCTGGCTGCGCCGGATCGTGACGCCATTACTGGGAACGGCAAACGCCTGGCGAGAAAACACCACGTACGTGGCCCGTTCCGGCGTCCACAGCAGAGAGGGATCGCAAGTGAACGAGGATTCACGCAGCATTTGTGTGCCCCGTGCGCGATTGACGTGAAGCACCTGGTGCCGATATTCCGGCAGGCGTTCGATCAGCCTCGGCAATAGTTCGTCCAACGCCCCCTGGCCTTTGCGTGGGCCTTCGAAAATAGTCAGGGGTGGCAGGTCACGCAACAGCCAGATCAGCGTGTCTGCGGCGCTCGCGGCCAGGGGCCAGCCGCAGGCGAGCAGGGCGCCGAGGCCTAGCTGAACGAGCCGACGTGCCATCAGATCGCGCCTTCCTCGCGCAAACGCACAATGGCGGCCGCGTCGTAGCCCAGCCCGCCGAGCACCACGCTGTTATGTTCGCCCAACTGCGGCCCCACCCATTCGCAGCTGCCCGGCGTGTCCGACAGCTTGGGCACGATGCCGGGCATCTTGAAGTCCTTGCCACCGGGGAGCTTGGCCTTGAGGAACATTTCCCTGGCGAGGAATTGCGGGTCGCCGAGCATGTCCTCGGCACTGTAGATCCGACTGGCAGGCACCTCGGCCTTATTCAGCAGGTCGACCACCTGGTCCAGCGGCAGCGAGTTCACCCAGCGATCAATCACCCCATACAGCTCATCACGGCGGCTATCGCGGCCGTCATTGCTGGCAAGCACAGGGTCATTGGCCAGGTCTTCACGACCAATGGCGCACATGAAGCGCTTGAAGATCGCATCGCCGTTGGCGCCAATCTGTACATGCTTGCCGTCGGCGCTGGTGTGGATCGAGGACGGCGTAATGCCGGGCATGATGTTGCCGGTGCGCTCGCGAATGAAGCCAAACACATCGAACTCCGGAATCATGCTTTCCATCATGGCGAAGATGGCTTCGTACAGCGCCACATCCACCACCTGGCCCAGGCCGCCGTTAACCTCTCGATGACGCAGCGCCATCAGTGCGCCGATCACCGCCCACAAAGCGGCAATCGAATCACCGATGGAAATGCCGGTACGCACCGGCGGTCGGTCTTCGAAACCGGTGATGTAGCGCAGGCCGCCCATGGACTCACCCACCGCACCGAACCCTGGCTGGTCTTTCATCGGTCCGGTCTGGCCAAAGCCGGAGAGGCGCACCATCACCAGCTTGGGGTTGAGGGCGTGCAGGGTTTCCCAGCTCAGGCCGAGCTTTTCCAGCACGCCGGGGCGGAAGTTCTCGATCAGGATGTCGGCGTCCGCCAGCAGTTGTTTGAGGATGGCCAGGCCGTCCGGGTGCTTGAGGTTCAATGTCAGCGACTGCTTGTTGCGCGCCTGCACAAACCACCACAGCGACGTGCCCTCGTACAGCTTGCGCCATTTGCGCAGCGGGTCGCCGCCGTCGGGTGATTCGACCTTGATCACCTCGGCGCCGAATTCCGCGCAGATGCGGGAGGCGAATGGCCCGGCGATCAGGGTGCCGAGTTCGATGACTTTCAGGCCGGCAAGCGGTTTGGCATTAAACGACATGGGGATCCTTGTCTGCGCGCAACGGTAGTGTGATGCCTTTTAACATAGGCGAGCGACCCAAGGATAAGGATGATGCAGCGCAGGATTCGTTGAATGACCTCGCCATCGGTTAGACTGGCCGCCTTTCCCTGTCTCTAGAAGTCCGTTCATGGCCCAGCCGTCCACGACCTACAAATTCGAACTCAACCTCACCGACCTCGATCGCTCGGTGTACGAGAGCGTCAAACAGACCATCGCCCGCCACCCTTCGGAAACCGAAGAGCGCATGACCGTGCGTCTGTTGGCCTACGCCCTCTGGTACAACGAGCAGTTGGCGTTCGGCCGTGGCCTGTCAGATGTAGACGAGCCAGCCCTGTGGGAAAAAAGCCTGGATGACCGGGTTTTGCACTGGATCGAAGTCGGCCAGCCCGACGCCGACCGCCTCACCTGGTGCTCGCGCCGCACCGAACGCACCAGCCTGCTGGCCTATGGCAGCCTGCGCGTGTGGGAAGGCAAGGTAGTGCCGGTGGCGAATAACCTGAAAAACGTGCACATCGCCGCCGTGCCCCAGGAAGTCCTAGAGACCCTGGCCAAGGACATGCCCCGTGTTATCAAGTGGGACGTGATGATCAGCGAAGGCACGATCTTCGTCACCGATGATCGCGGCCAGCATGAAGTCCAACTGCAATGGCTGGTCGGCGAACGCGGCTAAACCTGTAGGAGCCGGCTTGTTGTGGTGAGCAAGCTTGCTTGCGCTGGGGGGCGAAGCGCCCCCAAAAAGCGAGAGGCTGCTACGTAGCCCACGGGAGCAAGCGCCCTCGCCACAACAAGCCAGCTCCCACATTTGATCTGCGTTGCCTTTAGCGTTGCCAACTAACTGTCGAATAGAAGAGAAGCTCCCGTCACCCCATGCGTATCGATCCTCGCCCGTTGCCCGCTGTCCTGCCGTTTCTCGGTGAATTGCCACCGCTGTTGACCCGTCTCTACGCCGCGCGCGGGGTGCAGTCCGAGGCCGAGCTGGATAAAAGCCTGGCGCGGTTGATTCCCTATCAGCAGCTCAAGGGCATCGACGCGGCGGTGGACTTGCTGGTGACCGCGTTGGAGCAGCGCCAGCGCATCCTCATCGTCGGCGACTTCGACGCCGACGGCGCCACTGCCAGCACCGTGGGCACCTTGGGCTTGCGCCTGCTCGGTGCGGCGCATGTCGACTACCTGGTGCCCAACCGCTTCGAATACGGCTATGGCCTGACCCCGGAGATCGTCGCCGTTGCGCTGCAGCGCAAGCCCCAACTGCTGATTACCGTGGACAACGGTATCTCCAGCGTCGAAGGCGTGGCGGCGGCGAAAGCGGCGGGGCTGCAAGTGCTGGTGACCGACCACCACTTGCCCGGCGATGAGTTGCCGGCAGCGGACGCCATCGTCAACCCGAACCAGCCGGGCTGTGAATTCCCGAGCAAGGCCCTGGCGGGTGTGGGCGTGATCTTCTACGTGCTGATGGCCCTGCGCGCGCGCCTGCGCAGCCTGGGCTGGTACGAAAGCAAGCCACAACCCAACATCGGCGAGTTGCTCGACCTGGTTGCCCTGGGCAGCGTCGCCGACGTGGTGCCCCTGGACGCCAACAATCGCATCCTCGTGCATCAAGGCCTGGAGCGTATCCGCGCTGGCCGTGCGCGGCCGGGGATCAAGGCGATCCTGGAAGTGGCCAAGCGCGACGCGGCACGTATCACTTCCACTGACCTGGGCTTTATCCTCGGCCCGCGCCTGAATGCCGCCGGGCGCCTGGATGACATGAGCCTGGGGATCGAATGCCTGTTGACCACCGACGTTGCCGCTGCCCGTGAAATGGCCGCGCAACTGGATGGCATGAATCAGGACCGTAAATCCATCGAGCAAGGCATGCAGCGCGAGGCCTTGGCCCAGCTCAAGGACCTGCCGGTGGAGTCGATGCCCTATGGCTTGTGCCTGTTCGACCCGGAATGGCACCAAGGTGTGATCGGCATTCTGGCGTCGCGCATGAAGGAGCGGTATTTCCGACCGACCATCGCCTTTGCCGACGCCGGTGATGGCCTGTTGAAGGGCTCAGGGCGCTCTGTGCAGGGTTTTCATATCCGTGACGCCCTGGCGGTGGTCGCGAGCCAGCATCCCAACCTGATCGCCAAATACGGCGGCCACGCCATGGCGGCTGGCCTGACACTGCGCGAGGAAAACTTCCCACTGTTTGCCGAAGCCTTTGACGCTGAAGTGCGCCGGCAACTGCGTGAGGAAGACCTGACCGGACGCTTGTTGTCGGACGGCACTCTGGCGGTGGAAGAGTTTCACTTGGAACTGGCCCGCGCGTTGCGACATGCCGGGCCGTGGGGTCAGCACTTTCCCGAGCCGGTCTTTCACGGTGTATTCCAGTTGGTAGAGCAGCGCGTGGTGGGTGAGCGGCACCTGAAGGTGGTACTCAAGACTGAATGCGGGTCAGTGAAACTCGATGGCATTGCCTTTGGCGTGGACCGTGAGGTCTGGCCGAACCCGACCGTGCGTTGGGTGGAGTTGGCGTACAAGCTGGATGTGAACGAGTTTCGTGGGAATGAGACGGTGCAACTGATGATTGCCCACATCGAACCGCGCTGAATCTAAACAACACTGCAAATACAAATGTGGGAGGGGGCTTGCCCCCGATAGCGGTACTTCAGTCAGCTTATCTGTAGCTGACCCACCGCCATCGGGGGCAAGCCCCCTCCCACATTTTAAGCCATGTAATAGCTGGAGTTACTCGGCTTTATCCTTGGCCTGGTGCTTCACGATGATATCCACCAACCGCTTGGCCAGCGCCGGGTAGTTCTCGTCGAAGTGATGCCCACCTGGCAGCTTCAACGCCTCACCCACGGCTGTCTTGTCGGTGCAGCCGCTCTCGTCGACTTCTTCCGCGCCGTAGATGCACACCACTTTTTCAGGGGGCAGCTTGGCCATTTCCGGGCCGGTGGCGGCTTCTTTGCCGGCGTTGCCCAGCCAACCTTCCACTTCAATCTCGAAGCTGCCCGTACGGGCGAAGGCCAGCAGGATGATTGCATCCACACGCTGCTGCTCGTTTTCCGGCAGGCGGTTGTAAATGGCCGGCAATACATCGGCGCCGAACGAGTAACCGGTCAGCACGAAGCGCTTGGTGCCCCACTTCTGACGGTAGTGCTGCATCAGTTCGGTGAGGTCCTTGGCGCTTTGTTCCGGGGTCTTGTGCTGCCAGTAGTAGCGCAGGGTGTCGATACCGACCACCGGGTAGCCGATCTTGGCCATTTCACCCGCCACGTCACGGTCCAGGTCACGCCAGCCGCCGTCACCGGAGAGGAACAGGGTGACGGTGTCCTTGGCTTGGCCCGCCGGTACTTCAACCACCGGAATGGCCAGGCCGCCGTTGTCCGAGCCCACCAGTTGCTTGCGCAACTCGTTGTTCAGCACTTGCGGGTAGTGAATGTCGTAGTCGCTGATGCTGGTGGTGGCACGCGGTGTGTCGCGTACGAAACTGGCGGCATCGTCGTCAGGGTTGTCGTTCCAGGCCACCAGCCAGTTGCCGTGGGCCGCCGTTTTCGGCAGCGGGTCCTTGCAACCTTCCTGGGTCATGGCGAAACCGACGGAGATGGCGTTGGCCTTGTCGTCGGTCTGTGCCGCCAGCCAGCGCCAGGCCAGGCTTGCGCCAGGGCCGATGCCGCTGACCAGGGTGGCCGGGCCCTTGAGCTGGCCCAGGGCGTTTTGCAGCGCCTGTTCCTGCAGCTTGCAGTCGTCCTTGGGCAGGATCACCTGGACAAGCTGCGCCTTGCCGCCCTGGCTCAAGGCAATCAGTTGGCTGTCGGTCAGGGTTGCATCGGCCAGCACGGCGACGGCGACACGGGCTTTAGGCGTGCCGTAGGGCGTTACACGGGTCATGACCGAGCCGTCGGCCTGGGGCAATTGCTCCAGGGTCGGCTGCGGGGCAGGGCGGTTCCAGTACCAATAGCCGCCACCCAGGATCAGGGCGAGCAGCACTACAAAGGCCAACACATACCGCCAGGAGCGTCGAATCATCAGCGTTTCACCAATCCAGTCAAGCCGCCCGCGATCAGGGCGGCGGTATCGGCCAGTGCCACCAGCGGATCAAGTCCTGCGGGCACGGCCATGTAACGGGGTTCCCAGTCAGGCTGGAACTTGTCTTTGAAGCGGCGCAAACCTTGGAAGTTATACAGTTGCTCGCCACGTCGGAACACCATCGAGCCCAGGCGTTGGGTCAGCGGGGCGCCGCGTCGTGGTTGCAGGCCCGACAACGGCACCATGCCGAGGCTGAAGCGGGCGTAGCCGTGACTCTTATAGTGTTGAATCAGGCCGACCATCATGAATTCCATGGTCAGCTTGGGCGCGTCCGGGTGGGCGCGCATCAGGTCGAGACTGGCCAGGTCGTGGTTGTAGGTCTCGAGCAGGTTGGCGAAGGCCACCGGGCGCCCTTCGAAGCGAATGATCGCAATACGAAAGTGCTTGAGGTAGTCGTCGCTGAAGCGTCCCAGGGAAAAGCCTTTTTCTCGTACGTTTTTGCCGGTCAGCCAGGCATCGGAGATCACCTTGAGTTCGTCCATCGGCGCCGTGCCCGGTTCAAAGATCTCCAGGGACAGGCCGTCCCGCGAGCCGCGGTTCCAGGTGTAGCGCAGGTCCTTCATCTCTTTGCCCTTGGCTTCCAGGTCAAAGCGTTTGAGGTCGACGCGGGCTTCTTCGCCCAGCTTGATCGCGGTGAGGCCGATGTCCATGTAATACGGCAGGTTCTCCGCGCGGACCTGGTAGAACACCGGGCGCGCATGGTGGATGTCGCACAGGTCGCGGAACTGCCAGATCATCTCCGCCCGTGGTTGGGTCGGGCCGATCGGGTCGTACAAGGCCACCAGGCTACGCCCGCGACGGGCGTACATCAGGAAGGCTTCATCGTTGGGGTGGAACAGCAGCGCTTTATCGCCGGTGAGCGCCAGGCCACCGTCGGGCTGGGACGAGGCCATCAGGATCTTGCTGGCGCGCTCCAGTTCGTCCGGGGTCGGCAGGTGGATCACCGGGCGCGCGGTGCGCAGCAGCCAGGTCAGGGACACGATCACCAGCAGCACGGCGGCGCCCAGCAGCGAGCGCAGGCCGCGCGGAGCGTTGGCATCCAAGGTGAACTGCCACCACAATTGGTGGCTGTAGGGCACGTCTTGATAAGCGAACAGCAGCAGCCAGATCGAAGCCCCGAGCACGCACACACTGGCCACCAGGTACAGCGGCGAGAAGGGCAGTTCGGTGAGGCGGCTGGCGCGGTAGAACGAGCGTCGGAAGATCGCCAGCAGGATGGCGGTCATGGTCATCAGGCTGGCTTCTTCCCAGTCGAAGCCTTTGAGCAGCGAGAGCAGGGCGCCCACCAGCAGCAGCACCATGGTCAGCATCCAGGCGGCCGACAGGCGTCGGCGCAGGCCCTGGGCCAGCAACAGGCAGAGCACACCGATCAGGCTCGCGCCAAAGTGTGAGGCGTCAATCAGGCGGTGGGGAATCAGGAAGCCGATGTTTTCCAGGCGTGAGTCGATTTCGGGCGTGGCGCCAGAAAACAGCAGGACCACGCCAGACAAAAAAACCAGGACGGCCAGTACTGGCGCTGCCAGCCCCGAGGCGACCCGCAGGCTTTGCTGGGTCTGGAACAGGCGCTGGGCTTCGTTGACCAGCAGGAACACACAGGCGATCAGCAGCGGCAGCACCACATAGATCATGCGGTACAGCAGCAGGGCCGCGGCCAACGGCGCGGCACCGAGTTTATCGGCGAAGGCCGCCAGCAGAATCGCTTCGAATACGCCCACACCGCCCGGCACATGGCTGAGCACACCAGCGGCCAGGGCCAGCAGGTACACCAGCAGGAAGGGACCGAACGGCGGCGCTTCCGGCAGCAGCATATAGAGGACAGTGGCGGCAGCGGCCACGTCCAGCGCGGTAATGATCAGTTGCAGGAAGGTCAGACGGCGACCCGGCAGGCGCAGAGTGCGACGACCGGCTTTTACCAGCAGGTTATCCGGGTAGGGTTGTTCCGGCAGGCGTCGGCGATAAATGCCGATGCACAGCACCGCCGACAACAGCAGCACGGCGCCGGCAATGCCGCCCAGCAGGCCTTGCGACAGATGCAGGTAGGTAGACGCCGCCGGCAAGTTACTCAATGTGGCCAGTGCCGCCAGCGGTGGCAGGGCAGTGCCGAGGGCCAGGCTGGCAAACACGGTCATGTGGGCGACTTCCGAAGCCCCGATGCCATGGCGTGCATATAAACGGTAGCGAACCGAACCGCCCGAGAGCATCGACAAGCCAATCGCATTGCCGATGGCGAACGCCGTAAAGCCACCCAGGGCCAGGGTCTTGGCGGGCAAATTGACCCCCGCGTAGCGTGCGCCGGAAAATTCATAGCCCAATAGAATGACAAAACCGGCGACGGCGGCGGCAAAGGCGCCGAGCAGCGCGGGTTTGGGCACTTCCAGGATCGAATCGTGGAGGGCGTAGAGGTCCAGTTCCAGCAGCAGGTGGCGGCAGGCGATCAGGGCGATGGCAAACAGCAGCAACGTGACGGCCAGCCCGATGGGTTGCCGATACTTGCTCACCAGATCCAGCCAACGTAAACGAGTGGGTGTGATCGGTTGTTCTGCTGTGACAGTGTCTTGTGGTTCAGACGAGTTGGCGCGCATCAATCACCTCGTGGATTGTGCGCGACAGGATGGAGGTATCCAGCCAAGTTACCAATCCCTATGGACAAAATAATTACAAATATTAACGCGTATCACCGGGTGCGGCGACAGCGGCCATTGGTCGTAGAGGGTAGCGATTGAGCATTGAGCATAGCTTGCACAGAGATGGACTCAACAAACCGTGTAGGGTTTCATGAAAGATGCCATGCCATTGTTTCAGAAGAACTTTTTCACCGGATACAAAAAAGGCCACTCTTTCGAGTAGCCTTTTTTGATGTTTGGTTGCGGGAGCCGGATTTGAACCGACGACCTTCGGGTTATGAGCCCGACGAGCTACCAGACTGCTCCATCCCGCGTCTGTGGGCGGCATTCTACAGCCCAACGGCGGGGTGTCAACCGTTAATGGGCTGATGGGTCAAATAAGTGTGAATTTGTCGTTACACGTTGACCAAGGACGGTAAGTGCGCGACGAGTAAAGATTTTTTGTCTTACAATTTTCGTACAGGAAGGAAAAACGAGCAGGCACAAAAAAGGCCACTCTTTCGAGTAGCCTTTTTTGATGTTTGGTTGCGGGAGCCGGATTTGAACCGACGACCTTCGGGTTATGAGCCCGACGAGCTACCAGACTGCTCCATCCCGCGTCTGTGTGTCGGCATTCTACAGAGGAACGCCAGTGTGTCAACCTGTGAATTGAAAAAAAGCGCTTGTGCTTCAATCGCTTAGCTCTCCATAAGGCCCCTTGATAGCGCTCGGGCCCAGTCTGGCTAAGGCTTTCAGCTCTATCGGAAGGCCAAATTCGATTGAGAAAATAAATTCATCTTGGAATTTTCCTACCGCTCAAGCGGAAGAATCAAACTACTGGTGCTATATACAGGTGTGAATGCGATACTGGCCACCCGTAGGTTTCCACCCCCTTTATATGACGCAGCGCAAAATCATCCACGTCGACTGTGATTGCTTCTACGCCGCCATCGAGATGCGCGATGACCCGAGCCTGGCACAAAAGCCGTTGGCAGTCGGCGGCTCGGCGGACCGGCGCGGGGTGATTGCGACCTGCAACTACGAGGCGCGTGCCTACGGCGTACGCTCGGCGATGTCATCACGTCATGCGTTAAAGCTGTGCCCGGACCTGACCATCGTCAAGCCGCGCATGGATGCTTATAAAGAAGCGTCGAAGGAAATCCAGACGATCTTTCGCGACTACACCGACCTGATCGAACCTCTGTCGCTGGATGAAGCCTATCTGGACGTGTCTGACAGCCCGCATTTCGGCGGCAGCGCCACGCGCATCGCCCAGGACATACGCCGCCGCGTCTCCAACCAATTGCACATCACCGTGTCTGCCGGTGTGGCGCCGAACAAGTTCCTGGCCAAGATCGCCAGCGACTGGAAGAAACCCAACGGATTGTTCGTGATCACCCCGGACCAGGTCGAAGACTTTGTCTCGCAGCTGCGGGTAAGCAAGTTGCACGGCGTGGGCAAGGTCACGGCGGACAAGCTCGCCCGCCTGGGGATCGAGGACTGCCTGCAACTGCGCGAATGGAACAAGCTGGCGCTGGTGCGCGAATTCGGCAGTTTTGGCGAGCGCCTGTGGAGCCTGGCGCGTGGGATCGATGATCGCGCGGTGCAAAACGACAGTCGCCGACAATCGATCAGTGTGGAAAACACCTACGACGTGGACCTGCCGGATCTCTCAAGCTGCCTGGCCAAACTCCCTGAGCTGATGGACACCCTGGCCGGACGCATGGCGCGCATCGACAGCAGTTACCGGGCGGGTAAGCCGTTCGTTAAGGTGAAGTTTCATGATTTTACCCAGACCACCTTGGAGCAGGCGGGGGCAGGGCGGGACCTGGAGAGTTATCAACAGCTGCTGACGCAGGCGTTCAATCGCGGCGGGAAGCCGGTGCGGTTGCTGGGGATTGGGGTGCGTTTGCTGGATTTAAGCAATGGCAACGAACAGCTCGAGTTCTCTTGGTAGAAACCGAGAACCACATGTGGGAGCGGGCCTGCTCGCGAATACGGAGTGTCAGTCACCAGATGCATTGACTGATCTACCGCATTCGCGAGCAAGCCCGCTCCCACATTAGATCTACAACATTTTTGAAGTCTTAGCGCGCCCCAGGGTCCGCCACCAACCGCCCCGCATCCTTGGTCAACGCCTGCAGGAATTCCTGCTGCAACTCGGGATCATTGCGGGTCAGTTCGATCAGGCTTTGTTCCAGTTCTCTGGCTTCTTCTTCCAGGCCCAGCTCCGACAGGCGTTTGACCCGGTGCACCCACTGGCTGACTTCGTCGTCTTCCAGGTCGTCGTAGATCAGGCCGTGGGCTTCCAGCAACTTGCCGCGCAGGGTGTTGCTGATCGCCAGGGTCGAGTCCGAATGCACGTCGTCCTGGCCATCTTCCACGCTGATCTTCAGGGTCGTGACGCGGTTCAGGTCTTGCTCGGCAAACGGGCTGTCCAACAGGTTCAGGCGCAGGACGCCGTTGCGGTCGGTGGTCAGCTCATGCACTTGCTTGCCGGCGGTAACCTGCACTGGGCGCTCGCTCCAGGGTAGGCTCGAATACTCCACACGCTTGTCGCGCTGGACTTCATCGATACCCGCCAGGTTCTGTTGCGCACGGCCGTGGGATTGCACGTTCATGAACGGGTTGAGGCCGTCCACGCCGTAGGTCAGCCAGTCGTGGGTCATGCTGGTGGGCAGGTTGCCGAGGGCAAAAATGTTCGCCACGTTGGCGCCCGCGCCCGCCACCAAGGCGACCGCCCCCAATGGCATCTCATAGAGTTTGCGCCAGGGTTGGTAGGGGGTGTAGCGATCGTAACGGCGGGTGACTTCGAACTCGGTGACCTCGAAGGTCTTCTGCTCGTGAATGCGAACCCGGCGTTGCGGCAGCTCCAGCACTTTAGGGTCGCCTACATCGATCTGCAGGCTGTGGTCGAGCAACTTACGCTCGACCCGCTCCTCGTGCTCACTGCGTTGCGACATCTGGTTGGCGCAGCCGCTGACCAGCAGGGCGCCGCACAAGGCGGCGCCCCCCAGGGCTCTGGTGTTTCGCTTGAACATGACTTCTCTTGATCTGGTTTTCAGCGACGAATACGCGCCTGAAGGAAAGACAGCACGTCAGCCACCGGCAACGGTTGGGCTTCGGCTTCGGTCCGGCTCTTGTATTCCAGATTGCCATCGGCCAGGCCGCGGTCACTGACCACGATCCGGTGCGGGATGCCAATCAGTTCCATGTCGGCGAACTTGATGCCCGGGCTGGTTTTCTTGTCCCGGTCATCCAGCAGCACTTCAAAACCAGCAGCCGTGAGTTCGGCATACAGCTTGTCGGTGGCTTCGCGTACTTGCTCGGTTTCATAACGCAGCGGCACCAGGGCGACCTGGAACGGCGCAAGGGCGTCACTCCAGATGATGCCTTTCTCGTCGTTGTTCTGCTCGATGGCAGCGGCCACCACGCGGGATACGCCAATGCCGTAGCAGCCCATGTCCAGGGTGATCGGCTTGCCGTTCTCGCCCAGCACTTCGCACTTCATTGCCTTGCTGTACTTGTTGCCCAGCTGGAAGATGTGCCCGACTTCGATGCCGCGCTTGATTTCCAGGGTGCCCTTGCCATCCGGGCTTGGGTCACCGGCGACCACGTTACGCAGGTCGGCCACGGTCGGAACCGGCAGGTCACGCTCCCAGTTCACGCCGAAGTAGTGCTTGTCGTCGATGTTGGCGCCGATACCGAAGTCGCTCATCAGCTCGACCGAGCGGTCGATGATGATCGGCAGCGGCAGGTTCAGCGGGCCCAGCGAGCCGGCGCCGGCGCCAATCGCGTCACGCAGTTCGGCGTCGGTGGCCATGACCAGCGGGCTGGCCACGCCAGGTTGCTGGGCCGCCTTGATTTCGTTGAGTTCGTGGTCGCCACGGATCACCAGGGCGATCAGCTTGCCTTCTTCTTCGGCGCGCACGATCAGGGTCTTGATGGTCTTTTCAATCGGCAGATTGAATTTTTCCACCAGGGCCGCGATGGTCTTGGTCTCTGGCGTGTCCACCAGGCGCAGCTCTTGCGTCGGTGCTGGACGGGAGGTTTCCCGTGGCACGGCTTCGGCTTTCTCGATGTTCGCCGCGTAGTCGGAACCGTTGCTGAATACGATATCGTCTTCGCCGGACTCGGCCAGCACGTGGAATTCGTGGGAGCCGGCGCCGCCGATGGAGCCGTTGTCCGCTTCAACCGGGCGGAATTTCAGGCCCAGGCGTGTGAACACGTTGCAGTAGGCCTGGTGCATGCGGTCGTAGGTGACCTGCAGCGAAGCCTGGTCGGCGTGGAACGAGTAGGCGTCCTTCATGATGAATTCACGGCCGCGCATCAAACCGAAGCGTGGGCGGATTTCGTCACGGAATTTGGTCTGGATCTGGTACAGGTTCAGCGGCAGCTGCTTGTAGCTGCTCAGCTCGTTGCGCATCAGGTCGGTGATCACTTCTTCGTGGGTCGGGCCGGCGCAGAAGTCGCGGCCATGACGATCCTTGAAGCGCAGCAACTCAGGGCCGTACTCTTCCCAGCGCCCGGATTCCTGCCACAGTTCAGCCGGTTGGGTGCTCGGCATCAACACTTCCAGAGAGCCGGCGGCGTTCATTTCTTCACGAACGATGGCTTCGACCTTGCGCATCACCTTCAAGCCCATGGGCAGCCAGGTGTACAGGCCGGAGGCCAGTTTGCGGATCATGCCGGCACGCAGCATCAGCTGGTGGCTGATCACGACCGCGTCGGAAGGCGTTTCTTTCTGTGTGGCGAGCAAATATTGACTGGTACGCATGGTAGGCCGTTGTCGGTTGCTTGGACTTGAAATGACTTGGGATTGTACGGGCGGTTGCAGCCGGAGTACAGGCATCAGGTTGCGGGGTGTTTCTATCGGAACCGGGCTTGTGTGGGAGCTGGCTTGCCTGCGATGGGAGCGGCGCGGTGTGTCTGTTGCATCAGGGGGATGCTATCGCAGGCAAGCCAGCTCCCACATGGACCGAGGTGTGTCAGTCGTCTACCGGTGGATTCAACCGAGCCCGCCGATTTTCCTGATACCAATGCAAGGCAATCAGCAGCAAGGTCGGCACACCCAGCATGCAGGTGATCAGGAAGAAATTGTGGTACCCGAACTTCTCGACCATGACGCCCGAGTACCCGCCGATCAAGCGCGGCAGCAACAGCATGATCGAGCTGAGCAAGGCGTATTGAGTGGCGGAGAACTTCAGGTTGGTCAGGCTCGACAGGTAGGCGACAAACGCCGAGGTCGCCAGCCCGGAGCTGAAGTTATCCAGGGAGATGGTGAAGATCAGCATCTGCAGGTCCGGGCCCATGTCGGCGAGCATCACGAACAGCAGGTTGGTGCCGGCCGAGGCCACGCCGCCGATGAACAGGATCGGCAGGATGCCGAAGCGCACGATCAGCAGGCCACCCATGCCGGCGCCCAGCAGGGTCATGATCAGGCCGAAGATCTTGCTGACCCCGGCGATCTGGTCCTTGGTAAACCCCTGGTCGATGTAGAACACGTTGGCCATCACGCCCATCACGGTGTCCGACATGCGATAGGTGGCGATCAGCCCCAACAGCAGCAACGCCTGCCAGCGGTAGCGCAGGATGAAGTCGTTGACCGGCGTCAGCACCGGCGCCAGGCCACGGCGACCCATGGCCGACAGGCACAGGGCGGTGAGGGTGATATAGAGGATGGCCCGCAGGAAGGCGCGGTCCTCCATCAGCAACTCCCACAGGCTCACGCCGTGGAACAGCACACTGGCGAAATCGGTGTTGTACAGTTGGGTGAACATCGCTGGCACCGACACCAGCAGCACGATCAGTACAAACACCGAGACCAGTTGATGCACAAAGCTGTAGCGCCCGGCCTGCAATTGGGTGCGCAGTGGCACGTTCGGCTCGCGCATAAAGAAGGTGGTCAGCAGGGCCGGGATCATCAGCACGCCAAACAACACATAGGTGCCGGTCCAGGCCGAGTGTTTATAGTTGAAGCCGGTTGAGCCAAACCCTTCGGCAAAAAACAGGGCGCCCGCCGTGGCCAGCAGGGCGGCGATGCGATAGCCGGACATGTAGCTGGCGGCCAGAGCAGCCTGTCGGCTGTCGTCGGCGATTTCCAGGCGATAGGCGTCGACGGCGATGTCCTGGGTGGCGGAGGCAAAGGCGACGATCACGGCGATAGCGATCAGCCAGGACAGGTGTTTCTGCGGGTCGCAAAAGCCCATGCCGATCAATCCGAGGATCACCAACGATTGGGCCAGTACCAGCCAGGAGCGACGACGTCCGAGTTTACCGAGCAGCGGCAGGCGCCATTGATCGAGCAGCGGCGACCACACCCATTTAAAGGCATACGCCAGGCCGATCAGGCTCGCATAGCCGATGGTCTCGCGGGCCACACCGGCCTCACGCAACCACACTGAAAGCGTCGAGAACACCAACATGTAAGGCAAGCCGGCGGCAAAGCCGAGCAACAACAGCACTAACGTCGAGGGGCTGGCATAGGCGGCGAGCGCGGCGCGCCAGGTTTTACGGGGCATGGGCTGGAGTCTGCCTCAGATTCACGGAAACAAAGCGCGCACTCTAACCGCTGTGCTCTACCGGGCGCCAGCCATGGCGCTGAATATCCACGCGATTGTTGCGGACAGTGACGCCTTCGTCGCGCAAACGCGCGCGTTGTTCGTCACCCGAGGCACTGCCCACCGGCAGACTTATCCGACCACCGGCACCCAACACACGGTGCCAGGGCAACCGGGTGTCTTCGGGAAGCTGGCTCAACGTGCGTCCCACCCAGCGCGCGGCGCGCCCGAGGCCTGCCAGTTGGGCCAGCTCGCCGTAGCTCACCACGCAGCCTTCGGGCACTTGCGCCAAGGTCAGGTACAGCGCAGTACGGCGCATTTCGGCAGGGGTTTGCGGGGTTTCGGCGGGTGGGTTCACGGTGGGTCTATCCGTTTAAAATGTCGGTCTTTCTGTAAGAAACGTCTGTAAACATGCCAGTGAGAATTGAACTCAACATTAATCCTTGAGTCAGTCCTAGCTATCTAACACGATAATCGCCCCTTTTCGCCAACCTTGAGCTCCTAATCCGCTTATGTTGTCCAGAACCCTGCTGTGCCTCGCTGTTTTCAGCGCCTCCACGCCCTTGCTGGCCGATACCGTCTGGTTGAAAAACGGTGACCGCCTGACCGGCAAGATCAAGGTCTTCGACGGTGGCAAGCTGCTGATCCAGACCGATTATGCCGGCGCCATCCCTGTGGACTGGAAACAGGTGAAAACCCTGGAAAGCGACCAGGAACTGCTGGTTAAGCAAGACGCTTACATCGGCGAGAAGGCCAAGTCCCTCAAGGCGGCGGATGACGGCAAGGTGGTGCTGGCCAATGGCGAAGCGCCCAAGACCGTCGACCTGGCCAGCATCCAGCAGATCATCAAGCCCAAGCCTGTGATCGAAGACCTGGTGTGGAAAGGTAATGTGGACATGGCGCTGGACTACAAACGCGCCGACAAGGACACCAACGACTACGACATCGACTTCAAGACCACGGCGCGTCATGGCCAATGGCGCCATACCGGCCAGGGCGAGTACAACCGCGAGTTCCAGGACGATGTCACCACCACCGACAACTGGGCGTTGGAATATGACCTCGACCGCTTCCTGACCGAGCATTGGTTCTGGCAGGGGCGCTTGACCTACAAGCGCGACAAGGTTGAAGACCTCTCCCGGCAGCGCACCGTCGGTACCGGCCCGGGCTATCAGTTCTGGGACGATGAGCTGGGCGCGTTCTCCCTGGGCTCGCTGGTCAACCGCACTGACTACGAATACGCCGATGGCGGCAAGGACAACTTCTATTCCCTGGCCATGAAGTGGAACTACAACCGCTACCTGGTGGGCAAGACCGTCGAATTCTTCACCAACGGCGAAGTGGGCAAGCCCATCGACGGTCCGGCGGAGTATTCCCTGGATGCCGAAATGGGCCTGCGCTACAAAGTCACCGAGTGGGCGTCCCTCAACCTCAAGGCCGAGCGCGACGTTATCAGCGGCGACTCCGACAGCAGCCTGAGCAAGACCCGCTACACCGCAGGCTTCGGCGTGGCCTGGTAACACGGGCGTACAAAACCTGCTTGGCAACCTTTGCGGATGTGATTACCTTGCGTTGAGATCCATTCCCATAGGCCATGGGCGGCTGATTATCCGAGGAGTCATACGTTGAGCGCACAGGTTGCCAAGAACGCCCGAGAGCTGTTGCTCAAGGAATACCGTGGGGCTCTCTCCACACTGTCCAAGGCCATGCCCGGCTTTCCGTTCGGGTCGGTCGTGCCGTATTGCCTCGACGAGCAGGGTCGCCCGTTGATCCTGATCAGCCGTATCGCCCAGCACACCCATAACCTGCAGAAAGACCCCAAGTGCTCGCTGCTGGTGGGTGAGCGCGAGGCCGACGACGTGCAGGCCGTCGGGCGCCTGACCTACCTGGCCGAAGCCGAAAAACTGGAAGAGGGTGCTGCCATCGAGGCGGCGGCCGAGCGTTATTACCGCTACTTCCCCGATTCTGCCAACTACCATAAGGCCCACGACTTTGACTTCTGGGTGCTCAAGCCCGTGCGTCATCGTTACATCGGCGGCTTTGGCGCGATTCACTGGGTCGACCAATTGACCTTGGCCAACCCGTTCGCGGGCAAGGCGGAACGCAGCATGATCGAACACATGAACAGCGATCACACCAAGGCCATTGCCCATTACGTCGCGCTGACCGGCTTGCCAACCTTCGAGCCTGCGCAGTTGGCGGGTATCGACAGTGAAGGCATGCACCTGCGCATTGGCCAGTCGCTGCATTGGTTGCCGTTTGCAGCGTCTTGCAACACGCCGACACAAGTGCGCGAAGCCTTGGTTTCGTTGGCCCACGCCGAGGTCTGGCCGAAAAAAGAGGCCGCCGACGCTTGAATTCACGAAATGGCGACGTCATCTAAGGTGGACTGGCAAGGCATTCTTGCGTTGAGGAACCATTTGATGCGCCCTTTTTTGTTGCTCTTTCTGCTATTCCCGGTGTTGGAGCTGTTCGTATTCGTTCAAGTCAGCGGTGCGATCGGGTTTTTCCCGGCCCTGTTGCTGATCATTCTCGGCTCGATGCTCGGCGTCCTGGTGCTGCGCGTCGCCGGCCTGGCCACGGCGCTGCGTGCCCGTGAAAGCCTGAACCGCGGCGAACTGCCTGCCCAGACCATGCTTGAAGGCCTGATGATGGCCCTGGCCGGTGGCTTGTTGATCCTGCCTGGCTTTATCAGCGACGTGGTCGGCCTGGTCATGTTGCTGCCCGTCACCCGCAAGCTGTTGGCGGGCAAGATGCGCCAGCGTGCCGAAGAGGCTGCCATCCGTCAGCGTGCGTTCGCCGACGACCTGCAACCCCGTGGCGGCCCGGCCCCGCGTCAGCCGCTGGGGCGTGAAGGTGATGTGATCGAAGGCGAGTTCGAACACCGCGACAGTAAGTAACCGCTTCACTGGCACGGCACCTTCGGGTGCCGTGTTGCATTTACGGGTCGGCAGACGCAAAAAATTTCATCTCCGGCCCCTTGTAATAAGCTTATGCGCCCTTATGTAACGGTCACCGCAAGGTTTCTGGTGGCGACACCAGACAGACTTCCGCGTCTTGCTTGGCGAGGCGCGACCGGCACAGCCGGACTACAACCCGCCGGTACAGACACCGGCCGATGAAAAACACAATTAGGAGAGATCGACAATGAGCAAGCTTCGTCCTCTGCACGACCGCGTCGTAATCCGTCGCAGCGAAGAAGAAAAGAAAACCGCCGGCGGGATCGTTCTGCCAGGTTCGGCTGCCGAGAAAGCCAACCACGGTGTGATCGTCGCTGCTGGCCCAGGCAAAACCCTGGAAAACGGTGAAGTGCGTGCTCTGGCCGTTAAAGTCGGTGACAAGGTTGTATTCGGCCCTTACTCCGGCAGCAACACTGTGAAAGTTGACGGCGAAGACCTGCTGGTCATGGCTGAGAACGAGATTCTCGCCGTACTGGAAGCGTAATTTCCCCGCTCATTTTCCCGTTACTCCAAAGTATTTAAGGATTATCGATCATGGCTGCTAAAGAAGTTAAATTCGGCGATTCCGCCCGCAAGAAAATGCTCACCGGTGTCAACATCCTGGCTGACGCAGTAAAAGCGACCCTGGGCCCGAAAGGCCGTAACGTGATCATCGAGAAGAGCTTCGGCGCTCCGACCATCACCAAGGACGGCGTTTCCGTAGCCAAAGAAATCGAACTGGAAGACCGTTTCGAGAACATGGGCGCGCAGCTGGTCAAAGACGTTGCCTCCCGTGCCAACGATGACGCAGGCGACGGCACCACCACCGCTACCGTTCTGGCTCAGGCCATCGTCAACGAAGGCTACAAAGCCGTCGCTGCCGGCATGAACCCAATGGACCTCAAGCGCGGCATCGACAAGGCAACCATCGCCATCGTCGCCGAGCTGAAAAACCTGTCCAAGCCATGCGCTGACACCAAGGCTATCGCCCAGGTAGGTACCATCTCTGCCAACTCCGACAGCTCCATCGGCGACATCATTGCCGAAGCCATGGAAAAAGTCGGTAAAGAAGGCGTGATCACCGTTGAAGAAGGCACTGGCCTGGAAAACGAACTGTCGGTTGTAGAAGGCATGCAGTTCGACCGTGGCTACCTGTCCCCGTACTTCGTCAACAAGCCAGAAACCATGGTTGCCGAGCTGGACAGCCCGCTGATCCTGCTGGTCGACAAAAAGATCTCGAACATCCGCGAAATGCTGCCAGTGCTGGAAGCCGTTGCCAAAGCCGGCCGCCCACTGCTGATCGTTTCCGAAGACGTTGAAGGCGAAGCCCTGGCGACTCTGGTTGTGAACAACATGCGTGGCATCGTCAAAGTCGCAGCCGTCAAGGCGCCAGGCTTCGGCGACCGTCGCAAGGCCATGCTGCAGGACATCGCCGTTCTGACCGGCGGTACCGTTATCTCCGAAGAGATCGGCCTGAGCCTGGAAAGCGCTACCCTGGAAAACCTGGGCAGTGCCAAGCGCGTGACCATCTCCAAAGAAAACACCATCATCGTTGACGGTGCTGGCGTAGAGCAGGACATCCAGGCTCGTATCACTCAGATCCGTGCCCAGGTTGCCGAAACTTCGTCCGACTACGACCGTGAAAAACTGCAAGAGCGCCTGGCCAAGCTGTCCGGCGGCGTTGCAGTGATCAAGGTTGGCGCCGGTTCCGAAGTTGAAATGAAAGAGAAGAAAGCCCGCGTTGAAGACGCCCTGCACGCAACCCGCGCAGCCGTCGAAGAAGGCGTGGTACCTGGCGGTGGCGTTGCGCTGATCCGTGCTCTGGAAGCCCTGGCCAACCTGACCGGCGACAACGCTGACCAGAACGTCGGTATTGCCGTACTGCGTCGCGCTGTTGAAGCACCACTGCGCCAGATCGCTGCCAACTCCGGCGACGAGCCAAGCGTTGTGGTCAACGAAGTCAAGAACGGCAAAGGTAACTACGGTTACAACGCTGCGACTGGCGTCTACGGCGACATGATCGAAATGGGCATCCTGGACCCTACCAAGGTGACTCGTTCCGCGCTGCAAGCTGCAGCCTCCATCGGTGGCCTGATCCTGACCACCGAAGCTGCTATCGCTGACAAGCCTAAGCCTGAAGGCTCGGCTGGCGGCGGTATGCCAGACATGGGCGGCATGGGTGGCATGGGCGGCATGATGTAAGCCAGCCTTACCCCCGTACTGAAAAAGCCCCGCCGGCAGTGATGCCGGCGGGGCTTTTTTATGCCTGGGTTTCGCCAGGCGTGAGGGTGCATCATCCTGCCAGCCTTTCTGTGGGCTCCGAGTGAAGCGATAGTGAAAAACTCGTGAAGGGAACTAATGGGTTGAAAAAACTTATAGAGTCGTGCCGCTGCCCTAGTCGTAAGCCACACTTGGCCTTAAGCTGCGCGAGCCAACACGGCCGTTACCGCGTACGGAGACACTGCCCATGCGAATTCTATTGGTTGAAGACAACCGCGATATTCTGGCCAACCTGGCCGATTACCTGGGGCTAAAGGGCTATACCGTCGACTGTGCGCAGGACGGTTTATCAGGCCTGCACTTGGCCGCCACCGAGCATTACGACTTGATCGTGCTCGACATCATGCTGCCCGGCATCGACGGCTACACCCTGTGCAAACGCCTGCGCGAAGATGCACGCCGCGACACACCGGTGATCATGCTCACCGCCCGCGATCAACTGGATGACCGGTTGCAGGGCTTCAAGTCCGGCGCCGATGACTACCTGCTCAAACCGTTTGCCCTGTCGGAACTGGCCGCGCGCATCGAAGCCGTGCTGCGCCGAGCCCAGGGTGGCGGACGCCGCGCCCTGCAGGTGGGTGACCTGAGCTACGACCTCGACACCCTGGAAGTGACCCGCGAAGGGCGCCTGCTCAAGCTCAACCCGGTTGGCTTGAAACTGCTGGCGGTGCTGATGCAGAAGAGCCCGCACGTGCTGCGTCGCGAAATTCTCGAAGAAGCCCTGTGGGGCGATGACTGCCCGGACAGCGACAGCCTGCGCAGCCACGTTCACCAATTGCGCCAAGTGATCGATAAGCCGTTCGCCAAGCCGTTGCTGCAAACGGTGCACGGCGTTGGTTATCGCTTGGCCGAGGGTCGAGATGGAGTTTAAGCAAAGCCTTGCCCAACGGATCATCATCGCCTTTGCCTTGATGAGTGCGTTGGTGGCGGGCGCCTTTGCCATGGGCATCGTTGCGACCGTGCACCTGGTGGAAGAGAAGTTGATCTCGGCGGGCCTGGGCGGCGACTTGCAACGCCTGCTGCTGATGGACACCGTCGAGGACTGGCGGCACCGGCCCGAACCGGATCAGCTGTTTTACTTCAGTGGCGGGCCTGGCGACTTCGAGTTGCCCAAGGATTTGCGACACCTTGAGCCCGGCTTCCATGAAGTCTTCCGCGAGTCGCTGTCGTACCACGCCATGGTCGAAGTGGTCGACGGTCGGCGCTATGTGCTGCTGCAGGATCAAAGCGATTTCGAAGAGCGCGAGCGCGTGCTGTTTGCCGTGGTACTGGTGGGCTTCGTGCTGAGCCTGGCGCTGGCGGTGTTCCTCGGTTGGGTCCTGGCGCGCAAGGTGATGGCACCGGTTGTACGCCTGGCGCGCCAGGTCCGTCATCGTGACCAACTGCTGGGCCTGGCACCGCCGCTGGCGCCGGACTACGCGGCCGACGAAGTGGGTGAGCTGGCAGTGGCCTTCGATGCCACCCTGGGGCGCTTGCGTCAGGCGCTGTCTCGCGAGCAATTGTTTACCAGTGACGTAAGCCACGAATTGCGCACGCCGTTGATGGTGCTGGCCAGCTCCTGCGAATTGCTGCTGGAAAACCCGGCCATCGATCAGCGTGGGCGCAACCAGGTCGAGCGCATTGCCCGTGCTTGTGAAGAAATGCGCGAGCTGGTGCAGACCTTCCTGATGCTGGCCCGTGCCGAACATGACGAGAGCACCATGTCGCCCCAGGTCAGCCTGGAGCAAGTGGCTGACGACCTGCTCGGTATCTGGCGCGACCCTATCGAGCGCAAGGGCCTGGAGCTGATCTACCAGCCGGGCAGCCCGCTGGATACCCGCTATAACGCCACGTTCCTGCATGCGGTGATGGGCAACCTGTTGCGCAATGCGCTGCATTACACCGAGCAGGGTTTTATTCGGCTGACGTTGGAGCCGAGCGGTTTTGTGGTGGAAGACACTGGTGTGGGCATCCCCGAGGACAAGCGCGAAGCGATGTTCGAGCCGTTTGTGCGCGGCAACGAGAAGCGGGGCGAGGGCCTGGGCCTGGGGTTGTCGCTGGTCCAGCGCATCTGCGAAAACCAGGGCTGGAGCGTGAGCCTCAGCACCATGGAACCCAATGGCTGCCGCTTTCATGTGCAATTGAGTCAGGTCAACGCCTGACTCCACCCCCTGCCGCTATCCTGCCAGAGATCACCGCTATTCGGCGAAGATGGCCCCATGCCATTGCTTGTCTCTGTAAAGTCTTGAAATGTATGGGATTGGACAGGACAAGTTTTTCACAACGGGTTGACCAGTTGATCACAGCGCGATGCCTAAGGTTGTAGGCATCAGCAACTGGAGATCCGTTGATGTCTACCCCGATCAAACTCGAATTTTCCGAAAAGTACGACGACGAACACGCCCACGAATATTTGCTCAAGCATCAGGACAATCTCGCTCGCCGGCTGTCCCACAAACGCGACGAGCAATTGGCCCGTGGCGCGTTGGCGATGGCCGGTGAGCCTGGCCTGGTGCTGGACTTGCCGTGTGGCGCCGGGCGTTTCTGGCCGTTGCTGGCCGAAAAGCCCAACCGCGTGATCATCGGTGCCGATAATTCGGCGTCGATGTTAAAGGTGGCAACCGTCGCCCAGCCCGCCGATGTGGTGAAACGGGTACGGCCTTTGCAGACATCTGCCTTTGATATCGATTTGCCAGATAACGCGGTCGACAGCATTTTCTGCATGCGCTTGTTGCACCACATTGGTGACCCGGCGCACCGGTTGGCGATATTGCGGGAGTTTCAGCGTGTTACTCGAGACAGCGTGATCGTTTCATTGTGGGTCGATGGCAACTTCAAAGCCTGGAAACGCAAGCGTCTCGAAGGTCAGCGTCGCAAGAAGGGTGAGCAGGAAGGTTACCAAAATAGATTTGTGTTACCGGCTGCTACTGTTGAAGCCGAGTTCGAGGAAGCCGGTTTTCGAGTTCAGGAGTCCCTGGACTTCATTCCGCTCTATGCCATGTGGCGAGTGTACGTATTACGCAAGAGGTAACAGGATGGCAGTTGAGTGCGTAGCAGGCAGTCATGTAGCGCCCGAAGAACGTTTTGATTATTTCTGGCGCCAGCAGGGCGAGTGGGTCGAAGAGCCTAACCGCCGGCGTGGTGGTGAAAGCGGTGTGCAGCGCGTGATGGGCACCAATGGACGCTTGCTCTACGCCAAGCGCCAGACCGGGCATATCTACCGCAGCTGGCTGCACCCGTTGGGCCGCCCCACTGTGCTGCGCGAGCGGGACGCGATCAAGGGCCTGCGCCTGTTGGATGTACGCGTGCCGGAGATGGTCTTCTGCGAGGCGCGCCGCGACTCCGAGCAGCGCTGGCAGGCACTGTTGGTGACCGCCGCCCTGGATGGCTTTGACGAAATCGAAAACTGGTACGCCGCCGGTGGCCGTGAGCAGTACGGCGAGCTTGTGCACGAGCGCGTGCTCAAGGAACTGGCCGGCACCCTGGCGCGCATGCACCGCGGGCGCTGGCAACACGGTTGCCTGTATATCAAGCATATTTTCGTGCGGGTGACGGGCGAAGGTGACGCCGCCAACGTTGAAGTGGCACTGCTGGATTTCGAGAAATGCCGCCAGCGCTTGACCGCTTATCGGGCCGCCTCCCATGACATGCTGCAACTGCGTCGCCATTCGTCGTGGAACGCTACCGACTGGGCGAAACTCAGCTACTTTTACGAGACGGCGTTTGGCAGCGCTATCAAGGGTTTAACCAGATGAAGCTAGAAATAGCACGAGGTCTGTTCCTGGTCGGGGCGTTGGGCGTTGCAGCCATGGCGCTGGCGGCCTGGGAACAGCCTCGCACACAGGTGCTCAGTGCAACGCAGGGTGGCGGGCAATGCCTGTTGCCGCGCGTTGCCAAGGCGAGCACTGCGGTCAAGCCTGATCATGAACTGTTGCTGTTCATGTTTGGCATGTCTCAAGGCATGAGGCCGCAGAGTTGAAACGATTCAACCCCCCGGAAAAGGGCCTTGCGATGCGAGGCCCTTTTTTTTGCCTGCGTGTCAGGCCTTGTCCGGCTTGGCCAGTAAGGTATAGACGCACGGCAACACAAACAACGTGAACAGCGTGCCGATCGACATCCCCGTCGCAATCACCATACCGATATCGAACCGACTGACCGCGCCAGCGCCCGTGGCGAAAATCAGCGGCACCATGCCGAACACCATCGCCGCAGTGGTCATCAGCACTGGCCTTAGGCGAATTGCGGCGGCTTCTTCGACTGCCTGGCGGGGCGTCAGGCCCTTGTCCTTGCGCAGTTGGTTGGCGAACTCCACGATCAGGATCCCGTGCTTGCTGATCAAGCCGATCAGCGTGACCAAACCGACCTGGGTGTAGATGTTCAGGCTCGACCAACCCAGAAACAGCGGAATCAGCGCCCCACAGATCGACAATGGCACCGTCACCAGGATTACCAGCGGGTCACGGAAGCTTTCGAACTGCGCCGCCAGCACCAAAAAGATGATCGCCAGGGCCAGGCCAAAGGTAACCCACAACGCCGTGCCTTCCTGGATGAATTGCCGGGACGCGCCGCTGTAGTCGAATGCATAGCCGGGCGGGGTTTCTTCAATGGCAATCTGGCGCACCGTGTCGATGGCTTCGCCCATGCTGACAATAGGGAAGCCCGAGATCAGCGCCGAGTTGAGTTGCTGGAACTGGTTCAACTGCCGAGGGCGGGCGCGGTCCGTGACGGTGATCAGCGTGGAGAGTGGCAACAGCTCAGCCTTGGCGTTTTTTACGTAGTAGTTGTTCAGCCATTCGGGGTTGTCGCGGTAAGCACGTTCGACCTGGGCGATCAC
This sequence comes from Pseudomonas sp. S10E 269, assembly GCF_002798465.1. Taxonomy (NCBI): domain Bacteria; kingdom Pseudomonadati; phylum Pseudomonadota; class Gammaproteobacteria; order Pseudomonadales; family Pseudomonadaceae; genus Pseudomonas; species Pseudomonas sp. S10E 269. The sequence continues at coordinate 3,534,455 of NZ_PHIJ01000001.1, forward strand.
CTTGTAACTGCGCCCGTCCAGGGTGAACCGGTTGATTTCCGCCTCCGCCAGCAAGGTGGCCAGGGTGCCGCCGAGGTCCTGCATCGACACACCCATCTGCGCCGCCTTGGCGCGGTCGATATCCACCACCACTTCAGGTTTGTCGAACGCCAGGTCGATGTCCACGAAGGCAAACTTGCCCGACTCCATCGCGCGTTTTTTCACGCGGTTGGCCACCTCGAGCAACGACTCATAATCGTTGGCCGTGTTGATGACGAAACCGAACGGCAAGCCTTCACCCGTGCCGGGCAAGGAGGGCAGGTTGAAGCCGAACACTTGCAGGCCGGGTATCTGCTCCAGGCGCTTTTGCACCTCGGGCAGGATTTGCATCTGCGTGCGGTCGCGCTCGTTCCACGGCTTGAGCAGGAAACCGCCGATGCCCGACTGCACCCCGTTGAAGCCATTGATCTGGAATGACGAGTAGTACTCCGGAAACTCTTTGAAGATCTGGATGAATTCGTCGGTGTAGGTGTTGAGGTAGTCGAGGTTGGTCGGCTGCGGCGCACTGGCCATCATGAAAATGATGCCCTGGTCTTCGTCCGGTGCCAGTTGCGACTGGGTGAACTTGAGGAACAGCGGGATCAGGCACAGCACAATCAACGCAAACACGATCACCACCGGCCGCGTGTTCAGGGTGCCGTGCAGCATGCGTTGGTAGCGGCGCTTGAGGCCGTCGAAAATCCGGTCGAGACGGTGAGACAGGCCCGAAGGGTTTTCATCGTGACGCAACAACAGGGCGCACATCATCGGCGACAGCGTCAGGGCGACGATCCCGGAGATGATCACCGCCCCGGCCAGTGTCAGCGCGAACTCCTTGAACAAGGCGCCGGTAAGCCCTTCGAGAAAACCAATCGGCGCATACACCGCCGCCAGGGTGATGGTCATCGACACCACCGGCAAGGCGATCTCCCGCGCGCCTTCCAGCGCTGCGTCCAGGGGCGTCTTGCCTTCCTCGATATGCCGGTGGATGTTTTCCACCACCACGATGGCGTCGTCCACCACCAGGCCAATGGCCAGGACCATCGCCAGCAGGGTCAGCAGGTTGATCGAGTAGCCCATCAACTGCATGAAGAACAGCACGCCGATCATCGACAGCGGGATAGTGATCACCGGGATCACCACCGAACGTAGGGCGCCGAGGAACAGGAACACCACGACGATCACGATCAGCACCGCTTCAAACAGGGTCTTGACCACCTCGTTGATGGAGGCCTGGATAAACAGCGTGGCGTCGTAGGCGATTTCTGCCTTGAGGTTGGGCGGCAGCTGGGATTCCAGCTCCGGCATGATCTTGCGCACTTCCTTGATTACATCCAGCGGGTTGGCGCTGGGCGTGGCCTTGATGCCGATGTACACCGACGGCGTGCCGCCAAACGAGCTGATTGCGTTGTAGTTTTCCGCGCCCATTTCCACCCGTGCCACGTCCCGCAGCAGCACACGGCTGTCGCCGTCGGTTTTCACGGTGATCGCGCCAAAGGCCTCGGCGGACTTGAGGTCGGTGTTGGCGTTGATGCTGGTGACGACGAACTCGCCCTTTACCTCGCCGGCGGCGGACAGGAAGTTGTAGCGGCGCACGGCGTCGGTGATGTCGCTGGCACTGAGGCCGAAGCCCGCGAGCTTGACCGGGTCTAGCCAGATACGCATGGCAAACACCTGGTTGCCGAGGATCTCCGCTTCGGCCATGCCGGGCAGGGTGGCGAGCTTGGGCTGGATCACGCGCGATAAATAGTCGGTGATCTGCGGGTTGCTCAGTTCCCCGCTGGAGAAGCTGATGTACATCAGTGCCGAGGCGTCGGCGGCCTCTTTGCTCAGCACCGGGTCTTCGGCGTCCTGCGGCAGTTTGTTCTTCACCTCGTTGGCCTTGGCCAGCAACTCGGTAAACAGCCGGTCACTGTTGGCGCCGATGCGCGCGTAGATCGAGATCACCGAGAAGTTCTGGCGGCTCACCGAGGTCATGTAGTCAATGCCTTCGGCACTGGCCAGGCTTTGCTGCAGGGGCTGGGTGATATAGCCCTGGATGGTCTCCGCGTTGGCACCAGGGTAGGCGGTGGTCACTGTGATCAGGGCGTTTTCCATACTCGGGTACTGGCGCAACGGCAGCTTGCTGTAGGCCTGGAAACCCAGCAAAACGATCAGCAGGCTGACCACCATGGCCAGCACGGGTCGGCGGATAAAGACGTCGGTGAACTTCATGGCTCAGTGTCCTGCCGGCAGGTTTTTGTCCGGGCTGATGGCAATGGGCGTGCCGTTGTCCAGCTTTAACTGGCCGGCGCTGACCACCTGCTCGCCGGCTTTCAAGCCTTTGTTCACCCGTACCAGGCCGCCGCGTCGTTCACCGGTTTCGACAAAGCGTCGTTCGGCGATTAGCAGGGGCTTACCATCGGCATCCTTTTCCACCTCGCCGCTCTCGGTTTTTTTCTCGGCCACGGCGTACACCGAGTTGCCGTAGAGGGTGTAGGTAATTGCGCCTTCAGGCACCACGATCTGCGGGGCGGGGTTGGGCAGTAGCACGTCCAGGCTGGTGAACATGCCGGGCAGCAGCTTGCCCTCCGGGTTGGCCAGCGTGGCGCGCACCAGCACGTTGCGCGTGCTGTTCTCCACCTTGGGGTTGATCGCGCTGACGCTGCCGGGAAATTGCTCGCCAGGGTAAGCCGAGACTTCCACCTGCACCGCCTGCCCGAGGGCGACCTTGGGCACGGAGTGTTCGGGGATATAGAAATCGACGTAGAGGCTGCTGATGTCCTGCAGGATGGCGATCACTGTGCCGCTGGCCAGGTAGTCACCCACGTCCACCTGGCGAATGCCGATGGTGCCGCTGAACGGCGCGACGATGTGCTTTTTCGCCAGCGACGCCTTGAGCTGGTTGACCGTGGCCTTGTTCTTTTGCAGTTGCGCGGAAAGGCGATCGAACTCGCCTTTGGAGATGGCCTGGCTGCCCACCAGCTGGCTGCCGCGACCGTAATCCAGCTGGGCCAGGCCGAGATCCGCCTGGGCGGTTTCCAGCAGGGCGCTTTCCACTGCGCTGTCGAGTTGCACCAACGGTTGCCCGGCCTTGACCTTCTGCCCGGACTCGAACTGCACGTCCTTGACCGTGCCGGCCACCTCCAGGCTCAGGTTCACCCCTTGCAACGCCTTGAGCGTACCCACCGAAGGCAAGCGCAGTTGCCAGGGCTGCTCGGCCGCCGTCGCGACGGCCACACTGACCGGCGGCTTGGGTTTGGAAAAGACCTGAATCTGCTGATAGATGGAAAAGGCTTTATAGCCCGCCAACAGCAGCACGATTAACAGGACGACACCCAACATGATCAGCATGCGACGGCGCAGCATATTCCGATTCCTTGGAAAAACTGGGACAGACGAAGACAGACGATTGTCGGAACATTACTCCGAGTATTGGGGGTATTCCACTCGGTATTTTTGACAGGTAAACGGACCTGTAGGCGCCCGGCTTGCTGGCGATAGCGTACTTCGCGTCGCCGCAAGGCTTGAGGCCCTCATCGCCGGCAAGCCGGGCTCCTACAGGGAATCGCGTCAGATCAAGTGAAGATGGTTGTCCCAGAGCCCTGCGGGCAATTCCAAGGGTTTTGCTACCAGTTGTTTCTGGCGGCAATCGTAGAAGCGGCAACGACCCTGGCCGGAGGTGACGACAAAGCCGTCCTCGACGGCCCCCACACCGGCACAGTCAGGCAGCGGCCCATCCAGGCGCAGCGCGCCGCTGTCCATGTCCCAGATAAAGAAGCGATTGCCCCGCGGCGCGGTCAACGCCACCAGGCGCAGTTCGCTGTGCACCGCCACGCTGGCGGTGTAGTGCCCCATGGCCTGCAACTGCTCATCGGCCACCGGGAAGGCTACGAACGGCTGCCCTGGACGCTTGATCGCCAACAACTCGGAGCGCTCCTGGGACGGCCCCATGAACTGCTGCCCGGTGAGGATGGTGCCATCGCTGGCGATCCCCATGTGGCGCACGCTGTTCATCTGCTGGCCGAGGGTTTCCTTGCTGATCAAGGTGCCGTCGCGGTGCATCAGCACCAGGCTCGGTTCCATGGCGTTGAGGTTCATCTCCACGCGGCTTTCGGCTTCGGTGCGAATGCCGCCGTTGGCCACCACCAGGGTTTCGCCATCGGGCATCCACGACACCTGGTGCGGGCCGATACCGTGGGTGGAGAGCTCACCGCTGTGCACCAGCCGCTCGCCTTCGAACCTGTACACGCCGAGCAGGCCACGGCCGGGGTCGGAGGTGTCGTTTTCGGTGGCGTACAGCCAATCGCCGCTCTTGTGGATGACCGCGTGGCCATAGAAGTGGCGATTGGCATGGGAAGTGATGGTTTGCAGCAGCGCGCCATCACGCAGGTCGATCAGATAACTCTCGGTGCCCGGGCGACGGGCGACAAACAGCGCGATCGGCAGCGTCGGGTGGTTGATGATGTCGTGGCAGCGCTGGCCGACCTGTGTGGCAAACACCGGCTTGCCGTCCAGGCGGTAGCCGACGGCGTAGTGCTTGCCGTCCGCATCATCGCGCGCCGACAGCAGCAGCGGGCCCTTGTCCTTGCTTTTGAACAGCGTCCAGCCACCCAGAGTGAGTGCACTGAGCAGCACGCTGCCAACGGCCAAAGCCTGTCGCCTGAGCATCATCAGTCACCGTCGTTGGCATTGAAGCCCAGTTGGATGCCCAGCGCCTTGGCCAGTTCGCCTTCGTGCAGGCGGTGGACGACGTTGAGGCTGTCATAGATATCGTTGAGCTGCTGGCGCCCGGCGTCATCGTTCAACAGTTCGTTGAGGGTGCGCTGGTTGCTGGCGAACAGTTTCAGGGACGCGGCATAGGCAGCGTCGATCTTGTCAGCCAATGGCTTCTGCTCGGCCGGCAGCAGGCCACGCAGGCCTTTGTTGTCCACACCCACCCACACGGTCTGGGCTGCCGCGAGGCTGGCTTCGAGGCTTTGCAGGGACGACTGGCTGCGCCATGCATCGGCCTGGAATGGCTGCGGGATGCCCTTGGTCTGGCGGCCCATCGGCGTGCCGAGCTTTTTCTTCAGGGTGTCCAGTGCGGTCACTTGGACGCGCAGCAGGTCGGCGATGGCTTCGTGGGAATCGGCGTAGCGCTGGTTAGGAAACTTGGTCATCTGCGCGAGCATGCCGTCGGTGCTGTTCCAGCTGGCCAGGATCTCTTCGGCCAGGGCCTTCTGACGGTCGCCGATGGCCACCAGCAGCGGGCAGTAACGGGCCTTTTGGGCGTCGTCGGCAATGTCGGTCTTGGCGTCATAGAGGATGTATTCGTAGGCCGACAGGCCTTGTACCACCACGCTGGACTTGGCCAGGGCGGCACCGTCGATCTGCGGCTGGCTGGCGACGAGTTGCTCGACCTGGCGGCCGACCAGGTTCTTTTTGTCCGGCCAGAATTGCACCTGCCACGAACGGTTGCCTTCGGCCAACGGGCCGATCAGCAAGGGTTGCAGCTCGGCCCAGGCTTTTTGGGCGTGGAGGAAGTCGGCACGGGCGGTGTCCAGGCTCTCTTTGCCCTGGCAGTAGGCAAGGGCGCTCACGGCCAGTTGACGGTCGGCTTCAACCCAACGGCTGTAGGTCGGCAGGATCACTTGCTTGGCGATGGCCGCTGAGGTCACCGCTTGCGGGTCCTGGGGCGAGCAGGCGCCAAGGGCGAGGGCGGCCAGGCTGGTGAACAACAACTTGGGACGGAACATGTCGAGCTCCCTTCTGTAATTGGGGCGAAGCTTATAAAGAATTCAGGAACGCCAGCAACGCTGCGCGCTGCTCGGCATTAAAGGACAACACATGCTGCTGCGCCGCTTGTGCTTCGCCGCCGTGCCACAGTACGGCTTCGAGCAGGTTGCGGGCGCGGCCGTCATGCAGGAACTGGGTGTGGCCACTCACGGTTTGCGTCAGGCCAATGCCCCACAACGGCGGGGTGCGCCAGTCGCGGCCACCGGCCTTGAATTCGCTGCGGTTGTCGGCCAGCCCCGGCCCCATGTCGTGCAACAGCAGGTCGCTGTAGGGGCGGATCACCTGGTTGGCCAGTTCAGGTTCAGCGGCATTCGCGGCCGTGGTGAACGCGGGTTTGTGGCAACCCTGGCAACCTGCCTGGTAGAACAGGTTTTTACCGGCCAGCACCTGCGGCGTGTTGACGCCACGGCGCGCCGGCACCGCCAGGTTGCGGGTGTAGAACAGCACCAGGCGCAGGATATTGTCGCTGACTTCCTGCTCGCCGTCGGCGCCATTGCCGTTGGGGGCCTGTTTGCAGGCAACTTGGGCATCGGTGCAGTCATCAAAGGGTCTCAGGGATGTGGTGAGGCCCATATCACCAGAGAACGCGTGAACATTTTGTTGATTGAGGTTGGGTTGCCCGGCCTTCCAGCCAAAACGCCCGAGCACGGTTTTTTGCTGGGCGTCGTCCCAGACCCAATTGGCGCGGCCAACGATGGCTTCCTTGTCGGCAGTCTTCGGGTCGGTGTTGCGCAGGATATCGGCGTCGCTGATGGCTTCGAGCAGGCCCAGGCCGATCATCGGCGGGGCGATGCGGGCGGAAAAACGCGTATCCGGATGCATCGGGCCGTAGCCGAGCTGGGTGATCTGCAGGTCTGGCTTGCGCAACTCGACCACGGTGCCGTCCTTGAACGTCACGTTGACCGGTGTGTAATCCATGCGCACCTTGCCTTCAGGCGCTACGCCCGGCACGGCCATGTCTTGCAGTTGCCCGCCGTAGACGGGCTCGGGTACTACGCCGACCTGTTCGATGAGCTTGGCGTAGGCCGGGGTATCCGGAATGGACAGGCGCACCAGCATCGACACTGCATTGGGGGCGTCGGGCAGCGGCGGATGGCCGCGACCGTCCTTGATATGGCAGTTCTGGCAGGCATTGGTGTTGAACAACGGGCCGAGGCCATCACGCGCCGTGGTGGTGGACGGCGCGATCACCCAGGGGCTGCGGAAGAAGCTGTTGCCGACGCTGAAATCCAGGCGCCGGGTGGGCGAGAGGTTGGCCGAAGGCAGGGAAAACGCGTTCTGGTCACGCTTGTTCACCGTCGCAGCGCCGCCCGCCCGTGATTCACCCGGCTCGGCCTTGGTAAACCTGGGCGCGTCATCGCAGGCGCTCAGGCTCAAGGCCAGCACGGCTGCGGACAGGCGAAAAAGCGAACGGAACATCGAGTTTCCCGGACGAAGACGAAAAATAAGGTCGCAAAGTCTAACAGGGCGGGGCGCAATGAATAAGAGCAATTATCGTTTGGTCGAATCCGATTCATTCCCGCTAGAATGACCGCACATTTTTCTCTGGAGGTGGCCAATGCAGGCTCTCGACGCTTTGCTCAACCGTGTTTCCGTGCCGCGTCTGCTGGAACCGGCGCCGACCCAGGAGCAGCGCGACGTGCTGTTCGCCGCCGCCATGCGCGCGCCTGACCACGGCCAACTGCGCCCTTGGCGTTTCCTCACGGTTGAAGGGGCTGCCCGTGAGCAAATGGGCACGCTGCTGGCCGAAGCCGCACGCCTGCAGGACGCCGATGCCCCGCAAGCCGCCATCGACAAGGCCCAGAACGGCCCGTTGCGCGCGCCGTTGGTGGTGGTGGTGATTGCCCGGTTGCAGGAACATTTCAAGGTGCCGAAGTCCGAGCAACTGCTGGCCGCCGCCTGCGCCGCCCACGGTATCCTGCTGGCGGCGTATGCCCAGGGGATTGGCGCGGTGTGGCGCACGGGCGAATTGTCCTACTCGGCCCATGTCGCCAAAGGCCTGGGGCTGACGGCGGATGAGGAAGTGATTGGCTTCCTTTACCTGGGCACGCCGCAGAACCCGCCGCGTACCGCGGCTAAAGAGGATGTGGCGGCGTTTGTCCAGGCTTGGACTGGTCTCTAATGGTAGGAGCCGGCTTGCCGGCGATGAGGCCCTTGAGAGTTGCATCAATTTCAAGGCTGCCATCGCCGGCAAGCCGGCTCCCACAGGGTTTTGTGCAAGCTGTCAGACCCTGAACTGATCCATCAACTTCATTTGCTGGCTGGCCAATGCATTGAGTTGGCTGCTGATGGCCGCCGACTCGGTGGCCTGGCCGGTGAGGGTCTCGGTCACGGTGCGTATCGCCGAAACGTTGCGGTTGACCTCTTCGGCCACGGCGCTCTGTTGTTCGGCGGCGCTGGCGATCTGCAGGTTCATGTCGCTGATCACGGTGACCGCGTCACTGATCTTGCCCAAGGCCTGCACGGCTTGATGGATCTGCCCCGCATTGCTCTGCGCCTGATGCTGGCTCGAATGCATGGTGGCGACCACGCCACGGGTGCCACTCTGGATCCGTTCGATCACCAAGCGGATCTCTTCCACCGAATCCTGGGTGCGCTTGGCCAGGTTGCGCACCTCGTCGGCCACCACCGCAAACCCACGGCCACTTTCCCCGGCGCGCGCCGCTTCAATGGCGGCGTTGAGGGCCAGCAGGTTGGTCTGCTCGGCAATGCTGCGGATCACTTCCAGCACTGAACCGATCTGTTCGCTGTTGACCGCCAAGGCTTCGACTTCACCTACGGCCCTGCTGACTTCCTCGGCCAGGGAGGTGATATCGCGAGTGCTCTGCTCAATGATCGACATGCCTTCACGCGCCGACTGATCGGCACCGCGTGCCGCGCTGGCGGCATTCGAGGCGCTGTTGGCCACGTCGTGGGCAGTGGCGCTCATTTCGTTCGACGCGGTGGCCACCTGGTCGATTTCGCGGAACTGCACCTGCATGCCTTCGCTGGTCTGGCGGGCGATGGCGGAGGACTGGTCAGCGGTGCCACGGGCTTCAGTGATGCTTTGCTTGATCTGCGCGATGGTCGGTTGCAGTTTGTCGAGGAAGCGGTTGAACCAGTTCACCAACTCGCCCAGTTCATCCTTCTTGGCATAGGCCAGGCGTTGGGTGAGGTCGCCGTCACCGCTGGCGATGTCTTTGAGCATGGCCGCCACGCTGTTGATTGGGCGGGTGACACCCGTGGCAGTCAGCCAGATCAGCAGCAAGCCCAGCAAGCCGGCGGCGGCGGCCACCAGCAGCGCCTTGAGGGTGCCGGCTGCCTGAGCGTCATCGAGTACCGCTTGCAGTTTGACGTTGTCGGCGAGCATCACCGCTTTTGGCAGCTTGATCACCACGCCCCAGGATTTGGCATCGGCGATCGGCTTCACCGGGTACACCGCGCGAATGGTGCCGTCCTGCTCGCGGATCATGCGGTTGTCGCTCGCCAGCAGTTGCACGATTTCCTTGCCTTCGGCACCGAGGGTGTCGATCAGGTTCTTGCCGACCTTGGCCGGCTCGCCACTGTAGGCGGCAATCAAACCGGTGCTGGAGAGTATTTCCAGGTGCGCGGCGCCATTGAACACGTCTTTCTGTGCCGCGTCGGTGCTGGCCTGTAAGGCGTTGAGGGCGATGTCGACGCCCACCACGCCAATGACCTTCGCGTCCACGATCAGCGGCAGGGAGATGGTGGTCATCAACACGGGTTTGCCGGCCACGGTGTCTTCGTATGGGTCCAGCAGGCAGGTGTTGCGGGTGTCGCGTGGGCAGGTGTACCAGATGTTGTAGGGCGTACCGCTGAGGTTGAGGGTGGTCTTGGTCAGGTCGTCCTCGACCATGATGGTGTTCAAGCCTTCGCCGCCTGCACGGCTCCAGTAGCTGGAGAACCGCCCCTTTTCGTTGGAGACGCGAGCCTTGTCGTCGATGAATTCGCTGTCCTTGCCGTCCAGGCCATTGGGCTCGAATGACAACCACATGCCCAGCACTTTGCTGTTGCGTTCGAAGGCAGTTTTCAGGCTCTGGTTAAGTGCTTCGCGCAGTGCGCCAGGCTCCAGTCCGCGCTGGGCGGCCAAGTTGCGCAGGTCCTTGATCTGATCGGCCAGGGCGGTCACGGCCAGCAGGCTGTCTCCAAAGGTTTTCTGCAAGTGCACCGCTTGCTCGGCGGCCTTGGCCTGCAGCAGTTGTTCCACGCTGGCGGTGAGCATGCGCGAGCTGGAGTCGCTGACCAGTTGATCGTTCTGGTTGGTGTTGTAGAGGTTGATGCCGACGACCAGCGCGATCACCCCCAACAGGCAAAGGCCCGACAGCAACACGATTTTCAAGCGAATGGAGAGGGTGTCGAACATAGGTTCACTCACGAATGGACTTGTTTGAAGGCACGCAGTGCAGGCCAAGTCCATTCAGCGCTATGTCTGAAACATCGGCGTAATAAACCATTTCATGAGAGGGAGGCGATGAGTGGTAGGGAAAACCCTACAAGCAGCGTTATACGGGCGCTGCAAGCCGTTCCGGGCGTGACCAGATCCACAGATTGCCCAGGCTCATCCCGGCAATCGCCAGGTAGATCGGCCAGCCATGATCGAGCATCACCAGCATCAACAGGGCGCACAGCAGCATGCTCACGGTGGCGCTGACTTTGGCACGACGGGCGATGATCTTGCCGTTGCGCCAATTGAACAGGATCGGCCCGAACAGCCGGTGGTTTTCCAGCCAGGCACTGAGGCGCGGAGAGCTTTTGGTGGCGGCCCACGCGGCGAGCAGGATGAATTCGGTGGTGGGCAAACCCGGCACGACAATCGCCACCAGCCCGATGCCCAGGCTGACGTAGGCCAGCAGGCCGAAGAGGATCCGGGCGATTTTCGAGGTGGATTGGGTTTTGCCGGTCATAGGTAGAGATATCACAGAGAATCAATATGAAATGAGATCTAAATGTGGGAGCGGGCTTGCTGTGGTGAGTGGGGCTTGTCCCCCGACGGGCTCACCGCCGACCCAAGGGGCTGCTTCGAAGCCCAGCGCAGGGCAAGCCTGCTCACCACAGCAAGCCCGCTTCCACATTTTTATCGCATTCCAGCCAAGGGTCAGGCCAGTTCAGGGGCGCTAGCGTACGCCTGTTCCAGCAGCACGGTGAAGCGCACAAACGCGTCGATCGCGCCTTTTTCCACCGCGGCTTCTTCTTCGGCGCTGAATTCCAGGGCGTCGAGGGTGCGAGTGAAGCTTTTCCAGCCTTCGGCACGACCACCGGCCGGCTCACCCAGGTGACGGGCACCGAAGGTTTCGCTCAGGCCCAGGCCGACGGCGCGCTTGATCAGGAACGCGGCGCCCAGCTTGGAGCCTTCGGAGACAAACAGCCAGCCCAGGGCTTCGGCCTTGCTCGGGTTCTTCACGGCGCCGGCGACCGGTGCCGGTACCTCGGTGTCCAGGTCGCCCAGGTCCAGCTTGGCGGCTTCGGCGCGGCAGCGCTCGGCCAGGTCCGGCACGATCTTGATCAGCTCGGGGTCGTTGTACAGGGCTACCAGTTCTGACTGGAACAGATACTGCGCCACGACGAAGCGGGCGAAGTTGGCCTGGGTTTCAAACGGGGCGTGGGCCTTGACCAGTGCGTCGAGCTTGGTATGTGGCTCGTTGGTGATCTGGTTCAGGCGCTGGGAGCGCAGGCTTGCACGTTCTGCGGTTGAGGAAGCGGTCATGAAAAAAGTCCTTGAGAAGGGAAGCGCCTTGGTGCCCGAAAGAGAGCTGTTATCAACTAGACGAACAAGAAGACGCGGCACAGTAAAAAATCCTCACCCCGACGTTGAATAAAGGCGCCGGGGTGAGGCGGGTTTCATCAGATGTCCCAGATCACGTTGATCGCAAAGTTGCGACCCGGCTGGGTCAGGCGGTCGAGGTTGGCCGGGGAGGTCACACCGGCTTCGCCGACGCCGTCGTAGCTGCGCACGTCATCCCAGTTCCAGTACTTCTTGTCGGTGAGGTTGTAGAGGCCGCCATTGACGGTCACGTCGTTGGTGACCTTGTAGAAGGCGGTCAGGTCAAGCACGCCGAAGCCTGGGGTCTTGAACGGGCCGGTGGTGCTGCCGTCAGGCGCGTGGAAGGTGGTGCTGTCGACGCGGTTCTGCTTTTTCACCAGGGTCCAGCTCAGCAGGCCACCGTAGTTGTCCTGGTCGTAGCCCAGGCCGAATACGCCCTTGAGCGGGTTGACGCTGTTGAGCGCCTCGCCATTGTCGTCGTTGCGGCCATAGGTGTAGCCGACCGAACCCTGGGTGTACAGGCCTTGCGGCGCGCCGAAGGCATCGAGGTTCAGGCGCCCTTTGGCTTCTATCCCTTTGATGGTGGCGTGCTTGATGTTGTTGGCTTCGAATTGCTGTGAGGTGCCGCCGGCGACGGAGGCGTCCTCGTCGATGAAGTCGCGGTATTTGTTGTAGAACACAGCGATATCAAACGAACCGGAATCGAAGTTGCCGCGAATCCCGGTTTCCACGCCCTTGCTGCTTTCCGGCTTGAGGTCTGGGTTGGGCTCGACGGTGTAGCCCTGCTGCAGGTTTTCAAAGCGGCCGTACAAGGCCTTGGCCGACGGTGTGCGGAAGCCTTCAGCGTATTGGCCGAACCAGGTGTAGTGATCGGTCAGTGCGTAGGTCAGGCCGAATTTTGGCGTCACGCGGTGCCAGGTTTTTTCCTTGTCGCTGTGGGCGTAGATCCGCGTCGGGTCAACCGTGTTGAGGAACTCTTCAGTCAACTTGGGCTTGAGCTGGGTGTAGTCGTAGCGCACAGCGGGCAGGAAGGTCCACTTGTCCCAGGTGATCTGGTCTTGTGCGAACAGCGAGTAGGTGTTGATGGTCGGGTCCGGGAAGTCACTGGCCTTTTTCACGCTGTCGCTGGCAATCGGGCTGGGCGCGCCGATGGCCGTGCAACCGCTGCCGACCGCCAGGCAGGTAGCGCCGCCTTCGCGGGAGCCGGTGACTTTCTGTTGTTTCAGGGTGGTGCCGTAGGTGACTCGGTGATCGGTGTCGCCCACGCTGAACGCCTTGTCCAGCTGTGCGTCGAACACCCACTGTTTTTCCTCGTAGAGGGTTTCGCGGGTGCGCAGGACGCGGCGGGACGGCTGGTAGATTTCGGCGGTGGACTGGTCGGTCTTGGCGATCTGGTAGTTGAGGCTGGTCTTGATCTGGTCGGCAATCGGCGAGTCAAGGGCGAAGCGGTTTTCGATGCCGAAACGCTCGCGTGTGATGGTGTCGTTGCCCGACCGCGCACGGTAGAAGTTGAAGCCGCGCCCACCGGTGAACGGACCACCCACGGCATTCTTGAGATTGACGTCGCGATCATCCTTGAACTTCTCGTACGTCAGGCCCAGTCGATTGTCGTCACCGTAGTTCCAGCCCAGCTTGGCCAGCACGTTGGTGGTGCGCGCGTCCTCTGGGTTGGCGCCGGTGCGCGCCAGGCCCGTGGCGTTGTTGCCATCGTAGGATTCCATCTCATGGCCATTGCGCTGGCTCAAGTGCAGCAAACCGTCGAAGTCCTGCACGCGGCCGGCGACGGTGCCGGAGGTCAACCAACTTTCGTCGGCGGAGCTGTAGCCGGTCTTGAGGCGCGCGCCGAAGTCCTGGCCGGGCTTGATGATGTCATCCGGGTCGAGGGTGAAATAACTGACGGCGCCGCCGATGGCGCTGCTGCCGTACAGGGCCGAGGCCGGGCCGCGCAGGATTTCCACGCGCTTGACGATTTCCGGGTCGACGTAGTTGCGGCGGGTCTTGGCGTAGGGGCCGTTGAAGAAGTTGTCCGGCACTTCCACACCGTCCACCTGGGTGAGGATGCGGTCGCCGTCGATGCCGCGAATGTTGTAGCCCGAATTGCTTGAGCGGCCACCCGCACCGCCGACCGAGACGTTGGGTTCATAACGCACCAGTTCACGAATGGTATTCACGTTCTGGCGGTCCAGCTCCTCGCGTTCCTGCACGGTCACGGTGCTGGGCACGCTGCTGATGTTTTGCTCGTTACGGGTAGCGCTGATGGTCACCTGTTGCAGGTTGAGGGTGCCGCCCGTTGCGCGTTTCTCCAGCACGATGTTGTTGCTGCCCAGTTTGCGGTAGCTCAGGTTGGTCCCCACCAACAGCCGGTCCAGGGCTTTTTCCGGCGACAACGGCCCGCGTACGCCAGGGGACGACACACCCTGGCCCAGCTCGGCCGGCAAGCCGACCTGCCAGCCGGTCACGGCGGTAAAGGCATTGAGTGCCGAGACCAGCGACTGCTGCTCGATACTGAAGTTGTAGTTGCCGTGGCTGCGCGGGGCGGGTTCTGCGGCGGTGGCCGTCATCACTGGCGCACCGGCCAGCAGGATGGCTGCAGTCAGCAAGGACAGGACGGGCGAAGAGGACCGGCGGTTGAAACAAGAGGACATCGAGAGCGCTCCGGGGTACGAATCTTATAGTTGCGAACTGAAACAAATAGGAATCAGTTGCATTGGCTAAGACGAGACGTACCATCGTTGGCTATCGAGTAAAAATAATTCTCATTTAGTTCAGGATCACCAGCGCGGGGTATTCCGACAGCTTGGCCGAGGTGATGTGCGCCAGTGAACGCACCACGTCCAGCGGCTGGTCGAGGCGGTAATTGCCCGTGACGGCGACGCTGGCGAGTTGATCGTTGGTGTTGACGATCCAGCCAGGGTAATAGCGGCGCAGTTCGGCAAGCACTTCGCTCATGGGGCAGTTTTCGAAGATCAGCCGGCCCTGCACCCAGGCCAGGTCCTTGTTGGCGTCCAGCTTGGCGGGTTGGCCGAAGCCCTTGGGCCCGATGCGGATACTTTCACCGGCGCGCAGGCGCACGCGGGCATCATCGAAGGTGTTGCTCAGGTCGACATCGCCGCGCTGAACTTGCACCTGAGCTTCGCCATTGAGGTAGCGCACGGCGAACGCGGTATCACGCACGCTGGCGCGCACGGGGCCGGCGTCGATTTCCAGGGGCAGGCCATGGTTGGGCACGATTTCGAAAAACGCCTCGCCCTGGTACAGGCGGGCGATACGCTGGTGGTCCTTGATGCTGCTGGAAAACGCCGAGTTGGTGTTGAGCAACACCTTGGAGCCGTCGTCCAATTGCAGGCGCTGGCGTTCGCCCACCACGGTAAGGTGGTCGGCTTGCAGGCGTACCGGCAAATTGCTGAAGCTGAACAGGCCGATCAACAACACGGCGGCGGTGGCCAGTGGCTTCCAGTGCGGCTTGATCCGGCGCCAGGCGCTGGGTTTGCGCGGCGCCGCCAGTGCGACGGCGGCGCTGTACACCGGCGCGCCACCCCAGGCAGCCTGGGCCTTGCCGAAGGCGTGGACGTGGGCGGGGTCGCTGGCCAGCCAGGCTTCGAATTCGGCCTGCTGCCCGGGCTGCGGGCACTGCAAGGCGATCAGCCAGTCGAGGGCTTGGTCCATAGCCGTGTCTTGCAACACCTCATGAGCCAGCTCATGGGGGCGCAGTTTATTCGGGTCCGTCACGGTGTTCCTCGGGTCTTCGCCACGTTCTATTCAACTTTCCTGCAGCTTGGGTCGACGATTCTGTCGAGTGAAGCTTAAGGCCGATCCAGCCGTTCGGCCACACCTACACAGATGGCCATGATCAATTTCAGTTCCTTTTGCACGGTGCTCAAGGACACTTGGAGCTGATCGGCGATCTCCTGGTAACTGCAACCATGCAGTCGGCTGAGGATGAAAATCTGCTGTTGGCGGGCGCTCAACTGGCCAAGGCTGACGCTGAGGGCTTCAAGCATCTGCTCGGCCTGGGTGGCATCTTCGGGCGTGCTGATCGGCGCGGCGACGCTTTGCAGGACGTCCAGCGGGACATCTTCCTGCAGCATGCGGGCCTGGATCCGACGTGCACGCAGATGATCCAGCGCGAGGTTGCGCGCGGTTTGATAGACGAAGGGTTCGAGGTGATCGATCGGCCGCTCACTGAGGGCCCGGGTGACGCGCAGGTAGGTTTCCTGCAACAGGTCTTCGGCGGTGCTGTGGTTATTCACCATCCGCTGCAAGGTGCGAAGCAGAATCACCCGTTGGGTGAGAAAGACGTGGTTGAAGCGAGATTGGCTCACAGTGGTACCAGACCGATTTGCAGTTAATGATAATGCTTATCATCAACTCAAATGGCAAGTGGCACGTTGAGCGGTTTTGCACAGGACAAATGTGGGAGCGAGCTTGCTCGCGAATGCATCACCTCGGTATTCAGATGAACCGAGGCGTCTGTATTCGCGAGCAAGCCCGCTCCCACACAAGCCTACTCCCACTGGATTACTCGGCGTTGCACAGCGCCAGGCAGTTATCCAGCATGCGGTTGGAGAAGCCCCACTCGTTGTCGTACCAGGCCAGCACTTTGAGCAACTTGCCGCTGACCTTGGTGTGATTGGCGTCGAAGATCGACGACAGCGGGTTGTGGTTGAAGTCACTGGAAACCAGCGGCAGGGTGTTGTAGCCGAGGATCTTCGAGTGCTGGCTGGCTTCTTTGAGCAGCGCGTTGACTTCTTCGGCAGTGGCTTCTTTCTTCAGTTGTACGGTGAGGTCAACCAGCGACACGTTGATCACCGGCACACGCACGGCCATGCCGGTCAGCTTGCCCGCCAATTCCGGCAGCACCAGGCCTACCGCTTCGGCGGCGCCGGTCTTGCTCGGGATCATGTTCTGGGTGGCCGAACGCGCGCGGTACGGGTCGGTGTGGTAGACGTCGGTCAGGTTCTGGTCGTTGGTGTAGGCGTGAATCGTGGTCATCAGGCCGCTTTCGATACCCAGCTCGCGGTGCAGCACCTGGGCGACTGGCGCCAGGCAGTTGGTGGTGCACGAGGCGTTGGAGATGATCTGGTGGGACTGACGCAAAATGTCATGGTTTACGCCATAAACCACAGTGGCGTCCGCGCCCTTGGCCGGGGCCGAGATGATCACCTTGCGCGCGCCAGCGGTAATATGGGCGGCAGCCTTGTCACGGTCGGTGAACAGGCCGGTGCATTCGAACACCACGTCGATCTTGTGTGCAGCCCACGGCAGGTCGGCGGGGTTGCGAATGGCACTGACGGCAATCCGGTCGCCATTGACGGTCAGGCTTTCCTGATCGTGGGCGACCTCTGCTTCGAAAGTGCCATGCACGGTGTCGTATTTGAGCAGGTGGGCGTTGATCGAGCTGTCGCCCAGATCGTTGATGGCGACGATCTGCAAATCCTGGCGGTAGCCTTGGGTATACAGTGCGCGCAGGACATTACGGCCGATACGGCCAAAACCATTGATTGCGATACGAAGAGTCATTGGAAAGTGCCTGTCGTCGATTTGTTGTAAGAATTACAAGATTATTCGCATAAAAATAGAAAACAAGCCTTTTTAGTGGCAATATTTTGTTCAATCTACAACGAGTGACCTGAATCAACTGGTCCGATGATCCAAACGACTCCCTGCCATCCCATGCGCTGCGGGCGTTTGATCAGCATAGACACTCAGGTCGCCACATCCGTTAGCCTGGAGTTCTACACATGCATCCCCGCGTCCTTGAGGTCACCGAACGGCTTATCGCCCGCAGCCGCGCCACCCGCGAGGCTTACCTTGCGCTCATTCGCGGCGCAGCCAGCGACGGTCCGATGCGCGGCAAGCTGCAATGCGCCAACTTCGCCCATGGCGTGGCCGGTTGCGGCACCGAAGACAAAAACAGCCTGCGCATGATGAATGCGGCCAACGTGGCAATTGTTTCTTCATATAACGACATGCTCTCGGCGCATCAGCCGTACGAACACTTCCCCGAGCAGATCAAGAAAGCCTTGCGCGAAGTCGGCTCGGTCGGCCAGTTTGCCGGCGGCACCCCGGCCATGTGCGATGGCGTGACCCAGGGCGAGCCTGGCATGGAGCTGAGCCTGCTCAGCCGTGAAGTGATTGCCATGTCCACAGCGGTAGCGCTGTCCCACAACATGTTCGACGCCGCGCTGATGCTGGGCATCTGCGACAAGATCGTCCCCGGCCTGATGATGGGCGCGCTGCGCTACGGCCACCTGCCGATGATCTTCGTACCGGGCGGCCCAATGCCGTCGGGTATCTCCAACAAACAGAAAGCCGACGTGCGCCAGCGCTACGCAGAAGGCAAGGCCACCCGCGAAGAGCTGCTGGAATCGGAGATGAAGTCCTACCACAGCCCTGGCACCTGCACCTTCTACGGCACCGCCAACACCAACCAATTGCTGATGGAAGTCATGGGCCTGCACTTGCCGGGCGCTTCGTTCGTCAACCCCTACACACCGCTGCGTGATGCCCTGACCCGCGAAGCCGCGCACCAGGTCACGCGCTTGACCAAGGCCAACGGCAACTTCACGCCGATCGGCGAGATCGTCGACGAGAAATCCATCGTCAACTCGATCATTGCACTCAACGCCACGGGCGGGTCCACCAACCACACCCTGCACATGCCGGCCATCGCCATGTCGGCGGGCATTATCCTCACCTGGGACGACATGGCCGACCTTTCCGAGGTGGTGCCGACCCTGTCCCACGTGTATCCAAACGGCAAGGCCGACATCAACCACTTCCAGGCGGCGGGCGGCATGTCGTTCCTGATCCGCGAGCTGCTCGAAGCCGGCCTGCTCCACGAAGACGTCAACACCGTGGCCGGCAAAGGCCTGAGCCGCTACACCCAGGAACCATTCCTGGTCGACGGCGAGCTGATCTGGCGCGACGGCCCGATCGAAAGCCTCGACGAAAGCATCCTGCGTCCCGTAGCCCGTGCGTTTTCGCCGGAGGGCGGCTTGCGCGTGATGGAAGGCAACCTCGGGCGTGGCGTGATGAAAGTGTCTGCCGTGGCTCCGGAACATCAAATTGTTGAAGCGCCGGCGGTGGTGTTCCAGGACCAGCAAGACCTGGCCGACGCGTTCAAGGCCGGTCAGTTGGAAAAAGACTTCGTGGCCGTCATGCGCTTCCAGGGCCCGCGCTCCAATGGCATGCCCGAACTGCATAAGATGACGCCGTTCCTTGGCGTGTTGCAGGACCGTGGCTTCAAGGTCGCACTGGTAACAGACGGGCGTATGTCCGGCGCGTCGGGTAAGATCCCCGCCGCGATCCACGTCAACCCCGAAGCCCAGAGCGGCGGGCCACTGGCGCGGGTGCGCGATGGCGATATCATTCGCGTGGATGGCGTGAAGGGCACCTTGGAGCTTAAGGTGGACGCCGACGAATTCGCAGCGCGCGCGCCTGCCACGGGCCTGTTGGGCAATAACGTGGGTGCCGGTCGCGAGCTGTTTGCATTTATGCGCTTGGCCGCAAGCTCCGCAGAGCAGGGCGCCAGCGCCTTTACCTCTGCCTTGGAGACGCTTAAGTGAAGCTTGCGCTGGTCGGTGATATCGGGGGCACCAACGCCCGTTTTGCGTTGTGGCGCGATCAGGAACTGCATTCGATCCGCGTGCATGCCACGGCGGATCACTCCAGCCCTGAAGACGCGATCAAGGTTTACCTCAAGGAGGAAGGCCTGGAAATCGGGGACATCGGCGCGGTATGCCTGTCGGTGGCCGGGCCGGTGAGTGGGAATGAATTTAAATTCACCAACAATCATTGGCGCCTGAGCAAGACTGACTTTTGCAAAACCCTGCAGGTGGATGAACTGCTGCTGGTCAATGACTTCTCGGCCATGGCCTTGGGCATGACCCGCCTCAAGCCCGACGAATTTCGTGTGGTCTGCGCGGGCACGCCGGAGCCGTTGCGTCCGGCGGTGGTGATCGGCCCAGGCACTGGCCTGGGGGTTGGCACGTTGCTGGACTTGGGCGCTGGCCGCTTTGCGGCGCTGCCGGGGGAGGGCGGGCATGTCGACCTGCCCCTGAGCAGCCCGCGGGAAACCCAGCTGTGGCAGCACATTTACACGGAGATCGGCCATGTCAGCGCCGAGACCGCGCTGAGCGGCGGTGGGTTGCCCCGTTTGTACCGCGCCATTTGTGCGGTCGACGGGCACACCCCGGTACTGGACACGCCCGAAGCCATTACGGCTGCCGGCCTGGCCGGCGACCCGATCGCGATGGAAGTCCTGGACCAGTTCAGCATCTGGCTGGGTCGAGTGGCGGGCAACAACGTATTGACCACCGGTGGACGCGGC
The DNA here is from genome assembly GCF_002798465.1 of Pseudomonas sp. S10E 269. Taxonomy (NCBI): domain Bacteria; kingdom Pseudomonadati; phylum Pseudomonadota; class Gammaproteobacteria; order Pseudomonadales; family Pseudomonadaceae; genus Pseudomonas; species Pseudomonas sp. S10E 269. The sequence continues at coordinate 3,554,323 of NZ_PHIJ01000001.1, forward strand.
GGTGTGTATATCGTGGGCGGGGTGATACCGAGGTTTGCCGACTTCTTTATCAACAGCGGCTTTGCCAAGAGCTTCAGCGACAAAGGCTGCATGAGCGACTACTTCAAAGGTATTCCGGTGTGGTTGGTGACTGCGCCGTATTCCGGGTTGACCGGGGCTGGCGTCGCGCTCGAACAGGCCTTTGCGTAGTGAGTTATGGCCCCTTCGCGAGCAAGCCCGCTCCCACATTCGATCGCATTCCACTGTTGGAATGCAGGCAAATGTGGGAGCGGGCTTGCTCGCGAAGGGGGCCTCAAGGGCAACAAATGACTTAAGCTTGGCCATAACAACAAGGAGGACCCCGTGAGCGTAATCAGTAAATCGATTCTCCTCGTCGACGATGACCAGGAAATCCGCGAATTGCTGCAGACCTACCTCAGTCGCGCCGGTTTCCAGGTGCGTGGCGTGCCGGATGGCGCGGGGTTCCGCCAGGCGATGAACGAGGCGCCCTGCGACTTGGTCATCCTCGATGTGATGTTGCCGGACGAAGACGGGTTCAGCCTTTGCCGCTGGATCCGCCAACACCCGCGCCAGGCGCAGGTGCCGATCATCATGCTCACTGCCAGTTCCGACGAGGCCGACCGCGTGATCGGCCTGGAGCTGGGCGCCGACGACTACATCGGCAAGCCCTTCAGCCCTCGCGAGTTGCAAGCACGGATCAAAGCCCTGTTGCGCCGTTGCCAGTTCGGCCAGGAGCGCAGCGTAGGTGGGGACGTGCTGGTGTTTGATGAATGGCGCCTGGATATGATCAGCCACCGCCTGTTTCATGTAGACGGCGAAGAAGTGATCCTCTCCGGGGCCGATTTCGCCCTGCTCAAATTATTTCTCGACCACCCGCAACAGATCCTCGACCGCGACACCATCGGCAACGCTACCCGTGGCCGCGACCTGATGCCGCTGGACCGTATCGTCGACATGGCCGTCAGCCGCCTGCGCCAACGCCTGCGCGATACCGAAAAGCCTCCTCGGCTGATCCGCACGGTGCGCGGCAGTGGTTACCAACTGGCAGCCAGCGTGGTTGCCGGCAATGCCCACTGAACACCTGACCGAGCACCGCCGTCGCTTTCCGGTGCCGCGCTCGTTGCTGGGGCGCATGCTGATGCTGACGCTGCTGGCCGTGTTGTTTGCCCAGGCGCTTTCCAGCGTGATCTGGGTGTCGCAGTTGCGCGCCACCCAGCTCGAAGGCCTGGTCACCAGCGCCCGTAGCCTGGCGCATTCGATGACGGCCAGCGTCAGTTATTTCCGTTCGCTGCCGGTGGCCTATCGGCCGTTGGTCCTCGATCAATTGCGCAGCATGGGCGGCACCCGGTTTGTCGTGACCCTCAATGATCGCCCGCTGGACATGCAGGTATTACCGGAAACTCCACGCAAACAGGCGGTACTGGTCGCGGTGGACGAAGTGCTGCGCCAGACCCTGGGTGCCGACGTGGACATCTCGGTGGAGTTCGTCAGCGCCGAAGACCTGCGGATCTTCAATGCCGGGCTCAAACTCGATGAGCTGCCACGCTCTTGGGCCCATTATGCGTTGACCCTGGAACCGGTGAACCCACCGGTATTGGTCACCCAGATCCAGCTTGCCCCCGGCGAATGGCTGTACATCGCCTCGCTGTTGCCCGAGCCCTACACCAGCCTTGAAGAACAAGGCCTGCCGTCCCAGCAAGTGTGGTTTATCGTGCTGACCAGCGGCTTCCTGCTGTTGTTCATCGGCCTGCTGGTGCACTGGCAAAGCCGGCCACTCAAGCGCCTGGCGCGGGCGGCGCGGGACATGTCCCTGGGCGCCGATGTAGAACCGGTGGCCGAAGGCGGTGGCAGCGAAGTGGTGGAAGTGGGCCGCGCCTTTAATGCGATGCGCGAACGCATCAGCCGTTACCTGACCGAACGCAGCCAGTTGTTCAGCGCGATTTCCCACGACTTGCGCACGCCCATCACCCGTCTGCGCCTGCGCGTGGAATTGCTTGAAGACGAGAACCTGCAAGCCAAATTCGGCCGTGACCTGGATGAGCTAGAGCTACTGGTGAAGGGCGCGCTGCAGTGCGTGAAGGACACGGATATCCACGAAAACATCGAGCCGGTCGACCTGAACCACGTGCTTGACTGCCTGGTGGAGCCGTACCTGGCGCCGAACGGCAATGGTCGGGTCACCCAACACGGCCGAGCGCTGAGCGCCTATCCGGGTAAGCCGCTGGCGCTCAAGCGTTGCATTGGCAACCTGATCGACAACGCGTTGAAGTACGGTCAGAACGCCCACCTGTACATCGAGGACGATGGCGCGGAGTTCATCCTGCACGTGGATGACGAAGGCCCCGGGGTGCCGGAGCAGCGTCTTGAGCAGGTGTTCGAACCGCACTTTCGCCTGGCCGGGCAGCAACAGGGCTACGGCCTGGGGTTGGGGATTGCGCGCAACATTGCCCATAGCCATGGCGGTGAAGTGAGTTTGCAGAATTTGCGCGAGGGTGGGTTGCGGGTGACCTTGCAGCTACCCCGCGGTCTGGACTGAATAAACACAAAACCCATGTGGAAGCGTCGAACCGCCGCTCCCACATTTTGATCTCCGTTGAGTCAGATGCTTTGGCGCAATCGGGCCAGGTCTCTCAGCGGCGGCGCGCCGAACAACCGGCTGTATTCCCGACTGAACTGTGACGGGCTTTCATACCCCACCCGATACCCGGCCGCCGACGCTTCCAGTCCTTCGGCAATCATCAATCGCCGCGCTTCCTGCAGGCGCAGTTGCTTCTGGTATTGCAGCGGGCTCATGGCGGTGATCGCCTTGAAACGGTGGTGCAGGGTCGAGACGCTGAGGTTGACTTCCTTGGCCAGGTCATCGATGCGCAGCGGTTGTTCGTAGTTGCCATTGAGCCACTTGATCGCCTGGCTGACGCGGTGGCTCTGACTGTTGGCCACGGCAATTTCATACAGCCGATAACCTTGCGGGCCGCGCAACAGGCGATAAAGAATTTCGCGGTTGATCAGGGGCGCGAGCATGGCGATGTCTTTGGGTGTATCGAGCAGGCGCGCCAGGCGCAGCACCGCGTCGAGCAATTGGTTGTCGATGCGGTCGACGTACATGCCACGTGACGTCGGTCGTGACGGCACGCCCATTGGGCCTGCCTCGGCGATCAAGGCCGTCAGTTGCGCCGGGTCGATATTGATGCGCACCGACAGGTTCGGGTCCTCCGGCGTGGCCTCAATGATCCGGCCGGCCACCGGCATGGCGACCGAAAACACCAAGTAGTTGAGCGGGTCGTAGGCGAATATTTCATCCGCCAGGCGCACTTCCTTGCTGCCACTGGCAAGAATGCACAGGGCTGGCTCGACCAGCACCGGCATGAAATCGCGCGGTGTGTTGTGGCGGTTCAGGTACAAGGTCGTGATCGCCGTGCCATAGGAACCGTCTTCCCAGGTATGGCGATGCACGATGCCGGCAAGCTCCGCGCGTTGCTTTTCCATTTCGGCATCGAGGGGAATGGACTTGGTTTCGGGCGACGGCATGGGGCGACCTCTACACACTTTTTTGATGGGCTCAGCTTAGCGGTGGCGGTTAGAGAGTGTTATGTCGATTCTGCACAATCCTTGCCTGATCCTGCGACACATCGTGAATCAGGCAAGCACCGGGCCTGTCATCTCCCTGAAACAAGGCGTTTGCCCGTGGAATAAAACCGGTGGCCGAACGTCCTGTCTACGCTATTCGCAGGATTGTGCAATAAGCCGGCAGGAATCGACTAACCGCGTCCATACCCGCGCCGTTATCTTTGATCCTGTGGCAACACGCCCTCACAGTGCTTGCCGAGCATCACTTCTCAACGGGAGAGTCGAACATGTCCACCCCCATTCCCGCGAGCCATATGGCCTTTATCCGCGCCCGCACCGGGTGCAGCACCGAACTCGGTGCACGCTTGAGCAGTTTGATCGAACCGGGCCGTCAGGCTCAGGGTTGCCTGCAATTCTCGTTGCAGCATTCCCAGGTCGATCCCGATGTCTGGTTGATCTCCGGCTTCTGGAGCAGCGAGCAGGCGATGAGCGCCTACTTCAACTCTCCAGCGCTGATGATCTTCACCGAGTTGTTGAACGACATGGTCGTGCGCAGCATGGACTTCCAGACCTTCACCGATGCATCCGCCGCCAATGCCTACGGCGAGTACCTGCAACTCGCCGGCTGATCAGGTTTAGAATGGCCGACTTTCCATTGGCCAGGACCTGCAACATGGCACGTAAACAATTTGCCCACCACGAAGCCGTTTCCGCGGTAGTACCGGGTGAGGGTGGCTACAGCGCCGCCGTCGCCGTCAAGGCACTGGATGGCATGGGCGCACCGCAGTTTCACAAGATCCTTGATGGACAAAAGTTCAAGACCGCCTCCGATGCCGACGATGCGGCGACCCTGCAGCTTGAGTGCTTGGTCGATGTGGATGAAGACGGTCAACTTTCTTGGGCCACTGCTGCCAACTAAAGAACGCTGCTGATCCAACTGTGGGAGCGGGCTTGCTCGCGAATCCGGCGTGTCAGTCGATACGGCTGTGACTGATCCACCGCTTTCGCGAGCAAACCCGCTCCCACAGGTTTTATTGCCTTGCAGTCAGCGTGGTGTTGCACCTGGGCGATACATCTTGAACAGGGCTTCGGGGCCCAGTTGGAAGTAATCCGCCGGGCCGCCACCGCGCAGGATCGGCTCGGCGGCGGCAGTGTCGTAGACCCCATCCTTGAGCAGCCACTTGGCAATGTGCACCGCGACCACCTCGCCCAACACCAGCCAGCTAGGCACCAATGCCTTGTCGGCGCGCTGAAGCTGGATGATCTGCGTGACCTTGCACTCGAACGACACCGGGCTCTCGCCCACCCGTGGTACGCCAACAATCTTCGACGCCACCGGCGTCAGGCCGGACAGCTCGAACTCGTTGACCTCGGGGGAAACGGCGGCACAGCTCTGGTTCATCTGCTCGGCCAGCGGGCGGGTGGCCAGGTTCCAGACAAACTCGCCGGTCTGTTCGATGTTGTTCAGGCTGTCTTTGCGCCCGACACTGGAAAACCCAATGATCGGCGGAATGTAGTTGAACGCATTGAAGAAGCTGTAGGGCGCCAGGTTCAGGCGGCCTTCGCTGTCGTGGGACGAAATCCAGCCGATCGGACGCGGCCCGACAATGGCATTGAACGGGTCATGCGGCAGGCCGTGGCCGTTGGCGGGTTCGTAGAAATGGATATCGTCGGACATGGCCTGTTCTGCTCTCGGTTTCGGGACCAGCATCATACCCAATGTGGGAGCGGGCTTGCCCGCGAATACGGTGGTTCAGTCTCTACAATCGTTGACTGACACACCGCTTTCGCGGGCAAGCCCGCTCCCACATTTTGAACGGCGTTCAACGGTTAGTCGGTGGTGATACGCGAGTGCTTACGCGTGTCCTTCATGGTCACGTAGACCACCAGCGACACCGCAATACACGCCGTCACATACCAGTAGTAGCCGGTTTCCATGCCGATGCTCTTGAACCACAGCGCGATGTATTCAGCAGTACCGCCAAAGATCGAGACGGTCAGGGCATACGGCAGGCCCACACCCAGGGCGCGGATTTCGGTCGGGAACAGTTCGGCTTTCACCACGGCGTTGATCGAGGTGTAGCCGCTGACGATGATCAGCGCCGCCATGATCAGGAAGAACGCGCCCCACCAGCTCTGGATGGTGTGCAGGGTGGTGAGGATCGGCACGGTGAACAGGGTGCCGAGGATGCCGAAGGCGATCAGGATCGGCCGACGACCGACTTTATCCGACAGCCCACCGATGATCGGTTGCAGGCACATGAACAGGAACAGCGTCGCCGCCGAGATGGTGGTGGAGTCGGAAATGCTCATGCCGACGGTGTTCACCAGGTATTTCTGCATGTAGGTGGTGTAGGTGTAGAACGCCAGCGTACCGCCCATGGTCAGGCCGACCACGGTCAACAGTTCCTTGGGATGGCGCATCAAGGTGCGCATCGCGCTTTCCTTGGCTTTTTCCTTCTTGGTGAACGACTCGGTTTCTTCCATGCCGCGACGCAGGTACAGCGCAACCACTGCGCACAGGGCACCGATGGCAAACGGGATACGCCAGCCCCAGGCATACAGCTGCTCGGTGGTGAGCAATTGTTGCAGCACGATCAATACGCCCAGGGCGATGAGCTGGCCAGAGATAAGGGTTACGTATTGGAAGCTGGAGTAGAAACCACGGCGTTCCTTGGTCGCCATCTCACTGAGGTAGGTGGCGGAGGTACCGTATTCACCGCCGACCGACAGGCCCTGCAGCAAACGGGCAAATACCAGCAAGATCGGTGCGCCGATACCAATGACTTCATAGCCAGGGCTCAGGGCGATCAGCAACGAGCCGAAGCACATCAGGTAGACCGAGGCCATCAAGGCCTTTTTACGCCCGACTTTGTCAGCGTACAGGCCCATCAGCCAGCCACCGATCGGGCGCATCAGGAAGCCGACGGCAAAGATCGCGGCGGTGTTGAGCAGCTGGGCGGTGGTGTCGCCTTTCGGGAAGAAGGTTTTTGCGAAGTACAACGAGAAGGCGGCGTAGACGTACCAGTCGTACCACTCGACCATGTTGCCGACGGAACCACTGAAAATCGATTTGATACGGCTGGAGGTGGTGCGTTCTTTCGCCGGCGCGGCCGCCGACCCCAGAGGCAAGGTGTTGGAGTTATCCATTGAAGGATCCTTCATCTAGTTGTTTTTATGGAGCGTGCTTGAGCACTGCCTGGCTGGGGCTATAGCAGGAGCTGTGCCAGGTGGATGAAGGCCCGGTCTAGAAGGGTTGCGGGTTTTTTGTGAGCGGAAAATTGCTGACATTTATCGGGTGATGAGCGGAAATCCGCTTATGGCTGCCGACGCCATCACAGGCAAGCCCACCTCTAAAATGCATTCCTGAAGGAGCCGGCTTGCCGGCGATAGCGTCCTCAAGCGCACCAACGCCAGCAAGCCGGGCCCTACAGGAAGGTTTCCCGCACGAGCCCATGGCGCTGCATTTTTTCATTGAAGGTGCGCCGGGGCAGTTGCAGTTCAGCCAGCACCGCCTTGATGTCGCCCTTGTGCCGGGTCAACGCCGCTTTCAGGCAGTGAGCCTCGAAGGCCTCCTGCTGCGCCGCCAGGGACTGCCCGGCCTCGATGCCTTCCGGTTCCGGTTCGCCAAGCCCCAGCACCTGGCGTTCGGCGACGTTGGCCAGTTCACGCACGTTGCCTGGCCAGTCATGGCTGAGCAGGCGCCCCAGTTGTGCGCCGCTCAGGGGCTCAACGCTGCGGCCCAGGCGTTCGGCAGCACTCTGAGCAAAGTGGTCGAACAGCAGGGGGATATCTTCGCGACGGTCACGCAAGGGCGGCAGGCGCAGTTGCGCGACATTCAAGCGATAGGCCAGGTCTTCGCGAAAACGCCCGGCGCGGGCCTCTTCCAGCAGGTCCGGCTTGGTGGCGGCGATGATGCGCAGGTCCACGTGGATACTTTGGTTGGAGCCCAGCCGCTCCAGTTTCTGCTCCTGCAGCACGCGCAGCAATTTCACTTGCTGGGCCAGGGGCATGCTTTCGATCTCGTCCAGGAACAGCGTGCCACCGTGGGCGTATTCCAGTTTACCGATGCGCTTGCCCTGGGCGCCGGTGAACGCGCCGCTTTCGTGGCCGAACAGCTCGGCCTCAAACAGTTGCTCGGGGATCGCAGCACAGTTGAGCGCCACAAAGGGCTTCTTCGCCCGCGGGCCGAAATCATGCAGGCAGCGGGCGACGAGCTCCTTGCCGCTGCCGGTCTCTCCACGGATCAGCACGTTGACCGGCAGGCTCGCCAGGTCCAGCACCTGGCGACGCAAGGTGTGCAAACCCCGGGACACGCCCAGCAGCGTCGATTCCAACTGCGCCCGATGGTCAGCCTGTTGATGCAGGCGGCGGTTTTCAAGGATCAAGCCACGCTTGTCCAGGGCACGGCGCAAGCTGTTGAGCAGGGCGTCGGGGCTGAAGGGTTTTTCCAGGAAATCGTAGGCACCGTCGCGCATGGCTTCGACGGCCATCGGCACATCGCCATGGCCGGTGAGCAGGATCACCGGTAAATCAGCATCGCGGCGCTGCACTTCGGCCAACAGCTCCAGGCCGCTGAGACCCGGCATGCGCACATCGCTCAAGATGACCCCGGGAAAATCCTTGGGCAGTTGCGCCAGGCACGCCTCGGCGCGGCTGAACAACTGCACCTCAAACCCCGACAAGCTCAACCATTGTTCGACAGCCGTACGAATGCTGGCTTCGTCATCGACCACAATCACCGCGTTCAACATAGGTCGGGCGTCTCCAGGGCGATAGGCAGGGTCAGGCTAAACACCGCGCCGTCGCCACGGTTGGCGGCGATCAGGCGTCCGCCCAATTCGTGCACGATAGCGTAGGACACCGCCAGCCCCAAGCCGAGCCCGTCGCCCACGGGCTTGGTGGTGAAGAACGGGTCGAACACGCTGTTCAAATGCTCCTCGGCAATCCCGCCGCCACTGTCGCTGACGGTGAGCTGCCACAGCTGTTGATCGGCATGCAGGCGGATTTCCAGGCGTTTGCGCGGCTTGTCGGCCATGGCGTCCAGCGCATTGCGTAGTAGGTTGATCAACACCTGCTCCAGGCGGATTGCATCACCGCGCACCCAGGCAGGGCGGGTCAGGTCGAGCACCACGCCGATGGCTTCATCACGCAAGCGCGCGTCGAGCAGGTGCAAGGATTGATCAACCACCGTGGCCAGGTCCAGGCGTTCACGCAGGCCGCTCGGGCTTTTGCGCGCGAAGGTCTTGAGGTGGCCGGTGAGTGCGGCCATGCGCGTGAGCATGTCGTCCAGTGGCGTGAGTGCCTGGTAAGCGTCGTCGACCCGACCGTGATCCAGCAGCAGGCGCAAGGTTGCCAGCTGCATACGCTGCGCCGTCAGCGGTTGATTGATCTCGTGGGCGAGGGCCGCAGACATCTGCCCCAGCGCTGCCAGCTTGGCCGATTGCACCAGGCCATCCTGGGCGGTGCGCAGCGCCTGGGTGCGCTCTTCCACCAGTTGCTCAAGCTCTTCGCGACTGCGCTGACGCAAACGGGCCAGGCGCCAGCGCTGCGTCAGGAACAGCACCAGGAACACCAGCGCCAGCCAGGATCCGGCGGCGGCCAGGCCAGCGTTGCGCTGATCCTCAAAGGCGAACTGCGGCTTGCGCAGCAGGTGCAGGGTCCAGCCTTCGGCTTTGAGTGGCAGGGATTCCCAGATGTAATTGGCGTTGCCATCGGGGCCGTTGACGCGCATCAGATGACTGTTTTCGTCAAAACGCCGCAGGGTCTGAGTCTCCAGCGGTTGCAGTTGTTTTTTGTCGTATTGGCGAGTGGCCTTCAATTCGGCGAGGTCGCTGGCCGACAACGGCCGCAGGTTGCGATAACGCCAGCCCGGTTGATTGGCGATAAACACGATGCCACGTGCGTCACTGACCAGCAGCAGGTCATTGCCCTGGGCCCACTCGCGCTCAAGCTCGGGGAACTCCAGCTTGACGACCATGGCGCCGAGGAACTGTTCGTGTTCATCCAGCACCGCGCTGGAAAGGAAGTAACCGGGGATGCCGGTCGTCACGCCCACTGCATAAAACCGCCCGGTGCCCTGGCTCAAGGTCTGGCTGAAGTAGGGCCGGAACGCGTAGTTATGCCCCACATAACTGCTCGGCAGGTTCCAATTGCTGGCGGCCACGGCCAGGCCAGTGCGGTCCATCAGTTCCAGGGTGGAGGATTGTGCGGCGCCGTTGATGCGTTCCAGCTTGCGGTTGAGCAGGTCCTGGGTGGTTGCGTCCAGCGGGCCCTTCAGCGCGTTGATCATTTCCGAGTCCAAGGCCAGCACGGCGGGCAGGGCGCGGTAGCGTTCGATCAGGGTGTGCAGCGAGTTGGCGTACAGCGCAAGCTGTTGATTGGCGCGGGCGGCGTCGTCCACCAGGGCCTGGCGTTCGGCGTGGCGCGTGGCCAAGGCCGCGGCCAGTAGCGCGCCAGCGATGATCAGCAGGGAATAGAAGGTCAGGCGCAGTGGGCGAGGGATGACGATCATACGGTGATGGGCAGGCACGGTAAGGGAGTGCACCATACCATGTGCCATAAAAAAGGCGACTGGGCCATGGCCACAGTCGCCTTTATGTTTGCAGGGGAAGCGCTTACTGCACTTCTACCGCCAGGCTTTCACTGATCTTTTTCTGCCAGATGGCAGGACCGGTGATGTGCACGGATTCGCCTTTGCTGTCGACAGCAACGGTGACCGGCATGTCCTTCACGTCGAACTCGTAGATCGCTTCCATGCCCAGTTCGGCGAAGGCAACAACGCGCGATTTCTTGATGGCTTGCGCTACCAGGTAAGCGGCGCCACCGACGGCCATCAGGTATACGGCTTTGTGGTCCTTGATCGCTTCGATGGCGGTCGGGCCGCGCTCGGATTTGCCGATCATGCCCAGCAGGCCGGTTTGCTCGAGGATCTGACGGGTGAACTTGTCCATCCGCGTCGCGGTGGTCGGGCCGGCCGGGCCAACCACTTCTTCGCGCACCGGATCAACCGGGCCGACGTAGTAGATGAAGCGGCCCTTGAGGTCCACCGGCAGGCTTTCGCCCTTGTTCAGCATCTCGACCATGCGCTTGTGCGCAGCGTCGCGGCCGGTGAGCATCTTACCGTTGAGCAATACGGTTTCGCCCGGCTTCCAGCTCTGCACTTCTTCCGGGGTCAGGGTGTCGAGGTTGACACGGCGGGCCGATGGGCCGGCTTCCCAGACGATTTCCGGGTAGGCGTCCAGCGGTGGCGCTTCCAGCGAGGCCGGGCCCGAGCCGTCGAGCACAAAGTGCGCGTGACGGGTGGCGGCGCAGTTGGGGATCATGCACACCGGCAGGGAGGCGGCGTGGGTCGGGTAGTCCATGATCTTCACGTCGAGCACGGTGGTCAGGCCACCCAGGCCCTGGGCGCCGATGCCCAGTTGGTTGACCTTCTCGAACAGCTCCAGGCGCATCTCTTCGATACGGTTCTGCGGGCCGCGCTTCTTCAGCTCGTGGATGTCGATGGACTCCATCAACACTTCCTTGGCCATGACGGCGGCTTTCTCGGCGGTGCCGCCGATGCCGATGCCGAGCATGCCCGGTGGGCACCAGCCGGCGCCCATGGTCGGAACGGTCTTGAGCACCCAGTCGACGATCGAGTCGGACGGGTTGAGCATGGCCATTTTCGACTTGTTCTCGGAACCGCCGCCCTTGGCCGCTACGTCCACTTCCACGGTGTTACCCGGGACGATGGAGTAGTGGATCACCGCCGGGGTGTTGTCCTTGGTGTTCTTACGGCTGCCTGCCGGGTCGGCCAGGATCGAGGCACGCAGCACGTTTTCCGGCAGGTTGTAGGCGCGACGCACGCCTTCGTTGATCATGTCGTCCAGGCCCATGGTGGCGCCATCCCAACGTACGTCCATGCCCACGCGCACGAACACGGTGACGATACCGGTGTCCTGGCAGATCGGGCGATGGCCGGTGGCGCACATGCGCGAGTTGATCAGGATCTGGGCGATGGAGTCACGGGCCGCTGGCGATTCTTCGCGCAGGTAGGCTTCGTGCATGGCCTGGATGAAATCAACGGGGTGGTAATAGGAAATGAATTGCAGGGCGTCGGCAACGCTCTGAATCAGGTCGTCTTGCTTGATCACGGTCATGAGTCGCGCTCCTCTATAAGGGAACATTCAATAAAGGTGGGCTCAGTGAAGTGCATCGGTCGGCTGAGCCCACCTTTCCAAGGCGCGTCGCCAAGAAGAGCAAGTATTGTTGGCGCGACGCTAAAAAGGCGCGGCAGTATAACCCGGCGCGGTGGCCGATACACCCGACTATGGTCAAACTGTCGCAGGCATGATTCCCTGTGCACGCCCCTTGTGATGAGTCCTTATATGCCTGAACTGTACGTCGGCGAGCGCCATTGGTCGGTACCGGCCGGCAGCAACCTGCTGGATGCCTTGAACCAGGCGGGTGTGGCCGTGCCCTACAGTTGCCGTGCCGGCAGTTGCCATGCGTGCCTGGTGCGTTGCGTGGGGGAGGTCGAGGACACGCAGCCCGATGCCCTGAGCCCGGCGCAGCGCCAGGAGGGCTGGCGATTGGCGTGCCAGTGCCAGGTGAGCGGTGATCTGCACGTCGAAACCTTTGATCCTACGCGTGATGGGTTGCCGGCCCAGGTGGTGGGTATCGATTGGTTGAGCCCGAGTGTGCTGCGCCTGCGCCTGCAACCCGAGCGAGGCCTGCGCTACCGGGCTGGGCAGCATCTGGTGTTGTGGGCGGGACAAGTGGCGCGGCCCTATTCCCTGGCGAGCTTGCCCCAGGATGACCCATTCCTGGAGTTTCACCTCGATTGCCGTCTGCCTGGCGAATTCAGTGACCTTGCCCGCCAGTTGCAGCTGGGTGACCGTTTGCGGCTGGGCGAACTGCGCGGCGGCGCGCTGCAATACGATCCCGACTGGCAAAGCCGACCGCTATGGCTGCTGGCGTCCGGCACCGGCCTTGGCCCTCTTTGGGGCGTGTTGCGTGAGGCCTTGCGCCAGGATCATCAGGGCGACATCCGCGTGATTCACCTGGCCCATGATGCCGAGTGCCATTACCTAGCCGAACCCTTGGCGGCACTGGCTGCACAGCATTCCAACCTGACGGTGGAGCTGTGGACGGCGGCGCAGGCGACCCAGGCATTGGCGCAACTGCGGCTTGTTTCGCGGCAAACTCTGGCTTTACTCTGCGGGCACCCTGTCAGTGTCGAGGCGTTTTCCAAGCGTTTGTTCCTGGCGGGGCTGCCGCGTAATCAACTGCTGGCGGATGTGTTCCTGCCCCGTGGTTGAGCGCTGAACTTTCCAGCCGCGAGATTCGCCATGACCGACGCCATCCAACAGCTGCGCGAAGGCGGGCTGCTGACCCTGCAGCTCAATCGCCCCGACAAGAAGAACGCGCTCACTCGAGCCATGTACACGCAACTGGCCGAGGCACTGGAGCAGGCCGACGCGGACGCAGACCTGCGCTGCGTACTGATCCAGGGCAGCAGTGACTGTTTTACCGCCGGCAACGACATCGGCGATTTTCTCGAACAACCGCCCAGTGATCTCGACAGCCCCCCGTTTTACTTCATGAAAAGCCTGCTCAACTGCCGCAAGCCGGTGATTGCTGCGGTGGCGGGCGCAGCGGTGGGCATTGGTACAACCCTGTTGCTGCATTGCGACCTGGTGTACATCAGCCGCGATGCGCGGTTGCGCATGCCGTTTGTCAACCTGGGGCTGTGCCCGGAGTTTGGGTCGAGCCTGATTCTGCCGAGGTTGTTGGGGCACGCAAAGGCTGCGGAATTATTGTTGCTGGGCGAGGGCTTTACCGGCGAACAGGCGGCAGCCTGGGGGATTGCCACGGAGGCGCTGGGTAGCGGCGAGGCGGCGTTGGCCAAGGCGCGGGAGATGGCCGAGCGCTTTGAAAGCCTGGCGCCGGGTGCGGTGCAGGTGACCAAGCAGCTCATGAAGAGCGTGGATCGTGAGCAACTGCGGCAGGTGATTGAGGAGGAGGGGGCGTTGTTTACCCAGCGGTTGAGGTCGCCAGAGGCGATTGCGGCGTTGTCGGGGTTCATCACCCGGCGCTGATCAACCTGTGGGAGCGGGCTTGCTCGCGAATGCGATGGATCAGCGAATGTACCTGTCGACTGCCACACCGCATTCGCGAGCAAGCCCGCTCCCACACTTGACCGAGTTCGACACGAACTCTTGAAATGCAAAAAAGCCCCGCCATTCACATGGCGGGGCTTTTGTTTTTCAGCGTGTCACTCAGACCTGCGGGTCGCCCACGTGCAGGATCTTCATGCCATTGGTGCCACCGGTGGTGTGGTAGCTGTCGCCCTTGGTCAGGATGACCCAGTCGCCTTTCTCTACGACGCCACGCTTGACCAGCTCGTCGATCGCCTTCTGGCTGACTTCGTTCGGTGCCAGCGAAGCCGGATCGAACGGAACGGTGTACACGCCACGGAACAGCGCGGTGCGCGCCTGGGCTTCACGGTGCGGGGTGAACGCGTAGATCGGCACCGAGGAACGGATGCGCGACATGATCAACGGCGTGTAGCCACTTTCGGTCAAGGCGATGATCGCCTTCACACCGGGGAAGTGGTTCGCGGTGTACATGGCGGCCAGCGCGATGCTCTGGTCGCAGCTTTCGAACTCTTTGCCGATGCGGTGGCTGGAGGTCTTGCTGGTCGGGTGCTTTTCAGCGCCGAGGCAGATACGCGCCATGGCTTGCACGGCTTCCAGCGGGTACGGGCCGGCGGCGCTTTCGGCCGAGAGCATCACGGCGTCGGTGTAGTCGAGCACGGCGTTGGCCACGTCGGAGACTTCGGCACGGGTCGGCATAGGGTTCTGGATCATCGACTCCATCATCTGGGTCGCCACGATCACCGCTTTGTTGTGGCGGCGTGCGTGCAGGATGATCTTCTTCTGGATACCGATCAGCTCGGCGTCACCGATTTCTACGCCGAGATCGCCACGGGCAACCATGACCGCATCGGAAGCCTTGATCAGGCCGTCGAGGGTTTCGTCGTCGGCCACGGCTTCGGCACGTTCGATCTTCGCCACCAGCCAGGCGGTACCGCCAGCCTCGTCGCGCAGCTTACGGGCGTATTCCATGTCGGCGGCGTCACGTGGGAAGGACACGGCGAGGTAGTCCACTTCCATTTCGGCGGCGAGCTTGATGTCGGCCTTGTCTTTTTCTGTCAGGGCTGGAGCCGTCAGGCCACCACCACGGCGGTTGATGCCTTTGTGGTCGGACAGCGGGCCGCCGATCAGCACGACGCAGTGCAGTTCGGTAGGGGTCGCGGTTTCGACGCGCATTACTACGCGGCCATCGTCCAGCAGAAGCTCGTCACCGACGCCGCAGTCCTTGACCAGGTCCGGGTAGTCGATACCCACGACTTGCTGGTTGCCTTCGGTCAGCGGGTGGCTGGTGGAGAAGGTGAAGGTGTCACCAATCTTCAGCTCGATCCGCTTGTTGGTGAATTTGGCGATACGGATTTTCGGGCCTTGCAGGTCACCCAGCAGTGCCACGAAGCGGCCGTGCTTGGCGGCCAGGTCACGCACCAACTTGGCGCGAGCCTTGTGCTCGTCCGGGGTGCCGTGGGAGAAGTTCAGACGGGCAACGTCCAAACCAGCCAGAATCAGCTGTTCGAGGACTTCCGGCGAGTTGCTGGCCGGGCCAAGGGTGGCGACGATTTTGGTACGACGGACGGACATGCACAGACTCCTGAGTTCAAGCGCTGAGGAAGGCTACTATGCTCTTTCGTTGTAGTCATTGTTCGTTTGCACTACTTATCGATGATTGACTTGTTTTCGTTGCGGCTGAATACGAACATCCTTGAAGATTTTTGGCGAGGGGTCGATACACTGCACAAGACAGGAGAACCCTCATGCGAATTTTGCTCATTGCTGCCCTGGCCGTCAGTGTTGTCGGCTGCACCCGTTGGTCGATGGACCACCATTTGAACAACGCCTACCGCGCCTACAAGGTCGGTGACTGTGAGCGTGTCACGCTGGAGTTATCCCAGGTCGACCGTGAAAGCCGCACCCGACGTTATGTGCAACCAGAGGTGTCGATGTTGCGCGGGCAATGCCTGGAGCGGCAAAAGCTGTTCGTCGACGCCGTGCAGACCTATCAATTCATCATCAATCAATACCCGTCGAGCGAGTACGCCTACCGTGCTCGCGCACGGCTCGACACCTTGCAACAACTTGGGCATTACCCCGGTGCAAGTATCGCTCAGCCGCGTCCAGCGTCTTTGTGATGATCTTCGTCATTTCATAACTGGCCCGTTGCCAGTCTTGGGCTATCCTTTGAATGTCCGTTTGTACAAGTTTCAATGCAAACGGATGTGGGTCCCGGACTCGGCGGCTGTCTGGCGGCAGACTGTTGCCTGTTGTCGCACCGAGATCCAGGGGGAACGAGCGTTTTCTGCTGGTTCCGCATCACTGACACGGCCTTATTCATGGCCACTGGATGGCGATCACACCATGTTTACCGACCGACGGATCGAGCGGCATCAGCTACCTTGTTTTCTGCAAGTATTTAACCGGCTCACCGATAGACCCATCGGCTATTTGGGCAATGTCTCGAGAGATGGGCTGATGTTGATCAGCCAATTGCCCATGATGGTCGACGTGGACTTCGAGCTGCGTCTGAAGATCCCCGCCGCTGACGGCACCTTTAATCCCATTGACCTTACGGCGATCTGCCTGTGGAGTCATGAGGATGTCAACCCGCAGCACTACGACTCCGGGTTCAGTGTGCTCCAGGCGCCTGAGGCCTATGGGCAACTCATCGACGTACTGTTGCATTACTTCAGTTTTGATCCTTTGCAGGCTTCGGCCTAGGCACGGCGCGCTGTCGACCCGACCCAGGGAGTTGCTGCCCAGGCCGTAATCGTGCGCCGTTTTTCAAAGCATGCCGGCTTTCTTCCAGCCCAGGTAGCGTGTCACAAGGGCTGGTCCCAGTTCAGATGGCAAGGTGTCCACGACCGACAGGCCTTGGGCGCTGAGGCGTTCATGCAGTTCGTCACGGGTATTCAAGTAGTCGATGGTGCCGCTGTACGCCAATGCTTCGGGCAGGGTTTGCACGGGGGCCTGGCGCAATTGATCGAGTACTTCCTCGCGCAAGCTGGCCACCAGTACCCTATGCTGGCGGCTGATACGCTTGACGGCGGTCAGCAGTTCTTCGTCGTCCTCATCCCGAAGGTTACTGACCACGATCACCAATGCGCGGCGCTTTTGCCGAGCCAGCAACTGGCTGGCCGCCGCCTGGTAATCAGCAGCCTTTCGGGTGGTATCCAGGTCGTATACCGCGTTGAGCAGCACATTCAATTGGCTACTGCCTTTGACCGGCGCCAGGTAGCGTGGTTGGTCGCTGGCAAAGGTGCACAGCCCCACTGCATCTCCCTGGCGCAAGGCAACGTAGCTGAGCAACAGGCACGCATTGAGGGCGTGGTCGAAGTGAGAGAGTTCGTCATCCTGGCTGCGCATACGCCGGCCGCAATCAAGCATGAAAACGATCTGTTGGTCGCGCTCATCCTGGTATTCACGGGCGATGGGCGTGCGTTGTCGGGCGGTGGCTTTCCAGTCGATCTGGCGCAGGCTGTCGCCGTCGCGAAATTCGCGTAGCTGATGAAACTCCAGCCCCAACCCACGCCGTTGACGTTGACGTACACCCAGTTGGCTCAGCCAGTTGTCCACGCCCAGTAGTTGTGCACCGTACAGCCGGGCGAAATCCGGGTAGACGCGGGTGGTGTCGTTCACCTCGATAGAACGGCGAGCTGACCACAGCCCCATTGGGCTGGGCAAGTGGATTTCGCAGCGGTTGAAGCTGAAGTGCCCGCGTCGCAGGGGACGCAGGCGATACCCCAGGTCACTGCGCTCACCGGGGCGCAGCTCAATGGCTTGGGGCATGCCTTCTACGGTCAACCCGTCGGGGACATGATCGAATACCCGCACAGTCAGTGGCTGCAGGAAGTCATGCTCCAAGGCCAGGCGTACTTCGCCCCAGCGGCCCAGCGCCAGGCTTCCGGGCATTTGCCGCTGCACACGGGGTGATGGGCGGCGTCGCAGGCGCATCGCATCCAGCATCGCCAACAACAACAGCGCCAGTAGCAAGCCCCACGCCACCGAGTGCAAGGTGTCGGGCACTTTGAACTGCAGCGCGGATGCCGCGCCCAGTAGGATGCCCAGTCCCAGCAATACGCCAAGCCAGTTCAACAGCAGACGGTTCGGTTTCATGGGCGAGTCATTGCCGGGGAGCCGGAATCTGATCAAGCAGTTGCTTGAGCACTTGGTCAACCTCCAGCCCGTCTATATCCAACTCTGGCGCGATACGCACCCGATGGCGCAGTACTGCCAGGGCGCACCCCTTGATATCGTCCGGAGTGACGAATTCACCACCACGCAACAAGGCGCGGGCGCGGGCGCCACGTACCAGGTCAATCGAGGCCCGCGGCCCGGCGCCAATGGCCAGCCCTGGCCAGCTGCGGGTGGCGCGTGCCAGGCGCACGGCATAGTCGAGTACTTGTTCGTCCAGGGCCAGATCACTGGCAACCTGCTGCAGTTGCAGCACATCCCCGGCCTGCAGCACCGTACGCAATGGGTGTACATCCAGCATGTCGGCCCGCGACGAGCGCGTGACTTCGCGCACCATGTCCAGTTCCTGCTGCGCATCGGGGTAATCCATGCGCACTTTGAGCATGAAGCGATCCAGTTCCGCCTCCGGCAGGGGGTAGGTACCTTCCTGTTCGATGGGGTTCTGGGTCGCCAGCACCATGAACGGCTGGCCGATGGGCAGCGCCTCGCCTTCGAGGGTCACTTGCCGTTCCTGCATGGCCTCAAGCAAGGCTGCCTGGGTCTTGGCTGGAGCGCGGTTGATTTCGTCGGCCAACAACAAGTGGGTGAACACCGGCCCCTTGCGCAGCTTGAACTGTTCGGTATGCAGGTCATACACGGCGTGGCCGGTGACATCGCTGGGCATCAGGTCCGGAGTGAACTGGATCCGTGCGAAGTCACCCTCGAAGCAGCGCGCCAAGGCACGTACCAACAGGGTTTTGCCCAGCCCCGGCACACCTTCAAGCAGCACATGGCCACCGGCGATCAAGGCGGTCAGGACGTCGTCGATCACGGCGTCCTGGCCAATTACCGCTTTGCGCAGTTCAGTGCGCAGGGCCTGGGCTTGCCCACTGGCGTGTTGCAGGGATTCGCTGGTCAAGGCAGTGGCGCTTGGGAAATCACTCATAAGGCATTCCTGAGAGTTTGCAGGCACGCCACCTGACGGCTGAAATCGGCGCTGGAAAGCCGTTTTGCCGGGAGTGGGCCAAGGGCCTGGTTGATGATGTGAGGGGGCTGGCGCGTCAGGCGTTCAAGCACCCGCCGTTGTTCTGCGCTGTCGAGGTGTTCGAAGCCGGTGTGACGCCGCCGGGCCGTACGCAAGATATCGCGCTGCAGGGCTTGCAGCAGCGTGCCCTGGCCGCTGCGGCGCAGCAGGAAGTCGGCACTGGCTTTCAGGTGTTCCTGCAATTGGCGGCGGGCGTTGGGCGCGGGCGGTTGGATGGGGCCTTGACGCATACCCGCCCGCCAGAATGCCAGGGCGACAAGGGCAATGAGTGCCACCAAGGCCTGGGGGAAGTAGCGCAGCAGCAAGGTAAACAGGTCATCGACGTCGCTGTTGAACAGCATCGTCACGGCGGTGCCCTGGTTCAGGTACCACAGCAGCCAGGCATTATCGTGCTGGCCTATGTTGGGGGTTTTCCACAGGTCACTGTCTGTGATCACCGTGACGCTGCCTTCCCCGAGGTCGAGTTGCATCAGGTGGCTCGACCGTGCGCTATTGGCCGAAAACTGTGCCAGGTGCTTGGGGTCGGTAAGGTTGAAGTCTGTGTCGAAACTGAAATACGCCGATGGGGTTTCATTGTCGACGTAGAGTTTGGTCAGGTCCGTGGCTGTCTTTTTGCGCGGCGGTTTAGCGGAAGCGGCAGGCTCTTCAGGTTCGTCACTCAAGGTTTGATGGATATGCAGACGGTCGAGCAACAGGTCACCGCTTTTGCCAGTTTCCTCATCCCAAAGCGCCTCGGCCACCAGCAACAGATGGCCACCGGACTTGGCCCAGGCCAGCAGTTGCTCGACTTGGCGTGGCGTCATATTACTGCGCTCACCGAGCAGCAACAGGCTGTTGCCCTTGGACGGCAAGGTGGTCAGCCGCTCCAGGCTATTGGCGTGTTCAACTGTCAGGCCTTGTTCGCGCAGGAAGTGTTCGGCCGCCAGGTAGGGGTTGGCCAAGGCTTCTGGTGAGGGGCCGCGATCCACCACTTCATCGTAGGGAATCGCCTTGCTCCATGCGTAGTAACCGCCCGCTCCAAGCAAGCACGCCAGTAGAAGCCCCACCCACAGCAATAGCCGGTTCATTGATTGCTCCCCGAGCGGAACAGGGTGCGCCAATCACTGCACAGTTTTTGCTGAGCAGAGAGGGGAGGAAGGCGGTGACCGTAGGCGAGGTTTTGCCAGTGCCGGGTCAATTCATCACTGAAAGCCAGCAGTTGTGGTTGCTGCAACTGGTGAACCCGTGCCAGGACCTGGCCTTCAGTGTCAGCATTTTTCAGCGGTAGGTTGAAGTCATGCAGCAGTCGGCTGAGCAGCCCTCGATACAACAGGCCGAGTGCTTCCCGGGGCTGCGTTGCCCACAGGTGCTCGGCGGCGCTGGCAACATCGTCGGGCAGGGTATCAGTGCCCAGTTCAAGGCCGAATAGCTGCGTGGGCACGGGCTTGATGGCTTGGGTTTTGCGAGGCTCGCGCCGACTGACGAAGGTGTGCAGCCATTCGCGATATCGCCACGCAAGCATGATCAGGCCACCGATCAGAAGGCCCCACAACAGCACCTCAACCCCTTGTGCGATGTGCTTGAAGGTATTGCTGTTGAGGTTATCCAGCAGCGCTTTCAGCCAGGCGGGAAGCTTGGCGTCGCCGTGGGCCTTGTCTTTGACGGCAGGCTTTTCTTCGCCGAAGCGATAGCGGGTAACGGTCTCCGGGTTTTTGAAAGGTGGTTTTTCCAGCAGTGATTTGATCGACTGATTCGCGCCCTGGGTGCTCAGGGGCTTTGGGGGCGGGGACGCATCAGCCATGACGGGTGGGCTGAACGGCAGCAATGTCAGTCCGATCACCAGTAATAACATCGGCGCCACACCGCTCAGGCGCTCACGAAGGCGGCGAAAGACCAATTCCAGGTCCCAGGCCTCCAGCACGGTTCGGCGATTAAGGTAGAGGCTGAATCCGCAGGCGACATAGATAGGCTCCCAAAACACCAGGATCAAGGCATAGATCGCGTTGCCCAGGTGTTCCAGCCACAAGCCTTCCGAGCTGGTTGCCAGTACCAGGCGTTGCCAGTCCCAATCCATCTCGACGTTCTGCGGAATAAATAGATAGAACAGCGCCATGCAACCGAACCACAGCCCTATCTCCAGGTGCACGCCGACGGTAGTCAACCAACGCGCGGCGCCGGCATTGCGTTGCTGCAACACGCCCAGACGTTTCTGGCGTGCCGGGCCATCCAGGCCTTCGAGCTGGCTCACCGGCATTACAAAGCTGCGGCTCAGGCTGAGCCGCCGCCACGTCAGGCTGGCCACCAGCTGGCCCTTGAGCAGACGCGGCCATTGGCGCACGGCCTGTTTGATGCTGGGTGTTTCGCCAAACAAGGCTTTGGACAAGATGTATAGCGGCAAGCGGTCAAACGCGGGCTTGAGCCACCAGAACAGAAATATCGCCGTGGACGGAGACTTCCACAGCAGTGCAGTGAGCAACGCGAACACTGGCAGGGTCACCAGCGCCCAACTGCTCATCAACAGCACGCGGTTTTGCCGGGCCATCAACACGCCAAGATCCATGGCTTCCCAGGCAGTACGTGGGCGGATGACCACGCTGGCATCACTGAGGCGCATGGTGGGTCCGTCCTGCAAGGCTCAGGTAAGCAGCCACTAGCATCCATAAGATTGCGCCGACCAGGTATTTGACCCAGGGAGCGATCAGGGTGGTCGATGACCAGTAGGCTTCGATAAAGGCTGCGATCAGCAAGAAGATCATTACACCGCACAACAGCTGCACGCTCTTGCGGGCTGCCCGCCGCAATGATTCTCCACGGGTCAACTGACCGGGAGAGATCAGTGCCCAGCCCAGCTGCAGGCCAGCGGCACCGGCGAGGGCGATCGCCGTCAGTTCGAATGCACCGTGGCCGATGACGAATGACCAGAAGGTTTGCCCATAGCCGATTTCGGTCAGGTGCCCGGAGACGGCCCCGATGACCAGGCCATTGAAAATCAGGAAGAACACACTGCCCAGCCCGAACAACAACCCGGCGGCAAATGTCTGGAACGCGATACCGATGTTATGCATGACGTAATAGCCGAACATCATCCAGTCTTCGCTCGAGGCACGCTCGGCGGCGCGGCCCAGGCGGCTTGCATCGGGGTCATACATGCCCTGCATCTCGGCCACTTGTTGCGGGCTGACGATGCTGTAGATCAGGTCGGGAAACAGGTACACCAGCAGCGCGATACCTACCAGGCTGCCAAAGAACAGCAGGCTGGCTATCAGTACGAATCGCCACTGTTCGCGCACCAGGCGAGGAAAATCGGCGAGTACGAAACCCATCACAGTTGCCGCCAATTGGCTGCGATGACGATAAAGCTGTTGATGGCCGCGCAGGGCCAGTTGTTGCAAGGGGTCTACCAGGTAGCTGCTATAGCCGCGCTCCTGTGCCAAGGCCAGGTGCTGGCACAGGCGCCGGTACTGATGGGGAAAGTCAGCCACGTCACTGGCCTTGGCCTTGCCATGTTCCAACTGTTGCAGGCACTCGGCAAAGGCGTGCCATTGGGGCTGGTGACGGGTTTCGAAGAGGCTCTGTTTCATGTCGGCCCCAACAGGCCACGGGCCACGCCATTGAGTTGTTCCGCGGCTCGGGCCGGGGATACCTGCAACGGAGTGGCGAGAATCGAGGCCAACTCGTGAACGCGCTCCGTGGACAGCTCACCCTGGCGCTCCGCGAAGCCAAGGATGGCCCGTTGCTCGCTCAGGTCCAGGGCAAAGGGCAGGCGCAAGGCCGCAGCCTGAGGAATCTGGGGGCGCACCAGTGGCTGTTCCCGATAGATCACCAGTGTACCGGCGGCCAGGTCGCCGAGGCGTTTGAAATGAGGATGCTGCAGGCAACTGATAGCGCCGAGAAAATAGCCGAACGGTAACATGTCGACAAACCGCAGCAGGTTGCGGATCAGTGACGCGGACCAGCCAATCGGGGTGCCGTCATCTTGTACGACACGCAACCCCATGACCTGTTTACCTGGCGAGCAACCCTGGTTGAGCACCTCGAACAGCACCATGTACCACCAACTGATCAGGAACAGCAGCAGCGAGCCCAGGCCGATCCCGACGTTGCCCAGCAAGGCCAATGGCACCAGCAGAACGCCCATGACCACCCCACGCAGGCACAGGTCAAAGGTAAAGGCTAACACGCGTGGCACCAGGCCGGCCGGGCGCAAGGGCAGGTCGATGCCCTCCGGGGTCTCGATCTGGTAGCGGGTGTCCAATGGGGTTGACGGCATCGCGATCCTTGGCAGTGCTGAATGGCTGGAAGACACGGATGCTAGCAGTGTCGGTGATGGAAGCAACCATTCAACGTTTTACTGGATGTTTGTACAGTGTATTTGCTGCTGGTCGCGGATACCGTTCAGCGCCTAGACTTTGTCGATCTTCAGTACAGGATCAGCCCGTGACCTCGATTTTCTGGTACGACTATGAAACCACCGGCATCAACCCGCGCAGCGATCGGCCCCTCCAGGTAGCCGGCATACGCACGGACCACGAGCTCAATGAGATCGGCGCGCCGGTCAATCTTTATTGTCTGCCCAGCGACGATATCCTGCCTCACCCGGTGGCCTGCGCGATTACCGGTATCACCCCGGCGACACTCGCGGAAAAAGGCCTGGCCGAGGCTGATTTCATGACCCGTGTGCACGCTGAACTCGCCGCGCCGGGCACTTGTGGCGCCGGTTACAACACTTTGCGTTTCGATGATGAGATGACACGCTACAGTCTGTATCGCAATTTTTTCGATCCTTATGCGCGTGAGTGGCAGGGTGGTAACAGTCGCTGGGATTTGATCGATGTGGTTCGAACCGCCTATGCGCTGCGCCCGGAAGGCATTGAATGGCCGCAGCAGGATGGGCGCGTCACGCTCAAGTTGGAGCGCCTGACCGAAGCCAACGGTATCGACCATGGGCAGGCGCACGACGCACTGTCCGACGTGCGCGCCACCATCGCTCTGGCCCGACTGGTGCGTGAGAAACAACCCAAGCTGTATGACTGGCTGTTTCAGTTGCGCAGTAAACAGCGGGTGATGGACCAGGTGCGCTTGCTGCAACCAATGGTGCATATCTCCGGACGGTTTTCCGCCGAGCGTCATTACCTGGGGGTTGTGTTGCCGCTGGCGTGGCACCCGCGCAATCGCAACGCCTTGATCGTCTGCGACCTGGGGCTCGATCCGCAAGGGCTGCTGGACCTTGATGCGGATGCCTTGCGCCAGCGTCTTTACACACGCCGTGACGAATTGGTCGAGGGCGAACTGCCGGTACCGCTCAAATTGGTGCATATCAATCGCTGTCCCGTGGTTGCTCCCTTGAATGTGCTGCGGGCAGAAGACCGTGAACGTCTGCACTTGGACATGAATGTTTATCAGGAACGGGCACTGCGACTAACTGACGCACAGGAACTTTGGCGCGATAAGTTAGCGGCCATTTACGCCGAAGAAGATTTCGCGGCGACTGCAGACCCGGAGCAACAGCTGTATGACGGTTTTATCGGAGACCGTGATCGGCGTTTATGCGAACAAGTCCGGGCGGCTGAGCCTGAGCAATTAGCACGCCAGCAGTGGCCATTTGATGACCATCGTTTGCCCGAATTATTGTTTCGCTACCGCGCGCGTAACTTCCCCGATACGTTGAACGACGAGGAGCAACAACGCTGGACACTTTTTTGTCAGCAGCGTTTGTCGAACCCGGAGTGGGGCGCGCCGAATACCCTTGAGGCATTTAAGCAAGCCCGGCAGGAGTTTATTGTTAGTGCGACGCCGTTTCAGCAAGGGGTGCTGGAGCAGTGGCAGGAATATGCGGACTCTCTGGCCGCGCGAATGTATCTTTAGTCGTTTTTCACAGAATAGGCAGGCAATAAAAAAACGCCAGCAGGCTGGCGTTTTTTAATGTGTCGCTTATCAGGCGCGAGCCTGGCGAGGCTTAGCCCAGCAGGGTAGCCCAGCCTTCAACCACGTCACCGCCCCACTTGGCTTTCCACTCTTTCAGCGTTTTGTGGTTGCCACCTTTGGTTTCAATCACTTCGCCGTTGTGTGGGTTTTTGTATTGTTTAACCTTGCGAGCACGCTTGGTGCCGGTAGTTTTCACAGCGCCGCGTGGTGCTTTAACTTTCGACTCTGGATCCAGCAGCGCGATGATGTCACGCAGGGATTTGGAGTATTCACCCATCAGGGTGCGCAATTTGCCTTCGAATTCCAGCTCGGTTTGCAGTTTGTCGTCTTGGGACAGGTTCTTCAAACGGGCTTGCAGCTCTTTGATAGCTTCTTCGGTGGCACGGTATTCGTTGATCAGAGACATGTGGACTACCTTATGTAGAGCGCTGATTGACAGGGATAGTGGCCCAATAATAGTCAGGCGGTTTCCCCAAGTAAACATTTAAGGTCGAATTTATGTGAATTACTTTGAATGTTTGTAGCCTGGCTATGCATTCGAGTTAATTACTAGGGCGTAGACCTAAAGATAATCTCCTTGAAATGCATGGAACAGCCTTAGGCTAACCCAATGGATTCCATATAAAGGTGGTAAAACCTTAGGCTATTAAGGGGTAAGGCTGTCGCCGGCGATCAGAATAAGCATCAAGGAATACTGCAGTTTTGCTGCGCAATCGCTAGAATGGCGGCCTTTGCGAAGTTCTGGAGTTTCCCCCTAATGCGCACTTTTCGGCTGGTGATTGCTTGCCCGGACCGGGTTGGTATCGTTGCCAAAGTCAGTAACTTTCTGGCGTCCCACAACGGTTGGATCACCGAGGCGAGTCATCACTCGGACAATTTGAGCGGTTGGTTCTTCATGCGTCATGAGATCCGTGCCGATACGCTGCCCTTTGGCCTCGAAGCCTTCCGCGAAGCCTTTGCGCCGATCGCCGAAGAGTTTTCGATGAGCTGGCACATCACCGACACCGAGCAGAAAAAACGCGTGGTGTTGATGGCCAGCCGCGAGTCCCACTGCCTGGCGGATTTGCTGCACCGCTGGCACAGCGACGAACTGGACTGTGAGATTGCTTGCGTGATCTCCAACCACGATGACCTGCGCAGCATGGTCGAGTGGCATGGCATCCCGTATTACCATGTGCCGGTCAACCCGCAGGACAAGGAGCCGGCTTTCGCCGAGGTCTCCCGCCTGGTCAAGCAGCATGAAGCCGACGTTGTAGTGCTTGCACGCTACATGCAAATCCTGCCGCCGGAGTTGTGCCGTGAATACGCTGGCAAAGTGATCAATATTCACCACAGCTTCTTGCCTTCATTCGTAGGTGCCAAGCCGTACCACCAGGCTTCCCTGCGTGGTGTGAAATTGATCGGCGCGACTTGCCACTACGTCACTGAAGAGCTTGACGCCGGCCCGATCATCGAGCAGGACGTGGTGCGTGTCAGTCACAGCGACAGCATCGAAGACATGGTGCGTTTCGGTCGCGACGTCGAGAAGATGGTGCTGGCCCGTGGCCTGCGTTACCACCTGGAAGACCGCGTGCTGGTGCACGGCAACAAGACGGTGGTGTTCTAACCGACGCGTTGTGATTGAACAAAGAAGGGCCTGGGCGTTAAATCGTTCCAGGCCCTTTTTTTGCGCCCCGTTGAGGATTGAGCAATGAGCGATCCGTTGGACAAAGCCACGTCAAAAGCCCCGGCAATATTAGGGGAGGGCTGCTTGAGTCGATTTGACCCGGATGACCTGGACAGTGAAGACGGCACCGATTTTCCCGGTGCCGCCGAGTTGTGGGAACGTGAGCAGGGCCGATCCCAGCCCGAGACCGAGTGATTGCCCGCCGGGATCAGATCCGGAAACTGCCCACCAGTTGCTTCAGTCGCGCGGCTTGCTGCTCCAGGTCGGCACAGGCACGTAGCGTGGAATGCAGGTTTTCCACACCTTCCTGATTGAGGATGTTGATCTCGGTGATGTCCATGTTGATCGACTCCACCACCGAGGTTTGTTCCTCCGTAGCAGTGGCGACGGACTGGTTCATACCATCAATCTCGCCGATGCGTTGGGTCACGCTGTTCAGGCGTTCGCCGGCCAGGTTGGCGATGTCTACGCTGTCGAGGCTGTGGCGCTGGCTTTCACTCATGGTGCTGACCGAGTCCCGTGCGCCGACTTGCAGCTCTTCGATCATCTTCTGCACTTGTTGCGCCGACTCCTGAGTGCGATGCGCCAGGTTGCGCACTTCATCCGCGACCACTGCAAACCCGCGTCCGGCCTCACCCGCACGGGCCGCTTCAATGGCGGCGTTCAGTGCGAGCAGGTTGGTTTGCTGGGAAATACTGGTGATCACCTCGAGAATCTGCCCGATGTTCACCGTCTTGCTGTTGAGCGCTTCGATATTGCTGCTGGAAGCACTGATCATCGCTGACAGCTGGTTCATCGCCTTGATGTTGCGCTCCACCACTTGCTGGCCGTCTTCAGCCAGGTGGCGTGCGTCGCTGGCCTGGTGGGAGGCTTGCGCGGCATTGCGCGCGATTTCCTGGGCGGCGGCGCCCAGCTCATTGATGGCGGCGGCAACGCTGTTGGTACGGTTGGCCTGCTCGTCGGAGTTGACCATCGACGAGTTGGACGCACTGACCACACGCAGTGCCACTTCGTTGACCTGTTCGGTGGCCGAGGACACTTCGCGGATCGACGTATGAATCCGCTCCACGAAGCGGTTGAAGGCGTTACCCAGGGTGCCGAATTCATCATGATTCTGGATTGTAAGGCGGCGCGTCAGGTCGCCCTCGCCGTCGGCGATGTCCTGCATGGCGCGGGTCATCACATGCAGCGGTTGGAGCAGGATGCGGATCAGCATGCCGAGCAGAGCGATGATGATGACCACGGCAATGATCGTGGCGATAACCGCTGAGGTGCGGAATTCGCTGAGCATGGCGAAGGACTTGTCTTTATCTACTGTAATACCGAGGTACCAATTCACCGAGGGCAGACCCTTGATCGGTGTGAAGGTCACGATGTTGTCCTTCCCGTTGGCCTCGACTTCGCTGAAATCGGTGCTGATCTTCGGGGTGTTTTTCGGATACACATCGGCCAGGGTCTTCATCACCAGGTTTTTGTCCGGGTGTACCAACACTTTGCCGTCAGCGCTGACCAGGAACGCATAGCCCATGCCACCGAAGTTCAGCGCGCCGATGTTATCCACCAGGGTTTGCAGGCTCAGGTCGCCGCCGACCACGCCGATGCTCTGGGTGCCCTGCGTGCTCGGAGTGGCAACGGAAATAATCAGCTTGCCAGTGGCGGCATCGATATAGGGTTCGGTCAGGGTTGAGCCATTGCTGCTCTGGGCGCCGGTGTACCAAGGCCGTACACGCGGGTCGAAGCCGTCCGGCATCTTGGTATCAGGGCGGATGGTGAAAGCGCCCTTACTGTCGCCGACGTAAGTTGCCATGAATGAAGACGTCAGGGATTTCTGTTCCAGCAGACGGGCAACCGCGGAAGGCTCGGGGTTGATGGCAATGTTTTGCGCGGCGTTTTCCACCAGGGCAATGCGCCCGGTGAGCCAGGTTTGTATGCTGCTGGCGGTGACATCACCCATTTCATGCAAGTAGTTGTTGAGATCGTCGCGAATGGCGTTGCGTTGCAGGTAGTCGTTATAGAGGGTAAACAGCGCGAAAGCGGCAATGACGATAAGGGAGGCTGCAAGCAGGATTTTGTGGCTGAAGCGCAGATTTTTATTCATGGCTTGTAGGGTCCGCTAAGGTCTTAATATCCGAAGCGCGTCCTTATGGGAGGCGCAAAATGGCAGTGTCAAAAAAGGTGTGATACTTCTTGTGATAGCTCTGGGGGGTCCCTGTAGGAACTATCTGACCTATTTTTAGACTTTGTGGGTCTCACATGAGCCTGTATCGACCTGGCGACACTAAAGATTAACCATAGGTGACGAAATGCCTGACTCCTCGCAACTGCTTATCGGGGCCGACCTTTCCGGCCAGCCTATTGCCCAGGCCATGCGCCTGGCCAACCGTCACGGGTTGATCGCCGGCGCGACCGGCACGGGCAAGACCGTCACGTTGCAGCGCCTGGCCGAAGCGTTCAGTGAGGCTGGCGTTGCGGTGTTTGCCGCCGACATCAAGGGTGACTTGTGCGGGCTGGGAGCGGCGGCCAACCCCCAGGGCAAGGTCGCCGAGCGTATCGCTGGCATGCCCTTCCTCAATTACACGGCCAAGGCTTATCCGGTCACGCTGTGGGATATCCACGGGCAGTCCGGTCATCCATTGCGCACCACCATCAGCGAAATGGGCCCGTTGTTGCTCGGCAGCTTGCTGGAACTCACCGACAGCCAGCAGTCAGCGCTTTACGCCGCCTTCAAGGTGGCGGATCGCGAAGGCCTGTTGCTGCTGGACCTCAAGGACCTCAAGGCGCTCCTCAACCACCTGCGCTACCACCCGGAGTTGTTGGGCGAAGACGCCGCGCTGATGACCACCGGCTCCAGCCAGGCGCTGTTGCGCCGCCTGGCGGTGCTGGAGCAGCAGGGCGCCGAAGCCCTGTTTGGCGAGCCGGCCCTGCAGTTGGAAGACATCCTGCAGCCCACCTCTGACGGGCGCGGGCGCATCCACCTGCTGGACGCCAGCCGCCTGGTTCACGAGGCGCCGAAGGTGTACGCGACCTTCCTGCTGTGGTTGTTGGCAGAGCTGTTCGAGCAACTGCCCGAGCGCGGTGATGCCGACAAACCGCTGCTGGCGCTGTTTTTTGACGAGGCGCATTTGCTGTTTGCCGACACGCCCAAAGCGTTGCAGGAGCGTCTGGAACAGGTGGTGCGGCTGATCCGTTCCAAAGGCGTTGGCGTTTATTTTGTGACTCAATCTCCTGGCGACCTGCCGGATAGCGTGCTGGCCCAACTCGGCCTGCGCATCCAGCATGGCCTACGGGCGTTCACCACCAAGGAACAGAAATCCCTACGCGCCGTCGCGGACGGTTTCCGGCCAAACCCGGCGTTTGATGCCTTGTCGGTCTTGACCGAACTGGGCACGGGTGAGGCTTTGGTGGGCACCTTGCAGGAAAAGGGCACGCCGGAAGTGGTCCAGCGCGTGCTGGTTGCACCGCCGCAATCGCGGATCGGGCCGCTCAGTGACGCCGAACGCACGGCATTGGTGGCCAGTTCACCGCTGCAGGGGCGTTATGACAAGCCGATTGACCGTGAATCCGCTTATGAAGTGCTGATGTCTCGCAAGGAACTGGGGCCGATCGAGGAAGCCAAACCTGCCAGCGACGAGCCGAGTTTCACCGACAAGGCCGGGGCGTTTCTGGGCACCACGGCGGGCAAGGCGCTGAAGTCTGCGATGCAGCAGGCTGCCAATCAGATGGGGCGGCAATTGGTGCGCGGCTTGTTGGGGTCGCTGTTGGGCGGCAGCAAGCGCAAATAGCGAGTCAGGGCTTGGGCTTGGCGTGGGCGGCCAGCCTTTCAAGCGCCGCGCGCAAGCCTGGGTTGCTGATCCCGTCGGCCGTTGCCTGGATGGTTTCGGCCGCATTCGCCGAGAGGTCGTGGGTATGCTCCGGCACGCCAGGCAGGGTGGTGGGCGGTTGCACTTTGAACTGGATGCGCGTCAAACCGGCAAATTCATCGAAGACCATCAATTGACGCTGCAGGCGTTTTTGCTGGTAGCGCAAACGCGTGGCCCAATGGCCATCCGTGACAATCAGTAGCAGGTTCCCTTCACGCCAGGACGCCACGCGACAGTGTTCGCGTGCGGCCGGTTGCAACTGGCTTTCGAGCAGGCGTTGCAGGAGGCCCAGGCGTTGCGCATGGCCAAAGATGGCTTTCAGCGGCTTGGCATCGCGAAGCAACACGCCGGGCGCGCGGGCTGTCAGGGGGCGAAATGCCATTATTGAGACACCTTAAGTAACAGAGCCGCCATCTTAGCAGAAAGCACCTGTACGCCCCCAGGCCATGCCTCCACCGGGCTTTTGGTGTGAAATCAATAGGTAACTTCTGCGTTCCATGGGTTGAAGTTCCGGCAAAAGCCCTTATTTTAAACAAGCCCTCTCACAGCCCCATGCCAGCATCGGGGAACAACGCCACTTTCCTCACCCACGAATCCGGGTAGAATGCGCGTTCGCATGCGGCCGTGAGGGCTGCTCGGGCCACTGACGGTGCGCCCTCCATCCCTATGTGTGGAAGAACCTGCCGATATGTTTGCGCCTTTGTTAAAGAAACTTTTTGGAAGCAAGAATGAGCGCGAAGTCAAACGCATGCTCAAGACGGTGCAGCTGGTCAATGCCTTCGAAGAGCAGATGGTTGCCCTTTCGGACGAGCAATTGCGCGCCAAGACCCAAGAGTTCAAGGCCCGCATAGCCAAAGGTGAAACCCTCGACAAGCTGCTGCCCGAAGCCTTTGCGGTCGCCCGTGAAGCCGGTAAGCGTGTCATGGGCATGCGCCACTTCGACGTCCAGTTGATCGGCGGCATGACCTTGCACGAAGGCATGATTGCCGAAATGCGCACCGGTGAAGGCAAGACCCTGGTGGCAACCCTCGGTGTTTACCTCAACGCACTGTCCGGCAAGGGCGTGCACGTTGTGACGGTGAACGACTACCTGGCTCGCCGGGACGCTAACTGGATGCGCCCGCTGTATGAATTCCTCGGCCTGACCGTCGGCGTGGTAACGCCGTTCCAGCCGCCGGAAGAGAAGCGCGCGGCCTACGCTGCCGACATCACCTACGGCACCAACAACGAATTCGGTTTCGACTACCTGCGCGACAACATGGCGTTCAGCATGGAAGAAAAATTCCAGCGCGAACTCAACTTTGCCGTGATCGACGAAGTCGACTCCATCCTCATCGACGAAGCCCGTACCCCGCTCATCATCTCCGGCCAGGCCGAAGACAGCTCGCGCCTGTACACCGAGATCAACAAATTGATCCCGCGCCTGGAGCAGCACATCGAGGAAGTGGAAGGCGTGGTGACCAAAGAAGGTCACTTCAGCATCGACGAGAAGACCCGCCAGGTCGAACTCAACGAAGCCGGTCACCAGTTCGTCGAAGAAATGCTGACCCAGATCGGCGAGCTGGCCGAGGGTGAAAGCCTGTACTCGGCACACAACCTGGGCCTGTTGACCCACGTGTATGCCGGCCTGCGTGCCCACAAGCTGTTCCATCGCAACGTCGAATACATCGTGCAGGACGGCCAGGTCGTACTGGTCGACGAGCACACCGGCCGTACCATGCCGGGTCGCCGCCTGTCCGAAGGCCTGCACCAGGCCATCGAAGCCAAGGAACACCTCAACATCCAGGCTGAAAGCCAGACGTTGGCGTCCACTACCTTCCAGAACTACTTCCGTCTGTACAACAAACTGTCCGGCATGACCGGTACGGCCGACACCGAAGCGTTCGAGTTCCACCAGATCTACAACCTGGCCGTGATGGTCATTCCGCCGAACAAGCCGTTGGCGCGTAAAGACTTCAACGACCTGGTGTTCCTGACAGCCGAAGAGAAATACGCGGCAATCATCAACGACATCAAGGACGGTATGGCCCAGGGTCGTCCGATCCTGGTGGGTACTGCCACCATCGAGACTTCCGAGCACGTGTCCAACCTGCTCAACAAGGAAGGCATCGAGCACAAGGTCCTCAACGCCAAGTTCCACGAAAAAGAAGCCGAGATCATCGCCCAGGCCGGTCGCCCAGGCGCACTGACCATCGCCACCAACATGGCCGGTCGTGGTACCGACATCCTGTTGGGCGGTAACTGGGAAGTGGAAGTCGCGGCACTGGAAAACCCGAGCCCTGAGCAGATCGCCCAGATCAAGGCCGATTGGCAGAAGCGTCACCAGGCCGTGCTGGAATCCGGTGGCCTGCAGGTGATCGCTTCCGAGCGTCACGAATCGCGCCGTATCGACAACCAGCTGCGTGGTCGTGCCGGCCGTCAGGGTGACGCCGGTTCCAGCCGCTTCTACCTGTCCCTGGAAGACAGCCTGATGCGCATCTTCGCCTCGGACCGCGTGAAGAATTTCATGAAGGCCCTGGGCATGCAGTCCGGTGAAGCGATCGAGCACCGCATGGTGACCAACGCCATCGAGAAAGCCCAGCGCAAGGTGGAAGGCCGCAACTTCGATATTCGTAAGCAACTGCTCGAGTTCGATGACGTCAACAACGAACAGCGTAAAGTGATCTATCACATGCGTAACACGTTGCTGGCCGCCGACAACATTGGCGAGACCATCGCAGATTTCCGTCAGGACGTACTCAACGCCACCGTCAGCGCACATATCCCGCCACAGTCCCTGCCAGAGCAATGGGATGTTGCCGGCCTGGAAGCCGCGTTGAAGAGCGACTTCGGTGTCGACTTGCCGGTTCAGCAATGGCTGGACGAAGACGATCACCTGTACGAAGAAACCCTGCGCGAAAAACTGATGGCCGAACTGCTCGCCGCGTACAACGAGAAAGAAGAGCAGGCGAGTGCCGAGGCGCTGCGCACGTTCGAGAAGCAGATCGTTCTGCGCGTGCTGGACGACCTGTGGAAAGATCACCTGTCGACCATGGATCACCTGCGTCACGGTATCCACCTGCGTGGCTACGCCCAGAAGAACCCGAAGCAGGAGTACAAGCGCGAGTCGTTCACGCTGTTCTCCGAGCTGCTGGATTCGATCAAGCGCGACTCTATCCGCGTGCTGTCCCACGTTCAGGTGCGTCGTGAAGACCCGATCGAGGAAGAAGCTCGCCTGCGCCAGGAAGCCGAGGCACTGGCTGCGCGCATGCAGTTCCAACACGACGAAGCGCCGGGCCTGGAAGCCCCTGAGGTATTGGGCGAAGAGGTCGATGTGGCCCTGGCTCAAACCCCGGTACGCAATGATCAGAAGCTGGGCCGTAACGAGCTGTGCTGGTGCGGTTCGGGCAAGAAGTTCAAACACTGCCACGGCGAAATCAACTAAGATTTTTGCCTGACGCTGCAACACCCTGCGCCGCGACCGGCCTCTGCCGTCGCGGCGTTTTGCCATTAATTCCACCGTCGATCACGACGGCACAGACATCACCTATTTTTAAGGAGCGCATTCATGGCTGTTGGTCTTGGTCCTTTGCCCACATTGCACCCGGTTGCCGGTTTTGAACTCGGAATCGCTTCGGCCGGCATCAAGCGCCCGGGGCGCAAGGATGTGGTGGTGATGCGCTGTGCCGAAGGCTCGACCGTCGCCGGAGTGTTCACCCTCAACGCGTTCTGCGCGGCGCCGGTGATCCTGGCCAAGCAGCGCGTGGCCGGCACGATCCGTTACCTGCTGACCAACACCGGCAATGCCAACGCCGGCACCGGCGAGCCCGGCCTGGTGGCGGCCGCGCGCACCTGCGCCAAGCTGGCCCAGTTGACTGGCGTGGATGCCAGCCAAGTGCTGCCATACTCCACCGGCGTCATCGGTGAGCCGCTGCCTGTGGAAAAAATCGAAGGCGCGCTGCAAGCCGCGCTGGACGACCTGTCTGTGGATAACTGGGCGGCCGCCGCCACCGGCATCATGACCACCGACACCCTGCCAAAAGGCGCGAGCCGTCAGTTCGTGCACGACGGCGTGACCGTCACCGTGACCGGTATCAGCAAAGGTGCGGGCATGATTCGCCCGAACATGGCGACCATGCTCGGTTACATTGCCACCGACGCCAAAGTCTCTCGCGATGTGCTGCACAGCCTGATCCTGGACGGCGCCAACAAGTCGTTCAACCGCATCACCATCGATGGCGACACCTCGACCAACGACTGCTGCATGCTGATCGCCACCGGCCAGGCCAACCTGCCGGAGATCACCGAGGCCAGCGGCCCGCTGTTCGCGGCGTTGAAGCAGGCCGTGTTCGACGTGTGCATGGAAGTCGCCCAGGCCATCGTGCGTGACGGCGAGGGTGCGACCAAGTTCGTGACCGTGGAAGTCAACGGCGGCGGCAATCATCAGGAATGCCTGGATGTGGGCTACACCGTGGCTCACTCGCCACTGATCAAGACCGCATTGTTCGCTTCGGACCCGAACTGGGGCCGTATCCTGGCGGCCGTCGGTCGTGCTGGCGTGCCGGACCTGGACGTGAGCAAGATCGACGTGTTCCTCGGTGATGTGTGCATCGCCAGCCGTGGCGCGCGTGCCGAGACCTACACCGAAGCCCAGGGCTCGGCGGTGATGCAGCAGGAAGAAATCACCATCCGCATCGAGCTGGGTCGCGGCGAGTGCAGCGAAACCATCTGGACCACCGACCTGTCCCACGAATACGTGAAGATCAACGCGGAATACCGCACCTGATAGCCAAGAGGAAAAGCGCGGTGAAACGAGTGCATGTAGCAGCAGCGGTGATCCGCGGTGTCGACGGCAGGATCCTGTTGGCGCGCCGCGCCGATACCCAGCACCAGGGCGGCCTCTGGGAGTTTCCCGGTGGCAAGGTGGAGGCCGATGAGTCGGTCGCCGGCGCACTGTCCCGCGAATTGCAGGAAGAGTTGGGCATCCAGGTCACTGCCGCGCGTCCGCTGATCAAGGTGCAGCATGACTACCCGGACAAGCAGGTGTTGCTGGATGTCTGGGAAGTGTCGGCGTTTACCGGCGAGCCTCATGGTGCCGAGGGGCAGCCATTGGAGTGGGTTGCCCCGCGTGATTTGCTCAACTATGAGTTCCCGGCGGCCAACGCACCGATTGTTGCCGCTGCGCGCTTGCCTGCTGAATACCTGATCACCCCTGGCGAGCTGGAAACCCCGGTGTTACTGCGTGGTATCCAGAAAGCTATTGCTGGCGGCATCAAGCTGGTGCAACTGCGCGCGCCCAACGGCTACGACCCCAAATACCGCGACCTCGCGGTGGATGCGGTGGGCCTGTGCGCGGGCAAGGCGCAGTTGATGCTCAAGGGGCCGTTTGAATGGTTGGGGGATTTTCCTGCAGCCGGCTGGCACATGACGGCGGCGCAACTGCGTAAATACGCCAGCAAGGGCCGACCACTGCCCAAGGACCGCTGGCTGGCGGCGTCGTGTCACAACGCGGAAGAGCTGGCCTTGGCGGAAATGATGGACGTGGATTTTGTCACGCTGTCGCCGGTGCAGCCGACCCAGACTCACCCCGATGCCCAGCCGTTGGGTTGGGAGCAGGCGGCGGAGTTGATCCGTGGGTTCAGCAAGCCGGTGTTTCTGTTGGGCGGGGTAGGGCCTGCCGAGCGGGAGCAGGCTTGGGACGCCGGGGCTCAGGGTGTGGCAGGGATTCGGGCGTTCTGGCCTGAAGTTTGATGCCGTTCTGACGGGCCCCATCGCAGGCAAGCCAGCTCCCACATTTGATTTGTGAATACATACAAGTGTGGGAGCTGGCTTGCCTGCGATGGGCCAAATCAGTCACCACACAATTATCAATGTGGCTTAGCGGCCGCCTGCCACAAAATCTCCGCAATCCCCTGGCGCTTGGCAATTATCCTGGCCGCCACAAACAGCAAATCCGACAGCCGATTGATATACGCCAAACCCACACCCTCCAGCGGCTCAATCGCATTCAACTGCTGACACCGCCGCTCCGCACTGCGCGCCACGCTGCGGCACACGTGGGCCTGGGCGATCAATGCTGAACCACCGGGCAGGATGAAGTTCTCCAGCGGCCCGACCTCTTCATTCCAGCGATCAATCGCCGCCTCCAGCCGATCCACCTCGGCCGCATTCAACGCCTTGTACTCCGGCATTGCCAACTCGCCGCCCAGATCGAACAACCGATGCTGGCAGGGGGTCAGCACCTCAATCACGTCCTGCAAGCCGGGATGCTGTCCGCCGAGTGCTTCGAGATAGGCCAACAGCAAGCCGAGCTGGCTGTTCAGCGTATCGACTTCGCCAATCGCCTCCACCCGTGGATGATCCTTTGGCACACGGCGGCCATCACCGAGGCCGGTTTCGCCCTTGTCGCCGGTGCGGGTGTAGATCTTCGATAGGCGAAAGCCCATGGTCATTGCTCCAGTTGGGTGAGGTCGTAAGGCGGCAGTTGGCTGCCGGCCAGTGGCAGGCGCAAGGTGAAACACGTGCCTTGGCCAAGGGTGGAGTGCACTTCCATCTGGCCCTTGTGGTTGTTGGTGATGATGAAATACGACACCGACAGCCCGAGCCCGGTGCCCTGGCCGATTTCCTTGGTGGTGAAAAACGGCTCGAAGGTGCGTTTGCGCACGTTCTCGCTCATGCCGATGCCATTGTCCTCCACCTGTATTTCTGCCCACGGCGGGTTCAGGCGCGTGCGCAGGATGATGCGCCCCGGCTCGCTGTCATCTTCACGCAGGTGAATGGCCTGGGCGGCGTTTTTCAGCAGGTTGAGCAGGACCTGTTCCAGTTCGTTGGCGGTGCCGGGTACCGGGCCCAACTGCGGGTCGAACTGGCGGATGATCGCTTGGCCCTTGAAGTCAAAGCCGATGGTGAGGTCGAAGTCGTTACCGGCGATTTCCACCGCTTGGTCGATCAGTGCCGGTAAGTCGCACGGTGCCATCTGCCGGTTGCTGCGGCGACTGAAGCTGAGCATATGGGTGACGATCTTCGCCGCCCGCGCCCCGGCTTGCTGGATGCCATCGAGCAGTTGCGGCACTTCGCGGCTTTGCAGGTAGTGGTTGACCGTTTCCAGCTCGATGCCGGCCTGCTCGGCGTGCTCCAGGTTCTTGGGCAGGTCGGGAGACAGGCGGCGGCGGATGTTCTGCACGTTATGCAGGATCGCCCCCAGCGGGTTGTTGATCTCGTGGGCCATGCCGGCGGCCAGGCCACCTACCGACAGCATTTTCTCGGACTGCACCATCATCTCTTCCAGGGACAGTCGCTGGGTGATGTCATCGATACGAATCACCACGCCACGCCCGGCGCCACCCATCAGTGGGTAGAAGGTCAGGGCGTAATGCTTGGGTTCGTCGTCCTTGAACCAGGTGACCCGCTCGATGCGCTCCACGGTGTGTTGCTCGACCGCTGCCCTGATCTGCGGCAAGTAGGGTTTGAGCGGCTGGAAGGCCAAGTAGATCGGCTGGTTCAGCGCTTCATCCAGGCGGGTACCGGAAAGCGCGCTGGCCTCCTGGTTCCACTGCGTCACGTAGAGCTGTTCATCCAGGGCGATCAGTGCCGAGGGCATCGAGTCGATGATGCTGTTCAGGTAATTCTGGAAGCCGGTGAGTTTTTTCTCGATCTTGCTGCGAACCTGGACTTCCAGTTCCAGCTTACGGTTGGTGTGGCGCGTCTCTTCGGCCAGGCCTTGGGCTTGGTCGTAGGCCGCCTGGGAGTCGTCCCGTGCGCGCTTGAGTTGCTGCTCGCGGGCTTCGATCCGCGACAGCATGGTGTTGAAGGCTTCGGCCAGGCTGCCGATTTCATCGTGGTTGCCACGGCCAGCGCGTAGGGCGTAGTTCTCTTCGCGGGTGACCTGGCGCGACAACTCTTCGAGTTCGTGGATCGGCCGGGTGATCAGGCGTTTGATCTGGCGGGCGATGATCAACCACAGCAGCACGCTGAAAATCAGGATGCCCAGGCTGGCCGTCAGCGTGCCCGTGTAGAACGCCACCGGTAGCTCACTGCTGGCCACCAGCAGCAGGTGCCCGGACGCTTGGCCAGCACGGGGCAGGGTGATGATCTGGTTGCTGCGAAACTCGGTGACGCGCCAGGCTTCGATATGCCGGTAGTTGTCGGGCAGGTGCAGGCGGTCGCCGTGTTGCATCTGCGCCAGGCGGTTGCCTTCACCGTCGTACAGGGCGGCGGCGCGCAAGGGGGAATAGCTGGTCAGCTCGTTGAGCAGGGCGTCCGCCTTGGCGGGTGATTCGAGGGCTTCGGCGGCGAGCGCGGGGTTGGACACCAGGCGACCAATCGCCTGCAAGGCTTGGGGAGCCATGCTTTCCTGGGAGATCCAGTAGGCGGCGCTGATAAAGGTCAGGTTGGCCACCAGCAATACGGTGGTCAACAGCACCAGCAGGGCGGCCAGCAGTTTCTGCCCGACCGGTAGGTTTTCAAGACGCTGGCGCAGCGGCATCAGGGTTTTCCCAGGTGATAGACAGGCGGGCAGGGTAGCGCGTGGCTCAGTCGCGGGGCAATCCGCGTGCAAGTAACTGCTCGACCAGGCGCACCTGCAACTGCTGCAAATGCGGCAGGTTCAGTTGGTGACGGGCGGCCGCCTGGCAAGCATAGCCCAATAGATAGCTGATTTCGGTGCGACGGCCGGCGGCCACATCCTGGTACATGGAAGAGTAATTGGCGGCGGTGGCCTGGATCACCCGTTCCACTTCGTGTTGCAGGTCCAGCGCGGCAGCAGGCTGGCCGCAGCATTCCAGCAGTTCAGCCAGCTCTGCGCACAGGGTGGCGACTTCGCAGTGATGGGCCTGCAATTCGCCGTTACGACATTGATACAGCACGGTCAGCGGGTTGATGGCGCAATTGAGGGCCAGCTTGCGCCATAGCCGCGTGAGGATATCGGTACTCCAATCGTGGGGGATGCCAGCGGCGTGCAGGTCATCCAGCCATAGCGGCGGGGTAGGATGGCTCGCGTCGCCCAGCCAGGTGTAGCCATGGCCGGCAAACACGACACGCCAGTCGCCATCGCGAAAGGCGCCTTCCGTGCTGGAGGCAAAGATGCAGCGCGCCTGGGGCAACTGCGCGGCGACCGCATCCTGGCTGCCAAGGCCGTTCTGCAGCAGGATCAGCTCGGCATCTGGAGCTAGCCGCTGTTGCAACTGTGCGACGGCGCCTTGGGCGTCGTAGGCTTTGCACGCCACCAGCAGGCGATGAATCGGCCCAGGGCTGTCAGGGGTTTCGCCTGTCACGGGGTAAGTCTGCTCAATGCCTTGTTCCACCAGGGTCAGTCCCTCGCTCGCCTGATAACTGGCCAGGCGCGCCTCATCACGCAGGATCAACCTGACGGGCACGCCTGCGCGCGCCAGGCGGGTGGCCCAGAGTGTGCCCAGGCTACCGGCGCCGAGAATATGCCAGGTGGTCGACATCTGTTTGTGCTCCATGGGGTCGCTCACAGTGAATGCGGCGAAAGAACCGCTATAATGCCCCGGCATTTTAGCTTGGGCGCGCTCCATCTCTACTGAGCCCGCCCCTTATATTGGAGAAATGACATGCCTTCGTTCGACGTGGTATCCGAACTGGACAAACACGAAGTCACCAACGCCGTCGAGAACGCCGTCAAGGAACTGGACCGTCGCTATGACTTGAAAGGCAAGGGCAGCTTCGAATTCAAGGAAAAAGAGCTGACCGTCAACCTGACCGCTGAAGCCGATTTCCAGCTGGAAGCGATGATCGAGATCCTCAAGCTGTCGCTGGTCAAGCGCAAGATCGACGCGCAGTGCCTTGAAATCAAGGATGCCTACGCCTCCGGCAAGCTGATGAAGCAAGAAGCCATCCTCAAGGAAGGCATCGATAAGGAGCTGGCGAAGAAAATCGTCGCCCACATCAAGGACGCCAAGCTGAAAGTCCAGGCCGCGATCCAGGGTGAACAGGTTCGTGTCACTGGCAAGAAACGTGACGACCTGCAAGAGGCCATTGCGGCCCTGCGCGCCAAGACCTTCGACATGCCGCTGCAGTTCAACAACTTCCGCGACTGATGGCACATTGGGGAACCTGTCGGCGTTTTTGACGTCCCACGCCCCAGAACCTGCGCCTACTATTGAGCCCTACGGGGCTCAATTGCATTTATGGCCACTCATTACGCCGAACATCCGGTAACCAGGAGAATGTAGATGGATTTGAACGCTGAAATGGATCACCTGATCAAGACCTCGGAATCTTGGCTGCCGATGATCATGGAATACGGCAGCCGGTTCTTGCTGGCTTTGGTCACCTTGGTCATCGGTTGGTGGCTGATTAACGTGTTGACCCACCGCGTGGGGCGCTTGCTGGCACTGCGTAATGCCGACATGGCCCTGCAACATTTCATCACCCGACTGGCGAACGTCGCGCTCAAAATCATGCTGGTGGTCAACGTGGCCTCGATGATCGGCGTGGCAACCACCTCGTTCATTGCGGCGATCGGTGCCGCCACCCTGGCCATCGGCATGGCATTGCAAGGCAGCCTGGCGAACTTCGCCGGTGGCGTGCTGATTCTGTTGTTCCGCCCGTTCCGCATTGGTGACTGGATCGAAGCCCAAGGCACTTCGGGTACCGTCGATAGCATCCAGATCTTCCACACCGTACTGCGTACCGGCGACAACAAGACCGTGATCGTGCCGAACGGCATCCTGTCCAATGGCCTTATCACCAACACCAACCGTCAGCCGACCCGCAAGGTGGTGTTTGATGTGGGTGTGGACTATGAGGCCGACTTGCAAAAAGCCCGTGACGTGTTGCTGGAACTGGCGAAAGACCCTCGGGTATTGGCAGACCCTGCTGCTGTCGCAGTGGTGTCGACCTTAGGTGACAGTTCGATCACCGTGTCCCTGCGTTGCTGGACCAAGACGGCGGATTATTGGGACGTGGTGTTCATGTTGAACGAACTTGCACGTGACCGCTTGAAAGCGGCGGGGATTGATATTCCATTTCCGCAGCGGGTTATTCGTGTGATGCAGGAAACAGCTGCCAAGTAACTGGGGTCATTCTTGAACTTGGCCGTTAGGTCAGGTTCAAGGTGCAAGCGCTAATCTCGTTAGTTAGCTTGCTAGTTATTCCAGTGCTGAAATATTACAGCCATAAAAAAGCCGCTCCCTTGTTAAACAAGGGAGCGGCTTTTTTTGTTTAAGGCCGAAACCTTAACTCATCGCTGTAATAAAACTGTCAATTACAGGATGTTCAGCGGGTAGTTCGCGATCAAACGCAGTTCGTCGATCGAAGGCGAACCGTAGTAAACGCCATCACCCGAACGATAGGTTGCTTGACGCAGACGCAGGCTCAGGTCCTTGGCTGGACCGCTCTGGATCACGTACTTGGCTTCGATGTCACGTTCCCACTCTTTGCCGTTCGAGGTCGTGGCGGTTTGAGCGCCGCTACCGGTTACGTAGCGAGTCATGAAGCTCAGGCCAGGAATGCCAAAGGTCGCCATGTTGATGTCGTAACGAGCCTGGTAGGACTTCTCGCCTTCGCCGTTGAAGTCGGAGCGGGCAATGGAGTTGGCCAGGAACACTGAGCCGCCGCCGTCTACGCCGTAACCGTAATCGCCGTCACCGGTGACTTTCTGGGCAGCCAGTGTGAAGGTGTGAGCACCAATGGTGTACGCACCCTGCAGGCTGAACGCACGGTTATCAAGCTTGGTGGTTTTGTCGTAGTAGGCGCGTTGCTTGCCTTCACCGTCACTTTTCGTGTCGTAGATGTTGAAGTCCAGGGCGAAGGACTGGTCGTCGCTCAGCGCGTGGGTCCAGTTAAGGTTGCTGTACCACTTGCGGAAGTAATCTTCGGTTTTTGCGTAGTACAGGCTGCCGGTAACCTCTGGGGTGAAGGAGTAGACGGCACCGGCAAAGTCGGTCTTCGTCAGGCCCAGGCTGTCACGGAAGGTCTGGTTCTGTGCGACGCTGGAAGTGAAGTGACCACCTTCCAGTTTGAGGCCCTTGATCTCGTTGCTGGTGAGCGAGATACCTTGTGGCAGCTCTGGCAGCAAACGGCTGTCATCGGAGGCAAACACAGGAGCGGTGGTGTATTGGTCGCCGACTTTCAAGACCGTATCGGAGATGCGGAATTTAACGGCACCGCCGCCTTTGGAGTAATCGTCCTGCGAGCGACCGTCGGAACCGGACGGGAACAGACCAGTGCCGGCACGGCCCTTACCGCTGTCGAGCTTGACGCCCAGCAGGCCGATCACGTCTACACCGACGCCGATGGTGCCTTGGGTGAAGCCCGATTGGTACAGGGCGTTGAAGCCCAGGCCAGTCTCTTCAGCACGGCTTTTATTCTTGCCGTTGACTTTCTCGTAGCCATCCAGTGGCTCATTGCGGAAGTCGCGGCTGAAGTACAGGGCGCGAGTATTAATGCTGAAAGTGCTGTCTTC
Source organism: Pseudomonas sp. S10E 269 (assembly GCF_002798465.1). Taxonomy (NCBI): domain Bacteria; kingdom Pseudomonadati; phylum Pseudomonadota; class Gammaproteobacteria; order Pseudomonadales; family Pseudomonadaceae; genus Pseudomonas; species Pseudomonas sp. S10E 269. The sequence goes on from NZ_PHIJ01000001.1 coordinate 3,597,071, forward strand.
AACAAAGCCTTTGGAATCGCTTTGGGCGGACGCCATTGCGAACTGCGTAGTGCCTGCTGAAACAGCCAGGGCGATCATGCTCCACTTCATCACGCGCATCGTGATTTGCTCCTTTGGTTTTAGGAAGAGTACTGCCGTCCCACCTGTATTTTTGTCTGGGCGGCTCTTTCTTTTTGTGTCGGCGCAAAGTTATATCACGCTGACAATATTGGCGATACTTGCCCAACTTTCCTTTCAGCTTCTTTACGAGCTTGTCGTAGATTGCTATATCCATGTCGCAAATTCACAGCCCCACTGTAACGAGGCTGACAACTTCAATACTGTTTCTAAACCGTTAAAAGAACGCAAAAAAACGTTTCTTTCGAAGTTTGAAATCATCCTTGGCGCGCATTGAACCGCTGCTGTTTTTCATCGCGAAACACCCGCTTCCCTACCGGTGCCGTTGCCGACGATAAAGGGATGAATGCAGCAAGCGTGCCCAAACTGAAATTCGAATGTCATTTTTTCGTGAAAAACGTCGTGGCTTCGTGAAAACCGCATAAGCACGGGGTTTTTACGCCGATTGGTTTGGGCTTGACGCACGCTTCCTTTCCTTGGTGTGGGGTGCATAAATCCTGAACCTGGGTAAAACGTTACCGGTTCACCCCGCCCAGTGGGTAATCGGCGGATCTCTTTGAGGCATAAATGGGTCATTTTGGTGCAGGCCCCCCGATGACGCTCGACCGCAGTGATGGCTCAATGCCTTGACTTGCGAAGCCTCTGTGTCGCGGGTCTCGTCGTAATCGTTTGCTCAGTGTTCATCAATTTACGGCTGGATTGGTCATTGAGCGTAGTCGAATTATTCGTTTGTCTCGAAATGGTGCGCTTTTTTTCATCGCACTTTGGCCAGGCGCGCAGGGGCTGGCGTGAAGCGTGCGCGATTCGCAGGTATGCTGGTGGCCTTGAACCTGACCTGCCGAACGGAGTGCCTGCGGTGTTCGCTTTAGATCAACGCCTTCAACAAGACACGCTGACCCTGGGGGACTTCCCCCTGTGCCGACTGCTGCTGTCCAATGACTCGAACTACCCCTGGTTCATCCTGGTGCCGCGTATCAACGGTATCAGCGAAGTGTTTCAACTGGATGTCGCCGATCAGCAACAGTTGTGGCAAGAGACGACGGCCCTGGCGCAAGTGCTGAATGACGGGCTGGCGGCGGACAAGATGAACATCGGCGCGCTGGGCAATGTGGTCAGCCAGTTGCACGTCCATGTGATCGTGCGCAAGCGCGATGATGCCGCCTGGCCGGCGCCGGTATGGGGCAAGCATCCGGCGCAGCCTTACACCGATGCGCAAGTGGCAGCCATCCGCGCCCGTCTGCGCGAGCTGTTGCCTGCTGACTTTGTCTTTACCCAGGGTTGAATCATGGATCTGCAAGACCGCGTCACTGACCTGGAGAGCCGCCTGGCCTTCCAGGACGACACCATCGAAACCCTCAACGATATCCTCGTCACCCAGCAGCGGGCCGTCGAGCGCCTGCAATTGCAGATGACCGCACTGCTAAAGCGCCAGGAAGAAATGGGCGGCCAATTCGAAACGTCCGAAGAAGAAGCGCCGCCGCCTCACTATTGATAGCGGCTAATGGCTGCGCATAAAAAAACCGCGAACCAGCCAGGCTGGATCGCGGTTTTTTTTGCTGCGAGCGCGGGTATCAGCGACGCGGCAGTGCAGCAATCACGTCTTCGGCCTGCAGGCCTTTGTCGCGATTCATGACGGAGAACTCCACGCGCTGGCCTTCCACCAGTACGCGATGGCCTTCGCCGCGGATGGCCCGGAAATGGACGAAGATATCGTCGCCCGAATCACGGGAAATAAAGCCGAAGCCTTTGGACGTGTTGAACCACTTGACGGTACCGGTATCCCGATTGGTCATGTCGTAGGTTTGCGACGAGGCCGCAGGGGACGAACGGTAGAAGCTGATGGCCAGGTGAAGAACGATGGCGACCACAGCAATCACCAGGCTGAGCAGGATGGCCGGGTGGCCGCCGACTTCAGGCATGGGTGCCAGGAGGGTGAGGGTTTGTACGACAACGGTCAGTACCAACAGCGCGCTGACCAGGTTTTGCAGTTGATGACGTGTGCCTTTGTTCCAGTAAGGGATCACCGGTGCCAGCGTCAGGTTAAGAAGGCCGAACAAGGCCAGGTACAGAGCGTCGTGTTGTTCCAGGTAGGGAGGGCTTCCCTGTTGCAAGCTCGGTATAAAGGACAGCAGCAAAGCTGCAACGCCCGTTAGCAGGTGGACGATTTTCAACATTTTGATTAACTCACGTTAAGACGGATCACAAGGAAGAGCTGACTGGCACGGTTCGCTTCTGAACAATGGGAGGCGTTGGGCACGTGCGCGGGGTATCAGCCTATGCCGCTGCCGCAGAAAGTAACGGCGACGACACGCCGCCTATTTAACAGCAAAGGCTGTGCCTACTCAAATCAAGCATTTCAGGGTGTTGCAAGGGACATGGCATTTCTGCGTCAAACGCTTGTCCTAGACACGTGCAGGTGTTTCAAGCGGGGTTGCAGGGATATTTCCTACTCTGGCCCAAGGCTTGGGCCCACCGTTTGACCGGCCACGCCGGGGCGAATTGCCGCGCCGGGCTGCGCATCGCTGCCACTCTTGCTAGAGTGGTCCTGCACCGGATCAATGAATGCTTGTCAATTGAAGGGGATAAACATGGCAATCGATATCGGTATCAGTGAAGAAGATCGTAAATCCATCGTCGACGGGCTTTCACGGCTGCTTTCCGATACCTATGTTTTGTATCTGAAGACCCACAATTTCCATTGGAACGTCACGGGCCCCATGTTCCGCACGCTGCACTTGATGTTTGAAGAGCAGTACAACGAGCTGGCGCTGGCCGTGGACTCCATTGCCGAGCGTATCCGTGCCCTGGGTTTCCCGGCGCCGGGTGCCTACTCCATCTACGCCCGACTTTCGTCCATCAAGGAAGAGGAAGGCGTGCCCAGCGCAGAAGAGATGATCAAGCAGTTGGTCGCCGGCCAGGAGGCGGTCACTCGTACCGCGCGCGGCATCTTCCCACTGCTCGACAAGGTCAGCGACGAACCGACCGCCGACCTGCTGACCCAGCGCATGCAGGTTCACGAGAAAACCGCGTGGATGCTGCGCTCGCTGCTCGAAAATCAGTAAACGCCGACCCTGAGTGGCGCCGTCCTGGCGCCGCTCGCTTGTTTCCGCGCATTTCCTGGCGTTGTCCTACGTCTATCGACGCCGCGTCTTCTGGCTGCCTGCTTCTGCCTGCTGTTTTATAGGGCGACTGCCCAATGGGACAACCCATGGGCTGCTGTTTGGCAATGGAGTGTCAGGTGTATGTCACGCGGAGTGGGTAATGGAGTGATGGAAACCGGTGGTTTCCATAAGATAAAGATCGACCCCTTTGCAAAAGGGTTCGATATGGGACTGGCCAAGCCATTGTCCCGGTCAGTGAGGCTCAACGGGTTTTCCACTTGCCTGCGGCTGGAGCAGATCTATTGGAATATCCTCACGGAGATAGCCAGGATCAATGCCTGTTCAGTCAGTGCGTTGCTGTCTTACGTCGATCGGGAAGTGCACCTGCGTTACGGCGGTGTGAAGAACTTCAGTGGGTTGGTCAGGGTGGTGTGCGTGGTTCATGCCTTGAAAGGGTGTATTGAACCGACCTGTTTACCGGGGCAGTCCCTGGTATAGCCACCGGGCTTCGGGGCCGGCCTTCCTTCGTGGCGGGCAGGGCTCCGGGCAGAAAGCCGGCTGCGCTGCCTCGATTTACCAGATATAATCCCGCGCTTTGCTACGCATGCCGCCCACCCGTAGGCCAGGCGTGGCGCAGTAACGATCTGATCGCCGAGACATCTCCATGCCCATGTACGACTATCAATGTGCTTCCTGTGGTCATCAGTTGGAAGCCATTCAGAAGATCAGCGCAGCGCCGCTGGTCGATTGCCCAGCCTGCCAGGCGCCGGAGCTCAAGAAGATGTTGTCCATGCCAGGCTTCCGCCTGAGCGGCAGCGGCTGGTACGAGACCGACTTCAAGACCGGCTCGAAGAAGAACCTGGCGGGCGGCGACAAAGCAGACTGAGTTGAACTCTACGCGCAGGCTCCTGCATTATCCGTCCCCTGCTTTAATGTACGGTGACGAGGCAGGCCTCCACCGAATTTCGAATTACGAGAAGTGAAACCACTACCATGATGCGCAGCCACTATTGCGGCCAACTGAACGAGACCCTGGAAGGTCAGGAAATCACCCTTTGCGGATGGGTTCACCGTCGCCGCGACCACGGCGGGGTGATCTTCCTCGATATCCGTGATCGTGATGGTCTGGCCCAGGTGGTGTTCGACCCGGATCGCGCCGAGAGCTTCGCCGCCGCCGACCGCGTGCGCAGCGAATACGTCGTGAAGATCACCGGCAAGGTTCGCCTGCGTCCGGCCGGTGCCGTGAACAAGAACATGGCGTCCGGCGGCATTGAAGTGCTGGGCTATGAACTGGAAGTGCTGAACGAATCGGAAACCCCGCCGTTCCCGCTCAACGAATACTCCGACGTCGGCGAAGAAACCCGCCTGCGTTATCGCTTCCTGGACCTGCGTCGTCCGGAGATGGCCGAGAAGCTGCGCCTGCGTTCGCGCATGACCACCAGTATCCGCCGCTTCCTCGACGAAAACGGCTTCCTGGACGTCGAGACCCCGATCCTGACCCGCGCCACCCCGGAAGGCGCGCGTGACTACCTGGTGCCTAGCCGTACCCACGCCGGTTCGTTCTTCGCCCTGCCGCAATCGCCACAACTGTTCAAGCAGTTGCTGATGGTGGCTGGCTTCGACCGCTACTACCAGATCGCCAAGTGCTTCCGTGACGAAGACCTGCGCGCCGACCGCCAGCCGGAATTCACCCAGATCGACATCGAGACCAGCTTCCTCGATGAAAAAGAGATCATGGGCCTGACCGAGCAGATGATCCGCAACCTGTTCAAGGAAGTGCTGGACCTGGAATTCGGCGACTTCCCGCACATGACCTTCGAAGAAGCCATGCGCCGCTACGGTTCCGACAAGCCAGACCTGCGTAACCCGCTGGAACTGGTGGACGTGGCCGACCAGCTCAAGGAAGTCGACTTCAAGGTATTCAGCGGCCCGGCCAACGACCCGAAATGCCGCATTGCCGCCCTGCGCGTGCCTGGCGGCGCAAGCATGCCGCGCAAGCAGATCGACGACTACACCAAGTTCGTCGGCATCTACGGTGCCAAGGGCCTGGCGTATATCAAGGTCAACGAGCGCGCCAACGGTATTGACGGCCTGCAATCGCCGATCGTGAAGAACATTCCGCTGGACAACCTGAACGCGATCCTCGACCGCGTCGGTGCAGTCGACGGCGATATCGTGTTCTTCGGCGCCGACAAGGCCAAGATCGTCAGCGAAGCCCTGGGCGCGCTGCGCATCAAGCTGGGTCACGACCTGAACCTGCTGACCTGCGAATGGGCCCCGATGTGGGTCGTTGACTTCCCGATGTTCGAAGAGAACGACGACGGCAGCTTCAGCGCCTTGCACCACCCGTTCACTGCGCCGAAGTGCTCGCCGGCCGAGCTGGAAGCCAACCCGGCAGGCGCCCTGTCCCGCGCCTACGACATGGTACTCAACGGCACCGAGCTGGGTGGCGGTTCGATCCGTATCCACCGCAAAGAGATGCAGCAAGCGGTTTTCCGTCTGTTGGGCATCAACGAAGCGGAACAGGAAGAGAAATTCGGCTTCCTGCTCGACGCCCTGAAATACGGTGCGCCGCCGCACGGTGGCCTGGCATTCGGCCTGGACCGCCTGGTGATGCTGATGACCGGCGCCCAGTCGATCCGTGAAGTGATCGCCTTCCCGAAAACCCAGAGTGCTGCGGACGTCATGACCCAGGCTCCAGGTGTGGTGGATGCCAAGGCATTGCGCGAGTTGCACATCCGCCTGCGCGAGACGCCGAAGGCTGAGTAAGGCTGCTGCGTGAAAGCGCACTGAGGTTTACGCAGTCTAAAAAGGCGCATCTTCGGATGCGCCTTTGCGTTACAAGGGCTGTGATTTAAAGAGAGAAGTCCTGCCCAGCGGGATTGACAAGGTTTCTACAGAATTTCGGAGTTGTGTTATGGCTGGCCATTCCAAGTGGGCGAACATCAAGCACCGCAAAGAGCGTCAGGATGCCAAGAAAGGCAAGATTTTCACCAAGTGGATCCGCGAGCTGACCGTCGCAGCCCGCCAGGGCGGTGGCGACCCGGGCTCTAACCCGCGCCTGCGCCTGGCGCTGGACAAGGCCCTTGGCGCCAACATGAGCCGTGACATCATCGACCGCGCCGTGGCCCGTGGTGCCGGCGCCGCCGATACCGACGACATGGTCGAGCTGAGCTACGAAGGCTACGGCCCCGGCGGCGTTGCAGTGATGGTCGAGTGCATGACCGACAACCGCAACCGCACCGCGGCAGCCGTGCGCCATGCGTTCAGCAAGTGCGGCGGCAACCTGGGTACCGATGGTTCGGTGGCCTACCTGTTCGAGCGCAAGGGGCAGATCTCCTTCGCGCCGGGCACTGATGAAGACGCGCTGATGGAAGCGGCGATGGAGGCGGATGCCGACGACGTGGTGACCAACGAAGATGGCTCCATCGATGTGTTCACTTCGTTTGCCAGTTTCTACGCCGTGCGCAACGCGCTGGAAGCCGCCGGCTTCAAGGGCACCGACGCAGAAATCGTGATGCTGCCGACCACCAGTGCCGAACTGGACCTGGACGGAGCGCAGAAAGTGTTGAAGATGCTGGACATGCTCGAAGACCTGGATGATGTGCAGAACGTGTATTCCAACGCCGACATCCCTGAGTCTGTAGCCGAACAGCTAGGCTGAAGGGCGATGTAGTTTTAAATGTGGGAGGGGGCTTGCCCCCGATAGCGGTGGTTCAGTCGATTGAGAGATAACTGACACACTGTCATCGGGGGCAAGCCCCCTTCCCACATTGAACCTCCCGGTATCAAAAAATGTGTTTACCCAACCCGCAGGCGTTATGACTTTAATCCTAGGTATCGACCCCGGTTCGCGCATCACCGGTTTTGGCGTGGTGCAACAGACCCCGCGCGGCTGTGTCTATGTCGCGTCGGGCTGCATCCGCACCGGTGCGGGCGAGTTGGCCGAGCGCCTGCAGATCGTCTATCGCGGCGTGCGTGAAGTGATCCAGACCTACGGGCCGGTCACCATGGGCATCGAGAAAGTGTTCATGGCCAAGAACGCCGACTCAGCCCTCAAACTCGGCCAGGCCCGTGGCGCCGCCATCGTTGCCGGCGCCGAGGAAGGCATGGAAATCGCCGAATACACCGCCACCCAGGTCAAACAGGCCGTGGTCGGCACCGGCGCGGCGAACAAAGAGCAGGTGCAGATGATGGTCATGCACATGCTCAAGCTCACGTCAAAACCGCAGATCGACGCCTCCGACGCCCTGGCTATCGCCATTTGCCATGCGCACACTCGCTCAAGCTTGCTGCCTCATGGCCTGGGCACGGCACGCAGTCGTGGCGGGCGCCTGCGTCTCTGATAGCATCAGCGCAATCGTTTTCCGGTCGGGCCGTGCTCTGACCCCAAGCTTTAAGGATCTGAACCGTGATTGGACGCTTGCGCGGCACCCTGGCTGAGAAACAGCCGCCGCACCTGATTCTGGATGTAAATGGGTTGGGGTATGAGCTGGAAGTGCCCATGACCACCCTGTATCGCTTGCCGTCGGTCGGTGAGCCGATAACGCTGCACACACATTTGGTGGTGCGCGAAGACGCGCAACTACTCTATGGTTTCATTGGCAAGCGCGACCGCGACTTCTTCCGCGAGCTGATCCGCCTCAATGGGGTCGGCCCGAAACTGGCCCTGGCCCTGATGTCGAGCCTGGAAGTGGATGAGCTGGTGCGTGCCGTCTCGGCCCAGGACACCTCGGCGCTGACCAAGGTGCCGGGCGTCGGCAAGAAGACCGCCGAGCGCCTGTTGGTGGAGCTCAAGGACCGCTTCAAGGCCTGGGAAGTCGTACCGAGCATGTTTGCCCTGGTGCCGAACCAGCCGGACATGCCGGCCGGCCAGGTCGCCAGTGCCGAAAGCGATGCGGTCAGCGCGCTGATTTCCCTGGGCTACAAGCCGCAGGAAGCCAGCAAGGCCGTATCGGCCATCAAGGACAAGAACCTGAGCAGTGAAGACATGATCCGCCGCGCCCTGAAGGGAATGATTTAAGTGATTGAAGCTGATCGTCTGATTGCAGCCACCGGCCCACGCGACCGTGAAGAGGTCCAGGACCGCGCCATCCGCCCCCTGAGCCTCGCCGAATACATCGGCCAGCCCACCGTGCGCGAGCAGATGGAGTTGTTCATCCAGGCTGCGCGCGGGCGCAGTGAGTCTTTGGATCACACACTGATCTTCGGCCCGCCGGGCCTGGGCAAGACCACCCTGGCCAACATCATTGCCCAGGAAATGGGCGTGTCGATCAAGTCCACCTCCGGCCCGGTGCTGGAGCGTCCGGGGGATCTGGCGGCGTTGCTGACCAACCTCGAGCCCCATGACGTGCTGTTTATCGACGAGATCCACCGGCTCTCGCCGATCGTCGAGGAAGTGCTGTACCCGGCCATGGAAGACTTCCAGCTCGACATCATGATCGGCGAAGGCCCGGCGGCCCGCTCGATCAAGCTCGATCTGCCGCCATTCACGCTGGTCGGCGCCACGACCCGTGCAGGCATGCTGACCAACCCGCTGCGAGACCGTTTCGGCATTGTTCAACGTCTAGAGTTCTATAGCACGGCCGACCTGGCGACCATTGTCAGCCGTTCGGCAAGCATCCTCGGCTTGCCCCTGGACCCGGAAGGCGCCTTTGAAATTGCCCGTCGGGCCCGTGGCACGCCACGGATTGCCAACCGCTTGCTGCGCCGTGTGCGCGATTTTGCCGAAGTGCGGGCCAAGGGGCATATCACCAAGGCCGTGGCCGACCTGGCCTTGAACCTGCTGGATGTGGACGAGCACGGCTTCGATCACCAGGATCGACGTCTACTCTTGACCATGATCGAAAAGTTCGACGGTGGCCCTGTGGGTGTCGATAGCCTGGCGGCGGCCATCAGTGAGGAGCGCCACACCATTGAGGATGTGCTGGAGCCGTACCTGATCCAGCAGGGCTACATCATGCGCACGCCACGGGGGCGGGTGGTAACGCGCCACGCCTATCTGCACTTCGGGTTAAACATTCCGTCACGATTGGGCGAGATGCCCGTGGTAGACGAATTCCTCGATGCAGTGGACGATTAAAAGCTTCACGCAAGTCGATTTATTCGATGTTTGTGCTGTCCTAGTGGCTGGTGTCGTCATTCAGTCACTGGAAATGTTTCAGCGTATGAAAAAACAGTTGCGAGCCGGATTGGCAACCTGAGGAGTAAGCACTAGAGTATGCGCGCGCAAAACGGGGATCAGTCGTTCGCACATCGCTGTCGCGTTTATTACGAGGACACCGATGCCGGCGGCATCGTGTATTACGTCAACTACCTCAAGTTCATGGAGCGGGCTCGAACCGAGCGGCTACGGGAGCTGGGCTTTGCCCAATCCCAGCTGGCAGGGGAGGACCTGTTATTCGTCGTGCATTCCAGCGAGGCGCGGTATCACGCGCCGGCGCGATTGGACGACGAATTGTTGGTAAGCGCTGAAGTAATCGAATTGAACCGTGTCAGCCTGCGTTTCAAGCAGCAGGTCAGGCGGGCAACGGATGCAACGCTGCTCTGTGAGGGGCAGTTCCTGGTGGCCTGTGTGCGCACCAATAGTTTGAAACCCCGGGCCATTCCCGAAGCTCTACGTGCGGCCTTTGCCGATGTAAGCGGCGCGGGTAAACAATCAAAGCAGGAGATTTAGCGTGGAACCTACCGTCGTCGACCATTCCTCCATGTGGAGCCTGGTCAGCAATGCCAGTGTTGTGGTTCAACTGGTCATGCTGACCCTGGTAGCCGCATCGGTTACCTCTTGGGTCATGATTTTTCAGCGCAGCAACCTGCTGCGTGCCGGTCGACGTGCCTTGGAGAGCTTTGAAGAGCGCTTCTGGTCGGGTATCGACCTGTCCAAGCTGTACCGCCAGGCCGGCAGCAATCCGGACCCGGATTCGGGCGTCGAGCAGATCTTCCGCGCCGGCTTCAAGGAATTCTCCCGCCTGCGCCAGCAGCCAGGCGTTGACCCGGAAGCGGTCATGGAAGGCGTGGCCCGTGCCATGCGCGTGGCCATTTCCCGCGAAGAAGAAAAGCTTGAGCAAAGCTTGCCGTTCCTCGCCACCGTTGGTTCCGTGAGCCCGTACATCGGTCTGTTCGGTACTGTGTGGGGGATCATGAACTCCTTCCGTGGCCTGGCCCAGGCGCAGCAAGCGACCCTGGCCACCGTAGCCCCGGGTATCGCCGAAGCCCTGATCGCCACCGCGATTGGCCTGTTCGCTGCTATCCCCGCAGTAATTGCCTACAACCGTTTTGCCGCCCGCGGCGAAAACCTGATTGGCCGTTACTACACCTTCGCCGATGAATTCCAGGCGATCCTGCACCGTAAAGTGCACACCAGCGAAGAATAAGCAGGTACCTCCCGATGGCTTTAATCACTCGAGCTCGAACCAAGCGCAAGCCGGTCGCCGAGATGAACGTAGTGCCTTACATCGACGTGATGCTGGTGCTGCTGGTTATCTTCATGGTGACCGCGCCGATGCTCAACCAGGGTGTGAAGGTTGATCTGCCCAAGGTTTCCAGCGAAGCCTTGCCCCAGGACAACAACACCCAGGTGCTGACCATTTCGATCAAGTCCGACAAGACCTATTACTGGAACCTTGGCAGCGAAGTCGACACTCAGAAGCAGCAGGACAAGGCCCTGACCTTGCCGGCGATGACCGACGCGGTGACCAAGATCATTCGTTCCGGCAACGAAGGCGGCAAGCACACCCAGGTGTTCATCCGCGGTGACAAGGCGGTCGACTACGGCTCCGTCATGGGTGCCATGGGCGGGCTGCAGAAGGCCGGCGTGGGTAACGTTGGCTTGATTACCGAGGCGCCCTGATGCAGCAACAGCGAGAGCCGTCCGCCTCGGAAAGCTACTTCTGGCCTAGCGTCTGGGCAATTGCCCTGCACGTCCTGGTGTTTGGCATGCTGTTCGTCAGCTTTGCCATGACCCCGGACCTGCCGCCAGCCAAGCCGATCGTGCAGGCGACCCTGTATCAGCTGAAATCGAAAAGTCAGGCCACCACCCAGACCAATCAGAAGATTGCGGGTGAGGCCCAGAAGTCGGCCGCGCGCCAGACTGAAGTCGAGCAGATGGAACAGAAGAAGGTCGAGCAGGAAGCGGTGAAGGCTGCTGCGGAACAAAAGAAAGAAGAGGCGGCTCAAAAGGCCGAGGAATCGAAAAAGGCTGACGAAGCCAAGAAGGCTGACGAGGCGAAAAAGGCTGATGAAGCCAAGAAAGCCGAGAAAGCTGCCGAAGCGAAAAAGGCCGAAGAGAAACAATTGGCTGATATAGCCAAGAAGAAGTCTGAAGAAGAAGCCAAAAAAGCGGCTGAAGAAGAGGCCAAGAAAAAGGCTGCTGAAGACGCCAAGAAGAAAATAGTCGAAGACGCGAAGAAAAAAGCCGCCGAAGACGCCAAGAAAAAAGCTGAAGCAGACGAGGCGAAGAAAAAAGTCGCCGACGACGCGAAGAAGAAAGCTGCCGCCGACGCCCAGAAGAAAAAGGCCCAGGAAGCAGCGCGCAAATCCGCCGAAGAGAAAAAGGCCCAGGCCTTGGCAGATTTGCTCTCCGACACGCCGCAGCGTCAGCAAGCCTTGGCCGATGAGCGTGGTGATGAAGTCGCGGGCAGTTTCGACGACCTGATTCGAGCGCGGGCAGCAGAAGGCTGGACACGTCCACCTTCGGCGCGCAAAGGCATGACAGTAGTGCTGCAGATCGGCATGTTGCCGGACGGTACGGTGACTTCGGTCAGCGTGTCCAAGTCCAGTGGTGACGGTTCGTTCGACAGTTCGGCGGTTGCCGCGGTCAAGAACATTGGCCGGTTGACCGAGATGCAGGGAATGAAACCAAGCGACTTCGCTCCCTATCGTTCATTCAAGATGACATTCACACCTGAGGATCTAGCCTTGTGAGAAACCTTCTTCGAGGAATGCTTGTCGTTATTTGCTGTATGGCAGGGATAGCGGCGGCGGATGAAAAGAACATCCTGGTTACCAGCGGTAGCGATCGGGCCACCCCGATCGCCGTAGTACCGTTCGGTTGGCAGGGCGGCAGCGTGCTGCCGGACGACATGGCCCAGATCGTCAGCGACGACCTGCGCAACTCCGGTTACTACGCACCGATTCCGAAAGGCAATATGATCAGCCAGCCAAACCAGGCCAGCGAAGTCGTGTTCCGTGACTGGAAAGCCGTTGGTGCGCAGTACCTGATGGTCGGCAACATCACGCCGGCCGGCGGTCGCCTGCAAATCACCTACACCTTGTTCAACGTGGCAACCGAGCAGCAGGTCTTGACCGGCAGCGTCTCGGGCACTGCTGAGCAGATCCGCGACATGGCCCACTACATCTCGGACCAGTCGTTTGAAAAGCTCACCGGTATCAAGGGTGCGTTCTCGACGCGTCTGCTTTACGTAACGGCTGAACGTTTCTCTGTAGACAACACTCGTTACACTTTGCAGCGCTCGGACTACGACGGTGCACGGGCTGTGACCTTGCTGCAATCCCGTGAACCAATCCTGTCGCCGCGCTTCGCGCCGGACGGCAAGCGTATTGCCTACGTGTCCTTCGAGCAGAAGCGTCCGCGTATCTTCGTCCAGCACATCGATACTGGCCGTCGTGAGCAGATCACCAACTTCGAAGGCCTCAATGGCGCACCGGCCTGGTCGCCGGATGGTTCGCGCCTGGCGTTCGTGCTCTCGAAGGATGGCAACCCGGACATCTACGTGATGAACATGGCTTCGCGCCAGATCACTCGCGCAACCAGCGGCCCGGGTATCAATACCGAACCGTTCTGGGGCAAGGACGGTTCGACCATCTACTTCACCTCTGACCGCGGCGGCAAGCCACAGGTCTACAAGGCGAACGTGAATGGTGGTGGGGCAGAGCGTGTTACTTTTATCGGTAACTACAACGCCAACCCTAAGCTTTCGGCCGATGAAAAGACGTTGGTGATGATTCACCGTCAGGATGGTTTCACTAATTTCCGGGTTGCGGCCCAGGATTTGCAGCGCGGAACCGTAAAAATCCTCACAGATACCAACCTTGATGAGTCAGCCACTGTTGCGCCCAACGGCACCATGGTAATCTACGCCACCCGCCAGCAGGGCCGGGGAGTCTTGATGCTCGTGTCCATAAATGGACGCGTAAGGCTCCCACTTCCTACCGCACAAGGCGAAGTCAGAGAACCATCCTGGTCCCCTTACCTGAACTGACGCGGCGCTACAAAAAGAAGTACTTAACACACTGGGGTTCATTAGGAGTTTCACGATGGAAATGCTGAAGTTTGGTAAGTTTGCTGCTCTGGCTCTGGCTCTGTCCGTAGCCGTTGGTTGCTCGTCTAAAGGCGGCGACAATGCCGGTGAAGGCGCAGCTGTTGATCCAAACGCTGGTTACGGCGCTAACACTGGTGCGGTTGACGGCTCCCTGAGCGAAGAAGCTGCTCTGCGCGCTATCACCACTTTCTACTTCGAATACGACAGTTCGGACCTGAAACCAGAAGCCATGCGCGCTCTGGACGTTCACGCGAAGGACCTGAAAGCTAACGGCGCTCGCGTTGTTCTGGAAGGTAACACCGACGAACGTGGTACTCGTGAGTACAACATGGCACTGGGCGAGCGTCGTGCGAAAGCCGTTCAGCGCTACCTGGTACTGCAAGGTGTTGCTCCAGGCCAACTGGAACTGGTTTCCTACGGTAAAGAGCGTCCAGTTGCTACTGGCCACGACGAGCAGTCCTGGGCTCAAAACCGTCGCGTCGAACTGCGTAAGTAATTCGTCATGCGAACGTGCCGTCGTGCTCTAACTGTATTGGCTCTCAGCCTCGCACCGCTTGCGGTGTGGGCTGCGGTTCCTGTGGAAGATAGCAACTCTGGCTATAACAATAGCGGGAGCAGTTATCCGCCAGCGGGTTATGGCACGAACGGCGCCTATGCGGGGGGAGCGGCTACGTCCGCTCCCTCGGCACAGGGCGAACTGTTCAACCAGCTGCAACGTATGCAGGATCAACTGGCGCAGCAACAAGGCACCATTGAAGTACTGCAGAACCAAGTGAACCAGCTGAAGCAAGAAGGCCTGGAACGTTACCAGGATCTTGATCGACGCATTGGAGCCGGCGTTCAACCTGCCGCAACTCCTGATAATTCTTCTGCCGGTGGCGCACCAAGCGCTGCCGGTGGTGCAGCAGCAGGGGCGGCTGCCAGCCAAGCCCCTGCCGCGAGCAGCGAACCGGGTGATCCGGCGAAGGAGAAGCTGTATTACGATGCAGCCTTCGACCTGATCAAAGCCAAGGATTTCGATAAGGCCAGCCAGGCATTTACCGCATTCCTGCGTAAATACCCGAACAGCCAGTATGCGGGCAACGCCCAATACTGGTTGGGTGAAGTCAACCTGGCCAAGGGTGATCTACAGGGCGCGGGCCAGGCATTTGCCAAGGTCAGCCAGCTGTACCCCAAGCACGCCAAGGTGCCGGATTCGCTGTATAAACTCGCTGACGTAGAACGCCGCCTGGGTCATACCGACAAGGTCAAAGGCATTCTGCAGCAGGTGGTGGCCCAGTATCCTGGGACTTCCGCTGCCCAGTTGGCCCAGCGGGACCTGCAACGCTTGTAGGCAATGCAGCCCGTTTAGAAGAAACCCGCGCCTGGCGCGGGTTTTTTCGTTAGAATCCACGCCCTTTTATGAAACACGCTTTTTGGGGTCTACGCGTTGGCGGGGTCCCTCAAAGTGCCTGACGGAGGCGGACAGCCTGTTTAGCTGTTACGCCCGTGGCGACTATGCAAGACACATTACGTATTACCGAAGTTTTTTACTCGTTGCAGGGTGAAACGCGGACGGCTGGCCTGCCCACAGTATTTGTGCGCCTGACCGGTTGCCCTTTGCGTTGCCAATACTGTGACAGCGCCTACGCCTTCAGTGGCGGCACGGTGCGCACTCTTGATGAGATCCTGGAGCAGGTTGCCGGCTACAAGCCGCGCTACGTCTGCGTGACCGGTGGTGAGCCGCTCGCCCAGCCCAATGCCATCCCATTGCTTAAACAACTGTGTGACGCCGGCTATGAGGTTTCCCTGGAGACCAGTGGCGCCCTGGACATCTCAGCGGTCGATCCCCGTGTAAGCCGTGTGGTCGACCTCAAGACCCCAGGCTCCAAGGAAGCGCACCGTAATCGCTACGAGAACATCGAGCTGCTGACGGCCAATGACCAGGTCAAGTTTGTTATCTGTTCGCGCGATGACTACGACTGGGCGAATTCCAAGTTGATTCAATACGGGTTGGACCGTCGCGCAGGTGAAGTGCTGTTTTCACCCAGCCATCATGACCTGAATGCCCGTGACCTTGCCGACTGGGTGGTCGCGGACAACCTACCGGTGCGCCTGCAATTGCAGCTGCATAAATACCTTTGGAACGACGAGCCAGGACGCTGATATGACTGAACACACCATGGATCAAAAACGCGCGGTAATCCTGCTGTCTGGCGGTCTCGACTCCGCCACGGTGGTTGCCATGGCGCAGGCGCAAGGCTATAGCTGCTACACCATGAGCTTCGACTACGGCCAGCGTCATCGCGCCGAACTGAACGCCGCTGCCCGCGTCGCCCGTGACATGGGGGTGGTCGAACACAAGGTGATCGGCCTGAACCTCAATGGTATTGGCGGCTCCGCCCTGACCGACAGCAGCATCGACGTGCCAGAAACCCCCGGCGAAGGCATCCCGGTGACTTACGTGCCAGCCCGTAACACGGTGTTCCTGTCCCTCGCCCTTGGCTGGGCAGAAGTGCTCAACGCTCGCGATATCTTTATCGGCGTCAACGCGGTGGATTATTCCGGCTACCCGGACTGCCGCCCAGAGTTCGTCGAGTCGTTCGAGCGCATGGCCAACCTGGCGACCAAGGCCGGTGTAGAAGGGCAGGGCTTCCGTATCCTGGCGCCGCTGCAAAACCTCAGCAAGGCCGACATCGTCAAGGCGGGCGTAGGACTTGGCGTCGATTATTCGCTGACTGTTTCCTGCTATCAGGCAGACGATGACGGCCGTGCTTGTGGGAAATGCGACAGCTGCCGACTGCGTGCAGAAGGCTTCCAAGCCGCCGGAATTACTGACCCAACGCTTTATTTCTGATTTATTTCAAATAAGGTGTTGAATAATCCTTAGAAATCAGTATTATACGCGCCACCACACAGCGGGTCGTTAGCTCAGTTGGTAGAGCAGTTGGCTTTTAACCAATTGGTCGTAGGTTCGAATCCCACACGACCCACCATTTTTGGCGGTTTAGAAAATCCGGAAGGCCCACGCAAGTGAGGATTTCCGGGTTTTTTTTTGCCTGCCTGAAAACACATCGAGCCCCAGGTGAATGAAAAGCCTGGGGCTTTCTTGTATCTGTGCCAGGGTGCAGCGTGCGCCAAAACCAATGGGTCACAATCGGGTTTAAAGGTCATTACGGGAAACGAAAAAACAACCAAAGTCTTTGAAATACATAGAATTGTCCGACAATCCCACACATGAAAAACTCTTCATAAACCCCCCGCTCGAACGTTGGTAGCTTCCTCGTCGCTGCCCCACAATTCGAGTCCTAATAATGAATAACAAAACTCTTAAAGGCGCCTTGGCGCTCGCCGTTTCCCTTGCCTCAACCCAACTGCTTGCCGGTGGTTTCGCGCTCAATGAACAAAGCATCAGTTCAATGGGCACGGGCTATGCGGGTCGCTCCTCCTCGGCCGAAGACGCCAGTACAGTGTTCGGCAACCCCGCCGGCATGTCGCGCCTGAAGCAGAATGAAGTCAGCCTCGGCGCGACTTACCTCGACGCCAAAACCAACATCAAGGACGCCAGTTCCTCGCAGTTCGGTGCCAACAACCCAGGCACTAACAAGGGCGACATGGTGCCCGGCATTGCCGTGCCGATGGGCTACCTGGTCACGCCCATCGATGAGCACTGGGCGTTCGGCCTGGGCATCTACGCGCCGTTCGGCTTGGTGACCGACTATGAGCACAGCTTCCAGGGCAATGGCTTTGGCAACAAGAGCAAGGTGTCGGTCATCACCGTGCAGCCCACCGTCAGCTACGCGTTCAACGACAAGATTTCGGTAGGCTTTGGCCCGACCTTTAACCGCATCAGCGGCGAGCTGGATTCCAATGTGCCACTGGGTGGCGGCGCTGGCGAAAGCGTGAAAGTCAAAGGTGATGACAACGCCACCGGGTTCAACGCCGGTATTCTCGTGCAACCCCTCGACAGCACGCGCATTGGCGTGACCTACCACTCGCAGGTGGTGTACCACCTCAGCGGCAAGACCCATGCGTCCGGCTTGATTTCCGATGCATTCGACGGCGGGCCGCAGAAGTATGACGCCAGCCTGGACGTGACCACGCCTTCGTCCGTGGATTTCTCGGTCACCCATCAATTGAATGACGATTGGACCCTCTACCTTGGCAGCACCTATACGCGTTGGAGCCAGTTGAAGAAGATCACCATCAACAACGACGGTGTCTCCGACCTCACCGCTCAATTCGGCGGCTTGGGCTCGATCACCGAGCAACAGCACTGGCATGACACATGGTCCCACGCCATCGGCGCGGCGTACCGGGTCAACAAAGAGCTGGTGCTGCGCACCGGTTTCTCGGTGGACCAGACGCCGACCAACAACACCGACCGCTCCGTGCGGATTCCTACGGGTGACCGCACGGTGTTCAGCCTGGGCGCCGGCTGGACGCCCGTCGACAACCTGACCTTCGACGTGGCGTATTCCTACCTCAAGGAAGAACCGATCAAGGTGCGGCAGAACCTTTCCCAGGTTGGCCTGACCTATGATGCCAAATATGAAAACAGCGCCAATGGCTTTGGTGGGTCGGTGACTTACCGCTTCTGATCTCTGCGAAACAGCAAAGAGCCTGTGGTAAAAAAGGGAGACTCCAACCCTGGCGTTTCCCTTTTTTTTGCCCGACAGATACGCCGGCGAATTCCAGATTTGGCTTTTGAAACCCTTGGATATTCTGTAGCCTTGCGCAGCTTCATCCCTAACCGTGCTTGATGAACACAATCACTTCGTCCGGCGGCGCCCGAAGGGCTCCAGAGCCGGTGGTACACTCGACTTTCGCGCAACTGCGCCTGCAGGTCTTGCGAACATGACGCAAATTTCCGAACGCCTTCTGGTACAAGCCCACCTCGACGCCAAGCAGCCCAAGGCTCTCAGTGCTGACGAAGAGGCGAGCCTGCGTACCGCCATCGCCGCCGAGCTCAAGGCTCAGGACGCGGTGCTGGTTGCCCACTTCTATTGTGACCCGGTAATCCAGGCCCTGGCCGAAGAAACCGGTGGCTGTGTCTCCGATTCCCTGGAAATGGCCCGCTTCGGCGCCGCCCACCCAGCCAAGACCGTGCTGGTCGCTGGCGTGCGTTTCATGGGCGAGACCGCCAAGATCCTCACCCCCGAAAAACGCATCCTCATGCCGACCCTGGAAGCCACGTGCTCCCTGGACCTGGGTTGCCCGGTCGATGAGTTTTCGGCGTTCTGCGACCAGCATCCCGAGCGCACCGTGGTGGTCTACGCCAACACGTCCGCGGCGGTCAAGGCACGGGCGGATTGGGTGGTCACCTCCAGCTGCGCGCTGGAAATCGTCGAAAGCCTGATGGACAACGGTGAGACGATCATCTGGGGCCCGGACAAGCACTTGGGCACCTACATCCAGCGCCAGACCGGTGCCGATATGCTGCTGTGGGATGGTGCCTGCATCGTCCACGAAGAGTTCAAGTCCAAGCAGTTGGAAGACATGAAGGCGCTGTACCCGGATGCGGCCATCCTGGTGCACCCTGAGTCGCCGACGGCGGTCATCGAACTGGCGGACGCCGTGGGTTCGACCAGCCAGCTGATTGCCGCTGCCCAGCGCCTGCCGAACAAGACCTTCATCGTCGCCACCGACCGTGGCATCTTCTACAAGATGCAGCAGCTGTGCCCGGACAAGGTCTTCGTCGAGGCGCCTACTGCCGGCAACGGCGCCGCGTGCCGCAGTTGCGCACATTGCCCGTGGATGGCGATGAACACCCTGGAGCGCACGCTGCAGTGCCTGCGTGAGGGCAGCAACGAAATCTTCGTCGAGCCTTCCGTGATCCCCCACGCGGTGCGCCCGCTCAAGCGCATGCTGGATTTCACCCAGGCTGCTCGCCTCAAGCTCGCCGGTAACGCCTGACTCAAGGCGGGCTCAGTAAAAAATGTGGGAGGGGGCTTGCTCCCGATAACGGAGTGTCAGTCAGCTCATCTGCAACTGATACCCTGCTATCGGGAGCAAGCCCCCTCCCACATGTTGATTTCCTCTCGTCAGGGCGTTATTTCTTCTGCTTCGGAATCCGCACCAACTGCGTATCCGAATAGATGTCATGCCAGCTGCGTTTGCGCTTATCCACCAGCGACCAGATAAACCCCAACCCCACGCACAACCACGACGCAATCGACACCACAAAGCGCAACAGCGCCTGCCACAGGCTGATGCGCGAGCCGTCAGCGTTCTGTACGCGCACGCCCCACACCTGCATGCCCAGGGTCTGCCCGGAATGGGTCCAGAACTTGGCAAAGAAGCCGAACAGCACAAACAATAGAATCGTCGACAACAACGGGTCGCCATCCAGCGCTCCGGATTCGGTGAGGGTGCGCATCTTCGCCTCGCCGACAAACGCGATCCAGATCAGCTTGTAGATAAACGCCGTGACGATCAGCAGGGCAGTGCACAACAGGAAGTCATAGAACATCGCTGCCAGGCGACGGCCCAGGCCAACGGCGGGGAACTCGCCTTGGGGGCTCAGCAGGGGTTTTGACATGGCAGGGCTCTCTGATTAAAAAAGCCATTTTACGAGCATACGCATATAAAAAAGCCCCTGATGTCACCATCAGGGGCTTTTTGTCGCAGCAAGGATCAGCCTTCTGCTTGTACTTCGTCAGCCTGCATGCCTTTCTGGCCTTGCACGGCTTTGAAAGTGACCTTTTGGCCTTCTTTCAGGCTCTTGAAGCCGTTGCCCTGAATAGCGCGGAAATGCACGAACAGATCCGGACCGCTTTCTGGAGTGATAAAACCAAACCCTTTTTCGTCGTTAAACCACTTGACGGTACCGCTCTGACGATCAGACATTTTCTTCTTTCCTTTGACGCTAAAAATTAATGACAGCCCCTTTCGCATGAAAGAGTACTGGGCTGGGTTGCAGGAAAGTAAGAGACGTCGAACGGGTTGTAGCGCAACTACTTCAGCTACTGCCCAGGTCCAGGTTCCAAGCGACCCATGCAAACACAGTGGATAAACTCTACGCCAACTAATAGAGAAAAAACAAGCCCTGCCAAAAGCCCAGCGTTTGCTGGGGCATATGACACTTGGGTGACTGTTGTGGATCCCGACTTATTCGATAGAGTTGATCACTTGTTATAGGTTGAACCTTATAAGAAAGACTATCGGCAGTGCACTGTTTTATGGCGGTTGCGTTACAGATTAGTGCACGTTAACGCAACCGCGTTACTTATAGAAACATCCAATCAGCCGCGGAAGTAACGTTGCGGTACAAATGGCATTTTACTTACACGAAGTGGCACCTTTTTCCCACGCACCAGCGCAGACACTTCAGTGTCCAGTGCGATAAATGCACTGTCCAGGTAACCCATTGCTAGCGGGCCACCCAATGTCGGGCCGAAACCACCGCTGCACACACTGCCGATCACGGTGCCGTCTGCGTCGACGATCTCTGCGCCTTCACGCACCGGCGTGCGCTCCTGTGGCAACAGGCCTACGCGTTTGCGGCTCACACCGGCTTGCTGCTGGGTGAAGATCTTGTCTGCACCTGGGAAGCCGCCAGCGCGCGCACCCTCGGCACGGCGGGTCTTGGAGATTGCCCACAGCAGGCTGGCTTCGATCGGTGTGGTGTCGGTGTTCATGTCGTGGCCGTACAGGCACAGGCCGGCTTCCAGGCGCAGCGAATCGCGGGCGCCCAAGCCGATGGCCTGCACTTCGGTCTCGGCCAGCAGGCTGCGGGCCAGGCTTTCGGCGTTGGCGGCGGGCACGGAGATTTCAAAGCCGTCCTCACCGGTGTAGCCCGAACGGCTGACGT
Source organism: Pseudomonas sp. S10E 269 (assembly GCF_002798465.1). Taxonomy (NCBI): domain Bacteria; kingdom Pseudomonadati; phylum Pseudomonadota; class Gammaproteobacteria; order Pseudomonadales; family Pseudomonadaceae; genus Pseudomonas; species Pseudomonas sp. S10E 269. The sequence goes on from NZ_PHIJ01000001.1 coordinate 3,618,361, forward strand.
AGCAGTCCACGCCCAGCAAGCGCAGGGAAGCGAACTGCATAAAGGTCATCTTGGTGACTTCCGGCGCCAGTCGCGCCAGCACCTTGACCGCCGCCGGACCCTGCAGGGCCAGCAGGGCGCGCTCTTCGAACAACGGTTCGATGGTGCATTGGTCGCCGATATGCTGACGCAGGTGCGCCAGGTCCTGGTCCTTGCAAGCGGCGTTGACCACCAGGAACAGCTCGTCGTTGCCCAGGTTCGCCACCATCAGGTCGTCGAGAATGCCGCCCTGGTCATTGGTGAACATCGCATAGCGCTGCATGCCGACCGGCAGGTCGATGATGTCGACCGGTACCAAGGTCTCCAGGGCCTTGGCGGCGTTCGCGCCCGTCAGGCGGATCTGGCCCATGTGGGAAACGTCGAACAGCCCGGCCTGATCACGGGTATGCAGGTGTTCTTTCATCACGCCCAGTGGGTATTGCACCGGCATGTCGTAGCCGGCGAAGGGCACCATGCGCGCGCCCAATTCGATGTGCAGGGCATGCAGAGGGGTTTTCAACAGGGTTTCGGTGGACATATTCAGCTCCTGAAAAACGTGCCGGCGCGCCTTTGGGCGTCAGCACTCGATAATGTTGACCGCCAAACCGCCACGGGCGGTTTCCTTGTATTTGCTTTTCATGTCGGCGCCGGTCTGGCGCATGGTGCGGATGACCTTGTCCAGCGAGACGAAGTGTTGCCCGTCGCCACGCAGCGCCATGCGCACCGCATTGATCGCCTTGACCGAGCCCATCGCATTGCGCTCGATGCAGGGCACCTGCACCAGGCCGCCAATCGGGTCGCAGGTGAGGCCGAGGTTGTGTTCCATGCCGATTTCGGCGGCGTTTTCCACCTGGGAAACGCTGCCGCCCAAGACTTCGCACAGCGCGCCGGCGGCCATGGAGCAGGCCACGCCGACTTCACCCTGGCAGCCGACTTCGGCACCGGAGATCGACGCGTTTTCCTTGTACAAAATGCCGATGGCGGCGGCGGTGAGCAGGAAGCGCACCACGCCGTCTTCATTCGCGCCTGGGATAAAGCGCATGTAGTAATGCAGCACCGCCGGCACGATCCCGGCGGCCCCGTTGGTCGGCGCCGTGACCACGCGCCCGCCGTTGGCGTTTTCCTCGTTGACCGCCAGGGCGTAGAGGTTGACCCAATCCAGCACCGACAGCGGATCGCGCAGCGCCGATTCCGGGTGCTTGCACAACTGGCGATGCAAGGCCGCGGCACGACGCTTGACCTTCAAGCCGCCAGGCAGGATCCCTTCGTTGCGACAGCCTGCGTCCACGCAGTCCTGCATCACCTGCCAGATCTTCAGCAGGCCGGCACGGGTTTCCGCTTCCGGGCGCCAGGCACTTTCATTGGTCAGCATCACTTGGCTGATGGACAACCCATAGGTGGTGCAATGGCCCAGCAGGTCCTTGGCGTGCTTGAAGGGGAAGGTCAATGGCGTGGCGTCTTCGACAATCCGGTCGGCGCCGGCGGCGTCTTCATCCACCACAAAACCGCCGCCCACCGAGTAGTACTCGCGGCTGCGGATCTGGATATTGGCGGCGTCGAAGGCACGGAAAATCATGCCGTTGGGATGATAGGCGAGGGGTTTGCGAATCATCGCCAGGTGTTCTTTCTCGTTGAACGCGATGCTGTGTTCGCCGAGCAGATTCAGGCGGCCGTCCTTGCGCATCTGCGCCAGGCGCGTTGCCACGGTTTCGGTATTCACGGTGTCCGGGTGTTCGCCTTCCAGCCCAAGCAGCACGGCCTTGTCGCTGCCGTGGCCTTTGCCGGTGGCGCCGAGCGAGCCATAGAGTTCCACCTTGATGCTGGTGGTGGTGCCCAGCAGGTTGTCGCGCTTGAGGCCCTCGACGAATCGGGCGGCGGCGCGCATCGGGCCGACGGTGTGGGAACTGGAGGGGCCGATGCCAATCTTGAACAGGTCGAACACGCTTAAAGACATGAGTTGTTCTCCGGTTTCTTATTATTTATCGAGTGCACTCGGTCCAATTGTGGGAGCGGGCTTGCTCGCGAATGCGGAGTGTCAGTTGATGCATCTGGTGACTGAACCACCGCATTCGCGAGCAAGCCCGCTCCCACATTTTTGACCGTATTCACCCAGTCAGATCAGGCGTAACTCTCGATCGACGGGCATGCGCACACGAGGTTGCGATCGCCAAACACGTTGTCGACCCGGCCAACCGGCGGCCAGTACTTGCCTTCGATCAGCGAAGCAACCGGGTATACCGCCTGTTCACGGCTGTACGGGTGCGACCACTCACCGACGACTTCAGCGGCGGTGTGCGGCGCGTTTTTGAGCGGGTTGTCGTCCTTGTCCAGGGTGCCGTTTTCCACCGCGCGGATTTCTTCACGGATGGCGATCATGGCGTCACAGAAACGATCCAGTTCTTCCCGGGATTCGCTTTCGGTCGGCTCAATCATCAAGGTGCCGGCCACCGGGAACGACATGGTCGGCGCGTGGAAGCCGAAGTCGATCAGGCGCTTGGCCACGTCATCCACGCTGATGCCGCTGCTGTCCTTCAGTGGGCGCAGGTCGAGGATGCATTCGTGCGCCACCAAGCCGTTGCTGCCGGTGTAGAGCACTGGGTAGTGTTCTTCCAGGCGACGGGAAATGTAGTTGGCATTCAGGATCGCCAGTTGTGAAGCGCGCTTGAGGCCTGCGCCGCCCATCATGCTGATGTACATCCAGGTGATCGGCAGAATGCTCGCGCTGCCGAACGGGGCTGCACATACCGCGCCTTCCTTGCGTTCCATGGCGGCGTGGCCAGGCAGGAACGGCGCGAGGTGCGACTTGACGCCAATCGGGCCAACGCCCGGGCCGCCACCGCCGTGAGGGATGCAGAAGGTCTTGTGCAGGTTCAGGTGGGACACGTCGCCGCCGAACTTGCCCGGTGCGCACAGGCCGACCATCGCGTTCATGTTGGCGCCGTCGATGTACACCTGGCCGCCGTTGTCGTGGATGATGCCGCAGATTTCGCGGATGCCTTCCTCGAACACACCGTGGGTGGACGGGTAGGTGATCATCAATGCCGCGAGGTGGTCGCGGTGCTCGATGGCCTTGGCGCGCAGGTCTTCAATGTCCACGTTGCCACGGGCGTCACAGGCAGTCACGACGACGCGCATGCCCGCCATGTTGGCGGTGGCCGGGTTGGTGCCGTGGGCCGACGAGGGGATCAGGCAGATGTCGCGGCGCTCATCGCCACGGCTCTGGTGATAGGCGCGGATGGCCAGCAAACCAGCGTATTCACCTTGGGAACCGGCGTTCGGTTGCAGCGAGATCGCGTCGTAACCGGTGGCGGCGCAGAGCATGGCTTCCAGGTCCGAGGTCAGTTGCAGGTAGCCGGCGCTTTGCTCGGCCGGGGCGAACGGGTGCAGGGCGCCGAATTCGGCCCAGGTCACGGGGATCATTTCGCTGGCGGCGTTGAGCTTCATGGTGCACGAGCCCAGCGGGATCATGGTGCGGTCCAGCGCCAGGTCCTTGTCGGCCAGCTTGCGCAGGTAGCGCATCAGCTCGGTTTCGGAGTGATAGCGGTTGAACACCGGGTGGCTGAGGACTGGCGACTGGCGCAGCAGCGCGGCCGGCAGGGTGCTGTCCACGTTGGCAGCGAAGTCCGGCAGGGCCTTGCCGTCGGCGAAGATCGCCCACAGGGTTTCAATGTCGGCCTGGGTGGTGGTTTCGTCCACCGACACACCCAGACGCTCGGCGTCTACCACACGCAGGTTGATGCGCTGGGCGCGGGCCTTGTCGTGCAGGGCGGCGGTGTTGGCGTCGGTGTTGAGGGTAATCGTGTCGAAGAAGTGTTGCTGCTCGACCTTCAAGCCCAGGGTGGTCAGGCCCTTGGCCAGGATCGCGGTCAACTGGTGTACCCGTTGGGCGATCTGGGTCAGGCCTTTGGGACCGTGGTACACGGCGTACATGCTGGCAATGTTGGCCAGCAGTACCTGGGCGGTGCAGATGTTGCTGGTGGCTTTCTCGCGGCGGATATGTTGCTCGCGGGTCTGCATGGCCAGGCGCAGGGCCGGCTTTCCGAAACGGTCGACGGAAACACCGACCAGACGGCCCGGCATGTCGCGCTTGAACGCATCTTTGGTGGAGAAATACGCCGCGTGCGGGCCACCAAAGCCCAGCGGCACGCCAAAGCGTTGCGCGCTGCCGATGGCCACGTCGGCGCCGAATTCACCTGGCGGGGTCAGCAGGGTCAGCGCCAGCAGGTCGGCAGCCACGGCTACCAGGGCGTTGGCGGCGTGGAAACGCTCGGCCAGCTCGCGGTAGTCGAATACATCACCGTTGCTGGCCGGGTATTGCAGCAGGGCGCCGAAGAACGTGCTGACGTCGGTCAGTTCACGTTCATCGCCCACCACCACGTCGATGCCCAAGGGCTCGGCACGGGTACGCAATACATCGAGGGTCTGCGGGTGGCTGTGCACCGAAGCGAAGAAGGCGTTGCTGCCCTTGTTCTTGCTCAGGCGCTTGCAGAAGGTCATGGCTTCGGCGGCGGCGGTGGCTTCGTCCAGCAGGGAGGCGTTGGCGATCGGCAGGCCGGTGAGGTCGCTGATCAGGGTCTGGAAGTTCAGCAGCGCTTCGAGGCGGCCTTGGGAGATTTCTGGCTGGTACGGGGTGTAGGCGGTGTACCAGGCCGGGTTTTCCAGCAAGTTGCGCAGGATCGGCGACGGCGTGTGGCAGTTGTAGTAGCCCTGGCCGATGTAGGTCTTGAACAGTTGGTTTTTGCCGGCGATGGCCTTGATCTTGGCCAGGGCCTCGGCCTCGCTCAGGCCGTCTTCCAGGCCGAGCACGCTGGTGCCCTTGATGCTTTCCGGGATCACGCTGGCGCTCAAGGCCTCCAGGGAGTCGAAGCCCAGGCTGGCGAGCATGTGCTGCTCGTCTTCCTGGCGCGGGCCGATGTGGCGGGCGATGAATTCGTTGGCGGTAGTCAGATTAACGGTCATGGCGCGCTCCTCAAGCTTCAGCGTTGGCTTTGATCAGGCGGTCGTACGCATCCTGATCCAACAGCTTAGCCACTGCACTGGCATCAGCGGGTTTAAAGCGGAAGAACCAACCTTCGCCCATCGGGTCTTCGTTGACCAGTTCCGGGCTGCCGTCGAGTTTGTCGTTCACTTCGAGCACTTCACCGTCCAAGGGCATGTACACGCCGCTGGCGGCCTTGACCGATTCCACGGTGGACGCTTCAGCGCCCTTGTCGTAGGCCTGCAACTCCGGCAGTTGCACGAAAACCACATCACCCAGCGCGTTCTGCGCGAAAGCGGTGATACCCACGGTGACGCTGCCATCGGCTTCGGCGCGCAGCCATTCGTGATCTTCAGTGAAACGCAACTCGCTCATGGAAACTCCTCGGGGCCAGATTCGTCTGGTGGACGGGATTGGAATAATGGGGAGTTGCTTAGCAATATCGCGGCCAAGGTTGTTAAGTCGTTATAAATCAACAAGTTAAATAAATCGGTTATGACGATATGCCGGTTCGCTGTAGCGATTTCGCTACACTCGGGCGCCTGAAAAAAAGCCTATGTGGATCAAAGCCTTGCATGGCGCGCAAAAAACAGGGTTGTAGCGATATCGTTCCACTGTAGCGCTTTCAGTACACTGGATGTCGTTCCTGGACCAAATTTAACGCTCGGATTGCAATTTCTGTGGGAGCTGGCTTGCCCGCGATAGCGGTGTGCCTGGCGCACCGCTATCGCAGGCAAGCCAGCTCCCATATTTTGATCGGTGCTCGGCTTCAGGGCTTATTTGGAATGCCGTATTTGCGCAGGCGATGGGCGATGGCCGTGTGCGAGGTCTGCAAGCGGCTAGCCAGTTGGCGCGTGGAGGGGTAGTGGGCGTAGAGCTTTTCCAGCAGGCTGCGTTCGAAATCTTCCATGGCCTGTTCCAGGCTGTCGACTTCGCCGTCGCCCTGGCGCGCCATCGAGGTGCCGGCAATGTCCAGGTCGCCGATGTCCACCAGGCTGCTTTCGCAAATGGCGGCGGCACGGAAGATCACGTTCTGCAGTTGACGCACGTTGCCCGGCCAGCGGTTGCCCAGCAGCGCAGGGTAAGTGCCGGGTGCCAGGCGGCACACCGGGCGCTGGATCTGGGCGCAGGCCTGCTGCATGAAGTAACGCGCCAGTAAGAGGATGTCCTGGCCGCGTTCGCGCAGCGGCGGCACTTCGACATTCAGCACGTTGAGGCGGTAGAACAGGTCCTCGCGGAAGGTGCCCTCGCTGACCATTTTTTCCAGGTCGCGGTGGGTGGCGCTGAGAATGCGCACATTGACCTTCACTTCACGGTCGCCGCCGACGCGCCGGAAGCTGCCGTCATTGAGAAAACGCAGCAGCTTGGCCTGCAGGTACGGCGACATCTCGCCGATTTCATCGAGGAACACCGTGCCCTGGTTGGCCAGCTCCATCAGCCCCGGCTTGCCACCGCGTTGCGCGCCGGTAAAGGCGCCCGGTGCGTAGCCGAACAGCTCGCTCTCGGCGAGGTTCTCCGGCAGCGCCGCGCAGTTCAAGGCCAGGAACGGCGCACTGTGGCGCGCACTGATGGCGTGGCAGGCACGGGCGACCAGTTCCTTGCCGGTGCCGGTTTCGCCCTGGATCAGCAAAGGGGCATCCAACGCCGCCACACGTTGCGCACGGGCCTTGAGGGTGCGGATCACCGGGGACTCGCCCAGCAGCGCGTCAAAGCCTTCGGCATGATCATGGTGCAGCGCCGACAGTTGTTCGCCGATGCGGTTGGGTTGGTAAAGGGTGAGCAGGGCGCCGGCGTCGGTGATCGGCGTGGCGTCCAGCAGCAGGGTCTGGCCGTTGACGCTGATCTCGCGCAGCGGCAAGCGAAAGCCGTGTTCCAGCAGGGTGTCCAGCAGCGCCGGGTCATTGAACAGCTCGCTGATGCTTTCCCCGGCCGGTTCACGACCGTACAGCGTGATCAGCGCCGGGTTGGCCAGCAGGATCTTGCCCGCACTGTCCAGCGCCAGTACCGGGTCGGTCATGGCGGCCAGCAGGGCGTCGAGTTGCAGATGGCGGCGTTGGCCGGGGAGGATGTCCACCACCGTGACCGCTTGCACGCCGTGCACGCTGAACAACGCACCGCGCAGTTCTTCCAATACGTCGGCGCTCAGGGTCGGGGCGTCGATGTAGACATTGGGCGGCACCATCTCCACCGCATCCAGGTTGAGATTGCGCCCACCGAGCAGGGCCAGGACTTCCTGGGTAATGCCGACGCGGTCGATGAAGCTGACGTGGATACGCATGGGACGGTTGTTGGTTCTGGCGTACTGAGGGTGGCCAGTATGCCTGACAGGTGATGGAGATCAAAAATGTGGGAGCGGGCTTGCTCGCGAATACGGTGGGTCAGTGGAAAAATTGCTGACTGACACACTGCATTCGCGAGCAAGCCCGCTCCCACATTTGATTGTTGGTGCCTGGGAAATCGGGTTATTCGAGGTGTTCGGGCTTGACCGGATCGCCTGCCTTCACATCCAACTGATGCCGCACATCCTCGAACATCAAGTCGTACTGCTTGTGCATCGAGCCGTTCAACACGGCAATTTTCGGCATGCCGTATTTCTGCGCAATGTTCATCGCATGCCGGGCAAAGTCGAACGCCTGGTCCTTGGGCAGGAAAAACTCCTCCTTCAGGTCCTTGCCCTGCACCGAGCCATGCAGCTTGAACAGCATCCCCTTGCCTTCCTTGGGATCCTGGCTGACTTCGTAGTCGATGCACAGGTTGTAGCTGTAGTCATCCTTGTTCAGCGCGTGACGTTCAACGTGCAGGTGACCCGGTTCAAAGGTGGCCATAGGCGTATCTCCTCTACTTCACAGATAGGTGATGCCAGGTGTTGCCGTGCTGATGCGTGTGCCGGCGCTGCCCTGGACGATGGCTTCGATGTCCGAGAGTGAACCGATGACGGCGGTTTTGCCAGTCTGGCGGGCGAACTCGCAGGCGGCCTGGACCTTGGGACCCATGGAACCGGCGGCGAAGCCGAGTCTTTCGATGTCGTCGGGGTGGGCCTGGCCGATGGCTTTCTGGGTGGGTTTACCGTAGTCGATAAACGCCGCGTTGACGTCGGTGGCGATCACCAGCAAATCGGCTTTCAATTGTGATGCCAGCAGCGACGAACACAGGTCTTTGTCGATCACCGCTTCAATGCCGCGCAGCTTGCCGTCCTCGCCGTACATCGTCGGAATGCCGCCGCCGCCGGCACAAATCACGATACTGCCTTTGTCCAGCAGCCACGTGATCGGGCGAATTTCAAAGATGCGTTTGGGCCGTGGGCTGGCGACCACGCGGCGGTACTTGTCGCCATCCGGGGCAATCGCCCAGCCTTTTTCGGCGGCGAGTTTTTCCGCTTCGGCTTTGGAGTACACCGGGCCGATGGGCTTGGTCGGGTTCTGGAAGGCCGGGTCCTTGGCGTCCACTTCGACTTGGGTGAGCAGGGTGGCGAACGGCACTTCGAAGTCCAGCAGGTTGCCCAGTTCCTGTTCGATGATGTAGCCGATCATGCCTTCGGTCTCGGCGCCGAGCACGTCCAGCGGGTACGGCGACACCTGGGTGTAGGCCGCCGCCTGCAACGACAGCAGGCCGACTTGCGGACCATTACCGTGAGCGATCACCAGCTCGTTGCCGGCATGGATCTTGGCGATCTGTTCGGTGGCGATACGGATATTGGCGCGTTGGTTGTCCGCCGTCATGGGTTCACCACGGCGGAGCAGGGCGTTGCCGCCCAGGGCTACGACGATGCGCATACAGAATGTCCTTCTGAAAGTTCTGATGAAGGAACGCGGTCAATGTGGGAGCTGGCTTGCCTGCGATAGCATCACTGCAGCCTTCTTGAAAGACCGAGGTGCCTGCATCGCGGGCAAGCTCGGCTCCCACATTTGTCCTCATTGCCAACTAGAGGTTTAGATATCTGCGAGTGCCGACACCAGAATCGCCTTGATGGTATGCATGCGGTTCTCCGCCTGCTCAAACGCGATGTTGGCCGGCGACTCGAAGACGTCCTCGGTCACTTCCACGCCGTTTGCCAGGTTCGGATAACGCGCGGCGATGTCCTTGCCCACCTTGGTTTCGCTGTTGTGAAACGCCGGCAGGCAGTGCATGAACTTCACGCGCGGGTTGCCCGAGGCTTTCATCATCTTGGCGTTGACTTGGTACGGCAGCAGTTGCTCGATGCGCTCGTCCCACGCTTCCACCGGCTCGCCCATGGACACCCAGATATCGGTGTGGATGAAGTCCACGCCTTTCACCGCTTCCTTCGGGTCTTCGGTGATGGTGATACGCGCGCCGCTTTCTTCGGCAAATGCCTGGCATTGCTTGATGAAATCTTCGTGCGGCCACAGGGCTTTCGGCGCGCCGATGCGCACGTCCATGCCCAGCTTGGCGCCGATCATCAGCAGCGAGTTGCCCATGTTGTAGCGCGCGTCACCCAGGTAGGCGTAGCTGATGTCATGCAGCGGTTTGTCGCTGTGCTCGCGCATGGTCAGGGTGTCGGCGATCATTTGGGTCGGGTGGAATTCGGCGGTGAGGCCGTTGAACACCGGCACGCCGGCGAACTTGGCCAGCTCTTCGACGATTTCCTGCTCGAAGCCACGGTACTCGATGGCGTCGAACATCCGGCCCAATACGCGGGCGGTGTCTTTCATGCTTTCCTTGTGGCCGATCTGCGACGACACCGGGTCGATGTAGGTGACGTGGGCACCCTGGTCATGGGCCGCGACTTCAAACGCGCAGCGGGTGCGAGTCGAGGTTTTTTCGAAGATCAGTGCGATGTTCTTGCCCTTCAGGTGCGGACGCTCGGTGCCGGTGTACTTGGCGCGCTTGAGGTCGCGGGACAGGTCCAGCAGGTAGTGCAGCTCGCGGGTGGTGTGGTGCATCAGCGACAGCAGGCTGCGGTTGCGCATGTTGAAAGCCATGATGGATCTCCTTCTGTTTAGGTTATCCCCCTGGCCGACGCTTTATGGGCGACGGCCAAGGCCTGGAAATTAATAGTCGATAGGGTCGCGGATGATCGGGCAGGTCATGCAGTGGCCGCCGCCACGGCCCCGGCCGAGTTCGCCGGCGCTGATGGTGATGACTTCCACCCCGGCCTTGCGTAGCAGGGTGTTGGTGTAGGTGTTGCGGTCGTAACCGATCACCACGCCAGGCTCCACCGCCACCACGTTGTTGCCGTCGTCCCACTGCTCGCGCTCGGCGGCGAAGCTGTTGCCGCCGGTCTCGACCACACGCAGCGCCTTGAGGTTGAGGGCCGCGGCGACGGTTTCGAGGAAGTTGGTTTTCTCGCGCTGGATGTCGATGCCGTGTGGCTTGCTCTCATCCGGACGCAGGGTGAACGGTACGATTTGGTTGACCACTTCGGGGAAGATGGTGACCAGGTCGCGGTCGCAGAAGCTGAATACGGTGTCCAGGTGCATCGCCGCGCGTGACTTAGGCAGGCCGGCAACGATCACGCGTTCCACGGCTTTATTCTTGAACAGGTTGCGCGCCAGTTGGCCGATGGCCTGGTGCGACGAGCGCTCACCCATGCCGATCAACACCACACCGTTACCGATTGGCATGACGTCGCCGCCTTCCAGTGTGGAAGCGCCGTGTTCCTGATCCGGGTCGCCGTACCAGATCTGGAAGTCGGCGTTGGTGAACTCGGGGTGGAATTTGTAGATGGCCGAGGCCAGCAGGGTTTCCTGGCGTCGCGCCGGCCAGTACATCGGGTTGAGCGTCACGCCGCCGTAGATCCAGCAGGTGGTGTCGCGGGTGAACTGGGTGTTGGGCAGCGGCGGCAGGATGAAACTGGCGTGGCCGAGGAAGTCGCGGAACATCTCGATGGTCTTGCCACCGAAGCTGCTCGGCAGGTCATCGGCCGACACGCCACCGATCAGGAATTCGCTGATTTTGCGCGGCTCCAGGCTGCGCAGCCACGAGCTCACTTCATCGACCAGGCCCAGGCCCACGGTGTTGGAGGTGATCTTGCGCTCCAGGATCCAGTCCAGCGCTTCGGGGATGGCAACGATGTCGGTCAGCAGGTTGTGCATTTCCAGCACATCAATGTCCCGCTCGCGCATCTTGGTGACGAAGTCGAAATGGTCGCGCTTGGCCTGGGCCACCCACAGCACGTCATCGAACAGCAGTTCATCGCAGTTGTTGGGGGTCAGCCGCTGGTGGGCCAAGCCTGGGGAGCACACCATGACTTTGCGCAGTTTGCCGGCTTCGGAATGTACGCCGTACTTCACTTTTTCCGTGGTCATTACAGATCCTCCAGTGAACAAAAGATTCAGGTGTTACAGGGTCAGGAAGCCGTCGTAGAGCCCATAGGCCGCCACCAGGGCGCCAATGACCACTGCGGCGAAAATCAGCTTCTCGACGTGGGTGAAAATCGGTTTGCCCAACTCGTGCTTGGCCTTGGCGAACAGGATTACGCCGGGGGCATACAGCAGGGCGGACAACAGCAGGTATTTGACGCCGCCGGCGTAGAGCAGCCAGACCGCGTAGATCAGCGCGATAGCGCCGATGAACAGGTCTTTCTTGCGCTCGCGCAGGGCGTTTTCGTAGGTCTCGCCGCGCACGGCCAGCAGTAATGCGTAAGCCGCCGACCACAGGTAAGGCACCAGGATCATCGAGGTGGCGAGGTAGATCAGCGACAGGTAGGTGCTGGCGGAAAACAGCGTGATCACCAGGAATATCTGCACCATCGCGTTGGTCAGCCACAGGGCATTGGCCGGCACATGGTTGGCGTTCTCCTTGCGCAGGAACTCCGGCATGGTGTGGTCCTTGGCGGCGGCGAACATGATCTCCGCACACAGCAGCACCCACGACAGCAGCGCTCCCAGCAGCGAGATGATCAAGCCGACGCTGATCAGCACCGCACCCCAGTGGCCCACCACATGTTCCAGCACGGCGGCCATCGATGGGTTTTGCAGCTTGGCCAGTTCCGGTTGGGTCATGATGCCCAGGGACAGCACGTTCACCAGCATCAGGAACAACAGCACGGTGATAAAGCCGATTACCGTGGCCTTGCCGACGTCGGAGCGTTTTTCTGCGCGGGAGGAGAAGATGCTCGCGCCTTCGATGCCGATGAACACCCACACGGTGACCAGCATCATGTTGCGCACCTGGTTCATCACGCTGCCCAGGTCGGGATTTTTCACGCCCCAGATGTCAGCGGTGAAGATGTCCAGCTTGAACGCGAACAGGGCGATCAACACAAACAGCACCAGCGGCACCACTTTGGCGACGGTGGTCACCAGGTTGATGAATGCCGCTTCCTTGATGCCGCGCAGCACCAGGAAATGCACGGCCCACAGCAGCACCGACGCACCGATCACCGCAGCAGGGGTATTGCCTTCGCCAAAGATCGGGAAAAAGTAACCGAGGGTGCTGAACAGCAACACGAAATAACCCACGTTGCCCAGCCAGGCGCTGATCCAGTAGCCCCAAGCTGAAGAGAAGCCCATGTAGTCGCCGAAGCCGGCCTTGGCGTAGGCATACACGCCGCCGTCGAGGTCGGGCTTGCGGTTGGCGAGGGTCTGGAACACAAACGCGAGGGTCAACATGCCAATGGCGGTAATCACCCAACCAATCAGCACGGCGCCGACATCGGCACTGGCGGCCATATTTTGCGGCAGTGAGAAGATCCCGCCGCCAATCATTGAGCCGACGACAAGTGCAACCAGTGCGCCCAGTCGAAGTTTTCCGGGAGATTCAGACATCGCATAACTCCAATGCAGGAGAAGAGAGACCACAGAATAAATCCGTGCGCTAATCAAACAGCTGACTCAGATCACTTCATTGGCACATTCCATTGTGAATTAATGACTTAGGGTGCAAAGCCGTGGGCAATAGTTTTCCGCGCAAAGGGGCTTTCCAGAGCGATCCCTGCGGTATTGGTTAATCATTTAGTGCTACGTGTGGACGTTTTAAGCTAGTCCGTTTTCCCGAATGTGCAAACTTTTCATACAGGCGACAATAAGTAGCCAATACACGACAAAGTAGTCGCCGTATTTAAATTCTAAATAAGCCTCAACCCTATAAACTGTCATGCCCTTGGGTTATTAGCGCCGTGTTTTATTGCGGTCTCTAATAAACGCTACACTCGCTGGGTTAATTAGTTGAGTGCACAGTTGTCAGCTAAAACGATTTATTCATTCAGGAGTGTTCATGTCCCAACCCGCCCAGAAACTTCGGCTCAGTGCCCTGATCGCCCTGGTAGTGGGGTCGATGATCGGCGGGGGGATTTTCTCGTTACCGCAGAATATGGCCGCACGCGCCGAGGTGGGCGCCGTGCTGATCGGCTGGGCGATCACCGCCGTGGGTATGTTGACCCTGGCCTTCGTGTTCCAGACCCTGGCCAACCGCAAGCCTGAATTGGACTCGGGCGTGTACGCCTATGCCAAGGCAGGCTTCGGCGACTACATGGGCTTCTCGTCGGCCTGGGGTTACTGGATCAGCGCCTGGATGGGCAATGTGGGTTACTTCGTGTTGCTGTTCAGCACCCTCGGTTATTTTTTTCCGATATTCGGTCAGGGCAACACGCCGGTGGCCATCGGCTGCGCGTCCTTGCTGCTGTGGGCCGTGCATTTTCTGGTGTTGCGTGGGATCAAGGAGGCCGCGTTTATCAATCAGATCACCACCGTGGCCAAGATCGTGCCGCTGCTGATGTTTATCGTAATTGCCAGCGTGGCATTCAAGGCCGAAATCTTCACCCGTGATATCTGGGGCGCGGGCAACCCGACTATCGGCAGCGTGGTGGACCAGGTGCGCAACATGATGCTCGTCACCGTGTTTGTGTTTATCGGCATCGAGGGCGCCAGCGTGTACTCGGCGCGCGCCGAGAAACGCTCGGACGTGGGCCGCGCCACGGTCATCGGTTTTCTGGGCGTGCTGGCACTGCTGGTGCTGGTGAATGTGTTGTCCCTGGGGATCATGAGCCAGCCGGAACTCGCGCACTTGCAGAACCCGTCCCTGGCAGGTGTGCTTGAACACATCGTCGGCCCCTGGGGCGCGATGGCGATCAGCATCGGCCTGGCGGTCTCGCTGCTCGGCGCCTTGCTGTCCTGGGCGTTGCTCTGCGCGGAAATCCTCTACGCCACGGCCCAGGACAAGACCATGCCGGCGTTTTTGAAAAAGGAAAACGCCAACCAGGTGCCGGTTAACGCGTTATGGCTGACCAATGTAATGATCCAGGTCTTCCTGGTGATCACTCTGTTTTCCCACAGCACCTACACCACCCTGATCTACCTCGCCTCCTCGATGATCCTGGTGCCGTACCTGTGGTCGGCGGCCTATGCGGTGTTGTTGAGCGGGCGCGGCGAAACCTACCAGGGCGCCCACGGCCAGCGCATGAAGGACTTGCTGGTGGGCCTGATTGCCCTCGGCTATGCGGTGTGGCTGCTCTACGCTGGCGGCTTGAAGTACCTGCTGCTGTCGGCGCTGCTGTATGCACCTGGCGTGATCCTGTTTGCCTTGGCCAAGCGCGAGCAGGACCAGCCCTTGTTTACCCACATGGAAAAAGGCATTTTCAGCTGCGTGATCGCCGGCGCGGGGCTGGCGGCGTATGGGTTGTACAGCGGGGTGTTGTCGCTGTGAGACTGGCGTATCAGCCGCCCTACGACTGGGCGGCAATGGTGGGGTTTCTGTCGGCGCGGGCGATCGGCGGGATGGAGACGGTCGAGGCGGGGGTGTACCGGCGCAGTATCAGCCTCCGCGGGCAGCACGGCTGGATCAGCGTGGCAATGGGGGATGGCGATTCGCTAGACGTGGAGGTGGGTTTTCCAGACCCGGCGGCATTGCCTGAGATCGAACGGCGCCTGCGCACGATGTTCGATCTGGATGCCCAGCCCCAGTTGATCAACCCGCAACTGGCGACGGACCCATTGATGGCGCAACTGGTCGCAGCGCGTCCGGGCTTGCGTGTGCCGGGCACCTGGGATGGCCTGGAACTGGCGATTCGCGCGGTGCTCGGCCAGCAAATCACCGTGGTGGCCGCGATTCGTCTGGCGGGTAAGTTGGTGGCGCAATACGGTCAGCCGTTGGCAACGCCGCATGCCGGTATCACCCATGTGTTTCCCGCCGCCGAGGTGTTGGCAGCGGCGGACCTGGCGACGCTGGGCATGCCCAAGGCGCGTGGGCGGACCTTGTCGGGTGTGGCCCAGGCGTTGCTGGATGATCCCCGATTGTTCGAACCCCAGGCCAGCCTAAAGGCCGGTGTGGCGCGGTTGGTGGCGTTGCCCGGCATTGGCGACTGGACCGCGCAGTACATCGCCATGCGTCAGATGCGCGAGGTGGATGCGTTTGCGTCGGGGGATATCGGGTTGATCAATGCCCTGGCGGCGTTGGAAGGTGGGCCGGTTTCGGCGCGGCAGTTGTTGGCGCGGGCTGAGGCTTGGCGCCCGCTCCGGGCGTATGCGGCGCAGCATTTGTGGACGTCGTTGCAGCGGGCGGATTGATAGTGCCTGTACTGGCCTCTTCGCGAGCAAGCCCGCTCCCACATTTTGACCGAGTACCTCCATGGAATGCGGTCGAATGTGGGAGCGGGCTTGCTCGCGAATGCGGACTCAAGGTCACCACTGAGGCCGGTGTGAACCCAATTCCCCAGCCGGCAAATCCCACTGCAACGGCGTGCCGCTGATAGCGACCGGTGGCAACAATCGATGTGCCTGGCCCCAGGCTGTCTGCTCCGCCAACACGCCTTGATCTGCTGGCTCTTCGGCGCGCAACGCTGGCTGCTCCGGCACTTGTCCCGCCCCTACCAGCAACTTCGCCGTGCGCGCCAGCGACAACCGTGCCGAACCGCCGCGCCCCGACTTCAAGCGTTCGCTCAAGGCCTGAATCGCACTGGCCGCCATCAAATACCCGGTCGCGTGATCCAGCGCCTGCAACGGCAGGGGCACCGGTTTGTCCGTCTGTTTCCAGGCCATGCCAGCGGCGGCGATTCCGCTGCTCATCTGCACCAGGCTGTCGAAACCACGACGGTTACGCCACGGGCCGCTCCAACCATAGGCGTTGAGGCTCACGTCGATCAGGCCGGGGGCCAGGGTTTGCAGTCCATCGGCGGTGTAACCCAGCTGTTCCAGGGCATCGGCGCGGTAGCCGTGGAACAGGATGTCGGCTTCCTTGAGCAGGCCTTCGAAAACCTGCCGGCCTTCCGGGCTTTTCAAATCCAGGCGGGCGCAGCGTTTGCCCAGGGTCATTTCCGGTACTACGCCGGGCTCATTCCAGGTGGGCGAATCGATGCGCAGCACGTCGGCGCCCAGGCCCGCGAGAAAGCGACTGGCCACCGGACCGGCCAGCACGCGGGTCAGGTCCAGTACCTTGATGCCCGCCAGCGGCCGCGCCACCGAGCCGAGCCAGGGTTTAACGGAGGTGGTTTCATTGGTCTGGCGCTGCACCAGCGCCTCGGCATTCACTGCCAGCCCTTGGGGATGCGACTGCCATGCCTGCCACGAACGCATCTGCGCCGCGCAACCATCCTCGTCGACAATCGCTTGCTCCAACTCGGCAGCTTTCCATTTGGCTACATTGGCGGCCATCTCGCTGCGGTCGGCGGCTTTGCCCAGCACCCGCTCGGCAGCGGCGCGGTGATGGGGCGCGTTGGTGTGCAGGCGAATCCAGCCATCGGCGCTGGCGTAGTCGCCTGCCACCGGGTCCCACAGCGGTGGAACGTCCCAGCCTACCGGACGAATCGAGGAGGAGAACCAGAAGGACGCGAGCCGCCGGTCCACGCTGACGCCAGGCAGGCGCCCGGTCTGTTGTTGGATCAACTGGGCCACGGCCTGGCCGGCGGCACCGATGCTGGCGGCGGCCAGGTCGGTGACAGCGAAGGTCGAGGGCAGGGCGCCGGCTTCGGTATAGGTCAGTGGCGTGTGCGGTAGATCGAGTGCGGCTTGGATGGGGGTCAGCAGGTCAGTCATCAAAGGCCCTCCGTAAGAGAAGGGCCACTATAGAAGATCCTCAGGCCGGTGTGGCAACCCCAGGTTCCAACGGCAGGTCGATGCTGGCGACAAAGCCGCCGTCGGAATGGTTGGCGAGGATCAGGCTGCCGCCATGGCGTTCGGCGGCGCGACGCGCAATCGCCAGCCCTAGCCCATGGCCTTGTGCGGTCTGGCCGGGCGCGCGGTAGAAGGGTTCGCCCAACTGGCTCAAGTGCTCGGCGTCAACGCCTGGGCCGTGGTCGCGCACGCTGATGAGAATGCGCTCGCCCTGGCGCTGGGCCTGTAGCTCAATTGCCCGACCCTGTGGGTTGAAACGCTGGGCGTTGCGCAGCAGGTTATCCACAGCGCGCTCGATCATGGTCGGCCAGCCCTTGAGGTGCAGGTCGCCTTCGGCGCTCAGTTGCACCACCTGGTCCGGCGCGCTGAGTTGGGCGTCCTTTTGCAAGGTTTTGAGCAGAGGGTAGAGGTCGATCTCTTCGGCGCTGGCATTGTCGGCATCGACGCGGGCCAGTACCAGGATCTCGCTGATCAACGCCTCCAGACGATCGCACTCACGGGTCAGGCGCGGCCAGAGTTTCTCTCGTTCTTCGGGGCTGGCGCGTTCGGCCAGGGCCAGGGCGATCCGCAGGCGTGCCAGGGGCGAGCGCAGTTCGTGGGAGACATCGCGCAGCAACTGGCGCTGGCTGCCGATCAGGCTTTGCAGGCGGGCGCCCATGCGGTTGAAGTCGGTAGCCAGCACGCCGAATTCATCGCGGCGGTTGGCCAGGCGCGCCAGGCTGTTTTGCTGATAGGTGGCCTGGCCAAGGTCATGCACCGCACCACGCAAACGGCTGAGGGGCCGGGTGATGGACAGTGTCACCAGCAGGCTGAACAGGGTCAGCACCACCAGCGCAATCGCCAACGCGCTCAACGGCCACAAAAGGCTGCTGCGGTGCCAGGCGTCGAGTTCCGGGTGCGGGATGCGGTAGATCAGCAGGTAGGTGTCGCCGGTCTTTTCGCTGGTGTACTCGGCGGTCAGGCGACGCCAGGGCAGATGGCCGTCCTGGCTGTCGTTCTGGCGCGCCTCGAAGGCGGCGGCGCGGCGCGGGAAGGTGCCGCGAACCACCGGATCGCCGCTTTCATTCAGCACTTGCACGTCGATGTGGTACTGGCGTTTGCGCTGTTGCAGCAAGTCCTGGGCAGCATCCTCACCCTGGGCTTCGTAGAGTTGGGTCCACTCTTCGGCCAGGTTATTAAGGCCGGGGTGGCGGCTGAGAATCCAGGCATCTTGATTGAGCATGTGCCCAAGCAGAATCGACAACCCGGCAACCAAGGCGATGGCCAGCCAGAAGCTGGCCAGGATGCGCCAGAACAATGAACGCACAGGAAACCCTCAAACAGGAAAAGCCCAGCGGCGCGAGCCACTGGGCTGGGAGTGTTAACGCGTGGGCATTATTGCGCTTTTTGCGGCTGTTGCGCTTTCCAGGCCTGGAATTCCTTCCATTCGGCGCGGCGCTTTTCTTGCTTCTTGACGATCTCGTCGAATTTCTTCTGTTGATCGGGTTTCAGCACGGCGCGGATGTCCGCCTGGGTTTTCTGCTTGCCGGCGGCGATTTCGTCCTGCATGGCTTTCTGGTCAGCGGCTGGCAGTTTGTCCAGGTACTTTTTGACCAAGTCCTTGCGAGCATGCCATTGGTCGCCCATCAGTTTGCCGATCTGCTCACGCTGTTCCTTGCTCAGGTCCAGTTGGCTGAACGGGCCACCTTTGCCACGCGGACCGTGTTCACCGCCGTGGCTCGGGCCACCCATCATGTGGCCTTCGGGGCCGCCCATCGGGCCTGGGCCTTCAGGCATTGCCGCCATGGCAACGGTTGGCAGGGCAGCGGCGAACATCAAAGCGATAAGGGTCTTGCGCATGGTGATTCTCCTGTCTCTATTCCGGTGAGTCCGGATGTGAGTAGATTACGGAGATCAAGGTCAGCGGCGGTCAGGTGTGGGTAAAGCTTGGGTAAAGACGATTTTGAAGCGAACTGACAAAACTCACACCGCTGGGTATTTCACCTGTGGGCGCTGGCTTGCCTGCGATGCAGACGACTCGGTATCACTGGCGCACCGAGTGGAGCCCATCGCAGGCAAGCCAGCTCCCACAGAGGATCAGTGCAGCGCTTATAGGCTGTAGTAGTAGCCCCGGCTGCGCAGCGCCACGATCCGTGGCCGGCCATCCGGGTGCGGGCCGATCTTTTTGCGCAGGTTGCTCACATGCATGTCCAGGCTGCGATCGTAAAGGGTCAGCTTGCGGCCCAGGGCAATCTGCGCCAGTTCCTGTTTGTCCAGCGGTTCGCCGGGCTGGCGCAGCAAGGCTTCGAGCAGGCGGCTTTCAGAGACGGTGAGGGCGAACTCCTGCTCGTCGATGCTGACCACGCCGCGCACCGGGCTGAAGCACAGGTCGCCCAGTTCCAACTGGGTAGACACGGCGGCCGGGTGGCTGCGGCGCAGCACGGCGCGCAGGCGGGCGGTGAGTTCGCGTGGGTCGCAGGGCTTGGCCAGGTAGTCGTCGGCGCCCAGTTCCAGGCCGAGGATGCGGTCCAGCGGTTCGCCACGGGCCGAGAGCATCAGCACCGGCAGTTCCGGGTGCTCATTGCGCAATTGCTTGAGCAACTCAAGGCCACTGCCGTCGGGCAGCATCACGTCGAGCACCACCGCGGCTGGGGCGCTGTCGGCCAAGGCTTTGCGGGCGCTCAAGCCGTCATGGCAGGCGCGCACCTGGAAACCTTCCTGGCTCAGCCAGCTGGTCAGTAGCTCGCAGAGCTCCTGGTCATCATCTATCAGTAACAGCTCGCTCATGACTCACTCAATTTAGCCATTGTCGACGGCGACGGTGCCCACCGCTGGCAAAGATTCCGCACAGCAGGGCGATCAGTGCGACGGCCCCGCCGGTGACGAACCACTGTTGTTGCTCGGTCAGCCATCGGGTCAAGGCACCGCCTTGTGTCTCTTTGAGTTGCTGTGCCAGGCGTTGGTTCTCTTGGCGAAGGCGATTCAATTGGGCGCTTTCGCGGGCAGCATCCGCACTTTGCAGTTGCTTGCTCAGTTCTTCACGCTGGCGTTCGCTTTCTTTCAAACGTTGCTGCAACTCGGTGATCTGGGCGCCGGCACTCAAGGACAGGGGCGTGGAACTGCCGGTGTTCGAGGTTTCTTCAGCGTGGGCCGTAGCCCCGATCATTACCACTGCCAACAGACACAACTGACGTAAGCGCATCGGAACTCCTGATTCCACACGAATATTCAGAACGTTGTCGGCAGGTTACCGAGAATAATGAGCAATTAGCAGTACGCCGAACCGATTAGGTTCGGCGCGGCCGGAATCAAGGCAGGACTTGCTTGAACGGCTTGATCACGACGTCGGCGTAAACGCCCGCCGCAACATAAGGATCAGCCTTGGCCCAAGCCTGGGCGTCGGCCAGGGAGGCGAACTCGGCAACGATCAGGCTACCGGTGAAGCCGGCATCGCCCGGATCATTGCTGTCCACGGCCGGGTGCGGGCCGGCCAGCACGATACGGCCTTCGGCTTGCAACTGCTTGAGGCGCTCGACATGGGCCGGGCGCACGCTCAGGCGTTTTTCCAGCGAGTTGGCAACGTCGGTGGCAATGATGGCGTAGAGCATGTCAGTCCTCGGTTTTAGGCGTGGTAGGGGCGGCGTCATGCAGGTGGCGCGACAGGTAGATACCTTGGCCGACCAGGAATAACACGGTCATGGCCAGGCTGCCGAACACTTTGAAGTCGACCCAGTAGTCCTGGAAGGTAAAGGCCACGAACAGGTTGGCCGCGCCGCAGAACAGGAAGAACACGATCCAGGCTACGTTCAAGCGTGTCCACACCGGGTCCGGCAGGGTCAGCGCATGGCCCATGATCCGCTTGATCAGCAGGCGGTCACCGATGAAGTGGCTGCCGATAAAGACCAGGGCGAACAGCCAGTTCACTACTGGCGCTTTCCATTTGAGGAAGGTTTCGCTATGGAAGGCCAGGGTCAGGCCGCCGAATACCAGGCAGGCGACCAGGGTCAGCCATTGGCTTTTTTCCAGCTTGCGCTGGGAGATGAAGATGGCGCCGTAGACGACGATGGAGCTGATGATCAGTACGGCGGTGGCGCTGTAGATGCCTCCGAACGACAGCTCGTGACCGGCGATTTCGATGACCCTGGGGTCGAGTTTGGTAACGATGAAAAACAGCAACAGCGGGATGAAGTCGATGAATTGTTTCACAGTAAGAGCCAGAAGCTGGATGTGGCGGCATAATAACAAACATCCTTGGTAGCGAAAGCGCCAGCTGACTTGAGGTTACACATCCCCGTGAACGTTGATTTGCACTGCCACAGCACGGCCTCCGACGGCGCCTTGGCGCCTGCGGTACTGGTTGCGCGTGCGTTTGAAAAAGGCGTGCGAGTCTTGTCGTTGACCGACCACGACACCCTCGAAGGTCTCGACGAGGCCCGGGTCGCGGCCCACAGTCTAGGCATGCACCTGGTCAACGGCGTGGAATTGTCCTGCACCTGGGGCGGCGCCACCATTCATGTGCTCGGCTATGGTTTCGATCAGCAAGCCGCGCCTTTGGTCGCGGCCATCGCCCAGTTGCACGATGGCCGCTGGCTGCGGTCCGAAGAAATAAGCCGCAAGCTCAGCCTTAAAGGCATGCCTGGCGCCCTCGAAGGCGCCCGCGCCATCCAGCAGGAACTGGGCGACAGTGGTAATGCGCCGGCTCGGCCGCACTTTGCCGACTGGATGGTGCGCGAAGGTTTCGTCAAGGACCGCGCCGAGGCTTTCCGCAAATGGCTGGGCGCCGGCAAGTTGGGGGATGTGAAGCAACACTGGCCGACCCTGGAAGACACCGTCGAGACCTTGCGAGCCTCCGGCGCCTGGGTGAGCCTGGCCCACCCCTGGCATTACGATTTCACCCGCAGCAAGCGCCGCAAGCTGATTGCCGACTATATTGGAGCGGGCGGCCACGCAATTGAAGTGGTCAACGGGCATCAACCCGCCGAACAGGTCGGCAGCCTGGCGATTCTTGCTCGCGAATTTGGTCTGCTGGTCAGCGCCGGCAGTGATTTTCATGGCCCAGGCGGCTGGTCCGAGATCGGCGAATACCGCGCGGTCCCGGAAGATTTGCCGCTCTTGTGGGGGCGATTCAAGCATGACCCCATTATTGCCACCGTCTGAACAGGTAGAGCACGTGAGTCAATTCTTCCAGATTCATCCGGAAAACCCCCAGGCGCGCCTGATCAAACAGGCCGTCGAGATCATTCGCGCCGGCGGGGTGGTCATCTACCCAACGGATTCGTCCTACGCCATTGGTTGCCAGATTGGTGACAAGGGCGCGGTCGAGCGTGTGCGACGCCTGCGCCAGTTGGACGACAAGCACAACTTTGCGCTGATCTGCAGCGACCTGTCCCAACTCGGGCTGTTCGCCAAGGTCGACACCGGCACCTTCCGCCTGCTCAAGGCCCACACGCCAGGGCCCTACACCTTTATTCTCAACGCCACCCGCGAAGTGCCGCGCCTGCTGCTGCACCCCAAGAAGCGCACCATCGGCCTGCGAGTCCCGGAGCATCCTATTGCTCTGGCGCTGCTCGAAGAGCTGGGTGAGCCGTTGATGAGCGTGTCGCTGATCATGCCGGGTGAGGATGAGCCGCTGTATGACCCCTACGAAATGCGCCGCCTGCTGGAAAAGCACGTCGACCTGATCATCGACGGTGGCTACGGCGGCAACAAAGCCTCCACCGTGATCAACCTGGCCGACGGCGAACCCGAAGTGATCCGCGTGGGTTGCGGCGACCCGGCGCCGTTCATGGTCGAGGCCTGAATGTCGGCCGTGGAAACCGTCGACAGCCAAGCGGGCGCCCAGCAGGAACTGCCGTTTGCCATGGTGTATGGCCAGGCGGTCATGGAAATGCCCTTGGACCTGTACATCCCGCCGGACGCCCTCGAAGTCTTCCTTGAAGCCTTCGAAGGCCCGCTGGATTTGCTGCTCTACCTGATTCGCAAGCAAAACATCAACATTCTCGACATCCCGGTGGCGGAAATCACCCGCCAGTACATGGGCTATGTCGAGCTGATGCAGTCGGTGCGCCTGGAACTGGCCGCCGAGTACCTGGTGATGGCCGCCATGCTCGCCGAGATCAAGTCGCGCATGCTGCTGCCGCGCTCGGAGACAGTGGAAGCCGAAGAAGACGACCCGCGCGCCGAACTCATCCGCCGCCTGCAAGAGTACGAACGCTTCAAGGCCGCCGCCGAAGGTATCGACGGTTTGAGCCGCGTGGGCCGCGATGTGGTGGTGCCCAAGCTCGACGCCCCCGAGGCCCGTGCGCGCAAACTGTTGCCGGACGTGAGCCTGGAAGAATTGCTGATGTCCATGGCCGAGGTGCTGCGCCGGGGCGATATGTTTGAAAGCCACCAGGTCAGCCGTGAAGCACTGTCCACCCGCGAGCGCATGAGCGACGTGCTGGAACGCCTCAAGGGCGGTGGGTTCGTGCCGTTCGTCGAGCTGTTCACCGCCGAAGAAGGGCGCCTGGGGGTGGTGGTGACCTTTATGGCAGTCCTTGAGCTGGTCAAGGAATCGTTGGTCGAGCTGGTCCAGAATGAGCCTTTTGCGGCTATCCACGTGCGGGCGCGAGCCGAATAAAGAGCTGAATCGATGAATCTGACTGAACCCCGCGAACTGGCGCCGCTGCTCGAAGCCTTTCTACTGGCCTCGGGTAAACCGCAATCCCTGGAGCGCCTGTTCGAACTCTTTGAAGAGGCCGAGCGGCCCGAGCCGCCGGTGTTCAAGAAGGCGCTGGAGATCCTGCGCAAATCCTGCGAGGGCCGCGCCTTTGAACTGCGCGAAGTGGCGTCGGGTTATCGCCTGCAGATCCGTGAGAAATTTTCCCCGTGGGTTGGCCGCTTGTGGGAAGAGCGCCCGCAGCGGTATTCGCGGGCGATGCTGGAGACCATGGCGCTGATCGCCTATCG
Source organism: Pseudomonas sp. S10E 269 (assembly GCF_002798465.1). NCBI lineage: Bacteria > Pseudomonadati > Pseudomonadota > Gammaproteobacteria > Pseudomonadales > Pseudomonadaceae > Pseudomonas > Pseudomonas sp. S10E 269. The sequence continues at coordinate 3,642,289 of NZ_PHIJ01000001.1, forward strand.
CCAGCCGATCACCCGGGGCGAGATCGAAGACGTACGGGGTGTGGCGGTCAACAGCCACATCGTCAAGACCCTTCTGGAGCGCGAGTGGATCCGTATCGTCGGCTACCGCGACGTGCCCGGCAAACCGGCGATGTTCGCCACCACCAAGGTGTTCCTCGACCACTTCAACCTGAAGAACCTCGACGACCTGCCGCCGCTGGCCGAACTGCGCGAGATGGAGGCCGAGCCGGTGCTCGACTTCGACGACGCCCCGGTGCCCGCGAGCCTGCAGGAATTGGCCGACGCCAGCGCCGAGCCGGAAGAGCCCAAGGACGAGACCAGTTTCCATACGCTGTTGCTGGAACTGGACGACATGGAACAGGGCATCAAGACCGACTTCGACGACCTGCTGCGTGACGGCGTCGCCGAACCTGAAACTCAACCGAACGTTGAGGCTGAGCCTGAAGTCGAAGCAGAACCTGAGCCAGAGGAAGACATCCTTGGCGTTGCTGAGGCCCGCGAAAAACTCCTCGCCGCCGTCGCCGCTCTCGAACAACCGCCTTTGAGCGACGAAGAAGACGAAGCCCGGGCCCTGGCCGAAGCCATCGAAGCTGAGCGCCGCCAGTTCGAAGACTGACGCGATACACCTGTGGGAGCGGGCTTGCTCGCGAATGCGGTGAGTCAGTCGATGTATGTGTCAACTGATACGCCGCATTCGCGGGCAAGCCCGCTCCCACATTTGATCTCCATTGTCTGGGAGAAACCATGAGCTCTACCAAAGACCCGTGCATCAGCATCTGCAAATTCAGCGATGACATCTGCGTCGGCTGTGGCCGCAGCAAGCGTGAGATCCGCGCCTGGAAGAAACTCGACAAAGCCGACAAGCGCAGCGTCCTGGCCGAAGCCGAGCTGCGATTGCTGGCCCTGGGCGCCACCGGTCGGCGGAAAAGCAAATGACTTGGCGCTTATCGACTAGTCTGTGATGCGCAACGCGCGTCATGCGCGTATGATTCGCGACCCTTTGCCGAGCTATTCGGCCAAAGCCCCGCTTTCAACACTCTTCAGGCCACGCCTGAATCGACCCACCGGGAGGTGCTTAAGATGAACGACAAAGACCAGAACGACAGCCAGGAAATCGGCCCAGCAGGCGAAAAACTGCAAAAGGTGCTGGCGCGTATCGGCGTGGGCTCGCGCCGCGACGTCGAAGCCTGGATCACCCAGAAGCGCATCAAGGTCAACGGCGTCGAGGCCACCCTCGGCCAGCGCGTCGACCTGCACGACGCAATCACCATCGATGGCAAGGTCATCAAGCGTGAAGAGGCCGCCGAATCGGTGCGCCGCGTGATCATGTACAACAAGCCCGATGGCGAGATCTGCACCCGTGACGACCCGGAAGGCCGTCCGACCGTGTTCGACAAGATGCCTAAGCCGAAGGAAGGCCGCTGGATCAACATTGGCCGGCTCGACATCAACACCACCGGCCTGCTGATGTTCACCACCGACGGTGAGCTGGCCAACCGCCTGATGCACCCGTCCTACGAGATGGACCGCGAGTACGCCGTGCGTGTACGTGGTGAAGTCGATGATGAGATGATCGAGCGCCTGAAGGCTGGCGTGGTGCTGGAAGACGGCCCGGCCAAGTTCACCGACATCAAGCAAGCGCCTGGTGGTGAAGGTTTCAACCACTGGTACCACTGCGTGGTAATGGAAGGCCGTAACCGTGAAGTACGTCGCCTGTGGGAATCCCAGGGCCTGGTGGTCAGCCGCCTGAAGCGCGTGCGTTTCGGTCCGGTGTTCCTCAACTCCGACCTGCCGATGGGCCGCTGGCGCGAAATGAGCCAGTACGAAGTCGACATTCTCAGCGCCGAAGTCGGCCTGACGCCCGTCGCTATGCCGCAGATGAACGCCAAGAGCAAAGACAAGCTTGAGCGTATGCAGCGTAAATCGTCGCGCCCTGTGGCTCGCACCGAACGGGTTGCCCGCACCCTGCGCCCTGCGCTGAATGCACCGGCGACCGGCGGTCGTATTTCCCGTGAACCGCAGATTGAAGGTGAGCGTCGCCCAACCGCGCCGTCGCGCCAGGAAGGCGAGCGTGCGCCACGTGCGCCGCGTCCTGCTCCGTCGGGTGGTCGCAGCAATCGGGGTGAAGCCGATCGCCCAGCGGACAACGCCAGCACCAAGCGTCCAGCCAAGCCAGCAGCGAACAAACGCCCTGGCCCGAAATTGGTCGCGGACGAGCCGTCGGGCAAGCGCCGTGGCGCCCCGGCCGGTTCGGGTCAGCGTCCGGGTTTTGGTCGCAAGAAGCCGCAGTGATGCGCTAAACGCTGCACAAAAACGCCAACCCTCGGGTTGGCGTTTTTTTTGCCTTGGCACACGTGTCGGGATCTCGTTTGCTGAGTGATCAGTGCCCTGTATTGGGTAACCCGCTACCACCGGCTTTCAAGAAGGGCGCACTAGATTGTGGGCTCCTTTCACGTGTGGCCCGAGGTTACAGACATGGACATCCGCATCAATCACCGCTTTATGACCCGCGAACAGAAAGATACGTTGGTCGAGGCCATCCTGGTGTTGAAAAACGACGTCGACAGCGTACTGCGTCCTGGACGTCAAAACCGCTATGACGATTATGTGCAAGTGCACCACAGCGCTATGGGCGGTCCCGGGGCTTTCATGCCAATGCCGCATCGCTCTCCACTATTTTTCCCTTGGCACCGCGTATTTTTGCGCCAATTTGAGCAGGACTTGCAACGCGCCGTTGGCGACATGACGCTTACCCTACCGTTTTGGGACTGGTCGATGGATGGCCCAAGCAATCCGTTCACGCCTAGCTTTTTGGGCGGTAACGGTGACAGCGCTCAAAATCAGCGCGTTACTTCAGGTCCATTCGCCTTTAAGGGCGAGCGTTTTAAGATTCGCCTGTGGGATATGGAATTGGGTGATGCGGGGCTGCGCCGCGAGTTGGGCACAGAACCTGGCGCGCACTTGCCAGACTCCGACCAGGTGCTGATGGCCTTGTCCAAGACCCCCTATGGACCAGGTCCGGACACTTGGTCAAATTTTTGTGAAGGCGTGCTGCATGATCCCGTGCACCGGTGGGTGGGCGGGAACATGTCCATGCCAACTTCGCCCAACGATCCGGTATTTTTCCTGCACCATTGTTATCTTGACCTGCTGTGGGAGCGCTGGAAACGCCAGCACCCTACGTCTAAACCGTATCTGCCGGTATCGGGTGTGCCCGATTTAGACCTGCGGGCTACGCTGGTTTTCCACGCGCAGTCCGATATTGCGCCTTGGCCAGGTAATTGGACTGTGGAACAGGTGATCAATTCTGAAGATCTGGACTACACCTATGGTCTATTTACCTCGAAAACCATACTTCCCTGTGCGCCAGCACCGGTCTGCCAGGCACCCCTGCCAGATGCCTGATCCTATTTGAGATCAGCCTGCGCCCGCAAACGAGCGGGCCAGCGACAGCGGTGCCTTAGCCGGCTGGGGCATCGCTATCTGCAACAGCCCAAGCGTTGGGCCTGCATCATTTTCACGCCACTGATCAGAACGCAAAAGTCCCATCAAACACCGGCTTGTCGTCGAGCGCCAACACCCCGCTGGCAAAGATCAAATCCAGGTGATGGCTGCCTTTCTGCCCGCCCCCCAGGCCCAGGTGCAACCCACAATGGCGCTCCTCAAACCCGGCATTGCGCGCATACAGGTCCTTCACGCCTTCATTGGTGCCAATCCCCAGTTCTTCCACACGCCGGTTCGACGGGTTGGCGTTCAGGTACTTATTGAAGTCGTCCGCCAGCCCCGGCACGTCGCTGGCCACGCTGCAGACGGTCGAGTTCTCGATCCACAGTTCCAGCGGTGACGCCAGCACGCCATATTTGCGTGCGAACGGGATGGTGCTGAGAAAGGTGCCGACAAACCTCACCTGGCCATTGATGGCTTCGCTGTGGGTGGCGATCTCGCCTGGGGCCAGGTCGTGGTTGCCGATGCCGTTGATGTTGGTCCACTTCTTGATGCTGCTCATCGGCGCTTCCAGGCGTGAGCCATGCTTGTCGGTAAAGCTCAACACCTGGGCCTGGGACATGCGCCGGATCAGCGTGGCATTGAGGTCGGCAATGCGCTGGGGTTCGACGCTGAAGGTGTCGTAGAAGTAGTCACCGTAATCTTTGAACAGCAGGGACTTTTTCCAGTGCTCAGCCATCACGCCTTGCAGGGCGCGGATAAAGTCCGGGCCTTCGGCGCGTGGGTTGGGCAAGGTCGAGGAATCGTAGAGAAACAGGTACAGGTCGCAGGCCTCGATGGTCTCGGCCAGGGTGTCGCTGGCAGCCAGGTCCAGGCGCTGTAGCTGGAAGTTGAAACGGGCGGCGCTGCTGTGGGTGATCGCCTGCGCGATGGCGTCGTAGCGCTCGGTATGGCCCAGCAGCACGGTGGGGCGGCTCAAGCCGTTGAGGGCCGGGTGGTGCGCGAGGTAGTAGAGAAAGTGTTCGACGGCGCGGGCCTTGTCCATGACGTACTTCCTTCTGTGCCTTGGGTAAGGGGGCAGGTGCCGTGCACGGCACCTGCCGAATGCCTGCCGGTTATTAGAATGGCCACATCGCGGTGCCGAATGGCACAACGGCATCGGCTTGCATCATTTCAACGGCGGCCTCATGGGTCGGCGCTTCAAACCAATCGTCGAGTTGCAGTTCGGTTTCCAGGTCGTTTTCCAGTGCTTGCATGGTGTATCTCCTAGAGGACGTTGTTTGAGAACGGCTTGCCAACGGGCTTCGCTGGCAAGTGGGAAGAACCTAGGAGAGAGTGTTTGAAAATGCAAAATTTTTATTGACACGGTTTCATTTGGATATTTTCTTCTGTTTTTTGGCGTTTGCCGTTTCTTGAATAAATTCAGGGAGCTGGCGCGACTAATCTTTCGGAAATTTCCTACCGCCAATTTTTATCGAGATCACGGCTGTAACGTTAATTTTCCGTGATGTAACGATTAATTTACGAGTAGATGGCCACTTTATTGGTCGAACAGGCCCTGTAAGGATTACCTGACAGATCGTCGCACACGTCTTTCTAGGGCGCCCCCAAGCTGTCGAGCGGTGTACAATCCGCCGCGTTTTACTGTGACCCCCTTGCGTAACCACGCAAAAGGCCAAGACCTCGGGGTTTACCCACCCTGATCACTCCGCCTGGCCACGAGCCGGACGGGTTCGATTTCGTCACAGATAAAAACAAACAGGTGACGCATGACCGTAAGAAAGACGCTGTACTCCTGGTGCCTGCGCTGGGGTTTGAGCAGCGCTGCTTGAGTCGGTAATTCAAGGCAGCAACCTGCAGTCAACATCCTCAAACCTTGCGTGAGACCCTTTTCATGAGTGGACCCCATTCCTCTTCAGGCGAGCTGAAACGCGGCCTGAAAAATCGGCATATCCAGTTGATCGCCCTCGGTGGCGCCATCGGCACCGGCCTGTTCCTCGGCTCCGCCGGGGTGCTCAAGTCCGCCGGCCCGTCAATGATCCTGGGCTATGCCATCTGCGGCTTCATTGCCTTCATGATCATGCGCCAGCTCGGCGAAATGATCGTCGAAGAGCCGGTCGCCGGTTCCTTCAGCCACTTTGCCCACAAGTACTGGGGCGGTTTCGCCGGCTTCCTGTCGGGCTGGAACTGCTGGATCCTGTACATCCTGGTGGGCATGTCGGAGCTGACCGCTGTCGGCAAATACGTGCACTACTGGTGGCCGGAGATCCCGACCTGGGTCTCGGCCGCGGCGTTCTTCGTGCTGATCAACCTGATCAACCTGGCCAACGTCAAAGTCTTCGGTGAGGCCGAGTTCTGGTTCGCCATCATCAAGGTGGTGGCCATCGTCGGCATGATTGCCCTGGGCAGCTACCTGCTGGTCAGCGGCAGCGGCGGGCCGCAGGCGTCGGTGAGCAACCTGTGGGACCACGGTGGTTTCTTCCCCCACGGCGTCGGCGGATTGGTGATGGCCATGGCGATCATCATGTTCTCCTTCGGCGGCCTGGAGATGCTCGGCTTCACCGCAGCCGAAGCCGACCAGCCACGCACCGTGATCCCGAAAGCGATCAACCAGGTGATCTACCGCATCCTGATCTTCTACATCGGCGCGCTCGTCGTGCTGCTGTCGTTGACGCCGTGGGACAGCCTGCTGGCAACCCTCAACGCTTCCGGCGACGCCTACAGCGGCAGCCCGTTTGTGCAGGTGTTCTCGATGCTCGGCAGCAACACCGCCGCGCACATCCTCAACTTTGTGGTGCTGACGGCGGCGCTGTCGGTGTACAACAGCGGTACCTACTGCAACAGCCGCATGCTGCTGGGCATGGCCGAGCAGGGCGATGCGCCCAAGGCCCTGGCGAAGATCGACAAGCGTGGCGTGCCCGTGCGTTCCATCCTCGCCTCGGCGGCCATCACCCTGGTTGCCGTGCTGATGAACTACCTGATCCCGCAACACGCGCTGGAACTGCTGATGTCCCTGGTCGTGGCCACGCTGGTGATCAACTGGGCGATGATCAGCTTCTCTCACTTCAAGTTCCGCCAGCACATGAACCGCACGGGCCAGGTGCCGTTGTTCAAGGCGCTGTGGTACCCGTACGGCAACTACGTGTGCCTGGCATTCGTGGTGTTTATCCTGGTGGTCATGCTGATGATCCCGGGAATCCAGGTGTCGGTGTATGCGATCCCGGTGTGGGTGGCGTTCATGTGGGTGTGTTACGGCATCAAGAACAAGCGCGGTGCGCAGCGAGCCTTGGAGGTGGCTGCTCCAGCAGGAAAGTGAGGTGTGCATGAGATAAACCAAACCCGGCCTTGCGCCGGGTTTGTTGTTTCAGGAATGGGCGCGCGCATTCGCGTATCCTTGGTTGCCCCTACAGAGGATCCCGCTGCCCATGCTGGTGATTTCCAACAACGTCCACCTGCCCGATGCCGAGATCGAGCTGACCGCCATTCGCGCCCAGGGTGCGGGTGGGCAGAACGTCAACAAGGTGTCGAGTGCGGTGCACCTGCGCTTTGATATCCCGGCGTCGTCGCTGCCCGAGTTTTATAAGGAGCGGTTGCTGGCGCTGCGTGACAGTCGTATCACCAGCGAGGGCGTGCTGGTGCTCAAGGCCCAGCAATATCGGACCCAGGAGCAGAACCGCGCGGATGCGCTGGAGCGACTGGTGGAGTTGATCCTCAGCGCCACCAAGGTGGAGAAGAAGCGCCGCCCGACCAAGCCGACCCTGGGCTCGAAAAAGCGTCGCCTCGAATCCAAGACCAAACGCGGCAGTATCAAGGCCGGGCGCGGCAAGGTCGACTTCTAGTCGCCGCGTGCTTCGCGGGCCTTGGGGGCCTGGCGGTACAGGTACAGGCTCAGCAGCAACCCACCGAGTGCGGCGAGGGCGGCGAACAGGAAGATCGAGGCAAAGCCGAAGCCTGCCGCCACGGCCCCGGCGAGTGGGCCGGTGATGCCCAGCGACAGGTCGATGAACAGCGAGTAGGCCCCCACCGCCGAGCCGCGGCTGGAGGCTGGCACCAGGTTGACGGCTTCGACGCCCAGGGCCGGAAACACCAGGGAAAAGCCGAACCCGCTCAACGCCGCACCGGCCAGGGCCAAGTTTGCGTCCGGTGCCAGCCACAGCAACAGCAGGCCGAGGATCTCCACCGACAGGCAGGCAATCGCCACGCGAAACCCGCCGATACGGTTGATCAAATTACCGAACAGCAGCCGCGCACCGATAAAACTGGCGCCGAACAGGCTTAGGGCCCACACCGCGTTGTCCCAATGCTGGGTGGTGTAATACAGGGTAATGAACGTGGCGATGGTGCCAAAGCCAATGGACCCCAGCGCCAGTGCGCAACCGTGGGGCAGTACCCGGCCCAGCACATTCATGAAGGGCAGGCGTACACCGGCAACAATCGGCGCGGCGACCTTGTTCCACGCCAGCAGCAGGCCGACGACCGCCAGCAGGATGATGCTGACGCCCATGCTCCACAGCCCGAAATTTCTCACCAGCAATACGCCCAACGGCGCGCCGACGGCCAGCGCGCCATAGCTGGCGATGCCGTTCCAGGAGATGACCTTGGCGGTATTCGCCGCACCGACCCGGCCAATGCCCCAACCGATGGCGCCCGAGCCCACCAGGCTTTCGGCGCTGCCCAGCACCAGGCGGCCGATCAGCAGGCTACCCAAGCTCAACGCGGGCAGGCTCGAGAACCACGCCGCGAGCAGCATGAACACACCGCTCAGGCCGCACCCGACCAAACCGATCAGCACGGCGCGCTTACTGCCCAGGTTATCGATGATTTTGCCCGCATAGGGGCGGCTCAGCAGGGTGGCCAGGTATTGCACGCTGATCACCAGGCCGGCAATGACCGCGCCGTAGCCCAGCTCACTGTGGACATAGCCCGGCAACACGGCCAGGGGAATGCCGATATTCAGGTAGCCGATGAAGGTGAACAACACGATGGAAACAACTTGCAGCGTGACCGCCATGGGGCGCTGGGTATCTGGCATGGGGAGAGGTCCACTGTCGCAGCAGGTAAAGATAGGCTGCTAATGATACCGGCGCTTTGGCCGGGCCGTGCGGCTAAAACTAAAAAAACGGTCGATCAACAGCGCATCAGGGCTGTGTGGGGGCGAGCAATCGGGTGGTCACCAGGGCGGCCAAGGCATTTTCCTGGGTGCCGAAGCGCTTGAGCAGAGCGGCTTGTTTGTCTGGGCCAAGGCGGTTCCACACCTCGACCATCTGCAGGGCAGCGTCGAGTACGGCAGCGTCCGGGTTGTCGGGGAGGGTATCGGTCATGGTGGGCGTCTCGATGGATTCAGGCAGTGTGGAAAGCGCTCAAAGTTGCGCTTTCCACACGGTCTGGTACGGCGTCAGTCCTGGCTTTCGCTGTCGACTGGTTTGGCTTCTTTGGCCTCAGGCTGTTTGTCGCTGGCCTGCTGCGGTGTTGGCTGCTCTGTAGGGTGCAGGCTTGGGAAGGGGAGATTAGGTATCTCGTGCATCGTCGTCGCTCCTCGCAAGGTCTGTTTTTTCAATCGCAGGTGATTCCGCGCTCTCAAAAAGCCTTGGCAGGATACAGCACTGCAAATGACAAAAAGATTTTTATGTCGGCAGATGGATGAACTTTCATCGTTTAAACGGTCGTTTGGCTAGAAGGGTACCTTGCCCAGGATCATGTCGCGGTACATCACGAAATCCCCCAACAGGCTGTAGAACGGGTGTTGAAAGGTCGCTGGGCGGTTCTTTTCGAAGAAGAAGTGGCCGATCCAGGCAAAGCTGTAGCCGGCGATCGGCAAGGCGATCAGTAAGCCCAACGAACCTCTGCCGATGGCATAGGCAAAAATGCCGATCACCAGCGTGGTGCCGATAAAATGCAGGCGCCGGCAAGTGCTGTTGGCGTGCTCGGCCAGGTAATAGGGGTAGAACTCAGCAAAGCTATTGAATCGCTTGACGTTTTCCACGGTGAACGGCCCTTTGATTGTTATGCCGCCCAACAGATGTTCGGCGGGGAGCTTATTTGAGTCTAGAGTGATCAGTGGTAACAGCCAGTGACAATAGATGCCACTTTAGTATCCTTGGCTTCCTGGCTGCCGTTTGAGCCTGCTTTTTTAAGAAGACGCCATGAGCGAACGAACAACTTCTGCAAGCTGGGCGATGGGGATAGTCAAGGCATTGGAAATGGACGGCCTGGATTGCCGCGCCTTGTTCAAGCAACTCGGCCTCGACTACGCCGCCCTGAATGACCCTGATGCGCGGTTCCCGCAAGACTCCATGACCCGGCTATGGCAACGGGCGGTGGAGGTGTCGGGCAACCCGGCGATCGGCCTGAACATGGGCAAAGTGGTGCGCCCGGCGTCGTTCCATGTGGCCGGCTACGCGCTGATGTCCAGCAATACCCTCGCCGAGGGCTTTATGCGCCTGGTGCGTTACCAGCGGATCATCGCCGAAAGTGCCGACTTGAGTTTCCGATTGGTCCCTGAAGGTTATGCGCTGATTCTGACGGTGCACGGTGATCATCTGCCCCCCACCCGCCAAAGTGCCGAAGCCTCGCTGGCCAGCGCCCTGGCCCTGTGTGGCTGGCTGACCGGCCGTACCCTGCAGCCGCGCAAGGTGGTGTTGCAAGGTGAGCAACCGGCGGACCTGGCGCCCTATAAACAAGCCTTCCATGCGCCTCTGGAATTCAACGCGCCCTATGACGCGCTGATTTTCGAACAGGCGGACATGGACGCGCCATTGCCCACGGCCAATGAGGCCATGGCCCTGCTGCATGATCGGTTTGCCGGTGAATACCTGGCGCGTTTCTCGGAAAGCCGCGTGACCCACAAGGCGCGCCAAGTGTTGTGTCGCCTGCTGCCCCAGGGCGAGCCCAAGCGTGAGGTGGTGGCCCAGACGTTGCACCTGTCCCAGCGCACCTTGCAACGGCGTCTGCAGGAAGAGGGCACTAGCTTCCAGACCTTGCTCGACGACACCCGCCGTGAACTGGCCGAGCAGTACCTGGCGCAGCCGAGCATGACGCTGCTGGAGATCGCCTACCTGCTGGGCTTTGCCGACCCGAGTAACTTCTTTCGCGCGTTTCGTCGTTGGTTCGATGCCACGCCCGGCGAATACCGGGCGCGGTTGCTGGAAGCGCCGGCTGTCAGTGACGCCAAAACGCCGGAATGCACAGCACAAAGACTGTGATGATCTCCAGTCGGCCCAGCAGCATGCCGAGCGACAGAATCCATTTGGCCGCATCCGGCAGGCTGGCGAAGTTGCCCGCCGGGCCGATGGTTTCCCCCAATCCGGGGCCGACACCGGACACGGTGCTGGCGGCGCCGGTCAAGGCGGTCATCCAGTCCAGGCCCAGCAGCGACAGGGCCAGGGCGATGGCGCAAATGGTGATGGCGAAGAAAAACGAAAACGTCAGGATCGAACGCACGATTTCTTCATCGAGACGGTGACCGTTGTACTTCTGCTTGATCACCGCGCGCGGGTGAATCAGCTGGTTCAAGTTGGCCTTGAGCAGGATATAGGCGACCTGGAACCGGAAGATCTTGATGCCGCCCGCCGTAGAACCCGAACAGCCACCGATAAAGCCCAGGTAGAAGAACAGCATCAGTGAGAAGTTGCCCCACAGGCTGTAGTCGCCCAATGCAAAACCTGTGGTGGTCACCACCGATGTGACGTTCAGCGCCACATGGCGCAGGGCGTCCAGCCAGTGCAGGTTGGTGGTCCACCAGTACCAGGTGCCGAGTACCAGCCAGGTCACCAGCAACAGACCGAGCAGGCCTTGCACCTGCTGATCCTTGATCAGCGCCCGACGATTGCCGCGCAACGTGGCCACATACAGGGTGAACGGCAGGCTGCCGAGAATCATCACCACCACCGCCACCCAGTGCACGGCGGGCTGTTTCCAGTGCGCCAGGGATTCATCCGAAGTAGAGAACCCGCCGGTAGAGATCGCCGACATCGCGTGGTTGATCGCATCGAACAGGCCCATGCCGGCCCACCAGAACGCCAGGCTGCCGAGGATGGTAATCCCCACGTAGGCCGCCACGATCAGCCGCGCCACCATGTGGGAGCGGGGCATGACCTTTTCCGAGCGGTCGGAGGATTCGGTCTGGAACAGGCGCATGCCACCGATACGCAGCAGTGGCAGGATCGCCACCGCCATGCCGATAAAGCCAATGCCCCCCAGCCAGTGCAGCAGCGAACGCCACATCAGGATGCCCGGCGACATGGTGTCCAGGCCACTCAACACCGTGGAACCGGTGGCGGTGATGCCGGACATGCTTTCGAAGAACGAGTCGGTGTAGCTGATGTGCTGGGTCAGCAGGAATGGCAGCGCGGCGAAGATGCACACCACCACCCAGCTTGTCACGGTCAGCAGGTACATGTCCCGCGGGCGCAGGTGCACATGCTCGGGACGGCCGGGAATCACCAGGGCCAGGCCCGCGAGGAAGGTGATCATGCTGGCCCACAGGAACGAGGGCAGGTCGCTGGTGCGTTCGAAGATCACCAGGGTGGCCATAGGCACGACCATGGCGATCGCGAGAGTGATCAGGAAGATGCCGATGATGAAACCGATGATACGTAAGGTCGGCAACGCCATGAAGTGAGCTCGGGTGTTGAGGGTGGCGCCATTCTACCTGCGGTGCAGGTCTTGTAAACCGGGGCGTCCGCGGCGACACGGTTCAAATGTGGGAGCTGGCTTGCCTGCAAAGGCGGCCTAACAGCCGACCACAATCTAACTGTCACCCCGCAATTCAAAAATGTGGGAGCTGGCTTGCCTGCGAAGACGGCCTAACAGCCGACCACTCTCTAACTGCTGCCCCACGATCCAAATGTGGGAGCTGGCTTGCCTGCGAAGGCGGCCTAACAGCCGACCACTCTCTAACTGTCACCCCGCGATCCAAATGTGGGAGCTGGCTTGCCTGCGAAGGCGGCCTGACAGACGACCACTTTCTAACTGTCACCCCGCGATCCAGATGTGGGAGCTGGCTTGCCTGCGAAAGCGGCCTGACAGCTGACCAGGATATTGGATCAGACCAGGTACATATCCGTTATTCAGGTAACGGCTGCTAATGGTTCCGCCCTTACGGCGGCTCACTTTGGAAAAGCCCCAAAGTAAGCAAAGGGCTCTTGCCCCAACACTCGGCACCTCGCTCACGCTCGGTGTGCCCGTAATCCGACAGGTATTTGGGGGGCCGCCGCCACGCGCCATCCATGGCGCGGGGCGGCTAAACCGGCATCCCTGCCGGTTTACCCCCCAAATCCCTGTCGAATTCCGGCCAGCGTGTTTGACGGGGCGCCTAAGATCAAAAGCAAAGCGCGGCGGCCTTAAAGCCGACCGGGTTTTTGCTGTCGATCCCCTTCCCATGTGGCTGGCTTGCCAGCGATAGCGGTGTGCCCGTTGAAGCATGCGTGACTGACCCATCGCTATCGCAGGCAAGCCAGCTCCCACAGGGGAGCGGTGTGGCCAGATACGCGGTATAAAAAAAGGCGACCCGAAGGCCGCCTTTTTCAACACCGTACTGATCAGAACTCGTGATCAGCGTTATCCGGGTTCAGGTCGCTGATGCCCAGCTTGCCTGCGGCCGCTTCGATCGAACCGGTCTGCTTGACCAGTGCGGCGATGGCGTCGCGTACGATCTGGTTGCCCGCATCGTTGCCGGCAGCGATCAGTTGGTCGTAGTGCTCACCCTTGTTGGCGTGGTCAACCATGACTTGGATCTTCGCTTCAGTCGCCGCCAGGTCCGCTTTCAATGCGGTATCGGCAGCCGGGTCGGCCTTGGCCACCAGGGACGACAGGCTGGCGCCGGTCAGCTTGGTGCCATCGACGCGGGTGTACTCGCCCAGGTAGACGTTGCGGATGCCCTTGGCGTCGTAGAAGTGCGAGTAGTGGGTGTTGTCGCTGAAGCAGTCTTGTTCGTCTTCCGGCGAGTTGGCTTCCAGGGAAACCTTCATGCGTTCACCGGCCAGCTCGCCCAGGGACAGGCTGCCCATGCCGAACAGCATTTTGCGCAGGCCGTCGGTGGCAGGTTCTGCCTCGAGGGTGGCGCGGTAGTTGTCTTCGACGTTGGGTTTCCAGTTGCCGACCATTTCTTCCAGGTCGCTGACCAACAGTTGGGTCACGGCACTCAGGTACGCACGGCGACGCTCGTTGTGACCGCCCGTGGCGCCGTCGCCGGTCAGGTAGTCCGACGCAGGACGGTTGCCGGCGCCCGGGCCGGTGCCGTTCAGGTCCTGGCCCCAGAGCAGGAATTCGATGGCGTGGTAACCGGTGGCGACGTTGGCCTCGGAACCGCCCAGCTCATTGAGGCTGGCGAGTTTTTCCGGGGTGATGTCCTTGACGTCGACCTTGTCTTCGCCGACCTGGATCTCGGTGTTGGCGATGATGTTGGCGGTGGCGCCTGGGTTACCCAGGGCGTGTTCGTAGGACTTGTCGACGTAGTCGATCAGGCCTTCGTCCAGCGGCCATGCGTTCACCTGGCCTTCCCAGTCGTCGATGATGGTGTTGCCGAAGCGGAACACTTCGCTCTGCAGGTACGGGACGCGGGCAGCGATCCAGGCAGTGCGCGCGGCTTTCAGGGTTTCGTCGTTCGGCTTGGCGAGGAACGCGTCGATCGCGGTTTGCAGGGTTTTCGCGGTGGACTCGGCATCGCTGTAGACCGCAAACACCATGTCCGCGTAATGCGCGACCACGGCCTTGGCGGCCGCTTCGTCGACCTGGCCGGCAGGCGTGGCAGCCGCTGGAGCGGTAGTGCTGGCGGCCGGGGTCGGCGCCTGGGGTGCTGCGGCCTTGTCTTTACCTTCGCCGCAACCGGCGAGAGAAATGGCAATGGCCAGCAGACTGGCGGTGGCCAGGGGCATACGAATCATGGCGAACATCCTGCTTCGGTTGTTGATGGGGCGCGCGGGGGAGCGCAAAAACTGCGACATAATGCGAAAGATTTGCATTTTGTGTAAAGGGTTATACGCGGGAAATATTCAGTATCGGTTTGCGGTGTCAGAGAATCGCTGCGTTATTCCGCTCGGACTGCTTCAAAAACGCCGCCAGCTCCCGAGCCGGCAAGGGTTTGCTGTAGTGATAGCCCTGACCTTCATGGCAGCCTTCGGAGATGATGTAGGCCTCCTGTTCAGCGGTTTCCACACCTTCGGCGATCACCTGCATGCCCAGGCTTTTGCCCAGTTGGATGATCGCGCGCACGATGGTGGCATCGTCGTCATCGTCCAGCAGATCCTGGACGAAACTCTTGTCGATCTTGATCTTGTCCAGGGGCAGGCTTTTCAGGTAACTGAGGGATGAGTAGCCGGTGCCGAAGTCATCGATGGCAATCAACGCACCGGAACGGCGCAGGCTCAGCAAGTGCTGGGCGGCGGTGCTGATGTCTTCCATCAGGCCGGTCTCGGTGACTTCCAGTTCCAGGCTGCGCGGCGGTAGGCGGTAGATCTGCATCAGGTTGTTGACCACCCGTGGCAACTCGGTGTGATGCAACTGCACGGTGGACAGGTTGACGGCCATGCGCAACTCGGTGAAGCCCAAGTCGTGCCATTCGCGCAGTTGCCGGCAAGCCTGGTCCAGCACCCATTCGCCAATCGCAATGATGGTGCCATTCTGCTCGGCCAGCGGGATAAACAGGTCCGGCGGCACCAAGCCATGTTCCGGGTGCTGCCAACGGATGAGCGCTTCCACGCCGACCACGTGGTGGTCGCGGTAGCTGATCTGCGGTTGATACACCAGGTGGAATTGATCGCGGGCGAGGGCGTCGCGCAGGTCTTTCTCCAGCTCGCGGCGGCGGCGCATTTCGCTGTCGACGCTGGCGATATAGAACTGATAGCGGTTGCGCGACCGGGTCTTGGCCAGGGTCATGGTCTGTTCGGCTTTTTGCAGCAGCTTTTCGGTGCTGTCGCCGTCTTCCGGGAACAGGGTGATGCCGATGGTGGCGCGCAGGCGGATGCCTTCATGGTCGAGGGGGAACTCCGCCTCCAGGTCATCGAGGATACTTTGCGCCAGCTCGGCGGCCTCGTAGGGCTGCTCGATATCGGCCTGTACCAAGGCGAACTGGTCGCCGCCCAGCCGGGCCAGTGCGCCAAGGCGGCCGCTGTGGGCGCGCAGGCGGTCGGCCAGGGCCAGCAGCAGTTTGTCGCCAGCCTGGTAGGTGAACTGCTCGTTGACGCTTTTGAAGTCATCCAGCCCCACGCACAGCACGGCCACGCGTCGCTGCCGACGACCTGCGTCGATGAGGATCTTGTCCAGTTGCTCCTGCAGTTTCTGGCGGTTCGGCAATCCGGTCAGGAAGTCATACTGGGCCATGCGCAGCAGGCTGCTTTCTGCCTCGTGGCGCAGGTGGGTATTACGCTCGATGGATTCGAGCAATTGGTTGGCGGTATTGATCCACAGCCCCAACTCGTTGCGTTCGTGACCCTTGATCTGAGGGATCTTGTGTTCGCTGGGCCTGTCGGGGTTGATCGAGGTAAGGTGCTCGATAATCCGTGACAGCGGCTTGGTCAGCAGCCAGTGATAGACCAGGTACAGCACCAGGCCCATGGCCAGGGCGCGCAGCACCCCGGAAATAAAGATGATCACTGAATTGACGATAAAACCCTGGCCGTACGTGGCGGTGTCGAGGGTGATGCTCAGGTCGCCGTAGTACTCGCTGTAAGGGCCTTTACCCACCAAGGCAGTAGTGAAGGTGCGTTCCTGGCCAAGAATCAGGTCGGTCAACCAGCGGCTGGGGGCTTGCTGCAAGGCACGGCTTTTCTCCGCCAGCATGGTCTCGTTGGGGTGGCCGATGGACGCCATGCGCACGGCGTCGTCCTGGAACAGGCCCTCAATAACTTGCATGCCCATCTCGCGGTCGAGGCTATAGACGGCCTGGGTCGAGGGGTCGCGAAACATATCGAGGATGCGCTGCGCATCGCCGGCCACAGCCTGTCGCGTCTTATAGGCATCGAAAACGATCTGCGCCACGCTCAGCGCCACGCCCACGATCAATGCCGACAGCAACACAACCCGTAGCAACTTCACCGACAAGCTGTTCTTGAGTTCCAGCTTCAAAGGGGCATTCCTTGTCTCATGCGGGTGGCCTTCAATATGCCATGAGTATTGGCAATCTGGGCATGGCAGTCAAAGGAACATTGGGGCAGGGGCAGGTTTGATGCGGACAGGGGCGGTCTAAAAGGAGCAGGCCCTGCGATAGGCAGGGCGGATTGGCATCCGCCTGCCCAAAAAACAACAGGTACTTAGGTTACATGAGGGGGCAGACGGTTATGCCGACTTAGACAGCTCATAGGAAATCTTTGTATCGATGGACTTTGCTAACTCAATTTTCTTCTGCTCGCTCTGATCGTTGCTGTCTTCTTCGGCAAATAGCTTCTTCGCGGCGGCATCCGCGAAGGGCTGGATGAGCGGGGTGATCGCTTTGGTGATCTCTCCAGCGGCCTTGGCGAGGTCGCCAACGATGGGCAGTGCTGCGAGTGCTCCAATAGTCATGGTTATTTCTCCGACAGGGGTGAGTGGCGAATTCCTCTCCCTATCTGGGTGGCAACGTCACGTGGCTCGGTTCCATCACCCACAAAAAAGCCCGGCGAATGCCGGGCTCTTTTTACTGCAAGCAGTGCTTAGGCAGTGAAGGTCTTGCCTTCGAACTGCTCAGCCACGAACTTCCAGTTGACCAGGTTCCAGAACGCTTCCACATACTTTGGACGCACGTTGCGGTAGTCGATGTAGTAGGCGTGTTCCCACACGTCGCAGGTCAGCAGCGGGGTGTCGCCGCTGGTCAGCGGGTTGCCGGCGCCGATGGTGCTGGCCAGGGCCAGGGAGCCGTCAGCCTTTTTCACCAGCCAGCCCCAACCGGAACCGAAGGTGCCGACGGACGTCTTGGTGAACTCTTCCTTGAACTTGTCGAACGAACCGAACGAAGCATTGATGGCTTCAGCCAGTGCGCCGGTCGGTTGGCCGCCGGCGTTTGGCGCCAGGCAGTTCCAGTAGAAGGTGTGGTTCCAGACCTGAGCGGCGTTGTTGAAGATACCGCCCGAAGAGGATTTGACGATCTCTTCCAGGGTCTTGCCTTCGAACTCGGTGCCTGGCACCAGGTTGTTCAGGTTCACGACATAGGTGTTGTGGTGCTTGTCGTGGTGGTATTCCAAGGTTTCCTTGGAAATGTGCGGCTGCAGGGCATCGTGTGCGTAGGGCAGCGGCGGCAATTCGAAAGCCATGATGATTCTCCTAATCAGGTCAGTTGCGGTGAGCGCAAGGCCGATCACGGGCGGCCAAACAAGCGCCGGGGAGTTTGTACTCTTTGCGGCGCAGGGTCCGGATCATAGCACCGGGGGTGCGGCAAAACCACGCAACAACTGTGTGGGATAGAGGTTCCAGAGCGTTTTGGAATATTCCTCAGGCACTGATCAATTGATAGGCCACGCTGAACATCATCACTGCCACCAATAGGTCAAGCAGGCGCCACGTGGCGGGGCGTGCCAGCCAGGGTGCCAGCCACGCCGCACCGAGTGCCAGGGTGGAGAACCACAGCAGTGAAGCGCTGGCCGCACCGGCCACATAGGCGCCCGGCTCGGTCTGCTGGGCACCGAGGGAGCCAATCAGCAGCACGGTGTCCAGATAAACGTGGGGGTTGAGCAATGTGACGGCCAACGCGCTCAGCAAGACCGCGCGCAGCGAGCGCACCTTGAGATGGTCTGCCTGGTCCAGGCTCTGTTTCGAACAGGCCCGGCGCAGCGCACAAGCGCCGTACCAGATCAGGAACGCCGCACCGCCCCAGCGCGCAACCGCCAGCAGTATCGGGCTTTGCGCCAGCACCGTCGCCAGGCCAAACACCCCGGCGGCCACCAGCAGGGCATCACACACCACGCACAACGCCGCCACGGGTAAATGATGTTCACGGCGCAGGCTTTGCGCGAGGACAAAGGCATTCTGGGTGCCGATGGCCATGATCAAGCCCAGGGCGACCAGCAGCCCGTTCACATAACTCTGCCACATAGGGGTTACTCCGCGTTCGCTGCCAGTTGTTGCAACACCTGCATGGCCCGCTCGGCATCGGCACGGCCGACGAACAGGTGATCGTGGTAGTAGCCGGCAATCACGTTGCAACTGATGCCGGCCTTGCCCAGCGCGCTGGCGAAGGCGGCGGTCAGGCCCACGGCTTCCAGGGCCGAGTGCACATTCAAAGTGATCCACGCGGCGACGTAGTCAAAGGCCAGCCCGGCCTGTTGCGCCTGCTGGCGTTCGACGATCAAGGTCAGGCCTTCCTGCTCGCGGAAGCTGCCGATCACCTCGCACCCGGCCGGGATCTGGTGATCGGGCAGGGTGCAGAACACGTAGTCACCTTCATTAAGGTGGGGGCTCATGCTGCGCAGCAGGGTTGCCAGGGCGGTTTCGCCAGCCATGGGGAGGTTCCTTTAATAAAGAGAGAAGCGATGCTGGCTATTCTCAGGGTGCAGGCTGTATAAGAAAAACCAATATTGCTGATCGCTCATTAGAGAAACTGATGTTCGACTATAAATTGCTCTCGGCCCTGGCGGCGGTGGTGGAACAGGCGGGCTTCGAGCGCGCCGCTCAGGTGCTGGGGTTGTCGCAGTCGGCGATCTCCCAGCGCATCAAGCTGTTGGAAGCGCGCATCGGCCAACCGGTATTGGTGCGGGCCACGCCGCCGACGCCCACCGATATTGGCCGTCGTCTGCTCAACCATGTGCAGCAGGTGCGCTTGCTGGAACGTGACCTGCAAAGCCAGGTGCCCGCGCTGGACGAGGAGGGCATGCCCGAACGCCTGCGCATCGCGTTGAACGCCGACAGCCTCGCCACCTGGTGGGCCGAGGCCGTCAGCGACTTTTGCGCCGAGCAGCATCTGCTGCTGGATCTGGTCGTCGAGGACCAGACCGTGGGCCTCAAACGCATGCGTGCCGGCGAGGTAGCAGCCTGTATCTGCGCCAGCGAGCGCCCGGTGGCGGGCGCGCGCAGCCTATTGCTGGGTGCCATGCGCTATCGCGCGCTGGCCAGCCCGGCCTTTATCGCCCGGCACTTCCCGGATGGCGTGCGCGCCGATCAACTGGCGCGCACGCCGGCTTTGGTGTTCGGCCCGGACGATTTCCTGCAACACCGCTACCTGGCTTCACTCGGGGTGGACGGCGGTTTCGAGCACCATTTATGCCCATCGTCCGAAGGCTTTATCCGCCTGACCGAAGCCGGCCTTGGCTGGGGGCTGGTGCCGGAATTGCAGGTACGCGACCAACTGGAAAAGGGCATATTGGTCGAGTTATTGCCAGATAAGCCCATCGATGTACCGTTGTACTGGCATCATTGGCGCAGTGGCGGGCAACTGCTGGGCTTGTTGACCGACCACCTGGCCCAGGCGTGTGGCCAATGGTTGGTGCCGTTGGAGTGATGGCGTGCGTCAAGGCAACAGCGATGAAAAACGAAAGAACACGGGGTAATACATGAAGATTCTGGTCACCGGCGCAAGCGGCTTCATTGGTGGACGCTTTGCGCGTTTCGCCTTGGAGCAGGGCCTGGACGTGCGGGTCAACGGGCGACGTGCCGAAGGTGTGGAGCATCTGGTCAGGCGCGGCGCCGAGTTTATCCAGGGTGATTTGAATGACGCTGACCTGGTGCGCGACCTGTGCCGCGATGTCGAGGCCGTGGTGCATTGCGCCGGCGCCGTCGGGCTATGGGGCAAGTACCAGGACTTTCATCAAGGCAACGTGCTGGTGACCGAGAACGTTGTGGAAGCCTGCCTTAAGGAGCGTGTCGGCCGGTTGGTGCACCTATCTTCGCCGTCGATCTATTTTGATGGCCGCGACCACCTGGGCCTGACCGAAGAACAAGTACCCAAGCGATTCAAGCATCCCTATGCCGCCACCAAGTACCTGGCCGAGCAGAAGGTGTTTGGTGCCCAGGAGTTCGGCCTCGAAGTGCTGGCCCTGCGCCCGCGCTTCGTGACTGGCGCCGGCGACATGAGCATCTTCCCGCGCCTGCTGAAAATGCAACGCAAGAACCGCCTGGCCATTGTTGGCGACGGCCTGAACAAAGTCGATTTCACCAGCGTGCACAACCTCAACGAAGCGCTGCTCAGCAGCCTGCTCGCCACGGGCTCGGCGCTGGGCAAGGCCTACAACATCAGCAACGGTACGCCTGTGCCGGTGTGGGACGTGGTCAACTACGTGATGCGCCAGATGGAGCTGCCGCAGGTGACGCGGTATCGGTCCTACGGTTTGTCCTACAGCATGGCGGCGGTCAACGAAGCCTTTTGCGCGATGTGGCCCGGCCGCCCGGAACCGGCGTTGTCGCGCCTGGGCATGCAGGTGATGAACAAAGATTTCACCCTCGACATCAGCCGTGCCAGGCATTATCTGGACTACGAGCCTAAAGTCAGCCTGTGGACCGCCCTCGACGAGTTCTGCAGTTGGTGGAAAGCCCAGGATCCGGGGTTCAAGTAAGCACACAAGAGGCAACACTTCGGGAACCGAATTTGGCATTCCAGGTCGATCAGTGCGCCGGGAACGCGGTTTATACTCCCGTCGCTCGCCCCTTCACCGATTCAGGGTTGATTCATGCGTAATGATGCTAAAGACGACTTCGACAACGTTCCCAGCCTGCGGGCGGATGTCGGGGATGACGATGATTTCGAACCTTCTCCCGCCACCTCGGTGCGTTCGCGCACAACCAAGGTGGTCAAGGTCAAGAGCGCCAGCACCGGCCCATTGTGGGCCTTGATCGGCGCGCTGCTGATCGCCTTTGCGGGCCTGGCCTGGTGGAGCTTCCAGCAGATTTCCCTGATGGGCCAGCAGTTGGTTGCCACCCAGGAAAGCTTTGCGCGCATCAGCGAAGAAGCGGCGGGGCGCCTGCAGGATATTTCCGGCAAGGTGGTGGCCAGTGAAGCCAGCGTCAACAATGGCAGCGAAGCGTTGAAATTGCAGATCAAGCAACTCGAAAGCCAATTGCTGGAGCAGGGCAAGCAGCAAATCGGCGTGGCCGGCCAGGCCACCGAGCTGGACAAGCGCCTGGCCCAGATGACCGCCAGTACCACTGAGCTGTCCAACGCCAACAGCAAATTGCAAGGCCAGGTCCAGGCGTTGACCGATGCCGTGGCGACCCTCAAGGCGGCGCAAGGTGATGCCGGCAAGCGCGATACCGAGATCAAGGAACTGACCGCTGACGTGGCCGCCTTGAAGAAACAGGGTAACCCGAGCGCGGCCATTGCCCGTATCGAGCAGGACCTTGTGGTACTCAAGAGCGCCCAGGACAACCAGCCGGCCAACAGTGATGCGCCTACCAACAAAGAGTTCGACGTGTTCCGCATCCAGACCACGCGCAACATCACCACGTTGCAGAGCCAGGTGCAGACCCTCAACCAACAGCTCAACGCGCCGGCGAAGATCACCCCCCTCGGCCAATAAGGGCGCTGACAGAAATGTCACCATCTGGTGACATTTCCCATCCCCTTCGTTACTTGCCCCCACCTCGCCCTTGTTTAGACTCCGGTCATCCCACAAAAAATAATAAGGGCCACCCATGACCACGCAACCACTGCCTGCCAGCAGTTGGCTGAACGCGCCTGCCCATCACGCCTGGCTCGCCGCCGAAGGCCAGCGCCTGCTGGCATTTGCCAAGGCTTCTCGACTGCCCGATGGCTTTGGCAACCTGGACGATAAAGGCCAGTTGCCCGCCGACGCCCACGCCGAAACCATGAACACCGCCCGCATGACCCACAGCTTCGCCATGGCGCACGCCTTGGGCTTGCCCGGGTATGCCGACCTGGTGGCGCACGGTGTGGCCGCCCTGAGTGGCCCATTGCGTGACAGTGAGCACGGTGGCTGGTTCGCCGCACCCCACGCCCTCGATGGCAACCGTGGCAAAGCTGCCTACCTGCACGCCTTCGTTGCCTTGGCCGCCAGCTCTGCGGTGGTAGCCGGCGCTCCTGGTGCGCAAAACCTGCTCAATGACGCCATCCATATCATCGACCAGTTTTTCTGGAGCGAAGAGGAGGGCGTGATGCTCGAGTCCTTTGCCCAGGACTGGAGCGGCGTCGAGGCTTATCGCGGCGCCAACAGCAACATGCACGCCACCGAAGCCTTTCTTGCCCTGGCCGATGTAACGGGTGACACCCGCTGGCTGGACCGCGCGCAGCGTATCGTCGAGCGTGTGATCCACACCCACGCCGCCGGCAACCAGTTCATGGTGATCGAGCATTTCGACGTTCATTGGCAACCCTTGCTCGGCTACAACGAAGACAACCCCGCCGACGGCTTTCGCCCGTACGGCATCACTCCCGGCCACGGCTTCGAATGGGCGCGACTGCTGCTGCACCTGGAAGCTGCGCGCCTGCAAGCCGGGCTGGCGACGCCCGAGTGGCTGGTGGGCGACGCCAAGGGCTTGTTCGCCAGCGCTTGTGAATACGCCTGGTCCGTGGATGGTGCCCCCGGCATCGTCTACACCCTGGACTGGAACCACCGCCCGGTCGTGCGCGAGCGCCTGCACTGGACCCATGCCGAAGCCAGTGCCGCTGCCCAGGCCTTGCTCAAGCGCACCGGCGAGTTGCACTACGAGACCTGGTACCGGCGGTTCTGGGAGTTTTGCGAAACCCACTTTATCGACCGCACCCACGGCAGTTGGCACCACGAACTCAGCCCGCACAATCAACCGAGCAGCAACATCTGGGGCGGCAAGCCGGACCTGTACCATGCCTGGCAAGCGGTGGTGCTGCCTGCACTGCCCTTGGCACCCAGCATGTGCAGTGCCATCGGGGTTGGGCGTTATGTCACCAGCTGGTGACATTTGTGCATCCCTTTGTTACCTGCGCCTCAAAAATCCATGTTTAAACTCCGTGCAGCGCAAGCCATAGACTTGCATGCATAACAACAAGAAAAGGTACTCAGATGAACGCGATTAATCGCCTCGCCGTTGCTATTTCCATTGCCTCGTTGTTTCCCCTCAGTGCATTTGCCGCCGACTCGAAAGGGACGGTTGAAGTTGTGCATTGGTGGACCTCGGGTGGTGAGAAGGCGGCTGTAGATGTCCTGAAGGCCCAAGTTGAGAAAGACGGCTTCACCTGGAAAGACGGTGCCGTCGCAGGTGGCGGTGGCGCCACGGCCATGACCGTGCTGAAAAGCCGCGCGGTCGCCGGTAACCCGCCAGGCGTTGCCCAGATCAAAGGCCCCGACATCCAGGAATGGGCGTCCACTGGCCTGCTCGACACCGACGTACTCAAAGACGTCGCCAAAGAAGAAAAGTGGGACTCCCTGCTCGACAAGAAAGTCTCCGATACCGTGAAGTACGACGGTGACTACGTCGCCGTACCGGTCAACATCCACCGCGTGAACTGGCTGTGGATCAACCCGGAAGTCTTCAAGAAGGCCGGTATCACCAAGAACCCGACCACCCTCGAAGAATTCTACGCAGCCGGCGACAAGCTGAAAGCCGCAGGCTTCATTCCGCTCGCCCACGGTGGCCAGCCTTGGCAGGACAGCACTGTGTTTGAAGCGGTGGTGTTGTCGGTGATGGGTGCCGACGGCTACAAGAAAGCCCTGGTCGACCTGGATAACGGCGCACTGACCGGTCCGGAAATGGTCAAGGCTCTGACCGAGCTGAAGAAAGTCGCGACCTACATGGACGTCGATGGTAAAGGTCAGGACTGGAACCTCGAAGCGGGCAAGGTCATCAACGGCAAGGCCGGCATGCAGATCATGGGTGACTGGGCCAAGTCCGAATGGACCGCTGCCAAGAAAGTCGCCGGCAAAGACTACGAGTGTGTAGCTTTCCCGGGCACCGACAAAGCCTTCACCTACAACATCGACTCCCTGGCGGTGTTCAAGCAGAAAGACAAAGGCACTGCTGCGGGTCAGCAGGACATCGCCAAAGTCGTGCTGGGTGAAAACTTCCAGAAAGTGTTCAGCATCAACAAGGGCTCGATCCCTGTGCGTAACGACATGCTGAACAAAATGGACTCCTACGGCTTCGACTCCTGCGCCCAGACCGCTGCCAAGGACTTCCTGGCAGACGCCAAGACCGGCGGCCTGCAGCCAAGCATGGCGCACAACATGGCCACTACCCTGGCAGTGCAAGGTGCGTTCTTTGATGTCGTGACCAACTACATCAACGACCCGAAAGCCGACCCGGCCGACACCGCCAAGAAACTTGGCGCTGCGATCAAATCGGCCAAGTAACGTCTGGTAACGGCTTTTTGTAGGAGCCGGGCTTGTGTGGGAGCGGGCTTGCTCGCGAAGGCATCACCGCGGTGTAACGGTTACACCGCGCCGCCCGCTTCGCGAGCAAGCCCGCTCCCACACAAAGCCAGCGTCACAAGGTTTATTGGCTGGTCCTTTTTCCCTGTATTGGATTTTCCCATGAGTTCTGTTGCTGTGTTCAGCAAAGCCTCGCCGTTCGATGCACTGCAGCGCTGGCTACCCAAACTGGTGCTGGCGCCCAGCATGTTCATCGTGTTGGTGGGCTTCTACGGCTACATCCTGTGGACGTTTGTACTCTCGTTCACCAATTCCACGTTCCTGCCAAGCTACAAATGGGCGGGCCTTGCGCAATACGCGCGGTTGTTCGACAACGACCGCTGGTGGGTAGCGAGCAAGAACCTGGCCGTGTTTGGCGGGATGTTCATCGGCATCACGCTAGTGATTGGCGTGACCCTGGCGATCTTCCTCGACCAGAAGATCCGCCGCGAAGGCTTTATCCGCACCATTTACCTGTACCCGATGGCGCTCTCGATGATCGTCACCGGTACCGCCTGGAAATGGCTGCTCAACCCGGGCATGGGCCTGGACAAACTCCTGCGTGACTGGGGCTGGGAAGGCTTCCGTCTCGACTGGCTGATCGACCCGGACCGCGTGGTCTACTGCCTGGTGATCGCCGCTGTCTGGCAAGCCTCCGGCTTCATCATGGCGATGTTCCTCGCGGGCCTGCGCGGTGTCGATCAATCGATCGTGCGTGCCGCGCAGATCGACGGTGCGAGTCTGCCGCGCATTTACTGGAGCGTGGTGCTGCCAAGCCTGCGTCCGGTGTTCTTCAGTGCGGTGATGATCCTGGCGCACATTGCGATCAAGAGCTTCGACCTGGTGGCGGCGATGACGGCTGGCGGCCCCGGCTACTCGTCCGACCTGCCGGCGATGTTCATGTACTCGTTCACCTTCAGCCGTGGCCAGATGGGCATGGGTTCGGCCAGTGCCATCCTGATGCTCGGTGCGATCCTCGCGATCATCGTGCCTTACCTCTATTCCGAGCTGAGGACCAAACGTAATGACTAGTCTCGCCTCCAAATCACCTATCAGCCTGAGTCGCATCGCGATCTACGCGGTGCTGATCCTTGCCGTGCTGCTGTACCTGGTGCCGCTGGTGGTGATGCTGCTGACCAGCTTCAAGACCCCGGAAGACATCAGCACCGGCAACCTGCTGAGCTGGCCGACCGTGGTCTCCGGCCTCGGCTGGGTCAAGGCCTGGGCCACCGTGGATGGCTACTTCTGGAACTCGATCAAGATCACCGTTCCAGCCGTACTGATCTCCACTGCCATCGGTGCATTGAACGGTTATGTGCTGTCGTTCTGGCGCTTCAAAGGCTCGCAGCTGTTTTTCGGCCTGCTGTTGTTTGGCTGCTTCCTGCCGTTCCAGACCGTGCTGCTGCCGGCGTCGTTCACCCTCGGCAAGATGGGCCTGGCCAGCACCACCACCGGCCTGGTGTTTGTGCACGTGGTCTACGGGCTGGCGTTTACCACGCTGTTCTTCCGTAACTACTACGTGAGCATTCCGGATGCGCTGATCAAGGCCGCGCGTTTGGACGGTGCGGGATTCTTCACCATCTTCCGTCAGATCATTCTGCCGATGTCGACCCCGATCATCATGGTCTGCCTGATCTGGCAGTTCACCCAGATCTGGAACGACTTCCTGTTCGGTGTGGTGTTCTCCAGTGGCGACTCCCAGCCCATCACGGTGGCGCTGAACAACCTGGTCAACACCAGCACCGGGGCCAAGGAATATAACGTGGATATGGCGGCGGCGATGATCGCCGGGCTGCCGACCCTGCTGGTCTATGTGATCGCAGGCAAGTATTTCGTGCGCGGCCTCACGGCCGGCGCGGTCAAGGGGTAATCATGGCTACGCTTGAACTTCGCAATGTAAACAAGACCTATGGCGCCGGCCTGCCCGACACCTTGAAGAACATCGAACTGTCGATCAAGGAAGGCGAATTCCTGATCCTGGTCGGCCCTTCGGGGTGCGGTAAATCCACGCTGATGAACTGCATCGCCGGCCTTGAGACCATCACCGGCGGCGCGATCATGATCGGCGACCAGGACGTGAGTGGCATGAGCCCCAAGGACCGTGACATCGCCATGGTGTTCCAGTCCTACGCGTTGTACCCGACCATGAGCGTGCGCGAGAACATCGAGTTCGGCCTCAAGATCCGCAAGATGCCCCAGGCGGATATCGACGCCGAAGTGGCACGCGTGGCCAAGCTGCTGCAGATCGAACACCTGCTCAACCGCAAGCCGGGCCAGCTCTCCGGCGGCCAGCAACAGCGCGTTGCCATGGGCCGTGCCCTGGCGCGTCGGCCGAAGATCTACCTGTTCGACGAACCGCTGTCCAACCTCGACGCCAAGCTGCGCGTCGAGATGCGCACCGAAATGAAACTGATGCACCAGCGCCTCAAGACCACCACGGTCTACGTGACCCACGACCAGATCGAAGCGATGACCCTGGGCGACAAGGTAGCGGTGATGAAGGACGGCATCATCCAGCAGTTCGGCACCCCAAAAGAGATCTACAACAACCCGGCCAACCAGTTCGTGGCGAGCTTCATTGGTTCGCCACCGATGAACTTCGTGCCCCTGCGCCTGCAACGCAAGGACGGTCGCCTGGTGGCCCTGCTCGACAGCGGCCAGGCCCGTTGCGAGCTGGCGCTGAACACCACAGACGCCGGCCTCGAAGACCGCGACGTGATCCTCGGCTTGCGTCCGGAGCAAATCATGCTGGCGGTGGGCGAGGCCAACAGTGCCTCAAGCATTCGTGCCGAAGTCCAGGTGACCGAGCCGACTGGCCCGGACACCCTGGTGTTTGTGCAGCTCAATGACACCAAGGTCTGCTGCCGCCTGGCACCCGACGTGGCTCCGCAGGTGGGCGAGACCCTGACCCTGCAATTCGATCCTTCCAAGGTACTGCTGTTCGACGCCAACACGGGCGAGCGACTGGGCACTGTGCAGTCACAGCCTGTCCCTGTGGGAGCCGGGCTTGCCCGCGATGGCATCACTGCGTTGTAACTGAAGGACCGAGTTGCCTGCATCGCGGGCAAGCCCGGCTCCCACAGAAGCAGATAAGTTGTTGTTTTAGATAAAAAAAGTAAACCGCGTTAGATAAAAACAGTTTAATAACAATAAAGACGAGGATGTAGGGATGAAAAAGCAACACAACAACACTCGGCTGATCTGCCAACTGTCAGCTGCAGCAGCCCTGGTATTGTCCGCCAATGCGATGGCAGACGATGCATTCAGCTCCAGTTCCAAGTGGATGACGGGCGATTGGGGTGGCGAGCGTACCAAGCTGATCGAGCAAGGTATCGACATCAAGGCTGACTACGTTGGGGAGATGGGCTACAACGCCCATGGCGGCTACAACGACGACAAGACCGGTCGCTACTCTGACCAGTTCGGTCTCGGTGTGGCACTCGACCTGCAAAAGCTGTGGGGCTGGGATAACACCCAGGCCAAGATCCAGTTGACCAACCGTAATGGCCAAAACATCTCCAACGACCGTATCGGCGACCCGCGTGCCGGCACCTTGAGCTCGTCTCAAGAGGTCTACGGTCGTGGCCATATGGTGCGTCTGACCCAGTTCTGGATTCAGCACCAGATGTTCGACAACAAGCTGGACGTGAAACTCGGTTACTTCGGCGAAGGCGAAGACTTCAACACCTTCCCATGCGACTTCCAGAACCTGTCGTTCTGCGGCTCGCAAGTGGGTAACTACGTCAACACCTGGTACAACTGGCCCGTTAGCCAGGCCGCGATCCGCGTGAAGTACAACATCACGCCAGAGCTGTACGCGCAGATCGGTGCGTACAACCAGAACCCTTCGCAGCTGGAGCACGGCAACGGCTTCAAACTCAGCGGCAGCGGCACCAAGGGCACCGTGATTCCGGTGGAATTGGTCTGGTCGCCGAAGGTCAACAGCCTGCCGGGCGAATACCGTGTGGGTTACTACAAGAGCGCGGCTGATGCCTCTGACGTCCGTGAAGACATCAACGGCAACGATGCGGCTACCACTGGCGCGGCTTACCGTACCCGCAGCAGCAAGAAAGGCTACTGGTTCGTTGCCCAACAGCAACTCACCACGCATAACGGCGACGCTTCCCGCGGCCTGAACATCGCAGCCAACGCCACCTTCCACGACAAGGAAACCAACCTGGTCGACAACTACCAGTCGATCATGCTGGTGTACAAAGGCCCATTCGACGCGCGTCCAAAAGACGACATCGGTATTGGCGTGGCTCGCCTGCACGTGAATGATGACGTGAAGAAAAACTCTGAACTGCTCAACGCCGCCAATGGCGTGAGCGACTATGACAACCCGCTGTACACGCCGATTCGCGAGACCGAGTACAACGTCGAACTCAACTACGGCATCAAGGTGACCAACTGGCTGACCGTGCGTCCCAACCTGCAATACGTCGTCCAGCCTGGCGGCGTGGACAAAGTCGACAACGCGTTGGTAGCCGGCCTGAAAATCCAGTCTACGTTCTAACGCTGTTGCGATAAGCTCCTCCTCTCTGTGCGCATTTTGCGGGTAGCCATGGCTACCCGCTTTTTTTGTGTGGGAGCTGGCTTGACTGCGATGGCATCACTTTGGTTTATCTGAAGCACCGAGTTGCCTGCATCGCAGGCAAGCCAGCGCCTACAAAGAATTTCAGGACCGGGCACATGCATGAGCAACCGCTGCAACGCTTTTTCAAATCCCTGCGCGAGCGACCGGTGTTCGCCTGGGAGCGCTTTCAGATGCGCGATGTGTTGGTGATCGACCATCCGCTGTGCCAGGCGGTGTTCAGTCGCCAGGGCGCGCAATTGCTGCACTTTCAGCCTACCGGTCAAAAGCCTTGGTTGTGGTGTGCGGCCAAGTGGCCGCAAGTCGGCGCCATCCGAGGTGGCGTGCCGGTGTGCTGGCCGTGGTATGGCCGTCACCCGAGCGAAAACGCCTGGCCGTCCCATGGCTGGGCGAGGCTGATTGACTGGAAACTGCTCGACAGCAGCACCGACGACGACGGCGTCCGCCTGCACTGGCAATTGCAACTGTGTGACTGGCAGGTCGACCTGCACGCGCACCTGGGCGAAACCCTGGAACTGCGCCTGAGCACCGAGCATCAGGATGAGCTGCCGTGCCAGTTGAGCCACGCTTTGCATGCTTACTGGCGTATTGGTCACGTCGATGAGATAGCGCTGTCTGGACTTGACGGTGCCCAGGGTTACGACCAGCTCAATCGCCAGGTCTGCCAGCAGGAAGGCGAGCTACGCGTGGAGGGCGGGTGCCAGCGGGTGTTCCAGCACGAGGGTGAATTGCAGCTCAAGGACCACGCCTGGCAGCGTGAACTGTGCATCGACACCGGCGACAGCGCCGACACAGTGGTGTGGCACCCAGGCAGCCGGCCGCTGTTGGGCGTGAGCTTCAACGAGGCGTCGGGGTTTGTGTGTGTGGAGTCGGCGATGGCGGGGGCGAGCCTGGCGCCGGGGGAGAGGGCGCATCTCAGTCTGCAGGCAAGAGCGGGGGTTTAGCGTGGCATTGCGATTGTTGTGGGCGGGCTTGTTGTGGTGAGCGGGCTTGCCCCGCGCTGGGCTGCGAAGCAGCCCCATTACAGGCGCTGTGTATGTACCTGATGTACCGAGGTGCCCGTTTTTCAGGGCGGCTTCGCCACCCAGCGCGGGGCAAGCCCGCTCACCACATACAAACTCCCTCTCACCGGCAGCGGTGTTGCAGGCTTAGTTGAACTCATCCCCCACCGGATACCGGCTGTCATTCAAGCTCTCTTTGATCTTGCGCAGATGCGGCTGGAAATCCACCCCGCGCCGCAGGGTCATGCCGGTTGCCAGCACATCCAGCACCGTCAGTTGGATGATCCGCGAGGTCATCGGCATGTAGATATCGGTGTCTTCCGGCAGCGGAATATTCAGGCTCACGGTACTGGCCTTGGCCAGCGGCGAGTTCTCGGCAGTCACGCCCAGCACTGAAGCGCCGTTCTCCCGCGCGATACGCGCCACTTCCACCAATTCACGGGTACGCCCGGTGTAGGAAATAATCACGAACAGTTCACCGGTGTGCGCCACCGAGGCGATCATGCGTTGCATCAGCACGTCCGCGTGCGCGGTCACCGCCAAGTTGAAGCGGAAGAATTTGTGCAGCGCATCCATGGCCACCGGGGCCGAAGCACCGAGGCCGAAGAAGTGGATCTGCCGCGCTTGGATCAACAGGTCCACGGCCTTGCTGATCAAGTTCGGGTCCAGGGCCTGGCAAGCGCTGTCGAGGGACGCGATGGCACTGCCAAAGATCTTCTGGGTGTAGGCCTCAGGGTTATCATCGGCCTCCACGGCGCGGCTGACATACGCCGCGCCACTGGCCAGGCTTTGCGCCAGCTGCAATTTCAGTTCAGGGTAACCGCTGACACCGAACGAACGGCAAAAACGGTTGACCGTCGGTTCACTGACCGAAGCGGCCTGGGCCAGGGCGGCGATAGAGAAGCGGGTCGCCTGCTGCGGGTTGAGCAGGATGACCTCGGCGACTTTTTTCTCGGCCTTGTTCAATTCTTCGAGGCGGTTCCGGATCTGTTCCAGAAGATTTCGCACGCGGTCCATTCAGTCTTTCCTTCGGGCGACGATGCAAATAAAAGGTGGCAACCAATCGATGAGTGGTCTTTTGCGGTGGCCTATCCTACTGAGGGTAGCTGAACACCACCACTCGGAATGCGTATTTCGGGAAAATGTTGTGGTTATTACTACATTTTTCCTTGAGTGATGCCTTGAAAAAAGGTATTTGTAGCTTAACTTGATAAAAGAACAAACATCATGCCTTCGATAACCGTAGAACCCTGCACCTTTGCCCTGTTTGGCGCCTTGGGTGATCTGGCGCTGCGCAAGTTATTTCCTGCCCTCTATCAACTCGATGGCGCCGCGCTCCTGCACGACGACACGCGCATCCTGGCCCTGGCCCGTGAAGCCGGTTCCGAGCAACAGCACCTGGCGCACATTGAAAAAGAATTGCGTAAATACGTCGGCAAGGAACTGGACGAAACCATCGCCCAGCGTTTCCTGGCGCGGCTGACCTATGTTCACGTCGACTTCATGAAAGCCGATGACTACGTGGCCCTGGCGGAAATCGCCGGCACCGAACAACGCTTGATCGCCTACTTCGCCACCCCGGCGGCGGTGTACGGCGCGATTTGCGAGAACCTGTCCAAGGTCGGCCTGGCGGAAAATACCCGCGTGGTGCTGGAAAAGCCCATCG
The DNA here is from genome assembly GCF_002798465.1 of Pseudomonas sp. S10E 269. Taxonomy (NCBI): domain Bacteria; kingdom Pseudomonadati; phylum Pseudomonadota; class Gammaproteobacteria; order Pseudomonadales; family Pseudomonadaceae; genus Pseudomonas; species Pseudomonas sp. S10E 269. The sequence continues at coordinate 3,674,230 of NZ_PHIJ01000001.1, forward strand.
GTTCGGACCTGGAGTCCTCGCGCAAGGTCAACGACGCCGTGGCGCAGTTCTTTCCGGAGAACCGCACCTACCGCATCGACCACTACCTGGGCAAAGAGACCGTCCAGAACCTGATCGCCCTGCGTTTCGCCAACAGCCTGTTCGAAACCCAGTGGAACCAGAACTACATCTCCCACGTGGAAATCACCGTGGCCGAGCAGGTCGGTATCGAAGGCCGTTGGGGCTATTTCGACAAGGCCGGCCAGCTGCGCGACATGATCCAGAACCACTTGCTGCAGCTGCTGTGCCTGATCGCCATGGACCCGCCGGCCGACCTGTCCGCCGACAGCATCCGCGACGAGAAGGTCAAGGTGCTCAAGGCCCTCGCGCCGATCAGCCCGGACGGCCTGACCACCCAAGTGGTGCGCGGCCAGTACATCGCTGGCTACAGCGCCGGCAAGCCTGTGCCGGGGTACCTGGAGGAAGAGAATTCCAACACCCAGAGCGACACCGAGACCTTCGTCGCCCTGCGTGCCGATATCCGTAACTGGCGTTGGGCCGGGGTGCCGTTCTACCTGCGCACCGGCAAGCGCATGCCGCAGAAGCTGTCGCAGATCGTCATTCACTTCAAGGAACCGTCCCACTACATCTTCGCTCCCGAGCAGCGCCTGCAGATCAGCAACAAACTGATCATCCGCCTGCAGCCGGACGAAGGTATTTCCTTGCGCGTGATGACCAAGGAGCAGGGCCTGGACAAGGGCATGCAACTGCGCAGCGGTCCGCTGCAACTGAATTTTTCCGACACCTATCGCAGCGCCCGGATCCCGGATGCCTACGAGCGGTTGTTGTTGGAAGTAATGCGCGGCAATCAGAACCTGTTTGTTCGCAAAGATGAAATCGAAGCCGCGTGGAAGTGGTGTGACCAGTTGATCGCCGGATGGAAAAAATCCGGTGATGCGCCCAAGCCGTACGCGGCGGGTTCCTGGGGGCCGATGAGCTCGATTGCACTGATCACGCGGGATGGGAGGTCGTGGTATGGCGATATCTGAATTGAAACTGCCCCAGGGCGTCACTCCCCATGAGTACCGCACCCCGGTGCTGTTGGCGGAAGGGCTGGCCAATGACGTGGCCGAGCAGTTGCGCACGGCCATCAGTGCCCGTGGCGAAGCGACCCTGGTGGTGTCCGGTGGCCGTAGCCCCGTAGCGTTTTTCCAGCACCTGGCCAAGCAGGGCCTGGATTGGTCCAAGGTCACCATCACCCTGGCCGACGAGCGTTGGGTGCCGGTGGAACACGCCGACAGCAATGCAGGCCTGTTGAAGCAGCACCTGCTGCAAGGCCCGGCGGCCAAGGCCAGGTTTTTGAGCCTGTACAGCGCTGCCGCCAACCTCGAAGACGCTGCCGAGCAGGCTGACCGCCTGCTGGCCGAATTGCCAGCCATTGATGTGCTGGTCCTGGGCATGGGGGATGACGGCCACACCGCATCGCTGTTTCCCAACAGTCCGAACCTGAGCCAGGCCCTGCAGGCCGACGGTACCCGCCGTTGCTGGCCGATGCTGGCGCCGACCGTGCCCCACCAGCGCCTGACCATGAGTCGCGCATTGCTGGCCACGGCGAACTACACCGTGCTGTCGATTTCCGGCAGTTCGAAATTGACCACCTTGAGCGCCGCGCTGGCCAGTGACGATGTTGCTGCCATGCCGATCCGCGCGTTTTTGCAACCTACTTTAGAGATTTACTGGTGCCCATGAGCCAAGGATCAGCCGCTATGAAAAGCCCTCAACCGACCGTGTCCATGGCGGATAAAGTTGCCCTGATCGACAGTCTCTGCGCCAAGGCGCGGATCCTGCCGGTGATCACCATCGCCCGCGAACAGGACATCCTGCCGCTGGCCGATGCCCTGGCAGCCGGTGGTTTGACCGCATTGGAAGTGACCCTGCGTTCCGAGTTCGGCCTCAAGGCCATTCAGGTACTGCGCGAGCAACGGCCTGAACTGTGCACCGGTGCCGGCACCGTGCTCGACCGCCACATGCTTGAAGCGGCCGAAGTGGCAGGCTCGCAATTTATCGTCACCCCTGGCATTACCCGCGACCTGCTGGAAGCCTCGGTGCACAGCCCCATCCCACTGCTGCCAGGCATCAGCAATGCCTCGGGCATCATGGAAGGCTATGGCCTGGGCTACCGTCGCTTCAAGCTGTTCCCGGCCGAAGTCAGCGGTGGCGTGGCTGCAATCAAGGCCCTCGGCGGCCCGTTCGGCGAGGTGAAGTTTTGCCCGACCGGCGGCGTGGGCCCGGCCAACATCAAAAACTACATGGCGTTGAAAAACGTGATGTGCGTGGGCGGTAGCTGGATGCTCGACCCGGAATGGGTCAAGAACGGTGACTGGGCCCGCATCCAGGAAGTCACTGCGCAGGCGCTGGCACTGCTGGATTGATCTACTTTTACTGAATCGTTGTTGCTGTGCTTAACGGCATTTTTGCGGTGCACTTGGTCGGTGTACCGCTTTTTTTTGCCCGCTGAAAAGTGCACTACAACCTGTAGGAGCCCGGCTTGCCGGCGATGGCGCCATCGAGGTAGGTGCAAGTCTTGCGGGCCTCATCGCCGGCAAGCCGGGCTCCTACAAGGTATGGGTGTTCAGTTCGGTAATAGCTTTAACCAAGGCATTGATATCCGTTGCTGACGTCACCAACCCCGGCGTCACCCGGATACAGGTACCAAACGACGCTCCTACGCGCGTCGTGGTGAACAAGTTGTAGTCCTTGAGCAAACGCTCCGTCATCACCTGCTGATCGCGCCCTATAAACTTGAACGCCGTAATTCCGCAATAAAGGCGCGGATCGTCCGGCGTCAGCACTTCGATCCCAGGCAGGGCCCGTACCTGGCTGACCCACAAGTCCCGCAAGTAATTCACTCGCGCGCCCTTGGCCGCCGCGCCGCCCAGTTGCAGATGTTCTTCAAGCACTAGGGGCAAGGTCATCAGTGCCGGAAAATTCGGCGTGCTGTAGGGCGTACGTGCGCGAACGTCGGTGGCGGGGTAGTGGAACTCTCCCATGTCCGGATCAATGTCTGCCAGACGTTCCGGGGCGATGTACAGAAAGCCCAACGTCAGCGGGGCGCCAATCCATTTGTGCAGGTTGAAACCGGCAAACTGGATCCCCAATTCGGCCAGGTTGAATTCGATCTGGCCCAGGGCATGGGCGCCGTCGAGGATTATGTCGATGCCCTGCTCGCGCGCAGCCTGGGCAATCGCGGCCACCGGCATGACCAGCCCGGTGCGGTGGGTGACGTGGGTCAGTGCCATCAGTTTCAAGCGTGGGTACTGCACGAATGCATCGCGATACGTCTGCACCAGGCTGTCGAAACTCGCCGAGTGCGTGTGGGACAGTTCGATGACTTCCACGCCGCGATAGCCCGCCAGCCAGCGCATGGCGCCTTTAACGGTGTCGTACTCCAGGTCGCTGATCAGCACCTGATCGCCCGGTTGCAGGCGGTTGTAGTTGCGGATCAGCGATTGCAGGGCTTCGGTGGCATTGCGGGTGAAGGCCACTGCGGCGGGGTCGGCATCGATCAGCCCGGCCAGTTGGCAGCGGATCGCGTCGTTTTCGCCACGCTCGAAATGCTGGCGCACATGCAACGAATTGCTACGGTTGATAAACGCAACGTGTTCCAGGTACTGCGCCTGTACTGCTTGGCTCATGCGGCCGAAGTAACCGTTTTCCAGGTTGATCGGGCCGGGCTCCAGCGCGTAACGCTGGGCGACGGTGTACCAGTGAAGCTCGTTGTCTGCATTCCGTGGCATGGGCTGGGCTCTTAATGACGAGGGGCGGGTTTGCCGTGTTTTGCGCGTAGCGGTTCTAACAATTCAGACAAGCCGTTGCTGTCGATTTCCTGCATCAGGGCCAGCAGACCACCGAGCTCGCCATGGGGGAAACCTTCGCGGGCAAACCAGTTCAGGTAGGGGCCGGGCAGGTCGGCGATGATCCGTCCCTTGTATTTGCCGAAGGGCATTTCGCGGGTGATCAGCAATTCGAGTTTTTCGGGATTCATGAGGGCTCAGGTGCTTGTATCGAGAGCTTGGAAAATACAGGCATTCTGCATGAAGGCCAAATGACAGATCATGCAAATAACGTACATACAGATGGTTCAAATTATCGTAATTTATTGAAATATAAGATTAATTATATTTTTGAAAACTTGGCACGGGCGCTGCAAACACTAAGACAACCTTCTAACCCGTACAAGGAATTGAAAAATGACTGATATCAATAAAGAATCGATCTCCGTACTGAACGACCTGATCGAGACCAGCATCGACGGCCAAAAGGGTTTCAAGGAGTGCGCTGAAGACATCAAGCACCCAGAACTCAAAGCCCTGTTTGCCAAGCGTTCCGCCGACTGCGCCACCGCCGCCGCTGAACTGAAAACCGCCGTACGTGCCTTGGGCGGTGATCCGGAACATTCCGGCAGCGTTGCTGGTGCCCTGCACCGTGGTTGGGTCGACGTGAAGTCGATGCTCACCGGCAAGGATGAAGAGGCTGTGCTGAACGAAGCCGAGCGCGGTGAAGACCATGCCCTGAAGGCTTACAAGGAAGCGATCGAGAAGATCAATAAGCACAACCTGGAGGGCATTCGTGACCTGGTTGAACGTCAGTTCAGTGGCGTTCAACGCAACCATGACCAGGTGAAAGCCCTGCGTAACCAGGCTCGCGCTCAGTCTTGAGTCGTAGCTGAATAGAAAAAGCCCCGCAGATGCGGGGCTTTTTTATGCGCGACGATCAACCAATGCTGATCGGCGGCAGCTCGGTCAAGGTCACGACCTGCTGCTTACGTGGCGCGAGGATCTCTGCTTCGCCGTCCACAACCAGCTCATCGCGCTGGTTGAACACACGGGTGGCGATGCGCACGCGGAATTTCGGCAGCTTTTCGAGGATTTCCAGGCGCACGGTCAGGGTGTCGCCAATCTTGACCGGCTTCTGGAAGCTCATCTGCTGGCCGATATAGATCGTGCCCGGCCCAGGGAGCTCACAGGCCACTGCCGCACTGATCAGGGCGCCGCTGAACATACCATGGGCGATACGCTCCTTGAACATGGTCGCCTTGGCGTACTCGGCATCCAGGTGCACCGGGTTGTGGTCACCGGACATCGCGGCGAACAGCTGGATATCGCGCTCTTCCACCAACTTGCTGTAGCTGGCGGTCTGGCCGACTTCGAGGGCTTCGTACGGGGTGTTGGTTACCTGGGTCATCTAAAGGTGCATCCTGTGGCTAAACGGTCATTATCGGCCGATTTTAACTGGCTGATTTTAAAAGAAAAGTTATTCGCAGCGGGCCGGCCGGCGCAAGGTCAGGGCCTGATCCAGCCACGCCAGCACATCCCCTGTGATCTCGTCACGGTTGGTCTCGTTGAACACTTCGTGGCGCGCCTGCGGGTAAATCGTCAATTGCACGTGCTGGCATCCGGCTTCACGCAGCGCGTGGGCCAAGCTTTTGAGACGCTTGCCCTCACTGACCGGATCACATTCACCGCCCATGACCAGGATCGGCAGGCCTGGGTCGATCTGCGCGAGATTGGACGCTTTGCTGATTTGCTGCAAGCCGCCGAGCATGTCGATCCACAGTTGGTTGGTGCAACGGAACCCGCACAGCGGGTCGTTGATGTACTTGTCGACTTCCACTGGATCGCGGCTGAGCCAGTCAAAAGCAGTGCGATTGGGTTTAAACGCTTTGTTGAACGATCCAAACGACAAGAATTCGATCAGCGCACTGCGGCCACGCAAGCCCTGGCGCAGGCGCTCGGCCCGGGCGATCACTCGTGCGGCGCGGTAAAGGGCCACCGGCTGGAAATTCGAACCGCTGAGCATCGCGCCATTGAGGCTGGCGCTGTGGTGCAGCAAGTACGCCTGCGCGATATAGCTGCCCATGCTATGGCCCAGCAGAATGATCGGCAGCCCCGGCTGTTGCTGGCCGATATGCTGGTTGAGGCTCGCCAGGTCGCCCACCACCTTATTCCAACCGTCCTTCTCGGCGTACAGGCCCAGGGTGCCTTCGTCGGCGGTACGGCCGTGGCCACGCTGGTCCAGGGCGTACAGGCCGTAGCCGGCGCCGCACAAGGCTTCGGCCAGGCGTGCATAACGCCCGCTGTGCTCGGCCATGCCATGGGACAGCATCACCAGGGCCTTGGGCGGGCCGTCGGGCATCCATTGATTGACGTACAGGCGGCTGCGGTCATTCGCGGTCAGCCAGAAGGTGCTGTGGTTCATGGCGCTTCCTTTGCTCAGGGTCGTTGCAGTGTATAGCTCATCCCACGGGAAGCGCCTGATCAGCGCAAGGCCTTGTAGGAAGATTCACGCAATTAATGACGCTCTTTCCCGTATTTGCCTGTTTGGCCATAGCTGCTAACGTCCCCAAAGCTCCGCTTTTTATCGGTGTAGAGGTTTTACACCTGCAGCGGCCGGACACACTCAGGTAAGAGGACAAGAATAATGCAACCTGATTTCTGGAATGACAAACGCGCGGCGGGCGTTCCCAATGACATCGACCTCTCTGCCTACAAGTCGGTGATCGAAGTCTTCGAACGTTCCTGCAAGGCCTTTGCCGACCGTCCGGCATTCAGCAACATGGGCATCACCCTCACCTATGCCGAGCTGGAGCGCCAAAGCGCGGCCTTCGCCGGCTACCTGCAACAGCACACCGACCTCAAGCCCGGCGACCGCATCGCCGTGCAGATGCCCAACGTGCTGCATTACCCGATTGCCGTGTTCGGTGCCTTGCGCGCCGGGTTGATCGTGGTCAACACCAACCCGCTGTACACCCCGCGCGAAATGCGCCACCAGTTCAAGGACGCCGGCGTGCGTGCGCTGGTCTACCTCAACCTGTTTGGTTCGCGGGTGCAGGAGGTGTGCAGCGACACCGAGATCGACTACCTGATCGAAGCCAAGATGGGTGACTTCATGCCTGCCGCCAAAGGCTGGCTGGTCAACACCCTGGTCGACAAAGTCAAAAAGATGGTCCCGGCCTACAGCCTGCCGCGCGCCGTGTCGTTCAAGCGCGCCTTGCACATGGGCGCGGGCCTGGGCGTCACGCGTCACCCGGTGACCCTGGACGATATCGCCGTGCTGCAATACACCGGCGGCACCACCGGCTTGGCCAAGGGTGCGATGCTCACCCACGGCAACCTGGTGGCGAACATGCAGCAGGTGCGTGCATGCATGTCCCAGACCGGCGATGACGGCCACCCGCTGATCAAGGAAGGGCAGGAGGTGATGATCGCGCCACTGCCGCTGTACCACATCTATGCCTTCACCGCGAATTGCATGTGCATGATGGTGTCCGGCAACCACAACGTACTGATCACCAACCCACGGGACATCGGCGGCTTTATCAAGGAGCTGAAGAAGTGGCGTTTTACCGGGCTGCTGGGGCTTAACACGCTGTTCGTGGCCTTGATGGACCACCCGGACTTCAAGTCCCTGGACTTCTCCCACCTCAAGCTCACCAACTCCGGCGGCACCGCGCTGATCAAGGCCACGGCCGAGCGTTGGGAGCAGATCACCGGCTGCGCGATTGGCGAAGGCTACGGCCTGACGGAAACCTCCCCAGTGGCCAGCACCAACCCCTACGGCAACAAATCTCGCCTGGGCACCGTGGGCATTCCCGTACCGGCGACGGCGATGAAGGTGATTGATGACCATGGCGCCGAGCTGCCATTGGGCGAGCGCGGCGAACTGTGCATCAAGGGCCCGCAGGTGATGAAGGGCTACTGGCAGCAACCGGCCGCCACGGCCGAAGCGCTGGACGCCGAGGGCTGGCTCAAGACAGGCGACATCGCGGTGATCGATGACGATGGTTTTGTGCGCATTGTCGACCGCAAGAAAGACCTGATCATTGTTTCGGGCTTCAACGTATACCCCAACGAGATCGAAGACGTGGTGATGGCGCACCCGGCCGTGGCCAATTGCGCGGTGATCGGCGTGCCGGATGATCGCACCGGGGAGGCGGTGAAGCTGTTTGTGGTGGCGCGTGCGCAAGGGGTGAGTCTTGAGGAGTTGAAGGCGTACTGCAAGACCAACTTCACCGGGTACAAGGTGCCCAAACATATCGTGTTGCGCGAGTCGTTGCCGATGACGCCCGTGGGCAAGATCTTGCGCCGGGAGCTGCGCGACATCGCCTGACCGTGAATTGGAATGCCATCAAAAATGTGGGAGCGGGCTTGCTCGCGAATGCGGTGTATCAGCCAGCCTATCTGTTGACTGACACTCCGCATTCGCGAGCAAGCCCGCTCCCACATTTGTCTTGTGTTGGTCTGAATACCCCATTCCAGAGCCTTTCCAGGGCATATTTCAGCAATGTTTAAAGCGTGACCAATTATTGTAGGACAGTCGTGATTATGACCGCAGGGCCCTCCTTTGGCTCTAGGCGGCCCTTGGCAAAGCTGCTACTCTCGGCGCGCTTTGTGACGTCTCGGCCTGCTTGAAAGCGCCAGATTCACCTAAAAAAACATACACCAATAATAATCGCATCAAATGCGATGATGAATTCGCGTCGCTGACGTCGCTGAGGAGTGGGCTTCCATGAACGAAGACTTTTGGAAGGATAAGTACCCCGCCGGGATTGCTGCAGAAATCAATCCAGACGAGTATCCAAATATTCAGGCGGTACTGAAGCAGTCCTGCCAGCGCTTCGCCAACAAACCGGCTTTCAGCAACCTGGGCAAGACCATCACCTACGGTGAGCTGTACGAATTGTCCGGCGCCTTCGCCGCCTACCTGCAACAACATACCGACCTGCAGCCTGGCGATCGCATCGCCGTGCAACTGCCCAACGTCCTCCAGTACCCGGTCGCGGTGTTCGGTGCCATCCGTGCCGGCCTGATCGTGGTCAATACCAACCCGCTGTACACCGCGCGGGAAATGGAACACCAATTCAACGACTCCGGCGCCAAGGCGCTGGTGTGCCTGGCCAACATGGCGCACCTGGCGGAAAAGGTCGTGCCCAAGACCGCCGTCAAGCATGTGATCGTCACCGAAGTCGCCGACCTGTTGCCGCCGCTCAAGCGTCTGCTGATCAACAGCGTCATCAAGTACGTGAAGAAAATGGTCCCGGCGTATCACTTGCCCAAGGCGATCAAGTTCAACGACGTGCTGGCCAAGGGGCATGGTCAACCGGTCAGCGACGCGAGCCCGGCCAGCAGTGATGTGGCGGTGCTGCAATACACCGGCGGCACCACTGGCGTGGCGAAGGGCGCCATGCTCACCCACCGCAACCTGGTCGCCAACATGCTGCAATGCAAGGCGCTCATGGGCTCCAACCTCAATGAAGGTTGCGAGATCCTGATCACGCCGCTGCCGCTGTACCACATCTATGCGTTCACCTTTCATTGCATGGCGATGATGCTGATCGGCAACCACAACATCCTGATCAGCAACCCGCGCGACCTGCCGGCGATGGTCAAGGAACTGTCGAAGTGGAAGTTCAGCGGCTTTGTCGGCCTGAACACCCTGTTCGTGGCGCTGTGCAACAACGAGGCGTTCCGCAAGCTGGACTTCTCCGCGCTGAAAGTCACCCTGTCCGGCGGCATGGCCCTGCAATTGGCAGCGGCTGAGCGCTGGAAGGCCGTGACTGGGTGTGGCATCTGCGAAGGCTACGGCATGACCGAAACCAGCCCGGTGGCCACTGTGAACCCGATCCAGCATATCCAGATCGGTACCATCGGCATCCCGGTACCGTCCACCGTGTGCAAAGTCATTGCCGACGACGGCACCGAACTGGCGCTGGGCGAAACCGGCGAACTGTGCGTCAAGGGCCCGCAGGTGATGAAAGGCTATTGGCAGCGCCAGGACGCCACCGACGAAATGCTCGACAGCGAAGGCTGGCTCAAGACCGGTGACATCGCGATCATCCAGCCCGACGGCTACATGCGCATTGTCGACCGCAAGAAAGACATGATCCTGGTCTCGGGCTTCAACGTGTACCCCAACGAGCTGGAAGACGTGCTGGCAGGCCTGCCGGGCGTGCTGCAGTGCGCGGCCATCGGTGTGCCGGACGAGAAGTCCGGGGAACACATCAAGCTGTTTATCGTGGTCAAGCCGGGCGCGACCCTGACCAAGGACCAGGTGATGGAGCACATGCGCGCCAACGTCACCGCCTACAAGGTGCCCAAGGCCGTGGAATTCCGCGATGCGTTGCCGACTACCAACGTGGGCAAGATCCTGCGCCGTGAGTTGCGCGACGAAGAGTTGAAGAAGCTCGGTCTTAAAAAGTAACGCTATACCAATGTGGGAGGGGGCTTGCCCCCGATGGCGGTGTATCAGTCAGCAATCTGTAGCTGACACACCGTCATCGGGACCAAGCCCCCTCTCACATTTTGAACCGCGTTTTTTATAGGGCGAACTGCGCGAATCCAACGCCAGCACCCGCCGGACGCACATCCTTCAAGAACGAATCCTTGTCCGCACTCAGCTCCAGCGTAATCTCCGGCTTGCGCTTGCCCGCATTGCGCACCACCAGGCCTTCGAGCTTCTCGCGCAGGAACACGGTTGGCACCTTCAAGTGCAGCAACTGGTCGGTCTCGGCGTTGTGCATCAACAGGTGGATCCACTCGTACTGGCCCACGGCAATACGGCCCACCGGCAGGTCAAACCACCAGATGTTGCGCTTGCGGTCCAGGTCGGTGAAGTGGCAGTTGTTGACGCCGAGTACGGCACCGCCCAGTTCGGTGTTTCGGCGGGCGATGGCCTGTGCTTTATTGAGTTTCATAACCTTCCTACGGGATCTGTTATTCAGCGTGTGAGCCTGAATGTGCCGGGCATTCTCAGGGGTTGGCGGCAAAACATAAAGCCAAACCTGCGGCCGGCGATGAAATGCGTGGGCAAAAATAATTGAAACTCTGCTGAACGGCCTCGGGTCAATCTTTAGGTAATGACCCAAAACCCTTGATTGTTCTTTCGGAGAAATACCATGAGCAGCACATCTGACAAGGTTAAAGGCGTGGCAAACGAGGCGGTCGGCAATATCAAGCAAGGTGTCGGTAAAGTCACCGGCAACGACAAACTGCGCGCTGAAGGTGTGGTCCAGGAAAAGAAAGGCGAAGTGCAAAAAGCGGTAGGCGACACCAAGGACGCGGTCAAAAAAGCGACCAAATAACACTGAATCGCTGGCTGGTTACACGCAGCCCGACGGCCATCTACGGATGGCCGTTTTTGTGTCACCTGATGCGGTTAAAGTTTCGAAATTGTTTCAAGGTCGCCAAATAGGCTACCTTGATGTAGAAAACGGCCCCTGAGTCGCCCACGAACTCAACCTTTTTGCGGCGAAAGGAGACGCTATGATTTTTCCGGTTCTCGATGGTCTCAAGCTGCACAAAGTGCTGGTGCGCACCGTCAAGGAATTCGTCGATGACGAAATGCCTACCTATGCTTCGGCACTGGCCTACCAGATGCTGTTCTCGCTGTTCCCCTTCCTGCTGTTCCTGATTGCCCTGATCGGTTTCCTGCACCTGCCGGACTTCTTCACGTGGCTGCGCATGCAATCGGAACTGGTGTTGCCGCCCCAGGCCCTGGAGCAGGTCAACCCGGTGATCGACCAGTTGCAGCAATCCAAGGGTGGCCTGCTGTCGGTGGGTATCGTGATCGCGCTGTGGACAGCGTCGGCCGGTGTGCGCTTGATGATGAGCGCGATGAACGCGGCCTACGACGTGGTTGAAGGCCGTCCCATCTGGAAGCGCTTCCCACTGTCGATTTTCTACACCGTTGGCATCGCCGGCATGCTGCTGGCCGCCGCCGCGCTGATGGTGCTCGGGCCGCAGGTGATGGAATGGCTGGCCGGGCAGATCGGCATGCAGGAATTCGTGGTCACCTTGTGGACCATTTTGCGCTGGCCGTTGATCGTGATTTTGCTGATGTTCGCCGTGGCCCTCATGTACTACGTGATGCCGGACGTCGAGCAGAAATTCCGCTTTATCACCCCTGGCTCGGTGCTGGCGGTGGTGGTGTGGATCGTTGCCTCCCTGGGCTTTGGCTACTACGTCAAAACCTTTGCCGACTACAACGCCATGTATGGCAGTATCGGCGCGATCATCGTGCTGCTCTTGTATTTCTATATTTCCGCTGCCGTGCTGTTGCTTGGGGCGGAGATGAACGCGGTGATCGAACACATGTCCGCCGAGGGCAAGGACCCGGGCGAAAAAGAGTTCGAAGAGCCTGGCCATACCGATGAAAAACAGCATGTCTCAGGCCTTGGCCGGGACCACTCCAAGCCCACTACTGATGAAGTCTGATCGATGATCCGTGAAATCCTGAAAATGGGCGACGAGCGCCTGCTGCGTATCGCGCCTCCGGTTCCGCCGGAAATGTTCGACAGCCCCGAACTGTGGCAATTGATCGATGACATGTTCCAGACCATGGAACACGTGGGCGGAGTCGGCCTGGCCGCGCCGCAGATTGGTGTCGACCTGCAATTGGTGATCTTCGGTTTCGAAGCCAGCGAACGCTACCCGGACGCGCCGCCCGTGCCGCAGACGATCCTGATCAACCCGCTGATCACTCCGCTGAGCCCGGTGCTGGAAGAGGGCTACGAAGGCTGCCTGTCCGTACCCGGCCTGCGTGGCGCGGTGGACCGTTACCAGCAGATTCGCTACGAAGGCTTTGATCCCAAGGGTGAGCCCATCGTGCGCTTTGCAGATGGTTTCCATGCGCGGGTGGTGCAGCATGAATGCGATCACCTGATCGGCCGGTTGTACCCGTCGCGGATCACCGACTTCAGCAAGTTCGGCTTTATCGAAGTGATGTTCCCGGACTTGGATCCCACTGCCGACGATTGATCCTGCATCTGAATGTGAGGCTGCTCGTTGTGGTGATCGGGCTTGTTGTGGTGAGCGGGCTTGCCCCGCGCTGGGCTGCGAAGCGGCCCTATCCAAGCCACCGCGGCGCGTCAGGCGCACTGCGGTGAAAGGTTTGGGTCTGCTTCGCAGCCCAGCGCGGGACAAGCCCGCTCACCACAGAAAACCGATACTTCAATAATTGTTATCGGGTCGGTTTAACGAACCGCAACGTCATCCGGTCCGACTCCCCGATCGCCACATACTTCGCCTTATCCTGCTCGCCCAATCTCAGCGTCGGCGGCAACGTCCACACGCCAGCCGGGTAGTCCTTGGTGTCCTTCGGGTTGGCGTTCACCTCGCTCTGTCCCGCCAGCTTGAACCCGGCATCGGACGCCAGCTTCACCACCTGCGCGGTGGTCAGGTAACCGCTGTCCTTGATCGCCTGCAGATCCGCCCCATCCTTGGCCCGGTGATCTTCCACGCCCAGCACGCCGCCCGGTTTCAGTACCTTGTAGAACGCGCTGAACGTGGCCGGCGCAGTACCTGCCTCGACCCAGTTATGCACATTGCGGAACGTCAGCACTGCATCCGCCGACGCGGGTTTGCCGAACACCGGGGCCTTGGGGTCGAACTCGACCACCGAGGCCTTGCCGTAGCGCGCGGGGTCGGCGGCGAATTTCTTCTTCAGGTTCTCTTCGGACGTGCGCGCATAGGCGCTGCTGCTCGCCGCCTGCACCGCGGCGATGTAGTGCCCATGATCCTTGAGCAGCGGCGCCAGCACTTCGCTATACCAGCCGCCACCGGGGGTGATCTCGATCACCGTCTGCTTGGCGCCCAGGCCAAAGAATTCCAGCGTCTGTTGCGGATGGCGATAACCGTCGCGGGCGCTGTTGGCAGGGTCGCGCCAACTACCGGCGAGTACGCTCTGGTACTGCTCGGCGGTGATGGCTGCGTCGGCTGCCTGGCTCAAGACCGGGACGAGCAGGGCGGTGAGGGAGAGAGCTGCAAGCGTCGTTTTCATGATCATCCTGTAAAGGGCCACTGTGCCGCTGAGGCTAGCATGGGCCCTGCAGGCGCTGATCACACATTATCTGCGGTCGACCTCACCAAACGATCTAAGCCCATCGCGATCATCGGTTTGTTGCGCCTGTAGCGCACCAGTCGTTCGCTGAGGGACTGCGGCAGCGGTGTGTCCTGCGTGAAGCCCATGGGTTGATACAGCCGTTCCAGGTCCGGGTGACACAGCAACCACACCGTTCCTTCCACCTCGGCCACCGCCGCCTCGATCACCCGCGCCGCCAACCCCTGGCCCCGATAGGCGGGGTCAACGAACACCCCGGTCAGGAACTGCCCGCCAACCACCGGCGTGAGGCACAACCCGGCGACAATCTCAGCGTCGCGCGCCACCCACAAACGCCCGCCCTTGAGCGCCTTCATCGGGGAATTGTGGCTGCGGTAAAACTTGTTCAGCAGCGGCCACAGCGGCTCTGCCAAGGGTTCGATGTGCAATTCGGGCATGGTGTTCAGGCAAGCGTTATCAAGGGCCGGAGATTATAAGCGCCTTCTGCCGGGCAATAGGTGGTATACCCAGTGCTACATCCCCTGTCAGTGGAGCATGCATCATGGCCAAAGGTATGGATTCAAAGAAAGCCGCGAAGAAAAAACCGGCAAAGACCGCGGATGAAAAACGCGCCGACAAGAAAGCCAAGAAAACCGAGACAGGCCTGTTCGGTCACTGAGTTACAAGCTTAGAACCAAACGATCTGCAAGATTTTCGCGCCTCATTGCACAGAGCAGGAAACACCTGCTCTGAGCTGCCGATGGCCAACTACCTTGATCCGACCCAACGCCGGGAAATCGAAGCCCTGGCCACCACCTTCACCGCCAGAACCGAATGGCCGACCTGGCTGTTGTTGATCGGCGTGTACACCGGCTGGTTCGCCGTGATCCTCGCCAGCCACTGGCTGGGCCCGTGGTTGAGCAGCCTGTTGCTGATCCCGCTCGTGACGCTGTGGCTGTCGGTGCAACATGAACTGCTGCATGGCCATCCCACCCGTTCGCCGCTGCTGAATAAAATCCTCGGCTACGCCCCCTTCGCCGTGTGGTACCCCTACACGCTGTACCGCGACAGCCACCTGCTGCACCACAACGACGAAGACTTGACCCTGCCGGGCATCGACCCGGAAAGCCGCTACCTCAACCAGCAGCAATGGGACACCAGCTCGCTGTTCGAGCGTGGCGTGCATTGGCTGACCAAGACCGTGCTCGGCCGCTTCCTGCTGGCGGCGCCCTTGGCAATTGGCCGTTTGGCCCGCCATGAGTTGCAACGCCTGCCCCAGGTGTGGCCGATGTGGCTGGTCCACGGGGCCGTCACTGTGCTGATGCTGGGTTTCATCGCCCACTACAGTGCGCTGTCGGTGTGGCATTACCTGCTGCTGGTCAGCGTGCCGGCCTTGTCCCTGGCCTCGATCCGTTCCTACTATGAACACCGCCCGCACCCGCAGCCGGAGCAACGCACGGTGCTCAACGAAGCGTCCTGGCCGTGGACCTGGCTGTTCCTCAACAACAACCTGCATCTGGTGCACCACGACTTGCCGAAACTGCCCTGGTACTTGCTGCCGACGGTCTACCGCGCCCGACGTGAGCAATGGGTGGCGCGCAGCGGTGGCTTCCTGGTGCAAGGCTACGGCCAGTTGATCAGCCGCCACGGCCTCAAGGCCATCGACAGCCCCCGGCACCCTTTTGCGTGAGAGATGACCATGAGTGACCACTACGCCGAGCTGCTGATGTATGTCGCGCCCGAGCCGATCCAGCAGGCCAACCAGCAATGGCTGACGCGCATCCTCGAACATCTTGGGCTGCGCCGCCTCAACGCCGATCACCTCGACCTGCACGCCCTGTGGCGCGCACCTGAGTTACTGCTGACTCAAACCTGCGGCTATCCGCTGATAACCCAATTGCGCGGCCAGGTCCGCGTGATCGGTCGCCCGCGCTATGAGCTGCCCCACAGCAGCGATGGAGAACATTGCAGCGTGCTGCTGACCCGCGACGACAACCCGCATCAAACCCTGGCGGACTTCTACAACAGCCGAGGGGTGATCAACGGCCACGACTCCAACAGCGGCATGAACCTGCTGCGCGAGCGCCTGGCCCCTTTGCAGCGCGACGGGCGTTTCTTCGCCAGCGTCGGCATCAGCGGCGCTCACCGCGAGAGCCTGCGGTGGCTGCGCGAAAACCGCGCCGACCTTGCCGCCATCGACAGCGTCACCTACGCCTACCTGGCCCGTTTCGCGCCGCAGGAAGTGGCGGGGCTGCGCATTGTGACCCGCAGCGCACCGAGCCCGACCTTGCCCTATATCGGCGCCCTGGGCTTAAGCGATGAGCAGGCGGATCAGGTTCGTCAGGCAATGAACCAGGCATTGCGGGATTTACCACAGGTGGCCGAGACACTCGGCTTGCAAGAGGTGCTGCCCGCCCGGGAAGACGACTACCACGTGCTGTTGAACTACCAACAACAGGCTGTCAGCGTGGGTTATTCGATACTTCAATAAGGTTATATAAAAATACCTTTTAAATATTATTAAAGAATAAGCAGCCTTGCTAGGATCGCTCCACCGGAACACCGGACATAACGCGCAACCTACTCAGATGGAGCCACTATGTCCGGCGCCGACACTTCTCACAGCGATTACGTGGGCGGACTGTTCCGCAGTCATTACGACTGGCTGTGCAGCCGTTTGCACCGCCATCTCGATTCCCGCGCGCACGCTGAAGACATCGCTGCCGACACCTTTGTCCAGCTCCTGAGTGCGCCGGGTGTCGTGCCCATCCGCCAGCCCCGTGCGCTGCTCACCACGATTGCCCAGCGCCTGATGTATCAACTGTGGCGCCGCCGTGATCTGGAGCGCGCCTACCTTGATGCGCTCGACAACGACGAGACCAGCAGCGCGCCGTCGCCGGAAGAGCTGGCGCAAATGCTGGAGGCCCTGCAAGCCATCGACCAGCTGCTCGACGGTTTGCCAGCCAAGGTCAAGGCGACCTTTTTGCTGTCCCAGCTCAATGGCCTGACCTACCCGCAAATCGCTGCCGAGCTGGGAATTTCCCAGCGTTCGGTCAGCGACTACATGACCCGCGCCTTCAACCGTTGCCTGCGGCTGTGTCTGGAATGAACGACGAACTGATCGACAGCACCACGCGCTGGTACGTGCTGTTGCGTTCCGGCCAGGCCACGGCGGGCGACCGGCAGCAGTATGAACAATGGCGCGCCGCCGACCCACGGCATGACGCACTGTGCCGACAGTTGGAAACCCGCCTGGGTGTGTTCCAGGTACCCCAGGCGCAAGGCGTGAGTGGCCAGGTGTTGCAGCAGGCGCTGGAGGCGCCGTCCAGTCGACGCCAGGTGTTGCAGGTCGCGTTGGCCGGTGCCGGTGTGGCCGTCGGCGCAGCCTTGCTGGCCAAACCGCTGGGCTTGCCATTGACGGAACTCACGGCAGATATCCGCACTGGCACCGGGGAGCGCCGCACGGTGACGCTGGACGATGGCAGCGAGTTGTTGCTCAACGCGCAAAGCGCGGCCGATATTCAGTTCGACCCGCAACGGCGCCTGGTTCGCCTGCGCGAAGGCGAGTTACTGGCCAAGGTCGCCAGCGACCGCATCCGGCCATTCCTGATCCAGACCGAGCAGGCCCGCCTGCGCGCCTACGGCAACCGTTTCCTGGTGCGCGAGCGGGAAGGGCAGGGCCAGGTCGTCGCCCTCAACGGCGCGGTGGACATCGATGGCCAGAACGGCGAGCGCCTGCAACTCGCCGCCGGCCATGAGGTGCATTACGACCGTGCCGGGTTCGGCCCGGTACAGGCCAGTGCCTCCGGTGCCACGGCCTGGGTCGATGGCTTCCTGCAAGTGCGCGACCGGCCGCTGGCTGAAGTCATCGACGCGCTGCGGCCCTACCACAACGGCGTGCTGCGCCTGGACCCGTCAGTGGCCGGCCTGCGCGTCAGCGGCCTCTACCGCCTGGACAACCCCCGGCAAATCCTCGACACCCTGGCGCGCACCTTGCCGATCCACATCACCCGTCGCACCGGTTTGTGGGTGACTGTCAGTGCGGTATAGCCGATTCACTCGGTCCCTGTGGGAGCTGGCTTGCCTGCGATACGGGCGGCTCGGTCTGTCAGTCCAACCGAGCCGACGTCATCGCAGGCAAGCCAGCTCCCACATAAAGCGAGGAGGCTATGCCTGTGTGGGTTCTAAGGACATAACCAAACGATCTGCAAGTTTTCCCCCCGCTGGCCCACATCACTCCCGTAAGCGCTGCGGGGAGCAGCGTTCTCGTGTTTCCTTGGGGGGAGCCAAAGTGAATCAGTTCAACCGTGTGCCGCTTCGAACCTTTGCCCTGGTGCCGTTGGCCAGTCTGTTTTTCTCGTTTGCCGCCGGTGCCGAAGAAGCACGCCAGGTCTATCACATCGCCCCTGGCCCGCTGGATGAAGTGCTGCTCAACATCAGTCGGCAAAGTGGCCAGGTGATCTCGTTCACCCCGCAACTGGGTAACTATTCCTCGGCCAGCGTGGACGGTTCGCTGTCGGCGCAACAGGCAGTGGACGCCGCGCTCAAGGGCACCGGCCTGCAGGTCCAGGTCAGCCCAGACGGTGCGTTTATCATCAAGGAAGGCGCGAGCAAAAACGCGACCAGCAACGTCAAGGCACAAACCAGCGCAGCGCAAGCGCCGACCCTGGACCGCGTGGTCGCCATCGGCACCCGGCGCAGTGACGCCACGGCCCTGACCAGCGCCGCCCCGGTAGACGTCATCAACGCTGAAGAACTCAAGCAAACCGGCGCCACCAGCCTCAACCAGGCGCTGTTCCAACTGCTGCCGTCGTTCAACTTTCCGCAGAACCAGAGCGCCACCCGTGGCCAAAACCCCAAGGGCGCGTCCCTGCGTGGCCTGGCGCCGGACCAGACGCTGGTGCTGATCAACGGCAAGCGCCGCCATGCCTCGGCGGTGGTGAACATCTCCGGTGGCGTGCCGTTCATTGGCGCGCAGCCGGTGGACCTGGACATGATCCCCATCAGCAGCATCGACCACGTCGAAGTGCTGCGCGACGGTGCCTCGGCGCAATACGGCTCGGATGCGGTGGCGGGCGTGGTCAACATCGTGCTCAAGGAGCGTGACAGCGGCGGCCAGGTCAACACTCAACTGGGCAAATATGCCCAGGGCGATGGCTTCAGCAAAACCACCGACGGCTGGTACGGCTTGGGTTTGCCGGGGGATGGCTTTCTCACCCTGAGCTTCAACACCCTCAACAACAAACCCACCGACATTGGCGATAAATACGTCGCCGACGGCCAGTTGCAAGACCCACGCTGGGGCGGTGCAGGGCGCGATAAATTCAACCTGGCGGCCAACGCCGAAATTGGCCTGAGTGACCAGTGGCGCCTCTACAGTTTCGCCACCTTCGGCCAGGACAAGTCGGTGAACAACACGCCACCGCTGCTGGCGAATAACCCGAACAACGTGCAGGGCATCTACCCCAACGGCACCATTCCCAAATACCGCTACCGTTATGAGGATGGCGCGCTCACCGTCGGCACCCGCTATGAAGACGACACCCTCGGGCGCTTCGACCTCAGTGCCACCTACGGTCGCGACAAGCACGATGAGCTGGCCTTCAACACGGTCAACCCGAGCTACGGCCTGAACAGCCCGACCAAATTCGACGTGGCCACCCTGATCAACGACCAGACCAACATCGGCCTGGATTACGCCAAGGATTTGGACGTCAACTGGTCAAGCCATCCGCTGACCGTCTCGGCGGGCATTGCCTACCGGCATGAGCAGTATCGGCTGGAGCAGGGCGACTACGAGTCCTACTCCTTTGGTGGCATCAATGGTGTACAGGTCGGCGCGGTGCAAGCCTCCGGTCTCACGCCAGACGACGCCGGCACCTACAAGCGTGATGTCGGCGGCGTTTACTTTGGTCTTGAGCACCAGCTCACTGACAAATTCCAGGTCGGCCTGGCCGGGCGTACCGAGCACTATTCGGACTTTGGATCGGCCACCACCGGCAAGCTGTCGGCGCGCTATGACTTCACGCCGCAGGTGGGCTTGCGCGCCACGGTGAACAACTCGTTCCGCGCGCCGACCCTGGGGCAGATCGGCACGTCGTGGACCACCACCACCAACGTCGACATCAACGGCAACCCGGTGCTGACGCGCATGTTGCCCGCCGACAACCCGGCCGCCCGTGCGCTGGGTGCGGAGCCGCTCAAACCGGAAAAATCCACCAACTACTCCCTGGGCCTGGTGCTGCGCCCGATTGAAAACGCCTCGCTGACCATCGACGCCTACCAGATCTCGATTCGTGATCGCCTGCTCTACAGCGGCGGCATTTCCGGGCCGCGCGCCGAGCAGATCCTGCAGCAAGCCGGGTTTGGCCAGTACACCTGGGCGCAGTTCATGACCAACGCGGCCAACACCCGCACCCGTGGCGTCGACATCGTCGGCAAGTACAACCTGGACCTGGCGCAGTACGGCGCGTTGAGTCTGTCGGCCGGCTACACCAAGGCACGCACCACGATCGAGAAGGTCCACGAAAACCCCAACGGCTTCGACATCCTCACCCGCGAAGCCCGTGGCTTCCTGGAACACGGTTACCCCGAAGACAAGCTAGTGCTCGGCGCGACCCACCGCATCGGTGCGTGGACCATCGCCCTCAGCGAAACCCGCTACGGCGAGTACCGCAAATACGCCGCCAGCGAAGCCAACGCCCAGTACGACCAGACCTTCGCGGCGCAATGGAACACCGACCTGGACGTGAACTACGCGTTCACCAAGCAACTGCGGTTGTCGGTCGGCGCCAACAACCTGTTCGACAGCAAACCCGATGACTTCAACACCCGCCTGCGCCAGACCCCAGGCCAGCAATACAGCTACCTGTCGCCGTCGGCGCCGGAGGGGGCGTTTTACTACACGCGGCTCAGTTATGACTTTTAACCGATCTTGAATACCGCAGAGATCGACTGTGGGAGCGGGCTTGCCCGCGAATGCGGTGGGTCAGCTAGCTCATGCATCGCTGACCCACCGCATTCGCGAGCAAGCCCGCTCCCACACTGAATCTTCTGTGTTCTAGAAAATGATTCACCACGAGGTTCTGCATGAAAAGACTTAAAACACTGCTCGGTGGCTCACTGCTGGCACTGGCCGTTTTAGCGCAACCCACAACCGCCGCCGAAACCGTCAAGCCCATCCACTTCGGTGACATCACCTGGGAAAGCGGCAGCTTGATCACCGAGGTACTGCGCCTGATTGTCGAGAAAGGCTACGGCCTGCCCACCGACACCTTGCCCGGCAGCACCGTGAGCCTGGAAGCCGCCCTGGCCAAGGACGATATCCAGGTGATCGGTGAAGAGTGGGCTGGGCGCAGTCCGGCATGGGTCAAGGCGGAAAACGAAGGCAAAGTGTTTGGCCTGGGCGACACGGTCAAAGGCGCCACCGAAGGCTGGTGGGTGCCGGAGTTCGTGATCAAGGGCGATGCCGCGCGCGGTATCAAACCCCTGGCGCCGGACTTGAAGTCGGTGGCCGACCTGCCGCGCTACAAGGACGTGTTCCGCGACCCCGAAGACCCGAGCCGTGGACGCTTCCTCAACAGCCCAACGGGCTGGACGTCGGAGATCGTCAACAGCCAGAAGCTAAAGGCGTACAAACTCACCGACAGCTTCGTCAACTTCCGCACCGGCTCCGGCGCGGCGTTGGATGCCGAAGTGGCGTCGTCGATCCGTCGTGGCAAGCCGGTGCTGTTCTACTATTGGTCGCCGACGCCGCTGCTGGGTCGCTTCAAGCTGGTCAAGCTGGAAGAACCGCCCTTCAACGCCGAAGCCTGGAAGACCCTGTCGGACGCGAAAAACCCCAACCCCATCGGCACCCGCTCGATGCCGGCGCGGCTGGCGATTGGTGTGTCGGCACCGTTCAAGGCGCAGTACCCGCAACTGGTCAGCGTGTTTGAAAAAGTCGACCTGCCGATTGATCTGCTCAATGGCATCCTCGGCGAAATGAGCGAGAAACGTACACCGCCGCGCCAGGTCGCTGAAGCGTTCCTCAAGGACCATCCAGACGTCTGGCAGCAATGGGTGCCGATCGATGTGGCGACCAAGGTCAAAGGAGCGCTCTGATGCTTAAAATCTTCGCTGCTGCGGTACTTTCGCTGGTCGCCGGTCTGGTGCTGGCGGCCGAACCTGCCACGTTACGCATCGGTTACCAGAAAAGCTCGGTGAGCATGGTATTGGCCCGTGAGCACAAACTCTTCGAGGAAGCGTTGCCCGGCACCCAGGTGCAGTGGATCGAATTCCTCGGCGGCCCGCCGCTGATCGAAGCGCTGAACGGTGGCAGCCTGGACATCGGCAATATCGGTGATATCCCGCCGATCTTCGCCCAGGCCGCTGGCATCGACTTGCAGTATTTCGCCGTAGAACCCAACGAGGGCAAGACCGAAGCGGTGTTGGTGCCAAAAGCCAGCCGCGTACAGAGCGTGGCGGAACTCAAGGGCAAGCGCGTGGCGCTGCTCAAGGGCTCCAGCGCCCACAACCTGTTCCTTAAAAGCCTGTTGCGCGCCGGTTTGCAATGGAAAGACGTGAATGTGGTGTACCTGTCGCCATCCGACGGGCGTGCCGCTTTTGAGCAAGGCAAAGTCGACGCGTGGGTGGTGTGGGACCCGTACTACTCCGCGGCCGTGGTCGACGGTTCCGCCCGCGTGCTGGGCGATGGCCAGGGCCTCAACCCGGCGGGCAGTTTCTTCGTGGTCAGCAGCCCGTTTGCCAAGCAGTATCCGCAGTCCATTGGCGCGATCATCCAGACATTGGCCAAGGCGCAGCGTCTGTCCCTGGACCAGCCTGACGAGAGCATCGCGCTGATGGCCAAGACCCTGGGCCTGCCACCGGCGGTGGTCAAAAGCTACTTCTCGCACCGTTCCTCCACGCCGATTCGTCCGCTGCAAGCCGCCGACATCGCCACCCAGCAACACACCGCCGACCTGTTCTTTGCCAACGGCCTGATCCCGAAAAAGGTCGATGTACAGCAAGCTGTCTTCAAGGCGCCATGACCATGCAACCGATCTACATCGATTTTCTCAACGGCCTCGATATCGACGAACTGGGGCTTACCAATGACGAAATCCTCAGCGCCATCGAAGCGAGCCTGGCGATCCAGGGGCGTGGCGAGGCGGTGATCGAGCCGCGTACCCACCTGATTCCCGGCGGCGGGATCAACGGTCACTTCAACGTATTGCGCGGTGTGTTGGGTGGCGATATCGGTTACGCCGGGGTCAAGGTGGTGGGGGATTTTGTCGACAACTACCGCAAGGGCCTGCCCTCGGAACTGGCGATCCTCAACCTGCTGGACCCGGCCACCGGCATTCCCAAGGCCATCCTCGACGCCTCGGCGATCACTGATATGCGCACCGGCGCCATCACTGCCATCGGCGCCAAATACCTGGCCCGGCCCGACAGCAAAGTGCTGGCGCACATCGGCGCGCGTGGCACGGCGTACTGGAACGTGCGCCTGCTCGACCACCTGTTCGACTTCGACGAAATCCGCGTGCACTCACGTCGCAGTGAAAGCCGCGAAGCCTTCGCCGAACGCTTGCGCCAGGACCTGGGCAAACCGGTGATCGTCACCGAGGATTGGGAGTCCGCCGTGCGTGGCGCCGACATCGTGGTCGAAGCCTCGCGCCTGGATCAGCCCGAGCCCTTGCTGCGCACTGAGTGGATCAAGCCCGGTGCCTTTGTGGTGCCCTACGGCACCATGAGCGCGGTGGAACTGTCGCTCACCGACATCATGAGCAAGCGGGTGGTGGACGATTGGGGCCAGTGCAAGGGCGGCCTGTTCGGTTCGCTGCGCGCGCATGTCGACGCCGGCAAACTCAGCGCCGAGACCCTGCACGCCGAGTTGGGCCAGATCGTTGCCGGCTTGAAAAGCGGCCGTGAAACCCCCGAGGAAACCATCCTGTTCTGGCACCGCGGCCTGAGCCTCAGTGATATCGCGTTGGGCCATGCGCTGCTGGAAAAAGCCGGGCGCCTGGGGATTGGCCAGCGGTTGCGCTGGGCATGATTCACTTCGATCCCGAAGGCTTGAGCCTCGCCGATTTGCTGGCGATTGCCCGCCAGGACGTACCGGCGGATTTCTCTGCGCAGGCCCGTCAGCGTATTGAAGAAGGCCACCAGTTGTTGGTGAAGCTGGCGGTTGAAGGCACGCCAATTTATGGGGTAAATACCGGCCTCGGTGCAGCGGTGGATACGGCGGTGGCACCCGTGCAGGCGAGTATTCCGTTGGGTCGTGCGGTGGGGGTCGGGCGCCTTGCCAATCGCCAGGAACTGCGCGCGATCACGGCTGCGCGGCTGGCCGGATTGGCTCAGGGGCGTTCGGGTATTTCTCCGGGGGCGGCGGATGCACTGCTAGCGTTGCTCAATTCCGGCGTCGAGCCCGATGTACCGTTGCTCGGCTCTTTGGGCGAGAGCGACCTGGCGCCACTGGCGCACCTGAGTCTCGCGTTGTCAGTGCCGCTGACCGGCAAAGATGGCTTGGCGCTGGTCTCTGCGAATGCCGCCAGTGTCGGGCTGGGCGCGTTGCTGGTGGCTGAGGCGCAGCGGGCCTTGGAGGTTTTGCTGGCGGCGCTGGCGTTGTCGTGTGAAGGCTACCGGGCCAACCTCAGTCCGTTCCAGCCATGGGCTTCACGCCTGCGGCCGGCACCTGGGCAAACCGAACAGTCGGCGGCATTGTTGCAGTTGCTGGCGGGCGGCGAGCTGGCCGACAGCCCGCGTCGCCTGCAAGACCCCTTGAGCTTTCGCTGTGCCACGGTGGTCCAGGGTGCGGCGCAGCAGGCGCTGCACGACCTGCATGAATTGGTTGAATTGGAGCTGCGCAGCGGTGCGGATAACCCGGCGTTGATCAGCGAAGCGTCGCTTGTGTTGGCCACGGCGAATTTCGACAGCACCCACTTGGCGCTGGCCACTGAAGGGTTGGGCCTGGCGCTTACCCGTGTCGCCGCGTGCAGCGCTGAACGCATTGCCAAGCTACTGTCGCCGGCTTCCAGCGATCTGCCGCGCTTCCTGATCACCCAGCCGGGTCATGTCGGCATGGCCGCCTTGCAGCGCACCAGTTCGGCGTTGGTCGCGGAAATCGGGCACCTGGCTAATCCGCTGCCGGCGGTCAGCGTGCCGGTGGCGGACCGTGTTGAAGACTATGCGGGCCAGGCCATGGCGGTGGTCGACAAGACTCGTCGCTTGACCGAGCGGGTGCTGTGGCTGGCCAGTATCGAGTTGATCGTCGCCGCGCAGGCGGTGGATTTAAGGGGGGCGCTGCGGCTGGGGCAAGGTGTGCGGCTGGTCCATCAAGCCGTGCGCAGCCAGGTGGCTCATCTTGATGAAGACCGCTCAGGCTCGGTGGATGTACTGGCACTGGTCACCTTCCTCGAATCCACCCCATTCCCTCTGTAGGAGCCGGCTTGCCGGCGATAGGGCCCGTGAGGACGACATCGCCGGCAAGCCGGCTCCTACAGGGGCAGCGTTTGCCTTATGGATTCTCGGCGGCCAATGCCGCAATCACCGCCGGCCGCTCACCCACCCGCTGCTGAAACGCCGCCAGCGCCGGCCACTTATCCAAATCAATCGCGTGAAACGCCGCCCAGCGCAGCACCACAAACAGGTAGGCATCTGCCACCGAGTACTGCGCACCCAACAGGTAATCCTGGCGCTCCAGCGTCTGCACCAGCACCGTGAAACGCTTGAACAGCGTGGCCTGGAATGCCGCTTTCACCTCGCCCTGGATCGCGCCGTTGAAGAACACGGCCAAGCCGCCATGAATCTCGGTGGCAATGAAGTTCAGCCACTCCTGCAGGCGTACGCGTTCCCAGCTGCCATTAGCCGGCGCCAGGCCTGCGGCGGGTTTCAGGTCGGCCAGGTATTGCAGGATCGCGCTGGCTTCGGTCAGCACCTGGCCGTTGTCCAGTTTCAGCGCCGCGACGTAGCCCTTGGGGTTGATCTGCAGGAAGTCTTCGCCGTCGGCGGTGGTCTTGGCTTGGTTATCCACCAAGACCAGGTCGAACGGCAGCGCCAATTCGCGCAGCACGATATGCGGTGCGAGAGAACAGGCGTGGGGGAAGAAATACAGTTTCATCTGGGGCAGCTCCGTTGAATTTGCGCCAGTCTCGCGGGCGTGGCACCGTGCGTAAAATTAAACGTTCAGACCCCTGCCATAAGGACAGCTACTGCCATGATGAACCTGATGCACTGGCGCTTGCTGGTGGCCGTGGCCGATCACGGCAGCATCACCGCCGCCGCCGAGCGCGTGGGCATGACCCAATCCGCCGCCAGCCAGGCGATGGCCGGTATGGAAGCGACCCTGGGCGCGCAGCTGTTTACCCGCGAACCGCGCAAGACCTTGCCCACCGCCCTGGGCTTGAGTGTGATCGAGCAGGCGCGAGTCATGCTTGGGGCGTTGCAGGCGATTCGTAGCACCGTGGACGAAGCCAGGCCCATGTTGCGTGGGACGATTCGCATCGCCAGTTTCCCCATGGTGCTGGCGACATTTCTGACACCCGCATTGCAGCGTTTTGCGCAGCTCTATCCCGGTATCGACGTCACCACCTTGGATGTCACTGACAACGAAGTGCTCACCCTGCTCGACACCGGCCTTATCGACTTGGGCGTGGTGCTCAACCCCACGCCCGAGCGCAATGCGACGGTGTTGGGCCGTGACTTGTGGATGGCCGTGCTGCCAGTGGAGCACGCGCTGGCGCAACGCCCCGCCGATGCCACGGTGTCGCTTGAGGAATTGCTTGAGCAGCCTTTCGTGCTGGCTACTGGTGGCTGTACCGCTAATGCCCGCAGCCTGGGCGCCGCCGCCGGGCTGACCCTGCGCGATGTACGCGTTGAGGTGCGTGAATGGAACAGTGCCTTCAGCCTGGTGCGTGAGGGCGTCGGCGTCACACTGGTGCCGGAAATGGCCTTGCCGTCCCAGCGCAAGGGCCTGCGCGTGATGGCGTTGGATGTGCCGCTGCACCGCGAATTTGCCTTGGTCGGCTCGTCGGATCGCCCGCTGTCAGCCGCGGCCCTCGCATTGTTAAAAATGCTGGCTGACTAGTGGCCTTGCATAGCGCCAAGCCCTGTCTATGCTCACCCGGAACCGTTGATGACGCTTGGCATATAAAGCGATTTGGATGGTTATTTCCCCATGAAGGTGTGCCAGCAATAGCCAACAAAAGAATGGAATGCGCCTTACGGGCGCCGGGAATCAAGGGTGATCTGACCATGTTCAACCGCCATCACAAATCCGACCTGCAACAAATCGAACGTTTTTCCTGCGCACTCACCGAATCCAACGCCAAACTCGCCGCTATCAGCCGTTCCATGGCCATGATCGAGTTCGACCCCAGTGGCGTGATCCTCGACGCCAACGACAACTTCTGCAAAACCATGGGCTATAGCGTCGAGGAAATACGCGGTAAACATCACCGCCTCTTTTGCGACGAGCCCTACACCCACACCGATGCCTACGCCAAGCTATGGCGCGACCTGGCGCGAGGCCAGGCCCTCAGTGGCACCTTCATGCGCTTGAACAAGCATGGCCAGGAAGTCTGGCTGGAGGCCAGCTACATGCCGGTGCTGGACAAAGACAATCACGTGCAGAGCGTGATCAAAGTCGCGTCGGACATCACGGCGCGGGTCCACCACGAACATGAAAACCAGAGCCTGATCGATGCCATTGGCCGCTCCATGGCAGTGATCGAGTTCACCCCGCAGGGCCAGATCATCAACGCCAACGAAAACTTCCTGAAGACCGTGCAGTATTCCTTGGATGAAATCGTCGGCCAGCACCACAGCATGTTCTGCCACCGCAATGAAGTGGAATCGCCGGCCTACAAGGCGTTCTGGGCGTCGCTCAATCGTGGCGAATACCACTCGCACCGCTTCGAGCGCAAAAACAAATACGGCAAGACCCTGTTCCTGGAAGCCTCCTACAACCCGATCTTCGACACCAATGGCCGCCTGTACAAAGTGGTGAAGTTCGCCAGCGACATCACCGACCAGGTCACCACCCTGCGTAACGCCGCCGACTCAGCCCATGCCACCTCGGTACAAAACGACGCCTGCGCCCGCAAGGGGTCGGAGGTGGTGCAGCAAACCGTGCAGATCATCGAAGAAATTTCCCACGATTTGAACCAGGCCGCCGTGAGTATCGACGCAGTCAGCAAGCAATCGGACATCATTGGCGCCATCGTGCAGACCATCCGCAGCATCGCCGAGCAGACCAATATGCTCGCGCTCAACGCCGCGATTGAAGCGGCGCGGGCGGGCGAACACGGGCGCGGTTTTGCAGTGGTGGCAGACGAGGTGCGCAGCCTGGCCGCACGGACGAGCCAGGCGACGGTGGAAATTGTCGATGTGGTGCGCAAAAACCACGACCTGTCGCTGAGCGCGGTGTCGAGCATGCAATCGAGCTTGAGCCGCACGGGGCTGGGGGTGGAATTGGCGAATGAAGCGGGGCAGGTGATCCTGGAAATTCAGGAGGGGTCACGGCATGTGGTGGATGCGATCGGTCAGTTCAACTCGACGTTACAACTGCAATAACCCAAACCCTGTAGGAACCGGCTTGCCGGCGATGGCGATCTTGAGGACGCTATCGCCGGCAAGCCGGCTCCTACAGTGACTTGGGGGGCTGTTAGATTGCGGCCAGGGTTTCTTTGACTGTCTGGGCCTGCGGGTCAGCGGTTTTGGCGGCTACCTGCTGTTCTTGCTGTTGCTTCAAGCGCTCGGCCACTTGCTTGGAGAAGGCATCCTGCTTTTCCTTCGACATGTTCTGCAAATCCGCCTCGGTCAAACCCTGCTCCTTGAGCAGTTGGTCACGGATGCGCTCGGCCGGGGATTTGCTCATATA
This sequence comes from Pseudomonas sp. S10E 269, assembly GCF_002798465.1. Taxonomy (NCBI): domain Bacteria; kingdom Pseudomonadati; phylum Pseudomonadota; class Gammaproteobacteria; order Pseudomonadales; family Pseudomonadaceae; genus Pseudomonas; species Pseudomonas sp. S10E 269. The sequence continues at coordinate 3,702,944 of NZ_PHIJ01000001.1, forward strand.
GTCGGTGAACTCCGAGCGTGCACCGGAAGCGGCGCTGGTCGCCGGCCCATCGCTGGTCGACGCGCTGGTCTGCAGCTGCACGCGGGTCTTGGCAAAGGCTTCGTCGATGCGGTCGGCGGCCTTGTCCAGTTCCTTCTGCGCGGCGGGCACGGTCACGCTTTGCTGCGCGGCTTGCAGGGCACCGCTGTACAGCGCGCTGGCGGCGGCGTTGGCGGGATCCATGTCGGGTCGCTTGATCTGTTGAACAGTCGAAACGGCTTGGGTGTTGTTGTTAACCAGCATGATCGGTCACCTGGGGAAATGTTCGGTGCCACAGGTGGAGCAAATAGTGTGCCGGGTGTGAAGTGCCCGGTTTTACTGGGGGGCGGTGGCCGACGCGGCAAGTGTTGTCCCGCCGGCGGCCAACCGTTGCCGTCAATGGGCGATATTTTCCAACGCCAGGTTTCGCGTACGCGGCCCGAACCAACTGATGGTGATCATCACGATCAACATGCTGCTGGCAATGAACGCCAACACGCCCGGCGTGCCCAGGTGTTCGAGGATAAAGCCGATCAGCAGGCTGCTGAACACCGTGGACAAGCGGCTGAACGAGTAGCAGAAGCCCACCGCCCGCGCCCGGATGTTGGTGGGGAACAGTTCGCTCTGGTACGAGTGATAGCTGAAGCTCAGCCAGGCATTGCAGAAGGTGATCATCACGCCGCAAATCACCAGCCCCACCGCCGTGGTTTGCAGGGCGAACAGGCTGCCGAAGATCATCGCGCCCAGGGCCGAACCGACGATCTGCCATTTGTTTTCAAAGCGGTTGGCCACCTTCACGAACAGCAGCGGCCCCAAGGGGTAGGCGAGGGTGATGATAAAGGCGTAGAGCAAACTGTGGGTCACGCTCACGCCTTGGCCTGACAGCAACGCGGGCAACCAGTTGCCGAAGCCGAAGAAGCCGATGGCCTGGAACACATGGAACACGATGAGCATCAACGCGCGGCGGCGGTACGGTGGTTGCCAGATATCGGCAAAGCGGCCGCTGCCCTGCACGCTGACGGCTTCGGGCTCGGGCTCATCCAGCGGTTTGCCGTGATCTTTCTGGCAGCGCGCCTCCAGATTGTCCATGATCGTGCCGGCTTCCTCAAAGCGGCCTTTCTGCGCCAGCCAGCGCGGGGATTCCGGCAGGCGTTTGCGCAGTTGCCAGATAAACAGTGCAAATACCGCACTGCTCAGCACTACCCAGCGCCAGCCTGACACGCCGAACGGCGCCTGGGGCACCAGCCACCACGACATCAATGCCACCGCCGGCACCGACAAAAACTGGATAAAAAATGCGAAGGCAAACGCCGAACTGCGCATGCGCTTGGGCACCAGTTCCGAGAGGTAGGCGTCGATGGTTACCAGTTCGATACCCAGCCCGATGCCCACCAAAAAGCGCATGCAAATGATGCCCAGCGCCGAGGTCTGGATGCCCATTAACACGGTGGCGACGGTGTACCAGATCAACGCAAAGGTGAAGATCGCCCGGCGCCCGAAGCGGTCGGCGATGGGGCTGAGCAGGCTGGCGCCGAGGAACAGCCCCAGGAAGGTCGCCGAGGCAAAGGCGGCCTGGTCCGAGAAGCCAAACACGCCCTGGCTGCCGGTGTGGAAAATCCCGTCGCTGATCAGGCCGGGGCTGATGTAGGCGGTTTGGAACAGGTCATACAGCTCGAAAAAACCGCCAATCGACAGCAGCGCCACCAGACGCCACACAGTGGCGACGGCTGGCAGGCGGTCGATGCGCGCGCTGATGTGGGCGGCGCGGAGGGGGTCGATGCCGTCGGTGGCGCGGGCGTTGAGTGTGGACATGGGCATATTCCAGGGGCAGTGACCTGGAATCTTAGCGTGCTAACGGAAATCTGCGCGTGTGAAGTTGCGCCCGTTGACACGCCGATTCGCTGATTTATTGCGCGCCGGCGTTATGTTTCAGGGTTTTATGGCGCGCGCTCAGAAGGTGATGGGTATGTCGAACGTCTGGAATGCGTCGTCCACCGGTTGGTAGCCCAGCACCCGCGTGGTTTCGCTGAGGTCCAGGCGTTTGAAGCGGTTGTTGGAAATGCCATGGGCGATCAGGTGCTTGACGCCCTCGGCTTCTACCGAGCGTTGCAGCAACTGCACCGCATCACGCGGGCTGAGCCAGGCGCTGAGGTCGCGGGTGTTGTTGAGGTCGTGGGTTTCGCGGAATTCGAAGGCGCCGATACGCAGGGCAATGGTCGACAACAGCGTTTTTGCCGCGTAGTAGCCGCACAGCGCCTCGCCGTAGCATTTGCTCACGCCATACAGGTTGGCGGGCATCACGGGCATGCCAGGCGTGATTTGGCGGTCCACCGAGTACCCTTCGATAGTTTGCGCGCTGCTGGCGAACACCAGGCGTTTCACGCCAGCGGCCACGGCAGCTTCGAACAGGTAGGTGGTGGCGAGGATGTTGTTGGGCAGCAGTTCGTCGAATGACGCGCTGGCGTGGGGGATGCCCGACAGGTGCACGATCACGTCGATGCCTTCGAGCAATGCCGCCAGGCTGGATCGATCGCTGAGGTCGGCGTGGACGAAGCGGTGCTCGCCCAGGTCGAAGTCCGGCGTGACGCGGTCGGTGAGGGTGAAGCGGTAGCGGTCTTGCGAGGCCTCGAAAAACGTCTTGCCGATTCTGCCGCAGGCGCCGGTGAGCAGTACGTTGAGTCCTTTCACGTGTAGTCCTTGTGGTTAGTGATGGCCGTCGAGGGCGAAGGTCTTGAACCCGGCGTGTTGGCCGAGGCGTTGATAGTAAGCCGCAATGGCGGGGTAGGGCGGGCGCTCCATGGGCGTCATCTGCCAGCGGTGCACCGAGAGGCCGATAAGGATATCGGCGAGGGTGAATTCGTCGCCGGCCACGTAGGCACCTGTCTTTGTCAGCTGTTGTTCAAGAATGCCCATGCTGTCATTCCAGCGCTGTACGGCGGCGGCAATCTGCGTTGCGTCCAGGCCGTCCGGGTTGTTGCGCACAAGGGCGGTGAAGGCGTCGCCCCAGGCGCGGTTGAGTTCGATGGCTTGCCAGTCAATCCATTGCTCGACCCGGGCACGGGGTGCCGGCTCGGCGGGCAGCAGGTCATGACGCTGGTACAGGTTTACGAGGTAGCGACAAATGGTGTTGGACTCCCACAGCACGCCGTGGTCGTCAATCAGCACGGGGATCTGGGCGTTGGGGTTCAAGGCCAGGAATTCGGCGGACTGGGTGGGCTTGAAGCCGATGCCCCAGTCTTCGCGCTGGTAGTCGATGCCCAGTGCCTGGCAGGTCCAGAGTACTTTGCGCACGTTGATGGAGGACGTGCGGCCCAAGATTTTCAGTGAGTGTCCCATGGTGCTTCCCTGGCGGTGGAGAGCAGCCAATCTAGCAGGGGCAGGCGGCTACGGCGATATTTCCAAGTTGGCACAGTAAAAACTGTGGGAGCGGGCTTGCTCGCGAATGCGGTAGACCAGCCAGCTTATTTGGTGCTGACAGACCTCATTCGCGAGCAAGCCCGCTCCCACATTTTGACCGAGTAGGGCCTTAACAGCGTGGCGTGTGCTGGTCCATCGCCTTGCCCACCAACAGCACGCTCAGCTCACTGAGTTGGTGAATGGCCAGCGCGACATCGCGTTGCTTGCCGGTGAGGTCGTCGGACAGGTCGAGCAACAGGGTACTGACGGAACACACGGTTTCGTAGCTATTGATCAGCAGGGTTTCGATCGGGATATCGGGGATGACGGTGAACAGCGTGCTTGGCGGATTTTCGATTTGTTTGATCAAAGCAGTGCTCCTGGTTTAGGAGGTCCAAAAGTGGGCTACTAAACCCGATCACCGAGACATTCAGCGACCGGCAAACATTAGAGCCCCCCACCTAGGCGCACAAGCCGGCGGATTCTGACGTAAGCGTAGGCAACCGGGCAAGGCGCTTACCGCAATGTCAGTCGCGTCCTACAGGCGTCCTACGTGCTCTCCCGCACCTGCAACTCAAACCCTATGTCCACTACCGGCTTTACGGTTTGCGAGAGTTTTATGCCCATTGTGTCAATAGGGGGGATGAATAAACTTATGGTTTAGCAGATAACTTTACCTTCAGCTGATTCGACGATACTGAAACTGTTCTTGGTTCGCGAGATCCTGAGGTTGCTGGGCGAGGGCTAACGCCTCTCTGAAGAGGGTCCGGCTCTAACTTTCTAATATAGAGCCGGAAAGCAGTGAGTTGTAAAAGGGAGTGAATTAGGGGAAGGGATTTATAAGCCCTTGTACGTTGAAATCGCCTTCACACTCATGTTCTGTACCGCTGATGCTTATGATGAAACTAAATTTGCCAGTTACATGTTCAGGCTTGTCGAGGTAGGTGTGTGTTGTTTCTCCGCGCTGAGCAGAGTGCAACCAGTTGCCTATTTTGTAGTAACCCCATGGTGTTTCATCAGGGCCGCCAAAGTTGCCCTTGAATGTTCCTTCTATATCAAGAAAGAATAGACTTACTCCTGCGCGTTCACCACTGTCAAGTATTTTGTCCCCTGCGACAATGAGGTATCCGTCGTCTTTATACATTCTGACGTGGTCGGCGATAAATGGACCGTTTGGCGATTTTGTTATGTTGAAACTCCCTTTTGAAAAGGGGTCGTTTTCGTTACTTGTATAAAACTTCATGAGTGAAACTCCGTTGTTTGTTTAAAGTGCTCACAGTTTATAGTTTAACTAAAACTGTCGTCCTTATTAGGCGTCGTAAGTGAGGCGTTGTCTACTGTCATAGTTGACAGTATTTTTATTGTGGGGTAATGGCTAGGCTAAAAGTTTTTTTGAAGCGTTAAACAGAAGAATTTGCACCTCAGAGGGCACGCCTTTCCAGGTGCAATTTTTGTGTCAGTGGCGCGGGGTGTGTTGTCCATGGCCTTGCCTATCAGAGCACGTTCAATTCTCCAAAATTATGGTCGGCTAGACGCTCATGTGCTCTCCCGCACCTGCAACTCAAACCCCATATCCACCACCGGCTTTACGGTTTTCGAGAGTTTTATGCCCATTGTGTCAATAGGGGGGGTATGAACAAACTTATGGTTTAGCAGCTAACTTTACCTTCAGCTGATTCGACGATACTGAAACTGTTCTTGGTTCGCGAGATCCTGAGGTTGCTGGGCGAGGGCTGACGCCTCTCTGAAGAGGGTCCGGCTCTAACTTTCTAATATAGAGCCGGAAAGCAGTGAGTTGTAAAAGGGAGTGAATTAGGGGTAGGGATCTGAATGCTGTTGTATGTTGAATTCGCCTTCACATTCAGCATCTGCACCGTGGATCCTTGCGATGAAACTAAATTTGCCGGTTACATGTTCAGGCTTTTCTAGGTAGGTGTGTGTTGTTTCTCCGCGCAGAGCAGTCCAGGACCAGTCGCCTAGTCCGTAGTAACCCCATGGCGGTAGATCAGGGTTGCCGAAGTTGCCCGTGAATGTTCCTTCTTCATTAAGAAAGGTTAGAGATACTATTGCGCGTTCACCACTGTCAAGTACTTTGTAACCTGAGATAGAGAGATATCTGCTCTCGTTATACATTCTGACTTGGTCGGCGATAAATGGGCCGATTGGCGATTTTGTTACGTTGATACTCCCTGTTGAAAAGGGGCCGTCTTCGTTGTCTTTATGAAAAATCATGAGTGAAACTCCGTTGTTTGTTTAAAGTGCTCACAGTTTTATAGGTTAACTAAAACTGTCGTCCTTATTAGGCGTCGTAAGTGAGGCATTGTCTACTGTCATAGTTGACAGTATTTTTATTGTGGGGTAATGGCTATGCTAAAAGTTTTTTTGAAGCGTTAAACAGAAGAATTTGCACCTCAGAGGTCACGCCTTTCCAGGTGCAATTTTTGTGTCAGTGGCGCGGGGTGTGTTGTCCATGGCCTTGCCTATCAGAGCACGTTCAATTCTCCAAAATTATGGCCGGCTAGACGCTCATGTGCTCTCCCGCACCTGCAACTCAAACCCCATATCCACCACCGGCTTTACGGTTTGCGAGAGTTTTATGCCCATTGTGTCAATAGGGGGGGTATGAACAAATTTATGGTTTAGCAGCTAACTTTACCTTCAGCTGATTCGACGATACTGAAACTGTTCTTGGTTCGCGAGATCCTGAGGTTGCTGGGCGAGGGCTAACGCCTCTCTGAAGAGGGTCCGGCTCTAACTTTCTAATATAGAGCCGGAAAGCAGTGAGTTGTAAAAGGAAATGAGTTAGGGGTAGGGATCTGCATGCTTTTGTACGTTGAAATCGCCTTCACACTCAACATCTGTACCGTCGATCCTTACGATGAAACGAAATTTGCCGGTTGCATGTTCAGGCTTTTCGAGGTAGGTGTGTGTTGTTTCTCCTTGCCGAACCAAGTACCCCCAGTCGCCTACATTGTAGGAACCCCATGGTGGTAGATCAGGGTTGCCGAAGTTGCCCGTGAATGTTCCTTGTTTATCAAGAAAGGTTAGAGTTACTCTTGCGCGTTCACCACTGTCAAGTATTTTGTAACCTGAGACACTGAGGTATCTGTTGTTTTTATCCATTCTGACTTGGTCGGTAATAAATGGACCGTCTGGCGATTTTGTTATGTTGAAACTCCCTTCTGAAAAGGGGGCGTCTTCTTTGCCTGTATAAAAAATCATGAGTGAAACTCCTTTGTTTGTTTAAAGTGCTCACAGTTTTATAGTTTAACTAAAACTGTCGTCCTTATTAGGAGTCGTAAGTGATGCGTTGTCTACTGTCATAGTTGACAGTATTTTTATTGTGGGGTAATGGCTAGGCTAAAAGTTTTTTTGAAGCGTTAAACAGAAGAATTTGCACCTCAGAGGGCACGCCTTTCCAGGTGCAATCTTTGTGTCAGTGGCGCGGGGTGTGTTGTCCACGGCCTTGCCTATCAGAGCACGTTCAACTCTTCAAAATTATGGTCGGCTAGAAGCTCACGTGCTCTCCCGCACCTGCAACTCAAACCCCATATCCACCACCGGCTTGGCGATCTTGTTGCCCGCCATGATCGTCAACAAATGCTCCGCGGCACGCCGGCCAATCGCTTCGCGCGGGGTGCTGATGCTGCTCAGGCGCGGCACCATGAACGACGACGCCGGCAAGTCGTTGAAGCCCAGCACCGCCACACGCTCCGGCACTTTGATGCCATGGCGCAGGGCTTCTAGCAGCGCGCCCTGGGCCAAGTCGTCGTTGCCGAAGAAGATCGCGTCCACGTCCGGATGCGCCGCCAGCAGCTGCAAGAACAACTCGCCACCCAGGCCCACGGAGGAGGGGCGCGGTGTCAGCAGTTCCAGCGCCGGGTCATACATACCGGCCTGTTGCAGTGCGCGGCGGAAACCTTCACCCCGCAGCAGCGTGCGTTGGTCCAACTGCGCGCCAATGTACGCCAGGCGCTTGCGCCCACGGGACAGCAGGTGCGCCGCCGCCGTCTCGCCCGCCGCCAATTGCGAGAACCCTACGCAGTTCACGCCGGCGTTCGGGTCCAAATCCATCATGTACACGCAAGGCACATGGCTGGCCTCGACCATCCGTCGGGCGCTTTCGGTGCGATCAAACCCGGTCAGCAACAACCCCCGTGGCTGGTAGGCCATGTAGTTGCGCAGCAGGTTTTCTTCTTCGTCACGGGAATAGTGGGAGTTGCCGATCAGCACTTCGAAGCCTTTGGGCCGCAGCACCTGGTGGATGGCTTCGAGGGTTTCGATAAACAGCAGGTTGGACAGCGACGGTACCAACACCACGACCGAATGGCTCTGGGCCGAGGCCAGGGCGCGGGCGGCGGGGTTGACCACGTAGTTCAGTTCGGCGGCGGCCTGCTGCACTTTTTCCACCAGTTCGGTGGCGACGGTGCTGATACCGCGCAGGGCCCGGGAGGCGGTAATCGGGCTGACGCCCGCCAGGCGGGCGACTTCGTTGAGGGTCGGGCGACCCGTGGTGCGCAATTTTTTATCGTTCTTGGAGGTCATCAGGCAGCTTGCCAAACAAAAATCGAGGCACTAAGGTAGCGCTGTCTCCAGAGGGCTGCAAATTCTTGAATAACGGGTTGCCTGATCCGGTCTGAATTTGAGTAAGCCGCTTGGAGAGGATGCACGCGTCACTCCCAAAAAAAGACAAGACGGCGCGGGAAAAGCCTGTTTTTGCACTAGCCTTACAGCGTGCAAAGGTAGCGCTATCTGCGTCCTGAGGTGTTTCATGAGTCAACCTGTTACCGCCCTGGTCATCATGGGTGTTTCCGGCTGTGGCAAGTCCAGCGTCAGCGAGGCCCTGTGCCGCCTGAACGGTGCGACTGCCATCGAAGGCGACAGCTTTCACCCCGCCGCCAACATCGAAAAGATGAGCGCTGGACACCCCCTGAACGACGACGACCGCGCCGGCTGGCTCGACATCCTGTGCGATGAACTGCGCCGTTCGCTCAAAGCGGGCGAGCACCCCGTACTGACCTGTTCAGCCCTCAAGAAGAAATACCGCGACCACCTGCGCGAAGCTGCGCCGGGCCTGGGTTTCGTGTTTCTGGAGCTGACCCGCGCCGTGGCTGCCGACCGGGTGTCCCATCGCCCCGGCCATTTCATGCCGGCAAGCCTCATAGACAGCCAGTTCGCCACCCTTGAATCGCCCAAGGGCGAGCCGCTGACCCTGGCCCTCAATGCCAGTGAAGACAGCGTCGAGGAACTGGCCGAGCAGACCAACGCCTGGTGGCTGCAACACGGTTTTGAACCATCCAAATAATTTTTTGCCGGAAAAGATAGCGCTATCCCCGGCAGGAAATTCAACACCCGCTTTAATAACAACAACAAACAGGAGAGACCCCCCATGTTTGGCATGTCCCACGAGTCCTACCTACTGCTTGACGCAGTCGTTACCATCATCGGGTTGATCGTTCTGATCACCAAGTTCAAGGTGCACCCGTTCATTGCGCTGATCATCGCGGCCGGCTTCCTCGGCCTGACTTCGGGTATGCCCGTGGACAAGATCATCAAGGCGTTCCAGGACGGTTTCGGCGGGGTGCTCGGCTTTGTCGGCATTATCCTTGCGCTGGGCACGATGCTCGGCAAGATGATGGCCGAATCCGGCGGTGCCGACCAGATCGCCCAGACCCTGATCCGCGCCTTTGGCAAAGAGAAGGTCCAGTGGGCCATGATGTTCGCCGCGTTCCTGGTGGGCATCCCACTGTTCTTCGAGATCGGCTTTGTGCTGTTGATCCCGCTGGTGTTCATCGTCGCGCGCCGTACGGGTGTGTCGCTGATCAAGATCGGCATCCCGCTGCTGGCCGGCCTGTCGGCGGTACACGGCCTGGTGCCACCGCACCCCGGCCCGTTGCTGGCCATCGGCGTGTTTGGCGCCGACATCGGCAAGACCATCCTGTACGGCCTGATCGTCGCTTTGCCGACCGCCATCATCGCCGGCCCGATCTTCGGTACGTTCATCGCCAAGTACATCCCGGGCAACCCGTCCCAGGAACTGGTCGATCAACTGGCCCGCGAACCTGAGAACAAAGACCTGCCGAGCTTCGGCATCACCCTGGTCACCGTGCTGCTGCCGGTGTTCCTGATGCTGCTGAAAACCTTCGCCGACATCGCGTTTGCCGAAGGCAACGTGGTGCGCAACTGGATGGACATGATCGGTCACCCGATCACCGCGCTGTTGCTGGCGTTGCTGCTGTCGCTGTACACCTTTGGCCATCGCCAGGGCATCCATTCCAAGCAGATCCTCAAGTTGCTCGACGCCAGCCTGGCGCCGACCGCTGCGATCATCCTGATCATCGGTGCCGGTGGTGGCTTCAAGCAGATGCTGGTGACCAGCGGCGTGGGTGATGTGATCGGCCACATGGCGGTGAATGCACAGATCAACCCGATCCTGCTGGCGTGGCTGGTGGCGGCGGTGATTCGTGTGGCAACCGGTTCGGCCACTGTGGCCACCATTACTGGCGCGGGCATCGTGGTGCCGGTGGTGGGGATGATTCCGGGGGTTAACCGTGAGCTGTTGGTGTTGGCGACGGGGGCGGGTTCGTTGATCCTGTCTCACGTCAACGATGCCGGGTTCTGGCTGGTGAAGCAGTACTTCAACATGACCGTGGCCGAGACGTTCAAGACCTGGACGGCGATGGAAACCATCCTGTCTATCGTGGCCCTGATCTTCATCATGTTGTTGTCGTTGGTGGTCTAAGCCGCACCACTGTTACCCATGTGGTAACCCGATCAAATGTGGGAGCTGGCTTGCCTGCGATGCAGACACCTCGGTGTAGCAGATACACCGAGGTGATGCTATCGCAGGCAAGCCAGCTCCCACATTTTTGATCACCTTTCTACAGGTGGATTGCGTCAGGCTTTGGTGACCAGCCCATCCGCCCGGAACATCCCGCGAATCCCGCGCACCGCCTGGCGAATCCGGTCCTGGTTCTCGATCAGCGCAAAGCGCACGTGATCATCGCCATACTCGCCAAAGCCGATGCCCGGCGACACACACACCTTCGCCTCCAGCAGCAACTTCTTGGCAAACTCCAGCGAACCCAGGGCGGCATACTGCTCGGGAATCTTCGCCCAGACGTACATCGACGCCTTCGGATTTTCCACCATCCAGCCCAGTTCATGCAGGCCCTTGACCAGCACATTGCGGCGTTGGCGGTACTGCTCGGCGATGTCTTTCACGCATTGCTGGTCGCCTTCGAGTGCCGCAATGGCTGCCACCTGCAGCGGGGTGAAGGTGCCGTAGTCGTGGTAACTCTTGATCCGCGCCAGGGCGTTGACCAGTTCCGGGTTGCCGACCATGAAGCCGATGCGCCAGCCGGCCATGTTGTAGCTCTTGGACAGGGTGAAAAACTCCACCGCGATGTCCTTGGCACCGGGCACCTGCATGATCGACGGGGCCTTCCAGCCGTCGTAGACGATGTCGGCATAGGCCAGGTCATGCACCACCAGCACGTCGTACTGCTTGGCCAGCGCAATCACGCGCTCGAAGAAGTCCAGTTCCACGCACTGCGCGGTCGGGTTGGACGGGAAACCGAGGATCATCATCTTCGGCTTGGGGATCGAGCCGCGAATTGCGCGTTCCAGTTCGGCGAAGAAATCCACGCCCGGAATCAGCGGCACCGAGCGCACCTGGGCGCCGGCAATCACGGCACCGTAGATGTGAATCGGGTAGCTGGGGTTGGGCACCAGTACGGTGTCGCCCTGGTCCAGGGTGGCCAGCATCAAGTGCGCCAGGCCTTCCTTGGAACCGATGGTGACGATGGCTTCCGACTCGGGGTCGATGTCCACTTCATAGCGGTCCTTGTACCAGCGCGAAATAGCCCGGCGCAGACGCGGAATGCCTTTGGAGGTGGAGTAGCCGTGGGTGTCTTCGCGCTGGGCGACGGTGACCATTTTCTCCACGATGTGGGGAGGCGTGGCGCCGTCTGGGTTACCCATGCTCAAGTCGATGATGTCTTCGCCGCGCCGACGCGCAGCCATCTTCAGCTCGGCAGTGATATTGAAAACATACGGGGGGAGTCGATCTATGCGCGCAAAGCGGCGCGGCGAACCTTGGTCGGCCATTGTTGCCTCGAGAGTACGTAAGCGCCCGGAACCGTCCGAGCGACGTCGGCCACTGCGGTGGCCTGCGGGGCAGACAATACGGTCGATGATGGCCAGTTGTCCAGATGCGCAGGAAAATTTTCTGCATGGAGTACAGCGTGGATATGCCCCTATACTCGATGCGGGTTTGTTCCCTCATAAGAAGGAGACTGTTCGTATGGATCAGCAGACAAAACAACCGTTAGAGCCACGCATGGAAGCCGGTAAAGCCCTGGTGATCGCCGGGGTGCAAGGGCGTTATTCGAAGGCCACCGTGGGCGATATCCCCAAGCTGTGGGAGTTGTTCGACACCTGCATTAAGGACATCAAAAAGCGCGTGGGCGGTGTGACTTATGGTGTTTGCCATAACCCCAAGCATGGCGAATTCGACTACATGGCCGGGGTCGAAGTCCCCACCAAAGGCGACGTACCAAGCAACTTCGAGTCCATCGAGATTCCGCCGCTCAACTATGCCGTGTTCGCGCATTACGGGCCGGTGCAGGCACTGGAGCAAACGTACGAGCGCATCATGTTCGAATGGCTGCCGCATTCAGGCTACAAGGTGATGGGCGCGGATTTCGAGCGCTACAGCGCCGACTTTGACGCGCGCAAAGGCACCGGTACGGTAGAGATCTGGCTGCCCGTGGGCGAACGAGGCTGACCACGACCGCGTAGGAGCCGGCAAGCCGGCTCCTGCAGTGGTATCAATACAGCGTGCTTCTGACTCGCTCGGGCATCTCCCGGTCATAGGCTTCGGCGTCAAACTGCCCATCGTTGAGCCGCTTGTGAAACGCCCCCGCCGACGGCAATGCCGAGCGGTCCAGATGCTTCTCGGGGTTCCAGCAGTCCGAGCGCACAAACGCCTTGGAGCAGTGGAAATATGCGGCCTCCACCTGCACCAGAATCACCGAGCGCGCTGGCTTGCCGTTCACTGCAAAACTCTCCAGCAGCTGCGGCTCGATGGAAATCTGCGCCCGGCCGTTCACACGCAAGGTCTCGCCGACCCCCGGGATGATGAACAGCAACGCAATGCGCGGGTCCTGCACCAGGTTGCGCAGGGTATCCAGGCGATTGTTCCCCGGCCGGTCCGGGATCGCCAAGGTGCGCTCATCCACAATCCGCACAAACCCCGGCACATCTCCGCGCGGAGAACCGTCGATACCCTCCGGCCCGGACGAACTCACCACCACCAACGGCGAAGCCCGCACCATGGCCTGGTAGTCCTCGTTGAGAAACGGAATTTCCTTGCGCACGGCGCGCTCGTGGGGAAGGCCGTAGAGGGTTTCGAGTTGTTCGAGGGTTGTCAGCATGCTTACCACCTCCTTATCGTTCAAAATACTAACGCCAGCCGGCGTTCATACCCAATACGCCCCTTATACGCCTCCCCGCTGTCCACCCACCCAGCTCTCAGATACAACCCCATCGCCGCCACATTGTCCGCGTCCACCGACAATTCCAGGCCCTTGATCTGCGGCCACGCTTCCAGTGCTGCCGCCGGTAGGGCTTGCAAGCAGGCATTGCCGAATCCGCGCCCTTGTTGATGCCGATCCACCTGCAACGCGTGCAAGGTCGCGCTGTGTTCATCGGCCCAGTGGGGCAGGCAGGGTGGGCGTTTGAGCAGCAGGAAGGCCACGGGCAGGTCTTCGGCGAGCAGGGCGAAGCCTTTGATGGCGCCGGGGTTGGGGTTGACCAGCAGGCTGTTCAGCGCACAGTAGATATCACCGGAGTACGCCAGTTGCTCGGGATGCACTTGCAGGGTGTCGAGTTGCTGTTTCTGCACAAGGCTCAGCGTCTCATAGGGGACGAGGCGGGTTTCCATCGGTGGCGCATCCGAAATCCTACAAAGAGGCGTGGATTCTAGCGGGTTTGCCGGGGGCGAAATTATTTTTCAGTGGCTTGTCGATTTGCCGCTGGCTTGTTCGATTAAGGGTGTATTCCGCGCTTTTCCACCCGAAGGAGTCTCACCATGAGCACCGCCATCAGCACCCTGATCGAGCAATGGAAACACGCCGTCACCGCCAAGGACGTCGACAAAATTGTTAGCTTCTACGCCGACGATATCGTCGCGTTCGACGCCGTTAGCGCCCTGCAATTCAAGGGCAAGGCCGCCTACCAGGCGCATTGGAAGGCGTGCATGGAGTTCTGCCCTGGCCCCGGCGTGTTTGACTTTCATGAGCTGCAGATCGTCGTCGCAGACGACAGCGCCTTTGCCCACTGGCTTGCCCACTGCGGTGGCACCGGGCCGGATGGCGTGCTTAAGACCTGCTGGATGCGTGTGACGGCCGGTTACCAGCGCATCAATGGCCAGTGGAAGGTGGTGCATGAGCACTGGTCTGCACCGTTCGACATGGCAACCGGCGCCGGTCTGTTTGACCTGAAACCTTGACCACCGCGATCTATAGTCAGTAGTCCGAAAACGGAGAACGCCATGAAATACCTGTGCCTGGTCTACAGCGACGAAGCGTTGCTGCACAGCCTGCCCGACAGCCCCAAGGACCCGGAATGCCATGCTTACGCCGAAGCCGTTCACGGCAGTGGGCGCATGCTGGCCGCCGAAGCGCTGGAGTCGGTCGTCACCGCCACCACCGTGCGCATGCGCAATGGCAAGCTGTCGATCACCGACGGGCCGTTTGCCGAAACCAAGGAGCAGCTCGCCGGCTTCTACCTGATCGAGGCGCGGGATTTGAACGAAGCGATCCAGGTGGCCGGCGGTATTCCGGCTGCCCGGGTTGGCAGTGTGGAAGTGCGCCCCGTGCGCGAATTGAATCTCTGAACAACAACCATAAGACTCAAGAGGTTTACCCCATGTCTACGCAACCTGCCGAGTTTGAACTGTCCATCAGCCGCGTCATCGATGCACCGCGCAGCCGCGTGTTCCGTGCCTGGACCGAGCCCAGCTTGCTCCAGCAATGGTGGGGCCCCCACGGCATGACCACCCCCGAGTGCGAAATGAACCTGTGGGTCGGTGGCCTGTTCCGCACCCTGATGCGCGCGCCCGACGGCGCCGAATACCCGACCCAAGGCGTGTTCCTGGAAATCGTCGCGCCACGGCGGCTGGTGTTCACGGACGCCTTCGCGCCGGGCTGGATTCCGTCGGGCAAGCCGTTCATGACCGCCGAAGTGACCCTGCAGGAAGTCGAAGGCAACAAGACCCTCTACACCGCCCGCGCCATGCACTGGAGCGCCGAAGACAAACAGGCGCATGAAGCCATGGGCTTTCACGATGGCTGGGGCCAGAGCCTGGACCGCCTGGTGACGCTGGTGACCCAGGGCATGGGCGATTGACCCTCGCGATCGATGCTCTCTACCGCAGCGAATCGCGCCGGGTACTGGCGACGCTGATTCGCTTGCTGGGCGACTTCGATTTGGCCGAGGAGGCCCTGCACGAGGCCTTTCTGGTCGCGGTGCAACGGTGGCCGCGGGACGGTGTGCCGGACAATCCACGGGCGTGGCTGGTGTCCACTGGGCGCTTCAAGGCCATCGACCGGCTGCGCCGCCAGGCCCGTTTTACCCCGCTGTTGCAGGAGCAGGCCGACGCACTGGAGGCGGCTGACTGGAGTGACGAAGACGTGGAAGACGACCGCCTGCGCCTGATCTTCACCTGCTGCCACCCGGCGCTGGCGGCGGATGCCCAGGCCGCGTTGACCTTACGTGAGATCTGCGACCTCACCACCGAGGAAATCGCCCGGGCATTCCTGGCCACGCCCACCACCATTGCCCAGCGCATCGTGCGGGCCAAGGGCAAGATCCGCGAGGCGAAAATCCCTTATCAGGTGCCATCCCGTGATGAGTTGCCCGAGCGACTGGACAGCGTGTTACGGGTGATTTACCTGGTGTTCAATGAAGGGTATTCGGCGTCCATGGGCGCTGACCTGACCCGTGAAGAGTTGACGCGCGAAGCCATTCGACTGGGGCGGTTGCTCATGGAGTTGCTGCCCGAGCCGGAAGTGATGGGGCTGCTGGCGCTGATGCTGTTGCATGAATCCCGCCGCGCGGCGCGCACCTCGGCCAACGGAGAGTTGGTGCTGCTGAATGAGCAGGACCGCTCGCTGTGGGACACAGCCCTGATTGCCGAAGGCTGCGCGTTGGCAGAGCACGCGCTGGGCACTCGGCGCTTTGGCCCGTATGGCTTGCAGGCGGCCATCGCGGCAGTGCATGCCGAAGCCACGCGTGCAGATGAAACGGACTGGCCGCAAATCGTCGGGCTCTACGATGTGTTGCTCAGGGCCGTGCCCTCACCGGTGATCGAACTGAACCGCGCCGTGGCGCTGGCCATGCGGGATGGGCCGTTGGCAGGGTTGCAGCAGGTGGAGGGGATTTTGGCGCGTGGCGAGTTGTTGGAATACCACTTGGCGCATTCGGCGCAGGGCGAGTTTTGTCGGCAATTGGGGCGCGTCGAGGAGGCGCGCGCAGCCTACGAAAAAGCCCTGTCACTGACCCAGCAAGCCCCGGAAAAACACTTCCTCGAAAGGCGCCTGGCCGAGCTGCAGTCCCGTTAACACTGATGGTCCGCATGTAGGCGCTGGCAAGCCAGCTCCCACATCGAACCGCGTTGTTTGCAATATCCGGGTTACGGCTGCTGACGCGTCGCCGCCAACACGATCTCGCGAATGCACACATGCTGCGGTTGCTGGTAGGCATAGGCAATCGCCGAGGCCACGTCATCGGCGCTGAGCACGGTGCCGCCCATGTCCTGTTTCCAGGCTTGGTAGCCGCTCTTGATCGCCTCGTCGGTGGTGTGGCTGAGCAGTTCGGTTTCCACTGCACCCGGGGCGATGGTGATCACGCGTACATTGCTTGGCGACAATTCTTCGCGCAGGTTTTCCGAAATCCCATGCACGGCGAACTTGGTGCCTACATACGCCACGTGATTCGGGAAGGTCTTGCGCCCGGCCACCGAGCTGACGTTGATGATCGTGCCGCCCTTGCGCGCAACCATGCTGCCCGCCACGGCGTGAATGCCGTTGAGCAGGCCCTTCACGTTGACGTCGAGCATCTGCTCCCATTGCGCCGGGTCTTGCTCGCTGACCGCGCCCAACAGCATCACGCCGGCATTGTTGATCAGTGCGTCGGCGGGGCCGAACTGGGCTTCGGCTTCTTGCACCGCGGCGACCAGGGCGGCGCGGTCGGTGATGTCGACGCCACGGTTCAAGGCGTTTGGCAGGCCCAGATCGTTGAGGCGATCAATGCGACGCGCCAGCAACAACAGCGGGTGGCCGGCGGCTGACAATAGGCGGGCGGTGGCTTCGCCAATACCGGAACTGGCGCCGGTAATGATGACCAATGGCTTGTTCATGGGTGGACTCCTGCAATAAGAAAAATCGATAACTGGATCGTGGGCGCAGTATATTTAGCGCCGCCAGGGCTGAAAAATGCCTTATTCCTCTGTCAGCCATCGGATTCAGCTATGGATGTTCGTCACCTCAAGGCATTTCTCGCGGTCTTTGAAGAACGCAATATCACTGCCGCAGCCCAGCGTTTGTTTATCAGCCAGCCGACCCTGTCGGTGACCATCAAGCAACTGGAAGAGGAGTTGGGCGTGGCGCTGTTCCTGCGCCAGCCGCGTGGTGTGGAGGTCAGCGCCGAAGCGCGGGTGTTGTACCCCCAGGCGCGGCGCATGGTGGCGGAAGCCGAGGGGTTGAGCCGTCTGTTTCGCGGAGGCGAAAATCGCATCGCCCTGGAGCTGGGGGTGGAGGGCGATATTGCCGACAGCCAGATCGAAACCTTCCTGCGCATGGCGCGCCAAGGCCTGCCCGGATTACTGCTGACCTTGCAGGAGGGCTGCCAAGGCGAAGGGCGCCTGGCCGTGGAGGAAATGTGCTGCGAGGACGAATTGTTCCTGCCGCTATGGGAAGAGTCCTACGTGATGGCCTTGCCTGCCGCGCACCCGATGGCGCAGGCGGGAGCGGAACAGGCGTGGGCGCCGATTGAAGACTGGATCACCTGCCCGCAACACGATTCCCATCAACGCTTGATGGCCCTGTACGGTCGCTCGCCGCAATCAGTGGCCGGGCATGCCGGCTCGCTGACCCAGGCCTTGCACATGGTGGCGGCCGGTGTGGGCGTGGCAATGTTGCCGCAGTCATTGGCGGCGGAGCGCGCAGGCGTGGTGATTCGCGAATGGCACCTGCCGGCCCCCACGCGCCGAGTCGGATTGTGCTTCGCCGCGCAAGCACTGGCGTTACCCGCACTACGTGCCCTGCACGAATACTTCCAGACCCACCGCCCGCCGCAACGCGTCGCGGCCTGACCCTATCGAGGGTGCAAGGCCGCTCCCACAGTTTGATCTTTATTGTTTATCAGTAAGTGTTGGTTATTCGATCATCTGGCTCAACATCCAACTGCACGCCGGCCCCGGTGGGTATTGCCGCGACCACAGCGCATCCACGGCCACCGAACGTGGCCAGCCGCGGACATTGAGTTCAACCAGCCCCGCATTGCCGAAACGTTCCACCAGCCAGCGTGGCAATTCCGCCCAGCCAAAGCCGAGTTGCGCCATCTCCATCAGCATTAGAAAACTCGGCGCCGACCACACACGGCCGCAGGGACGCGTTTCGTTGGGGCTGATGATGCTTGCCAGACGCAATTCACGGTGTTGCTGCAGGGTTTGCGGGTCGATGTTTTCTGCGCGGGTCAAGGCGTGGGTGGGCGCGACGAACAGCGCGATTTCCGTGCGTTCGGCCACGGGCGAGCGCGTCAGGTCGGGCGGGTAAACCGCTTGGGCCTCGATAAAGGCAATCTGTGCGCGACCGCTTTGCACCAGGGCGATCAAGTCTTCGCATTCGGCGATCAGCCATTCCAATTCAAGGTCTGGGTAGCGCTGTTCGAAGGCCTTGAGGGCGAGCTCAAAGCGCTCCGACTGGTACGTATCGGACATGGCGATCGTGACCTTCGGCTCCAACCCCTGGGACAACTGACTCGCCGCCAACTCAAGGCGACTGCTGGCCTCCAGCACCTGTTCGGCCCGTTGCAGCAACACATGGCCGGCCGGTGTCAGTGTTGGCTTGCGGCTGCTGCGATCGAACAGCACCACATCCAGGTCAATTTCCAGGCTTGCCACCGCCGCGCTGACGGTTGACTGGCTCTTGCCCAGCTTGCGCGCCGCCGCGGAAAACGAACCCTGGGTGGCCGCCTGGACAAACGCTTGCAACACTTCGTGGGAGGCCATGACTATCGCCTTGATCGATGGTTATTAGTTATGAAGTATCGATTCAAAGGGTAATCATGGCAACCATCACCACTCACGGAGACGGGTTATGCACCCCACCAAGTCGATGACTGAACGTGTTTGCCAAGCTTTGGGTTTCGAAGGCCTGGCCTTGTTGATCTGCACACCGCTGCTGGTCTGGATCACCGGCAGGCCGGCCCTGGAAATGGGCGCGGTGACCTTGGGCCTGAGCCTGCTGGCGCTGACCTGGAACATCATTTTCAACAGCCTGTTTGATCGCCTCAAGGTGCGCCTGCGACTCTCCGGCGGGGGCTGGACGCGGGTGCTGCACGCGCTGATGTTCGAAGGCGGGCTGATCATCGTCGCCGTGCCGTTGATCGCCGCCTGGCTGAATATCAGCCTGATGCAGGCGTTCATGCTGGATATCGGGGTGCTGCTGTTCTTCCTGCCGTACACCTATGTGTATCACTGGGGGTATGACGTACTGCGGGAAAAATTCATGCAACGCCGCGCACTGGCCCTGTAGGAGCCGGCAAGGGCGTGAGCGAGGCCACGAAGTCGAGGAACGCCCGCACTTTGGCGGCGGGCAAATGCCGCGACGGGTAGTAGGCGTACAACGGAAAGCGCTCGTCCGGCCAGTCGGGGAATAAGTCCACCAGGGCGCCGCTGTTCAGCGCCGGCGCCAGGCCGAGGTCGAGCATCTGCGCCACCGCATGGCCGTGCTCGCACACGCTGTACAAGGTGCTGGCATCGTTGACCACCAGGCGGCCGTCAGTGCGCACGGTCATCTGTTCGCCGGGCCGGTGGAATTCCCAGGCAAACGGGCGACCGGTCTGAGAGTCGCGAAAGTCCAGGCACATGTGCCCGGTTTCCAGCGCTTGCGGCGTATTCGGCCGACCGTATTGCGCAAGGTAAGCGGGGGAGGCCAGGGTGAGCACGCGCACTTCCATCAGCTTGCGTGCGATCAACGAAGACGATTGCGGGATACCAAAGCGGATCGCCAGGTCGAAGCCGTCGGCCACCAGGTCGCCGAGTTGGTCGCGGGTGTGCAGGTCCAGTTGCAGGTGTGGGTACTGGCGCATGAAGTCGCCCAGTACCGGGCCCAAGACCAGTCGCGAAAAATAGGGGTCGATATTCACCCGCAGGCGCCCGCGCACGGTCAGTGCACTGTCGGCGGCGGCGTTGGCGGCCTCTTCAAGGCCGGCCAGCAGCGGGGCGATTTCCTGATAGAAACGTCGCCCCTCATCGGTCAGTTGTACCGAGCGGGTGGTGCGGTCGAACAGGCGGATGCCCAGGCGTTTTTCCAGGCGTGAAATCGCGCGGCTGACCCCCGAGGGGGTCATGTCCAGGCTGTCGGCGGCGCGGGCGAAACTGCCGCTGTCGACCACCGCTGCCAACACGCCCATGCCACCGGCCAAGCCTGGATCAAAACTCATCGATGATTGCCCGTCAGTGATCTGAAGGCATTGATGCTAGCGCAGAATGTTTAAAGAAACATGCCGCCCGAGGCCTCGATGCGCTGCCCGGTGATCCAGTTGCTGCCATCGGCCAGCAAAGTGGAAATCGCGCCGCCAATGTCGTCTGGCAAACCGGCGCGACCCAGGGCGGTGTTGTTGGCGACCATCGTATTGAGCGCCGCATTGTCGCGCACGGCGCCGCCGCCGAAGTCGGTTTCGATGGCGCCGGGCGCGAGGATGTTCACGGTGATCCCACGGCCGCCCAACTCCTTGGCCTGATAGCGGGTCAGCACTTCCATCGCACCTTTCATCGACGCATACGCCGCATACCCCGGCAGGCTGAATCGCGCCAGACCGCTGGAAATATTGATGATACGCCCGCCATCGCTAATCAGCGGCAGCAGTTTTTGCGTGAGGAAAAACGGCGCCTTGAAGTGAATCGCCACCAGTTGGTCGAACTGCGCTTCGGTGGTCTCGGCAAAGCTGGCGTGGGCGCCGATGCCGGCGTTGTTGATCAGAAAGTTGAAGTGATCCTGTGCAAATACATCCTTGAGCAAGCGGCCGACTTCACCGACAAAGCCATCGAAGCTGCCACTTTGCCTCACATCCAGTTGCAACATGGCGGCCCGGCCACCCAGTGCTTGAACCTGTTCGACCACCGCTTGGGCTTCAGCCGCCGCGCTGTGGTAAGTGCCGATAATGTCAACGCCCTGCGCCGCCAGGTGCAACGCGGCGCTTTTGCCCAGGCCACGGCTGGCGCCGGTGATGAGTGCGATTTTACGGGTCATGGTGCGGTCCTCTCAGGTGATCAGTGGGGCCCAGTGTATTTATTCGCCCATAACGTGATAAATAGCGCTATACCGGAATCACTGGCCGGATAAGGCGAACAATCCCATGAACAAACTTGAGCTGCTGCGCACCTTCGTGCGCGTCACCGAACTGTCGAGTTTTACCCAGGCCGGCGAGAGCTTGGGCCTGCCGCGCTCTACCGTGTCGGAACATGTGCAAGCGCTGGAAGAGTTGCTCGGCGCGCGTTTGCTGCAACGCACCACGCGCAAGGTGCAGGCGACCCAGGATGGGCGTGTGCTGTATGAGCGCAGCAAGGACTTGCTGGCGCACATGGAAGAGTTGGAAGGGTTGTTTCGCCAGGATGAGGCGCAACTGACCGGGCGGATTCGCGTGGACATGCCCAACGTGATGGCGCGCGGCATGATTCTGCCGCACCTGCCGCTGTTCATGGAACGCCATCCGCTGATCCAGATGGAAATCAGCAGCTCGGACCGCCAGGTCGACCTGATCGCCGAAGGTTTCGACTGCGTGTTGCGCGTAGGCGCCCAGCCCGATCAAACCGTGGTGGCGCGCCGGGTGTGCAGCATGCCGATGGTCAACTGCGCGAGCCCGGCCTACCTGCAGCGCTACGGTGTGCCGCAGACCCTGGCGGACTTGGCGGATCATCAATTGGTGCATTACGTACGGCCGTTGGGCGCTCGCTCATCCGGCTTCGAATACCTGTCGGGCGGCAAAGTGCTGCGGGTGCCGATGGCCGGGCGTGTCACCGTCAACAGCACGGATGCTTATCAAGCGGCGTGCCTGGGCGGCTTCGGCATTACCCAGGTGCCGTTGCTGGGGATACGCACCTTGTTGGCCAATGGAGAACTGGTGTCGGTGCTGCCGGATTACCCGGCGCCGCCGTTGGACGTGTCATTGCTGTACGCCGGCCAGCGTCACTTGCCGTTGCGGGTGCGGGTGTTCATGGACTGGTTGGCGGCGACGTTGCAAGCCCACCTTTAACGCCGCGCCGACAATTGCTGCGGTGCCAGGAACGCGTCGTGGAAGTAATCGCGCACCGCCTGCATCGCCGGGGTGAACGCGCGTTCGCGGTGCCAGGCCAGGCCGACGCTCATCGGTGTGACGGGGTCGGTGACGGTCAGGGTTTCGATGCGCTTGCCCTCCAGCGACCAGGGCCGATGCACCAGGTCTGACAGGATTGCCACACCGCTGCCATTGGCGACCATGCTGCGCACCGCCTCCACCGAACTGGTGCGCAGGCGCACCTTGGGCGTCTGCCCGGCTTGTTCCCAATAACGCATGGCGCTGTGTTCGGCCTCGTCGACGGTGAGCAGGATGTAAGGCTCCTGGGCCACATCCGCCAGGCTTACGGCGCCGCGTTCGCACAGGGGATGATGGCTGGGCAGCCATAGGCGGCGCTCCGAATTGAACAGGATTTCCGAGACGATATCCGGGTGAGTGAGGTTGGCAGTAAGTACCACCGCCATGTCGAACTGGCCGTCGAGCAGCCCTTGTTCGATGGCCTGACGTTCCTGCTCAAAGACTTCGATGGTTACGTCCGGGTGCCAGTGTTCCATGCGCTGCAAGTGGTGCGGCAGGAAATAGCCAAGCACCGTGTAGCTGGCGGCCAGGCGCAGCACGCCGCTGGCACGGTAGTCGGGCAGCGGGCTGTTCAAGGCATCGTCGACACTGCGCAGGATCACGTAGGCACGGTTGAGAAAGTGCCGGCCCGCGTCGGTCAGGTTCATGCCCTGGGCTGAGCGCACGAACAACTGCACACCGAGCATGGCTTCCAGTTCCTTGATCGCCGTGGTCACCGCCGACTGGGAGATGTTCAGGTGGATGGCCGCCTGGGAAATCTGGCCGATTTCGGCGGTGGCGACGAAATAACGTATTTGGCGCAAGGTCAAGGACATAGCGGTATCTGTTTTTCAGAAGATGGGTCATCTGATAATAGATCTTCCCAAGGGGTCAAGCCGCAGCCTACTTTTCCAGCATCACTTAGGCGGAGCGACTCTGATGCAGGCAGTGGATTTCAACTCGGACATGGGCGAAGGCTTCGGCCCCTGGACCATCGGCGACGGTGTCGACGCGGAGCTGATGGCCTATATCAGCTCGGCCAACATCGCCACCGGCTTTCACGCCGGCGACCCCGGCACCATGCGCCGTACTGTCGAACGCGCCAAGCAACTGGGCGTGGCCATTGGCGCACATCCAGGCTTTCGGGACCTGGTCGGCTTCGGTCGTCGTCACATCAACGCCCCGGCCCAGGAGTTGGTCGACGACATGCTCTACCAGCTCGGCGCCCTGCGCGAAATCGCCCGCGCCCAAGGCCTGACCCTGCAACACATCAAGCCCCACGGTGCGCTGTACATGCACCTGGCCCGTGATGAAGAAGCGGCGCGCCTGTTGGTGCAAAACCTGCGCATCATCGAGCCCACGTTGCGGCTGTACTGCATGCCCAACTCGGTAATCTGGCGCATTGCCACGGAGCTGGGGCAGCCGGTGGTGCGCGAGTTTTATGCTGACCGTGAGTACGACCTGACGGGCTCCATCGTGTTTACCCGCACCGTGCGGGCGTTGGATCCTGCAACGGTGGCGGCGCGCGTCCTGCGCGCCTGTCAGACCGGGCTTGTGCGAACGGTAGAAGGCGAAGACCTGTTCATCGAATTCGATTCCATCTGCCTGCACAGCGACACCCCCGGTGCGCTGGAGTTGGTGGAAGCCACCCGCGAAGCCTTGGACCAAGCCGGCATCACGGTCAAAACACCCCAATAAAAACGGTCCCCTATTTTTTTCGCCTGCCTTTCTACAATGATTCCAAGAGGAACAGACATGGCTGAAACGTCCCCCATCCGCTACAGCTTCGGCGGTGATGAACACCTGTTTGCCGAGGTCAGCGACAGCATGTCCCTGGAGGCCTTTTTCAAAGGCATGGCGGTGACCCGTGCAGTCGAGCGCCTGGCGCTGGAAGGCGTGCTGGATGTGTGCCTGGCCAATGCGTCGTTCCAGATTCGCTTCGACCCCGACCGCATCGCGCCCCACATATTGCTTGATGCGGTGCAGACCGCCGAAGCCCAGGCCGTGGCCGAACGCACCCTGCGCACGCGCATCATCGAAATCCCGGTGCTCTACAACGACCCCTGGACCCATGAAACCCTCATGCGCTTTCGCGACCGCCATCAAGACCCCAGCGGCACCGACCTGGAGTACGCCGCCCGCATCAACGGCCTGGCCGATGTCGACGCGTTCATTGCCGCCCACAGCGGTGCGCCGTGGTTTGTGTCGATGGTCGGCTTTGTCGCAGGCTTGCCGTTCATGTTCCAGATGGTCGAGCGCGAGCGCCAATTGCAGGTGCCCAAGTACCTGCGCCCGCGCACCGACACGCCAAAGCTCACCCTCGGCCATGGCGGCTGTTTTGGTTGCATCTACTCGGTGCGCGGTGCCGGCGGTTACCAGATGTTTGGCGTGACCCCGGCGCCCATCTACGACCCGTCGCAGCAGTTGGCGTACCTGAAGGAACACATGGTGTTCTTCCGCCCCGGCGATATCGTGCAGTTCAAACCCATGGACCGTGACGCCTATGACCAGGCAGTGACTGAAGTGGACGCAGGACGTTTCGACCTGCGCATCCGCCCGGTGGAATTTTCCCTCGATGCCTTTCTCGCCGACCCCACCGGCTATCCGAAAACCCTGCAGGAGGCGCTGGCATGATCAAGGTCCTCAAACCCGGCCTCGCCACCTCCGTGCAGGACCTTGGCCGCGAAGGTTACTACCACTTGGGCATCCCGCCGTCAGGTGCGCTGGACCAGTACGCGCTGAGTGCGGCCAACCACCTGGTGGGTAACCCGGCCAGTGCGGCGGGCCTGGAATGCACGCTGATCGGCCCCGAGCTGGAGTTTCAGCAGGACGCGCTGGTGGCCCTCAGCGGTGCCTTGATGTCGCCGCGCCTGGACGGTGAAGTGGTGCACCAGGACACCGCGTTCCAGGTGCGCGCCGGGCAGGTCTTGCGCTTTGAATTTCCCAAGGCCGGCGCCCGCACCTACCTTGCAGTGGCCGGTGGTATCGACGTGCCATTGGTGCTTGGCAGCCGCTCCACCTACACCCTCGGCGCACTCGGCGGGTTTCACGGTCGACGCTTGCAGGAGGGCGATGAATTGCCCATAGGTGAAGCCAGCGGCACGGGCCGGGCGGGCAACAGCCTGCCGATGGCGTTGCGCCGGTCAGTGGGTGGTGACGTGACCCTGCGCGTGGTGCCGGGGCTGTATTACGAGCGCCTCACTGATGCGGCCAAGAGCAGCTTCTTTGCCGAGCCGTGGACCGTGGGTTCCGAAGCCGACCGTATCGGCTATCGCTTCAAAGGTGGCAGTGCCTTGAGTTTCCAGCCACGGGAGCAGCCGTTTGGCGCGGGGTCGGATCCGTCGAACATCGTCGACAGTTGCTACCCGATTGGCTCGATCCAGGTACCGGCCGGCCTGGAGCCGATCGTGTTGCATCGAGACGCGGTGTCGGGCGGTGGCTACGCGATGATCGGCACGGTGATCAGCGCCGACCTGGACCTGATCGGGCAAATGCAGCCGAACCAGCGCGCGGGGTTTGTGCCGGTGACGCTGGAGGAAGCGTTGGAGGCAAGGCGGGTGTACAAAAAACGGCTGAAGGCTATGACTGGGCTTTTCAATCACTGAAGAAATACAAATCCAAATGTGGGAGCGGGCTTGCTCGCGAATGCGGTGGATCAGTCAATTAATAGGCTGACTGACACTCCGCATTCGCGAGCAAGCCCGCTCCCACATTGTTGCCCTGTGTGGTGTCAGAAGAGTTGGGTGAACAGCCAGTACAGGCTGCCCGAAAGCAGGATGGCCGCCGGCAACGTCAGCACCCACGCCATCGCCAGGTTGCGGATCGTGCGCATCTGCAACCCGCCTCCGTTCGCGACCATAGTCCCCGCCACACCCGACGACAACACGTGGGTGGTCGACACCGGCAACCCATACATGTCCGCCGCGCCGATGGTCAGCATTGCCACCATTTCTGCCGAGGCGCCCTGGGCGTAGGTCAGGTGTGTCTTGCCGATCTTCTCGCCGACGGTCACCACGATGCGCTTCCAGCCCACCATGGTGCCCAGGCCCAACGCGATGGCCACGGCGATCTTCACCCACAGCGGAATGAAGCGCGTGGCGCTGTCGATCTGCTGCTTGAACAGTTGCAGCTTGCCCTGGGTGTCGGCATCGAAGTTGCCGACCTTGCCCTTGTCCATCAGGCGAATGGTTTCACTGGTCAGGTACATGTCGTTACGCACGTTGCCGACGGCCTCCGCAGGCACCTTGGCCAGGGAGCCGTAGCCTTTGACCTCGTCACCGATCTGCCCGGCCAGGGCTGCGAGAGCCGGCACCAGTTCGGCCGTGGGCTCCTTGGTGCGCACATAGGTCGAGAGAATCGGACGCGGATCGCCGGTCAGCGCTTGTGGTGCGCTTTTCACCAGGGCGACCTGGGTGACTTCGGCCACGGCCGCGAACTGCAACGACTGCTCGGCCGGCATGGTGCGGTTCAGCGCGTAGGCCATCGGCAGGGTGCCTACCAGGATCAGCATGATCAGGCCCATGCCTTTTTGCCCATCGTTGGAACCGTGGGCAAAAGACACGCCGGTGCAGGTGGCAATCAGCATGCCGCGTATCCACCACGGCGGCGGGGTGTCGCCTTTTGGCGCCTTGTACAGCGCGCGGTTCTTGACGAAGGCACGCAGGGCCAGCAACAGCATCGCCGCAAACGCAAAGCCGATCAGCGGCGACAGCA
The DNA here is from genome assembly GCF_002798465.1 of Pseudomonas sp. S10E 269. Taxonomy (NCBI): domain Bacteria; kingdom Pseudomonadati; phylum Pseudomonadota; class Gammaproteobacteria; order Pseudomonadales; family Pseudomonadaceae; genus Pseudomonas; species Pseudomonas sp. S10E 269. The sequence continues at coordinate 3,729,692 of NZ_PHIJ01000001.1, forward strand.
ACAAGGCATAGCCGATCTTGATCGCCTGGCTCCAGTCCACACCGCTGGTGCCGTCACGCCCGTGCATCAAGGCATTTGCCACGCCCACGCCGATGATCGAGCCGATCAGGGTATGGGACGAGGACGCCGGCAAACCCAGCCACCAGGTGCCGAGGTTCCACAGGATTGCCGCGATCAACAGGGCGAAGATCATCGCGAAACCGGCCGACGAGCCCACCTGCAAAATCAGCTCGACCGGCAACAGCGCAATGATCCCGAAGGCCACCGCGCCACTGGAAAGCAATACGCCGAGGAAGTTGAAAAAGCCCGACCACACCACCGCAAAATGCGGCGGCAGCGAGTTGGTGTAGATCACCGTCGCCACGGCGTTGGCGGTGTCGTGGAAGCCGTTGACGAATTCGAAACCCAGGGCGATCAACAGCGCCACACCCAGCAGCAAGAACGGTGTCCAGGTGGTGAGTTGGGCGCCCATTTCATGCATGTCGTGCATCAGGCTGTAGGCGGTGAACAGCAGGCCCATGGCGAGCACGGCGAAGAAGATGATCACTGTCACCAGGCTGGGCTTCTTGTCCAGCCTGGGTTTGGGGGCAGCAGGTGAGGCGTGGGGGGAGGCAGTCAGGGAAGGGGTGGCCATGCCGGGGCATCCAGTGTGGGGAGGATGTCGTTCATAGTCATTGCAGAATGTTACAGAGATGCTGCCATACATCAGTGTTTAGGTGATTGAGTTGGCCGCTGGTCAGTAATCCTTGCGCTTTCTGAAGGCCCAGCGCCCGGCGATCAATGTGAAGGTCGCGACGAGCGCCACCAGAATCCAGAAGCCTTCCGGGTCCTGGGAAAGCGGCACACCGCCCACGTTCATGCCAAAAAAGCCGGCGATGATGTTGATCGGCAACGCCAGCACTGTCACCACGGTAAGGGTGAACAGCGTGCGGTTGCTTTGCTCGTTAAGGTTGGCGGCAATTTCTTCCTGCAACAGCTTGATGCGTTCGCCCAGGGCCATCAAGTCGTTGATGATCAGCGCAAACTCCTCGGTGGATTTGCGCAGCTCCTTCACGTCTTCCTTCTGCAGCCACTGTGGTGGCCGGTTGAGCAGGCGCAGCAGCGAGCCCGGCTCCAGCGCCAGCAGGCGTTGCAGGCGCACCAGCACTCGGCGCGCCGCACCGAGTTCGGCGCGGTTGGTAGACAGGCGCGAAGACAGCAACTGGTCTTCGATATGGTCGACGCTGATGCTGGTCTTGCGCACGATCTGGGTCAGCACCTCACCCTGGTCGCGCAGCAGGTGCACCAGCAGGGCCAGCGGCGAGCGAAAGCTTTCACCGGCTTTCACCGACGAGCGCAGCTTGTCCACCGAGTGCAGCGGTTGCAGGCGCGCGCTGATGAGCAAGCGACTGCGGGCGCAGACCCATAGCGTGGAAATATCCGACGAGACCATGCTGCTGAAGTTGAACACCACGTCGTTGACCACCGCCAACAAGGCCGAGTCGACGTGCTCGATGCGCGTGGAACGCGAGCCTTCATGCAGGGCTTCGAAGAACTCTTCCGGCAGGTCCAGGTTTGCCTGCATCCAGCGCTCGCACGCCGCGTGGGCGAGGTTCAGGTGCAGCCACAAAAATTCTTCCGGGTCGTCTGGTTGCCGCAGCGCCTGGAGCGCGGTGGCTGAATCGATCTGCTCGCCCTTTTCACCGGGGCGAAAGCGGAAACCGTAAAGCAAGCCAAACAGGTCGGAGTCCTGGTGGCTGTGGTCAATGCTGTGGTTCATGAGGGCTCGCAGGAGAAGCGCCCGTAGGAGATTTTACAGGTTCGCATGCGCAAATCATTGCAAGGAGATTTGACAGTTTTGTGACCGTTTACTGAGTTGACGGCCCGCCTGGGCGCTTGATCAGGCCGTTGGCAGGCGGAACGTAAATACAGTGCCGTGCTCGGCGCTGGTGGAGACGCTCAATTCACCGCCGTGGGCGTCGGCAATCTGCTTGACGATATACAACCCCAGCCCCAGGCCGGCCTGGGGTGTGTCCTTGGCGGGGCGTGAGTAGGGCTCGAACAGGCGGGGCAAGGCCAATGCGTCGATTTGCCCGGGGTTCTTGACGGTCAGGTTGAAATGGCCTTGCTCGATCTTTGCCGTGACTTCCACCGGCCCATCGTGACGGCCATGGTGGATGGCATTCGCGACCAGGTTGGAGAGCAACTGCGCCAGGCGGTCGCGGTCGCCACTTACGCCCTGCAGGTCGCCGATGTCCGCGTGGATCAGCCGTTGCGGGTGCACGCTTTGCACTTCCGAGACCACATGCAGCAAGGCCTCCTGCAAACCCAGGCAATCGCTGATGTTCAGCGGGATGCCGCTGCCCAGGCGGCCACGGGCAAAGTCCAGCAAGTCTTCGACCAACTGCGCGGCGCGGCGACCGCTGGCGAGGATATGGCGTACGAGGGTGTCGGTGGCCGGGTCGGGGAATTTGCGCAGCAGCCGCTCGGCACCGAAATTGATCGCGAACAGCGGGTTGCGCAGGTCGTGGCCGAGCACGGCAATGAATTGCTCGCGCAGTTCGGCGGTGCCACGCTCTTCCTGCAATTGCGCTTGGGTGTGAAGCGCGGCTTCCTCGGCTTCGATCTGCAGGGACAGCACCCGGGCGAATGACTCCATAGTCGACTGGATGCTGCTGCTGCGCAGGTCGGCCGGGTGGGGGTCGAGGGCGCAGATAGTGCCGAAGAACCTGCCGTCGGTGCGGAACACTGGCACCGAAATATAGCTTTCGAATTGGTAGAGGCGCGGGGTGTGGTGGTCGTGGTAGAGCGGGTCTTCGCTGGCCTTGTCGATCACCACGGACACATGGGAGCCGCGAATTTCGTGGCAGATCGTGGTGGTGAGGTCCAGTTCACCGCCCACACCGAGGCCGAAGTCCAGTTGGTCGAGCACAGCGCAGGCGGTCCAGGTGTCGTCGGTCACCCGCGCTACGGCGGCAAAGCGCAGGCCGGTCATTTCGCTGATGACCTTGAGCATCGCGGGGACGGCACTGATGCGGCCAATGGTGGCGATGTCGGCGGCTTTTTGCCCCATGCAGCACTCTCGATCCGGAAGGTGGTGAGCGTTATGCCCCGGCCAATGAGTGGGATTTTAGCGACCTTGTGGGTTGTAGGTGTAATTTCATTCGTTAAGTAGGGATTTTCCTATGCGCGGGCACAAAAAAGCCGCGCTACCCGAAGGCGCGCGGCGTTGAATGAAGCGGTGACTCAGCTGTCGATCTTGTCTTCCAGCACAGCACCGGTCTTGGCGTCGAGCTTCACTTCAAACTTCTTGCCGGCGGTGTCGGTCAGGTCGACTTCGTAGACCAGTACGCCGCTGTTGTTATGGTCCAACTCAGTGTCAGTGATGGTGGCACCCGCGTGTTTGGCCACGGCGGCAGCATTGAGTTTTTCGAAAGGCATCACTGCGCCGGACTTGACCAGGCCTTCAATCTGGTCTGGACGAACATCGGCCTGGGCCAGGCCAGCGGTCAGGGTCAGGGCGGTAGCGGCGAACAAAGCGGTCAGGGTTTTCATGGTGTGTGTCCTTCTCTGGTGAGCTGTTTAAGTGGGGCCAGATTAACCAGCGCAACTTAATTCACCCTTAATTAATTCAAACAGTTGCGCAGTTTGTTCAATCCGCCAGGCGCGGGGGATTTCATGCTGGAGGCTCACTTGAAGGGAGACTCGGCATGAAACGGTTAGTGAGTTGGATCTATGCGCCGGCATTTCTGTTCGGCTTTATTGGCTGCGGACTGTGGCAGCCAGACACGCTGATTTTGCTGTTCATTGCAGCGGTTGGGGTGTCGTTCCTGGTGGAGCAGTGGTTGCCTTATGAACCGCAGTGGAATCGCAGCCTGGGCGATCGTCGGCGCGACACGTTGCACGCCCTCGTCAATGAAAGCCTGAATGCCGTGGGCTTGTTGATCTTGCCGGGGCTTACCGCGCTGTTGGCGATTGAAGGCCTATGGCCGCGCGGTTGGCCGCTGTGGGAGCAACTGCTGATGGCGATTGTGCTGGCCGATGCCGGTATCACCTTGATGCATTACGCCAGCCACCGCATTGCCGCGCTGTGGCGCCTGCATGCGGTGCATCACAGCGTGCAGCGGCTCTACGGCTTCAACGGCGTGATGAAGCACCCCCTGCACCAGATGATCGAGGCCACGGCAGGTCTGTTGCCGTTGATCCTGCTGGGTATTCCCTTGGACGTTGCACAACTGTTGGCGCTGGCCATTGCCCTGCAATTGCTGTTGCAGCATTCCAACGTCGACATGCGCCTGGGGCCGTTGCGTTGGGTGTTCGCCTGGGCGCCGGTGCACCGGTTTCACCACATGAAGTACGGTCGCGCCGGGGATGTGAATTTCGGGCTGTTCTTCAACCTGTGGGACTGGCTGCTGGGCACGGCGTTTTATCGCGAGGGCTATCGGATGGGGCCGGGGGACTTGGGGATTGGCAGCCGGCCGAATTTTCCGCGGGCGTATGGGGCGCAGCTGTGTGATCCGTTCAGGCCGGTTGGCCTGAGCAAGGAACCACCACTGCCGGACGATTTACGTTAACAGCTGAACATCCAGCTGGCGCAATGAGGCCGCCGCTGTCACACCAAACAACTGCTTCATGGTCCGCGAGAAATGTGCTGAATCAGCAAAGCCCGCGCCGTGGGCGGCCTCGGTCAATGTGCCGCCAGCCAGCGCCAGTTGCAGGGCGATGCGCAACCGTCGCCACAGCACCAGCCGGCGCACGGGCAAGCCGAGTTGATCGCAGAACAGCCGCTCCAGTTGGCTTAATGACAGGTGCGCGGCCTGGGCCAGGGCCTGGGCTGACACTTTGCCGGTGAGTTGTTGATCCAGTGCGGCGAGCGCACGCGCCAGGCGTGGATCATCCAGGCTGCGCCGGGGGAGTTGGCGCAAGGCCTCAAGCGACAGGTCCTGGTGCAGCAGAGGGGCGATATCAAACACGGCAGGTTCGGCATACAGCACCGTGACCTCACCTTGAGTTTCAAGAATGGCGTGAGCCTGTCGCGAAGGGATAAACAGGCGATGGGCCGAAGTGACCTGCCCCTCCAGGCTGACCGTGATCGGCGCGCCGGGGCAGACCATCAACTGGTGGGCGTAGTGCGCATGGGGCGCGGTGCGCCCCAGCTCGCCGACGATCAGGCCGTAGTCACGCCCCAACCACAGGCGGCCTGACCATTCGGCCTTCACTCAGTACTTATAGTCGTTCAGCAGGTCCTGCACGCTGGACGACGGCCAGCGCTTGTAGAACTTCAGCAGTTCGGCGGCACGGTTGGTGAAGATGCCATCGACGCCGGCCTTCATCACTTTCTCGAAGTCCACCGGCTCATCGACGGTGTAGACGTGCACCAGCAAGCCTTTGTCGTGGGTCAGCTTGTTCATTTCCGGTTTGACCAGGTCCGAATAGCTCTGGTCGCCGTGGTCTGTCAGCTCAGCCGAGGGACCGGTGCCGATGGCGCCAAGGCTCTTGGCTTCGTCGACCCACTTTTCGAACTCGGCCGCGTCTTTCGGCTCTTGCTTGGCGTAGTAGGCGGCCTTGGTGGTTTCGCCGGATTCAGCAAATGTCTGCTTGTTCTTCGGCTCGATGCTGCCTTCACCCACCCACAGCAACAGGATCTTCGGGGTGTTGGGCATTTCTTTCTGCAGCTCTTTCAGGCTCGCCACTTCGAAAGTTTGCAGCACCACGCGACCCTTGCCCTGGCCGACGCCGGTGTTGCTCTTGCCCAGCTTGGAGCCGGCGGAGCTCAGCCAGCCTTTGTCCAGGAGCTTGTTCTTGAGGTCGGCTTCGATGCCCGGGAATTGCTTGGGCTCCTTGGTTTCGATGTACAGGCCGGGTTTGTGCTGCGGGTTGCCTTCGGCGATCTTGATGATGTCGTCCAGGCTCTGGATTTTCAGGCCGACGAAACCTGGGCGCGCGCGGTCCGGGTAGGCGGCGTTGAACCAGCTGCCGGCGTCGAGGGTTTGCAGTTCTTTCCAGGTGAACTCGTTGGCCGGGGCGTCCTTGCGGTCGGGGAACTTGGTGGCCACGTCGGTGGTGCGCTGCAGGTTGTTGTCATGCAGGGCGAACAGCACGCCGTCCTTGCTGCGCTGCAGGTCCATTTCCAGGTAATCGGCACCCAGGTCGCGGGCGACCTTGTAGGCGGCGGCGGTGGACTCGGGGGCATCAAAGGACGCGCCACGGTGGGCGATCACGGCCGGGTACGGAATGCCTTCGTTTGTCGCCAATTCAGCCGGGCTGATCGGGTCTTGCGCATGTGCCTGGCCAAGGCCGAGCATCAGGGCGAGCAGCAGGGCGCTCTTGGTAAACGTGACAGGCATATGCGAAGTCCTTTCGTGGAGGTAGCTTTGAGAAGGCCTCCTTTTTAACAATTGATTGCGAAAGGCGCTATCACCAAACCGACATTAACGTGCGCACGGGCAAAATTTTCGGGTTTTTAAAGGAGGCATTGCAGTATTCTTGGCCGCAGCTGCCCCGTCAGAGGGCGGTACTTCCCGCCACGCGTGTAAACCATCTTTCCAGTCCCAGTGGGACTTTTCAGTGAGGTTTACCATGCGCATCACTTCCGAGCTTATCTGCCAGGCCGCCGACCAACTCCACGGTTTTGTTGGCCTCAACCGCAAGACGGGCCAGTACATCGTGCGTTTCAGCGAAGATTCCTTCGGCATGGACGTGGCCGATGACGGCATCATCCCCACCGCCGAATTCGTCTGGCTACCGGCCCCGGAGCAGACCATGACGCTGTCCCGCGAACGCATCCAGTTGCTGCTGGACCAGAACATCGACGACCGCATCAATATCACCGAGCCGCTGCGGGTGTATATGCGGCGCGTGGAGATCCCGCAGATCAGTGCGTTGCGCAGTCTGGTGAGCTAGCCCTGTGGCGCTCGGCTTTTTTTGGCAGGCGTACTTGTTGTGGTGAGCGGGCTTGTCGAATCGTAGGCCCGTTCGACTTTGCATACCCGGGTCTGGAAGGCCGAGTACCAAGTGGCGCGCCCCTGTTCGCGCACCGCCTGGTGCTCGGCCTGCTGCTTCCAGGCCAGGATCGCCGCTTCACTCTCCCAGTACGACACGGTGATGCCCAGGCCGTCTTCCCGTGCGGACTCCACGCCGATGAACCCCGGTTGTTCACGCGCCAGTTCCAGCATGCGGCTGGCCGCCTGGCCGTAGCCTTGATCGCCTTCGGTGCGCAGTGAGCTGAAGATCACCGCGTAATAGGGCGGCGAAGGTGTGCGGGCGATCATTCGGACGTCGCCTGACAAGCTTTGAGCAGGGCCACCGCCAAGGGCGGGGTAATACCTTGCAGCGCGGCGCGTTCGGGTTGGAAGAGGGTGGCGACGAAGAACGGGTGGTCGAGCAGTTCCACCGCGCGCAGGTCGCCAGCCGAATCATGGCCGCTGGGGATCAGGTCGCCTTCGAGCAGGGCATCGAGGAACTCGGGGTTCACGCCGTAACGGCAGCGATAACCTTCCTGCACATCCAGGGTGCCATAGGCCTCGGCGATCCGGGTGTAGGGTGCCAGGCGCACGGTGTCGGTGGCCTCCACCAGGGCACAGCTCAGTGGCGCGATCACGGCGCGCTTGGCCTGCGGCGCGAGTTCGCCATGCTCGGCATCCTTCCAGCCCAGGACATTGCGCGCGTATTCCAGCACGGCATGCTGAAAACCGCCGCACGTGCCGAGGAACGGTCGGCGTTGCTCGCGGGCAAACCGGATCGCCCGCATTGCGCCGTCAGTGTCGCGGTAAGGGCTGGCGGGGACGCACCAGAAACCGTCGAAGTCATGCAGTGATTGGGGCAGGTTATCGGTGTCGAGCCACCGCACGTGCACCCCCAGGCCGAGGCTCTCGGCCGCCTGTTGCAGCGCCACGGGGATGGCCTGGTGGGCGATGACATCGGGGTTGTAATCGCCGATCAGGGCGAGGTGCAGAGGCGTGGATTTCATCGTGTACATCCCATGGCTTGTGGTGTCCTGAGGCGCACTATAGATTGGCGCTCACGCAATCAATATTGGCGTTTTAGCACATGCTCAATGCAGTCACGCACTATTCAATTGACTACCCCGACCTGTCGCTGATCCTCGCCCTGGTGCGCGGCGGCACCCTCGCACGGGCAGCAGCATTGTTGCGGGTGGATGTGTCCACGGTGTTCCGCGCCGTGCGGCGCCTGGAGGCGGCAGTGGGCCAGACGCTGTTTGAAAAAAGCCGCGCCGGTTACTTGCCCACCAGCCTGGCGAGCAATTTGGCGCAGCAGGCGGAACGCGCCGAACAGGCGTTGGAAGCGGCGCGCATCGGCGTGGAGCAGGGCGGTGAAGTGATCAGCGGCACGGTGCGCCTGACCTGTACCGACTCGGTGCTGCAAGGGTTGCTGCTGCCCGCCCTGGCGCAGTTCATGCCGCATTACCCGGCGCTGACCCTGGAACTGAGTACGTCGAATGATTTTGCCAACCTCAGCCGCCGCGACGCGGATATCGCCCTGCGCTTGACCAAGGCACCGCCGGAGCATCTTGTCGGACGGTGCCTGGGCAGCGTGTCATACCAAGTCTGCGCCAGTGTCGACTATGCCCGCCGTCACGAAGGCGGCGAGTTGGCTGAGCTGGCCTGGATCGCCCCGGATGACTTCCTGCCCGATCACCCCACGGTCGCTTGGCGCCGCGAGCATCTGCCCGGTGTGCGCCCCAGTTATCGCTGCAACAGCATGCTGTCGGTTACCGAGTTGGTCCGCGCGGGGTTGGGGGTGGCGGCGTTGCCGGATTTTCTGCTGGGTGAAGGCCTGCAACCGCTGGGCCCCGCATTGGCGGGGCACGATACCGCGTTGTGGTTGCTCACGCGTCCTGACTGCCGGGCGTTGCGCTCAGTGGTAACCCTGTTTGATGAGCTGGGCCGGCACCTGCGCTTGCCTTAGGTTTTGCGCACAAAGTGCTCATGCATTTCGCACGTCAGGCTTTCGATATGTTCGGTCAGTTGTTTGGTCATTTCCGTGAGCCGGGTGTTTTGCTCCAGCAGCTCCAGTAGCTGCTTGGTGGTCTGCGCGGCCTGGGCCTGGCGTTCGGTGTTGGCGATTGCCAGGGCTTCACGGTGCTGGGCGTCGGCATCGGACTGGGCTTTGTCGCGGGCCGCCTGGCGCGTCTGGGCCAGCAGGATCAGCGGCGCGGCGTACGCCGATTGCAGGCTGAACGCCAGGTTGAGCAGGATGAACGGGTACACGTCGAAGTGCGTGACACCGGTCATGTTCAACACCACCCACAGCACCACGATTGCGGTTTGCGCGCCCAGGAAGGTCGGTGTGCCGAAGAAGCGCGCGAAGGCTTCGGCCTTGAGGGCAAAGGTGTCATTGCCGAAGGTCGGTGCCAGGTGGGCGTGGGCGCGGTGGAAACGAAGGTGGTCGACGGGGGCGGCTGCAGGCTTTTCTGGGGTCATGGCGGGCTCGGGTCATCAACAAATAGTCAGTGAAGCACTATAGACCGAGCCCCCGGCCGCCCGCATGAAGATCGGGTCAGTTGGCCCCACGCTCATTGGCAAACACACTCACCGCTTGCACGGCCTCGCTGGTGCCTTCGCGAATCTGCAGGATCACCGTGCCGGCGCGGTTGGCCAGGTCGACGCCTTGCGCGGCACGGTCGCGGGTGCCGTCCATGCTGTGGATGGCCTGGCGGGTTTCATCCTGGATCATCGCGATCATGCTGGAGATTTCCGCCGTGGAACCACTGGTGCGCGCCGCCAGTTGCCGTACCTCATCGGCCACCACGGCAAAGCCGCGACCTTGTTCGCCTGCCCGCGCGGCCTCGATGGCGGCATTGAGGGCCAGCAGGTTGGTCTGGTCGGCGATGCCGCGAATGGTGTTGACGATGGTGGTGATCTGCTGCGAACGCTCGCCCAGCCTGGCGATCTTCTGCGAAGAGCCATCAATGTCGGCAGCGATTTCGCGCATGCCGCTGGCCGTTTGCTGGATCACCTCGGCGCCTTTCTCGGCGATGTCCCGGGTGTTCAGCGAGATGTGGTACGCCTGGGCGGCACTGGCGGCGTCGGCGGCATGTTGCTGCACCCTGGCAGTGACGTCCGAGGCAAACTTGACCACTTTGCACAGGCGCCCGCTGGCGTCGTACACCGGGTTGTAATTGGCTTCGAGCCACACCGTCTGGCCTTTTTTGTCCACCCGCTCGAACTGGCCGCTGAACAGTTCGCCCTGGTTCAAGCGCCGCCAGAAATCGCTGTAGGCCGAACTGTTGGCCAGCTCGGTGGTGCAGAACAGGCGGTGATGCTGGCCCTGGACCTGTGCCAGGGTGTAACCCATGCGCTGCAGGAAGTTCGCGTTGGCGGTGATGATGGTGCCGTCGAGGTTGAACTCGATCACCGCCATGGCCCGGCCGATGGCTTCGAGCTTGGCGTTGGCTTCGCTTTCGGCCTGCAGGCGCGGGGTGACGTCCATGGCGTACTTCACCACTTTGATTACCTGGCCGGTGCTGTCTTGCACCGGGTTGTAGCTGGCTTCGAGCCACACCGACTGGCCATCGCCGGCCACCCGTTCAAAGGTGCCGGACTGGAACAGGCCGTTGCGCAGGTTCGACCACAGCTGGCTGTACTCGGCACTGCGGGCGAACGCCGGGGTACAGAACATGCGATGGGACTGGCCTTCAATCTGTTCGGCGCGGTAGCCCATGGTCTGGAGGAAGTTGGCATTGGCCCGCAGCACGTTGCCGTGCAGGTCGAATTCGATCACCGCCATGGAGCGCTCGATGGCGTCCAGCAGGCTGGTGTGTTGGGCAAGGGTGTGTTGCAGGGACTCTATGGTTTTCTTGTGCGCGTTGAATAGCATGTTCGGGTGCTCGGACAAGCAGGCTGCTGGAGTTTCCTTGGTATGCGCCTGCCCCCGTAAGGCGTGCGCCATACGGTTGACTTGCTCATTGTCAGCTTCCTTGTGCTGACAGAGGGGGTGGAACAACGGGTTAAGAGTGATCAGCCTGACAAGAAGTTCGCCCCAAGGGCAGGACCTTTTTTGGGTAGGCGACCAGTGGTGGCATTATGCTTTCTTGTGGTGTGTCGGCAGGAAGATTCAGACGAGCTGTCGTGCCACCGTTTCAGGCGGAGTGGGCGACCTTCTCGTCGCTCACGTTAACCCGGTTACGCCCGGTCTCCTTCGCCGCATACAGCGCGCGGTCCGCTGCATCGAGCCACATGGCGGCATTGGTAAACGACGGCTGGAACCCCGCCAGGCCGATGCTCAGGCTTACGCGCAATTCAGGGATCTGCGGGTTGCGGTAATTGCTGAAGGTTTCGCGCATGCGTTCCATCACTTGGGCCGCTTGTTCCAGGGGCATTCGCGGAAGAATCACACAGAATTCATCGCCGCCGTATCGCCCGGCCAAGTCGTTTTCCCGCAGGTTGCGCCGCAGCTCCAGGCTCAATTGCCGCAGTACCGCGTCGCCGACGATATGGCCGTGGGTGTCATTGATCTGCTTGAAGTGATCGATATCGATCAAGGCGATGGTGGCGTGGCTTTGCTGTTGCTGGCACTTGTGAAACTTGAGGTGCAGCAGGTCCTTCCAGGAACCGTGATTGAGCAGGCCCGTGAGGCTGTCGATGCGGCTCAATGCACTGAGGGCGCGTTTGTGTTCCGACAGTTTGATCGCCAGTTGATAGCAGACCATGCCAATGGCCATGGGGTAGAGCGTGAGCATGGGCAGGCAGGCGTAGACCTGAACCAGGCTGACCGAAGGGTTGAACTGCAGGCCGAACAGCAGGGCGCCGATACCCGCGCCGAGCACCTGGGCGTAGGCACCGCGTATCAACAGGCGCTTGCCACCGGCGGCCACGTTGTTCATGGCAACCATCGACAGCAGGGTCACGGTGGTCAGCGGGGTGAACTGCAGGGTGGCAGCCCAGAAACCGCTGAACAGCGCGTCATACACCAGGTTGCGTTGCTCGGCGTCGTAGGGAAATTTAGAGCGGGTCGCCCATTGATACGCCAGGTGCGGCCAAACGAAACCATTGACCAGCAACAACGCCCAGATCCAGCCCGGCTTGGCCAATGGATACAGCGCCGCTATTACGCTGATGCAGCACATGGCTGTGCCGATGATCCTTGGCTTGTAGATGCGCCGGGCAAAGGAAAGCCCTTTGCCTTGTCTGTTTTCCATAAATTCCAGGGTCAGCTCTTTTGTGCAATACGACAACACGCGTTCGCAGGCTTAACCGTTGATCGGATAACACCCATGAATATTGTCAGTTATTCGCGTGGGAATAATCAGTGTCCTTCCAGGCCATTTGCGCAAAACAGAGGGCGAATGCGTCAAAAACGACCTGGGATGTCGTTTGCACAACAGCGTTACAGCGGGTGCGGCGGGGTGACTTCGTAGCCAGCCAGGAACAGGTCGATGGCAGACTCGATGACACTGGCCTGGCAGGCGGCATCGAGGGTGGGCTGGCCGAGGGTGATTTGTGGCCAGAAGGCGAAGGCCTTGAGCAGGCTTTGGATCTGGTGCGCGGCAAACGCCGGGTCGCTGCAATTGAGCCGGCCGTCTTCCTGGGCGGCGCGCACCCACTGGGTAAAGCCTTCTTCACGCTTGCTCAGGCGCGTCACCATGTCTTGCGCACGTTCCGGCGAATGGATGGTGGCAGCGATGGCAACCCGGGCCAGGTCAAGGAAGTTGGCGTCCGACATCATCTTCATCTTCGCCTCCAGCAGCCCGCGCAATTGGTCACGCAGCGGGCGGTCGCTGGCGTAGCTGACGTCGAGCTGGGCGACGCTGCTGGCCCAGAGTTGATGGAGAATTTCAGCGAACAATTCTTCCTTGCTGGGGAAGTGGTTGTACACCGTGCGCTTGGATACGCCGGCGGTGGCGGCGATCTTGTCCATGCTGGTCACCTCGAAACCGTTCGCGCGAAACTCGGCGATGGCCGCGGCCACGATGGCTTCGCGTTTGCGGTCGGTGAGGCGTTGAGGGGCAGTCATGGGTGGCGATCGGCTCTTCAGGTCAGGGAAACTTACACTCGGTAGTTTACTTGCTCCGGATTTTGTTGCAATCTTGAAACTACACTGTGCAGTGTAATTTATGAGCGAGCCGTAGGAGTCACCCGGTCATGGCCACCCTCTCATCCCGTGTCGATTCATCGCCAGCCACGCGCAAGCCTGCCGAGCAGGACCAGAAGCACTTCAGCAATGAGGCGCCTGTGCAGCACGGGGGCTTCGGCAAAACCTTGCGTATTTTCTGGAACATGCTGTTCAACAAACCGCGCACCACGCGGCCGGTAGGGCAGATCCCGGTGCAACCACTGACCCGCGAACAGCTGCTGGCAGCCCCGGATCACAGCGTGTTCCGCCTCGGGCATTCCACCGTATTGCTTAAGATGCGCGGCAAATTCTGGGTCACCGACCCGGTATTCGCCGAGCGCGCCTCGCCGTTCAGCTGGGCCGGTCCCAAGCGTTTCCACCAGCCGCCCATCAGTCTTGAAGCGTTGCCGCCGTTGGAAGCGGTGATTCTTTCCCACAACCACTACGACCATCTCGACCGCAAGGCTGTCGTGCAACTGGCCGACAAGGCCCGCTATTTTCTGGCGCCGCTGGGCGTGGGTGACCTCTTGGTCAAGTGGGGCGTAGACGCCAGCAAAGTGCGCCAGTTGGATTGGTGGCAGGGTACCGAGGTGGAGGGCATTCGATTCGTCGCCACGCCCGCACAGCATTTTTCCGGGCGCGGTCTGTTTGATGCCAACCAGACCCTGTGGTGTTCCTGGGTGATGATCGATGGCGCGCGACGGATCTTCTTCAGTGGCGACACCGGCTATTTCGACGGCTTTAAACGCATCGGCGAACAATACGGCCCGTTTGACCTGACGCTGATGGAAACAGGTGCTTACAACGTCGATTGGCCCCATGTGCACATGCAACCGGAGCAAACCCTGCAAGCACATATCGATCTCAAGGGGCGCTGGCTGCTGCCGATTCACAACGGCACCTTCGACTTGGCCTTCCATGCCTGGCACGAACCGTTCGACCGCATCATGGCCCTGGCTTGGGAGCGCAATGTGTCGATCACCACGCCGCAGATGGGGCAGGTGTTCAGCTTGAATCAACCTGAGCGTGGGGTGGCCTGGTGGCTGGAAGTCGAAACCCAGGGCGCGCAAGAGCACCTCGCCGGCTGAAGGCAGGCGCGTGGGAAAAAAGGAGTTTTCAAACTGTTTCAGTGCTGCGACAGGCGGCAGGCAACGGTGCGATGATCCCCGGCAAGTCATTTGTCGGGTGCGGTTTTCATGGAGCGCAAGTGTAAGAAATATTGGCAGCTGGGCTTGCCCTGTTCGACGGGGCTACCGGTGCCTGGGCCTGCTGAGTCGTCGGGTCTGGCAACGCCAATCCACGAGCCTGCAAGCCCGGGTGGTATCGCTTTCGGCGTCGATCCCCGGGCTCATGTCAGCTTGAGAGGCGGCGTCCCGATCCCGGGGTATGACGTCCCCGGATTACCCCTCAAACTCCAGCGCGACCCGTCGCTGTCATTGATTGCGTTGAGTGGCATTGACCCCTCCGGGCCGGTAATGGTGGAAGTGCCCCTGGTACAGAACAACACCACCTTTACGGCTGACAGTACGTTGGAGGGCAGGCGCCTGGGGTTCGCCGAGCGATGGGTGGACGCTCAGGAACATCAGTTGATTGAGCACACCCCGTCCTTCCTGAGAGCGCTGGATATCCTGCGCCGCTCCGGAGTGGTGCTGGTTCCGGTGCATGCACACCGGACCAAGACCCTGCATGCCCGCAATGAAATCGATGAGCGTGTGCACGAATTCCGCTTGGACGCCTTGATATCCGACAGTCGCAGCGCCGCATTCCATGGGGCCTGCTGGAGTGGTTACCCGGGGGTTGGCGAGCCGCTCGATGATGGCGCGACGCTGTGGTTCTACGGTGCGCGATGGGCAAAAGAAAGGTTGGCGGCCCTGATACGGGAGTATCGAAGCATCCTTCGCTTGATGGCCCCATAGGAAAGGCTACCCGCTGCGCTGAACTGTCCCACACCGTAAATGGCCCACATCCCGCTGCCGGGCAGAAGAAGAGTTTTTAGACTGGCCCACGGATCAACGTTGATCCTTCGTCATGTCTTACTCTTCGAGAGGTCTTATGTTCGGTATTGCATATGGAATGGGCTCCGTCGTCCGGCAAGTTGTACAGTCGTTTGCAGGAGACTACTCAGCGGTTGCTTCAAACCCCGTTCCCCCTGGGACCGAGTACCTCAGTGTCAAAGAGCTTGGCGAGCACATGGCCCGGCCAGGCGGGCTCAGCTCGGCCGACCTGGTCACGTACCTGCAGGCGCGCATTCGCAGCGTCGACCCGCAACTGAACGCCGTCATCGAACTCAACCCCGGGGCACTGGAGGCCGCGCGCGAGCTGGATCGCGAGCGCGCCAGCGGCAAGGTACGCGGGCCGCTGCATGGCATTCCCATTTTGCTCAAGGACACCATCGAAACTGAAGGCATGCAGACCAGTGCAGGTGCTTTCGGGCTGGTGGGTGAAGCGGCCGGCAAGAACGCCCCATTGGTCGATTACCTGATCAGGCAGGGCGCGGTGATCCTCGGTAAAACCAACATGACCGAACTGGCTGGGTTTCGTGGTGGTCCCGATGGCTGGAGCAGCCGGGGCGGACAAACCCGTAACCCGCACCATGCGGATGCCGACGTCGGAGGCTCCAGCTCCGGGTCTGCCGCCGCAGTCGCGGCAGGGTTGGCACCCTTGGCGGTGGGGGCTGAAACCAATGGTTCGATTATTGTCCCGGCCGCGCGCAATGGGGTCGTCGGGCTCAAGCCCAGCGTTGGCCTGCTGGACCGCAACGGGTTGATTCCCGCGAGTCAGAACCAGGACACACCGGGCCCGATGGCGCGTTCGGTGTTCGATGCTGCGTTGATGCTCAATGCCATGTCGGGCAGCGATCCGCAGGATCCGGCGAGCGTGGGCGCACCCCAAGGCATTGATTACACGCAGTTGTTGGTTCCGGGCGCGTTGAAAGGCAAGCGTATCGGTTATCCCGCGACGTTTTCCAAAGAGGGCGAAACCCTGTCAGTCGATAACAGCGAGCAATTCAATCGGACGTTGGACGTGCTACGCGAACAAGGCGCGGTATTGGTGCCGGTCAACCTGCGGCTGGCTGATGCATCACGTTACGACGAGTTGCTGCTCTCTGATGTTAAGGATGAGCTGAACAGTTACCTCGGCAAGCGTCCGGGCCTACCGGTCAAGTCGCTGACCGAACTGATCAAGTTCAACGACGAGCGCGATGAGGCTGACGCGGATCACCAGCCCATCCTCAAGGAAATCAATGCCCAGACCCTGACGCCGGAGCAGCGTAAACCCCTTTGGGACGCGCTCATTCAGGACTTCCGCAGCACCATGGATGACCCGATCAAAGCGGAAAACCTGGACGCCATGGTGTCGGATTTCGAGACTTACAGTTATTTCGGTGTGGCAGTGGCCGGTTACCCAGGAATCACCGTCCCCTCCGGTAAGGATGAGGATGGGCTACCGACCAGTGCCTATTTTTTCGGGACCCGATGGTCCGAACCGACCTTGCTGGCCGTGGCCCATGGATACGAGCAGGCAGCCCAGGCTGATTTCAAGCCGGCACTTTGACGCCGTAACGGGCGGCGGGTGTGCGATGTGACAGCGTTGGCCCCAGGGCCGGGCGCTACGCACCATTCGGTTGAGGGGTGGGTGAGTCAAGTGATGCGGACGTTGTGCCGATCAAACGAGAGATGATCCCTTGCGCTACGGGTTCGGCTGCGGCAGTGTCAAAGCGGCGCACACTCATGCCCCACCCCGGCGCAAACCCAGGGAAAAACACCAGCCCTTCAGCCTCCAAACGAAACGCCAGGGCCAGGCGGGTTTCGTCACCCACGTCGCATTGGCTTTCAAACTGTTGAACCGCTTCAACCGTCACGCCAGCCTGAAGCGCCAGGTGTTCCCGGCTCCAGCCCAGCATCGCACGGGCCTGTGCGCTGTGCTTGGCGGTGAATTGATGCAGGACGATCTGCTGTTCTACAAAAGAGCTCATTGCCAGGGAGGACATGGGGTTTCTCCAGGGTTCGACGGGGGAGGACAAACTATACTGTGTTTTTGTACAGTTGTTTTGACCGCTCATCAACTGGATTATCAACGACCCCCTATTCCAGCCCTGGCGCCTCGCGAATGATCAGGTGATCCAGGTTCTCGATATTTGCGCTGAACACCCCGAACGTCTGCTCGGGGTTCTTCTTGCTGGGCACCTGCTGGAGCGCTGGCGTCACCCCATAGAAGAAGCAGTACAACGCCCGCTCACTGTCCACCGCCGCCTTGATCTGCTCCAGGAATGCCTTGCGCTTGCGGTATTTGTCGATGAGTTTTTTGCTCAGGTAGACATTCACCGAGTAAGGCTTTTTGTCGAGCCACACTTTCTTTTCGAAGTCGATGCGAAAGCTGCTGGTGTAGTCCTTGATCGCCTTGATTTTGCCCCAGTAGATCAAGCCCTTGTTGTCCTGCAGGTATTCGATCTTTTTGAAGTACGTCCAGTAGGTCGCGGTGTGCTCGCCGATCTTCAACGGCATGGACTTGAGTTTGTCCTTGTCATCGATGTTGGACACAAAGCATTCCACCGGGTGGGCGAACACGCTGGTTTTGTCCGGGGTGCTGTCGTGGTTGCCGGGGAATGCAGTGGCACGGACAGAAGGTGCTTTTGCGGGGGCTTGAGGGCTATTTCCTTCGGTGCCAGCCAAGGGCGGCTTGCGTTCGTACTGTCGACGAGTCAGTACAAATTCCGAGGGAAAATTGTCCTCACGCTCGTCGTCACCTTCGCCGCTCGCGGTCTTGTGGGTGCTGGCATAACGACAACCGTCAATGTGTCGGGTACTTGTTTTGTTCTTGAAGTGCGGCGTGCGCAGGTAGTTGACGTTCTTGGCGTTGAACGTGCTCAGCGCGTTGCTCGCATCAAACGCTGCACGGCACTGATCGTTGGGGCAGAGGAAGCTGTCGTGGTCGGAATCGAAATCAGCGGTTTCGTCGAAATTCAGGTCTCGTACGTCGTAGATCGACAGCTTGTCGTCGAGACTCAGGCTGTAGGCCGTGTCGAATTTCATAGGGCTCGGGTCCGTGAGAAGTTTCGCTATTAATAGCGGGATCCAGCGTAAATATCAGCAAGAACCTGCAACCCTTCGCCCGCTCAAGAAGCACAGCGTTCCACCGACCGCAGTCAGCGCCCCCAATGCATAGAACATGCTGGCCGGCGCTGCATTGATCAGCAGATAGCCGCAAATCACCGGGCTCATCGCCCCTCCAAACGCGGCCAGGTTCTGCGCGCCGTAGTAACTGCCGCGCAGTGCATCCGGCGCGATGGTGTCGATAAACAGGAACTCGGAGGGGTAGATGATCATCTCGCCGAGGGTGAATACGAACATCGCCAGGCACCAGGTAAGCAGGCTGTCCGCGAGGCTGAAACCGATCAGTCCGGCAATGAACAGCAGCGTGCCGAGCACGATCCAGTAGCGCAGTTGTTCACGCTTGAGAAAGCGGCCGATCTGGTACTGCATCAGAATTACGGTGATGGCATTGCACGCCAGCACCGCAGACAGAATCTTCAGCGCCTCGGCGGGCTTGTAGGCCACCAGCAAGAATTGCGACAGATACAAGGTGTAGCGCCCATGGACAATGGTGCTCAGCAAGCTGCCGCTGGTGAACAGGATGAGCGTGCGGTCGCTGCGCAACGTGCGCAGGGTGGTGAGAAAACTCAAGGGCTTGTTGCTGTCATCTCGTTGGGTGGGCGGGATGCCGATCATCAGGAACACGCTGCCAAAGGCGATCGCACTGGCAATCAGGAACGGGGCCAGTTGCAGGTGGCCGGCGATCACCACGCCGACCATCGGGCCTGTGGCGTAGCCGACGTTGGTCAGGGTGTAGCGCAGGGAAAACACCTTGGCACGGTCACCCACCGGCAGGTTCTCGCTGATGATGGCTTTTGAGCCAATCAGGAACAGCGCCGACGCCGCTTCGGTGATGACCAGGGTCAGGGTGGTGAGGTAGAGGTTGCTGGCAAAAGTCAGCAACAGAAAACCGATGGAGCTGGAGAGCATGGCCAGGATCAGCAGCTTGCGCTTTTCCAGGCGGTCGATGATGTAGCCGCCGTACAGGCCCAGCAAGGTCGCGATAAAGACAGCAATGCCCATCAGCAGGCCGATGTCCTGCTGGTTCAGGCCCAGGCGAGTACTCAGCAACAGGGCCAGCAACGGGCTGGTCATGGCGCGGCTGACCACGATGGTCACCGAGCAGATCATCAGGCGGCGGATTACCAGGGAGTAGGTGGCCACGGTGGGGGCAAGTGTCCTTGTTATGTTCTCAAGACAACACACATCAAATGTGGGCGCTGGCTTGCCTGCGATAGCGGTGGTTCAGGCAATGATGATGCAAGCTGACCTGCCGCCATCGCAGGCAAGCCAGCTCCCACACTTGGATCGACTTACTGACCGGAGTTGATGGTGATCTTCTCGACTGCGCCTTGCTCCAGGTCCCACTTTTTCAGGATCTTGCCGTAGGTGCCGTCATCAATCATGCCCTGCAACGCTTCACTGATCGCCGTGACCAGTTCCGTGTTGCTCTTCTCAATCCCAAGCCCCGTGAATTGCTTGGCAATCGCCAGGCCCACCGGCTTGTACTTGCCCTTGTCCAGCGACATCAAGTAGGGAATGGTCTCGCTGCCCTGCATCGCGGCATCCAGGCGATTCTGCTGCAACTGCGCCCGCGCATCCGCCGAACCTTCGGTGCCGATCACCACGATCGCCGGCTTACCCGCCGCCTCGCAGTTTTCCTTGCTCCATGCGGCAATTTCCGACGGCCAGGTGGTACGGCGGCTGGTGCCGACTTTTTTACCGCACAGGTCTGTCAATTCCTTGAGGTCTTCACGCTTGGCCAGGGTGTAGAACTGCGGGCCGCTGGTGAAGTAGTCGATGAAGGTCACGGCCTTCTGGCGTTCGGCGGTGTCGGACATGCCCGACAGCACGATGTCCACGCGCTTGGTGGTCAAGCCGCTGAGCATCTGCTCGAAGCCGGTTTCCTGCCACTTGATCTTCACGCCCAGGCGCTCGGCCAGGGCGTTGCCCAGGTCAAAGTCCAGGCCGGTGATCTTGTTGGTGGCCGGGTCCTTGAAATCCATCGGCGGATAGTTCGGCACGATGGCCGCGCTGATCTCGCCCTTGTCCTTGATTGCCGCCGGCAATGTTGCGAAAACAGCGGAGGAGGCCATCAGGCCTGCAAGCAACGTTGGGATAAATAATTTTTTCATGGGGGCGTTCTCGTTTGTTTTTTAGTTAAGTGCGAACGGCAGAAATAAAGCTTTGGGTACGCGGGTTTTGTGGGCTTATTAGAATTTCTTCCGGGCTGCCGGCTTCCACAATCTGGCCGGCATCCATAAACACCATGCGGTTGGAGACTTCGCGGGCAAAGCCCAACTCATGGGTGACCACGATCATGGTCATGCCGGTGGTGGCCAGGTCGCGCATCACCGACAGCACTTCGCCTACCAGCTCCGGGTCGAGGGCTGACGTGGGTTCGTCAAACAGCATCAATTTGGGTCGCATCGCCAACGCACGGGCAATCGCTACCCGCTGTTGCTGGCCGCCGGACAATTCCACTGGGTACGCATTGCGCTTATCCGCCAGACCGACACGGGCCAGCAGCTCCAGCGCGTCTTCGATGGCTTCCTTGGGCGAGCGCTTGAGCACCTGGCAGGGGCCTTCGATGATGTTCTGCAACACGGTCATGTGCGGGAACAAATTGAAGCGCTGGAACACCATGCCGGTGGCCAGGCGCTGGCGGGCGATCTGCGATTCATTCATCTCATGCAGCTTGTTGCCGACGACACGGTAACCCACCAGTTCGCCGTCGACCCACAGGCCGCCCTTGTCGATTTTTTCCAGTTGGTTGACGCAACGCAGCAGGGTGCTTTTACCGGACCCCGACGGGCCGATGATGCACATCACTTCGCCTTGCTCGACCTCGATATTGATGTCGCGCAGCGCGTGATACTGGTCGTAATACTTGTTCAGGTTGACGGCCTTGACGATGCTTCTCATGGGGCAAATCTCCTCAACCCAGACTTACGAACGCTTGCCGGCGCCGCGGGCAAAACGACGCTCGAGGCGGCTTTGACCAAATGAAAGAACAGTCACCACCGCCAGGTACCAGATGCCGGCCACGATCAGCAGCTCCATGACCCGCGCGTTGGCGTAGTAGATGTTTTGCGCGTTGTGCAGCAGCTCCGAGTACTGGATCACACTGGCCAGGCTGGTCATTTTCACCATGCTGATGAACTCGTTGCCTACAGGCGGAATGATCACTCGCATCGCCTGCGGGAGAATGATCCTACGCAACGCCTGCAGGCTCGGCATGCCGATGGACTTGGCGGCTTCGTACTGGCCGGTATCGACCGACAACAGGCCGGCGCGCACCACCTCGGCGGTGTAGGCGCCCTGGTTGATGCTGAGGCCGAGCAGGGCGGCCACGAATGGCGTCATCAGGTCGACGGTGTCGATGCTGAACAGGCCGGGAATCGCGATCACCGGGAAAATCAGCGCCAGGTTGAACCACAGCAGCAGCTGCAGGATCAACGGTGTACCGCGAAACAGCCAGGTGTAAGTGATGGCCACGTAGCGCAGGATCGGGTTGGCCGACATGCGCATGATGGCTGTGATCACCCCGATCACCACACCCAGTGCCATCGCCAAAATCGACATGACAATGGTGTTCACCAGACCCCAGAGGATGGCCTCAGACGTGAGGAACTGACCGATGTAGGACCATTCGATCTGGCCATTGGCGAATGCGCGCAACAGCGCGGCCAACACGATCACGATCAAGGTGGCAAAAAACATCCGCCCGTAATAACGACGCGGCACGTGTTCGTACTGCGTGATATCGAACTGGTTCTCGGACAACTTGCGCTCGGCTTCCAAGCGCTCTGCCGGGGTTTGGTTCATGGTGAATCTCCAAAACTTACAACGCTCTAACTACTGTACGCGGTCCAAATGTGGGAGCTGGCTTGCCTGCGAAGACGCCAGCCCAAACACCGCAGATTTAAATCCGGAACCCCTGATAACTCTCTGCCCACTGCTGTTGAGCCGCTAATGCGGACTTCAACCGCCCAATCTGCTCCCGAACCCGCTCCGGCGCCGTCCCACCCCACCCACTGCGCGCCGCAATCGCCGCTTCCAGTGTTAGGCAGTCGCGCACTTCGGGTGCGAGTCGTGCATCCACCTCCGCCAACATCGCCGGCGAGGCTTCCCACAACTCAATCTCATGCTTCTCACAGGCCTGTACCAGCGCGCCGGTGATTTCATGGGCTTCTTTGAACGGCACACCACGGGTCGCCAACCAATCCGCCACCTCAGTCGCCAAGGTAAAGCCCATCGGCGCCTGACGCCGCAGCTCTTCCACCTGCACCTTCATGGTCGCGACCATTCCCGCCATCGCCGGCAACACCAGCAGCAACGTATCCACACTGTCCAGCACGCTGTGCTTGTCTTCACTCAAATCGCGGTTGTACGACAGCGGCAGCGACTTGAGCGTCGACATCAACCCGGTCAGGTTGCCAATCAAGCGCCCAGCCTTGCCCCGCGCCAATTCGGCAATGTCTGGGTTCTTTTTCTGCGGCATGATCGAGCTACCCGTGGCGTAGGCATCATCCAGCACCACCCAACGAAACTGCCGTGACGACCATAAGCAAAACTCTTCGGACAGGCGCGAAATATTCACCCCGAGCATGCCCGCCACAAACAGGAACTCCGCCACATGATCACGGCTGGCGACGGCATCAATGGAGTTTTCGCACGGCCCGGTGTAGCCCATTTCCTTGGCCGAATGCTCCGGCTGGCGCGCAATCGCAGAACCTGCCATCGCGGCAGCGCCCAAAGGCGACAAGGCCGTGCGCGCATCCCAATCCACCAGACGTTGCACATCCCTCAACATCGACTGCGCGTGAGCCAGCAAGTGGTGAGCGAACACAATCGGCTGCGCCTGCTGCAAGTGGGTAAAACCGGGGCAGATGCTCTCGATATGCTGCTCGGCCTGCTCCACCAACGCCTGCTGCAAACCCAGCACCTCGGTGGTGATGGTGCGCGCATGGTCACGTAGGAAAAGACGTAGATCGTTGGCGGTCTGGTCATTACGCGAACGCCCGGCGCGCAACTTGCCGCCCAAGGCGCCCAGGCGCTCGGTCAATACGCGTTCGATAAAGGTGTGTACGTCCTCGTCATCCAGGGTCGGGTGCAAGCGGCCGGCGGCGAAGTCGTGGCCGATCTGGTCCAGGGCTTCGAGGGTGCGCAGGGTCTCCGACTCATCGAGCAACCCGGCGCGCTGCAACTCACGGGCATGGGCACGGGAGCCGGCCAGGTCGTAGGGCGTCAGGCGGAAATAGCGCTCGGGGCAACGTGACAACGCGGCCAATGCAGCAGACGGGCCGGTCTTGAAACGAGCGCCCCAAAGGCGGTCGGTGGGCTGGGACATGGGTATTCCTCACGCTTGTTTTTAGAAGAGTCGGAGGCAGTAAAAATAAGGTTTCAACTAGACTGAATCAGCGTCTGACGCGCCGTATTCAAGGTTGCCAAGGGCGGATGTTTATGTTCATTATCGCCGCCTGGCTATGTTCAAGGACTGGGTTGAAGCCTGTTGAATATGGCACTTGAGGTCAACGCGTATTATGGAAACTCCACTTTCCACTTCTGGAAACCTGCCGCCAAAACCCGGCACAAGACCGCCCCTGCAGTTGAGCGGGCTGGACTTCAAATTGCTGCGCGTGTTCATGGCCGTGGTCGAAGCGGGCGGCTTCAGTGCCGCGCAAAACGAGCTGAACGTGGGGCTCGCGGCCATCAGCAAACAAATCTCCGACCTCGAGATTCGCATCGGCATGCGCCTGTGCACACGGGGCAGGGAAGGGTTCGGGCTGACCGAAGAAGGCAAGTTGGTGTATCAGGCATCCATCGAGTTATTTACCTCGGTGGACAGTTTTCGCGACAAGCTTAGTTCGGCGCAAAACGAGCTTATTGGCGACCTTAGTGTGGGCGTTATTGATAACACCGTGTCCGATGTTAATTCCCCGCTAATTGCCGCGTTGGGGAAATTACATAGCGAATCGCCAAAGATTAGATTGCGCCTACACGCCTCGCAACTGGACGAAGTTGAGCGCGGCGTGGTGGAGGGACGCTTGATCGTCGGCATCGTGCCGGTGTACCAGCGCCGCGAAGAATTCGATTATTTCCCGCTGTATGAAGAAAAGGCCCACGCCTACTGTGCCGTAGGACACCCACTCTTCGACGCAAACGACATCACGCCCGAGGTCTTGCGCCAATACGAAGTGGTGAACCATCGGTATGCGATCCACCGCGACAAGGCCAACTTCGTCAATTATGACAGCCAGTCCGCCTCGGCCTCACAAGTCGAAGCCGTCGCGATCCTGATCCTTACTGGCCGTTTCCTCGGCTTCTTGCCCGAACACTACGCCACGCCCTTGGTAAGAGAAGGGCGCCTGCGCGTACTGTGCCCGGAGCACGTTCACCTGAGCACCGCCTTCAACCTCATCCTGCGCCACAACGCCCCGCGCAGCCCGATGGTAAAAGCCTTCGCCACAGCCCTGGGCGTAAACCTCAAAGCCACGACATAAACGCCCGTTGAACACCGATTAACGGGCTGACAAAGATCAAATGTGGGAGTTGTCGAGCCCCGGCGAAGCTACGAAGGGATCACATCGGGCTACCTATCGAGCCCACCCACCCGCATCACCGCTGCAACCGAGCCCGCTTCTTCTTCGCATGAAAATGCCGAAAATGCGCATCCTGCGCCGCCGCCAATAACTCCCGATCCCCACGCGTATCGCCCCAGGCCCGCAGCCGATATTCGCCCAAATCCCCATACACCGCTTCAAGTCGCAGCACCTTGTTCTCACAGCGGCAGTTGTTCCCAGTGAGCTTACCGGTCAACACTCCATCCACCACCTCAAGCTCAGTCCCGATCAACTTGATCCCGAGCCGATTCGCAAACGGCTGCAACACCAACGCCGGTGACGCCGAACACAGCGTGACCTCCGCTCCGGAGCCCAACTCCTGCTCCACCGAAAGCACCCCCGCCGGCCGCATCAACCGCGCCCAGTTGCGCTGGCAATACTCCTCGGCCTTCTGCTGCACCCACGTCTTCTGCACCCCAGTCATAAAGGTGCGGATCAACTGCGCCTTCAACTCATCCCGGCTGATCTGCCGCACCAGAAAGCGCAGCCCCGGCACCGCCAGCTTGACCATCCGGCCATAAAACTCACCGGTGCCAAAGGCAAACTTGAGGAAGGGCACGAAACTGTCGTGGTGGGTGAGGGTGCCGTCGAAGTCAAAGACGGAAAGTACTTTGGCGTCAGCGGGGCCGGCTTCGAGCATGTCTGGGTTCACGGGTTGGCCTCGGTCCTATCTACTATTTTTTGAGTGTGCATCAGGTGTGACAGCGGGAGATGACTCCCGTGCCAATCTTCCGACGTTGCGGTAAAGCGCTGCAGTGAAAGCGTTCCGATCACTCGACCGGTGACAACGCTGATGACAATTGGGGCACAAGGCTACAGCATTGGTGATGCGATCCGAACCCTTCTGGGCGAGGTGGCCGGCCTGATGTGCTTCAAGAAGTGGCCATTCATCGTGCATAAAAAAGCCCTGAACGTGTCAGGGCTTTATGGGGCTGCTTGGTTCAGGAATCAATCCCAGCTCAACGCGCCGCCAGTTTGGTACTCGATTACACGGGTTTCGAAGAAGTTTTTCTCTTTCTTCAAGTCCATGATCTCGCTCATCCACGGGAACGGGTTAGTCGTCCCCGGATACTCTTCTTTCAGACCAATCTGCGACAGACGACGGTTGGCGATGAACTTGAGGTAATCCTCCATCATCGCCGCGTTCATGCCCAGCACGCCGCGCGGCATGGTATCGCGCGCGTATTCGATCTCCAGCTGAGTCCCTTGCAGGATCATTTGGGTCGCTTCTTCCTTCATCTCGGCATCCCACAGGTGTGGGTTTTCGATTTTGATCTGGTTGATCACGTCGATACCGAAGTTCAGGTGCATCGACTCGTCACGCAGGATGTACTGGAACTGCTCGGCCACGCCGGTCATTTTGTTGCGACGGCCCATGGACAGGATCTGGGTGAAGCCGCAGTAGAAGAAGATGCCTTCCAGCACGCAGTAGTAGGCGACCAGGTTGCGCAGCAGCTCTTTGTCGGTCTCGACGGTGCCGGTTTCGAACTTCGGATCGGAGATCGAACGGGTGTACTTCAGGCCCCAGGCGGCCTTTTTGGCGACCGATGGAATCTCGTGGTACATGTTGAAGATCTCGCCTTCATCCATGGCCAACGATTCGATGCAGTACTGGTAGGCGTGGGTGTGGATCGCTTCTTCGAAGGCCTGGCGCAGGATGTACTGGCGGCACTCCGGGTTGGTGATCAGGCGGTACACGGCCAGCACGAGGTTGTTGGCCACCAGGGAGTCGGCGGTGGAGAAGAAGCCGAGGTTGCGCATGACGATGCGACGTTCGTCGTCGGTCAGGCCTTCAGGGTTTTTCCACAGCGCGATGTCGGCGGTCATGTTGACCTCCTGCGGCATCCAGTGGTTGGCGCAGC
The DNA here is from genome assembly GCF_002798465.1 of Pseudomonas sp. S10E 269. NCBI lineage: Bacteria > Pseudomonadati > Pseudomonadota > Gammaproteobacteria > Pseudomonadales > Pseudomonadaceae > Pseudomonas > Pseudomonas sp. S10E 269. The sequence continues at coordinate 3,756,326 of NZ_PHIJ01000001.1, forward strand.
CGTCGAGGTACTTCTGCCAGGCCCAGTCGTACTTGAAGGGCACGAGTTGGTTGAGGTCGGCGCGGCAGTTGATCATGCGCTTTTCGTCAACGGCGACACGGGCGGCGGAACCTTCCAGCTCGGCGAGGCCTTCGGCGACGTCGAGTTTGTCGAGGGCGGCCTTGGCGCGCACGATGGCGGCGGAGTCACTGGCGGTGACGGCGCGGGCTTCGATGGCGGCGGCAGCGCCGGCGCCGTCGAGGCGGTCCATGTTGGCTTCGGTGGCGTGGCCGGCGTTGGCGCCTTTGGTGGCTACTTCGCCTTCTTCTTCTTTGTCGAATTCGTCCCAGCTCAGCATGACGTGTCGTCTCCTGCGTGAGGGCTCAAAGGTGCCCGTGTGAAACCGGATGGTTGGGTGTTCACACGGCCCTGAGGCCGCGGTGGATCTTAAGGAATCGTTTGTTGCAGCTAGCGCACGCATTAAACGGAATAGGGTTACGGGTGCGCTGCGTGAGGCTTGAGGTGCGGAGCGGTAGGTGCTTGCTCCAGCGGGATGCCTCAGGTCTGGCTCTTCATCCCAGTGTAAAGGGATATTGCAGGCCCGATTTACCCGCGCATTATAGGGAAAAAATCGGCTTTGTGTTGCGGCGGATGCTCACGGATCGCAGACAAAAAGCCTACTTTTCAGGCCAAGACGCGGGTTTGCTGGGGTTGGTCGGAGGGACGAGCGGCAGGATTTTTTTCGAGGGGGCGCAGCGAGGGGCGGAGGGGGCCGGTTCTTTGCCGCAAGAACGATTTCTTGCGGCGAATAAGATCAGGTTCAGATCGAACGCATCAAGTTATTACCCGTTAGAGCAACCGTTGCCCATCACATGATAATTAAGAATATGCCGCTGACCTTGCGAATCTTCATATTCCATCTTCACCGGTACAACTTCGCATACTTCCGGGATGTTGCTCATGGACAATACTTTGGCGACGTCCAAGTGGGTGCTGTAAGTGTAATCCTCAACGATCGGGGTGTTCCGGCCAGCTACGTCAGTCGGGGCTTCGTCGGCCAGGGCGGCGGTTGCGCACAAGCTGCTGAGGGCCATAACTACTAAAGCTTTCATTTCTCTATTTACCTTATTCAGGGCGAGTGGGGTCACGGGGCCCTTGTGAGACCGCGTGTGTAACTTAAGAGTTGGGAAGTTCGGATTAACGTTGCCTTCGTGGGGGCTGTTGCGTTGTTAATCACTGTGTCGTGTTGACGGAAGTGATTTTAGGCTGCCAGGTTATATTCATATACCCGTACTTTTGATAAACACTATTGGCGGTTTTTGTAACAATCCTGTGGTAAAGCTTTTTTCACAAAGGCGCAAAGCACCACGGTCCGCGGGCTAGAGCCGTGCAGGGGCATATCAGGGCAATTTGTAGGGGCTTGTTACTACCATCGTCGAATGGTTCTATAGGTCAGCCCCGGCTACAACAGGGCCATACAACAACAACTATGTCACCGAGGTAAGAAAGATGAGTGCGGCTTCCCTGTACCCCGTTCGCCCCGAAGTAGCAGCCAACACGCTGACCGACGAGGCGACCTACAAGGCCATGTACCAGCAGTCGGTGGTCAACCCCGATGGCTTCTGGCGCGAGCAAGCCAAGCGCCTCGACTGGATCAAGCCTTTCACCACGGTGAAGCAGACCTCGTTCGACGATCACCATGTCGACATCAAGTGGTTCGCCGATGGCACCCTGAACGTTTCCTACAACTGCCTGGACCGTCACCTCGCCGAGCGCGGCGACCAGATCGCAATCATCTGGGAGGGCGATGACCCTGCCGAGAGCCGCAACATCACTTACCGCGAGCTGCATGAAGAAGTCTGCAAGTTCGCCAACGCCCTGCGCGGCCAGGATGTGCACCGCGGCGACGTGGTGACTATCTATATGCCGATGATCCCCGAAGCCGTGGTCGCCATGCTGGCCTGTACCCGTATCGGTGCGATCCACTCCGTGGTGTTTGGCGGTTTCTCGCCGGAAGCCCTGGCTGGTCGTATTATCGACTGTAAGTCGAAGGTGGTGATCACTGCCGATGAAGGCATTCGCGCCGGTAAGAAAATTCCGTTGAAGGCCAACGTCGACGACGCCCTGACCAACCCGGAAACCAGCAGCATCCAGAAGGTCATCGTGTGCAAGCGCACCAATGGCCAGATCAAGTGGAACCAGCATCGCGATATCTGGTACGAAGACCTGATGAAAGTGGCGGGCACCGTGTGTGCGCCCAAAGAGATGGGTGCCGAAGAAGCGCTGTTCATCCTCTACACCTCCGGTTCCACCGGCAAGCCCAAGGGCGTGCAGCACACCACCGGCGGCTACCTGTTGTACGCCGGCCTGACCCACGAGCGCGTGTTCGACTACCGCCCGGGCGAAATCTACTGGTGCACCGCCGACGTCGGCTGGGTCACCGGCCACACTTATATTGTCTACGGCCCGCTGTCCAACGGCGCGACCACCGTGCTGTTCGAGGGCGTGCCGAACTACCCGGACATCACCCGGGTGGCGAAGATCGTCGACAAGCACAAGGTCAATATCCTCTACACCGCACCGACCGCGATCCGCGCGATGATGGCTTCCGGCACCGCTGCCTGTGAAGGCGCCGATGGCAGCAGCCTGCGCCTGCTTGGCTCGGTGGGTGAGCCGATTAACCCAGAGGCGTGGGACTGGTACTACAAGAACGTCGGCCAATCCCGTTGCCCGATTGTCGATACCTGGTGGCAGACCGAAACCGGCGGCAACATGATGAGCCCGCTGCCAGGCGCCCATGCGCTCAAGCCGGGTTCGGCGGCACGGCCGTTCTTCGGTGTGGTGCCGGCACTGGTGGACAACCTCGGCAACCTGATCGAAGGCGCGGCTGAAGGCAACCTGGTGATCCTCGATTCGTGGCCGGGCCAGGCGCGTACGCTGTACGGCGACCATGACCGCTTTGTCGACACCTATTTCAAGACTTTCCGTGGCATGTACTTCACCGGTGACGGTGCGCGCCGTGACGAGGACGGTTACTACTGGATTACCGGCCGCGTGGACGACGTGCTGAACGTGTCCGGCCACCGCATGGGCACTGCCGAGATCGAAAGTGCCATGGTTGCTCACCCTAAAGTCGCTGAAGCGGCGGTGGTGGGTGTGCCGCACGACATCAAGGGGCAGGGCATCTATGTGTATGTCACGCTCAAAAATGGTGAAGAACCGAACGAAGCGCTGCGCCTGGAGTTGAAAAACTGGGTGCGCAAGGAAATCGGGCCGATTGCTTCGCCAGACGTGATCCAGTGGGCACCGGGCTTGCCGAAGACGCGCTCGGGGAAAATCATGCGGCGAATTCTGCGCAAGATTGCCACGGCTGAATACGACGGGCTGGGGGATATCTCCACCCTGGCGGACCCGGGCGTGGTGGCGCATTTGATTGAGACGCACAAGACCATGAACGTCGCTTAAGGCAGGTTTGAGCGATGGAGCCCCATTCGGTGTAGGCCGGGTGGGGCTTTTTAATGCGCTCTCAAAAACACTGAAGATCAACTGTGGGAGCGGGCTTGCTCGCGAAGGCGGTGTATGAGTTGGCTGATATGCTGACTGACACACCGCCTTCGCGAACAAGCCCGCTCCCACAGTTTGATTGCATTCCAAGGCTGCTCATGGGTGGGACGACTTACATAAGGTCAATAAATATCGGATTGTGTTGTGGGATATTTCTGAATGTTACCGTCGAGCGCAAATGTGTAACCCGCCGCCCAAACGTGAGGCAAAGCGCTACGCCCATGCCTCGAAAAACCGCGTTTTAGACACCCCCGGAAATAAGATTAAACGCCAGACTTGCCGTGCTAGAAGGGTTTGCGAATAATAGGCCCGCAATTTGCAGCGTCTACAGGCTTAATGTCTTTTGTCTCTGCATAAAATTCAGAGGCTGTCAATGAGCTGGAACCGCTTTCTCGGTGCTTCTGTAAATTGTTGTCGCATTGAGGAAATATCGACTTCCGGCCTGTCGTTAGAATGCCGATCACTCGCTCGTCGTCTCCAGTGTGTAACTGGTGTGGGACGCAGCACCGCAATTCGGTTTCCCTTAAGTCGCATCGTGGGCCATGGCTCATACTGCTGTTTTGCCCTATACCGATGGAGTCCCAAGATGAAGAAACTCGTGCTGTTGGGCGCCCTGGCGCTGTCCGTGCTGTCCATGCAGGCTTTCGCTGAAGGCAAGCCCCTGAAAATTGGTATCGAAGCGGCTTACCCTCCGTTTGCCTCCAAAGCTCCCGACGGCAGCATCGTCGGTTTCGACTACGACATCGGCAACGCCCTGTGCAAGCAGATGGACGTGAAGTGCACCTGGGTCGAGCAAGAGTTCGACGGCCTGATCCCAGCGCTGAAAGTGCGCAAGATCGACGCGATCCTGTCGTCCATGTCCATCACGGATGACCGCAAGAAGTCCGTGGACTTCACCACCCGCTACTACCTGACCCCAGCGCGCCTGGTGTTGAAGGAAGGCACCACCGTCAGCGATAGCCTGGATGAATTGAAGGGCAAGAAGATCGGTGTGCAGCGCGGTTCGATCCACGACCGTTTCGCCAAGGAAGTCCTGGCTCCGAAAGGCGCCACCGTGGTGCCTTACAGCTCGCAGAACGAAATCTACCTGGACGTGGAAGCCGGTCGCCTCGATGGCACCGTGGCTGACGCTACCCTGCTGCAGGACGGTTTCCTGAAAACCCCTGCCGGCAAAGGCTACGCGTTCGTAGGCCCGGCCTTTACCGACGCCAAGTACTTCGGCGACGGCATCGGCATCGCCGTACGCAAAGGCGACAAGGAAAACCTGGACCGCATCAACGCAGCCATTGCCGCGATCCGTGCCAACGGCGAGTACAAGAAAATCCAGGACAAGTACTTCGACTTCGATATTTACGGCGCTGACCCTAAGTAAATCGTCGCAGCTGTCTGTCCCAAATGGCGCAAGCAACAGAATTCCTGAGGTTTGCGCCATTTTTTCATCCCCTTTTTCGAGGACCTGAATCATGTTGAAAGGCTACGGGGCCGTCATCCTCGATGGCGCATGGTTGACGCTTCAGCTCGCCTTGTCGTCCATGGCCTTGGCCATTGTTCTGGGTCTGATCGGGGTCGCGTTGCGCCTGTCGCCGGTGCGCTGGTTGGCCTGGCTGGGTGACTTGTACTCCACGGTGATCCGCGGGATCCCCGACCTGGTGCTGATCCTGCTGATTTTCTACGGCGGTCAGGACCTGCTCAACCGCGTCGCGCCGCTGCTCGGCTATGACGACTATATTGACTTGAACCCCTTGGCCGCCGGTATTGGCACCCTGGGTTTCATCTTTGGCGCCTACCTGTCGGAAACCTTCCGCGGCGCCTTCATGGCCATTCCCAAGGGCCAGGCCGAAGCCGGCCTTGCGTATGGCATGAGCAGTTTCCAGGTGTTTTTCCGGGTGATGGTGCCGCAGATGATCCGGCTGGCGATCCCCGGGTTTACCAACAACTGGCTGGTCCTCACCAAGGCCACCGCGCTGATTTCGGTGGTGGGCCTGCAAGACATGATGTTCAAGGCCAAGCAGGCGGCAGACGCTACCCGCGAGCCTTTTACCTTCTTCCTCGCAGTGGCGGCGATGTACCTGGTGATCACCAGTGTGTCGTTGCTGGCCTTGCGTCATCTTGAGAAGCGCTACTCGGTAGGCGTAAGGGCGGCTGATCTATGATCTTCGACTACAACGTCATCTGGGAGGCCATGCCGCTGTACCTTGGCGGCTTGCTGACCACCCTGAAACTGCTCGCCATCTCGCTGTTCTTCGGCTTGCTCGCCGCGTTGCCCCTGGGCTTGATGCGCGTGTCCAAGCAGCCGATTGTCAATGGTGCGGCCTGGCTCTACACCTACGTGATCCGCGGCACGCCGATGCTGGTGCAGTTGTTCTTGATCTACTACGGCCTGGCCCAGTTCGAGGCGGTGCGCGAGAGTTTCCTCTGGCCGCTGCTGTCCAGCGCCACCTTCTGCGCGTGCCTGGCCTTTGCGATCAACACCAGCGCCTACACCGCCGAGATCATCGCCGGTAGCCTCAAGGCCACCCCCAATGGCGAGATCGAAGCCGCCAAGGCCATGGGCATGTCGCGCTACAAGCTGTACCGCCGCATCCTGCTGCCGTCGGCCCTGCGCCGCGCGCTGCCGCAGTACAGCAACGAAGTGATCATGATGCTGCAGACCACCAGCCTGGCGTCGATCGTCACGCTGATCGACATCACCGGTGCTGCACGTACAGTGAACGCGCAGTTCTACCTGCCGTTCGAAGCGTATATCACCGCCGGTGTGTTCTACCTGTGCCTGACCTTCATCCTGGTGCGCCTGTTCAAGTTGGCCGAGCGCCGCTGGCTGAGCTACCTGGCGCCGAGGAAGCACTGATATGGAACGTATCGATCACCTGTTGCCCTGGGGCCACTTGGGCTGCGAGCGCCAGCTGAGCGTGTTCCGTTTCGGCAAGGGCGAGCGCAAGGCCTATATCCAGGCCAGCCTGCACGCCGACGAATTGCCCGGCATGCGCGCCGCGTGGGAGCTGAAAAAGCGCCTCGCCGAACTGGAACAGCAAGGCGCCCTCAACGGCGTGATCGAGCTGGTGCCGGTCGCCAACCCGATGGGCCTGGGCCAGTTGCTGCAAGGCAGCCACCAGGGCCGTTTCGAGGTGGGCAGCGGCAAGAACTTCAACCGTGATTTCGTCGAGCTGAGCGAGCCGGTGGCCGAGCTGCTCGAAGGCAAGCTGGGCGATGATCCCCACGCGAACGTGCGCATGATCCGCCAGGCCATGAGTGATGCATTCGCCTCATTGCCTGAGCCGAGCAGCCAGTTGCAAGGCATGCAGCGCATCTTGCTGAGCCACGCCTGCACCGCCGATGTGGTGCTTGACCTGCATTGCGACGCCGAAGCTGCACTGCACATGTACGCACTGCCGCAGCACTGGCCGCAGTGGCGTTCGTTGTCGGCGCACTTGAATGTGAAAATCGGCCTGCTGGCGGAAGACTCCGGCGGCAGTTCGTTCGATGAAGCCTGCTCGCTGCCGTGGTTGCGTTTGTCCCAGGCATTCCCTGAGGCGCAGATCCCGCTGGCCTGCCTGGCGACGACGCTGGAGTTGGGTGGTCAAGCCGATACGGGGCGCGACGAGGCGATCTTCCACGCCGAAGGTATCCTCGCGTTCCTCGCCGAGCAGGGCTTGATCAAGGGGGAATGGCCCGCGCCACAGTTCGAGCCCTGTGAAGGCCTGCCGTTTGAAGGCACCGAATTGTTGTTCGCGCCCCACGCCGGGGTGATCAGTTACCTGCGTAAAGCCGGTGATGTGGTCGAAAAAGGCGAGCCGATTTTTGAAGTGATTGACCCTCTGGAAGACCGCGTCAGCACGATTTGCGCGGGCACCTCGGGGGTGTTGTTTGCCGTTGAACGGCTACGTTATGCCCAAGCGGGTTTCTGGCTGGCCAAGGTGGCGGGGCGCGAAGCGCTGCGTCACGGGCGCTTGCTCAACGACTGACCACCTGTTTTTGTGAGAACCGACCGCATGTACAAACTTGAAGTCCAAGACCTGCATAAACGCTATGGCAGTCATGAAGTGCTCAAAGGCGTGTCCCTGGCCGCCGCAGCCGGTGATGTGATCAGCATCATCGGTTCCAGTGGTTCGGGCAAAAGTACCTTTTTGCGCTGCATCAACCTGCTGGAGCAACCCCACGCCGGCAAGATTCTGCTGAACAACGAAGAGCTGAAACTGGTGGCCAACAAGGACGGCGCCATGAAGGCCGCCGACCCTAAACAGCTGCAGCGCATGCGTTCGCGCCTGTCCATGGTGTTCCAGCATTTCAACCTGTGGTCGCACATGACCGCGCTTGAAAACGTGATGGAAGCGCCGGTGCACGTGTTGGGCATGTCGAAGAAAGACGCGCGTGAAAAGGCCGAGCACTACTTGGCCAAAGTCGGCGTGGGCCATCGCAAGGATGCGTTCCCGGGCCACATGTCCGGCGGCGAGCAGCAACGCGTAGCAATCGCCCGCGCCCTGGCGATGGAGCCGGAGGTGATGCTGTTCGACGAACCCACCTCGGCCCTCGACCCGGAACTGGTTGGCGAAGTGCTCAAGGTGATGCAGGACCTGGCCCAGGAAGGCCGCACCATGGTGGTGGTGACCCACGAAATGGGCTTCGCCCGCGAGGTGTCGAACCAGTTGGTGTTCCTGCACAAAGGCATCGTCGAAGAGCGTGGCAACCCGCGCGAAGTACTGGTGAACCCGCAGTCGGAGCGTTTGCAGCAGTTCTTGTCCGGCAGCTTGAAGTAATCAAGACTGCCGTTGTGCACTGACTTAGTGCATGCTTTGCAGTCTTGAATTTGGCCTCGACCCCCTGTGGGAGCTGGCTTGCCTGCGATAGCGGTGTATCGGAAACAGATGTGCCCACTGACCCACCGCTATCGCAGGCAAGCCAGGTCCCACCTCGATCTCCATTTGTGTTGAGCTTTGTGTTGCTTTACGGGCTAGCATTGGCCCTTGTCTTCATTACTGTTACTGGCTTCGGATAGCACTCCATGACCGCCCATAAAATTGGTTTCCTGATTTGGCCCAGCACAAAAGCACTGACGCTTGCGCTGGCTGAGGAGGCCTTGCGCGTTGCCCAGCGGGTGCATCCGGACGTGGTCTATGAGCTGTCGTTCCTGCAAGCCGAGCCGCCGAGCGATGGCGCCTGGCAATTGCCGGGCGAGCCGTGGGCCGGCAAGCTCGAGGGTTTCCAGAAACTGTTCCTGCTGGCGGATGAGCCGCCAACCGTGATCGCCTCGCAACTGAGCACCGCGCTCAAGCAGCTGGTGCGCGCCGGCTGCGTGATCGGCGGCTTGTCGGCGGGCGTTTACCCGCTGGCCCAACTCGGTTTGCTCGATGGTTACCGCGCCGCTGTGCACTGGCGCTGGCAGGACGATTTCGCCGAGCGTTTCCCCAAGGTCATTGCCACCAGTCATCTGTTCGACTGGGACCGCGACCGTCTCACCGCCTGCGGTGGCATGTCGGTACTCGACTTGCTACTGGCGGTGTTGGCCCGTGACCACGGCGCCGAACTGGCCGGTGCGGTATCCGAAGAGCTGGTGGTGGAGCGCATCCGCGAGGGTGGCGAACGCCAGCGCATTCCGCTGCAAAACCGCCTGGGTTCCAGCCATCCCAAGCTGACCCAGGCCGTGTTGCTGATGGAAGCGAACATCGAAGAGCCGCTGACCACCGACGAAATCGCCCAGCACGTCTGTGTGTCGCGACGACAACTCGAACGCATCTTCAAGCAGTACCTCAACCGCGTCCCCAGCCAGTACTACCTGGAACTGCGCCTGAACAAGGCACGCCAGATGCTCATGCAAACCAGCAAGTCGATCATCCAGATCGGCCTGTCGTGCGGCTTCTCCTCGGGGCCACACTTCTCCAGCGCCTACCGCAACTTCTTCGGCGCCACCCCGCGTGAAGACCGCAACCAGCGGCGCAGCAGCAGCCCTTTCGAGCTGTCCTCGGTGCCGTCAGAGCGGGGCTAGGCGTTATTCTTCCATGAGCTCCTCGTCCACCGATTCCAGTGGATTGTCGTTTTCGTCGACAGTGACTTCCAGAATCTGGAAATCATTTCCGGTTCGCTGGTAGTACTCCCTTAGAAGCTCGATGCTTTCCGGTGTCCAGGGGTTGTTATGCAAATCGCTGTCGTTGTCGAGCACTTGCTGCATTTCCATTATGTCCGCAGGGATATCGCGTAGCGCGTTATTGCTCAGGTCCAGGTTTTGCAGCCCGTGCAATTGAAATAATCCGGCCGGCACCTGACTGATCTGCGTGTTGGACAGCTGCAGCGTGGTCAACTGCTGCAGGGCGCTGACATCCGGCGCATTGCCCAGTGGGTTGTTGTTCAAATGCAAGAACTCAAGGTTGTCCAGGTCGCTGATAGAGCGTGCTTCGGCTGGGGTGAGGGCTATTTCGCAGCCGGAAAGTTCAAGGCCGCTCAGCTTGGGCATTGCGAAAATCGCAGAGGGTAACTTCCCGAGCGTGCAATTCGTCACGATCAGGGTTTGCAGGCAGGGAAAGGCTTTGAGAGTGCCGTTTATATCGGTGATGGTGAACGCTCCCTTGAGCTCAAAGTACGTCACATGGTTCAGGCGTACGCTCAGTATCGGCAATGTGCCGATGATGGGTTGGTCGAGCACAACTTCATAGGTGGTGCGGTCATCCAGGCTTTCTTCATCTATCGGGCTTTCGCGTCGCCAGGCCTCTTCGAGCAGGCGCTTGTACTGCTGACGACTGACCTCGTCGGCAATGCGCAGGTCGTCCGATAAGACGCCACCGGTCAGTGGGTGCTGCTCGGGTGTATCGTTCGCCCAGTGCTGCAGTTCGGCGACCAGTCGCTGGTAATCACCCTCCAGTTCAGTCAATTTGGCATCAACGTTCTCCAGAGTTCCAGGCAGCCCGAAAATCAGCCTGTCCGTGTCTTTTTCGGCCATTCTTGGATAGAGCTGCCGGGCCCTGTTGCGGTGCTCGGCGGGTGTCTGGACGTGGAAGCATTCATCGGTGCGCTGGCAGTAGCTTTTGATCAGCTCAAGGCTCTGGTATGTCAGGGGGTTGGCCGAAAGGTCGAACACTCGGCCCAGATGCTTTGGCAGGGCGAACAGTTCGGGGGGGAGTTGCGTGATGGCATTGCCGCTGAGGTTTATGGTGTAGCGCTGGACGTGTGTCAGCAGGGTCAAAGGCACCGTGTTGAGCCCAGTATCACGCAGGTGCAAGGTGGTCAGTTGAGTCAGATGGCTGAAATCAATGGGAGCGCCCAACGGGTTGCTGTTCAGGTTCAGGTGACTGAGATTTGACAGGCGCTCCAAGCGTGCGCGGCTGTTGTCTGAAAGGCGGATTGCGCAGTTTTCCAGACGCAGGTGCGTGAGCTTGGTCCGTGACAAAATCTCGGGCGGGATGTCGCCGAGTATCGTCTGACTGAGACTGATGGACATCAATTCGGGGAAGTGGGTAAGGAAGCTGTCGACATCCAGTGGGGCGTTATTGCCCTGTATGATCAGCACGGTGATGTGGTCGAACGAGGCGTCAATGGCGGGCAGCGCGCCCGTCAGTTCTTTTGGGATGAACAGCGAATGGCGTTGCACGCCGCTCTCGGTCAATTCATGGCGCCAGCATTTTTCCAGGCGTATGCGCAGCGCGATTCGCCTGGCGAACTCTTGACCACTAAGGTCAGGCGCGCCCTCCCATTGTTGGAGTTGCGCTTGCAGTGTTTGCAGCTCAGCCGCCCTGCGTGCCAATTCCACCTGGCCAGCTTCGACCGTGCCGGGGAGGTCGTAGATCAATCGATTGAGCGCTGACTTGCGCAAGCTTGGATAGAGCTGGTGTGCGTCGCGCAAATCAATGTGGAGTGCGTTGGCTTCAAACGTGAGGCCGTGGCTTTGATAGTAGGATTTGATCTGCTCCACTGCCGCCCGCGACAGCGGGTTGTCGCCCAAGTCGAAGGCGCTGCCCTTGTTCGGCGGCAATGAAAAAAGGGCCGGCGGTAGCTCGCGGATCCGGGTGTTGCTGAGCAGTGCAGTTTGAAGGTTGGGGCGGTCGACTATGCCGTCCGGTAGCTGTTCGATCTGGGTGTGGGATAAGTCGAGGTGAGTCAGCTCCGTCATGGCTTCGACGCTGGGCGCCAAGTCCAGAGGGTTGTCATGCAAAACCAGGGATTGTAAACCTCGCAGCGAGGCGATACGTGCCTGGTCTGCGGGCGTCAGCCTGATATTGCAACTGCTCAGGCTCAGGGAGTTCAGGTGTGGCAGGTTGAAAATGAGCTCCGGCACGCTGCCGAGGTTTAAACCCCTGACCGTCAGTTGGCGCAGTTGCTGGAAACGCCCCAGAAACGCAAGGGCGCTAGCGGTTTGCGGGCGACCGCTGAGGGTCAGCAGCGACACGTGATCGAAATTTGCCGTCAGTTCCGGCAACGCGCCGAGAATCGGGTAATCCAGGCGCAGGCTGTAGCCATCTACGCTTGGGTCCAGGAAGAGGTCGGCGGCTTCTTCACGGCGCCAGCATCGGCGCAATTGTCTGGCGATCATGCGACGGTTCTGGCGCTCATTGCGCCGTTCGGCGACGGATAGCCGCGCGCCGGTTTCGGGATGGGCGGTGGGGATTTGGCGCTGCCAGCTTGTCAGGTCGTTGCGCAGTTGTCGGTATTCCTCGGCCAGTGCCGCGAGGCCATTGGCTGCGCCACCTGGTTGGGTGTGCAAGTGGGTGAGCAAGTCTTGGAGTTGCTGCGGATCGAGCGCGGGGTATATCGCGCGAGCACGTTCCTCCAAGGTCGCGACTGGGGCAGGCGGCGCGTCCTGGATCGGGTAACCGGCATCCATTCCTAGCAAGCGCAGCGTTTCCAGTGTGGGCGGTTTGATAACGGAGGTGTCCAGTACCTGGCGCAGCTCTTCACGTGGCAGCGGTCGTTGTCGCAGTCGCTCTCGCAGCGCAGGCCCCTGATTGACGCCGAGCCCCAGGGCGTCGCGTTGTGCGTCAGGCAGGGCATTGAGTATGGCGGTGTACAGGTCGGTCTCACCTGACAGCGGGCCTTTTTCATCGTGGGGCACGTAACGGCCGTCGGCGGTACGCACCAGCGTGCGAACAACCGTGGCGTCCTTGACGCCAATCTGCAGCCACATTTCCCCCTGGACAGTGAGGTGCCTGGCCTCGATGCGTACGTTGCCCGGCCAGCCGGGTTGAGTTCTCAGGGTGTTCAGTGCCAGGCGTTCGCTGTCGACAGTGGGCATTGCCTCAAGATGCAGACCTTCGTAGGCACGGTTGATCCGCAGTTCATCCAGCGTGCTGCGGGCAAGGTCGGCCAGGCGCGGCGGGGTGTGTTGGTTGTCCAGCTCTGTGAGCTCCTCAGCGCTGGCGTGGTCGAGCACGTGAGTGATGACCTGGGTTGGCAGGCCGGGGGCGCTCTGTATCAATTGTTGCGCAGGCGCGAGCGCTGTCGGTTGCAGCTGGGCGTAACGTGAATCGAACAGCGTGGCGCGATGCCGCTCGGCCACTCGCGCGAGTTTCTTGCGCCACTGATAGGCGCGGTTGTCCAGGCTCAGCTCAGGGTCGGCCGCGCGTTCGCCGAACAGCGTGCGGATCTCTTCCGGTGTCAGCCTTTGCAGCAGTTCCTTGAGCAATTGACCCTTGTTCAATTGCGCCTCTTGGATCTGCACCACCGGTTTGTTGGTGTCTCCAAACGCCCAGGCTGTATTGCCGTGGGCATCGAGTATCTGTAGGCAGCGGGTCTCGGGCCATTCGCCGTAGGCGGTGAGCAGGTGCAACACGTCTTGTGGATCGACGTGCTGGTACGTGGTGGGATCGTCACTGCCAAGCTGGTCGATAAGGGTGCGCAAACTGCGGTCAATACGCACACGTTCAAGGGTGTCAGCCAGGAGGGGCGGTACGGGTTCGCCGAGTACATGCATTCTGCGCAGCGCGCCGTCATCGACGCCACTGAGCGTCAATGCCAACTCCCGGTCGGCCTCACTCAATTCACTGACGTTATGGCCAAGACGGCGTAACAGGGTGGGACGGTCCCAATGCAAGGGGTCTTCCAGCTCGCTGTGCCAGGCTCCCGCACCGTTGTGCTGTAGCTGCGGGGTATAGGCGTCTGGGCGCGTTGGATGTGTGATTACATACTGTTCGCTGTCGGTCAGCGGTTGCACGGCATACAGATCACCCTCAAGAGGTAACACTGACTCACCGCGCAGGGTGTGCAGGCCCTGTTCATTGATCCCCAGGCGTGGCGGCAGGGTGGTTTTTTGCCGGTAGGCCGTAAGGTCCTTGTTCCAGTAGCGGCCGCTGCCATTGGCGAGGGTGACTGGCTTGAAACGGTCGATAAACGCCAGCACATCGGGCGGCGCGACCTGGCGTAACAGCTTCACCCCGATCGTGCTCCCGGCCGCAAAGGCGCCGATTTGCACCAGCGACTCCAGCATGCTCATCAAGTGACCGAAGGCTTCACTGGACTCACCTATAGCCCAGTCGATGATGCCTTCAAACACCTCATCCAGCAGTTGGTAGGCCATGTAGCCCAGCATCAACTCGCCCAATCCGGGAATGAACGGCGCCACCACCATCACCACCGCATTAACGATTGAAGACGCCACGTTGACGAAGGCATCCCAGGCCGCCCAGCGCGCCTTGCGGTCAGCCTCGGCAGTGGAGACGGCCCGTGTACGCGCATCATTGATGATCTGGTTGAGTCGTTGTTCATAGACGTGCTGCCAGAGATCGCCGGCAATGGGTTGCACAGAGAAGTTCAGCCGAGGATCCGTGGTGGGCTCCTTGCGCCATGGCGCCTGGTCGCTTCCCGATTGCGGTGGGTGCCAGGTAATGCGCGCCAGGCGTTGGCTGAGCCCGGAAAAAAATGGCCCGTGATGTTCATGGTTGACAAAGCGGCTGAAAAAACCCTGATATTGCTCGTCGCGCAGCTTTTCGGTCAGTGCTTGCTTGAAGGCCAGTGATGAGGGGTATTCCTTGATCGGGTGTCGAGGGTCATCAGGCACATAGGCGACGACGCGCTGCACGGAACGGGGGTGTTCAAGGTCAACGGCAAACAGCAGGACGCCGTTCAACGGGGCCTCCATCATGTGCAAATCATAGGCGCGCAGGGGCTGACCGTCATGGAGCCGCGCAGGCTTGCCCTCGATCAGCTCGCCAATGGCAAGCCACATGTCTTCGGCAATGTCCCCGCTGATGCGAGCCAGGTGCAAGGCATTGCGCAAGGCGGCAGTGTGGCTGGCTATGACTTTGTGTTGCAGTGCGCTGGCGGCCACGGGCTCATCCAGGCCTAAAGCCTCACGCACATGACGAGCGTATTGGGCGCCGATGTCCAGCTCGCGGCACAACCGAGTGAACGCCGTAATCGACAACACCTTCTTGACCGCCGGCAATGTGTCGAATTGGCCACTGGCGGACGGGCGGGTGATGAACGTTGAATCCGCCTCGTAGGCGTCGACCTCGGTCTCCGTGCTCTCGAAGTTGTGCAAGGCCGCATCGAGCAATGACACCGTCCACGTGCGCGCAGCCCCTGTGCGCACGGGAAACCAGGGGGTGGTCTGTGGGATGTACAGGCGTAGATAAGTGGTTTCGCAATTCAGCTCCAGGTTGAAGCGCTTGAGCAGGGCGTCTTCAAGAATGGGCTTGGCGAACGCCTTGGCATCTTCAAGCTGCTTGAGCGTTTGCTCGACCTTGTTGCGTGCTGTCCAATGCTCAGCCGTTGCCTTTGTGAACGCCGACTTCAAGGGGCTGGGGGCTGTGCCAAGCGCCTGACCCAGTGAGAGTTTGGCTGTTTTTAGGGCATTGCGTGCCTGCTGTGAGGATTGGCCCAGCCATTGAGGGATTGCGCTCTTGAGCACTTCGTAGTGGCTGTCGGGTTGGGGGCTGCCGAGGGCTGCTGGCAATAAGGAAGACGGGGTGGTCATGCGCGCTGATCTCCAATGGACGTGAAAACGCCAGTAGATCAGCCGCCTGGCGACGGATGAGCTTAGATAGATATGCGTGGACGCCTGGTTTTGGTCCTGCCGCAAAACCGCTGGGCAGTTTAAACTGCGCCTTTGCGACGGTAATTGTCGCATTGGCGTAAACCCGCCAAAAACGCGGGTTGGCGCTATAAGAAGTTGTCGCTTGGCGGCAAGGCCGCACTGAAAACTGTCCTTACAATCCCTGCATCGCCCGCCAGTTCCAGGCAGGCGTTCCTCTTCAGGAGACTCCGATGTCCGTTGAGCAAGCCCCGGTGCAACGTGCCGATTTCGACCAGGTGATGGTTCCCAACTACGCACCTGCCGCGTTCATCCCCGTGCGTGGCGCAGGTTCGCGCGTATGGGACCAGGCCGGTCGCGAGCTGATCGACTTTGCCGGCGGCATCGCGGTCAACGTATTGGGCCACGCCCACCCGGCGCTGGTCGGTGCGTTGACCGAACAGGCCAACAAGCTCTGGCACGTCTCCAACGTCTTCACCAATGAGCCGGCCTTGCGCCTGGCTCACAAGTTGATCGACGCCACCTTTGCCGAGCGCGTGTTCTTCTGCAACTCCGGCGCCGAGGCCAACGAGGCCGCGTTCAAGCTGGCCCGTCGCGTGGCGTTCGACCGTTTCGGCACTGAGAAATACGAGATCATCGCTGCGCTGAACAGCTTCCACGGGCGTACCCTGTTCACCGTCAACGTCGGTGGCCAGTCGAAGTACTCTGATGGCTTCGGTCCTAAAATCACCGGCATCACCCACGTCCCTTATAACGACCTGGCTGCGCTGAAAGCCGCTGTGTCGGACAAGACCTGCGCCGTGGTGCTGGAGCCGATCCAGGGCGAAGGCGGCGTACTGCCGGCCGAGCTGGCCTACCTGCAAGGCGCCCGTGAACTGTGCGACGCCAACAACGCGTTGCTGGTGTTCGACGAAGTGCAGACCGGCATGGGCCGCAGCGGCCATCTGTTCGCTTACCAGCATTACGGCGTGACCCCGGACATCCTTACCAGCGCCAAGAGCCTGGGCGGCGGTTTCCCGATCGCGGCGATGCTCACCACTGAAGCGCTGGCCAAGCACCTGGTGGTCGGCACCCACGGCACCACCTACGGCGGCAACCCGCTGGCGTGCGCGGTGGCCGAGGCGGTGATCGACGTGATCAACACCCCGCAAGTGCTGGCCGGCGTCAACGCCAAGCACGACCTGTTCAAGGCGCGCCTGGAGCAGATCGGCAAGCAATACGGCATCTTCACCGAGGTGCGTGGCATGGGCCTGCTGCTCGGTTGCGTGTTGAGCGATGCGTTCAAAGGCAAGGCCAAGGACGTGTTCAACGCGGCCGAGAAAGAAAACCTGATGATCCTGCAAGCCGGCCCGGACGTGGTGCGTTTTGCCCCGAGCCTGGTAGTGGAAGAGGCGGACATCCAGGAAGGCCTGGACCGTTTTGAACGTGCAGTTAAAGCGCTGACGCAAGCTTGATGGACCGCTCGGCGTCCGAACAATCGGGCGCCGAACACAAATTCCAAAGGCCGGACTGGATCAAATGTGGGAGCTGGCTTGCCTGCGAAGACGGTGGTACAGGCAACATCTGTGCTGACTGACGCACCGTAATCGCGGGCAAGCCCGGCTCCCACATAGATTTGTTTACACCGTGAGAGCGGTGTGAGCAGTTCTCCTGTCCGGCATTTTTCCCTCTGTGAGTTTTTCGAGTTAAGGAGTGACACCATGCTGGTGATGCGCCCCGCGCAAATGGCTGATCTGGGCGAGGTACAGCGTCTGGCTGCGGACAGCCCGATTGGTGTCACCTCCTTGCCGGATGATGTGGAACGCCTGAGCGACAAGATCGCCGCCAGCGAAGCGTCCTTCGCGGCCGAGGTCAGTTTCAACGGTGAAGAGAGCTATTTCTTCGTGCTCGAAGACACCGAGACCGGCAAGCTCGCCGGCTGCTCGGCCATCGTCGCCTCGGCCGGTTACTCGGAGCCGTTCTACAGCTTTCGTAACGAGACCTTCGTGCACGCGTCTCGCGAGCTGAAGATCCACAACAAGATCCACGTGCTTTCCCAGTGCCACGACCTCACCGGCAACAGCCTGCTCACCAGTTTCTATGTGGTGCCTGAGCTGGTCGGTTCGCCGTGGTCGGAACTCAATTCCCGTGGCCGCCTGCTGTTTGTCGCCAGCCACCCCGAGCGCTTTGCCGACTCGGTGGTGACCGAGATCGTCGGCTACAGTGACGAGAACGGTGACTCGCCGTTCTGGGACGCCATCGGCCGCAACTTCTTCGACCTCAACTACGCCGCCGCCGAGCGCTTGTGCGGGCTGAAAAGCCGTACCTTCCTCGCCGAGCTGATGCCGCATTACCCGATCTACGTGCCGCTGCTGCCGGACGAAGCCCAGGAAGCCATGGGCCAGGTGCACCCGCGTGCACAGATCACCTTCGACATCCTGATGCGCGAAGGCTTCGAGACCGACCATTACATCGACATCTTCGACGGCGGCCCGACGCTGCACGCACGGGTATCGGGCATTCGCTCGATCGCCCAGAGCCGTGTGGTGCCGGTGAAGATCGGTGAGATGGTCAAGGGTGTCGGTCGCCAGTACTTGGTGAGCAACGCGCAGTTGCAGGATTACCGCGCGGTAATGCTGGAGCTGGACTACGCGCCGGGTAAACCGGTGACGTTGGACCTGGCAGCGGCCGAAGCCCTGGGTGTTGGCGAAGGCGCGAGCGTGCGCCTGGTAGCGGTTTAAAAAAAGAGTTTCGCGGGTGGCTGACAACAGCGGCCCGTTCGAGGAGATAGCATGATCGTTCGTCCCGTACGCAGCAGCGATTTACCGGCCCTGATTGATCTGGCGCGCAGCACCGGCACCGGCCTCACGACCTTGCCGGCCAACGAAGAGCGCCTGACCCACCGCGTGGGCTGGGCGGAGAAAACCTTTCGCGGCGACGCCGGGCGCGGCGATGCCGACTACCTGTTCGTGCTGGAAAACGACGAAGGCCGCGTGGTGGGCATTTCTGCCATCGCCGGTGCCGTCGGCCTGCGTGAGCCCTGGTACAACTTCCGGGTCGGCCTGACGGTCAGCGCCTCCCAGGAGCTGAACATCTACCGCGAGATTCCGACGCTGTTCCTGGCCAACGACCTCACCGGCAATTCCGAGCTGTGCTCGCTGTTCCTGCACGCCGATTACCGCACCGGCCTCAACGGCCGCATGCTGGCCAAGGCGCGGCTGTTGTTTATCGCCGAGTTCCCGCAGTTGTTCGGCAACAAGATCATCGCCGAGATGCGCGGGGTGTCCAACGACGCCGGGCGCTCGCCGTTCTGGGAAAGCCTGGGCCGACACTTCTTCAAGATGGAGTTCAGCCAGGCCGATTACCTCACCGGCGTGGGCAACAAGGCGTTTATCGCCGAACTGATGCCGAAGTTTCCGCTGTACAGCTGCTTCCTTTCCGAAGATGCACGCAACGTCATCGGCAAGGTCCACCCGGACACCGAGCCGGCGCTGAGCATGCTCAAGAGCGAAGGGTTCAGCTACCAGGGCTATGTCGACATCTTCGACGCCGGCCCGGCGGTGGAGTGTGAAACCACCAAGATCCGCGCGGTGCGCGACAGCCAGTCATTGGTACTGGCCATCGGCACACCCGGGGACGACGCCACGCCGTTCCTGATCCATAACCGCAAGCGCGAGGATTGCCGCATTACCGCCGCACCGGCCCGCCTGGCCGCAGGCACGCTGGTGGTCGATCAACAGACCGCCAAGCGCCTGCAACTGGTGGTGGGTGATCAAGTGCGTGCCGTACCGTTGTCCGCTGCTCGGGAGTCGAAATAATGAATTCGCTGTATATCGCAGGTAGCTGGCTGGCTGGCCAGGGTGAACTGTTTGAGTCGCGCAACCCCGTGACCCAGCAGGTACTGTGGGCCGGCAATGGCGCCACTGCCGAGCAGGTCGAGTCCGCCGTGCAGGCCGCGCGCCAGGCGTTCCCGGCCTGGGCCCGGCGCCCGCTGGAAGAGCGCATCAGTGTGCTGGAGACCTTCGCGGCCACGCTGAAAAACCGTGCGGATGAAATCGCCCGCTGCATCGGCGAGGAAACCGGCAAGCCACTGTGGGAGTCGGCCACCGAAGTCACCAGCATGGCCAACAAGATCGCGATTTCGGTGCAGAGCTACCGCGAGCGTACCGGCGAGAAGAGCGGCCCCCTGGGCGACGCCACCGCCGTGTTGCGCCACAAGCCCCACGGTGTGGTGGCGGTGTTCGGGCCCTACAACTTCCCGGGCCACTTGCCCAACGGCCATATCGTGCCGGCCTTGCTGGCGGGTAACACCGTGCTGTTCAAGCCGAGCGAGCTGACCCCTAAGGTCGCCGAACTCACCGTGCAATGCTGGATCGAAGCCGGCCTGCCGGCGGGCGTGTTGAACCTGCTGCAAGGCGCGCGGGAAACCGGCATCGCGTTGGCGGCCAACCCAGGTATCGATGGGTTGTTCTTCACCGGCTCCAGCCGCACCGGCAATCATCTGCACCAGCAATTCTCCGGGCGCCCGGACAAGATCCTCGCCCTGGAAATGGGTGGCAACAACCCGCTGGTCGTCGATGAAGTGGCCGATGTGGATGCGGCGGTCTACACCATTATCCAGTCGGCGTTTATCTCGGCTGGCCAGCGTTGCACCTGTGCCCGCCGCTTGCTGGTGCCGGAAGGCGCCTGGGGCGATGCGTTGCTGGCGCGCCTGGTGGCGGTCAGCGCGACGATTGAAGTCGGCGCGTTTGATCAGCAGCCGGCGCCGTTCATGGGCTCGGTCATCTCCCTCGCCGCCGCCAAAGCGTTGATGGACGCCCAGGAGCTGATGCTCGCCAATGGCGCTGTGGCGCTGCTGGAAATGACTCAGCCTCAGGACCAGGCCGCCTTGCTGACCCCCGGCATCATCGACGTGACCGGTGTGACCGAGCGTGAAGACGAGGAACTGTTCGGCCCACTGTTGCAGGTGATCCGCTACGCTGATTTTGAAGCGGCGATTGCCGAGGCCAACAACACCCAATACGGTTTGGCCGCTGGTCTGTTGTCGGACTCCGAAGCGCGCTACCAGCAGTTCTGGCTGGAAAGCCGCGCCGGCATCGTCAACTGGAACAAACAACTGACCGGCGCCGCCAGTACCGCGCCGTTCGGTGGGGTAGGGGCCTCGGGCAACCATCGCGCCAGTGCCTATTACGCGGCGGATTATTGCGCGTACCCGGTGGCCTCGTTGGAAACCCCAAGCCTGGTGGTGCCAACAACCCTGACCCCCGGTGTAACACTCAAGTGAAGGTGGCACCGATCTGATGTGGGAGCTGGATTGCCTGCGAGGCAGACGACTCGGTCTTTCAGTACAACCGAGTTGATGCTATCGCAGGCAAGCCAGCTCCCACGGTTGATCGGGATGACAAGTTGATGCCTATAAAAACAGATGTTCGTGGAGCCTCGCCGATGAAATCCTATGAAGTCAATTTTGACGGTCTAGTGGGGCCGACCCATAACTACGGCGGTTTGTCCTATGGCAACGTCGCGTCCCAGAGCAACAGCCAGCAGTCTTCCAACCCAAAGGAAGCGGCGTTGCAGGGCCTGCAGAAAATGAAAGCCCTGATGGACATGGGCTTTGTGCAAGGTGTGCTGGCACCCCAGGAACGTCCTGATGTGGCGGCCTTGCGCAACCTCGGTTTCAGCGGCACCGACGCCCAGGTCATCCAGCAGGCCGCCAAGCACGCCATGCCGTTGTTGGTCGCGAGCTGCTCGGCGTCGAGCATGTGGGTGGCCAACGCCGCCACCGTCAGCCCGAGTGCCGATACCTTCGACGGTCGCGTGCATTTCACCGCCGCCAACCTCAACTGCAAGTACCACCGCAGCATCGAACACCCAACCACCAGCCGCGTGCTGGGGGCGATGTTTGCCGACCAGAAGCACTTCGCCCATCACGCTGCATTACCGGCGGTGGCGCAGTTCGGTGACGAGGGCGCGGCCAACCACACACGCTTCTGCCGCGACTATGGCGAGGCGGGCGTGGAGTTTTTCGTGTACGGGCGCAGCGCCTTCGACACTCGTTACCCGGCGCCGCAGAAGTACCCGGCGCGCCAGACGCTCGAAGCGTCCCAGGCCGTTGCACGCTTGCACGGCTTGAAGGATGAGGGCGTGGTCTATGCCCAGCAGAACCCGGCGGTGATCGACGCCGGCGTGTTCCACAACGATGTGATCGCGGTGGGTAACGGCGAAGTGCTGTTCTATCACGAGGACGCGTTCCTCAACACCGAACAGATGCTGGGCGAGCTGCAAGGCAAGTTGGGCAAGCTGGGCGGCAACTTCCAGTCTGTCTGCGTACCGCGGGCCCAGGTCAGCGTCGAGGACGCGGTGCGTTCCTACCTGTTCAACAGCCAGTTGCTGAGCCGCCCTGATGGTTCGATGCTGCTGATCGTGCCGGAGGAGTGCCGCGCCAACGAACGCGTGTGGCAGTACCTGCAGAACCTCACGGCCTCTGGCGGGCTGATCCGCGAAGTCAACGTCTTTGACCTCAAGCAAAGCATGCAGAATGGCGGCGGCCCGGCCTGCCTGCGTTTGCGTGTGGCGTTGAACGAAACCGAGCTGGCGGCGGTGAACCCAGGGGTTATCATGACCGCGCCGTTGTACGACACATTGACCCAGTGGGTCGACAAGCACTACCGCGACAGCCTGCGCGAAACCGACCTGGCGGACCCGCAATTGCTGCTTGAGTGCCGGACGGCATTGGATGAACTGACGCAAATCCTTAAACTGGGCTCGGTATATCCTTTCCAGATCAATTAACGCCACCTTCTTTTACGCCCTATGCTGAGAGCTACTTTATGACCACCGACACCCTGAAACTGATTCTTGAAGACACCGACGGCACCCAGCTGGAAACTTCCTGCACCCGCGTCGCCGTGGTCTGGCAGGGCAAGGAAATCTGGATCCAGCACGACGGCCGTGGTCAACTGCTGATCGGTGTGGACGTGGAAGAAGGCGACGCCGAGTACGCCAACCTGCTGATGCGCCCGCTGGCCACCAACCTGATGAGCCTGCAACTGGAAATGGAGCCGGCCGACGTCGAAGGTGATGACGACGATCACGTCCACGGTCCTGGCTGCAACCACTAAGGAAGCTGCTTATGCTCGCCCTCGGCAAACTGCTTGAACTGACCCTCGCCGGTCGCGAACCGGCGCAAAAAATTCAACTGACTGTCGACGGCGTGCAGATGCGCTGGCTCAGCGAGGGCGCACTCGAAGTGCGCCCGCCTGAAGCGAAGGACAACGGCAGCGACGTGCTGCTGTCGTCCGGCATCCATGGCAACGAAACCGCGCCGATCGAACTGCTCGACCGCCTGTTGCATGGCATTGCCCGTGGGGAGATCAAGCCCCGTTCCCGTATTCTGTTCCTGTTCGGCAACCCCGAGGCCATGCGCCGCGGCGAGCGTTACCTCGAACTGGACGTCAACCGGCTGTTCAACGGCCGCCATGAGAAAAACATCGGCCCCGAAGCCATGCGCGCCGCTGAGCTGGAGCAATTGGCTCGCAGCTTCTTCAGCCTGCCGGGCCGTTCGCGCCTGCATTACGACCTGCACACGGCCATTCGCGGCTCGAAGATCGAGCAGTTTGCCCTGTACCCGTGGAAGGAAGGTCGCCAGCATTCACGTCAGCAGTTGGCGCGCTTGAACGCGGCCGGCATGCAGGCGGTGCTGCTGCAGAACAAGACCTCGATCACCTTTACGGCCTTTACCTACGAGCAACTCGACGCCGAGGCCTTCACCCTCGAACTGGGCAAGGCCCGGCCATTCGGGCAGAACCAGGGCGTGGATGTGTCGCGCCTGGAAACACTCCTCAAGCAGATCATCGAAGGCACCGAGCCTGAGACTGACAGCCTGGAAGGCTTGCAACTGTTCGCCGTGTCGCGCGAAGTCATCAAGCACAGCGATGCCTTCTTGCTGCACCTGCCGGCAGACGTGGAAAACTTTTCGCCGCTGGCCAAGGGTTATCTGCTGGCCGAAGACGTGGCCAAGACCCGCTGGGTGATCGAGGAGGAGGGCGCGCGCATCATCTTCCCCAACCCGAAGGTGAAGAATGGTTTGCGCGCGGGAATTTTGATTGTGCCCACCACCGAGGACGGCCTGGTTTAATTATTCCGGTACTGTTTGCGCGGCGGTAACCCGAGTTCCTTGCGTAGCCCGTTTTCGCTGAACTCCCTCGGGTTGGTGTTGGTGGGCGGCGTGCTCGGGTCGCGATCAAAGTCGAACGGCGGTGCTGTCGTGGGCAGGCCCACGGCTTGCAGTTCGAGGTTTTTCACCGGATAGCGCGGTTTGTTGCCGTCAATACCGTCGGGGCTCTCACCGCGCAACAACGTGCCGCTGATGTGGTTCCAGGCGTGGCACAACTCGTGGAACAGGTTAATGATGCTGGGCGTTCCGGGGATTATGTCAGTGGTGTTGTACCAAATGTTTCCGCCGAACGAGGGACGGCCAGGCTGGTCATTGTCGATAAACGGCCAATCTGCGGTACCGGGTGCCGGGACGAATAGCCCGTTGAGCCTGGGGTAGAACTCATGAATGGTGATGGGGTGTCCGTTGTCGCGTGCGGCATGCTCCAGTTGCGCGAGCAAGCGTTGCCCGGTCAGTGAGCCGAGCAGCAGGCGTAGATCGTCATTGACCCGCTGGACGAATTGCGCACTGCCTTGCACAACGAGTCCACTCTGGCCCAAGGGCTTGGGCTCCAAATGAACCGCGTGGGAAGCCAATTGGCCGGGAGGAAGGTCATCCGGCACGTCCGGGTGCATCATCAAGGCACAGTCAACTGTCAGGCTGCTCTTGAAGTTGTAGTACGTGACATCGTCGGCCTTGAGCTGGGTGACGTCGTTGAGCCCATCGCCGGTGTAGATAACGTTTTTGGCCGGGCCGGCCTTGATCCGGTCGTTACCGGGGCCGCCGCTGAGGATGTTCAACCCGCGCCCGCCGACAATATGATCATTACCCTCGCCTCCATCCAGGAAGCATGCGCCGCTGCCGCCGCTGATCTCGTCAGCACCGGGGCCGCCATACACGGTCATGTGGGTATCTTGAAAACCGTGGACCTCGTCGTTGCCGTCGCCCGCTTCCACATGGCAAGCGCCGTTGACGACAGCGATGAAGTCATCGCCAGGGCCGGTGTAGAGGGTGGCCGTTTTGGCTGCGGTGACCACGCGGTCGTCGCCTTCGCCGCTGTACACAAAGACCGGCACAATGACGTTATCTTCAATATGAATTCGATCGTTTCCGCCGCGGGTGTCCAGCACCACTGTCTGGGTGCGCCAGTTGAGGGTGATCTCGTAGCGGGCCTGATTGATCTGCACCGTCAGTGTCAGTAGGGCGTCTATCGGAGGGGCGCCAACGATATTGACCATGTCGGGGGTGTTGAAGGTGGTGAGGCATAGTTGGTCGACCTCTTCATCCCTGAACAGCTTGCGTTCGATGCGCACATTTTCATTTTCAAGGATGTCGTGGATTTCGATAAAGCCCGGGCCGCCAGGACGTTTGTTGGTGGGTTCGCGCCTTGGTTTGGGGGTGAGTGTGCGTGCATCGATGACGTAGACGCCTTCGGCATTTTGATTGGGGTGCATCTCGCAGTTCCTTGCGTCGGAGGTAAGGGGGCAGGCCTTACTAAACCGCAGGGGTGCGCTCTTGAAGCGGTAGATATGCAGCATCAAAAAAAAGCCCCGGCAAAGGCTTGCCGGGGCATTTTTGATCACGGGCTGAGGAGGCGTCAGACCGCCAGTTTTTGCGGCTCTTCGCTGCGACGGATCGCGCGGACTTTCTTCAAGGTATCAGCGCAGGTACGGGCGGCTTCCTGGCCCTTGTGCACGAAGTGCTCGTAGAAGAATGTTTGGTGCTCGCTACCGGCGTGGAAGTGATGCGGGGTCAGGGACACCGAGAACACCGGTACTTCGGTTTCCAGCTGCACTTGCATCAGGCCGCTGACCACCGATTGGGCCACGAATTCGTGGCGGTAGATGCCACCGTCCACCACCAGCGCAGCGGCGACAATGCCGGCATAACGACCGGTCTTGGCCAGCAGCTTGGCGTGCAGGGGCATTTCAAAGGCGCCGCCGACTTCGAAGAAGTCGATGTCCGATTCCTGGTAGCCCTGGGCGATGATTTCGGCGAGGAAGCCTTTACGGCTCTGGTCGACAATATCCTTGTGCCAGCAGGCCTGGATAAACGCGATACGTTCGCCGTGGTGGTGTTTGCTTTTGCTGTCGATAGCGGTGGGTTGCATGTTCTGACTCCTGTTTAAGAAAAAAACAGGGCGTTATGAATCGAATGGGATTTAAGGGTACGCAAACACACGTCGTGCGCGGCCCTTAGGTGCCAATCCCGTTCTCTCTTCATCCGGACTATGACCGTCGGCCCCGGGATCACACCGGGTCTGCTGACCTTGGCGCCGTCCTGCATGAGCAGTTCGAGGCGCCAAGCGCTCGCGGGCTATGCACATTGCGTGCAATTACCGCCGGTGGGGAATTGCACCCCGCCCTGAGAACGTTGCCGCCAGAACCCTGGCGGCGGAGAGTTTTTAACACGGTTTTTCGAAAACTGCACGACCGCTGTATCGATAAGCTATATCGGTTTGTTTGGTTGGTATTCGATTGAATGCAGTTGGGGCTTGATATTGCGCGGCTTTGCCCGCAGTAATCACTCACAAAAGGAACTTACTCAACCCTTGAGAGGCGTGCTTCATGTCTGTGATCGACCTGCGCAGCGACACCGTGACCCAACCCACCCCCGGCATGCGGGACGCGATGGCCAATGCCCTCAGCGGCGATGATGTGTATGGCGAAGACCCCAGCGTCAACCTCTTGGAGGCCGAACTTGCCAAACGCCTGGGCTTTGCCGCTGCGCTGTTCGTGCCCACCGGCACCATGAGTAACCTGCTGGCGTTGATGGCCCACTGTGAACGCGGCGAGGAATACATCGTCGGCCAACAGGCCCACACCTACAAATACGAAGGTGGCGGGGCGGCCGTGCTCGGTTCGATCCAGCCCCAGCCACTGGAAGTGCAGGCGGACGGCTCCCTGGACCTGAACCATGTGCTTGAAGCCATCAAGCCCGACGACTTCCACTTCGCCCGCACCCGCCTGCTGGCGCTGGAAAACACCATGCAGGGCAAGGTGCTGCCGCTGGAGTACCTGGCAAACGCGCGCGCTTTCACCCGCGAACACGGCCTGGCCCTGCACCTGGACGGCGCGCGGCTCTACAACGCAGCGGTCAAGCTGGGGGTGGATGCGCGCGAGATTGCCCAGCACTTCGATTCGGTGTCGGTGTGCCTGTCCAAGGGCCTCGGCGCGCCGATCGGCTCGGTGCTGTGTGGCTCCACTGCGCTGATTGCCAAGGCACGGCGCATGCGCAAGATGGTTGGCGGTGGCATGCGCCAGGCCGGCTCGCTGGCGGCGGCGGGGCTGTACGCGCTGGATCACCAGGTGCAGCGCCTGGCGGACGACCACGCCAACGCGCAATGGCTGGGGGATGAGCTGCGCAAGGCCGGCTATACCGTCGAGCCGGTGCAGACCAACATGGTCTATGTGCAAATCGGTGATCAGGCCCAGGCGTTGAAAGCCTTTGCCGCCGAGCGCGGGATCAAGTTGAGCGCCGCATCGCGCTTGCGCATGGTCACGCACCTTGACATCAGCCGGGCGCAGATCGAGCAAGTCGTGCAGACATTCGTCGACTTTTCCCGGAAATGACAGTGCAGACCGTCTAATTGACTGTTTCTATCGCATAAACACGCTGTACCACCGGCAAAGGGCCGATATAATGCGGCCCTTTGCCGTCGCTTCGTCTGATGATGTTGCGCACTGGCCTTTGGCCGCAGCCTCCGTGGAAGAACCTAATGAAAAGCGCAGAAATCCGTGAAGCCTTCCTTCGCTTCTTCGAAGAGCAAGGTCACACCCGTGTCGCCTCCAGCTCCTTGATCCCAGGCAATGACCCAACCCTGCTGTTCACTAACGCGGGGATGAACCAGTTCAAGGACTGCTTCCTGGGCCAGGAAAAACGCGCCTACACCCGTGCTGTCAGCAGCCAGAAGTGCGTGCGCGCCGGTGGTAAGCACAACGACCTGGAAAACGTCGGCTACACCGCCCGTCACCACACCTTTTTCGAAATGCTCGGCAACTTCAGCTTTGGCGATTATTTCAAGCAAGACGCGATCAACTTCGCCTGGACCTTCCTCACCGGCGTACTGAAACTGCCGAAGGAAAAACTCTGGGTCACCGTCTACGCCAGCGATGACGAAGCCTACGACATCTGGACCAAGCAGGTCGGCGTACCGGCCGAGCGCATGGTGCGCATCGGCGACAACAAAGGCGCGCCGTACGCCTCCGACAACTTCTGGACCATGGGCGATACCGGCCCGTGCGGCCCTTGCACCGAGATCTTCTACGACCACGGTGCGGATATCTGGGGTGGCCCACCGGGCTCGCCAGAGGAAGACGGCGACCGTTACATCGAGATCTGGAACAACGTGTTCATGCAGTTCAACCGCACTGCCGATGGCGTGTTGCATCCGCTGCCAGCGCCGTCGGTCGACACCGGCATGGGCCTGGAGCGGATCAGTGCGGTGATGCAGCATGTGCACTCCAACTACGAAATCGACCTGTTCCAGAGCCTGCTGGCCGCGGCCGCCAAGGCTATCGGTTGCGCCAATGAAGACCAGGCGTCGCTCAAAGTGGTGGCTGACCACATCCGTTCCTGCGGCTTCCTGATTGCCGACGGCGTGCTGCCGTCCAACGAAGGCCGTGGCTACGTGCTGCGTCGCATCATCCGTCGCGCTTGCCGCCACGGTAACAAGCTGGGCGCCAACGGCAGCTTCTTCTACCAGATCGTCGCGGCACTGGTGGCCGAGATGGGCGAAGCCTTCCCGGAACTCAAGCAGAACCAGGCGCACATCGAGCGCGTGCTCAAGGCAGAAGAAGAGCAGTTCGCCAAGACCCTGGAGCAGGGCCTGAAGATCCTCGAGCAAGACCTTGCCAACCTGCAAGGCAGCGTGGTGCCGGGCGACGTGGTGTTCAAGCTCTATGACACCTACGGTTTCCCGATGGACCTGACCGGCGACATCGCCCGTGAGCGCAACCTGACCCTTGATGAGGCCGGTTTCGAGCGCGAGATGGAAGCCCAGCGCGTGCGTGCACGTTCGGCCAGCTCCTTCGGCATGGACTACAACAGCCTGGTCAAGGTTGACGTGGCCACCGAGTTCACCGGCTACAAGGCCACCCAGGGTGCGGCCAAAGTGGTTGCCCTCTATAAAGACGGCCAGTCGGTTGACGTATTGAATGAAGGCGATGAAGGCGTGGTGGTCCTGGACCAGACCCCGTTCTACGCAGAATCCGGTGGCCAGATTGGCGACTGCGGTTTCCTCAAGGCGGCGTCCGGGCGTTTTGACGTGCGTGACACCACCAAGACTGGCGGTGCTTTCCTGCACCACGGCGTGTTGGCTTCGGGCAACCTGACCGTCGGTTCGCCGGTGGACACCCAGGTAGACGCCGACGTGCGCCACGCCACCGCGCTGAACCACTCGGCCACGCACCTGCTGCACGCCGCGCTGCGTCAGGTACTGGGGGAGCACGTGCAGCAGAAGGGTTCGTTGGTCGACAGCCAGCGCCTGCGTTTCGACTTCAGCCACTTTGAAGCGATCAAGCCTGAGCAGATCAAGGCCCTGGAAGAAATCGTCAACGCCGAGATTCGCAAGAACACCCCGGTAGAGACCGAAGAGACCGATATCGAGACCGCCAAGGCCAAGGGCGCCATGGCGCTGTTCGGCGAGAAGTACGGCGACAGCGTGCGCGTACTGAGCATGGGTGGCGACTTCTCGGTGGAGCTGTGTGGTGGTATCCACGCCAACCGTACCGGCGACATCGCCCTGCTGAAAATCGTCAGTGAAGGCGGCGTGGCCTCCGGTGTGCGCCGTATCGAAGCGGTGACTGGCGCAGCAGCCCTGGCCTACCTGAATGCGGCTGAAGAACAACTCAAGGAAGCGGCCACCCTGGTCAAGGGCAGCCGCGACAACCTGATCGACAAGCTGTCCGCTGTGCTGGAGCGCAACCGTGCCCTGGAGAAACAGCTGGAGCAGTTGCAGGCCAAGGCGGCCAGCGCTGCAGGCGACGATCTGTCGGCCTCGGCCGTGGACGTCAAGGACGTGAAAGTCCTGGCTGCACGCCTGGATGGCCAGGACGGCAAGGCGCTGTTGGCCCTGGTCGATCAGTTGAAGAACAAGCTCGGCCGCGCAGTGATCCTGCTCGGCGGTGTCCATGAGGATAAGGTCGTTCTGGTTGCTGGTGTAACCAAGGACCTGACTGGCCAACTCAAAGCCGGTGATTTGATGAAGCAAGCCGCCGCGGCAGTGGGCGGGAAGGGCGGTGGTCGTCCGGACATGGCGCAAGGCGGTGGTGTAGACGCTGGCGCCCTGGACGCGGCCCTGGCCCTGACCGTGCCGTTTGTCGAGGCAGGTATTTAAGGCACCGTTAACCGGCCCGTGGTCTAGTCACGGGCTACTCGGTGCTGGTTGATTGGATATTAGGCGCCCCTTTACGGGCTGAGGCGGCTTAGAAATGGCTTTGATCGTACAGAAATTTGGAGGCACCTCGGTCGGCTCTGTCGAAAGAATCGAGCAGGTGGCCGACAAGGTTAAGAAGTTCCGCGATGCCGGCGACGACCTGGTGGTGGTGCTGTCGGCCATGAGCGGCGAGACCAATCGCCTGATCGATCTGGCCAAGGCAATCAGTGGTGATCAACAGCCGCTGCCGCGTGAGCTGGATGTGATCGTGTCCACCGGCGAGCAGGTGACCATCGCCTTGCTGGCCATGGCGTTGAATAAACGCGGTGTGCCGGCGGTGTCCTACACTGGCAGCCAGGTGCGCATCCTCACCGACAGCGCGCATACCAAGGCGCGGATCCTGCAGATTGACGATCAGAAAATTCGTACGGATCTGAAAGCCGGGCGCGTGGTAGTTGTAGCAGGCTTCCAGGGTGTGGACGAGCAGGGCAACATCACCACCCTCGGGCGTGGTGGTTCGGACACCACCGGCGTGGCGCTGGCCGCGGCCCTCAAGGCCGATGAATGCCAGATCTACACCGATGTGGATGGCGTCTACACCACCGACCCGCGTGTGGTGTCCGTGGCCCAGCGCCTGGACAAGATCACCTTCGAAGAGATGCTGGAAATGGCCAGCCTCGGTTCCAAGGTGTTGCAGATCCGTGCGGTGGAGTTCGCCGGCAAGTACAACGTTCCGCTGCGCGTACTGCACAGCTTCAAAGAGGGTCCGGGCACCCTCATTACTATTGATGAAGAGGAATCCATGGAACAGCCGATCATTTCCGGTATCGCATTCAACCGTGATGAAGCCAAGCTGACTATCCGTGGCGTGCCAGACACCCCGGGCGTGGCCTTCAAGATCCTGGGCCCTATCAGCGGCGCGAACATCGAAGTCGACATGATCGTGCAGAACGTTTCGCACGATAACACCACCGATTTCACCTTTACGGTGCACCGTAACGAGTACGATGCGGCGGAGCGAATCCTGCAGAACACCGCGAAGGAAATCGGCGCCCGTGAAGTGGTCGGCGATACCAAGATTGCCAAGGTGTCGATCGTGGGGGTGGGCATGCGTTCCCATGCCGGCGTTGCCAGCCGCATGTTCGAAGCCCTGGCCAAGGAAAGCATCAACATCCAGATGATCTCCACGTCGGAAATCAAAGTCTCGGTGGTGATCGAAGAGAAGTACCTGGAACTGGCCGTGCGCGCGTTGCATACCGCTTTTGAGTTGGACGCTCCGGCCCGACAGGGCGAGTGATGCAGTGCCAGGAAGGCGCGGTTTACCGCGCCTTTCCTTTTTTTGTAGGGCGCATGTTCTTTTGCGTGCGCTCGACAATACTTAGGCAGTAGGACTATGACCTTTTGGTTGTAGGTCGAAGGCCTTTTTTTTGCAGACTGTTGTTCCTGAACTGAAATGCGTGAGGAGAAAGGTATGCTGATTCTGACTCGTCGTTGCGCAGAAAGCCTGATTATCGGTGATGGCGAAATCACCGTGACCGTGCTCGGCGTCAAAGGCAATCAAGTGCGTATCGGGGTTAACGCTCCGAAAGAGGTAGCGGTGCACCGCGAGGAAATCTACCTGCGGATCAAGAAAGAGAAGGACGAAGAACCAAGCCTTTAATTTTTATCGTTTTTTATGTTTGCAAACGGGGATGAACGTGGTTAATATACGCCCCGTGTTGCGGAGAGCTGGCCGAGTGGCCGAAGGCGCTCCCCTGCTAAGGGAGTACACCTCAAAAGGGTGTCGGGGGTTCGAATCCCCCGTTCTCCGCCATTATTTGCTTAGTACGTTGCAATCTGGTTTTTTCGGTAAGTTGTTGAAATTACTCGAAAAAATAGCTTTACATAGAGATTGAACGGCCTATAATGCGCGGCAACAAATGCACTCGTAGCTCAGCTGGATAGAGTACTCGGCTACGAACCGAGCGGTCACAGGTTCGAATCCTGTCGAGTGCACCATTTAAGAGTCAGTTGCAGCAATGCAGGTGATTCGGTTACAACCAGTTGTGATCTGGTCTAAAAACACAATCTGCACTCGTAGCTCAGCTGGATAGAGTACTCGGCTACGAACCGAGCGGTCACAGGTTCGAATCCTGTCGAGTGCACCATACAAACAAAAAGCCCGCCTAGTGCGGGCTTTTTGCCGTCTGGGGTTTGTGTAGGACTTCATCTTTTTCTCCTGCCTGCATGTGTTTTCCTTTCCCGCTGCGTCGTCGCAGTTCTTAGATGCAGCCAATGCTTAGCTTTGGCTCGCAAGCGCTTGTTCTTTCCAGTTTTTTAACGTTTAAAGTGGCCGGGCGGTGTATCATTGCGCCCGTCAGCCCCGCCGGGGCTTGTGGAATACCTCCATGGACTTACCCAGTAGTTACTCAGTATCCCGTTTTACCAATCATGAATTGACTGATTGATCCTTCCGGCGTGCCCCGCTGCTGGGAGTGGAGTTCGCCTATGACCGAAGTAGAAGTAAAGAAAACACAAGAAAGCCTGCAGGATCGCCTCGCTCAAGTCATCGAGCTGCTGCAGCGCCAGCGCGTGGTCGAAGACCTGACGCATCGCCAGGACGGCCCGAATAACAACCTGGTCGAAAACCTGGTTCACCGGCAAAACCTCGTCGAGCTGCAACGCAAGCTCGACGACCTGCACTCCGCCGACGTCGCCTACATTCTCGAAGCCTTGCCGCTGGATGATCGACTGACCCTCTGGCAGTTGGTCAAGGCCGACCGCGACGGCGACATCCTGCTAGAAGTTTCCGACTCGGTCCGTGAAACCCTGATCGCCGACATGGACGATCACGAGCTCCTGGCTGCGGCCAAGGAGATGGACGCCGACGAACTGGCTGACCTGGCTCCCGAGCTGCCCCGTGATGTTGTCCATGAGCTCATGGAAGCGCTGGATACTCAGCAGCGTGAGCGCGTGCGCTCCGCGCTGTCCTACGATGAGGATCAGGTCGGTGCGCTGATGGACTTCGAGATGGTCACCATCCGCGAAGACGTCAGCCTGGAAGTGGTCCTGCGTTATCTGCGCCGACTCAAAGAGTTGCCAGGTCACACCGACAAATTGTTCGTGGTTGATTACGAAGGCATTCTCAAGGGTGTGCTGCCGATCAAGCGCCTGCTGGTGAATGATCCGGAAAAGAAAGTTGCGGACTTGATGGCCAGCGACACCGTGAGTTTTCATCCCGATGAGGATGCTTATGATGCGGCCCAGGCGTTCGAGCGTTATGACCTTATCTCGGCGCCGGTGGTCGACAAGAACGGCAAGCTGATCGGGCGTCTGACCATCGATGAAATCGTCGACTTGATTCGTGAAGAAAGCGAAACCGAAGTCCTCAACATGGCGGGTCTGCGTGAAGAGGAAGATATTTTTGCCTCGGTCTGGCGTTCGTTGCATAACCGCTGGGCCTGGCTGGCCGTTAACTTGATCACCGCCTTTATTGCCTCGCGTGTGATCGGGCTGTTCGAGGGTTCCATCGAGAAGCTGGTGGCGCTGGCGGCGCTGATGCCGATCGTGGCGGGGATCGGTGGCAACTCGGGTAACCAGACCATTACGATGATCGTACGGGCGATGGCGCTGGATCAGGTCAGTACGGCCAACTCATCGCGTCTGTTGCGCAAAGAGCTTGCGGTAGGCCTGATAAACGGCCTCGTGTGGGGTGGAGTGATCGGCGTGGTGGCCTACCTGCTGTATGGCAGTTGGTCGCTGGGTGTGGTGATGACCGCCGCCATGACGCTCAACTTGCTGCTCGCTGCCCTGATGGGGGTGTTGATCCCCATGACCTTGGCCCGCCTTGGTCGTGACCCTGCCATGGGCGCCAGCGTGATGATCACGGCTATGACCGACAGTGGTGGCTTCTTCATCTTCCTGGGCCTCGCAACCATCTTCCTGCTCTAATCCCTCTTGGCGCCAGCTCCCCTGTAGGAGCTGGCTTGCCAGCGAAAAGTCCTCAACGATAACGCACAAGGCCCAGTAGCCCGTTCGTTCTCTCCGGCGCTTTCGCGACCCCCCCCCCTCAAATCCCAGGCAAAAAAAAGCCAGCACATGGCTGGCTTCGGCTTTCAGCTGCAAATCAATTGGCTTCTGCGGCCGCCTCAACGTCATGCGCGATAAGCGAGACGAGAGCATTTTGCTGGCGGTGGGAGAGCTGACGAAAGCGCTGCAGCAGTTCGCGTTCGTGCAGCGACAGCTCGGGGCTGTCCAGGCGCATGCTCAACTCGTCGCCCAGCGCACCTTCCTGAATGAGGCTTTGTTCCAGGCGCGCGATGATTTCGGAGTTCATGCTGCGGTGATGATTGCGAGCCACCTCGGCAATGCGTTCCCGCATTCCGTCTGGCAGACGTACGACGAACTTGTCAGCCGTACGGCTGGAATAAATTGCCTGTTTCAATGGGCGCATATATTTAACCGGTTAGTTCAGGGGAGCGGTTTTTGGAATTGGCCGCAAGATGAGTGTTAAGACAAGGCTCACGACCAAAGTTCAACCTGAATTGCAAAGAGGTCGCATCATGCCTCAGATTTGCCATTTCCTTGGCGTCAATTCTGTGACAAATATTGAACTGCCTAAAGGCTTTATGCCAGCACTCATTTGCATTTTTGCGGACTGGTTGGAAAATTTTTCTTCGCGTAAATCCGCGAGGGAACTTCCCGCAAGTCAGGCCACCACAGGGTTTGAGGCCGCACATCCTATCGCAAAGTGGCCTTTTGCCCTTAGCTTTAAGACTAGTGGCAATTTGCCGATTAGCGAGGGTGAGGCGACATAAGGTAGGCGAGGGGGGTGGGGTTAGCGCAGGACGGGATCGAATTTGATGCGACGACCTAGAATCAAGGTCAGCACCAGAAGACTGGCAAACACGCCGCTGGCGATGAATGCGGTAGTTTGGCTGTCTGCAGACTCGGTGCCCATGCCAACAACGACGGCCAATGCAGTCAGGCAGAGAAACAGCCAGGCGAATTTGTTCATCAACGACTTCCTCAGAAAACCCAGTGTTCAGACGCAGGTGCAGATTGGGTGCCCTGGGCCAGACGGACTGGCGACTGCGCGTTAGGCGTCATGACCGCCAGTTGCGGACGTTGTTGCAGGTGGTGCGGCACGGCCTGGCTGATCTGCGCCGGGTCGTTGGCGCCTGTCGACTGGAAGTGAAACGTGACCAATGCAGCCAGGGCTACGGTGTTAAGGGCTAACAGAAGGGCACTGTTCATGATTATGTTCTCCGCTCAACGCCGTGGCTTATTGGGTTTGTAGGAGAAGTATTGCAGGTGTCGTGCCAATCTAATAATTCAATAAAATCAACAGGTTGAGTCTACTTCAAAAGGTGGAAAGGTTGCAATTTGCAATGATGGCGTTTTGGGGGAGTGCAATTTGCACGATGGCCTTGGGAGCCCGTATTTGCAGGGCCAAACCGGGATCATTCACAGAGGTATAGGCCTACACTCAAAAAGCCCACGGACGACATGACAAAACCCACCCTGACCGTTAACATGCACGCCGTCCGTCGCCATGCCCATGGCTCGACGGCTGTCATTTGTCCCAGTAGCTCAATTGGATAGAGCATCCCCCTCCTAAGGGGAAGGTTGGCCGTTCGAACCGGCCCTGGGACACCATATTTTTCTAGGGTTTCAACGTTTTAAGCCTCACGTCGATTTAAGCCGTGGGTGCGTAGTGGGTGCAATAGGATGTGAACCCCTCGCTTTTCAGGCCCTAATTTCTTCTGGGTCGCCCTCTGAGGTTTCCCCTCCTGCATCTTTCCCCATTCGTATGCAGGAATGTCCTATGAGTAGAGTTCTAAAGCGTATCTACTGCTTTCGAGTTATCAACCCGAAAGGGGGCTTGGTGGATTGCAGTGCAGCACTTATCGACATCTCCGATAAGCTCAATATCGGCCAGACTGAAATCTCGATGTTTGAGGATGTTGTACGGATACAACGCTTTCGCGACTCCCCTTTGGGAAGGCTTTACCATCTCGCAAGGTACTCACCTGGCAGCCACAGCTCGACGCTAACCCCCAAGGCCGTTGGCAAGCTCGACGATGAGGGGGTATTGGGTGCACCCGCAGGGAAGGAGATCAAAGCCGGGGAATGTTACGTGCTCGTCAACGCACACAATGTTTTGTTCTGTGGGCATGGGCTGACGCATCAGAAGTGTGCGAGTTATTTTTTCCAGCTCATGAAGTCCCAGAGGTATCAGCTCGACCCTATAAAATTTCACGCCTCAAGCAACATTGACAGGGTAGCGCTGCTCAATGCACAGGGAGCGAAATCTATCCGGCTCAATGTGAATGCCTATAAGTTGAGTCTGCCGAAGGAAGATGGGGGATGGTTTGGTGGTGTACTGTCTTCCGTGGGCGAAGAGGTCATGGCACTGATCGGTAAAGACCCCAATCGCTCTCAGGAGAAGTCTCTCCAAGACATGATCGTGGCGCTTGAAATCGGGCTTGATGGAAATTCTCGCGCCACGGTCGAATCTCAGAGCACGATCACTGACTTGGCGAATGAGATTCTTTCTGACGACGACTCACCCGTAGATAGCTTCACGATTCTCACGCGCGATGGAACGCCAATCACCAGTGAGGATGTGAAGCTTCACTCTTCTATCAACGTCGAGAAGAACGGGACATCGGTGAATCACGTAGAAGTTTGGGATGCAATGGTTAGGTACTGCGGGCAACTCAAGAATCAAAAGCTGCTGGAGCAATGATGAAAATTGACTGGCGTCGACTTGTATTCTTTTTGGGTGCTGCATTCGTCAGCGGTTGGTGCGGATGGCATGGGCAGCCTTTGGTGCATGAGAATAACGACGCCAGGTCGATGATTACTGACGTCTTCTCAATCTTGGCCGGTTTCCTAATGACCGTCCTTACGCTGCTGATTGAGCCTAAGCCAACCGCCAAGATTTGGCGGGAAGCAGCAGCAAAGAAGACCACCTTCGTAAACCGAATCATTCGTTACAAATGGCTGTTTATGCTCTATCTTGGGGTTCTTGGGCTTGTTTTTGTCGCGAATCTTCTAGATAAAAGTAAAGGTTCGGCTGACGTACTTCTTTGGGTGGAAAGGCTCTATCTGACACTTGCGACTCTGGCATTCATCATCTCTTTAACTCTGCCCAATCAGCTTATGCAGCTTCAAGTGGGAAGGTATAACGAGATGATCGACGAAAAGAAAAAGCCAGATATACCAAAAATTTCAGGTGATTGAATCTCGAATCCTTAGAACGGTAGTGGTTGAACAGCTTGCGTGCCGCGCCGTTGCGCGAATTCCGAGGCCGGCGCGGAGCAGCTCCGTAACTCGTTTATGCAGGTCCTCGTCTACTGGTCGGCCTTGATACTTGCCGGCGGCTTTAGCTTTTTCGATACCTTGGGCCTGACGTTCGCGGCGCTGCTCGTAATCCTTGCGCGCGATCGCTGCCATCATTTCCACCAGCATCGAGTTGATCGCGCCCAGCATCCGACCGGTGAACTCGTCGCCCTTGGTGTCCTGCATTCCCTGGTGGCTGGTCGGCAGGTCGAGCGCGACGATGCGCAGGCCTTTGGAGTCGATCGCTGCCTTGAGCTTCTGCCAGTCCTCAACCGGGAGGCGGGAGAGGCGGTCTATCGACTCCACCAGCAACACGTCACCCTTGCGGGCATCCTTGAGCAGGCGCAGCAGCTCCGGCCGGTCGGCGGTGGCGCCACTGGCATTCTCCAGGTACACGCTCGCAATGACCTTGTTATAGTCGCTGGCGAACTGCTCGAGCGAGGCGCGGGCGCGGCCGGCGTCTTGCTCTTCGGTGGATGCTCGGAGATATGCGCGGATGAACATGATGGGCGCCTGTATCAGTTAGGGCGTTCTACTAATACTGTTTCACTTTGGGTGTTACTTATCAAGCGAAAAGCGCGAGAAAGGCAAAATAAGCCTGTATCTGGATAGGCATACCCGCATAGAACACTTCAACGTGCATATTGAGCTACGTATCGGAGCACCTGATCATGTGGCAAGATCGATGCAATGCACACAGCGCTACGGCTTCACGTTTGACATTGCACAGTCAGCCTGTTGGCCTCATTCGTTTTATACATGGAGCTTCGCTTATGTACTTTTCTGGGTTGAGAAGAGCTATTCAGGATGTGGAAGAGAAAAAATTCTACGATGTGTCGCTGCTCTTCTTAGAAAGTGAGGGTTACAAAGAGCTGAGCGTTATTGATGGAACAGGTGATGGCGGTAGAGACGTTATCTGCTCGCGTACTGATCTCCGAATTCAGTT
The DNA here is from genome assembly GCF_002798465.1 of Pseudomonas sp. S10E 269. Lineage (NCBI taxonomy): Bacteria > Pseudomonadati > Pseudomonadota > Gammaproteobacteria > Pseudomonadales > Pseudomonadaceae > Pseudomonas > Pseudomonas sp. S10E 269. Next base: position 3,794,601 of record NZ_PHIJ01000001.1, read on the forward strand.
AAGTGTTCGCAAAGATTGGGAAAATAAAATCAATGATGAAGCCGATGTAACTAGAGCAGCAAGCAAACGACATTTGATATATGTAACAAATAGACCGATTCGAGACACTGATCTTAACGCATTCAAAAAAAATAATTATCGGCAAAAAGGCGAGGTCGAGCTAACTGTCATTGACCTGAACAGGATTTCAACAGCGCTTTCAAGTCCTGGCGTGATGAAGGCGGCTTATGAAAGGCTAGGTTATCTAGTGCAGGGAAAGATTGCGGCTACTTCCAAAGAGATTGCGTTAAGTAACCTGCTGCTCTTTTCAAACGAGGCTAAGGATCTCCGCCAGGACGTTATCGAAAGCAACATTCGTGCACATCTGCTCAAAAATCCAGATATTACGATAGCGCAGCTGGTCTCTTCGATCTCCAGCGGTATGCCTGGGGTAGATATTGAGCATGACATTAGAAGTGCGACATCACGGCTTGCATCTAGAGGTGATATATTAACTGGTGCCTCTCGACTCCACTTGTCAGAACCGACTCGCAAATCAATGGAGGCCGCAGAAGAAGATTACTTGCAGTCTATTAGCCATGATATCGACCAAATCAAAGCTAAGTACTCTCTCTCTACTGATGATGCTCGAAAACTCATAGAATTAGCACTTGAAGTGTCTGCGCGCGAGGGGGTACTTAATGGTGATGGGATACAGGAGGCTAGCCTCTTAGAATTCCTAGCTGCGCATAATCTGAATCGCCGAAAACAATCCCTCTACGAAGACCTTTCCAAACTGTCTGTCGCAAGGGTTAGTCAATACGGGAAAACTATCGAACACATCTTTACCACAAACACTTTCGATATATATAGAGCATTAGGACGTACCACCGACGTTCGCATGCTACTTGACTCAAGTGTTGCGATGCCATTGCTTTTTGGCCTGTGCTTTGGTTCGGTAAGGTCGAGATATAGTATATCCGCTGCTGCTTTACATCAGCTGTGTAATAGCCATCGTGTTCAGATAGCAGTTCCCCAGTGCTATGTGAACGAAATGGTATTTCATGGCAAGGAAGCACTTGAGTTCTTGCAGACGTACAGCGCTTTAAATGAAGACAACCGAATTGCTCTTAAATCTTCTAGCAACTCGTATCTAAGTCACTATAGTCATCTTCGTGAAAAAGGCGAGCTAGAAGAGGGATATACGCTCAAAGATTTTTTAGCACATTTTGGTATTGCTGGAAACTCTACGCCTCGCAAAATAGAGAACACTATCGAGTCCATGCTCGAAGACTTCGGCATTGAAATAATCTCCACTGGCAGATGGGACCCTGAAATTCGTCAAGAGATTGCTGGCGGAAAGCCTGGAAGGCCATCGATAATTATTGATCACGACGCTTCTGTTTGTACTTTTCTTAAAACCAGCTTGAAGGAAGGTTACATATTTGCGACCTGGGACAAAGTGATGATGACTTTTGTCGAGGACAAATCTAGGATCTTTGCAAGCTCGCCATCCAAAGTGGTCGACTTTTTGACTATGGCCAGTTCTTCTGAGATGGAAAGCGAACAAAGCTACAATCTCCTAGGAGCGCTACTTTATTGTGATGAGCAAAAAGCGTCAGCTCTCGCTCAAAAGATTGAAAAAATTGATACTGCCGAGAAGGCTTATGAATTTCAAAACTTGAACAGATCTGCTCGCTCAGCTGCAACAGGAAAAGGAGATCACTCGACAGACGCAATGAAAGGTGAAGAGGAGAGTCGATAGTCAAATTAGCCGCTATGCTAATACAGAAATAAAAGCCCCGCTGAATAATCCAAAACGGGGCCTTTTTTAATTAGCTAAGCCGTAGAGATTGGATATCTATATTAGCAAGCGCAAACACTCACAACGCATCTTGCTCACCTCCCTGTTCATTTTCGCCACCCACTTCCTCTTGACTACGCACCCAATGACCCGAGAACATAGCTGAGACACCGCAATACTGACTTGGCGTGGACGACGTAATTACAACTCCTGATCTCCCTAGCACAACATCAAAAGTTTCACCGGTGGGTTTTTTATTCTCATCTACCACCCGCATCGATGTAGATATCTCTCCATCCGACTTGATCCTGGAAACTGTGCTCTCCATAGCCCAAACATCACATTCGTGGTGGGTGCTCGTATCTACAGTCTGGATATGTACGGCAATAGGTTGCACAGGGCTGCCGTACGCTAGTTCATTCGCAACGAGCATTCTTCCAGCATACCCGTCTTCTTGGTATGAGAAGTAGGTGAACTGCTGGGAAAATGCGAAAGTTGAAACGCTAGAAATTGCCGCAATGGCTAGATATTTGAGAGTATTCACAGAAATTCCTTTTTGCGAGCCAAGGATGTTATAGGACTTTAAAGATCAACTTGTGACTCATATCGAAAAGTAACGGGTCGATTGCTAAATTTCTGGTGTTAGGGTCTCCCACCGTTTGTCCTTTAGCCATAAAGTAAGTACCCTCTACTTTTACCCTTTTCCCATTTAGCGCTTTGAATACCTCTGCTTCATCATCGTCAAGACCTGCAATATCTGCAACTCCGATACCGTACTGTTCACCCCGACGTGTTTCAGACTCGAAGTACAACCAGCCTTTCCAAGGGCCAGCCCCAATTTTTATTTGACCTATGAATCTCCCGTTTTCTCGGCTGTACCCTTCGCTGTCCGGTATCAAATATCCTGGAGTTGCGTCAACCACATAATCAACATTTGTAATTGGAAAATCTATCGCAACATCTTTTGCATACAGTATTGTTCTTTCAGAAACAGCATTAGCCTTGATAAACGCGTTAGCGATATCAGCATTCTTCAAGGCAGCAGCATATACAGTGAGATTTAGTTTTTGAGCAAATAAAATATTAGGATGGCCTGCGACCCCTCCAGCTGCACCACCAATCTTGAAGAAATCATATAAAGTCTCGTCCAAGCTATAACCGGCTTTTGCGAACGCTTTATTCATGTACTTTGCATATACATATGACTGCTCTGGTGTCGGGAATACGGACTTCGAAACTCTGGACATATCGTAATTAAAGTCATCCTCATAGTGGTCCTTGAATTCGTTTGCCACCTCCTGAGCCGCCGAAATAGTCAAGGGGGCAGGTGGCAAAGCGGCATGAGACAATGTGCATAGCAGTGCGAAATAGAGAGTCACAACAACCCTGACCATATCTAACTTCCTTATCAGCATTAAGATTGAGTTTTATGTAGCAGTAACGTTGCATGAACACCAATCAGATGTGATGTCTAATTGCCTCTAAGATCCCGACACCGTCGGTTTTGGCGATAACGCCACTATCGTAGTCGGAGAGCTTAGGTACCTGGCTAAGGCCAAAAACGCGAGAGGCCGAGGTTTTTGTGAGAAAGTTGATCATAAAACAACCAATGTCACGATTAGTGTGTTCACGATTAGATCACATCACCACATCATCTGGGAATGCCTTCTTCCCTACGTCATCGCTTTGGTCACCGTATCCGTGAGCTTCGTCTTGCCACCGGCATGACCCAGGAAGCCTTCGCGGACAAGTGCGGCTTTGCTCGCACCTACATGTCGAGAATCGAGACAGGTGGTGCAAATCCAAGCCTGGATGCAATCAAAACACTCGCTGACGCCCTCAAAACCGAGCTTGCAGCTCTATTCGTTGATCTTTAGTTTTTTGTCTCTCATGCTCTCACGCTGCGGAGTATCGAAGTCTCGGGCCGCCCAATTGCGGACGCCAAGCTGATAGGTGATCTACCCTTTGGGACGTGGTAGCGTTGCCTCACCCATGCGATGGCGCAGAAGGGCTTCAGGGACAGAAAAAATGTTAATACTGCAACCTCATAAAGCTACAGCTGAGCAGCTGCCGATCATCAGCGGAACGAAGATGGGGATTGAGGTCATCAGAGGGGCCGCAGGTAGCGGAAAAACTACTACGGCGCTTCTAAGGCTTGAATCGCTGGCACACACTTTTATCGCAAGGCGTAGGCGATTAGCTGTGGAAAAGCCGGTTAAGGTTCTAGTGATTACATTTAATAGGACTTTGGCGGGCTACGTCGAGCATTTGGCAAGTGTTCAGCTAGGTGCCATGCCGAATGTCACATATGATGTTTCAACATTTGCTGCCTGGGCTAGTAACGCTTTAAATGATCCGCCAATCATCGATGATGTTACTAGAGAGGCCATGTTGCGCCGCGCAAGTTCTCATATTCGACTTCCCTCTGATTTTGCTGTGTCGGAGATGGAGTATATAGTAGGAAGATTTGAGAAAGAGAGCAGGCAAGATTATATAGCTTTGGAGAGAACCGGGAGGGGGGCGAGTCCAGCAGTTCCTCGTACCATGCGTCCTGAGTTTCTGGTTGCGATAGCTAAGTACGAAGATGCCCTGTCTAGTTTTAAAGGGGGCGGGTATCAAGACTGGAGCTCTCTTTGCGATAAAATGCTGAAACTAAACAGCTTGGAATACGATGTTATCATCATTGATGAGGCGCAAGATTTCTCGGCAAACCAGATAAGAGCACTAAAGCATCATCTGGCATCTCCGCATTGTTTTACCCTTGTTATTGATACGGCTCAAAGACTTTACCCGAGAGGATTTACTTGGGCCGAGACAGGGCTTGACATGCAAACATGTGTTTATCATCGTTTGAAGGTCAATCACAGAAATAGTAAGCAAATCGCGGAGTTTGCTAGGGGGATTCTCGAAGGCCTGCAAGTAGATGATGACGGTACATTGCCTGACCTTAATGCGGCCGTTAGGGATGGAAATCTGCCTGTGGTTATTAAGGGGAAATACAATCAGCAACTTCAGTACGCTATAGATTGGATAGAGGAACACGTAGATTTAGAAAAAGAAACAGTGGCATTTCTAAAGCCGCGGGGGAAAGGCTGGTTTGACGACACAAAAAAAGGACTCGATGCTGCTGGTTTAAAGTATTTTGACTTAACGCGCCGTCGAAATTGGCCTAGTGGGGGGGGAATATTGCCCTTTGCACCATGCACTCAGCAAAAGGCTTGGAATTTGATCATGTTATAGTTATAGGGTTAAGTGGTAAAAATACGCCTCACGGCATTGAGCAAGATGATGATGAATTGTTACGCCTGCGCCGACTATTAGGAATGGCGTTAGGACGAGCAAAAAAATCTGTATTGGTCGGCTATAAGCCAGGTGAAGAATCTGATTTGATTAGTTTTTTCAAGGCTGACACATTTACAGAGATTGAGCTATGACTACAACTATTGCTGTAAAAGACGTCGCGGATCGTAGGGGAATTACTGAGCTCTTGCACTTTACGAGTAATCACGGGTTAGTCGGGATTCTTACATTAGGAAGTGTTCTATCACGCCGCGCATTGCCAGAAGAGGACCACTTGGCACATGTGGCTGCGCCGACGTCTGCCACGAGACAAGAAGCGGCTAGTCATTTTGATAAGAAAGAAGATTGGTTGGATTACATAAATCTTTCCATATCAGAAATAAATCGTAGTTATTTTAAGTTTGCGTCGCAACGATGGCATACATCTGGCGACAGATGGTGGGTAATACTGGCTTTTAAAGCTTCAATACTAAGCCAGGAAGGTGTTTATTTTAGTACCACTAACAACGTCTATCCAAAAACCCATAGGGCAAAGGGAGCCGAAGGGCTCGATGCTTTGTTTTCTAACAGTACTGAGCGAAAGCCGGGTTGGACTGTTAATAGGTTGAGCCGCCCTGCCAGTCTTCCAACTTGTGAACAGGCGGAAGTTCTATACCCGAACCCGTTAGAACTTTCTTATCTGCAAAGTATATATGTCACCAGCGATGATCATTCTGATTTGGTGGAAGGCTGGCTTACATATTACAAAATTTCTGGCGTTTCTGTTATCATTAACGAATCCAAGTTTCTTGGTCAGCCCAACTGATAGTCGAGGAAAACGTGAGACCGAACTTAGAAAACTCGATTATCAATTCAGCTCTTTGGGCGGCAGCAGCAGATGCGCTGGGTTGGATCACTGAGCTTGTTGATAAGAAAGGTGTGATGCGCCGTACTGGCAAAGGTAAGGTACTACGGACAGTCGCGTGGAAACGCAAAGTGGGCGGAATTGCTGGTGTGACAGTAGAACTACCAGCAGGAACCTATTCTGATGACACGCAGCTCCGCTTGGCAGTTTGCAGAAGTATTCAAGGTGATGGTTTTTTCGATGTAGAAGCCTTTGCTAAGGTAGAGCTTTCCACATGGGCTTCTTACGCTCTTGGTGGAGGGCGTGGCACTAAAGTTGCTGCTTCCAATATTGCTAAGCGAGATGTTAATTGGTTCTCTAATTTTTACTCTCAGGGTGATCAGACTTATTTTCAGGGTGGCGGGAATGGCGCTGCAATGAGAGTTCAGCCGCATGTTTGGAGGCGGCCTCGAGGATCAAAAAGAGAATATTTAACTGATGTTTTGAAAGACTCTTTAGTCACCCACGGCCACATGCGAGGTGTGTGCGGAGCAGTGTTTCATGCTGACTGCTTAGCATATGTTTTAGATACAGGTGATGTCCCTGGACCATCGGAATGGTTGGGGTTTATCGCAGGCTTTGATGAGATCCTCCAGGCTGTTAAAGCTGACTTCCAACTAGGCAAGTTTTGGCTAGGCGCTTGGGAACAAGCTAGTGGTGTTGATCTACATTCGGCAGTAAATGAAGTGGCTGATGAAATGAGGCAGTACGTCTCATTTCTTGGAGATTTTCCTGTTGATATAGAAAATAGCTACTTAAAAGCTCTTGAGGTTTTGGAGTGTTTCACCACTCGTGTGGGGACAGGAACAAATACTGCATTAGCAGCAGCTTATCTTGCCTGGATCGCACAAGATCAGCAGATTGACACTACTATACAGATCGCCGTAAATGCGCTCGGCAGTGATACTGATACCATTGGTACTATGGTTGGTGCTCTTTTGGGGGGGATTTCTATGACTCCCCCGTCATGGGCAGTTCAGGATGAAGAGTACATCCGCTATCAGGCGATTAGAATAGCTCGTATCGCTGAAGGAAGAAATAGCGATGGATTCCGCTACCCGGATCTAATGACTTGGCAACCACCGTCAAATCAAAGTAACGCACTCCAGCTTAACGAAGACGGCTACTTTCTAAACGGTTTCGGAACTATCGATCCGATTAGTAAAAGCTGGAGTTCTGGACCGTTCACTTGGGAGTGGTTCAGAATGCCTTTTGGTCAGACTATTCTTTGTAAGCACCGGACTAGCAATGCTGGCTTTGAAAGCCAACATAAGAAAAAAATGGCGTTGACGAACGTAGATGCCTACTCCAGTAATATTGAAAAGCAGGTGCTATCTACAGGAGATAGTCTTCCTTTATTTCCTCCAGCGGTGTCGTCTAGTGTTAAAAGTGCTGTAGGAGTCCAGGAACCCAGGAAGCTTACAAGCGCAGATGAAGTCGATCCCTCAATTAGCTCATCTGGTGTTTTGCCCCCGCCTACCAATCGTAGTGTAGCCGAGCTAACGGATATTGTAATTAGAAGCAATTTTGCAAGCGATGTACTAGGGCAGTGTTTTTTGGAATGTGTTGTCGGTGAGCAGGCCATTGAGAATGCAATTGCGTTTTCGGCAATAATTGGGAAGGCTATAGATGTGAGGCAAAAGAAGAATCAGTCAAAGTAGCTTTAAGCTAAAGCTCGAAGGTGGCGTGCGAAACTCCGCTGTTCGACGCATTCATCGCCACAGACAATATTGGGCTCACAGCAATGTTAGCCCATTTTTTTTGCATTATTGAAGGGCTGAAGAGAGACTGTTTTACTCGGTCGCTCACTAGTCAGGTTATGGGGACGGCTTAGAATTTAAAACTGTAAATAATGACTACGACTTCAGAGAAGTAGTCATGAAAAAAATATGTGCAGTATGTGAAAGCGTAATTGAAAAGAATTCTAAGCAGTGGGCAGTGCAGAAGTATTGCAGTGCAAAGTGTAGGAAGATTGATAATCGGAAGAAAAAGTCTCGTCTGACAAGGCTAGATCAGAAAAGATCAAATTTACGCCAAAATGATGAGATGCTTTATTTGGTTCGGCAATGTAGGAATGCTGGCACAGTCCAAATCCTGCAAGGTCATACTTTAGAGTCTTTTATTAAAACTATGGATCTTGTGAGAAATCGTCCTGCTGGCAAGGTGCATCTTTGTCATATTGCACCTGTTAAGGGCCAGGGCTTCATTGGTCTGTTTCATCATCTGAATCTTTTTTATGGAGGAGCTTACCAAAATTATAAATTTCGCAATGCATATATTGCTGGTGGTTTGCTGATAGAGAACGAGAAGTTGTTAAGTAAGTGGTGTGTGGGTGATGTGACAAGTAATAATGATATTTTAATAAAAATAGAAGAATATTTGGGGGATATTATCTCTGAGTATATTCAGTGTACTCCAGTTAGGAAGTCAAAGAAAGTTCAGGTCGCTTTGAAAATCCTGATGCTTGATGATAGCCTTGAGTTTGATGATCTCCTTCATAGTAGTTATACAAGCTTGTTGGAACAATGGTCTGATCTGTCTAGCCAGTCTTGTTCGTTTGCCCCTGAATGCAGGGAGTCTAAGTATCTAGCTTACATGGATAGTATTTCAAGGTTTATTTCTGTTGATTCGAAGCGCTCCAAAAACCTTAAAAAGCTTAGGCTGATTATGTATATAGGGTATATGGCCCTCTCTCGTGTAGAGAAGAGTAAGACCTATAATAAGTATTTTTATGTTAAGTATGAGTATTTGATGGTTGAAAAATATGGTCAGGCCATGCTTAAAGATCCTCATGACTGGCGGTCATTTAAGGATGTTTTGTACGATGCTGCTTTCGAAGCACTCCAGGGCGGGATGCCTGATATCAAGAAGCTAAACAGAAAAGTGATGTCATATTTGGATTTTCCAGAAAGAGCATATTTCGTGAGTGGGGATATTTAATTTAGTGGGAATTTTAAAGCTGTTATTGTTTAACTAAACATCTTTGGATGTCTAGCTTCGTGAGTTTTGACTGATAAGCAGGCTGTCTTTTGTTTTTTTCATTCGTGTGAACTACAGGTTTTCTGGAATTTACTATAGTTCAGAGCTTAACGGAATACTGTCAAAAACTCTCTGGATATAGTAAAATCACCGCCGCAGACGCATTAGGGGTGGATATGACGCAGCCAATAGTTGAAAAAGTTACACGTGAACCTGTTCTTAATCTCGATGCATCTACAATATTTGAGGGGGATGCGCTTACTGTTCTGCGTCGGTTGCCGAGCGGAAGTGTGCGCTGTGTTGTGACGTCACCTCCTTATTGGGGGCTTCGTGACTATGGAATTGATGAGCAAATAGGCCTAGAAATGGCTATGCCTCAATTCATTCAAAAGTTAGTGATGGTTTTTTCCGAAGTTAAACGAGTGCTTACTGATGATGGTACGCTCTGGGTTAATATAGGTGACGGTTATACGAGTGGCAATCGTGGTTACAGGGCTGCGGATAAAAAGAATCCAGCTAGAGCTATGACTGTTCGTCCGGACACTCCCGAAGGGCTCAAACCGAAAGATTTGATGGGCATTCCCTGGCGTCTAGCTTTCGCTCTTCAAGATGATGGGTGGTACCTCCGGACGGACATCATCTGGAACAAGCCAAATGCAATGCCCGAGAGCGTAAAGGATCGCCCTACTCGATCACATGAATTTCTTTTTATGTTTAGTAAGTCTGAGAAATACTATTACGACTCTGATGCTGTCAAGCAAGTTGCCGATGGTGGGGGGTTACGAAATTTGCGATCAGTTTGGAATGTCAATACAAAACCATACGCTGGGGCTCATTTTGCAACTTTTCCTCTGGATTTAATTCGCCCATGTATTAAAGCTTCTACTGAGCCGGGCGATTTTGTTTTAGATCCTTTTTTTGGCTCCGGTACTGTTGGTTTAGTATGTAATGAAGAAAATCGAAATTTTGCTGGTATAGAATTAAATCCGTCATACGTGGATCTTGCGCTGGATCGTTTGGGCGGTACTTTCAATAAAATTGTTAGGATCAATGCTGCATGAAGACGGACCTCTCTTTTCCATTGCCCGAACTGCAAGTATCTTTTGCTAGCAAGCTTAAAGAGTTTCGAGAGCTATGGTTGCAAAATGCTCTTCTGGACACTATAGGTCAACTTGAAGTTTCGAATATTGATGTGGAGCTTTCTAAATTCGTTTCTAACGAAAATCTCAAGAAGCTTGCTTCGAAGGGGCTTAGGGGGGAGTTAGTCTTTGCGGTGCCTGCCGTGCTGCGCGCAAACCCACGGCTGCTTGGTTATTATCGACTATTGCTTGGTTATAGCCAAAAAGAGTTTTACGGCTCAGGCTTTGGCGTTATGTCTCTTAAGTCAATGGAGACGGCCGGGAAACTTAATAGTAAAGCTAAAATAAGCATCGAGGAGCTCTGCCAAGCATTATGTGGTGCAGCATCCCATCTGGTGAGTGGTTTGAGTTCTTCAGATCTTAATATTGAGCTTTTAGATGATTTGACATTATTGACGGTTGGCCCCCAAATGCGGGGAGGTGTCAACAATAAGCTTGGCCAAAAAGGTATCGTAGACGTATTCGCGGTTATTCAAGAGATTTTGAGTCATGCAATCGTCAGCTCCACCCGTGAGGCAATTGAAATCAAAAATTCGGGAGGCCGAGATGTGTGGGTAAAATTTGCATCCGATCCAGATATTGTTATTCGTGAAACAATGGCAGATGGTGCAGTCAGAAAGATTCTTGCTATTGAAGTAAAGAGTGGAACAGATATATCTAATATTCATAACCGTATTGGCGAGGCTGAAAAAAGCCACCAGAAAGCAAAAAACGAAGGTTATCGTGAGTGCTGGACAGTAGTTAATGTCGCTAAATTGGATATAGCCAAAGCAAAGACTGAATCTCCGACCACTAATACTTTCTACTCGCTGAAAGACCTTATGCACAAGAAAGGGGCGTCTTACGAGGAGTTCAAACAAAATATTATTGCCATGGTCGGAATTCCGTCCGCTCAATAATTATTTCCAATGGCCTGGAATTTGGATGTTAAAGTTTTTTGCTGCTCTTTCCAGGCCTTGTAAGATTTTCTTGTGGCGTTCTAATTCGCTAGTCCCCCAAGAAATACGTGTTGATAACAAAGTCTTAAGTTCTGGTAAATCATACATTTTTAGTTTGTGCAGGTTTGCCCAAGTGGGTTCGGCAAATAAATTGTAGATTATTGTGTTGTCATCTCTTTCACTTGCGACTCGTGTTAACCCATTCAATAGGGTAACAGCCTCATTGGCTTCATCTTGTGAGTCATAAGTTTTGATGAGATGCATGGCTAAAGCGCTCTATATAAATTTGTTATGTTGTATCTGCATGGCAGAAAAAGGAGTTGCGCTGATGTTAAAGGATTTCACGCACTAAACCTAGTGTTCTTGCCAATGTCTTTGCACTGAGGGCGTCGATACCAAGCGAGTTGGCCTTAACTTTCCATCGCGTTCGAGTCCTGCCGTGACCCTAAATGAGTGAGTCTTGTGGTTCGCAGAGTGAAATTGCTCTCAGTCTAATTAGTGTTATCTGAGATAGTTTGAGACGGAGAGCCAGGGCCTTATGGACTATGACTTGTCCATTCCGTACTGTCAGTGATGCGGTTATCTGCGTTATAACACTTCGGCGTTGCGTTTCGGTACATCTGCGCGATCAGCTCCGGCCCTCTAATGTTTAATCGCAATGGCTTTATCGTTCAGACATGCATGTGAGCTGGGATCTTGCGATAAGCCACTATCAGATAGGTCTACTGCTACGAGAATTGCTGGAGCAGCAAGAGTGGCTATCAGAAAGCTATTGATATATCTCCAAATGATAGATTATCATTTGCCTATCTGTTTATAGGTCTTAATGAGAGATTTTCTTATGGTCGTTGCCCACCTCTATCTACGGGCGTCAACACAAGATCAGGATGCGAACCGGGCCCGTGCTGCTTTACTGGCTTTTGCAGCCAGCCGAAATTATGAGGTCGCCGGAGTCTATGCCGACAATTTCTCAGGCACAAAATTGCAGCGGCCTGAGCTCCACCGGCTATTGACGAGCGCGGAGCCTGGAGAAGTTTTGTGTGTTGAATCGGTGGATCGTCTTTCTCGGCTCAGCCAAACGGATTGGGAAACCCTAAAAGGAACGATCAATTCAAAAGGATTGAGGCTAGTAGTGGCCGACTTGCCTACTAGTTGGGAACATCTGGACGGTACCCTTAACGGTCGTAGCGACATTGCAGGTTCTGTCATGCATGTAATCAATAACATGCTCATTGATCTAATGGCGACGATGGCCCGTCTTGATCAAGAAAAGCGTGTCGAACGGATTCGGCAGGGTATCGCCAACAAGAGGGTGGCTGATCCCTCCTGGAAGGCTGTAGGGAAACAGAAGAACGCTGAGAAATGGCAGCGGGTTGAAAAACTTCTCAAAGGTCAATCGGCCTCAAACATGACGATCAAAGAGATTGCCCAGGCTGCAAATGTTGGCGAAGCAACGGTTTATAGAATTAAAAAAGAGCTGAGTTCCTCACCGTCTTCTAGCTAGTTGTGTCAACAGCGACCTTAGAGTTCAGGGTCGCCATTCACGTCCGTCACAGCCCTACCTCTAATCACAGTCCTTAAGTGGCCTTAATGGGCACTACCTCAATTCTGTGGGCGCCTAGCCGTCGTAAGGCTTCCAAATCTGCTAATAGGATAGTGCCTGGCAGCACCAATATGCCAAGCACGTTTCCAGTGAAATCCACTATGCGAAGACTCATCTGCTGTTTTCCTGAGCCTGTCGTTTGATGAATGCTTCTAGGGTTTTCACCCGTACCAGCCTCCGTCTCCCCAGCTTGAACGTCTGAATCTCCCCGTTTGCAATCATTTCATAGAACATTGATCGAGCAACGCCAATCAAGCGTGCGGCTTCATCCACTCCGACCGATATCGGGTCCAGAGAGCTATTTTGGTTCATCGGGCAGCCTTTGTTGCTTGGTGACACAGCGGGATGTCGTGTCTGTGGTGCCACAATATGTGTGGTGCCACATTTGTGTCAACACGTTTTCGTTGTGTGTCCGCTTCTGATGTGGCAACCTTGTTTAAATCCACAGGCGTCTGGAATCCAGCGATGGCAGTCAGGAAGAAAGTAGAAACAATCCATTTGCGCGTAAGCGCGATCTCAAAGGCCTGTCTCGAAGGGCTGGCGAATGCGGTGGGGAAGACGTCAACGCGGGTGCTTGAAGATCTGATCGCCGAAGCGGCGGCAAAATTTGAGATTCAGGACGTCGACTCATCTGTAGATGATCGTTTTTGGGGGAGTGGGGATTGGACGTTGCTCGAAGCTATGCAACTGGCTCACGTATCTGATGACCCAGTTCTCAGAAAAATGAGACTTTATTTTTTGGCGGATGAGGCTATGAGCCAAAAAGATCGCTTCTTGGTCGGTGCAATTTTATGGTCACCTGATTTGTTTTCGGGCGACACAGATATTTTTCTCGACTCTGAACAGGTTCTTACAGAGGAGGACGACCCGCGACTTTTGAAAGTTGATTTGGATAAGATCAATCGACAAATGTCATCGCTTGAAGACTACGCAGAGTTCCGAGTGAAAAATAAATCGGTGGCACCCAAGTACACGGACTACCTGAAAATGATTGAGGCAGAACTGAAAAGCTAGATCAGCTCTACGGCGGCTGCTTTGGTTCCTGGCGCCAGGTGCGCGTAACGCAATGTCATTTTGATGTCCCCGTGCCCAAGTAGATCCCGTACCGTGTTGAGCGGTACGCCGGCCATGACTAGTCGTGATGCAAAGTCGTGACGCATGTCGTGCCACCGGAAGCCGACCACCTCGGCCCGTTCGAGTAGTTTGAGCCATGCGCTTTTCACGTCTTCAAAGCGGCCGCCTTCTTGGTTTGTGAACACATAGACGGTCGTCCCTGATTGCTTTTTCCATTCTTCAAGTACGGATACAACTTCTCTATTCATAGGAATGTGTCGGGTTTCGCTGGTCTTTGTTGTGTCACCAGCGACAGTAATGGTCTTTGTAATGAAGTTTACCGATGACCATTTTAGGTCAAACAACTCTCCACGCCTCATGCCAGAATTCAGCGAGACGAGCACCATTGGTTTAATGTGATCAGTGAAGTGTAGGCCCAGCCAGCTTGGCTTCTGCGCTTGGTTCCGATCTGCGCGCGATTTATTCCCGCTTTCACGTTCGGCTCGCATTTGGTCTTGGCGTGCGTCCATAGCTGCGCGTAAGCGCTTGTTTTCCTCTTCATCCAAGTAGCGCACCAACCCCATTGAGTCGACCTTTAGTGGTTTTAGTCTTGCCATTGGGTGGGTGGTGATGTACTCCCATTCTACCGCCCGACTAAACACACCGCTGATTGAGCCCATCTTGCGGTTGACGGTCGAGGGTTTGTTGCCAGCCTGCATCCAGGTGGTGCGGATCTGCTCAAGGTCGCGACCGGTGATTGCGTCGATCCGCTGAGCCATGATCGCGTCGAAATTGTTGTCCAAGGTGTGCAAGTTTTTTTTGTGGCCCTTGTGGTGAGTCTTGAACCACGGCATATAGGAATCGTCAATGAACTCGCGTAGCGAGGGGAGAGCGGTACCTTTTCGGCCGTGGGTGACTGCAAGAGGTTCACCGTGTTTACGCGCTTCATATAAGTATTGAGTCGCTTCTTGGCGGGCTTGGTCGAGCGTAAGGATACCGACTCGTCCCAACGCCTTTTTGCGCGCGCGACCCCACCTGACAATGTACGACTTAGCTCCGGCTGCCGTGACACGCACGTATAGGCCTATTACGATGGTGTCGTGGACCTCGTACTCTTTGCCGGTGACTTCCAGGGAAGACAGTAGTTTGCCAGTTAGCTTTTCTTTCACCTGATCCCCGTGGGTGCAATATGGGTGCAAAAAACACTATACGGATCTGTCTTCTCGGACGCAATCGGACTTAAGGCCCAGCAAATACTGGAGTTTACCTTTGCCTGTTGGGCTTAGATTGTCCCTCCTAAGGGGAAGGTTGGCCGTTCGAACCGGCCCTGGGACACCAGATACAAAGCCCTGCACAGAACATCTGGCAGGGCTTTTTTGTGGGCGTTTTCCGAACATGAGTCGAACCTTGAGGGTGAACAGGGTTCACAGCACGTACGCGGTGTATTTCTCGCAATTCGTGTATCCAGCAAGCCACCGGACAGCGTCTGAGTCCGTAAGCAAAATAATCCCCGGAAACAGCCCCTACCGGCTGTCCGGACTCCGTCACCCCGGACTATCATGCCGATAGGCCTGTCTCTCACTGCAAGGAGCCGCTCGGAACGCCGATGCGCCAGATCTGGAAATCTTTTCGAGCCCTTTATTTCGCCTCCTTGATGATGCTGATCGGCTCCGGCCTGCTCAGTACTTACCTGGCCTTGCGCCTGGCGGCCGACCATGTCGACAGCCTTTGGGTGGGTGCGCTGATGGCGGCCAACTATTTTGGCCTGGTACTGGGTGGCAAGATCGGGCACCGCCTGATCGCCCGGGTCGGGCATATTCGGGCCTATGCAACCTGTGCCGGCATTGTCGGTGCGGCCGTGCTGGGCCATGGCCTGATCGACTGGCTGCCGGCCTGGATCGTGCTGCGGATGATCGTGGGCCTGGGGATGATGTGCCAGTACATGGTCATCGAGAGCTGGCTCAATGAGCAGGCGGACGCCAAGCAGCGCGGCGTGGTATTCAGCGGCTATATGATCGCGTCTTACCTGGGCCTGGTCCTCGGCCAATTGATTCTGGTCATGCACCCTCAGCTCGGCCTGGAATTGCTGATGTTGGTCGCGCTGTGCTTTGCGCTGTGCCTGGTGCCGGTGGCCATGACTCGCCGTATCCACCCGGCTCCCCTGCACCCTGCGCCGATGGAGCCACGCTTCTTTATCAAGCGCGTACCGCAGTCGTTGAGTACGGTACTTGGGGCGGGTGTGATCGTGGGCTCTTTCTACGGCTTGGCGCCGCTCTATGCCTCCCAGCAAGGCCTGACCACCGAGCAGGTGGGTCTGTTCATGGGTAGCTGCATTTTTGCCGGCCTGTTGGTGCAGTGGCCGTTGGGCTGGTTGTCGGACCGTTATGACCGTGCGCTGCTGATCCGTTGTTTTGCCCTGTGCCTGGCGGTGGCTGCTTTGCCGTTGGCGATAATGACCCAGGTGCCGCTTGAAGTGTTGTTCGTGGCGGGCTTCCTGTGTTCGCTGGTGCAGTTCTGCCTGTATCCACTGGCGGTGGCGTTCTCCAACGACCATGTGGAAGGTGACCGTCGCGTGTCGCTAACGGCGATGCTGCTGGTGACCTATGGCGTCGGCGCGAGTGTCGGGCCGTTGCTGGCAGGTGTGGTGATGAAGATGTTCGGCAGCCACATGCTGTATGCGTTTTTCAGCCTGTGCGCGTTGATCCTGGTGTGGCGTATCCGGCCAAAAGCTGTGACCAACCTGCATCAGGTGGACGATGCGCCGCTGCATCACGTCGCGATGCCCGACAGCATGTCCAGCTCGCCGCTGGTGGCCGCATTGGACCCGCGTGTGGATGAGCAGGTGGTGCAGGACCAGATGCAAACCGCCGTCCCGGAGCCGGAAGCGGACCCGACCCCGCCCGTGGATGAGCCGCCCTTTGAGGGGCCGCCTGAACCCCTGGGGCCGGACGACCACCCTCACGACCTGAGCAGGGCGCGCCCCTGACAGCAAAAACGGGCAGACCCCTTTAGGGGCTGCCCGTTTTTTTTGCCGCGATCTTTAAGTTTAAAAATCGTCGTCTTTATCGAAGCGCCGCGCTTCGCGTTGCAGTTGGTACACAAAGCGTTCGACCTGGCGCTGCACCAAGCCACTCATATTATGGAAGCGCACGCCGGCAAACGTGGTGTTGATCTTCTCTTCGAAGTGCAGGTAACGCAACTCGACCGAGGTGGTCATGCTGCCAAAGGGCAGGGCGGCGATGAAGCGGTCATACACCTGGCCCAGTTGCAGGCGCTCGGAGATGTCCCCTTCAAAGCGCAATTTGCAGCCGGTAGCGGAAATATCCAGCAGCTTGCCGCTGGTGGGCGCCTTGAGCTTCTCGCCACCCAGCTCGATATTGACCAATTGGGCCAGCTTCAAGGCGGCGCGAAAGGCGTTGCGGCGCTGGTGGTAAACCACTTCGTCGGGCAGGCTGCCGGTGTAGATACGGTGGCCGTCCTTTTCGCTGATGCTCATGCCGCCGTTGCTTTCCCAGGCAACGCGCACGCCGTCATGGAAGCCTTCGATGCGGAAGGGTTCGCCATTTTCGAGGTGGCGTTCGCCGTCGCGGGGGATCATTTCGTCCAGGGCCAGGATGCCGCTGTCCCGGTTGACGTCCACCAGGTAGCTCTGGAAGCGCTGGCTGCGTTCGTGGAAGGTAATGATCAGCGGGTCATGGCTGTCTTGCAGCATCCGCAAGGTGCTGGCGATTTCCAGAGGGGTGGTGAGGACCTTGGGTGGCTGCGGGGCATCTTCCGCATTAAGGGCGTTGAACACGGTTCTTCCATCTCCAGACAAAATACGACTACACGCAAGAGCAGGCATTCTGCCAGTATGTGACGCGCCTTGGATAGGCCGCGCCGTGATCCGGCGTCAGGCTTGGCTGCGGGTGCTTGGCTTGACCAGGCGTGAGGTGGAGCCCTGAGCGTTGTAAAGCGCCGGAGGCTCTCCGCCGTGAAGTATACGCAACTGGTTGGCGGTCGTAGCTTGCTGAAGCTGGATCGACTGACCGTTGAGCAGGTTGGCTTCCTGGCACTGGGCGAGCAATTGATTGAGTTCTTTGCTCTGGGCCAGTAATTGATCGCCGACCGAGGAATGGCTGGCCAGCTGTGCCAATCCGTCATGGTCGGCGGGCAGGCCCAGGCTGACGAGGATCTGGCTGCGTTTTTTGCCGTGCTGTTCCAGCAGGACAATCAGCGACTGCTTGCGCGCCAGAATTTCTTCCAGCAGGGGCATGTCCCGGCCATAGAGGGCCAGGGATTCTTCCCTGAGCAGCTCGAGCAGCTGTTGGGTCGGGGCGAGATCATCAATGATCAGTTGAAGCAGATTTTCGTCGTGATGCATGGCTGGCCTTGGGGTTTAAGCGTCCAAAAGCCCGGCGCAGGCCTTAGCCTAGCGCTCGGCTTCGAAATTAAGCAGCTTGCTGGCTACACGGTTGCTGTCGACTTTATAGCTGCCATCGGCGATTGCCTGTTTCAATTCGGCCACACGGGCTTTATTGACCACTGGTTGATCGCGCAGCGAGTCAGTGACCTTCTGCAACTGTTGAGCCTCATTGCTCAGGTGTACGGATTCCCCGCTCTGGCTGGCGCTGGCCTGTTCTGCCTTGGCGGGCAGTGGCTGGGCCTTGGCTTCTACGCTGTCCTTGGTGCCGGTGGTGCGCGTAGGGGCCGACGTGGTCGGGGTGTTATTCAAACGACTGAAATCGATGACCATGATTGAAAAAACCTCTGGGTATTTGGACGCTTGCCATGTTTTCGGCCATACCCGGACAAACTTTAGGCTCGATTGACAATAAACTGCACAGGCCGACATCCAGTCGACAGTGTAGGAAAAGCTGGCGCCCGATACCAGTGCTCTATAAAGCCACCTCTACCTGGCCAGGTGCCGTGACCCGTGCCTTGATCACGCGGTTGGAGTTGAGGTTCTTCACCCTTATCTGCTCACTCATGCCGCCGTTGGACAGCGCTTCCCCCGGCATTTTGACCTGCAGCGCACCGCTGCTGGCGGAAATCACCACCTGATCACCCTTGCGGATCACCTCCGCCTGTTCCAAATGCACCAGGGTGATGACCTGGTCGGTGACCACTGGTCGGGTCAGTTTCTGCCCCACGGCCTGATCGAGGGACGTCAGGTAACCCTGGCTGATCATGCTGATGTCGCGTTCGCGCAACACCACGTCCTCAAAACCGATGATGCCGGTGCGCTTGAGCGGGCGGGCAACGACCACCACATCGCGGAACAATTTGACTTGGGCTGGCACGAACACCGTCCAGGGCGAGGCGCCGTCGCAGCGGACCTTGACCGTCACGCGGCCGATCGGTTGGGCGGGGCTTTCCAGGGTGGCTGTCAATTCCTTGTCGCACATGGGCATGCGCAGGCGCGGGTCCAGCTGGTTGACCTGGATTTCGTAACGGCCCGGTGTCTGGGTGGTCGCCAGATAATCTTCTACAGTGAACTCAAGAAAGCCCTGGGTGACGCCGATAAGTAGATCAGGCAAGGTGACGTTGTCTGCGCGGGCCGTGGCGCCCAGGCCCAAGGCAAGCAACGCCAACGCTGCGCAGAGCGATCTGCGGTAACGTGTCAGGATGGGGCGTCGGGAAACTGTCGTTTTAATATCCATGACCAATAAATAGCAAAGGCCGTGCCGTTTAGCGTTGGGTGCGCGTCGCACCCTTTAAGGTTTTAGCGTAGGAGTCTGGGCATGGCAGGAGTAATGGATTCAGTAAACCAGCGCACACAGCTGGTAGGGCAGAATCGCCTGGAGTTGTTGCTTTTTCGCCTGGATGGCAAGCAGCTGTATGGCATCAACGTGTTCAAGGTGCGGGAAGTGTTGCAATGCCCCAAGCTGACGATCATGCCCAAGTCCAGCCCGGTGGTGTGTGGCGTTGCCAACATCCGTGGCGCGACGATCCCGATTCTTGACCTGGCCCTGGCCACCGGTTCCGCGGGTTTGCAGGACCGCGGGAACCCGTTCGTGATCATCACCGAATACAACACCAAGACCCAGGGTTTCCTGGTGCGCTCGGTGGAGCGCATCGTCAACATGAACTGGGAAGAGATCCATCCGCCGCCCAAGGGCACCGGTCGCGATCACTACCTCACGGCGGTGACGCGGGTCGACAACCAGTTGGTGGAAATCATCGACGTGGAGAAGATCCTTGCCGAAGTGGCGCCGACCTCGGAATCGATTTCCGTGGGTGTGGTAGACGCCGAAACCGCGCATAAGGCGATCTCCCTGCGTGTGTTGACGGTGGACGACTCCTCGGTGGCGCGTAAACAGGTGACACGTTGCCTGCAAACCGTCGGCGTGGAAGTGGTGGCCCTCAATGATGGTCGCCAGGCGTTGGATTACCTGCGTAAGCTGGTGGATGACGGCAAGAAACCGGAAGAAGAATTCTTGATGATGATCTCCGACATCGAGATGCCGGAAATGGACGGCTACACCCTCACGGCCGAGATACGTAACGATCCACGCATGCAAAAACTGCATATCATCCTGCATACTTCGTTGTCGGGTGTATTCAACCAGGCGATGGTCAAGAAAGTCGGTGCCGATGACTTCCTGGCCAAATTCCGTCCTGATGACCTGGCATCCCGGGTTGTCGACCGGATCAAGGCAGCAGATCACGGCTAGGGGGATTTCCCCCTGGCGGTCACACGATTTAAGAGGCGGTATCATTGTCTACGGGTAATTTGGATTTCGAACAGTTCCGGGTCTTCCTGGAAAAAGCCTGTGGCATATTGCTCGGTGAAAACAAGCAGTACCTGGTATCCAGCCGTCTTAACAAACTGATGGAGCAGCAGGGCATCAAGTCGTTGGGTGAGCTGGTCCAGCGCATCCAGGGGCAGCCGCGCAGCGGGCTCAAGGAAATGGTGGTCGATGCCATGACCACCAACGAAACCCTGTGGTTTCGCGACACCTATCCGTTTGAAGTGCTCAAGAGCAAGGTGCTCCCGGAAGCCATCAAGGCCAGCCCGGGCCAGCGCCTGCGCATCTGGTCGGCGGCCTGTTCCTCGGGGCAGGAACCGTACTCGATTTCGATGTCGATCGATGAGTTCGAGCGGACCAACATGGGCCAGTTGAAGGCTGGGGCGCAAATCGTGGCCACTGACCTGTCCGGCACCATGCTCACCAACTGCAAGACCGGCGAGTACGACAGCCTGGCACTGGGTCGTGGCTTGTCCCAGGAACGCCTGCAACGCTACTTCGACCCGAAAGGGGCGGGGCGTTGGGCGGTCAAGGCGCCGATCAAGAGCCGTGTGGAGTTCCGCTCCTTCAACCTGCTCGACAGCTACGCCAGCCTGGGCAAGTTCGACATGGTGTTCTGCCGCAACGTGCTGATCTATTTCTCGGCCGAGGTGAAGAAAGACATCCTGTTGCGCATCCACGGCACGCTCAAGCGTGGTGGCTACCTGTTCCTCGGTGCTTCCGAAGCGCTGAACGGTTTGCCGGACCATTACCAGATGGTGCAGTGCAGCCCTGGGATCATTTACCAGGCTAAGTAAGTCGTACGCGGTAAAAAATGTGGGAGCGGGCTTGCTCGCGAAAGCGCAGTGTCAGTCGATGCATGTATCAACTGACGGGCTGCATTCGCGAGCAAGCCCGCTCCCACATTTGTTTTTGCGGCAAACCTTTCAATAGCGGCAACCCGGATTGCCGCTTTACTGGCACCACGCGGAAACCCGTTGCCGCTTTTCTGGCATTGCCGCCCGGCAATCCGCCCCCAAGCCCTTTAAATACGGGCTTCCCACAAACTGGCACACACCTTGCTATAACCCTGTTAACGAACAGCAGGTCAGCCCTTAAAGGTTTCCGCCATGAGCATCAGCTTCGATAAAGCGCTCGGTATCCACGAACAAGCCCTGGGCTTCCGCGCCCAGCGTGCCGAAGTCCTGGCCAACAACATTGCCAACGCCGACACCCCGAACTACAAGGCTCGGGACCTGGACTTTTCCGCCGTGCTCGCCGCACAGCAGGACAAGACCAAGAACGGCACCTTCGCCTTGAACATGACCAACAGCCGTCATATTGAAGCGCAAGGCCTGAGCAATGGTGACGAGTCGTTGCTGTATCGCACACCGATGCAGCCGTCGATCGACCAGAACACCGTCGACGCCCAGCTGGAGCAATCGGCCTACGCCGAGAACTCGGTAAACTTTCAAGCCAGCTTCACCCTGCTCAACAGCAAATTCAAAGGGCTGATGTCAGCCCTGCGTGGAGAGTAAGCCATGTCCCTGTCCAGTGTTTTCAATATTGCCGGCAGTGGCATGAGCGCGCAGACCACGCGTTTGAACACCGTCGCCAGTAACATCGCCAACGCCGAGACCGTGTCTTCGAGCATCGACCAGACCTACCGCGCCCGTCACCCGGTGTTCGCCACCATGTTCCAGGGTGGCCAGAACGGCGGCAGCGATTCGCTGTTCCAGGATCAAGGCGCCGCCGGCTCGGGCGTGCAGGTACTCGGTGTGGTTGAGGACCAGAGCAATCTGGAAGCTCGCTACGAGCCTAACCACCCGGCGGCGAACGAAAAAGGCTACGTGTACTACCCGAACGTCAACGTGGTCGAGGAAATGGCTGACATGATTTCCGCCAGCCGCTCGTTCCAGACCAATGCGGAAATGATGAACACCGCCAAAACCATGATGCAGAAGGTCCTGACCCTGGGTCAGTGATAAGGGGCGCCAAATAATGGCCATCGTTGATACGTCAAACAACACGGCAGTCCAGGACCTTTTCAACTCGAAGGTCAAGACTGCGACAGACAACGCCAGTAGCCTCGGCGACGCTTCCAAGGCTGCGACGGGCAAGCAGGCGTTGGGCAAAGATGCGTTCCTGCAACTGCTGGTCACCCAGCTGAAAAACCAGAACCCGCTGTCGCCGCAAGACAACGGCGCGTTCGTGGCGCAACTGGCGCAGTTCAGCAGCCTGGAAGGCATCAACACCCTGAACGACACGGTGAATGCGATCTCCAGCAACTTCAGCTCGTCGCAGGCGTTGCAGGCCTCGTCGCTGGTCGGGCGCTCGATCATCATCCAGACCGACAAGGCCATGGTTGATACCAGCAAGAGCATGACCGGTTCGGTGGCGGTGACCTCGGCGGTGGGCAACGTCTCCGTCAAGATCACCGACAAAGACGGCAACGTGGTGCGCACCATCGACATGGGGGCCCAGAGCGCCGGCACCCAGAACTTCATCTGGGATGGCAAGAACGACAAGGGCGAGGTTGCCCCGGCGGGCACCTACACCTTCAACGCCACCACCAAGAACGACAAGGGCGACTCCGTTGCCCTGGCCACTTCGCTGCCAGCGACGGTAACGAGCGTGACCCTGAGCAAGACCGGCGGCGAAATGCTGCTGAACCTGGCGGGCGGCATGGGCAGCGTCAAGCTGTCGCAAATTCAGACTATCGGTACATAGAGCCGGCTAAATACGGCAGAGGGAGAGAAACATGTCTTTTAACATCGGCCTTAGCGGCCTCTATGCGGCCAACAAACAACTGGACGTGACCGGCAACAACATCGCCAACGTCGCGACCACTGGCTTCAAGTCGTCCCGTGCGGAATTCGCCGACATCTACGCCGCGTCCAAGCTGGGCACCGGCCAGAACAGCATCGGCAACGGTGTGAACCTGGCGGCTGTGTCGCAGCAGTTCACCCAGGGTGACGTCAACGGCAGCGGCGGTATCCTGGACATGGCGATCCAGGGTGGCGGCTTCTTCGTGCAGAAGGGCAGCGACGGTTCGCTGGAGTACACCCGCAGCGGTGCCTTCCGTGCCGACAAAGACGGCTACATCACCAACAACACCGGCACTTCGCGCCTGCAAGGCTACGCGGCAGATGCCGATGGCAAGATCATCAAGGGCGGCCTGACCGACCTGCAACTGAACCTGTCGAACCTGCCGCCCAAGGCCTCCACCAAAGTGGACTCCACCAGTAACCTGAACTCCTCGGAGCCGGTGATCGACCAGGTGGCCAAGCCGTTCAACCCGAACGACACCAGCACCTTTACCACCCAGTACAGCACCACCTTGTACGATTCCCAGGGCAACGCGCACCCGATGGTGCAGTACCTGGTGAAAACCGACGGTAACAAGTGGAATGCCTATACCCTGATCGATGGTCGCAACCCCAACGGTTCGGCGCCAACCGGCACCCCATCGACTCCACCTGTGCCATCGGCCTTGACCTTTGACGGCGCCGGCAAGCTCACCAGTGTGGTCACTGGTGGTGTCTCTGATAAGACCCTGACCATTACCGGTTGGGTTCCTGGCACCGTGACCAACGGTGTGTGGAAGGCCAACGGTGCGGATGCGAACCCAGCAGGGATCGCCGTCAACATGGCCAACATCACCCAGTACAACTCGGCCACCTACCGCAACCCACCGGTCACCGATGGCTACGCCACCGGCCAGATCACCGGCCTGAAAATCGACGGCAGCGGCGTGTTGTTCGCCACGTTCAGCAACCAGCAGAGCAAGGCCATCGGCCAGATCTCCCTGGCCAGCTTCAACAACGAACAGGGCCTGCAGCCAGCCGGCGGTACTACCTGGAGAGAGACCTTCGCCTCCGGCCAGCCGGGTTACGACACCCCGCAAGCCGGTACCCTGGGTTCGATCGTGGCCAACTCCCTGGAGAACTCCAACGTCAACCTGACCAACGAGCTGGTAGACCTGATCAAGGCACAGAGCAACTATCAGGCGAACGCCAAGACCATCTCCACCCAGAGCACCATCATGCAGACCATCATTCAGATGACCTGATGCGGTAGCGCTGCACAAGAAGCCCCTCGTAAGAGGGGCTTTTTTGTGGGCGTAGGAAAAGTGCCCTCGACACATCGGGTTACTCGCTTTGAGGCCTGGGAAGGAACGCTGCGTAGCCATTCTGCCACTGATTGAACCGGAGCCTGGCTGGCTCACCAATCAAGAGGGGCAAGGGTATGTTGCATTCAGGAGTGTCCGGGCCGGGGACCGGTCGTGTGGGGTATATGCCTGGCCTTGCCGGTGGAGAGACACCTGCGGTTGCGCCGGTGACTGAAGTGTCTGCGGTCAAGCAGTTGCTTGGCGAGCTGTTCGATGCGCAGCAGAGCGGCAAGAACCAAACGATGCAGGACACGCGCGACAAGTTGAATGCGCTGCGCGAGAAAATGGGGGGTGAGGCATTCAAGGACGCCCTCAAAAAGATGATGGAGGAGGCTGACGAGACACTTCGCGCGTTTCTCAGGCAACTGTTGATGCAGTGGTTTCCGGATGAGGGCGATGCACCGTCACCTGCTCCGCCGTTACCTGCTCCATCGTTGCCGCGTGGTGGTGGCGGCGGCCCTAGGGTTCCCCGAAGTGGTTTCGGGCCCTCTGAGTCCATGAGCAACAAGCCGATTACTGAGGGCGCAAAACACTTCAACTACACACCTGATAACAGCAACCCCGGCAAAAAGCCTGACAATATCTGGAGTGGCTTCAGCCAGGGGCCGGATGGTAATTGCATCACGGTTTCCGCCATAAAAGCCGCAATGATGCAATTTGGCCAGAAGCCCACCGATGTCTTCCAAGACGTGAAGGCGACAGCGAGCGGCTATGACGTGACAATGCGCGATGGCTTCAAGCTTTCATTGACCAACGAGGAAGTGAAGCAGGCGGCCCGGCATGCACAATTCAAAGGGGATGACCCGGCGATGATGACGGATGCCAACTTCATGTATGCCGCGAGCGCCAAGCGGGCGCAGATGGAGGACAACGATGGCACGGCAGGGCGCAGTTTCATGGGCGCGATGAACAGCCTCAATGATGGAGAACACTCCCGTGAAGGTCTGGACCGCCTTGGGTTGAGGGGCCGCTACAGGTCGGCTACGGATGCCGAATTGAGAAGCGGCAAGGTGGGAACTGTGGAATACGGCGGCCATTCGATGGCCGTGATCGATGGTCGCGTTGAATTGTGGGAGCGGCGAGGCGGAGTGCCGCAGTCGGGTACCGCAACCGTGCTGTTCTAGGCAGATCCCGTGCATTTTCCAGGCAAAAGAAAACCCCCGATACACCGCAGGCATATCGGGGGTTTTGCAGCCTTGGGTGATTAAACCCAAGGCGGGCTCAGCTTATTGGCAAGCTTCGCAATCCGGCTCGTCGATCGCGCAGGCTTTTGGCACTGGGGCCGGGCCGGCTGGAGCGGCGAGGACCGAGTCATCACCGTGGTTGCCGCTGGAAACAGCGTTCAGCTTACCGGTGTTGATGGTCGACTTCTCGGTGCTGGTCGCGGCCAGGGCGCGGAGGTAGTAAGTGGTTTTCAGGCCACGGTACCAAGCCATGCGGTAGGTCACGTCCAGCTTCTTGCCCGAAGCGCCGGCGATGTACAGGTTCAGCGACTGAGCCTGGTCGATCCATTTCTGGCGACGGCTGGCAGCGTCAACGATCCACTTGGTGTCCACTTCGAAGGCCGTCGCGTAGAGCTCTTTGAGTTCTTGCGGGATGCGCTCGATCTGCTGCACGGAACCGTCGTAGTACTTCAGGTCGTTGATCATGACCGAGTCCCACAGGCCGCGAGCCTTGAGGTCGCGAACCAGGTACGGGTTGATCACGGTGAATTCGCCCGACAGGTTCGATTTCACATACAGGTTCTGGTAGGTCGGTTCGATCGACTGCGACACGCCGGTGATGTTGGCGATGGTGGCGGTCGGTGCGATGGCCATGATGTTGGAGTTACGAATGCCTTTCTGCACACGGGCACGTACCGGCGCCCAGTCCAGGGATTCGTTCAGGTCGACATCGATGTACTTCTGGCCACGGGCTTCGATCAGGATCTGTTGCGAGTCCAGCGGCAGGATGCCCTTGGACCACAGCGAGCCCTGGAACGTCTCGTAGGCACCGCGCTCGTCGGCCAGGTCGCAGGAAGCCTGGATCGCGTAGTAGCTGACCGCTTCCATGGACTTGTCGGCGAACTCGACCGCAGCATCCGAACCGTAAGGAATGTGCTGCAGGTACAGCGCGTCCTGGAAGCCCATGATGCCCAGGCCGACCGGACGGTGCTTGAAGTTGGAGTTCTGCGCCTGTGGCACCGAGTAGTAGTTGATGTCGATCACGTTGTCGAGCATGCGTACGGCGGTGTTGACGGTGCGCTCCAGCTTGGCGGTGTCCAGCTTGCCGTTGACGATGTGGTTCGGCAGGTTGATCGAGCCCAGGTTGCAAACGGCGATCTCGTCCTTGTTGGTGTTCAAGGTGATCTCGGTGCACAGGTTCGAGCTGTGGACCACGCCCACGTGCTGCTGCGGGCTGCGCAGGTTGCACGGGTCCTTGAAGGTCAGCCATGGGTGGCCGGTTTCAAACAGCATGGACAGCATTTTGCGCCACAGGTCTTTGGCCTGGATGGTCTTGAACAGCTTGACCTTGCCTGGGTACTCGGTGAGGGCTTCGTAGTACTCGTAGCGCTCTTCGAAGGCTTTACCGGTCAGGTCGTGCAGGTCCGGCACTTCGGATGGCGAGAACAGAGTCCACTTGCCGTCATCGAAGACACGCTTCATGAACAGGTCAGGGATCCAGTTGGCGGTGTTCATGTCGTGGGTACGACGACGGTCATCACCGGTGTTCTTGCGCAGCTCGATGAACTCTTCAATGTCCATGTGCCAGGTTTCCAGGTAGGCGCACACAGCGCCTTTGCGCTTGCCACCCTGGTTCACGGCGACGGCGGTGTCGTTCACGACTTTCAGGAACGGTACAACGCCCTGGGACTTGCCGTTGGTGCCCTTGATGTACGAACCCAGTGCACGCACCGGGGTCCAGTCGTTGCCCAGGCCGCCGGCGAATTTGGACAACATGGCGTTGTCGTGGATCGCGTGGTAGATGCCCGACAGGTCATCCGGCACGGTGGTCAGGTAGCAGCTGGACAGCTGTGGACGCAGGGTGCCGGCGTTGAACAGGGTCGGGGTCGACGACATGTAGTCGAAGGACGACAGCAGGTTGTAGAACTCGATGGCACGGTCTTCTTTCTGCTTCTCTTCGATCGCCAGGCCCATGGCCACGCGCATGAAGAACACTTGCGGCAGTTCGAAGCGGATACCGTCCTTGTGGATGAAGTAACGGTCGTACAGGGTTTGCAGGCCCAGGTACGTGAACTGCTGGTCGCGCTCGTGGTTGATCGCCTTGCCGAGTTTTTCCAGGTCGAAGGTGGCCAGGACCGGGTTCAGCAACTCGTATTCGATACCCTTGGCGATGTAGGCCGGCAGAGCCTTGGCGTACAGGTCGGCCATCTCGTGGTGGGTGGCGCTGTCGGCGACTTTCAGGAAGCCCAGGCCTTCGGCACGCAGGGTGTCCATCAGCAGGCGTGCGGTCACGAACGAGTAGTTCGGCTCACGCTCAACCAGGGTACGGGCGGTCATCACCAGGGCGGTGTTGACGTCGGTCAGGGCCACGCCGTCGTACAGGTTCTTCAGGGTTTCGCGCTGGATCAGGTCACCATCGACTTCTTCCAGGCCTTCGCAGGCCTCGGTGATGATGGTGTTTAGGCGGCCCAGGTCCAGCGGTGCAAAGCTACCGTCGGCCAGGGTGATGCGGATCGACGGGTGAGCCTGTACGGCGGCTTCTTCGGCCGGGGAACGTACGGCACGTTCCTTGGCGCGCGAGTCGCGGTAGATCACGTAGTCGCGAGCCACTTTCTGCTCGCCGGCACGCATCAGGGCCAGTTCAACCTGGTCCTGGATTTCTTCGATGTGGATGGTGCCGCCCGAAGGCATGCGACGCTTGAAAGTCGCGGTGACTTGTTCGGTCAGGCGGGCAACGGTGTCGTGGATGCGCGACGAAGCGGCAGCGGTGCCGCCTTCAACTGCAAGAAACGCTTTGGTGATGGCGACGGTGATTTTGTCATCGGTGTAAGGAACGACAGTGCCGTTACGCTTGATCACGCGCAATTGGCCGGGCGCAGTGGCGGACAGATCCAGGTTCGAATCAGCGGCCTGCGGCACGGAGCCTTGCGGGTTCTCGCGAGTTGTGTCGGTTTGCATGGGGGGTTGTCTCCACATTCTATATTTATTTGGGCACCATCAAGGTGCCCACCGTTCCGTCCTGAAGCACTTACAGCAGGCCTGGGCCTGGCATAACAACTTCGGGACAGGAGGAAGGGAGCTGTTCGCGCCGCTTCCATGCCGAAGTCTTCGGTTCGGGGCTGCAAAGCCCTTGGCCGTATTCCTGGTGGGTGACAGTTGCCAGGTTCAAGCACTGCAACACCCGTACCGTTTTGCGCTGTTGGAGCGTGAAAACGGCTGCCATCCGCGTGCGCGGTTTGGTCTTTCAAAAAATGCGTTGGTTCAACCAAACGAGAGCAAGAAAGGGCTTGAGTTTCTTGTCTGATCTGTGTTTGGTCTTTTCGCTCAAAACCCTACATGTAGGGTTTTTTTAGCGCCGACCTACAAGATAATGCGTTTTGGGGGGCTTAGCAACGCACTACCTGTGGATAACGCTGTGGGTAAAATGTGTATGAAACGTGGAACACCCGTGTAGGCCGCATTACTGCTGGAGTCGGCCGTTTGTCACCGAATATTCCAAGGCAAAAACAGCCGGTTGGATTTTTGAGGGCGCGAACCCTATCACAAAAAATCGCGATCACCGAATGGATTTCCCGGCTTGTGTTTGGGGACTGGCCCATGGCTACAATCGGCCGCAACGGGCGGTGATGTGGTTCAGATCATGCCCTCCTTTTATGACAGACATTGAGGTCGCCCGTGGAGCAAGAAGCCTGGCAGGTATTGATAGTCGAGGACGACCAGCGGTTGGCCGAATTGACCCGTGATTACCTGGAGAGCAACGGCCTGCGGGTGTCGGTGGAAGGCGATGGCGCCTTGGCGGCGGCGCGCATCATCGCCGAGCAGCCGGACTTGGTGATCCTCGACCTGATGCTGCCCGGCGAAGACGGCTTGAGCATCTGCCGCACCGTACGCGAGCGCTATGACGGCGTGATCCTGATGCTTACCGCGCGCACCGACGACATGGACCAGGTGCTGGGCCTGGACATGGGCGCCGACGACTACGTGTGTAAGCCGGTGCGCCCGCGCTTGTTGCTGGCACGCATCCAGGCCCTGTTGCGACGCAGCGAGCCTGCGGAACCGGCAACAACAGAGAGCCCGCGCCGCCTGCGGTTCGGCCCCCTGGTGGTGGACAGCGCCTTGCGCGAGGCCTGGCTGAATAATGAAGGTATCGAACTGACCAGCGCCGAATTCGACCTGCTGTGGCTGTTGGTGGCGAACGCCGGGCGCATTTTGTCCCGCGAAGAAATCTTCATCGCCCTGCGCGGCATTGGCTATGACGGCCAGGATCGCTCCATCGATGTGCGCATTTCACGTATTCGCCCGAAAATCGGCGATGACCCGATCCACCCGCGCCTGATCAAGACCATCCGCAGCAAAGGCTACCTGTTCGTCCCCGAAGCCGCCGCCGACATGTCGCTGTGAACTCGATCTTCCTGCGCATCTACGGCGGCATGTGCGCGGCGCTGATCCTGGTGGCGCTGCTCGGGGTGCTGGCCCTGCACCTGCTCAACGAGGTGCGCAGCGGCCAGTACCGCGAGCGCCTGGCCCACGGCACCTTCGCGTTGATGGGCGATAACCTGCAACCCATGAGTACCATTGAGCGCCAGCGCGCCTTGGCGGTGTGGGAACGCCTGTTGGGCATTCCGCTGGAGTTGCGCCCGCTGGCCGAGGCGCAACTGGACCTGAGCCAGCGCACTCGCCTGCAACGCGGCCAGGTGCTGGTCGAGCAGACCGGGCCGCACGCCGCGCGGGTACTGCGCTTGGTCAGCGATCAGGAGCAGCTTGTTCTTACCGGTGAAGTGCAGCAGATCAGCGAACAGCTGGCGCGCGCTACCATTTATCTGCTGGCAGACGAACTGGTGCGCTTCCCCGTGGCCGAACAGCCGCAACGCCTGGCGGATATCAAAGAAGCCAAGGGCTTTGGCTTCGATATGCATTTGATGACCCTCGACCAGGCCGACATGGACGAAGACCAGCGCCGCCGCGTCTCGGAAGGCGATACGGTGATGGCCCTGGGCAAGGGCGGCGATTCGATCCGCGTGTTTGCCGGTATGGTCGGTACGCCGTGGGTGTTGGAGCTCGGGCCGCTGTATCAGATGAATCCTTACCCGCCGCAATGGCTGATCCTGATCGCCTTGATCGGCCTGACCCTGATCGGTTTGATCGTGTATCTGCTGGTGCGCCAGCTTGAGCGTCGACTGCGCGGCCTGGAAGCCGCCGCTACTCGCATTGCCAAGGGCAACCTGGAAGTGCGCGTGCCCGCCCGCGGTGCTGACTCGGTGGGGCGCCTGGCTGCGGCGTTCAATGGCATGGCCGAGCACTTGCAGCAGTTGCTGGCGATCCAGCGCGAGCTGGTGCGCGCGGTGTCCCACGAACTGCGCACGCCGGTGGCACGCTTGCGTTTCGGCCTGGAAATGGTCGGCGATGCCACCACTGCCGAGGCGCGGCGCAAATACCTGGAAGGTATGGACAGTGATATCCAGGACCTCGACGGCCTGGTCGACGAAATGCTCACCTACGCGCGCCTGGAGCAGGGTTCGCCGGAGCTGAATTTCCAGCGGGTCGACCTCAATGCGCTGCTTGATCAGGTGATCGGCGAATTATCGCCACTGCGTCCACAGGTCAACGTGGCACGGGGGATTTGCCTGTCTTCGGCGCACTGGGATGATGCCTGGGTGGATGCCGAGCCGCGTTACCTGCACCGTGCGCTGCAGAATCTGGTGAGCAATGCCATGCGCCATGCACAGGGCCAGGTGCTCATCAGCTATCAAGTGGGGCAGGTGCGCTGCCGCATCGATGTCGAAGACGACGGCCCCGGCGTGCCGGAGAGTGCCTGGGAGCGCATCTTCACGCCGTTCCTGCGCCTGGACGACAGCCGCACTCGCGCCTCCGGCGGGCATGGCCTGGGGCTGTCGATTGTGCGGCGGATTATCTACTGGCACGGCGGGCGGGCGTTGATCAGCAAGAGCAATAACTTGGGTGGGGCGTGCTTCAGTTTGAGTTGGCCGAGGGAGCAGGATAAGCCTTGAAATCGCCTTCGCTGAGGGGGCACATCGCAAATGTACGAGCCGGCCTGCCGGCGATAGCGGCCTATCAGGCGCTGACGGCCACCAGGCTCAACAGCTGTCCGTCATCCACCGCAAACTGCCCCACCAACTCCTTGCCATGGCACCACTCCGTCGACAGGTCCGTCAGCAACCGCAGCCTTATATAGCCGGCCTCAGTCCACTCCATCACCTGCGCATGCTCAAAATAGAAGCGCTTCTGCACAATCGGGTAGAGCGCCTTGAACAAACTCTCCTTGGCCGAAAACGTCAGCGTCACCAACAGGGCGTGCTGCTCGCGCGGGAGGGCGCCCATGCGCTGCAGTTCATCGGCGGTAAGAATTTCCCCCGCCAACCGTTCCGCCCGTTCCAGGTCCAGCACGTTCTCCAGGTCCATCCCCAGGCCACGCCATTGCGCCTTGTGCGCGACAATCGCAGCGGCATGCCCGGTACTGTGGGTGATGGAACCGCTGATGTGCGCAGGCCACACCGGTGCGCGGTCTTCACCGATCGCGGGGATGCAGTTGAGGTGATCGAGTTGTTGCAGCGCTGCGCGGGCACACAGCCGGCCGGCCAGGAACTCGGCTTGGCGCTTGGCCACCGAGCGCTGGATGCTGGCCGGTGGCGGTACGGCACTGCGCCGGAAGTCGTCTGCCGTTAATATGGCAGGGTCAAAGCGGGTGCTGAGAAACACCGCGCCCGGCAAGGGCTCAGGCAGGGGCCAGTGGGCGTCGAGTGGGGTGCAGCATGCGGGTAGGGAGTTCATGGGCGGTATTTTGCCGAGTTGATGGGCGTGAGGATAGCCCGCAGCGGTTCAGCCGCGGTTCAGAGCCTGTTCAGGAGGAGTTCAGGGGCGCCTGCGTAGCCTTGGGCATACACAGCCAAACGCGTAGAGGTAACACCATGACTGCGATCAAACAGCTGATGTTGGCGTTAAGCATGCTCAGTGCTACTGCCGGGGTGCAGGCCGCCGACGGTGCCTTTGCTGGATTCGGTGGTGAGAAGACCAAGAAATCCAGCACCTTGATCCAGCGTGTCAGTTTCGAAGAGTCTGGCAGCCAACCCGCGCCTTGGGGACAGTCCCTGGGCCTTGCAACCCCGCAGCCGGCCTATCGCGCCGGCTATGAACACCTGACCGCACAGTACAATGGCATTAAACTGCGCCCGCAAGACCTGCAGGGCCGCTATGATATCCCTCTGTCGGACAGTTGATTTGCCTTGGAGAGCCTTATGAAATTGCTGGTGGTGGAAGATGAGGCGTTGCTGCGTCATCACCTGTTGACCCGCCTGACCGACAGCGGGCATGTGGTCGAAGCCGTGGCCAATGCCGAAGAGGCCCTGTACCAGACCGGCCAGTTCAATCACGACCTGGCGATCATCGACCTGGGCCTGCCCGGCATGGGCGGCCTGGACCTGATCCGCCAATTGCGTACCCAGGCCAAGACCTTCCCGATCCTGATCCTCACCGCCCGCGGCAACTGGCAGGACAAGGTCGAAGGCCTGGCGGCCGGTGCCGACGACTACGTGGTCAAGCCGTTCCAGTTCGAAGAGCTGGAGGCTCGGATGAACGCCTTGCTGCGCCGCTCCAGCGGGTTTACCCAGTCGACTATCGTGGCCGGCCCCTTGCTGCTGGACCTCAACCGCAAGCAGGCGTCCCTCGATGAGCAGCCGCTGGCGCTGACGGCTTATGAATACCGCATCCTCGAGTACTTGATGCGTCATCACCAGCAAGTGGTCGCCAAGGACCGCTTGATGGAACAGCTCTACCCCGATGACGACGAGCGCGATCCGAATGTCATCGAAGTGCTGGTCGGCCGCCTGCGCCGCAAGCTGGAAGGCCCGGGCGGGTTCAAGCCGATCGACACCGTGCGTGGCCTGGGCTACCTGTTCAATGAGCGCTGCCGTTGATTCGCTCGCTACGCGTGCGCTTGATGCTGGCGGCCGCCACCCTGGCCGTGCTGTTCATGCTGGGCTTGTTGCCGGCCATGCAGGGCGCGTTCAGCCTGGCGTTGCAGGACTCCATCGAGCAGCGCCTGGCGTCGGACGTCACCACCCTGATCTCTGCCGCACGCGTGGAGAACAACCGCCTGCTGATGCCGGCGCAGTTGCCCGACGAACGCTTCAACCTCACCGATAGCCGCCTGCTCGGCTATATCTACGACCGTGAAGGCCACCTGGTGTGGCGTTCGCGGGCGACCAAGGAAGAAAACATCAACTACAAACCGCGCTACGACGGGCGCGGTAACGAATTTGCACGGATTCGCGAGGCCAACGGCCAGGAATTCTTCGTGTATGACGTCGAGGTCAGGCTGCTGGGCGGCAAGAGTGCGGCGTTCAGTATCGTCGCGCTGCAACCGGTGCGCGAATATCAGCTGACCCTCGAAGGCCTGCGCGAAAACCTCTACCTGGGCTTCGGCGCGGCCTTGCTGGTACTGCTGACCCTGCTATGGTTGGGCCTGACCTGGGGCCTGCAAGCGCTGCGGCGGCTGAGCCAGGAACTTGACCAGATCGAAGGCGGTACCCGCGAAAGCCTCTCCGAACAACACCCCCGCGAGTTGTTGCGCCTCACGGGCTCTCTAAACCGCTTGCTGCACAGTGAGCGTGAGCAACGTGCGCGCTACCGCGACTCCCTCGACGACCTGGCCCACAGCCTGAAAACCCCGCTGGCGGTGTTGCAAGGCGTGAGCGAAGACATGGCCCAGCGCCCGGAAGACCGTGACCAGGCCTGGGTACTGCAATCGCAGATCGAGCGCATGAGCCAGCAGATCAGCTACCAGTTGCAGCGCGCCAGCCTGCGTAAAAGCGGCCTGGTGCGTCATCAGGTGCGGCTGGAACCGGTGCTGCAGAGTCTGTGCGACACGCTGGACAAGGTCTACCGCGACAAAGGCGTTACGGTGTCTTTTGAGTTGCCGCAAGACTGCGACGTGCCGATCGAGAAGGGCGCTCTGCTGGAGTTGCTCGGCAACCTGCTGGAGAACGCCTACCGTCTGTGCCTGAGCGAGGTGCGCATCAGCCTGGTGGAAGGCCTGGAAGGCACCGAGTTGTGCATTGAGGATGATGGCCCTGGCGTGCCACCGGATCAGCGTGCGCGGATCCTGCAAAGGGGAGAGCGGCTGGACCGCCAGCATCCGGGGCAGGGGATTGGCCTCGCGGTGGTCAAGGACATCATCGAAAGTTACGGCGCGCGGCTGACCTTGGGGGATTCGCCGTTGGGCGGCGCCGCGTTCAAGATTCACTTTCCTGCCTTGTGATCTTTGTTGACGCCACTGGCCTCTTCGCGAGCAAGCCCGCTCCCACATTCGACCACGTTTATCCTGTAGGAATGCGGTCGAATGTGGGAGCGGGCTTGCTCGCGAAAGGGCCGGCAAAGGCAATACAGCTCTAACTCTCCTGCGCGCGATACGCTCCCGGCGTCAACCCTGTCCACTTCTTGAACGCCCGATGAAACGCCGACGGTTCCGAAAACCCGAGCTGTTCGGCGATCTCCTGCAATGACAAATCCGCCCGGCCCAAATGATAGATGGCGATGTCCCGCCGCAGCTCATCCTTGAGCGCCTGAAAGCTGGTGCCTTCTTCGCGCAAATGCCGGCGCAGGGTCTGTGGGCTGATATGCAGGTGCTGGGCGACGGCTTCCAGGTCCGGCCAGGGACTGCGGTCGCGGCTGAGCAAGCGGCGTAGCTGGCTGCTCAAACTGTCGCCTTCGTCCGGCCGCGACAGCAGATCGGCGGGGGAGCGCTCCAGGAAGTGCTTGAGCGTGCGCTCATCCTGCAACAGCGGCAGGCTCAGGTAGCGGGCGGGAAATACCAGGCTGCTGTTCGGTGCACCGAATACCTGGGCACAGGGAAACAGCAGGTCATATTCGCTGGCGTGAGCCGGCTGCGGGTAGCTGAAAGTGGCCTGGTGCAGCCGGATACGTTGGCCGATCAGCCAACTGCCCAGGCGATGCCAGATCACCAGCAGGCATTCACTCAGGAAGTGATCCGGGTCCCAAAGCTGCGAGTCGTCCAGGCTCAAACGGGCCATTTCGCCTTCGCGTGTCAGCTGCCAGCGCGGGCCTTGCGGGAATAGGCTATAAAATAATAAGCCGCGTTCCAGAGCCTTCTCCAGGGTGCGGCAGTGGATCAACGCGTGGCACATCATGGCGAAGGTCCCGCGTTTACTCGGGCCGTCGGCGAAGCCCAGGTATTCGTCGTCCAGCGCCAGCCAGAGCATTTGCAGCAACCGGGTAAATTGCTCCGGCGCGATGCGCGCGCGGGGTTCGGTCAACAGCTCTGGGGTGATACCCACCTGTTGCAACAGGCCCTTATAGTCGTAAGCGGCCCGACGCGCCCCGCCGAGGGCTGCCCGGGCGTAATGACTGGCGATGGTACGTTCACGCATGCGAAGGCCTCGTCCATGAAAGGGCGGATCGTAGCATCCCCGGACAGGGTCACAAGGCGGATATCCGCCAAATTGTAGGACGGGATTGGGTCGGTGGGCGGAAATCCGCCACTCGATCGGGGGCTTGGAAGAATGGCTGTAGAGCCCCAGGCCTGATGTCTAAAGGCCTTCAGGGATTTTGAGAGAAGTGGCACGGCGTTTGCGATAAGGACCACAGCGCAGGCCTGCAGCTATAGGTCTCGCAAACAACAAATCCCTCCAGTGCAGGAGGGTTCGCAATTCAAGTGTCGTGGGCAATGGCGGATATTTGCCACACGGGACGATTGAGGAACTTTGCAATGACGACTCGTCAGCCAATCTACAAATCCCTGTACTTCCAGGTGATCGTTGCAATCGTTATCGGTATTTTGCTCGGTCACTTCTACCCGCAGACCGGTGTGGCCCTCAAGCCACTGGGTGACGGGTTTATCAAACTGATCAAAATGGTCATCGCCCCGATCATCTTCTGCACCGTTGTCAGCGGCATCGCTGGCATGCAAAGCATGAAATCGGTCGGCAAGACCGGCGGCTATGCGCTGCTCTACTTCGAGATCGTTTCGACCATCGCGCTGCTGATCGGCCTGATCGTGGTAAACGTCGTGCAACCGGGCGCCGGCATGCACATCGACGTAGCGACCCTGGACGCCTCCAAAGTGGCGGCCTACGTCACTGCCGGTAAAGACCAGAGCATCGTCGGCTTTATCCTCAATGTGATCCCTAACACCATCGTCGGTGCCTTCGCCAACGGCGATATCCTGCAAGTGCTGATGTTCTCGGTGATCTTCGGTTTCGCCCTGCACCGCCTGGGTGCCTACGGCAAGCCGGTGCTGGACTTCATCGATCGCTTCGCCCACGTGATGTTCAACATCATCAACATGATCATGAAGCTCGCGCCAATCGGTGCCCTGGGTGCCATGGCGTTCACCATCGGCGCCTACGGTGTGGGTTCCCTGGTGCAGTTGGGCCAGCTGATGATCTGCTTCTACATCACCTGCATCCTGTTCGTGCTGGTGGTGCTGGGTGGTATCTGCCGCGCCCACGGTTTCAGCGTGATCAAATTGATCCGCTACATCCGTGAAGAGCTGCTGATCGTTCTGGGTACTTCGTCTTCCGAATCCGCACTGCCACGCATGCTGATCAAGATGGAGCGCCTGGGTGCCAAGAAGTCCGTAGTAGGCCTGGTGATCCCGACTGGCTACTCGTTCAACCTTGACGGTACTTCGATCTACCTGACCATGGCTGCCGTGTTCATCGCCCAGGCGACTGACACCCACATGGACATCACCCACCAGATCACCCTGCTGCTGGTGCTGCTGCTGTCCTCCAAAGGCGCTGCTGGCGTGACCGGTTCGGGCTTCATCGTGCTGGCGGCCACCCTGTCGGCCGTGGGCCACCTGCCGGTTGCCGGCCTGGCGCTGATCCTGGGTATCGACCGCTTCATGTCCGAAGCCCGTGCACTGACCAACCTTGTGGGCAACGCCGTTGCCACCATCGTTGTGGCCAAGTGGGTCAAGGAACTGGACACCGACAAGCTGCAAAGCGAGCTGGCGTCCGGCGGTACCGGTATCTCGGAAACCCGCGAGCTGGATGACCTGGGCGTGGCCGAAGGCCCTGCACCTGTCGTCAAGTAAACAGCTGATGGCGTGACCTGACGCCAACTGCTGCCCACAAACGCCCCGACTGGTTCGGGGCGTTTGCGTTTCCGGCCGGTCACTTTTGCCGTGTTTTGATTTAAATTAAGTGAGTACTTCATCAAAAGCCGACGAGGCCTTTTTCACTTCACAGCCTATTTAGGCGAACCGGGTCTTCGCGGATGAAATTTGCGCCGCGCGGCACGATCTACATGCGATCATCAAATGAGCATTTGCGCCGGGGCGCGTGCGGGAGGTTATGTGGACAGTGTTGATTTGAATGTCCTGCGCAGCGTGCTTGAATGGCGTCGCGCCGGGCAGCAAGTGGTGTTGTACAGCGTTGTTCAGACGTGGGGCAGTGCCCCGCGTCCACCGGGCGCCATGCTGGCGCTGAGAGGCGATGGGGTGGTGATCGGCTCTGTGTCGGGCGGTTGCATCGAGGACGACTTGATTGCACGCCTGCAGGATGGCCGGTTGCCTGCAGACGGGCCGCCGGTCCAGTTGGTGACCTACGGCGTGACCCGCGATGAAGCCGCGCGTTTTGGCCTGCCCTGTGGCGGCACCTTGCGCCTGACCGAAGAGCGTGTGCGCGATTGGGCGTGGGTGTCAGAGTTGCTGGCGCGGTGCGAAGACCATCAGATCGTCGCGCGTGAACTGGACCTGGCCAGTGGTGACGTCACCTTGACCAGCGCAAGCAAGACCGATGTGGTCACCTTCGACGGCGAACGCCTGCGCGCCATCTACGGCCCGCGCTGGCGCTTGCTGCTGATCGGCGCCGGGCAACTGTCACGCTATGTGGCAGAGATGGCGCGTTTGCTGGATTTCGAAGTATTGATCTGCGACCCGCGTGATGAGTTCGTCTACGGCTGGGAAGAGCAGCATGGCCGCTTTGTGCCGGGCATGCCCGATGAAGCCGTGCTCAACATCCAGACCGATGAGCGCACGGCCATTGTGTGCCTCACCCATGACCCGCGCCTGGATGATATGGCCTTGCTGACAGCGCTGAATTCATCGGCGTTCTATATCGGCGCACTGGGTTCGCGGGTCAATAGCCAGAAGCGCCGGGAAAACCTCGCCGCGCTGGGACTGTCCGCCGAGGCGATCGCACGCCTGCATGGGCCGATTGGCTTGCACATTGGCAGCCACACTCCGTCGGAGATCGCGTTGTCGCTGATGGCGGAAATTGTCGCGATCAAAAACGGTGTGGCGCCGATGCAGAAGAAGCCATTGCCGGTGGTGGCTGAGTGACTGTCACTGCAATTGTGCTCGCGGCGGGGCAGGGCAGTCGCTTTCGTGCCGTGGCGGGGGTAGACCAGGATAAGTTGTTGGCTGATTGTGTGGGCCTGGATGGCGTAACACGGCCGGTGATCGAGCAGGTGCTGATGAATCTGCCGGCTGCTGTGGTTGAGCGCTGGGTGGTGACTTCACCGGACCGGCTTGAAGTGATTCGCTTGGCAGAGGCCTACGGTTGCAAGGTCTTGCTGCTGCGCTCAGCAGGCATGGGTGACAGTATTGCGGCGGCGGTTGCAGCCAGTGCGGCGGCGGACGGCTGGCTGGTGGTGCTGGGAGATATGCCGTTTATCTGTTCGTCCAGCGTTGAGCGGGTGATCGATGGGCTGGAGGCAGGTGGCATCTGTGTGCCGGTGCAGGATGGGCAGTATGGGCACCCTGTGGCGTTTAGCCGGGCATCTGGGCCAGGGCTGATGGCGTTGAAAGGTGATCGTGGTGCCAGGCCGTTGTTTGCGCAGGCGAAGGTATGTGAAGTGTCTGTTGATGATCCGGGCGTGCTCTGGGATGTCGACCTGCCACAGTCTTTACATTACTCCCCACCCTAATTGTAGGCGCCGGCAAGCCGGCTCCTACGGTTGAATGTGTACCCGTAGTCAATAAAAAGCCCCGCCTGATCACTCAGGCGGGGCTTTTTAGTCGCTGCGCGAATCAGGCGAGAGGTTTGCTCTCGTGCTCTGCTTCCTGTGCTGCGGCAGCAGCTGCGGCGGCTTCGGCTTCCTTGCGACGACGACGCACTTCACGTGGGTCGTTCGGGGCACGGCCGTTTTCGGTCAGCGCGCTGACCGGTGCTGCTTCAACCACGGGGGCGGCAACTTCGGCAACCACCGGCGCTTCAACCACTGGCGCAGGTTCAACGACCGGAGCAGGCTCAACCACTGGGGCTGGCTCGGCAACCACGACTTCGGCAACCGGTGCTGGCGCTTCTTCTACCACAGGGGCAGGTTGTGGCGCTTCAACCGGCGCGGCAGGCTCGGCAGTCCATTGGAAGGCGGTCTGTTCTTCACGAACTTCGCGGACTTCACGTACTTCTGGCGCTGCTTCGACAACCGGTGCTTCAACCACCGCTTCAACCACTGGCTGAGGCTCAACCACTGGGGCGGGCTCAACCGCTGCCACTTCAACTTCTGGCTGGGCTTCTTGAACCGGGGCAACTTCCACTTCCGGAACAACCGGCGCTTCGATTGGGGTGGTGGCTTCGACAACAGGCGCTTCAACAACCGGCGATTCTACGACTGCAGTTTCAGCAACCGGCGCTTCAACAGCAGGTGCTTCAACGACTGGCGTCTCGGCGGCAGGTGTTTCCACTGTGACGGTTTCTTCAACAGCAGCGGTAGCGCGTTCAGCCTGCTCGTGTGCCTGGGCTTCAGCA
Source organism: Pseudomonas sp. S10E 269 (assembly GCF_002798465.1). Lineage (NCBI taxonomy): Bacteria > Pseudomonadati > Pseudomonadota > Gammaproteobacteria > Pseudomonadales > Pseudomonadaceae > Pseudomonas > Pseudomonas sp. S10E 269. The sequence continues at coordinate 3,835,055 of NZ_PHIJ01000001.1, forward strand.
GGTGCGCTGATGACCGAGCTGGCAACGGCAGCGGTAACGGCCAGGCCGGCAGCCAGTTCGGCGCCAGTCGGTTCGCCGGTAGCGGCTTCTGCGTTTTCGCCGGTCTCTTCCGAGCCTTCGATCACGTTGCCGTTGGCATCACGCTGACGCTCACGACGGTTGCTGCGACGACGCTGGCCACGGGAACGGCGGCGTGGACGATCGCCTTCGGCGCCTTCCTGACCGTCTTCCTGCAGTTGCTCTTCGCCGGTCAGTACTTCTTCTTCGCTGGCAGCAGCGTTCTCGGCACGCGGTTGACGCTCTTCACGCGGGGCGCGAGGTTGGCGTTCTTCACGTGGCGCACGCTCTTCACGCGGCTGGCGGGCCGGACGTTCTTCAGCAACAACGGCAGCGCCGGCAACGGCGGGTGCAGCGTCCAGTGGCTCGCGCAGTTCACGTACACGTTCTTCGCGCTCGCCACGTGGCTTGCGGTCTTCACGTGGAGCGCGCGGCGTACGTGGGGCGCGCTCTTCACGCGGTGCACGTTCTACGGTCGGGGTTTCTTCACGGGCTTCGCGGGGCGCACGCTCTTCACGCGGGGCGCGTTCTTCACGCGGCGCACGTTCTTCGCGCGGCTTGCGCTCTTCGTCGCGACGGCCATTGCGGTTACGGCTCTGCTGGCGACCGTTACGACGCTCTTCGTTGCGTGCTGGGCGCTCGGAGGCTGGTTTTTCAACCACAACCGGTGCGGCAGGCTCTTCCTTGGTGGCGAACAGGCTCACCAGCGACTTCACCAGGCCTTTGAACAGGCTTGGCTCAGGCAGGGCAGCCGGCGCGGCAACAGGGGCTGCAGCTTCGGTCGGAACCGGTGCGTTGGCGCGGGCCGGCGCAGTCTTCACGGCTGCTTCCTGGCGAACCAGGGTGCGGGTCGCGGCGGCTGGCTGGACTTCTTCCACTTCGGCGGCGGCAGCGGCGATTTCGTAGCTGGACTGGCCGCTGTGGGCTTCCGGGCTGTCATCACGCAGGCGCTGCACTTCGAAGTGCGGCGTTTCGAGGTGATCGTTCGGCAGGATGACGATACGGGCACGGGTGCGCAGTTCGATCTTGGTGATCGAGTTGCGTTTTTCGTTGAGCAGGAAAGCGGCAACCGGAATCGGCACTTGCGCGCGGACTTCGGCGGTGCGGTCTTTCAGGGCTTCTTCTTCGATCAGGCGCAGGATCGCCAGGGACAGCGATTCAACGTCACGGATGATGCCGGTGCCGTTGCAACGTGGGCAAACGATGCCGCTGCTCTCGCCCAGGGAAGGACGCAGACGCTGACGGGACATTTCCAGCAAGCCGAAGCGCGAGATACGGCCAACCTGCACGCGGGCACGGTCAGCTTCCAGGCATTCGCGGACTTTCTCTTCCACGGCGCGCTGGTTCTTGGCTGGGGTCATGTCGATGAAGTCGATCACGATCAGGCCGCCGATGTCACGCAGGCGCAATTGGCGGGCGATTTCTTCAGCCGCTTCCAGGTTGGTCTGCAGGGCGGTTTCTTCGATGTCGCTGCCTTTGGTCGCACGCGCCGAGTTGATGTCGATGGACACCAGGGCTTCGGTCGGGTCGATCACAATGGAGCCACCGGAAGGCAGTTCGACCACGCGCTGGAAAGCGGTCTCGATCTGGCTTTCGATCTGGAAGCGGTTGAACAGCGGAACGCTGTCTTCGTACAGCTTGATCTTGCTGGCGTACTGCGGCATCACCTGGCGGATGAAGGTCAGGGCTTCGTCCTGGGCTTCAACGCTGTCGATCAGCACTTCGCCGATGTCCTGGCGCAGGTAATCGCGGATGGCGCGGATGATCACGTTGCTTTCCTGGTAGATCAGGAACGGCGCGGAACGATCCAGGGAGGCTTCTTTGATGGCGGTCCACAGTTGCAGCAGGTAGTCGAGGTCCCACTGCATTTCTTCGCTGCTGCGGCCCAGGCCGGCAGTGCGAACGATCAGGCCCATGTCGGCCGGTGCGATCAGGCCGTTCAGCGCTTCACGCAGTTCGTTGCGCTCTTCGCCTTCGATGCGACGGGAAATACCGCCGGCACGTGGGTTGTTTGGCATCAGGACCAGGTAACGGCCAGCCAGGCTGATGAAAGTGGTCAGGGCGGCGCCCTTGTTGCCACGTTCTTCTTTTTCGACCTGGACGATGACTTCCTGGCCTTCGCTCAGGACGTCCTTGATGTTCACGCGGCCTTCGGGGGCTTTCTTGAAGTACTCGCGGGAGATTTCTTTGAGGGGCAGGAAGCCGTGGCGCTCGGAGCCGAAATCGACAAAGGCAGCCTCAAGGCTCGGTTCGATGCGAGTAATACGGCCTTTATAGATGTTGGCCTTCTTTTGCTCGCGTGCACCGGATTCGATGTCCAGGTCGTAGAGGCGTTGGCCATCTACCAGTGCAACACGCAACTCTTCGGGTTGAGTTGCGTTAATCAGCATTCTTTTCATGTTGTACCGTCGGTTTCCGGGCTGCCGGAAACGGCGTTCGGCACACACGACTTCTCACGGTCGGTGTCAGGTGCGTCAAGAGTGGTTGGCCACTCCAGTGTCCAGCAATAACGAGCCAATTGGGCCGGTATCGCGACGGACGCGTCCTGCTTGTTAGCGGTGGTGACAAAGGCACCACTTCAACAAAAGCTAAGGTCAGGAGGAGGAATCAACCGGCGACTGTGGACGAGATGAAGCGTCTAAATATAAGCCTAGTGCTACACGGTCCGACGGTTGTGCATCTCCACCCTACACGTATCCCTGATAATTCGGGTGCTGCCGCGCGCAGAATCCGCAGCGGGTTGGCATTTACCGTGTTCTCCAATGGGGAGTCCACGCTCATGGCTAAACAAGACTAGGTGTGGGCGATTGCGCTCTCACTCAGCTCTTAACAGGCGTTGTTTCCGAAGCATTCGCCATGGTCTGGCTCAAGACTGACTGCACTTTGTGAACTGGCCGTAAATATCGGCGCAAAACGCGAGTATTCACTCTGCTTTCTGCACTCGCTTCAGGCCTCATGTCACCTGCGCTTGTTACAATCTCGAGCCTTCCAGGGTGGCGAAAGCCCCGTAGGACGGCCTCGCGTCCTGATGAATTGCGATGGTCAGGGCCGGCAGTTTGCCGCATGTCCTCTGTCCAGGCCGCTTTTGGCGGCGTTCGCGACTATAGCAGCAATGATTAAGTGCTTCAATTCCATAAAAAATTGTTATCATCGCCGCCATGACGACTACCGCCCCCCAGACCCCCAGCGTCCAGCTGCTCGAGGTCTCGCCGGAATATGCCGGCCAACGCATCGACAATTTTCTCCTGGCCAGGCTCAAAGGCGTGCCCAAGACCTTGATTTACCGCATCTTGCGTAAAGGTGAAGTGCGGGTGAACAAGGGCCGGATCAAGCCTGAGTACAAGTTGCAGGCGGGCGATATCGTGCGCGTGCCGCCGGTTCGCGTGCCGGAACGTGATGAGCCCGTGCCATTGGCCCAAGGCTTGTTGCAGCGCCTGGAAGCCTCGATTGTCTTCGAAGACAACAAGCTGATCGTGATCAACAAGCCTTGTGGGATTGCGGTCCACGGTGGCAGCGGCTTGAATTTTGGCGTGATCGAAGCCTTTCGTCAGTTGCGTCCGGATGCCAAGGAGCTGGAGCTTGTCCATCGCCTGGACCGCGACACGTCTGGCCTGCTGATGATCGCCAAGAAACGCAGCATGTTGCGCCACTTGCACACCGCCCTGCGTGGCGATGGCGTGGACAAGCGCTACATGGCGCTGGTGCGCGGCAACTGGGCCAGCTCGATTAAGAGCGTCCGTGCGCCGTTGCAGAAGAGCAACCTGCGTTCCGGCGAGCGCATGGTGGAAGTGGACGAGGAGGGCAAAGAGGCCCTGACCCTGTTCAAGGTGCTGCGCCGTTTCGGTGACTTTGCCACCCTGGTCGAGGCCAAGCCGGTGACCGGCCGTACTCACCAGATCCGCGTGCACACCCTGCATGCGGGCCACTGCATCGCCGGAGACACCAAGTACGGCGACGAGGATTTTTCCAAGGAAATCCGCGATCTGGGCGGCAAGCGCCTGTTCCTCCACGCCTACATGCTCACGGTGCCGCTGCCCGATGGGGGCGAATTGAAGCTGCAGGCTCCGGTCGATGAGATGTGGGCCAAGACTGTGGAGCGTTTGAGTGTCGCACCTTGATTACAAACTGCTGATTTTCGATTGGGACGGCACTCTGGCCAACTCCATTGGCCGGATTGTCGAGTCGATGCATGCAGCGTCGACCCGCTCGGGCTACGCGCTGTGCACCGATCATGCGGTCAAGGGTATTATCGGCCTGGGCTTGCCTGAGGCCATTCGCACCTTGTACCCCGAGATCAGCGACGCTGAGCTGGTCGCTTTCCGGGATCATTACGCCGATCACTACATCGCGCTGGAGGCTACGCCTTCGCCGCTGTTCGACGGTGTGGTGCAGTCCCTGGATGCCTTTCGCGCCGAGGGTTATCACCTGGCGGTCGCCACCGGCAAGGCCCGTCGCGGCCTGGACCGAGTGCTCAAGGCGCATGGTTGGGAAGATTATTTCGATATCACCCGTGCCGCCGATGAAACTGCCAGCAAGCCTCACCCTCTGATGCTGGAGCAGATCCTGGACCATTGCGGTGTGTCGCCACGCCAGGCCTTGATGGTGGGCGATGCTTCCTTCGACCTGATGATGGCGCGCAATGCGGGCATGGACAGCGTGGCGGTCAGCTATGGCGCCCAGGCGGCCGAAGCCTTGCAACAATATGAGCCCAGGCTGACGATTGATCATTTTTCCGAATTGCAGGCCTGGCTCAGCCGGGCTCAATAAGTCTTTGCTGGGGTTGATGGCATGAGTGACGAGTGGAAAGCGCCCGAAAAGGCTGAAAGCAGTGATGACAAGAGCTGGAAGCTGCTGGAGAAAACCCTCCTGGCCAGTGTCCAGGAGCAGCGTCGTGCGCGGCGCTGGGGGATTTTCTTCAAGCTGCTGACCTTTATCTGGCTTATCGCCATGCTGGCGCTGTTCAGCCCGTTGATGGACATGGAAAAAAGCGCGACCCGTGGCGCCAACTACACCGCGCTGATCGAAGTGCGCGGGGTAATCGCCGACAAGGAATCCGCCAGTGCCGACAATATCGTCAGCAGCCTGCGTGCCGCGTTTGAGGACCCCAAGGTCAAGGGCGTGATCCTGCGCATCAACAGTCCGGGCGGCAGCCCTGTGCAGTCGGGTTATGTGTATGACGAGATTCGCCGTCTGCGTGGCCTGCACCCGGAGATCAAGCTGTACGCCGTCATCTCCGACCTGGGGGCTTCCGGCGCCTATTACATCGCCAGTGCCGCTGACCAGATCTACGCCGACAAAGCCAGCCTGGTGGGCTCCATCGGGGTGACGGCGGCCGGTTATGGGTTTGTCGGCACCATGGAGAAGCTGGGGGTGGAGCGTCGTACCTACACCTCGGGTGAGCACAAGGCTTTTCTCGACCCGTTCCAGCCGCAAAAGGCGGATGAAACCCAGTTCTGGCAGGGCGTGCTAGACACCACCCATCGCCAGTTCATCGCCAGCGTGAAACAAGGGCGTGGCGATCGCTTGAAGGATAAAGACCACCCGGAGCTGTTCTCCGGGCTGGTGTGGTCGGGCGAGCAGGCGTTGCCGCTGGGCTTGATCGACGGCCTGGGCAGTGCCAGTTCGGTCGCACGGGATGTGATTGGCGAGAAGGAGTTGGTGGATTTCACGGTGGAAGAATCGCCGTTTGATCGTTTCTCCAGGCGGCTCGGTGCCAGTGTGGCGGAGAAGCTGGCCTTTTACATGGGCTTCCAAGGCCCGTCCCTGCGCTGATCCAGCAGGCGCATCGATTCAAATGTGGGAGCGGGCTTGCCCGCGATAGCGGTTGGCCAGTCGACATCTATAGTGGCAGGACCACCGCTATCGCAGGCAAGCCTGCTCCCACAGTGGTTTGGTGGTGGGTTTAAGGGATCTGGACGCCTTCAGCCAGCAGCATGTCCACCAGTCGTATCAGCGGCAAGCCAACCAAGCTGGTCGCGTCCGGCCCTTCGGTGCTCTGGAACAGGCTCACACCCAAACCCTCAGCCTTGAAGCTCCCGGCGCAGTCATACGGCTGCTCGATCCGCAGATAGCGCTCAACACGCTCAACGTCCAGCTCGCGCATGTGCACGGTAAAAGGTACGCAATCGACCTGGCAGTGCCCCGTCTCGCTGTTCAGCAGTGCCAGCCCGGTGAGGAAGCTGACGCGCTTACCGCTGGCTGCCAGCAATTGTTCGCGGGCGTTCTCGAAGGTGTGGGGCTTGCCGATGATCCGGCCGTCGAGCGCGGCCACCTGGTCGGAGCCAATGATCAAATGCCCGGGATGACTGGCGGCCAGGGCGCGGGCTTTCTGTTCGGCCAGGCGCTTGACCAGTTCAATGGCTGATTCATTTTCGCGGTGGCTCTCGTCGATATCCGGCGAGCTGCAGATGAACGGCAGGTGCAGGCGGCTCAGCAATTCCCGGCGATAAACCGAGCTGGATGCAAGTAATAAAGGCAGCATGGGCGTCTCCTCAGGGCAGCGGGGGATTCTAGCGGGGCGACCGGCTGACGCACAGGGCTGAATTTCCTTTGACATGGCTGGGTGCATCCCTATAATGCTGCGCCTATGTTGAATGACCCGATTCCACCTCACGTTGACCCGCGCAAATTGGCTGATCGTGGCACCTCCCTTCAAGGTGAGTTGCTGCTGGCCGATTTGGAGAGACTCTGCGACCCGCTTTCCGACACTGTCGGTACGGTGCAGGCCAAATTCGTTTTTGAACGAGATGAACGTAAATCTGTGGTCATTCACAGCTTTATCGACACCGAAGTCAAAATGGTTTGCCAGCGTTGTCTTGAGCTGGTCACCCTGCCGATCCACAGCGAGTGCAGTTATGCTGTGGTGAAGGAGGGTGCGAATACCCAGTCGTTGCCGAAAGGTTATGACGTGCTGGAACTGGGCGAAGATCCTTTGGATCTGCATGCACTGATCGAGGAGGAGCTTTTGCTCGCCTTGCCCATTGTGCCTGCTCATCATCCGGAAGAATGCCAGCAGCCGGCGGGCCTCGATGACGAGCCCGAACCGAGCGAGGACGAGGTAACGCGGTCCAACCCGTTCAGTGTATTGGCGCAGTTAAAGCGTGACCCAAACGTTTAGGAGTTAATCAATTATGGCTGTTCAGCAGAACAAAAAATCCCGCTCCGCCCGTGACATGCGCCGTTCGCACGACGCTCTCGAGGCTAGCACCCTGTCCGTAGAAAAGACCACCGGTGAAGTTCACCTGCGTCACCACGTATCGCCAGAAGGCGTATACCGTGGCCGTAAAGTGATCGACAAGGGCGCTGACGAGTAATCACTTGTCTGCTCTAGTCATCGCGATAGACGCAATGGGCGGGGACTTCGGTCCCCGCAGCATTGTTCAGGCCTGCATTGCCAGCCTGTCTGCAACACCCTCGCTGCACCTGACCCTTGTCGGTCAACCCTCCTTACTTGAAGAACTGATTGCCAGCCATCCGGCGGTGGATCGCGCGCGCCTGACGATTACGCCAGCCAGCGAAACCATCACCATGGATGAAAAGCCAGCGGCAGCCTTGCGTGGCAAGCCTGATTCTTCGATGCGGGTAGCCCTGGAGCTGCTGCGTGATGGCAAGGTGCAAGCCTGTGTCAGTGCCGGCAATACCGGGGCCTTGATGGCGTTGTCGCGGTTTGTGCTCAAGACGCTGCCCGGCATTGACCGGCCCGCGATGGTGGCGGCGATTCCGACGCAGAAGGGCTACTGCCAGTTGCTGGACTTGGGCGCAAACGTCGATTGCAGCGCCGAGCATCTGCTGCAGTTCGCCGTAATGGGCTCGGTGGCCGCCGAGGCGCTTGGCGTGGCGCGTCCGCGCGTTGCCTTGCTGAATATCGGCACCGAAGACATCAAGGGTAACCAGCAGGTCAAGCTCGCCGCCACGTTGCTGCAAGGTGCGCGCGGCTTGAACTACATCGGCTTTGTCGAGGGTGACGGGTTGTATCGCGGTGAGGCGGACGTGGTGGTGTGCGACGGATTTGTCGGCAATATCCTGCTCAAATCCAGCGAAGGCCTGGCGACCATGATCGCCACGCGTATCGAAGCACTGTTCAAGCAGAGCCTGGCCTCGCGCTTGGTTGGCGCGCTGGCGCTGCCGTTGATGCGCCGCCTGCAGGCTGACCTGGCCCCGGCGCGGCATAATGGCGCGAGTTTCCTGGGGTTGCAGGGCATTGTGGTGAAAAGCCATGGATCGGCCGGCGTGGAAGGCTTTCAAAGCGCGATTGCGCGGGCCCTGATCGAGATCCAGGAAAACCTGCCGCAACGCTTGCATGGCCGTCTAGAGGACCTGTTGCCTTAGGCGAATCGGCCCGGGAGTGCTTAAATGTGACCGGCCAGTTCAATTGACCATCCAATCTGTCAGTTTCGTGCGCTCCCACCGTAGGAGTGCGTATTTTTGACGACCAGATCATTAGGGGCTTGTTACATGTCTACATCCCTCGCATTCGTCTTTCCAGGGCAGGGTTCGCAGTCCCTCGGCATGTTGGCCGAGCTGGGCGCGCAGTACCCGCTGATCCTGGACACCTTTAAAGAGGCTTCCGACGCCCTCGGTTACGACCTGTGGGCACTGACCCAGCAAGGGCCGGAAGAGCAACTCAATCAAACCGATAAAACCCAGCCGGCCATCCTGACCGCTTCGATCGCCTTGTGGCGCTTGTGGCTGGCGGAAGGTGGCGCGCGTCCGGCATTCGTGGCCGGTCACAGCCTGGGCGAATACAGCGCCCTGGTGGCGGCGGGCAGCCTGACCCTCGGTGAAGCGGTCAAGCTGGTCGAGCGTCGTGGCCAACTGATGCAAGAAGCCGTTCCGGCCGGGCAGGGCGGCATGGCCGCGATCCTGGGCCTGGACGATGCCGTCGTGATCGAAGCCTGTGCCGAAGCGGCCCAGGGTGAAGTCGTCAGCGCAGTAAACTTCAACTCCCCTGGCCAGGTGGTGATTGCGGGTGCCAAGGCTGCCGTTGAGCGTGCGATCGAAGGCTGCAAGGCCCGTGGCGCCAAGCGCGCCTTGCCGTTGCCGGTGAGCGTGCCATCGCACTGCGAGCTGATGCGTCCGGCTGCCGAGCGCTTTGCCGAGTCCATCGCCGCCATCAACTGGCAGGCGCCGCAGATCCCGCTGGTGCAGAACGTCAGCGCAGCCGTGGCCGCCGACCTCGACACCCTCAAGCGCGACCTGCTGGAGCAGCTCTACAAGCCCGTACGCTGGGTTGAGTCGGTCCAGACCCTGGCGGCCAATGGCGCCACCGAGCTGGTCGAGTGCGGCCCGGGCAAAGTCCTGGCCGGCCTCAACAAACGTTGCGCCGACGGTGTGTCGACCGCCAACCTCAATACCCCGGATGCCTTCGCTGCCGCTCGCGCGGCACTGGCCTGATTTCCGCACTTAGGAGAAGCCTGCATGAGTCTGCAAGGTAAAGTTGCACTGGTTACCGGCGCTAGCCGTGGCATTGGCCAGGCGATCGCCCTGGAACTGGGCCGTCAGGGCGCTGTTGTGATCGGCACTGCCACTTCCGCTTCGGGCGCCGAGCGTATCGCCGCGACCCTGAAGGAAAACGGCGTGCAAGGCACCGGCCTTGAGCTGAACGTGACCAGCGATGAGTCCGTGGCTGCCGTACTGGCTGAGATCACCGCACAGTTCGGCGCGCCGGCGATTCTGGTGAATAACGCCGGTATCACCCGCGATAACCTGATGATGCGCATGAAAGACGACGAGTGGTACGACGTGGTCGACACCAACTTGAACAGTCTGTTTCGCCTGTCCAAGGGCGTTTTGCGTGGCATGACCAAGGCGCGTTGGGGCCGAATTATCAATATTGGCTCCGTAGTGGGTGCCATGGGCAACGCAGGCCAAGTAAACTACGCCTCCGCCAAGGCCGGTCTGGAAGGTTTCAGCCGTGCATTGGCACGTGAAGTCGGCTCGCGGTCGATTACGGTCAACTCGGTGGCCCCAGGGTTCATCGACACCGATATGACCCGCGAACTGCCGGAAGCGCAGCGTGAAGCGTTGCTGACGCAGATTCCGCTGGGCCGTCTGGGTCAGGCTCAAGAGATCGCGAATGTGGTCACTTTCCTGGCATCCGACGGTGCGGCATACGTGACTGGGGCTACAATCCCGGTGAACGGCGGGATGTACATGAGTTAAATTGTGACGGATCGCTTCAAAAAAATGTCATACGAGCTGTCTAAAATCCGTTATAAAGCTGCAACTTAATTTATAGGCAGGTGGCCGACCGGGTACAGGGTGAAGCTTTCAGTTGAAAAGCTGAAAAGGCTTTCTATACACTTACCCACTGGCCAGCTGCCTGAATTTGTCCATTAGGAGTTAAACAAGGTATGAGCACCATCGAAGAGCGCGTCAAGAAAATCGTCGCCGAGCAACTGGGCGTTAAAGAAGAAGAAGTGGTCAACACTGCTTCCTTCGTAGAAGACCTGGGTGCCGATTCCCTTGACACCGTTGAGCTGGTGATGGCTCTGGAAGAGGAATTCGAGACCGAAATCCCGGACGAAGAAGCTGAAAAAATCACTACTGTTCAAGCTGCTATCGACTACGTTACTAGCCACCAGGCGTAATAGTTTGTAGTCGTCGCTTGCTGTCAGGGAAAAACCGCACTGCTGTAACGGCGTGCGGTTTTTTCTTTAGCCCTGATGAAAAGTACGCGCTGAAGCAAAAGTGTCGTCATTAGAAAAAGGAGAGTGCTGTGTCGCGTAGACGCGTCGTAGTCACCGGTATGGGTATGTTGTCGCCACTGGGCACGGATGTGCCAAGCAGTTGGCAGGGCATTCTGGCTGGCCACAGTGGTATTGGTCTGATCGAACACACGGACCTTTCTGCCTATTCCACCCGTTTTGGCGGCTCGGTAAAGGGTTTCAACGTCGAGGAATATCTCTCGGTAAAAGAATCCCGCAAACTCGACCTGTTCATTCAATACGGCCTGGCAGCCGGTTTTCAGGCAGTGCGTAACGCCGGCCTGGAAGTCACCGACGCCAACCGTGATCGCATCGGCGTGGCCATGGGTTCAGGTATTGGCGGTTTGACCAATATCGAAGAAACCAGCCGCACCTTGCACGATTCCGGCCCTCGTCGAATTTCACCGTTCTTCGTACCGGGCTCGATCATCAATATGATTTCCGGTTTCCTGTCCATCCACCTGGGCGCACAGGGGCCTAACTACGCCATCGCCACGGCGTGCACCACGGGCACGCACTGCATCGGCATGGCCGCGCGTAACATTGCCTATGACGAAGCCGACGTGATGATCGCCGGCGGCGCCGAAATGGCCGCCTGTGGCCTGGGCATGGGCGGCTTCGGCGCGTCCCGTGCGCTGTCGACGCGCAATGACGAACCGACCCGTGCCAGCCGTCCGTGGGACAAGGGCCGTGACGGCTTCGTGCTGTCCGACGGTGCCGGCGCCCTGGTGCTGGAAGAGTTGGAGCACGCCAAGGCGCGCGGCGCCACCATCTATGCCGAGCTGATCGGCTTTGGCATGAGTGGCGACGCCTACCACATGACCTCGCCACCGTCCGACGGTGCCGGCGCTGCGCGTTGCATCACCAACGCCCTGCGCGATGCCAAGGTCAATGCGGACCAGGTGCAGTACATCAACGCCCATGGCACGTCGACCCCGACGGGCGACTTGGCGGAAGCCGAAGCCATCAAGTCGGTGTTCGGCGAGCATGCCTACAAGCTGGCGGTCAGCTCCACCAAGTCCATGACCGGCCACTTGTTGGGTGCGGCAGGCGCGGTCGAAGCGATCTTCAGCGTCATGGCCATCAAGGACCAGGTCGCTCCGCCGACCATCAACCTGGATGAGCCGGACGAAGGCTGCGACCTGAACTTCGTGCCTCACGAAGCGCAACCCATGCCGATCGACGTGGTGATCTCCAACTCGTTCGGTTTTGGCGGCACCAACGGTTCCCTGGTGTTCCGCCGGTTCGCCGAGTGATGCACAGCTGGGTCGACGGTCAGCCAGCGGACAGCGTGCCCCTGAAAGATCGCGGCCTGGCGTATGGCGATGGACTGTTCGAGACCATCGCGGTCAAGGCCGGGCAGCCCTTGCTGCTCGACCGTCACCTGCACCGGCTCGATGAGGGGTGCAGGCGCCTTGCCTTGGTTGCGGATCATGCATTGATCCGCAGCGAAGTGCTGGCCTATGCCGCCGCCTTGGGTGACGGTGTTGTCAAATTGATCCTGACCCGTGGCGACAGCCTGCGCGGTTACGGCATCAACCCTGGCGCACCCGTGCGCCGCATCTTGCAGGGCAGTCCGCCCGCGACCTATCCCCACGCCCATGGAATGGACGGCATCCGCCTGTTTCCATGTGCCACGCGCCTGGCCGAGCAGCCATTGCTGGCCGGTCTCAAGCACCTCAATCGCCTGGAGCAGGTGATCGCCCGCGCCGAATGGCAGGATACCGAGCATGCCGAAGGCTTGATGCTGGACATGTCCGGTCGTGTCATCGAAGGGGTATTCAGCAATGTTTTCCTGGTGCGCAACGGCTTGTTACTAACCGCTGATCTGACCCGTTGTGGGGTTGCCGGGGTCATGCGCGCCGAGATTCTGGCCCAGGCACAGACCCTGGGCATCCCGGTGGCCGTGGCCGACATCGATCTTGAGCAACTGCAGCAAGCCGATGAAGTCTTTGTGTGCAACAGCGTTTATGGCATTTGGCCGGTGCGCGGGTACGCTGCGATGAGCTGGTCGGCTGGGCCGCTCACCCGTAAACTGCAGGGCATTGTTCGCGCGCTATTGGAAATTTGAGTTGATACGAAAACTGGTTGTACTGCTGCTGATTGGTCTGTTCTCGGCGGCTTTGCTGTTGGGCTATTCGGCTTGGAAGTTCGATGCTGCCTTGAAGCAGCCCTTGAACCTGACCCAGGAGCAATTGCTCGACGTACCGGCCGGGGCGACCCCTACCGGTACCTTCAATCGCCTGGAAGCCGACGGTGTGCTGGAAGGCGCCTTTTGGTTGCGCCTGTACTGGCGCTTCAACCTCGACGGCCAGCCACTGCACAGCGGTGAGTACCGCATGACGCCCGGCATGACGGCGCAGGGCTTGATCGGCCTGTGGCAGCGTGGCGAAGTGGTGCAATACAGCCTGACCCTGGTCGAAGGCTGGAACTTCCGCCAGGTGCGCTCGGCCCTGGCCAAGCATGAAAAGATCGTGCAGACCCTCTCGGGGCTCAGTGACAGCGAAGTCATGGACAAGCTCGGCCACCCCGGCGTGTTTCCCGAAGGACGGTTCTTCCCGGATACCTACCGCTTCGTGCGTGGCATGACCGACGTCGAATTCCTGAAAAAAGCCTACAACCGCCTGGATGATGTACTCGCCCAGGAGTGGAGCAAGCGCGCTCCCGATGCGCCGTACACCGACCCTTATCAAGCGCTGATCATGGCCTCCCTGGTGGAGAAAGAGACCGGCGTACCCGAAGAACGTGGGCAGATCGCCGGGGTATTCGTGCGGCGCCTTAAGGTTGGCATGCTATTGCAGACTGACCCGACGGTGATCTACGGCCTGGGTGAACGCTACAACGGCAAGTTGACCCGCGCCCACCTCAAGGAAGCCAACCCCTACAACACCTACATGGTCGCCGGCCTGCCGCCGACCCCGATCGCCATGGTCGGCCGCGAGGCGATCCATGCCGCGCTGAACCCGGTGCCGGGCAGCAGCCTGTATTTTGTCGCACGGGGCGACGGCAGCCATATTTTCTCTGATGACCTGGATGCGCATAATGCCGCCGTGCGTGAGTTCCAGCTCAAGCGCCGTGCCGATTACCGGTCCAGCCCGGCACCGGTGGTGAAGCCTGCGCAAGACGCGGCGCCTTCATCGGACGCGCCCGAGCAGGCGCCGGTTGAAAAACCGGCCGAACCGACGCCGGGCACCGCCGCGCCGCAAAGCCCGCAATAATTCTGACTAAGGACTGCCTGTGACTGGCTTGTTTATTACCCTGGAAGGCCCCGAAGGCGCCGGCAAAAGTACCAACCGCGATTACCTGGCCGAGCGTTTGCGCAGCGAAGGCATCGAGGTGGTGCTGACCCGCGAGCCCGGCGGCACGCCGCTGGCCGAGCGTATCCGCGAGGTGTTGCTGGCCCCAGGTGAAGAGCAGATGAACCCGGATACCGAGCTGCTGCTGGTGTTCGCGGCGCGTGCCCAGCACCTGGCCGAAGTGATTCGCCCAGCCCTGGCACGCGGTGCGGTGGTGATCTGCGACCGGTTCACCGACTCTACCTATGCCTACCAGGGCGGCGGCCGGGGCCTGTCCCTGGAGCGCATCGCCACCCTGGAAACCTTTGTCCAGGGCGACCTGCGCCCCGACCTGACCCTGGTGTTCGACCTGCCGGTGGAAGTGGGCCTCGCACGCGCCAGTGCCCGTGGCCGCCTGGACCGTTTCGAGCTGGAAGGCCAGGCCTTCTTCGATGCCGTACGTACTGCGTTCCTCACGCGCGCCGCCGCCGAGCCTGCGCGTTATCACCTGCTGGATGCCGCCCAGCCGTTGGTCAAGGTACAGCAAGCCATTGATGCCCTGCTGCCAACATTGCTGGAGCGCGCCCGTGGCTGAAGCCTACCCGTGGCAGGACAACCTGTGGCAGCAACTGGCCGGCCGTGCCCAGCACGCTCATGCCTACCTGCTGCATGGGCCGGTGGGTATCGGCAAACGTGACCTGGCCGAGCGACTCATGGCCAGCCTGTTGTGCCAGCGCCCGGTCAACCTGGAAGCCTGCGGCGAGTGCAAGTCGTGCCTGTTGCTCAAGGCCGGCAGTCACCCGGACAACTACCTGCTGGAGCCCGAGGAAGCCGACAAGGCGATCAAGGTCGACCAGGTGCGTGACCTCGTCAGCTTCGTGGTGCAGACCGCGCAGATGGGTGGGCGCAAGGTGGTGCTGATCGAGCCGGTGGAGGCGATGAACATCAACGCCGCCAACGCCTTGCTCAAGAGCCTGGAGGAGCCGTCCGGCGATACCGTGTTGCTGCTGGTGAGCCACCAGTCCAGCCGTCTGTTGCCGACCATCCGCAGCCGCTGTGTGCAGCAGGCATGCCCGCTGCCGAGCGAGGCCATGAGCCTCGAGTGGCTGGCGCAGGCGTTGCCGGCATGCACCGAGGACGAGCGCGTCGAGCTGCTGACCCTGGCGGCTGGCTCGCCGTTGGCGGCGGTGAAGCTGCAGGCCCAGGGCGTGCGTGAGCAACGCGCGCTGGTGGTGGATGGCGTAAAGAAACTGATCAAGCAGGAAGTGTCCGCCACTCAGCTGGCGGAAAGCGCCTGGAAGGATATTCCCCTGCTGTTGCTGTTCGACTGGTTCTGCGACTGGTCGAGCTTGATCCTGCGCTACCAGCTGACCCAGGACGAACACGGCTTGGGCCTGCCGGACATGCGCAAGGTGGTGCAATACCTGGCGCAGAAAAGCGCCCAGGACAAGGTGCTGACGATCCAGGACTGGATCCTCGCCCAGCGCCAGAAGGTACTCGGCAAAGCCAACCTCAACCGCGTGCTGCTGCTTGAAGCGCTGCTGGTGCAGTGGGTCGGGTTACTCGGCCGCCGTTAATTCCCGTGGCCGGCGGGTGTATCGTCGGCCAGACACTTTTCGTGACTGAAGTTGTAGATACCTATGCTCGTAGACTCCCATTGCCACCTTGATCGCCTCGACCTGGCCCAGCACGGCGGTTCCCTGGACGCCGCGCTAGAAGCCGCACGCCAGCGCGGGGTAGGGCACTTCCTGTGCATTGGCGTCAGCGCCGAAAACGCCGCCGACGTCAAAGCCTTGGCCGAGCGTTATGCCGATGTGGATTGTTCGGTGGGTATCCACCCGCTGGACCTCAAGCCCGGAGAAGCCCCGGCCCTTGACTGGTTGCTGGGTGAACTCAATCACCCGCGCGTGGTGGCCATCGGCGAAACCGGCTTGGATTACCACTACGAGCCTGAAGCCGCCGAGTTGCAGCAGGCCTCGTTCCGCCTGCACCTGCAAGCCGCCCAGCAGACCGGCAAACCGGTGATCGTCCACACCCGTGGCGCCCGCGCCGACACCCTGGCCCTGCTGCGCGAAGCCGCGCTGCCGCAGGCCGGTGTGTTGCACTGCTTTACCGAGGACTGGGACATGGCCAAGGCCGCCCTGGACCTTGGGTTCTACATTTCCCTGTCGGGTATCGTGACCTTCCGCAACGCTGATGCGCTGCGTGACGTCGCTCGCCAAGTGCCGGCCGACCGCCTGCTGGTGGAAACAGACTCGCCGTACCTGGCGCCGATTCCTCATCGCGGCAAGCCAAACCTGCCCGAGTACGTGCGTGATGTGGCGGATTACCTGGCGATGCTGCGGGGTGAGTCCTATGAGCGCTTTGCCGAGCAGACCACCGAGAACTTCAAGCGCCTGTTCCCGCTGGCTCACGTCGCTGGCTGACGCGACCAAATCGCAGGCAAAAAAAACCCGGGTTCTGGGGGGTGAATCCGGGCTAAGACCATTAGGAGTAAAACAAGGGCACACGGTCCGTTGGTACCCAGGCCGGCGCTTCACTTGGGGGAGATGTCACGCCGACAGTTCAAGTATTGATCAGTATCTGATTCAGTCCAGTCGCGACTGGTCGTTTTTTAAACAGATTTGGAATACGCGCGCTTCGCTTGAGTTCTCATTGGGCAGGTGCACGGCGGCGGTTGTTGCGTATTATTTCTGACTGAGATCCATGAAAACGTTGGCACGCTGAAAGTAAAGTGCGTTTGCGGTTCACATAGGCATTGCCCAGCGACCGTTCAGTCGGGATAATCCCTCGCACCGGGTAAATCGTATCGCCGCGTATCCGTGGCCGTGCGCAACCCTCCCTATTTTGACCTTTGCAGACCTCTTCCTCATGCACAAAGAACCCCGTAAGGTCCGTGAGTTTCGCCGCCGTGAGCAGGAAATTCTCGACACCGCCCTCAAGCTGTTCCTCGAACAGGGTGAAGACAGCGTCACCGTCGAGATGATCGCGGATGCCGTGGGTATCGGCAAAGGCACGATCTACAAGCACTTCAAGTCCAAGGCGGAAATCTACCTGCGCCTGATGCTCGACTACGAGCGCGACTTGAACGAGTTGCTGCATTCGGCCGACGTCGACAAGGACAAGGAAGCCCTGTCCCGCGCCTACTTCGAGTTCCGTATGCGCGACCCGCAGCGCTACCGCCTGTTCGACCGCCTGGAAGAGAAGGTGGTCAAGGGCCATCAGGTGCCGGAGATGGTCGAGGAGCTTCACAAGATCCGTGCTTCCAACTTCGAACGCCTGACCCTGCTGATCAAGGGCCGCATCAGTGAAGGCAAGCTGGAAGATGTGCCGCCGTACTTCCACTACTGCGCCGCCTGGGCCTTGGTGCACGGCGCCGTGGCGCTGTACCACTCGCCGTTCTGGAGCAATGTGCTGGAAGACCAGGAAGGCTTCTTCCAGTTCCTGATGGACATCGGCGTGCGCATGGGCAACAAGCGCAAGCACAGTACCGAGCATCCACCGCTGGAATCGCCTTCCACGTAATGATTTGCTGCCGCGCGCAGTACCCCAGGAATATACTCAGGCATGGACCCTTGCTAAAAGCTGATTTTTCAGTCAGCTTTTAGCGCGCCCGAACCATCCTCTGCCGGAGTGATCCATGATCGTTGATCGTCAAGGTAGGCGTTTTCGCAATTTGCGGATCAGCCTGACCTCAGCCTGCAATTATGCGTGTACCTACTGCGTGCCCAACGGCAAGCGGCTGGTGGCTGCCCAGGACGAGCTCTCGGCCGAGGCCATGGCCCGTGGCGTGGCGTACCTGATTGAGGCCGCGGGTATCGACCGCCTGCGTATCACCGGCGGTGAGCCGCTGGTCAGCCCCAAGTTGGAAGCCTTCATGGGCGCCGTGGGTGGCATGGGCCTCACTGATATCAGCCTGACTACCAACGGCCAGTTACTGGCGCGCAAGCTGCCATTGCTGGTCGACGCCGGGATAAAACGCATCAACGTCTCCCTCGACACCCTGGATGCGGACGCTTTTCGCAGCATCGCCCGTGGTGGCGACCTGGCCACCGTGCTCGATGGCATGGACCAGGCCCGCGCTGCCGGAATCAAGATCAAGGTCAATATGGTGCCGTTGCGCGGCCAGAACCTTGACCAGGTCATGCCGCTGCTCGACTACTGCCTGGAGCGTGGCTACGAGTTGCGCTTCATCGAGTTGATGCGCATGGGGCACCTGGCTAAGGATTCCAACGCGTTCCTGCAGCAATTTGTCAGCCTGCAGCAACTGCTGGGCCTGATCGGCGAGCAGTATGAATACCTGCAAGCCAATGCCCCCGTGGACGCCACCGCCGTGCGCTACGAAGTGCCGGGCAAGGGCTACTTCGGCGTGATCGCCAACGAAAGCGTGCCGTTCTGCCGTACCTGTTCGCGGTTGCGGTTGTCGTCCACGGGCTGGCTGCATGGCTGCCTGTCGTCGAGTAACCGTCACTACATCGGCGACTTGCTCGACAAGCCGCGCCATCAAGCGTTGCCGGCGCTGCAAGGCCTGTTGATGAAGGCCTTGGGCGATAAGCAGGAAGTGGCCTTCTCTGGCGGCGCCACCATCATGAAGATCATCGGCGGCTGACCACACCCCTTATGGATGTTGGCCTTGTAGGCGCTGGCTTGCCAGCGATAGCGCCCTGTCAGCCACGTATGCGATGGCTGATGCGCCGCGATCGCCGGCAAGCCGGCTCCTACCGTTGTTCAGCATTGCAGATGACTGGCCTGGATTCTGCATCTCACGCCCATTCGCCGGTTTTCCGTCACCGGCTTCTGGAGGATTAGGATGCGTAGTCTGGTTTTGTTGCTGGCGTCGTTGACGCTGAGTGGTTGCATGACCGTCAGCGATATGGCCGAAGGCACCCGTTATCAGATGAGTGATGCCGGCTTGCTGGACCACAGCGATACTCGCCGTACCGCCTCGATTCGCGTGCAGCCGGACTCCTTTATTTTTATCGCTCAGGGCGCTTTCGTGCCACCGGGTAGCGCTTATCCGCGACCGAACGTGGTGGCTGAAGAAGCGTTCAACGGCTTTGTTGAATATTTCCCCATGGTGCGCCGCGCCCGTCAGCCGGAAGGCCTGGAACAGGCAATGGCCGAAGCCCGTGCGGCGGGCGCTCACTACTTGCTGTACTGCCGCTTCGCCAAGGCGGATGACCGCATTGGCAACGCCGATGAATGGGCCGATCAGGAAGCCCTCGACCGCGTCGGTCTGGACAGCGGCGTCATCCAGATCATGTTGATCGAGACCAGCACCCAGTATTTGATTGATACTGCACGTATTCGCAGTCGTGGCGGTTTACTGACGTTCCACGACAACAAGCCAGAAGATTTGATTGCTCGCCCGCTGGCACAATACGCCCGTGGTCTGTTAGGGATGAGTAATCAATAAGAACCAGGAGAGCACCATGACCGATTCTGCCAAGGCCAACGACCTGTTGGCGCAACTGCCCAAAGGCAAGGGACCGGCACCGGTGCACCTGTGGAACCCGGACTTCTGCGGCCACATCGACATGCGCATCGCCCGCGACGGCACTTGGTTTTACCAGGGCACGCCGATCGGGCGTAAGCCGATGGTGAAGCTGTTCTCCAACATCATCCGCCGCGACGGCGATGATTACTTTCTGGTCACCCCCGTGGAAAAGGTTGGCATCACCGTCGATGATGCGCCGTTTGTCGCGGTAACCCTCGAAGTCGAAGGACAGGGTGAAGACCAGGTGCTGCGTTTTACCACCAATGTTGACGACCAGATCGAAGCCGGCCTGGAACACCCGTTGCGGGTGGTGATCGACCCCGTCACACAGGAACCTGCGCCGTACCTGCGGGTGCGCACCAACCTCGAAGCCCTGGTGCACCGCAACGCGTTCTACCAGTTGGTGGAGCTGGCGGTAAGCCGTCCGATCAACGGTCAGAACTGGCTCGGGGTCTGGAGCGGTGGGGAGTTTTTCCGCATTGGCCTGGAGCCCTGAGGCCGGTTTTTTCATTTCCCTGAAATAATTCGCTTGCTGCAAATGGGCGCTTTCGGTTATCAATTTGTACATGATTAGACATGTTCGATTTGATAAGAAAAAACGCGTCGTCGACGAGCTCATCCGCCGTATCGAGGGTGGGGTGATGGCTGACGGTTTCCTGCTGCCGGGCGAGCACCAATTGGCCGAAGAGTTCGCGGTCAGCCGCGGCACCCTGCGCGAAGCCCTCGCCGAACTCAAGCGACGCAACTACATCGCGACCCAGAGCGGCGTCGGCTCCATCGTCACCTTTGACGGCATGGTGCTCGACCAGCGCAGTGGTTGGGCTCAGGCCCTGGCCGACACAGGCGCGCGGGTGAACACCGACATCCTGCGTCTGGAAGCCGTTACCCGCCCGGACCTGTTCAGCCGATTCGGCAGTGACCAATTCATCGCCCTCGACCGTCGCCGTCGCACCACCGATGGCACCGCCGTGTCGTTGGAGCGCTCGTTGATGCCCGCCTCCGGAGGCCTGGAGAGCCTGCCAGACGTGGGCCTGATCGATAACTCCCTGACCATCACCCTGGCCGCCTACGGTTATGTCGGCGCCGAAGGGGACCAATGGATCGGGGCTGAACCCCTCAGCGATGAAGATGCCGAATTGCTCGGACGCCCCGCAGGCACGGTGTTCCTCAAGGCGTCGCGTACCACCTATGACCGTCGCGAGCGTTTCATGGAGTACGTCGAAAGCTTGCTCGACCCGCTGCACTTTCGCCTGCACCTCCAGTTTGGAAACTCGAAATGACCCCGCACAACCGCGCCCTCGGCGCCTTCTACGGCCTGGCCTTGGGCGATGCCCTGGGCATGCCGACCCAATCCCTGAGTCGCGAACAAGTCCGCGCGCGTTTCGGTGCCATCACTGGGCTGGAAGATGCCGACGCCCACCAGCCGATCGCGCCGAACATGCCCGCCGGCTCCATCACCGATGACACCGAGCAGGCCATCCTGGTCGGCGAATTGCTGGTGGAAGGCCAAGGCAAAATCGAGCCTACCGTGCTGGCCCAGCGCCTGATCGATTGGGAGGCAGTGATGCGCGCCAAGGGCTCGCAGGATCTGCTGGGGCCGTCTACCAAGCGTGCGATCGACATGATCCTCGCCGGTCATACGCCGGAAGAGTCCGGCCGCTACGGCACCACCAATGGCGCAGCAATGCGCATCACCCCGGTGGGGATTGCCGCCGATGTCAGCGACCCGGCGCAGTTTATCCAGGCGGTGATCCAGGCATGCCAGGTCACCCATAACACCTCCCTGGGAATTTCCAGTGCGGCGGCGGTGGCAGCGGTGGTGTCGGCTGGCATCAACGGCGTGGACCTGGGCGAAGCGCTGAATATCGGCACCCAGGTTGCCCAGAAGGCCGAAGGCCATGGCCACTGGGTTGCCGGCGGGCGCATTTCCACGCGCATCAGCTGGGCGCGGACCTTGAGTGTCGGCAGTGGCGACAAGGCCCTGTTTGCCGACCTGCTGTACGAATTGATCGGTACTTCTGTCGCGTCCCAGGAGTCGGTGGTGGTGTCGTTTGCCCTGGCCCAGCAAGTGGCGGTGGGCGAGATGAACGCCTTCGAAGCGCTATGCCTGGCGGCCAGCCTTGGCGGTGACACCGATACCATCGCCGCGATTCTCGGCGCGATGCTCGGTGCGTGCCTGGGCCTGCAGTGCTGGCCCGAAGTGCTGATTGAACAGGTCAAGCAGGTCAATGGCCTGGATTTGCAGCCGCTGGTCGAAGGGCTGCTGATATTGCGCTGAACCCCGTAGGAGTCGGCTTGCCGGCGATAGCGATAGGCGAGCCGGCGACGCATTGGCTGGGACACCGCCATCGCCGGCAAGCCGGCTCCTAACGAGTTCTCGTCGAGTCAGGATGACCGGTTGACGCTTTGATTCTCTGCCACAACCACAACAATACAGGCACTTGGAGCACCCCCTCATGAGCACGACCTCTTCCGGCCAAAGTGCCGGGCAATTGGAAACACGCGGCATCGAACCGGTTCCGGAAGGCGAGTGCAACGGTCACCCGCTGCAACTTTTCTGGGTGTGGTTCGCGGCGAATATCAGCATTCTTGGCTTGCCGCTGGGCGCGACCCTGGTCGCGTTCCGAGGCTTGGCAATCTGGCAGGCGATCATCGTCGCCATCCTCGGCGCTGCGGGCTCTTTTGCGGTGGTGGGCATCATCTCCATCGCCGGCCGTCGTGGCCGTGCGCCGAGCCTGACGCTGTCCCGCGCCATCTTCGGCGTGCGCGGCAATATCGGGCCGACGTTGGTGTCATTGATGTCACGCCTGGGTTGGGAGACCGTCAACACCACCACGGCCGCCTTCGTGCTGCTGTCGTTGTGCTCGATCCTGTTTGGTTCGCCGGTCGAGGCGAAAAGTGCGCCGGTGCTGACCCTGATCTTCATCGCCATCTTTGTGCTGCTGACCTTGTCGGTGTCAGGCCTGGGCCACGCCACCTTGCTGGTGATCCAGAAGTGGGCCACTTACGTGTTCGGCGCCTTGAACATCCTGGTCGGCGGTTTCCTCTGCGCCACCATCGACTGGAGCGCCGTGTTCAACGCCACGCCGGCACCGCTCAGTGCGATGATCATCGGCATCGGCACCATGGCTGCCGGTACCGGTATCGGTTGGGCCAACGCCGGCGCCGACATGTCGCGCTACCAGCACCGCAGCGTCAAGGCCGTGCGCCTGGTGGCCTCCGCCGCGTTTGGTGCAGGCATTCCGCTGGTGTTGTTGATTACCCTCGGCGGCTTGCTGTCGGTGGGCAACAACGACCTCGCCTCGGCCACTGACCCAATCGTCGCGATCCGCGACATGTTGCCCACCTGGATGGCGGTGCCGTACCTGATCACCGCGTTCGGCGGGCTGCTGCTGTCCAACAACCTGTCGGTGTACTCGGCGGGCCTCACCACCCTGACGCTCGGCTTGAAGGTCAAGCGCGTGCATGCGGTAATCGTCGACATCGTGGCGATCTTCGCCGGCTCGATCTACTTCATGTTGATCGCCGACAGCTTCTATGGCCCGTTCATCACCTTCATTTCGCTGCTGGCGGTGCCGATTACTGCGTGGGTCGGCATCTTTGTGGTCGATTTGATCCACCGTCACTACTACAGCCCCAAGGACCTGCTGGACGTGAGCCCAAGCAGCGCCTACTGGTATCGCGGCGGCGTGGAGTGGCGTGCGTTTGGTGCCTGGGCCGTGGCGATCGTGCTGGGTTTTAGCTTCACCACCATCGGCACCACTGCCGAAAACATCTGGTTCGCCGGGCCTTTGTCCGACTCCTGGCTGGGCCACAACGGCCTGGGCTGGATCGTCACCTTCCTGGTGGCCGGCGGGATTTACGCGGTACTGGGCGGCGCCGCTGATCGTCGTCCGGCTTTAGTCGAGAGCCCTAATGTCTAGATTGCTGCACACCGGCCAAGTCATTGTCGACCTGGTCATGGCCCTCGATACCTTGCCCGCCACCGGCGGCGACGTGCTGGCGCAATCGGCCAGCTTTGAAGCCGGCGGCGGTTTCAATGTGATGGCTGCCGCTCGGCGCAACGGGCTGCCAGTGGTCTACCTGGGGCGTCACGGTAATGGGCGTTTTGGCGACCTGGCGCGCGCGGCGATGCAGGCCGAAGGGGTGGAAATGGCCCAGACGGCCAGCACCGATAAAGACACCGGTTTGTGTGTATCGCTGACCGAGGCTACCACTGAGCGCACCTTCATTTCCCATATCGGCGCTGAAGGTGAGCTGAGTGCCGAAGACTTGGCCAGGGTTGTGCCGCAGGCTGACGACTATGTGTACGTCAGCGGCTACAGCTTGTTGCTGGAGGGCAAGGCGCAGCCGCTGATCGACTGGTTGCTGACGTTGCCACGGGAGATCGTGGTGGTGTTTGACCCAGGCCCGCTGGTGAAGGCGCCGGAATCAGCCGCAATGCGCGCGTTATTGCCGCGCATCGACATCTGGACCAGCAATGGCCCCGAAGCGCTCGCATTTACCGGTGCGGCAGATATAGCCGCCGCGTTGCCCGAGTTGAGCCGACACCTGCCGGCCAATACGTTGCTGGTGGTTCGTGATGGGCCGAATGGCTGCTGGGTTGGGCGACCGGGAGCGGTTGCGCATGTGCCTGGCTTCAAGGTGCAGGCCGTGGACAGCAATGGTGCCGGGGATGCGCACGCGGGGGTGTTTATTGCGGGCTTGGCGAAGGGCTTGAAACCTGCCGAAGCGGCACGCCGTGCGAATGCCGCGGCAGCGTTGGCGGTGACGCGCCGGGGCCCGGCTACGTCCCCCGGCACTGCCGAGGTTGATGCGCTGACTGCTGAATAGCCTCAATCAAAATGTGGGAGCGGGCTTGCCCGCGATGGCGTCCAGTCAGTCGAGGAATAAGGTGACTGAAACTCCGTTATCGCGGGTAAGCCCGGCTCCCACACTGTGTTGCGGTGTATTCAGGATTACTGACGGGTCTCGCTGTCCAGCTTGCGCGCCTCATCCACACCGGATGCGGTCAGCTTGATCGGCAGGTTCAACGAATATTCACCGGCGTCGTCGGTGGTCACATGCCCATCCTTGATCAGCCCACGGTCCTGCAGGAACGCCAAGACACTGGCGACCTCTTTTTCGCCGCGGTAGTTATCCAGCACCTCTTTGCCCAAGCCTTGCGGATGAGCGTGCAGCAGGCGGGTGAGGACTTCTTTTTCAAGGTTTCTATCGACGTTCATGCGTACCTCTTCACTGGGAAATGATCGGGTGTTCGTCTTGCGTTCGATGGGTCAAGGCGCAGGTTGTTTCGGCGCACCAGGGACGTTGGAGTCATCGCCCTTGTTGATGTTGGGCTGATTGACCGATGGGCCCATTTTGCCGTTACCGACGGCAGCAGGCGCTTGACGCTGGGTATCGTTGCCTTGGGTGCGCGGGTCAGCGCCGGGCTCAATGACCGCGCCACCATTGGTGTCCATGCCAGTACCCATGGATTTCTGCGACTCGGTGGTGGCGTCAGGCGTTGGATCGGTAGGTCCGGTGGTCGAGCTGGCGGCAAAGGCGCTCAGCGACGCAGCAGACAACAGGCCGGTGAGGGCGAGGGCGGCAAACTTGGAATTTTTCATGAGGGTGTCTCCATATGATTAATGTCCTTACCCTCTATTGGTCCGCCTGGGTTTGTCGTTCGTGCCTTGATGGCGACGAACGGTCTTGATCGACCTGTAAGATTTTGTGTGTGGACGCGCGTCGCGCGATCAGCCTCGCGACGGTTATCAGCCAGTTGAATAGCGCCACCGCCACCAGGCTCAACAGCAGCGCCGGCAGGCCGTACGCGACGATGATCTGCCCCGCGAGCAGCGGAAAACCGAATACCCCGACAAAGTACGCCAGGCTGAATAACAGCAGCGCCTGGGAGGTCGTACCGCCGGGTGCTTCATTGGCGACCAGCCCGTTGATCACCGAATAGGTCAGGCCATAACCCACGCCCAGAGTAATGGCGGCCAGCAGATAGCTGAGGGTTCCGGACACCGTAAAACTGAACATCAACACCGACAGCAGCATCAGCCCCGACAGCACACACGCCGCGCGGTACGCATCGCGCTTGACGACAAATCCTGCGATCAGCAAACGGCTGGTGATCGCCGCGCTCAGGAAGCCCGCAAAGAACAGCGAATAGTCCAGCGCGTACGCCGCCGCATAGCTGGTCTGGAACGAGGACAGCCCGCCAAAGACGCAACCGCCCAGGCCAACCATCAGGATCGCGAACGCCGCTTTGGAGGACAGCACCTGGCGGGTGGCGACCCAGGAGATTTTCGCCACTGGCGCGGTGTCCTGTTGCTTGAGTTGTGCACCAAGGCGCCAAAACAGCAGCACGCCGACGAGGCTGGCGATAGCGGCAATGTAAAAGGCGGTGGTCAACGGCAACTCCAGCGCGCTTGCCGCCCGCCCCAGCAGCGGCCCGGAACCGATCCCGCTCATCATGCTGCCCGACAGCAGCGCGAAATATTTGGCGCGATGCTGCGGCTCCACCAGCAGAGCGACGATGATCGGTCCCAAGGTGTAGAACACACCCCACCCAAGCCCAAGGGCCAGGCCAAACAGCATCAGGCCTTCGCCGAAGCCGGGCATCAGTGCAAAGCCCAGGCACGCCACCACCAGCAGCAGGCCCATACCTGCAATCGCCCGTGCCGCGCCCAATGCATCGGACAAATGCCCGGAGACCAGCACGGCCACAAAGGTGCTCAGCATCGCCGTGGAAATCACACTGCCCGCATCCTGTTCATTGCCGCCGCGTGTGTGAATCAGCAACGACAGCAGGAAGGTCGAGCCGTAAGACAGCGACAGCAGAAAACTGGCAAGACAGAACAGGGCGAACAGCGAGGTGCTCACCGGGGGCTTGGGATGCATGGGGCGGCCTTCAGGTCGTTGGCGTTATGCCGGGCTTTTTACCATGCAGGCCCTGGCTGATTGTTACGTGGTTGCTGGCGCCAGCGTTACCCGTGGACGGAGTAAGGGCGCCCGACGCAGGTGCAGTGAAAATGCACTGCAATCAGTCATCAAAGCGCCTTAGTATGTGAGCTTTGAAATTGCCAAGGCTCGCCCATGACCATCGAGATTCGCCCCGCCGTACCCAGCGATGCTGCGCAGATCCTGACTTTCATCACCGAGCTTGCCGAGTACGAGAAGGCCCGGCATGAAGTGATCGCCAGTGTGGTGGACATCGAGCGCAGCCTGTTCAGCGAGGGCGCCACCGCCCACGGCCTGATCTGCTCGCGCGATGGTGTGCCGATTGGTTTTGCGGTGTTCTTTTTCAGTTATTCCACCTGGCTGGGCAGCAACTGCCTGTACCTCGAAGACCTCTATATCAACCCGGAACAACGCGGCGGCGGGGCGGGAAAGAAACTGTTGCGCCACCTGGCGAAGATCGCCTTTGACAACGGTTGCGGGCGCTTTGAGTGGAGCGTGCTGGACTGGAACGAACCGGCGATTGCCTTCTACAAATCCATTGGCGCCCAGCCGCAGGAAGAGTGGGTGCGCTATCGCATGGAAGGCGATGCGCTGCGCGATTTCGCCCTGGGCTGAAGCGCTCCTTTCAAAAACACTGAAGATCAAAATGTGGGAGCGGGCTTGCTCGCGAATGCGGTGGATCAGTCAACTCATATATGGCTGACACACCGTATTCGCGAGCAAGCCCGCTCCCACATTCGATTTTGTTCGCCTTGAAGATCATGCTTTGCTCACTATATGGGATGCAAATTTATATATTGAGATATTTCAAATGATAGGTTTATAGTCGGCTGCATCAGCACTCACTACCAAAAATAAAACAGGTGAAGCGATGCAGGCACAACCGTTGTCACTCCCCGCCGTGCCCGAGCCAACCAGTGGCGAACGGCTCAAAGGCAAAGTGGTGATCATCACCGGTGCCGCCCAAGGCATTGGCGAGGCAATCGTCGCGTGTTTTCAGGCCCAGCAGGCGCGCTTGATCATTGCGGATATCCAGGGCGAAAAAGTCGAGAAGGTCGCCGCCCACTGGCGCGAACGCGGCGCCGACATCTATGCACAAGCCGTCGACATCACGTCCAAAGATCAATGGCAGGCGCTGGTCAACCTGGCTATCGAGCGCTTTGGCCGCGTGGATGTGCTGGTCAACTGCGCCGGCGTCAACGTGTTCCGCGACCCGCTGGAGATGACCGACGAAGACTGGCGCCGCTGCTTCGCCATCGACCTCGACGGCGCCTGGTTCGGCTGCCGCACGGTGTTGCCGCACATGATCAAGCAGGGCATTGGCAACATCATCAATATAGCCTCCACCCATTCCAGCCACATCATTCCCGGCTGCTTCCCGTATCCCGTGGCCAAGCATGGCCTGCTCGGCCTTACCCGTGCCCTTGGTATCGAATACGCGCCCAAGGGCATCCGTGTGAATGCCATCGCGCCGGGCTATATCGAAACCCAGCTCAACGTCGACTACTGGAACGGTTTCCCCGACCCCCACGCCGAGCGCCAGCGCGCGTTTGACCTGCACCCGCCCAAGCGCATCGGCCAGCCGATTGAAGTGGCGATGACGGCACTGTTCCTGGCGACCGACGAGGCGCCCTTTATCAATGCCACCTGCCTGATGATCGATGGCGGGCGGTCTGTGATGTACCACGACTAAGACGTTTTCCGATAACAAGAACGAGGTGGTTCATGCTCAAGAAGACACTCGGCACCCTGGCCCTCGCGGTCGCGTTCAGCGGCGTTGTATCCGCCGAAGAAGTGAAAATCGGCTTCCTGGTCAAGCAGGCCGAAGAACCCTGGTTCCAGACCGAATGGGCCTTCGCCGAAAAAGCCGGCAGGGACCAGGGCTTCACCGTGATCAAGATCGCGGTGCCTGATGGTGAGAAAACCTTGTCGGCCATCGACACCCTGGCCGCCAACGGCGCCAAGGGCTTCGTCATCTGCCCGCCGGACGTGTCCCTCGGCCCGGCAATCATGGCCAAGGCCAAGCTCAATAACCTCAAGGTGCTGGCGGTGGACGACCGTTTTGTCGACGCCAAGGGCAAGCCCATGGAAGACGTACCTTACGTCGGCCTCGATGCCTACAAGATCGGCCAGAAACAAGGCGAGGCCATGGCTGCCGAAGCCAAGCATCGCAACTGGGACTGGAAAGAAACCTACGCCGTCATCAACACCTTCGACGAGCTGGAAACCGGCAAGAAACGCACTGACGGTTCGGTAGAAGGCCTCAAGGCCGCCGGCCTGCCTGCTGACCACATCCTGTTCAGCGCGCAGAAAACCCTCGACGTGCCAGGCAGCATGGACGCCACCAACTCGGCCCTGGTGAAGCTGCCCAGCGGCGCGAAAAACCTGATCATCGGCGGCATGAACGACAGCACCGTGCTGGGCGGCGTGCGCGCCACCGAGAGCGCCGGCTTCAAGGCTGCCAATGTGATTGGCGTCGGCATCAATGGCACTGACGCCATCGAAGAGCTGAAAAAATCCGACACCGGTTTCTACGGCTCCATGCTGTTGAGCCCTGACGCCTCGGGCTACAAAACCGCCAGCGCGATGTTCGAGTGGGTCACCAAAGGCACCGAGCCGGCCAAGTTCACCGCCCTGGACAACGTGACCCTGATCACCCGCGCCAACTTCAAGGAAGAGTTGAGCAAAATCGGGCTGTGGAAATGACCGGCGCGGCCCTGCGATTCAACGGCATCGGCAAGGAATTTCCCGGTGTGAAAGCCCTGGCGCAGATCAGCTTTGAAGCGCGGCCGCGCGAGGTGCATGCGTTGATGGGCGAGAACGGCGCGGGCAAGTCGACGCTGCTGAAAATCCTTGGTGGCGCTTACCTGCCGAGCAGCGGCTCACTGCAGATCGGCGAGCAGACCATGGACTTCAAGTCTGCCGCCGACAGCATCGCCAGTGGCGTCGCGGTGATCCACCAAGAGCTGCACCTGGTGCCGGAAATGACCGTGGCCGAAAACCTGTTCCTTGGGCATTTGCCGACGCGGTTCGGGGTGGTCAACCGTAGTCAATTGCGCAAGCAAGCGTTGGCGTGTCTCAAAGGCCTGGCCGATGAAATCGATCCGGACGAAAAGCTCGGACGCCTGTCCCTCGGCCAGCGCCAACTGGTGGAAATCGCCAAGGCGTTGTCCCGTGGCGCCCATGTGATTGCCTTCGACGAACCCACCAGCAGCTTGTCGGCGCGGGAGATCGACCGCTTGATGGCGATCATCACCCGCCTGCGCGATGAGGGCAAAGTCGTGCTCTATGTGTCGCACCGTATGGAAGAGGTGTTCCGCATCTGCAACGCCGTGACGGTGTTCAAGGACGGCCGTTATGTGCGCACTTTCGACGATATGAACGCGCTGACCCACGACCAGTTGGTGACGTGCATGGTTGGCCGCGATATCCAGGACATCTACGACTACCGGCCACGGGAACAGGGCGAGGTCGCGCTTAAGGTCGAGGGTTTGCTCGGTCCAGGGTTGCGTGAGCCGGTGAGCCTGCAGGTGCACAAGGGCGAGATTCTTGGCCTGTTCGGGTTGGTCGGGGCTGGGCGCACGGAGCTGTTCCGGCTGCTCAGTGGTTTGACCCGTAGCACCGCAGGTAGCCTTCAGCTCTGCGGCCAAACATTGCAACTGCAGTCACCCCGCGACGCCATTGCCGCCGGCGTGCTGCTGTGCCCGGAAGACCGCAAGAAGGAAGGCATCATCCCGCTGTCCAGCGTGGCTGAGAACATCAATATCAGTGCCCGTGGTGCCCATTCCAGGTTTGGCTGGCTGCTGCGAGACGGTTGGGAAAAGCACAACGCCGACCACCAAATCAAAGCCATGAAGGTCAAGACGCCCAACGCCGAACAGAAAATCATGTACCTCTCCGGCGGCAACCAGCAGAAGGCCATTCTCGGTCGTTGGCTGTCGATGCCGATGAAAGTGCTGCTGTTGGACGAGCCGACCCGTGGCATCGATATCGGCGCCAAGTCGGAGATCTACCAGATCATCCATAACCTGGCGGCCAGTGGCATCGCGGTGATCGTGGTGTCCAGCGACCTGATGGAAGTGATGGGCATCTCCGACCGCATCCTGGTGATGAGCGAAGGCGCCCTGACTGGCGAACTCACCCGCGACCAAGCGGACGAGGCACGGCTGTTGCAACTGGCTCTCCCGCGTTCGCGGGCTTGAAGAATTCGAGGTGAATGATGTCTGAGGTAAAAACTGCAAAGGGCTTCTGGCCGGGTTTCAACCAGCGCAAGTTCCTTGACGATTGGGTCATGCTGCTCGCCGCGTTGAGCATCTTTGTGCTTAGCGCATTGTTTATCGACAACTTCCTGTCGCCGCTGAACATGCGTGGGTTGGGCCTGGCGATTTCCACCGTGGGCATCGCCGCGTGCACCATGTTGTTCTGCCTGGCGTCGGGGCACTTCGACTTGTCGGTAGGCTCGGTGATCGCCTGTGCCGGCGTGGTCGCGGGGATCGTGATCCGCGACACCGACAGCGTGGTGCTCGGCGTCTCGGCGGCGTTGGCCATGGGCCTGGTGGTGGGGCTGATCAATGGCATTGTCATCGCCAAGCTGCGCATCAACGCCTTGATTGCAACGTTGGCGACCATGCAGATCGTGCGCGGCCTGGCGTACATTTTCTCCAACGGCAAGGCCGTCGGCGTGATGGACGAAGGATTCTTCGTGTTCGGCAACGGCCAACTGATGGGCGTGCCGGTGCCGATCATCATCACCGTGCTGTGCTTTGTGTTCTTCGGCTGGCTGCTCAACTACACCACTTACGGGCGCAACACCATGGCCATCGGTGGTAACCAGGAAGCGGCGTTGCTGGCGGGGGTGAATGTTGATCGCACCAAGATCATCATCTTTGCCGTGCACGGTCTGATCGGCGCCCTGGCCGGGGTGATCCTCGCGTCGCGCATGACCTCGGGCCAGCCGATGATTGGCCAGGGCTTTGAGCTGACGGTGATCTCGGCGTGCGTGCTGGGCGGGGTGTCGTTGAGCGGCGGCATCGGCATGATCCGCCACGTGATTGCCGGGGTGTTGATCCTGGCGATCATCGAGAATGCGATGAACCTGAAGAACATCGACACCTTCTACCAGTATGTGATCCGGGGTTCGATCCTGCTCCTTGCGGTCATCATCGACCGCATGAAACAACGCTAGGAAGAACATCGCCTAACCCCTGTGGGAGCGGGCTTGCTCGCGAAGGTGGTGGTTCAGTAAGAACATCTTTGACTGACACATCGCAGTCGCGAGCAAGCCCGCTCCCACATTTGGATCTCCACTGTATTGAGGTCCGTGATTTGCCATAATGGCGCCGTTTTCGTACTTCCCAATAGGCCCGATATGCAGGAAAACGCCCACACTCCCGTCAAAGACGCCGCGCCCACCGGCACCCAGACCCTGCTGCGTGGCCTGGGCGTGGTGCAGGCGGTGGCGGCCGGTGCGCGGGATCTGAAAGAGATCGCCAAGCGCATCGGCACCACCCGCAGCACCACTCACCGCTTGGCCAGTTGCCTGGTGGAAGAGCGTTACCTGCGTGTGGTGCCGCAGGTGGGTTACCTGCTGGGGCCGAAGTTGATTGAGCTGGGTTTCCAGGCGCGCGAAGAACTGCCGCTGGTGACCTTGGCCATCCCGTACCTGGATGAGCTGTCGGCGTTGACCGGTGACACCATCCACTTGGCCATCCGCGAATACGACGACGTGCTTTACCTGCACAAGAACCCTGGCCGCAATGGCCCCGAAATGCGTTCGCGAGTCGGCCACCGCATGCCGCTGGCACGTACGGGTATCGGCAAGGCGTTGCTGTTGGATGACTCGGCAGAAGAGTGGCAGCGCCTGTACGAAGTCAGCCTGCCGGCGGGTGGGAAAAACCTGCAATGGCCGCAGCACCCGGAGCAATCCTGGGCACAGTTCGAGCAGCGCATGCGTGAATACGTGGTGGGCGGTTATGCGTTCGACCTGGAAGACAACGAACCGTCGATCCGCTGCGTGGCGGCACCGGTGCGCGATGCCAGCCGGCGAATCGTCGCCGGCATCAGCATCGCCAGTACCGTGCCCTACATGCCGCTGGAGAAAATGGCCGAGCTGATCCCTGTGGTCAAACAGGTCGCAGCACGGCTGTCAGCGGAGTTGGGCGCGAAGGCCTGATCAGGCCTTCAAGGTCGCCATGTCGATGACAAAGCGGTACTTCACGTCGCCGGCGATCATGCGGCTGTAGGCTTCGTTGATATTACGGATGTCGAGCATTTCGATGTCGCAGGTGATGCCGTGCTCGGCGCAGAAATCCAGGACTTCCTGGGTTTCGGCAATGCCACCGATCAAGGAGCCGGCCAGGACTTTTCGGCCCATGATCAGCTTGGCGGCGTTGACCGGTGGGTCGACCGGCTCGATCAGGCCGACCAGGATGTGCACGCCGTCAAAGCGCAGCACGTCGAGGTAGGGGTTCAGGTCGTGCTGCACCGGGATGGTGTCCAGCAGGAAGTCAAAGTGCCCGGCGGCGGCTTTCATCTGCTCGGCGTCAGTGGATACGATCACGTGATCGGCACCCTGACGACGGCCTTCTTCGGCCTTGCTTGCCGAGCGGGTGAACAAGGTCACTTCCGCGCCCATGGCCTTGGCAAACTTGATGCCCATATGGCCCAGGCCGCCCATGCCGAGCACGCCGACTTTATCGCCGGCCTTCACACCGTAGTGCTTGAGCGGCGAGTAGGTGGTGATGCCGGCGCAGAGGATCGGCGCGGCGCTGGCCAGGTCGAGCTTGGCCGGAATCTTCACCACAAAGTGCTCACTGACCACGATGCTGTCGGAGTAGCCGCCCATGGTGTTGCTGCCGTCGACGCGGTCCGGGGTGGCGTAGGTCATGGTCGGGCCTTCGAGGCAGTATTGCTCCAGGTCTGCCTTGCACGCGTCGCAGTGACGGCACGAATCGACCATGCAGCCCACGCCGACCAGGTCGCCGACCTTGTGCGCGGTGACGTTGGCGCCGACGGCGGTGACCTTGCCGACGATCTCGTGGCCCGGCATCAGCGGGTACACGGCGATGCCCCATTCGTTGCGGGCCTGGTGGATGTCGGAGTGGCACACGCCGCAGTAAAGGATCTCGATGGCCACGTCATCCACACGCGGGCTGCGGCGCTGGAAGGACATGGGGGCGAGGGGAGTGGTGGCCGACTGGGCGGCGTAACCGATGGCGGTGTACATGGGGAGACCTCGCAAAAGCAATGACAGGTGAGGTGGCGCATTCTCCGCGCCGGGTCCTGATGCGGCCATGGCGATTGCTCCGAGTCTCATGCCTATTCGTCCGGGAGTGCCCCGTATTTGGATCCATCGGCCGCCAGACCTGCGATGATGTTCTCATCCCTTATTCGCGAAGTTTTTTGCCATGTTGTTGACCCGCCATCTCGATGCCAACGCCACGCTGGTCTCCTTGATCGAAGGGCTTACGCCCTGCGACGGTTTCTCGCCGACGAACCTGCCCGGCGTGCAGGTACTGCGCGCCAGTTGCGACGTGGCGCGTGGGCCGCAGATCTACGAGCCGAGCCTGATGTTCGTGGCCCAGGGCAGCAAAGTCGCCTACCTCGGCCCGCGTACGCTGGAGTATGGCGCCGGGCATTACCTGATCCAGGCGATGCCGGTGCCGTTCGAGTGCGAGACGTTTGCCATGGGCGCCGATGCGCCGCTGTACGGGGTAACGGTGGGCATTGATCGGGTGGTGTTGGGTGAATTGGTGATGGCGATGGGTATGCAGGCCGGGCCACCGCCGACAGCGCAGACGCTGGAGTCAATGAGCTCGGTGGTGCTCGACGATGCGATGCGCGGTTGTGTCGAGCGGCTGTTGCAGTGCCTGCACGATCCGCTGGAAAGCCGGATCATGGGCCCGGCGCGGGTGCGGGAATTGCTCTTCACCGCCTTGCGTGGGCCACAGGCCGATGTGCTGCGCGCATTGGTGGAACAGCAGGGGCAGTTTTCCCGGATTGCCACCTCGTTGAATCACTTGCATGCCCATTACGCCGAGCCGCTGAATATCGAGACGCTGGCGGGGTATGCGCACATGAGTGCGTCGACGTTTCATGAGCATTTCAAGCGCTGCACGCTGTTGTCGCCGGTGCAGTACCTCAAGCGTTTGCGGCTGCTCAAGGCCCAGCAATTGCTGCTGGTGGAAGGCATGGGCGTGGCGCAGGCGGCGCATAACGTGGGGTATCAGAGTACGTCGCAGTTCAGTCGGGAATATAAGCGCTATTTCCTGCGCAATCCTGGTGAAGAACGCGCCGCATAATTCCACCAGGCACAACACCGTAAATGTGTGAGCGGGCTTGCTCGCGAATACGGTGGGTCAGCTAACACCTTCCTCAACTGACAGGCCGCCTTCGCGAGCAAGCCCGTTCCCACATTTGACCGAGGTGACTGGCTTTTTTCGGGCCACAAAAAAGGCTCCCATTTGGGAGCCTTTTTTATTCAAGCAGCGGGCTTACATATTCGGGTAGGTCGGCCCACCCGCGCCTTCCGGCGTGACCCACGTGATGTTCTGCGAAGGGTCCTTGATGTCACAGGTCTTGCAGTGCACGCAGTTCTGGGCGTTGATCTGGAAGCGCTTCTCGCCGTCTTCCTGGGTGATCACTTCATACACGCCGGCCGGGCAGTAGCGCTGCGCCGGTTCATCGTAGAGCGGCAGGTTGGTGCCGATCGGGATGCTCGGGTCCTTGAGCTTCAAGTGGCACGGTTGCTCTTCTTCGTGGTTGGTACCGGAGATGAACACCGAGCTCAGCTTGTCGAAGCTCAGCTTGCCGTCGGGTTTCGGGTAGTCGATTTTCTTGCTGTCTTTCGCCAGCTTGAGGCAGGCGTAGTCCGGCTTGGTGTCGTGCAGGGTGAACGGCATCTTGCCGCCCAGGATGTTCTGGTCGAACCAGTTGAAGCCCGCGCCAAGGATCGGACCGAACTTGTGCATCGCCGGGCCGAAGTTACGGCTGGCGAACAGTTCTTCATAGAGCCAGCTCGACTTGAAGCTATCAACGTAAGCGGTCAGTTCATCACCGCCTTCGGACTCGGCAAACAGGCGGTCGGCCACGGCGTCGGCGGCGAGCATGCCGGACTTCATCGCGGTGTGGCTGCCCTTGATCTTGGCGAAGTTCAGGGTGCCGAGGTCGCAACCGATCAGCGCGCCGCCCTTGAAGACCATCTTCGGCAGCGAGTTCAGGCCGCCTTTGCAGATGGCACGGGCGCCGTAACTGATGCGCTTGCCGCCTTCCAGGTACTGGGCCAGCACCGGGTGGTGCTTGAGGCGCTGGAACTCATCGAACGGCGACAGGAAGGTGTTGCTGTAGGACAGGTCGACGATCAAACCGACCACCACCTGGTTGTTTTCCAGGTGATAGAGGAACGAGCCGCCGGTGTTTTCGGCGCTCATGATGTCCAGCGGCCAACCAGCAGTGTGGACGACCAGGCCTGGTTGGTGCTTGGCCGGGTCGATTTCCCAGATTTCCTTCAGGCCGATGCCGTAGTGCTGGGCGTCGGCGTCGCTGTCCAGGTTGAAACGCTGGATCAGCTGCTTGCCGATATGGCCACGGCAACCTTCGGCGAACAGCGTGTACTTGCCACGCAGTTCCATGCCCGGGGTGTAGACGCCTTCTTTAGGATGGCCTTCGCGGTCGACGCCGAGGTCACCGGTGATGATCCCGCGCACCACGCCGTTTTCGTCGAACAGCGCTTCCTGGGCGGCGAAGCCTGGGTAGACTTCCACGCCGAGGTTCTCGGCCTGCTGGGCCAGCCAGCGGCACAGGTTGCCGAGGGAGATAATGTAGTTGCCTTCGTTGTGCATGGTCTTGGGCACAAAGAAATCTGGCACCTTGGTGGAGGCGTCGGGGCTGCGCAGTACATAGATGTCATCGCGCACCACGGGGGTGTTGAGCGGGGCGCCGAGTTCTTTCCAGTCCGGGAACAGTTCGTTCAGGGCGCGTGGTTCGAACACGGCACCGGACAGGATATGCGCGCCGACTTCGGAGCCTTTCTCGACCACGCAGACGCTGATTTCCTTACCGGCTTCGGCGGCCTTCTGCTTCAGTCGGCAGGCGGCAGACAGTCCCGCCGGGCCAGCGCCGACGATGACCACGTCGAATTCCATGTATTCGCGTTCCACAGGCTATCTCCTACTCAAGGCTCAACAGGCTTTTTTTTCTAATGGGTGGAGGTTCGGTGTCGTATCCATCATCACTGTGCCAAATGGCAGGGGACGACCCACCTTTCTCTCTAGGTGGCGCATTATATCTACACCACTGCTAGCGTCCAATACAAACGTTTGTTTGAATTGCCCGCAGGCTAGGTAAATCAAAGTGGTGCGGCTTATGACTGGCTATTTTGCCGTATTGACCAGAATAGGTGTTCCGGTCAATATACGGTCGGTTTTGCGCTAACCGTAGGCAGACTGCAGGTTTCAAGAGCACGTCCAAAAGCAAGACAGGTGACGCGTGCCCGGACAATGGCGCGCAGTTTACACGCTGCGATAAAGAATGACCTCTCAGTCACCACTGACGAACGGTCATCATTTCCCGTGAGCAAGGTCGCCGCCTGCGTTTTTGGAGGTGCCCTTGTGTGCCGATGAGCATCAACCGCCAGGTTCGCCTAGGCGACTTTCTTTTCACCGGAGAGTAACGAGGAATCCATGAAGGTTCTTGTAGCTGTCAAACGCGTTGTCGATTACAACGTGAAAGTTCGCGTCAAGGCGGACAATTCCGGCGTCGACCTCGCTAACGTCAAGATGTCGATGAACCCTTTCTGCGAAATCGCCGTGGAAGAAGCCGTACGCCTGAAAGAGAAAGGCGTGGCGACTGAAATCGTCGTGGTTTCCATCGGCCCTACCACTGCTCAAGAGCAGCTGCGTACCGCCCTGGCACTGGGCGCCGACCGCGCTATCCTGGTCGAGTCCGCTGAAGAGCTGACCTCCCTGGCCGTTGCCAAGCTGCTCAAAGCCGTTGTCGACAAGGAACAGCCTCAGCTGGTGATCCTCGGCAAGCAGGCGATCGACAGCGACAACAACCAGACTGGCCAGATGCTGGCTGCACTGACCGGTTATGGCCAGGGCACCTTCGCTTCCAAAGTCGAAGTCAGCGGCGACAGCGTAGCTGTAACCCGTGAAATCGACGGCGGCGCGCAGACCGTTTCCCTGAAGCTGCCGGCCATCGTCACCACCGACCTGCGTTTGAACGAGCCGCGCTACGCGTCCCTGCCAAACATCATGAAAGCCAAGAAGAAGCCGCTTGAGTCGGTTACTCCTGAAGCTTTGGGCGTTTCCACCGCCTCCACCAACAAGACCGTAAAAGTTGAAGCGCCGGCTGCTCGCAGCGCGGGCATCAAGGTCAAGTCGGTGGCTGAACTGGTCGAGAAACTGAAAAACGAAGCGAAGGTGATCTGATCATGACTATCCTCGTAATCGCCGAACACGATAACAAGGTGCTGGCCCCGGCCACCCTGAATACCGTGGCTGCCGCCGCTAAAATCGGTGGCGACATTCACGTACTGGTTGCCGGCCAGGGTGCTGGCGCCGTGGCTGAAGCCGCTGCGAAAATCGCGGGCGTGAGCAAAGTCCTGAACGCTGACAACGCCGCCTACGCGCATCAGTTGCCAGAAAACGTTGCTCCGCTGGTAGCTGAGCTGGGCGCTGGCTACAGCCACATCCTGGCTGCCGCCACCTCCAACGGCAAAAACATCCTGCCACGCGTTGCCGCGCAGCTGGACGTTGACCAGATCTCCGAGATCATCTCGGTAGAAAGCGCCGACACCTTCAAGCGCCCGATCTACGCCGGTAACGCCATCGCGACCGTACAGTCCAACGCTTCGGTCAAAGTCATCACCGTGCGTGCTACTGGTTTCGACCCGGTTGCCGCCGAAGGTGGTTCGGCTGCCGTTGAAGCCGTTGCAGCTGCGCACGACGCTGGCACTTCCAGCTTCGTTGGCGAAGAGCTGGCCAAGTCGGATCGTCCTGAGCTGACCGCTGCCAAGATCGTCGTTTCCGGCGGCCGTGGCATGCAGAACGGTGACAACTTCAAGCACCTGTACGCCCTGGCCGACAAGCTGGGCGCTGCGGTCGGTGCTTCCCGCGCGGCCGTCGACGCAGGTTTCGTACCCAACGACATGCAGGTCGGCCAGACCGGCAAAATCGTTGCGCCACAGCTGTACATCGCCGTCGGTATCTCCGGCGCGATCCAGCACTTGGCCGGTATGAAAGACTCCAAAGTGATCGTCGCGATCAACAAGGACGAAGAAGCGCCGATCTTCCAGGTGGCTGATTACGGCCTGGTGGCGGACTTGTTCGAAGCCGTCCCTGAGTTGGAGAAGCTGGTCTAATCCAGTCGCTTCACTTATAAAGAGCCCGGTCCTTGTGACCGGGCTTTTTTTTGACTTGGAGACACACGCCATGGAATTGCGCCCTTGGGCGGTACTGCTGGGCCTCACATTGCTGCCGACGCTGTCGCTGGCCGCCGGCAAATGCGATCGCCTGGTGATCACCGGCAGCCCGGACGCACCGCCGTTGCTCTGGCGCGACCCGCAAGACCCCACGCACCTGATCGGCGCCACCGCCGATGTATTGCAACAAGTGGGCAAGGACCTCGGTTTGAAAGTCGACCTGCTCTACGGTGGCAAACGCTCCCTGGCCCTGGAGGAAGTGCGCAGCGGGCGCATGGATATCCTCGCCGACGCGCCGCTGAACCTGGGTGAGCTGGAAACCCTCGACTACATCCATCCGGCGCTGGTGCAGCTCGACTACCTGGTGTGGACGCGCAAGGATTCGGCGCTGGCCTACACCACGGCTGCCGACCTGCATGGGCACAAGGGTGCCGTGTCGGAGCGTGCACGCTTGAGCGCCGCCTTTGAAACCTTCGCCGGCGAGCAACTGAGCCTGCAACGCCTGCCGTCCCTGACGCCAGCGTTCCAGAAGCTGCTGCTGGGGGAGGTGGACTACGTGCTGGCCGGGCGTTATTCCGGCATGGCCATGGCGCAGACCCTGGGCATGAGCAATGACCTGGTGGCCCGCGACGTGCCTATCGATCAGCCGGGCTTGTACCTGGCGATTTCCCATAACTCGGCCTGCAATGATCCGTGGCTGCGCGGACAGCTGGCCAAAAAGATGACAGAATTGCCCGCGTCCGGTGTGGCGCAAGCTGCGTTGCAGAGCAATCTGGAGCGCTGGAAAGCGCAATTGCAGCAACCCGTCGGCACCCCAACAAAGTAGGGATTTTCAGTGACTCTTCGACCTCTTTTCGCGGCCCTCGCCGTTGTCGCTCTGGCGGGATGTGCAGCCGATCCTGCGCCGAATGAACAAATGCGCCTCACCCAGCAAGCCTTGGAGCAAGCCAGTGCCGTGGGGGCCAACGCGGATGAATCGCCTGAATTGAAACTGGCTGAAGCCAAGTTCGCCCGGGCCAAGTCGAGCATGGCCGACCAATCCTACAAAAACGCACGTATGCGTTTCGAGCAAGCCGAACTGGATGCACGCCTGGCCGAAGCCCAAGTGCTGACCCGCAAGAGCCAGGAACAGTTGAACGTGCTCAACGCCCGCATCACCCGTCTGCGCAAGCAGTTGCAGTTGGGAGAAGCCCAATGAGCCCGATGATCCGCGGTTTGAGCTGTGCGGTACTGTTGGGCACCGCCGTGTTGGGCGGTTGCGCCACCCATCCCGACAGCGAGCAGGCCTTGCAGCAGGCAAGTAACGACTTCCAGCAAGTCAAGGAAGACGCCAACGTGCTGCGTTTTGCGCCCAAGGACGTGATCCGCGCCGGTGAATCCCTGGCGCGCGCCGATCGCTTGTCCAGCTACTGGGGCAGCGGTGCCGATGTAGTGCATTACGCCTACCTGAGCCAACGCTACAGTGCCATCGCCCGCGAACATACCGAACAGGCGCTCAACCAAGAGCGGGGTGTAAAGCTCGAACTGGAGCGCCAGCGCCTGCAATTGGCCCTGCGTGAAAACAAGCTGATCAGCGTGCAGCAGCAGGGCAAATGGCTCGAAGAACAGATCGCCAGCCTGGCTACTACCCAAACCGACCGTGGCCTGGTGATGACCCTGGGCGATGTGCTGTTCGATACCGGTGAAGCAGAGCTGAAAAACTCGGCCAACCGCACGGTGCTCAAAATCGTACAGTTCCTGCAACTCAACCCCAAGCGTGTGGTGCGCATCGAGGGGTATGCCGACAATACCGGCGGCGAGCGCGAAAACCTCAAACTGTCGCGTGACCGCGCACAGTCGGTGGCGGATGTGCTGGTTGACCTGGGCATCGACGAAAAACGCATCCAGGTCGAGGGTTATGGCGACCAGTACCCGGTGGAGGCCAATGCTTCCGAGCGGGGCAGGGCGCAGAACCGTCGAGTGGAAATTGTGTTCTCCGACGAGAAAGGCCAATTGGGCGCAGCCCGATAAAGGCTTGCATCGATTTAACTGTGGGAGGGGGCTTGCCCCCGATGGCGGAGCGTCAGTCACCGAATAGGTTGATTGAACCCTCGCTATCGGGGGCAAGCCCCCTCCCACATTTGTTGGGTGTACACCCTCACAGTTTTTGCTGTCACTACAACGCGCGCTCGACTATTGTGGCAACTGTCCCCGTACACTTCTAAACTGTGCCGGTATGTTTCACACAAAAATAAAATACCCGTGAAATCGAGTGCTGCGTCATGACCAATCTGTTGCTTTACCAACGTATCGCCCAGCAACTGGCTGAGGATATCCGGCGCGGTGTCTACCAACCGGGCGAGCGTGTGCCTTCGGTACGCAAGATGAGCTCGCAGTTGAACGTGAGCCACGCCACGGTGTTGCAGGCCTACGCCAACCTGGAAGACCAGGGGCTGATCCGGGCGCGGCCGCAGTCTGGCTATTACGTGCACCAGACACCCGCGCTCACCGCGCCAACGCCGGATATCGCCCGGGTAGAGCGCCCGGGGTTGGTCACCCGCAGCAGTATCATCCAGCAGGTGTTGGGCGAGTCGCGCCGCGAAGGCGTATTCCCGTTGGGCGCCGCTGTGCCAAGTGTGGATTACTTGCCGGTGCGCGCGTTGCACCAGCAGTTGGCCAAGGTCACGCGCTTCCAGAGCCCACGGGCCTTCAGCTACATGTTCAGCCCCGGATTCGAACCGCTGCGCCGCCAGGTGGCGATCCGCATGCGCGATGCGGGCGTGGTGGTGGACCCTTCCGAAGTGGTCATCACCCACGGTTGCGTCGATGCCTTGCAGATGTCGCTGCGCGTGCTGACGCGGCCCGGCGACCTGATCGCTGCAGAGTCACCGACCTATTACGGTTTGCTGCAATTGGCTGATCTGCTCGGCCTCAAAGTCATCGAGATCCCCAGCGACCCCTCCACCGGCATGAGCCTGGAAGCCCTGCAACTGGCGGCCAACCAGTGGTCGATCAAGGCGCTGGTACTGACCACGCGCCTGAGCAACCCCCTGGGCGGCACCATGCCCGAGGAACGACAGAAACACTTGCTGCGCTTGGCCTCGGATTTCGATATCCAGATTGTCGAGGACGATATCTATGGCGAGCTGATGTTCGAACTGGGCCGCACCAAAGCCCTGAAAGCCTACGACCGCCTTGACCGAGTGATCTACTGCTCAAGCTTTTCCAAGACGCTGTCCCCTGGAGTGCGCATCGGCTGGATGATCGCCGGCAAGTACCAGCAGGAAATCCAGCGCCTGCAGATGTTCAGCACCCACTCCGCGTGCAGCGTCACGCAGATGGGCGTCGCCGCGTACCTGGAGAATGGCGGCTACGATCGGCATTTGCGCTATATCCGCCAGGAGTACCGCAAGAACCTCAGCGCCTTTCAGCTGGCGGTGCAGCAGTATTTCCCGGAAGGCACGCAAATGACCCGCCCGACCGGCGGCTTTATTCTGTGGGTCAGTTTGCCGGGGCGGGTCAATACCCAGGAACTGCACGTGCGTGCCCTGCAACAGGGCATCAGCATTGCGCCAGGGTTGATCTTCAGTAATACCGAGCAGTTCAACCACTGCATTCGCCTCAACTGCGGCACCCCGTGGAACCGCGAGGCAGAGCGGGCGCTGATGACCCTGGGGATGCTGGCCAGCCAGTTATGCCAGGAGACGGCGGCCGGCCTCTGAGGCGCAAAAAAGGGACAACTCCGATAGCTGGCTAATCACCGCGCTTGTCATGCCGTGCACAACAAGCGAGCATATGGCCCTCTGCCGTTAACGCTGTAGGCAATATGACTCGGATTTTTCGCGCTGTTTTGGTGATTGGCCTGTTAGGCCTGTGCAACGTCGGCACAGCGCTGGCGGCGGCCCCTGTGAGCGAAACCAAGCCTGCGGCCGACGCCGAACAGAAGGCGCCCGCGAAAAAACCGGCACCCGTCAAAAAAGCGCCCGCGGTGAAGAAGCCAGCCGCCACCGCCAAAAAACGTGCGGCCAGTAAGTCAAAATCGTCCCGAGAAGTGGCACAGACCCAATTGCCGCCGGCACAGTTGGACTTGTCACTGCCGTCGGACATGGTCAGGCACTTGCAGCCTATTGGCACCATGCCCAAGCCCAAGAGCGTGCCCTTGCTGCCGCCGATGTTCGGCGAGAAGCCTACCGATAACAGTGCTTTCCAGATCAACGGCCGCCTGCTCAGCAATGAGATGAGGCTGCAATTGCGCAACGAAGAACGGCGCGATGTGGAAGGTGCAGCGCTGGATTTCGAATTCAAGCAGTAAACTTTTCCCACAAACGTGACGTGTCCCTTCGACCATCTGTCGCAGACTGGTCAGTCACTTTTGTTTTCTGCGAAAAACCCCTGTTAGACCATTTTAAAACGGCTGTTTTAGGGCGTACTCTAGCCCGGCCATCCACATTGAGTCGTCGAGGACCTGCTGGTCATGAATTGCCGTGAAGGCTGTGGCGCTTGCTGCATCGCCCCCTCCATCAGTTCGCCATTACCGGGTATGCCACAAGGCAAACCGGCGGGCGAACGCTGCCTGCACCTGTCGGTCGAACAGCTATGCCTGCTGTTCGGGCAACCGGAACGACCGGCGGTGTGCAGTGACTTCAAGGCGGACATCGAGGTGTGCGGCTCCGACCAGGCCGATGCGATCCGTTTGATCGGCTGGTGGGAGCACATGACGGCGGCTTGATGGGCTTTACTATCGGAACTTCAACAATAAGGAATACAACAATGGGTTCGCTGAAACGAATGGCTGTGTTGTGCGGTTTTACGATGTTGTTTGCTGCCACTGCCCAGGCTGAGGATTGGCAAGTCGCCAAGGACGAAGACGGTATCAAGGTGTCCCTGAGCGAAATTGCCGGCTCCAAGTACAAGGCCTATCGCGGTGTGACCATGATCAAGGCGCCTGTGGCCAAAATCGTCGCCCTGCAGGAAGACGTGGCCGGTGCCTGTGCCTGGATCCACGAGTGCAAGTCCCAGAAGCTGGTCGACAAGAAAGGCGATGAGAGCTGGACCTACACCCAATTCAAGGCCCCGTTCCCCGTAACGGACCGTGATTCCTACTTGCATATCACCACCACCAAGGCGGCCGACGGCACCCTGACCCGTAAGCTCGAAGGCGTCCCGACCTACAAGCCTGAAGAAAAAGGTTACGTACGGGTTGCCCAGGTCGATGGCTTCTGGAAACTCGTGCCAAAAGGCGAAAACCAGACCGAAGTCACTTACCAGGTGCACACCGAGCCAGGTGGCAGCGTGCCTTCGTGGTTGGCCAACAAGTTTGTGGTGGACGCGCCGTTCAACACCTTGAAAGCCTTGAAAGAACACGCTGAAAAATAAGCGCAGTTGATCCGGTGCCTCCTGACTTGAGTGGAACGTTTGGCGAACCCTCAAGGTCCAGATAGTGGTAAGCCCACACACGGGTTTTATCGAGGAGGCACCGATGCAAAAGTGGCAGATTACCTTCGTTGATGATCACGGCGTTCAGACCGTCGAGCAGTTCACCTGCGATCAGAAGCCCAGCCTCGAAGATGCGGCACACATGATTCGCAACAAACTGGTGCCCATCGCCGCTGAACTGGACCTCAATGACCTGGAGGGCCGCAAGCCCGAGCCTACGGTCAAGATCCTCAAAGACCAGAACAGTATCCAGATCCTCGACATCTCTCCCGCCGCCTGAACATTCCCTGTACACACTTAAAGCGCCTCTGGTGGAGGTGATAGCTTCGCGCTACTCTGCAAGTGAGATCAGCGAATGAATCGCTAAGGTCTGGTCTTGTCAGCTACATGCTTGTTTTCCAGCGGTGATGTTTTTGCCGTAGCCCCCACGCCAGTAAGGCGTGGGCTTCGGGAAGCACGGAAAGTCTATCCATCAATTCGAGGAGCACTTTTCATGAGCACAGCCTATCAAGAAGACATCAGCACCAACGT
This sequence comes from Pseudomonas sp. S10E 269, assembly GCF_002798465.1. Lineage (NCBI taxonomy): Bacteria > Pseudomonadati > Pseudomonadota > Gammaproteobacteria > Pseudomonadales > Pseudomonadaceae > Pseudomonas > Pseudomonas sp. S10E 269. Next base: position 3,879,908 of record NZ_PHIJ01000001.1, read on the forward strand.
TCTGCGCCGCATGAAAGAGGGCGGCTTCGACTTCTCACGTTTTCACCCCATCGAGTTCTACGCCATTTTCCCGGATGAGGAACGGGCGCGCAGGGCTGCGGGTGAGTTTCGTGGGGAATCCCTGAATGCTCAGGTCAGTGCGCGCGACGATGGCGCCTGGTACTTGGAGCTGAGCAAAATCATGTCCGCCACCTACGACGGCATAGGAGACTTCGAGCAAGACTTTGAGGCGGTGGTCGAGCCGCTGGGCGGGATCATCGAGGGATGGGGCGTCAAGCAGGAGGTGCGTGGGTTACCCATGTAGCGGCAATGTATGAGCAACACAGCGTATCGGCTGACCTTTGGGTCGGCCGATTTTGTTTGTGCAGCCTCGACAATTTCACCCACGCATTCACCGCGCAAAAAAAAACCACCCAAGAGGGTGGCTTAAAGGGAAGAGCGGTTCGCTGAAGCTGTAGGACGCATCCTGTTCAGCAGATGGGGCCGATTATCCGCAGACTTGGGCGGGCAGTGAAATCAACTCTGACTATGCTGTTGATAGGCAAAGCCCGCATTACGATGAAGCGTGCTGCCATGCACCGGGCATTCTGCGCACCAGGACGGTGCGAGAGGATTCTGGTTGTAATTCAACCCACTGATTTTTAAGTGTTTATGCCGCTGGCACGGGCCTTGCGATGGTTCTTGCGCCCGGGTGACAAGGAGTTCGGCATGATCCGCACTTATTACGATGAAATGTACGATGGGGCAGGGCAGGTCCGGCCTCATTACCGCGAGTTCGCCCGTTGGTTGGCCGAAACCCCGCCTGAATTGCTGGCTCAACGCCGGCGCGAAGCTGATTTGCTGTTTCACCGCGCCGGGATCACTTTCACCCTGTACGGGGACGAGCAGGGCACCGAGCGCCTGATTCCCTTCGACACCATCCCGCGCAGCATTCCCGCCAGCGAATGGCGGATTGTCGAGCGCGGCTGTATCCAGCGCGTCAAGGCGCTGAACATGTTTCTCGCCGACCTGTATCACGAACAGCGCATCATCAAGGCCGGGATCATTCCCGCCGAACAGGTGCTGGCCAACGAGCAATACCAATTGGCGATGCAGGGCCTGGACCTGCACCGCGACCTGTATTCCCACATTTCTGGGGTCGACCTCGTACGCGATGGCGACGGCACGTACTACGTGCTGGAAGACAACCTGCGTACCCCCAGCGGCGTGAGCTACATGCTTGAAGACCGCAAGATGATGATGCGCCTGTTCCCCGAGCTGTTCGCCGCCCAACGCATCGCGCCCATCGACCACTACCCCAATCTGTTGCTGGACACCCTGAAAAGCTCCAGCCCCCTGGACAACCCCAGTGTGGTGGTATTGACCCCGGGCCGCTTCAACAGCGCGTTCTTTGAGCATGCCTTTCTTGCTCGTGAAATGGGCGTGGAACTGGTGGAAGGCGCCGACCTGTTCGTGCGCGATGACCGCGTCTTCATGCGCACCACCGATGGCCCCAAGGCCGTGGACGTGATTTACCGTCGCCTGGATGACGCCTTCCTCGATCCCTTGGCTTTCAACCCGGATTCCATGCTTGGCGTGCCCGGCCTGCTCGCGGCCTATCGCTCCGGCAATGTGGTGCTGGCCAATGCCATCGGTACCGGGGTGGCGGATGACAAGTCGGTGTACCCCTTCGTCACCGAGATGATCCGCTTTTACCTGGACGAAGAACCCATCCTGAAGAACGTTCCTACATTCCAGTGCCGCAAGCCCGACGAACTTTCCCACGTATTGGCCAACCTGCCAGACCTGGTCGTCAAGGAAACCCAGGGTTCCGGCGGCTACGGCATGCTGGTTGGCCCCGCGTCCACAGCGGCGGAAATCGAAGCCTTCCGGGCGCGTATCAAGGCCAAGCCCCACGCCTATATCGCCCAGCCAACCCTGTGTTTATCCACCTGCCCGACCTTTGTCGAAAACGGCATTGCGCCACGTCATATCGACCTGCGCCCGTTCGTGTTGTCCGGCAAGGAAACCCGTGTGGTCCCCGGTGGCCTGACCCGCGTGGCATTGCGCGAAGGCTCGCTGGTGGTCAACTCGTCCCAGGGTGGCGGCACCAAAGACACCTGGGTGGTCGAGGACTGATGCCATGTTGAGTAGAACTGCCTCGGATTTGTACTGGATGTCGCGCTACCTGGAGCGCGCGGAAAACCTCGCGCGCATGCTCGATGTCAGCTATTCGCTGTCGCTGATGCCCCAGGACGGGCGCGGTGATGGCCTGCATGAACTGGCTATGCCGCTGTTGATCACCGGCACCCTGGAGGATTACCACGAACGCCACGGCGAACTGCACGCCGAGCGCCTGTTGCACTTTTTTGCCCTAGATGCGGCCAACCCGGCCAGCATCTACAGCTGCCTCGGCGCGGCGCGGGCCAGCGCCCATGCGGTGCGTGGCCGAATTACCGCCGACATGTGGGAAAACATCAACGCGACCTGGCTGGATATTCGCGACATCGCCCAGCAGGGCCTGAGCCGCTATGGCATGAGCCGGTTCTGTGAGTGGGTCAAGGAGCGGTCCCATCTGTTCCGCGGTGCCACCTACGGCACCATCATGCGCAACGATGCCTTCCGCTTCATTCGCCTGGGCACCTTTATCGAACGTGCCGACAACACCCTGCGCCTGCTGGACGCCCGCTACGAAATGGCCGGTGACCGTGCTGAAGCAGTCACGGATGGCACGGCCCACGCCTACTATCAATGGAGCGCCTTGCTGCGTGCGTTGTCGTCGTTCGAGGCCTACACCGAGATTTATCGCGACGCCCCCGGCGCGCGGCAAGTCGCCGAGTTGTTGCTGCTGCGCGCCGATGTGCCGCGCTCACTGCGGGCCTGCAGTGAGGAGATCGACCAGATCCTCGCCAGCCTGCCAGGTATCAATGGCCGCCCGGCCCAGCGCCTGGCCGCCGAGATGGATGCGCGCCTGCGCTTTACCGCCATCGATGAAATCCTTGAGGAAGGCCTGCACGCCTGGCTGACCGACTTTATCCCCTTGGTCCGCCAGTTGGGCGACGCCATCTACAGTTCCTACCTGGAGGCGGCATGAGACTCTCCATCAGCCACGAAACCACCTACCACTACGAAGACCAAGTGCGCGCCAGCATCCAGTACCTGCGCCTCACGCCCCACGACAGCGAGCGCCAGCACGTACTGAGTTGGCAGCTTGACCTGCCGCGTCCGGTGCGCGCCCAGGTGGACCCGTTCGGCAACATCCTGCATGTGTTGACCCTGGATGAACCCCATGACGCCATTATCATCGGCGCCCGTGGCCAGGTGGACATCGACGAATTGCGCGAGGCGGAGCATGAGAGCCAATCGGCGTTCCCATTCCTGCGCTGTACCCGCCTCACCGAGCCCGATGAAGCCCTGCGCGGGTTTGCCGACCAGCATTGCCATCAGCGTCGCGACCGTACGGCGCTGATCGACCTGATGCATGCGCTCAGCCAGACGATGGTCTACACGCCTGGCGCGACCGAGGTCGACACCTGCGCCGCGCAAGCCTTCGCTGGCCGTGCAGGCGTGTGCCAGGACCATACCCATGCGTTCCTGGCCTGCGCACGCAGCCTGGGGATTCCGGCGCGGTATGTGTCGGGGTATTTGTACTCGGAGGACAGCACGCACCTGGCCAGCCACGCCTGGGCCGAAGCCTGGCTGGATGACGCCTGGTACAGCTTTGACGTGACCAACCAACTGGCCCGCCCGGAGCGGCATTTGAAGCTGGCGGTGGGGCTGGATTACCTCGACGCCTGCCCGGTACGCGGCATGCGCCGTGGCGGCGGGCATGAACAGATGCATGCCAAGGTGTTCGTGGCGCCGACGCCGGTTATTTCTGTCCAGCAGCAATAACCCAGAACACCGCAGATCAACTGTAGGCGCCGGCTTGCCGGCTCCTACAGGGGCAACGTCAAGATCAGGGTTGTTGCTTGCGCCCGGCCATATGCTTCAAATACCCCACCAATAAATCCAGCTCATTGTCGGGCAACACACTGGCGGCAAACGCCGGCATCTTCGCCTGTGGCCAATGCCGCAGGCTCTGCGGGTCACGGATATAGCGCTTGAGGAAATCACCGCCAAAATACTCGGTGGGGTTGTAGGGGATATTCAGGTCCGGCCCCACCTGCGCATCACCGGCGCCATTGAGACGATGACAGGCCAGGCAATTCTTCTGGAACAGCGCAAAGCCTTGGTTGATCGGGTCATTGGCCGCCAGTTTCGGGTCGGGCAGCAGCGCCGGAAAGCGTTCCGCGACGGTCTTCAATTGCTTGATCCCCGAAATCTGGAACGGCCACTGCTCCGGGCTGATGTGCCCGGCTTGCGGGTCGGTCCACACCAGGTAGAACGGCCCGGCACTCGGTTTGCCGTCGGCCAGCGCAGGCCATGGCTGGGCGGGATCTTCCACCGCGAGCCAGGCGCGGGCACCGCGTTTCTCCAGCAGCGGCGCAGCCGTGAGTTCGGCGGCGAATCCATCAAGGGCAACGGCTTGCAGGTGACTCTCAGGTTTCAATCCCGGTAGGAGCACCGCCAGCGGCACGGCGCGATAGGTCATGGTGCGCTTGTAGGACACGTCATCAGCGATCTGCACCGACTGCGCTTGTGGGTGCTTGAGCAAGTCGGCGGTCTGCCAAGTCTTGCGGGTGTGGTCGAGTTCGATGGTCAATTGCGCGGCCGCAGCGGGAAGCGTGATCAGCACGGCGAGGAGGGCGATGATGGGTTTCAAGACGCAGGCTCGAATCAAAGGTGTATTTAGGCTAACGATACCGGAATTCGACACGCAAAAAGGCAGCCCCTGCAGGACCGCTATGCGCAATGTCCCGGCAGGTGCTGCCAAAAGCTGCAAACCCTGTGCTGTGATGGCACGCAATGTGGGCGTGGAGGGGTCACCCCATAACCTTGGTTAAGTTGGGCAAGATCAGAATCAGTGTGGTGGCGAACAGAATGAGTCCCGCCTGACGTACTTTCGAATGTTTGAACATGGCTGACTGCCTTTTGTTGTTATTCCTGAGCGTCAAATGCGTGCCGGTTTTTATTTCAGTATGGCGAGATGACGTGTCGCTTTTCTTACAGTTGCTCCAGCAAAACCCGGCAGCAACTTCTTACTGATTGAACCTTAGAGCCCTCGTTCTTCGTGGCTTAGACCCATTTCATATCAGCTAATCAACTTTTGAGCTTAAAAAGGCATGAGGCATATCGCCATCTTGGCGCCAATGCCTTGGCTAGACAGCTAAAACGATTAATCAGGTAATTGCCGACGTTGGCTACCGTTCGTCCGAGCGAGGCGGTCAAAAGCAATGAGCGCATCCGTCATTGAAACCGTGTCAATCGGGCCTAAGGTAGAGGCACACATGCACAGCGGTTCGAGGACGTCATGACCCAAGCTTTGATCTTTGATGCGATACGCACGCCCCGTGGCAAAGGCAAGCCTGACGGCGCCTTGCACAGCGTCAAGCCGGTGAACCTGGTGGCCGGCTTGCTCACCGCCCTGGCCCGACGCAGCGACCTCGACACCCATCAGGTCGACGACATCGTGCTCGGCTGCGTGACCCCCGTGGGCGACCAAGGCGCCGACATCGCCAAGACCGCCGCGCTGGTGGCGGACTGGGACATCAGCGTCGCCGGCGTGCAGATCAACCGCTTCTGCGCCTCAGGCCTGGAAGCGGTCAACCTGGGCGCGATGAAGGTGCGCTCCGGCTTCGAAGACCTGGTGGTGGTCGGTGGCGTCGAGTCCATGTCCCGTGTGCCCATGGGCAGCGACGGCGGCGCCTGGGTGCTCGACCCCCAGACCAATATGCACAGCCATTTCACCCCCCAGGGCATTGGTGCAGACCTGATCGCTACCCTGGAAGGTTTCACCCGCGAGGACGTCGACGCCTTTGCCCTGCATTCGCAGCAAAAAGCGGCCAGGGCCCGTGCGGACGGTGCCTTCAATAAGTCGCTGATTGCGGTGCAGGACCAGAACGGCATTGTGCTGCTCGACCATGACGAATTCATTCGCGGCGACTCCACCCTCGAAGGCCTTGGCAAGCTCAAGCCCAGTTTTGAAATGATGGGGCAGATGGGCTTCGACGCCACCGCGCTACGGGTCTACAGCCATGTGGAGCGCATCCACCACGTGCATACGCCCGGCAATAGCTCCGGCATCGTCGATGGCGCTGCACTGATGTTGATGGGCTCCGAGGCCAAGGGCCGCGAGCTGGGCTTGCAGCCACGGGCGCGCATCGTCGCGACGGCGGTCACCAGTACCGACCCGACCATCATGCTCACCGGCCCCGCGCCTGCCACACGCAAGGCCCTGGCCAAGGCTGGGCTGCGTGTTGAGGACATTGACCTGTTCGAGGTCAACGAAGCGTTTGCCTCGGTAGTGCTCAAGTTCATCAAGGACATGGGCATCGACGCGGCGCGGGTCAACGTGAACGGTGGCTCCATCGCCATGGGCCACCCGCTGGGCGCCACCGGCTGCGCGATCCTTGGCACCCTGCTCGACGAGCTGGAAGTGCGCCAGCAGCGCTATGGCCTGGCCACTTTGTGTGTCGGCGGTGGCATGGGCATCGCCACCATTATCGAACGCCTCTGAGCCCAAGGAATCTGTCATGACCCAAGCCATTCGTTACGAAAAAGGCCAGGACGGCATCGTCGTGCTGACCCTCGATATGCCCGGCCAAAGCGCCAACACCATGAACAGCGTGTACCGCGAGGCCATGGCGGCCACGGTGGAGCGCCTGGAGGCGGAAAAAGATAGCCTCGCCGGGGTAGTGATTACCTCGGCCAAGAAGACATTTTTTGCCGGTGGCGATTTGAATGAACTGATCAAGGTCGACAAGGCTCACGCCAAGGAATTCTATGACAGCGTGCTGGTGTTGAAAGCACAGCTGCGGCGCCTGGAAACCCTTGGCAAACCGGTGGTGGCCGCCATCAATGGCGCGGCGCTGGGGGGCGGCTGGGAGATTTGCCTGGCGTGTCATTACCGTGTCGCGCTGGACGACAAGTCGGTGCAGCTAGGGTTGCCGGAAGTCACCCTGGGCCTGCTGCCGGGCGGCGGCGGCGTGGTGCGCATGGTGCGCATGCTGGGGCTGGAAAAGGCCCTGCCGTATTTGCTGGAAGGCAAGAAAGTGCGGCCGCAGCAGGCGCTGCAAGCTGGCCTGATCAATGCGCTGGCGGTGGACCGCGAAGCGTTGCTGGCCCAATCCCGTGCCTGGATCCTGGCCAATCCGGATGCCAGGCAGCCGTGGGACAACAAGGCCTACTCGATCCCCGGCGGTACCCCGTCGAGCCCGAAAGTCGCGCAGATGCTGGCGATTACACCGTCGATTTTGCGCAGTAAGACCCAGGGCTGTTTCCCCGCACCGGAGAAAATCCTCTGCGCTGCCGTTGAAGGCGCCCAGGTGGACTTTGACACCGCGCACCTGATCGAAACCCGCTACTTCACGGAGTTGGTAACCGGGCAAGTGGCAAAAAACATGATGGGCACCTTCTGGTTCCAGCTCAACGAGATCAACGCCGGCAGTTCACGGCCGCAAGGGTATGCACCCTACGTCACGCGCAAAGTCGGTGTGCTGGGCGCTGGAATGATGGGGGCGGGGATCGCCTATGTCAGTGCCAGCGCAGGCATCGAGGTGGTGCTCAAGGACATCAACCTGGCAGCCGCCGAGAAGGGCAAGGCGCATTCGGCGGCGCTGCTGGACAAGAAGGTCAGCCGTGGGCAATTGACCGCCGAACAGCGGGAAGCCACCTTGGCGCGTATCCATCCTACGGCCGCCGATGCCGACCTGGCGGGCTGTGATTTGATCATCGAAGCGGTGTTCGAAGACCGCGACCTCAAGGCCAAGGTGTCTGCTGCGGCGCAAAGCGTGGTCGGCGCCGAGGCCGTAATCGCCTCCAACACCTCCACCTTGCCCATCAGCGGCCTGGCCACGGCGGTGCCGGATCAAAGCAAGTTCATTGGCCTGCACTTCTTCAGCCCGGTGGACAAGATGCCCCTGGTGGAAATCATCAAGGGCGCGCGCACCAGCGACGAAACCCTGGCGCGAGGTTTCGACTTCGTCCTGCAAATCAAGAAAACCCCGATCGTGGTCAATGACAGTCGTGGGTTCTTCACCTCAAGGGTGTTTGGCACTTTCACCAACGAAGGAATTGCCATGTTGGGCGAAGGCGTGGCGGCGCCGATGATCGAGACCGAAGCGCGCAAGGCCGGTATGCCGGTGGGGCCGTTGGCGGTGTCGGATGAAGTTTCCCTCAGCCTGATGAGCCATATAAGGCAGCAGACGGCCAAGGATCTGCAGGCCGAAGGCAAGGCCGTGCCGACACACCCGGCAACGGCGGTGATCGATCTGTTGGTCAACGAATACAAACGCGTGGGCAAGGCGGCGGGGGGCGGTTTTTATGAATATCCCAACGGTGGACAGAAATACCTTTGGCCAGAGCTGAAAAGCCGCTTTGAACGGCCCGACCAACGCATCTCGCCACAGGATGTGCGCGACCGCTTGCTGTTTATCCAGGCCATCGAGACCGTACGCTGTGTGGAGGAGGGGGTGTTGATGTCCACGGCGGACGCCAACGTGGGCTCGATCTTTGGCATTGGTTTCGCGGCCTGGAGCGGCGGTGCGTTGCAGTTCATCAACCAGTACGGTTTGAACGACTTCATCGCCCGCGCTCGTTACCTGGCCGAGCAATATGGCGAACGTTTCACGCCGCCGGCATTGTTGCTGGAGAAAGCAGCGCAAGGTGACGTGTTCCGGTGAAGCAGGAGGGGCTTGCCTTGAAGGGGTATTTCAAGGCAGGCTCTGGGGTGTGCATTATTCCCATCACCGTGTCAGGTATTTTTTATGTCGCTACGCGTCTGTATCCTGGAAACCGATATCCTGCGTCCAGGCTTGATCGATCAATACCAAGGCTACGGGCAGATGTTCAAGCGCCTGTTTTCCAAGCAACCGATTCCCGCCGAGTTTGTTGTCTATAACGTGGTGAACGGTGAATACCCGTCCGACGACGAAGTGTTCGACGCTTACTTGGTGACCGGCAGCAAGGCCGACTCCTTCGGCACCGACCCATGGATCCAGACGCTCAAGACGTACCTGCTCGAACGTTACGAGCGCGGCGACAAGCTGCTCGGCATTTGCTTCGGCCACCAGTTGCTGGCACTGCTACTGGGTGGCAAGACCGAACGCGCCGGCCAGGGCTGGGGCATGGGCATTCACGACTACAAGCTCGATGCCAAGGCGCCGTGGATGAGCCCGGAAGTGGAAGAGCTGACGCTGTTGATCAGCCACCAGGACCAGGTGACCACGTTGCCGGAGAACGCCACAGTGATTGCATCCAGCGCGTTCTGCCCGTTTGCGGCGTACCACATCGGCGACCAGGTGCTGTGCTTCCAGGGCCACCCGGAATTTATCCACGACTATTCCCGCGAGTTGCTTGAGATCCTTCAGACAACCTTGGGCGAAAAGGTCTACACCAACGGCGTCGCCAGCCTGGAGCGTGACCACCACGGTGCAACCGTGGCGGAATGGATGATGCGTTTTGTGGCGCACAAGCCCGAGGCCCGGGTTTAAAGCCAACCCGAACGCTTGAAGCTCGCCCACAAACCCGTGCAGCCTGCCGCAATAAACCCGAGCACCGCAAAATAGCCGTAGTGCCATTGCAGCTCGGGCATGTTCTGGAAGTTCATCCCGTAGATCCCCGCCACCGCGGTGGGGAAGGCGAGTATCGCTGCCCACGCGGCGAACTTGCGCTGCACCACGCTCTGGCGCGAAGCCTCCAGTAACACACCGATCTCGATGGTCTGGCTGGCGATATCGCGCAGGGTAGTGAGGTCTTCCATCTGGCGCGTCACGTGAATCTGCACGTCGCGGAAATACGGGCGCATGTTCTTGTCGATAAACGGAAAGCTGAGCTTCTGCAACTCCTGGCTGATCTCCACCATTGGCGCCACGTAGCGCTTGAGCCGCAGCACGTCGCGGCGCAGGCCGTGGATCTTCTGGATATCACGCTCGCTCAACGAACTGCACAGCACATTGCGCTCCAGCTCATCGATCTCGGCATGGATCGCTTCGCTCACCGGCTGGTAGTTCTCGGTGACGAAATCCAGCAGCGCATAAAGTACGAAATCTTCCCCATGCTCCAGCAATAGCGGCCGCGCCTCACAGCGCTGGCGCACAAAGCCGTAGGACGCCGAGTGGCCGTTGCGTGCGGTGATGATGTAGCCGTTGCCGGCAAAGATATGGGTTTCGATGAACTCCAGCTTGCCGTTCTCGCGCACCGGTGAGTAGGTAACGATAAACAGCGCATCGCCGAAGGTTTCCAGTTTGGGGCGGCTGTGTTTTTCAAGGGCGTCTTCAATGGCCAATTCATGCAGGTTGAACTGGCGTTGCAGGTTGGCCAGCTCCTGGGCATCGGGTTCTTCCAGGCCGATCCACACAAAGTGGTCGGGTTTGGCGGCCCAGGCCGCGCCTTCATCAAGGGTGATATCAGTGACTTTCTTACCGGCGCTGTAGACGGCGGCCGCAACAACTCTACCCATGGTGCTGATCGCTTCTTATTGGGAGGACAGATGTTGGGCAGCTTAGCCTGAATGGCGTTCCGTCGTAGCGGCAAGCTTTTTTGTGCTGAGCGAGCTTGCTCGCGCCGGGGTGCGAAGCGCCCCCAGAATGTTCAGACAGCTCGCAACTTGCGGTCCATCTGCGCGATGCATTCATCCATCTGCACATGACACGCCTGCATCAACGCCGGGATGTCATCCGAAGTTAGGCCAGTCGTAGGAATCGGCGGCAACGACCGTATGAGCACATCCCCACTGTTCCAGCGATTGAGCTGCATGTGTGTCACGTAGTTACTGACACACACCTGCACAATCGGCACACCGGCCGCAATCGCCATATGGAACGCGCCTTTCTTGAACGGCAGCAACCCTTTACCCAGGTTGCGCGTGCCCTCCGGGAACACCCAGATCGACGTGTCCTCATGCTGCAACGTGCGGGTGGTGGTGAGCATCGCGCGGCGTGCCTTGTGCGCATTGCCCCGGTCGATCAGCACATTGCCCGCCAGCCAGAACAACTGGCCGAACAGCGGCACCCATTTCAGGCTTTTCTTGGCGATGCACACAGTGCGATGCGGCACCACGTTACCGAACACAAACAGGTCATAGTTGGACTGGTGGTTGGCAATGATCACGCAAGTGCCGGGTTTGTGGCGCAGCGAGTCCACATCGGCTTTTACGTTCAGCCGCAGGATCCACATGGCCGGCAACGCGTAGAGGCGTGCGCACAGACGGCTGTTGTCCGGATTGAACGGCCGGCACAGACCGACCAGCACGCCCAGTACACCGGCGAGCATAAAGTGCAGGCCCATCAACAACATACGTAACAGAAAAAGCATCGACACGGCCCATCGGGAAAAAAGGTGGCGCAGTGTACGGTTGTGCACTGTATTCGGCAATTACCCCGGTACAGCTCGGAGATAGGCGATGTTTAAGAGCATGTTTCAACATCTACCGACATGGGCACGCTAGAGCGGCTGTAGAAGAATCAGAATTCTTTGTAAGAAAAAGCCCGACTCAAGGTCGGGCTCTGGCGTATCAGGTGTAGGGCTTAGCTCAGGATATGCCCTTGGTCTTGGATGATGGCGTCGTCCAAGGCTTCCAGCAGCGCCTTACGCACCTTCAATTTAGTGTGCTTGTGAGCGTTCATATTGAGCTTCTTCAACTGACGCGCCGCTTCCAGCGCTGCGGCGTGCAACTCTTCCGGTGCCACCACCTTGTCGAGGAAACCGGCTTGCAACGCGCCCTGTGGGTCGAACATCTCGGCATTGATCACCGAGCGATGGAACGCCGACTTGCGCAGACGATCCCGCGCCAACTCGATACCGGCGTGGTGCATGGTCATGCCAATCGCCACCTCGTTCAGGCCAATGCTGAACGGACCTACCACGCCAATCCGGTAATCCGCCGACAACAGCAGGAACGCGCCCTTGGCCACCGCATGCCCAGGGCACGCCACAATCACCGGGAACGGGTGCGACAACAGACGACGCGCCAACGTCGAGCCGGACGTCACCAGGCCGATCGCCTCTTTAGGACCGGCGGTCATCACCTTCAAATCATAACCACCCGACAGAATCCCCGGCGTACCGGTGATCACCACCACCGCCCGGTCCTTCTCCGCCTGGTCCAGCGCTTCATTAAACGCACTGACCACCGCCGGAGAAATGGCATTGACCTTGCCGTTGCTCAAGGTCAGGGTCGCGATACCGTCTTCGAGGTGGTAGGCAATCAACTCACTCATGACGCGGTTCCTTGTAGGACTTGTTATAGAAGTATGCAGCAGACGTTACCCACCACGCCCGCCCCGGTAAAGCGCTGTGACTGACTGGCCAGTCAGGGTTTTCCCCTGCACCGGGCGTGGGAATGCCAGACGCAGGGCGCAATCACCGTCCCAGACGCACACCGCCGATGCCTGAGAATGGCACAATCACCACCCCTTGCCGGGCGTTGAACGGCATAACGGGCTAACCGCATGAATATTCTGAAAAAAACCTTTGCCATCAGAAAGGCTTTCGACTACATTAGCGCGCCTCGACAGACTGAACTGGTTTGACGAGATACGGTGAAGTGTCCGAGTGGCTTAAGGAGCACGCCTGGAAAGTGTGTATACAAGAAATTGTATCGAGAGTTCGAATCTCTCCTTCACCGCCACATTCTGAAAACGCAAACCCCTGATTTTCCTAGAGAAAGTCGGGGGTTTGTGTTTTTTTGCGTCCAAAAAATAGGCCCATGGGACCAATATGGGACTGGCGCGTCATTCTGGTGCGTAAAGATGCCCCTGTGATTGCTCGTGTGGGAAGGCCCGCCGTCGAGGTTTGACCGAAGTGTGGTTAGCTTCGACCATTTGCAGCCGCTCCCCGATTCCTAGAAGATCGCTATATTCAAGTCAAAGAAAGAGCACTTTAATGAAACCGCTAATTGAATACTGTCAAGGGGCTGTTAAAGCGTTAAATGCTCAATACGAAATGACCAGGGTGCTGGGACATTCTGTCACTGCAGGATCGGCTCGAGAGCGACTCATTCAAGATTTTCTTGTGGCGCATCTTCCAGAAATGACCAGCGTTGTGAGCGGAGTGATTATCGACTCGAATGGTCGACGCTCCAAACAGCAAGACATCGTATTGATGTTGAAGTCCATGCCTCGACTTCCGTTCGCTAGCGGCCACGACTTGATTTTCCAAGAGGGAACTGTAGCAACCTTCGAAATAAAAACGGAAATAACACCATCTGTTCTCGAGGCTGTAGCTCTCAATATTGAGAGCGTGAAAACGCTCATGCCTACTACGCTAGAGGGTGTTCAGCTTGGCGACTTAGATTGGCCGCACGCTAGAATTTTAAGCGTTGTTGTCACGTACGGAGGCTCAGCATTGGAAAGCATCGAGCACAAACTTACAGAACTTCCAGAGGCATGCCAGCCAGATGTGTACTTAGATCTCACGAAAGGAATTTTTATTAAAAATGAAGGAATATTATTTAGCAAGGAAGGCAACAGTTCATACCTTCGGTTCGATGATGCCGCCATTGGCCTCGCGCGTCTGCTTGCGCTGTTGTCAAAGGTGACTGGTCGCTTAGTGATGCGCGGTGTTAAGTGGGATGCGTATATCTCCTGACTGATGCTTGCGAACTGTGCTGGAGTTTACACCTCCCACCTGTAGATGCGGTCGCGAGTCATTTTTGGTCTATTTCCCATTTGACGGTACGTGGAACGCTGATTGCGAATAACGTCGCTTATGTTCAATGGCCCCCACATCTGTGCCAGGTGTGGGGGCCTTTTCACGTGCCCTCGGAAACCAGCACCCCTTGGATTGGTATACCGAACCAAGGGAAACTGGCAGCTATAGTCCTAAAGCGGCATGCAATATCTTCTAGGGCTGCGATACATCCATTCGCCGCTCTATGACATCCAGCAAGTCACACCCATCCCGCAACGGGATAGAGCACAGTAAGGCAAAGTCGCTGAGTACCACCGCATCGCTGCTTATCTCACTACGCAGCGCGAGGTTCTCAAGCACCTGCGTCACAGCACGAAGTCGATAGTTCGCGGCGTCGAGGAGGATTTCAAGCGGGACGGTTGTGTCGACGAAAAGGGCAGGCGTGGTGCTGTCGTTGCTGGTGAGGGCCATGTATGGGTTCATGCGTTAAGTCCGTTCACTTAGGGGGGGGAGCCACGCATTTGTCGCCAAACAAAAGGTGGCAGCTGTACGCAGGTTGGCGAACCGGGACAAGAACGGACTAAGACCGGCAGACCCGAAGGTCTCCCACGCACAGCTACCATGGAGCAGCTTATTGCGTGCAGGGGCATCCCGCAAATCCGCCGGGAGGCTTCTGCCATCTTGTAGTCGAGTCGCCAAACCCGGTCGCCATGTGAGCGACCGCTGGACTATAGGCGGGTCGAATTTGAAGTGGGAGAGTGGCGCTTCTGAATAGGCCGTAGGAAACGGCCCAAATCAATTAGCAGGCCCACATCCTCAAGGCGCCTCTTCCGTATTCAACAAGGGCCCCACCGACCCAAACGGATAACTTCCCATCCCAATACGCAACGGTGCTATCGGGCTCGCCGCTGCACCCATCAGCAGTACATTGTCGATAACAATGGTTTCCCCTGGCGTGCGGTTATCGGCTGCGACGATAAGGTAGTAAGTCCCGCTGCTTTTCACCGTGCCCTTCAAGACTTGGCTGATAACCCCCACGATGCCCGTCGCCTTGCCAAAGCCTTCAGCCTGCACATTGCCTTGGGCGTCCATCAAGATCAAATAAGGGTTCAGGGCGTATTTGCTGAACCCCAGGCACGAGTTGACGCACCAAGAGTTGACGTCGATATGGAAGGGTTTGTCCTTTATCAAGGCGACGCTGAACAACCGGTAGTTCGACGGTACCTCGTTGATTAGGATGCGCGGTTCCGCGGCAGTGATTTTCCACTGGGGCGGCCGCCATCCCGGGTCGATCGGCATGGGCACCGCCTGCGTATTGTGCATGGCCTCGGAGGGAGTTAGTGCTAACGGCGTGGTGCTATTTTTGACGTGTTCTTCAAACAGTATTTTCGGGTTGCTTGAACAGGCGGTGATCAATAAACAGCCCAGCGCTAAAAACAGAATCCGCATCAGTACTTCCCTGTAGTCGACTTTTCCGAGGTGGCAAGACTACCACCCCGCGCTTCCGGCCTGTGCGTACACCCAAGCCGTCAACCCCGAAGCCACGGTTTCTTCGGGTTATGCGGACACCGGTTTTCCCTCGGCTTGAAGTGAGTTGTTCGCCATTCCTTTTACTCTGCAGCGCTGTAATGGCAAAGGGCTTACATCAACGCTGGAGAAGATTTCCAAGCTTTGTTAAGGTCGCCGCCTTTCCAATAAAGCCATTCAGAGGGATCTAAATGCACCCGGTACTTCGCAAGACATTTGGCGGGCTTTCTGCTCAGTACTACATCCGCAACTTCCTGTTCGGGCTGATTTTTCCCGTGCTGATCTATACCGCGCTGACCCATTCGAAAACCGGTGTGTTCACACTGGGCGCGCTGTTCTATTGCGTGGTCAACAGCCTGCTTTATCCCTACGCGCGTTTCGTTTACGAAAGCATCATGGATTACATTTTTGGCAACAACGTGTTCTTTGTGAATGCCATTCTGATGCTGACCGTCAAGGTGTTCACCATGGCGATCTGCTGGACCATGGCGATTTTCATTGCGCCTATCGGGCTGGCGTATCTGTACTTCCACCATAGCCGTGCGGCGAACCGAGCCTGATTCGATGCTGCGTAGTGCATAGGCTGTGGCGCTGGAGCTTGTCGAACCGTCGCAGCGTCCCGTTGGGCCGCGAAGCGGCCATGAAGATGGGACTGCTGCGAAGTCCAGCGGGAGCAAGCTCCCTCGCCACAGGTACTGTGTGTTTGGAAGTGGTCAGATATGCAGCCAGGCGAGGCTCCCTAGTATCACTGCTGCGCCGCCTGCGGTGTACGACATCCGCTTCAACCACTCCCGCCGCGTCAGCAAGGTAATCGCCGCCAACGAAATCGCGATCTGAATCGCGGTCATTGCCTGGGCCCAGCGATGATGCTGGTGCAGCGCCTGTTCCGATTTTTCATCCCATTCCTTCGACGTGGCTTCAAGCTTCTCGGCCTGTTTGCGCACGTCTTCCTTCTGGTTCTTGTAGCGCTCGATTTCTTCCTTGTAATGCACCGCGTCCACACCCGGAATGTGAGTGGCCAGTTCCGCGAGGTTTTGCCGGCTGGATTTAGCCTGGTAGTAGTTCCACTGGTTGGCCGCTTCGGTCTTGAAGATGGCGGCGTTGTTCTTGTCCATCGCCGCTTCGCTTTCGGTCGAGCCGGCCTGGTAGCTGAGCATCGCGCCGAGGGTGGCCATGAGGGCGGTCATCACGGCGATACGGCTGGCGAAATTATCGCCGCGGCCGTGGGCATGCTCGGTGGTGTGTTCGATGTGTTTTTCGTGAGGGCTGGGGACTTCGAAGGCTTCGGACATGGGGGCGTCTGTGAAGGGAATGAGGGAGTTTGATTCTTTACCAGTGAAGCTGTCTCAAACCTGTACATAACGCCGGATCAACCATCCGTATACGGCGATGTTGATCACCAGCACCAACGCGCCCAGGCCCAACTGGATCTGCGGAGTCAGACCGGCGGGGTAGATCAGCGTGAGAATGTAATGCTCGATAAATCCACCGCCATAGCCGTCCTGCCCGGCGAGGTGACGAAACAGGTTCTCCCAGCGGGTCAGTGGGCAGGGCAGGTGGAACACTTCGACCGCCACGCCCCATGCCGCGGCGGGCAGGTGCAGCCAGATCGCCGGGCGCCATTTCAGCGCAAGCAACCCGCCGAACAGGACAAAGAGGATGAAGCTCAAGTGAAATAGCACGAGGCTGTCGGCAGCTAGGCGGTAAAGCATTGCGGGTACTTTGAAAGGTGAGGTTCACAGTCTAAAGGGTTGCTTGCTGACAAGTGTGACCGTTATTGTGCTGAATCCTTTTAGTCCTTCCCCCCAAGGATCTGTTTTGATGAACGCACCGCGTAGAGTCGGCCCAATCAAGGCTGTGATATTCGATATGGACGGGCTGTTGCTGGACACTGAAGGCATCTACACCGAAGTCACACAGATCATCGCCGAACGCTACGGCCGCACCTACGATTGGAGCATCAAGCAGCACATCATCGGGCGCGGCGCCCAGGATTTGGCTGACTACGTGGTGAGGGCGCTGGATCTTCCAATCACGCCCGCCGAATTCCTGACGATCCGTGAACCGCTGATGAGCGAGCGCTTCCCAAAAGCCTTGGGCATGCCCGGCGCCGAAGCCTTGGTGCGGCACTTGAAGGCACATCACATCCCGATTGCCGTGGGCACCAGTTCGTCGCGCAATTCGTTTGGCCACAAGACCACCTTGCACCGCGAATGGTTTGGCCTGTTCGACACCATCGTCACCGCTGACGACCCGGAAGTCGGCGCCGCCAAGCCCGCGCCGGACATCTTCCTCACCGCCGCCCGCCGCCTGGGTGTTGCACCGGAGGATTGCCTGGTATTCGAAGACTCACCCTTCGGCGTCACTGCTGCCAAAGCTGCCCATATGACTGCCATCGCCGTACCGGATGAAGCCATGGCCGACAGCAAATACCACCATGCCGACCAGATCATCCGCAAGCTCGCGGACTTTGACCTGGCGGCCTACGGCCTGCCACCTCGACCTTGACTGATCGCGGTTAAAAATGTGGGAGGGGGCTTGCCCCCGATTGCGGTGGGGCAGCCACGAATGAGCTGGCTGTTACACCGCCATCGGGGGCAAGCCCCTCCCACATTTGATTTGCGGTGTTCAGGAAGCCCTAGGCGCTGAAGCCACCATCGATGGTCAGGCTTGCACCGGTGATGTAACCGGCTTCTGGCCCAGCCAGGTAGGCAACGAAGCTGGCAATTTCCTCGACATGCCCATACCGACCCACCGGCATCAACCCGATCAGGCTTTCGGCAAAATCGCTGTTGGCCGGGTTCATGTCGGTATCCACCGGCCCAGGCTGCACGTTGTTGATGGTGATACCACGCGGCCCCAGGTCTCGCGCCAAGCCTTTGGTCAACCCCACCAGCGCCGCCTTGCTCATTGCATACGGGCCACCGCCACCAAACGGCATGCGCTCGGCATTGGTACTGCCGATATTGATCACACGACCACCGTCACCCATGTGCTTGGCCGCTTCCTGGGTTGCGATAAACACGCTGCGTACGTTGATCGCCAGGGTCTGGTCAAAGTCTTCCAGCTTGAAGTCTTCCAGCGGCGCGATGGCCAGCACACCGGCGTTGTTCACCAGAATGTCCAGGCGCCCAAAGGCTTCGACCGTGGCGTTGACCGCGTTGCGAATGGCGCCGGCATCGGCACTGTCGGCGTGAATTGCCAGGGCTTTACCGCCTTCGCTGATCACGCTGTTCTGCAGTGCTTCGGCCTTGGCGGCGGAGCTGACGTAGGTAAAGGCGACGGCGGCGCCCTGTGCTGCGAGGCGCTTGACGATGGCGGCGCCGATGCCGCGAGAACCGCCTTGAATCAAGGCGACTTTGCCGCTGAGGTGTTGTGTGGTCATGTCGATCTCCTAGCTGTTCAAGGCGGGATGCCTTGTTGTTGGAACCGAGTATCGACCTCGCCAGCCCCTCCCGGTAGACCGTGATTGCGATAGTCTGTGTAAACCAAAAGTTTAGAGTGGGGCGATATGGAAAGCTTTGGCAGTATCGAATGTTTTGTGCGCAGCGCCG
Organism: Pseudomonas sp. S10E 269; assembly: GCF_002798465.1. Lineage (NCBI taxonomy): Bacteria > Pseudomonadati > Pseudomonadota > Gammaproteobacteria > Pseudomonadales > Pseudomonadaceae > Pseudomonas > Pseudomonas sp. S10E 269. The sequence continues at coordinate 3,898,699 of NZ_PHIJ01000001.1, forward strand.
AAGGTGGCAGCTTTGCCGAGGCGGCCCGGCACCTGAGCCTGACCCCGGCAGCCGTCGGCAAAAGTGTCGCCAAGCTGGAGGCGCGCCTGGGTGTGCGCTTGTTCCAGCGCAGCACTCGGCGCCTGACGCTGACCGAGGCTGGCAAACTGTTTCTCGACGAAGTCAGTGGCAGCCTCACCACCATCCAGAACGCCGTGGCCAACCTGGCCAGTGCCGAAGGACGGCCAGTGGGCACGCTCAAGGTCAGCATGGGTACGGTGTTTGGTAATCGCTATGTGGTGCCGCTGCTGGGGACGTTCATGCAGCGGTTTCCGGATATCAGCCCGGACTGGCATTTCGATAACCGCCAGGTCGACCTGATCGGGCAGGGCTTCGATGCCGCCATTGGTGGTGGTTTCGAGCTGCCCCAGGGCGTGGTGGCGCGTAAGTTGACGCCGGCTCATCGCGTGCTGGTGGCGTCACCGGACTACCTGGCGCAACGCGCGCCGGTGTTAACCCCAGAAGACTTGGCGCACTGCACAGGCATTCTTATCCGTTCACCGCAGACCGGTCGCATCCGTTCCTGGCAGTTGACCAGTATCGAGCGTGAACACAGCCCGCTGGTACTCAAGCCGAGCATGACCATGAGCGACTCCGAAGCCGCCTGCTGCGCCAGTGCCCAAGGCTTGGGCATTGCGCTGGTGAGCATGCCGATGGCCGTGCCATTTCTCGACAGCGGTGCAGTCGTGCGTGTGCTGCCCGACTGGTGTGTCGACGACGGCAACATCTCCATTTATTACGCCGAACACAAACTGCTGCCCGGCAAGACCCGGGCGTTTGTAGATTTCATCATTGAGCAGTTTGCCGAGCAGCAGTTGGGGCAGCGATTCAGTGCCATTTGATTGCACGCTCACACCGCATCGCGGCCATCGCAGGCAAGCCAGCTCCCACCTTGGAATGCCTTCCCCTGTGGGAGCTGGGCTTGCCCGCGATGGCCACACCTCGGTCTACCGTCCGAACTGGCCCGGCCAACCGATGACTTTTTTCGGTCTCGGCGTTGCATAGGTCCTGATCTTCGACGTCGACAGCCCCAACCGCACCAGCGACTCGGCAATGGTCACCGCTGCGGTCACGCCATCCACTACCGGCACGCCGGTACGGTAGCGGATCTGTTCATCCAGCCCAGCCATACCACCACAGCCCAGGCAGATTACTTCGGCCTTGTCTTCGCTGATGGCCAGTTCAGCCTGGCGCACGATGGCTTCCATGGCCGCCAGCGGGTCTTCTTCCAGTTCCAGCACCGCCATCCCGCTGGCGCGCACCGAGGCGCAGCGCTGGTAGAGGCCGGCCAGTTTCAGGCGGTCCTCGATCAGCGGCACAGTGCGGTCCAGGGTGGTCACCACCGAATAGGCGTGGCCCAGGAACATGGCCGTGCTGGCGGCGGCTTCGGTGATGTCCACCACCGGCACGTTGAGCAGTTCCTGCAAGCCTTCGCGGCCATGCTCGCCGTAGCCGGCCTGGATCACCGCGTTGAACGGCTGGTCGTAGGCCATCACCCGGTCCATCACCGCGATGGCGGCCAGGTAGCTTTCGAAGTTGCCCTCCACTGACTCCGCGCCGAAGTAAGGGGTGAGCCCGACAATTTCGGTGCCTGGCGCAGCCACGGCCCGCGCCTGCTGGGCGATGGTTTCAGTGATGGATTCGGTGGTGTTGACGTTGACCACGAGGATACGCATGGAAGGTCCTTGATTAATGACTGACGTTATCGACTGCAATGCTTTCGCCGCTGACATCGGCATAGAACGGCTGGCGCTTGGCAATCAGCCCGTACAGCAACCCTGCAATACCGGCGCCAAACATCCAGGAAAACGGTGAAACGCTGGCGAAGCCGGGCAGCAGGGCCAGGAGAATGGCGATCACGGCCGCCGGAATGAACGCCGCCACCGCCCGCAGATTGACGCCACGGCTGTAGTAAAAAACGCCGTTCGGGTCTTCGCTATACAGCTGCGGTACGTCGACCTGGCTTTTACGAATCAGCCAGTAATCGACCATGATCACCCCGTACAACGGGCCCAGCAGCGCGCCCAGGCCAGAGAGGAAATACACGATCACCAGCGGGCTGTTGTAGAGGTTCCACGGCAGGATCAGTACGGCCACCGTGGCGCTAATCAAACCGGCGCGACGAAAGTTCAGGTACTTGGGCGCCAGGTTGCTCAGCACAAAGGCCGGCGCAACGAAATTGGCCATGATGTTCACCGCCACGGTGACGATCAGGAAGGCCAGGCAGCCCAGCACCAGGAAGAAGGTGTTCGGGATTGCGGCGATGATCTCGGTAGGGCTTTCGATCACCCGGCCATTGAGCTGGAACTGCCCGCCGCACAGCAACACGGTGATCGCGGCAAACACCAGGATATTTACCGGCAGGCCCCAGAAGTTGCCGACCTGGATGGTCTTGCGGCAGGGCGAGGAGCGCGCGAAGTCGCAGAAATTGAGGATCAGCGTGCCGTAGATCGCCAGCCACAGCGCGCCACCGGCAAAGATATTGCGCCACATCTCGCCGCCGCTCAGGGGTTCGCGGATCGACCAGGCGATGTTTCCGCCCGTCTGGAAATACATCCAACCGGCCAACGACGCCACGGTCAGCAGAATCACCGGCCCGGCGAAGCCCTCATAGCGGCGCACCATTTCCATGCCGTAGGCCAGGATCACCAACTGCACCAGCCAGATCGCCACAAAACATGCCCAGCCGAGGGACGAAAGGCCAAGGATTGCGTTGTGGTCGTATTCGGCAAAGCCTGGATGAATCGCCGTCAGCAGCACCCGGAAAACCACTGACGCCAGGTAGGTCTGGATACCGAACCAGGCAATCGCAATCACTGCGCGGATCAACGCCGGAATCTGCGCGCCATGGATGCCGAAGCTGATGCGGCTGATTACCGGAAAGGGCACGCCGGTCTTCTGGCCCATATAGCCCGACAGGTTCATGAAGAAGTACACCAGCGCCGCACCAATACCCAACGACAACAGAATCTGCCAGCCGCCCAGGCCCAATGCATACAAGCCAATGGCGAACGAGTAGTTGGCAATGTTGTGCACGTCATTGGTCCACAGCGCGAAGATGCTATAGCGCCCCCAGCGCCGGCCTTCGACTTTGGTGGGTGCCAGGTCCTTGTTATGCAGGCGCGGGCTGAGCACCAATGGACCGGGACGGGTGGCTTCGGGGTTCAGGGAAGAGGAGGGCAGATCCAGTGCGATGTTGTTCGAGAGGCTTGTACGCATTCCGGCAGGCTCCAGCACATCGGCAGCCATGCCGCCGATGGCAAAGTGTATGTAGGTTTTGTATTTATTGTATACAAAGCGTTTTTCACCTTAAGCCACATGCGTGCCAGTTTTCGATCTATGAAAGTGCTGGGTAATTTCGTTTTTATAGGGGATGAATATAAATAGCTGAATTAAAAGCGATATAAATTGACCGTTTGAACAGCTATTTATTTTTTCGAGGAGCGGTGTGAACCGCGATGGGAAATAGCGAGCGAGTAGAGGTGTTACGTTATGGTGCGGCTTTAGAAGAATTGCACACATAAATGGCACCGATCGTTACATCTATGTGTACATGTTGATCGTGCACATAAAACAACTGTGGGAGCGGGCTTGCCCGCGATGACGGAGAATCAGCCACGAAAATTCCGACTGGTCCACCGCCATCGCGGGCAAGCCCGCTCCCACATTGATGACCCGATTGCGAAAAAATCAGGCCTTGCTGATGATATTCCCCGCATGCAGCCCGCATTCCTTCTGCGTGGCTTCCTCCCACCACCAGCGGCCTTCGCGCTCGTGCTGGTTCGGCAGTACCGGGCGGGTGCAGGGCTCGCAGCCGATGCTGATGAAGCCGCGCTCATGCAGGCTGTTGTACGGCAGCTCCAGCATGCGGATGTAACCCCAGACTTCCTCACTGCTCATCTGTGCCAGCGGGTTGAATTTGTACAGGGTGCGTTCCGGTGTGGAGAAGGCCGTGTCGATTTCCAGCGCCGCCACTTGGCTGCGGGTGCCGGGGCTCTGGTCGCGGCGCTGGCCGGTGGCCCAGGCCTTCACGCCTGCAAGTTTACGGCGCAGCGGCTCGATCTTGCGCACACCGCAGCATTCGCCGTGGCCGTCCTTATAGAAGCTGAACAGCCCCTTCTCTTTGACGAAGGGTTCCAGCTTGCTCTGGTCCGGCGAGATCAGCTCGATGTCGATCTTGTAGAAGTCACGCACCTGCTCGATAAACCGGTAGGTCTCCGGGTGCAGGCGGCCGGTGTCGAGGCTGAACACCTTGACGTTCTTGTTCAGCTTCCAGGCCATGTCCACCAGCACCACGTCCTCGGCGCCGCTAAAGGAAATCCACAGGTCATCACCGAACTGGCTGAACGCCAGCTTGAGAATATCCTGGGCGGATTTGTTGGCATAAGTCGCGGCGAGTTCAGCGACGTCGAAGGCTTGGTTCATCAGGACGGTTCCTACAGGTCAGTGGCGCTGAGCGCTCTATAGGGAAGCGATGGTATCAAAATCCGCTCTGCGTTGCGGCGGCGAGCTTGAATCGCTAGAGTTCGGCAGTCCTTTTGCTCGCTCAACCAACAACATACAAATGGGAGTGTCTTGTGGAAATTGCCTGTCTCGACCTGGAAGGGGTGCTGGTTCCGGAAATCTGGATCGCCTTCGCCGAAAAAACCGGTATTGAATCCCTGCGGGCCACCACCCGGGACATTCCCGACTACGACGTACTGATGAAGCAACGCCTGCGTATCCTCGATGAGCACGGGCTCAAGCTGGCCGACATCCAGGAAGTGATCGCCACCCTCAAGCCCCTGGACGGCGCCATCGAGTTCGTCAACTGGCTGCGCGAGCGCTTCCAGGTGGTGATCCTGTCGGACACCTTCTACGAGTTCTCCCAGCCGCTGATGCGCCAACTGGGTTTCCCGACCCTGCTGTGCCACCGCCTCATTACCGACGAAACCGACCGCGTGGTGAGTTACCAACTGCGCCAGAAAGACCCCAAGCGCCAATCGGTATTGGCCTTCAAGAGCCTGTACTACCGGGTGATTGCCGCGGGTGATTCCTACAACGACACCACCATGCTGGGCGAAGCCGACCGTGGGATTCTGTTCCATGCGCCGGAAAATGTGATCCGTGAATTCCCGCAGTTTCCAGCGGTGCATACGTTCGAGGATTTGAAGAAAGAATTTATCAAGGCGTCGAATCGGTCGTTGAGCCTGTAAGTTTTTCAGTGCGGCGGATGGCCTCTTCGCAGGCAAGCCAGCTCCCACATTCGACTGCGTTTATCGTGTAGAAATGCGGCCGAATGTGGGGGCGGGCTTGCTCGCGAAGGGGCCAGTACAGCCACCGTATATTTTCCAGTCAAACCCCTGCAAGCAACCGCTCATAAGGAATACTCAGGCCTTCGTGCAAGCGCTTGATCATCGACAAGCTCAACTTGCGCTTGTGATTGAGCACTTCGGACACCCGCCCACTGGTGCCGATAAATGGCTCCAGGTCCCGGGCGGTCATGCCCAGTTGCTCCATGCGAAATTTGATCGCTCCCACAGGATCCGAGGGCGGCATCGGAAAATGCTCTGCCTCGTACTTCTCAATGAGGACAGCAAGAATTTCCAGCTCGTCACCCTCAGGTGAGCCGATTTCCGCTCCCCATAGTTGCTCCACGCGCGCAAGTGCCGCGGTAAGGTCTTCCTGGGAATGTATAGGTTTGATGTTCATCACACGGTCTCCGCGTTGATCTGGTCGTACTGCGCGTGAGTTCCTACGCGCTTGCGGCGTTGGGTAAGTCGCGCTTTCCAGATGGCGGTACAGCTCGACCAGGGGGGTCTTGGCGTCGGAATAGGCTGGATGGCTTTCCCAGAATATTCGTAGGGTTGAGAGAGCGATTATGCGCATCGCGCTGATCTCCCAATTTGGGAGAATATAGGCGCGGCTGGATGGAGATGCAATCCCGGAAACAATTTCTGACGAGTAAGCAGTCGGTTCATGTGATCCCTCACAGACGGCTAATGGACGGTCCGAGCCGGACGCTATCGTCCGGCCCGAATACAGTCCATAAACGTTCTGATTGAGGTTTTTTCCTGTCGGCCGGCGCTGTCGACGAGAGCCAGGAAAGGCTTGGCTGCTACAGGTTTTCCAGCGTGTGTAACAACACGCGCACCTTGGTCAGCGACTCCTGATACTCCGCTTCCCATTGCGAATCCGCCACGATCCCACCACCGCCCCAGCAGCATATTTGGCCATCCTTCACCAGCAGGCTGCGGATGGCGATCGAGCTGTCCATCTCGCCGCGCACGTCCAGGTACACCAGCGAGCCGCAGTACAGCCCGCGTCGGGTCGGTTCCAGTTCGTCGATGATCTGCATGGCGCGGATCTTCGGCGCGCCAGTGATGGAGCCACCGGGGAAGCTGCCGGCGATCAAGTCGAGGGCGTCTTTGTCGTCGGCCAACTCACCCGTCACGCTGCTCACCAGGTGATGCACATTGGGGTAGCTTTCCAGGCTGAACAACTCCGGCACGCTGACCGAGCCGATGCGACAGGTGCGGCCAAGGTCGTTGCGCAGCAGGTCGACGATCATCAGGTTTTCGGCGCGATCCTTGGGGCTTGCCAGCAGTTCGTCGGCGTTGGCAGCGTCTTCTTCGGGTGTCAGCCCACGTGGGCGGGTGCCTTTGATGGGGCGGGTTTCTACGCGACCCTCGCTGATATGCACGAAACGCTCAGGCGACAGGCTCAGCACCGCACCGTCGTCCGGCAGGCTCTGGAACCCGGAGAAGGGCGTGGGGCAGGCTTCGCGCAGGGCGCAATAAGCCACCCACGGATCGCCGCTGCACGGCGCTCGAAAACGCTGGGCGAAGTTGACTTGGTAGCAATCGCCGGCCTGGATGTAGTCCTGGATACGCAGGATGGCCTGGCGGTAAGCCTCGGCGGTGAGGTCAGGCGCCATCGGGCCCTGAAGTGTGAAGGTGGCCAAGGTGTCGACACGTACCTGGCTGAACAAGGCGATCAGCCGTTGCCGCTCGCTATCGGCCAGTGCCGGGTGAAACACCAATTGACTGGTTTGCGCCTGGTGGTCACTGATCAATGCCCAGGCATACAACCCGAAGCGCGCATCCGGCAGGTGCAGGTCGTCTGCGGCCAAGTGCGGCATGTGCTCCAGGTGCCGGCCGAAGTCATAGCTCAGGTAGCCGATCAGGCCGCCGGCAAACGGCAACTCATAGCCGGCGGGTAGATCCGCTTTACCCAGCTGGGTCAGGTTTTCGCGCAAGCGTTGCAGGAAATCACTACCGCTCTCGTCAGGTGAAACCGTCAGGGTTGCGTGCGGCCAGGCGCTCAGCAGGTCATAACGCCCGCGCTCGGCCGCCGGTCGGCCACTGTCCAGCAGCACGGCACCAGGCGCATGGCGAATCGCCGCAAAATACGCAGCGGGGTTGGCCTGGTAAGGCAGTGGGAATACAGAGCAGGTCGACATGCGAGGCGAATCAGCTATAGGCATAGAAGGGGCGGCAATTGTACCGCATTCCACTGTAGGAGCCGGCTTGCCGGCGATGCGATCTTCAGCCTTCCACAGGTGGAATATGCCCAAACATTTCCTGCACGAACTTCACGCGTTCTTCCGGGGTTTCCGTCACGCCGGCGGCTTTCAGCTCTTCCAGCCGGGCTTCCACTGCATGGGTGCGCAGGGTCAGGCCACAGTCGTTGGCGATCTGGATATTCAGCCCAGGCCGCGCATTCAGCTCCAGGATCAGCGGGCCTTTTTCCTGGTCGAGCACCATGTCCACGCCGATATAGCCCAAGCCGCACAGCTCATAGCAGCCCGCCGCAAGCTTCATGAAACCGTCCCAGTTGGGCAGTTGCACGCCATCCACCGCGTTGGTGGTGTCGGGGTGTTTGGTGATGATGTTGTTCAGCCAGGTGCCCCGCAGGGTCAGGCCGGTCGCGAGGTCGACACCCACGCCAATCGCCCCTTGGTGCAGGTTGGCCTTGCCGCCCGACTGGCGTGTTGGTAAACGCAGCATGGCCATCACCGGGTAGCCCATCAGCACGATGATGCGGATGTCCGGCACGCCTTCATAACTGATGCTCTTGAAGATCTGGTCGGGCACCACGCGGTACTCGATCAGCGCGCGATCACGGTGGCCGCCCAGCGAGTACAGGCCGGTGAGGATGCTGGAGATCTGGTGCTCGATCTCTTCATGGCTGATGATCTTGCCGGACACCGTGCGATAGCGCCCTTCGAAGCGGTCCGCCACCACCAGGATGCCGTCACCGCCGGCGCCCTGGGCCGGCTTGATCACGAAGTCGCTGCGCCCGCCGATGATGTCGTCGAGCTTGTCGATTTCCTTCTCGGTGGAGATCACCCCGTACATTTCCGGCACATGGATGCCGGCGGCCAGCGCACGTTCCTTGGTGATGATCTTGTCATCCACGATCGGGTACAGGCTGCGCTTGTTGTACTTGAGCACGTAGTCGGCGTTACGCCGGTTGATGCCCATGATCCCGCGCGCTTCCAGGGCCTTCCAGGTCTTCCAGAAGCCGAACATTACGAATCAGCCTTGAGGAAGGCCTTGAAACGCACCAGCTCGGTCAGGCGGTAGCCGCGATAACGACCCATGGCCAGCATGAAACCCACCAGGATCAGCAGGACCGCCGGGAACGTAAACACGAAGTAGACCAGTTCCGGCACGCTCATGATCAGGTGCGCCAGGGATGCGGCGAACAGCGTACCAATCGCCACTTTCAGCGCATGGTTGGCGCCGCGTTCTTCCCAGGTGATCGACAGGCGTTCGATGGTCATGGTCAGGATCACCATCGGGAACAAGGCCACCGACAACCCACGCTCCAGGCCCAATTTATGGCTGAACAGGCTGATGGCCGCGATCAGCACCACCACGAAGGTGAGCACCACCGACAGCCGCGGCAGCATCTGCAGCTTCAAGTGTTCCAGGTACGACCTGAGGGACAGCCCCAGCGCCGTGATAATCGTGAACAGCACAATCCCGAAGCCCAACTGCGTCTCGCGGAACGCCAGGGCGATCAACACCGGGGTGAACGTGCCCAGGGTCTGCAGGCCGATCAGGTTGCGCAGGATCAGGATCACCAGCACGCCAATCGGGATCATCACCATGATCATGAAGGTCTGCTGGGTCTGCAGCGGCAGGCCGTACAGCGAGTATTCGAGGAAGTTGGCGTCGGTGTTCTCGTCGGTCAGCTTGGCCAGGCGAATCGCATTCATCTCGCTGTTGTTCAGGCTGAAGGTGACCACGGCTTTCTTACCGCCATCGACGGTGATCAGGTTCTCATCACCGGTCCACCACAGCAGGCGGTCGGCCGGCAGGCCCTGTTCGCCGGTTTCCGGGTTGAAGTACAACCAGTCGCTGCCATTAAAGCTGCGCAGCCACAGTTCCGGGGCTTGCGGTTGGTCGGCTACCAGGCGGATGGTGTGGACCTTTTCGACCGGCACGTGGGCGATAGACAGCACCAACTCGACGATCTTGGCGCGCTTGGCAACCGAGGTGTCGGCGCCCAGCAGCAGTTTGACGCTGTCGTCATTGAGGTTGTTGGTGCGCTTGATGGCTTCGCTGACGAAGGTTTCGACGTCGGCCGAGTGCTGGCGAATCGGTGCCAGCAGAGCCTCGGCGGCGATTTTCTCCGGGCCTTCTACCGCAATGCTGTCGCGAAAGGTCGGCCCCTTCAGCTTGACCTTGTCGGCTCGGTCTCGCTTGATCAACACCACGCGGTAATACAGCGTCTGGTTGCCCTTGGCCCGGCGCGCAGACCAGGTGACTTTGCGGTTGCCGTCGGTCCGGTTGACGCTGACCCCGTAGTTATTGGAGATAAAACTTTCGTTCAGGCTCACGTAGTCGCGGTTCAGGGGCGGCACAAACATCTGGATCTTCACCGGGTCCTTGGCGCTGGCAACAAACTCGACCTTGGCGTCGACGTTCCACAAGTCATCGGTGGCATTCTCGGTCACGGGGATCCCCTGCACGAAAATCTGGTAGGCGGTGACCGAAATACCCAGGACCACCAGGATGGTGATCAGGATTCTCAGGTGCAGGGTCAGAGAGCGCATTCGGTTTACTCGGCGGTATGAGCGTCGGCGGCGCAGGCAGGTTTGCCTGCTGCGTATTTAAGACTGGGGTCGACCAGCGCATCAAAGCGCTTCAGCGCTTCGGAGCCAATCAGCAGCGGATATTGGAATGCGCTGCGGTCAGTCAAGTTCACTTCGATGCTGCGTAAAGCGGTGCCCATGCAGATATCCAGGGCAATCACAGGACGGGCGGTGTAGTTCTTGTCCTCATCGGGGTCGTAGTCACCGGCGCGGCGCTTGATCTTGCTCACGCGGGCCAGGGGGCGTTCGATGGGGTGGGAATGGGCGGTGTCGATGGCCAGATAGAAGCGCACCCAGGATTCGCCGTTGCGCTTGAAGCGCTTGATATCACGGGCACTGAGGGACGCGGTCTTGGCACCGGTGTCCAGTTTGGCGGCGACTTCCAGGTCGATTCCGGCCAGTTGGGCATATTCGTTGAGGCCATACACGGTCTTCTCGGCGGCAGCGCCGAGGCTGGGTGCGGTCAACAGGCACATCAATAGAAGGAAGGGTTTGAGTCTCATAGATCCCGAGGCGGCAGTGCGATGTTCAATTCAAGGCGACTGGCATTGCTGCGCAAACTCCCTCGTACGCCGTTTCATCCAATGATGTCAGGCAAAAGTGGCGGGCATTCTAACATGATGCTTTTTTGGCGCCAGCGCTGGCAGCCGGCCATGCCCCGATAGGGTGCAACAGCAGTTATTAGACGATTGTCGACAATGTGGATTTATTCTTTGACTATCCTGGGCTGATTGGCTAGTTTTTGCGGCATTGCTTTTAAAGGTGTCGACAATATGCTGGATCAGCTGGAAACCCCAGTGATGGCGCAAGACGATTCGCAGACGATGTCCGAGAACGTCTTCCGGCGTATCCAGGCCGCCATCGTCAAGGGTGAGATCGCCCCCGGCAGCAAGATCTCCGAGCCGGAACTGGCGCGCACCTACGGCATCAGCCGCGGCCCATTGCGCGAGGCGATCCACCGCCTGGAAGGCCAGCGCCTGCTGGTGCGCGTGCCGCATGTCGGCGCGCGTGTGGTGTCCTTGACCCACGCCGAGCTGATCGAACTCTATGAAATCCGCGAATCCCTCGAAGGCATGGCGTGCCGCCTGGCAGCCGAGCGCATGACGGACGCGGAGATCGAAGAGCTGCGCCAAGTGCTGCACACCCACGAACGCGACGAAGCCTTCCGGGCCGGTGTCGGCTATTACCAGCAGGAAGGCGACTTCGATTTTCATTACCGGATAATTCAAGGCGCCGGTAATCGCACCCTCACTCAAATGCTCTGCGGCGAGCTGTACCAATTGGTGCGCATGTACCGCATCCAGTTTTCCGCCACCCCCAATCGTCCACGCCAGGCCTTTGCCGAGCACCACCGCATTCTTGACGCGATTGCCGATCGCGACGGTGAACTGGCCGAACTGTTGATGCGCCGGCATATCGGCGCGTCCAAACGCAACATTGCCCGTCACTTCCCGGACGGTGCTGCCCAATCACGAGGTGAATGATGACTTCCAATAACAAGAGCACCCCAGGCCAGCGTTTCCGTGACGCCGTCGCCAGTGAACACCCCTTGCAGGTGGTGGGCGCGATCAATGCCAACCATGCGCTGCTGGCCAAGCGCGCTGGGTTCAAGGCGATCTACCTGTCAGGCGGCGGTGTAGCGGCCGGCTCCCTCGGCGTGCCGGACCTGGGCATCACCGGCCTGGATGACGTGCTGACCGACGTGCGCCGCATCACCGACGTCTGCGACCTGCCGCTGCTCGTGGACGTCGACACCGGCTTCGGTTCCTCGGCGTTCAACGTGGCGCGCACCGTCAAGTCGATGATCAAGTTCGGCGCGGCCGCGATCCATATCGAAGACCAGGTCGGCGCCAAGCGCTGCGGCCACCGCCCGAACAAGGAAATCGTGTCCCAACAGGAAATGGTCGACCGCATCAAGGCTGCCGTGGACGCGCGCACCGATGACAGCTTCGTGATCATGGCGCGTACCGATGCCCTGGCCGTCGAAGGCCTGGAATCTGCCCTTGAACGTGCAGCCGCCTGCATCGAGGCCGGCGCCGACATGGTGTTCCCGGAAGCCATCACCGAGTTGGACATGTACAAGCTGTTCGCCTCCCGTGTGAAAGCGCCGATCCTGGCCAACATCACCGAGTTCGGCGCCACGCCGCTGTACACCACCGAACAGTTGAAATCTGCTGATGTTTCCATCGTGCTGTACCCGCTCTCGGCCTTCCGCGCCATGAACAAGGCGGCCGAAAATGTCTACACCGCGATCCGTCGCGACGGTACCCAACAGAACGTGATCGACACCATGCAGACCCGCATGGAGCTTTACGATCGCATCGACTACCACACCTTCGAGCAGAAGCTCGACGCGCTGTTTGCCGCCAAGAAATAAATGCCTGACGAACAACTGTAGGAGCCGGCTTGCCGGCGATTGCGCCTTCGAACCTGGCGCAAGCCTCAAGGGCCGATCGCCGGCAAGCCGGCTCCTACAGGGCCGCGATTAACCAAGGCCTCCTTATAAATACAAGATTGGAGAAGAGAAATGGCTGAAGCAAAAGTATTGAGTGGCGCCGGCCTGCGTGGCCAGGTGGCCGGGCAGACTGCACTGTCCACCGTGGGCCAGGCCGGTGCTGGCCTGACCTATCGCGGCTACGACGTGCGCGAACTCGCCGCCGATGCGCAATTTGAAGAAGTCGCGTACTTGCTGCTGTACGGCGAACTGCCGAGCAAAGCCGAGCTGGCGGCCTACAGCGCCAAGCTGAGCAAGTTGCGCGACCTGCCGCAAGCGCTGAAAGAAGTGCTGGAACGCATTCCCGCCGACGCCCACCCGATGGACGTGATGCGCACCGGTTGCTCGTTCCTGGGCAATATCGAGCCAGAAAAAGACTTCAGCGTGCAGCGCGACATCACCGACCGCCTGCTCGCCGCCTTCCCGGCGATCATGTGCTACTGGTACCGCTTCAGCCACGACGGCAAACGCATCGACTGCGTGACCGATGAGCCGACCATCGGCGGCCACTTCCTGCACCTGCTGCATGGCAAGCAACCGAGCGAGCTGCACGTCAAGGTGATGAACGTGTCGTTGATCCTTTACGCCGAGCACGAATTCAACGCCTCGACCTTCACTGCACGGGTGTGTGCCTCGACCCTGTCCGACCTGTATTCCTGCGTCACCGCCGCCATCGGCTCCCTGCGTGGCCCGCTGCACGGTGGTGCCAACGAAGCGGCGATGGAGATGATCGAGCGCTTCTCGTCCGCTGAAGAAGCGGTGGAAGGCACCCTCGGTATGCTGGCGCGCAAGGACAAGATCATGGGCTTTGGCCACGCGATCTACAAAGACAACGACCCGCGTAATGAAGTGATCAAGGGCTGGTCGAAAAAACTCGCTGACGAAGTAGGTGACAAGGTGCTGTTCCCGGTCTCCGAAGCCATCGACAAAACCATGTGGGAGCAGAAGAAGCTGTTCCCTAACGCCGACTTCTACCATGCCTCGGCGTACCACTTCATGGGCATCCCGACCAAGCTGTTCACGCCGATTTTCGTGTGCTCGCGCCTGACGGGCTGGGCTGCCCACGTGTTCGAGCAGCGCGCCAACAACCGCATCATCCGTCCAAGCGCCGAATACACCGGCGTAGAGCAGCGCAAGTTCGTGCCAATCGAACGTCGCTGAATGGAGAAACCGCTGAACCCGGGGTGAAACCGGATCAAAAATGTGGGAGCGGGCTTGCTCGCGAAAGCGGTGTGTCATTCAACACACATGGCGACTGTTAAACCGCCTTCGCGAGCAAGCCCGCTCCCACCTTTTGATCGCATTCTCTCCCAGGATCCGTGGGCTCCTTTTGCAACCACCGTGACCGAGTCCTGACGATGAACACTGAATTCCGCAAACCGCTCCCCGGCAGCCGCCTGGACTACTTCGACGCCCGTGCGGCCGTTGAAGCAATCACCCCCGGCGCCTACGCCACCTTGCCCTACACCTCCCGCGTGCTTGCGGAAAACCTGGTGCGTCGCTGTGACCCGGCCACCCTCAACGCGTCCCTGAGCCAGTTGATCGAGCGCAAGCGCGACCTCGACTTCCCCTGGTTCCCGGCGCGTGTGGTGTGCCATGACATTCTCGGCCAGACCGCGCTGGTCGACCTCGCCGGCCTGCGCGATGCCATCGCCCAGCAAGGCGGCGACCCGGCCCAGGTCAACCCGGTGGTGCCGACCCAACTGATCGTCGACCACTCCCTGGCCGTCGAAGCCGGTGGTTTTGACCCGGACGCGTTCGAGAAGAACCGCGCCATTGAAGACCGTCGCAACGAAGACCGTTTTCACTTTATCGAGTGGACCAAAAAAGCCTTCAAGAACGTCGATGTGATTCCGCCTGGCAACGGCATCATGCACCAGATCAACCTGGAGAAAATGTCCCCGGTGATCCAGGTGCGCGACGGCGTGGCCTTCCCGGACACCTGCGTCGGCACCGACAGTCACACCCCCCATGTAGATGCCTTGGGCGTGATCGCCATCGGCGTCGGCGGCCTCGAAGCCGAGAGCGTGATGCTCGGCCGCGCGTCGTGGATGCGCCTGCCGGAAAGCGTCGGCGTGGAACTCACCGGCAAGCTGCTGCCGGGCATCACCGCCACCGACATGGTGCTGGCGCTGACCGAGTTCCTGCGTAAACAGAAAGTGGTGGGCGCCTGGCTGGAGTTCTTCGGCGAAGGTGCTTCGGCACTGACCCTGGGCGACCGCGCGACCATCTCCAACATGGCCCCGGAATACGGCGCCACCGCGGCGATGTTCTACATCGACCAGCAGACCATCGCCTACCTGAAACTCACAGGCCGTGAAGACGAACAAGTCACCCTGGTGGAGCAATACGCTCGCCACACCGGCTTGTGGGCCGACGACCTCAAGGGCGCGCAATACGAGCGTGGTCTCACCTTCGACCTGTCCAGCGTCGTGCGCAACATGGCCGGCCCGAGCAACCCGCACGCCCGCGTGGCCACCAGTGACCTGGCCTCCAAAGGCATCTCCGGCCAGTGGGATGACGTGCCGGGGCAAATGCCCGACGGCGCGGTGATCATCGCGGCCATCACTAGCTGCACCAACACTAGCAACCCGCGCAACGTGATTGCCGCAGGCCTGCTGGCGCGCAATGCCAACAAGCTTGGGCTGATCCGCAAGCCATGGGTCAAATCGTCCCTCGCCCCCGGTTCGAAAACCGTGGCCATGTACCTCGAAGACGCGGGCCTGGGCCACGAGTTGGAGAAGCTCGGTTTTGGCGTGGTGGCCTTCGCCTGCACCACCTGCAATGGCATGTCTGGAGCGCTGGACCCGGTAATCCAGCAGGAAATCATCGACCGCGACCTGTACGCCACCGCTGTGCTCTCGGGCAACCGCAACTTCGACGGGCGCATTCACCCGTACGCCAAGCAAGCCTTCCTCGCGTCGCCGCCGCTGGTGGTGGCGTATGCGATTGCCGGTACCATCCGTTTCGACATCGAGAAAGACGTGCTCGGCCTCGATGCCAACGGCAAGGAAATCCGCCTGCAGGACATCTGGCCGAGCGACGAAGAGATCGACGCAGTGGTCAAGGCTTCGGTGAAACCTGAGCAGTTCCGCGCGGTGTATATCCCGATGTTCGCCATCCACGAAGACACCGGCCCGAAAGTCGCGCCGCTGTACGACTGGCGTCCGCAAAGTACCTATATCCGCCGTCCACCCTACTGGGAGGGCGCGCTGGCCGGCGCACGTCCGCTCAAGGGCATGCGCCCGTTGGCGGTGCTGCCGGACAACATCACCACCGATCACCTGTCGCCGTCCAACGCGATCATGCTCGACAGCGCCGCCGGCGAATACCTGGCGAAAATGGGCCTGCCGGAAGTGGACTTCAACTCGTACGCAACGCATCGCGGCGACCATCTGACTGCGCAGCGCGCGACCTTCGCCAACCCGAAACTGTTCAACGAAATGGTGGTTGAAAACGGCAAGGTCAAGCAGGGTTCCCTGGCGCGTATCGAGCCCGAAGGCCAGGTCACGCGGATGTGGGAAGCCATCGAGACCTACATGGAACGCAAGCAGCCGCTGATCATCATCGCCGGCGCCGACTACGGCCAGGGTTCGTCCCGCGACTGGGCGGCCAAGGGCGTGCGCCTGGCCGGTGTGGAAGCGATTGCCGCTGAAGGTTTCGAGCGCATCCACCGCACCAACCTGGTGGGCATGGGCGTGTTGCCGCTGGAGTTCCTGCCGGGCACCGACCGCAACACCCTGAAGATCGATGGCAGCGAGACTTACGACGTGGTCGGTGCGCGCACCCCGCGTGCGCAGTTGACCCTGGTGATCAATCGCAAGAATGGCGAACGTGTCGAAGTGCCGGTGACCTGCCGCCTGGACACCGCTGAAGAAGTGTCGATCTACGAGGCGGGCGGCGTGTTGCAACGTTTTGCCCAGGACTTCCTGGAATCGGCGGCGACGGCCTGAGAGGTAACCATGGCACACGCAGCGCAAATCAAGATCCCCGCCATCTACATGCGTGGCGGCACCAGCAAGGGCGTATTTTTCAGCCTCAAGGACCTGCCCGCATCGGCGCAGATGCCGGGTGCCGCGCGCGACGCCTTGCTGTTGCGGGTGATCGGCAGTCCCGATCCTTACGACAAGCAAATCGACGGCATGGGTGGCGCTACATCGAGCACCAGCAAAACCGTGATCCTGGCTAAAAGTACCCGCGCCGATCACGACGTGGACTACCTGTTTGGCCAGGTCTCCATCGACAAACCGTTTGTGGACTGGAGCGGCAACTGCGGCAACCTGTCGGCCGCGGTTGGCTCCTTCGCCATCAGCGCAGGCCTGGTCGACCCGGCCCGTGTGCCCCATAACGGCGTGGCCGTGGTGCGGGTGTGGCAGGCCAATATCGGCAAGACCATCATCGCCCACGTGCCAATCACTGACGGTGCGGTGCAGGAAACCGGCGACTTCGAACTCGACGGCGTAACCTTCCCGGCCGCCGAAGTGCAGTTGGAATTCATGGACCCGGCGGCAGAAGAAGAGGGCGGTGGCGGCTCGATGTTCCCCACCGGCAACCTGGTCGACGACCTGGAAGTGCCCGGTGTCGGCACCTTCAAGGCCACGCTGATCAATGCCGGCATCCCGACGATTTTCATCAACGCCGAAGACCTCGGCTACACCGGCACCGAGCTGCAAGGCGCGATCAACAGCGACCCCAAGGCCCTGGCGATGTTCGAAACCGTGCGGGCCCACGGCGCCTTGCGCATGGGCCTGATCAAGCACCTGGACGAAGCCGCCCAGCGCCAGCACACGCCGAAAGTGGCATTCGTGGCCAAGCCTGCGGATTACGTGGCGTCCAGTGGCAAGGCGATCAAGGCGGGTGATGTGGACCTGCTGGTGCGGGCGCTGTCCATGGGCAAGCTGCACCACGCGATGATGGGCACGGCGGCGGTGGCGATTGGCACCGCGGCGGCGATTTCCGGGACGTTGGTCAACCTCGCAGCCGGTGGTGTCGAGCGTAACGCAGTGCGCTTCGGGCATCCGTCCGGCACGTTGCGCGTGGGCGCTGAAGCCACTCAGGTGAACGGCGAATGGGTGGTGAAGAAAGCCATCATGAGCCGCAGCGCGCGCGTGCTGATGGAAGGCTTCGTGCGCGTCCCCGGCGACGCCTTCTAAGGTTCAATACTGGACCCATGTGGGAGCGGGCTTGCTCGCGAATGCGGTGGAACGGTGACATTTCAGTGCCTGACACACCGCCTTCGCGAGCAAGCCCGCTCCCACAGGAGATATCTATTCCAAGGCAGGCATCCAAGATCTGCTTTTTGACAACCGTGAGCCCGAGGACTGATCCCAACCCTCTTCTTGGAGTACTGCCATGAGCGCCAACGTCGACCAGAACAATCGTCCCGACTATGACCAAGTCCTGCAGGACATCGCCGACTATGTCCTCACTTACCGGATCGATTCCCAGGACGCACTGGACACCGCCCGCAACTGCCTGATGGACACCTTGGGCTGCGGCCTGCTGGCCCTGCGTTTCCCCGAATGCACCAAGCACCTGGGGCCGATCGTCGAGGGCACGGTGGTGCCGTTTGGCGCGCGGGTGCCGGGCACGTCGTTCCGGTTGGATCCGGTCAAGGCCGCGTGGGACATCGGCTGCATCGTGCGGTGGCTCGATTACAACGACACCTGGCTCGCCGCCGAATGGGGCCATCCCTCGGATAACCTCGGCGGCATCCTCGCCGTGGCCGATCACCTGTCGCAAAAGCGCGTGGCCAATGGCGACGCACCGTTGACCATGCGCGCAGTGCTGGAAGCGATGATCATGGCCCACGAAATCCAAGGCGTGATTGCCCTGGAAAACTCCTTCAACCGCGTGGGCCTTGACCATGTGCTGTTGGTGAAAGTCGCCTCCACGGCGGTCACCGCCAAGCTGATGGGCGCCAACCGTGAGCAACTGTTGGCAGCCTTGTCCCATGCATTTGTGGACGGGCAGGCGCTGCGCACTTATCGCCATGCGCCGAATGCCGGCTCGCGCAAATCCTGGGCCGCGGGCGATGCCTCCAGTCGGGGCGTACGCCTGGCGGATATCGCGCTGCGCGGCGAGATGGGCATTCCTGGCGTATTGAGCGCGCCGCAATGGGGGTTCTACGATGTGTTGTTCAGCCACACCAACAAGGACCTGGCGCTCAAGCCGCAGGACAAGCGCGCGTTCAGCCTGTCCCAGGCCTACGGCACCTATGTGATGGAAAACGTGCTGTTCAAGATCAGCTTCCCCGCCGAGTTTCACGCACAAACTGCTTGCGAAGCGGCGGTGACGTTGCACCCGTTGGTGAAAGATCGCCTGCATGCAATCGAGCGCATCGTGATCACCACCCATGAATCGGCGATTCGCATCATCTCCAAGGTCGGCCAACTGGCCAACGCCGCCGACCGCGACCATTGCCTGCAATACATGACGGCGGTGCCGCTGGCGTTCGGCAACCTGGTGGCCGAGCAGTACGAGGATGAATTCCACGCCGCGCATCCGATCATCGATGAACTGCGGGACAAGATGGTCATCGTCGAAGACCCGCGCTACAGCCGTGAATACCTGGAGGCCGACAAGCGCTCCATTGCCAACGCGGTTCAGGTGTTCTTCAAGGATGGCACGCATACCGAACAGGTGGCGGTGGAATACCCGATCGGCCATCGCCGCCGCCGGGTGGACGGCATTCCATTGCTCGAAGACAAGTTCAAGGCCAACCTGGCGACGCGGTTCACCGGACAGCGCAGTGCCGAGATTTTTGCGCTGTGCAAGGACCAGGCACGGCTTGAGGCCACCCCAGTCAATCGGTTTGTGGACCTGTTCGTGATCTAAGCCGTTACAGGGTCAATGTGGGAGCTGGCTTGCCTGCGATAGCATCACGTCGGTTTGCCTGAGGCACCGAGTTGCCTGCATCGCAGGCAAGCCAGCTCCCACATTGAATCGTGTTCACTCAAACCGCAGGATCACCCTGCGGTTGTGCTTGCTCTTCTTCTCGATCTTCTCGCAGAACACCCGTCCGATTTCTTCGGTGTTGATCACATGGGTGCCCCCGCATGGCTGGATATCAATGCCGGCAATTTCAATCACCCGTACCGAGCCCTGTATCACCGGCGGCGCCACCGCCTGGGTGCGGGTTATCTGCAGCAGGGTGGAATACTCGGTGGCCGGCATCGACAGGGTTTTCACCGGGTGGGCCTGCTCGATCAGCGCATTGAGGTCGCGAGTGATGCTGTCTTTGTCGAGGGTCATTTCCGGCAAGTCGAAATCCAGGCGGCCCTTGTCTGCACTGATGCTACATCCCGTCACCGGTGCGTCGATGATCGAGCACAGCAGGTGCAGGCAGGTGTGCATCTTCATGTGCTGGTAGCGCCGGTCCCAATCGAGACCGGCGTCCACCTGCACGCCGGCAGTCAACTGCGGTGGGCAGTGGTCCACCTGGTGCCAGATGATGGAACGTAACACCGGGTCTCGCACCGTGCCTGTCACTTCGATGCGCGTACCGTCGGCCAGGGTGAGGTGACCGGTGTCTCCCGGCTGTCCGCCGCCAGTGGGGTAGAACAGCGTGTGTTCCAGGGCAATACCCTGTTCGCTGACCGCAATCACCCGCGCGCTGAAGGCGTTCTGGTAGGGCGCGCTGTCGAACAGCGCCAGGGTTTCCATGGTATGCACGGACATGTTCAACCTCCGACAATCAGTGGGCTGGCTTGCAACAGGGAACGCACCATCGCACTCAAGCCAGGGGGGGAAAGCAATGTGATTTCAAACTCCGGGCCGCACACCTTCAGGTTCAGTGGCAGGCGCGGCAGGTGGTCGCCCGACTCGACACGGTGCAGGCGAAATTGCAGGTGGTGACGTTCCTTCACGGTGGGCTCCAGCATCAGCCCGGGCAGGGGGTAGAAGTCGGCATCCAGTACCGTGACCTTGTGGCTGGTATTGACCTCGCCGACCACGTGCAGACGCTCATCCAATGCGAAGGCGCCGAGGTAGTTACTGTGGTCCGACTCGTCATTTTTTTGCAGCTGGATCTGGTTCACCACCTTCACTTTGGTGCCGGCGGGTACATCCTGGGTGATCACGCAGGATGGGCTGATGAACACGTTGTCGCCGATCAACACATAGCCAAGCACGCGGGCACCGGAACCGACCTCGACGTTATTGCCCAGGCGCGGGTGACGCTTGCCGTCAGGGTTGTTGGCGATGCCACGGGCGCCCAGGGTTACGCCGCAGAGGATGTAGCAGTCGTTGCCGATCTCGCAGGTTTCGCCGATCACCGTGCCGTAGCCGTGGTCCAGCACGAAGCGCCGACCGATACGCGCCGCCGGGTGGATCTCGGCCCCTGAAAGCACTTTGCCCTGGTTGCTCAGCTTGAGGGCGATGCGCGAGAACGTCCCGTTGGTCTGGTCGGGGAAGTTCCACACCAGATGCGCCAGCCGGTAATACAGCACCGCCTTGAATGAGGCGTAGGAGTCCAGGATCAGCTCGCCGCGCCCGCGTGATGCCGGGTCGCGATAGGCGTAGGCGATCAGGTCCTCGGCCACCGCTTGTGCGGCATTCTGGATCAGCGGCGCCAGGTGCGGCTCCAACTGCTTCATCTGCACAGGTGTGAGGGTCTTGATGAGGTGAGTGAGCAACTCATCGTGCAATTGTTGCATGTCGATAAAGCCACCCATGAAGGCACCCCCGTAATGTGGTTGGTTGGAAAACCGCTTATTCGAAACTGGGCAGGTAGCTGTCGGCATTGTCGTAGACCATGGTCAACACCACCGTTTCGGGCGGTAGTTCCGGGGCGAGCTGGGCGATGGCCACCATGTTGGCGGCGGACGACAAGCCCAGGCTGATGGCGTCGGTGCGCATGATGCGTTTCATCATGTCGATGCAATCCTGGCGCGAGACCTTGAGCATGCCGTCGATCACATCCAGGTTGAGGATGCTCGGGATCAAACCGATCGACAGGCCCTGGATATGATGGGGCGCGTGCTGGTCTTTCAGCAGGTCGCATTCTTCCGGTTCCACGCCCATGACGCGCAGGCCAGGCCAGGCC
This sequence comes from Pseudomonas sp. S10E 269, assembly GCF_002798465.1. Taxonomy (NCBI): domain Bacteria; kingdom Pseudomonadati; phylum Pseudomonadota; class Gammaproteobacteria; order Pseudomonadales; family Pseudomonadaceae; genus Pseudomonas; species Pseudomonas sp. S10E 269. The sequence goes on from NZ_PHIJ01000001.1 coordinate 3,920,362, forward strand.
GCTTTCAGGGTCTCGCCGATGCCGGTGATATGCCCGCCGGTGCCGATGCCGCTGACGAAGTAATCCACCCTGCGATCACCGAAGGCACGCAGGATTTCCGGGGCGGTGGTATCTCGGTGGGTCTGCGGATTGGCGCCATTGCGCTGCTGGTTGAGCATCACGTAGCTGGGGTTTTCCAGCTGCAGCTCCATGCACTTTTCACCGTGGGAGTTGTTGCCCAGTCGGCTGTCCGACAGCACCACCCTGGCACCGTACAGGCGCAGCAGTTTCTGTTTTTCGGGGCTGTAGTTGTCGGGGATCACCAGCACCACCTTGTAGCCCAACACATTGCCCGCCATCACCAAGCCGATGCCGGTGTTGCCGCCGCTGGGCTCGATGATGGTTTGTCCGGAATCACGGATCAGCACGCCCCGGCGCTCGGCGTCGAGGATCATGCCCAAGGCGATGCGCGCCTTGTGGCTGCCGCCCGGGTTGAGGGATTCGAGCTTGGCGTAGACCTCGATGCCGAGGTCTTCGGAGAACTGCGCCAGGCGCACGATCGGCGTTTGGCCGATCACCTCGAGAATGGAGTTATGCAACATCATTCAATCCTCGGCTCAATACAAAGGCATGTCGGGTTCGACGTCGCGTACCCAATGCTTCATGCCGCCTTGCAGGACTTTGGTGTTGGCGAACCCGGCCGCCAGCAAGGTACTGGCGGCTTGCTCGGCGCGGGTGCCGGCGTAGCAGATCAGGTAGTGGGTGTTGTCCCGGCTGAGGCTGTCGAGGTGGCCGTCCAGTTCGGCCAGGGGGATATGCACCACGCCCGGCAATTTGCACACTTCCAGTTCGCTGGCATCGCGCACATCCAGCAGCACATCGGCGCTGCTGTGGTGTTCCAGAACCTGCTTGAGCACCCGGGGCTTGATGTAGCGCTCTTCGGCCAGGGAGGGTTGGGTGGGCACGGCATCTGCGCACACGGCGGGTGCCAGGGTCTCGTTGTGGCGCGCTTCGGAGCAGCAGGGGCAATCGGCGCGGCGCTTGAAGCGGATCTCGCTGAACTTCATCGCCAGTGCATCGAAGCGCATCAAGCGGCCTGACAGCGGTTCGCCGATGCCAATCAGCAACTTGATTGCCTCGGTGGCCTGGATCATCCCGACCACGCCGGGCAGCACGCCGATCACGCCACCGGCGCTGCAATTGGGCGCCAGCTCGGCGGGCGGCGCGCTCGGAAACAGGCAGCGGTAGCACGGCCCGCCTTGATAGTTGAGCACGCTGATCTGCCCGTCGAAGCGGTAGATGGCGCCGTACACCAAGGGCTTGCCGAGTTGCACGCAAGAATCGTTGACCAGGTAGCGAGTGTCGAAGTTGTCGGTGCCGTCGATCACCAGGTCGTAGGCGCCTACCAGTTCCAGGGCGTTGTCGGCATTCAGCGCGGTGTCGTGGGCGTTGATCTGGATATGGCGGTTGAGGTCTTGCAGGCGCTGCTTGGCGGATTCGACTTTGGGCATGCCGAGGGTGCTGTTGCCGTGGACGATCTGGCGTTGCAGGTTGCTGCTTTCCACCACATCAAAGTCCACCAGCCCCAGGGTGCCGATACCGGCGGCGGCCAGGTACAGGCTGATCGGCGAGCCGAGGCCACCGGTGCCGATGATTAGCACCTTGGCTTTCTTGAGGTTCAACTGGCCTTCGCGACCGACGCCGGGCAGGGTGATGTGGCGTACGTAGCGCTGTACCTCTTCGTTGCTCAGTGTGTCGACATCCATGCCGCCGGAGGTGGCGAGCAAAACTTCGATTCTGGCTTTTTGCGGCAAGGGCTCGTCGGCGTCGATCAGTGCTTCCTCGGCGGTAAACAGGAAGTGTTCCTTGAGCTGGTTGTTCTTCTCGTGGAACAGGTGCGGGCGCAATTGCGGGTGGCTGCTGCAGAGGTTTTCAATGACTTCGCGCAATGTCGATCCGGTGCCCTCGAGGGTCGATTCCGGCAGCTTGGCCACGCGAACCAGAATGTCGGGGAAAGAGACAGCGTTCATGGACAACTCCGTGTGCAGGTCGTTGAAAGGGTTAAGGGCGAAATGCTTGCCATCCCAGGCAAACAGCTTGGAGCCCAGGGCCTGGCCCTGGCGAACGTCTACCACCAGGTAGCTGACGGGATAGATCGGCTCGCCCATGAACAGTGCCTTGTCCTGGTCTTCGTCGCTGAAATAGGCACCGACATCCGGGTGGGAGTGGTAGATCACCACCACCGGGTTGTCGCTGCGAAACGCCTTGTTCATCAGCAGGGTGTCGGCCACCGAGAACGTGTAGCCGTTGGCCGCGCTGCGCGGGTACATCTCGGGGTTCTTGCGGTGCAGTTCATTCTGGATATTGCTGCCCAGGTACACGCTGCCGTCGGCGAAGATAAAACCGCAGCATTCCTCGGGGTAGCTGCGGCTGGCGTGGGCGTAGATCTGTTCCAGGGCGGAGGGGCGGAGGACGTCCATGTGGCTCTCGCGTTGTTGTAAAGAGGTCAATTTTTCTTGGCCAGGAGTTTTTCAACCGGCAACTTGGTGATCGCAAAGCCGGCCAGCAGGATGGCCGAGTACAGCATCAGGTCGCGGGAAATCGATACGCCTTCGTACCAGGCGCCAATGATCACGGCGAACACCGGGAAGATGATGAACACGAATGACAGGATGATCGGGCTCAAGCGCTTGAGCAGCATGAAATACACGATGAACCCGCCCACTGAGGCCACCAGCCCCAGGTAGAACAGTGCGCCCCAGGAGCGCAGGGTGATGGCGTCGAAGGTCGGCGCTTCAAACCACAGCCCGGCGACGAACAGCATCAGCCCGGCAATGCCGATGGGCAGGGTGTTGTAGGTGATCACACTGATGGCGCTGCCTTTCTGCTTGGTAATGACATAGCACAAGGCATGCATGATCGCGGCGGTCAGAATCGCCAGCACCCCGAAGAACTCGGCGTGGTCCAGGTGCAGGCCCTGGCTCCTGATGATCATGTAGAGGCTGCCGAAGCCGATACCGATGCCAACCACTTGGGAAAAGTAGATGCGTTCGCGCAGGAACAGCGCGGAGAAAATCAGGATGAATACCGGCATACAGCTGAACAGCAGCGCGGTCAGGCCGGACGAGACATGCATCTCGCCATAGTTGAGCAGGTAGTAGGGCACGCTGAAGTAGGAGAGGGTGACGAACACGAAGAACCAGCGGCTCTCGCGGGGAAACAGGATCGGCTCGCGGCGCACCATGGCAAAACACAGGAACAGCGGGAAGGCGATGAGGAAGCGCAGGCCGGCGGACGTCAATGGCGGCACGCTCTCCACGGCAATCTTGATCCCCAGCCACGTGGTGCCCCAACTCAGGCACACGATCAGGAACATCACACTGGTGATCAGCCCGGCCAGCCACTGTTTTTGGGTTTTTGTCTTAGCGGTATTTTCGAGAACGGCGGACATTGGCATCGTTTATTGCTTCCCTGAGCCGGAATTGAACTCTATATTGAGCTTGTAATGAGTTGTAAAATTCGGCGATTGAACCCGTAAAAGCACACTATTAGGGCGAAAGATGGCTGTCAAAACAAATATTGACATGGTGTCAATTATGCGTGAGGGGTTGTCCAACGGGCAGGGCGTGAAGTACAAGCGCCTGTCCGATGTCATGGAACGGGGCATCCTCGAAGGCTTGATTGAACCGGGAAGAAAACTGCCGCCTCATCGGGTGCTTTCCGACAACCTGGGTGTGACGATTGGCACCATCAGTCGAGCCTACGGCGAACTGGAACGCCTGGGGTTGGTTGTGGCGCGGGTCGGTGACGGCACTTTCGTGCGCAAGCGTGGGATGGAGCGCCAGCGCGATGAAGGGTTTCGCAACTTCAGCGAAGAGCCGCGCCAGTACTTCGACATGAGCCGAAACATGCACATCCCGGGGCAGGAAACAGTATTTCTGGCCCAGAGCTTCCAAACCCTGTCGACCAACGCCAAGTTCCTCCAGGACATCAGTGCCTACACTCCGGACGCCGGTCTGCCGCGCTACCGTGAAGCGGGCGCGCAATGGCTGGTGCAGCGCGATTTTCATCCGATTCCCGAGCAGGTCATTTGCGTCAATGGCGGCCAGCATGGCTTGCTGTGCGCGATGATGGCGCTGTTACGGGCGGGCGATACGGTGGTCACTGAGCAACTGACTTACCCTGGCCTGATAACGGCCGCGCGCATGTTGGGCATCCGCCTGATCGGCCTGGAGATGGACGAGGAGGGCGTGCTGCCGAGCGCGCTGGACGAAGTCTGTCGTAATCACCGAATTTCAGCGCTGTACTGCACGCCGACCATCCAGAACCCCACTACCGCCGTGCTCTCGGTGGCGCGTCGCGAAGCGCTGGCCAAAGTGTGTCGCGAACACAACCTGCTGATTCTTGAGGATGAAGCCCACGGTGTATTGGTGGAAGACCGGCCGCCGCCCCTCAGCCATTTCGCCCCTGAGCGTACGATTCTGATCAGCAGCCTGAGCAAGGCGGTGTCCGCCGGGCTGCGCGTGGGCTATGTGCATGCGCCGCCGGCGTTGGTCAGCCGTATTTCGGCGGCCCTGCGTTCGACCTGCTGGATGGCCACGCCCGTCACCCTTGAGCTGGCCACCCAGTGGATCGAAAACGGCACGGCGGAATACCTGCTGCGCCAGCAGATCAATGAGATCAGTCGACGCAAGGCCCTGGTGCGCGACCTGCTGACAGGGTTGGAGTACCGCACCCATCTCAATAGTCCGCATTTCTGGATTGAAGTGCCGGAGCCGTGGCGTGCGTCGGAAATCGAGGCGGAGCTCAAGCAGAATAATTACCTGATCGCCACCGCTGAAGCCTTTGCCGTGGGGCAGACGGCAGTGCCGCAGTTTATTCGGGCGAGCATCTGCAACACCTCGGGGGATGATCAGTTGTTGCGGGCGGGGTTTGATGCGCTGGCGACGGCGTTGGGGCAGGGGGGAGGGAGGTTTCAGTTGTAGGCCTTGATCCTTGTGGTGAGCGGGCTTGCCCCGCGCGAGGCAAGCTCGCTCACCACAAAGTAATAGGCGACAACATTATTTGAAGCGCCGCTCCACGCCTTTCTCCACCAAAATCTTCGCCGAAATCTCCTCCACCGAAAAATGCGTGGAATTGATGTGCGCAATATTCTCGCGACGGAACAGATTTTCTACCTCACGCACTTCGAACTCGCACTGGGCATAGCTCGAATAGCGGCTGTTGGGCTTGCGCTCATTGCGGATCGCCGTCAGCCGGTCCGGATCGATGGTCAGGCCGAACAACTTGTGCGAATGCGCGCGCAGGGCGGCCGGGAGCGTCAGGTGCTCCATGTCGTCCTCGGTCAACGGGTAGTTGGCGGCGCGGATACCGAATTGCATGGCCATGTACAGGCAGGTGGGCGTTTTGCCGCAGCGCGATACGCCGACCAGGATCAAGTCGGCCTTGTCGTAGTAGTGGGTGCGGGCGCCGTCGTCGTTGTCGAGGGCAAAGTTCACCGCCTCGATACGCTCCATATAATTGGAGTTGTGCCCAATGGAATGGGACTTTCCGACCGAATAAGACGAGTGTTCACTCAACTCCTGCTCCAGCGGCGCCAGGAAGGTCGAGAAAATGTCGATCATGAAACCATTCGACGTTGCGAGAATCTCACGGATGTCTTGATTGACGATGGTGTCGAAAATGATCGGTCGAAAACCGTCTTTTTCAGCCGCCAGATTGATTTGTTGTACCATGGCCCGCGCTTTATCCACGCTGTCGATATAGGGCCGCGTGAATTTGGCGAAGGTAATGTTTTCGAACTGCGCGAGCAGGCTTTGACCCAGTGTTTCGGCTGTGATGCCGGTGCCGTCGGAGATAAAGAAAGCAGATCGTTTCATTTGAGCCCTGGGCCTTAAGCTGATGGCGAATCTTGGATATGATAGGCGCGATTTTGCCGTCCCGCAGTGGGCCGCATTCTCACTTATTTTCCAGGTCCAGGCCACAAGCGCTGGTGAACGCTCCTACTGAGCAGCCGGCGTCCTGAGCTTTTCCAACACAGAAAGTGGAGAGATCACCTTGGTAGAGTACGTAGTTTCCCTCGATAAGCTCGGCGTCCATGATGTAGAGCACGTGGGGGGCAAGAACGCATCCCTCGGCGAGATGATCAGTAATCTTGCAGGCGCTGGTGTGTCGGTGCCCGGTGGTTTCGCCACCACGGCCCAGGCTTACCGCGATTTCCTCGAACTGAGCGGCCTCAACGCTCAGATCCACGCCGCGCTGGACGCCCTGGACGTCGATGACGTCAATGCCCTGGCCAAGACCGGTGCCCAGATCCGCCAATGGATCATGGAGGCCGAGTTCCCCGAGAAGCTCAACGAAGAAATCCGTACCGCCTTCGCCACCCTGTCGGCCGGCAATCCGGACATGGCCGTTGCCGTGCGCTCTTCGGCCACTGCCGAAGACTTGCCGGATGCCTCCTTCGCCGGCCAGCAAGAAACCTTCCTGAACATCCGCGGCGTGGAAAACGTGATCCGCGCGGCCAAGGAAGTGTTTGCCTCGCTGTTTAACGACCGTGCGATTTCCTACCGTGTGCACCAGGGTTTCGACCACAAGCTGGTGGCCCTGTCTGCCGGCGTGCAGCGCATGGTGCGTTCGGAAACCGGCACCGCCGGCGTGATGTTCACCCTCGATACCGAATCGGGCTTCCGTGACGTGGTGTTTATCACCGGCGCCTACGGCCTGGGTGAAACCGTCGTACAAGGTGCGGTCAACCCCGACGAATTCTACGTGCACAAGCACACCCTTGAAGCCGGTCGCCCGGCCATTTTGCGCCGCAACCTGGGCAGCAAGGCTATCAAGATGATCTACGGCGACGAGGCCAAGGCCGGTCGCTCGGTTAAAACCGTTGAAGTCGACAAGGCCGAGCGCGCGCGTTTCTGCCTGACCGACGCCGAAGTCAGCGAGTTGGCCAAGCAAGCGATGATCATCGAAAAGCACTACAAGTGCCCGATGGACATCGAATGGGCCAAGGACGGTGACGACGGCAAGCTCTACATCGTGCAGGCGCGTCCGGAAACCGTGAAGAGCCGCACTTCGGCCAACGTCATGGAACGCTACCTGCTCAAAGAAACCGGTACGGTGTTGGTGGAAGGCCGTGCCATTGGCCAGCGCATCGGCGCAGGCAAGGTGCGGATCATCAAGGACGTGTCCGAGATGGACAAAGTCCAGCCAGGCGACGTTCTGGTCTCCGACATGACCGACCCGGACTGGGAACCGGTGATGAAACGCGCCAGCGCCATCGTCACCAACCGTGGCGGGCGTACCTGCCACGCGGCGATCATCGCCCGTGAACTGGGCATCCCTGCAGTCGTGGGCTGCGGCAACGCGACCCAGCTGTTGAAAGACGGCCAAGGCGTCACTGTTTCCTGCGCCGAAGGCGACACCGGCTTCATCTTTGAAGGCGAGCTGGGCTTCGACATCAAGCAGAACTCCATCGATGCCATGCCGGACCTGCCGTTCAAGATCATGATGAACGTCGGCAACCCGGACCGTGCCTTCGACTTCGCGCAGTTGCCGAACGCCGGCGTGGGCCTGGCCCGCCTGGAGTTCATCATCAACCGCATGATCGGCGTGCACCCCAAGGCCCTGTTGAACTACGACGGCCTGCCGTTGGACATCAAGGAAAGCGTCGACAAGCGTATCGCCGGCTACAACGACCCAGTGGGCTTCTACGTCGAGAAACTGGTGGAAGGCATCAGCACCCTGGCGGCAGCGTTCTACCCGAAAAAGGTCATCGTGCGCCTGTCGGACTTCAAGTCCAACGAATACGCCAACCTGATCGGCGGCAAGCTCTACGAGCCGGAAGAAGAAAACCCGATGCTGGGCTTCCGTGGCGCCTCGCGTTACATCAGCGAAGCGTTCCGTGACTGCTTCGAACTCGAATGCCGCGCCCTCAAGCGCGTGCGCAACGAGATGGGCCTGACCAACGTCGAGATCATGGTGCCGTTCGTGCGCACCCTGGGCGAGGCAAGCCAAGTGGTCGACCTGCTGGCTGAAAACGGCCTGTCCCGTGGCGACAACGGCCTGCGCGTCATCATGATGTGCGAACTGCCGTCCAACGCCATCCTCGCGGAAGAGTTCCTGGAATTCTTCGACGGTTTCTCCATCGGCTCCAACGACCTGACCCAGCTCACCCTGGGCCTGGACCGCGACTCCGGGATCATCGCGCACCTGTTCGACGAGCGTAACCCCGCGGTCAAGAAGCTGCTGGCCAACGCCATCCAGGCCTGTAACAAGGCCGGCAAGTACATCGGTATCTGCGGCCAAGGCCCTTCCGACCACCCAGACCTGGCCAAATGGCTGATGGAACAGGGCATCGAAAGCGTCTCGCTGAACCCCGATTCCGTGCTGGAAACCTGGTTCTTCCTGGCGGAAGGCCAAGCGTCCGCCTAAGGTCGTGACGTCAAAAGTGCCGGTCACCTGTCGAGGGTGACCGGCATTCTTATCTGTGCAGGGCGGAACTCCTTCCGGACGCCGCCCTTTTTTGTGCAAGAGCATTATGCAAAGCAGCAGCAACCTGTTTCCCGTCGCCCTGATCAGCGCTGAACGTCGTGGCGACCTGAGTGAAGACGTGTACCGCCTCAAGCCCGGTAACAGCCCTGACGGCACCGTCGAACTGGCCGTTACCCGCTTAGGCCTGGCCGATGTCCCGGAAAACCGGGGCATACCGGTTATTTTGTTGCACGGCAGTTTTTCCAATCGGCGCTTCTGGTATTCGCCCAAAGGGATCGGCCTGGGTGCCTACCTGGCGCGCCAGGGGTTTGATGTGTGGATCCCGGAAATGCGTGGCCATGGGTTGTCCAAGCGCAATCACGACTACACACGCAATCGCGTCGCCGACTATGCGCGCTATGACTTGCCGGCCATTGGCGCATTTGTGCGTGAGCAAAGCGCGCAGATTCCCCACTGGATCGGCCATTCCCTGGGCGGCACGAGCCTGGCTGCGGCACTGGGCGGGCAGCACCTTGGCGCGCCTGCAGTGGCGTCGGTGGCCCTGTTTGGCTGCCAGGTCAGTCGCACCCACTGGCCGTTGAAAGTACCGCCGGTGGAATGGACGGGCCGCTTGCTCCTGAAGCGCTTCGGCGAATTATCCGGCTCGCGGTTCAAGCGTGGCCCGGAAGACGAGCCTGCGGGCGTGTTGATCGAAGCCATGCGCTGGAATGGCCTGTTTGGCCGTTTTGGCGAAGGGAAAAACGACTGGTGGAAAGGCCTGGCAAGTGTTGATGTGCCGTTGTTGGCGGTCAGTGCTGCCGGCGACCATCAGGACCCCGATTGGGCGTGTCGCAAGCTGTTCGAGCAGGTCGGCTCCGAGCACCGTCAATACCTGTGCCTCGGCCGCCAGCAAGGTTTTACCGAGGATTTCGGGCACGTTGAAATGCTCGTCAGCAAAGCCGCCCAGGCCGAAGTGTGGCCGCTGGTGGCGCAATGGCTGAAAGACCCGCTCACACCGCTGTTCGGCGCACAGGCCGAGGTGTTGGCCACGGTTTGAGGCAGTGCTCTGCCAAGGGCGTTTCACTCGTGTGTGGTTGCGGCTAAGATATGACGCGTTAAACGCTTCTGGTCATATTCAGTCGCGCAGTGGCTATTGCGTTGCGGCGAAGCGGATGGGATGTTTCGCACCTGCCTGGGCTGGCGCTTCTTTCGAAAGACACTTCTTTGACAGAAAGGAATTTTTCAATGAACCATTACGTGACCCCCGACCTGTGCGACGCCTACCCGGACCTGGTGCAGGTGCTCGAACCGATGTTCAGCAACTTCGGCGGTCGAGACTCCTTCGGCGGTGAGATTGTCACCATCAAATGCTTCGAAGATAACTCGCTGGTCAAGGAACAGGCCGACCAGCCTGGCGCTGGCAAGGTGCTGGTGGTCGACGGTGGGGGTTCCCTGCGCCGCGCGTTGCTGGGCGACATGATCGCCGAGAAAGCCGCGAAAAACGGCTGGGAAGGGCTGGTGATCTACGGCTGCATTCGTGATGTGGACGTCATCGCCCAGATCGACCTTGGCGTGCAGGCCTTGGCCAGTCACCCGATGAAGACCGACAAGCGTGGAATCGGCGATCTGAACGTAGTGGTCACGTTTGCAGGCGTGACGTTCCGCCCGGGTGAGTACATCTACGCCGACAATAACGGCGTGATTGTGTCGCCCAGCCCGCTGAAAATGCCTGAATAAACTGCTGTAACCGACGGGGTGAGGATGTTCGAGGAAGAAAACGCGCAATGGGGGCTGGTGCATGCCCTGGTGCTGGACGGTAAAGGCGGTGCGCGTTCGATTGCCCGGACAGAGCTCGACGACTTGCAACTGCAGCCCCAGGAAAGCCTGTGGCTGCACTGGGATCGCAGCCACCCGCAGACCCAGACCTGGCTGCGCAAATCCAGCGGCTTGAGCGAATTCGCCTGTGACCTGCTGCTGGAGGAAAACACCCGCCCGCGCCTGTTGCCACTGCCGGACGCGGAGTTGCTGTTGTTCCTGCGCGGCGTCAACCTCAACCCGGGGGCTGAGCCGGAAGACATGGTGTCCGTGCGTATCTTCGCCGCAGCAAGCCGGGTGATTTCCCTGCGCCTGCGTCCGTTGCGCGCCACCGATGAATTGCTGGTACAGCTGGCGGATGGCAAGGGGCCGAAGACCGCCTCCGAACTCATCCTTTATATGGCTCAGTACCTGACCAATAAAGTGCAGGATCTGGTCAGTGACCTGTCTGAAATCGTCGATACAGAGGAAGAAAAACTCGATACCGACGAACGGTATACTCCGGAACATGGCAGCGTCTTGCAGATCCGTCGGCGAGCGGCCGGGCTGAAACGTTTCCTCGCCCCGCAGCGGGATATTTTTGCCCAGCTTACGCGGATCAAACTGCCGTGGTTCTGTGATGACGATGCCGACTATTGGAACGAATTGAACAACAGCCTGACCCGCTATCTGGAAGAGCTCGAATTGACTCGAGAGCGCGTGGGGCTTGTGCTTGAGGCCGAAGACCGGCGCTTGAGCGTGCGCATGAACCGCACCATGTACCGCTTCGGGATCATCACCGGGATCTTCCTGCCGATGAGTTTTCTCACCGGCCTGCTGGGTATCAATGTGGGTGGGATTCCGTTCTCTGCCAGCCCTTATGGATTCATGATTGCGTGCCTGTTGATGGTCTCGGTGGCGCTGGGACAATGGTGGCTTTTTCGACGATTGCGCTGGGTTTGACCTGAATATGACCTGAACGTAGGAAAGGTCTTATGTGACCCCAAGAAATTTACCCTCGTCTTTTAAATCACTTGCGAGAGGTCTTTATGCACGATCCGTTCGAACAGTCTTTGCGTGACATGCTCAATGCCTCGCCGTCCAACCGCGACGACGATGCCTGCCTGGGCCGCGTGTTGAAAACCGCCAACCGCCAGGTCGGTGCGGGAGACCTGTTCGGTCTGCTCGGCCGCTGGGTACCGGCGCTGATGATGGCCCTGAACAACGGTTCGGCCCATGTATCGCCCGTTTCCCGTCGTAAACCTCTTGCTCGCACTGCTGATAAGGCTGATTGAATATGGAACTTGATCTCTGGACCCAGAGCCTGGTCACTGCGATGACCGCATTGTGGACCAAGGTGGCGAATTTCATTCCCAACCTGTTTGGTGCCCTGGTACTGGTGTTGCTGGGCTTTGTCGTGGCCAAGCTGCTCGACACCCTGCTGTCCAAATTGCTCGCAAAACTGGGCCTCGATCGCCTGATGGCAGGCACCGGCCTGACCAAGCTGCTGGGGCGTGCAGGCCTGCAAGTACCGATCTCGACATTGATCGGCAAGATCGTTTATTGGTTTGTTTTGCTGATTTTTCTGGTTTCTGCGGCTCAATCCCTTGGACTTGAGCGAGTTTCAGCTACGCTCGACATGCTGGCGCTGTATTTGCCGAAGGTTTTCGGCGGCGCGCTGGTACTGCTGGTAGGCGTTTTGCTGGCGCAACTGGCCAATGGGCTGGTACGCGGCGCCGCCGAAGGCGTGGGGCTGGACTATGCTGCCGGCCTGGGACGAATTGCCCAGGGCCTGGTGATCATCATTAGTATTTCGGTCGCGATCAGCCAGTTGGAGGTCAAGACTGACCTGCTCAACCATGTAATTGTGATCGTTTTGATTACCGTTGGTCTGGCCGTTGCGCTGGCCATGGGCTTGGGAAGCCGGGAAATTGCCGGTCAGATTCTTGCGGGAATCTACGTGCGTGAGTTGTATCAGGTTGGGCAACAGGTGCGTGTGGGCGAGGTCGAAGGGCAAATCGAGGAGATCGGTACCGTCAAGACGACGGTGCTGACCGATGACGGCGACCTGGTGTCGCTGTCCAATCGGATTCTCCTGGAGCAGCAGGTCAGTAGCCGCTAAACCGGCAAACCCTGCTAATGTACGCCGCCGCTGGCCCGGCTGACCGGGTTGTGGCGGACATTGACCTGACTGTCGGCACGACTTGTTTTGAATAAAGCCCAAACGCTGTCCACGCGCTATGACCCCCGTGAGCTCTCTGATGAGGAGTTGGTCGCGCGCTCGCACACGGAGCTGTTTCACGTAACACGCGCGTACGAAGAATTGATGCGCAGATATCAACGCACTTTGTTCAACGTTTGTTCAAGGTATTTAGGGAACGATAGAGATGCGGATGATGTCTGTCAGGAAGTGATGCTCAAGGTGCTGTACGGCCTGAAGAACTTCGAGGGCAAATCGAAGTTCAAGACGTGGCTGTACAGCATCACGTACAACGAGTGCATCACGCAGTATCGGAAGGAACGGCGAAAGCGTCGCTTGATGGACGCATTGAGTCTTGACCCCCTTGAGGAGGCGTCTGAAGAAAAGGCGCCGGCACCCGAGGAGAAGGGCGGACTTGATCGCTGGTTGGTGTATGTGAACCCGATTGACCGGGAAATTCTGGTGCTACGATTTGTCGCAGAGCTGGAATTTCAGGAAATCGCTGACATCATGCACATGGGTTTGAGTGCTACAAAAATGCGTTACAAACGTGCTCTTGATAAATTACGTGAGAAATTTGCGGGCGAGACTGAAACTTAGTGCGTGGCAAATATCTCTTACGTGTAGGCAAGTTCTGTTAGACTTGTCGCCGAGTTGTCCCCCGGTTTGTGGGACTGCTTTACAATCACCAGATGGGGATTTAACGGATGAAACTGAAAAACACCTTGGGCTTGGCCATTGGTTCTCTTATTGCCGCTACTTCTTTCGGCGTTCTGGCACAAGGCCAAGGCGCAGTTGAAGGCGAGCTGTTCTACAAGAAGCAGTACAACGATAGCGTCAAGCACATCGAAGACGGCTTCAATCCTGGCGCTCGCATCGGTTACTTCCTGACCGACGACCTGTCCTTGAACCTGTCCTACGACAAGACCAACCACACCCGTTCGAACGACGGTACTGGTAACCAGAAGATCAAAGGCGATACCGGCAGCCTGGTTGCCCAGTATCACTTCGGTCAAGCTGGCGTAGACAGCCTGCGTCCATACGTAGAAGGCGGTTTCGGTCACCAGAGCCGTACCAACGTTCAGGCTGACGGCCACAGCGGTCGCGACCAGACTACCTTCGCTACCGTTGGTACTGGCGTGAAGTACTACTTCACCAACAACCTGTACGCTCGTGCCGGTGTTGAAGCTGACTACGGTCTGGACAACGGCAAGTGGGACTACTCCGCACTGGTCGGCCTGGGCGTGAACTTCGGCGGTAACGCTGGCGCAGTTGCTCCAGCTCCTACCCCAGCACCAGCTCCAGAGCCAACTCCAGAGCCAGAAGCTCCAGTTGCTCAGGTTGTTCGTGTTGAGCTGGACGTTAAGTTCGACTTCGACAAGTCGGTTGTTAAGCCTAACAGCTACGGCGACGTGAAAAACCTGGCCGACTTCATGGCTCAGTACCCAGCTACCAACGTAGAAGTTGCTGGTCACACTGACTCCGTCGGTCCAGACGCTTACAACCAGAAGCTGTCCCAGCGTCGTGCTGACGCTGTTAAGCAAGTCCTGGTTAAAGACGGCGTTGCTCCTAGCCGCATCACCGCAGTAGGTTACGGCGAATCCCGCCCAGTTGCTGACAACGCAACTGAAGCTGGTCGTGCTGTTAACCGTCGCGTAGAAGCGTCGGTAGAAGCTCAAGCTCAGTAATTACTGAGTGGTAGAAAAAAGCCCGGCTTAGGCCGGGCTTTTTTTCGCCTGGAATTTGCCTCAGGCACTGGCTGCTGCGAGGTATGCGGCCTGTTCGCTGCCGGCGACACGGCCGATCACCAGGATTGCCGGGCTCTTCAAGGCAAATGCCTGTGCATCCTCATGCATACGTGCCAGCTCGCTGCGACATTCGCGTTGCTGGGGTAGCGATGCGTTTTCGATCATCGCCACCGGCATATCCGCCGCCATCCCACCGTCCAGCAATTGCTGGCGGATCTCCTCCAGCTTCGCCACGCCCATGTACACCACCAACGTAGTCCCGCCCTCCGCCAGGGCCCGCCAATTCAGGCGGCTGTCGTCCTGGGTATGCGCCGTGACCAAGGTCACGCCACGACTCACCCCACGCAACGTCAACGGCACCGCGCAATTCGTCGCGCCCGCCAGGCCCGCCGTGATTCCGTTGACCAATTCGACCTCGACGCCCCGATCACGCAGCCACAGGGCTTCTTCACCGCCGCGCCCGAAAATGCACGGGTCACCGCCTTTGAGCCGCACCACGCATTTGCCCTGGCGCACATAGCGCAACATCAGGCGATGGATAAATGCCTGCGGGGTCGATCGGCAGCCACCGCGTTTGCCCACGGTAATCACCCGCGCTCCGACGCCGTGCTCCAGTACCGCCGGGTTGACCAAGTCATCGATCAGTACCACATCGGCTTCGCGCAGGGCCCGCACGGCCTTGAGGGTCAACAGTTCCGGGTCGCCGGGGCCTGCGCCTACCAGCCAGACTTTTGCATTCATAAGGTGTTCCTCGTCCAGGGATGACGTCAGCGGTGAAAAAGTGAGTACAACAGCACCAGGTTGATCAGCATCGACAGCAGTGCCAGGGTGCGCCAGACCTTTAGGGGTTCACGCTCCAGCAAGGGCCTGGGGCGTATGCTCAGTTCCTGGCGATCCGCTTGTTCGAGCACGCGCAGCCACTCTTCGGCGGTTTCATAACGGTGGGCTGGCTGAGCAGCCACGGCCCGTTCCAGGCTGAGAGGCAGCCAATCCGGCAGGTCGGGGCGGTAGCGACTGGCGCTTACCGGGTGGGTAAACCGTGGCCGTTGGAAGGCTTCGATTTCGCCGTAGGGGTAGTGCCCGGTCAGCAGGTAATACAGGCAGACGCCAACACTGTATAAATCCTGCTGGGCCGTAGGGCGGTCGCCACTGAACGCCTCGGGTGCAATAAAGCTTGGCGTGCCCGGCAGCGCATGGGCGTGGTCTTCCGACAGGCCAGGACAGTACGCCAGGCCAAAGTCCAACACGCGCAGTTCGCCGTCGTCCCCCAACAGCAGGTTTTCCGGCTTGATATCGCGGTGCAGGATCTGCCGCCGATGCAGCATGCCCACCGCTCGCAGCAAACGTTCGGCTATCGATTGCCATTGCGCCAGGGGCAGGGGGCCTTGATGCTGGAACAGTTCGGCCAGGGTCTGGCCGGAATATTCCCGCATCACATAGTACAAATGCTGGCGCCCGCTGCCGGAGTGGACTTCAGGAAATGCCCGCCCGGCAACCCGGCGCAGAAACCATTCCTCCGACAGCAAGGCCTGGCCGGCGTCGCTGTCATCGTCGCGGCTCAGCGGCAGGGTTTTCAGCAGCCAGGGCTGCTGCTGGGCATCCCGCACCCGGTACAGCAATGACTGCCGGCTTTGCGCCAAGACGCTTTCCACCTGCCAGCCTTCAAAATGTTGCCCGGCTTTCAAGGGCGGTGGCAGTGGCCATTGCTGCAACTGCACCAGGGCATCGCCGAGGGTCGCCGCGCCGAGGGTATCGACGCGTACCAACAGGGCGCTGGCATTGTCCTGGCTGCCGGCCAGGTGTGCGGCGTTCACCAAGGTGTTTACCGCCCGCTCCAAGTCCGCTTGTTCGCGCAGAATCGCCCGGATGCTGTGATCACCCAACGTTGCCCACACGCCATCACTCAGCAGCAGGAAACATTCGCCTTCGCGCAGTTGGCCGTCGAGAAAATCCAGCACCAAGTGTTGATCCAGGCCAAGGGCGCGCTTGAGCACATGCTGCATGCCCGGCTGTTCCCATACGTGATCCTCCGTGAGGCGCTGCAATTCGCCATCCAGCCAGCGATAGGCCCGGCAATCGCCGACATGCGCCAGGGTAAAGCGCTGGCCGCGAAACACCAGGGCGCTCAAGGTGGTCAGCAAGGGCTGGCCGCCGCCATTGGCTTGCAACCAGCGATTCTGGGCCAGCAGCAAACGTTCCAGGGCCTGGGCCACGCCCCAGGTCTGTGGCGTGGCATAGTAATCCAGGGCCAACGCCTGCAAGGTCGAGCGCGCCGCCAGGCCACCGTCGGCGCACTGGCTCACGCCGTCGGCGATGGCGCACAGGTAGCCTTTGCTCGCCGCCAGTTCGGCCACGGGCGTCACCACTCGCAGCGCGTCCTGGTTTTCCGCCCGTGGGCCGATGGCACTGGCGTGGGCGACGCTCAGTTGCAGGCTCATCAGACCCGTGCAGCCGTCACGGCGGCCGAGCCCCAGGTGGTCCTCCAACGGCGCTTCACGCCATGCAGGCCGAACCAGGCCAACACGCCCAGGCTGGCAAACAGCCAAAGCGCCATCTGATAACTGCCGGTGCTTTGTTTGATCGCCCCCATGCCGGCCGCCAGGGCGAAGCCGCCGATGCCACCGGCCATGCCGATCAGGCCGGTCATCACGCCGATCTCGCGACGGAAACGCTGCGGCACTAATTGGAACACTGCGCCATTGCCGGCACCCAGGCCGAGCATGGTGCAGACGAACAAGGCCAGTGCCGCGTAGGAACTCGGCAAGTTGAAACCCACCGCCGCGATGCAGATCGCCGCCACGCTGTACATGCCCAAGAGGGTACGGATCCCGCCGAAGCGATCTGCCAGGGCGCCGCCCAATGGGCGCATCAGGCTGCCGCCGAACACGCAGGCGGCGGTGTAGTAGCCGGCAGTCACCGGGCTGAGGCCGTACTGGTCATTGAAGTAACCGGGCAGGGCACTTGCCAGGCCGATAAAGCCGCCGAACGTCACACTGTAGAAAAACATGAACCACCAGCTGTCACGGTCGCCCAGGGCTTTGAAGTAGTCAGCCATGGACTTGGCTTTGGGCCGTTCAGGCGCATTGCGCGCGAGCCAGGCAAACACGATCAGGGTCAGCACCAGCGGGATCAAGGCGAAGCCGAAGACGTTGCTCCAACCAAATGCCGCAGCCAGTACCGGCGCCAGCAACGCGGCAAACACCGTACCGGAGTTGCCCGCGCCGGCAATGCCCATGGCCTTGCCCTGATGTTCGGCCGGGTACCATTGGGAGGCCAGCGGCAGTGCAACCGCAAACGATGCGCCGGCCATGCCAAGGAACACGCCCAGCAGCAAGGCTTGCTCGTAACTGTGGATTCCCAGTTTCCAGGCACCGAACAGGGCGCAGATCACTATCACCTGGCCAATCAGGCCGGCGGTCTTGGGCGACAGCTTGTCCGCCAGCATGCCCATCAGGAAACGCAGCACGGCACCCGCGAGGATCGGCGTCGCCACCACCAGGCCGCGCTGTTGGGTGGTCAGGTGCAGGTCGGCAGCAATTTGCACCGCCAAGGGGCCCAACAGGTACCAGACCATGAAGCTCAGGTCGAAATACAGGAACGCGGCAAACAGGGTCGGGGTGTGCCCGGATTTCCAGAAGCTTGATTTCATCACGCACCTCAACGGTTGGGAGTCTTGTAAGAAGGCCTGGTGATGGAACAGCCGGCGAAGGCCGCCCCACCGGCCCCGTCTCCGGGGCCAAAACGAAAAAACGCCGCCACCGGGTTCGCGAGGGCAAACCGGGTGTGCGACGTCTTTGTCGTGGAGGGGCAACCGCCGTTGGCTACCTGTGATGAATCCTTAGCAAGAGCTGCGCCAAATCAGCCCAGCAACTCACTCATGGCGATGATCTGCTCCGCCACCTGGATCAGCTTCTGCTGACGGCTCATGGCTTGGCGGCGCATCAGGGTGTAGGCCTCTTCCTCGTTGCAGTCCTTCATTTTCATCAACATGCCCTTGGCCAGCTCGATACGCTTGCGCTCGGCCAGTTGCTGGTCCCGCGCCTGGAGCTGGGCACGCAAGGCCTGGTCGCTTTCGAAGCGGGCCATGGCCACGTCGAGGATCGGCTGCAGGCGCTGGGCCTGGATGCCTTCGACAATGTAGGCGCTGACGCCAGACTTGATCGCCTGGCGCATCACGTTCGGGTCATGTTCGTCGGTAAACATCACGATGGGGCGGGGTTGGTCGCGGCTGACCAGGACCACTTGCTCCATCACGTCGCGGCCCGGTGACTCGGTATCGATCAGGATGACGTCCGGGCGCACCGTTTCGACGCGCGCGGGCAGGTCGATGGTCAGGCCGGACTCATCGATCACTTCAAAACCGGCCTCGATCAGCGCCGCCCTGAGACGGCCGACCTTGCGCGGGGTGTCGTTGATCAACAGGATTCGCAGCATCGGGAGCCTCCTGTCAGCGCAAGGCATGGCGGTTGGATGGGGCAGCCAGGGCATGCAGGCGGAAGCTGCGCGCGTAGCTGGCGGGGTCGGAGCCGTCCCAGACCTTGCCGTCGATCAGCTGACTGCTGCGCATGTCCTGGCCATTGTCGGTAATACCCAGCACCTCGGCCGCTTGGCGGTAAAGCGCCAGTTGCTGCACCTGGCGGGCCACGCCCAGGTAGTCGGGGTCCTCGCGCAGCAGGCCCCAGCGCCGGAACTGGGTCATGAACCACATGCCGTCGGAGAGATAAGGCAGGTTCACCTCACCATCGGCAAAAAAGCGCAGGGCGTGGGGATCCTGCCACTGGTTGCCCAGGCCATCGTCATAGACCCCCAGCAGGCGCGGCTCGATGCAGTCGAGTGGGGCGTCGAGGTACTCGCGGCCACTGAGCAATTGCGCGGTGGAGCGGCGGTTTTCGCTGCTTTCTTCGATAAACCGGCTGGCCTCCAGAATCGCCATCACCAGCACGCGCGCCGTGTTGGGGTACTGGTCGACAAATGCCTGGGTGCAGCCGAGCACCTTTTCCGGATGGTCGGGCCAGATCGCTTGGGTTGTCGCCAGGGTGAAGCCCTGGTTCTGCTTCACCGCGCTGGCGCACCAGGGTTCGCCGACACAGAAGCCATCGATACGCCCGGCTTGCAGGTGCGCAACCATTTGCGGCGGCGGGACCACCACGCTGTCCACATCCTGCAACGGGTGGATGCCTTGGCTCGCCAGCCAGTAATACAGCCACATCGCATGGGTGCCGGTGGGAAAGGTCTGGGCGAAGGTCAGTTTTGTTCGGCTTTGGTGCACGTGGCGGTCGAGCGCCTCAGGAGTGATCACGCCTTGTTGCTGCAAGCCATGGGACAGGTTGATGCTCTGGCCGTTCTGGTTGAGCCCCATCAGCACGGCCATGTCGGTGGGCGCAACGCCGCCGATGCCCAGGTGCACTGCATAAATCAGCCCGTACAGGCTGTGGGCGGCGTCCAGTTCGCCGCTGACCAGTTTGTCGCGCAGGTTGGCCCAGGACGATTGGCGCTTGAGGTTCAGGGTCAGCCCGTAGGGTTGGGCGAAGCCCTGGGTGGCCGCCACCACCATCGAGGCGCAGTCGCTCAAGGCCATGAAACCCAGGTCAAGGCTGCTCTTTTCCGGCGCATCGCTGCCGTTGACCCAGGCCAGCGGGTCGTTCATTGGGCTGTTGCCTGCCGAATCGTTCATCAACACCTACCTTTTCACTCAAAAAAAAGCGTCGTTCCCTCAGATGGCGATGCAAGCCAGTGCGGGTAACGACGCCTTTGTCCGTAAGCACGCTCCGCCGTTGGCGCGGGCTCTGATACCGAGTTCATAGCAAGGCACATGCCACGGGCGGCGCGGCCGGGCAGCCGTCAACTTTCCATCAAGATTGAAACCGGGCGGCCTTTCAGTATGGCGACACTTTCAATGCCAGACCGCCCAGGAAACCCCACGGTGTATGCCGACGTACCTGCAACGATGCCCCGCCGCCGGTTTTGCCGGTGGTTATGGTTCGCCGCGCTATTTGCCGCGCTGCTGTCGACAGGTGCGCTTGCCTCGGGCAAGCCCTATCCCGCACAGCACGAAAGCCTGCATACCGTATTTACCGCGCTCTCGGAGCCACTGGGCTTGCCCATCATTGTCAGCCAGGCGGTGGCCCGTAAACGTCTCAGCGCCACGCTGGATTTTGCTGCACCGCAACAGGCCCTGGAGCATCTTGCGCGGCAACAGGGGCTGATCTGGTACGGCGACGGGCAAGCGCTTTATGTGTATGACGCTGACGAGGCAAAGAGCTCGGCGGTGACCTTGCGGCATATATCCGTCGATCGACTGCGCAGCCTCATGCGCCGCTCGGGCATCGATGAGTCTCGCCATCCCTTGCGCGAAAGTGGGGGGCGAACATTTTATGTGTCGGGGCCACCCAATTATGTCGACCAGGTACTGCGCCTGGCCCAATTGATGGACCGGCAAAGAGCCGACCTGCGGGTGGGCAAGCAGGCCTTTGCCGTCATGCAAGTGTTCAACACCGATGTAGCTGACCGCGAGTACGGCACGCGCGACAAACCGGTCACCGTACCGGGGATGGCGTCGATGGTTGAGACCCTGCTGGCCAGCGAGCACAAGGGCATGTTGGCCGACAAGCGTGTGGGCGTGATCGCCTACGCGGACAGCAACAGCCTGCTGATCAAGGGCACGTCGGCGCAGGTGAGTTTCATCCAGAAACTGGTAGCGGAACTCGACATACCCAAGCGTCCCATCGAAGTCTCGCTGTGGCTGGTGGATGTGGAGCGCGCTGAACTGAAGAAGCTGGGCCTGGAAGGGGATGGGGAAACCAACGCGTCGTCCACGCGAGTCCTGGAGCCACTGGAGGATAGCCAACTGATGGCCAAGATCGGCGCATTGGAGCGTCGACGGCGAGCGAAGGTGGCGACGTTGCCGGTAATTCTTACTCAGGAGAATGTGCCTGCGGTGTTTCAGGACAACCACACGTTCTATCTGCCCACTCCTGGCAGTGACCGGACTGATTGGAAACCTGTGCGCTATGGCACCGAGGTCAGCGTATTACCGCGATTTGTCGAGGCTAACCAGATCGAGATGCGCCTTGAGGTTGAAGAGGGGCGCCAAGTGAGTGAGGCGGGGCGACGGGAAAAAAACACGGCGGTGGGGCAGATGAACGTCAACAGTGTGGTGCGCTTACCCCAGGGCAGACGGCTATGGCTGGGCGCCTTTCATCGAAAGCGGACGGGGGGCTCGACGCAGGTGCGGCTGTTCGTGATCCAGGCAAAGGCGGTGGGCAGTGAGTTGAATCAGGCGTTCGGGGGCGTAGGGCCACCGCCGTTGACGGCTACGCAATACGAGCGTGTCCGGCGTGCATTTGTTCGGCAGGAGCGCGATGTCTCACAGTGAACAAGGTTTTAACCCATGCATCTGGAAATACTTCTACAGGAACAACTGATCAGCCGCAGGCGCCTGGCGGCCTTTGCCCCAGGGAAGGTCTTACCGTTGGCGCCGCAGGTCATTCACTGCGTGGAGGTTCGGGTTAATGGGCACTTGATGGCCTTGGGCGAGTTGGTGCAATTGGAGGACCGGCTAGGGGTTGAGTTGCATGAGGTGTATGAGGCCTGGCTGCCAGGCGAGGGTGGGTAGTGAAGCGTCCTACATGTGCGTGTCCAAAACCGGTGGAGGTATGGGCTTTTTCCTAGGGTGAGTCGTGAGGCAGGTTCTTATAGTCGTGGCATGGATACCTGAGCCAGTAATGAAAATGAGGACTTCAATGTCAGTAGTCGGATGCCGAGGTAATAATGGCTAGGGTGAGTGAGGGAGGGACGACGACTCCCCTGTTTTTTGCGTGCTGGGCCCTGCATGGTGATGGTCGGCTGACGGGGGCGGGGACTGACGTTCAGCTACCGCCCAAAGAGTGGCAGGTGTTGCGGCTGCTGTTGGTGTCTGGCGGCGTGTTGATGACCAAGGATCGGCTGCTGGAGCAGGCCTGGCCCCAGGGGGAAGTTGCCGAGGAGTCGCTGACTCGCTGTATTTACTCGCTGCGCAAGTACCTGGGAGCCGACAAGGGGTTTATCAAGACGATCTACGGTCGAGGCTACCGCTTTACCTGCCCGGTGCGAAGCGAGGGCCAGGCGCTGGATCGTATGGAACATGTGTGCTCGTCCTGCGGCCAGGTCAGCCACGGCTCGGTGAAACAGGGCTTGGTGAAGCATGGCTAGGTTCTGGAGCAAGGCCCTGGTGTTGAGCGTGGCGATGGCCAGCAATCACGTCATGGCATTTTGCTGGGAGCAGGCTGCCAGCCAACACAATATCGAGCCCGAGTTGCTGCAAGCGATCGCCGCCGTGGAATCGGGCTTCCGTGCGCAGGCGATGAATCACACCAACCGCAATGGCACCCGAGATATCGGCCTGATGCAGATCAACAGCATCCACTTGCCGCGCTTGCTCAAGCAAGGCATAACCGAAGATCGGTTGCTCAATGAGCCCTGCCTGTCGGTTGAGGTGGGCGCGTCGATTCTCGCCGAATTCATCCAGCGCTTTGGCTACAACTGGACGGCGGTGGGTGCCTACAACGCAGGCCCGGGTTCAGGTCCAGAGCGTGAGGCGTTGCGCAGGCAGTATGCCGAGAAAATCTGGGCGTATTACGAGCAGTTGGTAGCGCATCGCTACTGATGATTGAGGTTCACGCCTCGCGCGCTACCCGTGACCCCGGCTATAATCGCCGCCACCTTTCGCCGCCATCCGAGTCTAGCCCGCCCATGTATACCCTGGCCCGCCAGCTGTTGTTCAAACTCTCCCCGGAAACCTCCCACGATCTGTCCCTGGACCTGATCGGTGCCGGTGGCCGCCTGGGGCTCAATGGCCTGGTATGCAAGGCACCGGCAAAAATGCCGGTCTCGGTGATGGGGCTCGATTTCCCCAACCCGGTCGGGCTGGCGGCGGGCCTCGATAAGAACGGCGCGGCCATCGATGGTTTCGCACAGTTGGGTTTCGGCTTTGTCGAAATTGGCACCGTGACCCCACGCCCACAGCCAGGCAACCCCAAGCCGCGTATTTTTCGTCTGCCGGAAGCCGAGGCGATCATCAACCGCATGGGCTTCAACAACCTGGGCGTCGATCACTTGCTGTCGCGGGTTCAAGCCGCGAAGTACAAGGGCATCCTGGGTATCAACATTGGCAAGAACTTCGACACGCCAGTTGAGCGTGCGGTGGATGACTACCTGATCTGCCTGGACAAGGTCTACGCCCACGCCAGCTATGTCACGGTCAACGTCAGCTCGCCCAACACCCCGGGCCTGCGCAGCCTGCAGTTTGGCGACTCCCTCAAGCAACTGCTCGAAGCCTTGCGCCAGCGCCAGGAAGACCTGGCCGTGCGTCATGGCAAGCGCGTGCCGTTGGCGATCAAGATTGCCCCGGACATGAGCGACGAAGAAACCGTGCTTGTGGCCCAGGCCCTGCTGGATTCGGGTATGGACGCGGTGATCGCAACCAACACTACCCTCAGCCGCGCAGGCGTCGAAGGTTTGTCCCATGGCGACGAAGCAGGCGGCCTGTCGGGTGCGCCGGTGCGCGACAAGAGTACCCACATCGTCAAGGTGCTGGCTGCCGAACTGGCCGGGCGTTTGCCGATCATCGCGGTGGGTGGTATCACCGAAGGCAAGCATGCCGCCGAGAAGATTGCTGCGGGTGCCAGCCTGGTGCAGTTGTACTCCGGCTTCATCTACAAGGGGCCGGCGCTGATTCGCCAGTCGGTGGATGCAATCGCCGCACTGCCGAAACGTTAGGCGCTGGCGTGCCGGTGATGGCGTCCGAAAGATCAATCGCCATTGCGAAGGCGCCATCGCCCAGGCAATAAAAAGGGCTCCTCAAAAGGAGCCCCCTGGGCCGAAGCCCGCCGCCCGGATGGGGCGTGCATGGTAAGTCGTTACAAATTCAAAGGTGGTGTCGGAATTAAAAGCCCTTGATTAGCCGACGGCGTGAAGTTCGTTGAGTCTGTGGATGCCCGCAGTGCCAGTCATACCGTCCCAGTTGTCGCCGCGTCCTTCTCGCCAGCCGTTGATCCAGGCTTGGCGCACCGACGGTAGAGTAAATGGGCAAAGCTCACGGGATTTGCCATGAACGCCATATTGATATCCGCGTAAAAATGCTCTTTCCAACGGATCACGCTTAAGTCTTCTCATAGGGTGTTTCCCTCACTTGTTGACTGTCTTGATATCCTTCGGCCTCGTCCGAGGCCGGGCAGAGTTTTTCTGCCGTTGGTGGGCTCGCTGCCGGCGTGGCGAGCCAATGTGTCGGCGTCGTTACGGCGCCAACCTGTGTTGAGTTCTAACCAATAGGTCACATGGATTCAATGATCGTTTTGTCATAAGCACGTAACGATAACGATGCTATAGCCATAAGCTGGGATGGCTTTTAGCCCCATTTATTGGGCAAAGCCAGCTATGATGCACCCTGCAAAGAGGATGGGTTTAATCCTTTAGTGAGAATGTCCGCCCGTTGCAGTCGGTTATTATTCGACGAAGGGTCGAGATATTTCTTTTTGTTGCTGCAAATTCTTTATCTGCCCCGTCAATCAAGGCCCACGGGCTCATTAGACGGGGTGGGACGGCACATTCGTGCCACGCGAGCACTCTTCAAGAAAAGTGCTTGATTGAAAACCGAACCGGCGATGCGTCGCTCGTTCATTTATTGCTGAAAAGCCTGGAATGCCCCATGTCGGACCGTTTTGAACTCTTCCTCACCTGCCCCAAGGGCCTCGAAGGCCTGCTGATCGAGGAAGCCGTCGGGCTTGGCCTTGAGGAAGCCCGCGAGCACACCTCGGCCGTGCGCGGCATGGCCGACATGGAAACCGCCTACCGCCTGTGCCTCTGGTCGCGCCTGGCCAACCGCGTGCTGTTGGTACTCAAGCGTTTCCCGATGAAGGACGCCGAAGACCTCTACCACGGCGTATTGGATATCGAGTGGGCAGACCACATGGTGCCCGACGGCAGCCTGGCCGTTGAGTTCAGCGGCCACGGCTCGGGCATCGACAACACCCACTTCGGCGCGCTGAAGGTCAAGGACGCAATCGTCGACAAACTGCGCACCCCGACCGGCGAACGCCCGTCCATCGACAAGATCAACCCGGACCTGCGCATTCACCTGCGCCTGGACCGTGGCGAAGCCATCCTGTCCCTCGACCTGTCCGGCCACAGCCTGCACCAGCGCGGTTATCGCCTGCAGCAGGGCGCGGCACCGTTGAAGGAAAACCTGGCGGCCGCGATCCTGATCCGTTCCGGTTGGCCACGTATCGCCGCTGAGGGCGGTGCGCTGAGTGACCCGATGTGCGGTGTGGGTACCTTCCTGGTCGAAGGCGCGATGATCGCCGCCGACATGGCGCCGAACCTGAATCGCGAACTGTGGGGTTTTACCACCTGGCTCGGTCACGTCCCGGCGCTGTGGAAGAAACTGCACGCGGAGGCTGCTGAACGTGCCGCCATTGGCATGAACAAGTCTCCGCTGTGGATCCGTGGCTACGAAGCTGACCCACGCCTGATCCAACCCGCGCGCAACAACATCGAACGTGCCGGCCTGAGCCACTGGATCAAGGTGTATCAGGGCGAAGTCGGCACCTTCGAGCCGCGTCCGGACCAGAACCAGAAAGGCCTGGTCATCTGCAACCCGCCGTACGGCGAGCGCCTGGGTGACGAAGCCAGCCTGTTGTACCTCTACCAGAACCTCGGCGAGCGTCTGCGCCAGGCCTGCATGGGCTGGGAAGCGGCGGTGTTTACCGGCGCGCCGGACCTGGGCAAGCGCATGGGCATCCGCAGCCACAAGCAGTATTCGTTCTGGAACGGCGCGTTGCCATGCAAGTTGCTGCTGATCAAGGTCAACCCGGATCAGTTCGTCACCGGCGAGCGTCGTACCCCCGAACAGCGCCAGGCCGAGCGTGAGCAAGCCGCTTACGATCAAGCCCCGGCCGAGCCGCAAGAGCGCCAGTACAACAAGAACGGTAACCCGATCAAACCCGCCCCGGCCCTTGTGGTCGAGCAGGCGCGCTTGAGCGAAGGCGGGCAGATGTTTGCCAACCGCCTGCAGAAGAACCTCAAGCTGCTGGGCAAGTGGGCCAAGCGCGAAGGCGTGGATTGCTACCGCGTGTACGATGCCGACATGCCGGAATACTCCATGGCCATCGACCTGTACCACGACTGGGTCCACGTGCAGGAGTACGCTGCGCCGAAGTCCATCGACCCGGAAAAAGCCTCCGCGCGTATGTTCGATGCGCTGGCAGCCATTCCACAGGCGCTGAACATCGATAAGAGCCGCGTGGTAGTCAAGCGTCGCGAGCGTCAGAGCGGCACCAAGCAGTACGAGCGCCAGAGCGCCCAGGGCAAGTTCACCGAAGTCAGCGAAGGCGGCGTGAAGCTGCTGGTCAACCTCACCGACTACCTGGACACCGGCCTGTTCCTCGACCACCGTCCGATGCGCCTGCGTATCCAGAAGGAGGCCGCCGGCAAGCGCTTCCTCAACCTGTATTGCTACACCGCCACCGCCAGTGTGCACGCGGCCAAGGGCGGCGCGCGCAGCACCACCAGTGTCGACCTGTCCAAGACCTATCTGGACTGGGCGCGTCGCAACTTCTCCCTCAACGGTTTCTCTGACAAGAACCGCCTGGAGCAGGGTGATGTGATGGCGTGGCTGGAGGCCAGCCGCGATGAGTTCGACCTGATCTTCATCGACCCGCCGACCTTCTCCAACTCCAAGCGCATGGAAGGCATCTTCGACGTGCAGCGCGACCACGTGCAGTTGCTCGACCTGGCCATGGCGCGCCTGGCGCCGGGCGGCGTGTTGTACTTCTCGAACAACTTCCGCAAGTTCGCGCTGGAGGACAACCTCAGCGAGCGCTATGTGGTCGAGGAAATCAGCGACAAGACCATCGACCCGGATTTCGCGCGTAATGCGAAGATCCACCGGGCGTGGAAAATCACCGCGCGCTGATCGCTGCCACTAAAAGAGCCGCAAGCCTGGATTATTCCGGGCTTGCGGCTTTTTTGCGCTGGTCAAATTCAAGGCCCGTGGCTATAACTTAAGGCCTAGCCAAAGTGACACCCCCCGCACGCTGGCGTTGTGAGTGTTGCCTATGCCGTTGCAAGCCGTTCGCCCGAAAATCCTAGGCTTTATCAGTGAGCAGGCGTCGGCTTGGCTGGTGGCATTGGTGGTGTTACTGGCAGGTTTTGCCTTGACGGCAATCGTTGCATGGGCAGCCTCCGACCTCTATCAGCAACAGGTGCGCCAACGCTTCCAGTTGTTGGTCAACGAGCGTTATACCCGCCTGCAGGAACGCTTCGAAGACCAGGAGCAGCGCCTGAACAGCTTGCGGCGTTTCTTCGTCAATTCCGATGAGGTGTCCCGCGAGGAGTTCGACGGCTTTGCCCAGCCCTTGTTGTTGCGCGCCCGCGCTTATTCCTGGGCGCCACGGGTGTACCGCGAGCAGCGCAGCCAATTTGAACAAGCGGTGGCCGAACAGCGCGGCACTCCCTTTGTTATCCGTGAGCTGAATTCGGCCGGCGAGTTGGCCCCAGCGCCCGAGCGCGATGAATACGTGCCGGTGCTGTACAGCCAGACCCAGAGCCTGCTGGGCGCACCGCTGGGCTTCGATCTGTTGGCCCAGCCGCTGCGGCGTTCAGCGCTTGAGCGCGCGCAGAACACCGGTAAGCTCGCGGTCTCCCAGCCGATGCAATTGGTCGGGGTAGAGCCGGCCTATGCCACCGGGGTGCTATTGGTCGCGCCGGTGAGCCATCTGCCCACTTCCGAGCAGTCCCAGAATGAGCCCTATGGTTTTGTGATGGCGGTGATCAGCATGCGCCAGTTGGTGGCCGATGGTTTGCCCAAGCCGGACCGGGACAACCTGGTGATGCAGATTGTCGACACCTCTGACCTGCAGAATCGCGTGCTTTTCGAATCCAGCAATGAGGTGGGCAGCAGTGACCTTGTCGGCGCGCGCCGCCTCACGTTGGGTGACCGTGTGTATGCGCTGAAATTGCGCCCAAGCCAGGTGTTCGACCAGGCCAACCACTCTTCGCTGTCCACGGTCCTGACCATGGGTGGCCTGCTCAGCCTGTTGCTCAGCGCCTTGCTCTATGTGCTGGTGAGCCAGCGCCAACGTGCGTTGAAACTGGTTGAGCAGCGCACGGCGCAATTGCGTCTGCGCGAGCAGGAATTGCGCGGTGCTCATGGCCAATTGCGCAGCGTGCTGAATGCCGCGACCCAGGTCGCGATCATCGCCACCGACCTGCGCGGTGTCATCAACACCTTCAACGCCGGTGCCGAGCAGATGCTGGGTTTCAGGGCCGAGCAGGTAGTGGGCACCCACACCCTGGAAAGCCTGCACCTGGCGCCGGAACTGGAAGCCCGCTCCGCCAGCCTGAGCGTGGCCTTGGGCAAGCGCATCCCGGCGAGCCAGGCCATGCTGGTTGAAAGCCCTGACACCCTGCACGAAGCCCGTGAGTGGACCCTGGTTCGCGAGGACGGCAGCCAACTGACCGTGAACATGCTGGCCACGGTGTTGCTGGACGACCATGGACTGTGGATCGGCCACCTGGCGATCTACCTGGACGTCACCGAACAAAAGCGTGCCTACGAGGCCCTGGCAGCCCGGGACCGCCTGCTCAAGAAACTCAGCGCCCACGTGCCCGGAGGGATCTTCCAGTTCACCCTGGAGCCCCGGGACAACTGGAAATTCATCTACGCCAGCGACGGCATGCGCGATATCTATGAGATCGAGCCCTGTGTGCTGCAGCAGGATGCAAAGAAGGTCTTCGAGCGTATCCACCCGCTGGACGCGGAGCGGGTGCGCGCCTCGATTCGCTTGTCGGCGTTGCAGTTGAGCCATTGGCGCGAGGAATACCGCGTGCTGTTGCCACAACGGGGCCTGCGCTGGATTCGTGGCGAGGCGACGCCGGAAGAGTTACCCGCGGGCGGCACGTTGTGGCATGGCTACGTGTCGGATATTTCCGATCTCAAGCGGGTGGAAGAGGAGCTGCGTGCACTCTCGATCACCGATGCCCTGACCGGGATCCACAACCGCCGCTACTTCCAGGATCGTCTCAAGGCCGAGATGGTGCGGCTCAACCGCACCTCGGGGGCTTTGTCGGTGATCATGCTTGATATCGATCACTTCAAGCGCATCAACGACCAGCATGGGCATGCGGTGGGCGATGGGGTGTTGCAGGAGCTCTGCAAGCGCATCAGCCAGCGCCTGCGCCGTACCGATGTGTTCTGCCGCCTGGGCGGTGAGGAATTCATGGTGCTGTGCCCCCACACCGATGGCGATCAGGCCTACCGCCTGGCGATGGAATTGTGGGAGTCGCTGCGCAGTGCGCCGATGGAGCCGGTCGGCGTAGTCACCGCCAGCTTTGGCGTGGCCAGTTGGCGCGTGGATGAAGACGTCGACGGGCTGTTGCTGCGCGCTGACTCGGCGGTGTACGTGGCCAAGCAGGCGGGCAGGGACCGGGTGGAGGCCGAAAGACTGCGTGCCTGATCAACCCCGTAGGAGCTGGCTTGCCGGTGATGAGGACCGAATGTTCAGTGGTGCTCTTTCGGACGTCATCGCCGGCAAGCCGGCTCCTACAGGGTACAGATTCAGAGGACGGGAGCGGCCGCCACTGCCTTCGGCTGACGATACAAGTCCAGCAGCACCTGATCCAGCACCGACGAAGCACCCCATGGCTTCGGATCGTTGAGGATTGCCACCACGGCCCAGGTATTGCCGTTGTTGTCGCGGCTGAACCCGGCGATGGCGCGTACGGTGTTCAAGGTGCCTGTCTTGACGTGGGCTTCGCCGCGCATGGCAGTGGTCTTCAGGCGTTTGCGCATGGTGCCGTCGGTGCCGGCGATCGGCATCGAGCTGATGTATTCGGCGGCGTAAGGGCTTTTCCATGCGGCTTGCAGCATGGCCGCCATTTCACGGGCGCTGACGCGTTCGGCACGCGACAGGCCGGAGCCGTTTTCCATCACCAGGTGCGGCGCGGTAATGCCTTTTTTCGCCAGCCACTGGCGCACCACACGTTGCGCCGCCTTGGCATCATCGCCGTCGGCATCGTTGCGGAACTGCGCGCCCAGGCTCAGGAACAGTTGCTGGGCCATGGTGTTGTTACTGTATTTGTTGATGTCGCGGATGATTTCCGCCAGGTCCGGTGAGAACGCCCGGGCCAGCACCTTGGCATCCTTGGGCACGGGTGCCTGGATGTCACGGCCCTGGATGGTACCGCCCAGTTCCTGCCAGATCGCCCGCACGGCGCCGGCGGTGTAGGTGGCGTGATCGAGCAAGGACAGATAAGTCTGCGAGCTGCAGCCATCGGCCAACTGACCGCTGACCGTCACTGTCACGCTGCCATCGGCGGCGGTCACCGGGTTATAGCGCACATCGCCAGTGCACTGCTTGGCGTTGGACACCTTGACCTGATTGTCGATGCGGATGCTCGCAATCGGCGGCTCGACCGACACCAGCACCCGGCCGGAGTCATTGCGGGTGACGAAACGCAGCGCCTTGAGGTTGACCAGCAGCGCGTCCGGCTTGACCAGGAAGGGCTTGTTCTCGTCGTTGCCATCGTCGTTGAATTCCGGCAACACCGGTTGGTTGAAGAAACTGCGGTCCAGCACCAGGTCGCCGGTGACTTGCTGTACACCGTTGGCGCGCAGGTCGCGCATCAGCAGCCAGAGTTTTTCCATGTTCAGCTTGGGGTCGCCGCCGCCCTTGAGGTACAGGTTGCCGTGCAACACGCCTGCGCTGAGGGTGCCGTCGGTGTAGAACTCGGTTTTCCACTGGTGGTTGGGGCCGAGCATTTCCAGGGCCGCATAGGTGGTGACCAGCTTCATGGTCGAGGCCGGGTTCACTGAGACATCGGCGTTGAAAACGGTCGGTGTACCGGGGCCGTTCAGGGGAATCATCACCAGGGACAGCGCGGTGTTTTGCAGCTTGGCTTTGGCGAGTGCCTGCTGAACGTTCGGTGGCAGGGTATTGTTGACGGGGGCAGCGGAGGTGGAAAAGGCCAGCGGAAGGAGAAGACCGGCGAGCAAGACGGAACGCAAAGATTTGATCATAAGAAGTAAAACCCTACTGCTGAGGAGGGTGAAAAAGGCGAGGGGTAAATAAGAAAAATCCCTCAATAGTCATGAAAGTGTCGGCATTATGCCCCAAGGTTGATCCACTTGTAGCTGAACGATAGCTGGTATTGCGCGTTTTTTTTAGCGCCATTGTGCCGCCTGTCCCAGAGAGTCGGGCAATTGCCGCCTTAAACTGCTAAAGTGCCGCCCGTTATTACTTATGAGGATTGTTCCAATGGCGACTAACCGTTCCCAGCGTCTGCGCAAAAAACTGTGCGTTGATGAATTTCAAGAGCTGGGTTTCGAACTGAACCTGGACTTCAAAGAAGGCCTGAGTGAAGAAGCTATCGACGCTTTCCTCGAAGCATTCATCAAAGAAGCCATGGAAGCCAACGGTCTGGGCTATGTCGGCGGCGATGACTACGGTCTGGTTTGCCTGCAGAAGCGCGGCTCGGTCTCCGAAGAGCAGCGTGCTGCTGTTGAAGCCTGGCTGAAAACCCGTTCCGAGCTGACCAAGGCTGAAGTCAGCCCGCTGCTGGACGTGTGGTATCCGGAAAAGCCGATCAACGCGGCTAAGTGATACTGAAAAAAACGGCGACCTGAAGGTCGCCGTTTTTTTATGCCTTGCGCCAATTCAGAATCAGCAGCGTCAACACCCCCGCCACAATTCCCCAGAACGCCGAGCCGATGGAAAACAGCGTCAAGCCAGACGCCGTGACCATAAAGGTGATCAGCGCCGCTTCACGTTCCTTCGGCTCAGTCATGGCGATGCTCAGGCCATTGATGATCGAGCCAAACAGTGCCAATGCCGCAATCGACAGCACCAGTTCCTTGGGCAAGGCTGCGAACAACGCCGCCAAGGTCGCACCGAACACCCCGGCAATCCCGTAGAACACTCCGCACCACACGGCGGCGGTGTAGCGTTTGTTCCGGTCTTCATGAGCATGGGGCCCGGTGCAGATGGCCGCGCTGATCGCCGCCAGGTTGATGCCGTGGGAGCCGAAGGGTGACAGCACCAATGAGGCCAGGCCGGTGGCGGTGATCAGCGGCGAGGCGGGTACGTTGTAACCGTCGGCCCTGAGCACGGCGACGCCGGGCATGTTCTGGGATGTCATCGCCACGACGAACAGCGGGATGCCGATGCTGATGGTGGCAGCCAGCGAGAAGTGCGGCGTGGTCCACACCGGCGTCGCCACTTCCAGGTGAAAACCGCTGAAGTCCAGCAGCCCCATCAATCCGGACAACACGGTGCCGATCACCAATGCCGCCAGCACTGCATAACGCGGCGACAGGCGCTTGATCACCAGATACGTGAAGAACATCCCCAGTACCAGCCCGGTGCGATGCTGCGCGGCGACGAAGATCTCGCTGCCGATCTTGAACAGAATCCCTGCCAGCAAAGCGGCCGCCAGCGAGGCCGGGATGCGCTTGACCAGTTTTTCAAAGCTGCCGGTCAACCCGCAAATTGTCACAAGGACGGCGCAGGTGATGTAGGCACCGATGGCCTCGCCATAACTCACACCGCCCAGGCTGGTGATCAGCAGCGCGGCGCCTGGCGTCGACCAGGCAATGGTGATGGGGGTGCGATAGCGCAGCGACAGGCCAATACTGCACACCGCCATGCCGATGGAAATCGCCCAGATCCATGAAGAAATCTGCGCCGTGGTCAAACCGGCGGCTTGCCCGGCCTGAAACATCAGGACCAGGGAGCTGGTGTAGCCGGTCATCATGGCGATGAAGCCGGCGACAACGGCCGACGCAGACGTGTCGGCCAGTGGGCGCATTGGCGCTTGGGTGGCGTCGTTCATGGAAGGTGTTCCTTTTACCTGGGTGTTTGCCGTTGTCGGCACGGATTCAAGCCTAAACTTAAACGTAACGACTCATTGCAATACAGCCGACGGCGCAAACAGCCGTACAGTGTGTTGGCGCATTGGGTTGTGTACAATGTGCCCTGATTTTAGGTGATACTTGCCAGCGACACGCTGTTGCCGTATTACCGTTAATTCGCCGCCGTTCTCCATACCCGAGTGCCCATGAACGAACAGTTGCAACCTCTCAAGAAACAACCGCGTGCCGGCAAGGCTGGTCGCAGCGGAACCCAGGACGATATCGTCTATGCGCATATCTTCGAGGCGATCCTCGAACAACGCCTGGCACCCGGTACCAAGTTGAGTGAAGAGGCACTGGGCGAAATCTTTGGCGTGAGCCGCACCATCATTCGCCGTGCCCTGTCGCGCCTGGCCCATGAAGGCGTGGTGCTGCTGCGGCCCAATCGCGGTGCGGTGGTGGCCAGCCCGAGTGTCGAGGAAGCACGCCAGGTGTTCCTCGCGCGGCGTCTGGTGGAGCGGGCGATCACTGAATTGGCGGTGCAGCACGCCACGGCCGAACAGTTGGCCGAGCTGCGCCAGATGGTCAATGATGAGCGCGACAGCTTCTCCCGTGGCGATCGCGGTGCGGGCATCCGCCTCTCTGGCGAGTTCCACCTCAAGCTGGCCGAAGCGGCGAAGAACGCCCCGCTCATCAGCTTCCAGCGCAGCCTGGTATCCCAGACTTCATTGATCATCGCCCAGTACGAAAGCGGCAACCGCTCGCACTGTTCCTACGATGAGCACACCCAGTTGATCGACGCGATCGAAGCACGGGACGCGGCGCTGGCGGTGAACCTGATGATGCATCACATGGACCATATCGACAGCAAGCTCAACCTCGATGAAGAGAGCGCGTCGGATGATTTGCATGCGGTGTTCTCGCATTTGTTGCAGACCAAGAAGCCGGGGCGTTCCTCAATAAAGCTGTAGTTTCCCTGATTCACCGGGGACAAAAATGTGGGAGCGGGCTTGCTCGCGAATGCGGTGGATCAGTCAATACATCTGTTGACTGACACTGCGCATTCGCGAGCAAGCCCGCTCCCACATTTGGTTTTGTTGTGTGGCTGAAATTAGCGCTGGTGCACCAGTTGGCCGGCCGCATAGGTCTGCAACACCGTCCGGTCATCCCCCAGCGTCATCAGCACAAACAACGTCTCGGCAATGTTCTTCGCCTGCTTCAAGCGATAGCTCAGCAGCGGCGTGGCGTTGTAGTCCAGCACCAGGAAGTCCGCGTCCGTACCCGGTTGCAGGGTGCCGATCTTGTCTTCAAGGCGCAGCGCCCGCGCACCGCCCAGGGTGGCCAGGTACAGCGATTTGAACGGGCTCAACCGCGCGCCCTGCAATTGCATGACCTTGTACGCTTCGTTCAGGGTTTGCAGCAGTGAGAAACTGGTGCCGCCGCCTACGTCGGTGCCCAGGCCGACGTTCAGCTTGTGCTTCTCGGCCATCGGCAGGTTGAACAAGCCGCTGCCGAGGAAGAAGTTCGAGGTCGGGCAGAACGCGACCGCCGAACCCGTCTCTGCCAACCGTGCGCACTCGTCATCACACAGGTGCACGCCATGGGCAAACACCGAGCGCTCGCCCAGCAATTTGTAGTGGTCGTACACATCCAGGTAGCCCTTGCGCTCCGGAAACAGCTCCTTCACCCACTCGACTTCCTGCTTGTTCTCGCTGATGTGCGTTTGCATGTACAGGTCGGGGTATTCGCCCAGCAGTTGCCCGGCCAGCGCCAGTTGCTCGGGTGTGCTGGTCGGTGCAAAACGTGGCGTGACCGCGTAGTGCAGGCGACCCTTGCCGTGCCAGCGTTCGATCAGCGCCTTGCTTTCCTGGTAGCCGGATTCGGCGGTGTCGGTCAGGTAGTCCGGCGCATTGCAGTCCATCATCACCTTGCCGGCGATCATGCGCAGGTCGAGTTTCTCGGCGGCTTCAAAGAACGCATTCACCGACTGCGGGTGCACGCTGCCAAACACCAGCGCGGTGGTGGTGCCATTGCGCAGCAGTTCCTTGATGAAAATATCCGCGACTTCTTCGGCGTGGGCCTTGTCGGCGAACTGGCTCTCGCACGGGAAGGTGTAGGTGTTGAGCCAGTCGAGCAACTGCTCGCCATAGGCGCCGACCATGCCGGTTTGCGGCAGGTGGATGTGGGTGTCGATCAGGCCGGGCGTGATCAGCGCGTCCTGGTAGTGGGTGATTTCGATGTCGGCGGGCAGGGTTGGCAGCAAATCGCTGGCATGGCCAAGGGCACTGATCTGACTGTTTTCGATCACCAGCAGGCCGTCTTCGAAATATTCGTAGGAGGCTTCTATCCCTACTTCAGCAGGGTCGGCGATGCTGTGCAGAAGGGCGGCACGGTAGGCTTTGCGAGTCAAAGGCATGGTGATCTCAATTCAAATGGCTTGGCTGCGACGTGAAGCCGGCAGCAGTTTGGCAATAGGTTCGGCGCTGGCGGTGTGCTGGCCGAAATTGGCGTTATAGGTGGCGATGATTTCCCCGGCGATGGAGATGGCGATCTCCACCGGCAACTTGCCCTTCACTTCGGTGAGGCCCATGGGGCAGCGCATGCGTTGCAACTGCGCGGCATCGAAACCGCGATCACGCAGGCGGTGTTCGAACTTGACGCGTTTGGTCTTCGAGCCGATCAGGCCGAAGTAGACGAAGTCATTGCGTTTGAGCAGGGCGGCAGTCAGTTCCAGGTCCAGCGCGTGATTGTGGGTCATGACGATGCAGTAACTGCCCACCGGCAAGTCGGCAATTTCGTCGACCGGCTCTTCGCTGACGATTTTACGCACGCCCTGGGGGATATGTTCCGGAAACTCCTGGTCACGGGAATCGATCCAGCGCACCCGGCACGGCAGGCTCGCCAGCAACGGCACCAGCGCACGGCCGACATGCCCGGCGCCAAACACCGCGATCTGTGCCTGCACCTGGCCCATGGGCTCGAACAGCAACACCGTCACGCCGCCACAGCACTGGCCCAGGCTTGCGCCGAGGCTGAAGCGCTCCAGATGGGTGTTTTGCTGGCCACGCACAAGCATGTCGCGGGCGATCTGCATCGCCTTGTATTCCAGGTGCCCGCCGCCGATGGTGTCGAAGGTCTGGGCGGCGCTGATCACCATCTTCGAACCGGCATTGCGCGGCGTGGAGCCGAGCTCTTCGATGATGGTCACCAGCACGCAGGGTTCACCCCGGTTTTGCAGGTCGGCGAGGGCGCTGATCCAGTTGTTCATAGTCACCTCTTGTGGTGTCTGTCAGGCCGTCATCGCTGGCAAGCCAGCGCCTACAGGGGGTGGGGTGGTTTGCAACTGCCGCATTTGCTCACACCCCCACAACACCCGCTCCGGCGTCGCTGGCGCATCGATCTTGGGTTGATGGCGATAGTCACCCAGGCTCGCCACCGCGTCCTTGATCGCGCACCACGAAGCAATCCCCAGCATGAACGGCGGTTCGCCCACGGCCTTGGAATGGAACACCGTGTCTTCCGGGTTCTTGCGGTTTTCCACCAGCTTCACCCGCAGGTCCAGCGGCATGTCGGCCACGGCCGGGATCTTGTAGCTAGCCGGGCCATTGGTCATCAGCTTGCCCTTGTTGTTCCACACCAGCTCTTCCATGGTCAGCCAGCCCATACCCTGGATAAACCCGCCTTCTACCTGGCCAATGTCGATGGCCGGGTTCAGCGAGGCGCCGACGTCGTGGAGGATGTCGGTGCGTAGCATCTTGTATTCGCCGGTCATGGTGTCGACGATCACTTCGCAGCACGCCGCACCGAACGCGAAGTAGTAGAACGGCCGACCACGGGACTGGCTGCGGTCATAGAAGATTTTCGGGGTCTTGTAGAAGCCGGTGCTCGACAGCGAGACCTGGGCAAAATACGCCTGTTGGATCAACGCTTCGAAGGTGAGGATCTGGTCACGCACGCGCACGTGACTGTTGTGGAACTCCACATCCGCTTCGCTCACGTCGTATTTGCGTGCGGCGAATTCCACCAGGCGTTGCTTGATGGTTTCGGCGGCGTTCTGCGCAGCCTTGCCGTTCAGGTCGGCACCGCTGGAGGCCGCCGTTGGTGAGGTGTTGGGCACCTTGTCAGTGTTGGTGGCGGTGATCTGTACACGGTCGATGTCCACCTGGAACACCTCGGCCACCACTTGCGCGACCTTGGTGTTCAGGCCCTGGCCCATTTCGGTGCCACCGTGGTTCAAGTGGATGCTGCCGTCGGTGTAGATATGGATCAACGCACCGGCCTGGTTGAGGAAGCTGGCGGTAAACGAAATACCGAACTTCACCGGGGTCAATGCCAGGCCTTTCTTCAGGATCGGGCTGTGGGCGTTGTACAGGCGAATCGCTTCGCGGCGTTCGGCGTATTGGCTGCTGGCCTCAAGCTCGGCGGTCATCTCTTCGAGCATGTTGTGCTCGACTGTCTGGTAGTAGTGGGTGACGTTGCGCTCGGTCTTGCCGTAATAGTTGGCCTTGCGCACCGCCAGTGGGTCCAGCGCCAGATGGCGAGCGATGGCGTCCATCACTTCCTCGATGGCAACCATGCCTTGCGGGCCGCCGAAACCACGGTAGGCGGTGTTGGACGCGGTGTTGGTCTTGCAGCGATGGCCGTTGACCGTGGCATCGCCCAGGTAATACGAATTGTCAGCGTGGAACATCGCACGGTCGACAATCGAGTTGGACAGGTCCGGCGAACAGCCGCAGTTGCCCGCCAGCTCCAGGTTGATCCCGTGCAGGCGCCCTGTGTCGTCGAAGCCCACGTCGTATTCGATATAGAAGGGGTGGCGCTTGCCGGTCATCAACATGTCTTCGACGCGCGGCAGGCGCATCTTGGTCGGCTGGCCAGTCAGGCGCGCCACCACCGCACACAGGCATGCGGGGCTGGCGGCCTGGGTTTCCTTGCCGCCGAAACCACCGCCCATGCGGCGCATGTCGACCACGATCTTGTTCATCGATACGTCCAGCACTTCGGCCACCAGCTTCTGCACTTCGGTGGGGTTCTGCGTGGAGCAGTAGACAATCATGCCGCCGTCTTCGGTGGGCATTACCGAGGAAATCTGGGTTTCCAGGTAAAAGTGTTCCTGGCCGCCGATATGTAGCGTGCCCTGGATGCGGTTTTTTGCGGTGGCCAAGGCGCCGGCCGAATCGCCGCGCTGGTGGGTGTGGCTGTCGAGTACGAAATGTTTTTTCCGGAAGGCCTCGACCACGTCCAGCACCGGTTCCAGGTCTTCGTATTCGATCACGGCTGCCATGGCGGCCTTGCGTGCGGTTTCCAGGTCGCGGGCGGCGACCGCCAGTACGACCTGGCCGACAAACTGCACGGTGTCGATCGCCAGCAATGGATCGCCCGGCATCAATGGGCCGATGTCTTTCAGCCCCGGCACGTCTTCGTGGGTGATGACAATGCGCACGCCTTCAAAGGCATAGCAGGGCGTGGTGTCGATGCTGATGATGCGGGCGTGGGCACGGTCGGACATGCGCGCATACAGATGCAGCTGGTTAGGGAATTCCAGGCGATCATCGATGTACTGCGCTTCGCCGGACACGTGCTTGGCGGCGCTGTCATGCTTGACGCTGCGACCGACCCCGGAGGTGAGGTCCTGGGCGAACAGCTCGGCGAGTTCGGCCTGGGTTTTAACGACGGCGTGATGGTTAGACATAAGCGGTCACCCGAGTCTCGATGTGCGGCGTTTGCAGTTCGATGAAGTATTTGCGCAGCAGGTTCTGCGCGCTGAGCAGGCGGTATTCCTTGCTGGCGCGGAAGTCCGACAGCGGAGTGAAATCCTCGGCCAGGGCGGCGCAGGCTTTCTCCACGGTGGCGCTGTTCCAGGTGGCGCCGAGCAACGCGGCTTCGCAGCTTTTGGCGCGCTTGGGGGTGGCGGCCATGCCGCCGAACGCCACGCGGGCCTCGCTGATCACACCGTTGTCGATCTTCAGATTGAACGCGGCGCAGACGGCGGAAATATCATCGTCCAGACGCTTGGAGACTTTGTAGGCGCGGAACAACGTGTGGCCTTTCGGTACGATGATCTTCTCGATGAACTCGCTGTCCTGGCGGGCAGTGACGCGGTAATCGATGAAATAGTCTTCTAGCGCCAAGGTGCGGCGTGTCTCGCCCTTGCACAGCACAATCTGCGCGCCGAGGGCGATCAGCAGCGGCGGTGAGTCCCCAATCGGCGAGGCGTTGCCAATGTTGCCGCCCAAGGTGCCCTGGTTGCGGATCTGCAGGGAAGCGAAGCGGTGCAGCAGCTCGCCGAAATCCGGGTAGGCGTGGTGCAAGGCGGTGTAGCAGTCGGAGAGGGCGGCGGCGGCGCCGATTTCCAGGCGGTCATCGAAGTCTTCGATGCGCTTCATTTCTTCAATGTTGCCGACGTAGATCATCACCGGCAGCGTACGGTGGAACTGGGTGACTTCCAGCGCCAGGTCGGTGCCGCCCGCCAGCAGGCGGGCTTGTGGGTAGGCGTCATAGAGGTCGGCCAGGTCGGCGACGGTCAGCGGCACCAGGCAGCGTTTGTCGCCACTGTTGAGTTCACCGGTTTGGGTCGGCGCGATGGCTTTGAGACGGGCGATGGTCTCGGCCTGGCGGCTGTCGAACTGGTCCTGGGGCTTGTTGCAGCAGGCCTGTTCGGCGGCGGCAAGAATCGGGCGATAACCGGTGCAGCGGCACAGGTTGCCGGCCAGGGCTTCATGGGCTTTCTGGCTGTCGGGAGCGTCGCTGTTCTTTTGCAGGGCGAACAGCGACATCACAAAGCCTGGGGTGCAAAAGCCGCATTGCGACCCGTGGCACTCCACCATGGCCTGTTGCACGCTGTGCAGTTGGCCCTGGTGCTTGAGGTCTTCGACGCTGATCAGTTGTTTGCCGTGCAACGACGACACAAAGGTCAGGCACGAGTTGAGGCTGCGATAACGGATCTGCTCGGCGCCTTGAGCATCGGTATGCAGCTCGCCGACCACCACCGTACAGGCTCCGCAGTCGCCGCTGGCGCAGCCTTCCTTGGTGCCGGATTTGCCCACGTGCTCGCGCAAATAGTTGAGCACGGTCAGGTTGGGGTCCAGGGCGTGCTCGCTACGGAGTTCCTGGTTAAGTAAAAACTGGATCACGGAAGGCCTCGCAGACTCATTATTGTTGTTAACCGCTTTGCGCCGAATCTAGTCATGTCTGACTTTTCGGTCAATGATTTTCTGACCAGAAGGTCAAGAAATTGCGATCGCAACACATTCAATTATGGTCCAGTCTTCTGGAACCGTTGTTTTTGGCGGCTTATGGGCTTTGCGTGTTGCTTATTTCATGCCAAATTCGCCACGGTGGGCGTAGCGCCATCAGCGGGCCAATGCGCTACACTGCCGCGCTTGTACCGATAGA
Source organism: Pseudomonas sp. S10E 269 (assembly GCF_002798465.1). Lineage (NCBI taxonomy): Bacteria > Pseudomonadati > Pseudomonadota > Gammaproteobacteria > Pseudomonadales > Pseudomonadaceae > Pseudomonas > Pseudomonas sp. S10E 269. The sequence continues at coordinate 3,960,833 of NZ_PHIJ01000001.1, forward strand.
AGATTTTGAAGGGAAAACATGACGTTCAAGGCGCCGGACAGTCTCGCCGAGCAAATTGCTCACCACCTCGCCGAACGCATCATTCGCGGCGATCTCAAGCCTGGGGAGCGGATCCAGGAGCAAAAGGTCACGCTGGCACTCAATGTCAGCCGTGGTTCCGTGCGCGAAGCCTTGCTGATCCTCGAACGCCGCCACCTGATCGCGATCCTGCCGCGCCGGGGCGCCCACGTCACCGAACTCACCGCGCACAAGGTGCAGAGCCTGTGCACCTTGATGGGTGAGTTGTACATCCTGCTCGGCAATGCGGTCGCCCAGGGTTGGCAGGTGCAGGCCGACATGGCGCCGTTCCTGCAGATCCAGCAGCGCCTGGTGAGCAGCTTCGAGCGCCAGGATATCCGTGCTTTCGTCGAAGAAAGCTTCAACGTGATGCGCGCCGCGTACCCCTTCGCCAATAACCCTTATTTGCAGGAAACCGTCGAGAACCTGCAGCCGGCGATGAACCGCGCCTATTACCTGGCGCTGGATCAACGCAAGGCCTCCATGAGCGAGTACCTGGCATTATTCGAACAGCTGCTCGCCGCCGTGCTGGCGCGTGACTTGGTGCAGATTCGCCAAGTGCTGTCGGCTTACGGCCAGCGCAGCTGCTCGCTGGTCATCGCAGCGTTGGCGGACGCCTAAGCGTGCGGCTCAAGTGCATCAAACTGGCGGGGTTCAAATCCTTCGTCGACCCGACCACGGTGAACTTCCCCAGTAACATGGCGGCGGTGGTCGGGCCCAATGGTTGCGGCAAGTCGAACATTATCGACGCCGTCCGTTGGGTGATGGGCGAGAGCTCGGCCAAGAATCTGCGTGGCGAGTCGATGACCGACGTCATCTTCAACGGCTCCACCAGCCGCAAGCCGGTGAGCCAGGCGAGCATCGAACTGGTGTTCGATAACTCCGACGGCACCTTGATTGGTGAGTACGCGGCCTACGCGGAAATCTCCATTCGCCGCAAAGTGACGCGCGACAGCCAGAACAGTTACTTCCTCAACGGCACCAAGTGTCGCCGTCGGGACATCACCGATATCTTCCTCGGCACCGGCCTGGGCCCGCGCAGCTATTCGATCATCGAGCAGGGCATGATCTCCAAGCTGATCGAAGCCAAGCCCGAAGACCTGCGTAACTTCATCGAGGAAGCGGCTGGCATCTCCAAGTACAAGGAGCGCCGCCGCGAGACCGAAAACCGTATCCGCCGCACCCACGAGAACCTCGCTCGCCTGACCGACCTGCGCGAAGAGCTGGAGCGCCAGTTGGAGCGCCTGCACCGCCAGGCCCAGGCTGCCGAGAAGTATCAGGAATATAAAGGCGAGGAGCGCCAGCTCAAGGCGCAACTGTCGGCCCTGCGCTGGCAGGCGCTGAATGACCAGGTGGGCCAGCGTGAAGCGATCATCGGCACCCAGGAAATCAGCTTTGAAGCCCTGGTGGCCGAGCAGCGCAACGCCGACGCCAGCATCGAACGCCTGCGTGACGGTCATCATGACCTGTCCGAGCGCTTCAATCTGGTGCAGGGCCGCTTCTACTCGGTGGGGGGCGACATTGCCCGCGTGGAGCAGAGCATCCAGCACGGCCAGCAGCGCCTGCGCCAGTTGCAGGATGATTTGAAGGAAGCCGAGCGCGCGCGCCTGGAAACCGAATCGCACCTGGGCCACGACCGCACCTTGCTGCTGACCCTCGGCGAAGAACTCGACATGCTCACCCCCGAGCAGGAAATCACCAGCGCCGCCGCCGAAGAAGCCGCCGCCGCACTGGAAGAATCCGAAACCACCATGCACAGCTGGCAGGAGCAGTGGGACACCTTCAACCTGAAGTCCGCCGAGCCACGCCGGCAGGCCGAAGTGCAGCAGTCACGCATCCAGCAGTTGGAAACCAGCATGGAGCGTTTGGCCGAGCGCCAGCGTCGTCTGCAGGAAGAGCGCGTGTTGCTCGCCGCCGACCCGGAAGACGCGGCGATCATGGAGCTGAGCGAGCAACTGGCCGAAAGCGAAATGACGCTGGAAGAGCTGGAAGCCAGCGAAGAACAACAAGTGGAGCGCCTGGAGCAATTGCGTCAGCAACTGCAACAGGCGACCCAGGCGCAGCAACAGGCCCAGGGCGATTTGCAGCGGCTCAATGGTCGGCTTGCGTCTCTCGAAGCCTTGCAGCAAGCCGCCTTGGACCCCGGTACCGGCACCGCCGAGTGGCTGCGTGACCAGCATCTGGCCGAGCGCCCGCGCTTGGCGGAAGGCTTGAAGGTAGAGGCAGGTTGGGAGTTGGCGGTTGAAACGGTCCTGGGTGCCGACCTTCAAGCCGTGCTGGTGGATGATTTTGGCGGTTTCGACCTGGCCGGTTTCGCCCAGGGCGATTTGCGTCTGCTCAGCCCGGCCGCCGATGGCACGCGGGTGCCGGGCAGTTTGCTGGATAAGGTTGAGGCGGCGATTGATCTGTCACCATGGCTGGGCCAGGTCAAGCCGGTCGAATCCCTGGAGCAGGCCCTGGCCCAACGCGGCCAACTGGCGGCCGGCGAAAGCCTGATCAGTCGCGACGGCTACTGGGTCGGCCGCCACTTCCTGCGCGTACGCCGCGCCAGTGAAGCGGAAAGCGGCGTGTTGGCCCGTGGCCAGGAAATCGTCAACCTGATCGCCGAGCGTGAAGAGCGCGAAGCGACCCTGGAAAGCCTGGAAACCGAACTGCAAACCCTGCGCGCCACCCAGCGCCAGCAAGAGACTGGCCGCGAACACTTGCGCCGCCTGTTGCAGGACGAAGCGCGCCAGCAAGGCGAATTGAAAGCCCAGCTCTCCGCGAGCAAAGCCAAGGTCGAGCAACTGACCCTGCGCCGCACCCGGCTCGACGAAGAAGTCGCCGAGATGGGCGAACAACGCGCCCTCGAACACGAACAGATCGGCGAAGCACGCTTGCACCTGCAGGAAGCCCTCGACAGCATGGCGCTGGACACCGAGCAGCGTGAACTGCTGCTGGCCCAGCGCGACAGCCTGCGCGAGCGCCTCGACCGCGTGCGCCAGGAGGCTCGCCAGCACAAGGATCACGCCCACCAGTTGGCGGTGCGCCTGGGTTCGCTCAAGGCCCAGCACGCGTCCACGGCCCAGGCCCTTGAGCGCCTGGAGATGCAGTCTGAACGCCTGACCGAAAAGCGCGAGCAACTGAGCCTCAACCTGGAGGAGGGCGAAGCACCGCTGGAAGAGCTGCGCCTCAAGCTCGAAGAGTTGCTCGACAAGCGCATGACCGTCGACGAAGAACTCAAGACCGCGCAGATCGCCCTGGAAGACGCCGACCGCGAACTGCGTGACGCCGAAAAACGCCGGACCCAGGCCGAGCAGCAATCCCAGCTGATCCGCGGCCAGCTCGAACAACAACGCATGGAATGGCAAGCCCTGACCGTGCGCCGCAAGACCCTGCAAGACCAATTGCTTGAAGACGGCTACGACCTGCACGGCGTGCTCAATACCCTGACCGCCCAGGCGAACGAGAAAGAAGCCGAAGAAGAACTTGAGCGCATTGCCGCGCGTATCCAGCGCCTGGGCGCGATCAACCTCGCGGCCATTGACGAATACCAGCAGCAATCCGAACGTAAACGTTATCTGGACGCCCAGGACGCCGATCTGGTGGAAGCCCTGGACACCCTGGAAAACGTGATCCGCAAGATCGACAAGGAAACCCGCAACCGCTTCAAAGATACCTTTGATCAGATTAATGGCGGTTTACAGGCCTTATTCCCAAAAGTTTTCGGCGGTGGCAGCGCTTACTTGGAACTGACGGGCGAAGATCTACTCGATACAGGGGTGACGATCATGGCGCGGCCTCCGGGCAAGAAGAACAGCACCATCCATTTGTTGTCCGGCGGCGAGAAAGCCCTGACCGCATTGGCCCTGGTATTTGCGATCTTCAAGTTGAACCCGGCGCCGTTCTGCATGCTCGACGAAGTTGACGCCCCGCTGGATGACGCTAACGTTGGACGGTACGCGCGGTTGGTGAAGGAGATGTCCCAGACCGTGCAGTTCATCTATATCACCCACAATAAGATCGCCATGGAAATGGCGGATCAACTGATGGGGGTCACGATGCATGAACCGGGTTGTTCGCGCCTGGTGGCGGTGGATGTAGAAGAAGCGATGGCGATGGTGGAGTCTTGATCCATGCCAGCAAAGAATTTTGATAGCGCGCGGTAAGACGCTTTACCGGTCTGGCGAAAGTGGCAAATGGACATATTTGTTCAAGGCATTTTGACAGACGGTGTAAAGTTATCTTTGGTCGTGCTAGTTTAATGTCAAATTTTCGTATGCGTGGGCAAAACGTCAGTCAGAACATAGAGTTGGCGCCACGTTTTAAAGCGGTTTGCACGTTGCTAAACCCCTTATTTTTCAGCATTTTTTATTAGAGGCACGGGATTACATGGAAATCGGTCTGCGCGAGTGGCTGATCGTCATCGGCATTATTGTCATTGCCGGTATTCTTTTTGATGGCTGGCGCCGGATGCGCGGTGGCAAGGGCAAGCTCAAATTCCGTCTGGACCGCAACCTGTCCAACTTGCCTGACGACGACGGCAGCGCCGAGCTGCTGGGGCCGCCCCGTGTGCTGGATACGCACAAAGAACCGCAACTGGACGAGCACGACCTGCCGTCGATGAGCGCCCCCGTGCGTGAAGCCCGCGAGCCGTCCTCCAAGCGTGGCAAGCGCGCCGCGCCTGTGGTGGCAGAGCCGCGCCAGGCTGACCTGGACCTGGACGTCGATGACGGCCCTGGCTTCAGCAGCCGCGACGATGATTTCCCAGACGAAAACGCTGGCAAGAATGCCCCGCGCCAGTCCGTGAACGACCAGCCGGCCGCCGAAGAAGTGCTGGTGATCAGCGTGATCTGCCGCGACGCCGCTGGCTTCAAGGGCCCGGCGCTGTTGCAGAACATCCTCGAAAGCGGCCTGCGGTTTGGCGAGATGGATATTTTCCACCGTCACGAAAGCATGGCCGGCAACGGTGAAGTGCTGTTCTCCATGGCCAACGCGGTCAAGCCGGGCACCTTCGACCTGGACGATATCGACCTGTTCAGCACCCCGGCGGTGAGTTTCTTCCTCGGTTTGCCAGGCCCGCGTCACCCGAAACAGGCGTTCGACGTGATGGTGGCCGCAGCCCGCAAGCTGTCCCAGGAACTGAACGGCGAGCTCAAGGACGATCAACGCAGCGTCCTCACCGCGCAAACCATCGAACATTACCGTCAGCGCATCGTCGAGTTCGAGCGTCGCGCCCTGACACAGAAACGCTGAGGATTGGTCTTCAGCGTTGTCAGTAGAATAAGCGCACTAACATATTGAGCAGCTTCGGCTGCTCTTTTGCTTTCTGAGAGAACACCCATGACCGCCGCCCACATCCGCATCCTCGAACTGCGCGCTGAACTGGATCAGCACAACTACCGTTACCACGTCCTCGACGAGCCGAGCATCCCGGACGCCGAGTACGACCGGCTGTTCCACGAGCTCAAGGCCCTGGAAGCCGAGCACCCGGACCTGGTCACGCGCGATTCGCCGACACAGCGGGTCGGCAGTGCGGCGTTGTCGGCGTTCACCCAGGTGAGGCACGAGATTCCGATGCTCAGCCTCGGTAACGCCTTTGATGAAGCCACCATGCTTGAGTTTGATCGCCGGGTCACCGAAGGCCTCGACCTGCCGGTGGGTGATCTGTTCGGGGGCGGCGCGGCCGTTGAGTACAGCTGCGAACCGAAACTGGATGGTCTGGCGGTCAGCCTGTTGTATCAGGACGGCGAACTGGTACGCGGCGCCACCCGAGGCGACGGCACCACCGGCGAAGACATCAGCGTCAACGTGCGCACCGTGCGCAATATTCCGTTGAAACTGCACGGCAGCGGTTGGCCAGCGACCCTGGAAGTGCGTGGCGAAGTGTTCATGTCCAAGGCCGGTTTCGAACGGCTCAACGCCTCGCAACTGGAGGTCGGCGGCAAGACTTTCGCCAACCCGCGCAACGCGGCGGCGGGCAGCTTGCGCCAACTGGACTCGAAGATCACCGCCAGTCGCCCGTTGGAATTCTGCTGCTACGGTGTCACCACCGACATCAGTGACACCCATATCGGCAACCTGCAACAACTGAAGAAATGGGGCATGCCGATCAGCCATGAGCTGAAACTCGCCAAGGGGATCCAGGATTGTCTGGACTACTACCGTGACATCGGCGAACGGCGTAACAGCCTGCCGTATGAAATCGACGGCGTGGTGTTCAAGGTCAACAGCATTGCTTCGCAGCGCGAACTGGGCTTCCGCGCCCGCGAACCGCGCTGGGCCATCGCGCATAAATTCCCGGCCATGGAAGAGCTGACCGAACTGCTCGACGTGGAATTCCAGGTCGGCCGCACCGGCGCTGTCACGCCGGTGGCGCGGCTCAAGCCGGTCAAGGTCGCGGGTGTGACCGTGTCCAACGCTACCTTGCATAACATGGATGAAGTCGCGCGCCTGGGCCTGATGATCGGCGACACCGTGATCATCCGCCGCGCCGGCGATGTGATCCCGCAGGTGGTCTCCGTGGTGGCCGAGCGCCGCCCGGAAAACGCCCGCGCCGTGCAGATCCCCGAGAGCTGCCCGGTGTGCGGCTCCCACGTGGAGCGCACGCAACTGGTCAAGCGCAGCAAGGGCAAGGAAACCGTCAGCGAAGGCGCGGTGTACCGCTGCGTCGGCCGCCTGGCCTGTGGTGCACAGCTCAAGCAGGCGATCATTCATTTCGTCTCGCGTCGCGCCATGGACATCGACGGCCTGGGCGACAAGACCATCGAGCAGTTGGTGGATGAAAAACTCATCGGCTCGCCCGCAGACCTCTACAAGCTCAAGTACGAGCAGATCATCGACCTGGAAGGCTTCGCCGATATCTCCAGCAAGAAGCTGATCACCGCCATCGAAAACAGCAAGACCCCGACCCTGGCACGGTTTATCTACGCCCTGGGCATTCCCGACGTGGGCGAGGAGACGGCCAAGGTGCTGGCGCGCTCGCTGGCCTCCCTGGAGCGTGTGCAGAAGGCCTTGCCGGAAGTGCTGACGTACTTGCCGGACGTGGGCCTGGAAGTGGCGCACGAGATTCACAGCTTCTTCGAGGACAGCCACAACCAGGATGTGATCGGCGCGCTGCTGTCGCCGCAGGAATGCGCCTTGCAGTTGCAGGATCAGGGCGAGCTGAGCGCCGAGTTCGCCGCCAGCACCACCCTGGGTGGCTTGCTCGACAAGCTGCACGTTCCGAGCGTCGGCCCCGGCGCGGCGCAGAAGCTGGCGGACAAATTCGTCACCCTTGAAGGTGTGATCAAGGCCGACTGGCTGGATATGCGCCAAGCCCTGCCCGAGAAGCAGGCCAAGGCCGTGCGCGAGTTCTTCGATAATGCAGACAACGCCAACCACGCCCTGGCCATCGAGCAGCAGCTCAAGGATTTCGGCATGCACTGGCTGAGCGAGAAGAAAGTCGTGGAAGGTTTGCCTGAAGCAGGGCACACCTGGGTGCTCACCGGTTCCCTGGAGCTGATGAGCCGTGACGTGGCCAAGGACAAGCTCGAAAGCCTCGGTGCCAAGGTAGCGGGTTCCGTCTCGGCGAAGACCCACTGCGTAGTGGCGGGGCCGGGCGCCGGTTCGAAACTGGCCAAGGCCAACGAGTTGGGCCTGAAGGTATTGGACGAAGAGGCTTTCGTCGCCTTCCTCGCCAAGCACAACATCACTGTCTGATGTGGACTGTGGGGTAAACAAGCGTGTTGTGGTGAGCGGGCTTGCTGTGGTGAGCGGGCTTGCCCCGCGCTGGGTGGCGAAGCCGCCCCAACAAGGACGCCGAAGTGTTTCGGATAGACCGAAGTGCCGGGTTTGGGGCCGCTACGCAGCCCAGCGCGGGGCAAGCCCGCTCACTACAACAATGTGGAACGATTCTGAAGCGAAAGTGATCTAGTCTCAGTCACCCAGGGAGAGATCGCCATGTTTCGCTACTTCGAGCAACTCAGTTCGCGCATTGCCGCACCGTTCGTGGCCGGCTCGTCTCGTGACAGCAAGGTCTGGCAGTGCCGTTGCGGCCAATCCCTGTTCTTTCGCAACAGCCAGTGCCTGGCCTGCCAGGCGCTGCTGGGCTACCAACCCCAACAAGCCCGGTTGGACTCCCTGCGGCCCGGCCCGGTGGAAGGCACCTGGCTGCAAGATGGCAACCTTGACGCCGGCGCTTTCCGTCGCTGCGCCAACCTCGACACGCCGGCCGCCTGCAATTGGCTGATCCCGGCTCACAGCACCGCGCCGCTGTGCGTGGCCTGCAGCCTCAATCGCACCATCCCTGACCTGTCGATCGTAGAAAACCATGAGCGCTGGCGCAAAGTCGAAACCGCCAAGCGCCGCTTGGTCGCGCAATTGATCAGCCTTGGCCTGCAAGTGGTGCCCAAGAGTGTCGACGAAGACAACGGTCTGGCCTTCGACTTCGTCGGTATCGACCTGGAGGGCAACGCGCCGATGACGGGCCACGCGAATGGCTTGATCACCCTCGACATCAAGGAAGCCGACGACGCCCACCGTGAAAAGGTGCGCGTACAAATGCGCGAACCCTACCGCACGCTGCTCGGTCACTTTCGCCATGAGGTAGGCCACTATTACTGGGATCGCCTGATCGCGAATACCCACTGGCTCGAACCGTTTCGCGCCCTGTTCGGCGACGAACGCGCCAGTTACGCCGAAGCCCTCGATCAGCATTATCAAAACGGCCCGCGCCCTGACTGGCAGCAAACCTGCGTCAGCGCCTACGCCACCATGCACCCCTGGGAAGACTGGGCCGAAACCTGGGCCCATTACCTGCACATGATGGACGCCGTCGACACCGCCCTCGGCTTTGGCATGAGCGCCCGCGAGATGGACCTGGATTACCAACCCTTCCCCCTCAGCACGCTCTACGACCCCGAGCACCCCGGCGGCGCGGCGTTCCTGTCGTTCGTCAACGCCTGGATTGAACTGGCCGGCATGCTCAACGAACTGTCACGTAGCATGGGCCAGCCGGATTTCTATCCTTTCGTGCTGCCTCCGGCGGTAATCGCTAAGCTGCACTTCATCCACCTGGTGATCCAGGAGGAAGGTGGCCGCGCAGACGAAGCCGTCACCCTGTAGGAGTCGGCTCGCCGGCGATGGCGTCCTCGCGATAGACACAAGTGCTTGAACCATCGGATATTTTTAATCCGGCCCCAACGGTTGTAACTTCCGATGAGATCGGTACAATGGCCCCGCTTGCCGAGAGGCAGGCGTCGTTATGGTGACCCCATCGGTCCCCCCGCAACGATTACCCGTGAACCTGGTCAGAGCCGGAAGGCAGCAGCCACAGCGGGAACATTGTGTGCCGGGGTGTGGCTGGTGGGGTTGCCTCCATAACGCTCTTCCTTGCAATACCTCCTCAAACTCAATTCAAAAAATGCTTTCACGCCATCTGCCATCGGGCAGTCCATGGCGGCATACTCCAGTGCCTGGCATCCGGAGACAGAACACGTGGAAAAAGTCGACGACCTCACTCGCGAAAAACTACGGGAATGGCAGATGCGGCGCCTGGAGATCAAGGACCGTATTCAATCGCACCCTGAACAGACCCTGGAGTTATCGAAGGTGCTGGACCTGATGGATGACGAGCACGCGGACATCCTCAGCCAGGCGGAAATGATCCGCGCGACCGATGCGGCCGATGAGCCCGCGCCGCCCGCCGAGCCGACGCCGCCGCCACTCACGGGGGCCTTCACGCTGCAATTGAATGTGGCCGCACAGAGTGCCGAAGACTTGCGCAGGCTGCTGGACATGGCAGTGTTCGAACTTCAGCAGCAGATCAGCGCGATGGCTTCAACGCCTGACGCGCGTCCCCAGGGCGGCGGTATGTCAGGCTCCCTTGGAGAATATCGGTTTGAGCTGGGCAGTCAGGGCAATGCCTGATTGCCTGGTTGCGAGGAACTATGCAACCGGAACACTTTGATTTATCCAGCCCCGTCTTCCTGCCTGTCACGCAGGAAACTTGCACGGCGCTGCTTGGCGCGGACGGTGCCAAGGCCCTGACCAGCCTGTCGGACCCGGAGCTGGCCGCCGTGCTGGTCATCCAGAACCTGGCCCAGGCCGCGGAAAAGGACCTGACCTGTGCCGGCGCCGAGCGCATCCTGACCAAGCTGATCGACTGGGCGGTCGACGCGCCGGCAGGGGGCGCCGCGACCTTGCTGTCCGAAGCCCAGCGGCTGTTCGATCCGCGCAAGCTGTACTTCGGCTTCAATGCGCTCAAAACCGTCAACCTGCGGCTGCTGTCGGCTGAAGAAGTCGCGGCGCGCGATTACCTGCTGCCGTCGGGTAAATGGGATATCGGCTACAAGGTCCGCCACCTACGCAGCAATGACCCGTTCAGCCAGCAGATGATCACGCCCCGGCAGCGCGAGCGCTGGCTCAGTCCGGCCCAGGACAAACTGGTGCGCACCTTCCGCGCCAACCTGAACGAAGACCTGCATGTGCAAGGCTACGCGGGCATCGGCAAGAGCCACCTGCTCGGCGCCTTGATGGAGTGCCTGCGGCCGGCCCAAACCTTGATACTGGCGCGTACTGGAGCAAAACTCGCGACCCTGCGTGAACGCATGGGACTGGCCAAGGACAGCAAGACCGGTTCGACCTTTGCTGCCTTCGCCAAGGCGCTGTTGCAGGGGCAACGACCTGCCGCGCAGGCCACACCCACTCGGTTGCCCGGCAAACACGAAGTGTCGCAGACCCTGAATATCCACGGCTGGCGTGGTCACGATGGCGCTGCAACGCTTGATATCTGCCTGAAGGTGCTCGACAGCTACTGCCACTCCAACCATCACAGCCTGTCGGCCAGGCATTTGCCGCATTTCAAGCAAGCCTTGTCCAGCGTGGACGCCCAGGCGTTGCTGGAGTATTCCAGCCGGTTGTGGACGTATCTGGACGCCAACCCGCAGTGGGCCGGTCAGACGGCCTTCGCAGCCCTGTTGCTGATCAAGCGTGCAAGCCTCGATGGATGCGTGGTGCCGCCCCGATACACCCATGTGCTGATCGATGAAAGCCAGGACATTCCACCCTCGTTGTTGCAGATCATCGAACGCGGCCGCCAGGTGTTGATTACCCTTGGCGATGAGTACCAATTGGCCAGCGGTGAGGTGGTCAGGCGCAAGCGCGAAGTCCGGCACACCGACATCAGTTACTCGGTGCGTTCGGGCCGCAACGTCGAGCGCCTGGTCAACCCGTTGATCAGCGTGCATTCGCAGAAGGGCAAGACGCCCTTCGAAGGCGCGCGGGATGCCGACGTCGGTATCGAGCACTACCCCCAGGGCTTCGTGCCGCCCGAAGGCTGCGTGGTGTTGACCGCTTCCCATTGGGACACCATGAAGTGGGCGATTCAGTTGCAGCAAGCCAACTGCCCGTTCGGGTTCCCCGACAACGCGGCGCAGCAGGACCTGCAACGCTTTATGACCAGCGTTATCGCCTTATTCAAGCCGCAGTTCTACAGCAACGAGCACAGTGACAACGGCCCCCACGCGTATTTCAGCGACATGGACGACTGGCAGCAGGTGCGCGATGCCAGCCAATTCGATGAGGCGTTCCTGTGGGTCGAAAGTGAGCTGGAAAAAGGCTTCAACGTCGCCGATATCACGCGCTTGAACCGGCTGGGTGGCGTGCCTGGCAAGCGATGCCTGCTGATGCTGGCGGAGGAGGCGGGCGGCATGGAGTTCGACCGGGTGCTGCTGACGCCCGAACTGCTGACCAACGTGAAGTTCAAGGACGCCTACGCGTTCGACCAGCGGCTGTGCGCGGTGTACATCGCCATTTCCCGGGCGCGGATGCAGCTTTACCTGCCTTACGACGTGGTCGAGTGGATTGATTTCCACACCTACCAGAAAACCCGTGAATTCCACGGTTACTGATTTATTTAATTCGGCTGTTTCACAACTTTCAGCGGTCGCTCTGGACAACCTAAAACCACCTTGTTAGTTTCCGCCAGCCACTTGTTTCAGAGTATGACAAGGGTGTGCGATTGATATTGAAGTGCCATCACTTCTTTAACTAACAAGGATGTCTGTGATGAAAAGCCTGCAAGGGTTGCCCCGTCTTATCAGTGCTTCGGTAGGCGCTCCCGGTAAAGCCCGTAACTTGCCTTCCGATGTGCAGTGCATCCAATATTTATTCAATCTGATCATTCCCAAACTGGGCTTCCCACTGGCCGAAAACGGCAAGTGCGACGGTCAGTTGGTGCAGTGCATCAGCCAGTATCAGTTCCGTCATCTCAAATACGCGCACCCCGATGGTGTGATCGACCCGACCGGTAAAACCTTCAACAGCCTGATCGAAGAGGCGGTGAAGGTACCGGTGAAGGCGTTTCCGAGCATGCGTATTCCAAGCTTTCTGAATGCATTCGGTAACAACCAGGGTGACGCAGTGCAAGCCACCGTCAACGTGTACCTGGACCGTATGCGGGCAATGATCGAGGCTGAGCGGCGCAATCGCCAATTGATGCTCCAGGCCACGTGCGATGGCGGCATGACGCTCACCGATACGGATTTTCAGAATGCCGCCAAGCAGTTGGGCAACGGCATTTCGGTGAATGTCATCAGGGCCTTCGCCACGGTGGAGTCCGGTGGTCGCTCGGGTTTCGGGCCGGCCAAGTTACCGATCATTGCGTTTGAAGGGCACCAATTTCGCAAGTACACCAAGCATATCTACGACCAGGCGCATCCGCTGCTTTCGTACATCTATGTGAGAAAGGCCGGGCCGCAGTGGCAGGTCAATAACAAGGATCAGGTCAAGGCCTGGGAAACCATGGCCACTGCATTCGCCCTGGACCAGGAAGCGGCGTTGATGTCGGCGTCGTGGGGCATGTTTCAGACCATGGGGTTCAACTACGCCTCATGCGGTTACAAAACGGTGTTTGAGTTTGCCGCGGCATTAAAAGTGAATGTCGGTAACCAACTGAAGGCGTTTCTCGCGTTTTGCGCTAACAGCCCGGCGTTGATGACGGCCATGAAAGCCAAGGATTTCACTTCGATGGCCCGTAACTATAACGGCAAGGACTACGGCAACTATGACGTCCTGATGAAAGAAGCCTACGAGAAACTTGAAGGAAAAAAATAAGATGATCCGTTTTCTAGCAGTGGGTGTGTTGTCGTTGTGCGCCGCAGCGCCTGTCTTGGCCGGTTCACCGGCGTTGCATTCAGGCAAATACGAAGGGCTGATGCTGGCTGTGACGCCTGAGCATCAGGTGGAAGGCTATTACGCGGAAGAGATGGGCGAGGGCGTTACTCGCAGCTGCACGTTCTACCTGCAAGGCAAGCCCTCAGCGCTGACCACCTGGAACGACACTGCCTACCCCGGCAGCGTGGCACCCTCGTCCGATGGCGTGACCCTCACCGTGGCAGAAGGCCGTCAGCATCCGGGTTGCCTCAATGTGCTGATGCCGGAAATTGCCACCGGCCTGGACCTGACCCAGACCGCCAGCAAAAAATGGATCGGCCTGGTCCAGGTCTCAACCGACAAGGCTTACCTGCTGAAAAATCCAAGTGCCAAGGCGGCTAAACGTCCCTACATCGTCAAGAACGACGTGGTCGGTGTGCTGGCATTCAAGGATGGCTGGGCCCAGGTCGAGTTCATCAACGCAGAGGGTCGCTCGTTTACGGGGTGGATCAGCCAGGATCAATACGCGCGGTTGGCGGCCCCCAAAAGCTGATCTCGAAAACGGCAAAAATCTAAATGTGGGAGCGGGCTTGCTCGCGAATACGGAGTGTCAGTCGCTGGATGCAGTGACTGAGCCACCGCTTTCGCGAGCAAGCCCGCTCCCACATTTTGGATCTTCATCAACCGAATATTTCGCGGAGTAACCCGGCAAACGCATCCCGTGCCACATGCCGCTGGGTGTCCTTGTGCCAGAACAGCAGGTTGTCCACTGCCTGCAATTCCTCAAAGCGATACGATGCCAGCTGATTGGCCTGCTCATAGCGGGCCAGGATGCCTTCCGGCGCGAGCGCCACGCCAATCCCGGCACTGACGCAACCGATGATCGTGCCCCAACTGGCATAGCTGGCAATCGCCGGCTTGAAGGCGTGCGGCTTGACCCAGTTTTCCAGCGCCGCCCGGTAGGGGCAGCCGGGAGGCCACACCAGCAAGGTGCGGCCGGCCAGGTCTTCGGCGCCGTGGATCGGGTCGCTGGTGGCGCTGGCGATCAGCACCAGGCGTTCGCTGTAGACCACGCTGTGTTCGAGCTTTGCGCGCTTATTGCCGGCGGCCACCAGGGCCACGTCCAGGCGGTGGTGTTGCAGGTCGTCGAGCAGTTCGCCCCAGGCGCCGGTGACCAGTTCCAGGCTGACGTCCGGGTAGCGTCGGTGATACTCCGCCAACAGTGGCGGCAAGCGCCCGCTGGCGCTGGACTCCACCGCGCCGATACGCAGGGTGCCACGGGGAATGGCGTTGGCGTCCACGGCGCGTTTGGATTCGTCCACCAGCGCCAGGATGCGTTCGCAGTACTCCAGGAAGATCTCACCGGCAGCACTGATCGCCAGCCCACGCCCGGCGCGAATAAACAGCGGTGTGCCCAACTCGCTTTCCAGCTGCTTGATACGCGTGGTGATGTTGGACGGCACGCAATGCAATTGCACGGCGGCCTGGGCCACGCTGCCGGTTTGTGCCACCGCTCGCACCATTTTCAGTTGGGCCAGTTCCATCGCTCAGTTCCAGTGATTTCAGAAGTCAGAAACGGTTAATTGTCCTGCGCCTTGCCCCGGCCAAGACTGACGGCATTCCTTCTCAGTGTTTGGATGCCGTCGATGAATACCCCGTCACCCCTGAAGCTTACGCTAGTCATCGCCAGCGTCATCCTCTGTTGGGCCTATTCGCCGATTGGCGTGCACATGGGCCTGCACAGCTACAGCCCCGGCCAGCTCGCGTTGTTGCGGTTTCTGATCGCCTCGGTGTTCATGGCCGCTGTGGCGCTGGTGCTGGGCATCGGCCGGCCACGCCTGCGGGATGTGCCGTGGCTGCTGGTGCTGAGTTTTTTTGGCGTGTTCCTGCACCACACCAGCCTTAATTACGGCCAGCAGTTCGTGACTGCGGCGGCATCCAGCGTGCTGGCACAATCGGCACCGCTGTTCAGCGTGTTGATCGCGTTTTTCTGTTTGAAGGAACGGGTCAGCCTGTGGCGCTGGAGCTGTGTGTCGCTGGGCTTGCTCGGGGTGCTGGTGGTGATCTGGGGCGATCACGGCGTGGGCGATATCGACCCGCGCGGCTTGCTGATCCTGCTGGCGGCGGTGTCGTGGAGCCTGTACTTCGCCATCCAGAAACACTACGCCCATCGCTACAGCCCGCTGACGATGGCGTGCTACATGGTGTGGGCGGGCACCTTGATGCTCGGCGTGAACCTGCCGGGGCTGCCCGCTGCCGTGATGCAGGCGCCGGCGCCCGAGAACCTCGCGGTGCTGGTGCTCGGGGTTTTCCCCAGCGCCCTGGCATACTTGGCCTGGGGGTATGTGCTGAAACATGTCGAGGTCAGCCGCGCGTCGGTGGCCATGTACCTGATCCCGCCAGTGGCGATGACGATGGCGGCGACGCTGCTGGGTGAGCACATCGCCCTGCAAGTGGTGCTGGGCGGTGTGATCGTGTTGACCAGCGTGGCCGCCATCAGCCTGGAAGGGCGCTGGCGGTCAGTCGCTCAGGCAAAACGCACGCAGCCGGTGGCCATCGAGGTCCTGGGCGACGAAGGTGTAGCCGAAGTCCAGGGTGGTCGGTGATTGGATGATCGTCGCACCGCGCTCTACCCACTGGTCGTGCAACGCATCCACGGCGGCTTTATCGGCCAGCGACAGGCCCACTTCACCGCCACCGCCCGTCAGTTGGGCCGCTGGCTCCACGGTATGGCGCGACCACAAACCCAGCTTTACTCCATTGTCGAGAATAAACAGGGCGAAGGTGGGGTTGAGCTCCACCGGCGGCTTGCCCAGCAGGCGGCTATAGAAGTTGGCGCTGGTGGCCGGGCTGTCGACGTAGAGCAAAAAGTAATGGGCGACGGTGTTCATGCGGGCTCCTGGGGGCTGCGTGTGTGAGGGAGCCGAGTCTATAAGACGGTCCTGTCAGTTCCTGTCAGGAGTCTCACCGGTGTAGAGCTGGATGATCTGGTCGATCTCCCCCGACATTTTCATCCGCAGCAAGGTGCGCAGGATGAGCTGAACCGGCACGTTTGGGTCATTGCGCACGGTGCAGCCAAGGTTCTGCTCATCAATCACCGCGACCTTGTGCAACCGCTTGCCCACCGGCATCCGCTGGTTGAAGCGGTCGAGGATCCATTCGTTGGTCACGGCAAACTTGAAACGCCCGGCCACCAGTTTGTGCAGCACCTGTTCTTCGCTGCGGGCGTCATCGCGGCTGAGCTGGCCGTTGGCGAACAGCGGGTCGAGGCTGGCATAGCGGTAGTTGAGCACGGTGCCAATGGCCTGTGGCGCGAGTTTGTCGACCTGCACCGGCTGAGGAGGAATGTGGGTGCTCACCAACAGGTTACGCTGCACCATCAAGGGGATGCTCCAGGTGTAGTCCCCGGACAGGTTGTCGACCCAGGCCTGGGTGACATAACAGCGCACATCGATGTCGCCATGTTGCATGGCACTCGAGATGCGCGCCCGCGCCAGTACATGGAACTCAGCCGGTCGGTCCACCTGGGTGGCCAGGCTCAACATCAGGTCATACAAAACGCCCTGGGTGGGCCGGCCGTCCTCCAGTTGCACCATGGGCATCGCCCAGCTGTCGGAAACCGAGAAGCGCAACGGTGCAGGCGCAGCACTGCAAGCCGTGGTAATCATCCATAAAGCGCCCAGGACTACGCGCATATGCTCTCCGGGATCAGGCCTTTTCGGGGCCAACCAGAAGAGCTTAGTCAGATTAGGCGAGCGTGCCGGATGCAATTTCCCCCTTGCTCCGCTAGCATTACCGGCTCCCGCTTCCCAGTTGCGACGGTTTTCGATGAGTTATCAGGTTCTTGCACGTAAATGGCGTCCGCGCTCGTTCCGCGAAATGGTCGGCCAGACCCATGTGCTCAAGGCTCTGATCAATGCCTTGGACAGCCAACGGCTGCACCACGCCTACCTGTTCACCGGTACCCGGGGGGTGGGCAAGACCACCATTGCGCGCATCATCGCCAAATGCCTGAACTGTGAAACCGGTATTACTTCAACGCCGTGCGGCACCTGTTCGGTGTGCAAGGAAATCGACGAAGGGCGTTTTGTCGACCTGATCGAGATCGACGCCGCGAGCCGCACCAAGGTCGAAGACACCCGCGAGCTGCTCGACAACGTGCAGTACGCGCCCAGCCGTGGCCGCTTCAAGGTCTACCTGATCGACGAAGTGCACATGCTCTCCAGCCACTCCTTCAACGCTTTGTTGAAAACCCTGGAAGAGCCGCCGCCCTACGTCAAATTCATCCTGGCCACCACCGACCCTCAGAAACTTCCTGCAACGATTCTGTCGCGGTGCCTGCAGTTCTCCCTGAAAAACATGACCCCCGAGCGCGTGGTCGAGCATTTGACCCACGTGCTGGGCGTCGAGAACGTCCCGTTCGAAGACGATGCACTGTGGTTGCTCGGCCGCGCCGCCGACGGTTCGATGCGCGACGCCATGAGCCTCACCGACCAGGCCATCGCCTTTGGTGAAGGCAAGGTCATGGCCGCCGACGTGCGCGCCATGCTCGGTACCCTGGACCACGGCCAGGTGTTCGACGTGCTGCATGCGCTGATCGAAGGCGACGCCAAGGCGTTGCTCGAGGCCGTACGCCACCTGTCGGAGCAAGGCCCGGACTGGAATGGCGTGCTCTCGGAAATCCTCAATGTGCTGCACCGCGTCGCCATCGCCCAGGCCCTGCCAGAAGGGGTCGACAATGGCCACGGCGACCGCGACCGCGTGCTGGCCTTGGCCCAGGCGTTGCCGGCCGAAGACGTGCAGTTCTACTACCAGATGGGCCTGATTGGTCGCCGCGACCTGCCCCTGGCGCCCGACCCGAGGGGCGGCTTCGAAATGGTGCTGCTGCGGATGCTGGCCTTCCGGCCTGCCGATTCGGCCGATGCGCCGAGACAGCCGCTAAAGCCAGTGGGGATCAGCCAGGCCACAGTTGATTCCGCCAAACCAGTGGCTGGCGCAGCAGTGGTTGCGCCAGTGGTTGCTGCGCCTGCGCCAGTTGCGCCGGCGCTTGAGCCAGAACCTGAACCTGAAACTGTGTCGGCTGCGCCGGTGGTCGCGCCGGAACCGGTCAACGAGCCTGAACCGGTCGTCGACCTGCCCTGGAATGATCCGGTAGAGACTGACGTCGAGGTCGAGCTGGCGCCCGCCGTGGAGCCCGTGCTGGAAACCAGCAGCGAGCAGCCCGAGCTGACGCCGATGCCTACGCCGACCCCGGACAGCGTAGTGCTGGATGCACCGGAGTGGGTGTCTGCGCCGGTCCCCGAGCCCACCGTGGCTCAGGTGGAAGCCGCTACGCCGGGCATCGACCTCGACGACGAACCGCCGCTGGATGAAGACTACATCGAGCCGGACATGGATTCGGCCTACAGCTACCTGGACGACCTGGCCAGCGAACACACCGCCGAGCCAGCCCCCGAGCCCGAGGCTGAGCCTGCCGCGGCCCCGGCCACCGGCCTGGCCCTGCAATGGCTGGAGTTGTTCCCGAAACTGCCGATTTCCGGCATGACCGGCAGCATCGCCGCCAACTGCACACTGATCTCCATCGAAGGCGACCACTGGCTGTTGCACCTGGACCCGGCCCACAGCGCCCTGTTCAACGCCACCCAGCAGCGCCGCCTGAACGATGCGCTTAACCAGTACCATGAGCGCCCGCTGACCATCGCCATCGAGCTGATCAAGCCGGAGCAGGAAACCCCGGCCCAGGCCGCGACCCGCCGGCGTATCAACCGTCAGCGCGAGGCCGAGGATTCGATCCACGGTGATCCGCTCATCCAGCAAATGATGCAACAGTTCGGTGCGGTCGTCCGTCACGATACTATTGAACCTGTCGAAGCCCCGGTTCCCCAAGCGTCATGAAACCGGGCTACTAATTGATCCACGTACTTTTGAGGTGATTCCCATGATGAAAGGTGGCATGGCCGGCCTGATGAAGCAGGCGCAGCAGATGCAGGAAAAGATGGCCAAGATGCAGGAAGAACTGGCCAACGCCGAAGTCACCGGTAAAGCCGGTGGCGATATGGTCAGCGTGGTGATGACCGGTCGTCATGACATCAAGCGTGTAAGCATCGACCCAAGCGTCCTGCCGGGCGTTGGCGAAGATGACCTGGAAATGCTCGAGGCGCTGTTCGCCGCAGCCGTCAACGACGCCGTGCGCAAGATCGAAGCCAACAGCCAGGAAAAAATGGGCGGTGTCACCGCTGGCATGCAACTGCCACCGGGCATGAAGCTGCCGTTCTGATCGACGAGCGTTAGCTAGACTCCAATGCCAGGCCCCGTGCCTGGCATTTTTGTTTGTGCCAATCGGATCGAACCCTGGCACCGCACGCATGGTCTGCACCCTATACCGATGGATTTGGATAAAGGAGCCCCTTCATGCCTCAAGAACCGACCCTGAACCAGCGCATCGTCCTGGTCTCACGCCCGCAGGGCGCACCCACCCCGGAAAATTTCCGCCTGGAGCGTGTGAATCTGCCGGAGTTGGCAGACGGCCAAGTCCTGCTGAAAACCCTGTACCTGTCCCTCGACCCCTACATGCGCGGACGTATGAGCGACGCACCGTCCTACGCGGCGCCAGTGGAAATCGACGAAGTAATGACCGGTGGCGCTGTCAGTCGCATCGAACAGTCGCGCAATCCGAAATTCGAAGTGGGCGACCTGGTGGTCGGCTCCACCGGCTGGCAAAGCCACAGCATCTCCGACGGTCGTAACCTGATGCCGGTGCCCAATGGCCTGGCCAGTCCGTCCATGGCCTTGGGTGTGCTGGGCATGCCGGGCATGACCGCCTACATGGGCCTGATGGACATTGGCCAGCCCACGGCCGGGGAAACCCTGGTGGTGGCCGCGGCGTCCGGCGCAGTGGGCTCGGTGGTGGGGCAGGTGGCCAAGCTCAAGGGCTTGCGCGTGGTCGGGATAGCAGGTGGCGCAGACAAGTGCCGTTATGTGGTGGACGAATTGGGCTTCGATGCCTGCGTCGACCACAAGAGCGCGACCTTTGCCAATGATCTGGCGCTGGCGTGCTTCAAAGGCGTCGATATCTATTTTGAAAACGTCGGCGGTAAGGTGTTCGACGCCGTGGTGCCGCTGCTCAATCCCAAGGCGCGCATTCCACTGTGCGGGCTGATCGCCGGCTACAACGCCCATGAAGCGCCCAGCGGTCCCGACCGGTTGCCGGCGCTGCAACGAACGCTGCTGACCAAGCGCGTGCGCATCCAGGGCTTTATCGTGTTCGACGACTACGGTGACCGCCAGCCCGAGTTCCTCAGCGCCATGGCGCCGTGGGTGCGCGACGGCAAGATCAAGTTCCGCGAAGACGTGGTCGACGGTCTGGAGCAGGCACCCGAGGCCTTTATCGGTTTGCTGGAAGGGCGCAACTTCGGCAAGTTGGTGGTGCGCGTCGCGCAGGATTGAAGATTTGACGCTAATCCGGGGCGCGGGTATAAACCGCGTCTCGTTGTTTTGTCGGACCATTGCCCATGAGCTTCAGCCCCCTGATTCGCCAACTGATCGACGCCCTGCGCACATTGCCGGGCGTGGGCCAGAAAACCGCCCAGCGCATGGCGCTGCAACTGCTTGAGCGTGATCGCAGCGGTGGCACCCGGTTGGCCCAGGCCTTGAGCCAGGCCATGACCGGGGTAGGCCACTGCCGCCAGTGCCGCACGCTGACCGAAGAAGAACTCTGCCCGCAATGCGCCGACCCGCGCCGTGACGACACGCTGCTGTGCGTGGTGGAAGGACCGATGGATGTGTATGCGGTGGAGCAGACTGGCTATCGCGGGCGCTACTTTGTGCTCAAGGGCCACCTGTCGCCGCTGGACGGCCTGGGCCCGGAGGCCATCGGCATTCCACAGCTGGTGACGCGCATCGAAGAACAGGGCACCTTTACCGAAGTGATCCTGGCCACCAACCCGACAGTGGAAGGTGAGGCGACCGCGCATTACATCGCTCAACTGCTGACCAACAAAGGCTTGATCACTTCGCGTATTGCCCACGGTGTGCCGCTGGGCGGTGAGTTGGAGTTGGTCGATGGCGGCACGCTGGCGCACTCCTTCGCCGGCCGCAAACCTATCGCCCTTTAAGGTTCACCGCGGGAAAAAGTGTGGGAGCGGGCTCGCTCGCGAAAGCGGTCTTTCAGTACCAGATGTATTGACTGTTCCAGTGCTTTCGCGGGCAAGCCCGCTCCCACATTAGTGTCGTGTTGTTGGCAAAAGGTGTACACGGCTTGATAACCAAGCAAGCGCTTGGTAATTTCGCTCCATCTCGCCATGGAGCTTGCCGATGTCTGCCTACCAGGACTACTTCGACCCCAGCCACCAATTGGTCCGCGACAGCGTGCGTCGCTTTGTCGAGCGCGAGCTGCTGCCGGGCATCGAGCAGTGGGAGGAGGCGCAGAGCTTTCCGCGCGAGCTGTACCTCAAGGCCGGCGCGGCGGGGATCCTCGGCATCGGTTATCCGCAAGCCTTGGGCGGTAGTCATGAAGGTGACCTGTTCGCAAAGGTTGTGGCCAGTGAAGAGCTGATGCGTTGTGGCTCCGGTGGTGTGGTCGCCGGGCTTGGTTCGCTGGATATCGGCCTGCCACCGGTCGTCAAATGGGCCCGGCCCGAGGTGCGCGAGCGCGTGGCGCCGCAGGTCCTGGCCGGTGAAAAGATCATCGCCCTGGCGGTCACCGAGCCGGGTGGCGGCTCTGATGTCGCCAGCCTGCAAACCCGCGCCATCCGCGACGGCGACCATTACCGCGTCAGCGGCAGCAAGACCTTCATCACCAGCGGTATCCGCGCCGACTTCTACACCGTCGCCGTGCGCACCGGCGGGCCGGGCTTTGCCGGCATCAGCCTGCTGCTGATCGAAAAAGACACGCCGGGTTTCACTGTCGGCCAGCCCCTGAAGAAAATGGGCTGGTGGGCGTCGGACACGGCTGAATTATTCTTTGACGATTGCCGGGTGCCCGTCGGCAACCTGATCGGCGCGGAGAACATGGGGTTTGCCTGCATCATGGGTAACTTCCAGAGCGAACGCCTGGCGCTGGCCCTGATGGCCAACATGACCGCGCAGTTGGCCCTGGAGGAAAGCCTTGCATGGGCCGCCCAGCGCGAAGCCTTCGGTAAGCCCATCGGCAAGTTCCAGGTGATCAAGCATCGGCTGGCAGAGATGGCCACCGCCGTGGAAGTCTCCCGCGAATTCACCTACCGCCAGGCGGCGAAAATGGCGGCCGGCCTCAGCGTGATCAAGGAGATTTCCATGGCCAAGAACCTCGCCACCGACACCGCCGACCGCGTCACCTACGACGCGGTGCAGATTCTCGGTGGGCAGGGCTATATGCGCGGCAACCTGGTGGAGCGGCTGTATCGGGATAACCGCATCCTGTCGATTGGCGGGGGGACGCGTGAAGTGATGAACGAGATCATCAGTAAGCAGATGGGGTTGTGATTTGCGTTGCTCTTGCGGGCCTCATCGCGGGCAAGCCCGGCTCCCACATTTGATTGGGCTCACACATTCATATCGGTGAAGGCGATCATCTGTGGGAGCCGGGTTTGCCCGCGATGAGGCCGGCCCAGGCGACCGTTACTGTTCAGTCAACGCAAACTGCGTCAAACAAAACGTCGGAATCCCCATGTCCTCCAGGCGTTGCGACCCACCCAGCTCCGGCAGATCAATAATCGCCGCCGCTTCGAAGATCTTCGCGCCCATGCGTTGCACCAGGTTCGCCGCCGCGATCAGGGTGCCGCCAGTGGCGATCAGGTCATCGAACATCAACACCGAATCGCCCTCGCACAGGCTGTCGGCGTGCACTTCCAGGAAAGCCTCGCCGTACTCGGTCTGGTAACCCTCGGCCAGCACGTCCGCGGGCAGTTTGCCCTGCTTGCGGAACAGGATCAGCGGCTTGTTCAGTTGGTAGGCGATGATCGAACCGATCAGGAA
The DNA here is from genome assembly GCF_002798465.1 of Pseudomonas sp. S10E 269. Taxonomy (NCBI): domain Bacteria; kingdom Pseudomonadati; phylum Pseudomonadota; class Gammaproteobacteria; order Pseudomonadales; family Pseudomonadaceae; genus Pseudomonas; species Pseudomonas sp. S10E 269. Next base: position 3,983,957 of record NZ_PHIJ01000001.1, read on the forward strand.
GCCCCGCGCATCCATTGCGCCGATATGGGTGAAATCGGCTTCGACATAACGCTGGGCAAAGCTGTCTGCCACCAGGCGCAGGGCGCGGGGCGATTGGAACAAGGGCGTGATGTCACGGAAGATCACCCCAGGCTTGGGGAAGTCGATGACGGGGCGGATCAGGGATTTGATGTCGAACGAATCGAAGGTCATCGTCGAAGAGTCCTGGGGCTGGAAACGGACTCGAAGTATACCTGCGGCCTCGGCAATTGGCGCGGCCGCAGGTGTCTGGATCAACCCTTCACTTAACCTTCGAGCGAGCCGCCCGCCAGCGCGCACAGCTGGATAGGGTCGAGGATATGCACTTCCTTGCCTTCGGCGGCCAACAGTGCGTTCTGCTGGAAGCGCGTAAACACGCGGGACACGGTTTCCACTGCAAGGCCCAGGTAGTTGCCGATTTCGTTGCGCGACATGCTCAGGCGGAACTGGTTGGCGGAGAACCCACGGGCACGGAACCGTGCCGACAGGTTGACCAAGAAGGTCGCGATGCGCTCGTCGGCGGTCTTCTTCGACAACAGCAGCATCATTTGCTGGTCGTCACGAATTTCGCGACTCATGACACGCATCAGTTGGCGACGCAGTTGCGGCAATTGCAGGGCCAGTTCGTCCAGGCGTTCGAAGGGAATTTCGCACACCGAAGTGGTCTCCAGCGCCTGGGCCGACACCGGATGAATCTCGGTGTCCATACCCGACAAGCCGACCAGTTCGCTGGGCAGGTGGAAACCGGTGATCTGCTCTTCGCCGCCGTCGCTGAGGCTGAACGTTTTCAATGCGCCCGAACGTACTGCATAAACGGAATCGAACTTGTCGCCCTGGCGAAACAGAAATTCGCCTTTTTTCAGCGGGCGACCGCGTTTAACGATCTCGTCCAGCGCATCCATGTCTTCCAAATTCAACGAAAGTGGCAAGCACAGGGGAGCCAGGCTGCAATCCTTGCAATGAGCCTGGCTGTGAGCGCGCAGTTTAACTGGCTCGGACATTTCTTAAATCCTTGTGGGAAAACACACATAAGACGTAAGGGTAACGCACTGGGGGGCGATGAGGCCAGCGTGTACAAAAAACCGCCAGCGGTATAAAGGTTTTTGTATCAGGGCCGATACAGGCTTATGTCTCAATAATCCAGGGTTTGGATCATGGCTTCTATTGGCGGTATTAACCCCTCAAGTATTCGCATACCCACAATGCCGGACCTCAAAAAGGACGCCGTGGTGGACGATGCCAGCAACCCATCGGCACCGCAGGCTGACGCCAAGCCGGTCGAAGGCGTGGCGGTGACAATTTCCGGTGCGGGTCTGCAGGCTGCCCGTAACGACGCGAATAAAGACATCGACGACAGCAACCTGAGCGACAGCGTCAAGCAGTTGTTGAAGATGATCCGTGAGCTCAAGAAACAACTCGAAGACAAGATGGCCGAACTCGCAGCGGCCATGGCTGATACCTCGATGACGCCGGAGGCGCGCCAGGCCAGAGTCGCGGGCTTGCAGAGCGATGTGACGTCATTGCAGGCCGCGCTGGCAACCACCCAGACCCAACTGGCCAAAGCCATGAAAGACCAGCCGCCAGAGGCTCAGATGGAAGCCATGAGCCTCATGGCCAAGTAAGGCGAGTCGACTAGATAACCTTCGAGAAACGCTGCCTGTTCTGGTGCTCCAGATAGGCGTCGAACACCATGCACACCGACCTCACCAGCAGGCGCCCGGCCGGCAACACACGAATGCCCCGGGCGTCGAGTTCAATCAGGCCATCCTCGGCCATGGCCTCCAGTTGTGGCCAGATGTCAGCGAAATACCCGCGAAAATCCACATTGAAGGCCTGCTCGATCGCCTCGAATGCCAGGCTGAACGTGCAGATCAGCTGCTGAATCACCTCCCGCCGCAACCGATCGTCCGTGGTGCAGACCAGGCCACGGCTGGTGGCCAGTTGCGCGCCCGCCAGGGTGTTCTGGTAGCCGTTGAGGTCGCTGCTGTTCTGGCAGTACAGGTCGCCGATCTGGCTGATCGCCGACACCCCGAGCCCGATCAAGTCGCAGTGACCGTGGGTGGTGTAGCCCTGGAAGTTGCGCTGCAGCGTGCCTTCTTCCTGGGCGATAGCCAACTCATCGTCCGGCAGGGCGAAGTGGTCCATGCCTATGTAGCGGTAGCCGGCCTGGGTCAGTTGCTCGATGGTGGTTTGCAGCATCAAGAGTTTAGACGCCGGGGAGGGCAGTTCATCGGTGTTGATACGCCGCTGGGGCATGAAGCGCTCTGGCAGGTGCGCGTAATTGAACACTGACAAGCGGTCTGGTTGCAGGCTGATTACCTCTTCCACGGTACGCGCAAAATTGATCGGTGTTTGCTTGGGCAAGCCGTAGATCAGGTCGATATTGATCGAGCGAAATTGCAGGGTGCGCGCCGCATCGATGACCGCACGGGTTTCCTCCAGGCTCTGCAGGCGATTCACTGCCCGTTGCACCTCGGAGTCAAGGTCTTGCAGGCCGATGCTCACGCGGTTGAAGCCAAGTTCACGCAGCAGGCCCATGGTCGCCCAGTCCGCTTCACGGGGGTCGATCTCGATGCCGTAGTCGCCGGAATCGTCATCCAGCAAATTGAAGTGCTGGCGCAGGCAGCCCATGACCTGGCGCAGTTCATCGTGGCTGAGAAAGGTCGGGGTGCCGCCGCCGAAGTGCAGTTGCTCAACCCGCTGTTTCGGGTCGAGGTGGCAGGCCATCAGCTGGATCTCCTGCTCCAGGCGCTGCAGGTAGGCCTGGGCGCGGCCACGGTCCTTGGTGATGACTTTGTTGCAGGCGCAGTAGTAGCAAATGTTCGCGCAGAACGGTACATGCACATACAGCGACAAGGGTCGCACGGCCTTGCGGCTGTCGCGCAGGGCGTGGAGCAGGTCGAAGGTGCCGACCTGGCTGTCGAATTGCACGGCAGTGGGGTAGGACGTGTAGCGCGGTCCCGCCATGTCGTAGCGGTGAATCAGATTGGCGTCCCAACGAATGGCGTCGAGCATGCGGGCGTTCCCCCGGATAGGCTAGTGGGCCGAGTCTAGGGGCGTGGCGGGGATGGCATCTTGATTTGCATCAACGGGGAGCGGCGCTATGCCACATGGCGCCGAGCGCCCTGCCTCGCAAGTACTGATCGTTTTTGACGGCGTCTGTTGCCGTCATGCTGCGTTGCCGCTCCTCCCCATAGCCAGCTATGAGTCGTCGCGGCGCCTTGCCTGACGACAACAGCCACTCGTCAAAAACGATCGTACTTACGAGGCAGGGCGCTAGTGGCCCATCAGCCAGTGCTGGTGCGGGCCGGGCAATGTCCAGATACCGAACAGAATCACCAGCAAGCCGCCGGCCATCCGCACACTGCGTTTGCGCAACAGCGCCGTCACCCGCTCAGCCGCCAGGCCTGTAGCCAACAGCACCGGCCAGGTGCCCAGCCCGAACGCCAGCATCAGCAACCCGCTGTCCAGTGCATTGCCCTGGCTCGCTGCCCATAGCAGCGTGCTGTAGACCAATCCGCACGGCAACCAGCCCCACAGCGCGCCCAGCAGCAAGGCGCGCGGTACGCTGGACACAGGCAGCAAACGGTTGGCGACTGGCTGGATGTAGCGCCACAGGCCGCGTCCGAGGCTTTCGATACGGGTGAGGCCGCTCCACCAGCCGGCCAGGTACAGGCCCATGCTGATCAACAACAACCCGGCCAGTACGCGCATGAACATCGCCGCCGGGCTGTTCGCCACTGCCCAACCGGCCAGGCCGATCAACACCCCGGCAGCGGTATAGCTGAAGATGCGCCCCAGGTTGTAGGCCAGCAGCAGTTTAAACCGGCGACCACGCTGCTCCTTGGGGATGGCCAGGGTCAGCGCACCCATCAGCCCGCCGCACATGCCCAGGCAATGGCCGCCGCCGAGCAGGCCGAGGATCAGCGCGGAGACCAGCAGTGGCGCCAATTCAAGCATGGGGCGGGTCTTTCGGCGGTTGCTCGTGGTGGTTGGCCTCTTCGATGCCGGCCAGGTGGTTCGGGTCCTGGTCGTCGAACAGCACGCTATGGGCCGGGCCGTCGAGGTCGTCGTACTGGCCATTGTCCACGGCCCAGAAGAAGATGTAGATGGCCACGCCCACTAACAGCAGCGCCGCCGGAATCATCACGTATAAAGCTGGCATCTGCACTCCATGTCCGCGCGGCTCACACCGGCAGCGGGCGGGTTACTGAAGGGGCTCGGGCCGCTGGCGCGCTCGGCAGGCGAGTCAGGCGCAGGGCGTTGAGCACCACGGTCAACGAACTGAGGGACATGCCGATCGCGGCCCAGATAGGGGTGATCCAGCCTAGGGCGGCAAACGGCAGCATAAGGCCATTGTACAGCCCGGCCCATAGCAGGTTTTCAATGATCACCCGACGGGTGCGTCGCGCCAGGGTAAAGGCTTGTACTAGGGCGTCCAGGCGGTTGGACAGCAAGACCGCGTCGGCGCTGGTCTTGGCCAGGTCGGTGGCCGTGCCCATGGCCACGCTGATATCGGCGGCGGCGAGGACGGGCACATCGTTGACCCCGTCGCCGAGCATCAGCACCTTGCGACCTTCCTTGTGCAGTCGTTGCAGCACTTGCAGCTTGTCATCGGGGCGCAGGCCGCCGTGGGCTTCATCGATCCCCAACTCGGCGGCGACACTGGCGACCATCGGCGAGCTGTCCCCGGACAGCAGCAGCGTGCGCCAGCCACGCGCCTTGCACGCGGCCAGCAACGCTGGGGCATCGCTGCGCAGGCGGTCGTCGAGTACGAACCAGGCCAGGGCGCCTTCGCGGTCGCCGAGCAGCAGCCATTGGCCCGACACTTCCGGTGCGGCAGGAATCGGGCAGCCACTGAGTTCACAGACAAAACCGGGTTGACCAATGCGCAGGAGGCGTTCGCCCACGCGGCCTTCAAGGCCAAGCCCAGGCGAACTGAGCACCTCATCGGCGGCCAGCGGGGCGCGACCAAAGGCGCGCGCGATCGGGTGTTCGGAGCGGTTTTCCAGGGCGGCGGCGAGGCTCAGGCACAGGTCGGTGCTCAAGGTGCCCAAGGGGCGGATGGCTCTCAACGCCAGGCGTCCTTCCGTCAGGGTGCCGGTCTTGTCGAAGATCACCGTGTCGATCTGGTTCAGTCCTTCCAGCACATGACCACGGGTCAGCAGCAACCCGAGTTTGTGCAAGGTGCCGGTGGCGGCGGTGAGGGCTGTAGGTGTTGCAAGGGACAACGCACAGGGGCACGTCGCCACCAGCATTGCCAGCACAATCCAGAACGCGCGCGACGCGTCCAGCTCCCACCACAGCAAGCCGATCAGGGCGGCGGCGATCAACGAGCACAACAGGAACCACTGCGCGGCGCGGTCGGCGATTTGTGCCAGGCGTGGTTTCTCGGCCTGGGCCCGTTCCAGCAGGCGCACGATGGCGGACAAGCGCGTGTCATGGCCCAAGGCGCGCACTTCGACGGTCAAGGCACCCTCGACATTCAGCGTGCCCGCTGTGACGGCGTCGCCGGTCTGGCGCGGTTGCGGTAGGTATTCACCGGTGAGCAACGATTCATCAATGCTCGATTGGCCATCGAGGATCACGCCATCCGCCGGCAACACAGCGCCCGAATGCACCAGGACGCGGTCGCCCAGTGCCAGTTCCGGGAGCAGGATGCGTTCACTCTGGCCATCGGCCTTGAGCCGCAGGCACGAGGCGGGCAACAGGTTCACCAGCTGTGCGGTGGCGGCGGCCGTGCGCTCGCGGGCGCGGCGCTCAAGGTAGCGACCGGCCAACAGGAACAGCGCAAACATGCCCACTGCATCGAAGTAGAGCTCGCCGACGCCGGTGATCGCGGTCCAGATGCCCGCCAGGTACGCACCGCCGATGGCCAACGACACCGAGACATCCATGGTCAGGTGGCGGGTGCGCAAGTCGCGCATCGCCCCCTTGAAAAACGGTGCGCAGCTGTAGAACACAATGGGTGTGGTGAGAAACATCGCCACCCAGCGCAGGATCACGTGCAGCTCCGGGCTCAGGTCGATATTGAATTCCGGCCAGGTGGCCATGGTTGCCATCATGGCCTGGAACCACAGCAGCCCGGCCACGCCCAATTGGCGCAAGGCCAGGCGATTCTCACCGGCCAGTTGCTCGGCAGCGCGGTCGGCCTGATAGGGGTGGGCGGCGTAGCCGATATGGCGCAGCTCGCTGAGCAATTGGCTCAGCGGCAGTTGCCCATCGGCCCAGCGCACCTGCAAACGATGGTTGGACAGGTTCAACCGCGCCTCGGCCACGGCGGGCAGGCCGCGCAGGTGTTTTTCGATCAACCAGCCACAGGCAGCGCAACTGATGCCTTCCATCAACAGGGTGGCTTCGGCCAGTTCGCCCTCGTGGCGCACAAAAGGTTTTTGCACGTCGGCGCGGTCATACAGTGCCAACTCGTCGACCAGTTGCACCGGCAGCGTCTCAGGGTTGGCCGAGGCTTCGCTGCGGTGCTGGTAATAGCTTTCCAGGCCGCCGGCCACAATCGCCTCGGCCACGGCCTGGCAGCCCGGGCAGCAGAGTTCGCGGTGTTCACCGAGGATCACGGCGGTAAACCGGCTGCCGGGCGGGACGGGCAGGGCGCAGTGGTAGCACGGAGTTGGGCTGGTCATGGCTAGGGATCTTAATCGGCTGGGAGGGCCTCATCGCCGGCAAGCCGGCTCCTACAAGGGATCGCGTTCGAGCGGTAGGAGCCGGCTTGCCGACGATGCGCGAAGCGCAGGCTTATTTTTTCAGGTCTTCAGCGCCCTGCAACGGTTCATCACCCAGCAGCAAGTCCTTGTCGTGGCTGACCAGTTCTTCTTCAAACATGCGCCAGGTGCGATCGCCTTCCACGCCGAGCAATTCGACAAAGCGCCGGCCCTCGACCTTGTCGGTGACCTGACCGATGTAACGGCCAGTTTCGCTGTCACTGCGGGCCAGGTTGATCTTGCGATCCTTCTCTGGCTGGGTCGGGGAGATCAGGTTCAATTCCAGGGTGGCTGGGTTGCTGTTGCCGGTGAGGTTCACTTCGACTTCACCGGTCAGCTCATCCAGGTGCACCTTGGCGCGCAGTTGCAGGGTCTGGGCCAGCAGTTCGCGGTCCAGGGAGCGGTTGATGCCCTTGCCGGCCTCGTAGTAGTTGTCGTTGACCAGGTTGTCGGGGTTGTTCACCGCGATAGTCACCATGGACAGGGTCAAGGTCACCGAGCAGGCCAGGATCCCGATGATGATCCAGGGCCAGAGGTGCTTGTACCAAGGGCTTGCGGCAGTTGCTACGGACATTGTTCGGTTCTCTTGATTAACGAACTTGCGGGCCGATGAATCGGCTCTTGGCTTCAATGTGGACGCTGGCGTCATCGGCGTCGGTGAGGATGAATTTCACCTCGTTGGTGCTCGACGGCAGTTGTTCCGGCGCGCTCGACAACTCCACCGGCATGCTGACGATATCACCGGCAGCCACCTTGATTTCGCGGCGGCCTTGCAGCTTGAGGTCGGGCAGGCCGGCAGCGTCGAGCACGTAGGTGTGGTCGCGCTGGTCCTTGTTCATGATCTTCAGGCTGTAGACGTTTTCGATCCGGCCTTCGGCGTTCTCGCGGTACAGCACACGGTCCTTGCTGACGTCGAAACCCACCAGCGAGCGCATGAAGAAGGCCGCCACCAGCAAGCCGATCATCGCCAGCAGCACCAAGGCGTAGCCGATCAGGCGCGGGCGCAGCTTGTGGGTTTTCTGCCCCGACAGGTTGTGCTCGGTGGTGTAGCTGATCAGGCCGCGTGGGTACTCCATTTTGTCCATGATGTTGTCGCAGGCGTCGATACAAGCGGCGCAGCCGATGCACTCGATCTGCAGGCCGTCGCGGATGTCGATACCGGTGGGGCACACCTGCACGCACATCGTGCAATCGATGCAATCGCCGAGGCCCTGGGCCTTGTAATCGACGCCTTTTTTGCGCGGGCCACGCAACTCGCCACGGCGCGGATCGTAGGAGACGATCAGGGTGTCCTTGTCGAACATCACGCTCTGGAAACGCGCGTACGGGCACATGTAGATACACACTTGTTCGCGCAGCCAACCGGCGTTGCCGTAGGTGGCGAGGGTGAAGAAACCGACCCAGAAATACGACCAGCCATCGGCTTGGCCGGTGAAGAAGTCAAACACCAGTTCGCGGATCGGCGAGAAGTAGCCGACAAAGGTCATGCCGGTGACAAAACCGATCAGCAGCCACAGGGTGTGCTTACTGAATTTGCGCAGGAATTTGTTGGCGCCCATGGGCGCTTTATCGAGCTTGATGCGTTGGTTGCGGTCGCCTTCGGTGACCTTTTCGCACCACATGAAGATCCACGTCCACACGCTTTGCGGGCAGGTATAACCGCACCACACACGCCCGGCATACACGGTGATAAAGAACAGGCCAAATGCCGCGACGATAAGAATGCCCGAGAGCAGGATGAAGTCCTGGGGCCAGAAGGTCGCGCCAAAAATAAAGAACTTACGCTCTGGCAGGTTCCACCACACGGCCTGGTGGCCACCCCAGTTCAGCCACACGGTGCCGAAGTAGAGCAGGAACAGAGCGGCACCGCCGAGCATGCGCAAATTGCGGAACAGGCCGGTGAAGGCGCGGGTGTAGATCTTCTCTCGCGAGGCGTAGAGGTCGACAGTGCTGCTGGCGTTTTTGGCAGGCGGGGTAACGTCATGTACCGGTATCTGGTTGCTCATCATTGCATCCCACGGCGGTGGAGATTTGCCTCGGCCAGTACGTGCCAACCGGGGTCAAATTAAGGGTGTTGCAGTGGCCTAATGATACGCCCCCGATGCGGTGCAAGGGGTGCGACCTTTGGTCGCGTTGGGGAAAATCAATTGATGGTGTACGTGATCTGGATCAATTGACTTGGGAAGTATGGACGGTTTTGGTGGGTAAGCAGGTCATTCGTCCCATGGATTGATCAGTGGAACGCCACTGGATTTAAAGTCGCTGACATTGCGTGTAACAACAGTAAGGCCATGGACCAGAGCGGTTGCCGCAATCAATGAATCACTTTCATTGGCTCGGTCTGGCACATGCAAGTGTGCACAGCGCAACGCTACTGCTGCATCGATGGGCAGGATTCTGGCATTGAAGGCGGGTATGACATGACGCTTGAGCCAGGTGCGTAATACCTTCCCTTGCGCCGGGTCTCGCCGCTCTATGCGCAGGACGCCGGTTTCCAGTTCTTTGAGTGTGATCGCCGACATATACAGGCGTGGAGCGCTGACGCTTTTAGCCCAGGCGACCACCTTTGCATCGGCGTGGGGTTTGCGAAGTTCGGAAATGACGTTGGTGTCGAGTAGATACATCAGGAGAGGTCCACAGGTCGATGAGTGATCACGGCGCGTTCGGTTTCGAAGTCGATATCGGCCGCTTCTGGCATCACTAGCAGATCAACGATGTCGGCATTGAGCCCTGTCAGTTTCTGGTAGTCCTCAATGCTTAGCAGTACGTGGGCTGGCTTGCCTCTATCGGTGATAAAAACCGGCCCCTGGCGGGCTGCTTTTTTGGCACCACTTGTGTCTTGGTTGAATGCGCGGCTGGAAATAGTGGTGATTGTCATGGGGTGGCTCCCCTTTCGCTGGATTCGATGTAGTTACGTTACTACCTCGTTATTGGGCGCGGCAAGCTTCAAGCTACGAGTGGTCGTGGGTTCATGTTTTGAACAGTTACGAGAGCCAGAAACAACGAAGCCCCGCCAGCTTTCGCTGCACGGGGCTTCGTTTTTTTTCAAGACTTTACTGCTCTTCGGCCTTCTTATCCCCATGGGACAAGCTGTAAACATACGCTGCCAGCAAGTGCACCTTGTCATTCCCCTGCAGCTGCTCCTGAGCAGGCATCTGACCCTGGCGGCCCCAACGGATGGTCTGTTGCAGTTGGGCAAAGCTTGAGCCGTAGATGAATGCACCCGGGTGGGTCAGGTCGGGCGCGCCCATGGCGGGGGTGCCTTTGCCGGCCGGGCCGTGGCAGGCCACGCAGTTGGCGGCGAAGAGTTTCTCGCCGTTGGCCACATCGGCTTTCACGCCTTCGGGCAGCTTGCGGCCGTCGAGGTTGGTGACCACGAACGCGGCCACATCGCTGACGCCTTGTTCTTTGAGGATATCCAACCAGGCCGGCATCACCGCATGGCGGCCCTTCATGATGGTTTCCTTGATGGTGGCCGGCTCGCCACCCCAACGCCAGTCGGCGTCGGTCAAGTTAGGGAAGCCATACGCGCCCTTGGCGTCGGAACCGTGGCACACCGAGCAGTTGGAGGCGAACAGGCGGCCCCCCATCTTCAGGGCTTGCGGGTCCTTGGCCACTTCTTCAATCGGCATCGACGCGAATTTGGCGAAGATCGGCCCGAACTTGGCGTCCGACTTGGCCATTTCCTTCTCCCATTCGTGCACGCCGGTCCAGCCGGTCTGGCCGTTGGCGAAGGGGGTTTGCTTGTCGTTGTCGAGGTAGGCATAGCCCGGCAACAGGCCCTTCCAATTGCCCAGGCCGGGGTACAGCGCCAGGTAGCCGAGGGCGAAGATGATGGTGCCGACGAACAGCATGAACCACCACTTGGGCAGTGGGTTGTCGTACTCCTCGATGCCGTCGAACGAGTGGCCGACGGTCTCGTCGGTTTGCTCGGTGCGCTGGCCCTTGCGGGTCGACAGCAGCAGCCAGGTCAGGGCGAAGATGGTACCCAGACTGAGGACTGTGACGTACAGACTCCAGAACGTAGTCATTCTTTGTTACTCCTAGAAGCTTGCTCGACGTGCTTGATGGCTTCGGGATCATCCGCGAAGGGCAGCATGGTTGCGTCGTCAAACTCCGACTTGCGCTTGGGGCTGAACACCCACAACGCCAGGCCGATAAAGGCCACCATCACCACAACGGTGCCCAGGCCTCGAATCATCCCGATATCCATGAAGGTCACCGTTTGCTTTTGATGAGGGTGCCCAGGCCTTGCAGGTAGGCCACCAGTGCGTCCATTTCGGTCTTGCCCTTCACGGCTGCGGCTGCACCGGCGATGTCTTCGTCGGTGTAGGGCACGCCCAGGGTGCGCAAGACTTCCATCTTCTTCGCGGTGTCCTTGCCGTCGAGCTTGTTTTCCACGAGGAACGGATACGCTGGCATTTTCGACTCAGGCACCACGTTGCGCGGGTTGTACAAGTGCGCACGCTGCCAGTCATCGGAGTAACGTCCGCCGACACGGGCCAGGTCTGGGCCGGTGCGTTTGGAGCCCCACAGGAACGGGTGATCCCACACGCTTTCACCCGCGACCGAATAGTGGCCGTAGCGCTCGGTTTCGGCACGGAACGGGCGGATCATCTGCGAGTGGCAGCCGACACAACCGTTGGCGATGTAGACGTCGTGGCCTTCCAGTTCAAGCGCGGTGCGCGGCTTCATGCCTTCGACCGGCTTGTTGGTGACGTCCTGGAAAAACAGCGGAACGATCTGGGTCAGGCCGCCGATACTCACGGCGATGACCATGAAGAAGGCCAGCAGGCCGATATTCTTCTCGACTACTTCATGCTTCATCAGTGGGCTCCCACAACGGCGATCTTGGCGGCGGCTTCGGCTTCTGCAGGGTCGGAGGCACGCACGGTGCGCCAGACGTTGTAGGCCATGAACAGCATGCCGGCGGCAAAGAACGCACCGCCCAGGGCGCGGACGATGTAGCCCGGGTGGCTGGCTTGCAGCGCTTCGACGAAGGAGTAGGTGAGGGTGCCGTCATCGTTGATCGCACGCCACATCAGGCCCTGGGTGATGCCGTTGACCCACATCGAGGCGATGTAGAGCACGGTACCGATAGTGGCCAACCAGAAGTGCGTGTTGATCAGCGCGACACTGTGCATCTGCACGCGGCCAAACAGTCGGGGGATCATGTGATAGATCGCGCCGATGGAGATCATCGCTACCCAGCCGAGGGCGCCGGCGTGTACGTGGCCGATGGTCCAGTCGGTGTAGTGGGACAGCGAGTTGACGGTCTTGATCGCCATCATCGGCCCTTCGAAGGTCGACATGCCGTAGAACGCCAGCGATACCACCAAAAAGCGCAGGATCGGGTCGGTGCGCAATTTATGCCAGGCGCCCGACAGGGTCATCATGCCGTTGATCATGCCGCCCCAGCTCGGGGCCAGCAGGATGATCGACATCGCCATGCCCAGGGACTGCGCCCAGTCCGGCAATGCGGTGTAGTGCAAGTGGTGCGGGCCGGCCCAGATGTACAGGGTGATCAGCGCCCAGAAGTGCACGATGGACAGGCGATACGAGTAAATAGGACGTTCGGCCTGTTTCGGCACGAAGTAGTACATCATCCCCAGGAAACCGGTGGTCAGGAAGAAACCTACGGCATTGTGGCCATACCACCACTGGATCATCGCGTCCGTTGCCCCGGCGTAGGCCGAGTAGGACTTGAACAGGTTCACTGGCAGCGAGGCATGGTTGACGATGTGCAGCATCGCCGTCACCAGGATGAACGCGCCGTAGAACCAGTTGCCCACGTAGATGTGCTTGGTCTTGCGCTTGACGATGGTGCCGAAGAACACCACGGCATAGGTCACCCACACGATGGCGAGCAAAATGGCGATCGGCCATTCCAGCTCGGCGTATTCCTTGGTGGTGGTGTAGCCCAGCGGCAAGGTGACGATGGCGCTCACGATGACCGCTTGCCAACCCCAGAAGGTGAAGGCCGCGAGGCTGTCGGAGATCAGTCGCGTCTGGCAGGTTCGCTGCACGACATAGTAGGAGGTGGCAAACAGTGCACATCCACCGAAGGCGAAGATCACCAGGTTGGTGTGCAGCGGGCGCAGGCGACCAAAGGTCGTCCATGGCAAACCGAAATTCAACTCCGGCCAAACCAGTTGCGAGGCGATGAACACCCCGAGCCCCATGCCAAGGATCCCCCAGACCACCGTCATGATGGCGAACTGGCGGACTACCTTATAGTTATAAGCAGTCGGACTGATTGCTGTGCTCATTCTAAGGTTCCACGGTTTAGGTTTTTTTATAGGTAAAATCGGCCGCAAGTATGTAGAAAGCGAGGGGCCATTGCAACGCAATGGCTGACCTGTATCAATGCGTTCCACGCCAGATTCTGCGCCCTTTCCATGTTTTGCGTAGGGACAAAATCAGAAATCGAAAGCTGATCGAGTGGACAGGAAAATTTTGGGGTCGCAACGAATGTCGTTGCGTACGCCAGGATTGGTCCGCTGTGGGAACAAGCGTAGACCCGAAAGTGAGGGGGGGAAAGGTGTGCTTTGGAAGGGTGCGACACTTGGTCGCGCAGCTAGGTTGAGCTGCCGCCCCAGAGTGGGGCAGCAGCTCAGAGGTTACTCAGGCTGGCTTTCTGGCGTTGCACCATCAGCGGTGTGGGACAAGCTGTAAACATAGGCCGCCAACAAGTGCACCTTGTCATTGCCCTGCAGCACTTCCTGCGCGGGCATCTGGCCTTGGCGGCCATGGCGGATAGTCTGCTGCAATTGCGCAAGGCTGGTGCCGTAGATATAGCCGGCCGGTTTGGTCAGGTCGGGCGCGCCCATGGCTTCCATGCCGTGGCCTTCCGGACCGTGGCAAGCGACGCAGGTAGTGCTGAACGCCGCCTGGCCTGCTGCCAAGTCTGCGGTGCTGTTGGCCGGCAAGGGCAGCTTGGCCACGTCGTGACGAACATAGGCCGCGACGTTTTTCACCCCGTCATCGCCGAGCATGTCACCCCAGGCCGGCATCGCCGCGTGGCGGCCGTTGAGGATGGTGGTCTTGATCGCCTCGGCCGAACCGCCCCAGCGCCAGATGTTATCCGCCAGGTTCGGGAAGCCAAACGCGCCCTTGGCGTCCGAGCCGTGGCACACCGCGCAGTTGGAGGCAAACAGGCGACCGCCCATTTTCAGCGCTTGCGGGTCTTTGGCGACTTCTTCCACGGGCATGGCCGAGAATTTGGCGAAGATCGGCCCGAACTTGGCGTCGGCCTTGGCCATTTCCTTGTCCCATTCCTTGGTCTGGGTCCAGCCGTCTTCATAGCCCGGCAACACGCCTTTCCAGTTGCCCAGGCCCGGGTAGAGGATCAGGTAGCCGACCGCAAACACCAGGGTGCCGGCGAACAGCATGAACCACCACTGGGGCAGCGGGTTGTCATATTCCTCGATACCGTCAAAGGCGTGGCCCATGGTCTGGTCGACACTGCCCTTGGTCTCGCCCTTGCGGGTCCCGATCAGCAGCCAGGTCAGGCCGATCAGGCTGCCGAGGGTCAGTACGCAGATCCATGTACTCCAGAATAGGGTCATGGCCGAGTGCTCCTTATTGCAGGCTCTTCTTGAGCGTCGGATGGAGAAGGTTCATCGGCGAAGGGCAGCAGGCGGGCCTGCTCGAATTCCGCATTGCGCCGGTTGTTGAACACCCACAGCGACAGGCCGATAAAGGCGATGGCGACCACCAGCGTGCCGAGGCCGCGGATGGTGCCCGCATCGAATTCAAATCCCATGGCTCACCTCTTGCTCTTGATGGCAGTGCCGAGCACTTGCAGGTACGACACCAGTGCGTCCATCTCGGTCTTGCCCTTGAGGCTGGCGACAGCGCCATTGATATCGTCGTCGGTGTACGGCACGCCGAGGGTGCGCATCACTTTCAACTTGGTCTCGGTGTGGCTGCTGTCGACGGCGGCGGTGACCAGCCATGGGTAGGCCGGCATTTTCGACTCGGGCACCACGTTGCGCGGGTTGTACAGGTGCGCGCGGTGCCAGTCGTCCGAGTAGCGCGCGCCAACGCGGGCCAGGTCCGGGCCGGTACGCTTGGAGCCCCACAGGAACGGGTGGTCCCACACGCTTTCGCCGGCGACCGAGTAGTGGCCGTAGCGCTCGGTCTCGGCGCGGAACGGGCGGATCATCTGCGAGTGGCACTGTACGCAGCCTTCGCGGATGTAGATGTCACGGCCTTCCAGTTGCAGTGCGGTGTAGGGCTTCATGCCTTCCACTGGCTTGTTGGTCACGTCCTGGAAGAACAGCGGGACGATCTGGGTCAGGCCGCCGATGCTCACGGCGAGCACCATGAGCAGCATCAGCAGGCCGACGTTCTTTTCAATCGTTTCGTGTTTCATCATCGACTCCTCAGGCCATCTGCGCGGCAGCGGTGACTTCGGCAGGTTGCGCCGAACGCACGGTGCGCCAAGTGTTGTAAGCCATCAGGAACATGCCGCTGAGGAAGATGGCGCCGCCCACCAGCCGCACGATGAAGCCTGGGTGGCTGGCCACCAGGGTTTCGACGAAGGAGTAGGTCAAGGTGCCGTCTTCGTTGACCGCACGCCACATCAGGCCTTGGGCGATGCCGTTGACCCACATCGAGGCGATGTAGAGCACGGTGCCGATGGTGGCCAGCCAGAAGTGCGCGTTGATCAGGCCGAGGCTGTACATCTGCTCGCGACCAAAAATTTTCGGGATCATGTGGTACAGCGCGCCGATGGAGATCATCGCTACCCAACCGAGGGCGCCGGCATGTACGTGGCCGATGGTCCAGTCGGTGTAGTGGGAGAGGGCGTTGACGGTCTTGATCGCCATCATCGGGCCTTCGAACGTCGACATGCCGTAGAACGCCAGCGACACCACCAGGAAGCGCAGGATCGGGTCGCTGCGCAACTTATGCCAGGCGCCCGACAGGGTCATCATGCCGTTGATCATGCCGCCCCAGCTCGGTGCCAGTAGCACCAGCGACATCACCATGCCCAGCGATTGTGCCCAGTCCGGCAGCGCGGTGTAGTGCAAGTGGTGCGGGCCGGCCCAGATGTACAGGGTGATCAGTGCCCAGAAGTGCACGATGGACAAGCGATACGAATACACCGGACGCTCGGCCTGCTTGGGCACGAAGTAGTACATCATCCCCAGGAAGCCGGCGGTGAGGAAAAAGCCTACCGCGTTGTGGCCATACCACCACTGCACCATGGCATCCGTCGCACCGCCGTAGAGGGAGTAGGACTTGGTCAGGCTGACCGGGATTTCCAGGTTGTTGACGATATGCAGGATGGCCACGGTGATGATGAACGCACCGAAGAACCAGTTGCCGACGTAGATGTGCTTGGTGTTGCGCTTCATCACCGTGCCAAAGAACACGATGGCATAGGCCACCCAGACGATGGTGATCAGGATGTCGATCGGCCATTCCAGCTCGGCATATTCCTTGGAGCTGGTGTAGCCCAGCGGCAAGGAGATGGCGGCCAAGAGAATGACCAACTGCCAGCCCCAGAAGCAGAACGCGGCGATCTTCGGCGCGAACAGCTGGGTTTGGCAGGTGCGTTGTACCGAGTAGAAGGAGCTGGCGAACAAGGCGCAGCCACCGAAGGCGAAGATCACCGCGTTGGTGTGCAACGGGCGCAGGCGGCCGAAGCTGGTCCACGGCAAATCGAAGTTGAGTGCAGGCCAGACCAATTGGGCCGCGAGAAAAACCCCGAGCCCCATGCCGACGATGCCCCACACCACCGTCATAATGGCGAATTGGCGGACCACCTTGTAGTTATAGGCGGTACTTAAAGTAGTGTTCATGGTTCCCCATCCACGGTTCAACCCAAGCAGATGCGGCACTTGGGCTGGAGTTATAGGCAGACTAAAAAGCGAGGCAAGCATGGGCAAAGAGCACAAGGCCAGTATTGACGGGGATCAATGGGCGCAGTGTGTGCGGGAGCGGGGCTGGTTGTGGGATGCCGCGTCGACGGTTGCGAAGGACGCGCCGGTGACGCTGATCCTGGCCCACGGCGCCGGCGCACCGATGGACTCATCCTTTATGAACGACATGGCTGCACGCCTTGCCGGGCATGGCGTGAACGTGTTGCGCTTCGAGTTTCCGTACATGGCCCAGCGCCGGCTGGACGGCGGTAAACGCCCGCCGAACCCGGCGCCCAAACTGCTGGAAGCCTGGCGTGAGGTGTACGCCGAGGTGCGACGTCATGTCGCTGGGAAACTGGCGATTGGCGGCAAGTCCATGGGCGGGCGCATGGCCAGTTTGCTGGCGGATGAGTTGGGTGCCGATGGGCTGGTGTGCCTGGGGTATCCGTTCTATGCGGTGGGCAAACCGGAAAAGCCACGGGTCGAGCATCTGGCGGGGTTGAAGACGCCGACGTTGATTGTGCAGGGCGAGCGGGATGCGCTGGGCAATCGGGCGGCGGTGGAGGGGTATGACTTGTCGCCGAGCATCGAGGTGATGTGGCTGGTGGCGGGGGATCATGACTTGAAGCCGTTGAAGGCGTCGGGGTTTAGTCATGAGCAGTATCTGGAGGCTGCGGCGGTGAAGGTCGCCAGGTTTCTCTGCGGCTGTTAGGGCCTTATCGCAGGCAAGCCAGCTCCCACACTGGACTGTATTCACACATCAAAATGTGTGAATACAGTCCAGTGTGGGAGCTGGCTTGCCTGCGATAGCGGTTTACCGGTTAAAGCGCTCAACCAGTGAGTACTGGGTATTCGCCGTATGCGTCAGATCTTCACTCAGTTGCGCCGAATTCAACGCCTGCTCTGACGTCTGGTCCGCCAGCAGCGCAATGAAGGTCGCCAGGTTTCTCTGCGGCTGTTAGGGCCTTATCGCAGGCAAGCCAGCTCCCACATTTGAATGTATTCACCCATCAAAATGTGTGAACACAGTCCAGTGTGGGAGCTGGCGAGCCTGCGGTAGCGGTTTACCGGTTAAAGCGCTCAACCAGTGAGTACTGGGTATTCGCCGTGTGCGTCAGCTCTTCACTCAGTTGCGCCGAATTCAATGCCTGCTCTGACGTCTGGTCCGCCAGCAGCGCAATGGTGCTGATGTTGCGGCTGATCTCTTCGGCCACCGAGCTTTGCTCTTCAGTGGCAGCGGCGATCTGCGTGGTCATGTCGGTGATATGTGCCACCGCTTCACTGATGCCCACCAACGCCTGGTCCGCCTCCATCACCCGCGCCACGCCTTCTTCGGCCTGGCGGTGCCCGGCGTCCATGGTTTGCACGGCGGCGGCGGCAGTCTGTTGCAGCTTGGCGATCAGGGCATGGATCTGCCCGGTCGATTCGGCAGTGCGCTGCGCCAGTTGACGGACTTCGTCAGCGACGACCGCAAAACCACGGCCCATCTCACCGGCACGCGCCGCTTCGATGGCCGCGTTGAGCGCCAACAGGTTGGTCTGGTCGGCAATGCCTTTGATCACATCGACCACACCGCCGATTTCATCGCTGTCCTTGGCCAGTTGGGTGACGGTCACGCCGGTCTCGCCGACGGCCATTGACAGGCGCTGGATCGCTTCGCGGGTTTCCCCGGCGATATCGCGGCCGCGACCGGTCAGGCGGTTGGCTTCCTGAGTGGCATCGGCGGTGCGTTGCACGTGGCTGGCGACTTCCTGGGTGGTAGCTGCCATCTGGTTGACCGCCGTGGCCACCTGTTCGGTTTCCACGCGCTGGCGTTCCAGGCCGCTGGAGCTGTTATGCGCCAGGGTGTTGGACTGCGCCGCCTGGTCGTTGAGGTGTTCGGCAGTGTCCTGCAAGCGCGTAAGGCACGTCTTCAGGCGTGCTTCCTGGCTGAGGATCGACATCTCCAAACGCGCCTGGGCGCCACGGCTGTCGGTGTACATCTGTGCGATCAGCGGGTCGGACGTGGTCTGCTCCGCCAGGCGCAGCAGGCGCTTGAGGCCGCGCTGCTGCCAGCTCAGGCCCAGCAGTCCCAACGGCACCGACAGCCCTGCCGCCAAGGCGAAGCCCCAGTGGGAATTGAGCGATGCGCCGATCATGAAGCTCAACTGGCTCACCAGGATAAATGGCAGCCAGTCCTGCAACACCGGCAGCCACTTGTCCCGCTGCGGGATCGCCGACTTGCCCTGGTTGATGCGCTGATAGAGTGCTTCGGCCCGGCGAATCTGCTCGGCGGTGGGCTTGATGCGCACCGATTCGTAGCCGACCACCTGGTTGCCTTCAAAAACCGGCGTCACGTAGGCGTTAACCCAGTAGTGGTCGCCGGTCTTGCAGCGGTTCTTGACAATGCCCATCCATGGCAAGCCTTGTTTGAGCGTTGACCACATGTGCGCGAACACCGCCGCCGGAACATCCGGGTGACGCACCAGGTTGTGCGGCGCACGCACCAGTTCGTCGCGGGAGAACCCACTGATCTCGACGAAGGCGTCGTTGCAGTAGGTGATCACGCCTTTGGCATCTGTGGTGGAGATCAACCGTTGCTGAGCGGGGAAGGTACGTTCGCGCTGGGTAACGGGTTGGTTATTACGCATGATTGTTCAATCCGCAAGGCTTTCAAGGGGTATCGGCACGAACGGCGGTTTATTTAACTTATTTTTGCAACAATCAACCGGCCAGCATCGGGTAGGTAAACAACCCGAAGTGAAGCAGATTCAAACCAAAGTGCGTGGCCACTGCCGCCCCCAAGCCACCAAAGCGATACGCCAAGCCATACCCCACCCCGGCGATGCTCGCCAGCAGCACCCAGTGCCAGCCCGCGCTGATATGCACCAGGCCGAACAGCAGCGAGGCCAGCAGCAACGCAAGGTTGTCGCCGTAAGGCAGGTGTTTGAAGCGCTGGCTCAAGCCGCCCTGGACGTAGCCACGGAACAGGGCTTCTTCGACCAGCGTCACCAACAGCAGGTTATTGAGTACCCACAGCCAGGCCTGTTCTGGCCATTTCGGCGCCCAGGTGATCATGCCCAGCAAGGCTGCACCGCCCAGGGCGGCGATGGCGGTGAGGGTCAGGGCCAGGGCGGCCACGCAGATCGCCAGGCGCAGGCTGCGCCGCGCCACGATCCACGGGCAGGCCAGCAACAGCCAGAAGCCAATCAGCGGCTTATCCTGGTTCAGGTACATCGAGAAAGGCACGGCATCTTCGGTGAAACGCTGCGGGGCAATGCCGCGCCCATTGTAGAAACCCGGCAGCCAATGCATCGCCAGGCTCAGGGCCAGTACAACGAACAAACCGTGCCCGACGTAACGCGCCCAAGGCGTGCGTTGCTGGCGCACGGCGTACCCGGCCAGCAACAGCAGGGCGACGGACACCCCTGCCAGCGCTCCCAGTTGCCCGTAGATCAGGGCCAGCAGGTAGCCAATGGAGAGAAGCACCAGGTACAGCCAGGGCAATGCGATCATGGGAAATCCTTGGAAAAAACTCGGCGGCATTATAGCGACCCGTCCTGCAGGGCCTGCATGAAAACTCCTCCACCCAGGGTGATTGCAAAACGTGTCAGCGGATGGTTATAGTCCGAGCCTCTTCATCCCTTCACACAAGATCAGCCCATGCCAGCTCTCCAGCGCATAGCGGTAGTCGATTCAGCGGTCAACGCTGTGGTCGTGCCGTGCGCGGACAAGCAGCCTGCGCAGATCAGTCACTACCCCCCACCTGTCAGTAGCACGCCGGTGCATGCAGTCGTATCACCGCCGGGTGTTGGCATTTGGGGCTGATCAGCGAATTGCTGGTTCCCCTCTGCCTGCCCCAAAAAACCTACTGAATTTCAGCAAACGCTGAGTCGGCTTTTTTTGCCTGATTACAGGTGGTAACCATGTCTGTTCTTTCGAAACAATCCGTGGCCGCGGCGGCCTCGACGAGCCTGTTTGTCCTGCTGTGGAGCAGCGGGGCGATCTTCTCCAAATGGGGCCTGGCCCACGCGTCACCCTTCGCCTTTCTGTTGTTGCGCTTTGCCATCGCGCTGGTGGGCCTGGTGGTGCTGGTACCGCTCCTCAAGCTGAAACTGCCGCGTACCGGCAAGCCGATGCTGTACGCAGCAGCCACGGGTTTGGTGTTGTTGGGGGCCTATCAGATTTTTTACTTGCTGGCCCTGGACCTCAAAGTCACCCCTGGCGTAATGGCAACCATCATGGGCGTACAGCCGATCCTCACCGTGGTGCTGATGGAGCGTCAGCGCTCGTTCAGTCGCCTGTTCGGCCTGGGCCTTGGGTTGGCGGGGCTGATCATGGTGGTCTACCAGGGTATCGGTGTGTCCGGTCTGTCCCAGGCGGGCATGCTGTTCGGCCTGCTGGCCCTGGCGAGCATGACCTTTGGCTCGATCATGCAGAAGCGCATCACCGACAATCCTTTGGGCACGCTCCCGGTGCAGTACCTCGCGGGCCTGCTGCTGTGTGCGGTCTTTGTGCCCTTCCAGCCGTTCCACTTTGAACACAGCAGCAGCTTTTACCTGCCGGTGCTGTGGATGGGGCTGGTGGTGTCATTGTTGGCCACGCTGTTGCTGTACCGCCTGATCGCCCGGGGCAACCTGGTGAATGTCACCAGTCTGTTTTACCTGGTGCCGGCGGTGACGGCGGTGATGGATTACCTGATCTTTGGCAACACGCTCGCGATGCTGAGCCTGCTGGGGATGGGGTTGATCATCATTGGCTTGGTGTTCGTCTTCCGCAAAATCTAATACCACCACCCCTGTAGGAGCCCGGCTTGCCGGCGATAGCGCCGGTAAGAGCACCATCGCCGGCAAGCCGGGCTCCTACAGGATTTTTTTCGGCCGCAACACCAACCACAACGCCCCTGCGATCAACACCCCGCCATACACATGCGCCATCGACAATGGTTCATCCAGCAGCAAAGCGCCCCACAGCACGCCAAACGGCGGAATCATGAAGGTCACGGTCATCGACTTCACCGGCCCAATGGACGTCAGCAACCGGAAGTACAGGATGTAGGCAAACGCCGTGCACACCAGTCCCAACCCCAGCAGCGACAACCACACCTGCCACCCAACCCAACTGGCGGGCGGCTGGCTGATCGCGCTGTAGGCAAAGAACGGCAACAGGAACAGGGTGGCGCCGAGCATGCTGCCCAGGGCCGACAGGCGGCTGTCCAGACCGCCGCGCTGATCCAGCCAGCGCCGCGCCAGGAACCCGGCAAAGCCATAACAGGTGGTCGCCAGCAAGCAGGCCAGCGCGCCCATCAACAACGCCAGGTCAAACACCACCGGGCCCGCGCGGGTGAGCACGCCCACCCCCAGCAGGCCCAGGCATACCCCGGCGACTTTCGACGGCGTCAGGCGCTCACTGAAAAACAGCCCGCCAATCAACACGCCCATCAACGGCGTGGTGGCGTTGAAGATCGCCGAGTAACCCGCCGGCAGCACTTGGGCGGCCACCGAATACATGGTCGCCGGAATTCCGGAGTTGATCACCCCCAGCAGCAACACCGTCTTGAACTTGCCCTGGAAATCCCAGCTCACCCGCATCATCGCCAACATCACCAGCAACCCGGCGGCGGCAATCGATACGCGGAAAAACGCCGTCGGGACCGTGCCGATCTCCGGCGCGATGATGCGCATGAACAGGAAACTCGCGCCCCAAATGGCAGCGAGCCCCAGTAAGTACAAGGTGTCGACAGGTCTCACGGAACACTCCCATAGCAATCAGGCGGCGAGTGTTGCACGGCGCTTTCACTGATTACAGGACAAACCGCGTCACCAGCCCATTCAGGTCCACCGCCAGGCGTGACAGTTCCTGGCTGGCGGCCGAGGTCTGGGTAGCGCCAGCGGCGGTCTGGGTGGACAGATCGCGGATGTTCACCAGGCTGCGGTCCACATCCCGTGCCACCAGCGCCTGTTGCTCGGCGGCGCTGGCGATCACCAGGTTGCGCTGACTGATCTGCGAGATCGCGGCGGTGATTTTCTCCAGCGCGCTGCCGGCGCTGTTGGCCCGTTGCAAGGTCTGGCCGGCGTGCTCGGCGCTGCTGTTCAGGGCTTCGACGGTGTCTTGGGTACCGCGCTGGATACCGGTGATCATCTGCTCGATTTCTTCGGTGGAGTCCTGGGTGCGTTGCGCCAGGGAGCGCACTTCATCGGCCACCACCGCGAAACCACGCCCGGCCTCACCCGCGCGCGCCGCTTCGATGGCGGCGTTGAGCGCCAGCAGGTTGGTCTGCCCAGCGATGCCACGGATCACTTCCAGCACCTTGCTGATGTCCTGGGCCTGCACCGCCAGGCCTTCAGCCTTGTTAGAGGCGCCGAGCACTTCGTCCACCAGGTTCTGGATCGAGCTGATGGTTTCGCTGATCTGGTAGTGGCCGTGCTTGCTGTCCTCGTCGGAAGCCTGGGACGCCTCGGCGCTGGACACCGCATTGCCTGCCACTTCGTCCACGGCCGCGCTCATTTCGGTCACGGCAGTGGCGGCCTGTTCGATCTCATCGTTCTGCGCCTGCAAGCCGCGGGTGCTTTGTTCCATTACCGCGCTCATCTCTTCGGCGGCCGACGCCAGCTGTTGCGCTGATTCGCTGATGCCACGGATGGTGCCCTGCAACTGCGTCTGCATAGTGGCCAGGGCGGTGAGCAATTGCGCCGGTTCGTCCTTGCCGCCGACGGTGATCGGCTGGCTCAAGTCGCCACCGGCAATGGTGCGCGCCACCGTCAGTGCCTGGCCGAGCGGGGCGGTGATGCTGCGGGTCAGCAGCCAGGCCAGCAGCAAGGTGGCGATCAGTGCAAACACGATAATCAGGCCCACGATCCACTGGGCACTGGCGTAAGTCTGCGCGGCGGAGTCCACGGCGGTTTCCACGCCGTTCTGGTTGAAGACAATCATGTCCTCCAGGCTCTTGTTGAGGATCACACCCTGCGGCGCGACGCGACTGTTGAGCAGGTCGACGGCGTCTTGTTGTTGATCCTTGTCGACCAAGGCCACGATCTGCCCGACGAGGGTCAGGTAAGTGTTCACATTACCTTCGAGCTGCTTGAGCAGATCGCGCTCCGCATCGCCGCTGAGCAGGGTTTTGTGATGGTCCAGCAGGGTTTGCAGCTCGGCGCGCTGGTGGGTGATCAGGGCTTTGCTGTTGTCGCGAATCCGCGATTCGTCCGTGGTGGCCAGGCGCAACGCTTCCAGGCGGATACTGGCCACATAGGCGGCGCTGTCGTGGATGTTCTCGATGCTTGGCATCCACGATTCTTCGATGACCAGCGCGCTTTGTCGCAGCTTGGCCATCTGGCCCAGGCCAAACAGTCCCACAATCACCAGCAAGCTGGCCAAAACCCCAAAACTCAGACTGGCACGCAGACCGATCCTCATATTCCTCAATGACATCTCAATGCTCCTTGGGCGATTAGAACCTGTTCCCGGATCGGTCTTTTGACCTTGTTAGGCTGGGAGAGGGCGCGCTATATATCAAAGTGCCATTAAGGTGGTAATCAGGGTTTCCCTTAGTTGGATCCAAAGCCCGGCGTGTGTCGTCAGCACCAGCGTGACGCCCGGATTCGCTTGTTAATGCGGCCAGGCCCCGCCCTTACAGGGGTGCAGATAAAACAGCGTAGGAACTAACGGTGCTTTTATTGACCGTATGGTCGAATTAAATAAATTGAAAGTAAATGTACGAAATGAACGAAGTTGTACAAGGCGGCGCAAAAAATGAGCCTTCTCCTGCCTGCGTACACTGGCTAAGCTCAGGGCTTCCAGATACCCGTAGAGGTTTCCCGCATGTCGCAGTCCGCCCTCGCTATCGCCCAGATGATCCTTGATGGCTTCGACGATTACCGTGAGCATTTTCGCCAGATCACCGATGGCGCCCGCGAGCGTTTCGAGAAGGCCCAGTGGCAGCAGGGGCAGGCGGCGTCGGCGGCACGCATCAACCTCTATGAAGAAAAGGTCAGTGAAGTGACCGCGCGCCTGCGTGAGCATTTCGAAGGCGCCACACTGCTTGATATCGACCTGTGGCCCGTGGTGAAAAGCGCCTACATCGGCCTGATCGACCTGCGCTTCGACGATGAACTCTCCGAGACCTGGTACAACTCGATCTTCTGCGGGCTGTTCAGCCACGACCTGATCAGCGACGGCTGCATGTTTATCCACACCACCCGGCCCAGCCTGCGCCGCGCACGGGCCGCGCAGACGCGCACCTACATACCCGCCGGGAAAATCCCCGACATGCTCGTGCAGGTCTTTGCCGACTACCGTTTCAGCGAACCCTACGCCGACCTGGCCGCCGACCTGCGCCGCCTCGAAACTCAACTGCGCGAAAACCTGCCGGACTGGGTGTGCAAGGACCCGGACCTCAAGGTCGAGCTGTTTTCTTCGGTGCTCTACCGTAATAAAGGCGCGTACCTCGTAGGACGCATCTACACCCGCGACGAACAATGGCCGCTGGTCATCCCGCTGCTGCACCGCGAAGGGCAGGGCATCCAGATCGATGCGCTGATCACCGACGAAGCCGATGTGTCGATCATCTTCTCGTTCACCCGTTCCTACTTCATGGTCGATGTACCGGTGCCGGCGGAGTTCATTGGCTTTCTCAAGCGCATCCTGCCGGGCAAGCACATCGCCGAGTTGTACACCTCCATCGGTTTCTACAAGCACGGCAAGTCGGAGTTCTACCGCGCCCTGATCAACCACCTGGCGACCACCGACGATCAGTTCATCATGGCCCCTGGCGTGCGCGGCATGGTGATGAGCGTGTTCACCCTGCCGGGCTTCAATACGGTGTTCAAGATCATTAAGGACCGGTTTTCACCGTCGAAAAACGTCAACCGCGCCACGGTGATCGAGAAGTACCGCCTGGTCAAAAGCGTCGACCGGGTCGGGCGCATGGCCGACACCCAGGAGTTCGCCGACTTCCGTTTTCCCCTGAGCAAGTTCGAACCGGAGTGCCTGGCCGAGCTGCTGGAAGTGGCCGCCGGCACCGTCGAGGTAGAAGGCGACACAGTGCTGATCCGCCACTGCTGGACCGAACGGCGCATGACCCCGCTCAACCTCTACCTCGACAACGCCAACCCCGCCCAGGTACGCGAGGCCCTGGAAGACTACGGCCTGGCAATCAAGCAACTGGCGGCGGCCAATATCTTCCCTGGCGACATGTTGCTGAAGAACTTCGGCGTCACCCGTCATGGCCGCGTGGTGTTCTACGACTATGACGAAATCTGCTTTCTCACCGAGGCCAACTTCCGCCATATCCCGGCACCGCGTACCCCCGAGGACGAAATGGCCTCCGAGCCCTGGTACTCCATCGGCCCGCTGGATGTATTCCCCGAGGAGTTCCCGCCGTTCCTGTTCGCCGACGCCGGCCAGCGCAAGCTGTTCGACGAACTGCATGGCGAGTTATACAACGCCGATTACTGGAAGGGGCTGCAAGACGCGATTCGCGCCGGCAAGGTCATTGATGTGTTCCCGTACCGGCGCAAGGACCGCGATAACGAATGAGGGGGCACGCTTATGGGCGGTTTTCTGCGACAATCCGCCCCCTGCATACATAGACGACCCTTGCGTACCTGATGACTGACCAAGCGCCCACTATCGACCAACTGCTCAAAACCCTCGATCACGCCATGCTCGCCGACCGCCACCGCTTGCGGCGGCAGCTGCTTGAGTTGCGCAAGAAGCCCGACGAGGAAAAGCTGGCGCAGTGGGTGGCGCGCATGCAGGCATCCTGTGCCCAGGTCACGGCGCGGCGTGCCAGCCTGCCGGTGATCCGCTACGACGACAGCCTGCCGATTGCGGCCAAGCGCGATGAAATCAAAGAGGCACTGAACAAGCACCAGGTGCTGATCATCGCCGGTGAGACCGGCTCGGGTAAAACCACCCAGTTGCCGAAGATCTGCCTGGAAATCGGTCGTGGCCAGTTCGGCCTGATCGGCCATACCCAGCCGCGTCGGATTGCCGCGCGCAGCGTGGCGAGCCGGGTTGCCGAAGAGCTGGCGACGCCGTTGGGCGCGCTGGTCGGCTATCAGGTGCGGTTTGAAGACCAAAGCGATTCCAATACGCTGATCAAGCTGATGACCGACGGCATCCTGCTGGCAGAAACCCAGAACGATCGCTACCTGGAACGCTACGACACGATCATCGTCGACGAAGCCCACGAGCGCAGCCTGAACATCGACTTCCTGCTGGGCTACCTGAAAACCCTGCTGCCGCGTCGCCCGGACCTGAAAGTCATCATCACTTCGGCAACCATCGACCTGGAGCGCTTTTCCAAGCACTTCGACGATGCGCCGATTGTCGAGGTCTCGGGCCGCACCTTCCCGGTGGACACCTGGTACCGCCCGCTGACCCTGGAGCAGGACGAAGAGGGCAACCGCGTCGAGGACGACTTGACGGTCGACCAGGCGATCCTTGCCGCTCTCGATGAAATCGGCGCCTACGAGCGCAGCGAGCGCCGCAGCCCCGGCGATGTGCTGGTGTTCTTGCCGGGCGAGCGCGAGATTCGCGACGCCGCCGACATGCTGCGCAAGGCTCAGCTCAAGCACACCGAAATCCTACCGCTGTACGCGCGCCTGTCGCCGGCCGAACAGCAGCGCATTTTCCAGTCCCACCCGGGCCGGCGCGTGGTGCTGGCGACCAACGTCGCGGAAACCTCGCTGACCGTGCCGGGCATTCGTTATGTGATCGACAGCGGCACCGCGCGCATCAGCCGCTACAGCTACCGCGCCAAAGTGCAGCGCCTGCCGATCGAGGCGATTTCCCAGGCCAGCGCCAATCAGCGTAAAGGCCGTTGTGGCCGGGTCGAGCCGGGCATCTGCATCCGCTTGTACAGCGAAGAAGATTTTATCGGCCGTCCGGAATTTACCGACCCGGAGATCCTGCGCACCAACCTCGCCGCCGTGATCCTGCAGATGCTGCACCTGCGCCTTGGCGAGATCACCGATTTCCCGTTTATCGAGCCGCCGGATGGCAAGGCCATCAGCGACGGTTTCAACCTGCTGCAAGAGCTTTCGGCGGTCGACCGCAACAGCCAGCTCACGCCGTTGGGCCGCCAGTTGGCGCGCCTGCCGGTGGACCCGCGCATGGGCCGCATGTTGCTCGAAGCCGCCAAGCTCGGCAGCCTGCAGGAAGTGCTGATCGTTGCCAGCGCCATGTCGATCCAGGACCCGCGCGAGCGTCCGCCGGAACGTCAGCAGGCTGCTGACCAAGCCCACGCACAGTGGAAAGACCCGGATTCGGATTTCGCCGGCCTGGTCAATCTGTGGCGCGGTTTCGAAGAGCAGCGCCAGGAACTGACGGCCAGCCCGTTGCGCAACTGGTGTCGCAAGAACTTCCTCAACTACCTGCGCCTGCGCGAGTGGCGTGATTCCCATCGCCAGTTGAGCCTGATCTGCCGCGACATGCAGTTGACGGTCAACAAAGAGCCGGCGGACTTTCCGAAACTGCACAAGGCGGTGTTGTCCGGCCTGCTCAGCCAGATCGGCCAGAAGACCGAAGACGGCGATTACCTCGGCGCACGCCAGCGGCGGTTCTGGATCCACCCGTCCTCGGGCATCGGCAAGAAGCGTCCGCAATGGCTGATGACCGCCGAACTGGTGGAAACCACCAAGCTCTACGCGCGCATGGTCGCCAAGATCGATGCCGATTGGATCGAACCGCTGGCCGGGCACCTGATCAAGAAAAACCACTTCGAACCGCACTGGGAGAAGAAGCGCGGCCAGGTCGTGGCCTTTGAACAGATCACCCTGTTCGGGCTGATTGTGGTCGGACGCCGGCCAGTGCATTACGGGCCGATTGACCCGGCGGTGTCGCGCGAGCTGTTTATCCGCGAAGGCCTGGTGCGTGGCGAGATCCAGTCGCGGGCCAAGTGCCTCACGGCCAACCAGCAGCTGCTGGAGCAGCTCGACGAACTGGAAGCCAAGGCGCGCCGTCGCGACATCCTGGCCGATGAAGAAACCCTGTTCGCCTTCTACGATGCGCGCTTGCCGGCGGAGATCCACCAGACTGCGACCTTCGACAGCTGGTACAAGGTCAACAGCCAGAAAGACCCGCAACTGCTGATCATGCGCGAGGAAGACGTGCTGGCCCGCGAAGCCAGTGAAGTCACCGCCGCGCATTACCCGGACACCCTGCACCTGGGCGACCTGGAACTGGCCTTGAGTTACCACTTCGAACCCAACCACCCGCGTGACGGCGTGACCCTGCGCGTGCCGGCTCCCTTGCTGCCGGCCTTGCCGCCGGAGCGCCTGGAGTGGCTGGTGCCGGGGGTGATCGAAGCCAAGTGCATCGCCCTGGTGCGCAACCTGCCCAAGGCGCTGCGCAAGAATTTTGTGCCGGTGCCGGACTTCGTCAAAGCCGCGCTGCAACGCATCGAATTCGGCCAGGGCTCGTTGCCCCAGGCGCTGGGCCGCGAATTGCTGCGCATGACCGGGGCACGGGTCAGCGATGAAGCCTGGGCCGAAGCCGCGCAGCAGGTCGAAAGCCACCTGAAGATGAACCTGGAAGTCGTCGACGGCCAGGGCAAGTTCCTTGGCGAAGGCCGCGACCTGGCCGAACTGACCGCGCGGTTTGCCGAGGCCAGCCAGGCCGCGTTGGCGGTGCCGCAGACGGCAAAAAGCCAGCAGCCGGTGGAAGCCAAGGTGTTTGCGGCGGTGGCGGAAAAGACTCAGCAGAAGATTGCCGGGCTGTCGATGACGGTGTATCCGGCGCTGGTGGAAGACAACGGCACGGTCAAGGAAGGGCGCTTCTCCACCGCCGCCGAGGCGGAATTCCAGCATCGCCGCGCGTTGCAGCGCCTGCTGATGCAGCAACTGGCGGAACCGGCGAAATTCCTGCGCGGCAAGTTGCCGGGCCTGACCGAATTGGGCCTGATGTACCGCGAACTGGGGCGCATCGATGCGCTGGTGGAAGACATCCTGCTGGCCAGCCTCGACACCTGTGTGCTCGAAGGTGAAGCCAACCTGCCGCGTGACGGCGCGGGGTTGGCCGCCTTGGCCGAGCGCAAGCGCGGCAGTTGGACCGAACATGCCGAGCGCCTGGCGCGCTTGACCCTGGAGGTACTGAAACTCTGGCACGGTCTGCAAAAGCGCTTCAAAGGCAAGATCGACCTGGCACAGGCTGTGGCCTTGAACGACATCAAGCAGCAGGTGGGCAACCTGGTGTACCCAGGGTTTGTGCGCGAAACCCCGTCGCAATGGTTCAAGGAGTTGCCGCGTTACCTCAAGGCCATCGAGTTGCGCCTGGAGAAACTGCCCAGCCAAGTGCAAAAAGATCGGGTGTGGAGCGGCGAGCTGGCAGGCTTGTGGACGCAGTACGAGAATCGCCTGAAAAAACATGCCCAGGAAGGCAAGCGCGACCCCCAGCTAGAACTTTACCGTTGGTGGTTGGAGGAATATCGGGTGTCGTTGTTTGCCCAGCAACTGGGCACTAAAGTGCCGATTTCCGACAAACGCTTGAGCAAGCAATGGACCCTGGTCGAAGCCTGACCTCCCCGTAGCTCCTATGTGGTGAGCGAGCTTGCTCGCGCTGGGCTGCGCAGCGGCCCTAATCCAGACGCTGAGGTGTTTGAGTAGACTCTCGCTTGCTGGTGAGAGAGGCGCGCTTTGCGCCCCAGTGCGAGCAAGCTCGCTCACCACAGAGTGGGGCGTACACCTGCGACATGGGTGTTTAGCTGGCATATGGCGCCAAATCTTGGGGTTTGTGGCAAACTTCGCGGTTATAAATGCCGGGATCGTCGTGAAGGGCTGCGACGCGATGGAATAAAGCGATGCCAGTTTGGTGTCCGCGGTGCGGAATCGGACTACTTATAGTTTGGTACGACGGTACCAATATCTTCTGCCTGACAGATTTAGAGGAACGACCGTGCATAACGTCGTCATCAGCGGCACTGGCCTGTACACCCCGGCCAACAGCATCTCCAACGAAGAGCTGGTGCAGTCTTTCAATGCTTACGTGCATCAGTTCAACACCGATAACGCCGCCGCCATCGAGCGCGGTGACGTGCAGGCACTGACCGAATCCAGCGCAGCCTTCATCGAAAAAGCCTCGGGCATCAAGAGCCGCTTCGTGATGGACAAAGACGGCATTCTCGACCCGCAGCGCATGGCCCCGCGCCTGCCCGAGCGCAGCAACGACGAGTGGTCGGTGCTCTGTCAGATGGCCGTCGGCGCCGCCGAACAAGCCTTGCAACGCGCAGGCAAGACCGCCGCCGACATCGACGGTGTGATCGTCGCCTGCTCCAACTTGCAGCGCGCCTACCCGGCCATCGCCATTGAGGTCCAGGAAGCCCTGGGCATCGAAGGGTTCGGTTTTGACATGAACGTGGCGTGCTCGTCGGCCACCTTCGGCATCCAGAACGCCGCCAACAGCATCCAGCTGGGCCAGGCGCGTGCGATTTTGATGGTCAACCCGGAGGTCTGCACCGGTCACCTGAACTTCCGCGACCGCGACAGCCACTTCATCTTTGGTGATGCGGCCACTGCCGTGGTCCTCGAGCGCGCCGACCTGGCGACGTCCGAGCATCAATTCGACGTGGTGAGCACCAAGCTGCTGACCAAGTTCTCCAATAACATCCGCAACAACTTTGGCTTTCTCAACCGCACCGCGGAAGAGGGCATCGGCGCGCCGGACAAACTGTTCGTACAGGAAGGCCGCAAAGTGTTCCGCGACGTATGCCCGATGGTGGCCGAGCTGATCGGCGTGCACCTGGAAGAGAACCAGTTGAACGTGGCCGATGTGAAGCGCTTCTGGCTGCACCAGGCCAACCTGAGCATGAACCACCTGATCGTGAAGAAACTGCTGGGCCGCGAAGCGTCGGTGGAAGAAGCGCCGGTGATCCTCGACACCTACGCCAATACCAGCTCGGCGGGTTCGGTGATTGCATTCCACACCTACCAGGATGACTTGCCCAAAGGCTCCGTGGCGGTACTCAGTTCGTTTGGTGCGGGCTACTCGATCGGCAGCGTGATCCTGCGCAAACGCTGATCTAACGGGTTAACACCGTCAAGTGTGGGAGCCGGGCTTGCCCGCGATGCAGGCACCTCGGTCTTTCAGTCAGGCCAAGGTGATGCCCTCGCAGGCAAGCCGGCTCCCACATCGATTGCATTCCCAAAGTGGGATTGAGGTAGACATGGCAGCAGCGGACGACGCGCACCTGCTAGAACGCCTGCTCAAGGGTGAGCAGCGGGCCTACAAGGAATTGGTCACCACCTACCAAAGCGCCATGCGGGCGGTGGCCTATGCCATTGTCGGCCAGCGCCATGCCGACGAAGTCGTGCAGGACGCCTGGCTGTCGGTGGTGCGCAACCTGGCCAGGTTCGAAGGCCGTTCCAGCCTCAAGACCTGGCTGCTCACCATTACCGCCAACGCCGCCAAGGGGCGCTACAAGCAGAATCGTCGTGAAGTATTGCTTGATGATTTGCCTTCGCCCCACGGCACGATTGGCGATGACCGTTTCAGCCCTGACGATGGCCACTGGGCCGTCGCCCCTTATGCCTGGCACCAGGACACCCCGGAAGCCCTGCTGACCGAGGATGAACTGCGCAAATGCCTGGAGCACACGCTGCTGAGTCTGTCGGAGTTGCAAAGCAGCGTGCTGGTGCTGCGTGAACGCCAGGGCCTGGAGTTGGAGGAGATCTGTAATCTTCTGACGCTGTCGCTCTCCAATGTCCGTGTGCTGTTGCATCGGGCACGGCTTAAAGTCTTCGCCACGGTGGAGCATTTTGAGGAAACGGGCGAATGTTGACCTGTAAAGAACAAGTGGCACGTTCCAGTGACTATCTCGATGGGCAATTGACCTTTCGCGAGCGTCTGTTGGTGCGTCATCACTTGATGTTCTGCCCGAACTGTCGCCGGTTTATCCGCCAGATGCGCCTGATGCAGGCGACCCTGAAGATCATGCCGGAGGAGCCGGTTGAGGGCGTGGATGCCTTGGCACAGCGGCTGGCTGCCGAGCGGCTCAAGGATCAGAAAGGCGGGGACTAAGCAGGCTCGCGTGAGTGGACCGGACGGATGATGGGGACCGCTCCACCCACGCAAGACTGTTAAAGCCGCCCCGGGCCGTCCTGGCCCGAGGCTTTCAACACTGACTATTAGAACTTGGCTTCTGCGTCCAGCTGCAGGGTATTGGCGTTGGCATCGCGATAACCGGTGGCGCTGGCATAGTCGGCTTTGGTCAGGAAGTACGTGGCGCCAATGGCAAAGTTCTTGTCGATGTCGTAACCGACTTTGAACTTGTGACCCCGAGCGCCGGTAAAGCCGCCGGCGAAGTCCGAGTCGGTGAAGGCACCCACCACCGCGTAACGTTGCACGTCGCGGTAGTTGTAGTCCAGGTTCAGGCCGAAGACCTTGGACTTGGCACCGAGCAGCCAGGCAGTGTCCTTGTCCTTATCGGTGGCTTTGGTGTTTTGCACGTACTGGCCGTAGAACGACAACGGTACTGCCAGCCCGCCGATGTCGACCTGGCTGAAGCCTTCATACAGGCGGTACTCGCTGGCGTTGCCGGCCGTGGTGTTGGCCACGGTTTCGCCTGGGGTCAGGCAGCCGGGGGTGGTGCCGGTTGCTGTCGGGCAACGGCTGTCTTCATCGTTCTGGAACGCGTAGACGCTGCCGCCCAGGGTCAGTTTCAGATTGTCGGTCAGCGAGAAACGAGACCCCAACTGGCCGGCGGTCATGCGCAGGTCATTGCGAAATTGCACGCCGTCGCCGTTGACGTTGTCCTTGAGGTTGTAGTTACCCAAGCTGCCGAACAGCTCGGCGCTGCTGCCCAGTGGGTACTTGTAGGTCAGTGCCAGGCCTTCCGGGTTGATATCGCTGTCCCAGATCACGTCGCCCATGCTGACCCACGGTTGCAGCATCTTGCCGCCGATCACGTGCAGGTTCTTGATTTGGGTCGGGTGGTAGTCGATGTAGCCCAGGTCCAGCCAGATCGACTTCTTGTTGAAGTAGCCATCCAGGTCCTGGTTGGTGGAGCGCGCGTCGTCGCTGCTGCCGGTGGCGACACGAATGCCGGTGTCGACCTGCGAGTTGATTTCGGTGTAGGCGCCCAGGCGAGCACGGATACGCTCACGGTCCTTGTCCTTGCCGCCGTTGTTCGGGGTGCCATCGATCTTGATGGTTTCGTGGCGGAAGCGCACATCGCCCTTGAGTTGAGTCTTGGCGGCCCAGGCCAGCTTCTGGTCGAAGCTGCTCAGCTCATTGGTTTTCTTCGCGGTGGCCGCGATCTGTTCGTTGGTCTCTTGTTGAGCTTGCCGTGCGATCTGCTGTTCTTTCTGGTCCTTGGCCAATTCGCTTTGCAGTTCGGTGTACTGCGCCGCGGTGATCTGGCCGTTGGCCTTGAGCATGTCGAGCAATTTAGCGTCGACTGCAGCGCTGGCCGGAACGCTCAGGGCCAGTAACAGGCCGCCGCACAGGACCGCCGCAGTTTTAGTGGAAGCAAGACGCATATCAATCTCCGAAAGTGAGGAGGGATGGCAAACCATCCAGGACACAACCGACCGATGACGGACGGAAAAATAACCACCTGCTAGAACCAGGCGCTCTAAAAACAGGCGTCAGTATCACGATCGTTTATGACGGCGCAGTGGCTAAGTGATGTCATCTAGATGACAAATTATTTATGTTCGGAACTATTGGTTTAGAGCCTTGTCGCGCGATTCGGGGGTGTGCGAAGCCTGGCGATCAGCGATACTCGACAGGCTTTCACGCCCTGAAGTAGTGAGGATGCCGATGCCGCTGCAACGCCTGGACAGCCTGTCCGAGATCGCCCCGCAAGCCTGGGATTCACTGGTGCCACAGGCCCAGCCGTTTGTGCGCCATGCGTTCCTGAGCGCATTGGAAGACAGCGCCAGCCTGGGCGCGCAATCGGGCTGGCAACCGGAGCATTTATTGCACTGGAAGGGTGATCGGCTGGTAGCGGCCTTACCCAGTTATCGCAAGTGGCATTCCTACGGCGAGTACGTGTTCGATCACGGCTGGGCCGATGCCTGTGAGCGGGCCGGTATCGACTATTACCCCAAGCTGCTGACGGCGGTGCCCTTCAGCCCTGTCAGTGGGCCGCGCCTGTTGGCCGCCAGTGCCGATGAGGGCTTGGAGCTGCTCAAGAGCCTGCCGGGTTACCTGGAAATCGAAGGGCTTTCCAGCGCGCATATCAACTTCACCGATGACCTGGCCGATGCTGCATTGGCCCAGCAACCGGGCTGGTTGCAGCGCCTGGGTTGTCAGTTTCACTGGCAGAACCGTGGCTACCGCGACTTCCAGGACTTCCTCGATGCATTGAGTTCACGCAAGCGCAAGCAGATGCGCAAAGAGCGTGAACAAGTGGCGGGGCAGGGCATCGATTTCGAGTGGCTGCAAGGCCATGAATTGAGCGAAGCCCAGTGGGATTTTGTCTACGCCTGCTACGCCAACACCTACGCCGTGCGCCGCCAGTCGCCCTACCTGACCCGCGCGTTTTTCAGCCTGCTGGCCGAGCGCATGCCCGAAGCGATCCGCGTGGTGCTGGCCAAACAAGGCCCACGCCCGGTGGCCATGGCCTTCAGCCTGATCGGCGGCGACAGCTTCTACGGCCGCTACTGGGGCTGCCTGGCAGAGTTCGATCGCCTGCACTTCGAAACCTGCTTCTACCAGGGCATGGACTACGCCATCGCCCACGGCCTGCAACGCTTCGACGCGGGGGCACAGGGCGAGCACAAATTGATTCGCGGGTTTGAACCGGTGATCACGCGGTCCTGGCACTACTTGCGCCATCCGGGATTGAAGAACGCCGTGGAAGATTTCCTCGAGCGCGAGCGGGTGGGGATCGTGGCGTATGCCGAGGAGGCGAGGGCAGCCCTGCCTTATCGGCAGGGCTGAGACCGCTGGTCTGGTAGCGTTTTCTAGAATGAGTGATATCGCTATCCTGTATGTACAAAAGTAAATACAGGATATGCCATGTTATTTGAGTGGGATGAATCCAAAAATAAAGCCAATATTGTTAAGCACGGCATAGATTTTAATGACGTCCCAGATATCTTTAGGCACCCAATGCTGGCCTTACGCGATGATCGAGCGGATTATGGCGAGGAGCGTTGGATTAGTATTGGCTGGATCAAATTGTTAGTGGGTGTGGTCGTATACACCGAGCGATGTGGTGATGTGATCCGTATCATCTCCGCCCGAAAAGCAACCAAGAAGGAGGCCAAATATTATGACGCAAACATCGAAAACTGATTGGGAGCGCTTGGCCAAAATGAATGATAGAGAGATCGATACCAGCGATATTCCTGAGCTGGATGCCGATTTTTTCCGGCGTGCTGAGTTACGTGTTCCAGTAAAGCAGGCGGTCACTATTCGACTGGATGCTGATGTACTGGAGTGGTTCAAAGGTCAAGGATCTGGTTACCAGACGCGAATCAACCAGCTATTGCGCCAGTACATGCAGGCCCATCAAGGGTGAAAGGCCGCCCGAAATGGGCAGCCCTGCCTTATCGGCAGGGCTGAACCCCTGTTGCGTCAGCCCGGCTCCTCCTTGCCCAGCCAGCGGTAGGTCACACCGCCGATTACCGCGCCGAGGATTGGCGCGAGCCAGAAGAGCCACAATTGCTGGATCGCCCACCCGCCGACGATCAAGGCCGGGCCCGTGCTGCGGGCCGGGTTGACCGACGTGTTGGTGACGGGGATGGAGATCAGGTGGATAAGTGTCAGCGCCAGGCCGATGGCGATGGGCGCAAGGCCCGCTGGGGCACGGCGGTCGGTGGCGCCGAGGATGATCACCACGAACATGGCGGTCATTACCAACTCACTCACAAACCCCGCCGCCATTGAATAACCGCCGGGGGAATGCTCGCCATAGCCGTTGGACGCAAGGCCCGACGCCAGTTCGAACCCCGGTTTGCCGCTGGCAATGAAATACAACAGCGCAGCGGCCACGGTGCCACCGATCACCTGCGCCACGATGTACGCCGGTAACTCCCGGGCCGGAAACCTTCCGCCCACCACCAGCCCCACCGATACCGCCGGGTTGAGGTGACATCCGCTGATATGCCCGATGGCGAACGCCATGGTCAGCACCGTGAGCCCGAACGCCAGGGCCACGCCCAGCAACCCGATCCCGACTGCGGGAAACGCTGCGGCCAACACCGCACTCCCGCACCCGCCCAACACCAGCCAAAACGTACCTAAACCCTCTGTGATTGAACGCTTGAACAAAGACATGCAACCCGTCCTTGATAGATCGCTCTACCCAATCAGTAAATCAGTGATGCTCCCTGCAGATTTACTTCAGCGCCCGTCTGGGCACTGCACTGATTACAGCAGGGTTGTGGCACAAATCCAGGCGCAAAAAAAAGCGCCAGCCCTTTGAAATAGAGGGCTGGCGCCGTTTTAACCTGTAGCAGCGGTATTGTTTCAATCGATGCCGACAAAGCCTCCGGTCTGATGCTGCCACAACCGCGCGTACAGCCCGCCATGGGCCAGCAACTCGGCGTGGCTGCCGCTCTCGGCAATCTGACCTTTCTCCAGCACCACCAAGCGGTCCATCCGCGCAATGGTCGACAACCGGTGCGCAATCGCGATCACCGTCTTGCCCTGCATCAGGGTTTCCAGGCTTTCCTGGATCGCCGCTTCCACTTCCGAGTCCAGCGCGGAGGTGGCTTCGTCCATGATCAGGATCGGCGCGTCCTTGAGCAGCACGCGGGCGATGGCGATACGTTGACGCTGCCCGCCTGAGAGTTTCACCCCGCGCTCACCCACGTGTGCGTCCAGCCCGGTGCGGCCTTCAGCGTCCGACAGCAATGGGATGAACTCATCGGCACGCGCCTTGTGCACCGCGGCCCAAAGCTCTGCGTCAGTGGCGTCGGGCTTGCCGTACAGCAGGTTGTCGCGGATCGAGCGGTGCAGCAGGGACGTGTCCTGGGTGATCATGCCGATCTGTTCGCGCAGGGTTTCCTGGACGACCTCGGCGATGTTCTGGCCGTCGATCAGGATGCGCCCGCCTTGCAGGTCATAGAGTCGCAGCAGCAGGTTGACCAGGGTCGACTTGCCCGCACCGGACGGACCGATCAGGCCGATCTTCTCACCGGCCTTGATCTCAAGGTTCAGGCCGCCAATGATCCCGCTCTTCTTGCCATAGTGGAAATCCACCTGCTCGAAGCGTACTTCACCGTGGGGCACGCTCAGGCGCGGGGCATTGTCGCGGTCGATCACCGCCAGCGGCTGGGCGATGGTTTTCAGGCCGTCCTGCACCTGGCCGATGTTTTCGAAAATACCGTTGACCACCCACATGATCCAGCCGGACATGTTGACGATACGGATCACCAGGCCGGTGGCCAGGGCAATCGCACCCACCGAGATCAGCGACTGCGTCCATAGCCACAGGGCCAGGCCGGTGGTGGTGACGATCAGCAGGCCGTTCATGGTGGTGATCACGATGTCCATGCTGGTGACCACACGGCTGGCCAGCTGGGTTTTTTCGGTCTGCTCGATAATCGCTTCCTTGGCGTATTCCTGCTCGTACTGGGTATGGGCGAACAGCTTCAAGGTGGTGATGTTGGTGTAGCCGTCGACGATACGGCCCATCAGCTTGGAGCGTGCCTCGGAAGAGATCACCGAGCGCTCCTTC
Source organism: Pseudomonas sp. S10E 269 (assembly GCF_002798465.1). Taxonomy (NCBI): domain Bacteria; kingdom Pseudomonadati; phylum Pseudomonadota; class Gammaproteobacteria; order Pseudomonadales; family Pseudomonadaceae; genus Pseudomonas; species Pseudomonas sp. S10E 269. The sequence continues at coordinate 4,022,170 of NZ_PHIJ01000001.1, forward strand.
ACCCGTGGCACGAAATAGCGCAGTGCCAGGCTGTAGCTGATGATCCAGGTCACCAGCGGGATCATCAGGCGCCAGTCGGCCTCGGCAAACAGCACCAGGGAACTGATGGCGTAGATCGCCACGTGCCAGATTGCATCCACTGCGGCCACCGCCGAGTCGCGCAGAGAGTTGCCGGTTTGCATGATGCGCTGGGCGATACGCCCGGCGAAGTCATTCTGGAAGAAATTCAGGCTCTGCTTGAGCACGTAGCTGTGGTTCTGCCAACGGATCAGGCTGGTCATGCCGGGGCTGATGGTCTGATGCACCAGCAGGTCATGCAGGGCGCCGAAGATCGGGCGCAACAGCAGGGCGACCACGGCCATCCAGATCAGCTCGGTGCTGTGCAACTGGAAGAAATTCGCGGGCGGCGTGCCCTGGGCCAGGTCGATGATGCGGCTCAGGTAGCTGAACAGCGCCACTTCAATGAGTGCACCGATCAGGCCGACCACCAGCAAGGCAGCAAAATGCGGCCACACCTGGCGCAGGTAGTAGAGGTAGAAGGGCAGGACTTTATCGGGCGGGGCGGCGCTGGGGGCGTCGCGGAAAATATCGATCAGTTGTTCAAAACGACGATAGAGCATTAGGTATGACACCCGCGGGGCGGGCTCTCCTTTCAAATGCGCGCGCGGCCTTGTGGGCTGCGCGCGGAACTACCTGCTACCTCAATCGATGCGCTTGGCCGACTTGATGTACACAGGATCGATTGGCACGTTCTGCATGCCCTGCTTGGTAGTGGTCTGCGAATTGACGATCACATCCACCACGTCCATGCCCTTGACCACCTTGGCGAACACGGCGTAACCGGCATCGCGGCCCGGGTCGAGGAAGGCATTGTCGGCGACGTTGATGAAGAATTGGCTGGTGGCCGAATTCGGGTCGTTGGTACGCGCCATGGACAAGGTGCCACGTACGTTATGCAGACCGTTGCTGGCTTCGTTCTTGATCGGGTCCTTGGTCGGCTTTTGGGTCATCGCCTGGGTGAAGCCGCCGCCCTGGATCATGAAGCCTGGGATGACGCGGTGGAAAATCGTATTGGTGTAGAAGCCGCTGTCGACATAGGCCAGGAAGTTCTTGGTGCTGATCGGCGCCTTGACCGGGTCCAGTTCGATCTCGATGTCGCCGTTGGTAGTCGTGATCAGGACGTGAGGCGCCTTGGCGGGTTCAGCCGCCATCAGGTTGGCAGCGAACAAAACAGAACCGGCAAAGAAGGCGATTTTTTTCAGCATGGGTCAGTGATCCTGGGTAGTGGTTTCGACTGTCTTTAGAAATTCGAGCAGGGTTGCGTTAAAGACTTCGGGTTGGTCCAAGGGCGTGGCATGGCGGGAATCTTCGATCACCACCAGTCGCGCATCGGGGAGCAGTTTTACATAGTTTTCTTTTTGCGCCACGGGGGTGTAGTCGTGGTCGGCGCTGATGACCAGGGTTGGACAGGTGATCCTGGAAAGTCGTTCCTGCACGCCCCAGCCCACAATCGCATCGAAGCTGGCGAGATAAGCACGTTTGTCGTTCTTTGCCCAGCGTTCGGCCATCTTGCGGCGCAGGTCGGCCTGGTGTGGCTTGGGGAACAAGCGGTCGCCCAAGGCCTTACCGATGGTGTTCAAGCTGAGCGCGCGTGCGAGGCTCCAGCGTTTGGCCCATTGCCAGTAATCATCGGCACTGCGCACTTTCACCTGCGGGGCGCTGTTGACGATGCACAGGCTCTTGACGAGCGCGGGTTCATCCACCGCCAGCTGGAAGGCGATCATGCCGCCCATGGACAAACCCACCACGTGGGCGGGTGGCAGGGCCAGGTGGTCGAACAGCGCGAGCAGATCAAAGGTGAAGCCCTGGATGCTGTAGCGTTCGCGCGGTTTGTCCGAGCGGCCATGGCCACGCACGTCCACTACGATCAGGCGGTAATGCCTTGCCAGCACGGGCACCTGCAGCTCCCAGTCCTGGCAACTGGAGCCCAGGCCGTGGATCAGGACCAGCGGCGTGCCGTGGCCGTATTCCTCGTAGTGCAGGCTGCATCCTTCATGGTCGAACCAGGCCATGCATGAACTCCGTTTCAGGCTTGCTGGGGGGCGGCGAAAGGCGCGTCCAACGGGGCGGTGTCAAAGGTGCGCAGCAGTTCCACGAGGATCTGCGTCGCCGGGCCCAGCGGCTTGTCTTTGTTCGAGTACAGGTAAAACGTAGGGTTACGGCTTCCGCCTTTTTCCAGCGGGAGCTGTTTGAGCAGGCCCTCCCTGAGTTCGCGTTCGATCAGGTGGCGGGGCAACCAGGCAAAGCCCAGGCCGCTGCTGACGAACGTGGCGGCGGTGGCGAGACTGCCGACAGTCCAGCGCTGCTCGGCGCCGAGCCAGCCCACATCCCGCGGTTGCTGGCGGCCGGAATCGCGAATCACCACCTGCATCTGGCTTTCCAGGTCCTGGAAGCTCAGTTCGCGGTTAAGACGATGCAGCGCGTGGTCGGGATGGGCCACGGCGACGAATTCCACATCGCTCATTTCCGTACCCAGGTAGCCGGGGATGATAAAGCCGCTGATGGCCAGGTCAGCCATGCCATCGAGCAACAGTTCCTCGACGCCGGACAACACCTCTTCACGCAGGCGTACGCGGCAACCGCGACTTTGCGGCATGAACGCGGTAAGCGCCCGCACCAGGCGCGCATTCGGGTAGGCCGCGTCCACCACCAGGCGCACCTCGGCTTCCCAGCCCTGTTCCATATGGTGGGCGAGGTCTTCCAGCTGGCTGGCGTTTTTCACCAGTTGCCGGGAGCGGCGCAACAGCACTTCACCGGCGTCGGTGAGCACTGCCTTGCGCCCATCGATGCGTAACAGCGGCACGCCGAGCTGGTCTTGCATGCGGGCCACGGTGTAGCTCACCGAGGACTGTGAACGGTGCAGCGCTTCAGCCGCCTGGGCGAAGCCGCCATGGTCGACCACGGCTTGCAGCGTGCGCCATTGATCGAGGGTAACGCGGGGCGCTTTCAAGATGGGTTCCTCTTGTCCTAAGCTGACAGTCCTTATTGGAGACTGTCGAATGAGAAAATTCTGTTGTGTGTTGCTGGCGCTGCTGCCGATGAGCGCGTTTGCCTACCCCATCGACGTGACCAAAAAGATCGACGGTGTCAGCATCGATTACACCGCCTCCGACGTGGACGGCGATATCAGTTCGATCCAACTGAATAACTACGGCACCCAGGATGCCGTCTGCTCGGTAACCTTCACCAACGGTCCGGAATCGCCGCGTCGCAGAACGGTCACGGTGCCTGCAGGCAAAAGCACGAACACCACGGTCAAGTTCAACCGCGCGATTATCAAGATGCGGATCGCCCTGGCCTGCACGCCGAAGTAACCGACAGCGGAGCATGCTCCGCTTATAAACAAATTTATAGATCGGTTATAGCAGTTTTTTGCGCTTTTTTATCGAATTGGCTCTGTCTACTCTTCACTCCATCGACTTACAGCAATTACAGATGGAGCCTACATAGCCATGTCCAATGTTCTGATCATCGAAAGCAGTGCCCGCCAGCAGGATTCGATTTCCCGCGAACTGACCCAGCAGTTCATCAGTCAATGGCAGGCCACCCATCCAGCCGATCAGATCACCGTGCGTGACGTCGCCCTCAACCCGGTCCCGCACCTGGACGCCAACTTGCTGGGCGGTTGGATGAAGCCTGCGGATCAGCGCAATGAACAGGAGCAAGTCTCCCTGGATCGCTCCGACGAATTGACCCACGAACTGCTGGCCGCCGACGTACTGGTAATGGCCGCGCCGATGTACAACTTCGCCATCCCAAGCACCCTCAAAGCCTGGCTGGACCACGTGTTGCGGGCCGGTGTGACCTTCAAGTACACCGCCACCGGGCCACAAGGTTTGCTCACCGGTAAGCGCGCTATCGTGCTCACTGCGCGCGGCGGTATCCATACCGGAGCGAGCTCCGATCACCAGGAACCGTACCTGCGTCAGGTCATGGCCTTTATCGGCATTCATGACGTCACTTTCATTCACGCCGAAGGGGTGAACCTGAGCGCAGACTTCCAGGAAAAGGGCATCAACCACGCCAAGGCGTTGCTGGCACAGGTTGCCTGATCCTTTAATCGCCAGATAATCCCGCGATGTTTATCTAGCCCCACGCAAACCCTTCAAGTACGCGTAACAGACCTCCCTTTGCACTTTTGCTCCTGAGTGCTCCTGCCCGACTGACGCTTTAGCGAGGTCGGGTTTTTTTTGCCCCGAGTTTCTTCAACCGCCGAAAACCTTTAATGTCCCGCCCATTCAAAACGAGGCGCGCATGGGCTACTTACTGGTTGTCACCCTGATTCAGGCATTTTCCTTCAGCTTGATCGGCGAATACCTCGCCGGTCACGTCGACAGCTACTTCGCCGTGCTGGTGCGCGTGTTGCTCGCCGGGCTGGTCTTCATTCCGTTGACCCGCTGGCGCTCGGTGGAGCCGGCCTTCATGCGCGGCATGCTGGTGATCGGCGCGTTGCAGTTTGGCGTGACCTACGTGTGCCTGTACCTGAGCTTTCGTGTGCTCACGGTGCCGGAGGTGCTGCTGTTCACCATCCTCACGCCACTGCACGTGACCTTGATCGAAGATGCCCTCAACCGTCGCTTCAACCCCTGGGCGCTGATCGCCGCGCTGGTGGCGGTGGCGGGCGCGGCGGTGATCCGCTTTGACCAGATCACCCCGCACTTCCTTGGGGGCTTCCTGCTGCTGCAACTGGCCAACTTCACCTATGCCGCCGGGCAGGTGATGTACAAGCACCTGGTGGCGCGCTACCCCAGTGACCTGCCGCACTACCGGCGCTTTGGTTACTTCTATGTGGGCGCGTTGTTGGTGGTGTTGCCGGCGTTCCTGCTGTTCGGCAAAGCCAACTACTTGCCCGACGCGCCGCTGCAATGGGGCGTGCTGGTGTTCCTCGGGCTCGTCAGTACGGCGCTGGGCATGTACTGGTGGAACAAGGGCGCCTGCCTGGTCCAGGGCGGCACCCTGGCGGTGATGAACAACCTGCATGTGCCGGTGGGCTTGCTGCTCAACTTGCTGATCTGGAACCAGCATGAACCGCTGGGCCGTTTGGCCTTGGGTGGGTTGGTGATTGTGGGGGCGGTGTGGATCAGTCGATTGGGTGTGCGCAAACAGCCGATCCTGCGCTGAACCATCTGTGGGAGCGGTCTTGCTCGCGAATGCGGTGTATCAGTACCAGATTGACTAGCTGAAACACCGCTTTCGCGAGCAAGCCCGCTCCCACACAAGCCCACTCCCACAGGGGGACTGGTGTCAGGCAGATTTGTTTTCCTGCGTCGGCAAATGACTGGCGCCGAGCAAGGCCGGTAGCATCCCAGCCCTTAAATCATTGCCACTTGGCTGCTGATACAAGCTCAAGCCAAACTCCGGCAATACCGCCAGCAGATAATCAAAAATATCCCCCTGGATCCGCTCGTAATCCGCCCACGCCGTGGTACGGGTAAAGCAGTAGATCTCCAGCGGCACGCCCTGGGCGGTGGTCTGCATCTGGCGCACCATGCAGGTCATGTTTGGCTGGATGTCCGGGTGGCTTTTCAGATAAGCCAGGGCATAGGCGCGGAAGGTGCCAAGGTTGGTCATGCGGCGGCGGTTGGCCGACAACTGTGCGCTGTGGCCCTGGGCTTCATTCCAGGCTTTAAGCTCGGCCTGCTTGCGCCCGATGTAGTCGGTGAGCAGGTGCACCTGGGTCATGCGCAGTTCTTCGTCGTCGCGCAGGAAGCGCACACCGCTGGCGTCGATGTAGAGGCTGCGCTTGATGCGGCGCCCGCCGGAGGCCTGCATGCCGCGCCAGTTCTTGAACGACTCGGACATCAGCCGCCAGGTGGGGATGGAGACAATGGTCTTGTCGAAGTTCTGCACCTTGACCGTGTGCAGCGTGATGTCCACCACGTCACCGTCGGCGCCGACCTGGGGCATTTCGATCCAGTCGCCGACCCGCAACATGTCGTTGCTGGTCAACTGCACGCTGGCGACGAACGACAGCAGGGTGTCCTTGTACACCAACAGGATCACCGCCGACATCGCACCCAGGCCTGACAGCAGCAACAGGGGCGAGCGATCGATCAGGGTGGCGACGATGATGATCGCGCCAAACACGAACAGCACCATCTTCGCCAACTGCACGTAGCCCTTGATCGAGCGGGTGCGGGCATGTTCGGTACGGGCGTAGATGTCGAGCAGGGCGCTGAGCAGGGCGCTCATGGCCAGCACCAGGAACAGAATGGTCAGCGCAAGGGCCACGTTGCCGATGAACAGGATGGCGGTCTTGCTCAGGTCCGGCACCAGGTACAAGCCGAACTGGATCACCAGGGATGGCGTCATCTGCGCCAGGCGATGGAAGACTTTGTTGTGCCGCAGGTCATTGAGCCAGTGCAGCGCCGGTTGCCGGCCGAGCAGTTTGACGGCGTGGAGGATGAGGTAGCGCGCCACGCGCCCGAGCAACAGGGCAACCACCAGCAACACCAGCAAGCCGAGGCTGGCATGCAGCAGCGGGTGTTCATCGAGGGCGCCCCAGAGGTCCTGGGCGTTGAGCCAGAGCTGTTTGATATCCATGGGTGAAACCGATTCTTCTGTGGGACAAGACGGGGCGATTAGAGCATTTAAGTGCATCAAAGTTGACGTCATGGACAAATGTCCTGACAAAAAAGCGGTTCAATAGCACCGTTCGCGTAAAGAAACTCGGTTTGGACGCCCGAAACCGGTACCCTATGCAGCTGATTTTTTGTATTTCTTCGAGGTAGCACCCGTGTTTTCCCAATTCGCCCTGCACGAACGCCTGCTCAAAGCCGTGGCCGAGCTTAAATTTGTCGAGCCTACGCCTGTGCAAGCAGCGGCCATCCCGCTCGCGCTCGAAGGGCGTGACCTGCGGGTGACGGCTCAAACCGGTAGCGGCAAGACCGCTGCTTTCGTCCTGCCTGTGCTGAACCGCCTGATCGGCCCGGCCAAGGTTCGCGTCAGCATCAAGACCCTGATCCTGCTGCCGACCCGCGAGCTGGCCCAGCAGACCCTGAAGGAAGTCGAGCGCTTCTCGCAGTTCACCTTCATCAAGTCCGGCATCATCACCGGCGGTGAAGACTTCAAGGTCCAGGCCGCCATGCTGCGCAAGGTCCCGGACATCCTGATCGGCACGCCGGGTCGCATGATCGAGCAACTCAACGCTGGCAACCTCGACCTCAAGGAAGTCGAAGTGCTGGTGCTGGACGAAGCCGACCGCATGCTCGACATGGGCTTTGCCGACGACGTGCAGCGCCTGGTCGGCGAGTGCGTCAACCGCCAGCAGACCATGCTGTTCTCCGCCACCACCGGTGGTTCGACCCTGCGCGACATGGTCGCCAAGGTACTGAACAACCCTGAGCACCTGCAGGTCAACAACGTCAGCGACCTGAACGCGACCACGCGCCAGCAGATCGTCACCGCTGACCACAATGTGCACAAAGAGCAGATCCTCAACTGGCTGCTGGCCAACGAGACCTATCAGAAGGCCATCGTGTTCACCAACACCCGCGCCGCCGCTGATCGCATCTACGGCCGTCTGGTAGCCCAGGAATACAAGGCGTTCGTGCTGCACGGCGAGAAAGACCAGAAGGACCGCAAGCTGGCCATCGACCGCCTCAAGGCGGGCGGTGTGAAGATCCTCGTTGCCACCGACGTTGCCGCGCGCGGCCTGGACGTGGACGGCCTGGACCTGGTGATCAACTTCGACATGCCCCGCAGCGGTGACGAATACGTGCACCGTATCGGTCGTACCGGGCGTGCCGGCAACGATGGCCTGGCCATCTCGCTGATCTGCCACGGTGACTGGAACCTGATGTCGAGCATCGAGCGCTACCTCAAGCAGTCGTTCGAGCGTCGCACCATCAAGGAAGTCAAAGGCACCTACACCGGGCCAAAGAAGGTCAAGGCGTCGGGCAAAGCCGTTGGCGTGAAGAAGAAAAAGACTGACGCCAAGGGCGACAAGAAGAAGACCGGTGCCAAGTCGCCGACCAAGCGCAAGATCGCCAACCGCCCGAAGACTGACAACCTGTCGCTCGTCAGCAAGGATGGCATGGCACCACTCAAGCGCCGCAAGCCAGAAGCACCTGCTGCGGAATAAGGCTCGGGTGATGTAAAAAAACCGGACGATTGTCCGGTTTTTTTTGCCATCAGTTTTGAGTTTTGGCCGCGGCTTCCTTGAGTTCCTTGAGGCGGGCGTCGATGAGCTGACATTTGTCGGGGAACTCAGCGCTTTCCGTATCCAGGTCCATCTTCTGGAGCTCTTTGTTCATCTCCTTGGCCTTGTTCGGGTTCTGTTCAGTCAGCTTGGCCACTTCCTGGGCCAATTGCTCGCGCTTGGTTGTGGCCTCGTCGGGCGTGCAGGCCCAAGCGGGCAGCGCGCTCAACAACGCGGCGGCGATGGCCAGGTTCATCAGGGTTTTCATGGTAGACCTCCTTGGCGGTTATGTGCTGTTGAGGCCGCGAACGTCTGGAAAGTTCAGAGAAATGACGTCTGTCTATTAGGCTGAACGGCTACTGACGCGGCCTGTCACAACCTTGACGGGCTACTTTCCACCAGCCTGCAGGAGGAATCAGGATGACGACTTACAACTGGGATCTGATCGAACGTCTGCTGCATGAAGTGCAGAACGGCGAGGGCAGCTTCGCCCCGCGCAAATACGCCGAGCAGGAAGCGGCCGAGAAGGCCACGGCGGGCGAGTCCACCGGCAACCTGGACGCACTCAAGAAGACGGCGGCAGATTATGAAGCGCTGTTGTTCAAGCGTGGTTTTATTGAATCGCGCCCCGAGGAAGAGGGCGGTAATGGCGAGAATTTCATCCTGACGCCGCTGGGTGCGCAGTTGCTGGCGCTGATCGACAGCTCGATTCCGGGCAATGATCACCCGCGCCAGGTGCTCGATGAGCAGGCGGATGCGCTGGATCCGGCGACCTTTGCCGAGGTGTCTTCCAAGGCTCAGATTGCCTGATCCAATGCGTTACAGTGCGGCGGCCTTGAGGCATTTAAGTGCCTTGAAGTCGCTGCGTACACCGTCGATTTTCTGCGTCAGTTTCAGGCGCTGTTGCACAGTACTTTCCGCCATAAGGTCCACGATCAGGCTGCGCGCTGCGGCTTCGGTCTGTGCATAGGCGAGGCGGTACTCAGGCGTCCATAGACTTTCCCGGTCTACCAGCAATTGCTGCATTTTCTGCGGGAAGTCGGCGCTCTTGCGTTGTTTTACGGCGTCGATAAATTGCGCCTGCCAATGGGCGCGGTTGCCGATCCATTGCTGGTTTTGCTCACCCAGGCTGATGGACCAGGCCGTCACGCGGTTTTTCTGGCTGTCGCTCAGGGGACCCATCCATGCATCCAGGCGCTTATTCATGCGCTCGGCGCGTTCCTGGATCTGTTTGGCCAGTGGTGGCTTGAGGTAGTCGTCCTGGCGTTTGCGCAGGTCCTTGGCCAGGGCTTCATTCATTTCCTTGACCTGCTGATCGTCCAGCCCCTGCAACAATTCGATGGCCGACGGCGTAATTTCGCGGGCGACTTCGGCGATGGCCGTTTTGGCTTCGGCGGTGCGGGTCTGCAAGGCGGCGTCGGTGACCTGATTGTCGTCGACCATCTGTTGCAGTCGGTCCAGCCAATCCAGGTAGCCCGGCAATTGCGTGGTGCAGTGCCAGGCCAAGTGCTCCTTGAGTTTGTCGTTGAACCAGCTCTTCTGCCCGGCGTTCATGTCCAGGTAGTCATTGAGGGTCCAGGGAATGATCACGTCCAGGTTGCGATAGGCCAGGCCTACGCGATTACAGCCAGCGAGCACCAGGCTCAGGGTCAGTAATACCACCAGTAGTTTGAGCCGACGCAGCATGGGCGGGTCCTTCACAATGTGGGTTATTGCATGTGAACCTGTGCCGGGTGCGACAGTTCAGCCCATTAATAAAACGACCGCACCGCCTTCAGCGTCAACAGGCCATCGCATTGCGAATTGTGTCCGGAATAGGCTGAGCAATCCCCGCCGCTGAGGCTCGAGTCGCTGTAGATAAGATCCAGATCAACGCCCTTCCACTCTCGGGAGAATTGCACCGACCAGTCGCTGAAGGTGCGAATGGAGCCGCCTTCCACCGAGACCGGGGTGCCCAGCTGATGAGTGGTGTATTTCATGCTGACACCGATGCCAAAAGGCTGAGTGCCGCCCAGGTCGGCAAACAGGGTGCTGTCCTGGCGATCCGGATCATTGCTGAAGGACGCGCCGAAGCGATTGCCCAACAGGTTCAGGCCGCCGTAGAACTCCTGGCTGTCCAGAGGGCTGAGCTTGGGGTAGCTGTAGTGGATCAGGCCCACTTCGTAGCCCAGGGTCTGGTCGAAGGGGTGTTTGAAGCCCATGTAGGAGTCGACTTCGAGATTGCTGGACGAGGACAAGCCCATGTTCGGTGAGAATTGGCCGAAGTACAGGCCGCTGTCGTGGCTCAAGTCCAGACCCCCGTGGAACGAGTCGCTGCCCGGAGAGGTTGGCTTGACCAGACCCTGGGCCATGCTGCGACTGGGGGTCGTGCCCAATTTCAGGTCGAAGTCGCCCAATTCGCGCTGGAAAATCTGCGCTTCGGCGAGTGGGCTGGCCACCAGGGCACCGATCAGGAACATGCAGGATTTGAACATGCTTCACTCCATGAAAAGCGAGGAGCAGTGACGGGGAAAATCGGGCAGATGCCCGTGCTAGACGTGTGCAAGCATACCGGCGAATGCCAGGAGATGAGGCCCGTTCGTCGATTAGCGTGGTTGTGGGATGGCTGGCGAGGGTATTTCGGGCTCTAGTCCTAGCGCCTTGAAGGCAAGACGCTTAGGGACCAGGGGTGTTGCGCAGTATTACTTTTTACCCAGGCTGATCTGCTTGGACGGGCCGAATGTCTGGCCACTGACGCCCTTGGCAATTTGCTGGATTTCGCCGCCGGACTTGAGGAATGCCGCAATCTGGCTGTTGATCGACTCGCTGGTTTCAACGGCGGGAGCTGGCTTTGCTTTGCTGTTGGATGCTTTTACGCGCATGGCGGCCACTAACCTGTAGAAAATTAACTTGGCCAGGCATCGTACAGGAAATACTTGACAATTGCTTGGTAAATATCCCCCGGTAATAAGTTGCGGGGTCGAAAATAGCCAAAGTTTATTTTTGAAATAAGCCTCTAACTTGCTGTTTTAACTCGAAACGACAGGCAGGGAGGGCGGTTGGCAGCGCCGGAAAATTCAGCCCAGTGATCGGACGAGCGGGGCAGTGCCATTGGAAAGCCACGCCAGGCCGCGATTTTTCAGGCGCGCGCGCGTGGCAGGCGCAACTCGGGTAGAATGCCGCCCACGTAATGAGGGTATTGAACATGGCTTTAGTCGGGCGCTACAACAGCTTGCAAGTGGTTAAACACACTAACTTTGGTTTGTACCTAGACGGTGCGCAAGACGGTGAAATCCTCTTGCCTAATCGGTATATCCCCAAAGATATTCCCAGTGAAGATGAAGACTGGCTTAACGTTTTCATTTATCTGGACAGCGATGACAAACTTATCGCCACCACTGAGAAGCCCAAAGTTCAAGTGGGTGAATTCGCCAGTTTGAAAGTGGTCGAAGTCAACAGTATTGGCGTGTTTCTCGACTGGGGTTTGCCCAAGGACTTGCTGCTGCCGTATTCGGAAGAAAAACGCCAGTTGAGCGCCGGTGAATACTGTGTGGTGCACGTCTACCTCGACAAGCACACCAAGCGCATCACCGCCACCGCACGCCTGGATCGCTACCTGGACAAGACCCCCGCCAACTACCAGGTGGGCCAGGAAGTCGACCTGTTGGTGGCCGAAGCCACTGACATGGGCTTCAAGGCGATCATCAACAACAAGCACTGGGGCCTGATCCACAAGAACGAAGTGTTCAAGTTCCTGCGCCCGGGCAAGGAAGAAAAAGGCTTTATCAAAGAGATCCGTGCCGACGGCAACATCAGCCTGAGCCTGCAACCGGTTGGGCAGGAAGCAGCCTCCAGCCTGAACTCGAAGATCCTCGCCAAGTTGCGCGAAAACAACGGCACCTTGCCGGTCAGCGATAAAAGCGATCCGGCGGTGATCAGTAACTTGTTCGGCGTGAGCAAGGGCAACTTCAAGAAAGCCATCGGTGCGCTGTATAAGCAAGGCCAGATCGTGATTCATGCGGATCGCATTGAACTAAGCTGAGTGCGATTTGCTCTTCTGTAGGAGCTAGGCGTCCCCCTCGCTCCTATAAAAGGGCTGCACCCATGTCGAAAAAATCCTTGTTCGCCTTCCTCGGTACCTTGCTCGCGTTTCTGCTCCTCGACGGCCTCTGGCTCGGCGTCTTGATGGGCCCCACCTATAAATCGCTGCTCGGCCCGTTGATGCTCGATCAACCACGGCTGTTGCCGGCGGTGTTGTTCTATCTCCTCTATGTCATCGGTTGTGTGGTGTTCGTGGTATTGCCCAGCGCCAGCTGGCAGCGTGCGGCCCGAATGGGTGCGTTGCTCGGCCTGGTCGCCTACGGCACGTACGACCTGAGCAACTGGGCCACGCTGCAAGGCTGGTCGGCCCAGCTTGCGGTCATGGACATGGCCTGGGGCACGTTCCTGACCGCTGCGTGCTGCACGGTGGGCTACCTGTGTGCACAACGAGTGCACCGCTGATTGTGTACAGGATGTACATGCACCGTTGCTGAGCGTAGCCCCACCCTATAACCCTGTATCCAACCCTTTGGAGCGACGTGCCAGAGGGATTGCGCTCAATTGGCACGCATTCTGCTGACTATCTCGTATACAAACCATGCCGCCTCCCGTATGCACCCTGCGACGGTAGCGCAGGCCGGTATATCGAGGAGCCCAGCGATGTCAGAACAATTGCCCAAAGGCTACAGCCCGCGCCTGTATAACCAGGACCTGGGTCCACTGCCGCAAAAGTGGAACTGGTACAACATCTTTGCTTTCTGGATGAGTGATGTTCACAGCGTTGGCGGCTATGTGTTTGCCGCCAGCCTGTTTGCCCTCGGGCTGGCCAGCTGGCAGGTGTTGATCGCCTTGCTCGTGGGTATCTGCATCGTGCAGTTGATCGCCAACCTGGTGGCCAAGCCCAGCCAGCAGGCAGCGGTGCCTTATCCTGTGATTTGCCGGCTGGCGTTTGGGGTGTTCGGTGCGAATATTCCGGCGGTGATTCGCGGTTTGATCGCGGTGGCCTGGTACGGGATTCAAACGTACTTGGCCTCGAGTGCGTTGATCATCGTGGTGCTGCGTTTCTTCCCACAGATGGCGGTGTATGCAGAGCCACATTTTGCAGGCCTGTCCTACCTTGGCTGGTTGGGTTTCCTCAGCCTGTGGGTGCTGCAAGCGGCAGTGTTCTGGGCGGGCATGGAGTCCATCCGCCGTTTTATCGATTGGGCGGGACCGGTGGTGTATGCGGTGATGTTCGCCCTGGCGGGCTGGATCGTGTGGAAGGCCGGTTGGTCAAACATCAGCTTCACCCTAGCGGAGAAGTCGCTGTCGGGCTGGCAAGCATTTGGCCAGGTAATTGTGGCCACGGCGTTGGTGGTGTCGTATTTCTCCGGACCGACCCTGAATTTCGGCGACTTCAGCCGCTACTGCCGCAGCATGCAGGATGTGCGACGCGGTAATTTCTGGGGGCTGCCGGTGAATTTCCTGGCGTTTTCCCTGGTGACGGTGGTGATTGTCTCGGGCACCTTGCCGGTGTTCGGTGAAATGCTGCATGACCCGATCGCGACGGTTTCGCGCATCGATAACAGCATGGCCGTATTGCTGGGCGCGTTTGCCTTTGTCACGGCAACCATCGGCATCAATATTGTCGCCAACTTCGTTTCGCCGGCGTTTGACTTCGCCAACGTTGCCCCGAGCAAAATCAGCTGGCGCGCGGGCGGGATGATCGCTGCCGTGGCGTCGGTCTTCATCACCCCGTGGAACCTGTTCAACAACCCGCTGATGATCCACTACACCCTGGATATCCTCGCAGCTTTCATCGGGCCGCTGTTCGGGATCCTACTGGTGGATTTCTACTTGATCAAAAAACAGAAGATTGATGTGGATGCACTGTTTGACGACAGCCCCAGCGGGCGTTACTACTTCGACGGCGGCGTGAACTGGACGGCGGTCAAGGCCCTGGTACCCGCGACGCTGGTGGGCGTCGCGATCACCTTCACCCCGGCGCTGCAGGGCATGGCCAACTTCGCCTGGTTTACCGGGTGCTTCCTGGGTGGGCTGTTTTTCCTGGTGCTGGCACGGCGTGAACAGGTGCGTGTGCCTGCGCCGATGGTTGCCGGCTGACCAACACCGAGCCTGCCACCAATAAGCCCGCGCCGGCGACGACCAGCGCGGGTTGCAGGCCGCCGCTCAGGTGGCTGCTGACCGACGCCAGCAACGGGCCACTTAACTGGCCGATGGCGAAGCTGGCGGTCAGTAGCCCGGTGCTGCGTTGGTAGCCATGGGGGGCGACGTCCCGCAGGCGTGCCATCACCAACTGCATGCACGCCAGGAACGGCCCGCCACACAGCAATACCCCGAGTGCCAGGCCCCAACCATTGCCCAGCAGGCAGGCAAACACCCCGGCTGCTTGCAGCCACAGGGTGGTCATCAGCCACCGGCGAGTGGTGTCTGGATCCTTGCGACGCAGGGTTGCCACCACCACACCTATCGCCGCTGCCAGGCCAAAACACGGCCAGAACAGGTCGGCCTGCCAGGCGCCCTTGAATTGCGCGCTGGCCATCTGCGACAGGAACGTCGCCGGGATGATATAGCCAAGGCCGTACAACACGTAGATCCAGCACAAATGCGCAATGTTGCCATTGCTGCCCGCGTCGGAGTGGCCGGCTACGGGGCTCGCGGCGGCAGACGGCTTGGGCAGGAACGGCAGAATCGCCAGCAACATCACCAGCGCCACCACGCCGTACACCAACCACAGGGTGGCCGAGTTTTGCCCCAGCAGGTTGGCGCCGAGCGCCAGTAATCCGGTCAGCAGAATCCCCAGTCCGGGCCCGGCGAATACCAGTGCGCCCAGACGCGGACGCCCGGCGGCAATCGCCAATGGTTGGCTCAGGCTGGTAATCATCACCAGTGCCCAGGCACTCGCGACCCCGGTGCCGAAGCGCAACAACAGATGCGGCCAGAACCCATGGGCCCAGTACGACGCCAGGGTCAGCAGCACACACAGCCACAACCCGCCATACAAGCGTCCACGCACATGGTGATGACTGCGCGCAAAGATCGAATCCACCGCCCCGACGAAGTAGCCCAGGTAATTGGCGGCGGCAATCAGGCCGGCGCCCGTGAGATCGATCTGCCCTTCACTGAGCAGATGGGGCATTTGTGGGGTAAGGGCGAAGCGGCCAATGCCCATCGCCATCATCAAGGCGACAAAGCTGGCAAGTAAGCGAATCAACGGGGACATGGTCTGGTTTCCTGCGGGTAAACGAATACCTTCAGGCTAAAGCCGATTGACTTTCTGTAAAATTGAATAATAGTGAGTAACTTGTTCTGTTTTGGAGAAAGGTATGGAGTTCAGTCAATTGCGCATCTTCCAAGCCGTGGCGGAAGAGGGCTCCATCACGCGAGCGGCTGACCGTTTGCACCGGGTGCCGTCCAACCTGTCAACGCGCCTCAAGCAAATGGAGGAACAACTCGGCGTCGAGTTGTTCGTGCGCGAGCGCCAGCGTTTGCAGCTTTCTCCTGCGGGCAAAGTGTTGTTGGACTACAGCACCCGTCTGCTGGCGCTGCACGACGAAGCCCACGGTGCCGTGCAAGGCGGGCAGCCGGCGGGTGATTTTGTTCTGGGCAGCATGTACAGCACGGCAGCGGTGCATTTGCCGAAGCTGCTGGCGCGTTATCACAAGGCTTACCCGATGGTGAACCTTCAGGTGCAATCGGCGCCCAGCGGCGAGTTGCTCGAAGGTTTGATTACCGGTCGCCTGGATGCTGCCTTTGTGGACGGCCCCATCACCATCGCCTCCCTGGACGGGGTGGCCCTGTGCGAGGAACGCCTGGTGCTGATCTGCGAAGCCGATCACCCGCCGGTGCGCGGGCCGCAGGATGTGGCGGGCCGCTCAGTGTTTACCTTTCGCCGCAGTTGCGCCTACCGCACGCGCCTGGAAACCTGGTTTTCCCACGAGCGGGTGGCCATGGGGCGGGCAATTGAGATCGAATCCTACCAAGGCATGCTCGCGTGTGTGATCGCCGGATCCGGGGTGGCGTTGATGTCCGAATCCATGCTCGCCAGCCTGCCAGGCAAGGACAGCGTGTCCGTTCATCCGCTGACAGGGCCTTTTGCCACTGCGACGACCTGGCTGATGTGGCGAAAGGGTATGCTCGGCGCTAACCTCAACGCATGGATCGACCTGCAGCAAGAGGGCAAGGCCGAGTTCCTGCAAGACACACGTGCGATTGCTTGAACGATCCGTCAGGATTTGGATCAATTCAGTAATAGTTCGTTGTGGTTTCGTTCAAGCAATGCGTAGGACTTAGGGCTACTATCAGTGTAGGAAAGGGCGACAGATCTTGCGCCTACCAGCATTACCCTCAAAGGGGGCAACCATGAAAGAGAAAATTCAAAACTGGCTCCATGATCTGGGTGTTGCATTGGGCTTGATCGAGCCTCCACTGCAGCCTGTGCCGATTCGTACAGATGACGAGCAACGTCGTCCACGTCGGCGATAAACTGCAGTCTTTATAACGCCTCAGAATCCAAGTGGGAGCGGGCTTGCTCGCGAAAACGGTGTGTCAGCCGATGAAAAAGTTGACTGATACGCCGCGTTCGCTGGCAGGCCTGCTCCCACAGTTCTTTTGCATCAGGCAAAAGAGCTGTGCGACAGCTGTCGCCGCTCCCTGCTTCCGCATAGGGCTGTATTTCCGTCTAACTCATCCTTGACCCTGAACATCGTCGGAAAGGGACTGCCTGTCAGTCGGAATCGGCTGACTTATCTAATTCTGGAAATACGCATAGCTTGAAACTCAAGCGCCTCTTCGTAGCGCCCCAACTTTATTGAGTTCCTCTTTTCGAGGGGGCACTCATTCAGAAATGTTGGAGACACAGCTATGTCGCTCTCTTCAGTTCCGCCTGTTGCCGTGTCACTCATCGCCACCACCGAAAGCATTTTACATATCGCACCTGCATCAAGAGGCTGGAAGGCTGACGCACCCAGCAACGTAGTGTTTCTTCCTCAAACATTGACCAAGCAAACTCTGCTCATGCAGATCGGACTACTGCGTCCATCAACGCTCATTGTGGGGGACCAAGTCATTGATGCAGACGTCATTGAGCAGTGGCGTACCTCCCATCCCTTTGGAGACCTCTCTTTGGTTCGCAGGGGCACGAGTCTGGATAAGGTGCGGCTGGACTTGTGCGACTCCAACGATATTCGAGTGTTCAATACACCGGGGGTCAACGCACCGCATGTTGCTGCCTATATCGCGCATTGGCTGAAACAGGCCGATGGCTCCTTACCGCTTGATATCTGTGTACTGGGATACGGCAATGTGGGTAAAGAGCTTGTCAAATTGTTGCTGGATCGAGATCCGGATGTTCGGGTCAAGGTGTTGGCTCGACAAGGCCGCTCACCGGCCAATATTGACAGCCGCGTGTCATTTGTGACGGACTGGTTCGAGGCGTTGGAGGGGGCTTATGCTGTTGCCCTATGTGTATCCATGAATGATGAAACCGCCCATCGCATTGATCAAGCCCTGATTCAAAGCCTGCACCCACACGCTCGCTTGGTGTGTGTCGCCAAGCCGGATATCTTCACTGATGGTGCTGTGCGGGCGCTGGCAACGTCTGAAAATATCCAGTTGGTATTGGACTATGGGCCTGGGACACTGGATGCGTTTCGAATGCGCGCACAAGCGCTCGGATGCGGTGTCGCCACATGGCGCAAACCCGCGACGCTGACTACGCAGGCAGCAACCACCGAAGCCTGTCATTGCGACCTTGACTATGCGGTCTCGGTTCAGCTCAGCTTGACTGCCTTGCGCGGCATTGTCAGGCGCAAACTTGCCCAGTCATTGATTATCCCCTCTCAACAGGCTTATGCCGATGCACCGCGTGTGTCCATCATCGGCAGAGGTATCAACGGCCTGCTGCAAGCCTTGATGTTCCGCCTGGCAAATTATCGGGTCACCGTATACGGAGGAAATCAGGCGAGCGATGGAGCTAGTCATAAGCCTGTAAATATGCGGCATCTGTCAGCAACGGAGACGACTGCAAAGCCGCTGCAAAACGACCACCTGACTCCTGGTAATCAGTATTTGGCCGTTGAATGCAATCGTGCGGGCATTGAACTGTTTGAAAAGCTTCTGGCCGACAACCCGTCGCTGGGCCGATTTGTGCAGTCGCGGATCGTACGAGCCTATAGGAGTGATGCCAATGGCGTGGAGCTCGCGATCCAAGAGCAACGCGATATCGAAAACAGGCAATGGCCCAGTGGCAAGCCGGGAGGTGGACTTGCTGAGATCAGTCCACTGCAATTCCAAGAACGTTATGGGGTCCCTGGGATTGGGCGGGCTATTGAGGTGTCGGGCTACGATCTGGAATTCAGCCATCTTATGGAGGAGGTTGGGGCGCTTTTGCTGCGTTCCGGGGTTCAGTTCCTCCCCGGCCACCTGAGTGCGGTTCAAATTGCCGAGTTGAGCAGAGAGCACTTCGTCGTCACTGCCATGGGCGTAGAGGGTCCAGAGGCAATCGCGATCATCGGCTGGTTTTTCAAGTTACGTGCTATCGGTAATGAGGGTGCCGAAATGCGTGGGCTCAAGCTTCAGTACGACTTACCAATCGGCGTCATGAATTGCCGCTTGGATGGGGATTACATCCTTGTCTCCGGTGGGCAGGTTCCACCTGATTCGACGTTGGAGTACAAGGCGCAGATATTGGCGGCGTGTCTGGCCGCTGTTTCCCGGCACTTTCCAAAGTCCTATCGCGGGGCGGTCGAGAGTGGTGACTTGCACATTATCGAATGTGCCCGGCCCGGCACCTCAGATGGACTTTCAATAGTTTGTTGGTCTGCCTACAACCAAATTGTGGCCGGGGCAACCTATGCCGGGGGCACTACGCAAGGGTTGTTATGGGCCTGCTTAGTCCAAGAAATCATCCAGGCAAAAGCTTCTGCAAGTTCGGCAATGTACTGATAAAAAAACGGGCACGACATCCGACGTCGCGCCCGCTGAAGAAACCGCTCTAAATCCAGTTGTATCTCAAACCGCGTTGGCCGCCACACCCGCTGGCCGGCGCGACAACAAACTCACCACCACAAAACTCACCAGCCCTACCGCCAGGCTGTAGTAGATCGGTGTGTTCGCGTCCAAGCCATCCTTGATCATGAACACCAGTGCCGTCACAAAGCCTAGGGTCATGGACGTAATCGCACCCGAGGTGGTCGCGCGTTTCCAGAAGATCGCGCCGATCAGCGGGATCAGCATGCCGCCCACCAACAGGTTGTAGGCCAGGGTCAGGGCGCTGATCACATCGCTCACTACCAGTGCGATTCCCAGCACGGCAACGCCGGTCAGCATCGTGAACAGGCGGTTGATGGCCAGGCTCGACTGTTTGCCGCCACGCAGGCGCGGCAGCAGGTCTTCGGTCAGTACGGTGGAGGCGGCGAGTAGGCCGGCGCTGGCGGTGGACATCATCGCTGCGAGGGCGGCGGCAATCACCAGGCCACGAATGCCGTCGGGCAGCGAGGCTTTCACGATAGCGGCAAACGCATTGTTGACGTTATCCAGGTCCGGGATCAGGACATGCGCCGCCATGCCGATCAGTGCACAGGCCAGGCCGTAGAGGATGCAGTAGAAACCGGCGAACGTGCCTGCGTACTTGGCGACTTTTTCGTCACGGGCGGTGAACACGCGCTGCCAGATGTCCTGGCCGATCAGGATGCCGAAGAAGTAGATCATGAAGTAGGTGATGATCGTGTCCCAGCCGATCGCGGTGAAGCTGAAGCTCGATGCCGGCAGCTTGGCCACCAGTTCGTCCCAGCCGCCGACGCGGTACAGGCAGATCGGCAGCAGGATGAACATCAGGCCAACGGTCTTGATCACGAATTGTACGATGTCGGTGAGGGTCAGCGACCACATGCCGCCGATGGTCGAGTACACCACCACCACGCCACCGCCCAGCAACACCGAGATCCAGAACGGCAGGCCGAACAGCACTTGCAGCACGGTGCCGATGGCCAGGATCGAGGTCACGCCGATCATCAGTGCGTAGGCCAGCATGATCACGGCGCTGGCCTGGCGGGCCATGGGGTTATAGCGTTTTTCCAGTACCTGGGTCACGGTGAAGATCTTCAGCTTCAGCAGCGGCTTGGCCAGGAACAGGTTGAGCGCAATGATGCCCATGCCCAGCGCGGCACACAGCCAGAAGCCCGAGATACCGTGCACATACCCCAGTCGCACGGTGCCGACGGTGGACGCGCCGCCCAACACCGTGGCGGCCATGGTGCCCATGTACAGTGACGGGCCGAGGTTGCGCCCGGCTACCAGGTAGTCTTCGTGGGTCTTGGCGCGGCGCATGCCGTAATAACCGAGCACGAGCATGCCGGCGGCGTAGATGAGTACGACGAATAAATCCAAAGCCATGACGGCGAGTCTCCAATTATCTTTTTTATGAGGATCAGGCGGCGGGTTGCAGTGCCGGTTTAACGCGCGCATCCATGCGCGTACTGCGGGGATCCGTCGGCCCGTAGACAGCCGCAGGTTCCGGGAAGACCCGCAGCAACGTCAGGTACACCACCGACGCCAGCCCTAGCGTCACCGGCAGGCTGATATCAATCCCATCGGCCAGGTTGCCCAGCGGCCCGACAAACTGCCCCGGCAGGTTGACGAAGCACAGGCCCACCAACGCACTCGGGATCCACGCGCCCAGCCCGCGCCAGTTCCAGCCATGGCTGAACCAGTAGCGCCCGCCGGTTTCACCCCGGGTGAATACTTGCAGGTCATCCGGGCAGTAGAAGCCGCGACGCACGATCAAGCCGATGATCATCATCACCATCCACGGTGTGGTGCAGGTGATGATCAGCACGGCAAAGGTCGACACGCTCTGCACCAGGTTGGCGGCGAAACGTCCGATGAAGATGAAGGCAATCGACATCACCCCGATCAGCAGCGTGGCCTTGACCCGCGACAACAGGCGCGGGAACACGCTGGACATGTCCAGCCCGGTGCCATACAGCGAGGTGGTGCCGGTGGACATGCCGCCGATCACCGCGATCAGGCACACCGGCAGGAAGAACCAAGTCGGCGCCACTGCCAGCAAACCGCCCACATAGTTGTTGGTCGCAATGTAGTCCGGTGCCTTGATCGCCACGATGGTCGCGGTGGCCAGGCCGAAAAGAAACGGGATCAACGTCGCGATTTGCGCCAGCACCACCGCCAGCATGATGCGCATTTTCGGCGTCTCACGCGGGATGTAGCGCGACCAGTCACCCAGGAACGCACCGAAGGAAATCGGGTTGCTCATGGCCACAAGCGCGGCGCCGATGAAGGCCGCCCAAAAGCCGGCCTGGCCCATGGCTACAGTGCCCGCGAAGTGGCTGTCGAACGCCGGCGCGAAGGCGAAGATGCCCAGCAAAAACAGCAGGCTCGCGGCCCATACCGCAATGCGGTTGACCCACAGCATGAAGCGAAAGCCGTAAATGCATACGGTGAGGACGAGCAGGGCGAACAGGCCATAGGCCAGGCCCAGGGTCAGATCAGTTTCCGGCAGGCCGACCAGACGTTTCGCACCGCCCACCAGCGCATCACCCGAACTCCACACCGAGAGTGAGAAGAAGGCAATGGCGGTCAGCAGTGAGAGAAACGAGCCGACAATTCGCCCGTGCACACCGAAGTGCGCGCCGGATGACACCGCGTTGTTGGTGCCATTGATCGGCCCGAACAGGCCCATGGGTGCCAGGATCAGCGCGCCCACCAGCACACCCAGCACAATCGCCCAGGCGCCGGCCTGGAACGACAAGCCGAACAACACCGGAAAGGAGCCCAGCACGGCGGTGGCAAAGGTATTGGCACCGCCGAAGATCAGTCGGAACAGATCCTTGGGGCCGGCGGTACGTTCGTGGTCCGGGATCTGTTCGACCCCGTTGGTTTCTATCTTTCGAATACTTTTATCGTTGTTTTTATTATTCATGATCAGCTCCGATCACATTGGCTAAGGGGGCGGCAGCCCTTCCGGCATAGCGGACAAATGTTCGTGACAGGCCAGCCACAGGCCTTCTTGTTGTTCTGCGCCAAGCCCTTGCCGTTTGAAGACAATGGTCTCGCGTTCCTGGCTATTGAATTGCTCCCCGTTCATGCGCAGCTCGGTGGCCACGTCATGAATAAAAATCGCCACGTCACCCTGCAGGCTGACGACGGCGTTGCTCGAGACGCACGAGAGCACCTCGAAACCCTCGTCCCGGCGCCAGCTGTCCCACAACGCCTGGTAGGCATCGCGACTCAGCAGCGGCTGGGGGAGGGTGTAGAACACAAAGCTGGCGTCGGCCGTGAACGCGCCGAAGTAGGCGGCGCGGTCATTGCGGGCGAAGGCCGCCACCAGCTCGGCAGCGGCTTGCAGCACCTCGCGGGTGCTCATCAGCGGTGCGCCACGCCAGGCAGTACGCAGAGCATTTCGTACAGCAGGTTGGCGCCCAGCAGCGAGGTGTTGCCGGTGGTGTCGTAGGGCGGCGAGACTTCTACCAGATCGCAACCAATCAGGTCGAGGCCCTGGCAGCCACGGATGATCTCGATCGCCTGGATGGTGGTCAGCCCGCCGATTTCCGGGGTGCCGGTGCCCGGCGCCCAGGCGGGGTCGATGCCGTCGATGTCAAAGCTCAGGTACACCGGGCCGCCGCCGACTTTTTCACGCACCTCGGCCATCAGCGGCGCGAGGGAGTGGTGCCAGCATTCTTCGGCCTGGACCACACGGAAGCCCTGTTTGCGGCTCCAGTTGAAGTCTTCGGCGGTGTAGCCCTGGGCGCGCAGGCCGATCTGCACCACCCGGTCGCAGTCCAGCAAGCCTTCTTCCACTGCGCGGCGGAAGGTGGTGCCATGGGCGATTTTCTCGCCGAACATGTGGTCGTTCACATCGGCGTGGGCATCGATGTGCACCAGCCCGACCTTGCCGTGTTTCTTGTGGATCGCCCGCAGGATCGGCAGGGTGATGGTGTGGTCGCCGCCCAGTGTCAGGGGGATCACGTCGTGCTCGAGAATCTCGTCGTAGGCTTCTTCGATGATGCGCACGGCGTCGAGCAGGTTGAAGGTGTTGATCGCTACGTCGCCAATGTCCGCGACCGACAGCGAGTCGAACGGTGCGGCACCGGTGGCCATGTTGTAGGGGCGGATCATCACGGATTCGGCGCGGATTTCACGCGGCCCGAAACGGGTGCCGGCGCGCAGCGAGGTGCCGATGTCCAGAGGCACGCCGATAAAGGCGGCATCCAGGCCCTTGGCCGTTTGCAGGTGGGGAAGACGCATCATGGTGGCGATGCCGGCGAAGCGCGGCATTTCGTTGCCGCCCAGTGGTTGGTGGAAAATCTTGTCCACGGGATTGCCTCATCGTTGTTTTGTTTATTAGGGGCCGATTCTGCGAAATACGTAGAAACGAAAGAATCGGCAGGGGCAAATACTTAGTTCAGATTTTTCTAAACTATTGCCTGAGGTAAACTCCTTACCTAGAACCTGGTTCATCTGTAGGCGCTGGCTTGCCTGCGATGGCCTCAACTCGGTGTGCCTGCTGCTCCGAGATGTCCGCATCGCAGGCAAGCCAGCTCCCACAGGTTTTGTATGTGCCTCTGGAGAACCCATGGCCAATGCCTTGCCCGACCTGAAACTCCTGCGCATCTTCGTCAGCGTCGTGCGGCACCAGGGGTTCGCCAATGCCCAGCACGAACTCAACCTGTCGACGTCGGCCATCAGCACGTATATGAGCCAACTGGAATCAGCCTTGGGCCTCGTGCTGTGCCATCGCGGCCGGGGCGGTTTCAGCCTGACCAGCAAGGGCGAGCTGTTCCATCATGAAACCTTGCGGCTATTGGGTGAGCTGGAAGGCTTCGAGCAATACGCTGCCGCCTTGAAAGGCGAGTTGCGCGGCACCCTCAAGCTCGGCGTGCTCGACTCCACCGTCAGCGACAAGGCCTTGCCGTTCGCCGAAGTCATCGGCGCCTACAGCCTGGAGCACCCGGCGGTGCACCTGCATTTGTCGGTGATGAGCCCTTACGAACTGCAACTGGGTGTGCAGGACAACCGCCTCGACCTGGCCATCGGCGCCTTCTCCAACCGCATGAGCGGGCTGATCTACATGCCGCTGTACCGCGAGCAGCACTGGCTGTATTGCAGCACCCGGCACCCGCTGTTCAACGAGCGGCGTATCCCTGAACAAGTCATCACCCAGCAACGCATGGTCGGTCGCGGCTACTGGAGCCAGGCTGAACTGGCGCGCCACGGTTTCAAACACAGCGCGGCGACGGTAGAAAGTATGGAAGCGCAGTTGATCCTGGTGCTTTCTGGCGCCTATATCGGCTACCTGCCCGAACACTACGCCCAGGCCTGGGCTGACAAAGGGGATCTGCGCGTATTGCTGCCGGCCACCTTCGGCTACCAGGCGCCATTCTCGATGATCATGCGCCGTGGTCGCAGCCGTGAACCACTGATCCAGACTTTCCGCGACCTACTCAAAGCCCAGCTCAACCAGGCCTGAAATCACCATGTCCAGACCCCAATGCCCCCGCTGCCTTCGGCCTGCCACCCATTGCCTGTGCGCGCTGATCCCCAGCCTCGAGAGCCGCACCCGTGTGTTGCTGTTGCAGCACCCGAGCGAGGTCAACCACGCGCTTAATACGGCAAGGCTGGCGGCGTTGGGTTTGAATAACGCGCAGCTGGTGGTGGGGGAAGTGTTCGAGGATCTGCCGACGTTGTTGAACCTGCCCGGTTATCAGGCGCGGCTGTTGTTTCCGGCGGACGACGCGCAACCGTTACGGGCCTACGCGCCATCCGACCAACCGTTGTTGCTGGTGGTGCCGGACGGCACTTGGCGCAAGGCGCGCAAGTTGCTGCACCTCAATCCGTTGCTGGCAGCGTTGCCACGGGTAGCGCTGGCGGAGGGCGCTGTTTCCCGCTATCGATTGCGCAAGGCGCCAGGGCCGGGGGCGTTGTCGACAGTTGAAGCCATCGTGCAGGCCTTGCACGTGCTGGAAGCACCTAGGTCATTCGAGCCGTTGCTCAAGCCCTTTGAAGCATTGATCGAAGGGCAGATTGCGGCGATGGGGGCAGAGGTTTTCCAGAAAAATCATGGCGACGGGCGGCTTGGCTAGCAGGCTGACCGAGGCGCGGGCATCGCAGGCAAGCCAGCTCCTACACGCATTTCTAGTGTGGGAGCGGGCTTGCCCGCGATAGCGTCCTCCCAGGCAACAGATTTGCTGCTTATTCCTATAAGCCATAAGCACCGCACTTTGCGTGATATGGCCCGCCAGGCTTTCCCGGTATGATGTTCGCCCCCGCAGTCTGGATTGCGAATACGCCATGACCTTGCAGTACCCTACAATCGCCGATTGCGTCGGCAATACACCCCTGGTCCGCTTGCAACGCATGGCGGGTGAAACCAGCAATACCTTGTTGCTCAAGCTTGAAGGGAACAACCCGGCCGGCTCCGTCAAGGACCGCCCGGCGCTGTCGATGATCACCCGCGCCGAGTTGCGCGGGCAGATCAAGCCCGGCGACACCCTGATCGAAGCCACATCCGGTAACACCGGGATCGCGCTGGCCATGGCCGCGGCGATCAAGGGCTACAAGATGGTGCTGATCATGCCCGACAACGGCAGCGCCGAGCGCAAGGCGGCGATGACTGCCTACGGCGCGGAGCTGGTGCTGGTGACCCAGGAAGAAGGAATGGAAGGTGCCCGCGACCTCGCCGAGCGCATGGCCGCCGAAGGCCGTGGCCAGGTGCTGGACCAGTTCGCCAATGGTGACAACCCCGAGGCGCACTACACCACCACCGGTCCGGAAATCTGGCGCCAGACCCAGGGCACCATCACCCATTTCGTCAGTTCCATGGGCACCACCGGTACCATCATGGGTAACTCGCGCTACCTCAAGGAGCAGAACCCGGCGATCCAGATTGTCGGCCTGCAACCAATGGAAGGCGCGGCCATCCCGGGCATCCGGCGCTGGCCCGAAGAGTATCTGCCGAAGATCTACAACGCCGCGCGCGTGGACCGCATCATCGACATGGCCCAGCGTGAAGCCGAAGACACCACCCGCCGCCTGGCCCGTGAAGAAGGCATCTTCTGCGGCGTGTCCTCCGGTGGCGCCGTGGCGGGCATGTTGCGCCTGTCCAAGGAAGTGGAAAACGCGGTGATCGTCGCGATCATCTGTGACCGAGGCGACCGTTACTTGTCGACCGGCATCTTCGACGCGCCCAACTGATGGCCAAGCACGAGAGAGGCCTGCGCTTCCAACCGACGGGCGGCAGTCGGGCCCCGCAGATACCTGTAGGCAAGAAGCAACGCTTGATCATCGAGCGTCTGGCCAATGATGGCCGTGGCATTGTGTTCTTTGAGGGCCGCACCTGGTTTGTGAATGGCGCGCTGGCCGGCGAAGAGGTCGAAGCGCGGGTGTTGGGCACCCACGGCAAGATCGTCGAGGCGCGCACCGAGCGCGTGTTCAAGGCCAGCGAACTGCGCCGTCCGGCGCCGTGCGCGCACTTTGGTCGCTGCGGCGGCTGCAGCGTGCAGCACTTGCCCCACGCCGAACAACTTGCCCTGAAACAGCGCATGCTCGCCGAGCAACTGTCCCGTGTGGCCGGTGTCGAACCGCAAGAGTGGGCCGCACCGTTGAGTGGGCCAGAGTTCGGCTACCGTCGCCGCGCCCGCGTGGCCGTACGCTGGGATGCCAAGGCGAAACATCTGGAAGTCGGTTTCCGCGCCGTGGCCAGCCAGGACATCGTCGCCATCGACGAATGCCCGGTGCTGGTACAGGCCTTGCAACCGATCATGCAGCGCCTGCCGAACATGCTGCGGCGCCTGAGCAAACCTCAGGCCCTGGGGCACGTGGAGCTGTTCAGTGGGACGTCTATCGCCGTATTGCTGCGCCATATGGCGCCGCTGTCGGAGGCGGACCTGCACGTGTTGAAAGAATTCTGCGCTTTCCATGACGCGCAATTGTGGCTGCATGGCGAGGGCCAACCGGAACCGGTCGAGGCTGATTCGGTCTTGGGTTTTCGATTGGAACAGTGGGGTCTGGAGCTGGCTTACCGGCCTGGGGACTTCGTGCAAGTCAATGCCGGGGTCAACGCGGCGATGGTCGCCCAGGCTCTGGAATGGCTGGCGCCACAACCCGATGAGCGGGTGTTGGACCTGTTTTGCGGCCTGGGCAATTTTGCCTTGCCACTCGCTCGCCAGGTGCGCGAAGTGGTGGCGGTGGAAGGCGTGCAGACCATGGTGGACCGGGCGGCCGTGAATGCCGTCAGCAACAATTTGCATAATGCGCAGTTTTTTCAGGCCGATTTGTCCCAGCCTTTGACCGACGCGGAATGGGCCAAACAGGGCTTTTCTGCGGTACTCTTGGACCCACCCCGTGACGGTGCCCTGGAGGTTGTGCGCAAGCTCGCGACCCTCAAGGCCAAGCGTCTGGTGTATGTGTCCTGCAACCCGGCCACGCTGGCGCGGGACACGGTTGAGTTGGTCAAGCAAGGCTACCGGCTAAAACGTGCCGGGATCCTCGACATGTTTCCGCAAACCGCGCATGTCGAGGCCATGGCGTTATTTGAAGCGGGCTAGGATGCCCGTTTAATCCGACTGGCCTGCATTCTCCAAGGCCGTGACCTGCCAGGGAGCGTGTGTAAGCTTTATTAAGGTAAAGCAGGTCAGCGATGATTTTTGACGCATCCAAGGTGCGTCGTAGGGAAGGTAAGCAAGATGGTACAGGTGAGAGCACACCAGCCGATCAACACCGACGGCAGTATCAATCTCGAGGCATGGCTGGATCATGCCATCAGTGTCGACCCGGCACTGGACCGTGAAGCCTTGAAAGCAGCCTGCGAGTTCGCTCGTGAGTCTGAACAGCAAGACAATGCGGCCAAGAACCTGTGGGCCGAAGGCACTTCAAGCTTTCGTACCGGGTTGGAAATCGCCGAGATCCTCGCCGATCTCAAGCTGGACCAGGATTCGCTGATCGCCGCCGTGCTCTATCGCGGCGTGCGTGAAGGGCATATTCCGTTGGCCACCGTTGGCCAGCGTTTTGGCTCGGTGGTGGCCAAGCTGATCGATGGCGTGCTGCGCATGGCTGCGATCAGCGCCAGCCTCAGCCCGCGCCAGTCCATGGTGCTGGGCACCCAGGGCCAGGTCGAGAACCTGCGCAAGATGCTGGTGGCGATGGTCGACGACGTACGCGTCGCCCTGATCAAGCTGGCAGAACGCACCTGCGCGATCCGTGCGGTAAAAACCGCCGACGACGAGAAGCGCAACCGCGTCGCCCGAGAAGTCTTTGACATCTACGCGCCGCTGGCACACCGGCTGGGCATCGGCCATATCAAGTGGGAGCTGGAGGACTTGTCCTTCCGCTACCTCGAACCCGATCAGTACAAACAGATTGCCACGCTGCTGCACGAGCGCCGGCTCGACCGTGAGCGCTTCATCGCCGACGTGATGAACCAACTGCGCTCCGAGTTGCAGGCCACTGGTGTCGAAGCCGACATCAGCGGCCGTGCCAAACACATTTATTCCATCTGGCGCAAAATGCAGCGCAAGGGCCTGGCCTTCAGCCAGATCTACGACGTGCGTGCCGTGCGCGTGCTGGTGCCGGAAATGCGCGACTGCTACACCGCGCTCGGTATCGTCCACACCCTGTGGCGGCACATTCCCAAGGAGTTTGATGACTACATCGCCAACCCCAAGGAGAACGGCTATCGCTCGCTGCACACGGCGGTGATCGGCCCCGAGGGCAAGGTGCTGGAAGTGCAGATCCGCACCCACGCCATGCACGAAGAGGCCGAGCTCGGCGTCTGCGCGCACTGGCGCTACAAGGGCACCGACGTCAAGGCCGGGTCCAACCAGTATGAAGAGAAAATCTCCTGGCTGCGCCAAGTGCTGGAATGGCACGAAGAACTCGGCGACATCGGTGGCCTGGCCGAACAGTTGCGGGTGGATATCGAGCCGGACCGGGTCTATATCTTCACCCCTGACGGTCACGCCATCGACTTGCCCAAGGGCGCTACGCCGCTGGACTTTGCCTACCGCGTGCACACCGAGATCGGCCATAACTGCCGGGGCGCCAAGATCAACGGGCGCATCGTGCCGCTCAACTACAGCCTGCAGACCGGTGAGCAGGTCGAGATCATCACCAGCAAGCACGGTACGCCGAGCCGCGACTGGCTGAACCCGAACCTGGGCTACATCACCACCTCGCGGGCGCGGGCGAAGATCGTCCACTGGTTCAAATTGCAGGCGCGCGACCAGAACGTCGCCGCCGGCAAAACCTTGCTCGAACGCGAACTGGCACGCCTGGGCCTGCCCCAGGTGGACTTCGACAAGCTGGCCGAAAAGGCCAACATGAAGATCGCCGAGGACATGTTCGCCGCCCTGGGTGCCGGCGATTTACGCCTGGCGCAACTGGTCAACCTGGCCCAACAGCTGGTGGAGCCAGAGCGCGGCAACGAACAACTGGAGCTGATCCCACGCAAGGCCACCGGCTACAAGCCGGGCAAGCGTGGCGATATCCAGATCCAGGGCGTGGGCAACCTGCTCACGCAAATCGCCGGCTGCTGCCAGCCACTGCCGGGGGATGCGATTGTCGGCTACATCACCCAGGGCCGTGGCGTGAGCATTCACCGCCAGGATTGCGCCTCGGTGCTGCAACTGGGCGGGCGCGAGCCGGAGCGCATCATCCAGGTCAGCTGGGGCCCGGTGCCGGTGCTCACCTACCCGGTGGACATCATCATCCGCGCGTACGATCGATCCGGTTTGCTGCGTGACGTGTCGCAAGTGCTGCTCAATGAGCGGATCAACGTGCTGGCGGTCAACACCCGCTCGAATAAAGAGGACAACACCGCGCTGATGTCCCTGACCATCGAGATTCCGGGGTTGGACGCATTGGGACGGTTGCTGGGGCGGATTTCCCAGTTGCCGAATATCATCGAGACACGCCGTAACCGCACCCCATGAATAGCTGGATAAACGCGGAATAAAATGTGGGAGCGGGCTTGCTCGCGAATGCGGTTTGTCAGTGCCGGATGCAGTGGCTGACCTACCGCTTTCGCGAGCAAGCCCGCTCCCACATTTGATCTCTGGCGTTCCCACTTCAGCGGAAAGAGACCGATGTATTCACTAGAAGACCTGCTGCACCTGATGAATCGCCTGCGGGACCCGCAATACGGGTGCCCGTGGGACATCAAGCAAACCTACGCGACCATCGTCCCGCACACCCTGGAAGAAGCCTATGAAGTCGCCGACGCCATCGAGCGCGGCGACTTCGATCACCTGCAAGGTGAGTTGGGCGACCTGCTGTTCCAAGTGGTGTATTACAGCCAGATGGCGCGGGAAGAGGGGCGCTTCGAATTCGCCGGGGTAGTCGACAGCATCACGCGCAAGCTGATCCGCCGCCATCCCCATGTGTTCCCCACTGGCGAGCTGTACGCACCGCTGGATGTCCCGCAGTTGAGCGAAGAGCAGGTCAAGGAGCGTTGGGAGCAGATCAAGGCCGAGGAGCGCGCGGAAAAGTCCGACGCACCCGAGCAGCTCTCCCTACTGGACGATGTGCCCACGGCGCTGCCGTCCTTGTCCCGAGCCGCCAAATTGCAAAAGCGCGCCAGCCAGGTCGGTTTCGACTGGCCTTCTGCCTTGCCGGTGGTGGACAACGTGCGCGAAGAACTGGATGAAGTGCTCGAAGCCATGGCGGACAACGACTCGGCGGCCATCGCAGACGAGATCGGCGACCTGTTGTTCGCAGCGGTCAACCTGGCCCGCCACCTCAAAGTCGACCCGGAAACCGCGTTGCGTGGCGCCAATGCCAAGTTCGAACGACGTTTCCGATTTATCGAACAGGCATTGCGCGATACGCACCAATCCATAGAAGATTGCACCCTCGAAACGTTGGACGCCCTGTGGGGCGAAGCCAAGCGTCAGGAAAAGAATGTGTCCAGCTGCGGTTGAGCAGTTGCCTAAGTGAGTAAGCACCATGAGCCTTTCCCTTCGCGACCAGTTGCTCAAAGCAGGTCTGGTCAACCAAAAGCAGGCCAAGCAGGTCGGCAAAGAGAAACAGAAGCAGCAGCGCCTGGTCCACAAAGGCCAGATCGAGGCGGATGACACCCAGGCCCGTCTGGCGGCCGAGGCCCAGGCCGAGAAGGTCAAGCGCGACCAGGAACTGAACCGTCAGCAGCAGGAAAAAGCCGAGGCCAAGGCCCGCACAGCTCAGGTCAAGCAATTGATCGAGACCTCGCGCCTGCCCAAGCTGACCACCGAGGACTACTACAACTTCGTGGATGACAAGAAGGTCAAGCGCCTGTCGGTCAACACGTTGATGCGCAACAAGCTGAGCAACGGCTCCCTGGCGATCGTGCACCACGGTGGCGGTTACGAGGTGATCCCGCGTGAAGCGGCGCTGAAGATCCAGGAGCGTGCACCGGAGCGTATCGTGCAGCTCAATATCCTGACGGAGAGCCAGGTGCCGGACGAGGATGATCCATACGCGGCCTACCAGATTCCGGATGATCTGATGTGGTAAGGCTGTAGAAACAACAAACCCCGCTCAAAAGGCGGGGTTTTTGTGTGCAGGCAATCCAGCTGCTGTGTGGGGCTGGATGCCTGCCGAATTTCAGAGTCTCAGGAGCCTTGCGCCTGGCGTCTCATCTCAAGGGCTTCGAGCTCGTTTTTATAATTATGAGCGTCGCTCTCGTTGTGAAACATGCCGACCAACAGGTCTTGTTGGTGTACATCCCAGATGTGAATCCCATGGCCCAGCGCTTCGTGGGACATATGTTCGTCGTCGCGTTCAGTTACTTTTACAGTCATCTGCTTGCTCCAATCTCTGGTGGATCTGCGGCAAGTCGTCGCAGGCCTTTGTTATATGTTTTGTTAGCTTGCTAAGTAAACTGACTTTTTGCACAACAATTCATTGCGGTAAATGCAACAGTGCTACAGGCCGCGTAAACCGTGATGTTGCGGCACAGGAGGTTGAGATTTATGACAAAAGTTTCATGTTGGCGTAAGGCGTCAGCCTCGTATTGACTGGGCCGTCGCTATCGCAGGC
Organism: Pseudomonas sp. S10E 269; assembly: GCF_002798465.1. NCBI lineage: Bacteria > Pseudomonadati > Pseudomonadota > Gammaproteobacteria > Pseudomonadales > Pseudomonadaceae > Pseudomonas > Pseudomonas sp. S10E 269. Next base: position 4,054,418 of record NZ_PHIJ01000001.1, read on the forward strand.
AAGCCAGCTCCCACATTTTGAAATGCATTCCAAATGGGCTTGCCTGCGATAGCGGTAGACGCGTCAACACAAAACCTCCAGACGAAAAAAAGCCCCGCATCTGCGAGGCTCTTTATTCCATCTACCGATCAGCTACCTTTGACAGCCTTACCGTCAACCGTACCGTCCTGCAACATGATGTTGTATTCCTTGCCGTCGGTTTCCACCTGGCGCAGGGCAACCAGGATGCCGCCTTGGTCCTTGGCAAACCACATCTGGGTAATACGCTTGCTTTGTGTCGGATCACGCACGCGCTCGACCTTGATCGCATCAATGGAACCGACCTTGGTCTGGACTTTTTCCGGGCCGATCACACGGAAGTCGTAGGTGTCGACATCGGTGCCTTCGACCACGTTGTAGCTCATGCTCTTTTTACCGGCAGCCACGTCGCGCTGCAGGGCCAACTGGTAGGTCGACTTGTCGAGCATGCCGCTTTGCAGGGCCACGTTGACGGCGTCTTTGTTTTCAAAGCCAGTGACTTTCTTCGCGGTCTGGTCGAAGTCCAGGTTGATCTTCTTCGCCTTGCCCAGGCCACCGCGTTCGAAGGTGTAGCTCTTCGGTTGCAGGGTGTCCTTGTCAAACTGGATCACGCTGGTTTCGGTCAGGCTGGCGATCATCATGGAAGCCTTGAAGTTCAAGGTCCAGGAGCCATCGCTATTCTTGGCCAGGCTGCGTTCAGCCGAGCCACTCATGGGCAACTGTTTCCAGTCGGCGGTGTAGCTTACGGAGAAAGGGTGAAGGTCTGCTGCTTGCACGGCAGGCAAGGCGAACAGCGCAAAAGCGAAGAGCAGGGCGCGACGCATAAAATCTCCTAGGTTCGAATCAAGTGGCCGCTGGCCGCAAGTAACTGACCGTCCAATAATGCACCCTGGTCACCGAGAATCAACCGCCCCTCGGCAAACCAGCGAACCGCCAGCGGGTAAATCCTGTGTTCCTGGGTGTGAACCCGTTGCGCAAGGCTCTGCGCCGAGTCGTCAGACTCTACCGGAACCACTGCCTGTACGACCAGAGGCCCGCCATCGAGTTCCTCGGTGACAAAGTGCACGCTGCAGCCATGCTCGCTGTCGCCGGCGTCGAGCGCACGCTGGTGCGTGTGCATGCCTTTGTACTTGGGCAGCAGGGAAGGGTGGATGTTGAGCAGGCGCCCTTCGTAATGCCGCACGAAATCAGCGCTGAGGATGCGCATGAAGCCGGCGAGTACCACGAGTTTGGGGTTGAAGGCGTCGATCAGTTCGATCAGGGCGCTGTCGAAGGCTTCGCGGCCGTCGAATGCCTTGTGGTCCAGGGAGCGGGTGTCGATACCTGCGTCCCTGGCGCGTTGCAGGCCGTAGGCGTCGCTGCGGTTGGAGATCACCGCAGCGATGCGCACCGGGCTGTCGCCGGGGCGCGTGCTGTCGATCAAGGCCTGCAAGTTGCTGCCGGTGCCGGAAAGCAGCACCACGACATCACAGGTCTGAGACATCAATGAGCCTTGAGGTTCTTCAGTTCAACCTGGGCCGCGCCTTCCGGAGCGGTTGCGATCTGGCCAATGACCCAAGGCTGCTCGCCGGCTTCACGCAGGACGTTCAGCGCGGTTTCAACATGCTCCTGAGCCACGCAGATGACCATGCCGACGCCGCAGTTCAGCACGCGGTGCATTTCGGTTTCGTCGACGTTGCCTTTCTCTTGCAGCCAGTCGAATACTGCCGGACGCTGCCAGCTGGCCACGTCAACGATGGCCTGGGCGCCTTTTGGCAGCACGCGCGGGATGTTGTCCAGCAGGCCGCCACCGGTGATGTGGGCCATGGCCTTGACGGCGCCAGTGTCCTTGATCAGCTTGAGCAGTGGCTTGACGTAGATGCGGGTCGGGGCCATCAGCAGGTCGGTCAGCGGCTTGCCGTCGAGTTGGGTGTTCTCGATCTCGGCGCCGGATACTTCGATGATCTTGCGGATCAGCGAGTAACCGTTGGAGTGCGGGCCGGAAGAGGGCAGGGCCAGCAGGGCGTCACCGGCAGCGACTTTGGAACCGTCGATGATCTCGGCTTTTTCCACCACACCCACGCAGAAGCCCGCCAGGTCGTAGTCTTCGCCCTCGTACATGCCTGGCATTTCAGCGGTTTCGCCGCCGACCAGGGAGCAACCCGACAGTTCGCAGCCAGCGCCGATGCCGGTGACCACTTGTGCAGCGGTGTCCACGTTCAGCTTGCCGGTAGCGTAGTAGTCGAGGAAGAACAACGGCTCGGCGCCGCATACCACCAGGTCGTTGACGCACATGGCGACCAGGTCGATGCCGATGGTGTCGTGCTTGTTCAGGTTCAGTGCCAGGCGCAGCTTGGTGCCTACACCGTCGGTGCCGGACACCAGGACAGGCTGCTTGTAGCCGGCCGGGATTTCGCAGAGGGCGCCAAAACCGCCCAGGCCGCCCATGACTTCGGGGCGCGCAGTGCGCTTGGCGACGCTCTTGATGCGTTCGACCAATGCTTCACCGGCGTCGATGTCTACACCGGCGTCCTTGTAGCTCAGGGAGGGTTGCTTGCTCATGATCCAGGCCTTTAGGGGGGATTCAGGGGTAACGACCGAGCGGGCAGGCGCTTTTGGTAAAAGCCCCAGCCGTTGACGGTCTGCGAAGGCGCGCGATTTTATCAGGCTTGAGGGGCAGCGGCCATCCTCGGGCCGACGGGCAGGGCCATATAGGCAAAAAAAGCCGGTTAAAAAAATGCTAATCGACTCGGCTTTGGCGCGTATTAAGGTATAGCCTTTAACCCGCTATCGTTATGACAGTACAAAAACTGCCAAGACCCTGTGAATGTTTTGCCGGTGCCTGTGGTCACAGCCTTGCCAAACCGAGTTCACGCGGTCTGTTCCAGCCGCTAAATTTGTCGTTCGGGAATCTTCCATGCGTCTGTGTAAATTCTTCTTTGTAGGCTGCTTGTCGTTGGTCAGCCTGGCGAGTCATGCCGAAACCCTCAATGGCCTTTATCAAGTACTTGAACCTGTCAGCAGCCAATCGCCGCAAGAGCGCGACCAGGCCACCCAGCGAGCCGTGCAGACCCTGGTGATCCGCCTGACCGGCGACGCCAAGGCCGCCGACGGCCCGGGGCTGGCAGCAGTGCGCAAAGACCCGCAACAAATCATCAGCCAATACGGCTACGACGCCGGCCCGCCGGAAAGCCTGCAAGTGGATTTCGACCCGGTGAGTACTGACCGCGCGCTGCGTGAAGCGGGCCTGTCAATCTGGGGCAGCAACCGCCCATCGATCCTCGGCTGGTGGCTGAACGACTCCACGGAAGGCAGCAGCCTGGTGGGGGATGGCCAAACCGTCGCCCAGGCGCTGCGTCGAGCGGCGCAACACCGTGGCTTGCCGTTGCGTCTGCCGCTGGGGGACCTGGATGAGCAGGTGGTGGCCACCGCGCCGAATCTGGAAAGCGCCGACGCCACGCCACTGCGCGCCGCCTCCGAGCGCTACGGCGCCGATGCCTTGCTGGCCGTGCATGCGCGCCAGGAAGGCAGCCAATGGCAAGCCAAATGGCGCCTGTGGCTGGGTGACAAGAGCGAGCAGGGCACCGCCCAAGGGGCTGATACCGGCGCCGTGGCCGATGCGGTGATGCTGGCGGTCAGTCAGAAATTGGCCCCGCGGTTTGCCGTCAAGCCTGGCGTGAGCACTGAGCAACTGCTCGAAGTGCAAGGCATGACCCTGGAGCGCTATGCCGCGCTGGGTCATCTGCTGGAGCCTTTTGGTGGTCAGCCTCAATTAGTGGATGGCAATCGGATTGTGTATCGCGTCAACGGCAGTGCCGATCAATTGCGCACCCAGTTGAGCCTGGCCAAGCTGCAGGAAATCCCTGCGGGCGAGGCGCCGGTCCAGCAACCGGTAGCAGAGGGTGCCCAGCCGGCTGCGGCACCCGAGCCTCAGGCGCAGCTGCGTTTTCGTTGGTAAACAGTTTCTTTCTATATAGAAGCACATGACAAATGGAGTGGTTTATGGCGGATACGCGTCGTTGGGTGTGGCTTGGCGGGATTGCCCTGCTGTGCGTTTTTGTGTTCTTGCTGCATTCGATCCTGACGCCGTTCCTGGTCGCATTGCTGCTGGCCTACCTGTTCGATCCCGTGGTGGATCGCCTGGAGAAAGCCGGGCTTTCGCGAACTTGGGGCGTGGTGGCGGTCTTCGCGCTGTTTACCCTGATCATCACGGCCTTGGTGTTGGTGCTGGTGCCGATGCTGGCCAAGCAGCTGTTCCGCCTTTATGAGCTGGCGCCGCAGATGCTCGATTGGTTGCAACACACGGCGATGCCATGGGCCCAGGCCAAACTGGGTCTGGCAGATGGCTTCTGGAAGTTCGATAAGGTCAAGGCCGCCATCAGCGAACACATGGGCCAGACCACCGATATCGTCGGGGTGATCCTCAGCCAGGCAACAGCGTCGAGCCTGGCGCTGATCGGCTGGTTGACCAACCTGGTGCTGATCCCGGTAGTGGCGTTCTACCTGCTGCGCGACTGGGACATCATGATGGCCAAGATCCGCAGCCTGCTGCCGCGCAACCGTGAGGAGCGCATCGTCTCGCTGGCTGAAGAATGCCATGAGGTGCTCGGGGCATTCGTGCGCGGGCAGTTGCTGGTGATGCTGGCTCTGGGGATCATCTACGCTGCTGGCCTGATGGCTATCGGCCTGGAATTGGGCCTGTTGATCGGCCTGATCGCCGGTCTCGCAGCGATCGTGCCGTACATGGGGTTTGTGATTGGTATCGGCGCGGCGCTGGTGGCGGGGCTGTTCCAGTTTGGCGGCGACCTGTACCCGATGCTGGGGATTGTGGCGGTGTTCATGGTCGGCCAGGCCCTGGAAGGCATGGTGCTGACGCCGTTGCTGGTAGGCGATCGGATCGGCCTGCACCCGGTGGCGGTGATCTTTGCGATCCTGGCGGGCGGTGAGCTGTTTGGCTTCACCGGTATCCTGCTGGCGCTGCCGGTAGCGGCGGTGATCATGGTGCTGGTGCGCCACGTGCATGATCTGTACAAGGATTCGGATGCGTATACGGGGGTTGAAGACCCCGACCTGTAACCGTTTCTTCACAAACCCGGCCCAGGCCGGGTTTGTCATTTGTGCAGGTGGGCCGTCAAACAATCTGCACAAATCCAACAAGTTAACGCAAACCTTTGATTTTGCTTGGGGTCTGTTGCATTGTGCGCCCGGCGTCACGGGTATAAACTTTGCAAACTTTACACAGAGGCCACTAACGGTTCGATTGGAGCCGTTCAGTCAGCATGAAACCGATTCAGCTGCCCTTGGGTGTGCGTCTGCGTGATGACGCCACCTTTATCAACTACTACCCAGGCGCCAATGCCGCTGCACTCGGCTATGTCGAGCGGCTTTGCGAAGCCGACGCCGGGTGGACCGAAAGCCTGATCTATCTATGGGGCAAGCACGGCGTAGGGCGTACCCACCTGTTGCAGGCCGCGTGCCTGCGTTTCGAGCAGATGGGCGAACCGGCGGTATACCTGCCGTTGGCGGAATTGATGGATCGCGGTATCGGCATCTTTGACCACCTCGAGCAATACGAGTTGGTGTGCCTTGACGACCTGCAGGCAATTGCCGGCAAGGCGGACTGGGAAGAAGCATTGTTTCACCTGTTCAACCGCTTGCGTGACAGCGGCCGGCGCCTGCTGATTGCCGCGTCGACTTCGCCACGTGAGCTGCCGATCAAGCTGGCCGACCTCAAGTCGCGGCTAACGCTGGCGCTGATCTTCCAGATGCGCCCGCTGTCCGACGAAGACAAATTGCGCGCTTTGCAACTGCGCGCCTCACGTCGCGGCCTGCACCTCACCGACGAAGTCGGGCATTTTATTCTCACCCGTGGCACGCGCAGCATGAGCGCGTTGTTCGATTTGCTCGAACAACTCGACCAGGCGTCTTTGCAGGCCCAGCGCAAGCTGACCATCCCCTTCCTGAAAGAAACCCTCGGCTGGTAGCCAGCCCACTGTTTTCGCGGCTTTCGGCAAATTCCAGGCGCCAGAAAACCTGCGTTTTAGCCGGTTTGGCCACGCAAAAGGCAGGTACAGGGTGTTAAGGGCTTAGATGTCATAGTCCAAACAAGAAGTCACATAGATCACGATTGAATTTGCAAATCGATGTGATAGTGGGCATAGTCTCGACTTCTTTACATATCAGCCACGGTCGTGCCCATGCTAAATCGCTTCGCACCCCTCGTGCCTCTCGCACTCGTTACCCTGTTGTTTGGTTGCGCCTCCCACCCTCAGCAGGTGGCAGAACAGCAAAAAACACAGGTTCAAAATCAGGCAAAATTCGTTGCTGCACAGTCTGCTTCTGTTTACGAAGAAGAAGTGGCAACTGAAAAAGAGCTGGCCAACTTCTCTGGCAGCAAGCCTTACCAGCTTCCAGTTCTGGCCGACAGCATCCTCGAACGCGGCATGTCCCTGATCGGTACCCGTTACCGTTTCGGCGGTACCTCTGAAGCCGGTTTCGACTGCAGCGGCTTCATCGGCTATCTGTTTCGTGAAGAAGCTGGCATGAACCTGCCACGCTCCACTCGCGAAATGATCAACGTGAATGCACCGTTGGTCGCGCGCAACAACCTCAAGCCGGGTGATCTGCTTTTCTTCAGTACTGCAGGCCGTGGTCGCGTCAGCCATGCCGGTATCTACCTGGGCGATAACCAGTTTATCCACTCCAGCAGCCGTCGCAGTGGCGGTGTTCGAGTCGACAACCTGGGCGACAGCTACTGGAGCAAAACCTTCATCGAAGCCAAGCGCGCACTCGCCATGGCCCCGACTACGGTTACCGCTAGCAAGTAAACTTAAAGTGATACTTGAAGTTTGACGTGTAAGCGCTAGAATCCCTGGATATTGTTGTAATCCGTTCGCGCGAGCTTTGCTTGCGCGTTCTGGTTTTCAGCGTTCGGCAGCGAAAGCCGCATCCAGACCAGGATTGTTCTGCACATGTCGACCTCGGCCCGCCTTGTTCTCATTGTTTGCGCCGCGCTGCTCAGCGCCTGCGCAAGTCGTCCACCGCCTCCCGCTCCTGTAGCGGTGAAACCCAAGCCGGTGTTCAATTATTCCACCCAGAATTTTTCGCCTGCGGCCGAAGATGTGCTCTTCCGCGCGCTGGGCCTGGTCGGCACGCCTTACCGTTGGGGCGGCAACACGCCGGACTCCGGCTTTGATTGCAGCGGCCTGATCGGTTTTGTCTTCCGCGATGCGGCGGGGATCTCCCTGCCGCGTACCACCCGCGAACTGATCGTGATGCGCGCGCAGGATGTCAGCGAGCAAAACCTGCAGACCGGCGACCTGCTGTTCTTCGCCACAGGTGGTGGTTCCCAGGTCAGCCACGCCGGGATCTACGTGGGCGAGGGCCGCTTCGTGCACGCGCCGCAAACCGGCGGTACGGTCAAGCTGGATACCCTGTCCAAGGCGTATTGGCAGAATGCCTACCTGAGCGCCAAGCGCGTGCTGCCAGGAAACCTGGCGCGCAACCCCTGACATATCGCCGTGTAGGAGCCGGCTTGCCGGCGATGAGGCCCTGTATGCCGCCATCGCCGGCAAGCCGGCTCCTACCGTTTATTTAGCGGCCGACACGCGCCACACCTTGTTCCCCACATCATCGGCCACCAGCAAATCCCCCTGCTGATCAATCACCACGCCCACCGGCCGGCCCATGGCTTTCTCATCCTTGTCGAGGAACCCCGTCAGCACGTCGACCGGCTGTCCTTTGGGTTGCCCGCCCTCGAACGGCACAAAGATCACCTTGTAGCCACTGTGCGGCTTGCGATTCCACGAACCATGCTGGCCGATAAATGCGCCGTTGCTGAACTGCGCCGGGAGTTTGCTGCCCTCGGCAAACGTCAGCCCCAAGGACGCCGTGTGCGGGCCTACTGCGTAGTCGGGTGCAATTGCCTTGGCCACCAGGTCCAGATTCTGCGGTGAAACGCGCACATCGACATGCTGGCCGTAGTAGCTGAATGGCCAACCATAGAAGGCGCCATCCTTGACCGAGGTGATGTAGTCCGGCACCAGGTCGCTGCCGATCTCGTCACGCTCATTCACCGCCGTCCACAGCTTGCCGCTCTGGGGTTCCCAGGCCATGCCGTTGGGGTTGCGCAGGCCGGAGGCGAAGATGCGGTGCTCGCCGCTGGCGCGGTCTACTTCCCAGATCGCTGCCCGACCCTGTTCCGCTTCGAGGCCGTTTTCCCCCACATTGCTGTTGGAGCCGACGCTGACGTACAGCTTGCTGCCGTCCTTGCTGGCCACCACGTTCTTGGTCCAGTGGTGGTTGATGCTGCCGCCCGGCAGGTCGACGACCTTGGTACCGGCTTGCTTGATCGCGGTTTCACCCGGTTGATAGGGAAAGCGCAGCAACTTGTCCGAGTCGGCCACGTACAGGTCGTTGCCGACCAGTGCCATGCCAAACGGTGAATTGAGATTTTCGAGGAACACCGTGCGGGTTTCCGCGACGCCATCGTGGTCGGCGTCACGCAGCAGCGTGATGCGATTCGGGCTTGGCACACCGGCACCGGCGCGGCCCATGACTTTTTCCATGACCCAGCCACGAATGCCTTTGGCGTCATCCGGCTTGGGCGGCGCGTTGGTTTCCGCCACCAGCACGTCACCATTGGGCAGCACATACAGCCAGCGGGGGTGGTCCAGGCCGTCGGCAAAGGCCGCGACCTGGGTACCAGCGGCGGCGGTGGGCTTCGCGCCTTCGGGCCAGCCGATGGCCGGCGCGATATTCACGGTGGGGATCAGCGTCTTGTTCGGTTCCGGCAGCTTGGGCGAGGGGCCGGTGCCGTCGGAGACCTGGAGGGTGGAGCTTTCACCACAGGCGGCGAGGGTGCCGGCGACCATGATGAGTAGGGCGAGTCTGGTTTTATGCATGGTGTTCTCCTTGATACCTGTAAGGGTAGAGGAGGGCGGCAGTGTGATGGTTCAAGTGCAAGGCCAGCTTTAATTGACGCTCCACCCCCAACCCACTAACCTTCGCCGCTTGTTCCAGGTGCTCTGTGACCCATGGGTCGACGGAGTGAAACAGGGAAGCCGGTGAGTGAGCGCACTTGTACACAGTGCTGCCGCGATTCCGGCGCTGCCCCCGCAACGGTAAATGAGTCAAGACGGCGCCTTTTGCCACTGTATCGCGAGCGATATGGGAAGGCGCGCCGTCGGCCTGCCTGCTCGACAAGAGCAAGCGTCACTCATGAGCCCGGAGACCGGCCTGAAACATCCAACAGCATCACGGTGGGCGATGCTTGGCTGTCTTTTATCTTTTTTCCTGCCCGCCGTTTTTGTTCAGCCCCAACGGAGAGCTGCCATGACCGATTCCCCCGACCGCGACGAACGCCACCTGGCGCGCATGCTGCGCAAAAAAGCCGTGATCGACGAGCGCATCGCCAACTCCCCCAACGAATGTGGCTTGCTGCTGGTGTTGACCGGCAACGGCAAAGGCAAGAGCAGCTCCGCGTTCGGCATGCTGGCCCGGGCCATGGGCCACGGCATGCAGTGCGGCGTGGTGCAATTCATCAAGGGGCGCAACAGCACTGGCGAAGAGTTGTTCTTCCGCCGCTTCCCCGAGCAAGTGCGCTTCCATGTGATGGGCGAAGGTTTCACTTGGGAGACCCAGGACCGCCAGCGCGATATCGCGGCCGCCGAAGCCGCCTGGGCAGTTTCCCGTGAATTGCTGCAAGACCCGGCCATCGGCCTGGTGGTACTCGACGAGCTGAACATCGCCCTCAAGCACGGCTACCTCGATTTGGACCAGGTTCTCAGCGACCTGCAAGCCCGCCCGCCGATGCAACATGTGGTAGTCACCGGTCGGGGTGCCAAGCCTGAATTGATCGAAATGGGCGACACCGTCACCGAAATGGGCATGCTCAAGCACGCGTTTCAGGCTGGCATCAAGGCACAGAAGGGCGTCGAACTTTGAATCAGCCCCGTCATTGCCCGGCTGTCCTGATTGCCGCACCGGCGTCCGGCCAGGGCAAAACCACCGTCACCGCCGCACTGGCGCGGCTGCACCGCAACCTGGGGCGCAAGGTGCGCGTGTTCAAATGCGGCCCGGACTTCCTTGATCCGATGATCCACGAGCGTGCCAGCGGTGCGCCGGTTTACCAATTGGACATGTGGATGGTCGGCGAACAGGAAAGTCGCCGCCTGCTGTGGGAAGCGGCGGGGGAGGCGGACCTGATCCTGATCGAAGGCGTGATGGGCCTGTTCGACGGTACACCGTCCAGCGCCGACCTGGCCCGACACTTCGGCGTGCCGGTGCTGGGTGTGATCGACGGCACGGCCATGGCGCAGACGTTCGGCGCCTTGGCGTTGGGCTTGGCGCGTTATCAGCCGGATTTGCCATTCGCTGGCGTACTGGGCAATCGCGTCGGCACCCTGCGCCATGCGCAATTGCTGGAAGGCAGCCTCACCGAAGGCCTGCGCTGGTACGGCGCCTTGTCCCGCGAGACCGGTATCGAATTACCCAGTCGTCACCTCGGCCTGGTGCAGGCCAGCGAACTGAATGACCTCGATGCGCGCCTGGACGCGGCTGCCCAAGCGTTGGGCAGCAGTTGCGAAGTGGCGTTGCCGCCACCGGTGACCTTTGCCGCGCCGCAAGTGATCGACGCCGAGCCATTGCTCAAGGGCGTGCGCATCGCCGTGGCGCGTGACGAAGCCTTCGCCTTTACCTACGGCGCGAGCCTCGACCTGCTGCGGGCAATGGGCGCCGAATTGAGCTTCTTCTCGCCGATCCATGACCGCGAATTGCCTGACGCCGACAGTCTTTATCTGCCTGGTGGCTACCCTGAATTGCACCACCAGGCGCTGTCGCAAAACACCTCGATGCTCGACGCTATCCGTGCCCACCACGCGGCCGGCAAACCCTTGCTCGCCGAGTGCGGTGGCATGCTCTACCTGCTCGACTCGCTGACCGATGTCGACGGCACCCGCGCCAAACTGGTTGGCCTGTTGCAGGGCGATGCCGTGATGCAAAAGAAACTCGCGGCCCTGGCCCTGCAAAGCGTCGAATTGCCTGAAGGTACGCTGCGCGGCCACACCTATCATCACTCCCTGACCAGCACCGAGTGGCAACCGATTGCCCGTGGCCTGAGCCCCAATGGCGGGCGCGGTGCCGAGGCGGTGTATCGACAGGGGCGGATGACCGCGTCCTATGTGCATTTTTATTTTCCGTCGAATCCGGCTGCGGTGGCCGCGTTGTTTGCGCCGCACCGGGAGGCCGGCATCGCAGGCAAGCCAGCTCCCACATCGACAGTGTTAACAGACCAGCCGGTGGGAGGGGCGGTGCGACGATTCGACTTGCCCGCGAAGAGGCCATGACCGACAACGCCTTCCCCGAGGCCGACCGCCAAGCCGTCTACCGCGCCATTGCTGAACGCCGCGACATGCGCCACTTCAGCGGCGGCACTGTCGCCCCCGAATTGCTGCACCGTCTGCTCCAGGCCGCGCACCAGGCGCCGAGTGTTGGCTTGATGCAACCGTGGCGTTTTATCCGTATCAGCGACCGTGCCTTGCGTGGCCAGATTCAACAACTGGTGGAGCAAGAGCGCATACGCACTGCCGAAGCCCTGGGCGAGCGCTCCGATGAGTTCATGAAGCTCAAGGTCGAAGGCATCCACGACTGCGCCGAAGTGCTGGTGGCGGCGTTGATGGATGACCGTGAGCGGCACATTTTCGGCCGGCGCACCTTGCCGGAAATGGACATGGCGTCGCTGTCCTGCGCGATCCAGAACCTGTGGCTGGCAGCCCGCGTCGAAGGCCTGGGCATGGGCTGGGTCTCGCTGTTCGAGCCCCAGGCGCTGGCCGACCTGCTGGGTTTGCCGCCGGGTGCCAAACCCCTGGCCGTACTGTGCCTGGGGCCGGTGGACGAGTTCTATCCGGCACCGATGTTGCAGCTCGAAGGCTGGACCGAGCCTCGGCCATTAAGTGACATGTTGTATGAGAATGTGTGGGGAGTGAGTCAATGAGTGTGGCCTTGCTGTGTGTCGCTGCCGTGGCGCTGGATGCGCTGCTGGGCGAGCCCAGGCGCTGGCATCCGCTGGTGGCGTTCGGCAATTTTGCCGGGCGCATCGAGCAACGTTTCAACAGCGGTGGTCGCGGCTGGCGCAGCCATGGTGTGACCGCGTGGGTTATCGCCGTGGTGCCGTTGACCCTGCTGGCCACGGCCTTGTCGTGGGCGCCGTATATCGGCTGGGTCCTGGAGATCCTGGCGTTGTACTGCGCCCTCGGCATGCGCAGCCTCGGCGAGCATGTGATGCCGGTGGCCCAGGCCCTGCGCAGCGATGACCTGGAGGAAGCGCGCACGCGCGTGAGCTACCTGGTCAGCCGCCAGACCAGCGAGCTGGACCGCACCGAAGTCGCCCGCGCCGCCACCGAATCGGTGCTGGAAAACGGCAGCGATGCGGTATTCGCCGCGATTTTCTGGTTTGTGGTCGCCGGTGTGCCGGGCGTGGTGCTTTACCGCCTGAGCAACACCCTTGACGCCATGTGGGGGTATCGCAACGAACGCTTCGAGCGTTTCGGCTGGGCTGCGGCAAAAATCGACGATGTGCTGAACTACATTCCTGCACGTCTTGTGGCATTGACCTACGCGCTGCTGGGCAAGACGCGGCTGGCGCTTAAATGCTGGCGCACCCAGGGCCCGACTTGGGACAGCCCCAACGCCGGCCCTGTGATGGCTGCCGGTGCAGGTGCCCTGGGCGTGGAGCTGGGTGGTGCGGCGATCTATCACGGTGAAGTGCACCAGCGTCCGCAATTGGGCGAAGGCCCGGCGGCGGATGCCGATTCCATCGAGCGGGGCTGGCAACTGGTGCAGCGCGGCGTATGGTTGTGGCTGCTGATCCTATGTGCGGGGGCGCAATTCTATGCTTGAACACGGTGGCCGGCTGCGCAAGGCAGCGATTCAGTACGGGATAGCCGAGGCCGACTGGCTCGACCTGTCCAGCGGCCTCGCGCCTTGGCCTTGGCCGATCCCCGAGGTTCCCCTGCGCGCCTGGGCACGCCTGCCGGAAACCGACGACGGCCTGGAGCAGGCCGCCAGCGAGTATTACGGCGCTGCGCACCTGTTGCCGGTGCCCGGCTCCCAGGCGGCCATCCAGTTGCTGCCGCGCCTGCGCCGTGCCGGCAAGGTCGGCGTGCTGTCGCCGTGCTATGCCGAACACGCCGAAGCCTGGCGCCGCGCCGGTTACGTGGTGCGCGAAGTGCAGGAACAGGAAGTCGACTTCTTCCTTGATGGCCTCGACGTGCTGGTGGTGGTCAACCCCAACAACCCCACTGGCTTGAGCCTCAGCCCACGGCGCTTGCTGGACTGGCACTCGCGGCTGGCCCAGCGCGGCGGCTGGCTGGTGGTGGACGAAGCGTTCATGGACGTGACGCCCCAACTGAGCCTGGCGGGTCACGCGCATCAGGTCGGCCTGATCGTGTTGCGCTCGTTTGGCAAGTTTTTCGGCCTCGCCGGTGTGCGGCTGGGCTTTGTGTTGGCCGAGCGCAAGTTGCTCAAATTGCTCGCCGAACAGGTCGGGCCATGGGCGGTCAGCGGGCCGACGCGGGTGCTGGGCCAAGTGTGCCTGCGCGACACCGCCGGGCAAGCGCGGCAACGCGCACGATGCATCGAGGCGGGCCAGCGTCTGTTCGCTTCGCTTGAGCGCCATGGCTTTCAACCCCAGGGCGGCTGTGCCCTGTTCCAATGGCTGATCACGCCCCACGCCGAACGCATGCACGAATTCATGGCCCAGCGCGGCATCCTGCTGCGCCTGTTTGTCCACGACAGCAGCCTGCGCTTTGGCTTGCCCGATACCGAGGCCGACTGGCAGCGTCTCGACGCAGCCCTGGTCGCCTATAAGGAAGCGACATGAGTACGCTGATGGTGCAAGGCACCACCTCCGACGCCGGCAAGAGCACGCTGGTGACGGCACTGTGCCGCTGGCTGGTACGCCAGGGCGTTGCGGTGGCGCCGTTCAAGCCACAGAACATGGCGCTCAACAGCGCGGTGACGGCCGAAGGCGGCGAGATCGGCCGCGCCCAGGCGGTGCAGGCCCAGGCCGCCAACCTGGCGCCGCACACCGATATGAACCCGGTGCTGCTCAAACCCAACAGCGATACCGGCTCTCAAGTGATCATCCACGGCCGCGCCGTGACCAGCATGAACGCGGTGGCCTATCACGACTACAAAGCCATCGCGATGCAGGCGGTGCTGGCTTCCCATGCACGCTTGAGCCAGGCCTACCCGGTGGTGATGGTCGAAGGCGCGGGCTCCCCGGCGGAGATCAACCTGCGCGCCAACGACATCGCCAACATGGGCTTCGCCGAGGCGGTGGACTGCCCGGTGCTGTTGATCGCCGACATCAATCGTGGCGGCGTTTTTGCTCACTTGGTCGGCACCCTGGAATTGCTCTCGCCCACGGAACAGGCGCGGGTCAAAGGCTTTATCATCAACCGTTTTCGCGGTGACATCGCCTTATTGCAGCCAGGCCTGGACTGGCTGGAAGCGCGCACCGGCAAACCGGTGGTGGGCGTTCTGCCCTACGTGATGGACCTGCACCTGGAAGCCGAGGACGGCATCGACCAGCGCCAGATCGACAAGGCGGCGCAGGTGCTCGAGGTGGTGGTGCCGGTGTTGCCGCGTATCAGCAACCACACGGATTTCGACCCACTGCGCCTGCATCCCCAGGTGGATTTGCAGTTCGTTGGTCCTGGCCAGCCGATCCCGGCTGCCGACCTGATCATCCTCCCAGGCTCGAAAAGCGTGCGCAGCGACTTGGCCTATCTGCGCGCCAACGGTTGGGAAAGCGCCGTGGCGCGGCACTTGCGCTATGGCGGCAAGGTGCTCGGTATCTGTGGCGGCTTGCAGATGCTTGGCGAGCAGGTGCATGACCCGTTGGGCCTGGAAGGGCCTGCCGGCTCCAGTGATGGGCTGGGGTTGCTGGCGTTCAGCACCACGCTGGAGGAAGAGAAGCAACTGCGCAATGTGCGCGGGCGGTTGTTACTGGAGGATGTGCACGTCAATGGTTATGAAATTCATGCGGGCGTGACGACCGGTGCTGCCTTGGCGAACGCCGCTGTTTTGCTGGACGACGGTCGCAGCGATGGCGCCCAGAGTGCTGATGGGCAGATTCTCGGCACCTACCTTCACGGCGTGTTCGAAACACCGGCGGCGTGCAGTGCCTTATTGCGCTGGGCTGGGTTGCAGGATGTGCAGGAGGTTGACTACCACGCCTTGCGCGAGCGCGATATCGAGCGCCTGGCGGACCTGGTGGAGAATCATTTGGATACTGAGTTGTTGCGCAATCTATGTGGGGTTTGAGCGGGGGTACGCGGTCCTCGTGTTGGCGCGGGCTTGCCAGCGAAGGCGGCCATACAGCCGACCACTATTCAACTGACGCACCACGCCCAAAATGTGGGAGCGGGCTTGCTCGCGAACGCGGCCTTACGGTCAACCCATTTCAGCCAATCCAAGGTGCCATCCCATGCTTCAACTGATCCTCGGCGGCGCGCGCTCCGGTAAAAGTCGCCTGGCGGAGACGCTCGCCAGCGACAGCGCCTTGCCAGTCACTTACATCGCCACCAGCCAACCGCTGGATGGCGAAATGAACGAGCGTGTCGCGCTGCATCGCCAACGTCGCCCGGACCATTGGGGCCTGATCGAAGAGCCGATTGAACTGGCTCGCGTGCTGCGGGACAACGCGGCCCCCGGGCAGTGTCTGCTGGTGGACTGCCTGACCCTGTGGCTGACCAATCTGCTGATGCTCGAAGACGCCGGGCGCTTGGCGTCCGAGCGCGATCAACTGCTGGACGCCCTGGCGTCGTTGCCGGGTGAAATCATTTTTGTCAGCAACGAGACCGGTCTGGGTGTCGTGCCGCTGGGCGAATTGACTCGCCGCTATGTGGATGAAGCCGGTTGGCTCCATCAAGCCTTGGCCGAGCGTTGTCAGCGTGTTGTCCTGACCGTTGCCGGCCTGCCCCTGACTCTGAAAGGTACTGCGTTATGACTGACACCTGGTGGCTCAACCCTTGTAAGGCGATCGACGCTCAAGCGTACGAACAAGCCCTGGCGCGCCAGCAGCAATTGACCAAGCCGGCCGGCTCGCTCGGTCAGTTGGAGGCGCTGGCGGTGCAATTGGCTGGCTTGCAGGGCCAGGTCAAACCGTCGGTGGATTCACTGTGGATCGCCATCTTCGCCGGTGACCATGGCGTGGTCGCCGAAGGCGTGTCGGCGTTTCCCCAGGAAGTCACCGGGCAGATGCTGCAAAACTTTGTCTCCGGCGGCGCGGCCATCAGCGTATTGGCGCGGCAACTGGACGCGCAGCTGGAAGTGGTCGACCTGGGGACAGTAACGCCGTCCTTGAACCTGCCGGGTGTGCGTCACCTGAATATCGGCGCCGGCACCGCCAACTTCGTCAACGCTCCGGCGATGACCGAGGCCCAGGGGCAACTCGCCTTGCAGGCCGGTCGCGACAGTGCGCGACGTGCATTGGCGAACGGTGCGCAACTGTTCATCGGCGGTGAGATGGGCATCGGCAACACCACCGCCGCCAGTGCGCTGGCGTGTGCCTTGCTCGATTGCCAGGTCAGCGACCTCACGGGGCCGGGCACTGGGTTGAATGCCCAGGGTGTCAGCCACAAGGTGGCCGTGATCGAGCGTGCACTGGCGTGGCATGCCGGTCAGCGTGGGGATGCGTTGCAGACCCTGTTTAATTTGGGCGGCTTTGAGATTGCCGCCCTGGTGGGCGCGTATCTGGCGTGTGCCCAGGAAGGCATCGTGGTGCTGGTGGATGGGTTCATCTGCACGGTCGCGGCGCTGGTTGCTACACGTTTGAACCCGGCGTGCCGTGAGTGGCTGGTGTTCGGCCATCGCGGCGCCGAGCCTGGTCATCGCCATGTGCTGCAGCGCCTCGACGCGCAGCCGTTGCTGGAACTGGGCCTGCGCCTGGGTGAGGGCAGCGGTGCTGCGCTGGCGGTGCCGTTGTTGCGCCTGGCCTGCGCGCTGCACGGGCAGATGGCGACCTTCGCCGAAGCCGCCGTGGCAGACCGCCCGGCATGACCTTGCGCCTTGACCTGCTGCGCCACGGCGAAACCGAATTGGGGGGTGGCTTGCGTGGCAGCCTGGACGACGCACTCACCGCCAAGGGCTGGGCGCAGATGCGCGCGGCGGTGGTGGAGCAGGGGCCGTGGGACCGTTTGGTCAGTTCGCCACTGCAGCGTTGTGCGCGGTTTGCCGAGGCATTGGGCGCTCAGCTCAATCTGCCGGTGACACTGGAGAAGGACCTGCAAGAGCTGCACTTCGGCGCTTGGGAAGGCCAGAGTGCGGCAGCCTTGATGGAGACTGACGCTGAGAGCCTGGGGTTGTTCTGGGCCGATCCCTACAGCTTTACACCACCCGACGGCGAGCCTGTTAGCGCTTTTTCCGACCGCGTTCTGGGCGCAGTCGCACGCTTGCACCAGGCCTACGCCGGTAAGCGTGTGTTGCTGATCAGTCACGGTGGCGTGATGCGTCTTCTGCTGGCACAAGCGCGTGGCTTGCCCCGGGAGCAACTGTTGAATGTCGAAGTGGGCCACGGCGGGCTGTTCAGTGTGCAGGTCGCGGCGGACGGTGTCCTGAAGGAAAGGGTGTAGACATGCTGCCATTCTGGATTGCCCTGCAGTTCCTCAGCAGCCTGCCGATTCACTTGCCGGGCATGCCTCAGCCTCAGGAATTGGGACGCTCGTTGCTGTTCTATCCCGTCGTCGGGCTATTGTTCGGTGTGCTGTTGTGGGCCCTGAACACCGTCTTGATGGGGGCACCGTTGTTGCTGCACGCCGCACTGTTGCTGACGGCCTGGGTGTTGCTCAGTGGCGGTCTGCACCTGGACGGCCTGGCGGACAGCGCCGATGCCTGGCTGGGTGGCTTCGGCGACCGCGAGCGTACGCTCACGATTATGAAAGACCCGCGTAGCGGGCCGATTGCCGTGGTTACGCTGGGGTTGGTGCTGCTGCTCAAATTCACCGCGCTGGTGGCCTTGATCGAGCAACATAACGGCGCAGCGCTGATCCTGGCACCGCTGATTGGACGCGCGTCGATGCTGGCGTTGTTCCTCTGCACACGCTATGTGCGTGCCGGAGGATTGGGACAGGCATTGTCGGACCATTTACCGAGGATTGTCGGCCAACAGGTACTGATCCTCAGTGGCCTGGCCTGCGTGCTGATCGGCGGTGTCAGCGGCGGGATGGCCGTATTGCTTGCGGCGATCTGCTTCGTGGGCCTGCGCCAATTGATGGTCAATCGCCTGGGCGGTACCACGGGGGATACCGCAGGCGCCATGCTTGAACTGCTGGAAGTCGCGGTCGTGGTCGGTCTGGCGCTGTAACACTTTCTTGCATTTCCTTAATCGCGGGTATATACACGTTCCATGCTTGCCTCCCAATGTTTGTGTACCAACCTGCGACGTGCCGCCCGTGGCGTCAGCAGGCATTACGACGGCGCCCTTGATGGCTTCGGGATCAACGTCGCCCAGTATTCTCTGCTGTGCAACCTGCAGCGCCTCGACCAGCCAAGCATTTCCAGCCTGGCGGAAGCGATGGGCCTGGATCGCAGCACCTTGGGGCGCAACCTGCGGGTGCTGGAAGGCGAGGGCTTGGTGCAGTTGGTTGAGGGTGACGACCTGCGTAACCGCCTGGTGAAGTTGACCGAGGACGGTGAAGCGCGACTTGCCGCCGCATTACCCGCCTGGGAAGCGGCACAGCAGAAACTGATCGATCAACTCGGCGCGGAAAAACGCGAAACCTTGTTGGCCTTGCTAGACGAACTCGCCTGAGTGCGGGTTTGTCCGACTATAAGCGGGTATATACCCGCGAGCGGAGAATAAGAAATGAACTCGATGTGGCGCACCAGTGGCTGGATTCTTGTGGGGAGTGCGCTGATTCTGGCGCTGTCGTTGGGCGTGCGGCACGGCTTCGGCTTATTCCTCGCACCGATGAGCAGCGAGTTCGGCTGGGGCCGTGAGACCTTCGCCTTTGCCATCGCTTTGCAAAACCTGATCTGGGGCCTGGCGCAGCCGTTTACCGGCGCGCTGGCCGACCGGTTTGGCGCCACCAAAGCGGTCTTCGTCGGTGGCGTCCTGTACGCCGCAGGCCTGGTGTTGATGGGCATGTCCGATTCGGCATGGTCGCTGTCCCTCAGTGCGGGCCTGCTGATCGGTATCGGTCTGTCCGGTACGTCGTTCTCGGTGATCCTCGGCGTGGTCGGCCGTGCGGTGGCCCCGGAAAAACGCAGCATGGCGATGGGGATTGCCAGTGCCGCAGGTTCATTTGGCCAGTTTGCGATGGTGCCGGGCACCTTGGGCCTGATCAGTTGGCTCGGCTGGTCTGCCGCACTGCTGGCATTGGGCTCGATGGTGGCGCTGATATTGCCGCTGGTCGCGATGCTCAAGGATAAGCCACTGCCGGTGATGGCCGGCCAGCAAACTCTGCGTGAAGCCTTGAAGGAAGCCTGCTCCCATTCCGGTTTCTGGCTGTTGGCCTTTGGCTTTTTTGTCTGCGGTTTCCAAGTGGTGTTCATCGGTGTGCATTTGCCGGCCTACCTGGTGGACCAGCACTTGCCGGCCACCGTCGGCACCACAGTGTTGGCGCTGATTGGCTTGTTCAATATCTTCGGGACCTACACTGCCGGGTGGCTAGGCGGGCGCATGTCCAAGCCACGTTTGCTGACCGGCTTGTACCTGCTGCGCGCTGTGGTGATCGTGCTGTTTCTGTGGGCACCGGTCACCGAAGTCACGGCCTACCTGTTTGGCATGGCCATGGGCTTTTTGTGGCTGTCCACCGTGCCGCTGACCAACGGCACCGTCGCGACACTGTTTGGTGTGCGAAATCTCTCCATGCTCGGTGGGATCGTGTTCCTGTTCCACCAACTCGGTTCGTTCCTGGGCGGCTGGTTGGGTGGGGTGGTCTATGATCGAACGGGCAACTACGATTTGATCTGGCAGGTGGCAATTCTGTTGAGCCTGCTCGCCGCGGCCCTGAACTGGCCGGTGCGTGAGCGGCCAGTGGCGCGATTGCAGGCGCAGATGGAGGCAGCATGAGTCTGGCGGTACGCGGTGTGATACTTGCGGCAGGGTTGGTCCTGGTGCTACTGGCCTGGTGGGGCTGGCAACACGGTGGGCTGGCGTTGATGCAACTGGGTATGTCGATCTGTTAAGTTCGTAGCCTGAATATTTTCAAGGACACACGACATGCAGATGCGCTGGCTCGCTGTACCCGTCCTGATGGCCATTGGCGGTGCCGCCCTGGCCGCCAGTTGCCCGCCGTTGTTGGAAGGCCAATTACCCAAGCTGCGCGCCAAGGAATCCATCGACCTGTGCCAACGTTTTGCTGGCAAGCCCTTGGTGATTGTCAACACCGCGAGCTTCTGCGGGTTCGCTCCACAGTTCAAAGGCCTGGAAGCTTTGTATCAGCGCTACAAGGGCGAAGGGTTGGAAGTGATCGGCGTGCCGTCCGATGACTTCAAGCAGGAAGCCAAGACTGGCGAAGAGACCGCCAAGGTCTGTTACGTGAACTACGGCGTGACGTTCACCATGACCGAGCCGCAGAAGGTCAAGGGGCCGGATGCGGTGCACCTGTTCAAGGTGTTGGCGCAGCAGACTGACGCGCCGCCGAAGTGGAATTTCTATAAATATGTGGTCGACCGCCAAGGCAAGGTAATCGCCAATTTCTCCAGCCTGACCAAGCCGGACAGTCCGGAATTGATCAAGGCCGTGGAGGCGGCGATAGCGTCCAAGCCTTGAGAGTCAGCCATTAAAAAGCCCCGCCTCCTTTGCAGGAGAGCGGGGCTTTTTCACACCCGTCTGAATCAGAAGGTGTAGGTCATGCCCAGGCCGAAACCGTTGGCACTGTTTTCGTATTTGGCACGGTAGCTGGCGGTAGAAGGAGCGGCAGCGGTCTGGTTGACCTTGACGTCCTCTTCCTTCAAGTACGAGTAAGCCAGGTCGATGGTCATGTTATCCATGACTTTGTAGCCCAGGCCCAGGCTGAAGATCGTGCGGTCGCCCGTAGGGATACGCGGCGAGCGGTTGGTGTTGTTAGTGGGCGACTGGTCGAAGGTCAAGCCGGTGCGCAGCACCACTTGTTTAGTCAACTGGTAAGAAGTACCCACGGCGTAGGCCCAGGTATCGTGCCAGTTTTGCTCTTCAGTGATAGCGCTGAGTTGGCTGGGTGCCAATGCACCGCCTGCCGCGGTCACACCTTTGTTGTTGACGGTGATCTCTTTCAGGCGACTCCAGCGCGTCCAGGTAGCACCGCCATACAGTTTCCAGGCGTCAGTCAGGTCTTGTGTGACCGACAGGTCGTAGGACTCAGGGGTATCGATTTTCAGCGACGCGTCGTAACGGTTGTTACGCAGGAAAGGTTGAGTGGCTGCGGGGCCGCTGACGGTGGTATGGCCGTCCAGCTTGTACTTGACCTTGGAGTGGTAGGTCAGGCCCACACGTGTGGTATCGGTCGCCTGGACCAATACACCGACGTTGAAGCCCAGTGCAGTGTCATCACCCTTGATTTTGACGTTGGTATCGCTGACGGCAGGGTTGAGGGTCTTGTCTGACTCCAGCACACCAGAGATCCGGTTGATGGTCGGACCAAAGCCAACGGATACCCGATCATTGAAGGCATAGCTGACAGTTGGCTGGAAGGTGATGACCTTCACTTCGCTCTTGCTGCCGAAACCTTTGCCCTGGAAGCCGCTTTCATAGTCGGTTACCAAGCCAAACGGTGCGTACACACCGAAGCCGATAGCCCACTGGTCGTTAAGTTTGTTGGTGTAGAAACCAAATGGCACCGCGGTGAATGGAACCATGTCACCTTTGTTGGAGCCGCGCGAGTTACCGCCAGTATCGCTGAGATCAGTCGAGGCATCGATTGCCGCAACGCCGCCCGTGATCTGCTGGCCATTCAGGCGAGCCATACCGGCAGGGTTACCGTAAACAGTGCTTGCATCATCGGCAGAAGAAGAGCGGCCTGCGAAACCCGTACCCATCCCGCTGACGCTCTGTTCGTTCAGTGCGAAACCGCTTGCAAACAGTTGGGAGGATGCCATGGCAACGGCGAGGCTAAGTGTGGTCTTGAGCATTACTTTTTTCATTATTAGAACTCCGTGGTGATCACCGCTGCGGAAAGTAACAATAAATTTAAGATCGCGCTATAGGCTGTAATGCAGGAGATAGAGCGGTTTTGTAGGACAATCCGACCAAAATTCAGGGTTTTTGCCGAATCTTGCAAATTGCCCGGTCAGCAAACCACGTGATTCATGGGTGAAACACAGGTTTGCCAGGCTTGAGTGAAATCGCGCAGTCGTCCGTGTGGGTGAAAAATTTCTTTCCAGATACGCGCCATGGCCAGTACATCTCCAGGCGGTGGCAGTGCGGGGGTGTGTTGTTCGACCAAAAGCCAGGCGATTGCGGTGGCGTAACGCAGGTTTACCGTCAGCTCCAGTTGTGGTGCGCTAAGGAACGCGTGCTGGCTGGCCAACCCGCGTACCAGGCTGGCACGTTCGGGATCGAGTGCCAGGTAGTCGTCCCACAAGGCGCGGTGGCGCGGTTCGGTGATGCTGTACAAGCCATGCCCACGGCGATCGTGCAACGCGGAGCCGAGTTCCGACTGGCTGGCGGCAATGCCCAGCAGCAGGGACTCGGCCGTCGGGTTATGGCGGCCGAGATACATCAAGGTCGGCCGGATCACATAACGACACAATTCGCTGGCGGCGATACCCATACAAGCCTCAATCCGTGAAAGTGGTCGACGAGGCCTGAGAAGGTGGGGGCTTGGCAGCAGTGAATCGGATCTCAGGCTCGCCGGAAGCGGATCATGCCGCTTGAGTTGAAGTGTAGTGTCATATTTGTGATGTAAAGGACTGTTTTTAAAACATCTTCTTCATTTAGTTATAACGTTTATATCTATTTGAACTGAGTGCCATCGCCTGTGCATAAAAGCCAGGCAATAAAAAACCCTGCTTTTTAAACAGGGTTTTTGTGTTTCAGCGACTCGGGTCGATCAGGCAGTCAGTGCCTGACGGGTACGCTCGATCACGGCCTGCAGCGGTTCTGCGCTGGAGTATTGATCGGGGTACAGGCGTTCGCTGTGACGAGCGATGCCGTGTTCGTTGACCAGGGTGAAGCTGAAGCAGCCTTTGCGAGCGGCCATGATCAGGCAGTTCATTGGGGCAAAAGCGTTAGTGAGGGTGCGAATGGCATCCTGAGTGTGGATTTGAGCGTTCATATTATTGGTGTTCCTACAAATGACACGGATTAAGAACCGTGCAACGTTAAAACGTTCCAGTAACGTTGATCACCATTGATCAAACGAAGAACCCGACTGGAACAAAGCAGCCAGTTTGAAGCGCTAATAAGTTAGGCGCGCTTGGGCTGGCAGGTAGGTACTTAGGAGGGCAGGCAACACAACAAGGGCAAAGGTTCTGGGCCCAGGGTGAAGATCCTGATCAATTTGCAGGCTGGTTCGGTCAGAGTATTGAAACTTCGCGACACCCTTTGCGTGTTCAAAGGCAGTGTCGTCACAAGCGATACCTGGAAACCATCGAGGTGGTCGATCCCGTGTTGGACAGGGGAGTTGTTCGACCAGAATTGACTTTCAGCTTGGTACTAACGCCGCGGATAGTAACGGATTGAATCGGGTAAGGGAAGTGTGATAGCAAAAAAACTTCAATCAGCCGCCCAGCAGGCCGCGATAGACCAATACTGTCATCGCGGCTGCCAGCGAGCAGCCCAGCGCGTAGGCGGCGAGCGTCAGTCGCAGGGACTGGCCAGTCTCCACCACCTTCATCACATCGCCCATGTCATTGATTCGACCTTCACCCAGCTCAATGCACAGGCTGACCGCCGTAAACGCTGCCGACAGCAAGATAGCGATGGCAAACAACGCCCCATCCGGTGACGGCAGTGCGGCATTGATTCCCAGGGAAATGGCGCAGATGGCCAGTAGCAACACGGCGAACAACAGAATTCCTTTCATCGACCCTACTACCATCGCGCTGTAGGTCCGGGAGTGTGGCGAGCCAGGAAAGATTTGAAAAGTCCCAGGTTTGCCCCGGCGGTAACATTTATGACGCGTGTCGCTTCAAAAAAAGCCGCTGATATAACCATCAGATGGGTACTTGTGCACATTAGTTGCGGGGTGTGTAACCGCGCTGTCATCTGCCCTGCGGGGTTGCCATTTGCCTGCAATGGAAATTTAAGTCAATGAAAAATCTGGCTTTTTTTTATTGGTGAAAAAATCGTCAGTTTGACTGCGGCCCCCATTCCATGCGGCTTTGAGCGAGTTAAAGGGGGGTTGTCCACTGAGTTATCCACAGCTTCTGTGGATTGTCCCGAGCGCTTGCTCTAGAACGGGCGTGCAGAGTTTTTTCAGCTTTACCTGTACGAAAAAAAGAGTAGAGTGGCGCGCCTTCCGATCTGTCCCACAGTGCTTTATGAAGTTTCGCTCAGTATCACCATCTGTTACCGACGCCCCTCAAACTGTTACCGCCCCCAAGCGCTTCTCCTTGAAAGTTGCCTTGTGGTTGCTCGACAGTCCGCGCCTGGGTCACAACACCAACGTCAAACACTTCGCTGGGCGTTTGCTCAAGCAGCCGGCCCGTGAAGGCGTGGTCGCTGCCCAAAGCCGCCTGGGCCAACTGATGTGTCGTGAATGCGGCAATGCCCGCGACCGCCGCATCGGCCACGACCTGCTGCGCCTCGCGGCCCGCGCCGGTGACCGCCGCGCCCAACGTGAACTGGGCCAGGTCGAAGACTGAGCTGTCCTCAGGCCCTGCGCTCCGCTAACCTTGTTTTTTTTCGGTGATGGCAGACATGTCTATGGCTTTTGACTGGACCAGCATTGCCCTGGGCCTCGCTGGCGCTGCCGTGCCTTTATTGGCTGTGTGCTGGCAGCTTCAGCGCCGCTTGACCGCGCGCATGACCGGCTGGGAGCTGCTCGAAGAGCGCCTGGCCACTGCACAATTGGCCCAGGAGGGCCTCGCCGCCCAGTTGGATGCCAGTCGTGATGAAATCAGCGACCTGAGCCAAGCCAATGCCGCCAAGCAGGCCGACCTCGCTGCCGTGCGCCGTGAAGTCGAATTGCTGCAGATCGACCGCGACAATGCCCGCGACGCAGCCCACGCCTGGAACCTCGACCGCAGCGCCAAGGAGGCCGAACTGCGCCGGCTTGATGCGTTGGCGGCGGCCTTGCGTGCCGAACTGCGCGAGCAACAGGACAGCCATCAACAGCGCCTCACCGACCTGCAAGGCTCGCGCGATGAGCTGCGCGCGCAATTTGCCGAGCTGGCCGGCAAGATTTTCGATGAGCGTGAACAGCGTTTCGCCGAGACCAGCCAGGAACGCCTGGGCCAGTTGCTCGACCCGCTGAAAGAGCGCATTCAATCGTTCGAAAAACGCGTGGAAGAAAGCTACCAGAACGAGGCGCGTGAGCGGTTTTCCCTGGCCAAGGAGCTTGAACGCCTGCAGCAACTGAACCTGCGTCTGTCAGACGAGGCCACCAACCTCACCCGTGCGCTCAAGGGCCAGAAAACCCAAGGCAACTGGGGTGAACTGATCCTTGAGCGGGTACTTGAGCATGCGGGCCTGGAGAAGGGGCGCGAGTACCAGACCCAAGTGAGCCTCAAAGGCCCGGACGGCGAGCGGTTCCAGCCGGACGTGCTGATCATGCTGCCCGGCGACAAGCAGGTGGTGGTGGACTCCAAGGTCAGCCTCACCGCTTATCAACAGTACGTGGCCGCAGAGGACGACGTGATCGGCCAGGCGGCGTTGAAGCAACACGTGCTGTCGCTGCGTAATCACGTCAAAGGCTTGGCCGGCAAGGATTACAAGCGCCTGGAGGGCCTGCACAGCCTGGATTTCGTGTTGCTGTTCGTGCCTATCGAGGCGGCGTTTTCCGCCGCGCTGCAAGCCGAACCTAACCTGTTCCAGGAAGCGTTCGACCGCCATATCGTTATCGTCAGCCCCACCACCTTGCTCGCCACCCTGCGGGTGATCGACAGCCTGTGGAAGCAGGAGCGCCAGAGCCAGAACGCCCGCGAAATCGCCGAGCGTGCGGGCTGGCTGTACGACAAGTTCGTGCTGTTTATTCAGGACCTTGATGAAGTGGGCAACCGTTTGCAGCAGTTGGATAAGGCTTACAGCGCAGCACGGAACAAGCTGACAGATGGACGCGGAAATCTGGTCAGCCGCACCGAGCAATTGAAGTTGCTCGGTGCGCGCGCCAGTAAAAGCTTGCCGACGGATTTGCTGGAGCGGGCGATGACCGACTCCGATGGTGTAGCGCACCTGCCCGAATAAACGCGGCCATTGTAGGAGCCGGCTTGCCGGCGATGGCGTCGGTACAATCGGCGCCATTCCCAAGGCCCTCATCGCCGGCAAGCAGGCTCCTACAGATGACCTACAGCGGTAGGTGCCGGCTCAGCAACGCCCGCAACGCCGCCGGCTTCACCGGCTTGGCCAAGTAATCCAACCCGGCCGCATGCACCTCGGCCACCATCTCCGGGCGGCCGTCGGCGCTGATCACCACGCCGGGAATCGGCTCGGCCAATTGCGCGCGCAGCCACCCCATCAATTCAGTACCGGTTTCACCGTGGTCCAGGTGGTAGTCCACCAGGGCCAGCTGCGGGCGCACGCCCCCGGCCAGCAACGCCGCGCACTGCGCCTGGTCGGTGGCGGTCCACACTTCGCAGCCCCAGCGCGTCAACAGGCTGCGCATGCCGATCAGGATGCTTTCTTCGTTATCCACGCACAGCACCTGCGCGCCGCTCAACGGCAGGCCGGTTTCCTGGGGTGTCTTGACCTGCGGGCTGGCCTGGTTGCGTGCCAGCGGCACGCGCACGCTGAATACGCTGCCCTTGCCCGGCCACGAGCGCACGCTCAGGCGGTGGCCCAGCACGCGGCACAGGCCGTCGGCGATCGCCAGGCCTAGCCCCAGGCCTTTCTCCGCGCGGGTCTGGTGGCTGTCCAGGCGCTTGAATTCTTCAAAGATCACCTTTTGTTTATCCTGCGGTATCCCCGGGCCACGGTCCCACACTTCCAGGCACAACTCGCCCTTGCGGCGACGTACGCCGAGCAGCACCGGGCCGTCGGCATAACGGAAGGCGTTGGTGAGAAAGTTCTGCAGAATCCGGCGGAGCAACTTGATGTCACTGTCCACGCGTAAATGGCTGCCGCGCAGGCGAAAGCGCAGGCCTTGCTCCTGGGCCAGCGCCTTGAACTCCGCGCCCAAGGTGTCGAACAGCTCATTGAGCACAAAGGGCTGGCGCTGTGGAGTGATCTTGCCGTTTTCCAGGCGCGAGATGTCCAGCAAATCGCTGATCAGGTCTTCGGCAGAACGCAGCGAGCTGTCCAGGTGCTGCACCAATTGCCGGGCTTCGCTGGACAGGCCGTCGTTCTGGTGGGAGAGGGCGGCCGAGAACAGGCGTGCCGCGTTCAGCGGTTGCATCAAGTCATGGCTGACGGCTGCCAGGAAGCGTGTCTTCGACTGGCTGGCGGACTCGGCCACACCCTTGGCGTCGGTGAGCGCTACGTTAAGCTGGGACAGCTCGTGGGTGCGCTCGGTGACCCGCTGCTCCAGGCCTTCGTTGGCTTCGGTGAGTGCCTGTTCAGCTTCGCGGAACGCGGTAATGTCGGTGAAGCTCATGACGAAACCGCCACCGGGCATCGGGTTGCCGATCAGTTCGATCACGCGGCCATTGGGGAATAAACGTTCGGAGGTGTGTGCACGACCCTGGCGCATCCAGTGCAGGCGGCGCGCCACATGCACTTCGGCCTCGCCCGGCCCGCACAGCCCGCGCTCGGCGTTGTAGCGGATGATGTCGGCAATCGGCCGGCCCACGCTGATCAGCCCGTCCGGGTAGTTGAACAGTTCCAGGTAGCGCCGGTTCCAGGCCACCAGCTTGAGCGACTGGTCGACCACGCTGATGCCCTGGGTAATGTTCTCGATCGCGCCTTGCAGCAGCGCGCGGTTGAACTGCAGCACTTCCGACGCTTCGTCGGCGATGCGTACTACATCCTCCAGCTGCATTTCCCGCCCTTCGATGGCGGCTTTCACCACCGCACGGGTCGAGGAAGCCCCGAGTACACCGGCCAGCAAGCGCTCCGTGTGAGCGATCCAATCGTTGTCGGCATTCTGGTTGGGGTTGAAGCCCTTGCCTTGGCGATAGGCGAAGCGGATAAAGCTTTGCTGGGCCCGTTCCTCGCCCACAAAGCGCGCAGCCAGGCTGAGCAAGTCGCTGATCTGCACCGACAACATCGAGCGGGCACTGGCGCGCTGGCTGATTTCCTGGCCGATAAAGCGCCCGGCTTGCCAGTGCTCGGACACCCGCGTGCGCGAGAGCATCGACACCCACACAAACAATGTGAAGTTACCCGCCAGTGAGACCACGGTGCCCAAGGTCAACGAGGTGACGGACAGCCCCAGTGGGTGGGAATGCATCCACGTCAGCCCTGGGAAAAGGCTGAGCGACCAACCCAGGCTTTTCGCCGTCACCGGTAAGACCAAGGTGTAGAACCACAGGAAGGTACCCGCCGCCAGCCCGGCAAATACGCCGCGTCGGTTTGCCTGTTTCCAATACAGCGCACCCAGCATCGCCGGTGCCAATTGGGTCACGGCGGCAAAGGCGATCTGGCCAATGGTCGCCAGGCTCGCAGACGAGCCCAGCAGGCGGTAACTGACGTAGGCCAGCAGCAGGATAATCACGATGCTGACCCGGCGTACCGACAGCATCCAGTGGCGGAACACTTCGAACGGCCGCTCGGCACTGGAACGACGCAACAACCACGGCAGCAGCATGTCGTTGGAGACCATGGTCGACAGCGCGATGCTTGCCACGATCACCATGCCGGTGGCCGCTGAAGCACCGCCGATAAACGCCAGTACGGCCAGCGCCGGGTGGGCTTCAGCCATGGGCAGGCTGATCACGTAGGAGTCCGGCAGTACCGAGCCAGGCAGCATCATCTTGCCGCCCAGGGCGATCGGGACGACAAACAGTGCGGCAAGAATCAGGTAAGCGGGAAACACCCATTTGGCCAGGCGCAGGTCCTGCGGGTCGATGTTCTCGACCACCGTGACATGGAACTGCCGAGGCAGGCAGATAATCGCCATCATGGCCACGCCGGTCTGCACCACCATCGACGGCCAGTTGACGGTCTCCTTCCAGTACTCCTCCAACCTTGGCGCCAGCATGGCTTGGCTGAACAGGTCGCCGAAACCGTCGTACAGGCCGAAGGTCACGAATGCGCCGACAGCCAGAAACGCGAACAGCTTGACCAGGGATTCGAACGCAATCGCCAGCACCATGCCACGGTGGTGTTCCGTGGCGTCGAGGTTGCGCGTACCGAACACAATGGTGAACAGCGCCAGCACCAGCGACACGATCAGCGCGGTGTCCTGGGCGCGGGTACCGGTGGTGTCGGCGCCTGCGCCGATCAGCAGGTTGACCCCCAGCACGATGCCTTTGAGTTGCAGGGCGATATAGGGGAGCACGCCGACCAGGCAGATCAGCGCGACCACCACGGCCAGGGACTGGGATTTGCCGTAGCGCGCCGCGATAAAGTCGGCGATGGAGGTTATGTTTTCCTGCTTGCTGATCAGAATCATCTTCTGCAGCACCCAGGGTGCCAGCACCAGCAGCAGCACGGGGCCTAGGTAGATCGGTAAAAATGCCCACAGCTGTTCAGCGGCTTGGCCCACGGCGCCGAAGAAGGTCCAGCTGGTGCAATAAACCGCCAGCGACAGGCTATACACCCAGGCACGCACGCGCGGCGGCAACGGCGCTCGGCGACGGTCACCGTAGAAGGCGATGGCAAACATAATGGCCATATAGGCCAGGGCAACGGCGGCGATCAGCCCGCTGGACAGCGTCATGGTAACTCCGAGCATGGGAACACCCGGGCATTCCAGGCCCGGTTGGACAGTCTCGCATGATGCCTGGGGTTAGTCAGTGTCGACCAAGGTCGTGTGGGATCGAATGTCGCAGGGGCGTTCAGCGCGGTGGCAGGGTTTTCTGGCGCAGGATGTAGATCGTCACCAGCACGGCACTGGTCAGCATGAAGCCGCGCGCCCAGGGCAGCGGTACTAGATAGCAGGACACGCTGATGCTCAGCCACATTAAACCGATGGCGTAGACCTTGCCTTTGAGGGGGATACCGTTGCCGTCCAGGTAATCGCGGATCCACGGGCCCAGGCGCGGGTGTTGCACCAGCCAGTGGTAGAAGCGCGGGGAGCTTCGAGCGAAGCAGGCGGCGGCGAGCAGCAGGAAGGGCGTGGTCGGCAATACCGGTAGGAAAATGCCGATCACCCCCAGCGCTACGCTCAACCAGCCGATGGCCAGCAGCACGTAGCGCAGGAGCAGCGAACGATTGCCCATGGGTGTCACGGGCAAGCGACTCAGTGGTGACGTGGCTTGAGGATCGCCGGTTTTTCGTCAGGGGCGTTGCACAGCAGGTACAGGGCGGTGAGGGCTTCCGGGATCTGTACGATCATGTCGTCCATCAGGTTGGCGTCGGCGGCGATGTCGGAGAACTCCGGCTGGTCGTCGAACAGGCCCGAACCGACCATGATCGGCAGCAGCATTTCGCTGACTTCTTCCTCGGCGGTTTCGAACCAGGCGGCTTCGCGCAGGAACACGCCTTCCATGAAGCCGATGCACCAGCCGCGCAGGTCGGAGTCATCCGGCTCTTCACCCAGGTCCAGCTCGCATGGCAGCTCGAATTCTTCGTCGGAGGCCAGTTGGCGACCGATGTGGGCCTTGAGGGCCAGCAGGGTGGATTCGATTTCTTCGCGTTGGGCGGCGTCGGCGTAGTGCGGCTCCTCGGCGAACAGTGCGTCGATCCATTCACGGTCGGGCACGACCTCGGAGCAGATCGACAGGGCGGTCAGGTAGCCGTGGGCGGCCACGTAGTCCAGCGCCTCGTCATGCAGCTCATCGGCGTCGAGGAAGGCTTGCAGGCGGGTTAGTTGCTCAGCGAAGGACATTGAAGGACTACCTTGGGAATAAACGATGCTGAATTCTAGGCCTTCTTGAGCGCCCAGGCCAGCCACACTGCATATTTGCCAGGTTTTAGATAGCGTTCGCTGTTCGTCAGTGGCGCCCTTTGCCGCGTATCGCTCGGGTATACTGCCGCGTTTTGTGATGCCCTTGCAGGCCAAGCGCCAGTCCGAGAAAACTTCGCTTACGGATTATTTCCCGTGAACGCGCATTTTTTCGGCCAGCCTGTACAGAGGGATTTCGGCACTATTTTGGAGTTTTACATGCTCGAGCAGGCACAACGCGTCCTCAAGGACATCTTCGGCTACGACAGTTTTCGTGGCCGCCAGGGTGCGATCATTGAGCGCGTGGCCAGTGGCGGTGACGCACTGGTACTGATGCCTACCGGTGGCGGCAAGTCGTTGTGCTTCCAGGTGCCGGCGCTGTTGCGCAATGGCTTGGCTGTGGTGGTGTCGCCGCTGATCGCGCTGATGGACGATCAGGTCGCCACCCTCGAAGAGCTGGGCGTTGCCGCGGCGTCCTTGAACTCCACCCTCAGCGCCGAGCAGCAACGCGACCTGGCCGCGCGGATCAAGCGCGGTGAAGTGAAGATGCTCTACCTGGCCCCCGAGCGCTTGGTGCAGCCGCGCATGCTGGCCTTTTTGCAGAGCCTGGAAATTGCCCTGTTCGCCATCGACGAAGCCCACTGCGTGTCGCAATGGGGACACGATTTTCGCCGCGAATACCTGCAGCTCGGCCAACTGGCGGAGCTGTTTCCCGATGTGCCGCGCATTGCCCTGACCGCCACCGCCGACAAGCGCACCCGCGAAGAAATCGTCGAGCGCCTGCATCTGCAGAACGCCGAGCGCTTCCTGTCGAGTTTTGACCGGCCAAATATCTTCTACCGCATCGTGCCCAAGGAGCAGCCGCGCAAGCAATTGCTGGCGTTCCTCTCCGAGCGGCGCAGCGATGCGGGCATTGTCTATTGCCTGTCGCGCAAGAAGGTCGATGAAGTGGCTGCGTTCCTCTGCGAGCAGGGCTACCCGGCGCTGCCGTACCACGCCGGCCTGCCCAACGAAACGCGGTCGGCTCACCAGAAGCGCTTCCTCAACGAGGAAGGCCTGATCATGGTGGCCACCATCGCGTTCGGCATGGGCATCGACAAATCCAACGTGCGTTTCGTGGCGCACATGGATTTGCCCAAATCCCTGGAGGCGTACTACCAGGAAACCGGTCGCGCCGGCCGGGATGGCCTGCCTGCGGATGCCTGGATGGTCTACGGCCTGCAGGATGTAGTGATGCTCAAGCAGATGTTGCAGAACTCCGAAGGCGACGAGCGTCACAAGCGCCTTGAGCAGCACAAGCTCGACGCGATGCTCTCGCTGTGCGAGGAAACCCGTTGCCGCCGCCAGACCTTGCTGGCCTACTTCGACGAAGACATGCCTGAACCTTGTGGTCATTGCGATAACTGCGTCGACGGTGTGCAGACCTGGGATGCCACCGAGCCGGCGCGTCAGGGCTTGTCCGCCATCTACCGCACCGGCCAGCGCTATGGTGTCGGTCACCTGGTGGATGTACTGCTGGGCAAGGACAACGAGAAAGTCCGCAGCTTCGGCCACGAGAAACTCTCGGTCTACGGCGTCGGCAAGGCCCGCGCTGAAGGCGAGTGGCGCTCGCTGTTCCGGCAGATGGTTGCGCGCGGCCTGGTGGACATCGACATCGAGGGCTACGGCGGGTTGCGCTTGAATGACAGTTGCCGGCCGTTGCTCAAGGGCGAAGTCAGCCTGGAACTGCGCCGCGACCTCAAGCCGCAGACCACCGCCAAGAGCAGCACCAGCCAAGCCAGCCAACTGGTGCGTGGCGAAGAGCGCGAGCAGTGGGAAGCCTTGCGCACCCTGCGACGCAAACTGGCGCAGGAACACAGCGTGCCGCCGTACGTTATTTTCCCCGACTCCACCCTGCTGGAAATGCTGCGCGAGCAACCCACCACCATGGCCGAGATGGCGCGCGTCAGCGGTGTGGGTGCGCGCAAGCTGGAGCGTTACGGCCAGGCCTTCCTCGAAGTGCTCGGCGGCCAGGCCGAAGCGCCGAAGGAAGTCGCCGATATCCGCCACGAACTGATCAGCCTGGCACGTGCCGGCATGACCCCGATCCAGATCGCGGGTCAACTGCAATGCTCGGAGAAAAACGTCTACACCTTGCTCGCC
Organism: Pseudomonas sp. S10E 269; assembly: GCF_002798465.1. NCBI lineage: Bacteria > Pseudomonadati > Pseudomonadota > Gammaproteobacteria > Pseudomonadales > Pseudomonadaceae > Pseudomonas > Pseudomonas sp. S10E 269. The sequence continues at coordinate 4,087,627 of NZ_PHIJ01000001.1, forward strand.
GAATCCATCGGCAAGCAGCAACTCTCGTTGGAGCAGGCGCTTGATTTGCCGGAGGATTTACTCGGCGAAATCCAGGACGCGTTCCTCGACGGAGAAGGCGAATTGCCACCGGTGGCGGAGATTGCGCCGCTGTTTACGGGTCGCGTTCCGGAGGGTGTTTTGTACTGCGTAAGGGCGGCTTTGCAGTCCGAATTCGAAATTTAGTGCGTCAATTAGGACAATGTAACGAATCAGTACATAGCAACTCTTGCCTATGGGCAAAGCTCATGCTTAGCTGACTAATAATTAGCCACACTTTATTTTCAGTCTAAAACATGAGTTTTTTATGCCGTTAACCGATCAACACCGATTTGGCATGCAACTGGCGCAAATGTCCCGAGGTTGGCGTGCCGAACTGGACCGTCGCCTGGCCGGGCTAGGCCTGTCCCAGGCGCGCTGGCTGGTGCTGCTGCACCTCGCTCGTTTTGAAGAAGCACCCACCCAGCGTGAGCTGGCGCAAAGCGTCGGCGTCGAAGGGCCAACCCTGGCCCGTCTGCTGGACAGCCTTGAAGGCCAGGGCCTGGTGCAACGCCAAGCCGTGGTGGAAGACCGCCGTGCCAAGCGCATCCTGCTGTGCGATACCGCCCGGCCGCTGATCGAACAAATCGAAACCATCGCCACCGCCCTGCGCCATGAGCTGTTCGTAGGCGTGGACGAAGCCGACTTGAGCGTGTGCATGCGCGTGCATGGGCACATCCTGGCTAACTTGGAAAAATCCTGACCTTGCATATGCCGCAGGTCGAAAATGTGGGAACTGGCTTGCCTGCGATAGCATCACCTCGAAGCAACTGAAAAAATCGAGGTGCCTGCATCGCAGGCAAGCCAGCTCCCACATTAGTTTTGCGAACGCCCTTTTTAGAACGTCTGCCCCAGGTTCAGGTACACCGCCTTCTGATTGTCATCGTTGAACCCATAACTGAAATTCAGCGGCCCCAACGGTGTATCAAAGCCCAGGAAAATACTCGCCGCGTTGATGTAGCCGCTGTCGAATTCATTGTCGTTGTTCCACGCCCGGCCGCGTTCCAGTGACGCACCCAGGTACAGCGGGAAGTCCAGCGGCAGGTACGAACGTGGTGTGAGCCGGCGGTAGTACACGGCCCGCATCAGGCTGATGTTCTGGCCCGAGATTGCATCCTGGCGAAAGCCCGACAGCTGCCGCGCACCGCCCAGCAGGAAGCTGGAAATCACCACGTCCGAATCATCCAGGGTGCGCCCGTAGCGTCCACCCAGCACCAGGGTGTCCGGGCCATGGCTCATGGCCTTGTCCAGCTTGAACTCCCATTGGCGGTAGCGTTGGTCCGAGCCCAGCCCCGGTTCGAATTCGCGGTAGGCCAGGCCGATGTCTTCGCCGGTATGGGGGAAGTACACGTTGTCCAGAGAATCGAAGGAGTACTTCAGTTCGTAGAAGCCTTCGCTGAAACTCACGCTGGGCAGGTCGCGGTCGCCGATGCGCACATCCGCCTTGCCCCAGGCTTCACCGACGCCAAAGCGGATCTCGCCGCTGTTGCCAATCTGGCGGCCGACGTTCAAGCCGAAACCGTAGCGTTCCAGGCGGTATTCGGAGATGGGGTCGTTGTCCAGGATCAGCTCGACGTTCTGTGCCTGGGCACTGATGTAGGGGGCGACAAAGTAGCGCGAGCCGGTGTCCATCGGCTGGTAGAACTCGCTGTACAGCTCTTGCCGATCACCGATCTGCACCCGCGTCAGCCATTCGGCGCCCAGGCGGTTGATGCCGTTCATGCGGTAGCTGGCGCCGAGGTTGAAGGCGCTGTCGCCGCGCATGTCATCCGACAGGTTCAGGCCCAGGCGCAGGTAATCGGTGCCGCTGCGTTTGCCGCGCGCGCTGATCACCAGGGTGTTGTCCTGGCCTTTCTTGACCACGCGGTACTGCACCTGCTCGAAGTAGTCCAGGCCGTACAAGGTGCCCATGTCTGACTGCAGGCGGCCCAGGTTCAACGGCTCGCCCAGGGGTTGGCGGATGTGGTAGCGAATCACGTCGTCGCTGACTTTCGAATCGTTTTCCACGTTGATGGCGGTGATCACTGGCGTGCGCTCGCCCGGAGTGCGGGCCGCCACCAGTTGCGGGTCGATCGGTTCGGTGGGGCGCAGGTGGGCCAGGCGTGCATCAAGGGCGCGGGTGGCGCGGTAGCCGGCGTCGATCATGTCCTTGGCGCGGCCGAAGTCGGTCACGCCATAGGCGGCGAGGGGCGGCTGGATCAGCACGTCCTTGGGGTGCAGATCCTTGAGCTGTTCCTCGGAGTTGCGCCGGGTCATCAAGGTGATGGACTGGTTGAGCACGTCCACCACCGTCGCCAGTTGCTTGCGCGAGCGCAGTGGGGTGCCGATGTCGACGACGATGGCGATATCCACGCCCATTTCCCGCGCCACATCCAGCGGGATGTTGTCGGTCATGCCGCCGTCCACCAGCAGCCGGCCATCCAGTTCTACCGGGGCAAATACCGCCGGGATCGACATGCTGGCGCGGATTACCTGGGGCAGGTGGCCCTTGCGGAACACCACCTTCTCGCCGGTGGTGATGTCGGTTGCCACCGCGCGGAAGGGGATAGGCAGCTTGTCGAAGTTACGCGTGTCGCTGCTGTGGGCGAACATGCTTTCCAGCAGCAGCGCCAGGTTCTGACCCTGGATCACCCCCAGTGGCAGGCCCAGGCTGCCGTCGTCGCGGAAGCTGAGTTTCTGTTTGACCAGGAAATCCCGGTCATCCTGCTTGCGCCGGAACGGCACATCTTCCCGAGGCGGCGCGTCGGACAGGGCCTGTTGCCAATCAATATTGAGCGCCAGTTTTTCCAGCTCGTCGATCTTGTACCCCGACGCGTACAGCCCACCGATCACCGCGCCCATGCTGGTGCCGGCAATCGCATCGATCTGGATGCCTTGCTCTTCCAGCGCCTTGAGCACGCCGATATGGGCCAGCCCACGGGCGGCGCCGCCGGACAGCACCAGGCCGACTTTCGGGCGTGGCGGTTCGACGGCGTCGGCAACAAAAGGAAGTAGGCACAGAAACAGGCAGGACAGCAGACGGCGCATCATGAATCTCGAGGCTGGGCGATAAAGGCCGGTATTATAGCCACTCGATCCACCGAGCCCGTTATGCCAGGAGCCTCTCTAATTATGTCGTCGATTAAACCCGAGATCGTCATCACCTATTGCACCCAGTGCCAGTGGCTGCTGCGCGCGGCGTGGCTGGCGCAGGAACTGCTGAGTACGTTTGCCGATGACCTGGGCAAGGTGTCGCTGGCGCCGGCCACCGGTGGCACGTTTCGTATCACTTGTGATGGCGTGCAGATTTGGGAGCGCAAGGCCGACGGTGGCTTCCCGGAAGCCAAGGTGCTCAAGCAGCGCGTACGTGACCAGATCGACCCGCAGCGTGACCTGGGACACAACGACCGTACGCAGTAGGCGTCACCGCCGTGTGAGGGCGGTGACCCTGCAGGGTGGAATTATTTGGCGGCCATCTTTTGCTTGATGAAACCAACCAGCCAAGTCAGTACCAGCCCGCCGACACCACCGCCGACAATGTTGCTGCCGACCGCCGCCACATCCAGCGCTTCACCACCGGAGGTGCCAGTGAATAGCGCCAGGATTTGGCCCAGGATCAGCCCGCCAATACCACCGATAAACGTATTGAGACCGGTACCCAGGCTTTGTTTGGTCATGCCGGCCAGATTGCCGCCGACGGCACCGCTGATGATCTGCACCAACAAGTTTATGAGCATTTCCATAGTGAAACCCCTGCATGCGTTAATGGAGTGACCACTCGCTTGCAGCAACTTCAACTGGCATGGCTGTCGTCGAGGAGTCTGTATCCGTTGAACGACGACAAACTGTTGCGGATGTTCAAAGTGTAGATCAAGCCGTTGCAGCGGGTTGTTTGGCCTGGCTGGCACCGCCCATCAACCCGGAAAGCACGATTGCGACGATGATCAGCACGCCGCCCAACAGCATGCGCAGTGTCGGGGTTTCGGCGAACAGCAGCCAGGCCGCGGTGATGCCGTAGACCGGCTCCATGGCAAACACCACCGAGGCGGTGCGCGCCTTGATCACCGCGAGGCTGGCGACAAACAGGCTGTGGGCCAGGCCGGTGCAGAACACACCGAGCAAGCCGATCCACAGCCAGTCGATTGCGCGCACCTCGGTCAGCCCTGGTGCCGCCACGGGCAGCAGGCACAAGGCGACCACCACGTTCTGGCACAACGCCGCTTGCACCGCCGGGATGCGTCCGGAACTGGCACGGTTGTTCAGCGACAACAGCGAAAACAGCAGCCCCGAGGCGATCCCCCAGAGCAACCCACCGGTGGCTTCGCTGGCGAGGTTGAAGTCCGGGGTCACCAACACCAGGCCGATGCTGACCAGCACCACCAGCAGCACTTCGTTGGCGCGGATGCGCTCGCGGAATATCAGCCCTTCGAGGATCACGGTAAAGGCCGGGAATGCGGTAAAGCCCAGGGTTGCGACGGCCACGCCGGCAACTTTTACCGCAATAAAGAAGGTGACCCAGTGTGCCGCCAGCAAGACACCGCTGAGCAGCAGCCGGCGCCAGTCGCGCAGTTCCAGCTTTTTCCACGCCGTGTTGCTGGCGAACCGGGCAAAGACAGCCAGGGCCACCACGGCAAACACCGCGCGACCAAACACGATGATGGCTGGCGAGGCGGCCGCCAGTTTGCCGAACACGCCGGTGAGGCCAAACATCAATGCGCCGATATGCAGGGCGCCGAGGGCTGAGCGGGGAGTCATTGCGGTCCTTGAGTCAGGCGGGTGACAGAAGCGCAGTCTAGTGGCTCCGTCGTGCAGGCGTCTGTCGTCCGGCTCGCGATTTTTATCGCAAGGCTCTTACTGCGCGTTGCGCCGCAATGCGCCTGGCGAGGCGCCAAACTCACGCAGCATCGCGGCAGCAAAGGCACTTTGCGAGGTGTAGCCGACGCGGTCGGCGATTTCACCAATGGGCAAAGGGGTTTTGCGCAGCAGGTCCAGGGCCATTTGCAGGCGGCGACTGCGGATATAGTCCATGGGCGTTTGCCCGCATTCGGTCACGAAGCGTGCGTGTAAACGCGCCACCGACAGGTCGGCGATACGCGCCAGGTCTGCCACCTGCAACGGGTGCGCAACATGACGCTCGATGTGCGCATTGAACGCCGCATACGGCAGGCGTCGCCCCGGCAGTGGTTGAGCCAGCGGATGATTGAGGCTGGCCAGTAACAGCACCGCGCCCTGCTGGACGATCAGCGGGTCATCCACCGGGCTCTGCGCCAGCCAGTGCACCAACTGGCTTTGCCGCGTGTCCAGGGCCAACCGCGTGGGTTGGTCGAGCAGGCGGCGACTGGCCTCGGCATGTTCGCCCAAGGATTGCAGCACCCAGTGCTCGGTGGGCACGTCCAGCACCAGGCAGCGGCTGCCATCGCGACTGCCGCACGCATGGTGGGCGGAGAAGGGCAGCACCATCACGCTGCTTTCGCGCACTTGGCTGCCACGCCCATCGACTTCCAGGTCCAAATGCCCGGACAGGCCGAACACCAACTGCGCATGGTCATGGCTGTGGGCGAGCGGCGCTTCGGTGTAGTGGCGCAGCGTGAGAGTGGGGCTCATCGCGGTCTCCTTGGGTGCTGGCGCCAGTCTACAACGCTTCGCGGTCTGCGGGCGCTGTCATCAGACTGACGCACTTCTGTCATGGGCTATTAATCGCCAGGGCGCAAGCTCGCGAAAACACCGTCGAGGGACGCCCATGACCAGTGCCGAATTCACCAAGCCCAGCCGCAAGCAACGGGTTCGTACCCTGTGGATTTCCGATGTGCACCTGGGCACCCGGGATTGCCAGGCCGAACATTTGTCGCAGTTCCTCAAGGGATACCACGCGGACAAGGTCTACCTGGTCGGCGACATCATTGATGGCTGGAAGCTGCGCGGCGGGATGTATTGGCCCCAAGCCCACACCAACGTGATCCGTCGCCTGCTGACCATGGCCAAGCGCGGCACCGAGGTGATCTACGTCACCGGCAACCACGACGAGTTCCTGCGCCGCTATTCCAAGCTGATCCTGGGCAATATCCAGTTGGTGGACGAGGCCGTGCACGTGACTGCCGATGGCCGGCATTTGTTGGTGATCCACGGCGATCAGTTTGATGTGATCACCCGCTACCACCGCTGGCTGGCGTTCCTTGGCGACTCAGCCTACGAGTTCACCCTCACGCTGAACCGTTGGCTGAACCATTGGCGTGCGCGCTATGGCTATGGCTATTGGTCGCTGTCGGCGTACCTCAAGCACAAGGTCAAGACAGCGGTGAACTTCATCAGTGATTTCGAAGAAGCCATCGCCCACGAAGTGACCAAGCGCGAGTTGCACGGCGTGGTGTGCGGGCATATCCACCATGCGGAGATTCGCAAGGTGGGCGAGGTGGATTACCTCAACTGCGGGGATTGGGTGGAGTCGTGCACGGCATTGATCGAGCACTGGGATGGGAGTATCGAGTTGTATCGGTTGGCGGATGCGCAGGCCAAAGAGGCTCTGCTGAAAGCAGAAATGGTCGCAGGTTAAAGGATTCACAAGGTCAAACTGTGGGAGCAGGCAAGCCAGCTCCCACAGTTTTGACTCGGTTTCTTCAGTTGGAGACGTCGGCGATGGCTTGAGCCAGCAACGCCAATCGCGTCGCATCTATCCCCGCCACGTTGGCCCGCCCCGAACTCACCATGTACACGCTGTGCTTCTCCCGCAGTTGCTTAACCTGCTCGGCACTCAAGCCGGTGTAGGAGAACATCCCACGCTGCGCCCCGATGTGTGCAAATCGCTCCGACAGGCCATGGGGTGCCAACGCTTCCACCAGTCCGGAGCGCAGGTGTGCAATGCGCGAGCGCATGGCTTCGACCTCGTCGCTCCATAGCGTTTTCAGCTCGGCGTCGCCCAGGATGGTCGCCACCACTGCGGCGCCATGATCCGGTGGCGTCGACCACAGGTTACGCGCCGTGTTAGCCAACTGGCTGCGCACATCCGTCAGTTTCTCGGCATCCGCCGCGCACACGATCAATGCGCCGACACGGTCGCTGTACAGGCCGAAGTTCTTCGAGCAGGAACTGGTGACCAGCACTTCCGGCAACTCGGCCGCAAACAGCCGCACCGCCCAGGCGTCCTGCTCCAGGCCGTCGCCAAAGCCCTGGTAGGCAAAGTCGATCAGCGGCAGCAACTGGCGTTCGCGCACGATCTGCAGCACTTGGCGCCAGTCATCCTGTGACAGGTCGAAACCGGTCGGGTTGTGGCAGCAGGCGTGCAATAGCACGACGTCGCCCTTGGGCACAGTGGACAGGGTGGCGAGCATCGCCGCCACGTCCAGGCGGTTATCAGCGCCCACGTAAGGATAATGGCTGACCGGAATGCCGGCCTTGGCGAAGATGGTTTCGTGGATCGGCCAGGTCGGGTTGCTCAGCCATACGCCGCGACCAGGCAGGTTTTGCGCGATGAAGTCGGCGCTCAGGCGCAGGGCGCCGGTGCCGCCTGGGGTCTGGGTGGCGCCGGCACGGCGTTCGCGGATCAGCGCGGAGTCCGCGCCGAGTACCAGCTCGCTGATCAGCTTGCCGAACGCGGCGTTGCCGTGGCCGCCGATGTAGGTCTTGGTGGCCTGGGTATCGACCAGGCGCTGCTCGGCCAGCTTGACCGAGTGCGGAATGGGCGTCAGGCCTTGGTCATCCTTGTAGACGCCAACACCCAGATCGAATTTGTTCGGGTTGGTGTCCTGGGCATACAGGTCCATCAGCCCGAGGATCGGGTCGCCGGGTACGCGGCCAATGGCATCGAAATGCATTACTTGCGGCCCTCGGCGTCCTTGGCCACTTCGTCGGTGCGCGCGGCCATGATGAAGTCGTTGCGGTGCAGGCCCTTGATGGAGTGGCTCCACCAGGTCACGGTGACTTTGCCCCACTCGGTGAGCAGGCCTGGGTGATGGCCTTCGGCCTCGGAGATTTCACCCATGGCGTTGGTGAAGGCCAGGGCAAATTTGAAGTTCTTGAACAGGAAGACCTTTTCCAATTGCATCACACCGTCACGGACTTCGATGTTCCAGTCGGGGATCTGCTTGAGCAGTACCGGCAGTTCTTCGTCGCTGACTTGAGGGGCATCGGCACGGCAGGCTTCGCAGTGGGCTTGGTTCAAGGTGGTCATGGGGGTGTCCTGAATTCGAATGTTGAAGGTCAGTAGCGTCACCCTAAAGCAACGCGGGGCCAGGGAACAGACTCACCTGGCCTCAAGATGTAAGGTTCAAGCCGCTTTGGGTTTGGGTGGAAACTTTGGAGCGTGAAGACCCAGCTGCATGCCGCGCTCGACCATGCCCATGATGTCTTCCTGGGCCACTTCGAACAGCCGCTTGAGGTTGGGCAGCACGAAGTACAAAGGTTGCAGAATGTCGATGCGATAGGGCGTGCGCATCGCCTCCAGCGGGTCGAACAGCTGATGTTCAGGCTCGGACGACAGGCTGTACACCGTCTCCTTGGGCGACGACAAAATGCCGCCACCGTAGATGCGCCGACCTTCGGGGGTGTCCACCAGGCCGAACTCGATGGTCATCCAATACAGGCGCGCCAGGTACACCCGCTGCTCCTTGCTGGCCGCCAGGCCGAGCTTGCCGTAGGTGTGGGTAAATTCGGCGAACCATGGGTTGGTCAGCAGCGGGCAGTGGCCAAAGATCTCGTGGAAAATGTCCGGCTCTTGCAGGTAGTCCAATTCTTCGCGGGTACGGATAAACGTTGCCACCGGAAATTGCTTGTTGGCGAGCAATTCGAAGAAGGTCTGGAAGGGGATCAGTGCTGGCACGCGGGCGACTTGCCATCCCGTGGTCTCGGCCAGCACTTTGTTGATTTCGCCCAGTTGCGGAATCCGGTCCATGGGCAGGCCGAGCTTATCGATGCCGTCCAGGTATTCCTGGCAGGCGCGACCCTCGATCACTTTCAACTGGCGAGTAATCAGGGTATTCCACACCGCGTGTTCTTCTGGCGGGTAGTGGATAAAACCTTGCGCGTCGGGCTCGCGGGCCACGTACTGCGTCTGCTTCATACGGCTCTCCTGCTAGGCATTCGTTCTTGTTATGTCCTGCGATGAGCTTATTGATAACCCGTGCGCGGCCGGATTCCACCCGTTTAAAACGGTGTTGCGTAGGAAAATTTACCATTTTCCGTAAAGTATTCGTTACGCTTGTGAGGCTGGCCGCTGCATTGGGCTGGGAAAAGCCTGAAAGCTGTCACATAATCTTGACGACTATCTGCGCCCAGCGAAAAAAAGACGCGGCGCCTCCCCAATTTTCGGGCCTCTTCATGCGTATCAAAGTGCACTGCCAGAACCGCATCGGCATCCTGCGGGACATCCTCAACCTGTTGGTGGAATACGGCGTCAACGTCGCCAAGGGCGAGGTCGGCGGTGAGCATGGCAATGCCATCTACCTGTTTTGCCCGAATCTGGTGAACATGCAGTTCCAGGCGCTGCGCCCGCAGTTCGAGGCGATTGCCGGGGTGTTCGGGGTCAAAAGGGTAGGGCTGATGCCCAGTGAGCGTCGGCATATGGAGCTCAATGCACTGCTCGGCGCGCTGGAGTTCCCGGTACTGTCCATCGATATGGGCGGCTCTATCGTCGCCGCCAACCGCGCGGCGGCGCAGTTGCTCGGGGTGCGGGTGGATGAGGTGCCGGGGATTCCGTTGTCGCGCTACGCCGAGGACTTCGACTTGCCGGAGCTGGTGCGCGCCAGTAAATCGCGGATCAACGGGCTGCGGGTCAAGGTCAAGGGCGACGTGTTCCTGGCGGACATCGCGCCGCTGCAATCGTCCGAGCATGATGACAGCGAGGCCATGGCCGGCGCCGTGTTGACCCTGCACCGCGCCGACCGCGTGGGTGAGCGCATCTACAACGTGCGTAAGCAGGAGTTGCGTGGCTTTGACAGCATCTTCCAAAGCTCCAAAGTCATGGCCGCCGTGGTGCGCGAAGCCCGGCGCATGGCGCCGCTGGATGCGCCTCTATTAATAGAAGGCGAAACCGGCACCGGCAAGGAACTGCTGGCGCGCGCCTGTCACTTGGCCAGCCCGCGTGGGCAATCGCCGTTGATGGCGCTTAATTGCGCGGGCTTGCCAGAGTCGATGGCCGAGACCGAGCTGTTCGGCTACGGTCCCGGCGCGTTCGAAGGCGCACGGGCCGAAGGCAAGTTGGGGCTATTGGAACTGACGGCGGGCGGTACGCTGTTTCTCGATGGTGTCGGGGAGATGAGCGCGCGGCTACAGGTGAAGTTGCTGCGTTTTTTGCAGGATGGATGCTTCCGACGTGTAGGCAGTGATGAAGAGGTGTACCTGGACGTGCGCGTGATCTGCGCGACCCAGGTGGACTTGTCCGAGCTGTGTGCCCGTGGCGAATTCCGCCAGGACCTCTACCACCGCCTCAATGTGTTGTCCCTGCATATCCCGCCGCTGCGCGAATGCCTTGACGGCCTGGGGCCTTTGGTCGAGCACTTTCTCGACCAGGCCAGCCGGCAAATCGGCTGCCCGCTGCCGAAGCTGGCTCCCGCCGCGATGGATCGCCTGAGTCACTACCACTGGCCAGGCAACGTGCGGCAGCTGGAAAACGTGCTGTTCCAGGCGGTGTCGTTGTGCGACGGCGGTATGGTCAAGGTTGAGCATATCCGCTTGCCCGATTATGGCGTGCGTCAGCCGCTTGGCGACTTCTCCCTGGAAGGTGGCCTGGAAGACATCGTCGGGCGGTTTGAGAAAGCGGTGTTGGAAGCCTTGTACGCCGAGCATTCCAGCAGCCGGCAGTTGGGTAAGCGACTGGGGGTATCCCACACCACCATCGCCAATAAACTGCGCGATTACGAAATCCTGAAGAGCGATAAATAACCCAAGGTGGGAGGGGGCAAGCCCCCTCCCACATTTGATCTTTGTCGTTTTCAAGGACGGCGTTTGCCGCAGGCGGCAGTAGTCCGCCGTTTTTTCGACTCGCGCTCAACCCGGCATTCCTCACGCCTCGCCGCAAACCCCCGCCCCGCCTGCACTTCTCGTTCTTTTCAAAAGTTGGTTCGCAAATTGCTTAAGCCTCATCAGTACAGCGGTGGGCGGCAAGCGTCCGTCAGAAAGAGGAAAGAGCGTGGACAAGTACCTTTATGTGGCAATGACCGGCGCCAGCCAGAATGCTCTGGCGCAGAAGGCCCATGCCAACAACCTGGCGAACATTTCCACCAACGGTTTTCAACGTGACCTGGAACAGGCGCGTTCGATGCCGGTGTTCGGTGACAGCTTTCCGGCGCGGGCGTTTGCCATGACCGAGCGCCCAGCCACCGACTTCACCCCTGGCGCCATGATCGAAACCGGTCGGGACCTGGACGTGGCCATCAACGGCAATGGCTGGATGGCCGTGCAGACCCCGGATGGCAGCGAAGCCTACGTGCGCAGCGCGAGCATGAACGTCGACGCATTGGGCGTGCTGCGTGCCGGCAACGGCATGCCGATCATGGGCAACGGTGGTCCGATTGCCGTGCCGCCACAGCAGAAAATCGAAGTGGGTTCCGACGGCACCATCAGCATCCGCGCCATGGGCGAAGGCCCGCGGGTGATGGCTGAAGTGGACCGCATCAAGCTGGTCCAGCCGGACCTGAAGAACATGAACAAAGGCTTGGACGGCACCATCCACACCAAGGATGGCCAGCCAGCCCAGGCTGACGCGAACGTTACGCTGACCTCGGGTTTCCTGCAGGCGAGCAACGTCAATGCCGTGGAAGAAATGACCGCGGTGCTGGCGCTTTCCAAGCAGTTCGAGCTGCACATCAAGATGATGAACAGCGCCAAGGAAGACGACCAGGCCATGACGCGCGTCATGCAGATGAGCTGATCGCCGCGTCACTGACCCACTACTAATTTTGCAGCGCAGCGCCAACAAACAGGCGCACGAAGGAGAACAGCATGCTTCCGGCTCTATGGGTTGCCAAAACAGGCCTGTCCGCCCAGGACACCAACCTGACCACCATTTCCAACAACTTGGCCAACGTGTCGACCACGGGCTTCAAACGTGACCGTGCCGAGTTCCAGGACTTGCTCTATCAGATCAAGAAGCAGCCGGGCGCCCAGTCGACCCAGGACAGCGAACTGCCGTCGGGCCTGCAATTGGGTACCGGTGTGCAGATCGTCGGCACCCAGAAGAACTTCAGCGCCGGTAACCTGCAGCAGACCGGCCAGCCGCTGGACATGGCCATCAACGGCCGTGGCTTCTTCCAGATCCTGCAACCGGATGGCACCACTTCCTACACCCGTGACGGTACGTTCCACTTGGACTCCAATGGCCAGATCGTCACCGCCAACGGGTTTGCCCTGGAACCGGCCGTGGTCGTCCCCGCCGACGCCAAGACCTTCACCGTCGGCAACGACGGCACCGTGTCCATCACCGTGGCCGGCAGCCCGGCGTCGCAAGTGATCGGCAACCTGCAAACCGCCGACTTCATCAACCCGGCCGGCCTGCAGGCGATGGGCAACAACCTGTTCCTGGAAACCGCCTCCAGCGGCGCGCCGCAGATCGGCACCCCTGGCCTGAATGGTTTCGGCACCACGCTGCAAAGCACCCTGGAAACTTCCAACGTGAGCACCGTTGAGGAGATGGTCAACATGATCACCACCCAGCGCGCCTACGAGATGAACTCCAAGGTGATTTCCACCGCCGACCAGATGCTTTCGTTCGTAACGCAGAATCTGTAATCAAGTCTATGAGGCGCTCTTGAGGGCGCCTGCAACACCGTGAGGTAAGGGTCATGAATCGCTATGTTTCTGTTCTGGCATTGAGTGGGATTGCCGTGCTCGCGGGCTGTGTCGCCCCGACGCCAAAACCCAATGACCCGTACTACGCGCCGGTGTTGCCACGCACGCCGTTGCCGGCGGCTGCCAATAATGGCTCGATCTACCAGGCCGGTTTCGAACAGAACCTGTACAGCGACCGTAAGGCGTTCCGGGTCGGTGACATCATCACCATCACCCTGAACGAGCGCACCCAGGCCAGCAAGAACGCTAACTCGCAGATCGGCAAGACCAGCAAGGCCAACCTCGGCCTGACCTCGTTGTTCGGCGCGGTGCCCAACACCAATAATCCATTGGGTGACGGCGACCTCAGCCTCAGCGCCGGCTACAGCGGCGATCGTGCCACCAACGGCAAGAGCGCGGCAGGGCAGGGCAACAGCCTGACCGGTTCGATCACGGTGACCGTGGCCGACGTATTGCCCAACGGCATCATCGCCGTGCGCGGTGAAAAGTGGATGACCCTTAACACCGGCGATGAGCTGGTGCGCATTGCCGGCATGGTCCGCGCCGATGACATCTCCACCGACAACACCGTGCCGTCCACACGGATTGCCGATGCGCGCATTACCTACTCGGGTACGGGTTCGTTTGCTGATGCGAGTCAGCCGGGCTGGTTCGACCGTTTCTTCCTTAGCCCGCTGTTCCCTTTCTAGGTGGCCACTTTGAACTTCAAACAGCTGATGGCGGCCGCACTCCTGCTTTCCTTGAGCGCTGTCGCCCAGGCCGAACGCCTGAAGGACATCGCCAGCATTTCCGGCGTGCGTTCCAACCAGTTGATCGGCTATGGCCTGGTGGTGGGGCTCAACGGTACGGGTGACCAGACCACCCAGACCCCGTTCACCCTGCAGACCTTCAACAACATGCTCTCGCAGTTCGGCATCAAGGTGCCGGCGGGGTCGGGCAACGTGCAGCTGAAAAACGTCGCGGCAGTGTCGATCAGCGCCGACCTGCCGGCGTTCTCCAAACCGGGTCAGATGGTGGACATCACCGTGTCGTCCATTGGTAACTCGAAAAGCCTGCGCGGCGGCACCTTGCTGATGACGCCGCTCAAGGGTATCGACGGCAACGTCTACGCCATCGCCCAGGGCAACCTGGTGGTCGGCGGGTTCGACGCCGAAGGTCGCGACGGTTCGAAGATCACCGTCAACGTGCCGTCGGCCGGGCGTATCCCGGGCGGCGCCACGGTTGAACGTACCGTGCCAAGTGGTTTCAACCAGGGCAACAGCCTGACCCTGAACCTCAACCGCTCCGACTTCACCACCGCCAAGCGCGTGGTCGACAAGATCAACGACATGCTCGGCCCGGGCGTGGCCCAGGCCATCGACGGCGGCTCGATCCGTGTGACGGCGCCGCTGGACCCGAGCCAGCGCGTCGATTACCTGTCGATCCTGGAAAACCTTGAAGTCGACCCTGGCCAGGCCGTGGCCAAAGTCATCATCAACTCGCGCACCGGCACCATCGTGATCGGCCAGAACGTCAAGGTCTCGCCTGCGGCCGTGACCCACGGCAGCCTGACCGTGACCATCACCGAAGACCCGATCGTCAGCCAGCCTGGCCCGTTGTCCAACGGCCAGACGGCGGTGGTGCCGCGTTCGCGGGTGAATGCCCAGCAAGAAGCCAAGCCGATGTTCAAGTTCGGCCCTGGCACTACCCTGGACGAGATTGTCCGCGCGGTGAACCAGGTGGGCGCAGCGCCTGGCGACTTGATGGCGATCCTCGAAGCATTGAAACAGGCCGGCGCCTTGCAAGCCGACCTGATCGTGATCTGAGGCCATGGTCATGGATATGCGCAAGAGCGGGATCAGCAGCACGGCGGATTCGGGGTCTTACTCCGACCTGAACCGGCTTAACCAGCTCAAGGTCGGTGCCGACAAGAACAGCGAAGGCAACATGCGCAAGGTCGCGCAGGAGTTCGAATCGCTGTTCTTGAGCGAGATGCTCAAGTCCATGCGTTCGGCTACCGAGGCGCTGGGTAAAGACAACCCGATGAACACGCCGGCCGCCAAGCAATACCAGGAAATGTACGACCAGCAGCTGGCCGTCTCGATGTCCCGCGAGGGCGGTGGTATCGGCCTGGCCGACGTGCTGATGCGCCAGATGCAGAAGAACAAGCCGGTGGAGGCCCAGGCCGCCACCTTGCAGGGCCCGGCAGGTACCACGCCTGAGAAGAAAGTCGATGTGCCGACCGAGATTGCGGCCGGCACCCAGGCCGAAGGGCCGCTGGGCCGCTCCAATGGCCAGCGTCCGTTGTGGGCGTACCGAGTGGCTGAGCCGCAGGCCGGCGCCGCGGCGTCCCACAGCAACGACATGGAGCTGATGAACCAGCGTCGCATCGCCTTGCCGAGCAAGCTGACCGATCGCCTGCTGGCCGGCATCGTGCCGAACGCGCCCGTTGCTATCGATGCCAAAAGCGCGCCGCTGCGTAACAGCGTGGCCGATGACAACGTGATCAACAGCAGCGCGCGCACCTTCGCCGTGCCGAGCGGGCGCATGCAGGTCTACGGTCGCGCCGTGGCCCAGCCACCCTTGGCGCCGGCGAAGAAGGCCTTCAGCTCACAGGATGAATTTGTCGCCACCATGTTGCCGATGGCCAAGGCGGCCGCCGCGCGCATCGGTGTCGATCCGAAGTACCTGGTGGCCCAGGCCGCCCTGGAAACCGGTTGGGGTAAATCGGTGATGCGCGCCGAAGACGGCAGCAGCAGCCACAACCTGTTCGGCATCAAGGCCGGCCAGAGTTGGCAGGGCGGCCAGGCACGTGCGATCACCAGCGAGTTCCGGGATGGGGCGATGGTCAAGGAAACGGCGCAGTTCCGTTCCTACGCCTCATACCAGGACAGCTTCCACGACCTGGTGACCTTGCTGCAAAGCAATGATCGCTATAAAGAAGTCATCAAATCGGCCGACAACCCGGAACAGTTTGTACGCGAGTTGCAGAAAGCCGGTTACGCCACCGACCCGGCCTATGCCAGCAAGATTTCGCAGATCGCCAAAACGATGGACAGTTACCAGAATTACGCTGCCGCTGGCGCAACCACACATTTATAAGGTCTGAACCATGAGTTTGCTCAGTATCGGGATGTCAGGGCTCAATGCCTCTCAAGGATCGCTGTCGGTCTTGAGTAATAACATTGCCAACGCCAATACTCCGGGTTATTCGCGTCAGCAGACCACCCAGAACGCCAGTGCGGCCAACCAGTACGGTGGTGTGTACATCGGCAGCGGTACCACCCTGGCCGATGTGCGCCGGGTGTATAACGAGTTCCTCGACGCGGCCTACCAGAACAGCACCTCGCTCAACAGCGATGCCAAGGCTTACCTCGACCAGGTCAGCGCTGTCGACAAGACCCTGTCGGACAAGACCACCGGTATGTCGGCTGTGCTCAGTGAGTTCTTCTCGGCCGTGCAGACTGCCTCGGCCAACCCGAGCGATGTCTCGGCCCGCCAGGTGTTGATCACCAAGGCGCAGGCGCTGAGCAATCGCTTCAACTCGATCTCTACACAGTTGGGCCAGCAGAAAGAAACCATCAACAGCCAGCTGTCGTCGATGAGTGACCAGGTCAACAAGCTGACGTCGTCCATTGCCTCGCTCAACAAGCAGATCGCCCAGGTGCAGGGTTCGTCGAACACGGCCCCGGCCAACCTGCTGGACGCGCGTGCCGAAGCCGTGCGTTCGCTGAACGAATTGGTCGGCGTGACCGCCACCGAGAAGAATGGCATCTTCAGCGTCAGCACCGGTTCCGGCCAGTCGCTGGTATTGGGTGACCAGTTCAACACCATCTCCGCCGTACCGAGCAAGAACGACACCAGCCAGTTCACCATCCAGCTCAACGTGGGCGGCGGTGAGTCGCTCGATCTGGGCAACGTGCTCAGCGGCGGTAGCATCGGTGGTCTGTTGCGTTATCGCAGCGATGTCCTGATGCCTGCCATCAATGACCTGGGGCGCATCGCCATCGCCACCGCAGACACCATCAACAACCAGTTGGGCCAGGGCCTGGACCTCAACGGCCAGTTCGGCAGCTCGCTGTTCAAGGACATCAACAGCGCCGCGGCCATTGCCCAGCGCAGCCAGGCTTCGGGTGGCAACAGCGCGGGTTCCGGCAACCTGAACGTGTCGATCAAGGACAGCAGCAAGCTGACCAATTTCGATTACAAGGTCACCTTCAACGACAGCGCCAACCCGAACAACGTCACCGTGGTGCGTTCCGATGGCAAGGCCATGGGGACGTTTGACGTCACCGCCACGCCACCGGCCGTGATCGATGGTTTCACGTTGGCGCTCGACGGCAAGGGGCCGATGGCTACCGGGGACAGCTTCAAGGTCAGCCCGACCGCCAATGGTGCCAAGGACATTGGCACCGTGATGACGGATCCGAACAAGATCGCTTTTGCCGCGCCACTATCCGGGCAGGCCAGTAAGACCAACGAAGGTACCGGCACGTTTACCCCGCCGACCCTGACGGTGCCTTTGGATATCCAGGGCGGCGCCGCCACTGCCCAGTTGCGCACGGGGATTGAACATTCGATGCCGGTGAAGATGGTATTCGGCAAGCCGGCAGCCGACGGCACCCAGCCGTACACACTCAATGATGCCCAGGGCAACCCGATCGGCACCGGCAGCATTGTTCCGGGGCAGGGCAACAAGGTCACGATCAACGTGCCGATGCGCGATGCCAACGGTGCCCTGGTGGTGCCGGCCAAGAGCTTCAGTTTCGACACCACGGTGGGCGGTTCGCCGGCCAACGGCGACAGCACGACGTTCTCGTTCAATGCCTCCGGCAAGTCCGACAATCGCAACGCTCAGCAACTGATCAACCTGCAGACCAAGGCGACTGTAGGCACGGCGGCCGATGGCAGCGGCGGCACCAGCCTGGTGGGGGCCAACAGCAAGTTGGTCTCGACGGTCGGCGCCAAGGCCGCTTCGGCCGGTACCGACAGCACGGCCACCGGGGCGCTGCTGACCGCCAACAAGAATGCGCGCAACTCGGTCTCCCAGGTCAACCTGGATGAAGAGGCGGGCGACATGATCAAGTTTCAGCAGTACTACACCGCGTCGTCGCAGATTATCAAAGCTGCGCAAGAAACCTTCAGCACACTGATCAATGCCCTTTAAAGGAGTCTGGGACGATGCGTATTTCTACACAGCAGTATTTTGAAACCAGCTCCGCCAAGTACACGGAGAACTACTCCGGTGTGGTTAAGGCTCAGGATCAGGCGAGTTCCGGCGTACGCGTGCAAACTGCTGCGGATGATCCGGTTGCAGCGGCGCGCCTGCTGATGTTGCAGCAGCAGAAGGACATGCTGGGTCAGTTCAATGGCAACATCACCAGCTTGAAAAACTCGCTGACAAACGAGCAAAGTGTGCTTGATGCAATCAACGACGCCATGCAGCGCGCCAGTGAGTTGGCGCTCCGTGCGGGCGGTTCAGTCAGTGACGCCGATCGCAAGTCCATTGCCAGTGAAGTCGGTGCCATCGAGGATCAGGTATTAGGTCTGCTCAACAGCAAGGACTCGTCTGGCAACTATATATTTTCCGGGTCAACGACTCAGACACCGCCGTATTCTCGTAACAGCGATGGTACTTACAGTTATCAAGGCGACGAAACGCCCTTGAGCCTGCAAGTGTCTGACACCCTGAACGTCGCTGCAGGTGACACCGGTAAAAATGTCCTGGAAGGTGCGGTCAACTCTGGGCGTACGCAAGCCAAGTGGATTCAGCCGGCTACTGTCCCGCCGGCTCCGCCAGCGGTCAATGACAACAAGGTTTCGCTGTCCGCTGGGTTGGTCACCTCGGGCACTGACTACACCCGCAAATTTGCTGATGGCCAACCCTACAAGCTGACCTTTACCAGCAGTACCCAGTACAAGGTGTCGGACAAAGATGGCAACGATGTCACATCTGAAATTCCCGGCAACGGCACATTCGACTCCACCAAAGAGGGCAGTTCCACTGTTGCGCTGCGTGGTGTGAAGTTTGAAATCTCCTTGAACCTCAAAGGTGTCACGCCTGGTGCGGAATCTGATGCGTTGGTCAAGGATCGTGCCTTTACCCTGGAGACCAAGCCGGATACCTTCAGTGTTTCACGAACCCCGAGCAACCTCTCAACCGTCCAGTTGACAGGTGCCCGAGTCAGTAGTCAGGCAGACTATGCCAGCACTTTCCCTAATAGCGGTGCGGTGATCAAATTCACCAGTTCCACCGCCTATGAAGTGTATGCCCAGCCCTACACAACCAACAGCAAGGCGATTGCCAGCGGTGACACCGGAGGGGCGACCACCGTTACTGCAGCCGGCATCACGTTTGATATAAGTGGCGGCACTCCTCTAGGAACGCCGTCTGCCGGCGATCAGTTCGCTGTGGGGGCCAGCACCAAAAAAACACAGAGTGCCTTGGATACCCTCAGCCAATTGCGCCAGGCCCTGGAAGAGCCGGCGGACGGTAACCCGGCTGCACAAGTCAAGCTCAAGGACACTCTGGATGCTTCTTTGAGCAACCTTGCCAACTCCCGCACACAATTGGATAACGTGCGCGGCTCCATCGGTGCGCGCATGAACGCACTGGATATCCAATCTGCGGAAAACACCAGTATTGGCACGGCCAACAAGAGCACCATGAGCGACCTGGCCAACATCGACATGGGCGAAGCAGCGATCAACCTGGCATTGCAGCAAACCATGCTCCAAGCCTCTCAGCTGGCTTTTGTGAAAATCGCCCAGTTGAGCCTCTTCAACAAGATGTAAGTGGCACTACATCAAGCGGCCCGCCCTGGAAACAGGGCGGGCCGTTGTCGTTTCTGGGATTTAATTGTTTGAAGGTTTTGCATAAAGCACACAAAATTGAGTGACCTGTGAGTCATAAAGCGCATCTTCACTGTATCGTGTGAAAAGGATAAGTCGTCACAGGGTCCTTGCGAGGCGGCTTTCAGCGAGATTTTTATGGGGTTATCCCCTTTATTGTCAGCACTCCGGGCGTGGCCCAGGGGTGTTCTCCAGCTATTTAGTATTGGGAAGCCACAATGATTGGCATAAAAAGCATCGCCAGTTACGTGCCGGCAGACGGGATCGATAACTACGCCCAGGGTGCCAAATTCGCCAAGGATGAAGAATTCATCATTGGCAAGATCGGCTCGGCGTTCCTGCCGCGCAAGGATGCCGCGCAGGAAACCTCCGATCTGTGTGTCGAGGCGGTCAACGCTTTGTTTGCCAATAACCCGGATTTGAAGCGCGAGTCCATCGATGCGCTGATCGTCGTCACCCAGAACGGTGATGAAGAAGGGCTGCCGCACACGGCCGCCATCGTCCAGGACAAGCTCGGCTTGCCGACCCACGTCGCGGCCTTTGATATTTCCCTGGGCTGCTCCGGCTACGTCTACGGGATCTACGCAATGAAGGGCTTCATGGAAGCTGCCGGCCTGAAAAACGGCCTGCTGATCACTGCCGACCCGTATTCGAAGATCGTCGACCCGGAAGATCGCAACACCACCATGCTGTTCGGCGATGCCGCCACCGCCACCTGGATGGGCGAAGACGCGTCTTGGTTGCTGGGCAAATCCAAATTTGGCACCGACGGTTCCGGTGCGCCGCACCTGAAGGTCAGCGACGGCGTGTTCTTCATGAACGGTCGCCAGGTCTTCAACTTCGCCTTGCTCAAGGTGCCGGCGCACTTGCACGAGTTGCTCGATGAGTCGCAGCTCAAGGCGGACGAGATCGATGCCTTCTGCATTCACCAGGGCAGTGCGGCGATTGTCGATGCCGTGGCGCGACGTTTTGAAGATGCGCCGGTGGACAAGTTCATCAAGGACATGGTCGAGACCGGCAACACCGTGTCGTCGAGCATTCCGTTGCTGCTGGAAAAGCACGTGATGGACGCCACCTGGAAGCGGGTGGCTATCAGCGGTTTTGGTGTGGGCCTGTCGTGGGGCTCGGCAATTCTCTATCGCCCTTGATGCCTTGATAGCGTCCACAAAAAACGCCGATGATCGAAAGATCATCGGCGTTTTTTATTTGGCGCCAAAAAACCCAATGAAATCGGGCTTTGGAGCTCGCGTAAACCCTTGAATTGCAAGGGGTGGCACGACGCCAGCAAAAAAAACAAAAAAAATCCTCAAGCAACCGGCTACCACGACGATAACTATTACGTAGGTTCTCAGGCCACACCCGGCGGTTGCCAGGGCCGGAAGCCGCAGTATCCATCCAACGAGGATTTCGTCATGGCTTTAACAGTAAACACCAACATTGCTTCGATCACTACTCAGGGCAACCTGAACAAAGCTGGCGGCTCCCTGGCCACTTCCATGCAGCGCCTGTCTTCCGGTCTGCGTATCAACAGCGCCAAAGATGATGCTGCCGGCCTGCAGATCTCCAACCGCCTGACCAGCCAAATCAACGGTCTGGGTCAAGCAGTTAAAAACGCCAACGATGGTATCTCCATCGCGCAGACCGCTGAAGGCGCAATGCAGGCTTCGACCGACATTCTGCAAAAAATGCGTACCCTGGCTCTGTCCTCGGCAACCGGCTCCCTGAGCCCTGACGACCGTAAGTCGAACAACGACGAATACCAGGCCCTGACTTCGGAACTGACCCGTATCGCCCAGACCACTACTTTCGGTGGCCAGAAGCTGCTGGACGGTTCGTACGGTACCAAAGCTATTCAGGTTGGCGCCAACGCTAACGAAACCATCAACCTGAGCCTGGACAACGTTGCAGCGAACAACATCGGTTCGCAGCAAATCAAGTCCGGCACCATCCTGGCTGTAGCTGGCAAAATCACCGTGACCGGTAACGGTCAAACCGCAGACGTTGACGTTGCTGCCAACGCTTCGGCTAAAGACATCGCCAAAGGCATGAACGGCGCGATCGGTGGCCTGACCGCTACTGCCAGCACTGAAGCTCAGTTCAAGGTCGACAAGACTGCCGCTACTGCTGCTCCTGCTACTTTCACCATGGATGTGGGTGGCCAGAAGGTCGACTTCATCGGTGTTACCAGCAACGCCAACCTGGCTGACCAACTGAAGTCCAACGCTGCCAAGCTTGGCATCAGCGTTAGCTACGATCAGTCCAAAGATGTACTGACTGTAAAATCCGACTCGGGTGAGAACATCGCGTTCAGCGCTGTGACTGCTGGTGCTTCGGTGACTGTCGCTACCAAAGATGGTTCGGGCAAGTTCGGTGCCGACGTGGCGGTTGCCAACGCCGTGATCGCTACTGGTGCTGTCAACCTGGATTCGGCCAGCGGCTATTCGCTGACCGGCACAAGCGCCGCCGGTGTGTTCGGTGCCGTTACCGCATCGACCAAAACCAGCGTTGCTCAGACTGACGTCACCAGCTCTACCAACGCTCAGAATGCCCTGGCTGTTATCGACAAAGCCATCGGCACCATCGACGGCGTGCGTTCCGGTCTGGGTGCTACCCAGAACCGTCTGACCACTACTGTAGATAACCTGCAGAACATTCAGAAGAACTCCACCGCTGCACGTTCCACTGTTCAGGACGTCGACTTCGCTGCTGAAACCGCCGAACTGACTAAGCAACAAACTCTGCAGTCGGCTTCCACTGCGATCCTGTCGCAGGCTAACCAACTGCCATCCGCTGTACTGAAACTGCTTCAGTAATCAGCGCGCTTGGTAACTGACGGAAGGGCGCGTTTACGTGCCCTTTCGTCTTTTCAGTTGTAGAGGAGATTGGACATGGACATGAGTGTGAAGTTGAACCAGTCTTATCCACCGGTTGCACCTCAGAGTGCAGTGGCACATGTCATTGCGGCTGACAAAGAGAAGGCAAAAGTAGGGGCGGTAGCACCATCTGGAGGCGAGCCTGAGCGAGCCGATCTGGAAAAAGCGGTGACCGACATACGCGAATTCGTACAAGCGGCCCAGCGTAAACTGGATTTTACCATTGATGATTCCACCCATCGGGTTGTGGTCAAGGTCATTGCCACTGAAAGCGGTGAAGTGATCCGCCAGATACCCTCGGAAACAGCATTGAAACTGGCTCAGAGCTTGTCCAGTGCAAGCCATGTGTTGTTTGATGACAAAGCCTGAGCTGGCATGAAACTTGTTGCTGTCGAGGCTTGAAGTGTTGTTAGTCAAGAAAACGGCAGCCACCGATTAGGAGAAAGATGATGGCGGGTTCAACGGTTAGCGGTATTGGTTCGAATATCGATACGCAAGCGATTGTGAAGTCCTTGGTGGACTCCGAGAGAGCACCCAAGCAGACTCAGATCAATACCCAAACGCAGAAAGCGACCACCACGCTGTCTTCGATCGGCAAAATTCAGGCTGCTCTGGATGCTTTCCGCGGCGCTCTAGACACAATGACCAATAGTGCCAGCTTTACTGGTCTTACCGGCTCATCTTCGGATGAAAAGGTCGCCACCATGAAGGCGAGTAATACTGCCTCCAACGGTAGTTTCAGGCTGGTAGTCGATAACCTGGCAGTGGCTTCCAAGTTGTCAAGCAAGACGTTTGCAGCGGGCCCTCAATCGGTCGTCAATGCAAGTGATCAGGCGACAACGCTGACGATCACGCAGTCGGGCAAGAAGTTCGATGTGAGTGTGCCGCCAGGAGCGACCCTGCAACAAGTGCGTGATTCCATCAACACTCAATTCGCGACGGCAGGCTTGAGTGCCAACGTCCTGACTGACTCCAGTGGCTCGCGTCTGATCTTGACGTCCACCACCATGGGGGTTGGGTCGGACCTGACATTGTCCGGTAATTCCGGCCTGGACGTCGGCTCCACGGTGGTTGATACGCCAAAAGACGCCAAATACAGCATCGACGGTATTCCAGCGACGTCCAAGACCAACGACATCTCCGATGCGTTAAGTGGTGTAAGCATCAAATTGCTCTCGCCGTCTCCGTTCCCGACAACCGGTGATACAAGCAAACCTATTGCTACGCTGATCACGGTGAGTACTAACACTGCGACACTCAAGTCTGGGGTCAAAGGGTTTGTCGACACCTACAATGCCTTGCTGACGGCGATGACGGCAGAGACTAAAGTTACGAAAAACCCGGATGGCACAACCACGGCGTCAACACTCACCGGCGATTCGACGATGCGTACCCTGCAGACAGCGCTGCGCAATGAATTCAATTCGCTGGGAGGGACTGGGGCGTTGAAATCCCTGGCTCAATTTGGCATCAGTACCAACTCGACCACTGGCCAGTTGGTGATGGATGACAAAAAGTGGGACGCTGCCATGGTCAATAACGCAGCCGATATCAACAGTATCTTCACTGGCAAGACCGGCCTGCTCGCTCGCCTGAAGACGGCAACCGATGATTACGCCAAGCCTGCAACGGGTATTCTTGCTACTCGTTCGACGAGCTTGTCCGACAGTCTGAAAGACTTGGTGACCCAGCAGTCGGCTTTGGATGAGCGGATGACTGCTTTGCAAAAGAGTTTGCAAGACAAGTACAACGCCATGGACACCCTGGTTGCGCAAATTCGCCAGCAAAGTAACAACATCCTTGGGACGCTCAACGCTTTGAACAACCAGAAGAACAATTGATATTGCTCCGGAGTCATTAGCATCGCTTAGAGAGCCACCTAAAGCTTTTTATGCTCCGGACGACATATTGGTAACAGAAAACTTTTTCGATATGCCTGTCACGAGGTAGATACATGAATCCCATGAGAGCCCTTCGCCAATACCAGAAGGTCAATTCCCATGCCCAGATCTCTGAGGCTAGTCCGCATCGCCTGGTGCAAATGCTGATGGAAGGCGGCCTTGACCGCATGGCGCAGGCTAAAGGTGCATTGGCTCGTGGAGATGTTGCGCAGAAGGGCCTGATGCTTGGCAAAGCTGTGGACATTATTATTGGCTTGCGCGACGGACTGGATGCCGAAAAAAGCGAAAACCCAGCCTATGTCCAGCAACTGGAAAGTCTGTACGCGTACATGACCAACCGTTTGATGGAAGCCAATTTGCACAACGACGCCGACATGATCGACGAAGTCGCGCGTTTGCTGATCACCGTGAAAGAAGGCTGGGATGCCATCGGCGCGCCACAGACCGCCGCACAATAAGGCCATCGGCCTTGAGGAACACGTCATGAGCCAAGCATTGCAACGCATTGATGAAACCCGTGAGGCGCTGATCGGCGCGCTGGCGGACCGTAACTGGGACGCCATTGGCGAACTGGACCTGGGCTGTCGTCATGTCATCGACGAGGTGCTCAGTGAAGCGCCGGTCGATGAGGATGCGTTGCGTGAAAAGCTTGAGAGCCTGCTGGCGGTGTACCAGCAATTGCTTGAGGTGACGACTGGCGAGCGCCAGGCGATTTTCGAAGAGATGTCGCAGATCAACCAAGCTAAAAACGCGTCAAAGGTTTACCATCTGTTCGGCTGAATGGGCTCAGTTAGTCCGAACGGCGCGTCATATATTTGACTGTGCCAGCATTTTTGACTTAACTAGTGCTGTTTTCAGATTTCAGACGTCTAGTAAGGTACAAAGTCTTACAGGCGTCTCGATTGCCCTCACATCGGGGCAGGAAGTTTTACTAGGGAAGTTGCTATTGCATGTGGCGTGAAACCAAAATTCTGCTGATTGATGACGATAGCGTCCGCCGCCGCGATTTAGCGGTGATTTTGAATTTTCTTGGCGAAGAAAATTTGCCCTGCGGCAGCCATGACTGGCAGCAGGCGGTCAGCTCATTGTCATCGAGCCGTGAAGTCATTTGTGTGCTGATCGGGACGGTGAACGCTCCTGGTGCTGTTTTGGGCTTGTTAAAGACACTGTCCACCTGGGATGAGTTCCTTCCCGTGTTGCTAATGGGCGATATTTCTTCTGTCGACCTGCCGGAAGACCAGCGCCGCCGAGTGCTTTCCACCCTGGAAATGCCCCCCAGCTACAGCAAATTGCTTGATTCCCTGCACCGTGCCCAGGTCTATCGCGAGATGTATGACCAGGCCCGCGAGCGCGGTCGTCACCGCGAGCCCAACCTGTTCCGCAGCCTGGTCGGTACCAGTCGTGCCATCCAGCACGTGCGCCAGATGATGCAGCAAGTGGCCGATACCGACGCCAGTGTGCTGATCCTCGGTGAGTCCGGCACTGGCAAGGAAGTGGTCGCGCGCAACCTGCACTATCACTCCAAGCGCCGCGACGGGCCCTTTGTGCCGGTCAACTGCGGGGCGATTCCGGCAGAGCTGCTTGAAAGCGAATTGTTCGGCCACGAGAAGGGCGCCTTTACCGGGGCGATCACCAGCCGTGCCGGGCGTTTTGAGCTGGCCAACGGCGGCACCCTGTTCCTCGACGAGATCGGCGACATGCCGCTGCCGATGCAGGTCAAGCTGCTGCGCGTGTTGCAGGAGCGTACGTTCGAGCGCGTGGGCAGTAACAAGACCCAGAGCGTCGACGTGCGCATCATCGCGGCGACCCACAAGAACCTCGAGAGCATGATCGAGGTCGGCAGCTTCCGCGAAGACCTGTACTACCGCCTCAACGTATTCCCGATCGAGATGGCCCCGCTGCGTGAGCGCGTGGAAGACATCCCGTTGCTGATGAACGAGCTGATCTCGCGCATGGAGCACGAAAAGCGCGGTTCGATCCGCTTCAATTCCGCCGCGATCATGTCCTTGTGCCGCCACGGCTGGCCGGGCAACGTGCGCGAGCTGGCCAACCTGGTGGAGCGCATGGCGATCATGCACCCCTACGGTGTGATCGGCGTGGTCGAGCTGCCGAAGAAATTCCGCTACGTCGACGACGAAGACGAGCAACTGGTCGACAGCCTGCGCAGCGACATGGAAGAGCGGGTGGCCATCAACGGCCATACCCCGGACTTCGGTTCGACCGCCATGCTGCCGCCCGAAGGCCTGGACCTGAAGGACTACCTCGGCAACCTCGAACAGGGTCTGATCCAACAAGCCCTGGACGACGCCAACGGCATCGTCGCCCGTGCCGCCGAGCGCCTGCGCATTCGTCGAACCACCCTGGTGGAGAAGATGCGCAAGTACGGCATGAGCCGCAAAGAAGGTGACGAACAGGCGGATGATTGACGCCTGTTTTTTAAATCACTGAAACTTCAGTGGTTTTTTTTCGGCACGGGTATTGCTACAGCCCTCGCAACGTTCCGTTTAACTGACGGTCAGCCAGCGAGAGAGCATGATGCCCCACGCCGCCCAACACGCTTCCAGTCCTGCCATTGCAGGGCTGGTTCCCTCTGTAGAACAGCAAAGCCGCCAAGGCCTGGAACAGGCTTTTTCGCTGTTCAACCAGATGTCCAGTCAATTGACCGACTCCTACAGCCTGCTCGAAGCCCGTGTGTCCGAGCTTAAAGGCGAGTTGGCCGTGGTCAGTGCCCAGCGCATGGAAGAGTTGGCCGAGAAGGAACGCCTGGCCAACCGTCTGCAAAACCTGCTGTCGCTGCTGCCCGGTGGCGTGATTGTCATCGACGAAGAAGGCCGCGTGCGCGAAGCCAACCCGGCGGCCTGCGACATGCTGGGCCTGCCGCTGGAAGGCGAACTGTGGCGGCATGTCATCACCCGCTGCTTTGCGCCGCGTGAAGACGACGGTCACGAAATTTCCCTGAAAGACGGCCGCCGTTTGTCCATCGCCACCCGTTCCCTGGACGCGGAGCCGGGCCAGTTGGTGTTGCTCAATGACCTGACTGAAACCCGTCACCTGCAAGACCAGTTGGCGCGGCACGAGCGTCTGTCGTCGCTGGGGCGCATGGTCGCTTCTCTGGCGCATCAGATCCGCACGCCGCTGTCGGCGGCGCTGATCTACGCCAGTCATTTGACTGACGAACAATTGCCTGCCGCCACCCACCAGCGGTTTGCCGGGCGGCTCAAGGAGCGCCTGCACGAGTTGGAGCATCAGGTGCGCGACATGCTGGTGTTTGCCCGTGGCGAATTGCCGCTGACCGACCGCATCACGCCGGCCGAGTTGATGCAGGCCCTGCAAGCGGCGGCCGCCACCCATATTCAAGACGTGCACGTGCGTTGGCAGTGCGACAGCCACCTTGGTGAACTGCTGTGCAACCGTGACACCCTCGTCGGCTCGCTGCTCAACCTGATCGAAAACGCCACCCAGGCCAGCGGCCCAGGGGCGCGGCTCAAGGTGCACCTGTACAACCGCGAGCAAAACCTGCGCCTGTGCATCAGCGACAGCGGCAGCGGTATCGAGCCCGCCGTGTTGCAGCGTCTGGGCGAACCTTTTTTCACCACCAAGACCAACGGCACCGGCCTGGGCCTGACCGTGGTCAAGGCAGTGGCACGTGCTCATCAGGGAGAATTGCAATTGCACTCCCGGGTTGGGCGGGGCACCTGTGCATTGATGACCTTGCCGCTGTTTTCATGCGCGGCAAGCGCGGAGTAGGAAGGCTATGGCAATCAAGGTTCTGTTGGTGGAAGACGATCGCGCCCTGCGTGAAGCATTGGCTGACACGCTGCTGTTGGCGGGCCATGACTACCGGGCGGTCGGTTCTGCCGAAGACGCCTTGGAGGCGGTGGAGCAGGAGTCCTTCAGCCTGGTGGTCAGCGATGTGAACATGCCCGGCATGGACGGGCACCAGTTGCTCGGCCTGCTGCGTGCGCGTCAGCCGCAGTTGCCGGTATTGCTGATGACTGCCCATGGTGCCGTCGAGCGTGCGGTCGATGCCATGCGCCAGGGTGCGGCGGATTACCTGGTAAAACCCTTCGAACCCAAAGCCTTGATCGAGCTGGTTGCACGGCATGCCCTGGGTGTAATCCCGGCCACTGACGGCGAGGGTCCGATTGCCTTCGAACCGGCCAGTGCGCAATTGCTGGAGCTGGCGGCCCGCGTGGCGCGCAGCGATTCCACTGTGTTGATTTCCGGCGAGTCCGGCACCGGTAAGGAAGTGCTGGCGCGCTACATCCATCAGCAATCGACCCGCGCCAAGCAGCCGTTTATCGCCATCAACTGCGCGGCGATCCCCGACAACATGCTCGAAGCCACGCTGTTCGGTCACGAAAAAGGCTCCTTTACCGGCGCCATCGCGGCCCAGGCGGGCAAGTTCGAGCAGGCTGACGGCGGCACCATTCTGCTCGATGAAATTTCGGAAATGCCCCTGGGCCTGCAAGCCAAGTTGCTGCGGGTGCTGCAGGAGCGTGAAGTGGAGCGCGTCGGCGCCCGCAAGCCGATCCAGCTGGATATTCGTGTGGTTGCTACGACTAACCGTGACTTGGCGGGCGAAGTGGCGGCGGGGCGTTTTCGCGAAGACCTGTTCTACCGTCTGTCGGTATTCCCCCTGGCCTGGCGCCCGTTGCGCGAACGCCCGGCGGACATCATCCCGCTGGCCGAGCGCCTGCTGAACAACCACGTCAAAAAAATGAAGCACGCCCAGGCGCGGCTGTCGGCTGAGGCCCAGGCCTGCCTGATCGCCTACCCGTGGCCGGGTAATGTGCGGGAGCTCGACAACGCCATCCAGCGTGCGCTGATCCTGCAGCAGGGCGGCCTGATCCAGCCCCAGGATTTCTGCCTGGCCATGGGCAGCGGGGCCGCGCCGCTGCCAACCTTGGCGCCGGCGCCCGTGGTGGCAGACACCGAAACCGCCGGTGCGCTGGGCGACGACCTGCGTCGCCGCGAATTCCAGATGATCATCGACACCCTGCGCGCCGAGCGTGGCCGTCGCAAAGAGGCCGCCGAGCGCCTGGGCATCAGCCCGCGCACCTTGCGCTACAAGCTGGCGCAGATGCGTGACGCGGGGATGGATGTCGAGGCGTATCTGTTCGCCACCTGATTAGTATCGAGGCCGACAAGGTTTGTCGCCTTTTCTTACGAGTTGAACCAGAGCTGGCACCCTTGTTGCTACCTCCCCTAGTAAGTGCGGCGTAGCGTCAAAAAAAATGCGGGTTGTCGGAGAGAGAAGTTCATGAGCCAGGGTATTGAGTTCAATCGGTTGATGTTGGATATGCGCTCCATGCAAATGGATGCCATGGCTCAACCGAAATCCGTCGCGCCAGCGCCGGAATTGGGCCAAAGCAGCTTCGCCGACATGCTCGGCCAGGCCATCAACAAAGTCAGTGACACCCAGCAAGCTTCCAGCCAGTTGGCCAACGCGTTCGAGATCGGCAAGAGCGGCGTGGACCTCACCGACGTGATGGTCGCCTCGCAAAAGGCCAGCGTTTCGTTCCAGGCGTTGACCCAGGTGCGTAACAAGCTGGTTCAGGCTTACCAAGACATCATGCAGATGCCGGTTTAAGGACGAGATTTAAGTCATGGCAGAAGCAGTCGTGGACAACGTACCCGCCAAGGCAGACGGCAAACCGCCGCTGTTTGGCCTGTCGTTCCTGGAAAACCTCTCCGAAATGACCATGTTGCGTCAGGTGGGCCTGATGGTCGGCCTGGCTGCCAGCGTGGCGATTGGTTTTGCCGTGGTGCTGTGGTCGCAGCAACCCGATTACCGGCCGCTGTATGGCAGCCTGGCGGGCATGGATTCCAAGCAGATCATGGAAACCCTGGCCGCCGCCGACATCGCCTACACCGTAGAGCCCAACTCCGGGGCGCTGCTGGTCAAGGCCGACGATGTGGCCCGTGCGCGCATGAAACTCGCCGCCGCCGGCGTAACCCCGTCCGACAGCAACATCGGTTTTGAGATCCTCGACAAGGACCAGGGCCTGGGTACCAGCCAGTTCATGGAAGCCACCCGCTACCGTCGTGGCCTGGAAGGCGAACTGGCACGCACCATCTCCAGCCTGAACAACGTCAAGGGTGCCCGCGTGCACCTGGCCATTCCGAAAAGCTCGGTGTTTGTGCGCGACGAGCGCAAGCCAAGTGCCTCGGTCTTGGTAGAACTGTTTGCGGGCCGCTCCCTGGAGCCTGGCCAGGTCCTGGCGATCGTCAACCTGGTCGCCACCAGCGTGCCTGAACTGAGCAAATCGCAGATCACCGTGGTGGACCAGAAGGGCAACCTGCTGTCCGACCAGGCGGAAAATTCCGCGTTGACCCAGGCCGGCAAGCAGTTCGACTACAGCCGCCGCGTCGAAAGCATGCTTACCCAGCGTGTACACAACATTCTGCAACCGGTGCTCGGCAACGACCGCTACAAGGCGGAAGTGTCCGCAGACGTGGACTTCAGTGCCGTAGAGTCGACCTCCGAGCAATTCAACCCAGACCAGCCTGCCTTGCGCAGCGAGCAGTCCACCAGCGAACAACGCACCGCCGCCAATGGCCCGCCGCAAGGTGTGCCAGGCGCATTGAGCAATCAGCCACCGGCCCCGGCCTCTGCGCCGCAGACCACCGGTGGCGCTACCGCCAGCGCTGGCGCGATTCAGCCAGGCCAGCCACTGCTGGATGCCAACGGCCAGCAGATCATGGACCCGGCCACCGGCCAGCCGATGCTCGCCCCGTACCCGGCGGACAAGCGTAACCAGTCCACCAAGAACTTCGAGCTCGACCGTTCCATCAGCCACACCAAGCAGCAACAAGGCCGCGTCAATCGCCTGTCGGTGTCGGTGGTGGTGGATGACCAGGTCAAGGTCAATGCCGCGGATGGCGCCGTCACCCGTGCTCCTTGGAGCGCCGACGAATTGGCGCGCTTCACGCGCCTGGTGCAGGACGCCGTCGGTTTCGACGCGAGCCGTGGTGACAGTGTCAGCGTGATCAATATGCCGTTCTCCGCCGAGCGTGGCGAAGTGATCGCCGAGCCGGCGTTCTACTCGCAGCCGTGGTTCTGGGACATCGTCAAGCAAGTACTGGGTGTGTTGTTTATCCTGGTACTGGTGTTCGGCGTGCTGCGCCCGGTGCTCAACAACATCACCGGCAACGGCAAGAAACAGCTTGCCCTGGCAGGCGGCGACGTCGAGTTGGGTGGCATGGGCGGCCTGGACGGCGAACTGGCCAACGACCGCGTCAGCCTCGGTGGCCCGCAAAGTATCCTGTTGCCAAGCCCGAGCGAAGGCTATGACGCTCAGCTGAATGCAATCAAGAGTCTGGTGGCAGAAGACCCGGGCCGTGTGGCCCAGGTCGTGAAAGAGTGGATCAACGCAGATGAGTGATAATCGAGCCGCTGTTGCCAAGCTCACCAAGGTCGACAAAGCCGCAGTCCTGCTGCTGTCCCTGGGTGAAACCGACGCCGCCCAAGTGCTGCGCCACATGGGCCCCAAAGAGGTTCAACGGGTGGGCGTGGCCATGGCGCAGATGCGCAATGTGCACCGCGAGCAAGTCGAGCAGGTGATGAGCGAGTTCGTCGAGATCGTCGGCGACCAGACCAGCCTGGGCGTCGGCTCCGACAGCTACATCCGCAAGATGCTCACCTCGGCCCTGGGCGAAGACAAAGCCAACGGCCTGATCGACCGCATCCTGCTCGGTGGCAACACCAGCGGCCTCGACAGCCTGAAATGGATGGAGCCGCGTGCCGTTGCCGACGTGATCCGCTACGAACACCCGCAGATCCAGGCGATCGTGGTGGCCTACCTTGACCCGGACCAGGCCGGTGAAGTGCTCGGCCACTTCGACCATAAAGTGCGCCTGGATATCATCCTGCGCGTGTCGTCGCTGAACACCGTGCAACCGGCGGCGCTTAAAGAACTCAACACGATCCTGGAGAAGCAGTTCTCTGGCAACTCGAATGCCTCGCGTACCACCCTGGGCGGTATCAAGCGCGCGGCCGACATCATGAACTTCCTCGACAGCTCGGTCGAAGGCCAGTTGATGGACTCGATCCGCGAGATCGACGACACCCTGTCCGGCCAGATCGAAGACCTCATGTTCGTGTTCAACAACCTCTCCGATGTCGACGACCGTGGCATCCAGGCGTTGCTGCGCGAAGTGTCCTCGGACGTGCTGGTGCTGGCCCTCAAGGGCTCGGACGAAAACGTCAAAGAGAAGATCTTCAAGAACATGTCCAAGCGTGCCTCGGAACTGTTGCGCGACGACCTGGAGGCCAAAGGCCCGGTGCGCGTCAGCGACGTGGAAACCGCGCAGAAAGAAATCCTCACCATTGCCCGCCGTATGGCCGAAGCCGGAGAAATCGTTCTCGGCGGGAAGGGCGGCGAAGAAATGATCTAAGGCGCCTTTCATGTCGAACAAAGATGAGGCGCCCAGCGATCTGATTCGCGCGCGGGACGTCGGTGGGTTCGACATCTGGTCGTTGCCCAGCTTCGACCCACATTTGCCCGAGCCTGAACCGGAACCGGTTGAAGAGCCTCCGGCGGAGATGGAAGAAGTGCCGCTGGATGAAGTCCAGCCACTGACCCTGGAAGAGTTGGAAGCCATCCGCCAGGAGGCCTACAACGAGGGCTTCGCGGCGGGTGAAAAAGACGGTTTTCGCAGCACCACCCTCAAGGTGCGCCAGGAAGCGGAGGAGGCGCTGAGCGTCAAGCTCGCCAGCCTGGAACGCTTGATGGGGGTGTTGTTCGACCCGATCGCCGAGCAGGATTCACAGATCGAAAAAGCCATGGTCGACCTGGTGCAGCACATCGCCCGGCAGGTGATCCAGCGCGAGCTGGTGCTGGACTCCAGCCATATCGAAAGCGTCATGCGCGAAGCCCTCAAACTGCTGCCACTGGGTGTCGGCAATGTGCGGCTGTACATCAACCCGCAGGATTTCGAACAGGTCAAAGCCCTGCGCGAGCGCCACGAAGAAACCTGGCGCATCGTCGAGGACGCCTCGT
Source organism: Pseudomonas sp. S10E 269 (assembly GCF_002798465.1). Lineage (NCBI taxonomy): Bacteria > Pseudomonadati > Pseudomonadota > Gammaproteobacteria > Pseudomonadales > Pseudomonadaceae > Pseudomonas > Pseudomonas sp. S10E 269. The sequence continues at coordinate 4,121,050 of NZ_PHIJ01000001.1, forward strand.
TGCAGCCCGGTGGTTGCCGCGTCGAAACCGAACACAGCCGCATCGATGCCACGGTGGAAACCCGCATCAGCCAGATCATGGCCAAGTTGCTGGATCAAGCCCACGAGCAGGTGTTGAACCCGGCCGAGCCCGACCTGAGCGTGGACCTGGACGCCCCCGATGCGCCTTGATCGCACCAGCTTCGCCAAGCGCTTGAGCGGTTATGCCGAGGCCGCCGAGTTGCCCGGCCAGCCGATCCTTGAAGGACGCTTGCTGCGCATGGTTGGCCTGACCCTCGAAGCCGAAGGCCTGCGTGCCGCCATGGGCAGCCGCTGCATGGTGATCAACGACGACAGCTACCACCCGGTGCAGGTCGAAGCCGAAGTGATGGGCTTCTCCGGCAGCAAGATCTTCCTGATGCCCGTGGGCAGCCTGGCGGGCATTGCCCCCGGCGCCCGCGTGGTGCCCTTGGCTGACACCGGCCGCCTGCCAATGGGCATGAGCATGCTTGGTCGCGTGCTCGACGGTGCCGGTCGCGCGCTGGATGGCAAGGGCGGCATGAAGGCCGAGGACTGGGTGCCGATGGATGGCCCTACCATCAACCCGCTCAACCGTAACCCGATCAGCGTGCCGCTGGACGTGGGCATTCGCAGTATCAACGGATTATTGACGGTCGGCCGCGGCCAGCGTCTGGGCCTGTTCGCCGGTACCGGCGTGGGTAAGTCGGTGTTGCTGGGCATGATGACCCGCTTTACCGAGGCCGACATCATCGTGGTGGGGCTGATCGGCGAGCGGGGCCGCGAGGTGAAGGAATTCATCGAGCACAGTCTCGGCGAAGAAGGCCTCAAGCGCTCGGTGGTGGTTGCATCCCCAGCGGACGATGCGCCGCTGATGCGTTTGCGCGCCGCCATGTACTGCACGCGCATCGCCGAATATTTCCGCGACAAGGGCAAGAACGTCCTGTTGCTGATGGACTCGCTCACGCGTTTCGCCCAGGCCCAGCGGGAAATTGCCCTGGCCATCGGCGAACCGCCGGCCACCAAGGGGTATCCGCCGTCGGTGTTCGCCAAGCTGCCCAAGTTGGTGGAGCGCGCCGGTAACGCCGAAGCCGGTGGTGGCTCGATCACCGCGTTCTACACGGTATTGTCCGAAGGCGATGACCAGCAGGACCCGATTGCCGACTCGGCGCGGGGCGTGCTCGACGGCCACATCGTGCTGTCACGGCGCCTGGCGGAAGAAGGGCACTACCCGGCCATCGACATCGAAGCGTCCATCAGCCGGGTGATGCCGGCGGTGGTTACGCCGGAACACATGGCCCGCGCCCAGCATTTCAAACAACTGTGGTCACGCTACCAACAGAGCCGCGATTTGATCAGCGTTGGCGCCTACGTGGCCGGCGGTGATCGCGACACCGACCTGGCCATCGCCCTGCAACCGCAGTTGGTGACCTACCTGCGCCAGGGCCTCAACGACAAGATCAGCATGGGCGAGAGCGAAGCACACTTGCAGACGATCTTCGCCCCCGCGCCGGGCGGCTAAGCCATGGCCAACAGCCGCGCCGCACGCCTGGCTCCGGTGGTGGACATGGCCGAAAAGGCCGAGAAAACCGCCGTTCAGCGCCTGGGTTATTTCCAGGGGCAGGTGCGCTTGGCCGAAAGCAAACTGGGCGACCTGGAGCGTTTCCGGGGCGAGTACCAGCAGCAGTGGATCGAGCGCGGCAGCAAAGGCGTATCGGGCCAGTGGCTGATGGGCTACCAGGGCTTTCTCAATCAGTTGGAAACGGCTGTCGGCCAGCAGCGCCAGAGCCTGGCGTGGCACCAGAACAACCTCGATAAAGCCCGCGAGAGCTGGCAAGCGGCGTTTGCCCGGGTCGAAGGTTTGCGCAAATTGGTGCAGCGTTATATCGACGAAGCACGCGCGCTTGAAGACAAGCGCGAGCAAAAGCTGCTCGACGAACTGTCCCAGCGCCTCCCACGCCAGTCCCAGTTCTAAATGTGCTCGCGAATGCGGTGGGTCAGTCACAGATATATCAACTGACACACCGTATTCGCGAGCAAGCCCGCTCCCACAGTTGATGTGTGGTGTTGCTCAGATCGGGTTCGCCTGCTAAACCTTGTCTCATTGCCAAAGACAAGGAAGCAGTCGCATGTCAGTCGAGTCGGAAGTATCCCCGGATGGGACGAAGTTGACGATCGCGGTCAAGGGCCGGTTTGATTTCGGCAGCCATCAAGCGTTTCGTGATGCTTACGAGCGTTTCTATAAAGTGCCTGAGTTGTACGTCGTCGACTTGAAGGAAGCCACCTACATGGACAGCTCCGCCCTGGGTATGCTCCTGCTGTTGCGTGACCATGCCGGTGGCGATAATGCCGAAGTGCAGGTGATCAACAGCAACCCCGATGTGCGCAAGATCCTCGCCATCTCCAACTTCGACAAACTGTTCGACATCAGTTGAGCGCCCTGGCCCCGGTCCTTGAGCCGCTGACGATCCTGATCGCCGAAGACAGCGCCGCCGACCTGCTGTTGCTGTCGACCATCGTACGGCGCCAAGGGCACCAGGTGCTCACGGCCACCAATGGTGCCGAAGCGGTCGAGGTGTTTATCCGCGAGCGCCCGCAACTGGTGTTGATGGACGCACTGATGCCGGTGATGGACGGCTTTGAGGCGGCGCGCCGGATCAAGCAACTGGCGGGTGAAGAGTTGGTGCCGCTGATCTTCCTTACCTCCCTGCGCGAGAGCGAAGCGCTGGCGCAGTGCCTGGATGCGGGCGGCGATGACTTTTTACCCAAGCCCTACAACCAGCTTATTCTCGCCGCTAAGATCAACGCCATGGACCGCCTGCGGCGGTTGCAGGCCACGGTCTTGCAGCAGCGCGACCTGATTGCCAAGCATCATGACTACCTTCTGCATGAACAGCGGGTGGCCAAGGCGGTATTCGATAAGGTCGCGCATTCCGGTTGCATCAATGCCGCACCGAACATTCGCTACCTGCAATCGCCCTATGCGTTGTTCAACGGCGACCTGCTGCTGGCCGCCTACACACCGTCCGGCGATATGCACGTGCTGCTCGGCGACTTTACCGGCCATGGCTTGCCGGCGGCGGTGGGCGCCATGCCCCTGGCGGAAGTGTTCTATGGCATGACCGCCAAGGGTTACGGCCTGGCGCAGACCCTGCGCGAGATGAACGCCAAGCTCAAGCGCATCCTGCCGGTGGACATGTTCTGCTGCGCCACCCTGTTGTGCCTGAGCACGCAGCGGCGCGTGGTGGAAGTGTGGAACGGCGGCATGCCCGAAGGCTATGTGCATGAAGTCGCCAGCGGCAAGCGTACACCGCTGGCGTCGCGGCATTTGCCGTTGGGGGTGTTGTCGGCCGAAGCATTTGATGACCGCACCGAAGTCTGGCCGATGGCGTTGGGTGACCGGGTGTTCCTGCTGTCCGATGGTGTGTTGGATACCGCCGATGCCAATGATCAGCTGTTCGGCGCCGAACGCTTGCAGCAGGTATTCGCTGCCAACCGTGAGCCGGATCGTCTGTTTGAAGACATTGAACAGGCCTTGGCGGCGTTTCGGGGTGAGGCGCGAGATGACGTGAGCATGGTGGAGATCACCCTGCAAGCCGGCCAGCAACTGCGTGCCAGCGGGCCGTTGTATGCTGACAGCGGCCAGTCGTGCCCGCTGGACTGGTCGGTGAGTTTTGAATTCCGCGCAGAGACCTTGAAGCGTTACAACCCATTGCCGTACCTGCTGCAATTGTTGCTGGAGATCCATGGCCTGCGGGAGCAGAGCGGGGCGCTCTACAGCGTGATGGCCGAGTTGTATTCCAATGCCCTGGAACACGGGGTGTTGGGCCTGGATTCGCGGCTCAAGCGCGATGCCCAGGGGTTTGCCGAGTATTACCGCCAGCGCAATGACCGCCTGGCGCAGCTCAACAGCGGCTACATACGCGTGCATGTGCAAGTGCTGCCGACCGCGGCGGGCGGCCGCATGACCCTGCGCGTCGAGGACAGCGGGCCTGGTTTTGACGTGGAACAGGTGCTGGCGCGGCCGCTGGATATTGACCGTCTGTCTGGCCGGGGTTTGAGCCTGGTGCGTCAGTTGAGCAGCGATGTACGCTGGTCTGATGGCGGGCGCAGTGTCTGCGTGGAGTTTTGCTGGGAGGCTCTGGCATAATCCGCCGATTCTTGATCAAGGAGCGAGCAAGTGGTTGATCTACATCTGGACCCGGAGGTGTTGTCGGGTCTGCAGGAAGTCATGGAAGGCGAGTATCCCAAGTTGCTTGATACCTTTCTCGATGATTCCCAGAAGCGCGTCGAAGCGTTGCGCAAGGCCAGGGATGATGCGAAGGCGTTGGGGCGCATTGCGCATAGCTTCAAGGGGAGCAGTGGGAACCTTGGGGCGGTGAGGTTGGCGCAGTTGTGTCAGCGGTTGGAGGTTGAGTCCGTTGGGGCTGAGGTTAGGGATTTGAGGGCATTGGTGGATCAGATTGATCGGGAGTTTGCGTTGGTGAAGCCGTTGTATGAGACGGAGCGGCAGCGGTTTCAGATCTGATTGAGTACATATCCGGTATTTAGGTAACGGCGGGTATTGGTTCCGCCCTTACGGCGGCTCACTTTTGAAAAGCGCAAAAGTAAGCAAAACGCTCTTGCCCCAACACTCGGCACCTCGCTTAGGCTCGGTGTGCCCTCACTCCGGCTTTGGAGCGTGGGCCGCCGCGATGGGCCATCCTTGGCCCAGCGCGGCTAACCCGGCGTCCTGCCGGGTTACCCACGCTCCAAAGCCTGCGTTCGGCCAGCGTGTTTGACGGGGCGCCTCAGATCAAGATCAAAAGCGACTCGCTTCGCATCGTGGATACGCGGTCCATTGTAGGAGCCGGCTTGCCGGCGAAAAACGTGAGGACGCCGCGTTTTGTCAGGTTCCCCCGCGTCATCGTTGAAGACCATCGCCGGCAAGCCGGCTCCTACAGGACCGCGTTGGCTTTTGCCTTTGCTTCACACCACTCAAGCCGGCTGTCAGGCCGCTGTGCTCTTGCTTTTGATCTTGATTTGAGGCGCCCCGTCAAACACGCTGGCCGGAATTCGGCAGGGATTTGGGGGGTAAACCGGCAGGGATGCCGGTTTAGCCGCCCCGCGCCATGGATGGCGCGTGGCGGCGGCCCCCCAAATCGCTGTCGGATTACGGGCATACCGAGCCTAGGCGAGGTACCGAGTGTTGGGGCAAGAGCCTTTTGGTTACTTTTGGGCTCTTTTCAAAAGTGACCCGCCGTAAGGGCGGAACCAATACCCGCTGCTACCCAAATAACGGATATACACACCACAACCCGAAACCTGGCCCGACTCTTGCTCTACCTCCCAATACTGCATCCCCGACCCCCATGCAGTGGAGACCTTTACCTATGCCAGTCGCCCCTAATTCGCTCCTTCAGGCTGCCCCCGCGGCCAAGCCTCAAGCGCCCGCCGCCAACCCACCGGCAGTGGCTGCGGACCCACGGGACAAGGGCCCTGGCTTCGCTCAAGTGTTCGCCAACCAGGCTTCCAAACCCACGGCCAAGGCCGACGACAATTCGCCCAAGCCCACCGCCGGCAAGTCTTCCGACGCCAGTGCCAAGCCAGCGGCAAGCAGCGACAAACCTGCCGCCAGCACGCCAGCGGTTGCCGATAGCGGCAATACCTTGCCTGCCAAGCCGCCGGCCAAGACCGACGACAGTGCCAGCAAGGACGACGACGCGCCTGCCGACCCATCCCTGGTACAGCAGCCCCCGACAGACCCGGTGGTCGATCCGGCACTGATTGCCACCGTCACCCCGGTGGCCGTGCCAGTGCCGGTTGAAACCCCAGCGCCTGTCACCACCGCCAAGGACGACAAAACCCAGCCGGTGGTGGCAGCGCCGGTTGCCGCGACCGAGGAGGCCAAGCCGGCCTTCGATCCGGAGGCCGATCCCCTCGACGCCATGCCGACCGTGCGCCTGGCGATGGAGCAGGGTGGCCACGTGTCGGCCAGCAGCCAGGCCTCGGCCAAAACCGCGCCGGCACCGACCCAGGATCAGCCGACCGCCGCGCAGAACTTCGCCGCTGGCCTCGCCAATATGGTTGACCAACAAGCCACCAAGGACAGCACCGACCAGGGCGGCGACAAGGCCTTCAGCGGGCTGATCGACGACGGCCTCAAGGACCTGAAGAATGCCAGCAGCGACACCCGTGTCGATGACTTCGCCAACCGCCTGGCCGCGTTGACGCAAGCGGCCACGCCGAAAACCGCCAATGCCTTGCCGCCGGTGACCAATGCGCCGTTGGCCATGCACCAGAGCGGCTGGACCGACGAAATCGTCAACCGTGTGATGTACCTGTCCAGCGCCAACCTCAAGTCGGCCGAGATCCAGTTGCAGCCGGCTGAACTCGGTCGCTTGGATATCAAGGTCAACATGACCGCCGACCAACAGGCCCAGGTCAATTTCATGAGCGCCCACCCGGTGGTGCGTGAAGCGTTGGAAAGCCAATCCGGCCGCCTGCGGGAGATGTTCGCCCAGCAGGGCATGGGCCAGGTGGACGTCAACGTCTCCGACCAGTCCCGTGGCCAGGAACAGCAGCAACAACAGGCCCAGACCCGTGGCGTGAGCAGCAGCGGCGGGCGTGGCGGTGATAATGGCGACAGCGGCAATCATATTGATGTAGCTGAAGCGGTGACGCCCGTGACCTCAACCGTGATCGGTTCCAGCGCGGTCGACTACTACGCCTGATTCAAGCCTTGCACAGGCCCAGATGTGGGGGCGGGCTTGCTCGCGAATGCGGTGGATCAGTCAGCACTTCTATCGCTGACCTAGCGCTTTCGCGAGCAAGCCCGCTCCCACAGGGATCAGTTGCAAGGCAGATTGCAGGGTGTTCTTCCCAATCTGCCAGACAACTCTGGCATAACACTTGCTCTTGCCATTCCGTAGATCTATGAATCCCCGAATAGTGACGGATTATTGGCATGGCGAAGAGCGACGACGCAGCAAAAGCACCCGCAGGCAAAGGTAAGCTCAAGCTTATCCTGCTGATAGTCCTGGGCCTGCTCCTGGCCATCGGCGCGTCGGTGGGTGGCACCTGGTACATCATGCACAGCAGTGCAAGCAAACCGGCACCCGCCGCCGAAACCGCCACTAACGTCAAGCAACCGGCAATCTTCGAGCCGATGCTCCCGGCCTTTGTCGCCAACTTCAATCAGAACGGTCGTCAGCGCTACCTGCAAGTGAGCATCACCTTGCTGGCCCGCAACGCGTCGGACCTGGACGCCCTCAAGGTGCACATGCCAGTGATCCGCAACAACCTGGTGATGCTGTTCTCCAGCCAGAGCTTCGACACACTCGCCACCCCGGTGGGCCAGGAAATGCTGCGCCAGAAGGTCACGGCCAGCGTGCAGGAAGTGGCCCAGAAGGAACTCGGCAAAGTCGTGGTCGAGCAGGCGCTCTTCACTAACTTCGTATTGCAGTAGGATCACGACATGGCCGTGCAAGACCTGCTGTCCCAGGATGAAATCGACGCGCTGCTGCATGGCGTCGACGATGGTCTGGTACAGACCGAAATGGCTGCCGAGCCCGGCAGCGTCAAAAGTTATGACCTCACCAGCCAGGATCGTATCGTCCGTGGACGCATGCCGACCCTGGAGATGATCAATGAGCGTTTTGCCCGCTACACCCGGATCAGCATGTTCAACATGCTGCGCCGCTCGGCGGACGTTGCGGTAGGCGGCGTGCAGGTGATGAAGTTCGGCGAGTACGTGCACTCGCTGTACGTGCCCACCAGCCTTAACCTGGTCAAGATCAAGCCGCTGCGCGGCACCGCGCTGTTCATCCTCGACGCCAAGCTGGTGTTCAAGCTGGTGGACAACTTCTTTGGTGGCGACGGCCGCCACGCCAAGATCGAAGGGCGTGAATTCACCCCGACCGAGCTGCGCGTGGTGCGCATGGTGCTGGAGCAGGCCTTCATCGACTTGAAGGAAGCCTGGCAGGCGATCATGGAAGTCAATTTCGAGTACATCAACTCGGAAGTGAACCCGGCCATGGCCAACATCGTCGGCCCCAGCGAGGCCATTGTGGTGTCGACCTTCCACATCGAACTCGATGGCGGTGGTGGCGACCTGCACGTGACCATGCCGTACTCGATGATCGAACCGGTGCGCGAGATGCTCGACGCCGGTTTCCAGTCCGACCTGGACGACCAGGACGAACGCTGGGTCAAGGCCCTGCGCGAAGATCTGCTGGACGTCGACGTGCCCCTGAGCGCCACCGTGGCCCGTCGTCAGTTGCGTTTGCGCGATATTTTGCACATGCAGCCGGGGGATGTGATTCCCGTCGAACTGCCGGAAGAAATGATCATGCGCGCCAACGGCGTGCCGTCGTTCAAGGTCAAGCTCGGCTCTCACAAAGGCAACCTGGCGTTGCAAGTGATTGAACCGATCAACCGTCGCTGATCCACATTAATTTCTGCTCCGCCGAGGACATGTAATGGCTACCGAACACGAAAACACTTCCGCCGAAGACCAGGCACTGGCTGACGAATGGGCGGCAGCCCTGGAAGAAACCGGCGATGTTGGCCAGGACGATATCGATGCGCTGTTGGCCGCTGACGCCGCCACCGCGCCGGCCGGCAACCGCCTGCCGATGGAAGAATTCGGCAGCGTGCCGAAAAACAACGACCCGGTGACCCTCGACGGCCCGAACCTGGATGTGATCCTCGACATCCCGGTGTCGATTTCCATGGAAGTGGGCAGCACCGAAATCAACATCCGCAACCTGCTGCAACTCAACCAGGGTTCGGTGATCGAGCTGGACCGCCTGGCCGGTGAGCCGCTGGACGTGCTGGTCAACGGTACCCTGATCGCCCACGGCGAAGTGGTGGTGGTCAACGAGAAGTTCGGCATCCGCCTGACCGACGTGATCAGCCCGAGCGAACGCATCAAGAAGTTGCGCTGATATGAAGTATTCGATGGCGGGACTGTTTCTGGCGCTGCCATTGAGCGCCCTCGCGGCTGAGCCGGTCGCGCAAGCGGCTGCGACGGCAGCGCCGGTGGTGAGCAGCGGCATCGGCGGGCAACTGACCCAGCTGGTACTGGGCCTGTTGCTGGTGGTGGGTTTGATCTTTGCGCTGGCCTGGCTGATGCGCCGCGTGCAGCGCGTGGGCCCGGGCAACGGCCAGGTGATCGAGATGATCGGCGCCCGCGCCCTCGGTCCGCGTGATCGACTGGTGCTGGTGCAAGTGGGCGAGGAGCAGATCCTGCTCGGCATCACCCCTGGCCGCATCACCCCGCTGCATGTGCTCAAGACCCCGGTGAGCGTGGATCAGAGCCAGTCCGCCACGCCAGAATTCGCCCAGCGCCTGATGGAGTTGCTGGGCAAGGATCAGAAGGATAAGAAGTAATGCGCGTTTTATTGACGCTCATGCTGCTGCTGGCGGCGCCATTGGCGTTCGGCGCCGACCCGTTGTCGATCCCGGCGATTACGCTGGGGACCAACGCGGCGGGTGCGCAGGAGTATTCGGTCAGCCTGCAGATCCTGCTGATCATGACCGCGCTGAGTTTTATCCCGGCGTTCGTCATGCTGATGACCAGCTTCACGCGGATCATTATCGTGTTCTCGATCCTGCGCCAGGCCCTGGGCCTGCAGCAGACGCCGTCGAACCAGATCCTCACCGGCATGGCCTTGTTCCTGACGCTGTTCATCATGGCGCCGGTGTTCGACAAGGTGAACCAGCAAGCCCTGCAACCCTACCTGGCGGAGAAAATGACCGCCCAGGACGCGATCGACAAGGCCCAGGGCCCGATCAAGGATTTCATGCTGTCGCAGACCCGTTCCAGCGACCTTGAGCTGTTCATGCGCTTGTCCAAGCGCACCGACATCGCCACCCCGGACCAGGCGCCACTGACTATCCTGGTGCCGGCGTTCGTCACCTCCGAATTGAAAACCGCGTTCCAGATCGGCTTCATGATCTTTATCCCGTTCCTGATCATCGACCTGGTGGTGGCGAGCGTGTTGATGGCCATGGGTATGATGATGCTGTCACCGTTGATCATCTCGTTGCCGTTCAAGATCATGCTGTTTGTGCTGGTGGACGGTTGGGCGCTGATTATCGGCACCCTGGCCGGCAGTTTCGGCGGGGTATAGCGCAATGACGCCAGAAGTCGCCGTCGACCTGTTCCGTGAAGCGCTGTGGCTGACCACCGTGATGGTCGCCGTGCTGGTGGTGCCAAGCCTGTTGGTGGGCTTGCTGGTGGCGATGTTCCAAGCCGCGACCCAGATCAACGAACAGACCTTGAGCTTCCTGCCGCGCCTGCTGGTGATGCTGGTCACCCTGATCGTGGCTGGCCCGTGGCTGGTGCAGACCTTCATGGAATACATCCTGCAGTTGTACGGCAGTATTCCGCAGTTGATCGGCTGACCCGATGCAGTCCTTGCTGGCATTGACCGACACCCAGATCAGCACCTGGGTGGCGTCCTTCATCCTGCCGCTGTTCCGGGTGACAGCGATGTTGATGGCCATGCCGGTGTTCGGCACGACCCTGGTGCCACGCCGGATACGCCTGTACTTTGCGGTGGCGATCACCGTGGTGATCGTGCCTGGGTTGCCGCCGATGCCGGCGGTGAACGCGATCGATCTGAGTGCATTGCTGCTGATTGCCGAGCAGATCCTGATCGGCGCGCTGATGGGGTTTTCCCTCTCACTGTTTTTCCAGGCGTTTGTGATTGCCGGGCAAATCATCTCGATCCAGATGGGTATGGGCTTCGCGTCCATGGTCGACCCTACCAACGGTGTGTCGGCGGCGGTGATCGGGCAATTCCTGACCATGCTGGTGACCTTGCTGTTCCTGGCCATGAACGGCCATCTGGTGGCCTTCGAAGTGATGACCGAAAGCTTCACCACCTTGCCGGTGGGCTCGGGGTTGGTGGTCAATCACTTCTGGGAAGTGGTGGGGCGCCTCGGCTGGGTGCTGGGGGCTTCGCTGTTGCTGGTGCTGCCGGCGATCACCGCGTTGCTGGTGGTCAACATCGCCTTTGGCGTCATGACCCGTGCAGCGCCGCAACTGAACATTTTCTCGATTGGTTTCCCATTGACCCTGGTGTTGGGCATGGGGATTTTCTGGGTCGGCCTGGCCGACATTCTCAATCAGTATCAACCGCTGGCGACCGACGCCTTGCAGTTTTTACGTGACCTGGCACGGGCGCGCTGAGCCATGGCCGAGAGCGAGAGTGGTCAGGACAAGACAGAAGACCCCACGGAGAAACGTAAAAAGGACTCCAGGGAAAAGGGCGAGATTGCGCGCTCCAAAGAGCTCAATACCGTCGCCACCATGATGGCCGGTGCCGGCGCCTTGTTGATCTATGGCGGCGGGCTGGCGCTGGACTTGATGGAGTTGATGAAGCATAACTTCGCCTTGCCCCGCGAGGTGCTGCTCAACCCTGATGCCATGGGCCAGTACCTGCTGCACTCGGGCAAGATCGCGATCCTGGCGGTGCAACCGATCCTCATCACCTTGCTGCTGGCCGCGCTGATCGGCCCGGTCGCCCTGGGTGGCTGGCTGTTCGCTGCCAGCAGCATGGCGCCCAAGTTCAGCCGCATGAACCCGGCTGCCGGGCTCAAGCGCATGTTTTCCACCAAGGCCTTGGTGGAGTTGCTCAAGGCATTGGCCAAATTCATCCTGATTCTGTTTGTGGCGCTGATGGTGTTGTCGTCCGACATCGACGACCTGCTGCGCATCGCCCATGAACCGTTGGAGTCAGCGATCATCCATAGCGTGCAGGTGGTGGGCTGGAGCGCGCTGTGGATGGCCGCCGGGCTGATCATCATCGCCGCCGTGGATGCCCCGATCCAGCTGTGGGAAAGCCACAAGAAACTGCTGATGACCAAGCAGGAAGTGCGCGACGAGCACAAGGACCAAGAGGGCCGCCCCGAGGTCAAGCAGCGCATTCGCCAACTGCAGCGGGAAATGTCCCAGCGCAAGATGATGGCCTCGGTGCCCGACGCCGACGTGGTCATCACCAACCCGACCCACTACGCCGTGGCGCTCAAATACGACCCGGAGAAGGGCGGCGCGCCGATGCTGTTGGCCAAGGGCAGCGACTTTACCGCGTTGAAGATCCGCGAGATCGCGGTGGCCAATGACATCCTGCTGCTGGAATCGCCGGAACTGGCGCGGTCGATTTTCTATTCCACCGACCTCGACCAGGAGATCCCCGCCGGGCTCTATCTGGCCGTCGCGCAGGTGTTGGCGTACGTTTATCAGATTCGCCAGTACCGCGCGGGCAAGGGTAAGCGCCCGGACCCGCTCAAAGACCTACCCATTCCCCCGGAACTGCGCCGCGATACTTAATCCGGGGGCGGTGTCGAACCTCAATGCATGAAGCAAAGGTTTGACGCTGTTGGGCGTCTTGCAGGCGGTGTTGCAAGACGCCTTCCAACTATTGCTTGATGGGAATACCGGTGGGTATTTCTATTGGGGGTCAAGACCTAACGAGCCTGATGTGGTTAATATCAGCGAGCCATCTAGCGACTGAAAGCCCGCTCCACATTTGAACCTTTAAATAGGTCGTATATTCTTCGCCTGAAGAGTTTTTTGTGCTTTTACTATGTCAAATTCTACTCTTTGGCCTTCATTAAGGCTTTTGAACCCATCTGACATAATTGCCGAGAAATGGACATAAACGTCCTCACCCCCATCATCCGGCTTAATAAAACCAAACCCCTTCTCCGCGCTAAACCACTTCACTGTGCCTGTTGCCATTGCCGCTCTCCTTTACACCTCTGGACCCGTCTCGGTATCGTTATGCGCACGAATGGGAAGCGCATAAACGCCCTGGGGTTTATGGACCATTTGAAATATTATCGGCTCACCAATCGACAGCGCAGCCCATTGCCAGTCGCTCCAATCGATGAAGACGATTTCTTCTCCGTCGTCCAACGCAATCAACCACTCACCACGGGTCAATTCATAGGATTTAACAATACCTCTACTCACCTTCAATCCCGCTCTCCCTGCATCTCGTTTACTACATGCGCGAAGTGCATAGCGTGTAATGAACATCGGGAAGCGCCCTGTGCCTACTGTCAAGGTTAACAGGTCAAGCACAGTTTACGACGAACGGCAGACCCACCTGCTGTAGGAACTGGCTTGCCAGCGATGGTCGTTAACAATACGCAGGCAGACAGGCTGAACGCGACGCCCTTGGTTTTTTGCCGGCAAGCCGGCGGGTGGGAAGTTTCTATCTGTTCAGTCAGACTCGATAGTGTGGGTTTCTTTTAATGCTGCTGTTGTGGGTCGGTGATTGGGGCGTTTATTCGTTGTATGTAATTTCTTGAATTTTATGGGTCGGAACTTGGAGGGGGATTATCCCACTCAATCAGGGCTGCATCTTATGCTGTGTTTTTTTAAATGAAACACTCAATGAATCGCTCTCTGAGGGACTATGAATAATGGATATTGCATCTCGGCACTTATCTATGCCTGCCCATCATCGTGAAGAACAGTGTGGTGATAGATTTGGAAGGGAGAAACATTTATATAAAGCGGTTGCTTTGGCGCCCGGTGATCGCGACGGTCATGTGATGAAGCGTTCATACACACAGCCGGTTGTTGGCACCAATTGGGTGGGTGAGATGACGAATCAGCCATTGAGTAATCCAGTCGTTCAGTCTTTGAGTGATTTGTTTCATCAGCTCGCACAAACGCTTGCGAGTTTTCTCAAGGGCTTTATGCCTGGTGCTTCCGTCGCACAGAATGTCTCGGAAAAACCGGTTGTAGTGGTGGATGGCAGATCTGAGGTTAAGGCCCATAAGAGTGTTATGGGGCAGGTGCTGGAGACAGCCAAAGCCACGATTACGCCCGAGGATCAACGGCTGTACCAATTTCTCGACGGGCGTCATCCACGTACAGCGGAGGAGCGAAGGGCGGTTGAGAAGTTTGCCGTGATTGAGCGTCAACTGGAAAAATATCTGACCATGGACCCGACTGAGTTCACAGCGCAAACAGTGCCGGTTGAAACAGAAGACTTGGAAACAATATTAACCCATGAAGGTTTGCTTACTCGTCGGGAGATGGATGTCATTGAAAAAATGCATGAGGGGCAGGAGATGACATTGGAGGAGCAGATTATTTCTATCAAGCTGAATATGCTGGGTTGTTGATAGTGTCTGTGTAGTCAATATATTGAAGCCTATTTTATGCGGCGGTAAATGAGGGCGCATTTGTCTAACACGATCTATGCGCCCTCATGTTTTGGGGAAGGCGGGGATGCGAATACCGTTCGTCGCCAAGTCGCTCTACCTGTCAACGTTAACAGTAGCCAGTATCGCCAGCTCGCGGTTCCATAGCGCTACACGCTGCATGCCTGAACGGTGCGGAGGAGCGGTGATGGAAGCGCTAACCGGCACGATCAAATCTTATAGTCGAAAAACCGGTGAAGGCTTGATTGCACTGGATGGCGAGGATGAGCCTGTACGTGTTGACCTTCTCAGTTCAGCCGGGGGCTGGCTGAAGAATGGCCTGCACGTGCAGTTCTCGAGGATCCAGCGGCCCAAAGGGGTTTATGCGTTCAATATCAAGCTCATCTCGCGATGTCCATAGGGGGCATCGAGCGAGCGGCCGGGAGAAAGGTAATGGCAACAGGTACAGTGAAGTGGTTTAGCGCGGAGAAGGGGTTTGGTTTTATTTCGTCGGACGATGGAAGCGCAGATGTATTTGTCCACCATTCCGCAATAAAAACCGATGGCTTCAGAACCCTCGAAGAAGGCAAGAAAGTCGAGTACGACATCGTTGAAGGCCCAAAAGGCCCCCAGGCCGATAACGTCAAACCCTTGTAGTTTCGTCCTCACCGATGGTTTCAAGGCAATGCCCCTGAGAGCGATCTGACCCTTAGAGCAAAAGTTGGAAGGCTTCTTGCAATACCGCCTGCAAGACGCCCAATTGCGTCAAAACTTTGCTTCAAAGGACACGAGGAATACCGGTGGTGGATCGCTCTCAAATGCTCGGCAACGCCCGCAGCACCCTGACTGACCTCTCGCGAGGCAATCTGGGTGTGCCGTTGTTGTTGCTGGTGATGCTGGCAATGATGATGTTGCCGATGCCGCCGTTCCTGCTCGACGTGTTCTTTACCTTCAATATTGCCCTGTCTGTGGTGGTGTTGCTGGTCTGCGTGTACGCCCTGCGGCCCTTGGATTTTGCGGTATTCCCGACGATTCTGCTGGTGGCGACCCTGCTGCGCCTGGCGCTCAACGTAGCGTCGACCCGTGTGGTCATGCTGCACGGCCAGGACGGCCACGCCGCCGCCGGTAAGGTGATCCAGGCCTTCGGTGAGGTGGTGATCGGCGGTAACTACGTGGTCGGTATCGTGGTGTTCGCGATCCTGATGATCATCAACTTTGTGGTGGTCACCAAAGGCGCCGGGCGCATCTCCGAAGTGAGCGCGCGTTTTACCCTCGACGCGATGCCCGGCAAACAGATGGCCATCGACGCCGACCTCAACGCCGGCCTGATCGACCAGAACCAAGCCAAATCCCGTCGCCTGGAAGTCGCCCAGGAAGCTGAGTTCTACGGTTCCATGGACGGTGCCAGCAAATTTGTGCGCGGTGACGCCATCGCCGGCCTGCTCATTCTGTTCATCAACCTTATCGGCGGCATGGCCGTGGGGATCTTCCAGCACGGCATGACCTTCGGCGATGCGGGCAAGGTGTACGCGTTGCTGACCATCGGTGACGGTTTAGTGGCGCAATTGCCATCACTGTTGTTATCCACAGCTGCGGCGATCATGGTGACCCGTGCGTCGGGCTCCGAAGACATGGGCAAGCAGATCAGCCGGCAGATGTTTGCCTCGCCCAAGGCCCTGGCCGTGGCGGCAGGCATCATGGCGATCATGGGGATCGTGCCGGGCATGCCTCACGTGTCGTTCCTGAGCATGGCGGCCATGGCGGCTGGCGGTGCCTACCTGTTCTGGAAAAAGCAGAATGCGGTCAAGGTCCAGGCCCAGCAAGAGATCGCGCGTCAGCAGGAACTGCTGCCATCCCCGGCCCGCGCCCAGGAAACCAAGGAGCTGGGCTGGGACGACGTGACCCCGATCGACATGATCGGCCTGGAAGTCGGCTACCGCCTCATCCCGCTGGTGGACCGCAACCAGGGCGGCCAATTGCTCGCGCGGATCAAGGGCGTGCGCAAGAAACTGTCCCAGGACCTGGGCTTCTTGATGCCCACGGTGCATATCCGCGACAACCTCGACCTGGCCCCGAGCGCCTACCGCCTGACCCTGATGGGCGTGATCCTGGCCGAAGCCGAGATCTACCCGGACCGCGAACTGGCGATCAACCCGGGGCAGGTGTTCGGCAGCCTCAACGGCATCACCGCCAAAGATCCGGCTTTTGGCCTGGACGCGGTATGGATCGAAATCAGCCAGCGCAGCCAGGCACAGTCCCTGGGTTACACCGTGGTGGACGCCAGCACGGTGGTCGCCACCCACCTCAACCAGATCCTGTACAAGCACTCCCACGAGCTGATCGGCCACGAGGAAGTCCAGCAATTGATGGGTTTGCTCGGCAAAGCTTCGCCAAAACTCGCCGAAGAACTGGTGCCGGGCATCCTGTCGCTGTCGCAATTGCTCAAGGTGTTGCAGGCGCTGCTGGCCGAACAGGTGCCGGTACGCGACATTCGCAGCATTGCCGAGGCCATCGCCAACAATGCCGCCAAGAGTCAAGATACTGCCGCCCTGGTGGCTGCGGTGCGCGTCGGATTGTCGCGTGCAATCGTCCAAAGCATTGTAGGGCTTGACTCCGAGCTGCCTGTGATCACCTTGGAACCAAGGTTGGAACAAATATTGCTCAATAGTATTCAGAAGGCAGGACAAGGCCAGGAAGAGGGCGTTCTGCTGGAGCCAAGCATGGCTGAGAAACTGCAGCGTTCGTTGATTGACGCCGCACAGCGCCAGGAAATGCAGGGCCAGCCGGTGATACTGCTGGTGGCCGGCCCGGTCAGGGCGATGTTGTCGCGGTTTGGACGCTTGGCAGTACCGAATTTGCACGTTTTGGCTTATCAGGAAATTCCTGACAACAAGCAAGTGACTATCGTCGCGACAGTAGGGCCCAACGGCTGAGGGTAGTGGGTTATGCAAGTTAAGCGTTTTTTCGCCGCCGATATGCGTCAGGCCATGAAACTGGTTCGTGATGAGCTGGGCGCCGACGCCGCGATTATCGGAAACCGTCGTATTGCCGGCGGTGTCGAGCTGACGGCTGCCCTGGACTACACACCCCAGGCCCTGGCGCCGCGCGTGCCGAACATGGAGCTCGAAGACGAGCTGCGCAAGACCGCTTCGCGGATTGTCTCGGCCCAGGCTGAACTGAGCATGCGCGGCGACAGCGATGCCACCACCAACCGCCAATTGTTCGCCGGCTTGCCGCTGACCGCTGCCGAGCCGCTGGTCGAGCCCACCTTCAAAGAACCGCCGCGTCCTGCTGCGCCTGCTCCGGCGCCTGCGGTTGACCAGCGCGTGTTTGATTCGATGCGCTTTGAACTCAACGGCCTGCGCGAACTGCTTGAAGTGCAGCTTGGCTCGCTGGCCTGGACCCAACTGCAAGGCAGCAAGCCGCAGCAGGCCAACCTGTGGCGTCGTTTGCAACGTATCGGCCTGTCTGGCCCGTTGTCTCGCGACCTGCTGGCCCTGACCACCGAAATCGAAGAGCCTCGCCAGGCCTGGCGCATGTTGCTGGCCCACTTGGCGCGGATGATCGTCACCCCGGAAATCGAACCCTTGGAAGAGGGTGGTGTGATCGCCATGGTCGGCCCTGCCGGCATGGGCAAGACCACCACCCTGGCCAAGTTGGCGGCTCGTTACGTGCTCAAGTACGGCGCTCAGAATATCGCGCTGGTGAGCATGGACAGCTACCGTATTGGTGCCCAGGAGCAGCTCAAGACCCTGGGCCGGATCCTCAATGTGTCGGTGACCCATGTCGACCCGGGCCAGTCCCTGGCCAACGCCCTGGACCCCTTGCTGCGCAAGCGCGTGGTGCTGATCGACACTGCCGGCCTGCAAGCCAGCGACCCGGCATTGCGCATGCAGTTGGAAAGCCTGGCGGGGCGTGGCATCAAGTCGAAAAATTACCTGGTGCTTGCAACCACCAGCCAGAAACAGGTTCTTACCGCTGCGTATCATAGTTACAAGCGTTGTGGCCTGGCCGGTTGCATCCTCACCAAGCTCGATGAAACCGCGAGCCTGGGCGAGGTGCTGAGCCTGGCCATCAGTCATGAATTGCCGGTCGCCTACCTGACCGACGGGCCGCGGATCCCGGATGATTTGCATCTGCCGCGCCGTCATCAGTTGGTCAGCCGTGCAGTCAGCGTGCAAATGCAAGAAGAGCCTAGCGAGGAAGCGATGGCCGATATGTTCGCCGACCTTTACCACAACCCGGCAAAGCGGGTGGGTTGAGTCAGGATGAACACCGTGAAATGTATCTACATCGATGGTCTGCAAGCGATTCACGCGGCCAAGCCATGTAGCCTGCGTCTAAGCAAGACAAGGTAAAGAAATAAAATGGGCAGCATGCATCCCGTACAGGTGATCGCGGTGACCGGCGGCAAAGGTGGCGTCGGGAAAACTAACGTGTCAGTGAATTTGTCCCTGGCCCTGGCAGAGCTTGGCCGTCGCGTCATGCTGCTGGATGCTGACCTGGGCTTGGCGAACGTGGACGTTCTGCTGGGGCTGACACCCAAACACACCCTTGCCGATGTGATCGAGGGCCGCTGCGAGCTGCGCGATGTGCTGCTGCAGGGCCCCGGTGGCATCCGCATCGTGCCGGCTGCCTCGGGCACCCAGAGCATGGTGCACCTGAGCCCGGCGCAGCATGCCGGCCTCATCCAGGCTTTCAGTGATATCGGCGACAACCTCGACGTGCTGGTGATCGACACCGCCGCTGGGATCGGCGAGTCCGTGGTCAGCTTCGTGCGTGCTGCACAGGAAGTGTTGCTGGTGGTCTGCGACGAACCCACCTCGATCACCGACGCCTATGCCCTGATCAAACTGCTTAACCGTGACTACGGCATGAACCGCTTCCGCGTCCTGGCCAACATGGCCCAGAGCCCGCAGGAAGGGCGCAATCTGTTCGCCAAGTTGACCAAGGTCACGGATCGCTTCCTCGATGTCGCCTTACAATACGTCGGCGCAGTTCCCTACGACGAGTGTGTGCGCAAGGCTGTGCAAAAGCAGCGTGCAGTCTACGAAGCGTTCCCTCGTTCCAAATGCGCATTGGCGTTCAAGGCTATTGCCCAGAAGGTCGATACCTGGCCGTTGCCCGCCAACCCTCGGGGGCATCTGGAGTTTTTCGTCGAGCGATTGGTGCATCAGACGAGCGCAGGACCCGTGCTATGACAGCGACCGGCTACAACGCGTACAAGAAGTCTGCCCGTGACAGCCAGGGCGAATTGATCGAGCGCTACGCGCCCCTGGTCAAGCGTATCGCCTATCACTTGCTGGCACGCCTGCCCGCCAGCGTCCAGGTCGAAGACCTGATCCAGGCGGGCATGATCGGCTTGCTCGAAGTGTCGACCAAATACGACGCGAGCAAGGGGGCGAGTTTCGAGACGTACGCGGGTATCCGCATACGTGGCGCGATGCTCGATGAAGTGCGCAAAGGTGACTGGGCGCCGCGTTCGGTGCATCGCAATACGCGCATGGTCAGTGACGCAATTCGCGCAATTGAAGCAAAAACCGGTCGCGACGCTAAAGATCACGAAGTTGCGGCCGAACTCCAATTGAGTCTCGACGATTACTACGGGATTTTGAACGATACCTTGGGCAGCCGCCTGTTCAGTTTCGACGACCTCTTGCAGGACGGCGAACACGAAGGGCTGCACGAGGACGGCGCGAGCGCTCATATGGAGCCATCGCGTGACCTGGAAGATGAGCGTTTCCAGGGGGCGTTGGCGGACGCGATTGCCAATTTGCCGGAGCGTGAGCGACTGGTGTTGGCGCTGTACTACGACGAAGAGCTGAACCTCAAGGAAATCGGTGAGGTCCTGGGGGTCAGCGAATCGCGGGTCAGCCAGTTGCACAGCCAGTGCGCAGCCCGCTTGCGGGGGCGTTTGGGAGAGTGGCGAGCGCGCTGACAGGCAGTGTGGGGACACTGTAGACGATACCGCGAGGGCAAGCAGCCTTCGCGGGTTCGACCCGTGGTGCCCCCGGCAGTCCTTTTTGTGTAATGCCTGTTGATTGAAATGGCGCGTCCAGGTGCTGGGCGCGTTTAAGACTGCTTGGAGGTCGAATTGGACAAGAACATGAAAATCCTCATCGTTGATGACTTCTCAACGATGCGGCGGATCATAAAAAACCTGTTGCGTGACCTTGGGTTCACTAACACGGTCGAGGCGGATGACGGCATTACGGCGATTCCGATCCTCAACAGCGGGAGCATCGACTTTCTGGTAACGGACTGGAACATGCCGGGCATGACCGGCATCGACTTGCTGCGCCACGTGCGCGCTGACGAAAAGCTGCGCAGCCTGCCTGTGCTGATGGTGACCGCCGAAGCCAAGCGTGAGCAGATCATCGAAGCCGCCCAAGCCGGGGTTAACGGTTACGTGGTCAAGCCATTCACTGCCTTGGCCTTGAAAGAGAAGATCGAAAAAATCTTCGAACGCATCCACGGCTAATGCCATCGCGGGGGAGCTATGGAGCATAAAGAAACGTCACAGGGAGACTTCGAGTCGACCCTGAAAAAGCATGCTCATCAGTTGGTCGACAGCCTTGAGAAAGGCCAGTTCGGCGACGCGGTGCAGTTAATCCATGAGCTCAACCAGACCCGTGACCGCGGCCTGTACCAGGAAGTGGGCAAGCTCACACGCGAGCTGCACAGTGCGATCGTCAATTTCCAGATTGACCCGCATATGCCCCAGGCCGAAGAAATTTCGCAAATCACTGATGCCACCGAACGCCTGTCCTACGTGGTCAGGCTGACTGAGGCGGCGGCCAACCGCACCATGGACCTGGTGGAAAACGCCACGCCCCTGGTCAACGGCATGGCCAATGAAGCCCAGGCCCTCAGCGTTGACTGGGGCCGCTTCATGCGCCGGGAAGTGGGGGCTGAAGAGTTTCGAGAATTGGCGCGTCGGGTCGACGGGTTCTTGTCACGCAGCGAGCAGGAAAACCGCACGGTTTCCAGCAACCTCAACGACATTCTGCTCGCTCAGGATTACCAGGACCTCACCGGCCAGGTGATCAAGCGTGTGACCCAGTTGGTCACCGAAGTGGAAAGCAACTTGCTCAAATTGGTGCTTATGGCAGGCCAGGTTGACCGCTTTGCCGGCATTGAACATGACCGCGAAGCGATCCTCTCGGAAAAAGATCCACAAAAACATCTCGCCAAGGGTGAAGGTCCGCAGATTCATGCCGATAAACGTGAAGACGTTGTGTCAGGTCAGGATGACGTAGATGACCTGTTATCCAGTTTAGGCTTCTAAGGAGCACCCACATGAGCTTCGGCGCCGATGAAGAAATCCTTCAGGATTTCCTTGTAGAGGCCGGCGAAATTTTAGAGCAACTGTCCGAACAACTGGTCGAGCTGGAAAGCCGCCCGGATGATGCGAACCTGCTCAATGCAATTTTTCGCGGTTTTCACACTGTAAAAGGGGGCGCCGGCTTCCTCCAGCTCCATGAGCTGGTGGAGTGCTGTCACATCGCCGAGAACGTGTTCGACATCCTGCGCAAGGGTGAGCGGCACGTCGACTCGGAACTGATGGACGTGATTCTCGAAGCGCTGGATGCGGTCAACGGCATGTTCAGCGAAGTGCGCGAACGTGCCCCGATCACCGCGGCCACCCCGGAACTGCTGGCCGCGCTGGCGCGCCTGGCAGAACCTGCCGACACCTCGGCTGCGCCTGTGGTGGAAGCCGCGCCGGAGCCCGTGGCGCAAGCCGAGCCGGATGTGACCGACAGCGAGTTCGAACAGCTGCTCAACTCCCTCAGTGCCGTGAAGGCCGAGGCAGAGGCGCCGGCGGCTGCCGTCGCGGCACCGACCAGCGAAGACATTACCGACGCTGAGTTCGAGTCCCTGCTCGATCAGTTGCATGGCAAAGGCCAGTTTGCGGCCGATGCTGTCGCACCGGTTGCTGCTGCAGAGGCGCCTGCCGCCAGTGCCAGCACCGACATTACCGACGACGAATTCGAAGCGTTGCTCGACCAACTGCATGGCAAGGGCACCTTCGTGGCCGACGCCTTGCCGGAAGTCGCCGCCACGGCTGCGGCGCCTGCCGCTGCCAATGCAGCACCGGCGGGCGACGGCCTGATCTCCGATCACGAGTTCGAGTCCCTGCTGGACGAATTGCACGGCAAGGGCAAGTTCAGCGAAGTGGCCCCGGCCGCAGCGGTCGCGTCCGCTGCACCGGTGGCCGCCAAAGCCGCAGCGCCGGCCCCGGCCGCCAAGCCAGCTGCCACGCCAGCCGCAGCGCCAGCACCGGCTCCGGCGCGTGCCGCTGCAGCACCGGTGGCCGAGAAGCCTGCCAGTGAAGCCGAAACCACCGTGCGGGTTGATACCGCACGCCTGGACGACATCATGAACATGGTCGGCGAACTGGTACTGGTGCGTAACCGCCTGGTACGCCTGGGCTTGAGCAGCGGCGACGAAGCCATGCAAAAGGCCGTGTCGAACCTCGACGTGGTGACCGCCGACCTGCAGACCGCCGTGATGAAAACGCGGATGCAGCCGATCAAGAAAGTCTTCGGCCGCTTCCCACGCCTGGTTCGCGACCTGGCGCGTCAGCTGAAGAAAGAGATCAACCTGGAACTGGTGGGTGAAGAAACCGACCTCGACAAGAACCTCGTCGAGGCCCTGGCCGACCCGCTGGTCCACTTGGTGCGCAACGCCGTCGACCACGGCGTGGAAACCCCGGAAGAACGCGAAGCCTCGGGCAAGTCGCGCAACGGCAAGGTGATCCTGGCCGCCGAGCAAGAAGGCGACCACATCCTGCTGTCGATTACCGACGACGGCAAGGGCATGGACCCGGCCGTATTGCGCAACATCGCGGTCAAGCGTGGCGTGATGGACAAGGACGCCGCCGACCGCCTGACCGACACCGAGTGCTACAACCTGATCTTCGCTCCGGGGTTCTCGACCAAGACCGAGATTTCCGACGTGTCGGGCCGCGGCGTCGGCATGGACGTGGTGAAGACCAAGATCAGCCAGCTCAACGGCTCGATCAACATCTACTCGACCAAGGGCCAGGGCTCGAAGATCGTGATCAAGGTGCCGTTGACCTTGGCGATCATGCCGACCCTGATGGTGATGCTGGGCAACCAGGCTTTCGCCTTCCCGCTGGTCAACGTCAACGAGATCTTCCACCTCGACCTGTCGCGCACCAACGTGGTGGACGGCCAGGAAGTGGTGATCGTACGCGACAAGGCGTTGCCACTGTTCTACCTCAAGCGCTGGCTGGTGGCATCGGCCAAGCACGAAGAGCAGCGCGAAGGCCATGTGGTGATTCTCTCCGTGGGCACCCAGCGGATCGGCTTTGTCGTCGATCAACTGGTTGGCCAGGAAGAAGTGGTCATCAAGCCTTTGGGCAAAATGCTGCAGGGAACCCCGGGCATGTCGGGTGCGACCATCACCGGTGACGGTCGGATCGCGCTGATTCTCGATGTTCCGAGCATGCTCAAGCGTTACGCCGCTCGGCGTATTTGATTCTGGTGGGGCAGGGCGGTAGTGCCCGCCCCGCCTAACGGAGTGTTTATGGCAGTCAAGGTCCTGGTGGTGGACGATTCGGGTTTCTTCCGCCGCCGCGTCTCGGAAATTCTTTCCGCCGATCCAACGATCCAGGTGGTCGGCACGGCCACCAACGGCAAAGAGGCGATTGATCAAGCCATTGCGTTGAAACCGGACGTGATCACCATGGACTACGAGATGCCGATGATGGATGGCATCACGGCAGTTCGGCACATCATGCAACGCTGCCCGACCCCGGTGTTGATGTTCTCCTCGCTGACGCACGAAGGCGCCCGGGTCACCCTGGATGCGCTGGACGCTGGCGCGGTGGATTTCCTGCCGAAGAATTTCGAAGACATCTCGCGCAACCCCGAGAAGGTCAAGCAAATGCTGTGCGAGAAAGTGCACAGCATTTCGCGCAGTAACCGTCGCAGCCTGTTCAGCGCGCCAGCGCCGACGCCTGCACCGGTTGCAGCACCGGCTGCACCGACGTCATCGTTTGCTCGTCCAGCGCCTGCGCCGGTTGCACGGCCTGCCGTGGCGCCGGTTCGCGCTGCTGCGCCTGCGACTGCCCATTCGCCTGCGCCGAAGCGCAAGGCCTACAAACTTGTGGCTATCGGCACGTCCACGGGCGGCCCGGTGGCCCTGCAACGCGTATTGACCCAACTGCCGGCCAACTTCCCGGCGCCGATCGTGTTGATCCAGCACATGCCCGCGGCGTTCACCAAGGCATTCGCCGAGCGCCTGGACAAGCTGTGCCGCATCAGCGTCAAGGAAGCCGAGGATGGCGACATCCTGCGTCCTGGCCTGGCGTTGCTGGCGCCGGGTGGCAAGCAAATGATGGTGGACGGCCGTGGCGCGATCAAAATCCTGCCGGGCGATGAGCGCCTGAACTACAAACCCTGCGTGGACATCACCTTTGGTTCGGCGGCCAAGTCCTACGGCGACAAAGTTCTGGCGGTGGTCCTCACCGGCATGGGCGCCGATGGCCGTGAAGGCGCGCGGCTGCTCAAGCAGGGCGGCAGCGCAATCTGGGCCCAGGACGAAGCCAGCTGCGTGATCTATGGCATGCCCATGGCCATCGTCAAGGCGGACCTGGCCGACGCCGTCTATAGCTTGGACGACATCGGCAAGCATCTGGTGGAGGCCTGCCTCTGATGGATGTATTGAGCCTGATCGGCATCATCATGGCGTTTGTCGCGATCATCGGCGGCAACTACCTCGAAGGCGGTCACCTCGGCGCATTGGCCAACGGCCCGGCAGCGTTGATCGTGATTGGCGGTACCGTGGGCGCGGCGTTGTTGCAGTCGCCCATGAGCTCGTTCAAGCGCGCCATGCAGATTCTGATATGGATCATTTTCCCGCCTCGCGTGGACCTGCCAGGTGGCATTGATCGCGTGGTCAACTGGAGCCTCACCGCGCGCAAGGAAGGCCTGCTGGGCCTGGAGGGCGTGGCTGACGCCGAGCCGGACAGCTACGCACGCAAAGGCCTGCAATTGCTGGTGGACGGCGCCGAACCGGAAGCGATCCGCAGCATCCTGGAGGTGGATTTCTACACCCAGGAAAGTCGCGACATCAACGCCGCCAAAGTCTACGAAAGCATGGGCGGCTACGCGCCGACCATCGGCATCATCGGTGCGGTGATGGGCTTGATCCACGTGATGGGCAACCTCGCCGATCCGTCGCAACTGGGCAGCGGCATTGCCGTGGCATTTGTCGCCACCATCTATGGCGTGGCGAGTGCCAACCTGGTGCTGTTGCCGGTGGCCAGCAAGCTCAAGTCGATTGCCATGCGCCAGTCGCGTTACCGCGAGATGTTGCTGGAAGGCATCCTGTCGATCGCCGAGGGTGAGAACCCACGCTCCATCGAATTGAAGCTCCAGGGCTTCATGGATTGATGGGAGAGATCGATTATGAGCCGGCGCCGTCGCGAGCCTGAAGAACACGTCAACCACGAGCGGTGGCTGGTGTCCTATGCGGACTTCATCACCTTGCTGTTCGCGTTTTTCGTGGTGATGTACTCCATCTCGTCGATCAACGAAGGCAAGTACAAAGTCATTTCCCAGGCGCTGATCGGCGTGTTCAACGATGCCGACCGCGCCCTCAAGCCGATCCCCATCGGCGAAGAACGACCCAAGACCGTGACGCCGGCCAAGCCGTTGGTCAACGACAGCGATGAAACCGCCGCTGGCGTGGGCGGCACCAGCGACCCGCTGAAAAGCATCGCCGATGACATCAGCGCCGCGTTCGGCGATTTGATCAGCTCCAACCAGATGACCGTGCGTGGCAACGAGCTGTGGGTGGAGATCGAGCTGAACTCCAGCCTGCTGTTTGCCAGTGCCGATGCGATGCCCAGTGACCAGGCGTTCACTATCATCGACAAGGTGGCGGCGATCCTGCGGCCGTTCGAGAACCCGATCCACGTGGAAGGCTTTACCGACAATTTTCCGATCAGCACCGCGCAGTACCCGACCAACTGGGAGCTGTCTTCGGCACGTGCCGCGAGCATCGTGCGCATGCTGGCGATGCAGGGTGTGAACCCTGGGCGCTTGGCGTCGGTGGGGTATGGCGAGTTCCAGCCGGTGGCCAATAACGCCACGGTGGAGGGGCGCGCACGTAACCGTCGGGTGGTGCTGGTGGTCTCGCGCAACCTGGATGTGCGCCGCAGCCTGACCGGCACCGGTACCGCCAATGCAACACCGGATGCCGCCTTGAAGCGGGCTGGCACACAAACTGCACCGCCCCCTGTAAAACCGCCGGTTCGTCAGAGCGCCGTCAATTCTCCGTCGCCGGCTCAATAACCTTATGCAATGTCTCGGTCGCGCCTGTGCCTGCCGGGAGGAACCAACCGAATGAGAGTCTGGGCAGTTGCCAATCAAAAGGGTGGGGTCGGTAAGACCACCACCTCCATCGCCTTAGCCGGCTTGCTGGCCGAGGCGGGCAAGCGCGTGGTCGTGGTGGACCTGGACCCTCACGGCTCCATGACCAGCTATTTCGGCTACGACCCGGATGCGCTGGAACACAGCAACTACGACCTGTTCCTGCACAAGGGCAGCGTGCCGGCCGACTTGCCGGGGCAACTGCTGCTACCCACCAGCAACGAGAGTATTTCCCTACTGCCCTCCAGCACCGCCCTGGCCACCCTTGAGCGCCAGTCGCCGGGGCAGAGCGGGTTGGGCCTGGTGATCGCCAAGACCCTGGCGCAACTGTGGCAGGACTTCGACTACGCCATCATCGACAGCCCGCCGTTGCTGGGCGTGTTGATGGTCAACGCGTTGGCGGCCAGCCAGCAGTTGGTGATCCCGGTGCAGACCGAGCACCTGGCCGTCAAAGGCCTGGAGCGCATGGTCAGCACCCTGGCAATGATCAACCGTTCGCGCAAACAGGCGCTGCCGTTCAGCATCGTGCCGACTTTGTTCGACCGCCGCACCCAGGCATCCCTCGGCACCCTGCGTGTGTTGCGCGATGCCTACCCGGATACCATCTGGAACGGCTACATCCCGGTGGACACACGCCTGCGTGACGCCAGCCGCGCCGGCCTGGCGCCGTCGCAGTTCGACCCGAAAAGCCGAGGCGTACTGGCCTACCGCGCGTTGCTCAAGCACCTGCTGTCCCAGCAACTTGTGGCGCAGGTGGCGTGATGAACCGTCCCGTAGAACTCAAGACCCGGCCGCAACTGGCACTGGAATCCTACCTGGATGCCTTGCTGCAGGATGCGACCGCGGAAGAATTGCCGGAACCGATCCTGGTGCTGGAGCCCGCTGTAGAGCCGGAAAGCACGCTGGATGAATTCCAGTTGGCCGTTCTGGAAGAGCAGGCCCGCGACGCGCAGGTTGTGCCGGTTGCCCCGGTCATCGTGCCGATCGCGCCGGCAGTGGTTGCGCCCGTGGTGGTCGAGCCGGTGGTGGAAGTGCACCTGCCACCGAGCATCACCCCGCCGCCGGTGACTGGCGATGGGCGTCCGAGTTGGGCTGCCGAGCCGTTCGAATGCCTGCTGTTCGATGTCGCCGGGTTGACCCTGGCGGTACCGCTGGTGTGCCTGGGCTCGATCTACTCCCTGGAAGGTCAGGAACTGACGCCGCTGTTCGGGCAGCCGGAGTGGTTCCTCGGCATCCTGCCCAGCCAGGCGGGCAACCTCAAAGTGTTGGATACCGCGCGTTGGGTCATGCCCGACCGCTATCGCGACGACTTCCGCCAAGGCTTGCAGTACGTGATCTCGGTGCAGGGTTATGAGTGGGGGCTGGCGGTGCATCAGGTCAGCCGCTCGTTGCGCCTGGACCCGAACGAAATCAAATGGCGCAGCCACCGGGGCCAACGGCCTTGGCTGGCGGGCACCGTGATCGAACATATGTGCGCGTTGCTCGACGTCGCCGAACTGGCCGAGTTGATCGCCAGTGGCGCGGTCAAGGCGATGCCACAGAACAAACGCAGTTGATTGAACAATAAGGGCCGCATGCGAATGCGGTCAGCGAAGCACACACGCCGTGTCATGCGGCATTTGAAGGGGTCAGGGGTATGAATAAGTCAGCGTCCGCACAAGGTTTGGATGATCCGATCCTGCAATGGGTTACCTTCAAACTGGACAACGAGTCCTATGGCATTAACGTGATGCGCGTGCAGGAAGTGCTGCGCTACACCGAGATCGCCCCGGTGCCGGGTGCGCCGAGCTACGTGCTGGGCATCATCAACCTGCGCGGCAACGTGGTGACGGTGATCGACACCCGCCAGCGTTTTGGCCTGGTACCGACTGAGGTCAACGACAACACGCGTATCGTGATCATCGAAGCCGACAAGCAAGTGGTCGGGATCATGGTCGATAGCGTGGCGGAAGTGGTGTACCTGCGCCAATCGGAAGTGGAAACCGCACCGAATGTGGGTAACGAAGAGTCCGCCAAGTTCATCCAGGGCGTATGCAACAAGAACGGCGAACTGCTGATTCTGGTTGAGCTGGACAAGATGATGAGCGAAGAAGAATGGTCGGAACTGGAGAGCATCTGATTGTTCTTTGAGGCCGCGGTGATTGTCCTGGCCCTGTTGTGGGCCGGGACCCTGGCGTTCCTGCTGCGCTATGTGCGCCAGCAGCGCGAATTGTTCCTGCAGCAGGCCGAGCGTGATGTGGTGCGTGACCGGCGCATTCTGGAGTTGGTCAAGCGGGTTGATCATTACCAGCAGAGTGCGGTGAAGGTGGGGGATGAGGTGCATGAACTGCGTGCCATCCTTGCGCCGTTGCCCGACAAGCTGGCGCAGATTGAGCAGCGGGATCCGTCGAGCCTTTCGTTTGCGCAGGCGGCGAAGTTGGTGGGGATGGGGGCTACGGTGGATGAGCTGACGCAGTCATGTGGGTTGACGCAGGCTGAAGCGCAACTGATGAGTAAGTTGCATAAGAGTTGATTGGGTTGTGAGTACATATCCGTTGCTGCGGTGACGGCTGGTATTGGTTCCGCCCTTACGGCGGCTCACTTTTGAAAAGCGCAAAAGTAAGCAAAACGCTCTTGCCCCAACACTCGGCACCTCGCTTAGGCTCGGTGTGCCCTCACTCCGGCTTTGGAGCGTGGGCCGCCGCGATGGGCCATCCTTGGCCCAGCGCGGCTAACCCGGCGTCCTGCCGGGTTACCCACGCTCCAAAGCCTGCGTTCGGCCAGCGTGTTTAACGGGGCGCCTCAGATCAAGATCAAGAGCGACTCGCTTCGCATCGTGGATACGCGGTCGCTTGTAGGAGCCGGCTTGCCGGCGAAAAACGTGAGACCGCCGCGTTCATCCAGACACCCCACGTCATCGTTAACGACCATCGCCGGCAAGCCGGCTCCTACAGGACCGCGTTGGCTTTTGCCTTTGCTTCACACCACTCAAGCCGGCTGTCAGGCCGCTGTGCTCTTGCTCTTGATCTTGATCTTGATCTTGATCTTAGGCGCCCCGTCAAACACGCTGGCCGGAATTCGGCAGGGATTTGGGGGGTAAACCGGCAGGGATGCCGGTTTAGCCGCCCCGCGCCATGGATGGCGCGTGGCGGCGGCCCCCCAAATCGCTGTCGGATTACGGGCATACCGAGCCTAGGCGAGGTACCGAGTGTTGGGGCAAGAGCCTTTTGGTTACTTTTGGGCTCTTTTCAAAAGTGACCCGCCGTAAGGGCGGAACCAATACCCGCCGTTACCCAAAAAACGGATATGCACTCAATCATCCAATTTTTTTCCCATCCAATGGCTTTTTTCTCCCCGCCCAAGGTCCACATCCTCCAAGCACCCTTGAATCAGGAGATTCCCGCAATGACCACCCCCAAAGCCCTGTTGATCCTCCACGGCAAGCAAGCCCTCAACGAGGACGTCCGCACCGCCGTGCAGGCCCGGCGCGAGCAGGGCGGCGAGTTGGCGGTGCGGGTCACCTGGGAAGGCGGCGACGCCCAGCGGCTGGTCAACGAAGCCCTCACTGACGGCTACACCCATATCATCGCCGGTGGCGGCGACGGCACCCTGCGCGATGTGGCCGAAGCCATGGCCCAGGCCAAGACCGACGCCAGCCTAGTGTTGATGCCCCTGGGCACCGCGAACGATTTCGCCAAGGCCGCCGGCGTGCCGCTGGAGCCTGCCCAGGCCCTGGCACTGCTGGACGTGCCACCCAGGGCCATCGACCTGGGCCAGGTCGGCGGGCAGATCTTCCTCAATATGGCGACCGGCGGTTTCGGCAGCCAGGTCACTGCCAACACCTCCGAAGACTTGAAAAAAGTCCTGGGTGGCGCCGCCTACCTGTTCACTGGCTTGACGCGGTTCAGTGAGTTGAAGGCCGCCTACGCCGAGCTGGATGGCCCCGATTTCCACTGGAAAGGCGAGCTGCTCGCCCTGGGGATCGGCAACGGTCGCCAGGCAGGCGGTGGGCATGAGCTCTGCCCTGGCGCCATGGCCGATGACGGCCTGCTGGACGTCAGTATCCTGCCGGCCCCCCAGGAAGTGGTCGGTACATTGCGCGAGTTGATGAACAACGGCTGGGGCCTGGACACCATGTTTGTCCGCGCGCGCCTGCCGTGGGTGAATATCAAGGTCGCGCAAGGGCTGTATATCAACCTCGATGGGGAGCCGCTGGAGGGTGATGACCTGCACTTCGAAGCCTTGCCTCAAGCCTTGCGCGTGCACCTGCCGGTGGATTCGCCGTTAGTCGTCCAGGCTGATGATCTGCTCGCGCACCGCGAATAGCACCAGGCCCGCCACGTCGAAAATCTGCAGGCGCTTCATGATCTGCGAGCGGTGGGCTTCCACGGTCTTGATGCTCAGGCCCAGGCCGTGGGCGATTTCCCGCGTGGACTTGCCGCGCACGATCAGGCGCAGGATCTCCAACTGCCGCGCCGTGAGGTTGTGGCTGTGGCCGGCGGGGGTGGTGGGCCCCTGGCTGCGCACCAGCGCCTGGTTGATCACGG
Source organism: Pseudomonas sp. S10E 269 (assembly GCF_002798465.1). Taxonomy (NCBI): domain Bacteria; kingdom Pseudomonadati; phylum Pseudomonadota; class Gammaproteobacteria; order Pseudomonadales; family Pseudomonadaceae; genus Pseudomonas; species Pseudomonas sp. S10E 269. Next base: position 4,152,124 of record NZ_PHIJ01000001.1, read on the forward strand.
TGTGGGCAATCGCCGGGCTCAGGTAGCGTTCGTTGTTGCGCAAGGCCAGCAGTGCGTGTTCCAGCTCGTTGGCGGTGGTGTCCTTGAGCAGGTAGCCATGGGCGCCGGATTCCAGCGCGCACATGATCAGTTCCGGGTCGGTGTGCATCGACAGGATCAGCACTTTGCTCTTGGGGTAGACGCGCTTGAGCTGCTGCAAGGCATCCAGGCCGCCGGTGTGTTTCATCGACAAGTCCAACAGCACGATATCCGGCAGCAGGGCGCTGAACTGCTCCAGCAACTGCGCGCCATCGCTGGCTTCGCCTATCACCGTGTAGCCGGGAATGTCCTGGACCAGCGCGCGAACGCCGGCCCGGATCAGTGCGTGGTCATCCACCAGGAGTAATTTGCAGGTCACTCGAGAACCTTAGGGGAACTGGCCCGTTCGAGGGCGCGCGGCGCCCAGGGGAAAAGCGCTTCGATCCGTGTCCCTTTGCCTGGCTGGCTACTGACGGATAATGAACCGCCAAGCTGATCAGTCCGCTCGGACATGCCGGCCATGCCCCGTTGGCCTTCCAGGCCTGGGTTGATGGCTGGCGAAAAACCCTGCCCGTCATCGCAGATAACCAGCGACAGGCCCTCGGGCAGGCGTTGCAGGCGTACCAGCAGGTTGCGCGCCTTGGCGTGGCGCAACATGTTGGTCACGGCTTCCTGGGTGATGCGAAAGGCCGCCACGGCCATTTCTTCCGGGATGCCGGTCAGCCGTTGCTGGCATTCCAGGCTCCAGTGAATCGGAGTGTTTTCCAGGGTCTTGAGCAGGTGCGCGCGCAGGCTGGCTTCCAGGCCCAGGCTGGCCAACTGGCGAGGGTTGAGGATGGCGGAGACGTCGCGCACCTTGGCCAGGGTTTCATTCAGGGTGTTGCACAGCACTGTGCATTGGCTTTGCAGGTCTTCGGGCAGGCGGCGCTTGAGCCATTCGCTTTGCAGTTTGGCGGCGGTGAGCAGTTGGCCGATATCGTCATGCAGTTCGCGGCTGAGGCGGTGGCGCTCGTTCTCCTGCACTTGCAATAGGCGGTCGGCCAGTTCCTGGGGTTGGAACTTGATGGACTTGCGCGAGCGCCATTGTTGCAGGCCGACCACCACCAGGGTGGCCAGGTTGAGCACGATCACCAGCAATGGCAGCGGCTCGGAACGGGTGTAGGCCCACAGGCCGAGCAGCAGCGAAGCAAGGCACAGGGCAAGGATCAAACGGCGTGCATTGCTGCGGGACGCGAACCTGGCGATGAGGGGCTTGAGACTGGCGTACATAGCGGATGGAGCCAATGAAGGTTCGCTGCGGGAAGACCGGTCACGGCGGCTGACTGGGCTCTGTTTGGAATGCGTTATCGAATCGTTTTTATGCATGATGAAGTTGAGTCACTTCGAGCGGGGCATAGTACCACCACTGTTACCGTTGGTCGCCTGGTGCGGTGCCTTGCAGGATTAATAACCGCGCAAATGCTCCGGGCGGTATTCCCAGAGTTCATGAAGTGGGGAAGTTATATTATTTCTGCAAGGTTGTATCGTTATTACCGTTAATGGCTAATTGATATCTTTGCCCGCGCGACTCAATTCAACTCGATTAATGGTGGGGTCGTTTTCAGACAACTTCAGTTTAAATACGACATGGATATTCACTCAAGACGTGTGATGCAAGCGCTGCTGCGGTTTATAACTGAAATCTTTTTGCGGAATCTGCAACGTAACCGTTGCAATCAATGTCGCCTGCTCACTCTCATCCATACCCAGTTCGCCGGTGCGGGTGTCGATGAGTTCCAGTTGCCATGCCAATAAAGTCAGGCACGCATGCAAGGCATCCAGCGCCTGATCATGCAGTTGCATGGGGCTGGCGGCGTTGGCGATCAGGTACTGGATATGCCGGGAAAACTCGCTGATTGCCTGCAGGGCCAGGCTGTCGGCCTTCTCGGCCAGTTTGGCCAGGCTGGACTTCATGCAGTCGATGGCGTCGCTGTCGTCGCGAATCAGGTGCAAATGGCTCAAGCACTCTTCCGACTTGGCCAGTAGCCTTTCCGCTTCCAACAAAAACTCGGGAAGTGTGGTCTGCCATTCATTTGCGCTGTTCATCATGCAAGTCTCCACAACATAAGGTCGGGTGATGAGATGTCGCACCGGGTGAATGGCTTAAAAGTAGCGCTGAAATATGACTGGGATCTGTAGGTCGCTTCTGAGTTTTCAGTAGGACGCTTATTAGAGTGGCGGCAACGGCGGTGCGCTGCCCTCATGAGCGGGGTCAGTTGCACACCTTCAATGGCCGACATCTGTATGTCTGGAAGGCCTGCGGGCCGAGGGCTTGGGATGGCAAACAAAAGCCTGACTCCATTCATGCATTGAGAATGGCGTCACATTAATGGCTATTAGATATTGCGAATATCAGGTTGGGCCTGATTGTGCCTAGGGGAATCCCTTACATAGCGGAACCTTGCGTCGAATTGAATGTCGCGCAACGTCGCTATACCGCCATCTGGAGTGGCCAGCGCAGTAAACCATGATGTCAGTGTGACATCAATGAATTTACGTGGCATTTTACCAGGGTCAAGGTCTGGCGTTCGCCGCCGATAACCAGGCTTATGTGAACCGCACAATTCCTCAGCGCAACAGGAGCTTTTAATGGCCGGCATTCTCGACACGGTAGATCAACGCACACAGCTGGTGGGTGAGAATCGCCTGGAGATCCTCATGTTCCGCCTGGCCGGGCGCCAGTTGTTCGCGATCAACGTGTTCAAGGTGCAGGAAGTGCTGCAACTGCCCAAGTTGACCTTGATGCCGCAACGTCATCCGTTCGTGTGCGGCGTGGTCAACCTGCGTGGCCAGACCCTGCCGGTGATCGACCTGTCCCAGGCGATTGGCATGCGCCCGCTGGTGCCGGGCCCCAACAGCACCATTATCGTCACCGAGTACAACCGCTCCGTGCAGGCGTTTTTGGTGGGCGGCGTTGACCGCATCGTCAACATGAACTGGGAAGCCATCCTGCCGCCGCCGGCCAGTGCCGGTCGCCAGCATTACCTCACGGCCATCAGCAAGGTCGACGACCAGTTGGTGGAAATCATCGACGTGGAAAAAGTCCTGGCTGAAATTGTGCCGTACAACGCCAAGGTCTCCCGCGAGAAACTCGAAGACCCGGTGCTGGAGCGCGCCCGTGGCCGTGAAGTGCTGCTGGTGGATGACTCCAACGTGGCCCTCTCGCAATTGCGCGACACCCTCGGCCAACTGGGCGTGAAGATGCACATTGCCAGCGACGGCCTCAAGGCACTGAACATGCTCAAGGCCTGGGCCGACAGTGGCCAGGTGATGACCGACAAGCTGCTGATGATCTTCACCGATGCCGAAATGCCTGAAATGGACGGCTACCGTCTCACCACTGAGATCCGCAACGACCCGCGCCTGCGCAAGCTGTATGTGGTGCTGCACACCTCTTTGTCGGGCAGTTTCAATGACTCGATGGTGAAGAAGGTCGGCTGCGACAACTTCCTGTCCAAATTCCAGCCCGACAAGCTGGTGGATGTAGTGCGTCAGCGTCTGATGCTGGACGAAGTGCCCGCTTGACCTTAGGGTGACGGCTTTGCCCCTCAGGAATGCAGGCCCATGCTTCGTCTCAGCGCGTTGTACCGTTACCCCTTGAAGTCCGGCAAGGCCGAAATAGTGCAGCAGGTCGGCCTGGATAAGCTTGGGGTGGACGGCGATCGACGCTGGATGCTGGTGGATGAGGCCAGCGGGCGTTTCCTCACGCAGCGTGCCGTGGCCAAGATGAGCCAACTCTCGGCCCTGTGGAACAGCCAAGGCGGGCTCACCCTGAGTTCGCCAGGCTACACGCCGTTGGACGTGGCGTTGCCTGGTAGCGACGCTCAATTACGCGGTGTGACCATCTGGCGCGACACCTTGCGTGTGCCCGACGCCGGCGACGAGGCCGCGGCCTGGGTCAGTGCCTTTATCGGCAAACCGACGCGCCTGGTGCAGATCCCCCTCGAACGCGCCCGCACCACCGAAGCCGGTTATGGCAAAGATGACGATCAAGTTGGGTTCGCCGACGGCTACCCGCTGCTGGTGATCGGCCAGGCCTCGCTGGATGACCTGTCGCAACGCATCGGCCGCCCCATGGAGATGCTGCGTTTTCGTCCCAACCTGGTGATCGAAGGCGGCGAAGCTTTTGCCGAGGACGGCTGGAAACGCCTGCGCATCGGTGATGTTGAGTTTCGGGCGGTCAAGCAGTGCTCGCGCTGCATCCTCACCACCATCGACCCGCAGACCGGCGAACGCAGCGCCGACCGCGAACCCTTCGCGACGCTGGAGGCCTACCGCAAGACTGAAAATGGCGCGATGTTCGGCCAAAACCTGGTCAACGATGGCGTGGGTCGCCTGGAAGTCGGGATGCCGGTGACGATTCTTGAGTAATTTCCCGCGCCCATAAAAAAGCCCGTCTCCTGCGAGACGGGCTTTTTTTTGCCTGTGGCTGACCCTTAGCCGCGGTATTCGCACAGGTAAGCGGTGTCCACGGCGACCTTCAGCTGGAACTTGCTGTTGGCCGGTACGTTGAACTGGCTGCCGGCGGCGAAGGTTTCCCACTCGCTGGCGTCAGGCAGCTTGACGGTCAGGGCACCGGACACCACGTGCATGATTTCACGCTGGGCGGTGCCGAACTCGTATTCGCCGGGGGCCATGACGCCGATGGTCGCCGGACCTTCTGGGGTGCCGAAAGCGATCGACTTGACGGTGCCGTCGAAGTACTCGTTGACTTTGAACATGGGCGAATCCTCGAAAAGTGAGTAAAGGCTTCACGCACCCTGTAGGCGCCGGCTTGCCGGCGATGGCATTCGCTTGTGCGATGCCCGGCATGCGGGCCTCATCGCCGGCAAGCCGGCGCCTACAGGGAATGCAGATTACGGAAATAGGTCGGCCAGTATGCCCAAGCCTTGGGGAGCTGCCTAGACCGGCAGAATCAGCGGCAGCAGGCGCGCGGTGTTGCGTGCATCCTCCAGCGCCCGATGTTGCTGGCCATGGAACTGCATCCCCGCCAATTGCAGGGCGCCGTTGAGCCCCAGGGGCTTGTCCAGGCGCCGGGCCTTGGCGAAGCGCTGTTTGAGGTTCACATGGGGTGTCTGGGCGAGTGCACTGGCCAGGCCATGACGCTGCCACTCCAACTCCAGCTGCTTGCGATCGTAATCACCCCAGCTGGCCCAACCTTCCAGGCGCGCCTGATGCTGGCCCAGCCAGCGTTCGAACAACGGCCACACCTCGGTGATCGGCGCGGCGGTATCGATGTTCGCTTGGGTGATGTGGGTCAATTGGCGACAAAAGGGCGTCAGCAATGGCCGGCGCAGCGGTCGCACAAAGCGCTGGAAGTGATCCAGCTCGCGGCCCTGGCGGTTCACCAGGCTCGCGCCGATCTCGATGACTTCCATCTCCGTCACGGGCCAGCCGCCTTCATCCGTTGTGGCTTCAAGGTCAATAATCAGCCAATGGGGCATCGCGCAGGTTCCCGTTCTCTTCCCTTTCTGTTGGGGATAGAGCGTAGCCCGGCCCTGTAGTTCCGCCTAGGGGCTAGACGATCTCCAGTAAAACCTGACGATTGCGCACTTGATCGCCCGTGGCCACCTGCACGCCCTTGATCACACCGTCGATACCGGCCGTCAGCGGATGCTCCATTTTCATGGCTTCGAGCACCAGCAGCAGTTGGCCTTTGGTGACGCTGTCGCCGGCGCTGACCCGCACATCGACGATCGCACCGTCCATTGGCGCCTTGACCGTGCCGCTGCTGGCGTTGGCCTGGCGGCTGGCGATGTGCTGGCTGCGGTCGACCACGGTGAGGCCGGGTAGCCACAGTCGGTTGGCTTCGAGGTGATAGGCAACGCGACGGCGGATACCCTTGGACACCCAGGTGGCGAAGCGACCGTCGATGGTGAGGGGCAGGGGCTCGGTACTGACGGTGTGGAGCTCGCCGTTGACCTCGAGCCGGTAGCTGCGGGACGCGCTGGCGTTGTTGCGCCATCCGGCCAGGGCTTGGGGATGCTGGTGTGCGCTGTGTGCGTAAAACAGTGCGGCGGCCAGGCTGAGTTGTTCTGCTGAGGGGGGCTGGGGCTGGATTTCGCTGAAGTGTCGCGCGATAAACCCAGTGCTGAAATCGCCAGCAATAAAGTCCGGGTGCTTGAGCAGGGCGGCCAATAGCTGCCGATTGGTCTGCAGGCCCAGCAATACCGTGTCTTCCACCGCCCTTAGCAGTTTACGCCGCGCCTCTTCGCGGGTGGCGCCGTGGGCGATGAGCTTGCCGAGCATCGGGTCGTAGAACGGGCTGATGCACTGGCCTTGCACCACACCATGATCGATGCGTACACCAGTCGCCGGTTCCCAGCGCAGCACTTCGCCGGTTTGCGGCAGGAAGCCTTGGGCCGGGTCTTCGGCGTACAGGCGCACCTCGATGGCGTGGCCGCTCAGGGTGACGTCCGCCTGCGTCAGCGGCAGTGGCTGGCCGGCGGCGATCTGCAGTTGCCAATCCACCAGGTCGAGGCCGGTGATCAGTTCGGTCACCGGATGTTCCACTTGCAGGCGCGTGTTCATTTCCAGGAAGTAGAACCGACCGTGGCGGTCGAGCAGGAATTCCACGGTGCCGGCGCCGACGTAGTTCACCGCACGTCCGGCCTTCAAAGCAGCTTCGCCCATGGCTTGGCGCAGCTCGGGCGTCATGACAGGGCAGGGGGCTTCTTCGATGACTTTCTGGTGGCGGCGCTGGATCGAGCAGTCGCGCTCACCGAGGTAGATCAGGTGGCCGTGGCTGTCGCCGAACACCTGGATTTCGACGTGGCGCGGGTCGATCAGCGCTTGTTCGAGGATCAGTTCGTCGCTGCCGAAGGCGTTTTTGGCTTCCGAGCGGGCGGTGTGCAGGTTGTCCAGCAGGTCTTTCGATTGGTGTACGAGGCGCATGCCGCGACCGCCGCCGCCGGCGCTGGCCTTGATCATCAGGGGGTAGCCGATGCGGTCGGCTTCCTGTTGCAGGGTGGTGTCGTCCTGGGCGCTGCCCTGGTAGCCGGCGATGCAGGGAACGCCGGCTTCGAGCATGGCGAGTTTGGACAGGCGTTTGCTGCCCATCAGTTCGATGGCCTCGACGCTCGGGCCGATAAAGGTGAGGTTGGCGTGTTGGCAGGCGCGGGCGAAGTCGGGGTTTTCGGAGAGGAAGCCGTAGCCGGGGTGGATGGCGTCGGCGCCTGTTAGTTTGGCGGCGTTGAGGATGGCTTCGATGTTGAGGTATGACTGGTGGACGGGGGCCGGACCGATGTGCACGGCTTCGTCAGCCATCTGCACATGCAGGGCTTGGGCGTCGGCTTCGCTGTAGATGGCCACAGTGCGATAGCCTAGGGCCTGGGCGGTGCGCTGGATGCGGCAGGCGATTTCGCCGCGGTTGGCGATCAGGATTTTTGTTAGCTGCGGCATTGCTGCGGTCCTCGGGTACATATCCATTTCCGCGGTAACGGCTGCTGGCGGTTCCGCTCTTACAGCGGGTTACCCACGGATTCAAGCCTGCGTTCGGCCAGCGTGTTTGACGGGGCGCCCAAGATCAAAATCAAAAGCGCGGCGGCCTTAGAGCCGACCGGTTTGTACGTGCCGTACTCGGTCCAAATGTGGGAGCGGGCTTGCCCGCGAAGGCGTCATCTGCACCACTTCGGTTTCCGCTTCTGCACAAACGCCTGCGTCCCCTCAATCCCTTCCTCACTCCTCACGGCCTCGGCAAACCACTGCGCTCCGCGATCCAGCACCGTTTCAAGCGGTTCATCCACACTCGCGAGCAGCAGCGCTTTGGTCCGTGCATTAGCGCCTGGCGCACACTTCAGTACCTGGCTCAACACTTCATCCAATCGTTCTGCCAGCGCCTGCGGATCGCGCTCGGTAAAGTGCACGACCCCCAGTCGCTCGGCCTCTACGCCATCAAAGCGCGCGGCGGTCAGTGCCAAGCGGCGTGCCTGGGTCAGGCCAATTCGCTTGACCACAAACGGGGCAATCTGCGCCGGCAACAAGCCCAGGCTGGTTTCCGGCAGTCCGAATTGCGCTTGGTGATCGGCGATGGCGATATCGCTCACGCACGCCAGGCCAAAACCGCCGCCCAGCACCGCGCCTTGCAGCACCACGATCACCACTTGCGGCACCGCTTCTACTTCTTGCAGCAAGGTGCCGAATGCGCGGTTCAGCGCCTGGAGTTGATTGCCCGCCGTGACCAGGTCTTTCACGTCCGCCCCGGCGCAAAAGTGCCCGCCCGCGCCGCTGATCACCACGGCCCGCGTCTGGCTGTCCAGCTGCGCCAGCACGCTGCGCAGTTCATTGACCATTTCCAGGCTCATCGCATTGCGGCATTCCGGGCGGTTTAGGGTGATGTGCAGCACACCGTTGTGCGGTTCGAGCAGCAGGGTGTTCATGATTTTTTCCCCGGCAAGGTGCCCATCAGTTTGCAGATGATGCCCAGCATGATTTCGTCGGCGCCGCCGCCGATCGAGACCAGGCGCACATCGCGATAGGCGCGGGCCACCGGGTTGTCCCACATGAAGCCCATGCCGCCCCAGTATTGCAGGCAACTGTCGCTGACTTCGCGGCCCAGGCGGCCCGCCTTGAGCTTGGCCATGGAAGCCAGGCGAGTCACGTCCTGGCCTTTGATGTATTGCTCGGTGGCCTGGTAGACCAGCGCGCGCAGGCATTCGATTTCGGTGGACAGTTCGGCCAGCCGGAAGTGAATCACTTGGTTGTCGATCAGCGCCTTGCCGAAGGTCTGGCGCTCCTTGCAGTACTCGATAGTGCTGTCGATGCAATGCTCCAAGCCCTTGATCATGTTGGCCGCGCCAAACAGGCGTTCTTCCTGGAACTGCAGCATCTGCATCATGAACCCCGCGCCTTCGTGGCCAATGCGGTTGCGCTGCGGTACGCGCACGCCGTCGAAGAACACCTGGGCGGTCTCGGAACTGTGCATGCCGAGCTTTTCCAGGGGCGGGCTGACACTGATGCCGGGGGTGTTCATCGGCACCATGATCAGCGACTTGTTGATGTGCGGCTTGTCGTCGGAGGTGTTGGCCAGCAGGCAGATGAAGTCGGCGCTGGGCGAATTGGTGATCCACATTTTGCTGCCGTTGATCACGTAGTCGTCGCCGTCCTTGCGCGCATGGGTTTTCAGCCCGGCGACGTCGGAGCCGGCGCCGGTTTCCGAAACACCGATGCAGCCGACCTGCTCGCCGCTGATGGCCGGGCGCAGGAATTCATCGCGCAGTTCATCGGAGCCGAAGCGGGCGAGGGCGGGGGTGCACATGTCGGTCTGCACGCCGATGGACATGGGAATACCGCCGCAGCGGATGGTGCCGAACTCTTCGGCGGCGACGATGGAATAGCTGTAGTCCAGGCCCATGCCGCCGAATTGCTCCGGCTTGGATATGCCCAGCAGGCCGAGGTCACCGGCCTTGCGAAGGATCTCGTGGATGGGGAAGCGCCCGGCCTTTTCCCACTCGTCGACATGGGGGTTGATCTCGCGGTCGACGAAGGCGCGGACGGTGCGGCGCAGTTCCTGGTGTTCCTGGGTGAAGATCATTTTTATTGTGCTCCTTATCGCGACGCGGGGCGTCTCGGGCGAACGTTAGAGACGCGCCACGCCAAAGCTGTTGGGCTGCAACGCCCGCACTTCGGCCTCATGGCAGATATCCAGCAAAAAGCCGAGCAATGTGCGGGTATCCCTGGGATCAATCAGCCCGTCATCCCACAGGTTCGCACTGCCGTAGAGTGCAGTGGATTGGCTGTCGAGCTTCTGCGCGGTGACCTGTTCCAGCATGTCCAGGACCTTAGGGTCTGGCACCAGGCCGTCCTTCAACTGCTTGGCCTCGGTGACGATGCGCAGCACCTTGCCCGCCTGGGCACCGCCCATCACCGCCGTGCGGCTGTTGGGCCAGGCGAAAATGAAGCGTGGGTCCAGGCCGCGGCCGCACATCGCGTAGTTGCCGGCGCCGTAGGAGCCGCCCACCACCACCGTGAGTTTAGGCACTCGCGCATTGGCGACCGCCTGGATCATCTTCGCGCCGTGCTTGATCACCCCTTGCTGCTCCGATTCGGTGCCCACCATGAAGCCGGTGGTGTTGTGCAGGAACACCAGCGGCGTGCGGCTCTGGTCGCACAGCTGGATAAATTGCGCGGCCTTGCTCGCGCCCTTGGGCGTGATGGGGCCGTTGTTACCGATCACACCGACCGCGCGCCCCTGGATGTGCAGGTGGCCGCAGACAGTGTGGGCGTCGAACTCGCCCTTGAATTCAAGAAAGTGCGAGCCGTCGGCCAGGCGCGCGAGGATCTCGCGGACGTCGTAGGGTTTTTTCGGGTCATCCGGGATCAGGCCCAGCAGGTCTTCGATGGGGTACAGCGGCTCTGCATAAGCCCGCTTGGTCGCAGGCGGCAGGTGATCATTCCAGGGCAGCAGGCTGACAATCTCGCGGGCGATGCGCACGCCGTCGGCGTCATTTTCCGCCAGGTACTCGGCGGTGCCGGCGGTTTGTGCGTGCATCTCGGCGCCGCCCAGTTCTTCATCGGTCGCCACTTCGCCGGTCGCGGCTTTAAGCAGCGGCGGGCCGGCGAGAAACAGCTTGGCCCGGCCGCGCACCACCACCACGTAATCCGACAACCCTGGCTGATAGGCGCCGCCGGCCGTGGCCGAGCCATGCACCACGGTGATCTGCGGCAACCCCATGGCTGACAGGCGCGCCTGGTTGGCGAAGCTGCGCGCGCCTTCGACGAAAATCTCGGCGGCATAGTTGAGGTTGGCGCCGCCGCTTTCGGCGAGGGTCACCACCGGCAGTTTGTTCTCCATGGCGATCTGTTGCAGGCGCAGGGATTTCTTCAGGCCGGAGGGGGAAATAGTACCGCCCTTGATCGCGCTGTTATTGGCCACCACCAGCATGCGCACGCCGCTGACGTAGCCGATGCCGGCGATCAACCCACCACCGGCGGCGCTGCCGTCCTTGTCGTCGTGCAACTTGTAGCCGGCCAGGCTGGCCAGTTCCAGGAACGGTGCGCCGGGGTCCAGCAGCAGGTTGAGGCGCTCGCGGGGCAGCAGTTGGCCGCGCTTTTCGAACTTGGCCTTGGCTTCCTGCGCCTTGGCGAGCAGGTTGTGTTCCAACTGCTGAAGCTGGGCGATGGCCGCCAGCATGGCTTCGCGGTTTTGCGCGAACTGGGCGCTGTGGGTGTCGATCAAGGATTCAATCACCGGCATGGTCTATTGCTCCGTCTTGAGCACATCGGGCAGGTAAGCGCGGTGGAAGCCATTGAAGGGTTCGCTCGGCGACTGCGCCTTGTGCAATGGCCAGGCGCGGCTGCCCAGGCTGGCGGCACCGTCGATGCGCAAGGTGCTGCCGCTGATAAAGGCGGCGGCGGGGCTGAGCAGGAACACGATCGCCGCGCTGACTTCCGACTCGGTGCCAATGCGTTTGAGCGGCACGTGTTCGCGCAAGGTCGGAATCACCGCCTTGAAGGCGCCTTCGTAGGTGTCCATGCCACTGGAGGCGATCCATCCCGGCGCCACGGCATTCACGCGGACGCCGGCATAACCCCATTCAAAGGCGGCGGTCTTGGTGACGTTGTCCATGCCGGCACGCGCCGCGCCTGAGTGGCCCATGCCGGGCATGCCGCCCCACATGTCGGCGAGCATGTTGACGATGGCGCCGCCGTGCTTGCTCATGGATTGGTTGAACACTTCCCGGGCCATCAGGAAGCCGCCAACCAGGTTGGTGCGCAGCACGGTTTCGAAGCCTTTTTGATTGATCGCGGCCAGCGGCGACGGATATTGGCCACCCGCATTGTTGACCAGGCCGTGGATCGGGCCATGCGCCTGAATGATGTGTTTGACCAGCGCCTTGATCGCCTCTTCATCGCGAATGTCGCACACCTGCCAATCGGCGGTGCCGCCGTCTTCGGCGATCTCAATCGCGACGTTTTGCAGTTTCTCTGCCTTGCGCCCCACCAGGATCACGTGAGCGCCGAGGGCCGCCAGTTCATGGGCGGTGCAACGGCCAATGCCGCTGCCGCCACCGGTGACTATCACGGTTTGCCCCTGGAACAGATCGGCTTTGAAGATTGAGTCGAAGGCCACGGCAAGGCTCCTGTCAGGTGAGAGAATCTGCGATGTGTTGCGGCACGGCGATGGGGATTTCCAGCAGTTGCTGGGCGAAGGCCTTGCCCTGAGGGTCGATGCGCAGGCTGGCGATGCCGCCGCCGCCCAGGGCGTTTTCCAGCAGGAAATTGAGGCTGTGGCTGCCGGGCAGGTACCAGCGCTCGACGCGACCATGCACGGGGTCGAGCACATGGCCCATCCAGTCGACGATCACTGCCGGGGTGAGTGCTTCGGCGATCCACGGCAGGTAGTCGGGGTCGCGGGCGATCACGCCGATGTTGCTGTGGTTGCCCTTGTCGCCGGAGCGCGCCACGGCCAGTTTCACCAACGGTACGCTGGCATCGGCGCGGCCTTGTGGCGTGGGTGGCTCAATCGGCGCATCCGGCAGGGTGGGCGTGTCGGCCATCGGCCGTGCGCAGGCGTGGCGTTCGCCCTGGAAGTCGATCTCGATGTCACAGGAGGCCTTGTCGATCAGGAACGAAAACAGCCGGATCAACGGGTACACCGTTGGCCGTCCGCCGACGATGCCGGTGAGGCCGGGCGCCATGCCAGTAGCGGCCTGGGCGATTTCGCGGGCGAACAGCACCAATGCTTGTTTGTTGGGATGACGCACTGCCAGTTTCACCACCACCTCGCGGCAGTCCTGGCGCATCGCGTGGGCGCCGTAGGTGGCTTCGCTGCCGAGCAATTCGATGTTCACTCCGGTGAAAGGCGCCCAGCCGCGTTGGCTGAACAGTTCCGAGGTCTTGTTGATGATCGCCTGGCTGACCCGCTCGGCCTTGGCCACGGCATCGATCCCGGCGATCAGGCAACTGGCCGTGCAGCGGAAACCGTCCGGGTAAGTGGCGCTGACTTTGTACTGGTCGGTCGGCGGCAAACCCTTGGCGCCGTGCAGGCGTACGCAGTGCTTGCCTTGTTGCTGCAGCTTGACCTTGCTGAAATCGCAGATCACATCCGGCAGCAGATATGCGTGTGGGTCGCCAATTTCATACAGCAGCTGTTCGGCCACGCTGAGTTCGCTGATCAGTCCGCCCGTGCCGTCGACTTTGTTGACGGTGAACTGGCCGTCGGCGCTGACTTCGACGATGGGAAAACCGATGTGCTCGTAGTCCGGCACGTCGCGCCAATCGGTGAAGTTGCCGCCGGTGCACTGCGCGCCACACTCGATGATATGCCCGGCCAGCGCGGCCTGGGCGAGGCGGTCGTAGTCCTGCCATGACCAGTCGAACTCATGCACCAGCGCGGCGCTGACCACTGCGCTGTCGACCACCCGGCCGGTGATGACGATATCCGCACCCAGCTGCAGCGCCTGGGTGATGCCCGGTGCACCCAGGTAGGCATTGGCGGACACGCACATCGGCGGCAGTGGCGTGCCATTGAACATGTCGGTAATGGTGTGAAGATGCTTGAGCTGGGGTTGCAGGTCATCGCCCAGGAGCACGGCGATTTTCAGCGCGACGCCTGCCTTGTCGCAGGCCGCTTGCAGGGCGGCGGCGCAGGCCTGGGGGTTGATACCGCCGGCGTTGCTGATCACCCGCACGCCCTGGCGCTGGATATCGGCGAGCAGTGGGGTGAGCACCTCGACAAAATCCGTGGCATAACCGGCCTGGGGATCTTTCATGCGCGCGCCGGCGAGGATCGACATGGTGATTTCCGCCAGGTAGTCGAACACCAGGTAATCCAGTTTGCCGCCGTGCACCAATTGGGCTGCGGCGGTGCAGGTGTCGCCCCAGAAGGCGCTGGCGCAGCCGATACGAACCGTCTTGCTCATGAGAAATCCTTCCTCGAATGGCTGGCAACGAGACTACCAAGCAAGCGCTTGGTTTGTAAACTCCGGGCACAAGTTTTAGCCAAGCGCTTGCTTGGGTGGCCGGCACGGCCTAAATTGCCGGCCAAGACGTCCGTGGAAGTAGAGGAGAGAGGCATGGATGAGCACAAAGCCCTGCGGGTGATGCGCACCATGGTCGATGGCGGCCAATTGACCGACCCCGACAGTGCCCGTGGCAAGCTGCTGCAAACCGCGGCCCACCTGTTTCGCAACAAGGGTTTTGAGCGCACCACCGTGCGCGACCTGGCCAGCGCCGTAGGCATCCAGTCCGGCAGCATCTTTCATCACTTCAAGAGCAAGGACGAGATCCTGCGCGCGGTGATGGAAGAAACCATCCACTACAACACCGCGATGATGCGCGCTTCGCTTGAAGAAGCGAGCAACGTGCGCGAACGCGTGCTGGCGCTGATCCGCTGCGAATTGCAGTCGATCATGGGCGGCAGCGGCGAAGCCATGGCGGTGCTGGTGTACGAGTGGCGTTCACTGTCGGCCGAAGGCCAGGCCCAGGTGCTGGCCCTGCGCGATGTGTATGAGGCGATCTGGCTGCAGGTACTGGGCGAGGCCAAGGACGCCGGTTATATCCGTGGCGATGTATTTATTACCCGGCGTTTCCTCACCGGCGCCTTGTCCTGGACCACCACCTGGTTTCGCGCCGAGGGCAGCCTGACGCTCGAGCAGTTGGCCGAAGAAGCCCTGCTGATGGTTCTGAAAGCGGATTGAGGCGCAAGCTATTAATTTGCCGGTGGAAAGTTGTCTCGCCAGACAAAAACGCCTAGCTTATCGCCATGAGTGTTTTTGAACGGTGTGTGCCTTGATGTTTTCGCCATGGCGGCTGGCTGCAGGACTGACCTTTTGGGCACTGGGCACCGCGTGGTGGGTGCCGGCTTCGGCTGCGCAATTGGTCCGCATCGGTGCGGCACATTTCCCGCCCTACACCGTGCGCCCCGAGCAGGGCGCCGACACCGGTTTGCTGCCGCAACTGGTCGAGGCCCTCAACGCTTCGCAAACCGACTACCAATTTGTACTGGTGCCCACTTCTATCCCGCGACGCTTTCGTGATTTCGAGCAGGGCCGAGTGGACATGGCCATCTTCGAAAACCCCGACTGGGGCTGGCAGAAGATTCCCCACACTACCGTCGACATGGGCCTGGAAGATGCAGAAATCTTCGTCGCCCAGCGTGAGACCGGTCGCGACCAACATTATTTCGCCGACCTCAAGGGCAAACGCCTGGCCGTATTCAGCGGGTATCACTACGCCTTTGCCAACTTCAACCCCGACCCCAAGTACATGGCCGAGCACTTCAACGCCACGTTGACCTACTCCCATGACAGCAACCTGCTGATGGTTGCGCGCGGGCGTGCCGACATCGCCTTGGTGACCCGTTCGTACTTGAGTGACTTTATGGTGCGCAACGCGGACATGGCGGGGCAGTTCCTGGTGTCGGAGCGCATCGACCAGGTGTATCACCACTATGCGCTGCTGCGGCCAAAGGCGCCGATCACGGGGGAAGCCTTTTCCGCGTTGCTCAAGCGCTTGCGTGACGATGGCGAGATGCTGAAGATTTTCGAGCCGTATCGTATTGATGTGATGCCGGTGCCCTGACAGGCACGCTGCAGATCGTCTTGGTAGACATAGGCTCATGTGGGAGCTGGCTTGCCTGCAATGCGGGCGATTCGGTGTATTTGTCAAACCGCATCGCCAGCTCCCACACAAGCCAGCTCCCACATTTGATTTGCTGAGTGTCAGATCACTCTGCTGAGCGTCAAACCCTGCGCGCAAACGTATCGCTATGGCTGCCCGACACCTTGCGGCAGTGCACCAGCGCATCACGGATCATGAAGTTCACCAGGGTCGGCGAAACCCCCAGTTCCTTGGCGATATCCTTTTGCGGCACGCCGTGCAGGCGGTACATCTCGAACGCGTAGCGGGTGCGTTGGGGCAGCTCCGTCAGGGCGTCGGCGATGTTTTCCAGGGTGTTGAAATTGATGTGCGAGGTTTCCGGTGAAGCGCCGTGAATAACCACATTCAAGCCTTCCTCTTCCGTCCCGGAGTATTTGAGCTCCAGGGCCTGCTTGCGGTAGTGATCGATCGCCAGGTTACGCACGATCTGGAACAGATAACTCAGCTGGGCCTTGAACGATGAGGTGATCGTCGGCGCCGATTGCAGCCGGAAGTAGGCGTCCTGCACTACGTCTTCGGCTCGGGAGCGGCACCCGGTAATACGTGCCGCGATCTTCACCAGAATCAGCCGGTTATCGACGAATGCCTGGAGAAGCGGTGAGTCGCACCTGCCTGTGGATACTTGTTCCGTCATGGAAATCACCTTGTCGCAAAAGAGGTTAGGGGAGGGCGTCCTTGCTGAGGCCTCCTACACATCGGGCAACAAATTATGCTTAATGATAATGATTGTCAAATGAGAAGGCGAACTAATCTTATGCTTTCTTGTTTGGTGTGAACCACGTCTCGCTCGTACCCGGCGACTAATTATTTGCCGGTGCCGTCCGTTCTTCTGGGTGACAGGTCCGTTAGTAAAACGGCCAAGGATCAGCACCCGCAGGAGGACGAAATGGGTTTCTATCGTGCATACAGCGTGTTTCAGTTTGGAGTCGTCGCTCGATGAGTACGCCGACTCGACTGCGCCTGTTCTGCCTGCCCTATTCGGGCGCCAGCGCCATGGTGTATGCGCGCTGGCGCCGGGCCCTGCCGGAGTGGTTGCAGGTGTGTCCGCTGGAATTGCCCGGTCGTGGCATGCGCATGGACGAGCCGCTGCAGCGCGATATCAAGGCCTTGGCCACGCAGCTCGCGGAGGAAATCAGCCGCGACTTGAACGGTCCCTACGCCCTGTTCGGCCACAGCCTTGGCGGCCTGCTCGCCTTTGAGCTGGCGCACGCCTTGAGCGCTCGCGGCGTGCCGGCGCCGCTGGCGTTGTTCGCCTCCGGCACGGCCGGGCCGGCGCGTCGTGACGTCAGCGAGTACGCCATCGAAAAGACCGACGAACAACTCATCACCCGCCTGCGCGAACTGCAAGGCACCGCTGAAGAAGCCCTGGCCAACCCCGAGTTGATGCAGTTGATGCTGCCGATCCTGCGTGCCGATTTCCTGCTGTGCGGCAGCTTCACCTATGGCGAGCGCACGCCGTTGGACATGCCGATCCACGTGTTCGGCGGCAAACAGGACAGCGTGCGCGCCGACCAGTTGCTCGACTGGCAACTCGACGCCGCCAGTGGCTTTTCCCTGGACATGTTCGACGGTCACCACTTCTTCCTCATCCAGCACGAAAGCGCCGTGCTGCGTTGCGTGCGGCGCTATGCCGACGAACACCTGGCCCGCTGGCGCAATGGCGCGGCGCGGCAACTGGCCGCTGGCTAAAAGCTCCCCAATTCCCGAATTTCCCGTAAGCCGATTTCAGGCAGGAACCCCATGATGGACGCCTTCGAACTTCCCCGCACCCTGGTCCAGTCCCTTCAGCGTCGTGCCGCGCAAACCCCGGATCAGGTCGCCCTGCGCTTCCTCGCCGAGTCCGCCGAGCACAGCGTAGTACTCAGCTACTGCGACCTGGACCAGCGCGCCCGCACCATCGCCGCTGCGCTGCAAGCCAATGCCGAGCTGGGTGACCGTGCGGTGCTGTTGTTCCCCAGTGGCCCGGATTACGTTGCGGCGTTCTTTGGTTGCCTGTACGCCGGGGTTATTGCGGTGCCGGCCTACCCGCCGGAGTCCACGCGGCGTCACCATCAGGAGCGCCTGCTGTCGATCATCAGCGACGCCGAGCCGCGCCTGCTGTTGACCATCGCCAGCCTCGCCGACGGCTTGTCGCAGCTCGACAATGCGCCGCCGGTGTTAAGCGTCGATAGCCTGGAGAGCGCTGGTAACTGGATCGCTCCCGACCTGCACCCCGACGACATCGCTTTCCTGCAATACACCTCCGGCTCCACCGCGCTGCCCAAGGGCGTGCAGGTCAGCCACGGCAACCTGGTGGCCAACGAAGTGCTGATCCGCCGTGGTTTTGGCATCGACCTCAACCCGGATGACGTGATCGTCAGCTGGCTGCCGCTGTACCACGACATGGGCCTGATCGGCGGCCTGCTGCAACCGATCTTCAGTGGTGTGCCGTGCGTGTTGATGTCGCCGGCCTACTTCCTCGGCCGGCCGTTGCGCTGGCTTGAGGCGATCAGCGCATACGGCGGTACCATCAGCGGTGGTCCGGATTTCGCCTATCGCCTGTGCAGTGAACGGGTCAGTGACTCGGCGCTGGAGCGGCTGGACCTGAGCCGATGGCGCGTGGCCTATTCCGGGTCGGAACCGATCCGCCTCGACACCCTGGAACGCTTCGCCGAAAAGTTCGCCACCTGTGGTTTCACCCCAAACAATTTCTTCGCCTCCTACGGCCTGGCCGAGGCGACCCTGTTTGTCGCCGGCGGCACCCGGGGCCAGGGTATTGCCGCGTTGCGCGTCGACGAGCAGGCCCTGGCCGCCAACCGCGCCGAACCGGGGCAGGGCAGTGCGATCATGAGCTGCGGCACCAGCCAGCCCGAGCATGCCGTACTGATTGCCGACCCACAGACCCTCACCGAACTGCCCGATAACCGCGTCGGCGAACTCTGGGCCAGCGGTCCGAGCATCGCCCATGGCTACTGGCGCAACCCGGAAGCCACCGCCAAGACCTTCGTGCAACATGCTGGCCGTACCTGGCTGCGCACCGGCGACCTGGGTTTTATCCGTGACGGTGAGGTGTACATCACCGGCCGCCTCAAAGACCTGCTGATTGTGCGCGGCCACAACCTGTACCCCCAGGACATCGAGCAGACCATCGAGCGCGAAGTCGAAGTGGTGCGCAAAGGCCGGGTCGCCGCATTTGCGGTGAGCGACAAGGGGCTGGAAGGCATTGGCATTGCCGCCGAAATCAGCCGCAGCGTGCAGAAAATCCTGCCGCCCGAAGCGCTGATCAAGGCGATCCGCCAAGCCGTGGCCGAGGCTTACCAAGAGGCGCCCAGCGTGGTGGTGCTGCTCAACCCCGGCGCCTTGCCGAAGACCTCCAGCGGCAAAGTGCAGCGCGCAGCCTGTGCGCTTCGTCACAAGGACGGCAGCCTCGACAGCTATGCCCAGTTCCCCGACCTGCAAGCGCAGGTGAGCGATGGGGCGCTGGAATCCGAGTTGCACAACCAGATTGCGGCGATCTGGTGTGAGCAACTGAACATCGCAAGCGTTGCCGCCGATGATCATTTCTTCCTGCTCGGCGGCAACTCCATCACTGCCACCCAGGTGGTCGCACGCCTGCGCGAAACCCTCGGCCTGGAACTGAACCTGCGCATGCTGTTCGAAGCGCCGACCCTGGAAGGCTTCGCGGCCAACGTTGCGCAGTTGCAGCAAGACGGTGGCGTCGCCCAAGGCGTGATCCACAGCCTGTCACGCCAGGATGAACTGCCCCAATCCCTGGCGCAGAACCGCCTGTGGATCACCTGGCAACTGGACCCGCACAGCAGCGCCTACACCATCCCCGGTGCCCTGCGCCTGCGCGGCGAGCTGGATGAAGACGCCGTGCGCGCCAGCTTCCAGCAACTGATCCAGCGCCACGAAGCGCTGCGTACGCGCTTCTACGAAAGAGACGGCCAGGCTTTCCAGCGCATCGATGCCAAGGTGGAGTTCGAGCTGCAAGTCATCGACCTCAGTGACCTGCCTGCGGCCGAACGCGAAGCCCGCGCGCAACAGATCCGCGAGGACGAAGCCCGCACCCAGTTCGACCTGGAAAAAGGCCCGCTGCTGTGGGTGACGCTGGTGCGCCTGGACGATGAGGATCACCAACTGCTGGTGACGCTGCACCACATCATCGCCGACGGCTGGTCGCTCAACATTCTCATCGACGAGTTCTCGCGCCTCTACGCCGCCGCTGTCCAGGGCCAACCCCTGGAATTGCCGCCCCTGGCCCTGCAATACGCCGACTACGGCAGTTGGCAGCGCCAATGGCTGGCCGAGGGCGAAGGCGAGCGCCAACTGGCGTACTGGAAAGCGCAACTGGGTGAAGAGCATCCAACCCTGAGCCTGGCCACCGACCACCCGCGTTCGGCGCACCACCGTCACACCGCCTCACGCCACACCGTGCGGCTTGGCACGAGCCTCAGCGAAGCGATTCGCCAGACCGCCCAGGCCAACGAATCCACGCCCTTCATGCTGTTGCTGGCGGCCTTCCAAAGCCTGCTGCATCGCTACAGCGGCCAGCGCGACATTCGCATCGGCGTGCCCAACGCCAACCGTCCGCGCCAGGAAACCCAAGGCCTGGTCGGCTTCTTCATCAACACCCTGGTGCTGCGTGCCGAGCTGGACGGGCGCCTGGCGTTCAGTGAGCTGTTGGCCGCGACGCGCCAGACGGCACTGGGCGCCCAGGCCCATCAGGACCTGCCGTTCGAACAACTGCTGGAAGCCTTCCCGCAGGCCCGCGAACAGGGCCTGTTCCAGGTCATGTTCAACCACCAACAGCGCGATTTGAGCGCGTTGCGCCGCTTGCCGGGCATGCTTGCCGATGAACTGCCATGGCACAGCCGCGAAGCCAAGTTCGACTTGCAACTGCACACCGAAGAAGACCGCAACGGGCGCTTGAGCCTGTCGTTCGACTACGCCGATGAGCTGTTCGAAACCGCGACCATCCAGCGCCTGGCCGAGCACTACATCAACCTGTTGCACGCCGTCTGCGAGCACCCCCAGCAAGCCATCGGCGACATCGCGCTGATGCAGCAGGACGAACAGGCGCTTTACAGCGAAGCACCCTGCGCGCCAGCCCAGCAGTGGCTGCCGGAGCTGCTTAACCAGCAGACCTCGGACGCCACCGCGCTGGTCTGGGACGGTGGTAGCCTGACCTTTGCCCAACTGCACACCCAGGCCAACCGCCTGGCCCACTACTTGCGCGATAAAGGCGTCGGCCCGGACGTGTGCGTGGCCATCGCCGCCGAGCGTTCGCCGCAACTGCTGATCGGCCTGCTGGCAATCATCAAGGCCGGTGGCGCCTATGTGCCGCTGGACCCGGATTACCCCGCCGAGCGCCTGGCCTACATGCTCAAGGACAGTGGCGTCCACCTGCTGCTGACCCAGACCGCATTGCTGGAACAGGTGCCGAGCGCCGAAGGCGTGTGCGTGATTGCGATGGACAGCCTGCACCTCGACAGCTGGCCCACCCAGCCGCCCGGCTTGCACCTGCACGGTGACAACCTCGCCTACGTGATCTACACCTCCGGTTCCACCGGCCAACCCAAAGGCGTGGGCAACACCCATGCGGCCCTGGCCGAGCGCTTGCAGTGGATGCAGGCCACTTATCAACTCAATGAAACCGACGTGTTGATGCAGAAGGCGCCGATCAGTTTTGACGTGTCGGTGTGGGAGTGTTTCTGGCCACTGATCAGCGGTTGCCGCCTGGTGCTGGCCGGCCCCGGTGAACATCGCGATCCGCATCGCATTGCGCAGTTGGTGCAGGAGCACGGCGTGACCACGCTGCACTTTGTGCCGCCGCTGTTGCAGTTGTTTATCGACGAACCGTTGGTAGCCGAATGCACCAGCCTGCGCCGCCTGTTCTCCGGCGGTGAAGCCTTGCCCGCCGAACTGCGCAACCGCGTGCTGGCGCAGTTGCCTGCGGTGCAACTGCACAACCGTTATGGCCCGACCGAAACCGCGATCAACGTGACCCACTGGCACTGCCGTGTCGAAGACGGCGAGCGCTCGCCGATTGGCCGCCCGCTGGGCAATGTGATCTGCCGCGTGCTGGACGAGCAGCTCAACCCGGCGCCACTGGGTGTGCCGGGTGAACTGTGCATCGGCGGCATTGGCCTGGCACGGGGTTACCTGGGCCGCGCCGGGTTGACGGCTGAGCGTTTTGTCGCTGACCACCAAGGGGCACGCCTTTACCGCACCGGTGACCGCGCGCGTTGGAATGCCGACGGTGTGATCGAGTACCTCGGGCGCCTCGACCAGCAGGTCAAGCTGCGTGGCTTTCGCGTGGAGCCGGAAGAAATCGAAGCGCGCATGCTCGCCCTGGAAGGCATCGCCCAAGCCGTGGTGCTGGTGCGTGATGCTCAGATGATTGGCTACTACACCGCCCCTGCCGAGCTGGACGAACAACAGGTCAAGACCGCCCTGGCCGCCGAGCTGCCCGAGTACATGGTGCCCGCGCTGCTGATGCGCCTGGACAGCATGCCCCTGAGCCCCAGCGGCAAGCTGGACCGCCGGGCGTTGCCGGAACCGGTGTGGCACGTGCGCGAACATGTCGAGCCCGAAACCCCGCTGCAACAGCAGATCGCTGCGATCTGGCGCGAAGTGCTGGGCCTGCCAATCGGCCTGCGCGATGACTTCTTCGCCCTCGGTGGCCATTCGTTGCTGGCCACGCAAATCATCTCCCGCACCCGCCAGGCATGTGACGTCGAGCTGCCATTGCGCACATTGTTCGAAGCCAGTGAGTTGGGGGCATTTGCCGAGCAGGTCGCACTGATCCAGGCGTCGGGCCAACGCAACCAGCAGACCGCCATCGCCAAGGTCGACCGCAGCCAGCCGGTGCCGCTGTCCTATTCCCAGCAGCGCATGTGGTTCCTGTGGCAGATGGAACCGGACAGCCCGGCCTACAACGTCGGCGGCATGGCGCGCTTGCGTGGCGTACTGGATGTGGGGCGTTTCGAGGCGGCGTTGCAGGCCTTGATCATGCGTCACGAAACCCTGCGCACCACCTTCCCGAGTGTCGACGGCGTGGCCTATCAGAAGGTCGCGGCGCAGACCGGCCTGCGCATGGGCTGGCAGGACTTCTCCGCGCTGGACGAAGCCGAACGCCAGCCACGGTTGCAACAATTGGCAGATCACGAGGCCCATACACCGTTCAACCTGGAGACCGGGCCGTTGCTGCGAGCCTGCCTGGTCAAGGCCGGCGAGCGCGAACACTACTTGGTGCTGACCCTGCACCACATCGTCACCGAAGGCTGGGCCATGGACATCTTTGCCCGTGAACTCAGTGCGCTGTACGAAGCCTTTATCGATGAGCGTGAATCGCCACTGGCACCGCTGCCAGTGCAATACCTCGACTACAGCGTGTGGCAGCGCCAATGGCTGGAGGCTGGCGAACGTCAGCGTCAACTGGACTACTGGACTGCGCAATTGGGCAGCGAACACCCCTTGCTGGAGCTGCCCGGCGACCGTCCACGGCCACCGGTGCAAAGCCACCAGGGCGAACTCTACCGCTTCGACCTGAGCGATGACCTGGCGGCCCGCGTGCGAGCCTTCAATGCCGAGCGCGGCCTGACTCTGTTCATGACCATGACCGCCACCCTGGCTGTGTTGCTCTACCGCTACAGCGGCCAGACCGACCTGCGCATCGGTGCGCCCGTGGCCAACCGTATTCGCCCGGAAAGCGAAGGGCTGATCGGCGCCTTCCTCAACACCCAGGTGCTGCGTTGCCAGCTCACTGGGCAGATGAACGTCGCTGAATTGTTCGAGCAGGTGCGCCACACCGTGATCGAAGGCCAGTCCCATCAGGACCTGCCGTTCGATCACTTGGTGGAAGCCCTGCAGCCACCGCGCAGTGCGGCGTACAACCCGCTGTTCCAGGTGATGTGCAACGTGCAGCGCTGGGAATTCCAGCAAAGCCGCCAACTGGCCGGCATGACCGTCGAATACCTGGCCAACGATGCGCGTGCGACCAAGTTCGACCTCAACCTGGAAGTCACCGACCTCGACCATCGGCTGGGTTGCTGCCTGACCTACAGCACCGACCTGTTCGACGAGCCGCGTATTGCGCGCATGGCCGAACATTGGCGCAACCTGCTGGAAGCCTTGATCGCCAACCCGCAACAGCGCCTCAGCGAGCTGCCCTTGCTGAGCGTCGCCGAGCAGCGGGCCGTGCAGGACAGCCTGGGCATCGAGGCGGGCGAACACCGCCTTGACCAGTGCATCCATCCACTGTTCAGCCAGCAAGCGGCAGCCCGTGGCGATGCACCGGCGCTGACCTTCGCCGGTGAAACGCTGAGCTACCGCGAGCTGGAGGCCCGCGCCAACCGCCTGGCCTGGATGCTGCGTGAGCGCGGCGTCGGCCCGCAGGTGCGGGTGGGCCTGGCACTGCCGCGCTCGCTGGAAATGGTCATCGGCCTGCTGGCGATCCTCAAGGCGGGCGGCGCCTACGTGCCGCTGGACCCTGAATACCCGCTGGACCGCTTGCACTACATGATCGAAGACAGCGGCATCGGCCTGTTGCTCAGCGATGCGGCGATGTTCGCAGCGCTCGGCGAATTGCCGGCGAGCGTGGCCTGCTGGTGCCTGGAAGATGACTTGCCGGTGCTCGCCAACTACCCGGCCGATGCGCTGCCGTTTATCAGCCTGGCGCAACACCAGGCGTACTTGATCTACACCTCCGGCTCCACCGGCAAGCCGAAAGGCGTGGTGGTGTCCCACGGTGAAATCGCCATGCATTGCACAGCGGTGATCGAGCGGTTTGGCATGCGCCCGGATGACTGCGAATTGCACTTCTATTCGATCAACTTCGACGCCGCCACCGAGCGTTTGCTGGTGCCGCTGCTCAGTGGCGCGCAGGTGGTACTGCGCGCCCAGGGCCAGTGGGATGCCGAGGAAATCTGCGGATTGATCCGCACCCATGGCATCAACATCCTGGGCTTCACCCCGAGCTACGGCAGCCAGTTGGCGCAGTGGTTGGCCACTCAGCAGCAGACCTTGCCGGTGCGTATGTGCATCACCGGCGGCGAAGCCCTGACCGGCGAACACTTGCAGCGCATCCGTGCCGCGTTCAAGCCACAGGTGTTCTTCAACGCCTATGGCCCGACTGAAACCGTGGTGATGCCGCTGGCCAGCCTTGCACCGGAGCAGTTGGAGGAGGGCGCCGCCAGCGTGCCGATCGGCAGCATCATCGGTGACCGCGTGGCTTACATTCTCGACGCCGACCTGGCCCTGGTGCCGCAAGGCGCGACCGGCGAGTTGTACGTCGGCGGCGCCGGCCTGGCCCAGGGGTATCACCAGCGTCCGGGCATGACCGCCGAGCGTTTTGTCGCGGACCCGTTTGCGCGCAACGGTGGGCGCCTGTACCGCACCGGGGACCTGGTGCGCCAACGCGCCGATGGCCTGGTGGAGTACTTGGGGCGTATCGACCATCAAGTGAAGGTTCGCGGTTTCCGCATCGAACTGGGCGAGATCGAAACCCGCCTGCTGGAGCACGATGCCGTGCGCGAAGCGGTGGTGCTGGCGCTGGATTCGCCGAGCGGCAAGCAGCTGGTGGCGTATCTGGTCAGCGATGCCGAGCACGGCGCGCTGCGTGACGCGCTGAAGGCCCATCTCAAGGCGCAACTGCCGGACTACATGGTGCCCGCGCACTTGATCGTGCTGGACAGCATGCCGCTGACCGCCAACGGCAAGCTTGATCGCCGTGCCCTGCCGCAACCAGATCCTGAGGCAAACCGCCAAACATATGTGGCGCCACGCAATGAACTTGAAAGCACCCTGGCTGCGATCTGGTGTGCGGTACTGAACGTGCAACAAGTCGGCCTGGACGATAACTTCTTTGAGCTGGGTGGCGACTCGATCCTGTCGATCCAGGTGGTCAGCCGTGCGCGGCAGGCCGGGATTCATTTCAGCCCTCGCGACCTGTTCCAGCACCAGACCGTGCAGACCCTGGCCGCCGTCGCCACCCGCTCCGAGCAGGTCACGGCCGATCAGGGCGTACTGACCGGGCCTTCGGGGCTCACGCCGATCCAGCACTGGTTCTTCGACACCGAGATTCCACAGCGTCAGCACTGGAACCAGGCGCTGGTCCTCAAGCCGCTGCAACTGCTCGATCCCCATCGCCTGGAGCAAGCGCTGCTGGCAGTGTTGGAACATCACGACGCCCTGCGCCTGAGCTTCTGCCAGCGCGACGCGCAATGGCACGCCGAGCATTTGGCCGTGCCGCGAGGCGGCGTGTTGATGCAGGCGCAAGTGCGCGATATGGCGCACTGCACCGCGCTGTTCACCGACACCCAACGCAGCCTCGACCTGGAACACGGCCCGCTGCTGCGCGCCTTGCTGGTGGACGGGCCCGAGGGGCAGCAACGCCTGCTGATCGCGATCCATCATCTGGTGGTGGACGGCGTGTCGTGGCGCGTGTTGTTGGAAGACCTGCAGAACGTCTACCGTCAACTCAGCGACGGTCAGTCCGTCAGCCTGCCGGCCAAGACCAGCGCCTTGCGTGACTGGGCCGCGCGTTTGCAGGCCTATGCCGGCAGCGAATCCCTGCGTGAAGAGTTGAGCGTCTGGCAAGACCAATTGGCTGGGCCGGAAACCGTATTGCCGGTGCCCCGTCCGCAAGGCTCGCTGCGTAACCGCGATGCCGACACTGTCAGCGTGCGCCTGGATGCCGAGCACACCCGCCAGTTATTGCAACAGGCCCCGAGCGCCTACCGCACCCAGGTCAACGACCTGCTGCTGACCGCCTTGGCCCGTGTGCTGTGCCGCTGGAGCGGCCACGCGTCGGCGCTGATCCAACTGGAAGGCCACGGCCGCGAAACCCTGTTCGATGACATCGACCTGACCCGCAGTGTCGGCTGGTTCACCAGTGCCTATCCGCTGCGCCTGACCCCGCAAGCGTCCCAGGGCGACTCGATCAAGGCGATCAAGGAGCAACTGCGCGGCGTGCCGCATAAGGGCCTGGGCTATGGCGTGCTGCGCTACCTGGCCGACGACCTGTGCAAACAGCGCATGGGCGCACTGCCGAGCGCGCAGATCACCTTCAACTACCTGGGCCAGTTCGACCAGAGCTTTGGCGCCGATGCGCTGTTCCACCCGCTGGACGAGTCCACAGGCCTGGCCAATGACCCGGATGCGCCGCTGCCCAACGAGTTGAGCGTCGACAGCCAGGTGTACGGCGGTGAGCTGGTGCTGCGCTGGACCTTCAGCCGTGAGCGCTTCGATCAGCACAGCGTGCGCGAATTGGCCGAGGCGTACCTGGCCGAACTGCAAAGCCTGACCCAGCACTGCCTGCAGGACGATGCCGGTGGTCTTACACCGTCCGACTTCCCGCTGGCCCACCTGAGCCAGTCGCAACTCGACAGCCTGCCGGTACCGGCCAACGTCATCGAAGACGTCTACCCGCTGACACCGATGCAGGAAGGCCTGTTGCTGCATACCCTGCTGGAACCGGGCACCGGCCTGTATTACATGCAGGACCGCTACCGTATCAACAGCGCTCTGGACCCCGAGCGCTTCGCCCAGGCCTGGCAGGCGGTGATCGCCCGTCACGAAGCCTTGCGCGCCTCGTTCTGCTGGAACGTCGGCGAAGACATGCTGCAAGTGATCCACACACCGGGCAGCACGCCGATTGAATACCTGGACTGGAGCGAGGACCCGGAAAGCGAACAGGAACCGCGTCTGCAAGCGCTGCTCAAGCAAGAGCGCGAAGCCGGTTTCGATCTGCTCAACCAGGCGCCGTTCCACCTGCGCCTGATCCGCGTCGGCGCTGAACGCTACTGGTTCATGATGAGCAACCACCACATCCTTATCGATGCCTGGTGCCGTTCGTTGCTGATGAATGACTTCTTCGAGATCTACATGGCCCTAAGCGAAGGCCGCGAGGCGCAGTTGGCCACGCCGCCGCGTTATCGCGACTACATTGCCTGGCTGCAACGCCAGAACCTCAACGAGGCACGCCAATGGTGGCAGCAGAACCTGCAAGGGTTCGAACGCACCACGCCGATCCCGAGTGACCGGCCGTTCCTGCGTGAACACGCGGGCCACAGCGGCGGCATGGTGGTGGGCGATTGCTACACCCGCCTCGATGCCCGCGACGGTGCGCAATTGCGTGAGTTGGCCCAGGCTCATCAACTGACCGTCAACACCTTCGCCCAGGCGGCGTGGGCCTTAGTGCTGCGGCGCTTGAGCGGCGACCGTGACGTGTTGTTCGGTGTCACCGTGGCCGGGCGCCCGGTGGCAATGCCGGAGATGCAACGCACCGTCGGCCTGTTCATCAACAGCATCGCGCTGCGGGTAAAACTGCCCGAGGACGATCAGCGTTGCAGCGTACGTCAGTGGTTGAGCGGCTTGCTCGACAGCAATATGCAACTGCGCGAGTACGAATACCTGCCGCTGGTGACGATCCAGGAGCACAGCGAATTGCCCAAGGGCCAGCCACTGTTCGACAGCCTGTTCGTGTTCGAAAATGCCCCGGTGGAAGTCTCGGTGCTGGACCGTGCGCAAAGCCTGAATGCCACCTCGGACTCCGGCCGCACCCACACCAACTTCCCGCTGACCGCCGTGTGTTACCCGGGTGATGACCTTGGTTTGCACCTGTCCTACGACCAGCGCTACTTCGACGAGACCACCGTGCAAGGCATGCTCGGCGAGTTCAAGCGCCTGCTGCTGGCGCTGGTGCAGGGCTTCCATGGCGACATGGCCGACCTGCCGCTGATCGGTGAGCAAGAGCGCGGGTTCCTGGTGGAAGGCTGTAACCAGAGCGAGCACGACTACCCGCTGGAGCGTAGCTATGTCGAACTGTTCGAGGCCCAGGTATCCGCGCATCCTCAGCGGGTTGCCGCCAGTTGCCTTGATCAGCAATGGACGTATGACGAACTCAATCGCCGCAGTAACGGCCTGGGCCACGCGCTGATCAGTGCGGGCGTCGGTCTGGATCAACCCGTGGCGTTGCTGGCCGAACGCAACCTCGACCTGCTGGGCATGATCATCGGCAGCTTCAAGGCTGGTGCCGGCTACCTACCGCTCGACCCAGGCCTGCCGAGCCAGCGACTGCGCAGCATCATCGACCTGAGCCGCACACCGCTGCTGGTGTGCACTGAGGCATGTCGCGATCAGGCCATCGAGTTGCTGGAAGGCTTCGACTGCCAGTTGCTGGTGTGGGAAGAAGTGCCTGCACGCGGCGAAAATCCCGGCATCTACAGCGGTCCGGACAACCTCGCCTATGTGATCTATACCTCGGGTTCCACTGGCCTGCCCAAGGGCGTGATGGTGGAACAGCGCGGCATGCTCAATAACCAGTTGAGCAAGGTGCCGTACCTGGCCTTGAGTGACGCAGATGTGATCGCACAGACCGCTTCGCAGAGCTTCGATATTTCCGTGTGGCAATTCCTCGCCGCGCCGCTGTTTGGCGCGCGGGTGGACATCGTGCCGAATACCCTCGCCCATGATCCCCAAGGTTTGCTGGAGCACGTTCAGGCCCAAGGGATTACCGTGCTGGAAAGCGTGCCGTCGCTGATCCAGGGCATGCTGGCCCAGGAGCGTATTGGCCTGGACGGTCTGCGCTGGATGCTGCCGACTGGTGAAGCCATGCCGCCGGAGCTGGCGCACCAATGGCTGTTGCGCTACCCCCAGATTGGCCTGGTGAACGCATATGGCCCGGCGGAATGCTCGGACGATGTGGCGTTCTACCGCGTCGACCTGGCGTCGACCCGTGGCACTTACTTGCCGATTGGCACACCGACCGACAACAACCGTTTGTACCTGCTCGATGGGGCGCTGGAGCTGGTGCCCCAAGGCGCAGTTGGCGAGTTGTGTGTCGCCGGTACGGGCGTCGGTCGCGGTTACGTCAGCGACCCACTGCGCACCGCGCCAGTGTTTGTACCGAACCCCTTCGGTGCCGCGGGCGAACGGCTTTACCGCACCGGCGACCTAGCGCGCCGTCGCAGTGACGGCGTGCTGGAGTACGTCGGGCGCATCGACCATCAAGTGAAG
Source organism: Pseudomonas sp. S10E 269 (assembly GCF_002798465.1). NCBI lineage: Bacteria > Pseudomonadati > Pseudomonadota > Gammaproteobacteria > Pseudomonadales > Pseudomonadaceae > Pseudomonas > Pseudomonas sp. S10E 269. Next base: position 4,181,782 of record NZ_PHIJ01000001.1, read on the forward strand.
ATTCGCGGCTACCGCATCGAACTGGGTGAAATCGAAGCGCGCCTGCACGAACAACCGGAAGTACGCGATGCGGCGGTGGGCGTGCAGGAAGGCGTCAATGGCAAGCACTTGGTCGGCTACCTGGTGGCGGCTGATGCAGCGCTGAAGCCCGGCGAGCGCCTGGACCGCATCAAGCAGCGCCTGCGGGCCGAACTGCCGGAATACATGGTGCCGCTGCACTGGCTATGGCTTGACCGCCTGCCACTGAACGCCAACGGCAAACTCGACCGCAAAGCCTTGCCGACCCTGGAGATCGGCCAGTTGCACAGCCAGGACTACCTGGCGCCGCGCAACGAACTGGAAACCACCTTGGCCGCCATCTGGGCCGAGGTGCTGAAAGTCGACAGGGTAGGGGTAGAGGACAACTTCTTCGAACTGGGCGGGCATTCGCTGCTGGCCACGCAGATTGCCTCGCGGGTGCAGAAAACCCTGCAACGTGACGTACCGCTGCGGGCGATGTTCGAGTGCAGCACGGTGGCGGAGTTGGCCGAGTACATCGATGGGTTGGCGGCGAATGAGATCAGCGCCGAGAAGGTGGACCGGTTGAGTGATTTGATGGCGGAGTTGGAGGGGCTTTAAGCTTCGTTGTCTGTCAGGGCCTCATCGCCGGCAAGCCGGCTCCTACAGGTGAAACGCACTCCAACTGTAGGGGCCGGCCTGCCGGCGATGGTGTCAGACCGGGCGCCGCTTACTTCGGCCCAAGAATCTTGACCAGCTTTTCCGGCGACGGCGCCCCTTGCTGCTGCTGCAAGCCACCCTTGTCATCCAGATAGAAAATCGCCGGCGTTGCCGACAATTCCAGCTCGTCCATCAACTTCATGTTGTTATCAAGCTTGGCCTCGATATCGGCCGGGATCTTGGCCAGGGCCTGCAGCTTGCTGCCCTTGCCGGCGGCTTCGTGTTCTTCCAAGGCCTTTTGCGGGTCTTTGGCGGCAAACAGCGCGGCGGATTTGCCTGGGCTGTCTTCGCGGATAATGCCCACCATGATGTGGCGTAGCTGCACCTTGCCGGCCTTCACCCAGGGGCGGGCCTGTTCCCAGAACATGTTGCAGTACGGGCAATTGGGGTCGCTGAACAGGTAGACGATGCGCGGCGCGTTTTTGTCGCCGTCCTGGATCCAGCTGCTTTTCTCCATTTTGGCCCAGACTTCCTTGGCCATCGGCGCGTACACCAGTTTTTCCAGGGGCGCGCTGCTCAGGTCGTTGCCCTGGGCGTCGTACAGGTTGCCGGCGATCACGTTCTTGCCGTCGGCGGTCAGGTACAGCGCCATGCCACGGTTCTGGTACTGGGCGGCGTAGCCGGTGAGGCCGCTGGGAGCGTCGAATTTGCCGAGGATCTTGGCACCCTTGGCTTCGATCTGTTTGATCGGCGCCGGCCAGTCTTCGGCCTGGGCCAGGGTGGCGGCAAGCGTCAGCGGCAGCAGGGTCAGCAGGTGGCGGAGGCGGGGCATGTCGGTTTCCTTGTGGCAGCAGGAGCGGAGTCGAAGGGTTCCATGGCACGGGCCAGGCTGGCCTGGGACAACTCGCCCAGGTGGCTGTTGATCAGGCGCCCGTCGGCGCGATAGAACAGGGTGGTAGGCAAGGCCATCGAGCCCACGGCCTGGCCGAGCCGGCCGCTGGCGTCGAACAGCACGTTGTCGAGGGTCAGGCCCTGGGTGGCGAGAAAGGTGCTGACGCTTTGCATGCTTTCGGCCTGGTTGACGAACAGGAAGGTCACGTCCGGGCGTTGATGTTGGGCGCGTTCCAGCACCGGCATTTCACGCCGGCAGGGCGGGCACCAGGTGGCCCAGAGGTTGATCACCAGCGGGCCGCCTTTGTAGTCGGCCAGTTGCACCACGTCGCCATTGGCATTGCGCAGGGTGATGTCCGGCAGTTGCGAGCCTTTGTCATACAGGCTCAGGGACAGGCTGGCCATGCCCCAGAACACCAGGCCGGTGATGACCCCGGCACTCAGCGGCTTGCGCAGGGCCGGGCGACGCCAGCCGTAGGCGAGTGCGCCGAGCACCAGTGCGATCACGCCGGGCCAGGCGAGGAAGCCGCCGTCACGCAGGTCGACCATTTGCAGCCAGTCGTTGCGGTAGTCACTCCAGTACATCAGCACAAAGCTGACGCGGGCCACCAGCATACCCAGCAGGAACAGGCTGAACAGCACCGACTCCGGGTTTTCACCGCCACGCTTGGCCACGCGCCAGCCCACCAGGGTGGCGAGGATCAGCGCGCTGATCAGCAGGATGTGATTCAGGGCGATGGCGAAGGTGCCAATGGTCAGCGTCAGCATCAGAGGGCGTCCCGGGCTTGCGTCCAGCGTTGCAGGAAGGCGGCGGCATCCACTTCGCCGGTGATGCGCTGGGCACGGCGTTCTTCACCGTCCGGGCCGATCCACACGAAGCTGGGTGGGCCGGGGACTTTATAGCGGCCGAGCAGCTCGCGGCTGGCGGCATTGTCGGCGGTGACGTCCAGGCGCAGCAGGCGCACGTCTTTCAAGGCGTCGAGTACTTCAGGTTTGCCGAACACCTGTTTTTCCATGATCTTGCACGACACGCACCAGTCGGCGTAATAGTCCACCAGCACCCATTGGCCCTGGGCCTTGGCACTGTCGAGCTGGCTTTGCAGCACGGCGGGGTCGCTGATGGTCATGAAGGCGTCGTGGGCGGTGGGGGCGGCGGCGGCCCGTGAGCCACTGTAGACCTTCAGCGGTTGCCACAGGTCATCGCTGCCACCCGCTGCGCCCACCACCAGCACGGCGCCCCACAGGCCCAACACCAGGGAGCCGGCGCCGAACACTTTGGCGGCGAGGCCGTATTCGCGGGCCAGGGTCCAGCCGCAGTAGGCCATCACCAGCGCGAGTGCGCCCCACAGGCCGACCCACAGGTTTTCGCCGACCACCGGACGAATCATCCACACGGCGGTGCCGAGGAACAGGAAGCCGAAGATGCCCTTGAGTACGTTCATCCAGGTGCCCGGCTTGGGCAGGAAGCGGTTGCCCACGGTCACCAGCAGCAACAGTGGAATACCCATGCCGATGCCCATGCAGAACAGGATCAAGCCACCGTGCAGCGCGTTGCCGCTTTGCGCGATATACAGCAGCACGCCCGCCAGTGGCGCGGTCATGCAGGGGCCTACCAGCAGGCCGGACAGTGCACCGAGCACCCCGGCGCCTACCAGGCTGCCGCCGCTTTGCTGACGGCTGACGTTGTCCAGGCGGTCGCGCAGGAACGCCGGCAGTTGCAGCTCAAAGAAGCCGAACATCGGCAGGGCGAGGATCACGAACAACGCGGCGAAACTGCCGAGGATCCAGGGCGTCTGCAGCAGCGCGGCGAGGTTGCTGCCGAGCAGGGCAGCCAATACACCCAACGCGGCATACACCAACGCCATGCACACCACGTAGCTGCTGGCCAGGGCAAAGCCGCGACGCGGGCTGGCGCCACTGCCCACCACCAGGCCGGCGAGAATCGGCAGCATCGGCAACGAGCACGGCGCAAACGCCAACAACAGGCCCAGGCCGAAGAACAGCAACAGGCTCCAGCCCAGGCTGCGCTGCTGCAAACCACTGGCCAGGCTCTGGTCCTGAGCTTCGGCGGTGGCGGCCACGGCCGGGTTGCCACCCAGGTCCACGGTGATCGATTGCGGCGGGTAGCACAGGCCCGCGTCGGCGCAGCCCTGCCAGCCCAGCTTGATTTGGCCGGTGGCGCCGGCCGGAATCTTCACTTCCAGGCCCTGGCGATACACCTCCTGGTCGCCGAAGAACTCATCGCTGTGGGCCTCGCCTTGCGGCAGCACGGGCTTTTCGGCCAGGCCATCGAATTTCATGCGCTGCTTGTACAGGTAATAACCGTCGGCAATCTGCCAATACAGCTGCGTCTCGCCACTTTCAAGACGTTCGGAGGTAAAGGTGAAGGCTTTGCCCACCGGAAGGAAATCAGGTTTGGTCTCAAACGGGTTGCCCGGCGCGGCCTGGGCCAATCCCGCGAACAACACCAGCAGTAAGGTAAACAGATGCCGCATGGTCAAGCCTTAGTTCGATGCAAGTGAGGCACACAATGTGTGGCGTTGATTAACCGATGATTAACCGAGGCTATTCTAGAGTCTTAGTGGGCGTCTTTTCACGGCATAATCGGCGCTTAATCCACGGCACTTTTAATCTCCCGATCTTTTATGAAGGGTTCAGCATGCACGTATTGGTCTGCGAAGACGACGAACTCATCGCCAGCGGCATCGTGGCCGGCCTCACCGCCCAGGGTTTTACCGTCGAGCGCGTGGCCACGGCGGGCGCCGCACGCGCGATGCTCAAGGCGGCGACCTTCGACATCATGGTGCTCGACCTCGGCCTGCCGGATGAAGACGGCCTCAAGCTATTGCAGCAACAGCGCAGCCAGGGCCTGGAAATCCCGGTGCTGATCCTCACCGCGCGAGACTCGGTGACCAACCGCGTCGACGGCCTGCAAGCCGGCGCCGACGACTACCTGCTCAAACCCTTCGACCTGCGCGAACTCGCCGCGCGCCTGCAAACCCTGTTGCGACGGGTGGCGGGCCGCAGCGTCAACCTGATCGAGCATGGTCGGCTGGCCTACGACCCCAGCAGCCGCGAAACCTTCCTGGGCGGCCAGCCGGTGGACCTCTCGCGCCGCGAGCAGGCGCTGCTGCAAGCCTTGCTGCACAACAAGGGGCGTGTGTTGTCCAGCGAGCAGCTCAAGGACAGCGTCTACGGCTTCAACGACGAGTTGGAGAGCAACGCCCTCAACGTGCATATCCACCACCTGCGGCGCAAATTGGGTAACGGCATCGTCGAGACCGTGCGCGGCCTCGGCTACCGCCTGGGCCCGGCTGACGGGGGCGAGGACGCATCGTGAAAAGCCTGCGCCTGCGCCTGACGTTCAAGCTGGGCGCCGCTTTTGTGTTGATCTGGGCCCTGGCGGCCGCCTGGATGCTCAACGACCTGCGCAACCAGATGATGTTCTCCCTCGACCAGCGCCTGGTGGCGTCGGCGCGCATGGTGGCGGGGCTGACCGAGCAGATGCCGGGCCTTGCCAGTGTGAGTGGCGGCGCGCATTTCAGCGCCGAACAGTTGCAGGTGCCGGGTGGCATGGCCTGCCAGGTCAGCTCCCTGCGCGGGGAAATCCTGGCACGCAGCCACACCACGCCGGACGAGGGGCTGGAATCGCGCATGAGCGGGTTTCGTGACCAAGTCATCGATGGCGTGGGTTGGCGCAGTTTCACCCTGTCCCGTGGCGACCTTTTAATCACCACCGCCGACCGCCAGGTGGAGCGTGAAGCGCTGAACCTGTCGATCCTGCTGGCGGCATCGGTGCCGGTGGGCGTGGCGATGCTCGGCTGCCTGTGCCTGCTGTGGCTGGGTATCGGCCAGAGCCTGCTGCCGCTCAATCGCATGCGCGACGCCTTGATGCGCCGCAGTGCCGACTCTCTCGAACCGCTGCAGATCCATCCGTTGCCCAGCGAGCTCAAGCCGCTGCTCGACACCCAGAACCAACTGCTGCAACGCATCGCCAAGACCATCGAGCGCGAACGCCGCCTTACCGGCGACGCCGCCCATGAACTGCGCAGCCCGCTGACAGCCATCAAGACCCACCTGCAAGTAGCCCGCATGACCGAGGGCGCGGCCCGCGACCAGTCCCTGGCCCATGCCGAGGAGGGCGCCGACCGCCTGCACCGGACCCTGGAACAATTGCTGTTGCTGGCGCGAGTGGAGGGCAACCTGTCGTTTGACGATGGCATGCACTCCAGTGGCGAGGATGTGGCAAGGCTGGCGATCCAGGATGCCAATGCCGGTGACAACGCGCGCATCGACCTGATCCTGCCGGCCAACCTCTCGGCCACCCCGGTGGAAATGCCGGTGGGCCTGGCGGTTGCGGCCTTGCGCAACCTGCTGGACAACGCCTTGCGCCACACGCCGGCGGACACCCGGGTGGAACTCAGCGTAATCACCGGCGCCGACACGGTGGTGTTTCGCGTGCGCGACCACGGCAAGCAGATCTCCCCCGAGGACCTGCAGTACCTGACCCAACGCTTCTGGCGCAATGGCAACAGCGAAGGCTGCGGCCTGGGCCTGGCGATCGTGCAAGCGATCGTGCAGCGTTGCGCCTGCTCGTTGAAGTTCGACAGCCAACCGGACGGCCTGCGCGTCGACCTGGGCATGCCGCTGCGACGCTGATCCCTTTTCTCTCACGTGCCAAATAGTTACCGCCCTCCTGAGGATCAAGTCTTCAGGATGGCGGTAATTTTTTTGCGCTTGAACGGGCTGAACGACTCGGCCTGTATTGAAAAGGACGGTTCTTATGTTGGTCATTGATACAAGTTTCCCTGCCAAAGGCTTCAACGAACGCAACGGCGAGCCGGTGCGGCAGTTGATCCTGCATTACACCGCGGCGCCTTTTGGCTCATCCCTGCGCACCCTGACCCAGGACGGGGTCAGTGCGCACTACCTGCTGCCCGATCCAGAGGACCCCAGCTACCGCGCTGCGGGCTATGAAGAACTGCGGGTCTTCCGGTTGGTGGAGGAGGAAAAACGCGCCTGGCATGCCGGGGTGAGCCATTGGGCGGGGCGTGACAACCTTAATAGCCGCTCGATTGGCATCGAGATCGTCAACCTGGCGCGGGATGACGGCGGCGTGTTCACGTTTCCTGCCTACGGGGAGGAACAAATCGAGGTGTTGATTGCGCTGGTCCGCGACGTTCTGGGGCGTTATCCGCAGATCGGGCCGACCGACATCCTCGGGCACTCGGACGTGGCGTACGGGCGCAAGAGTGATCCGGGGCCTCGGCTGCCGTGGCAGGGTTTGCATGAGGCGGGGGTAGGGGCCTGGTTTGATGAGGCGACGCGGGCAATGTACCAGCGCCGCTTTTGCCTCGGGTTGCCGCCAGAGGTCGAGGTGGAGCGGGCGTTCCAGCGTTACGGGTATGCGCCTGCGAAAAATCGGCAAGGGTTTCAGCAGAGGACGAGGGCGTTTCAGATGCACTTTCGGCCTCGGGATTACTGCGGGTTTCTGGACGGGGAGACCTGCGCGATTTTGTATGCGCTGAACGAAAAATACCTGGGGCTCTGATGCCGAACGCGGTTCAAATGTGGGAGCGGGCTTGCTCGCGAATGCAATCTGCCAGTTGATGGGAGTGGCGACTGACGCACCGCCTTCGCGAGCAAGCCCGCTCCCACATTTGGATCTTCATCCATCAGTTAACGATCACAGTCACTAAATCCCTCTCATGCTGGTGCGTTTCCAGAACAGGAAATCCGTGCGCATGCCCCTTGGGCCAGACGCCAGCGGATCGGCAGTTTGGTCACCACATCAGCGAATTGAGGGATCGAGAAATGTCAGTCGCTACCAGCCGTATCGAAGACGCCCAGGTGCATGAAACGCTCTACCAGTTCGACGAAACACCCTTGCTCGCCCGCCAGCGCCAGCAGGAGTCCAACGCCCGCAGCTACCCTCGGCGTATTCCCCTGGCGCTCAAGCGCGCCAAGGGTATTTACGTGGAAGACGTGGAAGGCCGCAGCTTCATCGACTGCCTGGCCGGCGCCGGCACCCTGGCGTTGGGGCATAACCACCCGGTGGTGATCGAGGCCATCCAGCAAGTGCTGGCCGATGAACTGCCACTGCACACGCTGGACCTGACCACGCCGGTCAAGGACCAGTTCGTGCAGGACCTGTTCGGCCTGTTGCCGCCGGCATTGACGCGGGAAGCGAAGATCCAGTTCTGCGGGCCCACCGGCACCGATGCGGTGGAAGCCGCGTTGAAGCTGGTGCGCACCGCCACCGGGCGCAGCACGGTGTTGTCGTTCCAGGGCGGTTACCACGGCATGAGCCAGGGTGCCTTGAGCCTGATGGGCAGCCTGGGGCCGAAGAAACCCTTGGGCGCCTTGCTCGGCAATGGCGTGCAATTCTTACCGTACCCCTACGACTACCGTTGCCCGTTTGGTTTAGGCGGGGCGCAAGGGGTGAAGGTCAACCTGCACTACTTGGAAAACCTGCTGAATGACCCTGAGGCGGGGGTATTGCTGCCGGCGGCGGTGATTGTCGAGGTGGTGCAGGGCGAGGGCGGTGTGATTCCGGCTGACCTCGACTGGCTACGTGGCCTGCGACGCATCACCGAGCAGGCGGGCGTGGCGTTGATCGTCGATGAAATCCAGAGCGGTTTCGGCCGCACCGGCAAGATGTTCGCCTTTGAACACGCCGGCATCATTCCGGATGTGGTGGTGATGTCCAAGGCCATCGGCGGCAGCTTGCCGCTGGCGGTGGTGGTGTACCGCGACTGGCTCGACACCTGGCTGCCGGGCGCACACGCCGGGACCTTCCGTGGCAACCAGATGGCGATGGCGGCGGGCTCGGCGGTGATGCGCTACCTCAAGGACCACGACCTGGCCGGTCACGCCGCAACCATGGGCGAGCGCCTGGGTGAGCACCTGCGCATCCTGCAGCGCGACTTCCCGCACCTGGGGGATATTCGCGGCCGTGGGCTGATGCTCGGCGTGGAACTGGTAGACCCGACTGGCACGCCAGACATCCAGGGCCACCCGCCGGTGCATCGCCAGCTGGCGCCGCTGGTGCAGCGCGAATGCCTCAAGCGTGGGCTGATCCTCGAGCTCGGTGGCCGGCATGGCAGCGTGGTACGGTTCCTGCCACCACTGGTGATCACCGCTGTTGAAATCGACCGGGTGGCGGATATCTTCGGGCGCGCTTTGGCGGCAGCGGTCGCCAGCCTCTAATTTTTTTCCGGTTCGGTACGTTTCTACAGATATCAGTGCTGCGCGCGGTGCGCAGCCAGCCTTTTAGCGATGGAGAACAGCAATGACCTCAGTATTTGACCGCGACGACATCCTGTTTCAGGTAGTGGTCAACCATGAAGAACAGTATTCCATCTGGCCCGATTACAAGGCTGTGCCGGAAGGCTGGCGCACCGTGGGCAAGAGCGGCATGAAGAAAGAGTGCCTGGCCTACATCGAAGAAGTCTGGACCGATATGCGTCCACTGAGCCTGCGCCAGAAGATGGATGGCGCCACGCTCGCTTAAGCACCGCAAATCAAATGTGGGAGCGCGCTTGCCCGCGATAGCGGTCTACCAGTCATCGAATACATTGCCTGACACACCGCCATCACGGGCAAGCCCGCTCCCACAGAAACGCTTTACAGTGCCTGGTTGGCGTACAGGTAATCCGTCGCCAACGACGCCAACGTCCTCACCCCCACTACCAGCGCTGACTCATCCACAAAGAACCCCGGGTTGTGGTTCGGCGCCGCCTTGCTCATGTCCTGATCCCTCGGCGTCACCCCCAGGAACACAAACAGCCCCGGTGTTTCCTTGGCATAAAACGAGAAATCTTCGGCGCCGCCCACCAGCGGGGCCTGCACCACGTCATCCTTGGCCGCCCAGCGCAGGCTCGGCAGCATCTTCTCGGTCAACGCCGGGTTGTTGATGGTGGGGTCGTACTTCTCGATGATGGTGACTTCGGCTTTGGCGCCGCCGCTTTCGGCGATTTTTTCCACGGTCTGCCGCACATCCGCGTGCAGTTTCTGGCGGATGCCGTAGTCGTAGGAGCGAATGGTGCCGGTCATGTCCACCGACTCAGGGATGATGTTGTAGCGCGTGCCACCGTTGATGGTGCCAATGCTCACCACTGAGGGGAACGAGGAAATGTCGGTGCGGCGGCTGACCACGGTTTGCAGGCCGACGATGGTCTCTGCGCCCACGGTGATCGGGTCGATGCCGTCCCAGGGGCGACCGGCGTGGGTCTGTTTGCCGAGGATCTTGATGCGCAAGTCATCCGAGCTGGCCAAGGTCGGTCCCGGGCGGTAGGCAATCTGGCCGGCGGGTACACCCGCCCACACATGCAGGCCAAACACTGCGTCCGGCTTGGGCGCCTTCATCACGCCTTCTTGCACCATCATTTTGGCCCCCCAGGTATTTTTACCGTCGGGGATGAAATCACTCGGGCCTTCTTCGGCCGGTTGGAAGTAGAACACCACGGTGCCGGGCAGGCGTTCGCGCATGCCGGTCAGGATCTTCGCAGTGCTCAGCAGGATGGCGACATGGGCGTCGTGGCCGCAGGCGTGCATCACGTCGACGTCCTTGCCCAAGTAGGTGCCTTTGGCTTTGGAGGCGAAAGGCAAGTCGGCGACTTCCTTCACCGGTAGTGCATCCATGTCGGCACGCAAGGCGACGGTCGGGCCGGGCAGGGCGCCTTTGAGTACGGCGACCACGCCGGTGCGGGCGACGCCGGTCTTGACCTCAAGGCCCAGGTCACGCAGCTGTTTGGCGACCAGCTCGGCCGTGCGGGTTTCGGTGTTGCCCAGTTCAGGGTGGGCGTGAATGTCGCGTCGGGTTTCCAGCAGCGCCGGCTCAAGTGCCGTTGCCTGGGTGGCGATTGCCTCCCGGGCACTCTCCTGGTCGCTGCTGGCGGCAACCACGACACTGCTGGCTACAGCGCACAGCATGCCGAACGCCCATTGGTGTGTCAGACCGGTTAAACGCATAAGGACCTCTCCTGAGTTTATTGTTGTTGATCTTTCTCCTGCACCGTGCCGGCGGTCACCACCTGCACACTCAAGCGCGGCGTGGCCAGGTCCAGCCCGGCTTCATCCAGATGACGCTTGAGCGACAGGTTGAACGCCCGCGACACTTCCCACTGCTTGATCGGCGCCGTCTTGAAGCGTGCGCGCAGGATCGCGCTGCCGGATTCGAAACTCTCTACGCCCTGGATCTCCAGTGGCGACCAGATATTGCGACGTTGCAGAGGGTCGTTGCGCATTTTCTGGCCGACATCGCGCATCAGCTTGATGGCGTCGTCGATTTCCATGTTGTAGGGAATCGCCACCCGGAAGATCGCGTAGCCGAACTCCCGTGAGTAGTTCTTGATGCTCTTGATCTCGCTGAACGGAATGGTGTGCACGATGCCGTCGATGTCGCGCAAGCGCACGGTGCGGATGGTCAGGCCTTCCACCGTCCCCAGGTGGCCGCCGACATCCACGTAGTCATCGATGGCCAGGGAGTCTTCGATGATGATGAACAGGCCGGTGATCAAGTCTGCCACCAGCGATTGCGCACCAAAGCCGATGGCCAGGCCGATCACACCGGCACCCGCCAGCAGCGGCGTGACGTTCATGCCCATGTTCGCCAGGGCGACAATCGCGGCGATGATAAAGATGGTCACGAACAACACGTTGCGGATCAACGGCATCATGGTTTGCGCCCGCGCATTGGCCAGGCCTTTGCGCGAACGGGTGAGGGCGTGATGGATCGCGGTGTCACTGAGGATCCAGATCAGCCAGGCGAACAGCAGCGTGCCGCCGAGGCCGAACAGCTTGACGCTGATTTCATGGCCGTCGCCTTCGGTAAAACGGATCAGCGACAGGCCCCACACGCGCAGGCCTAATTCGATAAACACCAGCCATACCACCAGGTGGGCCAGGGTGTAGACGAAGCTTTTCAGGCGCTCGGAGTACAGCGCATGGCGTTTGTGCCCGCGTTGCGGCTTGAGGGCGTGGCGACGCACCAATCCGTTGATCACCATGCACAGCACCAGCAACACGGTGCACAGCAGGGACTGGCGCAAGGCGGTGCTGGTATCGCCGGCAGAGACAAAGGTGGCGAACAGCGAGATGCCCACCAGCAACAACGCCGGGATGTACCAGAAGGAGCCGATGATTTCGATGGTGTCACTGAGGGCGCGGCGCGTCAGGCGGCGCGACAGTGGCTGGTTGCGGATCAGGTGGGCGATGGGCCGGCGGAAACGCAGGATGAATACGCCGGTGGACAGCGCCGCCATTACATTGGCGACCGTTGCAGCCGTATGGGACAAGTGCTGGCCCAGGGCCTGAACCAAGCGCGGGTCGCTCAAGGCTTCACCGAAGGCGGCAAAGCTGCCGATCCACCAGAGTGGGCGGAAGGCCTGGTGGCGCAGGATATACAACGCGCGATGACGATGGGGACCGTCGAGCACGGAGAAGGCAATCACGCAGATGGCCGAAAAACAGGTGCCCACCACCAGCGCGTAGGCCAGGACCATCGCCAGGGATTTGCCCAGGGACGAGGGCAGCGCATAGCTCAGGTAGACCGTGATCACCAGGGCGATCAGCCACGGGCCGAGTTTGCGCAGGGCAAAGCGCACCATGTCCCAGGTGCGCGGGTGTTGCGGCAGTTCTTCGGGCAGGCCGAAGCGTTCGCGAACGCGGTGGCTGAGCCAGATCAGCGCGGCGGCGAGCAGGCTCCAGACCGCCAGGATCAGGGCAAACCCGAAAATGATCGGCAGCCATTCGTTGGCCGGCAGCATCAGCGCGCTGAGTTCTTCCTTGGCCAGGTCGACCTCGTTGGACCAGCGCCCCAACGGGCTGTCGGCGCCGGAGAACTGATGCTCAAAACCGGACAGCGTACTGCCGATCAGCCCCAGTACCCCCTGCTCGGCGGCAGGCTGGGCTTTTTGTGTGGCGGCGCGCAGTTTTTTCAGGTCAGTGAGCAACTGGGTACGCTGCTGGTCGTTCTCCAGGGTTTTGATCACCTCGTCCAACGACTGCCCGAGCGGCACTTCGGCCTGGGGTTGGGTCTTATTGGTACTGCCCAGCAAGCCAGGCAAGCTCACGGCTTGGGCAGGCGCGAGCGGCAGCAGGGTGAGCAGGGCAATCAGGCAATAGCAGGGCAGGGCAAACAGACGGGAAAGCACGAGGCGGTCAACCTTGGAAACGACGAATTGACCGAGTGTACGAGTGCAATCGTCATTCGGCCAGTTTGGCGAGGATCTTGTACACCACGGTGCCCAGGATCAGCAGCATGCCGATCCACATGCCGAATACGCCGAGGGGCTTGTCACGGAAGTTGAAGCCTACCGCCAACAGGATCATGCCGATCATGATCGGGATAAGCATGGCGTGGAAGGAGGACATGGAGATCATGGTGCGACGGCCTTGTCGGAGTGGGAATACTGACAAGTCTAGGTCGGATTGCGGAAAATGCAGGTGATGCAGATCAGGTGTACGCAGAACTAATGTGGGAGCGGGCTTGCTCGCGAATGCGGTGGATCAGTCACAACATCTTTGACTGACACTCTGCATTCGCGAGCAAGCCCGCTCCCACATTTTTGACCGAGTCAGCCCTAATTATCAGGGCAGGTCGTGGCTTGCATAAAACGCACCCAACACCTTGACCAGATGCGCCAGGTCATGGCTGCCGCACAGTTCGCGAATGGAGTGCATGGCAAACGTCGGCAGGCCGATGTCCACGGTGCGCACGCCCAGGTGGCTGGCGGTGATCGGGCCGATGGTGGAGCCGCAACCCATGTCGCTGCGCACCACGAAGCTCTGCACCGGCACTTCCTGAGCCATGCACAGGTGGCGGAAGAACCCGGCGGTTTCGCTGTTGGTAGCGTAGCGCTGATTGCTGTTGACCTTGATCACCGGGCCGGCATTGAGCTTGGGACCGTGGTTGGCGTCGTGCTTCTCGGCGTAGTTCGGGTGCACGCCGTGGGCGTTGTCGGCCGATACCAACAGGGATTTCTGAATGGTGCGTACGAATTCATCACCTTCCGGCAGCAGGCGGCGCAGGGTCTGTTCCAGCATCGGGCCATCGGCACCGCACGCCGAGCAGGAGCCGACTTCTTCGTGGTCGTTGCACACCAGTACGCAGGTTTCTTCGCTGTCGCTGGTGAGCAAGGCTTGCAGGCCCGCGTAGCACGACAGCAGGTTATCCAGGCGTGCGCCGGCGATGAAGTCGCCGTTCAGGCCGATGACCGCAGCGCTTTGCGTGTCGTAGAAGCTCAGCTCGTAGTCGAGCACCACATCGGCGTTCAAGCCATGTTCCCGTGCAAGCTGCTCGGTGAGCACGGCGCGGAAGTCCACGCGCTCGTCACCGGCAAATTGCGCGAGGATCGGCGGCAGCTCGGTCTGGGCATTGATCGCCCAACCCTGGTTGGCTTCACGGTTCAGGTGAATGGCCAGGTTGGGGATAATGGCAATCGGCAGCTTGAAATCGATCAGCTGGCTTTCGACCTTGCCATCGCGGCGGAAAGTGACGCGGCCGGCCAGGGACAGGTCGCGGTCGAACCACGGCGCCAGCAGCGCGCCGCCGTAGACTTCCACGCCCAACTGCCAGAAGCCCTGGCGTTGCAGTTCAGGCTGGGGCTTGACCCGCAGGCACGGGCTGTCGGTGTGGGCGCCGACCAGGCGGATACCGCCTTGCAGCGGCGAATGACGGCCGAGCTTGAAGGCGATGATCGAGGAATCGTTACGGGTGACGTAATAGCGCCCGTTGGCCTCGGTGGTCCAGGTTTCGCGCTCGTCGAGACGCTGGTAGCCGGCCGCTTCCAGGCGCTGGGCCAGGGCAGCAGTGGCATGAAAAGGAGTAGGGGAGGCCTTGAGGAAGTCGATCAGGCCTTGATTCAACGCTTCGCGCATAAATAGCTCCAGACAGCAATGCGCGGAGTTTACCGTATTGGCTCGCGATTTGGCGTGAAGCTACCTTCTTGAGCAACACACAAAACTACTGTGGGAGCTGGCTTGCCTGCGATAGCGGTGTGTCAGTCAATGCATTTGGCACAGATAGACCGCTATCGCAGGCAAGCCAGCTCCCACAATGTACTGCGTTCGCAGCTTTAAAAAGGGGCGGGGCACTCGAAGCGCAAACGCTCGCCACTTTGCGGGTGGGTGAAGCTCAGCATGCTGGCGTGCAGGCACAGGCGCGGCCAGGCGGCCAGGGCCTGCTCATGGGCATACAGGCCATCACCCAACAGCGGGTGGCCGATGGAGAGCATGTGCACGCGCAACTGATGCGAGCGCCCGGTGATCGGCGTCAGCTCGACGCGGCACCAGTCGCCACACCGTTCCAACACCTTCCAGAAGGTCAGCGCATGCTTGCCGAATTCATGGTCGACCACATGGCGAGGCTTGGTCGGCGGGTCGTAGCGCAGGGGCAGGTCGATGCTGCCGCTGTCCAGTTCCGGTTGGCCCCAGGCCAGGGCGGTGTAAGCCTTTTCGGTTTCACGGTCGTGAAACTGGCGGGACAGTTCGCGGTGAGTATCGGCGTCCCGGGCCAGCAGGATGATCCCAGAGGTTTCCCAGTCCAGGCGATGGACGATGCGGGCTTCGGGGTAGCCGTTTTCCTGCAGGCGGGTGATCAGGCAATCCTTGTTGTCATCGGCGCGGCCAGGCACCGAGAGCAGCAGGGTGGGCTTGTTCACCACCAGGACAGCGTCGTCCTGATAGAGGATATGGATAGTGGACAACGGCATTAAACAGCCTCGTAACAAACGCCAACGGCGGCTCGCCCACCCGGCCCGTAAAACAGGTCAGGGTGAACGAGCCGCCGTGGCAGCCGCCTTTTCGATCAACGATCAGGCAGGGTGATATTGAGTTCCAGAATCGAGCAGCTGCCGTCATTTTCCAGGGCGACATGCACGTCATCGTTGCCGATATTGACGTACTTGCGGATCACCTCGACCAGTTCCTTCTGCAAGGCTGGCAGGTAGTCCGGCGTGCTGCGTTGGCCGCGTTCGTGCGCCACGATGATCTGTAGACGCTCTTTCGCTACCGACGCGGTACTTGGCTTTTTGTTGGCGCGAAAGAAGTCGAGAAATTTCATTGTTTAGTTGCCTCCAAAGATACGCTCGAAGAATCCCTTCTTCTTAACATCGAGGAAGCGATGTTCCACGGTCTTGCCCAGCAAGCGATCAACGGCATCGCTGTACGCCTGGCCGGCGTCGCTCTGGTCGTCAAGAATCACTGGAACACCCTGGTTGGAAGCCTTCAGGACGGCCTGGGATTCCGGGATCACACCCAGCAGGGTCACGGCGAGGATTTCCTTCACGTCTTCAACGCCCAGCATTTCGCCGTTGCTGACGCGCTCAGGGTTGTAGCGGGTGAGCAGCAGGTGCTCCTTGATCGGGTCCTGGCCTTCCTCGGCGCGCTTGGATTTGCTGGCCAGCAGGCCGAGCATGCGGTCCGAGTCACGTACGGAGGACACTTCCGGGTTGGTGACCACGATGGCTTCATCGGCGAAGTACATCGCCAGGTGAGCACCGGTCTCGATACCGGCCGGCGAGTCGCAGACCACGTATTCGAAGGTTTCCTTCAGCTCGGCGAGGACTTTGCCTACGCCTTCTTTGGTCAGCGCGTCTTTGTCACGGGTCTGGCTCGCGGCCAGCACGTACAGGTTCTCAAGGCGCTTGTCCTTGATCAGGGCCTGTTGCAGGTTGGCTTCACCGTTGACCACGTTGACGAAGTCATACACCACGCGGCGCTCGCAGCCCATGATCAGGTCGAGGTTACGCAAGCCGACGTCGAAGTCGACGATAACTGTCTTGTGGCCGCGCAGAGCGAGACCGGTACCGATAGCGGCGCTGGTGGTGGTCTTACCCACACCACCCTTGCCGGATGTAACCACGAGAATCTTGGCCAAGGTGTTTCACCCCTAAGGAAAAAGGACATTTCGGTCCCTGAAAAACATCTCTTGGAACTCGCTGCAGGCGGACAGCCTTTGTAGGAAAAAGATGGGGTTTCCCTAGGGGAAATGCCACTTCCGATTATTCCTACGCAAGTCTTGCCGGTTTCGCTGTGCTATCAGAGTCTAGAGATGCTTGGAAAATGCGGCAGTATCCGTTAAAGACGGATGATGTTCAACACATCGCCCGACAGGTTGACCTGCACCGAAGCCCCCCACAGCGGATCACGGCGCAAATCTTCTGAAACCTTGTACTGGCCTGCGATGGACACTAGCTCAGCGGTCAACTGCTGGCAAAAAATACGGGCCTTGGTATCTCCCTTGATGCCGGCGAGGGCACGTCCGCGCATCGGGCCGTATACATGGATGTTGCCATCGGCCAGAAGTTCCGCCCCCGGACTGACCGAGGAGATCACCACAAGGTCGCCACCCTGGGCGTAAATTTGCTGCCCGCCGCGTACGGGCGAGGTGATGATCTTTGTAGGCTTGATCGCAGGCTCGGGTGGTTTTTCCGGTTTTTTCTTCTCTTCACCGACCAATGGTTCAAGCGGACGCTCGCGCGCGCCGGACGGTGGCAGTACTGGCAGTTCAATGGCGATGGCGGCGGCAATGTCCTCGATACGGCTGGCGCGAATCGCGAGGGTGCGCAGCCCATGGGAGCGACACACACGCATCAGGCCAGGCAGATCGATGCTGCCCTGGCCGGCGGGCAGTTTGTCCAGGGCCAGCACCAGCGGGGCATTGTTGAAGAAATTCGGCGCCAGGGCGACCTTGGCGGCCAGCTGGCGGTCCAGGGCCTCGAGGTCATTACGGGCGAGTTCCAGCACGGTGATGGCGAGCATGCTGCCTTTCAGCTGGAACACGGGATCTTGGTCTAGCGGTTCGGTTTGGCTCATGGTCGGCAAAAGCGGCTTGTCACGAAAAGTGTCGAGACTTATAACGAGAACACTCACGGGCCGCAAGCCGAGTCGAACCGTTGTAGAATGCGCGGCCCTTGTCTTTACCGGAATCTGTAATGGATCGCCCGCGTTTTCGAGCTGTATTTTTTCACCCGCGTTTTTGGCTGTTATGGCTGGGACTCGGCCTGCTGTGGCTGGTCACCCAACTGCCGTACCGTGCGCTGCTGGCGATTGGTCGCCTGCTGGGTGCGGGTATGTACCGCGTGGCCGGCGAACGTCGCCGCATCGCTGCACGCAACCTGGAACTGTGCTTCCCGGAAAAATCCGCCAAAGAGCGTAAACATTTGCTCAAGGAAAACTTTGCCTCCACCGGCATCGCGTTCTTTGAAATGGCCATGAGCTGGTGGTGGTCGCGCCAGCGCCTGGCGCGCCTGGCCCACGTCGAAGGCCTGGAACACCTCAAGCAGGCCCAGCTGGATGGCAAGGGCGTGATCCTCATGGCCCTGCACTTCACCACCCTGGAAATCGGCGCAGCGCTGCTGGGGCAGAAGCACACCATTGATGGTATGTACCGCGAGCACGGCAACCCGTTGTTCGACTATATCCAGCGCCGTGGCCGCGAGCGTCATAACCTCGATTCCCTGGCCGTGGAGCGCGAAGACGTGCGTGGCATGCTCAAGCTGCTGCGCGCCGGCCGCGCCATCTGGTACGCACCGGACCAGGATTACGGCGCCAAGCAAAGCATCTTCGTGCCGCTGTTCGGCATCCAGGCCGCCACCGTGACCGCCACCAGCAAGTTCGCCCGCCTGGGCAAGGCGCTGGTGGTGCCGTTCACCCAGGAGCGCCTGGCCGACGGCAGCGGCTACCGCCTGGTGATCCACCCGCCGTTGACCGACTTCCCCGGCGAGAGCGATGAAGTCGACTGCCTGCGCATCAACCAGTGGGTCGAAGCCTCGGTACGTGAATGCCCCGAGCAATACCTGTGGACCCATCGCCGCTTCAAGAGCCGGCCGCCAGGTGAAGCCAAGCTGTACGAAAAACGCCGCTGACAAGACCGAACCTTCCCTTGATGGCCCACATGGAGTGACGCAATGCGCCCAGCTGAACCGGTTACTGGCTTGATTCTTTCCGGCGGTGGGGCGCGAGCGGCGTATCAGGTAGGGGTATTGGCGGCCATTGCCGAGTTGTTGCCGCCAGGGTCGCCGAACCCTTTCCCGGTGATCGTCGGCACCTCGGCCGGCGCGATCAACGCAGTAACCCTGGCCAGTGGTGCCATGGACTTCACCGCCGCCATCCAACGCCTGACCGCGTTCTGGCAGGGCTTTCGCAGCCATCTGGTGCTGCGCAGCGATTGGCCGGGGGTGATTCGTCAGGCGGGCCGCTTTTTCATCCACAGCCTGCTGGGCATTGGTGCCCAAGTGCCGGTGGCACTGCTGAACAGCTCGCCGTTGCGCGAATTGTTGCAAGAGCGCTTGAACCTTGAGGGCATCGACGAGGCTATCCGCCACAAGCACCTGCACGCCGTTGCGGTGACGGCCTTCGGTTACGAGTCCGGGCAAGCGGTAACTTTCTACCAGGGCGGCGGCACCATCGACGCCTGGTTACGCCACCGCCGCATCGGCGTGCCGACCCAACTGACGGTTGAGCACCTGCTGGCCAGTTCGGCGATTCCCTTACTGTTCGCCCCGGTGAAGCTCGACCAGGAGTATTTTGGCGATGGCGCCGTGCGGCAATCGGCACCGATCAGCCCGGCGTTGCACCTGGGCGCCAGCCGCGTGCTGGTGGTCGGCGTCAGTGGCAACCCGCGCGGCAATGAACCGGCGACGCAACGCACCTACACCGGCCAGGAGCCGACCCTGGCGCAGATCGGCGGGCACATGCTCAACAGCACGTTCATTGACAGCCTGGAAAGCGACATCGAATTGCTGGAACGCTTGAATCAGTACAGCCATGCCGCGCCTGGCGTGGCGGCGGTGGAGGTGCTGGTGATTGCACCGAGCCAACCCATCGATGAAATCGCGGCGCGGCATCGGCAGGAATTGCCGGCGGCATTGCGTATGTTTTTACGCGGGCCGGGAGCGACCAAGACCAGCGGGGCAGGGGTGTTGAGTTACTTGCTGTTCGAGGCGGGGTATTGCAGCGAATTGATTGAGTTGGGGCGGCGCGATGCGTTGGCCAAGCGTGAAGAGTTGTCGCGGTTCCTAGGCCTCACGCCGAACCTGTAGGCGCCCGGCAAGCCGGGCTCCTACAGGGGGAGGGGCATGGAACTCAGCCAGGGTCAGAAGTGGTACTTGACCAGGAAACTCGCCGTGTCCTGGTTGGTCTTGAATGCACCCGAATCTTCAATCCCGTACTTGTTCTTCCAGTAGTCGTATTCAAAACCCACATACAACTGCTTGTCGCCCCAATGCAGCGCTTTGCCCAGGTCGTATTTAACTTGTGGGTTGAAGTGCAGGTTGGCGTGGTAAGTACCACGGGCGTTCGTATCATTGTCGACTACCCAGTCCATAAAGCCGTCGATCAGGATATTCGAGTTGCCCACCGGGATTGTGTACGACCACACCGGGGTGATCTGCCAAACACCGTCACCCGGGCGATTGCCTTCGGTCTGGCGCTGGTAGAAGTTCAACTGGAAGTAATCGAAACCGGGGATGTTCAAGTCAAAACCAGGGCCCACCAGGTACGACTCGTTATCGCCTTCGCCGAACTCGTAAGTGAGTGCCAGCAATACATCCTTGATAGGGCCGAATGACAGGTCCTTGTCCAGAATCTTGCCGAACGACAAACGTGGGCTGAACTCGCCGTAGTAAGTATTCGGGCCCACATTGCCGTCTTCCTTGCCGTTATAAAAGATGCGGTCGAGGAAGAAGAAGTTGTCGCCGTACTTCCAGGCATCGGCATGTTCGAACGTGACGGTTTGCTGGATCTGCGGGTTGACGGTAAAGCTCTTGCCCCACAAGTAAGTCAGGCTGTTGTTCTGCCACTGCAACAGGTCACCGGCCACGGCTTGGCCACCGGCCAGCAGGGATCCCGCCAGCATCAGGCCTTTGAACATAGGTTTCATTCGGTTGCTCCCGAGTTAAAGTTTTATGGTTTTTCTTCTACGCAGACGCTCTGGTGTGGCGCCTTTTGGTTCGCTGCAAAAATCGTCTGTTCGGTCAGCTTTAGTGCTTTTAGCAAGAGCTGCGCCAAGGTGTTTAAAAAGCCAAAAAATCCCCGTCGGCTGCATGGGATGCAGTCGAATTCAGAGGACGTTTGCGCACTTTGGCCGCAGACATGAGGCCGGGATAAGTTGGCCTTGCAGTCAGCTTTTACATTTGCTGTTTTTTTTTGAGTCGATTCGAGCGGGCGCGGAGAATACTGGCTCCCAGGCCGTGGCTCAAGTGCGCTGTAACAGAGCGCGTGGGGCGAGAATGGGGCACGGCTTGTGGCCGGCCCCAGGTGAAGGGTGTGCATGCTTGTGTTCCCTGTTTCGTTATTGTTTTTATTCTTTGCTTTTTAGTAACAGGGGGAATCAATGCGTATGAGCGACTTCAGGGCGTTCAGCGCCACCGAGAATGTTGAACAGGATATTCAGCGACAACGCGCTGAGCGTGGCCATGGCGATACCACTGTGGGTAATCGGGCTCATCCACAGCGGTAGCTGCGCGAAGAACTCCGGGCGCACCACGGGGATCAGGCCCATGCCGATACTCACCGCCACCAGCAACTGGTTGCGACGGTCGGCGATGTCGGCTTCCTGCAGGATCTTGATTCCGGTCGCCGCCACCATGCCGAACATGGCGATGGCCGCGCCGCCCAGCACCGCCGGTGGAATCGATGCCACGAGGTAGGCGGCCTTGGGCAACAGGCTCAGCACAATCAGGAAGACCCCGGCCATGATCGTCACCGAACGGCAACGCACGCCGGTCATCTGCACCAGGCCGATGTTCTGGGCAAACGAAGAGTGGGTAAAGGTGTTGAAGAAGCCGGCAAAGAATGACGCGCCGGCATCACACAACAGGCCACGGCGCAGCATCTTCGGCGTGACATCCTGGCCAGTGATCTTGCCCAGCGCGAGAAACATCCCGGTGGATTCGACAAAGATGATCACCACCACCAGGCACATCGACAGGATCGGCGCCAACTCGAACTTGGGCATGCCGAAGTGCAACGGCGTCACCACCTGTACCCACGGCGCCATCGCCAGGCCGCTGAGGTCGACCATGCCGAGCGCACCGCACAAGGCGTAGCCCAGGCCCATGCCGATCAGCACCGAGATGTTCACCCAAAAGCCGCGCATGAAGCGGTTGATCAGCAGGATGGTGGCCAGTACCAGTGCGGCAATCGCCAGGTAGATCGGCGAGCCAAATGTGGCGGCGGCACTGCCGCCCCCGGCCCAGTTCACGGCCACCGGAAACAGCGACAGGCCGATCGCGGTGATCACCGTGCCGGTCACCAGTGGTGGGAAAAAGCGCACGACCTTGGACATGAACGGCGCGATCAGCATGCCGAAGAACCCGGCGGCGATGGTTGCGCCGAAGATCCCCTGCAAGCCGATGCCGGGCATGCCGGCCATGGCGACCATGCTGCCGACGGCGGCAAAACTGGCGCCCATCATCACCGGCATGCGAATGCCCACCGGGCCGATGCCAAACGACTGCACCATGGTGGCGATCCCGGCCACCAGCAGGTCGGCGTTAATCAGAAAAGCGATTTCTTCACGGCTCAAACCGGCGGCCTGGCCAATGATCAGGGGCACGGCGACGGCGCCGCCGTACATCAGCAAGACGTGTTGCAGGCCTACCAGAATCAGTTGCAAGAGGGGCAGCCGCACCATGGCGGGCGCGGCAGGAATCTGCGGTTCGGCTAACTCGGTCATGCAACACCTCGGATCTTTTTATTGTTGTGTTGTTTGGCATTCAATTGCCGGGTGGAACTTGCGCTTGAAAACGCTGCAAAGCCCCTGTGGGAGCGGGCTTGCTCGCGAAAGCGGAGTGTCATTCAAAACATAAGTGACTGAACCCTCGCACTCGCGAGCAAGCCCGCTCCCACCATTGGATTTGCATCAGGCTGTCAGTTGGTACGGGCCCCCTGATTGATCCAAGTGCCAATCAAGTCCCGTTCCTGCTGGGTCATCTGGGTGATGTTGCCCAACGGCATGATCTGGCTCGCTACGGCCTGCGCTTGAATACGCGCGGCCTGCTGCTGGATCTGTGCCGGGGTGTCAAACATCACCCCAGCCGGCGCGGTGCTGAACAGTGGGCTGGTGGGCTTGGCCGAATGGCACACGGTGCAACGCTGTTCGATCACGCTGTGGACCTGGCCGAAATCGGTGGTGGCCTGGGCCGGTGCCGGTTCGGCCGCCGGAGCAGCCGGTGCGGCAGGTGCAGCAGGTTTCAGGCCACCACCCACTGCGGTTTCCGGCAGTGGCTGATACTCGATTGCCGCGGGTGCCTTGGCCACTTCTGGCGAAGTCGATACCGGTTTTGGCCCGGTCACATACGCCAGGCAAATCATCGCCAGCGCGCCTACCGGCAACGTCCACGCATACTTCTGGCTGTTATGCCGGGTGTTGAAGTAGTGCCGCACCAACACCGCCGCCACCGCGATACCGGCCAGGATCAGCCAGTTGTATTGGCTGCCGTAGGTGCTCGGGAAGTGGTTGCTGATCATGATGAACAGCACCGGCAAGGTGAAGTAGTTGTTGTGCCGTGAACGCAGCAGGCCTTTGGCCGGCAGCGCCGGGTCTGGTGTGCGGTTCTCGGCGATCGCCGCGACCAGTGCACGTTGCGCCGGCATGATGATGCGGAACACGTTGCCCACCATGATGGTGCCGATCACTGCACCCACGTGCAGGTAGGCGCCACGGCCACTGAACACTTTGCTGAAGCCGTACGCGGCGGCAATCAACAGCACGAACAGGATGAAACCGAGCAGGGCAGGGCGCTTGCCCAGGGCCGAATCGCAGAGGAAGGAGTAGATGAACCAGCCGGCGAACAATGAGCCAATGCCCAGCAATACGCCTTCCGGACCACTGAGGCTGCTGCCGGGGGCCAGCAGGTACAACGTGGGGTTCCAGTAAAACACTACGCACAGCAGCGCGATGCCGGACATCCAGGTGAAATAGGCTTCCCATTTGAACCAGTGCAGGTTGTCCGGCATGGTCGGAGGGGCCAGTTTGTATTTTTCCAGGTGGTAGATACCGCCACCGTGGATCGCCCACAAGTCACCGGCCAGGCCGCTCTTGGGGTTGACGCGATTGAGGTTGTTTTCCAGCCAGACGAAGTAGAAAGAAGCGCCGATCCACGCGACGCCCGTGATCATGTGAACCCAGCGCACGCTCAGGTTCAGCCATTCCATCAAATGTGCTTCCACAGTCTTTACCTCTCGCCTGTCACCCTTGTTGTCGGGTGATCAGACCTTCTCTTATTGGTGGGGGGCGAGGATCAACCGCTCATCCTCTTTGAAAAAATGCTCATCGCAGTTATTGCCTGTGCCACTGCGATCAACCACCAGGAAGTCATCCCGCTTTTCGATCGTCAGCACCGGGTGGTGCCAGACGCCGCGATGGTAATTAATGCCCTGCCTGCCGTTGGTGACGAAGGCGCGGACCAAGCCCGATACAGGTACATCGCCAAGTGGCGCGACCACGATCAGAAAGGGGTTGCCGAGCAGCGGAATGAAAGCCTGGCTGCCCAGCGGGTGTCGTTCCAGCATGCACACGGTCAGCGGCATGTCCTGCGCGTCGGCGCGGAAGATGCTGATGATGGCGTTGTCCTCTGGCTTGGCGGTTTCCACCGTTGCCAGTTTGTGGAAGCGCATGGTCGACCCGTTGTTGATCATGAAGTGATCGCTGCCGTCGGTTTCGATAACGTCTCCGAAAGGGGCGAAGGCTTCTTTGGTCAGGGGTTCGATCATCAGTGTGCGCATGGCTGTCTTCTTATCCGAATACTGTGTTGTTTGATCTATTGTCATCGCGGGCAAGCCCGCTCCCACACTGGGAATGCATTCCCCTGTGGGAGCGGGCTTGCCTGCGATGGGTTCACCGCTTACTTAGCTACCTTGCCCAATACGCGCAGGCGGCTCACGCCACCATCCGGGAACACATTCAGGCGGATGTGGGTAATCGGGCCCAGCGCCTTGATCTGCTCGGCAAACGTGTGTTCAGCGTGCATTTCCAGCTTCTGCGCCGGCAGCAGTTCGCGCCAGAACAGCGATTGGGTTTCGATCTGGCTGTCGGTGCCGCCCTTCACGAACGCGCCCTGGATCGAGCAGGTGTCCGGGTAGTTGCCCTTGAAGTGCAGGGTGTCGACGATGATCTTCTCGATCTCGCCTGGGTGGCCCAGGGCGACAATCACCCAGTCATTGCCTGGCGTGCGACGACGTGCGGTTTCCCAGCCGTCGCCCATGTTGATGCCACGGCCCGGGTTGAGGATGTTGCTCATGCGGCCGAAGTGCTCGTCGGAGCACGCCAGCGCGCGGCCACCATTCAAGGCAGCAGCCAGGTCGACCTGTTCGTTGTCGCCCACCGAAGACCAGTCGCGGAACGGCACGCCGTACACACGCAGACGCGCCACGCCGCCATCCGGGTAGATGTTGAAGCGCAGGTGGCTGAATGCCTGGTCGTTGTTGATCTCGTGGTAGTGGTGGCTGTTGCCCTGCAGCTCGACGGCCGACAGCACTTCCACCCACTGGGTGTTTTCGTCAGGCTCGCCCGAGGCCAGGAAGCAGGCTTCCAGGGACGCCGACGGCGGGTAGTTGCCGGTGAAGAATGAAGTGTCGATGTCCACGCCCTTGATCGAACCCGGCACGCCCAGGCGGATCACCGCGCTGTCGTAGCCTTCGAAGCGCTTGCGGCGCGACTCCCAGCCGTCCATCCACTTGCCGTTGTCATCGAAAACGCCCTCCTTCCACACGGCCGGGGTCGGCTGGAACAGGCGGTTGGCGTCGGCGAACCAGTCATCGGTGACGGAGATGATCTTGGTGCCCAGGCGGGCGTCGGCCAGGTTGACGAACTTTTCGAAAGGTACGGCGTAAGCTTTCATTCTTCTTGTCTGCCTTAGATAAAGTGGCTGGGGATGGTCGTTTAGAGGGTCAGTAAGCGGAACAACGCGATCTTGTTGATCTCGTCCAGGGCGCACTTGAACTCAGTGTCCACCGAGTTGTGGATGCGCGTTTCGAACGCGGCGAGGATCTGGTGCCGGTTGCTGCCTTTTACCGCCATGATGAAGGGAAACTTGAACTTGGCCTTGTAGGCATCGTTCAGCTCGGTGAAGCGCGAGAACTCTTCGGCCGTGCATTGGTGAATACCGGCGCCAGCCTGTTCATTGGTGCTGGCTTCGGTGAGTTGCCCCTGGACGGCGGCTTTGCCGGCCAGGTCCGGGTGAGCGACTACCAGCATAAGCTGGCTGGCATGATCGGCGCTCAACAGGATGTCGCTCATGCGCTGGTGCAGGGTTTCGATCTGGTCGATCGAAGTGTCCTGGCCCAGGTCGAAGGCCTTTTCGGCCACCCATGGCGAATGTTCGTAGATGTCGGCGAAGGCTGCGACGAATGCATCGCGGCTCAGGGTCGAGGGTTTCAAGGTGTGGAACGCAGTCATTTCGCGGCTCCCGTGTACGGGTGGGTTTCGTGCCAGTGACGGGCGATGTCGACGCGGCGGGTGAACCACACCTGTTCATGACCTTTTGCGTATTCGATAAAACGCTTCAACGACGCCAGGCGCGCCGGGCGGCCGATCAGGCGGCAATGCAGGCCGATGGAAAGCATTTTCGGCGCCTCGGCGCCTTCGGCGTAGAGCACGTCGAACGCGTCCTTGAGGTACTCGAAAAAGTCATCACCCTTGTTGAAACCCTGCACCTGGGTAAAGCGCATGTCGTTGGTGTCCAGGGTGTAGGGGATCACCAGGTGCGGCTTGCCGGTGGGGTTATTGGGTTCCCAGTAGGGCAGGTCATCGTCGTAGGTGTCGCAGTCGTAGAGAAAGCCACCTTCCTCCATCACCAGCCGCCGCGTATTGGGGCCGGTGCGCCCGGTGTACCAGCCCAGCGGTCGTTCGCCGGTCAGTTCGGTGAGGATGCGGATGGCTTCGAGCATGTGCTCGCGCTCCTGGGCCTCGTCCATGTATTGGTAGTCGATCCAGCGGTAGCCGTGGCTGCAGATCTCGTGGCCGGCGGCGACCATCGCGCGGATCACATCCGGGTGGCGCTGGGCGGCCATGGCCACGGCGAAGATGGTCAGCGGGATATCGAATTCTTTGAACAGTTTGAGGATACGCCACACGCCGGCACGGCTGCCGTATTCGTACAGCGACTCCATGCTCATGTTGCGCTCGCCCTGCAGCGGCTGGGCCGAGACCATTTCCGACAGGAAGGCTTCGGACTCTTTGTCGCCGTGGAGGATATTGCGCTCGCCGCCTTCTTCGTAGTTGAGTACGAAAGACAGCGCAATGCGCGCCTTGCCCGGCCAGTGGGGGTGAGGAGGGTTACTGCCGTAACCGATCAGGTCGCGTGGGTAGTCAGCGCTCACTGCAGTCTTCCTTCTTGTTCGTCGTAGTAGCGATGAGTAATTGTATACAACTTATCGCCGACTTTGTAAGCCTGCATTTCTGCATTTTTTCTAAACGGCACATGAATAGGCTATTGCAAGAAACCTGCCTGACTGGTCAGCTAAACCGCAAAATCTTTTTGCCAGACGCCCACCTGTAGGAGCTGGCTTGCCAGCGAGGGGTTCCCATCGGCGTATCAGGCCAGACACTGGCGTCGGCACGCCGGCTCCTACAGGGGTTGGGATATTTGTTAAATTTATTGTGTACAATTTTTTTAGAAAGTGTCTTAATCAGCCATCGCCGACTTTTTCGCTGCCCCGAAAAAGTGCGGATCACTCTTCTTACTGTCTACGGGAGGCGCAAAGACGCCATGGGACGCTTGACCACACACGTATTGGACGCCGCGCACGGCTGCCCCGGCAGCGCGATCAAGGTTGAACTGTACCGCGTCGAAGGCACGCAGCTGGAACGGGTTGCCACCGCCCTGACCAACAGCGACGGTCGTTGCGACGCGCCGCTGCTGCAAGGTGATGACTATCGCAGCGGCGTGTACCAACTGCAATTCAGCGCTGGCGACTATTACCGCGCGCGTGGTGTGCAACTGCCAGAGCCGGCCTTCCTGGATGTAGTGGTGCTGCGCTTTGGCATCAGCGCCGAGCAGGATCATTACCATGTTCCCCTCCTGATTTCGCCTTACAGCTACTCCACCTATCGCGGTAGCTGAGCGTCACCTTGCTTCACACCCCCAAAGCTCTTCGTTGGTTTTTCGCCCGCCCACACTGCGGGCTTTTTTTCGATTCTTGGATGGGCTTAACTATCTAGCGCCTTTTGAATATGCGCCCCATCTAGGCTGGTTTTTTCTCATTGATAGAAAACACCATGAGCCCGCCCCTCGATACCAATGATGCAGATATAGCCGCCCAAACGGCATCGCAGGACATGCGCAACACACTGCGATGGCGAATAAACGCCAGTACGCATCCCAGCCGCTTGGTCAATAAGATTGCCCTTGCCGACCTTCGGTGTGTCGAGTCGACTCGGGCACTTGCCCACCTGATAGGACGTTCGCCCACAGTATTGAAGGTCATTCGCGCCGAGCTGCACAAGGCGTTTGAGATTGACCCGGACACGCTGTTGTTTACCCAGCCCAAGCCGCCGCTCTTGCCCGAGAAGGTCCAGACGCTGACCGAGCGGGCATTGTTGGTGCTGGTGAAGCCGGCGGTGGAAATCAACGTCAACGCCTTCACCGCACTGAGCGTCAAGGGCGAGCCGAATCGTCGATTGCTCTATACGCCGTCGGAGGTGGTGCAACGGGCTATCGAGATGCGGCTGACTGACCGGCTGGCCCACGCGCAGGAAACCTATTGGAATACCCTGGCCATGGGTTCCTGGCTGACGCGGCGTGAGCGCTGGATCGAGCTGCACGTGGGACTGTTCGCTGACCGGGCCTTTATTACCTGGCAATTGGACGAACTGTCGAGTGCGGCAATGCAGATGGTCCAGGCCGTCATCGATGCCCCGACTGCTGAGGCACGCCAGCGGGCGGGTGAACCTTGGGCCAACGTGCACGTGAGCCAATTGATGTGGCCGGGTGCGCCCGCTGAAGCGATCCCCGGAGCATTGCATATTTATCGTGAGGGCGAGCCTGCTAGAGCCCTCCACGTAATTTACCTTCCAGGTGTGGTGCGCAATTTTTACGAGTATCCGAGCTTCACCGACCTTCAATGCGGCCTGCTGGAGCTGGACAGAGAGCGTTTTCACCAGCTGTGGCAGTGTATGCCGTTGAATCGACGCAATCGATTGTGCCCACCGGCTGGCCTGTCGCCGACAACTGGATTCGCGTGTGGTCCGAAGATTGTGGGGGATGCACTGACGCAAGGCGCTCAGATGTTGCTGGAGGGGCAATGGGCCAATGAAGTCGCTTGTGCCTTTACGATTAATCTGGCGCAGGTCTACTCCGCAGAGCCCCCCCGGTCTCAACCGATGGAGGCAGTGCCCTTTCTCAGGTTCATGGAGCGCACCAGAAAGCAGTTGATCGGCGGCGTTCGCCTGGGGCCCATCCGCGACTCATTACTTGAGTGGGATCATCAGCGACGACACGCAGAAATAGTGTTTGCGAGCATGGCACCGGGCCTCGCGTTACTCACCGAAAAGCATCAGTTAAAACGCTATGAAAAAGGTCTGGTCGCGCTGTTGGCCCCGGATGATCCCGCCGCAGAGACACCCGCGTACCAAGAGCTCCGGTCGCTGATGAGTCAATTGGAGGTGCATGCACAGGCGTTGAAGACGTTGATGAAGGAGGTGCTGCAACGGTCGCTTGATCTGGTTTTTTGGGCTGAGCGACCCGGCGGAGCGGGTACTCCCAGGCGTGTTTCTCTGTTCATGAACGCCCAGGCCGAGGCTCTGCGTTGTGAGGTTCAATTGCAACACCGACTCGCACTCCTCAGCACGGCCCATCGGGACTTGATGATTGAAGTGATAGAGCAGCCTTTGGCAAGCAAGCGCCCCGGCAGTCAAACAAGGGTGATGTCAGTCGCAATCGGCAACGACCTAGGCGCCTTCTTTTCGCTCCATAACCTGTGGGTGGTCACCACGGCAGCGGCGCTGAGGAGGCCGACGCGCCAGCTTCCCGTGGTTCTGTACGCTTTTGGGGTGGAGGGGGGGGTGTTGGCTTTTTCCGGGATGGACCGGTTAACCCGCAGTCTCAAGGCGAGCCTGAGCAGCCGGGACGACTCTGTGCTGTGGGGCTGTGTGGAGCGCGATAAGCGTCGCGACTTACGTGCACACGCCGCCCGTGAAACCCTGAGCGTGCGCTATGTAGAGATCCCAGGTAAACCCGCGCTGGCCACGCTCAAGAAATTGCTGGGGGCCTACGACCGTTTGCACAAAAGCAGTGAAGATATCACCCGTGTTTTCAGCGAGGTAAAGGATCCGCAGTTGAGCCGTGCGCTGCTGCTGATTGAGCTGAAGCAACACCTGCAGGTTCCTGTCAACAGTACTCTGAGCCGCGCGCAGGCGAATATTGAGCTGCTGCGCAAGGTTGCGCTTGAAGCGAAAAAACTGCCGGCATGGTTAACGGGGGCAACGCGTGCGCAGCGTAGACCCTTCAGGCGCTTGCAGACGCTTTACATGAGCAGCGTCTGGGCATTTTTAGCGCGGCAAGAGCAACGTCTGCCGGACTTGCACACCTATGCCCGCCAAGCGTTGACCGCCCGCTTGCGTCGCGAGGGGATCGCCTTGGAGATTGGTGTGGATGAGCCCTTTATCGCGATGTCTGGCGATATTCACGGCACGTATTGTGATTATGAAGAGGCTTGCCTCCTGAAGGGCCCGCGAACCCTATTGCCTCTGTCTTCTGCATGCAGGGCCTTCAGTCTGTTGGAGGTGGCGCTGCAAAACCTTGATCCGCTGGCATCTTGGACGCAGTACAAATTAAACCGTGCCTGTATTCTGCGAAGGCCATGGCCAGGCTTTCATGTTAACCATCTGAGGCAAATGATCTCTTCGCTGGATATCGGCGGTCACTACGACGGGTTGATAAAAAACACCTTTTACCCACCGGCCAGCCCCGACCACTCGCCCAGCGAAGGACGTATTCCCGAGTTATTGAATCGCGTGTTGCGCACGGGCGCTGATTATCATCTGTTTTGCGCGGTTCAACAGGGGTTGTCCACCACAGCACAGAGCGTGTTCAGCACGGCAATGGCCGCACGTGCGCCGCAGGATCTGTTGAAAAACCAACATGAAGTACGGCTGCATGGGATTCATGTGGTGGGACATACGATGCAACATGATCGCTATGTCACCGGAATAGTGGTGGTAGAAGACAAGCGCTCCGGACTTTGCGTGGTCTATTGGCCCCAGGCCCCGCACGCTTTGGTGCTCACTGAGTACAGCGGTCTTGAAAAGGCCCGAGCTGAGTTGAACCGTCTGGGCGCATTGCCCGATAACGCCAAGGCGCTGGCGCGGCAGGTCGCGCCGGGCTGGGCCTTTCAGGCAACGCTTGAACCAGAGGCCACCAGCATTCTCGATGTGGCCACCGGTAACGCCTTTGTGAAAGGGATTTGGCGGTTATCTCGCGCGCTTCGGGTGAAGCATCGGGAGCCATCGCTGTCGCTTGACGAGATAGAGGAGCAGGTGTCCGAACAGATTGCCAGTGATCCGCAGGATTGGCTGGCAATCGTCGCCAACCCCGGCTGCGATGCCCAGGCGTTGCTGTACCGCGGGTACGTACATGAGCTGCAGCGCCAGACACAGGCGGCCAGTTACTCCAACAAGGCGCTGGAAAAATATCGAACCCGCCGTCTTCGCGATGAGAGCGTCGCCAAAATACGCATGGTATTGAGTGTCTTTATTCCGATTCTCGGGCTGTTCAGTGACCTCTATGAGTTGCACATCGCCGCGCAACGTTATCAACGCTCTGGCGACCCCCGTGATAAAGGCGTGCTCGCCGATACGATAAAATTTTTCATGGTCGGCCTGGTCATGACCTTCATACCTGGCCCGGGTAGAGCGGGGGCGGGTGCTGCACGGTCTGCTCTGCCTCCGGCTTTGCGGCGGATGCATCGCTGGCGTGTGGAGCCGGCCCCTACCGTCCCCTCGACCCCATCGGTGAGGCAGCTTCCGGCACTGGAGCGTTTTAAAGTCAAATCGGTGCCCGAAGACGCTGTGGCGTTGAAGGGGCCGGGGCGGGAAGGTGTCTACGTCAAAAATGGCGAGCTGTTTGTGGTGGACGGCACTCACCATTATCCGGTTTACCGGCGCGCGAACGAGCCGTCGTTGCGCTTGAAAAACAAGCAGCTGCCGGAACAGGACGAACTGATCATCAACATCCATGAGTCCCGGGAGTGGTTACTCGGCGCCGACGCGCCTCTGCCGGCGGCTGGAACGAGTTCGGGCGTGCTTGATCCATGGCCCTCACGGGCATCGCCGGCGCCGGACTGGTGGCCACCCGTCGTGCGCACGGCTACCGAAAACAGGATCCTCCAGTCCTCCACACCCGCCCTCCATTGGCTCGATTGGCGTATGCAAATCCAGATCAGTCCGCAATTAAACTCCCCCGCACCTGGCATTTTCTTTGTGCCATTGGATGCACACGGGTTTTCCTACAATGCCCTCCGGGTCGCCCCTGCCTATGCGAGCTTCACAGACCCCTCAAGCGGTTTTTACAGGTTGCTGCCGCAGGGTGGGCAAGCACCTTTGAACCGTATCGTGTTTATTACGAAGAATGAGCCCCCGGTCTCGTTGGCTCGCGTCGATATCGAGCGTTGGACAAGCACGCATCTGGTTGAGCAACCCCTTCCAGCGTCTCGCACGCCAACGGGCGGGTGGCAACTGCATGCGCCCTTGTTCGATAAGCCGCTCACGGAGTATGTGGCGGACGCCTTTCCGTCCATGACGCATAAAAGTCGCGAATTTGCCGTGGCGAGGATGATTGAGCTGTCAGATACAACCAGGGCGGCGACGGCGACTCATATGCTCAATGTGCGCGCAACGCTGGACGGCTGGTTGCCGCCAGCACCTGCAAAACCGGGGCAGACGGACGATTTGCTGAGGATGTTACGGCCAACTGAACGAGGACGAAGCACTACATTCGTCGGCTATCAGGGCGCAGCCCCTGGCTTCACGCGTGTTGATTTCACGCCGCCGCGCCGCTTGGCAAAACCGCTGCAGCGCGAAGGCAAAGGGCGGGCGGCTGAACGCGGTGTCGCGCAGCGCGATGCCGTCAAGAGCGTGCTGCAGGAGCAAGGGTTCAGTGTTCGGGAGCTCGAAGTCAAACGCGGCAAATCCGTACAGGAAGCCGTCGCCACACACCCCCGTTCACCCGGCATGCTCTACTACCTGACTTTTCACTGGATTGAAAAGGCCAGCCTCCCCTTGGGCAACAGGTTGACGGATAATTGGTTCCTGGGGCGATCCGCCGTCTATATGAACACGGCGTTGTCGGCCGAGGTCAAGCTCGCACTGAGTGAGCAACGCTTGGTGCGTATTTTGGCCGGCATCCAGTGGCCCGTTAATGGGCGGGTATCGGCCACCGTTTACTTCGTCAAACTGGCAGCCTGACCTTGATCAGCGAAACAATGCCCGCCCCACTGAACAGGGCGGCGCTGATGCGGTTGAACCAACTCTGGCCCTTGCCGCTGCGCAAGTAGCGGGCGGCGCCGTGCGCGCCCAGGCCGTAGGCCAGCTTGCAGAGCAAATCGAGTAGCGTCCACGTCGCAATCATTATCAGCAACTGCGGCAGGAACGCTTGCTGGCTGCTGAGAAATTGCGGCAGGAACGCGGCGAAAAACAGAATGTCCTTGGGGTTGCTGGCGCCTAGTACAAACGCACGGCCAAACAGGGCGCGAAAGCGCGGTGTGCTCGCTACCGGTGGGACTTCAGCAGCGTGTGCCGGCTGCCGCGATTGCTGCCAGCTTTGCCAGGCCAGATAAAACAGGTACGCCGCGCCAAGCACTTTCAAGGCGCTGAACAGTTGTTCCGACGCCAGCAGTAGCGCGCCTAAACCGAGGGCCGAGGCGCTGAGCAAACAGATAGAGGCAAACACCCCACCCAGAAACGCTGGGTATGACCGACGCAAGCCATAATTGAGGCTGTTGCTGATCATCAACAGTGACAACGGCCCGGGGATCAGAATCACCACCAATGCCGCGCCGCTGAACAGTAGCCAGGTTTCCAGGTTCATCCGTTACTCCTTATAGAAATATGAATTTGGCGATAAAAATTGCGCACAGCACCCACAGGCTCACAGAAATCTCGCGGTACTTGCCGGTGCCCGCCTTGAGCGCCACGTAGGTGATAAACCCCAGGGCGATCCCGTCGGCGACCGAAAACGTCAGCGGCATCATGATCGCGGTGACGATTGCCGGAATGCTGTCGGTGGCTTCATCCCAATTGATATGGGCCATGCTTGCCATCATCAGCATTGCCACATAAATCAACGCACCCGCCGTGGCGTACGCCGGAATCATGCCGGCCAACGGCGCGAAAAACATCGCCGCCACAAACAGGATGCCTACCGTCACCGCTGTCAGCCCGGTGCGACCGCCAGCGGCCACACCTGCGGCACTCTCCACGTAGCTGGTAACCGGTGGAACGCCGACCATGGCGCCGAATACGCTGGAAGCACTGTCAGCCTTCAAGGCGCGGGACAGGTTGTCGATCTTGCCATCGGCATTCACCAGGCCGGCCCGTTGCGCGACGCCCATCAGTGTACCTGCGGTGTCGAACATGTGTACAAAAAGAAAGGCAAATACAACGCTGATCATGCTTACATTGAATACACCCTTAATATCCATGGCCATCCAAGTCGGCGCCAGGCTGGGTGGGGTGGAGAGGATGCCGTTGTAGTGCACCAGGCCCAGGCCCCAGCCGGCGAGGGTCACGGCGATGATGCTGATCAGGATCGCGCCGAACACACGGTGATAGCTGAGAATGGCGATCAGCAGGAAGCACACGGCCGCTAGCAGCGGCGCCGGCTCGTGCAAGGAGCCGAGCTTGATCAAGGTAGCCGGGCTGTCGACGATGATGCCGGCGGTCTTCAGGCCAATCACTCCGAGGAACAGGCCCACCCCTGCGCCCATGGCATGCCGCAGGCTCACGGGGATGCTGTTGAGCAACCATTCACGCACGCGGGACAGGGTGAGGCCCATGAACAGAACGCCGGAAATAAACACCGCACCCAGCGCGGTTTCCCAGGTGTAGCCCATGGTGCCGACCACGGTGTAGGTGAAAAACGCGTTCAGGCCCATGCCCGGCGCGAGGCCCACGGGCCAGTTGGCGTACAGGCCCATCAACAGGCAGCCCAAGGCGGCGGCGATGCAGGTGGCGACGAACGCCGCGCCGTGATCGATGCCGGCGTCGGCCATGATGTTGGGGTTGACGAAGATGATGTAGGCCATGGTGATGAAGGTAGTGAGGCCGGCGATCAGCTCGGTCTTCACTGTGGTGCCATGCAAGCGCAGTTTGAACAGGCGTTCCAGCCAACTGTTCTGTGAGGGGGCAAGGTCCAGCGTCGGGGCTTCGGATTTGCGGCTATCCACAGCGAGTACTCCTCAAGAGTTTTATTGTTATTTCCAGCGCCGGTCACAGGTGTGGGCAACAGCGCTTTGAGGTACTGGCGGGTTTTGTTGACCAATAGGTCAGGAACTCGCACGAGGCGAATTATGCTTTTGTATACAAATAAAGCAAATAATGTTTTCGAATAGCGGTGTGAGGGGATAGGTCAACCGCTCAATGCTTGATTGACGGCCAGCCATCCCGCTACCGCTTCTTCCCCGGCCTCGCCGAACGCGCGCTGCAACAACTTCACTTGTTCACGGCGCAGGGATTGCTCGAAACGCAGGCCTTCTTCCGTGAGTTCAAGCAGGCGTTTGCGCTTGTCGGTCTCGGACGCAACGCTGTTCACCAAGTGCATTTCCTGCAGTTGGCGCAGCGGTATGTTCAGCGCCTGCTTGCTCACGCCCAGCAGTTCCAGCAGTTCTTTCACGCTCAAGGCAGGGTAGCGCGCGATAAAAAACACGATGCGCTGGTGCACCCGGCTCAGGCCACGGCGCTCGAGCATTTCGTCAGCCTTGGCGGTGAACGCCTGGTAACCAAAGAAGAACGCTTCCATGGCCTCTTGCTGGGCGGTTGGGTTTTTAAGGTCAAGCATATTGACGTATCCGTGCAAGTCATCGTAATTTCGGTCAACCAGTTTGACGTATTTCCCCCAGGCTTCGCTACCGGTGACCTTATGGCCTTCTCTGAACGTGTTACGCGCCTTAAAAGCTCCTTGATCCGTGAAATCCTCGCGGCCGCCCAGCGTCCGGAAGTGATGTCGTTCGCCGGTGGCCTGCCCGCAGAAGCCATGCTGCCCGCACTGAACTGGGACGACATGCCGCTGAACATCGGCCAGTACGGCATGAGCGAAGGCGAACCACAGCTGCGCGAACTGCTCGCCGCAGAAGCACGCGCCTTGGGTGTGCCGTGCCAGGCCAGCCAGGTGCTGGTGGTCAGCGGCTCCCAGCAAACCCTCGACCTGGCGGCCAAGCTCTATATCGATAAAGGCACGCAAATCCTGTTGGAAGGCCCGACCTACCTGGCCGCCTTGCAGATCTTCCAATTGTTCGGCGCGCACTGCCTGACCGTGCAACTGGAAGCCGACGGTCCCGACCTGGCCGCGTTGCGTACAAACCTCGAACGCCATCGCCCGGCGTTCATCTACCTGATCCCGACCTTCCAGAACCCCTCGGCCGTGCGTTACAGCGAAGCCAAGCGCGAGGCCGTCGCGGCGTTGCTCGATGAGTTCGGCGTGACCCTGATCGAAGACGAACCCTACCGCGAATTGACCTTCGACGGCGGCAGCGCCAAACCCATCGTCGGGCGCCTGCAAAAGGCCAGTTGGATTTACACCGGCACCGTGTCCAAGACCTTGTTGCCAGGGCTGCGCGTCGGCTACCTGATCGCCAGCCCGGACTTGTTCCCACACCTGCTCAAGCTCAAGCAGTCGGCGGACCTGCACACCAACCGCGTCGGTCAATGGCAGGCGATGCAGTGGATCGGCACGCAAAAATACCAGCATCATCTGGTGCAACTGCGCAGCTTTTACCGCGAACGCCGCGACGCTTTCCAGGCCGCACTGGAACGGCATTTCAGCGACCTGGCCGACTGGCAAGTGCCCCAGGGTGGATTATTCTTCTGGCTGACCTTGAAACAGCCGCTCGACACCCGCACCTTGTTGGCTCAAGCGCTCGACCAGAACGTCGCGTTCATGCCCGGTGAACCGTTCTTTTCCGAGCCAGACCAACACCTTGGCTCGTTGCGGCTCAATTTCAGCCATATCGACCCGGCCCGCCTGGACGAAGGTCTCAAGCGCCTGGCCGCGGTGGTCCGTCAAGCACAGCACGCGCAAGCGGCATAAGGGGAGCCCCATGTACAAGGTTTATGGCGACTACAAGTCGGGCAACTGCTACAAGGTCAAATTGATGCTCAGCCTGCTGGGCATTCCGTATGAATGGATCGATGTGGACATCCTCAAGGGTGACACCCAGACCGCCGAGTTCCTGGCGAAGAACCCCAATGGCAAGATCCCCGTGCTGGAACTGGAAGACGGCACCTGCCTGTGGGAGTCCAACGCGATTCTCAACTTCCTCGCCGATGGCAGTGAGTTCCTGCCGACCGAGCCGCGCCTGCGCACACAAGTGCTGCAATGGCAGTTCTTCGAGCAATACAGCCATGAGCCGTACATTGCGGTGGCGCGGTTTATCCAGTTTTACCTGGGCCTGCCCGAAGACCGCCTGGAGGAATACAAGAAACTGCACAAGGGCGGTTACAAGGCCCTCAAGGTCATGGAGCGCCAACTGCAACTGACGCCGTACCTGGTCGGCGAGCAGTTCTCCATTGCGGACGTGGCCTTGTATGCCTACACCCATGTGGCAAATGAGGGTGGTTTTGAGTTGGATGCTTATCCGGGTGTACAGGCGTGGTTGAAGCGCGTTGCCAGCCATCCCAAGCACGTGCCAATGCTCGACTGACAACGAGGCGCAAATGTGGGGCTACGGTGTGTCAGATAGTTCGTCGTGCAGCAGGTCAAAGCAGCGTTGTGCCGCCGGACTCAACCCCATCCCGCTGCGACTGATCAACCCGATCTCCCGGTTCACGCCGGGGTGATCGATGTCGATGCGCTTCAACCCCTCCAGGCTGTCCGCCGCCGACTCCGGCAGCACACTGATCCCCAGCCCCTGGCGCACCAGCGCCAACACGGTTGACATGTAGTTGGCCTCCATCCCCGCATTCATCGTCAGGCGCGTCTCATCGAACAGCGCGTCTACTTGTTCACGCACGCTGCTGTCACGCCCTGTGAGGATGATCGGTTGGTCCGCCAGTTGTTCCAGGGCCAGTGTGCGATGGCGGGTCAGCGGATGATCCACCGGCACAAATGCACACAAGCGATCATTCAGCACCGGCACGAAGTCCAGGCCATGGCTGAGCCGTGCGCGCACGCCGATGCCGAAATCCACTTCGCCGGAACGCACCTGGGCATGAATGCGATGGGCCACCAGGTCATGCAGGCGTACTTCAATCCCGGCAAAACGTTCGCGGAACAGGCGTAGAACCGGCGGCAGGGTGCCGGCGCACACCGAGGGCAGGGCGGCGATGGTGACCACGCCACGGCGTAAGGCGGCAAGGTCGCGGGAGCCGGTGACAATGTTGTCCAGGTCGAGCAGCAGTTTTTCCATCGGCCCGCGGGCGTCCTGGCCGGCGGCGGTAATGCTGACATGGCGCGGGCTGCGATCGAGCAGGGCGACGCCTAGCCAGTCTTCCAACTGTTGGACTTGCACCGTCAGCGCCGACGGCGACAGATGCAGCTCATTGGCCGCCTTGGTGAAACTGCCGGTGCGGGCGACCGCAAGGAACGCCTGAATGTGCTGGATGCTGTTCTTCATTTTGTTTTTCCGAACACTGGCTGGTGAATATTCCAATTTACAAAGACTAACCCGCTTCCAATACTCCAGGGAAAACAATAACCGGCCATCAAGGCCGCTCTGGAGTAACCCATGCTCGCTACCCTGGGTGTCATTACCATCCTGTGCCTGCTCGCTGCCGTCATGAGCAAACGCCTTTCGCCGCTGGTGGCCCTGATCGCCTTGCCGATCATCGCTGCGCTGCTCGGCGGATTCGGCCTGCAAACCAGCGCTTTCATCATCACCGGTATCAAGAACGTCGCCCCCGTGGTGGGTATGTTTGTGTTTGCGATCCTGTTTTTCGGGATCATGACCGATGCTGGCATGCTCGACCCCATCATTGACCGCATCTTGCGCACGGTAGGGACGCGTCCTACACGAATTGTCGTAGGCACCGCGACCCTGGCGCTGCTGGTGCACCTGGACGGTTCCGGCGCGGTGACCTTTCTGGTGACGGTGCCGGCGATGCTGCCGCTGTATACGCGGCTGGGCATCGATAAACGCATCCTGGCCTGCGTGTGCGCGATGGCGGCCGGGGTCAACTTCCTGCCCTGGACCGGGCCGGTGTTGCGCTCGTCTGCGGCACTGCATGTGCCGGTGGCGGACCTGTTCCAGCCACTGATCCCGGTGCAGATCGTCGGCCTGATCTTTGTGTTTGCCTGTGCCTGGTGGCTCGGCCGTCGCGAAGAAAAACGCCTGGGCCTCGGCGCCGGCTCCAGCGTGGATGCCGTGCCGCAGCGGGTGCTCAGTGACGATGACATCAAGCTGCGTCGTCCGCGCCTGTTCTGGGTCAACCTGATCCTCACCGTGCTGGTGATGGTGGTGATGATTGCCGGTTGGGTCGACCCGGTGGTGATGTTCATGCTCGGCACCGTCGTGGCGCTGTGCATCAACTACCCGAACGTCGACGCCCAGCGCGCCCGCATTGATGCCCATGCGAAGACCGCCCTGACCATGGCCAGCATCCTCTTGGCCGCCGGGGTGTTCACCGGGATCATGCAGGGTACCGGCATGCTCAAGGCCATTGCCGAAGTGGCGGTGGCGCAGATTCCGGCGGGCCATGGCAAGTTGATCCCGGCGGTGGTGGGCTTCATTTCCATGCCGCTGAGCATGCTGTTCGACCCTGATTCCTATTATTTCGGCGTGATGCCTGTGATCGCCGAAGTCGGCAAGGCCCTGGGCGTCGACCCGCTGCAAGTGGCCCAGGCCTCGTTGCTGGGCGTGCACACCACCGGTTTCCCGGTCAGCCCGCTGACCCCCGCAACCTTCCTGCTGGTGGGCCTGTGCAAGGTCGAATTGGCCGACCACCAACGCTTCACCATTCCGTTTCTGTTTGCCGCGTCAGTGTTGATGACCCTGACGGCGTTGCTCCTGGGAGTTATTTGAAATGAAAACCTTGCGCATCGGTTCCGGCGCCGGCTATTCCGGTGACCGAATCGAACCTGCAGTCGAGTTGGCCGAATACGGCGACTTGGATTACCTGGTGTTCGAATGCCTGGCCGAACGCACGATTGCCCTGGCGCAGCAGGCGCGCATCAGTGACCCGCAGGGTGGCTACGACCCGCTCCTGAGTGAGCGCATGCGCCGGGTGTTGCCGTTCGTTGGTGTGAAGGCCGGGCGCCGGCGTTTGCGGGTGATCACCAATATGGGCGCGGCCAACCCGGTGGCAGCGGCAGTTGAAGTGCGGCGAATTGCCAGCGAGTTGGGCCTTGGTCTCAAGGTGGTTGCCGTGGTTGGCGACGATGTGTTGACGGTGTTGCAGCCAGAGTGGTTGCTGGACAACGGCCAGACCGTCGGCTCCCTGGGTGAGCGGCTGATCTCTGCGAATGCCTACCTAGGTGTCGACGGCATTCTGGAGGCGTTGCGCGCTGATGCCGATGTGGTGATCACCGGGCGGGTGGCCGACCCTTCGTTGTTCCTGGCGCCGCAGATGTTCGAATTCGGCTGGGCGGCGGACGACTGGCAACGCCTGGGCCGAGGCACCCTGGTCGGGCATTTGCTCGAATGCGCCGGGCAAGTCAGCGGCGGCTATTTTGCCGACCCCGGTTTCAAGGATGTGGACGACCTGGCGCGCCTGGGCTTTCCGCTGGCCGAGATCGATGCCGATGGCGACGCGCTGATCACCAAGGTCAGCGGCTCCGGTGGGCGGGTCAGCCGCGCCACCTGCACTGAGCAACTGATCTACGAAGTGCACGACCCGGCGGCGTATCTGACGCCGGATGTGACCGCGGACTTTTCCCACGTGGGCTTTGTGGAGGAGGGCGTTGATCGCATTCGCGCCGTGGGGGCGGATGGCCGTGCACGACCCGAGCAGTTGAAAGTCAGCGTGGGTTACCTGGACGGTTGGATCGGCGAAGGGCAGATGTCCTACGGCGGCCCCGGCGCGGTCGCGCGGGCGCAGTTGGCGCGAGAGGTCGTCCTCAAGCGGCTTGAGTTGATGGGCGTGAACATGCAGGACGTGCGCGCCGAACTGATCGGCATGGACTCGCTGCACGGCCCGCGCAGCACGGTCGAGCCCTGGGAAGTGCGCCTGCGCGTGGCGGCGCGCTGTGAAGAGCGCGGTGAAGCGGTGCGCGTGGGCAATGAAGTGGAAACCCTCTACACCAACGGCCCGTCCGGTGGTGGTGGCGCCATTAAAAGCCTGCGGCAGGTGGTGGCGGTGGCGTCTTTGCTGCTGCCGCGTGGTGCGGTCAAACCGAGGATCGAAGCATGAAGCTG
This sequence comes from Pseudomonas sp. S10E 269, assembly GCF_002798465.1. Taxonomy (NCBI): domain Bacteria; kingdom Pseudomonadati; phylum Pseudomonadota; class Gammaproteobacteria; order Pseudomonadales; family Pseudomonadaceae; genus Pseudomonas; species Pseudomonas sp. S10E 269. The sequence continues at coordinate 4,222,840 of NZ_PHIJ01000001.1, forward strand.
CACACACTGGCCCATTCCCGCACCGGGGATAAGGGCGACACGTCGAATATCTCGATCATTGCGTACCGTGGCGAGGATTACCCGTTGCTGTGCGAACACCTGACGGCCGAGCGCGTAACAGCATTTTTTGCGGACCTGCTGGAGCCCGGCGCCGCACCCGTGCGGCGGTACGAATTGCCAAATGTGCAGGCACTCAACTTCGTGCTACCGGGGATCTTGCGCGGCGGGGTCACCCGTTCGCTGGCGCTGGATGCCCATGGCAAGTGCCTGGGGTCCGCGCTGCTGGATTTAGACATCAACCTGTAGGAACCCGGCTTGCCGGCGATGGGCCCGAAAGCCAGGCGGTGGTTTTTTGCACGCCATCGCCGGCAAGTCGGGCGCCAACGGGAGGGCGGTGTCTGTCAGATTGCGGCGAAGCGCTTGTCGAGGTAATCGATGATCACCTTGGAGTCGTACATCCAGGTGGTCTGGCCATTCTCTTCGATACGCAGGCACGGCACCTTGATCTTGCCGCCTTGTTCCAGCAGGGTCTGGCGGTCCTGCTCGTTGTTTTTCGCGTCCTTCAGGGCCACCGGTACATTCAGGCGATGCAGGGTACGGCGAGTCTTCACGCAGAATGGGCAGGCGTGGAATTGATAGAGGGTCAGTTCCTTGGCGGCGGCATTCACCTGCGCCTGCTGCTCGGCGGGACGCTGCTTTTTGCGGGGGCGGGTCAGGAAGTCGCCCGCGATGATGATGTGGCCGAGGCCGACTCGAAGTGCTTTGACGAACATGGCTGAAACCTCTTGCCCATGACAGAAGGGGCCGCAGCTTACCTTAATTCTGCAGGCGAAAAAAAACCGGCGATGAACGCCGGTTTTTTCTTACGCAGCCCGTTACTTGATCAGGCTGAGGAATTCGCTACGGGTGGCCGCGTTTTCGCGGAACTCACCCAGCATCACCGAGGTGATCATCGACGAATTCTGTTTTTCCACACCGCGCATCATCATGCACATGTGCTTGGCTTCGATCACCACGGCCACGCCCAGGGCGCCGGTCACTTGCATCACCGCGTCGGCGATCTGGCGGCTGAGGTTTTCCTGGATCTGCAGGCGGCGGGCATACATGTCGACAATTCGCGCAACCTTGGACAGGCCCAGCACTTTGCCGCTCGGGATATAGGCGACGTGAGCCTTGCCGATAAACGGCAGCAGGTGGTGTTCGCACAGCGAGTACAACTCGATGTCCTTGACCAGCACCATTTCGCTGTTGTCGGAGCTGAACAAGGCACCGTTGGTGACCTCTTCCAGAGTCTGCTCATAGCCGCGGCAAAGGTACTGCATCGCCTTGGCGGCACGCTTTGGCGTGTCGAGCAGGCCCTCGCGGGAAACGTCCTCGCCGAGTTGGCCGAGGATCGCGGTGTAATTCTGTTCCAGGGACATGAAACTACCTGTGGGATTTTCGCAAAGCGCAAGGTTACGGTGGCGGGCACATCGCTGCAAGCCTGACGATGGCACTTGTTACTCGTCGCGCCCTTCCATCATGGTGCGCTTGAGCATCACATACACCGCACCGGCGCCGCCGTGGCGGGGCTGGCACGAGGTAAAGCCGAGTACCTGGGCATGCTGGCGCAGCCAGGTGTTGACGTGGCTCTTGATCATTGGGCGCTTGCCGTCCAACCGCACGGCCTTGCCGTGGGTGACGCGTACGCAGCGGATTTCGAACTTGGTCGCTTCGGCCAGGAAGGCCCACAAGGTTTCCCGGGCTTTTTCCACGGTCATGCCGTGCAGGTCGAGGCTGCCTTCGAACGGGATCTGGCCGGCCTTGAGCTTGCGCATCTGGCTTTCCTGCACGCCGTCGCGGGCCCACATCAGCTCGTCTTCGGGGCCGACGTCGATCACGAACTGGTCCGAGAGGCCGTCCACGGTGGTGGCATCGGTGCGCACGGTCGCGGCCTGGCGCAGTTTGGCGATTTGCGCCCGGTCAGCCTTGGGTTTGCCGGTGTCGGCGCGGTCGTGCTTGATCGGCTTGACGCCGCGCAGCTCGTTTTTGAACAGGGAAAAATCGTCGTCTTGCATGTCAGCCTCCGCGAAGGGCGGGCAGTTTACCTAAATCGCGGCGGCCGGGGCGCAGGAAACGCTATCCAAGCGCCATTAGTCGTGCTTTTTCATCAGGTGCGATGCGATATTCAGCGACAACGGTTGGCGCATTTTCCGACGGCTGCGCCGCCACAACCAGATACCCAGCCACAGCACCAGCAGGCCGATCACCAACAGAATCGCCGAGCCACCGGGGCTGGCATTCAGTTCGCCAAGGGCCGGTGAATGACCAAACAAACCGGCACCACCAGCGCCGGCCAACAGCACACCTACAATCGCCAGCAGCGCGGCAATGCCGGCCACCAGGCGCAGACGCCAATTGCTCGGGCCCTTGGGGCGCAAGCGACGAGCATCAAAACCATCGGATATCTTCATTCCGACCTTTCCTCCAGGGTATCGGCCCTTCGACCGGACAATACACAGGTTGTTCCGGGACGAGGGGTAAATGCGCCAAATGAAAAGGCATTGCGGATGAGCGGGGCAATAAACACTGCCGCGCCGCTCATCAGAAGGTCGATCAGATCAGATCTTTGGTCAACGCCAGGGTGGCGAAGTTGTCGGCCATGATGGCCATTTCGGTCTGCTGCACGTGTTCGGCGCTCAGGATGCCGCCTTTGTACGGCAGGTCACGGGTGGCGCAGGCGTCTTCCACCAGGGTGCAGCGAAAGCCCAGGTTCTTGGCGGCACGTACGGTGGTGCTGACGCTGGAATGGCTCATGAAACCGCAGACGATCAGGTCCAGGGAGCCGAGGTCCTGCAAGTGTTTTTCCAGGCCGGTGCCGTGGAACGCGCTGGGCAGCAGCTTGCCGATGATGGTTTCGTCACCCTCAGGCTCAAGGCCCGGGATGAATTCGCCGCGCTCGCCCTGGGGGTCGAACAGGCCGCCCACGGTGCCCAGGTGGCGCACGTGCACGATCGGGCGCCCGGCATTGCGCGCTGCGCCAACCAGTTGCTTGATGTTGCCAACGGCAGCGTCCATGCCCGAGAGGGCGAGCGGACCGCTGAGGTATTCCTTCTGGGCGTCGATGATCACGAGGGTCGCATGGCTGAGGTTCGCTGCTGCGTAACCACGACCGCTGAGTTGAAACATCGTCTTTGGAACGGACATTCTGGGGCTCCTGTGAGGGGGGCTTTTGTGACATTGTCCACTGGCTGAGCGGTTCTGTGAATCGCTACCATCATAAGGTACGCCGTTGTTGACGTGCAGCCATGTCAAGAGGTGGGCCTGTTTAACACAATGATGGCAATTTGTATGAAATCCGACGGATGGCGAAGGGTTTTCGTACATCGTCGGTACAGGTGAAGGCTGTTAGAATCGCCAGTCGTTTTTTCCCAGGAGCTTGCCCCCGTGATCACATCCCGCCTGCGCACCGTGCGCGACCACATCCGTTGGGCTGTCAGCCGTTTCCATGGGGAAGAGCTGTTTTTTGGGCATGGTACCGACAATGCCTGGGACGAAGCCCGGCAATTGGTGCTCGGCGCCTTGCACCTGCCGTGGGAAATTGCCGATAGCTATCTGGATTGCAACCTGGAAGAAGAGGAAATCTCCCACGTACAGCGCCTGCTGCATCGCCGTATCCATGAGCGTGTGCCCACCGCTTACCTGCTGAAAGAGGCCTGGTTCTGCAGCCTGTCGTTTATCGTCGACGAGCGCGTGTTGATCCCGCGCTCACCGATTGGCGAGCTGATCGAAAACCGCTTCGAACCTTGGCTGGCCCAGCCACCGGCGCGCATCCTCGACCTGTGCACCGGCTCCGGCTGCATCGGCATCGCCTGCGCCTACGAGTTCCAGGACGCTGAAGTGGTACTGGGGGACTTGTCCTTCGAAGCCCTGGAAGTCGCCAACCAGAACATCGAGCGCCACGGCGTCGACGAGCGCGTGTACACCGTGCAGGGCGACGGCTTCGACGGCCTGCCGGGCCAGCGCTTTGACCTGATCGTGTCGAACCCGCCGTACGTGGATGCCGAAGACTTCGCCGACATGCCGGATGAATACCAGCACGAACCGGAACTGGGCCTGGCCTGCGGCGACGATGGCTTGAACCTGGTGCGGCGCATGCTGGCCGAAGCGGCAGACCACCTGACCGAGAAGGGCCTGCTGATTGTTGAAGTGGGCAACAGCCAGGTGCACGTCGAAGCGCTGTACCCGGAAGTGGACTTCGCCTGGCTGGACTTCCAGCGCGGTGGCCACGGCGTGTTCATGCTCACCGCGGAGCAGTGCCGCCAGCACCAGGCCGTCTTCGCCGCCCGAGTGTGAGGCACAATCTGTAGGCGCCCGGCGTGCCGGCGATCGCGCCGTGTCAGACACCGCAATCGTCATCGACACTCCGCAATCGCCGGCAAGCCGGCTCCTACAGGTTCGTATTCCACAGGTATCTTCGCACCAACCAACCCTAACCACGATGCGAAGCGAGCCGCTCTTGATCTTGATCTTGATCTAGCTTTTGATCTGGCTTTTGACCTTAGGCGCCCCGTCAAACACGCTGGCCGGAATTCGACAGGGATTTGGGGGGTAAACCGGCAGGGATGCCGGTTTAGCCGCCCCGCGCCATGGATGGCGCGTGGCGGCGGCCCCCCAAATACCTGTCGGATTACGGGCACACCGAGCCTAGGCGAGGTGCCGAGTGTTGGGGCAAGAGCCCTTTGGTAACTTTGGGGCTTTTCCAAAGTGAGCCGCCGTAAGGGCGGAACCATTAGCAGCCGTTACCCAAGTCACGGATATGTACTCGGTCTGATCCAACATCCTGGTCGGCTGTCAGGCCGCCTTCGCAGGCAAGCCAGCTCCCACATTTGGATCGCGGGATGACAGTTAGATTGTGGTCGGCTGTCAGGCCGCCTTCGCAGGCAAGCCAGCTCCCACATTTGGATCGCGGGGTGACAGTTAGATTGTGGTCGGCTGTCAGGCCGCTTTCGCAGGCAAGCCAGCTCCCACATTTTTGGATCGTGGGGGGACAGTTAGATTGTGGTCGGCTGTCAGGCCGCTTTCGCAGGCAAGCCAGCTCCCACATTTTTGGATCGCGGGGGGACAGTTAGATTGTGGTCGGCTGTCAGGCCGCCTTCGCAGGCAAGCCAGCTCCCACATTTGGATCGCGGGGCGACAGTTAGTTTGTGGTCGGCTGTGAGGCCGCTTTCGCAGGTAAGCCAGCTCCATATTTGGATCGTGGGGTGGCAGTTAGTTTGTGGTCGGCTGTGAGGCCGCCTTCGCAGGCAAGCCAGCTCCCACCTTTGACTGCGTTCCAGCTCACTAGCGGTGGGTGGCAATCCAGATCAGCAACCCCGCCTGAAACACCGTAAACGCCACCAAGCACGTGATGGTAAACCGCAACCCGCTGTCCTCACGCTTGAACTTGGTAACCTTTTCCTCTTCCTTGCGCAGCTTCACTTCCTGCTCCGCCAGGTTCTGCTCGGCCTGCTGCAGCATCTGCGCGGCTTCGAGAATCTCCACAAACTGCACTTTCTCGGTGTTCCAGCTGTCCAGCACATCGCCGACCTTGCCCGGCTGCACGTTGCCTTTCAGGTGCTGCACATCGGCGTAGGCCACATCAAACCCCTGGATGCGCAAGAAGTGATCGCGGCGCAGGCGGGTGGCCTCGTTCAATGCATCTTTGTTGGCCAGGTCAACGCCGTCGACGCGGTAGTGCGACCACTTCTTCTTCGCCCATGCAGCGCCTTGGGCCACCAGGAAGCGACCGATGCCGCGGTTGGCCGGTTCGATTTCCAGGCTGTTGCCGGGGCCGAAGTGCACACGGTGCTTGTCGTGGTCGACCCAGATATCCAGATGGTTCTGTTCACGGCGTACCCGCTGGCCTGGCAGCTGGATGACCATGCGCAGCAAGCTGTGGTGTTTGTCATTGCGTTCGGCATAGCCGAACTGCACGAAGCGCAACGGTCGTACACCGGTGGCACGGTCAGTGGCCAGGGGCGCAAGGCGCAGCATCTTGAAATGCTCGGCCTGTACATCCGCCCATGGCAGGGGTGCCGCGTCGACGGCCTCGGTTTTTTCAGCCGGGGTGTCGGCGGTGGATTCCGGTGTTGCTTCAGTGGTTGTCATGCGGCGCGATCCTGTCCAAACCCAGCAAGTCGACAGTCTTTTTACTGTCGACTCTGGGCTTATCGGCCGTTTCTCTCAGGACTGGAGGCAAATTGTCGCTTAACGGGGTTGAAGTCCGTCGATAAAGCGCACAAGGCGGCTGCCCAGCTCGGCAGCGAGCGGCAGTTGGGGGTCATTGTAGGAGGCCAATTGCTGCTTGACGTCGTTGGGCACAATACGCATCACATGGTTCATACCCTCGATCAGCACAAGTTGCGCATCGGGTTTGGCCTTCTTCAGTTGCTGCGCGTCGCCCACACCCACCTGGATATCGTTGCTGCCCTGGATGATCAGCGCGGGCATGCGCAATTTGGCGAACGCGGCCGACGGGTCGGCACGGAACAGGCTGATCAGGTAAGGCTGCACGCTGGGCCGGAAAATGCCTTCCAGAGGGCCAGGCACATCGGTATCCACCTGGCCGGCCTTGAGGTGATCGAGGATCTCGTTGCTGCGCAGCAACAGGGCAGGGGGCAGGTGATCGGCCAATTGCTGGCGAATGACTTGATCGACCGGGCGTGCGCTGCCGGACAGGGAGATCACGCCCGCCGGGTCCAGTTGGGGGGCGGCGAGGGCGGCAACCAGGGCGCCTTCGCTATGGCCCAGCACAATCAGCGGGCCCATGCGCTTGTCGGCCTTGAGCGGTTTGCCCCAGGCCACCGCATCAGCCACGTAGGCGTCCAGGGTCAGGTTGCGTTCATCCGGCGTGGCGGCCAGGCTGGCGGCCACGCCGCGCTTGTCGTAGCGCACGCTGGCGATGTTATGCCGCGCCAGCACCCAGGCCAGGCGCTTGAGGCTGTCGTTGCGGGCGCCGTCGGCACTGTTGCCATTGCGATCGGTGGGGCCGGAACCGGCGATGATCAGCACCACCGGCACGGGCTTGTCAGACTGAGGCAGCAACAACGAGCCAAATAGCTCGCCGCTGCCGGTGTCCAGGCTGATGGGGCGTTGCAGCACAACAGGGGAGGCGGCCTGGGCCACGGCGGTAAACAACGTCAGGGTGAACAGAAGAACTCGCAGCATCATCGCGCCATCATGAGGAAGGTGCCGGTTGGACCAAGGTCTACCGGTAAGGTTTCGAGGATGAACTACTCGGTTAGCCTGCGTATACTGGGCGCCTTAAGTTATTACGGTTGACTTGATTCAACTGATTTCACGGAGCGCCCTGCATGTCCGGCAATACCTTCGGCAAGCTGTTCACTGTCACCACCGCGGGCGAAAGCCATGGCCCGGCGTTGGTCGCCATTGTCGACGGCTGCCCGCCCGGCCTCGAGCTGTCCCTGGAAGACCTGCAGCGTGACCTCGACCGTCGCAAGCCCGGCACCAGTCGCCACACCACCCAGCGCCAGGAGCCTGACGAAGTCGAGATCCTCTCCGGCGTGTTCGAAGGCCGCACCACCGGTTGCGCCATCGGCCTGCTGATCCGCAACACTGACCAGAAGTCCAAGGACTACTCGGCGATCAAGGACCTGTTCCGCCCGGCCCACGCCGACTACACCTACCATCACAAATACGGCGAGCGCGACTACCGCGGCGGTGGCCGCAGCTCGGCCCGCGAAACGGCCATGCGCGTAGCTGCCGGTGCCATTGCCAAGAAATACCTGGCCAGCCAGGGCATCACTGTTCGCGGCTACATGAGCCAGTTGGGGCCGATTGAAATTCCGTTCAAGACCTGGGACAGCGTCGAAGACAACGCTTTCTTCAGTCCGGACCCGGATAAAGTGCCGGAACTGGAGGCCTACATGGACCAGCTGCGCCGCGACCAGGACTCCGTCGGCGCCAAGATCACCGTGGTGGCCGAAGGCGTCAAGCCGGGCCTGGGCGAGCCGATCTTTGACCGCCTCGACGCCGAGCTGGCCCACGCGCTGATGAGCATCAATGCCGTGAAGGGGGTTGAAATCGGCGCCGGCTTCGCGTGCGTGTCCCAGCGCGGCACCGAGCATCGCGACGAGCTGACCCCGGAAGGTTTCCTCAGCAACAACGCCGGCGGCATCCTCGGCGGCATTTCCTCCGGCCAGCCGATTGTTGCGCACCTGGCGCTCAAGGCCACCTCGAGCATTACCACCCCGGGCCGTTCGATCGATGTGCAGGGCAACCCGGTGGACGTGATCACCAAGGGCCGCCACGACCCGTGCGTCGGCATCCGTGCCACGCCGATCGCCGAAGCCATGATGGCCATCGTGTTGATGGACCACCTGCTGCGCAACCGTGGGCAAAACGCCGATGTGCGCGTGAATACACCGGTGCTGGGCCAGCTGTGACAGCCTGCTGTGGTGAGCGAGCTTGCTGTGCTCAGCAAGCTTTTTGTGGTGAGCGAGCTTGCTCGCGCTGGGCTGCGAAGCAGGCCCAAAAATCGACATGACGCCCGCACTTCCTTACTGGCGCCTCTCCAGCTTCTACCTCTTCTACTTCGCCCTGCTCGGGGCGACAGCGCCATTCCTGGCGCTGTATTTCGACCACCTGGGATTCTCCAGCGCGCGCATCGGCGAGCTGGTGGCCATCCCCATGCTGATGCGTTGCGTGGCACCCAACCTGTGGGGCTGGCTGGGCGACTACACCGGACGACGCCTGGCCATCGTGCGGTTTGGCGCGGTGTGCACGCTGGTGAGTTTTTCGCTGATCTTCGTCAGCCACACCTACGCCTGGCTGGCCCTGGTGATGGCCCTGCATGCCTTCTTCTGGCACGCGGTGTTGCCACAGTTCGAAGTGATTACCCTCGCACACCTGCAAAAACAGACCGCGCGCTACAGCCAGATCCGCCTGTGGGGTTCCATCGGATTCATCCTTACCGTGGTGATCATGGGCCGCCTGTTCGATTGGCTGAGCCTGGACATCTACCCGGTGGTGGTTGTGGTGATCATGGCCGGCATCATTGGCGCCAGCCTGTGGGTGCCGAATGCGCAGCCCGCCACCCAGGGTAATCGCCTGGCGGGCGATGGCTTTCTCAAGCAACTGCGCAGCCCCGGGGTCTTGGCGTTTTACGCCTGCGTGGCCTTGATGCAGATGAGTCACGGCCCGTACTACACCTTTCTGACCCTGCACCTCGAACACCTGGGCTACAGCCGTGGCGTGATCGGCCTGCTGTGGGCGTTGGGGGTGGTGGCGGAAGTGTTGATGTTCCTGGCCATGAGCCGCATCCTCGCGCGCTTCTCAGTACGCCGGGTGCTGCTGGCCAGCTTCCTGTTGGCGGCGCTGCGCTGGTTACTGCTGGGCTCGTTTGCCGAGTTTTTCTGGGTGCTGCTGCTGGCGCAAGTGATGCACGCCGCCACCTTCGGTAGTTTTCATGCGGCGGCGATTGCTTTTGTGCAGCGCAGTTTCGGCGACAGGCAACAAGGTCAGGGCCAGGCGCTGTACGCCGCCCTGGCCGGCACCGGCGGCGCATTGGGCGCGTTGTATTCGGGTTACAGTTGGAACCTGTTGGGGCCGACCCTGACCTTCAGTATCGCCAGTGTCGCGGCCCTGGCCGCCGCCATTATCATCGGTCTTCGATTGCACGAGCAGAACCAAGGAACCCTTCAATGAGTTATGTCGCTGTCTACTCCGTCGCTACACCGGACACTCCGAACAAGGTCCTGACCCATTTCGATGACATCGCCGCGACCCTCGCCGAACAGGGTGTGCGCTTTGAGCGTTGGCAACCCGTCGCGACCGAGAAGGGCGCCAGCGATGCTGAACTGGTTGCGGCCTACCAGGCGCAGATCGATGCCCTTGGCTACGCCCGCGTGGAAGTGCTCAGGGTTACCGGCGACCACGCGCAAAAGGACGAACTGCGTGCGCAGTTTCTGGATGAACGCCGCTACAGCGAAGACGACGTACGGGTGTTCCTGGCAGGGCAGGGCCTGTTTGCCCTGCACATAGGCGACTCTGTCTACGCCGTGCGTTGTGAGAAAAACGACCTGCTGGTGATCCCGGCCGGCATGGCGCACTGGTTTGATATAGGTGAGAACCCGCACGTTGTGGCATTGCGGTTATTCAACACCGCAACAGGGTTGTTGCCGCAATTCACCGGTGACGAGATTGCCCGTCGCTTACCCGGTTTGGACGATTAATCGCGGGCTATCAGAAACTTCAACCCTTGAAGGGTGGAAGTTGTTGTGGGAAGAAGCTTAAAACTTTGTGAGGCCTTGCTGTTTATTTCAAGGCCTACGCCTGAGTCTCCCTCATTGTGTAACTCTCCTCGGTATTAACGTTTATATCACCTGTCAATAGGAGGAATCCGAAGGGTGATAACGCTAAGCCCATAAATAAGGAGAGAAACCAATGAGAGGTCCAAGGGAATCATCCCAAGCGCCTTATTCGGTGCCCAATGCGCTGAGGCGACGGATCAACCTGGCCGGAAAGCCGCTGACGCCTGCGGAGCGGGAGATACTGCGTTGGGCTTCCGAAGGCAAGACTGTCTGGGAGATCAGTCAGATACGCGCCACCTCCGAAGCCACGGTGAAATTCCACCTGCGCAACATCTATGGCAAGTTGCAAGTCAGCAACCGTGTCCAGGCGCTGAACGAAGCGGCGCGCATGGGGCTATTCTGAATCCATGAAAAAGGGCCGCGACACTCAACGGTGTCGCGGCCCTTTTCTGTTTCTGCTACTTAAGCTTAGGCGCTTAAGCCGAATGGTAGGTCGGCAGGGCAAAGCGGTTCTGGCTTTGCAACATCGAAATTTGCGGCAGATCGCTGGCTTGTTCTGCCAGGTCGCGGCGAATGGCGCTGATGACCCAGGTCAGCTGGTCGGCAGTGTGCAGCTGTTGGTAAGAGATCGAGCGCTTGACCTGTTTGCCTTCACTGTTACGCAGGGTCAACAGGATGCCACCGTCAGGACGTGGCTGGGTGGTGACGTCGTAGTTGGAGAATACTGAAGCGAATTTATCTTGGATCAGGCTCATGTCTATCAGCTCCGTTGGCTCAATTGGGCAAGCATGGAGAGATAGGTGCAGTGATTGTGCCAGCTACTGAATTTATAAAATATCGTTATAAATCAGCACGTTATGGAAAATGCAATTTTTCGGATTCGTGCAATTTGCATGAATGGCCATCATGCATCCTGCATTTTGCGTTGCTCGACACGGACGAACGGGCGCGTCCTTACTCATAAAGACTGCCGCCGCCCGACTAAATTCCTTTTTTCAACGCTCACCCATCGGGATACAAAACTTTTCAAATCCCGCGTGTACAGCCGAAGAGGGGCTGGCGTACTTTCCTTCGAGGTTTAAGAAGAATAAGAAAAAGGACGTTCCCATGAACCACCCGCAAAACGACATGATCACCTGGGGCATGATGCTGCGTAAGGTGCCTGCCATCGTTCGCGCACTGCCCCGCGTGGTCCGCGGCATGCGCGCCGCCAATGTCACCGACCCCGCACAACCTTGTGGCCTTGGCTGGCATTTCGAACAAGCGACCCTGCGCAACCCGCAGGGCACGGCGTTGTTGTACGCCGATCGTGTGCTTAGTTACACCGAAGCCAATCAGCAGGCCAACCGCATTGCCCACCATCTGCATGCCCAAGGCATCGGCAAGGGCGACGTGGTAGCAATGTTTATCGAAAACCGCCCGGAGTTGCTCCTCAGCGTGCTGGCCGTGGCCAAGCTGGGCGGCATCTGCGCGATGCTCAATACCGCGCAGACCCAGGCGGCGCTGGTGCACAGCCTGAACCTGGTGAGCCCGGTGGCGATTGTAGTCGGTGCAGAATTGGTGGCTGCTTATGAAACGGTGCGTGACCAGGTAGAGATTCCCGCCGAACGGACCTGGTTTGTAGCAGACCAACAGGCCAGTGCAGCGCCCGGCGGTTATTGCGACTTGCTGGCCGCCAGCGCCGAGTGCTCGGTGGACAACCCGCCAAGCACCGCGCAGATCTTCTTCAACGACCCCTGCTTCTATATCTACACCTCCGGCACAACCGGATTGCCCAAGGCCGGCATCATGAAGCATGGCCGCTGGACCAAGACTGCCGTCAGCTTCGGCAGCATTGCCCTGGACATGGGGCCGGACGATGTCCTTTATTGCACCTTGCCGCTGTACCACGCCACGGGTCTGTGCGTGTGCTGGGGGTCGGCGATTGTGGGGGCGTCGGGGTTCGCCATCCGGCGCAAGTTCAGTGCCAGCCAATTCTGGGATGACGCCCGCAGATTCAACGCGACCACCCTCGGGTATGTCGGCGAATTGTGCCGTTACTTGCTCGACCAGCCTGCAGGTGCAAACGACCGCGGGCATCGCGTGACCAAAATGGTCGGCAATGGCCTGCGCCCAGGCGTGTGGGCGCAGTTCAAGTCGCGTTACGGCGTAGAGCATGTTTGCGAGTTGTATGCCGCCAGCGACGGCAATATCGGTTTCACCAACGTCTTGAACTTCGATAACACTGTCGGCTTTTGCCTGCAGCATTGGGCGTTGGTGGATTACGCCCATGACACCGGTGAACCGATCCGTGGCAGCGATGGCTTCATGCACAAAGTGAAGACAGGCGGGCAGGGGTTGTTGCTCGCCAGGATCGATGAAAAATCGCCCTATGACGGCTACACCGACCCGGAAAAAAACCGCAAGGTGATCCTCACTGATGTGTTCGAGAGGGGCGACCGCTACTTCAACACCGGCGACCTGGTGCGTAGCATCGGCTTTGGCCATGCGCAATTTGTCGACCGCCTGGGGGATACCTATCGCTGGAAAGGCGAAAACGTCTCCACCACGGAAGTGGAAAATATCCTGCTGCAACACCCGCAGATCGCCGAGGTTGTGGCCTATGGGGTGGAAATCGAAAACACCAACGGCCGCGCGGGCATGGTCGCCATTACCCCGAGCGAGTCCTTGGCGGCCCTGGATCTGCGTGAGCTGCTGCAGTTTGCCCATGGTCAGCTGCCGCACTACGCAGTGCCGCTGTTCCTGCGGATCAAAGTGAAGATGGAAACCACTGGCACCTTCAAATACCAGAAGGTCCGGCTCAAGGAGGAAGCATTCGACCCGGACAAGGCGGGCAATGACCCGGTCTACGCCTGGCTGCCGGGGTCGGACAGCTATGTGCCCGTCACCGGGCAGTTGCTGGCGCAGATCCAGGGGGGACACTTTCGTTACTAAAGGCAGCGCTATTGAATGTGCCTATCGGGGCTTTTGACAAAAAAGCCATGACATGTGGGAACTCCATCGCGACACTGGGCGCCATATAAAGCACTACCTATGGAGCCGTCCCACATGTCAGACCAAGCCAAACAAATGACCGATGACGAAGCCGCCGAATTTGCCGAGCAGGTCTTCGACGTGGCGCGCCGTGGCGACGCGGCCATGCTCGCCGCGCTGTTGGCCAAAGGTTTGCCGGCCAACTTTCGCAACCACAATGGCGACACCCTGCTGATGCTGTCGGCCTACCACGGCCATGCCGATGCGGTAAAAGTGTTGCTGGAGTTCAAGGCGGACCCCCTGATCGCCAACGACAAGAACCAACTGCCGATTGCCGGTGCTGCGTTCAAAGGCAACTTGCCAGTGGTGCAGGCGCTGATCGAAGGCGGGGCGCCGGTCGATGCTTGCTCCTCGGACGGGCGTACGGCATTGATGATGGCGGCGATGTTCAACCGCGTCGAAATGCTCGACTACCTGCTCGGCCAGGGCGCCAACCCCAAGGCTACCGATGCCCAGGGCGCAACGGCATTGGCAGCAGCATTGACCATGGGCGCGGTGGATACGGCGGCGAAACTGCAGAAACTGGTGTAGGCTTTGCGCCCTCGAAAACCAGCACGCCACAGGATTGCCCCATGAAAACCGCCCTCGTCGAACTTATCAGCAAAATCAGCGCCGGGGTCATGGGCGAAGACGAGGTGGCGCGTATTGCCGATGAAGCGGCTCAGGCCTACGCGGATCCTGAGGCGTTTCTGGCAGCCAACCCGGACATCAACTACGACGACACCTTCCCCATTCCGTTGGGTGAGTGGGTGGTGGTCGGCAGCCTGCCGGACACCGTGCTGTTCCAGGCCGACACCTACGCCGACCTGTTCGCGCAGATCGTCGCGTCGTTCGGCCCCGGCGTGGCGTTCAACCTCAAGCCCAAGCAACTGGCCAAGACCGAAGACCTGACGGCGCTGAACCGTATCCAGATCCAGATGAGCGCCCTCAGCCCGGAAGACGGCGGCTACGTGCTGCTTAACTTCAGCCAACTGCTGGATGATGAAATCCAGGCGGTGCTGGTGTACGGCAACGACCTGCCGCGCGTGCTGGAGTTGTGCGCCGAAGTGGGCATCAAGGGCGAGCCGTCCCTGGAAGCGCTGAAGATCGCCGTCCACGTCTGAAATAAAACGGAACCCCGGCCAGGGCTGACTATCCTAAAGGTGCATGCCCTCACTTTAGGAGCGACACCATGGGTTCCACTTTTAATGGCTTGATCGGCCTGATCATCCTGGCGCTGGATATCTGGGCGATCATCAACGTATTCAAAAGCGGCGCGAGCACGGGCGCCAAGGTGCTGTGGATCCTGTTGATCCTGCTGCTGCCAGTGCTGGGCCTGATCATCTGGGCGATTGCCGGGCCGCGGGGCAATGTGCGGATTTGATGACGTAGCACGCTAAATGTGGGAGCGGGCTTGCCCGCGAATGCGTTAGGTCAGTCAGCGCTATTTCGACTGACCCACTGCATTCGCGGGCAAGCCCGCTCCCACATTGGTTTCAGCACAACCCTTAGATTTGTGTATCGAAATATTCGCTGCACAGAATTTTCACATTCCATCCAAGACAATTCGCCGGCTTTATTTCCCTGCCAAGGCTCTATCGCACGCGCCACTAAAGGCGGGGCAGCGGTGCACGTTCAGTAATTAATAGCCTTGCTGCCGTTGATCGGGCACCATTCGCGCCACTGCACTACTTCGTCACTTAAACTTCCAATGGGTCCTGAAACGACATGGCAAACCCGGACGCCCTGAGTCAGCAGCGAGCTTCTAATCGCCTGCTGCAACCGACCGTCAAATCCCATCTGGCGTACACGCTGCTCTGCGCACTGGTCATGATGGTGATGTTCTCCCTGCTGCGCCTGGCGCTGCTGGTCTACAACCGCGAGATGATCCTCGACACGCCGGCCTCGACCTTCCTTGAAGCGTTCGCCAACGGCCTGCGCCTGGATATCCGCCTGGTGGTGTACCTGCTGATCCCGTTGCTGCTGGCTTTGTTCAGCGTACGGGCCATGGCCGCGCGCGGGTTCTTCCGTTTCTGGCTCACCGTTGCGTCCAGCATCGCGCTGTTCCTGGGCCTGATGGAGATGGACTTCTACCGTGAGTTCCACCAGCGCCTCAACGGCCTGGTCTTCCAGTACGTGAAGGAAGACCCGAAAACCGTGATGAGCATGCTCTGGTACGGTTTCCCGGTGGTGCGCTACCTGCTGGCCTGGGCCGTGGGCACGCTGATCCTGAGCATCGCGTTCAAAGGTGCCGACCGGGCGACGCGCCCGCGTGGCCCGTTCAGTGGCGGCAGCATTGGCACCCGCCAGGTTGCCCCGTGGTACACACGCATCGCGGTGTTCGTGGTCTGCCTGCTGATCGCCGTGGTCGCCGCCCGTGGCACCCTGCGCCAGGGCCCGCCGCTGCGCTGGGGTGACGTCTACACCACCGAATCCAACTTCGCCAACCAGTTGGGCCTCAATGGCACCCTGTCGCTGATCGGCGCGGCCAAGGCACGTTTCTCCGAGCATCGTGATAACACCTGGAAAGCCACGCTGGAACAGCCGCTGGCCACCCAGACCGTGCGCGATATGCTGGTGCTGCCGACAGAAAAACTGGTCGACACCGACACCGCCGCCGTGCGCCGCGAGTTCACGCCGCCGGCAGAGAAAACCCTGCCGATCAAGAACGTTGTAGTGATCCTGATGGAAAGCTTCGCCGGCCACTCGGTGGGCGCCCTGGGTCGTCCGGGCAACATCACGCCGTACTTCGACAAACTGTCCAAGGAAGGCCTGTTGTTCGACCGCTTCTTCTCCAACGGTACTCACACTCACCAGGGGATGTTCGCCACCATGGCGTGCTTCCCGAACCTGCCGGCATTCGAATACCTGATGCAGACCCCGGAAGGCAGCCACAAGCTGTCGGGCCTGCCGCAGCTGCTGAGCGCGCGCAAGTTTGACGACGTGTATGTCTACAACGGCGACTTCGCCTGGGACAACCAATCGGGCTTCTTCAGCAACCAGGGCATGACCAACTTCATTGGTCGCAACGATTTCGTCGACCCAGTGTTCTCCGACCCGACATGGGGCGTGTCCGACCAGGACATGTTCAACCGTGGCCTGGAAGAGTTGAAGGCCCGCGAAGGCGGCAAGCCGTTCTATGCCTTGCTGCAAACGCTGTCGAACCACACGCCGTATGCCTTGCCGACGCCATTGCCGGTGGAGCGGGTGACAGGCCGTGGCAGTCTCGATGAGCATTTGACGGCGATGCGCTACTCCGACTGGGCCCTGGGCCAGTTCTTTGAAAAGGCCCGCAAGGAGCCGTACTTCAAGGAAACCCTGTTCGTGATCGTGGGCGACCACGGCTTCGGCAACGAACAGCAGATCACCGAAATGGACTTGGGCCGCTTCAACGTGCCGATGCTGATGATTGCACCGGGCATGCAGGAGAAGTTCGGCGAGCGTGACCACACGGTGGGTACGCAGATCGACATCGTGCCGACCATCATGGGCCGTCTGGGCGGCGAAACCCTGCACCAGTGCTGGGGTCGCGATCTGTTGAACCTGCCGGAAGGCGATAAAGGCTTTGGTGTCATCAAACCGTCCGGCAGCGATCAGACTGTTGCGTTGGTTACCGGCGACCGAATTCTGGTGCTGCCGAAGGAAATGCCACCCAAGCTGTGGGAATACGAATTGGGCGCTAACCCGACGGGTAAAGTGATTCCTGAATCACCGGATGAAGGTGCATTGAGGCAGAAACTCGAGTCCTTCCTGCAGACGGCCACCAAGAGTCTGTTGGATAACACCGCCGGCGTGGTTGACGGCAAGCCGGACTAATTAACCGGCCATAAAAAAAGAGGCCTTTTAAAGGCCTCTTTTTTTTGTGCGTGTTTTACTGCGGCGCGGATTTATATCCGGCCGAGCAACAACAGGACCAGCAGGACCACCAGTACGACGCCCAGGATACCCGACGGGCCGTAACCCCAGTTACGCGAGTGAGGGAACACTGGCAGACCACCGACCAGCAGGAGGATCAAGATAATGATCAGAATGAGGCTCATGGTTTTTTTCCTTATTGGCCTTCTGCAAAGACCGGTTATTAACGATAGGCCCGCTAGTTAATTCACGAACGCCTTAACAACTCCGACTGCCGTCCATCGCGAAAGATTCACTATTTTTTTAAAGCAATTTGCGAACTTGCTTATTTCTTTTAATACGTTCGCAACTTCACCTTATAAGTTGAAAAATATTGAACTTAGGCTATAGGCGAACCTCGTACCGGGCCGCTGGTTTGCCGGGGGCATTCATCACCCTGATGGTGGATGGGTGCAGGAAAATCCTTCGCTACACTGCCGGTCACTTCTTCCGTGAACCACAAGGCTACCTCCTATGCAAAACCGCATGATGATCACTGGCGCCGGGTCCGGCCTGGGTCGCGAAATCGCTTTGCGCTGGGCGCGCGAAGGTTGGCAGTTGGCCTTGTCGGATGTCAGCGAGGCGGGCCTGCAGGAAACCCTCAAGCGCGTCCGCGAGGCCGGTGGCGATGGGTTTACCCAGCGCTGCGACGTGCGCGACTACAGCCAGCTCACCGCCTTTGCCCAGGCCTGCGAGGTGAAACTCGGCGGGGTCGATGTGATCGTCAACAATGCCGGCGTGGCCTCGGGAGGGTTCTTCGCCGAATTGTCCCTGGAGGATTGGGACTGGCAGATTGCAATCAACCTGATGGGCGTCGTCAAGGGCTGCAAGGCATTCCTGCCCCTGCTGGAAAAGAGCAAGGGCCGCATCATCAACATCGCGTCCATGGCCGCGCTGATGCAGGGGCCGGCCATGAGCAACTACAACGTGGCCAAGGCCGGCGTGGTGGCGCTGTCGGAAAGCTTGCTGGTGGAGCTCAAGCAACAGGAAGTCGGGGTGCATGTGGTATGCCCGTCGTTCTTCCAGACCAACCTGCTGGACTCGTTCCGCGGGCCGACCCCGGCAATGAAAGCCCAGGTGGGCAAGTTGCTGGAGAGTTCTCCGATCTCGGCGGCGGACATCGCGGATTACATCTATCAGCGGGTCGCAGCGGGTGAATTCATGATCCTGCCCCACGAACAGGGGCGGATGGCATGGGCATTGAAGCAGAAGAACCCGCAGTTGCTGTACGACGAAATGACTAGCATGGCCGATAAGATGCGTGCCAAGGCGCAGGCAGCCAAGGGCTAATCCGGCAGCAGTCTGTCAGGCAATTTACCTGCGTTTGTAGGGCTTGCCTGAATTCTCCGCAAGCCATTGATGCCCCTACACCGAGCGCGCATGGTCAAGGTCCTTTCATTGCTAAAAGGATAACCGCCATGCTGGTTTTAAGCCGCGCCGTGGGCGAAGTCATCTCCATCGGCGATGACATCTCCGTGCACATTCTTGAACTGAACGGTACCCAGGTGAAATTCGGTGTGGAGGCGCCGAGCGGGGTGCATGTACACCGGGCCGAGGTCTACCAGAAGATCCGCGACCGCCAGGGCGCCGCTACCCATCCGGTACCGGTGCCCAATCTCTGAGGTCAGTCGAACAGATGCTTGGGCACATCGTGCTTGAGCATCAGCTGGCACTGCTCGCTTTCCGGGTCGAACACGATCAGCGCCTGGCCCTTGGTCAGCGCCTGGCGCACGCGCAACACGCGGGTTTCCAGGGGCGTGTCGTCGCCATTGTCGGTGCCGTCACGGGTGACGAAGTCTTCGATCAGGCGCGTCAGGGTGTCGACTTCAAGTGCGTCGTAGGGAATCAGCATACAAGCCTCGGGTGATGGATCCCGGCGATCCTACTGCGCCGGGATCAGAGTTGCCAGTCTCAGGACTTGTTGCCCACCAGACTGTCCACCGACGGCACCCGCGTGTCGCTCTCCATCTGCGTCTCGTGTTCGATCTGATGGCTGAACCGATCCAGGGAACCCTGGGCCGGCTGCGCATCGCTGGCGAACACGGGCGGGCTGAGGATGTAGGCGCCCAATAGGCGACTCAATGCCGCCAGGCTGTCGATATGCGTTCGCTCGTAGCCGTGGGTCGCATCGCAACCGAAGGCCAGCAAGGCGGTGCGGATATCGTGGCCAGCAGTCACGGCCGAGTGGGCGTCACTGAAGTAGTAGCGGAACAGGTCGCGGCGCACGGGTAATTCGTGGTCAGACGCCAGGCGCAGCAAATGCCGCGACAAGTGATAGTCATACGGCCCGCCGGAATCCTGCATCGCCACGCTCACTGCATGCTCGCTGGAGTGCTGGCCGGGTGCGACCGGGGCAATGTCGATACCGACAAATTCACTGACGTCCCAGGGCAGGGCGGCCGCTGCACCACTGCCGGTTTCCTCGGTGATGGTGAACAGCGGGTGGCAGTCGATCAGCAAGGGCTCGCCGCTGTCGACAATTGCCTTGAGCGCGGCAAGCAGGGCGGCGACACCCGCCTTGTCGTCCAGATGGCGGGCACTGATATGCCCGCTCTCGGTGAACTCCGGCAGCGGGTCGAAGGCCACGTAGTCGCCGATGCCGATCCCCAGGGAATCACAATCGGCGCGGGTGGCACAGTAGGCGTCGAGGCGCAGTTCCACATGGTCCCAGCTCACCGGCATTTCATCCACGGCGGTGTTGAACGCATGCCCGGAGGCCATCAGCGGCAGCACGCTGCCGCGGATCACGCCGTTATCGGTGAACAGGCTGACGCGGCTGCCTTCGGCGAAGCGGCTCGACCAGCAGCCCACGGGCGCCAGGCTCAGGCGGCCGTTGTCCTTGATCGCGCGCACGGCGGCGCCGATGGTGTCCAAGTGCGCGGACACCGCGCGGTCGGGGCTGTTTTTCTGACCTTTGAGAGTGGCGCGGATGGTGCCGCGCCGGGTCATTTCGAAGGGAATGCCCAGTTCTTCCAAGCGCTCGGCGACATACCGCACGATGGTGTCGGTAAAGCCGGTGGGGCTGGGAATGGCGAGCATTTCCAGCAGGACTTTTTGCAGATAGTTCAGATCGGGTTCTGGGATGGTTCGGCTCATAAAGACTCCTGATAACTCGGGAAGATGGGGGGGCCATTGATGGCCTCATCGCCGGCCAGCCAGCTCCCCCATTGGAAGGCGTTCAACCTGTGGGAGCGGGCTTGCCCGCGATGTGGCCGGGGCAGGCCACCCATCGCTCAAGCCATCGGTTAACTGTGAGGAAACAACAAATCCACAAACCGCTCGGCCGTAGGCTGCGGTTCATGATTGGCCAGGCCGGCCCGTTCGTTGGCTTCGATAAACACATACTCGGGTTGGTCGGCGGCGGGCACCAGCAGGTCCAGGCCCACCATGGGGATGTCCAGGGCGCGGGCGGCGCGCACGGCGGCGTCCACCAGCGTGGGGTGCAGGATGGCGGTGACGTCTTCCAGGCAACCGCCGGTGTGCAGGTTGGCGGTACGGCGCACGGCCAGGGTCTGGCCACGGGGCAGGATGCTGCTGTAGTCGAAGCCGGCCGCTTTCAGCGTGCGTTCGGTCTCGCCATCGAGGGGGATTTTGCTTTCGCCGTCGGTGGCGGCCTGGCGCCGACGGCTCTGGGCTTCGATCAGCGCGCCGATGGAATGCTGGCCGTCACCGGTCACCTCCGCAGGTCGACGGATCGCGGCGGCCACCACCTCAAAACCAATCACCAGGATGCGCAGGTCCAGGCCTTCGTGAAAGCTCTCCAGCAACACACGGCTGTCGAACTGGCGCGCCGCTTCAATCGCCTGCTGCACCTCTTCGATGCTCTGCAAATCCACCGCCACGCCTTGGCCTTGCTCACCGTCCAGCGGCTTGACCACGATGCGCTGGTGCTCGTCGAGAAACTCCAGGTTGTCATCGGCACTGCCCGCCAGCTGTTGCGACGGCAGCCGTAGCCCGGCCGCTTTCAACGTTTTATGGGTCAGGCTTTTGTCCTGGCACAGCGTCATGCTGATGGCGCTGGTCAGGTCACTCAACGACTCGCGGCACCGCACACGACGCCCGCCATGGCTGAGGGTGAACAAGCCCGCATCGGCGTCATCCACTTGCACATCAATGCCACGCCGGTGGGCTTCTTCGACGATGATCCGCGCATACGGATTGAACCCCGCCTGCGGACCAGGACCGAGGAACAGCGGTTGGTTGATACCGTTCTTGCGCTTGATCGCAAAGGTGGTCAGCGCGCGGAAACCGAGCTTGGCGTAGAGGTTCTTGGCCTGGCGGTTATCGTGCAGCACCGACAGGTCCAGGTAGCTCAGGCCACGGCTCATGAAGTGCTCCACCAGATGGCGCACCAGCACTTCACCCACGCCTGGGCGCGTGCATTGCGGGTCGACCGCCAGGCACCACAGGCTGCAACCGTTTTCCGGGTCGTGAAACGCCTTCTGATGGTTGAGGCCCATTACGCTGCCGATCACCGCGCCGCTGTCTTCGTCTTCCGCCAGCCAATACACCGGGCCACCTTGATGACGCGGGGTCAGGCGTTCGGCGTCGACCGGCAGCATGCCGCGCCCTTGATACAGCTGGTTGACGGCCTGCCAATCGGCGTCGGTCTGCACCCGGCGAATGCGAAAACCGCGAAACACACGGGTGGCAGGCCGATAGTCACTGAACCACAGGCGCAGGGTGTCGGACGGGTCGAGGAACAATTGCTGCGGGTCGATCCCCAGGATCTGCTGCGGTGCCGCCACGTAGAGCGCGATGTCACGCTCGCCAGGCTGTTCGTTCAGCAGTTCCTGGGCCAGGCTCGCCGGGTCGGGGAAGGTATGCCCGATCAGCAACCGGCCCCAACCGCAATGCACGGCAATCGGCTCGGCGGCCAGTGGGCTGCCGTCTTCCGCCAGGCGGGCTTGCAGGCGCTCATAGGTGGGCGCCTGGCCCTTGAGCAAGCGTTGGCTATAAGCCGCTGCATGGGGTTTCATCAATCAGATTCCTTGTTCGCTGAGCCACAGGTTCAGCGCTGCCAGTTGCCACAGCTTCGAGCCGCGCAGCGGGGTCAATTGGCCTTGCGGGTCGGTGAGCAGGCGGTCAAGCATGGCCGGGTTGAACAGGCCGCGATCCTGGCTCGGGTCGAGCAGCAATTCGCGCACCCAGTTCAGGGTGTCACCCTGCAGATGCTTGAGGCCGGGCACGGGGAAGTAGCCTTTCTTGCGGTCGATGACTTCGCTTGGGATCACACGGCGCGCGGCTTCTTTCAACACCTGCTTGCCGCCGTCGGGCAACTTGAACTTACCGGGTACGCGGGCTGACAATTCCACCAGGCGGTAATCAAGGAACGGCGTGCGCGCTTCCAGGCCCCAGGCCATGGTCATGTTGTCGACGCGTTTGACCGGGTCGTCCACCAGCATCACGGTGCTGTCCAGGCGCAAGGCCTTGTCCACCGCGGCATCGGCGCCGGGCATGGCGAAGTGTTCGCGCACAAAGTCGCCGGCAGCATCGTTGGCGGTCAGCCATTTGGGCGCGACCGTGGCGGCATAGTCGTCGTAGCTGCGGTCGAAAAACGCTTCGCGGTAGGCGGCATACGGGTCGCTGGCACCCTCGACTTGCGGGTACCAGTGGTAGCCGGCGAACAGCTCATCGGCGCCTTGGCCGCTCTGCACGACCTTGCAGTGCTTGGCCACTTCCCGCGACAACAGGTAGAACGCGATGCAGTCATGGCTGACCATCGGCTCGCTCATGGCGCGGAAGGCGGCCGGCAGTTGTTCGATGATCTCGCTTTCGGCAATGCGCAATTGATGGTGACGCGTGCCGTAGTGCTTGGCGATCAGGTCCGAGTACTGGAACTCGTTGCCGGCCTCGCCACCGGCGTCTTCGAAGCCAATGGAGAAGGTCGACAAATCCTGCACGCCAACCTCGCGCAGCAGGCCCACAAGCATGCTCGAATCGACACCGCCCGAGAGCAGCACACCGACATCCACGGCTGCACGTTGGCGGATCGCCACGGCTTCGCGGGTGCTGTCGAGCACGCGGTCGGTCCAGTCTTCGAGGGTCAGGTGTTTTTCATCGTCATGGGGACCGTAGGGCAGGGTCCACCAGGTTTTCTGCTCGGTCTTGCCACTGGCATCAATGCGCATCCAGCTGGCCGGTGGCAGTTTTTCGATACCGGCCAGCAAGGTGCGAGGCGCAGGCACCACGGCGTGGAAGTTCAGGTAATGATTGAGGGCGACCGGATCGAGGATCGGGTTGATATCGCCGCCCTTGAGCAGCGCGGGCAGGGCCGAAGCAAAGCGCAGGCGTTGGCCGGTGCGCGACAGGTACAGCGGCTTCACGCCGAGACGGTCACGGGCGATGAACAGACGCTGGGCATCACGCTCCCAGATGGCAAAGGCGAACATGCCGTTGAGCTTGGGCAGCAGCGCTTCGCCCCAGGCGTGGTAGCCCTTGAGCAGCACTTCGGTGTCGCCGCCGGAATAGAAGGCGTAGCCCAGGGCTTCCAGCTCTTCTCGCAGTTCCGGGAAATTGTAGATCGCGCCGTTGAACGCCAGGGACAGGCCCAAGTGGGCGTCAACCATCGGTTGGGCGGAGCCGTCCGACAGGTCCATGATTTTCAGGCGTCGATGGCCCAGCGCGATCGGCCCTTGGGCATGGAAGCCCCAGGCGTCGGGGCCACGGGGGGCCAAGTGATGGGTGATGCGCTCAATCGCAGCCAGGTCGGCAGGTTGGGCATCGAAACGTAATTCGCCAGCTAATCCGCACATAAATTCCTTACCGGTTTTTCCGTTGGGGAGGGGAAACACTCAATACGCCTTGAGGGCGCGTACCCAGAAACTGACACGGGGCTACAGTGGGAGTTTTAGAACAATACGTTATAAGGCACATGGCCTTAGCGCCTCATATGAGCCCCCAGACGCCGCGCGGGCTGGGCGCAAAGGGCGTTACATAACGCCAGGTTGCATACAAAAAAGCGGCCGATCCGACGGCTGACCGTCTCGTTATTCGAATGCGTTTTCAACCGGCACGCCTTTAGGGTGGGTGATTCTTTTGCAGCGTGACAGGGATGCCCATCCATGACGGAAAAACGCGATTTGAGTGCGGTCACCGACTCAGTAACGGACGATGAACTGCTGGCAGTCCTGTTGGACGTGACCGGTGACCTGGATAAAGCCCAGGTACTGCGCCAGACCCTGCCTGCCTGGCTGGTTGAAGCCGAACCCGCAACCCTGGCAGCCCTGGAAAAAGCCCATGCCGACAGTGAACAGCCACGTCGTCAGCTCGAACAGCTATTGGAACGCGTGCAGCCGTTGCACCAGTTCAGCACGGAGCGCTTGCATACCTTCCTGCTGAGCAAGGGTGTGGAGAATATTGATGTCGAACATGACCAACTGGAGCTACCCAAGCGCACGATTCCAGCCCCCGCGCCGCCACTGAGCGGTCCTTTGATTGAAGCGATTCGATGGGAAAAGCACAGCCTGATCAAGGCAGCCATGCAGAATTTCGATGCGGCCCAGGCGCGCGATGATAAAAGGCCGCCGTTGGCACGGGTACGCTCCGGCAAGACGCAGCAGGTGCTCGCGGGTATCACCGGGCAGCAATTCATGAGCCATTGTCGGGAGTTGGACCTGGGTGAAGCCTACCAGCGCCACCTGCGTGAGGTGTTCAACTTGCCCCATCCGTCCGAAGCGCCGCCGCCGATGGGCTTGAGTTACAACCCGGCGGCCGTGACGATTGGCCAGTCCAAGTGCCTGGACATGCAGATCGACCTGCACATCGCCTGCGCCAAGGAGCACGTCAGCGCCGCAACGGCCGAGCGGCTGCTCAGATTGATCAAGGCTGACCGCCCCGCCAGTGAACTGGAATACCTCGCACCCTTGGAAAAGCCACTGCGCTGGCAAGGCCTGAACCTGCATGACGCTTGTCTGTGGAGCGTATTGGTGGTCTCCGATGATGACCCCGGCAAGTTGGGGGCCGGGTCTTTCCTGGTGTATATGCCCAACGAGCCGGTCAGGCCGTGGTACGAGTACGAGCGGCTTGAGGACTTCAAGCTGTACTTGCGCTTGAAGTTGCAAGTGGCGTCCTACCGCAGCTTTTTCGCAGGCTACCTGGATGAGTTCGTGCGGCTGGATTTTTTTAAGCGTTTCGAGCAGGACAAAAGCCTGGGCTCGCTGGAGCCCTTGCCGGTCAACAGCGGGTTTTCAGGGTTTTATTTCAATGCCTATGTGGGCAAGGTACAGCGTGATGCCCTGGCCTTGGCACCCCCTACGGTGCTGGTCGATAAGGACGCCGATGAGGCCCGCTGGCTGGGTTATCTGGAGACCGGGCTGGATGTACTTAATGTGGCTGCTTTAGTCGTGCCGGTACTCGGCCAGTTGATGATGGGCGTGGCCGTCGGGCAACTGTTGGGCGAGGTGTTCGATGGCGTCGAAGACTGGTCCCATGGTGACAAGGTCGAGGCCCTGCATCACCTGGCCAATATTGGCGAGAGCCTGGCCGCCATGGCCGCGTTTGCAGTGGGCGGGCGGGTAGTGGGCACCTTGAAGGCCCGGGTGTCGTCGGCGGATTTTTTCAGCAATGTCGAGGCCGTCACGCGCACCGACCACCGCCCGGGCCTGTGGCGACCGCGCCTGGCGCCCTACAGCCAGGCGCTTCCCGAAGCACTGCCTTGGGTCGCCGACAGCAAAGGTGTGGTCCAGTCGAAAGGGCAGTCCTGGGTCAAGCTCGATGGTGCAACCTATGCGATCAGCTACGACCCGGGCATTGGCAAATGGCGGATCAACCATCCGTTGCGTCCACATGCCTACCGCCCGCCGTTGAACCATAACTATCGCGGTGGCTGGCAGCATGTTTTTGAGCAGCCTGAGCAGTGGAATGACCTGCGCTACAACTTGACCCGCCTCGACCCCAGCCTCGATGAGTGGAGCCCGGAGGCCACCGAGGCGATGGCCCATGTCACCGACCTGAACATCCCTCGGGTGCGTCGCCTGGCCCTCGAACACGAACCTTTGCCACAGCGCTTCCAGGACTGCGTGATGCGCTTCAAACAGCATCAAAAGGTGGCTGACCTGATGGGCCAACTGAAGCGCGGCGAGGTGCCGTCCGCCGATACGTCGCTCACACAGATGCTGGCGATTCCATTGATCCCAGGCTGGCCGAGGGGAAGGTTTATCGAGCTGCTGGATGAGCAGGACCAGCTGCTGGAACGCTACCCCGATGTCCGCCCCTTCGATTATAAAGATTTAAGCGTTCACCTCACCCAGCGCCAGCTCAAGGACGGGCAGGTGATGCAGACGGTGTTGCAGGCGCTCAGCGAGGATGAGCGCAGCGCCCTGTTGGGCGAAAAGGCTCCATTGGACGAGGCGCCTGCGCTGCTGAGACGCCGCTTGCTGGTAACACTCAAGACTCAACAACAAGTGCTGACGCAACAGCTGTACCAGGCACATGAAGGGTATACGCAGGGCGAACTGCTGCTGCTCAAAAAAGCCTTCCCGCAGCTCTCTAACCGCCGGGCCTGGGAGGTGCTGACCGACGCGCCCTATGCCCAGCGCCTGTACCTGCACAAACAGGGCCGTGTTCCGCTGGCGCTTGCCGAACGTGCGCGCGAGGCGGCGGCCCTGACGCAACAGGATCAGGCGGTGACCGGTTTGTACTTGCCCGAGCAGGCGCAGGCCATGACCCGACGCCTCGCCCTGAGGGTGATGCAGGATTTGCCAGGCTGGCCCCGCGAGCTGTTTCTGCAACTTCGCCAGCAGGCAGTGGACGGCGAGGTCGTGGCCGAGGTCGGGGAGCCGACGGCCAGTGTGCGGCACACGCTGGTGCAGACTGCCGAGGGTTTCCAGGCGTTTGATCAGGCGAACAGATCCTTGGCCGAACGGGCGGACGGGGCACTGGGTTTTTATCAGGCGCTGGTGGATTCAGTGCCGAATCGCCACCGTGCAGCCCTGAACCTGCAAGGCAATGGCGTACCCCAGCGACTGCTCACGCGTATCCGCTTGCAGACCCAGGATCGACGGGCGCGCGTGGCAGCCTACCTGCAAGCCGAATGGGTGCCCGCCGAGCCTGAACCTGTCCCGTGCATACAGGGCGCGCCCCCGGCATTGCCGTCCTTGGTGCCCAATTTGTTGCGCAAGATGAGAAAACTCTACCCGTTGACGGATGACACGCAATTGGCGGGCATTGTCCAGTCCGCCGGCGCGGATCACCTGAGCCGTGCGAAGGCGGTGGAGGCCCTGGAACGGCAATTCGTAGCGCTGCACAATGCCTTGGAAATCTGGCGCAGCGACCGCTCCGCACATGATCCCAGCGTCATATCGCGCTGGGATTACCGATTGAGCCGCTATCAGGTCGCCAAGGCCATAGAGCATGGCTGGAAAGGCATGACCCAGCGGTTCGACCACCAACGCCGCAGCGTGCCGGCGCTGTCACTGGACAGCATGCTGCATGATCCCTTGCCGACGCTGCCGGCGCAGGTCAGCTTCGAGCAAGTGCGGCTGCTGTCCCTGGGCCAAATGGCGCTGACCGATACTGCGGCCTATTTTCTCAAGCATTTCAAAAACCTGATGTCCCTCAACCTGGCGGATAATCGTGTCAGCCGCATCCCGCAGGCGCTGGCGCTGATGCCGGAGTTGGAATACCTGTGCCTGGCCAATAATGCCGTGTTGCTCGATGAGTATTCGCGCAACACGCTGGCGGGGCTGCGCAGCCTGCGGGTGTTGAACCTGAGCAACAACCCGTTGGTGGACCCACCGGATGTCAGCAGGATGTTCATGCTGCGCGAATTGATGTTGCGCAATTGCCGACTCAAGGAATTCCCCAAAGGCGTGTCGCGCCTGCCGTACCTGGAGAATCTCGACCTGCGCGGGAACGATATCAGTGTATTGCCCGAGTGGTTGTTCCAGGCACCGCGCAGTTATGCGCGGATCGTCAACCTGCGGCATAACCCGTTGGATGCGCGCAGCCAACAATTGCTCCGTGAATACCGCAACGTGCATGGCGTGGGCATGGGGTACCTGGAGGATGATCTTGCCCGCTTGACTGAGCAGAAGGCGCGTGACCTGTGGCTGGCCGATGAGCGTGTGGCAGGGTTTAGCGAGAAACACCAGATCTGGACCGGGCTCAAGGATGAGCCGGGCGGTGACGGGTTGTTCACGCTGTTGGCCGAGCTGGGCGGCACGGCCGACACCGAGCACGTGCGTGAGGACATGGACCGGCGAGTCTGGCGGGTACTCGATGCTGCCAGCCAGGACACCCAGCTGCGCGAAGAAATTTTCGAGCGTGCCGCCACGCCGCTCAACTGCGACGACGCTGCGGCCGTCAGTTTCAGCAACCTGGAAGTATTGGTCGAAGTACGCGCAGCAGCCCGTCTGGTCGCCAGTGGACAACTGACGGCCGAACCCTTGTTGAAGCTGGCCAGAGGGCTGTTCCGTATCGATCAGTTGGAGCGCCTGGCATACAACCATTGCCTGGAACATCCCGCCGCTGACCCGCTGGAGGTCAGCCTGGCATATCGGACCGGCCTGGTGGACCGCTTTCACCTGCCCGGGCAGCCCACCCATATGCGCTTTTCGCGCTTGGGCGGGGTGACCGCGAAAGACCTCGATGACGCAGAGGATGTGGTCAAGTCCGCCGAGCTGTCGCCGCGCTTGTTGCGGTATCTGGTGGATTTGCCGTTTTGGACCCAGTACCTCAAGCACACTCACGCAGCGCGGTTCGAGGCGCTGAACGAGCCATTGGACCTACGCCTGGAGGCAGTCTTCGACCAAAGCCTGACGCTGGACGACGCCAGCTATCGCGAGCAGATGAACACGATACTCCAGGAACAGGTGAAGGCCGAACGGGATGAGCTTGAGCGCTTGACCCAGGAAGCCTTGAAACACGGAGACCTGGGCGGGTGTGTCATGCCCTAGGGCTTTGCGGCGTTGCTGCGGATCAGCCCGCGTACGGCAAACCGATTGGGGTGGCAAGCCTCGGCCACGCTGCGCGGTACCGGCAAGGGTTCATGGTCGAGCCACGCGGCCAGCAGCTCGGCGCACAGCGGTGCGGTGATCAGCCCTCTCGAGCCGTGGCCGCTGTTGATATACAGGCCGTCTAGCCAGGGGCAGTCGATGTTTGGCACGCTGCGGGCATCCTTGCGCAGCGACGCGTAGGCCTCGGTGAACGCCGGGCTGTCAGCCAGTGGCCCGACAATCGGCAGGTAGTCCGGGCTGGTGCAGCGGAACGCCGCGCGGCCTTGTAGGGTGGCAGGGTCCAGGGTGTCGGCGTGCAGGCGTCGAGCCAAGTCCGTGGAGATTTCGTTGAGCAGGCCCAGGTTGTCGGCGTGTTCGGCGGCCGTGGGGGTGAGGTCTTCGTTGGTGAAGTCAAAGCTGGCGCCCAGGGTGTGCTCGCCCAGGCGCGGCGGGGCCACATAACCTTCGGCGCACACCACGGTGGCGAGGGCTTGGCTCTCGGTCGTGTGTGGCAAACGGGTGATCTGCCCGCGAATGCGCTTGAGGGGCAACTCGGCACTGGCGGCAAAGCGCTTGACCTCGGCCGCACCGGCCAGCACCACCACGGCGGCGCTGGCCAGCAGCTGCTCGCCATCCCAGGCCTGCCACTGGCCGTCGACTCGGCGCAGGTCGAGCACCTCATGGTGGGTGAGTACGCGGACGCCAGGCCGGTGCGCCTGCCATTCGCACAGGGCCGGTGGATGCACCCAGCCGCCCTCTGGGAAAAACAGCCCGCCGTGCTCCAGCGCAATGCCGGCGCGGGCCTGGGCCTGTTCGCGGTCGAGCAGGTGCAGCAAGTCCGGGGCGAAAGCGTCGGCCAGTTGTGCCTGGCGTTGCGCTTCCTTGGCGTCGAAGGCCAGTTGCAGCACGCCGCAACCGTCCCAGTCCACGCCGCGATGCAGGTGTTCGAGCACGCGGCGGGTGTAGCCGAACCCGGCGACGATCAGTTGCGACAACGCCGTGCCATGGGCCGATAGCTTGAGGTACAGCACCCCCTGCGGGTTACCGGAAGCCTCTTGGGCGAGGGCCGCATGGCGTTCCAGCAGACTCACCTGCCAACCCCGCGCCGCCAGGCTGGCCGCCGTGGCGCAACCGGCCAGGCCGCCGCCGAGCACCAATGCCTGGCGCTCACCCTGAGGGGCAGGGGGGCGGGCGAACCACGGCTTGGGTTGTGCAGGCGTTGGTTTATCCGAAGGCCAACCGAGAAACTCACCGCGCAGGATCTCCCACTTATGGCCAATCCCCGGCGTGCGCTTCATCTTGAACCCGGCGGCGTTGATCAGCCGACGCACCCAGCCGGTGCTGGTGAAGGTGCTGATGGTACAACCCGGTGCTGACAGCCTGGCCAACTCGGCGAACAGTTCAGCGGTCCACATCTCGGGGTTTTTCGCCGGGGCGAAGCCGTCCAGGAACCAGGCGTCGATCTGTGCATCCAGTTGCGGCAATTGCTCCAGGACGTCGCCGATCAGCAGGGTCAACGTCACGCGGCCGTTATCCAGCACCAGGCGCTGGAAGCCTTGATGAATGGCGACGTACTGGGCCAGCAGAGGCGCGGCGAAGGGCGCAAGCTCGGGCCAGAGGTTGAGGGCGCGTTGCAGGTCGGCGTGGCTCAGTGGGTACTTTTCCACGCTGACGAAATGCAAGCGTGCGCCTGCCACAGCGTGTTGCTCGAACAGTTGCCAGGTACACAGAAAATTCAAGCCGGTGCCGAACCCGGTCTCGCCGATCACCAACCGCCCGCCCACCGGCAGCGCAGCAAAACGCGCTTGCAGACGGTTCTGTTCAAGGAACACATAACGGGTTTCTTCAAGGCCCGACTGGTCGGAGAAGTACACGTCGTCGAACACCCGCGAGTGCGGGCGACCTTGGTCATCCCAGTCGAGTTGGGCGTGGGTGATGGGGTTCATGGGCGGCTCGGCTAATACAAGGCCGCCATTCTAGCCGATCAACAGGCTTTGAATTGACCCATGGCAAGCGCGGGTGGAATTTCCTCCCGCATGGCGTTGCCCAATCCGCTAGTCTTGATCCATCTTGAAACGGAGCTGCCCATGTTCGAATCCGCCGAAATCGGTCACGCCAT
Organism: Pseudomonas sp. S10E 269; assembly: GCF_002798465.1. NCBI lineage: Bacteria > Pseudomonadati > Pseudomonadota > Gammaproteobacteria > Pseudomonadales > Pseudomonadaceae > Pseudomonas > Pseudomonas sp. S10E 269. The sequence continues at coordinate 4,254,093 of NZ_PHIJ01000001.1, forward strand.
CGACAAAGACACCTTTGAGGCCGAGGTGCCCGCCCTGCGCGAAGCCTTGCTGGAAGTGCAATACGAACTGCAGCAGCAAAAGCGCTTCCCGGTGATCATCCTGATCAACGGCATTGAGGGCGCCGGCAAGGGCGAGACCGTCAAGCTGTTGAATGAATGGATGGACCCGCGCCTGATTGAAGTGCGCACCTTCGACCAGCAGACCGACGAAGAGCTGGCACGGCCACCGGCCTGGCGCTACTGGCGGCAACTGCCGGCCAAAGGGCGCATGGGCATCTTTTTCGGCAACTGGTACAGCCAGATGCTGCAAGGCCGCGTGCACGGGCAGATCAAGGACGCACGGCTCGACCAGGCCATTGCCGGCGCCGAACGCCTGGAAAAAATGCTCTGCGACGAAGGCGCGCTGATCTTCAAATTCTGGTTCCACCTGTCCAAGAAACAGATGAAGGCGCGGCTCAAGGCCCTGGCCGATGACCCGCTGCACAGCTGGCGCATCAGCCCGCTGGACTGGCAGCAGTCCGAGACCTACGACAAGTTCGTGCATTTCGGCGAGCGCGTGCTGCGCCGTACCAGCCGCGACTATGCGCCGTGGCATGTGATCGAAGGCGTCGACAGCAACTACCGCAGCCTGACCGTGGGCAAGATCCTGCTCGAAGGCTTGCAGAACGCCTTGAAGTTGCCCAAAGGCAAGGCCAGTGGCATGAACCCGGCGCCGCTGCCCACCGCCGTCGACCAGATGAGCCTGCTTAACAGCCTCGACATGACGCTGCGCCTGGACAAGGACGATTACGAGGAACAACTGATCACCGAACAGGCGCGGTTCTCCGGCCTGATGCGGGACAAACGCATGCGCAAGCACGCTCTGGTCACTGTGTTTGAAGGTAATGACGCGGCGGGCAAGGGCGGGGCTATCCGGCGCGTGGCGGCGGCGCTTGACCCGCGTCAGTACCATATCGTGCCGATTGCCGCGCCCACCGAGGACGAGCGCGCCCAGCCGTACTTGTGGCGGTTCTGGCAGAAAATCCCGGCGCGGGGCAAGTTCACCGTGTTTGATCGCTCCTGGTATGGCCGCGTCCTGGTGGAGCGTATCGAGGGTTTCTGCACCACGGCGGACTGGATGCGCGCCTATGGCGAGATCAATGACTTTGAAGAGCAACTGCGCGACGCGGGGGTGATTGTGGTCAAGTTCTGGCTGGCCATCGACAAGCAGACCCAGTTGGAACGCTTCCAGGCCCGCGAAGAGATTCCGTTCAAGCGCTTCAAGATCACTGAAGACGACTGGCGCAACCGCGACAAATGGGACGACTACCGTGCGGCCGTGGGCGACATGGTCGACCGCACCAGCACCGAAGTCGCGCCCTGGACCCTGGTGGAAGCCAATGACAAGCGCTGGGCACGGGTGAAGGTGTTGCGCACCATTAACCTGGCGTTGGAAGAGGCGTTCGCCAAGACCGACAAGCACGATAAGAAACGCAAGAAGTAGGTTCGACGCCATGCTTTTGCATAGGCGGGGTGAATGATCGTCGCGGTTGCGCTGAGCTGGATCTATCCTCGATCCATCTCTCCAACAATGACAAGATCGAGGTAGCCCATGCGTGAAGTAGTGATCGTCGACAGCGTGCGAACCGGCCTGGCCAAATCCTTTCGCGGCAAGTTCAACCAGACCCGTCCGGATGACATGGCCGCCCATTGCGTCAATGCGCTGCTCGCGCGCAATGGCATCGACCCGGCCACGGTGGAAGATTGCATCGTCGGCGCCGGCTCCAACGAAGGCGCCCAGGGCTACAACATTGGGCGCAACGTGGCGGTGCTCTCGCAATTGGGCACGGGGACCGCGGGCATGACCCTCAACCGATTCTGCTCTTCGGGCTTGCAGGCGATTGCCATCGCTGCCAACCAGATTGCCTCGGGCTGCAGCGACATCATCGTCGCCGGCGGCGTCGAGTCCATCAGCCTGACCATGAAAAGCGTGAACACCGACAACCTGATCAACCCGCTGCTGAAGGAGCAGATGCCGGGCATCTACTTCCCCATGGGCCAGACCGCCGAGATCGTCGCGCGTCGCTACAACGTCAGCCGCGAAGACCAGGACCTGTACGCCCTGCAAAGCCAGCAGCGCACCGCCCAGGCCCAGGCCGACGGCCTGTTCAACGATGAAATCGTGCCGATGACGGTCAAGTACAAGGTCGAGGACAAGAATACCGGTGAGGTGCAGGTGCTCGATGGTGTGGTCGACCGTGATGACTGCAATCGCCCGGACACCACCTTGGCCAGCCTGCAAGGCTTGAAGCCCGTATTTGCCGAAGACGGCTCGGTGACGGCGGGCAACTCGTCGCAGCTTTCCGACGGCGCTTCGATGACCCTGGTGATGAGCCTGGAAAAAGCCCTGGCGCTGGGGCTCAAGCCCAAGGCGTTTTTCCGCGGCTTCACCGTCGCCGGCTGCGAACCGGACGAGATGGGCATCGGCCCGGTGTTCTCGGTGCCCAAGCTACTCAAGGCCAAAGGCTTGCAGGTGGCGGATATCGACCTGTGGGAACTCAACGAAGCATTTGCGTCCCAGTGCCTGTATGCGCGTAACCGCCTGGAAATCGACAATGCCAAGTACAACGTCAATGGGGGCTCGATTTCTATTGGCCACCCCTTCGGCATGACCGGGTCGCGGCAGGTGGGGCACCTGGTGCGTGAGTTGCAGCGGCGTAACCTGCGCTACGGCATCGTCACCATGTGCGTGGGCGGCGGCATGGGTGCCAGCGGGCTTTTCGAAGCTGTGCGCTGAAGCTTAACGCGGCCCTTGTAGGCGCTGGCTTGACAGCGATGGCGGTGGTGCGGTGTACATATCCGTTATTTGGGTAACGGCTGCTATGGGTTCCGCCCTTACGGCGGGTCACTTTGGAAAAGAGCCGGAATGCCGGCCCAGCCCAAAGTAACCAAAGGGCTCTTGCCCCAACACTCGGCACCTCGCTCACGCTCGGTGTGCCCGTAATCCGCCAGGTATTTGGGGGGCCGCCGCCACGCGCCATCCATGGCGCGGGGCGGCTAAACCGGCATCCCTGCCGGTTTACCCCCCAAGTCCCTGTCGAATTCCGGCCAGCGTGTTTGACGGGGCGCCTAGGATCAAAAGCGAGATCAAGAGCGACTCGCTTCGCATCGTAGGTACGTTTTTTTGCACTCTGGAGCTGGCAAGCCAGCTTCTACATTTTGAACGGCGGCGTATCCCGGATCGTTCGCTTGCCCCTAGAATGCGGCTTCCACTTCCTCAGGCATTCGGGGCACTCATGCACATCTCTTCCGGCCGCTGGGTCTATGGTTTTCTCCTGACCCTGCTGACCGCGTTTCTGTGGGGCATTCTGCCGATCAAACTCAAGCAGGTCCTGCAGGTGATGGACCCGATCACCGTCACCTGGTTTCGACTGACCGTGGCCGGCGGTTGCCTGTTCGTCTACCTGGCGCTCACCAGGCGCTTGCCCAGCCGCAAGGTACTCGGCCCCAAGGGTGGCTGGCTGGTGGGGATGGCGGTGTGTGGCTTGGTGGGCAACTATGTGTTGTACCTGGTGGGCCTGAAAATGCTCAGCCCCGGCACCGCGCAGTTGGTGGTGCAGATGGGGCCGATCTTCTTGATGATCGCCAGTGTGTTCGTGTTCAAGGAGCGCTTCAGCCTGGGGCAGGGCGTGGGCCTGGTGGTATTGATCATCGGGTTTGGCCTGTTCTTCAACCAGCGCCTGGAAGAAATGCTCACCTCGCTCGGTGCCTACACCGCCGGCGTGCTGACCATCCTGCTCGCCACTACCATTTGGGTGTTCTACGCCCTGGGCCAGAAGCAATTGCTGACGGTGTGGAATTCGCTGCAAGTGATGATGGTGATCTACCTGTGCTGCGCCGCGCTGCTGACACCCTGGGCGCATCCCTTGGAGGCATTGGACCTGAGCCCGCTGCAAGGCTGGCTGTTGCTGGCGTGTTGCATGAATACGCTGGTGGCCTACGGCGCCTTTGCCGAAGCGCTCGCCCACTGGGAAGCCTCGCGGGTCAGTGCGACATTGGCGCTCACGCCTCTGGTGACGTTCGTGGCGGTGGCCTTGGCGGCGTGGCTGTGGCCGGAATACGTGCAGGCCGAAGAGATCAACGCCCTGGGGTATACCGGGGCGTTGGTGGTGGTGCTGGGCTCGGCGACCGTGGCGCTGGCGCCATCATTGCTCGCCGGGCTCAAGGCCCGGCGGTTGCGCATGGCGTCCTAGGCGCCGAGCATGTCTTCGGGGCGCACCCACTGGTCGAATTCCGCATCGGTGAGGTAGCCCAGGTCCAGCGCGGCCTCCCGTAGCGTCAGCCCTTCGGCATAGGCCTTCTTGGCGATCTCTGCGGACTTGTCGTAGCCGATGTGCGGGTTGAGCGCTGTGACCAGCATCAGCCCACGCTCCAGGTGTTCGGCCATCTGCACGGCATCCGGTTCGAGACCGGCCACGCAGTGCTCCTGGAAGTTGTTGCAGCCATCGGCCAGCAGGCGGATGGACTCCAGCAGGTTATGGATGATCACCGGCTTGTACACATTCAACTGCAAGTGCCCCTGGCTGGCGGCAATGCCGATGGTCACGTCATTGCCCAGGACCTGACAGGCCAGCATCGACAGCGCTTCACATTGGGTAGGGTTGACCTTGCCCGGCATGATCGAGCTGCCCGGTTCGTTGGCCGGCAACTTCACCTCGGCCAGGCCGGTGCGCGGGCCCGAGCCCAGCAGGCGCAAGTCGTTGGCGATTTTCATCAAGGCCACGGCCAGGGTCTTCAGTGCGCCGTGCAGGGTCACCAGCGGCTCGTGGCCGGAGAGGGCGGCGAATTTGTTCGGCGCGGTGACGAACGGCAAGCCCGACAGGGCGGCCAGCTCGGAGGCAATCGCCTCGCCAAAACCGTGGGGCGCATTGAGCCCGGTGCCGACGGCGGTGCCGCCCTGGGCCAGTTCGCACACGGCGGGAAGGGCCGCGCGAACGGCGCGTTCAGCGTAATCAAGTTGGGCGATAAAGGCCGAGAGTTCCTGGCCAAAGGTGATCGGCGTGGCGTCCATCATGTGGGTGCGCCCGGTTTTCACCAGCTTCATATGCTTGGCAGCCTGCTCGGCGAGCCCGCCGGACAGGGTCGCGATCGCAGGGAGCAGTTGTTGATGCACCGCTTGTACGGCGGCGATGCTCATGGCCGTAGGGAAGCAGTCGTTGGAACTCTGGGAACGGTTGACGTGGTCGTTGGGGTGCACCGGGCTCTTGCCGCCGCGCTTGTTGCCCGCCAGTTCATTGGCGCGCCCGGCGATCACCTCGTTGGCGTTCATGTTGCTCTGGGTGCCGCTGCCGGTCTGCCAGACCACCAGGGGGAACTGGTCGTCGTGCTGGCCCGCCAGTACTTCGTCGGCGGCCTGTTCGATCAGGCGGGCGATATCGGCGGGCAGGTCGCCATTACGGTCGTTGACCCGTGCCGCCGCCTTCTTGACCAAGGCCAGGGCGTGCAATACCGCCAGGGGCATGCGCTGTTCGCCAATGGCGAAGTTCACCAGCGAACGTTGGGTCTGGGCGCCCCAGTAAGCGTCATCCGGGACGTGGACTTCTCCCAGGCTGTCGGTTTCGATACGGCTCATCGGGCACACTCCTTCAGGTTCGTTTGCGCAGTTTAGGCTGTGATGGGCCCTGGGGGTTCCCCTAAAAGACTTTTCATCGGATTGAGCGCCGCAAATCCAGGCGCGACAAGGGGTGGGGTTGAGCCATGGCGTTTTTTAGGCGCAGAATGGGCGCCCTTGGGGTCTTACCTCGCCTGCTAGAAAAGGAAACTCGATGACTCGTCTTCGTGCCATCTGTACCGCGGTTGCTCTGGTTTGCGCCAGCGGCCAAGTCTTTGCCGATACCGCCAGCCATAACGCCAGTGCCGAAGCCTTCCTTACCCTGGCTCATGCCGACAAGCTGGGTACCCCGGTGTACATGCAAGTGCAGCAAATGTTCGCCCAGCGTTTCGAGCAGACCAAGGCGCCTGCCGCCAAGCAGTCCGTACTGGACAGCTACCAGGCCAAGGCCAACGCCGCCCTGGACCAGGCCATTGGCTGGCCAAAGCTGAAGCCTGACATGGTCAAGCTCTACACCACCAACTTCAGCGAATCCGAGCTCAAGGACCTGGTTGCCTTCTACCAGTCGCCACTGGGCAAGAAAGTCCTGGAAAAAATGCCGCAGCTGACCCAGCAATCGGCCCAGATGACCCAGGCCAAGCTGGAAAGCGCCGTACCGGTAGTGAACAAGCTGTTGGAAGACATGACCAACGAGCTGACGCCAAAAGCCGCCGCACCGGCCAAGAAGAAGTAAGCAGGAATGACCATGCAACAGCGTATCGAAACGGCGCTTGCCGCCTTGGGCACCGACCACTTGAGCGTGCTGGATGAAAGCCATATGCACAGCCGTGGGTTGCAGACCCACTTCAAGGCCGTGCTGGTCAGCCCGCAGTTCGAGGGGCTCAACCGCGTTAAGCGCCACCAGAAGGTCTACGCCACCCTGGGTGACCTGATGAGCGAGTTTCATGCGCTGGCGCTGCATACCTACACGCCTGAGGAATGGGCGAAAATCGACGCAGCCCCGGCTTCGCCGACCTGCGCCGGAGGGCACTGACAGCAGCTGCAAGCTTCAAGTTTCAAGCTGCAAGATTGAAGCGCGCTTGCCTCTGCGTTTTTGTTAGAATCCCACGCGCCGCCTAGTCGGCGCGTTTTTTTTGCTTTCGCTTTTACTTGCAGCTTGCAGCTTAAAACTCGCAACTGCCCAAATCCGGTTCACCCCTTACGAGGGTAGCCACCTGGAGAGAACACCCATGACTCAACCGATTGTCGTGGCGGCACTGTATAAGTTCGTCACCCTCGAAGATTACGTCGCCCTGCGCGAGCCATTGCTGCAGGCGATGGTCGACAACGGCATCAAAGGCACCTTGCTGATTGCCGAAGAAGGCATCAACGGCACCGTTTCCGGCAGCCGTGAAGGCATTGATGGCCTGATGGCCTGGCTGAAGAACGACCCACGCATGGTCGACATCGACCACAAAGAATCCTACTGCGACGACCAGCCGTTCTACCGCACCAAGGTCAAGCTCAAGAAAGAGATCGTGACCCTGGGTGTCGAAGGCGTCGACCCGAACAAAAAGGTTGGCACCTATGTCGACCCGCAGGACTGGAACGCGCTAATCAGCGACCCGGAAGTGCTGTTGATCGACACCCGTAACGACTACGAAGTGTCCATCGGCACCTTCGAAGGTGCGATCGACCCGAAAACCACCAGTTTTCGCGAATTTCCCGACTACATCAAAGCCAACTTCGACCCGGCCAAGCACAAGAAAGTCGCCATGTTCTGCACCGGCGGCATTCGTTGCGAGAAAGCCTCGAGCTACATGCTCAGCGAAGGTTTCGACGAGGTCTACCACCTCAAGGGCGGCATCCTGAAGTACCTCGAAGAGGTGCCCCAGGAAGACACCAAATGGCAGGGCGACTGCTTTGTTTTCGATAATCGCGTGACCGTGCGCCACGACCTCAGCGAAGGCGACTACGATCAATGTCATGCCTGCCGCACACCGGTGAGCGTCGAAGACCGCGCCTCCGAGCACTACGTGGCTGGCATCAGTTGCCCGCATTGCTGGGATAAGCTGCCGGAGAAGACCCGTCGCAGCGCGATTGACCGCCAGAAGCAGATCGAGCTGGCCAAGGCCCGCAACATGCCGCACCCGATTGGCTTCAACTATAAGCAAACTCCTTCCGAGGCCTGAGCCATGTCCGCGCGCCTGCTCTATGTAATGGACCCGATGTGTTCCTGGTGCTGGGGCTTTGCCCCGGTGGCCGAAGCGTTGGTGGAGCAGGCCCAGGCGGCCGGCGTGGAGTTGCACCTGGTGGTGGGTGGCTTGCGCACCGGCAGCGGCGCGGCGCTGGAGCCGACGACCCGGCGCTATATCCTGGAGCACTGGCAGGCGGTCACCGACGCCACCGGCCAGTCGTTCAAGCGTGAAGGTGCGTTGCCCGAGGGATTTGTCTACGACACTGAGCCTGCGTGCCGTGCCATCGTCACTGCCCGCAGCCTGGCGCCGGATTGTGCCTGGAAGTTGCTGGGGCTGATCCAGCGCGCGTTTTACGTCGAGGGCCGCGACGTGACCCTCGCCAGTGTGCTGGTGGAGCTGGCCGAGCAGGCGGGCATCCCGCGTATCGAGTTTGCCGGCGCCTTCGACCGCGCCGAGCAACACGCGGCCACCGCTGCCGATTTCACCTGGGTACAAGACTTGGGCATCGCCGGTTTCCCGACGTTGCTGGCCGAGCGTAATGGCCAATTGGCCTTGTTGACCAATGGGTATCAGCCGCTGTCCGAGCTGTCGCCGTTGTTGGGTCGATGGCTGGAGCGAGCAACCTGTGCATGATCAGCCCGACAAAGAACCCGGTAAACGCATCGACCGCCTGACCTGGGCGGAAATTCGCCGCCTGGCCCTGCGCCACAAGAAATCCCTGTGGATCGCCAATGGCGTTGCGGTACTGGCGACCCTGTGCAGCGTACCCATCCCGCTGCTCTTGCCGTTGCTGGTGGACGAAGTGCTGCTGGGCCATGGCGATGCCGCCCTCAAGGTGATGAACCACGCGTTGCCCCTGGGCTGGCAGAAGGCAGCCGGCTATATCGGCTTGATGCTGCTGGTGACCTTGTGCCTGCGCTGCGGCGCCCTGGTGTTCAACGTGGTGCAGGCACGGCTGTTTGCGCGGCTGGCCAAGGACATCGTGTATCGCATCCGCGTGCGGCTGATCGAACGGCTCAAGCGTATATCACTGGGCGAATATGAAAGCCTGGGCAGTGGCACTGTCACCACGCACCTGGTCACCGACCTGGATACCCTGGATAAATTCGTCGGCGAAACCCTCAGCCGTTTCCTCGTGGCCATGCTCACCCTGGTGGGCACCTCGGCCATTCTGGTCTGGATGCATTGGCAACTGGCGTTGCTGATCCTGCTGTTCAACCCACTGGTGATCTACGCCACGGTGCAGTTGGGCAAGCGCGTCAAACACTTGAAAAAACTGGAAAACGACAGCACCTCGCGTTTTACCCAGGCGCTGACCGAAACCCTGGACGCGATCCAGGAAGTGCGCGCCGGCAACCGCCAGGGCTTTTTCCTCGGGCGCCTGGGCCAGCGTGCCCAGGAGGTGCGCGACTACGCGATCCACTCGCAGTGGAAAACCGACGCCTCCAGCCGTGCCAGCGGGCTGCTGTTCCAGTTCGGCATCGACATCTTCCGCGCGGCGGCGATGCTGACGGTGTTGTTTTCCGACCTGTCCATCGGCCAGATGCTCGCCGTGTTCAGCTACCTGTGGTTCATGATTGGTCCGGTGGAGCAATTGCTCAACCTGCAATATGCCTACTACGCAGCGGGCGGGGCGCTGACGCGGATTAATGAGCTGCTGGCGCGCGCCGATGAGCCGCAATACGCCGGTGGCCAAGACCCCTTCACCGGGCGTGAGACCGTCGGCATCGAAGTGCGTGGCCTCAATTTCGGCTATGGCGAAGAGCTGGTGCTCGACCAGTTGAACCTGGCCATTGCGCCCGGTGAAAAGGTGGCGATTGTCGGCGCCAGCGGCGGGGGCAAAAGCACCCTGGTGCAACTGTTGCTCGGGCTCTACACGCCCCAGGCCGGCACGATCCGTTTTGGCGGTGCAACCCAGCAGGAAATCGGCCTGGAGACAATTCGCGAGCACGTCGCCGTGGTGCTGCAGCACCCTGCGCTGTTCAACGACACCGTGCGTGCCAACCTGACCATGGGCCGTGAGCGCAGTGACCAGGCCTGCTGGCAGGCACTGGAAATCGCCCAGTTGGATGCTACTGTCAGGGCTTTGCCCATGGGCCTGGACAGTGTGGTCGGGCGTTCGGGCGTGCGGTTTTCCGGCGGGCAGCGTCAGCGCCTGGCGATTGCGCGCATGGTGTTGGCCGAACCGAAGGTGGTGATACTCGACGAAGCCACCTCCGCCCTGGACGCCGCCACCGAGTACAACCTGCACCAGGCGCTGGCGCGATTCCTCAGTGGGCGTACTACACTGATTATTGCCCACCGCCTGTCGGCGGTTAAGCAGGCCGATCGAGTATTAGTGTTCGACGGCGGTCACATTGCAGAGGACGGTGACCATCAGCAACTGATTGCTGACGGTGGGCTGTACGCCAAACTCTACGGACACTTACAACAAGTGCGTTGATTTAGCCTAGGCTGAGCTATCGGAAGCGGATTTTCGCGTGCGTATCCAGCAGTGCATGTGCAAGGGACTTCATGAAGCAAAAGCGGACTCTCGGAACGCCAAGGCTGTTGGGCATTGTCTGGCCCTTTATCGCCGTCGTACTGTTCCAGGCATTGTTAGGCTGCGTCAGTCTTTATGTGCTCTCGGCGGTGCGTGGTTACGTGGCTGGCGAAAGCCTGTGGTCCAAGGGCCAGAAGGACGCCATCTACTATCTGACCCTCTACGCCGACAACCGCGACGAAGCCACTTACCTCAAATACCAGCAGGCCATCGCCGTGCCCCAGGGCGGGCATGAGCTGCGCATCGCCCTGGACCGCTCCACCCCCGACCTGAGCGCTGCACGCCTGGGGATTCTCAAGGGCGGCAACCACCCGGATGACGTCTCCAGCCTGATCTGGTTGTACCTCAACTTTCGCCATTTCAGCTATCTGGAAAAAGCCATCGAGCTATGGACCGTGGGCGATGGCTACCTGGTGCAACTCGATGACCTGGCGCGGGAGATGCACGGTGCAATCACCCGTGACCAGGTCAGTGCCAACGATGTGCGGCAATGGAAGGCGCACATCATCGCCATCAACGAAGGTGTGACGCCAGCGGCCAAGGCCTTCAGCGATGCCTTGGGCGAAGGCTCGCGGATGATCCTGCGGCTGCTGTTGATCACTAACCTGGCGACGGCCCTGGGCCTGATCGTGCTGGCGTTGTTGCGTACCCATAAGCTGCTGACCCAGCGCCACGCGTTTGCCGACGCACTGCAGCAAGAGAAGGAGCGGGCGCAGATCACCCTGGAGTCAATTGGCGACGGGGTGATCACCACCGACGTCGACGGCGCCATCACCTATATGAACCCGGCAGCCGAGGCGCTGACCCACTGGAATTCGGCCCAGGCCCAGGGGCTGCCGCTGGCGGCGCTGTTCAAGTTGCTGGATGACAATGCCCAGCCTGACGGCTTTACCTTGATCGAGCATATCGTCAAGGGCCAGCTCAGCGGGGGCAGCGAACACTCCAAAACCATCCAGCGCCTGGATGGCAGCACGGTGTCGGTGACACTGGTGGGCGCGCCGATCCGCAGTGCCGGCAAAATCACGGGGGCGGTGCTGGTGTTGCATGACATGACCCAGGAGCGTCAATACATCGCCAACCTGTCCTGGCAGGCGACCCACGACGCCCTGACCGGCCTGGCCAACCGCCGCGAGTTCGAGTTCCGCCTGGAGCAGGTGCTGCATCCTTCCACTCAGCAAAACGGCGGGCGCCATGCCTTGATGTTCCTCGACCTGGACCAGTTCAAGCTGGTCAACGACACCTGTGGCCATGCGGCGGGTGACGAGTTGCTGCGGCATATCTGCGCGCTGCTGCAGTCGGACCTGCGCGAGGGCGACACCCTGGCGCGCCTGGGCGGCGATGAGTTCGGGATTCTGCTGGAGAACTGCCCGCCGGCGGTGGCGGAAAAAATCGCCGAGAGCCTGCGCCATACTGTGCAAAGCCTGCACTTCGTCTGGAAGGGCCGGCCATTCATGACCACCGTCAGCATCGGCCTGGTGCACCTCGGGAACACCCCGACCACCCTGGAAACCTCACTGCGCGCCGCCGACATGGCGTGCTACATGGCCAAGGAAAAAGGCCGCAACCGTGTGCAGGTGTACCACGCCGACGATTCTGAACTGTCGCTGCGCTTTGGCGAAATGGCCTGGGTGCAGCGCTTGCACATGGCGCTGGAAGAGAACCGGTTCTGCCTGTACGCCCAGGAGATCTCACCGCTGGGCCACACCGACGGCGGCGATGGGCATATCGAGATTCTGCTGCGCCTGCATGACGAGGCCGGGCGGATCATCCTGCCCGACAGCTTCATCCCGGCCGCCGAGCGTTACGGGTTGATGACATCCCTGGACCGTTGGGTGGTGGAGAACGTGTTCAGGATCATCGCCCGTTGCCTGCTGGAGCGTCCGGAGCGCCCCATGGCTATGTGTGCGATCAATCTGTCAGGCATCACCATTGGCGATGATGACTTCCTTGGGTTTTTACGTGAGAAGTTTCATACATACAATATTCCGCCAGGAATGATTTGTTTTGAAATTACTGAAACCAGTGCGATTGCAAACTTGGGCAGTGCGATCCGCTTTATTAATGAACTCAAAGCCTTAGGGTGTCATTTCTCCCTGGATGACTTCTGTGCCGGAATGTCCTCATTCGCCTATCTCAAACATTTACCTGTAGACTTCCTGAAGATCGATGGAAGTTTCGTAAAGGATATGCTGGACGACCCGATTAACCGCGCGATGGTCGAAGTGATCAACCACATCGGCCATGTCATGGGTAAGCGCACAATTGCAGAGTTTGTTGAGACACCGCAAATCGAACAGGCGTTACTCGAGATTGGTGTGGATTACGCTCAGGGCTACCTGATTGAACGACCGCAATTGTTTACCTTTGATAGCTTGCAGTGTCGACCTGTGCGGCCGCAGCCTCTGTTATTCAAGGCGCCCGGCACATTCCGCTGAAACATTTGCTGGTCTGTACAATCACACTTAAAAAGGAGCCTTAACAGTGATCGACACATTCATCAGAACCGGCCCGCTTATGGAAGCCTCGAGTTACCCCGCCTGGGCTCAGAAACTGATCCTGGACTGTAGCGAGAGCAAGCGCCGCGTTGTCGAACACGAACTGTACCAGCGCATGCGCGATAACGCGCTCAGCGCCAAGACCATGCGTCACTACCTGATCGGTGGCTGGCCAGTGGTGGAACAGTTTGCCTTGTACATGGCACAGAACCTCACCAAGACCAAATTCGCCCGCCATCCTGGGGAGGACATGGCGCGCCGCTGGCTGATGCGCAATATTCGCGTGGAACTCAACCACGCCGACTATTGGGTGCATTGGGCCCGTGCCCACGGTGTGAGCCTGGAGGAGTTGCAGGCCCAGAACGTGCCGCCGGAGTTGCATGCGCTGAGCCACTGGTGCTGGCACACCAGCTCCGCCGATTCGCTGATCGTGGCCATTGCCGCGACCAACTACGCGATCGAGGGGGCGACGGGGGAGTGGTCTGCGGTGGTGTGCTCTACCGGTGTCTACGCGGCCGCCTTCCCCGAGGAAGAGCGCAAGCGTGCAATGAAGTGGCTGAAGATGCACGCCCAGTACGACGACGCCCATCCGTGGGAAGCACTGGAGATCATCTGCACCCTGGCCGGGATGAACCCAAGCAAGGAATTGCAGGTAGAGCTGCGCCAGGCCGTGTGCAAGAGCTACGACTACATGTACCTGTTCCTGGAAAGCTGCATGCGCCTGGAGAAAGAAAAAGCCCCAGCCGTGCTGCGTGAACGCCAGGCGCGGGTCGCCAGCGAAGCCTGACGTCATTCAATGGCGGGGGTTACCCCGCCATTGCCAGGCGGTTGCGGCCTTCGCGCTTGGCCACGTACAACGCACTGTCGGCCCGGCGCAGCAGGCTTTCGCCAGACTCGGCGGCCAGTAGGGTCGAGCAACCCAGGCTGACCGTCAATTCGATCCGTGTCCCGTCCGCCCAGTATTCCTGGTTCTGTGCCGCCTGGCGCAGGCGTTCACCGACCATCGCCGCCGCGTCACGGCCGGTGTTGGACAGCAGGATCAGAAACTCTTCCCCGCCAAACCGAAACACCATGTCCACGTTCCGCAACTGGCCCTTGATCGCCCCGGCGACGGCGCGCAGTACGTTATCGCCAGCGGCATGACCGTGGGTGTCGTTGATGGTCTTGAAGTGGTCGATGTCCAGCATCAGCAACGACAGCGGGTTCAGGTGCCGACGCGCCATGTCGATTTCCCGTTGCAGGGTCTGGTCCATGGCGATGCGGTTGCCGGTCTCGGTCAGCGGGTCGCGCAGCGCGCTGCGGGTGGCGGCGCGATAAAGCAAGGCGTTGCGCATCGGGTAGAGCAGGGTGGACAGCAGGGATTCGAGCTGGCCGAGTTCTTCTTCCACCAGACGCTGGTTGCGCCGAAAGATCAGCTCGCCGAGGTGCTCGCCCTCATGGCTCAGGCAGTAGCTCACCGAATGGTGGCCGCGATGGCCGAACTCCAGGCGCAAGTCGCTGGCTTGATGGCGGTACTGCAGGGCGTCCAGCGGTACCAGGCGTTGGATCTCGCGGAAGAACACGCCGAGGATGCGCTCCGGTTCCAGGCTGGTTTGCAATTGCTGGCTCAGCTGCTGGCGAAGTTGCGCAAGGGTCGTGGGGCGGCGTGGAAGGAGGGATGGCTGACCAAATCCCAGGCGTTGCAATTTGGCGGTGTCAAAGTCAATTGCGTTGGTCTGGGTAGGTGTTTTCATAAGCGATCGGCCTCAAAGCACATAGCTGTCTTACAGGCTCGATGAGAGTGGCGAGTGCCAAGCGTCTTACTGTTCCTTCAGTTCCGTAAAACATAGGTAACAGTTTAGACCGCTTTGCCAAGGGTTATAACCCCTGGGTACTGCCGCACGTCTTGTCATCGCTTAACCTGCTTGGGTGAGGTTAGAGCGAGATTCATGCCAAATAGGTTCAATCTAATTAAATGGCTTATAAATCAAGCGACTGTTTTTATCGCTAAAAACAGTCGCCGAATGATGACGCCAGTTATTTGGCAACTGAAGGCGGGGCTTACTGTTTTTGCGGATCAAACTGCTTATCGCGAATAAACAACGCGGGGATCACACCGCAGATAAAATACGCGCCGCCCATCACCAGGAAGCCCATGCCGATCGAGCCATGGGACGCCAGGAAACCGATGGCCGCCGGTGCCACTGCCGCACCAATGCGCCCGATGTTATAGGCGCCGCCCACTGCAGAGCCGCGAAACTTCGCTTCGAAGCTTTCGGTCATGTACGTGGCATTGACGCCATAGGGAATCCCGTACAGGAAGCCGAACACCACCAGCATCCACAAGATGTTCTCGGGGCTTTGGAACAACACGATTACCGGTAGGAAGACCGCCGTGCCCAGGGCGCCAAATGCAAACACGGCGCGACGTCCCAGGCGATCCGCCGCCAGCCCCGCGAGGATCTTGCCAAAGATCATCGCCGCATAGGTGCCGACCATGTAGCTGGTCATTGACTTGAAGTTCATCCCCAACTCGCCTTCCAGGTAGGACGGCATCCAATTGTTCACGCCGTAGTAGCCGAACTGCAGGAAGCCTGCGGTAAGGGCCCATAGCAGAAACATGCGGCTGGCCTTCGGGTCGCTGAAGATCAATTTGAACATGCCGTCGGGCTTTTTCGTCATGGCCTGCTGGCTACCAGTGGCTTTCTCCCGTGCTCGCTCGGCCCGTGCGGTCAGCCAGGCCTGGGGCTCGGGAACCAGGCGTTGCATCAGCACCGCGAGGATCACCGGGATGATTGCCACGTAGAACAGCCAGCGCCAGCCGTGCTCGGGAAGGATCCAGCCGGCCAGCAGGGTGGCGACGATGTAACCCACCGACCAACCCGCCTGCAGGGTGCCGAGCACGGTGGTGCGGTAGCGGGTCGGCACGTATTCCGCCATCAGCGTATTGCACGCCACATACAGCGCGCCCAGGCCGAGGGAGGCGAAAAACCGCGTACTCGCGAACTGCCAATAGCTGTGGGTCATGCCCAGGATCGCCGTGCCCACGGAGAACAGCACGATGCTCCACACCACGGTCTTCACCCGGCCGAAGCGGTCGCAGGCCCAGCCACCGTAGATGCCGCCGATGGCCATGCCGGCCAGGGTGAAACTGCCGAGGCTGCCGGCCTCGACGCTGGTCAGGCCGAATTCGGCCTTGAGGCTGCTGAGGCTGTAGGACAGCAGCATCAGGTCTGCGCCATCGATCAACAGGCCAAGGAAGCAGAAGATAAAAACGATGATCCACAGTTTGCTTTGTGCAGGCGACAACGCGCCCGCCGATGCGGCGACTTCCATAACGATACCTTGCTTGTAGTTGTTAGGGCATTGGGTATGGTGGTGCGGTGAGGCTTAGCGTTGCGCCGCGCGAATCATGTTGCGGGCAATCACCAGTTGCTGGATCTGCGTCGTGCCTTCGTACAGTCGGAACAGGCGCACATCCCGGTAGAAACGTTCGATGGCGTACTCGCTGATGTAACCGGCACCACCATGGATCTGCACGCAACGGTCAGCGACGCGGCCGCACATCTCGGTGGCGAACATCTTCGAGCACGAGGCTTCGGTGCCGATGTCCCGGCCTTCGTCGCGCTGGCGGGCGGCGTCGAGCACCATGCAGCGCGCGGCGTAGATTTCAGCCTTGCTGTCGGCGAGCATGGCCTGGATCAGTTGGAACTCGGCAATCGGTTGGCCGAACTGCTTGCGTTCGATCGCATAGTTCAGCGCGTCGCTCAACATGCGCTCGGCTGCGCCCACGCTGACGGCGGCGATGTGCAAGCGGCCTTTGTCGAGGACCTTCATGGCGGTCTTGAAGCCCACGCCTTCCACGCCACCGATCAACTGGCTGGCGGGCACACGCACGTTGTCGAAAATCACGTCACTGGTGTGGGCGCCTTGCTGGCCCATCTTGTGGTCGCGCTTGCCCAACGACAGGCCTGGCGTTTCACGTTCGACGATAAAAGCGCTGATCCCACCCGAACCCTTGATGCCAGGATTGGTGCGCGCCATTACCGTAAAGATCCCGGCGTGTGGGGCATTGGTGATGAAGCGCTTGGTGCCGTTAATGATGTAGTCATCGCCATCGCGCACCGCCGTGGTTTTCAGCGAGGCGGCGTCGGAGCCGGAGTCCGGTTCGGTGAGGCAGAACGAGCTGAGCAGCTCGCCGCTGGCCAGCAACGGCAGGTAGTGTTCTTTCTGCGCATCGGTGCCGTCGAGCAGGATGCCGATGGAGCCGATGCCATTGTTGGTGCCGAAGTAGGAGCGGAAGGCCGGGGAGGTGCGGCCCAGTTCAAAGGCAATAGTCACCTCTTCTTCCATGGTCAGGCCCAGGCCGCCGTAGGCTTCGGGAATGGTCAGGCCGAACAGGCCCATGTCCTGGAACTGGCTGACGATATCCGCCGGGATCTCATCGGTCTCGGCGACTTCGTTTTCCCGTGGGATCAGCGCTTCGTCGACGAACTGCGCAATGGCGTCCACCAGGATATGAAGCGTTTGTGCGTCTCGGATCATGTGCATTCCTCAGCGGCCCGTTCGGCGGGCCTGTTATCGTCGATCTGCCGAGGCCATGCACCGGTCCAGCTAGCGGGTGGCGGCCTCGATATTGTTCACCATGTGCTTGAGGCGTGGGCCGATGTCGTCTTCGAGTTTCTCCCGGGAGAGGTGGAAACTCGGTCCGCCACAGTTGAATGCCAGCAAGCCGTGTTGTGCGTGTCGCAGCGGTACGGCGATGGCGTTGACATCGCGGTGCCACTCACCGATCGACATGCAGTAGCCGAAATCGGTGTAGTCCCGGAAGGCGCGTTCCAGCCCCTTGCGGATCGTCGGCCAGTCCTCCAGATGGCGCTGGCGGATGTGGTCGAGAATGAAATCCCGCTCGTTTTCCGGCATCGCTGCCAGGCAGGCGCGGCCTGCTGAACTCAAGTGCAACGGCAACCGCGTACCCACCTGGCGGCGCATGGTCATATTCGCTTCGCCCTGGACCACATCCAGGTACACCGCGTCGAGGCGGTCCCGGGTGGCCATCGCGACGGCAGCCTGGGCGTACCTGGCCATGGTCTCCATCAACGGATGCGCCACGGCCCGGATCGACAGGTTCGACAGCATCGCGTAACCGAACGCCATCACGCCCACCTCCAACTGGTACCGGCCCGACTGCGGCAGGTGCTTGAGGTAACCCAGGCGCGTCAGCGTGTGGGTCATGCGGGTGATCGTCGGCTTTGGCAGCCCGGTCTTGCGCGCCAGTTCCTGGTTGCCCAGCACGCTCTCGCTCGGCGTGAAACAGCGCAGCAGTTCAAGGCCACGGGCCAGGGCGGTGACGAACTGGCGGTCCTTGTCTTCCTCCTCATCGTTGTTCATCGGGTCAATCAACAAATGCTCGAAGGCGTTGTTGCCTGTAGGGACGTTTCCTGCAGGAGCTCCTGGGGTGTCCGAGTCCGCGTTTCGACGGCGCATGTTAATCCTCATATTTTTATAAAATCAACAAAACAAAATAGTATTCCGCACAGCGAAACTAAGCAACTTTTTAATCTGTGATAGTTAACGTTGATAAAAGCCTTTAAAACAGCAAGTTATCGATCGTTTTAGTCAGGCTTAGGGTTTTTACGTTTACACGTGCGGGGTCGATACTTATGATTATCGATAAATACGGAATGTTATTTCGCACAGCGAAACCAATAACAATTCCACTAACAAGAACGTTGTAGCAGGAGTGAATGTGACCAGCGCTAACCCACCCGTAGTGACCCTCGACGTCCAGGACAATGGCGTGGCCGTGGTCCTTATCCATCGGCCCGAGGTCAAGAACGCCCTCAATGCCCAGGTGCGTGAAGCCCTTGCCGAGCATTTCCGTGCGCTGTCCCGGCGCCAGGATGTACGCGCCATTGTGCTGACCGGTGGCGAACAGTTTTTCGTCGCCGGGGCGGATATCAAGGAGTTCGCCGCAGCGGGCGCGATTGATATGTACCGCCGCCATACCGAATACCTGTGGGAAGCCATCAGCCGTTGCCCTAAGCCGGTGATCGCTGCCGTCAACGGTTTTGCCCTGGGCGGTGGCTGCGAGCTGGCGATGCATTGTGACCTGATCGTGGCTGGCGAATCGGCGCGCTTTGCCCAGCCCGAGGTCAAGCTGGGCTTGATGCCGGGCGCGGGCGGCACCCAGCGCCTGGTGCGTGCGGTGGGTAAGTTCCAGGCGATGCGCATTGCGCTCACCGGCTGCATGGTCAGTGCGAAGGAAGCCCTGGCGATGGGCATGCTCAGCGAAATGGTCAGCGACGACCAGACACTGCCGCGCGCACTGGAACTGGCCGCGCAGATCGCCGCGCTGCCGCCACTGGCGGTGCAGCAGATCAAGGAAGTGATGCTGGCCGGTGCCGACCTACCGCTGGAAAGCGCCTTGGTGCTGGAGCGCAAGGCGTTCCAATTGCTGTTCGATTCCAAGGACCAGAAGGAGGGCACCGCGGCGTTCTTCGAGAAACGCACGCCGCAATACCGAGGGGAATAAGCATGACCGACACCCTGAATACGATGGGGCTGGTGGGCACCGGTGTCATGGGCGCAGGCATTGCGCAAATCGCCGCTCAAGCCGGTGTGGCGGTGCGCCTGTTCGATGCCCGTGACGGCGCTGCGCAAGCGGCGCGGGACCACCTCGACAGCACGTTTGCGACGTTGGTAAGCAAGGGCAAGATCAGCCAGGCGGCGATGGACGCGGCGTTGGCCAACTTGCAGGTGGTCGGCCTCATCGACGAGCTGGAGGGCTGCGACCTGGTGGTGGAAGCCATCGTCGAAAACCTCGATGCCAAGCGCGGGCTGCTGCAACAGCTTGAAGGTATCGTGAGCCCGAACTGCATCCTGGCGACCAACACCTCGTCACTCTCGGTCACGGCCATCGCCACCGGTTGCCAGCGCCCTGAGCGCGTGGCCGGGCTGCATTTCTTCAACCCGGTGCCGCTGATGCGTGTGGTGGAGGTGATCGACGGCCTGGCCACCGCGCCGGCGGTCGGTGACGCGCTGCTGGCGCTGGTGGCGCGGATCGGCCATCGCGGTGTGCGCGCCAAGGACACTCCGGGGTTCATCGTCAACCACGCCGGCCGTGCCTACGGCACCGAGGCCCTGAAAATGTTGGATGAAGGCATCGCCGAGCGCGGCGATATCGACCGCATCCTGCGCGACGGCGCGGGGTTCCGCATGGGGCCGCTGCAGCTTCTGGATCTCACCGGCCTGGACGTGTCGCACCCGGTGATGGAGTCGATCTACAACCAGTTCTATCAGGAGCCACGCTACAGACCGTCGCCCCTGACCCGGCAGATGCTGGTGGGCGGCCGCCTCGGGCGCAAGACCGGCCATGGCTTCTACCACTATGAGAACGGCCAGCTCATCAACGGCCCGCAACCCCAGCCGGTGCCCCGTGTGCAACAGCAGCCACCGGTATGGATCGCCACCGAGAACAGTGAAGATTACGAGCGCTTGAGTGCCCTGGTGATCAACTCGGGCGCCCACGTGGAGCACGCCGCGCAACCCTCGCCCGACGCGTTGTGCCTGCTGGCCCCGTATGGCCTCGATGCCACCAGCGCCTGCGTGCGTTTCGATACCGACCCTGCACGGACCCTGTGCGTCGACCTGCTGACGGACCTGTCACGCCATCGCACACTGATGCAAAACCCGCTGACATCCACGGCCATGCGCGACGCGGCACACGCCTTGCTGGCGGCGGATGGCGTGGGCGTCACGGTGATCGGTGACAGCGTTGGCTTCGTGGCGCAGCGCACCTTGGCGATGGTGGTCAACCTGGCGTGTGACATCGCCCAGCAACGCATTGCCAGCGTCGAGGATATCGACCAGGCGGTGCAGCTCGGCCTGGGCTACCCCAATGGTCCGCTGGCGTGGGGCGATGCCCTTGGGCCACGGCGGCTGCTGACGATTTTGCAGCGCATGAGCGAACTCACCCACGACCCGCGTTACCGCCCCAGCCCCTGGTTGCGGCGGCGGGCGATGCTGGGGATTTCCCTGCGCCATGAAGAGCCGACACTCGGCTGATTTCCCAACCTCACAGGATAAGAACAATGGGTGCATTGACAGGTTTGCGGGTGCTGGATTTAAGCCGTGTGTTGGCCGGTCCCTGGTGTGGGCAAGTGTTGGCCGACCTCGGTGCGGAAGTGATCAAGATCGAACGCCCCCAAAGCGGCGACGACACGCGTGGCTGGGGGCCGCCCTGGATGAAGGCTGACAACGGCGAGTCGTCGGGCGAAGCTTCGTATTACCAGTCGACCAACCGTGGCAAGTTATCCGTGGCCATCGACATGGCCAGCCCCGAAGGCCAGGAGCTGGTACGCGCACTGGCGGCCAGCTCGGATGTATTGATCGAAAACTACAAAGCGGGCTCCCTGGCCCGTTACGGTCTGGACTACGCGACCCTGGCAGAGCTCAACCCGCGCCTGGTGTATTGCTCCATCACGGGCTTCGGCCAGACCGGTCCGCGTGCCGAAGAGCCCGGCTACGACTTCATCATCCAGGGCATCGGCGGCCTGATGAGCATCACCGGTGAGCGTGATGACCTGCCGGGCGGCGGCCCGCAAAAAGTCGGCGTGGCGTTTTCCGACCTGATGACCGGCCTGTATTCCACCGTGGCAATCCAGGCCGCGCTGCTCAGCCGGGAACGTACCGGTGTGGGTCAATACATTGATATGGCGCTGCTGGATGTGCAGGTCGCCACGCTCGCCAACCAGAGCATGAATTACCTGGCCTCGGGCAAGGTGCCGCAGCGCTATGGCAATGCCCACGCGAATATCGTGCCTTACCAGGTGTTCCGCGCCGCCGACCGCGACTTCATCATCGCCTGCGGCAACGACAGCCAGTTCATTGCCTTGTGCCAGAGCATTGGCCTGCCACACCTGCCGGACGACCCGCGCTTTCGCCGCAATGCCGACCGCGTGGCGCATCGCGAAGCAATCGTCGCGCTGCTCTCGGCGCACTTCCTGGGACGCAGCGCCGATGAGTGGGTGGCGTGCATCCATGCGTCGAAAGTACCGGTGGGGGCGATCAATTCCATCGCCCAATCCCTGGAAGAGCCCCAGGTGATTGCCCGCAACCTGATGGTGAAAATCCCCCACCCCCGCAACCCGGACTTTGCCATGGTCGGCAGCCCGATCAAGCTGTCTGGTACGCCCGTGGAGTATGTGCGGCCGGCGCCGATGCTGGGGCAACACACCGACGATATCCTCGGCGGGCGGTTGGGCCTGACGCCGGAGCAACTGGCCCAACTCAAGGCACGCGGGATCGTCGAGCAGCAGGGTTAGACCAGGGTGGTGCGGTCGATCTGCTCGATGGAGGTGACGCCGGTCAGGGTCATGGCCACGCGCATTTCCTTGGCGAAGATGTCCAGCAGGTTTTCCACGCCGTGCTGGCCATCGGCGGCCAGTGCATAGGCGGTGGCGCGTCCCAGCAGGCACGCCTTGGCACCCAGGGCGAGCATGCGCACCACGTCCAGTCCGGAGCGGATGCCCGAGTCCACCAGCACCGTGAGGTCATCGCCCACTGCATCGGCAATCGGCGGCAAGGCCTTGGCGGTGGACAGCACGCCGTCCAGCTGGCGGCCGCCGTGGTTGGAGACCACGATGCCGTCGGCGCCGAAGCTCACCGCGTCCTTGGCGTCCTGGGGGTCGAGGATGCCTTTGATGATCATCGGGCCTTTCCAGAACTCACGGATCCACTCCAGGTCTTTCCAGCTGATCGACGGGTCGAAATTGTTCGCCAGCCAGCCAATGTAATCTTCCAGATGGGTCGGTTTGCCCAGGTACTTGGAGATATTGCCCAAGTCGTGGGGGCGGCCCATCAACCCGACGTCGAACGCCCACTGCGGCTTGGTCACGGCTTGCAGCATGCGCCGCTGTGCCGCGAACGGCCCGGACATACCCGAATGAGCATCGCGATAGCGCGCGCCGGGCGTGGGCATGTCCACGGTAAACACCAAGGTGGTGACCCCAGCGGCTTGCGCGCGCTCCAGCGCGTTGCGCATGAAGCCACGGTCCTTGAGCACATACAGCTGGAACCAGATCGCCTGCGCGCTTTGCGACGCCACTTCTTCAATCGGGCAGACCGACACCGTCGACAGGCAGAACGGAATGCCTTTGTTCGCCGCTGCCTTGGCCGCCTGCACTTCGCCGCGCCGCGCGTACATCCCGGTGAGGCCGACCGGGCTGAGGATCACCGGCATGTCCAGTGACTGGCCGAACAGGGTGGTTTTCAGGCTCAGGTTGTCCACATTGCGCAGGATGCGTTGGCGCAGGCTGATCTCGGCCAGGTCCGAACTGTTCGCACGCATCGTGTGTTCGGCGTAGGCGCCGCCATCGATGTAGTCGAACAGGAAGCGCGGCAGCTTGCGCTTGGCGGCTGCGCGGTAGTCGGAGGCGGACGAGATGATCATTATTAGGGGCTCCACAAGGCAAAGTGGGTTCAGGATAGGCAACTCTCTGGCATGATAAAAACAACTTTTATCACTGGTAGCCAGTCGCCAAAGGAATACTGATGAACCTCAGAACATTGCGGGCCTTTGTCGAAGTGGTGCGCCAGGGCGGTTTCTCCCAGGCTGCCGAGGTGGTGGCCCTGACTCAATCCACCGTAAGCAAGGCGGTCAAGACCCTGGAAGAGGAACTGGGCACGCCGCTGCTCAATCGCTTGGGCCACCGCAACGAACTCACCGCTGCCGGCGAAATTGCCTACCGCCGCGCTTTGGTGCTGCTCGCCGAGCGCAATGACCTGGTGGCCGAAATCAACGACCTGCGCGGCCTCAAGCGTGGCGTGCTGCGCATCGGCCTGCCACCCGTGGGCTGCGGCGTGCTCTTCGCAACAATGTTCGCCACCTACCGCAGCCGCTACCCGGACATCGACATCGAACTCACCGAATACGGCAGCAAACGCCTGCGCGAGTGCCTGGAAGCGGGGGAGGTCGACCTGGCGGCGCTGTTGCTGCCGGTCGACGAAGACTTCGATTACCAGCCGGTGCGCAATGAGCCGCTGATGGCCGTGCTGCCCATCAGCCACCCACTGGCTCACCTCGGGCGTATCGACTTCACCCACCTGGCCGATTCGCCGTTCATCCTGTTCGAAGCCGGCTTCGCCCTGAATGCCAAGATCCTCGCCGCCTGTGAGCGCAAAGGCGTCACCCCCAAAGTGACAGCCCGCAGCGGGCAGATCGACTTTATTGTCGACCTGGTCGCGGCCGGCCTGGGCGTGGCCTTCCTGCCACGCATGCTGGCGCACAAGCATCAACACGCCGGCATCGCCCTGATCCCTCTGGACGAACCGCACACCGACTGGCACATCGCCCTGGCCTGGCGCGCCAGCGCCCACCTGCCACCCGCCGCCCTGGCCTGGCTGGAACTGGCTAGGGAGCACGCCGTTTCAACCGGCCATCCGGTTTAATCACGCCGAGTGCCAGAGAAAGCTTGACTTCTCCTTTTCAATCAGTAACATACGGCGCATTCCGCGATAGCTCAGTTGGTAGAGCAAATGACTGTTAATCATTGGGTCCCTGGTTCGAGTCCAGGTCGTGGAGCCAGATAGCGACATAAAGAGAAGCCTGCAGAGATGCAGGCTTTTTTTTGCCTTGGATTTCTCTGGGGGGGATCAAAGCGCACAGCGTGATAGGCATGAAGGCGTCTCTAATCCTACGATTCAGAGGGAAGCCCCATGAAAGTCGCTGCAGTGGTTTCAACCAAAGACGGCAGAGTCGGCGTAGCGAACGTCAGGATTCAGCCCCAGGCGGATGACCGAAGTACGCCTTGTAGGCGTGGTTGAAGTTGGCAGGGTTGGCGTACCCCAGGCGGTGGGCAATCTGCGCCACGTGCCATTTGCGCTGGCGCAGCAGGGTGCGCGCCAACTCCAGGCGCTGCTGGCGCACATAATCGAGCATCGATTGGCCGTACACCCGGCTGAAGGCACGTCTGAGGGTGGTTTCACCCACGCCCAGTTCCCGTGCCAGCGCCAGCGTGCCGGGTGGTTTCATCAAGTTTGCGTCGAGCTTGAAGCGTGCTTCATGTGCCAGGTCCGAATGGCTGCGCAACGGGGCCGTGGGCTTGGCCGGTTGTGGCGCCAGGTGCGTGGCCAGCTCGACCAGCACGGCCAGGCTCAGGCTTTCCTGGTTCAGCCGTTCCAACGCCCCCTGGTAGGGCGAGTGATAAAGGCGCTCGAACAAACGCCCGACGGCGCGACAGCCGTGCAGTTCTGAAAAGTGCATGCCATCGTCGAGCAGCCTGGCCAGCGATTGCAGTGACGGGTCTTCTTCGGCCAATTGGCGCAGATAGTCGCCGCCGATGCGCAGCCCGGCCATGCGCGCACGGCTACCGGCAGGCATCTGGTCCATGGCTTCCATGCTTTCGCTCAAGCCCAGCACATGGGGGGCGCCGGGGGTGTATTCATTTAGCCGACCGTCTACCCGATGCTGCCATTGCCCACCCAGTACCTGCACGATGCACACGCTGTCGGGCAGCACCTTGTGGATGCGTAACGGTTCGGGGAACCGCAGATCGCAGTCGAAATACTGCAGGTGCGGCCGCACCGTCTGCGCACGGTAATGGCCGATCGCGCTGCCCATGACCTGCTGCGCGCTGTCATCGAATACACCGGCCTGGTCCAGGGCCTCTGGGTGATCGAAGCAGAAGTGGGTGTCCAGATAGGGGTTGCGGCGGTCCATTGGTAAAAGCGTCCGTCAGAGCGGGTGGGCAGCGTTGCATGATATCGACATCGGGCAGCCCGATCAGTTGTTGTGAGTCACGGCCTTATTGTTGTGCGCCCCGGCCGGGCCGCTTGGCAGGCGTCGGCGCGTTGATTTCAATGGTCGGCTTTGAACTGTCGAGGAAACCGTAAATGTTGATATATCGCAAGTGGGCAGCGCTGCTGGGCCTGGTTCTGGCCGTGATTGCGGGGATCGCCCAGGCTGACAACCGCCCGGAAGTCGCGGAAAAAGTGCTGGCCTATGCCGGCGAAGGCGGCGTGAAAGTCTGGACCCTGCGCATCGGCACGCGCAGTGACAATCAGGCGCTGGTGCAGGTAGAGGGCGTGGACCACGACTGGAACATGAAGATCCAGAAAATGGCCGTGGAAAAGACCGGCAAGGACACCCGCTATTCCACCACCGTGGACGGCCAGAAGTTCGTCGTGCTGGTGCTGCGTCAAGGCTGGGGCGAGCTGTACTTGCCCGGCGAAGCTCAAGCGTTGAACGTTGGCTATGACGAGTTCCTGTCCAGCCAAGGCAATGCGCAGGCATTCCTGACCGATTATTTGCAGGCCAACTGAGCAGTGGGTCGATTCGCACGGTGGTCGTGGGCGCTGACGATACTGGTACTGCCGCTGGCCCTGATGGGGTGGGCCAGTCTGCAGAGCTGGCGCGCCGATGAAGTGCTGCGGGACGCGCAAAGTATCGACGGCGACTACGCCTGGCTGCGTGTGCGTCAGGCCCTGGCGGGGTTGGCGTACTGGCTGGCCATCGCCGCGTTGGTGGCCGGGCTCTCAACATGGCTCAAGATGCGGCTGGACGCATGGCGCGCGCGGCAATCCAAGGACTTTCTTTACGGCCGTCTGTTCCTCTGCTGGCGTGCTCTGGGCCACTGGTTGGTGGCCTACACCGGGCTGCTGGTCTGCGCGCTGGCGCTGTGCCTGCTGTATGAACTGAGCTGGGGCTGGAGCCACTTCAAGGCCGGCGGCTGGTTCATGCTGTTGGTGGCGGTGCCAGTGATTACCGTGCTCTGGACAGGCTGTCTGTTGATTGAGCGGTTGCGCCGGCAATGGCACGCCTTGGACCGGCCTTCCTCGGCGTTTCTGGGCCAAACCCTGGGGCGCGCCAAGGCACCGGCCTTATGGGCGTGGGTTGAGCAACTGGCCAATACGGCCGGCGCGCCGGTGCCCGACCATATCGTGGTGGGCATCGACCAGGCGTTTTTCGTCACCAGCGTCGATGTCGCGCTGCAACCCGCCGGTGACGTGCTCAGCGGGCGCACCCTTTACTTGCCGCTGACCTACCTCTCGAGCCTGAGCCAGGCCGAAGCGGCGTCGATCATCGGCCATGAGCTGGGCCATTTCAGCAGTCGCGACACCGAACGGGGCAGCGAGATCGGGGCGCATTTCAGCCTGATGTGCCTGCACTTTTCGTATATCAGCGCTGGGGATGCCGACCCGGCGTGGGTCGAGCGCCCGGCAATCTGGATGACGCAGCGTTTCCTGCACCACTTTCAACTGGCGGTGCACCACTGGGGCCGCGCCCAGGAATTGGTCGCAGATAGGGTGGGCGGCAACATCGGCGGTGAGCGCTTATTTTGCCAGGCACTGTTACGCGTTATCGCGCTCGACGGTGAGATCCACACGCTGCTCACCGAGCGCCACCCGAACCTGATCCAGGCCCTTACCGACCACCTGCTCCATACACCGCTGCGCTTGGACAAGGCAGCGCTGGACCATGCCATCGCGCACCCGTTCGATACGCACCCGCCGACAGCACTGCGCATGCAGCAACTGGGCGTGCGACTGGATGACGACCTGCTGGCCCAGGCCACTCGCGTGCCTACCGAGCACGACCGCCACTGGTTCAGCCAATTCACCCATGCATCGTCCTCCGATGTCGGGCTGCCTGTATCACCGCCTATATCAATCGCTCAAGGAGAATGACCCATGACCCAACCCTCCGATCCGCTGTCGGATCTCGCCAGCACACTCAGTCAGGAATATGCCGACTCCCGCGAAGTTCAGCGCGAGCGTGCGATCGCCGAACTCGAGCAGGTCATCCATCGCGTGCCCGAGCAGACCGAATTCACCAATTCGCGCCGTTACAAGGTGCGCGGTCCGCTGTTTTTGCTGATTGCCCTGGGCTTGCTGGGCTTCGGGCTGCACCGAGGTTACAACGGCTTGGCCGTGTGTGCCGCGGTGATGGCCGTGGTGTTCGTACTGCTCACTTGGCAGCACCGCAACGCCGGGCAACATACCTTTATGCGCCTGACCCGCCGCCAGTTGTTTGTGGACACCTTGAGTGCGCCGGTCGATCTCGTCGAAATTGCCGACGTCAGCGTCAGTGAGGAAGGCTGGCTGACCGTGCAGAAACTGATTTTGCGACCCGGTGCGCCCCTGCCTGTGCATCGCGCCACGCGACAGCTGTTCGGCAACCAGGCGCTGGCCCTGAACAAACCCCAGCCGCAGATCCTGATTCAATCCGCCGGCGTGATGCATGAGGGCCATACCCTGGATGACGACCAGATCGCAGGCATCCTCAACGCCTATTGCCAAGCCGCCCAGGCCCAACAACATCTTGATGCGCTGCGCCAGGGCACTCAGCGCGATTCCTGAGCGGTTGTACGGTAGAGCCGGTTCAGGGTTGTTGAAATTGCCTCGCTGCATTGACATCCAGATCCGCAAATCAACCTGTTGAGCATTCAGTTTATGACCGTGATCGCGCCAGTTGCGATGGCCGCGACCAACATCACCAGCACGGTGCCGAAGGTCCACTTCAGCGAGACCCGCTGGTTATCGCCATAGTCAATGTCCAGCAGCCCGCACAGTAGGTAAGTGGAGGCCACCAGCGGGCTGAGCAGGTGCACTGGCTGGCCGATCAACGATGCGATGGCCATTTCGTGGGGGCCGATGCCGTAGTGGGTAGCGGTTTCGGCGAGGATGGGCAGCACTCCAAAATAGAACGCGTCGTTGGTCAGGACGTAGGTGAACGGCATGCTGAGCAGCGCGGTGATGACTGACATGCCGTGGCCAGCCTGCTCTGGCAGGATGGCGATCAGGTTATCGGAGATAGCCTTGATCATCCCGGTGCCGCCCATGATGCCGACGAAGATGCCCGCCGCAAAAATCAGCAGGGTCACGGCCAACACATTGTCGGCGTGCCGACCGATGACTTCCTTCTGCTGTTTGAGCGTCGGGTAGTTGATCAGGCAACCCAGGCCGAAGGCGACCATGAACAGGATCGGCAGCGGCATCAGGCTGAGCATCATCGAGCTGATGAGGGCGACCGTCAGGACCACATTGAACAGAAATTTCGGGTCGCTCAGGCGAACGTGTGCGTAGCCTTCGAGCACCTTGTCTTCGCTGACGCTGACAATACCCAAACGGCGGTATTCCATTCGACCTAGCCACCAGGCGGCAAAAATCACCCATACACCGCCAGCAATCATGATGGGAACCATCTGTAAAAACAGCTCGGTGATGTCGACGTGCATGGCACTGGCCGCTCGCGAAAACGGCCCGGCCCACGGCAGGATGTTCATCACCCCGATGGCCAGCAGTAGCACGGTGGCCATGACCTGCAAACGAATGCCGGTCAGACGATACAGCGGCAAAAAAGCTGCTGTGGCGATGATGTACGTGGTTGCGCCGTCGCCGTCCAGGCCAACGCACAACCCCAGCACGGCGGTGCCGACAACGATCTTGCGCGGATCGCCCTTGACCAGCCGCAACAGCACCTTGATCAGCGGGTTGAACAGACCGGCGTCGGTCATCATGCAGAAATACAGGATCGCGAAGGTCAACATGATGCCGGTGGGGGCGAGCATCTTCACGCCGTCGTACATCATGCCGCCCAGTTGCGTGGCGAAACCGCCGAGGCAACCGAAGAGGATCGGCACCAGCAGCAGCGCCACCAGCGGTGAAAGGCGCTTGCTCATGATCAGGTACATGAAGCAGACGATCATGGCGTAGCTCAGAAAGATCAACATGGGCATCCCTTTTATTGGTTTTGTAGGGGGCGAGCGCGGGACGGCTCGCGTTCTTCGGGCCGAACGAAGCCGGTGCAGCAGGCGCACAGGATTCAGCGTGTTGCGGGTTTAGTGGTGCGAGAACATCGGCTGGCCGCTGTGGGGCAGGTCGGCGACCAGGATGGAACCGGTAGAAGAGTCGGTGATGAACAATTGCCGATTGCCCTCGCCACCGAACGCCAGGTTGGTCAGGGTGCGGCCTTGGGTGCACGAGCGAATGCGGTACAGCGGCACGGCGTGAGGGTCGAACACCCAGACGCAGCCGTTACCGGCATCGCACACATACAGATTGCCTTCGCTGTCCAGCGCCATGCCGTCGGCGCCACTGACGCCCCCGGCCATGGCGGTGAAAATGCCCGCCTTGCTGGTGCCGCCGTCGCGTTGGATCGGCAGGCGCCAGACAGCGTTGCCCCGAGTCATCGCCACGAAGAGCGCGTTCTGCGCGAGGTCCATGACAAGGCCATTGGGGCTCGGGCCGTTGTCGATCAGACGCGTGAGGGTCTGCTTTTCCAGATCATAGGCGTAGACGCGACCGGTCGGGTCCTGCTGGCCGGTCTGGCCCTGATCGGTGAAGTACAGCTTGCCGCCGGCATCGAAGAATAGGTCGTTGACACCCTTGAAGCCTTCGCTGCGGCTGTGAGTGAGGAACGGCGTCACCGCGCCGGTGTGCGGAGCGAGCGTCAGGATCCCTTGCTTGTAATCGGCGATGAAAATCCGCCCGTCGCGGTGGATTTTCAAACCGTTGGGCCAGCCATCGTACTCGGCGATCAACGTCCAGTGGCCATGAGGGTCGATGCGCAGGATGCGGCCGTAGGGAATGTCGGTGACGTACAGGTTGCCGTCCCGGTCGAAGGACGGCCCTTCGAGAAAGCTTTTGACCTTCTGCCCTGGTTTGTTGGCGCGTACCCAGTCGGAGTCGCCGTCTTTCCAGAATTCTTCGGGCAGCGTGGTGAACACGCGGGTCGACAAATCGCGAGGCGGGGCATACAGGCTCACAGGATCAGCTCCTACGGGGGGCGAACGGAAAGCACCGATCTTGCTGGTGACGAGACCTTTTCGCCTTATTGTTTTTGTTCTATCTGGCAGAACGTTGTGTTTGCAGATAGAACAAGGTTCGACTTTATTTTTTCAGCTGTCAACCCACCGGGATTGTCTGTTTTTCATTTCGCCATTCATCACCAGGCACTCCCAACGCTCTCGGGAGCGCCCTGGCGCATCGCTTGGGATGAGAGGCGTTGACAGTGGGATTTTGTCGGCTCATGATTATTTCAGAACAGTGTTCTGTCAGATAGAACTATTGCATTCCACCACCCGGAGACCCGGCGATGAACTCTAATAACAACCTGGACATCCTGATCAGCGAGGTCGGCCCCCGTGATGGCCTGCAAAGCATTAGCGCGACCATGCCCACTGCGCTCAAGCTTCAATGGCTGACGGCCCTGGCCGACGCGGGCTTGAAGGAGATCGAGGTCGGCTCGTTCGTGTCCCCCCGACTGCTGCCGCAAATGGCCGATGCCGCCGAGTTGGTGGCGCACATGCGTCAGCGTTCGGACGTGTTCGTTACCGCGTTGGTGCCGAACCTCAAGGGCGCCGAGGCAGCGTTCAACGCGGGCGTACAAAAGATCACCCTGCCCATTTCCGTCAGCGAGCCCCATTCACTGGCCAACATCCGCAAGACCCATCAACAGGTCTACGACGAAGTGCGCACGGTGATGGCCCTGCGCAACGAGCGCTTCCCGCACGTCGAGGTCGAGGCCGGGCTGTCGACGGTGTTCGGTTGCACGATTCAGGGCGAGGTGCCCGAGGACGACGTGCTGCGCATGGCCCTTACGATGGTCGAGCTGGGCGTCGATGAAGTCGGGCTCGCCGACACTGTGGGGTACGCCAATCCGGCGCAGGTGCGTCGCGTGTTCACCCGTCTGCGCAACGAGATCGGCAGCAAGGCCGGCAGCGCGCATTTTCACAATACCCGTGGGCAGGGCCTGGCCAATGTGGTCGCGGCGCTGGACGTTGGCGTCACCACCATCGATGCCTCTCAGGGCGGTATCGGCGGTTGCCCGTATGCGCCGGGGGCGTCGGGCAATATCGTGACCGAGGATCTGGTCTACCTGCTCGAGTCCATGGGCCTGCGCACCGGCGTGGACATCGACAAGCTGGTGGCCGCTCGCGCCTGGCTGAAACAGGGCCTGCCGGGAGAGCCGCTGTATGGCTTCATCCCTGACGCAGGCGTCGGCAAGAATTTCCATTACGCCGGAGGTGCGCGATGAGCCTGCTCAATCGGAACCTTCAGGCGCTGCCGCTGGCAGGCGTGCGCGTGGTCGAGTTCGTGCACATGGTCATGGGCCCGACCTGTGGACTGGTGCTGGCTGACCTCGGCGCTGAAGTGATCAAGGTCGAGCCGACGCCCGAGGGTGACAACACGCGTCGTCTGACCGGCTCCGGCGCTGGCTACTGGATGACCTACAACCGCAACAAGAAAAGCTTCGCGGTCGACATCAAGACCGAGGAAGGCATGGCCGCGGTGCGCAAGCTGATCGAAAGCGCCGATGTGGTCACCGAGAATTTTCGTCCCGGCGCCATGGACAAGCTCGGCCTGGGCTACGAGCAGGTCAAGGCGATCAAGCCGGACATCATCTACAGCTCGATGAAAGGCTTTCTGCCGGGGCCGTATGAACATCGCACTGCGCTGGACGAGGTGGTGCAGATGATGACGGGCCTGGCCTACATGACGGGTCCCGAAGGCCGCCCGCTACGCGCCGGTGCCTCGGTCAATGACGTAATGGGCGGTATGTTCAGCGCCATCTCGATTCTGGCGGCGCTGTGGCAACGCAAAAACACCGGGGAAGGGCAGTTCGTGCAGACCGGGCTGTTCGAGAACTCAGCGTTTCTGGTGGGGCAACACATGATGCAGATGGCAACCACTGGCAAGCCTGCCGCGCCGATGCCCAGTCGTTTGTCAGCCTGGGCGATCTACGACGTGTTCAATACCCTGGGCGATGAGCAGGTGTTCATGGGCGTGGTGAGCGATAGCCAGTGGGTCAATTTCTGCCAGGGTTTTGGCTTTACAGAGCTGGGGCGCGACCCTGAACTGGTGAAAAACACCCAGCGCGTGCAGGCCCGGGCGAGGATTCTGCCGCAGGTCCGCGAGCGTCTGGCGCAAATGAGCAAGCAGGAGGTCATGGACCTGTGCGAGCAGACGGGCCTGCCGTTTTCGCCGATCCAGCGGCCGCAGGACCTGTTCGAGGACCGGCACCTGAACGAGTCGGGTGGGCTGGCCCATCTGACGCTGGAGAACGGCGACGCGGTCAAGGTGCCAATGCTGCCGTTCGAGATGAATGGTCGTCGCTTCAATACCCGCCTCAATGTGCCGCAAATGGGCAGTCACTCTGCCGAGCTGCTCGAAGAAATGGGCTACGCGTCGGGTGAAATCGAAGCGTTGCGCGGGCGTGGCATCGTTCGCTGATACCGCTGGAAGGGATTCCTGATTCCTGTAGCTGACGGACATTCTCGCCGTCAGCCTTATAAAAATAAATGCTGAGGAAACCCGTCATGGCCATCGTCACGACACCCCCGCACAGCAGCGATATCAGCAGCGTGCGCTCCCTGGATGCCGAGCAGACCCGCGTCCTGCACAAGGCCGCCTGGCGCTTGATCCCCTTGCTCGCGCTGGCGTATTTCTTCAATTACCTGGACCGCACCAGCGTCGGCTACGCCGCGTTGCAGATGACCGAGCAGTTGGGCCTGACCGCCACGCAGTTCGGTCTTGGCGCGGGCATCATGTTCTTCGGCTACTGCCTGTGCGAAGTGCCGAGCAATCTGGCGATGTACCGTTTCGGCGCCCGCCTTTGGATGGCGCGGATCATGATCACTTGGGGCCTGGCCGCTGCCGCCACCGCGATGATCGTCGGGCCGTACAGCTTCTATATTGTGCGCTTGATCCTCGGCATCGCTGAAGCCGGCTTCTTTCCCGGCGTGATTTTCTTCCTTACCCTGTGGTTCCCCGCGCAATACCGCACGCGGGTGTTGGCCTGGTTTACCGTGGCCACGCCGATCTCGTTTCTGGTGGGTGGGCCGCTGTCGATCTGGCTGTTGCAGATGCACGGTTTGCTCGGGCTTGCGGGTTGGCAATGGATGTTTCTCATCGAAGGGGTGCCAGCGTGCATCCTCGGTTTGATTACCTTGAAGGTGCTGACCAACCACCCGGCCGAGGCCAAATGGCTGACCGCCGAAGAACGCCATGTGCTGACCGGCATGCTCGCCGAAGAGCAGAGCAAAGGTCAGCACAGCCATGGCTTCAAGGCCGCACTCAAAGACCCACGCGTGTGGATTCTCAGCTCGATCACCTTCAGCTTCACCCTGGGCTCCTACGGCATCGGTATCTGGTTGCCGCAGATGCTCAAGGCCCATGGTGTCGAAGTCAGCATGATCGGCTGGGTTGCGGCCATTCCGTACTTCTTTGCCACTGTAGCGCTACTGATCTGGGCCAAACATGTGGACCGTACCGGCAAAGGCATTTTCAACCTGACCGTGGCCATGCTGCTGGCAGGCTTTGCGTTAATCCTGGCGCTGCGAATGGACGCGCTGGTTCCGGCACTGGCAGGGATCACTTTAGCGCTGATCGGCACGATCGCTGGCAAGACGATTTTCTACACTTTGCCGGGCAAGTTCCTGCGCGGGCAAGCCGCAGCGGGTGGAATCGCACTGATCAATTCCATTGGCGCGTTTGGCGGGTTTGTCGGGCCTTACCTGATGGGCTTTTTGAAGGACTACACCGGGTCGTTCACCGCAGGTCTGATGGTCATGGGCTGCATCATGTTCGTTGCCGCAGCAATGGTCGTCTCGCTTCGCTTCTTCCTGCGCGAGTAGTGAGCAGCGGCTGCACTTTTTTCAGAAGGGATCGGGCGGCTCTGATATTGTCTTGCGGGTTGGCGGGGTGGTTTGCGAATCATCCGCCGCCTGCGAGCGACGAATCGACAATGAGTGTCTATGACTACCGAATCTGAAAAAAACCTTTCCGACCAGGCCGCCAATGCTGAAGGCGGCGTGGCTGCCGTCGACCGCGCATTTGCCATTTTGTCGGCCTTCAGCATCGAGCAGGACTGTCTGGCGCTGGCCGAAATCGCGCGGCGGACGGGTTTGTACAAAAGCACCATCCTGCGCCTGATCGCCTCGCTGGAAAAAGCCGGGTTCGTCCGTCGCCTCACCGATGGTCGTTACTCGGTCGGCCCTGAGCCGCTGCGTTTGTCGCAGCTGTACCAGACCTCGTTTCGACTGCGCGACGTGATTCACCCCTTGCTGGAGTCGATCACTGAGGAAAGCGGTGAAACCTCTTCGTTCTACGTGCTGGAAAACGGCAGCCGCGTCGTGTTGTTTCGGGTCGAGCCCAAGCGTGCGGTGCGGGTTTCGGTGCTGGAAGGCGCGCGCTTTCCGTTGCAGGCCGGAGCGTCAGGCAAGATCCTTCGGGCCTTTTCCCGCGATGCGGAGCCTTCATTGACCGAGGTCCGCGAACGCTTCTGGGCCTGTTCCTTCGGCGAGCGGGACCCGGAAACTACCGCCGTATCAGTGCCGGTGTTTGCCATGGGCCATGAGTTGAAAGGGGCGCTGACCTTGTCCGGTCCGTCCGACCGTCTGCTCAAGGAACACATCGAACATGCGGCGTCGATCCTGTTGAGAAACGCAGTCATCGCCAGCAATGCGCTCGGAGGTAATGACCGAGAACTACGTGCAGCTCTGACACGTCTGGGCGAATCGATGGTCCGTCGTTAACCGGCGAGCGACCGCTTAGGGCCGATGTTGTGAGAGGCAGCAGTCGGCCAAAAGCAGACATTTGAATCGCCTCGGGTTTCGTAGACACCTCTTTGCCTTAAACTGAGGCCAATTAGGAGGTGCCATGAGCAACCCACGTTATCCCGAAGAATTCAAAATCCAAGCGGTCAATCAAGTGGCCGAAAAGAAGCTGCCTGTCGCTGAGGTGGCAGCACGTCTTGGTGTGTCGACGCATAGCCTCTATGCCTGGATAAAGCGCTACAGCAAACCTCTAGAAGAACGACAGCAAGACGATGATCAACACGCTGAACTGCGTCGTCTGCGAGCGGAGCTCAAGCGCGTCACTGAAGAGCGAGATATCTTAAAAAAGGCCGCCGCGTACTTTGCCAAGGAGTGCGGTTGAAGTACGCCTTTATCAAGCAGCGAGCCGGCGACTATTCCATTCGACGGCTTTGCCTGACGCTGAAAGTCCATCCAAGTGGCTATTACGCCTGGTTGTCTGAGCCGCAATCTGCACGCGCCAAAGACAACCAGCGACTGCTGGGTTTGATCAAGCATTCATGGCTGGAAAGTGGCGGCGTTTATGGCTATCGCAAAATCCATGACGATCTGCGCGAGGTCGGTGAAGTTTGCGGGCGCCATCGCGTGGCAAGGCTGATGCGTCTTGAAGGGCTGCGCTCTCAGACAGGTTATCGACGCCGCCCTGGAAAGTACGGCGGTAAGCCAGCGGTCGCCTCACCCAATTTGCTGAAGCGCCAGTTCGATGTCGTGGAACCCAACAAGGTTTGGGTCACCGACATCACCTACATTCGTACGTATGAAGGCTGGTTGTATTTGGCGGTGGTGCTGGATCTGTTTTCTCGTCAGGTCGTTGGCTGGTCAATGAAGGCGCAGATGACCAGTGATTTGGCTATTGATGCGTTGTTGATGGCGGTTTGGAGGCGTAAACCGAAGCAAGAGGTGATGGTTCATTCCGACCAGGGCAGCCAGTACAGCAGCTCCGACTGGCGCAGCTTTTTGAGCGCAAACAATTTGGTTGCCAGCATGAGTCGCCGAGGCAACTGTCATGACAACGCCGTGGCCGAGAGCTTTTTCCAGCTTCTAAAACGGGAACGGATCAAGCGAAAAATCTACATCACGCGGGAAGATGCTCGTAGTGATGTGTTCGATTACATCGAGATGTTCTACAACGTAAAACGCCGCCATGGTTTCAACAATCAGCTGTCACCGGTAGAGTTTGAAAAGCGTTACGCAATGAGCTTGCAAGGTGTCTAGAGAATCCGGGGCGATTCAACTGTCACTGAGAAGGTTGAAAAACAGGCTAGCAGTGTTGTTGTGAATTTGGCGGACTCTCCACTAACATTTGGCGAGATAGAGAAAGCATTACTATCTCGCCCTGTTGAGGGACTGAAAAAGCTTTATTTGATGAAAAATAATGAATTCAGGGTGATTGAGGCTTCAAAATGACTATTACTATGAGCCTTGAGGTTGAAGAAGGCACCTCATTTGATAAGGTTTCCTTAGCTCTATCAAAAATGGGAGCTGACCACTCAGTTGATGAAAAATATTTGACTGGGAATTTTAATTGTTCGAACTGCTATTTTGTCTTTCGCTATATTGTCCCTCATGATGCCGTAGCCGCAGAGGGTGTAGAAGTTGGTTGGAAGGTCGGTGTGCGAGGTGCATTTCATTCGCCTATTAAGTCCCTCTCTGAGAGTTGGAATGACATTAAGATTTTTCTTACGGAGTTTTCTATTGGTACAAACCTAAGGTTTGTACTCTCTTTTCAATATGAGAGCGTGTATGCAATTCGAGACGAGTATGGTGTCAATTTTTTGAAGAGTATGGTCGATGATGTTTAAAGTTAATTTTTCTCCTGCCTAAATGGTGCAAAAGCTACTGCTACAACGGGTGAAGTTGTAGCTACTGAAGCCACAAGTGCAAATGCCCAAGCTGCATTGAGAGCGAAACTATCAGGGCTACAAAAAGCTCAAGAGACAGCAGCGGTCACTAGAACACTGCCTGATGGCCGTATTCGTTACTACACACAAGAGGTTCCTGCACGGACAGAAGGACCTACTCTGGGTGCTTCTTTCGCCACGGAGTTTGATCCTAAAACGGGCAGTACGAGGCAATGGATAGAAAGCTATGACCATGCAGGAGAAGTAATCCGTGTCCACCCAAAAAGTATTAATGGGCAGCCGGTTGATGCTCAGCACTAGCCTCCGACCGGAGCAGAGCTAAAGAGTTGGGGGCAGCAATGAGCATGGAAGACATAGTGGCTGACAGACTTGGAAGAGTAGTTGCTGATGGATTTGCTATTTTTAAAATATCAAAAGAGGCACTTGATATTTACCAAGATCCATGCCTTTCTCTCACAAAAGATTTAGACATTGCGTTGTTGTTATTAATGGCAATGGTCGAAGGGCCAGAGTTTGAGATGACAGAAAAAGAATTTTATGATTTTTTATCTGATATTCGACAGATGTAGTTTTCAATATACCCAACTTGATCAGGCACTATCGACACCGGCCTTGCGCCGGTGTTTTGCACTCTATTTGCACCCTTTTTGCCGCCTTCCTGCACTCATCCTGTAGTCTTCTTGTACTCAAGCTGTACCCTTTTTGTAGTCCTTTTGTCTCCTTTTTGTCTACCAACCTGACGACCTACGGTCTACCTGCTCAATACGCCCTTTTTCAGCATGAATTTTCGCTCCTTAACAGGAGCAAAATCTCAATACACATCAAGCACCTCTCGCGAGGTGGGTATTTTCTATATTTATCAATTAGTTATCCGGTTTCTGTTTTCTGGGTGCTGTTATACATTTGTAATACAAAACGAGTGTTTCACCCAGCAAGCACTGACGTGAGTTGTATAGCATTTGTTATACACAGCGGCAGCCCCACAGAACTGGTCCTTTTTTCAAGGTTGGCCCGTTTTATTGGCCCGGCAAGCTGTCTCTTTTAGTCGCAGCTTGTGTCCAGCGCTTGGCGTCGTGCATAGGCAATACGCTACTGATCACTGTCTCCAGGGCTTCGCGCTCTTTGTCATCCAGCTTGGAAATGGCCTAAAACTGAAGTTTCAGGCGGTCATCCGGCCCACGTTCTCCCTCATCAAATAGCAGCATATCGGCGCTGACACTCAGAGCCAGAACGGTCCTTCGAAAGACTTCGATGGTCGGTTGCGTTGTGCCTGCTTCATAGCGCCGTAGCTGCGAAATATGCACACCTATGGTGTCAGCCATCTGTTGCTGTGTCAGTCCGCGCTCTTTGCGCAGGGCCGCCAAGCGTTGCGGGAAGCTCATGGGCAGAACCAGCGTTGGGAAATGGACCATGAGTCTATGCCTCGTTTTTTTGGCGCTTGACGTGAGATAGCATATTAGGATTAATTAAATATAGCTAATATGATTGTTGACGCATTTTAGGAGAAAACCTGATGGCCCGCATCCGCGAAGCCGAACTAGAACGCCTCAAACATTTTTACGTACAGATGGCAGTGTTATTAAGGATCTAGACAGTATGAAGACCATCGTTTTAGAGAAAATAAAATGATAGTTTCAGTGGGGTTTGATTCTCTAATTACATTTGACTGTACATATGGAGAGTGGGTGTTCAATGAAGGGGTTGTTCGGGTTTTTGTCGAGAAGGGGCTGGCTCTTAAAAAGTCAAAGTTAATCAAGGATGCCTTGAGTTTAAAGGTTGTTGAGTGCGGAGATGAGGAATGCTCCTAAGTTGAGAAGATTTTTCCAATTCACTACGTATATGATCCCGCTAGAGATACTGAGTACATTGAATGGGAGCTTGAGGGGGGTGTTGAATGCTCTCGGTAAAGATGGGGAATGGGTTAAGTATAAAAGTAAAAGTGAAAGTGAAAGCTTATATGCGATGCATGAATACGTGGGGGGGGCTGGTTCGTATTTTCGGGTGTTAGTTTTTCGAGAAGAATAATTTATGAGTATGCTGCAGACCAAAAAACGTCTACTGGTAATGAGTTTGTGCAAGAGTTTAGATGTAGGTCTATGATTGAGAATTCGATTAATGAGTACTTTCTTGAAGGGGTGATTGGCGTTTCGCCTGGACCTGGGTGGATGTCTTTGGAAATTCGTGCTGAGTCGTTTCACATAGAGTTATCTGATAGCTAA
Organism: Pseudomonas sp. S10E 269; assembly: GCF_002798465.1. Taxonomy (NCBI): domain Bacteria; kingdom Pseudomonadati; phylum Pseudomonadota; class Gammaproteobacteria; order Pseudomonadales; family Pseudomonadaceae; genus Pseudomonas; species Pseudomonas sp. S10E 269. Next base: position 4,293,555 of record NZ_PHIJ01000001.1, read on the forward strand.
AGATTTTTGCTTATGGGTTAACTCCTTAGTCCAAAAAGCAACAGCGGGTTCTGTAGACAAGCAAGCGACGCCTAGTTTTTCCAATCAGTTCCCGGATCATCCAACCGGTGTTCCAACGCTAATCTCAGATACAAAATTGACCCAAGGCGCAGGAAAATATAACTATGTCGTTCTTCAGGATGGTCAGTTAGTGATCGGGCGAAAGTTTAATGATGTAGGTGGTGGTCACATTGATCTAGCGAATGGCAAGCCTGTTGTTGCTGCGGGAGAAGTGAAAATTGTGAGCGGCAAAGTTAAGTATATTGATAATACATCAGGGCACTATGAACTCTCTGGTCGGGCTGCTCAAGCTGCAGCAGAAGAAGCTTTTTCTAAAAAAGGGGTTGATGTGGGAGGGAAATATATAGAAAAAGTCTGGGTGCCAGATTCTGGCAATTCCAGAAAAGGTGCCTGGGTGCCGAAATGAATGACGTCATTAAAGAGTTTGATGAACTTTGCGATATGGCTATGGCCGCTTTTGGTGAAGAGCTAGTCATTACCTACGAGATGTCCTTATTAAATATTTTGGAGTTTGTAAAAAAACATCCTGACTGTAAGGATGATTTTATATATAGATTTAAATTGATTTTAATGTCTGGGAACTCGCCATTTGAAGTTGTGGCATTTTGTATGCGTGAGCTTCAGTGGCCCGAAATTAAAGAATTTGTAATTTTAAACATGAATCCTTCTGAGGACCCTCGTAGTGAGGCCCTACGAAGCACATTAACCGCATACGACGAACGTTGGCCTGATGCGGATCTTTACAGTTACTATGTAGGGGATTAATTGGTCCAAAAGCAGCTGGTAACGCTGCCAGAAAGTTAGATGATCTAGCTACTAGTGGCTTAAGTTCAGCGTCAAACCTGCTAAGTGGAACAGGTCTTGGTGGTTTCAAGGTCGACTCAAGTGCAGGCGACATCACTGCTATAAATTCACAGTTTGGCAGTTTGGTTTCATTCAGAGAAATTGATACGGCTATTGCAGATGCTGCCAATTATGATGGTTTTTATAAAGAAAGCGGGTTCAATGATCAGGGGTATTACTGGCGGGCATCTTTTTGGTAATGGAAATAAATGGACTGCTGTTGAAGTGGTTGAGCAGCTGAATGTAAAAACGGCGTGGATGGCCCGCCAAAGCAAATTATTTGGAATGTTGTGGATAAGGGGTAAATGGGGTCTGACCCCAATTAGTCTTTATGTTGATTGATGCAAAGACAAAGTTGGCCATCTGGAGCCCTTCAACGCAAAAGTCGGTTTTGGATACTTTGCAGCGCGTGAAATCTGCCGTGGATCAGAATCCCGGATATAAAGTTTTATATGAGTTTCCGAATCAAAAAGTTGAGGCACAGGCTAAAGCGTTCATTCGGTCCAATGGTTTTGATAACATTGTTAGTACTAGGACAAGAATTCCATGAGTGCAGCAGATATAGAGTTATGGTTTTATGCGCGCCCTGATAAAGCTCAATCTATAAATCAGCGACATGCTGAAGTCATGGATAGAATGTCTCGGATTGGTGCTCCTTTAGGATTTGCAGGTCTTGAGCTTCCGGCTACCCCGAGTTGCGGCGACGGATTGGTTGCAACCTATACGATTAAACTTCCCATCAGAGGGCTCCGGTGTGTGGGGGACTATGCGTATCGTGGTGATCGATACATATATGAAGATAGAGCCTCCTTTGACGAGCACTTGCGGTTTGGATTTAAAATATCAAATAAGGCTATTGATTATACGCTTGTTGTGAATGAGTATTTGCCAAAAGTGATTGAGGCGTTCAAGGGGTATAGGGCTCATGTATCCTATGACCTGTATGGTCTGTATTATCAAGGAGGGCTGAGCGATGATAACGCGGTTTATAATCGGTTGCGTGAGGACAAAACTTTAGATGTTGATGGGCGCAATAATATCTATACGCTATATCCTGCCCAGTTCTGGGATGCAGAACTTTGTCAGAGTGCTCTAGGCTATGGCCCTGATGAAGTAATTGCACGATTGATAGGAAAGTGTCGTAAGGCGGTACGGCTGATGGGGGGGTCTATTTAATTCTCAACGATGACCCGAGCATGTCCTATGAGACTTTTGTACAAATGAATGAGCAGATCAAGCCGATATTGGGTCTGGTGTAGTGGGCATATCTTGAAGGAAAGGGAAGAGGGAAGGGGGACGGGTAGATTTCATGAAGTTGAATTACAGTCAGTCTAATGGGCTCGAGAACTTCTTTTGCGGGCAAGGCAGCGAGGAGGTCAGGAAGGTTATAGGTTTGCCATATAAGGTTTTTCCTAAAACTGAATTGTCAGAAAATTCAATTGACGCCTTTGGTGACGCTGTCATGCAAGTTTGGTACAACTGCTCTAATGAGTTGTTGGGGGTGGAGGTCTATTTTCCTAATGCTTGTTTTTATTATGATGGCAAGCAGGTTTTAGGTCTACCTATTGAGGCAGTTGAGAGTTTTTTTGTGGCTGAGGGCGTGTCTTTTGAAGTGGAGAAAGATAAAACCGGCATAAACGTTAACCAGAACTCGGTCAGGTTTTATGCTCCTGATATGGATGATTTAGGGGGGCGAGCCACGGTAGAGGCTGTATACGTTGGCTTTAAGTAGGGCCGGGACTTTAATTTAAAAGTTAGCCTTGATTACTGCGGTGCAACAGGACTTGGAAGGGTTGCGTCGACATTCTTTTTTCTCAAGCAATGCAACATACTCTGTACGGTGATAAGCAAAGCAGTGTGGGACATATGGGACCAGGACAGGAAGGAAAGACAGTCTTCACTGAAAGTTGAGAGGAAATAGGGGGCAGACCCTGACCGCACAAATTTATTCCAGGCTCTGCGTCTGATGATGCACCTCATCACGTAGAGCATGCTCCAATGTTTTTAGGTGTTTTCGGTCACCGAAACCTGTGAAACTGCGCCCATACTCCAGGCCAAAACGCCACAATGGAAGTACTCGCTTCTCTTTGAGGATGTTGCTTTGATAGCGCTGTTCCAAATGGTTATCCCTTGCCTGCAATCCTGCTAGGAAGATGAGGTAGCTGGCTAAAGCGGCAATCAACAACACTTCGATGCGCTTTGGGCAATGGCTTCGATGCAGATTCAGGCCCAATCCCAGGTGCTCCCTTTTTACATCTCGGAAGCCCTCTTCGATCTGCATGCGGCGCTTATAAATCGCCACGATTTTTGCTGGGGTCCACTCTATTTGCGGCAAGTTACTGGCAAGCAACCACGGCTCGCACTCACGTCTGGCAGACTGCCGGCTTCGCTTGCTTCTGGCAACTGTGCTCGTAACACTTTGGCGTTTACGACCCTTCGCTGAGTGGCGAACGCAGTACAAATCGACGAAGTGAGGAGCGCTACGCGTCATCTCGACACGGCCTAAGCGGAAAGAGGGGGCAGTCCAGGGTTTTGTAAAGGTAATCAGCATTTCTCTTTGAAACATGTGAATGGTGGTCTGACCCCCTATTTACAAGTCTTCTTTCTGGAATGATTTATGAACAAGTGGGCACGAAGCTGGTGGGGTCTGAGCTTTCCACTAAAGTCGCGGTGCATGCCATTGTCGGAGGCCTCATCGCGGAAGCGGCAGGTGGAGATTTCGTATCAGGTGCCGTAGCAGCAGGCGCTAACAAAGCGCTGATACAAGCTTTTGGTGACGATTTGTTTCCGGGCGAAGCGCACGAGCGTCTTTTAGCCATGACCTCTCAACTGATCGGCATGACGGTCGCAGCAGGTTTGGGAGGGAGCGCAAAAGACCAGGAGGTTGCAGCATGGGTAGCCGAGCAAGGAAGGATTTATAACGAACTACAGCACAAAGAGATCGAGGCGCTTATCGGTGAAGCGAGAACCTGTGAAGCCAAAAACAACTGCCGGGAAGTCATCAATAAATACGCCGATTTGAATGAGGCCAACGAAAAACGTCTGAATAGTGTTTGCGAAAGCGATCTTGCGAAATGTAGGGAGGCTTACGGTGAGTGGGTAGCGAGTTATAACAAAACTCATGAACTGATTTCTCAAGCACGAACCAGTGGCAGCCTGCCCGATGAGGTGTCGCGCATGCTGATAGCGGTAGACGTGATGAACACCAACTCCCGCAATAGGGTGCTTGCGGCAGGCATCGCCCAAAACGTGTTTGGGGCAGCAAGTCAAGCAGCAGCAGGAGTAGGCGTTGACGTAGCCCCTGAAACCCTTGATACATTTTCAAAATGGGCAGCAGTCCTGTTTGGTGTCGGCAAGGCCAAAGGAATACCTAAAGATTTGGGGAAAGCATCATTTGATGCGGCGAATGGCGTAGGTACAATTTACTCGCCAAAAGTGACTTTGAATAATAGAGAAATTGTTTTTGATGAATTTGCGGTTGGAACCTCTAAAGGATTTATCGGGGTTGGTCCAGATGGTGCATCAGAGCTGGTTGGGCCATTGAAAAAAAAGCTTTCTTATGCTCAGTCTCATGGCGCAGAAACAATCACCCTGAAAGGACGCTATGCATCGCCGGAAGGCTCTTTGCTCGGGACTGGTAGCGTTAATAATATCAATCAGAATTTCTCCTTCAGCTTTCCAGCTACAAAAGATGGCTTGAAGGAGTTTTTAAAGGGTATTGGGAAATGAAGATTCGTCGGACTATTGAAAATAGGATGAAAAATATACAGGCGCTAGGTCGAGGTCGTTTTAATACGGAGGCTGAAGATGGCAAAGTTATATTTTCTACCAATCTAGAGGGTGGGCGATTAGATATATATCTTGATAATTTTACTTTTGGAAATGATGGGTTGATGTGTCGAGTGTTTTATAAAGATATCATTAGTATCAATAGTCACCTGGGTGTGGAACTGTTTTCAGCGGCTAGCCGTTCAGGTGACTTGGAGTTTTTTGTCCCTCTGGAAATAGCTTGTGGGGCGTCACATGTATCATTGTCTTTGCCTTTTTTAACTTACTCAAATGTTATGAATATTTTGATTGGGCTTCAGGCGGACTGGATGGCTAAAGATATTGAGGGTAACTCCTGATTTTCCTGGATACACACTGTTCTTTCGATCACTCTGATAGGCTAAATGTGTTTAAAGACCAGTGCTGATGCCGGAAAGTGAGTTGGGTTTTTTTATAGTTTTATTGACGTGAATTTTTTGATTTTTGATCGGAAATAAATCTGTTCAGTTTTTCTGGTGATGTGTTACTGTCTAGGTTTGAAATAGGTTTAACCCTGTTTCAGGATTAAATAATGACGTGCTTGTATAAGTGCTTGCGAGAGAAGGAGGAGTTGTAGTGAGATCTAGTATGTTGTTGGTTTTGTTTTTTCTTTTGTCCGGCTGCGTAACCAATCAACTGCACTTCGCGGCCTACACCACAGACGCAGAACTGTCTGCGATCAAAAACAAAACCATTCACTCAACGATAACCAGCGTATCTGGCGATGAACGCTGCGCTCCCTGTTCCGAGCGTAGTAAGGTGGTGTGGCATGCGGCCAACTATAACGTGGGCCTGTACGAGGGTTTCGCTAATATCCCAGTCACCGATTGGTCTGAGTTCACCAAACGGTCTATCGGATCTGACGCAGATGCGAGCATAAAAACCAGAGTCGAGATCGACCGGGTTTTTGTCAAAACCTGGAACAGTCCTGATTATTATGCGTGCGAAGCGAGGCTCTCGGTGTATATCGGGACGGCTAAATATACCGGGCAGTCGCGTGTGAAAATAAAGAGGGCAGGCCAAGAGATGGTTAGTCAGAATCTAGCCTATCTTAAGTCCGAAACACTAAATGCTGTTAGTCTTGCGTTGAAGGCTGCTTACATCGATGCCTTTAGCCGCATTGAAAAAGCTCCGCGCTAAAGTAGCGAAAAGCGGCAAAAGCTACTGTGGCGGCTACGTTGGTCAGGAAGTTAAGTGAGGCATAAAGGTTGCGCGGTAGCTGACAGAGGGCGCCTCCTTTTCCTACAGGTCATTGCTTTGCCCCGCTTTGACAAGCCACCCCAACCCGACTAACTTTCCTGGCGTGACGCATTCATGCGACCCACGCTATGCAGCTAACCTATTTTCTGCGCCACATTTCGTCGTGGCCCCAGTGCGCCTAACAGCTAGCAAGTGACTGTTAATCATTGGGTCCCTGGTTCGAGTCCTGGTCGTGGAGCCAGATAGCGACATAAAAAGAAGCCAGCAGCGATGCAGGCTTTTTTTGCCTTGGATTTTTCTAGTCGCTCAAAACCGCCCCCTCAATGTGATAAACCTGCGGCTCCTCCGAAAAGTATTTTTCCAGTCCCAACCTAAACACCCGATGATCCTCACTCGCTTCAAACCCCGGCGTGTGATTCTCCAGCGACGCCCAGCGCACAATCAGGTTGAATCGTTCAGGCGTCTCGATCCCTTGTGCGAGCATGTGGCCCAGGTAGCCTTTGGCACGACTCAGTAACGGCGCCATCTTTCCAAAGGCCCGCCTGAACGCGTCGATGTGTTCTTTAGGAACCGGCAGCACGGCGATCTCGTAAATCATGGCGTTGCTTCCTGAGTGGGCACGACGGCGATCGCGATTTTCCTTGGATACCGTTGTGAGCACTCTCCAATCGGGCATGGGCAAGTCCAATGTCGGCCAGCGCATAGACCGCCCCTACATGCGCCCGCAGTTGGCCCTGCGCAACCAACGTACTCAACTCATCCAGCTTGCCGCGATTCTGCCGCGTGAACACAAAGTGGTAGCTCGCGTTCTTGCCCCAGGCCTGGACCAGGTTCTGCGGCTGCGCTATGTATCAGAGTTTTGATCCGCCTCCTATAGCGCGCTGTTCACGACCGTGAGTATCAAACGGCTCGGATGCCCGGCGCCGATATGCACGGTATTGCGCGCCACCTGCGGATGCTCGCCCATGCCTTCGGCCTCGCCACTGTTGGGGTTTACATCGAAGCGCGGAAAGTTGCTGCTGGCGATATCCAGGCGCAGGCGGTGGCCACGCTTGAACAGGTTGCAGGTGGCGAAGGGTTCGATCACCACCTTGAAGGGCTCTCCCGGCGTGAGCGGAGCAGGGTGTTCCCACGAGTCGCGGTAGCGACACCGGATAATCCCGTCGGTGATATTCATGGCGTACCCCTGCGGGTAATCGTCGCTCGGCGGATAGACGTCCACCAGCTTGGCGGTGAAATCGGTATCCGGCGCGCTGCTGTGCACCCACAGTTCGACTTTCACCGGGCCGGCGACCACCCAGTCGTGCTCAAGCGGTTGGGTTTCGAAGCTCACTACGTCATCTCGGTCGCACAGTGCCGAGTGGTCACCCCGGGTGCCGAAAAAGTCCGGGCTTTCGATCTGGTTGAAAGCGCCACCCACGAACACCGGAGCGCCCGATGTCAGCGAGCCGCCAATGGTCGGTACCGGGTGGGCGGGATCGCTGAAGTAGCTCAATGAACTGGGCGGCCCCACAGGAGCGAGCGGCGAAAGGGCTTTTTGTGGTGTCAGGTAGAGGTTCAGCTGTTGGCTGCCCGCGAGCGGCCAACACTGCGACTTGAGCCAACGCCCGCCATGCTCCAGCCGACCCTGCGCATTTTTTCGGCCGCTGCCGCCGCCCATCAGGAACACATCGACCTGATGAGTGGCGCTCCGTTCGGCGTCGGTCGGTTTGAGCCAGCGTTGCATCCATTCCACTCGGCAACTCAACCAGTCTTCGCCCAGGTTGCCGTCGAAAGGCGCGGCGTTGCCAAATTCGGCGTTGCCGCTGTAGCTGATGTTGCGGTCACCGTGTAGCCACGGGCCCATGATCAGGCGTTGAGGTGACTGCTTGCGTGCGGTGAACGCCGTGAAGTTGTCCAGCGTGCAACTGACATAGGCGTCGTACCAACTGGACATGAACAACACGGGGATGTCCGGGATCTGCTCGTAGAAACCTTCGGCATAGATACCCAGTTGCTTCCAGTACTGATCGAAGTCCCCGTGGGACCACTGCTCGAACAGGTAGTTTTCGTACTCCGGTACATGGCGCAATGGCGAATGCCCTGGGCGCCACGGCATGCGTGCAAACCAATCGAGAATATCTTCCTGGGCCAACGCCTCTCGCAACTGCGGGTCGGTCTGCACGGCGGCGCTTTGCTGGGCTTGCTTGTAGGCCCAGGTCGCTTGCTTGAGTTCGAACGCGCCGCCCTGGCGAATGCCGCACTGGTAGGCGTTGGCGAACCCCCCCGAGTCCAGCACCATGGTCTTGAGACCTGGCGCATTGCAGCAGGCCATCGCCATCTGCGTGTGCGCTGCATAGGACAGGCCCATGCTGCCGATGTGGCCATTGCACCAGGGCTGTTCGACGATCCAGCGCAAGGTGTCGTAGCCGTCTTCGCCTTCATTGATGTATTTGGTGAACACGCCTTCGGAACGGTAACGCCCGCGACAATCCTGGAAGATCGCCACAAAGCCCTGCTCGGTAAAAGCTGCGGCCATTTGCTCGCGGGTAAGGTGCAGCCCGTCCAGGCGTTTTTCCGAGCGTGAGGGGCCGGATTTGTCGTAGGGCGTACGCTCGATGACAACCGGCCAGGGCCCGCTGCCCAGCGGTAGATAAATGTCGGTGGCCAGGCGCACGCCATCGCGCAGGGTGATCATCTGGTTGCGTACGATGTGCATGTTTTCGAATGCAGGGAGGGTCATGACAAAGCCTTGGTCAGTCGAATTCAATAGCCGGTGAGGGCGGCGCAGGCGAGCAGGAGCAACGCCACCGCGGTGCAGATCAGGAACAGCGGCAGCACAAACCGAGCCCACTGCACCCAGCCCACATTGGCCGCAGCAAGCAGTACCAGCAGGCCGCTGGAAGTGGGCGTGATCATGTTGGTCAAGCCGTTGCCCAGCAGGAAGGCATACACCGTGGTCTGCGGGCTCACGCCGGCCAGTTGGCCCAGCGGACCGAAGATCGGCATCGTCACGGCGGCCTGCCCGCTGGTGGATGGAATCACCACATCCAGGCTCATCTGCGCGAAGAACATGCCGAACGCCGCAGGCAGTTGGCCGTGCTGGCCAATGATCTGCGACAGGCCGTGCACGATGGTGTCCAGCACCTGGCCGCTGGCGAGGATCGACTCCACGGCCGTGGCCAGTGCGATCAGCACGCCGGCCATGAGCATCTTGTTCATGCCTTCGACAAAGGTGCTTGCCGTGGTGCTCGGGCTCATGCCTGCGATGGCGGCGAAGACGATGGTCAGCGCCAGGTAATACGAGGACAGCTCGGGGTACTTCCAGTGCCAGGTGTTGGAGGCGTACACCAGGAAGCCGACCCCAACCCCCAGTGTGATCAGGCTGAGAGTGTGCCGCACGGAGAGTTTTTTGCCCGAGTGGGAAAATGTGGCCGAGGTATCGAAGCCGCTCCGGCGGATATAGAACAGGATGTAGCCCACGGCCAGCGTGACAAAAATGAAGTACGCGACGATGCGCATGCTCAGCCCGCTGAACACTGGCAGGCCGACCAAGGGTTGCGCGACAGACAGCGCGATGGGGTTGGAAATCGAGCCCATGTACCCAGTCTTTACCGCCAGCGCGACGATTGCCAAGCCGACGATGTTGGGCAGGCCCAGGCGGTTTGCCATGGCCACCATCACGGGCACGAACATGATGTATTCCTTCGCCAGCCCCATGAAGGTGCTGCCTGCCGACAATGCGAGCATCAGGGTTGGCACCAGAATGTAGACGTTGCCTTTGGTGGCACCGAGCAGCCGGTCCAGGCCGGCATCGATGGTGCCGGTCTTGTTCAGCACGGCAAACATGCCACCGATGAACAGCACCATGAAAATCAGCCCGGCGCGTTTCTCGATGGCCAGGGGAATGGCCAGAAAGGTCTCGGCCAGCGATACCGGTTGTGCCACGGTTTTATTCGACGAGCGCGGCGGCAGGGCGAAGAGTTGGCTGAGCGAGGTGTCTTTTTCCAGTACCTGATAGGTCCCGGGAATCACGCGGACGTCTTGGCGTTCAAACTGGCCGGAGCGCACCACATAAGTCAGCACCATGGCCAGGAACACAATGCTCAGCAAGATGATTGCCGGGTTGAGTTGGCGGGTGTTTTTGGGTGGCGCGGTGTCGGTGACTGTTGGCGCAGTGGATGACATAGCGGTGCTCTCATCTTTTTTTTATGGGGATAGCCAACGGCTACATCGGCACAGTAGGGCAATCATAAATACCTCACAACGTTATGAAGAACGCGTATTGGGCTATGCGTTTCAAGGTGTTGTCGGGTTATCTGTCATAGCCTGATGCGCTTTTGTCATAAGCTTGTCGCCCCTGTTTTAATTCGATAGCGTTGTTTGCTCATTCAGGTCATTAACACCGAAGAACATCGGCCAGGAAATACTTGGTCAAGTCACTTTTCTTACTCTCTGCCACAAAAAATAAAACACAGCTGAGGGCTTAACTATGCGTGCGTTTATAACGACCGGCGGGCTTTTGTGCGCCAGCTTAATGGTGCCTGGTATATCAAGCGTACGCGCCGAAGGTTTCCTCGGGGATTCCACCGGCCACCTTGCGTTGCGTAATTACGCCTTCAATCATGACAACCGCAGCGGCGGCAACGACCGTGTCGAATGGGCACAGGGGTTGTTGCTGACGATGCGTTCCGGATTCACGCCCGGGGCCGTCGGGTTTGGCCTTGACACCCTTGGCCTGCTGGGGCTGAGGCTTGACTCCAGCCCTGCACACGCCGGTACAGGCCTGTTGCCAGTGCAGGATGATGGCCGCGCCGCCCGTGATTTTTCCAGCCTAGGCGTGACCGGCAAGCTGCGTTTTGCCGATGTCGTGGTGAAGACGGGCACGTTGTTGCCCAAGAACCCGGTGGTCAGTTACAACGATGGGCGTTTACTGCCACAGACGTTCCAAGGTACGCAGTTTGAATACACCGGTATCGAACATCTATTTGTGCAAGGTGGGCGACTGGATCAATCAAAGTTGCGTAACTCCAGCGATAACGTCGATCTGATACCGAGCGGTTACAAAGGTCCGAAGCATGGTGATTTTTACTTTGTGGGTGGTACGTATGCACTCAATAAAACCATCAGCCTGTCTTATTACTACGGTGAACTTGAAAACTTCTATCGCCAGCACTTTTTCGGGGTTGTGCATAAAGTGGCTGTCGGGCCAGGTCACTTGACGACGGACGTGCGTTATTACAACAGTTTTGAAACGGGGGCGGCCTATAACGGTGCTGCGGACGCCGACATGTTCAGCGGCTCCTTGAGTTATCGGCTCGGCGGGCATACGTTCGGAGGCGGTTATCAGCAATTGTCCGGTAACGCCGCATTGCCCTATTTGAATGGTGCGGCCACCACGTCCTTTACCAGTCCGGGCGTGAGCAAATTCATCCTGGAGGATGAGAAAACCTGGATGCTGCGCTACGACTATGACTTTTCCGCCCTGTCGATCCCGGGCTTGAGTTTCATGATCCGCTACTACAAAGGATTCGACGCCAAGTATTCTGGCAAACCGGCCGATGAGCACGAGCTGGATACCAGCCTCAAGTACGTGATCCAGGACGGCACGTTCAAAGGCCTGGGGGCAGAATTTCGCAACACGGCGTACCGCTCCAATGTGCTCACCAGTTGGGACTACAATCGCCTGTACCTGACCTACGACATCAAGCTCTGGTAGGGCTGCAAGGCTGGACGCCGCCGGTGTTGCCAGCGGAAACTGCGCCCAGTCGTGTCTGCTTGGAGCCCGAGCGTGAATCTCAAACAACTGGAAGCGTTCCAGGCCATCATGTCGACCGGTTCGACCATCGATGCCGCCACGCGCATGGGCTTGTCCCAGTCGGCCATCAGCCGTTTGCTCAGCCAGCTCGAAGAGTCACTGGGCTTTGCCTTGTTCCTGCGCAGGAAGGGCAGGCTGACGCCGACCTCCGAGGCCGAGGCGTTTTTGCCGGAGGTGTCGGGGCTGGTCGACAACATGCAACGCGTCCAGCGCATGGCCGACGACCTGCGCCTGGGTCACGCTGGCCGGGCGCTGCTGCGCGTGGCGGTGCCCACCAGCATGACCCACCAATGGTTGCCCCGTGTGGTTGCCGAATTCATGCAGGGCCGCGACGACCTTGTTATCGAACTGGTCACCGGTTCCTACGATGCGCTTGAGCGCGCGGTGCTGGACCGCAGCGTCGATTTTGCCTTTGTGCGCCTGCCCACCGAATTGCCGGGCTTCGACGTGGTGCCGGTGTTGCAGGTGCAAGGCGTATGCGTGCTTCCCCAAGCGCACGCGCTGTGCGAAAAGCGCGTTATCCAGGTGAGTGATTTGCGCGGTGTGCCGCTGGTGCTGCTGGGCCGCCAGCGCAACCTGCGCACGGAGCTTGACCAGGTGTTTCGGCAGGCGTCCATTCTTCCCAACGTGCGCATGGAAGTGCATTCGGCAGGTGCCGCCTGCGCTTTCGTCGCCGAGGGCATCGGCGTGTCGATCATCAACGAATTGCTGGCCAATGATTTCTTGGACTTGCCGATCGTGACGCGGCCTTTTCTACCGGTTTTGCCGTATTCATTCGGCCTGGTTTTTCGCAGTGATGTTCCCCGTACGGCCCTGGCGCAAGCGTTCTCCGATTTACTTGCCCAGCGTTTGCGAATGGCGATGCCGCAGGTGCATTGACGTCAGCGCAGCCTTTCGAGCGTGCGCCACAACTTCCTCATCGTCGGGTTCTGGTTTTCAATCGCGCAGTACGAGCGAATCTCCAACCGCGTACCCCACTCCTCGCCACCCGCCCGCACCAGCAGCCCACGCTCCAACTCATCCACCACCGCGCTCTGTGGCAACCACGCCACACCGTAACCTTCGATAGCCATGCGCATCAGCAGCATGGCCATGTCGGCTTCGTAGCAGCGCTCCAGCACGGCGGGTGCAGGGCCGTTCTTGATCACGATTTCCGCGACCCTGCCCAGGAACGTGGTGGCCGTGTAAGCCAGATGCGGGACGGGTTTTCCCGTGCTCCCCGGCAGGCGATACAGCGGTCGGCCGCGTTTGTCCGGCGCGCACAACGGAATAAACGCATCATGCCCCAGGGCCAGGCTGCCGAAGCGTTGCGCATCCAGCAGGATCGGCGCCAGGGGATGGTGGTAGACGATCATCAAATCGCAACTGCCTTCTTCCAGCGCAATCACCGCGTCATGAATATTCGCCGCCACCACCCGTGCATTGAACTGCTCGGTCTGGCGCTGGAACTGCGCCAGCCACTTGGGCAGGAAGGTCATCGACAGGCTGTGGCCGGCGGTCACTTGGATCGAGCGGCCCGGCATGCGTTCCACCTCGCGCAGGCTGGCGCGCAGGCGCATCAGACCGGCCAGGGCTTCGCGGCTTTCGCTGCAGAAGGCTGCGCCTGCGGCGGTCAGTTGCACCGGGTAGGTGCCACGGTCGACCAGTTCGACGCCCACCCATTCTTCCAGTGAACGAATGCGCCGCGACAACGCCGATTGCGTCACACAGCGCACTTCGGCGGCGCGGGAGAAATTTTTCCACTCGGCGATGGCCAAGAGGTCGTCCAACCATTTGATCTGCATGCCGGTTCTCCAGGCGATGAGCCCTGAGTGTATGCCGCCGCGCGCAGCCTGGGCTGGGCTTTCTGCAAACTATTCCAAAAGCGCATGGGGTTAGCTGGATTACTCATCATGGCGGCCGGGGTGGGTCCCTAGAATCCGCTCCATACAACAAAAGCCATCTGAGGGCCGCACCTGTGAAGAAGAACAAACTCCCCCGTCAAATCGCAGTTGGCATCGTCTTGGGCGTGCTGGTGGGTTGGGCATGTCACCACTATGCAGGAAGCGAGCAGGCCGCCAAGGCGCTGGCCGGGTACTTTTCGATGGTCACCGACATCTTCCTGCGCATGATCAAGATGATCATTGCGCCGTTGGTGTTCGCCACCCTGGTGGGCGGCATCGCGAGCATGGGCAGTTCGCGCTCGGTAGGGCGCATCGGCTTGCGTGCGATGCTGTGGTTCGTCACGGCGTCGCTGGTCTCGCTGATGCTTGGCATGGCCCTGGTCAATCTGTTCCAGCCGGGGGCCGGGCTGAACATGCAGGTGGTGCAACATGCGACGGCAGCGGTGCCGGTCAACACCGGGGACTTCAGCCTCAAGACCTTCACCAGCCACGTATTCCCGCGCAGCATTGCCGAGGCGATGGCCAACAACGAGATCCTGCAGATCGTGGTGTTTTCGCTGTTCTTCGGCTTCGCCCTGGCCGGGGTCAAGCGCGCCGGCTACACGCGCATCACCGACACCGTGGACGAGCTGGCCAAGGTCATGTTCAAGATTACCGACTACGTGATGGCTTTCGCGCCGATCGGCGTGTTCGCCGCAATTGCCTCGGCGATCACCACCAACGGCCTGGGCCTGCTGGCCGATTACGCCAAGCTGATTGCCGAGTTCTACCTGGGGATCGCCCTGCTCTGGGTGTTGTTGTTCGCCGCCGGTTACCTGTTTCTCGGACGCTCGGTGTTCACCCTCGGCAAGCTGATCCGCGGGCCGATCCTGCTGGCGTTCTCCACGGCCAGCAGCGAGTCGGCCTACCCCAAAACCATGGAGGCGCTGGAGAAGTTCGGCGCGCCCAAGCGGGTCTCCAGTTTTGTGTTGCCGCTGGGCTATTCCTTTAACCTTGACGGCTCGATGATGTACCAGGCGTTCGCGATCATGTTCATCGCCCAGGCCTACAACATCGACCTGAGCTTCACCCAGCAACTGCTGATTTTGCTGACGCTGATGATCACCAGCAAAGGCATGGCCGGCGTGGCGCGGGCGTCGGTCGTGGTGGTGGCGGCGACGCTGCCGATGTTCAACCTGCCCGAGGCGGGTTTGTTGCTGATCATCGGTATCGACCAGTTCCTCGACATGGCGCGCACCGCCACCAACGTGGTGGGCAACAGCATCGCCACGGCGGTGGTGGCCAAATCCGAGAGCGCGGAAGAACCCGCTGAACTGCCGCAGGGAGTGCACGCATGAAAACCACCTCCCGGCTGGGCATCGTCGGCGGGCTCGGTTCGCTGGCGGGCGGCGATCTGTTCTACAAACTGGTCAAGTCCCGTGCCGTGCTGGAGGACCAAGGGCGCTATCACTTCCTGTTCGAGCAGCACCCGTTCAAGGATGTACTGCTGCCCCTGGACCGTAACGCGAGCATGACCGCGCGCAAGTTCTATGTGTTCCAGGTATGCAAGACCTTTGAAAACACCGGGGTGGATGCGGTGCTGCTGCCGTGTTTCGCCAGCCAGACCTTTCGCGCTGAAATCCAGCAGGAACTGGGCATTCCCGTGCTGGACATGATGCACGCGCTGGTCCGGCACATCACCCGTCGAATAGCGCCTGGCACCACCCTCGGCGTGATCGCATCGGACTTCGTGCGTCACAGCGGCTTGTTTGAACAGCACCTCGGTCAGCACTTCAACCTGGTGTACCCGGAGGACCACGCCCAGGCCGCCTTGATGGAGGCGATGTACGGCGTCAACGGCATCAAGGACGGCCACCTTGACGGTGTGCCGCTGGAGTCGGTGTACCAGGCGTGCCTGTCGCTGCAAGGGGAGGGCGCCACGGTGATTGTGCCGGGCATGACCGAGCTGTCGCTGGTCTGCGGCGACCTGCAACGGCGTGGCATCAGCGCCCTCGACATCAACCAGATCTACGCCGAGTTCGCCACCCAGGCCGATGGTCCGGCGCGTCAGCCGCCGTTCAAACTGGGCATCGTCGGCGGCGTCGGCCCGGCGGCTACCGTGGACTTCATGGGCAAGGTGGTCGCCCATACCCCGGCCGGCAAAGACCAGGACCACATCAAGATGGTGGTGGAACAGAACCCGCAGATCCCCGACCGCACCGCCAACCTGCTGCGTGATGAAACCGACCCGACCCTGGCCCTGTACGCCACCTGCAAACGCCTGGAAAGCGCCGGCGCCCAGGCCATCGCGATTCCGTGCAACACCGCCCATGCGTTTGTCGAACGCATCCAGGCGCACCTGCGCGTGCCCATCGTCAACATGCTCAGCGAGACGGTGGAGTGGATCGTGCAGACCTACGGCAGCCGCCAGGCCGTGGGCTTGCTGGCGACGTCCGGCACCCTGCAAAGCCAGGTCTACCACCAGGCCGCGCGAGGCTGCGGCCTGCAACTCATCACGCCTGGCTTTGATTACCAGGCGCTGGTGATGGAGGCGATCTACGGCGAACGGGGGATCAAGGCGGGGTTTACCGCTGGCGTGTGCCGTGAGCAGTTGCTGCTGGCGGCGGAGCATTTGTGTGAACAAGGGGCGAAGGTGTTGATTCTCGGGTGTACCGAGTTGCCGTTGGCGCTGGCGCATTGCGAGGTGTTCGAGATCGGCGCCCACCGGGTCGCCCTGGTTGACCCCACGACGGTTCTGGCGCGCCGTTGTGTCAGCCTTTCGTCGGGAGCTCATCGTGTCGGATAAAAAAATTTTGTGAGCGCCGCTTGAAAATTTCCAGCCTGAACCTACTTAGGTTTTACGCGATGCCGAATGCGGGTCGCGTATCAAATCACTTGGAGAAACCTCAGGAGATTTTGCAATGGCTACTACTCTTTCGTTGGCCCCACTGTTCCGTCACTCTGTCGGCTTTGACCGTTTCAACGACCTTTTCGAATCGGCGCTTCGCAGCGAGGCCGGCACCACCTACCCACCTCACAACGTCGAAAAGCACGGTGACGATCATTATCGGATCGTGATTGCGGCCGCAGGCCTGGTGGAGGATGACCTGGAAATCCAGGTGGAAAAAGGCGTGTTGACCGTCGCCGGCGGCAAGCGCGAACACGATGAGGGCATCACCTACCTGCACCAGGGCATCGCCCAGCGCGCGTTCCGCTTGTCGTTCCGCCTGGTCGACCACATCGAAGTGCAGGGCGCGCAGCTTTCCAACGGTCTGCTGAGCATCGACCTGCTCAGGGTGGTACCGGAGGAAGCCAAACCAAAACGCATTGCGATTGGTGGCGCTGCCAAGGCGGATGTGAAATCCATCAGCGAGCAGTGAGTTGAAATGAATAAAGGCGCTCTTTGGAGCGCCTTTATTTTGCCCAATGATTAACAGTCATTTTCTATCTTATTTGCGCTCGTCGTTTGAGCCCGAGTCCACCCCTGCGCGGCCGGGCACGATGCCAAGGGCTCGGGATCGTCCGGTGCATACGTGGTCAGGCCTTTATGAAGAATTATTTAAGAATGACCTGGCACATCCTGTCGGCGTGAGTGCTTTCTGGGCGTACCGCGTTTTTGACTCCCTTCATTAACCCCTAATAATCAATTGCTTGAAAAAGAATAGTCAGTGTCGGATCGGGAAACCGTTCATAAGCTGGCTATCTTTTTATGCGTGTTTTATTCCAAAAAAGTCTTTTGTCGAAAAAGCGGCGACATGATTGATTCACGTTGAAGTGTAATAACTTGTTTCAGATTTTTTGCCGCTTTTGGGTACCGATCTGAGGGCTTTCTGTCGGCTAACAGGGGGATATCCGTTCGTTGCGATGCGGTGGTTTCGGCCTGTGACATTGATGATTTTGCTTCCACCCACGCGGTGGAGTGCAAACAAGGGATCTGTATTAATTATCGAGGCTTGAACCGATGAACCTACAAGGGCCAGGACTACACACTTGGTAAAGCACCCGCCGACAGCCGGGGCGACCTGGCTGTCGGCGCGGTTGTGCGCCTTTCAAGAGGATCACAAGCATGGCATTCACCACCCTGATACTCGATGCACCCGGCCCGCCGTTGTTATTCGAGGAAGTCGACCGATTCCTCGCGTTGGGCCTGGTCGTCACCCTGAATCTCTACTATTTCACTGATAAGGATGGTATCCGCGAGCACTATGGCGAGCGCATTCACTACACCGAGATCAACGGTCACGACCGGCAGGCTTTCATGGGGGTCGTGATGTTGGCCGGAGGGTACAGCGTGTTCAAGACGCGCCTGAATATTCCCATTGAGGGCGAACTGATTCGCAACGCTGCGTCACCGGCTCTGCCAACGCCGCTGCGCGCTATTGCTCAAGCCGGTACGGGTGTCAACCATATCGACCGGCAAGCGGCCCAGCAGTGTGGCGTGACCCTGCTGAACACTCCAGGCGCCAACGCGGCTGCGGTTGCTGAATATGTCCTGGCCCAGGCGTTGTATTTATCCCGGGACCTGGACCACTACAACGCTGAAACGCACAAGGGATGCTGGTCCAAGGGCACCTTGGCGCCAGGCCTGGAGTTCGGCGAACTCACGCTAGGGGTGGTCGGCACGGGCAGCATCGCTCAAGAGGTCGCACGCAAGGCGGGAGCGCTCGGTCTCAAGGTCATCGCCACCGGTTCGGAACGCTTTACCGACCAGGTCGCGCGCAGCCTTGGCCTTGAGCGCCGGCAAACCCTCGAAGCATTGCTGAGGGAGGCCGACGTGGTCTCGATCCACGTACCGTTGACCCCGCTGACCCGCGGCCTGTTTGGGCTGACCCAGTTCAGGCAGATGCGCCAAGGTTCGATACTGATCAATACCGCGCGCGGCGGCATCGTCGATGAAGCGCAGTTGGCGAGTTTCATGACGGCGTTTCCCAGGCATATAAAAGCAGTCGCCATCGATACCTTTGCCCTGGAAAAAGACTGCTTCCACTCGCCACTGGCAGGCGTCGGCAATGCCCAGCTCACACCGCATATTGCAGGCACCACAACGACGGCAATCCGCAAGGCTTCGCGGCAGATTGTCGACAAGATCCACGCGCTCAGCCTGGCGGCGAACGCAGGTTAACCCCTCGACACAAGGAAGCCTTCCTCATGCAACGCTCTATTCATCAACGCCTGGACGCCCTCAGTTGTACCGACCTCAAGCCGCTGGACCGGTCCTTCAGCCTTACGGGCAAAGCCTGGACCCTGCGCTACGGACCTGTTGGCCTGGAGGGGGGCTCGGTGGGCGACGGCCATCGACGCCGGTGTCCCATTGCGGCAAGCGCGCGCAGACTACGGGTACCACGCCTTGCAAACCCCGCGCGGCTGACAACCCTGATCGAGCCAACGGCGTAAGCAAGCAGTGGCACACTGGGCGCGGACGTGTTGCAATCCCCCGCAGCCGTAACCGGGTGGACCCAGTGTGAAACGCCATTTCGAAGACCTGCAGCTCGGCAGCATCGAGCTGTTTTGCCTCGCCGCCGAAGCCAACAGCTTCACCGCCGCCGCGCAGGTTGCCGGTGTCACGCCGGCGGCCGTGAGCCGCAGCATTTCACGCCTGGAAGAGCGCCTGGGCTCGCGGCTGTTTGTGCGCACCACGCGCAGCATCCGCCTCACTGACAGTGGCCGCACCTTCTTCGAACAATGCCGCCAGGCCCTGACCCA
Organism: Pseudomonas sp. S10E 269; assembly: GCF_002798465.1. NCBI lineage: Bacteria > Pseudomonadati > Pseudomonadota > Gammaproteobacteria > Pseudomonadales > Pseudomonadaceae > Pseudomonas > Pseudomonas sp. S10E 269. Next base: position 4,312,827 of record NZ_PHIJ01000001.1, read on the forward strand.
ACTGGTGGAAGCGCAACAGGAGGTGATGGGCGCGCAAGCAGTGCCGTCCGGCCTGTTGCGCATCAGTATTCCCACCACCTACGCCCATCACCGTCTGCTGCCGCTACTGCCCAGGTTTCGTGCGCTGTACCCGCAGGTGACGGTGGATATCCACATCAGCAATCGCAATATCGACTTCGTCGCCGAAGGCTACGACCTGGCGGTCCGTGTGCGCGCCCAGCCCGACTCATCGCTGATTGCGCGCCTGCTGGAAGACGCCGAGTTGGTGGTGGTCGCGGCACCGTCCTATCTTGAACGCGCCGGCATCCCACAGACGCTGGAAGATCTGCCCGCCCATGAATGCATCCAGTACGAATTGCCCAGCAATGGCCGGCGTATCTCCTGGCTGTTTCAGGTGGATGGCAAGGCGCAAGAGTATGCGGGGCAGGCGGGGTACAGCTGCTCCGATGATGTGCTGGGCGGGGTGACCCTGGCCAGGCACGGCGCGGGGTTGTTTCAGACCTACAAGTTTATTGTCGAGCAGGAACTGGCTGACGGCAGCCTGGTAGAAGTCCTGCAGCCGTTCGGTGGGCGTTCACGGCCGTTTACCTTGTTGTATCCCCATGGTCGCTATGTGCCGCATCGGGTGCGGGCGTTTGTGGATTTCCTGATGCAATGCCGGGACGAATCGGCGGCGCCGTAGACGCGGCAATATCCCAGGTCAGCAGCAGTTGGCTGATCGCCGCGTCGATGCTGGCGTGGGGTACGTTGTCGCGCGCAAGGATCGAAATGCCCTGCAGGAAACTGTCAAATACCGTCGCCATCACCGCCGGGTCAATCGTGCCTGGCAATTGCCCTGCACGTATCGCACGCTGCACACAGGCCACAATCCCCGCCCGTGTGCGCAGCCGCGATTGCGTCAATCCATTCGCCACCCGCGCATTCTCGGGGCTCGGCGCACTCATCACGCCCAGCGCCACCATGCAGCCCTTGGGATGCCCGTCTTCACACTGCATGCGTGCCGACTGGCGCAGCGCCGTTTCAACCGCCTGACGCGGCGACAGGCTTTCGTCCCACAGGCATTCGGTGACCTGTGCGTAGGTCGTCAGGTAGCGCTGTACACATTCGTCGAACAGCGCCTCTTTGGAACCGAACGCCGCATAAAAACTCGGCGCGGAGATACCGCCACCCAGGCCAGCCTTGAGTTGGGCGAGTGAGGTGGCGTCGTAGCCGTGCTGCCAGAACAGGTGCAAGGCCTGGTCTACGGCGTGATCGCGGTCGAAGGTGCGGGGGCGGCCCATTTGTGCCATGGCGGATCTCCGGTGGAGGAAGCGAGATAAATACTAGTCGATACATAAGTCGTTGACAACACGCTATGTCCAGACGCAACATTTGTATCGATCAGTATTTAAGTCTCGCTCAAGGAGTTACCCGTGACACCTCCACTCACTTTATCGGCGTCATCCGACCGCCTGCCCATCGGCGCCTTGCTCGCCCTGGCCATGACCGGCTTTATCTGCATCGTCACCGAAACCCTGCCCGCCGGCCTGTTGCCGTTGATCAGCGACGGTCTGGCAATTTCCCCGTCGATGGCCGGGCAGATGGTCACCGCGTATGCCTTGGGCTCGGTGCTGGCGGTGATCCCCATGACCATCGCGACCCGTGGCTGGCGCCGGCGCAATGTGCTGTTGCTGACCATCGTCGGTTTCCTGCTGTTCAACTCCATCACCGCGCTGTCGTCCCACTATGGTGTGACCCTGGTGGCGCGTTTTTTTGCCGGTGTGGCAGCGGGGTTGGCCTGGAGCCTGCTGGCCGGTTACGCCCGGCGCATGGTCGCGCCGCACCAGCAGGGCAGGGCGCTGGCGTTGGCGATGGTCGGCACGCCGATTGCGCTGTCGTTGGGTGTACCGCTCGGCACTTGGCTGGGTGGGTTGGTGGGATGGCGCACCACGTTTGGCCTGATGTCGGCGGTGAGTCTGGTGTTGATTGCGTGGGTGTTGGTCAAAGTCCCGGACTACGCTCCCCAGCCCGCCCATCAACGTATGTCGCTGGGCCAGGTGCTGAGCACGCCGGGCGTACGGCCGGTGCTGGCGGTGGTGATCAGTTGGATGCTGGCGCACAACATTCTGTACACCTACATTGCACCCTTCGTGGCGCCGGCGGGGTTGGCCGAGCGGGTCGACCTGGTGCTGTTGGTGTTCGGGGTTGCCGCGCTGGCAGGGATCTGGCTCACGGCCAGGCTCGTTGAGTCGTTGTTGCGCAAGACCGTGCTCGTCAGCCTGGCGGTGTTCGCGGTCGTCTCGCTTGGGCTGGGTCTTTTTGGCAACCTGCCGGAAGTGGTCTACCTCGGCGTGGCCGTGTGGGGCCTGAGTTTCGGCGGCGCCGCGACCCTGCTGCAGACCGCCCTGGCCGATGCGGCGGGCGATGGCGCCGACGTGGCGCTGTCGCTGAATGTGGTGGCCTGGAACAGCGCTATCGCCGGCAGCGGTGTCGTCGGTGGGGTGTTGCTCGAGACCTGGGGCGTGGCCTCGTTTCCGTGGGCGATGTTGCTGTTGATCGGTGTGTCGCTGGCGATTGCCTGGAGCGCCCGTGCCCATGGTTTCAAACCCGGGCGGCGCATGGGGGCGCAGATAATGGCTCATTAAACCCTCGGACGAATGCCAGAGGGTGTACGCTGGGTATCAATTCATCGGATATCAGCCCTTCATGTCCACGCTAAGCGAAGAGAGCCGCCAGATCGTAGCTTCTCTGGCGCACCGTGTTGGTCCCTCCGCGGATATCGCAGGCATCGCCGAGGCGATCACGTCGATATTGCAGGACATGGACGCAGCACTCACGCCCATCATCGGGCAGCAAGGCTGTGTCGCCTTGCTGCGCCGCAGCCTGCACCTCAGCGCCTCGGCCCATGCGCGATTGGCCGGCATGCACGATCGTGTGCAAGCCACGCCTGACAGATCCGGGCTCAAAGCCGTACTGCTTGAGCAGACTGAGGCCGATGCGCTGTTTTTCGGTGAGGTGCTGCTGACCACTTTTTACACTTTGCTCACCACGCTGATCGGGCCTTCGCTGACCGCGCGTTTACTACGCGACGTGTGGGAACCTTCTTTGAGCGACACCCCTTCGCAGGAAAATTCGCCATGAGCACCAAAGTAACGATCAACCGCCTAGCTACCGGTGTGCCAGGGCTGGACGAGGTGCTGGGCGGAGGTTTGCCGGAGTTTTCGTTCAACCTTATCGCCGGTCCGCCTGGCTGTGGCAAGACCACCCTGGCGCATCAGATGATGTTTGCCCTGGCGACACCCGAGCGTCCGGCGCTGTTTTTCACCGTGCTGGGCGAGCCGCCGCTGAAGATGCTCCGTTATCAGCAGCAGTTCGACTTCTTCGACAGCGACGCGATCAACCAGTCGATCCGCTATATCAACCTGGCCGACGACACCCTGGCCGGCGACCTGGACGAAGTGCTGCGCCGGATTGTCAGCGAAGTGGAGGCGCATGCGCCGTCGTTGGTGTTTGTCGACTCCTTCCGTTCGGTGGTGCTGGCCAGCCAGACCCAGCACAACCCCAATAACAACCTGCCGCAGTTCGTACAACAATTGGGTATGTTGATGACCACGTGGCAAGCGACCACCTTCCTGATCGGCGAGTACTTCACCGAGACCGACACCAACCCGATCTTCACCGTGGCCGATGGATTGATCTGGTTGCGCCAGAGCGTCGAGCGCAATTCGATGGTGCGCAAGATGGAAATCATGAAGATGCGCGGCCAACCGACCTTGCCGGGGCTGCACACCTTTCGTATCGCCAGTTCAGGCATCAGGGTGTTCGCACCGGCCCCGCTCAACCCGGACGAGACGCCGAGATCGCTGCCCATGCAGCGCCTGAAAATGGGCGTGCCACGCCTTGATGAGATGCTCGGTGGCGGCCTGCCCCGTGGCTATTCGTTGCTGGTGGCGGGGCCTTCGGGGTCGGGTAAGAGCATCCTGGCAGCGACCTTCCTGGCCGAGGGCGCGCGCAATGGCGAAGCCGGTGTGATCGCGGTGTTCGAGCAACGGCCCAATCACTCGCAAAACGCAACGCTGGCCGACTTGATCCGCAGCGGCCAGGTCAGCCTGGTAGACAGCCGGGCGCCTGACCTGTCGATCGACGAAATTGTCCAACTGCTGCTCAGCGAAATCAGCCGCTTGAACGCCACGCGGGTGGTCATCGATTCGCTGTCGGGCTTTGAGCTGGCCCTGGCGCCGACCTTCCGCGCAGACTTCCGTGAGTCGTTGTCACGTATGGTCACCGCGTTGACCCGCGCCGGGGTCAGCGTGTTGATGACCTCAGAGCTGGAAGACCGCTACACCGACCTGCGCTTCAGCCCCTACGGCACCGCGTTCCTGACGGACGCGATTATCGTGCAGCGCTACATCGAAGTCCGCAGCCGCCTGCTGCGCATCATGGCCGTGGTCAAAGTGCGCGCCAGTGCCCACTGCGACGAGCTGCGCCAATACCACATCAATGACGATGGCCTGCAGATCGGCGAGATGCTCGCTGACCAGGAGGGGCTGCTGGGTGGGCGTCCGACGACCCAGCGCACAGGAGACCACAATGATTGAACTGACCCATGAGTAATTCGGCGGGAGAGGACGCGCGTAAAGTGGCCAATGCGGCCCATGAGCTGTTCCTGCTCGGCCAGAAAATCGTTGAAGCCCGTGCCGTACTGGCTGCGCTGCAGCAACAACTGGAAGGCGCCAACACTCGCCTAGAGGATACCCAGCATGTCGAGCAACTGATCGAGGCCAACCAGCAGTTGGTGCTGGCACTGCTCCTGGCCCAATCCGACACTGTCGCGGCGCCGAAGGTAGAGGACCAACTGCTGTTCCAGAAGCTGCGCGAAGCCAATGCGCAACTGGTGTTCGCCGCACTCAGCGCCCAGGACCTGCAGGTCACCGCCGAACGTGCGTTAGGTCAGCAGAAACGCATCCTGGCGATGGTCGCCCATGAACTGCGCAACCCGCTGACGCCTATCAGTCTGATTGCCGAGCGCATGGTCCGGCTACCCAGCGACGAACTGCCGCGTATGCGTGAATTGATAGAGGGCCAGGTCCAGCATATTTCCCAACTGGTCGATGACTTGCTGGATGTCTCGCGTGCCAGCACCGGCAAGCTGCGCATCCACCGTCGCAAGGTGGACATGCTGCGTATCCTGAATGCCGCTGTCGAGGCCTATAGCCCAGTGATGATCGGTCGAAAGCAGCAATTCGATGTGGTGTTGCCGGATGTTATCCCGAGCCTGTACGGCGACCCCGTACGGCTTGCGCAGATCCTGCACAACCTGCTGGGCAACGCAGCCAAGTACACGCAAGCGGCTGGCCGTATCGCGATGGTGGTGAGCGTAGAGGCCGGGCAACTGAAGATCAGCATTGCCGACAACGGCATTGGCGTGACCGCCAAGGCCTTGCCGTTCATTTTTGATCCTTATGTGCAAGATGCCCACGCCATCGGTTTCAACAGCGCCGGCCTGGGTATTGGCTTGACCGTGGTGCGCGAACTGGTCGAAGCCCACGGCGGTACAGTGACGGGCATGAGTGAAGGACACGGCAGGGGCAGCGAGTTTGTGGTCGTGCTGCCGCTATCCAGTCAAGGGATCAGCCGTGCATCGCGCAACTGATCGAACACGTCGAAAAAGGCCTGGTCGCTGGCCTGGTAAGCGGTGAAACCCAGTTGGCGGCTCTTGGACATATCGGTGACCACCTCGATCGGCCGTCCCAGGTCGGCGTCGGTGTGCCATGGCGAAATGAGTCGGCTGATGTCGGCTTCTTTCAGCCCGTACTGCGCCGCGATCTGGTTCCAAGTGGCCTGGTCGTCGGCCATCTGGCGCTCGAGTGGGGCGGGCGCGGCTGGGAACGGTGCTGGTGCAAGGCCGAAGTAATCGGCAATCTGCCCCCACATCCATTGCCAGCGGAAAACATCGCCATTGGTGATGTTGAACGCCTGGTTGGCAGCCGCTGACGTGGTGGCTGCCCATAGCTGTTGCTGGGCCAATTGCCGCGCATCTGTCATGTCGGTGAGGCTGTCCCATTGCACGCGGGAGCCTGGGAACACGAATGGGCGCCCGGTGTATTTGCACACGCTGGCGTAGACGGCGAGGGTGGTCGCCATATTCATCGCATTGCCCACAGCGACACCCGTGACGGTGTGCGGGCGGTGCACGCTCCAGGTGAAGCCATCTTTCTCGGCCGCAGCGAACACTTCGTCTTCCTGGGCGTAGTAGAAATTCTCCACGTCCAGGCGGCCTTGGTCTTCGCGGAACGGAGTTTGCGGCAGGCTGCCCTTGCCATAGTTTTCAAAGGGGCCGAGGTAGTGCTTCAGCCCGGTGACCAGCGCTACGTGTTGCACACTGCCGGTGGGGCGTACGGCGTCCAGCACGTTGCGCACCATGGCGGCGTTGACGCGGATGTTCTCGACTTCCGTGGCCTGGCGCGACCAAGTGGTGATGAATACGTGGGTGGGTTTTAACGCGGTCAGTGCCTGCTGTACGGTGGCCGGGTATTGTAAGTCGGCGCTTATCGGGATCACGCCGGGCACCTGGGAGGGGCTGCGTGAGAGCGCGGCAACCTGCCATTGGTTGTCCAGCAGTAATTGGGTGATGGCGCTACCAACGATGCCGCTGGCGCCGACGACTAAGGCTGTCTGGGTCATAAAATTCCTCCGAGGATGTAGGGTTCTGAACCCTTGCATGTAGGAGAGGTTCAACCTTTACCGAAAGCCTGGCGGCACCAAACAGGTATCTGAGGGTCCATAGGCCCCGCACGAATATTCGCGCGTGTCCGTTTACCCTTACCATAAGATCTAACGCATGTACCTACGCAACGTTGCAGTCGGGCTGTCGGCCCTCGTTTTGCTCTCCACCGCTGTAGACGCACGCAGCCTCGCCAATCCCTATACCCCCACCCAGCAGCGCAGTTCGTTTGACGGTTGCGCCCAACTCTTTCCTGCCACCAGACCGATCAACACCGCCACCGTCCCGGCGTCGATGAAGCCTCTGGCCCTGTGTTCGGACACCTTTGCGGTGCTGTACTCGCAAACCAGCAAGACCCCGCTGGTGGTCGTCGAGCGCCTGAATGCCGCGCAATTGAAAGACGCCAAAGGCGAGGAGCGCACCAACCAGTTCTATGCGGACCCGCGCATTCCCCAGGGTGGCCGCGCGGAGCTGAGCGACTACCGCAGCCAGCACCCGGCCGTGGACCGTGGTCACCAGGCCCCGGCCGCCGATGCGCCTGACGCGCACGCCATGGCGCAGTCTTTTGCCCTGTCGAACATGGTGCCCCAGGACCCCACCAACAACCGCAAGGTCTGGAGCAAGGTCGAGGCCGACGTGCGCAAGTTTGCCGTGCGTGCCGGTGGCGACGTGTATGTGTTCACCGGCCCGTTGTTCGACCCGGGCTACGGCACCATCGGCCACAACAAGGTCTGGGTGCCGACGCGGTTGTTCAAGCTGGTGTATGACGCCTCCAGCAAGCGCGCCTGGGCCTATGTGCTGCCCAACGCCGAGACGCGCATCCAGAAACCGATGGACTACGCGACGTTTGTGAAGAGCACCGGGCTCAAGCTGCTGGGTGATCTTCCGGTGTCGGGGTCGGTGGGGCGGGGTTGACCCCCATCTTGCGGGCCAATTGTGGTGAGCAGGCATCTGTGGCAAGCCCGCTCGCCACAGATGCATGAACAGCCTCACCTGGCTTTTTTCAACGCCTTGAGGCGCTGTGTCGCACGCTGTACGGCCGCCATCTTCTCCGGGCGTTTCATGCGTTTCCATTTGCGGATGTCATCCTTGGTGCGTCCGCAACTGACGCAGAGGTCGCCGCTGAGCTGGCAGAGGGAAACGCACGGGTTCTCGATGTCTTTGGCCACGGGTTCACCGGCTGATGGAGGAAAGGGGCGACGTCAGGCCACACGCATCCCGGGATTATCTACACACAAGGGTATACTCGCCACCCTCGCAGCCTACTCCTTTCAAACAGACCGAGATTCCCCATGAGTACCTCTCTGCCTCTCACCCCCGCGCGCAAACCCGTCGCGCCGCTGGTGGCCTTTATCATCCTGGTGCTGGGCGCCCTGTTCCTGCAAAACAGCGTCGGTTCGCACCAGGTGTTGTTGCTGGTGGTCGGCGCGGCACTGGGCTTGACCCTCTACCACGCCGCCTTCGGTTTCACTTCGGCCTGGCGCGTGTTCATCAATGATCGCCGTGGCGCTGGCTTGCGCGCGCAGATGGTGATGCTGGCGCTGGCGGTGCTGCTGTTCTTCCCGGCGCTGGGGGCGGGCACGCTGTTCGGGCAGCCGGTGACCGGGCTGGTGGCGCCGGCCGGGGTGTCGGTGGTGTTCGGGGCATTTATTTTCGGCATCGGCATGCAGCTGGGCGGCGGTTGTGCGTCGGGTACGCTGTTCACCGTCGGCGGCGGCAATGCGCGCATGCTGGTCACGTTGCTGTTCTTTATCTGCGGTTCGTTGATCGCCACGCACCATGTTGACTGGTGGTTCGGGCTGCCGGCGTTCCCGGCGGTGTCCATCGTCAAGAGCTTCGGCGTGGTGCCGGCATTGGGCTTGAGCCTGGCGGTGTTCGCGATCATTGCGCTGGTGACCGTACGGCTGGAGAAGGGTCGCCATGTTCAATTGGAAGAGGGCGTGAAAAGTGAGCACCGAGGCCTGCGCCGCTTCCTGCGCGGGCCGTGGCCACTGGTGTGGGGCGCCATCGGCCTGGCCCTGCTCAACTACGCCACCCTGGCGCTGGCGGGACGGCCCTGGGGCATCACCTCGGCGTTCGCGCTGTGGGGCGCCAAAGTCGCCAGCGGCCTGGGTGTGGACGTTGCCAGCTGGGCGTTCTGGCAGATGCCGGGCAATGCCAAGGCCCTGGCCGCGCCGGTGTGGGAAGACATCACCAGCGTGATGGACATCGGCATCGTCCTCGGTGCGCTGCTGGCCGCCGGCCTGGCCGGGCGCTTTGCCCCCAGCCTCAAGATTCCGGCGCGCTCGCTGGTGGCGGCTGTGATCGGCGGCCTGCTGCTCGGCTACGGCTCGCGCCTGGCGTACGGTTGCAACATCGGCGCGTACTTCAGCGGCATCGCCTCGGGCAGCCTGCATGGCTGGGTATGGCTGGTGGCGGCGTTTATCGGCAACAGCGTGGGCGTGCGGTTGCGGCCGTTTTTCTTTGCGGGGGAGCGGCGGCAGGTGGCGTTGAGCGGTTGCTGAGTCAGCTTTCCGGGGAAAGGCTTGGGGCCTGGGCAGCTTCGGCCGCGAGCTTTTCCCGGTCTGCCTTGCTGATGTACTTGTCCTTCTTCTTCGGCGCCAATTTGGCGTTGGCCTTCCTGGCTTTTTCCTTGAAGAGCTGCTGGAGTTTTTTCTGGCGGTTCATGTGGTTCTCCCCGGGTTGTACAGGCCCGGGATGATACCAGCTAAAAATCGGCCGCCGCGCGCCGTGCCGCTGTCCGCCCCAAAAAACCGGTGATCAGATCCAGCACCTGTTGCTGAATCACCGCCCTTGGCCGAGCCCCATCGCCATCGCGGCAAATCATGCCATCGCCCGGCGAGTCTTCTTCGATCAACGCCATGCCACCCGGCTTGCAGATCGACATAAAGCTGAAGTGCGTAGCGTCGCTGATCTCCACATACTCGGTCGAGGCCTTTGGCATACGCCTGACCATATCGGCGGACTCCAGGTTGGGGTCCATATCTTCCGTTGGCACGCCCCCCGCAATCACCAGCGCCGGCACCGGCAGGGCGGCCAGGCTGGCGTCGGTGAAGCCGCGCGACAGGCCCAGGTCCAGGGTCACCACGGCGCCGACGCGTGGGTCGCGCAGGTCAGCGGCCAGTTGGGCCTTCGCCGCCGGTGTCGCGGCGGGTTTGATCTGCTGGTAGCTAATGCAGCCGCCCAATTTAGGGTGAGTGTTGCAGTCGCGGGCGAAGAGGTCCGGGTCGAAACGCGCGCCGGCGATTTCCATGGCAGTCCAGCCACCGATGGAGTGGCCGACCACGGCGATACGGTTGTTTGCCACGGTGCCGAACTGCGTCGGCTGGGCGATCACCGCATCGATGGCCCGGCTCAAGTCTTTGGGCCGTTGCCACAACTGCGCAGCGGCCTGGGGGCTGCGATCCTTGCTGGTGGTGCCGGGATGGTTGACCGCCGCCACGATGTAACCCTGATGGGCCAGGGCGCTGGCCAGCCACACCTGGTTGCCCCAGTTGCCGCCGTAGCCGTGGGAGAGCACCACCAGCGGATGTTCGCCGCTCGCTGCCGGCGCATCGGGCACTCCCAAGGCACCGAAAAACACGGCGTCATCGCGGATCAACTCAGGCGTAGCTGCGGTGGCGGCGGGGTACCAGACCACCATTTGCAGCGGGCGTTGTGCATCAGGGACGTTGATGCTCTTGAAGCCGATGGGCGTGGTGTCGGCGAATGCAGGCATCGCCAAGCCAATCAACAGCAGCGCGGTGAGGGTGGTTTTCACGGTTTTATCGTCCTTGATGTGAGGGCGGCATCATGCCTTGGAGCAGGGGTTTTTAATAGAGGGGAGGCGGGACTAGGAAGTTACTGACAAAGTCCTACTTGTAAGTATTACAGATAAGGACTTCATGTTTTTAGGAAACGGGTGCCTTACTTGAATTGAAAAATCGTGCAAGGGTAGTGGTGTGATTCCTACTGCTGGAATGATTGGAGCCTCAGGTATTAATTTATGAACTAGGGTGAAGATTATGAAGAGCTCGAAAAGTATCAATAAGGTTTGGCTTGCTGTGGGTGTTGTTTTAACTATTTTTACAAAAAATTCCGTGTTGGCGGCTGAGGGCGTCTTTACTAAAACGGTGGCACCAACTCCCGTATTGGTACTGTCCAATTCTAATACTGTGCCGAGTCGTGAATTCGCAAACTTTAGTGTGCTGGCTGCGGATATTCCCTCAGGAACACTCCAAGACCCCAAGCAGATATCAGAAATTCGGTGGAGTACAACGTACTATCCTGGGACACTGAGTGAGAAGGTTGAGCTGTGTTACTTTCGCTCCTTCAGTGCTGAAAAAGATTGTCGTGATATCTTTCCGAGTTCTTCGGGTGTGCTGATGGATTTTAACAATCAGTCATTCGGTCATGGTTCAAAAGTTACGATTTTTCATACGGTATTGGGCGGCACTCCACCTTACGCTCGTCCTGTCGGCGTTGATTCTGTGACAATTAAATATAGCTATTAGTGTGGTGTGATGCCCGCAGCCAATTTGGCTACGGGTATTTGGATAGGTAAGAAACTTTTACATGACCATTCACATGCCTAACGCAAGGTGAATACTAATGATCACTATCAGCCCTAATACCTCCTCGTCTAACAGTCGCGTGACGAATGAATCCGGCGGCATTGTTATTCCGTCAACAGTCTCGCCTGACAACGCCCAGGCTGATGCCCCCCTCTCTACACGTAATGCCGGCACCACCACCGTCTCAATCCTGGCGCGTCAACTGAGTGATGCGGCACAACGGGCGGAGACACCCGTTGGCCAAAAGAACGCCGACTCCCTAGAACCCATCACCGACGAACAGTATTTCGCCAACAAGGCACAACACGACGCAGAGACTCCAACGGCCAATGACCCAGAACTCCTGGCCCGTGCGCGACAAGCGACCGGTTTCCTCAACGGTCATGACAGCAACCCCTTCAAGGGACTAGGGCGAGATCAACTCAACCTGATCGCCCGCGACAACGGCGGCGCCTTCACGGTTAACGAGCGAAGGGTGGCGTGGGAAACCGTCCAGTCGATGGCGCCTTCAGGTGTTTCTTATCCTGAGCCAGTCCCCATTAACGGTCGTGAGACCTTCATTTCGCGCATGTTTCACAATGGCGAACCACCCGTTGCCCTTCCACCCGCGACCTTTGAAAACGGCACTCAAAATCGCAACGACTTTCTCACCCTCGATGACCGTGCCTTGATCTCGGATATGTACGCTTATGCACATTCAGAAGGTGCGGATCTACGTCACGTCGACCGATTGGTTTATGCACTCGCTGACTATCGTTATTTCAGCGACGGTCGCCAACTCATTAGCAATAATGGCTATTACGTCGATGAGTATTGGACGACGTTCGATTTCAAGCCGGAGGACGCCACCATCGCTTCACGGATACTGTCCAGTTCAGCGCTCGGCAGCAGCCGTATTGACCCGGGTTTTGTGAAGCACATCCTGGATCCGGGCATTGGGGTGTACTCCCACTTTGGCGGCATACCGTTCCTGGAGCGTATGGTGAAAAAATTCTCCAGTGAAGGTGCGGATCAACCCCCCCTCGGCAGTGAGTACGTCACCTTCAACTACGCCAAGGCGGCGGACCATATCGTCACCACCACGCACAAGGACATAAAACTCCCCCCCTCCGAGGCTCTCTTCGAAGTCGTCAACGGGGTGTGGAACCTCACCGAATACGGCAAGGCCGCCGGCTATGTACTGGATGTGGCTAACCGCCGTGTCTATAAGCCAGAGGAACCAGCAAGCGTTCCAACTCACCCGGTTTCAAACGTGAACGGGCCTGACGGTGAAGCTTCCAACAAAACCTTTCTGGACGCTCTCGGTGAGACTCGCGACCCGCCCCAAGCACACTGGATCTGGCCCGGCCACCTGTTCAAATTGATGAAAAACTTCAAACCCTGAGCTCCCGGCGCACTGCGTAACAAACCGTAAATCTTGCTATTGGCCAACACGGCCCCATAACTAGGCAGGTATTCACTTAACGCAAGGGCAGACCATGACCAACTCAACCGAAACCGCCATCCTCGCCGGCGGTTGCTTCTGGGGCATGCAGGACCTGTTGCGCCGCTACCCCGGCGTGCTGCACACCCGCGTCGGCTACACCGGCGGCGATGTGCCGAATGCCACCTACCGCAACCATGGCAACCACGCCGAAGCGATTGAAATCGTGTTCGACCCGGCAGTGATCAGCTACCGGCAGATTCTGGAGTTCTTTTTCCAGATCCATGACCCGAGCACGCCGAATCGGCAGGGCAATGATTTGGGGCCCAGTTATCGTTCGGCGATTTATTACCTGAGTGAGCAGCAGCGGGAGGTGGCCGAAGATACGGCGGCGGACGTGGATGCATCGAAGCTGTGGCCGGGGAAGGTGGTGACGGAGATCGAGCCGGCGGGGCCGTTTTGGGAGGCGGAGCCGGAGCATCAGGATTATCTGGAGCGGATTCCCAATGGCTATACCTGCCACTTTATTCGGCCGAATTGGAAGTTGCCCAAGCGTGGCTGAAAGCACTGCCTGGAAGCGCGAGTCGTTGTAAGGGGCAGCCCTTTCAAGGTCGTTAGGTAGAACTGACGATAAGTACCCTGTGGCGAGCGGGCTTGCCCCGCGTTGGGCTGCGAAGCAGCCCCAAAACCCGCGGCCGAAGAGGGCCTGACTCCGCGCATTCCTCCTTCCAGGGTTGCTTCGCAACCCAACGCGGGACATGCCCGCTCGCCACAGTTGCAGTGTTCGCCCTTATGGGACGGCATCAGCCGGATATGGCCGGTTTCTCAAAGACCTGGATCGGCTAGCGTAGCTTCGCGCTCCATCAGCTTATCCACCAACAAAACCCCCAACTCACTCAACTGGTGAATGGCCAGCACCACATCCCGCTGTTTACCCGTTAACGCCTCCGACAGGTCGAGCAGCAAGGCGCTGACCGAGGAAAAGGTTTCGTAGCTGTTGACGATCAATGTTTCGTTGCTGGCATCGCTGGCGATGCTGAAGAGTGGCGCAGGTGGTGCTTTGGCACCGGGGTTGAGGTAATGGTCAATCGCACGATTCGCCGCATGATTGAGCTTCAGGTCCGGACCGTTTGGAGGATTGGGCGTGACTTTGAACATGTGTGTTGTACCTGTTTTAGGGCCAACACCTTTTCGCTACTAAACGAGAGGGTGGCGGCTGTACGCAGGTTAGTAGACCGGGGAAACACACAAAGCCGGCGCGCCCGAGGGCGCCCTGCGCACAGCCACCATCAAGCACAGACAAGAACATCTGATCGATGAGGCTCATGCACTTTATGTTGTCACTCGGGCTACTAAACCCGATCACTGAGTATTCAGCGACCGAGCCACCTTAGAGACGCTCACCCAAGCGCACAAGCCGGCGGATTCTGACGCAAGCGTAGGCAACCGGGCAAGGCTCGCGCCTTTCGTCCCGGCAGGATTAGGACTTGTCGTACGCCATGTACGCGTTCTGCAGCACGATATGGTCCGCCACGTACTTCGCATCGTGCCAAACCCCATAGATAAATGAAGATGCGCGGTTGACCAGGTTCGGCAAACCCAGGAAGTAAATTCCGCTCTGTGCCGAGATCCCGCGTTTGTGGAACGGCTCGCCTTTCTCGTCGAACGCGTCCACCTTCAACCAGCTGAAATCGAACTTGAAGCCGGTGGCCCAAAGGATTGTGGTCACGCCCGCTTCAGCCAGGTCCAGGCTCAACATCGGGTTCACCAGGCACTCTGGATCGGGCAACAGTTCCCAGGCCTGTGGCTCCGGCGGGAACGGCAAGCCATTGGCCTCGATATACGCATCCGCATCGCGCAGTACGTCAAAGTAAGCGCGGTCGCCTTCAGCCACGTTCTCGGCCAACCCCGGTTGAAACCTCATCACGCCTTCCGCCCAGTCCTGGGTAACGCCCACCAATTGAATGCCTTGATGTGCCAGTCGGCGAAAGTCCACCGTCTTGCCGCCTTCGTAACCACTCACCGCAAACGCCACGTGCTTTTTCTTCGGCTGGATCTTGACTTCATCCCACAAGCCCAACGCGCCCAGCCACCAGCAATAGTCGCGGCCACGATAGGCGCGGGGCGGGCGGTAGTGTTCGCCCACCGAGAGGTACACGGTCTTGCCGGCCTTTTGCAGTTCTTCGGCGATCTGCGAGCCGGAGGCACCGGCGCCGACCACCAATACGGCGCCTTCGGGGAGTTGGCCGGGGTTCTTGTAGGCGCAGGAATGCAGTTGGTGCAACGGTGCGCTGGCGGGGACGATGTTCGGGATTGACGGGCGCTGGAACGGGCCGGTGGCAGCAACGACGTTGGCGGCTTCGATCACGCCCGCGGAGGTGGTGACCTTGAAGCCGGGGCGACCTGCGTGGCGTTCCACCGACTGGACTTCCACGCCCGTGCGGACAGGGGCCTGCAACTTATCCGCGTAGGCCTCGAAGTAGTCGGCCATGCGCTCTTTTGGCGGGAAGGCTTCCGGCGAAATGCCTTCGAAGGTGAGACCGGGAAAGCGGTCATGCCACGCCGGCCCGTTGGCGACCAGAGAGTCCCAGCGTTCCGAGCGCCAGCGTTCGGCAATGCGGTGGCGTTCCAGCACGAGGTGGGGCACACCCATCAAGGACAGGTGCTCGCTCATGGCGACGCCGGCCTGGCCTGCGCCGACGACCAAGGTGTTGATTTTTTCGACGGACATAGGCGGTTCCTGAACAGTCATTAGGCGGTTTGGCCTAGCAATTCGGCCACAGCCGTGATTGCCAGTTGGTAACCCAGCGCCCCCAACCCGGCGATCACACCGGTGGCGGCCCTGGACACATAGGAGTGGTGCCGGAAGCTTTCGCGCTGCCAGATATTGCTCATGTGCGCTTCGATGATCGGGCCGTCGAACGCCAGCAACGCATCGAGGATCGGCACCGAGCTGTAGCTGAGCCCGGCGGCGTTGATCACGAGGGCGTCGGCGTGCAGGCGTGCTTCCTGAATCCAGTCCACCAGCACGCCTTCATGGTTGCTCTGGCGAAAGTCCAGCGTCAGGCCCAGGGCGGCGGCGTGGCGTTGGCAGCGGGCGTCGATGCTGGCGAAGCTTTCGCTGCCATAGGTGCCGTTTTCATCCAGCCCATACAGGTTGGCGTTAGGCCCGTTGAGGAAAAACACACGATGAGTCATAGGGCACTCCAGGCAATCAGCGCTTTCATACGGCCCAATCGTCCGGCACCACGGCGATCACATCGATCTCCATCAACCACTCCGGCTGGCCCAGCCCGGAGATCACCAACCCAGTGGAAATCGGGAACACACCTTTGAGCCACTTGCCCACCTCCTGGTACACCGGCTCGCGGTAGCGCGGGTCGATCAGATAGGTGGTGGTCTTCACGATGTGCGACAGGTCCGAACCTGCTTCTTCCAGCAGTTGCTTGACGTTCTTCATCGCCTGCTCGGCCTGGGCGCGCGGGTCGCCGAGGCCGACCAGGTTGCCGTCGAAATCGGTGCCGATCTGGCCGCGCACGTAAATGGTGTTGCCGGCGCGCACGGCCTGGCACAGGTCGTTGTCCAGCGCCTGGTTGGGGTAGGTCTGTTGGGTATTGAACATGCGGATGCGGGTGTGGGTCGGCATAACGGCAACTCGTGGGAAGCGGGATAGATCCAGCTTCACACCGCCCCGGCTGCGGCGAAACCAGCATTTGCGCGGGGTAGTGCTTAGGAAAAACCGAAGCCCGTGCAGGTCATCGGTTTGCGCCTGACCCGGCACGAACCCTGCAACACCACCGGTACAGTCATTGTTGAGGGGCAGGCGTGATGCTCAGTCGTATTACTCAGCGTCAACTGGAGTATTTCGTTGCGTCGGGAGAGGCGGGCAGCATCAGTGCGGCCGCTGAACGCATCCACGTGTCGTCGCCGTCGATCTCGGCGGCGATCACCCATATGGAGGCCGAGCTGGGCATCCAGCTGTTTATCCGCCACCACGCCCAGGGCATTTCCCTCACGGCGGTGGGGCGCCTGGTGATGCAGGAAGCCAAGCTGATCCTGGAGCAGATGACCAACCTTTACACCATCGCTTCGGAGTCGTTGAACACCGTGCGCGGGCCGTTGCGGGTGGGCTGCCTGGAGTCGCTGGCGCCGATGATCACGCCTGAATTGGTATTTGGTTTCGGCCGCGCGTTTCCCGGCGTGCGACTGACGCAAGCCGAGGGCAACCACGAGGAACTGCTGGAAAAACTGCGCAGCGGCGAGCTGGATATCGCACTGACCTACGATCTGGTGACCAGCCCGGACATCGACTTCCAACCCCTGGCGCAGTTGCCGCCTTATGTGATGGTGGGCGAATACCACCCGCTGGCGAGCTTGCCGGCAGTGAGCATGCAAGACCTTGAGGCTTACCCGGTGGTGCTGCTCGACACGCCCTGGAGCCGCGACTATTTCCTCAGCCTGTTCATCCAGGCCGGCACCACGCCGAACATCATCATGCGTTCCACCAACCTCGAAACGGTGCGCGCCATGGTCGGCAATGGGATCGGCTATTCCTTCGCGAATGCGCGCCCAAAATCGAACATGTCCCAGGACGGCAAACGCGTGATTCGCCTGCGCCTGGCGGGCGCTCACCGGCCGATGCGCCTGGGCTACGCCACCGCCAGCAATACCCAGTTGTCGCGGGTGGTGTCGGCGTTTGCCGAGCGGTGCCGCATGTTTGTGTCCGACCAGTACATCCCCGGCATGGCGCCGCCGAGTTTTTTTGACCCGCATGCGGTGCGGGCGATGGCGGTGTGAGCTGAGATTGCACCAGTAAGTGGCGTGCGCGATACGGCCAACTCAAGCCTGCACCAAAGGTGGGAGGGGCCCCCCCCACATTGGATTTTGGTTGCTCTCAGGCTGCATAGGTTCTGCCTACCCAGTGCCCCGGCTTTTACGAATTGACCCCAACCGCCTCCCCCTACGACTCTGAACCCATCGATGTAGATCAACTTCTCAGGGCACAGCGACGATGACATTCGACTGGAATTACATGTTTGGTTTGCTGGGCGATGCCGAGTTCTGGCGCGCGACGTGGACGGTGATCAAGCTCAGCACCCTGACCTGGGTCTTGAGCATTGGCCTGGGCTTTCTGCTGGCACTGGCCAAGCAATCCAGGCATGGCCTGCTCAGCGTGCCGGCCCGTGGCTACATCTGGCTGTTCCGTAGCCTGCCGCTGTTGGTGCTGCTGATCTTTATCTACAACCTGCCCCAGGCGCTGCCCGGCACTTCGGCGGTGCTGGCTGACCCGTTCTGGTCGGGCTTGCTGGCGCTGGTGATCTGCGAAACCGCCTATGTGGCCGAGATTCATCGCGGTGGCCTGCTCTCGATTCCCAAAGGCCAGGGCGAGGCGGCGCGGGCGCTGGGCCTGAAGTTTTTCGGCACGCAATGGCGCGTGGTGATTCCCCAGGCGCTAAGAGTGGCCTTGCCGTCGCTGGCCAACGAATACATCTCTATCGTCAAGCTCACCTCGTTGGTGTCGGTGATCTCCCTGACCGAGATCCTGATGGTCGGCCAGCGTCTGTATTCACAGAACTTCCTGGTGATCGAGACCATGGCGGCGGTGGCGTTCTTCTACGTGTTTATCGTCACGGTGTTCGACTTCCTGCTTAAACGCCTGGAGCGCTTTCTCGACGTCAACCAGCGCAACGTCTCCCGTGTTCCCGATGCAGCGGTGCTGGCCCTGGCCACCCAACAGCGCATCGCCTTGGCGCGCCTGGCCAGCAACGGCGAACCCGCATTGCAAGCCGCACGGCTGCACAAGGCCTACAACGATATCGAGGTGCTCGGCTCGGTCAACCTGCAGATCCAGCCCGGTGAAGTGGTGTCGGTGATCGGCCCGTCGGGCTCCGGCAAGACCACGCTGATCCGCCTGCTCAACGGCCTTGAACAACTGGATAACGGCGAGATCAGGATCAACGGCCAGCCGTTCATTCACCTGAACAAGGTCGGCGCGCAGAAGCCCCAGTACATCGAACACGCCGAGCATCGGCTGAACATCGGCATGGTGTTCCAGAGCTTCAACCTGTTCCCGCATTTGAGCGTGCTCGACAACCTGCTGATGGCGCCCAAATACCATCGCCTGGGGGCCACCTCCGACCTCAAGCAACAGGCCTACGCGCTGTTGCACAAGGTCGGCATGCTCGACCACGCCTGGAAATACCCGCACCAGCTGTCCGGCGGGCAACAACAACGCGTGGCCATTGCCCGCGCGCTGATGATGCGCCCGCAGATCATGCTGTTCGACGAGCCCACCTCGGCCCTCGACCCGGAGAAAGTCAACGAAGTGCTGCAGGTGATCGAAGCCCTGGCGGAGGAGGGCATCACCATGGTGATCGTCACCCACGAGATGAACTTCGCCTTCAAGGTGTCCGACCGCATCGTGTTCATGGAGAAGGGCCGCGTGGTCTGCGACGACACGCCGGGCGCCCTGCGCAGCGGCCACAACCCACGCGTGGAGGCGTTCCTCAAGGACGTCTCGCTGGCGTGATCTCTTTAACGTTCAGGAAACATTAAAATGATCGAGCAATCGCAAATCGAACAATTCCAGCGCGACGGATTCCTGGTAGTAGAAGGGGTGTTGTCGGTGGAGGAAGTGGCCGCGCTGCAGCATGACTTCGACCAGTGGGTTGAAGAAAGCCGCAGTCATGACCGGGGTTGGGGCGCCACCGTCGATGGCCGTGAGCGCTTTGACCTGGAGGGCGACCACCGCGCCGATCACCCGTCGCTGCGCCGGGTCAGCTCGCCCACGGAGATTTCCCCAGCGTATGAACGTGTGGCGTTGCACTCGCGGATGGCGGCGATTTCCGCGCAGCTGATCGGCGCCCAGGGCACGCGTTTTCACCACAGCAAAATCAACTCCAAACTGCCCCACACCGCCACCCAGGTGAAGTGGCACCAGGACTTCCTGTTCACGCCCCACAGCAACGATGACATCGTCACCGCCTTGTTGATGGTCAGTGAAGTGACCCCGGAAAACGGCCCGTTGAACGTGATTCCCGGTAGCCACAAAGGCCCGCTGTGGTCGCACTGGCAACACCAGCGCTTCACCGGCTCGGTGGACGATGCGGTCGTCGAGGAACACTGCCAGCAACCGGTGGCCTGCTATGGCCCGGCCGGCTCCGTGTGCTTCATGCACACCCGTCTTCTGCATGCTTCCAGCCCCAACGAGACCGAACTGCCGCGCACCCTTTTCATCAGCGTATATGCCGCTGAAGACGCGCTGCCATTCGGCGAAAACCCGTTGCCCAGCACACATGCCGGCCTGCTGGTGGCCGGTGAAGAAAGCGGCTTGGTGCGCTCCACCGACAACCACATGCGCTTGCCGCAGAAACCCCGTGGAGCCTCATTCTTCGTGCAACAGGCGGGACAAGATTCAGCCACTGCCTAGCCACATTCCTTGCTACCTACTAAAACCTTGCAGGTAATCACCATGACAGCGTTTCGTAAAAGTGTTCGTCCCCTTGCCGTGTGCCTGTTGGGCGCAGCGGTTGCGATGACTTCGTTGGCGGCTTCGGCGTTCCAGCAGGACGGCAAGATCATCGCCGGTTCCGATGTGACGTTCTTCCCCTATGAGTACATGGATAACAACAAGCCGGCAGGCTTTGACATCGAGTTCATGGACGGCCTGGGCAAGGTCATGGGCCGCAAGGTCGAGACCCTCGACACACGCTTCCCCAACCTGATCACCGGCTTGCAGGCCGGGCGTTTCGATGTGACCAACTCGTCGATGTACATCACCGCCGAGCGGGTCAAGGTCATCGACATGATCCCCTACCTGAAAAGCGGCGAGTCGATCCTGACCCTCAAGGACAGCACCTTCCAACCCAAGACCCCGGAAGAGTTCTGCGGTCACAAGATCGGCTCCATGGGCGCCACCTCGTGGCTGGCGCAGATGAACAAGCTGTCGGCGGAGTACTGCGTGGCCAAGGGCTTGAAGCCGATCCAGATCAGCGAATACAGCACCGACCCGCAAACCACCCAGGCCCTGCTGGCCCACGCCGTTGAAGCGCAGATCACCGACGCCGCCGTCGCCCGTGGCGTGATCGACAAGCTCGGCAACCGCGTGGTGATCTCGTCCGACACCCTGATCTACCCGGTTCTCAATGGCTTCGGCGTGAAGAAGGGCAATGACACGGTGAAGAAGGCCTTGCTCGACGGCCTGGAAAAATACCGCGCCACGCCTGAGTACGCCGCCTTGCTCAAGAAGTACAACTTCGAAGCGCCTACCGATGCGGACATCGCCGCACTGATGCCGAAGTAAACCTACAAGCGCGCGCCGCATTCGCGTGCGGCCGCGCCCTGCGGAGACCGATTCATGGCGTTATCCCACGAAGAAAAGACGCGCATCGACCTGGCAGCGACCTTTCGCATTATCGCGCACTTGGGCATGCACGAAGCGGTAGCCAACCACTTCAGCGCCGCCGTATCGGCCGATGGCAAACAGTTTTTGCTAAACCCGAAGTGGAAGCACTTCTCCCGTATCCGCGCCAGTGACCTGTTGCTGCTGAACGCGGACGACACCTCTTGCGCCGAAAACCCCAACGTGGACGCCACCGCCTGGTCGATCCACGGGCAGATCCACCGGCTGCTGCCGCACACCCGTGCGGTGCTGCACTTGCACCCGGTCTACACCACGGCGGTGGCGTGCCTGGCCACGCCGCACATCCCGCCGATCGACCAGAACACCGCGCGCTATTTCAACCGCGTGGCCGTGGACGAACTGTACGGCGGCATGGCCGACACCGAGGCCGAAGGCGCGCGCCTGGCCGGTCTGCTCGACGGCAAGAGCCGCCTGCTGATGGGCAACCACGGCGTGATGGTGACGGCGGGGTCTATCGGTGAGGCGTTTGACGATATCTGGACCCTGGAACGCGCCTGCCAGATCCTCGTGAACGCCTGGTCCACCGGGCAGCCGTTGCGGGTGTTGTCCAATGAAGTGGCGGAGAAGACTGCACGGGGCTGGGAAGGTATCGCGGACTTCTCGCGCCAGCACTTTGAAGAAATGAAGCAGTTGATGATCGACGCTGACCCTTCCGTGCTCGACTGAGGAAACCCCATGACTTTTTCCGTTGTCGCCCGCTGCGCCGAGACGGGCCAGTTGGGTATCGCCATCAGCTCATCAAGCATTGCGGTGGGCGCGCGTTGCCCGTGGCTGCGGCCCGGCGTGGGCGCGGTGGCGTCGCAGAACATCACCTTGCCCAGCCTGGGGCCGCAGGTGCTCGACTTGCTGGAGCAAGGGATGGCGCCGAGTGAGGCGCTTGCCGCCTTGGCTGGGCAGGATCACAGTGAATACCGCCAGGTGACGGTGATTGATAACGCAGGCCGCACGGCGCATTTCAGCGGCGCGCAGACCCTGGGTATTCACAACGCGGTGAGTGGCGAGCAGTGTGTGGCGGCGGGGAATATGCTCGCCCAACCTGCTGTGATCGACGCCATGGTGGCGGCTTTCGAACAGGCCTCCGGACATCTGGCCGACCGCCTGCTGGCGGCGATGCACGCCGGTGTGGCAGGCGGTGGTGAAGCGGGGCCGGTGCATTCGGCGGCACTGGTGGTGGTGGATGACCTCTTGTGGCCCATCGTCAACCTGCGCGTGGACTGGGCGGATGAAGACCCCATCGGCGCCCTCGACCAGCTCTGGCAGGCTTATCGCGGGCAGTTGCAGGCCTACATCGACCGCGCCATCAACCCGCAGATCGCACCCGGCTATGCCGTGCCGGGAGATGACCGATGAACAGCAGCCGCGACCTGTTGGCGCAACTGGTGCGCTTCGACACCACCAGCCGAGAATCCAACCTGGCCTTGATCGACTTTGTGCGCACGTACCTGCAGGACCACGGCGTGGCCTGTGAGCTGGTGTACAACGAGCACAAGAGTAAGGCCAACCTGCTGGCGACTATCGGCCCGGCAGAAGTGCCCGGCATTGTGTTGTCCGGGCATACCGACGTGGTGCCGGTGGACGGCCAACGCTGGAGTGTGGCGCCGTTTGAACTCACCGAGAAAGACGGTCAGTTGTACGGCCGTGGCACGGCGGACATGAAGGGTTATATCGCCTGTGTGCTGGCCTGCGTGCCGGCTTTGGTGCAGGCAACGTTGCGCATGCCGGTGCATATCGCGCTGTCCTACGATGAGGAAGTCGGCTGCCTGGGTGTGCGCTCGTTGATCGAGCGATTTCACGGGCAGCCTGTCAAGCCGCTGCTGTGCGTGATCGGCGAACCCACCGAACTCAAGCCGGTGCTCGGCCACAAGGGCAAGCTGGCGATGCGGTGCCAGGTGCATGGGGCGGCGTGCCATTCGGCCTATGCGCCTACGGGCGTGAATGCCATTGAATACGCCGCGCGGTTGATCGGCGAACTGGTGCGGCTCGGCGAAGCGCTCAAGGCGCCGCAGCATCTGGATCAGCGTTTCGATCCGGCATTTTCCACGGTGCAGACCGGCCTGATCAACGGCGGCAAGGCACTGAATATCGTCCCGCAGGACTGCAGTTTCGACTTCGAAGTGCGCTCCTTGCCGACTCAGGATCCCTGGCAGGTTGCCCGGCAATTACAGGTATACGCCGAGCAGACCCTGCTGCCGGCGATGCGGGCGGTGAATGCGCAATCGGCGATCAGCATCAGCGAGCTGTCCAGTTACCCGGGCCTGGCCACTTCGCTGGAAAGCCAGGCCGCCGAGTGGGTTGCACAGTTTTGCGGCTCGCAGGATTTCGGCACCGTTGCCTTTGGCACTGAAGGCGGCCTGTTCGACCAAGCCGGCATTCCCACGGTGGTGTGCGGGCCTGGCAGCATGGAGCAGGGGCACAAGCCGGACGAGTTCATCAGCGTGGCGCAGTTGCAGGCCTGTGATCGGATGCTGGCGCGGGTGCTGGGGTTTGTGAGCCAGTAGCTTCTGTGGTGATCGCCTTTATATTTTTGCGACGCCTACTCGCCACTGCGCAGGCGGCAGGATTCCATTCACCAGGTAATTCCCCACAATCCGCGATTTGTACACGCGCGGGTTGTGGTTCGCCAGGGTTCGCGCGTTTCGCCACAGCCGGTCCAGCGCCTTGTTGCTGGCCGTGGCACTGGCGCCCAGTGCATCGAACAGCGCCGTGGTGGCCGCCAGTGTCGCATCCACCACCGGGTTCACTGCCAGGCACACTTCCAATTCAGCCAGCGCAACCTGCGGATCGTCATCGTGCAACGGCTGGTCATGGGCGATCACATACCGCGCGGTGTGCTCCAGCCGTTGCGCCGCTTGCTGGGCGATGGCTTGCGCGGCGTAGGCCTGGCTGGCGACTTCACCGATCACTTGCAGCAGTTGTACGTCCTGGCCGGCGGTGTCGGCATTGCCGGTGGTGAAGGTGCGCGCGCGTTGGCTGAGTTCCTCGGCACCGCTGAGGGCGGCGCGGCGGGCGATGCCGGCGAGGGTGCTGAGGTGGTAGAGCTGGAAGAACGACTGGCCGTGGCCAAAGCGCTGTTGGGTGGGGCGTACATCGTCATCCACCACGGGCGCATTGTCGAAGAGGCAGGTGCCGCTGGCGGTGAGGCGTTGGCCGAAGCCATTCCAGTCATCGACGATCTGCACGCCGGGGGCCTTGAGGTCGACGACTACGCTGTAGATCGTGCCGTCTTCGCCCGTCGCGATGGTGTTGATCAAGTCGCTGTAGAGCGCGCCGGTGGTGTAGAACTTTTTGCCGCTGATGCGCAAGGCGCCGGCTTCGTCACGGTGCAGGCGGGTGTCGAAATCGCCACGGGCCCCGGTGCCGACTTCAGTGCTGCCGGGAGAGAGCAGGGCACCCTGGCCGAGCCGGTCCAGCCACTTGGCGCGCCAATCCAAGTCCTTGGCGCTGAGCACGTCTTCGCAAAAACCGAAGTGCCCGCGCAGGGCTTGGGTGATGTTGGAGTCGGCGGCGGACAGCTCTGTGAGCAGCGCCAGCAATTCGACCAACGTTGCATCCTGGCCGCCATAACTGGCTGGCAGGCGCCAGCGCGGTAGGCCCAAGGCGTTCAGTTGCTGGATCACGGTGGCGAGGCTGCCGCGTGTCTGATCCGCCACCGCCGCCTGCGCGAGAATCTGCGCAAAGAGCGGGCGAAACGGTGCGGCCAGTTGTTCGTAACGGGCAGTGGGCGGTACGCCCCAGATGTTCAAAGCGGGAATCGACATGCAATGGACCTTGCAGAAAATGGTTCAGGTGCTGGGGTCCAGTGGTCTGGTGAGCTCACCCTAACTCAGGCGCGGCGAAGTTTTTAATACGAAAAGCAGCTAGCGACCTGTACGACGGTTCTATCGATAGTGCCCAACAGTATTAAACCCCGCGCTTTTATTGCGTTAGCTTCTACGACAAACGACCAGACTGCACGCCCACGGATGGTTGAACCAACCCTCCAACCCTGTGGGATTTTCCATGATCAACCGTCGAACACTGCTGTCTTTGCTGGGCCTGGCCTCTCTTGCGCTGTATGGCCCATCGGCCGGCGCCGCCGAACCGCTGACCCTTACCGTGGGTGACCAGTTCTTCTCCAACCGCATCGTGCTGGAGCTGTCGGGCGAGCTGAAAGACTTGCCCTATAAAATCGACTTCAAGCGCTTCAACACCGGCTCGCCGGTGGCCTCGGCCGTGGCCAGCGGCGCGCTGGACGTAGGCATCGTCGGCGACACCCCGGTGATCAGCCTGGCCGCCAATGGCGCGCCGGTCAAAGTCGTCGCCAGCACCCAGACCAGCCTCGATGGCGTGGGCATCGTGGCGCGCAAGGGCATTCAGTCGGTGGCCGACCTCAAGGGCAAGACCGTCGCCATCTGGAACGGCTCATGGAGCCAGCAACTGGCCTATAAAGCGCTGGATGAAGCCGGGGTGCCGCGCAGCAGCGTCCACTTCAAATACCTGCTGCCGGCCGAGGCCAGCCTGGCGCTGACCCAGGGCGACATCGACGCCTTCGGCACCTGGGAACCCTACGTGTCGTTGCAGGAAAAAGAAGGCAGCACCCTGATCCGCAACGCCAAGGGCCTGATGAGCGCGCCCACCTACATCGTCGCCTACGAGCCGGCGCTGGCGCAGAAAAGCGCGATCATCAAGGACTTTATTGCCCGCTTGACCCGCGCCCGGGTGTGGAGCAACACCCACGTGGATGAGTACGCCGAAGCCTGGTCGAAGGCCAACCAGTCGGCGCCGGAAATCGCCAAAGTGTGGTTCAAGCGCGATGCGATCAAGGTGCTGCCGATCTCTCCGACGATTGTCAGCGAGGCCCAGGCCACGGCGGATTTTCTGGTGGATGCACAGATGCTGAAGCAGCGGTATGACGTGGCGCCGTTGTTTGATCGGGTGCTTTAAACGCGGGGGAAATAAGCGCTCACAGTATCCACCGGCTGTTTGTATAGGTGCTGAACTAGGATTTTTTACTCCGGCGCTCACCGGAAACAAAATTCCACTGGCATCGACAAGGAGTAGCCAGTAGGCTACAAGTGATACTGTGACTAATTCAATCGGCAGGACGCCGGAGTTTGATACATGGCTCGACGGTATGCGGGATATTTGGGGAAAAACGGCGATTCTTACTCGCTTGGACCGGGCGGAGGAAAACAATTTTGGGGATTGTGAATCCGTAGGTGACGGCCTGAGTGAGATGCGTGTGTTTGTCGGGCCCGGCTACAGGATGTATTTCGTGCGTACGGGAATCACTGCTTACCTGATGCTGTGGGGGAGCGATAAAACCGACCAGAAAAGAGGAATCAAGCGGGCAAAAGAGATTCTTGATGCCCTGAGAGGTAGATGAAATGAGCGAATCGAAATTCAAACCCGAGGATATGCCGATCCTCGATCTGGATACGTCCGGCACCCGCGGCTATGAAGCGTCGCGCTTCCTCGACAGCCCGGAAACCATCAGTGCGTATCTGGCGCAGAGCATGACGTCTCAAGACCCGCAGGTACTGATGAAGGCGCTTGCCGAGGTTGCCAAGGCCCAAGGCGTGAACAAAGTGGCGGAAGCGGCTGGGGTGAATCGGGAGAGTCTTTACAAAACCCTGAAGGGTGGCTCGAAGACGCGCTATGAAACGATCCAGAAGCTGATGCTGGCGCTAGGGGTTGAGCTGACTGTGCGGCCGATTGCAGGAGCGAGCAAGCCCGCCCCTACAAAAATCTGAATCAGCGCACCAGGCACGGCTGCTTGTTGTTGAAGCGCCACCCCGGAATCAAAAACTGCATCGCCACGCTGTCATCCCGCGCGCCGAGGCCCATGCCTTTGTACACCTCATGGGCCTTGGCCACGGCGTCCATGTCGATCTCCACCCCCAGGCCAGGCTTGCTCGGCACTTTTACATAACCCCCTTCGATTTTCAGCGGCGCCTTGGTCAGGTGCTGGCCGTCCTGCCAGATCCAGTGGGTGTCGATGGCGGTGATGTCGCCCGGTGCTGCGGCGGCGACCTGGGTGAACATCGCCAGGGAAATGTCGAAGTGGTTGTTGGAGTGCGAGCCCCAGGTCAGGCCCCATTCATGGCACATCTGCGCCACGCGTACCGAGCCCTGCATCGTCCAGAAGTGTGGGTCGGCGAGGGGGATGTCCACCGATTGCAGCTGGATCGCGTGGCCCATTTCGCGCCAGTCGGTGGCGATCATGTTGGTGGCGGTTTTCAGGCCGGTGGCACGGCGGAATTCAGCCATGACTTCGCGGCCCGAGTAGCCGTTTTCGGCACCGCAGGGGTCTTCGGCGTACGCCAGTACGTGGTGCTGGTCGCGGCACAGGCGGATGGCTTCTTTCAATGACCAGGCGCCGTTCGGGTCGAGGGTGATACGCGCATCCGGGAAGCGTTCGGCCAGGGCGGTGACGGCTTCGATTTCTTCGTCGCCGCTCAGCACGCCGCCTTTGAGCTTGAAGTCATTGAAACCATATTTGGCTTTGGCGGCTTCGGCCAGGCGCACCACGGCGTCGGCCGTCAGCGCGGTTTCGTGGCGCAGGCGGAACCACTCATCGTCGCTGTCGGCTTCGTTGCGGTAGGCCAGGTCGGTGGCACCGCGGTCGCCGACATAAAACAGATAGCCGAGCATTTTTACCGCGTCGCGTTGCTGGCCTTCACCGAGCAAGGCGGCCACCGGGACTTCGAGAAATTGACCCAGCAGGTCAAGCAGCGCGGCTTCCATGGCGGTGACGGCATGGATGGTGATGCGCAGGTCAAAGGTCTGCAAACCACGACCCGCCGCGTCGCGGGAAGCAAAAGTGCTGCGCATCTGGTTGAGGATGCGCTGGTACTGGCCGATGGGTTGGCCGACCACCAGGCTGCGGGCGTCTTCCAGGGTTTCGCGGATGCGTTCGCCGCCGGGTACTTCACCCACGCCGGTGTTGCCGGAGCTGTCCTTGAGGATGACGATATTGCGTGTGAAGTACGGGCCGTGGGCGCCACTGAGGTTGAGCAGCATGCTGTCGTGGCCGGCGACGGGGATAACCTGGAAGTGAGTAACGACGGGCGTAGTCATGGCAAGTTCCTGAATAGTCTTAAAGAGGTTTGCTGAGGGCGACGCGGGTAGGCACGGCGCTCGGTGAAGTCAGCGCGGCAGAGGGCGCGGTCTTGGCGAAAAACACCAGGATCGCGGCGAGCACCGACGTGCCGGCCAGGCCATAGAGCCCGCCCTGGATCGAGCCAGTGGTCTGTTCCAGGAAGCCGAAAGTGGTGGGCGCAACGAAGCCGCCCAGGTTGCCGATAGAGTTGATCAACGCGATCACGGCGGCGGCGATACGCACATCCAGGTAGCCCTGGGGAATCGGCCAGAACAGCGACGACGCCGACTTGAAACCGATGGCCGCGAAGCAGATCGCCACAAAGGCGAAGATCGGCCCGCCGGTGGTGGACATGAACATGCCCGCTGCCGCAATCAACAGCGCCGCCGCGACCCAGGCCTGCTGGAACTTGAACTTGCCCGACAGCGAAGCGAAGGCGTACATGGCGATGATCGAGATCAACCAGGGGATGGAGTTGAAGAAACCAACCTGCACATCACTCAGGTCGCCCATCTTCTTGATGATGCTCGGCAGCCAGAACGTCGCCGCGTAGATCGTCAGCTGGATGCAGAAATACAACGCGCAGAACAGCAGGATCTGGCGGTCCTTGAGCAGCTTGCCGAGGGTCGGCTTGACGCTGGTGAGGGCCTCACGATCACGCTGTTCCTGGTCGATGGCATTGACCAGCGCATCCTGTTCTTCGCGGGTCATCCATTTGGCGTCGTGGGGTTTGGAGTCCAGCCAGAACCACACAAAGAAGCCAATCACCACCGACGCCAAGCCTTCAATGGCGAACATCCATTGCCAGCCGTGGAAGCCAAAGCCCTCTATCTGCAACAGCACGCCTGACAGCGGGCCGGAAATCAGCGACGCAACCGCCGAGCCGCTCAAAAAGATGGCGATGGCTTTACCGCGTTCCACGCCAGGCAGCCAGCGCGTGAAGTAGTAGATCACCCCAGGAAAGAAGCCGGCCTCGGCCACACCCAGCAGGAAGCGCAGGATGTAAAAGTGGGTTTCGTTCTGGATGAACGCCATCAGCGTGGCGACGATGCCCCAGGTGAACATGATGCGGGTCAGCCAGATGCGCGCACCGACCTTTTGCAGCAGTATGTTGGAGGGCACTTCGAAGAGGGCATAGCCGATGAAGAACAGTCCGGCGCCGAAGCCATAGGCGGCGGCGCCAATGCCGAGGTCATGCTCCATGTGCGTGCGCACGAAGCCGATATTGACCCGGTCGATGTAGTTGAGGATGAACATGATCACGAACAGTGGCAGCACATGGCGCTTCACTTTGCTCACGGCGCGCGCGAGGACGGGATCACTTTCGGGTACGGCAGATACATGGATTGAATTGGTCACAATTCAAAACTCCCCCTGATTATTTTTATGCGGGTTTGCGTGTCTTGTTGATAGACATCATACAAGTAGGTTTCTTGAGATCGCAATCCAGGGGCGAGTGTTTTTCTTCTTATAATGCGGTGTGTCGGACAGAGGTTTTGGTTATTTGTGCAGCTTTTGCTAGGTTTTTTGCTGATTTTTTAACGAGATTCTTCCCGGTGGATGCCGTGAGGGGCGTACTTGTGATAGTGAGCGTTAAGTTTGGTTGTCATACAAGTTGAGGGTTTTTTCAATCAACCCAGGTTTGACGCCGGACTGGGTGTTAAGCTCCGCACAGCTCAACCCCGTGGATCTGTTGCAATGCCCATTGAAAGTGGAATCCCCCTGCGTAAACGCTCCACCAACCTGGCCCAGGGCGTGGTCGATGCGCTGACCCAGCGCATCCTGCTCGGCCAGTTGAAACCCGGCGAAAAGCTGCCTTCGGAATCCACCATCGTGGCTGAGCATGGCGTGAGCCGAACCGTGGTGCGCGAAGCGATTTCCAAGTTGCAGGCGTCCGGTCTGGTGGAGACACGTCACGGCATCGGCACCTTTGTGCTGGAACAGCACGCCCAGCAGGGCCTGCGCCTGCATGTGGATACGGTAGCCAGCGTGCGCAATATGCTCGAGCTGCGCCTGGGCCTAGAGGTGCAGGCCGTGGCGCTGGCGGCCTTGCGCCGAACCAACGAACAGCTGGCGCACATGCGCCAGGCGCTGGACGATTACCAGGCGTCCCTGGCCAACAACGACAGCTGCGTGGAGGAAGACAAACGCTTTCACCAACTGATCGCCGAGGCCACCGGCAATACCTTTTTCACTGAAATCATGCTGCACCTGGGCAATGCGATGATCCCGCGCACCCAAGTGAAGGGCGCTGAACGTGGCGGCGCGGATTTCACCCAGTTGGGCCAGTTGGCCAACCTGGAGCATGAAGCGATCTTCAACGCGATCAAACGCCAGGACTCAGACGCCGCCCGCGCGGCCATGGTGTTGCATCTGACTAACAGCCGAGACCGTTTTTCGGGGGAGCAGGGGCGTTGAACGAACACACTTTATCCCTGCGTCTGGAGCGCGTCGCCGCCAATGTACCGGAGGGCGCGCGCCTGGCCGATATTGGCTCCGATCACGGTTATTTGCCGGTGGCATTGATGCGCCGTGGCCTGATCACGATGGCTGTGGCGGGGGAGGTCGCGACCACGCCCTTCCATGCGGCGCAACGTACCGTGAGCGACAACGGCCTGGAGCGGCAGATCACCGTACGTCTGGCCGATGGTTTGGCGGCCATGAAGCCCGATGACGGCATCACCGCGATCAGTGTGTGCGGCATGGGCGGCGAGACGATTCGCGACATTCTCGAAAGCGGTAAGCGGCACCTGAGCGGCCAAGAGCGATTGATCCTGCAACCCAACGGCGGTGAGCAACCGTTGCGCCAATGGCTGATGGACAACGGTTACTCGATCCTTCGAGAAGAGCTGCTGCGCGAAAACCGCTTTTACTACGAGATCATCGTCGCAGAGCGCGCCGGGCCAGTGGCTTACACCGCTGAGCAGCTGTACTTCGGGCCGCTGCAACTGCAGGCACACAGCCCGGTGTTCATTGCCAAATGGCAACGTATGTTGCACCAAAAGCGAAAGACCCTGGCCAGCCTGGAGCATGCACGACAGACAGTGCCGGAGGAGAAGGTGCAGGACATTGCTCGGCAGCTCGGGTGGATTACTCAGTTGTTGGCTGAACCTCAACCGTAGGCGCGTCACGGCGCAATCGACCGGCATCCTTGGCCGGCGGCAAACCAAACATGCGTACATAGTCACGGCTGAACTGCGAAGGGCTTTCATAGCCCACGCGAAAACCAGCACCGGCGGCGTCCACCGCCTCGGCGACCATTAATCGTCGGGCTTCCTGCAAGCGCAATTGGCTGCGAAATTCCAGCGGGCTCATGGAGGTGACCGCCTTGAAGTGAGCGTGGAAGGTGGAGCGGCTCATGCCCGCGATATCTGCGATGGCATCGATCCGGCAGGGTTCGTCGTAATGCTGCCGTAGCCACGCGATGGCTTTGGCGATCTGGTTGAGCCGGCTGTCGGCCTTGGCCATCTGCCGCACCGCGCCATGGCCGCTGCCGGTGAGCAATCGATAAAGCACCTCGCGAATCGTCAGCGGTGCAAGTTCTTGAATGTCTCTGGGTGCATCCAGCATTTTGGCGAGGCGCACAGCCGCGTCCAGCAGTTCAGGCGTGGTGGCGTTGAGCTCGATGCCTGCGGTGGGCAGCGCGGGTTCATGCTCCGCCGCCGGGTGCCGCAGCGCCAGATCCGTCAACGCCGCCATGTCGAGGTCGAGTACCAGGCACAGATAAGGCGCGGCCTCGCTGGCCTCGATCACCGAACCCATCACGGGAATATCCACAGAGGCCACCAGGTAAGTGGCCGCGTCATACACGTAGGAGGTTGCGCCCGCGACCACCTGTTTGCGGCCCTGAACAATCAGGCACAGCGTCGGCACGTAGACAACCGGCATAGGCAACGTGGGCGTGCCCGAACGTACCAGGCTTACGCCGTCAATCGGTGTGGCGTGGGTGCCGTCGCTCGGTGCGTGACGGCTGATCAGCTCGATTAACTGTTGCAACGCATCCATGAGGGCTCCGGAGACAGGCGGATGAGCATAGCGCCCCGGACAATCGTGCAAGAACACGGGACGATCCTGTTACAGGCGGCGAGCCGGTGGGGGGCAGACTTGTCTTCACCGGCTTAACGCCATCGCTGACAGGAGTTCATCATGCCCACTCTCAACGCACTCGACCACTACCGCCTGCTCGGACGATCCGGTATGCGTGTTTCGCCGCTCGCCCTCGGCACCATGACGTTCGGCGCCGACTGGGGGTGGGGCGCGGATGAAAGCGAAGCACGCCAGATCTTTGATACCTACGTCGACCAAGGCGGCAACCTGATCGACACCGCCGTCAACTACACCAACGGGGCTTCGGAGCGCATCCTTGGCCAATTCCTCAAGGCCAAGCGTGATCGCCTGGTCGTCTCGACCAAATACACCATGGCCCGCGAGCCGGGCGACCCCAATTCCGGCGGTAACCATCGCATGAACCTGATGCGCTCGGTGGAGACCAGTTTGCGCCAGCTCGACACCGACCGCATTGAGTTGCTGTACCTGCATGCCTGGGATTTCACCACGGGCGTCGAAGAGGTCATGCGCGGGTTGGATGACTTGGTGCGCAGCGGCAAAGTGTTGTACTTGGGCATCTGCAATACCCCGGCGTGGAAAGTGGCCCAGCTACAAACCCTTGCCGAGCTGCGCGGCTGGTCGCCGTTGGTGGCACTGCAAATCGAATACAGCCTGGTCGAACGTAGCGTCGAACATGAACTGATCCCGATGGCCGCCGAAATGGGCCTTGGCGTGTTGCCCTGGTCACCGCTCGGCGGCGGAATCCTGACCGGCAAATACAGCCGCGACGATTTGAGCCAGGCCAGTGAGGCGAACGTTTCGGCAACGCGCAAGGGCGTGATCAGTTCATCGGGGCATATGAATGCTCGCTCACTGGAGATTGCCAGTGCGGTCACCGCCATCGCGGCCGAAACCGGCGCCACACCGTCCCAGGTCGCGCTCGCCTGGACGCTGTGCAACCCGGCCGTTGTTGCACCTGTGATGGGCGCCAGAACCTTGGCCCAGGCCCAGGATAACCTGGGGGCGCTGAGCATTGAGCTGGACGCTGAACATATCGCCAGACTCGATCGGGTCAGTGCGCCCGAGCCGATCTTTCCGGAGCGTTTCGTTGCCCGGCCGATGGTGCAGCAATTGATTTTCGGCGGTGCTCGGCTTCAGCCCCAGAAGGCGTACCTGAAATGAAACGATCAATCTTTCAACACGTGGTCTTGGTCATCCTGCTCGGCATGGGGTCGTGTTCGGCTCATGCCAATACGCAAGTCGAGGACCGCAACAAGCAGCGCGTGACTGAAGCCTTCGAGCGTTGGCGCGGCGGTGGCACCACTTTTTTCAGCGACATACTGACGCCGAATGTCATCTGGACGATCAAGGGTTCAGGCCCTAGTGCGGGGGTTTATCGAGGCGTCGATGCGTTTGTCGACGGCGCAGTAAAGCCGTTCGTGTCGCGCCTATCCCGCCCGGTCAGGCCTGTGAGCCAGCAGGTCTGGGCTGACGGTGATCACGTGATTATTCAGTGGGAGGGCGCAGGTGTTGCGCGTGACGGTCAGGCCTACCGCAACAGTTATGCCTGGATCTTTCATATGCGCGATGGCAAAGCCTTCGAGGTGACCGCCTTTCTGGACTTGACCCCTTATGACGATGTGTTGCGGCGTATCCCGGAGTGACAGGGTGATTGCTGACAGCGGTCAGTCGTGCATGCTCCAATGGCCGACTTACGACTGATCACCCAGGTAACACGCAATGGCAGATGCTACTGACTCCACCTTCTACGACCGCGCCGACGCGCACATCGAATTGTCGAACGAGCAACTTCAGGCTCACGAAAACCTCGGCCAGGTCAGCGCCTCGATGATGTTCGGCACCACGCGCTTCAATGCCTGGGCCAGCGCGCGCAACTTCAAGTCCGGCGCGGAAATGGCCGAGGCGCGGGAGGCGATGTTGAAGTACTTCTGTGACCAGTACCGGATGATGCTTGAAGATAATCTGGATGATCACATCAATCATTTCGACCGATACATGGGCGTGAAACAGCCGGAGTGAGCATCGAGATGTGGGCGCTGGCTGGCCTGCGATGGCGGTGGGCCAGTTGCACTTAAGTGTCTGCTGCACCGCTTTTGCAGGCAAGCCAGCTCCCACACTGGATGTGCGTGGTTTTTGAGATGTGCGCCATTAGTTACAGGGGGGGGCGCTGCGATGAGTGTTTTTGCCCCATTTTTGGGCGATTTACGTTAATTGTTGGGTGCGAACCCGCCTATTCTCTGGCTTCATCCAGCGGCCCATATCTTGCTAGAGCCTTCCCAATCAATGACATGGCATTTTGCCGTTAGTCATTTCAAGGCTTCACCCCGCGGTGCACCGCGTGGGTCGTTTTTGGGGAGTGGTTGGACATGCACAGCCTTTTATCACCGGGTATCCGCCTGTTGGGGCGATTCGGCTTTGCGCGTAAATTCCAGATTCTGTTTTTCCTGTTCATGCTGCCCCTGGCGGGTAGCCTGTGGATGATCGGCTCGGACTATCGTGACAAATTAACCGTGATTTCCAGCGAGCAGTCCGGCGTCCGGCAATTGTTGGCCCTGGACGCGCTGGATGGCCAGTTGACGGCCCAGCGTAATCTGGCCGCACGCTGGAAAGCGGCGGATATCCTGCACGCCCCGACGCCGGCGGCGAAGGCGGCGATGGACAAGGTCGATGCCAATTTCCCGCTGATCCAGCAAAGCCTGCAAGCCTTGGGCGACGCGCTCAACGCCCAGCACGCCAGCGCCGACATCCTGACCCGCTTTGAAGCCCTGCAGGCCACGGTCAAGGGCATGGACTCTCAATCCCTGCGCACCGTGGGCTGGTGGCCGGACGGTTATGACCGTTTCACCTCGGCGCTCACCGCCATGCAAACCCTGCGCGAGCAGATCACCCTGGATGCTGGCCTGATCCTCGACCCGTGGCTGGAAACCTACCTGCTGATGCAGATTTCGACCCAACACACCCCTGACCTGATCGAGCGTATCGGGCGCATGGCCAGTGTCGGCCAGTCGTCTATCGCGTCGGGGCAGTTCACGTTGCAAAGCCGCTTGCAGATGCGTGACCTGCGCGGTCGGATCGGCGACGCGCGGGACCAGTTGGTCAAGGCGGCGGCCTCGCTCAAGGCCAAGCAATACGCCGGTCTTGAACCCTGGACCGCGCAGTACGACGACAGCCTGCAACGGCTGGACAACGAACTTAAGGTGCTCGACGACGGCGTCTTCGGCGGCACCATCAAGCTCGACACCGCAGGCTTCGAACGCAGTGTCGACGCGATGCTCGACAGCCTCGGCGCGCTGCGTAACCAGTCGCTCCATTCGCTGGACGCGCGCCTGGGTTACTACCGTGATCGTTCGCTGCAGAAATTCATTCCCGTCGCCGCGACGTTCAGCCTGCTGGCCTTGGCCGCGCTTTACCTGTTCATATGCCTGCAAGCCTCGATTCGCCGCAGTGCCAGTGGCATCACCACGCTGGCCGAGTCCCTGCGCGACGGCAACCTGTGCGTCGAGGTGGCGGTGGAAGGGCGTGACGAACTCGCGGCCATCAGCACCGCGCTCAACGTCGCGGTGGTGCAACTGCGCACCAGCCTGCTGGGGGTCAACCACGAGACGCAGCAACTCGGCTCGGCGGTGCTCACCCTCAATTCGCAATCGGGCAGCACCCTTACCGAAGTCGAAGACCAGCAACTGCAAATCAGCCAGATCGCCGCCGCCGCGACCCAGTTGGCGGCCACCTCCCTGGGCGTCGCCAAAAGCTGCGAACAGGCCTCGGGCAGTGCCCAGCAAACCCGGCGTATTGCCGAAGACAGCAGCCGTGACAGCCAGCGCACCACCGCCAGCATCCAGCAACTCAACCTGCGCCTGACCGACACCGCCGATGCGCTGGAGCAGGTCAGCCAGCAGGGCCAGCAGATTCAGTCGGTGGTCGACACCATCCGTGGCATTGCCGAGCAGACCAACCTGCTGGCGCTCAACGCCGCGATCGAAGCCGCCCGCGCCGGTGAGCAGGGCCGGGGGTTTGCCGTGGTGGCCGATGAAGTGCGCAGCTTGTCGCAACGCACCCAGGCGTCTACGGCGCAGATCGCCGGCACGGTCGACAGCCTGCGCGCCACGGTCAGCCAGGCGGTCACGTTGATGGGCGCCGCGTGTGAACAGGCACTGACGGATGCTGAATCCGTCACCGGGCTAGGCACACGTTTGGGCGAGATTGCCGGTGCGGTGCAACACGTCACCGACACCCTGGCGCAAATCGCCACCGCCGTAGAGGAACAAGCGGCGACGGCAGATGAAGTGAGCGGCAATATCCAGCAAGTGGACCAGGCGGCCGGGCGTTTGCTCGACGGCGCGCGGGCAGTGAACCGGGCGGCCGACACCTTGAGCAAAGGCAGCCAGGCATTGAGCGACAACACCGCGCGGTTTCGCCTGGGCTGAGCAAGTTTTTGTGGTGACCAGGCTTCCTGTGGTGAGCGGGCTCGGTGTGGTGAGCGGGCTTGGTGTGGTGAGCGGGCTTGCCCCGCGCTGGGCTGCGCAGCAGCCCCATTAAAAACACCGCGCATCGTCAGTTAAACCGAGTCGCCAGAATTTAGGGCCGCTTCGCAGCCCAGCGCGGGGCAAGCCCGCTCACCACAGGAACCTTCGGCTTCTACAGGGCTCACTTACTAGGTCGCCCTGTTTCGTCGCCGAAAGGACTCCGCATGACTTCAGCCCCGCCAACGATCCTCCCGCACGGCCCCGTCACCCGCGAACTCAGCCTGCGCGCCGTCATCACTGGCAGTGTCCTCGGCATCCTGCTCACGCCGTCCAATGTCTACGCCGGGTTGAAAATCGGTTGGTCGTTCAACATGTCGATCATCGCGCTGTTGATCGGCTACGCCATCTTTCAAGGAGTGGCCAAGCGTTCCACCGACCACCTGCCGTGGACCTTGCATGAAAGCAACATCAACCAGACCGTCGCCTCGGCCGCCGCTTCAATCATTTCCGGCGGACTGGTAGCGCCGATCCCGGCCTATACCTTGCTGACGGGCAACCAGTTGGACGCTATCCCCATGATTGCCTGGGTGTTCTCGGTGAGTTTCCTGGGCATCTGGATCGCCTGGTATCTACGGCCCTCGTTGCTGAATGACAAGGCGCTGAAATTCCCCGAGGGCATGGCCACCCTGGAAACCTTGCTGCACATCTACAACCATGGGCGCGAAGCCGCGACGCGCTTGAAGGTGCTGCTCAGCGCCGCGTTGCTCTCCGGGCTGGTCAAGTGGGTCGATACTTTTATGTGGGCCTTCCCGCGCTGGTCGCCCAGCGCTCAGTTGGAGCGCCTGACCTTCACCGCCGACCCTTCGCTGTTGCTGGTGGGCTTCGGCGGTATCATCGGCATTCGCGTGGGCCTGACCCTGCTGCTCGGCGCCTTGCTCGCGTGGGGTGGCCTGGGCCCCTGGTTGTTGGCGCAACACCTGGTGACCTTGCCTGCGGGCAGCAGCGGCCCGCAGTTCGCCGCGTTGGTGGAGTGGTTGCTGTGGCCGGGCGTGAGCTTGATGGTGTGTTCCACCTTTGCCTCGCTGGCGATTCGTTTGTGGGCGTTGTACCGATCAACGCACTCCGACGGCGAATCGACCTGGACGGTGCCCAAGCCGGGGCCGGCCGCCGGTTTTGTGCTGGCGATTGTGCTGGTGGTGAGTCTGCAGGCGCTGCTGTTCGGCATTAATCTCGGCATGGCGTTGCTCACGATCCCATTGGCGATCTGCCTCGCCGCCGTCGCCGCGCGCGTGGTGGGCGCCACCGGCATTCCGCCCATCGGCGCCATCGGGCAGCTGTCCCAATTGAGCTTTGGCATCGTCGCGCCAGGGCAGGTGCCGATCAACCTGATGAGCGCCAACACCGCCGGCGGCTCGGCTGGGCAATGCACCGACCTGATGAATGACTTCAAAGTGGGCAAGGCCATTGGCGCCACGCCCCACAAGCAAGTGATCGCGCAGATCCTGGGGATTTTCATCGGCAGCATCGTTGGCGTATTTGCCTACCTGGCACTGATCCCCGACCCGCAATCCATGCTGCTCACCGAAGAGTGGCCGGCACCGGCAGTCGCCACCTGGAAAGCCGTGGCGCAAACCCTGACCCATGGGCTCGATTCGCTATCGACCAGCATTCGCTGGGCAATCGCCATTGGCGGCCTGATCGGCGTGCTGCTGGGCATCCTCGACAGCACCTTGCCCGCCCATCGCGCTCGTTACTTGCCGAGTGCCGCGGCCTTGGGCCTGGCCTTTGTACTGCCGGCCTCGGTGTCGCTGATGATGGCCCTGGGCGCGATCCTCACCTGGCTGGTGAGCTGCCGCTGGCCGAGCCTGACCGAACGCTTCGCGATAACTGCCGCCGCCGGGTTGATCGCAGGAGAAAGCATCACGGGCGTGGGGGCGTCGTTGTGGTCGATGGTGGGGAGTGGGTGAAGCGTGGCTCGGCAATGGCCGAGCCTGTCGATGACGGCTAGGCGATTTTTACGTTCATGGTGATCTTCGCCGTGAACACCTTCACTTCGCCTTCATCGAAGATATCCACCGGTACGATCTTGTCCCCCGCGGTTGACCAATCAATGCCACTGCCGTCCGCCACCGCGCGGATATTCGACTTGGCCTTCGCCAGGTACTCCACGGTCATGCCTTTGGGAATCCATCTGGCACCGGGCGGGATCGACACGTCGGTCATCGTCCCACCTGCCAGCTCGGCCGCGTTGCACAAGGCGATGGCGTGCACGGAGGCGAGGTGGTTGGTGATTTCCTTGCGAAACGGCACGTTCACCACGGCATGCCCTGGGCGCAGTTCGGCAATTTCTGGGTTGATGGTACTGAAGTAGGGCGCCACCTGGCAGGCCATTTGGCTGAACGCTGCAGGGCCTACGCTGTTGAACATGCTGAGAAACTGACTCATGGATTATCCTCCTGATGGACTTGCAGAATAATATTCTGTAACAGAACAATATTCTGTTAATTCCAAGGGTGTCAAGCCACGCCTTCTCTAGCGACTGCTGTACCTTTAAACTCCGCACATTTGGCGAGCCACTCCATGCACGCACCTGATCTGATCGAGCGCACCTTTGCGGGCAAGCGCAGCGACCTCAAACGCAGCATCCTGCGCGAGGCCCTGGCCAGCTTTAACGAGGTCGGTATCGAAGCCACCAATATCGAAACCATCCGCGCGCGGTGCGAGACCAGCGTGGGCGCCATCTACCATCATTTCGGCAATAAGGAAGGCATTGTCGCCGCGCTGTTTTTTGCCGCGCTGGAGGACCAGGCGGCCTTGCGAGATCGCTACCTGCAGCAGGCGCAAACGGCGCAGGCAGGCGTGGAGGCGCTGGTGCGCAGTTACGTGGAATGGGTTGACGCGCAACCTGAATGGGCGCGCTTCATGTTCCAAAGCCGCTTCGCCGTGGCCAACGGCCCGCACAAGGATGAACTGCTCACCCGTAACAAACAGCGCAACCGGCAATTGACCGAGTGGATGAGCGACGAAGGCCGTCGCGAGGCGTTCAGTCATATTCCTGCCGAGCTTTTACTGTCGCTCATCATCGGTTCGGCCGAAAGCTACGCCCGGGCGTGGCTGTCCGGGCGGGTCAAGAAAAGCCCGAAGGACTATGCGCAGTTGCTGGCACAGGCGGCGTGGGCGTCGATCAACGCGCCAGACATTTAATTGTTGGCACTCCCCGGCACTGGCGTAGTCTC
Organism: Pseudomonas sp. S10E 269; assembly: GCF_002798465.1. Lineage (NCBI taxonomy): Bacteria > Pseudomonadati > Pseudomonadota > Gammaproteobacteria > Pseudomonadales > Pseudomonadaceae > Pseudomonas > Pseudomonas sp. S10E 269. The sequence goes on from NZ_PHIJ01000001.1 coordinate 4,352,776, forward strand.
TTTCCAAGACACCCCCCAGGCCCTTCGGAGTACAGCATGATCATCGTCCACCACCTCAACAACTCACGCTCGCAACGCATCCTGTGGCTGCTCGAAGAACTCGGCCTGCCCTACGAAATCAAGCGCTACCAGCGCGACCCCAAGACCAATCTCGCACCGCCCGAGCTCAAGGCCATTCACCCACTGGGCAAATCCCCGGTAATCGAAGACGACGGCCAAGTGCTGATCGAATCCGCCGCCATCATCGACTACCTGATCCGCCGCCACGGCCACGGGCGCCTGCAACCGGACCCTGCCAGCGCCACCTATGACAAGTACGTGCAATGGCTGCACTTCGCCGAAGGCTCGGCCATGTTGCCGTTGATGCTCAACCTCTACGTCGGCCGCCTCGGTGATGCCGGTGCGCCGTTGCACCCGCGCATCGAATCGGAAGTGGCCAACTACCTCGGTTACCTGAACGACGTGCTGGGGCAGGCGCCGTACCTGGTGGGCGATGAGCTGAGTGGCGCGGATATCCAGATGAGCTTTATCGGCGAAATCGCCAAGGCCCAGGGCAAGCTGCAGGCCTACCCGAACCTGGCGGCCTGGGTGGCAAACTTCCAGGCGCGGCCTGCGTATCGCAAGGCGGTGGAGCAGGGTGGGGAGTATGCGTTTGCCAAGTGAAGGCTTGGCAACGTCATGCTTTAGCGTTGTTGCAGGGCTACTTTCAGCCCCAGGCCCATAAACAGCGTGCCAATGATTTTGCCTTCCCAGCGGCGCAGCCGGGAAAGCCCTTTGATCCCACGACTCAAGGGGCGGATGGCGAACGCCAGCAAGCTGGTGTACACCGCACTGAGCCCGGAAAAGATCAGGCCCAGCACCGCGAATTGCACCAGCGACGACGCGGATTCCGGGTGCACGAATTGCGGCAGGAAGGCCAGGAAGAAAATCGCGGTTTTCGGGTTGAGCACCTCGGCACCGACCGCCTGGAAAAACGCCTGGCGTGGGGTGACGGTAGGTAGCGTCAGCCCCGACTCTGCGGCCGCCCTGCACGGTGCGGGTGATCACCAGTAACACGGACGGGCCGGGGATCAAGAACAGACCGATCACAACGGCGACATAGGTGAGGAGGGAGGCGAGTTCAAACATGGCGGACGCTCTCTAAGTAGGGCCCGACCGCCAGTTATCCTGATGTGAATGGTGTTTACAACTGTTAACGGATTGATTGGCGCAATCGCTATAGGCTGTGCGTTGTCCGTACAGGAGCCCCCGGCCATGAACCTACGCGCTGTCGCCGCCACGTTGTTTGCATTCGCGCTGTTGTTGCCCTCGCAGTCCGAGGCTGCAACGCCCATTACCCACGTCGCTATCTACCGGGGCCCGGCAGGCTGCGATGACTGTTCCGAGAACGTGGCGAAGGCTTTGCACCGTCTCAACCCCAGCTATCAGATCGATTACGTGGGCGCGGATGAGGCCATCGACATCACGCCCAAAACCCTGGCGCGCTATGACCTCTACGTGCAACCCGGCGGCGGCCAGGACATTCCCGGCGCCCTCGATAGCCTGGGGGATGCACGTATCGAGGCCATCCGTGGCTACGTCGCCAACGGCGGGCGCTACCTGGGCCTGTGCATGGGCGCCTACCTGGCGGATGACAGCAACCTCGGCCTGATCCCCCAGGACCTCGACGCCGAAGCCGGCCGCCCCGGCTTTGAAGTGCCTGGCATTGCCGACGCTGCCGTGCAGGTCACGTGGGAGGGCAAGCCTGACCACGTCTTCTTCCAGGACGGCCCGTACTTCCCCAAAGCCGACCCGGCCGCGCCCTACAAGACCATCGCGACCTACCGCAACGGCGACGTCGCGGCGGCGCGGTATACCTATCAGAAGGGCGTGGTGGTACTGAGCGGCCCACACCCCGAGGCCGGGCGCGAGTGGTTCGAGAATGCCGACATCCCATTGAGCAAAATGCCGCAGGGTGATCTGTTCGGAGCGTTAATCCGCAACTTCTAAAGGCTCGCTCACCACAAAAAATGCGCTTTCAACCGCTAACCCCTTCGACCGGCGACCTTTACGCCGGTTTTCGCCAGCGGGTACACCGTGGCGGCACCCATGGCGCCCAGGCCGATGACCAGCGATTCATATCGTTCCAAGGTTGATACTCGCCTGAGAGGCTGAGTTGGGAAACCACACGTCAGCGCACCACATCCAGGGCCGTGAACTCATTCACATAGTGCGTCTGGCTCGATGTCGACTCCAGCGTCAACGCGACGCCCAGGTCCTCGATAAAGGCGCGATTGGACTTATAGTCGTCCTGTTCGCAAGCCAGCCGAATGGCATCCCCCGTCAACGAAGCAAACACCTGGCGTGCCGGGAAGCGCTCGCCCACTGTGCAGGTGAGCGTCGTTTCGGTGGGTGGGTCAGTGGGCTTGGTGGGCACATAGGCCATTTGCAGGTGGGCACTCAGGGTCTGGCCGGGCGTCCAGTGGGTGGGGACCTTCAGTTCGGCGTCGCGGGTCTGCAGGACCTGGCCTGCGCCCACACCGTTCATTTTGGATTTCAACTGGATCAGGTCCGCCAACATCAGGCGGTCCACATTGAAGGCGCGGCCATAGGCTTCGTTCTTCACCAGCAAACCGCCCTCTGCCTTCAACGTGACCGTTACCGGCGCGTCCTTGCCATCGCCATTCCTGGACAGGTACGTGTAGGTCAATGTCTTGAACCTGGGCTGCAACAGCGGCGCATCAAGGCGCTGGAGCACGTTGGGCGGTACGGCAACGTCACCGAGAGTGGTTTCGACCACCGTGCGCGGGTAGTCAACCGGCGCAATGTCGGGCCGCAACAGCGCCAGCAGCCCGGCGTTGACGCCACCCTGCACCGAGCAACTCACGCGCGATTGCGTGCCGAGCTTGCCTTCCGGCTCCACGATCAGCACCCGCTCCACGTTACGCAGGCCCGGCGCCTTGCCCGGCATGGGCTTGATCCCCTGCCAAGTGTTGCCAACCTTGAGTTCACTGCGCGTGTATTCGCCATCGCCTTTTTGCAGGGCCCCAGGCTGGTCGAGCAGTGCTGCGAAGTGCTTGGCCACCTCATCGACACCGCCATCGACAATAAAGCCCCAGTAATAGTAAAGACCCAGCGGGCCGAGGTCGGCGACTTCATCGTTGTAAGACAGCAGCTTCAACCCGGCGATGGCCGGCGCGCTCACCGGCACTGCGTTGGCCTTGCGGTCGGTGCGATCCCTCACCGCGATCCAGGTGAAGTCCTTTTCCTGCTTGAGCGGCGCATAGGCCTGCCAGGCGTCGCGGTGGCTGTTCAGGCTGCTGAAGAAACTGGCGTCACAGCGGGTGAAGGCCTTGAGCGTGTCGACCAATGCGACGTCGTCGGCGTGGGCGAGGGAAGGAAGCAGCAAGGCTGAGGCGAGGACGACGGCGGACGCGGGCAACTTCATTGAGCGGGATTTCCGTATCGAGGCGGGAGGGGGGCATTATCCAGGGATTGACGAGTAGGCTCTAGCGCTTATCGGGACTACTGACTTAAAGCCTGATCCATCGTCGCCGATAACCCGGATGAACCCGCCAATCATGGACCGATTAAATGGCACTCACCGTCAGCTCAGCCTACGTCCCACCGGCCAACCCCGTCCTTACGGCTTCCGGCCAGGCAATCGCACCTGCGCCGCTAACGGATACCGCCGAGGCAGCCTTGGCAAACGCCGCCCCAGCGGCTGTCTATCACCCAAGTGAAGCTGCCCAGCCCCTGGCGCAACCCCTGGAGGCTATCGACACCTGGGTCGGCCGGTCGGCATCGCCGGAACTGCCTCGATTCGAAAAACTGTTTGAGGGGGCACAAAGCGTGCTGAAGGCCGCAGTTGAGCGCTTCAAGGCAGCACTGCCAGCGGACTTGGCCGGCAAAAAGTTCGGCTTCACCGTCGAGGCCGATGACCGCTGGAAGGTCATCGACACGGCCGGCCAGCTCAGCCGTGCGGATATTCAGCGGCTGACCAACCTGCTCAACCAGGCCTCTGACCTGAAGCCCGCCGCGATCAAATTCCGCGACGCCACCATCGACCTGCTGGACGCCGACTCGCCTTGGTCGGGAAACTTGATGGGCTACTACAGCCTGACCCAGGAGAACTTTGCCGCTACCTTTGACTTGGCGGCCTTGTTCAACCGCCCCGGCTCCTTGCCGCCCAAAGAGTATTCCGCAGGGTTATTCATCAACCAGTTGGCCTACAAAGGACAAGTGGCCACGCGCGAAACCGAAGAGGCGATGCTCGCGCGGCGTGCTGCGCAGCGGTTTAGCGCACAGGCCTGACAGCACTTGTGGCGCGAGCCAGGCGCGCACGCCAGTCGCCGCCGTGCTGCGAGTGGCAGGCCTCTTCAGAATCAAAGTGCACGCAGCGGTCCAACGGCATGGCGGGGACGCCTGCCGCTTGCAACGCAGCCCCGGTCAACTCGCGCATGCGCTGGTCGACGCCGCTGGCCAGGGCGTGGTCCTTGCTGGCGCGCGTGTCGAATACCCAGGTGACACGCAGGCTTTGGGGGAACGCGGCGTAATCGACGGTATGCGTCAGCCATTCAAACCCCGGTAGTTCAGCCTTGGCCGTTTCGCACGCCTGCGTCAGTGTGGCGACCAGTCGGCGTTCAATATCGGCGGTTTCGCGTTTGGATAGGGCCATGCTAACGCTCCGAATGCAGACAAGCGCCGCAGATTAACAGGGTGCAGGCACCTGTGGGAGGGGTGATGAAAATGCTGGATTCTCAGGGTGGGAACTGTTTCGCTCAGTGGATTGCAGTCGTGCCTGCACATGCAATTTAAGCAACGACAACAATAAAGTGTGGGAGCTGTCGAGCCCCTGCGAGGCTGCGAAGGCGGCGGCACTGCTGGCATTTTTATCGCCTGACCCACCGCTTTCGCAGCCTCGCTAAAGCTCGACAGCTCCCACAGGGGATCGGTTGTGTGGGTGGGATTTGTGCCACGACGGAGATCTAGTGTGGGAGCTGTCGAGCCCTGGCGAGGCTGCGAAGGCGGCGGCACTGCTGGCATTTTTATCGACTGGCCCACCGCTTTCGCAGCCTCGCTAAAGCTCGACAGCTACCACAGGGGATCGGTTGTGTGGGTGGGATTTGTGCCACGACGGAGATCTAGTGTGGGAGCTGTCGAGCCCTGGCGAGGCTGCGAAGGCGGCGGCACTGCTGGCATTTTCATCGACTGGCCCACCGCTTTCGCAGCCTCGCTAAAGCTCGACAGCTCCCACAAGGGATCGGCTGTGTTGGCGCAATCTTGGCGGCGACGGAGATCTAATGTGGGAGCTGTCGAGCCCTAGCGAGGCTGCGAAGGCGGCGGCACTGCGGGCATTTCATCGACTGACCCACCGCTTTCGCAGCCTCGCTAAAGCTCGACAGCTCCCACAGGGGATTGGTTGTGTTGGCGCAATCTTGGCGGCGACGAAGATCAAGTGTGGGAGCTGTCGAGCCCTGGCGAGGCTGCGAAGGCGGCGGCACTGCGGGCATTTTTATTGACTGATCCACCGCTTTCGCAGCCTCGCTAAAGCTCGACAGCTCCCACAGGGGAGCGGTTGTGTTGGCGCAATCTCGGCGGCGACGAAGATCTAATGTGGGAGCTGTCGAGCCCTGGCGAGGCTGCGAAGGCGGCGGCACTGCTGGCATTTTTATTGACTGATCCACCGCTTTCGCAGCCTCGCTAAAGCTCGACAGCTCCCACAGGGGATTGGTTGTGTTGGCGCAATCTTGGCGGCGACGGAGATCTAATGTGGGAGCTGTCGAGCCCCGGCGAGGCAGCGAAGGCGGCGGCACTGCGGGCATTTTTATCGACTGACCCACCGCCTTCGCAGCCTCGCTAAAGCTCGACAGCTCCCACAGGGGATCGGTTGTGTGGGTGGGATTTGTGCCACGACGAAGCACTAGTGTGGGAGCTGTCGAGCCCCGGCGAGGCTGCGAAGGCGGCGGCACTGCTGGCATTTTTATCGACTGACCCACCGCCTTCGCAGCCTCGCTAAAGCTCGACAGCTCCCACAGGGGAGCGGTTGTGTGGGTGGGATTTGTGCCACGACGAAGATCTAATGTGGGAGCTGTCGAGCCCTAGCGAGGCTGCGAAGGCGGCGGCACTGCGGGCATTTCATCGACTGACCCACCGCTTTCGCAGCCTCGCTAAAGCTCGACAGCTCCCACAGGGGATTGGTTGTGTTGGCGCAATCTTGGCGGCGACGAAGATCAAGTGTGGGAGCTATCGAGCCCCAGCGAGGCTGCGAAGGGATCACCTCGGTGTCCGTGTAAACACGCAGCGCCTGTATCGCCTCCAGCCTGACGCCTCAGTAAAAATCATAATAAAGCGCCCACTCCCCCGTGACGCTGTGCTTCCAGAACATCAGGCTTCCGCTGTGCACCACATTCAGCTGGATTTTCGCGTCCGACGAAATCTGGAACACAAACTCAAAGCCTTCGCCCGGATCGACACCCGACTGGCAGAACGACGGGTAACCGCCGATCTTGTGCTCATAGGTGTGTGTCACCAGGTCATAGTAACTCTGTATCTCGCCCGCGCGTTCCAGCTTGAGTATTTCGTCCTCAAGCTCGGAAGGAACGCCACCGCCATCCCACAACGGGTAATCCTCCGGCACGTTTTCCGTCTTCAAGGGGAATGGCTTGAGAAAGGCGCCTGCCACCGGCAGTGTTTTACGCACCAGCACCTCGTCCGGCCCGTATTCGCGTATCAGCCAGTTATCCCCCATGGGTTCAAAATGCTCGGGAAACGGGTTCGACACAAACAACGTCAATACCCGAACCCCCTCCAGCGCCGGGCTGTTGAAGGGCAGGGCGGGCAAGTAGAACTGCGCGTAGGGCAGCAACTGTTCACCGGCCTTGTTGGTGGGGATGCCTTCATCGGCGCGGAACAGAAAGACGTGACCCAGCCAGCTTTCTTCATCGGAGCCCGCAGGGCGAAAGCCGCCAGCGATGAGTTTGAGCGCCGGGCGGGCCAGGCGTTGTTTGATTTCCTGAATATCCATGGGTGTGTGCACCTTCCTTTTGATAGCGGTACGCAAGGGAGCTATGCCTGAACCCGCAGCGCACTGATGATAAACCCGTGCAGGCTATTGACCGCCTTGGACCCGCGAGAGGCCCGGCTACGTAGAATCGACACCTCCATAGGTTCGATAATCCCCAAACCCTGTTCGCCGCTCAAGACCTGCAGTGAGGGCTGCACGGTGCATTGGGTGATCGCAGCAATCGCGAGCCCACCCTCCACGGCGGCGACCTGGCCGGCCAGGCTGGAACTGTTGTACACCACCTTGAATTGGCGGCCCTGTTGCGCCAGTGAATTCACCGCGTACCGGCGCGCCAGGCTTTCGCTTTCGTAGACGGCGATAGGCACCGGGTCTCGGCGCCACAGTTCGAACTGCGGGGAGCCTACCCAGACCATCGGCTCCTTGAACAAAAAAGTCCCCGTGTGCGGCGAGTCCCTGGACACCAGCGCAAGATCAAGGTCGCCACTGCGCACACGCGGGATCAGGGCGGTCGACTGTTCACAGGTCAGCTCAATGTCCACACCCGCATATCGCGGCGCAAACCGTTTCAGCACCGGCGTGAGGTACTTGGCCGCGTAGTCCTCGGCAACGCCCAGGCGGATGCGCCCGGTCAACGCTTCACCATGAAACGCCGCCTGGGTTTCGGCGTGCAGGGCGAGCATGCGGCGGGCATAGCCCAGCAACGTCTGGCCGTCATCGGTCAGCTGAAGGTGGCGGGGGCCACGGTTCAGCAAGGGCCGTCCCAGCGCGGCTTCCAGTTTTTTCATCTGCATGCTGACGGCAGACTGCGAGCGGTTCACCTCATGGGCCGCGCCCGACAGCGAACCGGCGTCCACCACTGCCACAAAGCACTTGAGCCAATCGATCTGCAAATCGCTGGAAGACATGGTGGTTACCTTTATTCGTTAATCGAATGGCTGTGGCGTGAATTATGCGCTTTTCACTATCGTTGTTCATTCGCAAGATAGCGTCCAGAAACTACCCACTTCGGACCTGATCATGCCCTTCGAAACCTGGTTGCTCTACCTGTTCACCTGCTGCGGAATATCCGTGGTGCCAGGGCCGAATGCATTATTGGTGCTGACCCACGGCGCGCTTCACGGCAGTCGCAAAACGCTGTTCACCATCAGCGGCGGCGTGCTCGGCTTCGCCCTGGTGCTTGCGCTGTGTGCGCTGGGCCTTGGGGCCCTGATTCAGGCCTCGGCCAGTTGGTTCACGGCCTTGAAGATTGCCGGTGGGCTTTACCTGATCTGGCTCGGCTTCGGACTGTGGCGGTCCGCCCCCGTCACCCTGGAGACGACGGCTACCACCCACTTGCGACGCTGGTCACTGTTTCGCCAAGGGCTGGTCTCGGCCCTCTCAAACCCCAAGGCGCTGCTGCTGTTCACCGCGTTTATCCCACCGTTCCTGGACCCCCACAGAAGCATCATCACGCAGACGGCCATCATCGCGCTGACCTACGCCGTGGTGGAATTCGTTGTCGAATACATGGTGGCCAGCGCCGCGCACCGCGTACGGCCCTGGTTGGCACGAACCGGGCGCCGGTTCAATAAAGTTTGCGGTGGGTTTTTTGTGATGTTTGGGGTGGTGTTGCCGATGCATAGCTGAGGGGACGGTGTGAGTCAGGCGTAAGTGCATGAATTGAATAGCGTGCTTTCACCCAACGGCATGCGGGCTTTTATCCTGGCGATCAACTCTGTCCCCTTTAATGTGTCTTCGAAGATCATGGCAACGGGTTCAGGACGGTGAATTGGCATTCCTCGACGGAGTCAGCTTCACAGTAGTCTTGCGCAGTCCAGTTCGGCCCCACTGCGCGGGGGCGATCGGGGAAATGCTTGGCCAGTCTCAAAAACGCAAGCGGCTCTGGCCCCACATAGTCACAGGCCACGAAATGATATTCAGGGCGAGTCGGGCTTTGCGCGACGGTAAGGATAGCGGCCGATTCAAATACCAGACCCTTGAGGTAATGTTCTTGGGCTTGAGGGTTCTCGCCACTCCACCCCCCGCCGGGTGAAATAGCGTAATAGCTATAGCCTTCTTGCTGTTTGACTTGCTCGATGCTCCTCACGCCTGGGCACATGCCGATAGCATTAGGTAAGTGGGTTCCGGTTGTGCAGGCGATAAGGCTGGCCAGTAATAAAGGGACCCATGTGGCCTTCAGGCCGGTGCCAAGGGGCAGTGAGTGGGCAAGGGTGCGCATGGTTCGGATCTCCATTGAGTAGTCTTCACTCTGGAGGGCGAGGAGCGTGGCGGGTACTGTGATTTATGACAGTTTTATAGACGGGTTCGGAATAAGGGACGGGCCTGCCTCAAACAGGCCCATCCCTTGTGTCATTTAAGGAAGCACCTTAACAATTGCATCAAACGCAACCATGTCATCAATCACCTCACCCCCAGTCGGCTGGGTCTGCGCCTGCCACACCACAATCACCACATTTTTGGTCGGGTGGATGTAGAGGCGGTCGTTATTGCGGAAGGTGGTCACCGCCAGTTCGGGGCTGAGTTTGCCGTCGTAGATGGCCTGCACGTCTCCAATCGGTTCCTGGGCATGCGGGTGGGGTGGGGCGGGGTGGCGCAGGCGGACAGCCACAGTGCGAGTGTTGAAGCGCACATCATGACGCTAAAAGGGGGGCGCGTCAGGCGCGGCGATCTTGCAATATTGCCCTTTGAAATACAGCAATGGCTGCGTCGCCGCTGCCTCTTGCAGGTTCAGTGCTTTCACTTCGCCAATCACGATCAGGTGATCACCGGCGACGTGTTCGGCGTGAATGTCGCAATCCAGCCAATGCAGGCTGCCGTCGATGATCGGGTTGCCCAGCGGTGATGCCTGCCAGTCGACGTCATGCCACTTGTCAGTGCCACGCCGCGCGAACTGGTTGGAGATCCTGACCTGCTCACCCGAGAGGATATTGACGGCGAATCGACCGGCCTGGCGGATTTTGGGATAACTGGCGGAGTTGGACATGACGCTAAAGGACACCAGCGGTGGGTTCATCGACACGCTGTAGAACGACTGGCATGTGAAACCAATCGGCTCACCCTCGATGTGCGACGTAATCACCGTGATGCCGGAGGCGTAGTGCCCGAGCGCTTCGCGAAAGCTCAATGGCTCGATGGCCAGGCTGGGACGTGGCATGGTGGGCACTAGTTCGACAGTTCTCGGCGGATGATGTCTGCGCCGGCACTCAACGCCTTCAGCTTGCCTCTCGCAACCTGACGGGGCAGGGGCGCCATGCCGCAGTTTGTGCACGGGTATAGCTTGTCGGCATCCACGAACTGCAGGGCTTTGCGCAGGGTATTGGCGACTTCCTCGGGTGTCTCGATGGCATGGTTGGCCACGTCGATGGCACCGACCATCACTTTTTTACCGCGAATGAGTTCGATGAGCTCCATGGGCACATGGGAGTTGTGGCACTCCAGCGAGACGATATCGATGCTGGATTTTTGCAGCTTGGGAAACGCCTCTTCGTATTGGCGCCACTCTGATCCGAGTGTCTTTTTCCAATCGGTGTTGGCCTTGATGCCATAGCCGTAGCAGATATGTACCGCGGTTTCACATTTAAGGCCTTCAATTGCGCGTTCCAGGGTGGCAACGCCCCAGTCATTCACCTCATCAAAGAACACGTTAAAGGCTGGCTCGTCGAACTGGATGATATCGACGCCCGCCGCTTCCAGTTCCCTGGCCTCTTCATTGAGGATCTTGGCGAATTCCCAGGCCAGTTTTTCGCGACTTTTGTAGTGGTTGTCGTACAGCGTATCGATCATGGTCATGGGGCCTGGCAGCGCCCATTTGATGGGTTGCGTGGTTTGCTGGCGCAGGAACTTGGCGTCTTCGACAAACACTGGCTTTTGACGCGTGACCGCACCCACCACCGTTGGCACGCTCGCGTCATAACGGTCACGGATTCTGACGGTTTCGCGCTTCTCGAAATCAACGCCGCCGAGGTGCTCGATAAAGGTGGTGACGAAGTGTTGGCGCGTTTGTTCACCATCGCTGACGATATCGATGCCGGCGTTTTGCTGTTCTTGCAGTGACAAACGCAGGGCGTCTTGTTTGCCCTCGACCAATTCGAGTTCTTGCAGTTTCCAGGGTGACCAGAGCGTCTCGGGTTGCGCCAGCCAGGACGGTTTAGGCAAGCTGCCGGCGGTTGAAGTAGGCAATAACTTTTTCATTACGGGTGACCTTGTCTTTTAAATGAATCAACGCGCGTGGTTGGCAGACCATTGCTCCAGCACCGACTGGTAGGGCTTGATGAAGTTTTCTTCAACAAACTTGCCCTGTTCAATGGCCAGTCGGCTGCGCTCTTCGCGGTCATAAACAATCCGCGTCAGTGAATAGTCCTGGTGTTGCAGGCTGGGTTGAAAGGATTTGCCGGCTGCAGAGTTGGCGTTGTAGATCTCCGGGCGGTAAATCTTCTGGAAGGTGTCCATGGTGCTGATGGTGCTGATCAGCTCAAGCGGGGTGTAGTCGCTGAGCAAATCGCCGGAAAAATAAAAAGCCAGGGGCGCAACGCTATTGGCAGGCATGAAATAGCGGACCTTCAGCCCCATCTTGTTGAAGTATTCATCCGTCAGGGAATATTCATCTTGCTGATATTCAACGCCCAGTACAGGGTGCAGGTTTTCGGTGCGATGGTAGGTCTTGGCACTCGACACACTCAGGCAGATGACAGGCGGCTTGGTGAAGTGCTCTTTGTAAGTGCTTGAATTAACGAAGCTCTTGAACAACTTCCCGTGCAACTCGCCGAAGTCAGCGGGTGTGCTGAAGTGGGGTTGGTCCTTGTTGTGCTCCAGCAAGCGCACGCTGAAGTCGTAGTCGCGTACGTAAGAGGAAAAGTTATTGCCGACAATGCCTGCCACGCGTTCGTTGGTTTTTCGATCGACAATGTTGGTTTTCAATATTTCAATCAAAGGAATGGCATGGCCGCTGCTTTGTGTATCCATGTCCATTTCCACGGAAATGATTTCAAGCTCGACCGTGTAGCGATCGCCTTTGGGGTTATCCCAAGGGGCCAAGGCATTGAAGCGGTTGTCAATCATCCTTAACGTGTTGCGCAAGTTTTCTTGACGGCTCGCGCCCCTCGCCAAGTTGGCAAAGTTGGTCGTGATGCGCGTATTTTCGGCGGGGTGGTAGTGCTCGTCGAAACGAACGCTCTTGACCGTAAATGCAAATTCTTTGTTCATTGTGATGCCACACCCTGATTGCCGCGATAGCACCTGAACGTATTCAGGTGCGTGTTCAGCGGTCTATAACTTGTCTTGAAGTAGGGTGCATTCTAGGCAGGCAACAACATGAGCAAAACTGAATTGATTTCACCGCAGCGTTAGCGCTCCTCATGATGGGGTGTAGGCCCGTTGCGCGGCGAGCGCCAAAACCAGCCCCTTTGTGTGCAATCCGGTCTACCATGCCTCCCCGGCAGTGGTTCCACGCGCTACCGATTTCTCTCTCGCAAGGTATCGCCCATGTCCATCGACCAAATCAGCCTGCCGAAAGGCGTCGGCCCTCACGCCACCAAGCTTCTCGACGCCATCACCGGCGCGTCCACCCACGAAGAACTCAACCGTGCGGGCGGGAAGGCAGAGGGTTTTGTCCTCGGGCTGGAAGCCAGCAAAGCCATCAAGAGCCAGATCGCCGAGTCGCTGTATGTGGCCTACGACGACGCAGCGAGTCATCGGGCGGGCGAGCTGAAGGGCTAGGCAGTCTTTTTGGGGAGGATGATCCGGCCGCAGGCTCATGGCTCAGCGGCTCACAGCTGATACAGCGCCCGAATCTCCTCCACCGCGCGCTCGCCGATCACCACGCACGGCGCCATGGTGTTGCCGCTGGTCACGTGCGGCATGATCGAGGCGTCGGCAATTCGCAGGCCCTGCACGCCGTAGACTTGCAGGCGGCTGTTAACCACTGACATCGAATCCCGGCCCATTTTGGCGGTACCGCATTGGTGCCAATAAGTCACGGCGGCATTGCGGGCGTAGTGTGCCAATGCCTGCGAGTCGAGCTTGCCCGGCAGGCATTCACCTTTGACCAGGCCCTTGAACGCGGGCTGTGCACCCAATTCCTGGACGAAGCGCAGGTTGTCCAGGGCGCAACGCAGGTCGTCTGGGTGCGCGAGGGTGTTGGGTTGGATGATCGGCGCGTCGTCCACGCGTGGGCCGGACAACGTCACGAGGCCACGGCTCTGCGGGTGGGCCAGGCCGGCAAACATGGTCCAGCCGTGGGCGGGGACGCCGAGGTGGGCGTTTTCGGCACTGGGCACCGGGAATTCAAGCTGGCAGTGGAACATGTCCGGCAGGCGCAGGGCGCTGTCGCTGCTCCAGTACAGCGTGGCTTCGGAGCCGCCGTAGCCCACGGGTTGGGGCGTGGCGTATTCGAAGATGGCGGCGAAGGACACGTGGTCCTGATGGTTCGCCCCGACACCGGGCAGGTGCTGGCGAAGCGCGATGCCGTGGCGCCGCAATTCCTGCTCAGGCCCGATGCCAGACTGCATCAGCACTTTGGGCGTGTTGATTGCGCCAAGGGACAGGATCACTTCGTGGCCGGCCTGGTAGCGCTGGGTCTGCCCGTCGCGCAACGCTTCAACGCCCACCACCCGCTGGCCGTCGAACAGCAGCCGGCTCACCAGCGTGTCGGTCAGCACGGTGAGGTTGGGCCGTGGTCGCACATAGGCGCGATAAATGGAGTGGCGTTTGCCGTCCTTGATGATCAAGTCGTTGATGGCCGCGCCGCCACGACCTTCCATCATGAGGCCGTTGGGGCTTTCAAAGGTCGGGATGTCCATCGCGCGGGCGGCGTCGAGCAGGGCGTGGGCGATGGGCTGGGCCCCCGACGCCGGTTGAATGTGAACCGGGCCGTCAGTGCCGCGTCGGGTTGGGTCGCTGGTGCCTTGGTAGTGTTCGATGCGCTGGTACAGCTTGAGCACGGAGGCGTAATTCCAGGCCGGGTCGCCGCTTTCTGTGGCGAAGTCTTCCCAGTCGTTTTTGTGCCCTCGCGCCCACAGCATCACATTGATGCTCGATCCGCCACCCAGGCCCCGGCCCATGCTCAGCGGGAGCTGTCGGTGGTTGATGTGCGGGTTGGCGGCCGCGGTGAAGTTCCAGTCGCGGTCAGTGCCCAGGTTCAGCGGCCAGTGGCCGGGCTGTTCGATGTCGGGGTGGTCGTCAGTGCCACCGGCTTCGATCAGCAGCACACGAACGTCGGGGTTTTCCGCCAGTCGGCCGGCGACCACAGAGCCGGATGCGCCGGCGCCACATACAATGAAGTCAAAATTATCGCTGGACATGAATCCGTTTCCATCCACTTGATGCAATTAAGTCAGGCACTTACTTTTTCGTGCGTTCTTGATAAGTGCCTGGCCCGTTGTGAGAATGCCGGTCGTTACTGGCTTTGCTGCACGGCCTGGATGATCACCTTGGCCACGTCGGCCGGGCGCGATTGTTGAGGCACATGGCTGGCCGGGATCTCAGTGACCTGTGCGCCGATTTTCTTGGCGAAGGCGCGCTGCAGGTCGGGCTGGATCATGCGGTCGTCACGGGCCACCACGTACCACGACGGCTTGCCTTTCCAGGCGGCGACGCTGGTTTTGTCGTCAAAGGCCGAGGCGCGGATCGGGCCTTGGGTCGCGGCCATCACGGCGGTCTGCTCAGGTGACAGGTCCTGGGCGAAGCCGGTGGCCATGCCTTGCGCGGTCATGTAGAGAAAGCCGTTTTTATCAGCTGTAATGTCTTTGACGCCGGTCGGGGCGGGGTAGTCTTTGCCCAGGTCTTTGCTGGCTTGGCCTGCATCCGGTGCGAAGGCGGCGACGTAGACCAGGCTGCGCACTTTCTTGTCAGTGCCGGCCTCGCTGATCACGGTGCCGCCCCAGGAATGCCCGACCAGTACGACGTTGCCGTCCTGGTTGTTGAGCACGCGTTGGGTAGCGGCGACGTCGTCGGCCAGGGAGGTCAGCGGGTTTTGCACCACGGTCACCTTGATACCTTGGGTTTGCAGCAGCGGCACCACCTTGGCCCAGTCGGAACCGTCGGCAAAGGCACCGTGCACGATCACCACCGAGGGTTGGGCGGCGAAGCTGGCGCTGGCGAAAAGCGAAGTGGTCATGGCGAGTGCGAGGGCGATTGCTTTGGGCTTGAACATGGCGGTGTCTCCGGTTGGGGGTGACGCCAGTGTCGGCATTGCGGGGGCGCGCGGGTATCGGTCGTTTATCCGAGGCCGGCCAAATAATCTGAGCGGAGAGGCGTATGGACGACACTGACTGCATTGAGATGGACGGCGCGATCCTGGCGTTGTCCATGGTCGGCGACTTGAGCATGGGCCAGCCGTTCGGCCAGTCGCGCCGCACGGCACGCCTGGTGCAGCTGCTGGGCCAGGCCTGCCACGGCGACGGCGAGCACATCGACATCGGCCGCCAGGTGGCGCTGCTGCGCTGGTCGGGGTGCACGGCCAATGCGGACGGTTTTACCGCGTTGCTCGGCGACGACGTGCAGGGCCGCAACGCGATGCTCAGCCAGACCCTCGACGCGGCGGGCGTGCGCGCTGTGGGCCAGGCGACGGGGTTGGCGCAGGTGCATTGCGAGGTGTCCGGCGACATCGCGCGCACCTTGGGGCTTAATGCCGGCGTTGAGCGCGGCCTGCGCAATGTGTTCGAGCAGTTCGACGGCGGCGGCAGACCCTTTGGCCTGCGCCATCCACAGGTGCCGGAAGTGGTCTATTGGGTGGTGCTGGCGGGCGACCTGGAGATTCTGTCGCGGGTGCACGGCCTTGAGATGGCGTTGCAATGGATCGCAGGCCAGCGTGATCAACGCTATCCGGGTGCACTGATCGCCGAGCTGTCGCGGCACGCCGAGGACTGGCTGGAGCAACTGCGTTCAGTACCGGAGGGGTTGGCTTGCGCGCGCACCGAGCTACGTGAGGTGCCGTTGACCCTGGTGGGCGACGTGATCGACCTCAAGTTGCCCTGGCTCGCCGGGTATTCGCGGCGTTCGGCCGAATTGGTGCGCGTGGCGGCGGGCCTGTGTGGCCTGTCGCACACCACTACCAATCACCTGAGCCAGGCGGCATTGATTCACGGTATCGGCCGGGCGGCGGTGCCCAATCGCATCTGGAACAGCCCCAGTGCGCTGCTGGACGACGACCTCGAGCAGGCCCGTTTGGTGCCCTACTGGACGTCCCGCGTGTGCGGCCAGATTCCCGCGCTCGCGGTGCCGGGGCAATTGGCAGCCCACGCCTATGAGCGGCTGGACGGCAGTGGGTACTTCCGCAGCCTCAGCGGCGATGCACTGACGGACGAGCACCGCTTGCTCACCGCCACACTGGCCTGGGAGGCCTTGCGCAGCGAGCGTCCGTGGCGGCCGGCGTTCAGCGAGGAAGGGGCTGAACGCGTGCTGTTGGATGAGGCGCAGCAGGGGCGCTTTGACCCCCGCGCGTGCCAGGCGGTGATCGCTGCGGCGCGGGGCGAGCTGTCGGTCAAAGGCTGCAAGGCCAGCAATGGCCCGCTGACCGAGCGCGAAACCGAGATTTTGCAGCGCATCAGTAAAGGTGGCAGCAACAAGGAAGTGGCGCGCCAACTAGGCATTAGCCCGAGCACCGTGCGCACCCACGTGGAAAGCGTGTTTCGCAAATTGGAGTGCACAACGCGTGCGGCCGCCACGCTGAAGGCACTGACGCTGGGTTTGATTTAGGCGTGTCGGTCACGAAATCCTCTTCTCGGTCGTGTAGGCTGGTGACACCTCAAGGAGTGCCCATGACATTGACCGTCGAAACCCTGATCAACCTGGCCATGGCCAACCCCATCAACGCCGAAATCACCGCGCGCCTGCCTGACTTGGAGGTGGACCAGTGTTTTCTCACGGCGGGCTGCCTGTTCCAGGCGGTGTGGAATCATCAGTCGAATCTGCCTGCAGCCCAGGGCGTTAAGGACTACGACGTCTTCTACTTTGATACCGACCTGTCCTACGAGGCCGAGGACAGGGTGATCCGCAGGGCCGAGGGGTTGTTTCAGGACCTGGGCGTGAATGTGGAAGTGAAGAACCAAGCGCGGGTTCATCTCTGGTACGCCGAGCGGTTTGGTCGGCCTTATCCGCCGTTGCACTCGGCCAAACAAGGGATTGATCGTTACTTGGTGGCGGGTACGTGCATTGGGTTGGAGATTGCCACGGGTGAACTGTACGCGCCGTATGGGCTGAAGGATGTGGCGCAGGGCGTGCTGCGCATCAACCCGGTGCATCGAGAACCTGAGTTGTTCGCGCAAAAGGCCCGCAGTTATCAAGCGCGCTGGCCTTGGTTGAGAATTGTGGGAGCTGTCGAGCTTTAGCGAGGCTGCGAACGCGGTGTATCAGTCAACGAAAATGTTGGCAGTGCCACCGCCTTCGCAGCCTCGCCGGGGCTCGACAGCTCCCACATTTGATCTGGGGTGTGGCTGATATTTGCACAGACGGCTGAAACTCCACCAGGTACGCGGCTCCCTATGGGAGCTGTCGAGCTTTAGCGAGGCTGCGAAAGCGGTGTATCAGTCAACGAAAATGTTGGCAGTGCCGCCGCCTTCGCAGCCTCGCCGGGGCTCGACAGCTCCCACATTAGATCTGGGGCGTGGCTGACATTTGCACAGATGGCTGAAACTCCGCCAGGTACGCGGACCCCTGTGGGAGCTGTCGAGCTTTAGCGAGGCTGCGAAAGCGGTGTATCAGTCAACGAAAATTCTGGCAGTGCCGCCGCCATCGCAGCCTCGCTGGGGCTCGACAGCTCCCACATTAGATCTGGGGTGTGGCTGACATTTGCACAGATGGCTGAAACTCCGCCAGGTACGCGGACCCCTGTGGGAGCTGTCGAGCTTTAGCGAGGCTGCGAAAGCGGTGTATCAGTCAACAAAAGTACTGGCAGTGCCACCGCCTTCGCAGCCTCGCCGGGGCTCGACAGCTCCCACATTTGATCTGGGGTGTGGCTGACATTTACACAGATGGCTGAAACTCCACCAGGTACGCGGACCCCTGTGGGAGCTGTCGAGCTTTAGCGAGGCTGCGAAAGCGGTGTATCAGTCAACAAAAGTACTGGCAGTGCCACCGCCTTCGCAGCCTCGCCGGGGCTCGACAGCTCCCACATTTGATCTGGGGTGTGGCTGACATTTACACAGACGGCTGAAACTCCACCAGGTACGCGGCTCCCTGTGGGAGCTGTCGAGCTTTAGCGAGGCAGCGAAAGCGGTGTACCAGTCAACAAAAATACTGGCAGTGCCACCGCCTCGCAGTCAGCTTTACATTGAAACCGCAGTGAACTTTTACCCGCGTCCTGCACGTCCAAGCTTGAAATGCCCAGCCAAGGACCGACTATGACCTTCTTCATCTTCCTGCTCGCCTGCGCCGCTGCCGCCAGCACCGGCATTATTTTCAAGCCGGGTGCCTGGTACGAATCCCTGGTTAAACCCAGCTTCACCCCGCCCAATTGGTTGTTCCCGGTGGCGTGGACGATTATCTACTTGCTGCTGGCTTGGGCCGGTTATCGTCTCAGCCTTATCCCCGGCAGCCAAATGGTGCTGGCCTTGTGGGCGGCGCAGATTGCGTTGAACACCCTGTGGACGCCGGTGTTCTTCGGTGCCCATCGCATCCTCGCCGCGATGGTGATTATCACGGTGCTGTGGGTCACGGTGGCGGCGATGGTGGTGTTGGCGGTGCGTCTGGATCTGATCACTGGCTTGATTCTGTTCCCTTACCTGGCGTGGCTGTGCGTGGCGGCGGCGCTGAACTTTTCGATCCTGCGCAATAACCGCTGATGGCCGTTAAACCCTGGCCCGCCAGTGAGCCCGAACTGGCCGAGATGCGCCGATTCAACCAGAAACTCGCCTGGTTGCCGCGCTTCAAGATCCGCAATCGCGTCACGCCGCGTTTGATCCAGGCGCTGTTGCGGGTCAGTCAGAAGATCAAGCAAGCCCCTGTGGCTGAAACCCATTACGTCGATTCAGTCCCCGTGCGCATCCTGCGCCCCAGCGGCAAGCCTAAAGGTGTGGTGCTGGATATCCACGGCGGCGGCTGGGTGATCGGCAATGCGCAGATGGATGACGACCTGAACCTGGGGATGGTCAATGCCTGCGACGTGACGGTGGTGTCGGTGGATTATCGGCTGGCGGTCGACACGCCGGTCGAAGGGCTGATGGACGACTGCCTGGCGGCCGCGCGTTGGTTGCTCACCGCCGAGGAATTCGCTGGCCTGCCGGTGTTCGTCGTCGGTGAATCGGCCGGTGGGCACCTGGCAGCGGCCACCTTGCTCGCGCTGAAGCAATGGCCAGCGCTGCTCCAGCGGGTGAGCGGGGCGGTGTTGTATTACGGCGTCTACGACTTGACCGGCACACCCAGCGTGCGCGCGGCGGGGCCGGACACGCTGTTGCTGGACGGGCCGGGCATGGTCGAGGCGCTGCGCATGCTCACGCCGGGGTTGAGTGATGACGAGCGACGGCAGCCGCCGCTTTCACCCTTGTATGGCGACTTCGAGGGTCTGCCACCGGCGTTGATGTTTGTGGGAGAGCTGGACCCTTTGAAGGATGACACACTGTTGATTGCTAAGCGCTGGCCAGGGGCTGAAGCGTACCTGTTGCCGGAGGCGGCGCATGGGTTTATTCATTTTCCGGTGGTGATGGGGAAGGAAGTGCTTGCCTGTTGCCGTGAGTGGATAAGCCAGCGAGTGAGCGGGGAAGTACTCAACCTTACATCGTCCAAGTAATCTTGCGCCTTCCAATAAAGCGCCAAGGAAAATACGTGCCTGTGAATGCACTGAGCCTACGCCCAGCGATTGTCACTGACCTACCGTCAATCTACCGAGGGGAGTTGGCCTACATCCAACAGTGGGAGCCTACTCACGAAGCCGGTTGGCGCTCGCATGTGGAGCACAACCTCGCGCTGTGGGTCGACAACTTTGAGCGGTTGACGGTCGCGATGCTGGACGGTCAGTTCGTGGGTTACTCGTTATGGAAACCCGAGGATAGTTTCGCTGAGCTTTACACGATCAATGTCTGCGAAGCTCATCGGCGCAAAGGGGTTGGGCAGGCGTTGCTGGACGCTTACGTTGTTGCGGCGCAGGGGAGTGACTGCACCCACCTGAGTTTGAGCGTGCGCCCCGACAACCCAGCCCGACTGATGTATGAACGTGCAGGGTTTATCAGCGTGGGGACAGGCTCCCATGGCTACCTTCGCTATGAGCGCGCAAATGGAAAGGGAACTTAAAACTTGATCATCCGGTCAGGTAAATCAGTTGCTCCTCTCCAAACAAGGACTTCCTCCATGCACGAATACACCCTCAACTACCTGTTCAACGACGAACCCCGCACCCATGTGTTCGAACTCAAGCAACCCCAGCTACCCGTGCATGAAGCAGCGTTGCATTTGCTGCAGCTGCATTTTGGCGATGCCGAGAATGGCTTGATCCTGCCCCCCGCGGATGCGAGCCCGGATGAAATACTGGAGCAGGCGCAGGTGGTGGGGATTACGCAGATCGCCGTTGCATGAGTTCAAGCCCGATCATTCAGGCGGTCACGGCGGCGGATATCCCTGAGGCATTGAGATTCGTGCTGCAAGCCCGTGCCGAGCTTTTCCCCACGCTCAGTGCGACGGGGATGCCGGCAGACTTGGCGCGGTTCGAGGCGATCTATTTGCAGGGCGATGGGCAATTTCTGCTTGCCCGCGATGAGGGCCAGATAGTCGCTGCGATTGGCTACCTACCCTATGACCGACGTTTTCCGCAGTTGGATTACCAAGGCCACAAGACCGTCGAGGTGGTGCGTCTGTTTGTGCTGCCGGCGTTTCGCCGCTGTGGTTTGGCGCGCGAGTTGTACCGTGCGCTGGAGGCGATGGCGCGGACGGAGGGGGTGGAGGTGATGTACCTGCATACCCATCCGTTTTTACCGGGGGCGATTGATTTCTGGATTCGGCAGGGGTTTGCGGTGGTGGATGTGGAGGCTGACCCGGTGTGGCAGACCACGCATATGCAGCGTTTCCTGTAGATCTTCGTGGCAAGCCCGCTCGCCACAATTAGATCGGGCGCAACCGCAATATCTGCGCCCCGTCGAACGGGTCGGTGAGGTAATGCGCCTGCACCCCAAAGGTTTCCTGTAACCGCTGCGGTGTGAGGACCTCCAGTGGTTTGCCCAGTGCCACCAACCGCCCGTGATCCAACATCGCCAGTCGATCACAGGTCAACGCCTGATTGAGGTCATGCAGGGCAATCAGGGTGGTGACGGGCAAGCCTTGCGCACCCTTCAAGATCCCCAACTGATGCTGGATATCCAAATGATTGGTCGGCTCATCCAACAACAGAATCTGCGGCCGTTGCGCCAACGCACGGGCGATGTGCACCCGTTGGCGTTCACCGCCCGAGAGGCTGCGCCAGGCGCGTTGGCTCAGGTGGATGGCGTCGACGTCATGCAAGGCCTGGTTCACGATGGCGTCGTCGTCGCTGGACCACGGGCTCAGCGCCGACAGCCACGGCGTACGGCCCAGCGCCACGGCGTCGAACACGCGGATGGCGTCGTCGGTGTCGGCCTGCTGCTCCACCACGGCCAGTTGTTGTGCGATGGCGCGGCGCGATAGCGTGCCCAGGCGCTGGCCGCCCAGCAACACGTCGCCAGACGCCGGCGTGCGCAGGCCGGCGAGCAGCTTGAGCAAAGTGGACTTGCCGGAGCCATTCGGCCCGACAATTCCCAGGGTTTCACCCAGATGAACGTCCAAGTGAATATCGCGCAGCAACTCGACCTCGCGTACTTTGAAGCCTAACCCCGTGCAGCTCAGTACCGTCATCGCGCATTCCTCCGGCCGATCAGGATCAGCGCGAACACCGGCGCGCCGACCAGCGCAGTGACCACGCCGACCGGAATCACCTGGCCCTTGATCAAGGTGCGTGAAAGCACGTCCGCCGCAATCAAAAACAGCGCACCGCCCAACGCACTCGCCGGCAGCAGGCGTGAATGCCCGGTGCCGAGCAGCAAGCGCACGGCGTGGGGAATCACCAGCCCGACAAAGCCGATGGAGCCGACAATCGACACCATCACCGCCGTCACCAGGGCCGCGCAGCCCACCAGCACAAATTGCACGCGACGCACCGGGATACCAAGGGACGCCGCCGAGTCGCTGCCGAAGGTGAACGCATCCAGCGCCCGCCGGTGCCACAGGCACACGGCCAACCCAGCGACCGCTACCGGCACCGCCAGCCACACCGAGGGCCAGCGCACGCCGCTGAGGTTGCCCAGCAGCCAGAACATGATGCCGCGCGCCTGTTCGGAACTGGCCGACTTGGTGATCAGAAACGCGGTGAGTGCATTGAACAGCTGCGAGCCGGCAATGCCGGCGAGGATGATCTGGCCGGTGCCACTGGCCGAACCACTGGCACGCGCCAATAGGATCACCAGCGCAAATGCCGCCATCGCGCCGACGAATGCGCCGGCCGATAACGAAATCAAGCCACCGCCCACGCCCATCAACGCCACCAACACCGCGCCAGTCGAAGCGCCAGCGCTGATGCCCAGCAAGTACGGATCGGCCAGCGGGTTGCGCAACAGCGATTGCAGGATCACCCCGCAGGTGGCCAGCCCCGCACCGCACGCGGCTGCGACCAGGGCACGGGTGAGGCGGTAATTCCACACCACGCCTTCGTCGATGGGGTCGAGCACGTAGCCGGCCGCCCACAGTTTGTTGGCGAGTACCTGGAGCACCACGTGCGGCGAGATGGCGGTTTCACCGATGGCCACGCCGGCCAGTACGGCGGCCAGGAGCAGGGCCAGGGCGAGTAGGGTGCGCATCATTTCGGCAGGTCGTAGCCGTCGATGGCCGTGGCCAGTTGTTCAAGACCGTCGAACATGCGGATGCTGGCCTGCAATGCCAGGGCGTCGAGGATGATGATACGGTTGTTTTTCACCGCATCCATGTTGCGCGTCACCGGGTCGCTGCGCAAAAACGCCAGTTTCTTTTCATGGTCGTCGGCGGGGTAGCGGCGGCGGTCCATGCGCGCGATCACCAGGAAGGTCGGGTTGGCCTTGGCAATGGTTTCCCAGCCGACGGCGGGCCACTCTTCATCGGACTGCACCACGTTGGACAGGCCGAGGGTTTGCAGCATGAATTCGGGAATGCCTTTATGGCCGGCCACGTACGGGTCGCTGGCCATCTCCGAACTGGAGAACCACACCAGCGCGCTGGCCTGCTTGAGGCCTTTGCCTTGCACGGTGGCGACGGACCTGGCCAGGCGTGCCTTGAGCTCATCGTTCAACTGCTGGCCGCGATCCTGAACGTCGAAAATCTGCGCCAGTTGGCTGATGCTCTTATAGATAGTCTCGATACGGAACGGCTCCAGCCGCGTGCCGTCGGCGCCCACCAGGTTGTCCTTGCCTTCACAGTCGGAGGGCAGCAGGTAGGTGGGGATCTTCAGTTCATGGAATTGCTCGCGGGTGCCGACCACGCCTTGCGGCCCGACCACCCATTCCAGCTCTGCGGCCACCAGTTGCGGGCGCTTGGCGATCACGGCTTCGAAGCTCGGCTCGTTGTTGGCCAGGCGCTCGATGCGGTCGTTCTGCGTTTTGTATTGCGGCAACACACTGTTGAACCACAGCGAGGTGCCGACCACTTTGTCGCCCACGCCCAAGGCATACAGCATCTCGGTGGCGGCTTGGCCGATGGTCACACTACGGGCGGGGGCTTGTTGGAAGCTGAGGCTGCTGCCGCAGTTTTCCACGGTCAGCGGGTAGTGGGTGGGCGCGGCGTGGGCCAGGGCACAGCAGCCAATGCCGGTGAGCAGGGCGGTAACGCGTGGCAGCATGGGGCTATCTCCGAATGAACCGTACGTGGAACTGGGGAGGTACGGTTCGGAAACACACCCTCGAGCGCTGTGGTAGAGACAGGCAAGAATGTCCTTCCCGGACACCCCGCCGGTTAGTGATTGAGCATGAGCCGGCAGGTCTCCTGACTGATGCGTCGTCGCCACGCTCCGGCCTTCCCGGACAAGGTCCAGTGGCATCGAGGAGCAGGCTCAGCACCTACAGTTGCGGGGGCAGTTCCGATTGGCGCGCAGGTACCGCGCTTCGAATTCCCTATTAGTCCCGTTTGGGAACCGGCGCGGTATGGTAGTCGATCGCGAGGTTGAACGGGAGGCCGAAAAGCCAGTGGTAGCTCTTTGACGGTGGGGCTCCTATGATGCGCAGCCAATGGATCGCTTTATCACAAGGAATACACAGTGAAATCTTTCATCGCGCTCGTCCTCGTCGCCACGCTCGCCGGTTGTGCCACCCAGGGTAAATCTGAAAAGCAGATTTTTGACGAGGCCACCACCGCTTATGTCAAATCGATGCCGGCCGGGTCGGAACAGCTCCGTTTGCACACGACGAGCATCCCCAAGAGCGGTATGTTCGGCGATACCTTGGCGATTTCCATGGCCGGTGAGCAGAACGCTGCGCAACTGCGGGAAGAGCTGCTCAATGCCAAGCGCTTGGGCGATGGGTTCTTTTTGATCATCGGTGCCAGTACGCCGGTTGATGTTGCCGTGATTGGCAAGGCGGTTGAAGGGCAGGATTTGAAGGGCATGCAGATTTATTACTCGGGCACCGATGCGCAGAAGGATAAAGTGCGTACGGCGGTTGAGAAGACCCAGGCGCAGTTTCATTACATCAATGCGCAATGAGGGTCGGCCAACGGGCGCAGGTATCTACACCACGCTGGGTACGGCGCTGGCGGCTTGACGGCCGGGCGCAACCTTACTGTTAACCGCCGCGATCCAGAGTGTGGGAGCTGACTTGCTCGCGAAGGCGGCCTAACTGCCGACCACACTCTAACTGCCACCCCACGATCCAAATGTGGGAGCTGGCTTGCCTGCGAAGACGGCCTGACAGCCGACCTGGGTGTTGGATCTGATCGGGTACATATCCGTTATTTGGGTGAAGGCTGGTATTGGTTCCGCCCTTACGGCGGCTCACTTTTGAAAAGCGCAAAAGTAAGCAAAACGCTCTTGCCCCAACACTCGGCACCTCGCCTAGGCTCGGTGTGCCCGTAATCCGACAGGTATTTGGGGGGCCGCCGCCACGCGCCATCCATGGCGCGGGGCGGCTAAACCGGCATCCCTGCCGGTTTACCCCCCAAATCCCTGTCGAATTCCGGCCAGCGTGTTTGACGGGGCGCCTGAGATCAAAAGCAGGATCAAGAGCAAGAGCAAGAGCAAGAGCAAGAGCAAGAGCAAGAGCAAGAGCAAGAGCAAGAGCAAGAGCAAGAGCAAGAGCAAGAGCAAGAGCAAGAGCAAGAGCAAGAGCAAGAGCAAGAGCAAGAGCAAGAGCAAGAGCAAGAGCAAGAGCAAGAGCAAGAGCAAGAGCAAGAGCAAGAGCAAGAGCAAGAGCAAGAGCAAGAGCAAGAGCAAGAGCAAGAGCAAGAGCAAGAGCAAGAGCAAGAGCGGCTCGCTTCGCATCGTGGTTGGTGTTGGGTGTGACGCCGTTCAACATGTGAAGCCTCGGTCAGAGACGAATGTCCTCTGGACCTTGTATCAGCGCTTCAATGCGCGTGCCGGTGGCGCGCTCTTCGTTGCTGAAGCCGTCGTAGTCGGCCAGGTTGGCGAAGCGGATGCCGGTCAGGCGTTCTATCTGGATCACGCTGCGCTGGTAGGTCCTGAGTTGGCCGAACATCAGGTCGAGTTGGCCCAGTTCGCGGCTCTGATCGATCATGTAGGCACTGGCCGAAGGCTTGCCGTCATCGCTGAGGTAGGCGACGACTTTCCAGAATGCCTTGGGGATCTGCACGCCTCGGTACACACGGTCGTCGTCGGCGAACACCGGGCCGCTGAACACGGTGGCCCGGGCTTTCCAGCGTTGGGTGTTGTCGAGGATGTAGTCTTCGAGCTCCAGCCAGGTCTTCTGGTTGAACCCGCTCATCTGCGGCGAACAGTTGGTGAAATGGAAGGTGTCGAGGTTGGCGGTTTGCGCCGTGTCGCCCCAGTTGGGGTCTTGACGGCGGACCAGGTGGCCGCGGTCCAGGCCATTGCTGGCATAGAGCGCTTCGCCCACCTGTGCGTCCGTGGGCAAGCGGCCGTCATAGGCCCAGGTGTCGTTGCTGCGGATGATGTCTACGTGCTGGCCGCCGTCGATGTTGACGCCCACGTACAGTGCGAGGCGCTTCGCGCGTGACATCGTGATTGAGAAGTGCGTGTAGTCCAGGCGCTTCTGCGTATCAGCCGCCAAGGCCTCCTCGACCGTGGGCCAGGGCACCGCGAAGCTGCCGAGAAAGTCGTCAGCGTAACCGCGCCGGTCCTTCAAGTCTTTGGCCGGTGTGACACGGGGTGTCGCCGCTCGCGCCGCCAGTAACGTGGGGCTCGGTGCGATCAATGGGCGCAGGTCGGCGAGCCGGGGACGGTACGAAAGATCGATTTTGGTTTTACGTGCGGGCATCGGTAAGTCCTCCTTGGATAAACACGACTGCAACATACGTTAATGACAATTGATGATGCGCGTTAGCCCCCTGGGTCTATCCTGAATCGATTACTCGGACGTTGTCACATGCCAAATGGAGCCAGCCAATGTGTGTTCGTCAGCAGCATCGCAATCCGATTTTCTGCCTCATCCCGCCCTATATGCTCGACCAGATCGCGCGCAACGGCGACAAGGCGCAACGGGAGGTCGCGCTGCGCACCCGCGCCAAGGACAGCACGTTCCGCTCTTTGCGTATGGTCGCCGTACCGGCCCAAGGCCCGGCGCGCATGGCCCTGGCCATGGGCGCCGGCAAGCGTCGCTCGATCTACAGCGCCGCAGGTACCGATAGCCTGCCCGGCACGCTGATCCGTGGCGAAGGGCAGCCTGCCAGCGGTGATGCGGCGGTGGACGAGGCCTATGATGGCTTGGGCGCCACCTTCGATTTTTTCGACGAGGTCTTTGACCGCAACTCCATCGACGATGCCGGCATGGCATTGGACGCCACCGTGCATTTTGGCCAGAACTACAACAACGCGTTCTGGAACTCGACCCAGATGGTGTTCGGGGATGGAGACGCGCAGTTGTTCAACCGCTTCACGGTGGCCCTCGACGTGATTGGCCATGAGTTGGCCCATGGCGTCACCGAAGACGAGGCCAAGCTGATGTATTTCAACCAGTCCGGGGCGTTGAACGAGTCGCTGTCGGACGTGTTCGGTTCGCTGATCAAGCAATACGCGTTGAAGCAAAGCGCGGAAGACGCCGATTGGCTGATCGGCAAAGGGCTGTTCACCAAGAAGATCAAAGGCACCGCCCTACGTTCAATGAAAGCCCCCGGCACCGCGTTTGACGACAAACTGCTGGGCAAGGACCCGCAGCCCGGGCACATGGATGATTTTGTGCAAACCTACGAGGATAACGGCGGGGTGCATATCAATTCCGGCATTCCCAACCATGCGTTCTACCAGGTGGCGACAGCGCTGGGCGGGTTTGCCTGGGAGCGCGCCGGGCGCATCTGGTATGACGCGCTGCGCGATGCGCGGCTGCGGCCCAACTCCGGCTTCCTGCGCTTTGCGCGTATCACTTACGATGTTGCGGGCCGACTCTACGGCGCAAACAAGGATGAACAGAAAGCGGTCAAGGACGGTTGGAAGGCGGTCGGCATTGCTGTCTGACGCGAGGAACAACCATGCAAATTTCAATCAAGGAAAATGGCGGGCCTGGGTTCTTTCCGGGCCTGGCCAAGCCACAGACGGTGGAACTGGACGCGCTGCCGGAGCAGGACCAGCAGGAGTTGCGGCGGCTTGTCGAGGCCTGCGACTTCTTTCAATTGCCGCAAAGCAATGCACCTGCCACCGGTAATCCGGGCCAGGTGCATTACACCCTGACGGTGAAGGAGGCTCAGCGCGAGCACACGGTCTGCGTGCTGGCGCCGGTGAAGTCGCAGGCGCTGGACGGGCTGGTGCAGTGTGTGCGTCGGCATGTGCGCTGCTGATGTTCAGGTGGCAGCTTTAACCCTGCCTGCCAGGCACGCGCCCAGGCTGTAGAGCAACCCGCCCGCGACCACAAACAGCGCCAGCATGTAGAACATGGCGTGGGCGGGCTGTGTCGCCAGCACCATCCCGCACAGCACCGGCCCTAGGGCTGCGCCGACGTTGCCGAGGTTTTGCGCGCCGTAGTACATGCCCCGCAGAGGCTCGGGCGCGATGATGTCGATGAACATGTACTCGGCAGGGAACACGATGATCTCTCCCAAGGTGAAGATCGCCATGGACAGCACCCAGCACATCAGTGAGGTGGACAAGCCGAACCCCGCCAGCCCGGCGATAAACATGCCCAGCCCACCAGCAAGCCACAGGTGCAGGTGTTGATGGGTGATGCGCTTGCCGATCATGTATTGCAGGCTGATCACCATCAGCGCGTTGGTGGCCACCACGCTGCTGATAATCCGGTACGCCGCCTCGGCCGTGGTGGTGACGACCAGGTATTGCGAGAGGTAAGCGGTGAACTGGCCAAACACCACTGCGCTGAGCATCCCGCCCAAGGTAAAGCACACCAAGCGGTAGTCCCGCAGCAGTCGTTTGCCGACCGCCAGGAACGCCGCGCCATGCTGGCTGGCAGGGGGCGGCACCCAGTGCCTGTCGCCCCACACGCAATACACCGTAAAGAACCCGGCCCCAAGTACCGCCGACGCCAGGAAGGGCAGGCTGATAGCGAGCGTGGCCAGCCCTGCACCGAGAAAGGGGCCGACGGCATAGCCGATATTGGTCAGGGTGTATTTGATCGAAAACGCTTCGCTGCGCGCATCAACGGGCAGTAGCCGGCCAAATCCGGATTTGACCGCAATGTCGATCACGGCATACGCCAGGTTGATCGCGACCAGGCAGGTGAAGAACACCCACAGTTCTCCCGCGATAAACGCGCCCAGAAAGCCCACGGTGAAAACTGCGCAACAGCCCAGGAGCAAACGATAACCGGGCAGGCTGTCCACCAGGTAACCGCCATACAGGCTCATCACGGAGCCGATGATCAGCGAGCTGCCGATCACCAGGCCGATGTCGGCCACGCCCAAGCCGAACTCGCCCGACAGGTAGATCACCAGGTAGGGCAAGGTGATCGCCCTGGCGAGCGTCAACACCAGTGACGCACCTAGCAGCAGGTTGACGGTCAGGGGGTAGTTTTTCAGCGTGGTCAGCATCCGGGCCTCAGTGTCAGCGTTTGTCGGGCATAGCTTACTGTTGAGTTGAATTCTGATTTAGGATGCTTTTTACCAAGTTGCCTGAACTGAATTCACGAATACAGGACGTCCATGTTTTCTTCCGAACGCTTGAAAGGTATCGATGTGTTTGTGTGTGTCGCAGACTACGGCAGCTTTACCGCCGCTGCCGAGAAGATGAACCTGACGGCGTCGGCCATCAGTAAAAGCATCGCGCGGCTGGAAAAACGCCTGGGCGCTCGGCTGTTCCTGCGCACGACACGGCGCTTGTCCCTCACCGAGGCCGGCGTGGCGTTTTACCGTACCTGCACGGGCGTGCTGGCTGACCTGGAGGACGCCGAGCTGTCGCTGCGCGCCGAGCAAAGTGAACCGCGCGGACGTGTGCGCATTGACCTGCCCAGTGTGTTCGGGCGCGTCCGCGTGTTGCCGATGCTGCTGCCTTTGCTGCAGGCATTTCCGTCCTTGGTGCCGCACATTTCCTTCAGTGACGGGTTAGTGGATCCATTCAAAGAGGGCGTGGATGTGGTGGTGCGCATCGGTGGTGCGGATGTCTGGCCGGAAACGGTGGAGCAGCGTGTGCTTGCGCGTGAATGGCACACCCTGTGCGCCTCGCCGGCCTATTTGGCGAACCATGGCGTGCCGACATCCGAACAGGCACTTGAGCAGCATCAGTGCATCGCCTACGGCTGGGTGGACGGACGCATCAGCCCCTGGGACTTTGCCTGTGAACCGGGCACTCCGCGGCGTTGGCAGATGTCGCCGCACCTGGTGATCGGCAATGGCGATGGCTTGATGCAGGCTGCGTTGGCCGGTTGTGGGATCGTGCAACTGCCGTCGTGGGTGGTCCGGCCATCGCTGGAGGAGGGCAAGCTGGTTGAGGTGTTGCCGCAGTTGGCCACTGAAGGGGCTGCGATCAGGCTGGCCTGGGTCAAGAATCGCCAGGCGTTGCCCAAGGTCAGTGTGGTACTGGAAGCCTTGGCGGCGGGGCTGAGTGGTTGATAGCCACGACCCGTGCCCGCGCCGCCGAAGCGTCTTACTTGCGATCCAGCCACACCGTCTGTGCGTTGCAGAACTCCCGCACGCCGAAGTGCGACAACTCACGCCCGAAACCGCTCTTCTTGATCCCGCCAAACGCCACCCGAGGGTCGGAGACGCTGAAGGCATTGACGAAGATGCCGCCGGTTTCCAGCTGGTTGGCGATATCGCGCGCCTTTGCCGGGTCGGTGGTGAAAATGCTGGCGGTGAGGCCGAACTCGCTGTCATTCGCCAGGGCCACGGCGTGGTCGGCGTCGCGGGCGGTGATGATCGAGGCGACGGGCCCGAACAGTTCCTGTTTGAACGAGGTCATCTGGTCGGTGACGTTGGCCAGCACGGTCGGCGCATAGTAGTTGCCGGCGCCGGGTACTTTGTTGCCGCCGAGCAGCAGGGTGGCACCTTCTTCCAGGGTGGCCTGGACCTGGCCGTGCAGCTCGTCGCGCAGGTCGAAGCGGGCCATCGGGCCGATGTAGGTGGCGGCTGACGTCGGGTCGCCCATCACCATCGCACGGCTGGCCTCCAGGAATTTAGCGGTGAAGGCTTCGACCACACCCGCTTCGATGATCAGGCGTTTGGCGGCGGCGCAGACCTGGCCGCTGTTCTGGAAGCGGCCGATCAGCGCGGCTTGCACGGCGGCGTCGAGGTCGGCGTCGTTGAGCACGATGAAGGGATCGGAGCCGCCCAGTTCCAGCACGCATTTTTTCAGCGCGGCGCCGGCCTGGGAGCCGATGGCGATACCGGCACGTACGCTGCCGGTGAGGGTGACGGCGGCGATGCGTGGGTCGGCGATGGCTTTGGATACGCCGTCGTTGGTGACGTTGACCACTTCAAACAGGCCCTCGGCGAACCCGGCTTTGTGGAAGGCCTGCTGGATCAGGTACGCGCTGCCCATGACGTTCGGTGCGTGTTTGAGCACATAGGTGTTGCCGGCCAGCATGGTCGGCACGGCGCCGCGCAGTACTTGCCACACCGGGAAATTCCACGGCATCACCGCGAAGATCGGGCCCAGCGGGCGGTACTCGATCTGGGCGCTGCCGTTGTCCACCAGCGTCGGTTCCGGGGCGAGCATGGCCGGGCCGTGGGCGGCGTACCATTCGCTGAGCTGTGCGCATTTTTCGATTTCGGCACGGGCCTGGGCGATGGGTTTGCCCATTTCCAGGGTGATCATCTGCGCCATGTCTTCGGCTTGCTCACGCAGGGCACTGGCCAGGCTCAGCAGCAACTCGGCGCGCTGGCTCACCGGCTGGCGGCGCCAGGCGCGGAAGGCGCGAGTGGCACGGTCGAGGGCGGCGTCCAGTTGCTGCTCGGTGTCGTAGGGATAGCTGCCGACCGTTTCGCCGTTGGCGGGGTTGATCGAGAGAGCGTGGGTGGTCGCGTTCATGGCACCGTCCTGCTGAATGATTAAGTTGGGTTCAGCGTACGGGGCTGGCTCTTTTCTGGAAACTGAATAATATTAAGCAATACATTCACGATTGGAGAATGACTTGGACCTGGTGCAGCTGGAAATCTTCAAGGCCGTTGCCGAGCAAGGCAGCATCAGCGCCGCCGCGCAGTTGATTCATCGCGTGTCGTCGAACCTGACCACGCGTATCAAGCAACTGGAGCAGGACCTGGGCGTGGAATTGTTCATCCGCGAGAAAAGCCGCTTGCGCCTGTCACCGGCGGGGTGGAATTTCCTCGGTTATGCGCGGCGCATCCTCGACCTGGTGCAGGAAGCCCGCGCGACCGTGGCGGGGGAGGAGCCCCAAGGCGCGTTTGCCCTTGGCTCGCTGGAAAGTACCGCAGCGGTGCGCATCCCGGCGCTGCTGGCGGCGTACAACCAGAAGCACACCAAGGTTGAGCTGGACCTGAGCACCGGCCCCTCGGGCACCATGATCGAAGGTGTGCTGTCGGGGCGGCTGACGGCGGCGTTTGTCGACGGGCCGGTGCTGCATTCCACCCTGGAAGGCGTGGCGGTGTTTGAAGAGGAGATGGTGGTGATTGCGCCGCTGCACCACGCGCCGATCAAACGCGGCCAGGACGTGAATGGCGAAAATATCTACACCTTTCGCTCCAACTGTTCGTACCGGCATCACTTTGAGCGCTGGTTCTCACAGGACGGCGCGGCACCGGGCAAGATCTTCGAGATAGAGTCCTACCACGGCATGCTCGCCTGTGTCAGCGCCGGGGCGGGGCTGGCGCTGATGCCGCGCAGCATGCTGGAGAACATGCCTGGATTCGCGGCGGTGAGTGTGTGGCCGCTGGCGGACAACTTCCGGATATTGAACACCTGGCTGATCTGGCGGCGGGGGACGGTGTCGCAGAGCTTGAACAGCTTTGTGACATTGCTGGAGGAGCGCGTCCCCCCACTGTAGGGAGTGTCAGCCAGTAAGCGGGGGTGTCAGCCGCCGAATTGCAGGGTACCCATGGCCAATTTTGCCATGATTGCCGTCGCGCCCAGTTGCACCAGCCACAAGGCCAGGCCGCCCAGAAACACGCCCAGGGCGACTTGCAGCACCAGGCTCTTCTGGCGCTTGGCTTGCGGTGCGCGTGGGGTGAAGTGGTCCAGCTCGTCGCGGTCGGCACGCAGGTCCAGGTCGTCGTTTCTCATAAGGCTCTCACAGCAAAGGGGCAGTCAGGGTTCAGTCTAGGGGTTGCGCGTTACGCCCAGTGAATTTTTTGCAAGCTCGCTCACCACAGGTTCAGTGGTCCCTAACAAAAAAGGGGAAGCCCATGAATGGCTTCCCCCCCTCGTCACCTGCTCAAGGCTTACAGCACCTGAACAATCGCCTTGGTCACCGCACCAATGTTCGACTGGTTCAACGCCGCCACGCAGATACGCCCGGTATCCAGCGCGTAGATGCCAAACTCGCTGCGCAAGCGGGTGACTTGCTCAACGGTCAGGCCGGAGTAGGAGAACATCCCGCGCTGGCGACCGACGAAGCTGAAGTCGTGGCCCGGAGCAGCCTTGGCCAGTTCGGCCACCATCTGCTCGCGCATGCCACGGATGCGCAGGCGCATTTCAGCCAGTTCGGCTTCCCACTGGGCACGCAGCTCAGGGTTGTTCAGCACGGCAGCAACGATGGCCGCGCCGTGGGTCGGCGGGTTGGAATAGTTGGTGCGGATCACGCGCTTGACCTGGGACAGGATGCGCGCGCTTTCTTCCTTGGACTCGCCGACGATGGACAGTGCGCCCACACGCTCGCCGTACAGGGAGAACGACTTGGAGAACGAGCTGGACACAAAGAAGGTCAGGCCCGACTCAGCGAACAGGCGCACTGCGGCGGCGTCTTCGTGGATGCCGTCGCCAAAGCCCTGGTAGGCCATGTCGAGGAACGGCACCAGGTTCTTGGCCTTGACCACGTCCAGCACGTTCTGCCAGTCGGCCGGGCTCAGGTCGACACCGGTCGGGTTGTGGCAGCAGGCGTGCAGCACCACGATGGACTGTGGCGGCAGGGCGTTGAGGTCTTCGAGCAGGCCGGCACGGTTCACGTCGTGGGTGGCGGCGTCGTAGTAGCGGTAGTTCTGCACCGGGAAGCCGGCGGTTTCGAACAGGGCGCGGTGGTTTTCCCAGCTCGGGTCGCTGATGGCAACGACGGCATTTGGCAGCAGTTGCTTGAGGAAGTCTGCGCCCAGCTTCAGGGCGCCGGTGCCGCCCACCGCTTGCACGGTGACGACACGGCCGGCTGCCAGCAGGGGCGAGGTCTCACCGAACAGCAGCGTCTGCACAGCCTTGTCGTAGGCTGCGATGCCGTCGATCGGCAAGTAGCCACGGGCGGCGTGTTGCGCCACGCGAATGGCTTCCGCTTCGGCAACGGCACGCAAGAGTGGAATCTTCCCCTCCTCGTTGCAGTAAACGCCCACGCCAAGGTTGACCTTGGTGGTTCGTGTGTCGGCGTTGAATGCTTCGTTGAGGCCCAGGATAGGATCGCGTGGTGCCATTTCGACAGCGGAGAACAGGCTCATTTTTGCGGCAGCTCTATGGGGGAATGGAGGGACGTGTCGCGCTCCAGCCGAATGCACTAGAGCGGTGCACAAACGGGGAGCTAGTATAGAGGCCATCACCGTCAAGGGCGACAGCCGAAATGGCTTTTCGGCCAAGTTTTTCGGTTTATTTGCCGACCGTTAGTCTTATTGCAACATTGGTCCGCGACGGCAGGTAGGACGATTGCCTTGAAACCCGTCACATTCGCCACCACTTCTATG
Source organism: Pseudomonas sp. S10E 269 (assembly GCF_002798465.1). Classification (NCBI taxonomy): domain Bacteria; kingdom Pseudomonadati; phylum Pseudomonadota; class Gammaproteobacteria; order Pseudomonadales; family Pseudomonadaceae; genus Pseudomonas; species Pseudomonas sp. S10E 269. Next base: position 4,387,139 of record NZ_PHIJ01000001.1, read on the forward strand.
GCTATCATGGTTTTTTCCTACGGCCCGCTTTGAATCTTCGCGGGTGGTGGTCTATTTCGTCCTCGACGGGTTTACAGTCTGGGGGTGATTACACGAGGTACGTTATGTCGGATTTCCAACTCGTCACCCGCTTTGAACCCGCTGGCGATCAGCCAGAAGCGATTCGCCAGATGGTCGAGGGCATCGAAGCCGGCCTGGCCCACCAGACGCTGCTTGGGGTGACCGGTTCAGGCAAGACCTTCAGCATCGCCAACGTGATCGCGCAGATCAATCGTCCTACCCTGGTGCTGGCGCCGAACAAGACCCTGGCCGCGCAGCTCTATGGCGAGTTCAAGGCGTTCTTCCCGAACAATGCGGTGGAGTACTTCGTTTCCTACTACGACTACTACCAGCCCGAAGCCTACGTGCCGTCCTCCGATACCTTTATCGAGAAGGATGCGTCGATCAACGACCATATCGAGCAGATGCGGCTGTCGGCGACCAAGGCGCTGCTGGAGCGCAAGGACGCGATCATCGTCACCACGGTGTCGTGCATCTACGGCCTGGGCAGCCCGGAAACCTATCTGAAGATGGTGCTGCACGTCGACCGCGGCGACAAACTCGACCAGCGCGAGCTGCTGCGCCGGCTGACCAGCCTGCAGTACACCCGCAACGACATGGACTTTGCCCGCGCCACCTTCCGCGTGCGCGGCGATGTCATCGACATTTACCCGGCGGAATCGGACCTGGAAGCGATCCGCATCGAGCTGTTCGACGATGAAGTCGAGAGCCTGTCGGCCTTCGACCCGCTGACCGGCGAGGTGATCCGCAAACTGCCGCGCTTCACCTTCTATCCGAAAAGCCACTACGTGACCCCGCGTGAAACCCTGATGGGCGCCATCGAGGGCATCAAGACCGAGTTGGCCGAGCGCCTGGAGTACCTGCGTTCCAATAACAAGCTGGTGGAAGCCCAGCGTCTGGAGCAGCGCACCCGCTTTGACTTGGAGATGATCCTGGAGCTGGGGTACTGCAACGGTATCGAAAACTACTCGCGCTACCTGTCGGGCCGTGAGTCCGGCGCGCCGCCGCCGACCCTCTACGATTACCTGCCGCCGGACGCGTTGCTGGTGATCGACGAATCCCACGTCAGCGTGCCGCAAGTGGGCGCGATGTATAAGGGTGACCGTTCGCGTAAGGAAACCCTGGTGGAATACGGCTTCCGCCTGCCGTCGGCGCTGGATAACCGGCCGATGCGCTTTGATGAGTGGGAAGCCATCAGCCCGCAGACCATTTTTGTCTCTGCCACGCCGGGCAACTATGAGGCCGAGCATGCCGGTCGCGTGATCGAGCAGCTGGTGCGCCCGACTGGCCTGGTCGACCCGGAAATCGAAATCCGCCCGGCGCTGACCCAGGTCGACGACCTGCTTTCGGAGATCACCAAGCGCGTGGCCCTGGAAGAGCGTGTGCTGGTGACCACGCTGACCAAGCGCATGTCCGAAGACTTGACCGACTACCTGGCCGACCACGGCGTGCGCGTGCGCTACCTGCACTCGGACATCGACACTGTGGAGCGTGTGGAGATCATCCGCGACCTGCGCCTGGGCACCTTTGATGTGCTGGTGGGGATCAACCTGCTGCGCGAAGGCCTGGACATGCCGGAAGTGTCGCTGGTGGCGATCCTCGATGCGGACAAGGAGGGCTTCCTGCGCTCCGAGCGTTCGCTGATCCAGACCATTGGCCGTGCTGCGCGGAACCTCAATGGCCGGGCGATTCTTTACGCAGACCGCATCACCGGCTCCATGGAGCGTGCGATTGGCGAAACCCAGCGCCGTCGCGACAAGCAGATCGCGTTCAACCTGGAAAATGGCATCACCCCGAAAGGCGTGTTCAAGGATGTTGCCGACATCATGGAAGGCGCCACCGTGCCGGGCTCGCGCAGCAAGAAGCGTAAGGGCATGGCCAAGGCCGCCGAGGAAAGCGCCAAGTACGAAAACGAACTGCGCTCGCCGAGTGAGATCACCAAGCGTATCCGCCAGTTGGAAGAGAAGATGTACCAGTTGGCGCGAGACCTGGAGTTTGAGGCTGCGGCGCAGACGCGGGATGAGATTGGCAAGTTGCGCGAGCGGTTGCTGGCTGTTTGATCTTGCAGGGGTGGTGATGGCCTCTTCGCGAGCAAGCCCGCTCCCACTGTTGACCGCATTCTCATGTCGGAAATCGGTCAAGGATGGGAGCAGGCTTGCTCGCGAATGCAGGCACCTCGGTCTGCCAGAATCACCCAAGCTGGTGTTACCATTCGCCCCTTGTTTCAATTTTCAGTTATATCGCCCATTCGAGACCTGCCATGACCACCGTCCGCACGCGCATCGCGCCATCGCCTACTGGGGATCCCCACGTCGGCACTGCTTACATCGCCTTGTTCAACTACTGCTTTGCCAAGCAGCACGGCGGTGAATTCATCCTGCGGATCGAAGACACCGACCAACTGCGCTCCACCCGTGAGTCGGAACAGCAGATTTTCGATGCCCTGCGCTGGTTGGGCATTACCTGGGCGGAAGGCCCGGACGTCGGCGGCCCGCACGGCCCGTATCGCCAGAGCGAGCGCAGCGACATCTACAAGCAGTACACCCAGCAGCTGGTCGACATGGGCCACGCGTTCCCTTGTTTCTGCACCGCAGAAGAGCTGGACCAGATGCGCGCCGAGCAACAGGCCCGTGGCGAAACCCCGCGCTACGATGGCCGCGCGTTGCTGCTGTCGAAAGAGGAAGTCGCCCGTCGCCTGGCCGCTGGCGAGCCGCATGTAATCCGCATGAAAGTGCCAAGCGAAGGCGTGTGCGTGGTGCCGGACATGCTGCGCGGTGACGTCGAGATCCCGTGGGACCGCATGGACATGCAGGTGCTGATGAAGACCGACGGCCTGCCGACGTACTTCCTGGCCAACGTGGTCGACGACCACCTGATGGGCATCACCCACGTGCTGCGCGGCGAAGAATGGCTGCCGTCGGCGCCGAAGTTGATCCTGCTCTACGAGTACTTCGGCTGGGAACAACCGCAGCTGTGCTACATGCCGCTGCTGCGTAACCCGGACAAGAGCAAGCTGTCCAAGCGCAAGAACCCGACTTCGGTGACGTTCTACGAGCGCATGGGCTTCATGCCTGAGGCGATGCTCAATTACCTGGGCCGCATGGGCTGGTCGATGCCGGACGAGCGCGAGAAGTTCTCGCTGCAGGAAATGGTCGACAACTTCGACCTGTCCCGCGTGTCCCTGGGCGGGCCGATCTTCGACATCGAGAAGCTGTCGTGGCTCAACGGCCAGTGGCTGCGTGACCTGCCGGTAGAAGAGTTTGCCAGCCGCGTGCAGCAGTGGGCGCTGAACCCTGAGTACATGATGAAGATCGCGCCGCTGGTGCAGGGCAGGGTGGAGACGTTCAGCCAGGTCGCGCCGCTGGCCAGTTTCTTCTTTGCCGGGGGCGTTAACCCGGATCCCAAGCTGTTCGAATCCAAGAAGCTCTCGGGTGACCAGGTTCGCCAGCTGATGCAGTTGATCCTGTGGAAGCTGGAAAGCCTGCGCCAGTGGGAGAAGGATGCGATCACCGCGACGATCCAGGCAGTGGTGGAGTCTCTGGAATTGAAACTGCGCGATGCCATGCCACTGATGTTTGCCGCGATCACCGGGCAGGCCAGTTCGGTGTCGGTGCTCGATGCGATGGAAATTCTCGGCCCGGACCTGACGCGTTTCCGTCTGCGCCAAGCCCTTGATTTGCTTGGTGGTGTGTCGAAGAAAGAAAACAAAGAGTGGGAAAAGCTGCTGGGCGCCATCGCCTAAGCACGTGGTTGAAACGGCGAAACCCCGGTTTTCCGGGGTTTCGCCGGTAAGTGATTGTTATCCCGGCAAAAAATTTTGGAAATTGTTGAAAATAAATTTGACACACTTCCAAACCGCCATTAAGATTCGCCCCGTCCTCACCGATGAGGGGCTATAGCTCAGCTGGGAGAGCGCTTGCATGGCATGCAAGAGGTCAACGGTTCGATCCCGTTTAGCTCCACCAATTTACAGGTTCAAGGTCTGGCCACACCGTCCTTGAATCGATCAGGTCTCAGCCCTGATCAGTTGTACAGAAGGTTTTGTCCCCTTCGTCTAGTGGCCTAGGACACCGCCCTTTCACGGCGGTAACAGGGGTTCGAGTCCCCTAGGGGACGCCAGTTTCAACAAGCAGCTCGAAAGGTCTGCTGCGTCGCGAGACGAAAAATCCGGGGCTATAGCTCAGCTGGGAGAGCGCTTGCATGGCATGCAAGAGGTCAACGGTTCGATCCCGTTTAGCTCCACCAATTTACAGGTTCAAGGTCTGGCCACACCGTCCTTGAATCGATCAGTCCTCAGCGCTGATCAGTGTATAGAAGGTTTGTGTCCCCTTCGTCTAGTGGCCTAGGACACCGCCCTTTCACGGCGGTAACAGGGGTTCGAGTCCCCTAGGGGACGCCACGATTACCCGCTCTGCGGGATTTTTAAGGGTCATTCAATTATTGAATGGCCCTTTTGTTTGTCTGGCGTTTGGCCAATTCTTTTCCCTCCCTCGTTTTTCTTCTGACCAGCGGTCATGCCTGTCGCTTGCCAAATATTATTATGGTAATAATATTCAACCCATGAACATCGGAGGCAATGATGAGCGATAAAAAAGCGCAAACCCGCGAACGCATTTTGCAGGCTGCCAGCGCCGCGTTGATCCAGCGTGGCCCGGCCGAACCGAGTGTGGGTGAAGTCATGGGCGCGGCGGGGCTGACCGTCGGTGGTTTCTACGCGCACTTTGAAAGCAAGGACGCGCTGATGCTGGAGGCCTTCACTCAGCTGCTGGCCAAGCGTCGTGCGTCGATTGACGACATGGACTCAACCTTGACCGGAGAAGAGCGCAGGGCCCTGGTGGCGGCGTTCTACTTGTCGCGCAAGCACCGTGACTCCACCGCCCAGGCCTGCCCGATCCCGGCGACCGTAGGCGAAATGAGCCGCCTGCCAGATGAGTTCCGCCAGGCGTTGAACGAGCACTGTGAGCTGATGGCCGCCCAGTTGGCTGCCAGCCCCGAGGACACCGATAAAGCCTTGGCTGACATGGCGCTGATGATCGGTGGCCTGGCCCTGGCCCGCGCCTTGGGACCAGGTGAGTTGTCTGACCGTGTGCTGCGCGCCGCCAAGTCGGCTGTACGCTAGAAGAGGGCTGCATGATGGGCACGCTAACCTGGATTCGTCGCTTCAACGGCACGCTGGGGCACCTGGCACCGCAAACGGTCGCCAACCGCATGCGTCGCGCCTTCATGACGCCACGCGACCTGCCGCCACGTGATTGGGAGCTGCCGCTGCTGGCGCAATCGGAGCGCATCACCTTGCGCTTCGGTTTGTCTGCGCTGCGTTGGGGCCAGGGGCCGGCGGTGTTGTTGATGCACGGTTGGGAAGGTCGGCCCACACAGTTTGCCAGCCTGATCACGGCGTTAGTCGACAACGGTTACTCGGTGATTGCCCTGGACGGTCCTGCCCACGGCCGCTCGCCGGGGCGTGAGGCCCATGTGCTGCTGTTTGCCCGCGCCATGCTTGAAGCCGCCGCCGAGTTGCCGCCGCTGCATGCCGTAATCGGTCACTCCATGGGTGGCGCCAGTGCGATGCTGGCGGTGCAGTTGGGGCTGCGTACCGAGGCGTTGGTGAGTATCGCCGCTCCGTCGCGATTCCTGGATGTGCTGCGCGGCTTCACCCGGATGGTGGGTTTGCCAGCGCGGGCGCGTTCGGCGTTTATCCAGGAGGTCGAGCTGACCTTCGGCATGCCGCTCAAGCACTTGGACGTGGCCCACTACCAGATGAATATCCCCGGCCTGATCGTGCACGCCGAAGACGATACCTTCGTCCCGGTCAAGGCGTCTCAAGCCATTCACGAAGCCTGGTTCGACAGCCGCCTGTTACGCCTGGAGCAGGGCGGGCACCAGAAAGTACTGGCCGATCCGCGCCTGATCGACGGTGTGCTGGCGTTGCTGGCTGGCGCTCGTTTACAGGCGCGGCAAACCGCCTGATACACTCTCCCCGCCGACATTAATCGACTGGGAGCAAGGCATGGGCTGGGATTTGGCAACGCCGTTTATCATCGATCTGCAGGTCGCCCCTGAAGACATCGACGGCCTGGGGCACGCCAACAACGCGGTATACGTGTCCTGGCTGGAGCGCTGCGCCTGGCGCCACTCCCAGCGCCTCGGGCTGGACCTGACCGAATATCGCCGCCTGGACCGCGCCATGGCCGTGGTGCGCCATGAGATCGACTACCTGGCCGCAGGCTATGAGGGCGACGAGCTGCAACTGGCCACCTGGATCGTCGACTGGGACCAACGCCTGAAGATGACCCGGCGCTTTCAACTGGTCCGGCCCCGCGACGGTGTCACCTTGCTGCGTGCACAAACCACGTTTGTCTGCATCGAACTGTCCACCGGCAAGCCCAAGCGCATGCCTGCCGAATTCCTCGACGGTTATGGCCCCGCCCTGACAGGGGGTTAACGGTTGCTGTGGGAAACCCAGTAAACTGCGCCACGATTTTTGTTGAGTGTTTTCCATGCAAATTGCTTTGGCGCCCATGGAGGGGTTGGTCGACAACATCCTGCGGGACGTGCTGACCCGTGTTGGCGGTATTGACTGGTGCGTGACCGAGTTCATCCGCGTCAACGACCGCCTGCTCACCCCGGCGTATTTCCACAAGCTCGCCCCGGAACTGCTGCACGGTGCCCACACTGCTGCCGGCGTGCCGCTGCGCGTGCAATTGCTCGGCTCCGACCCAGTGTGCCTGGCGGAAAACGCCGCCCTGGCGTGTGAGCTGGGTTCGCAAGTCATCGACCTCAACTTCGGCTGCCCGGCCAAGACCGTCAACAAGTCCCGTGGCGGCGCGGTGTTGCTCAAGGAGCCGGAGCTGCTCAATCAAATTGTTGAACACGTTCGCCGCGCCGTACCGGCCCACATCCCGGTCACTGCCAAGATGCGCCTGGGTTTCGACAGCCCGGACGGCGCACTGGTCTGCGCCACGGCGCTGGCTGAAGGCGGCGCAGCCCATATCGTGGTGCATGCGCGTACCAAAACCGATGGTTACAAGCCGCCAGCCCATTGGGAGTGGATCCCGCGGGTACAAGACGTGGTCAAGGTGCCGGTGTTCGCCAACGGTGATATCTGGAGTGTTGAAGACTGGAAGCGTTGCCGCGAAGTCAGTGGTGCCGAAGACATCATGCTCGGCCGTGGCCTGGTTGCCCGCCCGGACCTGGCTCGGCAGATCGCAGCGGCGCGGGCCGGTGAAGAAGTGGTCGAGATGACCTGGGCGCAGATGCAGCCCATGCTCCAGGACTTCTGGACCCAGTCGGTGGCGCAGTTGACCGAGCGTCAAGCGCCGGGGCGTTTGAAGCAATGGCTGGCTATGTTGACGCGTAACTACCCGGAGGCGGTGGAGTTGTTCAATGCGATGCGCCGCGAGACCGAACTGGACAAGGTGGCGTTGCTGCTCGGGATGGCGCCTGTTCTGAAAGATTAAGTTCGCATTTATAAACGTTACAAGCAGCTTGAAAGGGGCGCCATTGGCGCCCTTTTTTTTGGGCGCGTTTAAGCGTGATCTTCTTGAGCGTGGGGTGCTAGAAGGTGGGTGTTTATTGTTGTTTTTAGGGCGGGTAACAGTGTGAGGTGTATGTTTTTATTTTATTGCCACATTGGGTTTGTTTGTTTTGCAGGTTGTTTTGTTATCTGTGTGTGCGTGGGGGCGGACTAACATAAGTTGGCGTGACTGGTTTGATTTAATGATTGCATTATTTATACGGTGGGGCGCCTTATTACCTTATGTCTCTGTGGTGGGGTTGGTTAATGGGTGCGGGCTGTAGAGTTTCGTAAGTAGTCATGGGGTAAAGTCTGATTTTTCATTTTGGTTTCCTTATATGAATAAGGATTTTTGGAACTCGATAGCGCCGCGCCCCACCAATCGTGGGACTGCGAAGTGATGATGATTATTTCCAGTTCTAATTTATCGCTGCCAGGTTTAATGGGTTGTTGACGGGTGGCACCACACAAAGAGTGAGAAAAGTACATGTCCAATATATCGGCGAACAATTTCCAAGGTTTTAAGCCAGAACTTCACGCGGCAGACCAATCCGCGACTGAAACGTTGAAGGATATAGAAAAAAACAATACCTCTCGCGCAGAGCTGGGTTCGAAAAACAGCACGTTACCGCGCAACGACACCACCCAAGTGATTGGGAAGGAAGTAACGGTCAACTCCGATGCGTTGGAAAAGTTATTTGAGATGTTTGAGCTCGTCTTCAAGGCAATGCGCAGTTTGTTATCAGGCAGGGGGTTTAACGCAAAGTTACCAGCCGATACGACCACGGTGCTCCCAGCTGGCGATACGCAGGTGAGGGCTAGCACTGGCGGTAGCGTGCATATAGCCGCGAAAGCAAAAGGCACAGAGTCGGCGCCGAATGCTGATAATGGTACACATGTAAAACTTGGCACTGACGGTAGCATTCAGCTGGGTGTGAATGGCAAAGGCACTGAGTCGGCGCCGAGTGCTGATAAAGGTACGCAGGTGAAACTTGGCACCGACGGTAGCATTCAGGTAAGTGTGAATGGCAAAGGCACTGAGGCGACGCTACCGACGGCAGGCAAAGGTACGCAGGCTGACCTCGGCGCAGGCCTGAGAGTGCAGGGTTTCAGGACAGACAAGCGCGCTGATTCGGCGCAAACAAGCGCTGGGAAAGATACGCAGACTAATATCGACGCCGATGTCAGCGTGCAGGCTGGCGGGAAAGACAAAATCACTGATTCGGCGCAGCCAAAGACTGAGAAAGATACGCAGACTAGCCTCGACGCCAACGTCAGCGTGCAGGCTGGCGGGAAAGACAAAATCACTGATTCGGCGCAGCCAAAGACTGAGAAAAATACGCAGACTAGCCTCGACGCCAACGTCAGCGTGCAGGCTGGCGGGAAAGACAAAGTCACTGATTCGGCGCAGCCAAATACTGAGAAAGATACTCAGACTAACCTCGGTGCCAGTGCTAACGTGCAGGCTGGCGGTAAAGACAACGTCACTGATTCGGCGCAGCCAAAGACTGGGAAAGATACGCAGACTAACCTCGGTGCCAGTGCTAGCGCGCAAGCTGCTGGGAAAGGCACAGCCACTGATTCGGCGCAGCCAAGTACTGGGAAAGATACCCAGACTAGCCTCGACGCCAACGTCAGCGTGCAGGCTGGCGGGAAAGACAACGTCACTGTTTCGGCGCAGCCGAGTGCCGGAACCGCTTCCCAAGTCAGCATCGGGTCCGAGGGTGATGCCAAGGTCACGGTCCTGCCAGATGGCAGCACGCAGGTGAGCCTGACGCCTGATAACGGCAGGCAGTTCAATATCAATCTGGCTGCCGGTATCCAAGTCAGGGTGAGTTCGGAGGACTTGTCTGGCCCTCGTCCGTTGCGCAATCCGCAGTTGAATACTGATGTAGCAAAAGTGGAGGTTCGACCCAATACGGCGGCCACTATCGCAAACAAAACCGATACCAAACTAAGCGCTGACGCGACACCCAGCAATGAGGCAAGTGCAGAAGTGAAGACTGCTGCTGCACCCCTCGTTGAGGTGAAGGCTGGTGACAAGACGGATGAAAGCGTTGTGGCTGTTGTTGAGCCGAAGATTGAGACCAAAGCCGCTGACAAGTCCAAGCTTTCCAACGGTATGACACCTCTGACACCTCTGGCATCCGGTGCTGAAGGTCCTGCCCCTCATGGTCCCGGCGCCTCCCAGCGCGCGCTATAACGGCCGACGGTCCGTTATCTTCACTCGCTGAGTGATAACTAAGGCTCTCTGATTGCTAGCGCAGTGGGGGAGCCTTTTTTGCAACGTAGAGGCGCCTGTTTGCACGGGTTTAAGTATGTTCAATCGACGGCGCGCCTGACTACTGCTTTTAAGAGTGATTGCTATGAATACGTTTGCGACTGGATCCTCTGCGCGCTCGACTTCCACGGCGTCGCAGTTTTCCACTATCTCGGAGAAAGAAACGTCTCTCTTCCACGCTTTTGAGTCCCCTGAACGCGCTTTCGGCGAGCATTACGATGCCAGCTCACACAGCGCAGTCATCAAACTGATGATGCACACCTTTGGCAAGCAGCCTGAGGCTATGTTCAGCAGTGTGCGCAGTAATCGCGGGGGGTATGACGTCACGATGAAAGATGGCTACAGGCTGCACCTTTCCCGGCAGGAGCTGCAACAAGCAGGGGCGGCATCACGTTTTACCGGCAGCGACAACGAAGTACTGGGCAGCGCCCATTTCGCACTGGCGGTATTCATCAAGCGCAAACAGCTGGGAAGTGGCAATGCCGCTGATTTGCCAAGTTTTACGTCAGTCCTGACCGCTTCTTTGCAGGGTGAGACAACCTTAAACATGTTCAAAGGCATGGGCTTATCCGGCCATCTCAAGTACGAGCCTACTGCCACGGTTGTCGGCGAAGGGCGGTGGGGGGTGGCCCACAGTCATAACCTGGGTTCATCGTTGATATACGCCGGCAAGGCGCACCGCGCGGGCAGGGGGCGTTCACCCGATCAAAGCTACATGTATACGCTGCAGAGCCATAGCGCGCCGAAGCCTCCTACCGCCCCTGTCCCTGTCGTACCCATGCCTGTGGTGAGGATCACGCCCCAGGTTGACCAGGCCAAGGGTATCCGTCCCCAGGTCGCAGAGGTGTTGCAAGGGTTCATTGCCCCCTCGGGTCATTTCGGTGAGGTGTTCGACCTCAGCAGCCACGCAGCCGTCATCAAGATGATGATGCTCAGGTTTGGCCGGTCGCCGTCCGATGTCTTCGAAAGGATCAACGCCACGGGCAATGGGTACAGCATCACCCTGAAAGATGGTTTTGAGCTGACGTTGTCGACGCAGGAGCTGCAGCGCACCGCCGAGGCGACGCGGTTTACAGGCCCTGACACGCAAATGCGCAACGCCGCCAACCTGATCCTGGCCGCCTACGCAAAGCGCAAGCAGCTCATCCGCAACGTGCAGTTTGATGCAGCGCTGTCCGCTACGCTGCGGGGTGAGAGCATCTACAGGGTCTTGACGGGGATGGGCTTGATCGGCTTTTTGCGGATTGTGCCTCCCGCCAAGCTTCAAGAACCCCACAGTATTGGCGTCACCGAGACCTCCAGTTTTTCGGGGGCGTTGGTGGTGGAGGGTGTTAAACATAGCCACGGCAAGAAAGATGCGGTCGGTAAAGACTACGGCTACCAGCTCGCCGCAGACCTACCCCACGAGCAAGATGGTCAACCTGCGCGATTCCCGGCTGCGCCCATTGGCGTCGAGCCCGACGATATCTGGAGTGGTTTCTATCAGGGCATGGAGGGTAACTGTGTCACGGTGTCCGCCATCAAAGCGGCGATGATGAAGTACGGGCAAAACCCTTTGGGTATTTTCAAGCGTGTCACCGAAACGCCGGGAGGCTACTCCATCACCATGCGCGATAACTGCACGGTGCGGCTCACCTTCGCCGAGCTGGAAAGGGCCCGGGCAGCCGCCCACTTTCGTGGTCCGAATGCTGGCCTTATTGACAATGCCGTGTTCCTTTATGCAGCGAGCGCCAAGCGGGCACAGTTGGAGAATCACGAGTTTCGCGCCGGCGTCAGTTTTGACGTCGCCCTGCAAACGCTGAACGACGGCGAGGTTCCTGGCGATGCATTACGCCGCCTCGGCTTGTACGCCTTTACGCGCACCAGTAGCGTGGATGAATTGGCATCAGGCGTACCTGGCACCCTGGCGAACTTTGGGCATTCGGTTGTCGTGATAGAGGGTAAATTCGATGAGTATGGCGCCAAGCGCGACTTGAATAGCTCGCACTGGAATCAAGCCGACGGCGTCGCACTGAAATTGGTTTAACCCCGGCCATCCCCCGCGATCAAGCGTTCCCTGAAACCGATCATGGGCAGTGGCCGGCTGTGCAGATACCCTTGGTACAGATGGCAACCCAGGCCCTGCAGGAAGGCCAGTTGCTCCTGGGTTTCCACGCCTTCGGCAATCACTTCCAGGTTCAAGCTGCGGGCCATGGCCACGATGGCGCGTATGATTTCGGCGTCGTTGGGGTCATGGGTGGCGTCACGCACGAAGGACTGGTCGATTTTCAACGCATCCACGGGCAAGCGCTTGAGGTAGGTGAGCGACGAGTAACCGGTGCCGAAGTCATCCATCGCAAAGCTCACGCCGAGCTTTTTCAGGCGGCGCATTTTGCTGATGGTGTCGTCCAGGTTCTGGATCACGATGCCTTCGGTGATTTCCAGTTTCAGCAGGCTGAACGGCAGTTGGTGCTGTTTGAGGCTGCGTTCCACCCGCTCAACGAAGTCGTTCTGGCGAAACTGCCGGGGGCTGATGTTCACGCACAGGCTGAAATTCAGCGGGTCCACCAAGCCTTCCGCGATCAACTGTTGAAAGGCCGCGCAGGCTTCGTCCAGGATCCAGGTGCCGACTTCCAGGATCAGGCCACTGTCTTCGAGCACTTTGATAAATTCAGACGGTGACTGCGCCCCAAGCTGTGGATGCTGCCAGCGCACCAGGGCCTCGGCACCGACGATCCGATTGCCACGCGCATCGACCTGGGGCTGGTAATGCACGCTGAACTCGCTGCGCGACAGGGCCAGGCGCAGGTCGGTCTCCATGCGCAGGCGTTCGCTGGCGGTTTTCTGCATGCTGTTGTGGAACATCTGCGTGGTGTTGCGCCCTGAGTCCTTGGCGCGGTACAGGGCAATGTCGGCCCGTTTGAGCAAGTCCGCAGGCGTTGAACCGTGATCGGGAATCAGCGCCACGCCAATGCTCGGCGTGACCTGCAAGCGATGCCCGTCCAGGAACATCGGCTCCGAGAGCAATTCGCGCAGGGTATCGGCCAGCTCCTGCACCTGGCCGCTGACTTCCGTGCGCGTGCCGTCAAGGCCGCTGAGCAGTACCACGAACTCATCGCCACCCAGGCGCGCCACGGTGTCCTCCATGCGCACGCTGGCTTCCAGGCGGGCGGTGACGATCTTCAGCACCGTGTCGCCCACCGGGTGGCCGAGTGAATCGTTGATGTGCTTGAAATGGTCAAGGTCGAGGAACAGCAATGCGCCGCGCAGGCTATGCCGCTTGAGCAAGGCGATCTGCTGGCTCAGGCGGTCCATCAGCAGGGCGCGGTTGGGCAGGTTGGTCAGCGGGTCGTGGTAGGCCAGGTGGCGGATCTGCGCCTGGGCGTTTTTCAGCAGGCTCACGTCCCGGGCGGTCAGCAGCAGGCAGGGCGTTTCATTCAGTGTGATGGGCTCCACCGAAACTTCCACTGCCAGCACTTCGCCGCGTTTGTTGTGCCAGAGCATCTCCAGATGGTGGATACGGCCTTTGATCTGCAATTCCGCCAGCAGCGCCGCGCGCTGGTTTTCATCGGCCCAAATGCCGATCTGGTAGAGGGTCAGGCCGATGGCTTCATCGGCACGGTAGCCGGTCAGGCGGCAAAAGCCGTCGTTGACCTCCACGTAGCGGCCGGTATCGCGCTCGGTGATGGAAATCGCGTCGGGGCTGGAATGGAAAGCCTTGGCGAATTTCTCTTCGCTGGCCTTCAGTGCTGCCTCCGAGCGTTGCTGCTGGGTGATATCGCGCAGCGTGGTGACGATGCAGGGCTGGTCGCCGACCTTGATCAAGCGGCTGGAAATCATGCAGGTCAGGCTCTGGCCAGCCTTGTGATGCACCACGATGGCCACATTGCTCAGCGCCTGCTCGCGGATCACCCGCTCGATACGCTGCAGGCGCTTGCTCGACTCGTCCCACAGCCCGATCTCTTCGGCGCTTTTGTCGATGACCTCGGCCGCCGTCCAGCCAAAGGTCTGGGTGAAGGCTGGATTGATTTCGATAAACGCGCCGCTGTCCAGGCAAGTGACGCAGATCGGGTCCGGGCTGGCCTGGAACAGGCTCGCGAATTTTTCTTCGGAGGCCGTCAGGCGTTGTTCACGCTCCACCTGGTCGGTGATATCCAGCAACGTGCCGGCCATGCGCAGCGGCGCACCGTGTTCATCGCGGTACAGGCGCGCGCGGCTTTCGAGGTAGCGCGAGCTGCCGTCTTCCATCGGCACGCGGTAGGTCAGTTGATAGTTGCCGGCCGGGCCTTCGCGCAGGGTGCGGTAGGCGTTGCGCATGCTATCGCGCTCTTCATCGGGCATGCCCTCGAAGAAGGCGTCGAAGGACTCATGGAATGGCTCCGGTGGCAGGCCGTGCAGTTGGGCGGCGCGCGCCGAGCCGTAGAGCATGCCGGTGGGAATGTGCCAGTCCCAGGTGCCCAGTTGCGCCGAGTCCAGGGCCAGGTCGAGGCGCTCCTGGCTGTCCTTGAGGGCTTGCTCGGCGTTTTTGCGTTCGGTGGTGTCGAGAAACGTACTGATCAGGTAGGCCTCACCCTCCAGCTCGACTTTTTGTGCGCTGAGCGTGCCGTCGTGGATCTGGCCGTTACTGGCGCAAAATTGCACCTCCATGGTGATGGGCTCGCCCTTGCGCTGGGTGGCCTTGACCAGCTGCGCGCGTTGCTCGGGGTGGCGCCACAGGCCCAGGTCCAGGGTGGTGCGGCCGATGGCGTCGGCCACCGGCCAGCCGAAGAGCATCTCGAAATACTGGTTGGCTTCACTTATCAGTCCATCGGACTGGCGGGTCAGCAAGACCATATTGGGGCACAGGTGAAACAGCGTGGCGAAGCGTTTTTCCGAGTGGCTGAGGGCGCGCTCCCGCTCGCGTTGGCGGGTGGTCTCGCGGATCACCCCGATCATGCGCCGTCGTCCGGCTTTGTCAGGTGCCAGGCTGCCATTGATTTCCAGCCAGTGGTGGGTGCCGTCCGGCCACTGGATATGGTGATGCATGGCCTGCTCGAACGGCTCGCCGGCCAGAACCGCGTGAAAGGCCCGCACCACGCGGGCGCGATCCTGTGGCGCGAGCAGGTCGAGGTAGTCCAGGTCCTTGGGCAGTGGCTGGCGCGGATCAAAGCCAAACAGCGCCTGGGTGCCGCGTGACCAACTGATTCTGCCGGTGTCGATTTCCCAGCACCACGCGCCCAGCCGGGCAGCATTGAGCGCTGCCAGCAATTGCGGGGCGCTGTCCCAGCTTTGTTCCGCCTCTTGAGGGTCAAGGGCGTAAATACGGGGCAGGGGTGGCAAGGAGTCGACGGGGTTGCGCATTATCACAGGGCCTTGGCTCGATGGGCGTAAGGCGCGGTTCAGTTCAGACCTTGAGGCCGCACAGGTTCATGCCGGAATCCCTGGCAGATCGACTTGTGCATCCAATAGGCTCATGAAAGCCCGCGCAGCATTCGACAGCGTCCTTTCGGTGTGCACGATATAGCCTAGCTGGCGACTGAGCTGTATGCCCGGCAAAGCGATACTTGCCACCTGTTCATCCAGCATCGTGCGCGGCAACACGCTCCAGGCCAGGCCGATAGACACCATCATCTTGATAGTTTCCAAATAGTTAGTGCTCATCGCGATGTTTGGCGTAAGGCCCTGGGCCTCGAACAGCCGGCTGACAATATGGTGGGTAAAGGTGTTGCCGCCGGGGAAAACCGCCGGGTGGCCGGCAATGTCCGCCAAGCTGACCTTGCCGTTGCTGGTCAGGCTATGCTCCGGCGCCACCACGAAATCCAGCGGGTCGTCCCACACCGGGGTGGCCCGCACCAGGTGGTGGGGATCGGGCGCCAGGGTGATCACCGCCACTTCGGCGCGGCCATGGAGGATTTCTTCGTAGGCCACTTCTGAATCGAGGAACTGAATATCCAGCGCCACATTCGGGTATTCCCGTGTAAAGGTACGCAGGATCGGCGGCAGGCGGTGCAGGCCGATATGGTGACTGGTGGCTAAAGTGAGGCGCCCGCTGACCTCGCCGGTCAGGTTGGTAAGGGCGCGGCGCGTATCGTCCAGCACGTTGAGGATCTGATAAGCGCGCGGCAGCAAGGCCCGGCCGGCTTCGGTCAAGCCGACTTCACGGCCCAGGCGGTCGAACAAACGCACCTTTAATTGTTGCTCCAGGCCGGCGATGCGTTTGCTGATGGCCGGTTGGGTCAGGTGCAGACGCTCGCCGGCGCCGGAGAAGCTGCCGGTCTCGGCGATGGCTATAAAGGCATTGAGGTTGGCCAGGTCCATGGTGGTATTCCAGTTGGTAATCCAAAGCATAAAAAATATGAATTTGAGTTATTTAATGTAGCGCCATACCATCAGCCTCACAAGCCAAAGGGTTATTGAAAAGCCCGGCATAAAGAAACACCGCTGATGAGGACCGACTGATGGCCGGCAAAACGCTTTACGACAAGCTTTGGGATTCCCATGAAGTGAAACGGCGCGACGATGGCTCGTCGCTGATCTATATCGACCGTCACATCATCCATGAAGTGACCTCGCCCCAAGCGTTCGAAGGCCTGCGACTGGCCGGGCGCAAGCCTTGGCGCGTCGACTCCATCATCGCCACGCCAGACCACAACGTGCCCACCACGCCAGAGCGCAAAGGCGGCATCGAAGCCATTGCCGACCAGGTGTCGCGTTTGCAGGTGCAGACCCTCGACGACTACTGCGACGAATATGGCATTACCGAATTCAAGATGAATGACGTGCGTCAAGGCATCGTTCACGTGATCGGCCCGGAGCAGGGCGCCACCTTGCCGGGCATGACCGTGGTCTGCGGTGACTCCCATACGTCGACTCACGGTGCCTTTGGCGCCCTGGCCCACGGCATCGGCACCTCCGAGGTGGAACATGTGTTCGCCACCCAGTGCCTGGTCGCCAAGAAAATGAAGAATATGTTGGTGAAGGTCGAAGGCCAGTTGCCATTTGGCGTGACCGCCAAAGACATCGTACTCGCCGTGATCGGCAAGATCGGCACCGCCGGCGGTAACGGCCATGCCATCGAGTTCGCCGGCAGCGCGATTCGCGACCTGTCCATCGAAGGCCGCATGACCATTTGCAACATGTCCATCGAAGCCGGTGCCCGCGTGGGCATGGTGGCGGCGGACGAAAAGACCGTCGAATACGTAAAAGGCCGCCCATTCGCCCCGCAAGGCGCGGATTGGGACGCCGCCGTCGAAGCCTGGAAAGACCTGGTCTCCGACGCCGACGCGGTGTTCGACACCGTGGTCGAACTCGACGCTGCCCAGATCAAGCCACAAGTCAGCTGGGGTACTTCGCCGGAAATGGTCCTGGCCGTCGACCAGAACGTGCCGGACCCGGCCAAAGAGGCCGACCTGGTCAAGCGTGGTTCCATCGAGCGCGCCTTGAAGTACATGGGTTTGCAGGCCAACCAGGCGATCACCGATATCCAGTTGGATCGCGTGTTCATCGGTTCCTGCACCAACTCGCGGATTGAAGACCTGCGCGCAGCGGCGGTGATCGCCAAGGGCCGCAAAGTGGCGTCGACCATCAAGCAAGCCATCGTGGTGCCGGGTTCGGGCCTGGTCAAAGCGCAAGCCGAAGCCGAAGGCCTCGACAAGATCTTCCTTGAAGCCGGTTTTGAATGGCGTGAGCCAGGCTGCTCGATGTGCCTGGCGATGAACCCGGACCGTTTGGAATCGGGCGAGCATTGCGCGTCCACCTCCAACCGTAACTTCGAAGGGCGTCAGGGTGCCGGCGGGCGTACCCACCTGGTCAGCCCGGCCATGGCCGCTGCGGCGGCCGTCAACGGTCGTTTCATCGACGTTCGCGAATTGATCTGAGGAATACCCGATGCGTGCTTTTACTCAACACACCGGCCTTGTCGCCCCTTTGGATCGCGCCAACGTCGACACCGACCAGATCATCCCCAAGCAGTTCTTGAAGTCGATCAAGCGCACCGGTTTTGGCCCGAACCTGTTCGACGAGTGGCGCTACCTGGACGTGGGCTACGCCTACCAGGACAACTCCAAGCGCCCGCTGAACAAGGACTTCGTGCTCAACGCCGAGCGTTACCAAGGCGCCAGCGTACTGCTGGCCCGGGAAAACTTCGGTTGCGGCTCCAGCCGTGAACACGCGCCGTGGGCCCTGGAAGAATATGGCTTTCGCAGCATCATCGCGCCGAGCTACGCCGACATCTTCTTCAATAACAGCTTCAAGAATGGCCTGCTGCCGATCATCTTGACCGACGCAGAAGTCGACGAGCTGTTCAAGCAGGTGGAAGCTGAAGAAGGCTACCAACTGACCGTCGACCTGGCCGCGCAAACCGTGACCCGTCCGGATGGCAAGGTGTATCACTTTGAAGTGGATGCGTTCCGTAAGCACTGCCTGATCAACGGCCTGGACGATATCGGCCTGACCTTGCAGGACGGCGATGCGATAGCGGCGTTTGAAGCCAAGCACCGGGCGAGCCAGCCCTGGTTGTTTCGCGATGCCTGATTTGCGGTAACCGTGCGGGCCCCATCGCGGGCAAGCCAACTCCCACATTGGAATGCATTCCAACTGTGGGAGTTGGCTTGCCTGCGATAGCGCCCGTACAGCCACCCCAAAACCCAAGGAAACCACCATGACCAGCACCGCCCACACCCAAGTCGTGCAAAAACAATTCGGCGAGCAAGCCTCAGCCTACCTGAGCAGTGCCGTGCACGCCCAAGGCACCGAATTCGCGCTGCTGCAGGCCGAACTGGCCGGGCAGGGCAGCGCGCGCTTGCTGGACCTTGGGTGCGGTGCCGGTCATGTCAGCTTCCACGTGGCGCCATTGGTTAAAGAAGTGGTGGCCTACGACCTGTCCCAGCAGATGCTTGACGTGGTCACCGCCGCTGCGGTGGACCGTGGCCTGGGCAATATCCGTACGGTGCACGGCGCTGCCGAGCGCCTGCCGTTCGCCGATGGGGAGTTCGACTTCGTGTTCAGCCGTTATTCGGCCCATCACTGGAGCGACCTCGGCCTGGCCCTGCGCGAAGTGCGCCGCGTGCTCAAACCGGGCGGCGTAGCGGCGTTCGTCGACGTCTTGTCACCGGGCAGCCCGCTGTTGGACACTTACCTGCAAACCGTCGAAGTGCTGCGCGACACCAGCCACGTGCGCGATTACGCTGCCGCCGAGTGGATGCAGCAGCTCAGCGAGTCCGGCCTGCATGTGCGCAACAGCAGCCGCCAACGCTTGCGCCTGGAATACACCTCCTGGGTCGAGCGCATGCGCACGCCAGAGGTATTGCGCGCAGCGATACTTGAGCTGCAACAGGCGATGGGCCAGGAAGTGCGCGATTATTACGAAATTCAGGCCGACGGCACCTTCAGCACCGACGTGCTGGTGGTCTTTGCCGAACGCTGATTGATTTTTCCCGACCTGCCCACGGGCGGGTCGCTTGATGAAATGAGGAACGCATGAGCAAGCAGATTCTGATTCTCCCTGGCGACGGTATTGGTCCGGAAATCATGGCCGAAGCGGTCAAGGTCCTGGAACTCGCCAACAGCAAGTACAGCCTGGGCTTCGAACTGAGCCACGACGTGATCGGCGGCGCTGCCATCGATAAGCACGGCGTACCGCTGGCCGACGAGACCCTGGACCGTGCGCGTGCGGCCGACGCTGTACTGCTCGGCGCCGTCGGCGGCCCGAAATGGGACAAGATCGAACGCGATATCCGCCCTGAGCGCGGCCTGCTGAAGATCCGCGCGCAACTGGGCCTGTTCGGCAACCTGCGCCCGGCGATCCTCTACCCGCAACTGGCCGACGCGTCGAGCCTCAAGCCGGAAGTGGTCGCGGGCCTGGATATCCTCATCGTGCGCGAGCTGACCGGCGGTATCTACTTCGGCTCGCCGCGCGGTGTGCGTGAGCTGGAAAATGGCGAGCGCCAGGCCTACGACACCCTGCCGTACAGCGAGAGCGAAATCCGCCGTATCGCCCGCGTGGGTTTCGACATGGCCCGCGTGCGTGGCAAGAAGGTCTGCTCGGTGGATAAAGCCAACGTGCTGGCCTCCAGCCAACTGTGGCGCGAAATCGTTGAAGAAGTGGCCAAGGACTACCCGGACGTCGAACTGAGCCACATGTACGTCGACAACGCCGCCATGCAACTGGTGCGTGCACCCAAGCAGTTCGACGTGATCGTCACCGACAACCTCTTCGGTGACATCCTGTCCGACCAGGCCTCGATGCTCACCGGTTCCATCGGCATGCTGCCGTCGGCGTCCCTGGATACCAACAACAAGGGCATGTACGAGCCTTGCCACGGTTCGGCGCCGGACATCGCGGGCCAAGGCATTGCCAACCCGCTGGCGACCATTTTGTCGGTGTCGATGATGCTGCGTTACAGCTTCAACCTGAGCGAAGCGGCGGATGCCATCGAGAAGGCCGTGAGCCTGGTGTTGGACCAAGGCCTGCGCACCGGCGACATCTGGTCGCAGGGTTGCACCAAGGTCGGTACGCAAGAAATGGGCGACGCAGTAGTCGCCGCGCTGCGGAATCTGTAATCTCTCGGGCCCGCTTGCAGTTGTTGCTGCAAGGCGGCCCACTTTTTAACAAGGTGTAGTTGCGATGAAACGTGTAGGTCTGATCGGTTGGCGCGGTATGGTCGGTTCCGTGCTCATGCAGCGGATGCTGGAAGAGCAGGATTTCGATCTTATTGAGCCGGTGTTTTTCACCACTTCGAATGTGGGTGGCCAAGGGCCGTCTGTGGGCAAGGATATTGCTCCGCTCAAGGACGCCTACAGCATTGAAGAGCTGAAAACCCTCGACGTGATTCTGACCTGTCAGGGTGGCGACTACACCAGCGAAGTCTTCCCCAAGCTGCGCGAAGCCGGCTGGCAGGGTTACTGGATCGACGCTGCCTCGAGCCTGCGCATGCAGGACGATGCGGTGATCATCCTTGACCCGGTGAACCGCAAGGTCATCGACCAGCAACTGGACGCCGGCACCAAGAACTACGTCGGTGGCAACTGCACCGTCAGCTTGATGCTGATGGGCCTGGGTGGCCTGTTCGAGGCTGGCCTGGTCGAGTGGATGAGCGCCATGACCTATCAGGCGGCCTCCGGTGCCGGCGCGCAGAACATGCGTGAACTGATCAAGCAGATGGGCGCGACTCACGCCGCCGTTGCCGATCAACTGGCCGACCCGGCCAGCGCGATCCTCGACATCGACCGTCGTGTGGCCGAAGCCATGCGCAGTGACGCCTACCCGACCGAGAACTTCGGCGTGCCATTGGCCGGCAGCCTGATCCCGTGGATCGATAAAGAGCTGCCGAACGGCCAGAGCCGCGAAGAGTGGAAGGCCCAGGCCGAGACCAACAAGATCCTCGGCCGCTTCAAGAACCCGATCCCGGTGGACGGCATCTGCGTGCGCATCGGCGCCATGCGCTGCCACAGCCAGGCGCTGACCATCAAGTTGAACAAAGATGTGCCGATCGCCGATATCGAAGCGTTGATCAGCCAGCACAACCCATGGGTCAAGCTGGTGCCGAACAATCGCGACATCAGCATGCAGGAGCTGAGCCCGACCAAGGTCACCGGCACCCTGAATGTACCGGTGGGCCGTTTGCGCAAGTTGAACATGGGCAGCCAGTTCCTCGGCGCGTTCACCGTTGGCGACCAGCTGCTGTGGGGCGCCGCCGAACCGCTGCGTCGCATGCTGCGGATTCTGCTGGAGCGTTGATCGCTTGAGGCAATATTGGAAACCCGCGCTCTGGTGACAGGCGCGGGTTTTTTATTGGCCTTTGGGGCCTCTTCGCGAGCAAGCCCGCTCCCACATTCGACCGAGTTTATTCAGTTGAAATGCAATCAAATGTGGGAGCAACTGTCTTGATGACCATATCTTGGCCATCGCTTTCAAAGACAGCCAAACTCCCACAGCTTCAAGCCGTGTGACCTTCAACGACACATCGCTGCCGATTTAGGCAGCGTGTTCTTTCCATTCAGTCCTATCACGCAGCATTGCGTTCAGCCGGATTAACAAAACACGCATGCATGCGATTAGCGCAACTTTTGCGCATTTTCCTTTGCCACGCAGTGCTTTATAGCGTGCCTGGAATTCAGGCTGGTCCCGAATGACGACCCAGCAGGCCATGTATAGCGAGCGACGTGCGGAAAACCTTCCGCCACGAATGTGACGCGCGCCTATGTGCTTCCCACTGTCGTTGTTATACGGCGCGAGGCCCGCTAGGGCAGCGATCGGACGCTTGCCAACCTCACCCAACTCCGGCAGGTATGCCATAAGGCTAGCCGCCGTAACGAGCCCGATCCCCTTAACTGAACACAGGCGTTCGACTTTTTCGCGATCTAACACGTTGGCGCTTTGACGAATCAACTGATCTATCGCGTTCACAGCCTTGATCAGGTAGTCGATATGACTCTGCAACGCTGGTTTTACTACGTCGCATGAGGCCGTTTTCAGGCGCCTTTTGTCATCGTCTCTCTGCTGAATAAAGTTTTCTCGCTGTTGGACTAACGCGCGCAACTCGTCATGTTTCGGGCTGGTGATTCGGCTGTTTGGCGAGTCGAGTACCGCTGCGAACTGTGCAAGGGACTTTGCATCTATCGGGTCGGTTTTGGCTTGTTGGCCCATCGCCGTGGAAAAACTCTTGGCTCGACGGGGATTGATGCAGATGACGTTGAGGCCCGCAGCCTGGAGCGCCTTCATGACTTTGCGCTCGTAACCGCCAGTGGCCTCCAACAGCACGCGACCGACCTGGTGAAGCAATAGCCACCCAATCAACCCAGGGAAATCATCTTCGGCGTTAGCGCAACTTACCCCAACGTCAATCAGATTAACTCGAGCCTCAAGGCTGTCCTTGGAAACATCAATGCCTGCTGGATAGGAAAACATAGCCAAACCCTCTTACACTCAAAGTGAGAGCGCTCTGGCTTGGCCCACGCTTGTAACTGTTCGAGGTGGGCTCGTTCAACTGTTCGGGCTCATGTCCAGAGCGGAGAAGTGAGTGGCAGCATGGGCTCCCACACGTGCTTTAAGCACTTCGGGCATTCAGCTTGCCACTCACCCTCTCACCTTCAGCTTAATCCTGTCTCAAGACACAAGCGGGCTTGCTCGCGAAGAGGCCATCAGCCACACCACAAAAGCCGGGTTAATTGCCTCACCCAGCACCACCCGGTAAAGTGCCGCTCCCCCCGCAATGCCCGAGGCAGCCCCCATGACCCAGACCTTTGATATCGCCGTGATCGGCGCCACCGGTACCGTCGGCGAAACCCTGGTGCAGATCCTCGAAGAGCTGGACTTCCCGGTTGGCACCCTGCACCTGCTGGCCGGCAACAACTCTGCCGGTGCCTCGGTGCCGTTTCGCGGCAAGAACCTGCGGGTGAGGGAGGTCGATGAGTTCGACTTCAGCAAAGTACAGCTGGCGTTCTTTGCGGCGGGGCCGGCGGCCACCCTGAGTTTTGCGCCGCGTGCCACGGCAGCGGGTTGCTCGGTGATCGACTTGTCCGGCGCCTTGCCGGCCGAGCAGGCGCCTCAAGTCGTGCCGGAAGCCAATGCCCATGTGCTGGATGGCCTGGAAAAACCGTTCCAGCTCGGCAGCCCAAGCCCATCGGCGACCAACCTGGCGGTCGTCCTTGCGCCCTTGCGTGGCCTGCTGGATATCCAGCGAGTGAGTGTCACCGCCAGCCTGGCGATGTCAGCCCAGGGGCGTGAGGCCGTCAGCGAGCTGGCCCGGCAAACCGCCGAGCTGTTGAACATGCGCCCACTGGAGCCGAAATTCTTCGATCGCCAGGTAGCCTTCAACCTGCTTGCACAAGTCGGCACGCCGGACGCCCAAGGTCATACCGCCCTGGAGAAGCGCCTCGTCCATGAGCTGCGTGCGGTGCTGGAATCACCTTTGCTGAAGATTTCCGCAACCTGCGTTCAAGCCCCGGTGTTTTTTGGCGATAGCCTGACTGTGTCCCTGCAACTGGGCGCGGCGGTCGACCTCGCTGCGGTGAACCGCGCACTTGACGCTGCGCCGGGGATCGAGCTCGTGGATGAAGGGGATTTTCCTACAGCCGTAGGTGACGCAGTGGGCCAGGATGTGGTCTACGTCGGTCGTGTCAGGGCGGGCGTGGATGACCCGGCGGAACTAAATCTGTGGCTGACGTCAGATAACGTACGCAAAGGCGCCGCGTTGAATGCCGTGCAGCTGGCGCAGTTGTTGATAAAAGGCCTTGCGTAAAAGATACTTGGCGGCAATTTGTAGATTGATTCTAGCCAAGCGCTATGCTTGGCCCCAGGCAGGAAAAGTTGCGCGTCGGTGACCTATCGGCTCGCCATGCCTTATGGCAGCGGTTACCAACCTTCTCGCAGGCCGGGGAGTGTTCAAACAAAGGATGAGGCTATGGTTCAAGTTCGCAAACTGGTGTTAGCAATAGCGGCCGCCTCGGCGCTGTCCTCCGGTATGGCGCAGGCGCTGCAGCTGGGGGAGATGACCCTCAAGTCGAAGTTGAACCAGCCGTTGGCGGTGGAAATCGAATTGCTCGATGTCGGCGGCCTCACGGCGTCCGAGATCACGCCGAGCCTGGCTTCGTCCCAGGCGTTTGTGGACGCGGGCGTTGATCGCCAGGCATTTCTCGATGACCTGACGTTTACCCCGGTGGTCAATCCAAACGGCCGCAGTGTGGTGCGCGTCACCTCCAGCAAGCCGCTGCCTGATTCCTACGTCCGTTTCCTGTTGCAGGTGCAATGGCCTAATGGCCGTCTGATGCGTGACTACAGCGTGTTGCTCGACCCGGCCAAGTTCGACCAGCCGGCACCGACGACCGCCGCGCCGGCACCGCGCTCGGCTGCACCGGCCAGCACCGCGCCGGCCGCGAGCAAAACGGCGCAGCACACCACCACCTCCCGTGACACCCTGTGGGAAATTGCCGCGAAGAACCGCAATGGCGGCTCGGTGCAGCAGACCATGCTGGCGATCCAGGCGCTGAACCCCGATGCCTTTGTGGACGGCAATATCAACCGCCTGAAAACCGGCCAGGTCCTGCGCCTGCCGGACACCGTACAAAGCACCGCATTGCCGCAACCCCAGGCGATTGCCGAGGTGAGCGCGCAGAACGCCGCCTGGCGCCAGGGTCGGCGTGCCGCGACCAATCCCGCAGCCGGCAAGCAGCAACTGGACGCCACCAAGCGCACCCAGGCCGGCAACGCTCCAGCCAGCACCAACGCCAAGGACAACTTGAGCCTGGTGTCGGCCGAGGCGGCCAAGAAGGGGGCCAAAGGCAAGGTCGGCGATAGCGCGGCACTCAGCGACAAGCTGGCGATGACCCAGGAGCAACTGGACACCACCCGCCGTGACAACGAAGAACTGAAAAGCCGCGCGGCCGACTTGCAAAGCCAGTTGGACAAGCTGCAAAAGCTGATTCAACTGAAGAACGATCAACTGGCGCGTTTGCAGGCGGAAAAGGGTGTCCCGGCTACCGCGGCCACGGCGGCGATGCCCGCGCAGTTGGCAGGTGAACCGGCGGCTGCCCCGGTAGCGCCCGACACCGCCACGTCCACTGCTGCCCCTGCACCCACCGCACCAGCGCCAGCACCTGAGCCGGTCAAGGCGGATGCAGCGCCGGCCACCACCGAGGGCAAATTCAACGACCTGCTGACCAACCCGGTCGTGCTCGGCGTACTTGGCGGCGCCGCTATCTTGCTGGTGCTGTTGCTCCTGCTGTTGTGGGCGCGCCATCGCAATGCGCGCCGCGAAGAAGAAAAGCACCTGCGCATGGCGCGGGCCCTGGCGGAAGAGCCAGAGTTCACCTCGAACATCGATCACGACCTGCCGCCGGACAGCTTCGAAGGCCTGGAAGTGCCGCCGCCAAACGTCAAGCTGGCCGCGGCGCCAGCACCGGCCCCGGTGGTCGCGCCGGCTGTTGCGGTGCCGACCGTTGCTTCCGTGCTCGCGCCGCTGGCCGTTGCCGTGGCTCCGGTGAACTCAAGCGATGCGTTGGCCCAGGCTCAATCCCATATCGACCGTGGCCACCTCAACCAGGCCGCCGACGTGCTGCAACAGGCGATCAAGCATGAGCCCAAGCGCAGCGACCTGCGTTTGAAGCTGATGGAAGTCTACGGCCTGCAAAACGACAAGGACGGCTTTGTGACACAGGAGCGTCAGCTGGTGGCCAATGGTGAAAACCATGCCCAGGTCGAGCAGCTCAAGAGTCGCTTCCCGGCCATGGCCGTGCTGGCGGCAGGCGTCAGCGCGGCGGTGGCCGCTGCTGCCCTGGACGCTCAATACGTCAAGGATTTGCTCGAAGACAAACCGGCGCCTGCGCAGCCGGAGGTCTTTGATACCGATTTTGACCTGAGCCTGGACGATCTCGAAGAAGCTTCCCCGGCCGAGGTCAAGGACGATCAGCAAACCTTTGAGTCGCTTCTAAAGCAGCAGACTGAAGCCAAGGCCAGCCCGGACGACCTGTCGGACTTCGATCTGGACCTGCAGTTGGACGCCCCGGCTTCGGCGCAATCCGATGACGACTTTCTATCGGGCCTCGAAGACCATATGAAGGACGTGCCGGCCGTCGAGCCACCGACCCTCACACCTGCGGCACTGGACGACTTCGACCTGCCGGAAGATTTCGACCTGTCCCTGGCCGATGAGCCGGAAGCGCCGGCCAAGCCTGATGCATTTGCGTCGGAGCTGGATGATGTCAACGCCGAGCTGGACCGCCTGTCCCAGAGCCTGGAGCATCCGTCCATCGAACCGTCCTTCACTGCGCAAGATGCGGCGTTGGGCGATGATGAGCCGGAATTCGACTTCCTCTCCGGCACCGACGAAGTTGCCACCAAGCTCGACCTGGCCCAGGCGTATATCGACATGGGTGACGCAGACGGCGCACGGGACATCCTCTCGGAAGTGCTGACCGAAGGTGACGAGACCCAGCGTGGCGATGCCAAGGAAATGCTCGGTCGCATTTAACGGGCGACGCCTACCCAGTGTGGGAGCGGGCTTGCTCGCGAAGACGGCGTGTCAGTCAATGAAGTTGTGACTGATCCGCCCCCTTCGCGAGCAAGCCCGCTCCCACATTTTGCTAGGGGCCAATCCGTAACAAAAGTGCCCATCGCGCTTTACGGTCTTTATAATGGCCGCCTTTGCGCAACTCATCAGGCTCTCAGTTCTTGGCAAATATAGATAATCCGGCTGCCGAAATGGCGGCCGCAGGCTTTTACCGCATCGCCCTGGGCGTGGAATACAAAGGTTCGCGCTATCGCGGCTGGCAGCGTCAGGCGTCTGGCGTGCTGACGGTGCAGGAAACCCTGGAAAATGCCCTGTCCAAAGTTGCTGATTCGCCGGTGTCGCTGATGTGCGCCGGGCGCACCGATGCGGGCGTGCATGCTTGCGGCCAGGTGGTGCATTTCGACACCCAGGCAGAACGCTCCATGAAGGCCTGGGTGATGGGCGCTAATATCAATCTGCCCCATGACGTCAGTGTCAGCTGGGCCAAGGTCATGCCCGCGCATTTCCATGCGCGCTTCAAGGCCATCGCCCGGCGTTATCGCTATGTGATCTACAACGACCAGATCCGCCCGGCGCACCTCAACGAAGAAATCACCTGGAACCATCGCCCGCTCGACGCCGAGCGCATGGCCGAAGCCGCGCAGCACCTGGTGGGCGTGCATGATTTCAGCGCCTTCCGTGCCGGCCAGTGCCAGGCCAAGTCGCCGATCAAGGAAGTCCATCACCTGCGCGTGACCCGCCACGGCAAGATGATCGTGCTGGATATCCGCGCCGGGGCGTTCCTGCACCATATGGTTCGAAACATTGCCGGGGTGCTGATGACCATCGGCACCGGCGAGCGCCCGGTGGAGTGGGCCAAGGAAGTGCTGGAAAGCCGCGTCCGCCGTACCGGCGGGGTCACGGCGCATCCGTTCGGCCTATACCTGGTGGATGTGGAGTACCGCGACGAGTTCGAACTGCCGGATCGTTTCATCGGGCCACACTTCCTCACAGGTTTCAGCGAACTTGGCGGCTGACGCCCGGAAAAGCTTTTGTTACCATCCGGGACTTTCTCGGTCCAACCCCTGAGGTTTCCACGACATGTCAGCCGTTCGCAGCAAGATTTGCGGGATTACCCGCATAGAAGACGCGCTGGCGGCAGTCGAGGCGGGGGCGGATGCCATTGGTTTCGTGTTTTACGCCAAGAGCCCACGGGCGGTGAATGTGTTGCAGGCGCGGGCGATCATCGCCGCCTTGCCGCCTTTCGTGACTACCGTGGGGTTGTTCGTCAACGCCAGCCGTTGCGAACTCAACGAAACCCTGGATGCCGTACCGCTGGATATGCTGCAGTTTCACGGCGACGAGACGCCCGACGAATGTGAAAGCTACCAGCGCCCCTACATCAAGGCATTGCGCGTCAAGGCCGGGGATGACATTGCGGCCGCCTGTGCCGCCTATGGTGGCGCTCGCGGGATCCTGCTCGACACCTACGTCGAAGGCGTGCCCGGTGGAACCGGTGAAGCGTTCGATTGGTCGCTGATTCCCGCAGGGCTGAGCAAGCCGATTATCCTGGCCGGCGGGCTCAACCCTGCGAATGTCGGGGCGGCGATCGAGCAGGTTCGCCCGTATGCCGTGGATGTCAGCGGTGGGGTAGAGCAGGGCAAGGGCATCAAGGATCACAGCAAGATTCGCGCATTCATGCAGGCCGTGCGCAACAGCAGCGGTGGGATGTGACGGCTGGCAGTCTGCCGCCGTCCATAACTACCACTGTGTAAAACAGCCCGGCGCCGCCTGTGGGTGGCTCGGAAATGAAGTGGCAACCCTGCGCTGGCAGGTTGTCTGGAAGGCTGAGGATACATGCGGGAAAAGGCCGGTCGAACGTCTGACCCCGTCCAGCATGTGTCATCGCCACATATGAATTTAGCTCAAGGGCATACGCGGGGCTGTGTTCAAGCCACCGGTACTGGAGAAAGAAAGCATGAGCAACTGGTTAGTAGACAAACTGATCCCTTCGATCATGCGTTCCGAGGTGAAGAAAAGCTCGGTTCCTGAAGGTCTGTGGCACAAGTGCCCATCCTGCGACGCGGTGCTGTACCGCCCGGAGCTGGAAAAGACCTTGGACGTTTGCCCCAAGTGCAACCACCACATGCGTATCGGCGCCCGCGCCCGCATCGACATCTTCCTCGACGCCGAAGGCCGTAACGAGCTGGGCGCCGACCTGGAACCAGTTGACCGTCTCAAGTTCCGTGACGGCAAGAAGTACAAGGACCGCCTGACCGCTGCGCAAAAGCAGACCGGCGAGAAAGACGCGCTGATTTCCGTCAGCGGCAAGCTGCTGGGCATGCCTGTCGTGGTGTCGGCGTTCGAGTTCTCCTTCATGGGCGGCTCCATGGGTGCCATCGTCGGCGAGCGCTTTGTCCGCGCGGCCAACTACGCCCTGGAAAACCGTTGCCCGATGATCTGCTTCGCCGCCTCCGGTGGTGCGCGTATGCAGGAAGCCCTGATTTCCCTGATGCAAATGGCCAAGACCTCCGCGGTACTGGCGCGTCTGCGCGAAGAAGGCATCCCGTTCATCTCCGTGCTGACTGACCCTGTCTACGGCGGCGTATCCGCCAGCCTGGCGATGCTGGGTGACGTGATCGTTGGCGAGCCAAAGGCCCTGATCGGCTTTGCCGGCCCGCGCGTGATCGAGCAGACCGTGCGTGAAAAACTGCCGGAAGGCTTCCAGCGCAGCGAGTTCCTGCTGGAGCACGGCGCGATCGACCTGATCATCCCGCGCGGCGAGCTGCGTCCACGCCTGGGGAACCTGCTGGCACAAATGATGGGCCTGCCGACGCCCGTCTACATCGCGCCTAAGGTCGAGCCGATCGTTGTGCCGCCGGTGCCTGCAAACCTATGACCCAACGTACCCTGGGCGAATGGCTCGCCTACCTTGAGCAGTTGCATCCGTCCGCCATCGACATGGGCCTGGAGCGCTCGCAACAGGTAGCGGCCCGCCTTGGGTTGGGCCGGCCGGCACCGCGAGTGATCACGGTGACCGGCACCAACGGCAAAGGCTCTACCTGTGCCTTTGTCGCGGCGCTGCTGCAGGCCCAAGGGCTGAAAGTCGGCGTCTACAATTCCCCGCACCTGCTGCGTTACAACGAGCGGGTGCAGCTCAATGGCGTCGAAGCCACCGATGAGCAACTCTGCGAAGCCTTCGCCGCACTCGATGCCGGCCGGGGTGAGACATCCCTGACTTACTTCGAGATGGGCACCCTGGCGGCGTTCTGGCTGTTCGAGCGTGCGCAACTGGATGTGGTGGTGCTGGAAGTCGGCCTGGGCGGACGCCTGGACACGGTCAATGTAGTTGATGCCGATCTGGCGCTGGTCACCAGTATTGGTGTGGACCACGCCGACTACCTGGGCAATACCCGCGAATCCGTGGCCTACGAAAAGGCCGGGATCTTCCGGCAGGGCAAGCCAGCGCTGTGTGGTGACCTGGATCCGCCACACACCTTGCTGGACAAGGTGCGCGAGCTGGATTGCCCGTTTTTCCTGCGTGGTCGCGAATTCAACCTTGAGATTGGTGAGCAGCACTGGCAATGGCGTGGGCGCGATGCACAAGGCCAGGCTGTGGAGCTGCGCGATCTGCCGCTGCTGAACCTGCCGATGGAAAACGCCGCGCTCGCGCTGCAGGCTTATCTGCTGTTGGATCTGCCGTGGAATGCCGAGCAGATCGCCGCCACCTTGTTGGCGACACGCGTGGTCGGGCGTCTGGATCGACGTGAGTTCCAATGGCAGGGCAGGCGCCTGAACCTGCTGCTGGATGTGGGCCACAACCCCCATGCGGCCGAGTACCTGGCACAACGCCTGTCGCGCAGGCCACCGGTCGGCCGTCGCCTTGCAGTATTCGGTTTGCTCGCCGATAAGGACCTGGAGGGCGTGGTCGCGCCCTTGCTGGGCAATGTCCAGGCTTGGGCCGTGGCGCCTCTGGATACCTCGCGCAGCCGTCCGGCGACCGAACTGGAAGTGGCCTTGCAGAACCTTGGTGCGCCGGTGACGTCGTATGCAAGCGTGACCGATGCCCTTGAAGCACAGTGCGCCATTGCCACGCCCGACGATGAGATTCTGTTGTTCGGGTCATTTTATTGTGTTGCCGAGGCGCTTGAGTGGTTGGCCCGGCGCTCCACGGAGGAAGCTGCACATGGCATTACTGGATAGCGCATACAAGCAGCGAATGGTCGGAGCCTTGGTGCTGGTGGCATTGGCGGTGATTTTCCTGCCGATGCTGTTTTCCCGCCAGGACGAAGAGCGTCAGGTTGTCGTCGAAGCCCCGGCTGCGCCCCAGGCGCCCGCAGTGCCCCAGGTGCAGGTTGAACCGGTGGTGGTGCCTGAGCCCCAGGCATTGCCTGAAGAAGAGCCTGTACCGACTGACGATGAAGTGGCTGCGCAGCAGGCACCGTCGATGCCGGTGCAACCCAGCGTGCCAGTGGTCAAGCCAGCACCCGCGGCGCCGGTTGTCGCCACCAAGCCCGCTGCGCCCGCACCTGCACCCAAGCCGGTAGCGCCGCAACCTGCCGCCCCGGGCAAGCCGGATGTGGGGCAGAGCCGTATCGACCCGAATGGCTTGCCGATCAGTTGGTCGATCCAGGTCGCCAGCCTGGGCAATCGCGAAGGCGCCGACGCCTTGCAGAAGAAGCTGCGTAGCCAGGGCTACAACGCCTATATTCGAAGCGCCGACGGCAAGAATCGGGTGTTTATCGGCCCGCTGATCGAGCGTGCCGAGGCGGATCGCCTGCGGGACCTGCTGGATCGCCAGCAGAACCTTAAAGGATTCGTCACTCGTTTCCAGCCTGAACGCGGCTGATTTGATCCCTGCTTGAGATGCGGCATACCTTTAGGAGCCCGGCTTGCCGGCGATGGCGTCGATAAGATCGCTATCGCCGGCAAGTCGGGCTCCTACATTCAGGGGTACAACCCATTGATTTGCAAAGCTGCCGTAATCACAGCTTACCGATAGCCCGACGCTCTGCTAAAATGCGCCGCCTTATCTGTCCGTAGGCTCAAACGTGCCATTTACCTGGGTTGATTGGGCGATCGTTGCAATCGTCGCCATCTCCGCTTTGATCAGTCTAAGCCGCGGCTTCGTAAAAGAAGCACTGTCGTTGCTGACCTGGATCATCGCAGGAGTCGTAGCCTGGATGTTCGGCGGTTCATTGTCGGTCTACCTGGCCGGATACATCGAGACACCTTCGGCTCGCGTCATCGCGGGCTGCGCCATCATGTTCATCGCCACGCTGCTGGTGGGGGCAATGGTCAATTATCTTATTGGCGAGTTGATACGTGTCACCGGCCTCTCCGGGACCGATCGATTTCTCGGCATGGCCTTCGGCGCCGCGCGTGGCGCGTTGCTGGTGGTCGTGGCGGTCGGGCTGTTGAGCCTGGGGCCGGTACAGCAGGATTCGTGGTGGCAGGAGTCGGTACTCGTGCCAAAATTTCTATTGGTTGCAGATTGGTCCAAAAACCTCATTCTGGGGTGGAGCAGTCAGTGGCTGGCCAGCGGAATCAGCGTACCCGCTGATCTTCCGTTCAAGGAACACCTCTTACCGGCCAAAACGCCTCAGTAAGCTGTGTTCAGTCAAGATTCATTAAGTAGGGGTTGCGTCGCATGTGTGGCATCGTCGGTATCGTCGGTAAGTCGAACGTCAATCAGGCGCTGTATGACGCGCTAACCGTCCTCCAGCACCGCGGCCAGGACGCTGCCGGTATTGTGACCAGCCACGACGGCCGGTTATTCCTGCGCAAGGACAATGGCCTGGTACGTGACGTGTTTCACCAGCGTCACATGCAGCGCCTGGTCGGGCACATGGGCATTGGCCATGTGCGTTACCCGACTGCCGGTAGCTCGACGTCGGCCGAAGCTCAACCGTTTTACGTCAACTCGCCTTACGGCATCACCCTGGCGCACAACGGTAACCTGACCAACGTTGAACAGTTGGCCAAGGAGATTTACGAATCTGACCTGCGCCACGTCAACACCAGTTCCGACTCGGAAGTGCT
This sequence comes from Pseudomonas sp. S10E 269, assembly GCF_002798465.1. Lineage (NCBI taxonomy): Bacteria > Pseudomonadati > Pseudomonadota > Gammaproteobacteria > Pseudomonadales > Pseudomonadaceae > Pseudomonas > Pseudomonas sp. S10E 269. The sequence goes on from NZ_PHIJ01000001.1 coordinate 4,419,978, forward strand.
GCTCAACGTGTTCGCCCACGAGCTGGCCCAGCGCGGCAAGCTGCAGCCGACCGAAGAAGACGTGTTCGCTGCCGTCACCGACGTGCACAACCGTTGCGTCGGCGGTTATGCCGTAGTGGCCATGGTCACCGGTTATGGCATCGTCGGCTTCCGTGACCCGCACGGCATTCGCCCGATCGTGTTCGGCCAGCGTCACACCGACGAAGGCGTCGAGTACATGATCGCCTCCGAAAGCGTGTCCCTGGACGTGCTGGGTTTCACCCTGATCCGCGACCTCGCGCCAGGCGAAGCGGTGTACATCACCGAAGACGGCAAGCTGCACACCCGCCAGTGCGCCGTGGCACCGAAACTCACCCCGTGCATCTTCGAGCACGTCTACCTGGCGCGTCCGGATTCGATCATCGACGGCGTTTCGGTGTACAAGGCGCGTCTGCGCATGGGCGAGAAGCTGGCCGAGAAAATCCTGCGCGAGCGTCCTGAGCATGACATCGACGTGGTGATCCCGATCCCGGACACCAGCCGTACCGCTGCGCTGGAGCTGGCCAACCACCTGGGCGTCAAGTTCCGCGAAGGCTTCGTGAAGAACCGCTACATTGGCCGGACCTTCATCATGCCGGGCCAGGCAGCGCGCAAGAAGTCGGTACGCCAGAAGCTCAACGCCATCGAGCTGGAATTCCGCGGCAAGAACGTGATGCTGGTGGATGATTCCATCGTGCGTGGCACCACCTGCAAGCAGATCATCCAGATGGCCCGCGAAGCCGGTGCGAAGAACGTGTATTTCTGTTCCGCAGCACCTGCCGTGCGTTACCCGAACGTATACGGTATCGACATGCCGAGCGCCCACGAACTGATCGCTCACAACCGTTCGACCCAGGACGTGGCCGACCTGATCGGTGCCGATTGGCTGATCTACCAGGACTTGCCGGACCTGATCGAAGCGGTCGGTGGTGGCAAAATCAAGATCGACCAGTTCGACTGCGCCGTGTTTGACGGCAAGTACGTGACCGGTGACGTCGACGAGGCGTACCTGGACAAGATCGAGCAGGCGCGTAACGACTCGTCGAAGATCAAGACCCAGGCGGTCAGCGCGATCATCGACCTGTACAACAACTGAGTGACAACCGGCCCTGAGGGGCCGGTTTTGTATCTTAAATAAAGAATTGAGTAAGGAGTCGCAGCATGAGTCAGGAATGGGATGCCGGTCGGTTGGACAGCGACCTTGATGGCGTAGCTTTCGATACCCTGGCTGTGCGCGCCGGCCAGCACCGCACCCCGGAAGGTGAGCACGGCGACCCGATGTTCTTCACTTCCAGCTATGTGTTCCGCACCGCCGCCGATGCCGCTGCGCGCTTTGCTGGCGAAGTGCCGGGCAACGTGTATTCGCGCTATACCAACCCGACCGTGCGCGCGTTCGAAGAGCGTATCGCGGCGTTGGAAGGCGCGGAGCAAGCTGTGGCCACGGCCACCGGCATGGCGGCGATCCTGGCGGTGGTCATGAGCCTGTGCAGTGCCGGCGACCATGTGCTGGTGTCGCGCAGTGTGTTCGGTTCGACCATCAGCCTGTTCGAAAAGTACTTCAAGCGTTTCGGTATCGAAGTGGACTACGTACCCTTGGCGGACTTGTCTGGCTGGGAGGCAGCGATCAAGGCCAACACCAAGTTGCTGTTCGTCGAGTCGCCGTCCAACCCATTGGCCGAACTGGTGGATATCGCTGCATTGTCCGAAGTGGCGCATGCCAAGGGCACGCTGCTGGTGGTCGACAACTGCTTCTGCACCCCGGCGCTGCAGCAGCCGTTGAAGCTGGGCGCGGACATCGTCGTGCACTCGGCGACCAAGTTCATCGACGGCCAGGGTCGTTGCATGGGCGGTGTGGTTGCGGGTCGCAGTGAGCAGATGAAAGAGGTCGTGGGCTTCCTGCGCACCGCTGGCCCAAGCTTGAGCCCATTCAACGCCTGGATCTTCCTCAAGGGCTTGGAAACCCTCAACCTGCGCATGAAGGCCCATTGCGCCAACGCCCAGGCGCTGGCCGAGTGGCTGGAGCAGCAAAACGGTATCGAGAAGGTGCATTACGCCGGCCTCAAGAGCCACCCGCAGCACGCGTTGGCCCAGCGCCAGCAGCGCGGTTTTGGTGCCGTGGTGAGCTTCGAAGTCAAGGGCGGCAAAGAGGGCGCCTGGCGTTTTATCGATGCGACGCGCCTGATCTCCATCACAGCCAACCTGGGTGACAGCAAGACCACCATTACCCATCCGAGTACCACTTCCCACGGGCGCCTGGCGCCGCAGGAGCGTGAGGCAGCGGGTATCCGTGACAGCCTGATCCGCATCGCGGTTGGCCTGGAAGACGTGGCTGACTTGCAGGCTGACCTGGCTCGCGGGCTGGCAGCCTTGTGATCGAGTGGTCCATGGAAGCCGCAGCCGCCAGTAACGGGCGTGTCGCACTGGTCACCGGTGCGGCGCGGGGCATTGGTCTCGGGATTGCCGCGTGGCTGATCAGCGAAGGCTGGCAGGTGGTGTTGACCGACCTGGACCGCGAGCGCGGTTCCAAGGTGTCCAAGGTGCTGGGCGAGAACGCCTGGTTTATCAGCATGGACGTGGCCGACGAGAAGCAAGTGGCCCAGGGTGTCGCCGAAGTGCTGGGGCAGTTTGGGCGCCTGGACGCGTTGGTCTGCAACGCGGCAGTGGCCGACCCGCGCAATATCACCCTGGAAAGCCTGGACCTGGCTTACTGGAATCGGGTGCTGGCCGTGAACCTCGGTGGGCCGATGTTATTGGCCAAGCACTGCGCGCCGTACCTGCGCGCCCACGGTGGCGCCATCGTCAATCTGGCGTCGACACGGGCTCGCCAGTCGGAGCCGGACACCGAGGCTTATGCCGCAAGCAAAGGCGGCCTGCTGGCCCTCACGCATGCCCTGGCGATGAGCCTGGGCCCGGAAGTAAGGGTCAATGCGGTCAGTCCTGGCTGGATCGATGCGCGTGATCCTGCAGCACGTCGTGCCGAGCCGTTGAGCGACACCGACCACGCCCAGCATCCGGCGGGCAGGGTGGGCACTGTAGAAGACGTAGCGGCGATGGTGGCATGGCTGCTGTCGCGCCAGGCGGGGTTTGTCACCGGGCAAGAGTTTGTCGTGGACGGTGGCATGAGCAAGAAGATGATTTACAGCGAGTAGGGCGGGTTGCCGTCTTGAAGTCATTTTGTCTTTTTCAGAAAAACTTCAAGCGGGCTATTGACTTAGGTCCGCTACCTGCGTAAATTTCGCGGCCTCAACGAAGCAAAGGGTGATTAGCTCAGCTGGGAGAGCATCTGCCTTACAAGCAGAGGGTCGGCGGTTCGATCCCGTCATCACCCACCACTTCTTGAGAGTTTTGCCCCAGGGCAAGACGCAACGCTAAAGGTTGCACCGACGCGCAGCGGTAGTTCAGTCGGTTAGAATACCGGCCTGTCACGCCGGGGGTCGCGGGTTCGAGTCCCGTCCGCTGCGCCATATTTTCCAAGTCTGATTTGTCGGGCTTGAGATTGAACAGCCAAGGCTGATCGATCAGATGTTCAAGGACGGTTGAGGCCTTACGCTCAACCGGTCAAGCGATACGCAGCGGTAGTTCAGTCGGTTAGAATACCGGCCTGTCACGCCGGGGGTCGCGGGTTCGAGTCCCGTCCGCTGCGCCATATCTGCCTCAAGGCCCACTGAACGCCTTGAAGCGCAAAGAAAGCCTCTGGCTACTTTGATCCGATAGCAAAGACCCTGGTCGAAAGACCGGGGTTTTTTGTGTCTGCGATTTGATAAGTACGACCCGTAGGAGCCCGCGTGCGGGCTCCTACGAGTTTCGGATCAGAACCCCAGTTTGTCGCGTAGGCCGTAATACCAGGCGCCCATTGCCGCGAACGGTGTACGCAACAATTGCCCGCCTGGGAACGGGTAGTGCGGCAGGTCGGCAAATGCATCAAAGCGCTCTGCCTGGCCTCTGAGGGCTTCCGCCAGTACCTTGCCGGCCAAATGCGTGTACGTCACGCCGTGGCCGCTGCAGCCCTGCGAGTAATAGATGTTGTCGCCCAGGCGCCCCACCTGCGGCAAGCGCGACAGGGTGAGCAGGAAATTGCCGGTCCAGGCGTAGTCGATCTTCACATCCTTGAGCTGCGGGAATGCCTTGAGCATCTTCGGACGAATGATCGCCTCGATATTCGCCGGGTCGCGCGCGCCGTACACCACGCCGCCGCCGAAGATCAGGCGCTTATCGCTGGTGAGGCGGTAGTAGTCGAGCAGGTAATTGCAGTCTTCTACGCAGTAATCTTGCGGCAGTAGCGTCTTCGCCAGTTCGTCGCCCAGGGGGGCCGTGGTGATCACTTGTGTGCCGCACGGCATCGACTTGGCCGCCAGCTCTGGCACGAGGTTGCCCAAGTAGGCATTGCCAGCGACGATGATGAACTTGGCCCTGACCTTGCCCTCGGCGGTGTGCACCACCGGGTTGGCACCGCGCTCGATACGCACCGCAGCCGATTGTTCGTAGATCGTACCGCCCAGGGATTCCACGGCAGCCGCTTCGCCGAGTGCGAGGTTAAGCGGATGGATGTGCCCGCCGCTCATGTCCAGCAGGCCACCCACATAGTTGTCACAGGCCACCACGTCACGAATGCGGCGCTCGTCCAGCAGCTCCAGCTGAGTATGGCCGTAGCGCTCCCACAGGCGCTTCTGCGATTCCAGGTGGCCCATGTGCTTGCTGTTGAGCGCGGCGAACACGCCGCCGTCCTTCAAGTCGCACTGGATCTGATACTTGGCCACCCGCTCGCGAATGATCCTGCCGCCTTCAAACGCCATCTCTCCCAGCAATTGCGCCTGCTTGGGCCCGACACTGCGCTCGATCACATCGATATCACGGCTGTAGCTGTTGACGATCTGCCCGCCGTTGCGGCCCGAGGCGCCAAACCCCACCTTGGCGGCTTCCAGCACCGTCACGCGAAAACCGTTCTCCAGCAGGAACAGCGCGCTGGAGAGGCCGGTGTAGCCAGCGCCGATCACGCACACATCGGTTTCGACCTCGCCTTGCAGCACGGGACGGGGAGGAACGGCATTCGCGGAAGCGGCGTAATACGACTGGGGGTAGGGGGTGTTCGCCATCCTGGAACCTCTGTTTTATATTTTTTACGAGTGCGCCGATCCTACCTGAGTTGAAAATTGCCTGCCAGCCACCCGAATTCCACGGGTGTGCCCCACGCAAATAAAAAATTCGCATATTCATAGGGTTAGCTGCAAAAAAGATGTTGACACCCCTCCGGAATTCCGTAGAATGCCGCCTCACAGCAGGCACGTAGCTCAGTTGGTTAGAGCACCACCTTGACATGGTGGGGGTCGTTGGTTCGAGTCCAATCGCGCCTACCAAACAAAATCCGCTCTGCTGGGCGGTCTAGAAGGGCTCACCGAAAGGTGGGCCCTTTTTTGTTGTCTGCGATTTGCAAAACTTTTGCAAAACCCCCACCTCAGAACGCCAGTTCGGCGCCCACCTTCAATCTTGGGCGGGCTCTCCGGCAGGGTGTTCGTCAATGTCGAGCACGATAAGAAATCGTCGAACGACGCTCCAACCGGAATGGCTCACTCAGCTTCGCGTCAATACACTTTCCCCCGCCTGCGCCGGCAACCGATACACATCCACCAACGCCAACGCCCCCAGCAACGCCACCCCCACAAACGCCACCCGGAAATCCACAACCTGGGCCTGAACCTCATGCCCTTGCACCGTCATGGATGCGCGCAACAACAACGCGGCCACCGTCACACCCATGCCCATGGCCAGCTGGAACGACATGCTGAACAATGCCGACGCCTCGCTCATGCGTGCTTTGGGCACGTCGGCAAAGCCAATCGAGTTGTAGCAAGTGAACTGCATCGAGCGTGACAGCCCGCCCACGAACAACACCGCTGCAATCACTGCAAACGGTGTCTGCGCCGTAAACAAGGCGCAGGCCGCGATTGACGCCACGCCGATCATGCCATTGACCATGAGCACCTTGCGAAACCCGAAGCGCTGCATGATGGCTGTGGTGAATGGCTTCATCGCCAGGTTGCCGGCGAAGACCGCCAGCACCAACAAGCCGGCATCCACCGGGGACAAGCCGAAGGCAACCTGGAACAGCAGCGGCAACAGGAAGGGGAGTGCGCTGATGGCCAGGCGGAACAGTGAGCCGCCATAGATGCTGACGCGGAAGGTGTTGATGGACAGCGTTTCCAGCGGCAGCAACGAGTCGGAGTAATGCCGGCAATGGTGCACGGCCCAGACCGACAGCAATAGGCCCGCCGCCACCAATCCGGCGCCGGGGATGAGCATTTCGCCGGACTGGCTACCCAGCCATTCCAGCCCACCCAGCAATGCCACGCAGGCGCCCGCGAGCAACACAAAGCCCTTCGCATCGAACTTGCGCACGCTGGCCTCGCGGCCTTCCGGTACCAGCCACAGTGCGGCGGCCAGTGCCAAGGCGCCCAGCGGCAGGTTCACGTAGAAGATCCATGGCCACGAAGCATGGGTCACGATCAACCCACCGGCCAATGGCCCCAGGATCGGCGCCACCAGCCCTGGCCAGGTGATGATCGCGATCATTTTCACCAAGTCTTTTTTGTCGGTATTGCGCAGCACTGCCAGGCGCCCCACCGGCACCATCAGGGCGCCGCCGATGCCCTGCAGGACGCGGGCGAACACGAACATCTCAAGGCTCTGGCTCAGGCCACACAGTAATGAGGCGAGGGTAAAGGCGATGATCGCGCCGGCAAATACCCGGCGCGCTCCAAATCGGTCAGCGACCCAGCTGGACAGTGGGATGAAGATCGCCACGGCGAGAATGTAGGCGGTGATGCCGATGTTCATGTCGACCGGCGTCACCCCGAAGGCCGATGCCATGGTCGGCAGGGCGGTGGCGATCACCGTCGCATCGAGGTTTTCCATGAAGAAGGTCACGGCGACCACCAGGGCAATCAAGCGGGTTTTTACGCTGAGGTCGGTGTCGGGTGTTGTGGAAGAAGTCACCGGTGCAGGCCCTTGTTCAATGAAGGTCGCTTGGGCTGACGATACCGGGCGGCAGCCTTAGCCGCTACCGCCAAGAAAAAACTGCAGCAGCGCCAGTTCAACGACCGCCACCAGCAGCAAAAACATCACGAACCCCAATGAGAACACGCGTTTTCGCCGCGGTGGTGTGTAGTCGCCCGCGAACTCAAGCAGCTTGAACACGACGTCGATGAGCTTCCAGATACATTCGAGGAGTTCGCTCACAGCGGCGGTTTACTTGGCCTTTGCACTCTTGATATCGCTGATCATCTGCTTGGCAATCGCCTGCACCTGCTTCTGAGTCATGGCCGAGGCAATGCCTTCCCAGGCGGAGGATGACGTGTCGTAGGTGCGCGAGCCAATCGGGGCGCCGGATTTCAGGTCGGAATAGTCGGCGCGGGAGAACACCCAGGCGTTGCCGACCAATGCACCGGCGACATAGCGTGAACCCGGCTCGATGTAGCGGAACTTGCTCACATTAATGTTAATGCCGACGCCGTCTTCACCACTCGGCGCCACTGCGGGGCTTTCGGTGACATTGAAGCCGGCCTGGCGAGCTTCGACCTGCAGCGCGTTGTTCCAGTCACGCTTGAGCAGGTTCCAGTCCGGGTTTTGCTCGACCTGTCCTTCGCCCTTGATGCTGACCACGAGGTTGTGTTTCGCGGATTCCGGGATCGCCAGTGCGGCGCTGCCGCCACTTTTTACCTTGGCGGCGCAACCGCCCAGCATGGACAACGCAACGGCGCAGGAGAGGGCGATCAGGACCTTTTGGGTTTTCATTGAATTTCCATATCCGCAACAGTAATCGGGAGGGGTGTAATGATTTGAGGTGCGTGCCTGATAAACAGGCGGCGCTAAGATGCGCGAATCCCTGCCGGTCTGTCCACATCTCGTTACATGCGCGGTGTGGCATCACCGACAAAATTTATTGGTTCGCAGCAACAATTTTTCTTGTTGGACACCTCCCGCTCCCAGGCAGCAAAGTTGCCGCCACTGACGCTCGACCTTTCGGGTCAACAATAAAAAACCGAGCCGACTGCACGCCACTTCTTGCTGTGAACCCTTTGTTCACATCCTGCTGTAATGGCGCCGCAGCGCGCACTTAAGGACCTCACCGCCATGCAAACTGTTGTGAACTTATGGCCGTTGATCGGCGTACTTGTGATCGTGGTTGGCTTTGTCTTGCGCTTCAACCCTTTGCTGGTGGTGACCGCCGCCGCTATAGCCACCGGGTTTGCCGCTCATTTCCCGCTGGAAACAATCCTCGCCACCATGGGCGATGGCTTCCTTCAAACCCGTGCCCTGCAATTGATTCTATTATTGCCCCTGGCGGTCATCGGCCTGCTGGAGCGTCACGGGCTGCGCCTGCATGCGCAGAACTGGATTGCGCGGTTCGAGCGCGCCACGGTAGGGCGTTTGTTGATCATCTATCTGTTTGTGCGCGAATCCACGGCCGCCATGGGCTTGACCAGCCTGGGTGGGCACCCGCAGATGGTGCGTCCACTGCTGGCACCGATGGCCGAAGGCGCGGCGGAGAAACGCTACGGCAAGCTGCCAGACAAGTTGCGTCACAAGGTGTTGGCCATGTGCGCCGCGACGGACAACGTCGGGCTGTTTTTTGGTGAAGACATTTTTGTCGCCTTTGGCGCGATCGCGCTGATGCACACCTTCCTGCTCGGTTCGGGCATTGATGTGGAGCCACTGCACATTGCGGTGTGGGGGATTCCGACAGCGATCTGCGCCTTCATCATCCACGCCATCCGCCTGCATCGGTTCGACCGAAGGCTCACCCGTGAGATGACGACTGCCGCCACCCCGGTGGAGGCCGCGCAATGATTATTTCCATTCAATACCTTTACTGGCTGGCCGGGGTTCTGCTGCTGATCACGGCAGGCATGATCGTGATGGACCGGACCCATCCCAAGCGCTGGTCCACGGCACTGTTCTGGCTGTTGTTCGCCATTCCATTCCTGATCGGCGAGCGTCTGCCCTCAGTGGCCATCGGCGCTGGTGTCGTGGTGATGGCGTTGATCGCCGGCATGGGCGGTGTTGGCCGTGGCAAACATGCCGAACTGCATGACAAGGCATCCCGTGCCAGTGCCGGCCGCCTGGGTCATAAGCTGTTTATCCCGGCGCTGGCCATTCCCCTGACCACCGTGATCGGCTCGGTATTGCTCAAACACACCGAGATCGGCGGCGTCCCGCTGCTGGACCCGAAAAACACCACCTTTGTGTCCCTGGGCATCGGCTGCCTGATCGCCCTGGGCCTGGCTTGCTGGCTGACCCGTGATACGCCGGTACAGGCCTTGCGTGAGTCCCGTCGCCTGACTGAAGCGCTTGGCTGGGCCATGGTGCTTCCGCAGATGCTGGCAATGCTGGGTTTGCTGTTTAACGAAGCCGGGGTCGGCACGGCTGTCGCGCATGTCACCACCACTTATATCAACCTGGATTACAAGTTGGTGGCAGTGATGGTCTACGTGCTGGGCATGGCGTTGTTTACGGTGATCATGGGGAATGGCTTCGCGGCGTTCCCGGTGATGACCGGCGGCGTCGGCGTGCCGGTGCTGGTCGGTATCTACGGCGGTAATCCGGCGGTGATGGCGGCGATCGGCATGTTCTCCGGCTACTGCGGTACCCTGATGACCCCGATGGCCGCCAACTTCAATATCGTGCCGGCGGCGTTGCTCGAGCTGCCGGACAAGAACGCAGTGATCAAGGCTCAGCTGCCAACTGCGTTGATGATGCTGGTGGTCAATATTGTGCTGCTTTACCTGCTGATGTGAGGCCAGGATGCAAATCATACTGCTGACGGGGTTTGAACCCTTTGATCAAGACCCGGTGAACCCGTCCTGGGAAGCGGTGCGCCAACTGGACGGCGTGCCACTGGGCGTCGATGCGCAGATTGTTGCGCGCCGCCTGCCTTGTGCATTTGCCACCGCTGGCGAGCGCCTGAGTCAGTTGATCGACGAGCTGCGCCCAGCGATGGTGATCGCCACTGGCCTGGGGCCAGGGCGTAGCGATATCTCAGTCGAACGGGTGGCGATCAATATCAACGATGCACGCATCCCCGATAACCTCGGCGAGCAGCCAATCGATACGGCAGTGGTGGCTGGCGGCCCGGCGGCGTATTTCACGACGCTGCCGATCAAGGCGATGGTCAAGGCCGTGCGCGAAGCGGGAATCGCGGCCTCGGTATCGCAGACGGCAGGGACGTTCGTGTGTAATCAGATTTTTTATCTGTTGCAGCATGCGCTTGCAGGGTCTGGGATACGCAGTGGGTTTATCCACGTACCGCTTTTGCCGGAACAGGTGGCGGGAGCACAGCGGCCCTCGATGGCGCTGGATACGATGGTCGCGGGATTGCAGACGGCTGTACTGACGGCGTGGCATACACCGGTGGACACGAAAGAAGCGGGCGGGCAAGTCAGCTGACCGGCCCGACGCTTCTCAAATTGCAAACAGTCGAGTGAGCCCGAAGGTGATGGCGCAGGCCAGGCCTGTCATTGCGAAGGCAGTGGCCACGTACCACTTGATAAGGTTCAGTTCAGTGGTTGCGAGGTCTGCCTTGGACGCGAAGTGCTTATCCATGGCGTCTGCCTTGCTCGAAACGGTGATCAGCTTCTCATTCATTTCAACCAGCCCCTTTTCCAGTAAACCTAAACGTATTTCCATTTCCGAATCTCCATTTGTCGACGGTTGCCGGCTCTGCCTTGAGCCCCTTGGAAATGAGAATAGTGTGGCTTCAGTCCAACCGTAAGCGACAAACCTTTGCAAAATAACACTGGGCGTTCGCCGTTCAGTTTTCGCGTTTCGGAAAGTACAGCTCAAAACACGTCACCCCCGCATCACTGCTCACGCTGTAACGGCCGTTATGCAGTTGCATGATGGTCGCCACGATCGACAAGCCCAACCCATTGGACTGCGCCGAACGTTCCCGTGACTCATCCACCCGGTAAAACCGTTCGAACAGTCGCGGCAGGTGCTCGGCGGCGATGGTTTCGCCTCGATTGCTGACTCTCAGGTAAATGCCTTCGGCACTTGGAATCGCCCGGATCTCCAGTGTTGTCCCCGGCGCACCATATTTGACGGCGTTGGCGCACAGGTTCGCCAGCGCCCTGCGCAGCAGCATCGGTTCCGCCCAGATCACGCCGTCACCTTCGGCCTGAATGCTGATGTCCACATCACCCGCCAAACCCTCGAAGTACTCGGCGATGCGTTCCACCTCGTCCGCTGCGCTGAGTTCCTGGCGCTGGCGCAGGGCGCTGGCCGGGTCGGTTCGGGCCAGGAACAGCATGTTGTCGAGCATCCGCGCCAGGCGCTCAAGTTCTTCAACGTTGGACGCCAGCAGTTGCTGATAGCTCTCGATGCTGCGGTTCTGTTGCAGGGCGACCTGGGTTTCCCCCAGCAGGTTATTGATGGGCGTACGCAGCTCGTGGGCCATGTCGGTGGACACCTGGCCCAGTTGCACAAAGCCCTTGGCCAGCCGCTCAAGCATGGTGTTGAACGAATCAATCATCGGCAGCAGCTCTTTCGGCGCGCCGTGGCTGTCGAGGCGTTCGGCAAGGTTGCCGACACCAATGCCCTGGGCATGCCTTGCCAGGCGGCGAAGCGGTAACAGCCCACGATGGACGAACAAGTAACCCACCACGGCCAGGATGATGGCGGCAATGCTCGCCAGGATATAAACGCTCAAGCGATAGCTGGCGAGCACGGCGGTGCGCTCGGTCATCAGGCGCCCCGTAGTCACTTGCAGGCTGCCCAGGTCACCGGAGTCGATGGACGCGGCCACGGTGGCGAGAGGTACGCCATTGATGCCGGGAAAATGGTGCACGTCGGCGAACGTCAGTTCATGGTGTTTGGGGACCGGCGGCACGGCAGGCAGTTCGATATTGCCGGGGTTGACCGTCAGCAATGGCTTCTGTCCTGGCGCGGCGATGCTCAGCACCGATTCGCGGTTGCCCAGCATGTTCTGGAACAGTTCCGGCTTGGTCTTGATCAGGTCCAGGGTGTTGCTGTCATTGAGCAAGTTGCGCAACTGATCGATGCGGTAGATCAACGCCGCGTCGTCACGCATGATCAATTCCCGCTCCAGCTCGCGATACAGTGCCACACCGAGGGTCGCCAGCAAGGCGAAGGCGAGCAGGGCGAAGATCAACGCCAGGCGCAGGGTCAGGGAGTAATGGCGAGGTTTGCTCATGGCTGGGTATCGAAGCGGTAGCCGATGCCGCGCACGCTGTGGATCAGTTTGAGCTGGAAAGGATCGTCGATTTTCAAGCGCAGTCGCCGCACGGCTACGTCCACCACGTTAGTGTCGCTGTCGAAGTTCATGTCCCACACCCGCGACGCGATCAGCGAGCGGGAGAGCACCTGGTCCTGATGAGTCGCGAACAGATGCAACAGGGCGAACTCTTTGTTGGTCAGGGTGATGCGGGTGCCGGCGCGGGTGACACGGCGCTTCAGTACATCGATTTGCAGGTCGGCGATTTGCAGTTGTTCCTCGTCCCGGCTCGGGCCGCGACGGGTCAGGGTACGCAAGCGTGCCACCAGTTCGGCGAAGGAAAACGGCTTGATCAGGTAATCATCGGCCCCCAGTTCCAGGCCCTTGATGCGGTCGGCAATGTCGTCGCGGGCCGTCAGGAAAAGCACCGGCGTATCGGCTTCCTTGCGCAGGCGGCGCAGCACTTCCCAGCCGTCCATTTTGGGCATCATCACGTCCAGCACGATCACGTCGAACGGCGTTTCCAGGGCTTGGTGCAAGCCGTCCACGCCGTCGCGGGCGAGGCTGACGGAGTAGCCCAATTCCTGCAGGCCATTGAGCAGGTAATTGCCTGCCTTGGGTTCGTCTTCGACTACGAGAATGTTCATGGGAAGTGCCCTGTTTCAATGCGTGGCGCAAGTGTAGCCCGATCAATTGTCACTGGCGCAACCAATGCCCTGGACCTGGTAGTCCAGCACGTGTTCGCGGCCCTGGCTGTCCAGGTAGTCGAGTCGTGCCGGGACGATGCCGCATTGACCGTAGGTGTCGGTGCTCGACAGCACTTTGGCCACATCCAGGTGTACGAAAAAGCCGGTCTTGTCGTGGATCACAGGTTCAGCAGCAAACACGGAACCGGTCGCGAGCAAAGCGGCAAAGCCGAGGATAAACAGTTTCATGGTGGTATCTCTCTTAAAGGGTTGGCTGCCAGGTCGTGGCAGTGAGTTCACAGTAACCAGGCTCCCCGAACAGCCAACCAACAGGATGATGACAAATGTGTAATGCAGGACTCAGGGCTGACGGCCAGAGGCTTCGAGGATCAGGTCGGTGATTTCCTTGGCGTGGGACACCAGCGACAAGTGGCTCGAAGGCAGCTCGATGGTGGTGGCGTTCATGCGCTTGGCGAGGAAGCGCTCCAGGTCCGGGTTGATGGTCTGGTCATTTGCCGACACCGCGTACCAGGACGGCTTGGTGTGCCACGCGGCATTGACGGTGCGGCCGCTGAACAGGGTCTTGGTGATGGGTTGCTGCACGGCGTAGAGCTCGAGGGCCTTGGCGCGTGGTACATCGGCGGCAAAGTACTTGAGGAAGGCGTCCTGGCTCAGGGTGAGGTAGCCGCCGTGGTCTTCGACACCGGCGCGCACCGGCATGGTCGGGTACTTGGCCGAGAGCGCGACGAAGTCTTCGTTGGCGTCCGGTGCACGCGCGGCGACGTACACCAGGGCGCTGACCTTGGGGTTGACCCCGGCGTCGCTGACCACGGTGCCGGCATAGGAATGGCCAACCAGCACCGTGGGGCCATCTTGTTGGTCAAGCACACGGTTGGTGGCGGCGACATCGTCGGCCACCGAGGTCAGGGGGTTCTGCACGGCCGTGACGTGCAGGCCAGCGGCCTGGAGACGGGTGATCACCTCGGACCAGCTTGAACCGTCAGCCCAGGAACCGTGCACCAGCACCACGTTATTGGCTTTGACCGGCGTGACGGTGCTCGCCATGGCGGTGCCGGTACCCAGCATCAACAGGCTGGCGGCGATCAGGCAGAGTTTACTTGCAGGTTTCATGGGTGGACCCTTTTCATCAGTAGGAAGTAGCGTCATCCGATGTGGGTGACTGACGACTCCACTGTATGAAGTGAGGGTGCCGGCAAGACTTACAGCTTGATTACAAACCTGTAATGCAATCGCTGTCGGTAGCGTTTACAAGCAGCGAGGTGATCCGTAGATTGCATCGGGCCGATTATTTATTACAGCCCACGAGGAAGCCACGCAGTGTCCATCCGAGGTTCAGCCGTATTCAAGCGCCATTACCGTGCCTTTTTGTTTGATATGGATGGGACGTTGCTCAACTCCATCGCCGCCGCCGAGCGGGTATGGAGCATTTGGGCCGAACGCCACGGCCTGAATGTGGCGGCGTTCTTGAAGACCATTCACGGTGCCCGCGCGATCGATACCATCACGCGCCAGGCATTGCCCGGCGTCGATCCCGAGGTGGAGGCGCAATGGATTACCGAGGCTGAGCTCAATGATGTCGAGGGTGTTGTCGCGATTCCCGGTGCCGTCGATTTTCTGAACAGCCTGCCGGGCGACCAATGGGCGCTGGTCACGTCGGCACCCAGGGAACTGGCGTTGCGTCGACTGCAAGCGGCGGGCATTGCGCCGCCGGCGGTGCTGGTGACGGCAGAAGACGTTGCCATCGGCAAGCCGAACCCCGCGTGTTACGTGCTGGGCGCGCAACGCCTGGGCGTGCCGGTGCAGGAGTGCCTGGTGTTTGAAGATGCGGCGGTGGGTATTCGTGCGGGGGAGGCCGCCGGGGCGGACGTAATGGTGGTGACGTCGACGCATCACACGCCGATGGAGACCGAGCATCCTACGATTGCCGGGTACGCACACCTGAACGTACAGCGCGACGCGCAAGGCTTGTTGTGCGTGCAGAACCGAGCGGGCTGATACAAGAAGGCCGAGTTCCTTATCGGTCTCGGCCTTGTTCGGCGTTGGCTGGGGTGGTGGGCTGCATTCGATCATTGCGCATGCCCTGGCGTGACATCACCATTTCCCTGAGGATCTCATTGGCCAGCCGAGCAATGGCTTCCGGCCCGCGATAATGCGCGCGCACGATTCCCGTAATTGCGAAGTGGTCGGTTTCCGGGCCGCTGAGTACGGCTGAAAGGGTCCCGTCGGCGTGCAGGGTGCAGGTCACTTTATAGCTTGGCAGGCGGGCTGCCAGAGCAGATTCGATTTGGGATTTACTCAGGGTATCCATCTGTATCGGCGCCTTTGACTGGTCATGCATGTCCAAGCATAGGTCCTGCTGTGGCGCTGTAAATACCGGTTATCTGATAGCGAAACGCGTGGTATCAGCGTGCCGCTCGCTGGCTCAATCGACGCAGCACAGCTTTCTGGATAGGTTGGAGACAGAATAGGAACAGGTACCCGCAAAGCAGCAGCGCCAGGTCCAGCCAGGAATGGTCGGTAGCCTCAGCGCCCTCTATTGCATACCTCAAGCCATAAGCCAGCCCCATGAAGACCAGGCCTATCAATAAGGCGATCATCCATGACCTGTAGGCAAGTGGCGGTGTGGTCTTAGGCCTCATCAACGTGCTCCTGAATGCACACGGATAGCTGAGTGTCAGTCAAGAGATTCGGCCGTGTATGAAACAACAAGTTCCAGGCGTGAAGACAGTTTCATCTTTCCATGAAGATGTACTGGGGGGAGCGTCCGTCACGCAACAACGACAAGAACAGTCTGAAGGAGTTTTCGCCAGCCGTTACCGTGAACGAAAGGGCTGGCTACTGAGGGGGCTTCAAGGTGTCTGGTTTTTGTCCGGAGCAGTCAAGCCAGCCTGGATACGCTGGTAGATTTCCTCGCGATGCACGGCAACATCCTTGGGTGCGTTGATGCCGATTCGTACTTGCTGGCCGCTGACGCCCAGGATGGTGATCGTGATGTCATCACCGATGTTTATGCTTTCACCAACTTTGCGGGTGAGTATAAGCATGGACTTCTCCTTGATTACTTTTAAGGACACATGTTTCAGACAGGGCAGGTGTCGGATGTGTGTAGCTTACTGCTAAGCGCTTCCCTGTGACTGCCTCTTTTAGGACGCATAGAGGCGACATTAATTCCCATGGCGGCATCATACAGGTCTGCGATACATGATTCGCATTGTTTAAGCCAACGTTTATGACGGCCAGAATAGACAGTGAATGATAAAGTCGCCTCTTTATCTTTGAAGGAGCAGGGCAGTGCGTAAAGTAGCGATGGCAATTGCGGTGTTGGCATTGGCCGGTTGCGGTGAAGGCAAAAGCGTCGATGCGCCGAAGGCCAAGCCTGCCGTGACTGAAAGCCAGCCTCAAACCGGCGCAATTGCCGCCCAGGAATGGGATATCCGGGTAGGCCCGCCCGACCACAAGCTGCAGGCAATCACCGACCTCACGGCCTGGTTGCTGGAACATGGTTTCAATTTTTATATCGTGAAGATGGACGGCAAGGATGAAGTCCTGCTGGGGCCGTTCGCATCCAAGGCGGAGGCCGAGGCCAAGCAGACGCTGCTTAACGAGAAGATGGCCCGGGCGAAGAAAACTGACACGGTGTCAGAGATCATTGAGCACAAGGCCGCCCAGTAATAGCCTGGCGGGGCGCGAGCCCCGCACACATTCAACCGCAGGCTTTAAGGTTCACCGGGCCGACAAATTCATTGCCGCGCCCCATCACACACGCCACGGTCTGGTTGCGCTGGCGTTCCCAGGCCTGCACCGGGTAGGTCTTGTTCCAGGCTTCGTACAACTGGCGATCCTGTTTTGACAGGCGTAAGCCGTACTGCTTGCTCATGTAGAAATACGTGCGGGCGATCATTCCCCGGATGGATGGGCGTGGCATCACCTTCTTGGCTTTGAAGTCCACCTGGGTCAGGCATGAGCCGTACTGCCCGCGTTGCACTGGCAGCCAGCCAAAACTGAAGTTGTTACGGTCCCCGTTGACCTCGCCGATGCTCGGCACCAGGTTGTGCAGGTCGGCTTCGGCACGCTTGAACACATCATCGTGGCGCGTGCAGTTCTTGCGCCCGCCATCTTGCCAGCACTGGCGCTGATGCCCGATCTGCCAGGCCGGTACAATGTGCTCCCATTCAATGCGCGCAGCGCGGTTGGCGTTTTTGCGCGGGATGTAGCCGCAGGCTTTCAAGTCCACGCGGTTGCCGGTGTATTTGCAGCCGCAATAGAACTCGGTGGATTGCGGGGCGTAGAGCTTCCAGGCAACTTTCTTGGCTTCGCTGAACGTTCGGGGTGCCTGGGCGTGGGCGGTAACGGCAAAAAACAGGCAGCACACAGCGATAAAACGGACACTCATTAAATCAATCTTCCTTCGGTACAACCCAGAAAATCTGCACACCGCCGTCGTCCCGATAGGCGAGGGTGACGTTATCGTTCTCCGCGATTTCTTCCAGCAAACGCGCCCACTCATCCTCTGGTTCATCCGGCAAACGGAAGATCAAGGCTGCCTTGGCTTTCTGGGCATGGGTCGAGTTGATGATCTTTTGCACGCGGATGGCCAGGCGTTCATAGGCATCGGGCGGGGTTGGCACTGCGGAAGAGGACTTTGCCACGGAGTATTCCTTAATAAGCTGTACGCACATACAGTATTTAACTGTAGGCGATTTCGCAACTGCTTAAACTTCAGGAAGTTCGTCTGACAGCAATTCAGGCAATTTTGTAGGGGCGGGGGAGGGGAGTTGTAGGTGCAAGCGTGCTCGCGAGAGGCTTGAGGGCGATGGGTTAAACCAGACGCGCCGCATCATCGTTAACGACCTTCGCGAGCAAGCTCGCACCTACGGGGAAAAACTAGGGATCAATATTCCCAGAAAATCCGTTGCAGCTCTTTGCTGTCCTGGGTCTTGGTCATGGCGACCATGGCCAGGATGCGGGCTTTCTGCGGGTTCAGGTCAAGTGCAGCGACCCAATCGTATTTGTCGTCAGGCTGTTCGGCGTTGCGCAGGACCATACCGCCGGCATTCACGTGGGAAGAGCGAATGATCTGTACGCCTTGCTTACGCAGTTCCACCAGGGCAGGTACGACTTTGGAGGACACGGAGCCGTTGCCGGTACCAGCGTGGATGATGGCTTTGGCGCCGGCTTGAGCCAGGGCCTTGTAGGCGGTGTCGCTTACGTTGCCGTAGCCATAGGCGATCTCGACATCCGGCAGGCTCTTGATGTTCTTGATATCGAATTCCGAATCCATGGTGTGACGCTTGGCAGGCAGGCGGAACCAGTAGGATTTGCCTTCAACCACCATGCCCAGTGGGCCCCATGGGCTCTTGAACGCTTCGGTCTTGATATTGATCATCTTGCTGACGTCGCGACCCGACTGGATCTCGTCGTTCATGGTGACCAGCACGCCCTTGCCGCGTGCATCCTTGCTGCCGGCCACTGCCACAGCGTTGTACAGGTTGAGCATGCCGTCAGCCGACATGGCGGTGCCTGGGCGCATGGAACCGACCACCACGATCGGCTTATCGGTCTTCTCCACCAGGTTCAGGAAGTAGGCAGTTTCTTCCAGGGTGTCGGTGCCGTGGGTGATCACGATGCCGTCCACATCCTTGCTGTCGGCCAGTTCGGCGACGCGGCGACCCAGTTGCAGCAGGTTTTCATTGTTGATGCTTTCGGACGCAATTTGCATCACTTGCTCGCCACGCACATTGGCGATCTGGCTAAGCTCAGGAACACCGGCGATCAATTGCTCGATGCCGACTTTGGCGGCCTGGTAGGTGGCACTGTTGGCCGCGCTGGCGCCAGCGCCGGCAATGGTGCCGCCCGTGGCAAGGATCACGACGTTGGACAGTTTAGTCTTGGTTTCAGCTTCCTTTGCCTGGGCGGCAAGGGGGAACAGCAGCAGGAGGGCTAACGCGCCCGGAACAAAAGTCTTCAGTGCAGATTTCATTATTTTTCTCTCTGGTTTTTGATGAGTGCTGTAGCAGGTTCATCTAGAACACCCGGGCGGTTCTGAATGCCACGAGGTGATGGAGTAGAGCAGGATCTATACCAGGCTGATCGTATTCGCGGTTAGAAAATAAATTACTGATTTATAACAATTTATATTGTTTTTTGTGGGTGGCCGGTCGTGCAGGTGTCCGGCTTTCCGAACATCTGGCTGTATTGTGTTCGGATGTCCGAAAAAAGTGGCGCCAGGGGCTTGGAGATTGGCCGAGTGACACGGCGTTGCCTGTCGTTTTAGAGAACGACTGGCAGGGGGGGATGTTTAATACGCCACTTTGCCAGGCGAGGGGGAGGGTTGGATAGCGTGGATGAAAGGCTGTTTTCAACCGTTGACAAATCTCGACAAGGTTCTCATAGTTTGACTAACGCAAACGTTTGCGAGATGTCTCACGGAACACGCCTGGAGTATCGTGACAGCTCGTATCAGCCACCCGGGTGGGAAGGCTGCCGAAGCGCTCTTCGGTGCAAGCGTTGCTCACAATAATCATAAGATCGGAGTGAACCCATGAAGCTGCCATTTGCTGGACGTCTTCTTGCTGTCGCTGTGCTTGCCGCCGCATCCGCTGCCCTGCCTCTCTCCTCTGCATTTGCCGATGATGCCGCCAAACCCAAGGTCGGCCTGGTCATGAAATCCCTCGCCAACGAATTCTTTGTCACCATGCAAGACGGTGCCAAGAAGTACCAGAAAGAACACGCCGCCGATTTCGACATGATCACTAACGGGATCAAGAACGAAACCGATACGAGCGCACAGATCGACATTGTCAACCAGATGATCCTCGCCAAGGTCAACGCCATCGTCATCGCACCTGCCGACTCCAAGGCGCTGGTCACCGTGCTGAAGAAAGCCTCGGACGCCGGCATCAAGGTCGTCAACATCGACAACCGCCTGGACCCGGATGTGCTCAAGAGCAAGAACCTCGATATTCCGTTCGTAGGCCCGGACAACCGCAAAGGCTCCAAGCTGGTGGGCGACTACCTGGCCAAGCAACTGGCCTCGGGTGACAAGGTTGGCATCATCGAAGGTGTGCCGACGACCACCAACGCCCAGCAACGTACCGCAGGCTACAAGGATGCGATGGACGCTGCCGGCATGAAGATCGTTTCCACTCAGTCCGGCAACTGGGAAATCGACCAGGGCCAGAAAGTGGCATCCGCCATGCTGAGCGAGTACCCGGACCTCAAGGCGCTGTTGGCCGGTAACGACAACATGGCCCTGGGCGCGGTCTCCGCCGTGCGTGCGGCCGGCAAGGCTGGCAAGGTGCTGGTCGTAGGCTACGACAACATCGAAGCCATCAAGCCGATGCTGCAGGACGGCCGTGTACTGGCGACCGCCGACCAGGCGGCTGCCCAGCAAGCC
This sequence comes from Pseudomonas sp. S10E 269, assembly GCF_002798465.1. Lineage (NCBI taxonomy): Bacteria > Pseudomonadati > Pseudomonadota > Gammaproteobacteria > Pseudomonadales > Pseudomonadaceae > Pseudomonas > Pseudomonas sp. S10E 269. The sequence continues at coordinate 4,440,325 of NZ_PHIJ01000001.1, forward strand.
GTGTTCGGTATCCAGAACGCGCTCAAGCTGGTCAAGGGTGAGAAAGTCGATGCCAAAGATGGCGTGATCGAAACCCCGGTCGAACTCGTCCTCAAGAAGTAATCCTGGCAGCACCCAACAGCGCCCGCTCGTCCTGAGCGGGCGCCTGGAGATTTTCCTATGTCATCTTCCGCCCCGAACGCTGTCCTCTCGGTCAGCGGTATCGGCAAGACCTATGCCCAGCCGGTTCTGTCCGACATCACCCTGACGCTCAATCGCGGGGAAGTGCTGGCGCTGACCGGTGAGAACGGTGCAGGCAAAAGTACCTTGTCGAAGATCATCGGCGGGCTGGTCACACCGACCACCGGGCACATGCAGTTCAATGGCCAGGATTTCCGCCCTGGCAGCCGCACCCAGGCCGAAGAGCTGGGCGTGCGCATGGTCATGCAGGAGCTCAACCTGCTGCCGACCCTGACCGTCGCCGAGAACCTGTTCCTGGACAACCTGCCCAGCCACTGTGGCTGGATTAGCCGAAAGCAACTGCGCAAGGCCGCGATCGAGGCCATGGCCCAGGTCGGCCTGGACGCCATCGACCCCGATACGCTGGTTGGCAGCCTGGGTATTGGTCATCAGCAGATGGTCGAAATCGCCCGCAACCTGATCGGCGATTGTCACGTACTGATCCTCGACGAACCCACGGCCATGCTCACGGCGCGTGAAGTCGAGATGCTGTTTGAACAAATCACCCGCCTGCAGGCCCGGGGCGTGGCGATCATTTATATTTCGCACCGGCTGGAAGAGCTGGCCCGTGTTGCCCAACGTATTGCGGTACTGCGCGACGGCAAGCTGGTCTGTGTCGAGCCGATGGCCAACTACAACAGCGAGCAACTGGTCACCTTGATGGTCGGTCGCGAGCTGGGCGAACACATCGACCTGGGCCCGCGCTCCATTGGTGGTCCAGCCCTGACGGTAAAAGGCCTCACTCGCTCGGACAAGGTCCGCGATGTGTCCTTCGAGGTGCGCGCGGGCGAGATCTACGGTATCTCCGGCCTGATCGGTGCGGGGCGTACTGAGTTGTTGCGGCTGATCTTTGGCGCCGACCTGGCCGACAGCGGTACTGTGGCGCTTGGTTCGCCAGCCCAGGTCGTGAGCATCCGCTCGCCCGTGGACGCGGTAGGCCATGGCATTGCCCTGATCACCGAAGACCGCAAGGGTGAAGGTCTGTTGCTGACCCAGTCCATCAGCGCCAACATTGCCCTGGGTAATATGCCGGAGATCTCCGGCGGTGGCGTGGTCAACAGCCGCGACGAAACCGCCCTGGCCAAGCGTCAGATCGACGCCATGCGCATCCGCAGTTCCAGTCCGGCGCAGTTGGTTTCCGAATTGTCCGGCGGCAACCAGCAGAAGGTGGTGATTGGCCGCTGGCTGGAGCGCGACTGCTCGGTGATGCTGTTCGATGAGCCAACCCGCGGCATCGACGTGGGTGCCAAGTTCGATATTTATGCCTTGCTGGGCGAGTTGACCCGCCAGGGCAAAGCGCTGGTGGTGGTGTCCAGTGATCTGCGTGAACTCATGCTGATCTGCGACCGCATCGGTGTGTTGTCCGCCGGGCGCTTGATCGAGACGTTCGAGCGCGACAGCTGGACCCAAGACGAATTGCTCGCCGCCGCCTTCGCCGGCTATCAGAAACGTGATGCGCTGCTCAACGACGCAGTGCTTAGGGATACCCCATGAAAACCACAACTTCCCCCGGCAAGACTGGCGGCAACTTCTACGGCCTGGGCACCTACCTGGGCTTGGCGGGTGCTCTGCTGGCGATGATTGCGCTGTTCTCGGTGCTCAGCGATCACTTCCTGTCCTATGACACCTTCAGCACCCTCGCCAACCAGATACCGGACTTGATGGTGCTGGCGGTGGGCATGACCTTCATCCTGATCATCGGCGGAATCGATCTGTCGGTGGGCTCGGTGCTGGCACTGGCAGCGTCGGCGGTCAGCGTAGCGATTCTCGGCTGGGGCTGGAGCGTATTGCCGGCGGCCGTGCTGGGCATGGGCTGCGCGGCATTGGCCGGTACCATCACCGGCTCGATCACCGTGGCCTGGCGCATTCCATCGTTTATCGTGTCCCTGGGCGTGCTGGAAATGGCCCGTGGCGTGGCGTACCAAATGACCGGCTCGCGTACCGCTTACATCGGTGATTCGTTTGCCTGGCTGTCCAACCCGATTGCCTTTGGTATCTCGCCGTCATTCATCATCGCCTTGCTGGTGATCATCGCCGCGCAGCTGGTATTGACCCGCACTGTGTTTGGTCGTTACCTGATTGGTATCGGCACCAACGAAGAGGCCGTGCGCTTGGCCGGGATCAATCCCAAGCCCTACAAGATCCTGGTGTTCAGCCTCATGGGCCTGCTGGCCGGTGTGGCCGCGCTGTTCCAGATCTCGCGCCTGGAAGCGGCGGACCCGAACGCCGGTTCCGGCCTGGAACTGCAAGTGATTGCAGCCGTGGTGATCGGCGGCACCAGCCTGATGGGCGGGCGCGGCTCGGTGATCAGTACCTTTTTTGGTGTGTTGATTATTTCGGTATTGGCGGCTGGCCTGGCGCAGATCGGTGCCACGGAACCCACGAAACGCATCATCACGGGTGCCGTGATCGTGATCGCCGTGGTCCTCGATACCTACCGCAGCCAGCGCGCCAGTCGGCGAGGCTGAACCATGGCAACGATCAAGGATGTGGCAGCGCTTGCAGGTATTTCCTACACGACGGTGTCCCATGTGGTGAACAAGACGCGCCCGGTCAGTGAACCGGTGCGCATCAAGGTTGAGGCGGCGATCAAGCAACTCGACTACGTGCCCAGTGCCGTCGCGCGTTCGCTCAAGGCCAAGACTACGGCCACCATCGGTCTGCTGGTGCCCAACAGCCTCAACCCGTATTTTGCGGAACTGGCCCGCGGCATCGAGGATTACTGCGAGCGTAACGGTTACTGCGTGATCCTCTGCAACTCCGACGACAACGCTGAAAAGCAGCGCAGCTATTTGCGCGTATTGCTGGAAAAGCGCATCGACGGCTTGATCGTGACCTCGGTCGGCGGCGACGACAGCGGCCTTGCCGCTGGCTTGAGCGCGGTACGCACGCCCATGGTGATCGTCGACCGGGCGCTGGATGGTATTGATGTGGACCTGGTGCGTATCGATCACGAGGAGGGCGCCTACCTGGCGACCCGGCACTTGCTCGAACTCGGTCATCGCGACATTGCTTGCATCGGCGGACCTGCCCATACCCGTGTCGCGCAAATGCGTCTGGCGGGGTATCACCGCGCATTACGCGAGGCGGGCGTGGAAGTGGCAGCCAATCGCATCCAGGAAAGCGACTTCACCAGCACCGGCGGGTATGCCGCCGCAGTGCAGCTGCTGGCGCACAACCCGCCGAGTGCCATTTTTGCCAGCAACGACATGATTGGTTTCGGTGTGTTGCGCGCCGCAGCAGAGCGCAATATCCGTGTGCCGGGAGAGCTCTCGGTGATCGGTTTCGATGACATTCAAATGGGCCGTTACGTCTACCCGGCGTTGACCACGGTCGGGCAGTCGATCGTGCAGTTGGGCGAGACGGCGGCCGAACTTTTACTGCGAAGAATTGCGACACCCCAACTGCCGATCGATCAACGCATCGTGACGCCGAGCATCGTATTGCGTGAGTCGACGGCGCCTGTCGCCGGTACGTTCGCCCAATACCGCTGAACCGAATTGATGAGTACTGATGTATGCCAGCAAAAGTAGTGGTAGTAGGCAGCTTGAACATGGACCTGGTGACTCGCGCGAGCCGGTTGCCGCGTGCCGGTGAAACCTTGATCGGGCAGACGTTCTCCACCGTGCCCGGCGGCAAGGGCGCGAACCAGGCGGTAGCCTCCGCACGCCTGGGTGCCGATGTGTCGATGATTGGCTGTGTCGGTACCGATGCCTACGGCACCCAATTGCGTGACGCGTTGACGGTGGAGGGCATCGATTGCCAGGCCGTCAGTACCGTGGACGGTTCCAGTGGCGTGGCCCTGATCGTGGTCGATGACAGCAGCCAGAACGCGATTGTGATTGTGGCAGGCAGTAACGGCGAACTGACACCTGCCTCGTTGCAGGCGTTTGACGTGGTGCTGCAAGCGGCTGACGTGATCGTTTGCCAGTTGGAAGTGCCGATGAATACGGTGGGCTACGCCCTCAAGCGCGGTCGTGAGCTGGGCAAGACGGTGATCCTCAACCCGGCACCGGCCAGCGCACCGTTGCCGGCTGAGTGGTATGCCTCGATCGACTACCTGATCCCCAATGAAAGCGAGGCCACCGCACTGAGTGGCGTGACGGTCGACTCCATTGACAGCGCCAAGGCGGCGGCGACCCAACTGATCCAGGCGGGCGCCGGCAAAGTCATCATCACCCTGGGGGCTCAAGGCGCGTTGTTCACTGACGGCCAGGTCTTTGAGCACCTGCTGGCGCCAAAGGTCAAGGCGGTCGACACCACGGCCGCGGGCGACACCTTCGTCGGCGGCTTTGCGGCGGCACTGGCCAATGGCAAAAGCGAGGCCGAGGCCATCCGTTTTGGCCAGGTCGCGGCGGCGCTGTCAGTCACCCGTGCCGGCGCGCAACCCTCTATTCCAACGCTGCACGACGTACAAGGTTTTGTGCCCTCATGAAAAAGACACCTCTGCTCAATATCGCCCTGTCGCGTGTCATCGCCTCGCTTGGGCATGGTGACATCCTGGTGATCGGCGACGCTGGCCTGCCAGTCCCGCCGGGCGTCGAATTGATCGACCTGGCGTTGACCCAGGGTATCCCGGACTTCATCAGCACCTTGCGTATCGTACTCAGCGAAATGCAGGTGGAGCGACACGTGCTGGCAGAAGAGATCCTGCTCAAGCAACCACCGGCGCTGGCCGAGCTCAATACGCTCACAGAGCAGGCGGCCCTCGGTGAGCGGCGCCTGGTCAGTCATGAGGAGTTCAAGCAGCTCAGCCACAAGGCACGCGCCGTGGTGCGCACCGGCGAATGCCAGCCTTACTGCAATATCGCGCTGGTGTCCGGCGTAACGTTCTAGCGTTCTCAACGACAAGGAGTGTTTTATGCAATATGGTCTTCCCACCCTGAAAAACCTGTTTCGGAGTGTTCTGCTTTTGTCCGCACTCACTGCTGCAAGCGCCCAGGCGGCGGAAAAAATCGACCTGATCATCGACACCGACCCAGGCGCCGATGATGTGGTGGCGCTGCTGTTTGCCATGGCCTCTCCGGAGGAACTGAACATTCGTGCGCTGACCACCGTCGCCGGCAACGTGCGCCTGGACAAGACTTCCCGCAATGCACGCCTGGCCCGCGAGTGGGCAGGGCGCGAGGACATCCCGGTGTACGCGGGTGCGCCGGCGCCACTGCTGCGCACGCCGATCTATGCCGAGAATATCCATGGCAAGGAAGGTATTTCCGGCGTCACCGTGCATGAGCCGAAAAAGGGCTTGGCTGAAGGTAATGCCGTTGATTACCTGATCAAGACCCTCACCACCGCCAAGCCTCACAGCATCACTATCGCCATGCTCGGTCCGCAGACCAACCTGGCACTGGCGCTGACCCAGGCACCGGAAATCACCCAGGGCATCAAGGAAGTGGTGGTGATGGGCGGCGCGCACTTCAATGGCGGCAATATCACACCGGTGGCGGAGTTCAACCTGTTCGCCGACCCGGTTGCGGCTGAGATTGTGCTCAAGAGCGGTGTCAAGCTGACCTACCTGCCGCTGGACGTGACCCACAAGGTACTGACCAGCGAGGCCCGCCTGAAAAAGATCGCCGACCTCAAGAACAACGCAAGCAAGGTTGTTGGCGATATCCTCAATGAATACGTCAAGGGCGACATGGAGCACTACGGTATTCCAGGCGGTCCTGTGCATGACGCTACCGTCGTTGCTTACCTGCTCAAGCCATCGCTGTTCAGCGGCCGTGAAGTCAACGTGGTGGTGGACAGCCGTGAAGGCCCGACCTTCGGCCAGACCATCGTCGACTGGTACGATGGCCTGAAACAACCGAAGAATGCGTTCTGGGTAGAAAACGGTGATGCCCAAGGCTTCTTCGATCTGCTGACCGAGCGCCTGGCGCGCCTGAAGTAACGTGTTGACCGGTCGGCGTTCGCCGGCCGGTTCTTATTCGCGCTCGGGGTCGTGTGCGCCCATGTGATCGGCCGGATATTTCTCGAATATCTGGCCGATGAACGCTTGTGCCGCTTGTGTACCTAGCTCCTTGACCAGCAGGTCGATACCAATGATCGCCAATTCCTCTGGGCTTCCAGGGCTGTAGGAGCTCTGTCCTTGGGGCCACTTGGCTTTGATGTCGGCTTGGAGCGTTACGGTGGTCATGACTGTCTCGCGGGGCTGAAAGTACTGGGCAATGCGCTGGAACGCGGTTCTTACCGGCCCAGTTAACCATTTTGTATCGGGTTTGGCACTGATACTTAGGCATGAGGCGATTCGGAATGACGGCGGCGCTGTGCGACACTGTCCGCCTGTTTAATTGCCGGGGAACGCCACGTGCAGATCGACTTGAACAACCCCGAGAACCTGACGCTGGCGAATGTGCGCCAGCTTCTCGCCAGTGCCAGTGACGACGAACATGCCCAACTGCGGGTGACCAAGGCCGGGATCGCCTACATCTCCTCACGGAGGGTCGTGGGTGGCGTGGACATCGACGGGCTGCTGTTTCGCCTGGAGACCTGGGCCAAGGGGTCCGGGTACGTAGGCAATGTGGCCGCCAGCGACGAAGTCTGGGTGACGCAGATTTTCAATGCGCTGAAGGAAAACTGGCCGAAGCCGGCGTTCGACTACATCGACATCTACTGAATACATTCATATCTGGTCACGATTGACCGGGCGAATGCCTGCCGAGAGTCAGGCAGACTTGCCAAGCGGCGGTTTACGTCTTGAAACCAATCCGCCCAATCGCTGTCGCACGATCTCTGTCCATTTTTTATCATAGGAGGCTTCATGCCTTGGAAGCTCGCATCATTCGGTACTTTGTTGGCAGCACTCGCGTTGGCGGGTTGCAGCACCCCGGGTGCCTCTGAGCCAGCCAAAGACGCCGCCGTGGCCGATGCCGGTCATAGCCGCTGTGAGTCGAAGGCCGCCGAATTCACGATCGGCCAGAAAGCTTCGCCCCAGTTGCTGGAGCAGGCACGCACCCGTGCCGGTGCGCAGAACGCACGCATCCTCAAGCCCAACGACATGATTACCCTGGAATACCGCTCCGACCGCCTGAACCTGAACACCGATGACAACCTAGTGATCACGCGGGTCAACTGCGGCTAAGTCATTCAAGGCTTTTGCAGTGCCCATAAAAAACCCCGTCACATGGACGGGGTTTTTTTAGCTCAGCGGAGAATTACTCGCCGCGAACCTGTGCAGCTTGCATACCCTTTTGGCCTTTCTCAGCCACGAAGGAAACGGTTTGGCCTTCTTTCAGGCTTTTGAAACCGTCGCTTTCGATAGCTTTGAAGTGTACGAACAGGTCGTCACCGCCACCTTGAGGAGTGATGAAGCCGAAGCCTTTTTCATCGTTGAACCATTTAACGGTGCCGGTTTGGCGATTAGACATGGTGTATCTCCAAGAAACATATATTTTCAGTAGTGCTGTGCTGCTCAGGCCAACTGGGCACACCGGGCTATCATAGTCGAAATGTTCGGCTTGGGAGCCCCCCCAAGGCATTGTTTGCTAATCAATAGCGTTGCGTTTAGTACCGTTTTCGGCTGGAAGCCCCGATCTACGGGGCTTTGGCTCGAAATATCAACTGGTAAAAAAAGCCGTAAAAGCTGCGTAATTTGTGAGAAATGGCAGTTTTCGGGCTGTTTTACCCGTGAAAAAGCCGTGTGATCAGTGGCAGATCTTACTTTTTCTTCACGACTTTGCAGGACGAAATAGCCGCGACAGCTTTGTTTTTAAGCTCCGGGCTGGCGTTCTGGTTGGTCATGAGCTCTTTGATTTCGGCGGTGCTCAATTCAGCGTTGATCTTGTCGGCGCCACATTCGCAGTGGGCTTTGGCAGTTTTGACGTCTACGTTCTGGCTGGCAGCTGCGCTGCAATCGCTGACGAAGCTGTCGCGAGCACCGGCTGGCCAGTTCGACGGGGCTGCTGCCTGCGCGCCGAGGGAAAGGAGGGTCAGGGAAGCGGCGAGAGCGAGGGTAGAGGTAAAACGCATCATGAGGATGCTCCTTTGGGTCGAGGACGAACGGCGATTCTCAGTGGGTTTGAGGCATTGCGTACAGCTCAAGTTCACTTTTGCAGCTATAAAGGCCGGATTTTGTCGTTACGCAAGATAGCAGCGCCGCGATGACCGTTCATCTGTGCTAGCATCTTGCGCTTGGCTATCTCCAGGCGTGCCAATTGCCGCCTTGCCAGGTTCTTTTTAGCTCACTCCAGTCACTCTGGTTCGATTATCGGTTGGCCGAAAGGCTCCTGCCGCTGTAAGGCAGGCGTTCATCACTGAACGGCCTGGTGTTGGATCTTGTACTGGCTCATCCCAACCCACGTGACCTTTGGTAGGGGTCACCACTAGGAGAGGAGGCGCCATGCCAACTATTACTCTTCCCGACGGCAGTCAACGTTCATTCGATCATTCGGTTTCCGTAGCCGAGGTCGCCGCATCCATTGGTGCAGGCCTGGCCAAGGCCACCGTGGCCGGCAAGGTCGACGGCAAGCTCGTCGACGCCAGCGACCTGATTACCAGCGACGCCAGCCTGCAAATCATCACGCCCAAGGATCAAGAGGGGCTGGAGATCATTCGCCACTCTTGCGCGCACCTGATTGGCCATGCGGTCAAGCAGCTGTACCCCACCGCGAAGATGGTAATCGGCCCGGTCATTGAAGAAGGCTTCTATTACGACATCGCCTACGAGCGTCCTTTTACCCCGGACGACCTGGCTGCCATTGAGCAGCGCATGCACGCGCTGATCGAAAAAGATTACGACGTGATCAAGAAAGTCACGCCGCGCGCCGAAGTGATCGACGTGTTCACCGCCCGTGGCGAAGACTACAAGCTGCGCCTGGTGGAAGACATGCCGGACGAGCAGGCCATGGGCCTGTACTACCACGAAGAATACGTCGACATGTGCCGTGGCCCGCACGTGCCGAACACGCGCTTCCTCAAATCGTTCAAGCTGACCAAGCTGTCCGGCGCCTACTGGCGTGGCGATGCGAAAAACGAGCAACTGCAGCGAATCTACGGCACTGCGTGGGCTGACAAGAAGCAGTTGGCGGCCTACATCCAGCGTATCGAAGAAGCCGAGAAACGCGACCATCGCAAGATCGGCAAGCGCCTGAACCTGTTCCACCTCCAGGAAGAAGCACCGGGCATGGTGTTCTGGCACCCGAACGGCTGGACCCTGTACCAAGTGCTCGAGCAGTACATGCGCAAGGTTCAACGCGAAAACGGCTACCTGGAGATAAAGACGCCTCAGGTCGTTGACCGCAGCCTGTGGGAGAAATCCGGGCACTGGGCCAACTACGCCGACAACATGTTCACCACCCAGTCGGAAAACCGCGACTACGCCATCAAGCCGATGAACTGCCCATGTCACGTGCAGGTGTTCAACCAAGGCCTGAAGAGCTACCGCGAGTTGCCAATGCGCCTGGCCGAGTTCGGTGCCTGTCACCGTAACGAGCCATCGGGTGCGCTGCATGGCATCATGCGCGTGCGTGGCTTCACCCAGGACGACGCCCACATCTTCTGCACCGAAGAGCAGATGCAGGCTGAATCCGCCGCGTTCATCAAGCTGACCATGGATGTTTACCGCGATTTCGGCTTTACCGAAGTCGAAATGAAACTGTCCACTCGTCCGGAAAAACGCGTCGGCTCCGACGAGCTGTGGGACCGCGCCGAAGCTGCACTGGCTGCAGCGCTGGACAGTGCGGGGCTTGCGTACGACCTGCAACCGGGTGAGGGCGCGTTCTACGGTCCGAAGATCGAGTTCTCGTTGAAAGATTGCCTTGGCCGCGTCTGGCAGTGTGGTACCCTGCAGCTCGATTTTAACCTGCCGATCCGTCTGGGAGCCGAATACGTCTCCGAAGACAACAGCCGTAAACACCCGGTTATGCTGCACCGGGCGATCCTCGGCTCGTTCGAACGGTTCGTCGGGATCCTGATCGAGCACTACGAGGGTGCATTCCCTGCGTGGCTGGCTCCGACCCAGGCAGTGATCATGAATATCACTGATAAACAGGCAGATTTTGCCGCTGAAGTTGAAAAAACACTCAACGAAAGCGGATTTCGTGCCAAGTCCGACTTGAGAAATGAAAAGATCGGCTTTAAAATCCGCGAGCATACTTTGCTCAAGGTTCCCTATCTTTTGGTTATCGGAGATCGGGAAGTCGAGATGCAGACTGTCGCTGTGCGTACTCGTGAAGGTGCTGACCTGGGCTCGATGCCCGTCGCCCAGTTCGCTGAGTTCCTCGCGCAAGCGGTTTCCCGGCGTGGTCGCCCAGATTCGGAGTAATTATTATTAAGCGTGAAATGAGACAAGATAAACGAGCTGCACCGAAAGCCCCGATCAACGAGAATATCTCGGCACGCGAGGTTCGGTTAATTGGCGCTGACGGCGAGCAGATTGGCATCGTCTCGATTGATGAAGCGCTTCGTATCGCTGAAGAGTCCAAATTGGACCTGGTGGAAATCTCCGCCGACGCAGTCCCGCCTGTTTGCCGGGTGATGGACTACGGCAAGTCGATCTTCGAAAAGAAGAAGCAGATTGCTGCGGCGAAGAAGAACCAGAAGCAGATTCAAGTAAAAGAAATCAAGTTTCGTCCAGGGACGGAGGAAGGGGATTACCAGGTAAAACTGCGCAACCTGGTACGTTTCCTGAGTGATGGGGACAGGGCCAAGGTATCCTTGCGATTCCGCGGCCGTGAGATGGCCCACCAGGAGCTGGGGATGGAACTCCTCAAGCGGGTTGAAGCTGACCTGCTCGAGTACGGTTCCGTCGAACAGCATCCTAAGATGGAAGGACGCCAGCTGATCATGGTCATCGCCCCGAAAAAGAAGAAGTAATCAACAGGGCACGGCAGGCCTTCTGATTATGTTTATCAACTGAATGCGGAGTATCCGAACATGCCAAAGATGAAGACTAAAAGTGGTGCTGCTAAGCGGTTTCTGAAAACTGCTAACGGTATCAAGCACAAGCACGCTTTCAAGAGCCACATCCTGACCAAAATGTCGACCAAGCGTAAGCGTCAACTGCGCGGTAGCAGCTTGCTGCATCCGTCTGACGTGGCAAAAGTCGAGCGCATGCTGCGCCTTCGTTAATTTTTGGATCAAGAATAGAGGAAGTAACTCATGGCTCGTGTAAAGCGTGGCGTCATTGCCCGTAAACGTCACAAAAAAATTCTGAAACTTGCTAAAGGCTACTACGGCGCGCGTTCACGCGTATTCCGTGTTGCCAAGCAAGCGGTAATCAAGGCAGGCCAATACGCCTACCGTGACCGTCGTCAGAAAAAACGTCAGTTCCGCGCTCTGTGGATCGCTCGTATCAACGCTGGTGCACGTGTTAACGGTCTGTCCTACAGCCGTTTCATCGCTGGCCTGAAAAAAGCGTCCATCGAGATCGACCGTAAGGTTCTGGCTGATCTGGCAGTGAACGAAAAAGCGGCGTTTGCTGCGATTGTCGAGAAAGCTAAAGCCACCTTGGCTTAAGTACCCCCGACAGTCACCCTGGGTTACGCTGTAGCCCAAGGTGTTAAACGTCATAAATAGGGGAAGAGCCTTCAAGCTCTTCCCCTATTTTGTATCTGGAGTCTGTACATGGAAAACCTGGACGCGCTCGTCGCTCAAGCCCTTGAGGCTGTGCAAAGCGCTGAAGATGTAAATGCCCTGGAGCATATCCGGGTTCACTACCTTGGCAAAAAAGGTGAATTGACTCAGGTGATGAAGACCCTGGGGAATTTGCCGGCTGAAGAGCGTCCGCAAGTCGGTGCGCTGATCAACGTCGCCAAGGAGCGTGTTACAGAGGTGCTCAATGCGCGCAAGGCGTCGCTCGAGGAGGCCGATCTTGCGGCCAAACTCGCCGCTGAGTCCATTGACGTCACCTTGCCTGGCCGTGGCCAGGCCTCGGGCGGTCTGCATCCGATCACCCGGACTCTGGAACGTATCGAGCAGTTCTTCACCCACATCGGCTACGGCATCGCCGAAGGCCCTGAGGTCGAAGACGACTACCACAACTTCGAGGCGCTCAACATCCCAGGCCATCACCCGGCCCGGTCGATGCACGACACCTTCTATTTCAACGCGAACATGCTGCTGCGCACCCATACCTCGCCGGTACAGGTCCGCACCATGGAAGCGAACAAGCCGCCGATCCGCATCGTCTGCCCGGGCCGTGTGTACCGTAGCGACTCCGATATTACCCACTCGCCGATGTTCCACCAGGTCGAAGGCCTGCTGGTTGATCGCGACATCAACTTCGCCGACCTCAAGGGCACCATCGAAGAATTCCTGCGGGTGTTCTTCGAGAAGGAACTGGCGGTGCGTTTCCGTCCATCGTTCTTCCCGTTCACCGAGCCATCCGCTGAAGTCGACATGGAATGCGTGATGTGCAGCGGTAAAGGCTGCCGCGTCTGCAAACAGACCGGCTGGCTGGAAGTGATGGGCTGCGGCATGGTTCACCCTAACGTGCTGCGCATGTCCGGCATCGATCCGGAAGAGTTCTCGGGCTTTGCCTTCGGCATGGGCGTTGAGCGTCTGGCCATGCTGCGTTACGGCGTGAACGACTTGCGTCTGTTCTTCGACAACGACTTGCGGTTTCTCGCGCAATTTCGCTAGTCGTAACGAATCTTTAGGAGAGCAGGATGAAATTCAGTGAACAATGGCTGCGTGGCTGGGTAAGCCCGCAGGTAGATCGCGACGCGCTGGTTGCGCGTCTGTCGATGGCCGGTCTTGAGGTCGATAGCGTTACCCCGGCCGCCGGTGTATTCAGTGGCGTGGTGGTGGGCGAGGTGCTGAGCACCGAGCAGCACCCCGATGCCGACAAGTTGCGTGTTTGCCAGGTCAGCAATGGCACGGAAACCTTCCAGGTCGTGTGCGGAGCGCCCAATGTGCGCCCGGGCCTGAAGATCCCATTCGCCATGATCGGTGCCGAGCTGCCGGGCGACTTCAAAATCAAGAAGGCCAAGCTGCGTGGCGTTGAGTCCAACGGCATGCTGTGCTCCCAGGCGGAGCTGCAGGTCGGCGAGGGCAATGATGGCCTGATGGAGCTGCCGGCCGACGCGCCAGTGGGCCAGGACATCCGCGTTTACCTTGAACTGGAAGACGCCAGCATCGAGGTCGACCTGACCCCGAACCGCGGCGACTGCCTGTCCCTGGCTGGCCTGGCGCGTGAAGTGGGCGCGCTGTACAACGCCCCGGTCACCCGTCCAGTGGTTGCCGCCGTGCCAGCTGTTCACGACGAAGTACGCCCGATTGACGTGCTGGCGCCAAACGCCTGCCCGCGTTACCTGGGCCGTGTGATCCGCAACGTCGACCTGTCCAAGCCAACCCCCCTGTGGATGGTTGAACGCCTGCGCCGCGCCGACGTACGCAGCATCGACGCTGCCGTCGACATCACCAACTACGTGATGCTGGAACTGGGTCAGCCGCTGCACGCGTTCGACCTTGCCGAAATCAACGGCGGCATCCGCGTACGCATGGCCGAAGAAGGCGAGAAACTGGTGTTGCTTGATGGTCAGGAAGTCAGCCTGCGTGCCGACACCCTGGTCATCGCCGACCACTCCCGCGCCCTGGCGATTGCCGGCGTAATGGGTGGCGAGCACAGCGGTGTGTCCGAGACCACCCGTGACCTGTTCCTTGAAAGTGCATTCTTCGACCAGATCGCCATCGCCGGCAAAGCCCGTTCCTATGGCCTGCACACCGACGCATCGCACCGCTATGAGCGCGGCGTGGACTGGAAGCTGGCGCGTGAAGCCATGGAGCGCGCCACTGGCCTGCTGCTGGAAATCACCGGTGGCGAAGCGGGTCCGATCACCGAAACCGTCAACGAGCAGTACCTGCCGTCGGTTGCGCCGATCACCCTGCGCGCCAAAAGTGTCGAGCAGATGCTCGGCCTGGTGATCGAGCCGGCTGAAATCGAACAACTGTTGTCCGCCCTCGGCCTGGGTATTTCCGCTGGCGGGGAAGGGCAGTGGACCGTTGAAGTGCCAAGCCACCGCTTCGATATCAGCCTGGAAGTTGACCTGATCGAAGAACTGGCTCGTCTCTATGGTTACAACCGTCTGCCGGTTCGTTACCCGCAAGCGCGTCTGGCGCCGCAACCCAAGGCTGAGGCGCGTGCGCACTTGCCTGAACTGCGTCGCCTGTTGGTTGCCCGTGGCTACCAGGAAGCGGTGACCTACAGCTTCATCGATCCCAAGCAGTTCGAGCTGTTCAACCCAGGCGTCGAACCGCTGCTGTTGGCCAACCCGATCTCCAACGACATGGCGGCCATGCGTTCGTCACTGTGGCCTGGCCTGGTGAAAGCGCTTTCCCACAACCTGAACCGCCAACAAGACCGCGTGCGCATGTTCGAGAGCGGCCTGCGTTTCGTCGGCCAACTCGACGGCCTGAAGCAAGAGCCAATGCTGGCTGGTGTGGTGTGCGGCAGCCGCCTGCCGGAAGGCTGGGCGCAGGGCCGCGATGCCGTGGACTTCTTCGACGTCAAGGCTGACGTGGAAGCTGTGCTGGGCTTTGCCGGTGCGCTGGACGCCTTCACTTTCGTCGCGGGCAGCCACCCGGCGTTGCACCCGGGCCAGACGGCACGCATCGAGCGCGAGGGCCGTTTGGTGGGCTTCGTCGGTGCCATTCACCCTGAATTGTCGAAAACCCTCGGTCTCGACCGTGCGGTGTTCGTGTTCGAACTGGTCCTGGCTGAAGTCGCTTCGGGCAAAATGCCTAAATTCAGCGAACTGTCACGCTTCCCTGAAGTGCGTCGTGACCTGGCGTTGATTGCCGACCGCGAAGTGGCCGCCACTGCTGTTCTGAATGTAATCCGTGAAAATGCAGGGGAATGGCTGACAGACCTCAGGCTATTTGACGTCTATCAGGGTAAAGGTATTGATCCGCATAGAAAAAGCCTTGCAGTTGGCTTGACCTGGCAGCATCCATCGCGCACTCTTAATGACGATGAGGTGAATACCACGACACAAAATATCCTCACCTCGCTCGAACAAAGGTTGAACGCCACGTTAAGGAAGTGACGTATGGGGGCTTTGACGAAAGCTGAGATGGCGGAACGTCTGTACGAAGAGTTGGGTCTGAACAAGCGCGAGGCCAAGGAATTGGTCGAGCTGTTTTTTGAAGAGATCAGACACGCTCTGGAAGACAACGAACAGGTCAAATTGTCCGGTTTCGGCAATTTTGACCTGCGGGACAAACGCCAGCGGCCTGGCCGCAATCCAAAAACGGGAGAAGAAATCCCGATCACGGCTCGCCGTGTGGTCACCTTTCGTCCAGGGCAGAAGTTGAAGGCCCGAGTTGAGGCTTATGCTGGAACCAAGTCATAACGACGAGCTACCCGTCATCCCAGGCAAACGCTACTTCACCATTGGTGAAGTCAGCGAGCTCTGTGCGGTAAAACCGCACGTGCTGCGCTATTGGGAGCAGGAGTTTCCTCAACTCAACCCCGTCAAACGCACTGGGAACCGTCGGTATTATCAGCGCCAGGATGTGCTGATGATCCGACAGATCCGCGCGTTGCTGTACGACCAGGGGTTCACCATCAGCGGCGCGCGTCAGCGCATGTCCGGTGATGAAGCCAAAGACGACACCACCCAATACAAGCAACTGATCCGCCAGATGATCTCCGAACTCGAAGATGTGCTGGTGGTGTTGAAAAAGTAATTCCGGCTTTTAAAATACTTCCACATTTCAAAAGCTTGCGGTATATTCCGGATCGCTTCGTCAAGAAGCGAACCCAGTAACACGCCTAGTCGGGGCGTAGCGCAGTCCGGTAGCGCACTAGCATGGGGTGCTAGGGGTCGAGTGTTCGAATCACTCCGTCCCGACCATTATTCCGAAAGGGGACCAATTACCTAGGTAGTTGGTCCCCTTTCTCGTTTCTGGCGTTCACCACCCTAAGTGAGCATGGCCTCAACGTCCGCGAGGGTGACATGCGGGACGACACTGTCCGGGATTTTTGAGGTGTCAGACAGGTTGTAGACCATGAAGTCGTTGCCCATGACCTTTGCGGACATCAGCTCAAACGACGGCAATATGCGTGTGAAGTAATGTTGATCGAGGCCGCAGGGAGAGTTTGTGCTGTCGCGGTTTTCGTAGAACCTGCCGGCGTTCTGGTCCAGATCAACGCCCACCAGGAAGACCTGAGTGAATCCAACGTGATACGCCAGCTGTAGGGCCAGGTAGGCCACGGTTCGGGCGTCGAAGAAGCCCTCGCTCATGTCTTTGCTAAACCCCAGCGGTCTTTCACGACTCGGCAGCAGGGGGTGGTTGACGACCAAGGCGCTGTGTTTGCCCAGCACCGACTCCAGCCAGGAGGGTCTCTTGGCTTTGGTTAACGGGTATAGCCGCCCGGTCGGGCGAGCCTGTGAAGACCGTGCTTGATCCTCCCAGAGCGCGACTCGTTGGCTGACAGCCATGGCGTGTTTGAATAACGCCGGTTGCTGCTCGGAAAAGCTTCTGTCCGTACAGGCGTAGAAATACGGCTTAACGTCAGTGTCCAAGAACATCGAGATAGCGCCGTTCATCGTGATCATTGGCACGTGCGCGAATTTCTCGACGGGGAACGACTGTGCGGACAAGCCTGAGGCGACGATAAACACTGCGCCGGATTCGGTGTTCCGGCAGGACTCAAACGCGTGCAGGTCCAGTTCGCCTTTGTTCGAAACCCGTGGTCCTGAACGGCGTGCCTGCGAAGCCTGCCGGGTATGACCAGCAGGCTCGGTGCCCATCAAGGATATCTGTTTCATCCGACCCAGCCGTGCAGTTAAAAGGAAAGTGCGTACATCACCCGACCTTGTGGGGCGTCGCAGAGTTCCTTCTTAAAGCAATGTTCATGAACCTGCCGGCTGGCTGGGATCCTGAGTCTGCGTACTGAAGCTTTTAAAAAAATGTCGGCGGCAGCTGTCCCCTTTTTTCACTTCGCCTGTCATTCCAGGTAAGTGAACATCATCGAGAGCTTCCTCCAATGCCCGCAGTCCGACCCTTGCGCTTGCGCCCGTTGCTGAAACTGAGCCTGATGCTGAGCCTCAGCGCCAGCCCGTTATTCGCCACTGTCAGCTACGGCGAAGATACCGCTACCCGCCGCAGCTACCAGGTACCGGCCGGCAGCCTGAGTGCGGCGTTGACGCGTTTTGCCGGGCTGTCGGGGGTCAACCTGTCGGTGGACCCGGCGCTGGTCAGTGGTCGAACCAGCAGCGGGTTGTCTGGCGAATATGGGGTAGAGGAGGGCTTTGCCCGCTTGCTGCAGGGCTCCGGCCTGCAATTGCAGCCAATGGGTGAGCAGGGCTACAGGCTGATACCGGCGCCGGAGGGCAGCAGCCTGGAATTGGCGCCCACCTCGATCCTCGGCACCACCGGCCTGTATGACGGCGACACCTATGCCGGCGGCCAGGTTGCACGCCGCACGGCCCAGGGCATGCTGGGCACGCGGGACTTCATGGAGACCCCGTTCAGCATCACCACCTACACCGCCGATGCGGTGAAGAACCAACAGGCGCGCACCCTGGGCGACTTGATCGCCAGCGACCCTTCGGTGCGCGCCACCAACCCGGCCGGCGGGCGTTACGAGCAGTTCACCATTCGCGGGTTCAGCCTGTTCAACAGTGACGTGGCCTACAACGGCCTGTACGGCGTGCTGCCGACCTACACCATCGACATGGAAATGGCCGACCGCGTCGACATCCTCAAAGGCCCGAGCCAGTTGATCAACGGCATCTCTCCGCGCGGCAGCGTGGGCGGTGGGATCAACGTGGTGCCCAAGCGCGCCACCGACAAGGACATCAACTCGTTTACCGGCAACTGGGCCTCCGACAGCCAGGCGGGCGGCGCGGTCGACATCGGCCGACGCTTTGGCGAGGACAACCAGTTCGGCATTCGTTTCAACGGCGTGAAGCAGTCCGGCGATACCGAGTGGGACCACCAGAGCGTTGATCGCGAAATGGCCGTGCTGGGCCTGGATTTTCGCGGCGAGCGTCTGCGTCTTTCCACCGATATCGGCCACACCGAGCGCGACACCGATGCACCGCAGGAGCGTGTGCAAGTTGCGGCGGCGGCCCCGGTGCCGAGTGCCAACGACGTGCGTCGCAATTACGCGCAGTCCTGGAGCAAGGCCAGCACCAATGACACGTTCGGGACGTTCAACGGTGAGTACGATCTCAGCGATAACGTGATGCTCTACGGCGGTGTGGGCGCGCGTAAAAGCAACCATGATTTCCTGCGTCACGCGGTGTCCGTGACCAACGCGGCGGGTGACTTCAGCGTGCAGCCACGGGATTTTACCCGTGATGAAAACGTGCGCACCTACACGGCCGGTGTGCGCAACTGGTTCCATACCGGGCCGGTGAGCCATGAGGTCAACCTCGCCGCCAGCTACTTCGATATGGACTTCACCAACGGTGGCGCACGCTATGGGGCGGCGCCGAGCAATCTCTATAACCCGGTGCAAACGCCGACGCCGTCCACCGCTACCCGCCAGGACGCCAAGGTCTACACCGAAAACAAGTTCAGCGGCGTGGCCTTGTCCGACACCCTGGGCTTTTTTGACGACCGCCTGCTGCTCACCCTCGGTGCGCGCTGGCAGCGCGTGAAGGTGGATGACTGGAGCGACAGCATCAAAGGCAGCACCGCCTACGATGAAGAAAAGGTCTCGCCGTCGGGTGGCATTCTGTTCAAGGCCACCGATAAGCTGTCGCTGTACACCAACTACATGGAAGGCCTAAGCCAGGGCAAGATCGCGCCCTCTACCTCAAGAAACGAAGACGAAATCTTCCCGCCGTTCATCAGTCGCCAGGTGGAAGTGGGCGCCAAGTACGACGCCGGCGCATTCGCCGTGACCGCCGCCGTGTTCCGCATCAAGCAGCCGGCCTATGAAACCAACGCCACCACGCGGCTCTTTGGTCCCAACGGCAAGCGTGAAAACACCGGTGCGGAGCTGAGTGTGTTCGGCGAGCCGCTCAAAGGTTTCAGACTGCTGGGCGGGGTGATGTACATCGACAGTGAACTGACCAACACCACCAACGGTAACTTCGATGGCAACCGCGCCCCGGCAACGCCCAAGTACAACGTCAACCTCGGCGCGGAATGGGACGTGCCGGGCCTCGAAGGCCTGACGTTGACCAGCCGTGGCCTGTATTCCAGTTCGCAGTACCTGGACCAGTCCAACGTCAAGGAAATCGACGCCTGGAACCGCCTCGACGTTGGTGCGCGCTATGCGTTCAAGGTGGACGATAAACACATCACCCTGCGCGCGAATGTGGAAAACGTCGCGGATAAACGCTATTGGAGCTCGGCCGGCGCGTCGGATGACAGTGAGCCGGGGCTGACCTTGTCGACGCCGCGCACCTACCTGCTGTCGGCCACCGTCGACTTCTAACACTGGGCTTTCGGTGTGGGCCTGCTTCTGTAGTGAGTGGGCTTGCCCCGCGCCGGGTGACGAAGCCGCCCCAAAACCTGGCACCGCGTTCCACCTGAGACGATGCGGTGTTCTTGTTGGGGCTGCTGCGCAGCCGAGCGCGGGGCAAGCCTGCATCCACATCGTCGAGCGGGGTATAAATGAGAATGTTTTTTGATCACGCCGCCTCGATATGGAATAGTACCCGCCGTTTTCCCCGGCCTGTCTAGCTGGGGTGTTTTAACGCCGAGGTCCTTTTCATGCGAATGCTGCGCTCCATCCCCACCCTTGCCGCCTGCGTGTTGGCGTTGTCTTCAAGCCTGCTGAGCGCCGCCCCCATCGACCTCAACGACGGCCAGCACGCGGTGCATCTGCCGGATGCGCCCAAGCGTGTCGTGGTGCTGGAGTTTTCCTTCCTCGACAGCCTGGCCGCCGTTGACGTAACGCCGGTCGGCGCTGCCGATGATGGCGATGCCAACCGTGTACTGCCCCGTGTGCGCCAGGCCATCGGTCAGTGGACGTCCGTGGGCCTGCGCTCGCAGCCGAGCATCGAGGAAATCGCCCGGCTCAAGCCGGACCTGATCGTGGCCGACCTCAACCGCCACCAGGCCTTGTACAGCGACCTGGCGAGTATCGCGCCGACGCTGTTGCTGCCCTCGCGTGGCGAGGATTACCAGGGCAGCCTGAAATCCGCCGAGCTGATCGGCAAAGCCCTTGGCAAGAGCGCGCAGATGCAAGCACGCATCCAGCAGAACCGTGAAAACCTCAAGGCCATTGCGCAACAGATCCCCGCCGGCGCCAGTGTGTTGTTCGGGGTGGCGCGTGAGGACAGCTTCTCCGTGCACGGTCCGGACTCCTATGCCGGCAGCGTGCTTGAAGCCATCGGCCTGAAGGTTCCATCGGTGCGCGCCAACGCCGCGCCCACCGAGTTCGTCAGCCTGGAGCAACTGCTGGCCCTCGACCCTGGCTGGTTGCTGGTCGGACACTACCGTCGCCCCAGCATTGTCGACAGCTGGAGCAAGCAGCCGCTGTGGCAAGTACTCGGTGCGGTGCGCAATAAGCACGTAGCCGAAGTGGACGGCGACAGCTGGGCGCGCAACCGTGGCGTGCTGGCGTCGGAGCAGATCGCCGAAGACGCGCTGGCGATTCTCAAGGGCGGCAAAGCCGTATTGAGCCAATAACCGTGCAACGCAGTTTCGCTGCCATTGGCATCCTGCTGTTGGGCGCTGGGTTGTTCTGGTGTTCGCTGTACAGCTGGTCGCCGTTCACGCTTACCGCGACGGACGCATGGAATGGCCTGGTGCATCAGGGCAGCGTGGGCGGCAACATGGCGTATATCGTCGCTCAGTTGCGGGTGCCGCGTGCCGTGTGCGCGGCGTTGGTCGGTGCGTGCCTGGGCCTGGCCGGCGCGTTGATGCAGGGCATTACCCGCAACCGGCTGGCTTCACCCTCCTTGTTTGGTGTGACGGCGGGGGCGGCGCTGGGGTTGGCGTTGTTTTCCACTGGGTTGGTCGCGCCACCCTTCGCGGGCGGTGCGTTGTTGATGACCTGCCTGGGTGGCGCGCTGGCCTGGGTCACAGTATTCAGCCTCGGCGGCGCGTGGTCGCCGACCACCGCCCAAGGCCGCCTGGTATTGGCCGGCGTGGCCGTGGCGGCATTGTGCGCGGCCTTGACCCGGCTCACGGTGATCCTGGTCGAGGCCCAGGCGCAAAGCGTGCTCAACTGGCTGGCCGGTTCCCTGGCGAATGTCGGCGCCGCGCAAGTGCAATTGCTGTGGCCATGCACCTTGATCGGCGGCCTGTGGGCGCTTTGGTGTGCACCGCGGCTGAACCTGATCAACCTCGGTGAGGACGCCGCCCGCTCGCTGGGCGTGGGCATCGCCAGCCTGCGCCTGCAGGTGTTTATCGCCAGTTTGCTGCTGGTGGGGGCGAGCGTGTGTGCGGTGGGGCCGATCGGGTTTGTCGGGCTGATCGCACCGAATATCCTTCGCCAGTTCCTCGGCAATGACTACCGCTGGCTGATCCCGCTGAGCGCGGCATTGGGCGCTGTGATCGTACTGGGCGCCGACCTGCTCAGCCGCGCCGTGGCGTTTCCGGTGGAGACCCCGGCCGGCGTGGTCACTGCCCTGATCGGCGCACCGTTCTTCCTCTTTCTTGCCAGGCGCGCCCTATGATCCGCCCACGACTGCGCCTCTGGCTGCTGCTCGGCCTGTTGCTGCTGGCCACCCTGGTCAGCCTCAGCGCCGGTACCTTGTGGCTCACGCCGCATACTGTTTTGGAGCGCCTGCTGGCCCACGACGCCCTCGATTTCGAAGTGTGGAACCACCGCCTGCCACGTAGCCTGATCGCGATCCTGGCCGGTTGCGCCTTCGGCCTTGCCGGCGCGATTGTGCAGGGCGTGATCCGCAACCCGTTGGCCTCGCCGGAGATACTCGGTGTGACCCAGGGCGCCGGGTTGGCACTGACCGTCGCGATCATCGGCTGGCCGCACTTGCCGATTGCCTGGCTGCCGCTGGTGGCCTGCCTGGGCGGTGCCGGTGGTGCGTTGCTGCTGGCGCTGTACAACACCGGGGTGAGTTTTTCCGGGGTGCGCTTTGCGCTGTCCGGCGTGGCGATTGCGGTGACCCTGTCCAGTGTCACCGAATTCCTGATCCTGTCCCACCCGCTGGATATCAACACCGCCTTGCTCGCGCTGACCGGCAGCCTGTGGAGCCGCAACTGGCACCATGTGGCGCTGGTGCTGCCGTTCCTGGTGCTGATCCCCCTGGGCCTGTGCCTGGCCAAGCCGCTGAACCTGATCGCCCTCGGCGATGAAGCCGCCCACAGCCTCGGCACGGCCCTGGGCCGCACGCGCTGGCTGGCAATGGCGTGCGCGGTGGTGTTGACCAGCCTGGGCGTGGGCGTGATCGGGCCGATTGGTTTTATCGGCCTGGTGGCGCCGCACATGGCGCGCCGGTTGGTCGGTGGGCATCACCAATGCTTGCTGCCGGCCGCGATGCTGATTGGCGCGCTGTTGTTGGTGCTGGCCGATACGCTGGGGCGTACGTTGATCGCGCCCAGTGAAATCCCCGCCGGGGTGCTCACCGCAGTGATCGGTGCGCCGTATTTTCTTTGGTTGCTGGCACGGTTCAAGGGCTGATGACATGAGTATTCTTCAAGCACGCGAGCTGGATATCGGCTACGGCACCACGCGTATCGTACAGGGGTTGTCCTTTGCACCCCCCGCCGGAAAGGTCACCGCCCTGATCGGTCCCAATGGCTGCGGCAAATCCACCTTGCTCAAGGCCTTCGCCCGCATTCTCAAGCCGACCCAGGGTGAATTGACCCTGGATGGCCAGGCCTACGCGAGCCTGTCCGCCCGCCAATTGGCGCGGCAGATCGCGTTCTTGCCCCAGGTGTTGCCGGTGCCGGAAGGCGTCAGCGTGCGCCAGTTGGTTGCCTATGGCCGCAGCCCGCACAACTCGCTATGGGGACGCCTGAGCGGCAACGATCAATCCCATGTCACCCAGGCCATGCAACGTTTGGAACTGGACACTCTGGCCGACCGCGCCCTGGCGGACCTGTCCGGCGGCCAGCGTCAACGGGCCTGGCTGGCCATGGTGTTGGCGCAGAACGCGCCGGTGGTGCTGCTCGACGAACCTACCACTTATCTCGACATCAGCCATCAGGTCGAATTGCTCGACCTGATGGGCGAGCTGGCGGCTGAAGGCAAGACGGTGATCACCGTGCTCCACGATATCAACCAGGCCTGTCGCTACGCCGATCACTTGGCGGTGATGCACGGTGGCCAGTTGGTGGCCGATGGGGCGCCGGGGGAGGTGATCAGTGTCGGGTTGATGCGGCAGGTGTTTGAGGTGCAGGTGCGGGTGATGAGTGAGCCGGTGGCAGGTACGCCGATGTGTTTGATCGAAAAAAGCACACGGCTTTAAGCCTGGCTTGGTTGAAAGTGTAGGAGCTGGCTTGCCAGCGATGGCGGCCGAACTGCTGCCCCTCGATCCAAATGTGGGAGCTGGCTTGCCTGCGAAAGCGGCCTGCCAGCCGACCGCTCTCTAACTGCCACCCCACGACCCAAATGTGGGAGCTGGCTTGCCTGCGAAGGCGGCCTGACAGCCGACCGCTCTCTAACTGCCACCCCACGATCCAAATGTGGGAGCTGGCTTGCCTGCGAAAGCGGCCAGCCAGCCGACCGCTCTCTAACTGCCACCCCACGATCCAAATGTGGGAGCTGGCTTGCCTGCGAAAGCGGCCTGACAGCCAACCGCTCTCTAACTGCCACCCCACGATCCAAATGTGGGAGCTGGCTTGCCTGCGAAAGCGGCCTGACAGCCAACCACTCTACAACTGTTGCCCCGCGATCCAAATGTGGGAGCGGGCTTGCTCGCGAAGGCGGCCTGACAGCCGACCAGAATGTTGGATCAGACCAGGTACATATCCGTTATTTAGGTAACGGCTGCTAATGGTTCCGCCCTTACGGCGGCTCACTTTTGAACAGCGCAAAAGTAAGCAAAACGCTCTTGCCCCAACACTCGGCACCTCGCCTAGGCTCGGTGTGCCCGTAATCCGACAGGTATTTGGGGGGCCGCCGCCACGCGCCATCCATGGCGCGGGGCGGCTAAACCGGCATCCCTGCCGGTTTACCCCCCAAATCCCTGTCGAATTCCGGCCAGCGTGTTTGACGGGGCGCCTAGGATCAAGATCAAAAGCTAGATCAAGAGCGGCTCGCTTCGCATCGTGGTTAGGGGGGGTTACTCGCTGCCATCGCCGGCTCTTACAGAGCGGCAGCTTGCTTCACGTCGATAGCCTTGGGTAGCAACCGGTTTTGGTAGAACAGGTCCGCCGTCGCCTGCTGTGCCTGGATGACTTTTTCATCAATCGGCAGGATCGGTGAAGGCGGGCGGTTGTCCATGTAGCGTGCGATTACCTCGGCGGGCAGGCCCATGAATTCGGTCAGCACCTTGAGGCTGTCTTCACGCTGGCTGCGGGTGAGGGCTTCGGCCGCGCTGAGTTCATCGAGCACGTCGTGCACAAATGCTCCGTTAGTCTTCGCGTACTCACGCCGGGCGGTATACACCGGTCCTGATAAACCGAGGCCTTCGCCATTGGCCAGCACATGGCTGGGGCTCTGGCTCAGGGCCAGGGACGAGTAAGGCTCCCAGATGGCCCAGGCGTCCACGCTGCCTTGCTCGAATGCTGCGCGCGCGTCTGCGGGCGGCAGGTACACCGGTTGGATATCCTTGTAGCTCAGCCCGGCTTTGTTCAGGGCGCGCAGGATCAGGTTATGGGAACTGGAGCCCTTCTGGAACGCAACCTTCTTGCCCTTCAAATCCGCGACTGAGTGCAGCGGGCTGTCGTTGCGCACCAGGATGGTTTCTGCGCTGGGCTTGGGCGGTTCGGCGCCGATGTAGAGCAGGTCGGCCCCGGCAGCCTGGGCGAACAGGGGCGGGATGTCGCCGGTTGAGCCCACATCCAGTGCGCCCACGTTGAGCGCTTCGAGCATCTGCGGGCCGGCGGGGAATTCGATCCACTTCACGGCGGTCTGTGGGAAGCGCTTTTCCAGCAGGCCATGCTCCTTGGCGAGCACCAGGGCGATGGAGCCTTTCTGGTAGCCGATGCGCAGCGTAGCGGGGTCGGCCGCCAGAGCGGTGTGGGTGACGGCCAGCAGGGTCAGTAACAGTGCCGGAATCTTCATGCCTCCTCCTTTTTGAAGCGATGGTCGGGGCGCGCCAAACCGAGGTTCTCACGCAAGGTCGAGCCGGTGTATTCGGTTCGGAACAGGCCGCGCCGCTGCAGTTCGGGCACCACCCATTGGGCGAAATCCTCCAGCCCGCCCGGCAGGTGCGGCACCAGGATGTTGAAACCATCGGCGGCGCCACCTTCGAACCAGCGCTGTAGCTCATCGGCAATCTGTGCGGGCGTGCCGATCAGGCTGTAATGCCCGCGTCCACCGGCAATCCGCCGGCCCAGTTGGGCGAGTGTCAGTTGCTCGCGGTGGGCCAGGTCACTGAGCAATTGCTGGCGGCTGCGTTGCCCGCTGTCAGTCAACGGCAACGCCGGTAACGGCCCGTCCAACGGGTAACCAGACAAGTCGAAGTTGCCCAGCATGCGCCCCAGCAAGGCCACGCCGACTTCCGGCTCGACCAGGTCCTGAAACGCCTCGAATTTCGCCTGGGCCTCGGCTTCGGTCTGGCCCACCACCACAAACACCCCCGGCATGATTTTCAGCGAATCCGGCTCACGTCCATGCCGCCCCAGGCGCGCCTTGAGGTCGGCATAAAACCCCTGGGCATTTTCCAGCGATGTCTGCGCGGTAAACACCACCTCGGCCGTTTGCGCCGCCAGTTCACGCCCGGTTTCCGAGGAGCCGGCCTGCACGATCACCGGGTGGCCCTGGGGCGAGCGCGCCACGTTCAGCGGGCCTTTGACGCGAAAATGCTCGCCGACATGCTCCAGCGCGTGCAGCTTTGCCGGGTCGTAGTAATTGCCGCTGGCCTTGTCACGCACGAAGGCATCGTCCTCCCAACTGTCCCACAACCCCGTCACCACCTGATGAAACTCCCTGGCTCGGCTGTAGCGCTCGGCGTGGCCGAGGTGTTCATCACGACCAAAGTTCTGCGCTTCGGCTGCGGCATCCGAGGTCACCAGGTTCCAGCCCGCGCGGCCTCCAGACAGGTGATCCAGCGAGGCGAATTTGCGCGCCACGTGGTAGGGCTCGTTGTAGGTGGTGGTCGCCGTGGCGATCAGGCCGATGTGCTCGGTCACGGCGCTGAGCGCCGACAGCAGGGTCAGCGGTTCGAAATGATCCGAGCGCGCCATGTGACGGGCGATCTCACCCGTAGGCGCGGCAATGCTGTCGGCCACGAACAGCGCGTCGAACTTCGCTGCTTCGGCCACGCGTGCCAGGTGTTTGTATTGGGCGAAGTCCAGCCCGGCATTTGCCGGCACGTCCGGGTGGCGCCAGGCGGCGACGTGGTGCCCGGTGGCCATCAGAAAGGCGCCGAGCTTCAATTGACGGCTCATGCTTAGAAATCCTTGCGCAGTTGCACGCCGAAGTAACGTTCATCGTCACGGGGCACGGCGCGGTAGATGTAGTTGCCGCCACTGGCCAGCAATGGTGAGTAAGACTTGTCGGCGAGGTTCTTGGCCAGCAACGCGACGCGCCAGCCATTGCTGTAGTCGGCCAGGGCCACACTGGCGTTCCAGATGCCATAGGCGCCTTGCTGAGTGTCGACGTTCTGGCTGATGTCGTACTGCACTTCGCTCTGCCAGCTGTAGTCGGTACCCAGTTCGATGTCCAGGCCGTTATCCAGCGGGATGCTGTAGTCGGCGCGCACGTAGCTTTTCCAGTCCGGGCTGAAGGGCAGCGGTTTGCCGTTCACGTTGCACGTGGCGGCCGCACCCGCCGGGCAGGCGAATTCGTCGATGCGCGCACGGGTGTAGGCCAGGGCGCCGGAGAGCTTGAGTTGCTGGGTGGCCTGCAAGGCATAATCCAGCTCGACGCCTTCGGTGCTGACGCTGCCGGCATTGATCAGGCGGGTGACCACCTGCCCGGCGACGGTGTCGAAAAAGTTGGCCTGGTAGTTGTCGTAGTCGCTGTGGAAGACCGCCAGGTTGGTGGTCAGGCGGTTGTTCCACGCCGTGGCCTTGATCCCGGCTTCCCAGGTGTTGGAGGTTTCCGGCTTGAGCGCGTCGGTGTCGCGCGGCTGCATATTGAAGAACACGTTGTACGCCGGGCCTTTGTAGCCACGGGAGTAGGTGAGGTAACTGGTAATGCTGTCGGTCAGGTCGTATTGCACGCCCAGGCGACCGGACCAACCGTCTTCGTCCACCGAGCCCGAACTGGAGGTGGCCGGCTGGATCCCGCTGACTGTAGTGGCTGAGGTAGAGACACGGCGGTGATCGTATTTCAGGTCATCGTGGGTGTAGCGCAGCCCGGCGATGCCACGAAAGCGTGAGGTGAAGTTCAGCGTGGTCTCGCCGAATACCGCGTAGCTGTCGTTGGTGGTGCTGTAGTCGGCGATGCCACGGTCGGTGCGTGTGGTGGTCGTGAGGGTGCGTTGATAGGTCTCTTCGTCCTTGCCATGCATGTAGAACAGGCCGCCAACGTATTCCACAAATTCACCCTTGGGCGAAGCCAGGCGCAGTTCCTGGGAGTACTGGTTGAAGTCCAGCTCGCCCTTGTCGGCGGTACCGGGGAAGGCCGCCGTAACGGTGCCGAGACGGTCGCCGTCCTGGTATTGGGTGTTGTCCCAGCCGCGCCAGGCGGTGATCGACGTCAGGGTGTAGTCACCGAGGTTCCAGTCCAATTGCGCCGACAAACCCTTGTTGGTGTCTTCCACATGGCTGCGGGTATCGGTGTTGATGTCGCGGTTGTCGCTGGACGCCCGCACCGGTCTCAGCGCGTTGGCGAACGCCGGGGTCAGGGACTTGCTGACCACGCCGTTCGGCGCGTCGTCGTGGGACTGCATGTAGTCGGCGATCAGGGTCAGCTTCACATCGTCATTGGGCGTGAATTCCAGCTTGCCGCGAATGCCTTTGTGGTTGTAGCCGTTGACCTCCTGGCCATTGTGCTTGTTGTCCACGTTGCCGTCATAGCTGCCAAACAGCGTGCTGATCGACCCCTTGAGCACCTCCGGCACCAGGCTGCCGCCGATGCCGAAGCGCGTGCGGCTTTCGTTGCCGCTGTAGAAGGACTGGTCGACATAGCCGTGGGTCTCGGCGGTGGGCGCCTTGCTGGTGATATTCAGCACGCCGGCCGACGCGTTTTTGCCGAACAAAGTGCCCTGCGGGCCGCGCAGTACTTCGATGCGTTCCAGGTCCAGCAGGTCGAGGGTTGCCTGCCCGGGGCGGGAGTAGACCACGCCGTCGATCACCGTGGCAACCGTGGGCTCGACGCCGGGGGAGGTGGAAATGGTGCCCACGCCGCGCACGAACAACGAGGTGTCTTTGTTGGAGGCCCCGGTGCGGAAGTTCAGCGACGGCACTTGTTGAGCGATACTCGCCACGCCGTTGCGGTTGTCGCGTTCCAACTGCTCGCCATCCAGCACGGAAACCGCCACCGGCACTTTTTGCAGCGATTCTTCGCGGCGGGTCGCGGTAACGGTCACCGCTTTGAGGGTGGCTTGCGGCTCGTCGGCAGCAAAGGTCGTGGCCACGGGAAGGGCGGTCAAACCGGCAAGGAGTAATAAGTGCGCGTGTGTGTGCATGCTGTGTCCGCTCAAAAGAATGCCCTGAACCGCTGCGGTTCTTGCGACCGCCAGCGCCTGTGAAAATGTCTTGGGCATTCGCTCGAGCGAGTAGCAGACAGCGCGCTTTGTTAGCGCTAACATCGGCATTATTGGTAGGTCTGGTTTAGAACGTCAAATACTGAAAAATTAGTCCTATATTCTTTTTGGTTTTTAACAGGATCATCCCGTGAGTGAAGACAAACCGCGCAAGCGCCGTGGCGCCGGGCGCGTCACCCTGGACACCGTGGCCCGCCAGGCCGGGGTGTCGGCCATTACCGTGTCGCGCTACTTCAACCAGCCGGAGCAGGTATCGCCGGAGCGGCGTGAACGGATTGCCGAGGTGGTGGCCGAGCTGGGTTACGTGCCTAACCTGGTGGCTGGCGGGCTGGCCTCGGCGCGCGGGCGCATCGTGGCGATGGTGATCCCAAACATCTCGGGGCCGATCTTTGCCAACACCATCCAGGGCTTCAGCGACACCCTCAGTCGGCACGGGTACCAGCTGTTGTTGGCGTCGAGTTATTTCAGCGCCGAGCAAGAAGAAAGCGCGGTGCGCGCATTCCTCGGTTGGTCGCCGGCGGCGCTGGTGCTGACCAGTCGTTTCCACAGCGTCGGCACCGAGAAGATGATCGCCGACGCGGATATACCGGTGGTGGAAACCTGGGACTACGTGCCCGAGCGTGCGCCGTTGCAGATCGGTTTTTCCCACTACGACGTGGGCGTCACCGCCGCGCGTTACCTGCATGGCCAGGGCTATCGGCGTATCGCTTTCGTGCAGAACAGTGCGACAGGGGACTTCAGCGCGAGGGAGCGGGGCGAAGGGTTCGCCGCCACCCTGGCCGAGTTGGGCGTGCAGCCCTGGGTCTTTGCCCCCGACGCCGACCGCGCGCCTTTCGAAGCGGGCAAACAGGCAATGCAAGTGCTGATGAGCCATGCCACGCCACCGGATGCGATCTTCTTTGCCAACGACAACCTGGCGGCCGGTGGTCTGTTGGCCGGGCAACGTGCCGGGCTGAAGATCCCGCACGACTGCGCGGTGCTGGGTTTTGGTGATTATCCGTTTGCCGAAATGCTGTTGCCGAGCCTCAGCACCATCAAACCGCCAGCGTTGGAAATTGGTGTATTGGCCGCGACGCGCGTACTTGAAAGTCTCGGCGTGCTACCCGTTGAACATGAAGTAAGCCGGTTGAATTTATTGGAGTGCCGTTTAATTGCGCGTGAAAGCGCCTAAGTGGCTAATTGCAACTAGTGAAGTGATGGCTATTAGCTGCTAAGGCTCTGTCCCGGCCTTGTTGGTCATTGTGTTTATTTTATTCCCCTATCTCAGGAACTAGCGCTATAACTTCCAGTCGATAACCCCGGCTTACTCTCGCTTGGGTTGTGGCTAACTAATGGCATCTTTCGGTAGTTCCAAATAGCCATACTTTCCCGCAACACTAGATACCTCAAAATTATGTCGTCAGCGCCTATCGATGCCTGCCAGATGCAGATCCCGCACACCGAACAGGTGTGCGCGTGGCTGATGCAGCATGCCGGGTTGAAAACCGTCGACCTGGAGCGCGCCCGCCGCCTGTCCACGGACGACCTGCTGAGCCTGCTGACGCGCCTGGGCCTGGTCTCTGAAGTCGAACTGGCCCGCGCCTGGGCAGCGTTGCTCGGGGCGCCGCTGTTGCTGGCCGACGCTGCGCCGCCGTTGCTTGATCCCTTGCCCGTCTTGACCGAACGCTTCATGCGTCACTACCAGGTAGTGCCCATGGGCTGGACCCAGGGCGGCCTGCGGGTGCTCGCCGCCAACCCGGCGCAGCTCTATCCGTTCCAGGCCCTGGCCTATGCGTGCCAAGTGCCGGTGTGGCTGGCGATCGGCCCGCGCAATGAAGTCGATACGTTGATCGAGCGCTACTACGGGCAGGGCCGCTCGGCCATGGGCACGCTGATCGAAAACCTCGATGAGCAGGGCGGCGCCCAGGAAGATATCGAACACCTCAAGGACATGGCCTCCGAGGCGCCGGTGATCCGGTTGGTCAACCTGATCCTGCAGCGCGCGGTGGAACAGCGTGCCTCGGACATCCATATCGAACCCTTCGAAAACCAGCTCAAGGTGCGCTACCGCATCGACGGTGTGCTGCATGACGCCGAAGCACCGCCCGCCAGCTCTTCGGCGGCGGTGATCTCGCGGGTGAAGATCATGGCGCGGCTGGACATCGCCGAGCGTCGGCTGCCCCAGGATGGGCGCATCATGCTGCGTATCCAGGGCAAGGAGCTGGACCTGCGGGTGTCCACGGTGCCGACCAGTTTCGGCGAGTCGGTGGTGATGCGCCTGCTCGACCGGCAAACCGTGCAGTTCGACTTTCCCAGCCTGGGCTTCGATGGCCAGCGCCTGGCCGCCTTTCTCGATTTACTGGAGCGGCCCCACGGCATCCTGCTGGTCACCGGCCCCACCGGTTCCGGCAAGACCACCACGCTCTACACCGCGCTGTCGCGGCTCAACACTGCCGAGCGCAAGATCATCACCGTGGAAGACCCGGTGGAGTACCAGCTCGAAGGTATCAACCAGATCCAGGTCAAGCCCGCCATCGGCCTGGACTTCGCCGGGGCGCTGCGCTCCATCGTGCGCCAGGACCCGGACGTGATCATGATCGGCGAGATCCGCGACCTGGAAACCTGCCGCATCGCCATCCAATCGTCCCTCACCGGCCACCTCGTGCTCTCCACCCTGCACACCAACAGCGCCGCTGCCAGTATCACGCGGTTGCTGGACATGGGCGTGGAAAGCTACCTGATCGCCTCGACCGTCAGTGGCATCCTCGCCCAGCGCCTGGTACGGCGCCTGGACCCGGCCACCCGCGTGGCCTTTGAAGCACCGCCCGAACTGATCGCCGAACATGGCCTGGATCGCCTGACCGAACAACGCCCGATCCTGCTCTACCGCGGGGACTACCAGGGCCGCAGCGCCATCACTGAACTGCTGGTAATGAACGACGAACTGCGCGGCCTGCTGATGCGCCACGCCGACGCCGCCACCCTTGAGCAGGCCGCCCGCCGTGCCGGTTTGCGCACCCTGCATGAAGAAGGGTTGCGCCAGGCGCTGGCGGGGGTGACTTCGCTGGAAGAAGTGCTGCGCGTGACCCGTGGAGAGGGCGCGTGAGTCTCTTCAAGTTCCGCGCCCTGGACAGCCAAGGGGGGCCGCAGAACGGTACCCTGGAAGCTCCGGATCAGGCCGCTGCGGTGGCGATCCTGCACAAACGCGGCCTGTTGCTGTTGCAGATTGAAGCGGCCGGCAGCCCTCTGCTGCGCACTGCACGTGGGCAAATGAAGGGCCAGGCCTTGGTGAGTTTTACCCAGCAATTGGCAACGTTGTTGGGGGCTGGCCAGCCCCTTGAACGCGCGTTGAACCTGTTGCTCAAGCAACCCGGCCCAGCCCCGGTGCGCGCGTTGATCGAACGCATCCGCGATCACGTCAAGGCGGGCAAGCCCTTATCGACAGCGCTGGAACAAGAGGGCGGCAGTTTCTCGCCGTTGTACCTGAGCATGGTGCGCGCCGGGGAGGCCGGTGGCGCGTTGGAAAACACCCTGCGCCAACTCAGCGACTACTTGGAGCGCAGTCAGCGGCTGC
The DNA here is from genome assembly GCF_002798465.1 of Pseudomonas sp. S10E 269. Lineage (NCBI taxonomy): Bacteria > Pseudomonadati > Pseudomonadota > Gammaproteobacteria > Pseudomonadales > Pseudomonadaceae > Pseudomonas > Pseudomonas sp. S10E 269. The sequence continues at coordinate 4,472,731 of NZ_PHIJ01000001.1, forward strand.
GCGGCGAAGTGGTCAACGCGCTGATCTACCCGGCCTTCCTGGTGGTGGGCGTGCTCGGTTCCCTGGCGCTGTTGCTGGCCTATGTAGTGCCGCAGTTCGTGCCGATCTTCCAGGACCTGGGCGTGCCGATTCCGTTGATCACCGAGGTGATCCTCGCCCTCGGAGCGTTCCTCGGCACCTATGGCTTGGCGCTGTTGGCCGGGTTGATCCTGATCGGTTGGCTATGGGCCGCCCGCCTGCGCGACCCAGCGTTTCGGGAGCAATACGACCGGCGCCTGCTGGGCATCCGGGTGATTGGCCCGTTGTTGCAACGCGTCGAAGCGGCGCGCCTGACCCGCACCCTTGGCACGCTGCTGAGCAATGGCGTGGCCTTGCTGCAGGCCTTAGTGATTGCGCGGCAAGTCTGCACCAACCGCGCGCTGCAGGCCCAAGTGGGGCATGCGGCGGAATCGGTAAAGGGCGGTGGCACCCTCGCCAGCGCATTTGGCAGCCAGCCGCTGCTGCCCGAACTGGCCCTGCAAATGATTGAAGTCGGCGAACAGGCCGGCGAACTCGACAGCATGCTGCTCAAGGTCGCCGACGTTTTCGACGTCGACGCCAAGCGCGGCATCGACCGCCTGCTCGCTGCACTGGTGCCGTCCCTGACCGTGGTCATGGCGGTGCTGGTGGCGGTGATCATGTTGGCGATCATGCTGCCGCTGATGAGCCTGACCAGCAATATATGAAGGAGCTGAACCCATGAGAACACCACGCCGCCAAAGCGGTTTCACCCTGTTGGAAATGCTTGCGGTGATCGTACTGCTGGGCATCGTTGCCACCATCGTCGTGCGCCAGGTCGGCGGCAATGTGGACAAGGGCAAGTACGGTGCGGGCAAGGCCCAACTGGCCAGCCTGAGCATGAAGATCGACAGCTACGCCCTCGACGTCGGCGCACCGCCCACCAGCCTGCAACAGCTGGTGGACAGACCCGGCGGCTATGCCAAGCCTTCGGACCTCAAGGATCCGTTCGGGCATGCCTTTGGCTATCGCTTCCCTGGCGAACACGGTGCGTTCGACCTGATTTTTTACGGCCAGGATGGCCAGCCGGGCGGCGAAGGCTACAGCGCCGACCTGGGCAATTGGGAGTAACGCTGCCATGTTCCAGCGCGGCTTTACCCTGCTGGAAATGCTGGTGGTGATCCTGTTGATCAGCCTGGCTGCCAGCGTGCTGGGGCTGGGTGTGCGCCAGGGTCTGCAGGCGGCGAAAGAGCGGCGGGCGGTGGGGCAGATGGTGGAGGCGCTGCGCACCACGCGGGCGGGCGCGATTGTGAGCGGGCAGGCCGCGCGTACCACGTTTGATTTGCGCGAGCGCACCTTCCAGGCGCCGGGGAGGGCGCTGCAACGGTGGCCGGCGCAGCTGCGCGTCACGCTGCACACCGCCGAACAGGTCGGCCCTGCCGTCGAGTTTTACCCTGACGGCAGCTCCACCGGCGGCAACCTCCTCGTGGTCAACGGTACCCGACGTTGGCGCATCGACATCGGCTGGCTCACCGGCAGCGTGCAGTCCAAGGCGCTGCCATGAAGCGCCAGGCCGGGTTCACGCTGCTGGAAATGCTCGCCGCCCTGACGCTGATGGCGGTGTGCAGCACGGTGCTATTGGTTGCGTTTGGCCAGAGCGCGCGCTCGTTGTCCCAGGTTGCCCACAGTGACCGACTCACCCACGCGGCGCTGACGATTTTCGACCAGGAGGCCGCAGGGCGGTTGGGCATTGGCGTCAGCCAGGGCGAACTGGACGGCATCCACTGGCAGCTGACCACCACCCGGCCGCAACCGCGTCTTTTTCGTCTAGACCTGGTGCTCAGCGAGGGCCCGCACCAGGCCCGTTTCAGCACCTTGAAGGCACGGCTGTGAAGCGCCGCGAGCAGGGCTTCACCTTGCTGGAAATCCTCGTAGTGCTCAGCTTGCTTGGCGTTTTGCTGGTGCTGGTGGGTGGGGCATTACTGGGGACCAATCGGGCTGTGTCCAAGGCGCAGTCCTATACGGTGAGCCTGGACGAAGTGCGCGCCGCGCAACAGTTTTTGCGCACGGCAATCAGCGAGGCGTTACCGCTGGCGGTGGGCGAGGGTGATGGTTTTTTTGTCGGCACGGCGCAGCGTCTGGAGTTTGTCTCGACCTTGCCCGGTGTGCTCGGCGGGGGGATCCACCGGTTCAGCCTGCAACGGGTCGAGCAGGATCTGCAGGTCGGGTTTTCTCAGCGTGAACCCCAGGTGCTGCTGAACAATATCGAGGCTGTGCAATTCAGTTATCGCGGCGTGTCACCGCTGGGTCAACCCACTGGGTGGGTCAGTGAATGGCCATGGCCCAGGCGCCTGCCTTCTGCGGTGCGCATCGCAGCCAGCGTCGAGGGGCCGGTGCCGTGGGTCACCCAGGTGATTGCGCTGCGCCTAAACCTGGCCGGCGGGAGTGTCGAAGAATGAAGCGCCAGCGCGGTGCGGCCTTGCTGCTGGTGTTGTGGGTGCTGGCGTTGCTCAGCGTGTTGCTCGGCGGCCTGGCGGGGTGGGTGCAACTGGAAAGCCGCCAAGCCCTGTGGCTGCGCCAGCATACCCAAACCGTCCTGGCTGCCGAAGCGGGTATCGCGCAGGTCATGGCCGATCGGCGCTGGGTTGCCGATGGTCGCGATATACCCCTGGCCTTTGACGATGCTCAACTGCACGTGAGCCTGCGCAGCGAGCGCGGCAAGCTCTACCTGATCAACGCCGAGCTGCAGGACTTTACCCGTCTTGCCCTGGCCTGCGGCGCCACTGCAGCCCAGGCGACGCAACTGGCCAAGGCCCTCGAAGCCCGCCGTCACCAGGGCCTGGCACCGTTTCGGGTATTGGAAGAAGTGCGCCAACTGCCCGGCATGACCCAAACCCTCTACAGCCAATTGCTCCCCGAGATCACCCTGTGGAGCGACCTGGATCGCCCCGATCCCGCCTTTGCCAGCCCACTGATGCGCAAGGCGCTGAACCTGCCGCGCCAGAACGCCGAAGGGGTCGACCCTGGCGAAGTGCTGGTGGTCGACAGCCGCGCCGAACGTCCCGGCGGTTATCAGGCGCGGCTGCAAGTCACCGTTTTATTGAGCCCATCGGAGGACAGCGCACAACCCTACCGGGTGTTGCGTTGGCAAGAATGAATCGACTGGAACCCATCGCCCGCTATTGGCGTGGCAGCCTGCTGCAGCAGGGCTGGCGTGTGTGGCTGAGCGAGTTGCGCGCCTGCGTGCCGAGTTGGCTGGCACGGCAAGAGCCGCCCGAGCAGGTCCACCACTGGCCGCTGGCGGCGCCGGTCGCGGCGAGCAGCACGCGCCAGGTGCTGATGCTCGCCGCTGACGCTGTGCTGGTGCAACGCGTGCAACTGCCGCTGGCCGCCGGGCGCAATCTGAGTGCCGTGGTCGGGTATGAACTGGACCGTTACACCCCGTACGAGGCCGACCAGCTTTACTTTGTCGCGCGTCAGGAACGCCGCACGCCCACCCATCTTGAGGTGACGCTGGTGGCGATCCTGCGCGAGCGCCTGGACCAGATCCTCGTCGACTGCGCCGGCCTTGGCCTGCATCCCCATCGCGTGGACGCGGCCCACCTGGGTATCGACCTATTGCCTGCTCCGTTGCGCCCACGTCAGCGCCCGGCCGGCATGGGCCTGCAACGCAGCCTACCGTGGCTGTGCGGTGCCTTGCTGATCGCGGCAATGCTGCTGTGGCTCAACGACCGCCAGCGTGTCATCGACGCCATGCACGCCAGTGTCCAGCAGCAAAAAGCCCAGGTCGCCGAGGTGCACGCCCTGCGCCAGCAACTGCTCAACACCCGGGGCGCGGCGCAGTACCTCACCCGGCGCAAACTGGCGCAACCGCCATTGGCGGCGCTGCTCAACGACCTGACGACTTGCCTGCCCGCCGACACCTGGCTGGATCAATTGGATGTGAAGGATGGCGAGATTTCCCTCTCCGGCCAGAGTGCCAAGGCCAGTGCGTTGATCACCCGTATCAAAGGCTGCCGCAGCCTGGAAAACGCCCAGTTCGAAGGGGTGATCCAGCCCGATGCGCGCACCGGCAAGGACCAGTTTGCCTTGCGCGCCCACCTACGCCAGGAGGCCGCCGATGCGCCGACCCCTCACACCCCGTGAACGCCGCGGCGCCGCCTTACTGGTGCTGGCCGTGGTGGTCGGCACGGCCTACTGGCTGCTGGTCGACAGCTGGTTCGCCGGCCCGTTGCGCGACATGGGCGAGCAGGCCGAGCAACTGCGCGAGCAGCAGCAACGGTACGCCGGTGTACTGCGCCAACGCGAGGCGCTACGCCAACAGCTTGAGCAGGCGCAGCAAGACCCGGCCAGCAGCACCAGCCTGCTGCCGGGGGATGATCCCGATGTGGTGGCCGCCGACCTGATGCAACGCCTCGCCGACCTGGTCAATAGCCACGCCAACCTGGGGGGCGGTTGCAGCCTGACCCAGCGCAAGCCCATCACCCCGGAGCAGGACGACGGTGAGCCCTATCGCCAGGTCAAGGTCAGCCTGACCCTCAACTGCGCCATCGAACCCCTGGAAGCGCTGCTGCATGAGCTGGAGTACCAGCCGCCGTTCCTGTTTGTGGATGAATTGCGCATCCGCCGCAGCCAACAGGCGCCGGCCAGTGGCGGTGCGGGCAAGCTGGTGGTGCACCTGCTGGTGCGCGGTTACCTGCAACCGTCGCGGGTGACGCCATGATCGGCAGATTGCGCCCCGTGGAGTGGGGCTTGCTCGGCTTGGCCGGGCTGCTGGGCCTGTTGATGGCGGTGATCCTCAGCAGCATCGGTGATGAGCCGCAGTGGTTGCCCGAACCGCCTACTCGCGCCCACCCTTCGACCAGGGTGCAAGTAGCGCCCACGGTGGCCCTCGAGAACCTTGCGGCCACTTGGCAAACCCCGTTGTTCAGTCCGGATCGCAGCCCGGATCGCGTGGTGGGCAAGGCACAGGTCACCAGCCTGGCCAATCTCACCCTCAGCGGCATCATGATCACCGGCAACCTGCAGATGGCCATGCTCAAACAGGTCGATGGCCCACTGCTGACCGTTCGCCTGGGCCAGGCCCTGCCCAATGGCTGGCGCCTGGACCACCTCACCCCGCAATACGCCCGATTCAGCCTGGATGGCCGCACCCAGACCTTGAGCCTCTACGCCAAGCGCCTGCCGCCACCGTCCAACCGGCCCCCCCTTACTTTGCCCCGCGAGCCCCTCCCTTGATCGACATGCGCACCTCAACGTTTTGCCTGGCCACTGCTCTCGCTTTGGGCGGCTGTGGCACCTTCCCCGACCGTCTCGAACCCGACGACGACCTGCTGCACGAAGCCATGCAGGGCACCGGCGCGCAACGCCCACCGGCTGAGCAACCCGTGCCTGAAACAGCGGCGCAGCCCTCGGCGAAATCCCCGCCGCAGCGCCAGCTGATTCGCGGTAACCAGCAGTTCGTGCGTGCGCCCGCAACGCAGCCGGTGGCGAAGGAGGAGGGCGGCGATATTGTGTTCAACTTTGCCGACCAGCCCATCGAAGCCGTGATCAACAGCGTGATGGGCGACCTGCTGCACGAAAACTACAGCATCGCCCAAGGCGTGAAGGGCAACGTGAGTTTTTCCACCTCCAAACCGGTGGACAAGCAACAGGCGCTGTCGATCCTCGAAACCCTGCTGTCCTGGACCGACAACGCGATGATCAAGCAGGGCAATCGCTACGTGATCCTGCCCGCCAACCAGGCGGTGGCGGGCAAACTGGTGCCGCAGATGAGCGTGGCCGCACCGTCCAGTGGCCTGTCGGCGCGGCTGTTTGCGCTGCGCTATATCTCCGCCACCGAGATGCAGAAACTGCTCAAGCCGTTCGCCCGCGAGAATGCATTCTTGCTGGTCGACCCGACGCGCAACGTGCTGAGCCTGGCCGGTACGCCCGATGAACTGGCCAACTACCAAGACACCATCGACACCTTCGACGTGGACTGGCTCAAGGGCATGTCGGTGGGCGTGTTCGGCCTGCAACGGGCTTCCGTGGCGGAGTTGATGCCCCAGTTGCAAAGCATGTTCGGCCCTGACAGCGGCATGCCCCTGACCGGCATGCTGCGCTTTTTGCCGATCGAACGGACCAACTCGGTGGTGGCGATTTCTTCCCAGCCGCAGTACCTCAGTGAAGTGGGCGACTGGATCCGCACCATCGACGAGGGCGGTGGCAACGAGCCGCAGATGTACGTCTACGACGTGCGCAACATGAAGGCTGCCGACTTGGCCAAGTACCTGCGTCAGATCTACGGCACCGGCGCGATCAAGGACGACACGCCGGCCAAGGTTGCGCCAGGGTTGCGCACCACCACCTTATCCTCACCCACAAACGGCGGCTTGCAGAACACCCCGCCGGCGGCTGAAGAGCCGGAGCCGGAAGAGAAAGAAGTCGCCCCTGCCAGCGGCCTCGAAGCCGGCACCCGCATCACCGCGCAAAAGAGCAGCAACCAACTGTTGGTGCGCACCCGGCCCGCGCAGTGGAAAGAGATCGAAGCGGCGATCAAGCGCCTCGACAACCCGCCCCTGCAAGTGCAGATCGAGACCCGCATCCTTGAAGTCAAATTGACCGGTGAACTGGACCTCGGGGTGCAGTGGTACCTGGGGCGCCTGGCGGGTAATTCCTCCAGCAACACCGTCGCCAATGCCTCCGGCAGCCAGGGCGCACTGGGGGGTGGTGGGGCAGGGCTGGGGGCGACGGACTCGTTGTTCTATTCGTTCGTCAGCTCGAATTTGCAGGTGGCGTTGCACGCCCTGGAAACCAACGGCCGTACCCAGGTGCTGTCGGCGCCTTCGCTGGTGGTGATGAACAACCAGCCGGCGCAGATTCAGGTAGGGGACAACATTCCCATCAGCCAGACCACCGTCAACACCGGGGATGCGGATACCACCTTGAGCAGCGTCGAGTATGTGCAGACCGGGGTGATCCTCGACGTGGTGCCGCGGATCAATCCGGGGGGCTTGGTGTATATGGATATCCAGCAGCAGGTCAGTGATGCCGAGAACCAGAGTGGTAACAGCGACACGCCGGTGAACCCGCGTATCTCGACGCGTTCGGTGTCGACGCAGGTGGCGGTGCAGAGTGGGCAGACGGTGTTGCTGGGGGGGTTGATCAAGCAGGACAACGGGGAGAGCGTGAGTGCTGTGCCGTATCTTGGGAAGATTCCGGGGTTGCGGTGGTTGTTTGGGAGTACGAGCAAGTCGAAGGATCGGACGGAGTTGATTGTGTTGATTACGCCTAAGGTGATTACCAGCAGTGGGCAGGCGCGGCAGGTGACGGATGATTATCGGCAGCAGATGCAGTTGTTGCGGCCTGGTCAGTAGGTGTACATATCCGTTTCTTAGGTAACGGCTACCTATGGTTCCGCTCTTACAGCGGGTCACTTTTGGAAGGACCCAAAAGTAACCAAAAGGTCCTCGCCCCAACACTCGGCACCTCGCCTAGGCTCGGTGTGCCCTCACTCCGGCTTGAATCCGTGGGCCGCCGCCACGCGCCATCCATGGCGCGGGGCGGCTAACCCGGCGTCCTGCCGGGTTACCCACGGATTCAAGCCTGCGTTCGGCCAGCGTGTTTGACGGGGCGCCGAAGATCAAAAGCAAAAGCGCGGCGGCCTGGTAGCCGACCGGCTTCTGGAAGCTGGTCTCGGTCCAAATGTGGGAGCGGGCTTGCTCGCCAAAGCGGTGCGTCAGCAATTACATCTCTAACTGATCCACCGCTTTCGCGAGCAAGCCCGCTCCCACAATTTAGATCTCCTACATCAGGCAGATATCAAACGGCTCTGGCTCTGGCTCTGGCTCTGGCTCTGGCTCTGTTTTTGATTTTGATCTTAGGCGCCCCGTCAAACACGCTGGCCGGAATTCGACAGGGATTTGGGGGGTAAACCGGCAGGGATGCCGGTTTAGCCGCCCCGCGCCATGGATGGCGCGTGGCGGCGGCCCCCCAAATCACTGTCGGATTACGGGCATACCGAGCCTAGGCGAGGTACCGAGTGTTGGGGCGAAGGCCTTTTGCTTACTTTTGGGCCTTTCCAAAAGTGAGCCGCTGTAAGAGCGGAACCCTAAGTGGCCGTTACCGCAGCAACGGATATGTACTCATGACCAATCGCAAAAAAACATTACCAATAAGAATAAAGCATCAATCAAATAATGAAATCCAAGAATATTAGCTTATACCCAAATAGCATTATATTTTTAAAATCCATTCCGTTATGTTTGAACTCAACAGCCTACCCCTGACCTCGGATGGTACCAATCTAGATTCGGATTCTGCGCTGCCACCCCGCAGCAGAATCGTTGGAAGGGAGTTCAACGTATGTTGCCAATTCAAACCTCGCTCCACACCTAGCCCCAAATCGCCCTGACACCCCAGAAAAAACCCGAGCACCGCGCCCACCCGCGTGACTGCCCGACTTCGCGATTTGGAAACGCAGGAATGCATATGAAGCGAGCCTTACACCCAACCGCCACCCTGGCACTGGCCATCCTGGCCAACACCGCCCAAGCCCAGGACGACAGCACCCTGTCCACCGTAGTGGTCACCGGCAACCGCGGCGCCGAGCAGCGCACGGTCACCAGCAGCCCGGTGCCGATCGACGTGGTCAGCGCCAAGCAATTACAGAACACCGGCAAGCCCGGCCTCATGGAAGCCCTGAGCGCCGTTATCCCGTCCCTGACCCTGCCGGAAAAAACCGGTTGGGACGCCAGCGGCATCGCCCGGGCCCCCAACCTGCGCGGCCTGAGCGCCGCCGAAGTGCTAGTGCTGGTCAACGGCAAGCGCCGTCATACCGCTGCCACCCTAAACATCAACGGCATCAACACCGGCGCAGCCCCGGCCGACCTTGACCTGATCCCCATCAGTGCCATCGACCACGTGGAAGTCCTGCGCGACGGCGCCGCCGCCCAATACGGTTCCGACGCCATCGCCGGGGTGATCAACGTGATCCTCAAGGCCGACACCAGCGGCACCTCGGTGACCAATGTCGGCCAGGGTTACGACGGCAAGAAACAGACCGTGCAGCAAAGCCTCAACAAGGGTTTCGAGATCGGCAACGGCGGCATTGTCCAACTGGCCCTGGACGCCCGCAGCCAGAATGACGACAACAAGGCCAGCGCCAATGGCTACACCTACGCGCAAGCCTACGAGCAAGCCGGACGGTCGACTTATGGTGGCTACGGCACACCCAAGACCAACCTGCTGACCCTGGGCTACAACGCCGAGCTGCCGATCGATGACAGCTTCAGCCTGTACTCCTTCACCACCTACTCACATCGCAAGGCCGAGCAGGGGCAGAACTTCCGCCTGCCGACCATCACCAACACCATCACCACCGGCCCGAACGGTTACCCAGGCGGCTACACGCCTACGTGGTTTATCGACGAGGACGATTTCCAGGCCGCATTCGGTGGCAAGGGCACCGTTGGCGAGTGGGATTGGGACCTCTCCACCACCTACGGGCGCAACGACGCGGAGCAGGGCACCACCCATAACCAGAACCCGTCGTTGGGCGAGGCTACGCCGAATCACTTTACTTCCGGTACGTGGATTTCCACCGAACTGACCACCAACCTCGATTTCAAGCGCGGCTTCGATATCGGCCTGCAAAAACCCTTGGACCTGAGCGTCGGCTTCGAGCATCGGCGCGACACTTATGAGGTGCAGGCCGGTGACTATGAGTCCTATGCTAACGGCGGCTACTGCGTGGCACCGGGGAATTGCGCGTCGTCGGGCGCGCAGGTCACCAACGGCATTTCGCCGGATGAAGAAAGCAGCGCGTCGCGCAACAGCTTGGCCAGTTATGTCGATGTGGGCTTCAACCCGGTGCCGGACTGGTACGTCGGCACGGCGTTTCGCTACGAGCACTACAACCAGGGCGTCGGCGCCACGCGCAGCGGCAAGCTGACCACCCGCTATGACTTCACCCCGCAGTTCGCCGTGCGCGCCACTGTCAGCAACGGTTTCCGAGCGCCGTCCCTGGCCAACAGCCTGTTCAGCGCACGCTCCACCACCTATGGCGTGGTGGACGGCGTGTACCAGTCGATCAACTACGGCGTGTTGCCGGTGGGCTCAGCTGCCGCCCAGGCCCTCGGCGCCCAGGAGTTGAAGCCGGAGCGCTCGACCAACTTCAGCCTCGGCTTCACCCTCACGCCCACCGACCGCCTGAGCTTCACCGCCGACGCCTACGTGATCAACCTGCGCGACCGCATCACCCTCACGGGCACCTTGCTCGGTCCCGAGATCACCCAGGTATTGCAGAACAACGGCATCAACTCCACCTCCGGCGGCCAGTACTTCATCAATGGCGCCGACACCCGCACCAAGGGCCTCGACCTGGTCAGCAACTACAGCCAGGACCTCGGCCAGTACGGCTCGCTGAAGTGGACCGCCGCGTTCAACTGGAACCAGACCAAAATCCTCAATTACAAGGAGTCGACCAACATCCTCGGCACCTCCTACGAGCTGATGAACCGCGAGGCGCGCAACCTGATCACCGGCGTGCAGCCCAACACCAAGCTGATCCTGGGCGGCGACTGGAGCATCGATCGCTTCAACCTCAACCTGGCCCTGACGCGCTACGGCTCCTACAAGGAGGTGAACTCATCGGCCAATCGCGACCTGGACCGCATTTACAGCGCCAAGTGGATCACCGATCTCGACCTTGGCTACAACCTCACCAAAGACCTGAACATCGCCGTCGGCGCCAAGAACCTGTTCGACATTTACCCCAAGAAACAAGGGGTACCGAGCAGCACCATGGTCAGCAGCTACGGCGTCTATTCGCCCTACGGTTTTACCGGCGGGTACTACTACACCCGCTTGACCTATGCCTTCTGAGGCCGAGGAATACACCATGCCCATTGTCGCCAAATCCTATGACCTGATTGAACAGCCCGCCCCGGTGCGCCAGGCCCGTGTCTCCACGCCGATCAAGGCCCTGCAGGTGGTGCCCGCGCGGCATCCCTGGCGCTGGGCCGGGTCGATTTTCGCGGCGCTGGTGCTGCTTGGCATCGTGCATTCCCTGGCCACCAACCCGCGCTGGGAGTGGGGGGTATTCGGCCAGTGGTTTTTCTCGCCATCGGTGTTGCGCGGCCTGGGACAGACGCTGTTGCTGACCCTGCTGAGCACGGTGTTCAGCATCATCCTTGGCACCGCACTGGCGTTGGCGCGGCTGTCGGGCTCGCCGCTGCTGGCGGCGTTGGCCTGGGGCTATATCTGGTTTTTCCGCTCGATGCCGGCGTTGCTGGTGTTGATCATCCTCTACAACTTTGCCTACCTGTATGACCACATTGTGCTCGGCGTGCCATTCACCGCAGTGGTGTTTGCCGAGTGGTCCACCGTGGATGTGCTCAGCCAGTTCACCGTGGCCGTGCTGGGCTTGAGCCTGATGCAGGCGGCGTACGCGGCGGAGATCATTCGCGGCGGCCTGATCGGTGTCGACGCCGGCCAGCATGAAGCGGCGGCGGCCCTCGGTCTGCCGGCCTCGCGACGCATCTTTCGGATCATCCTGCCGCAAGCGCTGCGTTCGATCCTGCCGTCGGGGTTCAACGAAATCATCGGCCTGGTCAAGGGTACGTCCATCGTCTACGTGCTGGCCCTGCCCGAGCTGTTCTACACCGTGCAGGTCATCTACAACCGCACCCAGGCGGTGATCCCGCTGCTGATCGTCGCCACGGTCTGGTACCTGATCATCACCACTGTGCTCACCAGCGCGCAGTATTACGTCGAACGCCACTTTGCGCGTGGCGCCGCGCGGGTGCTGCCGCCCACGCCGTTGCAACGCCTACGCGGTTGGTTGAAGGAGAAAACCCATGGCTGAAGCACGCGCCGGGCGCATTCAGATCCAGGGCGTGGGCAAGCGCTTTGGCAACCAGCAGGTGCTCAAGGACATTGATCTGACGATCGATCCGGGCAAGGTCACGGTGATCCTCGGGCCTTCCGGCTCGGGCAAGTCCACCTTGCTGCGCACCATCAATCACCTGGAGAAAATCGACAGCGGGCATATCACCATCGACGGTGAATACGTCGGCTACCGCCGCAAGGGCGACCTGCTCTACGAACTGAAAGAGCGCGAGATTCTCAAGCGCCGTATCGACGTGGGCTTTGTGTTCCAGAACTTCAACCTGTTCCCGCACCTGACTGCCTGGGAAAACGTCGCCGAAGCACCCCTGGCCCATAAACGCTGGAGCAAGGCTGACGCCCAAGCCAAGGCGGCCGAGCTGCTGGCCAAGGTCGGCCTGGCGGACAAGGTCGATGCCTACCCGCGCCAGCTCTCCGGCGGCCAGCAACAGCGCGTCGCCATCGCGCGCGCCCTGGCGCTGGACCCCAAAGTGCTGCTCTTCGATGAGCCCACCTCGGCCCTAGACCCGGAGCTGGTGGGCGAAGTGCTCGACGTGATCAAGGGCCTGACCCAACTGGGCGTGACCCTGGTGATCGTCACCCATGAGATCGGCTTTGCCCGTGAGGTGGCCGACCACGTGGTGTTCCTCTGCGACGGTCAGTTGATCGAAGAAGGCCCGCCCGAGCAGATTTTTCGCCAACCCCGACATCCCCGCGCCAAAGCCTTTCTCGGCAAGGTGCTTTAGTTCAAGGAGTGACTGCCCATGTTTATCGCGACTACCCGCGCGGCCTTGCTGGCGCTTGCCGTCAGCACCGCGCAAACCGCGTTTGCCGTGCAACAGGTCGACCTCAGCCCCGACCGCGTGCGCATCCATGTACCGCGCAACGAGGCGGCCATCGCGCAGATCCCGCCAGGCTTCAAGTTCGCCCAGCCGGGGAAATTCACCGTGGCCGTGTCCGGCGTGGCCGGGCCACCCCTGGCGCTGCTGGCCAACGACGACAAGACCACCATCGGCAGCGAGGCCGACACGGCGCAGCTTGTTGCTGATAGTTTGGGCTTGCAACTCAACGTGGTGCAGACCAGTTGGGAGGACTGGCCCCTGGGCGTCAGTTCGGGCAAGTACGACGCGGTGATCAGCAACGTCACCGTGACCGAGGCGCGCAAGAAGCGCTTTGACTTCGCCACCTATCGCCAGGATGTGCTCGGCTTCTACGTGAAGAGCACCAGCAAGATCAGCGCGATCAAGGAGGCGGCGGACATCGCCGGGCTGAAGATCATCGTCGGCTCCGGCACCAACCAGGAAAAAGTCCTGCTGGCCTGGAATGACGCCAACGAAAAAGCCGGCCTCAAGCCCGCGCTGTTGCAGTACTTCGACGACCAGGCGGCCGCCCAGTTGGCCGTGCAATCCGGGCGCAGCGACGCCCTGTTCGGGCCCAACTCGGTGTACGCCTATTCGGCGGCAATCACCGGTGGTATCAAGCGTGTCGGCACGGTGAATGGGGGCTGGCCTTTAAAAGCCGACATCGCGGTGACCACGCGCAAGGACAATGGCCTGGTCAAGCCGATCCACACCGCCCTGGAAGGCGCGATTGCCGGCGGCCAGTACGAACAGGTGCTGCAACGCTGGGGCCTGGATATCGAGCGCGTCGACCAGTCGTTGATCAACCCACCGGGCCTACCGGATTAAGGAGCATCGAACATGGGACTGACACGACGTGAAGCGCTGTCGAGCATCGCTGCGGTGGGCGGCGAGCAGGCAGTCAAGGATGCGCTGGCGGCATTGGGCCTGGGGCCGTCGTCACACCGGCGCCCGCAACCGCTGAAACTCAAGAGCGGCCTGGGGCAGGGCACTCGCGTGCTGGTCCTGGGGGCCGGGATCGCGGGGTTGGTCACTGCGCTGGAGCTGACCCGCGCCGGGTTCGACGTGCAAGTGCTGGAAGCCCGTGAACGGGCGGGCGGCCGTACCTGGACAATCCGCAACGGCGACCGGGTGGACTACAAGGACGGCCGCACGCAAACCGCCGCGTTCGACCCCGGGCATTACTTCAATGCCGGGCCGGCGCGGATTCCCAGCCAGCATCGCACCATTCTCGACTATTGCAGCGAGTTGGGCGTGCCACTGGAGGTGCTGGTCAACAGCAGCCATGGCGCCCAGGTGCGGCCGGATGTGAGCAAGCCGGCGTTCACCGTCGGCCAGGCGATCAACGATGCGCGCGGACACCTCTCCGGCTTGCTGGCCAAAGCCGTGCAGCGCGATGCCCTCGATGATGTGTTGAGCGCTGAAGAACGCACACGGCTGCTGGCGTTCCTGCAGGTGTATGGCGATTTGTCCCAAGCATTGGCCTTCGAGGGCACGCTGCGTTCGGGGCACCTGGAGTCGCCTGCCCATCCCGGCGCATTGCCCGCCAGCCGCCGTCCGTTGGCGCTGGACCAATTGCTGCACCCGGAACTGTGGGGCGCGCTGCTGCACACCGAATTCCCCGAGTTCTCCGCGACCATGTTCCAGCCGGTCGGCGGCATGGACCGCATCACCGATGCTTTCTACCAGCGCGTCAGGCGCCATGTGCAACTGGGTGCCCTGGTGCGGCAGATCCGCCAGTTGGAAGACGGCGTGGCGGTGACCTATCACGACACACTCAGCGGCCGCGAGCAGGTGGTACGTGCCGATTATCTGATCTCGACATTGCCGCTACCGCTGCTGGCCCAACTCGACACCGATTTCAGCGACCCGATCAAGGTCGCCCTGCTCAGCACCCGCAGCGACCAGGCCACCAAAGTCGCGTGGCAGTCGCCGCGGTTCTGGGAAACCGACTACCGCACCTACGGCGGCCTGTCGTGGATCGAGCACCCGGCGCGCCTGCTGTGGTACCCGAGCAACGACCTCAACACCCGCGAAGGCTTGCTGGTGGCGGGTTACGTGACGGGGGAGGGCGCTGACGTCTTTGGCGCGCAACCGTTCGACAAGCAGTACGCCACCTCCAAGGAGGCGGTTGAGCTGTTGCATCCGGGCTATTCCAAACACCTGCGCAACCCGCTGGCGGTGTCCTGGGAACAGATCCCCTACAGCGAAGGCCCGTGGCTGCAACGTGAACACTTCCCGGCCGACGCCAGCGCCTTGCTCGAAGCCGGGCATGGCCGGGTGTACTTCGCCGGCGACGGCCTGGTGCAAAGCGGCGTGGGCATCTGGCAGGAATCGGCGGCCAACTCGGCGCGCCATGTGGTCGGGCAACTGGCCGAACGGGTAACCCAACAACGACACAGCGCGGCACTGGCCGCCTCCTAAGGAGCGTCATCATGAGCGACAGCATTCAACGCACCAGCGTCGGCGATTTCCCGATTTCGCAGACCGTGACAGTGCCGGCGTCTGCCAGCCTGATCTTCGTCAGCGGCACCTTGCCCGACCTGCACGATGCCAATGCCCCGGCGGGGACGCCGGCGGCCTATGGCAATACGGAAATCCAGACGGTGTCGGTGTTCAACAAGATCCGCAAGATCCTGCGCCAGCAGGACCTGGACCTTGGGGATATCGTGCAGTTGCGCGTATTCCTGGTGGGCGCCGAAGAGACCGCTGGAAAGCTGGATTTCGCCGGCTTGCAGGCGGGCTACACGCAGTTTTTTGGCACGCCGGAGCAGCCGAACAAACCGGCACGTACCGCGCTGCAGGTGGTGGCGTTGCCATTGCCCGGCGCGTTGGTTGAAGTGGAGGCGATCGCTGCAAGAGCAGTGTGAGGCTCATCGGCTCTTTGCAATCACACCGCTCATGTATTGGTTCAAATCGCGGAAGTCGTTAACCCTCCAAGCGAACGGCGCCAGCTTCACGCCGTTCTCTCGCAAGGTCCTCGGGATCAAGTCGCCATTGGGGCGAAGGATGATCGACGAAACAATAACGCCTGGATAATCACTCAGGCGTTTTTTGAACGCAGCGGTGGTCAGGTCGGGGGTGGGGGGATTGCTCTTGTTGGCCAAGGGGCCTGTGCCTTTGATATCGGCGCCGTGGCACATCGCACACCGTTGGTTAAAGAGGGTTTTCCCGTTGAGGTTATCCGCAAAGGACAGTAAGGGCTGGGCCAGCGATAACAGGCCGAGCCCAGCGATAAGTACCCGTTTCATATCCATATGACCTTGTGGCTTGAATCAGATTGGGATCGAGGGAAGAACCTGATGTCAGCGCGTTGAGTTTGAAAGGCCGCCATTCTCCTTTTTTTGCCGTGACCGTGTCCAAGGCTGCTTCGACGGCCTATGCGCGGTTATGTCAGTTGCGGATGTTTTTCCTTTAATTAAATCAGTATTTTTAATAATTAGCATAGATCTACAAAGCCTTTCACAAGCCCCGCTCGCGGGCATTAAGGTCGATCTCCACAGGCCAGCACCGCTGCCATCCACGGAGGAATACCTTGATGCCCGCCTCATCCCGACAACTCAAGTTCGGCGCCATTCTCACCGGTGTCGGCACTGCACAAAACGAATGGCTGCACCCGCAGATCCCCGGCGATGCGAGTGTGGATATCGACTGGTACCGCGCCCAGGCCCGGCAGGCGGAAGCGGCCAAGTTCGACCTGGTGTTCATCGTCGACAGTCCCTACATCACACCGGACTCCGCGCCCCACTTCCTTAACCGCCTGGAGCCGTTGACGCTGCTCTCGGCCATCGCCGGTGCCACCTCGAAAATCGGCCTGGTGGCAACGTTGACCACGTCCTACACCGAACCCTTCAACGTCGCGCGGCAGTTTGCGTCCCTGGACCACATCAGCGGCGGCCGCGCCGGGTGGAACGTGGTGACCACCGGCCTGGAAGGCGCTGCCGGCAACTTTGGCCGTGAACAGCACATCGACCACACCGAGCGCTATCGCCGGGCGGCCGAGCACCTGGAAGTGGTGCAGGGGCTGTGGGATTCCTATGAGGACGATGCCTTTGTGCGCGACAAGCAAAACAAGGTGTTCCTCGACCCGCAGCGCCAACACCGTCTCGACCATCACGGCGAGTTTTTCTCGGTCACCGGGCCGCTGAATATTTCACGTTCGGCCCAGGGCCAACCGGTGATTTTCCAGGCGGGGATTTCCGCATCCGGGCGCAACCTGGCGGCCAACTATGCCGAGGGGATTTTTGCCGGCGTGGGTAATTTCGAAGACGCCCAGGCGTACTACCGCGACATCAAGCAACGCACGGCCGCCGCCGGGCGCAACCCCGATCACGTGACCATCCTGCCCGGTATCTCGCCGATCATTGCCGACACCGACGAGCAGGCCCTGGCCATCGACCGCGAGCGCAATGGCGAGCTGGACCTGGACAAGGCGCTGGTGCAATTGGGGCGGCCGTTCAACTACCACGACTTCAGCCAGTACGCGCTGGATGAGCCATTTCCTGAGTTGGGCGACCTGGGTAGCAATGGCTATCGCGGGCATGCGGAGAACATCAAGCACGTCGCCCGTGAGCAGGGGTTGACCTTGCGTCAGGCGGCGTTGCGCTTTGCCAAGCCGTTTTCCAGCTTTGTCGGCTCGCCCAAGACCGTGGCGGATGAGATTGAGCGCTGGTTTGTGGAGGGCGCGGTGGATGGGTTCAACATCCATGTGGGCGCGCCGGAGGATTTTGCGCGGTTTACTGACCAGGTGTTGCCGCTATTGCGGGCGCGGGGCTTGTTTCGCAGTGAGTACAGCCACAGTACGTTGCGCGGGCACCTGGGGCTGCCGGTGCCGGTGAATCGGTATACGGCGGCATCCCAGGCCCGTTCAGCCGCGCGGGCTACTCTTGCAACTGCAACGCCTGCTGCTTGAGCTGGCGCTTTTGCTCAAACGGCAACGTCTCATCATCCCCATACGGCGCGCTGTACCAGTTTCCGTACGTCGGGTTGGGCAGCAAGAACCAGCGCTGCCCGAGCCAATTCATATAAGGCTGCACCGCCTTGCGTTGATCCGCGAGGGTGTTGTGTTCGGCCTGCACGAAGTCCCCCAGGGAGTCCCCGGCCATCAGCAATACACGGGCATGGCTGGCGACCCATTGGCGGCGGCAGTTCTTGCCGTAGCCGGCACTTTCGCAGTGGCCGGTGGGGGTACTGGCGGCGAGCACTTGTTCTGCGCTTTCAACCGGGAAGCCCCGCAGGCGCAAGTTCTTCACGGTGGCCGCGACCTGGTTGTGTTCGCGGTTGGTGAGGTAGTAAACCTTGATACCTTTTTGCTGCGCCGCTTGCAGGAAGGCAACCGCACCGGGCAAAGCCTCGGCCCTGGCCTGGTCGACCCAGGTGTTCCAGCGATCGTAGGAATAAACCTGGTTGTTGACCACATCGCGGGCGTTGAGCGGCACGTTGTCCAGCAGGGTTTCGTCGATATCGACCACGACCGCCGGCGGCAACCCTTTGAGGTCGCGCGGGGGGAAGGGCAGGGCGTCCCAGGTCGGATCAGCCAACGCCACGTCGAGTTGACGGGTGGCATTGGCGAAGAGCTGACGGTAGATCAACTCATGCTCGATGGAGGTTTGGGTCCAGAGCACGGCGTCGAGTTGGTCGTTGGCCGGCGGCGTATGTTGGCAGCCCGCCAGCAGAAGCAGGCTGGCGAAGATCAGGTTGCGCATGGGCAGTCTCGCAAGTGAGGGTTGAATGGGCAGCACGTTAGCTTAATCACGGTCGCCATAAAGGCATGATGTTTTCATCAATCGCCCAATGGGGTTGGCGAGGTCGCAGGCAAACCCCACCCACCCATCGCACATGGCCGGCGTGATCCAGCCAGTTGGCGTGACCCTTCAGCACGGTTTGCCCCAGCGCAGTCAAGGCCAGCACCTGGCGCGGCCATTCCAGGTGCGTCTCGGTGGCCGTCAGTAAAGGGGTGTCGCCATCGAGTAGCGGCCGCAACAGCGCATGAAACATCATGTCTCCCAGGAACGGCAGCGGTTCGCGCTTGCCCATTAACTCAGCAAACACCCGGCCAAACGGCACCGGTCCGGCTTCGGCGATGTAGCTCAGTGACAGGCGCTCGGTGAGCGACAAGCCATCGCGCACGCCCGGTAATTCCTGCAATTGGCGCAACAGCGCAGGTGCCAGCAAGGGCAATGCCGAATGGGTGCCGTGGGCCAGTTCCGCCAGGCGTTCGGGAGAGGGGGAGCAGTACGCCGCCCAGGCGCGTTTGGCCAAATGCACCGCGTCGTCACCGAGCCGTCGTCGCTGCGGCCAGAGCCAGGCCAGTACATCGGGGGCCAATTGGCCGATCCCGATAAAGCGCTCGACACCGGGCACGCGGTCCACCTCGATCAGCTCCAGTTTGCGCGGCGCCTGCTCAAGACTGGCGAGTGCACGAATCAGGAACAGTTGGTCGTAGGCATCCGCTTCGCACCACAGCACGCTATGATCGGCGTTGGCCAAGGCGTCGAGCTGGTCATATTCATCAGCGACGCGGCGCGCTGCTTGGGTTTTGTCCAGGGCGAAAGCCTGGCTGATAAACGTACTGCGCATGGCGCGGAATGCTTCGCTGGGCACATCACGAACCGGCCCCATGCACAGTGGGTCGGTGAGCATTTTGAAGTCGCCCTTGAACCCGGCGATCTGCAGGCTGTGGGCAATGTCATTGCCGCAACGCCAATGGGTGGTGCGGGGTTCGTCGCTGGCGGCGAAGTCGGGGTGGTGGGCGGCGAAGTCGATGGCATCGACATGGGCCTTGAGCCTCGGCCAACTGCGGAACCCCAACTGCTTGGCGATCGCCCATTGCGCCTGGGACAGGGTCGCATTCGGGTCTTGGCTTTT
This sequence comes from Pseudomonas sp. S10E 269, assembly GCF_002798465.1. Lineage (NCBI taxonomy): Bacteria > Pseudomonadati > Pseudomonadota > Gammaproteobacteria > Pseudomonadales > Pseudomonadaceae > Pseudomonas > Pseudomonas sp. S10E 269. Next base: position 4,492,323 of record NZ_PHIJ01000001.1, read on the forward strand.
CAGGTGTGGCAGCAATTCCTTGGCGCGCTTGCGCTGCTGCGTGAGGTTGAGGCGGCCATCGGTGTTGACGTGTCGGGACATACGATCTCCTTGCACAAACCTTTTCCGCTTTAAGGTTGGGAGTCGTAGAGAATGAGGGTGTTGCAGTGTCTTGGGCGCAGCCCTTTCCGCGGAAGGTGGCGTAGAGAGCGCCAGGCAAGGAATATAGGCAGTGAAGTTTTTGATTGCAAGCCGTTCAAGCGAGTAATGAGTTCATGACCGACACCGCATTAATCGAAGCCCGCGCCCTCACGCGCATGGACGAGCGCCGCCAGGTGCCCTTGCTCCAGCCCACCGATTTCACTTTGCAACCAGGCGACCGCGTGTCGATCACCGGTGCGTCCGGCTCCGGCAAAAGTGTGTTCCTGCGTGCACTGGCGCTGCTGGATGCACCCACGTCCGGGCAGATCCTGTGGAATAACCAGCCGATCGGCAACGCACAGATACCTCACTACCGCTGCCACATCAGCTACCTGTCGCAACGCCCGGCGCTGCTCGAAGGCTCGGTGGAAGACAACCTGCGCTTTCCCTTCAGCCTCAAGACCTCACGCAAGCGCCGCTTCGACCTGGCGACCGTCACCACACTGCTGGGGCATGCCGGCAAGGCACCGGACTTTCTGGCCAAGCGCGCCGCCGACCTGTCGGGCGGCGAATCCCAGGTGGTCTCGTTGATCCGCACCCTGCAACTCAACCCCGAAGTGCTGCTGCTGGACGAGCCCACCGCCGCCCTCGACCCCACCTCATCCCGCGAAGTGGAAGCGCTGATCGACGCCTGGTTTGCCGGGGATCCGTCCCGCGCCTGTATCTGGGTCTCCCATGACCTGGACCAGGCGCGACGCATGAGTGACATCCATTTGCAGATGAGTGCCGGTGTGTTGAGCGGAGTGCCCCAGCCATGAATTATCAGAACCTCACCGCGCTCGACATGGGCATCGCCGCGTCGCTGATCCTTATCAATGGTGCACTCTCGCTGCTGCTGCGCCTGGGTTTGGGCCGCCAGTTGCTGTGGGCGGCGGTGCGCACCGTGGTGCAACTGTTGGCCATCGGTTACCTGCTGGGCTGGGTGTTCGAGTTCGCCTACTGGTACGTGGTGCTGCCGCTGATGTGTGCGATGACCCTGATCGCCGGCCTGTCGGCAGCAGGGCGTGGGCGACGGACTTATCGCGGGCAGCGCGCTGACAGCATCCTGTCGGTGTGGGGCAGTTCATGGCTGGTCACGGCCGTGGGTTTGTTTGCGGTGATCCGAATCCACCCGTGGTACGAGCCGCAGTACGCGATTCCGATCCTGGGGATGATCCTCGGCAACACCCTGACCGGCGTGTCCCTGGGGATCGAGCGCATGACCCAGGAACTGACCTCGGGGCGCAACACCATCGAGATGATCCTGGCCCTCGGCGGCTCCCGTTGGGAAGCGGCGCAGGAAGCCATCCGCCAGGCGGTGCGCGCGGGCATGATCCCGACGCTGAACCAAATGACTGTGGTGGGCATCGTCAGCCTGCCCGGCATGATGACCGGGCAAGTGCTGGCGGGGGAAAGCCCGGAGGATGCGGTGCGGTATCAGATCGTGATCATGTTTCTGATTGCCGCGTCGTCGGCGCTGGGCACGGTAGGGGCGGTGTTGCTGACCTATCGGCGGTTGTTTTCCAGTAGCCATCGATTCCTGCGGGATCGCCTCGTAGAGCGTTGAGGCGCCACGACGGGGGTCAACTGTGGGAGCTGTCGAGCCCCGGCGAGGCTGCGAAGGCGGCGGCATTGCTGGCATTTTTTTCGCCTGAGATACCGCTATCGCAGGCAAGCCAGCTCCCACAGGGGATCGGCTGTGTGGGCGGGATTTGAGCCGTGACGAAGATTAACTGTGGGAGCTGTCGAGCCCTGGCGAGGCTGCGAAGGCGGCGGGACTGCTGGCATTTTTTTCGCCTGAGATACCGTTATCGCAGGCAAGCCAGCTCCCACAGGGGATCGGCTGTGTGGGCGGGATTTGAGCCGTGACGAGGGTCAACTGTGGGAGCTGTCGAGCCCTGGCGAGGCTGCGAAGGCGGCGGCATTGCTGGCATTTTTTTCGCCTGAGATACCGCTCTCGCAGGCAAGCCAGCTCCCACAGGGATCGGCTGTGTGGGCGGGATTTGAGCCACGACGACGATCAACTGTGGGAGCTGTCGAGCCCTGGCGAGGCTGCGAAGGCGGCGGGACTGCTGGCATTTTTTTCGCCTGAGATACCGTTATCGCAGGCAAGCCAGCTCCCACAGGGGATCGGCTGTGTGGGCGGGATTTGAGCCACGACGAAGATTAACTGTGGGAGCTGTCGAGCCCTGGCGAGGCAGCGAAGGCGGCGGAATTGCAGGCATTTTTTTCGCCTGAGATACCGCTATCGCAGGCAAGCCAGCTCCCACAGGTGATCGGCTGTGTGGGCGGGATTTGAGCCACGACGAAGATCAACTGTGGGAGCTGTCGAGCCCTGGCGAGGCTGCGAAGGCGGCGGCATTGCTGGCATTTTTTTCGCCTGAGATACCGTTATCGCAGGCAAGCCAGCTCCCAGAGGGGATCGGCTGTGGGGGCGGGATTTGAGTCACGACGAAGAGTAACTGTGGGAGCTGTCGAGCCCTGGCGAGGCTGCGAAGGCGGCGGGACTGCTGGCATTTTTTTTCGCCTGAGATACCGCTCTCGCAGGCAAGCCAGCTCGCACAGGGAACAAGCTCAGATGGCCAGATTTTTGATTGTGTCCCAGTGAGTGATTGTTTCGCCGGATGAAATGCTGGATTGTAAATCCTGGTGATTCCAACGGTCGCGGCAGCGGTGGAACATGCGGGGGGTCGATAACCCCTTTTTTGGAGCCTTTCATGATCAAACTCTACGGTTTCCCGTTGTCCGGCCACTCCCATCGGGTCGAGCTGATGCTGTCTTTTTTGGGCCTGCCCACGGACTATGTGTTGGTGGACCTCAAGCAAGCCGCCCACAAAGCGCCCGAGTTCATTGCTGCCATCAACCCTTTCGGCCAGGTGCCAGCCATCGATGATAACGGTGTGGTACTGGCGGACTCCAATGCGATCCTGGTCTACCTGGCGAACACCTACGGCAAAGGCCAGTGGCTGCCGAGCGACCCGGTGGGCCAGGCCCGTGTGCAGCGTTGGCTCTCGGCCGCCGCCGGGCAACTCCATGCAGGGCCCGCGACCGCACGCCTTGCCCTGGTGTTTGGTGCCCAGGTGGACACCGCCGCCGCAATCAGCCGGTCCCACGCGTTGCTGAAATTGATGGAAACGCAGCTGGGCCAAAGCCGCTTCCTGGCCAGTGAGCAGCCGACCATCGCCGACGTGGCCTTCTACACCTACATCGCCCATGCGCCAGAAGGCAATGTGTCGCTGGCCGACTACCCTCAGGTGCGCGCCTGGCTCGCCAGCATCGAGGCGTTGCCGGGGTTCGTGGGCATGCCGCGCACGGCGGTGGGCTTGCAGTCGCAATAACTTTCTAGAGGCGTGCCGATGGACCGATTTCATGAAATGCAGGTGTTCCTGGCGGTGGCCGAGGAGGAGGGCTTCGCCGCCGCCGCGCGTCGCCTGAAAACCTCGCCACCCAGTGTGACGCGGGCCATCGCCGCCATGGAGGAACGTATCGGCACCCAGCTGCTGGCGCGCACCACCCGCAGCCTGCACTTGACCGAAGCCGGCCAGCGCTACCTGGAAGATTGTCGGCGCATCCTGGCCGAGCTTGATGAAGCCGAGGAAGCGGCGGCGGGCAGTTATTCCATCCCCTGCGGCCACTTGACGGTTACGGCACCGGTGCTGTTCGGCGAGTTGTATGTGGCGCCGGTACTGGGGGAATACCTGGACCGGTTCCCGTTGGTGAACATCAACGCCCTGCTCGTCGACCGCGTGGTCAACATGACCGACGAGGGGGTGGATGTGGCGGTGCGAATCGGCCATCTGCACGAGCCGGGGCAGCAGGCGATCAAGGTCGGCGAAGTGCGCCGGGTGGTGTGTGCGTCGCCAGCCTATCTCGACCAACATGGCCGGCCTGGGCATCCGTCGCAATTGCGCGAGGCCAAGATTGCCACGTCGTCGTCCAGCCAGTTGGTGAGTGGCTGGGAGTTCGTCGACGGCGGCCAAACGTTGACCGTGTCCATCGAGCCGCGCCTGGTCGTCACGGCAAACAACGCCGCCATCAACCTGGCGCGCTTGGGCTGGGGCATGACGCGGGTGTTGTCCTATCAGGTCGCCACAGCGGTGGCGGCGGGGGAGCTGGAGATTGTCCTTGAAGACTATGAGGCGCCGCCGCTGCCGATCCAGGTGGTGTTCCAGAAAAGCGGCCGGGTGCCGGCCAAGGTCAACACCTTTGTCGACTTCCTTACCCATCGCCTGGGCCAGGACGCTGCCCTGAACCCGGCGATGAAACGGCGCAGCTGATGGAACGCTATCGCGACATGCAGTTGTTCGCCGCGCTGGCCGGGCAGCCGAGCCTGGCGTCGGCGGCGCGTGACGCACAGGTCTCCGGCCCGACCCTGGTGCGCGCGATCGCCCGCCTGGAGGCGCGTTTGCGCGTGCCGTTGCTGGCGCGCAGCACGCGTGGCGTGAGCCTTACCGACGCCGGCAGCGCCTACCTGGCGGACTGCGTGCGCCTGCTCGCTGCGGTCGACACCGCCGAAGCCTCGGCCAAGGGGCTGCATGTGCAGGCCCAGGGCAATCTGCGGGTGTTTTTACCGTTCCTGTTCAGCCGTTATGTGATGGCGCCGGTCCTGGCCGACTACTTGGACCGCTATCCCGAGGTGAACCTGGTCGTCAGCTACCACGACTATTACCCGAACCTGCACGAAGAAGGGCTCGACGTCGCCATCCTCGTCGGTGAACTGCCCGACTCGTCATTGATCGCTCGGCCGCTGGGGCAGGTGCGGCATATTCTCTGCGCCAGCCCCGACTATCTCGCAGCTCACGGCGAGCCCCAACACCCGAACGATCTCAAGCAGCACCGGCTGATCGCCAGCGCCGATCAGGTGCATTGGGATTTCCAGGGCTATCAACTCAAGGCCCGCGCCCGCCTGGGCTGCGCCACGGTACAGGGTGCGATCAATGCGGCGGTGCAGGGCGCGGGGTTGATTCGCTGCTTGAGTTATCCGGTGCACGAACACCTGCTGAGCGGGCAACTGCATCGCGTATTGCCCGATTTTGAGCTGCCGCCACTGCCAGTGCAGGTGGTGTACCGCGAAGGTCGCAACGCACCGATGCGCGTGCGCAGCTTTGTCGACCACTGCGTAATGGTGCTGCGCGAGCACCCGGCATTTCAGCTGGCGTAATAGTGGATTGCCTGGCGTGGTGATTCTCACGCCGACTGGCAGGGCGCAGCATCGACACATCCAACCTGAGGTGCTTGCCATGAACCTGATCGAACATTCTCCCTGGCATGCCGGCGAACGGCACATACAAGAGGCGGTGGGCGTGGCCGACCGCATGGCCGTGGTCGGGCCGAAGGTAATACGCGATCACCTGCCGGAACAGCACCGGGATTTCTACCCCTTGTTGCCTTACCTGATACTGGGTGCGGTGGACGAGCGTGGCATCCCTTGGGCGACTATGATCGAAGGCGCCCCCGGTTTCGCCCACTCGCCGGACCCACAGACCCTGCAGATCGACAGCCTGCCGTCCGCGACCGACCCGGCCCGCAACGCCCTGCAAGAGGGGGCAGCTGTCGGCCTGTTGGGCATCGACCTCAACACCCGGCGTCGCAATCGCATGAACGGCCGTGTGGGTGCACTCGATCACGATGGCTTTTCGGTCGACGTGGTACACACCTTCGGCAATTGCCCCAAGTACATCCAACTGCGCCCGGTCGATGGCATTGCCCGTAAACCCGGCACGGCGGTCGAGCGCTCCAACGACCTGGACGCTGCCGCCCAGACCCTGATTCGCAACGCCGACACGCTGTTCGTCGCCAGCTACGTCGAGGTGGACGCTCAACGCTCGGTGGACGTTTCTCATAGAGGTGGCAACACGGGTTTTGTGCGGGTCGAGGGCAACGTACTGACCATCCCCGACTTTGCCGGTAACCTGTTTTTTGCCACCCTGGGCAACCTGCAAGCCAACCCGGTGGCCGGGCTGTTGTTCATCGACTTTGAATCGGGGGATGTGCTGCAAGTGGCCGGGCGTACCACGTTGATCCTCGACGGCCCGGAAGTGGCGCTGTTCGAGGGGGCGCAACGGCTGTGGACGGTGACGGTGGAACAGGTGGTGCGCCGCCCGGCGGCGTTGGCGTTGCGGTGGCAGTTCGCGGAGTTTTCGCCGTTTAGTCTGGCGATGGGGAGTTGGTAGGCGACGACGCCCAAGTGTGGGAGCTGGCTTGCCTGCGATAGCATAGTGTCAGGTGGCGTTGCTGTGACTGATACACCGCTATCGCGGGCAAGCCCGGCTCCCACAGGGGATTGCGTTGTCTGATGGAGTTACGTGTTTGATCAGGCCACCGGGCATTCCCGGTTCAGCGCCTCATCGACCAACAACTTCGCTACCACGCGAAGTAAGGAGGCGACTGTACACGGGGTGGTAGACCGTTCATAGAAGCCCGGCAGGCCGAAGACTCCCATGCACAGCCGCCACAAAGCAGCCCGCACAAAAAAACGCCCTTGAGCGTTTTGGGGTCGATGAAAGAACTGGGCTACCACACCCATTCGCTGAATTTGCAGCGACCCGCGAAGGTTAGGGGCGAGGTTCATCGGACGCAACCCGAAAGTTATGTAAGAACAGTCCGGTGATTGCTGAGCATGCATGGGTTGAAATGTTGCCAGATATTGAATCACCGGATTGCCCCCACCCAATGGGTTAGCCTTGTTTTCCTACAGACAACAAGGAAGCGTCATGCAGCGAAAAGTCATCAATCCCGCAACGGTATTCAACTCCCTGCAATACGGCTTCAGCCAGGCGCTTGAAGTCCCGCAAGGCCGGCGCATCCTGCTCTCCGGGCAGGTGGGCGTGGATGCAAACGAGCGCACCGTCGGCCCTGGCATTGCCGAGCAAACCGCCACTGCGTTGGACAATATCGAAAAGGTCCTGGCCGAGGTCGAGGGCGATCTCTCCCATGTGATCATGCTGCGGCTGTATATCGTCGAGTCCGCCCGCGACCAGCAGGAGCCGATCGCGCAGGCGCTGCGCGAGCGCTTCCCGCACAACCCGCCGCCGTCTTCGTGGATTATCGTCAGCGGGTTGTCGTTGCCGCAGTGGTTGATCGAGATCGAGGCGGAGGCGGTGATTCCTCAGGGTTAAACGCGACAACCCCGCCTGCGTCCGCAAGGGCTTCTCCCCAGGCGCCGCCCAGCGCGGTATACAACTTCACCTCGGCCACCAACTGCGCCAGGCGATCGACGATCAGCGCCTGCTGCGAGCTGAACAACGCACGCTGGGCATCCAGGAACGTGAGGTTGCTGTCGACGCCGCTGCGGTAGCGGTGTTCGGCCAGGTTGTAGTACTGCTGGTTGGCCGCGACAAAATCCCGTTGCGCTTGCAGCTGGTCGACAAAGGTCTGCCGTGCCGCCAGGCCGTCGGCGACTTCCTGGAAGGCGGTCTGGATGGATTTTTCGTACTGCGCCACGCTGATGTCTTTTTGCAGCTTGGCGTAGTCGAGGCTCGCGCGCAGGCTGCCGGCATTGAAGATCGGCAGGTTGATCTGCGGCTGGAAGGTCCAACTGCCCGAACCGCCCTTGAACAGCCCCGACAGTTCGGTGCTGGCGCTGCCGGCGTTGGCGGTGAGGCTCACGGACGGGAAAAACGCCGCACGCGCCGCGCCGATGTTGGCGTTGGCGGCGCGCAGTTGGTATTCGGCCTGGAGGATGTCCGGGCGCCGTTGCAGCAAGTCCGAGGGCAGGCCGGCGGGCACGCGTGCCACCAGGTCGTCAGCCAGTGGCCGCGACGGCAAGTGTTCATCCACCGCGCCGCCCACCAGCAGGGCGAGGTTGTTGAGGTCCTGGGCCACTTGGCGTTCATAGCGGGCCACGCTGGCGCGGGTGCTTTCGACGCTCGTACGGGCTTGCACCACATCCAGCGCCGAGGCTTTGCCGGCGGTTTTACTGCGACTGGTAAGGCGCAGGCTATGCTCGTTGGCGTCCAGGGTCTGGTGGGCCAGGGCCAGCAGTTCCTGGTCGGCGCGCCAGGTCAGGTAGGCATTGGCAACGTTCGCCACCAGGCTCAGCTGTGCGCTGCGCCGCGCCTCTTCGGTGCCCAGGTAGGTGAGCATGGCCTGTTCGCTGAGGCTGCGGATGCGGCCGAACAAATCCAGTTCGTAGGCACTGAGCCCCAGGGTCGCCGAGTAGCTGGAGGTAATCGCCGGCTTGCCCGTGCCTGTCACATCCCCTGGCAAACGCCGACGTTGGCCGGCCCCGGTGGCGGACACCGCCGGGAACAGGTCCGCCCGCTGGATACGGTACTGCGCCTGGAACGCCTCGACGTTCAGCGCTGCCACCCGCAGGTCTCGGTTATTGACCAGGGCATCGCCAATCAAGCGTTGCAGCGCCGGGTCACGGAACAGGTGCTGCCAGTCCGACGTACCGGACTGCGCCATTGCGTACACACCTGCCTGGGGATACTGCGTCGGCACGGGGGCCGGGGGTCTTTGATAGTCCGGGATCAGCGAGCAACCGCCGAGCATCCATGCCATCGCGAATGTGCTCAATTTATGCATCAGGCGCCAATCATCCATTTGGCCAAGCCATGCCGACCACTGACGCCTAACTTGGCGGCGGCGCGCTTGAGGTAGGTTTCGATGGAGCTGTTTTTCACGCTGAGCTTTTCGGCCATTTGCGGCACGGTGCCGCCGGTCAGCAGGCCAAGGCACACCTCTTGCTCGCGTGCCGACAGGGTGATGTCGCCCAGGGACAGGCGCTTGTAGAACTCACGCTGCAATTGGGATTGCTCCAGCAAGGTGTGGGCCGGTTCGACCTCGGTGTGCGGTGCCTGGCGCAGGCCCTGGGCGTGGCACTCGATCAGCGGCAGCAGGGTGTCCGACAGGCACTTGAGAAACGACAGCTCGGCCAGTGAAAACCCGCGATGGTTGGGCGGCCGATAAAACGAAATCACGCACCGCCGGTTGCCCTGGCGCGACACCAGGTTGCACTGGTGCGAGGTGCCGCGCGGGTACAGGCTCTTGGCCTTGGCCTTGAGCTGGATCAGCAGCGGGTCCTGCATGCCGAGCATGTCCCGCAGCAGCGGATGGTCTTCCATGGAGTTCAGGGGCAGGGGCGGCGGCAGGTCCTGCTTCTCGCCGGCACTGCCCAACAGCTTGATATCGAGCACGCGGTTGCGCAGCTCGTCGAGGGTCCATTCGCTCAGGTCCACCAGGTGGATCGGCACCCACTTGTCCACCAGGTGCAGCATGTGGGCGGCGAAGTCCGATTGGCCACTGCTGGCAATCAACTCGCCCATTTCGGCATAGAAATTCGGGCTTTGCGGGTCGGCATTATTGCGGGTCAAACTCATAGCCATCTCATCCTTGATGTCGAACACCGTCAACAGTCTCTCTGGGCTCTCTGCGGGGGGCGATCCGTGCTCACGCACCCGAGGCGGTAGTCGAGCGTTTATTTAGCCAGCGGATTCGTCCTACGTATGTAGCGGAAACGAGGGACACAACGTGCCATAAAAACCACGTCATTAATTCGACGTTTCTGAAAGACATTTCCGACCAATTAAATCCTTGAGAAGTTTCTGTATTTGCTTAACATGATGATAAATAACGGAAAAATATTATCTAAAGGGAAGGCAATGCACCTTGGCATCGGCAAGATATAGCCAATGTCCTACACCGCTTTAATCGTTTCAGCAATGAACCCTCAGCCAAGCCTGATCCTACCCTTTGGATGTCCGGGTTTCGGGTGACAGACAGCCCCCCACCCCCATGCTCCAATCCGGCACATTCGTCGTAATGGGCGCCCCTGCGCGGCCAGTGCCTGACCTCCATGAGAAGGATCTTATGAAGCATTCCTCCAGCTTCCCCCTCACCGCCGCCCAACAGGACATCTGGCTCGACCAACTGCGTGTGGGCGACTCGCCGCTGTACAACATCGGCGGCTATGTGGATTTCGCCGGCGCCATCGATGCCGACCTGATGCAGCGCGCCCTTGAAGGACTGGTGGCCAAGCACGACGCCTTGCGCACGCAACTGCACAGCGATGCCGACGGTTTGCCCCGGCAGACCTTTGCCGCCACGTTGGCCGTGGAGCTGGCGCTGCATGATGTGTCCGCAGCACCCGACCCTCAGGCCGCGAGCCAGGCGCTGATGCAAACGCAAATGGCCTTGCCCTTTGTGATGAGGGGCGCGCCGCTGTTCCGCTTCTTCCTGGTCAAGCTCGGTGCCCATCACTACCGCCTCGGCACCCAGGCCCACCACTTGATTCTCGATGGCTGGGGCTTCGGCCAGATGCTGCAGTCGCTGGCCCGGCTGTACACCGACCTGGGACACGGCCGCCAATCGGAGCCATTGGCGCCGTCCTACATCGACTTCATCGACGCGGATGCTCACTACCACGCCTCGGCCCGCTATGCCCGCGACCGCGCCTATTGGCTGGACAAATACCAGCAGTTGCCGGAGCCACTGCTGACGCCACGGCACGCCGCCAAGGCCTCGAGCAATACCCTGCTGCAAGCGTTCCCGGTCGCGCTGCTCAATCGCATGGAACACGTGGCCAACCGTTACCAGGCGTCGGCGTTTCATGTGCTGCTGGCGGCGATGCATGTGTATTTCACCCGCACCGCCCAGCGCCAGGAATGGGTCGTGGGGCTGCCGATTCTCAACCGTTCCAACGCGCGCTTTCGTTCCACCGTCGGGCTGTTCACCCAGGTCAGCGCGGTGCGCCTGCAGTTCGATGAGCAGTTGCCGTTCAGCGCCTTGGTGCGCGGGGTGCGCGACCAGCTAAAGCAGGATTTCCGCCACCAGCGGTTCCCCCTGAGTGAGATGAACCGGGCGCTGGGCCTGCGCCGCAGCGATCGCGGCCAGCTGTTCGACCTGTCGGTGTCCTACGAGCAGGACGACCATGAACTGCGCTACGGCACGACCGAGGCCCGTGCGATCAAGGTGTCCAACCACCATGAGCCGTTGCCGCTGGCCATCCACCTGCGCAGCAACCGCTATCAGGACACCGCGTACCTGCATTGCGTCTACAACGAAGCCTACTTCCAGCACGACGAAGTGCTTGCGCTGACGCAGCGCTTCACCTGGCTGCTGGAGCAGGGGCTGGAAGACACCACGCTGAAAATCCGCGACTTTTCGTTGGTAACGCCCGCCGAACAAGCCCAGTTGCACCAATGGAATGCCACCGCCCAACCCAACGCGCACCCGCAAACCCTGCACGCGCGCATCGAAGCCCAGGCCGAGCGCACGCCAGACGCGGTGGCGGCGGTGTACCAGGGCCGGCAATTGACTTACGCGCAACTCAACCAGCAAGCCAACGCCCTGGCGCATCAACTGCTGGAGCGTGGTGTACAGCCGGACGACCGCGTGGTGATCCTGGCGCGGCGCGGGCTGGACACGCTGGTGGGCTTGCTGGCGATTCTCAAGTCCGGCGCCTGCTACGTGCCCGTGGACCCGGCCCATCCCGCCGAACGCATCAACTACTTGCTGCAGGACAGCGAGCCGGTGGTGGTGCTGACCCAGCACGACCTGTTGCAGCGCCTGCCGCCGCTGAATGTGCCGGTGATCCAGCTCGACCGTCCGACCTTCCACCTGGGCACCAACCCCCGTGTCGCGGTGAGCCCCTCCAACCTCGCCTACGTGATCTACACCTCCGGCTCCACCGGCTTGCCCAAGGGGGTGATGGTCGAGCATCACAGTGTGTCGAACCTGGTGGACTGGCATTGCCAGGCCTTCGACCTGCGCGCCGGCAGCCACACGGCCAGTGTCGCCGGTTTTGGGTTTGACGCGATGGCCTGGGAAGTCTGGCCGGCGCTGTGCGTGGGCGCCACGCTGCACCTGCCGCCCGCCCATGACGGCGCTGAAGACATCGACGCGCTGCTCGGTTGGTGGCAGGCGCAGCCGTTGGACCTGTGCTTCCTGCCCACGCCGGTGGCCGAATACGCGTTTAGCCAGGGCCTGCAACACCCGACCCTGCGCACGCTGCTGATCGGCGGCGACCGCCTGCGTTCGTTCCCCCAGGCGCAGTCCTTTGCGGTGATCAATAACTATGGCCCCACCGAAGCCACGGTGGTCGCCACCTCTGGCCGCATGCACGTGGGCGAGCCGCTGCATATCGGCGCGCCCATCGCCAATGCCTGTGTGCACGTCCTGGACGCGCAGCAACGGCCGGTGCCCATCGGGGTGGCGGGGGAGTTGTACGTGGGTGGCCAGGGCGTGGCGCGCGGCTATCTGAATCGCCCCGACCTCAGTGCCGAGCGTTTTCTGGACGACCCCTTCAGCGATGGCCGTCTGTACCGCACCGGCGACCTGGTGCGCTGGCTGCCGCAAGGTCACCTTGAATACCTGGGCCGCAATGACGACCAGGTCAAAATCCGTGGCGTGCGCATCGAGCTCGGTGAAATCGAATCCGCCCTGGCCACCCACCCGCAGATCCAGGAAGCCGTGGTGCAGGCACGCGAGGGGCAATTGCTGGCCTGGTTTGTCGCGCGCGAAGCCGTGCAGATCGAGACCCTGCGCAGCCACCTGCAAGCCTCGTTGCCCGACTACATGCTGCCGGCCGCCTACATGCAACTCGACGCCTTGCCCCTGACCGCCAACGGCAAACTCGACCGCAGGGCGCTGCCGGCACCGACCCAGGACGCCTTCGTCACTCGCGTTTTTGAAGCGCCGCACGCCGGGGTGGAAACCTTATTGGCATCGATATGGACCGAGCTGTTGCACGTGCAGCAGGTGGGGCGACACGACCACTTCTTCGAACTCGGCGGGCATTCGCTCCTGGCGGTGCAACTGGTGCAGCGCATGCGCCAGGTCGGGCTGCGCGCCGATGTGCAGGTACTGTTTGGCCAGCCGACCCTGGCGGCCTTGGCGGCGGCGAGTGAATACACTGAGGCCGACGAGACGGACCTGGCCGAACCGGACCCCGCCATCCGTGACCTCATCGCTACCAGCATCCCGGGTGGCGCGGCCAATGTGCAGGACATCTACCCGCTGGCGCCGTTGCAGGAAGGCTTGCTCTACCACCACCTCACCGACGAGCACGATCCCTACCAGCAACAGGCGCAGTTCAGTTTTGCCCGGCGCGAGCAGTTGGACGCGTTTGCCCAGGCCCTGCAACAGGTGATCGATCGCCACGACATCCTGCGCACCAGCCTGGTGTGGGAGGGCTTGGAGCAACCGATGCAGGTGGTGTGGCGCCAGGCGCCGTTGCGCGTCGAACCGCTGCGCGAAGGCCCTGCGCCGCTGGATTTGCGCCGGGCGCCGCTGATGGCCCTGGACTATGCCGAAGAGCCTTCACACCCGCGCTGGGTCGCCCGGTTGCGCTTTCATCACTTGGTCAACGACGCCACGTCGACCACGATCCTGATGCAGGAAATCCGCGCCCACCTGCTCGGCCAACAGGCGCAACTGCCTGCGCCGGTGCCGTATCGCAATGTGGTGGTGCAAGCCCGTTCGCCAGCGCGACAGGCCGGGCATGAGGCGTTTTTCCGTGAGCAGTTGGGGGATGTGGATGAGCCGACCCTGGCGTTCGGCCTGCAGGAGCGCCAGGCGGATCGCGCCCACACCGACGAAGCCGAACGTGTATTGAGCGACAGCCTCAACCAGCGTCTGCGTGCGCAGGCCCGTGGGGTCGGCGTGAGCGCCGCCAGCCTGTTCCACCTGGCATGGGCCCATGTGCTTGGCCGTGTCGCGGGGCGCGATGATGTGGTGTTCGGCACCGTGCTGCTCGGCCGTTTGCAAGCGGGCGAGGGCGCCGACCGGGCCTTGGGCATGTTCATCAACACCCTGCCGCTGCGGGTGCGGCTGGCGGGGCGAACGGTGGCCGATGCGCTCGTTGACACCCACACCCGGCTCAGCGCCTTGCTCGCCCATGAACAAGCGTCCCTTGCGCTGGCCCAACGCTGCAGCAGCGCGTCGCCTTTGTTCAACAGCCTGCTCAACTACCGGCACACCGACGCCGAGCGCGACCTGACCCTGGTACCGGGCATTGCCTTGCTCAGCAGCGAAGACATCCTCAGCTACCCGCTGATGCTGACCGTGGACGACATCGCCAGCGGTTTTCGCCTCAAGGCCAAGGCCCCGCGCCAGGTCGGCGCCGAGCGTCTGCTGGACTACCTCGAAACCGCGTTGGTGAACTTGGCGGACGCGCTGGAACACAGGCCGCAAAGCCCCTTGCGTGACGTGCAGGTACTGCCCGCCAGCGAACTGAACACCCTGCTGGTGGACTATAACGCCACGGCCACGGACTACCCCGAGCACCTCACCGTGCAGGCGTTGTTCGAAGCCCACGCGCGGCAAATCCCGCATGCCGTGGCCGTGCAGGCCGGCGAGCGGCAACTGACTTACCGCGAACTCAACGAACGCGCCAACCAACTGGCCTTCCACCTGCGTGAACGCGGTGTGCAACCGGACACCCGCGTCGCGCTGTGCGTCGAACGCGGGCTGGACCTGGTGGTGGGCCTGCTGGCCATCCTCAAGGCGGGCGGCGCCTATGTGCCGCTCGACCCTGGCTACCCGCGCGAGCGCCTGGCCTACATGCTTCAGGACAGCCAACCGGTCGCGTTGCTGGTGCACGCCGCCACCCGCGACGTGCCGGGTGAGGTGTCGATCCCGGTGATCGACTTCGACCACTGCGCCTGGAGCCAGGCACCCAGCGGCAACCCGCTTGTGCCCGGTTTGAGCGTCGCCAACCTGGCCTACGTTATGTACACCTCGGGCTCCACCGGTACGCCCAAAGGCGTGATGATCGAGCATCGCGGGCTCGGCAACCTGATGCACTGGGGTTCCCGGCTTTGCCCCAATGCCGAAGGCGGCGCGCTGTTGCAGCGGGCGCCGTTCAGCTTCGATGGGTCGGTGTGGGAGCTGTTCTGGCCGCTCACCCATGGCATGCGCTTGGTCCTGGCGCGGCCCGATGGTCATCGCGAGCCTGCCTACCTGGCGCAGGTGATTCGCGAGCAGCAGATCACGGTGATCAAGTTTGTGCCGGCGATGTTGCAGCAATTCCTTGAGCTGGAGGCGTCGGCGCTGTGCACCAGCCTCACCGATGTGTTGTGTGGCGGCGGCGAACTCACCGAAGCCCTGGCCCGTGGCGTGCAAGCGCGCTTGCCCAAGGTGCGCTTGCATAATGTCTATGGCCCCACCGAAGCCACGGTGGACAGCAGCGCCTGGACCCTGGAACCCGGCGCGCCGGTGCCGGCATTGCAGTTGCCGATCGGGCGGGCGATCAACAACACACGCCTGTATGTTCTGGATGAGCACGATGCGCCGGCGCCCATGGGCGTGAGCGGTCAGTTGCACATCGGTGGGGTCGGCGTGGCGCGGGGTTACCTGGGGCTGCAGCAGATGACCGCCGAGCGTTTTATCGACAGCCCGTTCGTGGCCGGAGATCGCCTGTATCGCACTGGCGACCTGGTGCGTTACCTGCCTGACGGCAATCTGGAGTTCCTCGGGCGTAACGACTTCCAGGTCAAACTGCGCGGTGTGCGCCTGGAACTGGGGGAGATCGAGTCACGGCTGCTGGTGCATCCGGCGTTGCGTGAAGTGGCGGTGTTGATTCGCGATGAACGCCTGGTGGCGTACTTCACCGTGCGTGCCGAGGCGCCGAGCCCGGATGCGTTGCGCGCCCATGTGCTAGAGCAATTGCCGGAATACATGGTGCCGGCGGCGTTTGTGCAGCTCGACGAATTACCGCTCAACCCAGCGGGCAAACTCGACCGCAAGGCCTTGCCGGAGCCGGGGTTGGGGGCGGTGGTGAGCCGAGCCTATGCCGCGCCGGTCGGAGCCGTGGAGAGCTTGATGGCCGGGATCTGGGCTGAGGTGCTGAAGTTGGAGCGGGTGGGGCGACACGATCATTTCTTTGAGCTGGGGGGGCATTCGTTGTTGGCGGTGAACCTGGTGGCGCGGATGCGCAAGGCGGGGGTGGAGGTGGATGCGCGGGCGTTGTTCAGTCATCCGACGGTGGCGCAACTGGCTGGGTGTGTGTTGACGCAGGTGCAGCGGGTGGAGGTGCCTCAGGCGGCTATTCCGCAGTTGGGGCGGCGGCGGCGGATTTGAAGTGAGAGGGGCGGCTGCAATTGGCACCGCCCCCCTTTTTTCAAGGGATGATGTGAACATCCTTCAGGTCATAAGTGCCCGACATCCGGAACTCATTTTGCGGCGCCCCATCCTGAACCATTCGGCAATTGGTGAAAGTGCCATAAATATGCTCCTGCCCAGATGTGCGATCAGAGGTGAGGGTGAGTTCTCCTTCCCTTGCTTCATAACCGACGATGAGATTGTTTTTAACAAGAGCGTAAGTCACCGTTACGTCTCCAAAGTATGTAACTTGATGAGTGCCATCGGGGACCGAATCTGAAATGGTCAATACAACG
Organism: Pseudomonas sp. S10E 269; assembly: GCF_002798465.1. NCBI lineage: Bacteria > Pseudomonadati > Pseudomonadota > Gammaproteobacteria > Pseudomonadales > Pseudomonadaceae > Pseudomonas > Pseudomonas sp. S10E 269. The sequence goes on from NZ_PHIJ01000001.1 coordinate 4,508,822, forward strand.
GCTTGATAGTTGGCGTCAGGCTGCTCACCTACTCTCCTGCCAATCCATCTGGTTTCGGAAAACTCGTCGCCGAGATGTTTCTCGAAATCCAAGCGTTTTTCTGGTGGCAGTGGGAATGGAGCACCATCCAGACTTACGGTGAATGTACCCGTTGCTTTGCTGTTGCCGGGCTCGTTGTGATGAATGAGGTCTTTCAAGTGTGCCTGAGACATGATGAGCGCTTCCTTTGCGTGGGTGTGCTCCAATTATTTCAAGTTTCAGACGTGTGTAAACTGTGAATGTTGACAGGTATAAAAAACGAGTATCCATGTGTTTGGGTTATATGGAGCTGTTGGTTTTGATGAGCCCAACTATCTTGCAGGTGATTAAGATGATTGTTCTTCCCTGCGGCGCATGACTGTTTGTTCGACTCGTTTTCGGGCTATTGCCGCTCGCGCCACGCAGTCCAAGGCTACCTATACGCTCACCAAACACACTGCCAACACGCCCGCTGCATAGTCATCCTTTGCATTTCTCAGCGCTTGTCCGACCTGCAACGGGTGACCAACCGCGCCATCGTCCTGTACACGGGCAGACGGAACAGCGACCTCAACAGCCGGAACTTGGCGAGTGCGCAGCGCAAAAGCCGGATCAATCCGGATACTTGATTGCGGGCGTATGGCGCAGCGAGCGATGCCCACTGCGAAGAGCCCCAAGGGCACATCGCATTCATTCGCGAGGCAGAAAAACTCAAGGAGGTACTCTGCACCATACACACCACCTGCGGTGGGGCGACACGATCATTTCTTTGAGCTGGGGGGGCATTCGTTGTTGGCGGTGAACCTGGTGGCGCGGATGCGCAAGGCGGGGGTGGAGGTGGATGCGCGGGCGTTGTTCAGTCATCCGACGGTGGCGCAACTGGCTGGGTGTGTGTTGACGCAGGTGCAGCGGGTGGAGGTGCCTCAGGCGGCTATTCCGCAGTTGGGGCGGCGGCGGCGGATTTGAAGTGAGAGGGGCGGCTGCAATTGGCACCGCCCCCCTTTTTTCAAGGGATGATGCGAACATCCTTCAGGTCATAAGTGCCCGACATCCGGAACTCATTTTGCGGCGCCGCATCCTGAACCATTCGGCAATTGGTGAAAGTGCCATAAATATGCTCCTGCCCAGATGTGCGATCAGAGGTGAGGGTTAGTTCTCCTTCCCTTGCATAATAACTGACGATGAGATTGTTTTTAACAAGAGCGTAAGTCACCGTTACGTCTCCAAAGTATGTAACTTGATGAGTGCCATCGGGGACCGAATCTGAAATGGCCAATACAACGGCTTGATAGTTGGCGTCAGGCTGCTCACCTACTCTCCTGCCAATCCATCTGGTTTCGAAAAGCTCGTCGCCGAGATGTTTCTCGAAATCCAAGCGTTTTTCTGGTGGCAGTGGGAATGGAGCACCATCCAGACTTACGGTGAATGTACCCGTTGCTTTGCTGTTGCCGGGCTCGTTGTGATGAATGAGGTCTTTCAAGTGTGCCTGAGACATGATGAGCGCTTCCTTTGCGTGGGTGTGCTCCAATTATTTCAAGTTTCAGACGTGTGTAAACTGTGAATGTTGACAGGTATAAAAAACGAGTATCCATGTGTTTGGGTTATATGGAGCTGTTGGTTTTGATGAGCCCAACTATCTTGCAGGTGATTAAGATGATTGTTCTTCCCTTCGGCGCATGACTGTTTGTTCGACTCGTTTTCGGGCTATTGCCGCTCGCGCCACGCAGTCCAAGGCTACCTATACGCTCACCAAACACACTGCCAACACGCCCGCTGCATAGTCATCCTTTGCATTTCTCAGCGCTTGTCCGACCTGCAACGGGTGACCAACCGCGCCATCGTCCTGTACGCGGGCAGACGGAATAGCGACCTCAACAGCCGGAACTTGGCGAGTGCGCAGCGCAAAAGCCGGATCAATCCGGATACTTGATTGCGGGCGTATGGCGCAGCGAGCGATGCCCACTGCGAAGAGCCCCAAGGGCACATCGCATTCATTCGCGAGGCAGAAAAACTCAAGGAGGTACTCTGCACCATACACACCACCTGCGGGTGTGCTGAAAGCACTACGCGAGTTTGGCCGTCTCTGTACACACATCCTCGGTGATGTAGTCATTACACGGGTGAGCGACGCCGGTATTAGCGTAGCGCGGACGACAAACATTAAGAACTAACCAGTGCCGTTTGTCGGTTTTTTTTGTTCGCGTCTGTAGGACTAAGTTCTGTTTTGCAAAAGACACCTGCGTGGATATAAGTTTATTCTATTAGTCCGATAATTTGTAAGTTATTAAATTCGCAGGGATTGATTTTTTGAGGCGCGATGAGTGATAGCTTTGATGTTTTTGGCAATTGTTGATCTTCTGAATTGTGTGAGTGAAATTTCCTAAAGTTGGTAGTTATGTTTCCTACATGAAGATTTTATTGTTGTTGCGATATTCTCCTGCTGGACTAGATTTGGTGTTGTTGCTTGACGGTGAGCAACCTAATTTAATGCGCGCATGAAGCTAATGAATATAACCATGCCTAACTATGAAATCCTGAACTTTGAGGCGGAGAGTCTTTTAATTTCCGATGTCGGGATTTCGAAAATTCATTCACAGTCGTTGATAAGAGCCCTTCGGCAACTAAAACTGTCGAAGCTGATGACGAAAGTCGAGCTGGATGAGGTGTTGGCGGAAAATGGATTAAATCAAAATGATGCTTTTGCATTTTTAGAAAGAGCAATTCCCCTGAGATTTTGAGTGTTTCTCACCTTTCTCCTTAGAGTTTCAGATGTAGAGAAATTGATGCGCCCATTACTATCAAGGGATCTGGGCTCTTGCAAAAGGGGATACCCGAGCGGTGTCGCACTGTACCCGGTTGAAAGCTCTAGGCTAGAAGTTATAGTCCCGTTTCCGTGAGGTGAATGATGGGTTTTTATTTCGTGTCAAGGCCGGTCTTGCTAGCAGTATTGTTCATAAAGGAACAACTCAGAGAACCTGTTGCATTATTTTGGACAGTGGTATCTCCAGTGGTTACCTATTATTTGCTTACCTACGCGCGTGCGCCACTGAGTAGTGAGGCCGTGGATTACCTGTCGAAGACTTCATGGTTTTACGCCTTTGTTTCCTCAAATGTTGCACTGTTCGGGCTTGCCTTTTACATAGTTGGTCGAAGGGAAAGTGGTTTTCTTCGGTCTTTTGTTTACACGGATCGTACGAAGGTTGTTTTTTTGATTGGGCAGTTTTCTGCATATTCAGTTGTTTCAATATTGTATTGCTCCGTATTTTATATGCTCACTCGAGTTTTTTCAGGGGAGTTTGATGTCGCGGAGTATCTTGTGATCGTAGGGCGATTTTATGTTTGCTTTCTTCTTTTTTCTATACCCGCGCTGTTGCTGACGCTTGTCCCATTAGGCTTTCAAAATGCGAGCACCCTTTTTTCAATTTTGTCCCTTACGATGTTGGCTCTCGGGATTATCAGTATGGGGCCAGTCAGTCCCGCCTTAGCTATTGTCGGTTTTTTTAACCCGATGTGGTGGGCGAATAAGATTATGTTGGTCGGCGTGGTTGAATGCGGTTTGGTTTTCTGGGTCGTTGCCATTTCACTTGTGTTTTTGTTTTTAGTGATGTGTCGTTATTTATTAATTGATCCTGTTTGGAGTCGTTATTGATGGCAAGGCTTCTCGTAGACTCTCTTGACGTCAGGTATGGAACTCATATCGTGTTTCATAAGGCTTCTCTGACAGTCACCGCCGGCTCCATATCAGGTCTTCTTGGCCCAAACGGCTCCGGCAAAACCACCTTTTTTGATGTGCTGTGCGGCCTGAAGAAAGTGGAGGGTGGTGAAATAAACAGCTCCTTCTCCAAGCTGCTGTACCTGTCACAGATCATCAGCACACCCCCTGTATTTCGCATGTTCGACATCTTCAAAATGACCATGCTGTTTTGCTCCGACACCCGGGTCACCCAACAACATGCACTCGATAAAATCGAAAAATGGAGCCCCGGCATCGCCGATCGGTATTGCGAGATCTGGAACAAAAAATCTGCGCTCTGCAGCTATGGAGAGAAACGCTGGTTTTTTACGTTGTCGTTGCTCTGTGCCAACGCGGACCTGGTGATACTGGATGAGCCCACCGCGGGTGTGGATCCAGAGTTTCGTTATCACATTTGGCGCTGTCTGGAGGGGGCAGCGGCAGAGGGTGTCGCGGTCTTGGTTTCATCACATAACGTCGATGAGATCGTCGCCCATTGCGATGATTTTTATATGCTGAGCCAAAGGCGATTCAACCGTTTCACTGATGCGCAAGGCTTCATGGGCGCCTACGACGCCCAAAGCCTGGATGAGGCATTTATCCATGCCGCCAGCCTGCCAAAAGGATAAGACCGCTTCTATTCAGGCAAGGGAACGAACGCCACGTTGCCGTCCTGCCGTTTTTGAAACAAACGCTCGCCATTGTCCGGCTGGGTGGTGATGACCTGGTGATCCGCGCCCAGGTACGCCAACGGCGTCGGATCATCCTTGGAATACTGCGCGACGATGATCGTGCGCTGCGGGTCGAAGGCCTTGACGCTGGTTTTCTGCAGCCAGGCCATGAACGCCGCGCTGTCGCCCTGGCGCGGGAAGTCCTGGGTCTCGGCCACGTAGTAGAAAGGCTTGCCACTGTTTTGCAGGTACATCGGCACCTTGTTGTCCACTTCCACCAGCACCATTTGCCACTCATCCCAAGGCGCGCTTTTGACCGCTTCGGTACGCACATCCTCGGCCAGGCGGGTGACGCCGCCATTGCCGTTGCTCCATGGATAGGCCACGCCAATGACCAGCAGCATCAACACCGCGGCGCAGGCGAACCCTTTGTACCAGCGCGGGCGGCTGGCGGGCCTGGCTTGCAGGCGTTCGCTGAGCCACCAGGCGCCGAGCAACTGGGCGAAGGGCACCAGTGGCAACACGTAGTAGCTGCGCCGGCTGCCACTGGCGGTGAAGAACATAAACAACAGGCCCAGGCCCCACACCAGCCATCGCACGTTGGGCGGGGCCTGGCGCCAGTGCCGCAGCGCCAGCCGCAGGCCGAGCAGCCAGCACGGCAGCCACGGCAGCCACGGCAGGGTGTAGGCGGGCAGGTAGATCAGGTAGGTGTGGATCGGCCCCATGTGGTCGAAGGGGTCGAAGAATCGCACCACGTTTTCGCGGAATACCAGGGCCAGGCCGCTTTGCCCCTAGGTCGGCGCACCGTAGACATGCGACAGCACGAACGGCACGGCATACACCGCGGCGGCGATCAGCAGGGCGAGCACCAGGCGCAGGTTGAGATGCTGCTTGTAGCGCTGCTCGCCGAGCAGGTGCGGCAGCAGGACCAGGCCTGGCAGCACAAAGCCGATCAAGCCCTTGAACAGCGAGTTCACGGCGAGCAACAGGAAAAACACGGTATAGCGACCCAGCCGGGTGTCCTTTGGTCCACGCCAGTACCACCAGACCGCGGCCAGCACGCCACACACCGTCAGCACATCCGCCGTGGCCACCCGCGCCCAGAACAGAAAGTAGAAGGTGGTGGCGAGCATCCAGCCGGCGATCAGCCCGGTGCCTTTGCGCATCAGTTGCTCACCGAGCAGGTAGACCAGCCACACGCTCAGCCAGGCGCCTATCACCGAGGGCAAGCGCAGTGACCACGGCCCGAGGCCACCCATCAGGTGGGCCGTGGCGGTGATCAGCCAATAGGAAGGCAGGGGCTTGTCGTAATAGGGCGCGCCCTTGAGGTAGGGGTCGAAGTAATTTCCGCTCTGCAGCATCTGCAAGGCGATGTTCGCCCAGCGGGTCTCCGGGCCCCACAGGTCGCGTGCGCCGAGGCCGGTGAGCAGCAGCAGCGCGGTGACGCCCAGCAATAGCAGCAGGGCGCCGCGTTCGCTCTTCCACAACGTCGTCATCAGGGCAGGCTCGGGTAGATGATCAGTTCGAGATAACCCTTGTAATAACGTTTGCCACCCGGCGGCAATTGCCCCGCCTCGCGCATTTCACTGGTGCTGTTGACCCGCATCAGCACGCCCACCGAGCCACGCTGGCGGGCGGCCTTGAGCCAGGCCTGGACCGCTTCCAATTCCACTTTGCGATGTGCCGAACCCGCGTATTGCAAGCCATAGCGCAGCTCGCCCTCGGTGTCATACAGCGCCACGTCCGGGCGATTCAGGCGCCAGGCCAGGGCGCTGGCACTCTCCAATTCATTGCTCAGCAGCGCTTGAGTCTGCTGCAGTTCTTCCAAGTGTTCGAGCACAAACTGGTCGGGCATTTCGTTGTCCGCGATCCAGGCGGGCATGCTCGCCGGCAGCAATATCACCAGCAGGCCGATGCCCAGGGCGGGCATGGCCCACAGCGTCAACGGCCGGAACGCTTGCAGCAGGTTGGCGAGGATCCACACCAGCAACACGATAAAGGCCAGGGACAGGCTGAACATCTCGGCGTGGCTGTTGCTGTACAACGGCCGGGCGATTTGCAGGTAGATCAGGCCGATCATGGCGGCCATGCCGATCACGAAGTTGAGCAGGCCATTGAGGCAGATCGTGCGGGCTTTGTGCCGGTTGATCAGGTCCGTCAGGGTGTGCCCCATCAATAGCGCGAGGGGCAGCAGGCACGGCATGATGTAGGTCGGCAACTTGCCGTTGCTCAGGCTGAAGAAGCCCAGCGGCAGCAGCAGCCACAGGGCCAGGAAGGCGATGGCCGGCTGGCGCTTTTGCTGCCAGGTTGTGCGTAGGGTGCTGGGCAACAGCCCTGCCCAGGGCAGGCATGACACAGCAATGATTGGCAGGAAGAACCACCACGGCCGCACATGTTGCGCGTTGTCGGCGCTGAAGCGGCGAATGTGTTCATTCCAGAAAAAGAAGCGCCAGAAGTCTGGTTCTTGGAGGTGGATCGCCAGTGCCCACGGCAGGCACACCAAAACCGCTACCAGTATCGCCAACGGGCCGTAGCGCAGCAGTTCGCCCAGGCGGCGTTGCCAGAGCATGTAGGGCAGGGCAATCAGCACCGGCAGCACCCAGGCCAGGAAACCCTTGGTCAAGAAACCCAACGCACAGGCCAACCCCACCACGGCCCAGGCCCACAAGCGGCCGCGTTGGGTGGTGCTGTCGAGGGCAAACCACAGGGCCACCAGGCTCAGGTTGACCCACAGGGTGAAAAGCGGGTCCAGGTTGGAATAGCCAGCTTGGCCAGCCACCAGGCCGAAGCTCAGGTAGAGCAGGGCGCAGGCGAAGCTTTTGCGCGGGTCATTCCACAGGCGACGGGCAATCAGGTAGGCGAGCAGCACGCTCAGGCCGGTGGTCAGCGCCGAGGCGATGCGCACACCGAACAGGTTCTGGCCAAACACCGCCTGGCCGAGGGCGATCAACCAGTAGCCGCCGGCAGGCTTTTCAAAATAGCGGATCCCCATGAAGTGCGGCGCGATCCAGTTGCCGCTCTGGAGCATTTCCTGGCTGATCTGCGCGTAGCGGGTCTCGTCGGGTATCCACAGGCCGTGCAGGCCCAGGGGCAGCAGGTAGAACGCGACAAAGGCCAGCAGTAAGACCGGCAGCGGTTTTAATCGAGTCATGCAAACGTCGCTCCCTGACGTTTAGTGGAAGAAGTTTGAACTAATAAAGTCGTGGAAGAAAAAGTCACAACGGTCACTGAGTTGCAGGAAATATTCATGACGTCCTTAGTTAAAAGGCGCAACTAAACATGCCAGAGCAGGCCTGTCTTTTTGCTGAACAAACAGACAGGAAAGTGATTAGAGTTGTTTTAACGCGGCGGGCCAATCCGGGTTGTTGACGATGCCCAGGGTCTTGAATTTACCGTGGGGCAATACCTGCACGAACAGCGCGCTGCCGTACTGGGGGAAGGCGGCGTGGGGGAAGCCCAGGCTGTTTTCGAAGTCGGCTATGCAGCCGCTGTGGGTGACGAACACCAGGTTGCGTCCGGGGGTTTTGTGGCTGAGCAATTCCTCACCCATGGCCGCGCCGCAGACGGCTTGCTGGCCGGAGGTCAACTCGTTTTTGCCGAACATGAAGCGCAGGGTCTGGGCGGTGCGGATGGCGGGGCTGGCCAGTACGTCGCTGCCCTCCATGCCCAATGTTTTAAAGGCTTTGCCGAGGATCTCGGCCTGCTGGCTGCCGTGGATCGTCAGGCCTTCCACCGGGCCCAGGCATGGGTTGGTCGAGCGGTCGCAACGCTCTTCGTGGCGCACCAGCACGATCAAATCGCCGTCGCGCCAGAGGGGCAGCACGTGGGAGGTCAGCAGGCGGTTGCCGATGCCCAGGTCCTTGGGTGAAGCGTGCCAGAGCAGGCTGGTGGCGAGCAGCAACGCCACCACCAGCATTCCCAGCCACAGCCGTTGCAGGCGCTTGATAAAGGCCCATCGCGAGCGCGGTTTGGTCAGGGTAAGGTCAACCACTTCATTCACCATGGGCAGTGTTGGCAATCTTGTATTAATTAGGCGCAACGGGTTGGCGAATGCCGCAGTGATGCTGGAGGCTGTCACACGGCGGCTGTCTTTTCGCTGAACATGTTGCGGTTAAAAAGTTGTCAGGCGAGGCAACTAACAAGTTGCCGACGAATGACCCATGGCGGGTAATTTAAAGAGGCGTGGGTGGGCAGCCGGTGAAATCCATGTGAAAAATTTGCGTGGCGTGGAGCGCCAGCCGTTATTCTCGATTGCCGCCCATCAAACGAGTGTTGTCATGTTGCAGGTGCAAGGTGTGTTCAAAAGCTATGCCACCCCCCAGGGGCCATTGGCGGTGTTGGCCGGTGTGGACCTGCACCTGGCCGAGCGCAGCAGCCTGGCGCTGATGGGCGAGTCGGGCAGCGGCAAGAGCACCTTGCTGCACCTGGTGGCCGGACTCGACCGGCTGGACGGCGGCAGCATCCAAGTGGGCGAGCAGCGCCTCGACCACCTCAGCGAAGCGCAACTGGCCCATTGGCGGCGCACCGAAATCGGCCTGGTGTTCCAGCAGTTCAACCTCATTGGCAGTCTGCGGGTCGAGGACAACCTGGCGTTCCAGGCACGCCTGGCCGGGCGGTTTGACCCGCAGTGGCAGGCGCAACTGGTTGAACGCCTGGGGCTGGGGGATTTGCTCAAGCGTTACCCGGAACAGCTCTCCGGCGGCCAGCAGCAACGGGTGGCGGTGGGGCGCGCATTGGCGTCACGGCCAGGCCTTTTGTTGGCTGATGAACCCACCGGCAACCTTGACGAAGCCACCAGCGACGAGGTGCTGCAACTGCTGCTGGACTTGCTGCGTGACAGCCCCACCAGCCTGCTGATGGTCACTCACAGCCCGCGCATCGCCGCCCGCCTGGACCAGCAGGTGGTGCTGCATCGCGGTCGTGTCGTGCCTGCGGGCGCGGCCTGACATGGCGGTGTTTCATTGGACCCTGCGCGCGTTGCTGAGCCACTGGCGGCGGCATCCCGTGCAATTTTTCAGCGTGCTCACCGGCCTGTGGCTGGCCACTGCGCTGCTGGTCGGCGTGCAAGCCCTCAACAGCCAGGCGCGTGACAGCTATGCCCGCGCCAGCCAACTGATCGGCGGCGAACCCCAAGCCAGCCTCGGTACGCCGGACGGGGCCAGTGTCGACCAAGCCGTCTTTGCCCAATTGCGGCGTGCCGGGTGGCCGGTGTCGCCGGTGGTGCAGGGCCGCGTACAGCTCACGGGGCAGGCAGACGTGCGCCTGCAACTGATGGGCATCGACCCGGTATCGTTGCCCGGCAGCGGTGCGGTGGCGGGGCAGCGTTTGAGCCAGGCGCAGATGCTGGCGTTTTTCGAGCCGCCGGGGCGTACCTGGATCGCGCCGCAAACCCTGCAGGCTTTGGGCCTGCACGAAGGTCAGCAACCGACCGCCCTGAGTGGTCACACACTGCCGCCGCTGCAAGCCCAAGCAGATATGGCCCCCGGCCTGTTGCTCACCGATATCGGTTTTGCCCAGCCGCTGCTGGAGATGTCGGGGCGCCTGTCGCACCTGCTGGTGGACAAGGCGTTCGCCGCCGCCCAGCCCATACCGCCCACCGGGCTGCAACTCAAGCAGGGCGAGGACAATAACCTCGCGCGCCTCACCGAGAGCTTTCATCTGAACCTTGATGCGCTGGGTTTCCTGTCCTTTGTGGTCGGGCTGTTTATCGTGCACGCCGCCATCGGCCTGGCCCTGGAGCAACGGCGTGGACTGCTGCGTACCCTGCGGGCGTGTGGCGTCAGTGTGCGGATGTTGATCGCCAGCCTCAGCGTGGAACTGGGCGTGCTCTCATTGCTGGGCGGCGTGTTGGGTGTGGCCAGCGGTTACCTGTTGGCCAGCCTGTTGCTGCCGGATGTGGCCGCCAGCCTGCGCGGGTTATATGGCGCCGAGGTGCCGGGGCAGTTGAGCCTCAGCCCCTGGTGGTGGGGCGCGGGGTTGGGCTTGAGCCTGCTCGGCGCTTTGCTGGCCGGCGCCAGCAGCCTGTGGCGGGCGGCGCGCTTGCCCTTGCTGGCGCTGGCCAACGCCCAGGCGTGGCATGAAGCCCACGGACGCTGGTTGCGTCGCCAGGGTTGGGTGGCCAGTGCGGCGCTGCTGACCGCGCTGCTGGCACTGTGGTTGGGCAACAGCCTGGCTGCCGGCTTTGTGCTGATGGCGGCGTTGCTGCTCGGCGCCGCCCTGGGGTTGCCGGTGGTGCTCAATGGCCTGCTCAAGGCGGTGTTGGGGCGCAGCCATTCGGTGCTCGGCCAATGGTTCCTGGCAGATTGCCGCCAGCAATTGCCAGCCTTGAGCCTGGCCCTGATGGCGCTGTTGTTGGCCCTGGCGGCGAACATCGGTGCGGGGTCGATGACCTCGGGGTTTCGTCACACCTTCAACAACTGGCTGGAGCAACGCCTCACCGCCGAGTTGTATCTCAACCCACAAACCCCGGCCCAGGCGCAGCAACTCGGCACCTGGCTGGCGCGGCAACCGTTGGTGCAAACCGTGCTGCCCACCTGGCAGGTCGCCGTGCAGGTGCAAGGCTGGCCGGCGGACCTGTTTGGCGTGGTCGACGACCCGACCTATCGTCAGCACTGGCCGCTGCTGGAGGCGTCCCCTGAACCGTGGGACCAGTTGCAGCAAGGCGACACCCTGATGCTCAGCGAACAACTGGCGCGTCGGCTCGACGTGAGGCTGGGCGATAGCGTGAGCATTCCAACGCCCCAAGGTGTGTGGGCGCCGAAAGTGGTGGGGGTCTACGCCGACTACGGCAACCCCAAGGGCCATGTGCTGGTCAATGCCCAACACCTGCTGGCGCACTGGCCGACGCTGTCACCGGCGCGTTTCAACCTGCGGGTCGCGCCGGCGGATGTGGCCCCGCTGGTGCGCGAGGTGCAACGCGCCTTTGCCCTGGACGACAGCCGTATCGTCGATCAGCAACAACTCAAGGGCTGGTCGAGCCAGGTGTTCGAACGCACCTTCGCCGCCACCGCCGCCTTGAACAGCCTGACCCTGGGCGTAGCCGGTGTGGCGCTGTTTATCAGCCTGTTGACCCAGAGCCAAAGCCGGTTCGGCCAACTCGCGCCACTGTGGGCATTGGGTGTCACGCGTCGACAGTTGATGCTGCTCAACCTCGGCCAGACCTGGCTGCTGGCGGTGCTCACACTGATCCTGGCGTTACCCCTCGGCCTGCTGCTGGCCTGGTGCCTGGATGCGGTGATCAATGTGCAGGCGTTTGGCTGGCGCCTGCCGCTGCAGGTGTTCCCATGGCAACTCGCGCAATTGCTCGGGCTGGCGATGCTGGCGACCTTGCTGGCGTCGGCCTGGCCGTTGTGGCAGTTGTACCGCAGCCGTCCTGCGGATTTGTTGAGGACGTTTGCCAATGAAGATTAAGTACCTGCTGTGGACGTGCTTGTTATTGGCCGCATGCGACAAAGTCCCCGCGCCACAGGAGAGCTTCGCCGGCCTGGGCAGTGACGCGGCAGACTTTGCCCAAGTGGTGCCTGGCAAGGTGTTCAGCTTCCCCGAGGACCATGGCCCCCACGCCGGCTTTCGGATCGAGTGGTGGTACGTCACCGCCAATCTCAAGGATGAACACGGCAACGTATTCGGCGTGCAATGGACGCTGTTTCGCAATGCCCTCAAGGCCGGGCCCACGCAGGCGGGCTGGCACGACTCGACGATCTGGCTGGGCCACGCCGCCGTGACGTCCGCCACCCACCACTACGCCGCCGAACGTTATGCGCGCGGTGGCGTCGGCCAGGCCGGGGCCCAGGCGGTGCCGTTCAACGCCTGGATCGACGACTGGAATTTCGCCACCCGCCCCGGCGCCAACAGCAGCCTGGCGGACATGCAACTCAAGGCCAGCGGCGCCCAGTTCGCCTACGACCTGCACCTGACCTCCAGCCGTCCACTGGTGCTGCAAGGCGACAATGGCTACAGCCGCAAATCCGACCAGGGCCAGGCGTCGTACTACTACAGCCAGCCGTTTTTCAGTGCCAGTGGCAGCGTCAGCATCGATGGCAAGGTGTATCAAGTCACCGGCCCGGCCTGGCTCGACCGCGAGTGGAGCAGCCAACCGCTGACCGCCAGCCAGACTGGCTGGGACTGGTTTTCCCTGCACCTGGACCGGGGCGAACAGTTGATGCTGTTCCGGGTGCGGCAAACCGACGGCGCGTCCTACCTGACCGGCACCTGGATTGATCGCGAGGGCCAGACCCAGACCCTGCACAACGCGGATATCCAACTGACGCCGCTGGAAACGACGGCCATTGAAGGGCGCAAGATCCCCACTCGCTGGTCGCTGAAAGTCCCCGGCAAGCAGCTGGATATCACCACACAAGCGGTCAACCCGAATGCCTGGATGAACCTGGGAGTCCCGTACTGGGAAGGTCCGGTGCAGTTCGAGGGTGGGGTGGGTTACCTGGAAATGACCGGGTATTAGGGTTGTTTCTGTAGGTCGTATTTCTTCGCTGCGTAGGCAGCTTCCCAAATGTAAATTGCCCCCCCTGGACGTGTGTCCGGGGCGTAGGCGCTTGCTTATATTTCGACGCCATCTTCATCGCATCAGGGATGTGAAGCATGGCGCAGAGCTTTATCAACGAGCGCGCGACGGACTACCAGAGCTTGAAAAACCGGCTGATGGGCGGCGCCCTGAGCCGCCAGCGTTCCGCTCATTTTGATGTGCTGAACCGGCACCTGCGCCCCGGCTTGGTAGCGCCGGGGCAACTGGTGATTATTCCCGATAACCAGAGCTTGAATTGTTCGGTCGAGGAGGCCTGGTTGATGCGGCATGCCGAGCAGGTAAGTCGTCACTTGGAGAGGCGTGCAGCGGCCGGTACGGCGGTGATCGACAACTATGACTTGCTGCAGAGTTTCATGGCGAAGGGCTCGATTGGCATCGGCAGTGCGACGTCGGCCTGGGCGCGGCATCTGGATGAAGTAGCGCAAACATTGGAAGACATCGAGCGCTTGCATCAGCGGTTGAAGGACGGTGCTTTGGACAGGGCAGCGTTTATCCAGCAGCGCCAGGCGTTGTTCCGGCGGCTGGAAGTGCAACTGCAAGGCGCGGCGCGGTTGGGGACGGGGTTGCAGGGTAATGAGTCGTTGAAAAAGGTGTTGGGCCTGTCGACCAAGAGCTATCTGCATAAAGGTGAGATTGCGGGGTATGCGAAGCGGATGCGGGAGATTGCGCAGATGTCGAAGTGGTTGGGCAAAGGGACTTATGTGGGGTTGGCGCTGGATGTGGGGGTGGCGGGGTTGGAGATCAAGGAGGCGTGTGTGGAGGGGAGGGAGGCGCAGTGTAGAAGGGCGAAGTATGTGGAGACGGGGAGGTTGGTGGGGGGAGTGTCGGGGGCCGCGGTAGGAGGAAAGTATGGTGCCAAACTTGCGATTCGTGGTTGTCGCATGTTTTTGGGGATTGCGATGAAGGGGCGCGGTGAGCTTGCATGCGCAATTATTGGCGGCGCTGCGGGTGGTCAGACCGTAGGTAATGCTCTTAGTCATGAAAGTGCTTTATTGGGTGGAAAGATCCAAGACGCCAATGGGGATGTGATCTTTGTGCCGGAGGGAGCTTAACCGTGTCGTTTTTTTTTGCTTTCACCCTTGTGCATTTTGCAGGAGTGTTTGTCGTTTTGGGGCTGGGGTTTTTTGTCGAATACACAAAGCTCGACGAGGTGGAGAGTTACTTCGGCCAAAACGAAATGGTCTGCGGCAACAAGCGATTTTGGAGCCGAAACCGTTGGATCGACAGGCAATATCGCATGATGCTGATTGCTGAAATGCTTTCAGATTCAAAGCGCCATCTGAAAGCTGGGGTGGTGACTGAGGCGGAACTGGCTTCCATTCCCATATCGCTTAAGCGCTGGGTAGTTTGGCCCTATTACCTTGGGTTCATGTGGTTGATTGCAACAGCGGTCTGGAGCTTCTGGCGCTGGTGGTGTGACATCCCCATTCCATAGAAATTGAAATTTTTTCAAAAAAATACTGTACATCCATCCAGTTATATCCTAGATTCCATCCCAGGTGACCGGATGTCACCTGAGCTTCACTTTTTAACTATGGATGGATAAAAAATGAAATCGAAAAAAGCCTTTATGCTGGGCGCGGCCATGGCGGCCTCCTGCTTCGTTTCGGCCTTTGCCCTGGCCGAGCAAACCCCTCAGAAACTCAGCGCCGAAGCGGTCAAACAGGCTGTGGACAAAGCGCTCAAATCCGGCGGCAAGCTGGATGCGGCTAAGGTGCCGGCCAGCCTCAAGCAAAAACTCCAGGCGGCCAAGACCGGTCAGTCCAAGGCCGTTACCCAGGCGGTCAAATCCGCGCCGTTCAACAGCGTGGTCGGCGAGTTGAAAAAGCCGAGCCAAGTCGAGCCGAAAAGCGCCGCCGTCGCTGACTTTGTACCGCTGTTCCCCACCTTGGATATCAACACCCTCTACACCATCAACGGTGTGGCCCAGGGTGAAGAGTTCGCGTACCACTTCAACCTCCCACAGAATGCGCGGGTCCAGGTGCAACTGGTCAACCAGAGTGCGGGCACCGACATGTCGTTGACCCTGTTCCAGGACGACGGCCAGGGCAATTTGAGCGTGGTGGGCTCCGCTGATGCGGCGGGCAATACCGATGATTATCTCAACGGTGTTCTGCCGGCCGGTGATTACTATTGGTACATGGTCGCCAAGGTCGCCAACAATTCGCAGTTCAGTTTTGGCGTGGCGGTGGACACCAACATCGATGCCTACGAGCCTAATGACACGCCACAAACGGCCTTTGTGCTGCCGGACTCGATGAACAAGGTCACCGGCAACCTCGACAACGCCAACGACGTCGACTACTTCGACTTCAAGGCCGTCCGTGGTCAGAGCGTGAGCATGTACCTGGCCGGTGACGCGAGTGGCAGCCGTAACCAGTGGATTTTCGACCGTTTTGATGGCGTCAACTGGGTTACGGTTCCTGCTGGCTCGACCTCGACCTACCCGAGTGTCACCCCGGGCACCACCGTGAAGGTGCGTGTGCGGGCCAATCCGGCTGTGGTTCAGGACCCGACCAAGCACTACCAACTGAGCCTCGGCTCCACGCCGCGGCTGAACACGTCGGATGTGAAGGGTGACAACGTCGTGCGGGTACCCGCGTCGATATTCTGGATGGCGACCCAGGCCGCACGTACAGTGAACTGGACCACCAACTGGTCCGACTCCACGGGTGCACCGCTGCTGGGCGTTACGCCGGTGCTGCGCATCGATAAACACTTCGAAGGTGCCGATTTCAATTGGACCGACTTCAAGGCCACCACCAACAGTGCGGGTAACTCCCTGGCCAGTGCGGCTATCGGTGACTGCTTTGGCGAGTACCGTGTGCAGTATCCAGACAGCAGCACCGGTGTGACGTACACCTGGGACACCACCTTCAACTTCGGCGGCTGGCGTATCGAGTTGGATGAGTTCCCTGGTGTGGGTGTGGGAGGCGAGAATGTGCCTTACGTAACGTTCGGGCATATCTGCACCCAGAACATCGTTCACTGATACAACGGCGTCAGTGAAGAGGGGCAGCCTGACGAGGCTGCCCCTTTTCTATTCTCCCGCCAATGCCAGCGCCAACGGCAATCGCGCCATGCTCGTGCTCTTCAATGAACCCAGGTACAACCAGTCGCCATACTCGCGCGCGGTGGTGATGGGTGAGTAGTTGCCGGCACTGCCATCCTGCAGGTTGGCGATGACCTTGCCCTCGGTATCCAGCCCCAGCACAAAGGCTTTGCGCTCGATGGGCTTGGGCACCACCATCAGCGCGCGCACCATCACCTTGCGTAGCAGAGGGTAGCCGGCAAAGCTGTCCAGCAGCGGATTGCGCGGCGAGTAGAGCGCCACCCAGAAGCGGTCCTGCCCGTTGAAGCTGAGGTTGTCCGGCAGGCCCGGCAGGTTATCGATAAACAGATCATGGGTGCCGGTGTGCTCACCTTTGAGCCAGTAACGGCTGATGCGATAGGCACCGGTCTCATTCACCAGCACGTAGTGTTCATCCGGGCCCAAGGCGACGCCGTTGGCGAATTGCAGTTGGTCCAGCAAAACCTCGGTGGTGCCGTTGCTGAAGTCATAGCGCAACAGCCGACCGTCGCCGCCGTGCTCAATCACCGCCTCACCGTCCTGGCCGTAACCCCAGCGGCTCGAGGCGTCGCTGAAATAGGCATAACGCCCGCTGGCGTCCACGGTCACGTCATCGGTGAAACCCAGGGCGACGCCATTGGCGCTGGTGCTCAGGGTGGTCAGTTGGCGATCGGTCTCCAGTGCCAGCAAACCCTTGACCCCATCGGCAATGATCAAGCGCCCGTCCGGGTGCAGCGCCATGCCCAACGGCCGCCCACCGGTGTTGGCCAGCACTTCCAGGCTGCGGCTGTCGGGCGAGGTGCGGATGATGCGTCCGTCATGCAGGCCACTGATCAGGTAGCCCTGGGCATCCAACAGCAGGGCCTCGGGCCCGGCGATGTCCTGGGCGCCGATTTTCTGCACGCCTTTGAGGCGCTGGTTCTCGGCATAGGGGCCGTCCTTCATCGAGGGGGCCTTGGGCGGCGTCCAGTTCACCGGCTGGACTTTGGTGGGCATCAACAGCAAAAAGGCGATCACCGCCAGAAACAGCAAGAACAACAGATGACGCAGTTTTTTTGGACGGGTACTCATGACGATTCCTGGTTGTCGTGGGTGCGCGGCTCCCAGTGCAGGGTGCCGAACAGGTAATCCATTAGCGGGAGGACGATATTGAAATTGCGTCCCTGCATCAGCTCCCGGCGGTGATGCAGGGCGTGCAGTTGGTGCATCTGGCGCAACCACGGCAGGCGCGCCACCGGATGGTCGGCGGGCAGGTGCTCGCAGGCGTGAAACACTTCGTAAAGCAAATAACCGAGGATCATGCAGCCGGCGAACAGCCCGGCAACGTTGGGGCTCCAGTGCTTGAGCAGCCACCAGGCGGGCAGGGTGATTGCCAGGCTGTGCAGCACGATCAGCCAGGCTGGGAACAGGATCACCCGCCAATCCCGGGGGCTGTCGTAGGTCATGTGGCCAGGGGTGAAGAAGCTGTGATGGTCGCCGGTGTGGCGCGCATAAAACAGCCGGGCCAACCCGTGTTTATGGTGGCCGAGGTGGCGGTGGACCAGGTAGATGCAGAGGTTGAAGAACACCAGGGTCAGCGGCACGGTCAGCCATTGCACAGCGCTGATCTGATGTGTGGATGACCAGGCCAGGGCGATGCACACGATGCCGTAGCCGAACACGAAACTGGCGTGCAGCCAAGGGTTGTAGTGGGGCGCGACAGTGGCGCGGTAACGGGCGCGGAAGGTCTCGGTGGGGTGGTCCATGGCCGGTTGCTCGGTGTTTTTTTATGGGAGTCTGAGCTTAGTTGGTGGTGGGGAATGTGCGAGTTTTTGCAGGCAGCGCACTACGCCTGTGGGAGCGGGGTTGCTCGCGAAGAGGGCGTGTCAGGCAAGGCATCAGGTGGCTGACCCTCCGCATTCGCGAACAAGCCCGCTCCCACATTTTGATCGCGACCGACCAGCGGCCCCTTGCGCCCCTCTTATTTCCTTGCTAGTTTCTCGCAAAATGTTAACGATAACATTTGCTCTAACAATAAAAACAAAACAGAGAACCACGCCATGAAAATGCTTCCGAAAACCCTGTGTTTATTGGCTGTAAGCATCACCCTCGGCACTGTCTCCCCAGCATTCGCCGACGCTGCCAAGCCGATCCGCATCGGCGCGTCCTTCCAGGAAATCAACAACCCTTATTTCGTCACCATGAAAAACGCCCTCGAAGAAGCCGGGGCGACCATCGGCGCGAAATTGATCATCACCGACGCCCGCCACGACGTGTCCAAGCAGGTCAGTGACGTCGAAGACATGCTGCAAAAAGGCATCGATATCCTGCTGATCAACCCCACTGATTCGGTCGGCGTGCAATCGGCAGTCAAATCTGCCCACGCCGCCGGTGTCGTGGTCGTCGCGGTGGACGCCCAGGCCGACGGCCCGCTGGACTCCTTCGTCGGCTCGAAGAACTTTGACGCTGGCTTCCAGGCCTGTGAATACCTGGCCAAGCACATCGGCGACAAAGGCAATATCGCGATCCTCGACGGCATCGCCGTGGTGCCGATCCTGGAGCGTGTGCGCGGTTGCAAAGAGGCCGTGGCCAAGCACCCGGACATTAAGATTGTCAGCATCCAGAACGGCAAGCAGGAACGTGACCAGGCGCTGACCGTCACCGAGAACATGCTGCAGGCCCAGCCCACCCTCAAGGGCATTTTCAGCGTGAATGACAACGGCTCGCTCGGCGCGCTCTCGGCCATCGAGGCCAGCGGCCTGGACGTGAAGCTGGTCAGTGTCGACGGCGCGCCCGAAGCCATCAAGGCGATCCAGAAGCCCGGCAGCAAATTCATCGCCACCTCGGCCCAGTACCCGCGCGACCAGATTCGCCTTGCCCTGGGCATCGCCCTGGCCAAGAAGTGGGGCTCGCAGGTGCCGGCCACCATCCCGGTGGACATCACCCTGATCGACCAGGCCAAGGCCAAGGATTTCAGCTGGTAAATCACCCAGGCCCCACGCAATCCGTGGGGCCCAGGTCATCCTTCTGAATACGAGGTCGGCGGTATGAGCAGTCTTCTGAAGCTGGAAAATATCTGTAAGCGTTACCCGGGCGTACAGGCCCTCAAGTCCATCAACTTAGAAGTCGAGCGCGGCGAGATCCACGCCTTGCTCGGGGAAAATGGCGCGGGCAAATCGACGCTGATGAAGATCCTCGGCGGCGTCGAGCATCAAGACGAGGGCCAGATCCTGATCGACGGCCAGCCCCGGCAATTCGCGACCTACCGTGATGCGATTGCCGCCGGCATCGGCATTGTGTTCCAGGAGTTCAGCCTGATTCCCTACCTCACGGCGGTGGAAAATATCTTCCTCGGCCACGAGCTGAGCAACCGTTTCGGCCTGCTGCGCAAGCGCGAAATGGTCGAGGCCAGCGAGGCGTTGTTCAAGCGCCTCGGCGTGACCATCGACCTGCAATGCGCGGTCAAGCACCTGAGCGTGGCCGAACAGCAGTTTGTCGAAATCGCCAAGGCCCTGGCCCTGGATGCGCGCCTGTTGGTGCTGGATGAACCCACCGCGACGCTGACGCCCAGCGAGGCCGAGCTGCTGTTCGAGATCATGCGCGAGCTCAAGCGCCAGGGCGTGGCGGTGATTTTCATCTCCCATCACCTGGAGGAGATTTTCCAGGTGTGCGACCGCATCAGCGTGTTGCGCGACGGCGGCAATGTGGGCGTTACCGATGTGGCTGACAGTGATATCGACCGGCTGGTCGAGATGATGGTCGGGCGCCGCCTGGAATGCAGTTTTCCACCCAAACCGAACAGCGAGCGCGGCCCGCTTTTGTTGGAGGTCAAGGACATCCAACTGGTGCGCAACGGTCCTCACAACAGCTTCCAGCTGCACAAGGGCGAGATCCTCGGCTTTGCTGGCCTGGTCGGTTCCGGTCGTACCGAACTGGCCCTGGGCATGATGGGGGCTCTGCCATCGGTGAGCAAAGACGTGTGGCTGCGCGGTGAAAAAATCACCCTCGACGACCCGGCCCAGGCCCTGGCGCATGGCATCGGCCTGCTGCCGGAAAGCCGCAAGAGCGAAGGGCTGATCACCGATTTCAGCATTCGCGAAAACATCTCGCTGAACAACCTGCCCAAGTACCAGAACGCCTCGGGCCTGATCGACAAAAGCCGCGAATGCGCCAGCGTCGAGGGCCTGATGAAACAACTGTCGATCAAGGCCCCCAGCAGTGAAAGCCGGGTGTTCAACCTCAGTGGCGGCAACCAGCAAAAGGTCGTGATCGCCCGTTGGATCAACCACCACTGCGACGTGTTGGTGTTCGACGAACCCACCCGTGGCATCGACGTGGGGGCCAAGGCGCAGATCTACGCGCTGATGCGCAACCTCACCGAACAAGGCTACGCAATCATCATGATTTCCTCCGAATTGCCGGAAATCATCGGCATGTGCGACCGCGTTGCCGTGTTCCACAAGGGCGCCATCGTCAAGCTGCTGGAAGCGTCCGCCGTCAATCCTCAAGAGGTCATGCGCCATGCAACAGGGGGCTCAAGTGAATACGTCCATTAGTACCGGCGACAACAGCCGGCTGCGCCTCAACCTGGCGCGGCTGGTGCGTTCGCCGGCCTTTTATCCGTTCGTGGGGCTGGTGGTGGTGACCCTGGTGATGATCCTCGCCAGCGACACCTTCCTGACCGCCAGCAACCTGTCGAACATTGCCCGCCAGGTGTCGATCAACGCGATTATCGCGGTGGGCATGACCTGCGTGATCCTCACGGGCGGCATCGATTTGTCGGTAGGGCCGGTGATGGCGTTGTCCGGCACGCTCACGGCCGGGCTAATGGTCGCTGGCCTGCCGCCGGGCCTGGCGATTGGCGCGGGGATGTTGATCGGCGTGGCCTTCGGCATCGGCAACGGCCTGTTCGTCGCCTACCTGCACATGCCGCCGATCATCGTCACCCTGGCGACCATGGGCATCGCCCGCGGCCTGGGCCTGATGTACACCGACGGCTACCCGATTTCCGGGTTGCCGGAGTGGTTTGGCTTCTTTGGTCGCCAGAGCCTGTTCGGCATCGAAGTGCCCATCCTGATCATGCTGATTACCTACGCCGCCGCCTATGTGCTGCTGCAACACACGCGCATCGGCCGCTACATCTACGCCATCGGCGGCAATGAAGAAGCGGTGCGCTTGTCCGGCGTGCGCGCGGCGCGCTTCAAGTTGCTGGTGTACGGCATCAGCGGCCTGACGGCGGCGATTGCCGGGCTGGTACTCACCTCACGCTTGATGAGCGGCCAGCCGAATGCCGGCGTGTCGTTCGAGCTGGATGCGATTGCCGCCGTGGTGCTCGGCGGTGCGTCGATCGCCGGTGGGCGTGGCGTGATCGTCGGCACCTTGCTTGGCGCCATGCTGCTCGGCGTATTGAACAACGGACTGAACATGCTCGGCGTTTCGCCCTACGTCCAGAGCGTGATCAAGGGCGGGATCATTTTGCTGGCGATTTTCATCAGCCGTCAGCGCCATAAATAAACTCAAGACAGGACCTAACACCATGGACAAGCACACCCAAATGCAAGCCGTCGTTTGCCACGGCCCCAAAGACTATCGCCTGGAGCGCATCGGCAAACCCCAGGCGCGCGCCAATGAACTGGTGATCCGCATCGCCGCCTGTGGCATTTGCGCCAGTGACTGCAAGTGCCACTCCGGCGCGGCGATGTTCTGGGGTGGCGACAACCCGTGGGTCAAGGCGCCGGTGGTGCCGGGGCACGAGTTTTTCGGCTATGTGGTGGAGGCGGGCGAGGGCGCCGAAGAGCACTTTGAAGTCGCGGTAGGCGACAAGGTGATCGCCGAGCAGATCGTGCCCTGCGGCAAGTGCCGCTTCTGCAAATCCGGCAAGTACTGGATGTGCGAAGTGCACAACATCTTCGGCTTCCAGCGCGAAGTCGCCGAAGGCGGCATGGCCCAGTACATGCGCATTCCCAAGACCGCCATCGTGCACAAAATTCCCGAGTCGGTGTCGCTGGAAGACTCGGCACTGGTGGAACCAATGGCGTGTTCGATCCACACCGTCAACCGTGGCGATATCCAGCTCGACGACGTGGTGGTGATCGCCGGCGCCGGCACCCTCGGCCTGTGCATGGTCCAGGTCGCCGCGCTGAAAACCCCGAAGAAACTGGTGGTGATCGACATGGTCGATGAGCGCCTGGAGCTGGCGAAGACATTCGGCGCCGATGTGGTGATCAACCCGTCGCGCGACAACGCCCGCGAGATCATCAACGGCCTCACCGACAACTATGGCTGCGACGTCTACATCGAAACCACCGGCGTGCCGGCCGGCGTGACCCAGGGCCTGGATTTGATCCGCAAGCTCGGGCGTTTTGTCGAGTTCAGCGTGTTTGGCGCCGAGACCAGCGTCGACTGGTCGATCATCGGTGACCGCAAGGAATTGGACGTACGTGGTGCGCACCTCGGCCCCTATTGCTACCCCATTGCCATCGACCTGTTCGAGCGCGGCCTGGTCACCTCCAAAGGTATCGTCACCCATGACTTCCCGCTGGACGATTGGGCCGAAGCCTTCGAGCTGGCCAACTCGACCAAATCGATCAAGGTGCTGCTGAAGCCGGTGGTCTGAGCATGAACTACGTGATGGGGGTCGACATAGGAACCCAGAGTACCAAGGCGCTGCTGGTGGATGCCCATGGCACGATCATCGCCCAGCACAGCCAGGGGTATCGTGTGGATACCCCGAAAGTGCGCTGGGCCGAGCAATGGCCGCAGGTCTGGCTCGATGCGGTCGAGGCGTGCGTGGCGCAGTGCATGGCCAAGGCCGGCGTGGCCAAGGATCACGTGAAGGCCCTGTGCATCAGCAGCCTGTATGGCGGTTCGGGGATTGCGGTGGATGCGCAGCTCACACCGCTGCACCCGTGCCTGATCTGGATGGACCGCCGCGCCGGTGAGCAGGTGGCCTGGGTACGCGAGCACGTAGACCTGGAGCGGCTGTTCGCGGTCACCGGCAACTCGGTGGACAGCTACTACGGCTTCACCAAGATGCTCTGGCTCAAGCAGCACCAGCCAGAGGTGTGGGCGAAAACCCGTTACTTGCTGCCGCCCAACAGCTACATCAACTGGTGCCTCACCGGAGAGCTGGCGGTGGACCATAGCAGCGCCGGCAATATCGGCGGTGTCTATGACGTAAAGGCGCGTGGCTGGTCTGCCGAGATGCTCGATGCGCTGGGCATACCGCAAGCGATGATGCCGGAGCGGCTGGTGTATTCCGCAGAAGTCGTAGGCGGGTTGCTGGAGAAGTGGGCAGCGCGCTTGGGGTTGCAGGCGGGTACGCCGATCCTGGCCGGTGGCGTTGATGCGGCCATGGCCACGTTGGCTGCGGGGGTGACCCAGCCGGGCAACCACGTGGCAATGATCGGCACCAGCATGTGCTGGGGCTACCTGAATCAACAGGTGGACGCCCATCACGGCTTGGTCAGCATGCCCCACGTCTACAACGGCCACCGTGACCTGTACATCTTTGGCGGTGCGATCACGGCCGGTGCGTCGGTGAGCTGGTTTCGCGAGCAGTTCTGCCAGGCCGAGGAGCAGCAGGCCAAGGCCACCGGCCAGGACAGCCTGGTGCTGCTGGAGCAGCGCGCGATGACGATTGCGGCGGGCAGCGATGGCCTGTTGTTCCTGCCGTACCTGATGGGTGAACGCAGCCCGGTGTGGGATGACCGCGCCAGTGGCAGCTTTGTCGGCTTGAACCTCTACCACAGCCGCATTCACCTGTATCGCGCGGTGCTGGAGGGGGTGAGTTTTGCCTTGCGCCACAACATCGAAGCGGGCACGCGCGGCGCGCATTCCCTGGACTCACGTTTGATCGTTGTCGGTGGGGCGAGCCATTCGGACCTGTGGATGCAGATTATCGCGGATGTCACGCGGTACCCGGTGTACACCATTGTCCAGGAGGTGGAAGCGGCGCTGGGCGCGGCGTTGCTGGCGGCGCACACGGTGGGGTTGGTGAGTGATGGGGCGATGGACAAAGGCTGGGTGCAGTTGGCGTTGCGGGCTGAGCCCAAGGCGGAAAATGTCGAGGCGTACGACCGTGCGTTCGGCGAGTACCTGAAGCTGTATCCGGCCCTGAAACCGATCATGCACAACCTGCAAACCAACTGACTCAACACAATCCCCTGTTGGAGCTGGCTTGCCTGCGATGGCGGTGTATCAGTACCAGATGGATTGGCTGACACTCCGCTATCGCAGGCAAGCCAGCTCCCACACGGGATCTTCATCGCCTATGGAACAGTGATCATGACCACCACTTTCAACTTCACCCACCAGCGCATCCTCGTCACCGGCGCCAGCAGCGGCATCGGCCGTGAAATCGCCCAACAGCTTATCGCCAGCGGCGCCGACGTCTTCGCCCTCGGCCGTGACGCGCAGGCCCTGGCTCAACTCGGCTGCCACACCCTGTGCCTGGACATCGCCGACAGCGCCGCCCTCGACAACGCCTTGAAGGACCTGCCGCCGCTGCACGGCCTGGTCAATTGCGCCGGCATCTCGCGGCTGGAGCCCGCCGCCGCTATCAGCGCCAACGCCTTCGACCAGGTGATGCACGTCAACGCCCGCGCTGCGGCCCAGGTCGGCAGCCGGGTGGCGGCGAAAATGATCGAAGCACACATCGCCGGCAGTATCGTCAATGTCTCCAGCCAGGCCTCACTGGTGGCCCTGGACGATCACCTCGGCTACTGCGCCTCCAAGGCCGCGCTGGATGCGATCACCCGCGTGCAGTGCGCCGAGTGGGGCCGCTTCGGCATTCGCGTTAACAGCGTTAACCCAACGATCACGCTCACGCCGATGGCGGCCATGGCCTGGTCCGAGCCGGCCAAGCGCGACCCGGCGCTGGCGGCCATTCCACTGGGGCGTTTTGCTGAAACCCTCGAAGTGGCGTTGCCGGTGCTGTTCCTGCTGAGCAGCGCCGCCAGCATGATCAGCGGCGTCAGCCTGCCCATCGATGGCGGCTACACCAGCCGCTAGCCGTTTTCCAACTGGCCGGCGATCACCACCTTGTCCCGTGGCTTGTGCGGGTCTTCGAGGCGGTCGAGCAGCAGGCGTACCGCGCTGCTGCCGGCCAGGGATGCATCGTGGGCCACACAGGCGATAGGCACGCCGAAGATATCGGCGAAGGGCAGGCGGTCGATGCCGCAGATGGTCAGGCTGTCGTGGGGAATGTTGTGCATGCGCAACGCACGCAGGGCGCCCAGGGTGATCAACTGGTTGAAGCCCATGATCGCGTCTGGCGCCGAGTGTTCGGCCAGGTAGTCGAGGGTGTGCAGGTAGGACGGCATCAACGTGTAGTCGCCGGCCTGTACTTCGACCTGCACCTGCGGGTGTTCGGCCAACACTTCGCGCAGGCCCTTGAGGCGTTCGACGGTGATGCGCGAGTGCTCGGGGCCGGTCAGCACCAGCAGGCGCTTGAGGTCGGGCGTCTGGCGCAGCAGGTAGTGCGCGGCCTGGATACCGCTGTGGTAGTTGTCGAGCACCACGCGGCTGAACGGGCTGTCGTGGATTGTGCGATCGAGCAGCACCACTGGCGTCTTGCCGTTGCCCAGGCGTTCGAGGTAATCGGGCTGGTAGCTCGGCTCATCCGAGACCGGCGACAGGATGATCCCGGCCACGCGGTAGCCCAACAGGGTATCCACGGCTTTGCTTTCCAGCTCTTCGAGCTCATCGGTGTCCACCAGCATGATGGTGTAGCCGTGCTGTTTGGCCTCGCGGGAAATCGCCTTGATCATTTCGCTGTAGAACGGGTTGTCGACGGACGCGGTGATCACGCCGATGATCAGGCTTTCACTGCGTTTGAGCCCACGCGCGAAGGCATTGGGCACATAGTCCATTTCCCGCGCCACTTCGAGGATGCGCGCCAGGGTGGCCGGCTTGACCAGGTCGGGTTTGCTCAGTGCGCGGGACACCGTGATGGTGGTCATGCCGACCCGTTTGGCGATGTCGCTGATGGTGACGGACTTTTTCTTGTTCATCGGTAAGGCTGCGAAAGGAAACACCCGCAGGCTAGCATGCGCGACGGATATTGTTGCTTCAAATCAGCGGGTCCCAGCGCTGCGACCAGTCACTTTCGGCCTTGACCACCTCACGCAGCAACACCAGCGCCTGTTGCAATACCGCCGAATCCCGCGCCCGTGAATACACCACAAACGTGGGGAAGTTGAACTCCGGCGCCTTGGGCACGCGCTGCATCATGCCGCTGTCGAGGTAGCTTTGCACCACGCGGGTACGGAAATAGCCGGCGCCGCCGTTCTCCAGGATGTACTGCAGCGCCAACGGGCCAAGATTGAAACTCAGCGCGGCGCGGGCCTTGTCGGGCAGGGCGGCGTCATGCTGCTGGCGAAAGCCCGGCCCCCAGTCGATGTACACGTAGGGGGCCGGGTTGCTCACCAGTTGCACCAGGATCAGTTTTTCTTCCAGCACCTGCTCCACTTGCAAGCCGGGCCAGTATTGCGGCTGGAACACCAAGGCAGCGTCGAGCACGCCCAGTTCCAGCTGGCGCAACAGGTAGTCGCCTTCGCGCACTTCGGTACGCAGTGCATGGCCGGGGATGTGTTGGCGCAGGGCCTGGGCCCAGCCGAGCATCAACGGGTTGCACAGGCTGACCTCGCCGCCGATGTGCAGCACGTTGCGGTAGCCATCGGGCAGCGGCAGGTCGCGTTTTGCGGCTTCCCAGGTTTGCAGCAATTGGTTGGCGTATACCACGAAGGCCTCGCCGTCGGCGGTCAGCCGGGCGCCGGCGCGGTTACGGATGAACAGTGTGCTGCCTAGCTGGCTTTCGAGGCTTTTGACCCGCGCGGTGATGGCGGTCTGGGTGACGTGCAGTTTCTCGGCGGCTGCGGCCAGGCTGCCGCAGCGGGTGATTTCGAGGAAGGTGCGTGCCAGTTCGATGTCCATGAAGCCCCCCGGGGATGAATGGGGGACAGTGTAATGGAATGTGGTTGAAACTGTGGGAGGGGGATTGGCTGCTATGGTGGTGGTGCTGTGTACATATCCGTTATTTAGGTAACGGCTGGTATGGGTTCCGCCCTTACGGCGGGTCACTTTTGGAAAAGAGCCCCAAAAGTAACCAAAAGGGCTCTTGCCCCAACACTCGGTACCTCGCCTAGGCTCGGTATGCCCGTAATCCGACAGGTATTTGGGGGGCCGCCGCCACGCGCCATCCATGGCGCGGGGCGGCTAAACCGGCATCCCTGCCGGTTTACCCCCCAAATCCCTGTCGAATTCCGGCCAGCGTGTTTGACGGGGCGCCTAAGATCAAGATCAAAAGCAAGAGCACGGCGGCCTGGTAGCCGACCTGAGTGGTTAGATCTGTAGGAGCCGGCTCCTACAGGGAGTGCCTTTCAGGTTGGGGTTTGTGGGGCTTGGAGGTGCTGGGTCGGGAAGGCCTTCGCGTAGGCGTGGCACACCCGCAACACCTGGTCGTCGGCAAACCGCGCGCCGACTACATGCAAGCCCACCGGCAAGCCATTCGCCGCCAACCCACAAGGCACCGATGCCGCCGGCTGTTGGGTCAGGTTGAAGGGGTAGGTGAAGGGCGTCCACTGTGTCCATTCCTGTAAGCCGGAGCCGGGGGGGACGTCGTGACCGGCGTCGAATGCGGTGATGGGCATCATCGGCGATACCAGTACGTCGTAGTGCTCATGGAACGCTGCCATCCGCGCCACCAGGGCGGCGCGGGCTTCGAGGGCTGCGTTGAAGTCATCCAGGCTCAACCGCTCGCCGCGCTGGGCGATGCGCAGCAGGCCAGGGTCCAGCTGTTGTTTTTGTGCCTCGCTCATCGGCCCGGTCAGGCGTGCCGCGCCGGCTGCCCATAAGGTGCTGAACACCTCCAGGGGGTCACTGAAACCCGGGTCGATCTGCTCGACCTGCGCGCCCAGTTGCACCAGGCCTTGCACCGCCTGGGCGACCACCTTGGCCACCTGCGGGTCGACATCCACGTAACCGAAGTTGGGGCTGTAGGCCACGCGCAAGCCTTTCAAATCCGCTGCGCCCGACAGCCACGGTGTGGTGCGTGGCGCGCCGATCAAGCCATCGCGCGCGTCCGGCTGGGCGATGGTTTGCAGCATCAATACGCTGTCTTCCACCGTGCGGGTCATCGGCCCCAGGTGCGAGAGGATGGTCATGGAGCTGGCCGGCCATTGCGGCACATAACCGAAGGTCGGCTTGATCCCGAAGGTGCCGGTGAATGCACAGGGAATCCGGATCGAACCGCCCGCATCGCTGCCCTGGTGCAACACGCCGAGGTTCAACGCCGCCGCTGCCCCTGCGCCGCCGGACGAGCCGCCCGCCGTGGTGCGGGTGTCCCAGGGGTTGCGGGTGATGCCGTACAGCGGGTTGTCGGTGACGCCTTTCCAGCCGAATTCCGGGGTGGTGGTCTTGCCCAGCAGCACCGCGCCGGCCTTGCGCATAAAGGCTGTGAACGGGGCGTCGACGTCCCACGGGCCTTCGGCCGATGTGGTGCGCGAGCCCTTGCGGGTTGGCATGCCGACGGTCAGCGTCAGGTCTTTGATCGACGCCGGCACACCGTCCAGCGCGCCGCAGGGTTGGCCGTTAAGCCAGTGTTGTTCCGACGCGCGCGCGGCGTTCAGCGCGCCTTCCGGGTCCACGTGGCAGTAGGCATTCACCACCGGGTTATAGCGTTCGATCCGCAGCAAGGCGTCTTCGGTGACCTCCACCGGCGACAAGGTCTTGTCGCGAAAATGCTGCAGCAGTTGCACTGCCGTCAGTTGGCCGATCTCACTCATGCGATTTCCCCCTGGGCTGCATTAACCATGGCCCGCAGTAATACCGCGCAGCCCGCCGCCAGGTCGTCCGGCGCGGCGTTTTCGATTTCGTTATGGCTGATACCGCCTTCGCACGGCACGAAAATCATCCCGGCCGGGCCCAGCTCCGCGACAAAAATCGCGTCGTGCCCGGCGCCGCTGACGATGTCCATATGGCTCAAGCCCAAGGCCTCGGCGCCTTCACGCACGGCGTTGACGCAGGCCGGGGCGAAGTCCAGCGGCGGGAAGTCGGCGGTGGGGGTCAGTTCGAACGTCAACCCGTGCCTGGCGGCCGTGGCTTCGATCACGCCGCGCACTTCATCGACCATGGCTTGCAGCGTGTCCGCGTGCAGGTGGCGCAGGTCGAGGGTCATGTGCACCTGGCCGGGAATCACGTTGCGCGAACCGGGGTGCAGGCTCAGGCAACCCACCGTGCCGCAGGCGTGGGGCTGCTGTTGATGGGCGATGCGGTTGACTGCGCTGACCACCTCGGCGGCGCCGACCAGGGCGTCCTTGCGCAGGTGCATCGGCGTCGGGCCGGCGTGGGCCTCGACGCCGGTGAAGGTCAGGTCGAACCATTTTTGGCCCAGGCAACCCATGACCACGCCGATGGTGGTGGCCTGGTCTTCCAGTACCGGGCCTTGTTCGATATGCGCTTCGAAGTAGGCACCGACCGGGTGGCCGAGCACGGCGCGGGAGCCGGCGTATCCGATGCGCTGCAATTCGGCGCCGACTGACAGGCCCTGGTCATCGAGCTTGTCGAGGGTGTCCTGCAAATCGAACTTACCGGCAAACACCCCGGACCCCATCATGCACGGCGGAAAACGCGAGCCTTCTTCGTTGGTCCACACCACCACTTCGAT
This sequence comes from Pseudomonas sp. S10E 269, assembly GCF_002798465.1. Lineage (NCBI taxonomy): Bacteria > Pseudomonadati > Pseudomonadota > Gammaproteobacteria > Pseudomonadales > Pseudomonadaceae > Pseudomonas > Pseudomonas sp. S10E 269. Next base: position 4,538,501 of record NZ_PHIJ01000001.1, read on the forward strand.
CGGCGCTTCGGTTTCAATCTTCAAATCATTCAGGGTGCGGATGACTTCCAGTCCCGCCATTACCCCGTAGCACCCGTCGAACTTGCCGCCGGTGGGTTGGGTGTCGATATGGCTGCCGGTCATCACCGGGGGCAGGGCCGGATTGCGCCCGGCACGGCGCGCAAAGATGTTGCCGATGGCGTCAACGCTGACGCTGCACCCGGCGGCCTCGCACCATTGCACAAACAGGTCGCGGGCCTGGCGGTCGAGGTCGGTGAGGGCCAGGCGGCACACGCCGCCTTTTACCGTGGCGCCCAGTTGGGCCAGGTCCATCAGCGATTGCCACAGGCGGTCGCGGTTGATCAGCGGGGCGTTGCTCTTGAGCGGTTGCGCAAAACTATTCATCTGCAATCTCCGGTCAGGCACTCAGGGCCAAATAACGGTTTTTGATCGTAGGGTCGGCGCGGAAAGCTTCGGCGCTGCCTTCGTATACGACACGGCCCTGTTCAAGTACGTAATGGCGGTCGGCGAGCTTGTCGCAGACCATCAGGTTCTGTTCCACCAGCAGCACCGGCAGGCCGTCGTCCTTGATCTTGCGCAGGATCTTCACCAGCTCGTCGACGATCACCGGGGCCAGGCCTTCGGTGGGTTCATCGAGGATCAGCAGCTTGGGGTCGTTGAGCAGCGCGCGGGCGATGGCGAGCATCTGTTGCTCGCCGCCGGACAGCGCGTGGCCAGCGTTTTTGCGCCGTTCCTTGAGGCGCGGGAACATGCCGTAGACGTCTTCGAGCTGCCAGCGGCTGGTCTTGCGCGCAGCGATGCGCAGGTTTTCCTCGACCGTGAGCAGGCGGAAGATCCCACGGTTCTCCGGCACCAGCGCCAAACCCTGGCGGGCAATTTCAAAGATCTTCTGGCCCACCAGTGCCTGGCCGTTGAAGTGGATCTGGCCCTGGCGCGGGCAAATGATGCCGAGGATGCTGCGCAGGGTGGTGGTCTTGCCGGCGCCATTACGGCCCAGCAGCGTCACCAGCTCACCGGGGTTGACGGTCAGCGACACGCCTTCCAGCACGTGGCTCTTGTCGTAGTAGGAGTGGATATTCTCGACGATCAGCATCAGGCAGCCTCCCCAAGGTATGCAGTGCGCACACGTTCATCGGCGCGCACGAATTCCGGCGTGCCTTCCACCAGGATCTGGCCGTGGCTCATCACTGTGATGCGTTGGCTGATGGACATGACAATGCTCATGTTGTGTTCGATCAGCAGCACCGTGTGGTCGCGGCCGAGGTCGCTGATCAGCTGGGTCATGATCGGGATATCGTCGATGCCCATGCCCGAGGTGGGCTCATCCAGCATCAACAGTTTCGGTTTGGAGCAGATCGACATGCCCACCTCCAGCACCCGCTGCTGGCCGTGGGACAACTCACCGGCCAGGGTGTCGGCGCGGGCCGTGAGTTGCAGGCGTTCCAGCACCTGGTCGGCCATCTCCAGGTGTTCGCGCTTACTGTCCACGCGGCGCCAGAAATTCAGTGCGCGTGCACCGTCGCGGCCCTGGGCGGCGAGGCGCAGGTTTTCGCGCACGCTGAGGTTCTGGAACAGGCTGGTGAGCTGGAACGAGCGCGCCATGCCCAGGCCCACACGGCCGTGGGCCGGCTTGCGCATCAGGTTCCTGCCGTCGAAATGAATCGCCCCGGCCGTGGCCTGGCGCTCGCCGGTGAGGCAGTGGAACAGGCTGGTCTTGCCGGCGCCGTTGGGGCCGATGATGGTGTGGATGGTGCCGGCCTCGACCTTGAGGTTCACGCCATTCACCGCGTGGAACGCGCCATAGGCGAGTTCCAGGTCTTTGGTTTCCAGCAGGATGCTCATAGCCCTTCCTCCTTGGCGACGACGACGCTCTTGCGGCTGCCGCGCACCTTCTCGAACAGCGACGCCAGGCCGCCCCACAAACCGCCGCGCATGAAGATCACCACCAGGATCAGGATCACCCCCAGCAGCATTAGCCAGCGTGGCCACAGGTCGGAGAGGAAATCTCCGAGCAGCACGATGGAGCCGGCGCCCAGCAACGAGCCGAACAACGAGCCGGTGCCGCCGACGATGGTCATGATCAGGATGTTCTCGGACATCGCCAGGTCGATATTCGACAACGGCACAAAGTGCAGCAGCATCGCGTACAGCGCCCCGGCAATCCCGGTCACCGCACCGGACAGCACAAACACCAGGATCTTGAAGTGGCGTGTGTCATAGCCGATGGCCGAGGCCCGGGTTTCGTTTTCGCGGATCGCCATCAGCGTGCTGCCGAAGGGCGAGGCAATCACCCGGCGTGCGCCGATGAAGATCAGCAGGAACAGCACCGCGACAAAACCGTAGAAGGCACGGGCATCGGCCAGCGACAACAACACGGTGTCCCCCAGGCGAATCTCCGGGCGCGGCACGCTGAGCAGGCCGTTGTCGCCGCCGGTCCAGTCACTGAGGGTGTAGGCGACGAAGTAGGCCATCTGACTGAAGGCCAGGGTCAGCATCACAAAGTAGATGCCGGTGCGGCGGATCGCCAGGGCGCCCACCAGCAAGGCCAGGAACCCACCGGCGATGGCGGCGCCGAGCAATGCGGTGAACAGCCCCAGTTGCAGGTGGATCATCAGCAGCGCCGCGCAATACGCGCCGGCACCGAAGAAGATGCCTTGGCCGAATGATAATAATCCGGTGTAGCCCAGCAACAGGTTGCAGGCCAGGGCGGCCATGGCAAAGATCAGGATCTCGGTGGCCAGGGTCGCCGAAGGTAATATCACCGGCAGGCCGATCAGTACCGCCAGCACCCACAGCAACATGGCCTTGGACTGGGTCTTGGCAAACGGCAGGGGATTTTTCTCGCTCATGTCAGGCTCTCCCGAACAGGCCGTAGGGACGGACCAGAATCACCACGGCCATGGCGCCGTAGATCATCAGGCTCGCACCCTGGGGCCAGAGTGTGGTCATCAGGCTTTGCACCACGCCCACCAGCAAACCGCCGACCAGCGCACCGCTGAACGAGCCCATGCCGCCGATCACCACCACCACGAAGGCGACGCCGAGAATTTCCGGGCCGACGAAGGGCTGGGCGCCGCGCAATGGAGCGAACAGCACGCCCGCAACGCCGGCCAGGGCTACGCCGAGGGCGAAGGTCATGGAGAACAGGCGGAAAATGTTCGTGCCCAGCAGCGACACGGTTTCGGTGCTTTCACTGCCGGCCCGCACCAGGGCGCCGAAGCGCGTGCGTTCCAGCAGCAGCCACAGGCCCAGGCCGACCAACCCGGAGAACACGATGAGGAACAGGCGGTAGTAGGGGTAGACGAAGTCACCCACCACCAGCACGCCGCGCAGCAGTTCCGGCACGGCGACGCTCTTGCCCACCGGGCCCCAGATCATCACGCTGGCTTCCTGGATGATCAGCGCGATGCCCAGGGTCACCAGGATCTGGAACATGTGCGGCAAGTGGTAGATCCGCTGGATCAGCAATCGCTCGATGGCCCAGGCCAACGCGGCCACCACCAACGGCGCGATCAGCAGCGCCAGCCAGAAGTTGCCGGTGAGGCTCACGGCGGTGTAGCAGATGTAGGCGCCCAGCAGGAAGAACGCACCGTGGGCGAAGTTGACGAAGTTGAGCAGGCCGAAAATGATTGTCAGCCCGACCGCGATCAGGAAGTAGATCATCCCCAACCCAAGGCCGTTGAGGATCTGGAACAGGTAAAGATTTAGCATGCAGGAACCCTCGGCAGGACGCCGCTCGCGCGGCCCTGCGCTACAAAATTCAGGGGATCAGCCGAGCGTGCAGCCCGTGGCTTCCACTGGCGGGAACGACTGGCCGGCACTGAGCACCTTGGCCAGGTCATCCTTGTCGGCCATGTCGGCCGTGGCCTTGCCGATCAGCAGGTAGTAATCCTTGATCACCTGGTGGTCGCCGGCGCGGATCGATTCCTTGCCGGTGGGGCCTTCGAAGCTCAGGCCCTGCATGGCCTTGGCCACGGTCGGCCCGTCAAAGCTGCCGGTGGCGATGATGGTGTCGAGCATGACCTTGGTGCTGATGTAGTCGGCGGCCAGCGGGTAGGTGGGGTTGATGCCGTATTTGGCCTGGGTGAGCTTGACCAGTTCACGGTTGAGCGGGGTGTCGACCTGGTGCCAGTACTGCGCGCCGAGGTACACGCCCTCCAGCACATCGCTGCCCAGCTCTTGGAACTGGTCGAGGCCGGCGGACCACACCAGCAGCACCTTCATGCGTTCCTTGATGCCGAAGTTGACCGCCTGGCGCAGGGTGTTGGACGACTGGCTGCCAAAGTTGAGCAGCACCAGCACATCGGGCTTGGCGGCGATGGCGTTAGTCAGGTAGCCGGAGAACTCCTGTTCCTGCAACGAGTGGTAGCTGTTGCCGATGTGTTCCAGGCCGTTTTCCTTGAGCACATTCTTCGCGCCTTCGAGCAGCGCTTCGCCGAACACGTATTGCGGGGTGATGGTGTACCAACGCTTGGCGTCCGGCAGCAGCTTGATCAGCGGCACCAGGGTCTCGTGGATGGCACCATAGGTGGGCACCGACCAGCGGAAGGTCGCAGGGTTACAGTCCTTGCCGGTAACTTCATCGGCGCCTACCGGGGTCATGAATACGCCACCGACCTTGTCCACTTCCTTGGCCACCGCCAGTGCCGACGATGACAAGGTGCAGCCCTGGAAGAACCGCGCGCCGTCCTGCTGGATGGCTTCCTGCACCTTGCGCACGGCCTTGCCGGCGTTGCCTTCGGTGTCGATGACCTTGTAGTTCAGCGGGCGGCCGAGCAGTTCGGGGTGTTGCTCCACGGCCAGGCGTGAACCCATGTCGGCAAATTTGCCATAGCTGGCAAACGCGCCAGACATGGACTTGAGGCCGTAAAAGGTAAAGGGCTCGGCGGCGAATGCCGAACGCACGCTCAGCGGAAGGCTGAGGGCGGCGGCGGCGGTGAGACTGGCTTTCAACAACGTACGACGCTGCATGGGGTGACTCCCTGGTTTAGTTATTGGCAGGAGTGGCAATGGCGATACGGTGGAGCAAGGGCCTGTGGGCAGGCCTGTTATTGGTTGGGGCAAACGCTCTAACGGTTGGACCTGGATCGAGTGTGGGAGCTGGATTGCCTGCGATGCAGGCACCTCGGTGTTTCTATCAAACCGAGTCGATGCATTCGCAGGCAAGCCAGCTCCCACATTGATCGGGTTTCCACAGTAGGTACCGTGGTGTGTCAGTGGGTGTGATCGAACTCCAGTAGAAAATGCGGGCTGACCTGGCCTTCAAGGGCGGTCATGTGGTGTTCGGCATCGCACATGTGCTCATGCATCAAGCTGCGCACCGCGCTTTCATCCCCGGCGCGAAAGGCGGCCAGCAACTGCTTGTGATAATCCAGGTTGGCCGCGTCGAATTGCTTGCGCTTGGGCTTGTAGGCTTTTTTCAGCACCACCAGGTCGCGCAGCAGGTCGTTGAGGAATTGCGCCATGAAACTCAGCAGCGGGTTCGGGCAGGCCTTGGCCAGCAGGTTATGGAACTCCAGTTCCGCCAGGCGTTGCTCGCGTTGGCCGGCCTCGCTGTCTTCCGGGGCGCTGCAGAAATCCACATTGTCTTGCAGGGCCTGGTAGTCGTCTTCGCTGAGGCGCCCCAACACCGACACGGCCAACTCCACTTCGATGACTTTGCGCAATTGGTACACCTGCTCGCCGTCCAGGTGCTGGAAGTGCAGGTAGTTGCGCAAGGCGCGGCTGGCCGGCTCGGTGCCCGCCTGGTTCAGGTACGCGCCGCCGCTGGGGCCGGTGCGCGTGCTTACCAGGCCTTCCACTTCCAGGGCCTTGAGCGCCTCACGGGCCGAGCCCTTGGAGCACTGGAAACTCTCCATCAGCTCACGTTCGGTGGGCAGGCGGTCGCCGGGCTTCAGGGCGTCGGTGACGATGGAGCGCTTGACCGACTCGACAATCACATCGGACAGCTTCTGGCGTTTGCGTCTCAGCGGGCGGCTTAGCATGGGTTCGATTTATCGTATTAATGCGGATAAATAGCACTTAATAACGATCGCGGTGCAGCGTCAACGGCGGGTGTCGTTTTCGATGGCAACAGGTCGCAAACGGGTTGCTACTCCGCGTTTGCGGAATCAAGGCAACGCGTGGATCGCGGCGGTCGCTTGCCGTAGACCAGGAAGTCGCCCACCCAGCGGTTGATACACGCGCTGGCGTCCTGTTTGACCGGCTCTTTGAGGCGCAACTGTTCGACCAGGGGAGCGGCCGTCCCGGGCTGTTGCCCGTTGACCAGCACCATGCGCGCCACCCGTTCGGGAAACTGCGCGGCGTAATGGTTACCCAGGCGGGCGGCAGTGGCGTGGCCCAGGTAGAACATTTGGGCATCGCCGAGTTGGCTACGGACGAACTCCAGGTCTTGAACCGCCTGTTCGATGGCGGTCTCGTTGCTGAGGTCGCGGGTGCTCAGTTCGATGACATCGTAGCGGTTGACCAGTGTGCGATAGGCCGGGTTGGTGTGGGCGCCCCAGAGGCTGGTCAGGCTGATGGCAAAGGTGCCGCCCTGGTGCTTGCGTGCGGTGTCGCCGGCCTGGGCAAACACCACGCCTAGCCGGTTCAATGGGTCTCTGGCACCGACGCGGGTCAAGTAAAGGCGCAGGTTGCCTTGCCGGGGCGCGGCATGGTTGCGCGGTACGGACACAGTGCCGCATTGGGTGCGTTCCAGCACCTCGGGGTCCAGGCGGTCAGCGGTGGGGAAAGGGCAGTCCAGCAGCCAGTCGATGGCGGTGGGGGGAATCAGCGGCTGGGCAGCGGCAATGCCTGCGGTCAGCCAGAGGCAGGCGCACAGCAGGTGTCTTGCAACAGTCATCGAGAGGTCCTGGGCGGCCGTGTGGTGGCGGCTTTTTTACCAAGGACCCTGGCTCGATGAATGTAGGGTGAAAAGACGACTTGTGTACGAAATCGGAGTTTTGTTTATCAGAACCCTTGCTTATCAGAGCGCTGTATTTGCCAACCGCCCCCCAGCGCTTTGTACAAGGCGATGCTGGCTTGCAGGCGTGACAGGCGCAGTTGCACGTTCTGGTCCTGCGCCGCATACAGGGTGCGCTGGGTTTCCAGCACCGTGAGCAGGTCTTCGGCACCTGCCTGGTAGCGGCTCTCGGCGATCTGAAAGGCACTCTGCGCCTGTTGCAGTTCTTCCGTTTGCCATTGGCGTTGCTGGTCGAGGCGAGTGATGCTGCTGAGGGCTTTTTCCACATCGGCGAAGCCGTTGATGATCGCGCCACGATAGGTTTGCAGCAGTTCATCCTGGCGGGCGCGGGCCTTGTCGCGTTCAGCGCTTAAACGACCGTTGTTGAAGATCGGACCCACCAGGCCGGCGGTCAGCGTGTAGTAGGGGCTGCGCAGCACATCCATGGCTTTGTAGGCATCCGAACCCAGGGTCGCGCCGAGGGTGACGGCGGGCAGCATCGCCGCGCGCGCCACGGTGACGTCGGCCTGGGCCGCTGCCAACTGAGCCTCGGCCTTGGCGATATCGGGCCGGCGGCTGAGCAATTGGCTGGGCATGCCAGCGCCGATGTCCGGCCAGGTGAGTGCCTGGAACGGTTCTGCCCCCACGTTCAGCGCCTGCACCGGCTGGCCGAGCAGGGCGGCCAGGGTGATGCGAGATTCTTCGGCCAGTTGCTGGATCAGCGGTAACTGGCGCTGCTGGCTGGCCACCAGGCTTTTTTGCTGGGCCAGTTCCAGGGCGGTGGCGGAGCCGGCGTCGTAGCGGGTTTGTACCAGGTCGAGCACGTTGCGTGCATTGGCCAGGTTCAGCGCGGCGATCTGCTCGCGCTGGTGGGCGGCGAGGGTCTGGGCATAGCGGTCCGCCACGCTGCTGAGCAAGGTCAATTCCACCGTGGCTTGGTCAAACTCGCTGGCGCGCAGGCTCTGCAGGGCGCTGTCACGGGCGGCCGCGCGGCCACCCCAGAAGTCCACTTCGTAACTGGCGGTGAGGTTGGCACCAAAGTTATCGACGGCGTCATCGCTTTGTGACGCGTCAAGGTCCGGCCCACCTTTGCCGCGCAGCAATTTCTGATGGCTGGTGGCGAGGTTGAACTTCACTTCCGGCAACAACGGTGCACCGGCAATCACCGCGCTGGCCTGGGCCTGGCGCACACGGGCCGTAGCGGCGGCCACGTCGAAGCTGTCGCGGCGGGCCTGGTCGACCAGGCGGTTCAACTGCGGGCTGCCGAATTGGGTCCACCACTGCTGGTTGGTGGCTTGCGCCGCGTCACGCTCGGCGTACTGCCAGGCGGCGGGCGGGGCGATGCCGCTGTCGAGGGCGGCAGGGTTGCCGGCGCAGGCACTGAGGAACACGCACAGGCCGGACACGCACAGGGATCGTTTATTCACTGGTCAACGCCTTAACCGGATCGAGCCGGGCAGCTTTACGGGCCGGCATAAAGCCGAATACGACGCCGGTGACCAGGGCGCAACCAAATGCGCCCAGCACGGCCACCAGGGAAAACTGCACCGCCACCTCGGCCAGCACCAGCACGCCGCCCACCAGCAGGGCCAGGGCGATACCGCACAGGCCACCGACCACCGAGAGCATCACCGCCTCGGTGAGGAACTGGCGCAGGATGTCGCGCTGGCGTGCACCGGTCGCCATGCGAATGCCGATTTCACGGGTACGCTCGCGCACGGTCATCAACATGATGTTCATCACCCCGATGCCGCCCACCAGCAGGGAAATCGCGGCAATCGAACCCAGCATCAGCGACAGCGTATTCTGCGTGCGGGCCTCGGCCTGGATCATCGCGGCGTTGTTGGTCAACTCGTAATCACGCTTGCCGTTGTGCAGCTTTTGCATCAACTGGTCGATGGCCACCTCGGCCTCGTGCACCTTGCGCGCGTCGGCTGCGGCGATCACCACATATTCGGGGTTGTAGTTGCCGAACAGGCGCACGCTGGCGGCGGTGTAGGGGATGGCAATACGGTCGTCACTGTCCTTGTTGCCGGAGCTGGCGCCTTTTTCCGCGAGTACGCCGATCACCTGGAACGGCACGTTTTCAATCAGGATGTACTGGCCGATAGGGTCGACCTCACCCTTGAACAGCTTCTCACGCACGCGATGACCGATCACCGCGACGGTGGCGGCTGCGCGCTCATCGGCTGCGGTGAAGTAATTGCCCTCGACCACCGGCCAATTGAAAATCGCCGGGAAGTTGGTGTCGTTGCCGCCCACATAGGCCATGTAGTCAACGTTGCCGAAACGCACCCCGGCCTCGCTGCCATTGACCGGCATGATGCGCTGCACCTGGGGCAAAGCCGCCAGCGCATGGACATCGTTGAGGGTCACGATCCCCATGGGCGTGCGCGGGTTGGGCGACGACCCACTGAGGTAGAGAATGTTGGAGCCGAACGCACCCATCTGCGCCATGACCTGGCGCTTGCTGCCTTCGCCCACCGCCAGCATCACCACCACCGATGCCACGCCGATAATGATGCCCAGCAGCGTCAGCGCGGTACGGAAACGGTTGATCCACATCACTCGCCAGGCGGCTTGCACCGCGTCCACCAGTTCGGCTTTCCAGGCGCCATTGTGCTCGGCGCCGTCGGCCAGGCGCTGGCGCAGGTCCACGGCTTGCAGGGCGCCGGTCGTGGCGACGGGGACGGCGTCGCTGTCATCGGCCGAGTCACTGATGATCAAGCCGTCGCGAATCTCGATGATGCGGTTGGCCCGCGCCGCGACTTCGCGGTCGTGGGTGATCAGGATCACCACGTGGCCCTGGCTGGCCAGCTCGTCCAGCAGGGTCATGACCTCGGCGCCGCTGTGGCTGTCGAGGGCGCCCGTGGGTTCGTCGGCAAGGATGATATGCCCGCCGTTCATCAACGCACGGGCGATGGACACCCGTTGCTGTTGGCCACCGGAAAGCTGATGCGGACGGTTGCCGGTGCGCTCGGCCAGGCCCAGGCGCGTGAGCAGGGCGTTGGCGCGGGCATGGCGCTCGGTGGCGCTGATACCGGCATAGATCGCCGGCATCTCGACGTTTTCCTGGGCCGAGCCCGAGGGAATCAAGTGGTAGCCCTGGAACACAAAGCCAAAGGCTTCGCGGCGCAGCCAGGCCAGTTCGTCACTGTCCAAGTGCGCGACGTTCTCGCCGGCGAAGAGGTAGTCGCCGACGCTTGGACGGTCAAGGCAGCCGAGGATATTCATCAACGTGGACTTGCCGGAGCCGGAAGCGCCGACGATGGCGACGAATTCCCCGGCATGGATGGCCAGGTCGATGCCGCGCAATACGTCGACCTGCGGGCTGTCGCCGCCGCCGTAGGACTTGCGGATGTTCTTGAGTTCGATCAGGGGCGTGGTCACCTCAACCCCCGTTGCCGTCGGCCGGGCCGATCAGCAGTTGATCACCTTCGTTCAGGCCGGCGAGCACCTGCACGCGCAGGCGGTCGCTGATGCCGACCTGCACTTGACGCTGCTCGATACGGCCGTTCTTGCCCACGACCTGGGCGATCTGCTGGCTGGCGTCCGAGGTTCCCTGCAGCGCAGCGACCGGTGCCGTCAGCGTGTCCTTGGCCTGGCTGGCGACGAAAAATACCTGAGTGGTCATTTCGGCCATCAACGCGTTGTCGCTGTTGTCCACATCCAGCAACACGGTGTACAGCACCACGCGGCCGCTGCCGCTTTTATTCGAACTGTTGGGGCTGCCGCTGCCCTGGGTTTCGTTCAATGGCTTGGGCGGGATCGGCAGGATCTGCCGCACGGTGCTGGTCCAGCGTCGGTTGCCGCCGCTCAGGGTGGTGAAATAGGCGGTCATGCCCGGTTTGACGTGGCCGATATCGGCTTCCGAGACTTCCGCCCACACGGTCATCGGTGACAATTTGGCGATCCGCAAGATCAGTGGGGTCTGCTGCTGGGCATTGAGGGTCTGGCCGACCCGTGCGTCCACCGCGACCACAGTGCCGGTCATTGGCGCGTAGATACGCGTGTAGCCCAACTCGGCCTCATCGCTGCGCAGGCTGGCCTGGGCTTGCTGGATCTGCGCCTGGAACATGTCGACCCGGGCCTGGGTGGCGCTCAGTTCGGCCTTGGCGGTTTGCACATCTTCTTCGCGGGTGGCGTTACCGGCGGCCAGGCGCTGCTGGCGCTGGTACTTCTGGCGCGCCAGTTCGTGCTGGGCCTTTTGTTCCTGCAACTGGGCCTTGAGGTTTTCGATGGCGTAGCGGCTGGCGTCGAGCTTGGCTTTTTGCGTGGACGGGTCGATTTCCACCAACAACTGGCCTTCCTGGACCTGGTCGCCCGCCTCGACGTGGATCTTGCGGATCTGCCCCGACGCCTGGGCGCCCACGTCCACGTAGCGACGCGGCTGCAGGGTGCCCAGGGCGGTCACGCTGTTCTCGATATTGCCGCGGGTGACGGTGACGGTGGTGAGGGTGTCACGCCCCGGCGGCAGCACCTGCCAGGCCGCGACGGCAATCAGGGGGATCAGGCACGCGATAACGAGCAAGGCGCGTCGGGCAGGTCGAGGGCGTTTCATGCTTGGGTTTCCAGCCAGGAAAGTTCGGACCGCAGTTGCGGGAGAGCTGACAAGTAAACGAGAGAATTGCGCGGGGATTTAGGCGGTTACATAAGCAGTTACAGCTCCCTTGAAGAAAAAATTCGTCCGTTGATGCAAGTCTGCTTTAAAAGTAGATGAGAATTACTATAAATTGCACGCACTCAAACTGCCATCACCTTAACGCTGTCTTTTTTGCACCCAGGGACCTAATGCCGCTACCCGGCGGCCGGGAGTCATGTTGGAAAACTACTATCGCGAGCTGGTGTGTTTCCTCAACGCCAAGCTGGGCAACCGTCAGGTGGCCGAGGATGTGGTGCATGACGCGTATGTCCGGGTGCTGGAACGTTCCAGCGACACCCCCATCGAACAACCCCGCGCCTTTTTGTACCGTACCGCGCTCAACCTGGTGATCGACGGCCACCGGCGCAATGCCTTGCGCCAGGTTGAACCCCTGGACGTGCTGGATGCCGAAGAACGCTTCGCCAGCAGTTCGCCCCACACCAACCACGACCACGCCCAACGCCTGGAACTGCTTGAACGCGCCCTGGCCGAGCTGCCGCCGGCCTGTCGCGACAGCTTCCTGCTGCGCAAGCTCGACGGCCTCACCCACCTGCAGATCGCCGAGCGCCTGTGCATTTCTCGCGCCCTGGTGGAAAAACATATCGTCAACGCCATGAAGCACTGCCGGGTGCGGATGCGCGAGTGGGAAGCGCACTGATCACTGATCAGTTAAATTTTATTTCACTGTCCTCGTTTCCTATCAACACACGGCCTGTTGTTCAGGCCTTGAAAGGTATTCCCGCCCCACCGCCAAGGGGCTTATCCAGAGGACACTGGAATGACACAGGCAATTGCTTCGCCCGCGGTTCACGACCTGATCGGTATCGGTTTCGGCCCTTCGAACCTGGCGCTGGCCATCGCCCTGCAGGAGCGCGAAAAGGCCCAGGGCAAACTGGACGTGCTGTTCCTGGACAAACAAGCCGACTACCGCTGGCACGGCAATACCCTGGTGACCCAGAGCGAACTGCAGATCTCGTTCCTCAAGGACCTGGTGACCCTGCGCAACCCCACCAGCCCGTACTCCTTCGTCAATTACCTGAAAGCCCACGACCGCCTGGTGGACTTCATCAACCTGGGCACCTTCTACCCGTGCCGCATGGAGTACAACGACTACCTGCGCTGGGTCGCCGGGCAGTTCCAGGCCCAGGCGCGCTATGGCGAGGAAGTGTTGGCCATCGAGCCGATCCTGCACCAGCAGCAGGTCGAAGCCCTGCGTGTGATCTCCCGTGATGCCCTGGGTGAGCAGCATGTGCGCACCACCCGTTCGGTGGTGGTCAGCGCCGGTGGCACGCCGCGCATTCCCGAAGCGTTCAAGGCACTCAAGGGTGACAGCCGGGTGTTCCACCATTCTCAATACCTGGAGCGCATGGCGACGCAGCCGTGTGTCGACGGCAAGGCCATGCGCATCGCCATCATCGGCGGTGGCCAGAGCGCGGCGGAAGCCTTTATCGACCTGAACGACAGCTTCCCGTCGGTGCAGGTCGACATGATCCTGCGCGGTTCGGCGCTCAAGCCCGCCGATGACAGCCCGTTCGTCAACGAAGTGTTCTCGCCGGCCTTCACCGACCTGGTGTTCCAGCAAGAGGGCGCCGAGCGCGAGCGCCTGGTGGCCGAGTACCAGAACACCAACTATTCGGTGGTGGACCTGGACCTGATCGAGCGTATCTACGGCATCTTCTACCGCCAGAAAGTCTCCGGCATCGCCCGCCAGGCCTTCCGCACCATGACCGTGGTGGAAAAGGCCACCCCAGGCCCGTTGGGCATCGAGCTGGTGCTGCGCAACAACGCCAACGGCGACACCAGCGTCAACCATTACGACGCGGTGATCCTGGCCACTGGCTACGAGCGCCAGACACACCGCGCGCTGCTGGCGCCGCTGGAAGCCTACCTGGGCGACTTCGACGTGGCGCGTGACTACCGCATCGTCACTGACGAACGTTGCAATGCCGGCATCTATATCCAGGGCTTCAGCCAGGCCAGCCATGGCTTGAGCGATACCTTGCTGTCGGTGCTGCCGATTCGCGCGGATGAGATTGCGGCGTCGTTGTATGCGCTGGACCGTGGGCGCGACAAAGGGCGTTCGGTGCAGGACCTGTTGCTCGCCACCGCGAGCTGACAGGCTGCACTTGTGACCTGGAGGGTTGGCTGATACTGTACAAAAAACCAGTATCGGTAACCTTCCATGCAGTTGATCGAAAAACTCAGCATTCTCGCCGACGCCGCCAAGTACGATGCGTCCTGCGCCAGCAGTGGCGCACCCAAGCGCAGCTCCGAAGGCAAGGCGGGGCTGGGTTCCACCGATGGCATGGGCATCTGCCACAGCTACACCCCCGACGGGCGCTGCGTGTCATTGCTCAAGGTGTTGCTCACCAACTTCTGCCTCTACGACTGCCAGTACTGCGTTAACCGCCGCTCCAGCGATGTGCCGCGCGCGCGTTTCAGCCCGGAGGAGGTGGTCACCCTGACCCTGGATTTCTACCGGCGCAATTGCGTCAGCGGGCTGTTTCTCAGCTCCGGCATTATCCGTTCGTCCGACTACACCATGGAGCAATTGGTGCGCGTGGCCAAGCTGCTGCGCGAAGAGCACGACTTCCGTGGCTATATCCACCTCAAGACCATTCCCGATGCCGACCCGGCGCTGATCGCCGAAGCCGGAAAGTATGCCGATCGACTGAGCGTGAACATCGAATTGCCGACCGAGGCCAGCCTGCAGACCCTGGCGCCGGAAAAAAAGATCGTGTCGATCAAGCAGGCCATGCAGACCATCTACACCGGCGAGCAGACGGTCCGTAACGAGCCGCGCGCGCCGCGTTTTGCCCCGGCCGGGCAGAGCACGCAACTGATCGTCGGCGCGGATGACACCGATGACAGCACCATCCTCCACGGTGCCGAGGCGTTGTACGGCAACTTCAAGCTGCGCCGCGTGTATTACTCGGCGTTCAGCCCCATCCCCAATAGCCCGAAAAGCGTGCCCCTGGCCGCGCCTCCGTTAATGCGTGAACATCGCTTGTACCAGGCCGATTTCCTGTTGCGCAGCTATGGGTTCAACGCCAATGAACTGTTCAAAGGTCCCGGCCACCTGGCGCTGGATATCGACCCCAAGTTGGCCTGGGCCCTGGAAAACCGTGAGGTGTTCCCCCTGGACCTGAACCGCGCCGAGCCGACCTTGATCGCGCGCATCCCGGGCATTGGGTTGCGCACCACCCAGCGCCTGGTGGACCTGCGCCGCGAGCGCAAGATCCGCTTCGAAGACCTGGCGCGCATGCGCTGCGTACTGGCCAAGGCCAAGCCGTTTTTCATCACCATTGACTACCACCCGCAACAGGCCGACAGCACCAGCGTGCTGCTGCGCGAACAATTGCGCGACCGCCCGCAACCGCAGCAGATGGGGTTGTGGGGATGATCAGCCTGGAATGCGACAACCTGTTCAGCACCTGGCGCGACCAGGCGCGCTGGTTGCTCAGCCATCAGGTAGACCCCAGCCAGGTAAGCTGGGGCGAGGCGGAGGTGGCCGACCTGTTTGCCACCGACCAGTCGATTCCCGAAGCGCCTGGGCCTTTCCAGACGCGGGTGCCCAAGGCCCTGCTGGAACTGTTGGAGTCGGCCGCCTGTTACCACGGCGACCAGCGCTGGAGCCTGCTGTACGAAGTGCTGTGGCGGGTCAGCCACGGCGACCGCACCGCCATGCTGGCAGGGGATAAGCTGGGCAGTGAGTTGCAGCGGCGGATCAAGCAGGTCAGCCGCGAGGCGCACCACCTGCATGCGTTTGTGCGGTTTATTGCGTTGCCGGCGCAGGCGGGGCCGGAACTGCCCGAGTACGTGGCGTGGCATGAGCCGGCCCATGACATCCTGAAATCAGCCAGCCAGCACTTTATCGGGCGCATGGGCCGGCATCGCTGGATGATCGCCACGCCGTTGGATGGGGTTTACTACGACGGTGAGCAGTTGATCCATCAGCGGGAATGCCCCGAGGCGTGGCGGCAGTTGGCGCAGAATGTCGAGGACCCCCACAGTGCGATGTGGCTGACCTACTACAGCCACATCTTCAACCCGGCGCGGTTGAACCCCAAGGTGATGGAAGGGCACTTACCCAGCCGGTTCTGGAAGAACCTGCCGGAGGGCAAGTTGATACCGGGGTTGATCAGTGAGGCGCGGACGGGCAAGCAGAAGGATGGGCAGGCGAAGATGATTGGGGTCAAGCCTGGCAAGAAAATACTAAGTGGGCACGGTTAAAAAATGTGGGAGCGGGCTTGCTCGCGAATGCGGTGTATCAGTGACAAATTAAGTGACTGACACTCCACATTCGCGAGCAAGCCCGCTCCCACAGGGGTTATGCAGTGTTTGGTGAAATGGGGGCTCAGGCCAGTTCGGTGGCGGTGTTCTTCACCACCGCCAATTCCGGATGCGCCACCAACTTATCGATGTGCAACTCGTCATTGTTCAACCAGGTCTCGGTCAGCACCCGGTAGTGCTCCATGTCGCGGCAGCGCATGCGCAGGCTGTAGTCAAATGGCCCGCTGATCAACTGGCATTCGAACACTTGCGGGCAGGCCTTCACACAGGCTTCAAAAGCCTTTTGCGCCGACCGCCCGCTTTGGTTGGACAAGGCCACCAGCACCAGCAACGACAGCCCTGGCGAGACCATCTGCACATCGATGATCGCCCCATACCCGCGTATCACCCCGCGTCGCTCCAGCTTGCGCACGCGCTCCAGGCAGGGCCTGGGGGTAAGGTGCACCAGCGACGAAAGCTTTTCGTAGGTGATACGCCCCTGGTGACGCAGTACTTCGATGATGGCTTCATCGATGCGGTCCAGCGCAGGGGAGGAATGGGGTCCGTTGGCCTTGGTATCCATGGGTTTCACTTCAAACGGTTGGAAAGAAATTGCTGCAAGCGCTCGCTGCTGGGGTGGTCGAGGATCCTGGCGTCGCCTTGTTCCTCGACACGGCCCTGGTGCAAGAACAGCACTTGGCTGGACACCTGGCGGGCAAAGCCCATCTCGTGGGTGACCATCAGCATGGTACGACCTTCCTCGGCCAACGTCTGTATGACTTTGAGGACTTCTCCTACAAGTTCGGGGTCCAGCGCGGACGTCGGCTCATCGAACAGGATGATCTCCGGCTCCATCGCCAGCGCCCGGGCAATCGCCACGCGCTGCTGTTGGCCACCGGACAGGAACGCCGGGTACTGATCGGCCACGCGGCCTGGCAGGCCGACCTTGTCCAGGTACAGGCGCGCACGTTTCTCCGCTTCGGCGGCGCTCACGCCCAACACCCGGCGCGGGGCCATGGTGATGTTTTCCAGCACGGTCATGTGGCTCCACAGGTTGAAGTGCTGGAACACCATGGCCAGGCGCGTGCGCAGGTTCTGCAGTTGGTCTTGGTGCGGTGCGCGGGCGCCGGCACGGCCCTGGCGCATTTCGATGCTGATGCCGTCCAGGGTGATGACACCGGCGTCCGGCTGTTCAAGGAAGTTGATGCAGCGCAGCATCGTGCTTTTGCCGGAGCCGCTGGCGCCGATCAGGCTGATCACGTCGCCATTACGGGCGTTCAGGGACACGCCCTTGAGCACTTCGTGTTCGCCGTAGCGTTTGTGGATGCCTTCGACTTGCAGCTTGATGGCGGCGGTGGCGGGTTTGGCAACGGGTTCATCAACGGGATAAGCGGCCAGGGCCTGCGCGGACTGATTCATGGGTTAGCCTCGGGTAGGAACGAGAAAGCGCATCCAGCGACGTTCGGCCAGTCGGAACAGGCCCACCAGTGCAAAGGACAGCAGCATGTAGAGCAGGGCGGCGATGCCGAATGCCTGGAACGTCAGGAACGTCTCGGCATTGGCATCGCGGGCCACCTTGAGGATGTCGGCGACGGTGGCGGTAAAGGCCAGGGACGTGGCGTGCAGCATCAGGATCATTTCGTTGCTGTAGGCCGGCAACGCGCGACGCAAGGCCGCCGGTACCACCACAAACAGGTTCAGCCGCCAGCCGTGCAGGCCGTATGCGCGTGCCGCTTCGATTTCGCCGTGGGGAATATTGCGGATCGCCCCGGCAAAGATTTCCACGGTGTAGGCGCAGGTGTTGAGTACGAAAGCCAGCAGGGTGCAGTTCAGCGCATTGCGGAAAAACTGGTTGAGCAGGGCGTTGTCCTGCACCACTTCCAGGCTGTACAGCCCGGTGTAGCAAATCAGCAACTGGATATACAGCGGCGTGCCGCGGAACAGGTAGGTGTAGACCTCCACCGGCCAGCGCAGCCAGAAGTGCTCGCAGACGCGCGCCAGTGCCAGTGGAATCGACAGGATGAAGCCAAACACCACCGAGACGATGAACAGCCACAGGGTCATGGCGACGCCGGACAACCCCGCGCCATCGCTGAACAGGTAGGCCAGGCCGTATTGCTGGAACAGTTCGATCATCGCGCCATCCCCTTGATGCCGAGGTTGTAGCGCCGCTCGAGGCGCTTGAAGATGCGGTTGGAGAGGGTGGTGATCACCAGGTACACCAGGCCCGTGAGGATCAGGAAGTACAGCGGCTCGTTGGTGGTCTTGCCGGCGTTCTGCGCGGCCTTGACCAGGTCCGACAGGCCGATGATCGACACCAGCGCCGTAGACTTGAGCAGCACCAGCCAGTTATTGCCCAGGCCCGGCAGGGCAAAACGCATCAGTTGCGGGAACAGCACCAGGTGAAAGCGCTGCCAGCGGCTCAGGCCGTAGGCGGTCGCGGCTTCCAGCTGGCCGACTGGCACGCTGAGGATCGCGCCCCGGAAGTTCTCGGTGAAATACGCGCCGTAGATAAAACCCAGGGTGATGACGCCCGCGGTAAACGGGTCGATTTCAAAGTAATCCCAGCCGAACACTTCGCTCAGGTCGTTGAGCCACAGTTGCAGGCTGTAGAAGATCAGCAGGATCAGCACCAGGTCCGGCACGCTGCGGATCAGCGTGGTGTAGAGCGTGGCCGGTACGCGCAGCCATTTGGCGCTGGAGAGCTTGGCGCCGGCGGCGATCAGGCCCAGGGCGAGGCTCAGGGCCAGGGCCAGGAATGACAGTTTGAGGGTCATCCAGGCGCCTTGGGCCAGCATCGGGCCGTAGCCTTGCAGGTTGAGGAATTCGTTCATTGGGAAGATCTCGAAGGAGCGCACAGGTTGGCGGTGGGAGCTGGCTTGCCTGCGATAGCAGAACGTCAGTCACAGATGTGCAAGCTGACCCACCGCGATCGCAGGCAAGCCAGCTCCCACATAAGGACGAGGCTGCTATTCGTTGTAGATGTCCTGATCGCCGAAGTATTTCTTCTGGATCTCGGCATAAGTCCCATCCGCCTGCACAGCTGCAATGCCCTTGTTGATCAGCTCACGCAAAGCTTGATCGTTCTTGCGCAGGCCCATGGCGATGTCCAGGGGCAGTGTCGGGTCCTTGAAGGCCGGGCCGGTCTTGAAGTCGGCGCCTTCGGGTTTGGACAGGAAGTTGAGCTGGGCTTCGAGCTTGTCGGTCAGGGTCGCGTCGAGGCGGCCGTTTTGCAGGTCGGCGTAGTTCTGGTCCTGGGACTGATACGCCTTGATCTGCGCGCCGAGCTTGGCCAGGTGCGCACGGGCATACGCCTCTTGCAACGAGCCTTGCAGCACACCGACTTGCTTGCCCTTGAGGGACTCCGGGGTGTCGCCGAAGTCGGCGCCCTTGCGGGTGATTACCGAGGTCGGGCTGAGGAACAGCTTGTCGCTGAAGTCGATGATTCTTTCACGCGCCGGGGTAACGGCCATGGACGACATGATCGCGTCGAACTTGCGTGCGCGCAGGGCCGGGATCATGCCGTCGAATTCGTTGTGGACCCAGGTGCATTTCACTTCGAGCTTGGCGCAGATCGCGTTGCCCAACTCGATATCGAAACCTTGCAGGCTGCCGTCGGCGGCCACGGATTCGAAGGGGGGGTATTCGGGGAAAACGCCGAAGCGGATTTCTTTCCAGTCCTGGGCGTGGGCGGCGGTTGCGCAGAGTGGCAACAGCAGCGCGGCGAAGAGTGATCGCAATGGAGTCATGTGCAGGTCCCTATATTTTGTAATTGATGTCAGGGCAGTGAATAGCTGGGAGCAGAGAATGCTTCATGATGGTGCGTTTTTTGTGTCGTTTACCCGGTGCCTAAAGCGCAAATTGCGCTGTTAAAACCGCCAATGCAGCGGAATCGGCTGCAGCGCCCGCTGAATCGGCTTTTACGCCTGCAAATCCTGGCCTGCCAACGGCGCAAAGCGGCAGGCCAGAGCGTTTTCAGGCGCGCTTTTTCTGCTGTGCGCGGGGCTGTTGGGCCAGGCGTGCGAACAGGTCTTTCGGGTCGGCCAGGTCCGGCACTAGCTCAAGGGTGCTGCCCACGTCCAGCGCCTTGGCCACGTCCAGCACATAGCGCAGGGCAGAGTAGTCTTCGATGGCAAAGCCCACCGAGTCGAACAGGGTGACCTGGCGCGCATTCTCGCGACCGGGCTTCTGGCCGTTGATGACTTGCCACAGTTCGGTGACGGGCGAATCCTGCGGCATATGCTGGATTTCGCCTTCAATGCGGCTTTGCGGTTCGTACTCGACGATCACGCGAGCGCGCTCGACGATACGTCGGTCCAGCTCGGTCTTGCCGGGGCAGTCACCGCCGACGGCATTGAGGTGCATGCCCGGCTCGATCATGTCGTCGGTGAGGATGGTGGCGTAGGCCTTGTCGGCGGTCACGGTGGTGACGATGTCGGCGCCTTTGACCGCTTCGGCCACGCTGCCGGCCAGGATCACCTTGATCGCCGGGAAAGCCTTGAGGTTGGCCGCCAGTTTGGCGGTGGCCTTGGCGTCGATATCGAACAGGCGGATTTCAGTGATGCCGAGCATGGCGTGGAAGGCCAGGGCCTGGAATTCGCTTTGCGAGCCGTTGCCGATCAGCGCCATGCTGCGGCTGTTGTCGCGGGCCAGGTAGCGGGCGACCAGCGCGGAAGTGGCGGCGGTACGAATCGCGGTGGTCAGGGTCATTTCCGCCAGCAGCACCGGCAGGCCGGTGTCGACATCGCCCAGTGCGCCGAAGGCCATCACGGTGAGCATGCCGGCCAGGGTGTTTTTCGGGTGGCCGTTGACGTATTTGAACGCATACAGCGATGCGTCGGAGACCGGCATCAGCTCGATCACGCCGTCCGGCGAGTGGTTGGCCAGGCGCGCGCATTTTTCGAAGTCCTGCCAGCGCAGGTAGTCGGCGCGGATGTACTCGGCCATTTCGGAGATGCAGGTGGGCAGGCCTTTTTGTGAGACCAGGTAGCAGAGGTCGTTCACGTCGATGTAGCGGGTCATGGCAAGACTCCTTGAGTTATTGGAAGGTGGTGCGGGCAGGCAGATGCACTTCCGCCAGCATGCAGCGGGCACTGCCGCCGCCAATGCGTTCGATGTTGTCGATGTTCACCACCACTGGCCGCGTATGGCGTTCCACGTGTTGGCGCTGGGCAGGCTGCAAGGCGCCCCAGGCGCTGGCGGACATCACCAGCAGCGGCTGGCCGTCGCGGTCGTGGACTTCGAGCATGTTGCCGGCGAACGCCTCCAGCTGATCGAAATCGAGGGCGAGGATGTCCTTGCCGGTATCGCGCAGGGAGCGTTCCAGGGCCTGGCGCTCGTCGGCATGGGGCAGGGCTTGCAGGCACACCACCGAGAGGTCGCGGCCAACGCTCATCATCACGTTGCTGTGGTAGATCGGCGCGTGGTGGCGGTCGACGGCGTGGAACACGCAGAGCTGGTAGTCGAGGCGTTCGGCGAACTGGCGCAGGGCGTCGTGGTGGGTGCGCCCGGAGTGGCAGGCGTAGCTGATGCGGTGCTGGCGGTCGAGCACCATGCTGCCGGTGCCTTCGAGGAAGATGTTCTGTTGTTCGAGGTGGCTGAGGTCGATGGTGTCCTTGACCGTAAATCGCTGTTCCAACACTTGCAGCACGCCTTTGTTGCGTTCCAGTCGTCGGTTCTGGCCTTCCATCGGGTACAGCACCAGGCTGCCGTCGGCGTGGCTGCTCCACCAGTTATTGGGGAAGATCGAGTCGGGTGTATGGGGCGCCGGGGTGTCCTGCACCACCAGCACTTCCACGCCATGCTGGCGCAGGGTGGCGACATAGCCGTCGAACTCTTCCAGCGCTTTCTGCTGTGCGCTGAGCGGGTCGAGGGGCGGGCGTTGGAAACGGTTGTTGATCGCGGTGTCCGGGTTGAAGGCAAAGCGCGCCGGGCGAATCATCAAGACGGTGTTGGTGGTTTGCATGGGTGCACGGGTCCATGGGTTGAGCTGTGGGAATAGTGTGTGGCTTGTGCGGGATGAATCCCGGCTGAAAACTTGGGGAGGTTCAGCCGGGAAAGCTGAAAAGTGGGGTAGGGCAGCCGAATCGGCTGTGGAGGTTGAAGTGCGCTCAAACGGTAGGAGCCGGCTTGGCGGCGAAAGCGCTGGGTCTGACAGACCGCTATCGCTGGCAAGCCGGCTCCTACATTAGTATGGGGGCGGTCGTGAAACCCGAGCCAGGAAGGAGAATGCATGTCTACCGCTGTTCGTACTGCCCAAACCGCCGATGCCGAGGGGATCAGCCAGGTCATTCTGGCGGCCCTGCACAGCAGCAATGCGCGGGACTATCCGGCGGATGTGATTGCGCGGGTTGCCGCTAACTTCACGCCTGAGGCGGTGCTGGAACTGCTCAAGCGTCGCGTGGTGCTGGTGGCGGTTCAGGAACGGGTGATCGTTGCCACTGCGGCCCTCGATGGCAATGTGGTGCGCTCGGTGTTCGTCAACCCGGCGCTGCAAGGGCAGGGCATTGGTCGGCTGTTGATGATCGAGATTGAGCTACGCGCCCGCGAAGCCGGGGTGACGGTGCTGAGCGTGCCGTCTTCGCTGACAGCCGAGCCGTTCTACGCCAAGCTGGGGTTCCATACCGTGCGCGACGTCTACCACGGCAACGAGCGTACGCTGGTGATGGAAAAAGCGCTGCTGTCCCGCCACCCTATCGGGCCGTATCGCGACCGCCCGCACCGGGCGCAGGTGGTGGCGTTATGGCAGGAAGCATTTGGCTATGACACGGCGCATAACCTGCCGGCGCTGGCGATTGATAAAAAGCTGGCGGTCAACGACGGGCTGTTTTTCGTCGCGATGGACAAAAAAACCGTGATCGGGACGATTCTGGCCGGCTATGACGGGCATCGCGGCTGGCTGTATTCGGTGGCGGTGCACGCTGACTATCGGCGGCATGGCCTGGGGTCGTCGCTGGTGCGGTATGCGGAACAGGCATTGACGGCGCTGGGCTGCATGAAGATCAACCTGCAGATCACCAGTGGCAATGACGCGGTGGCGGGGTTTTACGAGGCGTTGGGGTATGGGGTGGAACCGAGGATCAGTATGGGCAAGAAGATTGCCGAAAACATCCCGACACGGTCCTGAGAACACCTGAGAATAAATGTGGGAGCGGGCTTGCTCGCGAAAGCGGAGTGTCAGTCACCGATTTCAGTGCTGATAGACCGCTTTCGCGAGCAAGCCCGCTCCCACATTTGGGTTTCGCGTTGTTGTGGGTTAGACCTTGACGATCCAGCCGGCGGGGGCTTCGACGTCGCCGGTCTGCACGCCGGTCAGCTCTTTGTAGAGCTTCTGGGTGATCGGGCCGACTTCGGTTTCGCTGTGGAACACGTGCAGCTTGCCGTTGTACTGGATGCCGCCGATCGGCGAGATCACCGCAGCCGTACCGCAGGCGCCGGCTTCCTTGAACTGGTCGAGCTTGTCGATGAACACTTCGCCCTCGATCACGTCCAGGCCCAGGCGGGTCTTGGCCAGTTCGATCAGCGACAGGCGGGTGATGCCTGGCAGCACCGAAGGCGACTTCGGCGTGATGAACTTATTGTCGTGGGTGATCCCGAAGAAGTTGGCCGAGCCGACTTCTTCGATCTTCGAGTGGGTCATCGGATCCAGGTAGATTGCGTCGGCAAAGCCGGATTTCTTCGCTTCGGCACCTGGCATCAGGCTGGCGGCGTAGTTGCCACCGACCTTGGCGGCACCGGTGCCCTGTGGCGCGGCGCGGTCGAAGGTGGAGATCTGGAAGTTGTGTGGCACCAGGCCGCCCTTGAAGTAGGCGCCAACCGGGATGGCGAACACGGAGAAGATGAATTCCGGTGCGGTACGCACGCCGATGTTGTCACCGGTGCCGATCACGAACGGGCGCAGGTACAGGGCGCCGCCACTGCCGTACGGCGGGATGAAGCGCTCGTTGGCCTTGACCACTTGTTTGCAGGCTTCGATGAAGTCTTCGGTCGACACATGCGGCATCAGCAGGCGTGCGCAGCTGCGCTGCATGCGGGCGGCGTTCTGGTCCGGGCGGAACAGGTTGATCGAACCGTCCTTGCAGCGATACGCCTTGAGGCCTTCGAAGCACTGCTGACCATAGTGCAGGGCGGTGGAGCCCTCGCTGATGTGCAGCACGTTGTCGTCGGTCAGGGTGCCTTCTTGCCATTCGCCGTTTTTCCAGACCTGGAGAAACCGCTTGTCGGTCTTGATGTAGTCAAAACCCAGCTTGTCCCAATTGATGCTTTCGTTACCCATGACACCCTCTATCGTTGGTCAAGTCGGTTTTTTTCTGGATGGGCGCAACAATACTGCATTCTTGGCCGGTGTGGGAGCGGGTGGGCGGACCATTCAGCCTCTGTAATGGCTGATCCACCGCTATCGCAGGCAAGCCAGCTCCCACATTTGCAATGCATTCCATTGTGGGAGCCGGGCTTGCCCGCGATGGCCTCACCTCGTTTTTACAGGTGCAGCGCGTGGCCCAGGGCCCTTAACGCGGCTTCCTGCACGGCTTCGCCGAGCGTCGGATGCGCATGGATGGTGCCCGCCACGTCTTCCAGGCGCGCGCCCATCTCCAGGCTCAGGCCAAAGGCGGTGGACAGTTCCGAGACGCCCACCCCCACGGCTTGCCAGCCGACGATCAGGTGGTTGTCGCGTCGCGCCACCACCCGGACGAAGCCGGTTTTCGACTCCAGGGTCATCGCCCGGCCATTGGCCGCAAACGGGAAGCTCGACACGATGCAGTCCAAACCAGCGGCCTTGGCTTCATCGGGGGTCTTGCCGACCACCACCAGTTCCGGGTCGGTAAAGCACACCGCCGGGATCGCGGCCGGGTTGAATTCGCGAGGTTTACCGCTGATCAGTTCGGCCACCATCTCGCCCTGGGCCATGGCGCGGTGCGCCAGCATCGGCTCGCCGCTCAGGTCGCCGATGGCATACACGTTGCGCATGCTGGTCTGGCAGCGGCTGTCGATCTTGATCGCCGCGCCGTTCATCTCCAAGTCCAGTGCTTCAAGGTTCCAGCCTTGGGTGTTGGGTTTGCGACCCACAGCAACCAGCACCTGATCCGTTGCCAGCGACAGGGTGTCGCCATTCGGGTCGCTTACTTGCAGGCTACCATCGGTAAAACCGGTGACACTGTGCTTGAGGTACAGCTTCACCCCCAGTTGCTTGAGGGATTCGTTGACCGGCTGCGTCAGCTCGGCATCATAGGCCGGCAGGATGCGGTCCTGGGCCTCGACCACACTGACCTCGGCGCCGAGCTTGCGGTAGGCAATCCCCAGCTCCAGCCCGATATAGCCGCCACCCACCACGATCAAACGCTTGGGCACTCGCGTTGGCGCCAGCGCCTCGGTGGACGAGATGATCGGCCCGCCAATCGGCAGCATCGGCAGGTTGACGCTTTTCGAGCCGGTGGCCAGCAGCAGGTGTTCGCACTGGATACGCTGGTCGCCGACGTCGACGGTCTTGCCGTCCACCACCTTGGCCCAGCCGTGGATTACCTGCACCTTGTGCTTTTTCAGCAGGGCGGCGACGCCGGTGGTCAGGCGGTCGACGATGCCGTCTTTCCATTCCACGCTTTTGCGGATGTCCAGGGTTGGCACATCCACTTCGATGCCCAGTTGCGAACCCTGGCTGTGGTGGATGGTTTGCTGGAACTGTTCGGCCACATGGATCAAGGCCTTGGACGGAATGCAGCCGATATTCAAGCACGTACCGCCCAGCGCCTGGCCTTCCACCAGGATGGTCGGGATGCCCAGTTGGCCGGCACGGATCGCCGCCACATAACCGCCCGGGCCGCCGCCGATGATCAGCAGCGTGGTATTCAATGTCTGCGTCATGCCTTACTCCAGGAACAGGCTGGCGGGTTGTTCGAGCAGGCCGCGAATGGCCTGGATGAATTGCGCCGCGTCCATGCCATCGACCACGCGGTGATCGAACGAGCTGGAGAGGTTCATCATCTTGCGCACCACGATCTGGCCCTTGATCACCATGGGCCGTTCGACGATGCGGTTGACGCCCACGATGGCGACTTCCGGCAGGTTGAGCACCGGCGTGCTGACGATGCCGCCCAAAGCGCCGAGGCTGGTCAAGGTAATGGTGGAGCCCGACAGTTCATCGCGACTGGCCTTGCCACTGCGCGCAGCAGTGGCCAAACGGGCGATTTCCTCGGCGTTGCCCCACAGGCTGCGGGCTTCGGCGTGACGCACCACCGGCACCATCAGGCCTACGTCGCTTTGGGTGGCGACCCCTACGTGCACCGCGCCAAGCCGGGTGATGACCTGGGCTTCATCGTCGTAACGCGCGTTGATCTGCGGGAAGTCCCGCAACGCCACGACCATGGCGCGCACGATAAACGGCAACAGGGTGAGCTTGCCGCGCGTGGCGCCGTGTTTCTCGTTGAGGTGCACACGCAACTCGTCGAGGGCGGTGACGTCGATCTCTTCCACATAGCTGAAATGCGCGGCACGACGGGTGGCGTCCTGCATGCGCTGGGCGATCTTGCGGCGCATGCCGATCACCGGGATCTGTTCTTCGTCGTTGCGCTCGGCGTAGGGGTTGGCTGCGGCTTTGGACGGCGTCGGGCCCTGGCGCAAGTAAGCGTCCAGGTCTTCGTGCAGAATCCGGCCCGCCGGGCCAGAGCCCTGGACCAGGCGCAGCTGGATCCCGGCGTCCAATGCGCGTTTGCGCACGGCGGGGGAGGCCAGCGGGCGTTCGTCGGCAGCCCGGCCCACCGGGGCCTGGGCGGCAACAGCCGGCACAGTTTTGCTTTCAACGGCGACCGGCGCAGGCTTGGTTTCAGGCTTGGCTTCAACCACCGGTGCAGCCTTTGGCGCGTCCTTTGGTGCTTCCTTTATGACCGGCGCGTCCTTGGCATTGCCCGCACCTTCCACTTCGATACTGATCAGAATACTGCCCACGGCCATGACTTCACCCGGCTCGCCGCCGAGGGAGATCACTTTGCCGTGCACGGGCGAGGGAATGTCCACCATCGCCTTGTCGGTCATTACATCCGCCAGCACCTGGTCTTCGACGACCATGTCGCCGACCTTCACATGCCACACCGACAGTTCAACTTCCGCAATGCCTTCGCCAATGTCCGGCATCTTGATAACGTGCGTGCCCATTCAGACCTCCATGACCCGTTTCAACGCCGCGCCCACTCGGGACGGCCCTGGGAAATACGCCCACTCCTGCGCGTGCGGGTAGGGGGTGTCCCAACCGGTGACGCGTTCGATCGGCGCTTCCAGGTGGTGGAAGCAGTGTTCTTGCACCAGTGACACCAACTCGGCACCAAAGCCGCAGGTGCGGGTGGCTTCATGCACCACCACGCAACGGCCGGTCTTCTTAACGGAGTTGACGATGGTTTCCAGGTCCAGCGGCCACAGGCTGCGCAGGTCGATGACTTCGGCGTCGATGCCGGTTTCTTCGGCGGCGACTTGCGACACGTACACGGTGGTGCCGTAGGTCAGCACGGTGACGGCCGAACCCGGACGCACGATGGCGGCCACGTCCAGCGGCACGGTGTAGTAACCGTCGGGCACCTGGGCTTGCGGGTGTTTCGACCACGGGGTTACCGGGCGGTCGTGATGGCCGTCGAACGGGCCGTTGTACAGGCGTTTTGGCTCAAGGAAGATCACCGGGTCATCGTTTTCGATGGAGGCGATCAGCAGGCCCTTGGCGTCATAGGGGTTGGACGGCATCACCGTGCGCAGGCCGCAGACCTGGGTGAAGACCGCTTCGATACTCTGGCTGTGGGTCTGGCCGCCGTAGATGCCGCCGCCGCAGGGCATGCGCATGGTCAGCGGCGCAGTGAACTGACCGGCCGAGCGATAACGCAGGCGGGCGGCTTCGGAGATAATCTGGTCGGTGGCAGGGTAAACGTAGTCGGCGAACTGGATCTCGGCGACCGGGCGCAGGCCATAGGCGCCCATGCCCACGGCCACGCCGATAATGCCGCTTTCGGAGATTGGCGCGTCAAATACCCGCGAGCTGCCGTACTTGGTCTGCAGGCCTTCGGTGCAACGGAATACGCCGCCGAAGTAGCCGACGTCCTGGCCAAACACCACCACGTTGTCGTCTCGTTCGAGCATCACATCCATGGCCGAGCGCAGGGCCTGGATCATGGTCATGGTGGTGGTGGTCATGGCGGTTTCCACTTCAATGCTGTTGTTGTGATCGTTCATGTCAGATCCCCAACGCTTGACGCTGGCGCTTCAAGTGCTCCGGCATCTCTTTGTAAACGTCTTCGAACATGGTCGCGGCGCTTGGAATCTGACCGCCGGCAAGGGTGCCGTACTGTTCGGCTTCTTTCTGTGCCTTGACCACTTCGGCTTCAAGTTCTGCACTGACCGCCGCGTGTTCCTCTTCGGACCACTGGCCAATCTTGATCAGGTGCTGCTTGAGGCGGGCAATCGGGTCGCCCAAGGGGAAGTGGCTCCAGTCGTCGGCTGGGCGATATTTCGACGGATCATCAGAAGTGGAGTGCGGGCCGGCTCGATACGTGACCCACTCGATCAGCGTTGGCCCCAGGTTGCGGCGCGCACGCTCGGCAGCCCAGGCGGAAGCGGCGTACACCGCGATGAAGTCGTTGCCGTCCACCCGCAGGGAGGCGATGCCACAACCCACGCCGCGTCCGGCAAAGGTGGTGGCTTCGCCGCCGGCGATGGCTTGGAAGGTGGAAATGGCCCACTGGTTGTTGACCACGTTAAGGATCACCGGCGCGCGGTACACGTGGGCAAAGGTGAGGGCGGTGTGGAAGTCGGATTCGGCGGTGGCGCCGTCGCCGATCCAGGCGGAAGCGATTTTGGTGTCGCCCTTGATCGCCGAGGCCATGCCCCAGCCCACGCCTTGTACGAACTGGGTGGCGAGGTTGCCGGAAATCGTGAAGAAGCCAGCGTCTTTCACTGAATACATGATCGGCAGCTGACGGCCCTTGAGCGGGTCGCGCTCGTTGGACAGCAGTTGGCAGATCAGGTCCACCAAGGGCACGTCGCGAGCCATCAGGATGCTTTGCTGGCGGTAGGTGGGAAAGCACATGTCGTCGATGTTCAGGGCCAGGGCCTGGGCGCTGCCGATGGCTTCTTCGCCAAGGCTCTGCATGTAGAACGACATTTTTTTCTGACGCTGGGCGACCACCATGCGGTTGTCGAAGATCCGCGTCTTGAGCATGGCGCGCATGCCTTTGCGCAAGATCTCGACGGGGACGCCTTCAGCCCAGGGACCGAGGGCCTGGCCCTGGTCGTCGAGCACGCGGATCAGGCCCTTGGCCAGGTCGGCAGTGTCGGCGGGTTCTACGTCGATGGCGGGTTTGCGCACCAGGCCGGCGTCGGTCAGGCGCAGGTAGGTAAAGTCGGTCTTGCAGCCTGGGCGTCCCGAGGGTTCAGGGACGTGCAGGCGCAGTGGTTCGTACTGCTGGGTCATGGCTTTCTACGCTCTATCTTGTGAATTTCTTGTAGTGGGCGCGCTAGCTGACAGTCAGGCTCCGGGTAGGAGAAATCTTGTCCTACAACAATCATAGGCGTGGCGTAGAAGAATATTTATCTCTGTTTCGTTGCGCTCAAGACCATTTGCGGATAAAAAAACTGCATAAACATAATAAACAGGTGATTTTGTCTCATGCGCAAACTGGACCGTACCGATATCGGCATTCTCAACGCCCTGCAGGAGAATGCCCGCATCACCAACGCCGACCTGGCCCGCTCGGTCAACCTGTCGCCCACGCCGTGTTTCAACCGGGTGAAGGCGATGGAAGAACTGGGCCTGATTCGAGACCAGGTCACGCTGCTCGACGCCGACCTGTTGGGCCTGCACGTCAACGTGTTCATCCACGTGAGCCTGGAAAAGCAGAATGAGTTGGCATTGCAGCAGTTCGAAGGCGCGATCTCGGACCGGCCAGAAGTGATGGAGTGTTACCTGATGGCCGGTGACCCGGACTATCTGATCCGGGTGCTGGTGCCGACAATCCAGTCGCTGGAGCGTTTCATGATGGACTTTTTGACCAAGGTGCCGGGCGTCGCCAACATCCGCTCCAGCTTCGCCCTCAAGCAGGTGCGCTACAAAACTGCGTTGCCGCTACCGGCCAACGGCATCAACCTGGGTTAGAGGTGGTTGACCGGAATCTTCAGGTACACCACACCATTGTCCTCCGCCGGCGGCATATTCCCCGCCCGCACATTCACCTGGATCGCCGGCAGCAACAGCGTCGGCATCCCCAGCCCTGCGTCGCGCGTGGTGCGCATCTCGACAAACGTGGCTTCATCCACGCCATCATGCACATGGATATTCCCCGCACGCTGCTCTGCCACCGTGGTCCGGCACTTTGCCTCACGGCCTTCGGGCGGGTAGTCGTGGCAGACGTACAACTCGGTTTCCAGGGGAAAGCCCAGCAACTTGCGCATCGACGCATACAACTGCCGCGCATCGCCGCCAGGGAAATCACAGCGCGCCGTGCCGACATCCGGCATGAACAGCGTGTCACCCACCAGGATCAGTCGGTCGTCGATCAGATAGGCCATGTCCGCCGGGGTATGCCCTGGCACATGCAGGGCCTGGGCCTTGAGCGTGCCGATGTGAAACACCTCATCCGGCGCAAACAGGTGATCGAACTGCGAGCCATCCACGCGAAATTCCGGCTCCAGGTTGAACAGGTTCTTGAACACGCCCTGCACTTTGCTGATCGACTGCCCGATGGCGATCTTGCCACCCAGCGTGCGGCGCAGGTATGGCGCGGCAGACAAGTGATCAGCGTGGGCGTGGGTTTCCAGCAGCCATTGCACCTGCAGCCCATGCTCGCGCACAAAGCGGATGACCTTGTCGGCCTGGGCGGTGTCGGTGCGCCCCGAGGCCGGGTCGTAGTTGAGCACCGAATCGACGATGGCACAGGGGCCGCCATCGGTTTCATAAACCACGTAGGTGTAGGTCGACGATGCCTCGTCCAGAAAGGCTTGGATCAGCGCTGGCATGGCGGTTGTCCCGGATGAAGAAAAAAGTAGTTACAATCAGTTTACGTTTTCACATAATGTTTTGAGCTTAAGTGACAAAAAGGACCCGAGGCAAATGGAATCTACTCTGAGTGAGGGCGAAGTCGCCCAGTTGCGCGCATCGGCGTCCAAGGCCTGCTCCTTGCTCAAGGCCCTGGCCAATGAGGATCGTTTGTTGATCCTGTGCCAGTTGACCCAGGGCGAGCGCAATGTCGGCGAACTGGAAGCCCTGACCGGCGTGCGTCAGCCCACGCTGTCTCAACAGTTGGGCATCCTGCGTGACGAAGGGTTGGTCGCCACCCGTCGGGAAGGTAAATACATCTTCTACGGGTTGGCCAGCCACGAAGTGATTCAAGTAATGAAGACCCTGTCCGGCTTGTACTGCGGCGCGGTCATAAAAAGCTGGGCGTGACGCCATCCGGCAGCGACCCTTGTGTGCATGTATGACAAAGGCGATAGACCATGACCGACCAACACTGGGGCCCAACCATCAGTGGCGACATCGTAGTCATCGGCGGCGGCTCGGCGGGCATTGGCCTGCTGGCCAGCCTGCTCAAGCGCGACCCGCACCTGAATATCATCCTGATCGAACCGAGCGACCATCATAGCTACCAGCCCGCCTGGACCCTGGTGGGTGGCGGCGCCTATGACCTGAAAAAGACCCGCCGCCCGCTGGCCGATGTATTGCCCAACGGCGTTACCTGGGTGCAAGCCGCCGTCACCGAAGTACTGCCCGACGAGCAGACCCTGATCCTCGACAGCGGCCAGCGTGTCAGCTGGCAAAACCTGATCGTCTGCCCGGGCCTGCGCCTGGCCTGGGAGAAGATCGAAGGCCTGCAAGACACCCTCGGCAAGCATGGCGTCACGTCCAACTACAGCTACCAGCACGCCGCTTACACCTGGCAACTGGTGCAGCAACTCAAGGGCGGCAAGGCGATCTTCACCCAGCCAGCCATGCCGATCAAATGCGCAGGCGCGCCGCAAAAGGCCATGTATTTGTCCTGCGATCACTGGCTCAGGCAGGGCGCGCTGAAAAACATCGATGTCGAATTCAACCTGGCCGGTGCCGCGCTGTTCGGCGTGGCGACCTTCGTGCCGCCGTTGATGAAATACGTGGAGAAGTACAACGCCCGCCTTGCGTTCAACGCCAACCTGGTGAAAGTCGACGGCCCAGCGCGTAAGGCCTGGTTCGAAGTGAAGGACGCCGAAGGCAATGCCCGCGTTGAAGAAAAATCCTTCGACCTACTGCACGTGGTCCCACCGCAGGTTTCTCCGGACTTCATCCGCCAAAGCCCGCTGGCCGATGCAGCGGGCTGGTGCGAAGTGAACCCCCACAGCCTGCAACACCTGCGTTACCCGCACATCTTCGGCCTGGGTGACGTGTGCGGCACCACCAACGCCAAGACCGCCGCTGCAGTGCGCAAACAGATCGTAGTGGTCGCTGAAAACCTGCTGGCCCTGCGCAAACAGGCGCCGCTGCCGCTCAAATACGACGGCTACGGTTCCTGCCCGCTGACGGTGGAGAAGGGCAAGGTGGTGCTGGCCGAGTTTGGCTACGGCGGCAAGCTGCTGCCGACCTTTCCCCTCGACCCGACCCAGGCGCGTCGCTCGATGTGGTTCCTCAAGGCCACGTTGCTGCCGTGGTTCTATTGGAATGGCATGCTCAAGGGCCGCGAGTGGCTGACCCGCCTGAGCAAGGTGGACTGAATGCTGCTGGCCAGTGTGTTGGGGTTATTGATGGGCCTGGTCATGGGCCTGACCGGCGCGGGCGGCGGCATCCTTGGGGTGCCGGCGCTGGTGCTTGGTTTGGGCTTGAGCATGACCCAGGCCGCGCCGGTGTCGTTGCTTGCGGTTGGCGCGGCGGCGGCGGTGGGAGCGGTCGATGGTTTGCGCCATGGCCTGGTGCGTTACCGCGCCGCGTTGTTGATCGCCTTGCTCGGTGCGCTGTTCTCGCCGGTGGGGGTGTTTCTCGCCCACCAACTGCCGGAAGCGTTGCTGATGGGGCTGTTCAGTGGCTTGATGGTGTTGGTGGCCTGGCGCATGTTGCAGCGTGAAAAACGTGAGGCGGGGCCGAGTGACCATGGCACGGCGTCCTGGGGACAGAAGAACTGCATGCTCGATCAGCAGACCGGGCGCTTCGCCTGGACCGCCAAATGCAGCGCGACCCTGGCCGCCCTCGGCGCGGTGACCGGTGCGGTATCCGGCCTGCTCGGTGTGGGCGGTGGCTTCCTGATCGTGCCGGCGTTCAAGCAACTCACCGATGTGCAGATGCGCGGCATCGTCGCCACCTCCTTGATGGTGATCAGCCTGCTCTCCTTGGTCGGTGTGGCTGGCGCGTTCCATGCCGGTGTACGCATCGAATCAGTGGGCTGGGTGTTTATCGGCGCGAGCATCGTCGGCATGCTGGCCGGGCGGCGCCTGTGCTCGGTGATTCCCGCGCGCACCTTGCAGGTGGGGTTTGCCAGCCTGTGCGTACTGGTGGCCGTTGGCATGTTGGTCAAGGCCTGTCTTACATCCTAAGTGCCGGGCCTGTGACGGGGCCCGTCCTACGCCGAATGTGCCGGGCACCCGCTGCCCGTCCACGACCGCGCTCGTTTGGAGGATCAATCACCCCCTCGACATGGCAAGATGAACTCCGCTCAGGTTTACTACTCCCTGAGTAATGGTTTTACCGACATCCTGCGTCGGGTCATCTAGGTCATCGAATGAACAAATACACCCCTCACACCTGGGAGCCCCATGAGCGGCCAAGCCTGCCTGGCTCGCCGTCGACGCCATTGCACCCCACCCACAAGCGGTGGCTGTTCGCGATGGTGGGCGTGCTCGTAGCGATTACCGGGGGGTTGGGTAACGCGCTGGTCATTGCCAACCTGCAATACCTGCAGGGTGCCCTCGGCGCGACCACCGCCGAAATGGCCTGGCTGCCCGCCGCCTATGTGATGACCAACGTGTGCATGAACCTGCTGCTGGTGAAGTTCCGCCAGCAGTTCGGCCTGCGCGCGTTCACCGAGGTGTTCCTGGTGCTGTATGCACTGGTGACGTTCGGGCATTTGTTCGTCAACGATCTCAACTCCGCCATCGCCGTGCGAGCGGCCCACGGCATGGTAGGTGCGGCGCTGAGTTCATTGGGTTTGTATTACATGATCCAGGCTTTCCCGGCCAAGTGGCGCTTGAAGGCCTTGGTGCTGGGGTTGGGCACGGCGCAATTGGCCTTGCCACTGGCGCGGCTGTTCTCCGAGGACCTGCTGCAAATCGCCGAATGGCGCGGGCTGTACCTGTTCGAACTGGGCATGGCGCTGATTTGCCTGGGCTGCGTGTTCCTGCTCAAGTTGCCGCCCGGTGACCGCTTCAAGACCTTCGAAAAACTCGACTTCCTCACCTTCGCCATCCTTGCCACCGGGGTTGCCTTGCTCTGCGCCGTGCTGTCCCTGGGCCGAATCGACTGGTGGCTGGAAGCGCCGTGGATCGGCGTGGCCTCGGCCTGCTCGCTGGTGCTGATCATGGCCGGGCTGGCTATCGAGCATAACCGCGCCAACCCGATGCTGATGACCCGTTGGCTGGGCAGTGGCGTGATGATTCGCCTGGCACTGGCGGTGATCCTGATTCGCATGGTGCTGTCCGAGCAGTCCACCGGCGCCGTGGGGTTCATGCAGATGCTGAACATGAGCTACCAACAGATGCACACGCTGTACGTGGTGATGCTGGCCGGAGCGATCGCGGGCCTGGCGGTCAGTGCGCTCACCATCAACCCTGCGCATTTGCTGATGCCGCTGGTGATTTCCCTGGCGCTGATGGCGACGGGGTCGGTGATGGACAGCTTTTCCAGCAACCTCACGCGGCCGCAGAACCTGTATATCAGCCAGTTCCTGCTAGGCTTCGGCGGTACGTTCTTCCTGGGGCCGACCATGGTGCTGGGCACCAAGAACGTGCTGACCAACCCGCGTAACCTGGTGAGTTTTTCGGTGATGTTCGGGATCTGCCAGAACCTCGGCGGGCTGATTGGCGCGGCGTTGCTGGGCACGTTCCAGATTGTGCGCGAGAAATATCACTCCAGCATGATCGTCGAACATTTGACCTTGCTGGACCCACGTGTGGCCGCGCGGGTGCAGAGCGGCGGCTCGGCCTACGGCGGCATTGTCGCCGACCCCGAGCTGCGCAACCTGATGGGCATTCGCAGCCTGGCCACGGCGGCAACCCGCGAGGCGAATGTGATGGCCTACAACGATGTCTTCATGCTGATCGCGATCATCGCGATACTGACCATGATCTGGATCTTTATCCGCAGTCTGTGGCTGATGAGCACCACCCAGGCAGCAGCCACTCCCGTTCAACCCAGCGGCGCTTCTTCATGACCGAACCGACTTCCACTACCACGACCACCAACGCCATCGCCTCCACCCCGGAAGGCAGTACACCGCCCGGCGCCACGGTGACCGAGCCGCGCTCCTTGCGGGTGCGCATCGTCTCGTCCCTGGGCTTTGCCGCGATTGCCATCGTCGGGGTGCTGATCGTGTTGTATGCCTGGCAGTTGCCACCGTTCAGCAGTGCCGTGGAAACCACCGAGAACGCCTTGGTGCGTGGGCAGGTGACGATTATCGGCCCGCAGCTCAGCGGCTATGTGTTCGAAGTGCCGGTGCAGGACTTCCAGTACGTGAAGGCCGGCGACCTGCTGGTGCGCCTCGACGACCGAATCTACAAGCAGCGCCTCGACCAGGCGCTGGCGCAACTGGCGGTGCAGAAGGCCTCGTTGGCGAATGTGGTGCAGCAGCGCAACAGCGCCGAAGCCACCATCCAGTTGCGCCAGGCGGCATTGGCGGACAGCCAGGCGCAGGCGCGCAAGAGCACCGCCGATCTGCGCCGCAATGAAGAGTTGATCAGTGACGGCTCGGTGTCCAAGCGTGAGTTGGACGTGACCCGCGCCGCCAACGCGCAAACCATCGCGGCGGTGGCCCAGGCCCAGGCCAGCCTGGAAATCGCACGTCAGGACCTGCAGACCGTGATCGTCAATCGCGGCTCCCTGGAAGCGGCCGTGGCGAGTGCCGAGGCGGCGGTGGAGCTGGCGCGCATCGACCTGTCCAACACGCGCATCACCGCGCCACGCGACGGGCAACTGGGGCAGATCGGCGTGCGCCTGGGGGCCTACGTCAACTCCGGTGCGCAGTTAATGGCGCTGGTGCCGAAGCAACTGTGGGTGATCGCCAATATGAAGGAAACCCAGATGGACAATGTGCAGGTCGGCCAGCCGGTGACCTTCACCGTGGATGCCCTGAACCACCGCAAATTCCACGGCACGGTGCAGCATATTTCCCCGGCCACCGGCTCGGAGTTCAGCCTGTTGCAAGCGGACAATGCCACTGGCAACTTCGTGAAGATCGCCCAGCGCGTGCCGGTGAGGATCACGGTGGACCCCGACCAGGCCGAGAGCGAGCGGTTGCGGCCGGGGTTGTCGGTGGTGGTGAGCATCGACACCGCCGGGCGCCTGAAAAACGCTCCACCCTGACACAACACAAATCAAAACTGTGGGAGGGGGCTTGCCCCCGATAGCGGTGTCCCAGCCACCACTGTATTACTGATACACCGTCATCGGGGCAAGCCCCCTCCCACATGTTGTATGTATTTGAGCTTGAAGTTGAGTTGTACCGACTGATTGTGTTCCAGCAGTTTCAGGCCCGGCCGGCCGGGCAGGTGATGAGCATTCACCGGATGGCTCACCGGCTCGATGCAAAAGAACCCCAGCCCCGGCGGGCAGTACAGCAGGAAGTAATCCGCGCCGCTCGCCTGGCATTCCAACGCATACCCGAGCTCCGGTTGTTCTATCCGGCAGTGCCCGTCCCATTGGCAGAAACCATTGTCCACCAGGCCTTCCGGCAGGGCTTTCAAGGCGCTGAAGTCCCAGGCCTGCGGCACCGGCGCCAGCCTCGTGGGCAACTTGGACGCGTCACTCATCCACACCTGCGACGCCCTGGCCTGCAGCCGCGTGGTGGCTCGGCGTGGCAGGTAAGGATGCAAACCCAACCCATGCCAGGCGGCTTTTTCGCCGAGATGGGTCACGCGCAGGGCAATACTCAGTTCACCTTCGTGCAGGCGAAATCGCTGCTCGGCGCGATAGGCGAAGGGCGTGTCGCACTCCACCGCCAATACCGCTTCATCCTCGGTGTGGCTCAGCACCTGCCAGGCCTGTTGCCATGCCGAGCCATGGATCGGCAACGGGTCGGTCAGGCTGTTGGGGGCGAGGGCCAACCAGCCGTCGGGGTTGTCGAAACCGCCTTGGGCAATGCGGTTGGACCAGGGCGCCAGGGGGTAACACCCCAGCTTGCCCGGCAGGCCGGTACTGATCGCCTGCTCGTCGCTATGGCGCAACAGCGGCTGGCCGGTGGCGCGCACGCTCCAGTTGACGATGCTGCCGCCCACGGCCGGGGCCAGGGTCAGCACGGTCAGTTCATCGCTGAGTTCCAGCATCACATGTTTACCTTGAAATGCAGGTCACTTGTAGGCGCCAGCTTGCCGGCGCCTACAAGGGGAGGGTTACAGCACCACGCTGGGCAGCCACAGCGACAGCGCCGGGATGTAGGTCACCGCCATCAGCACCAGGAACAGCACGCCATAGAACGGCAGCAACGCTTTCACGGTTTTCTCGATGCTGACCTTGCCCACCGCCGCGCCCACAAACAACACGGCGCCCACCGGTGGGGTGATCAACCCGATCCCCAGGTTCACCAGCATGATCATGCCGAAGTGCACCGGGTCGACGCCGATCCCCAGGATCACCGGCAGCAGGATCGGCGTGAGGATCAGAATCAGCGGCGCCATGTCCATCACCGTGCCGAGCAACAGCAGCATGGCGTTGATGCACATCAGGATCACGTAGCGGTTGTCCGACAGGGTCAGGAACAGCGTGGTGATCTTCGCCGGGATCTGCATCAGGGTCATGATGTAGCCGAAACTGGCGGCAAAGGCGATCAGGATCATCACGATGGAAATGGTGCGCACCGTGCGGTGCATCAGCTTGGGCAGCTCGCTCCATTTATAGTCGCGGTAGATGAACATGGTCACGAAGAATGCCCACAGCACGGCAATCGCGGCGGACTCGGTGGCCGTGAAGATGCCCGAGAGAATACCGCCGAGGATGATCACCATGGCCATCAGGCCCCACAGCGCATCGGCGCAGATTTTCAGGGCCTGCTTGAGCGGGATGACTTCGCCCTTGGGGTAGTCGCGCTTCTTGGCGAAGATCAGGCACAGCACCATCAGGCAGGCACTCATCAGCAAGCCCGGGACCACGCCGGCCATGAACAGCGAAGCGATCGACACCGTGCCACCCGCTGCCAGGGAGTAGAGCACCGAGTTGTGGCTGG
The DNA here is from genome assembly GCF_002798465.1 of Pseudomonas sp. S10E 269. Lineage (NCBI taxonomy): Bacteria > Pseudomonadati > Pseudomonadota > Gammaproteobacteria > Pseudomonadales > Pseudomonadaceae > Pseudomonas > Pseudomonas sp. S10E 269. The sequence goes on from NZ_PHIJ01000001.1 coordinate 4,576,710, forward strand.
GCGGTGTCAGCAGGGCCTGCACCGAACCGCTGATGGTCACGGCCGTGGCGAACTCCCTGGGGTAGCCCCGGCGTTCCATTTCCGGGATCAACACCGAGCCGACCGAGGCGGTATCGGCCACCGACGAGCCGGAGATCGCACCAAAAAATGTCGAGGCCATGATGTTCACCAGGGACAGGCCACCGCGCACAAAACCGACCAGCACCCCGGCAAACGCCACCAGCCGGCGCGACATGCCGCCCTCGGCCATGATCGCCCCGGCCAGCACAAAGAACGGAATCGCCATCAGCGAAAACTTGTTCACCCCGCCAGCCACCTGGATCATCAGGGCCTGGAACGGAATGTCGATCCACCACGCGCCGATCAATGCGGCCAACCCCAGGGCGTAGGCCACGGGCATGCCGATCAGGATCAAAGCGATAAAGCTGCCCAACAGAATCAATGCGTCCATATCAGGCGGCCCCTTCGCTTTCTTCAACCAGGTCAAAGCGCACGACCCGACGGTTGCTCTGGTCACCGAGCAGGAGTTTCTCCAGCACAAACACCAGGGTCAGCAGCCCGCCAATCGGGATCGGCATGTAGGTGATGCCCACGCGCAACGTGGGGATGGCGCTCATGAACTGGTTCCAGGTGGACAGGCACAGCTTGGTGCCCCAGATCGCCATGAACAGGCAGATGGTTGCCATCAGCAGCTGGGAAACGATGCCGACGACGCGGCGTTGGGTGGGAGGCAGGCGGTCGGTGATCATCGCCACCGACATGTGCGCCCCGGCGCGATAACTGGCGGCGGCGCCGATGAAGGTGAATACCAGCATCAGCAGGATGGCGGTGGGTTCCGGCCAACTGGAACCGGTGCCGAGGACGTAGCGGGCGAAGATGCCCCAGGGAATGATCAATGCGACCCCCAGTACCGAGAGGCCGGCGACCCAGATACAGGTCATGTAGATGCGGTCGTTGATGCGCAGCAGTAAATTCTTCATGGCGTTCACCGTAACCGGGCGCGTCAGTGCCGACCGCGCCGGGCCTTGCTAGAGAAGGAGGGCGTTACTGAACGGCGTCGATGCGCTGGATGATGTCGGCGTAAGCCGCACCGTATTTGGCGCGCACCGGCGCGGTGGCGTCGTAGAAGGGTTTTTTGTCGACGGTGATGAACTCGACACCGGCGGCCTTGAGCTTGGTTTCACTGCTGGCGGACTTGGCGTCCCACAACACGCGCTCGTCAGCCTGGGCGGCCTTGGCGGCGTTTTTCACCATGACCTGCTGGGCGGGGGTGAGCTTGTTCCAGGTGATTTTCGACATCACGATGGGCTCGGGCAGGATCAAGTGCTCGGTGAGGGTGTAGTACTTGGCGTTCTGGAAATGGTTGTGTTCCAGCAGGGTCGGCGGGTTGTTTTCTGCGCCGTCGATCACGCCGGTTTGCAGGGCACTGAAGATCTCGCCGGTGTCCATGGCGATGCCATTGGCGCCCATTTCATTGAAGGCCTCGATGAACAGCGGGTTGCCTTGCACGCGGATCTTCATGCCCTTGAGGTCTTCGATCTTGCGGACCGGTTTCTTGGTGTAGAGGTTGCGCGTGCCGCCGTCCATCCAGGCCAGGGCCACCAGGCCGAACTCCGAGTCGGTGATCTTGGCGAGGATCTCATCGCCGATCTCGCCGTCGATAACCTTGCGCATGTGCGCCTGGTCGCGGAACACGAACGGCAGGTTGAACACGTTCACGTCGGGGACCACCGGGCCGACGATACCCAGGCTGACCCGGGCCATCTGGATAGCACCGACCTGGGCCTGTTCGACCACTTCCTTTTCGGAGCCCAGGACGCCACCGGGGAAGAACTTGAAGGTCAGTTCACCGTTGCTTTCCTTGGTCAGGGCCGCGCCCATGTTCTTTTCGGCGACCACGGTGGGGTAACCGTCCGGGTGGATGTCGGCAAATTTGATTTCCAGCGCGTGGGCGGCGCTGCTGAGGGTGAAGAATGCAGCGGCGAGCAAGGTGCGTTTGAAGTCCATGGGATGTCTCTCCTGTCTTGTTATTGTTGTATTCAAGGCACAGCGATGCAGCTAGAGGATGAACTGGGGCTCCGGCAATCCGACAACGCCGGGGTTGAGGGCGAACACGCCGCCGGACAGTGACTGTGCACTCTGGTCATCACGGATCGAGGTGACGAACAGGGTGTCCAGGCGACTGCCGCCAAAGGCGCACATGGTGGGTTTTTTCACCGGTACGGTGAGGGAACGGTCGAGGCGACCTTCGGGGGTGAAGCGGTGGATGAGCCCGGCGTCGTTGGCGCAGATCCAGTAGCAGCCATCGGCGTCCACGGCGGCGCCATCGGGGCGGCCCAGGTGGTTGTGCATGTCCACGAACACGCGGCGATTGGACGGCGTGCCGGTGTCGATGTCGTAGTCGAAGGCCCAGATCTGCTGCACCAGTGGGTGAGAGTCCGAGGCATACATCGTGCGGCCATCCGGGCTGAACGCGAGGCCATTGAGGGTAATGAACCCGCCCAGTTGGGCGTGGGGTGCCGCGCCGGACGCGTAGCGGTAGAGGGTGCCCTCAGCCGCGTTCAAGCCCATGTTCAGCACCATGCTGCCGGCCCAGAAACGGCCCTGGCGATCACAGCGGCCGTCATTCAGGCGCATGTCCGTGCGCGGGTGCTCGACGCTCGCCAGGGGCGTGGTGTCGAGGCTGCCATCGTTGTGCGGGGTGAGCTGGAAGAAGCCGGTTTCCATCCCGGCGACCCAGTTGCCTGCCGTGGTGCGGGCGATACAGGCGAGCATTTGCGGGGCTGTCCAGGCGGCGATATGGCCGCTGGCGGCGCTCCAGCGTTGCAGGCCGCCCTTGGGGATGTCCACCCAGTACAGGGCGTTTTCCTCAGGCACCCACACCGGGCATTCACCCACGGCATTGCGCGCGTCGACAATCAATTCGGCGCTCATGGGTCAATCACCGAAGGGGCCGGCTGCGCAGAACGCGCCGCCTTGGTAAACCTTGGCCGGATCATTGTCGGCCACCGGTGGCTGGGTTTCGACCTGGGCGCGGAACACCTCGGAGCTGTCCTTTGGCGCAAAGCCCAGGTGGGCGGCGTAGCGGTTGTCCCACCAGGTGTCGAGGTTATCCGACATGCCGTAGACCACCGTGTGGCCGACGTTCGGCGTGTACAGCGCGCGTTCGAGCAGTTGGGTCAGGTCATCGAAGCTCAGCCAGGTGTGCATCATCCGACGGTTCTGCGGCTCCGGGAACGACGAGCCGATGCGGATGCTCACGGTCTCGATGCCGTAGCGGTCGAAGTAGAAACTGGCCATGTCTTCGCCGTAGGACTTGGACAGGCCGTAGTAGCTGTCCGGGCGGCGCGGGGAGTGGGCGTCGAGGGTTTCGCCCTGCTTGTAGAAGCCGATGACGTGGTTGGAGCTGGCGAAAATCACGCGCTTCACGCCATGGCGGCGGGCGGCCTCGTAGATATGGAAAATGCCGCAGATGTTGGCGCCGAGGACCTCTTCGAACGAGCGCTCCACCGATACGCCGCCGAAGTGCAGGATCGCGTCAACGCCTTCCACCAAGTGGTGCACGGCTTGTTTGTCGGCGAGGTCGCAGGGTTGCACTTCTTCGCACGCGTCGGCAGCCGGAGCCATGTTGGCGATATCCGACAGGCGCAGTACCTGGGCGTAAGGTCGCAGGCGCTCGCGCAAGACTTTACCCAGGCCGCCAGCGGCACCGGTGAGCAGCAGGCGATTGAATGGAACGGGCGTGGTTGTGGTGGTGGTCATGAGGGTTCCATTGTTGTTGTAGGTTGTCGTATGACTATGCCGAAGTATCGTTAGGGATTCCCTAGGTTGTCAACGTTCTTGCTGACGCCAAAATACAATTGTGGGAAATGGCTTGCCTGCGATTGCGGACGGTCAGTTGACATCTACATTGCTGATGCGCCGCCATCGCAGGCAAGCCAGCTCCCACGTTGGACGGGTTACAACAGTGAAATCGGATAGCTGATAAACAGCCGATTTTCATCAAACTCGTTATTGCTGAAATCCCGACGCATGGTCGAATTGCGCCAGCGCACGTTCAGGTCCTTCAGCGCACCGCTTTGGACCGTGTAGGCCAGTTCCGATTCGCGGCCCCATTCCTTGCCGTCGGTGATCGCCCCGGTGTGTACGTTACTGCCACTGATGTAGCGGTTCATCATGGTCAGCCCCGGAATGCCAAGCACCACAAAGTTGAAGTCATGGCGCACCTGCCAGGACTTTTCCTTGGCGTTATCGTAGCTGGCGTTGTAGCTGTCGTTGGCCAGGGTGCCGCCGCTGGTGCCGTTGACCCGCATCCACACGCTGTCGCCGGTGAGTTTCTGCAGGCCCACATAGAAGGTGTTGCCGTTGTACTTGGCCGAGAGCAGGGCGAAGGCGGTCTTGTTGTCGAGGTCGCCGGCCAGGGCGCTGCCGTCTTCCTTGCCGTTGAAAAAGCCGAGGTTGGCGCCCAGTGTCCAGTCGCCCACGGGTTGGCTGTGGGTCAGGTTGAAATACTGTTGCTGGTAGATATCCGTGAGTTCGGCGTACCACACGCCGACCTGGGTGCGTTTGTCGTTGAAGCTGTACTCACCGCCGCCGAAGTTGAAACGGTCGGAGGTGAACGCGGCTTTGCCGTTCATGAACATGTCTTCCATGCTCGCGTCGTTGCGCGGGCTGTTACCGCGAAACTGGCCGCCGTAGAGGGTCAGGCCGGCGATTTCGCTGGAGGTGACCTGGCCGCCACGGAAGGTCTGGGGCAGCGAGCGGCCGTCGTCGGAGCGCAGGATCGGCAGCACCGGCATCCACTCGCCGACCTTCAATTCGGTCTTCGACAGCTTGGTTTTCAGGGCCACGCCCAGGCGGCCGAAGTTGTCGGCGGGGCGCCCGTCATCGTGGATCGGCAATAACTGCGTGCCACCGGTGCCTTTGCCGCCGTCGAGTTTTTGCGAGTACAGGCCCAGGACATCAATCCCGAAACCCACGGTGCCTTGGGTGAAGCCGGACTTGGCATCAAGGATGAAGTTCTGCGTCCACTCTTCGGCCTTGCCCTGGGGGTTGGTCGGGTTGGTGAAGTTGCGGTTGAAGTAGGCGTTGCGCAGGTTGAGCGTGGCCTTGGCGTCTTCGATAAAACCGTCGGCGTGGACGCTGAGGGGGAGGGTAAATGCCAGGCTGCCTAGACCGAGGAGGCCGATAGACGAGGAGGAATTGCGGGCGAATTGACTCACAGTGGAACTCCCTTTTTGTTGTTTTTATTATTTGTCGTACGTCGTCGTACAACATTGAGGGGGATATTTGCGGGGTTTTTGAGGGCTGTCAAGCGGAAGTTATACGATGACCTGGGGTGGCTTGATCTAGAGGGGCAGGGTCAGTGGAGGAGCTGGCTTGCCTGCGAAAGCGGCCTGGCAGCCGACCACAATCTAACCGTTACCCCGCGATCCAACTGAGGGAGCGGGCTTGCTCGCGAAGGCGGCCGGACAGCTGACCGCTATCTGACTGTAGCCCCACGATCTAAATGTGGGAGCTGGCTTGCCGGCGATGGCATCGACTCGGTCTGTCTGATGTACCGAAGTGTCTGCATCGGTAAGCCAGCGCCCACATTGATTGCATTCCAATTTCTTTTTTAGCCAGCCATGACCATCGGCGGAAGGGTTCCCAGCAGCGAAACGGCGGCTACCGCCGAAACACCCAGTAACCATTCCAGCATCACGCTGGCCTTCAGCGTGTCCGGTCGCGCTTCACAGCGTTCGATGCGCAGGCGGTTCAACAAGGCCAGCGCCAACATCCCCAGCACCAACAGAACCTTGATCAACAGGATCAGCGCGAACCCGTTGAACAACGGCGTGGGCCACAGTTGCCCGGTGAGTACGCGCACGTTGATAAGGCCGGTGACCAGCAACCCGGCGACCAGGCCATAGCCCACGCCGCTGAAGCGCCTGAGGATCGCCGGCACCGGGTGGCCATGCGGCTGCCTGAGGATCAGGACCAGCAGTAACAGCCCGCCGAGCCACGCCCCCACGCAGACCAAGTGCACCACTTGGTTGAGGATCAACAATTGTCCGCTGAGCCCATCGAGCATGGCGCCATGCCCGACCGGCGCCAGCGTCGCCAGCAGCAGCGCGATTACCGGCAGGCGCAATGCCGGCCAGGGCTTGATCAGCACGATGACCAGCAGCAGGTTCAGCAGCAGGTGCCAGGTCCATACCTGGCCGAAGAAGGTTTTGCCCAGAACCAGTTGCACCGTGGCCGGCTGCAACGCCGCCGCCCAGCTGCCGGCCATGCTGGCAGTGATCAGCAGCAACCAGGCGAGGCCGGAGCCCAACCCCAGCCAGGCCAGCCCACGGGTGATACGGTGAAGTTGCCGGTCGAGTACCGGTTGCGGTTCAGCGCCCACCAGCCAGGGCCTGAACACACAGGCCCCGAACATCAACAACACGACGGTGAAATGCAGGAAGCGGCACAGCACCAGCAGGGTTGCCATGGGTTATTGGCCGACCTTGAAGCTGTATTCACCGTTGCTCTTGTGGGTGTCGACCGAGACTGCGTTCCACACCACCTTGTAGTTACCGGCGGCCAACGGCGCGGCCGGCGTGACGACCAGGACTTTTTTGTCGGCATCCGGGGTTTCCAGGCCCTTGATGGCGATTTCGGTGCCGTCCTTGCTCAGGGACACCTTGGTGAACGTGGCTTCGACGCCTTCGCTGAAGGTCAGCCGCAGGTCCTTGGGCGCAGCGACGCTGCTGTCTGCCGCAGGTTCAGCGCTCTTGAGATGGGCATGGGCAAACGCCGCCGAAGCGCCCAGCAGGGAGGCGAGCAGGGCGACGGTGGTGAGGCTTTTCTTGATCAACATTGTTCAATACCTTCAGGTTCAGGGAGTCGGTAGAGCCATGTGCAGCAAGGGAAAGGGCTTGCCTTCGCCATCCAGCGGCGAGCGCGCGACCTGGATAAAACCATAGTGCAGGTAGAACCCCACGGCCTGGGGGTTTTGTTCGTTGACATCCACCGTAAGGGTGTCGTGACGGGCGCGGGCGTGGTCGAGCAACTGGCGGCCAATGCCCTGGCCACGACGGTCCGGGTCGATAAACAGCATTTCGACATTTTGCCCTCCGGTGCCGATAAAACCGGCGATACCGTCCTGATCCTCGTATACCCACACCTCCAGGGCGGGCATGGGCAGGTAAGTATCGCGCACCAGGGGCAGTAACCGTTGAATGTCATCCTCGGGGAGGAAGTCATGGGTGGCGCGTACCGAGCGCTCCCACAGCGCTCCCAGCACAGGGTCGTCGGTGGCCACGCGAGGTCGAATAGTCATTGCAATGATCCTTCATGGGGATCGCGATCCTAACCAATCCGTTTTCCAGGCGAAAGGCTCGCGTCAGAAGTTTCATTATGGCCTGTCGCCGCGATCTAGAGCCGATGGTAGTCTTTAAGCCAAGTTGTTGTCAGGGAGCCCTTATGGGCAATCACAAGATCGGAATTCGTCGGGTCAACGTCGAAAAAATCCTGCTGGCGGCGGAGAAAGTCTTCGCCGAAAAAGGCTATGGCAGCACCGCCATGGCCGACATCGCTGAAGAAGTGCAACTGCCGCGCTCCAACCTGCATTACTACTTCACCACCAAAAGCGAGCTGTACAGCGCCGTGCTGTTCGACCTGCTGGAAGTGTGGAAGCAGGACGCCCTGAGCTTCGAAACCTTCGATGACCCACGGGTGGTGCTCAGTAGCTACATTCGCGCCAAGATGCAGCGCTCGCGCACGCGGCCGTATGGTTCAAAAGTCTGGGCCAACGAAATCATCCATGGTGCGCCGACCCTGGGTGAGGCGCTGGATGAAAGCCTGTACGACTGGGCCAAGATGAAGGAAGCGAAAATTCGCCAATGGGTGGAGGACAGACGCATCCTGCCGGTGGAGCCGTCGAGCCTGCTGTACATGATCTGGGCCTCGACCCAGCACTATGCCGACTTTGATCACCAAGTGAACATTTTGAATGATCACCAGCCGTTGTCGGATATGCAGTTCGAGAAGGCGATCCAGACGGTGACAGGTGTGATTTTGCGGGGGATTGGGTTGGAGCCTTGATATCGGTGAGCTGATCCCATTGTTGTGGTGAGCGGGCTTTCCCCGCGCGAGGCAAGCTCGCTCACCACACTATTTCGGGTTACACAGCCTCCCGGTAGGGATTCCTCGGATCCTGCGTCCAATTCAAAAACGGCTTGCCGGTGTCTATCGGTACCATCTCGATGCAATCGGCCACCGGGCAGGTGATCTGACACAGATTGCAGCCCACGCACTCATCGTCGATCACCTCATATTTATGCGTGCCATCCGCCTGTTTCAGGCTGGCAATGGCCTGGTGCGAGGTGTCTTCGCAGGCGATATGGCAACGCCCGCAGCCAATGCAGGCTGCCTGGTCGATCTTGGCGATCACCTGGTAGTTGATGTCCAGGTACTTCCAATCCGTGGTGTTGCCCACCGCGCGCCCGGAGAATTCCTGCAGGCTTGTGTAGCCTTGGCTGTCCATCCAGCGTGACAGCCCGTCCTTCATCTCTTCCACGATCCGAAACCCGTGCAGCATCGCCGCCGTGCACACCTGCACCGCGCCGCAGCCCAGGGCGACGAATTCCGCTGCGTCGCGCCAGTTGCCGATGCCGCCAATGCCGCAGATCGGCAGGCCCTCGGTCTGCGGGTCACGGGCGATTTCGGCGACCATGTTCAGTGCAATGGGCTTCACCGCCGAGCCGCAGTAACCACCGTGGGTGCTCTGGGTGCCGACCACCGGCAGGGCGACCATGCGTTCCAGGTCCACGCTGGTGATGGAGTTGATGGTGTTGATCAGCGACACCGCATCCGCACCGCCCCGATACGCCGCCCGCGCTGCCACACGGATGTCGGTGATATTGGGCGTGAGCTTGACGATCACCGGCAGCGAGCAATACGTCTTGCACCAGCGTGTCACCTGTTCCACATACTCCGGCACCTGGCCCACCGCCGCGCCCATGCCGCGTTCGGGCATGCCGTGGGGGCAGCCGAAGTTCAGCTCGATACCGTCGCAACCGGTGGCTTCCACCAGCGGTAGGATGTTTTTCCAGGATTCCTCCACGCACGGCACCATCAGCGACACGATCAGTGCGCGGTCGGGCCAGTCCTTTTTCACCTGGGTGATTTCCCGCAGGTTGATCTCCAGGGAGCGGTCCGTGATCAACTCGATATTGTTGATGCCCAGCACCTCACGGTTGGCGCCGTAGTGGGCCGAGTAACGCGATGACACGTTGACCGCTGCCGGGTCCTCACCCAGGGTTTTCCACACCACGCCGCCCCAGCCGGCTTCGAAGGCGCGCACCACGTTGTAGGCCTTGTCGGTGGGCGGCGCGGAAGCCAGCCAGAACGGATTGGGGGCTTTGATACCGGCAAACACAATCGAGAGATCGGCCATTACGCAGCCTCCACATTCAGCATGAGTTGGGCGTGCATGGCTTCGGCAGCCAGCTTGCCGTGTTGCACGGCCTGCACGGTAAGGTCCTGGCCGAGGCTGACGCAGTCGCCACCGGCATACACACCGGGAATACTGGTGCGCAGCTGTTCGTCGACAAAGATGCGCTCACCGACGCGGTGCAGTTGCTGCGCCAACGGGTCGTGCAGTGCCTCATTGTCGAAACCCTGGCCGATGGCTTTGAAAATCGCATCGGCGGCCAGCTCGAAGGTTTCGCCGGTGGGGTGCAAGCGGCCGTTCTCCATGCGCGTGCGCACAAAACGCATGCCGCGTACGTGGCCCAGGTCATCCAGCAGCACGGCTTCGGGCTGGGCCCAGGTGAGCAGGCGCACCTGGTTGGCCTTGGCGATGTCTTGTTCATGGTGGGTAGCGCCCATGTCAGCCAGGCCACGGCGGTACACGAGGTTGACGTCGCGGGCGCCAAGGCGGGCCATTTGCACGGCCATGTCGATGGCGGTATTGCCGGCGCCAAGCACGATGCAACGGTCGGCCAGCGGCAGTTGAGTCAGGTCATCGGCCTGGCGCAACTCGCGGATGTAGTCGGTGGCGGCGAGCAGGCCGGGGGCGTCCTCAAAGGGCAGGCCCAGCTGTTTGCTCGCGGCCAGGCCCAGCCCCAGGAAGACCGAATCGAATTGCTGATTCAGTTCGCTGAGGGTGAGGTTGTCCCCCAGGCGCTGGCCGTGGCGAATCTCGATGCCGCCGATCTGCAGGAGGAAATCCAGCTCCTTCTGCGCAAAGTCATCCACCAGTTTGTACTTGGCGATCCCGTATTCATTCAGGCCACCGGCTTTCTCCCGGGCTTCGAAAATCACCACGTCATGACCGTGCAACGCACTGCGGTGGGCGCAAGCCAGGCCAGCGGGGCCGGCACCGACGACGGCGATGCGCTTGCCGGTGGACGCGGCGCGGTGGAAGGGATGTTCGGTGAAGTGGGCATTGTCGACCGCATAACGTTGCAGCAGGCCGATCAGCACCGGTGCGCACTCTTCGGCGTTGTTACGCACGCAGGCCTGCTGGCACAAAATCTCCGTGGGGCAGACCCGCGCGCAACTGCCGCCGAGGATATTGGCCGAGAGGATTTTCTGCGCCGCGCCTTGCACGTTTTCGGTGTGGATATTGCGGATAAACGAGGGGATATCGATCTCGCTGGGGCACGCGTTCACGCACGGTGCGTCGTAGCAATACAGGCAGCGCGACGCTTCCAGTTGCGCCTGGCGCGCATTGAGGGGCGGTGCCAGGTCGGTGAAGTGGCTGGCGAGGGTGGCGCCATCCTCAGCGGGATGGGGGAGGTGGGTCAGGGTCTGGATCACGGTGGTGGCCTCACGGTTATTGAGGTGCTGCCTCTGATGGGCATTGGTTTTTGTGTTGCCGTTGCTGGCTTTATCGCAGGCAAGCCAGCTCCCACATGGGATCGGGTTCACATCGTTCAAATGTGGGAGCCGGCGGTGCGACGGTTCGACTTGCCTGCGATAGGCCGAAGGCCGCTTTTAGCGTTTCACTGCAGTGGGCCTGGAACGCTCCGCCCGCTTGCTCAACTGCTCGAACACCGGCGGATACGTCGGCCGCTCCACATACCGCCCGGCACCGCGCTCGGCGCGCAGGTCGCCATCGGCCCACACAAGCTTGCCCTGGCTGATGGTGTGGCTCGGCACGCCGCGCACGGTCTTGCCTTCGAAGATGTTGAAGTCGACCTGCTGGTGATGGGTCTTGGCGGAAATGGTCCGCGTGCCCTCTGGGTCCCACAGCACCAAGTCCGCATCCGCACCCACGCGAATCGCGCCTTTGCGCGGGTAGAGGTTGAAAATCTTCGCGGTGTTGGTGGAAGTCAGTGCGACGAACGCCTGCATCGACAGACGCCCGGTGTTGACGCCTTCGTCCCACAGCAGCGCCATGCGGTCTTCGATACCGGCGGTGCCGTTGGGGATCTTGCTGAAGTCGTCACGGCCGGCGGCTTTTTGCTCGGCGCAGAAGCAGCAGTGATCGGTGGCGGTGGTGTGCAGGTTGCCGGATTGCAGGCCGTGCCACAGCGCCTCCTGATGCCCGCGCGGGCGGAACGGCGGGCTCATTACATAGCCGGCGGCGGTTTGCCAGTCGGGGTGCTGGTAGACGCTGTCGTCCAGCAGCAGGTGGCCGGCGAGGACTTCGCCGTAGACTGGCTGGCCCTTGCCACGGGCGTAGGTGATTTCGTCCAGCGCCTCTTTGGTGGACACATGCACCAGGTACAGCGGCGTGCCGATGGTCTCGGCGATGCGGATCGCGCGGCTGGCCGCTTCGCCCTCCACCTGGGACGGACGCGACAGCGGGTGCGCTTCCGGCCCGGTGATGCCCTGGGCCATCAGCTTGCGTTGCAGGTGATACACCAACTCGCCGTTCTCGGCATGCACCGTAGGCACTGCGCCCAGTTCCAGGCAACGCTCGAAGCTGGCGACCAGAGTGTCGTCCGCCGCCATGATCGCGTTCTTGTAGGCCATGAAATGCTTGAAGCTGTTGATGCCGTGGTGGCTGACCAGCTCGGCCATTTCCTCGCGCACCTGCTCGCTCCACCAAGTGATCGCCACATGGAAGCCATAGTCGGACGCGGATTTTTCCGCCCAGCCGCGCCACTGGTGGAAGGCTTCCAGCAAGGATTGCTGTGGGTTGGGAATCACGAAGTCGATGATCGACGTGGTGCCTCCCGCCAAGCCTGCCGCCGTACCGCTGAAAAAGTCTTCACTGGCCACGGTGCCCATGAAGGGGAGTTGCATATGGGTGTGGGGATCGATGCCGCCGGGCATCAAGTATTGGCCGCTACCATCGAGTATTTCAGTGCCGGCGGGAATATCCAGGTTCGTGCCAATGGCGCGAATTAGACCGCCTGCGCATAACACGTCGGCGCGGTAACTTTCATCATGGGTAATAACGGTGGCGCCACGGATCAACAGCGACATGTCGAGTTCCTCACAGGCTTGACCGGCTTGTGCCAGTTCTAAGTGTTGTAATGCTGCTTACCGATGGTCGGTTAATTCCTGTCATCGGTGACAGGAATAGAAGCTAGCCCGAGTTTTTCGATTGGGCAAGAAGATTTTTTATAAGCTTATATCGTGTTTAATTCATTGATTAATAAGGCAAAAAATTTGAAATCACCAAAATGTAGCGCGCTCTCACCATTTTGACGCACTTGACAGGTTCTTTAATTGAGCAACATTTCTTATTGCAAATCAGACGCTTGAGACATGCCTCTTGACGAAGGCAGTGAATAAAAATAATCGTGTTGCACCAGATTGAGTCCTGATCGTTCGGGCAACTTCCACGTTATCTAGCCTGAGTAACGCGGCAAGTACCGAAGGCTCAATCGGAAAGCTGATTAACATCAGCCAGTTATATACGCGGTGTGGGTGCGGTATCGGTTGTCGGCACGGTTATTGAGTGCAGTGGCGGCTGGCCGGATCCGTGATGTCATGTTGTTTACGAGGTACTCCGGCCGCCTGCACCCAATGGCAGGCGAGCAACAATAATTCGAAAAAACCGTGGAGCGGCCATGCAACAGAACAGATCGCAAGTCATTGAGCGCAACGGCCTGTACGAACTCGACGCCGGCCCCGACGTCCTCGACAGCCCTCGCTACAACCACGACATGGCACCGACCAAGGTGCATGAACGCACCTGGAACAAGTGGCATATCACCGCGCTGTGGGTCGGCATGTCGATCTGCGTGCCCACCTACACGTTGGGCGGCGTGCTCACTGCGTATTTCGGCCTGTCGGTGGGCGAAGCGCTGATGGCGATTTTGCTCGCCAACATCGTGGTGCTGATCCCGCTGACCCTCAATGCGTTTCCTGGCACGAAGTACGGCATACCGTTTCCGGTGCTGTTGCGTTCGTCGTTTGGCATCCTCGGTTCGAACGTGCCGTGCCTGATTCGGGCACTGGTGGCGTGCGGGTGGTTTGGTATCCAGACGATGTTCGGCGGGTTGGCGATCCACCTGTTCCTGGGCTCGATTTTCGAGGGCTGGAAATCCCTCGGCGGCACGGGTGAAGTGATTGGCTTCATGATTTTCTGGTGCCTGAATTTGTGGGTGGTGCTGCGCGGTGCCGAATCGATCAAGCGCCTTGAAACCCTGTCGGCGCCGCTGCTGGTGGCGGTGGGGATTGGCCTGCTGGTGTGGGCGATGCCTAACGTGTCGATCAGCGAACTGATGGCGATCCCGCCCAAGCGTCCCGAGGGTGCGAGCCTCACCGGTTACTTCATGGCCGGCCTCACGGCGATGGTGGGTTTCTGGGCCACCTTGTCATTGAATATTCCCGACTTCAGCCGCTACGCCAAAAGCCAGAAGGACCAGATCCTCGGGCAGATATTCGGCCTGCCGCTGACCATGTTCCTGTTCGCCGCCCTCGGCGTGATCATGACCGCCGCCTCGGTGAAACTGGTGGGCGTCAGCGTGTCCGACCCGGTGACCCTGATCGGGCATATCCAGAGCCCGGTGTGGGTCGCCATTGCCATGGCGCTGATCATCATCGCCACCTTGTCCACCAACACCGCGGCGAACATTGTCTCGCCCACCAACGACTTCCAGAACATCGCCCCCAAGCTGATCAACCGCACCACCGCCGTGATCCTGACCGGCCTGGTGGGGTTGGCGTTGATGGCCCATGAGCTGCTGAAAAAACTCGGGCTGATCGTTTCCGATGTGAGCCTGGAGACCGTTTATTCCAATTGGTTGCTCGGCTATTCAAGCCTGCTGGGGCCGATTGCCGGGATCATGGTGGTGGACTACTTCATCACCCGCAAACAGCAGCTCGACCTGGCGGGCCTGTACCGCGATGACGTTTACCCGGCGTGGAACTGGAGCGGCTTCATCGCCTTTGGCGTGCCGGTGGTGCTGACCTTGCTGTCACTGGGCAGCGATGCGTTCAGTTGGTTCTACAGCTATGGCTGGTTTACCGGTTCGGCCTTGGGTGGCTTGTTGTATTACGGCCTGAATGCCAAGCGCGGGGCCAGCCCGGTCGCGGTGAAAACACCACTGTAGATCATTTGAAATGCAATCCACATGTGGGAGCGGGCTCGCATCGCGAATGCGGTCTTTCAGGCGACATTTGCAGCGACTGACACGGCCTCTTCGCGAGCAAGCCCGCTCCCACATGTATGACCGCATTCCATTGATGGAATTGAATCAATCCATAAGAAATGTAGCCTGAGGAGATCCCCCATGAACGCTGCCCTCGACGTTCTGCAATCGACCCATCAGCACATCAACCGCGACCGCTTGTGGCAATCCTTGATGGACCTGGCCAGACTCGGCGCCACCCCCAAGGGCGGCGTCTGTCGCCTGGCCCTTACCGACCTTGACCGCAAGGCCCGCGACCTGTTCGTGCAGTGGTGCGAGGCCGCTGGCTGCACCGTGACCGTCGACGGCATCGGCAACATCTTCGCTCGTCGCCCCGGGCGCAATCCCAACCTGCCACCGGTGATGACCGGCAGCCACATCGACACCCAGCCCACCGGTGGCAAGTTTGACGGTTGCTTTGGCGTGCTGGCGGGTGTGGAAGTGCTGCGTACGCTCAATGACCTCAAGGTGGAAACCGAGGCGCCCTTGGAGGTGGTGGTGTGGACTAACGAGGAAGGCTCGCGCTTCCCGCCGTGCATGATGGGCTCCGGCGTGTTCGCCGAGAAATTCACCCTGGCGGACACACTGGCCAAGGTCGATGTGGACGGCGTCAGCGTCGGCGATGCATTGAATGCGATTGGCTATGCGGGCTCGCGGCCGGTCAGTGGGCATAAGGTGGGGGCGTATTTCGAAGCACATATCGAGCAAGGCCCGATTCTTGAGGACGAGAAGAAAACCATCGGTGTGGTGCTCGGCGCACTGGGGCAGAAGTGGTTTGACCTGAAGCTGCGTGGGGTTGAAGCGCATGCGGGGCCAACGCCGATGCACCTGCGCAAGGATGCACTGGTGGGCGCGGCAGCAGTGGTGGCGGCGGTCAACGCGGCAGCGCTGGGTCATCAACCCCATGCGTGTGGGACGGTGGGTTGCTTGCAGGCTTATCCGGGATCGCGCAATGTCATTCCCGGCGAAGTGCGCATGACCCTGGACTTCCGCCACCTGGAACCGGCGCGCCTGGACTCGATGATTGCCCAAGTGCGCCAGGTCATTGAAGACACCTGCGCCAAACATGGGCTGAGTTTCGAGATGGAGCCCACCGCGGACTTCCCGCCGCTGTACTTCGACAAAGGCTGCGTGGAAGCGGTGCGCAATGCGGCGAATGGCCTGGGCCTGTCGAACATGAACATCGTCAGCGGGGCAGGTCACGACGCAATCTTCGTCGCCGAACTGGGCCCGGCGGGGATGATCTTCGTGCCGTGTGAAGGCGGCATCAGCCATAACGAAATCGAGAATGCCGCGCCGGATGACCTGGCGGCAGGGTGTGCGGTGCTGCTGCGCGCCATGGTGGCCGCATCGGCGGCAATCGCCAGCGGCAAGCTCGCCGCCTAAGCCTTCACTGCCCACCGTAGGAGCCGGCAAGCCGGCTCCTACGGAGGAAGGACAGTGTCAGGAAGAGGGCTGCCAGCCGCCACCCAACGCGGTCACCAGCCCGACGCTCGCCTGTAACTGCCGGGTCTGCACCGCCTGCAAGGTCCGCTGCGCTTGCAACGCTGCCGTCTGCGCCGTCACCACGTCCAGGTAGCTCACGGCCCCGGCCTGGTAGCTGTTCATGGCCAGCGCTTGGGTGTGCTGCGCCGCATCAGCCGCCGCTTGCTCATCCTGCGCCTCCTGCTGCAAATCGCGCAGTTGTGCCAGGTTGTCTTCCACCTCGCGCACGGCCTTCAGCACCTGGCTGCGGTAGTGCGCCGAGGCTTCTTCAAACTCGGCCTTGGCCTGGCGTTCATTGGCGCTCAAGCGCCCGCCATCAAAGATCGGCAAGTTCACCAACGGCCCCAGCGCCCAATAGCGATTGCTAGCGGACAACAAGTTACCAACCCCTTGGGTCTGCCCGCCGATCAAGCCGGTCAGGCTGAAATCCGGGTACCACGCCGCCTTGGCCACGCCGATGTTGGCGTTGGCGGCAAACACGCGACGCTCCGCCGCCGCGATGTCTGGCCGGCGTTGCAGCAGATGGCTCGGCAACTGCGACGGGATGCCCGGCAGTGCGATCAGTTGCTGGCTCGGCGGCACGCTGAAGTCACTGGCCGCCACACCCACCAACTCACCCATGGCGTGTTCAGTAAGATTGCGCTGCCCGCGGACTTCATCCAGTTGCGCCTTGGCTTCGGCGAGTTGGTTTTGCGCGCGGGTGAGGTCCAGCTCCGAAGCAATCTGGCCCTCATACCGACTGCGAGTCAGTTGCAGTGCCTGGCGGAAATCCTCCAGCGAACTGTTGAGAATCCGCGCCTGTGCATCCAGCCCATTGAGTTGCACATACAGCGTCGCCAACTGATGTTGCAGGCTCAGGCGCGCCACGGCCAAGTCATCGCCGGACGCTTGTGCCTGGGCGTCGCCGGCCGCGACCTGGTTGCGGATTTTGCCCCACAGGTCCAGGTCATAACTCAGCGAAAACCCCGCCGTATTGCTGTTGTACACCGACGGCTGCGTGGTCCCCCGCAATGGCCGCGAGTCCGATTGACGCTGGCGCAATGGCTGCGCGCTGGCGGTGATCTGCGGGAACAGCCCGGCATGCAGCTGGCTGGCATACGCCTGGGAGGCATCGAAGTGTGCCAGTGCCGCCGCCAGGTCCGGGTTGGCCTTGAGCAGTTGCTGTTGCAGGTCGTTCAGGCGCGGGTCGTGGTAGAGGGTCCACCAATCGGGCGCCAATGAGTCGGAGGGCTGCGCGCTGTGCCACGGGCCATCGCTGGTCTGTTCGCGGTAATTTGCGGGCAGGTCAAGTGACGGCACTGTGTAGGTGGGCGCCATCGAGCAACCCTGCAACGCCAATAGCATCAACGCCGCGAGGGGCTTAAGCCTTGGGCGCATGCGTACCTCCAGAGGCGTCGGCTAGTTGTACCGGGTCGCCTTCTCGCAGGGCGTCGGGCGGGTTGTCGACCACGCGGTCGGCGGGTTTCAGGCCTTGGTCGATGACCAGGCGTTCGCCCAGGTCGAGGCCGATGTGGATGTCTTGCAGGTGCACATGATTCTGCGCATCCAGCACCGCCACCTGGGTGCCTTGGGCACGGAAGATCAGCGCGCTGGCCGGGATGCTCACGCCATGGGTGTCCGCTGGAATCGGCAGGGTGGCTTCGGCGTAGTCGCCGGGCAGCAACTCGCCATTGGGGTTGTCGGCGACGAACTGCGCGAGCAGGGTGCCGGAGCGGCGGTCAATGGCGGTGGAGTCGCCGATCAGGCGCGCCTTGAAATGCTCGCCGGGGTGCTCGGGCACGGTCAGCTCGGCTTCGAGGCCTGGGTGAATGACCGCCGCATAGTTCTGCGGCACCGGCACATACAGGCGCAATTGGTGGGTGTCGGCGATGTTGAACAGCTCCGGGTCGCTGTCGGTATCGGCCTTGATCAACTGGCCGATGTCGGTGTTGCGTGCAGTGATGGTGCCCGCGAATGGCGCGCGGATAGTCTTGAAGCTTTCCAGTGCCGTAAGCCTGGCGTAATCGGCAGCGGCGGCTTCGGCGTTGGCTTTGGCGGCAGCGGCGTTGGAGGTTTTTTCATCGGCCTCCTGGCGCGACACCGAGTGACTGGCCAGCAGGTTCTGCCAGCGGGTGGCGGTGGTGGCGGCCAGGCGTGCATTGGCCTGTTCCTGCACCAGCCGCGCATGGGTTTGGGCCAGTTGTTGGTCGAGGTCGGGGCTGTCGATCTCGGCGAGGATCTGCCCGGACTTGACCTGGGTGCCGATGTCGGCTTTCCAGTCCTTGAGGTAGCCGCTGACGCGGGCGTGGATCGGCGCCTTGCTCCAGGCTTCCAGGTGCGCCGGCAAGCGCAGGGTGTCGCCCGCGGCATTCTGCTGCGGTTGGAACACCATCACTTGCGGGACGGCGGCGGTCTCGGTCCAGGCGGTGACCGATTGTTCGTGCAATGTGCGGGCGTGCAGGCCGTTGGCGACCAACAGGGCGGCCAGGGTCAGGCCGCCGACACCCATGAGCATCAGACGCTTGCGCGAGGGTTTGTGATCAGACGACATGAGACGTTTCTCCAGCAGTTGCGCGAGTAGGGTGACGACCGTGGACCAGGCTGAAGACCACGGGGACAAACAACAGGGTGGCGGTGGTGGCGAGGATCAGGCCGCCGATCACGGCGCGGCCGAGCGGGGCGTTCTGCTCTTCGGAAATCGCCAGGGGCAACATGCCGATGATCATCGCCAGGGCGGTCATGCACACCGGGCGGAAGCGCGTGTAACCGGCTTCCAGGGCGGCCTTCAGTGCGTCCCCATGTTCGGCCAGGCGTTCGCGGCAGAAGCTCACCACCAGGATCGAGTTGGCCGTGGCCACGCCCATGCACAGGATCGCGCCGGTCAAGGCGGGCACCGACAAAGACGTGCCGCTGAGGAACAGCATCCACACAATCCCCGCCAGGGCCGCCGGCAAAGCAGTGATGATCACGAACGGGTCGACCCACGACTGGAAGTTGACCACGATCAGCAGGTAGATCAGCACCACCGCACCGAGCAGGCCGAAGCTCAGGCCGCTGAAGGCTTCATGCAGCGCGTCGATCTGCCCATGCAGGCTGATCACCGCGCCTTTGGGGCGCATGGATGCGGTGTCGTCCAGCACTTTTTGCACGTCGCGGGCCACGCCGCCGAGGTCGCGGCCTTGCACGTTGGCGTACAGGTCCAGGGTCGGTTCGATGTTGTAGTGGGTGACCACCGCCGGGCTTTGCACGCGGGCAATAGTCGCCACGCCGCCCAGGATCTGCGACTGACCGTCAGCGCCGGTTACCGGCAGGGCTTCCAGTGAGGGCAGGCTGTCGAGGCGGTATTGCGGGGTCGCCGCTACGATGGAGTAGGACACGCCGTTGGCCGGATTGAGCCAGAAGGTTGGCGCCACCTGGGAGCTGCCGGCGAGGGAGGCGACCATGCTGTTGGTCACGTCACGCTCGGTGATGCCCAGGCCATTGGCGCGCATGCGGTCGACGTTCACCTGCAGCGACGGGTAGCCGGTGGACTGCTGGATACGCAGGTCGGCAATGCCCGGTACGTGCTGCAAGCGACGCTCAAGCTCCACCGCATAGGCACGGTTTTCTTCATCGCTGCGCCCGGAGATTTTCACGTCCAGCGGGGCCGGGGCGCCAAAGTTGAGGATCTGGCTGCTGATGTCCGCCGGCAGGAAGGCGAAGTGGCTGCCGGGGAAACTTTGCGGCAAGGCTTCGCGCAGTTTTTTCACGTAGTCGGCGGTGGGGGCGTGGTCTTTTTTCAGGGTGACCTGGATATCGCCGTCCTGCGGGCCGATGGTGCCGCTGCTGCTGTAGGCCATGTCGATGCCGCTGAGCGGGATGCCAATGTTATCGACGATGGTGTCCAGCTCTTCGGCGGGAATGACTTCACGAATCCGCGCTTCGATGCGGTCGAAGGCGGCGGCGCTTTCTTCGATACGCGTGCCCAGTGGCAAACGCACGTGAAGGGCCAGGGCGCCTGCATCGGTGGCCGGGAAGAAGTCTTGGCCCAGGCTGGGCAACAGCAGGAAGGACGCCAGGACACAGGCCAGGAAACCGACGATAAAACCCTTGCGGTTGCCCAGGGCGAGGGTCAGCAGGCCGTGGTAGGTGTCACGGATATTCGAGAAGTGGCGCTCGAAACCTTGCTGGAAATTCAGCACCGATTGCAGCACCGCGTTGCGTGGTGTTGTGTGCTGCTCGCCCTCGTGGTGGTTGATGAACGCATCTTCCGGATGATGCCCTGCACCGGCCTCGGGCATGTGCGGCTTGAGCAGGAACATCGCCAGGGTCGGCACCAGCGTACGCGAGAGGATGAAGGAGCTGGCCATGGCAAAGATCACCGCCAGGGCCATCGGCCGGAACAGGTAGCCGGCGATGCCTTGCAGCAAAAACATCGGCACGAACACGATGCAGATACACAGCAGCGAGACGAACGCCGGCCCGACAATTTGCGCGGCACCGTCGAGGATCGCAGTCTTCACCGCCTTGCCTTGCTCCAGGTGCCAGTTGATGTTCTCGATGGTCACCGTGGCGTCGTCCACCAGGATCCCCACCGCCAACGCCAGCCCGCCGAGGGTCATCACGTTGAGGGTTTGCCCGCTGACCGCCAGCAGCGCGATGGCCGACAGCACGGCCAGCGGAATCGAGGCGGCGATGATCAATGTCGAACGCCAACTGCCGAGGAACAGCAGGATCATCGCGCTGGTCAGCAACGCGGCGATGATGCCTTCCTGGGCCACGCTGCCCACCGATTGCTTGACGAACACCGAGGCGTCGCCGAGCAGCGAAGTCTTCAGCGACGGCGGCAGGGTTTCATTGATGCGCGGCAGCATCTGGCGGATGCCGTCGATGATCGACAGGGTCGAGATGCTGCCGTTTTTCAGTGCCGGCATCAGTACCGCGCGGTGGCCGTCGACGCGCACGATATTGGTCTGCGGCGGCGAACCATCTCGTACGTGGGCCACTTGGCCGATGGTGATCAGCGCACCGTCGACGGTCTTGATCGGCAGGTCGTTGAGTTCATCGATGGCCTTGGGGCTGTTGTTGAGCAGGATCGTGTATTCGTTGGGGCCGAGTTTGGCGGTGCCCACCGGGATGATCTGGTTCTGCAACGCCAGGGCATTGCCCACGTCCTGGGCCGACAAGCCTTTGGCGGCGAGCGCCTGCGGGTCGAGGTCGAGGGTGATCTGGCGCTGCTTGCCGCCCATGGGCGTGGGCATGGCCAGGCCGGGCAGGGCGCTCAGCGGCAGGCGGATATTGTTCTGCACCAGGTCGCGGATCTTCGCTTCCGAAAGGCTCGGGCTGGAGAACGCCATCTGCAGGATCGGCACCGTCGAGGCGCTGTAGTTGAGGATCAGCGGCGGCGTGATGCCCGGAGGCATTTGCTTGAGTACGGTTTGTGACACCGCCGTCACCTGGGCGTTGGCGGTGCGGATATCCACGCCAGGCTGGAAAAAGATTTTCACGATGCCCATGCCGGGCAGCGATTGCGATTCGATGTGTTCGATGTCGTTGACGGTGGTGCTCAGGGAGCGTTCGTAGGTGTAGATCACCCGACCGGCCATGGCGTCCGGCGACAGGCCGTTGTACTGCCACACCACAGCGACCACGGGGATGCCGATATCCGGGAAAACGTCAGTGGGGGTACGCAGGGCCGCCATCGGCCCGATGATGCAGATGAATATGGCCAACACGATAAACGTGTACGGCTTTTGCAGTGCGGTCTTTACCAGCCCGAGCATGCGTGAACCTCCAGAGGAGCAGGATTGCAAACCCCGGCAGTCTCACGCGACCCACCTAACACGCACCTTTCAGCCAGGTGAAGGAACATTTAGGTAGGCGCTGAAGATCGTTTCATATGTATTCATTTGTTCTACACAGGTCCGCTCCCCAAGCTTGTAACCCATCGGACACATGTCCTGCTTTGGAGCCCTGCCATGTCACTCAAAACCCAGTCACTCAAAACCATTTCACTCAAACCACTGCTGTTGATCCCCGCCCTCGGTGCCGTGCTGTTGTTGTCGGCGTGCGCCGGCCCGATCCCCAAGGCTGACCCGAGCGAAGCGTGGATCGGTCTGAAAGAAGAGGCACCGAACGACCTGATGGCCGAGCGTGTAGACGGCAAGCGCGTGGATGACGGGCGCTTTTTTGAAGTGCCGCCGGGCGACCATCGCTTGGATGTAACGCTGTTCGAAGAAGAACCGGGCGACGACAACCAGCAGGACTGCCAGGGTCGCGTCGAATACAAGCACTTCAAGGCGGGTGAGCACTACACCCTGGTGGAATCCAGCCTCGGCACCACCGTGCGCGCCGCCTTGATGGATGGCCACGGCAAGGAAGTCGCGGCGACTCAGGACTTCAATTGCATGCCTGGCTAGGCGTGATGCACTGCCGCCTTATGGGGCTTGGCAGGTGCAGCGGGTTTGACGTGGGGGGGATGGTGCCGGCGGGTTATGCGCAACACCCCCCACAACATGGCGCCGGCTACCGCCAGCCAACCGCAGATCAATAGGAAAATCGTTGTTGCAAGGCTCATTCGGGCCTCCTTACGCCCCGTCCGGGGCACACACAGTCTTCTCAATGGACAGTCTAGCTACCTGGCCGTTGCCTGCTATTGACCAATGGTCGTGTCCTTCCAACTTCTTTGCTCTATCCATTCCCTTTACTAAGCCTGCGGGCTATACCCGCGTGGCCGGGCGTCCTATGATCAGGGCCCTTACCGGCAGTTGATCAAGAGAGTAGAAAATTGCGGTTACGGTCGAACCTTAAAACATCCGTTCTATTGGCCTGCGCCCTGGGGCTTGCGGCCTGTTCCGCGACGCCGTCGAAACTGGCGGGCCTGCCGGAACGTGTCGAACTCAATGGCGTGCCGACGTTTCGCAGCGAGGCTTATCAGAGCGGTCCTACGGCATTAGCCAGCATGCTGTCGCAACAAGGCATTGTCATGACACCGGGGTTGCTGGATAAGCCGCTGCACCTGCCGGGCGGCGAAGCGGACCTTGAGCGCAACATGCAGGTGCTGGCGCGCGAGTACGGGCTGATGGTGTACCCGGTGGACGCCAAGCTGACAGCGGTGCTTGCACAGGTGGCGGCGGGTTATCCAGTGATGGCGCGGATCGGCGGCGGGCTGTGGTCGGACGCGCGCTACGTGGTCGTGGTGGGTTTCAATCAACAGAAAAGCACGGTGTTGCTGCGCTCGGGCATGGACCGACGGTTGTTGATGAGCTTCAGCGACTTTGAGTCAAAGTGGAACAGCGCCGGAAGTTGGGCGATCCTCACCCAGCGCCCGAGCCAGTTGCCGGCCAATGTGGACGCGCAGCGCTGGCGGGATGCGGCCAACGCGACGGGCCAGGCGGGGCAGGAGGGCGCGGCGGCGCAGGCGCTGAAGGTGCTGGCGGAACGCAAGTAAACAACACACCAACGCTCCAGTGTGGGAGCGGGGTTGTGTGGGGGCCGGGCTTGCCCGCGATGCAGGCACTGCGGTGTTCCAGTTACACCGCAGTGATGCGATCGCAGGCAAGCCAGCTCCCACACACGCCAGCTCCTGCATCAGTGTGTGATCAGCGACGTACTTCGGCGGCGTTAGGACGGTTTTTCAGGTTCTTGTCAGCCTTGTAGCGCAACGCCACATCCGGCACCGAACCGCTTTTGCCGGTCTCGACCCAGTTGCGAATGCGGCTGGCATCGGCAAAGTGAGTGAATTTGCCAAAGGCATCCAGGATCACCAGCGACACCGGACGGTTGCCCATGCTGGTCACCAGCACCAGGCAGTGGCCGGCCTGGTTGGTGAAGCCGGTCTTGGTCAGCTTGATGTCCCAGTTGGCGCGGTTGATCAGGTGGTCCGTGTTAGAGAAGCCCAGGGTGTAGTTGGGCTTGCGGAACGACACGGTCTTTTCCTTGGTGGTGCTCAGTTGGCTCAGCAACGGGTAGTGACGCGCGGCGGCCAACAATTTGCTCAGGTCGCGGGCGGTGGACACGTTGTGGATCGACAGGCCCGTGGGTTCGACATAATGCGTGCTGGTCATGCCCAGTGCCTTGGCCTTGGCGTTCATCGCGGCGATGAAGGCTGCATAGCCACCCGGATAGTGGTGGGCCAGGCTCGCGGCGGCGCGGTTTTCCGAGGACATCAGGGCGATCAGCAGCATTTCCTTGCGCGGCATCTGGCTGCCGATCTTCACGCGCGAAAACACGCCTTTCATTTCCGGCGTGTCGGTGATGTTGATATCGATGTACTCATCCATGTTCTGCTTGGCTTCGAGCACGATCAGGCCAGTCATTAATTTGCTCACCGAAGCGATGGGCACCACCACGTCCGGGTTGCTGGAATAAATGACCTTGTTGGTCTGCAGGTCCACCAGCATGGCGCTGCCAGAGGCGATTTGCAGCTTGGACGTATCACGCGGGGCCTGGGTGGTTTCGGCGGCGTGCGCGAAGTGGCCTGTGAAAGCGAAAAATAGGCTGATGATAGAAAGACGAATTTTCACGCGGATGAACTCGCTAAAAAAGTAAGGAAATACCGTTCGGAAACGGGTTTTTGATAAATGCCGTTACATTTTAGGAGTATGGATCAGAAACTGTCGAATGTTCTTCTAGAACCGGACGAAAGTGCTTAAAAACTAAGAAAAAACAGGTTTTATTGCGGGCAATAAAAAGCCCTGCGATAAAGCAGGGCTTTTTCAGTACGCCTGGTTATTAATCGTGCAGGGTTTCGGCGGCGTACAAGGTGTTCTCAAGCAGGCAGGCGCGGGTCATCGGCCCGACACCGCCTGGCACTGGAGTGATCCAGCCGGCGCGGGGCAGGGCGGTTTCGTACACCACGTCGCCGACCAGCTTGCCGTCGTCCTGGCGGTTGATGCCTACGTCGATGACGATGGCGCCTTCCTTGATCCACTCACCCTTGACCAGGCCCGGCTTGCCGGCGGCGACGACCACCAGGTCAGCGCGGCCAACGTGGCCGGCAAGGTCCTTGGTGAAGCGGTGGGTGACGGTCACGGTGCAGCCGGCCAGCAGCAGTTCCATGGCCATCGGGCGACCGACGATGTTGGACGCGCCGACGACCACGGCGTCGAGGCCGTACAGGTCGACACCAGTGCTTTCCAGCAGGGTCATGATGCCTTTTGGGGTGCACGGGCGCAGCAGCGGGATACGCTGGGCCAGACGGCCGACATTATAAGGGTGGAAACCATCGACATCCTTGTCCGGGCGAATGCGCTCCAGCAGTTTGGAGGCGTCCAGGTGCTCGGGCAGTGGCAATTGGAGCAGGATGCCGTCGATCGCCGGATCGTCGTTGAGGCCGTCGATCAGGTCGGTAAGGGCCTGCTGGGTGGTCTCGGAAGGCAAGTCGTAGGCCTTGGAAATAAAGCCGACCTCTTCACAGTCTTTACGCTTGTGCGAGACATAAACCTGAGAGGCAGGATCGCTGCCGACCAGGATCACCGCGAGGCCCGGCGTGCGCAGGCCTTGCTGGCTGCGCTCGGTGACTCGTTTGGCGATCTGCTGGCGCAGGCTGGCGGCGATTGATTTGCCGTCGATAAGTTGTGCAGTCATTACGCGTGATTAACCATCGAGAGGGGGAAGAAAAGTGCGCGCATTCTCGCATGCCAGGACGTGAGGGCAAAGGCGCTTGGTCTGCAAATTGCCCTAACCCCTTAAATAAAATCAGTTTTTTTCAAAAAAGATTTGACGGGTTTCGAGGGCGTCTATACTATTCGTCGCACTTGTCGGGCACAGCCTAGCACTGGTTAAGAAGGTCGAGCAGAATGGCGTGTTGTTCTGCAAGGCTGGAAGCACTTAGTTTGTAATCCTCCAAGAGTACAGATTAATCAGGCGCCCGTAGCTCAGCTGGATAGAGCATCCGCCTTCTAAGCGGATGGTCGCAGGTTCGAGTCCTGCCGGGTGCGCCATTAGGCAGCTTTGGCACAAGTAGCGCTATATGGTGGGCGTAGCTCAGTTGGTAGAGCACGGGATTGTGACTCCCGTTGTCGAGGGTTCGATCCCCTTCGTCCACCCCATATTTTTAAAAGGCGCCAGATTAATCGTCTGGCGCCTTTGCTTTAAGAGCTTCAAGCGCGGATGTGGTGGAATTGGTAGACACACTGGATTTAGGTTCCAGCGCCGCGAGGCGTAAGAGTTCGAGTCTCTTCATCCGCACCAAATAAAGCTTGGCCCCGTTGAAAAACAGGGTAGGGCTCAACAAAGAAGAAGTGGTTTGGTTTCTTTGTTAACGCAATATGGTGGGCGTAGCTCAGTTGGTAGAGCACGGGATTGTGACTCCCGTTGTCGAGGGTTCGATCCCCTTCGTCCACCCCATATTCGAAAGGCGCCAGATTTAAAAGTCTGGCGCCTTTTTTGGTTTTAGCGGTTCGAATATTCCGCGGCCGCAGTCATTGGGTCGCACTGGCAGGGCGTTTCGTCGTATTTATGTATCTCGATGATGCCGCACTGCCTGCCAGCCTGTCTCAGGGGTTGGCCGTCAGGGAGATGGATGACGACTTCTTCTATATATAGAAGGGGCGGCGCAGAGCCCTGGCGTGATGGGCTGTATTTGTCACCGGGGCGGGGTGCATCAGTGCCTTCGTACCGATAAATTGCCGGCTGTTTTCGGGCGTATTTCCAGTAGGGTGACTTCTTGAGTTTGACCCACTAGAATGCATGCCCTTGATTGGGGTCGGAAATGGCCGGCTAACGTCTGTGCAACGAGGAATATCCATGCAAGTTTCTGTTGAAAATACTACTGCTATCGAGCGTCGCCTGAGCATCTCCGTGCCGGCTGAGCGCGTCGAGACTGCGGTCAACAAGCGTCTGCAGCAGACTGCCCAAAAGGCCAAGATCGCTGGTTTCCGTCCAGGCAAAGTGCCAATGAGCGAAATCAAGCGCCGTTTTGGTGCCGATGCGCGCCAGGAAGCTGTGGGTGACGTGATCCAGGCTTCCTTCTACGAAGCGGTCGTTGAGCACAAGCTGAACCCGGCTGGTTCGCCGTCGATCGAGCCTAAGTCGCTGGAAGCTGGCAAAGACCTGGAATACGTTGCCGTATTCGAAGTGTTCCCTGAGTTTGAAGTGGCCGGTTTCGACGGTATCGCCATCGAGCGCCTGAGCGCCGAAGTGGCTGATTCGGACCTGGACAACATGCTGGAAATCCTGCGCAAGCAGAACACTCGTTTCGAAGTGGCCGACCGTGCTGCCCAGAACGAAGACCAGCTGAACATCGATTTCGTTGGCAAGGTTGACGGCGAAGTGTTCGCTGGCGGCTCCGCCAAGGGCACTCAGCTGGTGCTGGGTTCCAACCGCATGATCCCGGGCTTCGAAGACGGCCTGGTTGGCGCCAAGGCTGGCGAAGAGCGCGTTCTGAA
Source organism: Pseudomonas sp. S10E 269 (assembly GCF_002798465.1). NCBI lineage: Bacteria > Pseudomonadati > Pseudomonadota > Gammaproteobacteria > Pseudomonadales > Pseudomonadaceae > Pseudomonas > Pseudomonas sp. S10E 269. Next base: position 4,604,107 of record NZ_PHIJ01000001.1, read on the forward strand.
CCTGACTTTCCCTGCTGACTACCAGAACCTGGACCTGGCTGGCAAAGCCGCCGAGTTCACCGTGACCGTCAACAGCGTGTCCGAGCCTAAGCTGCCAGAGCTGAACGAAGAATTCTTCGCCCAATTCGGCATCAAGGAAACCGGTATCGAAGGCTTCCGCACCGAAGTTCGCAAGAACATGGAGCGCGAGTTGCGTCAGGCCATCAAGTCCAAGGTCAAGAACCAGGTCATGGACGGTCTGCTGGCCGCCAACCCGATCGAAGTGCCTAAGGCTCTGCTGTCCAACGAAGTGGATCGCCTGCGCGTTCAAGCTGTTCAGCAGTTTGGTGGCAACATCAAGCCTGACCAACTGCCGGCCGAGCTGTTCGAAGAGCAAGCCAAGCGCCGCGTCGTGCTGGGCCTGATCGTGGCTGAAGTGGTCAAGCAGTTCGACCTCAAGCCTGACGAAGACCGCGTTCGCGAAATGATCCAGGAAATGGCCTCGGCCTACCAGGAGCCTGAGCAGGTTGTGGCTTGGTACTACAAGAACGATCAGCAACTGAACGAAGTGCGTTCGGTTGTGCTGGAAGAACAAGTTGTGGATACTGTTCTGCAGAAGGCTAAGGTGACCGATAAAGCGGTCTCTTACGAAGAAGCAGTCAAACCGGCGGAAGCAGCACAAGCCGACTGATTGTCCAACTCGTTGGAAAATTCAACCATAAGCCAGCCTCGCGCTGGCTTATGCGTTTTCAAGACATGACTATTTGGGAGTAACTGCAGAGCATGTTCCGTAATTCCTATATTCAGCAGAACTCTGATATCCAGGCCGCTGGCGGCCTGGTCCCGATGGTTGTCGAGCAGTCCGCTCGTGGCGAACGCGCCTACGACATCTACTCGCGCCTGCTCAAGGAGCGAGTGATCTTTCTGGTGGGCCCCGTAGAGGACTACATGGCCAACCTGATCTGTGCGCAGCTGCTGTTCCTTGAAGCGGAAAACCCGGACAAGGACATCCATCTCTACATCAACTCCCCAGGCGGCTCGGTCACTGCAGGCATGTCGATCTACGACACCATGCAGTTCATCAAGCCGAACGTATCGACCACCTGCATCGGCCAGGCCTGCAGCATGGGCGCGTTCCTGCTGACCGCGGGTGCGGAAGGCAAGCGTTTCTGCCTGCCGAACTCGCGCGTTATGATTCACCAGCCATTGGGCGGTTTCCAGGGCCAGGCTTCGGATATCGAAATCCACGCCAAGGAAATCCTGTTCATTCGTGAGCGTCTCAACACGCTGATGGCCAAGCACAGCGGGCGTACCCTGGAAGAAATCGAGCGCGATACCAATCGCGACAACTTCATGAGTGCCGAAGCGGCCAAGGAATATGGGCTGATCGACGCAGTGATCAGTCAGCGCCCCGCTTAATATAAGCTGCTCAAAATAGGGCTGGTCGGCATGCCGACCACTGGCGGGCTTGAAAAAGCCCGCATAAGCCTTCATCTTGTGTTGCAAGCCTATCGGATTTGGATCGAACGAATGACTGACACCCGCAACGGCGAGGACAACGGCAAGCTGCTCTATTGCTCCTTCTGTGGCAAAAGCCAGCATGAAGTACGCAAATTGATTGCCGGCCCCTCGGTGTTTATCTGCGACGAATGCGTCGACCTGTGCAATGACATCATCCGCGAGGAGGTGCAGGAAGCCCAGGCCGAAAGCAGTGCGCATAAATTGCCTTCGCCTAAAGAAATCAGCGGCATCCTTGATCAGTATGTGATTGGTCAAGAGCGTGCAAAGAAGGTTCTGGCCGTAGCGGTGTACAACCACTACAAGCGCTTGAACCAGCGTGACAAGAAAGGCGACGAAGTTGAACTCGGCAAGAGCAACATCTTGCTGATCGGTCCTACAGGTTCGGGTAAAACCCTGCTTGCAGAAACCCTCGCTCGCCTACTGAACGTTCCGTTCACCATCGCCGACGCCACCACCCTCACCGAGGCTGGCTACGTGGGTGAAGACGTCGAGAACATCATTCAGAAACTGCTGCAGAAGTGCGACTACGACGTAGAGAAAGCCCAGATGGGTATTGTCTACATCGACGAGATCGACAAGATCTCGCGCAAGTCGGACAACCCGTCGATCACTCGGGACGTTTCCGGTGAAGGCGTGCAGCAGGCCCTGTTGAAACTGATCGAAGGCACGGTTGCTTCCGTACCGCCACAAGGCGGCCGCAAGCACCCGCAGCAGGAATTCCTTCAGGTTGATACACGCAACATCCTGTTCATCTGTGGCGGTGCGTTCTCTGGTCTGGAAAAAGTGATCCAGCAGCGTTCCACCCGTGGTGGCATTGGTTTCAGTGCAGAAGTGCGCAGCAAGGAAGAAGGCAAGAAGGTGGGCGAGTCCCTGCGTGAAGTCGAGCCTGACGATCTGGTCAAGTTCGGTCTGATCCCGGAATTCGTTGGCCGTCTGCCGGTCCTCGCGACGTTGGACGAATTGGATGAGGCGGCTCTGATCCAGATCCTCACCGAGCCGAAAAACGCCCTGACCAAGCAATACGCCAAGTTGTTCGAGATGGAAGGTGTAGACCTCGAGTTCCGTACCGACGCACTCAAATCAGTGGCCAAGCGGGCACTGGAGCGCAAGACCGGTGCACGTGGCCTGCGTTCGATTCTTGAAGGCGTGCTGCTCGACACCATGTACGAGATCCCCTCGCAGTCCGAGGTGAGTAAAGTGGTGATCGACGAAAGCGTTATAGAAGGTAAGTCCAAGCCACTGTATATCTACGAAAACAGTGAGCCGGCTGCCAAGGCTGCGCCAGACGCGTAAGCGTTTCGCAGTGTCGGTATGAACAAAGGGGCCTCCAGGGGCCCCTTTGTTTTTACGGCGTTTTTTACGCCAGAGCGTTTACTGCGTTTAACTACTGGCAATAAGCTTGTTTTTTTTGCATGCAGCCCCCATCTTGGTTTCAAGCTTACTTTTCAACTGTCATAGAGGCGAAATCATGAAGACAACCATCGAATTGCCTCTCCTGCCGTTGCGTGATGTCGTCGTCTATCCGCACATGGTTATCCCGCTGTTCGTGGGGCGCGAGAAGTCTATCGAAGCCCTCGAGGCCGCGATGACGGGCGACAAGCAGATCCTGCTGTTGGCCCAGAAAAATCCTGCTGATGATGATCCAGGCGAAGACGCCCTGTATCGCGTCGGTACCATTGCTACCGTGCTGCAATTGCTCAAGCTGCCCGATGGCACCGTCAAGGTGCTGGTGGAAGGTGAACAGCGCGGCGCGGTCGAACGCTTCATGGAGGTGGATGGCCACCTGCGCGCTGAAGTGGCGCTGATCGACGAAGTCGAGGCTCCGGAGCGCGAGTCCGAAGTATTTGTACGCAGCCTGCTCTCGCAATTTGAGCAGTATGTGCAGCTGGGCAAGAAAGTCCCGGCTGAAGTCCTTTCCTCCCTTAACAGCATCGATGAGCCAAGTCGCCTGGTCGACACCATGGCCGCGCACATGGCGCTGAAAATCGAGCAGAAGCAAGACATCCTCGAAATCATCGACCTGTCGGCCCGTGTTGAACATGTGCTGGCGCTGCTGGACGCTGAAATCGACCTGCTGCAGGTCGAGAAGCGCATCCGTGGTCGCGTGAAGAAACAAATGGAGCGCAGCCAGCGCGAGTACTACCTGAATGAGCAGATGAAGGCCATTCAGAAGGAGCTCGGCGACAGCGAGGAAGGCCACAACGAAATCGAAGAGCTGAAAAAGCGCATCGATGCCGCCGGCCTGCCGAAAGACGCACTGACCAAGGCCACCGCCGAGCTGAACAAGCTCAAGCAAATGTCGCCGATGTCGGCCGAAGCCACCGTGGTGCGTTCCTACATCGACTGGCTGGTGCAGGTGCCGTGGAAGGCCCAGACCAAGGTACGCCTGGACCTGGCGCGCGCTGAAGACATCCTCGACGCTGACCACTACGGCCTGGAAGAAGTCAAAGAACGCATCCTCGAATACCTCGCCGTGCAAAAGCGCGTGAAGAAGATTCGTGGTCCGGTGTTGTGCCTGGTCGGCCCGCCTGGTGTAGGTAAAACCTCCCTGGCCGAGTCGATTGCCAACGCCACCAACCGTAAATTCGTGCGCATGGCCCTCGGTGGTGTACGCGATGAAGCGGAAATCCGTGGTCATCGCCGAACTTACATCGGTTCGATGCCAGGAAGATTGATTCAAAAGATGACAAAAGTGGGCGTGCGCAACCCGCTGTTCCTGCTTGATGAAATCGACAAAATGGGCAGCGACATGCGTGGCGATCCGGCCTCTGCCTTGCTGGAAGTGCTCGACCCCGAGCAGAACCACAACTTCAACGACCATTACCTGGAGGTCGACTACGACCTGTCCGACGTAATGTTCCTGTGCACCTCCAACTCCATGAACATTCCGCCAGCCCTGCTGGACCGGATGGAGGTGATTCGTCTGCCGGGTTACACCGAAGACGAGAAGATCAACATCGCCGTCAAATACCTTGCGCCCAAGCAGACTTCGGCCAATGGCTTGAAGAAAGGTGAGATCGAGTTCGAGGTCGAGGCGATCCGCGACATCGTGCGCTATTACACCCGCGAGGCCGGTGTACGGGGCCTGGAGCGCCAGATCGCGAAGATCTGCCGCAAAGCGGTCAAGGAACATGCACTGGAAAAACGCTTCTCGGTGAAGGTCACGGCCGACTCCCTTGAGCACTTCCTGGGCGTGCGGAAATTCCGCTATGGCCTGGCCGAGCAGCAGGATCAGGTCGGTCAGGTGACTGGCCTGGCGTGGACCCAGGTAGGCGGCGAGTTGCTGACCATCGAAGCCGCGGTGATCCCGGGCAAGGGCCAGCTGATCAAGACCGGTTCCCTCGGTGACGTGATGGTCGAATCCATCACGGCCGCGCAGACCGTGGTGCGCAGCCGCGCCCGGAGCCTGGGGATCCCCCTGGACTTCCACGAGAAGCACGACACTCACATCCACATGCCGGAAGGGGCGACCCCGAAAGACGGCCCTAGCGCTGGCGTAGGCATGTGCACGGCCCTGGTGTCGGCATTGACCGGCATTCCGGTGCGCGCCGATGTTGCCATGACCGGGGAAATTACCCTGCGTGGCCAGGTATTGGCTATCGGTGGCCTGAAAGAGAAATTGCTTGCTGCACACCGCGGTGGTATCAAGACCGTGATCATTCCTGAAGAGAATGTTCGCGACTTGAAGGAAATTCCGGACAATATCAAGCAAGATCTTCAGATTAAACCGGTTAAATGGATTGACGAGGTCCTGCAAATTGCGCTGCAATACGCGCCGGAGCCCTTGCCGGATGTGGCTCCGGAGATAGTTGCAAAGGACGAAAAACGCGAGTCTGATTCCAAGGAAAGAATTAGCACGCATTAATGCGTTAAAGCCTGGTGGCTTCCTTGACAGCTTTTTAGAGCCCTTGTTATAAAGCGGCTCTTAAGTGTCTGTAGGCCATTCAGCACTGGTTTTTGCTTTCACCAAAAAACTTAGAATCATACTCAATAGATATATAAGGGGACTTAGAGTGAACAAGTCGGAACTGATTGATGCTATCGCTGCATCCGCTGATATCCCGAAAGCTGCTGCTGGCCGTGCGCTGGATGCAGTAATCGAATCCGTCACTGGCGCTCTGAAGGCCGGCGACTCCGTGGTACTGGTAGGCTTCGGTACTTTCTCTGTGACTGACCGCCCAGCTCGCACTGGCCGCAACCCACAGACTGGCAAAGCACTGCAAATCGCTGCTGCCAAGAAACCAGGTTTCAAAGCCGGTAAAGCCCTGAAAGAAGCCGTTAACTAAGCTTCGATCTAGCCTTTGCCTACCCGGGTCGGACTCAGGTTCGACCTGGCAGCGGAGCGGCAGCTGACCCACGTATCCATCGGGTCGCCACGCCGGGGGTGTGGGTTCAAACCCCCGTCCGCTCCGCCAGTTACGAGAAGGCGCATCCTCGGATGCGCCTTTCTTCTATCCGGACTCTACCCACGCTCCACGGTTGCCTATTTTTGAAGTTCAACCGTTTCTGGGGGACGCATGCTGCAAAATATCAGGGACAATTCACAAGGCTGGATTGCCAAGACCATTATCGGGATCATCGTCGCATTGATGGCGTTCACCGGTATCGAAGCCATTTTCCAGGCTTCGGGTAACAGTAAGCAGGACGTGGCCAAGGTCAACGGTGAAGAAATCACCCAGACCGAATTGAGCCAGGCCGTCGACATGCAACGTCGCCAGCTGATGCAACAGCTGGGCAAGGATTTCGATGCTTCCCTGCTGGACGAAAAACTGCTGCGCGAAGCGGCCCTCAAGGGCCTGATCGATCGCAAGCTGCTGCTGCAAGGCGCCGCCGATTCCAAGTTTGGCTTCTCTGAAGCCGCGCTGGACCAAGTGATCCTGCAGACGCCGGAATTCCAGGTGGACGGCAAGTTCAACGCCGACCGTTTTGACCAGGTCACTCGTCAGTTGGGCTACAGCCGCCTGCAGTTCCGGCAGATGCTGACCCAGGAAATGCTGATCGGTCAGGTTCGCGCAGGTATTGCCGGCAGCGGTTTCGTCACCGATTCCGAAGTGCTGGCATTCGCCCGTCTGGAAAAACAGACTCGCGACTTCGCCACCGTCAACATCAAGGCCAACCCTGCGGCGGTGAAACTTACCGACGACGAGGTCAAGGCTTACTACGACCAGCACGCCAAAGAGTTCATGACCCCTGATCAAGTGGTCATCGACTATCTGGAACTGAAGAAGTCCTCCTTCTTCGACCAGGTTACCGTGAAGGACGATGAGCTGCAGGCTGCCTATCAGAAAGAAACCGCCAACCTCGCTGAACAGCGTCGTGCCGCGCACATCCTGATTGAAGTCAACGACAAGGTCACCGACGCGCAAGCCAAGGCCAAGATCGAAGAAATCCAGGCACGCCTGGCCAAAGGTGAGAAGTTCGAAGCCCTGGCCAAGGAGTTCTCCCAGGATCCAGGTTCGGCCAACAGTGGCGGCGACCTGGGCTTCGCCGGCCCTGGCGTCTACGATCCGGACTTCGAAGCTGCCTTGTACGCGTTGAACAAGGACCAGGTCTCGGCGCCGGTGCGCAGCACCTTCGGTTGGCACTTGATCAAGCTGCTGGGCGTTGAAGCACCCCAAGTGCCGACGTTTGCCAGCCTGAAAGACAAGCTGACCAAAGAGCTCAAGACCCAGCAGGTCGAGCAGCGTTTTGTCGAAGCGACCAAGCAATTGGAAGATGCGGCATTCGAAGCCTCCGACCTGGCCCAGCCAGCGTCCGACCTGAAGCTGACCGTTCACACCTCCGCGCCATTTGGCCGTGACGGTGGCGAAGGTGTCGCGGCCAACCGTGCCGTGGTCACCGCTGCGTTCAGCCCGGAAGTCCTGGATGAGGGGGCCAACAGCACCGCCATCGAGCTTGACCCGGAAACCATCATCGTGCTGCGTGCCAAAGAGCACCTGAAGCCTTCGCAACTGCCGCTGGAAAGCGTTGCAGCGGCGATTCGCACCCAAATGGCCAAGGAACGCGCCAGCGCGGCTGCCAAGGCCCACGCTGACGAGTTGATCGCCAGCCTGCGTGATGGCAAGACCCCGCTGAACCAGCCGGTCGACGGCCAGGCATGGAAGGTCACTGAAGCGGCTACCCGTAGCCAGGAAGCGATCGACCCGGCCGTGCTGCAAGCCCTGTTCCGCATGCCCAAGCCTGCGGCCAAGGACAAGCCGACCTTCACCACCGTGACCCTGGCTGACGGTAGCCTGGTGATCGTGCGCTTGAACGGCGTCAACGAAGCCGTTGCCCCAACGGACGAAGAAAAGGCGCAATACCGCCGCTTCCTCGCCTCCCGCGTGGGCCAGCAGGACTTCGCGGCCTACCGCAAACAGCTGGAAACCAAGGCTGACATCAAGAAGTTCTGATGTTGGTTTGAACAAAAAGCCCCCGGCCTGAAAAGTCCGGGGGCTTTTTTATGTGCGCTAGACTGGGCATTCGTTATCGCCGACCCAGGAGTCTCAAGCGTGTCTATTCAAGGAAAAGAAGGCTGGGTGATCCGTCGTGCCAGCGCAGCGGATGCCCCGGCCGTGCTGCAGGTGTTTGACGAGGTAATTGCCTGGTTTGTCGGGATGGGTAATAACGCTCAATGGGGCACCGAGCCCTGGTCCGCATTGCCCCGGCGGGTCGCGCAAGTCACGGACGCGTGTAGCATGCCCGGTGCCTGGGTGGTTGAAACGCCTGAAGGACGGGTGCTGGCGGCACTCGTGCTGGGCGAGCCCATGCCTTACGTGCCGCCAGCGTCTGAGCCGGAAGTCTATGTGCGTTTGCTGATCGCCGCACGTGATGCACGTGCGCGTGGGTTGGGTCGGCAGCTGTTGGCTTTCGCCGATGAGCGTGCCCGCGCTGCCGGGGTCAACCGCCTGCGCGTGGACTGTTACGCCGGCGGCACCGGCGACCTGGTGCGTTTTTACGAGGCGTGCGGGTATCAGCGTATTTCAACGTTTGACCTTGAAGGGTGGCCGGGCCAGTTGTTGGGGCGCCGCCTGTAACGCGCCGGCCAGGGCCAGTACCATCAGCAGCACAACCGCCCAGGCAAATGCGCCGACGCCCCAGCCCTGGAGCAACACACCGCCCACCAGGCCGCCGCCTGCGATGCCCAGGTTCCACACGGTCACCAGCATCGATTGCGCGGCGTCCGCCGACTCGCCGGCCGATTTGGCCAGCGCCGTTTGCAGCAGGGCCGGCAGGCCGCCGAACGCCAGGCCCCATAACGCCACGGTGAGGTAGATCACCGCTGGCAGGTTCATCCAGAACGCCAGGGCCAAGGCTACCAAACCAAACAGCGCGCAACTGATCAACAGCAGTGCACGCAACCACCGGTCAATCAACACACCGGCCAGCCAGATGCTCAACAGCGCGGCGAGGCCGAACACCAGCAGCACGCGGTCGATGTCGGCGGCAATGCCCGCCGGCACCAGCAATGGGGCGATGTAGGTGTAGAGAATGTTGTGGGCCAGTACGTAGGTAAAGGTCACCCACAGCACCGGACGTATACCCGGCAAGCTCAGCACTTGATGCAGGGCCAAGCGTTTTCCGGCCTGTTCGCCGGCGAAATCCGGCAGTTGCAGGCGCGCCCCTATCAACAGCAACAGCGTCAGGCCGGTCATGAGTGCAAAGCTCAGGCGCCAGCCAACGGCGGCGCCAAGAAACGTACCTGCGGGCACACCCAACGACAGCGCCAGCGGGGCGCCCAGCATCGCCACTGCAATGGCTCGACCTTGCAGGTGTGGCGCGACCATCCGGCTGGCATACCCCGCCAGCAATGCCCACAGCAGCCCGGCGAACACGCCGGCAAAGAAGCGCGCCACCAGGGTCAGCCCATAGTGGCTGGAAAGCGCGGTCACGCTGTTGACCAGGGCGAAGCCGCCAATGGCCACCAGCAACAACGGCCGGCGGCGCCAGCCGCGCGTCAACAGCGTCAGCGGGATGGCGGCGACGAGTGAGCCCAGGGCATACAGCGTCACCAGTTGGCCAACCAGTGCGGGCGACACGCCCAGGCCTTCGCCCATTTGCGGCAGCAGGCCGGCGGGCATGGCTTCGGTAAGGATGGTAATAAAACCGGCACTGGCCAAGGCCAGCAAACCACCCAGCGGTAGGGTGTCTTTTTGAGCGGTCACGGGGGAATCAGTGAGGGAAGTCATCACACTCTATCCATGCAAAAGGGCAAGCAGGCAGAGTAGGGGGCTGTTGTCCACGGAAAAACAGGCTAAGGTTCCGAACTTATCGGACGTAGGCGTCCTTAATCATTACGAGGCATCATGGACAACTTGGGCAGCCTCTCGGTATTCGTGCAGGTGGCGGAGACGCGCAGCTTCACCCTCGCAGGGCGTGTACTGGGTGTGTCATCGTCGGCCGTCGGCAAGAGCATCGCGCGGATGGAAGAACGCCTGGGCGTGCGGCTGTTTCACCGCAGCACCCGCAGCATCACCTTGACCAGCGAGGGAGCGCTGTTCCTTGAGCGTTCGCGGCGTATCCTGGCCGAAGTCGAAGCCGCCGAGCGCGAACTGACAGAGGCCAGCGCCACGCCCCGAGGCAAGTTGCGCATCAGCGTGCCGCAGGTGCGCGGCTTGTTAATGCCGGTGCTCAGCGATTTCATGCGGGCTTACCCGGAGATCGAGTTGGATGTGGATTTCTCCGACCGCATGGTGGACGTGATCGAAGAAGGTTTCGACGCGGTGATTCGCACGGGCAAGCCGGAAGATTCGCGCCTTATGGCGCGTCACCTGGGGCATTACCAGTTGGTAGTGGTGGGCACCCCGGCCTATTTCCGCGAGCATGGCACCCCGCGACTGCCGCAGCAGTTGAGCGAGCATGCCTGCCTGCGTCACAAGTTCTGCGCCACGGGCAAGCTGGAGCCCTGGCCGTTGCGCCTGGCTGCCGGCGCCTCGGAACCTGTCTTGCGCGCCCCGTTGGTCAGTACCACCATCGAGTCCCTCATCCACGTGGTGCATGAAGGCCTGGGGATCGCCTGCCTGCCGGACTACATGGTCAATCAGGCCGTTGCCGACGGGCGCCTGCAACGGGTGCTGGATGACCACCTGGAACATCGGGGCAGTTTCTGGCTGTTATGGCCATCAAGTCGCCATGCCTCGGTCAAATTGCGCGTGTTTATTGAGCATATGTGCGCAGGGCTTTTTCCTGCGAGTGGTGCAATCTAAGGCTGTGACGTTTTACCGACAGGAATGCGCGCGCCAAGGCCTCGTTCTGTTGCACAATACCGCCCGGACCGTTTTCCTCAGGATTTTCAATGTCGACATCATTTCACTTGCGTAGCCTCGGGTTGGCGCTGGTGTTGGCGGGCGCCGCGGGCTGCTCGTCACCCAAGACCGCTATTTATGAACATGAGAATTTCGACGACTCCGGTACGTTTTCCCGGGATTACCCGGTGACTGACGTCGCCGCGTGTGAAGCCGCACGGCGCGCCTTGCTGAGCCAGGGCTACATCATCACCAGCAGCGACCCGAAACTGGTCGTGGGTAACAAGAGCTTCCAGCAGACCGGCGAAACCCACTTGCAGATCAGCTTCAACGTGGTGTGTGCCGATGATGGCAAAGGCACCAACCATTCGACGATGTTCGCCAACGCCTTGCAGGATCGCTACGCGCTGAAGAAGGTCAACAACTCCGCGAGCCTGGGAGTTGGGGTGTTGGGTTCGGTGTCGATGCCGATCGGCTCCACCGATGACTCGATGGTGAAGGTGGCGAGCGAGACCGTTTCGGCGCCGAAATTCTACGAGCGTTATTTTTCGCTGGTGGATGTGTTCCTGCCACAGGAAGTGAAGAAGGCCGAGCATATCCCCGAGCAACCGAAAGCCGAGCTGGGGGTGCCGGAACCCAAGGCCGCCCCGGCTACCGAGAAGGTCGAGCCGCCGAAGGAAGAGCCTGCCGCCCCGCAGCCTGTCTCCCAGCCCGTCACGCCACCTGCCGAGGCCGCGCCGATTGCGCCGCAGGCGGAACCCGCACCGGCCACCAGCAACCCGGACTTGCCTGCGCCGACAGAAGCGATTCCGCCCCTGCCGACGCCTGCGCAGTAACTCAGACTGCCACGGGGTCGACTTTGTCGACGTTGATCCCGTAGCGGCTGATCGCTTCACTGACTTTCTCGCGTCCGATCACGCCGTCATCCGCTAAGGCCTTCAAGGCCGCCAGCGCGATGAAATGCCGGTCCACTTCGAAGAACGCCCGCAGGGTTTCACGGGTGTCCGATTGCCCAAAACCGTCCGTGCCCAGCGCCACAAAGCGCCGGCCGGGAACGAAGGGGCGAATCTGATCGGCAAACAGCTTCATGTAGTCCGTCGCCACCACCACCGGCCCTGTTTCACTGGCCAGGCAGTGCTCCACGTAGCTCACCCTTGGCTCGCTCTGTGGGTGCAGCAGGTTCCAGCGCTCCACGGCATGCCCGTCACGGCGCAACTCGGTGAGGCTGGTTGTGCTCCATACATTACTGTGGATGCCGAAGTCCTTGTGCAGCAACTCGGCCGCCGCAATCACTTCGCGCAGGATTGAGCCGCTGCCCATCAGTTGCACCTGGGCCTGCGTGCTGGCACTGAGCCGGTACATACCCTTGAGAATGCCGTCCTCCACACCTTCGGGCATTGCCGGGTGCGGGTAGTTTTCGTTCAGCAAGGTGATGTAGTAGTAAATGTCCTCTTGCTGCACGTACATCCGCCGCATGCCCTCGCGAATGATTACCGCCAGCTCGTAGGCAAACGTCGGGTCGTAGGACACGCAGCAAGGGATCACTGACGACAGGATATGGCTGTGCCCATCGTCATGCTGCAAGCCTTCGCCCATCAGCGTGGTGCGGCCTGCCGTGGCCCCCAGCAGGAAGCCGCGCGCCCGCGCATCGCCTGCCGCCCAGGCGAGGTCGCCAACGCGTTGGAAGCCGAACATCGAGTAGAAAATATAGAACGGCACGGTCATCACAGCGTGGTTGCTGTAGGACGTACTCGCCGCGATCCATGAGGAAATGGCGCCTGATTCATTCAGGCCTTCCTGCATGATCTGTCCGTCCTTGCTTTCCTTGTAGTAGCTCAGTTGCCCTGCGTCCTGCGGGGTGTAGAGCTGGCCTACGGCCGAGTGGATGCCGATCTGACGGAACAGGCTTTCCATACCGAAGGTACGCGACTCATCCGGCACGATGGGCACGATCAGTTTGCCCAGGTGCGGGTCCTTGAGCAGGGTGCCAAGGATGCGCACAAAGGCCATGGTGGTGGAGATTGCCCGTTCGCCGGTGTCCTTGAGCTGGGTGGCGAAGGCGGCCAGTTCGGGGATCTGCAAGGGTTCGACCACGCTGTGGCGCGCCGGTACGTAGCCGCCCAGGGCCTGGCGGCGAGCGGCGAAGTAGCGGGCCTCTTCGCTGTCGGCGGCGGGCTTGAGGTAGGGGATGTCGGCGAGTTGGCCGTCCGCGACGTCCAGGTCGAAACGATCGCGGAATGCTCTTACCGCATCGGCGCCCATTTTCTTCAATTGATGGTTGATGTTCTGGCCTTCGCCGGCCTCACCCATGCCGAAGCCCTTGACGGTTTTCGCCAGGATCACAGTGGGCTGGCCGCCATGGCGCACGGCAGCCGCATAGGCGTTGTAGACCTTGTCCGGGTCGTGTCCACCCCGTGAGAGTTTCCAGATTTCGTCGTCGGACATGTCCGCAACCAACGCGAGTAATTCCGGGTACTTGCCGAAGAAATGTTCGCGTACATAGGCGCCGTTCTGTGACTTGTAGTTCTGATAGTCGCCGTCCACGCATTCCATCATGCGTTGGCGCAGCAGGCCGCTTTGGTCTTTGTCCAGCAGCGCGTCCCAGCCACTGCCCCAGATCACTTTGATCACGTTCCAGCCGGCGGCGCGATACAGGCTTTCGAACTCCTGGATCACCTTGGCGTTGCCGCGCACGGGGCCGTCCAGGCGTTGCAGGTTGCAGTTGACCACGAAGATCAGGTTGTCGAGTTTCTCGCGCCCGGCCAGGGAAATGGCGGCCAGGGATTCCGGCTGATCCATTTCACCATCACCGAGGAAGGCCCAGACCTTGCGTCCCTGGTGTTGCTTGAGGCCGCGCAATTCCAGGTAGCGCATAAAGCGCGCCTGGTAAGCGGCGGTGATGGGGCCGAGGCCCATGGACACGGTAGGGAATTGCCAGAAGTCCGGCATCAGCCGTGGGTGTGGGTAGGACGAAATACCGTCGCCACCGGCCTCGCGGCGGAAGTTGTCGAGTTGCGCTTCGCTGATGCGGCCTTCCAGGTAGGCGCGGCCGTAGATGCCGGGGGAGGAGTGACCCTGGATGTACACCAGGTCGCCCTCAAAGCTGTCGGTTCGGCCACGGAAGAAGTGATCAAAACCTACGTCGTACAGCACTGCGGCTGACGCATAGGTCGCGATGTGCCCACCGACGCCTGAGTGTTTGCCTGCACGCAACACCATCGCCATGGCGTTCCAACGGATAAACGCATTGGTACGGCGTTCGATGGCCAGGTTGCCAGGGTAGGGCAACTGACGGTCCACCGGGATTGTATTGACGTAGGGCGTGGTCACCCGCCCGTAGAAGTCGCCATGCCGCGCCACGTCGAAATCCAGCAACTGATCGATCAGGTAGTGGGCGCGCGGGCGGCCTTCGGTGGACAGCACCGATTCGATGGAGTCCAACCACTCGCGGGTTTCCTGTGGATCGTCATCGCGTCTGACTGCGTTGTTCGGGGTCATGTGAGGCTCCAGGGTAGGCGGATTTCAAGTGGCGGGCTCCTTGTGGGAGTGCCGGCAAATGTAATTGCAATTGCAACTACATGACCGAATCTAGCGCGGGATGAGCTACTATTGCAACCTTCTTGAAATTGCCCGGATGGTGTTGCATGTCGTCGAAAGAGCCGGATGTATGGTTCCGTTTTGTCAGGGCCCACAGGACGGTCATCCGCGAAATCGAGCGGCGCCTGGCAGAGGCGGGCCTGCCACCCTATGCCTGGTATGACGCGTTGTGGGGCCTGGAAAGCGGCCCCGACGGTACCCGCCGCATGCACGAACTGGCCGATGTGCTGGCCATCGAGCGCTACAACCTCACACGGCTGGTCGACCGCCTGGAAAAGGACGGCCTGGTGGTGCGTTCCCGCTCCGACGGCGACGGCCGCGCAGCGTTTGCCTCGATCACCGAGGCCGGTCGGGTGCTGCGTAAACAGATGTGGAAGATCTACGAAAGCACGGTGGATGAGCTGTTCCTGTCACAGATCGAGCCCGAGCAACGCCAGTGCTTTGCCGACGCACTGGAGCGCACCGCCGGGCTGGCGATGGATGCCGGCGTCCAGACCCGCAGCCGCCGCAAAACCTAAAGCCCCACGAAAACCTTGTAGGAGCCGGCAAGCCGGCTCCTACAGTCCAGCGCATTCGACTGCATAGCGATTCATCGCGGCCTGCACCTGCCGTGCGTCGATCCGCCCTTCATCCGCCAATGCCCTGAGCGCCGTTACCACGATCCAATACCGACTCGGCGCCGCCGCCTGCACCGACCCCGCGCCCAGCGCCACAAAGCGTGCATCCACGTGCGCCGCTAACTGATCGACAATCGCCTGCGGATAGCCGGTCACTGCAATCACTGGCGCTGCATTCCCGGCCAGGCAATCGCGCAGATGGCAGCTGCACTTGGGCACCCCGGGGTGCAGGCGATTCCAGCGTTCAGCCGCGCCAGCCTCGCGGGCCAGTCGTGTGTAGCTGGGGCAGCTCCACAGTTGCGCGGTGATGTCCCAGTCCTGTTCCAACAGCTGCCTGGCCTGCAGCACCTCTTCAAGCGCCCGGCCTGCGCCGAGCAGGCGCACATCCGCAGGGGTGTCAGGTTGGAGTCGGTACATGCCCTTGAGTGCGGCTTCTCGGTCCTGCTCACTCAGGGGCGCCGCGCTTTCATGATCATGCAGGGCCAGGTAATAGAACCCGGGCTTGCCGTCGACATACAGGCTACGCAACGCTGCCAGCACAATCGCTCGGGCTTCCTCGCCGGAGGCCGGGTCATACGGCGTGCAGCGCGGGTGGGTGGCGAGCCATAACGGCAGGGAAGGCTGCGCACCCTTGGGCCACCGGGAGGGTTGGTTTTCGATGTCGTTGCACAAGATGCCGCGCTGGTGGGCGGCGTCGGACAGCGCACTCAACTGCGCCGACGACTGCGCAGTGTGCAGGTACAGCAAGGGTTTTTCGACGGTATTACGGGCGAACCAACTAGGCCAATGACCCACGCGCCGCGAGCGTGACTGGCCGCGGATCACCCAGGCCTGACGGCTGAATTCGAGGGTGTCGGCCATGCTTGTCACGGTGTACAGCGGTGAGCGGCTGGCGGGCGTGGCAGCACTCAAGGCGTCGATGCAAAGCTGCGCGGCGTGTGCGGTAGCGGTGGTCATGGAGAGGGTCACCTGGCGACGAATGCCATTACCCTAATGGAAATCTGTATGTGATTGCAATTGCAATGATTGCAATAGTGTCTCGATGGCCGGGTGCTAAATCCCTGCAACGCTGCTACGTTTAAACCTTGAGCGCAGGAACGTCATGGCGTCGACATTTTTTCGTCATGACGGCACTTTAGGCTGGCTGTGCAGGTCATTAATCAGCAGCCGCTTTTAACATCAAGAAGGAGTCCGGCATGGACGATTACCAGGAAGAACTGCTCGAGTACCACGCGATTGAGTCGGACCCGCTGGAACCCGCTGACGATGCAACAGAGCTGTAAGACCGACTTCAGGCGGAATGCCGCTGACTGCGGCGAAATTCCCCTGGGGTCTGGTTGTTCCATCGCCTGAAGGCCCGTTGAAACGCCTGGGCCGAGGCAAAACCGAGCAGGTAGGCGATCTCGCCGAACGCCAATTCCGTATCGCGAATGTAGGTCATGGCCAGGTCGCGGCGGGTATCGTTGAGAATCGCGCGGAACTGAGTGCCTTCTTCGGCCAGTTTGCGGCGCAGCGTCCAGGTGGGCAGCTTCAGGCGTGCCGCCACTTCTTCCAGGTCGGGTTCCCGGCCGCCATTGAGCATCGGCCCGAGCAAACGGGTAATGCGCTCGCGCAGGCTGCGGGTGCGCGTTAACTGCTCCAATTCCCTTTCGCACAGCTGTAACAGCAATTGCCAGGTGCTTGGGCAGTGCTGCGGGTTGCGCAGCGCCAGGGTGTGCTGGTTGAGGCGCAATTGATTGGCGTCGGCGCCGAAGTGAACGTCTCCAAGCGCTTCGTAGTCTTCGCTGTAGTCCGGCGCTTCAAATTCGATTTCGATGCGCTGCGCTTGCACCGGTTGCTGGGCCAGGCTCGACAATTGATGCAGCCAGCCAGCGATGATCGAGTCCACCACAAAGCGGTTGTAGGCGTTGTAGGGGCTGATGGAATAGAAGCGCAGCCAGGCGCCTTCGGCATCTTCGACAAAGCTCGACTGCCCGCGATAATTGGAGCCGTACAGCGCCTCGAAGCGCGTCAATGCGCGTGCCGCCTCGCGTACGTTGGGCGCCTGGGCGGCAGTGACGCCGGCCAGCCCGGCCTGGCTCAAGCGGCTGAGCTGGCCCATGCGCAAGCCCAGGCCCGGGTCGCCGGTGAGCTGGATGGCCGCATGGCCCAGGCGCATGTAGCGTGGGATCGACAAGCGTGCGCCGGCCTCGGCGAGGCGCGCCGGGTCGAGGCCGTATTGCAACAGCAGCGGCTGTGGGTCCAGGCCGTGGCTGTGGATGGCATCGGCCAGGGTGTGCACGAAGCCCACCGACAGATCCCCCAGCCGGACCGGTTTCACAGCCAGATATTCAACAGGCGTGCGCCACGGGCTTCACCATCGGCGCTGATTTGCCCATTGCTGCTGAGAAAGCTGTGCCCGGCGGTGCCCAGGTCCCAGAACTGCCCGCGCAGGAACACGCTCATGCCGGCGCTGGCCTGGCTGATGGGGGGCTGGCTGATCAGCGTGAGCCGACGCCAGGCCTCGCCCTCGCTGAGCTCTTCGGGCTTGAGGCTGATTTCGGTCGGGGTGGACACGCTTTTGAACCCGCGCCAAGGGCGATCCCAGGTATCGCGACCGAGCACAAAGGCCGGCACTGCAATCAACTGCGCACCTTGCTCGTTGAGTTTGCGGTAGTTGTCCGGGTACCAACTGTCGCTGCCGACCAGCACACCCAGGCGCCCGGCCGGGGTGTCGACCACGCTGACGACGTTTTCGTCGCCGGGCTGGATAAAGCCGCGTTCATCGTAGATCGGGTAGAGCTGGCGCTGTGGGTCGCCGATCGGCAAGCCATCGGCGGCAAACACCACGCTGGCGTTATACAGCGCGCCATGGCCGACCTGCAGTTGACCCTGGCTCACACTCGGGTTCGGCAGGGTGATGGAACCGGCCACCAATGTAACGCCGAACTCCTTGGCCAGGCCGCCGAACAACACCTGATAGTCCCGCGCCATGTCTTGGGCTTTCATGCGCAGGTAGGCGTCGTCGGTGCGGTTGTCGCCCGTGGCACTGATCCAGGCGCGGGCGAACAGCAGCGGGTTGCTGACCGACAGCCAATTCATCGCCTCTTTGGCGTGGAGTGCCTGGTACACCTCGTTCTTTTCGCCGGTGAGCATCAGCCAGGTACCGATATGTTCGGGCAGCACCACGATAGTCTTGTCATTGATCAGCCCCTGGTCACGGGCTTTTTGCAGGTAGGCCGCGAGCTTCAGGTGCAGGCGTTCCAGGCTCTGGTAGTCGGCGGGGAACAACTCCGGCTGGATGCCCAGCAAGTTGCCACGGTCGGCAGGCAAGCCTTCGTTGACGGCCAGTGTGATACGCAGGTCCGACAGGTAATGCCCCACGGGGCGCTCCTGGGTCCAGACCAGATACGCGGCGATGGCGGCAACCAGGGCCATGGTGATGGTGAAAATCAGAAGTTTACGCATGGGGGAACAGACAACAGACCGTGTGCAGGGTTCGCCGACTAGGGTAGGGCGCATGGGCGGCCTTGCCAAGGGGCACTGTGCATTTGGATCAATAAGTTGTCAGTTTCAGTCATTGAGCCGTCGTCCACCGCCTCTTAGTCTGTGGGACATAAACCGATGGCAGGCCATTCGAGCCTTCCACGTCCCGTGATGATCCGTTGTGGAGCTTGACCATGACCGCTGTTGCCTACCCGCACCTGCTGGCCCCGTTGGACCTGGGTTTTACCACCTTGCGCAACCGTACCCTGATGGGCTCGATGCACACCGGCCTGGAAGAGAAGCCCGGCGGTTTCGAACGCATGGCGGCCTATTTTGCCGAGCGCGCCCGTGGCGGCGTTGGCTTGATGGTGACCGGCGGTATTGGCCCCAATGACGAGGGCGGCGTGTATGCAGGCGCCGCCAAGCTGACCACCGACGAAGAAGCGCAGAAGCACAAGATCGTCACCCAGGCGGTGCACGAGGCGGGCGGCAAGATCTGCATGCAGATTCTTCATGCCGGCCGTTATGCCTACAGCCCCAAGCAGGTTGCGCCCAGTGCGATTCAAGCGCCGATCAACCCGTTCAAGCCCAAGGAACTGGACGAAGAGGGCATCGAAAAGCAGATCCAGGATTTTGTCACCTGCTCGCTGCTGGCCCAGGTCGCCGAGTATGACGGCGTGGAAATCATGGGGTCCGAAGGCTACTTCATTAACCAGTTCCTCGCGGCTCACACCAACCATCGCACCGACCGTTGGGGCGGCAGCTACGAAAACCGTATGCGCCTGGCCGTGGAAATCGTGCGCCGCGTGCGTGACGCCGTGGGCCCGAATTTCATCATCATCTTCCGCCTGTCGATGCTCGACCTGGTGGAAGGCGGCAGCACCTGGGAAGAAATCGTGCAGTTGGCCAAGGCCATTGAAGGCGCCGGTGCGACCCTCATCAACACCGGTATCGGCTGGCACGAAGCGCGCATCCCGACCATCGCCACCAAAGTGCCACGCGGCGCGTTCAGCAAAGTCACCGCCAAGTTGCGCGGTGCGGTGCAGATTCCGCTGATCACCACCAACCGCATCAATACCCCGGAAATCGCCGAGCAGATCCTGGCCGAAGGCGATGCCGACATGGTCTCGATGGCGCGCCCATTCCTGGCTGACCCAGAGTTTGTCAACAAGGCCGCCGCCGGCCGCGCCGATGAGATCAACACCTGCATCGGCTGCAACCAGGCCTGCCTGGACCACACCTTTGGTGGCAAGCTGACCACCTGCCTGGTCAACCCGCGGGCCTGCTACGAGACTGAGCTTAACTACCTGCCGGTCCAGCACATCAAGAAGATCGCGGTGGTCGGCGCCGGCCCTGCCGGTCTGGCGGCGGCCACGGTGGCGGCGGAGCGCGGCCATCAGGTGACGCTGTTCGATTCGGCCAGCGAGATCGGTGGTCAGTTCAATATCGCCAAGCGTGTGCCGGGCAAAGAGGAGTTCTTTGAAACCCTGCGCTACTTCAAGCGCAAATTGCAGACCACCCACGTGGAGCTGTGCCTCAACACCCGCGTCGACGTGGCGCAGTTGGCGGCAGGCGGCTATGACGAGATCATCCTGGCCACCGGCATTGCCCCGCGCACTCCGGCGATTCCAGGGATCGACAATGCGAAGGTGCTGAGCTACCTGGACGTGATCCTGGCGCGTAAACCCGTCGGCAAGCGCGTCGCGGTGATTGGCGCGGGCGGTATCGGTTTTGACGTGTCGGAATTCCTTGTGCACCAGGGGGTTTCCACCAGCCTGGACCGCGAAGCGTTCTGGAAGGAGTGGGGCATCGACACCCAGTTGCAAGCCCGTGGCGGTGTGGCTGGGATCAAACCGCAACCCCATGCACCGGCGCGTGAAGTGTTCCTGCTGCAGCGCAAGACCTCCAAAGTCGGCGATGGCCTGGGCAAGACCACCGGCTGGATCCACCGTACCGGCCTGAAGAACAAGCAGGTGCAGATGCTCAACAGCGTCGAGTACCTGAAGATCGACGATGAAGGCCTGCATATCCGCATTGGCGCCGAGGGCGAGCCCCAGGTGCTGGCGGTGGACAACATCATCATCTGCGCCGGCCAGGACCCGCTGCGCGAACTGCAGGATGGCCTGGTCGCGGCCGGCCAGAAGGTGCACCTGATCGGCGGCGCCGATGTGGCGGCCGAGCTGGACGCCAAGCGCGCGATCAACCAAGGCTCGCGACTCGCGGCCGAGTTGTAAGACCCCGGACGGGGCGGTGTTAGACTACCGCCCCGTTTTTCATGCAGATCCCTCCCGATGGGTCCCTTCGATTGGCTTCCCCACGCACCGCTTGAACCTTTGCGGTTGGAATGGCTCAACGGCGTCGAGTTGGCCGTGTTGCGCCTGGACCGCATTGACCTGCTGATCAGCGGCAACAAGTGGTTCAAGCTCACCGGGCACTTGGCGCAGGCGCAAGATGCGCGCGGCATCATCAGCCTGGGCGGTGCCTACTCCAACCATCTACATGCGCTGGCGGCAGCGGGGAAGCGTTTCGGTTTTCCCACGGTGGGCCTGCTGCGTGGTCATCCTCAAGACAACCCCACAATCCAAGACCTGAAAGCCTTCGGCATGCAACTGCATTGGCTGGGCTATGGCGGCTATCGCGCGCGGCATGAACCGGGTTTCTGGCTGCCATGGCGCGAGCAGTATCCCGACCTGCACCCCGTGCCCGAAGGCGGCGGAGGCCGTGCGGGTGCCTTGGGGTGTGCGGTGCTGGTCGAGCAGGTGCGTGCGCAGTTACACCGCGTGGGCTGGGCGGATTACGACGCGTGGTGGTTGGCGGCGGGTACGGGGACCACCTTGGCGGGGTTGGTGCTGGCAGAGGCGGGCGCGCACCGGGTGTACGGCGCCATGGCGGTGCCGGATGACCACGGCGCGGCACAGAACGTCGACGCCCTCGTGCAGGGCGGCTATGAGCTGCTGGACGCCAGCCGAGGTGGCTTCGCCAAAGTCGACCCGGTGCTGCTCGACTTCATCGACGCCACGGAACGGGCTTGCGCGCTGCCCTTGGAGCCGCTCTACACCGGCAAGGCGTTACTGGCCTTGAAGATGCAGATCGAGGCCGGGCGCTTCGCACCCGGTACTCGCCTGGTGTTCGTCCACACCGGCGGCCTCCAAGGCCGCCGAGGGTTTGAAGTTTAACGAATACCCCCTGTGGGAGCAGGCTTGCCCGCGAATGCTGTCTATCATTCAGCAGATTTGGTGGCTGGCCCGCCGCCTTCGCGAGCAAGCCTGCTCCCCCCCGGCATCATGCGCAACGCCGTGTTGTCCCGCAGGATGTAGTGATGGGCAATCCCCGCCAGTGCATGCAGCCCGATCAGCCAATAACCGACCTCGCCGAACCACACATGCCAGCCTTCGATCTGCTTGGCCAGGTCCTTGTTCTCACCGATCAACGGCGGCAATTCCATCCCGTAGAACATCACCGAATGGCCCTCGGCACTGACGATCAGCCAACCGGCAATCGGCATGCCGATCATCAACGCGTAGAGTGCGAAGTGCATCAGGGTCGCCAAAAGGCTTTGCCATTGCGGCGGCGCCGGTACGATCTTCGGTGCCACCCCCAGGCTGCGTGCGAACAACCGCAGCCACACCAGCACAAACACGGTGAGGCCGAACATAAAGTGCATCTCGACGATCAATGTGCGCGCACCGCTGCCTTTGGGGAACTGGCCGCGTAACTCAATGCAGGCGTAGACCACCGCCAGCAGCACCACCATCAACCAGTGCAACGCGATCGACATGGTGCTGTAGCGCGTATCGGAGTTTTTCCACGGCATTGCTGGGTTCCTCACTCATCAGGGCAAACCTCCATTCTTTGGCGATGGAGTCCTTTAACTGTATGCCGGTTTTGAGCGCTTTGCCTGGCGTAAATGCCGTTGTGTTGACCTCTATCAGTGGCTTTGCGGCATTTCCCCACGGGCCAGGCGCGCGTTGATGTCGGTGATGACGGCGGGCAGGTCGTTGAGGGTGTCGATCAAGTAATGCGGGCGCGAGCCTTCGAACATGGCCTCGATACGCTTGCGCTCGCGGTCCAGGATGGTGCTGTCCAGGGCGCGGAACTGTTCATACGTCAGGCCCAAGGCATTGCCGGAGCAGGTCAAGGCCACGGTCCACATCCCGGCACGGCGCCCTTCGAGAATGCCCGGCACCGTGTCATCGACCTTCACGCACGCCGCCACGTCATCGATGCCCAGCGCGATCACGTTGGCCAGGGCCTGGGCAGGCCAGGGGCGACCGTTGGGTACTTCGTCGGTGGCGACCACGTGGTCGGCGATATAGCCATTGGTGGCGGCCAGGGCGACGACTTTGTCCATCACTTGCTTGGGGTAGCCGGAGCAGGAGCCGATCTTGATGCCTTGCACGCGCAGCCGGGCGATGACGTCGAGGGCGCCAGGAATCAGGGCCGAGTGTTCGGCGATCTTCTCGATCTGCAACGGCATGAAGCGCTGGTAGATGGCGGTCACGTCATCGTCGGTGGGCGTGCGGCCGAAGGCCTTGCGGTAGCGTTCGGCGACTTGCGGTTGGTCGCAGAGGGTACGGATATGGTCCCACTTGCCCATGCCCATCGGGCCACGGGCTTCTTCGATGGACACTTGCACGTCGAACTCGGCAAAGGCCTCGACAAAGATTTGCGTGGGGGCGAACGAGCCGAAGTCGACCACGGTGCCGGCCCAGTCGAGGATCACGGCCTGGAGGGTGTTGGGGTTTTGATAGTTCATGGTTACAAATCCTGTGGGTCATAGGGGCACTGTAGGAGCCGGCAAGCCAGCGCCTACACGGGGGAGTCAAATCTCGAGTACTTCCATTTCTTGCAGCACGTCGGCTATCGCCTTGACCGCCGCCCGCATCCCTGTCGCGTCGACATGGCCGATGCAGCCCACGCGGAAGGTTTCCACCTGGGTCAACTTGCCCGGGTACAGGATGAAACCCTTGGCCTTGACCCGTTCGTAGAAGTCCTTGAACTGGTAGCGCGGGTCTTGGGGCGCGTGGAAGGTGACGATAATCGGGGCCTGGATATCTGCTGGCAGGAAGCTGCGCAGGCCCAGTTCGCCCATGCCGTCGAGCAGCGCCTGGCAGTTGCTGGCGTAGCGTTTATGACGCGCGGGCAAGCCGCCTTCTTCCTGGTATTGCAGCAGCGCCTCGTGCAGGGCCGCCACCACGTGGGTCGGCGGTGTGAACCGCCATTGGCCGGTCTTGGCCATGTAGCTGTGTTGGTCGAACAGGTCCATCGCCAGGGAATGGCAGTGACCTTGGGCGGCAGCCAATGCCTGCTTGTCGGCAAAGACGAAGCCCATGCCCGGTACGCCTTCCAGGCATTTGCCGGAGGCAGCGATCAGCGCGTCGAACGGCACTTCGCGGGCGTCGATGGGCAGCGCGCCGAACGAACTCATGGCGTCGATGATCAGGCGTTTACCGTGGCTTTTAACCACCTGGGCGATGTCCGGCAGAGGGTTGAGAATGCCGGTGCTGGTTTCGCAGTGGATCAGCGCCACGTGGGTGATGGCCTTGTCGGCCTGCAGCAGGCGGTCCACATCGGCGGCGGTGGTGGGTTCGTCCTCGGCGGTTTCAAAGGTGCTGAAATCGCGGCCCAGGACTTCACAGATTTTCGCCAGGCGCTTGCCGTAGGCGCCGTTGATCAGCACCAGTACTTTGCCGTCACGCTGGACCAGGGTGCCAATGGCCGCTTCCACCGCGAAGGTGCCGCTGCCTTGCAGGGGCACACAGTGGTGGCTGCCCTCGCCGTGAAGGATCGCCAGCAATTGCTCGCACACGCTGGCAGTGAGCTGGTTGAAACGGTCATCCCATGAACCCCAATCCACCATCATGGCCTGGCGGGTACGGGCGGAGGTGGTCAGGGGACCGGGGGTCAGCAGGATGGGCGCGGCAGTGGTCATCTCAAGTCCTCGCAAGGCATCGGGGGTTGAAGCTACGGCGCTTAAATTGCAGTTTGGCTTGTTATCAATCAAATTGTTTGTTGTTATGCGAGCTATCAGTGAGGCCGATAGCTATGAACCTGTTCCAATTGCGTGCATTCGATGCCGTGGCCCGTGAGGGCAGTTTTACCCGTGCCGCCGCGCGGCTGTTCATCAGCCAGCCGGCGGTGACCGGGCACATCAAGGCACTGGAGGAGTACTACCAAATCCCGCTGCTGCGCCGCACCGCGCGACGGGTCGAGCTGACGGAAGAGGGCGCACGCCTGGCGGCAATCACCCGGGCGATCTTCGGCCTGGTGGACGAGGCACAGACCTTGTTGGAGGCCAACCGCCAGTTGCTCACCGGGCGCCTGGAAGTCGCGGCGGACGGGCCGCACCTGGTCATGCCGATGATCGCCAGCCTGCGCGCACGTTACCCGGGCATCACCGTCAACCTGCGCCTGGGCAACGCCCAGGAAACCCTGGCGGCGTTGTTGTCCGAGCATGCGGATGTGGCGGTGCTCACGGAAGTGGAGCCGCGCAATGGCCTGCACCTGCAACCGTTGAGCGAGTCGCGGATCTGCGCGTTGGTGCCGGCCGCGCACCCTTGGACGCTGCAGCCCAAGGGGATTCGCCTGGCGCAATTGGATGCGGTGATCATGGTGCTGCGAGAACCCAGCTCGATCACCCGGCGCACCTTCGACGACGCCTGTGCCGCCACCGGCGTGCAACCCAAGGTGTTGCTTGAGCTGGACAGCCGTGAGGCGGTGACCGAGGCCGTTGCGGCCGAGTTGGGCGTTGGCGTGGTTTCGTCCATGGAGGTCAGCCAGGACCCCCGGGTGCAGGCGGTGCCGATCCAGGGGGAGGGCCTGGTAAACCGGCATATGCTCGGTTGCATGGAGCGGCGCCGGTCGCTGCGCTTGATTCAGGCGTTCTTTGAGCTGGCGCCGGGTTGAAGGCTGTCGCGCACGATGTCGAGAAAGGTCGCCACCACCCGGCGTGAACTCTGTTCCTTGAGGCACACCAGGGTCTCTTTCATCCGCTGGCTGCAATCGCGGATCGGCATGGCATACACCCGTGAGTCGGCGCCGAACTCCGCGGCAGAAACCACACCCACCCCAATCCCCACCACCACCGCTTCGCGCGCCGCTTCACGGCCGTCGACCTGGATCGCCGGGCGAATGCGCAGCCCGGCCTGGTTCATCTCTTGTTCCAGCGTCTGACGGGTCACGGAGCCAATTTCGCGCAATACCAGCGGCGTGTCGTCAAGGTCCGCGAGGCAGATGGATGCTCGTCCGGCCCAGGGGTGGTTGCGTGCGACAAAGGCCAGCAACTGGCCGTCGGGCAAGGGCAGAGACAGCAGGCGTTCGTCGTCGACGTCGCGCCCCAGCAGGGCCAGGTCGGCCTGGTAGTTGTACAGGCGAAACAGCGATTCGTCGGTGTTACCGGTTTCGATCTTCACGCTGATCCCTGGGTAGCGTTGGCAGAAACGTGCGATCTGCGGGAGCAAGTGCACGGGAGCATCCACCGCCAGGGTGAGGGTGCCGGTCTGCAAGGCGCGAGAGTCTTGTAGCAACTCTTCGGCTTCGGCCTCGATCACAAACAGGCGCTGGGTGATGGCCAGCAGCCGCTCGCCCAGGTCGGTCAGGCGCACTGAGCGTTTATTGCGATGAAACAGCAGCACGCCAAAGCGTTCTTCGAGCTTGCGAACCTGGTCGGAAATCGCCGGTTGGGTGAGGAACAGGCGCTCGGCGGCCTGGGTGAAACTGCCGTGGAGTGCCACGGCATGAAAGGCTTTGAGTTGGGCGTGGGAAACCGACATCGCAGATCCTCTTACAAGCTGAACTTATATTTGAAATACGATAAATCGATTTTACCTATTAGTCAGCCGTTGCTTTGATACGCCCCAGTCGCTGTAGGTTGAGTCCTACAACTGCGGTGACCATGGGTCCTGGCAAACAGGGCTCATCTGACCAATGCCGCGCCCTACAAGGCCAGGCATTGCAGTGCTCAACAATAAAAAAACAGGCATTTGTTTTCGATTCTGCCGGCACACTCACACCTGAGGTCAGAACCACCATGAATATTCCTATGGGTAGCATCAAGCGTTGGCGCGTGCAGATTTTTGCCATCACCTGGCTGGCCTACGCCGCCTTCTATTTCACGCGCAAAGCATTTTCCGTTGCAAAGCTGGGGATCGGTGACGACCCGAGTTTCCCCCTCGACAAAATGATGATGGCCAACCTCGATGGCCTTTACCTGGCGGCGTACGCCGTGGGGCAATTCACCTGGGGCATGCTGGCCGACCGCTTCGGGCCACGGGTGGTGGTGCTGGGCGGCTTGCTGATTTCGGCAGCGGCCGCGTTGGTGATGGGCACGTTTGCGACCTTGCCGATCTTTGTCACCTGCATGTTGATCCAGGGGCTGGCGCAGTCCACCGGTTGGTCAGGGCTCTGCAAGAACCTCGGTAGCTTCTTCCCGGCGCAGCAGCGCGGGCGGGTATTGGGTTTGTGGAGTTCGTGCTACGCGTTTGGTGGGCTGGTGGCGTCGCCCTTCGCCGGGTGGTGGGCCTACACGTTGGTCGGCAGTTGGCACGCAGCGTTTATCTCCAGCGCGGCGGTGGTGGGCGTGGTGGCGGTACTGTTCTTCATCTTCCAGCGCAACACACCACAGGATGTGGGCTTGCCCGCGGTAGAGCCGGAGCCCGTCTTGACCGCAGAGCAGGCTGCCGCCGAAAAACGCATCAGCATGCTGGAGCCGCTGCGCGCCATCCTGCGCAACCGCACGGTGCTGACCCTGGGGCTGGCGTATTTCCTGCTGAAACCGGCGCGCTACGCGATCCTGTTGTGGGGCCCAGTGATCGTCTATGAGCAAATGCCATCGGTGGGCAAGGTCGGGGCGGCGATTGTGCCCACGGCGTTCGAGCTGGCCGGGCTGCTTGGGCCGATCCTGATCGGCCTGGCCTCCGACAAACTGTTCGGTGCCCGGCGCATGCCCGCCTGTGTGCTGAGCCTGCTGGCGCTGACCGTGGCCCTGGCGTTGTTCATGGGCGCGTTGCACACCGGCAGCGTGATGCTGGTGATGGCCTTGCTGTTCGTGATGGGCCTGACCCTGTACGGGCCGGACTCGATGATCAGCAGCACCGCCGCGATCGACTTCGGTACCGCCAAGGCGGGCGCCACGGCGGCTGGCTTCGTCAACGGCTGTGGTTCGGTCGGCGCGATCCTCGGCGGCTTGTTGCCGGGTTACTTTGACACCGTGACGGTCTTTATTGTGTTTGCCGGCGCCGCATTGTTTTCCGCCCTGGTGCTGATGCCTTACTGGAACGCCAGACCGGCGGTACTGGCCCAGGCGGGCGACTTCGTGCCGGACCGCAGTGTGGCGATCAACCCCCTGCGCACCTGAAGGCCTGGCCGGTTTTTTGGTGGATTAGAGTGTTTTTGCGCTATAAACTCTGCCCCCAAAGCGCCGGCCAGTAGACGTTTCGGCGCGATGGACGAAAAGAGAGTGAGTCATGGGCGCACAGTGGAAAGTCAAACATAAAGAAGCGGCAGCCAATGCCAAGGGCAAGATCTTCGGCAAGCTGGTGAAAGAAATCACCATCGCCGCCCGCAACGGCGCGGACACCTCCACCAACGCTCACCTGCGTCTGGTCGTGGAACAGGCCAAGAAAGCCTCGATGCCCAAGGAAACCCTGGACCGCGCCATCAAGAAAGGCGCCGGTCTGCTCGGCGAAACCGTGCAATACCACCGCGTGACCTATGAAGGGTTCGCCCCACACCAGGTGCCGCTGATCGTCGAGTGCGTGACCGACAACATCAACCGTACCGTGGCGGAAATCCGCGTGGCGTTCCGCAAGGGCCAGCTCGGTGCTTCCGGCTCCGTGGCCTGGGACTTTAACCACGTCGGCCTGATCGAAGCCTCGCCGGACAGCCCGGATGCCGATCCGGAAATGGCCGCTATCGAAGCCGGTGCCCAGGATTTCGAAGACGGTGAAGAAGAGGGCACCACCCTGTTCATCACCGAGACCACCGACCTCGACGCCGTGCAGAAGGCCTTGCCGGAGCAGGGTTTCACCGTGCTGTCGGCCAAGCTGGGCTATCTCTCGAAGAACCCGGTGAGCGGTTTGAGCGATGAGCAGATGGCGGAAGTCGAAGCCTTCCTCGAAGGCCTGGACAACCACGATGACGTGCAGGATATGTTTGTCGGGTTGGCTGGCTGACGCTTACGTGCTGACTGACAATGCCTTGTAGGAGTCCGGCTTGCCGGCGATGGTGGCTTCAAGGACGCCATCGCCGGCAAGCCCGGCTCCTACAGGATGTGTGTTATTTCGTTGAAGCTCGGCCGTGCCAGCACGTCGCGCTGACAGCATCTTTTTTGCAGCTCGACTAATTCACTGCTCACCTGTCCTTCAACCCGTTCCAGCAGTTCCCCCAGCAAAATCCCGAACGCCCGCACTTCTATGCGCTGCAACGCCCTGGTTTCCACCGTGTTCGCCATCGCATGAAACGACGCTGCGCCAAAATCCCCCAGCAGACAATCGCCCGCTTCATTCCACAGGATATTGTGGCCGTACAGGTCACCATGGGTGATGCCGTGCCGGTGCAGGTGCGCGCCCACCGAAGCGATCCCACGTGCCATGCGCAGCGCCACCGCCAGGCTGAAGCGAGTGCCCGCTTCGTAGATGTCGCGGGTACACGAGGCCAGGC
The DNA here is from genome assembly GCF_002798465.1 of Pseudomonas sp. S10E 269. Classification (NCBI taxonomy): domain Bacteria; kingdom Pseudomonadati; phylum Pseudomonadota; class Gammaproteobacteria; order Pseudomonadales; family Pseudomonadaceae; genus Pseudomonas; species Pseudomonas sp. S10E 269. Next base: position 4,633,169 of record NZ_PHIJ01000001.1, read on the forward strand.
TCGGCAGGGCTGCGAGGTTGCGGTAGCTCGGGTCGATCAGGTCCATCACCAACGCGGCCTGGTCGTCAGGGTGGCCGACCACGCGGCCCTCGACCTTGATCAGGTTGGGGTGCAGTCCAGCAGCAATGCAGGCCTGCATTTCGTGCAGCGGCGAGCCGTCGCTGGTGATGCTGCCTTTATACAGTTTGACGGCGACAGGTCTGCCTGACGGTTTCCACAGTGCTTTGCGGATGACACCGGAAGCGCCTTCGCCGAGGACTTCGGCCAGTTCCAATTCGGACCAGGGAATATCTGGCGTGGCGTCATCGCCCGCCACCTCCACTGCCATTTCCACCGGGTTGCCGGCATACGCCAGCCACGTCAGGCTGGGCAGCGCCAGCAGCCACTCGGGCAAATGTGTAAAGCGGTTGGAGGCGATGCGCAGCAACTCAAGGTTGTGGCAGTTGGCCAGGCTTTCCGGCAGGTGGTCCAGTTGGTTGCCGGCCAGCATCAGTTTCTGCAGCAGCGGCCGTTCACCCAGTTCGCTCGGCAACTGACTGATGCGGTTATCGGTCAGGATCAGCCAGCGCAACAGCGGCGGCAGGGCGGTGGCGGGCACGTGACTGATCTGGTTGGCCTTGAAGCCGATCATGCTCAGCTTGGCGCATTGGCCCAGGCTGGCTGGCAGCTCGGTGAAGAGGTTGTCCGAGCAGAACAGCACGCGCAGGTGCGGCAGGCGGTGCAGGTCGTCCGGCAGGCTGCTCAGGGCATTGCCGCTGAGGTTGAGGATTTCCAGGGTGTCGGCCAGCTCGAAAATTTCCCGGGGGAATTCGGTCAGCCCGCAGGACAGGTCCAGGCGCGTGATGCCGGCCAATTGGCCGGCCTTGAGTTGGGCAAGGGTATTCATGAACGGCGCGGTCACTCGGCGAGAAGGCGTAAATGGCGCTCATGATACCGGGTCGGGCGCGTGTTGCGCGTTGGCCGGCTGCAATTGTCCGAGACGGCTGGCAGTGCGCGCCAGGTCGATGGCTTGGCCGCTCAAGGCAACGTCGAGCGGCAATTCGCCGATCAGTACCAGGTGCTTGTCGCGGTCGTAGAGCACGTCCACCAGGTTGATAAAACGCTGCTGCACGGCAATCGGGCAGTCCGCCAGTCGGGGCAGGCCGTCGATGATCCAGTGGTCATAGTCCTGGCACAGCAGCAGGTAGTCCATCACCGCCGTCAGTTGTTCGCACAGGTCGTTGAAGGTGAAGGCGACGCTGCGTCCTTCATGGCGGCGACACATCAACGTTCGATGGCCGACGGCCAGGGGGAGGGGCGGGCAGTCCGCAGCGGGCAGGTCGAGCGCCGCCCGCTGGCTCGGGGTGCCCGGCCACACGTACTGACCGCAGGTAAAACGTTGCGCGCTTTGGGCTTGGGGCAGGCTGCGAAAGTCCTGGGGCGAGCTGACTTCCAGCACCTCCATGCGCGCATTGATCAGGTCGATCACCGGCTTGAAGCGCTCGTGGTACAGCGGGTTGGGCAGCAGCCCTTGCGGTGCATAGTTGGATGTCACCAGCACCAGCACACCGCGCTCGAACAGGGCCTTGAACAGCCGCGTAATCAGCATGGCATCGCCGATATCGTGGACGTGGAATTCGTCGAAACACAGCACCCGGCAGTCTGCCAACTGTTCATCGAGGGTCACGGCCAGGGCATCGTCCTGCGCACGGTGCGTGAACATGCCGCGATGCAGGTGGGCGAAAAAGTCATGGAAGTGCACGCGCTGCTTCTCGGCGATCGGCAACGCCTGGAAAAACCCGTCCAGCAACCAGCTTTTGCCGCGCCCCACCGGCCCGTGCAGGTACAGGCTGCGGGCGGGTTGGCCGGCCAGCAGGTGTTGGGTTTCCCGGGCCAAGGCGGTAATGGCGCGGGTTTGACCGGTGCTCAGGGTGTAACCCTGTTGCTCGGCCTTTTGCTGAAAGAACGCGGGGATGGGCGAGGCGTCGAGGGTGTCGGGCTTTTTGCCGAGCAGGCGACGGATCAGGGAAAGCGCGGCCAATGCAAGTCACTCTGTATTTCAGTGGTCGCTCACTTTAGGGCGCTCGCCGCGTTTTGACCAATAGAGAAGGGCGCTGCCAGCTATCTCGAAAAAGCATGTCACGCAGGTAATCCTGTCCAGACTGGCAGTTTTTCGCTGAGTGTCTAACCTCCTACACAGCAGTCACCCCTGTACAAGGACTTGGGGCAGTGAAGGGACGAGCAGTATTGGCAGTCATGGGCGCGATGTTCTGCAACACGGCTTACGGTGCACAACTCCAGGTGGAGGTGCGTATCGACGTGCAGCGGGGCTGCCAGCTGGTGGGGACCACCCGCAGCGCTGGCATCGAGCAACTTGGCGTATTGGATTTTGGCAGCGGCCCGCGTCTGGATGACCCGGCCGGGCCCCTGAGTGCGGCGTTGATCAGCCAGCGCCAGCCGCGCCTGGAGTGCAACCCCGACACGCCGTACCAGGTACGCGTCGATGGCGGCCTGCATGGCGGCACCGGCGAAGTGCGTTACCTCAGCGCCACCCCATCGACCAAACCCATTCCCTATCGCATCTATGCCGACGCCGCGCGGCGCGTGCCGTTGCCGGTGGATGTGCCGCTCAGCGGCCGGGTGCCGGACGCTGGGTTCGTCGACCTGCCGCTCTACGGGCGCATTGAGCCGCTCAAGGACATCCCCGCCGTCGGCCGCTACACCGACCTGCTCAAGGTGACGGTGACATGGTAAGCCGCTGTCTGGCCCTGGTGGCCATGGGCGGCCTGCTGTTGCTGGCAGAAGACGCGCAGGCGGCTGTCGCCAGCGGGTTTATCCAGGCGCGGCTGGTGATCACCGCCAGTTGTGAGGTGAGCAAAGGCGTCGAGAGTGCGCCGGTCAACCCCACGGGCGGCACGGCCATGCTCGACTTCGGCAGCCAGGGCCCGACCTGGGGCAACCCGTTGGGCGCCGGCATCACCGATGGCGACAAGGCGCCGTTGGCGGTGTCGTGCAACCCCTCGGTCTCGAGCTTCACCGTGACCATCGACGGTGGCACCAACGGCGACGGCACCACCCGGCGCCTGAGCAATGGGCGCCAGATGATTCCTTATCGACTGTCCGCCGACCCGCAGGGGCGCAGCACCTACAGCATCGGGCAGCAACGCAATTTTGTCGTGGCCAAGGGCACCCAGATACCGATCCCGGTGTTTGGCTCCGTGGTGGCAAATACCAGTGCCTTACCGGCAGGGATCTACACCGACACGTTGACGGTGACACTGGACTGGTAACTCAAGAGGATGAAAACCATGCATGTACTTGTTTCGCGATTAGGCGTCTGTGCGCTGGGCCTGGCAATGGCCTCCAGCCTCAACGCGGCAACCACGGTGACGGGGCAGATCACCTCCAGCCTGACGTTGATTGCCAGTTGCCAGGTCAATGGCTCCGGGGCGGCCACTGGCCTGAACTTCGGCTCCTTGAATTTTGGTACCACCAACAGCCTGTTCACCAATGCCGATGCCCAGTTGTTGGGCGGTACCGGCACCGGTGGGGCGTTGTCGATCCTGTGCTCCAGTGGCACCACGCCAGCGGTCAAGGTACGCGCCGGTGCTCATGACGGCGCATCACCGGGAGGCAGCCGCGCATTGGCTGACGGTGCGGGTAACTTCGTGCCCTACGACTTCTATACCGACAGCGGCCACTCCGCGCTGCTGGCGATCGACGGTGTGATTACCCTCGCCACCAGTACCGGCGTGGCGCAGACCGTCAACCTCTACGGTCGGGCGGTGGGCAAGGCAGGGCTGCCGGCAGGCACCTACACCGACACCGTGGCCGTGGAACTGACGTTCTAGCGATGTGGCTCAGAGCCTTGCTGGCCTGTGGGCTGGCGTTGCCGCTGCCATTGTCGGCGGTGACCAGCCAGAGCTTCCAGGTGAGCGCGACCATTACCCCCGGCTGCCTGATCGTGGGCGGCGGCGCCAATTACGGTGCGCTGACCTACGGCAGTTACTCGGCACTGGCGACAGGCACGGTCACGGCTGCGCTGACGGGGGGCGTCACCTTGCAATGCACACCGGGGGTGACGCTGAGCATGAGCGTCGATGGCGGGCAGCACAGCAGCACCGGGCGCAATTTGCAGCTCAACAGTGGTAGCGCGCGGGTGGCTTACCAGTTGTTTCGGGATGCGGCGTTCAGCCAGAGCCTGGGGATCGGCCAGAGCGTCAACGTGGCCTACAGCGACGCGAACAACATCAGCCTGCCGATCTACGGGCGGGTGCAATTGCCGGGCAATCAGCCTGGGGGGACATACAGCGACACGCTGCAGGTGCAGCTGACGTGGTAAGGCTATCGGTATAAGGAGTGGGGTTATGCGTTCACCTTCCCGGCGGCTGTGGGCCGCGGGTATTGCCTTGAGTGCGGTGTGCACGGCAGGGCTTGTGCAGGCGGCCAGCTCGGTGCTGATCTGGCCCATCGACCCGGTGCTGGAGGCCGATCAACAGGCCAGCGCGCTGTGGCTGGAAAACCGCGGGACCGAGACTGCAAGCCTGCAGATTCGCGTGTTCGCCTGGAGCCAGAGCGGCTTTGACGAGCAGTACCAGAACCAGCGCGATGTGATCGGCAGCCCGCCCGTGGCGCGAATCGAGCCGGGGCAAAAGCAACTGGTACGCCTGACCCGCACCCGCGAAGTACCACCGGGGCAAGAGTTGGCCTACCGCATCATCATCGATGAAATCCCTTCACCCCTGCAGGTGCCCACGCCGCCGGAAGGCAAGAACACCGCAGCGGCGATCCGCTTTCAGATGCGTTATTCGGTGCCGCTGTTTGCCTACGGCGCAGGCCTGTGGAGCAAGGAAGACAGCACGCGCCAGCGCGATCCCAAGGGCGCCGGCAAACCGGAGTTGAGCTGGCAGAAAGTCACAGTGGCGGGGCGCCAATACCTCGAAGTGCGCAACCAGGGCGCCGTGCATGCGCGCCTTACCGATGCTTCGTTCAAACAGGGTGGGCAGACCCGGCCCCTGGTGGACGGCCTGCTGGGCTATGTATTGCCCGGCGCGACCATGCGCTGGCCGGTGCCGGACGGGCTGTCGGCCGACCAGCCGTTGCAGGTCAGGATCAACGGTGCGCAACAGCTGGAGAACCTTGCGCCGAAGCGGTAACGGCAGTGTAGCGGGGCTGGGAGGCCCCGGGTTTTAAACGGATGGAGATGTCCATTGAAGGACACAACGCCATGGTGAGTCGTGGTCGGGCTCGCAGTCTATGGCTGTCGGTGGTAGGCGGGCTGGGCGGCGCAATGATTGCGCTTCCGGGCGTGGCTGGCGACCTGCCACCGCCCCCGAGCAGTATGGAGGCTGTCGCCGATGCACAGTTGTTTCTGGAGCTGGTGGTCAACCAGATGGACACCGGCCGCGTCATCGCGGTCGATCAGCGGGCCGGGCAACTCTATGTGCCGGCCAGCGCACTGCAGGACGTGGGCATGAAGCTGCCCGGCGAATTGAGCGGCAGCGTGGCGCTGGACAAGATCCCCGGCCTGCACAGCGATTACGACAGCAACGGCCAGCGCCTGCTGCTGGATGTGCCGCCGTCGTGGCTGAAGGAACAATTTATCGGCAACCGCAACACTTACCCGCGCACCCAGGCGATGAGCAGCTTCGGCGCCTTGCTCAACTATGACCTGTATTTCAACGACACCGACGAAGGCGGCAGCTACCTCGCCGCCTGGAACGAAGTGCGGCTGTTCGACAACTGGGGCACTTTGTCCAATAGCGGCCAGTACCGCCAGACCTTGGCCGATGGCGTCAGCAGCAGTACGTTCAACAACGGTTACCGGCGCTACGACACTACCTGGCGGTTCTCTGATGATGAGCGGCTGCTGACCTACGAAGCCGGTGACGTGATCAGCGGCGCCCTGCCCTGGAGCAGTTCGGTGCGCCTGGGCGGCGTGCAGTTCTCGCGGGACTTCGCGGTGCGCCCGGACCTGGTGACTTACCCCCTGCCGCAATTTGCCGGTGAGGCCGCGGTGCCGTCGTCGGTGGACCTGTTTATCAACGGCTACAAATCTGACAGCGCGCTGCTGCAACCGGGGCCGTACACCCTGACCAACGTGCCGTTTATCAACGGCGCCGGCGAAGCGGTGGTGGTGACGACCGACGCCCTCGGTCGCCAAGTGTCGACCACCGTACCGTTCTACGTGACCAGCACGTTGTTGCAAAAAGGCCTGACGGATTTCTCGGTGGCCGCCGGCTCCTTGCGCCGGGAATACACCCTGAAGGATTTCGCCTATGGCCCTGGCGTGGCCAGCGGCACCTTTCGTTATGGTTATTCCGACAACCTGACCCTGGAGAGCCATGTCGAGGCCTCCAGTGACCTGACCCTGGGCGGCCTGGGCGGCAACCTGCGGCTGGGCAACTTCGGCGTGCTCAACACGGCTGTCAGCCAAAGCCAGTTCGAAGGACGCACCGGCCAGCAACTGAGCCTGGGGTATCAGTACAACAGCACGCGCTACAGCCTCTCGTACCAACGAGTCGAGCGACGCGACGAGTACGCCGACCTGACCCTGGTCGACACCCCTTACGCCAGCCTCAGCAAGCGCAGCGAACAGGTAACGCTGAGCCTCAACCTCGAGCGCTTCGGCAGCCTGGGCATGGGCTATTTCGACGTGCAGGCGGCGGACGATTCGCGCACGCGCCTGCTCAACCTGAGCTGGAGTAAACCGCTGTGGCGCAACACCAGTTTCTACCTGTCGGCCAACCGCGAGATCGGCGACAGCAACTGGGCGATGCAGGCGCAGTGGGTGATTCCGTTCGACCTCAACGGCAGCCTGGCCTTGAGCACCGAGCGCAGCAAGGACGGCGCCAGTCGCCAGCGCCTCAATTACAGCAGCGCGGTGCCCAGCGAGGGCGGGGTGGGCTACAACCTCGGTTATGCCCAGGGCGATGGCGCGACGTACCGGCAGGCCGACCTGACCTGGCGCTTGCAGTCGGTGCAGTTGCAGGCCGGCGTGTACGGCAGCAGCGATGCCCAGACCCGCTGGGCGGATGCCAGCGGCTCGCTGGTGTGGATGGGCGGTGACACCTTTGCCGCCAACCGGATCAATGATGCCTTTGTGGTGGTGAGTACCCAGGGTTTCGCCGGGATCCCGGTGCGCTACGAGAACCAACTGGTGGGCGAAACCGACCGCAACGGCCACCTGCTGGTGCCGTGGAGCAGCGCGTACTACCGCGGCAAATATGAAATCGATCCGCTGAACCTGCCGCTCAACGTGCAGAGCCCGAATGTGGAGCAGCGTGTGTCGGTGCGCCGTGGCAGCGGCTACCTACTGGAGTTCCCGCTGCGCCGGGTGCTCGCGGCCAGCGTCACCCTGGTGGACACCCAGCATCAGGAACTGCCCCTGGGCAGCCTGGTGGTGCACGAGCAAAGCAACCAGCAGGCGGTGGTCGGCTGGGATGGCCTGGTTTACCTGGAAAACCTCTCGGCGCATAACACCTTGCAGGTCACGTTGGGTGAGGGGCGTACGTGCCAGGCGCGGTTCGACATGGACGAGCAGCAACAAGGCGTGCCGCTGATCGGGCCGTTGGTGTGCCAATGAGGGGACTGGGGTGGCTGTCTGTCGTAGGTTTAGTGTTGTCGGGCCAGGCCATGGCAGCGTGTTCGGTGGTAACCACGCTGCCGGCGAGCTTCGGGTCGATCAGCTCGATGACGGTACGCACGGCGGCGCAGGCCACGTCGACAGCCAACTCAGGTTTGAGCTGCACCTCGGCATTGATCTCGCTGCTGGTGTCCTCCGACCATTTCTACGCGACGATCACCTCCTCCAAGACCGGCATGGTCGGGCCTACCGGTGACGTCATCGGCTATACGATCTACGCCAACAACAGCACCAGCTTTCCGATAACCCGTGGGGCGCAATTCGATTTTGGCGGGGCGGGGGGCATCGCCCAGAGCATCGGGTTGATCGCGGGGCCTGGCGCTAAAACGGTGCCGCTGTACGTGAGCAGCATCACCGGCAGCAACGTCGCCGCCGGCTTGTACACCGAAACCTTGAACATTGCCTGGAACTGGAACTACTGCTCGGGGGTTGGCATTGGCGGTATCTGCCTGGGCCGCGACATCGGCAGCGGTACGGCTGCTTTGACGGTGAGCATGACCGTCACCAATGACTGCCAGATTACTGCACCCAATATCAGTTTCGGCAGCGCCCCGGTGATCAGTGGTTTCACCACGGTGACCGGGCAGGCGAGCATTTCCTGCACCAAGGGCAGTGCGTACAGCGTAGGGCTGAGCGACGGCCAGAATTCAGTCAGCGCGGGCGGGCGGCGGCGGATGGTCTCAGGCAGCAACTACCTGGCCTACGACATCTTCAAAAGTGCCGGCACCACCCGTTGGGGCAGTGTGGGGGCGGCGCGTCGCGACAGCTCCACCGCCGAGGTCAACCCCGGCAATGGCCTGGGTATAGGCAGCCAGGTGTTCAACTACAACGCCAGGATCTATAGCGATCAAACCACTCCGCCGGCCGGCACCTACCTCGACAACGTGGTACTCGACGTGGGCTTCTAGAACTTCAGCATCGCCGGAGTGGGCTGGTCTGCCGGGCTGACCACCGCATAGTTGTAGCCGGCGCCGGACCAATATTGGGCCTGCAAGCCATCGGCACTGCGGCTGCCACGGGGCAGGAAGCCGTTCTCCGGTCCCGGTGGCCGGATATAGAAACTGATGCGCCGCCCTTTTGGATCTTCGTACAGCACCATGGCCGCCGCGCCTTGCTCGGTGGTGAGCAGGCGCCCGCTGACCGGTGTGAACCCGGAACCGCTCAAGTCAGGCAAGCGATGGGCCTGGTTGAAGTAGCGATCGAGCCAGGCCTGCATTGTGCCGCTGCCCTGAACCTGATAATCGGCGGGAATGATGCCGTCCTGGGCGAACAAGCGGAACGCCTGCATCGCATCGGCCATCGGCAATGGGGCGGGCTGGGTGGCTTCACGGGCGTGCCAGCCACCGACACCGCCAAGGCTGACGGCGATCAGCAGCACGGCTGCCGTGGCGAAATGGCGGCGCGACTGGCGCTTGATGCGCTGGCGAATCAATGCCGGGTCCAGGTCCGGGTTGGGCGGCTGTTGCAGGGCACCGCCCAACGCCGCGCGCAGCAATTGTGCGTCGTGCTGCCAGGCATGGACCTGGGCCGCGACGTCGGGGTGGGCCGCCAGATAGGTTTCAAGCATGCGGCGATCACTCTCCAGCAGTTGGTGATCGACGTAGGCATGCAAATCGCGTTCGCTGGGGGGCAGGCTGATCATTTGAGTATCCGCAGGGAAGGGCTGGCAATTTCGCCATCACTGAGTTGGCGCAGGGCTTGGCGCGCCCGTGACAGGCGCGACATCACGGTGCCGATGGGCACTTCGAGGATCTCGGCGACTTCCTTGTAGCTCAAGCCTTCGACCGAGACCCATAGCAGCAGTGCGCGCTGCTCGGTGTTGAGTTGATCGAAGGCTTGCAGGGTCGACTGGGCGATCACGGTGCGTTCCACCGACGGCTGCGCGTCGTCGCGTCCGGTAAAGAATTCCAGCATGCGTGCATAGCGCCGGGTGCGGCGGTGGGCATCGAGGAACTGGCGGTAGAGGATTGAAAACAGCCAGGCGCGCAAGTCGCCTTCGATGCGTTTGTCGGCCCAACTGATGATCCCCCGTTCCAGGGTCGACTGCACCAGATCGTCCGCACTGCTGGCGTTACGGGTCAGGGACACGGCAAAGCGCCGCAGCCTGGGGATGAGTTCACGTAACTGTTCGTCGAGTTCATGCATGGGAATCTGGCTGGTCACTACGCTGGGACTAGAGAGACGTGCGGCGTTGAGGGTTATTCCCCTTGCTTGAAAATAAATTCAAGGCCAGGGAATAGAGCCGACCGGCGTTCGTCTTAATGCTCCGACCTTATGTTCACCCCTAAGGCCTTTGGCCCTGGAGTTCCTTCATGGTAGATCACTCATCACCGCCCCGTCCCCCGTTGAGCACTGCGAGCCTGATCGCGCGCCTGGCGGGTATCGGTGCCGTGGTTGCGGTTGTGGCGGGGGCATTTGCCTACGTCAATGGCACCCTCGACCCACAGCGCCTGCGCCCTAAAACCCTGGTCAATGCCCTGGAAACCAACAATGGCGTGCACCCCGGCTTCCGACGTAACCATGCCAAGGGTGTGTGTGTCGCGGGGTATTTCGAGAGCAGCCCCGAAGCCCGTACCTACTCCAGCGCCCAGGTGTTCAGCGAGGCCAAGACCCCGCTGGTCGGCCGGTTTGCCTTGCCCAGCGGCAACCCCTATGCGCCCGACAGCAGTGTGCCGATCCGCAGTTTTGCCGTGCAATTCACCCAGGCCAACGGCCAGCAGTGGCGTACGGGCATGAACAGCATGCCGGTGTTCCCGGTGGGTACGCCTGAAGCGTTCTACCAGATGCTCAAGGCCGGTACACCGGAGCCGGCCACTGGCAAACCGAACCCGGCGAGCATGCCGGCGTTCTTTGCCGCTCATCCCGAGACCGCGCCGTTTCTGGCGTGGGTCAAGACCGCCAAGCCATCGGCCAGTTATGCGACTGAAACCTACAACGGTATCAACGCGTTTTACTTGGTGGGTGCCGATGGCAAGCGTCAGGCAGTGCGTTGGGGTGTGGTACCGCAGCTTCAGGATGCGGCGGGCGATGTTGCACCGGCCGGGAGTGACTTCCTCGAAAAAGACTTGGTGCAGCGCCTGGCGGCAGGGCCGTTGCGCTGGCAGTTGAACATGACCCTGGCCAACCCTGGGGACCCGCTGGACGATGCGAGCAAGGCCTGGACCGGCGAGCATAAGGTCATCAACGCCGGCACCCTGGTGCTGCAAAGCAGTCAGCCGCAAGCGGACGGTGATTGCCGTGATATCAACTTTGACCCGCTGATTCTGCCCAGTGGCATCGAAGCCTCCAATGATCCCTTGCTGGCGGCACGTTCGGCGGCCTATGCCAGTTCGTACCTGCGCCGCGCCGGTGAAGTCAGCCCGTTGCACAGCGCCCCTCAGGAGTCGAAGCCATGAATTCCCAACCACGGTTCTTCGCGCCGCTGGCGCGTCTGTTGCACTGGCTGATGGCGCTGATGGTCATCGCCATGCTGTTTATCGGCGCGGGCCTGGCGGCTTCTGTGTCGGAGCGGCATGAGTGGTTGATCCACCTGCACAAGCCGCTGGGGATCGCGATCCTGGCGTTGGTGATCGTACGGTTGGTGGTGCGCTTCTCCACGCGCCAACCGCCGTTGCCGGCTGACTTGCCGTTGTGGCAAGTGTTGGCGGCCAAGGCCTCCCATGTGGTGCTGTATGCCTTGATGCTGGTGTTGCCGTTGCTGGGCTGGGCGATGATTTCAGCGGCGGGCGACCCGGTGATGCTCAGCAGTTCGGTGCAATTGCCAGCGTTGGTAGGCGCGAACGCGCCGTTGTTCGCGGTGTTGCGCAAGGCCCATGGGTTTTTGGCCTACCTGCTGTTCCTGACGGTGCTGTTGCACCTGGCAGCGGCGTTGTTCCATGGGTTGATCCGGCGCGATGGCGTATTGCAAAGCATGACCGGCAGTAAGCGCTGACGGTGCAGGAGCCGGCTTGCCGGCGATGGCGTCCTTGAAATGTCTGCATCATCAAGGGCCTCATCGCCGGCAAGCCGGCTCCAACAAGGCGTTAGCGCAGGGTGGTCACGATGTCGGCGACGGTGCTCAGTACGTCTTTGCCCAGCTGCTTGGAACGCTCACCGGACCAGCCGGTTTTCAGGTTGGGCGCGTCGTCGTTGTCCTTGAAGGGCATTTCCAGGGTCAGGGACAGGCAGTCGTATTGCTGGCCAACAGCGTTGCACGCCAGGGTCATGTTGGCTTCGCCCGGTAGGTCGCGGGTATAGCCGTAAGTGGTCTGGAAGTCGCGGGTCAGGCCGCTCAAGTGGCTGCGGAAGTGTTTTTCCAATGCCTCGATGCGCGGGGTGTAGCCGGGGTTGCCTTCGCAGCCGGCGGTGAAGACGTAGGGGATTTCCTCGTCACCGTGGATATCGAGGAACAGGTCCACGCCGTACGTTTCCATCTGTTGTTGGACGAACCACACTTCCGGGCTGATCTCCTGGCTGGCGCTCTGCCAGGCACGGTTGAGGTCTTGGCCCATGGCGTTGGTGCGCAAGTGGCCATGGAACGCCCCGTCCGGGTTCATGTTGGGCACCAGGTACAGGTCGGCGACTTTCAGCAGCTTTTTCAGCTCGGCATCACCGTCCTGTTGCAGGCGTTCGATGATGCCCTCCATGAACCATTCGGCCATGTGCTCGCCAGGATGCTGTTGGGCGATGATCCAGATCTTGCGGCGGCCTTCACCGCCTTTGCCGCGACGCAGCAACTGGATGTCACGCCCCTCGGCACTCTTGCCGGTGGCCAGTAACTGCGTGCCGGCGCGACTCAGGGCCTGCTCGATCAGCCAGTCGTGACGCTCACGGCTGTAGGGTTCGAAATAAGCTAACCACGCATGCTTCTCGCGGGTTTCCAGGCTGATATGCAGGATTTCCCCATCAAAGCGCGAAGGCACCCGGAACCAGTTGATGTGGTCGTAGGACGCCACGGCGTTGTAACCGCTCCACGCGTGCGGGTAGGAAGACTTGCCCGCGTTGCTCAGGCGGAAGGTGTGAGTGTGGCCCACGTGCATGCCTTCGGCCTTGAAGTGGAACCATTGGTAGTGTTGGCTGCGTGTGTCGGGTTTGATTGCCAGCAATAACTGATAGGCATCGTGGGCATCCAGTACCTGGATATTGCCACTGTCGAAGTCGGAGCTGATTTTGATGGAGGTCAAGGCCACGGTCATAGTCTGGGTGCCTGAATATGAGTGTTGTGGCGGCCATATTACACAGGAGTCTGGTAAAGGCTGGATGCAAAATTGTTGCAGGGGGGAGGGGGGCGTCATCCGTGACGCCGCAGCAGCTTAGAATCTATGAGATTGATTCTCAAGCGCTATTTCGCAAAGATCTGCGCTAGCGCGTTCGACTGGCTTTCTTTTGGCGATGGTCTTTTGCTACCATGCGCGCCATCGAGCAACACACAGTCTTCATTAGCCTGAAGCCATGCCAGGAAAACTGGCAAAAAAAAGACCCGGCCAAAGAGCCGGGTCAAAAACCGTGATTAGCCTGATGAGGAGATATTCCAAGAGTCCGACCTAAGGTCCCTTGGTCTATCGACTGATCTCGCGATCAGCTAGGTCCAATAATAATCATTATCATTTGCAAGTCAAATGTTTTTATCCCCTGGATAGAAATATTTTTTCTTCGCGCCTGTTATCCGTTCGCTTGAGCCTCGGGCGCTCGCAACGACCGCTCCACCATCGCCTTCGCCATATCAATCAAATACACCACTGAAAACGCCAGGTCGCGCTGATAGCCCTGATGGCTGCTCGCAGATTCATAGGCTGTGGCGGCGGCACTGCGCAACAGGTCCGAGGCGTGCACCAGGGCTTCTTCCTGGCTGATGCCTGGCTTGATGGCAAACAGTGCGTCGTCAGGCATGGATGCCGACATATCTTCTTTCAAGTAAAAGTCCAATGCGCGCTGGGCGGCGCCGCTGCTGCGCAGGTCGTGCAGCTCTGTGTCTTCGGGGAGTTCGGGCAGGAGGTACGGGCTTGTCGTCATAAGGGGCGGTACTCTGGGTGGGTGTCGAAAACCTTATGCCCGATAATAGTACGTATCGTATTTATGTCGTTTTATGGATTACTACAAACTGTTTATTGCCCTGGAAACTGCGTGACGTATTGTCAGCGCCCATGGATAACTGGATCGCGTTGGTCAAGGCCAACATGGAAGACCGCAAGGTCACGCAAGGTGAACTGGCAGAGCGCCTGGGCATGTCCCAGGGCGGCGTGGGCCATTGGCTCAACAAGCGCCGCGCGCCGAGCCTGGTGGACATGAATCGGGTATTGGCGGCATTGGGGCTGGGGTACCTGGAAGTCGCCCTGGATATTCGCGAGCGAGTCGCTGAGGCGCCCCCAGAGAAAAACTACAACCCGTATTTCCGCTACCCCGTCAGCAATTGGAGAGAGCTGTGCGAGGTCCGCGAAGCGCGGGCGGCTTATGGCGCGGCCCGTTTCGAATTGAGCGATTATCATGCCCAGGGTGAGGCGTTCTGGCTGCCGGTCACAGGTGATGCCATGACCGCGCCCAAAGGCCTGAGCGTCAGTGCGGGGATGATGATCCTGGTCGACCCGGCCATTGCCGCCGAGCCCGGCAAACTGGTGGTCGCCCAATGGGCCGGGAGCCCCCAGGCCACCTTCCGCCAGTTGTTGGAGGAGAGCGGCCAGCTTTACCTGGTACCGCTCAACCCCACCTATCCCAAACAGTTGTTGACCGAAGATTGCCGTCTTCTCGGCGTCGTCGTGCAGGCCACGGCGAAGTTTTAACCTGCTGTTTCAAGCTCCACCAGCGCGCAACCTTCTGCAACCATTTCGCCCTCCTGGCAGAACAGGGCCTTGACCACCCCGGCCTGGGGCGCGCGGATGCTGTGTTCCATTTTCATGGCTTCCAGCACCACCAGTTGCGTACCGGCCTCGACGTGCTGGCCCAGCTCCACCAGTACGCGCACGATGCTGCCGTTCATGGGTGCTGTCAGGCCGCCTTGGTGAGACTGGCCGGCCTCGACCGCGGCGATCGGGTCGAACAGCGTCACGCCCTGCATTTCGCCGTCCCAACGCAGGTACACCGTGCGGTCGTGCCGTACCGCCAGATGGCTGCGACGCACGCCCTGATGTTCGATCAGCAACTGTTCGCCGCGCAACTCTGGCGGCTCTGCGGCCAGTGTGACCAGCCGATCCTGGCCATTGCAGCTCAAATGCAGTGAAACCTCGGCAGGCAGCCCGGCACGAAACCCGCGCTTATCCGCCCACGGTCCCTCACCCGACGGCAGGCTCTGAATAAAGGCCGAGCCCGCCGCCTGCCAGAATTCATCACTCAGTTCCCCAGGCGCCGGCAGCAACTCATCCTGATAGCGCGGGATAAACCCGGTATCCAGCTCGGCCGCCGCAAACGCCGGGTGCCCGATAATGCGCCGCAAAAAGCCCAGGTTGGTCTTGAGCCCGCCAATGGCAAACTCATCCAGCATGCCCAGCAAGCGCAGTCGCGCCTGTTCACGGTCCTCGCCCCAGGCAATCAACTTGCCGAGCATGGGGTCGTAGAAGGGCGACACGCTGTCGCCTTGTTCGACCCCGCTGTCCACGCGCCGCCCCGGCCCCGATGCGGATTCGCGGTAGAGCGTCAGGTGCCCGGTGGCGGGCAGGAAATCATTGGCCGGGTCCTCGGCATACAGCCGCACTTCTATCGCATGGCCAATCAGCGGCACCTGCGCCTGGGTGATCGGCAACGCCTCGCCCTGGGCGACACGAATCTGCCAGGCCACCAGGTCCAGGCCGGTGATCGCCTCGGTCACCGGGTGCTCCACCTGCAGCCGCGTGTTCATCTCCATGAAGAAGAATTCGCCGCGTGCGTCGAGCAAAAACTCCACCGTACCGGCACCGACATAACCGATCGCCTGGGCAGCCCGCACAGCAGCTTCGCCCATGGCCTTGCGCTGTTCGACACTCAAGCCCGGCGCCGGTGCTTCCTCGACGACTTTTTGGTGGCGACGCTGGATCGAGCAGTCCCGTTCATTGAGGTACAGGCAGTGCCCGTGCCTGTCGGCAAACACCTGGATCTCCACGTGACGCGGCTTGAGCAGGTACTTTTCCACCAGCATCTGCCCATTGCCGAAGGACGACAGTGCTTCACGCTGGGCCGACGCGAGGGCTTCGGCCAATTGGCTGACGTCCTCGACCACTTTCATGCCTTTGCCGCCGCCACCGGCCGTGGCCTTGAGTAGCACGGGGTAGCCGATGCGCTCACAGGCGGCGCGGAAGGTTTCCAGGTCTTGGGCTTCGCCGTGATAACCGGGCACCAGGGGGACGCCCGCGGTTTCCATCAGTGCCTTGGCGGCCGATTTGCTGCCCATGGCATCAATCGCCGAGGCGGGCGGGCCGAGGAAGATCAGCCCGGCTGCTTCAATCGCGCGGGCAAAGCCGGCGTTCTCGGACAAAAAACCATAGCCTGGGTGAATCGCCTGGGCGCCACTGGCCTGGGCGGCGGCGATCAGTTTGTCGATTTGCAGGTAGCTGTCAGTGGCTTTGCTGCCGCCCAGGTCGACACGAATATCAGCCTCGCGACTGTGACGCGCATCGCGGTCGGTGGCGCTGTGCACCGCCACGGTGGTCAGGCCCATGGCCTTGGCGGTGCGCATCACCCGGCAGGCAATCTCGCCACGGTTGGCCACCAGCAGGGTCGTCAATGTGCTCATGAACGTGGCTCCTGGGGCTGCCAGCTCGGTGGACGTTTTTGCAGGAAGGCGCGCAAGCCTTCCTGGCCCTCGGCGCTGACCCGAATGCGCGCAATGGCGTTTTCGCAGTAGCGGCGCAGGGCCGGGGTGAGGGCGCCGTTGCCCACTTCACGCAGCAAGTCCTTGCTGGCGCGCATGGCCGCCGGGCTGTTCTGCAGCAGGTTGGCGATCCACTGTTCGACCTGAGCGTCCAACTCGCCAAGCGGATAACTGTCCGCCAGCAAACCGATGTCCCGCGCGCGTTGGCCGCCAAAGCGCTCGGCGGTCAGGGCATAGCGCCGCGCCGCGCGTTCGCCGATGGCCTGCACCACGAACGGGCTGATCACCGCCGGCGCCAGGCCGATGCGGACCTCCGACAGGCAGAACTGCGCGTCATCCGCGCCAATCGCCATGTCGCAGCAACTGATCAAGCCCAGCGCGCCACCGTAGGCCGCGCCTTGCACTACCGCAAGGGTAGGGATCTTCAGCTTGGCCAGGTTGTACATCAGCTCTGCCAGTTCGCGGGCGTCGTCCAGGTTGGTGTGGTAATCCAGCTCGGCCGACTGCTGCATCCAGGCCAGGTCGGCGCCGGCGCTGAAGTGCTTGCCGCGCCCACGCAGGACCAAAAAGCGCAGGGACGGATCGCCTTGCACCTGGTCGAGGGCGATGATCAGTTCGCGGATCATCTGGGCATTGAACGCGTTGTTCTTGGCTTCACGACTGAGCCACAGCGTGGCAAAGCCACGGGGGTCGGTGATGAGTTCCAGGGTATTGAAATCGCTCATGGGGTACAGCTCCATTTACATGCGGAACACGCCGAAGCGGCTCGGCTCGATGGGGGCGTTCAGCGCGGCGGACAAGGCCAGGGCCAGCACGTCGCGGGTCTGCAACGGGTCGATCACACCGTCGTCCCACAGGCGCGCGCTGGAATAGTAGGGGTGGCCCTGGGTTTCGTACTGGTCGAGGATCGGCTGCTTGATCGCCGCCTCTTCTTCAGCGCTAAAGCCCACGCCGGCGCGCTCAGCCTGCTCGCGCTTGACCTGCACCAGCACACCGGCCGCCTGTTCGGCGCCCATCACACCAATGCGTGCGTTCGGCCACATCCACAGGAAGCGCGGGTCATAGGCGCGGCCACACATGCCGTAGTTGCCGGCCCCAAAGCTGCCGCCGATGATCACCGTGAACTTCGGCACCTTGGCGCAGGCCACGGCGGTGACCAGCTTGGCGCCATGCTTGGCAATGCCGCCGGCTTCGTACTTCTGGCCGACCATGAAGCCGGTGATGTTCTGCAGGAACAACAGCGGAATGCCGCGCTGGCAGGCCAGTTCGATAAAGTGCGCGCCTTTTTGCGCGGCCTCGGCAAACAGAATCCCGTTGTTGGCCAGGATCGCAATCGGGTAGCCGTGCAGGTGCGCAAAACCGCACACCAGGGTGGTACCAAAAAGTGCCTTGAACTCATCGAATACCGAGCCATCCACCAGGCGCGCGATCACTTCGCGCACATCAAAGGGCTGCTTGGCGTCGGCCGGGATCACGCCATACAGCTCTTCGCTGCTGTACAACGGCGCCACGGGCGGGCGTTGCAGCAACTCGCCCTGTTTGCGCCAGTTGAGGTTGGCCACGCTGCGTCGGGCGAGCGCCAGCGCATGTTCATCGCTGTCGGCATAGTGGTCGGCCACGCCGGAGATCTTGCAGTGCACATCGGCACCGCCGAGGTCTTCGGCACTCACCACTTCACCGGTCGCGGCTTTTACCAGCGGCGGGCCGGCAAGGAAGATAGTGGCCTGGTTACGCACCATGATCGCTTCGTCGGCCATCGCCGGCACGTAGGCACCACCGGCCGTGCACGAACCCATCACCACGGCGATCTGCGGGATGCCCTGGGCACTCATGTTGGCCTGGTTGAAGAAGATCCGCCCGAAGTGCTCGCGGTCGGGAAACACTTCATCCTGGCGCGGCAGGTTGGCGCCGCCGGAGTCCACCAGGTAGATGCACGGCAGGCGGTTCTGCTCGGCGATGGTCTGGGCGCGCAGGTGTTTTTTGACCGTAAGCGGGTAGTAGGAGCCGCCTTTCACCGTGGCGTCGTTGGCGACGATCATGCATTCGACACCTTCCACGCAGCCGATCCCGGCGATCACCCCGGCAGCCGGCACGTCTTCGCCGTACACCTGATGGGCGGCCAGTTGGCTGAGTTCAAGAAACGGCGAGCCCGGGTCGAGCAAACGATTGATGCGCTCGCGGGGCAACAGTTTGCCGCGCGACGTGTGCCGCTCCTGGGCCTTGGCGCCGCCGCCCTGCTGCACGTGGGCGAGCAGGGTGTGCAGGGCGTCGACCTGTTGGCGCATCGCCGCGCTATTGGCCGCAAACTCCGCCGAGCGCGGGTTGAGTTGGGTGTGCAAGGTGGCCATGGTGCGCTCCTTCAGCGGGTTTCGTTGAAGAGTTCGCGACCGATCAGCATCCGGCGGATCTCACTGGTGCCGGCGCCGATCTCATATAGCTTGGCGTCACGTAGCAGGCGCCCGGCCGGGAATTCGTTGATGTAGCCATTGCCGCCGAGAATCTGGATTGCGTCGAGGGCCATTTGCGTGGCACGTTCGGCGCTGTAGAGGATCACGCCGGCCGCATCCTTGCGCGTGGTCTCGCCACGTTCGCAAGCCTGGGCCACCGCATAGAGGTAGGCGCGGCTGGCATTGAGTTGGGTGTACATGTCGGCGACCTTGCCCTGGATCAGCTGGAATTCGCCGATGCTCTGGCCGAACTGTTTGCGGTCATGGATGTAGGGCACGATCAGGTCCATGCAGGCTTGCATGATGCCGGTGGGGCCGCCGGACAGCACCACGCGCTCGTAGTCGAGGCCGCTCATCAGCACTTTGACGCCGCCATTGAGCGCGCCGAGGATGTTTTCTTCCGGCACTTCCACGTCATCGAAAAACAGTTCGCAGGTGTTCGAGCCGCGCATGCCCAGCTTGTCGAACTTGTTGCTGCGGCTGAAGCCTTTCCAGTCGCGCTCGACGATGAATGCGGTAATGCCGTGCGGGCCTTTTTCCAGGTCGGTCTTGGCGTAGATCACATAGGTGCTGGCATCGGGGCCGTTGGTGATCCAGGTCTTGCTGCCGTTGAGCACGTAGCGATCACCGCGTTTATCGGCGCGCAGCTTCATCGAGACCACATCGGAGCCGGCATTCGGCTCGCTCATGGCCAGGGCGCCGACGTGTTCGCCGCTGATGAGTGCGGGCAGGTACTTGAGTTTCTGTTCGTGGTTGCCGTTGCGGTTGATCTGGTTCACACACAGGTTGGAGTGCGCACCGTAGGACAGCGCCACCGATGCCGAGCCCCGGCTGATCTCTTCCATGGCCACCACGTGGGCCAGGTAGCCCAGGCCGGCGCCGCCGTATTCTTCCGGCACGGTGATGCCCAGCAGGCCCATGTCACCGAACTTGCGCCACAGGTCGGCGGGGAACAGGTTGTCGATATCGATCTGGGCCGCGCGGGGCGCGATCTCCTTGCTCACGAAGGACTGCACCTGGTCGCGCAGCATGTCGATGGTTTCACCGAGGGCGAAGTTCAGGGACGGGTAACTCATGGACAGGCACCTTAATGTGAGCTTTGTTGTTGTGGGGAGGACGCCAGGGGAGGGCGCTAACCTTTACGTTAACGTAAGCTTGCGTTACGGCGCTGTCAATCGTAGTTTACGTTTACGTCAACCTACAAAAAAGACAACAGGGGTCGTTATGGATCAACCGAATCAGAGCTACAGCCGTGGCTCTCAGGACAAGACCTTGCTGGCCATGACCATCGGCCAGGCCTTTGATCACACCGTCGCGCAGTATCCCGAGGGCGAGGCCCTGGTGGTGCGCCATCAACAGCGCCGCTACACCTGGCGGCAGTTGGCCGAGACCGTTGAGCTGCACGCCCGTGCCTTTCTTGCCTTGGGCATGCAAGCCGGCGACCGCCTGGGTATCTGGGCGCCCAATGGCGCCGAGTGGTGCATCAGCCAGATCGCCAGTGCCAAGCTCGGCGTGATCCTGGTCAATATCAACCCGGCGTACCGCAGCACTGAACTGGACTATGTACTCAAGCAGTCCGGCTGCCAGTGGCTGGTGTGCGCCGGGTCGTTCAAGACCTCTGATTACCACGCCATGTTGCAAGAGCTGAAGCCTGACCTGCGCGGCATGATCAGCCTCGACCCCAGCCCGCCCCCGGAATTTCTGCCCTGGTCGCAATTGGCCGCGCTCGGGGCAGGCATCCCGCCCGAACAGGTGCACAGCCGCCAGGCCAGCCTGCACTTCGACCAGGCCGTGAATATCCAGTACACCTCCGGCACCACCGGCTTCCCCAAGGGCGCCACCCTCAGTCACCACAACATCCTCAATAACGGCTACATGGTCGGCGAAAGCCTGGGCCTGACCGCGCAAGACCGCCTGGTGATCCCGGTGCCGCTGTATCACTGTTTCGGCATGGTCATGGGCAACCTCGGTTGCATCACCCACGGCACCACCATGATCTACCCGAATGACGGCTTCGACCCGCTGCTGACTCTCACCGCCGTCGCCGAAGAGCGCGCCACCGGCCTGTACGGCGTGCCCACCATGTTCATCGCCATGCTCGATCACCCGCGCCTCGGTGACTTTGACCTGTCCACCCTGCGCACCGGCATCATGGCTGGCGCCACGTGCCCCATCGAAGTGATGCGCCGGGTCATCAGCGAGATGCACATGAGCGAGGTGCAGATTGCCTACGGCATGACGGAAACCAGCCCGGTGTCCTTGCAAACCGGGGCGGACGACGACCTGGAACGCCGCGTGACCACGGTCGGGCGCACCCAGCCGCAGTTGGAAAACAAGATCATCGACGCCGACGGCAACACGCTGGCGCGGGGTGAAATCGGCGAGTTATGCACCCGTGGCTACAGCGTGATGCTCGGCTACTGGAACAACCCCGACGCCACCCGCGAGGCCATCGACGACGCCGGCTGGATGCACACCGGCGACCTGGCGAGCATGGACGCCCACGGCTACGTGTGCATCGCCGGGCGCAACAAGGACATGATCATCCGCGGCGGCGAGAACGTGTACCCGCGTGAGTTGGAGGAGTTTTTCTTCACCCACCCAGCAGTGGCGGATGTGCAGGTTATCGGCATTCCGGATGCACGTTACGGCGAAGCCATCGTCGCCTGGGTCAAGTTCCATCCAGGGCATGTGGCCAATGAGCTTGAGTTGCAAACTTGGTGCAAGGGCCGCATCGCACACTTCAAGACGCCCAAGCACTTCAAGATCGTGGACGAGTTCCCGATGACGGTGACGGGCAAGATCCAGAAATTCCGCATGCGCGAGATCAGCATCGAGGAGCTGCGCGACGACCGCTGAAACGGGGTGCATGTCTACGGCTCTGCGCTGAACCGTGGTGCCTAAAGTGGCGGATTATTTCGCCACTTGAAGGCCACGCCCATGACAACCCCCTCCATTGATCCCCCCGTGCGTCCGGTTGGGGACGAACAGAGTCCCCACTGGCAGGTGATCCGGGACAACACCCCAAGCTGGTATACCGATGCGCTGGATGAGCGCAAAACTGAATTGGCCGGGTTGGCGCTGAGTATTCCCGACTGGTACAAAAATGCCTCGTCGACGGCGAAGGACCGCATGAGGTCGGTCCATGTGCGCAGCAGGCGGTCCTTGAATCAACTCGATCAGATGTTCAGGGACTTCAAAGGGCCGGCAGCCTACGCCGAGCCGTTGTTGGCGGCCGCGATTGAGAAGAAACTCGGGCAACGGTTGGATACCAGGACGGTATTTTATGCCCGCAAGATGGAGCAGAGAGAGTGCGACATCGAGCCTGAGGAGGTCTCGACGAGCCAGGCCAGCCCCTTGGCTGCGCAGTTCTATTTCTACCGGGGTATCAGCCTGCTGGAGGCAGCGCTGAACAACTTCACCGCACAGGAGGCGGCTGAGTCGGTGTGCAAAGACTGCCACCTGATCACCCGTTACAACTTTCACGGGTACCCCAGCGATAAGTTTCATCCGCTTGCAAACGTCAAGTCGGTCAAGCTAGCCATTGAACCCCATGCGTTTGCCAAGCTGTGCCGCGAGCTCGACCTGGGCAACACTTACTACGAGTACGTGCGCACCTTCATCAATAGCCTGATCCGTACCACCACCACTGAAGCAGGCATTGGCAAACTCTACAGCACCTTGATTGTCAGTCATCGAAACCAGTTGGAGCTGGCCGCAGAGATTGCCTTGATGAAGGGCGATATCCAGCCCGACGGCCACCAAGTGATCTTCGATCTGTTGCGCAGCCAGTCGCAGGTCAAATGGGCAGGGGAGGCGGTCAAGTGTTCGCCGTTTCGGCTATTCTCGTTTGTGCTCGAGAATATTCTGATCATCGGTCCGGTCGTGTGGCAGGCACATTCGAGAGGGGCGGATCTCATGCCCCGAGCGTGCTTGGTCTATATCCCAGGCGACCCCCTTCATCCGCTCAAAGCCTATGACACGATCAGCGCTTTTACCGACCACCTGACCACGCGCCTGTGTCGTGTCGAGTACCGCACCTTCTTCAGCCAGTTCGTGCCGCTGGCCAGCCAGGATGCATTCTTCACGAGGCTCAAGGCTTCGCTGGATCCGAGCGCGCTGCACGGCACCGCCCAGGACTTTGACCCGGCGCAAAAAGGCCGGGTCAATCATCAGGGCAGCTACGCGCTTGCATGGGGTGATGTCTGGGCGGACTGCGCGATTCAGCGTATACGTTCGCTCGTGGCGAATGCCCGCGCAAGTGTGGTGTCGACACAGGACGTCGACGATCGGGTCTACAACGCCTGGCTGTGGTCGTTCGGCAGTACGGCGCTGGATATTCTCAACCTTGCGTCGTTCGTGGTGCCTGTGCTGGGTGAGGTGATGCTGGTCGTCGGCGCCGTGCAGATGGCTTACGAGATCGGCGAAGGCATTGAGGCCTGGTCGCAGGACGACACCCAAACGGCGTGGGCGCATTTTTCGGCGGTGGGGCTCAACCTGGCTGGGTTGGCGGTGCCAGCCGTGTTGTCGGCAACCAAGGACGCCGCGCTGATCAAGCGCCTGGTGCAGGTAGAGTTCGGTGGGCGTAGGCGTCTTTACGCGTTCAATCCCGCGCACTACCTGCACAAGATCAACCTGCCCGACGGACACCGCCCCAACACACAAGGCTTGTATGCCCACGACGCAGGGTTATACCTGCAGGCAGCGGGCGGCGGCTACTACAAGCTCCAGGCCAGCAATCGCTCTGACGAATTCAGGCTGCTGCACCCCGATGGCGATTCACGTTATGCCCCCCGGATTCGCCACAACGGTGAGGGCGCATGGGTGCATGAGTTCGAACAACCCTTGACCTGGGATCGCAAGACCCTGTTGCGCCGCATAGGCCATAGCGTGGATAACTTGAGCGATAGCCAGTTGGAGCAGGCCAGGGCGTTCAGTGGTGTGTCGGACGACGAGTTGCGTCGGGTGTTCATTGAGCATCAAGCGCCCGCGCCGCTGTTCAAGGATATGCTTCGGCGGTTTGAATGCGCTGGCAGGCACCAGGCATTTATCGACCGGTTAAGGCACCCGGACCCTGAGGTGTTTTCTCGCGTCGACTGGTTCATGCAAGTCCAGGTATTGATCGAGAGCGGGATGTGGCCAGAGTCACGTGTATTGGTGGCGCTGGATGCAAAGGGCAACCCGATATGGCGTTCAGGTGTACCGAGCGATGCAAACCAAGTGATCACACTGGAACATGAGCAATTGCAAAGTGGCCTGCTGTTTCCGTCGTTCATCAAGCAGTTGACGGAACCTGAAATTCGCCGATTGTTGGGAGAGCAGAGGGTTACAAGGGAAGCGATGGCCTTTCTGTTTCTTCAGACCCGAGACGTGATACAGGATACGGCTGCTGCGGGCCAGGTGCAGGAGGGCAATGAGGTCGATCCACTGATGCAATACCTGCGTACACCATTGGCAAGGGTCGTGCGATACCGGGATTGTTTGCTGGAAGCCGCCGAGAGCACCCGAGGCACGCTGTTAAATCGCGAGATCTCGGCCGGTGAGGTTTCCAGTGATGCCAACGTGCAGCTGCTCCAGCGTAGCTTTCCAGGCTTGCCCAGGTTAGCGGCTGAAGAAATTCTGAGCCATGCCAACAGTCAGGAACTGGCACGCATGCAGACCCCATCGCGTGTGCCGTTGCGCCTGGCCGAAGAAGCGCGAGGGTACTTGCAGAAGGCGCGCGTGATGCGGGCACAGGCCGATCTGTTATTCGACAATCAACTCACCCTGGACAGCGTGCACCTGGCACTGCACAAGATGGCCGCGCTGCCTGAACTCCTGGACGGCGTGTGCATTGAGCTTCGGTCGGGGGCCTACGACGGCCCTTTGCTGGACCGGGTGGGAGACAGTAGTGCCCCCCGGCAACTGCAGCTTATCCACACCGACATGAAGACGTGGAAACTCTGCAGCGGACCGGGGAAAATTGAATACTGGCGAAGCGACAAGGACGCCTTTTTCAACGCGCTCTGGATGGCTAGCAGTGGCAAGTTCACCAGTTGGCCGCAGTTCAATGCGGCTGCGCAACGGCTCAAGCGCAAGCTTGCGCAGCAGCCGCTGAGTGAGCCGGTGAGTCGACGTGCACTGGGCTTGCAGGCGATCAAGCCCGGTTTCAAATCCCCCATGCGCCTGGCGGATGGGCGCGTGGGTTATCCGCTCAGCCCGGTAGGTGGCGCCGTCGAACGTCCGTTAGCTTGCAAGAGTGCTGCGATGGCGCTCTATCCAACAA
Organism: Pseudomonas sp. S10E 269; assembly: GCF_002798465.1. NCBI lineage: Bacteria > Pseudomonadati > Pseudomonadota > Gammaproteobacteria > Pseudomonadales > Pseudomonadaceae > Pseudomonas > Pseudomonas sp. S10E 269. The sequence continues at coordinate 4,658,260 of NZ_PHIJ01000001.1, forward strand.
AGTCCATGGAAGAGGTCGAGACCCTGCTTGGCCTTCAACAGGCCAGTGACGCCGTTCTGCTGGCAAAACTGACCGAGCTTGAAGCGGAATTTGCCGCATTGAACAAGACGCTGCTCGAGTGGCAACAGCAAGGGGGATCAGGTTATGCGAGCGCCCGGCGCAGAGTCTCGGGTACCCTCAAGGCGGCTTGGCGCAGGGCCTCTGCGCAGGCATTTGCAGGGGATGGGACACCAATCGGCCATGTGCTGGACCTGTCGGATGAGGTGATCGGCGAGTTACCGGCGATCAGCGCAAACATGGATCACGTAGGCAGTCTGTTTTTACGCCGGATGGCGCTTTCAGACAGCTCCTTGCCTTTTCTGAATGCATTCGGCGGGCTGCGCTGGTTGAACATGAGCAATAACAACCTGACGCAACTGCCGACGTTTGCGAACGAGGGGGTGGGGCTTACCAAACTCAATTTGAGCGGAAATGATATCCAGTTGACCGACCAAAGCCGTCGGCGCCTGGAGGGTATGCGGAGCCTGAAGATACTCAATCTTGGCAATAATCCCCGCTTGGGGTGGCAGGCCGATCTGCGTGGCCTGCGCAACCTGAACCAGCTTTACCTGCCCAATACAGGTACGGTCAGCTTTCCCGTCGGTGCCGAACAATTGCCCTATCTGGCCCGTACCGATCTGCATGACAACCGGATCAGGACATTGCCTGAATACGCCTATGAGCATCCGGATCGCGTTATTGTGCACGGCAATCCGGTATTGGCAGCCGCCCAGGTACAACTGGGTGAGCACGTGACGGTCGATGAAGCGCGTGGTTTGTGGTTGGGCGCGTCGTCGATCGGTGACTCGGCGCGGCTGGGTGTGATCTGGGATGAACTCAGGGTCAGTCTGAGTTCGGATGCTTTTTTTGCAGTGGTGGCCGACACAACCCGCAGTGCCGAGTACGCCAGCGCGGTGACTCGCCCAGCGCTGGCCGAGCGGGTGTGGGGCATGCTGGAGGCCGCAAGCGAAAGCCAGGCTATTCGCGAGGCGTTATTTACCGTGGCCGACGATCGAGTGACCTGTGGTGACGGCAGTTCGGTCGAGTTCATGAACCTTGAGCGTGAGCTGCTAGGGGCAAAGGCACTTGAACTAGCCGGAACGGAGAATGCCGAAAGCACGCTGATCGAAACGGCCAGGACGTTGTACCGTTTGATGCTGGTAGACGACATTGCCCTACGGGACGTTGCGGCAAGAGGCCCTGGATTTACCGAGGAGGTTGAAGTTGTCCTGGCTTATCGCGTACGGCTTGCAGAGCGGCTGGCGTTACCGGTCCTGTCCCGGGACATGTTGTTTCCCCAGATGGCCAATGTAAGCCCGGAGACGATCGACGCCGCGTATGCACAGGTGCTCAGGGGCGAGCGCAATCCGGCTGCCGAGGAGGCTTTTTTTGTCGGGTGCCTGTTCTGGGAGAAACACCTTCGCACCCGCTACTCTCAAGCGCTCGATGCACTGATGGCACCCGGTCGCGGGTTGCTGGGAGAGAAGAGCGAAGCGTTATTCGAACTTTCGGATCTGGAAGGTCAACGGGATACCGCTGCTGGCCAGGACGCAATAGAGCAATGGCAGGCAAAGCACGCTGAGGCCGCCGACCGGGTGGCCCGCCTGTTTGGCGCACGCAGGGATGAAGTGCTGGTGAACGGCGCGATGCCGAGTGCTTTTTACAAGCGGGAGCTCGATCAATTGGGGGTGGAGCGGCAAATGCTGGAGCAAAACTCGCTGAAAACCTTGACGCGCACTGTATTGAACAACGTTGCGGCGGTGAGCGGGACATCGCTCTGAGGGAGGGGCACACAGCACAAAGGGGACCCGAGGGTCCCCTTTAATGTGCCGTTGCGTGCTCTTTTTTTATTATTGAGGGGCGGTCTATTGTTGTTTTTGGCAACCGTTACCCTTTACCGCTGTTTTTGGCGACCCCCATCCGGGGTCAAGAGCAAACGTATTTTTTTGAGCGCTGATCTGCTTCTTCGTGAACGATCCAACCAGTGGGTAGCTACCTGAGGTAGTTTTATTTTTCTCTAACCGGTTGCGGGTTTCGGCACGCCGTACCCTGCGAAGCACATCTTCTCCAAAAAAATCTGTTAGCTGCGTCTCTGCCGTGTTGTTTTTGTTATGTCAGAGTCGTTTCGTCTTATTTTTATTAGGTTTGGTGCTTTTTATTCTTGTTATGCCATAGAGATAGCAGAACCCGTGCCAACTTTTAAAATTCCTTTAAAATCAGTGAGATAACTTTTGTGTAGGGAATGGCCTACGGCAAATACGACAAAATATGTTCCCGTGTTACTCGATGTGTAGCCGTGCGGTAACACATTGTCACGGCTAAGCGACTCAACCGGCGTTACGCGCCTTCGCTACACGCGATCCTGTAGGCCGGCCCAGCACCGTGCTGATTTGCTGGCCCGCGCCAATCAATGCCTCCAGGTCGATTCCTGTGTGGATACCCAGGCCGTCGAGCAGGTACAGCACGTCTTCGGTGGCGACGTTACCGCTGGCGCCCTTGGCGTAGGGGCAGCCGCCGAGGCCCGCGATAGAGCTGTCGAACACCGTGATTCCTTCCAGCAGGCTGGCGTAGATATTCGCGATGGCCTGGCCATAGGTGTCGTGGAAATGCCCGGCCAGCTTGTCCCGTGGCACCTGCGCGGCGACCACCTCGAACAACCGCCGCGTCGCGCCCGCCGTGCCGGTGCCGATGGTGTCGCCGAGGGACACCTCATAGCAGCCCATGGCATACAACTCCCGCGCGACCGCCGCCACTTGCTCCGGCGCGATCTCACCCTCATACGGGCAACCCAGCACGCACGACACATAACCGCGCACGCTGACCCCGTGCTGCCTGGCGGCCGCCATGATCGGCGCGAAGCGCTCCAGGCTTTCGCTGATGGAGCAGTTGATATTGCGCTGGGAAAACGCCTCGGACGCCGCCGCAAACACCGCCACTTCCTTTACGCCGGCCGCCAATGCGTCCTCGAACCCGCGCAGGTTCGGCGCCAGTGCCCCGTAGGTCACGCCGGGCTTGCGCTGGATCTGCGCGAACACCTCGGCTGAACCCGCCATCTGCGGCACCCACTTGGGGGAGACGAAACTGCCGACTTCGATATAGCTCAGGCCGGCCGCGCTGAGGGCGTCCACCAACTGGACTTTGTCCGCCACGCTGATGGGGTGGGCTTCGTTCTGCAGGCCGTCGCGCGGGCCGACTTCCACCAGGCGTACGTGTGAGGGGAGGGACATGGCAGTTACCTTCGTGATCAATGGCCAGCCTGGCGCATGGTGTGGGCCAGGGCCTGGGTGCAGCGCTCTTCGGCGGTGTCCAGTTCCAGCTTCATCTGTTCGATATCCAGCAGTTGCTGTTCCAACTGCTCGCGGCGCTCGGTGATCTTCGCCAGCATGCTGTTGAGCTGCACGTGGTTACCGCTGGTGGGGTCGTAGAGCTCGATCAACTCGCGGCATTCGGCCAGGGAAAAGCCGATGCGCTTACCCCGCAGGATCAGCTTGAGGCTGACCTTGTCGCGCGCGGAGTAGATGCGCTCCTGGCCCCGGCGTTCCGGGGCCAGCAGGCCTTGTTCTTCGTAGAATCGAATGGCGCGGGTGGTGATGTCGAGCTCGCGGGCGAGGTCGGAAATGCTGTAGGTGGTGCTCATGGCGGCGCTCAAGAAAGTCTTGGCGTTAAGCTAATGGCAGGTTGACGTAAACGTCAAGCGAATCACTGCAGGAGCCGGCTTGCCGGCGATGGTCGTCAACGATGACGCAGCCAGCCCGGACAACTGCGGTGACTGTGCGTTTTTCGCCGGCAAGCCGGCTCCTACAGGGAGGGCAATCTCAGGATTGTTGTTTGTCGAGTTTCTTTTCGTGCGCCGTCACCTGCTGGCACAGCTCGATCATCTGCTCGCGCATCCAGCGGTTCGCCGGGTCCTGGTCGGTGCTTTCGTGCCAGTACAGGTGAGTTTCCACCGGCGGCACGTCGTTGACCGGCAGGTTGAACCAGTGCAGTTCGTGGCGGCGGGCGAAGCGCTCGGGCACGGTCATGACCATATCGGTCTGCTGCAACACTTGCGAGGCCATCAGGTAATGCTGGGAACGCAGGGCGATCTTGCGCTGGATGCCCATCTTGCCCAGGGCCAGGTCGACGTGGCCCAGCCCGTTGCGGCGGCTGGAGATATGGATATGAGTCAGCGACAGGTAGTCATCCAGGGTCAGCTTGTCCTTGCTGGCCAGGGGGTGGCCCTTGCGCATCGCGCATACGTAGCGGTCTTCCATCAGCTTGACGTGGCGCACCTGCGGGTCGGTGTTCAACGGCGCATCCACGGCAAAGTCCAGGCGCCCGGCGGCCAGTTCCTTGGTGGTCTCGCGGCGTTTGGACAAGAAACTCTCGATCACCACCGTCGGCGCCAGGCGGCGCAAGCGCTGGAACAACAGCGGCAGAATCACCGCTTCGGTGAGGTCAGTCATGCTGATGCGGTAGGTCTTGGCCGCCTGTTGCGGGTTGAAGATGCGGCTTTCCTGCACCGACACCCGCAGCAACGACAGCGCATTGCGCACCGGGCCGATGATGTTCTGCGCCATGGGCGTGGGCACCATGCCCTGGGCGGTACGCACGAACAGCGGGTCGTTGAAGGTTTCCCTCAGACGCGCCAGCGCGTTGGACACCGCCGGCTGGGTGATGCCGACAATCTGCCCGGCGCGGGTCAGGTTGGCTTCGGTGTAGATCGCGTCAAAGACGATAAATAGGTTGAGGTCGACCTTGCTCAGATTCATTTCGTAGCGCTCTTATTGTTAGGTGGCCATACGTCGATCATATATCGGTGATGAATGTTAATACACGCCGAGAATAGGCTAGGTAAATTATCAACGCTGTTCTAGCATCGATTGCATGACCTAAACAACCTCTCAGAGAAGGGAGCTGCTCATGGATTTCGCCTATTCGCCCAAGGTTCAGGAACTGCGTGAACGCGTCACTGCGTTCATGGATGCTTACGTTTACCCGGCCGAGCCGGTGTTCGAACGCCAAGTCAGCGAAGGCGACCGCTGGCAGCCCACCGCAATCATGGAAGAGTTGAAAGCCAAGGCTAAAGCCGAAGGCTTGTGGAACCTGTTCCTGCCTGAATCCGAACTGGGCGCCGGCCTCACCAACCTTGAATACGCGCCGCTGGCTGAAATCATGGGCCGTTCCCTCTTGGGGCCGGAGCCGTTCAACTGCTCCGCCCCCGACACCGGCAACATGGAAGTGCTGGTGCGCTACGCCAACGAAGAGCAGAAGCAACGCTGGCTGGAGCCGCTGCTGCGCGGCGAGATCCGCTCGGCGTTCGCCATGACCGAGCCGGACGTGGCATCTTCGGACGCGACCAACATGGCCGCCCGCGCCGAGCGCCAGGGTGACGAGTGGGTGATCAACGGCAAGAAATGGTGGACCTCCGGCGCCTGCGACCCGCGCTGCAAGATCCTGATCTTCATGGGCCTGAGCAACCCGGATGCGCCGCGCCACCAGCAGCACTCGATGATCCTGGTACCGGTGGATACCCCCGGCGTGAAAATCGTGCGCCCGCTGCCGGTGTTCGGCTACGACGACGCGCCCCATGGCCACGCCGAAGTGCTGTTCGACAATGTGCGTGTACCGTACGAAAACGTACTGCTGGGCGAAGGCCGTGGCTTTGAGATTGCCCAGGGGCGTCTTGGCCCAGGCCGTATCCACCACTGCATGCGCTCCGTCGGCATGGCCGAGCGCGCGCTGGAATTGATGTGCAAGCGCTCCGTCAGCCGTACCGCGTTTGGCAAACCACTGGCCCGCTTGGGCGGCAACATCGACAAGATCGCCGACTCACGCATGGAAATCGACATGGCGCGCCTGCTGACGCTGAAGGCGGCGTACATGATGGACACCGTGGGTAACAAAGTGGCGAAAAGCGAAATCGCCCAGATCAAGGTAGTGGCGCCGAACGTAGCCTTGAAGGTGATCGACCGCGCGATCCAGATTCATGGCGGTGCCGGGGTGTCCAACGACTTCCCGCTGGCCTACATGTACGCCATGCAACGTACCCTGCGCCTGGCCGACGGCCCGGACGAAGTGCACCGCGCAGCGATCGGCAAGTTCGAGATTGGCAAGTATGTGCCTAAAGAGCTGATGCGCAGCGGCCAGTAACACCGCGTCGCCTGCAATCGCGGGCAAGCCCGGCTCCCACAGTTGACCGTGTTCTCCTGAACAACTCGGTCAACTGTGGGAGCCGGGCTTGCCCGCGATGAGGCCAGTACCAGCAACACAAAACCCAATGCTCAGTACACCCAAACTTCCACTCGCCGATTCTTGATCCGGCCTTCATCCGCCGTATTCGCCGCCACCGGCATCTGCGCGCCAAACCCGCGAATATCCCGCAGTACCACACCGTTTTTTACCAACTCCCGGCGCACTGCCATCGCCCGCAACTTCGACAGCAGCGCCGCTCGCTGCGGGTCATCCTTGGCATCACCAAAGCCCACCAGCGACACCTGTTTGTCGAGCTTGCCATGGCTCTTTATATACGCCACCACCCGCTGCAGATCCTGGCGCGCCTTGTTGTCCAGGCTCGCACTGCCTTCCTCGAAGCGAAAATTCACGGTCAGACGCTGTGCCTCGCGGGCGATAGCCTGATAGTCCTCGGGCATCGAAGTACGGGGCTCCACGGCGATCGCCTGCACCTGCTGGGCGATAAACCCGCTGGCCGCGACAATCGCCTGGCCCTTGCTGCTCTGGGTAAAGTCCACCAGTGCCTTGGCCCACGGGTTGCGCGCCGACGGCGGCAGGTAGAAGAACAAGCGGCGGGACAGCGGGTAATCCTCGGTGGCGATCAAGCTGTTCAGCGGCAACATGGGTTGTGAGTCGCCATCCACAATCGCCACCGCCTTGGCCTGGCGCACGTAGGGCAGGCCAATAAAACCGATGCCCTGGGGATCCCGGCTGACGGCATCGGACAACTGCTCGCTGGACTCGAAGCGCTTGGCGGAGGGCGCCAGCGGTTTGCCGCGCAGGCGCAGCACCAGGTCCTTGAAGGTGTCGTAGGTGCCGGATTGGTCATCACGTGCGTACACCTGAATCGGCCCGCCGACGCCGCCCACGGCCTCCCAGGTACTGGCTTCGCCATTGAAGATCTGCGCCAGTTGCTCGGTGTTCAGGCTGTTCAACGGGTTTTGCGGGTTAAGGATGATCGCCAGGCCGTCGATGGCGATCACCTGCTCGGCTTCGGGGCTTTTCAGGTCGCCGAGGGGTTCGAGGTCGACCAGTTCGCTGTCCTTGATCGGGCGGGACGAAGCCGCCAGGTCGGCGGTGGATTTTTTCAGCGCCGTGAAACCGGTGCTGGAGCCATGGGCCGCGACCTCGATGGTGACGGTCTTGCCCTGGCGCGTCTTGCCGACCACGCGCTGTTCATTGGCGCCTTCGGCCGGCTCACTGTGCACGGCCTGCAGGCCCTGGTGCTCCATCAAGCCTTTGACCAGCGCGGGACCCAGCGCTGCGCCAATGGTGTTGGAACCCTGGATGCGCAATGCAGGGCCTTGGTCGGGAGCGGGTAGGGGGGCAGCAACAGAAACGAGGGGTAACAGGGTCAGCAGGAACAGAACGCGCAGCCTCATGCCGCCACCTTCTCAAGCCAAAGGGAGTGCTGCGAGAATAAGTCAGGCAGGTTGCATAAATATGACTCAACGGTAGGAGCTGGCTTGCCAGCGATGTCGGCCCGACAGCCGACCACAATCCAACTGTCACCCCGCGATCCAAAAATGTGGGAGCTGGCTTGCCTGCGAAGGCGGCCTGACAGCCGACCAGGATATTGGATCAGACCGGGGACATATCCGTTATTTGGGTAACGGCTGCTATGGGTTCCGCCCTTACGGCGGGTCACTTTGGAAAAGCCCCAAAGTAACCAAAGGGCTCTTGCCCCAACACTCGGCACCTCGCCTAGGCTCGGTGTGCCCGTAATCCGACAGGTATTTGGGGGGCCGCCGCCACGCGCCATCCATGGCGCGGGGCGGCTAAACCGGCATCCCTGCCGGTTTACCCCCCAAATCCCTGTCGAATTCCGGCCAGCGTGTTTGATGGGGCGCCTAGGATCAAAAGCGAGATCAAGATCAAGATCAAGAGCGGCTCGCTTCGCATCGTGGTTACCGTGGCTGCTACAGCGTTCTGTAGTTACCTGGCTGGACGGTGTTGTCAGCTCAATTCGAGCCAGATAGGCGCGTGGTCCGATGGCTTTTCCAGGCCGCGCAGGTCGTAGTCCACTCCGGCGTCCTTGACGCGCGGCATCAGGCCGTTGGAGGCCAGGATCACGTCGATCCGCAGTCCGCGCTTGGGCTCATCTTCAAAGCCGCGGCTGCGGTAGTCGAACCAGCTGAAGCGGTCGGCCACGTCCGGGTTGAGGTGACGGAAGCTGTCCACCAGGCCCCAGTTTTTCAGGCGGGCCATCCACTCGCGTTCTTCTGGCAGGAAGCTGCACTTGCCAGTCTTGAGCCAGCGCTTGGCGTTGTCGGCGCCGATGCCGATGTCGCAGTCTTCCGGGGAAATATTTACGTCGCCCATCACCACCAGTGCCTGGTCATTGCTGAACTGGCTTTCCAGCAGGTGCTGCAAGTCTTCATAGAAGCGCTGCTTGGCCGGGAATTTGGTGGGGTGGTCGCGGCTTTCGCCCTGGGGGAAGTAGCCGTTCATGATGGTGACCGGGTGGCCGTTCTCGTCGGCGAAGGTGCCCCAGATGAAGCGGCGCTGGGCGTCTTCTTCATCACTGGCAAAACCTTTGTGCACGCTCAAGGCTTCTTTGCGCGAGAGCATGGCCACGCCGTAGTGGCCTTTCTGCCCGTGGTAGTACACGTGATAGCCCAGGGCCTGTACTTCGGCGAGGGGGAACTGGTCGTCGTGGACCTTGGTTTCCTGCAGGCCGATCACGTCGGGCTGGTGCTTTTCAATCAGCGCCGCCAGCTGATGAGGGCGGGCGCGCAGCCCGTTGATATTGAAGGAGACGATTTTCATGGTCGGCTGTCCAGTCCTGGCAAAAGGGCGATGCTAGCGGACAAGTCGGACGGGGGCCAGCGTGGCGGTAGGCCAGATGCGCTGCTAATGTCTGGGAACGACTCGTGCTGCGTGGGTTCGTACCCATAAGAACGCCGCCTCCTGAGCGGTGCCCAGGGAGATTGATTGTATGCCTGACACCTCGACTGCCATTGCCGAAATCCGCCTGCTCAACAGCGGCTATTCCCGCGAGGCTCGTTCACTGCTGTACCAGGCCTATCGTCACGAGCCGACCTTTGCCTACATTTTCGAAGCCGAGCGCTCGGGTTACGAGCAGCGGGTACGCGCCACCGTGCGCGAGTTGGTCAAGCAGCATTTCTTTCAGAAACTGCCGGCCATTGGCCTGTTCGTCAACGACCGGCTGATCGGCATCGCCCTGATTGCGCCTCCGCAACGGCGCCTGGGCATCACCGAGAGCTGGGCCTGGCAATTGCGCATGTGGCTGAGCACCGGCGTGCGCGGGACGCGGCGCTACCTCGACTACCATCATGCAGTGCTGGCATGCCTGCCGAGTGAGTCGGTGCATGTGTTGCCATTGCTGGGGATTCACCCGCAATTCCAAGGCAAGCATTATGGCGAGCAGTTGCTGGAGGCCGTGCATAACTGGTGCGCCGAAGACCCGCACTCGGCCGGTGTGGTGCTCGATACGGGCAATTCACGCTACCTGGAGTTCTATAAACGTCAGGGCTACGAGGAAATTGGTGAAGTCGCTATAGGCCCCATCCTGGAACACGTGTTTTTTCATCCGAACCCCCAGCCGTTACATGCTGCAACGGCTTAGCGCAGAATTTTTCAGAATTGTCTGAGTTCTAAGTTTCTCCCCAGCTCGTGTAGCATCCGCGCCTATGAAGTTTCCAGGAAGATTTACCAGCGGCTTGGTTCTGCTGTTCACAAGCTGCGGCGCGTTTGCGCAAAGCGAATTGGACGTGCGGATCAAGCCTTCAAACGACGCGTTGAAAGCCAACATCGAAGGCTATATCGGCGGGGTCGGTGATCGTGATGAAGAGGCCCTGCTGCGGTTCAGCCGTGGCGCCGAGGAGCAGGCGCGCAAAGCCGCCCAGGCGCTGGGTTTCTATCAGCCACAGATCGAAAGTGATGTGAAGGGCGGCAAGAACCCGCGCCTGATCCTTACCATCGACCCCGGCGAGCCGGTGCATTTGCGTAACGTGACCATTCGGGTCGACGGCCCTGCCGCCGACCTCAAGGCCTTTCGCGTGCCCGTCAGCGACGACCTCAAATCCGGTGCCGTGCTCAACCACGGCCATTACGAAGACGCCAAGCGTCTGATCCAGAACCAGGCGTCGCGCTACGGCTTTTTCAGCGGACGCTTCACCCACCAGACACTTTCGGTAGACCCGCAGGCCGGTGTCGCCGATATCGAACTCATCTACGACAGCGGCCCGCGCTACACCCTTGGCAAGGTCAGCTTTGCCGGCGATACGCCGTTTGACGAAGAACTGCTGCAACGCATGGTGCCGTTCAAAAGCGGCACGCCCTACGACTCCGAACTGATCGCCGAACTCAACCAGAACCTGCAAGCCAGCGGCTTTTTCGAAGGCGTGCGCGTGGACGCTGCCCCGGCAGCCTCCAGCAATGACATCATCCCGGTCGCTGTGCGCCTCGAAACCCGCAAGCCGCGCACCATGGGCCTGGGCCTGGGTTTTTCCACCGACGTGGGGCCGCGCGGCAAAGCCAACTGGACCCGCCACTGGGTCAACCCCCAAGGGCACAGCTATGGCTGGGAAGCCGAGCTGTCGGCACCGCGCCAGAACGTCGGCCTGTGGTACGACATCCCGCTCGACCCGCCGCTCACCGACAAGCTGCGTTTCGCCGGTGGCTACCAGAATGAAGAAATCGCCAACACCGACACCCTGAGTAAATTGCTCACCCTCGGCCCCGAGTGGCACAGCAAGTTGCCCAGCGGCTGGACCCGGGTCATCTCGCTCAAGTACCAGCGCGAAGAATATCGCCTGGGCAATGACTCCGGCCTGAGCAACCTGGTGATGCCGGGGGTCAGCTACTCCTACCTGCGCAGTGACAACCGTATCGATCCGCACAACGGCTACCGCCTGCAATTCGATACCAAGGTGGCCAAGGAAGGCCTGGGGTCCGACACCAACCTGCTTTACGGCACGGCCATGGTCAAAGGCCTGACCACTTTGTGGGACAACCACCGCTTCCTGGCGCGTGCCCAGGTGGGCGGCAGTGCCACCAATGGCTACAAGTCGGTGCCGCCGTCGCTGCGCTTCTTTGCCGGTGGCGACCAGAGCGTGCGCGGCTACGAGTACCAGACGCTGTCGCCCGAGAACGACCGTGGCGACCGCATTGGTGGCCGCTATATGGTCGCCCTGAGCGCCGAGTACCAATATTCCATCGCCGAAAAATGGCGAATCGCGACCTTTATCGACCAGGGCAACTCGTTCAATACCCTGGAAATGCCCAGCCTGAAAACCGGCGTGGGCGTCGGTATTCGCTGGGTGTCTCCGGTCGGCCCGATCCGCCTTGACCTGGCCCATGCCCTCGAAGATCCGGGTGGCGTTCGATTGCACTTTTCCATGGGGCCTGAGCTGTGATGCGTGGTGTGAAAATAGCGGGGTTGGCCTTGGTGGCCATCCTCGCCGTGCTGTTACTGGCAGTGTGGGCGGTGCTCGGCACCCAGGCGGGCAGCCGCTGGGCCTTGGCACGCGTGCCGGGCTTGAGTGTCGACAATTTCCAGGGGCATCTGGGCGGCCAATGGAGCGCCGACCATTTGCTGTGGCAGCAGGACAGCAGCCGCGTCGAACTCCAGGCGCCGCAGTTCGACTGGTCACCGGCGTGCCTGTTGCGCATGACCTTGTGCATCGACCGCTTGGACGTGGAACAGGTCAGCTTGCAATTTCCACCGAGCACCGAAGACAGCAGCGGCCCCATCGCACTGCCTGACTTGAAGCTGCCCGTGGCCATCCAGTTGGGCGACGTGCGCGTCGGTAGCCTGCTGTTCAACGGCAGCGAAGAGCTCAAGGGCCTGCAACTGGCGGCGCATTGGACCGCCGCCGGTATGCAGATCGACTCGGTGCACCTGCAGCGCGATGGCCTGGTGCTGGATCTGGCTGGCCTGCTGCAACCCACCGGCGACTGGCCGTTGAGCGCCAGCGGTAATCTGAGCCTGCCCTACGCGCCAGGTGATGCACCCTGGAAGGTGGCGCTCAAGGTTGAGGGCAACCTGCTCAAGACCCTCAAGCTTGACGCCGACAGCACGGGCTATTTGCCGGCCAAGCTCACGGGGGAACTTCAACCCCTGGTGGAAAACCTCCCAGCGCAATTACACATCACCGCCGACGGCTTCAAGCCCAGCGCCGAGCTGCCCGACACCCTGCAACTCAATCAACTCGACCTCACCGCCCAAGGTGATTTGAGCCGTGGCTACCAACTGCTGGGCAAAGCCGTGCTGCCGGCGGAAAAAGGCCCGGTGGACTTGCTTCTGCAAGGCAAGGTCGACGCCAAGGGTGCACAGATCGCCGGCCTGGACCTGAATGCCGGTGACAAGCAAACCCTCAAGCTCACGGCCCAGCTGGACTGGCAACAAGGCTTCAGTGCCGACGCCAAGATCGATTGGCTGGACTTCCCCTGGCATCGCCTCTATCCGGTGATCGACGAGCCGCAAGTCACCCTGCGTACGTTCAATGGCGAGATTTCCTATAAAGACGGCAACTACCTGGGCAATCTCAAGGCCGACCTTGATGGCCCGGCGGGCAAGTTCAATGTGGTCACGCCGTTCAGTGGCGACCTCACGCAAATCTTCCTGCCCGAGCTGAAACTCACCGCCGGCCAAGGCAAGGCCGAAGGCCACCTGAACCTGCAATTTGCCGATGGCATTGCCTGGGACACGGCCCTCGACCTGTCGGCGCTGAACCCGGCATATTGGGTGGCCGAACTGCCCGGCACCCTGGCAGGGCCGTTGCGCAGCAAGGGCGCGTTCAAGAACGAGCAACTCAAGCTCAATGCCGACCTCGACCTCAAGGGCCGCCTGCGCGGGCAAACCGCGGTGCTGGCGGCCAAGGCCGAAGGCGCGGGCGAGCAGTGGACCCTGGCCAACCTGGACATCCGCCTCGGCGACAACCGCATCAACGGCAGTGGCAGCCTGCAACAACGCCTGGCCGGGCAGATCGATATCAAGCTGGCGCGCCTGGCCCAGTTGTGGCCGCAGTTGCGCGGCCAGGTCAATGGCCGGCTCGACGTGGCTGGCAGCCTCAACGCGCCTCAGGGCAAACTCGCCCTCAAGGGCCAGCAACTGGCGTTTGCCGAGAACCGCCTGCAAAGCCTCACCCTCGATGCCAACCTGGATAATGCCCAGCGCGCCAAAATCGACCTCAAGGGCAGCGGTATCCAGGCCGGCGACACCCAGGTCGGCACCCTGACGGCCAGCGCCCAGGGCGATATCAAGAACCAGAAAGTCCAACTGGACCTGGCCGGCCCGTTGGTCAAGCTGGCCCTGGCATTGGACGGCAATCTCGACAAAGGCAATTGGCGCGGGCGCCTGGCCAGTGGTGATGTACAGGCCGGTGGCCAGGACTGGAAACTGCAGGCGCCGGCAAAGATCGAGCGCATGGCCGATGGCAAGCTCACCTTTGCCGCGCATTGCTGGGTGTCCGGGCCCGCCAGCCTGTGTGGCGAAGACCAGCGTCTGATGCCCGAGCCGAAGCTGCGCTACCACCTCAAGCAATTCCCCATCGACAGCCTGGCGGCATTCCTGCCCAAGGATTTTGCCTGGCAGGGCAAGCTCAACGCCGACCTGCAACTGGACCTCCCGGACAGCGGCCCCAAAGGCGTGGTTTCGGTGGACGCCAGTGGCGGCACCCTGCGCGTCAAGGACAAGGACCAGTGGCTGGATTTCCCGTACGACACCTTGAAGCTCGTAACCACCCTTAACCCCAAGCGCATCGACACGCAGCTCAACTTCCGTGGCGGCAAGTTGGGTGAATTGATGGTGCAGGCGCAAATCAACCCGTTGCCGAAGAACAAGCCGATCACCGGCAATTTCAACCTGGCCGGCCTTGACCTTTCCGTGGCGCGGCCGTTTGTGCCGATGGTGGAAACCCTCAGCGGCAAGCTCAATGGTAATGGCCGTATTTCCGGTGGTTTGCTGGCACCCCAGGTCAACGGCAACGTGAACCTGGTGGGCGGCGAGGTATCCGGTCCGGAACTGCCGATCAGCCTGGAAGGCCTGAATGTGCAAGCGCTGATCGCGGGCGAAAGCGTGCAGCTCAACGGCGCCTGGCACAGTGGCAAGGTGGGGCAGGGCAGCCTCAAGGGCCAGATTGACTGGGGCCAGGCGCTGGTGGTGGACCTGAGCTTGCAGGGCACGCAACTGCCGGTCACGGTCGAGCCTTACGCCGTGCTGGAGGTGGCGCCCGACCTGAAGATCAGCCTGAAGAACGACAAGCTGGCGGTTGCCGGCAAGGTGCACATCCCACGTGGCGATATCACCGTGCGCGAGTTGCCGCCGTCCACCGTCAAGGTCTCCGATGACACGGTGATCGTCGGCAGCCAGACCGAAGAGGGCAAGCCGCCGATGGCGATGGCCATGGACATCGACGTGGTAGTGGGCGAGGACAAGCTCAACTTCTCGGGCTTTGGCCTCACCGCCAAGGTACAGGGCCATGTGCACATCGGCGACAACCTCGACACCCGTGGCGAGCTTTGGCTCAACGATGGCCGCTACCGTGCCTATGGGCAGCGCCTGGATGTGCGCCGTGCGCGGCTGCTATTTACGGGGCCGCTCGATCAACCGTTCCTGGATGTTGAGGCGGTGCGCCTCGTCACCGAGCCCTCCAGGACGGTGACTGCAGGTATTCGCCTGAGTGGCAGCGCCGAACAGCCGACCACGCAGGTTTTCTCCGAGCCCGCGATGGCTCAGGAGGATGCGCTGTCTTATCTGGTGCTGGGACGTTCGCGCAACAACACCGGTGAAGACAACAATATGCTGGCCGAAGCGGCCTTGGGCCTTGGCCTGATGGGCAGTGCTGGAGTGACTTCAGATATTGCCACTAAGCTGGGTATCCAGGACTTCGACCTCGACACTCAAGGCTCCGGAAACAACACATCTGTTGTCGCCAGCGGCAAGATCACCGAAAAACTCAGCCTGCGTTACGGGGTGGGGGTGTTCGAGCCGGCCAGTACCATTGCCTTGCGCTACCTGTTGAGCAAAAAGGTGTACCTGGAGGTGGCGAGCGGCGTGGCCAGCTCCCTGGACATCTTCTACAAGCGCGATTTCTAACCCCCACCAACCGTGTAGGCGCCGGCAATCCGGCGCCTACAGTCTTGTGCATCCCGCCGTTTGTCCGCCAGATACCAAGCAAGCTAATAATTCCATTTGACATTCGCTGCCTAAGCAGTAACATCTTGTCATACATTCACTGCCTAGGCAGTAATAAGGTGACTTCCGATGCCCCACTTCACCCCTGACAGCTTTCGCAACTGCCATCTCGGCCTGCTCCTGGGCCGGGCGGCGCTGCTCAAGGACCGCATTATCGACACCCATATGGAACCGCACGGCGTGACTGCCGCGCAGTTCAAAGTGTTGATCATCATTGCCCAGTTCGACGTCGATACCCCGGCGGAGCTGTGCCGCAACCTGTCCCTGGACAGTGGCTCCATGACCCGCATGCTCGATCGCCTGGAGCAAAAGGGCTTGCTGGCGCGCCAGCGTTCCGAGCAGGACCGGCGCCAGGTGCGGCTGGTCCTCACGGAAGACGGCCAGCGCCTGGCAGACATGCTGCCGCACATCGGCGCCCAGTCGATGAACGAGCTGGCCGGCGCCCTGGAGCCTGGCGAGCTGCAAACCCTGGAAAAAATCCTCAAGAAAATTCTCGTCGCAGCCGGTGACGCCATCGTCATCCAGCGGGTAGGTAACTCATGAACACACGCGCATTCAGCCTGGTGCTGGTGGCGATGACACTGGCCGGTTGTGCCAACTACAGTGGCCTCGACACCCAAGGCAAACGCCTCGACGCCAACACCCTGCAAACCGGTAAGTCCCTGAGCGGCATGACCCTGTCGAGCGCTGCCTGGCCGACCGCCGACTGGTGGAAAAGCCTCGGCGACCCACAGCTCGACGGCCTGATCCAGGAAGCCCTGCAAAACAGCCCCGATATGCAAGTCTCCAGCGCCCGTGCCCACCAGGCCGAAGCCGCTGCCTACGCCGCCAACGCCGAGCGCATGCCGACCCTCGACGCCAGCGCCGGTGTCAGCCGCTCGCGCCTGGCCAAAGACCAGGACCCGCGCGGTGAAGGCGATGCTTATTCGACCGTGCGCAACATCGGCGCCAGCTTCAACTACAACTTCGACCTCTGGGGCGGCCAGCGGGCTGCCTGGGAAGCTGCCTTGGGTGAGGCGCGTGCCGCCCAAGTCGACCAGCAGGCGGCACGCCTGACCCTGGCCGCCAACGTGGCCAAGGCCTACAGCGACCTGGGCCAGGCCCATATCGTGCGGGACCTGGCCAATGACGACCTCAAGCGCACCCGGCAGATGCTCGACCTGGGCAAGCGTCGCCTGAACTCGGGCATCGACAGCCAGTACCAGTTCCAGCAGACCGAAAGCCTTGAAGCCAGCGCCCAATCGCAACTGATCGACGCGGAAAAACAACTGCAAAGCGCCAAGATTGCCTTGGCGGTGTTGCTTGGCAAAGGCCCGGACCGGGGCAGTGAACTGGCGCGGCCCGCCGTGCTGAAACCCAGCGCCGTCGCGGTGCCATCCGTGCTGCCGGCCGAGCTGCTTGGCCGTCGCCCGGACCTGATTGCCGCGCGCTGGCGTGTGGAGGCGGCCGGCAAGAACATTGATGCGAGCAAGACCCGCTTCTATCCCAATCTCAACCTGAGCGCGAGTGCCGGGGCCGAGTCGTTGCTGGGGGATGCGATGTTCGGATCGGCCAGCCGCTTCTTCAACATTGCGCCGACGATCTCGCTGCCGATCTTCGACGGCGGCCGCCTGCGTGCCGACCTCGACGCCCGTGACGCCGACTACGACCTGGCGGTGGCGCAGTACAACAAGACCCTGGTGCAAGCCCTGGGCGATATCGGCAACACCCTTTCGCAACTGCGCGACACCGGCCGGCAGATCCAGGCCCAGCAACACGCCGCGGACATTGCCCAGCAGTCCTACGACACCGGCGTGCAGCGCTACAGCTCCGGGATCGGTAACTACTTGGATGTGCTGAGCATCGAGCAGCAATTGCTGCAGGCCCAGCGCCAGCTGGCGACCCTGAATGCGGCGCAGATCGACCTGTCGATTCAATTGATGCAGGCCCTGGGCGGCGGCTACAGCGCCGACAACGTGGCAGCGACCACCCCAGCCACACGCACGGAATAATTTGAGGTATTTGTCATGGCCACTGCCGAAAACACCAACGCAACCGAACAACCCAAAGACAACAACCCACGCAAACGCAAAGTGATGCTGATCGGCCTGGCGCTGATCGTCATCCTCGCCGTGGTCGGCGTGTGGGGCTGGTATGAGCTCTACGGCCGTTTCAACGAAAGCACCGACGACGCCTACGTGAACGGCAACGTGGTGGAAATCACCCCGTTGGTCACCGGCACCGTGGTCAGCATCGGCGCCGATGATGGCGACCTGGTCCACGAAGGCCAGGTGCTGATCAACTTCGACCCGAACGACGCCGCTGTCGGCCTGCAAAGTGCCCAGGCCAACCTGGCCCGTACCGTGCGCCAAGTGCGCGGCCTGTACAGCAACGTCGACGGCATGAAGGCCCAGGTCAATGCACAGAAAGCCGACGTGCAAACCGCCCAGGACAACTTCAATCGTCGTAAAACCCTGGCCCAGGGCGGGGCGATTTCCCAGGAGGAGCTGTCTCATGCCCGTGACAGCCTCACTGCGGCCAAAAACGCCCTGACCAACCTTGAGCAGCAACTCAAAACCACCAATGCGTTGGTGGACGACACAGTGATCAGTTCCCACCCGGATGTGCAGGCCGCTGCCGCGCAATTGCGCCAGGCCTACCTGACCAATGCGCGCAGCACCTTGATCGCACCGGTCACTGGCTACGTGGCCAAACGCACCGTGCAACTGGGCCAGCGCGTCCAGCCGGGCACCGCGTTGATGGCGGTGATCCCGCTGAACCAGCTGTGGATCGATGCCAACTTCAAGGAAACCCAACTGCGCAATATGCGTATCGGCCAACCCGTGGACATCGAGTCGGACATCTACGGCAGTGACGTGAAGTTCAGCGGTACCGTGGACAGCCTGGGTGCCGGTACCGGCAGTGCGTTTGCCCTGCTGCCGGCGCAGAACGCCACCGGTAACTGGATCAAGATCGTGCAACGCGTACCGGTGCGCATCCACGTCAACGCCGACGAGTTGGCCAAGCACCCACTGCGCGTGGGCTTGAGCACCGTGGTCAACGTGGACCTGCATGACCAGAGCGGCCCGGTACTGGCGCAACAGCCCCCACAAAAGGCCTCGTTCACCACCAACGTGTATGACCGCCAATTGGCCGAGGCTGACGCCATGATCAACCAGTTGATCCATGACAACAGCACCGCCGCACCCAAGGCTGCGCAACGCTGATGAGCAATAACGCCTCCTTCACGCCACCCAGCCTGTTGATGGCCACTATTGGCCTGTCGCTGGCGACCTTCATGCAGGTGCTCGACACCACCATCGCCAACGTGGCGTTGCCGACCATTTCCGGCAACCTTGGCGTGAGTTCGGAGCAGGGCACCTGGGTCATCACCTCGTTTGCGGTGAGCAACGCCATCGCCTTGCCGCTCACCGGTTGGCTCAGCCGCCGGTTTGGCGAGGTGAAGCTGTTCTTGTGGGCGACCCTGCTGTTTGTGCTGGCGTCGTTCCTCTGTGGTATTTCCACCTCGATGCCGGAGCTGATTGCGTTTCGGGTCATACAAGGCCTGGTGGCCGGGCCGTTGTACCCAATGACCCAGACGCTGTTGATCGCCGTGTACCCACCGGCGAGGCGAGGCATGGCCCTGGCGCTGTTGGCGATGGTCACGGTGGTGGCGCCGATTGCGGGGCCGATCCTCGGCGGCTGGATCACCGACAGCTACAGCTGGCCGTGGATCTTCTTTATCAACGTGCCCATCGGCATCTTTGCGGTGATGGTGGTGCGTTCACAATTGAAGAAACGCCCGGTGGTCACCAGTTTCCAGCCAATGGACTATGTGGGGCTGTTGAGCCTGATCGTCGGGGTCGGCGCCTTGCAGATCATCCTCGACAAGGGCAACGACCTGGATTGGTTCGAATCCAACTTCATCATCATTGGCGCGGCGATTTCGGTGATTGCCCTGGCGGTGTTTATCATCTGGGAGCTCACCGACAAACACCCGGTGGTCAACCTGCGGCTGTTTGCGTACCGTAACTTTCGCATCGGCACCATCGTGTTGATCCTCGGTTACGCGGGCTTCTTCGGCATCAACCTGATCTTGCCGCAGTGGTTGCAGACCCAGATGGGCTACACCGCCACCTGGGCCGGCCTGGCAGTGGCGCCGATCGGCATCTTGCCGGTGCTGATGTCGCCGTTTGTCGGCAAGTACGCGCACAAGTTCGACCTGCGCCTGCTGGCGGGCCTGGCGTTCCTGGCGATTGGCTTGAGCTGCTTCATGCGGGCGGGCTTCACCAATGAGGTGGACTTCCAGCATATCGCCCTGGTGCAGCTGTTCATGGGTATCGGTGTGGCGCTGTTCTTCATGCCGACCTTGAGCATCCTGATGTCCGACCTGCCGCCGAGCCAGATTGCCGACGGTGCGGGCTTGGCGACTTTCCTGCGGACCCTGGGCGGCAGCTTTGCGGCGTCGCTGACCACCTGGATCTGGATTCGCCGGGCGGACCAGCACCATGCGTACATGAGCGAGAACATGACCACCTACGACTCCGCGACCCGCGATGCCTTGCAGGCGCTGGGCGGGGCAGGGCAGAAGGCCTACACGCAGCTGGACCAGATCCTCACCAGCCAGGCGTACATGATGTCCACCGTGGATTACTTCACGTTGCTGGGGTGGATGTTCATGGGGTTGATGCTGCTGGTGTGGCTGGCCAAGCCGCCGTTTGGCGCCAAGGCAGGGCCGGAGGCTTCCGGCCACTGATCCGCAAGGGCTGGAATGCAATCAACTGTGGGAGGGGGCTTGCCCCCGATCGCGGTGGCTCAGTCAAAAATATGCTGACAGATCCACAGCCATCGGGGGCAAGCCCCTCCCACATTTTGATCTCTTTTCACGGGGGATCTGGGGTGTTGGTGGCTCAAGCCCCAGGCAACGCCAATTGCGGATTGACCAAGTCAAACGCCGCCAACTGAAACCCTTGCTCATCCACCTGCAACGCCCAGCCCTGCTTGTCCCAATCCCCCAGCACAATGCGCTTGGCCGCCTGGTCGCCAATCTGCAGCTTGTGAATGGCGGGGCGGTGGGTGTGGCCGTGGACCAGGGTGCGCACGCCAAACTGCTGCATCACCCGGGGCACTTCCTCGGGGGTTACATCGACGATGTCGTTGGCCTTCATGCGTGTCTGTGCACGGCTCTCACTGCGCAGCTTGCGTGCCAGTTTATGGCGCGTGCCCAGCGGCAGGTGCCGCAGGATAAACAGCACGATCGGGTTATGCAGGATGCGCCGCAGCTTCATATAGCCGACGTCGCGGGTGCAGAGGCTGTCGCCGTGCATCAATAGCACGGGCTCGCCATGGAGCTGCACGACACTCGGGTCCTTGAGCAAGGTGGCACCTGCTGCTTTGCAGAACGCCTTGCCGATCAGGAAATCGCGGTTGCCGTGCATGATGAAAATCGGGGTGCCGCTGTCGCTCAGCTCGCGCAGAGCCTCGCAGATCGAACGCTGGAAGGGGGTCATCCCATCGTCGCCAATCCAGGCTTCAAAGAAGTCCCCCAGAATGTACAACGCCTGGGCGCCACGAGCGCGGTGGTGGAGCAGATCCAGAAACGCCCGGGAAATATCCGGGCGCTCCTCTTCCAGATGCAAATCTGAAATCAGCAATATCACCCAACGATCTCGGCTTTCTCGACGATCACGTCGTCTACCGGAACGTCCTGGTGACCGGCTTTACCGGTGGTCTGCACGCCTTTGATCTTGTCGACGACGTCCTGGCCTTCGGTGACTTTACCGAATACCGCGTAGCCCCAGCCCTGCACGTTCTTGCCGCTGTGGTTCAGGAAGGCGTTGTCGGCGACGTTGATGAAAAACTGCGCGGAGGCCGAATGCGGCTCCATGGTACGGGCCATGGCGACGGTGTACTTGTCGTTGGAAAGGCCGTTGTCCGCTTCGTTCTGGATGCTTGGACGCTTGTCTTTCTTTTCTTTCATGCCAGGCTCGAAACCGCCGCCCTGGATCATGAAGTTGCCGATGACACGGTGGAAAACGGTGTTTTCGTAGTGGCCGGCGTTCACGTACTCGATGAAGTTGGCGACGGTGATCGGCGCTTTCTCGGCGTTCAGCTCGATGACGATGTCACCGTGGTTGGTGGTCAGTTTGACTTGAGTCATGTTCACTACTCTTTTCAGGGAATTCGTGGGTTTGGGTGCCTGGGCACCACGACCGGTATGGCGAAACTGCGGCCAAGGGGCGCAGTTTAGCGTGCCCGGCGGGAATTTCGAGGTGGTTTTTTACCGCCTGTGCAATAAATGCTGCAGTTTTCGGTGCTGCCCTGTCAGGTGCTTGACAGCATCGGCTATGATATCGCCTTTGTTTTATCTGGCCTCACCCGGCCACGAACCTGTCTGTTCAAGGATCCTATGAGCAAGCCCACTGTCGACCCTACCTCGAATGCCAAGGCCGGACCTGCCGTCCCGGTCAATTTCCTGCGCCCGATCATCCAGGCGGACCTGGATTCGGGCAAGCACACGCAGATCGTCACCCGCTTCCCGCCAGAGCCCAACGGCTACCTGCACATCGGTCACGCCAAGTCGATCTGTGTGAACTTCGGCCTGGCCCAGGAGTTCGGTGGCGTCACGCACCTGCGTTTCGACGACACCAACCCGGCCAAGGAAGACCAGGAATATATCGACGCCATCGAAAGCGACATCAAGTGGCTGGGTTTCGAATGGTCCGGTGAAGTGCGCTATGCCTCGAAGTATTTCGACCAGTTGTTCGACTGGGCCGTCGAGCTGATCAAGGCCGGCAAGGCCTACGTCGACGACCTGACCCCGGAGCAGGCCAAGGAATACCGCGGCACCCTGACCGAGCCGGGCAAGAACAGCCCGTTCCGCGACCGTTCGGTAGAAGAGAACCTTGACTGGTTCGCCCGCATGCGCGCCGGTGAGTTCCCGGACGGCGCTCGCGTGCTGCGCGCCAAGATCGACATGGCCTCGCCGAACATGAACCTGCGCGACCCGATCATGTACCGCATCCGCCACGCCCATCACCACCAGACGGGCGACAAGTGGTGCATCTACCCGAACTACGACTTCACCCACGGCCAATCGGACGCCATCGAAGGCATCACCCACTCCATCTGCACCCTGGAGTTTGAAAGCCACCGTCCGCTGTACGAATGGTTCCTCGACAGCCTGCCGGTACCGGCGCACCCGCGTCAGTACGAGTTCAGCCGCCTGAACCTGAACTACACCATCACCAGCAAGCGCAAGCTCAAGCAACTGGTCGATGAAAAGCACGTCAACGGCTGGGACGACCCGCGCATGTCGACGCTCTCGGGTTTCCGCCGTCGCGGCTACACCCCGGCATCGATCCGCAACTTCTGCGACATGGTCGGCACCAACCGTTCCGACGGCGTGGTCGACTTTGGCATGCTCGAATTCAGTATCCGCCAGGACCTCGACGCCAACGCCCCGCGCGCCATGTGCGTGCTGCGTCCGTTGAAAGTCGTGATCACCAACTACCCGGAAGACAAGGTCGACCACCTCGAGCTGCCACGTCATCCGCAAAAAGCAGAACTCGGCGTGCGCAAGCTGCCGTTCGCCCGTGAAATCTACATCGACCGCGATGACTTCATGGAAGAGCCGCCAAAGGGCTACAAGCGCCTGGAGCCGAACGGCGAAGTGCGCCTGCGCGGCAGCTACGTGATCCGTGCCGACGAAGCGATCAAGGACGCCGATGGCAACATCGTCGAACTGCGTTGCTCCTACGACCCGGAAACACTGGGTAAGAACCCTGAAGGCCGCAAGGTCAAGGGCGTGATCCACTGGGTGCCAGCCGCGGCCAGCATCGAGTGCGAAGTGCGTTTGTACGATCGCCTGTTCCGCTCGCCGAACCCTGAAAAGGCCGAAGACAGCGCCAGTTTCCTCGACAACATCAACCCTGACTCCCTGCAAGTACTCACTGGTTGTCGTGCCGAGCCATCGCTTGGCGACGCACAGCCGGAAGACCGTTTCCAGTTCGAGCGCGAAGGTTACTTCTGCGCGGATATCAAGGACTCGAAACCAGGTCAGCCGGTATTCAACCGTACCGTGACCTTGCGTGATTCGTGGGGCCAGTGATTCTCTAAGGAAGCCGTTGTGCTAACGATCTACAACACACTCAGCAAGACCAAAGAAGTCTTCAAGCCGCTGGATGGCAACAAGGTGCGCATGTACGTGTGCGGCATGACCGTGTACGACTACTGCCACATCGGCCACGGCCGCAGCATGGTTGCCTTCGACCTGGTGACCCGCTGGTTGCGTTTCAGCGGCTATGACTTGACCTATGTGCGCAACATCACCGACATCGACGACAAGATCATCAACCGCGCCAATGAAAACGGCGAGTCGTTCGACGCGCTGACCGAGCGCATGATCGCCGCGATGCACGAGGACGAGGCCCGCCTCAACATCCTCAAGCCGGACATGGAACCGCGTGCCACGGACCACATCCCGGGCATGCACGCGATGATCCAGACCCTGATCGACAAGGGTTATGCCTACGCCCCAGGCAACGGCGACGTGTACTACCGCGTCGCCAAGTTCATGGGCTACGGCAAGCTGTCACGCAAGAAAATCGAAGACCTGCGCATCGGCGCACGTATCGAAGTCGACGAAGCCAAGCAGGACCCGCTCGACTTCGTTCTGTGGAAAGGCACCAAGCCCGGCGAGCCGAGCTGGGAATCGCCGTGGGGCGCCGGGCGTCCGGGCTGGCACATTGAATGCTCGGTGATGTCCACCTGCTGCCTGGGCGAGACCTTCGACATTCATGGCGGCGGCAGCGACCTTGAGTTCCCGCACCACGAAAACGAAATCGCCCAAAGCGAGGCCGCCACCGGCAAGACTTACGCCAACGCCTGGATGCACTGCGGCATGATCCGCATCAATGGCGAGAAGATGTCCAAGTCCTTGAACAACTTCTTCACCATCCGCGACGTGCTGGCAAAGTACCATCCGGAAGTCGTGCGTTATCTGCTGGTGTCGAGCCACTACCGCAGCGCCATCAACTACTCGGAAGACAACCTCAAGGACGCCAAGGGCGCCCTGGAGCGTTTCTACCACGCATTGAAAGGCCTGCCAGCCGTGGCACCGGCCGGCGGCGAAGCCTTCGTCGCACGGTTTACCGAAGTCATGAACGACGACTTCGGCACCCCGGAAGCCTGCGCGGTGCTGTTCGAGATGGTGCGCGAGATCAACCGTTTGCGTGAGAGCGATCTTGATGCGGCGGCGGGTCTGGCGGCGCGCTTGAAAGAACTGGCCAGCGTGCTGGGGGTTCTGCAAATGAAGCCTGAAGATTTCCTGCAAGCCGGCGCCGAAGGGCGTGTGGATGCGGCTGAAGTGGATGCGTTGATCCAGGCGCGTCTGGCTGCGCGTGCCAATAAAGACTGGGCGGAATCCGACCGTATCCGCGACCAACTGACCGCGATGGGTGTGGTGTTGGAAGACGGGAAGGGCGGGACGACGTGGCGGTTGGCTGATCAGGCCTGATCGATAAACGCTGAACGAAAAACGCCCCGAGTGGTTCGGGGCGTTTTTTTGCACACCGTTTTAACGGCTCACTCGATCCACTGTGGGAGCTGGCTTGCCTGCGATGACGGAGTGCCAGTCACCGAAGATGCAGACTGATATTCCGCTATCGCTGGCAAGCCAGCTCCCACATTTTTTACGGTGCCTGCTTCATTCAGTTGCTGATCCACGCCTCACGTAAAAATCATCCGGCACCATTCGCAACAACCCGCCGGCTTTGCCGATGGAGCGGTTACGACTTCCTATGCCTGCGACCAATGCGAGGGGTGGGTACATGGTCTGTTCCTTCAGAGAAGTCCATTATTGCGCGGCGTGAGCGCCTGCCGTCACTTGATATCGACTCTGCACAAAACCATTGTCCGACACGTAGGTGCCTACATGGTGAAGCTGCCGCTCACTGCCAACCTGGCTGAACAGTGGAACGCCTTGCCCGAGTAAAACCGGGATACGCGTAATGATCAGCTCATCGATCAGGCCCGCTTCAAGAAACGCCTGGATGGTCTGGCCTCCGTCGATATAGAGGTGCTTCATGCCGCGCTCGGCTAACGTTGCCACGAGTGAGGTGACGTCTCCTGCCATGACCTCGACCTTGCCCTCCAGGTGCGCAGGGATCTGCAGAGGCTGGTGGGACAGCGCAATGACGGGCGTGCCCTCGTAGGGCCACTCGGGGAAGGACAAGATTTTCTCCAGGGTTTTGCGACCCATTACCAGTGCATCGACCATGGCGATGAAGCGTTCATAGGTCACGCCGTTCAGCTCGGCGGTTTCGTACTCTGGTCGGTGCAACCACTCGATATTACCGTCCGGGCGGGCAATAAAGCCGTCGATGCTGGCTGCGATGAAGACCGAACATTGGTTATCCATGGCGAAAACTCCTTTTAGTGCGCGTGGACGCTAATACTCATTTAATCCTCGGGTGCAACAACCGGGCGTCTAGACACAATCCTGATGCCCCTTTCTGCCGTGCGAGGATGTATGCGAAGTTGGTTGATCCGTTACCGTTACGCAATCATTTTCTGGATGTGCTTCGGCGTTTTCCGTACGTCCCTGGCCGACTGGAATCCTATTCCCTCTGGCTCCATGCGCCCGACCTTGCTGGAGGGCGATGTGGTGTTGGTGAACCGGGTGGCCTACGACCTCAAGCTGCCGCTCACGGACATTTCCCTGGCCAAGCTCGATAACCCCCAACGTGGCGATGTGGTGACGTTTTCATCGCCCAAGGACGGTATGCGCCTGATCAAGCGTATCGTCGGCATACCCGGTGACACCCTGGAAATGAAAGATGAGGTGTTGTGGGTCAACGGCGTGCCTGCCACCTACAGTGACGCGCAGGACATCAGCGAACCCATCCTGCCCGGCCATACCGTGCCAGGAATCAAGCTGAACGAGCGGGCGGCCAACCGACAGCGCACGGTGTAGTTCATGCCGACGGTGCGGGCAATGCGTAATTTCGGGCCGGTGGTGGTGCCGGCCGACAGTTACTTCATGCTGGGGGACAACCGTGATAACAGCGATGACTCACGGTATATCGGCGTTGTGCCACGCCGGCTGCTGATCGGGCGGGCGCATCATGTGCTGGCGTCGGCGCAGATCCTGGATCACTGGATGCCACGCCTGAACAGATTTGGCGCGCCGATCCTGTAAGGACAAGCCCTCATTACCCCTGTAGGAGCTGGCTTGCCGGCGATGGCGGCGTATCCGCTATATTGACGGCGACTGACACGCCGCCATCGCCGATAAGCCGGCTCCTACAGTTGGCTGTGTTACGAGGGCCCCTGAATCCAGATACTCACTTTTGGGTTAGCCCATTACCTTTTCGTGCGTTCTTGTGGGCTGTCCGCCCGGTGCCTATCCTGCGGTCTTCGTTTATCCAGGAGTAGGTTCCATGAGCTTTGATCTCGGACTGAAAGGCCTTCGTGCGCTGGTCACCGGTGGCACCAAAGGTATCGGCGCCGCCGTGGTGGCGGTGTTGCGTGAACAAGGCGCCCAGGTGATTTCGGTCGCGCGTTCGGCGGCGGATTCGACGCCCGAAGGCGTGCATTTCATCGCTGCCGACCTAGGCACTGCCGCCGGTTGTGCGAGTGCTACTGAGGCGGTGAAGGCTCGGCTTGGCGGCGTCGATATCATCGTCAATGTGCTCGGCGGCTCAAGCGCGCCCGGCGGTGGTTTTGCGGTGCTCGATGATGAGCAGTGGGCGAATGCCCTGGGCCAGAACCTGATGGCGGCAGTGCGGGTGGATCGGGCGCTCCTGCCCGGGATGCTCGCGCGCGGCGCCGGGGTGATTATTCATGTCACGTCGATCCAGCGGGAGTTGCCGTTGCCGGAGTCGACCACGGCGTATGCCGCTGCAAAGGCAGCGTTGGCGACCTACAGCAAGAGCCTGTCGAAAGAAGTCACGCCCAAGGGTATTCGGGTGGTGCGGGTTTCGCCGGGCTGGGTGGAGACGGACGCGGCGGTGGCACTGGCGGAGCGCCTGGCGGAGCAGGCGGGAACGGATTACGCGGGGGGCAAGCAGATCATCATGCAGGCGCTCGGCGGTATTCCGCTTGGACGGCCGGCCAAGCCCCAGGAGGTGGCTGACTTGATCGCCTTCCTGGTCTCGCCCCGCGCCGCGTCGATCAGCGGCACCGAGTACGTGATCGACGGCGGCACCGTCCCTACGGTCTAAATCGCCGGTTTGGCGGCCTGCCATTTGAGCAGGCCATCCAGTACCGGGCACAGGCTCTGCCCCCACTCGGTCATACGGTATTCCACCTTGGGCGGCACCACTGGGTAGACCGTGCGCTGTACCAGGCCATCGGCTTCGAGCTGGCGCAATTGCTGGGCGAGCATCTTCTGCGAGATATCCGGGATCAGTCGCTCAAGGTCGGAATAACGCTGCACCTGGCCGCCGAACAGGTGGAACAGAATGATCAGCTTCCAGCGCCCGCCAAGCCAGGCGAGCGTGGTTTCGACGTCAGCGGCGGCGGTGGCAGGGGTGTAGGGTTTACTCATCGCATAAGTCCTAGGACATTTCGGAAAGTTGCCATTTTTTTTGACGTCCGCCGCAGCCTGGCTTTAGATGGTCGACACGACCAAACCCACGATGAAACCAGCGGTGATTAAAATGGATTGTATCTTCTGCAGCATTGTTCAAAAGACCTCCCCAGCGCACATTCTGTGGGAAGACGACCAGCATATGGCGTTTCTTTCGATCTTTCCCAATACACCGGGTTTCAGCGTGGTAATCCCCAAGCAGCACTACGGCAGCTATGCGTTTGCGCAGTCGGATGAGGTGTTGGCCGGGCTTGCCGTTGCAGCGAAGAAAACCGCGCTTCAGATCGACCGTGCGTTTCCCGATGTGGCCCGTACTGGGATGATGCTGGAAGGGTACGGGGTGGATCATCTGCATGCGAAGTTGTTTCCCATGCATGGGACGGGCGGGGACAGTACCTTCAAGCCCATCAGCTCCAAGGTGGAGAAGTTCTTCGACGCCTATGAGGGCTATATCTCGTCCCACGATTTTGTGCGGGCGGATGATGCCGAGCTAGCGGAGTTGGCAGCGCACATCAGATCATTTGTCTAATGCAAAACCAAATGTGGGAGCGGGCTTGCTCGCGAATGCGGTGGGTCAGTCGCTGATGTGCTGACTGAAAAACCGCATTCGCGAGCAAGCCCGCTCCCACACTTTTTTACTGTGTTCGCTTGATGGATCAGCGGCGGCTGCTGACTTCGGCTGGTACGTCATCACCGGCCATGCGCTTGCGGAACAGCGCAGTGCGCGCCAATAGCAACGTGGTCACCGGCACGGTGATCGACAGCAAAATCGGAATCAACCACCCGTGCAACACCGGCCCGGACTTGAGCACCGAAAAATAAATGATCGACGCCAACGCCACACACCACGCTCCCAGCGTCGAGGCCAGTGCTGGCGGGTGCATGCGCTGGAAGAAGTCCTTCATGCGCAACAACCCGATCGCGCCGATCAGCGCAAACACACTGCTGAGCACCAGCAGCACCGCCACGACGGTTTCCATCCACAACGGCATCATTCAATCACCTCCCCACGCAGCAGGAATTTGGCCAGGGCAAACGAGCCCACGAAGCCGAACAGCGCGATCAACAGCGCCGCTTCAAAGTAGGTGTCACTGGCGTACCGAATGCCCAGCACCAGCATCATCAGCATCGCCAGGATGTACAGGTAGTCCAGCGCCAGTACCCGGTCCTGGGCCGACGGGCCCTTGAACAGGCGGATCAGCGTCAGCACCATGGCCAGGGAGAACAGGAACAGGCTGAACAGGATCGCATTGGAGAGCAGGGCGCTCATTCGAAGATCTCCATCAGGGGCCGCTCGTAGGCGGACTTGAAGTGCTCGATGAAAGACGCTTCATCCTCCAGGTCAAACACATGCAGGAGCAGGATGCTGCGGTCCAGCGCCAGTTCCGACCAGATGGTGCCAGGCACTACCGTGGTGATCATTGACAGCGCGGCCAGGCCGTTGGCATCACGCAAGTCCAGGGGGATCTTGATGAAGCGCGAACGCGGCGGGCGGGCGCCACACATCAGCACGCCCCAAGCTACTTGCAGGTTGGAGACGATCACGTCGCGGCCCACCAGGAAAAACAGACGAATAATCACCCCCGGGCGGCGGATGCGTATGGGCAACGGCCGCAACGGCGCCATCAGCAGCGGCGCGAGAAAGCCCAACAGCGCGCCCAGCAGCAGGTTGCCGGGGCTTACCGACAGGTTCAGCACCAGCCACAACACCCACAACGCCAGCGACAACCACGGGGCAGGTAACAGGCGTTTCATGGCTGCACCTCCAGCGCGGCGGCTTTGGCCTCAGGGCTCGGCACCGGTCGCGTCGCCATCACCGCCATAACATAGTGCTCCGGGTTGTTCAGGCTGACGGCGGTGTCCTGGGTATAGCGCATCAGCGGCTCAGCCTTGAACGTCAGCAGGATACTGAGACCGAGCAGGAAGAAGATCGGCAGGCACTCGTAGCGACGCAGCAGTGGCGATGGACGCTCTTCCGGGGTCCAGAAGCGCTGGATGCCCAGGCGCGCGAAGGCGATCAATGAGGCCAGGCCGGAAAGAATCAGCAACGCCACCAAGCCCCAGGCAGCCGGGCGGATCGGCGCGTCAACGCTGACGCCCAGGCCCAGTGGATTGACCAGCGCACTCAACAGGCTGAGCTTGCCGATAAACCCGGAAAGCGGCGGCATGCCGATGATCAACAGGGCGCAGGCGATAAAGCTCAGGCCCAGGAAGGCCATGGTCCAGGGAATCACCTGGCCGATCACGGCTTTCTGCTCGTCATCGAGGTTGACGCCAGGACGCGGATGCAGGGATTCCATGGCCTTGGGCAGCGCATCGATCTCTTCATCCAGCGGCAGGTCGTTGGCCGAGCGTGACCGCTCGATCAGTTCGGCCAGCAGGAACAGCGCACTCAGCGCCAAGGTCGAACTGACCAGGTAGAACAGCGCCCCAGCGGTGAGGCTCGGCTGGGCGAAACCCACGGCCGACAGCAGGATCCCGGCCGACACCAGGATGCTCAAGCTGGCCATGCGCTCCAGCCGCTGCGCCGCCACCATCGCCAGCGCCGCGCAGATGATGGTCGCCATGCCGCCATACACCAGCCAGTCGCCGCCAAACAGCGCCGAGGCACCGGCCTGGCCGGAGAACAGCAGGGTCCACAGGCGCAGCACGGTGTACACGCCGACCTTGGTCATGATCGCGAACATCGCCGCCACCGGCGCACTCGCCGAGGAGTAAGCGGGGGCCAGCCAGAAGTTCAGCGGCCACATGCCGGCCTTGGCCAGGAATGCCGTCGCGAGGATGGCCGCACCGGCGTGCAACAGGCCGCGATCCGCCTCGGGCACCAGCGGGATTTTCAGCGCCAGGTCAGCGAAGTTCAGCGTGCCGGTGACGCCATAGATCATCGCCGCGCCAATCAGGAACAGTGACGAGGCCAGCAGGTTGATCGCAATGTAATGCAGCCCCGAGGACACCCGCGCACGCCCGGAACCGTGCAGCATCAAGCCATAGGACGCCGCCAGCAGCACCTCGAAGAACACGAACAGGTTGAACAGGTCGGCGGTGAGAAAGGCCCCGTACAAACCCATCATCTGCACCTGGAACAGCGCATGGAAGCTGGTGCCCGCGCGGTCCCAGCGGGCCATGGCGAACAGCAGCGCGCTCACGCCGATGATCCCGGTGAGCACCAGCATCAGTGCCGACAATTGGTCCACCACCAGCACGATGCCAAACGGCACTTGCCAGTTGCCCGGCAGGTACACGCCGATGGAGCCGGGGCCGCCTTTTTGCGTCCAGTACAGCAGCAGGATGGCGATGCCCAGCCCGATCATGCTGGAGAACAGGTTGATACGCGCTTTCAGCGGCCGATGCTTCTCGCCGAGCATCAGCATCAGGGCGGCGGTAAGCAACGGCAGCAGGATCGGCGCGACGATCAGTTGATTCATCCACGTCATTCCTTGGGCTCCCGGCCGTCCACATGGTCAGTGCCGGTCAGTCCCCGGGACGCCAGCAACACCACCAGGAACAGCGCGGTCATGGCGAAGCTGATCACAATGGCCGTGAGCACCAGCGCCTGGGGCAGTGGATCGGTGTAGTTGAGCAGGTCCTGCGGCACGCCGTCCTTGATGATCGGCTCCTTGCCGATAAACAGGCTGCCCATGCTGAAAATGAACAGGTTGACCCCGTACGACAGCAGGCACAGGCCCATCACCACCTGGAACGTCCGTGGCCGCAGGATCAGCCAGACGCCGGAGGCCGCCAGGACCCCAATGGCAATTGCGATGACTTCTTCCATCAGGCGGCTCCTTCCGTTGCGGCAACCACTTTGGCCTGGTTGCTCGGTTTATGGGCCCGCACGGACTGGTGACCGAGGGCGGTAAGCATCAGCAGCGTCGAACCGACGACCATGGCGTACACGCCGACGTCGAAGAACAAGGCGCTGGCGACATGGATGTCGCCCAGCACCGGCAGGCTGAAATGCCAGGTATGGGTGGTGAGGAACGGGTAGCCGGCAAACAGTGCACCGAGCCCGGTCAGCGTCGCCGAGAACAGCCCGAAGCCCATCCAGCGCATCGGCCGCAGGCTCATCTGTGCCTCGACCCACTGCGTGCCGGCAACCATGTATTGCAGGATAAACGCGACCGACATCACCAGGCCGGCGACAAACCCGCCGCCCGGTTGGTTGTGGCCGCGCATGAACAGGTAGAACGACACCACCAGCGCTATCGGCAGCAGCAGGCGCACCAGCACCGCCGGCACCATCATGAAGCCCAGGGCGGTGTCGCTGGCCTGGCGCGGGTTGACCAGGTCGGTGGCCACGTCCGGCGCCAACTGGCGCTGTTGCGCGGGCAGTTGCATGCTTTCCTTGGATGGGCGGAAGCGCCGCAGCAGGGCGTACACCGTCAGCGCCACGGCGCCGAGCACGGTGATCTCGCCCAGGGTGTCGAAGCCACGGAAATCCACCAGCATCACGTTCACCACATTGCTGCCGCCGCCTTCGGGCAGGGCGCGGCTGAGGTAGAACGAGGAAATGTCGTTGGGTGTCTGGCGGGTCAGCATCGCGTAGGACAGCAGCGCCATGCCGCCACCCACCACCGTGGACAACAGGAAGTCACGCAAGCGACGGATGCGAGCCTTGCGCAGCGAGCTGGGCAGTGGCGAGACTTCTTCGATCCGCCGTGGCAGCCAACGCAGACCCAGCAGGATCAGCACAGTGGTGACCACTTCGACCACCAACTGCGTCAGCGCCAGGTCCGGCGCCGAGAACCACACAAAGGTGATGCAGGTCATCAGGCCGCACACGCTGACCATGGTCAGGGCTGCCAGTCGGTGATACTTGGCTTGCCAGGCGGCGCCGAGGGCACAGGCAATCGCCAGTAGCCACAGGGTCACGAACACGATGGAACCGGGGATCTTCGGTCGGTCGCCCCAACTGAGGCCACTGTTGAGCATCGGGATCATGCCGCCGATCACCGCCACCAACACCAGCAAGAACAGTTGCGTCTGCAGGCGCTTGGTGCTGATGCGTTTCTCGATCTTGCGCACGCCGCGCATCATCACTACCAGGCTGCGCTCGAAACCGCGCTTGCCGTTGAAGTAGCTGATCACCGGTGGGTATTTGAAGCGGCCGCGCTTGAGTTGCTTGCGCAGCAGCAGGTAGAGCACAACGCCGCCGGACATGGCCACCAGGCTCATGATCATCGGCGCGTTCCAGCCGTGCCAGATCGCCAGGCTGTACTCCGGCAGCACACCGCCCACCACTGGCAGGGCTGCAGCGGCGAGGATCGAACCCACCACCTGGGCCGGGAAAATGCCCACCAGCAGGCAGGTGAACACCAGCAGCTCGACCGGCGCACGCATCCAGCGCGGCGGTTCGTGGGGCGTGTGCGGCAGGTTGGTCGCGGTTGGGCCGAAGAACACATCGACCGTGAAACGCAGCGCGTAGGCCACGCTGAACGTGCCGGCAATGGTCGCGATCAACGGCAGGGCAAACTCCACCCAAGCGGTCGAGGTGATGAACACGGTTTCGGCGAAGAACATCTCTTTGGACAGGAAGCCGTTGAGCAACGGCACGCCGGCCATGGACGCACTGGCCACCATCGCCAGGGTCGCCGTAAAGGGGATCAACCGCACCAGCCCGCTGAGCTTGCGGATATCCCGCGTGCCGCTTTCGTGGTCGATGATGCCCGCCGCCATGAACAGCGAGGCCTTGAACGTGGCGTGGTTAAGGATATGGAACACGGCTGCGACGGCAGCCAGCGGGCTGTTGAGCCCCAGCAGCAAGGTGATCAGCCCGAGGTGGCTGATGGTGGAGTAGGCCAGCAGGCCCTTGAGATCATTTTGGAACATGGCGCAGTAGGCGCCGAGGAGGAGGGTGAGAGCGCCGGCACCGCCGACGATCCAGAACCATTCTTCGCTACCGGACAGCGACGGCCACAGGCGGGCCAGCAGGAACACGCCGGCCTTCACCATCGTCGCCGAATGCAGGTACGCCGACACCGGCGTGGGCGCCGCCATCGCGTGGGGCAGCCAGAAGTGGAACGGGAACTGGGCGCTTTTGCTCAAGGCGCCGATCAGCACCAGGGCCAGCATGACCGGGTACAGCGCGTGCGCGCGAATCTGATCGCCCGCTGCCAGCACCTGGTCGAGGTCATAGCTGCCGACGATGTGCCCCAGCAGCATCACGCCCGCCAGCAGGCACAAACCACCGGCGCCGGTGACCATCAACGCCATGTATGCACCGCGTCGCGCATCGGCGCGGTGGTGCCAATAGCCGATCAGCAGGAACGAGAACAGGCTGGTCAGTTCCCAGAAGAACACGATCTGGACCAGGTTGCCGGAGATCACCAGCCCGAGCATGGCGCCCATGAAGGCCAGGAAAAACGCAAAGAAGCGCGGCACCGGGTCATCCGGCGACATGTAGTAGCGCGCATACAGCGACACCAGCGTGCCGATGCCCAGCACCAGCATCGAGAACAGCCAGGCAAACCCGTCCATGCGCAACACGAAGTTCAGCCCAAGGCTGGGCAACCACATGAATTCTTCGCGGATCACGCCACCGTGGGCGATCTGGGGGTAGAGCAGGGCGACTTGAACGGTACCGACCAGGGCCACAAGGCCAGCCAGCAGGGATTCGGTGTTACGTGCATTGTGCGGCAGCAAGGCCGCAAGACAGCTGCCAATAAACGGCAGAAGCAGTAGAACTATCAGGGACATAGGCTTCTAATCTGCGGGAGTTTGGGATGCATCATACGTGCCGCTTTAACGATCACCAAACGGCAACATGTGGCAGGATCCTACAAGATAGGTCGAAACTGCTCATTTAGCCTTGTTTAAAGTGACCGCATTCCTACGGGCGACACCGCTCCCTGTGGGAGTCGGGCTTGCCCGCGATGGCAATCTGACGGCCACCGCAAGCATTCGGACCCTATCCCTGCTGTTCCTGTTCCCGCTCATCGCGCAATTCGAGGGCCTTCTGCCCCTTGGTCTTCATCTCACTGACAATCACCGCCGCCACAATCAACGCCGCCCCCAGCATCGCAATCGGCGGAAAACGCTCCCCCGCAATCCGCCCCACCACGCCGGCCCACACTGGCTCGCCGGCATAGATCAACGT
Source organism: Pseudomonas sp. S10E 269 (assembly GCF_002798465.1). Classification (NCBI taxonomy): domain Bacteria; kingdom Pseudomonadati; phylum Pseudomonadota; class Gammaproteobacteria; order Pseudomonadales; family Pseudomonadaceae; genus Pseudomonas; species Pseudomonas sp. S10E 269. The sequence continues at coordinate 4,693,342 of NZ_PHIJ01000001.1, forward strand.
GGCGCGGGTGGGCGAAACACTTTGCTGCGCCCAGTTCATCGCCACTTGGATCACCGCACTGGTCAAGCCCAGGCCCACGGCACTGAACAGCAATAACCATGAAAACCCCGGCAGTGCCTCGCCCATCGGCACCACCATCAGGAACGACAACAACGACGCCGTGGCCAGTTGCACCACGGTCACCCGGCGCACATCCACCTGCCCGGCAAATGCGCTGATCAGGATGATTTCTGCCGCGATCGCGACCGCGCCGATCAAGGTGGCGATTTCACCGGGGCTGAAATTCAACGAAGCGCCCGCCGGCCCGGTCAGCAGCATCAACCCGGTGAACGCCAGCATGATGCCGATGCTTGGCATCAACCCCGGGCGCCGGCCCAGCACCAGCCATTGCAGCAATGGCACGAAGGGCACATAGAGCGCGGTGATAAACGCCGACTGGCTGCTCAGGATCGTCTGCAGGCCAATGGTCTGCAACCCGTAGCCAAACATGATCGCCACGCCGATAAACACCCCGGCCTTCAACTCGAACAGGGTCAGGTCGCGCAGGGTGCGCAAGGAAAAGAACCCCACCACGATGGCCGCCGCCGCAAACCGCAGGCCGACGAAAAACATCGGGCCACTGACGGTCATCGCATGCTGCACCAGCAAAAAGGTGCCGCCCCAGATCATGGTGATCACCACCAGGATGCATTCGGCTTTACTGAAACGGTTGAAACGCGAAGGGGAGTTCGGGGTGGTCATGGCGGCTCGGTCTTGCAAGGGAAAGGCACGGACCGCACAATGCGCCGCACGCTGGGCAGTATACTGCGCACACCCACCCATTGAGCAATATAGTGCACAAAGAAAATTCACACCGGGCCTCGGTCCTGCAGCACGTCAGCCAGAATGTCCGGCGCCTGCGCCATGCCGCCGACCTGAGCCAGACCGCGCTCTCGGAGAAATCCGGGGTCAGCCGGCGCATGCTGGTGGCCATCGAGGCGGGCGAAAAGAACGTCAGCCTGTCTACTCTCGACCGCGTGGCCGAAGCGTTGGACGTGGCGTTCAGCGACCTGATCCAGGCCCCGGATGCGCCTGACCACAGCCGTATCAACGAACTGGCCTGGGCGGGGGAAATTCCTGGCAGCAAGGCGGTGTTGCTGGCCAAGGCCACGGCGCGGCGTGAGGTCGAGTTGTGGGAAATGCAACTGGAGCCGGGCGATCGCTACAGTCCCGATCCCGACCCGGATGGCTGGAGCGTGCAGCTATTTGTATTCGAAGGCTGCCTCACATTGCTGGTGGGCGATGAAGAGAAGCACGTTGCCGCCGGTGAGTTTTATATGTTCGCCAGCCGACACGTGCATGGCTATCGCAATGACGGCGATGTGGCGGTGCGCTTTGTGCGCAATGTAGTGATCTGAAAGGTTAGGCCAAGAATATAGGGCGTCGTCCCGCTGAACACGCGGCGCGTTATCAGTGATCCTGATCAAGTCGACATGACAACTAAAGACTGCACCAGTCTTCATATGTCAACTGTCAAGTTTGACAGGTTTCAATGCGCGCACCGAGTGGTAGATTAGGCTCTCGATACCACAGCGAGTAGTTGTTAGCAGGTGTCGAGTCAACTAATTAATGGAGATTCATGCTATGGATGTGTTTATTCCAGTTCTAGGCGAAAATTTACCAGGCGCGGTTCTACCAGATCCCTCGATTACTCCCGTGAATGCTGATGGCACTATCAATCATGCTGATATTGCGGCCAGGCTTGCTTACATACACATATACCCATACCGCGATATCAAGTTGGGGGACAGAATTATGTGTGTTCAAGACACTTCGGCTGGGACATGGTTTAGCTTCCGTGACGTAACGGATCCAAGCGCTCCTGTCAATGTGCTTGTTAGGCCAGTGGATACGAACGGAGGTTCGTATACAGTTGTTTATTATACAGTGCAGCGCGCTGATGGAAGTGATGTAGGGCATTCTGCGCACAGACACTACGATGTGATTTAGAAGCTTCTGTCGATGTCCTCTTCATATGGATAGTTAAGTTGTCAGGCATTTTTATATGACGAGGATATCAAGAGTACATTCAATGAGTTTGATTGTTTGCTCTGGAGAACAGTGTTGACGTACAGCACAGCACAGCGCTGTCGTTGCGTCAGCACTCGGGACGTGATGTTGACGTTTTCAAAAAAAGGAGATTCTAATATGATCACTAAACTACATAAATTTGCTCCGGCCACCAACCCCTCACTCAGCGCTCCCTGTATTCAGGAACCATCGGCTCGGTGATTCATTTGAGAGATGTCGCCAATGGCGGTACTTATGTAGTTGAGGCTTATCAAGGCATGGCTGTCGGTGACTTGTTGGCAGTGAATTATTAGAGTTGCAATGATGAGTGAATGGCATTTTATATTGTGGCCCCCAGCGACGTTGGCAATACACTGATTTTCATTGTGCCGTCGTCGGCGTTCGTTATCGGGCACTCGACGGCTTACTACAGGATTACTTCTTCCTAGGGAAATTCGATGACATCCCCTACCGCGAGATATGAAGTCAAACCCTGAGCCGCTTTCTGAACAGCACAATAAATGACGACACAACTGCTCCGGTATTCTTTGCAGCTTCTGGGTCACTGCCGATAATCCATGGCGCTGACTCGCAACGTCGGAGACGTTGTGCATCTATTTTTTGGGTTCATGAAGCACTGTCTGCCGAGCAACAGCAAATACACAATTTGCTCGATTAATAAGTAAGCGCCTTTTCTTTGGTTGCTGCAATTTATTGATTTAGATAGATAATTTTTCAGGCACGACTCCTGCAATCACCCAGGTCACCCCCTCGGAGCCTGGAGTCGGTCCATGTCAGCCCACCCTCAACACCCTGCCCATATCATCCGCTCGGACGCGGAAGCCATCGAGGTCGCCACGCGCCTGGCCAAACGCTTTGCCGTCGAGGCCAGCGCGCGCGACCGTGAGCGGCGCCTGCCGGTGGCCGAGCTTGACGAGTTCTCCGCCAGCGGTCTGTGGGGCATCACCATTCCCAAAGCGTACGGTGGCGCCGGGGTGTCCTATGTGACGGTCGCCGAGGTGATCAAATTGATCTCCGCCGCCGACCCGTCCCTGGGGCAGATCCCACAGAACCATCTGGGCGTGGTGGATATCCTGCTGCAAACGGCCACAGAGGCACAAAAGCAGCACTACTTCGGCAAAGTCCTCCAAGGCTACCGTTTCGGCAACGCGTTCTCCGAAGCCAAGAGCAAGAACGCCGGCACCTTCGACACGCAGATCCGCTTCCATGGCGATACCGCGCAAATCAACGGCGAGAAGTTCTACTGCACCGGCGCGCTGTTCGCCCATCTGGTGCCCACCGTCGGCAACAATGAAAACGGCCAGGCCTTTATTGCCTTTGTCGAACGCGACGCGCCCGGCCTGAACGTGATCGACAGCTGGGACGGTTTCGGCCAGCGCACCACCGCCAGTGGCGGCGTGACCCTCGACGGTGTGACCGTGCCCGTGAGCGCGGTGATTCCAGCCCACTTGGCCTTCGACCAGCCCACGGCCAATGGCCCGATCTCGCAGATCATCCAGGCCGCCGTCGACACCGGCATCGCCCTCGGCGCGCTGGAGCAGGCCAAGCACTACGCGCGCCAAGCGCGGCCCTGGATCGACAGCCAGCAGGATCACGGCTGGCAAGACCCGTTCACCATCGCCGCCATCGGCGACCTTGAATGGCGGGTGCACGGCACCGAAGCCATTCTCGCCAAGGCCGGCCTGGCGGTGGACCGCGCCCTCGCCGAACCGAGTGAAGACAGCGTGGCCCATGCCTCGTTGGTGGTCGCCCAGGCCAAAGTGCTGTCGGCCGAAACCGCCTTGCTCGCCAGCAGCAAACTCTTCGAACTGGCCGGCACCCGCTCGGTCACCGGCAAGCACAACCTCGACCGCTTCTGGCGCAATGCACGCACCCACACCCTGCACGACCCGGCCCGCTGGAAATACCACCTGATTGGCAACTTCGTGCTCAACGGTGTGAAGCCCGCGCGCCACGCCTGGAACTAAGGAGCTTAACCATGACTGCACTGAGCCTTGCGCGCCAACTATTGGACAGCACCCGCCGGCATGTCGAGAAAAGTGATGACCCCTACGTCATCAGCCGCTTTGGCGACTTACAGATTCGCGTCGATGTCGCCGCTGCCCTGTTGGAACGCGCCGAAACCCATCCCAGCCCGGTGGCCGCCACCGAAGCGCAAATTGCCGCCGCCGAAGCCCTAATCGCCGCGAGCAACGCCGAATTCGAACTGACCGGCCAACGCACCGCACTGCCGTCGACCCTCGACGACCCACTGCGCGGGAAATACCAGGTTGTCGGCAACTACCACCTCAACGGAGTGCTTTGATGTCCCGTGAAATCCGCTTGAATGCCTTCGACATGAATTGTGTCGGCCACCAATCCCCGGGCCTGTGGGCGCACCCGCGTGACCGTTCGTGGCAGTACAAGGACCTGGAATACTGGACCGACCTGGCGAAAATCCTGGAGCGCGGCAAGTTCGACGGCCTGTTTATCGCTGACGTGCTGGGCATCTATGACGTCTACAACGGTAACGGTGATGCGGCGATTCGCCAGGCCGCGCAGGTGCCGGTCAATGACCCGCTGTCGCTGATCGCGCCGATGGCGCTGGTCACCGAGCATCTGGGTTTTGGCCTCACCGCTTCGTTGTCCTTTGAGCATCCGTACCCGTTCGCCCGCCGTCTCTCCACCCTCGACCACCTGACCAAGGGTCGCATCGGCTGGAACATTGTTACCTCCTACCTGGAAAGCGGCGCCAAGAATCTCGGGCAGAAAGCCCAGACCGAACACGACGCGCGCTACGACTACGCCGAGGAGTACCTGGAGGTCTGCTACAAACTCTGGGAAGGCAGTTGGGAGGAGGGCGCCGTGCTGCGCGACCGCGAGTGTCGGATTTTCAGCGATCCGAGCAAGATCCACGAAATACGCCATGTCGGTAAACACTTCCAGGTGCCCGGCATTCACCTCTGCGAGCCGTCACCGCAGCGCACGCCGGTGCTCTACCAGGCCGGGGCGTCCAGCCGTGGCAAGCGGTTCGCCGCCGAACAGGCCGAGTGCGTATTCGTCGCCGCACCCTCCAAGGTGCTGCTGAAAAAGACCGTCGCTGACATCCGCCGGCGTGCCGCCGAAGCCGGGCGGGATCCGAAGAAGATCCTGATCTTCAACTTGCAGACGGTGATCGTCGGTGAGACCGACGCCAAGGCCAAGGCCAAGTTTGACGAATACAAATCCTACGTCAGCTACGAGGGCGCGATGGCGCTGATCTCTGGCTGGACCGGCATCGACTTCAGCCAGTTCAAGCCCGATGAACCGCTCAAGCACGTGCACACCAACGCGATTCAATCGGCGGTGGAAGCCTTCTCCACGGCGGACCCGAACAAGGTCTGGACGCCAAACGAACTGGCCGATTGGGTCGGCATCGGCGGCTTTGGCCCGCTGTTTGTCGGCGGCCCGGAAACCGTGGCAGACCTGTTGCAGGAGTGGGTCGAAGAAACCGATGTCGACGGCTTCAACCTGGCCTATGCACTGACCCACGAAACCTTCATCGACGCCGTGGACCTGCTGGTGCCGGAGTTGCAGAAGCGTGGGGTGTACAAGACCGAGTATGCCCAGGGCACGCTGCGCGAGAAGTTGTTTGGCGATGGTGCGAGGTTGGCGGCGAATCATCCGGGGGCCGGTTACCGCGATTTGGCGGCCTTGCACCCTTCCAATGTGGGAGCGGGCTTGCTCGCGAATGCGGACTGACATTCAACATGTATGTCGACTGATTTGCCGCTTTCGCGAGCAAGCCCGCTCCCACAGTAAATCGGTGTCGATTCAAAAAAAACGGCCAGCGGACCACCGCACGCACATCACTTGAATAGGAGCATCACCCCTATGAGCGTGCACGAACTCAAACGTCCGCTGGTCCTGGAATGGCCCGCCGAATGCCTCGGCAACCTGCCCAAGGCGCTGGAACAACTGCAGCACTGGGCGCAGATCACGCCGCTGCATACCGCCTTGCGCCACAAGCGCCAGGGGCAGTGGTACGCGTGGCGCTGGATTGACGCATTGCGTGAAGTCGAGCGCCTGGCCGATGGCTTGCGCCAGCAAGGTTTCAGCGAGCACTCGCGGCTGGCCCTGAGCGGCGCGTTCGAGCCGAACCTGTTGTTGCTGGCGCTGGCGGCGCAATCCATCGGCGGGCAGGTCCTGACCCTGGCCGACGACCTGGAACCCGAGGCGCTCCAGCAGCACCTGTGGCGCATTCGCCCCACCCATTCCTATGTGCAGAGCCGCCAGAGCGTGCGGCATTGGCAGTCGGCCAATCTGATGGACTTCGCCCAATTGCTCGGTCCGTTGGCGCCCGCGCAACACCTCGCACGTTGGTGGCATCCCACGGGGGAGACCGTGCTGTGGAGCGAAGAGGGCACCCATTGGCAGGGCGGCCTGGCGGTGGTCCTGGAGCAGTGGCTGAACAGCGGCCATGGCCTGGCCTTCCCGGAAAGCCTGGCGTCGGCGCGACGTGACCGCAGTGAAGTCGCCCCCACTGGCCTGCTGTTGTCGCCCGCACGTCTGCAGCACTTGGCCGACGAGATCGAAAGCCGCCTGGCGCCCTACGGCACCTGGCGCCGTCGCCTCTGCGAGTGGGCCATCGCCCATCCGCAAAGCGGCCTGCGTCGCCTGCTGAAAAACCGCGTGCGCAAACTCCTGGGTTTCCAGCGCCTGGCGTATATCTGGCAACCCGTCAAATCCACCTATTCGCCGGCGTGGCTGGCGGAATTCAAGCGGGACATCGCATGAGCCAGGCCATTCTCCAAGTGCGGGATATTTCGCTGTCGTTCAAGGGCGTCAAGGCGATCAATGCCTTGTCCTTCGAGGTGGCGCGCGGCGAAATCTGCGCGCTGATCGGCCCCAATGGTGCCGGTAAAAGCTCGCTGCTCAACGTGCTCAATGGCGTGTATCGCTTCGATGCTGGCGAGATTGTCTTCGAAGACCAGCACTTCCACCGCATCGACCCCTTGGGTGCCGCGCGCCGGGGCATTGGCCGCACTTTCCAGAACAACGCGCTGTTCAAGAAGATGAGCGTGCTCGACAACCTCCTCACCGGCCTGTCGCGTCACATGCGCAGCAGCTTTATCGAGCAGGCCCTGGGCTTGCCCCGCGCACGCCGAGAAGCCGAGGCATTCCGGTTGCGGGCCCAGGGCATTCTTGAGTTCCTGGAGTTGCAAGCCCACCGGGACGTGTTGGTCGGCAACCTGTCCTACGGCCTGCAAAAACGCGTGGAACTGGGGCGGGCGTTGATCGCCGGGCCGAGCCTGTTGCTGCTGGACGAGCCCATGGCCGGCATGAACGCCGAAGAAAAACAGGAAATGGCGCGCTTCGTCGCTGACGTAAACCGTGACCTCGGCACCACCGTGGTGTTGATCGAACACGATATGGGCGTGGTGATGGGCCTGTCCGACCATGTGGTGGTGCTCGATTACGGGCGCAAGGTCGGCGATGGCACGCCTGCCGACGTGCAGGCCAATCCCGAGGTGATCGCGGCCTACCTGGGAGTTGTAAACCCATGACGTTCTTCTTCGAAACCCTGCTCGGCGGCCTGCTCGCCGGCACCATGTATTCGCTGGTCGCCATCGGCTTCGTGCTGATCTACAAGGCCAGTGGTGTGTTCAATTTCGCCCAGGGCTCGATGCTGCTGTTTGCGGCGCTGACCTTTGTCAGCCTGCATGACCAAGGCGTGCCGTTTGCCCTGGCGCTGCTACTGACCGTGATCGTGATGATCGTCGGCGCCTTGCTCATCGAGCGCCTGGTGCTGCGGCCGCTGGTGAACCGTTCGCAGATCACCTTGTTCATGGCCACGTTGGGCCTGTCGTTCATTATCGAAGGCCTGGCCCAGGGCTTGATGGGCTCCCAGGTGCGCGCCCTCGACCTGGGCATCGACGACGTACCGTTGTTCGTTGGCCCGCTGATGCTCAGCCAGTTCGACCTGATCGCTGCCGCTGCTGCCGTGGTGCTGGTGACAGTGCTGGCGCTGCTGTTCAACAAGACTCGCATCGGCGTGTCGCTGCGTGCAGTGGCGGATGACACCACGGCGGCGCTGTCCATCGGCATCAACCTCAACCGCATCTGGCAGATCGTCTGGGCGGTGGCGGGCATTGTCGGATTGGTGGCGGGCCTGCTGTGGGGCGCGCGCCAGGGCGTGCAGTTCTCCTTGTCGCTGGTAGTGCTCAAGGCCTTGCCGGTGTTGATCATCGGCGGCTTTACCTCGATTGGCGGGGCGATAATCGGCGGGCTGATCGTCGGCGCGGCGGAGAACCTCGCCGAGGTGTACATCGGCCCGTTGATTGGCGGCGGCATCACGCCGTGGTTCGCTTACGTATTGGCCCTGGCCTTCCTGTATATCCGTCCCGCCGGCCTGTTCGGCGAGCGCGCCATCGAGCGAGTCTGAAACCATGTCGATCCCCGTTGCTCAAGACACCGCGCCGTTGCTGCTGATTCAGCGGCGCATCCCCTGGGCCCTCAGCGGCCTGATGGCGCTGGCCTTTATCGTGGTGCCGCTGTGGGGCGATGACTACTGGCTGAACGCGATCCTGATCCCGTTCCTGGTGCTGTCGCTGGCCGGGCTGGGCCTGAACCTGCTCACCGGCTACACCGGCCAGACCTCGGTGGGCGCGGCCGGCTTCATGGCTGTCGGCGCATTTGCCACCTACGGTTTTTTGCTGCGCCTGCCGGAGCTGGGGTTGCCGGTGGCGCTGCTCGGTGGTGGCATTATCAGCGCCTTGGTTGGCCTGCTGTTTGGCCTGCCGAGCTCGAGGATCAAGGGCTTCTACCTGATGGTCACCACCCTGGCCGCGCAGTTTTTCCTGGAGTGGCTGTTCGTCAAGTTCCCCTGGTTCTACAACTACGGTTCGTCAGGGACCATCTCCGCGCCGAAGCTGGCGCTGTTCGGTCATGACCTAAACACGCCGTTGGGCCGTTACCTGCTGACCCTGGTTACCGTGGTGCTGTTGACCTGGACCGCGATCAACCTGGTGCGCAGCCAGGTCGGCCGCAACTGGATGGCGATCCGTGACATGGACACCGCCGCCGCCGTGGTCGGCATCCCGGTGGTGCGCTACAAGCGCCTGGCGTTTGCGGTCAGCTCGTTTTACTTAGGGATTGCCGGCGCGCTATGGGCCTTTGCCTACCTGGGCACGGCCAGCGCCAGCAGCTTCGATATCAATCGCTCCTTCCAAATCCTGTTCATCATCATTATCGGCGGCATGGGCAGCATCGCCGGCAACTTTGTCGGCGCGGCCTTCATCAGCCTGCTGCCGATCTTCCTCAGCCATGCCGGCCAGGCACTGTTCGGCGGTTCGGTGGATGCGGGGCAGTTGCAGAACCTGCAGAAAATCATCTTTGGCGTATTGATCATCGTGTTCCTGATCAAGGAACCCGAGGGTTTGATTCGCCTGTTGCACAACCTGCGTGACCGTGTGCGGCAGTGGCCGCTGCGTTTCTAACATTCCCTCAAGAGAATTCCCATGCGTGCATCCTTGAAACGTTCCATGATCGGCGCCGCGTTTACGCTGGCAACCCTGGCCGGTGCGGTCCCCCAGGCGATGGCCTCGCCGGACCAGCAATTCATTCCCCTGGCCACCTACCGCGTGGGCGCCTACGCCTCCAGCGGTGTGCAGGTGTGGGCCGGGATGATCGACTACCTGCGTTATATCAACGAGGTCGAAGGCGGCATCAATGGTGTGAAGCTGGTGTGGCAGGAGTGCGAAACCGAGTGGACGGCGGAGAAGGGCATCGAGTGCTATGAGCGCTTCAAGAATGGCCTGGATGGCGCGCCGGTTGCGGTGTACCAGCCCAACGGCGCGCCAGCGGCGTATGCGCTGAGCGAGCGCGCGGAAGTCGACAAGATCCCGCTGATCACCCTCGGCTACGGCCGCACTGAAGCCACCGACGGCACCGTGTTCCCCTACAACTTTCCGGTGATGCTGACCTTCTATAGCGAGGCGTCGACACTGGTGAATTACATCGCCCAGCGCGAAGGCGGCTTCGACAAACTCAAGGGCAAGAAGATCGCCACGGTCTACCACGACTCGGCCTATGGTCGCGAAACCCTCGGCCCGCTGAAATTGCTGGCGGAAAAGTACGGCTTTGAAAACATCCAGATTCCAGTGGCTGACCCCGGCAACGAACAGTCCGCGCAATGGCGCCAGGTGCGCCAGGCCAACCCGGACTGGGTGTTTCTGCGCACCTGGGGCGTGTCCACACCGGTCGCGGTGAAGACCGCTGCGCGTTTCGGCTTCCCGGTGGACCACATCGTCGGTGATATCTGGGCCAGCTCCAGCGAAGACGTGTTGCCCGCCGGTGCGGCCGCCAAGGGCTACCTGGCCCTCACGCCATACCCGGCCGGGGCTGATTTCGAGATCCACAAACGCCTCAAGCAGTACATCCTCGACAAGGGCCACAGTGACCTCAAGGACCTGAAGAACTTCGGCAGCGTCTACTACAACTCCGGTCTGGTGAACGCCGCCGTGGCGGTAGAAGCGATTCGCACCGGCCAGGCCAAGTTCGGCAAGCGCCCGCTCAATGGCGAAGAAGGCCGCTGGGGCCTGGAACACCTGAACATCGATGATGCGCGCTTGAAGGACATGGGCTACCTGGGCCTGATGCAGAACCTCAAGCTGTCGTGCCGCGACCACGAAGGTGGCGGCTCGGCGCGGGTGCAACAGTGGGACGGCGCCAACTGGACGCTGATCAGCGACTGGATCGCCGCCGACCGCGCCCTGTTGCGCCCGCTGATCGATGAAAAGTCGGCAGCGTTCGCCAAGGAAAAAGGCCTGACGCCGCGTACCTGCACCGGGGATGAATAAACCATGAGCCAGCCCGCTGCTGAATCCGCCAGCCAGGCGCTGTTGAGCGTCAACGACATCGAAGTGATCTACGACGGCGCGATCCTCGCGGTGGCCGGGGTGACGCTGAGCGTACCCAAGGGCGCGATTGTGGCCTTGCTCGGAGCCAATGGCGCCGGCAAGAGCACCACGCTCAAGGCCATCTCCGGGTTGGTGCGTGCCGAGCGGGCCGAGGTCAGCCGGGGCACGATCGAATACGCCGGTGCCGACCTGGCCGGCGTCGACCCCAGCCAGCGCGTGCGCCAGGGCATGGTCCACGTGCTGGAAGGTCGCCATGTGTTCGGCCAACTGAGCGTGGAAGACAACCTGCGCAGCGGCGGTTTTGTCCGGCGCCTGAGCCGCAAGGAGATGGAGCACGACCTGGAACGCATCTACGCCTGGTTCCCACGGCTCAAGACCAAGCGCCACACCCGCGCTGGTCTCACCTCGGGCGGCGAGCAGCAGATGGTCGCCATTGGACGGGCGTTGATGACCCGTCCTACTTTGGTACTGCTCGACGAGCCATCCATGGGTTTGGCGCCTATGATCGTGCAGGAGATTTTCGCGATCATCGCGCAGCTCAACCGCGAGCAGCAGATGAGCTTCCTGATCGCGGAGCAGAACATCAACGTTGCGCTGAACTATGCGTCCCACGGCTACGTATTGGATACTGGGCGCGTGGCCTTGAGTGGCAGCGCCGCTGAACTGTTGGCGCGGGGCGACTTGCATGACATTTATCTGGGCAAACAGTAAGGGCAACTCTGCATGACTGAATCCATCCGCAACGCTGATGTACTGATCATCGGCGGCGGCCTGAGCGGCACGATGCTGGCCGTGCAACTGCTGCGCCTGCCCGGCCAACGCCGGATCCTGGTGATCGAGCCGCGCGCGGAACTGGGGCGCGGCGAGGCCTACAGTGCTGTCGAACTGGGCCACACCCTCAACGGCAATGCGGCGCGCATGAGTGTCGACCCGGACAATGCCGACGACCTGACCCAATGGCTCACCGACTACATCGGCGCCGGCGGCTGGCCGGAGTCCGGCCAGCAACGCGTGCCGATCAGCGAATTGTTCCCGCCGCGCGGGATTTTTGGTTTGTACGCCCAGCAACGCTTGGCTGAGGCCAAGGCGCAGTCTGCATCCAGCGTCGAGCACGTGCTCGGCGAAGTGGTCGACCTGCAAGTGGAGGAAGCCTCGACGCTGCTGACCCTCGATAACGGCCAGCCACTGCGCGGCGGGTTTGCGGTACTGGCCACCGGCATGTTCCCGGCGGCACGCACGCCACAAACCGAATCCAGCGGGCTGAATGCGGCGGCGGTGGACCCGTGGGATGTCAAGGCGATGACCGAGATTGACCCACAAGCGCCGGTGCTGATCATCGGATCGGGGCTGACGATGGTCGACGCTGTGGTCTCCCTGGAACAGGCCGGGCATCGCGGACCCATCGAGGTTTTCTCGCGTCACGGCTTGCTGCCCCATGTGCGCCGGCAACCGCCGAGCTGGGTGGATTTTCTCGGCGAGGATCACCGTCTGCGCAGCCCTCGGCAATTGCTGCGCGAAGTGCGTCGGCAATGCGCTATTGCGCAAACGCAGGGCATCGATTGGCAAGCGCCGCTGGACACCGTGCGCGCGCACATCGGCCGCCTGTGGAGCCAGGCCAGCGAGCGCGAGAAACGCCAGTTCGTACGGCATGTGCGGCCGTGGTGGGAAAGCCATCACCACCGTTCGCCGCCGTTGAGCGCGCAGTTAGTGGCACGCTTGCATGATGAGGGGCGGTTACGGATCCGGGCAGCCTCTTTCAAGGGCTTGGAACCTTCGGCTGAAGGCGTGACCATTCGCTTGCGTCATCGCGGCGAGCAAGCCATCACTCAGGTCTCGGGCGCAGCGCTGATCAACTCCAGCGGTATCGAATACGACTGGCGCCGCGTGGCCCGTGCGCTGCCGCAGCAATTGCTCAAGCGTGGGCTGATCCAGCCGGGGCCTCTGGCGTTGGGGATTGCGGCGGACGCGTCGGGCGCGGTGCTGGACGCCGAGGGCAATGTCAGTCGGCGCCTGTTCGCCATGGGCCCGCCGTTGCGCGGGATGTGGTGGGAAAGCACCGCAGTGACCGATGTAGCGCTGCAAGCCAAGGCACTGGCCGCACGACTCACCCTATAGGCGCCGGCTTGCCGGTGAAAAACGTAAAGACGCCGCATACGTTCTGGCTTTTCGCGTCATCGTTGACGACCATCGCCGGCAAGCCAGCTCCCACATTCGAGTCGGTTCCTCCAGGTGCACCCCCAATCACCGATGTCCCGATCCCGCGCATGATCCGGCTCGATCCCTTGCGCCACAAGTCTGTCACCACGCGCGTGTCGCGGCCTTGGGGTTGCAACTTCCCGAGGCGCCAGGACCCAAGGGTGACTATGTGCCAGTGACGATTCATGCGGGTGTGGCCTATGTGAGTGGACAAGTGTACCGGCTGGGCGATGGCGTGATCAGCGGACCGGTGACGGACCAGACCTCGCCAGCGCGGGTGACACAGGCCGGTCAAACCTGCGCGTTGCGCGCCTTGAGCGTGCTGGATCAGGCGGTAGGGTTAGAGAACGTCGAGCGCATTCTGTTTGTGCGAGGTTTTGTGTTTGGCGGCGAGGGTTTCCAGCGCTTTTCCAACGTGGTCGACGGCGCTTCCCAGGTGTTGATTGACGTGTTTGGCGAGCAGGGCCGGCATGCGCGGTCGGCGGTCGGCGGTCGGCGGTCGGCGGTCTGCGTGGCGGGGTTGCCCAGTGGCGGAATGCTGGAATTGGAGGTCACCGCCGTTATCAAAACGACTGGATGACACATCGGCACTCACCTCAATGAACGCGTAAAATGCCGGTTTTTTTACGCGTATCTCGCAAAGGTGCCCCTTGAGCGCAGCCAAAGCCGTCGGACTGTTACTACTCACCTCCCTGTTGGCGGCGTGCGGCACCTCGCCGCCACGCACGCCCAATGACCTGTGCGGCATCTTCCGCGAAAAAGACGACTGGTACGACGCCGCCAAAGTCACGCAAAAGCGCTGGGGCGTGCCGATCCAGGTACCGTTCGCCATCATGTACCAGGAGTCCGGCTTCCGCCAGGACGCCCTGGCCCCCCGCAAATACCTGCTGTGGATCATCCCCTGGGGCCGCGTCTCCACCGCCGCCGGCTACGCCCAGGCCAAGGACGAAGTGTGGAACGACTACCGCAAGAGCACCGGCCGCACCGGCGCCAGCCGCCAGGACTTCGACGACGCCATCGACTTTGTCGGCTGGTACATGGACAAGACCTACACCATCAATGGCGTCTACAAATACGACGCCTACGGCCAATACCTGAACTACCACGAAGGCTGGGGCGGCTACCGCCAACGCACCTACGCCGCCAAGGCCTGGCTGCCGCCGGTGGCCAGCAAGGTACAGGCGCGCTCGCAGATGTATGCGGCGCAATATGCGCGGTGCAAGGATGATTTGGGGCGGGGGTTTTGGAGTCGGTTTTGGCGGTGGTTGTGAGGAGCAAAGGCTGTTCCCACGCTGCTGAAGAGCGCAGCGCGGGGGGAGGGGCTACATCTGGATCAACCAACCCACCAAAGGCACTATCATCAGTGTGCTCAACGCCATTGAGGTGACATTGCCAATATACGGGTGAAAGTGTGCTGGCAAGCGACCCGCAATCGCACAGGCCAGTGGCGGCGCGACCAGAGCCCCGAGCAGTGCACTTGAACCGATGACGGTCCAACTACCACCATGGGTCAATACAGCCGCCGGGACTACAGAGACCAGTGGAACGTAGGTCGGGTACCATCCTCGTTTCCTCCACTGTGTTCGCCAGATCACGACACCCAGTGCCGATGTCAGCGCCTGGGCCGCAAGCAGGGATAACAGCAGGCCCGATCCATACGCCGGGCTGAGCGGGTTCAGCGCATAGGCCACCAGTACACCTGCCAGCAACCCGAGACTGGCAAGTTCGTTCCCGAAAAAAGGCGCTTCGGAAAAATCCGCGAGCACCCGACGCAGACTCCAGGCAATACCATAAGTGGGCGGTTTGTCGGGTGCGGGTTTGGCGGGGGCTATGTAATCAGAACTCATCAACGACGGCACTCGGCGACACAGTACAAACGCAATGACGCTGCCGAGCGCCATGCCTACCACGTTGCCGATCACCACTGGAAGACCCAGTGGAACGCATACGAAGTTCACGATCAGCAGGCATAGGGGAGTCACCAGCAATGCGCCAAATACCGCACCGTTTATGGCAACTTTCCAGCCGCCGCCGAACATCAGCACCATGGCTGCCGGTAACGAGACGAATGCCGCAAACGTGGGTTGCCACGTCTGTGCGGTGACGCTCCAACCCCACAGGAGATTACTCAGCATCAGCCCCAGCAGTGAACTTGTCACCAACCAAGGCCATAGCCCTGTTCCGTATGAAATAGAAAATCCTTGCCAGGCTTTACCGTGCTTGCTCGCCCACCATGCAAGGTAGGCGCCGCCCAACAAACCGAGCGATGCCATTTCGTGCTTGTAGAAGGCTACTTCACTGATATCCCCGACTATCCATCGTAGCCAGGCAACGGGATGGGGTAGGCTTGTGATCATCTCGGTGTAGCCCGGCCAGGACCATTGGTTGCTAAGTGCAACCCACAGCATCAGTAGCACGCCGGCTAACCCCAATATCAGGATGGTTATATCGGCCTTGGACCGGCGGGGATTCGTTTCTGTAATGAGTGTTTTCATGCAGTGCCCTCCGATCAGCGTGGAAGGGCAGGGTGTCGGGAGTAGCCGAGCATTTGATCGTAGAGATCATTGCGTCGATCACGCTGCAGGTCATTGAGGCTGTTCCAGATCGGAGCACTGCGGGCGCTGGTGATATCAATGTCGGCGAACAGGATTTCCTGGCGATTGGCCGAAGCCACCGCGCCAATCGGCCAGCCGTTGGTCCCGGCAATCAACGAGCATCCGAGGTAACGCGCTTCCCGCTCTTCGCCAATGCGACTGGCGGCAGCGATAAACACGTTATTGACGTGGGCGGCAGTCATCGTCAGGTACGACGCCATGCATTTGCCTGCCTCATCGAACAGCGGCGGTGGCGTCCACACCCAATTGTTCAGGCTGCAAATAATATCGGCGCCCTGCTGGCCGAGAATACGTGGCACCTCTGGGAACCAGATGTCCCAACAAATCAGCAAACCAATACGGCCTATCGGTGTTTCAAATACTGGAAACCCGGTATCACCAGGCGTGAACCAGAGTTTTTCCAGGTTCCATAGATGCGCCTTGCGGTATTTGCCGATGAACCCATCGGGACCTAGTAGCACAGCCGTATTGAACAACTGCATACCGTCTATTTCACACAGGCCTGCCACCAGGTACACCTGGTGCGTGCAGGCAAAATCTGTCCACGCCTGCACACTATCGCCTCCTGGAATCAGCTCGGCGTGATCAAAAGCGTCCTGGCGACTGCTGAAGAAATACCCACAATTGGTAAGCTCGGGCAGCACGATCAGGTTCGCTCCACCGTTTGCGGCTTCGGTCGCCAGCGCAAGACTTTGACGCAGATTGTTGGCTCGGTTGTTCATGCCAACCTGAGGGTCCAGTTGGATGACTGCTACGCGTGCGGGGCTTGCTGGTTCGCTCATGTTGGTGACCTCTTATTGTTATACAACCGGGAGTCGGTTGGGCGTTTATTAAGAGGTCACTAAATGTTTAATTCAAAGTCAGGTGATTCCGTTTGCGTTGTAGTCTTTTTCTTTTATGGTTCTGCTTTGTAGATTGGGTAGTCTTGCATCGTAAAGCTTCCGTTGAAATTGGCTTGGGTTCTATTGCAAAGATTTATCACTGTATCAATTGCTCCCCTGAAGCAGGGTTCCGTCCAGCCTGCGTCTACGGAAAAGGATTCGCCGCAGAGGTACAGGCCTGACTTGTGAGAAAAGTCCCTGTTGTATTTCAATAATTTCATGGCTTCATAGTAAGTGCCTGCGCGGTAGAGCTTCGCACAACCCAGTGAGTTTTTATTGTTCATCCACCGTTGAACCACCGCGTGATTGCGTCCAATGTAGGGTGATATTCTTTCTTTGATGTTGGTGGATTTTAAAAGGATTCTGTCAAGGTCTTCGATGCATCGGTCAACGAGTTCTTCATCACTGAATACCGAAAGCTTTGTGGCGTCGTCTTCCCACGTGTAGCTGAGCAGGATGCAGTCATAAGTATTGTTATGGTGGTAGCGGTAGGTGTATACGTCATGGACCAAACTATCAGTCACGATGATTTGAGGGATGTTTTTGTTGTGAGAGAGGAACGACTTTTTGAGTGGGGCGTATACTTTGCAACTGGTTTCCCAATGGGCGGTTTTATAGGCTTCCGTAATGTCGAACGGAAGCATTTCCTGGCTGAAGTCTTCAATTGAAATTTGTGTTTCGATCAGCCAGGAGGGCAGTGTCATGACGACAGAGTCGTAATCGTGGAATTCCTTTTTTGCCTTTTTTCTGTGTGTAAGGTCACAGTCGATATAGACGCGTATTTTTCCGTTTTCTAGTTTTTGTATCTTTGTCACTGCACTGCTAGTCAAAAAACCTGAATGACTTTTTATGAGGTGTTCGTATAAAGACTCATGCGCTTCACCGGGTTTGATGAATAGCATGGATTCGGCCAGCGACCCAAGGCCTAGGTAGTTTGGTTTGTTGAATGCAAGGCCTCTTGAGTCAAAGGTCTCCGAATGTTCCAAGTAAGGCGATGGCATCGGTGTGCCGTCCGCGTTGACGCGCCCATGGATTAGTTGTAGGTGACTATTGAATCCAAATATTGCCGTACGTAGAGGGTAAAGAGAGCACACGTCATAGAATGCCCCCCAACTGCCATCACCAATACCTATAGCGTAAAAAACCGCGGATTCCTGAGCGCTCATTCCCATGCCGCCAAAGTTTCCTGGGTCAGTGGGGAGCCAATTATCGATGCTTGGCATTTTTACCAAGTCGCGAAAGGAAATGCCCTCATATTTTTTAACTATTAAATTCCACATCTTTTCCCAGTTTTCAGTGCCGTAGTGTTCGGATACGACCAATGTCATGCGCTCGGCGAAGGTTTTCCATTTTTCGAAAACTTTCCCCAGTGTTTGACCTGGGGGTGATGTTCTTCCATCAGTATTTTTCCAGATAAGCATTGTAGGCTCTGGGCTGTTATCTATACTTCCTTCTCGTAAATATATTCCTGTGGAGCGGACCGCTTGGCTGCCTGGATTTGGGAAATCTGAATGGTGCAATTCGAATTGATTGGCGTAATACGCCATAAGTGAACGTCCGTTTTTAGGAGGTTCTCCTGATTTGTTAAAGAACGGCATTCTCATAGCACCCATTTCGAAAGGCGGTCTGCCTAGTGTGCGGGTATGGCGGTTCCCAAGGGCGGTTAGATGCCTGCCTCCAATACGGTTCGATTTTTCAATTAACGTAATGTTTGTAAAGCCGCACCTATAAAGTTCGCGTGCAGTTGTTAAGCCTGTAATGCCTGCGCCAATAATGCATATTTTATGCGCGGGATCAGTTGCTCTTGCAATACCATCGACTTGCTCCACCAAAGTGCGATAGTCAAAACATAAATCGGGTGGGTTAGGGAATTCGGCAACCCATTCCCCCTTACGAGAGCGCTTTTTTCGAGGAGGGTGTTGGGCGGTATCTGCGGGGTAATTGAAGTTGGAACCGATGGTCATTCTGATATTCCCTGTTCAGAGTTGTTGTACTCTAAACAGGATGCGCGTGAGCGCTGCTAGCCAGAAATAGGCAAACGTTGGTTTTTGCGAAGGAAAGTCGCGTTTTTTCGTAAGGGCGGTGCAGGTGGTTAAGAGCCGGGAGCATGCTCCTTTACCCTGAACATTACTGTAGTAACCGGCTGCATGCACAGCAGCGACCGTTCCACCATCACATTCGCCTTTTCCATCGGATCCTACGCTTGCCAAACCTACCCAATTCTGGGAAAACCCCACCCTTTGTACCGTCAACGAGCGCCCTATGAGCCCCGAAGAACTCCAAATCACCGACATCCGCCCTGGCACCGGCAAAGCCGTGGTCAAGGGCGCGCTGATCACCACCCAATACACCGGCACTCTGGAAGATGGCACGGTGTTCGATTCCTCTTGGGAGCGCGGCAAGCCGTTCCAGTGTGTGATTGGCACCGGGCGTGTGATCAAGGGCTGGGACCTGGGCTTGATGGGCATGCAAGTGGGCGGTGTGCGCACGCTGTTTGTGCCGGCGCATCTGGCCTATGGCGAGCGGTCGATGGGCGCGCATATCAAGCCCAACAGCAACCTGCGTTTTGAGATTGAGTTGCTGGAAGTGCTGACGCGGGACGATTGAGGACGATGGACATGGAGGTTGATTCACACGGGTTGCCGGCGTGTTCCGTCGTGGGCATTCAGGTCGTTGAGCTGGGTGATCGCGATGAGGTCGAGTTGCAGCGGTTTTTTGAGCGGGCGCCGGATTACTTCATCGCGGTCAACGGCGCACCCGCCACTGCGACCGAAGCGCATGAGGAGTTGCAGGGACAGTTGCCCGCGGGGTGGGCGTGCAGTCGGATGTATTGGCTGGGTTACCGCGATGTGGAAAACCAGCTGGTGGCGGTGGTGAACATTGCGGCGGACTTGCTGGCTGTTGGTGTTTGGCATATCGGGCTGTTGCTGGTGGATGCACGCTTGCATGGCACTGGGTTGGCGCAGCGGCTGCACGCCGATCTTGAGGCTTGGGCGGCGGGCAATGGCGCTCAATGGCTGCGTTTGACGGTAGTCATCGGCAATGCCAAGGCTGACCGTTTCTGGCCAAAACTTGGCTATGTGCAGGTACGCACCCGCGAAGGGATCACGATGGGGCGTCAGGTGAACAGCGTATCGATTCAGGTCAAGGCCCTGACAGGTGGGCAGGTGGGTGATTACCTGACGTTGGTGCCGCGAGATCAAGTGGATTTACCTTCCTGAACCCATCCTGAAGAATCTTCTTATTCCCCATACGGAAACTTTCCTACGGTTTACTCTCCTTTCATCGGGGCGTAAGCTTCGCGCGTTTTCATCAATAGCGGAGACCCTCAGTGGGTACTTGTTCGAGTGACAGTAGTCGGCCGGTTTCGGTAACCGGCACAGGCTTGGCAAGGTAACGCGCATTTTTCCGATGCCGTTGTCTCGCCACTAAAAGCGAGAAGCGGCATCCCGGCAGCGGCCAATCCTGGCACCTGCCCGAATCCCTCTCATCGACGCTGACCAGCACCTGACTCGCCTCGGGATGCTACGGACGCGCCTGCCTTTTTTCGGCAGGCGGGCCAAGCTGACTGTGCCCATGAAACGGGCGCGGTGCAGACGGCGGTACCTGCACGACGGTTTCCTCGCGCAGGAGTAACACCATGAACTTCACTCTGTTGAAAGAGTTCTTCGCCGGCTTCCTGCGGACCCGGCACATCGCCCGGCACTTCCGCCGCCTGGCGATGCTCGAAACCGTGACCGACGCCAGCGTCAGCCGCGAAGTGCCGCCGACCCTGGCGCACACCTTGGTGGTCTCGGCCAACAGCAGTGCCGTGCAATTGCTCGGTACCCTGGGCAGCCACGCCGAAGGCTTGAACACCCAGGAAGCCGATGCGCTGCGCGTGCAATACGGCCTCAACGAAGTCGAGCATGAGCAGCCGCTGCCATGGTGGGTGCACCTGTGGCATTGCTACAAAAACCCGTTCAACCTGCTGCTGACCTTGCTGGCGGTGATCTCCTGGCTGACCGAAGACATGAAGGCCGCCACGGTGATTTTCTCCATGGTGGTGCTGTCGACGCTGCTGCGTTTCTGGCAGGAGGCCAAGTCCAACAAGGCTGCCGACGCCCTCAAGGCCATGGTGAGCAACACCGCCACCGTGTTGCGCCGGGACGAAGCCAAGCGCATCGAGCTGCCGATCAAGCAATTGGTGCCGGGCGACCTGATCATCCTGTCGGCCGGTGACATGATCCCTGCCGACTGCCGCGTGCTCAGCGCCAAGGACCTGTTCGTCAGCCAGGCGGCGATGACCGGCGAATCGATGCCGGTGGAGAAGTTCGCCCAGCAGCAGGACGCCAAGACCCGCAACCCATTGGACCTGGAGAATATCCTGTTCATGGGCACCAACGTGGTGTCCGGTGCGGCGACGGCGGTGATCCTGACCACCGGCAACAGTACCTATTTTGGTGCGCTGGCCCAGCGTGTGACCGCTACCGACCGCGCCACCACCTCGTTCCAGCACGGCGTCAACAAGGTCAGCTGGTTGCTGATCCGCTTCATGTTTGTGATGGCGCCGCTGGTGCTGTTCATCAATGGGTTCACCAAGGGCGATTGGACCGAGGCGCTGCTGTTCGCATTGTCGATTGCCGTGGGCCTCACCCCGGAAATGCTGCCGATGATCGTCACGTCCACCCTGGCCAAGGGGGCGGTGTTTCTGTCGCGCAAAAAGGTCATCGTTAAACGCCTGGACGCGATCCAGAACTTCGGCGCCATGGACGTGCTGTGCACCGACAAGACCGGCACCCTGACCCAGGACAGGATTTTCCTCGCACGCCATGTGGACGTGTGGGGCGAAGAGTCCGACGATGTGCTGGAAATGGCCTATCTCAACAGCTACTACCAGACGGGCCTGAAAAACCTGCTGGACGTGGCGGTGCTGGAACATGTGGAGGTGCATCCTGAGCTGAAGGTCGGCACCGCGTTCCAGAAAGTCGATGAGATCCCGTTCGACTTCAATCGCCGCCGCATGTCGGTCGTGGTCGCCGAGCAAGGCCAGCCGCATCTGCTGATCTGCAAGGGCGCGGTGGAAGAGATCCTGTCGGTGTGCACCAACGTGCGCCATGGCGACGTCAACGAAGCGCTGACCGAAGACCTCCTGGCACGTATTCGCCAGGTGACTGCCGCGTTCAATGAAGAAGGTCTGCGTGTAGTGGCTGTGGCGGCGCAGCCGATGGCGCCGGGGCAAGATACGTACAGCCTGGCGGATGAGAAAAACCTCACGCTGATCGGCTACGTGGCGTTCCTTGATCCACCGAAGGAAAGCACCGCGCCTGCGCTCAAGGCGCTTAAAGCCCACGGCGTCGCCGTGAAAGTGCTGACCGGCGACAACGAACTGGTCACCGCCAAGATCTGCCGCGAAGTGGGGCTGGAGCAACAGGGCCTGCTGATGGGCAACGACATCGAGGACATGACCGACGCCGAGCTGGCCAAGGCCGTGGAAACCACTAATGTGTTCGCCAAGCTGACGCCGTCCCACAAGGAGCGCATCGTGCGCCTGCTCAAGGCCAACGGGCATGTGGTGGGGTTCATGGGCGATGGCATCAACGATGCGCCGGCACTGCGTACCGCCGACATCGGCATTTCGGTGGACAGTGCGGTGGACATCGCCAAGGAAGCTGCCGACATCATCCTGCTGGAGAAGAGCCTGATGATCCTGGAGGAGGGCGTGCTGGAAGGCCGGCGCACCTTCGCCAACATGCTCAAGTACATCAAGATGACCGCCAGTTCCAACTTCGGCAACGTGTTCTCGGTGCTGGTGGCCAGTGCGTTTATCCCGTTCCTGCCGATGCTGCCGATGCACTTGCTGGTGCAGAACCTGCTGTACGACATTTCGCAGATTGCTATTCCGTTCGATAACGTCGATGCGCAGATGCTCAGCAAACCCCAACGTTGGCAGCCGGGCGATGTCGGCCGTTTCATGCTGTTTTTCGGGCCGATCAGTTCGATCTTTGACATCACCACGTTCGCACTCATGTGGTATGTCTTCGATGCCAACACCCCCGACCACCAGACCCTGTTCCAGTCCGGCTGGTTCGTGGTGGGGCTGCTGACCCAGACGTTGATCGTGCACATGATCCGCACCCCGAAAATCCCGTTCCTGCAGAGCCGTGCTGCGATGCCATTGATGGTGATGACGGGCGTGATCATGGCCGTGGGCATATTCCTGCCGATGGGCCCACTGGCGCACTACTTTAAATTGCAGGCGCTGCCATCGCTGTACTTTGTGTTCCTGCCAGTGATTCTGCTGGCGTATATGGCCCTGACCCAGGCGGTGAAGGGCTACTACATCCGTAAATTTGGCTGGCAGTAACAGCAGTAACAACGCCCCTTGTATGGGCTGGCAAGCCAGCGCCTACAGGGGTGAGTGGTCAAGGAGAGTTTTCATGCAAGCAATCAACAACATCAACCTCAATTCGCTGGTCGATACCCTGGTCAGCCTTACTGCGGCCTTTATTCTCGGCGGCCTGATCGGCTTCGAGCGCCAGTACCGCCAGCGCACGGCGGGCCTGCGGACCAACGTGCTGGTGGCGGTGGGTGCGGCGATCTTCGTCGACATGGCCAACCGTCTTGGTGGTGCCGAAGGCGCTGTGCGGGTGGTGGCCTATGTGGTGTCGGGTATTGGCTTTCTCGGTGCCGGCGTGATCATGCGCGAAGAGGGCAACGTGCGTGGGCTCAATACTGCCGCCACCCTCTGGGCCTCGGCTGCGGTGGGTGCCTGCGCGGGTGCCGACTTGATCCTGGAAGCGCTGCTGGGCACGTTGTTTGTGCTGGCGGCCAATACCTTGCTGCGCCCGATCGTCAACAACATCAACCGCCAGCCGCTGGATGTGGTGTCGGCAGAAGTCACCAACATCCTGTATGTGATCGCCCGGCGCACCCAGCAAAAAGCCGTTCTGGCGTTGCTGGAAGCTGAGCTGGCACGGTGCAATTACCCCGCCAGTGATGTGGATGTTCGCCCCTTCGGCACGGAAGAAGTCGAAATCGAAGCCACCTTGGCCGTGACCTCGGTAGACGGTGACGAGTTGGACGCCCTGGTGGCGCGCATCTCGATGTCGACCCTGGTGGTGCAGGCATTCTGGAGTCCAAGTACTACGGAGTAGGCTGTGTCTGTCAGGCAATGCCCCGCGCAAAGCCGGCTATGCTACTCAGAGGAAAAGTCCTACAAGCATTCGAGACTATCCCTTCATTTGAAACAACACGCCGTTGATAAGGTTGCGCGCTTGCGTCTGCTCAGCAACCAAGACGCAGCTCTACGTTATTACCGTGTTTGATCAAAAGGAGGGGTCTGTACTGCCTGATATGTTACGTAGAGTCATCAGTGCCGTCCGTCGGAACTGTTACTTTTCACAGGTAGATAGGTCCCGCGTGATATGTAAGCGTACTGATCCTCTTAGGGGAGTCTTATGAGCAACAAAGCTTTAATTGTGGACGATCACCCTTTTATACGTGCCACCGTGAAGTACCTGTTGAAGCAGGAAGGTTTTGTTGAGATTTTTGAGGCGGGCAACGGGGCCGATGCCATGCAGATTGCCCGTGAGCAGAAACCGGACCTGGTCATTCTCGATCTGGCAA
The DNA here is from genome assembly GCF_002798465.1 of Pseudomonas sp. S10E 269. Lineage (NCBI taxonomy): Bacteria > Pseudomonadati > Pseudomonadota > Gammaproteobacteria > Pseudomonadales > Pseudomonadaceae > Pseudomonas > Pseudomonas sp. S10E 269. The sequence goes on from NZ_PHIJ01000001.1 coordinate 4,717,591, forward strand.
TGCCCAAGCTCGGTGGTCTGGAGGTCATCAGTCGGATCAAAGCGCTGGAGTTGCCTTGCAAGATCCTGGTGCTGACCTCTTACCTGGCGGTGTTCTTTTCCACCCGTTGCATGCGCGCCGGGGCCATGGGCTTTGTGGCCAAGACGGGCGAACTTGATGAGTTGCAAAAGGCGATCAGGGCGATCCGGTCTGGCTACAGTTGCTTTCCGAGCCTGCCGAGCAGTTCGGTACGCCGTGATGATCTGCAGACCACCGAGCATGAACTGGTGGAAGCGCTGTCGGACCGTGAATTGACAGTGTTGCAAAAATTGGCGCTGGGCCTGGGCAACAAGGACATCGCTAGGGACATGCTGCTGAGCCACAAGACCGTCAGCACGTACAAGACGCGCCTCAAGGAGAAACTGCGTATGGATTCGGTGGTGCACCTGGCCAAGTTCGCTCAGCGCAACCATCTGATCTGAAATGACCACCTCTCGGCGGGTGAAACTCACGGCCATTCTGCTGATAGGGCTGCTACCCTTGGCGGCGATGGCCCTGGATCAACCCTATCCCCTGCGCCTGCTTGGCCACTCCACCCTTGAACACCCCGATGTTGCGCTTGATGAAAGCGATTGGCGCTGGCTGCGTGAGCGACGCACGTTGGTGATGGGGGTGTCGGCACCCGACTACGCCCCTTTCGATTTGAGCAACCATGACGACTTTGAAGGCATCACGGCTGACTACACGGGGCTGGTCAGCCAGGTCTTGAACATCCCCATCGAGGTGCGGCGCTACGATACCCGCGATGAAGTGATCGAGGCACTCAAGTCAGGCGATGTGGATTTCGTCGGGTCGGCCAATGGTTACGAAGCGGCCGACAAGGCGTTGGTACTGTCGCGTTCCTACGCCAATGATCAACCTGTGCTGGTCACCCGTGCAGGTGACAGTCATTCATTGAGCGCCGACCTCGCCGACAAGCGCGTGGCGATGCTCTACCACTATATGCAGCCCGACGCAGTCCAGGCTTTTTACCCCAAGGCACATTTGCAGTTGTATGGCTCGACGCACCAGGCGATCGGTGCCGTGGCGTTCGGCCAGGCGGATGTCTACCTGGGCGACGCCATCAGTACCCGCTATCTGATCAACAAGAACCACCTGAACAATGTGCGCATGGCGGATTTTTCCGCATTGGAAGTCAATCCGTTCGGGTTTGCGTTTACCGCCGACAATCTTCGCCTGTTGAACATTATCAACACGGCGCTGGCGGTTATCCCGGCCAGCCAGCAGATGGATATCCTGCGGCGCTGGAGTGCCGGTGGCACCGGTGTCCTGGAGGCCGACCGTTTGCGGCTGAGTGACAACGAACAGCGTTGGCTGGAGAAGCATCCACGGGTAAGAGTGGCGGCCCTCGATAAATTCATGCCGCTGTCGTTTTTTAATGAACAAGGGCAGTTCGCCGGTTTGAGTGACGAGGTTTTATCGCGGATCAGTTTGCGCACCGGGTTGAAGTTCGACGTGGTGCAGGGCAGTTCGCTGCCTCGGCAAATTGACGAAGTCAGCACCGGTCAAGTGGACATGCTGGCGGTGATCACGCCCAGCGTCGAGCGTTCCGAGAAGATCCGCTTTACCCGGCCTTACCTGTCCAATCCTTATGTTTTGGTGGTGCGCGCCGCTGATGAGCACGTGGTTACGCTGGAGGACATGCCTGGCAAACGCCTGGCGTTCATCGGCGGCAACAGCCTCGCCGCGCAAATTGCCAAGGATTACCCAGGTATCGAGTTTGTCGACGTCGAGAACCCTGAAGCGTCCCTGAGCCAGGTCGCTAAAGGCAATGTTGATGCGACGGTGGTTTCGCTGATCAGCGCACGCTACATGATTGCGCGCGATTATCGGGATCGTCTGCGGATCACCAGCACAGTCGGGACGGAACCGGCGAGGATTGCCTTTGGTGTCAACCGCAGCCAACTGGAGCTGTATTCGATCCTGGAGAAGGCGCTGCTGAGCATCACACCCGAAGAGATGGACGAACTGTCCAACCATTGGCGCAGTGAGATCATCGTCGAAGACAGTTACTGGGTCAGCCACCGCAACGTGATTATCCAGGGGTTTGGCCTGGCGGCGCTGTTGCTGGTGATTACCCTGGGCTGGGTGCTCTACCTGCGCAACCTGATTCGCAAGCGGGCCCAGGCCGAGCGGGCCTTGAGCGACCAGATGCGGTTCATGGGCGTGCTGATCGACGGCACACCCCACCCGATTTACGTGCGCGATCGCCAGGGGCGGTTGATGGCGTGCAATAACGCCTACCTGGATGTGTTCGGCTTCAAGCTGGAGGACGTCATCGGCAAGACGGTCGTGGAAACCGACACCGGTAACCCGCCCCAGGCCCAGTCTTTCCATGCTGATTACTTGAGCCTGATGGCGCGTGGTGAGCCACAGATCCAGGACCGGGTCCTCAAGGTGCCCGGTGGTGGTGTACTGACCATTTACCAGTGGATGCTGCCGTACCGCGATAGCAACGGCAACGTCGTGGGCATGATTGCCGGGTGGGTCGATGTGAGTGAGCGCCAGCGCCTGCTGGGCCAGTTGCAGGAAGCCAAGGAGGAGGCCGACGCGGCCAACCGCGCCAAGACCACGTTCCTGGCGACCATGAGCCATGAGATCCGCACGCCCATGAACGCGGTGATCGGCATGATTGAGTTGGCCCAGAAAAACGCCGAGCAAGGTCGTGCCGATCAGGATGCGCTGGAGGTGGCGTCGATGGCCTCGCGCAGCATGCTGGAGCTGATCGGCGATATCCTGGACATTGCGCGGATCGAAACCGGTCACCTGTCCCTGACCCTGGCGCCGGCTAATCCGCGCGAGTTGCTGGCGTCAGTAGCGCGGGTGTTCGAGGGGTTGGCGCGGGATAAGGGGCTGTCGCTGCATGTCGAACTCGACCCGATGACCGACTGCTCGGTGCTCATAGATCCTTTGCGTTTCAAGCAGGTGGTGTCCAACCTGCTGGGCAATGCCATCAAGTTTACCGCCACCGGCCAGGTGCGCTTGGGTGCCCAGTGCGCGCCGGCGTCCGCTGACGAGCACGTAAACCTGCGGTTGTCTGTGGAAGATACGGGGATAGGCATCAGTGCCGAAGATCAGCAGCGCTTGTTCAACCCGTTTATCCAGGGCAGCAATCACGCCCAATCGGCACGCAGTGGTTCCGGCCTTGGGTTGGTGATCAGCCGCAACCTGTGCGAGATGATGGGCGGGCAATTGCACTTGAGCAGCGTGCTCGGAAAAGGCACGCGGGTGGACGTGGCGTTGACGCTGGCGTTGACCACGCAAACGCCGGTTTCCGTACCGGTGTCACGCGTTCCCCCTACCCAGGCCTTGAACCTGCTGGTGGTCGATGATTATCCGGCCAACCGTCTGCTGCTGGCTCGACAATTGAGTTTCCTGGGGCACCGCATCGTCACCGCCGACGATGGCGCCGAGGGCCTTGCACTGTGGCAGGCCGGTCATTTTGACGGGGTGATCACCGACAGCAACATGCCCATCATGGACGGCTACACGTTGGCGCGAGATATCCGCGCCCAAGAGCGTCAACTTGGCCTGGTGCCTTGCCTGATATTGGGATTCACCGCCAACGCCCAGCCGGAGGAAACGGAGCGCTGCAGACAGGCGGGCATGGATGGTTGTTTGTTCAAGCCGACCGGTTTGGATGATTTGCGCGCAGCGCTGGCATCACGCACGGCCAGTGCTGCCACGCCTAAAGCCGAACCGGTGTTTGATTTGAGCGCGTTGATTACCTTGACGGGCGGCGACAAGGCCGCACTCGACGAGTTGTTGCAGCCATTGCTTGGCAGCCTCGTCGAGGACCGCCTGCTGCTACCGGCGCTGCTTGATCCGGTGGACTTTGCCAGGCTGCATGACCTGGCTCACCGCGTCAAAGGCGGGGCCCGCATGGTCAAGGCTCAGGTGCTGGTCGCCTGTTGCGAAACCTTGGAGGGCGTATGTGAACGGCGCGACCACGATGCGTCATGGGCTGCGGTTGAGGCCGTAGGCGTGGCCATTGACGGCTTGCACCGTAGTCTCAGCCAGCACTGCAAGCAGGCTTGACCGAGTGTGTTAGCCATTCGGTGGATTTGGGAGAACTCCTACATGGATAGGGAACAAGCCTGATTTTGTCTTCGAGGTATGTCTGGAAAATGGGCCAGGCTCAATGACGAGCACTGCCTGCCCAGGAGTTCGCCATGCCAAACAAAGCACTGACCATTCTGATTGCCGATGAGCAACACCTGCAACGCTTGTACATCGAGAAGATGCTCAACCAGTTGGGGTATCACCGGATCGTCCCGGTGCAGACCTTCGAAGAGGTCCAACTGCTCACCGCCATCCCGGCCCAGCCTTTTGATGTGCTGATCATCAACGCTGGGCTGGCCACCCACACTTGCGGGCCTCAACCCCAGGCGCATCATGTACTGGTCTACGATCACCTGGACCTGAACCCGGACACGCCCGCCGGTAAAAAGCCTGCGGTGTTGGTACGCCTGCCCGGCGTGCCGGACACAGTCAACCTTGAACACTTCATGGACATCATCGACCCACCCGCAGCCACGGCCGGCCTGCGGGTGTTGCCGTGGCTGCGGGAGCTATCGCGCAGCCACGTGGCCAGGGTTTAGTCCCACTTTGGCGCGATGCCCTTGGGGCTGGTCAGGCGATGGCCGCGTTCCAGTGCGGCGATCTGTGCCATGTCGGCAGCGTTCAAGGTCAGTTGCAGGGCCTTGAGGTTGCTTTCCAGGTTGGCGCGTTTGGTCGACGACGGAATGACTGCGTAGCCCAGTTGCATGGCCCAGGCCAACGTAACTTGCGCCGGGGTGGCCTGATGGCGCTCGGCGATTTGCTGGATTACCGGGTCCTTGAGCACTTCGCCGTAGGCCAGGGTCATGTAGGACGTGATCTGGATACCGTGGGCGGTGGCAAAGTCCACGACCTTGCGGTTTTGCAGGTAGGGATGCAGTTCGATCTGGTTGGTGGCGATATTCTCGGCGCCCACGGCTGCAATCGCCTGCTTCATCAAGTCGACGGTGAAGTTGGAAATGCCGATCTGGCGGGTCAGGCCCAGGCGCTTGGCTTCCAACAGTTGGCCCATGAACTCGGCGACAGGTACCTGGTCTTCCGGCGAGGGCCAGTGGATCAGGGTCAAGTCCAAGTAGTCGGTTTTCAGTTTGCGCAGGCTTTCTTTCAGGCTTGGAGTCAGCTGGCCTTCGGCGAAGTTGGCGATCCAGATCTTGCTGGTGATGAACAGCTCATCGCGCGGGATGCCACTGTCGGCAATCGCCTGGCCGACATCGGCTTCGTTCTCGTAGATCTGCGCGGTGTCGATGACGCGGTAGCCCAGTTGCAGGCCGGTGCTGACGGAATCGATCACGACCTGGCCTTGCAGGCGGAAGGTGCCGAGGCCAAAGGCCGGAACGTTTTGCATAGGGGTAGACATCAGTAACTCCAGACGGGGTGTGAACAATGGAGTCGAGTATCCGCCCGTCGTTCCTTCGGAAAAACAGTCGAATCCGAAAAGGACTCTTTACCACAGGTCACGAATGGCCGCCTTGCCACTGTCGTCAGTTCCCGTAGCAACGTTCTCATTCCCGCCAGCGGCTTAAAACGTCGGCGGCGTAATCACCCAGATCACCACCGTGTTCACCTTGCCAGGGTTGCCGTAACGATGGGGCTCATTGCTGGCAAAGCTGAAACTGTCGCCCGCCTCCAGCAGAAAATGCCGCTCACCCACCCACAGCTCGAACCGACCACTCAGCACGTAGCCTGCTTCTTCGCCTTCATGGCTGTAACTCTGCTGGCTATAGGCGCCGGGCGGAAAGCTCGATTGCAGCATTTCCAGCTGGTGGTTGGGCAGGGGCGTCAACAGTTGGTCGACGATGCCATCTTCGTAGTGAATGCTTTGGCGATTGCCTTTGCGGACCACGTAGCCTTGGTCCTCGACTGCGGACACGGTTTCGCTGGCGAAGAACCACTGGGTGGTCACGCCCAGGCTGCGGGCAATGTTGAACAGTGCCGGGATCGAGGGATAGGCCAGGTTACGCTCCAACTGGCTGAGGTAACCGGCAGTCAATTCACTGGCCTGCGCCAAGGCGGTGAGGGTCAGCCCACGCGCCTTGCGCAGGCCACGAATGCGCGTGCCGAGAAACAGTTGCTGGGGTTCGTCTGTCACAGGTTCCACGCTACCTTGAGTCCTTCGTAGATCGCCTCTTCGGCGGTGCGCGGGGCCAGGCAGTCGCCGATCCGATCAAAGGGCACCAGGCCATGCAGCTCCGCGCCCAGAGTGTCCACCGGCTGGTGCCCCTGGCACAACACCAGGGTGTCGATATTCTCCAGCAGCATCGGCTCGCCGCTGGCGGTGTGTTGCAGGTAGACCGTGGTGTCGTCGCAACCGTAGAGGCGGGCGTAGGGGATGATCGGGATGCCCCGCCGATGCAGTTCGCCCGCCAGTTGATCGCGCACGTACAGCGGCAGGTTTTCCCCGCAGTGAGTGCCATTGACCGCCAGTTGTACCCGGTGGCCTGCGCGTGTCAGGCGCTCGGCAATGCCGGGGCCGATCCAATCGCAACGCCAGTCGACCACCACCACTGAGCGCCCCAGGGGGACTTGCTCGCGCAGCACCTGCCAGGCGTCCACCACCTGCAGCTCGCCGCCTTGCTCGAAGGTTGGCCAGTAAGGTTCGGCGCCGGTGGCGATGATCACGTGGTCGGGACGTTCCTGTTCCACCAAGGCACGGTCGACCCGGGTATTGCGCACCACCCGTACACCGGCCAGTTCCATCTCGCGTTGCAGGTTGGTACTGGCGCCACCGAATTCGCTGCGCCGTGGTAGCAGTTGGGCCAGCAATACTTGGCCACCCAATTGCCCGCTGGCTTCGTACAGCGTCACGTCATGCCCGCGTTGTGCGGCGACTGCCGCCGCTTTCATGCCTGCCGGGCCACCCCCTACTACCATGATGCGTTTGCGCTTCAACGCCCCTTGCATTTCACCAAATATCAGCTCGCGGCCGGTCTCCGGATGCTGGATGCAGGAGATCGGCAAACCCTTGTGAAAATGACCGATGCACGCTTGATTGCAGGCAATGCACGCCCGCACATCTTCAGCGCGCCCCTCGAGGGTCTTGGCCGGCATCCGGGGGTCGCAGATCAACGCCCGCGTCATGCCGCAGACATCGGCCTGGCCGTGCGCCAATATCAGCTCCGCCTCCTGAGGCTGGTTGATCCGCCCGGTGACGAAAAGCGGAATCGACAGGCTGGCCTTGAACCTCGCCGCCTCATCGGCAAGGTACGCAGCGGCAATCGCCATGGGTGGCACGATATGGATCGCGCCGCCCAGGGAGGCTGATGTACCCGCGACGATATGCACGTAATCCAGCTGTGCCTGCAGACGTTGCACGGCCTCCAGGGATTCGGTTTCGGTGAGCCCCTCGGCATCGCGTTCATCGGCAGAAATGCGCAGGCCGATGATGAACTGGTCGTCGGTGGCGGCCCGTACCGCCGCGATGATGTCTCTCAAGAACTTCAGCCGATGCTCCAGGGAGCCGTTGTAAGCATCACTGCGCCGGTTCACCCGAGGGTTGAGAAATTGCGCCGGCAAGTACCCATGGCTGGCGACCACTTCAACCCCGTCGATCCCGGCCTGGTGCAGGCGCCTGGCCGCCGCTGCATAACCTGCAACGATCGCGTCGATCATCGCCTGGTCCAACGCCCTTGGCATCACGCGAAAGCGCTCATTGGGCACGCCGGACGCCGAGTACGCCACGGCCAGCAAGCCGTCGGCCGACTCCATGATTTCGCGCCCAGGGTGAAAGATCTGCGAGAGCACCACGGTGCCTTGGGCGTGGCAGGTGTTGGCCAGTTCGCGGTAGCCGTCGATGCAGCCGTCGTCAGTCGCCATCAGCACATGGGAGGTGTACCGCGCGCTGTCATGCACCCCGGCGACTTGCAACACGATCAGCCCTACACCGCCTTCGGCACGGGCGCGGTGGTAGGCGATCAGCTGCGCATTGACGCGGTTATCGGTGGGCATCGAGGTGTCATGCCCGCTGGACATGATGCGGTTTTTCAGGCGTTTGCCGCGCAGCACTAAGGGTTCGAACAGATGGGGAAAGGCAGGGTGCGACATGGTGCGAATACTCCAGGCGCTGTTATTGTTATCGTTCTATAGGAGGCGAGCGCCAGTAAAAAATCAACTTGTTTTTTTACTGGCGGCTGGATTAGCGTCGCCCTCACCAACCCGTGCCTGGAGAATAAAAATGACGCACTCCACCGAACAACAACTGCGTGAACAGCTCGCCGCGTGCTATCGATTGATCGCGCACTACCGCATGAGCGACCTGATTTTTACGCATATCTCGGTGCGCATCCCTGGGCCTGAACATCACTTCCTGATCAACCCGTATGGGCTGATGTTCGACGAAATCACCGCGTCCAGCCTGGTCAAGATCGGCTTGGACGGCCACGCCGTGGAACCCTCGGCCTATGCGGTCAACCCGGCGGGTTTTGTGATCCACAGCGCGATCCACGGTGCGCGTGAAGACGCCCAGTGCGTGTTGCACACCCACACCCGTGCAGGCTGTGCGGTGGCCGCGTTGGCGTGCGGGTTGTTGCCGGTTAACCAGATTTCGATGGAGTTCTACGGCAAAGTCGCCTACCACGACTACGAAGGCGTGGCCCTCGACATGGATGAGCAGCAGAGGCTGGTACAGGACCTGGGCGATAAGCCGGTGCTGATGCTGCGTAACCACGGTTTGCTCACCGTCGGCGAGACGGTCAGCCAGGCGTTCCTGCGCATGTACTATCTGGAGAAGGCCTGCGATATCCAGATTGCCGCCCAGGCGTGCGGCCCGCTGGTGCTGCCGCCTGCCGAGGTCTGCGCCTACACCGAGCAGCAATTCAACAACCCTGGCCGACCACTGGAGGAGGGCGAGTTGGTCGACCTGGACGCCATGCAATTGGCGTGGGCGGCGTTGCTGCGGATGCTGGATCGGGTGTCGCCGGGGTATCGCGACTGATGTAGAGTCGTGCTGCCGACTCAACCCAAGGACACCGCCGTATGACCCAGGAATCCCGTTTTTCCAGGATGGAGCCGGAAGTGCGCAAGGCCACGCTGGTGCAGGCCACGCTCACGTGCCTCAAGCGTGATGGTTTCCAGGGCGCGTCGATCCGCAAGATCAGCGCCGAGGCCGGGGTGTCGGTGGGGCTGATCAGCCATCACTATTCGGGCAAGGATGAACTGGTGGCCGAGGCCTACCGGACCATCACCGGCCAGGTCATGAGCCTGCTGCGCGAGACCATGGCCAAGGCACCGCCGAACCCCAGGGAGCGTCTGTCGGCGTTGTTCCGTGGCTCGTTTTCCGCCGAATTGCTCGACCCGCACCTGCTGGACGCCTGGCTGGTGTTCTGGGGCGCGGTAAAGACGGCGCCGGCAATCAACCTGGCCCACGAGCATTCCTACGGCGAGTACCGCACCATCATGCGTTCGGCGCTGACCGACATGGCCAGGGAGGAGGGCTGGAAGCACTTCGACGCCGACCTCGCCGCCATCGGCTTGAGCGCATTGCTCGACGGGTTGTGGCTGGAGTCGGGGCTCAACCCCGGCACCTTCACACCCGAGCAGGGCATTCAAATCTGTGAAGCCTGGGTGGACGGGCTGCAGGCCGGTGGTCGCCAGCGATATCAGCTCAAACCCTGAGCCCATCCCGCCGCCCGAACGCCAGGTTCGGGCCGGCATTTCCCGCTTTGAAAATATTTGCGGTTTGCTGATTGCCTTCTTACTGAACACTTGTTTAGTATCGCCTCATGTCGCACCCCTCAAGCCAAATAAAATAATTCGAGGAAGCCATGACGACCGATTCGCCCGTGCTCAGTCAGGTACAAGCAGGCGTTGCCTGGATCACCCTCAACCGTGGCCCGCAGCGCAACGCCTTGGACATCCCCACCCTCAAGCACCTGCACACCTTGCTCGATGCCTTCAACACCGACGCCGCTGTGCGCGTCGTGGTATTGACCGGCAACGGTCGCAGTTTCTGCGCGGGTGCCGACCTGGCCGAATGGGCCGACGCCGAAGCCCGTGGCGCCCTCGAAACCTACGGTTGGACCGAAACCGCCCACGCGCTGATGACCCGCCTGCACACCCTCGATAAACCCACGATTGCTGCGATCAATGGCACGGCCGTCGGCGCCGGCATGGACCTGACGTTGTGCTGCGACCTGCGCATCGCGGCCCAATCGGCGCGCTTCAAGGCTGGCTACACCAGCATGGCCTACTCGCCGGACGCAGGCGCCAGCTGGCACTTGCCACGCCTGATTGGCAGCGAGCAAGCCAAGCGCCTGCTGTTCCTCGACGAGCTGTGGAGTGCCGACCGCGCGCTGGTCGCTGGCCTGGTGGGTGAAGTGGTCGCCGATGATCAGCTCCAGGCGCATGCCACCGAATTGGCCGCACGCCTGGCCAGCGGCCCGACCTTCGCCTTCGCCCAGACCAAAACCCTGATCCGCGAAGGCGCCGACCGCAGCCTGCCCGAGCAGTTGCAGGCCGAACTGGCCGCCGGCCTGTTGTGCGGTCGCAGTGCCGACGGCGCCGAAGCCCTGCGCGCATCCATGGAAAAACGCCTCCCGAATTTCTGCGGCAAATAACAACAACACCTCCGAACAGGTAGCGCCATGAATTTCCAACTCAGCCAAGAACAAGACATGTTGGTGGACGCGGTACGCAGTTTTGTTGCCAAGGAATTGTTGCCTCATGAGGAGGCGGTGGACCGTGCCGATGAGGTCTCGCCCGAACTGGCTGCACAGATTCGCGACAAGGCGATTGCCGCCGGTTTCTACGCGTTCAACATGCCGGAAGAGGTGGGTGGCGGAGGCCTGGATTACCTGTCCCAGGCCCTGATCGAGAAGGAGTTGTCGAAGGTCTCGTGGGCACTGCACGTGTTTGTCGCACGGCCGTCCAAGATCTTGATGGCGTGCACGGGGTCGCAGATTGGCGACTACTTGTTGCCGTGCGTGCAGGGCAAGAAAATCGACTGCTTTGCCCTCACCGAACCCGGCGCCGGTTCCGATGCCAACGCCATCAAGACCCGTGCGGTGCGCAGGGGTGATGACTTCGTGATCAATGGCAGCAAGCACTTTATCAGTCATGCCGGGCACGCCGATTTCGCCATTGTGTTCGCGGTCACCGATACCTATGAACACAATGGCCGGCAGCGCAACGCCGTGACCTCGTTCCTGGTGGATCGTGGCACCCCCGGCATGACCATCCGCCGTGGCCCCAAATGCGTGAGCAACCGGGGCTACCACACCTATGAAATGTTCTTCGACGACTGCCGTGTCCCGGCCTCCAAAGTACTGGGCGAAGTGGGTAAGGGCTGGGACGTGGCCAACGCCTGGCTCACCGCCGGCCGCGTGATGGTCGCCGCCAACTGCGTCGGCCAGGCCCAGCGCGCGCTGGAGGTGTCGCTGCAATGGGCGGCGGACCGCAAGCAATTCGGCCAGCCCATCGGCACCTATCAAGGCGTGAGCTTCAAGCTGGCGGACATGGCCACGCAGATTCGCGCAGCCGAACTGCTGACCCTGCACACCGCCTGGAAGATGGACCAGGGCACCATGACCGACGGCGAGGCCGGCATGGCCAAGCTGTTTGCCAGTGAAACCCTGGGCAAGGTCGCCGACGAGGCGGTGCAGATTTTCGGCGGCATGGGCTTGATGGACGAAGGGCCAGTGGAACGCATCTGGCGCAACGCGCGGATCGAGCGGATCTGGGAGGGCACCTCGGAAATCCAGCGCCATATCATTGCCCGTGAACTGTTGCGGCCGCTGTTGCGCTGATCGGCGCGGAGAACGCTTATGTCCCAGGCTATTCGCGACAATCTCAAGCGCCTGCTGGCGCCCCGGCACCTGGCCTTCGTCGGCGGGCGCAGCATGGCGCGTGCGCTCAAGCGCTGCGCCGATGGCGGGTTCACCGGGCCCATGTGGCTGGTCAACCCGCAGCATGACAGCCTCGATGGCGTCCCCTGTGTGCGCCATGTTGCCGATTTACCCTGTGGGCCGGACGCGGTATTTATCGCCACCAACCGCGAACTCACGTTGACCTGCGTCGCCGAACTCGCGGCCATCGGCACGGGCGGCGCCATCTGCTATGCCTCGGGCTTTGCCGAAACCGGGGCCAGCGGGGCGGTCATGCAGCAACAGCTCTTGACGGCGGCGGGTGACATGGCCTTGCTCGGCCCCAACTGCTACGGCTTGCTGGACTACCTGCACTGCTCGGCACTCTGGCCGGTAGCCCACGGCGGCAAGGCGGTAGAGCAGGGCGTAGCGGTGCTGACCCAAAGCGGCAACTTCGCCTACAACCTGTCGATGAGCGACCGTTCGCTGCCGGTGGCCTACATGGCCTCGGTGGGTAACCAGGCGCAATTGGGCGTTGCGGAATTGATGGATGTGCTGCTCGATGAGCCGCGCGTCACCGCTATCGGTCTGCACTTGGAAGGCTTGAAGAACGTGCCGGGGTTTGCCCGCGCAGCGCACAAAGCGCTGGAGAAAGGCATTCCGATTATCGCGCTGAAAACCGGTGTCTCGCAGATCGGTGCCGAGCTGGCCTTGAGTCATACCAGTTCGCTGTCCGGCTCCGACGTTCTGTACGACAGCCTGTTCGCACGGCTGGGCGTGATCCGCGTCAGCGGGCCGGTGAGTTTTGTCGAAACCCTCAAGGCTGCGGCGTGCGGCAATCTTCCTGCGGGCAATAGCCTGATCGCATTGGCCTGTTCCGGAGGCGATGCGGGGCTGATTGCCGACTATGCCGAGCGCAATCACCTGGCCCTGCCCAAGCTCGATGAACGCCAGCGCAGTGAACTGGCGCAGGTATTGCCCAGCTATGCCAACCTGGTCAACCCGCTGGATTTCACGACCGCCATCTGGGGCAACCGTGAAGCCCTGAACACCATGCTCGACACCGCCCTGCGCACCGAAGCCGATGCCGCCATGCTGGTGCTGGATTACCCCGCCGAATTTACGGGCGAGCGCCAGGAGTGCGACCTGCTGTTGGAGCTGTTCTGTAACGCGGTCAGTCGCCATGGCAAGCCCGGCTTTGTCACCTCAGCCTTTCCCGAATTGCTGCCGGCTCATGCCCGTGAGCGCCTGCATGCCCAAGGCATTGCGGCGTTGCAGGGAGTTGAAGACGCACTGGCGGCCTGGGGGCGGATTGCCGACTACCAGAACAACCGACGCGTCTTGCTGGAGCGGGGCGAATCGATCCTCGAACCGCTGTGCCCCCAAGGCCTTACGGGCAGCGGCGAGGCGCTCGACGAATGGGCCTCCAAGCAGGCGTTGCGTGCATTCGGCCTGACCACGCCCGCCGGGGTGCTGAGCACGCCGGGAAGGGCTGTCAGCGATGCAGAACTACTGGGTTATCCGCTGGTGCTCAAGGCAGTCAGCACCCAGCTGCCGCATAAGACCGAAGCCGGTGCCGTGGTGCTCAACCTGCAAAACGGTAGGGCGCTGACCACCGCACTGGCGCAGATGCGCGAGCACATCGCGGCTTATGCGCCGGGTATCGCCTTTGACCAACTGCTGCTGGAGTCCATGGCTGCACCACCGCTGGCCGAGTTGATCGTGGGCATCAAGCGCGAAAACGATTTTGGCCTGGCGCTGGTCATTGGCGCCGGCGGCATCCTGGTCGAATTGCTCAAGGACAGCCGCAGCTTGCTGCTGCCCACCACCGACAGCGCAATCCGCAATGCCCTGTTCAGCCTGCGCAGCGCCGCGTTGCTGCACGGTTTTCGCGGTCGAGACCGGGCGGACATGGACGCACTGGTGGCGGCGATCCGCGCGGTCGCCGATTACGCCTGCGCCAACGCCGGGCAGTTGCTGGAGTTGGATGTAAACCCATTGTTGGTCAATGCCCAGGGCGCCGTGGCGGTCGATGCATTGATTCGTCTAGGAGATGAACATGCACGATAAAACCATGACCGGCGGCCAGGCCCTGGTGCGATTGCTGGCGCAGTATGGCGTCGACACAGTGTTTGGCATTCCCGGCGTGCATACCCTGGAACTGTATCGCGGCCTGCCCGGCAGTGGCATTCGGCATGTGCTCACGCGCCATGAGCAAGGCGCCGGTTTCATGGCCGACGGCTATGCCAGGGTCAGCGGCAAGCCGGGCGTGTGCTTTGTGATTACAGGCCCTGGCGTGACCAATGCGGCCACCGCTATAGGCCAGGCCTATGCCGACTCGATTCCGATGTTGGTGATCTCCAGCGTCAACAGCACCGCCAGCCTCGGCAAAGGGTGGGGCAGCCTGCACGAAACCCAGGACCAGCGTGCGATCACCGCGCCGATCACGGCGTTTTCGGCGGTGGCGTTGAGCGCGGAGGATTTGCCCGAGCTGGTCGCCCGCGCCTTCGCGGTGTTCGACAGTGAGCGACCACGCCCAGTGCATATTTCGGTGCCGCTGGATGTGTTGGCCGCGCCGATCAAGCGCGACTGGAGCCACGAAGTGGTGCGTCGCCCAGGTCGCGGCCTGCCGCCTGCTGAAGCCTTGGATCAGGCCGCGGCCAAGCTCTCGGCGGCCAAGCGGCCAATGATCATTGCCGGCGGCGGTGCACTGGGGGCGGGCGAGGCGTTGCAGCGCTTGAGCACTCACTTGGCGGCGCCCTTCTTTACCAGTGTGGCGGGCAAGGGCTTGTTACCGGTCGACGACCCGCTCAATGCGGGTTCCACCCTGTGTGTCGCTCCGGGCTGGCAACTGATCAGCGAGGCGGATGTGGTGCTGGCGGTGAGTACGGAAATGGCCGACACCGACTATTGGCGCGAGCGTCTGCCCCTCGGCGGTGAGCTGCTGCGGGTCGACATCGACCCGCGCAAGTTCAATGACTTCTACCCCTGTGCCGTGGCGCTGCAAGGCGATGCCCGCCAGACCGTTCAAGCCTTGTTGGAACGCCTGCCGTCCACCCCGCGTAACGCGGATGACGCCATCGCGAAGGTGTCTGCCTTGCTGCAGGCGGTCGAGTTGGGCCACGGCCCCTTGCAGTCCATCCACCAAGCCATTCTCGACCGCATTGCAGCGGAGCTTCCGGCCAACGCCTTTGTGAGCAGCGACATGACCCAGTTGGCCTACACCGGCAACTACGCCTACCGCAGTCGCGCCCCTCGAAGCTGGCTGCATCCCACCGGCTACGGCACCTTGGGTTATGGCCTGCCGGCGGGTATTGGCGCCAAGTTCGGCGCGCCGCAACGACCGGGCCTGGTGCTGGTGGGCGATGGCGGTTTTCTCTACACCGCCCAGGAACTGGCCACTGCCGTCGAGGAATTGGACAGCCCACTGGTGGTGCTGCTGTGGAACAACGACGCCCTCGGCCAGATTCGCGACGACATGCTCGACCTGGATATCGAACCCATCGGCGTGCTGCCACGCAACCCGGATTTCGCACTGTTCGCTCAGGCGTTCGGCTGCACCGTGAACCAGCCCCGCAACCTGGATGAATTGCAGACGGACCTGCGCAACGCGTTCAAACGCAACGGCGTGACCTTGATCGAGTTGAAACATGCCTGTGCCTGTTGACCTTTAGAGAGACAAGACCATGAGCGAAAACAACAACAAAATGACTCAAGCGATGCACCGCCGCGACTTCCTCAAACACAGCGCCGTGGCTGGCGCGGTGGCCGCGGCGTTTTCCATGGGCCTGCCGTTGCACGCCTTTGCCGCCGAAGCCACGCCCAAGCCTGGCGGCGTGTTGCGCCTGGGCCTGGCCGGAGGCAGTACCACCGATTCCCGCGACCCTGGCTCCTGGGTCGACACCTTCACCTTTGTCGGCTTTTCGGCGGTGTACAACACCCTCACCGAAATCGCGGTGGATGGCAGCGCGATTCCCGAATTGGCCGAACGGTTCGAATCCACGCCCGATGCGCGGGTGTGGACCTTCTACTTGCGCCCCGGCGTGACCTTTCACAACGGCAAGAGCCTGGCCGCCGAGGATGTGGTGGCGTCGATCAATCATCACCTCGACGCCAAGTCTACTTCAGCCGCCAAGACCGTCCTCGGCGATGTCGCCAGCGTCACGGCCAAAGGTACGGAGGCGGTAGTGTTCGAGTTGCATTCGGGCAATGCTGACTTCGCCTACGTGGTCGCCGATTACCACTTGGTGATCATGCCTGCCAAGGACGGCGTGGCTGACTGGCAAGCCGGCGTAGGCACCAGCGGCTATCGCCTGAAAAGCTTCGAACCCGGCGTGCGCATGGACCTGGAGCGCAACCCCGACTACTGGAAACCCGGCCGCGCGCACTTCGCCAGCGCCGAGCTACTGGCCATCGCCGACGGCGCCGCGCGGGTCAATGCGCTGGTCACCGGGCAGGTGGATGTGATCAACAAGGTCGACCTGAAAACCGTGGCGCTGCTCAAGCGCAACCCCGGTTTGGTGATTGAAGAAACCAAGGGCGCGCAGCACTACACCTTCCCGATGCTGTGCGACAGCAATGAGTTCAAGAACAACGACATCCGCATGGCAATGAAGCACGCGATTAACCGCGAGACGCTTCTGGCTTCGGTGCTGCATGGCTACGGTCTGGTGGGCAACGACCATCCGATCCAGCCCGGCAGCCGTTTTATCAACAGCGCCCTTGAGCAACGTGCCTACGACCCGGAGAAGTCGCGCTTCTACCTGCGCAAGGCCGGTGTGGAGTCGCTCAAGGTACGCCTGCAAGCTTCTGACGCCGCCTACACCGGCGCGGTGGACGCCTCGGTGTTGTTCAAGGAACAGGCACGCCAGGCCGGCATCGACATCGATGTGGTACGCGAACCGGCCGACGGGTTCTTCTCCAATGTGTGGATGAAGCAGCCGTTCACCACCTCCTTCTGGTACAGCAGCCTGACCGCCGACCGCATGTTCAGCATCGGCTATGCCAAGGGGGCGGCCTGGAATGAAACCCACTGGGACAACCCGCGCTTCAACCAACTGCTCAACGCCGCCCGTGGCGAGATGAACGCGCCGCTGCGCCAGGAGATGTACAACGAAATGCAGGCGCTGTGCCGGGACGATGGCGGCGCGATTGTGCCGCTGTTTGCCAGCTCGGTGGCGGCGCGTTCGAACCGGGTCAACCATGGGCCGCTGACGGCGCCTTATGGCGAGTTGGATGGGTTGCGGTTGATCGAGCGGTGGTGGCAGGCCTGACCCTTGTGGGAGCCGGCATGCCCGCGATGGCGGACCGGAGGTTGGCGGTGATACCGCTGGCCTCATCGCTGGCAAGCCAGCTCCTACATCAGGGCTGTGATGTCTTTGAACGCGTGCCCTTTCAAGGAATCCCACGATGAATAGCTTGTTGAAACTGGTCCTCCAACGCCTGGCCCTCGGCCTGCTGTCGTTGTTTGCCGTGTCGGTGATCATCTTCCTGGCCGTGGGCATGCTGCCGGGAGATATCGCCCAGGCCATGCTCGGCCAGTCTGCCACCCCGGAAACCGTGGCGGCGTTCCGGGCGCAACTCGGCCTGGATTTGCCGCCGTTCACGCGGTTTGCGCAATGGCTGCTGCGGCTGCTGCACGGTGATCTGGGGGCATCCCTGGCGAACCAGCGACCCATCGCCGACCTGATCGGCGCGCGTCTGGGCAACACCCTGAGCCTGGCCGCACTCGCAGCGTTGGTCTCGGTGCCCACGGCGCTGGTGCTGGGCATGCTGGCGGCGCTGTATCGCAACAGCTGGTTCGATCGCCTGCTCAATACCTCTGCGTTGAGCGCGGTGTCGTTCCCGGAGTTCTTTGTGGCCTACCTGCTGATCCTGGTGTTCTCGGTGAAACTCGGCTGGTTCCCCAGCCTTTCCAACCTGGCGCCGGATGCCACCCTTGGCACGATCCTGGAACGCTCGGTACTGCCGGTGGCGACCCTGAGCCTGGTGGTGATCGCGCAGATGATGCGCATGACCCGCGCGTCGCTGATCAACCTGCTGGCCAGTCCCTATATCGAAATGGCCCGACTCAAGGGTATCAGTCAATCGCGGATTATCTGGCGGCACGCGTTACCCAACGCACTGGCGCCTATCGTCAACGTGGTCGCGCTGAACCTGGCGTACCTGGTGGTGGGTGTGGTGGTGGTCGAGGTGGTGTTTGTCTATCCCGGTCTCGGCCAGTTGCTGGTGGACTCGGTGTCCAAGCGTGACATCCCGGTGGTGCAGGCCTGCAGCCTGATCTTTGCCGCGACCTACATCCTGCTCAATACCGGGGCTGACGTGTTGTCCATCGCCAGCAACCCACGCCTGATGCATCCCAAGGGGTAGCCCATGAACCTGCTGAGCCAAGTGGCCCGCGCGCCGTTGAGCGCCAAGTTCGGCCTGCTGATCATTGTGTTGTACGTCCTGGTTGCGCTGTTCGCACCGCTGCTGGCGCCCTATGGCGAAACCCAGGTGGTGGGCGAGGGTTTTGCGCCCTGGAGCGGCCAGTTCCTGCTGGGCACCGATAACCTGGGGCGCGACATGTTCAGCCGCCTGGTGTACGGCGCGCGCAATACCCTGGGCATCGCGTTCCTGACCACCACATTGGCGTTTCTGCTCGGCGGCTTGAGCGGTTTGGTGGCGGCGATCAAGGGCGGTTGGATTGACCAGGGTTTGTCGCGGGTGGTGGATGTGCTCATGGCCATTCCGCAGTTGATCTTCGCCTTGCTGATTCTGAGCGTGGTGGGCACCAACGCCACGTCGCTGGTGCTGGTGATTGCGTTGCTGGATTCGACCCGGGTGTTTCGCCTCTCGCGTGCCGTGGCGATGACCGTGGTGGTGCAGGACTTTGTCGAGGCCGCCCGCCTGCGCGGTGAAGGCTTGTGGTGGCTGGTCACCCGCGAAGTCCTGCCCAACGCCGCCGCGCCGCTGATTGCCGAATTCGGCCTGCGCTTCTGCTTTGTGTTTCTGTTTATCAGCGCGCTGTCGTTCCTCGGCCTGGGCATCCAGCCGCCCACCGCCGACTGGGGCAGCATGGTGCGCGACAACGCGGTGTTGATCACCTTCGGCGACATCAGCCCGTTGCTGCCGGCCCTGGCGGTGGCGTTGATCACCGTCAGCGTGAATTTTGTCGTCGACTGGATGCTGCATAAATCCAGCGGCCTGAAGGAGTGTTGAGGATGGACAAGCCACTGCTGGAAATCCGCAACCTGCAGATCGAAGGGCATTACGAAGACGCCTGGCACCCGCTGATCAAGGGCATCGACCTGACCTTGCAGCGCGGTGAAGTATTGGGGCTGATCGGCGAGTCGGGTGCGGGTAAATCCACGCTCGGTCTGGCAGCGATGGGCTATGCGCGGGACGGTTGCCGCATCACCGGCGGCTCGGTGTGTTTCGACGGCATCCAGTTGCTGCAGGCCAAACCCGGGGCGCTGCGCCAGCTGCGTGGTTTGCGCATTGCGTACGTGGCGCAAAGTGCGGCAGCGTCGTTCAACCCGGCGCATCGCCTGATCGACCAGCATGTGGAAACGGCGGTGATCAACGGCGGCGTCGACCGTGCCCAGGCCGAGCGCGAAGCGGTGCAATTGTACCGTGTGCTGCGCCTGCCCAACCCGCAGACCATTGGCCAGCGCTACCCCCATCAAGTCTCCGGCGGGCAGTTGCAACGGGTGATGACCGCGATGGCCATGGCCTGTCACCCGGACCTGATTATCTTCGATGAACCCACCACGGCCCTCGACGTCACCACCCAGATCGAAGTACTGGCAGCCATCCGCGACGCGGTAAAAACCTTTGGCAGCGCCGCGTTGTACATCAGTCATGACCTGGCGGTGGTGGCACAGATGGCCGACCGCATCATGGTGCTGCGCCATGGCAAGCTGGTGGAAGAGGCCGATACCCGCAGCATGCTCAGCCAGCCGCAGCAGGACTACACCAAGTCCCTGTGGGCAGTGCGCAGTTTTCGCACCGAGCCCAAGGCGTGTCCGGTCCAGCAAGTGCCGTTGTTGGATGTGCAGCAGGTGAGCGCCAGTTATGGGCATCAACCGGTGCTGCATGAGGTGTCGATGAAGCTCTATCGTGGCCAGACCCTGGCGGTGATCGGCGAGTCCGGCAGTGGCAAAAGCTCCACGGCGCGTTTGATCACCGGGTTGCTGCCGGCGACGGCGGGGCAGGTGATGTATGACGGCGCGCCCTTGCCCGCGGACTTTCGAAAGCGCAGCAAGGAGCAACTGCGACGTATCCAGATGATCTATCAAATCCCGGACACCGCGCTGAATCCGCGTCAGCGCATCGTCGACATCATCGGCCGGCCGCTCACGTTTTACCTGGGCCTCAAGGGCAAGGCCCTGCGCGCGCGGGTCGCCGAGTTGCTGGAGATGATCGAGTTGGACCCGGCGGTGTTCATGGCGCGCCAGCCGCGCGAACTGTCCGGTGGCCAGAAACAGCGGATTTGCATCGCCCGCGCGCTGGCGGCCGACCCGCAACTGATCATCTGCGACGAAGTCACCTCGGCCCTCGATCAACTGGTGGCCGAGGGCGTGTTGAAACTGCTCGACCGCCTCCAACAGCAATTGGGCGTGGCCTACCTGTTTATCACCCACGACGTGGCCACCGTGCGTGCGATTGCCGACGAGGTGGTGGTGATGCAGCGGGGCAGGGTGGTGGACCAGGGCAGCCGCAACGCGATTTTTACCCCGCCGTACCAGGACTACACCGGCCTGCTGTTTTCATCGGAGCCGGAAATGGACCCGGACTGGCTCGATCACTTGCTGGCCCAACGGGCAGCGCACACCGTTTGAGGAATTTGTATGAAGGTTTTGATTGTTCACGCCCACCCTGAGCCACAGTCGTTTACCGCTGCCTTGCGCGACCAGGCGGTCGCCACGCTGGAGCGCCAGGGGCATGAGGTTCAGGTCAGTGATTTGTACGCCATGCAGTGGAACCCGGTGGCGTCGGCGGCGGACTTTTCGTCGCGGGAAAATCCCGACTACCTGGTGTATGCCCTGGAGCAGCGCCTGGGGGTGAAAAAGCAGTCGATCGCGGCGGACATCCAGGGCGAATTGGACAAGCTGCTGTGGGCTGACCTGTTGATCCTCAACTTTCCGATCTTCTGGTTCTCGGCGCCGGCGATGCTCAAGGGCTGGATCGACCGGGTGCTGGTGTCGGGGGTGTGTTACGGCGGCAAGCGCTTTTACGATCAGGGTGGGCTGGCGGGCAAGCGTGCGCTGGTCACGGTGACCCTGGGCGGACGTGAGCACATGTTTGGTGAGGGCGCGATCCACGGGCCGCTGGAGGATATGTTACGGCCTATTCTGCGCGGAACGCTGGCGTATGTGGGCTATGACGTGCTGGCACCGTACGTGGCGTGGCATGTGCCGTATATCAGTGCTGAAGCGCGACAGGAGTTCCTGGTGGGGTATGCGCAGCGGTTGCAAGGGCTGGCGGATGAACAGCCCTTGGTGTTTCCGAAGCTTGAGCAGTTTGATGAGGCGCTGTATCCCCTGTCGTGAGCCAAACACTGATCAAATGTGGGAGCTGGCTTGCCTGCAATAACAGTACATCAGCTACAGATTTGTAGCCTGACACTGCGCCATCGCAGGCAGGCCGGCTCCTACATTTCGATCTCGACCAATCAGTTGGTTTTGTGTGGTTGGCGCAAACGCTCCGCCGCACTGCGCAGCAATTGCTCGGTGCCGTCCCAGCCCAGGCAGCCGTCGGTCACGGACACGCCGTATTTCATCGACGCGCTCAGCGGCTGGCAGCCTTCGAACAGGTGGCTTTCGAGCATCATGCCGATCAGCGAGGTGTCGCCCTTAAGGCGTTGTTCCAGTACTTCGTTGAACACCGCCGGTTGACGCAACGGGTCCTTGCCGCTGTTGGCGTGGCTGCAATCGACCATGATCCGCGCCGCCACCTTGGACTTGGCCAGGTCGTGCTTCACCTGCGCCACGTTCTGCGCATCGTAGTTCGGCCCACGATGACCGCCGCGCAGTACCAGGTGCGTGTCGGGGTTGCCCGTGGTCTGGATAATCGCCGGGTGGCCCTGGCTGTCGACGCCGAAATGGCGGTGCGGGTGAGAGGCCGAGCGCATCGCGTCGCAGGCAATCGCCACGCCGCCGTCGGTGCCGTTCTTGAAGCCCACGGGCATGCCCAGGCCGCTGGCCATCTCGCGGTGGATCTGCGATTCGGTGGTGCGCGCACCAATCGCGACCCAGCTGAGCAAGTCATCGAAGTAGCCGGCGGCCATCGGTTGCAGCAGTTCAGTGGCGACCGGCAGACCCAGGCGCAGCATTTCTCGCATCAGTTCGCGGGACAGCGTGATGCCGGCGGCCATGTCATCGCTGCCATCCAGGTGCGGGTCGTAGGCCAGGCCTTTCCAGCCGATGGTGGTGCGCGGTTTTTCGACGTAGGCACGGATCACCAGCAGCATCTGGTCGCTGACTTCCAGCGCGAGCTTCCTCAGGTTGCGTGCGTATTCCATGGCCGATTCCGGGTCGTGGATCGAGCACGGGCCGACGATCACCAGCAAACGCGAATCTTCGCCATTGAGGATGGCGCGCACGGCGTGGCGATGGGCGTGGACTTGTTCGTTGAGGAAGGGGCTGAGCGGCAGCTTGAGCTTTACATCCAGGGAGCTGGGCAGACGCTGGGTCAGGGCTTCATTGGCACTGGTGAGGGCAGAAACGGGCAGAGCGGCGGTGGCAGAGTTCATATTCAAGGCTTCCTGGGCAAGCGGCGGGCAGTTCCCGCGCGCTTTGCCCTACTGGGGTGTTCGACAATTGGCCGTGTTGGCTACGTGTGTTGGCTTGCCACCAATAGGTGACCGATCGGAGGCGGCAGGCTGTCCCGAGCGGAGCTGGCTAAATCGCCATGCGGTGGAGGTGTCGTAGCGGTAATAGGTGGCGTAGTTCATGTCGTGTGTCCTTTAAAGTGTTCTGCAAAGTTGATAGAGGCCTGAAAAAACAAAACCCCCGATCGGGGAGCCGACCGGGGGTTTAGATTTCTCTGGTAGGCGACCCCTTGAGTAGTGGGCGCCGATTTCAGGTATCAGGCGCGCCAGTGGCTAAACCAATACCCAAAATAAAAGCTTACCGCTGCGCTCGAACCGCTCACACGGGTAGCCGACACCGAGCGCGAGGCGCTGGCAGCAGGGCAAACCTGAGTGTGGGTGAGTTGCAACATGGTAGGTCTCCAAATGATGGGGGGAGCTTACTAGAGGCATGCAGGAGGATTCAATCAGTAATTTCTATCGCGCACCGACCCCAACCGCTATGGGGCGAGATATGCTTGTAGGCACTTGATGATGCTTGGACGCGACCATGACTGCCCTGACCCTTGCTGCTGCTCAAACCCTTTCCATCGCGGGCGACCTGCCGGCCAATATCGAACGCCACCTGGCATTCATGCAAGCAGCTGCCGGCCATGGCGTGCAAGTGCTGGTGTTTCCGGAGCTGTCGTTGACCGGGTACGAACCGTCATTGGCGGCAGGCTTGGCGATTGCGCCTGACGACCCTGTGTTGACGCCACTGCGGGACATGGCGCGGGAACTGCGGCTGACGGCGGTGGTGGGTATGCCCATCCGCCTGGCGCCTGAAGGGGGAGTGTTGATCGGTGCGCTGGTGTTGGCCGCGGATGGCTCCGTGGCGGTCTACACCAAACAGCATTTGCATCCTGGCGAAGAACTGGCATTTGTCGCGGGGCAGGGCGGCGCGGCCCTGGAACGGGGGAGCGACCGAATTGCGCTGGCGGTGTGCGCGGACTTCACCCATGCCAGCCATCCGCGTCTCGCGGCTGAGGCCGGCGCCACGGTTTACGCCGCCGGCGTGTTGATCAGCGAGGGCGGCTACGCCACAGACAGCGCGTTGCTCCAGGGCTATGCGGCCGAGCATGGCCTGCTGGTGTTGATGGCTAACCATGGTGGCCCATCCGGTGGTTATGTGTGCGCCGGTCGCAGCGCTATCTGGACGGCTGACGGCGGTTTACTCGCCGCTGTCTCTGGTGTCGGCGAGGCGCTGGTGATTGCCCGTCGCCAGGGCGGGCAGTGGGCCGGTCAAGTGGTTGCCGTCTGAATGGCGTTCCATCTGCGCGCGGCGACAGACCAGGACCTGCCGTTTGCACGAAACCTGACCTTTGCAGCCATGAGCCGTTACTACCGGCAGTACGGCCTGGTGTGGTCCAACGATGGCTTCGACGTCGCCTGGGCGGGCCGCGAGAACTGGCTGGTCTGCAACGAGGATGAGGTGATGGGCTTTATCAGTTTGAGCCGCGACAGCCGAGCGCTCTATATCCGCGAGTTGCATATGCTTGAGGCCTGTCGAGGGCTGGGCGCGGGCAGTTGGGTGTTGGAGCAGATGGCAATCAAGGCCCAGGCCCTGGGCTTGTTGCGCCTGACCGTGTTCAAGACCAATCCGGCGAGGAGGCTCTATCAGCGCTGCGGGTTGAGCATTGTCGGTGAGGAAGACTGCTTCTGGCGCATGGAGCGCGTCTGCCATTCAAGCTAAACCATGCATCTGACGCTAATAAGCGCATACTGGCTTCAGGAAATGACTTCCTGAGCGTTGTGCTGGCTATCGGCCTCAGCAAGGATGATCCCTTCTTTCATGCCCAACAGGACCGCCACCTTGTGGGCTTCTCCACGCCGTCCCTTTTTGCGCCCAGCGAGCACTTGATAGGTGGTTGCCGGATCAACGCCATGTTCACGAGCGAACGCTTGGACTGACTTGCCTTGATGTTCCAGCCAGGCCTTGGCTTGTGCAGCAGTACGGATTCCGGGCATAGTTCAAAACCGTTCAAATTCGTTTAACAATGAGATGAGGGTGTCACCTCTTGGGGTGTGCCAAAAAGGATCATACATCCAAATGAGTGGAATCGGTTCGCGTTTGAGGCAAGAGAGAGAGCGACTTGGCCTGTCGCAAAAAGTATTTGGTGAAATAGGAGGCGTTGAAGCCAACGCGCAAGGTAAATACGAAAGCGGAGGGCGAGCACCCAAGGCTGACTACTTGTCGCGTGTGGCCGAAAAGGGAGTAGATGTGTTGTACGTGCTGACCGGTGTGACTACGCCGATCCAGCTGGAAAACCTCAGCCAGATCGAAGAAAAGGTACTGGGTGACTACCGCGCAATGTTCAAGGAAGACCAGGCTGCGATCCGCCGCTTGACGTCAACTCTGGCCGAGCACTCCGTTTTGCAGAACGGGAAAACCAAGCCGCAGTCCCAGGATTCCTGACCCGCTGCCCAACAAATACAGCCGTTCACCCCTTGGTGGGCGGCCACTGTGTGTTCAAACGCTATATATATGACGCTTGCAGCTAGGTCTGCGCCTTGGTTTTTTGCTAAGGTGTTCAGCAACCTATAAGACCATATCGCGAGGTGTCTGCTTGATTAGGGTGCTAGTAGTCGATGACCATGATCTCGTTCGTACAGGCATTACACGAATGCTGGCTGACATCGATGGCCTGCAAGTAGTCGGCCAGGCCGAATCGGGTGAAGAGTCCCTGATCAAGGCCCGGGAGTTGAAACCCGATGTGGTGCTGATGGATGTCAAGATGCCTGGTATCGGCGGTCTTGGCGCCACGACCAAATTGTTGCGCAGCCATCCGGACATCAAAGTCGTGGTGGTGACCGTGTGTGAAGAAGACCCGTTCCCGACTCGCCTGTTGCAGGCGGGCGCAGCCGGTTACCTGACCAAAGGTGCAGGCCTGGCCGAGATGGTGCAAGCCATCCGCCTGGTGTTTGCCGGCCAGCGTTACATCAGTCCGCAGATTGCCCAGCAATTGGCCATCAAATCTTTCCAGCCCGTCAGCGACTCGCCATTCGATGCGCTGTCGGAGCGGGAAATCCAGATCGCCTTGATGATCGTCGGTTGCCAGAAGGTGCAGACGATCTCCGACAAGCTGTGCCTGTCGCCCAAGACCGTCAACACCTACCGCTATCGCATTTTCGAGAAGCTCGCCATCAGCAGTGATGTTGAATTGACCCTGCTCGCAGTGCGCCACGGCATGGTGGACGCCAGCGCCTGACATGACCACACCGTTTGATCCAAGTGCCTTCCTCTCTACCTGCAGTGGCCGCCCCGGCGTGTACCGCATGTTCGACAGCGAGGCACGCCTGCTCTATGTCGGCAAAGCCAAGAACCTGAAAAACCGCCTGGCGAGCTACTTTCGCAAGAGCGGTCTCGCGCCCAAGACCGCGGCGCTGGTGGCGCGTATCGCCCAGGTCGAAACCACCATTACCGCCAATGAAACCGAAGCGCTGCTGCTCGAGCAGACGCTGATCAAGGAATGGCGGCCGCCCTACAACATTCTGCTGCGCGACGATAAATCCTACCCGTACGTGTTTTTGTCCGACGGCAACTTCCCACGCCTGAGCATTCACCGGGGCGCAAAGAAGCAGAAGGGCAAGTACTTCGGCCCCTATCCGAGCGCCGGCGCGATCCGCGAAAGCCTGAGCCTGCTGCAAAAAACCTTTTTTGTCCGCCAGTGCGAAGACAGCTTCTACAAGAACCGCACGCGGCCGTGCCTGCAATACCAGATCAAGCGCTGCAAGGCCCCGTGCGTCGGCCTGGTCGAGCCGGCCGAGTATGCCGAGGATGTACGCCATTCGGTGATGTTCCTCGAAGGGCGCAGCAATGCCCTCACCGACGAGCTTTCCGGCGCCATGGAGCAGGCCGCCAGCACCCTGGACTTCGAGCGCGCCGCTGAGCTGCGTGACCAGATCTCGCTGCTGCGCCGTGTGCAGGATCAGCAGAGCATAGAAGGCGGCAGCGGTGACGTGGATGTCATCGCGGCCTTCGTCAATCCGGGCGGCGCCTGCGTGCACCTGATCAGCGTGCGGGGCGGGCGGGTACTGGGCAGCAAGAACTTCTTTCCGCAGACCGGTATCGATGAGGAAGTGGCCGAAGTCATGGCGGCCTTCCTTGGGCAGTACTACGTCAGCAGCCCCGAGCGCGACCTGCCGTCGGAACTGATCGTCAATGTGGTGCATGAAGACTTCCCCACACTGATCGAGGCGATCCACGAACTGCGCGGCCGCGAGCTGGACATCAGCCACCGCGTTCGCGGCACCCGCGCGCGTTGGCAGCAACTGGCGGTGACCAATGCCGAACAGGCCCTGGGCGCGAGGCTGGCCAATCGACAGCACGTCGCTGCACGCTTCGATGCCTTGGCCGAAGTCCTCAACCTGGACGAACCGCCGCAGCGCCTGGAGTGCTATGACATCAGCCACTCCAGCGGCGAGGCCACGGTGGCCTCCTGCGTGGTATTCGGCCCGGAAGGGCCGATCAAATCCGATTACCGGCGCTATAACATCGAAGGCGTCACCGCCGGCGATGACTACGCGGCCATGCACCAGGCCTTGACCCGGCGTTTCAGCAAGTTGAAGGACGGCGAGGGCAAGTTGCCGGATATTCTGCTGGTCGACGGCGGCAAGGGCCAGTTGTCCATGGCCCGCGATGTGCTCAACGAGCTGGCGGTGCCCGACTTGATCCTGCTCGGCGTGGCCAAGGGCGCCACGCGCAAGGCTGGTTTCGAGACGTTGTACTTGAATGATGCCGCCCATGAGTTCACCTTGAAGGGTGACTCACCCGCGCTGCACCTGATCCAGCAGATCCGCGACGAAGCCCACCGTTTCGCAATTACCGGCCACCGCGCCCGGCGTGGCAAAACCCGGCGAACCTCAACCCTGGAAGGGGTGGCGGGGGTTGGGCCGACACGGCGTCGCGACTTGCTTAAACATTTTGGTGGCTTGCAGGAGCTGTCCCGTGCCAGCATTGACGAAATAGCCAAAGCACCCGGTATCAGTAAAAAGCTCGCTGAGTTGATTTATGCGAATCTGCATAGCGAATAGAATGCCTTTCCACCTCGTAGCCAGTTGTGCCGATGAATATCCCTAATCTGATCACCGTTCTACGCGTCCTGCTTATTCCGATTTTTATCCTGTTGTTCTATTTGCCGTATGAATGGAGCTACGCGGCCTCCAGTTCGGTGTTTGCCTTCGCGGCCGCCACCGACTGGCTCGACGGTTACCTGGCCCGCCGCCTGGAACAGAGCACGCCGTTCGGCGCGTTCCTCGACCCGGTGGCCGACAAACTCATGGTCGCCGTCGCCCTGGTCCTGCTGGTGCAAGAACATGGCAACCTGTGGCTGACCCTGCCGGCCGCCGTGATCATCGGCCGCGAGATCGTGGTCTCGGCCCTGCGTGAATGGATGGCCGAAATCGGCGCCCGCGCTCACGTCGCCGTCTCCAATATGGGCAAATGGAAAACCGCTGCGCAAATGCTTGCGCTGGTTATCCTGTTGGCCAACCCGTCGGACTTCACCTTCTGGGTCCTGCTGGGCTACGCCTTGCTGCTCATTGCTGCGGGCCTGACGCTGTGGTCCATGCTCCAGTATCTGCGCGCCGCCTGGCCGCATCTGCGCACCACCGTTGAAAAGAAATAAAACTTTTTTGAATCAAGGGGTTGACGGGTTCTGATAATTCTATAGAATGCGCATCACCAAGACGCGGGAATAGCTCAGTTGGTAGAGCACGACCTTGCCAAGGTCGGGGTCGCGAGTTCGAGTCTCGTTTCCCGCTCCAAATACAAAGAAAAAGCCACTCTAACGAGTGGCTTTTTTTTGCCTGCGATTTGGCCTTTTCTACGATCAGCAGCGGGATGATGGCTTTGCCCAGGCTTCCCGTCCCGATTAAGCCGATATTCATACGGGGCCCCGCTTTTCGGCTCGGGCGAGCATCCAGGCCGCTGAGTATGTGGGCGAGGGGATTGCTACGGGAGGGTCATTGTTGCACTCTCATCGTTCATGTTTGTACGAGGTGAGGGATGGACTGGAGTGACATGCGGGTCTTCCTGGCGATTGCCCGCAGCGGCTCTTTGGGCGGTGCTGCCAAACAGTTGGGTGTCAGCCACCCGACAGTGGGGCGACGCTTGCAGGTACTTGAACAGGGCAGCGGGCAGCCGTTTTTTCTTCGGACTGCCCAAGGGTTGGTACTGACCGACAGTGGTGAAAAGATCCTCAGCCTGGCGCAAGAGATGGAGCACAGTGCGCTGGCCATCGAGCGGCGCATGGCGGGTGACAGTGCCCAGCCTGAAGGTCTGTTGCGGATTTCATCTGCGGACTGGTTTGCCTGTTACGTCCTGTCCCCGGTCCTGAGCGAGTTGGCGCGACGTTACCCTTTGATCGTCCCTGAGGTTATCGCCGGGCATCGGCTATTTGACCTGTCTCGCCGCGATGCGGATATCGCTTTTCGTATCGTCCCCTTCACAGAACCCGACATCGTTCACCGCAAGCTGACAACCATGCCCTACGGCCTGTATTCGGCCGTTGGATTACCTGTGCCGAAGCCCCAGGGTGAAGGCCTGGGTTTGATCACCATGAACATCGCCCAAGCCCACTACCCGGATGTGCAATGGTTGCAGCAGCGTTATCCGCTTGCCCGGACCGTGTTCACCAGCAGCAGCCGCACGGTTCAGGCCCAGATGTGTGCGCAAGGCTTCGGCGTGGCAGTGCTGCCGCGTTCGCTTGGCGACCAGGTGCCTGCACTCAAGCTGCTTGATCCGGATGAGCCGCCACCGGGCCGTGATATCTGGATGGGGTATCACCAGGACATGCGGCAGATGGACAGGCTGCGCGCGCTCGCCGACCTAGCGTCCAGCATGATCGGCTCCGAGTGAGGGGTGGGCCGGTCCACTCAGCTTGGGCGCACCCTTGATGCATCCGGTATGGGCGCAGGCTGGCGCGCCAGGGTGACGCTCAGTCCCGCGCCCAGGGCCAGGCACGCGGCAATACACAGTATGGACATGGTGAAGGCGTGAGTGATGGCCGCCGCGTCTGTGCGCGCGCCTAGCAAGGTATAGAAAATACCGCCGATCAACGCGACGCTCAGCGACGTACTGACTTGCAACGTGGAACTGGTAATACCTGCAATCATGCCGGAGTAGGCCGGCGCCACGCGCCCCGTGACCATTCGCATCAATGTTGGCATGGCGAGCCCTTGCCCGAAGCCGATCACAAACAGGATCACCGCAAGCAGCAGGGATGGCGGAGTGACGCCGGTCGGTGTCACCAAGACAAGCCAGGTCAAGGCCAGCAACCCGACGACCTCCAATCCCATGCCTGCGCAATTTACGTAAGCGCCTAACAAGCGCCTGCCTTGCGAAGTCGACAACGGCCCAAGCAGAAATCCCGTGCCGAATGGCAGGAAGATCAGCCCCGCGCTGAGTGCGGTTGCATGCAGTGCGCTCTGCAGATACATCGAAAACAACAAGAAAAACACACCGATCGAGTAGAAGGACAGGGCAACCAGCAGCGCTCGACCCAGCCCCGGCGCCTGCAGCGCGGCCGGGTCGAGCAACGGTGCGCCACCGACCAGGCGCAAACGCGTTTCGTATTGCCAGAACAACCAGGCCAACAACGGCGCGGCAGCAATTGAAAGCCATGACCACAGAGGCCAACCCGCTTCACGCCCTTCGATCAATGGCACGATCAGCGCGCCCAGCGTCATCATCGACAGCGCCGTGCCGCCCAGATCCAGCTTGCTCGCATGGCGGGCACGCGTTTCCCTCAGTGCGGGGATGCCAAACAGAATGACCAGCAGTGCAATCGGCAGATTCACTAGAAAAATCGCCCGCCACCCCATGCCCATCAGATTGAGCGAAATCAAGATTCCGCCCAGAGCCTGGCCGATCACCGACGCCAGACCAAAGACAGCCCCATAGAGGCTGAGCGCCAAGGGCTTTTCGGATTCCGGGAAAATCGCCTGCACCGAAGCGAGCGCCTGGGGCGCCATCACCGCGGCCGTGATGCCTTGTAGTGCACGACCGCTGATCAAAACCCAAGGCGAAGAGGCAAGCCCGCATATCAGCGAAGCTGCCGCGAAACCTATCAAGCCGAGGAAAAACATCCGCCCGCGACCGTAAAGATCGCCGAGTCGTCCGCCGGTGATCAACGTGACGGCATAGAGCGCGGCATATGACGAAATGACCAACTGTTCGGCGGAGGAGGAGGTGCCTAGCTCCTCTTGAATAGACGGTAGCGCGACATTGACGATGAAGAAGTCCAGAGGTGGCAGAAACGCGCCGACCAACAGGATTGCGAACATAAACCAGCGTCGCCGTTCGGCTGGCATCACTTCGATCTGAGACATAAGGTGTGTCCTGTTTGAGACCGTAGGGTTCCCAAATTTATTAGAGGCCTGAACACCCATCGGGCAGACGCAGCGTGTACCCGATCAGGCATCCACGGCGTCCAGCATCACTTGAGGGCGCCTCGGGCTGTTTGAATGACTCATCGGCACAATCTCTTGGATTTCGGGGCATTCCCAGAGCCGATCGGGTTCAAAACTAAACGATTCATCGCCGGATTTCGCCGCACAAATATGTACGTCCGGCGTTCAGTTATGGCAGTGCCGCTCACCCCGAATGACTCCCACAATAGGGCCATTGTTATGTCAATGATCCACACAACCACCGCCGAGGAGTCAGGTATGTCAGGTAAATTCAGTGATCAAGTTGCCGTTGTGACGGGCGCTTCCACCGGGATCGGATTTGCGATTGCGCAGGCGTTGATTGCCGAGGGGGCAAGGCGCGTTTACATCACCGGACGTTCATTAGGCACGCTCGAGGCAGCGGTCGCCACGTTGGGCAACAAGGCGGTTGCGGTCCTTTCCGATGTATCACGTCAGTCCGATCTTGATGGCCTCAGGGCGACAATCGAGGCGCAGGGTGATCAGTTGGACGCGGTATTTGCCAACGCGGGTATCTGTGAAAAAAATCCGCTGGGCGAGACCCAAGAAGCCACGTACTACAGCGTTTTCGACATTAACGTGAAGGGTGTCTTCTTCACTGTCCAAACGCTCTTGCCGTTGATGAAAGACGGCTCGTCAGTGGTCTTGACGGCCTCCATCTGCTCCAGCAACGGTATGGAGGGGCTGAGCCTCTACAACGCGTCCAAGGCAGCAGTGCGGTCCTTTGCACGCACTTGGGCGAATGAGCTCAAAGGCCGCAAGATTCGCGCGAATGTGTTGAGCCCTGGCTTCACCCGCACCCCGCTGATGGATAACGGTTTGAAAATGAGCGAAACCGAGATCGACGCGCTTCGCCAATACGTCGAGCAGATCACCCCTTTGGGCTACATGGCCCAACCAGAAGAGATCGCTAGTTCAGCCCTGTTCCTGGCGTCCGCCGATGCCAAATATGTCAACGGCGTTGAGCTGATGGTCGATGGCGGTCTTTCGCAAATCTAGAGAATTGCCGGCTGAAAAAGCCGGAAGGAAAACGCTGCCGAGCGCGCCTGGTATCCACCAAGGCTTCACGGCGTGCCCGCAGCGCTTCGATCTACACATTGGCTGAGTGCACAGTTGGCCGCCGTGCACTTCACCGCACGCTTAACGGAACGCGGGCACCACGTGCTTGATAAACAGCTCCAGGGATTTTTTCTTCTCGGCGTGGGGCAGGCTGTTATCACACCAGAAGCTGAACTCGTCGACGCCCAGTTCCTGGTAGTACTGGATGCGCGGGATGATTTCTTCCGGTGTACCGATCATCGCGGTCTTGTGCAGGCTTTCCAGTTCGAATTCGGGGCGCCCGACGAATTTCTCTTCCGGGCTTGGATCAAGGAAGCCGTTGACGGGCACGGTTTTGTTACCGAACCACGCATCGAAGGTGCGATAGAACTTCGAGATCGCCTTGGCCCCGACTTTCCAGCCTTCGGGGTCATCGACTGCGTGCACGTGGGTGTGGCGCAGCACCATCAATTGCGGGCGCGGCACGTCGGGGTTGTTGTCGAGGGCGGCCTGGAATTTGTTTTTCAGGTCGAGGACTTCTTCGTCGCCCTTCATCAACGGGGTGACCATCACGTTGCAGCCGTTGGCCACTGCGAAGTTGTGGGAGTCGGGGTCGCGGGCGGCGATCCACATCGGCGGGTTGGGCTGCTGGATCGGCTTGGGTACGCTGGTGGAGGTGGGGAATTTCCAGATATCGCCGTCGTGGGCATAGTCGCCTTTCCACAGGGCGCGCACCACCGGCACCATCTCGCGCAGCGCCTGGCCGCCGCTTGAGGCGGGCATGCCGCCGGCCATGCGGTCGAACTCAACCTGGTAGGCGCCTCGGGCCAGGCCGACTTCCATGCGCCCGTTGCTGATCACGTCGAGCAGGGCGCATTCGCCCGCCACGCGCAGAGGGTGCCAGAACGGCGCGATGATGGTACCGGCGCCCAGGTGAATGGTGGTGGTCTTGGCCGCGAGGTAAGCCAGAAGCGGCATCGGGCTTGGCGAGATGGTGTATTCCATGGCGTGGTGTTCGCCAATCCACACGGTGCTGAAGCCACCGGCCTCAGCCATCAGGGTCAGTTCGGTCAAGTCTTCGAACAACTGGCGATGGCTCACACTCTCATCCCAACGTTCCATGTGTACGAACAGGGAAAATTTCATGACGCTTACCTCGGATCTATTGTGATCGGCCTGTCGACTGCGGGCCCTTAAGTACTCTCGCCTGGGTGAAGCGTGCCGGTGAAAACGGCTGTTCGGCGGGTTGATTGTTGGTATACCATAATACGGAATATCCGCAAAACTTTTCTCTCCAACGGTTACACCCTCACCTCACAAGGAAGGCGAGCTCGATGAACATAAAACAAAAACTAATCCTGGCCTTTGCGGTGATTGCCAGCCTACCGGTGATTCTGGTGGCTGTGCTGATCATCCTCAATGTGCGCCATGAGGCACGGGACGGCTTTGTCGACAGCAGTGGGCGCGAGATTCGCCAGGTCGACAACGCGATGCAGCTGTTTTTCGAAGGTATCAGCCAGAACGTCGCTTACCTGGCCGCGCATCCGCAGTTACAGGCGATCAATGCCGATGTGAAACGCTACCTGGCCAGCGATGCCGCGCAAATCGCTCCCGGCGCACGCGACCAGCAACTGTTCACCTTGTTTGAGGGGCTTGCCAAGAGTCATTCGGCCTATACCTACCTGTCCCTGGGCACCGAGGACGGTGGCTACGTGTTCTGGCCCGGCGACCCCAAGCTTGCCAGCTACGACCCCCGCACGCGGCCCTGGTACAAGACGGCCATGGCGCAGCCGGGCAAGACCCTGCGCACCGAAGCCTATTACTGGGCCGCCGACGATGTGGTGCTGGTCAGCACCGTGCAAAGTTTCAATGACCAACAGGGCAAGGCGAGCGGGGTGGTCAACATCGACGTCTCCCTCAAGCAACTGACCGACCTGGTCAAGCAGATCAAGCTGGGCGAAAGCGGCTACCTGATGCTGATGGAAGCCAACAACACCGTGCTGGTCGACCCGCATGACCCGTCCCACAATTTCAAGCAGTTGGGCCAGTTGGGTGAAGGCTATCGGCAGTTGAGCGAGGCCGGCCAAGGCCTGGTGCAGGTCGAGTTGGCGGGTGAGCGCTATATGGCCCTGGTATGGCCGTCCAAGGCCTTGGGCTGGCGGTTTGTCGGGCTGGTGCGCGAGAGTGAAGTGATGGCCGGCGCGGCACGCCTGACCTGGCTGATCGCGGGCATCGCACTGGTGTGCGGTGTGTTGTTCGCGGTGGCGGGTGCGTGGTTTGCCGGGCTGATCGTCAAGCCAATTCGCGGCGTGGCCAGTGGCCTGGAAAGCATCGCCCAGGGCGAAGGTGACCTGACCGCGCGCCTGGCAGTGAAAGGCCGCGACGAGACGGCGCAGCTCGCCGGCTGGTTCAACCAGTTCCTCGAAGCCATACGCACGTTGATCCAGCGCATCGGCCAGGCCGCCGGGCAGATCCACAGCAGCTCTGGCAGCGCCACCGACGTGTCGGTGGAAATGGCCGACGTCGCCGAGCGCCAGCGCGAAGCAGTGGATATGGTCTCCACGGCGTTTCATGAAATGGTCGCCACCTCCAACGAGGTCGCACGCTCGTGCAGCCAGGCGGCTGACTCGGCCGACAACGGCCAGCGCCAGGCCCATACCGGGCAGCAGCAAATCGACGCGGCGGTGAGCAGTGTCGGGCGCTTGAGCGAAGAGATCGGCCATTCTGCCCAGGCCATGGAGCAGTTGGAAAAAGACAGCAACGACATCCAGTCGATTCTCGGCACCATCCGCTCCATCGCCGAACAGACCAACCTGCTGGCGCTCAACGCCGCCATCGAAGCCGCGCGGGCGGGCGAACAGGGCCGTGGTTTCGCGGTAGTGGCGGACGAGGTGCGCGCCTTGGCCAAGCGCACGTCAGACTCCACCGGCGAGATCGACGGGCTGCTCGGCAACCTAGCACGCCGCACTCACCAGATGGGCAAGCAGATGCACGCGAGCCTGGAGGTGTCCCAGGAAACTGTGGTGTCGATCAATGAGGCGCGGGCCAGCTTTGGCCTGATCCGGGAGTCGGTAGACGTGATCCGTGACATGAATACCCAGATCGCCACCGCCGCTGAAGAGCAGCATCAGGTGGCTGAAGACATCAATCGGCATATCAGCCAGATTCACGGGGACGCACAATTGGTGGCAAGCCTGGCCGATGCCACGCGCCAGGATGCCCAGCAATTGACGGCGTTGTCGCAGACGTTGAATCAGTTGGTCAGTCGTTTCCGTACCTGACCACCGCCGCTTGCTTTTATTTGAAATGCAAAAAAGGTGAGAGCGGGCTTGCTCGCGAATGCGGTGTGTCAGTCACTGAATGCATCGACTGAAAGACTGCCTTCGCGAGCAAGCCCGCTCCCACATTTTGATGTGTGGTGCCTTCAAATAGGGGTATTAGGCCGGCAGGGGCAGGGCGCCCATTTTGCCGTGGCAATACACCAGTGGCCCGGCGTTCTGCTGGGGCACGATCAGGTTCTTGACCGAACCGACCATGATCGCGTGGTCGCCGCCTTCGTATTCGCGCCACAACTCGCACTCGATCACTGCCGTGGCATTGGCCAGGATCGGGTTGCCCAGCTCGCTCAAGGTCCATTCAATGCCCTGGGCCTTGTCCTTGCCCTTGCGCGCGAAGGCGTAGGCTTCGGTCTGCTGCCCACCGGAGAGCACGTGGATGGCAAAGCGTTTGTTCTTGATCAACACCGGGTACGAGTCGGAGCTGTAGTTGGGGCAAAACAGCACCAGCGCCGGGTCCATCGACAGCGAGCTGAAGGCACTGGCGGTCAGCCCGACGATCTGGCCGTCGTCGTCCAGTGTGGTGATCACGGTGACCCCGGACGGAAAAGAACCCATCACTTGTTTGTAGATGGCGGCATCGATCATGGGGCGGTCCTCTTAGGGTAGAGCGGTTTTTATGAATTTGTAGGTCTGATGGTATACCGTAATACGAACGATGCAACAGCTTTTTAAGCCAGCCGATGAACGTCTGTCTTTGGTCTTATAACCAATAAATACGGGGGTTTTGCCATGAGGTGAGGTGAAATCCTGTGGCACAATTACGGATCAGATGCGCGCCAGGACTACGGATCAGTCTTGTGAAAATGTTGGAATACCATAATATGGTCTTCATCTGAGGGGCGGCCATGAAGCGTCCCCGGTATGGCGTCAAACAACTATAAGATCAGACAAACGCGAGTTCATTTCCATGCCCCAGATGTCCCGGCAAGATCCCCTGATCGAGAATCACACGGTCGATTACGTTCCTCCCGCAGAGCGCCATGGAAAGGCCCGCGACCTGTTCACTTTATGGTTCAGCACCAACATCGCACCGCTGCCCATTGTCACCGGTGCCATGGTGGCCCAGGTGTTCCATCTCAACCTGATGTGGGGGCTGCTGGCGATTGCCCTCGGGCATATGCTCGGCGGCGTCGTGATTGCCCTCGCGTCGGCCCAGGGCCCGCGTATGGGTATCCCGCAGATGGTGCAGAGCCGTGGGCAGTTCGGCCGTTATGGCGCGCTGCTGATTGTGTTCTTCGCGGCGTTGATCTACATCGGTTTCTTCATTTCCAACATCGTGCTGGCGGGCAAGTCCATCGTTGGCATCGTGCCTTCGGTTCCGGTGCCGGCGAGTATCCTTATCGGCGCCCTCAGCGCCACGGCCATCGGCGTGATCGGCTACCGCTTTATCCATAGCCTCAACCGCATCGGCACCTGGGTGATGGGCAGCGCGTTGCTGGCCGGCTTCATCTACATCTTTGCCCATGACCTGCCGGCAGACTTCTTCACCCGTGGCGGCTTCAATGCCGCCGGCTGGCTAGCCACGGTGTCGCTTGGCGTGATCTGGCAGATCAGCTTCTCACCCTACACCAGCGATTACTCGCGCTACCTGCCGGCAGATATCGGCATTACCCGGCCGTTTATCGCGACCTACCTGGGCGCGACCCTGGGCACCATCTTGTCCTTCGCGTTTGGCCTGGTTGCGGCGCTGGCGACGCCGGAGGGCACCGAAGCCATGGTCGCGGTCAAGCAAGCCACCGGCTGGCTAGGCCCGATTTTGATGGTGCTGTTCCTGCTCAACATCATCAGCCACAACGCCCTGAATCTGTATGGCGCGGTGCTGTCGATCATCACCTCGATCCAGACCTTCGCCAGCCAGTGGACGCCGAGCATCAAGGTGCGCGTGGTGCTGTCGGGCGTGGTCCTTGCCGGTTGCTGCCTGGTCGCGCTGGGCGCGTCGGCGGACTTCATCTCGCAGTTCATCGGCCTGATCCTCGCCCTGTTGCTGGTGCTGGTGCCGTGGGCGTCGATCAACCTGATCGACTTCTACATCATCAAGCGCGGCGCCTACGACATTGCCTCGATCTTCCGCGCGGATGGCGGGGTTTACGGGCGGTTCAACCTGCATGCGATCGTCGCGTATTTCATCGGCATCATCGTGCAACTGCCGTTTGCCAATACATCGCTGTATGTGGGGCCGTGGGCCAACCTGGTGGAAGGCGCGGACCTGTCGTGGCTAGTGGGGTTGGTAGTGACGTGTCCGCTTTATTACTGCCTGGCGACACGTCCACATACCCAGAAGGTCAGGGCCGCGCGGTTGGGCTACTCCGACTGATCGTGTGCTGAACGTTATTGGTCTGATTTATCACGATTCAAAAGTGGGAGCGGGCTTGCTCGCGAATGCCGAATGTCAGTCACTGGATGTATGGGCTGACACACTGCATTCGCGAGCAAGCCCGCTCCCACCTGTTTAACCGGGATCGACATCTGGATCGAGGGTGTGATTTACGCACGCGATACTTAGGCAAAAAAAGGCCGCCACAACCCGACGTTGTGGCGGCCCAAGGGTGACTCAATGAGCGCCGGCGGCCTTGTTCAAATCGCTCTCCGTCCACTCGGTATACACACACGCATCCGCCGTGGCCCAGCGTACGCGCACTGGGTCGCCAGCCTTGAGCGGCATGCCGGCGGCAGACAGCGCCTTGACCGTCATCGAGGTACCGCCGAGGGTTTTCACCGTGCAGGTCTGGCTTTCGCCGAGGAACAGCACTTCACCGACAATCGCCGACACTTCGTTCCAGCCCGCCGTCAAAGGTTGTTCAGCAGCCTGTTCCGCGCTCAGCGCCAGGGCTTTTTCCGGGCGTACCATCAGCAGCACCTCCTGCTCGGTGTGCAGGCCGCTGGTCAGTCGGATTGACAACGACTGCCCTTCAAACGACGCCGCCGCATTGCCCTGGGCCTTGAGCTTGAGGAAGTTGGAGTTGCCGAGGAACGAGGCGACGAACGCATTCGGCGGGTTCTGGTACAGGTCGAACCCACTGCCCAGGCCGACGATCTTGCCGTGGCTGAAAATCGCGATGCGCTGGGACAGGCGCATGGCTTCTTCCTGGTCGTGGGTCACGTAGACGATGGTGATGCCCAGGCGTCGGTGCAGTTGGCGCAGTTCGTCCTGCAGGTCTTCTCGCAGTTTTTTGTCGAGGGCGCCGAGAGGTTCGTCCATCAGCAGGATGCGCGGTTCGTACACCAGTGCCCGGGCGATGGCGACCCGTTGCTGCTGGCCGCCAGACAGTTGCGAGGGGCGGCGGTGGGCGAACGGTTCCAACTGCACCAGCTTGAGCATGGCGTCGACACGCTTCTCACGCTCGGCGCTGGCCAGTTTGCGGATCGCCAGGGGGAACGCGATGTTGTCGCGCACCGACAGGTGCGGGAACAGCGAGTAGCGCTGGAACACCATGCCGATGTCGCGCTTGTGCGGCGGCACATTGACCAGCGACTGGCCGCCTACCAGGATTTCGCCGCTGCTTGGCGTTTCGAAGCCGGCGAGCATCGACAGGGTGGTGCTCTTGCCCGAGCCGCTGGAGCCGAGGAAGGTGAGGAATTCACCGTCCTTGATGTCCAGCGAGAGGTTGTCCACGGCGGCGAATTCGCCGTAGTACTTGTTCAGGTTGCGCAGGCTGACCAGGGGTTGGCCTGGGTGCTGGGCGGGGTCTTTGATCACTGCACTCATGTCTTAATCCTCGGCGCTCAAGCGCGGGTTTCAGTGCGTCGACGAGCGACGGCGGCAATCACCATGACCAGCACCGACAGGCCGATCAACAACGTCGAGGCGACGGCGATCACAGGCGTCAGGTCCTGGCGCAGGGTGGTCCACATTTTTACGGGAAGGGTTTGCAGGGTAGGGCTGGCCATCATCACGCTGAGCACCACCTCGTCCCACGAGACCAGGAAGGCGAACAGGGCACCGGCCACCATGCCAGGGCGTATCGCCGGAAAGGTCACCTTGAACACCGCCTGCACACGTGACGCGCCGCAGATGACCGCCGCGTCTTCAATCGATTGGTCGAACAGCTTCAGCGAATTGATGATCGAGATGATGGTGAACGGCAGCGCAACGATCACGTGGCTGACCACAAAGGCGAACATCGTGCCGGTGTAGCCGAGCTTGAGGAACAGCGCATACACCGCCACGGCGATGATCACCAGCGGCACGATCATCGGCAAGGTGAACAGACCATAGAGCAGTTCGCGGCCGGGGAAGCGGCCACGCACTAGGGCAAACGCGGTGGGCAGGCCCAACGCGACGGCGAACACGGTGGTCAGCACCGCCACCTTGAGGCTGGCCATCGCCGCGTTCATCCAGTCGGCATTGGAGAAAAACTGACCGTACCATTTCAGCGTCCAGCCCGGCGGCGGGAACACCAGCCACTGGGATGAACCGAACGACAGCAGCACGATAAACACGATCGGCAACAGCAGGAATAAACCAATCAAGCCGGTGGTGGTATAGAGGCCCAAGCGCATCCTGCGGCTCATGGTATTGGGAGTCAGGAGCATGACAGCTTACCTCGCGTTGCTGGCGCCAACCGGGGATTCCGGCTGGAGCTTCAGGTAGAAGTAGAACAGCACCAGCGTGATGAAAATCAGCAATGCCGCGCCGGCACTGGCCAGGCCCCAGTTGAGGAACGATTGCACCTGCTGGATGATGAACTCGGGCAGCATCATGTTCTGTGCACCGCCAAGCAACGCCGGGGTGACGTAGTAACCGAGCGACATCACGAACACCATCAAGCCGCCGGAGAACAGCCCCGGCCGGCACAGCGGCAGGAATACGCGCAAGAAGTTGGTCCACGGGCTGGCACCACAGATGGCGCCGGCTTGCAGGATCATTGGGTCGATGGCCTGCATGGTCGCCTGCAGCGGTAGCACGATGAACGGGATCATGATGTAGCTCATGCCGATGACCACGCCGGTGAGGTTGTGCACCATTTCCAGCGGTTGATCGATGATGCCCATCGCCATCAGCACTTTGTTGATCACGCCGGAGGCTTGCAGCAAGACCAGCCAGGAATAGGTGCGGGCGAGCAGGCTGGTCCACATCGACAGCAGCACGATATTCAGGATCCAGCGCCCCCATCCACGTGGCACCAGGGTAATGACCCACGCCAGCGGGAAACCCAGCAACAGGCTGAACAGCGTCACCAGGCCCGCCACCGAAAAGGTATTGAGCAGCACGCGCGCGTACGCCGAGTTGGCGAACAGTTGTTCATAGTTGCCCAGGCCCGGTACCGGCTCCAGCACGCCACGCAGCAGCAGGCCGATCAATGGTGCGAGGAAGAACAGACCGAGGAACAACAGGGCCGGGATCAGGTTGCTCGACCCCCGCCAGCGCTGCGCCAGGGACGGCGCCCGACTGTTGCGGGAAACCGTGCCGGCAGCGCCGAGGGCGCTCCCGGTCGGCGTGGTTGCCGTCATTATCATTTGACTAGCCATTCATTCCACCGTGTCGCAATGGCCGGGCCGTTCTTGGCCCAGTAGGCGAAATCGAGGGTGATCTGGTCCTTGGCATACGCCGTCGGCAGGTTGGGCGCAAGGACCGAATCCAGGCGCTGTACGCTGTCGATGTTCACCGGTGCATAAGCAGTCAGGTTAGAGAAGTCGGCCTGGCCTTTGGCGCTGCTGGCACTGGCCAGGAACTTCATCGCGGCGGCCTTGTTCTTGGTGCCTTTGGGCACCACGAGGACGTCGGCCATCACCAGGTTCTGCTTCCAGCTTACGCCCACGGGGGCGCCATCTTCCTGCAGGGCGTGGATGCGGCCGTTCCAGAACTGGCCCATGCTGACTTCACCGGAGGCCAGCAGTTGTTGCGACTGCGCGCCGCCGCCCCACCAGACGATGTCTTTCTTGATGGTGTCGAGCTTCTTGAAGGCGCGATCCAGGTCCAGCGGGTAGAGCTTGTCGGCGGGGACGCCGTCGGCCAGCAGTGCCAGTTCGAGCACGCCGGGGCTTGGCCATTTGTAGAGCGCACGTTTGCCGGGGTAGGTCTTGGTGTCGAACAGCGCGGCCCAGTCCTGCGGCTTGCCGGCGCCGAGCTTGCCTTCGTTGTAGCCGAGCACGAAGGAGAAGAAGAACGAGCCTACGCCATGGTCGGAGACGAAGCGCGGGTCGATCTTGTCGCGCTGGATCACCGAGAAATCCAGGGGTTCGAGCAGCCCTTCGGCGGCGGCGCGCAAGGCAAAATCAGCCTCCACATCCACCACGTCCCATTGCACGTTGCCGCTTTCGACCATGGCCTTGAGTTTGCCGTAGTCGGTCGGGCCGTCCTGTACCACGGTGATGCCGCTGGCCTTGCTGAATGGGTCGGCCCACGCCTGCTTCTGTGCGTCCTGGGTGCTACCGCCCCAGCTCACGAAGTTGACGCTTTCGGCCGCCATGGCGGCATGGCTGGCGGTGGCCAGCAAACCCGCGAACAGGACTGCGCTGATACGTGTGTTCAACACCATTTTTACGCCCTCATTGTTGTGTTTATGAGCGGGGCTTTTGAGTGCCCGCCTATCGGGAGCAGTCGGTGTGGATGACCCTTGAAGGGTCATTCAACCTATGGGATATCATATTATGGTATTCCAAACTTTGTGCAAGCATTTTGCCATACCGGCCATCTGGCCGACGTCACTCAACGAACGGAATGCTCTCCACGACTTCCAGGTCATAACCGGTCAAGCCCGCGTATTTCAGCGGCGGGCCGAGGTGGCGCAACTGGCCCACGCCGAGGTCTTGGAGAATCTGTGCACCGGTGCCCACTTCCGAGTAAATCCGCGACTGCGAGCGATTGAACTGGCGTGGCGCCTGGGTCAGCTGCGGCACGCGCTCCAGCAATGCCTGGGACGATTCATGGTTGGCCAACACCACTACCACGCCGCTGCCTTCTGCCGCGACGCGTTGCAAGGCCGCCCACAGGGTCCAGTTGGACGGGCCGCTGTAGTCGGCGCCGACCAGGTCGCGCAGCGGGTCGATCACATGCACGCGGACCAGCGCAGGCGTATCGCGATGCAGGTTGCCCATGACCATCGCCATGTGCACGCCGCCGTCGATGCGGTCTTCGAAGGTGATCAGGCGGAAGGTGCCATGCACCGTGGGCAAGTCACGTTCGCCGATGCGCACCACGGTGCGTTCGGTGCTGAGGCGGTAGTGGATCAGGTCGGCGATGGTGCCGATCTTGATGCCGTGCTTGCGCGCAAACACCTCAAGCTCAGGTCGGCGGGCCATGGTGCCGTCGTCGTTCATCACTTCGACGATCACCGAGGCCGGTGCATGCCCGGCCAGGCGTGCCAAGTCGCAGCCAGCCTCGGTGTGGCCGGCTCGGGTCAGCACGCCGCCGTCCTTGGCGCGCAACGGAAAGATATGCCCTGGCTGCACAATGTCCGCAGGCCCGGCGTTGATAGCCACGGCTGCCGCCACCGTGCGCGCGCGGTCGGCGGCGGAGATGCCGGTGGTCACGCCGGTGGCGGCTTCGATGGACACGGTAAACGCGGTGCTGAACACACTGCCGTTGCTTGGCACCATCTGTTCCAGGCCCAGGCGCTGGCAATGTTCATCGGTCAGGGTCAGGCAGATCAGGCCACGGGCTTCGCGGGCCATGAAACTGATAGTCTCGGCGGTGCAACACGCCGCAGGCAGCAACAGGTCGCCTTCGTTTTCCCGATCTTCGTCGTCAACCAGGAGCACCATCTTGCCCTGGCGATAGTCTTCGATGATGTCTGCGATGCTGTTGAAAGACATTGGGGATGCTCGGTCTGTTGGTTGTATGTATTATGGTATACCACAAAAACTCAACAAGAGGATGTCGTGATGAAGGCCTACTGGATTGCCCACGTGGATGTGTCCGATGCAGAGCAGTACACGCAATACACCCAACGCGCGCCGGCGGCGTTTGCGAAGTTTGGCGGGCGCTTCCTGGCCAGGGGCGGGCGCAGTGTGGCGCTGGAAGGCGGGCCGGCACGACAGCGCAATGTAGTGATCGAGTTTGATAGCTACGAACAGGCCGTGGCGTGTTACGAATCGGCGGAGTACCAGGAGGCGAGAGCACACCGCGAGGGCGCGGGACACGCGCAGATCATTATTGTTGAAGGGCTGGCACCCTAGGTCTATCAGGCCAAGGCAGCTCGAATCTGGGAGCAGGCATGCCTGCGATGCAGGCACCTCGGTAGATCAGCATAGGTATCTACACAACGTTGTAACCCCCAACACTCACCACGATGCGAAGCGAGCCGCTCTTGCTCTTGCTCTTGCTCTTGCTCTTGCT
Source organism: Pseudomonas sp. S10E 269 (assembly GCF_002798465.1). Classification (NCBI taxonomy): domain Bacteria; kingdom Pseudomonadati; phylum Pseudomonadota; class Gammaproteobacteria; order Pseudomonadales; family Pseudomonadaceae; genus Pseudomonas; species Pseudomonas sp. S10E 269. The sequence continues at coordinate 4,761,400 of NZ_PHIJ01000001.1, forward strand.
GTTGATCTCAGGCGCCCCATCAAACACGCTGGCCGGAATTCGACAGGGATTTGGGGGGTAAACCGGTAGGGATGCCGGTTTAGCCGCCCCGCGCCATGGATGGCGCGTGGCGGCGGCCCCTCAAATACCTGTCGGATTACGGGCACACCGAGCCTAGGCGAGGTGCCGAGTGTTGGGGCAAGAGCGTTTTGCTTACTTTTGCGCTTTTCAAAAGTGAGCCGCCGTAAGGGCGGAACCCATAGCAGCCGTTACCCAAATAACGGATATGTACCCGGTCAGATCCAACATCCAGGTCGGCTGTCAGGCCGCCTTCGCAGGCAAGCCAGCTCCCACATTTGGATCGTGGGGTGACAGTTGAATTGTGGTCGGCTGTCGGGCCGCCATCGCTGGCAAGCCAGCTCCCACATTTTTGGATCGCGGGGGGGGGCAGTTGGAGGGTGGTCGGCTGTCAGGCCGCCTTCGCAGGCAAGCCAGCTCCCACATTTTTGGATCGCGGGGGGGACAGTAGGAGGGTGGTCGGCTGTCAGGCCGCCATCGCAGGCAAGCCAGCTCCCACATTTGGATCGCGGGGTGACAGTTGAATTGGTCGGCTGTCGGGCCGCCATCGCTGGCAAGCCAGCTCCCACATTTTTGGATCGCGGGGGGGACAGTTGGAGGGTGGTCGGCTGTCAGGCCGCTTTCGCAGGCAAGCCAGCTCCTACAGTTGGATCGCGGGGTTACAGTTAGAGGGTGGCCGTCTGGTAGGCCGTCTTCGCAGGCAAGCCAGCTCCTACAGTTGGATCGCGGGGTTACAGTTAGAGGGTGGCCGTCTGGTAGGGCGCCTTCGCGAGCAAGCCCGCTCCCACACGTTGACCCGGTTCCGCCTGAAGGTCAGCGAATAAAGTGGATCCTGCCGCTGTCGTCATTCCCGATATAAATGCCATACACCCCCGCCTGGCGTTCCTCGATATACCGCTCGAGGATCTGCCGGATCGCCGGGTAGTAGATGCTGTCCCAAGGGATATCCTCGGGCGCAAAGAATTTGTAGTCGAGGGTTTCCGGCCCGAACTGGCCGGTGACCTCCAGCGCGATGGCGCGAAAGATGATGTACACCTCGCTGATCCTGGGCACGCTGAAGATCGAGTAGGGCGAAAGGATCTCCGCGCGTACGCCGCTTTCTTCCCACACTTCACGCAACGCGGCCTGCTCGGTGGTTTCGCCACCTTCCATGAAGCCTGCGGGCAGGGTCCAGGTGCCGGGGCGGGGCGGGATCGCCCGTTGGCACAGCAGGTATTTGCCGTCCTGCTCGATGATGCAGCCGGCGATGATCTTGGGGTTGATGTAGTGGATATAGCCGCAGCCCCGGCACATCAGGCGCTCATGCGTATCGCCCGGTGGCAGCTGGTGACTGAGGTCACTGCCGCCGCACGTCGGGCAAAAGCGTGGGCTGGGCACGGTCAATGGCCTATGCGGGGTTCTTTGAGGGCGATGGGCAGGGTGATTTCCGGGAGCTTGCCGGTTTCTTCCTGCTTGCGCTTGAGGTAGTCCAGGGCCACGGCGGCGGCGGCGCGCACATGATCGACACAGGCTTGGTGGGCGGCCAGGGGGTCACCGCTCTTGATCGCCTGGACCATGCGTTCCATTTCCTGGTTACTGTCGCCACGGCGGTTTTCCTGGGACACCGAAGTGGCGCGCAGGTAGCTGATGCGGGCCTGCAACTGGCGTAACTGGGTGGCGGCCACGTGGTTGCCGGAGCCTTCGAGCAATACGTCGTAGAAGCCCTGTACCGAGTCGATGACCTGTTGCAACTCGCCATCCTTGAGGGCCTTGCGGTTTTCCTCCAGGGCTTTTTCCAGGGCCTTGATGTCCTTGGCCTTGGCGCGCAGGGTGAACAGCTGCACGATCAGGCCTTCGAGCACGCAGCGCAGTTCGTAGATATCGACGGCATCGGCCAGGGTGATGATCGCTACCTGCGGACCCTTGGCATCGGCAAACTCCACCAGGCCTTCGGATTCCAGGTGACGCAAGGCTTCGCGCACCGACGTGCGGCTGACGCCAAGGCGGTCGCAAAGGTCGCGCTCCACCAGGCGGTCACCCGGCAGCAGTTGGAAGTTCATGATGGCGCTGCGCAGTTTCTCCAGCACGATTTCGCGCAGGGTAACTGGGTTGTGATTGACCTTGAAGCTGTCGTCGAGTGGCAGGCGTTTCATGGGGTCTGCTCTGAATGTGGCGGTTAACTGGAGGCCAGGGGCGGCTGCGCCGATTGAGGCCGAAATCGTGCCGAAGTTTATCATGCTGCGTTCTTTAAGCGACAAACCCTCGCGGCGCCCGCCATCCGGCCCCCGGCGCTCCTCACGCCAGCGTGGGCAACGGGCCCAGCTTGCCTTTGTGGTAGATCATCGGCGTGACCGGCTGCGCAGGCAGGATCAGGTTTTTCACCGCGCCGACAATGATCGCATGATCACCGCCGTCATATTCGCGCCACAACTCGCATTCAATGATCGCCGTGGCCTTGGCCAGCAGCGGGTTGCCCAACTCGCTCAAATGCCACTCGATGCCCTTGGCCTTTTCCTTGCCTTTGCCAGCGAAGGCATAGGCCTCGGCAGTCTGGTCAGCCGACAGCAGGTGAATCGCAAAGCGCTTGCTGTCGCGCAGGATCGGGTAGGTGTCCGAGGCATAGTTGGGGCAGAACAGCACCAGGGCCGGGTCGATCGACAGCGCGCTGAATGCACTGGCGGTGATGCCGACGATGCCGCCGTCCGGGTCGAGGGTGGTGACCACCGTGACCCCGGATGGAAATGAGCTCATGACGTCTTTGTAAATGCCGGGTTCGATCATGGTCGGGGTCTCTTAACGCATCACAAAAGGATCAGGCATGGGCGCCTGGGAGAGGTTGATCCACACTGTTTTCAGTTCGGTGTAGGCCAGCACCGAGTCGATGCCGCTTTCGCGTCCGTAGCCACTGTTCTTGAAACCACCGATGGGGGCCATGGCCGACACCGCGCGGTAGGTGTTGACCCAGATGATCCCCGAGCGCACGTCCCGGGCCAGGCGGTGGGCACGTCCGAGGTCGCGGGTCCAGATGCCGGCGGCAAGGCCGAACTGCGAGTCGTTGGCGATGGCCAGCGCTTCGGCTTCGTCCTTGAAACGGATGACCGAGGCCACCGGACCGAAGACTTCTTCCTGCATGATCTTCATCGAATTGCGGTCGCATTCGAACAGCGTCGGCTCATAGAACCAGCCTTCGCCGAGGTTCTGCGGGCGTTTGCCTCCGGTGCGCAGGCGTGCGCCTTCAGCGATGGCGTCCGCCACCAGGCCTTCGACCACGGCCAGTTGCTGCGCGGTGGCCATCGGCCCCATTTCGCTGGCGTCGTCCTGCGGGTTGCCGATGCGGATGCGTTGGGCACGCTCAACCAGGCGCTCGACGAATTCGTCGTAGATCTCATCCTGCACCAGCAGGCGCGAGCCCGAGACGCAACTTTGGCCGGATGCCGCATAGATCCCGGCAATCGCACCGTTGATGGCGCTGTCCAGGTCAGCGTCGGCAAAGATGATATTGGGTGACTTGCCGCCCAGTTCCAGGGACAGCTTGGCGAAGTTCTCGGCGCTGCTGCGCACCACATGCCGTGCCGTGGCCGCGCCGCCGGTAAAGGCGATCTTGCGCACCAGCGGGTGACGGGTGAGGGCGGCGCCAGTGCTGGGGCCGTAGCCGGTGACCACGTTGACCACGCCAGGCGGGATGCCGGCTTCAAGGGCCAGGCGCGCCAGTTCGAGGATGGTCGCCGAGGCGTGCTCCGACGGCTTGATCACGATGGTGTTGCCCGCCGCCAGGGCAGGCGCAAGCTTGATCGCGGTCAGGTACAGCGGGCTGTTCCACGGAATGATCGCTGCCACCACGCCCATGGCTTCGTGCACGGTGTAGGCAAACAGGTCGGGCTTGTCCAGTGGCAGGGTGCCGCCTTCGAGCTTGTCGGCCAGGCCGGCGGTGTAGTGGAAGAACTCCGGCAGGTAGCTGACCTGGCCGCGTGTCTCGCGGATCAGCTTGCCGTTGTCGCGGCTTTCCAACTGGGCCAGGTGTTCCTTGTTCTCGGCGATCAGGTCACCCAGACGGCGCAGCAGTTTGCCGCGTGCCGTGGCGGTCAGGCCACGCCAGGCCGGGCTGTCGAAAGCCGTCTGTGCGGCTTGTACGGCGCGCTCCACATCGGCTTCATCGGCATCCGGAAGTTGCGCCCAGGGTGCTGCCAGGGCCGGGTTAAGGCTGTCAAAGGTCTTGCCGGACAGGGCATCGACCCATTCACCGGCGATGCACATCTGGAAGCGTTCAAGCGTCATGCCACGATCCCCTTTATCGTTTGTTGTTGGGCGTGTGCCGTTTCGAGAAAGTCCAGCAACAGCTGGTTGACCAGGCGCGGCGATTCAACCGGCATCATATGCCGTTGCTCGGCCAATATAGCCACGGTGGCGCCCGGAATCCGATCAGCCAATTGGCGGGCCATCTGCGGTGTCGAGCCGGGGTCCAGTTCGCCGGTTGCCACCAGGGTGGGAGACTTGATGTTGCCCAGCTCGTCGGCGCGGTACATGTCTTGGGTGGCAAACAGCTCGTAGGTGGTCAGGTAGCCTTGTGGGTCGTTCCCCGCCAGCGTCTGGCGCAACGCCGCGATCTGCGCCGGGTTGGCTGCCTGGTATTCACGGCTGAACCAGCGCGAGAGGGCGGCTTCGGCATTCGCATCCGGCCCGTGCTCGGCGGCCTGGGCGGTGCGCGCGATAACGCCGGCGCGCTGCTCGGGGCTGCGATTGAACACGCTGTTAAGCACCACCAGGCTTTTGAGGCGCTCGGGGTAATGCAGGGCAAACGCGCGTGCCACCAGCCCGCCCATGGAGAAACCGATCACCGTCGCCTGGGGCAATTGCAGGTGGTCAAGCAGCTCCAGCAGTTGGTCGGCATACCCCAGCAACGGTGTGCCGTTTTCCGGCCGCGGGCTGGCGCCGTGTCCGAGCATGTCATAGGTAATCACGCGATAGTGCGGGGCCAGGCCAACGACTTGCCCGCCCCACATTTCTTTATTCAGGCCCACGCCGTGGATCAAAACCACAGGCTGGCCTTGGCCGGTCGCCAGATAACTGGTGCCAGCCGGGGTGCGTTCAGCGGTGAGCCGAATCATGGAGCGCTCCTGCATACCTTTTTGTTTGAGTGACGAACCTTGATTACTGGGCTTTTTCAGCGGCCAGTTCCTCAAGGTCGATGTAACGGTTGCCGATGCGTGGGTGCAGGCGACCGCCATCGGCACAGCCCAGGACCACGACGATTTCGTCGGCACGCGGCGAATCCTCGATGTGCATTTCCAGGGTGATGTAGTGCGAGCGCAGGCCTTCGTCATCCTTGTGCATCATCGGGATCTGGATCGACGTGCCCGGGCCGCCGCGCTTGTTGGTAAAGCTCAGGTAGCTTTTGGCGTTGACCGCTTCTCGGTAGTGGTTGCCAAAGCGCAGGGTATGGATGATGGCCGAGGCGTGTTCGATCTCGCCGTCGGCACCGACCACGGCGGCCTTGCCATAGGCTTCGATCTTCTCTGCGCCGCCGATGATGCCGACCAGGCGCTCCACCATCAGCGCGCCGAGATCCGAACAGTTGGCACGGATCTCGGGTTTCAGGTCTTCGACAAAGCCGCGACCCAACCACGGGTTCTTCAGGACGACCGCCAGGCCGACCATGGTCACCGGCGTGTCAGAAGCCTTGCCGCCTTCGATAAAGGTTTCTTCTACGTAGCTGACGATCTTGCGGATTTCGAAACTCATGGCTGCTCCATCTGGGTACGGTGGGTTTGTGTATGATGGTATACCATAATACCGGAAGCGCAAGAGTCAGCAATGATTTGATGAGTACCGTCACGACGGTTGGCTAGTGCTCGATCGCAAAAGGCGCCATAGCACTGAACCGCTGCCTCAGCCATTGATGCAGCGCAGTCACTGATCGCGAGACCTGCCCGCGATGGGGGCAGGCGAAACTCAGGGGGTACACATCACCGGGATAGTCGGTCAGCAGTACCACCAGACGGCCAGCCTGGACGTCGGCGCTGACGTCCAGCCAGGATTTGTAGGCGATCCCTTCACCCTCCAGGGCCCATCGGCGCACCACATCCGCGTCATCGCTGAATAGCGGGCCGGCGACGTGCACGGTTTGCGTGCCCAGTTGCCAGCGGTCATGCAGCCGACCGCTTTGCAGGTAGGGCAGGCACGTGTGACGCGACAGGTCCTGCGGCGTTCGGGGCGCGTCCTGGCGTGCCAGGTAGTCCGGGGACGCCACCAGTACCCGGCGGTTGCCGGGCACCAGGGGCAGGGCGATATAGTTGGCGTCTTCGTTCAGGCCGTAGCGGATGGCCACATCCACCGGGTCACGAAACAGGTTGCTCACGTGGTCCGAGAGCAGGAAGCGCAGGTTCAACTCCGGGTGCAGCCGGCGGAATTCGGTGAGCCACGGCAGCAGGATATTGCGCCCCAGGTCCGACGGGGCGGCGATCTGCAGGGTGCCACGCAGCGGCGCATTGTCACCGTGCAGGTTGGCCCGACCTTGCTCCAGGTGTTCGAGCACTGACCGCGCCGTGGGCAAGTACTGCTCACCTTCAGCGCTCAGGCGCAGGCTGCGCGTCGTGCGGGTGAACAGGCGCACTTCCAGTTCCCGCTCCAGACGCTTGATTGCAGCGGCCACCTGCCCCGGTAGCAAATCGGCCTCGACTGCGGCGGCGGTAAAGCTGCCCAGGGCGGCGCTGCGCAGGAACAAGCCAAGGTCATCGATACGGATCATTTTCTCTTCCAGAGTGAAAGTGTTGCTGCATTGTGTGGATTTTTATTTGTAGTGGGAACGGTAAAGATGCTCGCCACTTCCCTCATCAAAGAGCTGCCATGAAAGCCATCGCCTTTACCGAACACGGTCTGCCCATCCACGACCCGCGCTCACTGCAAGACGTCAACATCGCCGCACCCACGCCTGGCCCCAGGGACTTGCTGGTAGAAGTCGAGGCGGTCGCGGTCAACCCGGTGGACACAAAAGTCCGCTCCGGCAGCTTCGCCAAGGAGCCAAAGGTGCTCGGCTGGGACGCGGCCGGTACCGTGCGCGACGTCGGCGCCGACGTCCGGTTGTTCAAGCCAGGGGACAAGGTCTACTACGCCGGCTCGCTGACCCGGGCAGGCAGTTACAGTGAACTGCAGGTGGTGGACGAGCGTATTGTCGGGCACCGCCCGCAGTCGTTGAGCGCTGCCCACGCGGCGGCCTTGCCGCTGACCTCGATCACTGCCTGGGAATTGTTGTTTGATCGCCTCGGAGTGCGCGAAGACGGCGGCGACGGCGATGTATTGCTGGTGGTGGGTGCCGCTGGCGGCGTGGGCTCGATGCTGGTGCAACTGGCCCGCGAGCTGACCGGCATGACCGTGATCGGGACTGCCTCGCGCCCGGAGACCGTCGACTGGGTCAAGCGCATGGGCGCCGATCATGTGATCGACCATCGCCTGCCGATGTTGGCCCAACTGCAAGCGCTGGGGGTTGGCGAGGTCAGTCATGTGGCCAGCCTGACGCACACCGAGGAGCACTTGGCGCAATTGATCGAAGTGTTGCGACCCCAAGGGCGCTTGGGGGTGATCGATGATCCCCGCACCTTGGATGTGATGCCGCTCAAACTCAAGTCATTGTCCCTGCACTGGGAGTTGATGTTCACCCGCTCGCTGTTCGAAACCCCGGACATGATCCACCAGCATCACCTGCTCAATCGCATCGCCACACTGATCGACCAAGGCATTTTGCAGACCACCCTGGGTGAGCATTTCGGCGCTATCAATGCGGCCAACATGCGCCGTGCCCATGCGTTGGTCGAGAGTAACAAGGCGCGTGGCAAGATTGTGCTGGAGGGGTTTGCATGAACACCTTGATCAGGTCGATGGGGTTGACGCTGCTGGTGTCGTTGACCGCAGGCTGCGCCAGCCAACACCCGAGCCTTTCCCCCAACGGAGTGCCCACCATGCAAAAACCCTTGGTATCCATCGCCGTGCTCAAGGCCAAGCCCGGCCAGCAGCAGGCACTCAAGCAAGGCTTGTTGGCGTTGGTTGAACCAACGCGCACCGAGCCCGGTAACCTTGACTATGTGCTGTTTGAGCTGCGTGACGAGCCCGGTACGTTCTACATGCGGGAAGCTTTCAAGAACCAGGCCGCCCTCGACGCACATTTTGCCACGCCGTACTTCAAGGCATTTGCAGCAGCGGCCGACGGTTTGCTCAAGGAGCCTTTGCAGCTTATTTTCCTCGAGCAAGTGTCGGACTGAGGCCCCCAAACCGTGATCGGCGGCCCCTGGCTATCAGGGGCTTTCCCGCAAGGCCTCCTGCAGCCCCGGCCGGCTTTTCATTTGCAGGGCAAGTGTACCCATGGCCAACAGGGCCGCACTTGCGCCTGCGATGGGGATGTAGGCGAGACCGAAATGGGTAATCACCCAGCCTGCGCCGACGCCACCCAACGCTGTTCCGAGGTTGAACGACGCAATATTGAGTCCCGACGCCACGGCACTGGATTGCGGAATATAGTGGTGAGCCAGGCGCAGCATGCGCAGGGTCGACATGGTCACAATGGCAAAGAACACTACCCCCAATAGCCCCACCAGCGTCAGGGTGGCGATCATCGAGTCCCCCCACAGATACAAGCTCATCAGGTTGAGCATCAAGGCGCTCAAGCCACCGAGCAAGCATCGGTCCGCGTCGAATGCATCCACGAGATAGCCGCCGAGCACATTGCCGAGAATGGAGCAGACACCGAACGCCAGCATCGCCAGGCTCAGCACCTGCGGTTGGATACGGGTGATGTCCAGCAGAAACGGCGACACGAAGGTAAAAAACGAAAACGTGGCGACGCTCACCAGCATCGCGATCGTGGCAGCCATCAACAGTTCGCGGTGCAACAGGGCGGCGAGGCCTTGTTTCAAGCCTTGGCCAGCGTTAGGTGACGCGGTGGGTTGCCGGCGCATCAGCAGGACCAGCCCCACCGTGCTGATCAGGCCCAGGCCACCGATAGCCAGGAACACTATCCGCCAGGACCAGTAGCTGCCGAAGAAGGTGCCGATGGGCACGCCAAAGGCAATCGAAAGCGTCAGGCCGATCCACACCAGCGACAGCGCGCGCCCTGCACGCATCGGGTCGACCAGTTTGACTGCCGCGTTGGAGGCCACGGCCATGAACACGCCATGCGCCAAGCCGATGATGAAGCGTACGCCGTGCAAGGTCAGGATATCCGGCGCCAGGCTGATAACCACGCTGCCGACGGCAAGTACGGCGAGGGTCAGCAGCAGGACGGATTTGTCGCGCCAGCTGGCCAGCATGGCCGTGATGACCGGGGCGCCGATGGCGGCACCCAGGGCGTACGCTGCAATGGCCGAGCCGACGTTCGAAATGGACTCGTGCAGGTCCAGCGAAATCGCGGATACCAAGCCGGCGACAACGAATTCGGACAAGCCGAAGGTGAAGGTGCAGAGCGAAAAAATATAGATGACAGCTGGCATAGGAACTCAGTGGTGGGAGGAGGGCGGGTTCAGGTCAGGTGTGCAACGCGCAACGCCAGTTCAAGGGCTTGTTCATAGTTGAGGCGCGGGTCGACCTTGCTCAAGTAACGACGGGACAGGTCCTCGGGCTGCAGGTCGCGTGCCCCGCCCAGGCACTCGGTGACGTGCTCCCCTGTGAGCTCCAAGTGCAGGCCGCCCAAACGCGTGCCGTGTTCGCGATGGACACTGAAGGCCACCTCGATCTCGCCCATGATCTGCTCGAAACGTCGGGTTTTTGTACCGCAGGCCAGGGTCTCGGTATTGCCGTGCATGGGGTCGCATAGCCATAGCACCTTGGCGCCTGAGCGAGTGACGGCGTTGAGCAAGGGCGGGAGTGCCTTGCGCAGTTGGTCAGCGCCCATGCGGTGAATCAGCGTCAGTCGGCCCGGTTCGTTGTGGGGATTGAGTCGCTCGATCAGCGCCAGCAAGGCGTCGGGGCTGACCTCGGCACCCACTTTCACACCCAATGGATTGCGGATGCCGCGACAGTACTCCACATGCGCGCCTTCCAGGTCGGCAGTGCGTTTGCCGATCCAGGGAAAGTGCGTGGACAGGTTGAACCAGCCGTCGAAACCCGGTTCTTGGCGCGTCAGGGCATGCTCGTAGTCCAGCAGCAGGGCTTCGTGGGACACAAAGGTTTCACGGTGCAGAAAACGGTCGGTGTCGCTGCCTGCCAGCGCCGCCATGAAATGCGCGGTGTGCTGCACACCCTGGATTGTGCGATGGAAGGCGGCTCTCTCAGGGTGCGTGTCGATCCATGTCGTGCTCCAGTGCGCGGGCTTGAGCAGGTCATCGATACCGGTTTCATACAGGGCACGGACAAACCCCAGGGTTGAAGCGCAACAACTGTAAGCCTGCAGCAGGCGTTGCGGGTCGGCGCGGCGTTCTTGTGGGCTAAACGTGCTGCCGTTGACGATGTCACCGCGGTACACCGGCAGGGTTTCCTGGCCCAGGGTTTCGCTGTCGCTGGAACGCGGCTTGGCGTATTGCCCAGCCAGGCGCGCCAGGCAGATCACCGGCATTTGCAGGCGCTGCATCAGTACTTGAGTCATTTGTTGCAGCACTTTGACCTGGCTGGCGGTGGTCTCCCTGGAGCAGTGGTCAAAAGACTCCGCGCAATCGCCGCCTTGCAGGATGAAGCCTTGGCCGTCCTGCGCCTGGGCGATCAAGGTCTTGAGTTGCAGGATCTTGCCAGCGCTCACCAGCGCGGGCCGCTGGGCCAGTCCCTGCAAGGTATGCTGGAGTTCGGTGGGGCAGGGGTAGACGGGCTGGTGCAGGGCCGTGCGTGAGCGCCACGTATCGGGTGTCCAGCCAGTGGCGTTGGCCTGGAAGTGTTTGTGTGTCGTCAGCATTCAGCGTCTCCTTGTCGGTGCATAAGTCGAAGGTCCCACCGGTGCAAGTGCACTAAGTTGGCGCCGTCTTTTAAGCGACTGTCGTGGTTATGCCCGGAACTCGTTTTTGCAAGGTGGCGGTGATAGTGCGGTGACAACAGTGAGATGAGAAATACTATAAAAGTCTCTGTTTAATACTTTTGGCGGGTATTAGTCGGCGCGTGGTGCCCCCCAGTGTTAGAGAGCTGTGAACTGTTTAGTTAGTTGTAATGTGCGGGCGACTCGCGTATCGCGGGGGCACGACCCTAACTAAATAATATCGCCGGGTCGCCAAGTATCGGGCGTTTTCTCTGATATCTGCAGGCTCTTACAAATAGACCGCGAAAGTATTTTACTTTATCGCTCGGCTCGCCAATTCTCGCTGGGGTTTTTTAACGAGGGCAAGTTAATGTTAGTGCATAACGATCATTACTATGGGGTTTTGCAGGGCGCCGAAAGCGAAATCCTGCGTCATGGGGAGTTGATCCCCGACGCCCCTTTCTATGAGCGAAAACTGCGGGCCGTATGGGAACGTGCTCGCAAGAGCGAGTTCTACCATGCCCTGGGTGACTACAGTTTTGCCGGGTTCCAGGCCCTGGCGCTGACACCCAAGGCCAGCCTGAAAGGTTCTCCACGTGCATTCTGCACCGTTGAATACGGCCAGGCCGCCAAGTATTACGCAACCACCGGCACCACCGGCGAGCCGACCCCCAGCCCCAGGCTCAAGGAAGACATCATTTGGAACGCGGTGTCGGTAGCGTTCCACTGGCGACACGTTATCGAGCCCGGTTCGCGGGTCGCCAATCTGATGCCGTCAGACATCGTTCCAGTGGGCGACTTGATCGCCAATGTGTGCGAATACCTCGATGTCTCCCATGTGCGTGCCTACCCCTTCACCACCGGTATCACCGATTGGGAGCGCCTGTGCAAGATGTTCGAGGTGTACCGTCCGACGGTGATCTTTATCGCGCCGGGGGTCCTCGTCCAGCTCACGCGCTACCTCAAGCAGCGGCAGATGCTGGAGCGTGTCAGTGAGTCGATCAAGGCGATCATGTTGCTGGGCGAGGTCAATACCCGGCCATTCCGGGAAAAACTGGCGCAGTGGTGGGCTTGCGATATTCACGACGCCAGCTACGGCAGCACCGAAACCGGCACCTTGGCGGCGGTGACCCAGGGCAAGGTGCAACGTTTGACCACGGGTACCAACTACTTCGAATTGGTGACCGCAAGCGGTCAGATCGTACCCTTGAGCAAAGGCGCCAGCGGGCGCCTGGTCGTCACCCCGCTGAATCTTTACGCCCGCCCCCTGTTGCGCCTGGACACCGGCGACAGCGTGACCATCACGTCCGAGTGTGCAGTCGGTTTGCCTGGACCGACAATGATGGTCAACGGTCGAGATTCCGACGCTGTCATGGTCTCTGGAGTGGACCTTGAAATCCGCAAGATCGAGGAAATCGTCTACGGCACCAGCAACGCCACCGGCTACATGATCGAGGTGGACCGTACGACCGACAGTGCCAGCCTGATCCTGGAGCGCGACGTGGTCTGGGACAACGCGCTGGAAGCCGGGCTCGCAGACTCGTTGCGCGAGTGCTCCCAGGAACGCATGAACCTGCAGTGGGACAGGATCCTGTTCGTCAACAACCTGGCGGCGGTCAGCAAGAGTGGCGCCTCGCAAAAAAGCTGGAAAAAAACCAACCTGCGCTTTGTCGGTGGCCAGCAATGAATGCCTTCAGTCCGATCCCGCCACGTTTCCCCGAGGGCCGCGCGGTGGTCAGTGGCCAACCGGACCTCTGGTGCACGTATGCGGCCATCCGCAGCCTGGCCTGGATCGATCAGTTGCATTCCGTCGACCAGCCGCAGATTCGTCGCTACATCGAGACGCGATTGAATCGCGATGGTGGCTATGCCTGGAGCAAAGGCATGCCTTCGGATGCCTGGGCAACGTTTTACTGCACGGAAACCCTCAACGATCTCGGCGCATTGGAACAGGTGTCGGAAAAGACCGAACCATGGCTGGACAGCCTGTGGGACGGGCAGGCCTACGCCATGTGCGCGGGGCAGGGCGCGGACGTGTGGGCGACGCACTACGCCGTACGCACCTTGATCAATGTGTGCCACGGTCAAGTGAAAGAGCCGGCCATGCTGCTCGAGTGGCTCAGTGCATTGCAGTGTGAAAATGGCGGGCTGAGTTGGTCGCCCGCGTTTGCCCAGCGTAACAAGGCCGATGTGCGCGCGTGCTTTTATGGCGTGATGGCTTGGAAGGCGCTCAGCCAGCAAGGCGACTGGGTGCCTGCATGGGATATGGATCGACTGGTCCACTGGATGCAGGCCCAGCAGCTGGAAGGGGGCGGGTTTCGTTTCAGTGAAGCGGCGGATACCCCGTGCCTGTGGGCCACCTATCGCACCACTGCGACCCTCGCCGCACTGGGAACCGCGCCATTGCACAGTGCCGATTGCGTCGCGTGGATCGAGTCGTTGCGTGGCCCTGAAGGCGGGTTTGTGCGCTGGCAAGGCTATGACTGTGAAGACGTATGGGCGGTGTTTTGTGCGGTCGGTTCGCTCAAGGCCCTGGGCCAGGATGTGAGTGGGCTGGCCTTGGGCGTCAGCCGGTTTGTCCAGCAGCTTTATGTCGACAATGGCGGCTACACCTACCGTGAAAAAAGCGCGGCGGCGGATGTCTTGACCACTGCCGCCACCGTCCTGGATGGCCGCCTCTCCCCGCAGGCCCGTGCCTCGGCGGTGAGGTGGATCGAGGGCTGTCAACTGCCCAACGAAGCCGGCGTCATGTATATGCCCGGCCGTGGCGCAGAAGTACGTTGTACGGCGTGGGCCTTGGCGGCCGGTGCGCTGCGCGACTCGCCGCAGGCGCGGCAGGCCGTGTTGGCGTGGCTGGGGCGGATCCAGAACCCCGATGGCGGCTTCGGCTTCTGGGAGGGGCGAGGCTCGGACATGGTGTCGACGGCTTCCGCGGTTTCAATCATCACCCGGTTGGGCCGCAGTGACGGAATCGACTGCGGGCAATTGGAGCGCTTTGTAAGGCGTTGCGCCGTCACCCAGGAACCGCTGGCCTTCGCCAATTTCCCGGGCGGTGTGCCGACGTTCCGATCCAGTGTCCAGGCGCTCAAATGCCTGCGATACCTGGGCCACCGCGATGATGACGAAATGCTTGCCTTGTTGCGGCGGCACAAGGTCAAGCAGGGTGGTTTCGCCAATACCGGCAATCGCATTCCGGACCTGCTCAGTACCTACGAAGCCATGGCCGCGTCCTGCGATTTCGGCCTCGAGGTCGACCGCGCTCACGTGCTGTATTTCCTGGAAAACGTCGAGACGGACGGCGGTTACGCCTGGTCACCGATGTACCGCGAAGGGCACGACGCGCTGTCCACCTGCCTGGGCAGTCTGGTGGGGCAGTGGTTCAAGGGGCAGTTGCCGGTACTTCCTAACTTGTATTTGTCTTGAGAGGCTCATGTGCCGACGATCAACATTCGCTCCGGGTTTCTGGGAATAAGCGAGAAAAAGAAAATCGCCTTGAAAGTTGCCCGGGAACTCAAGGGCCATGGCCTGGATCCGGGGCACTGCATGGTGATTTTTAGTGCGCTGGATGAAGACAGTGTATTCAGTGCCGGCCTACCCATGGCGATCAACCATGGTGAAACAAAGCGTAGTCGTGTGTTCTTTATTCGCGCCTCGATAGCTGCCAGCCGTGATCAGTTTTTCCGCAAGGATTTTGCCACGCAACTGTTCAACTTCTTTACCACGCAGTTTGCCGATTCATTCTTTTATCTGCAGTACGAGGATGTGTTTCCTGAAAGTGTTTTTTACGCCACGGATGAAACACTGACTAACGCTGCCACCAAGGGTTAATAACATGACTAACGTCAGCACTGTAAAAGACGATATCCGCACCGCCCTGGAAACACTACTGGGGCCTGAAGTTCGCAGCATTGGCGCGGACGAGAGTTTTCGCGACTTTATCGGCGAGCGTTTCGACAGCCTGATGGCGGTTGAAGTGGTGACCACCATCGAGGAGCGGTTTGGTATCGAGGTGGACTATGTCGGCGACGACGTTCGCTACTGGTTCGAGACCTTGGAAAAAATGGAGCAGTTCGTCAAGGAGCGCCTGGAAGACACTGCCACCTTGCAGGCGGTGTAGGCGATGAGCGCGGAGCATGTCTTCCGTACCTCGGGGTCTACCAGCGCGCCGCGCCAGTGGGCCCGCACCCGGCGGCAGATGGAACAGGAAGCACGGATGATCCTCGGTACGTGGGCCGCGGGTGTCACGGATATCCTGTCGTTCGCCCCTACCGAACACAGCTACGGCATGATTCTGGGGCAGGTCGGTGCCGATGTGACCCGGGCCCGATTGCAATCCTGCTCCCTGGAAGGACTCCTGCTGCCGGACCTGCAGGTCAGGGGGCCGACAGTGATCCTGTGTATCGCCAGCACCTGGACATTGCTCGCATCGCTGCTCAAACGCCTGGTGCCGCAGGTGCCCGTACTGGTGCTGCATAGCGCTTCGGTGCTGCCTTCCAAGGCGTACGCGATCGTTGATCGTTATGCCGGCCAGGGCGCGACGTTTATCGAACTGCTCGGCTCGACCGAGACCGGTGCCATTGCACATCGTCCCATTGGCGAGGCAGCCACGGCCTGGACGGTATTCGAGGATGTCTCGCTGCTCAGCCCGGTGGGGGTGGAGTCGCGACTCAACGTGCACAGCCCGCGAATCGCAAGGGCCGCTGAGGGACAAGTGTCGGCACTGACGCACCAGAGCGACGACTGGATCCTGGCGGTTGGGCAGGGGCAATTCCAGTGGTTGGGGCGTGCCAGCCAGCTGATAAAAATCAATGGTGTGCGCCAGGACCTGGGTGTCCTGCGCGCTGAACTCAGTGCCGTGACCCAGTGCCAGCACCTGGCGTGCATGCCCCTGCGCGATGAGTTGCGCGGTGAGGCCTACGAAGTGGTTTTCAGCTCGCCCACACTCACGGAGGCGAGCCTTGCCCAGGCCATCGAGCGCCTGGGCGTTCATTTTCCCAAGCCTGTGCAGATTCGACGCGTCGAGCAGTTGCCCTTGTCGGCCAGCGGCAAGCCGCAGGCTTGGGCTATCCAGCAAACAGGGAGTTGAGAGTCATGAGCATCCGTACTGCAGAGCAGAGCATTACTGCCTACCTGTCCGGCCACGCGAGCCAACGTGAACAGGCCACGGCGGTGCCGGAATTTCTCAGGTTACCGTTGCGCCAGCGCTACAGTTTGCTGCTGGAACAGCCGCAACTGCGGCATCAATGGGCCGGGCAGTACAACCACTGGGCAGGCTCGGCGGACAGCCAATACCGTTGCCTGGTCTCGAGTGTGACCGACGACACAGCCACGTTCCGCATGGGGGTCAAAGACACCGTCGACGTGGCGGGCATGCCCACGCGTCTGGGGTTGCGCAGTTACCGGCACTATCCCGATGTGTCAGCCAGCGCCTTGTGGGCGGTACATCCCGAGGTGCGCATCCTGTACAAGGTCGCCACCACCGAACTCAATATCGGTTTCGGCTGCGGGGCGCGCAATCCGTTGTATCCGAGCATAGACCCCTCCGGCTCCAGCACCGGTTCGGCGGTTGCCGTGGCCGCACACCTGTGTGACATCGCCCTGGGCACCGATGTGCTCGGCTCCGTGCGTTGGCCTGCAGCCCATTGCGGCATGGTGGGGCTGCGCATGACCCACAAGGCCTCCAATCTGGACGGTGTGTTCCCGTTGTCACCCTCCATGGACGCCCTCGGCTGGGTCACGCGTACCGCCGATGACCTGGACTTCCTGATGCCCAGGCTGGGGCTTGAGCGACACCTGGGCGTGCAAAAGCCGCTGGCCGGCACCTACCGGATTGGCGTGTTGAGCCACATTGACGACGGTGTCACCACAGCACCGATGCTGGCGATGATGGACCAGGCAAAAAGCCTCCTGGCAGACCTGGGTATGCCTCAAGTGCCCATGCAGTTGCCCGAACTGTGGGACTGCCGTGGTTCGGCGTGGCAGTTATGTGCCCGGGACGCGTGGCTGGCTTCCCAGGTATGGCGTGAAATTTTCGATGCCGATTTGCACTGGTCGACCCAGGCCGCGCTGGAGGTAGGTGCCGGGGTGAGCGACGCCGAGTATCAGCAGATAACTGCGCGCATGCAGGCGGTGCGTGCCTCCATTGACAGTTGTTTTGACGCTGCAGGCGTGGACGTGGTGGTGTTTCCCATCGACCCTTGCCGGCCATTCGATGTGCGCCGTCCGCTGCCGGGCGATTCGACCATTCCGTCGCCTGCCGACCCGGATTACTCACGCAAAATCGGCTTTACACCCTTAGCCAGCTTCAGTGGCCTGCCGGCAATCACCTTGCCGATCATGCTCAGTGCTGACGGCAAGGCCCCCCTGGCCCTGCAGATCATGGGGCGCCGCGACAGCGAGCTGCAATTGATCGACTTGGCTAAACGACTTGAAACGCTGCGTGGCCCATTGCCGGCGGCTGCACTCGACCAATAAGGATCCTTTGATATGTGTGGAATTACAGGCTGGGTCGACTTTGCGCGAGACCTCAAAGATCAACGTCCACTGGTTGCCGAAATGACCGCCAGCCTCACGCGACGTGGCCCGGACGCCGAAGGGATCTGGCAGGGGCAGCACGCGCTACTGGGGCACCGGCGGCTGGCAATCATTGATTTGAGCGGCGGCGTGCAGCCGATGACATTCACCACTGCGGGCGGGGCGACGGTGGCGATGGTGTACACCGGCGAGGTCTACAACTATGTCCAACTGCGTGAACGTTTGAGCAAGGCCGGGCACCAGTTCACGACTCGCAGCGATACGGAAGTGGTGTTGCACGCCTATCTGGAGTGGGGTGAGCAATGCGTCGACCACCTCACCGGGATGTTTGCGATGGCTATTTTCGATGAGCGCCAGGGGCGTTTCCTGCTGCTGCGCGACCGTCTGGGCGTCAAGCCGCTGTTTTATGCGGCGCTGGACGCTGGCCTGCTGTTCGCCTCGGAGCCCAAGGCCATTCTCGCCCATCCGCAGTTCCAGCGAGCGCTGGACGTTGTCGGCCTTGTGGACGCGTTGTCCCTGTCCAAGGCTACCGCGCAAACGGCCTTCAAGGGCATTCGCGAACTGCCTCCGGGCCACAGCCTGCAATTGCTGGCGGGGCGCGCACCGAAGGTGCAGCGTTATTGGGCTGTCGAACGTCATGAGCACACCGACACCGACGCACAAACCGTCGAGAAAACCCGCGCCTTGCTGGAAAAGGCCCTGGGCGAACAGCTGTATGCCGACGTGCCGGTCTGTACCTTGCTCTCCGGCGGCCTGGACTCGACCGTCCTCACCGCCATGGCGCAGAAAAAACTGCAAGCCGAACAAGGCGGTGTGGTCAACTCGTTTTCGGTGGACTTTGTCGGCCAAGCCGAACAGTTCCGTGCCGACACTTTTCGCCCTGACCGCGACCAACCCTTTGCGCTGGCGGCGGCCGAAGCGATCGGCAGCCATCACCAGACCATCCTGATCGACAACCAGGAACTGGTGAGCGAGGTGGCGCGGCAGTCGGTATTCAGGGCCAACGACTCCGCCCAGACCTTCGGCGATGTGGACACCTCACTGCACTTGCTGTTCAAGGCCATCCGCGAGCACTCCACCGTGGCCATTTCCGGCGAAGCAGCGGATGAGGTGTTTGGTGGCTACGCTTGGTTCCGCGACCCCCAGGCCCTGGAAGCCCAGCGCTTTCCATGGCTGTCGCGCATGCAGCTGCTGCAGGCCGAGATGATCAACCCGGACTTCAACAAACTGTGTGATTTCGCCGAATACCAACGCAGCAGTTATGGCCAGGCGGTGGACAGCGTCGAACATCTGCCGGGCGACAGCCTTGAGGAGCGCAAGATGCGCGAAGTCTGCCACATGCACCTGCATCGCTGGCTGCCGATCCTGCTGGATCGCAAGGACCGCTTGAGCATGTACGCCAGTCTCGAAGTGCGTGTGCCGTTCACCGACCATGAACTGGTGCAGTACGTCTACAACGTACCCTGGAGCATCAAGGGCAAGGAGGGCGTGGAAAAGTGGTTGCTCAAGCAGGCCTGTGCCGACCTGGTACCTGACGCTGTCATGCAGCGCAAAAAGAGTCCCTACCCGACGTCTGCCAACCTGGCGTATGAACAGTTCCTGCGCGCGCAAACCCGTGCGCTGTTGCAACAAGCCGACAACGCGGTTTTCCAGATCATTGATCGCACGCAATTGCGTCGCGAGCTTGAACAGCCTGTGGGGGCCTTCAACTCCCAGCTCAAGCGCAATAACCTGGAAACCGCTTTGTCCCTTGCCGCATGGCTCAAGGATTATCGGCTGGCACTCTAACCGACCTGTACGGCCAGTGCCCCTTCAACCCCGGGGGCAGCGTTGAAGTCGAGCATGGAAATAAAGCTGTCCATCAACGGCGATTCGTTGTGGGTGTTCCAGCTCATGTACAGGCCGATTGCCGGGTTGGGGGAGGCGGTCACCGGGTAGATCCGGCGAAACAGTACCTTGTCGCGCATGATTGAGTTGGCAATCGACTCGGGTACCAGGGCGACCCCGAAGCCACAGGCTACCAGGCCGATCAGGGTATGGATCTGTGCGGCCTCTTGCACCACCTTGGGGTAAAAACCGGCGGCTTCACACAATGCAATAAGCTGACTGTGATAGCCGGTACCCAGGGCTTCGGGGGTGAACACGAAGTCTTCGCCGGCGAAGTCCCTCAAGTCTATCTGGCCGTCCTTTGCCTTAGGGTGATGGGCGGGCAGCGCCATCACGATCTCTTCATCCAGCAACAGGCGGGACTCGACGTTTTCCGCCGAAATTGGCAGCTTGCGCATGAAGGCAATATCCGCCTCTCCCGACAGAATGGCCTTGGCCTGGCTGGAGGAGGGCATCTCCTTGATGACCAACTGGACCTTGGGAAAGGTCTCGCGAAACTGGCGCAGCGTACTGAGCAGCGACTCGTAGTAGGCGATCGACACCGCAGTCACCGTGAGTTTGCCGGCAATCCCCTCGGACACCTGACGTGCGTGTTCGATGCCCTGCTCCAACGCCTTCAGGGTGCTATACGCGGCCTCCAGGAACGCACCCCCGGCCGGGGTCAGTTTGACCCCGCGCTTATTACGGGTAAACAGACTGAACCCCAGTTTGTCTTCCAGGCGATTGATGGCCTGGCTCAGCGGGGGCTGGGCCATGTGCAGGCGGATGGCAGCCTTGTGGAAATGCAGCTCTTCAGCCACGGCAATGAACTGGCGTAGCAGGCGGGTTTCGATCATTTCTTCTGTTCCTTCATTTGAACTGATCAGTGGACTAGGTGCAGCAATGGTACCGGTAATCCAGCGTTCGACTAAGGAATAAACATCGCCCAGTTAAACTTTGGATCCAAAACTTGCAAAACTACCCAGCAGACCAGAATCCCGTAGTGAAGTTCATGGAGGGGTCGTTCATTCCGGGTTTGCGCGCAATAAACATCAACTTGATATGAGCCAAGTATCAACTTGCGCCGCCGTTAGTATTAAACAGCACCGATATACATTGTTAAGGTGAAGTGGCACTCAAGAGGAATAGCCAATGAACTTTACAGGAATGACCGCCGTTGTAACGGGCGCAGGCCGAGGGTTGGGATTCAGTTACGCGCAAGCCCTGGCTACGCTGGGCGCCAATGTCGTGATCAGTGATATTGGTGCGGACAAGTTGGGCGCGGGGGGCGATGGCTCGATTGCCATGGAAGCGGCTCGCACCCTTGCAGACCAGGGTTTTAACGTGGTCGGACATCACGGTGACCTGTCCACCGAACAGGGTTGCGAGCAGTTGGTGGCGACGGCCATCGAGGCGTTTGGTCAACTCGATATTTTGATTCACAACGCCGGTTGGGTCGGTTATCAACCCATTGATGAGGCTGATGCAACATTCATAGGTCGCGCGGTGGATATCAATATCTACACGCCGATCTGGTTATGCAAACATGCCTGGAAACACCTCCAACACTCTACTGCCGCCCGGGTGATATTGACCTCGTCAGACCGTGCGATGTACCAGCACTATGCGCAACCCGGCCTGGTGGCGTACGCCGCCGGCAAGATGGCGCAACTGGGCATCATGAATGCGTTGAGCATGGAAGGTGCGGAGTCGGGCATTCTGGTCAATGCGGTATCACCCGTGGCCAAGACCCGCATGTGGGGCGTGACGGGCGAACCGGAAAACCTCAAGCCCGAATGGGTGACGCCTGGCGTGGTGTTCCTGGCGTCGCAGCAATGCCAGGATTCCGGTTACGTCCTGCGCGCCAGCAATGGCCAGTTTACGGCGACTCGGTTTGCGGAAAACCCGGGTGTCGACTATCCCGTCGATCTGGCTCGCGTGAAGGCCGCCACTGCCGAACAAGTCGCCCAGCGTTGGGACCAGATCAAGGAGTGTTGACTATGCCTGCTCAGGAAGAGCTTCGTCTTTTTTCGCCCTGCCAGGCTGACCTGGGTGAGAGCCCGGTCTGGGATGAAACCCACCAGTGCCTGCTGTTCGTGGACATCAGTGGCGGCCAGATCAATGCCTTGGATCTACAGGGCAACCTGACACGGTTGTATGAGTCGCCTTCGCGTATTGGCGCCTTGGCATTGACCGAAAAGGGCAATCTGATTTTTACCCAGAATGCCGGAGTTGCCATCCTCGACCGCACCCGCCTGCGGGTCATCCAGCACTCAAAGCTGGCCATCACGCTGTCGTCCTACCGCTTCAACGATGGTGCCTGCGATCCCCAGGGCCGTTTCATCACCGGCTTGATGGATGAGGCGCACAGCCGCAATACGGGCAAGTTCTACCGCTACGACGCCGGCCTGAACGCCTCGGTGATACTGGACAACATCAGCCTGCCCAACGGCCTGGTGTGGTCACGTGATGGGCGCGAGCTGTTCTTCGTCGACTCGGTAGCCCGGACCCTCTACCGTGCCCGCTACCCGGCAAATGGCAGCTACCTGGAACAAGTCTCGGTATTTGCCCAGACCCCGGCTGAACTGGGGCGCCCGGACGGCCTGGCCCTGGATGTCGAGGGCAACCTCTGGGTTTGCCAGTTCAATGGCAGCTGCCTGCTCCAATACGACCCCAATGGCGTCCTGCTCCAGACCTTGCCAATGCCAGTGCCACGCCCCACCAGTTGCTGCTTTGGCGGGGCGGATAGGCGCACCTTGTTTATCACCACTGCCAAGTTCGGCATGTCGGCGGCGGAGCACGCGGACTATCCGGCGGCGGGCAATATCTACAGCATCCGGTTGCCGGTGCCGGGAATACCGCGGCACCGCTTCAAGGAACTGTAGGTTACCTTTGCGTCATGGCCGTGGCAGGCCGGCGGGTATCAGTGAATAGTCGGTCAACGCCATCACCTTTTCCTGAATCTCGCCCACCATCGCGCCGTGTTCCGCGGCGCTTTTTTCCTTGATGGCGGACCACTCCTGATCAGCCATCAGGTTTTTCCAGCCCTGGCGCATCGTATCGGCGTCAGGCCATCTGATCACGTAGACGAATTCGGTACGCTGTTGGGTCTTGGCTTCCCACAGGGCGATGATATCGAACCCATGGCGGGCCATGATGCGCATGGCGTGATCACGGAATCGCTGATGAAACGCAACCTTGTTGGTCTCGAAAATTTCGTAGATGCGCAGTTGGTAGACGGCGTCTTGCGAAGGGGTTGCCACAGTTGAGTCGAGGGTGTTGGCGTGGGCATTCAATGAGGGCATGAATAGGCCTGCGATTGTCAGGAAATGGAAAGCCAACAGCGTGGTTTTAAATCGTGCCATAGAGGGGCCTGCTCTAAAAAACCAGGGAAGTTCCGCTGACGCGGGCTGCCCCTGGATGTTTAGGGAGCGGGGCGGGCTTGTATAATATTTTTTCTCGCGGTGGGTGAGACGCGTGCAGTCTCAATGGGCGGCGGAGGGGCCGCGCTGGGGAGGGTGATCGGCGCGGGGGGAGGGCCGCGAGTCTCGGTCCAGCATGCCCCGGCGTATGCGCATCAAGTCTTGGTACGCCTCGGTACGCTTTGCATCGGCAATCTGCTTGGCCTCGCTAAAGCGCAACCACGCGGCTGCGTCGGCCAGACTGGTGCCGATGATGTCGTAGGCTGCCTTCTCCAGCCGATCGGCTTCGAAGAACAGTTCGGTGTTGCCGGCCAGTTGTTCGTCCCAGCCAGGTGTGGTCGATGCTTCACACTTTTTCGCTGCCATGTCCGCTACCTCAACCTCGTCCGTGTGGGTGTTTGTGTGTCCTGAAGTATTGAGCGGAACAGGGTCAGATTCGTTCAATTTAGTGCGTTAAACCTCCAGGTTGCGCAAAAGGCGGTGCGCCAGGGCGAGTCGAAATGTACGTCGCTGTACACTCCCTGTGCACCATGCAGCTGGGCGTGTAGAGTGGCCTGCAATTCCCAGGCAAGGTGACCCGGATGATCGCAAAACCCCGAGGCAAGACCCAGGACACGGGCTGGCGAGGCTCGGTCGACGTGTGGCTGGACGCCGCGTACACAGCGCTGAAAGAGTCCGGCATCGACGCCGTGCGCGTCATGCCGCTGGCCAAGCAACTGGGCTTGTCGCGTACCAGTTTCTATTGGTTCTATGAAGACCGCGAGCAACTGCTCGCCGCGTTGCTGACCCGTTGGCGCGACAAGAACACCGGCAACCTGGTGCGCCAGTGCGAGCGTTATGCCGAGAGTATTTGCGAGGCGATCCTCAACGTCTTCGAATGCTGGCTGAACCCGGAACTGTTCGACTCGCAGTTCGAATTTGCCGTGCGCAGTTGGGCAATGCAGTCGGGGGAGGTCAGCGCCGAAATCGCCCTGGCCGACGACACTCGCATCAACGCCTTGGCCGGCATGTTCCGGCGCTTTGGCTACGATGACGAAGCCGCCGATGTGCGCGCGCGAACCATCTACCTCACACAGATCGGCTACATCTCGATGAAAACCACCGAAGACGTGGTGGTGCGGTTCCGGCGAATTCCCCAGTACGTCAGCGTATTCACCGGCAAAGCCTTGAAGCGGCGCGAACTGGACCGCTTCTATGGGGCGTTTGGCTACGCCGAAACCTCGCCGGGGGTGTTTGTGCCATTGACTGACACCTTTGACGAACCGACAGCTGGCGCCGAGTAAAAGAGCACGGACGCAGTGTCAGCCGCGACATGGATCTAAGTGTGGGGGGGGCGGCACTGCTGGCATTTTTATCGCCTGACCCACCGCCTTCGCAGCCTCGCTAAAGCTCGACAGCTCCCACAAGGGATCGGTTGTGTGGGTGGGATTTGTGCCACGACGAAGATCAAGTGTGGGAGCTGTCGAGCCCCAGCGAGGCTGCGAAGGCGGTGGTACTGCTGGCATTTTTATCGCCTGACCCACCGCCTTCGCAGCCTCGCTAAAGCTCGACAGCTCCCACAGGGGATCGGTGGTGTGGGTGGAATTTGTGCCACGACGAAGCTCTAGTGTGGGAGCTGTCGAGCCCCAGCGAGGCTGCGAAGGCGGCGGCACTGCTGGCATTTTCATCGACTGACCCACCGCTTTCGCAGCCTCGCTAAAGCTCGACAGCTCCCACAGGGGATCGGTTGTGTGGGTGGGATTTGTGCCACGACGAAGCACTCGTGTGGGAGCTGTCGAGCCCCAGCGAGGCTGCGAAGGCGGCGGCACTGCTGGCATTTTTATCGCCTGACCCACCGCCTTCGCAGCCTCGCTAAAGCTCGACAGCTCCCACAGGGGATCGGCTGTGTGGGTGGGATTTGTGCCACGACGAAGATCAAGTGTGGGAGCTGTCGAGCCCCGGCGAGGCTGCGAAGGCGGCGGCACTGCTGGCATTTTTATCGCCTGACCCACCGCCTTCGCAGCCTCGCTAAAGCTCGACAGCTCCCACAGGGGATCGGTTGTGTGGGTGGGATTTGTGCCACGACGAAGATCAAGTGTGGGAGCTGTCGAGCCCCAGCGAGGCTGCGAAGGCGGCGGCACTGCTGGCATTTTTATCGCCTGACCCACCGCTTTCGCAGCCTCGCTAAAGCTCGACAGCTCCCACAGGAGATCGGTTGTGTGGGTGGGATTTGTGCCACGACGAAGCACTAGTGTGGGAGCTGTCGAGCCCTGGCGAGGCTGCGAAGGCGGCGGCACTGCTGGCATTTTTATCGCCTGACCCACCGCTTTCGCAGCCTCGCTAAAGCTCGACAGCTCCCACAGGGGATCGGTTGTGTGGGTGGGATTTGTGCCACGACGAAGCTCTAGTGTGGGAGCTGTCGAGCCCTGGCGAGGCTGCGAAGGCGTCGGCACTGCTGGCATTTTCATCGACTGACCCACCGCCTTCACAGCCTCGCTAAAGCTCAACAGCTCCCACAAGGGGATCGGCTGTGTTGGCAGACATGACCGCCAAAAGCGCCAACAGAGGGCTCGGTGTTCTTTACAGGTCTTTAACCAACCGCAATGCATCATAGATCGCCGCATGGGTATTGCGCGCGGCTACGGCATCGCCGATCCGGAACAGTTGGAAGCGGCCGTTAGGGTTGGTCACGATGTTCTGCGGGTTCCCGGCAATCAAGTCGTGTTGCTCCACGGCCCCACCATTGCTGGAATGCGCGCGCAGGTCGAAGTACAGGTCGTCCAGGGGGAGGGTGCCGTGGTTGACCACCACTTGATCGACCACCCGCTGCTTGTGCACCTTGCCGTAGTCGCTGCCAAAGCTGACGAGCAGCCGACCGTCGTGTTTCTCCACCGTTTCGACCCGGTAGGTCACGGTAAAGGTCACGTCCAGGTCTTGCAGGCTGCGCATGTAGGGCACCAGGTTCATGGCCATGACTTCCGGGGCGAACGCGCGGTCCGGGGTGACGATTTCGACGCTGGCGCCACTCTGCGCGATCACCTCGGCGGCTTGCAGGGCGGCATGGTCGCCGGCGTCATCGAATATCAGCACGTGACGCCCCGGCTTGACGTCGCCGGAAATGATGTCCCAGGTCGAGACCACCAGCTCATTCCCCTGGGCCAGCACCTCGGTGTGCGGCATGCCGCCGGTGGCGACAATCACCACGTCCGGCTCGTGGGCCAGCACTGTCTCGGCTTCGGCCCAGGTGTTGAAGTGGAACCGAACGCCGAGGCGTTCGCACTGGGCCATGCGCCAATCGATGATGCCGATCATCTCGCGACGCCGCTCACTCAATGCCGTCAGGCGGATCTGCCCACCGGGCCGGTCGGCGGCCTCCAGCACGGTGACGTCGTGACCACGCTCTCCGGCCACCCGCGCCGCTTCCAGCCCGGCCGGGCCCGTGCCGATTATCAGCACCTTGCGCTTCACCGCCGCCTTGGGAATGTCATGGGGCATGCTGGTTTCGCGGCCGGTCGCCGGGTTGTGGATGCAGTAGGCCGCGCCGCCCTGGTAGATACGGTCCAGGCAGTAATTGGCGCCGACGCAGGGCCGAATGTCTTCTTCGCGGCGCTCGATGATCTTGCGCACGATATGCGGGTCGGTCATGTGGGCGCGGGTCATGCCGACCATGTCCACCTTGCCCGAGGCAATGGCATAACGCGCGGTGGCGACATCCGGGATTTTTGCCGCATGGAAAGTGGGAAACCCGGTGGACGCGCGAATCTCGCCGGCAAAATCCAGGTGCGGCGAGTTGCGCATGCCCTGGATAGGAATCACATCGGTGAGGCCCGCATCCGTGTCGATATGCCCACGTACCACATTGAGGAAATCCACCAGCCCGCTGTCCTTGAGCATGTGCGACACCTGCAAGCCTTCGTTGGCAGTAAACCCGCCCGGCAAGGCTTCGTCGCCGGTGTAGCGCACGCCCAACAGAAAGTGTTCACCGACCCGCTGGCGAATGCCGCGCAGGATATCGAAGGTAAACCGCATGCGGTTCTCCAGCGAGCCGCCGTACGGGCCGTCGAGGTCATTGGTGAGCGGCGACCAGAACTGGTCCATCAAATGCCCGTAGGCTTGCAGTTCCAGGCCATCCAACCCGGCCGCCTGCATGCGCTCGGCGGCGTCGACGTAGTCCTTGATGATCCGCTCGATGTCCCAGTCTTCCATCTTCTTCGGGAAGGAGCGGTGTGAGGCTTCGCGACGGTGCGACGGCGAAACCACCGGCAGCCAATCCGCCTTGTCCCAGCGTGTGCGACGACCCAGGTGCGTCAGCTGGATCATCACGGCCGCGCCGTGTTCGTGGCACTCATCCGTCAGGTCCTTCAGCCAGCCGACTACCTCGTCCTTGTAAGCCAGCACGTTATTGAACACCGGCGGGCTGTCACGCGATACCGCGGCAGAGCCTGCAGTCATGGTCAAGGCCACGCCGGCCTTGGCACGTTCGACGTGGTACGCGCGGTACAACGCCTGCGGCATGCCGTCCACCGGGTAGGCCGGTTCGTGGGCGGTGGTCATGATCCGATTGCGCAGGGTCAGGTGCTTGATCGTGTAGGGCTGCAGCAGGGGATCGCTGGACATCGGGGTGTGCTCCGTCGTGGGCATCATCAGGCTGGGCGATTTGAAATTAGGGTAAATGTACATAGGTGTCAATAATGGACGACACGTATGTACATTTTTATTGCGAGGCCCGGAAGTCGTCGCTAAGATCGCCTTTACCCCCTAGGAGGACGCCTGATGACTACTCAAGTGCGCTATCGGAAAAAAGCCTGTGCCTACCTGCTCGGACTTGCGCTGGGTGCCAGTGCTGCACTGACCCATGCGGAGCAAAAACCACCGGTACGCATCGGTTGGGTGAACTGGTCCGATACGGAAATCACCGTCAAACTCGCCAGTACCGCGTTGCAGGAGCACCTCAAGCAACCGGTCAAGCTGGTGATGGCCGACATTGGCATCCAGTTCCAGGCACTGGCCAACGGCAACATTGACCTGATCCCGATGGTCTGGCTGCCCAGCACTCACAAGGCGTTCTACGACAAGTACAAGGACCGGCTTGAAGACCTTGGCGTGCTGTATGAGGGACGCATCGGCATGGCCGTGCCGACCACGGTGCCGGTCGCAGAAGTAGCCAGCGTGGAAGACCTGAACAAACCCGGCGTCCGCGAGAAGTTCGACGGCAAGATCTTTACCTCCGAAGTCGGCAACGGCCAGTACAAGCTCACCGTCAAGGCGATTGAGGATTACAAGCTGACGGGCTACAAACTGGTGGGGTCTTCGGAAAGCGGCATGCTCAACGAGCTGGACCGCAACCTCAAGCGCAACAAGTGGTCACTGGTCAACGCTTGGAGCCCGCACTGGATGTTCTCCAAATGGTCGCTGCGCTACCTGGACGATCCCAAGCAGATTTTCGGCGGCGCGGAGCAGATCCACGCCATGGCCCGTAAAGGCTTCAGCCAGCAACACCCCGAGGTGGCGTACTTCTTTGCGCATTTCTCCATCCCTCAGGCCGACCTCGAAGCGCTGATGATGCAGGCGCGGGAGAGTACGGCAGACAAGGCGGTGGCGGCGTATTACGCGGCGAACAAGGTGCGTTTTGAGGGGATGTTCAATCCGGGATTGGTTTCCCGGTAGGCATAGCCTTCTGCTCAAGGTTTCCGAGCGATTGTGGTGAGCGGGCTTGTCCCTCGCCCTACGATATCGGGCATATGAATAGCCGCCACGCGCTGCTCGCAGCGAATCGCGAACGGCATCGGTGCGCAACTGAAGTGTCATCTGCGCCTCGTCGATCACGATTTCTGCGACGATCAACACGCAGATCAGCGGCGCGGTCACGAACCAATGGCACCAGCATTGCGTCGCCAGTGACACGAAAACGCCGATGATCCACAGCGCCAGCACCCACTTTGGCGCGCGCTGTTGCAGCGGCACCCAGAACCTTGGCAGCCGTTTCAGGCGGGCCGTGTGCAGTCGCAGCGACTCTTCGAGGAGTGCGAGGTTACATAACGGTCGATGGCCGAAAGCTGTTCGGCCGTGAGCGGCGTTGCAATCGCCGGGGGCGCCGACATCAGCAGAAGGCTAGTCGCAAGAGTTCGGAGCATGGAAACCTCTAAAACGTTGTCGCTGTTTTGGGAGGCGCCAGTGTGCACAAGGGGGGAGTTTTACGGGGGGGGCGATGGAGGGGGCGTGGAACCGATGGGAACGCAATCACAGGGGTTTGATGAATTTCACATACACCTGCTCAGGGTCGTGGTCGTCCAGATTGTCGATCTGCCCGCTCGGCACGAATCCAGCCTTTGCAAACAACGCCTGGGCTGCGGTGTTTGACGCATTGGTCGAAGCAAACAGCTTGGGCGTCTTGCACGCCGCCTGCGCCGCCGCCAGCAACCGCAGCGCCACACCTTGACGCTGATGAGCCGGCGACACGACGACCAGCGCCACAAAGCCATGATCGAAAAAGTCATGGGTCAGCACCAGATAACCGGCGCATCGGCCAGCGGTGTCGACGGCAACCAGGCATTGTTGGCGAACCACGGCGTCATGGATGAACACGCGGCGATGGGTGTGGGCGGTTGCGTAGGTGTCCAGTTCGATCAGGGCACGCACGTCGTCGGGTGTGGCTTGGCGGATAATGTTTATCGAGCATGTAGGCACAGGGATACCTTCACTGATTGGGTTTGGCTTTTGATTTGGCCAGTTTGGGTGTGCCAAGCACTCGATTCAACTCGCCAGCGAGCGCTATCAACTGCTGTTCCAGTGCTTCGACCTCGCCAGGCCCAATGCCATCGTTAATTATTTGTAGGGTTTTGGTCTTTTTCGTCGATGCAGGCGTGAGGTTATGCGTGCCTTGGGGGAGCAGCGCCTGGCGCAACAGATTATTGATCACTGTTTGATAGCCCGTACCGGCATTTTCCGCACGCTCGCGGGCGGCTTCAATTACTGCATCATCTAACATGATCGTGATGCGGGTCTTGCCCTTGGTACTGGCAACCGCGCCGCGTTTGCCGGTACTGAAATTGTATTCGTCTTGCATGGTTCAAGCCTCCAGATACTGGTGTCTTTCATTTTTGGATGCGAGCCTGGCACTGATAATGCGCACAAAGTTTGGGTCACGGTAGGTGTAGGCCACTACTAAGACCCTTCCTTTTGTACCAGTACCCATGATTACCCATCGCTCCTCGTCGTGATCATTGTCTTGAATGGTCAGAGCCGCTTCGTCGTAGAACACCGATTCCGCGTCGGCAAGGCTGACGCCTTTGTGCTTCTGCTGATTTGCAATGCTTTTTGCCTTGTCATATTGAATCCTGAAAGTTCTCATTATGCATACTTTATATGTATATAAAAGCGATTGGCGAAAGTGACAGTCAGGGCGGAGGTATAACTCATAAGGGTTCTTATTTGGATGCACAGTGCCCTCATCTATCCGTGAGGGTTCGATTGTGCTGAGGCTTCGCAGGTATGTCCGTGCGTAACCGGTGATCTGTTAAGTAGCCAGGTTCTGATTCCGCCGTCAGATGAGGTCCCATGTCGATATCAGACCAACTCCCGCCGCTCCCAGGCTATTTTTGATGAACTCAGGCCGCGTAAGGTGACCCATCATTAAGAAATGATGATCGCCTGACTCTTCAGTCAGTACACCTTGACGTCGATCACCGAGAACAACAAAAACAATGAATAGCCTGAATTCCAACGATTCCAACGGCCAGTTGGCGCAAGGCTTCAAGCCGCGTCATGTGACCATGCTTTCCATTGCAGGCATTATCGGCGCGGGGTTGTTTGTCGGTTCCGGGCATGCGATTGCGGCGGCGGGGCCGGCGGTGCTGCTGGCTTATCTGTTCTCTGGCACGCTGGTGGTGCTGGTCATGCGCATGCTCGGGGAGATGGCGGTGGCCAACCCCGATACCGGATCTTTCTCGACCTATGCCGACCAGGCCATCGGGCGCTGGGCCGGCTTCACCATCGGTTGGTTGTACTGGTGGTTCTGGGTGCTGGTGATCCCCATTGAGGCCCTGGCCGCCGGGCATATTCTCAACCAGTGGTTCCCGCAGATCGACGCTTGGCTGTTTGCCTTGTTGTCGATCTTTTTGTTGGTGGTCACCAATCTGTTCAGCGTGTCCAAGTACGGCGAGTTCGAGTTCTGGTTCGCTATGGCCAAGGTGATCGCGATCATCGGCTTCATCGGCTTGGGCTTTGCGGTGCTGATGGGTTGGATTCCCGAGCGTGAGGTCAGTGGGTTGAGCCGGTTGATGGAGGAACACGGCGGTTTCGCGCCCAACGGACTGTCGGCGGTGGTTGGGGCCTTTATCACCATCATGTTCAGTTTTATCGGCACTGAGGCGGTCACCATCGCGGCGGCCGAGTCCAGTAACCCGGCGCAGAACATCGCCCGGGCCACGCGCTCGGTGATGTGGCGCATTGGTGTGTTCTACCTGTTGTCGATCTTCGTGGTGATTTCCGTAGTGCCGTGGAATGACCCGTTGCTTGCCTCGGTAGGTTCTTATCAGCGCGCCCTGGAGCTGATGAACATTCCCCACGCCAAGCTGCTGGTTGATGGGGTGGTGTTGATCGCTGTGGCCAGTTGCATGAATTCCTCCATCTACATTGCCTCGCGCATGCTGTTTTCCCTGGGCAAGCGCGGGGATGCCCCCACGTTGATGAAGAAGACCTCGGCGGCCAGCGTGCCGAGGGCCGCGGTGATTGCCAGCACCATCCTGGGCGCGGGCGTGACCTTGTTCAGTTACTTCGCGCCGGCCGGGTTGTTCCAGTTTCTGCTGGCCAGTTCGGGCGCCATTGCCTTGCTGGTGTACCTGGTGATCGCCGTGTCGCAGTTGCGCATGCGCAAGATCCTGCGACAGCGCAACGTCACGCTCACCTTCCAGATGTGGCTGTTTCCCTGGCTGACCTGGCTGGTCATTGTGTTTATCTGTGCCGCATTGACGGTGATGCTGGTCACGCCTGAACACCGTTTTGAAGTGTCATCGACCATCGGCCTGGCCCTGATGATTTCCCTGGTCGGCTTGCTCACCGCGCGGCAACCCGAACGCGCGCAAAAACCAGTGGCCGCAGCCTCACCGCCATGAGTGGCCGCCCCGTAAGCAGCATCGTGTTCTTGCTGCTGGACCAGTTCACCCTGATGTCACTGGCCTCGGCGGTCGAGCCCTTGCGCATGGCCAACCAGCTCTCGGGTCAGGAACTCTACAAATGGCACACCGCGAGCCCGGACGGCAATCCCGTGTGGGCCAGTGACGGCGTGCCCATCACGCCGGACGGTTCGATTCTCAGCGTGCCGTCCGCCGACATTGTGATTGTCTGCGGTGGCATCGGCATCCAGGGCACCGTGACGGGTGAGCTGGTCAAGTGGTTGCGCAGCCAGGCGCGTTACGCCAAGCGACTGGGCGGTATCTGTACCGGTAGCTTTGTGTTGGCGCGCGCCGGTTTGCTGGATGGCTATGAATGCAGCGTGCACTGGGAATGGTTGGCGACCATGCAGGAGGCCTTTCCTCGTGTGACGGTCAGTTCCAGCCTGTTCAGCCTCGACCGGGACCGTCTCACCAGCTCGGGCGGCACGGCGCCGTTGGACATGATGTTGCACCTGATCGGCCGGGATCACGGGCATGAGTTGTCGGCGGCCATCTCCGACATGTTTGTGTACGAGCGCATCCGCAACGAGCAGGACCATCAGCGTGTGCCCCTCAAGCACATGCTCGGCACCCAGCAGCCCAAGCTGCAGGAAATCGTCGCGTTGATGGAGGCCAACCTGGAGGAACCGATCAACCTGGATGAGCTGGCTGCGTATGTCACGTTGTCGCGTCGTCAGCTTGAGCGCATGTTTCAGAAATACCTGCACTGTTCGCCGTCGCGCTACTACCTCAGGCTGCGGCTGATCCGGGCGCGGCAGTTGCTCAAGCAGACACCCATTTCCATCGTGGAGCTGGCGGTGCTCTGCGGCTTTGTGTCCACGCCGCACTTCTCCAAGTGCTACCGCGAATACTTCGGTGTACCGCCCAGCGACGAGCGCTCCGTCACCGACAGTGAGCGAACCATCGTGCTCAAGCCGGTGATGCATGCGTTGCCTACGCCCGCGCCCATGAACGTATTGGAGCAGGCGCGGGGAGAGGCAACGTTTGCCAGCGTGAAAAACCTGAAGCCCTGAACTCAGCGCATGTGCAGGATGATCGGGCTGCTGCTCGCCGGGTCAGTGTGCCCGCGCAACTTGCCCACCGCTTTGGCGTCAACCGCGCCACCGTTATTGCCCCAGGTGCTGCGCACGTAACTCAGTACATCGGCGATTTCCGCGTCGGACAATTGCTCACGGAAGGCCGGCATACGGTAGGCATCCGGCACGCCGGCCGCTACCACGCGTTGCGAGCCGTTGAGGGTGATGTTGATCGCCGAGGCGCTTTCTTTCGCCAGTGCTGACGTGGCGCCGGCCAGGGGCGGCATCCACTCGGGCTGGCCCTTGCCGTCGAGACCATGGCAAGAGGCGCAACGGGTCGCGTAGGTGTGGGCGCCGGGGGCGTCTTGAACCGCTGCCACTGCCTGATATTGCCAGGGCGTGCCGTCACGCTGTGGGTCGCCAGGCAATGACTTGAGATAGCGGGCGATAGCGGCCAGGTCGTCGTCCTGCATGAATTGCGTGGAGTTGTTGAAAGCCTCGGTCATCGAACCGTAGACCACCGCATGGGCGTTGCGCCCGGTCTTGAGGAACTGCACGATCTGCGGCTCGGTCCACCGACCCAAGCCGGTGTTGGGGTCCTGGCGCAGACTCGGCGCATACCAGCCGTCGAGCAGCGCGCCGGCAAGGAACGGCGCGCCGGATTCATCCAGGGCTTTTTCATTGAAGGCCAGGCCGCGGGGCGTGTGGCAACTGCCGCAGTGGCCGGGGCCTTGGACGATGTAGGCACCACGGTTCCACAGGGCGTCCTGATTGGGCTTGGCCGCGTAAGTCGCGGTGGGCGCGAACACGCCGTTCCACAGGGCGATGGGCCAGCGCATGTTCAGCGGCCAGGGAATATCACTGGGAATATTCGGTTGGTTGGCCGGTTTTATGCCCTGCATGAAAAACGCGTACAGCGCTTTGATGTCGTCATCGCTGAGTTTCACGTAGGACGGGTAGGGCATGGCCGGGTACAACCGGCGGCCGCCGGGTGCTACGCCATGGCGCACCGCACGGTCAAAATCGGCCAGGCTGTAAGTGCCGATCCCTGTCTGCTTGTCCGGCGTGATGTTGGTGGCGTGGATAGCCCCCAGCGGTGTAGCCATTTCCAGGCCACCGGCGAACGGCGCTTTGCCCGCCAGGCTGTGGCAGGCCACGCAGTCGCTGAGGCGGGCGACATATTCGCCACGGCTGACCAGGGCGGGCTCGAAGGGGGCGGCGGCCTGCGCCTGTTCGAACGGTGTAGCAGGCTCACGGGTGACGTACCAGGCCAGCAGGCCTGCCGCGACCAGGCAGGGCAGCGCCAGCCAGCCTGCGGTTCTTGCGAATCGACGGTTGTTCATGGGCGTTTCCTGAAGGTCAGCTGAAGGTGTGTCGGCTCATTGGCAGGCTGCGAACACGCTGGCCCGTCAACTGCGCCACCGCATTGGCCACGGCCGGTGCCACGGCCGGCAACGGCGGCTCGCCGATACCGCCCATCTTTTCGCCACTCTCAACCACCCGTACATGCACCCGCGCCATTTGCGCAGGCGCCAGGATCGGGTAAAGGTCGTAGTTGCGCGCCCGGGGCTTGCCATCCACGTACACCGCTTCTTCCAGCAAGGTCTGGGACAAGCCCAACGCCACGGCGCCATTGACCTGCGCTTCGACAATCGCCGGGTTGACGATGCTGCCTGGGTCGATGGCCTGCCAGATATCGTGCACCCTGACCTTGCCATTCTCGATGGACACTTCGGCGATCGCCGCCGTATGGGAGCCGAACGGCGAGGCCATGGCCACACCGCGTGCGCGCCGGCTGCCGTCTTCGGCGGTGAAAGGGCCGCGCTTCCAGCCGCCGGACAACTCAACCGCCGCTTGCAGCAAGGTGGTCAGCCGTGGGTTGTCGCGCAGCAGGTGCAGGCGCAACTCATAGGGGTCATGTTTGCCCTTGTCCGCGAGCTCATCGAGGAACGACTCGTAGAAAAAGTCATTCAGCGAATTGCCCACCGATCGCCAGTAGCCGAGCATGGGCGCGCCTTTGACGTAGATCTGCGCGATGCGTTTGTTGGGGATTGCATAGGACTTGCCCGACAACCCTTCGACCGCCGTGGGGTCGATCTTGTCGCCCTGTTTGCCGGCGAGGGCTTCGGTCGGGCCTTCGGTGGCGCTCACCGCTTCGATGGCCACCGGCAGGCCTTTATCATCCAGACCGGCGCGGAACTTGACCACCGCCACCGGGCGCAATACATCGCGCAGGAACTCTTCCTCACGACTCCAGATCAGCTTGACCGGACGGCCCACCGCCTTGGCCAGCGCGATGGCCTGCGGGTAGGGGTTGGCCGAGTCATACAGGAAATGCCGGCCGAAAAAACCGCCGAGCAACGGCGAGTGCAGGTTGATCTGCGCAGGGTCCAGGCCGGTGCGCTTGGCGATATCGCCGCGGAACATGTCCGGCGCCTGGTTGGGCAGCCAGATATCCAGGGTGCCGTCGGGGTTGAAGCGTGCCAGGGCGGAGGGTGGCTCCAACTGGCCGTGGTTGAGGTACTGGTTGTGGTACGTCGCTTCGACCTGGGTCTTGGCGCCTTTGAGCGCGGCGGCCACGTCGCCTTCGTTCTCGTCATCACGGGCCGGCCCTTGCTGGGCGGCGAGGAACTCGAAGTGCTTGTCGCTGGAAAAATCCGCCGGCATGACCCGCAGTGCCGAGTCGGCAGCCGCTTCCTGCCAGTCGACCTGGATTGCTTCTACCGCACGCTTGGCGTGCCACCAGCGCTCAGCCACCACGGCCACCGCGCCGGGCAGCACGTGCACCGAATGCACGCCTTTCATCCCTTCGACCTGCGACTGATTGCGCAGGCTGCCCACGGTCATGCCCAGGCGTGGCGCATGCTGAACCGCGGCGTGGAGCATGTTGTCGACTTTCAGGTCGATGCTGTAGAGCGCCTTGCCGGTGGATTTATCGTAGGCGTCCAGGCGTTTGACTGGCTTGCCGATCCAGCGGAACTGGCTCGGGTCGCGCAGGATGATGCTGGCCGGGTCGGGCACTGGCATGTCCAGGGCGCGACCGGCCAGCTCACCGTAGCCCAGCGACCGGCCGGACGCCGCGTGCACCACGCGACCCGGCTGGGTGGTCAGTTCGCTCACCGGCACGCCCAACTGTTGGGCGCCGGCCTGCAGCAGCATCGCGCGGGCGAGGGCGCCCAGGCGGCGCATGGTCGGGTAGCTCATGCGCACCGACATGCTGCCGCCGGTGATGCGCATACCGTTTTCCATCACCACGTAGGCTTCGCCGGGCGGTGCGGCCTCGACGATGAATGTGGCGGGGTCGGCGTCCAGCTCTTCACCGACAATCTGCGCCATCGCGGTGTGCGTGCCTTGCCCGCCTTCCATGAAGGGGCTGAGCAGGCGCACCGTGCCGTCCGGACGAATCTCCAGGAAGGCCGGCACCTGGGTGCCGCGTTCGGCGGTGGTGGCGGCTTGTACCCGGCCCGAGCCTAGTGGCAGGCCAAAACCAATGACCAGCGCACCCACGGCCGTACTCGCCAGAAAGCGGCGGCGCGACAGGTTCACCGGTGCATCGAGCAGTTCGTTGATGAGGTTCATCAGACACCCCCCTGCTTGGCGAGGTCGTCGACGGCCGCGTGGATGGCGTTATAGGTGCCGCAGCGGCACAGGTTGATCATTGCTGCGTCGATCTGCGCCTTGCTGGGCGCCGGAGTGTGCTTGAGCAACGCCGTGGCCGCCATCACCTGCCCGGACTGGCAGTAACCGCATTGCGCCACCTGATGCTCGACCCAGGTCGCGACCACACGCTTGCCCACTTCATCGGTTTCAATCGCTTCGATGGTGGTGATTTCGCGCCCGACCACCCCAGCCACCGGCGTGACGCAGGAGCGCACCACATTGCCGTCCACCAGTACTGAGCACGCGCCGCACTGGGCCAGGCCGCAGCCATATTTGGTGCCCGTCAGGCCCAAGTCATCGCGGATCACCCACAGCAATGGCGTGTCCGCGTCGGCATCCACCTGATAGGCCTTTTGGTTGATTCGTAATTCCATGGCTCACCTGCTGATCGACGGTAGGTGCGGCCTGTTTTAGTGATGAACGCAGTGGCCGCTTATCGTCGAACTCTAGACCAGTGCGCCAGGGCTATCTATCCATTAGTCGCCAAGTCGGAGGATTGGGCAAGTATTCAACAGGATTGTGCGACTACGACTCAGCCGTTGGCCGCACGAAGTCCTCCTCGAAGTGCTCATGCTCACCCCGCGCATCCCCCTGGCGTCGCAGCACTTCCATCTGCCGCAGTTCCACCCGCCGAATTTTCCCGGAGATGGTCTTGGGCAGTTCGGTGACGAACTCGATACGTCGCACCCGCTTGTAGGGCGCCAGATGCTCACGGGCGAAGGCGAGAATGTGTTGGGCCAACTCCGCGCTGCCCGGTTCGTCGTGGGCCAGGATCAGGAACGCCTTGGGCACGGCCAGGCGTAACGGGTCGGGGCTTGGCACCACGGCCACTTCCATGACGGCCGGGTGTTCGATCAAGGCGCTTTCCAGCTCGAACGGACTGATGCGGTAGTCGGAAGCCTTGAACACATCGTCGGCGCGACCGACGAAGGTGATGTAGCCGTCGGCGTCGATCTGCGCGGTGTCGCCGGTGCGGTAGTAACCGTCACGCATGACCTCGGCGGTTTTTTCCGGGCTGTCTTCATAGCACAGCATCAGGCCGAGCGGGCGTACGTCCAGGGGCAGGGCGACTTCGCCCTCAGTGCCGGGACAGCCATCGGGATCAAGCAGGGCCACTTGATAGCCCGGCAGCGGGCGGCCCATGGAACCCGGCTTGAGCACCTGGCCGGGGGTGTTGCCCACCAGGGCAGTGGTTTCCGATTGGCCAAAACCGTCGCGCAGCGGCAGGCCCCAGGCGTGTTGGATCTGCTCGATGATTTCCGGGTTCAACGGCTCCCCGGCGCCGACCAGTTCGCGCAGGCTCAAGCGCGGTTTGTAGCTGGCGAGGTCTTCCTGGATCAGCATGCGCCACACCGTAGGCGGCGCGCACAGGCTGGTCACGCCGTAGCGTTCCAGCGCACTGAGTAAGGCCGGTGCGCTGAACCGTGCGACGTTATGGATAAAGATGCACGCCCCGGCATTCCACGGCGCGAACAGGCAACTCCAGGCATGCTTGGCCCAGCCGGGCGATGAGATGTTCAGGTGCAGGTCGCCTGGTTGCAGGCCGATCCAGTACATGGTCGACAGGTGGCCCACCGGGTAGCTCTGATGGCTGTGCAGCACCATCTTCGGCTTGGACGTGGTGCCCGAGGTGAAGTACAGCAGCATCGGGTCGGTGGCCAAGGTTCGGCCTTCGGCCTCGAAGCGTTCGGGGTATTCAAAGGCAGCGCTGTGCGAAACCCATCCGGCAGGCGCCGAGCCCACGCAGATACGGCTGCAACCCTCCGCCAGGCCGGCGAATTTGTGCACATGCGCATCGCCGACCACCACATGGCGAACCTGCCCGCGTTCGATGCGGTCACGCAGGTCATCCGGGTTCAGCAGGGCGGTGGCGGGGATGACCACTGCGCCGATCTTGAAGGCCGCGAGCATGGTGTCCCACAACGCCACATCGTTGCCGAGCATCAACAGCACACGATCACCCCGGCGTACGCCAAGGGCACGCAAGTGGTTGGCCACCTGGTTGGAGCGCCTGGCCAATTGCTGGAAGCTGTAGCGCTGCTCGCTGCCGTCCTCTTCGACGATCCACAGCGCATTCGCCGCATTGCCCTCGGCCATGGCGTCGAAATAATCCAGGGCCCAGTTGAATTCGCCCAACTGCGGCCAACGGAAATCCCGTACGGCGGTGGCGTAGTCGGTGCGGTGAGCGAGCAGAAAATCCCGAGCGGCCAGGAAGGGCTGGGTCATGGTGGCTGTCCTTAATTATTGTTGTGGGACTTGCCCCCGGCTGAACCGAGAGGCTGGACCGAGTATAGGCACGCATAAATCAGAGCAGAACGCTCAAAAACACCGGTGCGTTGTGCAAAAAAGTCATGGGTGTGCACCGGCGCGGTAGCGTGATTGACGATCAAGACGTAAAAGTCCAATATGGAATTATAAGTACAAAAGCACCGCTGCTGTCTCTTTCTTCAGGCTTGCCAAAACCAACAACAACTTGCGAGAACATCCTCATGAAGAAACGCGCCCTCATTACCGCCCTGGCCTTTGGCCTGCTTGCGTCCAGCCACTTGGTGGCCGCCGAGAAAACCCTGCGCATTGGCATCGAGGCGGCTTACCCGCCCTTTGCGTCCAAGACCCAGGAAGGCAAGATCGTCGGGTTCGACTACGACATCGGCAATGCGCTGTGCGCGCAAATGAAGGTCAAGTGTGTATGGGTAGAAGGGGAGTTCGATGGCCTGATTCCTTCCCTCAAGGTGAAGAAAATCGACATGGCGTTGTCGTCCATGACCATCAACGAAGACCGTAAGAAGTCGGTGGACTTCACCCACAAGTACTACTTCACCTCATCGCGCCTGGTGATGAAGGACGGCGCGGTGGTCGATGACCAGTACGCCAGCCTCAAGGGCAAGACAGTCGGCGTGCAACGCGCCACCACCACGGACCGCTACGCCACCGAGGTGTTCGAGCCCAAGGGCATCAACGTCAAGCGCTACAGCAATAACGAAGAGATCTACATGGACCTGGCTGCCGGGCGGCTGGATGCGATCTTTGCCGACACCATTCCCCTGAACGACTTTTTGCAAATGCCACGGGGCAAGGGCTATGCGTTTGTCGGCCCGGAACTCAAGGACCCGAAATACGTGGGCGAGGGTGCCGGGATTGCCGTGCGCAAGGGCAATACCGAGTTGGTCAGCGAGTTGAACGCGGCGATCGACGGCATCCGCGCCAGTGGTGAGTACCAGAAGATTTCGCAGCAGTACTTCAAGTCCGACATCTACGGCGACTGAGAGGTCTACGCGGACTAAATGTGGGAGCGGGCTTGCTCGCGAATGCGGTGGCTCAGTTGGCCTATCGGGTGGCTGACACTCCGCATTCGCGAGCAAGCCCGCTCCCACACTTGTCCGGCGGTATTTCCTGCCGTACCGATCAGCCCTTCAGTTCTTTCAAATGCTTGTAGACCGTCGCCCGCCCCATGCCCAGCACATTGGCCACATAGTTCGAGGCGCTCTTGCCCTTGAATGCCCCCTCGGCGTGCAGTGCCAGCACCAGCTCACGCTTGTGGTCACGGGTCAGCAGGTTGAGGCTCAACTGACGCTCGCGCATCCACGCATGCAGAAACGTATTGATACGCTCCTGCCAGTCATCGCGAAACAGCGCGTCCGGTTGCGGGATCAGTTTGCTCGGCGACAGGAACAGGTCCAGCGCCGCCTTGGCGTTTTCAAACAGCGAAATATTCAGGTTGATGCACAGCACCGCCAGCCGGCGGCCTTTGTGGTCGTGCAGCACGGTGCTCAGGCTGCGAATTTTCTGACCGTCCCAGTTAAGCTTTTCGTACGGGCCAATATTCACTTCGCTGACGTCAGCGTCGAGCATGTCTTCCAGTGCCGAGTCATCACCAATGCTGCGCTTGGACAGGTTGTTGGCGATGTAATCGACTTTTTGTGAACGCAGGTCATGCAACACCGCTTCGGCGTGAGGGAAGAACAGGGTGGCGATGGCGTCGGCCATCGCGCGGAAGTTCTGCATGACCTTGTCTTGTTCAGCGGTGTTCATCAATGCGGCTCCAGGCGGGCAGGGGAGAGCATACCAGCGTCGAGGCCGAACTGCGTCAGTGCCTCCGGCAGCGGCGCGCCACGCACCAAGGCCGCGCTCGCCTGGCCCATGGCCGGCGAGGTCTGGATGCCGTAGCCGCCCTGTGCCGCCACCCAAAACAGGCCCGGTATCATCGGGTCGAAACCCGAAAGCAGGTCACCGTCGTGCACAAAGCTGCGCAGGCCGGCCCAGGTACGGGTCGGGCGGCGGATGGTCAGGGTGGTGGCTTCTTCGATCTGATAGATGCCCATGGCGATGTCCAGTTCTTCGGGCTGGATATCCTGGGGCTCGACCGGGTCGGCGTTGGCTGGCGAGCCGAGGAACATGCCGGCGTCGGGTTTCATATAGAAGGATTCGTCCAGCGCCACCAGCATCGGCCAGTGATGGCTGTCGACGCCTTCTGGGCCGGCGAAGATGAAGGCCGAGCGCCGCTTGGGTTGCAAGCCGATGGAGGCCGCGCCGGCGAGCCCACCGATATGGTCGGCCCAGGCGCCGGCGGCATTGATGATCACCGGCGCGGTGCAGGTGGCATCCTGGGTGTGCACCTGCCACATGCCGGCGGCGTCGCGGCTCAAGCCGAGCACGTGGCTGTCGGTGCGCACCTCGCCACCGTTGCGGCGGATACCACGCAGGTAGCCCTGGTGCAGGGCATCGGTGTCGATGTCGCTGGCGGTGGGGTCATACAGCGCGCCGTGGACTTTTTCGCGGCGCAGGATCGGCAACTTTGCAAAGGCTTCATCGGCACTGAGCAATTCGACCTGGGAGACGGTGGCCTTGGCGTTCAGGTATTGAGCGTTCAACTCGGCCGCATCGCCGAGGAAATCCACGGTCATTTCGCCCCGTGGCGTCAGCAGCGGGTGTTCGCAGAAACCCGCTGGCGGGTTGTCGAAAAACGCCCGGCTGGCCAGGGTCAGCGCGCGCA
The DNA here is from genome assembly GCF_002798465.1 of Pseudomonas sp. S10E 269. Classification (NCBI taxonomy): domain Bacteria; kingdom Pseudomonadati; phylum Pseudomonadota; class Gammaproteobacteria; order Pseudomonadales; family Pseudomonadaceae; genus Pseudomonas; species Pseudomonas sp. S10E 269. The sequence continues at coordinate 4,803,003 of NZ_PHIJ01000001.1, forward strand.
CCTGCGGGGTGCCATAGGCGGCGGAATACAGGGCGGCGGAACGCCCGGTGGAGTGATAGGCCGGGTGGCTTTCACGCTCCAGCACCAGCACCTTGCCGTGCTGCGACAACCAGAAACCGGTGGACGCGCCGGCAATGCCGCCGCCGATGATGATGAAGTCTGCGTGGCTCATAGTTGTCTCCAGAGGGCATGGGCCAGTGCGATGTCTTCCAGGCCCAGGCCGATGGAGCGGAAGAATACGTGGCGGTCGTAGGTCGGCCGCGGCACCTGTTCGCTGAGCAATTCAGGCAGGTCACCGACCACTGTGCGTGGGTCCCAGCCGTGTTGTTCGGCGGCGATCAGCATCTCACCGGCCGAGCCTGGGGTGGTTTGTCGATAGTCGCAGAATACCTGCATCGCGCTGAGACTATGTGGCGGGACCTCATGGGCACGCGGGGCATTGGTGCTGATCGAGGTGATCAGCGCCGGTTTGCTCAGGCACGCCGGGTCGAGCACCGGCCCGGCCGACGAGGTGCACAGCAGGATCACGTCGGCGTCTTCAACCGACATGTCGCTGCTGTGCGTGATGACCACCCGAGGGTCCAGGCGCTTGATGCCTGCGGTGGTCTCGGCGCTGGCGTTGGCCAGGCTGGGCGAAAATACGCTGATGCTCTGCCAGTCTCGCAGGTGTCGGGCGTAGTGCAAATGCGCCTGTGCGACCTTGCCACTGCCAATGATCGCCAAACGCCGCGCGGACAAGGGCGCCAGCGCATCCACTGCCAGGGCCGTGGTGGCGGCGGTGCGTGCCGTGGTCAGCTCGGCGGCATCGCACAGCAGCACTGGCTGGCCGGTCTGCATCGACATCAGCAAGGTCCAGGCCGTCACCAGCGGTCCTTGCTCGCGCACGATATAGGGCGACGTCTTGACCCCATACACCCCATCCTCGGCCAGCACGCCCAAGTAGTTGATGAAGTCACCCGCCGCGTGGGGGAATTCTACCCACTGCTGTGCCGGCTGCACCGCTTGCCCGGCCGCCAGGTCTCGGAACAGCTTGCGCAGGATCTGCGGTACATCGACCTGGGCGAGCAGTTCGTGGGCCTGGGCCGAGTGGATCACATGAGGCGAGCTGGACATGGGGATCTCCGCATTTAAACTAATTTGTCCATTATGGACTTTTAGTTCTGTCGAGCAATATCCCACTGCAAAAAAGCTGGCGCGATGCGCGCCTCACTTGCCCAAGTGCTGATTCATCAGGTTGTCCAGCACCGGTCCCCGGCTGGCCGCTTGCCATTCGTGAAAGTGCTGGCAGCCCTCCACATTCGCGTCTGCGATATTGCTGCGCGGGTCACAGATCATCGACCAGCGTTGTTGCAGCGACGGGTACTTGATGAAGTCCGCCCGCGTTGGCGGTTGGCAGCCGAGCAAGGCAATGGCGGACATCACGGCAGCGGTGGTTTGAAAGGCGGCGGAGGGGACGATGTTCCAATTCATGATGATCAACACTCCCGCAGGAGAGCCCTTGAGATAGTTCTGCAACGGCCTGGAGTGGTGTGGCCGCAGGCGCATCCTACGGGCGAATTGGTTCCTCAAAAAGATCCACTTATGATTGATTGGATAGAGCCATTATGTCGCCGTATAGCGAAACCCCGCGGACAATTTGCCCTTTAAATAACTGACCAACGCGCTCACCGACTTCGGCACATGGGGCGAATACGGTCGGATCAGGTAGATCTCATCGGCGAACGCGCCCTTGAGCGTCCAGTCCTTGAGCACCTGCACCAGCTTGCCGCTGGCCAGGGCGGCATGGGCGCTGAAGTCCGGGAGCAGGGCGATGCCCAGGTGGTTGAGCGCCGAATCGCGCAGGGCCTCGCTGTTATTGGTGGCGAAGCTGCCGGCGATGGGCACGGTGAGGCGCTCGATGTTTTTTGTGCCGCGCTCAAAGGTCCAGGCGGGCTGGTCGGTGCCGCGCGGGTAGAACAGGCAGTTATGCGCGGACAGGTCGCCGGGTTGGCGTGGTTCGCCGTGGCGTTGCAGGTAGTCGCGGGTGGCGACCAGTACTGAGCCGGTGTCGCAGAGCTTCCACGCCACATGGGTTTCCGGCACCTGGAAACCATGGCGTACAGCCAGGTCGTAGCCTTCGGCGGCCAGTGAACTGAGGGCGTCGGATACGTCCAGTTGGATGCGCACCTGCGGGTACTGCTGCAAGAACTCCGACAGATGCGGCACCAGTTGCTGACGGGCAAACGCCACCGGCGCGGTGAGGCGCACCAGCCCGCGAATTTCCCCGGCCGAGTCGCGCACCGACGAGAAGCTGCGGGCGATCTGTTCATAGGCGCTGCGCACGTCGCGGGTCAGCGACTGCCCTGCATCGGTGAGGCGTACGCTGCGCGTGGTGCGCGTCACCAGTCGGGTACCGGTGGCCTTCTCCAGGTCGGAAATGCGCTGGCTCACCGCCGACTTGCTCACGCCCAGGCGTGCGGCGGCGGCCGTGTAGGTGCCGTGTTCCTCCAGCACTGACAGCCAGTGGATATGGGTCCAGAGCCCTTCGATCTCAGCCTTTTCCATGGGAGTATTGTTCGCTGTTGTGGACAATAAGTTCTGGATTCTGCTCTAGTTTGGAACAAATCAAAAGCCTATCGTGAGCGCCAACGCTACTCACCTGGGATCGCCTGCCATGACCACCACCATCGAGCACTACATCAACGACCAGCGCGTGTCCCGCGATGATCGCTATCAGGACGTCTACAACCCGGCCACCGGCGAAAAGACCGGCCGCGTCGCCCTGGCCAGCCGCCAGACCGTCGCCGAAGCCGTCGCCGCTGCCCAGGCCGCGTTCGCCGGCTGGGCGGACACGCCGCCGATCCGCCGTGCGCGCGTGCTGTTCGAGTACCTGCACCTGCTGCGTGAGCGCAAGGATGACCTGGCGCGCATCATCGTCGCCGAACATGGCAAGGTCTTTACCGACGCCCAGGGCGAAGTCGACCGTGGCATCGACATCCTCGAATTCGCCTGTGGCATTCCCAACCTGCTCAAGGGCGAGCATTCCGACCAGGTTTCCCGTGGCATGGATAACTGGACAATGCGCCAGCCCCTGGGCGTGGTCGCCGGCGTTACGCCGTTCAATTTCCCGGTGATGGTGCCGATGTGGATGTACCCGATCGCCATCGCGGCGGGCAATACCTTCATCCTCAAGCCAAGCCCGACCGATCCGAGCGCCTCGCTGTTCATGGCCGAACTGCTGCGCGAAGCCGGCCTGCCCAAAGGTGTGTTCAACGTGGTGCAGGGCGACAAGGAATCGGTGGACGCGCTGATCGAACACCCGGACGTCAAGGCTGTGAGCTTTGTCGGCTCGACGCCGATTGCCCAGTACATCTACGAAACCGGCGCCCGTAATGGCAAGCGCGTGCAAGGCCTGGGCGGCGCGAAGAACCACATGGTGGTGATGCCCGACGCGGATATCGAAAAAACCGTCGACGCCCTGATGGGCGCCGCCTACGGCAGTGCTGGCGAACGCTGCATGGCCATTTCGGTGGCGGTGCTGGTGGGCGATGTGGGCGACAAAGTCATCGCCGCCCTGACCGAACGTGCCAAGCACCTGCGCATCACCGACGGTCGCGACCTCAAGGCAGAAATGGGCCCGATCGTGTCCCGCGCGGCGGTGGAACGCATCAGCGGCTACATCGAACAAGGCGTGCAGGCCGGCGCGCAGTTGCTGCTCGACGGGCGTGACTATGTACCCACTGAACCGGGCCTGGAAAACGGCTTCTGGCTGGGTGCGACGTTGTTCGACCACGTGACTAAAGAGATGAGTATCTACCGCGAAGAAATCTTCGGCCCAGTGCTGGCCTGCGTGCGCGTGAATGACTTCGCCGAGGCCATCAAGCTGGTCAACGATCACGAGTTCGGCAACGGCGTGAGCTGCTTCACCCGCGACGGCAACATCGCCCGCGAGTTTGCACGGCGCATCGAAGTGGGCATGGTCGGCATCAACGTGCCGATCCCGGTGCCGATGGCGTGGCACGGGTTTGGCGGGTGGAAGAAGAGCCTGTTTGGCGACATGCATGCCTACGGCACCGAGGGTGTGCGCTTCTACACCAAGCAGAAGTCGATCATGCAGCGCTGGTCGGAAAGCATCGAGCAGGGCGCCGAATTCGCCATGCCAGTCTCCAAATAACCAAAGCCTGTACACGGTCAACTGTGGGAGCGGGCTTGCCCGCGATAGCGTGGTGTCAGGCAGTACATCTGGCACTGATTCATCGCTATCGCAGGCAAGCCAGCTGTCACATTTTTTATTGCGTGGGCTCCAGGCGATCAAATCCGCGTTTTAGCTTGGCCGTTTCCAGGAGTTTGAGTGCTGTGCTCGTGAAACAGTGCGCAATGAACGGGCCTTCTCATTGAAGGAACCCTTTGACTTTCAGGAGCGACACATTGGCCTGCTGGTATCGGCATCGTCGTGCGGTCTATGTACGAAGATATCCTGCCATGTGTGCCCTTCTCAAAAAGCGTAAGAATCATGCTTTCAACGGCGTAGGGAAAATTACGAGAATATTTAAAGGTCGTCCTTTCATGAGTGTAAATACGTACTCTTCGTCGCCTATCCTCGCAGCCGACTACTCCTATTTGAATGACGACATGGGTTTCGTCGAGGATGGACTGACGCTGACCTATGCGGGTGTTACTTTTTCTCGTGCCCCGTCGACATCCGTACCAGCGGGTTCCGATTCTTTTCATAACACCCTGATTTTTGGATCCGATGCGGTATCGCCACCGACTGCACGCGATCCGTTGCCAGAGCAGATACAACGTATCAATGCCTATGCGAGTCGTGTCGTTACGCATGCCAGCAATATTGAAATGGGCAGTGAAGGCGAAAGAAACATACGCTTCCAGCAGGTTCGCCAGTTCCTGGAGCCAGCGGGTTACTTCAGTGGTGGACTGCTGGCTGCCGGTTACGATCCGCATGAGAAATTCACGCTCAAGTTCACCTCGTACACCGGGGTCGGAAAACCTGAGCATTTGACCCGCACCGACACGCGTACTTACTTCGCCTGGGAAATCGCGGCCGGCGCACTGGCGCACGACAAAGTCCAGAGAGGCAGCCCGCTCAATTTCCAGTTCATGGAGATCGAGCCGCAAGACCGGAGCAAGGTCGCCGACCTGGAGTCCGTGGGTACGCACCTCGAGAAACACTGGGACAATGCAATAGCGCCACCCATGCGCGACGCGTCCGGAGTGCTGGCAGAGCGCTCGGGCAAAGCGGACGCCTACGTTGTTAGAGGCACCTTGCAAAGCTTGAGGAACAATAAGAATACGTTCAAGACCTTAAGCGCCGATGGTCAAGCGGCGGTCACGCGAACACTGTCGCACAATGGGCAAGTGATTATTCCCAACCTCTATGGCTACCCACTGACGGGGTATGCATTTATTCCTTACACCGCCTATGACGGCAATTATGAGCATCGCCCAAACAAGGGGGTGATGATCGATTTGAAGAACGGCAGGGTGGGTGAGATACAAGGTGATGAGGCATTTGCCAACTGGGCTAAAAACAACAGGGACAATTTGTTGCGCAGCTTCAATGCCCGCGACAGGCAAGGCGGCCTGGATGCCCATTGGCCAAAGGCTGGGGATGTGCTCGATAACGTGATTGCCGGTAATCACGCCAGTTACCCTGGGTACTCCAGCGTGTTCAAAGACAAAGCGGTGCCGGTGTGGGAGACATTCAACTACACCAGCGCGCGCAGCAGTGCTTACCAACTGATCTATGGTCGCCTGGATTCCGGTATTGCTGCCAAGTACCAAAAGGCGAATGCCGACAACGCGGTTTGGTCCGATCAAACCGAGGTGTTCGGCTCCGCGCAGCAAAACTGGAAGGCAGCAAAAGACCTCTGGGGGAGCACCTTTGGCTACGTACCCATCGTCGGCAACATCGGCACTATTGTTTTCGGGATTCACGATTCCATCGATGGAATGACCGCCAGTGATCGCGTTGGCGGTAATGCGGCAGTGGTTATATCAGGGCTGCAACTTGCGCACGAATTATTGCCTGGCGACGGGGTGCTGGAAGCGGGTGAACCCCTGTTGACTTTTGATTCCTCCACCCGCGAACAGTTTGGATGGCGATACAGTTCGCCCGCTGACGGTTTTGAATTAGTGCGGGAGCCGAAGTATCAGGTCACAACGGATGAGGTAGCTGTTTCGTTGGGAAATGCGCCTGAGCCGACGCCTGCTTTCAAACTACCTTCATCTTTGACAGGGCTGCGCGAGGTGGAATTCAGGGGGAAGGTGTACTACGCCGCTGAACACCCCGACGCGGGTGACTCAATGCATTACCGGTTATATGTAAAAGATCCGCATGATCCTGAAAAACTAGTGAGTAGCGGTATTGCTGCCAAGCCTGATGCCGCGGGCGTGTGGCAAAAAATGGGTGTGGTAGGGGGCGGGAAAATATCAGAATTTTTCTCACCTAAATATAGGCGGGCACGCGCGGAGTTGGAGGCGGTCATTGCGCAGCGCGATAACGTGGAGGCCGTCACGAAAGAGGAAATGCAACGGGTTGAACGTGTGCTGGGTTCACTGATACAGGGCAGTAATGCGGAGGATTTCGCGGGTGTCGAAACCTATATTGAGGCAGGCTCCGATTTTGTTAACGGGCCTCTGCGTTCCGGCGACACGTCGCCTGATCTGGAAGCGTTTCTTGAAGAGTTCAACCAACTGAATGCTTATGAGGGTAAGGCCTATCGCAGCGCCTTTGTCACACGTGACGGCGCAGAAAGAATTAAAAAAGGCGTTGGAAAGGTTTTTCAAGATGCCGGTGTACAGTCAGCTTCGGCAACTGTGGGTAACGCCGGAGAATGGGAAAGATGGGCAAAGAATGCCGTCAAGGGCCGAAGTGATAAAGTCCAACCTGTGGTGTTTGTATTCGATGAGTCAATACCCAAGAAAAACCTATCAACCGGATACTTGATGGATCATGTCGCTGTGGGGCCTGGAGAAAGCATGAAAGTACTTGCGTACGAAGAACACAATGGCAAGCTGTTCGTCTATCTCTCCAGGCCTTCTGAAGTGCCCGACCATCTTTACACTATCTATGATGGGGCTCCGATTTATTGAGCCCACGGCCGCACCGCCGTGAGTATCACCGCCGCCCGGCGCGTGTACTGACGTCGACCCAAACCGCCAACACCAAAATGCTGCCCTTCACAATCATCTGCCAATAGCTGTCCACATCCAGCATCGACATGCCGTTGTCCAGGCTGGTAATCACCAACGCCCCGAGCAACGCGCCATACACCGTGCCCGAACCGCCGCGCATCGACGTCCCGCCGATAAAGCAGGCCGCAATGGCATCCAGCTCGCCCATGTTCCCCGCCGAAGGGGAGCCGGCGGCAAGGCGCGCGGTGTTGACCAGCCCGGCGAGGGCGCACATGACGCCCATGATGCCGAAGATCCACAGTTTCACCGCCTGTACGTTGATGCCCGACAGGCGCGTGGCTTCCATGTTGCTGCCCACCGCGTATACGCGGCGGCCGAACACGGTCTGGCTGGTGACGTAGCTGAACATGCCGAGCAGCACCAGCAACAGCAGCACCGGCACGGGGATGCCGTCATAGCTGTTGAGGGTGGTGACGAACCCGGCCAGCACGGCGCCGATCACCACGACGCGCAGCACATCACGCACCAATGAATGCGCAGCCAGGCCATGCAGTGCGCGGTTGCGGCGTTGTTTCCAGGTCAGGAACAGCGTCAGGGCAAACAGCAAAACGCCGAGGCCGATACCGACCGCATGCGGCAAATACCCCTGGCCGACATACACCAATGAAGGCGACACCGGCGCAATGGTGGTGCCACCGGTGATTCCCAGCAGAATCCCGCGAAACGCCAGCATCCCACCCAGCCCGACGATAAACGACGGGATGCGCAGGTAGGCGGTCATATAGCCGTTGGCCAATCCAATCATTAAGCCGCATAAAGCGACCAGGCTCAGGTTGGCCAGCAGCGGCACGTGGTAAACCACATCCAGAATCGCCGCCAGCCCGCCAAGCAGGCCGAGCAATGACCCCACCGACAAATCAATCTCGCCGCTGATGATCACCAGCACCATGCCGCACGCCAGGATCCCGGTGATCGACATCTGCCGCAGCAGGTTGGACAGGTTGCGCGGGGTAAGGAACCCCCCCTCGGTCTGCCAGCTGAAAAACAGCCAGATCACCGCCACCGCGATGACCAGGGCGAGCATTTTGTAGCGGGTAAAAAGGTGTTTGACCTGATTCATCTACGCGGTCTTCCGATCGTTATTGTTATGACTGAGCGCAGCGGCGAGCACCTGTTCCTGGGTGAGCCCCTCGTTGATAAAGTCCCCGCGCAACTGGCCGTCGCCGATCACCAGCACGCGGTTGGACACGCCGAGCACTTCGGCCAGCTCCGACGAGACCATGATGATCGACACCCCTTCGGCCGCCAGGGCGCCCATCAATTTGTAGATCTCATACTTGGCGCCCACGTCCACCCCGCGCGTGGGTTCGTCGAGGATCAGCACCTTGGGCTTGGCCATCAGCATTTTCGCCAGCACGGCCTTTTGTTGGTTGCCACCGGACAGGCTGGTGATCGGCAGGAACGGGCTGGCGGTCTTGAGGTGCATGCGCGCGATCTGCTGGTCGATGCTGCCCAACTCCGCTTCGGCATCGATGCGGGTCAGGTGCGCATAGGTGTCGAGCACCGCCAGGGTGATGTTCTGGCCCACGCCCAGGTCCGGGATGATGCCCTGGCGCTTGCGGTCTTCGGGCACCATGCACAGCCCGGCGCGGATGGCTTTGAGCGGTGTGCGCGTGTCGATCACCTGGCCATCGAGCCACACTTCACCGTGGTAGCGGCCGGGGTAGGCGCCGAACAGCGCCGACACCAGTTCCGTGCGCCCGGCGCCGACCAGCCCGGCAATGCCGAGGATTTCCCCGCGCTTGAGCACAAAGGACACATCGTCCACGCGTTTGCGCTTGGGGTTGTCGACGTCGTAGCAGGTGACGTTGCGCGCTTCGAAGATCACCTCGCCCACCGCATGTGGTTCGGTGGGGTAGAGGTTGCTCATCTCGCGGCCGACCATCTGGGTGATGATCTGCGCGATGTCCATGTCGGCCATGGCGGTGGTCGCGATGTGCTTGCCATCGCGGATCACCGCAATGGTGTCGCACACGGCTGCGACTTCATCGAGCTTATGGGAGATGTACACGCAGGCCACGCCCTTGGCCTTGAGGCTTTTGATGATGTCGAGCAGCACCTCGATTTCCGCGCGGGTCAGGGCCGAGGAGGGCTCGTCGAGAATCAGCAGGCGCGCCTGTTTATTCAGGGCCTTGGCGATTTCCACCAGTTGCTGGTAGCCGCCGCCATACTGCGACACCGGCAGCGCCACGTTCATGTCGGGCACCTTGAGCTCGCGCATCAAGGCTTCGGCACGGTGGATCATTGCCGGGTAGTTCATGCGCCCACCCGGCAAAGTCAGTTCGTGGCCCATGAAGATGTTCTCGGCCACCGACAGGTCGGGCACCAGGGTCAGTTCCTGGTGGATGATGACGATGCCGGCCGCCTCGGTGTCCCGGATGGACTGGGCCTTGAGCGGCTGCCCGTCCCAGAGAATTTCACCGTCCCAGGTGCCGTACGGGTAGACCGCCGACAGCACCTTCATCAAGGTGGATTTACCGGCACCGTTCTCGCCGCACAGGCCGACGCATTCCCCCGGCCGCACCTTGATGTCGATACCGTCCAGCGCGTTGACTCCGCCAAAGGTTTTGACGATGCCGTTCATTTGCAGCAGGTAGTCGGCCATGGCGGTCACTGCCCGGCAATCTGCTCTTTGGTATAGAACCCGTCTTTCTCCAGCACGTCGATATTGGCCTTGGTCAACGGTGTCGGCGTCAGCAGGATGGTGTCGACCTTCTTGCTGCCGTTGTCGTATTGCGAGCTGTAGGTGGGTTTTTCATTGCGTGCCAGTTGTACCGAGAGCTTGGCCGCCTCCGAAGCGATCAGCTTGAGCGGCTTGTACACGGTCATGGTCTGGGTGCCGTCGATCACACGCTTGATGGCCGCGAGGTCGGCGTCCTGGCCGGAAATCGGCACCTTGCCCGCCAGCTTCTGCGCGGCCAGGGCCTGGATCGCACCGCCGGCGGTGGCGTCGTTGGAGGCGACGATGGCGTCGATTTTGTTGTTATTGCGGGTCAGGGCATTCTCGACGATGCTCAGGGCTTCGGTCGGGTTCCACTCCTTGACCCACTGCTGGCCGACCACTTTGATATCGCCCTTGTCGATGGCCGGTTGCAGCACCTTCATCTGGCCTTCGCGCAGCACCTTGGCGTTGTTATCGGTGGGCGCGCCGCCGAGCAGGAAGTAGTTGCCCTTGGGCGCCGCCTGCAGCACACCGCTGGCCTGCATCTCACCGACTTTTTCGTTATCGAAGGAGATGTACGCGTCGATATCGGCGTTGAGGATCAGGCGGTCATACGACACCACCTTGATCCCGGCCTTCTTGGCTTCGGCGACGGCATTGGTGAGTACGGTGGCGTTGAAGGGCACGATGACGATCACATCGACGCCACGGGAAATCAGGTTTTCAATCTGCGAGATCTGCTTTTGCTCATTGGCATCGGCAGATTGCACGAAGACCTTGGCATCGAGTTTTTCCGCTGCGGCCACGAAGTAATCGCGGTCGCGGGACCAGCGTTCCAGGCGCAGGTCGTCGATGGAAAAGCCGATTTTCGGATGAGCCGAATCGGCCATCACCGGCAGGGCGAGCAGGGCCAGGGCAGTGGCGATGAGTGTACGTTTCATGATTGTGCGTCCTTTTATTGTTGTTGGAAGACTCTAGACAAACACTGTATCTGTGGTGAGCGGGCTTGCCCCGCGCTGGGCTGCGAAGCAGCCCCAAAACCAGGCACCTCAGAGTGTCAGGTAAAAACACATCGCCTGCAGTGGGGCCGCGACGCGCCCCAGCGCGGGGCAAGCCCGCTCACCACATACAAGCCAACACCCCACAAGCAAGCCCGCTCGCCACAGTGCTAGCGGTAGATAAAGCGGTTCACAATACCCTCAAGCATCTCCTGTCGCCCACTCACCGCCTGCGGGTTCAGCTCCTGGGCAAACGCATGCTCAGCCAGTGATTCCAGGCTGAACTCACCCGCCAGCACGGCCTGGCCCAGCGGTTGCTGCCAGCCGGCATAACGTTGGTCCTTGAACTGCTGCAACCGGTCGTTCTCGACCATCGCCGCCGCGCGTTCCAGTGCCAGGGCCAGCACATCCATGGCCGCCACATGCCCGTGGAACAAGTCCACATCGTCCAGGCTCTGGCGACGCACCTTGGAGTCGAAGTTATAGCCGCCGTTCTTAAAACCGCCAGCCTTGAGGATTTCATAGGTGGCCAGGGTCATCTCTTCGACGCTGTTGGGGAACTGATCCGTATCCCAGCCGTTCTGCGGGTCGCCCCGGTTGGCGTCGATACTGCCGAAGATGCCCAGGGACACGGCGGTGGCAATCTCGTGATGAAAACTGTGCCCGGCCAGGGTCGCGTGGTTGGCCTCGATATTGACCTTGATCTCCTGTTCCAGCCCGTATTCATGCAGGAAGCCGAACACTGTGGCGCTGTCGTAATCGTATTGGTGCTTGGTCGGCTCCTGGGGCTTGGGCTCGATCAGCAAGTCGCCCTTGAAGCCGATCTTGTGCTTGTGCTCCACGACCATGCGCATAAAGCGCCCGAGTTGTTCGCGCTCGCGCTTGAGGTCGGTATTGAGCAGGGTTTCATAGCCTTCACGCCCGCCCCACAGCACATAGTTGGCGCCTTTGAGTCGCAGCGTTGCATTCATGGCACTGAACACCTGGGCGGCGGCGTAGGCAAACACTTCCGGGTCCGGGTTACTGGCGGCGCCGGCGGCAAAGCGCGGGTTGCTGAAGCAATTGGCCGTGCCCCACAGCAGCTTGATCCCGGTCTGTTCCTGATGATGCTCCAGGTGATCGACCATCTGCGCAAAGTGGTGGCGGTACTCCTTCAGCGAACTGCCTTCGGGGGCGACATCCGTGTCGTGAAAGCTGTAGTAGTCGATGCCCAGCTTGGAGAAAAACTCGAAGGCTGCATCCGCCTTGCCGATCGCCAGTTCCATCGGATCGCCACTGCGCTGCCACGGCCGCTTGAACGTGCCCACGCCAAACATATCCGCGCCTGGCCATACAAAGGTGTGCCAATAACAGGCGGCCATGCGCAGGTGCTCGCGCATTGGTTTGCCGAGGATGATTTTATTGGCGTCGTAATGGCGAAAGGCGAGGGGGGCGTCGCTGCTGGGGCCTTCGAAGCGAACCTTCTCGACACCGGGGAAGTACGGCATGGCGTTTTCCTTATTGTTCTTGGCGGTGCCCCGATACTAGCAACGGCCAATGGCCTGGCGATTATGAAAATCACCAAGGAAGGGTGCGATTTTGAGTGGCAGGGTCTAGGCTGTTGCGACCGGCCAAGGACACAACAATGAAAACTCTACCGCCCGTGCACCGCATTGCCTTGCTGTTCAACGGCAGCAAAATCTATGACCGCGGCATCATCGCCGGCATCGGCAATTACCTGAGCAGCACCCGTGCGTCCTGGGACTTGTTCCTTGAAGAAGACTTCCTGTGCCGCCTCAAAGGCATCGAGCGTTGGCAGGGCGATGGGATCATTGCCGACTTCGACGACCCGCTGATCGGCGAGGCGCTGGCCGGGAGCAAGGTGCCGGTGGTGGCGGTGGGGGGATCCTACGAGGATGCGCGCGACTACCCCAAGGGCGTCCCCTATGTGGCCACTGACAACGCGGCCTTGATGAAACTCGCCTATGAGCATTTGATCGAGGCCGGTGTGACGCGGTTTGCCTGTTTCAGCCTGCCCCAGGCCCAGGCCAACCGCTGGGCCCAGGAGCGCGAAAAAGCCTTCAAGCGCTTGCTGCAACGCGACGGTTTGCCGGTGCAGATCTATCGCGGCCTGGGCACCAGCGCGCCGCTGTGGGACAGCGCAGTGGAGCAGCAGATCGCCTGGCTGCACAGCCTGCCCAAGCCGATTGGCATTATCGCGGTCACCGACGCCCGCGCCCGGCAATTGCTGCAAGCCTGCCTGACCGCCGGCATTGCGGTGCCGGAGGAAGTGGCGCTGATCGGCATCGACAACGACCCGCTGACCCGCACGCTCACACGCGTGCCGTTGAGTTCGGTGATCCAGGGCACCGAGACCATGGGCCGTACCGCCGCCGCGCTGTTGCACCAGATGCTGCACGGCAAGCCCTGCCGGGGGGAGCAGATCCTGGTGCCGCCGGACGCGATCAACGTGCAGGCCTCGAGCCTGCATCAACCTTTGGGCAATCCTTACGTGATGCAGGCCCTGCTGTTTATCCGCCAGTACGCGTGCCAGGGCATCAAGACAGCCCAGGTGGCGGCGTATGTGGGGGTGTCGCGTTCCTCGCTGGAGGCACACTTTCGCAAGGCGCGCGGGTGCAGCGTGCATGACGAGATCCTGCGTTTCAAACTGGCCAGCGCCGCCAAGGGCCTGCAGGGCAACCAACTGCCAATTGCCGATATTGCGCGGCAGTGCGGCTTCAAGTCCGCGCAGTACCTGCACACGGTGTTCCGTCGCGAGTTCGGCTGTACGCCACGGGAATACCAGCACAGCCACTAGAATCTTTGCAGGCATCGCCCATTCGCCGCTGGACTTGCACCGCACAGACTAGGGAGAATGGTTTTTTGTGGCGTAAATGGAAGCTCCCATGACCGACAGTGCCCAGCGTGCAGCCAGCGACATCGACCTGATGACTGAAGTGGCCATGCTTTATTACCTCGACAACATCACCCAGGAAGCCATTGCCAAGCGCTTCGACCTGTCGCGGGTCAAGGTCAGCCGCTTGCTCAAGCGCGCCCGTGATGAAGGGGTGGTGGAGGTGCGGGTGCTGCAGCATCCGGCCCTGAACACGGAACTGGAACAGGCGCTGGTCGAGCGTTTCCAACTGGACCGCGCATTGATCGCAGTTGACCACGGCGACCCCGACACCCAGCGCTCGGCCGTGGCCAGCCTGGTCGCCAACTACCTGAACAAGACCCTCAGCGACGGCATGATCGTTGCCGTCGGCATGGGTCGCAACGTGGGCGCAGTGGCCGAGAACGTGTTCCTGCCGGTGACGCGCAACTGCACCTTCGTGTGCGCCATCGGCGGTTCGCTCAAGGCCGGCGAATACATGAACCCCGACCATATCTGCCGGCGCCTGGCCCTGCGCTTCGGCGCCGAGAGCGAAACCCTCTACGCGCCGGCCCTGGTCGCCAACCCCGAACTGCGCAGCGTGTTGATTAACAACGACACCGTGCGTTCCACCCTCGACCGCGCCCGTCGCGCCGATATCGCCTTGATCGGCATCGGTGACATGAGCGAGAACAGCAACATGGTGCGCATGGGCTGGTTCTCACCCCAGGAAATCGCCCAGGCCCGCGTGTCCGGCACCGTCGGTGACATGATGGGCTACGACTTTATCGACATCCACGGCCAGCCGGCGGTCAACACCCTGCAGGGCCGGGTGATCGGCTTAACGGTGCAGGAGTTGGTGCGCATTCCCGACGTGGTGGCGATCGCCAGCGAGAACACCAAGGCGGCGGCCACCCTCGGCGCATTGCGCTCCGGGGTGATCAACACCCTGGCGACGACCGTGTCGAATGCCTACACGATCCTCGCCCTGGATGACGCGACGCGCCGCTAGGTGACATCTTGTAGGGGGTGAGGGGGCTTGCTGCAGTGAGTAGGCTTGCTGCAGTGAGCAGGATTGTTGTGGTGAGCGGGCTTTCTGTGGTGAGCGGGCTTGCCCCGCGATGGGTGGCGAAGCCGCCCCGATCCAGGCACTGCGTTTATCCAGGTAGAACTCATTGGCAGGTTCTGGGGCCGCTTCGCGGCCCAGCGCGGGGCAAGCCCGCTCACCACAGAGAGCTGCTAACGACAGCAAGCCTGGTCACCGCAAGAAGCCCCACACCACAGCAAGCCCCTCACAACAGCTAGGCGACCAACCGCGCCTCGACCGATTCGGCGAGGTCGGTCAGGATCAGGCAGCACGACACCGCGCCAGCATCCAGTACCCCCAGGGACCGTTCCCCCAGGCGGCTGGCGCGGCCGATCTTGGCCACCAGGTCACGGGTGGAGTCGCGGCCCTGGGAGGCGGCGCTTTTCATCTGGCGCAAGGCGTCACGGAACGACGCGCCGCTGGCCTGGGCCTGTTCAAACGCCTCGACTGCCGGGATCAGCGTATCCATCAGGCATTTGTCACCAACGCCGGCATCGCTGATGTCCTGCAACGAGGTCAGGCCACCGCGCAGCAGCTTGGCGAAGGTCGCCGCATCGATGTTGTCGCGGCCGCGCACTTCGTCGGCCATGCCGATAAACAGGCTGCCATACAGCGGGCCCATGGAACCGCCGATGCCTTCCATCAACGCCAGGGTCAGTTCGTCCAGTGCCTCGGCCAGGGACAGTTCGCGCCCTTCCAGGGTCTTGCCGCAGCGCGAGAAACCCTTGGCCATGTTGATGCCGTGGTCGCCGTCGCCGATGGCACCGTCCACTTCGCTGAGGTATTCGCGGTTGGCGACGATGATCGACACCAGGTTGGTAACGATGGCGCTACCGGTATTGCTGGGGAAATGCTCGCTCATGCTTCACTCCGACTGTGTCATGCCGATGGCGCGGCAGGGTTGGTCGATCAGGCTGCTCAACTCGGCGTCGAGGCCCAGCAGGGTCAGGGTCACGCCCATCATTTCCAGCGACGTGAAGTAGTTGCCCACGTAACAGCGGTGAATGCGCAGGCCCTTGGCGCGCAGTTGACGCTCGACCTCGGCGTAGAAGATATACAGCTCCATCACCGGCGTGGCGCCCAGGCCCGAGACCAGCACCACCACGCTCTGGTCCTGGGTGAAGTCGCGGTCAGCCAGGATCGGCGCGAGCATGCGCTCGGCCATGGCGGCGGCAGACTCCACCGGCACCACTTCAATACCGGGTTCGCCGTGGTGGCCAATGCCCAGTTCCATCAGCCCGTCGGCAATCTGGAAGTTCGGCTTGCCCACGGCGGGGATGGTGCAGGGCGTGAGGCCGACACCAATGGAGCGGCAGTGGTCCACGGCTTTTTGCGCCACGCGGATCACACCGTCGAGGTCGTAGCCCTGGGCAGCGGCGGCACCACCGATTTTCCACATGAAGATCTCACCGGCCACGCCACGCCGCTTGGCGATGTCCGCCGGCGGGGCAGATGCCACGTCGTCGTTGGCGACCACCGTACGGATGGTCATGTCTTTGCTGGCGGCCATTTTCATCGCCAACTTCACGTTCATGTTGTCGCCGGCGTAGTTGCCGTACAGGCACGCCACGCCCGCGCCCTGGTCGGCGGCGCGGAAGGCATCGAAAAAGCTTTTGGCGGTGGGCGAAGAAAATATCTCGCCGACGGCGACCGCATCCACCAGCCCTGGGCCGACATAGCCGAGAAACGCCGGCTCATGGCCCGAGCCGCCGCCGGTGACAATGCCCACCTGGCCGACCGGTGAAGGCGTGCGTTTGCGGATGACCCGTGGGTTGCTCTCGTATTGCACCAGTTCCGGGTGCGCCATGAGTATGCCCGCGAGCATGTCCTCGACCACCAGGTCCGGATCGTTGATGACTCGATTCATAGGGTGTTTCCTTGTTCTTATTCGTCTGGAATCGGATTACTGAATGCTGTAGCCGCCGTCGATCACCACGTTTTCCCCAGTGATCATCTTGGCCGCATCGCTGACCAGGTAGAGCACCAAGCCGGCGATCTCTTCCGGCTGGGCAAAGCGCCCCACCGGGATCTGCAATTTGGCCCGTTCGCCCAGTTCACCGGCCCAGGCTTTCTTGCCTAGGGCGGTTTCGACGATGGTCGGCGAGACGGCGTTGACGTTGATGCCGTGTGGCGCCCATTCCATGGCCAGCACCTTGGTCATACCGACCACCGCGGCCTTGCTGGCGCAGTAGGCAACGTGACGATCAAGGCCGATGACGGCGGCTTGGGAAGCGAGGTTAACGATGCGCCCGCCGCCGTGTTCGATCATATGCCGGGCGCAGGCCTGGGCCACGAAGAAGCTGGCCTTGAGGTTGATATCCAGGGTGGTGTCCCAGGCGTTTTCACTGACGTCCAGGGCTTTGTCGAGCAGGGCGACGCCTGCGCTGTTGACCAGGTAATCGATGCGCCCGAGGCCGGCGGCGGCTTGGTCGACGGCGGCCTGCAGCGAGTCGAGCTGGCGCAGGTCGGCCACCACGCCCAGGTGGCCACTGCCGAGGCTGGCGGCCACTTCCACCACCGCAGGGTCACGGTCCAGCAAGGCCACCCTGGCGCCGCGTTCCACCAATAAATTGGCGCAGGCCAGGCCGATACCGGCGGCGCCCCCGGTGATCACGGCGCAACGGCCGGTGAGGTCGAACGCCTGGTTCCAGAAATTGGACATTGCACACACTCCACTTAGCGTTTTTTCTTGCGCCAGACATCGATCAGCACCGCGAGCACGATGATCAACCCCTTGGCCACTTGTTGGTAATACGAGGACACCCCGAGCAGGTTCAAACCGTTGTTGATCACCCCGATCAGCAGCGCGCCAAACAGTGTGCCGACAATGCTGCCGGTGCCGCCCGACAGGCTGGTGCCGCCAATCACCACCGCCGCAATTGCATCCAGCTCATAGGACACGCCTGCCTGGGGCAGGGCCGAGGTCGTCCGCGCCGCCAGCACCACGCCCGCTAGCCCCGCCAGCAGCCCGGAAATCACGTACACCGAGAACGTCACCTTGCGCACGCCGATGCCCGAGGTGCGCGCGCTCTTTTCATTGCCGCCCACGGCGTACACGTAGCGGCCGTAGGTGGTGTAGCGCAGCACCATCCAGAAGATCAGCGCGACCACCGCAAAGATAATGATCGGCACGCCGATGGGGCCGAGCTTGCCAATGCCCATGGCCAGGAAGCTGTCCGGCAGGTCGGTGACCGGGCTGCCGTCGTTGAGGATAAAGGTCATGCCCCGCGCCACGCTGAGCATGCCAAGGGTGGCGACAAAGGGCGGGATGCTCAGGTTGGCAACCATGAAGCCATTGACCACCCCGAGCATGGCCCCGGCGAACATCCCCGCACTCACCGCTGCCAGCAGGCCATAGCCCTGGGTCGCGACCAACGCGCTGCACAAGCCGGCGAACGCCAGGATCGAACCCACCGACAGGTCGATGCCCTTGGTGAGGATCACGTATGTCATGCCCACCGCGAGGATGCCATTGATGGAGGTCTGGCGCAGGATGTCCATCCAGTTGCGCCAGGTCATGAAGTATTCGCTGGAAAAAGCCATTACCAGGCACAGCAGGATAAACACCAGCGGCAGGCCGAAACGGTCGAGGGACAGGCGCAGGCGGTTGCGCGGTGCGGCGGTAACGGGGGCGGCAAGGACTTTACTGTTCATGAGGCAAGACTCAACAAGGCTTCCTGGGAAAGGGCGGTGTCGCTGCTGACGGTGACCAGGCGGCCACCCTTGAACACGGCGATGCGATCACTCAGGTGCAACAGCTCCGGCGCTTCGGACGACACCACGATGGCCGCGCCACCGGCGCGCACAAACTCGTCCAGCAGGTGATAGATCTCCTGCTTGGCGCCTTCGTCGATGCCGCGCGTGGGCTCATCGCACAACAGGCAGATCGGTTGGGTCGACAGGCATTTGGCGAGCACCACCTTCTGCTGGTTGCCACCGCTCATCGACTCCACCGGCAGGTCCAGGGACGAAACCTTGATCTGCAGGCGCTTGACCATGCTGTGTGCCAGCGCCTGTTCCTTGCGCGCATTGATCACCGACCAGCTCGACAGTTGCTTGTAGGCCGAGAGTGCGATGTTCGCGAGGATGCTGCCACTGAGCACCAGGCCGCTGTCCTTGCGGTCTTCGGTGACCAGGGACATGCCGGCGCGAATGGTTGCCGCCGGGGTGCCCGTGGGCAACGGCTGGCCTTGCAGGGTGGCGCTGCCGGCGTCCGGCAGTGTCAGGCCGTACAGGCAGTTGAGGAATTCGCTGCGGCCCGAGCCCATCAGGCCATAGATCCCGAGGATTTCACCCTGGCGCAATTGCAGGCTGATGTCCTCGAACTCGCCCTCGCGGCTCAGGCCGCTGACGTCCAGGCAAGTAGTGGCCGCGCATTCGCGACCGACCTTGTGGTCGATGCGTTGCAGTTCCTGGCCGACGATGCCGCGCACCAAGTGGGCACGGTCGATATCGGCCATGCGCCCGCTCTCCACAAAGGCGCCATCGCGAAAGATGCTGTAGTCATCGGCGATCTGTGCCAGCTCGCTGAGGCGGTGGGACACATAGATGATGCCGGCACCCCGTGCCGTCAAGCGGCGGATGGCCTTGAACAGGGTCTCGGCTTCACGCTCGCCGATGGCCGAGGTGGGTTCGTCCATGATCATCACCTGGCAGTCATGGCTGAAGGCCTTGGCGATTTCCACCAGTTGGATCTGCGCCACGCTCAGGCGGTGCATCGGGCTGGTGGCGTCCACGTCGAATTCGAGGCTTTGCAGCAGCTCGCGGGTGCGCCGGTTCAGTGCCTTGCTGTCGACGATACAGCCAGCACGGCGCGGCTCGCGGCCCAGCCAGATATTTTCGGCCACGGTCATGTAGGGAATGGGTTCCAGCTCCTGGGTGATCATCGCCACCCCGGCGGCCAGTGCCGCGCTGGGGCGGTCGAACTGCACCGGCTGGCCGTTGAGCAGGATGCTGCCGGCGTCACGCTGGGTGATGCCCATCAAGATGCTGAGGAAAGTCGATTTGCCCGCGCCGTTGCCGCCGCACAGGGCGTGCACGCTGCCGGCCCGCAGGGAGAGGCGCCCGTCACGCAGGGCAGGGACCCCGGCGTAGGCCTTGGAAACGTGTTCAGCCTGGAGCAGTAATGGCGTGGCCATCGGTGTGTCCTCTTGCTGATTTTTGTTATTAGGTCGTTTTATCCAATAGCCTGATCATATGATCGGATAATGATCATATGTTTAAACTGCTTGGGCCGGTTTTGTCAATGGTCCGACCAGGGAGCTTCTGTTGTTTTGCAGTTTTTAGGGGGAGGGCTCTTTAAATAAGCCTTGACAGCCGCCTGCCTGTCGCCTGCTAATGTTTGTGCATATTTTCATTGAGTGATCATTTGATCGGTCTGGCGGAGAAACAGTAATGGGTGCACAAACGACGTTTTCGGTGGCGATCGGATGCGACGAGGCAGGCTTTGAACTCAAGGAAATGCTCAAGGGCTTTATCGAAAGCCTCGGGCATGGGGTCGAGGATTTTGGCTGCTATTCGTCCAGCCCGGTGCTGTACCCGGACATTGCAGCGGCCGTGGCTACGGCGGTGGGGGCGGGTGAACAGCGCCTGGGCGTGTTGATTTGCGGCACTGGCATCGGCATGGCGATTTCCGCCAATAAGATCAAGGGCGTGCGGGCGGCCCAGGCCCATGACACCTATTCGGCCGAGCGCGCGCGCAAGAGCAACGATGCGCAGATCCTGTCCATTGGTGCACGGGTGATCGGGCCCGAGCTGGCCAAGAGCATCGTCAAAGTGTTTCTGGCGTCGGAATTCGAAGCGGAGCGCTCCGGGAAGAAAGTCGAGCGCATTACTGCGCTCGAACAGGCGAACAGGGCCTTGCCGTCGGGCGACGACTGAGCCGCTTCAGAACACCGCCTTGACCTGCAGGCCCAACACCAGCGCGTTATCGATATTCTCGCCAGAAAACGCGCCCGGCTCGATGATGTATTGCACATCCGGGCGCAGGGTCAGCCAGGGGGTGGCCTGGTAGCCGTAGCTGAGTTCGATCAACTGCTCGGCATTGTTCAGGCTGGGGTAGTCGGTCCCGGCGTTGAAGGCGGCCAGTTCCTGCACATCGCGGCTGCGCGGGTTGGGTACGGCACGGCCATAACCCAGGGCCAGGGTGTCACGCGGCCGGCCTTCGAACGGTTTGTACAGCACCACGCCCGCGCCATACCACTTGCTGAACGGCGAGGCTGCTTCGCTGGCTGCCGAATATTGGCCGAAGGCATGCAGCACGCGGCCGGCGGATGCGTCGGACGCCCACACCGCCTGGTCGACCAGCAGGTAGTGACCGCCGCGACCGCTGACCTCCTTGTTGCTGCCGATGCGTTTGACGTCGGAGCTGTCGTAGTAATAGCCCAGTTTGTATTCCCCTGGCAGGCGGCCTGCGTGCTTGTACACCAGCTCGATGGGCACCACGGTGCCGGTGGTGTGCTTGGGGCTCAAGTGCCAGGCGCGGCTGGAGTCGCCGTTGCTGTCCGGGTCGACGTTGAACGCGGCGACGCGCAGCTGCCAAGACGGCGCGAAGTCATATTTCACTCGTGCGCCCAGGCGTGCGTTGGGGTAGTTGGTCCAGCCGCTGCCGCCGGACATGTTCAGTGGGTGCCCACAGAAACCGGCGTTCATGAAGTTGCACAAAATCCCGCTGTCCAGGCCGCCAAGGTCATTGCCCATGGCCATGTAGCCGAGCTTGACGTTCAGCGCCGGGGTGAACAGCGTGCGTTCGTAGCTCAACTCGGTGAGGCGGGTATAGAGGCCGCCGTAGTTTTCCTGGATCGGTAGGCGGTTGCCCACCAGGTCCTCGGAGGCGCTGTTGCCGCGACGGTCGTTGACGGTGAGCTGGATGCGGTCGCCATGGGTCAAGCCGTAGAGCTTGCCCAGGTCGAACTGCACACCGAGCTTGAGGTTTTGCGAGTAACGCGCCGAGCGGTGCTGGCCGCCGTGGGCGTTGTAAGCGGTTTCGCCGCTGTAGTCGCCGGTGAAACGGATGCCTTGCTCGTCGAGTTCACGGCGCAGGCCGCCCCAGTCGCCGGTCAGGGTGGTGTCATCGGCTTGCACAGGCAGCGCGGCACCCAGGGCCAGGCCGAGCAGCAGGCGCCCAAGGGAAAGATGAGAAGAGGGGGTCATGCGGGTTCTTCCAAGGCAAAAGGCGCGGTGCGAGGGGCACCGCGCCTGAAGGGGGTTATGGCAGGGCGTAGGCGATCACGTAGTCGCCGCGGTCGGTGGACTGGCGTGCGCCGCCGGCGGTGATGACGATGTACTGCTTGCCGGTTTTCGGCGACACGTAGGTCATCGGGCCGCCTTGGCTGCCGACGGGCAGGCGGGCTTTCCAGATTTCATCACCAGTGCCGCTGTTGAAGGCGCGCAGGTAGAAGTCCTGGGTACCGGCGATAAAGATCAGGCCGCCCTGGGTCGACAGGGTGCCGCCGAGGGTTGGCAGGCCGATCTTGATCGGCAGGTGCATGCGGATGCCCAGGGGGCCGGTGTCTTCAACGGTGCCGACCGGTACTTGCCAGGCGACCTTTTGCGTCTTCATGTCGATCGCGGTCAGGGTGCCGAACGGTGGCGCCTGGCACGGAATGCCGGCTACCGACAGGAAGCGGTTCTTGTTCACGGCATACGGTGTGCCCTTGAGCGGCACGGCGCCCATGCCGGTGTTCAGCGCTTCGCCACCGGACGAGGCCTGGGCCTTGTTCTGCGACGGCACCATCTGGATCCACAGGCCCAGGCGCATGTCGTTGACGAAGATAAAGCCGTGCACCGGGTCGGTGGAAATGCTGCCCCAGTTCATGCCACCCAGCGAACCCGGGAAGCTCAGGGATTTATCGGTGCCTGGCGCGGTGTACAGGCCGTCGTAGCGCATGCCCTTGAAGTCGATGCGGCACAGCAGCTGATCGTAGGGAGTGGCGCCCCACATGTCCGATTCGGTCAGGGTCTGTGCGCCGATCTGTGGCATGCCGACCGATTTTGGCTGGGTGGGCGAGTAGGGTTCGTTAGGGATGTTGGCGGCCTTGACCGGGACTTCCTGCACGTCGGTGAGCGGCTTGCCGGTGGCGCGGTCGAGCACGTAGATCTGCCCGGCCTTGGTGCCGATCACCACGGCAGGCACGGCTTTGTCGCTGCCTGGCGGGGTGAAGTCGATCAGGCTTGGCTGCATCGGCAGGTCGAAGTCCCACAGGTCATTGTGGACGGTCTGGTACACCCACTTTTCGGTACCGGTGGAGGCGTCCAGTGCCAGTACCGACGCGCCGTATTTGTGGTTGAGCTGGGTGCGTTCCACGCCGTAGATGTCGGTGGACGAGCTGCCCATCGGCAAGAACACGGTGTTCATCAGCGGGTCATAGGACATCGGCGCCCAGCTGTTCGGGGTGCTGCGCACATAGGTGCTGCCGTCGGCCGGGGCTTTTTTGTCTTCCGGGTTGCCCGGGTCGAAAGCCCAGCGCATCTGGCCGGTGATCACGTCGAAGCCACGGATCACGCCGCCGGGCATGTCGGTCTGGACGTTGTCGGCCACGCGGCCGCCCACCACCACGGTGGTGCCGGCCATCAGCGGTGCCGAGGACAGTTGGTAGTAGCTGTCCGGCACGTTACCCAGGCCGGCTTTCAGGTCCACCTGGCCATGGGTGCCGAAGTCTTCGCAGAACTTGCCGGTGTCGGCGTCCACGGCGATCAGGCGTGCATCGATGGTGTTGGTCAGCAAGCGACGCTGGCACTGCGCACCGGCGGGAACGCTGGCGGCAATGATCGGCGAGCTGTTGGGCTGGGTCGGCTGGGCAACTGGCGCGGTGGCGTCGAAGTAGGCCATGCCACGGCAACGCTGCCACACCGCCGATTTGGCGTTGACCTCGTTCTTCCACAGCTCTTTGCCGGTGTCGGCGTCCAGGGCGATCAGGTTGTTGTGCGGCGTGCAGATGAACACTTTGTTGCCGATCTGCAGGGGCGTCAGTTGGTCTTCGGCACCGTTGCCGTCGCTGATGGCTACATCACCGGTGTGATAGGTCCAGGCCACTTTGAGCTTGTTGACCGTGTCACGGTTGATCTGGTCCAGCGCGGCAAAGCGGCTGCCACCTTCGGTGTTGCCGTAGTGCGCCCAGTCTTTCTGCGCATCCGCTGCAGCCACCGGCGTGATGCCAGGGCCGGCACCGGTCGGTGCGACGCTTGGGTGAGCGACAAACATATTGCCTGCCGCCACTGCCACGCCCACCGCCAATACCGCCGCCACGGCATAGGCGCCGCGTGCAGGCCGATTGACGAGCCATGGGTAAACCAGTGCCACCACCATGCCGATGGCCGCGAACATGAACACGCGGGAGAACAAGGGCCAGAACACCAGGCCCACATCCGCCACCGCCCAGATGGCCGTGCCGACCAGGAAGGCCGCGAACAGCCAGGCACCCGCCGGCTTGCGAGCGGCAATCAACAGCCCGGCGATCGCCATGACCGCGCCGCCGATCAGGAAGTACCAGGAGCCTCCCAGGCTGACCAGTTTGACGCCGCCAATGGCCAGCGCAAGGCCGAGCAGGGCGATGATCACGCCCAGGCCCAGCAGTAATAATCTAGAGGCGCCAGCGGCGCGCGATGCTCGTTTCATGTCGAAAGGACTCGAATGTGAGAGGGCAAAGACGCGATTTTAGCAAGATAAGTAACTGGTTAGTACATTAGAGTCCTGCAATAGACTATTACAGGTGCTGCGATGATGGCGTGTGGCTAAATGTCGCCCAGGATCTGATGTGATACTTAAAGGCGCACGCAACGTGTAGTGAGCGGGCTTGCCCCGCGCTGGGCTGCGAAGCAGCCCCCAATCCGGACACCGAGATCTACCTGGATTAACTCGGTGGCCTTATAGGGGGCTGCTTCGCAGCCCAGCGCGGGGCAAGCCCGCTCACTACAGCAAGTCCGCTCGCGATAACCTGTTGCTCTGCGAACTCGCCGGCCTGTTAGAACTTGAACCGCCCCACCAACCCCTTGAGCTGACCCGAAATATCCGTCAGTCGCCCTGATCCGGTCTGCGCCGAGTGGGCGAAGCCTTCCACCAGTTGTGCATCGGCATGGATCTGCGCGATGTGCCGGTTGATCTCTTCGGCCACCTGGTGTTGTTCTTCGGCGGCGGTGGCGATCTGGGTGTTCTGGTCGCGGATCGAGTCCACCGAGCCGCGGATCTTGTCGAAGCTGTCGCGGGCCTGTTGGATACGTTCCACGCTGGTGTGAGACACCAACAGGCTGCCTTGCATCTGCTGGGTCACTTCCTGGGTGCGGCGGGCGAGGTTGCCGAGCAGGCTGTCGATCTCGCCGGTGGAGTCCGCAGTGCGGCGGGCGAGGGCGCGGACTTCGTCGGCGACCACCGCAAAGCCTCGGCCCTGGTCGCCGGCGCGCGCGGCCTCGATCGCCGCGTTGAGCGCCAACAGGTTGGTCTGCTCGGCAATCGAGCGGATGGTGTCGAGGATGGTATTGATGTTTTTACTGTCCTGCTCCAGTTGCTGCATGGTCTGGGTGGAGCGTTGCAGGTCTTCGCTGAGCTTGAGCACGCTGCCGGTGGCCTCACCGATGTGCTGCTGGCCGTCGTGCACGTCGCGGTAGCCTTCGTCTGCACTGGTGGCGGCGGCGCTGCAGGAGCGTGCGACTTCGTTGGCGGTGGCCACCATTTCATTGAACGCGGTGCTCACCAGTTCCACGGCTTCGCGCTGGCGGCCGGCAGCCTGGTTCATGTTGTGGGCCACTTCACTGGTGTCGGCGGCGGCGGTCTGCAGGTCGGACGAGGCGTTGCCGATGCGCTGCACCAACTGGGCGATCATGCTCAGGAACTGGTTGAACCAACCGGCCAGGCTGGCGGTTTCGTCCTTGCCTTGCACCTTGAGCTGGCGCGTCAGGTCGCCTTCACCTTCGGCGATTTCTTGCAGGCCGTCGGCCACGCCGCGGATCGGGCGCACGATGACGCTGGCAAAGCTGGCGCCGACAATCGCGAATACCAGGGCCAACACTGCTGCAATGGCCGCGATCAACCAGGTGAGGCGGGTGGCGCCGGCCATCACTTCGTCGCGCTTGATCAGGCCGATAAAGCGCCAGCCGAGGTCTTTGGAGCTGACCATGTTGGCCATGTAGGCCACGCCATTGATGTCGATCTGGCTTACGCCGTCGCCGCGCTTGGCCAGTTCGGCGTAGTTGGGGCCCAGGTCGGCCAGGGGCTTGAAGTTGTGCTTGGCATCGCTGGGGTCGACCAGCACGTTGCCGTTGCCTTCCACCAGCATCAGGTAGCCGCTGTCGCCCAGCTTGATGTTGCGCACCAGTTCGGTGAGTTGCTTGAGCGACACGTCCAGGCCGACCACGCCGAGGATATTCCCGGTGGCGTCGGCGACGGTGTGTACGGTGCCGATCAGCGTCACATCGTCCGGCGCCCAATAGTAGGCGCCGGTGCGCACGGTTTTACCCGGCGCGGCGATGGCTGCCTGGTACCAGGGGCGGACGCGCGGGTCGTAATTGTTCAGTTTGGTATCGTCGGGCCAACTGGCGTAGCCGCCGTCCTTCAAGCCCAGGGACAGGTAGGCGGTGCTCGGATGACTTTTGGCGAACTGGTCGAAAATCTCCAGCAGCGCCGTGTTGGTCGGCGTGAGAGGGATTTGTGCGGCGTCGGCGCCGGCGTAGCTCTTGAGGTCCTTGGCCGCGACAACGCGCGGGTCCTTGGCCACATAGTCGACGTTTTGGCTGATGCCATCGAAGAACTGCTTCATGCCATTGTCGATCTGGCGGATCTCGCGGCCACTGCTGTCGAGGAAATTGGCCTGGGCCCCCTCGCGCAGATTCAACACGACCAGCACGGCCACCAGGATAACCGGCACGCACGCGATGGCCGCAAATGCCCAGGTCAGCTTTTGCTTGATATTCATGACTTCACCCGCGGGTATTTATAATTTTGGCAAGGAGAAAACAGTAGCGTCGAGCGTCGCATGTGTTGTTATGAGAGGGGTGTGGCCCATGCGTACTCCCTGTATATCGACTGAGGGAGCACGCACTTGAGGCCGAAGGGAGGGTTTAACCGATGCGCTCGCCACCCAGCGCATCACGCTGCATCGACTGCAGGTTTTTCTCGATGGTTTCGCAGATGGTGTCCATCTGGATCTGGTGTTCGCTGGAGTTGAACGGGCTTTGCAGGTCGGTGCCGATGCGCTCGATGGCCAGCAGCATGAAGCCCACCACCGTCGAGGCCAGCGGGGTGAACCAACCCAGGGACTCCACCAGGCCCACCGGTACGATCAGGCAGAACAGCGAGATAAACAGGCGCGGGAAATACACGTAGGGGTAGGGCAGTGGGGTGTTGGCAATCCGTTCCATGCCGCCTTGGGCGTTGGACAAATCCACCAGGGTCGACTCCAGCCGTGCCAGGCGAATGCTGTCGAGGTGACCGACCTTGTACTCCCGTGCCAGCAACGCTGCTGAACCGGTGAGGATATCGTTGGCAAAGTTGTTGGTGGCGCCGTTACGCGCAAACTCATCGCCGGGGATAAACGCGCGGACTTCTTCGGGGCACGGTTGGCCCTTGAGGTGCGCGGCCAGGCAATTCACATAGGCCACATGGCGGCGCAGCAGGGTGGCCTTGACCGGGTTCACTTCGTCGTCGGGATCGTCCAGCAGGGTCAGCACCTGGCGCGCAAAACTGCGCGAGTTGTTGACCATCGCGCCCCACAGGGTACGGGCTTCCCACCAGCGGTTGTAGGCGCTGCTGTTACGAAAACTGATCAGCACCACCAGCGCCGAACCCAGCAGGGTCAGGGGCATCAGCGGCAGATTGATTTTGTAGGTGAGGAACAGCATGAAGTCCACGGTGACGGCGACGTCCCACAACAACAGCCAGAACAGCGCCCAACCCACGTAGCCCATGGTCTTTATGATCAGGCGGTACTTTTTGATGATGGCGGCTTTCAAACGAGAACCTCGCGAGCGGTAAGCAACAGTGCTTAAGCTCGGACGCGGGTTAACGGCAAAGGTTCGCCTGGCGCCTGAATCGTTTAAGTGCCGCGAATGTCGATCTCTTTCTGGCGCAGCACCTCAAGCGCTGCCAGCACGACATGCGCTTGTTCAATGACGTTGCCCGCCATGACTTCATGCCCGTGTTGCTGCAAAACGCGCGCGTTTTCCACGATTTGGTTGATTTTGGTTTCAATAGTGTCGGCAAACAGGTTGATCGAGCTATTCATGACGGTTTCTCATTCGGGCGAGTACTGTGTTTTTATCAATGGCACTGACCACCTCAATGCCGAGTTTCGTCGAAAGTTTCATGGGTTTAATCCGCTCGAAACGTAGGCCTTGATGGCGACGAGTTAGTTATTTGCTACGACGCTGCGTCTGCAAGCTAACTTCTTGTTAGTTGAGCAGTTGCGAGACCCTAGCGTATTTATATGGTGGCGCTTAAGACCATATTTGGTAGGGTTGGGATTAGATGTAAGCAAATGTCACAAGAGTGCGGACGGACATATAGATGTCATGGTGAGGAAGATTTTGGAACAATTTTGGTAGCCATGATGTCATGTGAAGTAATCGCGATACATTGCGTACGGGCAAAACGCCAGCACTGGCAGCGTTTACGACGTGAGTTGTTGTGAGACCTGGGCGCAGAGAACCTGCGGCCAAGATCAGTGAATTGAAGTTGTTTGATCAGGGCTCTATCTCATGTGTGTCAGGTCGTTGAAGTTGGCAATCGATCATTCCGCGCAGGCATTTGAGCGGCATGTGGATTTTGAATCGAGCATTCGGGCGCACTACGCGGTGTTGCTCGATAACTATTCGAAAAGACCGTTTTTCTATAAAAGTGCGCTTAAGTACAGCCGTTTGATGGTGTCTTTCGCCTTGTTGAGCGAATACTTTTCCAAGCCGATGCCGTTGTTGTGTGAAGTCAAAGCCTTCTGCGTTGCACAGGGGTTCTGTTCGAGAAACAGCCTCGAATCCATTTTCCTGCTCTTCAGGGCGCTGGGCTTCATGCACGTCAGGGTGAATCCGGAAGACAGCCGCTTCCGGACCTTCACGCCATCAACGCAGGCGTGCCGAGAGGTGAGGGTGATGATGACGTCCATCACCGACCCCTTGGCGGTGATGTGCCCTGAACGAGCGGTGTTCACGCAATTGCGCGAACTGGATGATCGGGCATTCCTGGCCCTCTACTTCAAAGGCTATGCGATGCTGCTGAACAATAAGCTGGCAATTGATGTGCTGTTGCCTGAGTGCTATTGGCTGGTCAAGCGCGACGGCGGCCACATGCTGATGCTGGCTATTTATAACGACGCCTGCGGGCAGGGCAGCAATGGCGCAAGTTTCAGATCGTCTTCTTACCTGGCGCTGGCACAGCAGCTTTCCGTGTCCAAAACCCATGTGATCCGCCTGGTACAGGAGGGCGCCGACAAGGGCTATTTCAAAATTCATTCCAAGACCCAGCTGGAGGTGCTGCCGCCGTTTATTAGCCTGGTGCGAAGGTTCATGGCGTTTACGTTTGCGTCTGGTCTGCACAGTGTTGAACTGAGCCAGATCCACAACAGTTAGGCAGCTTATGCGCAGGGAGTGTCAGGATGCCGGCCAGTTTAAAGCTTAGACCGAGGATGCAGCGGTTGCTGTCACCCGCGGTGGCGCAAGCGCAGTTGATCGGCATCGTCGCGTGGTTGGCGGTGCTGTTGATTAATCCCCTGGAAGTGTTTGGTTTTTACGCTGCACTCTGCACACTCACGTTGCTTGCGGTTTACAGGTTGCACCGTGCTGTCGTTAACTTTCTCATGTGGCGTGCACTGGGTGTTGTTTATATTGTGGTGCTGTCGGTCGGCTTCGCATATGTTATTCGATCCAATCCCGAGTTGCGCATATTGTCACTGCCGCTGACCGTAACATTGGTGATCAGTAGTTCCATCCTGTTTGTGAGCGTTCATGATTACTTATTCAGTGCGCTATTAATCTGGTGGGTAATGTGGGCGGTGATTGAAACAGGCTTGCCGGGTGGGCTGGAGATGTATCTGTTGATATTTTGTGTGTCTTCAGTGCTGCTCGGTTTTAACCTGAACTTTTCTTACTTGAAAAACCTGCGTTCTGTGTTGTTGGTTGAAAGTGAGTTTCGCGAATTGGCGGAAACCGATTATTTGACCTCCATATTGAACCGGCGCGCCTTTATGGAAAATTTCGAAAAACTGATCGAAACAGGGCAAAGCGGTCATTTCATGATGCTGGATATCGACAGTTTCAAGTTGAAGAATGACCAATTCGGTCACGACATTGGCGACAAGATCCTTTGCGCCATGGCCGCTTGCCTGAAGTCCACAAAGGGTAGCCACAGCTTCGGTCGAATCGGCGGCGAAGAGTTCGGCGTCCTGGTGGTGGGGGATGACCCAGACGTCGCCAGCGAGTTTGCCCTGTGCCTGCTGCAGGCAATCCGGTGCAGTGTCGCGCCGCCGCACCACTACACATGCAGTGCGGGCATGGCGCGCTTTTCGGCGGGTGCCGACCTGTCGACGGTACTCAAATGTGCTGACAGAAACCTTTACGCAGCCAAGCGCAATGGCAAGGACTGCGTGTACCTGGATGGCGAGCCTCTGCGACCACGCCTGCCTGTGCCAATTAAATCAGCGAGGACGTATGAAGATTGAGTTGGAAGACGTGGATTCACCCAAGGGTTGCCTGCTGCGCCTGGGTGACCTGAGCATGATGTTCAACACACGGTTGGAGGCGCAGCAATTTGTCGACCAGCTGCAAGGGCGGATTGGTGCACTCAAATTCGGCGGTGCGCCGAGCCGTGATGCTGTGCAGGGGGAGGGTGATCCGCCAGCCTGATCCTGGCTCAGTGCTGCGCGAGGATGCACCCGAGTAAACCGGGAAAGCGTTCCTCAAGCACCTCGGCACGCAACGAATTCAGATGAGTGGTCCCCACGCTGCGGGTGTGCACCAGCCCGGCGTCGCGCAACACGCGAAAGTGATGGGACATGCTTGACTTGGGCCGTCCGCCGTCCAGTTCGCCACAGGTGGCCTCGGGCACACCCGCCAGGCAGCGTACGATGTCGAGGCGCACCGGATCACTCAACGCGTACAGCAGGCGTTCGAGGGTCAGGTCTTCAAGGGGAGGGTGTTTAAAGGCTCGCATGAAATGAATCATAACAGGGGGGTATCGTTGAATACCATAGTTCGATTACCATCGAACTATCGAATCACTCACTCGCTCCTGGAGTTCTCCATGTCCGCTTTGTTCGAACCGTTCACCCTCAAAGACGTCACCCTGCGCAATCGCATCGCTATCCCGCCGATGTGCCAGTACATGGCCGAAGATGGCATCGTCAATGACTGGCACCTGGTGCACCTGGCCAGCATGGCCCGTGGCGGTGCCGGTCTGGTGGTGGTCGAAGCCACCGCCGTCGCGCCGGAAGGCCGCATCACCCCGGGCTGCGCCGGCCTCTGGAGCGATGCGCACGCCGAGGCCTTCGTGCCGATGGTCAAGGCTATCAAGGCTGCCGGCTCGGTGCCGGGCATCCAGATCGGCCACGCCGGTCGCAAGGCCAGCGCCAACCGCCCGTGGGAAGGTGACGACCATATCGCCGCCTCCGATGCCCGCAGCTGGGAAACCATCGCCCCCTCGGCCATCGCCTTCGGTGCCAACCTGCCGCAGGTGCCGCGCGCGATGACCCTGGACGACATCGCCCGGGTGCGCCAGGACTTCGTCGACGCTGCCCGCCGTGCCCGCGACGCCGGTTTCGAATGGATCGAGCTGCACTTCGCCCACGGTTACCTGGGCCAGAGCTTCTTCTCCGAACACTCCAACCAGCGCACCGACGCCTACGGTGGCAGCTTCGACAACCGCAGCCGTTTCCTCCTGGAAACCCTGGCCGCCGTGCGTGAAGTCTGGCCGGAAAACCTGCCGCTCACCGCGCGTTTCGGCGTGATCGAATACGATGGCCGCGACGAGCAGACCCTCACCGAATCCATCGAACTGGCCCGTCGTTTCAAAGCCGGTGGCCTGGACCTGCTGAGCGTCAGCGTCGGGTTCACCATCCCTGACACCAACATCCCGTGGGGCCCGGCATTCATGGGGCCGATTGCTGAGCGTGTGCGTCGTGAAGCCGGTATCCCGGTGACTTCGGCCTGGGGCTTTGGCACCCCGCAACTGGCCGAAGGCGCGTTGCAGGCCGGGCATCTGGACCTGGTATCAGTGGGCCGTGCACACCTGGCAGACCCGCATTGGGCGTACTTTGCAGCCAAGGAACTGGGGGTTGAGAAGTCGTCGTGGACCTTGCCTGCGCCTTACGCGCATTGGTTGGAACGCTATCGCTGAGGTTGATCGCCGACGGGCTCAAGCAAACCGGGCCCATCATTGCGCGTATTGCCTACCGCCGTGTCCACCCTGAACCATTCGAACACATCGCAAGGTTCTCCCTGGAACAGCACCATCTGCTCGGCCCGGCCCTTGGTTGTCGCCGGGTCCAGCCATTCACGCGCCAGTGCCGGGTTGAGCACCACCGGCCGGCGGTCGTGGATGTCGACCATGCCGCCGGCGCTGTCGGCGGTGATGATCACAAACCCATCGTGCTCGCCCGCGCCTTCATCGGCGTCGGGTAGCTGGCCGATGGCGGCGCACAGCACGGGCGCGCCGTCCCTTCGCCGTATCAGGTAAGGCTGCTTTTTCGGGCCGCCTTCATCCACCCATTCAAACCAGTTGTCCACCGGCGTTATCGCACGGTGTGGCCAGATCGCCCGGAAGAACGCACCGTGGGCGACTTTTTCGGCGCGGGCGTTGATCGGCGCTGCTCGGTCCTTGGCCCAATGCGGCCGCCAGCCCCAGCGCACGCGGTCGGCGTGCAGCACCTCGTTGTCCAGATGCAGCAGCGTCACCAGGGTGGAGGGCGCGACGTTGTAGCGGGCCTGATCGCCCGCCGAATCGGCGAGGGCATTGGGCATGCTCAAGGCCGCCACAAAATCATGAATGCCGCGGTACTGCGAAAGTCGTCCGCACATGGCTGGATCCTCCGGCTGAACCCTGAGCTTAGCCGCCACCGTGCGCACGCTTGCACAAATTTGAACATGACAAATGAGAATGCATATCAATGGTGTGAAAGTTGGTATACCCTGCGCCGCACAAAAATTGGCAGATATGCCGCTCCATCTGGCTCTTTCACTAGGTTCATCTCATGCGTCGTACCCTGGTTTCCGTGTGTGTGCTTCAAGCGTTTTCCCCTTTGAGCTGGGCGCAGCTCGAGCCGGTTGAAAGAGCCACGATCGAGCTGCAAGCCACCAGCATCACCGGCACTGCCGATTATGAAACCGCCCAGGGACCGGTGCAGGGCTACCACGCCACCCGCTCGGCTAGTGCGACGCGCACCGACACCTCGATCCACGAAACCCCGCAGTCCATCAGTGTGGTGTCCAAGGCGGTGGTCGAGGACATCGGCGCCACCCGCCTGCAAGACGCCCTGGACTATGCCGGCGGCGTTGGCCGTGCCAACAACTTCGGCGGGCAAGGGCTCACCACCTTCACTGTGCGCGGCTTTACCACGGGCGAGTTCTACCGCAATGGTTTCCCGATCAACCGCGGCTATCCGAACATGCCCGACGCCAACACCATTGAACGTCTGGAAGTCCTGCGCGGCCCGGCAACCATGCTCTATGGCCGGGGCGATCCTGGCGGTACCTTCAACGTGGTGTCCAAGCAGCCATTGGCCGAGCCGACCGTGACCCTCGGCAGCCAGCTGGATGACCAGGGCATGCAGCGCGCCACACTCGACGCATCGGGCCCTTTGGACGAACAGGGCCGCCTGGCCTATCGCCTGAACGTGGTGGGCGAGGGCGGCGACACCTTCCGTGATCATGTGGAAACCGAACGCTACGGCGTGACCCCGGTCATCACCTGGCAAGCCACCGATGCCACCAAGGTGATCTTCGAAGGTGATTTCATGCGCAATAATCACCCGCTGGACCGTGGCCTGACACGTTACCCGAATCAAAAGGGTACGCCGTCGCGCGACACCTTCTGGGGCGACAAAGACGTCGGCAAATTGCACAATGACAACAGCATGGCCCAGCTGCGTTTCGAACACCTGCTCAATGACAACTGGACCCTGGGCGGCGGTTTCCAATGGCTGGACGGCACCCTGCAAGGTAACGCCATCGAAGCCAACGGCCTGGCTGCTGACGGCCGCACCCTGGGTCGCAACTTCAACTACCGCAAGCTGGAGTGGACCGACAAAGATACCCAGCTCAACCTCACCGGGCATTTTTCCACGGCCGGCTTCGATCACACCCTGCTCACCGGCGTCGAGTTCGAAGACTACGATTACAAGTCGATCATCCAGCGCTCCAGCGGCGCGGTGGGCGCTTATGCCATCGACATCTTCAACCCGGTCTACGGCCAGGCGCGCCCGGCGCTCACGCGCACGCCGACCCATGACAAGGAAAACCTCAAGACCTACGCCG
Source organism: Pseudomonas sp. S10E 269 (assembly GCF_002798465.1). Lineage (NCBI taxonomy): Bacteria > Pseudomonadati > Pseudomonadota > Gammaproteobacteria > Pseudomonadales > Pseudomonadaceae > Pseudomonas > Pseudomonas sp. S10E 269. The sequence continues at coordinate 4,837,241 of NZ_PHIJ01000001.1, forward strand.
CGTTCGTCCAGGACCAGGTGGCCCTCACCGAACGCCTCAAAGTGCTGGCCGGCGCACGCTTCGAACGCTTCGAACACGACTACCACACTTACGTACCAGGCGGTAAAAGCTGGGAAGCCAGCGACAATGCAGTCACCCCCCGCGTTGGCGTGATTTACGACCTCACCGACACCGTCGCGGTGTACGCCGACGCCGCGCGCTCGTTCAAGCCCAACACTGGTGCCAGCCGCCAGGGCGGCGGTTTTGAGCCGGAGAAAGGCAAGTCCTATGAGATGGGTATCAAGTGGGAAGCCCTCGATCGCCAGTTGAGCGTCGACGCAGCGATCTACCAGATCGAGAAGAAAAACGTGCTCACCACCGACCCCCTGGACTCCACCTTCAGCGTCGCCGCCGGCCAGGTACGCAGCCGCGGATTGGACCTGAATGTGGCAGGCAACATCACCCCCGAGTGGCGCGTGATCGGTGGGTATGCCTACGTCGACGCCGAAGTCACCAAGGACAACACCCTGCGCACTGGCACGCGCTTGCTGAACATCCCGCGCAACAGCTTCAGCTTGCTCAACGTCTATGAATTCCAGGACGGCACGCTGAAAGGCCTGGGCTTGGGGGCCGGCGCTAAATACGTGGATGAGCGCGCCGGGCAGACGTCGAACACGGCATTCTCGATGGACGCCTACACCGTGGTCGACCTGCTCGGCTACTACAAGGTCAACGACAAGGTACGGCTGAACCTGGACGTGAAAAACCTGTTCAATCGCGAGTATGAAGAGGGAGCGTTCGGCAACGTGTATGCCTACCCAGGCGAACCCCGCACCGTTCAGGTGGGGATCGCCTACACCCTATAAGGCGTACTCGGGTAAACCTGTGGGAGCGGGCTTGCTCGCGAATGCGGTGTGTCAGCCAATACATTCAGTGACTGACACCCTGCATTCGTGAGCAAGCCCGCTCCCACATTTTGAATCGGTGTTCACCTGATAGCGCGTGGTTTTGGCCTGGCGCTCAGAGCGGCGTGAGCACATTCATCACCGTATCCAGCGCCACCCGCGTGTCATCCAATTGCACCAGCGACGCGTGCCGCGCGCCCAGGGCGTCGCGGTTCTGGATTGCGGTGAGGATCGCCTTGTGCCGGGGCAGGCTCAGGCCCTGGATGTCCGGGCGGCGGTTAGTGATGTTGATCGACTCACGCAACGGCAGCGACAGCATGTTGCACATGTAGGCCAGCAGGTCGTTGCGGGTGGCGTCGGCAATGGCGCGGTGGAAGTCCAGGTCGGCCTGTAGCAGCTGTTCGTGGGTCTGCGCGGTTTCCATGCCCAGGTAGGCTTGTTCGATGGTCGCGATGTCTTCATCGGTGGCGGTGGTCGCGGCCATGGCGGCGATCTCCGGTTCGAGGATGCGCCGCACCCCGGCCAGGGTGTTGAAGAATTCGCTGTGGGGCGTGGACTGCATCAACCAGGACAGCACGTCCGGGTCGAGCAGGTGCCATTTCAACCGAGGCCGCACCACCGCGCCCACCCGTGGCTTGGAATACACCAGGCCCTTGGCACTGAGCACGCGGGTAGCCTCACGCAACACCGAGCGGCTGACCTGGTACTCCTCGCAGAGCGTGGCCTCCATGGGCAGCCGTTCTTCAGGCTTGAAGCGACCGGAAACGATGTGCATGCCCAAGTCCTGAACGATCTGGGCATGCTGGCTCTTGCGCGGCTTGGGCGGCTGGTGATCCATGACTACGGGGAGGCTCTGGCTTGAATTCGCAGCATCATAGCATCCCAATTAGTGGGAATGCCGGGGGACTTCAGCCCCTCGGCAGCCCACCAGGAAGTCAAAGTCGCAGCCCTGGTCGGCCTGCAGCACATGGTCGATGTACAGCTGGCGATAGCCGCCGACAATGAGGTTCTGTGGGGGCGCCAGGTCAGCCATGCGTGCTGCCAGCTCTGCGTCGGGAATGTCCAGGTGCAGGCGGCCGTTGGCGCAGTCCAGTTCGATCCAGTCACCTTCCTGCACCGTGGCCAACGGCCCGCCGGCAGCGGCTTCCGGCGCCACATGCAACACCACCGTGCCGTACGCGGTGCCGCTCATGCGTGCATCGGAAATCCGCACCATGTCCGTCACGCCCTGGGCCAACAGCTTGGCGGGCAAGCCCATGTTGCCGACTTCGGCCATGCCTGGGTAACCCTTGGGGCCGCAGTTTTTCATGACCAGGATCGAGTTGGCGTCGACGTCCAGCTCCGGGTCGTTGATGCGCGCCTTGTACATGTCGAAGTTCTCGAACACCACTGCGCGGCCTCGGTGCTGCATCAGTGCCGGGCTGGCGGCTGACGGCTTGAGAACCGCACCCAGCGGCGCCAGGTTGCCGCGCAATACACAAATGCCGCCGTCGGCGCGGATTGGGTTGTCGAGGGTGCGGATCACCTCGTCCTGGCCATAGATCGGCGAGTCCTGGGTGTTCTCGCCCAGGGACTTGCCGTTCACGGTCAGGGCGTTCGGGTGCGGGATCAGGTTGGCTTCACCGAGACGGCGCAGCACGGCGGGCAGGCCACCGGCGTAGTAGAACTCTTCCATCAGGAAGCGCCCCGAGGGTTGCAGGTCGACAATGGTCGGCATGCCACGGCCAATGCGGGTCCAGTCATCCAGGTCGAGTTCGACGCCGATGCGCCCGGCGATGGCTTTGAGGTGGATCACCGCGTTGGTCGAACCGCCGATGGCCGCATTCACACGGATCGCGTTTTCGAACGCTTCCTTGGTGAGAATCTTCGACAGCTTCAAGTCTTCGCGCACCATCTCGACCGCACGCATGCCCGACATATGCGCCAGCACATAGCGCCGCGCATCCACTGCCGGGATCGCGGCGTTGTGGGGCAGGGAAGTGCCCAATGCCTCGGCCATGCACGCCATGGTCGAGGCGGTGCCCATGGTGTTGCAGGTGCCTGCCGAACGCGACATGCCGCCCTCGGCCGCGAGGAAATCATCCAGCGTGATGGTGCCAGCCTTGACCTGCTCGCTGAGCTGCCACACCACCGTGCCCGAGCCAATGTCCTGGCCCTTGTGCTTGCCGTTGAGCATCGGCCCGCCGGTCACGACGATGGCCGGCACGTCGCAGCTGGCCGCGCCCATCAGCAGCGCGGGGGTGGTCTTGTCGCAGCCAGTCAGCAACACCACGCCGTCAATCGGGTTGCCACGAATCGCCTCTTCCACGTCCATGCTTGCCAGGTTGCGGGTCAGCATCGCGGTAGGGCGCAGGTTCGACTCGCCGTTGGAGAACACCGGGAATTCCACCGGGAAGCCACCGGCCTCGATCACGCCGCGTTTGACGTGCTCGGCAATCTGGCGGAAATGCGCGTTGCACGGGGTCAGCTCCGACCAGGTATTGCAGATGCCGATGATCGGCTTGCCATGGAACTGATGGTCGGCAATGCCCTGGTTCTTCATCCAGCTGCGGTACATGAAGCCGTTCTTGTCGGCGGTACCAAACCACTGGGCAGAGCGTAGGCCGGGCTTTTTATCAGGCATGATCGATTCTCTTATTGTATGACTATATGTTCTATGCGTGCTTAAACATAAGCGCAAAATCGATGCTTTGGAAGAGTTGTTTTGCAAATAGTCATACTATATAGTCGGTCTTCACTGAGGTATGGCCCTGGCGGATTTTCGCGAGAGGCGTCCCCCGAGCTTCTATAAAAACAACAATCGGAGATCGACCCCATGAGCCAGGAACTGCGGCTTATTCGGCGCATCACGCTGAAACTGATTCCCTTCCTGATCCTGCTGTACCTGATCGCCTACGTGGACCGCTCCGCCGTGGGCTTCGCCAAGTTGCACATGGGCGCTGACGTCGGCATCGGCGACGCCGCCTATGGCCTGGGTGCGGGGTTGTTCTTCATTGGCTACTTCCTGTTCGAGATCCCCAGCAACCTGATGCTCGACCGCTTCGGCGCGCGGCGTTGGTTTGCACGCATCATGATCACCTGGGGCGCCATCACCATCGGCATGGCGTTCGTGCAAGGGCCGCACAGCTTCTATGTCATGCGCTTTTTGCTCGGCGCGGCGGAGGCGGGGTTCTTTCCGGGCGTGCTGTACTACATCACCCAATGGTTCCCGGTGCGCCATCGCGGCAAGATCCTTGGGCTGTTTATCCTCTCGCAACCCATCGCGATGATGATCACCGGCCCGGTGTCCGGTGGTTTGCTGGGCATGGACGGCATCCTTGGCCTGCACGGCTGGCAGTGGCTGTTCATCGTGATCGGCACCCCGGCGATCCTGCTGACCTGGCCCGTGCTGCGCTATTTGCCGGACGGCCCCAAGCAGGTCACCTGGATGAGCGACGACGAAAAGGCCTGGCTCACCGGCGAACTCGCCAAAGACCTGCAAGCCTACGGGCAGACCCGCCATGGCAACCCGCTGCATGCGTTGAAAGACAAACGCGTGTTGTTGCTGGCGCTGTTCTACTTGCCGGTGACCCTGAGCATCTACGGCCTGGGCCTGTGGCTGCCGACCCTGATCAAACAGTTCGGCGGCACTGACCTGGTCACCGGCTTTATCTCGGCCGTGCCGTATATCTTCGGCATCATCGGCCTGCTGATTATCCCGCGCAGTTCCGACCGCCTCAACGACCGCTACGGCCACCTCGCAGTGCTTTATGTACTGGGCGCCATCGGCCTGTTCTTCAGCGCCTGGCTCAGTGTGCCGATGCTGCAAATGGCCGCGTTGTGCCTGGCGGCGTTTGCCCTGTTTTCCTGCACGGCGGTGTTCTGGACCTTGCCGGGGCGTTTCTTCGCGGGTGCCAGTGCGGCGGCGGGCATTGCCTTGATCAACTCGGTGGGCAACCTCGGTGGCTATATCGGCCCGTTCGTGATCGGCGCGCTCAAGGAATACACCGGCAACCTGGCGTCGGGCTTGTACTTTTTGTCCGGGGTGATGGTGTTCGGGCTGGTGCTGACTTGGGTGGTCTACCACCTGCTGGAGCGCAAGCATGTGCTGCCTGCCGACCAATTCGCCGCCAGTGCCCGTGGCGCCACACGTACTTAATCCAGGAGAAATGGCATGCGTTTAGTTCAGTTCGAGTTGCGTAATGGCGAGCGTCGCGTCGGCGTGGTCGATGGCACCAAGCTGCGCGAAGTCAGCACGGCCCGCAGCGTGCGTGAGTTGGCCCTGGCAGCCATCGAGGCGGGCGTCGGCCTGGCGCAACAGGTGGACAGCCTGGGCCTGGGCGACAGCTACGACTACGCGACATTGCTGGCCGACCTGAAGATCCTGCCGCCGCTGGACCACCCGGACCCGGCCCATATGCTGATCAGTGGCACCGGCCTGACTCACCTGGGCAGCGCCTCGGCGCGTGACAAGATGCACCAGGCCGGTGACGACACCGCGCTGACCGACACCATGCGCATCTTCAAATGGGGCGTGGAGGGCGGCAAGCCCGCGGCTGGCCAGGCGGGCGTGCAGCCCGAGTGGTTCTACAAAGGCGACGGCAGCATCGTCGTGCGTCCCGGCGCGGCCTTCCCGGTGCCACCGTTTGCCGAGGATGCCGGTGAAGAACCGGAAATCGGTGGCCTCTACGTCATCGGGCCGGACAGCAAGCCCTATCGCGTCGGTTTTGCAGTGGGCAATGAATTCTCCGACCACGTGATGGAACGCAAGAACTACCTGTACCTGGCCCATTCCAAATTGCGCAGTTGCAGCTATGGCCCGGAGTTGCGCGTGGGCGAGTTGCCCCAGCACCTGGCGGGCACCAGCCGTCTCTTGCGTAACGGTGAGGAAATCTGGCGGAACGAATTCCTCAGCGGCGAGGCCAATATGTGCCACAGCCTGGAAAACCTTGAATACCACCACTTCAAATACCGCCAGTTCCTCAAGCCGGGCGATGTGCACATCCACTTTTTCGGCACCGCCACGCTGTCATTTGCCGACGGTATACGTACCCAGGCCGGCGATGTGTTCGAGATCAGCCAGGCCGAGTTCGGCGCGCCGCTGGTCAACCGTGTCGGCAGCAGCGAGGCGGCCTTCGAGCCCGGCGACGTCATCACCCTTTAAAGGAGATCCCCATGACCCAGTACCTCGGCCACAACTACATCGGCGGCCAGCGCAGCGCCAATGGCAGCGTCACGTTGCAAAGCCTCGACGCGACCACCGGCGAAGCCTTGCCCCAGGCGTTCTACCAGGCCACACCACAAGAGGTTGACGCCGCCGCCACGGCTGCCGCTGCGGCATACCCTGCTTACCGCGCCTTGAGTGCATCGCGTCGCGCGCAGTTCCTCGACGCAGTGGCCGACGAGCTGGACGCGCTGGGGGATGATTTTGTCGAGCTGGTGTGCCGCGAAACCGCGCTGCCGGCTGCACGTATCAAGGGTGAACGTGGGCGCACCAGCGGCCAGATGCGCCTGTTCGCCACGGTATTGCGTCGCGGTGATTTCTACGGCGCGCGCATCGACAAGGCGTTGCCCGACCGTCAACCGCTGCCACGCCCGGATTTGCGTCAGTACCGCATCGGCCTGGGGCCTGTCGCCGTGTTTGGCGCGAGCAACTTCCCTCTGGCGTTTTCCACTGCGGGCGGCGACACCGCCGCCGCGCTGGCGGCTGGCTGCCCGGTGGTGTTCAAGGCTCACAGCGGGCATATGGCGACGGCGGAACGCGTCGCCGATGCGATCATCCGTGCGGCCGAGGCCACCGAGATGCCGGCCGGCGTGTTCAATATGATCTTTGGCGGTGGCGTCGGTGAAGCACTGGTCAAGCACCCGGCCATCCAGGCGGTCGGCTTTACCGGCTCGCTCAAGGGTGGCCGTGCACTGTGTGACATGGCGGCGGCACGCCCGCAGCCGATCCCGGTGTTCGCCGAGATGTCGAGCATCAATCCGGTGATCGTGCTGCCCCAGGCATTGACCGCGCGGGCCGACACCGTGGCACGCGACCTGACCGCGTCGGTGGTGCAAGGCTGCGGCCAGTTCTGCACCAACCCCGGCCTGGTGATCGGCATTGCTTCGCCAGCCTTCACCGCGTTCACCCAGCAGGTCGCCCAACTGATCGGCGACCAACCACCGCAGACCATGCTGAACGCCGGCACCCTGGTCAGCTATGGCAAGGGCCTGGAAAAACTCCTGGCGCACCCTGGCATCCAGCACCTGGCGGGCAGCCAGCAGGCCGGCAACCAAGCGCAACCGCAGGTGTTCAAGGCTGACGTGCGCCTGTTGATCGAGGGCGATGAAGTGCTGCAGGAAGAAGTGTTCGGCCCCACCACGGTGTTTGTCGAAGTCGCCGACCAGGCCCAACTCAGCGCGGCGTTGCACGGCCTGCACGGCCAACTCACGGCGACAATCATTGGCGAGCCGGCCGACTTGCAGCAGTTCGCGGAACTCACGCCACTGCTGGAACAGAAAGTCGGGCGCATCCTGCTCAATGGCTACCCAACCGGCGTGGAAGTCTGCGATTCGATGGTGCACGGCGGGCCGTACCCGGCCACTTCGGATGCCCGTGGTACCTCGGTGGGTACCTTGGCCATCGACCGTTTCCTGCGCCCCGTGTGCTTCCAGAACTACCCTGATAGCCTGCTGCCCGACGCGTTGAAAAACGCCAACCCGTTGCGTATCCAGCGGCTGGTGGATGGCACGCCATCTCGCGACCCGCTGTAACGCGCACCTGAGAGCAATAAGAATCCAGGAGGCATCATGTCGTGTATCGCCGTTACCCCGCACCGTGCGCAGTTGGGCGAGGGTCCGTTCTGGGATGCGCCCACCCAGGCACTGTACTGGGTGAATATCGCCGGCAAGCAGGCGCTGCGCCTGATGGGCGGGCAGTTGCAGGTGTGGCAGTTGCCGGAGCATGTCTCGGCGTTCATCCCGTGTGAAAGCGGCGATGCCCTGGTGACCTTGAGCAGCGGCGTGTATCGCCTTGACCTCGTCACCGAAGCCCTGACCCTGCTGTGCGTGGCCGACCCGCAAGCGGGCAACCGTGGCAACGAAGCACGCTGCGATGCCCAAGGCCGCCTGTGGCTGGGCACCATGCAGAACAACATTGGCGAGCAGGGTGAAGACCTGCACATTACCCAGCGTTCCGGCGGCCTGTTTCGCATTGATGCGGATGCGCAGGTCACGCCGTTGCTCAGCGGCCTGGGCATTCCCAACACCTTGCTGTGGAGTGATGACGGCCGCCAGGTGCATTTTGGCGACAGCCTGGACGGCACGCTGTACCGGCACGCTATCAGGCCAGACGGCCAGCTCGACTCTGCGCAGACGTGGTTCGGCCCGCACCCGCGCGGCGGGCCGGACGGCTCGGCGATGGACGTTGAAGGCTACCTCTGGAACGCCCGCTGGGACGGCAGCTGCCTGTTGCGCCTGACCCCGGACGGTGAAGTCGACCGCATTATCGAGCTGCCCGTCAGCCGTCCCACCAGTTGCGTGTTTGGTGGCCCGAACCTCACCACCCTCTACATCACCAGCGCCGCCAGCCCCTTGGATCACCCCTGGGACGGTGCGGTATTGGCCATGGAAGTAGATGTACCTGGAAAACCCTGTCATCGCTTTGCCGGATAAACCCAAGACTTAAAAAACAACAACAAGGAGTCACCCGTATGAATCGTCGTCGTGGTTTGCGTTCCCTGTGCTGCGCCGCTGTGGCGGTCTCGGCCATGAGCTTGAGCGGGCTGTTGCTGGCCGCTGAGGAAGTGAAGATCGGTTTCCTGGTCAAGCAGGCTGAGGAACCGTGGTTCCAGACCGAATGGGCCTTCGCCGAAAAAGCCGGCAAGGAGCATGGTTTCACCGTGATCAAGATCGCCGTGCCGGATGGTGAGAAGACCCTGTCGGCTATCGACAGCCTGGCCGCCAACGGTGCCAAGGGCTTTGTGATCTGCCCGCCGGACGTGTCCCTCGGCCCGGCCATTGTCGCCAAGGCCAAGGCCAACGGCCTGAAAGTGATTGCCGTAGATGACCGGTTCGTCGATGCCAAAGGCAACTTCATGGAAGACGTGCCGTACCTGGGCATGGCGGCTTTTGAAGTCGGCCAGAAGCAGGGCGCCGCGATGGCCGCCGAAGCGAAAAAGCGCGGCTGGGACTGGAAGGACACCTACGCGGTGATCAACACCTTCAACGAACTCGACACCGGTAAAAAACGCACCGACGGCTCGGTCAAATCCCTGGAAGAAGCGGGTATCCCCAAGGACCATATTCTGTTCACCGCCGCCAAGACCCTCGACGTACCCGGCAGCATGGACGCCACCAACTCCGCCCTGGTCAAGCTGCCCAGCGGCGCGAAAAACCTGATCATCGGCGGCATGAACGACAACACCGTACTGGGCGGCGTACGCGCCACCGAAAGCGCCGGCTTCAAGGCCGCCAACGTGATCGGCATTGGCATCAATGGCACCGACGCCATCGGCGAATTGAAGAAACCCAGCAGCGGCTTCTTCGGCTCGATGCTGCCAAGCCCGCATATCGAGGGCTATAACACCGCGCTGATGATGTACGAGTGGGTGACCAAGGGCACCGAGCCTGCCAAGTACACTGCCATGGACGAAGTGACCCTCATCACCCGTGAGAACTTCCAGGCAGAGCTGACCAAGATCGGGCTGTGGCAATGACGGCTGCCGCCCTGCGGTTTGACGGCATCGGCAAAACCTTTCCTGGGGTCAAGGCGCTGGATGGCATCAGCTTCAGCGCCCACCCAGGGCAGGTGCACGCGCTGATGGGCGAGAACGGCGCGGGCAAGTCGACGCTGCTGAAGATCCTCGGTGGCGCCTACATTCCCAGCAGCGGCACACTGCAGATCGGCGACCAGACCATGGCTTTCCGAAACGCCGCCGACAGCATTGCCAGCGGCGTGGCGGTGATCCACCAAGAGTTGCACCTGGTGCCGGAAATGACCGTGGCCGAGAACCTGTTCCTCGGCCACTTGCCCTCGCGTTTTGGCGTGGTCAACCGCGGCCTGCTGCGCCAGCAGGCACTGGCCTGCCTCAAGGGCCTGGCGGATGAAATCGACCCCGATGAAAAGCTCGGGCGCCTGTCCCTGGGCCAGCGCCAACTGGTGGAAATCGCCAAGGCGCTGTCCCGTGGTGCTCACGTGATTGCGTTCGACGAACCCACCAGCAGCCTCTCGGCGCGGGAGATCGACCGCTTGATGGCGATCATCACGCGCCTGCGCGATGAGGGCAAAGTGGTGCTCTATGTCTCCCATCGCATGGAAGAGGTGTTTCGCATTTGCGACGCGGTGACCGTGTTCAAGGACGGCCGCTACGTGCGCACCTTCGACGACATGAGCGCGCTGACCCACGACCAGTTGGTGACGTGCATGGTTGGCCGCGATATCCAGGACATCTACGACTACCGGCCGCGTGAGCAGGGCGAGGTCGCGCTCAAGGTCGAGGGTTTGCTCGGTCCAGGGTTGCGTGAGCCGGTCAGCCTGAGCGTCCACAAGGGCGAGATTCTCGGCCTGTTTGGATTGGTCGGGGCAGGGCGCACGGAGCTGTTTCGGCTGCTGAGCGGTTTGACCCGCAGTACCGCAGGTACCCTTCAGCTCTGCGGCCAGACACTGCAGCTGCAGTCACCCCGCGACGCCATCGCTGCCGGCGTATTGCTGTGCCCGGAAGACCGCAAGAAGGAAGGCATCATCCCGCTGTCCAGCGTGGCAGAGAACATCAATATCAGTGCTCGCGGTGCTCATTCCAGGTTTGGCTGGCTGCTGCGCGACGGTTGGGAAAAGCGCAACGCCGACCAGCAGATCCAGGCCATGAAGGTCAAGACGCCCAACGCAGCGCAAAAGATCATGTACCTCTCCGGGGGCAATCAGCAGAAGGCCATTCTCGGCCGCTGGCTGTCGATGCCGATGAAAGTCTTGCTGCTGGACGAGCCGACCCGTGGCATCGACATCGGCGCCAAGGCCGAGATCTACCAGATCATTCATAACCTCGCCGCCCAGGGCATTGCGGTGATCGTGGTGTCCAGCGACCTGATGGAAGTGATGGGCATCTCCGACCGTATCCTGGTGCTGTGCGAAGGCGCCTTGCGGGGTGAACAGACCCGTGAGCACGCCACCGAATCCAACTTGCTGCAACTGGCCTTGCCGCGCAGCGTGGCGAACTGAGAGACCCCTATGACCACTCAACACAACGTGCTGCCCACCGCGCGCAAGCCCCTGGACCTGCGCGCACTGCTGGACAACTGGGCGATGCTGCTGGCCGCCGTGAGCATCTTTTTGCTGTGCGCCTTGCTGATCGATAACTTCCTTTCACCGCTGAACATGCGCGGGCTGGGGCTGGCGATTTCCACCGTGGGCATTGCCGCCTGCACCATGCTGTTCTGCCTGGCGTCGGGGCATTTCGACCTGTCAGTGGGCTCGGTGATTGCCTGCGCCGGCGTGGTGGCGGCGATCGTGATGCGTGACACCGACAGCGTCATGCTCGGCATTGGCGCCGCCTTGCTGATGGGCCTGCTGGTGGGGCTGATCAACGGCATTGTGATCGCCAAGCTGCGGGTCAATGCACTGATCACTACCCTGGCGACCATGCAGATCGTGCGTGGCCTGGCGTACATCTTCGCCAATGGCAAGGCGGTGGGCGTGTCCCAGGATCAGTTCTTTATCTTTGGCAACGGCCAGTTGCTCGGTGTGCCGGTGCCGATCCTGATCACTGTGCTGTGCTTCCTGTTCTTTGGCTGGCTGCTCAACTACACCACCTATGGGCGCAACACCATGGCCATCGGCGGCAACCCGGAAGCGGCCTTGCTGGCCGGGGTGAACGTGGACCGCACCAAGATCCTGATCTTCGCCGTGCATGGCGTGATCGGTGCCTTGGCCGGGGTGATCCTGGCCTCGCGCATGACCTCCGGCCAGCCCATGATCGGCCAGGGCTTCGAGCTGACGGTGATCTCGGCGTGCGTGCTCGGCGGGGTATCGCTGAGCGGCGGGGTAGGGATGATCCGCCACGTGATCGCCGGGGTGCTGATTTTGGCGATCATCGAGAATGCGATGAACCTGAAGAATATCGACACGTTCTACCAGTACGTGATCCGGGGATCGATCCTGCTCCTGGCCGTGGTCATCGACCGCATGAAACAACGCTGAGTCATGCCATGTGAACACTAAATGTGGGAGCGGGCTTGCTCGCGAATACGGAGTGTCAGACCCGAATGAGTTGACTGACACGGCGCATTCGCGAGCAAGCCCGCTCCCACAGTTTAGTCGGTGGTGAATTTGAAGATTGTGTTCTGGGTGTAGGTCTGCCCTGGATTCAGGCGGGTAGACGCGAACTTCGGCTGATTAGGCGCATCCGGAAAATGCTGGGTCTCCAGCGTAAAACCGCTCCAGTGCAGATAGGTCTTCCCAGCCTTGCCCTTCACCGACCCATCCAGGAAGTTACTGGTATAGAACTGCACCCCAGGCTCGGTGGTAAACAGCTGCAACCGCCGCCCGGACGCAGGATCGTGAACCTCGGCCGCCAACTGCTTCACATCACCTTGGGTGTCCAGCGCCCAGTTGAAGTCGAACCCACCCTGTTTCGGCTCGGCGAACTTGAGCTGCGGGTGATCGTCCTTGATGTGCTGGCCGATCGGCGTGGGTTTGAGAAAGTCCATCGGCGTGCCTTTGACGGGCGCCAGTTCGCCGGTGGGAATCAGCGTCGCGTTCACCGGCGTGTAGTGGCTGGCATGCAAGGTCGCGACCTGCTTGAGGATGTCGCCATTGCCCGCGCCGGCCAGGTTGAAGTAGCTGTGGTTGGTGAGGTTGAGCACCGTCGGTTTGTCGGTGGTGGCGCTGTAGTCGATGTGCAGTTCGTTGTTGTCGTTGAGGCGGTAGGTGACTTCGGTCTTCAGGTTGCCGGGGAAGCCCATTTCGCCGTCCTTGGACAGGTAGGTGAGGGTCACGCCGACCGAGTCCTTGGCCTTGACCGGCGTGGCTTTCCACACCCGCTTGTCGAAGCCCTGGGCGCCGCCATGCAGCGAGTTGGGGCCGTCGTTGAGTGGCACCTGGTAGCGTTTGCCGTCGAGTTCGAAGGCGCCGCCGGCCAGGCGGTTGCCGAAACGGCCGATGGTCGCGCCGAAGAACGCCGTACCGCTCTGATAGCCTTGCACGTCGTCAAAGCCCAGCACCACGTCGTCGAGCTTGCCGTGTTTGTCTGGCACTTTCAGCGACTGCAACACGCCGCCGTAGGTGATCACCGTGGCTTGCATGCCATGGCTGTTACGCAGGATGTACTGCTCGACGGCGGTGCCGTCATTGGTTTTACCGAACGGTTTGTGTTCGCTGGTAAGGCCCGCCGCCTGGGCGCCGCCGCTGGCGACCAGCATGGACAGGGCGAGGCCCGAAAGCAGGTAACGAGGGTGCTTCATGGTCGAACTTCCTTTTGTTGTTTTGAGTGGAATAGTTCTACTAATGTGCGATATTTTGTCGATTGGACAGCGAATTTATAGCCTTAAACCGCGTTTTTGCAAAATAAAATAAGACTAATTAAGCGAGGCAACCTTTTATGACGACTCAGCACGCCGTTTATCCCGACCTTGAAGGCAAGACTGTCCTGATCTCCGGCGGTGCCTCGGGCATCGGCGAATTCATGGTGCGCGCCTTTGCCGCCCAAGGCGCCAAGGTCGGCTTTGTCGACCGCGCGCAAAGCCAGGGCGAACGCCTGGCGGCTTTGCTGAGTTCGCGAGGGCACACGGTGGAATTCGTGAACTGCGACATCACCGACGAGATCGCCTACAAGGCCGCCATCACACGCTTCGAACACTCCCTGGGACCGATCACGGTGCTGGTGAACAATGCCGCTAATGACGTACGCCACAGCTTGGAAGAAGTCGACTCGGAAATGTTCGACCGGCTCATCTCCGTCAACCTCAAGCACGCCTTCTTCGCCGCCAAGGCCGTGGTGCCGATGATGAAAAACGCGGGCGGCGGGGCGATCATCAACCTCGGCTCCGTCGGCTGGATGATGGCTTCCGCCGGCTACCCGGTGTACGCCGCCAGCAAGGCCGCCGCCCACGGCATGACCCGCGCCCTGGCTCGGGAGCTGGGGCCGAGCCGGATCCGCGTGAATACGCTGGTGCCGGGTTGGGTGATGACGGAAAAACAACTGGCGATGTGGGTCGACGATGCGGCCAAGGAACTGATCAGCCGCAGCCAGTGTTTGCCGGGCAGCGTGCTGCCGGAGCACATCGCCAATATGGCGTTGTTTCTCGCCTCTGATGCCTCGGCGATGTGTTCGGCGCAGAACTTTATTGTGGATGGTGGGTGGGTCTGAGTCGGGCTCAATTATCCGGGCTGCACAGGCCAAATGTGGGAGCGGGCTTGCCCGCGAATACGCAGGGTCAGTTGATAAAGTTGCCGACTGACACGCTGCCTTCGCGAGCAAGCCCGCTCCCACACAACACCCAGTCCGACATCATAACGAGGGTGCTTATTCGATCGGGTAGCGCTTGAAAGCCGGGTGCTGTTCCAGCCGCTCGGCGTGGCGTGCGAGGTTGGGGAACGCATCGGCCTTGACCACCGACGCCACGGTGAACTGGCTGAACGACCAGGCGACTGCCGCTGTCAGGGAAGCCTGGGTCAACTCCTGACTGTCAGGCAGTTGCTTTTCCAGCAGCGAGTAGGCCGCCAGCAATTGCCCGCTGACGCGATCCAGCCAGGGCGCATGCAGCTTTTCGGCCGGGCGCAGGTTGTGTTCGTAAACGATCTGCACGCTTTTCTCGCAGGCCGCCAAGGCCAGGCCAAGGATATGCAGGTCATGGGCACGACCTGCGGGGGAAGGGGGCAGCAGCTTTTTATCGGCCGGGGCCAGGGTTTCCAGATAGTCGAGGATCAGGCTGGAATCCATCAGCACCGTGCCGTCATCCAGCACCAGGGTCGGCGCCTTGACCACCGGGTTGATCTGGGAAAACTCGGTGAACGTGCTGAACACCGACAGCGGTTCATGCACAAAATCCACGCCGTAAAGGTCCAGGGAAATGGCCACGCGGCGTACGTAGGGCGAGTCCAGCATGCCGATCAGTTTCATGAAGCCTCCGTTGCTCTCAAGGTGATGGCTCCAGAGAGTAAGGGCACAGGATCGGCATGCGCAATGACTGAATGTTGCCTGCAAAGGTCAGGCTGCGGTCATTCAGGCAGGACGCCTGATGTTCTGCCGGCTGGCCCCCGGTGGCTGGCCGGTAATGCGCTTGAATGCACGGCTGAACGCTGCCTGGGAGGTGTAGCCCAGGCGCAGCGCCACTTCTTCGATGGGTAAACGCTCCAGGGTCAGCCATTGGCTGGCCAGGCGCATGCGCAGTTCCGTCATGTAGCGCAGTGGCGGGAGACCCAGGGTGGCCTGGAAGCGCTCGGCGAATACCGAGCGGGAGGTGTGACACTGCGCGGCCAGTTCGGCCACGCTCCAATCGCGCCCGGGTTGCTGGTGCAGCACGAGCAGGGCGCCCGCCAGGCGTGAGTCGCGCAACGCGGCCACCAGCCCCGAGGCATTGCCGCAGGCGCATTCCACCCAACCCCGCACAATCATGGCAGCCACCACATCGGCCAGGCGCGTGAGGATGCCGGGGTAGCCGACGCGAGCCGCGGCGACTTCGCGCTCCATCACCGCCAGGATTGGCATCAGGCCGGGGTAACGCTGGCCCTGGGCATCGATCAGCATCAAGGCTGGCATCAGGCTGCCGAGCCCCTGGAGACTGCCGAGTTCGAACTCCATGCAGGCGCTGAACAGCAACGTGCTAGGCGGTGAGTCCGGTGATGCATCCACGGCGCAGACGGTCTCGCCCAGTGGTGTCGTGTCAAAGCCGCCGATGTCCTGCACCGTCCTGTCCGCACTGGACAGCAGCGCATGGGCACCGCCGTGGGAGATGAACACGGCATTGCCCGCCGACAATTCGAACAGGCTGCCGTCATCGGTGCGCAGGGTGGCCGTACCTGCGGCGAGGAGGTGGAAGTAGGCATGCCCCGGTCTGGCGTCAAAGCCCATGCCGAAGGTCGGTCCGGCCTGGATGCGTCGGTACTGCACGCCGCGCAGGCGCATGCCGCGCAGCAGTTCGTCGATAAGGTCGGAGGACAGGTTGAAGGGCGCTGCTGCAGTCATGTTCGGGGTTTCAGTCAAAAACTCAAGGGTTTGCATCATAGATCATCCGGGTTGGCGAACCTAGACTGGCCGTCGTGCTAATTACCGAGGATGTCGTGTGATGAATGATTGTGTAGCCCAAGCCGCTCGCCCTGCCCAGGTGGCGCCCGATGCGCCCGCCTGGATGGCGGTGTTTTCCCTGGCCATGGGGGTATTCGGCTTGTTGACGGCCGAATACCTGCCGGCCAGCCTGCTGACGCCGATGGCGCTGGACCTTGGCGTGTCGGAAGCGCTGGCCGGCCAAGCCGTGACCGTGACGGCCGTGGTGGCGTTGTTCGCCGGGTTGCTGGTACCGGGCCTCACGCGTGGGATCGACCGGCGCGTGGTGCTGCTGGGATTCTCCCTGCTGATGATTGCATCCAACCTGTTGGTGGCGTTTTCCTCCAGCCTGGCGGTGCTGCTGTTGATGCGCATCCTGCTGGGTGTAGCCCTGGGAGGCTTCTGGAGCATGGCGGCGGCGGTCGCGATGCGCCTGGTGCCGGCGGCGCTGCTGCCCCGTGCGCTGTCGATCATCTTCAGTGGCATTGCCGTGGGCACGGTGGTTGCCGTGCCGTTGGGCAGCTACCTGGGCGGCCTGTATGGCTGGCGCAGTGCATTTTTGGCGGCGGCAGCGGTCGGCGGGGTGACGCTGGCGTTCCAGCTGTTCACGTTGCCACCGTTGGCCCCCACGGGCAGCGCACGCTTGCGCACGGTACTGGATGTGCTGCTGCGCCCGGGCATCGCCATCGGCATGTTGGGCTGTGTGCTGGTACACACCGGGCACTTCGCGCTGTTCACCTACATCCGGCCGTTCCTCGAAAGCACCACGGGCGTGGGCAGCGAAGGGCTGGCGTTGATGCTGCTGGGGTTCGGTGCAGCCAACTTCGTCGGCACGCTGTTGGCCGGTTGGATGCTGGTGCGTTATCCGCGCGGCACCTTGGTGCTGATGCCGGTATTGGTGGGCGTCGCAGCGCTGGCCCTGGTGTTGCTGCCGGCCTCGCTGCCAGGCCAGGCCTTGCTGCTGGCGTTGTGGGGCATGGCGTTTGGCGGGGTGCCGGTGGCGTGGTCGAACTGGGTGGCCCGCGCCGTGCCGGATCAAGCTGAAAGTGCTGGTGGCATGGTGGTGGCATCCGTGCAATCGGCCATTGCGGCGGGTGCGGCCGGTGGGGGCGCGATGTTCAGTCTCAGTGGCATCAGCGGGGTTTTTCTGGGCGCCGGTGTGTTGATGTTGTTGGCCGCCTTGTTGATTGCACTGCGGGTAACAGTGTCGGGCAATGTGGCCGTGGGTGCACCGCTGCATCTTTGACGTCAGCCTGGAGATTGGCCGCATTCACGGTGTGACGAGCCATCGACCTTTGGTTTAGTCTGGAGCGCTTCGTTGAACGCAAGCACATTTGGAGCAGTCAGCATGACCGATTACGTACCCCCGAAAGTGTGGACCTGGGAGACCGAGAATGGCGGCACTTTCGCCAGCATCAACCGGCCTGTGGCCGGCGCGACCCATGAAAAAGAATTGCCGGTGGGCAAGCATCCGTTGCAGTTGTACTCCCTGGCCACGCCCAACGGGCAGAAGGTTACGATCCTGCTGGAAGAACTGTTGGCCCTGGGGCACAGCGGTGCGGAATACGATGCCTGGCTGATCAAGATCGGTGACGGCGACCAGTTCGGCAGCGGCTTCGTGGGGGTGAACCCCAACTCCAAGATCCCGGCACTGCTGGACCGCAGCGGCGCCGCGCCGATTCGGGTGTTCGAGTCCGGAGCGATCCTGCAATACCTGGCGGAGAAGTTCGGTGCGTTCTTCCCCACCGAACCCGCCGCCCGCGCCGAATGCCTGTCGTGGTTGTTCTGGCAGATGGGCAGCGCGCCGTATCTGGGCGGTGGTTTCGGACACTTCTATGCCTACGCGCCGAGCAAGATGGAATATGCGATCAACCGGTTCGCCATGGAGACCAAGCGTCAGCTCGATGTGCTCGACCAACGCCTGGCGGTGAGCGAATACATCGCGGGTGATGAGTACACCATCGCCGATATTGCGATTTGGCCGTGGTATGGCGGGCTGGTCAAAGGTCGCTTGTATGGCGCGGCGGAGTTCCTGTCGGTGCATGAGTACACGCACGTGTTGCGCTGGGCGGACGCGATCGAAGCGCGGCCGGCGGTGCAGCGCGGCCGGCGGGTGAATCGGGTGTCCGGTGAGCCCCATGAGCAATTGGCCGAGCGGCATAACGCCAGCGACCTGGACTAAAGGCCTGACGCGGTAAGAAATGTGGGAGCGGGCTTGCTCGCGAATGCGGAGTGTCAGTCAACAGATTCATTGGCTGATCCACCGCAATCGCGAGCAAGCCCGCTCCCGCATTTGGATTTGTGTATTTCACTCTACTTGTAGCGCTGCTCGAACACCGCCACTTGCTCGGGCTTGATCAGTTCGAACGGCACCCACACCTCCGACTCAATCGCCTCGCCCTTGATCATTCGCACCGCGGCCTGCACGGCCTGGGTAGCCTGGGCCTTCGGGTCCTGGAACACCGACGCCGTCAGCAACCCCCGCTTGATCGCTGCCAGCCCATCGGGCAAGCCATCGATACCCACAATCGCCACTTCACCCTTGGTTTTTCCCGCCTGCTGCAAAGCCATGGCCGCGCCAATCGCCATTTCATCGTTATTGGCCACGATGGCATCGAACTGCGTGCCCGCCAGCAGCCAGTTGCTGGTCAGGTCCATGCCCTTGCTGCGTTGCCATTCGGCACTTTGCTGCTCGACCACCTTGATACCGGGAAAGTCCTTGAGCACCTGTTTGGCGCCCTCGGTGCGGTCGTGGGTGGCGTTCTGTGCGAGATCGCCCATGATGATCGCCACGTTGCCCTTGCCACCGAGTTTTTCCGCCAGGTAGCGCATCTGCAACTGACCGGCCTCGATGTCGTTAGAGGCCACGGTGACCACGCCTTTGGGCAGAGTGCGTTCGTCCGGGTGACGGTTGACGTACACCAGCGGCGTCTTGGCCACCACGGCAGCACGGGTCATGTTGGCGGTGGCGGCGGTGTCCACCGGCAGTACGATCACCGCGTCGACCTTCTGGTTGAGGAAGCCCTCGACCTGATTAAGCTGGCGCACCACGTCGCCCTGGGCGTCTTCGAACTGGATCTGCACATCCTGCTGCTTGGCGGCCGCTTCCAGGCCGGTGCGCACGTAGGTCATGAAGTTATCGTCGACCCGGGCGATGCTCACGCCGATGCGATAGGCGGCAAAGGTCCATTGGCTGAACAGCAGCAACAAGGTGGCAGCAAACAACGAATAGCGATTCATAAGGGTGATCCTTTTATTGTTATAGGGTGAACGCCTGGCGGAAACGCGCCAGGGCCAGCTCGCTGTCGCCGCTGGCCCAGCCTTCCAGGCCGACCACGCCGCTGTAGCCTATGGCGTGCAAGGCCCTGGCGACGGCCGGGTAGTGAATCTCGCCAGTGCCGGGCTCCTGGCGTCCCGGCACGTCGGCTACCTGGATTTCGCCGATGTGGGAGCCGGCACGCTGGATCAGTTCGATCAAATTTCCTTCGCCGATCTGCGCGTGGTACAGGTCCAGGTTCAGCTTCAGGTGCGGGCTGCCCACGGCCTCGATCAGCGCCAGGGTGTCGTCGGCGCGGGCGAACGGGGTGCCGGGGTGGTCAACTGCTGTGTTGAGGTTTTCCAGCAGGAACACACGGCCGGCGTCTTCCCCCAAGCGGGCGATTTTTTCCAGGGTCTTGCAGGCGCTCAGCCACATGCGCCCGGTGGTCTGGCTCACCGGTTGTACGGGCAGGCCGCCTTCACCCAGGCCGGTGCCGTGCAGGTTGAGGCTGGGGCAATTCAGTCGTTCGGCGACCCCTAAAGATTCGCGGGCGCTGTCGAGCAGTTGGCGGATACCGCCGGGGTCGGTGAGGGTACCGCTGATGTAGCCGGTCATGGAGGTGAAGTCGGCGCCGGTAGCAACCAGGGCGGCGATGTCCTTGTCTGTCCAGTTCCAGATTTCGGCACTGAAGCCCAGCGCATGAATGCGCTGTACGCGCTCGACAAAGGGCAGGTCGAGAAACACCATCTCCGCGCTGACGGCCAGCTTGAAGGGGCTCATACGGCCACCGCCTTGCCGGTTTCGAATGACTCGATGCAGGCGCGGGCAATCGCCAATGCCGCACGCGCGTCTTCGCCACTGGCCAGGGGCTTGGCGCCGCTGCGCAGGCAGTCGACGAAGTGGTTGAGCTCGGCGATATAGGCGTCGCGCAACAGGTCGGTGTCCAGGCGCTGGGTGTCGGCCTGGATGCCCTGGGCCAGGTAGCGCACCAGGTCGGAATCGTTGAGGCTGCCCATGCTGAGCATGCCGGCGCTGCCGAACACCTCGCCGCGCACGTCGTAGCCATACACCGCCTGGAAGTTGGCCTCGGCGGTGGCGATGGCGCCGTTGTCGAAGCGGATCGCGACCACGGCGGTGTCGAGGAAGCCTTTGCTTTTGAATTCCGGTGCGATCAGCGCGTCGGCCATCACGTAGACCTGCACGGCCTCGGCGCCAGGGTTGAGGTAGCGCAGGGTGTCGAAGTCGTGGATCAGGGTTTCCAGAAAGATCACCCATTGCGGTGACTTGGCCGGGTTGTTCAGTGCCGGGTCGCGGGTCAGCGAGCGCAGCAACTGCGGGGTGCCGATGCGGCCGGCGGCGACATCGAGGTGCGCGGTGCGAAAGCTCTTGGCGAAGCGCCGGTTGAACCCGACTTGCAGCGGCACTCGCGCATCGGCCGCGGCAGCGATAGCGCGGTCGGCTTCATCGAGGGTGATGGCCATGGGTTTTTCGCAGAAGATGCCCTTGCCGGCGCGGGCGGCGCTGATCACCAGCTCTGCGTGGCTGCGGGCGGGGGCGGCGATCAGCACGCCATCGATGTCCGGGTCGTCGAGCAACTGCTGCGGGTCGGTGTAGACCTTGCTCACGCCCAGTTCAGCGGCGAGGCGGGCGGCCTGGCCTGGCGTCGGGTCGGCAATCGCTGCCAGGCTGGCACCGGGGATATGCCGCGCGGCGGTCAGGCCGTGGAAGCTGCCCATGCGGCCGGCACCGATCAAGCCCAGGCGGATGTTCTGTGTACTCATGAAATAACCCCTTGTTGTTATTGGCCGCAGGACGGTCCTGATGGCAAAGGGGTGAGAGCAAGGCGTGTGCCATTTTTTAACCTGTTGATAAATAACGATTAATAATTATCTATAAACAAAAAGTGTTCATTCTGATGACATGCCTATACTGACATGTCAAAAACATGAACATGGATATCACCCAATGAGCATGGCCTTCAGTGTGCAAGACCTCGACTACCTGACGACCCTCGGGCCTGCCGCGCTGAATGACGGCCCGGTGGCCGCGCTGGAGCAGGCCTGGCGCGATTGCCTGGCTGGTCAGGTCGAGCGCCCGGCGCCCGTGCGCCAAGTGATCTGGGATTCGTGGCGGCGCAGCGTCGAGGCCGGCATCGATCCAGCCGACAACGCGTACCGCTTTGTCGCCGCCGACACGCTGAACGCCACCCTGGCCACCCACCGCGTGCTGATCGCCGCCGCCGCGCAAGTCATGCACGGCTTGCTGGCCTATAACCCACGCGGCCATATCAACCTCACCGATGCCGACGGCATCACCCTGTATTTCTGTGGCCTTGACATCACCCCGGTGGGCAGCCGCCTGCTGGAGTCGGTGCAAGGCACCAACTGCACCGGCCTGGCCCTGGCCGAAGACCGCCTGGTGTACGTGCTGGCCGAGGAAAACTTCGGCATCGGCCTGCGCCAGCGCCGCATGCATTGCGCCGCCGCGCCGATCAGGAATGCCCAAGGCCGCACCGTGGCGATGCTGACCCTCACCGCCGAGCCTGGCTGGTTTCACTTCCATACCCTCGGCACGGTGCAGGCGGCCGCCGAGGCGGTGTCGCGGCAGATGGCGTTGCAGGCGTTGCTGGAGGAGCAGCAAGCGGTGCTCGAAGTCCTCAACGAAGGCCTGGTGGTGCTGGACGAACGCGGCTGCATCAAGGCGCTCAACCGCTATGCCCGGCAGTTGTTCGGCGTAGGGCTGGAGCTGGTCGGGCGACCTTTCCAGCACCTGGGTCGTAGTGAGTTGAGCGACGTCCTTGGCGAGCCCATGCGCGATCTCGATTGCACCTTCCACCTGGCTAACCGGGGCCAACTCGCCTGCCTGGTGTCGGTGTGCCCGCTGGAGCAGGGCGGGGTGATCGTGTCGCTGCGCGAAAACCGCCGCATCCGCGAAATCACCCGGCGCCTGATCGGCACCCAGGCCAGCTATACATTTGAAACCATCCAGGGCAACTCCCGAGCCATCCACGACGCCCTGCACCTGGGGCGTATCGCCAGTCGCAGCGACTCCACCACCCTGATCCTCGGCGAAAGTGGCACCGGCAAAGAGCTGTTCGCCCAGGCCATCCACAACGGCAGCGACCGCCAAAAAGGCCCTTTCGTGGCGGTCAACTGCGGGGCGATCCCCCGTGACCTGGTGCAAAGCGAACTGTTCGGCCATGTCGAAGGCGCGTTCACCGGCGCCACCCGTGGTGGTTCGGCGGGCAAGTTCGAGCTGGCGGACGGTGGCACCATTTTTCTGGATGAGATCGGCGATATGTCCTTCGATGCCCAGGTCAGCCTGTTGCGGGTCTTGCAGGAGGGGGAGATCACCCGCGTCGGCGCGAAAAACTCACGGCAAGTGGACGTGCGCATCATCGCCGCCACCCACCGCAACCTCAGCCAGGCCGTGGCACAAGGCGCGTTTCGCGAAGACCTCTACTACCGCCTCAACGTGCTCAACCTGACCGTGCCGCCCCTGCGCATGCGCCGCGAAGACATTCCGTTGCTGGCACGGCACTTCCTGGCGCGCTGTGCACGCTCGTTGCGTAAGTCGGTGCAGGGCTTTTCGCCGGAGGCGATGGCATTGCTGTCGGCCTATGGCTGGCCGGGCAATGTGCGGGAGTTGGAAAACAGTATTGAGCGGGCGACCAACCTGGCGATGGGCGAGCTGATTCAGCCTGCCGATCTGCCGATGGAAACCAAGCAGCACACCCCGTTGCGCGCCTATGAGCCGCAACCCGCCCAGGACTTGAGCAGCCACGAAATGCACGCCATCGTCGCCGCACTCCAGAACACCGGCGGCAACATCCGCCTGGCCGCCCGGCAACTGAACGTGTCGCGGGGCGGGCTGTACAACAAAATGAGCCGGTTCGGGCTGAGTGCCAGCGATTTTCGCGGCGCCTGAGGCCAAAGGTGGGAGGGGGCTTGCCCCGATAGCAGAGAGTCAGCCAAGGAAATTCAGACTGACCCGCCGCTATCGGGAGCAAGTCCTCTGCCACATTGTTTAAACGTGTTTCATGCGCTCGATAGAGCGTTCCACCCTGGTCTTGGCAATCTCCAGCACATGCCACTCACTGCCCGCTAGCTGGCGGTATAGCAGGCCTAAGGCTTCAACTGCTTCCAATCAATGGCAAAGCGCGCCAGGTACTTTCGCAGGCGGTCCGCGTCATTGGGTTGTGCCTTGGCCTGGCGCGAAACCCCGAACAGTCGTCGGCCGGCGTCCGAAAGGCTGTCGGATTGCAGGCACACGTCGATCACCGCCTTGAGTTGCAGCTGGTCGAACAGGTCCAGATCGACCGGCAGCAGTGCATGGGTTTCGGTCAGCCCCCAGGCGTAGCGCAGGCGCTGGATTTCCTCTTCGACCTGGGCTTCATCGATACGCCCGCTGTCGGCCAGGGTGGCCATGCGCGTGATGGACGCCGACAGCTCGCGAAAGTTGCCGAGCCATGCCGCTTCGCTGGAACAGGCGAACGCCAGGTAGCGGCGGCGCGCCTCCAGGTTGAAACGCACGCGACGACCTTGCTCGCGGGCGTGGCGCTCCAGTTCGAAATCGATATTGGGTTCGATATCTTCACGCCGTCCTGCCAGGCCTGGCAGGTCGAAGGTCCACAGGTTGATGCGCGCATACAGGTCTTCGCGAAACAGCCCTTCGGCCACGCGCCCGCGCAGGTCGCGGTGGGTGCCGGCGATGATCAGGAAGTCGCTGGCCACTTCACGGTCGGCACCCATGGGGTAGAAGCGTTTTTCTTCGATGGCCTTGAGCAGCATCGCCTGTTCATCCAGGCCCAGTTCGCCGATCTCATCAAGGAACAACATGCCGCCATCCGCCGCGCGCAGCAGGCCGTCACGGGCGTTTTGCGCGCCGGTGAAGGCGCCCTTGGTGTGCCCGAACAAAGCCGACATTGCGCCATCGCCACGCAAGGTGGCGCAGTTGACTTCCACGAAACGCCCCTGGACCTGGTGGCGGCTGCGCTTGAGTTCGTAAATGCGCCGGGCGAGGAAGGATTTGCCTGCGCCGGTGGGGCCGATCAGCAGCATGGGCGCGGTGGAGCGCACGGCCACGCGCTCGATCTGTTCGATGGAAGCATTGAACGCACTGTTGCGCGTGGCGATCCCGGACTTGAGGAAGGCCAGGCCTTCCAGGCGTTGGTGGGCGAAGCGCGAGGCGATGCGGTCGTAGCGCGACAGGTCGAGATCGATCAGGGTGTGGGTGCCGGTGGCGGGAGCGGTGTCGTCCCGGCGGCGACTGGGGGCTGTCTGGATCAGGCGCGCCGGCAGGTTGCGCGCCTCGGTAAGCAGGAACCAGCAAATCTGTGCCACATGGGTGCCGGTGGTGATGTGGACCAGATAGTCCTCACGGTCGGTGTCGAAGGTGTAGCCGGCGGTGAAGTCGTGCAGCGCGCCGTAGACTTCTTCGAAATCCCAGGGATCGTTCAGTGGCATGGGGTGCAGGCGCACCTCGGTAGTGGGCGAGATCTGCTGGATGTCGGCGCATACCCGCTCGGCCAGGCTGATGTCACGGGCGTCAATGTCGTGGATCAGCTCCAGGCGATCGACCTGCAGGTCCTCTTGCTGGCACAGGCCGACACTGGGGCGCCAGTGATTCCAGCGGTTGGCGCCCTTGCCAACGCGGTCCAGCTTGGACCCGATAAACCCGATGGCGACCGTACGCTTGTGCTTCATGGCTAGACCAAAATATAAGTGGCGATATACAAGGATATGAATGCGGTAGCGCCCTTGTCATCGGTTTTTAACGTCACGCAGCAGCATCATGAAAAATAACTATATAAAACAATGAGATAAAGTTTTTTGTCGCGGTAGTAATAAACCTGGCACGCCCGCTGCTATCTCTCAGCCAACGCCGCACTGCCGGCTTTCAAGAAAAGATCGAGATCATGCAAGAGAACACCTACCAACTGCTGGAAGTCGCCAACGGCAAGCCGATCAAACTCTGGACCCAGGGCGTGCCTGTGGAGCCCGAGGCGCGCAAGCAACTGATGAACACCGCCCAGATGCCGTTCATTTTCAAGCACCTTGCGGTGATGCCGGATGTGCATTTGGGCAAGGGCTCGACCATCGGCAGCGTGATCCCCACCGTGGGCGCGATCATCCCGGCGGCAGTGGGCGTGGATATCGGCTGCGGCATGATCGCTGCGCGTACGACGTTGATGGCCAGCGACTTGCCCGACAACCTCCACGGCCTGCGTTGCGCCATTGAGGCAGCGGTGCCCCATGGCCGTACCCACAGCCGCAAGGGTCGCGACAAAGGCGCGTGGGAACAGGTGCCGGCCCAGGCCGATCAGGTGTGGTCGGCGCTGCACCCACGCTTCAAGGCGATCACCGACAAGTACCCGCAACTGGAGCGCAGCAACAACCGCCAACACCTTGGCACCCTGGGTAGCGGCAACCACTTCGTCGAGGTGTGCCTGGATGAAGCCAACCGCGTCTGGTTCATGTTGCACAGCGGGTCGCGTGGCGTGGGGAACGCCATTGGCAACCTGTTTATCCAACTGGCCCAGGCCGACATGCGCCAACACCTGGCCAACCTGCCGGACCGTGACCTGGCGTATTTCGAAGAGGGCAGCCAGCACTTCGATGATTATGTGGAAGCGGTGGGCTGGGCCCAGGATTTTGCCCGGCAGAACCGTGAGTTGATGATGCGTGCGGTGGTCCAGGCCACGCGCCAGGTGATCAGCAAACCGTTTGAAGTGGCGCTGGAGGCCGTGAATTGCCATCACAACTACGTGCAGAAAGAGCGGCACTTCGGCGAAGAAATCCTGGTCACGCGTAAAGGCGCAGTGTCGGCCAAGAAAGGCGAGCTGGGGATTATCCCAGGCTCCATGGGCGCTAAAAGCTTCATCGTGCGTGGGTTGGGTAACGAAGAGTCGTTCTGTTCCTGCAGCCACGGCGCTGGCCGCACCATGAGCCGCACCAAGGCGAAGAATACGTTCACGCTGACTGACCAGATCCGCGCCACCGCCCATGTGGAGTGCCGCAAGGATGCCGATGTGATCGACGAAATTCCGATGGCCTACAAGGACATTGACCAGGTTATGCATGCCCAGCGCGAGCTGGTGGAAGTGCTGCACACCTTGCGCCAGGTGGTGTGCGTCAAAGGATAAGAGGGGAATCAAGATGCAAAAGGATGAACGCCACCCATTGAGCGACGCCATGCGCGCGCGGGTGCTGCTGGAGCTGGAGCGCATAGAGCGCGAACGCAATGTCAGCGTGCTGTATGCCTGCGAGTCCGGCAGCCGGGCCTGGGGGTTTGCTTCCACCGACAGCGACTACGACGTGCGCTTTGTCTACGTGGAAAAACCCGACTGGTTCATGCAGGTGGATGCGCCGCGCGATGTCATCGAGCGTCCGCTGGATGATGAATTGGACGTGAGTGGCTGGGAGTTGCGCAAGACGCTGGGCCTGTTGCGCAAATCCAACCCCACGTTGCTGGAATGGCTGGACTCGCCGCTGGTGTATCGCCAGCAGGTCGACGCCACCGTGCAACTGCGCGCCCTGGCCGAGACGTTCTACAGCCCGCCGGCGGCGCGCAATCATTACCTGTCGATGGCCCGGAAAAATTTCCGTGGCTACCTGCAAGGCGACACGGTGCGGTTCAAAAAGTACTTCTACGTGCTGCGACCTTTGCTGGCAGTGCGCTGGATCGACCTGGGGCTGGGCCGGCCGCCGATGACGTTCGCTGATTTGTTGAGCACGGTGGATGACGCGCAATTACTCGATGAAGTCTCGACCCTGCTGGCGCTGAAACGCAATGCCGGGGAAGCGGCGTACGGGCCTCGGCGCCCGGCGCTGCACGCGTACATACAACGTGAATTGGAACGCGGCGCACCGGTGTTGCCACGCACCCATGCAGACTCCCGACAACTGGACCACTACCTGCGGGATACGGTCAAACGCTTTGCTTAAGGAAAACGATGAAACAGGACGTGATTGAACTCGATGGGGCCATTGGCGGCGGCCAGGTGCTGCGCAGTGGCCTGAGCCTGTCGATGGTGACCGGGCTGACCCTGCGGATCAAAAACATTCGCGCCAAGCGCAGTCGGCCAGGCTTGATGCGTCAACACCTGACCGCTGTGCTGGCGGCGGCGCAAGTCTGTGGTGCCCAGGTGCACGGTGCGCAATTGGGCTCGCAGTCCCTGGTGTTCGAGCCCGGTCCGATCCAAGGGGGCGAATACCGCTGTTCCATCGGCACGGCCGGCAGTTGCACCTTGGTGTTACAGACTTTGCTGCCGGCATTGCTGCGCGCCCCCACGGCCAGTCGCGTGACGATCTGTGGCGGCACCCATAACCCACTGGCACCGCCGGTGGACTTTCTGCAGCGTGCCTGGCTCCCGCTGTTGCGGCGCATGGGCGCGCGTATCGAATTGAGCTTGAACCGGCATGGGTTTGTGCCCGCAGGCGGCGGCGAGCTGGAGGTCTATATCCAGCCCGGCGAACTGGCGCCGTTGCAGTTGATGCAGCGCGGCAAGTTGCTCGAAGCCCGCGCGATAACGCTGAACGCCGGGTTGCCTGCCCAGGTGAGCGAGCGCGAGTTCAAGCGCGTGCGCCAGCGCTTGTCGTTCGACGACAGCCAGTGGCTCCCGATTGAGGTCGACCCCGCGCAAGGACCGGGCAACGTGCTGATGCTGGAGTATGTCCACGAGCACGTCACCGAAGTGTTCAGCGCGTTCGGCCTGGCCAACGTGCGTGCCGAGACCGTGGCCGACCAGGCCATCGACCAGGCTATGGAGTGGCGGGGGACCGACGCGGCGGTGGGTGAGCACCTGGCCGACCAGTTGCTGTTGCCGATGGCATTGGCTGGCGGTGGTCGTTTCACCACGCCACATATGAGCGACCATCTGCACAGCAACATGCAGGTGATCCAACGCTTCCTGCCTGTGGTGATCGAGAGCCACGTGCTGGAGGAGGGCGGTTTGAAAATCGAGTGCCGCGCCCGCTAGAGGTTCTCCGACGTGACAATGTGCGGCGGTATATACACCCGCTGCCGCACCGGATCGAACCCCTCAGCGCCCTGCAATTGCACCATCAACTGCACCAGTGCGGTCGCCGTGTGCCGTGGCTGTGAATCCATCACCACATCAATCACCCCCTCGCGCAACGCCTGGCGTGACAGCTCGGTGGACTCCTGCAAGATGCAACACAGTGCCGGGCGCTTGGGCAATTGCGCCAGGGCGCTGATGATGCCGTCCCCGCCGCCGCCCACCACGCACAGGCCGCGCAGCTCGCTGTGGCGGCTGATCAGGTCGAGGGTGGCTTCTTCGGTGATGTCGCAGTTGTCGAGGTTGATCAGCGGCTCCAACGGCTTGAGCCCTGGCGCGTACTCGGCCAGGTAACTGTGCAGGCCTTCGACCCGCGCCTGGTGGCCGAGAAACCGATGGCCGCCGAGCAGGATGCCCACGCTGCCTTTGCGCGCGCCGCAGGTGCGGGCGAGCAGCCAGCCCATGGTGCGGCCGACCACATGGTTGTCCTGGCCGACGTAGGGTTCTTCGGCCTGTTCGTGGATATCCGAGAGCAGGGCAACCACGGGTACACCGGCTTCGCGGATCTGCTTGAGGCAGGCGTTGATCAGCGGATGGGCAAAGCTGACCACCGCGAGGCCATCACATTGCACGGCCAGTTGTTCGATCTGCGCGACAATGGCGCTGGGCGTGCGATCGACGATGTACTCGAACTGGCACGTCAGGTTGGCACCGGCATGCTGTTCGGCGGCGGCGTTGATCGCCTGCGCCAGGCTGGCATAGAACGCCTGGGCGGTCGCCAGCAACAGGATGCCGAAGCGATAGGTTGGCCGGCGTTCGCGGATACGCTGGCCGATCAACCGCGCCGCGAAATACCCCACGGCTTCGGCCGCCTGGAACACCTGCTCGGCGGTCTCTGGATTGACCGGCGCGCGTGCATTCAACACGCGGTCGACGGTGGCCACGCTGAGCCCCGCATGGGCGGCAACGGTGGCGATAGTTGGGCGTTTATGGTTGTTCATGACAGGCCCCTTGAGCGTCTTGATAGAAAACTATCAAGCCCCGCTGGGCCTGGATGATAGCTTGATAGGGAATGGATTCAAGGCCTTGAGGGGGAATTACCCGTTCTCTATGGTGGGTTTCACATAGCACCAGCAACCACCCGCTTGTGGAGAACAATAACAATGCCTGAACACACCGCTCCTATCACGCGTCGCGACTACAGCCTCACCGGCCCCGAAGCCGCCCGCGCCTTTGAGAGAGGCCTGGTCTCGGCCAGTTGGTACCAATCCCCGATCTCGCGTAAGCGCATGAAAGAACTGATGCAACGCCGCGACGGCCCGGCCCTGCTCGACACCGCTATTTGGGTGAGCGCGCTGTTTGCCGCCGGTGTTGGTGGCTGCTGGTTCTGGGGCACCTGGGCCTGTGTGCCGTTCTTCCTCGCTTATGGCGTGCTCTACGGCACCGCGTCCAACCCGCGCTGGCATGAAACCGGCCACGGCACCGCGTTCAAGACCCGCTGGATGAACGACGTGCTCTATCAGGTCGCCAGCTTCATGTGCATCTTCGAACCCCACGTATGGCGCTGGAGCCATGCCCGTCACCACACCGACACCATCGTGGTCGGCCGCGACCCGGAGATCGTCGAGCCGCGTCCGCCAAGCTTCTTGATGATGTTCTTGAGCCTGTTCAACCTGCCCCTGGCCTGGAAAACCTTCAGCGGCGTGGCGCGGCATGCCATTGGCAAGATGAGTGCCCAGGAGGCGGACTTCATTCCCGAATCCGAATGGCCCAAGGTGTTTCGCGCGGCACGGATCTGGGTTGGTATTTATGCGGTGGTGATTGGCACCGCGTTGTACCTGCACAGCTGGCTGCCGCTGATGCTGATGGGTCTGCCGAGCCTCTACGGTGCCTGGCTCGGCTATATCTTCGGCCTTACCCAGCACGTCGGCCTGGCGGAAGACGTGCTGGACCACCGCAGCAACTGCCGCACTATCTACATGAACCGCGTGCTGCGCTTTATCTACATGGACATGAACTACCACCTCGAACACCACATGTACCCGATGGTGCCGTACCACGCGCTCGCGCAATTGCACGAAGAAATCCGCAGCGACTGCCCGCCGCCGTACGCCAACCTGTTCGAGGCGTACAAGGAGATCTTGCCGACGATCTGGAAGCAGCGCAGCGACCCGACCTACTTCATCCAGCGCCCGACCCACACTAAAGCCGAACCGGCTGCCCATGCCCCGCTGCATGCAGAAACAGCTGCTGGCTGAATTCCCCCCTAGAACAAGAGAAAACACCATGAACGATCAATGGATCGACGTCTGCGCCGTGGGCGAAATAGACGAAGAAGACGTGCTGCGCTTCGACCACGGCCCGCACACCTACGCGCTGTACCGCTCGGCCGAGAATGAATTCTTCGCCACCGCCGGCCTGTGCACCCACGAGAAAATCCACCTGGCCGACGGCCTGGTGATGGACCATGTGATCGAGTGTCCCAAGCACAACGGGCGCTTTGACTACCGCTCGGGCAAGGCCCTCGGCGCGCCGGTGTGCGTCAACCTCAAGACCTACCCGGTGCGGGTCGAAGCGGGGCGAGTATTGCTCGCCGTCACGGCGTGATGATGAACGCCCCCCTGATCATCGTCGGCGCCGGCCATGCCGGTGGCCGTGCGGCGCTGACCTTGCGCGAAGAAGGTTATGCCGGGCGCCTGATCCTGATCGGCGACGAACCGCACTTGCCCTACGAGCGGCCGCCGCTGTCCAAGGGCGTGTTGCAGGGCACGGCGGACCTGGCTGGCTGCAGCCTGTGCGACAGCGCGCGGCTGGCCGAGCTGGGCATCGAGCATATCGCCGGTAACCCGGTGACGCAGTTGCAGCCGCAGCAGCATCGCCTGCAACTCGCCGACGGCCAGTGGCTGCGGTACGCAGGCCTGTTGCTGGCCACTGGTGGCCGGGCGCGCCGCTTGCCCCAGGAGCAGGCCCATGTGCTTTACCTGCGCACCCATGATGAGGCGCTGGCCCTGCGCAGTGCGCTGAAGGCAGGTACGCGGCTGGTGGTGGTCGGTGGTGGCTTTATCGGCCTGGAAGTGGCAGCGACGGCACGTGGCCTGGGCTGCGAGGTGACACTGCTCGAAGCCGGTCCGCGCCTGGCGGGGCGGGTGTTGCCGCCGGTCATCAGCGAGGCGCTGCTGGCGCTGCATCGTCAGCACGGGGTCGACGTGCGCTTGAATGTGGCCTTGGAATCCATCCAGGCCGACGCCGTGTGGCTGGTCGACGGGCAACGCTTGCCCTGCGACCTTGTGGTGGTTGGCATCGGCATGCAACCCAATACCGAATTGGCCGCAGCGGCGGGGTTGGAAGTGGGGCAGGGCATTCGCGTCGATAGCCACCTGCGCACCAGCGCGCCGGGCATTTATGCCGCCGGTGACGTGTGCGAGTTTCGCCTGGGTGGCGACTACCAGCGCCAGGAAACCTGGCGCAACGCCGAGGCCCAGGGGCGGCATGCGGCGCTGAACCTGCTCGGTCGCGACGTGCCGTTCGAGGCACTCCCCGGGTTCTGGTCCGACCAGTACGACTGGGGCTTGCAGACCGTGGGTGTGATGACGCCCCTGACGGTCAGTCGCCCATTGGCGAGCGGTGGCGTGCTGCTGTTCTACCTGGATGCCGATCAGCGCTTGCACGGTGCCTGCGGCTGGGCGCCGGGCAACAGCGTGGCCAAGGACATCAAGCTGTGCGAGCGCCTGATCAGCGCACACTTGTCGCTGGCCCCCGCCAGCCTGGCAGACCCCGAGCTGTCCCTCAAATACTTGCTGCGAGGCTGATATGCGTCAATTTCTGGTGTTCCAATCCCTGTGGGCCATGCAAACCGAGCCCGGTTCGCTCGATGCCCAACTCGACCGCATCAAGGCCGCCGGTTTCGACGGCATTACCGACCATTACTTCAAGCCCGCCGACGTCGCGCGTTTGCACGCCGCCGCCACGGCCAGGGGCCTGCAGGTCGAAGGCCAGTTGTTCCCGCAAACGGTGGACGACCTGGCGGCCGCGCTGGACGTGATCAGCGGCTACGGCTGCCACCACCTCACCCTGCAAGCCGATGTGCGCCCGCGTACCCAATCCGAAGCGGCCCGATTGGTCGAAGGCTGGCAGCGCCTGGCCGAGCAGGTGGACTTTCCGGTGCTGCTGGAAACCCACCGTTATCGACTCACCAATGACCTGCTGTTCACCCTCGACCTGCTGTCACAGATGCCCGACTTGAAACTGCTGGCCGACCTGTCCCACTACGTGGTCGGGCGTGAGCTGCCGGAGCCGGGCGCCGCTGAAGACGATCAACAGATCCAAACGATTTTGCGCCACAGCTGGGGTTTCCACGGTCGTGTCGCCAGCAGCGAGCAGGTGCAGGTATCCCTGGACTTCCCCCAACACCAAGCCTGGGTACAGCGTTTTACCCAGTGGTGGCGCTACGGGATCGAGGACTGGCTGGCCCGGCCCGATACACCGCAAAGCCTGTCCTTCACCTGTGAGCTCGGGCCGCCGCCTTATGCGATCACCGGTGCCGACGGCCGCGAGATCAGCGATCGCTGGAGCGAAGCGCTCAAGCTCCAGACGCTGATTCGCCAAGTGTGGCAAGACTGCCAGGCCACCCGTTGACCCTGTAGGAGCCGGCTTGCCAATGCCTACAGGACGGGGTCAGTTCAGCAGGCCGGTACTCACCGCCACGATCAGGAAAATCCCCAGCAGGGCGCGGTAGATCACGAACGGCCAGGTGGAGAACCGCTCCAGGAACTTCATCAGCCCCCAGATCGCAAAAAATGCCGAGACGCTCGCCACCACCAAACCGAACAGCAAATGCGGCCAGGCGTGCACCGGCAGGTCGGCATGCAGCAGCACCCACAGCTCCTTCAGGCCGGCGAGGGCGATGGCCGGCAGGCCCAGCAGGAAGGAGAACCGCGCGGCTTCCTCACGCTTGAAGTTCAGGAACAGCGCGGCGGTGAGGGTGGAACCGGAACGCGAGACGCCAGGAATCAGCGCGCCAATCTGCGCAACCCCCACAATCAACGCATCCCGCAGGCGCATTTCACCCATCTCCCGGGTGTGGCGTGCGCGCACTTCGGCCACGGCCAGCAGCACGGCCATGACCACGCAGGAAATGCCGATCACCATCAGCCCCCGCAACGGCGAGTTGCAGGCATTCAAGGTCGACGACAGCGCCAGGCCGGCGATCCCGATCGGCACGGTCGCCAGCACAATCGCCACGGCCAGCTTGAACCACGGGTCGTTGTAGTCACTTCGACGCACTGCGCCGATGCTGCCGGTGGTCACTTGGCGCACGTCGCGCCAGAAATAACTGACCACCGCCGCCAGCGCCGCCAACTGCATGGCCGCCGAAAACGCCGAGCCCGGATCTTGCCAGCCGAGCAGGGCGGGTACTACGCGCATATGGGCGGTGGACGACACCGGCAACAGTTCGGTAATGCCCTGGATCACGCCCAGGATGAAGATCTGCAGATAATCCAGGGAGGCAAAACCGACATCCAGGCCGGCGGAACAGACGTTGCTCACAATACGTGTCCTTGAAAAAGGGGAGGCAATTTCGCGGAGTTTATTCGAAATGTTTCAGGGTTTCGGGGGAGGCAACACCTATTTGCAATCGGTTCAGCAAGTAGAAAGGTTGGCGACGCTATTGGACTGTCCCCGCGTTTTGTGAACAATGTCGCCCTGCATTCCTGACCGAGAGCCCCATGCCTGAAACCACCGTCGAACTGATCCAGACCGGCCCGGAGCACGCCGAGCTGATCCGCAATCTCTACCAGTATTACGCTTATGAGTCGTCGGACTGGGAGCAGGAAGATGTCGAGGCGGACGGCCGCTTCTACATCCATGACGAACACCTGGCCCGTTACTGGCAGGACCCGCAATGGAGCGCCAACCTGCTGCTGGTCGATGGTTATATCGCCGGCTTCCTGCTGATCGAAGGCAGCGAACTGCCGGGCATCGACGCCCTGGAGTTGGCCGACCTGTTCATCCTCAAGCGCTACCGCCGCAAAGGCATCGGCCGCGCCATCGCCAGCCAGGTGCTGTGCAGTGGCGACGCCAATTGGCTGGTGCGCTTCTATGACCAGGACGAAGTGTCCCAAGCGTTCTGGCGCACAGTGCTGGATAACCTGCCACGCCCGGTGCAGACAATTGAGCTGGACGATGAACCGCAGTTGGTGAGTTACCTGATTACGCGGGCAGCGTTGCATTAAAGGCTTGCTGCATCACCTGCGGCGGCTGCCCGAACGCCCTTAAAAACGCCTGGCGCATGCGCTCGCGATCACCAAACCCGGTTTCGCGGGCCACCACTTCAACCGGGTGACGACTGGTTTCCATCATCGCCCGGGCGGCTTCCACCCGCAGGGATTCGATGGCCTTGGCCGGCGTTTGCCCGGTCTCTTCACGGAACACCCGGCTGAACTGGCGCGGGCTGAGCCGGGCGACATCGGCCAGGGCTTCCACCGAAAGGTCGTGGGTCAGGTTCTCGCGGGCGTAGGCCAGGGCCAGTTGTACGCGGTCCGATTTTGGGTCCAGTTCCAACAACGCCGACAACTGCGATTGCTCACTGCCGCGCCGTTGGGCGATCACCAGTTTGCGCGCTATGCGCCGGGCCAGGTCGCTGCCCAGGTCGTTCTCCACCATGGCCAGGGCCAGGTCCACGCCGGCACTCATGCCGGCGCCTGTCCATACCTGGCCGTCGACGATAAACAGCTTGTCTTCCTCCAGGCGAATGTCTGGGTAGCGCTTGCGAAAGGCCGGGGCGTGAATCCAGTGGGTGGTGGTGCGCTTGCCTGCCAGCAGGCCGGCTTCGGCCAACACGAAGATGCCCATGCACAAGGAGGCCACGCGCCGCGACTGGGCGGAGGCGGCCTTGACCAGTTCGAGCAGGTTGGCTTCCGGCAGGCGGAATTCCAGGTAGCCACTGACGATGAGGGTGTCGTAGCCCTCCGGCCGGATCGGCGTGGTGTTCACCGAGAAGCCCTGTGACGTCATCACCGCGCCGCCACTCTCCGACACCAAGTGAAACTCATAGGCCGGCTCGCCGCGCAGCAGGTTCGCGCACTCGAACACCGACCCCAGGCTGAGGCTCAGGGACTGGAAGTTCGGGTAAACCATCAGCGCAACGCTGTGCATCGTCATTCTCCAAGGGGCGCGGGAGAGGGGATTGTCGGCGTGTGCCGGGTAAACGGCAACTGCCTTCGCGGCATGTCCGGAATCCTTGCGGATCTGACATTGTGCGCGATTGCCCCGACTCCTAACATTCCCTCAACGAACTAGACGACTGGTCTAATCGGACGGGATGAAGCATGAGCAACGAAACCAAAAGTGCAAGGCAGACCATTCTCGATACCGCGCAACGTATTGTCGGTCGCAAAGGATTTTCTGCGGTGGGCCTGAACGAAATACTGCAAGCCGCCGAAGTACCCAAAGGTTCGTTTTATCACTACTTCACCTCCAAAGATGCGTTCGGCGTTGTATTGCTCGACCACTACTTCGACAACTACGTGCACGGCATGCAACAACTGTTCGACCAGCCGGGCTTAACCCAGCACGCCAAGTTGATGCGTTATTGGGACTGCTGGATCGACAACCAGACCGGCTGCACCGACGCGGGCAAATGCCTTGCCGTCAAACTCGGCGCTGAGGTGTCAGACCTTTCAGAGCCGATGCGCCTGGCCCTGCAACGCGGCACCGCACGCACCATCGGCTTGCTCGCCGAAGCTTTGCAACAGGGCGTCGAAGACGGTTCGGTCGTCATTGCGCAACACCCCGAAAGCCTGGCCCGGCGCCTGTATGCGTTGTGGCTGGGGACCAGCGTCATGAGCAAGATCACCCGTACTACGGCGCCTTTTGACGAGGCGCTGGGGTTGACCCGGCAGTTGTTGGGTTGGCCTGAACAGACTGACAACTCCACTTATCGAGGCACTGGAAAATGAAAGTATTAATGGTACTGACCTCTCACGACCAGCTCGGCGATACCGGGCGCAAGACCGGCTTTTGGCTCGAAGAGTTTGCCGCCCCCTATTACGCGTTCAAGGACGCCGGTGCCGAGGTGGTGCTGGCTTCTCCCGCCGGCGGCCAGCCGCCCCTGGACCCGGTGAGCGACCAGCCGGACTTCCAGACCGAACAGACCCACCGCTTCGCCGCCGACCCGGCTGCGCAGCAGGCCCTGGCGAACACGCTGAAGCTCGATTCGGTCAACGCCGATGACTTCGACACCGTGTTCTACCCAGGCGGCCACGGTCCGCTGTGGGACCTGGCGGAGTCGCCGGTGTCGATCGCCCTGATCGAGTCCTTCGAGCGCGCTGGCAAGCCGATCGGTTTCGTCTGCCACGCACCGGGCGCCTTGCGTCATGTCAAGGCGGTCAACGGCGACCCGTTGGTCAAGGGCCGTCGCGTCACCGGGTTCTCCAACTCGGAAGAAGCGGCAGTGGAACTGACCAATGTGGTGCCGTTCCTGGTGGAAGATGAGTTCAAGAAGTTGGGTGGCCTTTATGAGAAAGGCGCTGACTGGCAATCCTTTGTCATCACCGATGGCTTGCTGGTCACCGGGCAAAATCCTGGCAGTTCCAGTGATGTCGCCAAAGCCCTGCTGACACTCACCGCTTAATTAACTGACCGCTTGATGCATTGGTGACTTTTATAAGTCGCCAATGCTTTAGCGCGCCCGCTATTTGGAAATGATTCAATGAATGAGCCTATTTTAAGTACTCCGGTAAAACTGGGGCACCACACGCTGAACAACCGTATTGTGCTGCCGCCCTTGACACGCCAGCGCAGTGCGCAACCGGGCGATATCGCCACCGACTTGATGGCCGAGTACTACCGCCAGCGCGCGAGTGCCGGTTTCATGGTCAGCGAGGGCACACAGATTGAACCGCGTGGCCAGGGCTATGCCTGGACGCCAGGTATCTACTCCCCGGCGCAGATCGACGGCTGGCGCAAGGTCACCGAGGCGGTGCATGCCGAAGGCGGGGTGATCTTCGCCCAGCTGTGGCACGTTGGCCGGGTGTCCCACAACGCCTTGCAGCCAGACGGCGCGGCACCTGTCGCACCCTCGGCACTCCAGGCGCTGCAGGCCAAGGCCTTCATCGAAACCGCGCCGGGCGTTGGGGAGCTGAAGCAACCGCCAGTGCCGCGTGCCTTGACCATCCTGGAGATCGAGGAACTGGTCGGGCACTACGCCCAGGCCGCACGCAATGCACTGGATGCCGGGTTCGACGGGGTGGAGATCCATTCGGCGAATGGTTACCTGGTCAACCAGTTCATCTCGGCCCACGCCAACCAGCGTGATGACGAATACGGTGGCTCGCTGCACAACCGCCTGCGCTTTCTGCGCGAGATCGTCGAAGCCGTGAGCGCGGTGGTCGGGCCTGAGCGGCTGGGGGTGCGTTTCTCACCGCTGTTCAGCGGCACTGATCAGGACCGGGTGTATATCGGCCTGGTGGAAGACGATCCGCATCACACCTACGTCGAAGCGATCAAGGTGCTGGAAGAGTCGGGCATCGCCTATGTGTCCATCGCTGAAGCAGACTGGGATAACGCCCCAGTGTTGCCCGAATCGTTCCGCCGCGCGGTGCGCGACACGTTCAGCGGGCGCATCATCTACGCCGGTCGCTACACCGCTGAGCGCGGTGCCGGTCTGGTCGAAGCCGGGCTGGCGGACTTGATCGCGTTCGGGCGGCCGTTCATAGCCAACCCGGACTTGCCACAGCGGTTGTTCAACGGGTGGCCGTTGAATCCGCTGCGGGTGGAAGGGATGTACGGCGGTGGTGCAGAAGGCTATATCGACTACCCGGTGTACGCCCAATAGCCAGGCAACGCTGATCAAGGTGGGAGCTGGCTTGCCTGCGATGCTGGCACCTCGGTGTAGGAGTCAGACCGCGGCGATGCTATCGCAGGCAAGCCAGCTCCCACGCAAGCCAGCCCCTGTGTTACTCCACGCGCAGCACGATCTTGCCAATGTGATCACCGCCCTCCATCCGCGCATGGGCCTGGGCGGCGTCGGTGTATTCGTACACCTTGTCAATGATCGGCAGGCAACGCCCGGCGGCCAGCACCGGCCACACGTATTCGCGTAGTTGTTCGGCAATCGCGGCCTTTTCTTCCCGGGTGCGTGCACGCAACAGCGAGCCGGTAATCACCGCCCGTTTGCCAAGGATGCCCAGCAGGTCGACGTCGTTGGCCTTGCCGCCACCGAGGAAGCCCAGCATCACCAGGTGACCGTCCATGGCCAGGGACTTGATGTTGTTGTTCAAGTAGGAGGCGCCCATGATGTCGAGGATCACGTTCACGCCCTTGTCGTCGGTCCGCTTGGCGATGACCTCGGCAAAGTCCTGCTCGCGATAATTGATCGGCTCGGCGCCCAGCTTGGCAATCGCGGCACACTTGTCGGCACTGCCGGCGGTCGCGAAGGCCTGGATGCCAAATTCGCGGCACAGCATCAGGGCGGTGGTGCCGATGCCGCTGGTACCGCCGTGGATCAGCACGCGCTGGCCTTTGTGCGCACCGCCGAGGCCGAACAGGTTGGCCCACACGGTAAAGAAGGTCTCCGGCACGGCGGCGGCTTGAATCCAGTCCATGCCCTCCGGGATCGGCAGGGCCTGGCTGGCCGGTACGCTGCAGAACTGCGCGTAGCCGCCGCCATTGGTCAGGGCGCAGACCTTGTCGCCGACGACGTACTCGCTCACGCCATCGCCCAGGGCGACCACTTCGCCGGCCACTTCCAGGCCTGGGATCGGGCTCATGCCGGGTTTCATCGGGTACTTGCCGGCGCGCTGCAGGGCGTCTGGGCGGTTGACCCCGGCGGCATGCACGCGGATCAGGATTTCGCCAGGGCCTGCGACCGGCACATCGGCGCGGCGCGGTTGCAGCACTTCAGGTGCGCCGGGGGTGGTGATTTCAATCAGGGTCATTTCTTTAGGAAGCGTCATTTCAAAGTACCTGCAGCGATGAGCGTATGGGTTGGGACCGTGTCGAGCGGTCGACGGTTCAGCACAATCATGCCCAGTTCAAGGGCGAGTGCGACCACGATCGCGCCGGCGGCGATCAGGAACAGCAGCCCATGCTGGCCGCCGCTGCTGTTGAACAGGGCTGAATAGGCAAACCCGGACAGCGCCTGGAACGTTGCAAAGGACACGGTGGCGCGGCTCCAGGCCACTTGTTGCTGGTGATGGTTGGGCAGCAGTTCATGCACCCGTGCCAGGGCCAGCGGCACGATGCCCGGTGGGAAGGAACCCAGGAGCACCGCCAGCACTGCCAGGGCGGTAAAGGAACCGGCCACCGGCAACAGGCCCACCGCAATTGCCTGCACCACCAGCACTACGCGGATACTCAAGCGCGCGCCGAGTTTGTCGGCGAGGAACCCGTAGCTCACCGGGCCCACAATCGCGCCCAGGCCGTACATCACCCAGATCATCGCGCCAGTGTGTGCACCGGCACCCAGGCCACGGGCCACGTAGTCGACCAGGAACACCATTGCCGGCACCAGGCCCGCCGCCATAAAGGCGTACTGGGCGAACAGCAGGTACACGCCGGATGGCATCCGCGCTGAAGTGCCCGTAGGGGCCGGTGCTTCCTGCAGCGTACCGTTGGGCCAGGCGAACCAGCTGGCCGCCGTCAACACCAATGCCAACAGGCCCAGGCCAAACCAGGTCTGCTGCAAGCCCAGGCTCAACAGCGGCGGCACGAGCGTACCGGAGCCGGCAATGCCCAGGCCGATGCCCAGGAAAATCGCGCCACTGGCCAGGCCCCGACGGGCAGCCGGCACGTGGGGCAGCACGGTGGCGGCCACCAGCACCATGATCGCGCCGCCGGCAATCCCCGACAGCAGGCGCCAGGCGAAGAACCACACCACCGACAGCGCAAAGCCACAGGCGAAGAACGCCAGGGTCACCGCGACCATCATGATGCGCAGGGCAGTCTTGTTCGAGGTGCGCTGGGCGATGGGCCGGCCGATCAGTGCACCGATCAGGTAGCCCACCAGGTTAGCGGCGCCGAGATAGACCACGTCATTGGCGGAAAACCATTGGGCCTGGATCAGCGTTGGAATCAGTGGCGTATAGGCGAAGCGCGCCAGGCCAATGCTGACCAGGCTGGCACACAGGCCGGCGAAGATCGGCAGCCAGACCGCGCTGCGGGATGAAACAGGGGTGTCGAGCATGATGGCGGTCCTCAAGGTTTTTCTCTGGCGGCCAGCATAACGAGGTTTTAAGATGCAATAATGCAGCGAATTAGCGTCATGGCGATGCATATATGCATCACTGGAGGGCGGTATGAATTGGGATGATGCACGGGTGTTCCTGGCGGTGTGCCGTGAGTCCACACTGCGCGGTGCCGCGCGGGTGCTGGGGGTGGACCAGGCCACGGTAGGGCGGCGGATCAATGCCTTGGAAAAGTCCTTGAGTGCGACCTTGTTCCTGCGCACCTCCGAAGGCTACGCGCTCACGGCGGTAGGCGAAGCGGCGTTGCTCTCGGTGGAGAAAATGGAGCGTTCGGCCCTCGACCTGGAGCGGCAGATCCAGGGCCTGGATGACCGCCTGACCGGCACGGTGCGGGTCAGCACCACCGACTCCCTGGCCATCGACTTCCTGATTCCGTCCATCGCGCGCCTGCACGACAAGCACCCCGACGTGCGCGTGCAACTGGACGCCTCCACCCAGATCCTCAGCCTGGCCAAGCGTGAAGCCGATATCGCCGTGCGCAACACCCGCCCGGACAACCCCGACCTGATCGCCCGGCGCATTGCGCGCTGGCCGGTCGGGCTGTTTGCGTCCCAGGGCTATATCGACCGCCATGGCGTGCCCACGCCGGGCAGCCTGTTCGAAGGCCATGACCTGGTGGTCTACCAACCCTACCTGCAAAGCCAGAAGGACATGAGCCTGGTCTCTGAGCCCGTAGCGCGCGGGCGCATTGTCGCCGCTTTGAGTTCCAGCCTGCTGGTACGCCGCTCCATCGCCGCGGGTATCGGCATCGGTGAAATCCCGGTGTACACCGGTGAGCGCGACGGGCTGGTGCGCCTGTGGCCGCAGCGTACCCGGCCACTGCCGTATGACGTGTGGCTGGTGACCCATGCCGACCTGCGCCACACCGCCCGGGTGCGGGCGGTGATCGATGAAATCGTGGCGGCGTTTGCCGGCACCGGGGAGTGAGGTCAGCACAGGCTTGCAAGCGCTTAGGTGGCCCGGTCGACACAATCAACGTTTGTGGCAATCAACCGAGAGCACCTATGAACGAATCGACGCGTCAGGACCTGGGACTATTGTTTCTGCGGATCAGCGGGGCGCTGTTCCTGCTATGGGTGCATGGCTTGCCCAAGTTGCTCAACTACAACGAGCAATTGAAGCTGATCGAAGATCCGTTTCACCTGGGAGCGACTATCACGTTGCTGCTGGCGATTTTCGCTGAAGTGCTGTGCCCGCTGCTGATCATTGCCGGGGTGCTGGTGCGCCTGGCGTGCCTGCCGATCCTGGCGGTGCTGTTGATCGCTTTGTGGGTGGTGCACCCGGAGTGGACGTTGTTCGAAGGGCAGTTCGGCTGGCTGCTGTTGATCATCTTCACCACCTTGCTGATCAGCGGGCCCGGTCGCCTGGTCCTGGGCCAGCGTTTCTCCTGAGCAAAAAAAGACCGGGCAAGCCCGGCCAAATAAGGAGAGGGTGGTGCAGGCGTTTCAGCGTTGCAGGAACGCCAGCAGGTCTTCATTCAACTGCTGCGCGTGGGTCACGGCGAACCCGTGCGGCGCGTCCTTGTAGACTTTCAGTTCGGCGCCCTTGATCGAGGCGGCCGCCACTTTACCGGTGGTTTCGAACGGTACGATCTGGTCGCCGTCACCGTGGATCACCAGGGTCGGTACGTCGATCCTGGTCATGTCCGGGCGGAAGTCGGTTTCGGAGAACGCGGTCACGCAATCCACCGTCGACTTTAGGGATGCCAGCATCGCCACTTGCAGGGTCTGGGTCAGCACACCATCAGAGACCTTCTGGCCCTTGTTCAGGCCGAAGAACGGCGTGTTGAAGTCGCTGATAAATTGCGCACGGTCTTTCAACAGGCCGGCCTTGATGCCATCGAATACTTCAGTCGGCACACCCTCCGGGTAGTCCGGTTTCTGGCCGAACAGCGGTGTCACCGCGCCCAGCAGTACCAACCCGGCCACGCGTGCGCTGCCATGGCGTGCGATGTAGCGGGCGACGTCGCCACCGCCCATGGAGAAGCCCACCAGGGTCACGTCCTTGAGGTCTAGGTGTTCGATCAACTGGGCGATATCGTCGGCGAAGGTGTTGTAGTCGTTGCCGGTCCAGGGTTGATCCGAGCGGCCGAACCCACGGCGGTCAAACGCGATGGTGCGAAAGCCGCGGCTGCTCAGGTATTCCATCTGGTATTCCCACATGTCGGCGTCCAGCGGCCAGCCGTGGCTGAACAGCACGGGTTTACCGCTGCCCCAGTCTTTGAAATAGATCTGGGTACCGTCTTTGGCGACGAATGTGCTCATGAACATCTCCTTTCAAGGTGGTGTAAAACGCAGGATCACTATTGCCGTTAACCGGTTCAAGGGCTTGTACGGGTGTGCTTGCTTGGGGTTACCAACTGAACTTGAGCTCGACCCCCAGGTAATTGCTGTCGTCACCCCCAGCATCGCGCAGGGTCTGGCCCACGTCGTAGTGCACGGCCTCGACGGCGCCGGTGAGGTTGGGGCTGAACACATAATCGGTGCGCACTTGCGCATAGGCGCCGGTCCAGCGATTGCCCTGGCCTGCGGTGCCGGCCACCGGCAGGTTGGGCTGGGTATAGATCGCGTCGCTGGTGGTTTGGCGCCACAGCAGGCCGATGGCGGTTTGCACGCTGAGCTTGTCGATCGGCTTGACCGTGATCGACGGCTTGACGTGAATCAGGTTGCTGTAGCCGGTGTAGCCCGCCAGGGAAAAGTAGTAGCCGTTGGGGAACAGCGGGTTGAAGGTGCCGACGGTGCCATCCCCGGTTTTGCGGTCGCCCGAGGCGATGTCCAGTTGCAGACCGACGCGCGGTTTCCAGGCCAGGCTGTCGAAGGTGTAGCCGGTACGGCTGCCACCGGCCCAGGCGCGAATGTCCTTGTTGCCGACCGAGCCGCTTTGCAGCATCGCTTCGATGTCCCAGTCAAAGCCCATGGCCGCGCCGCCCAGGCGTGCGTCGAACAGGTGGCGGGTCTCGTCGCCGTCGGCGTCCAGGTAGTGAGCGGCGGTGCGCTCATACACGCCGTAGTAGGCGGACAACTCGTTATTGCCGCCCACCAGTCGCTCCACACGGACCATGTGGAAGCGCGCATCGCTGTTGGATTTGTCGTCGAAGTGACGCCCGTCCTGATACTGCACCGGCTGGCTGGCGATCCCGATAAAACGCCAGTTGGAGGTCTCCCAGTCGGCCCACAGCGCATCGAAGGACTGCCGCACATTCGGGCCGTCCCGCGATGAGATGAAGCGCTGCAGGTCGAAGGCGAAATCCTGGCGCCCGACACGGGCCTTAAGGGTCCCACTGCTGAAGGTATTCACATACTCGGCGAAGGCCAGGCGCAGGTCGACGCGATTCTGGTCGGCGCCGCCGATTGTCGTCTTGTCGTACGCCCGCGCATCTTCCAATTGGGTGAACACGCGCCAGTGCTCGTTCAGATGCAGGTCGGCGTGGACCTGGAAACGCTGGATCAGGTAGCGATCACGCTTCACATCCCGCACGCCGAAGCCACTGGCATCGTTCATCTCGAAACGCTCGCGCAACGTCGCGCCCAGGGACAAGTAGGTGTAGGGGTTCGCGCTGGATAGCGGGATGTACTTCAAGCTGTCCAGCGGCCGCGTGCGCAGCGCCGGGTCCTGCAGCACCGACCAGTCTTCCTGCCAGCGGTTGGCCTTGATGGCCGGGCGTGTCGCTTGCTCGTCGGCGTGGACACTGCTGACGAGCAGCGGCCACAGCACGGCCAGGCCCCAGCCTGTGCGGCGCATCATTTTGCGGCGTTGAGTTGATGGATCTCCGCGACGTAGCCGCCCGGAAACTCCACCAAAGCGCTGCGACGGCCTTTGCTGTCGAACGCAGGCACCAACACTTTGGCGCCGGAGCCGGTGGCCTTGCCCAGGGTGGCCGTCAGGTCAGCCACTTGATAGCCGGTGGTCTCATGGCCGAACGGGTACGGCAGTTGGCCGTTGGTGACCAGCACGGCCATGCGCCCGAACGGCGATTCGATGTCGACGCGACGGTAGTTACCGTTGGCTTGGCCGATATCCACGCCAGGGGCGTGTTTGTCATCCGTCAGCACCTTGCCAT
Source organism: Pseudomonas sp. S10E 269 (assembly GCF_002798465.1). NCBI lineage: Bacteria > Pseudomonadati > Pseudomonadota > Gammaproteobacteria > Pseudomonadales > Pseudomonadaceae > Pseudomonas > Pseudomonas sp. S10E 269. The sequence continues at coordinate 4,881,926 of NZ_PHIJ01000001.1, forward strand.
GGGAGAAGCCGACAAACGATTTGATGAAGCTGTCGGCACGCTCGGCGCTGAGGTACACGCGGTTTTCCGGCACGGTCTGGAACGCGGCGTAATCCGGGGTCTTGGTGTGCCAGTAGAGTTGCATGTTCACACCGCCTGGCCACTGCACCACCGCGTCACGTCCGATCGGGTCGGGGAAGTCGCTGACGATCACCGCCGCGCCGTTTTCCCGGGCGGCCTTGAGGGCGAGATCCATGTCCTTGACCAGGTAACCGTTGCGCTCCTGGCCGAACGGGTGCGGGATCGGCGTGGTGAAACCGAACAGCGACACTGTGCCAACGGGTGTCTGCAACAGTTGCGAGGTGGTGCTGCTGGGCACCGGCAACACGTTCACCACCACTTGGGGCGTGCTTTTGCCGCCGAATGTGGCCAGGAAACTCTGGGTAAAACGGTCCACATCGGCCGGGGCGACGTAAACGTGGCTGGTGTCGTATTGCGGAGCCACGGCGACCGCCGCTGTCGCTGCAAAGGCATTGCCCATCATGGCCTCGGCCAGTAACGTGACTGCCAGCGCAACCGTCCTTACTTTTCTGCTCATGCCCACTCTCCTGCGTCTTGAGAAAGTCTCGATCTTAGGAACGGGGCCGACCGGCGGATTGTACGGACGTGCTCGGTTGAACGATTCAGCGTCTATGCGGGTCATCGTTGAACGGTGGCATCCAGGAGCCCCAGGACATGCTCGACGTCTGCGCCAGATACGGGATTGTCTCGGACATTGAGATGATCGATATCCAGGGCATCAACGAGGCGTATGAGCGGATGCTCAAGGGCGATGTGAAGTATCGGTTCGTGATCGACATGGACCGCTTGAAAAAAGAAAGCCACGCCGCCTGATACCACCGACGATTCGGTGGTATCAGCTCTCTGTGGGAGCGGGCTTGCTCGCGAAGGCGGCCTGACAGTTGACCGCTATCTGACTGTAGCCCTGCGATCTAAATGTGGGAGCTGGCTTGCCTGCGAAAGCGGCCTGACAGCCGACCGCTATCTGACTGTAGCCCCGCGGTCTAAATGTGGGAGCTGGCTTGCCTGCGAAAGAGGCCTGACAGCCGACCACTCTCCAACTGTCCCCCCGGGATCCAAATGTGGGAGCAACTGTCTTGATGACCATATCTTGGCCATCGCTTTCAAAGACAGCCAAACTCCCACAGCTTCAAGCCGTGTGACCTTCAACGACACATCGCTGCCGATTTAGGCAGCGTGTTCTTTCCATTCAGTCCTATCACGCAGCATTGCGTTCAGCCGGATTAACAAAACACGCATGCATGCGATTAGCGCAACTTTTGCGCATTTTCCTTTGCCACGCAGTGCTTTATAGCGTGCCTGGAATTCAGGCTGGTCCCGAATGACGACCCAGCAGGCCATGTATAGCGAGCGACGTGCGGAAAACCTTCCGCCACGAATGTGACGCGCGCCTATGTGCTTCCCACTGTCGTTGTTATACGGCGCGAGGCCCGCTAGGGCAGCGATCGGACGCTTGCCAACCTCACCCAACTCCGGCAGGTATGCCATAAGGCTAGCCGCCGTAACGAGCCCGATCCCCTTAACTGAACACAGGCGTTCGACTTTTTCGCGATCTAACACGTTGGCGCTTTGACGAATCAACTGGTCTATCGCGTTCACAGCCTTGATCAGGTAGTCGATATGACTCTGCAACGCTGGTTTTACTACGTCGCATGAGGCCGTTTTCAGGCGCCTTTTGTCATCGTCTCTCTGCTGAATAAAGTTTTCTCGCTGTTGGACTAACGCGCGCAACTCGTCATGTTTCGGGCTGGTGATTCGGCTGTTTGGCGAGTCGAGTACCGCTGCGAACTGTGCAAGGGACTTTGCATCTATCGGGTCGGTTTTGGCTTGTTGGCCCATCGCCGTGGAAAAACTCTTGGCTCGACGGGGATTGATGCAGATGACGTTGAGGCCCGCAGCCTGGAGCGCCTTCATGACTTTGCGCTCGTAACCGCCAGTGGCCTCCAACAGCACGCGACCGACCTGGTGAAGCAATAGCCACCCAATCAACCCAGGGAAATCATCTTCGGCGTTAGCGCAACTTACCCCAACGTCAATCAGATTAACTCGAGCCTCAAGGCTGTCCTTGGAAACATCAATGCCTGCTGGATAGGAAAACATAGCCAAACCCTCTTACACTCAAAGTGAGAGCGCTCTGGCTTGGCCCACGCTTGTAACTGTTCGAGGTGGGCTCGTTCAACTGTTCGGGCTCATGTCCAGAGCGGAGAAGTGAGTGGCAGCATGGGCTCCCACACGTGCTTTAAGCACTTCGGGCATTCAGCTTGCCACTCACCCTCTCACCTTCAGCTTAATCCTGTCTCAAGACACAAGCGGGCTTGCTCGCGAAGGCGGCCTGACAGCCGACCGCTATCTGACTGTAGCCCCGCGATCTAAATGTGGGAGCTGGCTTGCCTGCGAAGGCGGCCTGACAGCCGACCTGGATGTTGGATCTGGCGGGGTACATATCCGTTGCTGCGGTAACGGCCGCTTATGGTTCCGCTCTTACAGCGGCTCACTTTTGGAAAGGCCCAAAAGTAAGCAAAAGGCCTTCGCCCCAACACTCGGTACCTCGCCTAGGCTCGGTATGCCCGTAATCCGACAGTGATTTGGGGGGCCGCCGCCACGCGCCATCCATGGCGCGGGGCGGCTAAACCGGCATCCCTGCCGGTTTACCCCCCAAATCCCTGTCGAATTCCGGCCAGCGTGTTTGACGGGGCGCCTAAGATCAAAAGCAAAGCGCGGCGGCCTTAAAGCCGACCGGGTTTTTGCTGTCGATCCCGTTCCCATGTGGGAGCTGGCTTGCCTGCGATGGCATTGCCTGGGCGCTTTGATTTCTCAAGGCCGCTGCGGCTTCACCGACGTCCCGAAGGTATTGCCCATGCGCACGCTGGTCGCCGCCGGGGTAGCCAGGCCAATTTTATTCGGTAGGCGCTTTTCCACGGAAAGGGCCTGCGCTTCGCGGTTCTTTTGCGTGGCCTTGGCCGCATTTGTGTCGTTGCCCATTTGTTGGCTCAGGCAGCTATAGTCCGGTGCCTTGTAGCCATCCACCGTGACTTCGGCGCAAGTGCCGGCGCTGTTGTCAGCATGGGCCAGCAAGGGCAGGGCGGCGCACAGCAACAGGCTGGCGAGGGTCGGTAACGATTTCATCGGGGCCTCCTGGCGGGCCCTGGGGAGGGGGCCGGTTAGGCTTGAAAGTCTAGTGCAGCGCGCCTCTCATCACCGTGATGTTTTTTTTGCTATCACCGTAACATCAGGTTCATAAACTGGCCTCAGGATGACGGTTTTCTAGGGCGCGTCGGCCGTGCAGCGATGCAGAGCAGGGGGTGAACAGGGAGTCTGGAGGCGCGTCGCATGCGCCCTGGTCTTGCTGTTGCTGCTGGTCGGTGGTCGCGCAGCGCAGGCAGATTCACCCCTGTTGTCGTTGGACCTGCCGGCGCAAGACCTGGAACACGCACTGCAAGCCTACAGCCGCGCCACCGGGATGGCGGTGCTGGTCGACCGCGAGTTGACGCGGGGCCGGCGTGCCATCGGGGTGCGCGGGCGCTTTACGGCGCAAGAGGCACTGGCGATGTTGCTGATAGGGAGTGGCCTGATGGCCCGTTATGCGCGCAGCGATGCGTTTACCTTGCAGGCCCCGCAGGTCAGTCAGCCGCCCCCCAGCCGTGGTGCGGCGGCACGCAGTGCTGCGCGGATCAACAACAGCTACGCGACGGCGCTGCAGCAAGCCATCGAAGGCAGCCTGTGCCGTTCGCCGCTGACCCGGCCCGGCAGTTTTCGTGCGCTGGTGCAGGTGTGGGTCAACCCGGACGGGGTGATCGAACACAGCCGGCTGGTCAGTTCCACCGGCGATGAACAACGCGATGAAGCACTGGTGCGCAGCCTGGCAACGGCGCGGGTCGAACGCCCGGCGCCAAGCTCGCTGCGCCAACCGGTGACTTTACTTTTGATGCCTGACACAACAGGAACACGCATGGAATGCACAGCAGCGAAAGGAGCCTCGGGCGGATGAAAAATTCCGGGCACAGCACAATGGTCAGCTTGTTCCTGGCCTCCTACGAAGACTTCAAGGTGCGTTTGCGCAAGCGCCTGGGCTCGGAGGACCTGGCCAACGATGTGCTGCATGAGACGTACCTGCGGGTCGACCGCATGGACGTGCCGCCGAACCTGCAGCAGCCCAATGCCTACCTGTACCGCATGGCCCTGAACATCGCCGCCGACCGCCGCCAGGCCGATGCGCGCCTGCTCACCGGCAGCGAGGTGGAAGAGTTGCTGCAAAGCGCCGACGAAGCCCAGGACCCGTCGCGGGTGGTGGGCGGCCAGAAAGACATCCAATCCCTGGTCAAGGCCCTCTACGAGCTGCCGGCACGCCGGCGCAAAATCCTCATCGCCGCCCGCCTGGAGGAGGCGCCGCACCTGGAAATCTCCCAGCGTTTCGGCATTTCCACGCGCATGGTCGAGAAAGAAATCAAGGCTGCCCTGGGCCACTGTGCCAAGCGCCTGGAAAGAAAAGTGATTCAGCGGTTCGGTCCCGGGGCCGGAAAACCGTCTTAGTGTCGAGTCCCTGATAAATCCGTGAGTACGTGCGCGCTTGAATATTTTTAGCCTCTCCACCGCCCGGCAATCCGCCGCCAGCCCCCTGCACGATGAAGCCCGCGATTGGCTGGTCCTGCTGACCTCGGGCCGCGCCACCGTGGCCGATGCCAAGGCCCTCAAGGCCTGGTGCGCACAAAGCCCGGAACATGCCCACGCATTCGAGCAGGCCAAGACGCTGTGGCAGCACGTGGCGCCTGCGCTGGAGCACGTCTCGCAACCGCGCAGCCTTGGCCGGCGTGCCTTCCTGGGCGGTGCGATCGCCGCCTCTGCCGCTGTGGTAATGGTTCGCGTCGGCGTACCGGGTGGCTTTGCCGGGCTCACCGCCGACTACCGCACCGAGGTCGGCGAGCAACGCCAAGTCCTGCTGAGCGACGGCATCAGCCTGGAACTCAACACCCAGACCCGCATCAGCCGGGTGGGGCAGGGCATCGAGCTGCTCGAGGGCGAAGTCGAAGTGGTCGCCCACGTGGTACAACCGCTCAAGGTCCAGGCCGGCGAAGGCTGGGTAAGCGCGGCACAGGCGCGCTTCAACCTGCGCAATACCGACTACAACGTGTGCGTCACCTGCATCGAAGGTTCACTTCTGGTGGACATCGCCGGGCGCAGCGTGCGCCTGGACAGCGGCCGGCAGCTCACCTACGGCGCTGCCGGCGTCAGCGACGTGACGACGGTGGACACCCAGGCGGTCGTGGCCTGGCGTGAGCAAGTGCTGGTCTTCAACAACGCCACCCTGGCGACGGTGGTGGATGAAATCAACCGATACCGCCCCGGCATGCTGGTGCTATTGAATAAGCAACTGGGCCAAAGCCGGGTGCAAGCGCGGTTCAGTTTGCAGCAACTGGCGGGTGTGGCGTTGTTGATTCGGGATGCGTACGGGGCCAAGTGTACGGAGTTGCCGGGTGGGGTGGTGTTGTTGAGTTGAAGGCCTTGATTGTTCATCCCGTGCCTCAACAATTGGTTTTCACGCGGGCTGCCGCTTGCGCGCATGGAAAAACTGGCGACAACCTTGAGTGTCAACACAGCGTGGCTTGAGACAGGCCAGCGCGAACGTTGACGGCGGCGGGACGGCCAAGGGGCCGCCCCTACTTCAACGGCCCCACGACCTGCCGGTATTTTTCTACCCCCTGCGGCGTCTGTCGCACCAGGCTGATCTCCAGTCCCACCGGGTCTTCGCGTCGATTCCCGCTCAGCTGCCGCCAGCCTTTTTCCGCTTCCCACACCCGTACCTGCAAGTCACTGACGCCGGTCAGCACCACTACGCCGTCCTTCGCTGCCGGCAGGGGGTAGCGATCCCGCGCCGGGGCGGCGGCGCGATACAGTGCGTCGCCCTTGAGCCACCAACGTACCCGTTGCAGGCCATCGCCTGCCATGGGGGCGCTGCGGATCACGTCGAGGCGAAAGCCTTTGCTGTCGGAGCTGCGCACGGTCACGGCGGCCAGGCCTTCCGTTTGTGCCGTGTCCGTGGGCGTCAGTTCGACACGGGCGCGCAGGCTGATGTCCCGTTGCATCTGGTTCAGCGCACGCAGCAATACCTCGGTCTGCTCGGTGCTCGCCTGCAAATGCTGATCCGCCCGGGTCACGCTGTCGAGCCCACGCCAGGCGATCAGGCTGACCACCGCCATGAGCATGATCGCCACCATCACTTCGATCAGGGTGAAGCCTTGCTGGGACCTGTTCATGGTTGGCTGACCACGCGCATCAGGCCGGCGGCGTCGCGTTGCAGGCTGAGGCTGTGTTGGCCGTCGGACAGCACCACGCGCAGCGGCGGGTTGATCCATTCGGCGTTGAGCACCAGGGTTTGTCGGGGTTCGATGCTGATGTTCATCGGCGTGCTTTCCCAGAGGCGCGGGCGCAGTTGATCGTCGTTTGTAAACGTTTCGATGCCCTGGCCGTCGTCCCGTTGGCGGTTAAAGCGAAACCCTTTGGCATCCGCGCGCCAGGTGATGGGGCGGCCGTCGGCGTGGGCTTCGGCCTGGGCGACTTGCAGCAGTTGGCTCAAGCGCTCGGCGTCCTTGCGCAGCAGGTGCAACGGGTCGGGTTTGATCGTGAGGCTGATGGCGGCGCTGGCGATGCCGATGATCACCAGCACCACCATCAGCTCGATCAGGGTGAAGCCTTGCTGTTTCATCGGTGACCACCTGGAGAACTGGGGAGTGTGTGAAATAAAAGCGTGCGAATTGACCTGTAGGCTGGTGCGACGGACAAACAGGAGGTCCTGCCCATGACATTCATCCCTCGCTTCACCCTGGCCCATGGCGTGCAGGCGCTGGGTATGTTGGCCGCGCTGACGGGCGTGGCGATATGGACGCCGCTGCTGCTGACCACCGCCGAATCCCACACACCGCCAGCCACGCCCCAGGCACTGGCGGCGCGCAGCGACAACCCGGCGCTGCAGTGGTTTTCCAATGCGCCGACGGCGCTGCAGGTGAAGGTCACGGGGGTGCTGGCAGGCGCGCGAGGGGCGGTGGCGATCCTCAGTCTGAATGACGGCCCGCCACGCAGTTTTCTACTGGGTGAACGCCTCAGCCCCGGCGTGCGGCTGACGGCCATCGAAGGCGACGGCGTGGAGATCGAACGCGGTGGCGAGACGCTGCGCGTCAACCTCGACAAGTTGCCGCAAGGGCCGGCGTTGCCGCTGCTCACTCGGCCATGACCTGGGTTTCCAGGCGCGCCAGGGGCGGGGCTGCGCGACTGGCGTCGAGCACCTGCAGGTTGATCTGAAACACGCGGCCATCGGTGTTGATGGTCTGCTCGCAACGCAGTTTCAGGCGGCCCTGGTCGCATTCGAACGTCTTCTGGCCGCTGCGCAGGTGTCCCTCCAGGCGCAACTCCGCCAGTCGACTCTGGGCCGCCAGCAAGGCGATCGACTTGTCCCGCAGCAGCCCGTTGCTCTGGGTCATCAGCCCGGCCACGCGCACGGCGGCGGCCATGGCCACGGCGATGATCGCCAGCGCCACCAGCACTTCAATCAGGGTAAAACCTTGCTCCTTGCGACAGCCGTACATGGCGCTCTCAAAGCCTGGAAACAGGCCCGCAGACTAGCGCCGGCAGTTGACCGATTGGCGACCGAAACTCCCGAGGATTTTCAATACGACTGACATGTGTTCTTGCAACACTGCGCCACGAATTGCACTCAAGCCAAGGAATGTCGAGATGGATATCGCGCGCCTAACGTCCCCATTGCCAGGCCCTCGCGGGCAGCGTGGCTTCACGTTGATCGAGATCATGGTGGTGGTGGTCATCCTCGGGATCCTGGCGGCCATGGTGGTGCCCAAGGTTCTCGACCGTCCGGACCAGGCGCGGGCCACGGCGGCCAAACAGGACATCGGCGGGTTGATGCAGGCGCTGAAACTCTACCGCCTCGACCACGGCACTTACCCGAGCATGAACCAGGGCTTGAAGGTGTTGGTGGAACGCCCGGCGGATGCGAAGAACAGCACCTGGCGCGCCTACCTGGAACGCTTGCCCAATGACCCGTGGGGCCACCCTTATCAATACCTCAACCCAGGCGCCAATGGCGAGGTGGATGTGTTCTCCCTCGGCGCTGACGGCCAGCCGGATGGCGATGGCGTGAATGCCGATATTGGCTCCTGGCAGCTGTAAGGCGCGCCATGAAAGGGTGTTCGCCCCCAGCGGCGAAGCAGCGCGGCATGGCGATTATCAGCGCCTTGCTGATCGCGGCGGTGGTGGCAGTACTGGCCGGCGCCATGCTCACGCGCCAGACCGTATTCACCCGCAGCCTGGAAGCCGAGCAGTTGCGTATCCAGGGCCAGTGGCTATTGGAGGGTGGCCTGGAGCGCAGCCGCCAGCTGCTCTGGGATGCGCGCCAGAAAGACGTGCTGACCCGTCTTGACCAGCCCTGGGCGCAGGTCCAGCGTGGCGCCTTCGAGGGGCGCATCGAGGATGAGCAGGGCAAGTTCAACCTGCGCAACTTGGTCAATCGCCAGCAGGTGGACACCGAACAGTTGCAGCGTTTCGAGCGGCTGTGCCGGCTGATCGGTGTTGATCCGGCGGTGAGTCGGCGCATCAGCCAGCGGGTGATCGCGTCTTATGTAGCGCCTGCCAAATACCCGATGCTGCGCAACCTGGATGACCTGGGCGGCATCGAAGGCCTCGACGCTGTCGTGTTACAGCGTATGCAAGCCTATATCAGCGTGCTGCCCGGCCCGACCTGGGTCAACGGCAACACGGCGAGCGCCGAAGTGCTCAGCGCGGTGGTGCCTCAGCTGAGTCTGTCCCAGGCCCATGGGCTGGTGGCCGAGCGTGACAGTGGGCAGTGGTTTATCAACCGTGGGGATTTCGTCAACCGTCTGCACTTGCCCCAGGTGGCGGTGGAGTCGGTGCAGGTGGGCATTACCAGCGAGTGGTTTCGCGTGCAGGGCCAGGCGCGTCGCGAACAACGCCGGGTCGCCCTCGACGCCTTGTTGCACCGTCCAGAAGACCGTCAGCCACGGGTGATCTGGTCGCGGGTGGGTGTATGAAACGCTTGCGCATTGGCCTGCCGCCACTGGATCAATTGAGCGCCGAAAGCCTGGTCAGGTTTGCCTGGCTGGAGCGTGGCGTGGTCGTTGAAGAGGGCTCTCAGAGCCTGGCGCAACTGGGTAAATCGCGCCAGGCGGCAGACTGTTTCCTGCATCCCCGTGACAGCCTGCTCACCAGCCTGGAACTGCCGCCATTGCCGGCGGCGAAGACAGCGGCCGCCGTGGCCTGTGCGGCGCAGGCGCTGATCCTCGGCCCGGTGGAGCAGATGCAGGTGGCCCACGGCCCGCGTGAGAGCGATGGCCGCGTGCAAGTGGCCTGGGTGCCCAAGGCCGGGCTGGAGCGGTTGGCGCAATTGCCACTCAAGTTGCGCGGCCTGTACCCGGCGCCCTATGCCTTGCCGGTGGGCGCTGCGGCGTTGGATGAAGGCTACCTGTTGACACGTGAGAGCCTGCAGCAAGGCGCGGTGCACCCGTTGGGCGTGCAGGCGTTGGAGGTGCCGCTGGTGGAGGCGGCCCAGCGGTGGAGTGGGCCGGTGCCTGCCTGGGGGTTGCACGGTCGCCTCAACCCGCCATCGACTGGCGGCTGGGGCAGGGCGCTGGCCTGTGTGGCGCTGGCCGTGGCCATCTGGACCCTGGGACTCAACCTGTACGCCGCACGCCAAGTGGAAGAAGGCCAGCGACTCAAGGCGTTGATGAGCCAGCAAGTGCGCCAGGCGTTCCCCGAATTGCCGGTGGTGCTCAACCCCTTGCAGCAGGCGCGTCAGCAATTGGCCGCACGCCAGAGCGGCGCGGCGGACGACCCCGGACAACGCTTCACCCGCTTGTTGCAACTGGCGGGCAGCCACCTGCCGTTCATGGTCGGCAGCGTCGACAACGTGAGTTATGAGCAGGGGCGCCTGCACGTCGAGCTATTGGCTGACAGTCGCAACCCGACGGCCGAAGGTGAATGGCAGGCGGCGCTGGCCCAGGCCGGCTTTGCCGCCAGCCGCGATGAGCACGGTTGGACCATCGCCCCGGCGCCGGCGGCGGAAAAGCCAGGGGCCGCTGATGAATAAAATCCAACGACTGCGCAGCCAGGCCCAGGTGTTCTGGCGTGGCCTGGCCCTGCGCGAGAAACGCATGCTCGGCGCTGCCGGCCTGGTTTTAGCGAGCCTGTTGACCTGGCTGGTGCTGGTAGCGCCCGCGTTAAAGAAGATCGATTACTGGCAGGCCGAAACCCCCAAGTTGCGTGCCCAGGCCGAAGCCTTGCAGGTGCTGTTGCAGGATGTCGCCGCGCCCCGGCCGGGTAACGAAACCGCACTGCGCCAGGCCCTCGATAGTGCCGGCCTGCGAGGCCACTACCACTTGCAGGCGCTGGCACCTGGTGGCTGGAGCCTGACGTTCGACAACGCCCCGGCCGACGCGGTGGTGGGCTGGCTGCTGGGCAATGCCCGCTCGTTTTCCCTGGAGGTGTCCGAGGCGCGTTTGCAGCGCGCCCCCGACACCGTCGACAACGCGGCCGGCACTGTGTCCGGGACCGTTCGCATGGATCAGGCGCTTGGCGCTAAGGAAGCTTCATGAAGTGGTCAGTCCCCCCGTTTCGTCTGGTCGCGCCGCTGCTGGTGCTGGCCCTGAGTGCGTGCAGCAGCCAGGAGCCGGCCAAGCCGTTGCTGGTGGACAGTGAACTCGGCCAACCCCTGGCGGACACCCGCCGCAGCGGCGAGACCTTGCTGGATCGCCAGCGCGAACCGGCACCCAAGCCGCCCGTCCAGCATCGGGTCACCAACAGCGCACGCGGCCACGCCCCGGCGGCGGTCAAGGCGCGCAACCCGCTGGGCGACCAGCCGGTGCAGCTCAACTTTGTCGATGCCGATATCCAGGCGGTGGTGCGCGCGCTGTCCCGCGCCACGGGCCAGCAATTTTTGGTGGACCCGCGTGTGAAGGGCAACCTCACTTTGGTCAGCGAAGGCCAGGTGCCGGCGCATCAGGCCTATGACATGCTGCTGGCGGCGCTGCGCATGCAGGGCTTCAGCGTGGTCGATGTGGGTGGCGTGGCCCAGGTGGTGCCCGAAGCCGATGCCAAGTTGCTCGGCGGGCCGATCTACAGCGCTGGCAGCAGCGGCATGCAGACCCGCACCTTTCGTCTGCAATATGAAAACGCGGTCAACCTGATCCCGGTGCTGCGCCCCATCGTGTCGCCGAACAACCCGATCAATGCCTACCCCGGCAATAACAGCATCGTGATCACCGACTACGCGGAAAACCTCGCGCGGGTGGCGCAGATCATCAACGGTATCGACACCCCCAGCGCCATCGACACCGACGTAGTGATGGTGCAAAACGGCATTGCCGTGGACATCGCCGCCATGGTCTCCGAGCTGCTGGAAACCCAGGGCGCCGACCAGACCCAGAAGATCAATGTGATCGGCGACCCGCGTTCCAACTCGATCATCATCCGCTCCGGCAGCCCCGAGCGCACCGAGCTGGCCCGCAACCTGATCTACAAGCTCGACAATGCCCAGAGCAACCCCAGCAATATGCACGTGGTGTACCTGCGCAACGCCCAGGCGGGCAAGCTGGCCCAGTCGCTGCGCGGCTTGCTCACCGGCGAAAGTGATTCTGGCGTGAGCGATGACGCACGCGGCAAGCTCAGCGCCATGGGCGGCAATGGCAAGAACAGCCAAGGCACCAGCACTGCGCAAAACAGCAGCGGCACACCCACCGGCAGCGGTGTGCAGTCGGGCTATGGCCAGGCCCCTGGTTCGACGACCAGCCCCAATGGCGCCAACAACGAGAATCAGGACACCGCGTTCAGTGCCGGCGGCGTGACTATCCAGGCGGACGCCACCACCAACACCTTGCTGATCTCCGCACCGGACCCGCTGTACCGCAACCTGCGCGAAGTCATCGACATGCTCGACCAGCGCCGCGCACAGGTGGTGATCGAGAGCCTGATCGTGGAAGTCGGCGAAGACGATGCCACTGAGTTTGGCGTGCAGTGGCAGGCCGGCAATCTGGGCGGCAAGGGCGGTTTCGGCGGGGTCAACCTGGGCGGTAGCGGGGTGAACAGCACGCCGACCAGCAAGACCAGCATCGACGTTTTGCCCAAGGGCCTGAACGTGGGGCTGGTCAACGGCACGGTGGACATTCCCGGTATTGGCAAGGTACTCGACCTCAAGGTGTTGGCCCGTGCGTTGAAGAGCAAGGGTGGCACCAACGTATTGTCCACGCCCAACCTGCTGACGCTGGATAACGAGGCGGCGAGTATTTTTGTCGGCCAGACCATCCCGTTTGTCACCGGCAGCTACGTGACCGGTGGCGGGGGGACCAGCAATAACCCGTTCCAGACGGTGCAGCGTGAAGAGGTGGGGCTCAAGCTGAATGTACGGCCGCAGATTTCCGAGGGTGGCACGGTGAAGCTGGATATTTACCAGGAGGTCAGCACCGTAGATGCGCGGGCCTCGGTGGAGGCGGGGACCGTGACCAACAAGCGGGCGATCGATACCAGTATTTTGCTCGATGACGGGCAAATCATGGTGCTTGGTGGGTTGCTGCAGGATGGCTATAGCCAGAGTAATGATGCGGTGCCGTGGTTGTCGGATATTCCGGGGTTGGGGGCGTTGTTTCGCAATGAGAAGCGCAGTGTGAACAAGACCAACCTGATGGTGTTTTTGCGGCCGTACATTATTCGGGACAGTGGGGCGGGCCGTAGTATTACGTTGAATCGGTATGAGTTTATGCGCAGGGCACAAGGGGGGTTGCAGCCCGAGCATAGTTGGGCGATGCCGGATGTGCAGGCGCCGCAGTTGCCTTCGGTGGAGAAGGCGATTCCTGGGCAGCAGGGGCCGCGGGCGGTGATCAGGGCGGTGCCCGCGCGATGAGTATCTTTCACCGAGTACATATCCGTTGCTGCGGTAACGGCCACTTAGGGTTCCGCTCTTACAGCGGGTCACTTTTGGCAAACGCCCCAAAAGTAACCAAAAGGTCTTCGCCCCACCACTCGGCACCTCGCCTAGGCTCGGTGTGCCCTCACTCCGGCTTTGGAGCGTGGGCCGCCGCGATGGGCCATCCTTGGCCCAGCGCGGCTAACCCGGCGTCCTGCCGGGTTACCCACGCTCCAAAGCCTGCGTTCGGCCAGCGTGGTTTTACGGGGCGCCTAAGATCAAAAGCAAAAGCAAAAGCCAGAGCCAAAGCAAAAGCCAGAGCCAAAGCAAAAGCAGAGCGCGTCGGCCTTAGAGCTGACCGGTATCTGACTGTCGAACTCGGTCAAATGTGGGAGCTGGCTTGCCTGCGAAAGTATCACCTGGGTGTAGCTGACTCACCGAGGTGCCTGCATCGCAGCGATGCGGCAATCCGACAAGCCAGATCCTACAAGACCGCGTATGCCTTTGCTCCACACCACTCAAGCCGGCTGTCAGGCCGCTGTGCTTTTGCTTTTGATCTTGATCTTGATTTTGATCTTAGGCGCCCCGTCAAACACGCTGGCCGGAATTCGACAGGGATTTGGGGGGTAAACCGGCAGGGATGCCGGTTTAGCCGCCCCGCGCCATGGATGGCGCGTGGCGGCGGCCCCCCAAATCACTGTCGGATTACGGGCACACCGAGCCCAGGCGAGGTGCCGAGTGTTGGGGCAAGAGCGTTTTGCTTACTTTTGCGCTTTTCAAAAGTGAGCCGCTGTAAGAGCGGAACCAATAGCCGCCGTTACCCAAAAAACGGATATGTACACCTAAAAGCGGGTCCAACCCAATGAGCCTATTGCCGTACGCCTGGGCCAAATCCCAACGCATCCTCCTGCGCCCCACCGAAGCAGGCCACCTGCTAACCGTGTGCCCCTCAACCCCCGGCTGGTCCATCAGCGAAGTCCACCGCCAATTCGGCCAAACCCACCTCGAACAGGTCCGCGACGACGAACTCGACGGCCTGCTCACCAGCGCCTACGCCGACACCGGCAGCGCCGCCGCCGTAGTGGGCGCCGCCGAAAACGAAGTCGACCTCGACCGCCTGATGCAAGACATGCCCGAAGTCACCGACCTGCTCGACACCCAGGACGGCGCCCCGGTGATCCGCATGATCAACGCCTTGCTCACCCAGGCCGCCCGCGACGAAGCCAGTGACATCCACATCGAACCCTACGAAACCCACTCCGTCGTGCGCTACCGCGTCGACGGCACCCTGCGGGACGTGGTGTCGCCACGCAAGGCGTTGCATGGCGCACTGGTCTCGCGGATCAAGATCATGGCCCAACTCGATATCGCCGAAAAACGCCTGCCCCAGGACGGTCGCATCGCACTGCGCGTGGCCGGTCGTCCCATCGATATTCGGGTGTCCACCGTGCCCACCGGCCATGGTGAAAGAGTCGTCATGCGCCTGCTGGACAAACAAGCCGGGCGCCTGCAATTGGAGACCCTGGGCATGGAGCCGCAGTTGCTGGCGCGCCTGGACACGTTGATCCGCCAACCCCACGGCATCGTGCTGGTCACCGGGCCCACCGGCAGTGGCAAGACCACCAGCCTGTACGCCGCCCTGGCGCGGTTGGATGCGAGCACCAGCAATATCCTCACCGTCGAGGACCCGGTGGAATATGACCTGCCGGGCATCAGCCAGATCCAGGTCAACGCCAAGATCGACATGACGTTCGGCCTGGCGCTGCGTGCGATTCTGCGCCAGGACCCGGACATCATCATGATCGGTGAGATCCGCGACCTGGAGACCGCACAAATCGCCGTGCAGGCTTCGCTCACCGGGCACTTGGTGCTTGCGACCTTGCACACCAATGACGCAGTGTCGGCGGTCAACCGGCTGATCGACATGGGCGTCGAACCGTTTCTGTTGGCGTCGTCCTTGCTGGGTGTGTTGGCCCAGCGCCTGGTGCGCCGCCTGTGCCCGCACTGCAAGCAGGAGGACCCGGCGGCGCCCGGCACGTGGCGTCCGGTGGGGTGCGCGCAGTGCAACCAGATGGGCTACAGCGGCCGTACCGGGATCCATGAGTTGTTTTGCGTCGATGATGACGTGCGCAGCCTCATTCACCAGGGCGCCAACGAGCAGGACCTGCGCCTGGCCGCCCGGCGTGCCGGGATGTTCAGCATGCGTGAAGACGGCGAGCGCTGGGTGCGCAGCGGCGCCACCGCGCCCGAAGAAATCCTGCGCGTGACACGGGACGCCTGATGAATCGCTATCGCTATGAGGCCGCCGATGCCAGCGGCAAGGTTGAGGCCGGGCACGTGGAGGCCGACAGCCAGAGCGCAGCATTTGCCAGCCTGCGCAGCCGAGGCCTGACGGCGTTGCTGGTGCAAATTGAAGGCAATCAGCAAGCGGCCTCCGGCAGCAGCTTGTTCACCGCCAAACTGTCGGACAACGACCTGGCCTGGGCCACGCGGCAACTGGCAAGCCTGCTGGGTGCGAGCCTGCCATTGGAAGCCGCCTTGAGCGCCACAGTGGAGCAGGCCGAGAAAAAGCATATCGCCCAGACCCTGGCCGCCGTGCGCGCCGATGTGCGCGGAGGCATGCGCTTGGCGGATGCGTTGGCAGCGCGGCCACGGGACTTTCCGTCGATCTACCGCGCGTTGATTGCGGCCGGGGAGGAGTCGGGTGATCTGGCCCAGGTCATGGAGCGGCTGGCCGACTACATCGAGGAGCGTAACAACCTGCGGGGCAAGATCCTCACCGCGTTCATCTACCCCGGCGTGGTGGGGCTGGTGTCCATCGGCATTGTGATTTTCTTGCTGAGCTACGTGGTGCCCCAGGTGGTGAGCGCGTTCTCCCAGGCGCGCCAGGATTTGCCGGGGCTGACCCTGGCAATGCTGAACGCCAGTGACTTTATCCGCGCCTGGGGTTGGCTGTGTTTTGCCGGGATCGTTGGCGGTTTCTGGAGTTGGCGCCTGTATTTGCGCAACCCGGTGGCGCGCTTGAATTGGCACAGCCGTGTATTGGGCTTGCCCCTGATCGGGCGTTTTGTATTGGGCCTGAACACCGCGCGCTTTGCCTCGACCCTGGCGATTCTCGGCGGTGCCGGCGTGCCGCTGTTGCGCGCCCTGGAAGCGGCGCGGCAAACCCTGTCCAACGACCGCCTGAGCCAATGCGTCAACGACGCCACCGCCAAAGTGCGCGAAGGCGTCAACCTGGCCCCAGCGTTGGCGGTGGAAAAAGTCTTCCCGCCGGTACTGATCCACCTGATCGCCAGCGGCGAAAAAACCGGCTCGCTCCCGCCGATGCTGGAGCGCGCGGCGCAAACGCTGTCGCGGGATATCGAACGCCGCGCCATGGGCATGACCGCGTTGCTGGAGCCGTTGATGATCGTGGTGATGGGCGCCGTGGTGCTGGTAATCGTTATGGCGGTGCTGTTGCCGATCATCGAGATCAACCAACTGGTCACCTGATTACACCCTTTCACCCTGAAGGAGCTGGCTGGCCAGCGATAGCGATAGGTCAGCCGACACAGATAGAACTGACCCACCGCTATCGCCGGCAAGCCGGCTCCTGCAAATCGATATTTTTTGGCTGTGTTTTGTGCGTGGCCCCGAACCTCGGGTTCCTCATTCCGTCACATCCCGACGTCCCACGGCGCTTGCAGCCCATTGCGCTGAAACCTCGCTGTCACCTGTGCCCAAACCGCTCAAAACGATGACCAAAACACCCGAGAATCTTTTTAAAAATCAAGGTGTTCCTCCCGAGGTTTTTTCCTACAACCGTCATCGGAAACTGCGAATTTCTCTCCCATGGTTTTCACCCCCGGCCACCCCCGGAAGACGGCTTGGGACCGAAGCCATGGCGTCATGCAAGAGCCATCTACCCCAACGTACAAACACGACGAAAGGAGATTCTTCATGTTTAAGCGCAACGTTCTCGCGGTATCCATGACCCTCGCTGCCCTGTGCTCGGCACAGGCTGCAATGGCTGACATCAACGGCGGCGGTGCAACCCTGCCACAACCGCTGTACCAGACTGCCGGCGTACTCACTGCCGGCTTCGCCCCTTACATCGGCGTGGGCAGCGGCAACGGCAAAGCGGCTTTCCTGACCAACGACTACACCAAGTTCGTGGCCGGCGTGACCAACAAGAACGTGCACTGGGCAGGCAGCGATTCCAAGCTGACCTCGGCTGAGCTGTCGACCTACGCTTCCACCAAACAAGCTGCCTGGGGCAAGCTGATCCAGGTGCCATCGGTTGCCACCTCGGTTGCCATCCCGTTCAACAAAAGCGGTACTGCAGCGGTTGACCTGAGCGTCAAAGAGCTGTGCGGTGTGTTCTCCGGCCGTATCACTAACTGGTCGGGTATCTCCGGCTCTGGCCGTACCGGCCCGATCACCGTGGTTTATCGCAGCGAAAGCAGCGGCACTACCGAGCTGTTCACCCGCTTCCTGAATGCCAAGTGCACCACTGAGCCTGGCACCTTCGCTGTCACCACAACCTTCGCCAACAGCTACAGCCTGGGCCTGACGCCGTTGGTTGGCGCCGTTGCCGCCACTGGCAGCCAAGGCGTGATGACCGCCCTGAACGCCGATCAAGGCCGCATCACCTACATGAGCCCTGACTACGCCGCGACCACCCTGGAAGGTCTGGACGACGCCACCAAAGTCGCTCGCGTCGGTAAAGACGTCGCCAACGGCATCGAAGGTGTATCGCCAGCGCCAGGCAACGTGTCGGATGCCATCGCACTGGTTCCAGCCCCTAACGATCCTAGCGCTCCACTGGACATCACCCAACCGGACAACTGGGTGCCAGTGTTCGGTAAAGACGGTGTGGCCGGCGTTCAGCCTTACCCGACTTCGGGCTACCCGATCCTTGGTTTCACCAACCTGATCTTCAGCCAGTGCTACGCCAACGCTGGCCAGACTACCCAGGTGCGTGACTTCTTCACCAAGCACTTCGGCGAAACCGCCAACAACGACGACGCCATTTCGGCCAACCGTTTCGTACCGCTGCCCGCTAACTGGAAAGCCGCCATCACCGACACGTTCGTAACGTCCACCAGCGCCCTGAGCATTGGCAAGACCAACGTCTGCAACGGCATCGGTCGTCCGCTGTAACCCAAGCTACCCAAGACCCGCACCACCTGATCAGCAACGGCCTGTGCCGTTGCTGATTTTTTTGCGTTAACAGCCGCATGTGAACTTTCCATGACAGAAGTTCAGTCGCGCCCCTTGCCAACCGCCTAACCCTCATACGTGAGCTTGTCTTGCCCCTGGGCTAACACCAAGAAGGAAGATTCCAGATGGTCCGCTGCAAATCACCGGTTAACCTCAAAGCCCCAGAGACAATCCTGCGCCTCAAACCACTGGCCCAGGCCATTGCGTTGTTGATGGTGGCGGGGAATGCCCAGGCGGCCACGGCGTTCAGTTCCGGCTGGTTTGCCGACAAGGGCGCGTCCCAGGCGGCCACGGCGGCGCGTACCGGTGCAGGCCAGGTGCCGGGGATTCCTTCGTTGAACCAACAGGCGCGCGTCAAGCAGCAGTTGTCGCG
Organism: Pseudomonas sp. S10E 269; assembly: GCF_002798465.1. Taxonomy (NCBI): domain Bacteria; kingdom Pseudomonadati; phylum Pseudomonadota; class Gammaproteobacteria; order Pseudomonadales; family Pseudomonadaceae; genus Pseudomonas; species Pseudomonas sp. S10E 269. The sequence continues at coordinate 4,900,477 of NZ_PHIJ01000001.1, forward strand.
CTCCATCAGCACCTTGAACACCAGCGTCGCGGCGATTGCGGCCCAGCAGGCGGCGCAAGCAGCGGGGCGCCAGGCGGCGTTCGGCCAGGTCTCGAACGTTCCCGATGGCTTGGGCAAGGGCGGCCTGCAGGTCGATAACAGCCTCACCCAGGGCTGGACCAACGCCAAGGGCCCGACCCAGAGCCAGTCCGGCGGCAAGACCACGGTGACCATCGAGCAGACCGCCGACAAGGCGATCCTCAACTGGGAGACCTTCAACGTCGGGCGCAACACCACCGTGGATTTCCAGCAGCAGTCCAGCTGGGCGGTGCTTAACCGCGTCAACGATCCGAATGCGCGGCCCAGCGAGATCCAGGGCCAGATCAACGGCGCCGGTACGGTGATGATCATGAACCGCAACGGCGTGGTGTTCAGCGGCACCAGCCAGGTGAATGTGCGTAACCTGGTGGCCGCAGCGGCGAACATCACCGACGAGCAGTTCACCCAGCGCGGTATCTACGTCGACGCCAACGGCACCCAGCCGACCTTTACCGATGCCGCCGGCAAGGTGCAGGTACAGCGTGGCGCCGTGATCCAGACCCACAACCCGGCCACGTCCACCGATGCCGGCGGTTACGCCTTGCTGTTGGGCGCCGAAGTGGACAACGCCGGCACCCTCATTACCGCCAAGGGCCAGACGACTTTGGCGGCGGGTGACAGCTTCTACATCCGCAAGGGCGTCGGCACCACCGGCAACGACCGCTCCACCACGCGCGGCAATGAAGTGGCGACTAGCCTCAACGCCGGCAGCAGTGCCGGCAAGGTCACCAACAGTGGCCTGATCATGGCCTCCACCGGCGACATCACCCTGACCGGTCACCAGGTGCAGCAAAACGGCGTAGCCCTGGCCAGCACGTCGGTGGACACGCGCGGCACCCTTCATTTGCTCAGCGCTGCCACCGACACCACCGGCAGCGTGACCCTGGGCGAGGGCAGCACCACCGCGATCCTGCTGGACGCCAGTGGCAGCACCGCCCTCAACGGCCAGAAAGACAACGGCCTGATCAAGCTCGATGGCACGCCGGCCAACCTGATCACCGGCCCGTTCAACAACCTCAGCACCGTGGCCGACCGTACCGATCAGTCGCGGATCGAGATCGTCAGCGGCGGCACCGTGGACTTCCAGAAAGGCTCGATCACCCTGGCCACCGGCGGCCAGGTGGCGGTCAGCGCGACGGGGCGCAGCCTGGTGCGCGATGGCGCGATGATCGACGTGTCAGGCGCGGTCGGCGTCAAGGTGTCGATGGAATCCAACAACATCAAGATCAACGTGCAGGGCAACGAGCAGCGCGATGCGCCGGTCAACCGGGACGGCGGGCAACTGATCAACAACGATGTGTGGGTAGACCTGCGCGAGCTGGTGTTTGTACCGGCGGGCACCAACGGCTATGCGACGGATCGCTGGTACACCGCCGGCGGCTTGCTGGAAGTTGGCGGTTACCTCGGCACCCAGGGGCACACGGTCGGTGAATGGATGGCCCAGGGCGGCACCGTGACCTTTACCGGCAACGATGTGGTGACCCAGAAGGGCGCGCAGATCAACCTGTCCGGCGGTACCGTGGACGTGCAAGCCGGCTACATCCAGCAAACCTGGCTCAAGGGTCCCAATGGCCGCTTGTATGAACTCTCCAAGGCGCCGGGCGACATCCTCTATTCGGGGTTCTACAAAGGCTATGAAGACAACAGCGCGCGCTGGGGCCAGACCCAGTACTACTACAACCCGCTGATTGCACCGCAACGCCGGTATGAGGCCGGCTACACCGTGGGCCGCGATGCCGGCAAACTGGTGATCGGCACCACCAGCGCAGTGCTGGAAGGCCAGTTGATCAGCGATGTATTCCAGGGTGATCGCCAGACCCAGGCGCCAAGTATCAACCTCGACGGTTACCAGCAATCCAAGAAGGCCATGGCCCAGCGGGCGCAATTGATCATTGGTCAGTACATTCCGATCTACAACAAGACCACCGGCACCCTGCGCTACGCCCTGAGTGGCGCCACCGACCAAGTGCTGATCGACAGCAACACGCAGAACATTGCCGATGGCCTGGACCTCACCACAGCACTGCCGGCGGATCGCCAAGGCAAGATGGTGCTCGACAGTGACCCCCTCAATGGCTACCAACTGGGCGCGATCAAGGTGGGCGCCACACAGCAGATCACCGTCAATGGCGCGCTCAAGGTGGCGGACGGCGGCGATATCACCCTGTTCGGGCCTGGGGTCACTCTCAATGCGAACCTGACGGCCCACGGCGGCAGTATCAACGCCGGCAACCTGCTCAGCCAGGTCAACCCGCTTAAAGCCGGGGCCGTTGAGGATGCAATTGCAGCGGGGGCGGGCACGGTCAACGTCGCCAGCGGCGTCAAGCTGGATGCCAGCGGGCGTTGGAACAACCTGCCACTGAACCCTTCCGACACCAGCGGCCTGGCCTATGTCAACGGCGGCAAGGTATCGCTGCGCGGTACCGGCAATGTGAGCCTGGCGCAGGGCAGTGTGGTGGATGCATCTTCTGGGGCCACCCTCGGCGTGGACGGCAAGCTCGTCGGCGGCAAGGGCGGCGACGTGACCCTGGGGGCGCTCGGTGCGTTGGCGCTGGACGGTGAGATTCGTGGCTATGGCGTCACGGGCGGCGGCACCCTGGCATTGCAGGCGCGCAAGGTGCAGATCGGCGACAGCGGCACGGCGCCCACCGCCGATACCCTGAAACTGGCAGGGGATTTTTTCAACAAGGGCTTCTCGGCGTACGACATCAGCGGCAACGAAGGGCTGCTGGTCACGGATGGTACCCAGGTGGATGTCACCACGCCCGTCTACCGATTGGGCGAGCAGACGTCGGCCACGCCGACGGGCAGCGACCCGGCGACGGCCCTGGAGCGCTGGACCCCGGCGCTTTACCAGGAAGACGCTGCCAAGGGTGTGCTGACCCAGCGCCGTGGCGCCAGCCTGGCGCTGACTGCCGGCCATCGCGATTCGACGGCCGCCGAACTGGCCACCACGGCCCTGACAGTGGGCAAGGGCGCCGTGATCAACGTCGACCCCGGCCAGGGCATCAACCTGCGCAGCGTCGGCCAATTGACCCTGAACGGCACCCTCAATGCCTGGGGGGGCAGCGTCAGCCTTGGCGGCTTGACGGTCCAGGCGTCCGAGGCGGTCAACGCCATTGGCCATGGCCGCTCGATCTGGGTGGGCGAGAACGCGCTGATCGACGTCGCATCGCGGGCGGTCACGGCGGTGAACAATCGTGGCGGTGTCTACGGCCAGGTGCGTAACGGCGGCAAGATCAGCATCGGTGGCGACATCGACCTGGCGACCGGCATTGCCAAGGCCAGCGACCTGTTTGTAGTGGTGCGCGACGGCGCGCGCCTGGACGCGTCCGGTACCCAGGCGGCGTTGGATGTGCCAGGCCAGGGCCGGGTACAGGTGGCAAGCAATGGCGGCAGCATCAGTTTTGCCTCCAATAACGGCCTGTACCTGGATGGCAGCTTTGTCGCCCGCGCCGGTGGCGCCGGTGCGGCGGGCGGTAGTTTGTCCCTGGCCCTGGAAAGCCCGTACTACGCCAAGAACGCTGTCACCGACCGCGTGCTCAAGCTGCGCGAACTGGTGCTGAGCCAGACCCACCAGGGCAGTGCATTGCCGGACACCGCCGACGCGGCGGCCGCCAGCCTGGAATATGGTCATGGTCGCCTTGGCGTCGACCAGGTCAACGCGGGCGGGTTCGACAACCTCGCCGTGTTGAGCAACGGCCTGTTGGGTTTTGACGGTGACGTGTCACTGCACATGGGCCAAAGCCTGCGCCTGTACAGCGGCGCCATGGGCCTCACGGAACAGGCGGCGGACAATTCCCGTATCAACCTGTCGGCGCCGTACCTGCTGTTGGCGGGCATCCTTGAACCGCTGGAGGCCAAGGACCAGTACCTGCACCCGGTATTGACCACCGGCATGTCGCAACGCGCCAGCCAGGCGCTGTTTGCCGCCAGCGGTAACCTGATCGATGTGCGCGGCAACGTGCTGTTCGGCAACAACAGCAACCTGCCGCTGAGCGACACCAGCCTGGTGAATGTCGACCGTCGTGGTTTCGATGATGTGCAACTGACCAGCCAGGGCGACCTGCGCTTCCTGGCCGGCGCCGGGGCGGACGTGATCGCCGAAGGCATCAGCACCCAACTGATGACGCGCGGTGACATGACCCTGCGCGCGGCGCAGCTGTACCCGGCTACCGAAGTCGGGGCACGGGTGCTGGCAGGCTTCCTGGATAATCAAGACGTCGACACCGGCTTCACCTACGACCCGACGCGCACCCTGACCATTGCTCGCACCGGTAACAGCAATGCGGCCATGCCGTACTCGGTGTTTGGCCGCCTTCAATTAGGCGGCCCCACCATCAAGCAGGGCGGTGTGGTCCGCGCACCGCTGGGGCTGATTGAAATCGGCAGGCTGGGTTCCACCCGCGTGGAATTGCTGCCCGGCAGCCTCACCTCGGTGAGCGGCAAGGGCCTGGTGCTGCCGTACGGCGGGACCGTGGACGGCCAGATCTACAAATACAACGGCAAGACCGTGACGTTCATTGGCCAGGGCGGTGCGAACAACGCCGGCAACCTGTTGGTTGGCGTGACGTTGGGCGGGCAGTCCGTGGCGGTGCTGCCGGACGCGACCCTGGATCTGTCGGGCGGTGGGGAATTGCTGGGGGCCGGCTTTATTTCCGGGCGCGGCGGTTCCACGGATGCGCGTTACAACCCATTGGTGCAATTCGGTGCGAACGGCGGTTTTGTCCTGCCGGGGCTGGGTACCAACCCGGTCTACGCAATTGTGCCGGGCGTGCAACCGGGCTATGCCCCGGTGGCGCCGGAGGGGGGCGCGGTCGACCCGCTGATCGGCCAGCAAATCACCATCGGCGCCGGTGTGCCGGGGCTGGCGGCAGGCACCTATACCCTGATGCCCTCCACGTATGCCCTGACGCCGGGGGCGTTCCGGGTGGAAATCAACGGGCTCGCCGCAGGGGCAAGCGACGGTTCGGCGCAGGCGATGCGCAATGGCTCCTGGTCCACGGCGGGGCGGTTGTCGATTGCCAACACAGGTATCGCCAACAGCCTCAACAGCCAAGTGATCCTGACCTCCGCCGATACGTTGCGCCGTTACTCGCAGTACAACGAGACCGGCTACGCGCAATTTGCTGTAGCGGATGCCGCCCGGCTCGGCGTACCTCGGGCATTGCTGCCGGTGGACGCCAAGACCTTGCAATTGGTGCTGCGTTCGGGCGCGGGTGAGGACGCCTTCTCGTTCCAGGGCATCGGGCGCTTTGAGGCGGCTGCCGGCGGTTACGGCGGCAGCGTTTCCGTGAGGAACTCAAGCAGCGTCGACACCGACATTGAAATCGTCGGGGCAGGGCGCGGTGTCACCAGTGGTTTCAATGGTGTCACCCTGAATGCGGACAGCCTCAATGCGCTGGGCGCTTCGCGCTTGCTGGTCGGTGGGATGACGGTGGTCAACTATGGCCAGGGCGGTAACTACATCAACCTGGCGGCTGGCACCACGGGTGCGCTGATTCTTCGCGATGGCGCAACCCTGGCGGCGCCGGAAGTGTTCCTGGTTGCTTCCACCGGCAGTATCGTGGTGGAGCAAGGCGCTTCGATCAACACCATCGGGCGCGGCAAGGTCGGTTATGACGCACGTGACGGTTTTGTCTACAACATGGCCAACGTGTTGGCGGTGTCCAACGGCCTGCTCAACGTCGTCGCCGCCAAGCAATCGGAAGTGGGCCAAGGCATCCAGATAGGTGTGTGCAACAGCGCGCCGTGCAGTGGGCCAACAGCCTTGTATTCGGAAGGCACCATCGCCGTCTTGACCGACAGCACCCTGCAAATGGGCGACCAGGTGCGCTACGGCACCCGCCATCTCAACCTGGGTCTGAGCAGCATCAACGTCGGCAGCCCCGAGGCGCTCGCTGCCGCCGCCGCGGCCAACCGTCTGCCCGCCGGCCTGACCCTGACTCAGGCCGTACTCGACCGCCTGCTGCGCGGCGACACTCAATTCGGCGCTCCTGGCCTGGAAACCCTGCAATTGTCGGCGCGGGACAGCTTCAACTTCTACGGCACCACCACCCTGGACACTTATGACGCGGTGACCGGCAAGTCCCTGCTCAATAACCTGATGCTCTCCACGCCAGCCGTCTACGGCGCTGGCGGTGCCAATGACGTGGCGACCATTCATACCGCCAACCTGATCTGGCAGGGCGCCGAAGCAGCGCCTGGCACCGTGGTGGCGGGGGGGGCGGGCACCGGTAGCGGGCGCCTGGATATCAACGCCGAGCGCATTGAATTCGGGTATGGCGAGTTCGCCCAGGCGAGCACCACCGCCAGCCTCAACCGCCTGGCCCTGGGGTTTGCCAACGTCAACCTGAAGGCCAGCGACCGCATCACCGCGAACCATAAGGGCAGCCTTTCGGTGTACCAGAGCCAGGGCGCCTACGACGCCATCAAGGGCTTTGCCTACAGTGGCGGGAACCTGAGTATCCTGACGCCGCTGATGACCGGCGCAGCGGGTTCGGTGAATAAAATCACCGCCGGGAGCGCCATCGATATCAGCGCGTCGGGCGGCCCGGTGGGCAAGGTCGACGGCCTTGGCGGCGAGTTGTCGCTGCAGGGCGACAGCCTGCGCTTGGCGAGTGCGGTGGTCCTGCCCAGCGGCAAGGTCACCCTCGGTGCCCGTGGTGATGTGGTGTTGACCGACGCCGCGTTGGTTGATGTGTCCGGCCACGCGATCGCGTTCAACGACCTGACCCAATATAGCGCAGGCGGTGAGGTGCTGCTGGAAAGTCGCGAAGGGGATGTGCGGCAGAGTGCGGGCTCCACCATCGACCTGTCGGCACAGTACAACCAGGCCGGCAAACTGCGCGCCGTCGCGGTGGGCGGTGCGGCGGGTAGCGTCGACCTGGCGGGCAAGGTCCTTGCCGGCAGCAGCGGAGACTACGACGCCGGTGGCACGCGGGTGCCGTACCTGGCCGGTGCGGTGGAAATACAGGCCCAGCACCTGGGCGGCAGCGGTAGCCTCAGCGACCAGTTCGCGGCGCTCAACCAGCGCCTCAACCAGGGGCAGGTCTTTGGTGCGCGCAGCTTCCAGCTCAAGCAGGGCGACCTGATCATCGGCAGCGACGTCAAGGCCAACACCGTCAACGTCTCGGTCGACAACGGCAGTCTGCGCGTGACGGGCCGGGTGGATGCCAGCGGCGAGCGCGTCGGCAGCATCAACCTGGCAGGCAAGAACGGCCTGACCCTGGACGGCAGCGCCGTACTCGACGCCCACGGCACGCAGTTGCGCGTGGACAGCTACGGCAAGATCATCGACTCGCCCAACCGCGCTATCGTGATGCTCGGGTCCGGCACCGGCCAACTGACCCTGGCCGATGGCGTGCACATCGACCTGCGCCATGGCACCGACGCCACCGGCAACGATGGGCGCAACCGTGGCACGCTGGAGCTGAATGCGCCGCGACTGGGCAGCAATGACATTGCCATCGACGCCAGTGGGCGCCTGACAATCGAGGGCGCGCGCTCCATCGCCCTTAACGGCATGGTCACGTATGACGATGCCCCGGCCAAGACCGATGCGACAGCCAGTGGCAGGCCGTACCAGGAAATCACCCAGGCCTACCTGGATCAGAAACACGCGCTGAGCACGGCGTTCATCAATGCGGCACTGCTCAACAATGACCTGGTGCAAAACAAATTGGCTGGCCTGAACAACGCCACCTACGGCGACACGTTCCACCTGCGTCCGGGCGTCGAGATCATCAGCAAAACCCCTGACGGCGACCTGGTCGTCCAGGGTGATCTGGACCTGTCCGGCTATCGCTACGCCAGTCTCAAGTCGCCGACTCACGCAGTGACCGAAGCCGGCAGCCTGACCCTGCGCGCCGGTGGCGACCTGAACATCTACGGCAGTATCAACGACGGCTTCGCCGCGCCCGCGGCCTCCAATGATGACAATGGCTGGGTACTGCGCGCCGGCATCGATTTCACCGGCGGTACCGTGGTGGTGCCAGGCAACGGCGTGACGCTGGCGGACGGCACGACATTCCCCGCTGGCGTGACGCTGAATTTCGACGTGACGATCAAGGCTCGCAGCTTGCCTGCCGGTACTCGGTTACCGACGGCGGTGACCCTCAATGCGGCGTTGACACTGCCTGCCGGCACGGTCTTGGCGGGTGCGGTACGTGATGCCGCAGGCAACGTAATACACCCGGCCGGCACACGCCTGACCGAACCTCTGGACTTGGCGAACGGCAGCATCCTGGACGCGGGCAACGTGCTGGTGAGTCTCACCAGTGTGCGGATCATGACCTGGCCTGCGGGCGTGCCATTGCCCGGCAAGCTGGGCACTACTGGCACGGTCATTCTCAGTGGCACCAAACTGCTGCCCCGTGGCGCGTTGTTGCCGGTGGGCACCAACGTCAAGTTGCCGGGCAACGCCACTTCGGTGCGATTGCGCGTGCCGGGGGCGAATGGGCAAGGCAAGTCGTGGGCGGCGGCGCCGATGCTGCCCGACGGTTCCCAAGCCTGGTCGATGCGCCTGCTGGCGGGTGCCGACACCCGGGCGGCCGACAGCCGTGCGCTGCAGTCGCAACCGCAGGCCGGTAATCTGCGCCTGGCCGACAGCCATTACGGCGTCTACGGCCCGAGCAAGATCGTTGGCGGCAGCACGCGCTTCAGCGTGATCCGTACCGGCGCGGCGGACTTGGAACTGTTGGCCGCAGGCAACTTGAGCATGGAGTCGCTGTTCGGTGTCTACACCGCCGGCACTTCTGCCGCCGCTACACCGGGTAGCCCTGCCGGCGCCTGGTACCCAGAGAACGGCAGCAATTTGCTGGTGAAGGCGGGTGGCAATCTCACCGGCAACGTCACCAGCAAGGCGGGGAGCGGTGCCGGGCGCCCGGTAACCTTGGACATTGGCCAGGATTCGACCAACGTCGGCAATTGGCTGTGGCGCCAGGGCAACGGCTTGAGCGGCAGCCAGGCACAAGGCACTGCCTGGTGGATCAACTTCGGCTCATTCGCGCCTGTACCGGGCGCCGCCGACCAGATGGTGGGCTTTACCGGGTTCGGAACATTGGGCGGTGGCAACCTGAATGTCGACGTCGGGGGGGACGCGGGCATTATCGCGCCGCTGGCTGCCGGCTACGTGGCACGCAATGTCAGCCCCCGCAGCACAGGCTTGGTGCTGGCGGTCGGCAGCACCGGCCGGGTCGCGGCGGATGGCAGCCTGCAACTTACCGGCGGCGGCGATATGAACGTTCGGGTCGGTGGGGCGGTAAACCCTGGCAGCCAGATCGTTCTGGGGCAGCTTAACGGTGCGGTGGTGGACCTGCGCGGGCACGTTCAACTGACCGGCGGCAGCCTCGGTAGCCTGGCGTTGCGTTACGGCTCGCGAGCGGTGGATCACAGCCCCAGCGAGGTCCGCGCCTATGATGCGATGCGCTCGACGTCTGCGAGCGCGGCGGGTGGTTGGAGCCTGTTGCCGGGCGACGCGACCTTCAGCGTCTCCACCCGTGGAGACCTGGTGCTGCAGGAAGTGGCCGACCCTGGTCGCGCACCGCAGATGAACCTGTGGGCCTACCAGAAAGACGGGGTCACGGGTGTCGGGCAGACCTGGTTCAGCCTGTGGACCGATCGCACGGCCATCGACCTCTTTTCAGCCGGTGGCAACCTCACGCCGTTGACCCAGGCGGTGGAAACCGACATGGCGGCGGTCTATCCCGCGACGTTGCGTGCCGTGGCCGCCAGCGGCAGCTTGTATTACGGCAGTGCCTCCACCAACAACCCGGAGACGCCGCAGCCACTCAAGTCGATGGTCTTGGCGCCATCGGCCAAGGGGCAACTGCAATTGCTGGCGGCGGACTCGATCTACGGCGGCGACCTGATCATCAGCCGTTCCAGCGCAGCGCCGGACAGCCTGGCGACTGTCTTCAAGCCAGCCGTCCAAGGGTTTATCGGTGGGGTTCGGGTGGAGGGCAGCGGCACTGTTTCTGCCGATGGCAACCTGGCCCGCCTGGGCAATGCCCTCCCGTTGTTTGCTTTTGGTCCCAACACCGCCAGCACGGCGTGGGGCAATAGCCTGGAACCCGCACGCTTCTATGCCCTGACGGGCGATCTGCTGGGGGTCAGCAGTGGGCGCACTATCACCTTGACCGGCGCCGATGACCCACGTCTGGGCCAGACCTACTACGAAGGCGCGGGCGCGGTGTGGATGCGTGCGGGCCGAGACATCGTCAGCAGTGGTACAGGCTTGAGCGGTGCCAGCGGCGGTGACTTCGCGACGGGGCAATACACCCTCGCCGGCAACCTGTTCGTGCACAACGGCGCCACCGATGTCTCCATCGTCAGTGCCGGTCGCGACATCCTCTACAGCAGCTTCAACGTCGCCGGTCCCGGCAACCTGGAAATCACCGCCGGCCACAATATCCTGATGGACGACAGGGTCGGCATTACCAGCCTGGGTGCCGTGGCGGCGGGCGACACGCGCCCCGGCGCCAGTATCGTGATGCAAGCCGGCGTCGGCCCCAATGGCCCGGATTACCTGCGCTTTGTCGAGGCCTACCTCAACCCGGTCAACCTGGCGCAACCCGGCGAGTCGATCCAGGGCGGCAAGGTCGCCAAGACCTACGAAAACGAGCTGGTCGGCTGGCTCGCCGAGCGCTTCGGTTTCATCGGCAGCCCCGAGCAGGCCCGCACCTACTACGCGGCGTTGCCCGCCGAGCAACAACGGGTGTTCGCCCGTGACGTGTACTTCGCCGAGCTCAAGGCCGCTGGCCGCGAGTACAACAGGGACGGCGGCGTGCGTGAGGGCAGTTATGTGCGGGGGCGTGCGGCCATCGCGGCGCTGTTCCCGGACAAGGACGTGGCCGGCAACCCGATCAGCTACAAAGGCGATATCACCCTGTTCGGCGGCGCCGGGGTGCACACCAACTTCGGTGGCTCGATCCAGATGCTCACCCCAGGCGGCAGCCAGACCTTCGGTATCGAAGGCGCGGCGCCACCGTCGACGGCGGGCGTGATCACCCAGGGCGCGGGGGATATCCAACTGTATTCCCTGGGCAGCATTTTGCTCGGCCAGAGCCGCATCATGACCACCTTTGGCGGCTCGATCATGGGCTGGACCAGCGAAGGCGACATCAACGCCGGCCGTGGCTCCAAGACCACCGTGGTGTACACGCCGCCCAAGCGTGTCTATGACAACTGGGGCAACGTCGGCCTGTCGCCGTCGGTGCCAAGCACTGGCGCGGGGATCGCCACGCTCAACCCGATCCCGGAAGTGCCGGCCGGGGACATCGATCTCATCGCGCCGCTGGGCACCATCGACGCGGGCGAGGCGGGCATTCGCGTGTCGGGCAACGTCAACATCGCAGCCTTGCGCGTGGTGAACGCAGCGAACATCCAGACCCAGGGCAAGTCGTCCGGGGTGCCGGTCTCCGCCACCGTCAACACCGGCGCCATGAGTTCGGCCAGCGCGGCCGGGGCGGCGGCGTCCCAGGCGGCGGAAGACGCAGCGCGCAGTCAGCAGGCGGCGGCCAAGCAAGGTCGGCCTTCGATCATGACGGTCGAGGTATTGAGCCTGGGCAGCGAGCCATTGCCACGGGAGCCGGAACCGGCGCAGAAAACCTCTGGCTACAACCCTGACAGCCCGGTGCAAGTGCTGGGCGCGGGGCCGCTGAGCGAGCAGGCGCGGGCGCGGTTGACGGAGGAGGAGCGTAAGCAGATCAGCTTGTAAGGCTTGGGAAAGGACCTCTCGATGTACCGTTCGGGGCGATCAATGATCGCCCCTTTTTTTGGGGCATTGCTCGATCCGATGTGGGAGCTGGCTTGCCGGCATTCTCGCTTTTTTCCATCGTGACCCGCTGTAAATGCGGAACCCATACCAGCCGTTACCGAAGAAACGGATATGTACACCAACAGAACCCCAAACCTCACAAAGCAAAAGGAATCGTCAACTTAGCCCACAACATATCCCCCTCCGGCCGATTCTCCACATCAAACTCCTTGGCCCACCGCACCTCCGCACTCGCGTACTTCAAAAAGGTGAAATACACCGCCGGCCCAATCGCAAACACCTGCCCCCGCACACCATCATCCACCTCTTCACCCAAGATATTCACCACCGTATGCCCGTACTGCTTATCGTCGGTCGTCTGCTTGAGGTAATAGCCATTCACCCCCAGGCTCAGGTTATCGGTGACCTTGTAGCTGGCCGAATAATCGAAGTGAAAAATCTGCCCGGACCGGTAGTCGGTATCGTGGTTTTCCTTGTTGAAACTGTAAGTGGTCTTGATCGACAACTCAGTACGCGCAGTAGGCATCCAAGTCGCCGACACCAACGGCTTGTAGGTGTAGAAATTGTTGCTGGTATTGGCCAGCCGCGAAGCGTCGTACTCGCCGGTGGGCAGGGTGATTTCCACTGCGGCGCCCAAGGTCAGGCTGGGTCCCAGGTCCCACAGGATGATCGGCGCCACCGTGGTGTCGCCCATGCTTTCTCGCGTGTCGGACATTCCGAACAGCGCCACCTGCTGCTTGAGGTACGGCTGCGCGACATAGCCACCTAGGCGCCCGCCGAAAATACGCACGGGGCTCAGGTAGTCCAGGCGCGGGATGATCGCGTCCGACTTGATGCGCACCTCGGAGACCTTGCCGCCCAGGGAGCTGATGTCCAACTTCCTGGCCTCGTAGTGGTTGTAGTAGAGGTTGAAGGCGAACATATGGTCCGGCAGGTTGTTCACATCCAGCGGCAAGATGTAGAACCCATCGGTGCCGGGACCGATGTTGTCGACGCCGCCTTCGGTGGCCAGGGTGGGCAGGCTGATCAGGCTCAACAGGGCGAATTGCAGCGGGTGAAGCGCACGGGTGGGGTTCATGTCTGGCCTCATTATTATTGTTAGGTCACCGCAGGCCATAGAAATAAGCCCTGTACGCCCCGCAGGGCAGGGTTTTGGCGGCCAGATAGGGGGACTTTGCCGGACAGGTTTCACTCAGGGTGCAGCGAATCTTGCAAGCGCCTATGATTGTCAGAATGTTTCTAAAACAAGAACTGAAGTACTCAGTCGGGAACCCGTGATCCATGCAAAGGAAAGCCGTAGACCCGCAATTCGAGCTGGCGCTTGTGTCGCCGTTCCTGTTGCAGACCCTTGGGCAGGTGGTGGCGCAAAAGGGCGCCAGTGCCGACGCCCTGTGCCGTGGCCTGGGGTTTACCCTGGGCGACCTGGAAGACCCGGCCCAACGCATCTCTTATCGCCAGGCTGTGGCGATGATTCAGCGTGCGCTCAAGGTTCTGCCTGATCAGGGACTGGGCCTGTGGGTGGGCAACCAGAATGTGCTCGGCACCCTGGGGTTGCTCGGTCATGTGATTTCCCTGTGCAAGACCTTGCGCGATGCCTTCGCGATCGGCGAACGCCACCAGCACACCTCCGGCGGCATCGCCACCACCCGCACCCTTGAGGGCGCCGATGAGGTGTTTGTCGACGTCGAGTGCCTGTTGCCCTATGCCGAGGTGCAGGTGTTTGCGGCAGAAGAATTCTTCGCCAGCCTCATGGTGTATGGCCGAACGCTGGTGGGGCCGGCATTCATGCCGCTGCGCATGGAGTTCGTGCATGCGCCACCGCCTTATGCCGCCGAGTACCGGCGCCTGTTTGGTGACGATGTGCGCTTTGGCTGCCTGCATAACCGCATGGTGCTGGCGCCGCACTGGATGGATGCGCGCTTGCCCAACCATCACGCCCTCGCATTGCGCCAGGCCTTGGAATTGCTGGAGCTGGAAAGCGCCCAGTTGCACCAGAAGATGGACCTTATCCATGCGGTCGAACGCGCGATTTCCCGCGACCTGCAGGGCAGTCAACTGGAGAAGGTCGCCAGCGACTTGAACATGAGTGGCCGCACCCTGCGCCGGCGCTTGACCGAGCATGGCCTGACCTTCGAAGCCTTGCTGGAGCAAGTACGACGCGCGCGGACCATGGGCCTGCTGGGCAACCCGGGGTTGTCTATCGAACGGATCACGGAAGAGGTGGGTTACAGCGATGTGCGCAGTTTTCGGCGGGCGTTCAAACGGTGGACGGGGGTGAGCCCCAGCGCATTTCGCGGGGGGGCGTTATAGGCCGACACTGTGGTGAGCGGGCTTGCCCCGCGCTGGGCTACGAAGCAGCCCCAGTAAGATCACAGGGTACGTTGAGGTATAACGCTATAGCCGGTTTTTGGGGCCGCTCCGCGCCCCAGCGCGGGGCAAGCCCGCTCACCACAGAACCCCGCTCACCACGAGGCATGTCCTCTGGACATGTATTCAGTCTCAGAAACGCAAAACGGCGCCCGAAGGCGCCGTTCTGTTTACCGCATCCCGCTAAGCGATCAAACGCCCAGCACCGCGTGCTGCACCAGGGTGAGCAACGGTTGTGGGTACACGCCCAGGAAGAACGCGAGCAGGGCGATGGCCAGCAGCATCACGCCGCCTGCCTTCTGTTCCCAGTGCAGCTCGGCATCCACGCGGCGCAGGTTTGGCTCGATCAGGTACAGGGTGACCATCACGCGCAGGTAGTAGAACACGCCGATAGCGCTGCCCAAGACCAAGGACGCCACCAACCACCACTCGTGCGCTTCGACGCCGGTGGCGACGATGTAGAACTTGCCGATAAAGCCGGCAGTCAGCGGAATACCGGCCAAGGACAGCATCATCACGGTCAGTACGGCGGTCAGGTACGGACGGCGCCAGAACAGGCCACGGTATTCGTACAGGGCGTCGGCGTCACGGCCTTTGAACGGCGAGGACATCAGCGTGATCACGCCGAACGCGCCGAGGCTGGTGATCACGTAGGTGACCAGGTACACGCCCATGGCTTCCACGGCCAGGCCTTTGCTCGCCACCAGGGCGATCAGCAGGTAGCCGAAGTGAGCGATGGACGAGTAACCCAGCAGACGCTTGAGGTTGTTCTGGGTCAGGGCCAGCAGGTTACCGAACAGGATCGACGCGATGGCGATCACGGTCAGTACGGTGCTCAGCACACCGGTGTTGGCGGCAGGGGAGATCTGGAACAGACGCACCATCACCGCGAACACTGCCACTTTCGACGCAGTGGCCAGGAACGCAGCCACTGGCGCCGGGGCGCCTTCGTACACGTCCGGGGTCCACAGGTGGAAGGGCACCAGCGACAGCTTGAACGCCAGGCCGATCAGCATCATGGCCAGGCCCAGTTGGGCGATTGGCGCAGGCATGTTGGTGGTGGCCAGGGCGTGACCGATACCGGTGAAGCTCAGGCTGCCGGCTTCGGCGTAGAGCAGGGCCATACCGAACAACAGGAACGCGGAACCGGCGGCCGACAGCACCATGTACTTGATGCCGGCTTCCAGGGAGCGCTTGTTGAAGAAGGCGTAGGCCACCAAGCCGTAGGTCGGGATCGACAGCAGTTCCAGGCCGATGAACAGGCCCGCCAGGTGCTGTGCGCTGACCAGCACGATACCGCCGGCCGCGGCCAGCAGGATCAGCAGGTACAGCTCTTCCTTGTTGCCTGGGTAGCCGGTGCCGCCTTCGCCCATGTAGGCGTGGGCGAGGGTGACGCAGGCCAGGGTCGCGACCAGGATCAGCGCGATGTACAGCAACGCGAAGTCATCCACCATCATCAATGGCGTGACCGCCAGTGGCGCGACCTTGAGGGCCGGGATGATCGACAGCAGGGCCAGGTTCAGACCGGCACAGGACAGCAGGAACGTTTGCGAGTGATTGCGGCGCCAGGCGATTGCCAGCATCACCACCACGATGGTGAGGCTGGTAATCAGCAGCGGCGCAAGCGCGATAAAGTGTTGGATCGTGAATTCCATAGCGCTCTTACCGGGCCGAAGCGAGTTGAGAGAAGGCGGTGCCGAACCACTGCTGCACGCCATGCATCGTCGCGGCAGAAGTGTCCAGGAACGGTTGCGGGTACACGCCGATGTAGATCAGCAGTACCGCAAGGCCGAGCACCATGATCAGTTCGCGAGCATCCATCCCTTGCAGGACAGTGTCGGACTTGGCCGGGCCGAAGTAGGCGCGGTGGATCATGATCAGCGAGTAGACCGAACCAAACACCAGGCCGGAGGTAGCAATCGCACTGATCCACGGTGTTTGCACGAATGCACCCATCAGGATCAGGAACTCGCCGATGAAGTTGCCGGTGCCCGGCAAGCCCAGGGACGCGGCGGCGAAGAACAGGCTGATCGCCGGCAGGTACGCGATGCGCGACCACACGCCACCCATTTCACGCATGTCACGGGTGTGCAGGCGCTCGTACAACTGGCCACTCAGGATAAAGAGGGCAGCGGCCGAGACACCGTGGGCCAGCATCTGGATGACTGCACCCTGCAACGCCAGTTGGCTGCCGGAGTAGATGCCGATCAGTACGAAACCCATGTGGGAAACGGACGAGAAGGCAATCAGACGCTTGATATCGGTTTGCGCGAACGCCAGGAACGCACCGTAGAAGATCCCGATCAGACCCAGGGTCATGGCGATCGGCGCGAACTCCGCCGAGGCATTCGGGAACAGCGGCAGGGCGAAACGCAGCAGGCCGTAGGCAGCTGTCTTCAACAGGATACCGGCCAAGTCCACAGAACCTGCGGTCGGCGCCTGGGCGTGAGCGTCAGGCAGCCAGGAGTGGAACGGCACCACCGGCAGCTTCACCGCGAAGGCGATGAAGAAGCCCAGCATCAGCACGTACTCGGTGGTCAGCGACATCTTGGTCTTCAACAGGTCGGCGTAGTTGAAGGTAATCACGCCGGTGTTGTTGAAGTTGACCAGTACCAGGCCCAGGATCGCCACCAACATGATCAGGCCGGAAGCCTGGGTGAAGATGAAGAACTTGGTCGCCGCGTAGATCCGGGTTTTCTTGCCGTCCGAAGAACTGTGACCCCAGAGCGCGATGAGGAAGTACATCGGCACCAGCATCATTTCCCAGAAGAAGAAGAACATGAACAGGTCGAGGGCGAGGAACACGCCGACGACACCGCCCAGGATCCACATCAGGTTCAGGTGGAAGAAGCCCACGTGACGCTGGATCTCTTTCCAGGAGCAGAGTACCGAAAGGATACCCAGCAGGCCGGTCAGCAGGATCATCAACAGCGACAGGCCGTCGAGGGCCAGGTGCACGTTGATGCCGAAGCGTTGGATCCACACGTGCTTGAATTCAAGCGCGAAGGTCGGATCGACACCCGGTGCCGGAGCAAATGAATAGTCGCCATGGGCCCACAGCCAGAGGCCGAGTGCGAGTTCCAGGGACATGGTCAGCAACGCAATCCAGCGGGGGAGGGTGGCGCCGAAGCGTTCACCCATCCAGCAGAGCAGGCCGCCGATAAAGGGGATCAGGATTAGCCAGGGCAGAATCATGACGGGCTCGTTTCCTTTCGCAAGTTCGCAAAGTTCATATCAGACCGCTACCACTACGATGGCGCCGATCACCAGCACGGCACCAGCAGCCATGGAAGCTGCATACCAACGCAATTGGCCCGTCTCGCTGCGGCTCAGGGCGGTGTGACCGGCCTTGGCAGCACGCGGGATCAAACCGATGGTCTGGTCGAGCGGGTCTTTACGCAGAATGTGGCTGATGGCCAGGTAAGGCTTGACGAACAGTTTGTCGTAGAGCCAATCGAAGCCCCAGGCAGCGAACCACCAGGCCGAGAGGAAGCGGCCTATGCCACTGTTGGCAACGGCCGTCACGAAACGGCGCTTGCCGAGGAACAGCAGGGCCGCCAGGAGGATACCGGCAATGGCGATGGCGCCCGAGGCGATTTCCAGGCTGTGCTGGGCTTCGCCGCCGGCATGGCCGACGCTTTGCGGCAGTACACCGTGCAGAGGCGGGGTGATCATGGCGCCGACGAAGGTCGACAGCACGATCAGCACCGACAATGGCAACCAGTGCGAAATGCCGTGGCCTGCGTGTGCTTCGGTCTTGGCTTCACCGTGGAAGGTGATGAAGATCAGGCGGAAGGTGTACAGCGAGGTCATGAACGCACCCACCAGGCCTGCGTACAGCAGGTTCTGGTTACCGCTGGCAAAGGCTTCCCAGAGGATTTCGTCTTTCGAGTAGAAACCGGCTGTCACCAGTGGCAGGGCGGCCAAGGCGGCACCACCGACGATGAAGCTGGCGTAGGCCAGTGGCAGTTTCTTCCACAGGCCGCCCATCTTGAAGATGTTCTGCTCGTGGTGGCAGGCAACGATCACCGCACCGGAAGCAAGGAACAGCAGGGCCTTGAAGAACGCGTGGGTCATCAGGTGGAAGATCGCCGCGTCCCAGGCACCCACGCCCAGGGCCAGGAACATGTAGCCGATCTGGCTCATGGTCGAGTAGGCGAGGATGCGCTTGATGTCGGTCTGCACCAGCGCGGCGAAGCCGGCCAGTACCAGGGTCACGCCGCCAACGATGCCCACCAGGTGCAGGATATCCGGCGCCAGGGTGAACAGGCCGTGGGTACGGGCGATCAGGTAGACACCGGCGGTGACCATGGTTGCCGCGTGGATCAGTGCAGAAACCGGGGTAGGGCCAGCCATTGCATCCGCCAGCCAGGTTTGCAGCGGCAGTTGCGCGGATTTACCCACGGCGCCGCCCAGCAGCATCAGGGTGGCCAGGGTGATCCAGAAGTCACCGACCTGGAATTTCTGCGGTGCCAGCACCAGCAGTTCCTGAATGTTCAGCGTGCCCACTTGTTGGAACAGGATGAACAGGCCGATGGCCATGAACACGTCGCCGATGCGGGTGACGATAAAGGCCTTGAGTGCTGCGTTACCGTTGTTGCGGTTGCTGTAGTAGAAGCCGATCAACAGGTACGAGCACAGGCCCACGCCTTCCCAGCCGAAGTACAGGAACAACAGGTTATCGCCGAGCACCAGGAACAGCATGCTGGCGATAAAC
The DNA here is from genome assembly GCF_002798465.1 of Pseudomonas sp. S10E 269. Taxonomy (NCBI): domain Bacteria; kingdom Pseudomonadati; phylum Pseudomonadota; class Gammaproteobacteria; order Pseudomonadales; family Pseudomonadaceae; genus Pseudomonas; species Pseudomonas sp. S10E 269. Next base: position 4,919,418 of record NZ_PHIJ01000001.1, read on the forward strand.
AGGTTGGTGTACGAGAAGAAGCGCGAGTAACCGGCTTCACCGCGCATGTACCAGGACGCGAACAGGTGGATCAGGAAGCCCACGCCCACCACCACGCCGAGCATGGTGATCGAGAGGCCGTCGACGTAGAGGGCGAAGTTGGGCTTGAAGCCCTCCACCGACATCCACTGCCACAGCACCAGGGTGTAGTGACCGCCTTCTGGCGGCGCCACGTTGAATTGCCAGATGACGTAGGCGGCAACGATCGCCGACAGGCCAATGGAACCCACACCCACCAGGGCCGAGAGGTTTTCCGACCAGCGTCCACGGGAGAACGACAGCAGCAGGAAACCGATCAGGGGGAATACGAAAGTCAGAAAGATCATGTTCATCCGCGCATCTCACTGGCAGCGTCGATATCAAGCGTGTGGAAGCGACGATACAGTTGCAGCAGGATCGCCAGGCCAATACTGGCCTCGGCGGCTGCCAGGCTGATCACCAGGATGAACATGACTTGTCCATCCGGCTGGCCCCAACGTGCACCCGCTACGATGAACGCCAGTGCCGCGGCGTTCATCATGATTTCCAGGCTCATCAACACGAACAGAATATTACGGCGGACCATCAGGCCGACCAGGCCAAGGCAGAACAGGATGCCGGCGACCGCCAGACCATGCTCCAAAGGGATAGCAGGCATCGTCATTGCTCCTTGGCTTCGTTGCGGCCCAAGTGGAAGGCAGTGATGGCTGCTGCGAGCAGCAGCATCGAAGCCAGTTCGACCACCAGCAGGTACGGGCCGAACAGGCTGATGCCCACGGCTTTTGCGTCTACGGTGGTGTGGCCGATGGCCTGGCCGCTCTGGTGAGCGAACAGCACATACAGCAGTTCAGCCAGCAGCAGCGCTGCCAGGATCACCGGGCCGAGCCAGATGCCGGGCTTGAGCCAGACGCGTTCCTGGGCGACCGAAGCCGGCCCCAGGTTGAGCATCATCACCACAAACACGAACAGCACCATGATGGCGCCGGCGTAGGCGATCACTTCCAGCACACCGGCGAACGGTGCGCCGAGGCTGAAGAAGGTCATGGCCACGGCGATCAGCGAAATGATCAGGTAGAGCAGGGCGTGCACGGGGTTGGTGTTGGTGATCACGCGAAGCGTGGACACAACCGCGATACCCGATGCGAAATAGAAAGCGAATTCCATCTTTCTTCCTTAAGGCAGCAAGCTCTTCACGTTGATCGGCTCGGCTTCGTTTTGTGCGGCGCCTTTCGGCTTACCGGCAACGGCCATACCTGCAACACGATAGAAGTTGTAATCAGGGTTTTTACCGGGACCAGAGATCAGCAGATCTTCTTTCTCGTACACCAGGTCCTGACGTTTGAACTCGGCCATCTCGAAATCCGGTGTGAGCTGGATCGCGGTGGTCGGGCAAGCTTCCTCGCAGAGGCCGCAGAAAATGCAGCGCGAGAAGTTGATGCGGAAGAAGTCCGGGTACCAGCGACCGTCTTCGGTTTCAGCTTTCTGCAGGGAGATGCAACCCACCGGGCACGCCACGGCGCACAGGTTGCAGGCTACGCAACGCTCTTCGCCATCGGGGTCGCGGGTCAGCACGATGCGGCCGCGATAGCGCGGCGGCAGGTACACCGCTTCTTCCGGGTATTGCAGGGTGTCGCGTTTGCGGAAGCCGTGACCGAACACCATCACCAGGCTTCGCAACTGGGTACCGGTACCCTTAACGATGTCGCCAATATATTTGAACATGGGTCAAATCCTCACTGAACCGCGCCCGCTGGCGTGTTCAACAACACAACGGCAGCAGTCACCAGCAAATTGATCAGGGTCAGCGGCAGGCAGAAGCGCCAGCTGAAATCCATCACCTGGTCGTATCGTGGACGCGGAATGGAAGCGCGCAGCAGGATAAACAACATGATGAAGAACGCGGTCTTCAGGAAGAACCAGAAGAACGCCAACTGCGGCAGGATGCCGAATGGACCGTGCCAGCCGCCGAAGAACAGCGTGACCAGCAGGGCCGAGATCAAGATGATGCCGATGTATTCACCGACGAAGAACATGCCCCATTTCATGCCGGCGTATTCGATGTGGTAACCGTCGGCCAGTTCTTGTTCCGCTTCCGGCTGGTCGAACGGGTGACGGTGAGTCACGGCGACGCCAGCGATGAAGAAAGTACAGAAGCCGAAGAACTGCGGAATGATGAACCACAGGTTCTGCGCCTGGTACTCGACGATGTCGCGCATGTTGAACGAGCCCACCTGCACCACGATGCCCATCAGCGCGAGGCCCATGAACACTTCGTAGGACACCGTCTGGGCCGAGGCCCGCAAGCTGCCCAGCAGGGCGAACTTGTTGTTGCTCGACCAACCGGCGAACAGCACCGCGTAGACCGACAAGCCGGCCATGGCGAAGAAGAACAGCAAGCCGATGTTCAGGTCCGCCACGCCCCAGGTCGGGGTGATCGGGATGATCGCGAAGGCGATCAGCAAGGCGCTCATGGCCACGACCGGTGCCAGGGTGAAGATCACCTTGTCGGCAAACGGCGGGGTCCAGTCTTCCTTGAAGAACATTTTCAGCATGTCGGCGGCGATCTGGAACATACCAAACGGGCCAACGCGGTTCGGACCGTAACGGTCCTGCCACCAGCCCAGCAGGCGACGTTCGACGAAGCTGAGCAGGGCGCCCGCGACGACCACGGCCAACAGGATCACGATGGCCTTGACGACCGAGATGATCACGTCGATCACTTCAGGAGTGAACCAAGTCATTGCGCTGCCTCCTGCAGACCGTCAACGGTTTTGCCAAAGATCGCCGCTGGAATGCCGGCGATGCCTTTAGGCAGTGCAACCAGGCCAGCGCCCAACTCGTCGTTGATGCGCAGCGGCAGACGCAGGGTCTGACCAGCCACGTTCAGGCTGAGCAGGGCACCGTCGTTGACGCCCAGGCGGTCGGCTTCGGACTTGGCCACGGACACGTAGGCGGCTGGGATGCGCTCTTGAACCGGTGCGGCTTTCGAAGAGTTCTCTTCGCTGCCGAACAGGTGGAAGAACGGCACGACCTGCCAGGTGCCCTGGGCCGGGTTGAACGGACGCGGTACGGCAGAGAACCAGTTCAGCGAGTCACCGGTGCTTTCGATCAGGCGGGTGCCCGGGTCGCCAGCACGGATATGACCACCGACTTCGTCCTGGAACTTGTTCCAGGCCTGCGGCGAGTTCCAGCCCGGCGACCAGGCGAACGGCACCTGTTGGCGCGGTTCGGCGGAGCCCGAGTAACCTTCCATGGAGAAGGCGAACGCGGTGTCGTTGTCTTGCGGGGTACGCGGTTCGTGCACGCTGATATCAGCGCGCATGGCGGTACGACCGGAGTAGCGCAGCGGCTCACGGGCCAGTTTCATACCCTTGATGCGGAACGCGGCGGACGGTGCAGCGTCGACGATACGGGCCAGCTGCGGCGCGCTCGCGGCGGTAGCGGCGGTCACGTGGTCGAGCTGGGTCCAGTCGATCGGCTGGTTCAGCAAGGTAGCGCGCAGGGCATGCAGCCAGCGCCAGCCTTCGTGAACCAGGATGCTGGCATCCATGTACTTCGGATCGAACACCTGGAAGAAGCGCTGGGCGCGGCCTTCCTGGCTGACCAAGGTGCCGTCGCCTTCGGCGAAGGTGGCGGCTGGCAGCACCAAGTGGGCGCGATCGCTGGTAGCGGTCTTCTGGTGATCGGCGACGATCAGGACCTTGGCGGCGTTCAGTGCAGCGTCAACCTTGGCGGCATCGGTGCGGGTGTACAGGTCGTTTTCCAGCACCACGATGGCGTCGGCGTTGCCGTCGGTCACGGCCTGCAAGGCCGCGTCCAGGGACTCGCCACCGAGCATGGCCAGGCCGAGGCTGTTGGCCTCTGGCACGACCAGGCTGATGGAACCGTTCTTGTCGCGCAGCTTCAGGGCCTTGGCGATGTTGGCGGCGGCTTCGATCAGCGCCTTGGAACCCAAGGAGGTGCCGGCAATGATCAAGGGACGCTTGGCGGCCAGCAGGGCGTCAGCGATGCGCTGGGCCAGTTCGGCGGCTTCAGTGTCCAGGCCTTCGACGGCCGGTGCGCTGGCATCGAGGGCGTGGGCCACGGCGAAACCGATGCGCGCCAGGTCATCCGGTGCCGCGTGCACACATTCTTCGGCGATATCGTCGAGCTTGGTTTCAGCCAGGCTGGCGATAAACAGCGGGTTCAGCGCGTGCTGGCCGATGTTTTTCACGGCGGCGTCAAGCCAAGGCTGGACGCGCATGGCGTCGGCCATGTCTTCAGCCTTGCCTTTGACCGACTGGCGCAAGGACAGGGCGATGCGCGCGGCGGTCTGGGTCAGGTCTTCACCGAGCACGAAGATGGCGTCGTGGTCTTCGATGTCGCGCATGTTCGGAACCGGCAGCGGGCTGTCGTTCAGCACTTGCAGGACCAGGCGGATGCGCTCCAGCTCACCGGCTTCGATGCCGGAGTAGAAGTGCTCGGCGCCGACCAGCTCGCGCAACGCGTAGTTGCTTTCGAGGCTGGCACGCGGCGAACCGATACCGACGATGTTGCGCCCGCGCAGCAGGTCGGCGGCTTTATCCAGCGCGGCGTCCAGGCTCAGCTTGGCGCCATCGGCCAACAGTGGCTGGCGAGGGCGGTCTTCGCGGTTGACGTAGCCATAGCCGAAACGGCCACGGTCGCACAGGAAGTACTGGTTGACCGAACCGTTGAAGCGGTTTTCGATCCGACGCAGTTCACCGTAGCGCTCACCCGGGGAGATGTTGCAACCGCTGGAGCAGCCATGGCAGATGCTCGGGGCGAATTGCATGTCCCACTTACGGTTGTAGCGCTCGGAATGAGTCTTGTCGGTGAATACACCGGTCGGGCAGACCTCGGTGAGGTTGCCGGAGAACTCGCTTTCGAGCACGCCGTCTTCAACGCGACCGAAGTACACGTTGTCGTGGGCGCCGAATACGCCGAGGTCGGTGCCGCCGGCGTAGTCTTTATAGAAGCGCACGCAACGGTAGCAGGCGATGCAGCGGTTCATTTCGTGAGAAATGAACGGGCCGAGGTCCTGGTTCTGGTGGGTACGCTTGGTGAAGCGATAACGGCGCTCGTTGTGGCCGGTCATCACCGTCATGTCTTGCAGGTGGCAGTGACCGCCTTCCTCACAGACCGGGCAGTCGTGAGGGTGGTTGGTCATCAGCCATTCGACGACGCTGGCGCGGAACGCCTTGGATTCATCATCGTCGATGGAGATCCAGGTGTTGTCGGTGGCTGGGGTCATGCAGGACATGACGATACGACCACGGGTGTCGTTCTCGTCGGTGTATTGCTTGACCGCACACTGGCGACAGGCACCGACGCTACCAAGCGCGGGGTGCCAGCAGAAATACGGGATGTCGAGGCCTAGTGAGAGACATGCCTGTAACAGGTTGTCTGCCCCATCGACTTCGAGCGCTTTGCCGTCTACGTGGATAGTGGCCATGGTTCAAAGTTCTTCGTTGGCCCGTTGTCAGCGGGCGTGGCTAATGGAATCTTGTTATTCATGGGCGTCAACACAGCCTGTACGGCGTCAGCCCATGAGCAGGTGAAGGGCACGGACCCTTCACCTGTTGAAGCGTTACGCGCCGACTACGATCGGCCTCGCCAGAGGCGGGACGGCGGCGCTGGTAGGCGCGATGCCGGCTTCGAACTCCGAGCGGAAGTATTTGATTGCGCTGCCCAATGGCTCCACGGCGCCCGGTGCGTGAGCACAGAAGGTCTTGCCTGGGCCGAGGAAACCGACCAGACCCAGCAGGGTCTCGATGTCACCCTCGCGGCCTTCGCCGTTTTCCAGGGCCATCAGCAGCTTGACGCTCCACGGCAAACCGTCGCGGCATGGAGTGCAGAAACCGCACGATTCACGGGCAAAGAACTGCTCCATGTTGCGCAGCAACGAGACCATGTTCACGGTGTTGTCGACCGCCATTGCCAGGCCGGTACCCATCCGGGTGCCCACCTTGCCGATGCCGCCGGCGTACATTTGTGCGTCGAGGTGCTCGGGCAACAGGAAACCGGTGCCGGCGCCGCCTGGCTGCCAGGCTTTCAAGGTGTAGCCGTCGCGCATACCGCCGGCGTAGTCCTCGAACAGCTCGCGTGCGGTCACGCCGAACGGCAGTTCCCACAGGCCAGGGTTCTTGACCTTGCCGGAGAAGCCCATGAGCTTGGTGCCCATGTCTTCGCTGCCTTCGCGGGCCAACGATTTGTACCAGTCCACGCCGTCGGCAATGATTGCCGGCACGTTGCACAGGGTCTCGACGTTGTTCACGCACGTCGGCTTGCCCCACACGCCCACGGCGGCAGGGAAGGGCGGCTTGGAGCGCGGGTTGGCGCGGCGGCCTTCGAGGGAGTTGATCAGTGCGGTTTCTTCACCGCAGATATAACGCCCGGCGCCGGTGTGCACGAACAGTTCGAAGTCAAAACCCGAACCGAGGATGTTCTTGCCCAGCAGGCCCGCTGCCTTGGCTTCTTCCACGGCACGGTTGAGGTGCTTGGCGGCGGTGGTGTATTCGCCACGCAGGAAGATGTAGCCACGGTAGGTTTTCAGCGCGCGGGCGCTGATCAGCATGCCTTCGATCAGCAGATGGGGCAGTTGCTCCATCAGCATGCGGTCTTTCCAGGTGTTCGGCTCCATTTCATCCGCGTTGCACAGCAGGTAGCGGATGTTGATGGATTCGTCCTTGGGCATCAGGCCCCACTTCACGCCCGTGGGGAAGCCTGCACCGCCGCGGCCTTTGAGGCCGGCGTCTTTCACGGTCTGGACGATGTCGTCCTGGGCCATGTCGGCAAAGGCTTTGCGCGCAGCGGCGTAACCGTTCTTGGCCTGGTACTCGTCGAACCATACAGGCTCGGCATCGTCACGCAGGCGCCAGGTCAGGGGATGGGTCTCGGGCGAACGCTTGATCAGGTTGGCCGGGCCGAAAGAAGTCAGGGTCATGGGTAGCCCTCGAGCAATTGGGTCACGCCAGCAGGCTGCACGTCACCGAATGTGTCGTCGTCGATCATCAACGCCGGCGCCTTGTCGCAGTTGCCCAGGCAGCACACCGGCAGCAGCGTGAAGCGGCCGTCCGGGGTGGTCTGGCCGAGGCCGATGCCCAGCTTGTTCTGGATTTCGCTGACCACGGATTCGTGGCCGCCGATGTAGCAGACCATGCTGTCGCACACGCGAATGATGTGGCGACCCACTGGCTGACGGAAGATCTGGCTGTAGAACGTGGCCACGCCTTCAACGTCGCTGGCAGGGATGCCGAGGATCTCGCCGATGGCGTAGAGCGCGCCGTCCGGCACCCAGCCACGTTCCTTCTGGACGATCTTCAGGGCTTCGATCGACGCCGCGCGCGGGTCTTCGTAGTGATGCAGCTCGTGCTCGATGGCCGAGCGCTCGGTTTCACTGAGGGTGAAACGGTCTGTTTGGATAAGCGTGCTGTTCATGCTTAGCGGTCCACGTCGGCCATAACGAAATCGATACTACCCAGGTACGCAATCAAGTCCGCGACCATCTCGCCTTTGATCACCGAAGGGATCTGCTGCAAGTGGGCAAAGCTTGGGGTACGAATCCGGGTGCGGTAGCTCATGGTGCCGCCATCGCTCGTCAGGTAATAACTGTTGATACCCTTGGTCGCTTCGATCATCTGGAAGGACTCGTTGGCCGGCATGACCGGGCCCCACGAAACCTGCAGGAAGTGCGTGATCAGGGTTTCGATGTGCTGCAGCGTGCGCTCTTTGGGCGGCGGCGTGGTCAGCGGGTGATCCGCCTTGTACGGGCCGGCCGGCATGTTGCGCATGCACTGCTCGATGATCTTCAGGCTCTGGCGCATTTCTTCGACGCGCACGATGCAACGGTCGTAGGCATCGCCATTGGCGGCCAGCGGGACTTCGAATTCGAAGTTTTCGTAGCCCGAGTACGGACGCGCTTTACGCAAGTCGAAGTCGCAACCGGTGGAACGCAGGCCAGCACCGGTGACGCCCCATTCCAGGGCTTCTTTGGTGTTGTACTGGGCGACGCCAATGGTACGACCCTTGAGGATGCTGTTATCCAGCGCAGCCTTTTGGTACTCGTCCAGACGCTTGGGCATCCAGTCGATGAATTCCTTGACCAGACGTTCCCAGCCATTGGGCAGGTCGTGGGCAACACCGCCGATGCGGTACCAGGCCGGGTGCAGGCGGAAGCCGGTGATGGCTTCGATGACTTTGTAGGCGCGCTGACGGTCGGTGAAGGTGAAGAACACCGGGGTCATGGCGCCGACGTCCTGGATATAGGTACCCAGGAACAGCAGGTGGCTGGTAATCCGGAAGAACTCGGCCATCATGATGCGGATGGTGTCGACGCGGTCGGGCACCTTGATGCCGGCCAGCTTCTCGACCGAGAGCACGTACGGCAGGTTGTTCATCACGCCGCCGAGGTAGTCGATACGGTCGGTGTACGGGATGAAGCTGTGCCACGACTGGCGCTCGGCCATTTTCTCGGCACCACGGTGGTGGTAGCCGATGTCGGGGACACAGTCGACGATTTCTTCGCCGTCCAGTTGCAGGATGATACGGAAGGCACCGTGAGCCGAAGGGTGGTTCGGGCCCAGGTTGAGGAACATGTAGTCCTCGTTGGTGCCGGAGCGCTTCATGCCCCAGTCTTCCGGACGGAAGCGTGCAGCCTCTTCTTCAAGCTGCTGCTTGGCGAGGTTGAGGCTGAACGGATCGAATTCGGTGGCGCGCGCAGGGAAGTCCTTGCGCAGCGGGTGACCTTCCCAGGTCGGCGGCATCATGATGCGCGTCAGGTGCGGGTGGCCCGGGAAGTCGATCCCGAACATGTCCCAGACTTCGCGTTCGTACCAGCTGGCGTTCGGCCAGATACCGGTCACGGTCGGCACGCTCAGGTCGCTCTCGGACAGGGCGACCTTGATCATCACGTCGCTGTTACGTTCGATCGACAGCAGGTGGTAGAACACGGTGAAATCGGCGCCGCTCGGCAGCCCCTGGCGCTTGGTGCGCAGACGCTCGTCCACGCCATGCAGGTCATAGAGCATGACGTACGGCTTGGGCAGGTTGCGCAGGAAGGTCAGGACTTCGACAAGCTTGGCACGCGCCACCCACAGCACCGGCATACCGGTGCGTGTGGCCTGGGCGGTGAAGGCGTCAGGGCCAAAACGGTTATTGAGTTCGACGACCACATCCTGGTCGTCTGCCTTATAAGGCGGGATGTACAGAGCACTGCCTGTAGTCATGGTTTTTTATCGCTTTCGGTCAACGTAAAGAATGAAGCCAGGTTTTCGTTCTATAAAAGAAGCGGTGCTGGATCAGACTTCGTCGGGGCTGCGCAGGTTGGTGACTGCGATTCGCTGTTCGCGGCGCTGTTCCTTTTGCGAAGGCATCTCGGCGCGGTACACGCCTTGATCACCGACGACCCAGGAAAGCGGGCGACGCTCCTTGCCAATCGATTCTTGCAACAGCATCAAGCCTTGCAGGAATGCTTCAGGGCGGGGCGGGCAGCCAGGCACGTAGACGTCCACGGGCAGGAACTTGTCCACCCCTTGAACGACGGAGTAGATGTCGTACATGCCACCGGAGTTGGCGCACGAACCCATGGAGATAACCCACTTTGGCTCGAGCATTTGCTCGTAGAGACGCTGAATGATCGGCGCCATCTTGATAAAGCAGGTTCCGGCGATAACCATGAAATCCGCCTGGCGCGGCGATGCCCGGATAACCTCGGCGCCAAAGCGCGCGATGTCGTGGGGCGCCGTGAAGGCGGTGGTCATTTCCACGTAGCAGCACGAAAGACCGAAGTTGTACGGCCACAGGGAGTTCTTACGTCCCCAGTTGACCGCGCCACTCAGCACGTCTTCCAGCTTGCCCATGTAGATGTTTTTGTGGACTTGATCTTCTAACGGATCGGAAACGGTTTCCCGTTCGCCGATAGGGTACTGATCGTTAGGAGCATCCGGGTCGATCCTGGTGAGATTGTATTGCATCGCCAAAGCCTCATTGTTTCAGCTTCGCTTGCCGCTTACGACGAGCTTCCGGAGCCCAGTCAAGGGCGCCCACTCGGAATAGGTAGACAAGGCCTGCCAACAGAATTGCTATGAAAACGAGGGCTTCGACGAATCCGGTCCAGCCGCTTTCGCGGACGGACACAGACCAGGCAAAGAGAAAGAGGGCTTCGATATCGAAGATCACGAACAGCATCGCGACCAGATAGAATTTGGCTGAGAGCCGCAAGCGGGCGCCACCTGTAGGCAGCATGCCGGACTCGAACGGTTCATTTTTGCTGCGGCCCCAGGCTTTTGACCCGAGGAGGCTGGAAACACCGAGCATGAAGGCGCAAAGGCCGACAACACCGAGGAGGAAAATGGCAAAGCCCCAGTTGTGGGCCATGAGTCCTGTCGCTTCGGTCATGCTGGAAATCCTTAACAGAGAGCAAAGGTCTCTGAGCTCGAAAAAGTAACGATGCAGTGACGATATGTCGCACTGCAATCAATCGCGGTGATTTTATGGCTAAACACCGGGCAAGTAAAATTCCGATAGCGAAATTATTCGATGGAATAAGGACATAGTGCACCTTCTTGGGGCTGCAGCCCTTGCAGTGTGGGCATTAGCGCGCTTTTGAACAATTAAGTTTTGTTTCACAGGTAACGAAGTTTTTATGCGCCAAATGATAATGACTATTGTTTGCGCGGGGTTTAAGCGAATGGTTCTCGTGTGGCGGGGGAAGTTGCCGTTACTTGCTTGAATGCCGCTAGTTGCTGCAACAGATCTTTTAACCGATTTGAATCAGGCAAATACCGCTCTGGATCAATGTTTTGCGCAAAACCTTCAACTCGGCGCGTTCCCTGTGGGAGCCGGGCTTGCCCGCGATGGCGGTGCATCAGATATGAATGTGGTGTCTGACCCAACGCTATCGCAGGCAAGCCAGCTCCCACATTTTGATCGGTGTTGTGTCAGTCGAATGTTTACCAGCGCAAAAAAAACGCCCCGAACAGGTCGGGGCGTGATTGTTGTGCGGCACTGCGGTTAGCTCTTCCTTGGGGCCGCAGTGGCCGTGTACGCGGTGTTTAGTGGAACTGCTCTTCTTCGGTCGAACCGGTCAGCGCGGTCACGGACGAGGTGCCGCCCTGGATCACGGTGGTCATGTCGTCGAAGTAGCCGGTGCCCACTTCCTGCTGGTGAGCCACGAAGGTGTAGCCCTTGGCGGCGTCAGCGAACTCTTGCTCTTGCAGCTTCACGTAGGCGGTCATGTCGTTGCGGGCGTAGTCGTGCGCCAGGTTGAACATGCTGTGCCACATGTTGTGAATGCCGGCCAGGGTGATGAACTGGTGCTTGTAGCCCATGGCGGACAGTTCGCGCTGGAACTTGGCGATGGTCGCGTCATCCAGGTTCTTCTTCCAGTTAAAGGAAGGCGAGCAGTTGTAGGACAGCAGTTGGTCCGGGTATTCCTTCTTGATCGCTTCGGCGAAGCGACGGGCTTCGTCCAGGTCTGGCTTGGCGGTTTCGCACCAGATCAGGTCGGCGTATGGCGCGTAGGCCAGGCCGCGAGCGATGGCCTGGTCGAGACCGGCGCGCACTTTATAGAAGCCTTCCTGGGTACGTTCGCCGGTTACGAACGGCTGGTCGTACGGATCGCAGTCCGAGGTCAGCAGGTCGGCGGCGTTGGCGTCGGTACGGGCCAGGATGATGGTCGGCGTGCCGGCAACGTCAGCAGCCAGGCGGGCGGCGGTCAGCTTCTGTACGGCTTCCTGGGTCGGAACCAGTACCTTGCCGCCCATGTGGCCGCATTTCTTCACGGACGCCAGTTGGTCTTCGAAGTGCACGCCGGCAGCGCCCGCTTCGATCATGCTCTTCATCAGTTCGTAGGCGTTGAGGACACCGCCGAAACCGGCTTCTGCGTCGGCCACGATAGGCGCGAAGTAGTCGATGTAGCCTTCATCACCCGGGCCTTTACCGGCTTTCCACTGGATCTGGTCGGCACGGCGGAACGAGTTGTTGATGCGCTTGACCACGGTCGGAACCGAATCCACCGGGTACAGCGATTGGTCGGGGTACATGGATTCAGCGGAGTTGTTGTCCGCCGCCACTTGCCAGCCGGACAGGTAGATCGCCTGGATACCGGCTTTCACCTGCTGGACTGCCTGGCCGCCAGTGAGGGCGCCCATGCAGTTGACGAAATCTTTGTCGGGACGGAAGGAAGGCTTGGCACCTTGGGTCACCAGGTTCCACAGCTTCTCGGCGCCGAGTTTTGCAAAGGTGTGCTCAGGTTGGACCGAGCCACGCAGGCGGACGACGTCAGCAGCGGAATAAGCGCGGGTCACGCCTTTCCAGCGTGGGTTTTCAGCCCAGTCTTTCTCAAGGGCTGCAATTTGCTGTTCGCGTGTCAGTGCCATGGAAGTAAACCTCGTCGCGTGTTCTTGTGGTGGAAAAAATCCATTTGCCAGCCCTGCATTCAAATGCGTGGGCAGGGCTGCTCGCTGACCAGAAGCTTAGGCGGTCATGTCGGGTCTGGCGGGGAATGCGACGGGATGAACAAGTGGCGGGAGGGTGGAGTAGGTACAGGCGGACCGAGAACAGTCTCCGGGCGTCGTGGGCCCTCGGGTGCTCAACAGCGTGTAGCCGGGTTACCTGGTTAGCTTCCGTCCCTCGGGACAACTTCGTTCCAGTCGCAACCTCGTCAAACACGCCTTGTGGGCGGTACAGACACGAATCGGCTCAGGTGGGTAGCTTAGAGCGGCGATCCGAAGGCCCTTGCCAGGGCCCCTGATTAGCGGGAGCGAGGCCATCATGCCCATGCTTTTTTGGATCGTCAAATGTTTTGTAGTGCTTTTTTTCGAGCACTACATCTTTAGTCTAATACGACTCATCAGTCATTTTTTGGTGCTTCAGTTCAGGGTGTCGACCTTGACCCGCACAGTCAGGTCATCGCGGCCCTGAGTAGAGTAGCTGCGGGTTGTAGCGGATTTGTCGGCCTGGGTCTCGCGATTGATGCCGGCCAGGGTGATCCATTCGCCCAAGCGTCCGCTGACAGTTGTGTCGGTGCTTTGTACATTCACTACATCGGGACGTTCCTGGCTCATGCGGTCACGGTTGGTACTGATCGCCAGGTGTACGGTCTCACCGGTGACGCTCGCCGTCACGTAGAAGCCTTGGGTTACGTTGCGATACTGGGTCTGGTTTTGCAGGCGGCCGTAGCTGTCCTGTTGGGTAGTGGTCAGCGGTACGCTCTGGCCGACCTGGATCAGCGCGGGCACACCTTCGCTGGCCTGGATCTGCTGGATACCGCCGTCTCGGCTAGTGGTGCCATAGCTGATGATGCGGGTCTGGCTGTCGCCGCTGTTCTGCTGGTTGTTTTCGTTGGTGTCGACGGTGATCAGCAGGCGTTTGGCGGGAGTGTCCAACTGGGAGAGCAGGGCGCGCAGGTTCTGGATCTTGCCAGGGGCGGCATTCACGATCAGCTGGTTGCCGTAGGCGCTGACGGTACCGTCCTTGCCGATGAAATTCTGCGCCACGGGGAGCAGGTCGGCGCTGGTGCGGTTGCTCAGGTTGACGACTTCGGTGTCGGCCATGGCCGAGACACTGGCGGTCAGGAGGAGGACGGTGAGCAGGGTGCGTAGGGACATGTCCGTTATCTCTGCGAGTCAAAGGCTGGATAGTGCCAGTTTGTCGGCCTGGCAGGTCGCAAATTGAATCGTAGACGGCAAAATGCCCTGGCAGTGCAGGGCATTTATGGTGCTGCTGATATCGCTTTCGCAGGCAAGCCAGCTCCCACATTTGACCGCATTCCAAGGAGTGTACTCGGTCAAGTGTGGGAGCTGGCTTGCCTGCGATGCAGGCGACGCGGTGTCGGATCAGTCCCCGCGCACCATGTCTACATGCGGAATCCCGACTTCAAGGAATTCGTCACTGACGATCTTGAAGCCCAGCCGCTCATAGAACGGCGCAGCATAAACCTGCGCACTCAGGAACTGTCGGGTCTGGCCGCGTTTCTCGGCCACGCCGATCACCGCTTCCATCAGCTTGTCGCCGACCTTCAGCCCGCGCCAGTCCTTGAGGACCGACACGCGTCCGATCTCGCCGCTGGGCAGCAGGCGCGCAGTGCCAATCGGAAAATCGCCTTCGAATGCAAGGAAATGCACCGCGCCGGCGTCATCCGCGTCCCATTCCAACTCCGGTGGAATCGATTGTTCAGCGATAAAGACCGCTTCACGAATGCGCCGAATCTCGGCGATATCCTTTTGCCAGTCCGCGACACTTACGTGAATCCTATTCATCGGCAAATCCCAGGCTTCCTTGCTTGACCAGTTCGCACAGCAGGTCGCGGCCGTCTTCGTCAGCCAGCCAGTCGCCGAGGTTTTCGCTGTGCAGCGCATCGGCCGAGCACACCAGCTTCAGCAGTTCACGCAGCTTGCCGGGCAGGTAACGGCTCTGGCCGCTGGCGAACAGCAGTACGTCATCGTCAACTTCGGACCAGGCCAGGCGCGCGCTTGGGTTGCGCACCAGGATCGCGCCGTCTTGCAGGCTGCTGAGGAAGTCTTCTTCGCCCAGCTCTTCGCCGGCCACCAGTTCCGGGTAGCGCGGCTCGGTCATGAACTGGCCGAACCAGGTCAGCAGCATGCGCTCGTCGCTCATGTGTTCGGCCAACAGGCTCTTTAGGCGGTCCAGCGCATCGCCCTGGATCTGGTGCGGGTCGCTGACCGGCTGGGCGTCGGCGTCGGTGTAGCGCTCTTCGTCCGTCAGGTACTGGCTGAGGAAGTCGGTGAAGTGGGTCAGCACTTCGGCGGCGCTCGGTGCACGGAAACCCACGGAGTAGGTCATGCAGTCATCTTCGGCAATACCGAAGTGCGCCAGCCGCGGTGGCAGGTAGAGCATGTCGCCCGGTTCCAGCACCCATTCGGCGCTTTCTTCGAATTCGGCGAGGATGCGCAGGTCGGCGTGTTGCAGTAGCGGGCTTTCCGAGCTGCACATCTGGCCGATCTTCCAGTTGCGCTTGCCCTGGGCCTGCAGCAGGAACACGTCGTAGTTATCGAAGTGCGGGCCGACGCTACCACCCGGCGCGGCAAAGCTGATCATTACGTCGTCGATGCGCCAGCTTGGCAGGAAGCGGAACTGCTCCAGCAGCTCGGCGACTTCTGGCACGAACTGGTCGACCGCTTGCACCAGCAGGGTCCACTCGCGCTCGGGCAGGGTGCTGAACGCATCTTCGGCGAACGGGCCGCGACGCAGTTCCCACGGACGCTCGCCGTGTTCGATCACCAGGCGCGACTCGACTTCTTCTTCCAGCGCCAGGCCGGCCAGTTCGTCGGCGTCGATCGGGCTTTCGAAATCAGGGATGGCCTGGCGGATCAGCAGCGGCTTTTTCTGCCAGTAGTCGCGCAGGAATTCCCGTGCCGTGATGCCGCCCAGAAGTTGAAGAGGGATATCAGGATTCATGTGTAACCTATTGAAAAAAAGCACTTTTCAGACTGGAATAAAAACGCCCGGCGCGGCCGGGCGTCTCAAAGGGTCGAGCGATGATCAGATGCGCTTGGCTTGCTCTACAGCGTTGCCGATGTAGTTGGCCGGGGTGAGCAGTTTCAGCTCGGCCTTGGCCGCGGCTGGCATGTCCAGGCCGTCGATGAAAGTCTGCAGTGCTTCAGGGCTGATGCCCTTGCCGCGCGTCAATTCTTTCAGCTTCTCGTACGGGTTTTCGATGTTGTAGCGACGCATCACGGTCTGGATCGGCTCGGCCAAGACTTCCCAGCACGCATCCAGGTCAGCGGCGATCTTCTGCTCGTTGAGCTCAAGCTTGCTGATGCCTTTGAGGCTGGCTTCGTACGCGATCACGCTATGGGCAAAACCCACGCCGAGGTTGCGCAGTACGGTGGAGTCGGTCAGGTCGCGCTGCCAGCGGGAGATCGGCAACTTGCTGGCCAGGTGCTGGAACAGGGCGTTGGCGATGCCGAGGTTGCCTTCGGAGTTTTCGAAGTCGATCGGGTTGACCTTGTGCGGCATGGTCGACGAACCGATTTCACCGGCAATGGTGCGCTGCTTGAAGTAGCCCAGGGAGATGTAGCCCCAGATATCGCGATCAAAGTCGATCAGGATCGTGTTGAAGCGCGCAATGGCGTCGAACAGCTCGGCGATGTAGTCGTGCGGTTCGATCTGCGTGGTGTACGGGTTGAAGCCCAAGCCCAGTTCGTCTTCGATGAAGGCGCGGGCGTTGGCTTCCCAGTCGATCTCAGGGTAGGCCGACAGGTGGGCGTTGTAGTTGCCCACGGCGCCGTTGATCTTGCCCAGCAGCGGTACGGCGGCGACTTGAGCGATCTGGCGCTCCAGGCGGTACACCACGTTGGCCAGTTCTTTGCCCAGGGTCGTCGGCGAAGCCGGTTGGCCGTGGGTGCGCGACAGCATCGGCACGTCGGCGAAACGGATAGCCAGTTCGCGGATGGCGTTGGCGGTCTGGCGCATCAGCGGCAGCATCACATCATCACGGCCTTCGCGCAGCATCAGGGCGTGGGACAGGTTGTTGATGTCCTCGCTGGTGCAGGCAAAGTGGATGAATTCGCTGACCTGGGCCAGTTCCGGCAGCTTGGCCGCTTGCTCTTTGAGCAGGTATTCGATGGCTTTGACGTCGTGGTTGGTGGTGCGCTCGATCTCTTTCACACGCTCGGCGTGCTCCAGGGAGAAGTTTTCCGCCAGGGTGTTGAGCACAGCGTTGGCTTCGGCGGAAAAAGCCGGCACTTCGCTGATGGCGGGGTGAGCGGCCAGGCGCTGGAGCCAACGCACTTCAACCAGTACACGAGCACGGATCAGGCCGTATTCGCTGAAAATAGGGCGCAGGGCCTGGGTTTTGCCGGCGTAGCGGCCGTCTACAGGGGAAACCGCAGTGAGCGAAGAGAGCTGCATGGGGTGTTCTCGGACAGTCGGGCAACGAAATGGGGCGCGTATCATACATGAAAAAATCCGCCGGTCCGTTGCCAACTGACCGGCGTATTACGCGTAACGGCTTGAAAAAGGCCTGCTGGTGCGACTTATTCGTTGCGCATCAACGGGTAAAGCTCTTTGAGCAATTTGCGACGGCTGATCACCAATTGCCAACGATGACCGCCCAACTGGCGCCACAACCGCGCCGAACGAATACCGGCCAGGAGCAGGGCGCGGATTTTCGAGGCGTTGTTCGGTTGCTGCAGGTTGCGCATGTCGCCGTGGACCTGGATCCGCTGGCGCAAGGTGCTCAAGGTGTCCTGGTACAGCGCGCCACAGGCTGCGATCACGTTTTCGTGGGCCGGGCCGAAGTGTTCCACTTGGGACTGGATCTGCGGCAGACGCTTGCCGATGACCTCCAGCATGTCGTCACGCTTGGCCAGTTGACGCTCCAGGCCGAGCATCGACAGGGCGTAGCGCAGCGGCTCGCGCTGCAGGGTGCTGGGGTCGCGTTCCAGTGCGCCGATCAGCGCGCGGTAGCCTTCACGCAGCGCGAGGTCGTCGCCCCCGTAGACCTCCAGGGTGTCCTTGGGGTCGCGGATCAGCAGGCTGCCGAGCATGCAGGTCAGGCCCGCCTCGGTGACCTGGCCGGTCTTGGCGATCTTGTCCACCAGCACCGCGGCGAGGAATACCCCGCCGAGTGCCGTCAATTGCTCCTGGGTCGGGCTCATGCCGGGTTGCTCCAGGCTTCGGCCACTTCAATGACGCCGCCGCCCAGGCAGATTTCACCGTCATAGAACACCACGGACTGGCCAGGGGTGACCGCGCGTTGCGGGTCATCGAAGGTGGCGCGGTAGCCGGTGGCGGTTTTTTCCAGGGTGCAGGGCTGGTCGCCCTGGCGATAGCGCACTTTGGCGGTCAGGCGACGCGGCGTGCTCAGGTCGATCGGGTTGACCCAATAGATCTCGGAGGCGAGCAGGGCGCCGGAGAACAGCAGCGGATGTTCGTTGCCCTGGCCGACGATCAGCACGTTGTGCTCCAGGTCCTTGACCAGCACGTACCAGGGCTCTTCGCCGGCGTCTTTCAAGCCGCCGATGCCCAGGCCCTGGCGCTGGCCGATGGTGTGGTACATCAGGCCATGGTGGCGGCCGATGACTTCACCTTCAGTGGTCTTTATCTCGCCCGGTTGTGCCGGCAGGTATTGTTTGAGGAAGTCGCTGAAGCGGCGCTCGCCGATAAAGCAGATCCCGGTGGAATCCTTCTTCTTGGCGGTGGCCAGGCCGTGTTTCTCGGCGATCCTGCGCACTTCGGGTTTTTCCAGCTCACCCACCGGGAACAGGGTCTTGGCGATCTGTTCACCGCCGACGGCGTGCAGGAAGTAGCTCTGGTCCTTGTTCGGGTCCAGGCCCTTGAGCAGCTCGGTGCGGCCATCGATATCGCGGCGGCGCACGTAGTGGCCAGTGGCGATCAGGTCGGCGCCGAGCATCATGGCGTAGTCGAGGAACGCCTTGAACTTGATCTCGCGGTTGCACAGGATATCCGGGTTCGGCGTGCGGCCGGCCTTGTATTCGGCCAGGAAGTGCTCGAACACGTTGTCCCAGTACTCGGCGGCGAAGTTGGCGGTGTGCAGCTTGATGCCAATCTTGTCGCACACGGCCTGGGCGTCTGCCAGGTCGTCCATCGCGGTGCAATATTCCGTTCCATCGTCTTCTTCCCAGTTCTTCATGAACAGGCCTTCCACCTCATAACCCTGCTCCATGAGCAGAACGGCGGAAACGGAAGAATCCACGCCGCCGGACATGCCGACGATGACGCGCTTCTTTTGTGTGTCAGAAGGGGCTGGATCACGCATAGGGTTTCAACGGGTGTCTTGAAAAAGGACGCGATTCTATCAGGCTCAGGCCTTCAAGGCTAAAGAGAAGGGCGGATCAATTCGAGACTGTGGCAGTGGCCGGCCAGATAATCATCGATACAGCGGATGATCAGCTCGCTGCGCCAGTCGTCGCGCAGGTCCATCAGTTCGTCGCGGGTCAGCCAGCGGGCACGCAGGATCCCTTCGTCGAGTTGATAGTCAGGGTGGTGTTTCAGGGCTTTGGCGATGAAGCACACACGCTGGTAGGTCACGCCATTGCTGGGGGCGGTGTACAGGTAGATGCCGACGATGCCGCTGGCTTCGACGTCCCAGCCGGTTTCTTCGAGGGTTTCGCGAACCGCGGCTTGGATGAGGGTTTCATCCGGGTCGAGGTGGCCGGCAGGCTGATTGAGCACGGCGCGACCGCCTTTGAGCTCTTCGACCATCAGGAAGCGGCCGTTGTCTTCGACGATGGTGGCGACAGTGATGTGGGGTTGCCAGGTCATGGAAAGCCTCAATGAAGAATGCGACGCGGTCTTTGGGCAGGATTGCAGTCAATGTGGGAGCGGGCTTGCTCGCGAATGCAGGGTGTCAGTCGCTGCAGGTGTAGGCTGACCCACCGCATTCGCGAGCAAGTCCGCTCCCACATTTTGATTCAGTTTTTTCAGTTAAAGAGTAAAAACAGAAACCCCGGCACAGGGCCGGGGCTTTTTTGCAGCCTTACAACCTTACTTCAACTTGGCAATTGCCGCGTTAAGGGTGTTGCTTGGGCGCATGGCCTTGCTGGTCAGCTCTGGGTTCGGCGCGTAGTAGCCGCCGATGTCCACTGGCTTGCCCTGTACGGCGTTGAGTTCGGCAACGATGGTTGCTTCGTTCTCGGTCAGGGTCTTGGCCAGTTCGCCAAATTGCGCTTGCAGTGCAGTGTCTTCGGTCTGGGCGGCCAGGGCTTGGGCCCAGTACAGCGCCAGGTAGAAGTGGCTGCCGCGGTTGTCGATGTTGCCGACTTTGCGCGATGGCGACTTGTTGTTGTCGAGGAACTGGCCGGTGGCCTGGTCCAGGGTCTTGGACAGTACCAGGGCTTTCGGGTTGTTGTACGTCACACCCAAATGCTCAAGGGACGCGGCCAGGGCCAGGAACTCGCCCAAGGAATCCCAGCGCAGGAAGTTTTCTTCAACCAATTGCTGCACGTGCTTTGGAGCCGAGCCGCCGGCGCCGGTTTCGAACAGGCCACCGCCGTTCATCAGCGGCACGATCGACAGCATCTTGGCGCTGGTGCCCAGTTCCATGATCGGGAACAGGTCGGTCAGGTAGTCACGCAGCACGTTACCGGTCACCGAGATGGTGTCCAGGCCCTTGCGGGTGCGCTCCAGGGTGAACTTCATCGCGTCGACCGGCGACATGATGCGGATGTCCAGGCCTTCGGTGTTGTGGTCTTTCAGGTAAGCCTGGACCTTCTCGACCACGACGCCGTCGTGCGCACGTTTAGGGTCCAGCCAGAAAATGGCCGGGGTGTTGCTGGCGCGGGCACGGTTGACGGCCAGTTTGACCCAGTCCTGGATCGGCGCGTCTTTGGTCTGGCACATGCGGAAGATATCGCCGGCTTCGACTTTCTGTTCCATCAGCAGGTTGCCCTTGCTGTCGGTGACGCGGACTACGCCGTCAGCCTTGATCTGGAAGGTCTTGTCGTGGGAGCCGTACTCTTCGGCTTTCTTCGCCATCAGGCCGACGTTTGGCACGCTGCCCATGGTGGTTGGGTCGAAGGCGCCATTGGCCTTGCAGTCTTCGATGACTGCCTGGTAGATGGTGGCGTAGCAGCGATCCGGGATCACGGCCTTGGTGTCGTGCAGCTGGCCGTCGGTGCCCCACATCTTGCCGGAGTCACGGATCATGGCTGGCATCGAGGCGTCGACGATTACGTCGCTCGGCACGTGCAGGTTGGTGATGCCTTTGTCGGAGTTGACCATCGCCAGGGAAGGGCGAGCGGCGTAGACCGCCTGGATGTCCGCTTCGATCTGCGCTTGCTGCTCGGCCGGCAGGGCCTTGATGCGAGCGTACAGGTCGCCGATGCCGTTGTTCAGGTTGAAGCCGATCTGTTCCAGCACGGTGGCGTGCTTGGTCAGGGCGTCTTTGTAGAACTCGGCAACGATCTGGCCGAACATGATCGGGTCGGAGACCTTCATCATGGTGGCTTTCAGGTGAACCGACAGCAGCACGCCTTGTTGCTTGGCGTCTTCGATTTCAGCGGCGATGAATGCGCGCAGGGCTTTCTTGCTCAGTACGGCGGTGTCGATGATTTCGCCGGCCTGTACCGAGGTCTTTTCCTTCAGGACGGTGGCGGTGCCATCCTGCGCAATCAGCTCGATTTTGACAGCATCAGCGGCTTCGATCTGCACGGCTTTTTCGCTGCCGTAGAAGTCGCCGTTGCTCATGTGGGCGATGTGCGACTTGGAGTCGGCAGCCCAGGCGCCCATCTTGTGCGGGTGCTTGCGTGCGTAGTTCTTGACCGACAGCGGTGCGCGGCGGTCGGAGTTGCCTTCGCGCAGTACCGGGTTTACGGCGCTGCCCTTGACCTTGTCGTAACGTGCACGGGTTTCTTTTTCCGCGTCGGTGGTTACGGTTTCCGGGTAGTCCGGCAGGGCATAGCCCTGGGCCTGCAGTTCCTTGATCGCGGCTTGCAGTTGCGGGGTCGAGGCACTGATGTTAGGCAGTTTGATGATGTTGGCTTCAGGCGTAACGGCCAGGTCGCCCAGTTCGGCGAGGTGGTCCGGGATAGCCTTGGTGCCCAGTTGCTCGGGGAAGCTTGCGAGGATGCGCGCGGCGAGGGAGATGTCGCGGGTTTCCACGGCAATATCAGCGGAAGCGGTGAAGGCCTCTACGATAGGCAGCAATGAATAGGTGGCGAGGGCTGGGGCTTCGTCGGTGAAGGTGTAGATGATCTTCGAGCGGGTGGGCATATTCGGATTAACTCTCTTCTTTGCTGAAAGCGTGCGCAGAAACTCGAGATGCGCCGGGTGGAGCGCGTTCGTTCAAAGTCATCCATGAGCGAAATGTCGAGGTTTCTTCGCGGTGATGTTGGGTTGCATCAGTCGAGCGTCAAGCGGGTGGACTATTGTTTAGTCCGGCTTTTCTGGCGGAGGGCACTGTTATAGAGCGGTCGGCCGTCGTGACTCTTTGGTCAGCGGCGGCATTATACATAGGTCGCTATGCTTACGCCGAGCCTTCATACAAAAGGTGTGTCGTCCATTGGTCTAAAGGTCGCAGGGCCCAGGTTGCGACCAAAGTCGCACGATGTGCTCAAGATTGGCGATTTTGCCTTTGCTTTCAGGCTTGTAGGCGACAAATTATGCTGTTTTCGAGGCAAATGAGCATGGCGTGAGGTTTCAGTCGCCATTTATCTGGAGTAGGCTCGAACGCAGCCAGATGTTCAATCCATAGATGGAGTTCAGCATGGGATACAAGAAGATTCAGGTTCCGGCAGTCGGCGACAAAATCACCGTCAATGCAGACCATTCTCTCAATGTTCCTGACCAACCGATCATCCCTTACATCGAAGGTGACGGTATCGGCGTCGACATCAGCCCTGTGATGATCAAGGTGGTCGACGCAGCTGTTGAAAAGGCCTACGGCGGCAAGCGCAAAATCTCGTGGATGGAGGTTTATGCCGGCGAGAAAGCGACTCAAGTCTACGACCAGGACACCTGGCTGCCCCAGGAAACCCTGGACGCGGTCAAGGATTACGTGGTGTCCATCAAGGGCCCGCTGACCACGCCGGTCGGTGGCGGCATCCGTTCGTTGAACGTGGCCCTGCGTCAACAACTCGACCTCTATGTATGCCTGCGCCCGGTGCGCTGGTTCGAAGGCGTGCCCAGCCCGGTCAAGAAGCCTGGCGACGTGGACATGACCATTTTCCGTGAAAACTCAGAAGACATTTATGCTGGGATCGAATGGAAGGCCGGTTCGCCCGAAGCGATCAAGGTAATCAAGTTCCTTAAAGAGGAAATGGGCGTCACCAAGATTCGTTTCGACCAGGATTGCGGGATTGGCGTGAAGCCGGTCTCCAAGGAAGGGACCAAGCGCCTGGCGCGTAAAGCCCTGCAATATGTAGTGGATAACGACCGCGACTCACTGACCATCGTGCACAAAGGCAACATCATGAAGTTCACCGAAGGTGCCTTCAAGGAATGGGCCTACGAAGTGGCGGCCGAAGAATTTGGTGCCACACTGCTCGACGGCGGCCCGTGGATGCAGTTCAAGAACCCTAAGACCGGCAAGAATGTGGTGGTCAAGGACGCCATTGCCGACGCCATGCTCCAGCAGATTCTGTTGCGTCCGGCCGAGTATGACGTGATCGCCACCCTCAACCTGAACGGCGACTACCTGTCTGACGCCCTGGCGGCGGAAGTGGGCGGCATCGGTATTGCGCCGGGTGCCAACCTGTCGGACACCGTGGCGATGTTCGAAGCGACCCACGGTACTGCGCCTAAATATGCGGGCAAGGATCAGGTCAACCCGGGTTCGTTGATTCTGTCAGCCGAGATGATGTTGCGTCACATGGGTTGGACCGAGGCGGCGGATTTGATCATCAAGGGCACCAATGGCGCGATTTCTGCCAAGACTGTGACCTATGACTTCGAGCGTCTGATGGACGGTGCCACCCTGGTGTCTTCGTCTGGCTTCGGTGATGCGCTGATCTCGCACATGTAAGCGACGGGGGTAAAAAAACCGGCCATACCGTCAATGGAATGGTCGGTTTTTTATTGGGCGCCTGCTCGGTGGCCGATTAGGCTAATTGCTCTTTTGATTTTTGAGCGACGCCCTCTTTGGCTGTGCCGATGGTGACTGGCGCACTGATTTCGACTGCGTGCTTGCCTTTGGGCCCCTGAATAATGTCAAAGGAGACCGGCTGCCCCGCCTTCAGCGTTTTATAACCTTCCATTTTGATCGCTGAGTAATGCGCAAAAAGGTCTTCATCCTTGCCGTCTTCATTAATGAAGCCGTACCCTTTGGCATTGTTGAACCACTTGACCTTACCGCTTGCCATGCCCATATCCCTCTGCACCAGACTCCATCACTGGAGTATCATCCAGTTTATCCGTCCTAACCCGAATAAATAAGGTTGACTGCGCGGACCTTTTTTACCCACTGTGGGTTCTATTGGTTGTAACACCGTTTCGCCGATAGTCAAGGCGACCGATCAGTCAGGAGTTGAAATTCTGACAGGTCGCCCCCACCACTGTATTTGAACCACTGACGAACCTTTCTTTCCATGCATGCAAACAGCCAGATTCGACTAACATTCAATCAGGATCGACCGGATCAGGAACATGATGACGACGGTTCTGCAGGCATTGCTGTTCAGGAGGCCAAGCCTGCTCTCCAGGCGCCGCCGATGTACAAGGTGGTTTTGTTCAATGATGACTACACACCGATGGATTTCGTGGTCGAAGTGCTCGAGGTGTTTTTTAACCTGAACCGCGAGTTGGCGACCAAGGTAATGCTGGCCGTTCACACAGAAGGACGGGCAGTATGTGGAGTGTTTACCCGCGACATCGCCGAGACAAAGGCCATGCAGGTCAACCAGTACGCCAGGGAAAGCCAGCATCCGCTACTCTGTGAAATCGAGAAGGACGGTTAACGCCGACCACTTGGGTATGAGGTGAAGCTATGTTAAACCGCGAGCTCGAAGTCACCCTCAATCTTGCCTTCAAGGAGGCCCGTTCGAAGCGTCATGAATTCATGACCGTCGAACACCTGCTGCTGGCACTTTTGGATAACGAAGCTGCCGCCACCGTTCTACGTGCGTGCGGCGCCAACCTCGACAAACTCAAGCACGACCTGCAGGAGTTTATCGACTCCACCACGCCACTGATCCCCGTGCACGACGAGGACCGTGAGACCCAGCCAACCCTGGGCTTCCAGCGGGTATTGCAGCGTGCTGTTTTCCACGTTCAGAGCTCCGGTAAGCGTGAGGTCACGGGCGCTAATGTGCTTGTGGCGATTTTCAGCGAACAGGAAAGCCAGGCAGTGTTCCTGCTTAAACAGCAGAGCGTTGCCCGTATCGATGTCGTCAACTACATCGCCCATGGTATCTCCAAGGTGCCTGGGCACGGCGATCATTCCGAGGGTGAGCAGGATATGCAGGACGACGAGGGCGGTGAGTCTTCTTCTTCGGGCAATCCACTGGATGCCTATGCCAGCAACCTCAATGAACTGGCGCGCCAAGGGCGGATCGATCCGCTGGTGGGGCGTGAGCTTGAAGTTGAGCGTGTAGCGCAGATCCTTGCACGCCGTCGCAAGAACAACCCGTTGCTGGTGGGTGAGGCGGGCGTGGGCAAGACCGCGATCGCCGAGGGCCTGGCCAAGCGTATCGTCGATAACCAGGTCCCGGACCTGCTGGCCAACAGCGTCGTCTACTCCCTGGACCTGGGCGCCTTGCTCGCCGGGACCAAGTACCGTGGCGATTTCGAGAAGCGCTTCAAGGCGTTGCTTGGCGAACTGAAAAAACGCCCGCAGGCGATCCTCTTCATCGACGAAATCCACACCATCATTGGTGCCGGTGCGGCATCCGGTGGGGTGATGGACGCCTCCAACCTGCTCAAGCCGCTGCTGTCGTCGGGTGATATCCGCTGCATCGGTTCCACAACGTTCCAGGAATTCCGTGGCATCTTCGAGAAAGATCGTGCCTTGGCGCGGCGCTTCCAGAAGGTCGACGTGTCCGAGCCTTCGGTTGAAGACACCATCGGCATCCTGCGCGGGCTCAAGGGGCGTTTTGAAGCGCACCACGGCATCGAGTACACCGATGAGGCCTTGCGTTCAGCCGCCGAGCTGGCGTCACGCTACATCAACGATCGCCACATGCCTGACAAAGCCATCGACGTGATCGACGAGGCAGGCGCCTATCAGCGCCTGCAGCCGGTCGAGAAGCGGGTCAAACGCATCGACGTGCCTCAGGTCGAGGACATCGTGGCGAAGATTGCGCGGATTCCGCCAAAACACGTCACCAGTTCCGACAAGGAGCTGCTGCGTAACCTGGAGCGCGACCTCAAGCTCACCGTGTTCGGCCAGGATGCTGCCATCGACTCACTGTCCACTGCGATCAAGCTGTCGCGTGCGGGCCTCAAGTCGCCGGATAAGCCTGTTGGTTCGTTCCTGTTCGCCGGCCCGACCGGTGTCGGCAAGACCGAGGCGGCGCGGCAGTTGGCCAAGGCCATGGGTATTGAGCTGGTGCGGTTCGACATGTCCGAGTACATGGAGCGCCACACCGTGTCGCGCCTGATCGGTGCGCCTCCGGGCTATGTCGGTTTCGACCAGGGCGGCCTGTTGACCGAGGCGATCACCAAGCAGCCGCATTGCGTATTGCTGCTCGATGAAATCGAGAAGGCCCACCCTGAAGTCTTTAACCTGCTGCTGCAGGTGATGGACCACGGCACCCTGACCGACAACAACGGGCGCAAGGCGGACTTCCGCAACGTGATCGTGATCATGACCACCAACGCCGGTGCCGAAACGGCCGCGCGGGCTTCTATCGGCTTCGCGCATCAGGATCACTCGTCTGATGCCATGGAAGTGATCAAGAAGAGCTTCACGCCGGAGTTCCGTAACCGCCTGGATACCATTATCCAGTTTGGTCGCCTCAGCCATGAGGTCATCAAAAGCGTGGTGGACAAGTTCCTTACCGAGCTTCAGGCGCAGTTGGAAGACAAGCGCGTGCAGCTGGACGTAACGGACGCGGCGCGCAACTGGCTGGCAGAGGGTGGCTACGACGCAGCGATGGGCGCTCGCCCAATGGCACGTCTGATCCAGGACAAGATCAAGCGGCCATTGGCCGAAGAGATCCTGTTCGGCGAACTCTCCGACCATGGTGGCGTGGTGCACATCGACCTGAAGGACGGCGAGCTGACCTTCGAGTTCGAAACCACGGCTGAAATGGCCTGATAGCTGACCGCAACAAAGCAAAAGGCGCCGAAAGGCGCCTTTTTGCTGCGTGGATAAATGGGTGGGTCGCTATCTGTCGACCGGTGAAGATCAACTGTGGGAGCAGGCAAGCCAGCTCCCACAGGGTCAAGTGGCGACTGTTAAATGGCGCACACACAAAAACGCCCGGCATAACCGGGCGTTTTGTATTGACTTGCTTAGCGAGCGCGGTAAGTGATGCGCCCTTTGCTCAAGTCATAGGGCGTGAGCTCGACGCGCACTTTGTCACCGGTAAGAATACGAATGTAGTTCTTGCGCATCTTGCCGGAGATATGCGCGGTTACGACGTGCCCATTTTCCAACTCCACACGAAACATGGTGTTGGGCAGGGTGTCGACGACAGTGCCTTCCATTTCGAAGCTGTCTTCTTTCGACATGCAGTAAAGCCCTCGGTATCCAGTGAATGGCCCGGTGCAACTGCGCCAGGCAAAAGCGGCGTGCATTGTGCCCGAAAAAGGGTGTTCAAGCCAAGGGGTTCTAGTTAAGCGTGACCCATCTTTGATTAATCAGCAGTTCGATGGGCCGATATTGGGTCTTGTAATTCATCTTTTTGCAGTTCTTGATCCAGTATCCGAGGTACACCGCCTCCAGTTCCAGGCGCAGTGCTTCGCCAATCTGCCAGAGGATCGCGAAGCGTCCCAGGCTGCGACGTTCTTCGGTGGGCTCATAGAAGGTGTACACCGCCGACAGCCCGTTAGGCAGCAGGTCGGTCACGGCGACGGCCACCAATCGACCGTCTGCACGAAACTCGTAGAAGCGCGAGAAGGGCAGGTCGCGCACCAGGAACGTGGAAAACTGGTCGCGACTGGGCGGGAACATATCGCCGTCGGCGTGCCGTTCCTCGATATAGCGCTGGTAGAGGTCGAAGTATTCTTCGGTGAAGCGTGGCTTGGCCGGCGTCACCGTCAGGTCGGCGTTGCGTTTGAGGATGCGCTTCTGGTTGCGGTCCGGCAGAAACTGCGCCACGGGGATGCGTGCCGGTACGCAGGCATTGCAGTTCTGGCAGTGAGGCCGGTACAAGTGATCGCCGCTGCGCCGAAAGCCCATCTCCGACAGGTCGGCATACACATGCACGTCCATCGGCTGGCTGGGGTCGAGGAACAGCGTGGTGGCCTGCTCGTCGGGCAGATAGCTGCAAGAGTGGGGTTGAGTGGCATAAAACTTCAAACGCGCCAACTCGGTCATGATCAACCCTCGGGTAAGCTTTGAAATAAGTGTAAGCCAGGAGCGCGGAAGTCGCCTAGGAAACCCACGGTCTAGCGTTGGGCTGGTCCAGATGGTCGCGCAGGAAACCTGCGAAGTCGCTGCGGGATATGGCGCGGGCACCCAGGCTGTGCAGGTGATCGTTGGGCATCTGGCAGTCGATCAGTACAAAACCCCAGGCCTGCAATTGACGGGTCAATGTGGCAAAGCCGAATTTCGAGGCGTTGTCGGCATGGCTGAACATGGATTCGCCAAAAAACAGCTGGCCCATCGCCAGGCCATACAGGCCACCTACCAGTTCGCCGTCGTCCCAGACCTCTACCGAGTGCGCATAACCGCGCTGGTGCAGCTCCAGATAGGCGCCCTGGATGCTATCGGTAATCCAGGTGCCATCGGCATAGGCACGCGGTGCTGCGCAGGCCTGGATGACGGCGGCAAAGTCCCTGTCGAAGGTCACGCTGTAGCGCTGCTGGCGCAACAGTTTGGCCAGGCTGCGCGATACATGCAGTTCGTCGGGGAATATCACGGTGCGCGGGTCGGGCGACCACCAGAGGATCGGCTGACCCTCCGAGAACCAGGGAAAGCAGCCATGGCGGTAGGCCTGGATCAGCCGCTCGGCCGAAAGATCGCCACCGGCGGCCAGCAAGCCATTGGGTTCGCGCATGGCCTTGGCCAATGGAGGGAATGTGAGTGAATCGCGTTGTAACCAGGTCAGCATGGCATCCAGGCTTACGGAAGGGGAGGGGAGTGGCAGGTATGACACCTGCGTGCGCAGTGCTGATTATTGTCGACATGGCGCCATGGGGCCAGCCCGAATCGGCCGTTGGAGTGGATTAGCGTGAGCAGGTGTTTCTGCAACTCTGTGCATCAGGCGTGGTCGTAATCGGGGCTAGGCCATGCAGGCCTTTTGCCAAGCTTGCCTGGATGAGTAAAAACAGCTCATAAGCCTTTGTCAGCAAAGACAATGCATGCTCAAATTGAACATCTTGTGACACACCACTGGCGATGCTGCTTGAAGAACGCCAAGTGGCGTGGCATCAGGGGCACAAACCCGTACAATGCGGCCATTGTGGCGTTATCGCCATTTCATCCAGCAATCGCCCAGTGTTAAAAGTAGATTCAACGACGCTCGTTCATTTTTCAGCTGCTCGGATTGGGCAGTATTTGCAGTCATTCAACAGATGGACGCGCTAAAGGCGCAGGAAAAGACCCGTTTTGAAGAAATCCGCCGCAACACCTAAAGCAGCAGTCGTGCCGGCCTGGCGCCAGCACCTGCATTATCGTCTCAAGGAAGGCGCGCTGATCGCGATCGGCGCCCTGTGCCTGTTCCTGATGATGGCCTTGCTGACGTATGGCAAGGACGATCCGGGCTGGAGCCACAACAGCAAGATCGAAGACGTGCAGAACTTCGGCGGGCCTGCCGGTTCCTACAGCGCCGATATCCTGTTCATGGTGCTGGGTTACTTCGCCTATATCTTCCCGTTGCTGCTGGCGATCAAAACCTGGCAGATCTTCCGCCAGCGCCACGAGCCGTGGCAGTGGAGCGGCTGGCTGTTTTCATGGCGCCTGATCGGCCTGGTGTTCCTGGTGCTGTCCGGCGCGGCCCTGGCCCATATCCATTTCCATGCGCCGACTGGCTTGCCAGCGGGCGCGGGCGGGGCGCTGGGCGAAAGCCTCGGCGACCTGGCGCGCAAGACCCTGAATATCCAGGGCAGCACCTTGATGTTCATCGCGCTGTTCCTGTTCGGCCTCACCGTGTTCACCGACCTGTCCTGGTTCAAGGTGATGGACGTGACCGGCAAGATCACCCTCGACCTGTTGGAACTGTTCCAGGGCGCCGCCAACCGCTGGTGGGCTGCCCGTGTCGACCGCAAGCGCATGGTCGCCCAGTTGCGTGAAGTCGATACCCGTGTCAACGAAGTAGTGGCCCCGAGCACACCGGACCGGCGCGAGCAGGCCAAGGTCAAGGAGCGCCTGATCGAGCGCGAGCAGGCGCTGAGCAAGCACATGTCGGACCGCGAGAAGCAGGTGCCGCCTGTCATTGCCCCCGCGCCGCCCAAGCCAGCCGAACCGAGCCATCGCGTTCAGAAAGAGAAACAGGCGCCGCTGTTCGTCGACAGCGCCGTCGAAGGCACCTTGCCGCCGATCTCGATCCTCGACCCGGCCGAAAAGAAACAACTCAACTATTCGCCTGAATCCCTGGCGGCCGTCGGCCACCTGCTGGAAATCAAGCTCAAGGAATTCGGCGTCGAAGTCTCGGTGGATTCCATCCACCCCGGCCCGGTGATCACCCGTTACGAAATCCAGCCGGCTGCCGGCGTTAAGGTCAGCCGTATCGCCAACCTGGCGAAGGATTTGGCCCGTTCCCTGGCCGTGACCAGTGTGCGTGTCGTGGAAGTGATTCCCGGCAAGACCACCGTGGGCATCGAGATTCCCAACGAAGACCGCCAGATCGTGCGCTTCTCCGAAGTGCTGTCGACCCCTGAGTACGACAACTTCAAGTCGCCGGTCACCCTGGCCCTGGGTCACGACATCGGCGGCAAGCCGGTGATCACCGACCTGGCGAAGATGCCCCACTTGCTGGTGGCCGGTACCACCGGTTCCGGTAAGTCGGTGGGTGTGAACGCGATGATCCTGTCGATCCTGTTCAAGTCCGGCCCGGAAGACGCCAAGCTGATCATGATCGACCCGAAGATGCTCGAACTGTCGATCTACGAGGGCATTCCGCACTTGCTGTGCCCGGTGGTCACCGACATGAAGGACGCCGCCAACGCCCTGCGCTGGAGCGTCGCCGAGATGGAGCGCCGCTACAAACTGATGGCGAAGATGGGCGTGCGTAACCTGTCGGGCTTCAACGCCAAGGTCAAGGAAGCCCAGGACGCCGGCACACCGCTGACCGACCCGTTGTACAAGCGCGAAAGCATTCACGACGAAGCGCCGCTGCTGAGCAAGCTGCCGACCATCGTGGTGGTGGTCGACGAATTCGCCGACATGATGATGATCGTCGGCAAGAAGGTCGAAGAACTGATCGCCCGTATCGCCCAGAAGGCCCGTGCCGCCGGTATTCACTTGATCCTCGCCACCCAGCGTCCGTCGGTGGACGTGATCACCGGCCTGATCAAGGCCAACATCCCGACCCGCATGGCGTTCCAGGTGTCGAGCAAGATCGACTCGCGGACCATCATCGACCAGGGCGGCGCCGAACAGCTGCTCGGCCACGGCGACATGCTCTATATGCCGCCGGGCACCAGCCTGCCGATCCGGGTTCACGGCGCCTTTGTTTCCGACGATGAAGTCCACCGTGTGGTGGAAGCCTGGAAGCTGCGCGGCGCGCCGGAATACAACGACGACATTCTGGCCGGTGTGGAAGAAGCCGGCAGTGGCTTCGACGGCGGCGGCAGCGGTGGCGACGATGATGCCGAAACCGACGCGCTGTACGACGAGGCCGTGGCTTTTGTACTGGAAAGCCGTCGCGCCTCCATCTCGGCGGTGCAGCGCAAGCTGAAGATCGGCTACAACCGCGCCGCCCGCATGATCGAAGCCATGGAAATGGCCGGCGTCGTCACCGCAATGAACACCAACGGCTCGCGCGAAGTCATTGCCCCCGGGCAGATGCGCGACTGATTCCGCGCCGCGTGGCAGCACGCGGCGCGCCCCGACCACTCAATGAGGACTCCCATGCGTCTTATCCGCATGCTGTTGTTGCCGGCACTGGCCCTGACCGCTGTTTCGGCCCATGCTGACCCGGCCTCCGTCGCCAGCTTGAAGAACCTGCTGGACAAATCCCAGACCCTGACCGCGCGCTTTTCCCAGCTGACCCTGGATGCCGGTGGCACCCAGTTGCAGGAAACTGCCGGCGAAATGGCCGTGCAGCGCCCTGGACTGTTCTACTGGCACACCGAAGGCAAGTCTGAGCAGACCATCGTGTCTGATGGCCAGAAGGTCACCCTGTGGGACCCGGATTTGGAACAGGCAACCATCAAGAAGCTCGACCCGCGCCTGAACCAGACCCCGGCCCTGCTGCTGTCGGGTGATGTGTCGAAAATCAACGACAGCTTCGACATCACCTCCAAGCAGACCAGCAACGTGATCGAGTTCACCCTCAAGCCCAAATCCAAGGACACGCTGTTCGACACGCTGTCCCTGTCGTTTGGCAACGGCGTGATCAACAACATGCGCCTGGTCGACAGTGTCGGCCAGCGCACCGATATCCTGTTCTCCGGGGTCAAGGCCAACCAGCCGGTACCGGCATCCAAGTTCAAGTTCGACATCCCCAAGGGTGCCGACGTGATCCAGGAATAATCTAGAGGTTTCAAACGCTGCCCATGGATCTGTTTCGAAGTGACCCGATTGCCCAGCCATTGGCCGCGCGCTTGCGTTCGACCAACCTGGATGAGTACGTCGGTCAGGAACACCTGCTCGCTCGCGGCAAGCCGTTGCGCGAAGCCCTGGAGCAGGGTGCGCTGCACTCGATGATTTTCTGGGGGCCGCCAGGGGTGGGCAAGACCACCCTGGCGCGCCTGCTGGCGAAGGTCTCGGATGCGCACTTCGAAACGGTCTCGGCGGTACTCGCCGGGGTCAAGGAGATCCGCCAGGCGGTGGAAGTCGCCAAGCAACAGGCCGGGCAGTACGGCAAGCGCACCATCCTGTTTGTCGATGAAGTGCACCGCTTCAACAAGTCCCAGCAGGATGCGTTCCTGCCTTATGTCGAAGACGGCACGCTGATCTTTATCGGCGCCACCACCGAAAACCCATCGTTCGAACTGAACAACGCCTTGCTGTCGCGGGCGCGGGTCTATGTGCTGAAAAGCCTGGACGAGGCCGCCATGCAGAAGCTGTTGCAGCGGGCCCTGAATGAAGACAAGGGCCTGGGCAAGCGGCAACTCAGCGTGAGCGAAGAGGGCTTCAAAATCCTGCTGACCGCCGCCGACGGTGACGGTCGTCGCTTTCTCAACCTGCTGGAGAACGCTTCCGACCTGGCCGAAGACGGCGGTGAGATTGGCGTCGACCTCTTGCAAAGCCTGCTCGGCGATACGCGCCGACGCTTTGACAAGGGCGGCGAAGCCTTCTACGACCAGATATCGGCGCTGCATAAATCCGTGCGCGGCTCCAACCCGGACGGCGCGCTGTACTGGTTTGCGCGGATGATCGACGGGGGTTGCGACCCGCTCTACCTCGCCCGCCGCGTGGTGCGCATGGCCAGCGAAGACATCGGCAACGCCGACCCGCGTGCACTGAGCCTGTGCCTGGCCGCGTGGGACGTGCAGGAGCGCCTCGGCAGCCCGGAAGGCGAATTGGCCGTGGCCCAGGCCATCACTTACCTGGCCTGCGCGCCCAAGAGCAATGCGGTGTACATGGGCTTCAAGTCCGCCCTGCGCGCCGCCGCCGAATACGGCTCTCTCGAAGTGCCGATGCACTTGCGCAACGCGCCGACCAAGTTGATGAAACAGTTGGGCTACGGTGATGAATACCGCTACGCCCACGATGAACCAGATGCCTATGCGGCCGGTGAAGACTATTTTCCCGATGACCTTGAGCCACTCCCGCTCTATCAGCCGGTGCCCCGTGGCCTGGAGCTGAAGATCGGCGAAAAGCTCAATCACCTCGCCCAACTCGATCGACTCAGCCCCAAACAGCGGAGAAAGTAGTGCTCAAGACGATTCTTGCCGTGTCCGCAGCCGGCATCGCTGGTACATTATTGCGTTTCGCCGCTGGCACCTGGGTCAGCGCCAACTGGCCGAAGCATTTTTATGCGGCGACCCTGGCGGTCAACCTGGTGGGCTGCCTGATCATCGGGCTGTTATACGGCTGGTTCCTGTTGCGCCCGGAAGTACCGATTGAAATTCGTGCCGGCTTGATTGTCGGCTTTGTAGGCGGTCTGACGACCTTTTCATCCTTTTCACTGGATACGCTGCGCCTGCTGGAAAGCGGGCAGGCCCTGGTCGCCTTCGGGTACCTGGGCATCAGCGTGTTCGGCGGGCTGCTCGCCACCTGGGCTGGCCTGTCCTTGACCAAACTTTGATAAACGAGAGACCGACATGCTCGATTCCAAACTGTTACGTAGCAACCTTCAGGACGTAGCGGACCGCCTGGCATCCCGTGGCTTTGCCTTGGATGTTGCGCGCATCGAAGCGCTGGAAGAACAGCGCAAGACCGTCCAGACCCGCACCGAAGCACTGCAGGCTGAGCGGAATGCGCGTTCCAAATCCATCGGTCAGGCCAAGCAGCGCGGCGAAGACATCGCGCCGCTGATGGCGGATGTCGAGCGCATGGGCACCGAGCTGTCCGACGGCAAGGTCGAGCTGGACAAGATCCAGACCGAGCTGGATTCGATCCTGCTCGGCATTCCCAACATCCCGCACGAGTCCGTGCCGATTGGCGCAGACGAAGACGGCAACGTCGAAGTGCGCCGTTGGGGTACGCCAACCACCTTTGATTTCGAGATCAAGGACCACGTTGCCCTGGGCGAATTGACCGGCGGCCTGGATTTCGAAACTGCCGCCAAGATGTCCGGCGCGCGCTTTGCCTTGCTGCGCGGTCCGATCGCGCGCATGCACCGTGCCCTGGCGCAGTTCATGATCAACCTGCACACCGGCGAGCACGGTTACGAAGAAGCCTACACCCCTTACCTGGTGCAGGCACCGGCGCTGATGGGCACCAGCCAGTTGCCAAAATTCGAAGAAGACCTGTTCAAGATCAGCCGCGACGGCGAAGCCGACCTGTACCTGATCCCGACCGCCGAAGTGTCGCTGACCAACATCGTCGCCGGCGAGATCCTCGATGCCAAGCAACTGCCGATCAAGTTCGTGGCCCACAGCCCATGCTTCCGCAGTGAAGCCGGTGCGTCGGGTCGCGATACCCGCGGCATGATCCGCCAGCACCAGTTCGACAAGGTCGAGATGGTGCAAGTGGTTGAGCCGTCGACGTCGATGGAAGCCCTGGAAGGCCTGACCGCCAACGCCGAGCGCGTCCTGCAACTGCTGGAGCTGCCGTACCGCGTCCTGGCGCTGTGCACCGGCGACATGGGCTTCAGCGCCGTGAAGACCTACGACCTCGAAGTGTGGGTGCCGAGCCAGGACAAGTACCGCGAGATTTCGTCGTGCTCCAACTGCGGTGACTTCCAGGCCCGTCGCATGCAGGCGCGTTTCCGCAACCCGGAAACCGGCAAGCCGGAACTGGTCCACACCCTCAACGGTTCCGGTCTGGCGGTAGGCCGTACCCTGGTGGCCGTGCTGGAAAACTACCAGCAGGCTGACGGCTCGATCCGTGTGCCGGAAGTACTCAAGCCTTACATGGCGGGCGTTGAGGTCATCCGCTAAATGGAATTTCTGCCGCTGTTTCATAACCTGCGCGGCAGTCGTGTGTTGGTCGTCGGTGGCGGGGAGATTGCCTTGCGCAAATCCCGGCTGCTGGCCGATGCCGGTGCGTTGCTGCGGGTGGTTGCTCCCCAGATCGAAGACCAGCTCAAAGAGCTGGTACTGGGCAGTGGCGGGGAACTGATTTTGCGCGGTTATCAGGAGGCGGACCTCGACGGTTGCACCCTGATCATCGCGGCCACCGACGACGAGCCGTTGAACGCGCAAGTGTCCAGCGACGCCAAGCGCCGTTGCGTGCCGGTCAATGTGGTGGATGCGCCGGCCTTGTGCAGCGTGATCTTCCCGGCGATTGTCGACCGTTCACCCTTGGTGATCGCGGTGTCCAGCGGCGGCGATGCGCCGGTGCTGGCGCGCCTGATCCGCGCCAAGCTGGAAACCTGGATTCCGTCCACTTACGGCCAGTTGGCCGGGTTGGCGGCGCGGTTTCGAGCTCAGGTCAAAGGTTTGTACCCGGATGTGCAGCAGCGCCGCGCATTCTGGGAAGAGGTCTTCCAAGGCCCGATTGCCGACCGCCAATTGGCTGGACAGGGCGATGAAGCTGAGCGCCTGTTGATCGAAAAGGTCAACGGCGCACCGCCGAATGCACCGGGCGAAGTCTACTTGGTGGGTGCAGGCCCGGGCGATCCCGACCTGCTGACCTTCCGCGCCCTGCGCCTGATGCAGCAAGCCGATGTGGTGCTGTATGACCGCCTCGTAGCTCCTGCGATTCTCGAGCTGTGCCGCCGTGATGCCGAGCGTGTCTACGTTGGCAAACGCCGCGCCGATCACGCCGTGCCGCAAGATCAGATCAACCAGCAATTGGTGGACCTGGCCAAACAAGGCAAGCGCGTGCTGCGTCTCAAGGGTGGCGATCCGTTCATCTTTGGCCGTGGTGGCGAAGAGATCGAAGAACTGGCGGCCCACGGCATTCCGTTCCAGGTGGTGCCAGGGATCACGGCGGCCAGCGGTTGCGCGGCGTATGCCGGGATTCCGCTGACCCATCGCGACTATGCGCAGTCGGTGCGTTTCATCACCGGGCATTTAAAGGACGGGACCTCGGACCTGCCTTGGGATGACCTGGTGGGCCCCTCGCAGACCCTGGTGTTCTACATGGGCTTGATTGGCTTGCCGATCATCTGCGAACAACTGATCAAGCATGGCCGTGCATCGGATACTCCTGCAGCGTTGATCCAGCAGGGCACCACGTCCAACCAGCGCGTGTTTACCGGCACCCTGGCGGATCTGCCACGCATGGTGGCGGAGCATGAAGTGCATGCGCCGACGCTGGTGATCGTGGGTGAGGTGGTGGTGTTGCGCGAGAAGCTGAAGTGGTTTGAAGGCGCACAGTCCCAGGTCTGAGAACGCTATGGTGGCCGGTAAGCCTGCTGTGAAGAGCAGGCTTTCTGTGGTGAGCGGGCTTGCCCCGCGCTGGGCTGCGAAGCAGCCCTACTAAAAAACGCCGAGTTCTTTCAGAAAGAACTCGGCGTCTGGTTTTGGGGCTGCTGCACAGCCCGGCGCGGGGCAAGCCCGCTCACCACAGTGACTGATCAGCTCCAGACACTTTTGCCGTTCAGTTGTGCCCGATCATGCTGTCCATCAAATCGCTGCAACGGCCCCTTCGGCACAATCCCCGTCGGGTTGATCGTACGGTGGCTGGCATAGTAATGCCCTTTGATGTGCGCGAAATCCACCGTCTCGGCCACGCCCGGCCACTGGTACATCTCCCTCAACCAATTCGACAGGGTCGGATAATCCGCAATCCTGCGCAGGTTGCATTTGAAGTGGCTGTAATACACCGCATCAAAGCGAATCAGCGTGGTGAACAGCCGCACATCCGCCTCGGTCAGGTATTCGCCGGCCAGGTAACGGTGGTCGCTTAGGTGCTGTTCCAGATGATCCAGCTCCGCAAACACATCATCGAACGCACGTTCATACGCCTGCTGCGAGGTGGCAAAGCCCGCGCGATACACGCCGTTGTTCACGGCGGGGTAAATGCGCTCGTTCAACGCGTCGATGGTCGCGCGCAGCGGCTCGGGGTAGAAATCCAGGGTGTTGCCGGTCAGTTCGTTGAAGGCACTGTTGAACATGCGGATGATCTCCGCCGATTCATTGCTGACGATGCGCTTGAGCTTCTTGTCCCACAGTACCGGCACGGTGACGCGCCCGGTGTAGTCGGCCGTGTCAGCCGTGTAGCGCTGGTGCATGAAGTCGAAATCATCCAGCTTGTCGCCGGTGGAGCCGTGAGCCTTGTCGAAGGTCCAGCCGTTTTCCAGCATCAGCCAACTGACCACGGACACATCGATCAGGCTTTCCAGGCCCTTGAGCTTGCGCAGGATCAGCGTGCGATGGGCCCACGGGCAGGCCAGGGAGACGTAGAGGTGGTAGCGACCGGCCTCGGCCTTGAAGCCGCCTTCGCCACTCGGGCCCGGCGCGCCATCGGCGGTTACCCAGTGGCGGCGTTGCGCCTGTTCGCGCTGGAACGCGCCGTCTGCGCTACTTTCGTACCACTGGTCTTTCCAGTGTCCTTCGATCAGCAAACCCATGACTGGCTCCTTGGCTAATAAGCGTTGGAGCCCAGTCTAAAGGGATGAGTTCGAACTAAAAGCGCAAAGACCGGGCGTTAATGATCGATTAAATCGATTTGTCTCGTGCCGTCCAGTACTGCTGGGCCAACTCAAAGGCCTGTTCCCGTGGGTGGCCCAGGCCGCGCAAGGCCAGGGCCATGGTGGCGACGAGCGCCAATTGCGGGTAGCTGTCCTCGACGTCACCGCGCCACACGGCCTTCAGGTGTTCAGGTTCGAGCGTGGCCGGCTTGACGTGACGCTGGGCGGAGAGGGCCGGCCATTCTTCGTCCCAGCTTTCACCAGCGGTGGTGCCGTACAGATGGCTGAGGGTGTCGGGGTTGATCTCGACTTCGCCGCCATCTCCCTTCACCACGATCACGTTATCGCCGAGCAGGCCGCTGGCATCACGGTGCACGCCCTGGTAACCCGGGTGGAAAATGCTTTGCAGACCCAGGCGTGCATTGAGCGGGTTGAGCAGGCGCGCCAGGGAGTGGATCGGCGAGCGCAGGCCCAGGGTGTTGCGCAGGTCGATCATGCGCTGCAGTTGTGGCGCCCAATCACCCAGCGGGATGAACGCCAGGTTGCCGTGCGCATAGGCGGCCTCGACCTGCTGCCAGTTGCGGCACAGCGGGATCTGCAAACCTTCGAGCAATTGTTCGGTGTAAAGACGCCCAGCCGTGTGGGCACCCCCGCCGTGCATCAGGATACGCACGCCATTCTGCGCCAGGCACTTTGCCGCCAGCAGGTACCACGGCAGGTGGCGCTTTTTGCCGGCGTAGGTGGGCCAGTC
The DNA here is from genome assembly GCF_002798465.1 of Pseudomonas sp. S10E 269. Lineage (NCBI taxonomy): Bacteria > Pseudomonadati > Pseudomonadota > Gammaproteobacteria > Pseudomonadales > Pseudomonadaceae > Pseudomonas > Pseudomonas sp. S10E 269. The sequence continues at coordinate 4,958,064 of NZ_PHIJ01000001.1, forward strand.
GACATCCACGTTCAGCGCCGGGGCGTCCAGGCGTTCACGTACGGCTTCGGTGAAACCGGCGAGTTCTTCCGGGCTTTCTTCCTTGTGGCGCAACAGCATCAGGAAGGCGCCGAGCTGGGTGTCTTCGACTTTTTCGTCGAGCAACATGCCCATGGCTTCGCGGGCCTCTTCACGGGTGAGGTTGCGCGCGCCGCGCTTGCCTTTGCCCAGGATGCGCACGAACTGCGCGAAGGGGTGCTCGGCAGGGGTTTCAAGGGTCAGTGGGGCAAAGTCGGTCATAAGCAATTCGTCGGCCTGGGCAGGCCCGCCAGCTTGGCGGCGAGTTTGGCGGGAGTGCCGTTGAACAATTTGTTGAGGTGCAGGCTGTTGCCCTTTTCCGGGCCCAGTTTCAAGGCGGTGTACTTGATCAACGGGCGCGTGGCGGGGGACAGCTGGAATTCGGCATAGAACTGGCGCAGCAGCGTGAGGATTTCCCAATGGTCCGCGGTCAACGCCAGGGGTTCGGCGGCGGCCAGGGCGTTGGCGACTTCCTCGGACCACGCGTCCAGGTCAACGAGGTAACCGTCCTTGTCCAGTTCCAGGGTGCGTGCGCCTACGGTCAGGGTGTTCATAGCCAGCTGTTGACCTTGTCGTAATCGAGCGACAACTGCACGAAGCCTGGGTAATCGACGCTATCGGCCCAGTCCGGCAGAGGCAGGTTGCGCGCCTGCATGTCTTCGGCCAGCACAAAGACTTTCACGCCTTGGGTGTGCAGGGCCGGGTTATGCAGCCCGTAGGCGCCATCGCCGCAGAGCAGGATGGCGTCCTCGGCGCCACAGATGCGCAGGCAGCTGTCGAGGCGGCTATCGGTAAACGGGGAATGGGAAACCACATGGAGAGTCGACATCAGAGGGTAATCACCTGGTCGTAACGGTCAATCAGCGTTGATATCGCTGCGCTGTCGAGCGGCTCGGCATTAGCGGGCGTGGTGAGGCCGCGCGCGGCCAGGCTGTGGCTGCAGGCGAACACCTCATCAATGCCAAACAGGCCCAGTGCCTGGAGGTTGGCGCCGAGGTCTTTTTGCTGCACGGCCTTGGCGTCCTGGTGCGGCGCCAGTTGGAACACGCCGTCATCCAGGAACAGCAGGCCGATCGGCAGATCGAAGGCACCGCCGGCCAACACGATGTCCAGCGCTTCGCGGGCGCTTGGCCCGGACCACGGCGCCTGGCGGCTGATCACCAATAAGGATTTGGACATGTCACGGCCCTCCAAAACAGATCAGGCGGTCGGCGGCCTGGGCGGCGTCGTGCAGTTGCCCCAGGCCGGACAATTCCCACGGCGCATCGAGGTTGACCGCGCTGCGTTGATAGCGCGTGGCTTCCTCCTGGTTGAGCACGCCACGGCGCAAGGCGGCGGCGATGCACACCACGCTGTCGAGCTGGTGGTCGCTGACAAACTCGCGCCATTGGCGGGCGATGTCCTGCTCATCCTGAGGTGCGACGATGGAATTGGAGGCGCTGTAGACACCGTCCTGATAGAAAAACAGCCGCACAATCTCATGGCCACCGGCCAGCGCCGCCTGGGCGAACAGCAGGGCGCGGCGCGAGGAGGGCGCGTGAGCGGCGGAAAACAGTGCAATCGCAAACTTCATGGAACACTCTGCAAGCAAACGTGGGCCAATGATAAAGCCGCCGCCACGAAAAAGCCCGCCGTGATCAAAACGGTCACTGTATGTGACCGTTCCGGCGATTGCCGGTCGGCGCAAGGCTGCCTAGTCTGTGGGCATTCACAACGGAAATGGAGTGCACATGTCAGGTCCCTTGGCGTCCCTCAAAGTGCTGGATTTTTCCACCCTGCTGCCTGGCCCGTTCGCCTCGTTGATGCTGGCGGACATGGGCGCCGAGGTGCTGCGCATCGAATCGCCCACGCGCATGGACTTGTTGCGGGTGTTGCCGCCCCATGACCAAGGTACGTCGGCCAGCCACGCCTACCTTAACCGCAACAAGCGCAGCCTGGCGTTGGACCTCAAGCAGGCCGAGGCCCTGGAGATCGTGCGGGCGCTGGTGAAAGACTACGACATTGTGCTCGAACAGTTCCGGCCGGGGGTGATGGAGCGGCTGGGGCTGGGGTATGAGGCATTGAAGGCGATCAACCCCCGGCTGATCTATGTGTCGATCACTGGGTACGGCCAGACCGGGCCCTATAAGGACCGCGCCGGGCACGACATCAATTACCTGGCGCTGGCCGGGGTGGCCAGTTACACCGGGCGCCAGGACAGCGGGCCGTTGCCCCTCGGCGTGCAGTTGGCGGACGTGGGTGGGGGCTCGCTGCATGCGGTGGTAGGGCTGCTCGCGGCAGTCATTGCGCGGCAGCAGAGCGGGGTCGGCCAATACTTGGACGTGAGCATGACCGACTGCTCGTTCAGCCTGAACGCCATGGCCGGCGCAGGTTACCTGGCGTGCGGGGTGGAGCCGGAGTGGGAAGGGCACGTGCTCAATGGCGGCAGTTTCTACGACTATTACCGCTCGCGGGATGGACGCTGGATGTCGGTGGGCAGCCTGGAGCCGGCGTTCATGCAGCAACTCTGCACTGCCTTGGGCCGCCCGGAGTTGGCGGCCCAAGGCTTGTCGCCCAAGGCTGAGCAGCAAAAAGCCCTGAAGCAAGCGCTGCAGGTCGAGTTCGAGAAACGCAGCTTTGATGAGCTGTGTGCGTTGTTTGCCGGGGTCGATGCCTGTGTGGAGCCGGTGTTGAGCCTCAGTGAAGCCGTGGAGCATCCGCAGTTGAAGGCACGGGAACTGGTCAGCCAGGTGCCGAGGGGCGATGGTTCGACCCAGGCGCAACTGGCTTGCCCGTTGAAGTTCTCCGACGGGTTGCCGGCGCCCAGGCATATAGGTGTAGCGGTGGGAGCGCACACGGATGAGGTGTTGGCGGAGTTGGGCTTTGGTGCTCAGCGCATAGCGGATTTGCGCCAGGCCAAGACAGTTGGATAGTGACTGGGCGGCCGCCATCGCAGGCAAGCCAGCTCCCACCTGTTGACCGCGCCGCCTATCAAAGGTGGGCGCTGGCTTGCCTGCGAAGAGGCCCTCACTCCACCCGGGTTTCGCCGGTAAACACCAAGGTATGGCGGCACCGTCTGCACAGATACCTTCGGCCTTGAGCCACCATGCCATGGCGCTGGGGCGAGAACGGAAAGTCACTGTCCGCGCACGGGCAGCGGTAGATATAGCGGGTCACCTGGCGGCGCTTCACTTCATAGGTATGGCAACGGTCCGGCGGCAGTTCGTAGACCCCGCGCATGATCAGTTGCCATTCCTCGCCATGGGGCTGGATGCGCTCGCCGAACAATTGGTGGGCGATCAAATGCGCCACTTCATGGGCCACGGTCTGCTTGAGGAAGTGTTGGCTGTTTTCACGGTACAACTGTGGGTTGAAACGCAGCAGGTTCTCGTGCAAATGCGCGACACCGGCCTTTTGGCCCCGCAGCTTGAGACTCACCTGGGGGCGTTTGAAGCTTCGTTTGAAAAAGGATTCGGCTTGTAGGAAACAATCTTCGACGCGGGTATTGAGTTGCTCGGGCATGCTGTACATATCTCCAGAGACGCCCAGTATGCCGCAAAGCTGGGTGTTTCCGAATCTGTCAGGCGCCGAATGGTCATGCATAACGCACAAAGCCACCTCGCGGTGGCCTTGCCCACGGTTTTATCCGCTCAGTTGGTGTAGATCGGGCCCACGCCCAGCCCCCAGACGATCACGGTAAACGCCATGATCGCCACCAGTACCACCAGGCCCACGGCCAGGACCGAGCTGGAAAACAGGAAGCCCTCATCCGGATCGATGCCCATGAAGGTCGGCAGCCCCACATACAGCAGGTACACCGTGTAACAGATGGCGGCCGTGCCCACGACCATACCCAGCCACATATGTGGGTACAGTGCGGCCAGCCCGCCGATGAACAGCGGTGTGGCGGTGTAGGTGGCAAACGCAACGCAGCGCGCCATGCTGGGGTTGGCATCGTAGGTGCGGGCCATCCAATGAATGAACGCACCCATCACTGCCACGCCGCCGAGCATGGCGGCGTAGGACATGATGGTCATCCACAAAGCGCTTTCCTGGGTCAGCATCACCGGCGCGCGGTTGCCGATGACCCAGCCGACCTGGGTGGTACCGATAAAGGCGGAAACGGCGGGGATCGCCGCAAGAATCAAGGTATGGGTGAGGTACATGTGGCCGATGCTTTCTTCTTTATCGCCACGGATTTCCCGCCATTCCTGGTCGGGATGGGTAAAAAGCCCCACGACGTGATGGATCATGCCAGTCACTCCTGTCGTTATTACCATCGCCCCCCATCGGAGCGCCCACGGGCCAAATGGCCTCAAAGGTCTGGATAGATATGCGACCTCTAGTCGCAGTATAGGAAGTGATGACCGGAAAAACTGTAAGGCTTTAGAGCGAATTGCGCTGTAAACATTGGCCCTAATCGCGGCGGAGTCTTTTACCGCTAGCCCTTTTGATGGTTTTTTTGCGTAAAATACCCGGCTTTTCGTCACACACCTCTAGCGGATCCAAGCGCCATGGGCACTCTTACGGTCAACCAGAACAAACTGCAAAAACGCCTGCGTCGCCTGGCCGGTGAAGCGGTCGCCGATTTCAATATGATCGAGGACGGCGACAAGGTCATGGTCTGCCTCTCCGGCGGCAAAGACAGCTACACCATGCTCGACGTGTTGCTGCACCTGCAAAAGGTCGCACCGATCAAGTTCGAGATCGTCGCCGTCAACATGGACCAGAAACAACCGGGTTTCCCCGAGCACGTGCTGCCGGCCTACCTCAAAGAGTTGGGTGTCGAGTACCACATCGTCGAAAAAGACACCTATTCGGTGGTCAAGGAACTGATTCCGGAAGGCAAGACCACTTGCTCGCTGTGCTCGCGCCTGCGCCGGGGCACGCTGTACACCTTCGCCGATGAGATTGGCGCGACCAAGATGGCCCTCGGGCATCATCGCGATGACATCGTTGAAACCTTCTTCCTCAATATGTTCTTCAACGGCTCCCTCAAGGCCATGCCGCCCAAGCTGCGTGCCGACGATGGGCGCAACGTGGTGATCCGCCCGCTGGCGTACTGCAACGAGAAGGACATCCAGGCCTACTCCGACTTCAAGCAATTCCCGATCATCCCCTGCAACCTGTGCGGCTCCCAGGAAAACCTGCAGCGCCAGGTGGTCAAGGAAATGCTGGTGGACTGGGAGCGCAAGACCCCGGGCCGTACCGAAAGCATCTTCCGCAGCCTGCAGAACGTGATCCCGTCGCAGCTGGCCGACCGCAACCTGTTCGACTTCACCAGCTTGAAGATTGATGAAACCGCCGCCTCGCGCTTCGTCAATGTTGTGAACCTCTGAGCCGATTCAACGCTCTGACACACGGCGCTCGCGGGCGCCGTTTTCAATTCAATTCCCAGGAGAGGGCATGCGCGATTACAAGTGGCTGCACGAATATTGTCTGAACCGCTTCGGTTCGGCGGCCGAGCTGGAAGCCCATCTGCCTGTACCCAAGACCCCGGCGCAGTTGCGCAAGATCAGCGATGATCGCTACCTGTCGACCCTGGCGCTGCGCGTGTTTCGTGCGGGCTTGAAGCACAGCGTGGTGGATGCCAAGTGGCCGGCATTCGAAAAGGTGTTTTTCGGCTTCGACCCGGAAAAAGTCGTGTTGATGGGCGCTGAGCACTTGGAGCGCTTGATGCAGGACACCAGCATCATCCGTCACCTGGGCAAGCTCAAGAGCGTGCCGCGCAATGCGCAGATGATCCTCGACATCGAGCAGGAGAAGGGCAGCTTCGGCGCGTTTATCGCCGATTGGCCGGTGACTGATATCGTCGGGCTATGGAAGTACCTGAGCAAGCACGGCCATCAACTTGGCGGGCTGTCCGCGCCGCGCTTTTTGCGCATGGTCGGCAAGGACACCTTTGTGCCGAGTTATGACGTGGTGGCCGCGCTGAACGCGCAGAAGATCGTCGACAAGGTGCCGACCAGCCTGCGTGACCTGGCGACGGTGCAGGGGGCGTTCAACCAGTGGCATGCCGAGAGTGGGCGGCCGATGTGCCAGTTGTCGATGATGCTGGCGTATACGGTGAATCATTGACACCGAGGTGATGCCTTCGCGAGCAAGCCCGCTCCCACATTTGGAGCGCATCTCCCTGTGGGAGCGGGCTTGCTCGCGAAGACTGACTTTCAGGCGACCCGGGCTTCAGCCAGGCGGCGATTTAATTGATGCCGCCACCGCACATACAACAACGCGGTACAAAACACCGCCAAACTCGCCAGCATCTCCAACACCCCGAACCACTGCCGGTTCGGGTCATACGCCGCCAGCGCGCCCTTGATGAAATACAGGTTCACCACAAAGCACACCCACGAATGCCCGCGCGCGCTGCCCAGCAGCATGCCTGGCGCCAGCACCAGCAAGGGCACCAGTTCGATCAGCAGGATCACCCACGGCCGTGCGCCGTGCAGGTCAGCAACGAACAGGTAATACACGCACAGCAACCCCGCCAAGGCGAAAAACGCCAGCAGGCTCAGCGCGCGGGCCATTCTGACCCGTGGCTCCAGCCACGCCTGGGGCGGCAGGACCTTAGGCTTTCTGGCCACGGCCGTTCTCCAGCAGCGTGGCGGTGGTGGCCAGGCGCAGGCCGAGGGCGCGGCACAGGGCGATTTCATGTTGATCGAGCAAGCGCTTGCCGTCAGGCCCGGCATGGTGGCTGGCGCCATAGGGCGTGCCGCCACCCTGGGTATCGAGCAACGCCTGTTCGCTGTAGGGCAGGCCGGTGATTAGCATGCCGTGGTGCAGCAACGGCAACAGCATCGACATCAGCGTGGTTTCCTGGCCGCCGTGCAGGCTGGCGGTGGAGGTGAAGACCCCGGCTGGCTTGCCGACGAGAGCACCGGTAAGCCACAGGTTGCTGGTGCCGTCGATGAAATACTTGAGCGGCGCTGCCATGTTGCCGAAACGGGTCGGGCTGCCGAGGGCCAGGCCGGAGCAGTGCTTCAGGTCATCCAGGCTGGCATACAGCGCGCCTTCGTCCGGGATGCTTGGCGCCACGGCTTCGCACTCGGTGGAGATCGCCGGCACGGTGCGCAGTCGCGCTTCCATACCGCCTTGCTCGATGCCCCGGGCGATCTGCCGGGCCATTTCGCTGACCGAGCCGTTGCGGCTGTAATACAGCACCAGCACATACGGCGACGTCACGGCAGGATCTCCAATACGTTTTCCGGCGGACGGCCAATGATGGCTTTGTCGGCGGTTTCCAGGATCGGGCGTTCCATCAGCTTCGGGTGCTCGGCGATAGCGGCAATCAACTGCGCTTCGCTGAGGCTGGCGTCGGCGAGGTTGAGCGCCTTGTATTCATCTTCGCCGCTGCGCAGCAGTTGGCGGGCGCTGATGCCCAGTTTGCCCAGCAACGCCTTCAAGTGCGCGGCGTCCAGTGGGGTTTCCAGGTAGCGCACCACGGTGGGCGTGAGGCCGCGGGCTTCGAGCAGTTCCAGCGCACCGCGGGATTTCGAGCAGCGCGGGTTGTGATAAAGCGTCAGATCGGTCATGTGCGGGTCGCATCTTGCGTAAGGTGGCGGGTATTCTACCCGCGCAGCGACCTGTCCTTAAACCGTAAGAGGCGATAGGTCGCAGCCAACGTTCATTTTTGCGAAGGATTACCCCATGACAAGGCGACTGATCGGTGCATTGGCGATCATCACAACCCTGCTGCTCAGCGGCTGCGGTAACGATTACGGCGTTGACCAATATGGCCAGAAAGTGGCTTCCGAACGCTTGGACAAGCAGTGGCTGGTGGTCAATTACTGGGCTGAGTGGTGTGGCCCGTGCCGCACGGAAATCCCCGAGCTCAATGCCTTGGCCGAACAGTTGAAGGCGCAGAATGTCGGTGTGTTCGGGGTCAACTTTGACAATGTGCAAGGTGAAGAACTGAAGGCTGCCAGCGACAAGCTGGGCATCAAGTTCACGGTGCTGGCGCAGAACCCGGAAGAGATCTTCGACATCCCGCGCAGCGAAGCGTTGCCAGTGACCTACATCATTGACGACAAGGGCAAGGTGCGCGAGCAGTTGATGGGTGAGCAAACGGCGGAAGGCGTATTGGCAAAACTCAAGGCCTTGCGCGGCTAAAGCAGCCACTCAAAACAAATGTGGGAGCGGGCTTGCTCGCGAAGGCGGTGTGTCAGTCACCGGATATGCCGGCTGAACGACCGCCTTCGCGAGCAAGCCCGCCCCCACATTTTGATTGCGAAAGGCTAGGGTTAGCCTTCTTCCAGCCACAGGCGAATCGGCAGGCCATCGGCCGGCCAGAAGCGCGTCTGTTCGATCGGCGAGATGTCCCAGCGCTGCACCCCTTGCAGGGCCTGGAAGAAGCGGTGTTCCTGCTCCATCAAGGCCTCGGCGCAAAGTTTGCGGGTGCTGCCGATCTTGCCGAAGCTGAGCTTGTCGCCCTCGACGGTGTACGGTGCGAACCAATGGTTGCAACCGCCATTGCCGTAGGCGCGGCCATCGGCGCCGAGGGTGACGGTCAGGTGCGCGTAATCCATCAGCGGCCGTTCACCGATCCATTCCACCACGTAGCTGTGATCCTGCTTGAGCTTGGCCGAGTCCCCCGCGCAGCCCGTCAAGGCCGCTCCGACGGCGGCGAGCAGAAGCAGGCCTCTCATTGCGCGGCCTTCTGGCATTTAGGGCAGCGGTGCTTGTCGCCCTCGCTGGCCCAGCCCAACTCGGCGATCCGCGCATTGGCGGCCGGTTGCAGCGGCTCTTTGCTCAGCTTGGTTTCCACCGCAAACTCGAACTCCAACACCGCATCGCAGCTGTCGCAGTTGACTTTCCAGGTATGAATCTCCAACTCGCCGAATTTCGGCCCCTGGGCCATGGCGACCCACTGGCCCGCCGGGCGGATGGAGTAGCGCGCATCACCTTCGACGGTGAGGCGCATCGACAGGGTTTTACTGCCGCGCAGGGAGACGATCAAAACGTCGCCGTGCTTGATCGAACCACCGTTGCCAGTGACCTGGTAACGGCCCGGCACCAGGGCGCGGCATTCGATCAGGGTGTGTTGCGGGCTCAGCAAACTGAAGCGGAAATCGTGTTCGGCCATGGATCCTCCAAATAGGCGCGGCATCCTATCACGGGTGCTGGCTCATCATGAGCCTGGTATGTGACCACTGATCATCCTTCGACAAGGTTCTGCGCCTGGCCGTCGGCCCAGGCCGCGATGTTGGCCAAGGTGGTGCCGGCGATGGCTGCCAGGGCTTCGCGGGTCAGAAACGCCTGGTGGGCGGTGATGATCACATTGGGGAACGTCAGCAGGCGCGCGAGCACGTCGTCTTGCAGCGGCAGGTCGGAGCGGTCTTCGAAGAACAGCTGTGCTTCTTCCTCATACACATCCAGCCCGAGGTAGCCGAGCTGGCCGTCCTTGAGCGCTTCGATCAGCGCCGGGGTGTCCACCAGCCCCCCGCGACCGGTGTTGATCAGCATCGCGCCAGGCTGCATCTGCGCCAGGGAGCGGGCGTTGATCAAGTGTTTGCTGTCGGCGGTGAGCGGGCAGTGCAGGCTGATGATCTGCGCCTGTGCGAGCAGTTCAGGCAGGCTCACATAGCGCGCGCCGAGGGCCTGCACTTGCGGGTTGGGGAAGGGGTCGTAGGCGAGCAACTGGCAACCGAAGCCGGCCATGATCTTGGCGAAGGTAGCGCCGATCTGGCCGGTGCCGACCACGCCGACCGTCTTGCCCACCAAGTCGAAACCGGTGAGGCCATGCAAGCTGAAATCGCCATCGCGGGTACGGTTATAGGCGCGGTGCAGGCGACGGTTAAGGGCGAGGATCAGTGCGACAGCGTGTTCGGCCACCGCATGGGGCGAATAGGCCGGCACGCGCACGATCGTCAGGCCCAGGCGCTTGGCGGCAAGCAGGTCCACATGGTTGTAGCCCGCCGAGCGCAAGGCAATCAGCCGTGTGCCGCCCTTGGCCAACTGTTCCAGCACCGGGGCGCTGAGGTCGTCGTTGATAAAGGCGCAGACCACCTCGTGATGTTCGGCCAGGGCCACGGTGTCGAGGTTGAGCCGCGCGGGCTGGAACTGCAGCTCCAGGCCTGGCGGCAGCGGCTCGCCGAGAAAGCTGTCGCGGTCGTAGGTCTGGCTACTGAAAAGAATGACGCGCATGGAAATGCTCCCTGCAATTACAAATGAAGAATCAGGCTTTTGTGGTGAGCGGGCCTGCCCCGCGCGAGGCCAGGTCGTTCACCAGAAAAGCCTGTTCCTGTGCACAGTCAGGCGTTTACCCGCGCTTCACTGGCAAGCCGGGCAATGGCCATGTCCAGTTCGTCCAGCGCGTGCTGGGCCTTGGCGTCGTCCTGCTTGAGCAGGGTTTCAGCGCGGTGGCAGGCCGCCCGCAGTTGTGGCACGCCGCAGTAACGGGTTGCACCGTGCAGGCGGTGCACACGTTCGATCAGCGCATTGTTGTCATTGGCGTCACGGGCGAGGGTAATTGCCAGGCGATCGGCCTCAAGCGATGCCAGTAGCATCGCCAGCATATCCGCCGCCAGGTCAGCCTTGCCGGCGGCCAGGCGCAGCCCTTCTTCGTGATCGAGCACCGGAAATTGCACGCCGGGGCCGAGGCCGTCGGTGGCACGTTCCGGACCTTGATTGCGCAGGGCCAGGCCGGTCCATTTCAGCACCACCTGGGCCAGTTGCCGCTCGCTGATGGGTTTGGTCAGGTAGTCGTCCATGCCGCTTTGCAGCAACGCGCGTTTTTCATTGGCCATGGCGTGGGCGGTCAGGGCGACCACCGGCAGGGGCGTGCCGCTGCGTTCGCTTTCCCATTGGCGGATTGCCTCGGTGCTCTGACGGCCGTCCATGCCAGGCATCTGCACGTCCATCAATACCAGGTCGAAGGTGTCCTGTTTCACCGCGTCGATGGCCGCATATCCGCTTTCCACCGCGCGCACCCGTGCGCCCATGTCTTCCAGCAGGGTCTGGACCAGCAACAGGTTCGCCGGGTTGTCGTCCACGCACAGCACGCGTGGCGCACGGCTGGACAACGGCTCGCCCGGTTCGCTGCGCGCCGGGCGCGGGCTGATCAGGTCGGACAGCGCACGGCGCAGTTTGCGCGTGCACGCCGGCTTGGCCTGCAACTGGCTGTTGGGGTTGGGCACCGATTGGTTGAACAGCATCTGCTCGGTGGTGGGGCACAGCACCAGCACCTTGCAGCCCAGGTGTTCGAGGTCCCACAGGTGTTGGTTGAGGCGCTCGGGCGGGATGTCATTGGCGGTCACGCCGAGCACCGCAAGGTCAATGGCCTGCTCAGTCTGATGGGCGCTGGTGATGCCGTTGGTCAGGCTTTCCAGGCTATTGAACGGCGTGACTTCCAGGCCGCAGTCTTCCAGTTGATGTTGCAGGGCCTGGCGTGCCAGTTCGTGGTTTTCCAGCACCGCCACGCGATGGCCCAGCAGCGGCGCGGAAGGCAGGTCTTCGACATCGTCGCGGGTCTTGGGCAGGTTCAGGCTGATCCAGAACTCCGAGCCTTCGCCCGGTGTACTGTCGACGCCGATTTCACCGCCCATCTGCTCGATCAGGCGCTTGGAAATCACCAGCCCCAACCCGGTACCGCCAGGTTGGCGCGACAGTGAGTTGTCGGCCTGGCTGAAGGCCTGGAACAGCGCGCGCACGTCCTGGCTGGACAGGCCGATGCCGGTGTCCTGCACGCTGATGCGCAATTGCACGCTGTCTTCCTGCTCGTCCTCGATCATCGCGCGGGCCACGATGGTGCCTTCGCGGGTGAACTTGATCGCGTTGCTGATCAGGTTGGTGAGGATCTGCTTGAGGCGCAGCGGGTCGCCCACCAGCGCCAGGGGCGTGTCGCGATAGACCAGGCTCACCAGTTCGAGCTGTTTGGCATGGGCGGCGGGGGCGAGGATGGTCAACGTGTCTTGCAGCAAGTCGCGCAGGTTGAACGGGATACTGTCGAGGACCAGTTTGCCGGCCTCGATTTTCGAGAAGTCGAGGATCTCGTTGATGATGCCCAGCAGGTTGTCGGCGGACTTCTCGATGGTGCCCAAATAGTCGAGCTGGCGCGGGGTCAGCTCGCTCTTTTGGAGCAGGTGGGTGAAGCCCAGGATGCCGTTGAGCGGCGTGCGGATCTCGTGGCTCATGTTGGCCAGGAACTCCGACTTGATGCGGCTGGCCTCCAGGGCTTCCTTGCGCGCCAGGTCCAGCTCGATGTTCTGGATCTCGATGGTTTCCAGGTTCTGGCGCACGTCTTCCGTGGCCTGGTCGATGCTGTGCTGCAATTCTTCCTGGGCGTTCTGCAGGGTTTCGGCCATGCGGTTGATGCCCGAGGCGAGCTGATCCAGTTCCTGGCTGCCCAGTGGTGGCAAGCGGGTTTCCAGGTTGCCGTCCTTGAGCTGGGCCACGGCTTGCTTGATCTGGCCGATCGGCGAATTGATCGTACGGCTGATGCGCAGGGCCAGGGCCGCGGTGCAGATCAGGCCGATGGCAATCAGCAGCAGGCTGGCGAACAGGCTGCGGTAGCCCCGCAGCAACATGCCGTTATGGGACAGCTCCACCTCGACCCAACCCAGCAGGCGATCGGCTTCGTCCGGGATCAGGTCGCCGGCGAGGTTGCGATGGCGTCCAAACACCGGCAGCAAGTAGCGGGTGGCGTCATTGCCGGTACGCTGCAGCAGGTGCGAGCTGTTGCCGATGGGCGGCTGGTTGAGCATGGTCGGGCCGGCATGGGCGAGGGGCGCGCGGTCCGGGCTGAGGAAGGACACGGCGCGCACGTCCGGCTGTTCCAGGGACTGGGTGGCAATGCGCTCCAGCAGGTCGGTATTGCGCGCACTCAAGGCAGGCGCCACCAGGGGCGCCAGTTGTTCGGCGATCATTTCGCCGCGTTGCAGCAATTGCGACTGCAGTTCCGAGAGCTGCATCCAGGTGAAATAGCCCCCCAACAGCGAGGCCATCAGGCTGGTCGGTAATAAGGTCAGCAACAGTACGCGGCCTTTTATCCCCATTCTTGTCAGCACGCCACTCTCCTGCTACCACATTGATATCTACGGAATTGCGCGGGCATCCGGCCCGGCCACCTGCGCAGTGTAGCCATTTGCGCGCGGAGTAATCTTGCAAATTAATGACATACGGCAATCATCAAGCCATTTGGCGCCCGGTGGCGATTGCCTGGGGCGGGGTAATCTTGAATAATCAGCGATTGAGAATGACTTGCAGATACTAATGAATCCCGCAGCAATCGGCCTACCCAGTATCCTGACCATCGAAGATGACCCCGTGCTGGGCGCCTATGTCCATGAGCACCTGGGCCGCTGTGGTTTCCATGTCACTTGGTGCCAGAACGGCCAGCAAGGCCTGCAGATGGCGCGCGACCAGGTGTTCGATGTGGTGTTGATGGATATTTTGCTGCCGGGGATGGACGGCCTGTCGATCCTCACCCATTTGCGCCAGAGCCATTCGATCCCGGTGATCCTGATGTCCGCGCTGGGCGCCGAAGCCGATCGCGTCAGTGGTTTTCGCCTGGGCGCCGATGACTACCTGCCCAAGCCGTTCAGCATGGTCGAGTTGCGTGTGCGCATTGAGGCGATCCTGCGTCGCGTGGCCCTCGACCGCCGCCCGCTGCCGACCCTGGCAGCGGTGCGCGACGACGCCCGCACCCTGCGCTTTGACGATGAACTGTGCGATGTCTTCTACCTGGAACACTGGGCCGGCTTGACCCGCAGCGAATACCGCCTGCTCGAAACCCTGCACCGCAACAGCGAGGAAGTCCTCAGCAAGGCCTTCCTTTACCAGCACGTGCTGCAACGCGGTTATGCCCCCCACGACCGCAGCCTCGACATGCATATCAGCCAGATCCGCCGCAAGCTCAAGGCCATCGGCTACACCGAGCGCGAAGTGCGCACGGTGTGGGGCAAGGGCTATGTGCTGAGCGGTCTCGATGACAGCCTTTGAACGCCCCTTGAAACGGCTGCCGGGCAAGCACTCGTTGTTCTGGAAACTGGCCTGCCTGCTGATCGCCTTCTGTTTGCTGATGATCTGGCTCAGTTGGTCATGGGGCCGGTACATGGAGCAGAAGAACGCCTATTTGTCCGACGAGGCGCGGATCACCTTGAGTGGGTACGCGGTCGGTGCTGAGCAGGCGTGGAATCGCGGCGGCCATGCTGGCGTGGACGCCTGGTTGCAGGCGATGGGCAAGCGTGAAAGCACCTGGATAGGCGTGATCGGCAATGACCTGCAGTCGCTGAGCAGCTACCCGCTGACCGATAAGGAAAGCCAGCGCCTGACCTTTCTGCGGGGCCTGGACTGGCCGGTGAGTCGGCATGTCAAAGGCCTGCCGTGGCTGAAAATCCCATTTCCCGTCGACCCCAACGCGGGTTCGCTGGTGATTGAGTTGCCGCAGCGCTTCATGCCGGGGCGTTACCAACTGTTCTGGCGGGTGGTGACCAATGGCGTGATCCCTGGCCTGTTTACCCTGTTGCTCTGCGTGGGGTTGTATCGATTGCTGATCATGCCCCTCAATCAACTGCGCGAGCAGGCCAATGCCTGGCGTGCCGATCAGTTGAATACACGGCTGTCCGACGATGCCACCAGCCGCCAGGATGAACTGGGCGAGCTGGGCCGCGCATTCGATCACATGTCCGAGCGTCTTCAGGGCACCGTGGTATTGCAGCAGCAGTTGCTGCGGGACATGTCCCATGAACTGCGCACGCCCTTGAGCCGCTTACGGGTGGCCTGTGACAGCGAGCAAGACCTGGCGCAACTGCGCGAGCGGCTCAGCCGTGAGATCGACGCCATGCAGCGCCTGGTGGAAGACAGCCTGCAACTGGCCTGGCTGGACACTGAGCGGGCGCCGCTGCCCCGGGAAGATATCCAGGTTCAGGCGCTGTGGGACATGCTGCGCGAAAACGCCTGTTTCGAGAGCGACTGGCCGCCGTCGCGCCTACCATGCCTGTTGGGCGCGGAGTGTTGGGTGCGCGGCAACCTGAATGCGTTGGCCCAGGCGCTGGAAAACATTTTGCGCAATGCCATCCGCCATTCGCCGGTGGGCGGCATGGTCAGCCTGGATGGGCGTCGTGAGGGGGATTTCTGGCACCTGTGGCTGGAGGACCAGGGCGGCGGAATAGATGAAGGCGACCTGGAACGGATCTTTGCGCCTTTTACCCGCCTGGACGGTTCACGCCCCGGCGATGGTGGCTTCGGCCTGGGCTTGAGCATCGCGCGCAATGCCGTGCAGCGCCAGGACGGTAGCCTGTGGGCGGAAAATACCGGGCAAGGGCTGCGGGTGCATGTGCGCTTGCGGGCCTGCTAAGCGCGACGCTGTTTGCGTTTTTTCCATTGGTGGGCCACCCACCAGCGCCAATAACCCATGGTCAGGCAATAGGCGAGGGCGCCCAGCACCAGCCCCAGCACCACTGAACCCAGCAGGAACGGCTGCCATAATGTGCTCAATTGGCCGCTGATCCATTCCCAGGTCAAATCGTCGGGCAGGCTGCGGGGTGGCACATTCATCAGCCAGGCGCCGGTCATGTAGGTGCAGATAAACACCACCGGCATGGTAATCGGGTTGGTCAGCCACACCAGGCTGACCGCGATCGGCATATTGCCGCGCACTGTGATCGCCAGCACCGCCGCCAGCAGCATCTGCAAGGGAATCGGAATAAAAGCCGCGAACAAACCCACGGCCATCGCGCGTGCGACCGAGTGCCGGTTGAGGTGCCAGAGGTTCGGGTCATGCAGCAACGTGCCGAGAAACTGTAATGACTTGTGTTCCCGGATACTGCTGGGGTCGGGCATGTACCGTTTGAATAGGCGCCGGGGCATAGGGGGTCCAGATCAATTCGAGGGGCAAGTATGCCCGCATTCTATAAACAGAAAATTCAGACTTTGTGACAAAACATCATAGGCCGTGCTCGGCGCTCGGCTAAGACTGAGTGGATCACTTGAAAAGGATGATTCATGAGGACAGGGATGTTCGCGTTTGCGCTGGGGCTGCTGGCGCTGCGTTTTTTACCCGCGTTGCCCGCTACCGGCTGGCTGATCGCCTTGCTGGTGCTGGCATTGATGCTGTTGCCGTTTCGCACTTACCCCTTGGCGTTTTTCTTGGTGGGGCTGAGCTGGGCCTGCATCAGCGCACAGTGGGCGCTGGATGATCGCCTACGGCCAGCATTGGACGGCCAGACACGCTGGGTGGAAGGGTGGGTGACCGGGTTGCCGCAACAGACGGGCGAGGGCGTGCGTTTCGTGCTGACCGACAGTCGGTCGCGTAATGCCCGCTTGCCCACACGCATTCGCGTCTCCTGGCGTGGCGGGCCGTCGGTGCGCAGTGGCGAGCGCTGGCGCCTGGCGGTCACCCTCAAGCGACCAGCCGGGCTATTGAATTTCCACGGCTTTGATCAGGAGGCCTGGCTGCTGGCCCAGCGTATCGGTGCCACCGGCACGGTAAAGGACGGCGAGCGCTTGGCACCCGCACGCAATGCCTGGCGCGACAGTGTGCGCCAGCGCCTGATGGCGGTGGATGCCCAGGGCCGGGAGGCGGGCCTGATTGCGCTGGTACTGGGTGATGGGTCTGGATTGGCCGCCGCCGATTGGCAGGTCTTGCAGGACACGGGCACTGTGCACCTGCTGGTCATCTCCGGCCAACACATCGGTTTGCTGGCGGGCTTGATCTACGCCTTGATCGCTGGGTTGGCGCGCTACGGCTGCTGGCCCCGCAGCTGGCCTTGGTTGCCTTGGGCGTGTGGCCTGGCGTTCGGCGCCGCGCTGGGGTATGGCTTGCTGGCAGGCTTTGGCGTGCCGGTGCAGCGCGCCTGCGTGATGGTGGGGTTGGTGTTGTTGTGGCGGTTGCGATTCCGGCATCTCGGACTGTGGTGGCCTTTGCTGCTGGCACTCAATGGGGTGCTGGTCCTGGAGCCGTTGGCGAGCCTGCAACCCGGTTTCTGGCTGTCGTTTGCGGCGGTGGCGGTGTTGATCCTGGCGTTCGGTGGGCGGCTGGGCCCCTGGCGCGCGTGGCAGGCGTGGACCCGGCCGCAATGGCTGATTGCTATTGGGTTGTTCCCGGTGCTGCTGGTGTTGGGGCTGCCCATCAGCCTGAGTGCACCGTTCGCCAACCTGGCGGCGGTGCCGTGGATCAGCCTGGTGGTACTGCCGCTGGCGTTGCTCGGGACGGCGTTGCTGCCGCTGCCGTTTGTGGGTGAAGGCTTGCTGTGGCTGGCGGGCGGTGCACTGGATGGGTTATTCAAGGGCTTGGGCTGGTTGGCCGGGCGGGTGCCGGCGTGGATTCCGGCCGATGTGCCGTTGGGCTATTGGCTGGTGAGTCTGCTCGGCGCCGTGCTGCTCCTGCTGCCCAAGGGCGTGCCGTTTCGTGTGCTGGGCTGGCCGATGCTGTTGCTGGCCGTGTTTCCACCACGTGAATGGGTGCCCCATGGGCAGGTCGACGTGGTGCAGTTGGACGTCGGGCAGGGGCAGTCGCTGATCTTGCGCACCCGTCACCATACCTTGCTGTATGACGCTGGCCCGCGCTCCGGAACCTTTGACCTCGGCGCGCGGGTGGTGCTGCCATCGCTGCGAAAACTGGGGGTAGGGGCGTTGGACCTGATGCTGCTCAGCCACGCCGACGCAGATCATGCGGGCGGTGCGGCGGCGATTGCCAAGGGCCTGCCGATCAAGCGCGTGGTGGGTGGAGAAACCGACGGGCTGCCGGCCTTTCTCGGCACTCAGCCGTGTATCAGTGGCGAGCGCTGGACCTGGGACGGTGTGACCTTCGAACTCTGGCAGTGGCCTGATGCTATTACCGGCAACCCGAAGTCCTGTGTGTTGCGGGTGCAGGCCAATGGCGAGCGTCTGTTGCTGACCGGCGACATCGACCGCGCCGCCGAACAGGCCATGCTCGCCTCACCCCTGGCGGTGCCGACCGATTGGTTGCAAGCGCCGCACCATGGCAGTCGCAGCTCTTCGTCCTGGGCGTTTCTGGAGCGCCTCGCGCCGCGTTCCGTGCTTATTTCGCGGGGGCGTAGCAATGCGTTCGGCCATCCCCATCCTCAGGTGATGGCGCGTTACCAGCGGCTGGGTAGCCAGGTGTATGACAGCGCCGAGCAGGGGGCGGTGCGCCTGCAATTGGGCGCTTTCGCGCCACCGGTTGTTGCGCGCAGTCAACGCAGGTTCTGGCGCGAGCGGCTACCTTAGGCGCGGATGGCTGCGGTCGATGGGGTCTGTGGCCTGCGAACCTATATGGTAAAGTGGCGCACTTTTTCGAGGGGACATTCACTGTGTGGGAATTGGTCAAATCCGGCGGCTGGATGATGTTGCCGATCATCATGAGTTCTATCGCCGCACTCGGCATCGTCGCCGAACGCCTGTGGACCCTGCGTGCCAGTCGCGTTACCCCCGAGCATCTGCTGGGGCAGGTCTGGAGCTGGATCAAGAACAAGCAGTTGGACAAGGACAAACTCAAGGAACTGCGCGCCAACTCCCCGTTGGGTGAAATCCTTGCTGCGGGCCTGGCCAACTCCAAGCATGGTCGCGAGATCATGAAAGAGTGCATCGAAGAGGCTGCCGCCCGCGTCATCCATGAACTGGAGCGCTACATCAATGCCCTCGGCACCATCGCCGCCATGGCGCCATTGCTTGGCTTGCTGGGTACCGTGCTGGGCATGATCGATATTTTCAGCTCGTTCATGGGCTCCGGCATGACCACCAACGCGGCCGTGCTGGCCGGGGGTATTTCCAAGGCGCTGATCACCACGGCGGCGGGCTTGATGGTGGGTATTCCTTCGGTGTTCTTTCACCGTTTCCTGCAACGTCGCATTGATGAGCTGGTGGTCGGTATGGAGCAGGAAGCCATCAAGCTGGTGGAAGTGGTGCAAGGCGACCGTGACGTCGACCTGGTTGGGGGCAAAGCGTGAAATTTCGCCGCAAGCAACGGGAAAATGTCGATATCAACCTCGCGTCGCTGATCGACGTGGTGTTTATCCTGCTGCTGTTTTTTGTCGTCACCACCACCTTCACCCGGCAAACCGAGCTGCGCGTCGACCTGCCGGAAGCCGTGAGCGGTTCGCCGGCCGAAGACCAGGAAGTCAAGCAACTGGACATCGCCATCAGCGCCGAAGGGGTGTTTTCGGTGAATAATCAGTTGCTCGAGAAAAACGACCTCGCCAGCCTGATGGATGCCTTGCAGAAAGAGTCCGGCGGCGACACCAAGCTGCCGCTCTCCATCAGTGCCGATGGCAAGACCCAACACCAGGCTGTGATTACCGCGATGGATGCCGCCGGTAAGCTCGGCTTCAGCCATCTGCGCATGACCACCGTCGAGGCGGCGAGCCAACCCTGATGGCCATGTCCGATCGTTTGCTCAAGGCCTGGTACGAGGGCCATCCGGCACTCACGCTGTTGCGGCCGTTGGAGTCCCTGTATCGCCGGGTGGTGCAGCGCAAGCGCGCACGCTTCCTGGCAGGTGAGGGCGGCATTTACCAATCACCGGTGCCGGTGGTAGTCGTCGGGAATATCACCGTCGGCGGCACTGGCAAGACGCCGTTGATTCTCTGGCTGATCGAACACTGCCGGCGCAGCGGCCTGCGCGTGGGGGTGGTCAGTCGTGGCTATGGCGCCAAGCCCCCGCAGTTGCCGTGGCGGGTCGAAGCCAGCCACAGCGCGGAGGTTGCAGGTGACGAGCCTTTATTGATCGTGCAGCGCTGCGGTGTACCGCTGATGATCGACCCCGATCGCAGCCGTGCAGTCAAGGCGTTGCTGGCCAGTGACACCCTGGACCTGATTCTCTCCGACGACGGTCTGCAACATTACCGTCTGGCCCGTGACCTCGAACTGGTGCTGATCGACGCGGCTCGTGGCCTGGGCAACCGCCGTTGCCTGCCTGCGGGGCCGTTGCGTGAACCGGTGGAGCGCCTGAAAAGTGTCGATGCGCTGTTGTATAACGGCGCCGCCAGCGACCGCGAGGACGGCTTTGCCTTTCGTTTGCAGCCCACCGCACTGGTCAATCTGCAGACTGGCGAGCGCCAGCCGGTGAACCACTTTGCGCCGGGCCAGCAGGTGCATGCGGTTGCCGGCATCGGTAACCCGCAACGTTTCTTCAATACCCTTGAAACGCTACACTGGCAGCCGATACCCCATGCATTTGCCGACCACGCGCCCTACAGCGCCGAGGTCTTGAATTTTACGCCGTCATTGCCGCTGGTCATGACCGAGAAGGATGCGGTGAAGTGCCGCGCTTTTGCCCAGCCTGACTGGTGGTACCTTACGGTGGATGCGCTGCCGTCGCCGGCGTTCGTCGCCTGGTTCGACACGCAGTTGATGCGCCTGCTGCCTGCCCGTCTCTTGCCTTAAACCGCTTTTTTCCAGGAAACACTCATGGACACCAAACTGCTCGATATCCTCGCTTGCCCGATCTGCAAAGGCCCGCTCAAGCTCAGCGCAGACAAGACCGAGCTGATCAGCAAAGGCGCAGGCCTGGCCTACCCGATCCGTGATGGCATCCCGGTGATGCTCGAAAGCGAAGCCCGCACCCTGACCACTGATGAGCGCCTGGATAAATGACCACAGCCTTTACCGTAGTCATCCCCTCCCGCTATGCATCGACCCGCCTGCCGGGCAAGCCGCTGCAGCTGATCGGCGACAAGCCAATGATCCAGCGGGTGTGGGAACAGGCCTGCAAAAGCAGCGCCGAGCGCGTGGTGGTGGCCACCGATGACCCGCGCATCATCGAAGCCTGCAAAGGCTTCGGCGCTGAGGCCGTGCTGACGCGCGAAGACCACAATTCCGGTACCGACCGACTGGCCGAAGTCGCCACCCAGCTGGGCTTGGCGCCCGACGCCATCGTGGTCAACGTGCAAGGTGACGAGCCGCTGATCCCGCCGAGCGTGATCGACCAAGTCGCCGCCAACCTGGCCGCCCATGGCGAAGCGCGCATGGCCACCCTGGCCGAGCCGATCGAAGACATCGAGACCCTGTTCAACCCGAACGTGGTGAAGGTGGTCAGTGACATCAACGGCCTGGCACTGACATTTAGCCGCTCGATCTTGCCATGGGCCCGCGACGCCTTTGCCAAGCAACCTGACGTGTTGCCAGAAGGCGTGCCTTACCGTCGCCATATCGGCATCTACGCCTACCGCGCGGGCTTCCTGCACGACTTCGTCAGCTGGGGCCCGTGCTGGCTGGAAAATACCGAATCATTGGAGCAACTGCGGGCGCTGTGGCATGGCGTGCGCATCCACGTGGGCGATGCGCTGGAAGCGCCGCCGGCGGGTGTCGATACCCTGGAAGACCTTGAGCGCGTCCGTCGCCTGCTGGGGGCCTGATGGAGGTCTTGTTTGTCTGCCTGGGCAATATCTGCCGCTCGCCTACCGCCGAAGGCGTACTGCGCCATAAGTTGCGCGAAGCCGGGCTGGCAGACCGAGTCGACGTAGCGTCCGCCGGTACAGGTGAATGGCATATCGGCAACCCGCCAGACCAACGCAGCCAGCGCGCGGCGCTGGTGCGCGGTTACGATCTGTCGGCCCAGCGTGCCCAGCAGGTGTCCCGTGCTGATTTTGCCCGCTATGACTTGATCCTGGCCATGGACCACAGCAACCTGCGCAACCTCAAGGCTATGCAGCCAAGCCAGGGCAAGGCGGAACTGGACCTGTTCCTGCGCCGTTACGACGCTGAAGTGGACGAAGTGCCAGACCCGTATTACGAAGGTGAACAAGGCTTCGAACGGGTCCTGGACCTGATCGAGCGTGCCTGTGATTTATTGGTGATCGAATTGAAGGGGCGGTTATGACCTTGCAAGTGCTTGCGCAGGTATCGCTCAAGCCATTCAACAGCTTTGGCATTGATGTACGTGCCCAGCTGTTCGCCGAGGCCCATAGTGACGACGACGTCCGTGAGGCCCTGGCCTATTCGAGCGCCCACGCGGTGCCGTTGTTGGTGATTGGCGGTGGCAGCAACTTGCTACTGACCCAGGACATCCCGGCGCTGGTGCTGCGCATGGCTACCCGAGGTATCCGCGTGCTGCACGATGACGGCACGCAGGTGGTGGTCGAAGCTGAGGCGGGCGAAGCCTGGCACCCCTTCGTGCTGTGGACACTGGAGCAGGGCTTCTGCGGCCTGGAAAACCTCAGCCTCATCCCCGGCACCGTTGGCGCAGCCCCGATGCAGAACATCGGCGCCTACGGGGTGGAAATCAAGGACGTATTTGCCGGCCTCACTGCGCTGGACCGCCACACTGGCAAACTGCGTGACTTCACTCTGGAAGAATGCAACTTCGCCTACCGCGACAGCCTGTTCAAGCACGAGACCGGACGCTGGCTGATTTTGCGGGTGCGTTTTGCCCTGAGCCGCGCCAGCCACCTCAAGCTCGACTACGGTCCGGTGCAACAGCGCTTGGCGGGGCAGGGGATCACCGACGCGACGCCAAGCGACGTCAGCCGTGCCATCTGCAGCATACGCCGGGAAAAACTGCCTGACCCGGCAGAACTGGGCAATGCTGGGAGCTTCTTCAAGAACCCTCTGGTGTCCCAAGTACTGGCGGCTGAATTGCAAGCGTTGTACCCAGACCTGGTGGCCTACCCGCAAGCTGATGGGCAGATGAAGCTTGCGGCCGGCTGGCTGATCGACAAGGCCGGCTGGAAGGGCTTCCGTGACGGGGATGCCGGCGTGCACAAGCTGCAGGCGCTGGTGTTGGTCAACTATGGCGGTGCCACGGGGCACGACATTGCCAATCTGGCCCGGCGTATCCAGCAAGACATTGCACAGCGCTTCAAGGTGGATCTGGAAATGGAACCCAACCAGTACTGACCGGTTACTCTCGGAGCGTTAGAAACAAAAATGCCCCGTATCTTTCGATACGGGGCATTTTTTATTGCACCAGCGATCAGTCGTCGCGGCTCATGATGCCGAAGATCTGCAGCAGGCTGACGAACAAGTTGTAGATCGACACATACAGGCTGACGGTCGCCATGATGTAGTTACGCTCACCACCGTGGATGATCGCGCTGGTCTGGAACAGGATGCACACCGAGGAGAACAGCACAAAACCTGCGCTGATCGCCAGTTGCAGCCCGCTGATCTGGAAGAACATGCCTGCAACCACGGCTGCCAGCAGCACGAAGAAGCCGGCGGTGATGAAGCCACCCAGGAAGCTCATGTCCTTGCGGGTGATCAGCACGTAGGCCGACAGACCACCAAACACCAGGGCCGTCATGGCAAACGCCGAGCTGACCACTTCCGCACCACCGGCCATGCCGAGGTAACGGTTGAGGATCGGGCCGAGGATAAAGCCCATGAAACCGGTCAAGGCAAACGCCGACACCAGGCCCCAGGCCGAGTCACGCAGCTTGTTGGTCAGGAAGAACAGGCCATAGAAGCCAATCAGCACGACAAAGATATTCGGGTAGCCGACGCGCATCTGTTGGGCCACGAACGCCATCACGCCGCTGAATGCGAGGGTAAGGGCGAGCAAGCCATAGGTATTGCGCAACACGCGGCTGACTTCAATCTGCTCAGCCTGCGCGTTACCATTCACTGCGTAATTCTGTTCGCGCATGGCGACACTCCTTCGGTTTTGAAACGTTCAGTCGCAAAGATCATAACAGACGCTCTGTAACAAGCGATGCCGAGTGTTTGACAGTGTGTTTCATTCGGGTATTATGGCGCCCGCTGAGACGGGATAGGCTACTATAATCCTGTGACGCACAAGGGAAATTGGCAGAGTGGTTGAATGCACCGGTCTTGAAAACCGGCGGACGTTAAGAGCGTCTCCAGGGTTCGAATCCCTGGTTTCCCGCCAAGATTCAAACGAAAGCCCCGCGAAAGCGGGGCTTTTGTGTTTCTGGGGTTTGGGTGGAGCGCGACGGTTTTTCAGAGGCGTTCCGAAACTTTGCCTATTTTGATGGTTTAGCAGTGGCGCCAATCCTCCTGTAAACCCGCTTCGTGATCTCCTGCTTGCTGTGTCCAGGTAGCAGGCTTGCGTCGCCAATATCGATGATTTCCGATGCTGCTTTAGGTCGGATGTCGCGAAACTGAAAACCGCCAATCTTCGCGGCGATGAGCGGATCGCCCTCTTCGATTGCTTTGGCACATGCCTTCTCCCGCGCCTTGTCCCAGCGCAAGCGCAGCATTCCCTTCGTCATCCGCTTTCCGTGCCTGTTTATCAGCAAGTAATTCGAGAGGTGACTGGCATTCCTTTCCGTAATTTCCCGAATCAACCTACCCAAGCTGTTTTCTCCCACCTCTGTGCACATCAGAATCCTTAGCTTCAGCCCTGTTTTGCCTTGCGTGACCAAGAAGTAGTCGCCCTCAACGTCGTCCCTGCGCATGACGATCACATCTGCTGGCCGCTGGCCTGTCAGATAGCCCAGGTCCATGGCTTCCTTGAATTCCGGCTCAGCCATTCCGTAGACCGCATCCCAAACCGCGGCATTGGCGTAGTAGTCGCGCGGCGTTTCTTTGTTCTTGCGGATGCCCTGGCACGGGCTTTCTCGTTCGGTCAGACTCCATTCTCGCACCATGTTGAAAACGTGGGAGAGTAGGGCGATTTCTCGATTGGCCCGTACCTTGGCGGTACGGGCATCGCGGTATCCTGCGATGTTGGCTGGTGTGATTGAGTCGATGGGCGCCCCGTCGAACATGGGCCGCAATTGTTTGAGTTCGGCCAGATTGTCCTTTTGGGTACGGTCGCCTTTTTTCGGAATGACGTCGCGGACGTATCGATCAAAGATCCCCTTCATCATCGTCAGATCGGCTGGCTTTTCTTTGGACTCAAGCTCTGCCCACTTCAATCGGGCTTTGCTCAAGTTTCCCCTAAGCGGGATTTCCTTTCCCGTTGAGTCTCTGTAGTAATAACCAACCCACACTTTACCGTTCTTGCGAGGGCGTTTTCTCCGCACCATTCCCGGCGGTAAGTCCCTGTTTTCAGTGTTTCGAGGTCGCATTTCAGTTCACCCTGGAGAAGTCAGGTGTCCAAGCTGGTCTCGCCGGCGTTGTGCTCTCTTCTGCGAACGTTGGACTGGTCATGCCAAGCTTCATACGAGCGTACATGCGCCCGACCAATGGGCGGCCACCACGGCTCTCAACGAATACCCAATTGCGGTCGTTGAGCCATCTCCGTTGATGGGAACGCTGCTTATATCCAGTCAGGTCGGCCAGTTCTTCGTCCGAGAAAATTTCAGTTTCTAACGTTCTGGTGAGTGAATGGTGCGTATACCCCAAGGCAGGCTGCGCGAGCGGGCGTTCCTGAGCGTTTAGCGTTGCATCAGCGAGCGCTGCCCCGCGCAGCTTTTCGTGGGGTACAAGTGCCTCGGCAATGGCGCTGAGAGGAGCATTGATGCCTGCTGCTGCGCAGCAGAGGCTGTTTGTTTCTAGCGGGTCGCCACTGTTGGCTGTGCGGAGCAAAGCGGGCAGGGCGCAGGTGTTGTCCTGGTGGTTCTTCATGCCGCTTTCCTCCGGTGGTCGATAGCGAGTTGGTCCATTAGGCGCTGGTGATAGGTGAGTCGAGCTTCTGCCGCAGGCCATGGGCGGATGGTTTCGGCCATGGGTTCGATGCCGACCAAGCAATCCCAGATAGCCGGATCAGTTGGCATGAGGTCGCGCGGCTCTGTCGCTAGTGCAATCAGGTCGGCCTTGTAGATGCAGGCGGGGATTTATGGAGCGATGTTGAATCGCTCACAAATGCGCCACCAGATGCAGTCCTCGAAGTGTTGGTATGCGCCAATCCACTGCTTGAGGGGCCGAGTCATGTCTTCGATGGCGACCTGGCTGTCGCAGATCGGGCCATTGAGCCGATCCATGGGCATGTAGTGGTGGCACTGCTGAACAATGAGCCTGTCTGCAAGCGCCTATGCAAGCGCGGCCGGGAGGTGGTCCTGCTTTCCGAAAACCCCAAGTTCCCGGCACGCTATGTTCTCGAAGGCGACGAGCTGTCGATCTGGGGCGTGATCACCAGCACAGTGCGTAGCCATGTCTAAGCAGCAGCCAACCTTCGCACTGATCGACTGCAACAGCTTCTACGCCAGCTGCGAGCGGGTATTCCGGCCCGACCTGGCGAAGGTGCCCATTGTGGTGCTGAGCAACAACGATGGCTGTGTCATCGCCCGTAGCTACGACGCAAAGCCCTTCATCAAGATGGGCGAGCCGTATTTCCAGATCAAGCACAAGCTCAAGCAGCACGGCATCGTCCCGTTCTCCTCCAACTATGCGCTGTACGGCGACATGAGCGAGCGCGTGATGAGCCTGATCGAGGCGATGGTGCCGGCGGTCGAGGTGTACAGCATCGACGAAGCGTTCGCTGACCTGACCGGTATCGGTGGGTTGGATGCCTTAGGCCGGCAGATTCGCGCCCAGGTGCGTCGCTGCACCGGTATCCCTGTCGGAATTGGTATCGCTCACACAAAGACCCTGGCGAATCTGGCAAACCACACCGCGAAGCGCCTGCAGGCCCAAACCGGCGGGGTGGTCAACATCATCGATCCGGTTAAGCGTGACTGGGTGCTACGCAATACGGACGTGGCGGAGGTGTGGGGTGTAGGTCGCAAGATGAAACTCCACCTTGATGCCATGGGTATCAAGTCGGCTATGGACCTGGCTAAGGCCGACCCGTGGACGCTCCGTAAGAAGTTCAGCATTGTGATCGAGAAGACCGCCAGGGAGTTGGGCGGCACGCCTTGCCTGGAGCTGGATGAGCCGGATCCGCCGAAGCAGGAGATCTGCTGCAGCCGTATGTTCGGCATGAGGTTGACGGATTTGGCGCCCATCAAGGAGGCGGTGGCCACCTACATGATGCGTGCCTCTGAGAAGCTCCGCGCTCAGAAATCGCTGTGTAAGAAGGTACGCGTGTGCATTCGCACGGGCATGTTCAACCCGGAGGAGGCGAAGTATGCCAATGGGGGGGGGATATGCCGTATCCCACCGACGACGTGCGGCTGCTTACTCAAGCAGCGGTGGGTGCGCTTGATCGGATATTTCGACCAGGTTTTAAGTACAGCAAGGCTGAAGTGATGTTACTCAACCTCTGTCAGGCAGGTGAGCACACCGATGATCTGTTTGCCATGTCACAGCCCGCGGGTGCTACTCGGGTGATGACGGTGTTGGATCAGATCAATAATAGGTGGGGCAGCGGAACGCTGCGCTCCGCGAGCGTGCCAGCAGATCCTGACTGGAGTATGAGGCGCGATATGATGAGCCAGAGCTTTACGACAAAACTTGATGAACTATGGTCCATGGTTTGCCGGTGAGTCTGCCATCGGCTGAAAGCAAGGCAATCAGGTTTTTTGCAGCTACTGAGCGCTCGTCCAGTTAAGGATTGCACATTTTTTGCTTCGATGCATCGATAGGGGACTATGCTTGGCAGCAACCAGTCCGGTTATAAAGCCCCCCCGAGGTGTACCTATGCAGTTCAGGTAATATTGTACTAAGCTAATAGGGTGTAGGTGCAGTAAGTAGTTTCTTTTGAGTAACTAAAATAAGGAGTTTTTAGTGGATTTAATACATGATCGCCGTACAGATTGTTATTCGGTTCTCGGAAAGATGACAACAGGGGAGTATCTAAGTTTAGTCCGGGGAGCGCACGCGCAACGCGGTGGTATCACCGGGCAGCGAGAAGTGCTTAAGACGACAACAGCAAAGCGGATACGAGACCGAATGATTTCTGATATTCGCGCTGGAGCGGTTTTACCTCCGGTTGTGATCGGCGTGATAGTAGATGAAGCAGTAGTTAATGATATATCTTCTGGGGGGCTTTCAGATATCAATCTGTTTCTTCGGGGCGTTTCCCGTCATGATCTTACAATTATTGATGGCATGCAGCGAACTGCAGCATTAATAGATGCGTGTGAGATCGATGTAAGCATCGCATCTCGAGAGATGAGAGTAGAGTTTTGGGTGGCCAGGTCGGTGAGGTCTCTAGTTTACAGGATGCTGGTCTTGAATACAGGGCAGGTACCATGGACGTTAGCGCGTCAGCTATCAGTCGTATATGCACCTTTATTGGAAGAGATAAAAAATAATGTTCCGGAAATTGATAGGATTTTTTCACCTGATAAGCCTGGCCGGCGTGTAGCTAGTGCGCAATTTAGCTCGGATGCATTAGTTGAGCTGTACCTAGCATTTTCTTTGCGGAAAACGAATGTTGATACAAAAGAGACCTTGTCAGAAGAATTTTCTCGATTGGACTTTGTAGATAATCTTGCGGATACAGGATTCCAAGATCATTTTTATAGTGCGCTTTCATTACTGGTTGCGTTCGATAAAGCCTTTGACCGATATGATAATGGAAATAGTGGGCGATTTTCGAGGGGTAAAGAGGTATTCGGAAGTCAGCCTGCACGCATTGGATTTATGGTTGCTATCGCTCAATATGTCTTGGGTCGCCCTGGCCTAGATAGAGAAATAATAGATAGAAGCACTCGGATGGATACAGTTGTCAAGCATGCGTCCACTATGGTTGATAAGTTGAACAGACTTGGTCCAGCCGAAGTAGGCGGTTTTCTTCGCTTGGATGTGCTGAGTGAGATTTTGGATAAAAAAGTCGGACAGGTGGGTAGGTATGAGCGAAGCGTATTTGTGGAGGCTTTTAAGGTCCTTATAGAGGATGCTTTTGAAATACCTAATATGGAACCCTGCTGGCGTGCAAGTTAATGACTTCTAGGAATAAAATTGCAGCAAATAATTTAATATTTGCAGACCTAGATCAGTACTGCATCGTAAACGAGTTAGCTCGCGAAAATGCAGGCGAAGGTCGATGGCTTATAAGCGAAAAGGGCAAAGACCAGCGAAGGTTAGTGAAAGCGGATTTAACAACCGCAATGTCATTAAGTACTTCATTGAAACTAGCCCGTTTTGATCTAGATGGTGGCACAATGTTTTGTACGGTTGGGTTGGAGTTGCCCGACGAAATAGCTGGGTTGGTAGATGAAGGCTTAGCCGGTGGTATGATGACTGCTATATTGTCAGAACTTAGGCCTATGCCTAAGGCTACTCCGGTTGAAGTTGATAACATAATTGGTACGGGGAAAAATACAGACGGTTATAGGGGGCATGACGTCATTGATATATCTCCATTGTATCCCACAATTAGGGTTTTCTCGGGGAGTGATATTAGTGACTCTGAGACGTCCCGAGTGTTCTTTTTAATTTGTTTAGCAGACCGGATGCGTGCTGGCGCTTGGATAGATAAACAGTTTAGAGCCAATCTAGAGTTGATTGCAGATTTGAGTCCTGTAGCCATTCCTTACAGGATTTTGTGTCGTTCTTTATTTGATACTGACCCAAGTGCCGTCTTTTTGGCTCTGTACAGATGTTTGGAAGCCCTTTATGCCTATTCCCAAACATCTGAGCTTATGGGAAAGCTTGGTATGAGCATGGAGTGGAATTATGTTGCTCGGATTTTAGAGGAGACTCTTTCTTGGCATCCGCGAGAAGAACCTAGCTTGGGAGTGCTTTTACAGCAAGCAGTTTCAGACGACTTAAAGCTGTTGCTTTCCGCGCTGGGGGTTGCATTGCCTGATAATGCAGACTTGGTTAATTTTACTACGAAGCAAATGTATCAGTTGCGTAATTCGCTGGTTCATTATAGATCTTTTCATCAATCTTTTGATCCTGAAAAAGTTGATTGGAACAGACTGTGTGAGGCGACTGCTCTAATGGTGCTGCATGTATATTCTTCAATAATAAGTAATTAGCATATATTATTGATGCGATAAGAATGGTAGGTCGGTGTGAGTTGTCCACGTACTAAGGCGTGGGCGCCGTTGGTTAATATTTCGATCAAAAGAAAATGTATGGGGTAATTTCTTGGTTTGTACAATCTCTCAAGAAAGCAATTGATTTATGTCTAATGGAGATAGTTCAAGTTGAAAGGAGTGGTTTGCTGGAGTCGCCTGGAATATCTCAGCGTGGGGATAGCTACGCGTGATGGTTTCCGATAACGCGAGTTGCTGGTGAAGTGGCATGCGGCAGCCAAAGACGACTCCTGTAAGCTCTTTTGAACCAAATTTTTTATCTTCATGAGGGGCATTTTTATCGCGCCCGTCACCGGCAAAGATTCGCCACTCACTTTCATGTTTCCAAGCATCTGATTTTGTGTAAATTAGACTATTAATTCGTTTTTTTTCATCGAAGGTGACTAAGCCTGCTAAGAAATCTGAAAGTTCGTCATTTTCGAAGAGTTTGGGGATGTCGTGCATATAAGACATTTTTTTTGCGGTGCAATAGGGGCTGTCTGCTCCAGGCTCATCTTGGAAACGAAGTACTACCCCCTTATTGCTGTCAGCGTAGTAGGCCCACATTAGTTGATTAGTAGGAGAGTCAGTTAAACATAATATTTTAGTCGTGGCGAGATGATCTCTAGTTTCGCAGTACGTGCGGTGAATGTTTTCGTCGATTGCTGAGAATGATTGCTTTATGCCTTCTTCCATTTGACGCATGAAATTCTCTTTAGGGATGCCTTTAAGGAATGGTCGCATGATATTTACAGCGGAAGTCATTTTGTTTTCAGGATGGCCCTTTAGCTCTCCAGTAAATATCTTCCATAGTTTGTCAAGTGTATCTCTAAGTACTATATTTCGGTCAAAGTTTATCTGAAGGTCAAATTGAATGTCGTACGGGTCGTTTAAGGTCGCTGGTGTGCTCCAGCGAAGTGTTTGATTTTCGAGCACAATGCTTGCCGTGCTATATGGCATATATTTATAGAGGACTTTACTCATTGTTTTGGGCTCCGGCTGTACGTATAAGTGCAAAAAATTGATCGAGTATCGTTCAGGTAGTGAAGTGATGGTATTAAACGTGAGGAGGTAGGAATTGCTCCCTATAAAATATAGCAATCATGTTTGGGTGGTAAAGAGTTGTGTGCTCGATTTTTAGAATTAACAAGATTTTTAAGGGGGATGGGGAGATAGCTTGTTGCTTAATTTTTGCTACGAGGTTGGCGAATTGAAACACAGGAGGCAAGTAAAGCGGCGCCTTAACGCATTAAGGTGTCCAATCTATCATCGATGCCACAGAAAATCAGCGGGACAGGGCTTGCTGTGGGACGTCTAGGCCAGGCAACGCTCCATTACTGGGTGCTTCTTTTTTTGCTTTCATCGGAAAACAGATGTAGCCATGGATAGAGCAGTCGTACATGTATGGCTCTGATCTGCAAAAAGTAGACTGCCGGTAATCTTTCCTAAGAAGTTACAGT
The DNA here is from genome assembly GCF_002798465.1 of Pseudomonas sp. S10E 269. NCBI lineage: Bacteria > Pseudomonadati > Pseudomonadota > Gammaproteobacteria > Pseudomonadales > Pseudomonadaceae > Pseudomonas > Pseudomonas sp. S10E 269. The sequence continues at coordinate 4,989,250 of NZ_PHIJ01000001.1, forward strand.
TTTAGGTACGCGACGATTAGATTTTGGACTCTTCGGCTCTGTAGAAATAAGAAAAGTCTCGATCTCTTTCACCCAGCCAGGTTTTTTCATAGGGTCATCCACTTCAATATACTTAAGCGCGAATTTGACTTTAAAACCGTCGGAATCAAATAATTGCTCCATTGCTCTACGGTCGGTGAAGTTCAGGTTTAACGACAGGCTCGAGGGCCAGTCATCATTTTCTGAAGAGAGGGGGGAAGAAAGCCGCGAAATTAATGGTCCGTAGACTACGTGCGTCTTGAAACTTTGAATGGCTTTGATAAAGCTACTCACGTTCAATGTGTCCTCTATTACCGTTGGTGGTGATGCATTGTTATCGCTAGTTTTTAATAGCTCGGTGCGGCAGTTTTCCTCGTTGTTTTTAAGTCTTCGTATTAATATTCCAGCCAAAGAGTCCTTGCCATCGAAGGATTCAAATCGCTTGTCTGTATCGATTAAACAGTAAACCCGCCCCTGAATATCGCTTCTAGAATCCTCTAAGGCTAGGTAGAGGTAGTTATAAATTTTCTTTACCGTGGGTGAGCCCCCGACCGGCACTACGAAAAGCTTTGAGTGTTTAATGTAATGATTTAAATAGATGCTATCTGCTGATCCCTCACAAATAATCCACCTATAATCAGCGCTTGTGATTGAAGCGATTATGGATTGGACCAAATCATTTATGCCCTTTAGCTCTAACTCCGCCGGTAACTCTCCCTTAGTATCAGCCTTCAGCTTTTTTATATCCTCCCTAAAACATCTCAAATCTAACAATAGAGGAGCCTGATCACTTTTCGGGCAATAGACCGCAACACCATTTGAAATAATGGGCATAAAGCCATACCAATGAGTCGTAATAACAACCTGAATTTTTGATGCAGCTATCTCTCTTAATTTCTCGAATTGACTGAAGCAAGAAGATACGTGTAGCGATAGTTCAGGCTCATCTATTGCAAGAATGATTTGTTGATGCGTCGGTGCGGCGTTTGCCAAAAGAAAAGCCTTAGCGACATCAACCAAAGCTTGCCGCTTCTCACCTGAACTCAGGTCGCTAACGGGCGTTCGCTCTCTTCCATCTTTCCTATTGAGGACCTTAGACTCAAAGAATGCCTCAATTACTTTTTCAGTTAAATGGGACTGGTTTACGAGGTTCTGTTTCTGTGCTGGTTTTCTATATTCATAAATGCTTAGTTTTTCTGAGATGGAACCAAGAAAGTCATTGAGCTGCGCGTTGATTTTTTGGACATCCTCTCGTTTTATAAAGGCTCTAACGATTGTATCTAGCTTCTGTCCAAGCAAAGCCTGAATAGTTCGACCTTCAATTTTTGTGTACTCTTTAAAATCGATATCAGCAGGTAAGTAAATAAACTTATAATAATCGATAATGCGCTGCTGCAAGAGTGTGATAGCTCCACCAGAACCAAGGTAGTTGTTTATCAGAGAATTATAAGCTGGCAATGTCTCAAACATAGAAAAAAATACACTAGGTACAGCATATTTTTGTTCTTTTTTCAAACCCAGCGGGATCAGGTAATAGCTATCGCTACTGTAGCCTTCGGTAATCAGCTTCTCTCTATGCTCGTAGAACATCTCCGCATGCGATTTGTGTGCTGGGTTAAAGTCGCCTATAGCTGCGGACCATGTTAGTTCACTTACCTTCTCCACGAACCATTGGAATTCGCCTAAGCTAGGCAATGTGTCTTTCTTTATTAAGAAAATAGGGCATATAAATGGCTCGCGTTCTGCAAAGCCCTTGGCTAATGAGTGATGGTAGTTCCAATCTGCCGCATTAAAAAAACTATTCAAAGCTTCAAGAACAGAACTTTTTCCAGCACCATTTTCGCCAACCAGTGCGCTGAAATGTTTTCCATTGGAAAGCTTTATGTAATTGATGGCTTGATACGTCTTAAAGTTTCTAACCAACAATCCGATGATCATACTTTTCCCTTCGAATGGTCTGTTTGGATAATTTGGCGCTCAGTACCAGCAGACTGCCACTACGGTTCGCAGTCTGCAATAATTTTTCTCGGCTCTTGTGAAGGGCGGCTAATCGTGCATAACGACACGTTGGTGGCGGGCGGAGCAGTACGCATACGCTCGTCAGCCGCCCAGAGGGAAAGTCGACGCGGGCTGTCCGACTGTGTGAGTAGCGGCCGCTGGTTGGCGATACGTTCGCTGCGCGAACAACTGCATCCTTGGGTCCAGCCTGGCAGCCGTAGGAAAATTTGTAGATGCGGTGGGATTACGCGAGTTAGGTGTGGAGATTTAACCGGTTTTTGCTTATATACAGATGAGGGCGGGCTAAGTGGCGGCCGATGCCAAAGCGGTCATCATTCTCCTCATCAACTGCGATTCTTTGGTAGGGTTTAGCCATTATACGGGCGCTAGAGAAGGCCAAAATCAGTTCCCGAACCAATAACGCATGCGGCCTGTAGGTCGGCGGATCGTTGTGAGTAATGGAACGCCGAAGCCCTCCTAAGCGCCGGCTCGCTTGAGTTTGTATAAAGGTCTTGAAAACCGGCGGACGTTAAGAGCGTCTCCAGGGTTCGAATCCCTGGTTTCCCGCCAAGATTCAAACGAAAGCCTCGCGAAAGCGGGGCTTTTGTGTTTCTGGGGTTTGGGTGGGGTTCGACGGCTTTCCATTGGGCGTCCATAACGCTTGAGGTGGTCCAGAGCTTTCCTGTCTTGATGCCTTGTTCGGCGCAAGCGCAACACAATCAGGGCGCATGCGCAGCGCGATCCCACGGTCATTACCTCATCAATTTTGTGACTTTTCTGACGAGCTTTTTCTCGTCATCTCCTTGTTTTTTTACTATTATCGTCCATCTGCGAACTCAAGGAAGAGAGGCTGAGCGCCTTGAGACTGGTAGAAAATTCACACTTGATCATTGACGGTGTCATGACTTTTACCCAGAACCTAACGACTCAGCCAACCATAAAGACCTCTTGGTGAAACCGATGGATAAAATGTGTGGCGTCGTTGTAGTGGTAGGCCTTGCTCTCTCGGGATGCGTTACTAAAACTCCAGAAAAACCTAAAGTGGCTCCCCCTCCTGCCGTCGTCCAGCAAGCACCCTCTGAAGTCGCACCTTCGACACCCGCAAAATCGCCTGAGGGCTATGAGGCCGTCCCTGCTAACGCCAGTGCTGACGTCCCAATCGCTACCTATCCCAAAGCCGCTCCGGCGGAATCAGAGACAGGCCTGAACCAGAATCGCGCTGAGCAATGCCGTAAAGAGCTGGATGTCTTGAGGCTCTACAACAAAGCGTCTTACGCCAAATACGAAGCGGAATACCAGACCATTGCTGTCAAGACTGCCAAATACATGGAAGTCAAAGACTCGTTGGGTCCCGATCTGAACTACATGGTAATGCCCGCCTATCAATTCCAAATTCGTGAGTTCTGCTTCCGCGTCAAGACTCGTCTGTCGGAGCTGGTGCTTCGCCAAGCCAAATAATGATTTCACGCCAGGGTGCGTCTTTTGCCCGTTGAGGAAGCTCTGAAAAAGACTTCCCTCTCTGGCGGAACACTTGCCCTGGAAGGGCTCGAATCCCTTGCGTCCCGCTACACCAATAAAGAAATCCCGCGAGTTGAACACTCTGCGGGATTTTTTCTGCCCGCGATTTGAGTGAGCCCCCGCTTTTCCTATCCCTCACTCACGACCCGCAAGCGTTTCACCCGATACATCTCGCCATCTGCATGACTCAACAGCGTATCCGCATCCTCCCCATCCCCCGGGTAAAACGCCACACCAACACTGCAGGACGGCATCTTCACCCCGCCAAATTCAGCGCCCAGCGGCTCGGCCATGGCCGCGAGTATCTGCGCCACCTTGCCGGCAACCGCGTCCGGCGACTGGATATCGGTGATCAGCACCGTGAATTCGTCACCGCCCATCCGGGCCACCAGGTCGGTGTCGCGCACGCAGCGCTCCAGTCGTCGTGCAATCACACACAGCACGCGATCACCCATGGCATGGCCGTGCACGTCGTTGATGCCCTTGAAGTCATTGATGTCCAGGAACAGTAACGCGAGGGTGTGGTTGTGACTGCGTGCGGCTTGCAGGGCCTGGTCCAACCGATCGTTGAACAGTGATCGGTTGGTGAGGGCGGTCAGCGGGTCATGATGGGCGAGGAAGCGCAGCTCCTCCTCGGCCTGGGTGAGCGCAGTGACGTCCCGCGCGACGCCGATTCGTGCCCCCACCTCTTCGGACCAGAAGGCCGCCCATAGGATGTGCACGACGCTGCCATCCTTGCGGATGTAGCGATTGCGAAAGTCGACGTGGGGTTGGCCATTCATGACCCGGACAATGGAGGCTCGGGTGCGCGCCAGGTCTTGCGGGTGCATGTAGTGGGTGATCTGCGTGCCCGTCAGCTCTTCGGCACGGTAGCCGAGCAGTGCCTCACAGGCATCGCTAACGAAGACAATCACGTTATCGCTGTCGACGACGAAGACCGTATCCAGCATCAGGTGGATCAGTTTGGGATAAAGGGCTTGCAAGTCGACGGGCATGGGGCATCAGGCGTCCGGTTCGTATGGGTCGATCATAGCCCGATCATGAGGAGCGGCGGCGAGGGCGCGGCCTATTTTTATGGCGTGTTCGCCAGCCGGGCCTTGGTTGTGCAAGGCCCTTGACGAAACGTATGATCGCAACGTGCGACCTACCTGGTCGCCAAGCCTCACCCCCAAAAAGGACATGAGCATGCAAAAGCACTTCGGTAATTCAGGCCTGTTCAAGGCTGCTTCGTATCTCTGCAACGAAACCCTCGGCAGCAGCATTGCCCGCTGGGAGTTGAAAAACAGTGCGTTGAATACGAAGGAGTTTTTGATATGTCCAAAGAATTACTCGGAGTTTCTGCTCTAGGGTTGATGGTAATCGGTGAGTTTTGTGCGATCTACAGTGAGGTAGTTACCGCCAGGCTGGCTCAGGCAGGCGATGGTTCGTGGCAAGGGTTCATCATGCCGGTGGTGGTGATGTGCTTTGCCGGGCTTTGTCTGTTGGGGGCTTACTGGCTGGGGTATCTGGCGGTCGGTGACATTTGGGTGGTCACGGTGGTGTCCATCACATCGTTATTGCTGCTGGAGCCTGTGGTGATTTGGGCATTGTTCCATGAAGTCCCCGGGCGGGGTGCGTTGATCGGCTTTTGCCTGGGCGCCTTGGGCATGCTCGCCACGGTCTTGCTGTAGCTGCACGTTCTGGCCCGGCATTGGGATGTCGGGCCAGTTTGCCGGTTTATCACGGGCAATACCTTCCACTACCGCGCCTGCGGTTGGGTGTTAAGGCAGTGATACTCAGCTCAGCAAAACAGCTGCGCCACCGAAAGCAGGCAAATCACCTGAACAACCATTTGTGCTCGAATTGGATGTTTCATTGCCGTCTCCCTCAATTACAGCTGCTGATGGGTATGCCGTCGGTGATGGAGACAACCGCGTCAGCCCCTCAAAGGTTGAACTGCCACCCTGGATCGCCGACAACACACGCAACTGTTACAAACAGTATAGACCCTGGAAAATATTCGTGGCGGCTGCGCCTTTTCACCGCCCCGGCGGCTTCTGCTTACAACTATCTCCCCACCGCCATTGCACTTTTCTGGATTTCTCCGCTCTATCCTTGTCCCAGCCCCGCCGATCCCCGCGTGGGCAGATGAGCCAGATCGGGTGCCGATGGATCGCACGTTTCCTTGTTTCAACCTTCGACGGATGCGCCAGCCCTTGTTGCTGGCGGCCGTGTTAATGCTCTGTGCCAGCGGTTGCAGCCAGCAGCAGGGGCGCGATATCGCCAAGCAGTTCAGCAATGGCAAGCCCGATGAGTTCTTCCAGACCAGTGTGGATCGCATGGCGACGCTGGGCATGCGTGACAACCTGCAAAGCCTGTATTTGCTGATGAATAAACTCTACCTGCGCAATCCCAGCCAATGGCGCCAGTCGGGTTATCCGGATGCGGTTACGGCGGCGCGGGAGATTCGCCAGGCCATCGAGCAACGGCGCGCGCTACCCGCCCTTGGGGAGCGTCGTGATTTGGTGGCGCTGAGCTATTCCTTGAGCCCGGAATTCAAGGGCGATCGGGTTGGCGCGTTTATCTATGCGATCGGCAGCATGATCGTCACCGCCCACGGCGGGCGCACCGAGTTCTACATCACCGACTCGATCAACCCGCAGTTCGTCAGCAATGCCGCGCGCAATATCGAGAAGGCCACCTGGCTGTTAAGCAAACGCCAGGATGCGAATGGCGTGCTGCTGCTGTTTTCCAATGAGATATCGGAGGAGGGCAGCAACCTGAGTTTTGCGGTTGAGTTCGGCAAGATTGTCGCGCGCCTCGACCTGCTGACCCAGATGCTCGACGAGCGCTACCGCCGCATTGGCCTGAACTATGCGCAGAGCTTGTTGCTGATGAATTTCCTGCCAGTGCAGTGACCCATGTACGGGCACGCAACACCGTCAGTCATCCCCTGAACGCTTGTTTATCCCTGATGATGGGTGCGGTGTTTCCCTTTCCTCTGTAGGAAGTGGCCTATCTTGCCTCCCCGTGCTTGAAACACCCTGCGGTCATCAATAGCCTCGGATTTTTCCGAAAGAGAGAGGCCTCCAGCATGGGTAAGCAAAAAACGGTTTGGCCTACTGATCGCGAAATACGTTTGCGCTTTATCCTCTTTGCCGTGATCGATGCGGCGAGTGCCCAGGGCGTTTCCGCCGACGTGTTGCTGCCGGCACACAAGCTGCTGCGCGAATCACCGACCGAGGCGCAGTTGCTCGAGGTGCTGGGTGAGATACTGGACGCTGATGAAATGTATGGTTTTCGGCTCCCGCCTGGGTCGGAAGCGGAAGAGTTGATGCACACGTTAAGGAAAACTGAGCACTAGTTGCGCCCTGTTAGATCGTTTATTTCCATAAGGTTGGTCGAGATTCCAGGATCGAATATCCATAGTGTCGTTTTACATCTTTCAACAATCAGGATGAATGCCATAACGACGAAATCCTCATCATCACATCCGGCGCGGCTGTTTTCTTTAGCTAAGCTTCCCCCCGAACATCCATTCCTGCTGCTCTGCTGCCGTCTTGCGCCGCCCTCTGGCGCCTCTAGAATCGGCCCCAGAACTTACTCATTTCCTGTCGATTACGGAGTTTCGAAGATGATGAATGCCATGCAGATGCCGATGAACACCTCCATGCCCATGATGCCGATGATGGGCATGCCGATGATGATGGCCACCATGAAGTGCGAAATGGCTGCGGACGCCATGATGTGCACCATGAAGCCGGCTGCTGGTATGGACATGGCTCAGTTCAAGACCAACGCCGAAATGATGGCGATGATGATGAACTGCGGCATGCCGATGATGATGCAGTGCGCCAACATGTCGATGATGTGCATGTCGGCCGACGCCATGGCCATGATGACCGGCATGAACATGATGCCGATGATGGGCGTGCCAATGCCGATGATGAAGTGCGTGATGGAATGCACCCTGATGGGCGACAGCATGATGTGCAAAATGATGCCGATGCCAGGCATGAGCATGGCCATGATGGAAAACTGCTGCATGCTCATGAACAAAATGATGAACGACTGCGCCATGCCGATGATGATGAGCTGCAACGGCATGCCGATGATGTGCTGCACCTGCTGATAGGTCCCGCACTCAAAAAAAACGCCCCGATTATTCGGGGCGTTTTGCGTTTCAATCCAGGCGTTCGGGGTAGGTAATCACCAGGAACGCCACGGCCTCGCTGTCTGCCGGGTTGCGGTAGCGGTGGGGCTGGTCGGCATAGAACAGGATCGAGTCGCCGGTTGAAAGCAAATAGCGCGCGTCGTTGACGCTGACTTCCAGCACGCCTTGGGCCACCACCAGGTTTTCCTGGATGCCGGGACCATGGCCTTCGGAAACTTCCTCGCCCAATGCGCGCAGGCGGATCTCGTAGAACTCGGACTGGCGCGCGGTATCGTAGGGAAACAATGCCCGGCTGATAAACGCGCCATCGGCACTCACCAGGCGCTTGCTCTGTTGCGCCGGCAGCACTTCCACCCCTTCGAAGGCGCGGTCCTCCAGGAACGCCGCTACGGACACCTTCAAGCCCTTGGCAATCTTGCACAGCACCTTGATTGACGGCACGCTGCGCCCGGATTCGATCTGCGCCAGCATTGCCCGGCTCACGCCACAGGCACGTGCCAACCCATCCAGGGACAAGTGGCGTTTGCTGCGCAGGCGTTGCAGGTTGTGGGCGACGCACAGGCTGATCACGTCGTCGTCAGTGCTGGGTTTGGGCAGGGGTTCAGGCGGTTCGGGAAGCACGTGCAGGAAATTCATCGGCCTTACGCCCGGCGAGTATCGCTGGACGCAGCAGCCTGGGCAGTAAACACCGCCAGCCCGGCACGCGCGGCGTACATCGCCCACATCAACTCGGCCGCTGCACGCGCCTGGCGGCGTTTACGGTGGAGCGTGAAGTCGATGATCGTGGCGGATGTCTGCATGGGGGCGGTCTCATGGTACGTGGTTGACTCAGTGGCTCCACAGTAATGCTTGGGGGTTATTTCTTTAAATACTGAGTTTGCATGTGTTAATTCGATTTCGGACTTAGAAAAGAATCAACGTCCGACGCTGTTGTGGGAAAGGTCTGGTCCGTTAATAAGGAGTGACCTGGCGGGCGTGCCTGTCTTCCCACCACGTGCCCCCCGAATTCCAAGGACCCGCCCCATGCTGCTGCGCCAACCTCCGTTCCTTCTTGCCGCCCTGACGTTAAGCTCGCTGGTGCACGCCGAAGACCTGCAATTGGCCCCGGTCGAAGTCACCAGCAGCGAAGCCAGCGCCGGTGAAGTGGCCCAGGCGCAGCTCAGGAGCGTGCCCGGCGGCACCCATTACATCGACATGGACAACGTGCAGCAGGGCAGGGTGAGCACCAACGAAGACGTGTTCAAGTACCAGGCCGGGGTGTATGCCAAGGCGGCGAATAATGAAGGGGTAAAACTCTCGATTCGCGGCTCGGGCCTGAACCGCAGCCCCGGTGCCCATGCCTCCGGCCTGTACGAAATGTTCGACGGCCTGCCACTCACCGGCCCCGGCGGTACGCCCTATGAACTCAAAGACCCGTTGTGGCAAAGCCGGGTCGAAGTGCTGCGCGGCGCCAATGGTTTCGATCAGGGCGCGTTGGCCCTGGGTGGCGCAGTCAACTACGTGACACGCACCGGTTACGACGCTCCCAAGCTGCAATTGCGTTACGAAGCGGGCAGCAAAGGCTATGCCCAGCGCGAGATCAGTTCGGGCCAGGTGCTGGGGGATGCCGACTACTACATCAGCCTTACCGACTCCGAGTCCGACGGTTACCAGCGCCAGAGCGCCGGCACTGGCAAGGGCATGGCGGCCAACTTCGGCTACCGCTTCAACCCGGACCTGGAAACCCGTTTCTATTTCCGCTACCGCGAAACCACCAACGACACCCCCGGCAAGCTCACCCGTGCCCAGATCAGCCATGACCCACGCGCGGCCAACAGCCTCAACGCCGCCCGCGACTCCAAGCGCCTGCAGCCAGGCTCCACCTGGATCGCCAACAAGACCACCCTGCAGCTGGATGACAATGCCCGGGTCGAAGTCGGCCTGGCCTACCACGATTACCCGATGGACCTGCGCGAAGGCACCAACCGCCTGAAAGTCGCCTACACCGACATCAGTAGCACCCTCAACTACATCCGCCAGGACACGCTGTTCGGCCACGACAGCAAGACCACGCTCGGCCTGCGCACCACCCAGGCGATGCCCAACAACGGCGCTTCGGAGTATGTACGCACGCCTTCCGGTAACACTGCCGGCTACACGCCTGGCACCAAGACCCGTGACTACAGCTACCTGGGCTCCGACACCGTGCTGCATATCGGCAACGACCTGGAACTGGTGCCTGACCTGTGGCTGACCACCGGCCTGGCGGCGATCTATACCCGTCGCGAAACCCAGGTCACTTATCCCGAAGGCCAGGCACCGCTCAGCCAACACGACTGGGACTACGCGCCGCGCGTCGGCTTGCGTTACGACTTCACCCCGCAATTGCAGGTGTACGGCAACCTGAGCCGCTCGGTGGAGCCGCCGCACGCCTGGTCGATGATCTGGGGCTCCAACAAATACTTCCCCACAGGCAGTGGACCGGCCACCGGTTTGCAGCGCGAAGGCGTGAGCCTGAAAAACCAGACCGCCACCACCCTGGAGATCGGTGGCCGTGGCGAAGCCTGGCTCGGCCAGTGGGACCTGGCGCTGTACCGCTCTGAAGTGCGCCACGAACTGCTCACTGTGGAAACCCAGGCACAGACCTCCACCAGCAATGCCATCGTCGCCGAGTCCAACGCCAGCCCCACCGTGCACCAAGGCGTTGAGCTGAGCCTGCTCAGCCCGTTGTGGGACGGTGGCCGCAAAGGCCAGGTTGCCCTGCGCCAGGCCTACACCTTCAGTGACTTCCACTACCGTGACGATGACCGCTTCGGCGACAACACCTTGCCCGGCATTCCCAAGCACTATTACCAGGCCCAAGTGCGCTACAGCCACCCGACAGGCTTCTACACCAGCCTCAACACCGAGCATTCCTCCAGGGTGGCGGTGGACTACGCCAATTCCTACTACGCCGCGTCCTACACCATTCTCGGCGCTACCTTCGGCTACGACGCACCCAAGCAAGACTGGCAAGCCTGGGTCGACCTGCGCAACCTGACCAACCGGCGCTACGCCAATACCGTCACGCCGGGTTACGACGACAAGGGGCTGGACGTCGCGCGCTCCACGCCGGCGGATGGCCGTGGCATCTACACCGGCGTGTCCTGGAGCTGGCGCTAAAGGAACGTAATTTTTAAAACACCTCCGTTCCACTGTAGGAGCCCGGCTTGCCGGCGAAGGCGATCTTAAGGGCGCCATCGCCGGCAAGCCGGGCTCCTACAGTGGGCAGCATCCGACATAGGAGTGACACTTGCTCCTACACCGTTTTACTGGCATTGTTTGCGCAATTGGTAACATTTCCCATTTGAGATCTTTTTGCGCATGCATGACATTCCGGCCGCGCTGGGCGACTCCGTCCGGCAGCAGACCCTCACGGCGATGTACAGCGAGCACCACGGCTGGTTGCACGGCTGGCTGCGCAAGAAACTCGGATGCTCCCAGCATGCCGCCGACCTGGCCCATGACGCGTTCATCCGCGTGCTGATGCTGGCCGAGCCGCAGTCGATCAAGGAACCTCGTGCTTTCCTGGCCACCACGGCAGGGCGGCTGTTGATCGACGGCGCCCGTCGTCGCCGTATCGAAAAAGCCTACATGGAAGCCCTTGCGGTCCAGTGCGAAGACGCCGGCATGCCCGACCCCGCCGCGATTCACGTGGCGCTGCAAGCGCTCGAACGCATTGCCGAGATGCTCGCCGGCCTGCCGGCCAAGGCCCGCGAAGCGTTCCTGCTGAGTCGCCTCGATGGCCTGACCTACAGCGAGATCGCCACGCGCCTGGACGTGTCGTCCAGCACCGTCAAAAACTACATCTCCAGCGCCCTGGTGCATTGCTACCACAGCCTGCACCCGGCCGACCCGCTGGCATGAGTTCCGAACAGATCATCCAGCAGGCGGCGCAGTGGCTCACGCGCCTGCACGACGAAGCCGTCACCGACGCCGATCGCCAGGCTTTCAACGCCTGGCGCCAGGCCGACCCGCGCCACGAAGTGGCTATCGAGCGCATGAGTGCGCTGTGGGGTAGCCTCGATGCGTTGCCCGCCAAGCCCGCGCGCATTGCCCTGAACCGTGCCTTCACCCCGCGACGTCCACGTGGCGCGCAGGTGGTGGGCTTGCTCGGTGTGGTCCTGTGCGGTTGGCTGGGCCTGCAACACCTGCCCCTCTGGATGGCTGACCAGCGCACCGGCATTGGTGAGCGCCGGCAGATCGCCCTCGAAGACGGCAGCCAGTTGCAGCTCAACAGCAACTCGGCGGTGGACGTGAAGTTCGACGGCCATCAACGGGTGATCGAACTGCTGCAGGGCGAGCTCTGGGTGGACGTGGCCAAGGATACGCAACGGCCTTTCGTGGTGCGTACCGACCAGGGCACCGCCACTGCGCTGGGCACGCGTTACCTGGTCAAGCGCGCGGTAGACGGCACCACGGTGGTGACGGTGATCGAGTCCACGGTAGCGGTCAAAGGCGAGACCCTCGATGGGGTCAAGGTCAAGGCCGGCCAGCGCTCGGTCCTCGACCATGGCCGCGCGCAGCCGCCGCAAGCGGTCAACGACGGTGACCCCGACGCCTGGACCCGTGGCCTGCTCAAGGTCAACGACCAGCCCCTGAGCGAGGTCCTGCAAACCCTCGCCAGCTATCGCCACGGCATGCTGCGCTTCGATCCACAGGCCCTGCAGAACCTGCGGGTGTCCGGCGTGTTCAAGCTCGACGACACCGCCGCGGCGCTGTCGTCATTGGCGGATAACCTGCCGATCCAGGTGGAGTACTTCACCGACCTGCTGGTGGTGGTCAAGCCGCGCTAGGGCTGGCGCAGGCGCTTGTACAGGGTATTGCGGCTCACCCCCAGTTCGCGCGCCAGGTGGGAGATATTCCCACCGACGGCCTTGAGGCGCTGGTTGAGGTCGATGCTGTCATCCAGGTACTCACTGATGGGCTGCGGTGGTTCCACTTTCAAGTCGACAAAAAAATCATCCGGCAGGTGCTCCGGGCGGATCGGCTGTTCTTCGGCCATCGCCAGCGCCACCTGCAACACGCTGCTCACCTGGCGCAGGTTCCCCGGCCACGGGTGCTGCTCGAACAGCGCCAGCACGTCAGCGCTCAGGCCTGCCCACTGGGTTGGCTCGCGGTGTTGCTGCCACAGTTGCTGGAACAGCGCCTGCTTGTCGGTGCGCTCGCGTAGGGGCGGCAGTTCCAGGGTCAGGCCGCCGATGCGGTAGTACAAATCTTCACGAAAACGTCCGGCCTGCACCAGTTCGCGCAGTGCGCGGTTGGTGGCCGAGATGATGCGCAAATCCACCGGGAACAACTCGCTGCTGCCCACTGGTTGTACGCAACGTTCCTGCAGCACCCGGAGCAAGCGGGCCTGGGTGGGCAGTGGCATGTCACCGATCTCGTCGAGAAACAGCGTGCCCTTGTCGGCCTTGCGGATCAGGCCAATGCTGCCTTTTTGATTGGCGCCGGTGAAGGCGCCTTTTTCATAGCCGAACAGTTCCGACTCCACCAGATCGGCCGGAATCGCCGCGCAGTTCACCGCGATAAACGCCTTCTGGCTGCGCGAACTGGCCTGGTGCAAGGCTTTGACGAACACTTCCTTGCCCACGCCGGTTTCGCCGTGGATCAGCAGCGGAATATCTTTTTCCAGCAACCGCTCGGCCTGGCGCACGGCTTTCTCTACGCGCATATCGCCAAAATGCAACGTCTTGAGGCCAATGGAGGCAGGCTTTGGCGGCGTCGGTTCAGTAAATACACGCGCCTGCACCGGCATTTGCCTGGGCCGCTTCAACAAGCACTGGAAGCGATTACGCCCTGCGGCTTGCAGGGAAAAGGGCAGGCCTTCCGGTTGGTTCAACAGCTCCAGCAGCGACACTTTGAACAGGCTGTCGATCATCACCCGCGACAGGCTGATGCCCAGCAGGTTGTCGGCACGTCGGTTGGCTGACAGCACCTGGCCGCTTTCATCAAAGATCAGCAGGCCGGCCCATTGGCTATCCAGGTTACTGAGACCGGTATTGAAGGTCAGTTGGAAGTGCTCGCCGCGAAACAGATTGAGGATCAGCCGGTTCTCCACGGTCTGGCTCATCATCTTGACCATGCCCAGGGTGTGGGAGGGCGGCAGGTAGCTGTCGCTGGACACGTCCAGCACCGCGATGATCTCGCGCTGGGCATCGAAGATCGGCGCCGCCGAGCCAGTCATGAAGCGGTTGGCCTTGAGGAAGTGTTCATCGTGTTCGATATGCACCGCCTGGGCGCAGGCCAGCGCGGTGCCGATGGCATTGGTGCCGCTGGAGCGCTCCATCCAGCTGGCGCCGGGGTTGAAGCCCCTGGCCAGCTTGGGTTCGATAAAACGCTGGGTGCCCCAACTGGTCAGCACCTGGCCCTGGTTGTCGGCCAGCATGATCAGGCAGTTGGAATTACTGAGGATGTTTTCGTAGTAGGGCAGCACTTCCTGGTGCGTGGTCTGTACCAGCGAGTGCTGGCTCTCCAGCAATTGGCTGATGCCCTCGGCGGGAAGCTGGTCGAAGCTGGGCGTACTCTGGTGGTCCAGGCCGAAGGCGCGGCAACGGCGCCAGGATTCCTGGATAAGGGTGTCGTGAGCCAGTGGTTCGGCCATGGTGCGACCTTCATTTTTATTGTTATTGGGCTTGCACAATCTACCTGACGAAACCGGATCAAAATGTGGGAGCGGGCTTGCTCGCGAATGCGTTGGACCAGTCGACCTATGTATTGACTGACACACTGCTTTCGCGAGCAAGCCCGCTCCCACATTTGCCCTGTATCGGTGATGAGAGTGGTGTTCAGGACTGTTCATTGTCAAGGGCCTGAGTGTTCAGTTGTTCAGCCTGTGATGTTCATTTCTGTTCACACCTGAACACACCGTTTAGCCCATTTCCTTGCACATCAAGCACTTGCCGTTTTGGCACGAAACTCGCTCTGACAGCTGGCCAGATTCATTCCAATAATAAAAAGGTCGTGTCATGTCATTGACCCTGGAACATGTCTCCCGCGTTGTCGAAGGCCAGACCTGGATCGACGACGCCAACCTGCGCTTCGAAGCCGGTTCCTTCAACGTCTTGCTCGGCCGTACGCTGTCCGGCAAGACCAGCCTGATGCGCCTGATGGCCGGGCTGGACAAGCCCGACAGCGGTCGCATCCTGATGAACGGCGTGGATGTCACGCAAAAGCCGGTGCGCCTGCGCAACGTGTCGATGGTCTATCAGCAGTTCATCAACTACCCGACCATGACCGTGTTCGAGAACATCGCCTCGCCGTTGCGCCAGGCCGGTGTGTCCAACGAGCTGATCCAGAGCAAGGTGCTGGAAACCGCCCGGATGCTGCGCATCGAGAAATTCCTCCAGCGTCACCCGTTGGAACTCTCCGGTGGCCAGCAGCAACGCACAGCGATGGCCCGCGCGCTGGTCAAGGACGCCGAGCTGATCCTGTTCGACGAGCCGCTGGTGAACCTGGACTACAAACTGCGCGAAGAGCTGCGTCAGGAAATGCGCGAGCTGTTTGCCGCGCGCCACACCATCGCCATCTACGCCACCACCGAACCCAACGAAGCCCTGGCCTTGGGCGGCACCACCACCATCCTGCATGAAGGCCGGGTGATCCAGAGCGGCAAGGCCGCCGAGGTCTATCACCAGCCGCAGACCGTGCTGGCCGCCGAGCTGTTTTCCGAGCCGCCGATCAACCTGATGCCGGGGCGTATCAGCGGCAATGAAGTGAGCTTCGCCAATTTCGTGCACTTCCCGCTCAACGTCGACCTGCGCCCCATCGGCGAAGGCGAGTTTCGTTTCGGCGTACGTCCCAGCCATATCAGCCTGGTGCCGAGCAACGACGACGACCTGGAGCTGGCGGTGACCGTAGAAGTCGCCGAGATCAGCGGTTCGGAAACCTTCTTGCACGTGCGCAGTGAACACTTCCTGTTGGTGCTGCACCTGCCGGGGGTGCACGAATACGACGTCGACGCGCCGATCCGCGTGTACATCCCCACCCATAAACTGTTTGTGTTCGATGGCCAGGGCCGTTTGGTCCAGGCCCCCGGGCGCCGTGTCGCGAGGGTTGCCTGATGGCCGAGATCCATTTGCAGAACCTGGCGCATAGCTACAGCCCTACGCCGAGCGGCCCCGAGGACTACGCCATTCGGGAAATGAACCACGTGTGGGAGCAGGGTGGGGCCTACGCCTTGCTCGGGCCGTCGGGCTGCGGCAAGTCGACCTTGCTCAATATCATCTCCGGCCTGCTCAGCCCGTCCGAAGGCCAGGTGCTGTTTGACAGCAAAGTGGTCAACGACCTCACCCCGGAAAAACGCAACATCGCCCAGGTGTTCCAGTTCCCGGTGGTGTACGACACCATGACGGTGTTCGACAACCTGGCGTTCCCGCTGCGCAACCAGGGCATGGCCGAGGCGAAGATCCACAGCAAAGTGCAGGAAATTGCCGAGGTCCTTGACCTGCAAAACCTGCTGACCAAAAAGGCCCGCAACCTTACCGCCGACGAAAAACAGAAAGTCTCCATGGGCCGTGGCCTGGTGCGCGACGACGTGTCGGCGATCCTCTTCGATGAGCCGCTGACGGTGATCGACCCGCACCTCAAGTGGAAACTGCGGCGCAAGCTCAAGCAGATCCATGAGCAGTTCAACATCACCATGGTCTACGTCACCCACGACCAGTTGGAGGCCTCGACCTTCGCCGACAAGATCGCGGTGATGTACGGCGGGCAAATCGTACAGTTCGGCACGCCGCGCGACCTGTTCGAACGGCCGAGCCACACCTTTGTCGGCTATTTCATCGGCAGCCCTGGGATGAACCTGATCGAGGTGCAGGCCGAGGCGGGCGGGGTGCGGTTTGCCGACACCTACCTGCCCTTGCCAGAGGCCTTGCAGCAACGCATTGCCAACACCGAGTACAAAAAGTTGCAGGTTGGTATCCGTCCGGAATTCATCCACGTGTGGGACGAGCACAATCCCGACGCCCTGCAGGCCGAGGTCACACACCTGGAAGACCTTGGCACCTACAAAATCATCACCCTCAACCTCGACGGCGCGCTGCTCAAGGTGCGCCTGGCCGAAGACAAACCGGTGCCCGAGGGCAAGGCCTCCATCAGCTTTCCCGCGCAATGGCTGATGGTGTATGCCGACGACTACCTGCTGGAGGTGCAGCCATGAACAAGGTGCAGAACAACAAGGCCTGGTGGCTGGTATTGCCGGTGTTCCTGCTGGTGGCGTTCAGTGCGGTGATCCCGATGATGACCGTGGTCAACTACTCGGTGCAGGACATCTTCGACCAGTCCAGCCGCTACTTCGTCGGCGCCGACTGGTACAAGCAGGTGCTGCTCGATCCGCGGCTGCATGATTCGCTGCTGCGTCAGTTCATCTACTCGGCCTGCGTGTTGCTGATCGAGATCCCGCTGGGCATCGCCATCGCCCTGACCATGCCGACCAAGGGCCGCTGGTCGTCGCTGGTGCTGATCATCCTCGCCATCCCGCTGCTGATCCCGTGGAACGTGGTGGGCACCATCTGGCAGATCTTCGGCCGCGCCGACATCGGCCTGCTGGGCTACAGCCTCAATGCGTTGGGCATCAGCTACAACTACGCGGCCAACACCATGGATGCCTGGGTCACGGTGCTGGTGATGGACGTGTGGCATTGGACGTCGCTGGTGGCGCTGCTGTGCTACTCCGGCCTACGGGCGATTCCGGATGTGTACTACCAGGCCGCGCGGATCGATCGTGCTTCGGCCTGGGCAGTGTTCCGACATATCCAGTTGCCGAAGATGAAGAGCGTGCTGCTGATCGCGGTGATGCTGCGGTTCATGGACAGCTTCATGATCTACACCGAACCTTTCGTCCTCACGGGCGGCGGGCCGGGTAACGCCACCACGTTCTTGAGTCAGACCCTGACCCAGATGGCCGTAGGCCAATTCGACCTGGGCCCGGCGGCGGCGTTTTCGCTGGTGTACTTCCTGATCATCCTGTTGGTGTCCTGGCTGTTCTACACCGCCATGACCCACTCCGACGCCAACCGCTGAGGCCGCCAACATGAACAAGAGAAAGCTGATACCGCTACTGATCTACATCCTGTTCCTGCTGGTGCCGATCTACTGGCTGCTGAATATGTCCTTCAAGAGCAACACCGAAATCCTCGGCGGGCTGACGCTGTTTCCGCAGGACTTCACCCTGGCCAACTACAAGGTGATCTTCACCGACCCGAGCTGGTACACCGGCTACCTCAACTCACTGTACTACGTGAGCCTGAACACAGTGATCTCCCTGAGCGTGGCGCTGCCGGCGGCCTATGCGTTCTCGCGCTACCGTTTTCTGGGTGACAAGCACCTGTTCTTCTGGCTGCTGACCAACCGCATGGCGCCACCGGCGGTGTTTCTGCTGCCGTTTTTCCAGCTGTATTCGTCCATCGGCCTGTTCGACACGCACATCGCCGTGGCCCTGGCGCACTGCCTGTTCAACGTGCCGTTGGCGGTGTGGATCCTGGAAGGCTTCATGTCCGGGGTGCCGAAGGAAATCGACGAAACCGCCTACATCGACGGCTACTCGTTTCCCAAGTTCTTCGTGAAGATTTTTATCCCGTTGATCGGCTCCGGCATCGGTGTGACGGCGTTTTTCTGCTTCATGTTTTCCTGGGTCGAGTTGTTGCTCGCGCGCACCCTGACCTCGGTCAACGCCAAGCCCATTGCGGCGGTGATGACGCGCACGGTGTCGGCGTCGGGTATCGATTGGGGTGTGCTGGCGGCGGCGGGGGTGTTGACTATCCTTCCCGGCATGCTGGTGATCTGGTTTGTTCGCAACCACGTGGCCAAGGGCTTTGCCCTCGGCCGGGTCTGAGGAGTCGATGATGGAATGGATGGCCTGGACCACCCCCACCGCGCTGTTCTTTGGTGCCATAGCCCTGATCCTCGCGGGCATGACCACCTGGGAACTGCGCTCGCCGAGCATCCCCCGGCGTGGTTTTTTACCGATCAGCACCACCCGTGGTGATCGCTTGTTTATCGGTCTTCTCGGCAGCGCCTACCTGCATTTGCTGGTCATCGGCGTTACCGACTGGAGCATCTGGGTGGCGTCCGCGCTCTCCCTGGTATGGCTGTTGAGTGTGATGCGTTGGGGCTGATGCCCTTGTGAATAAACAACCTGGAGGTCTCTATGTTGAATAAGAACAATAAGCTGCGACATAGCATTTCATTGGCCGCCGTACTGGCCCTGAGCGGTTTGAGCGCCTCGGCCTGGGCCGATGCGTACGAAGATGCCGCGAAAAAATGGATCGGCAGCGAGTTCAAACCGTCCACCCTCACGGCCGAACAGCAGCTTGCCGAACTCAAGTGGTTCATCAAGGCT
Organism: Pseudomonas sp. S10E 269; assembly: GCF_002798465.1. Lineage (NCBI taxonomy): Bacteria > Pseudomonadati > Pseudomonadota > Gammaproteobacteria > Pseudomonadales > Pseudomonadaceae > Pseudomonas > Pseudomonas sp. S10E 269. Next base: position 5,008,296 of record NZ_PHIJ01000001.1, read on the forward strand.
GCCGAACCCTTTCGTGGGATGAAGATCAACGTGGTGTCGGAAACCCTCACCACCCACGAATACGAGTCCAAGGTGCTGGCCAAGGCGTTCAGTGAAATCACCGGGATCAAGCTCACCCATGACTTGCTGCAAGAAGGCGACGTGGTGGAGAAGCTGCAAACCCAGATGCAGTCCGACAAGAACATCTATGACGGCTGGGTCAATGACTCGGACCTGATCGGTACGCACTTTCGCTACGGCAAGACCGAATCCATCACGGACTTGATGGCCAATGAAGGCAAGGATTTCACCTCGCCGACCCTGGATATCAAGGACTTCATCGGCATTTCCTTCACCACCGCGCCTGACGGCAAGATCTACCAACTGCCTGACCAACAGTTCGCCAACCTCTACTGGTTCCGCGCCGACTGGTTCGAGCGCCCAGAGCTGAAAGCCAAGTTCAAGGAAAAATACGGCTACGAACTCGGCGTGCCGGTGAACTGGTCGGCCTATGAAGACATCGCCAAGTTCTTCAGCGAAGACGTCAAGGAAATCGACGGCAAGCGCGTGTACGGGCACATGGACTACGGCAAGAAAGACCCGTCCCTGGGCTGGCGCTTCACCGATGCCTGGTTCTCCATGGCCGGTGGTGGCGACAAGGGCCTGCCGAACGGCTTGCCGGTGGACGAGTGGGGCATTCGCGTGGAGGACTGCCACCCGGTCGGCTCCAGCGTCACCCGCGGCGGTGACACCAACGGCCCAGCCGCCGTGTACGCCACCCAGAAATACGTGGACTGGATGAAAGCCTACGCGCCACCGGAAGCGGCGGGCATGACCTTCTCCGAATCCGGCCCGGTGCCGTCCCAAGGCAACATCGCCCAGCAGATCTTCTGGTACACCGCGTTTACGGCCGACATGGTCAAGCCGGGCCTGCCCGTGGTGAATGCCGACGGCACGCCGAAATGGCGCATGGCGCCGTCGCCTGTCGGACCTTACTGGGAAAAGGGCATGAAGAAGGGCTATCAGGACGTAGGCTCCTGGACCTTCCTCAAGTCCACACCCGAGAAGCAGAAACTCGCGGCCTGGCTCTACGCGCAGTTCGTGACCTCGAAAACCGTGTCGCTGAAGAAAACCATCGTCGGCCTGACGCCGATTCGTGAGTCCGACATCAACTCCCAGGCCATGACCGACATGGCGCCGAAACTGGGTGGCCTGGTGGAGTTCTACCGCAGCCCGGCCCGCACCGAGTGGTCGCCGACCGGCACCAACGTGCCGGACTACCCACGCCTGGCGCAACTGTGGTGGAGCAACATCGCCGCCGCCGCCAGCGGCGAGAAAACCCCGCAACAGGCGCTCGACAACTTGGCCAAGGAACAGGACGCGATCATGACACGCCTGGAGCGCTCCAAAGTGCAACCGGTGTGCGGCCCGAAAATGAACCCCGAGCGTGATGCGCAATACTGGTTCGACCAGCCGGGCGCACCTAAACCGAAACTGGCCAACGAGAAGCCCAAAGGCGAAACCGTGAACTACAACGACCTGCTCAAGCAGTGGGAGGCTGCACGCAAGTAATCACCCCTGTCATTACTGATTGTGGTGAGCGGGCTTGCCCCGCTCACCACTTGTGTTCTTTCAGCCAATCCGCACCGGCGAAAAACCAAACACGGCAACCGCCGATCCGCACATTCCCAACCCTGATTGAATTTTCAGCACACCCCGATGCTCTTCACTTTAGAAGCGTGTGGTTCTGAGCGCTCTTGCGGGGCCTCCTTGTCGGGAGGCCTGGTTGTATCGGACTTTGCGGAAACTGCCATCATGACGCTTCTCACAGCGCTGTCGGGCCAGCCGGCCTCGCTCACTCATTCGGTTTGCGGCCAGTACCACGGGCTTTACCAGCAGCTCTATGGTGAAGGCCAGGGCGCGCACGAGGCTGCGCGGGATTTCCTGCAGGCGCAGTTGGCGCAGGTGCAAGACGCGCCCAGCGAGCTGCCGCCGGTGCCCGAGCAACTGCCCGGCTGGATCGAACAGCGTTGCACCGAGGTGGCCCAGGCCTATGCCGATTACCTGGAGCAACGCCAGCAAGGCCAGCCACGTCGCTACTTCCAGAACAAGGCGCATGCGCTGTACTTCTTGCAGCGCGTCGCCCCGACCAAACAGGTCGACGGCGCCTGGCTCAATGGCCTGTTGCGCCATTGGCAAGACCCGCGCTTCGACGGCCTGCTCACCACCTACCTTGAAGAGCTGGGCGACGGTGAGGCGGCCCAGAACCATGTGGTGATCTACCGCAAGTTGCTCAGCGAACACGATGCCGACAGCAACGCGGGCCTGGAAGACGCACATTACCTGCAAGGTGCGCTGCAGATGGCCCTGGGGCTGTGCGCTGAAGACTTCTTGCCGGAGATCATCGGCTACAACCTCGGCTATGAGCAGCTACCCCTGCACCTGTTGATCACGGCCTATGAGTTGAGCGAACTGGGCATCGACCCCTATTACTTCACCCTGCACGTGACCATCGACAACGCCAGCAGCGGCCATGCGTGCAAGGCGGCGCAGTCGGTGCTGAACCTGTTGCCGCTGGGCGAGGGCAGGGCGGACTTCTATCGCCGGGTGGCCGAGGGTTATCGCCTCAACGACCTGGGGCCGGGGACAACGGCCGTCATCAACGGCTTCAACCTGCAGGACGAAGTGGTCGCCATGCTTGAGCGCAAGCGCACCTTCGGCCAGCACATGCATTCGGACTATTGCCGCTTCGAAGGCAAGACCGTCAACCAATGGCTAGGCCAGCCGGGGCAGATCGGCGCCTTTCTTCAGGCCCTGGAAGACAAGGGCTGGATCAAGCGCGATCAGGACCCGGCCGAAAGCCGCTTCTGGCAATTGATCGAAGGCGCGGGCGCGGCGATGTTCGGCGTGTTCAGCGGCTATGAAAAGCAGGTGTTGCACGACTGGATCGCCGGCGATTGGACCAGCGACCAACGCGTGCCGCCCGTACGGCCCGGACGTGGCAGCCGGTTCTCCCGCGAGCAGCATCGCCCGGCGGATCCCGACACCCAGGCGCTGGTGGAATCGCTGTGGAAGCTGTCCGATGAGGAGCAGCTCAACGCTCTGATCCCGTGGCTGTCGGCGCGACGCCATTGCACGCCCGCCGGGTTGTACGCGACCCGCCGCTTTATTCAACTGCGCGCGCGTTTGCGCTAAGGAATACCCCATGTCTGCACAACAACTTGCCGACCGCGCCCTGTTGAACCTGGGCCGGGGGTTGAAGGAGAGCGGCTATCGTTTCATCACCCCAACGCCGTTGACCCATGAGCGTGTCTATCAACGCCTGGCCGCGCCGCTGGCGACGGACCTGCGCGACGTGTTCGGCTGGTCGATGCCGTTTGACCACACGCTGTTGCCCGAAGCCTTCCGTGAGGAATTGCAGCAAGCCGATGTCATCGAAAAGCACGATTCGTTATGGCGCAGTGCGGTGCGATGGTCGAGCCTGGACGATCTGCTGTTTGCGCATTCCGCGTACCCCACCACCCAGTCCGATGCAGTGTTTTTCGGGCCGGACAGCTACCGCTTTGCCCAGGTAATCGAAGCCCATCTGCAACAGCGCTTCGAACCGGTCAAGCGCGCCGTGGACATCGGCTGCGGCGCCGGCGTCGGTGCGTTGGTGATCGCCCGCGCGCGCCACGATGCACAGGTGCTCGCGGTGGATATCAACCCGCGCGCCCTGCGCATGACCGCAGTGAACGCCGAGCTGGCCGGGCTGGCCAATATCAGTGCCTACCACAGCGACGTGCTGGCGAGCGTGGAGGGTGAGTTCGACCTGATTGTCGCCAACCCGCCGTATATGAATGATGACCGCCAGCGTGCCTATCGCCATGGTGGCGGGGCATTGGGTGAGCAGTTGTCGGTGCGTATCGCCGGCGAGTCCCTGGGGCGCCTGGCCCTCGGCGGCAGCCTGGTGTTGTACACCGGTGTGGCGATTGTCGCTGGCGAGGACCCGTTCCTGGCGGCGGTCAAGCCATTGCTTGGCAGCGATGCCTTTGGCTGGACCTACCGCGAACTGGACCCCGACGTATTTGGCGAAGAGTTGGCCAAGCCCGGCTACGAACGTGTGGAACGGATTGCCGTGGTTGCGCTCACCGTCACCCGTTTGGGCTGACGGCCATGCTCACCTTTGGTATCGAAGAAGAATATTTCATTACCGATCTGCACACCCGCAGCCTGGTCAGCCAACCCTCGGCGGCGGTGCTGGCGGCCTGTCGGCAGGCGATCGGCCAAGGCTTTGCGTATGAGATGTTCCAGGGCCAGATCGAGGTGGCTTCCCCCGTGTTCAAGGCCAGCAACGAAGCCACTGATTACCTGGCCACCGTGCGCCACAACCTGGGCCGATCCCTGGCTGATTTCGGCCTGGGGGTGGTGTGTGCCGGCAGCCATCCCCTGGCGGCGTGGCGTGAGCAACGACCAACGGAGCGTGCGCATTTCCAGCAGTTGTTCGACGACATCCAATACGTGGCGCGCCGCAGTGTGCTCTGCGGGTTGCATGTGCATGTCGAGGTGCCTGCCAGTGTCGACCGCATCGCGGTGATGAACCAAGTCTCACCGTGGCTGCCGTTATTGCTGCTGCTCAGTTGCTCGTCGCCCTTCTGGGACGGCGCGCCCACAGGTTTCATGAGCTATCGCCAAGCCGCCTGTGATGAGTGGCCGCGCATGGGCGTGCCAGAACACTTCACGGATTGGGCGGCGTACTTGCGCTACCTGGCCTTGTTGCAGCGCGTCGGTGCGATCAAGGCCGATGGCAATGGGTGGTGGGGTATTCGCCCGGCGGCGCGCTATCCGACCCTGGAACTGCGCATGACCGACGCCTGCCCCCGACTGGCGGACGCCTTGGCCCTGGCGACGTTGTTTCGGGTGATGGTCACCCACGCCTGCGCCTTGGAGAAGCCCGGTGCCGAGTTCACCGCCGAGGCGCGCTGGCTGCTCAAGGAGAACCGCTGGCAGGCCAAGCGCTACGGCGCGGCGGGCACCTTTGCGCTGGATGACCAGGGCACAATGGGCACTGCTGAACAGTGGTTGCGACAGGCGGAACACACCTTCGCGACCACCGCCGAGGCCATGGGCGAGGCAGCGTTATTCGGCGATTTGCGCCGGTTGCTGGCGTGCGGCAACAGTGCCGTCGATCAACTGCACTGCCACGCCACCGCTCAGGCGTCGGGCGCCGATGAGCAAGCCTGTCTGCGGCAAGTCGTCGACCGCCTGCTGGCCCAGAGTTGCGGTGGCGACTGATGCCAGCGCCTACATGGGGTGTGATCAGGCGGCGGTTTGGGGTTGCAGGTGCAGCTCGCCGTCCACGTCCTTCACCAGGCCGCTGGCCAGAAACAGAGGCGCCAGGCGCTTGTGCAACTGCGGCTCGACAAACTCTTTCACGGTATCCAGCGTCAACAAGCCACTGCTTGGCAGCTCGGCCTTGGTGTACGACAGCCAGGCTTTCTTCAACGCTTGCAACACATCGCTGCCTGCCGTGGAGGCGAAGCGGCGTTGGCTGGGTTTACCGTCGAAGGTGAAGGTGTGCTGAAACTCATAGCCGGTCTCATCACCTTGGCTGGCCGTGCAGCGAATGCAGGTGCACGGGCCGTCGCCGAACGCGCTGCGCAAATAAGCGTTGAGGTCCACCACGGGCTTGAGTGACAGGCGCTTATCGACCTCGAACAGGTCCCCGGTCATTTTTTCGTCAGTGTTCAACGGCCATTTCCTCGCAGTGTTCGGTAGCTTTTCAAAGCGCGGCACAATAACAGCCGGGCGCCCGTTTGTGGGTTATTTGCATAACAATAGAACCCGATATTCTTTTCCTGTCTTAAAAATCGTCGCTACCCTCGCTCACCTTCTCAAAAGCGCGGCAGACCCCATGACCTCCAAGCGTTCCTCCCTGACTCTCCTGGCCGCTTCCCTGGCTGCCGCAAGTGCCTTGCTCAGCCCCGGTGCCCAGGCCGAGGGCAAGATCAGCATCGCCCAGCAATTCGGCATCGGCTACCTGATCCTAGACGTGGTGCGCGACCAGAACCTGATCGAAAAGCACGGCAAGGAACAGGGCCTGGATATCAAGGTGGAGTGGAACAGCATTTCCGGCGCCACCGCCATGAATGAATCGCTGCTGGCCGGCGCCCTCGACGTGGTCTCCGCCGGTGTGCCGCCGATGCTGACCCTGTGGGACCGCACCAAGGGCAAGCAGAACGTCAAGGCCATTGCCTCCCTCGGTTCGATGCCCAACTACCTGTTGACCAACAACCCCAACGTCAAGACCCTCAAGGACTTCACCGAGAAAGACCGCATCGCCGTGCCCGCCGCCGGTGTGGGTTTCCAGTCGCGCACCCTGCAGATCGAGACCGCCAAGCAGTTCGGTGATGCCAACTACAAGAAATTTGACGATATCTCCATCAGCCTGGCCCACCCCGATGCCACCGCGGCATTGATTGCCGGGGGCTCGGAAATCAACGCGCATTTCTCCAGCCCGCCATTCCAGTACCAGGAATTGCTCAATCAGAACGTGCACAAGGTGCTCAGTTCCTACGACATCCTCGGAGGCCAGGCCACGTTCAACGTGCTGTACACCACCCAGAAATTCCACGACGAGAACCCCAAGACCTACCAAGCGTTTTACGACGCCCTGGCCGAAGCCGAGAAGATCATCAAGGCCGACAAACCCGCCGCCGCCAAGGCGTATATCCGCGTAGAACAGTCGAAGCTGCCGTTGGACCTAGTGGAGAAAATCGTCCAGGACCCGGAGATCGACTTCACCATCGTGCCGCAGCGTACCTACATCTACGCCGAGAAATTGCAGGCACTGGGCGTGCTGAAAAACAAGGCCGCGAGCTGGAAAGACTACTTCTTCGAAGAAGCCCACGGCGGCAACGGCAGCTGACCCCGCCCCGCACTTGTAGGCGCCGGCAAGCCGGCTCCTACGTAATGGGGCAGGTTTCAGCGGAAGAATTCGCCAGGCGTGGCGTCGAACTGTTGGCGAAACGCGTTGATAAACGCCGAGGTCGATTCATACCCACAGCCCAGCGCCACATCGGTCACCCGTTCGCCTTGCTCCAGGGCGGGCAGGGCGGTCAGCAGGCGCAAGCGCTGGCGCCAAGCCCGGAACGTCAGCCCGGTGTCACTCAAGAACAACCGACTGAGGGTCTTCTCACTCACCCCCAGCTTCTGGCTCCATTGCCCCAAGGTGGTTTGCTGCTCCGGGTGCAGGTTCAGGCTGCGGTAGATCTGCCGCAAGCGCGGGTCCAGCGGCAATGGCAGCATGAGGTCCACCTGTGGCGCGGCGGCCAACTGGTCCAGCACCACTTGGGCCAAGCGCCCATCCGGCCCGTCCTCGGCATATTCCACCGGCAGTTCGCTGAAGCTGCGGATCAGCTCGCGCAGCAAACTGCTCACTTCCAACACATGACAGCGCTCGGCCGCCCAGGTGGTAACGCTGCAATCCAGGTACAGGCTGCGCATTTCCGTGTGGGGCGAACTGAACACCCGGTGCGGCATACCCGCCGGGATCCACACCGCGCGCTGGGGCGGCGCCACGAAGCGGCCGACGCTGGTCTGGATCTCCAACACCCCGGAGATCGCGTAGGACAATTGCACCCACGGGTGGCTGTGCCGACGGGTCAATGCGCGGTTGGGCAAGGATTCGGTGCGCCCATACACCGGCCGTGGCAGGCTGGAAAGCCCGGGCACGCTACGGCGCACGGTGTTGGCATGTCCTTTAGGCGGCATTTACTGGCTCATTGGCGTTAGTCGGTAACAAGCCGTTACGTTAGAGTCGCGACGACGCTCTTGGCAACCCCCGGAAGATCCTGCTTATGACTCGCCCCCGTTTTCTGCCCGACAACTTCACCCTGACGCTGATCGCCACGGTGATCCTCGCTTCCCTGCTGCCCGCCAGCGGCCAGACTGCCGTGGACTTCGGTTGGGTCACCAACCTGGCGATTGCGCTGCTGTTCTTCCTGCACGGCGCCAAGCTGTCACGTCAGGCGATTGTTGCCGGTGCCGGCCACTGGCGCCTGCATCTGTTGGTGTTCAGCCTGACCTTTGTGCTGTTCCCGCTGCTGGGCCTGGCCCTCAAGCCGGTGCTGTCGCCGTTGATCGGCAAAGACCTGTACATGGGCATGCTCTACCTCTGCGCCTTGCCCGCCACGGTGCAATCGGCGATTGCCTTCACCTCCCTGGCGCGGGGCAATATCCCCGCAGCGATTTGCAGCGCGGCGGCGTCCAGCCTGTTTGGTATTTTCCTCACGCCGCTGCTGGTGACCCTGCTGCTCAACGTGCACGGCGAGGGCGGCTCGACCGTCGACGCAATCCTGAAAATCAGCGTGCAGTTGCTGCTGCCCTTCATCGCCGGGCAGATCGCCCGTCGCTGGATCGGCGAGTGGGTGGGGCGCAATAAATCCTGGCTGAAATTCGTCGACCAGGGCTCGATCCTGCTGGTGGTCTACGGCGCGTTCAGCGAAGCGGTCAACGAAGGCATCTGGCACCAGATCCCATTGTGGGAACTCGGCGGCCTGGTGGTGGCCTGCTGCGTGTTGCTCGCCCTGGTGCTGGTGGCGTCCAGCGTGCTGGGCAAGGCCTTTGGCTTTAACCAGGAAGACCGCATCACCATCCTGTTCTGCGGCTCGAAAAAGAGCCTGGCCACCGGGGTGCCGATGGCCCAGGTGCTGTTCGCCGGGGCGACCATGGGCGTGCTGATCCTGCCATTGATGCTGTTTCACCAGATCCAGTTGATGGTCTGCGCGGCGTTGGCCCAGCGTTACGCCAAGCGGCCGGAAAGCATTCCCGAGATGATGGGGCAGGTGGACCCGTAATTTTTCTTACGAACGGCGACGAATAACCTCAAGTTAACGTCTGACCAGACGACTTACTTCTTAACAGCCCAAGAAGGAGTGTCGTCATGAACGTTAAACGTTTGTCACTGGTTACCGGCTTTCTTGCGTTATGGACGGGGGCTTGCCTGGCAGCCTCCTCAGGCGTCATCCAGTTTCACGGCAGCATCGTCGAGCCGGGTTGCAACGCGGGCGCGTCGGGCGGTTCGACGCTGGAGTTGAAGGGTTGCCCGCAGGCGCTGCGCGGCAGCCAGCTTGACGTGCAGCCTGTGCGCAGCGTCCAGGCACTGGGCACGTCGACGGCCCACGTCAAGTGGGTGGCCGACAGCAGCAACGGGCGCTATTACGACCAGCGGTATGTGCTGGTGGATGCCCTCGACAAACCGATTCAATCGGGGGCCTACGTGGTGACTGTCACCGCGCCGTGACAACACTGAGGTTGTTTTGAGCGGGATGAGCGTCAACAGCCGGGCCAGAAACCTATAGAATGCTCGGCGGCGGCGCTCGTCCTGAGTGGCCGCTTGATCACCGTTCCCGCTTGATCAACGTCAGAGTACCGCGCCGTTCAATGAGTATTTCAGCCGCAACCCCCCAAGCCAATTGGCAACCGGTCATCGCCCTCGCGTTGGCCGCCTTTGTGTTCAATACCACCGAATTCGTGCCCGTCGGGCTGCTCAGCGCCATTGGCGCCAGCTTCGACATGCCTGTTGCCAACGTCGGGCTGATGCTCACCATCTACGCCTGGATCGTGTCGCTGACTTCGTTGCCGGTGATGCTGCTGACCCGCAACGTCGAACGGCGCAAGCTGCTGATTGTGCTGTTCTGCATGTTTATCGTCAGTCACATCCTCTCCAGTGTCGCCACCAGCTTCGGGCTGTTGATGGTCAGCCGTATCGGCATTGCCTTATCCCATGCGCTGTTCTGGTCGATCACCGCGTCCCTCGCCGTGCGCCTGGCGCCGGCAGGCAAACAAGTGCAAGCCCTCGGCCTGCTGGCCACCGGCACCTCCCTGGCGATGGTGCTCGGCATTCCCCTGGGCCGCCTGCTGGGCGAAGCCATGGGCTGGCGCACCACGTTCCTGGTCATCGGCGCCTTCGCTGCCGCGCTGGTGTTCTGGCTGGCGCGCACCTTGCCGCTGTTGCCGAGCCAGAACTCCGGCTCGCTGCGCAGCCTGCCGCTGCTGTTCAAGCGCCCGGCGCTGGTAGCGTTGTACGTGCTCACGGCCATGACCGTGACCGCACAATTCACCGCCTACAGCTACATCGAACCGTTCGTCGAAGGCGTGGCCGGCATGAGCGGCAGCGCGGTGACCCTGATCCTGCTGGTGTTCGGCGGTGCGGGCATCATCGGCTCGTTGCTGTTCAGCCTGGTGCACCGGTTCAACCCGCACCTGTTCGTGGTCGGCGCAGTGTTCCTGCTGGCGGCGTGCCTGGCGTTGCTGCTGCCATTGAGCGGCGCCGAATCCTACCTGGTGGTGCTGAGCATTTTCTGGGGCATGGCGATCATGGGCTTCGGCCTGGCCATGCAGTCCAAGGTGCTGGTGCTGGCACCGGATGCCACGGACGTGGCCATGGCGATGTTCTCCGGCATCTACAACATCGGCATCGGCGGCGGCGCCCTTATGGGCAGTTGGGTTGGCAGCCGCTTCGGCTTCGCCTGGATAGGCGCGGCGGGTGGTTTGCTGGCGGCGCTGGCAGTGATTGGGTACTGCCTGGCGATTCGCAAATATGGCCAGGGCGTAGCGCGCGACTGAGCAGCGTTGGATCTGCTTTGTGTTCCAGGCATCAACTGTTCAACGGCCAGACAAGTCTTACAGGCCATTCAGATACCCATTGCTACTGTCGCCCAGGACCGCCCACGCCCTGTGGTGACGGCACTTGAACAGCAATGGAGTCGATTGTGCAAAAGCGTTTGACCGCCGAGTTTATCGGTACGTTCTGGCTGACCTTCGGCGGCTGTGGCAGCGCCATTCTGGCGGCGGCATTTCCCGGCCTGGGCATTGGTTTCGTGGGTGTCGCGCTGGCGTTTGGTCTCACGGTGTTGACCATGGCCTATGCAGTGGGGGGCATGTCCGGCGGCCACTTCAACCCGGCGGTGACCATTGGCTTATGGGCGGGGCGCCGCGTGCCTGGCACTGATGTGCTGCCGTATATCGTCGCGCAGGTTGCCGGCGCGATTGCCGCCGCGGCTGCGTTGTACTTGATCGCCAATGGGCAGCCCGATTTCGCCGTGGGTGGCTTTGCCGCCAATGGCTATGGCCCGCTCAGCCCCGGTCTCTTCGACATCAAGGCCGCATTGCTGGCCGAACTGATCGCCACGTTTTTCTTTGTCTTCATCATCATGCGCGTGACCGCGCCGGGCGCTGTCCCGGGGTTTGCGCCGATCGCGATTGGCCTGGCGCTGACCCTTATTCACCTGGTGCTGATACCGGTGACCAATACGTCGGTGAACCCTGCCCGCAGTACCGGGCCGGCGCTGTTTGCCGGCGCTGAGTACATTGCGCAGCTGTGGGTGTTCTGGCTGGCGCCAATCGTGGGCGGGGTGATGGGGGCGATAGCCGCACGCTCTATGGATGAGTGCAGCAAAAAAACGCCCGCCTAAACAGCTTTGGCGGGCGCTCGGGAGTGACCGGGGCAGCAAGGAGTGGGCTGGCCGACGCAGGGAGGGCGGGTGTCAGGCCACCGGCCAGGCTGGCGGTGTGCACCACGTAACCCGGCAGGCCGCGTTCTGCCATGGCCTTGGTGGCGGCCCAGAACACGGTCTTGGCGCCGGTCAGGTCGAGCAGGCCCATCTGGGGGTAGGCCAGGAACACCAGGGTGCGTGGCTGGCTGAGCGGCAGGGCAGGGCTCATAGTGCTGCGAGGACCGCCTCGAGTTTTTCCTGGTCGCGGGCAAACTGGCGAATGCCTTCAGCCAGTTTCTCGGTGGCCATCGCGTCCTCGTTGGAGCCCCAGCGAAACTGCGCTTCGTTGAGGGTCTGGCGCGACTCGCCGACCGCCCCCGGGTGTAATTGACGTTCCAGCACGCCCTGGTCTTCATCGAGCTTTTGCAGCAACTCGGGGCTGATGGTCAGGCGATCGCAGCCTGCCAGTTGTTCGATCTGGCTGAGGGTACGGAAGCTGGCGCCCATGACCACGGTTTTGATGGCATTGGCCTTGTAGTAGTTGTAGATCCGCGTCACGGACTGCACGCCCGGGTCATCGCCACCGGTGTAGTCCAGGCCGGTGTGCTTGCGGTACCAGTCATAGATGCGGCCCACGAACGGCGAAATCAGGAACACCCCGGCGTCGGCGCAGGCGGCGGCCTGGACGAACGAGAACAACAGGGTCAGGTTGGTCTGGATCCCGGCCTTTTCCAAGCGCTCGGCGGTGCGGATGCCTTCCCAGGTGGAGGCCAGTTTGATCAGCACGCGGTCGCGACCCACGCCGGCCTGGTCGTACAGCGCGATCAACTGGTTGGCCTTGGCCCACAGCGCCTCTTCGTCGAAGGACAGGCGCGCATCGACCTCGGTGGAGATGCGCCCCGGAATCACGTTAAGAATGCCACAACCCACCGACACCGCAAAGCGATCACAGGCCAGGTCGACATCGCCCTTGGACAGGCTCACCGCACCGCGCAGCAACTCGGCATACTCCGGGATGGCCGCGGCCTTGAGCAGCAGCGAAGGGTTGGTGGTGGCATCCACCGGGCGCAGGCGGCTGATGGCTTCCAGGTCGCCGGTGTCGCAGACCACGGTGGTGAATTGCTTGAGTTGTTCGAGCTTGGACGTCATGAGCGGCGGTCTCCAAAAAAGGTTATTGGTTGAGGGCCTGTGCGGTGTCCAGGTCGGTGATCAGGATGTCCAGGTAGCCGCCCTTGAGCGCGCCACGAATGGCCTGGACCTTGTTCAACCCACCGGCCAGGCCGAGCACACGGTGGATGGCGCGCAGCTTGGGCAGCGCCACCGACACGACGAATTCTTCGTCTTCCTCCAGCACCGGCTTGCCTTGGGCATCGAAGTAGCGCAGGCAGATATCGCCCACCGCGCCGCGTTCGGCAAGCAGGCGCAGCATGTCTTCGGTGTAGTAGTTGCCGCTGTTGCGCAGCAGTTGCGAGGGCTCCAGGTCGCCGATGCCGACAATCGCCAGGGTGATGCTGTCAAAGCGCTGCAGCACTTCCTTGACCTCTTCCATCTGCACGATGCGCTGCTTGCTCTCCACCGATTGCTCGATGCTTTGCGAGGGCAGCAAAAACGCCGGGCAGTTGAGCAGGGTCGCCAGGCGCTGGGTGAGCAAGGTGGCTTCAAATGCTCCCTTGTGGCCGACGCCCCCCAACAGTTGTACCACTTCCTGGGCAGCCTGTTTGCCGGGTTGCGCGTGCAAGTGACCAACCATGGCGCGAATGGTGCTGCTCCACGACGAAATACCGATATGGTCCTGGGGCGACAGGCTGGTTTCCAGGTAGTGGGCGGCAGCCGAACCGATGGCCTGCTTGATGCTCTCGTCATTGCCGGGCTCGGTGGCTTCCACCACGATGACCCGGCGCACGCCGTAGCGGCGTTGCAATTGGGTTTCCAGCTCCAGGTGCAGGCCTTGCAGGCGCATCACGGTGATCTTCACCACGCCGTCCTGCAGCGCCCGGCGCAGGGCGCGGCTGATAAAGGATTGGGACAGGTCCAGTTGCGCGGAAATCTCGGACTGCTTGAGCCCTTCTTCGTAATAGAGGCTCGCGATCTTGGTGATCAGGCGCTGTTCTTCGATCTGGCTCATGAAGGCCTCAGGGCTCTTTATAGTAAAAGGCATGACTCAATGGCCGTGAGGATACCAAACCCTTACGACATGATCAGGCCGCCGTCGATATTGATCGCCTGGCCGGTCAGGTAGGCCGCATCGTCCGACGCGAGAAACGCCACCAGGCCCGCGACATCCGAGGGTTTGCCGGCGCGGCGCAGGGGGATGTTCTTGACCCATTCGGCCATCAACTCACCCTTGCCGTAGCGTTTCTCGTCGGTGCTGAGGATCTCGCCCCACACCCGGTCGTTGTAGTCCCACATCTCGCTTTCGATAATGCCGGGGCAGAACGCGTTCACCGTGATGTTATGCCGCGCCAGTTCCAGCGCCAGGCTTTGGGTGATGCCGATCACGCCCATTTTGCTCGCGGCGTAGTGGGGCGTGTAGATGAACCCCTGGCGGCCCTGGCCGGAAGAGGTGTTGATCAGCCGGCCGCTGCCTTGCTTGACCATGTACTTGGCCGCTTCCCGGCAGCCGAGCCAAACGCCGGTGGTGTTGACCTGCAGCACCTTGTCGAAATCGGCGCGAGGCATTTTGTCGTAGTGGTCGATGGTGATGATGCCGGCGTTCTGCACCGACACGTCAATGCTGCCGAACCGTGCGTGGCCTTCGCGGTAGAGCTTTTCGATATCGTCTTCACGGGTGACGTCGATGGCCAGGGCCAGGGTGTCGACGTGGTATTCCTGGGCCAGTTGGTTGGCGGTGAAGGTCACGCGTTCCAGGTCATTGGAAGCCAGTACCAGGTGGGCGCCTTCCTGGGCGAAGCGCTCAGCAATGCCGGCGCCGATACCCCGGCAGGCGCCGGTAATCACGACAGTTTTACCGCTGAATCGTTGCGACATGACAAGGGCTCCCAGGGTTACCAGCAGACAAAGCCGCCATCGACCAGCAGGTCGACACCGGTGCAGAAGGACGAGGCCTGGCTGACCAGGAAAATCGCCGGGCCGACCATTTCTTCCACGCTGGCCATGCGGCCCATGGGCGTGGTCTGTTCAAAGATCTTCACCTGGTCGGCGACTTCCGGGCGCGAGTTCATCGGCGTGGCGGTGTAGCCCGGGCTGATGCAATTGACCCGCAAGCCCTTGTCGGCCCATTCCATCGCCAGGCTTTTACTCAGGTGAATCACGCCGGCCTTGGAGGTGTTGTAGTGCGCTTGGAGCAAGCCTCGGTTGACGATGCTGCCGGACATCGAGGCGATATTGACGATGGCACCCTTGCCGCGGGGCAACATCACGGCAGCCTGGGCCTGGCAGCTGAGGAAGATGCCGGTGAGGTTGATGTCCAGGGTGGTTTGCCAGCGTTGCAGTTCGAGGTCTTCGGCGGCCTGGGCGTTGGCGATGCCGGCGCAGTTGACGGCGACGCTCAATGCGCCGAGTTCGGCTTCGGTGCGCGCTACCGCTGCATCCAGCGCGGCGCGTTCGGTGACCGTGCCGCTCAGGGCCAAGGCCTTGCGGCCGAGGGCCTGGATACGTTCGACGGTGCTGGCGATGCCGGGGCTGCCCGGTAGATCGAAACAGGCCACATCCGCGCCGGCCTCGGCCAGCCCGACGGCAATCGCCTGGCCAATGCCGCTGCCTGCGCCCGTGACAAAGGCGACTTGGCCCTGAAGACTAAAAAGTTGCATGAACGACTCCCAATAGTGAACACACCACAGATCAAAACTGTGGGAGCGGGCTTGCTCGCGAAAGCAGTGGGTCAGCTAATGATGTTTTGACTGATACACCGCTTTCGCGAGCAAGCCCGCTCCCACATGGGTTCTTCGTTGTTTATGAGGGCAGGGCACTTACGCAGTGGCCATTTCCATCACCGACACCGGGGTAGCCTCGCCCCGCGCCAGGATCCCCATCTGCCGGCCCCGGCTCATCACCATCACCCGATGGGACAACCCCAGCACCTCATCGAGGTCCGAGCTCACCACAATCACGGCCATGCCCTTGGCCGCCAGGTCCGCGATCACTTCATAGATCGCCGCCCGTGCGCCCACGTCGATGCCGCGTGTCGGCTCGTCAAGGATGAACACCTTGGGATTGCGCGCCAGCCACTTGGCAATGATCACCTTCTGCTGGTTACCACCAGACAAACTCGAAATTCGCGACTGCGGCGCACCCTTCACCCCCAACCGCGCCACCGCCGTGCGGGCGAATTCGCGCAGCGGGGCAGGGAACACCCAGCCACGTTTATCCAACAGGTCGGTGTTGCCGTAGATCAGGTTGTCTTCGATGCGGTGCTCCACCACCACGCCTTGCTGCTTGCGGTCCTCGGGCACCAGCACCACACCGGCCTGGATCGCCTCGTGGGGTGAGCGCAGGTGGCGCACCTCACCGTCCAGCACCATGTGGCCTTGGATATCACGCGCCGCGCCGGCAATGGTGCGCACCAGTTCGGTCCGCCCGGCGCCGACCACACCGGCAATGCCGAACACTTCGCCGGCGCGCACGTCGAAGTCGATGCCGTGCAAGGCGAACTCACGGCAAGTAAGGTCCTTGACCTGCAACATCACGCGCTCCTGTGGCGCTTGCAGGGCTGGGAAAATCCGCTCCAGGCTGCGCCCGACCATCTGCTCCACCAACTCACGCACCGGCACCTGGGCGGTGGCGTGCAAAGCGATCTGGCGACCGTCGCGCAGCACCAGCACGCGGTCGGCGATGCGCGCGATTTCTTCCAGGCGATGGCTGATATAGATAAACGACACGCCCTCGGCCTTGAGCCGTTCCACCTGTTTGAACAACAACTCGGTTTCTTCCCCGCCCAATGCGGCGGTGGGTTCATCGAGAATCAACAGGCTGGCCTTGAGGGTCAGCGCCTTGGCGATTTCAACCAATTGCTGGGCCGCCACGCTCAGGCCTTCGACCTTGCGCGACGCCGGCACCTTGAGCCCCAGGCGCTCCAGCTGGATCTGCGCCTGGGCCTCCATGTATTCGCGGTCCACCCGCCCATGACGCATGGGCAGGCGGCCGACGAAGATATTCTCGGCGATCGACAATTGCGGCAGCAGGCGGATTTCCTGGTGGATCAGGCCGATCCCGGCGCTCAGTGCCGCACCGGGCGAGGTCGGTGCGTAAGGCGCGCCGAGCCAGGTCATGCTGCCCCCGGCTTCAGGCTGTACCAGCCCGGCGATGATCGACGACAAGGTTGACTTGCCCGCACCGTTCTCGCCGAGCAGGGCCAGCACTTCGCCGGGGCGAATGTCCACGTTGACCTGCGACAGTACCTGCACCGGCCCGTAGGCCTTGCTGATATTGCGCAGGCACAGCACCGCGTCGGCGTGGGCGGTGTCCAGGGCTGCTGCTTGCATGACGACCTCCAAGGCTTACGGGTGCTGTTGCAGGAACGGCGCGACGTTTTCTTTGGTGGTCAGCACGGTGGGCAACAATTGCTCCTTGGGCACGGCCTTGCCGGCTTTCAGGTCGATGGCCGACGCCACGGCCAGGCGGCCCATCTTCTGGGTCTGCTGGGTCATGGTCGCGTTCAGCACGCCACTTTCCACGGCCTTGAGCCCGGCGACGTCCCCGTCAAAACCGACCACCACAACCTTGTGATCAAGGTTGCCGACTTTCACCGCCTGGGCGGCACCCAAGGCCATGGCATCGGCACGGCCGAAGAACACGGTGATATTCGGATCACGCTGGAGCAGGTCCTGGGCCACGGCGAAGCCTTTGTCCTGGGCCCATTCGGCGGGTTGCTGGGCGACGACTTTAAGGTCCGGGAAGGCTTTCAAGCCCTCTTCAAAACCCTTGGCACGATCATTTTCGGGGGTGGTGCCAAGCTGGCCTTGCAGGATCGCGATGCGGCCCTTGCCGTCGGTGAGCTTGCCGACGTACTCGGCCAGGGTCTTGGCCCCGGCCACGCTGTCACTGGCGATAAAGGTATCGCCTGGCGCGTCGGGGGCGTTGCGGTCGACGGCGATCACCGGGATACCGGCGGCTTTCGCAGCCTTGACCGGCACACCGGCGGCGGTGGCACCGGCCGGGATGTAGATCAGCACATCGATCTGGCGGGTGATCAGGTCTTCAATCTGGCTGACCTGGGTGGAGGAGTTGCCCTGGGCATCCACGGTAATCACCTTGATGCCCTTGGCCTTGCCCTCGGCTTCCACCGATTGCTTGATCTGGTTGAAGAAGTCGGCCTGCAGGTTGGCCACGGCCAGGCCGATGGTCAGGTCCTTGGCCCAGGTGGTGCCGGCAGCGGTGAGGGTGGCGGCCGCGAGGGCGGTGGCCAACAGCAGTTTCTTGGGGCTGAACATGTCGGTGACTCCTGGTTTTATTGTTGGAGGGTGTCAACTGTCGAACAGGTTTTAACGGGCAGTGCTGGAGCGGCGTCGCAGGGTGTCGATGGTCACGGCGAGGGCGATGACCACGCCGATCACCACTTGTTGAATGAAGGGCGACACACCGAGCAGGTTCAGACCATTGCGCAATACACCAATGATCAGTACACCGACCAGGGTGCCGCCGATGCTGCCGACGCCGCCGCTGAGGCTGGCGCCGCCAATCACCACGGCGGCGATGGCGTCCAGTTCCAGGCTCAGGCCGGCGCTGGGTTGGGAAGAGTCCAGGCGTGCTGCCAGGGTCACGGCGGCGATACCGGCCAGCGCACCGCTGATGGCGTACACCCACAGGGTGATCGCACGCACCTTGATGCCGGACAGGCGCGCCACCTCCGGGCTGCCGCCCATGGCATACAGGTTACGGCCGCCGGCGCGAAAGCGCAGGAACACCCAGGCCACCACCAGCATCACCAGGAACAGCCCGACGGTTGCCGAGAGAAAACCGAAGTGACGCACCGTGGCCAGGCTGGTGAACCAGTCCGGGTAGCCGACGATCTGCCGGCCTTCGGTGAGGATGTTCGCCAGGCCGCGGGCCACCGACATCATGGTCAGCGTGGCAATGAACGGCGGCAGCTTGGCATAGGTGATCAACCCGCCGGACACCAGCCCGGCAAGCATCCCGCTGGCAATCGAGATCGGGATCGCAAACCCCAGCGGCACCGCTTGGTCCTGGTAAAGCCAGCCGAGCATCATCATCGAGAACGCCAGCACCGACCCCACCGACAGGTCGATGCCGCCGATCACGATCACTGCGGTCATGCCAATCGCGAGGATGCCCAGCACCGTGACCTGATCAAGAATGTTCAGGCCATTGCGCAGCGAGAAGAAGAATTCGGAACTGAAGGAGAAAACCAGCACCAGCAGCACCAGGCCGATCAGCGGGCCGCCGATATTGCTGGGAAGCAGTTTCACCAACCGCGGGCGGTGGGGCGGCTTGAGTTCGGCCGGGTGCTGGACAATAGCTTTGGCGTCCACAGTGTTCTCCTGATTTATTTTTTTTGGAGTGCTTTCAAGCGCCTTGAATATTTATGCGTGCTTGACTGTTAATTCAGATTCCAGTGACACCGTGGCAAAGTCAAGCGCTTAATTTTTCCATTATGCCTCTAGGTCGCTGCTTTCACCTGGCGCAAAGCCACGGGATAGATAAGCGCGGGTGGGATTTTGGCCGTTTGTCCGAGGGGTATTTCGCGGTTTTATTTCATTTTTCCACCGGTCACTCACTTGACCTGCTGAACGATCGGCGTCTAAATAGAAATATATTGTCACTGCTGAATAAATATTCAAATACAGCTTTGCACACGTTCACCCCGCGTGGTCAGCCTCAAAGGAGCCGCTGCATGAATGCCTTCCAGTACGACGCCCACCAGATCAAAGAACAGGCCCGCCTGATCCGGCGCCACGTGATCCGCCTGAATGCCGATTCACCGGCTGGCGGCCACACCGGTGCCGACCTCTCGGAAACCGATATTCTCGCCACCCTGTATTTCCGCATTCTCAATACCGGGCCGGAACGCACCGAAGACCCTGAGCGCGATATCTATATCCAGAGCAAGGGCCACGGTGTCGGCGGGTTGTATTGCTGCCTGGCGCAGGCGGGCTACATTCCCGTGGACTGGCTGCCCACTTACCAACATTTCAACTCTCACCTGCCGGGCCACCCGGTGCGGCAGAAAACCCCCGGCATTGAACTTAATACCGGCGCCCTCGGCCACGGCTTGCCGGTGGCGGTGGGGCTGGCGTTGGCGGCGAAGATGTCCGGCAGCAAGAAACGCATCTACGTGCTGACTGGCGACGGTGAACTGGCCGAAGGCTCCAATTGGGAAGCGGCGATGGCTGCGGCCAAATACGGCCTGGATAACCTGTTCGTGATCGTCGACAAGAACAAGCTGCAACTGGCGGGCTTGACGGCCGACATCATGCCCCTCGACCCGCTGGACCAGAAATGGGCGGCCTTCGGCTTTGGTGTCAGCGAGTGCGACGGCAACGACGCGGGCCAGTTGATCGAGGCTCTGGAAAGCATGCAAACCAAGACCGGTGCGCCCCAGGTGCTGATCGCGCACACCATCAAAGGCAAGGGCGTGTCGTTTATCGAAGCCCGTCCCGAATGGCACCACCGCGTGCCCAAGGGTGATGAAATCAACGCGGCACTGGAGGAGTTGAGTCATGGCGAGTGAACATCTGGCGAGCGTCATGGTGGACGCCTTTATTGCCGCCGTCGATGCCGGACTGGACGTGGTGCCGGTGGTCAGTGACTCCACCTCCACGGCCAAGATCGGCCCGTTTGTGCAGCGCTTTCCCGAGCGGCTGATCAACGTCGGCATTGCCGAGCAATCGTTGGTCAGCGTCGCGGCGGGCCTGGCCCTGGGCGGCAAGATCGCCGCGACCTGCAACGCCGCGCCCTTCCTGATTTCGCGCGCCAATGAGCAGATCAAAGTCGACGTTTGCTACAACCAGGCCAACGTCAAGATGTTCGGCCTGAATGCCGGCGCCAGTTACGGCCCGTTGGCCAGCACGCACCATAGCCTCGACGATATTTCGGTGATGCGCGGCTTTGGCAACGTGCAGATCTTTGCCCCGGCCGACGCCATTGAATGCCGGCAGATCGTCGACTACGCGCTGCGCTACCAGGGCCCGGTGTACATCCGTCTCGATGGCAAGGCGTTGCCGGACGTGCACGCTGCCAACTATCAATTCGTACCGGGGCAGGTGGATATCCTGCGCCAGGGCGCGGACGTGAGCATCGTCGCCCTGGGCTCGGTGGTGCATGAAGCGGTGGACGCAGCACGGCGGCTGGCCGAGCAGGGGATTCAGGCGCAGGTGATCAACCTGTCGTCGATCCGGCCGTTGCAGCGTGACGTGTTGCTCAGCGCCCTGAGTGGCACGCGGGCGGTCATCACCGTCGAGGAACACAATATCAACGGTGGCGTCGGCAGCCTGGTTGCCGAAATACTGGCCGAAGCCGGGTTGGGCATTGCCCTGGTGCGCCTGGGCATCGGTGATGGCGAATATGCCGCCGCCGGCGCCCGCGAACCGACCCGCGCCTTGCATAACATCGACGCGGCTGGGATTGTGGCGGCTGCCACTCGGTTGCGGTGAATGCGATGACAAACAACACTCCGCTGATCCTGGCGATAGACGAAGGCACCAGCAACGCCAAGGCGGTGCTGGTCAACGAACGCGGGCAGGTGATTGCCCGGGGCTCGCGGCCGCTGAGTATCACCCATCCGCAGCCGGGGTTTTCCGAGCAAGACCCGTTGCTGATCTGGCACAGCACCCTGGCCGCCATTGAAGAATGCCTGGGCCAGGTGGACCGGCCGATCACCGCGCTGGCCATCAGCAACCAGCGCGAATCGGTGGTGGCCTGGGACCGGCATACCGGCGAAGCGCTGTCGCCGTGCATCAGTTGGCAATGCCGGCGCTCGACCGCGTTGTGTGCCCAGTTGCATGAGCAGGGACACGAGGCGCTGATCCTGGAAAAAACCGGGTTGGCCTTGGATCCGATGTTCTCGGCAGGCAAGTTCCGCTGGATTCTCGACCACCTTGAGGATGGCCACGCGCGCGCCGCTGCCGGTGATATCTGCCTGGGCACGATGGACAGCTGGCTGCTGTGGAAACTCTGCGGCGGGCAGGTGTTTGCCACCGACTATTCCAACGCGGCGCGTACTCAATTGTTCAACCTGCACACCTGTGCCTGGGACCCGGCGCTGCTGGCACTGTTCAGGATTCCATTGGCCGCATTGGCGCCCATCCAGCCGAGCGCGGGTTTTTTTGCGCAAACCGTCGCGGCGGGTGGTTTGCCCGCCGGCATCCCGGTGATGTCGATGATCGGCGACTCCCACGCTGCGCTGTACGGCCAGGGCGGGTTTGCGCCGGGGCTGGTGAAAGCGACGCTGGGCACCGGCTCGTCCTTGATGACCCCCATGGGCGGCCCGATTGCTTCGACTCACGGCTTGTCTACCACCCTGGCCTGGCATGACGGCGGTCAACCCACCTTTGGCATGGAAGGCAATATCGTCCACACCGGCGCCGCCGTGCAGTGGGCCTCGCGCCTGGTGGCGGGGGAATCCCTGGATGCGCTCACCGAGCAGGCTGCGCAACTGCCGGACAATGGCGGTGTGTATTTTGTGCCGGCACTGTCCGGGCTGGGTGCTCCGCACTGGCAGGCTGAAGCGCGCGGTTTGATCTGCGGGCTGACCGAAGCCACCTCTGGCGCGCATATCCTGCGGGCATCGCTGGAGTCGATTGGTTATCAGATTCGGGATGTCTTTGAGGCTATGCAGCAGGACATCGGTAGCCCGTTGAAGGAGTTGTGGGTGGACGGCGGTGCGACGCGTAACCGTTGGTTGATGCAGTTTTTGGCCGATCTGTTGCAACGTCCGGTGGTGCGCAGTCTGTCGCCGGAAGTGTCGGCGCTGGGCGCGGCGCACTTGGCGGGGAGGGCGATGGGTGTGTGGGGGAATGATGACGCGCTGGGCGCGCTGGAGCGGCAGCGGGAGCGGTTTGAGCCGCAGGATGATCCTGCTATGGCGGGGCGTTATGCTGCGTGGAAAAAGGCGCTGGAGCGCACACTGTTGTGACCGGCGGCCTGACAGCCGACCGCTCTCCAACTGTAACCCCGCGATCCAAATGTGGGAGCTGGCTTGCCTGCGAAGGCGGCCTGACAGCCGACCACTCTCTAACTGCCACCCCACGATCCAAATGTGGGAGCTGGCTTGCCTGCGAAAGCGGCCTGACAGCCGACCACTCTCTAACTGCCACCCCACGATCCAAATGTGGGAGCTGGCTTGCCTGCGAAAGCGGTCTGACAGCCAACCACTCTCCAACTGTTGCCCCGCGATCCAAATGTGGGAGCTGGCTTGCCTGCGAAGGCGGCCTGACAGCCGACAACTCTCCAACTGTTGCCCCGCGATCCAAATGTGGGAGCTGGCTTGCCTGCGAAAGCGGCCTAACAGCCGACCACTCTCCAACTGTAACCCCGCGATCCAAAAATGTGGGAGCTGGCTTGCCTGCGAAGGCGGCCTGACAGCCGACCACAATATTGGATCAGACCGAGTACATATCCGTTACTTGGGTAACGGCTGCTGTGGGTTCCGCCCTTACGGCGGCTCACTTTTGAAAAGCGCAAAAGTAAGCAAAACGCTCTTGCCCCAACACTCGGCACCTCGCCTAGGCTCGGTGTGCCCGTAATCCGCCAGGGATTTGGGGGGCCGCCGCCACGCGCCATCCATGGCGCGGGGCGGCTAAACCGGCATCCCTGCCGGTTTACCCCCCAAATCCCTGTCGAATTCCGGCCAGCGTGTTTGACGGGGCGCCTAAGATCAAAAGCGAGATCAAGATCAAGATCAAGATCAAGATCAAGGGCGACTCGCTTCGCATCGTGGATGCCGGGGGGCACCTTTTTTGTCTGCGAATGACGCCTCCTGTAGGAGCCTCAAGGCTTCCAGGTCTGTACATCCTTGGCATCCACGGCCTTGGGCAATAACCCCGCCTTGAAGAACGCATCGGCGATTTTCTGTTGTTCGCCCAACTGATCAATCGTCACAGGCTGCACTTGATAGCTGCGGTGCGCATTGGCTGCCTCAACCGTCGCGACATCCAGGTTGCCCCACAGCGGGCCAAGTATTGTGGCCGCCTCTTGTGGGTGGGTTTTCACCCATTGGCCGGTTTTTTCCAGTTGCGTGTACACCACGTTCAACACTTGCGGATGGGCCTTGGCGTACGGCGTACCGGTCAGGTAGTAGCGCTTGTAGCTGGCCAGCCCTGCGCCGTCCGCCAGGGTGCGTGTTGGCAGTTGGCGCTGCACGCTGGTGAGGAAGGGTTCCCAGGTGACCCAGGCGTCGACCTTGTTGTTTTCGAAGGCTGCGCGGCCGTCGGCGGGTGACAGGTAGGCCGGCTCTATATCCGAAAATGCCAGGCCTGCCTTGGCCAGTGCGGCGATTAGCAGGTAGTGCGTGCCGGCTGCCTTGGTCACGGCGATTTTCTTGCCCTTGAGGTCCGCCAATTGCTGGATCGGAGAGTCCTTGCGCACCACGATCGCTTGGGCCGAAGGCGAGGGCGCTTCTTGGGCGAAGTAGGTGAGCTTGGCCTGGGCCGCCTGGGCGAAGATCGGCACGGTGTCGGCCACGTCGGCGCTGATGTCGACGTTGCCCACGTTCAGCGCTTCGAGCAGCGGCAGGCCGCTGGGGAACTCGTGCCAGCTCACGTCGATGTTGTCGGCCTTGAGGGCTTTTTCCAGGGTGCCCTGGGTTTTCAGCAGGGTGATCAGGGTCGAGGACTTCTGGTAACCGATGCGCACGGTTTCCTGGGCCTCGGCGCTCACGGCGACGGAAAAGGCCAGCAACCCTAATACAGCAGCGAGGGGACGACGTATGGACATGGCGCGCTCGATCTCTGACGAAATAGGACCGAGCTTAAGGTTCTAAAAACTATTCGTTAAATACTCTTTCGATCTGAGCTTAGGACGCTTTTCCCGCCCGCCTATGAATTGGGCATAACCATAGAATTATAAGATTCTTTCATCATTGCTCATCATTAATATAATCGAATCAACTTTACTGCCAGGCCTTACGCGGTTTTTTGGCATATGCAGCTCCCTTCATTTCTTCCACGCCAAGGCCTCCCATGACGTTCAAAAAACTAATCGCCGCCGCCAGCCTGCTGTTCGCCGCGGCGGCGGCGCATGCCGAGCAAACCCTGGACATCAGCTACCAGCGCTCATCCACGCTGTGGATCCTGCTCAAGCAAAATGGCCAATTGGAGCAGCGCCTCAAGCCCCTGGGGTTCACGGTGAACTGGCACGAGTTCAGCACTGGCCTGCTCAGCTCGCTGAACGCCGGCAGCGTCGACCTGCACGCGGATGTGGCCGACGCCTTCGCGCTATTCACCCAGGCTGCCGATGCACCGCTGACCTACTACGCCCAGGAAAACTCATCGCCGGGCGCCCAGGCGATCATCGTCCAGGACCAATCGCCGATCCATAGCATCGCCGACCTCAAGGGTAAGACTGTCGCGGTGTCCAAGGGCTCGGGCAGCAACTACCTGCTGATCTCCGCGCTGAAAAAAGCCGGGCTGACCCTGGCCGATATCACCCCGCGTTACCTGGAAGCTCCGGACGGCGGGGCTGCCTTCGCCAATGGCAGCGTCGACGCCTGGGTGATCTGGGACCCGTTCCTCGCCACTCAACAATTGGATCACCACGTACGTGTGATCGCCGATGGCAAGGACGGCCTGGCCGACTACAACCGTTTCTACTTGGCGACGACAACGTTCGCCAAGGCCCACCCGGACGTGTTGCAGGTGACCTTCGACACCTTGCGCGAGACCGGCCAATGGGTGAAGGCCCATCCCAAGGAAGCCGCCGACATCCTCGGCCCGCTGTGGGGCAACATCGCCCCGGCCACAGTGGAGCGCGCCAATAGCCGCCGCAGCTACGACATCATCCCGGTCAGGCTGGAAAACCTCGCTGAGCAACAACGCATCGCCGACACCTACTACGCCGCCAAGCTGATTCCCAAGCCATTGAAGGTCAGTGCCATCACCGTGTGGACACCCAAGCCATGAGCCGCCAAATCCATTTATCCGCGTTCCTGTTGAGTGGGCCGGTGGTGCACAGCCATGCGGTATGGCGCCACCCGGAAACCGTTGGCAATTACCTCGACCCTGAGTACTACGCACGGGTGGCCAAGGTGGTGGAGGAGGGGTTGTTCGACTTCCTGTTCTTCGCCGACCGCCTGGCCGTGGGCGACCAGATGGGCGGCTCCCGCGAGTTCGCCTTGCGCTACGGCGCCCAGGACGCCACGCGCCTGGACCCGTTGCCGATCCTCTCTTACCTGGTGGGCAAGACCAGTAAGTTGGGCCTGGGCGCGACGCGCTCCACCACCTATTACGAACCGGCGCACATCGCGCGTGAGTTTGCCACCCTCGACCACCTGTCCAAGGGCCGCGCGGCGTGGAATATTGTCACCTCGATGAACGACAGCGAAGGGCGCCTGTTCGGCAAGGACAAGCACCTGGAGCATGACCTGCGCTATGACCGCGCCGATGAGTTTGTCGAAGTCGCGCTGAAGCTGTGGAACAGCTGGGGCAAGGACGCACTGAAGCTGGACCGCGAGAGCGGCGTGCTGGCGGACCCGGAACTGATCCGTTCGGTGCAGCACCAGGGCGAGTGGTTCAGGGTGGAAGGCCCGCTGAATATCCCCCGCACACCCCAAGGCCGACCGGTGCTGATCCAGGCCGGCTCTTCCGGACGTGGCCGGCGCTTTGGTGCGCGTTGGGCCGAGGCGATTTTCACCATTCATCCGCACTTGGCGGCGATGCGCGCGTTCCGCGATGACGTGCGTGCCCAGGTGGTGCAGCAAGGCCGTGACGCCGACAGCTGCAAGGTGCTCACGGCGGTGATGCCGTTCATTGGCGGCAGCGAAGCCGAGGCCCGCGCCAAGCGCGATCGGCACAACGCGCTGGCCCGTCCGGAGCTGGGGCTGGTGACACTGGCCTCGCAGTTGAATGTGGACCTGTCGCCATTCCCGCTTTCAGCGACCTTGGCCGAGATCGCGCAGTCACCACTGATCCACCCGGCGGCGGCGGAAAAGCTCTTGATGCAAGGCCCGGAAACCACCCTGGAACAACTCGGGCGCATCTTCGCCAGCAGCGTGCGCGTGCCGCAATTGGTGGGTACCGGCGCGCAGGTTGCCGACCAGTTGGCCGAGCTGTTCGAGCAGGGCGGCTGCGACGGATTTGTGATTTCTCCGGGGTATCTGCCGGGCTCGTTCACCGAGTTTGTCGAGAGCGTGATTCCGCATTTGCAGCGCAAGGGCTTGTTCCGCACTGCCTACGAAGGGTCGACGCTGCGCGAGCACCTGGGCCTGGCTGGGCTGCAGGCTTGAGTGGCTGTTCATCTGATGTGATGAGCGGGCAGTTGTGGTGAGCGGGCTTGCCCCGCGCTGGGGCGCGAAGCGGCCCCATCACGGCCGCTGTGTTCTCGCAGGTAAAACGAGGTGGCCGGATTAGGGCTGCTTCGCAGCCCAGCGCGGGGCAAGCCCGCTCATCACAGAAGGGCTGCTCACCGGCTTTATTACTGAGTTGATAAAAGGGATATTTTGCATGGCTGACTTCGATCATTTGACCCGCCGCCGCCTGCTCGGCCTGGCCGGCATCACCCTGGCCAGCCTGTCGCTGCCACGCCTGGGCTTCGGCGCCGACGAACACGCCGGCCACAACACTTCACTGGAACCCGCTGGCACCGGTGAGTTCATCCGCCTGGATGCGCCACGCAAGTTGAAACTGGCGGTCAACCTCAATGCCGTGTGCCTGGCCCCGGTCGTGATCGCCCACGGCCAGGGCTTTTTTACCAAGCACAATCTGGACGTGGAACTGGTCAATTTCGGCAACTCCACTGAAGTGCTGCTCGAAGCCATTGCCACCGGCAAGGCCGATGCAGGCGTAGGCATGGCGCTGCGTTGGCTCAAGGCGCTGGAGCAGGGCTTTGACGTGAAGCTCACCGCCGGTACCCATGGCGGCTGCCTGCGCTTGCTCAGTGCCGCGAACGGCGGCGTGACCAAGCTCGAAGACCTCAAGGGCAAGGCCATCGGCGTGACCGACATGGCCAGCCCGGACCGCAATTTCTTCTCGATCCTGCTGAAAAAACACGGTGTGGATCCGGTGCGCGATGTGGAGTGGCGCCTGTACCCCGCGGACTTGCTCGGCACCGCGCTGGAGCGCGGCGAAGTGCAGGCCGTGAGCGGCAGTGACCCGTTCATGTACCGCCTGATCAAGTCCGGCGTGGCGCGTGAGCTGTCCACCAACCTGGTGGAGGAATACGCCAACCTCAGCTGCTGCGTGGTGGGTGTCACCGGCAAGTTGGTGCGGGAAGACAAGCGTGTGGTCGCGGCGCTGACCCAGGCGATTCTGGAAGCCCACGACTATTCCGTGCAGCATCCGGAGGAAGTTGCCAAGGGCTTCCAGGCCCATGCGTTGAACACGTCGGTGGAGGAAGTGCAGGCGATCCTCCACGACCATACCCACGGGCATCACGCGGTGGGCGCGGCGCTGACCCAGGAAATCCTCACCTACGTGACCGACCTGAAAACCGTCGAAGTGATCAGCAAGAGCACCGATCCGCTGGAGTTCGCCAAGGAGATCACCGCCGATGTCTTCAGCTGACGCAACGACCCTTAACCCGCCGCTGACCCTGAAGATCGGGTGGCAGGGCGCAGCCGTGGTGACGGCCTGGCTGGCCGTCGCGCTGTTGATCAGTTACTGGCCCAACGCGACGCGCAACTGGCCGATGACCCAAGGCCTGGCCACGCTATGCGTGGCTGTTGCCGCACTGTTCATCGGGCTGAGCCTGCTGGGACGCAAGGTGCCGAAGCTGAGCCTGCGCCTGCGCAATGCCGGCCCCTGGCTGATTGCCTTGCCGCTGCTGCTGGGCGTCTGGGAGTTGCTGACCGCCAAGCTGGCGTTGTTGCCGGTGCCGTTTTTTGCGCCGCCCCAGGCCTTGCTGGCGGTGTACATCGAAGACTACGCACGGCTGGCCGACAGCCTGTTGCATTCGGCATTGCTGCTGGGCTCGGGCGTGGCCCTGGGCGCGATTACCGGGTTTATTGCCGGTGTGGCCATCGGTTGGTCCACGCGCATCGGTTATTGGCTGCACCCGGTGCTGCGCATCCTGGGGCCGGTGCCGTCGACGGCGTTATTGCCGCTGTGTTTTTTCCTGTTCCCCAGTAGCTGGAGCGCCAGCGTGTTCCTGATCGCCCTGGCCACTTGGTTTCCGGTCACGGTGCTCACCTGGTCCGGTGTGGCGAGCGTGGACAAAGCCTATTACGACGTGGCCCGCACCCTTGGCGCCAAGCAAGGCTTCCTGATTTTCAAGGTGGCGATTCCGGCGGCGTTGCCTCACGTATTTGTCGGCGTGTTCATGGGCCTGGGCGCGTCGTTTTCGACCCTGGTGGTGGCTGAAATGATGGGGGTCAAATCCGGCATCGGCTGGTACCTGCAGTGGGCCCAGGGTTGGGCCGCCTACGCGAATATGTACGCCGCCTTGCTGATCATGGCACTCGCCTGCTCGGGGTTGATCACCGGGTTGTTCCTGGTGCGTGATCGGTTGCTGGCCTGGCAGAAAGGATCGATGAAATGGTAGCCCTGGCACACGTGGAATCGGCGTCGGAAGGTTTGGCGCTGCGCATAGACAACCTCAGCCATGGTTTTGCCTTGGACGGTCAGCACCTGCCGGTGCTGGAGCGGGTGTCCCTGGACGTGGCGCCCGGAGAGTTCGTGGCGCTGCTCGGGCCTTCGGGCTGCGGCAAATCCACCTTGCTGCGCCTGGTGGCCGGTTTGGAACCGGCGGATTCGGGACGATTGCTGGCCGACGGTGAAGCCATCACCGGGCCGGACCCGGGCCGCGTCGTGGTGTTCCAGGACCCGACCCTGTACCCGTGGCGCCGGGTGTGGGACAACGTCGCTGTCGGCCTGGAAGCCCAGGGCCTGCTCAAGACCCATTCGGCCAAGGTCGACGAAGCCCTGGAGAAGGTCGGCCTCAGCCAGTTCGCCCGCGCGTATCCACGGCAGCTCTCCGGTGGCATGGCGCAACGCGTGGCCCTGGCTCGCGCACTGGTCAACCAGCCGCGCCTGCTGATCCTCGACGAGCCCTTGGGCAAACTCGACTCCCTGACCCGCATCACCATGCAAAAAGAGTTGATCGACCTGTGGCAACGCCAGGGCTACACGGCCTTGCTGGTCACCCACGATGTGGAAGAAGCCTTGCTGCTGGCCAACCGCGTAATCGTGTTCAGCGACCGCCCGGCAAAAATCCTGGCGCAATTGAGCATCGATCGGCCGTATCCTCGGCACCGGGACGATCCTTACTTGGTGGACCTGCGGCGGCAGATACTGGGCCTGCTCGGGCTGGGAGAAAACTGGTAGCCATGACCTTCACTTCGTTGCACTGGGGCGCCTATCGTCCGCAGGTCGTCGATGGCAAGTTGCAGGCGATGACGCCGGTGGACTGGGACAAAGACCCGTCGCCCATCGGTGCGTCAATCCCCGACGCCATCACCTCGCCGACGCGCATCCTGCGGCCTGCCGTGCGCCGCAGTTATTTCGCCGAGCCCGGCTCGCACCCCGAACTGCGGGGCCAGGAGCCGTTTGTCGAGGTCTCCTGGGCAGTGGCCCTGGACCTGGTCGCCCGTGAGCTGAACAAGGTCAAGGCCGAACACGGCAACCAGGCGATCTACGGTGGCAGCTACGGCTGGGGCAGCGCCGGGCGTTTCCACCATGCACAAAGCCAGTTGCACCGTTTTCTCAACCAGTTCGGCGGCTATGTCGCCAGCACCGACAGCTACAGCCTCGGTGCCGGGCGGGTGTTGATGCCGCATATCGTCGGCAATATGGACTGGCTGCTGGCGGCGCACACTTCCTGGAAAAACCTCGCCGAACACTGCGAGCTGTTCGTGGCGTTCGGCGGGCTGCCAGCCAAGAACGCCCAGACCAGCCCCGGTGGCGCCAGTGATCACTTGCTGACCGAGGCGTTGGCGGCGATGTCGGCGGCTGGCGTGCAGTTCGTCAACGTGAGCCCGTTGCGCGATGACCTGAGCGGCCCGGCCCTCAACCAATGGCTGCCGATCCGCCCCGGCAGCGACACCGCATTGATGCTGGCGCTGGCCCATGTGCTGGTGACGGAAGGCCTGCACAACGAGGCGTTCATTCAGCAATACACCGTGGGTTACGACCGCTTTCGCGGCTATCTGCTCGGCGACACTGATGGTCAACCGAAAGACCCCGCGTGGGCAGAGGCACTGACGGATATCCCCGCGCAGCAGATCATCGACCTCGCCCGGCGCATGGGCCGCCAGCGGACGATGATCAACATCGCCTATTCCCTGCAGCGCTCGGTGCACGGCGAGCAGCCTTTCTGGATGACCGTGACCCTGGCGGCGCTGCTCGGGCAGATCGGCTTGCCCGGCGGCGGCTTTGGCCTGGGCTACGGCTGCATGAACAACACCGGCAGCGGCCGCAAAGGCTTCTCCGGGCCAAGGTTTTCCCAGGGGCTCAACCTGGTGAAGGCGTTCATTCCGGTGGCACGCATCACCGACATGCTGCTTAACCCCGGCGCCGAATTCGACTACAACGGCAAGCGCCAGGCGTATCCGGATATTCACCTGGTGTACTGGGCTGGCGGCAATATTTTCCACCATCACCAGGACCTCAATCGCTTGCTGGAGGCCTGGAAAAAACCGCGCACCCTGATCGTCCACGAACAGTACTGGACCGCCCAGGCCAAGTATTCCGATATCGTACTGCCGGCCACGACCGCCCTGGAGCGCAACGATATCGGCAGTTCGGCGTCGGACCGGTTTATGCTGGCGATGCAGCAAGCCATCGCACCGGTCGGCGAGGCGCGGGATGACTACTCGATCTTTGCTGACATCGCCGCGCGCCTGGGGTTTGCCGACACCTTCACCGAAGGCCGTGACGCCGGGCAGTGGCTGCGTTTTATCTACGACGAGTCCCGTGGACGCGCTGAAGAACAGGGCATCGAGCTGCCGGACTACGATCGGTTCTGGCGTGACGGCGTGTTCGAAGTGGCCTATCCCGACACCGATACAGTGCTGCTCAAGGCCTTTCGTGACGATCCGCTCGCTCATCCTTTGCCCACGCCCTCGGGGCGTATCGAGCTGTTTTCTGAACGCATTGCGAGCTTTGGTTATGCCGACTGCCCTGGCCATCCGGTGTGGTTGGACAAACCTGTGCCGGACTACCCGCTGCACCTGCTGTCGAACCAGCCGAAGACACGCCTGCACAGCCAGTACGACCACGGCAGCTACAGCCGCGCGTCGAAGATCCAGCAGCGCGAGCCGCTGACCATCAACGCGGACGATGCGCGTGCGCGGGGCATTGGCGACGGTGATGTGGTCAAGGTGTTCAATGGACGGGGGGCGTTCCTGGCTGGGGTGATTGTCTCCCATGACATCCGTCCGGGTGTCGTGCAGATCGCCACCGGCGCCTGGTTCGACCCGCAGACTCCAGGGCAGCGCAACAGCCTGGACAAGCACGGCAACCCCAACATGATCACTGCCGATGTCGGCGCCTCCAGCCTGTCCCAGGGCTGTTCGGCGCAGACGGCCACGGTGGAGGTGGTGAAGTGGGACCAGCCGTTGCCGCAAGTCACCGCGTTTGTGCCGCCACTACTCGTGCCGGGGCTCCTTTAGCGGAATAGCGCCTGGGGGCGGGCTGAACACCCCGGCGCGGTCCGCCAGGTAGCGCGCCGGCGGCTGCCCCACGGCCTTGCGGAACATGGTGATAAAGCCGCTGGCGTTCTCATAACCCAGGTCCAGCGCGACCGTTTGCACGCTCTGGCCCTTGGCGAGGCGCTGCAACGACAGGATCACATGCAATTGCCTGCGCCAGCGGCCGAAGCTCAGGCCCAGTTCCTCCAGCAGCAGGCGCGTCATGCTGCGTTCACTCATGCCGATGCGCGCCGCCCATTGGCCGAGAGTCGCCTTGTCCGACGGCTCGGCCAACAGGCTGTTGGCCAGGCGGCGCAAGCGTGGGTCCTGAGGCATGGGCAGGTGCAAGGCTTCAACGGGGGCGGCGGCGAGCTCATCCAGCAGGGTATTGATCAAACGCCCCTGGGCGCCGTGTTCGTCATACAGCTGCGGGAAACTCACGGCCTTGCTGATCAGCTCATGCAGCAGGCCCGACACCGCCAAAGTGCAGCATTGCGGGGGCAGGGCGCACGCCGCGTCGGGGTCGATCAACAGGCAATACACCTCCGCTTCGCCAGACCCGCGCGCCGCATGGGACGTGCCGCCGGGAATCCACAGTGCGCACTGCGGTGGCACGATCCAGATACCCGCTTCGATCTCGCAAAGGATCACCCCGCGCAGGGTGTACATCAACTGACCCTTGCGGTGGGCGTGCTGGGCATGTTCCCAGGTGTCCGACGTACTGGTGGCGCCCACCGCCACCACGGCGCGGGGGAACACATCGGCGTCCTTGGCCATCAGCGGATCGCGCATGTCCAGACGGTGATGCTTCATGACGGGTCTCACAGGTTGGCCGGATTGCGAAACAGTCTGGCTATTCTGTGCAATGCCGTCCAGTGGTCGGGCCCTTATAGTGAGATCAATTCTCAACAAGGAGCTCCGCCATGCGACTCGACAGCACAACATTCCCGGTGGTGAAAATCGTGTTTGACGCACCCAACGAGGGTGGGCAGGAGGATGCCTTCGGGGTCTTCGAAAGCCTGCTTGCGCGCCAGCAACCCTTCCTGCTGCTGCACGAAAAATCCGTGGACGAAAACAATCACGAACACTCCCATGAGGAACGCAAGCAAGCATCGATCTGGATGAAGAAAAACAAGCAGGCGCTGCGCACCTACGTCAAAGGCATGATCCAGGTAGAGCCCAGTGCCGCGCAGCGCCTGGCGCTCAAGCCATTTGCGGTAATGTTCGGCAAGGCCTGGGGGTACCCGCTGCTGGTGGTGGAGTCCAAGGACCAGGCCTGGGCACTGGCGCGGGACGTGCTGGATGAACGGGTGTCGGATGTGGCGCATTTCTAAACGCTAGCCTGCCCCCCTAACCACGATGCGAAGCGAGCCGCTCTTGATGTTGCTCCTGCTCCTGCTCCTGCTCCTGCTCCTGCTCCTGCTCCTGCTCCTGATCTTGATCTTGATCTTGCTTTTGATCTCAGGCGCCCCATCAAACACGCTGGCCGGAATTCGACAGGGATTTGGGGGGTAAACCGGCAGGGATGCCGGTTTAGCCGCCCCGCGCCATGGATGGCGCGTGGCGGCGGCCCCCCAAATACCTGTCGGATTACGGGCACACCGAGCCTAGGCGAGGTGCCGAGTGTTGGGGCAAGAGCCCTTTGGTTACTTTGGGGCTTTTCCAAAGTGACCCGCCGTAAGGGCGGAACCCATAGCAGCCGTTACCTAAATAACGGATATGTACCCGATCAGATCCAACATCCAGGTCGGCTGTCAGGCCGCCTTCGCAGGCAAGCCAGCTCCCACATTTGGATCGCGGGGCTTCAGTTAGAGAGTGGTCGGCAGTTAGGCCGTCTTCGCAGGCAAGCCAGCTCCCACATTTGGATCGCGGGGTGACAGCTAGATTGTGGTCGGCTGTCAGGCCGCCTTCGCAGGCAAGCCAGCTCCTACAGTTAGATCGCGGGGTGACAGTTAGATTGTGGTCGGCTGTCAGGCCGCCTTCGCAGGCAAGCCAGCTCCCACATTTTTGGATCGCGGGGGCGACAGTTGGAGAGTGGTCGGCTGTCAGGCCGCCTTCGCAGGCAAGCCAGCTCCCACATTTGGATCGCGGGGTGACAGCTAGATTGTGGTCGGCTGTCAGGCCGCTTTCGCAGGCAAGCCAGCTCCCACATTTTTGGATCGCGGGGTGACAGGTAGATAGCGGCCGGTTGACGGGCCGCCATCGCTGGCAAGCCAGCTCCCACAGGATAGCGAGTCAGTCCACGCAGATCGCCCTGCCCAACTGACCTTTCTCCACCGTCGCCGAGCAGCCGAAGTGCCCGTTGTCCACCTGACACGCGCCCGTCACCGGGCCGTTGCCGGACTGGGTGGTGACGCTGGTCTGGCACTCGCCTTCGCACTGGCTCGAATCAGTACAGGCCTTGCCCGCGTCCTTGTACGGCGTAATGCATTTCCAGCTCTGCAATTTGCCGACTTGCTTCATGGTGCCGCCACCGGCCAGGCATTCGGACGCCGTGGCATCCTGGGCGGGCGGGGTAGGGTGGGAGGCGGTGGAGCAGGCCGATACCAGCAGCAGGGCGGCCAGGCCGATCATCAATTTCATGCAAAAGTCCTCGTGGAGTAAGCGCAACGGTGCAGTGTACGGGCAATTGGACTACTTTGATTGACGAGCGATCCCTACCCGGTACTTGCCATGCGCACGTTATGGAAACGGTATATGGCGTTGTTGGAAAACGATCTGAGCACGCAGATTTTCGACAACGTGAAAAACCTGCTGGTGTGTGCACTGCTGTTTGCGGCGGGGACCAACACATTGCTTGGTCAGCGTGACTTGTTTATCGGCGTGTTCGCCTCCAGCGTGGCCGGCTGGGGCCTGATCATCCTGTCCACGCTGCTGATGCTTCTGAACGTCAGTGACGGCATCCGCCGGCTCGCCAAGCTGCGTTATCACTTGGCGCTGCAGTTATTGTTGATCGTGTTTTACCTGGTGGTTGCCGAGCGGGTGGTAGAGATTGTGTGGGGCTTCCGCGCGCATTGAAGTATCCTCCGCGGCCCGCTTACCACCGATTCAAAGACAGATGACAGGACAAGACATGCAGGCGATGCTCTCGTCGATCCTCGACGAAGTGCGCCCCCTGATCGGCCTCGGCAAAGTCGCCGACTACATCCCCGCGCTGGCTGACGTGCCCGCCAACCAACTCGGGATCGCCGTGTACGGCAACGACGGCTCGGCCTATTGCGCCGGTGATGCCGACACGTTGTTCTCGGTGCAGAGCATCTCCAAAGTGTTCAGCCTGGTGCAGGCCATCGACCACGGTGGCGAAACCATCTGGGAACGCCTGGGCCACGAGCCTTCGGGGCAACCGTTCAACTCCATGGTGCAACTGGAATTCGAACGCGGCCGTCCACGCAATCCATTTATCAATGCCGGCGCGCTGGTGATCTGCGACATCAACCAATCGCGTTTCGCCGTGCCGATTTTGTCGATGCGCGACTTCGTCCGGCGCCTGTCGGGTAACCCGCAGATCCTGGTCAACAGCGTCGTCGCCGAGTCCGAAGCCCAGCACGGCGCGCGCAACGCGGCCATGGCCTACCTGATGAAATCCTTCGGCAACTTCCACAATGACGTGGACGCGGTGCTGCACAGCTACTTCAACTACTGCGCGCTGCAGATGAGCTGCCTGGACTTGGCCAGGGCCTTCAGCTTCCTGGCCAACGAAGGCGTGAGCGCCCACAGCGGCGAACAGGTGTTGACCGCGCGGCAGACCAAGCAAGTCAACTCCATCATGGCCACCAGTGGGCTGTATGACGAGGCGGGCAATTTTGCCTACCGCGTGGGGTTGCCGGGCAAAAGCGGGGTCGGCGGCGGGATCGTGGCGGTGGTGCCGGGGCAGTTCACGGTGTGCGTGTGGTCGCCGGAACTGAATGCAGCGGGGAACTCACTGGCGGGGATGAAGGCGTTGGAGTTGTTGAGTGAGCGGATTGGGTGGTCGGTGTTTTGATGGCAATTGCCCCAATCCCCACCCCCCAAAAAATCATCAGGCTTTGCGCGGTTTTACGAACAGATCGAGCATCAGAAACAAGGCCCTGGCCATTGCCCAGGCGCTCGCCGCCAGGATCAGGCGGGATGAGGGGGAGGAATATTGAACACTCGGTCTTCCAGAAAAAAGCAGACCCAGTGTGGGAGCTGGCTTGCCTGCGAAAGCGGTCCATCAGCCAGCACATCCCGTGGCTGACACACCGCCATCGCGGGCAAGCCCGCTCCCACATGAGGGGCGTGTTCAGCTCACATTGAGCCGATCCAACAAGCTGTACCACGCCACACCCGCCCCAATATAGAACCGCTGCAACCCGTGCATCGGCAAGCGCTGCAGCGGCGTCACCGGGTAGGCGAACTCCGCCTGGCTGTCACACAACTTGCCCGCCAGTTGCTGCCCCAGGCTGGTACACAGTGCGATCCCCCGGCCATTGCAGCCCAGCGCCAAGGTCAGCCCCGGCGCGGGCTGGTGCACATGGGGCATGAAGTCGCGAGTGATTGCGATACGCCCGGCCCAGCGATACTCGAATTCCAACCGTCCCAATTGCGGAAACAGCAACGCCAGCGAGCGTTCCAAGTGGGCGAAATCCGTGGGTGAAGTGGGGTCGTTGAACAGCCCGCGCCCGCCCATCAGCAAGCGGCCATGGCTGTCTTTGCGAAAGTACAGCAGCAGCCTTTGTGCGGTGGAGACGGTCTCCTGGCCCGGCAAGATGCTGTCCGCCGCGCGCCCACTCAAGGGTTTGGTGGCGACGATAAAACTGTTCGCCGCGAGGATGCTCTGCGCCATGCCCGGCCACAGGTTGCCGCTGTAGCCATTGGTTGCGAGGACCACTTGATCGGCGCTCACCTGTGCGCCGCCAGCCGTCTGCAACTGCCAGCCCGAACCCTCGCGTTGCAAGCCCGTCACTGCGCTTTGCCCATGAACCCGCACACCCGCTGCCAGCGCCGCGCCCACCAATCCACGGGCATAGGCCAACGGCTGAATGGCACCGGCGCGGCCATCCAGCCAACCGCCGGCAAAGGCGTCACTGCCCATGCGTGAAGCCACCGCCGCCGCCTCCAGGCGCTGCACCGGCACACCGCGCCGGGCCCACTGATCCGCCCGTGCGTGCAGCCCGGCGACGCCTTTTTCGCTGTAGGACACCTGCATCCAGCCTTTGCGTACCGGCGCGCAATCAATGCCGTGTTTTTCGATCAGCCTGAACACCAGGTCTGCCGAATTCGACACGGTCGAAATCAGCGGCTCGGCGCGCTCCGGTCCGTACATCTGAACCAGCTGTTCAGGGTCGTATTTGAGCGTGGGGTTGACCTGCCCACCGTTGCGCCCGGACGCGCCCCAGCCCGGCTCGTTGGCTTCCAGCACGCACACGCTCACGCCGCGTTCGGCCAGGTGCAGCGCCGTCGATAGGCCGGTATAGCCGGCACCGACAATCGCCACGTCCACCTTCACCGACTCGCTCAACGCAGGCGTCGGTACCACCGAAGGCGCAGTCGCCGACCACAATGACTTCATGACAGGCTCCGCGTGTCGCCAGTGGGGTGCAGCACCCGTCGCAAAAAGTCCTGGGTACGCGGATGTTGCGGGTTGCCCAGCACGTGCTCGGCCGCGCCGCTTTCGACGATGTAGCCGCCGTGCAGGAAGCACACGCGGTCGGCCACTTCGCGGGCAAAGCCCATCTCGTGGGTGACGACGATCATGGTCATGCCTTCATCCGCCAGGGTGCGCATCACCGCCAGTACATCACCGACCAGTTCCGGGTCGAGGGCCGAGGTGGGTTCGTCGAACAGCATGGCTTCGGGTTTCATCGCCAGGGCGCGGGCGATGGCCACGCGTTGTTGCTGGCCGCCGGAGAGTTGCTCCGGGTACGCATCGGCCTTGGCGCTCAGGCCGACTTTTTCCAGCAGCACCAGGGCTTCTTCGCGGGCCTGCTTGGGCGGCTCGCCTTTGACATACACCGGGCCTTCCATCACGTTTTCCAGCACCGTGCGATGGGGGAACAGGTTGAAGCGCTGGAACACCATGCCCATGCGGCTGCGCAGGGCGTGCACGGTCTTGCTGGCGCGCTGCACGGTTTCGCCGAACACGTGGATGTGTCCGCCGTCATAGGCCTCCAGCGCGTTGATGCAGCGCAGCAGGGTGGATTTGCCCGAGCCCGAGGGGCCGATCAGGCACACCACTTCACCCTTGGCCACGTCCAGGTCGACACCGTGCAGCACGCGGTGGCTGCCGTAGTGTTTTTGCAGTTGGCGAATCTCGATCATGCTTTTTTCCTCCGGCCCAGGTGCTGTTCCATGCGACGCAGGCCATACACCAGCGGCAGGCTCATCAGCAGGTAGAGCAGGGCGACCAGGGTGTAGACGGTCATGTTCTGGAAGGTCGACGATGCAATCAGCTGGCCCTGGCGGGTCATCTCGGCGACGGTGATGGTGGAGACCAGCGACGAGTCCTTGAGCATCATCACCAGGGTGTTGCCATACGGCGGCAGGGCGATGCGAAACGCTTGCGGCAGGATCACCCGACGCATCATCAGCGCCGAGCGCATCCCCAAGGCTTCGGCGGCTTCACGCTGGCCCTGTTCGACGGCAATGATGCCGGTGCGGAAGTTCTCGGCCTGGTACGCCGAGTAGGCGATGCCCATGCCGATCACGCCCGCGTAGAACGCGGTGAGGTGCACGCCCATGTCGGGCAGCACGAAGTAGATGTAGAACAGCTGCACAATGATCGGCAGGCCCCGGATCACGTTGATGATGGTGCTCGCGGTCCATGACAGCGCACGGATCGGCGACAGCTTGAGCAACGCCAGCACCAGGCCGATGGCGCTGCTGAGCAGGAATGACAGCACGGTGATCTGGATCGTCACCCAGGCGCCTTGCAGCAGGATCGGCAAAAAGTCCTGGGCGTTTTGCAGGAACTCCGCCGGGTTCATGGGCGCACCTGGGTATCAAGTCCCCACTTCTTGAGGATGCTGTCGAGGGTGCCATCTGCCTTGATGCTGGCGATGGCTGTATTCAAGCGTTCGAGGGTTTGCGCATCGCCCTTGCGCACCACCAGGCACACTTCGCCGACGTTGGTGGGCTTGTAGTCGGGGGCCAGTTTCACGCCTTTGAACAGTTTCTGGCGGATCTGGTAGGCCACCACGGGCTGGTCTCCCACGGCGGCCTTGATGCGGCCCAGGGACAGGTCGCGGACCATCTCGCCGATGGAGTCATAGGTGCGGATCTCCTTGAAGATCCCGAGCTTGTTCAACTGGTCGTAGAAGACGGTGCCGGTCTGCACGCCGACCACTTGGTCCTTGAGGGGCGTGAGGTCGGGGTAGGCCGTGTTGTCGTCGGCATTGATGATCAGGCCTTCACCGTAGGCATACACCGGGGCGCTGAAGTCGACCACCTTGGTGCGCTCTTCGGTCTTGAGCATGCCGGCGGAAATGAAGTCGAGCTTGCCGGACGTGAGGGAGGGGATCAGCGCGGCGAAGTTGGTCTGCTCGATCTGGCTGGTGAAACCGCCGGCCTTGCCCACGGCCTCTGCCACATCAACCATCACGCCCTGGATGCTGTTGCTCTTGATGTCGAGGAAGGTAAACGGCGAACCACTGGCCGTCGCACCGACTTTGTACGAGGACGCACTCTCGGCGTGCACAACGCTGACGCAGAGCGTGGCGCAGAGACCGAAGGCAAGGCGGCGAAACAAGGGCGAAAGACTGTTCATCGGGTTACTCCAGAAGGAAAACGGATCGTCAGTACCGCGAGCGGTTATTGATGAAATCGCAAGCTCTGTGCCATTTCGATTGATAACAATCGTATAACGGTGTTGAAAGTCGACGAAATGAACAGTTCGTATCGGTATGCGATATTAAGTGGTCTATTTTTGTGTTTTAAGGTAGAAATATCGCTACGCCTAATCGACCTGACCACGAGTCCGCCATGTCCGAAGAACGCAACAGCCTGCACAACCAATCCCTGGAAAAAGGCCTGTCGGTGCTCAAGGCATTCAGCGCCCAGCGCCGCAGCATGAGCCTTGCAGAGGTGGCCGAGGCCGCCGGCATGACCAAAAGCTCGGCCCAGCGCATGGTGTTTACCCTCGAAAGCCTGGGTTACCTTCGGAAACACTCCCGCACACGGCATTACCAACTCACACCCCGGGTGCTGGAGTTGGGCTTCAGTTACCTGGATGCGCATTCGTTGATCGAAGTGGCCAACCCGTTTCTGTCGGAGTTGACCCGACTGACCGGCGAGACGTCGTGCCTTACCGAGCCTGCGGGCTACGACATGACCTACATCGCGCGGTTTGTCAGCTCGGGCTTCGTGCCCGTGCACATGCCGATCGGCTCGCGGGTGCCGATGTATTGCACGGCGTCGGGGCGGGCGTATTTGAGCGCGTTGCCGCAGGAGGAAGCGCTGGTGTTGATCGAGAACAGCCAGCGCATTGCGCACACCAGCCAGACCTTGACTGAAGTCGACAAGATCCTGGAGTCGCTGCAACAGGTGCGCGAACAGGGCTACGCAGTGAACGGCCAGGAACTGTTCCTGGGCGACATGACCATCGGTGCGCCAGTGCTGGGCGCCAATGGCCGCCCGGTGGCAGCGGTGCATGTGGTGGCACCGACCAGTCGGTGGAGCAGGGCGGATGCCGAGCGGCAGCTGGCGCCGGCGTTGTTGCAGTGTTCGCGGGCGTTGAGCAATTCGGCGCGGAACCTGGAATAACCCGCTATTTCAAATTCACTAGAGATCCCCTGTGGGAGCGGGCTTGCTCGCGAATGCGGTGTGTCAGTCAGCCTATTCTTTTCTGACCCACCGCATTCGCGAGCAAGCCCGCTCCCACATTTGAAATTCGATTGGGTTTGAGAAGTGTGTACGCCCCAACAAAAAATGCGCCCCTAAGGGCGCATTTTTTTGTTGGGGCAGCTATCGCCTATCAGGCAATCGCATCCCAAGCGCGATCACCGTTCTCGTCTTTAATGCGAGTCGGCAATCCCATCACATCCAGCGCTTTCAGGAACGGCTCAGCCGGCAGTTCCTCGACGTTGGCCATGTGCTTCACGTCCCACTCGCCACGGGCGACCAGCAGCGCAGCGGCAACCGGTGGAACGCCAGCGGTGTAGGAGATGCCCTGGCTGTCGGTTTCGGCAAAGGCTTCTTCATGGCACGCCACGTTGTAGATGAACATCTCGTGGGGCTGGCCATTTTTGGTGCCTTTGACCAGGTCGCCGATGCAGGTCTTGCCGGTGTAGCCAGGCGCGAGCGAAGACGGGTCGGGCAGCACGGCCTTGACCAGTTTCAGCGGCACGACTTCCAGGCCTTCGGCGGTGGTGACCGGTTTTTCGGAGAGCAGGCCGAGGTTTTTCAGCACGGTGAACACGTTGATGTAGTGTTCGCCGAAGCTCATCCAGAAACGCACGTTGGGCACGTCGAGGTTTTTCGACAGCGAGTGCATTTCATCGTGGCCGGTGAGGTAGAGGTTCTGCGAACCCACGACTGGCAGGTCGTCGGTGCGTTTGACTTCGAACATGGTGTTGCTGGTCCACTGGCTGTTCTGCCAGCTCCACACCTGTCCGGTGAATTCGCGGAAGTTGATTTCCGGGTCGAAGTTGGTGGCGAAGTATTTGCCATGGGAGCCGGCATTGACGTCGAGAATGTCGATCGAATCAATGCGGTCGAAATGCTGTTGCTGCGCCAGCGCGGCATACGCGTTGACGACACCCGGGTCGAAGCCCACGCCAAGGATGGCGGTGATGTTCTTCTGTTTGCACTCTTCCAGGTGGTTCCACTCGTAGTTGCCGTACCACGGCGGGGTCTCGCAGACCTTGCCCGGCTCTTCGTGGATGGCGGTGTCGAGGTACGCAACGCCGGTGTCGATGCAGGCCCGCAGGACCGACATGTTGAGGAACGCGGAACCGACGTTGATGACGATCTGCGATTCGGTCTCGCGGATCAGGGCCTTGGTCGCTTCCACGTCCAGGGCGTTCAGCGCGAAGGCTTGGATGTCGGCGGGAACCTTGAGGCTACCCTTGGCCTTGACGCTGTCGATGATGGCCTGGCATTTGGAGATGTTGCGCGACGCGATAGCAATACGACCGAGTTCGTCGTTGTGCTGCGCGCACTTGTGGGCCACCACCTTGGCGACACCTCCTGCACCAATGATAAGAACGTTCTTTTTCAATTGCTTTATCTCTCCTTTATCCGCCAGCTTACGAAAGGCTGGACAGGTAGTCGTCGTAACCAAATTCACGAACCACCTCGACTGTACCGTCGAGTTGTTTCACTACGATGGACGGCATTTTCAGGCCGTTGAACCAGTTTTTCTTGACCATGGTGTAGCCTGCGGTGTCGATGAACGACAGCCGATCGCCGATGGCCAGCGGACGATCAAATTGATACTCGCCGAAGATGTCCCCAGCCAGGCAGGATTTGCCGCACACCATCACAGTGTGTTCGCCATCGCTCGGCGCCAGCTTGGCGTTGAGGCGGTAGATCAGCAGGTCCAGCAAGTGGGCTTCGATGGAGCTGTCGACCACGGCGAGGTTCTTGCCGTTGTAGAGCGTGTCGAGCACGGTGACTTCCAGGGAGGCGCTGTTGGTGATCGCCGCTTCGCCGGGTTCCAGGTACACCTGCACGCCGTATTTTTCAGAGAAGGCTTTCAAGCGCGCGCAGAATGCGTCCACCGCATAGTCTTCACCGGTGAAGTGGATGCCGCCGCCGAGGCTGACCCACTCGACCTTGTGCAGCAGCGCGCCGAAGCGTTCTTCGATGGTGCCGAGCATCTTGTCGAACAGGCTGAAATCGCCGTTCTCGCAGTTGTTGTGGAACATGAAGCCGGAGATCTGCTCGATCACGCCTTCGATCTTCACCGGGTCCCATTCGCCCAAACGGCTGAACGGACGCGCCGGGTCGGCCAGCAGGTAGTCGGAGCTGCTCACCTGTGGGTTGACGCGCAGGCCGCGGGTCTTGCCTTCGGAGCGTTCGGCAAAACGCTGCAGCTGGCTGATGGAGTTGAAGATGATCTTGTCGCAGTTATCCAGCATCTCTTCGATTTCGTCGTCGGCCCAGGCCACGCTGTAGGCGTGCGCCTCGCCTTCGAACTTCTGGCGGCCGAGCTTGAGCTCATACAACGACGACGAGGTGGTGCCGTCCATGTATTGCTGCATCAGGTCGAACACCGACCAGGTGGCAAAGCACTTGAGCGCCAGCAGAGCCTTGGCGCCGGACTGTTCGCGCACGTAAGCAATCTTCTGCATGTTGACCAGAAGCTTCTGTTTATCGATGAGGTAGTACGGCGTTTTGATCATTTTTGAGAGCCTGCGGCGGTGCCTGCCAAAAAAGGACACGCATTGTGCCCGCACTTGGATCGAATCGAAAGGTTAGTGGGCGGATTTTGCTGCGCTGCTTTTAAACTGACCCATGGATGTGACAGCTCAACGGTATGATGAGCCGCTGCCGTGATGGAATCCGGTTTGGACGACGAGAGGT
Organism: Pseudomonas sp. S10E 269; assembly: GCF_002798465.1. Classification (NCBI taxonomy): domain Bacteria; kingdom Pseudomonadati; phylum Pseudomonadota; class Gammaproteobacteria; order Pseudomonadales; family Pseudomonadaceae; genus Pseudomonas; species Pseudomonas sp. S10E 269. The sequence continues at coordinate 5,051,925 of NZ_PHIJ01000001.1, forward strand.
AAGAATGGACGCATGGACACTGCATTGGCTGGAAGCTTCGGGCTCCCTGGCCGCGTTTCGCCAGGCACTGACGCAAGAATTCGACATCGCCTACCAGGCCATTTCCCGATGCCTGCCGGCGCCGCGCCTGGATGTGCTCCTCCAACGCCTGCCCGGTGAAACCATCGCTGAGCTTGGCCTGGTCGGGCGTGCATATCGCAGCACGATGTTCTCGCTGACCCTGGATCCCGACAACCCGAACTTCGCCGCTAGCCTTGAGAGCGGGGCTGTGCGCCGGCATATCGTGCACGAGGTGCACCATTGCCTGCGCATGGCCGGGCCGGGGTACGGCTGGACGCTGGGGGAGGCGCTGATCAGTGAAGGCTTGGCCGGGCAGTTTGTGCAGCATGCACTGGGCAGCGAGCCGGAGCCGTGGGAGAGGGCACTGAGCCTTGAAGCCTTGCAGGCGGCCCCGGTGAATATGACTGAACTGGCAGCGAACCACTACGATCACAGCGCCTGGTTCTTTGGCACCGGCGACAAGCCAAAATGGCTGGGGTATGCGCTGGGGCACCACATGGTCGGCCGATGGTTGGCCACTGCAGGCATGCTTGATGCAACCACCTGGGTCAACGTGCCTGCCCAAGACATCCTGGCGGTGGCGGCGGGGCAGGGACTGGTGAAACAGACCTCATGACCACCGCCGATCCCCTGTGGGAGCTGGCTTGCCTGCGATGGCAGCGTATCAGTCACTGCAGAAGTGGCTGACCCACCGCTATTGCAGGCAAGCCACCACCTCTAAACGGCATCCGTCGCAATAAGGTGATGGGCCATCGATGACATCAAATTGTCATCTCCTCACCACCTGGCTGCCACATTCCCTCGCTACTGTCCTCGCCAATGAGATCGATCTCAAGCGAGTGACAATGACTGACTTGAAAGACGTAGCAAGGCTGGCCGGGGTCTCCCGCGCCACCGCCGCCCGCACTTTTGCTTCCCCTGACCAAGTGCGCCCGGCCACCCGTGAACAGGTGTTTGCCGCCGCCCGCGAGTTGGGCTTCCGCCCCAATCTGCTGGGCCGCCAACTGCGCCTGCAAACCACCCAGTTGATCGGCGTGGTGGTGCCCAACTTGCTCAACCCGGTATTCGCTGAACAATTCCAGGCCATGGAGCGCGCGGCTCGGGCGCGTGGCTATAGCCTGTTGCTGGCGACCACCGACTACGACAGCGAACGCGAAAGCAGCGTGGTGGAAGAACTGCTGCGCCAGCGCGTCGATGGCCTGGTGCTGACGGTCACCGATGCCGAGAGCAACAGTGTGCTCAGCAGCCTCAACACCGAACAGACTCCGTTCGTGCTGGCCTACCACCAACCGAGCAACCCCAACTACAGCGCCGTGTCGGTCGACAACCGCGCCGGCATGGCCCTGGCCACGCGTTATCTGCTGGAAGCCGGCCATCGACGCATCAGCATGGTCGCCGGCCCTGCGCTGCAATCCGACCGTGCCCGCCTGCGCTACGCCGGTTATTGCGATGCAATGCGCGAATACGTCCTCGACCCCCGCCCGGTGATTGAAATGCCGGCCCATACCCAGGCCGAGTTCGCCGCCATCGAACCCTTTCTTCAAGGCCCCGGTGCGCCCACCGCGCTGGTGTGTTCCAACGACTTCCTGGCAATCAGCTTGATCGCCGAACTGCGCCGCAACGCCTGGAATGTGCCCGAACAACTCTCGGTGATGGGCTTTGACGGCATCAGCCTCGGCACCCAGATTCACCCGACCCTGTGCAGCGTGGTGCAGCCCATCGCGCTGCTCGCCAGCACCGTGATTGACCAACTGCTGGCGCAGATCGCCGGCAACGCCCCGATTTCCCACTGCCTGCCTTGCCATATTCGCCCCGGCGACAGTACCCAACCCCATGAGGAGACCCTAGATGCGCGCACTCAGTAAAACCCTCGCCGCCGTGCTGCTGTGCGGAGCGGCCAGCCTGGCCCAGGCCGCCGACACCGCAATTTGCTACAACTGCCCGCCGGACTGGGCCGACTGGGGCACCCAGCTAAAGGCCATCGCCGCCAGCACCGGCGTGCAGGTGCCGCTGGACAACAAGAACTCCGGCCAGTCCCTGGCGCAATTGGTGGCGGAAAAAGCCGCACCGGTCGCCGACGTCGTGTACTACGGCGTGACTTTCGGCCTGCAGGCGCAAAAAGCCGAGGTGGTCGGCACCTACAAGCCCAAGGCCTGGGACCAGATCCCCGCTGGCCTCAAGGACCCGGCCGGCCATTGGTTCGCGATCCACTCCGGCACCTTGGGCATCATGGTCAACGTCGACGCGCTCGGTGGTTTGCCGGTGCCGCAAAGCTGGGCCGACCTGCTCAAGCCTGAGTACAAAGGCATGGTCGGTTACCTCGACCCCTCCAGCGCCTTCGTCGGCTACGTCTCGGCTGTGGCGATCAACCGCGCCCTGGGCGGCGACCTCGACAACTTCGCCCCCGCCATCGACTACTTCCAGAAACTGGCGAAAAACGCGCCCATCGTGCCCAAGCAAACCGCGTATGCACGGGTGCTGTCCGGTGAGTTGCCGATCCTGGTGGACTACGACTTCAACGCCTACCGCGCGCGCTACAAAGACAAGGCCAACGTCGCCTTCGTGATCCCCAAGGAAGGCAGCATCAGCGTGCCTTACGTGATGAGCCTGGTCGCCAACGCGCCACACCGCGCCAATGCGGAAAAAGTCCTCGACTTCGTGCTGTCGGACGAAGGCCAGGCGCTCTGGGCCAAGGCCTACCTGCGCCCTGTGCGGCCAATGAAAATGCCGGCTGACGTGGCCGCACAGTTCCTGCCCGACAGCGATTACGCCCGTGCCGGTGTGGTGGACTACGAAAAAATGGCCGCTGTGCAGGAAGCCTTCGCCGCCCGTTACTTGAACGAGGTTAAGTAAGTGGCTGCATCGGCAAGGCAGGCAGCCTGGGCACTGGCCCCGGCCTTTGCGGTACTGCTCGCGTTCTGGCTATTGCCGCTGGCGCACTTGGTGCTGCTCGGTGCCGAGAGCCGCGACAGCAACGGCAGCGGCTATTGGCAGGTGCTCAGTAGCGCGCAGTATTTGGGCAGCCTTGGGCAGACCCTGGTGCTGGCGGTGGTGGTGACGCTGGTGGCGCTGGTGATCGGCGGCATCAGCGGCGTGTTCCTCGCCCGCCAGCAGTTCTTCGGGCGCTCGGCGCTGGTGGCGTTGCTGACATTTCCCCTGGCCTTTCCCGGCGTGGTGGTAGGCTTCCTGGTGATCCTGCTGGCCGGGCGCCAGGGCTTGTTTGCCGCCCTGGGCCTGCAACTGGCGGGTGAGCGCTGGATCTTTGCCTACTCGCTGGCGGGGTTGTTCGTGGGCTATCTGTACTTCTCGATTCCACGGGTGATCCTCACGGTGATGGCGGCGTGCGAAAGCCTCGACCGCAGCCTGGAGGAAGCCGCGCACTCCTTGGGTGCCGGGCATTGGCGCGTGGTGTGCGACGTGATTGTGCCGGGCCTGGCGCCGGCGTTGGCGTCGTGCGGGGCGATCTGTTTCGCCACCTCCATGGGCGCCTTCGGCACCGCCTTTACGTTAGGCACGCGGCTGAATGTCACCCCGGTGGCGATCTACAACGTGTTTACCAACTACGCCAACTTTGCCGTGGCTGCCGCGCTGTCGGTGGTGCTCGGCGCGGTGACCTGGGCCGTGTTGCTGCTCACGCGGCGTCTGGTGAAAAACGCGGGGACTGTGCTGTGAAACGCTCATCGCTGTTTGTGCTGCAACTGCTATTCACCCTGCTGGTGTGCGCCTTCATGCTGGTGCCGGTGCTGATGTCGCTGCTGGCCGGGCTGACCCGCAACTTCTTTGTCGGCCTGTCCAGTGGCCTGACCTTCGACTGGTTGATCCAGGTATGGCAGGCCTATTCGCCCACCGTGTGGCTGTCCCTGCAATTGGCCCTGGCCTGCGCGGTGTGCGTCTGCGTGATTGGCGTACCGGCGGCCTACGCATTGGTGCGCCTGAACAACCGCTTCAGCCGCGCCTTTGAAGAACTGATGGTGCTGCCGGTGGCCATGCCGGGTTTGGCCAGTGCGCTGGCGTTGCTGCTCACCTATGGCCAGTTCGGCAGCTTTCGCAGCAGTTGGGTGTTCATTCTGGTCGGCCACGTGTTGTTCACCTTGCCGTTCCTGGTGCGCCCGGTGATGGCGGTGATGCAGCGCCAGCAATTGCCGGTGCTGGAGGAGGCGGCGGCGAGCCTGGGCGCGGGGCCTTTCAAGCGGTTTTTTTCCGTGGTGGTGCCCAACTGCCGCGCGGGGATCCTGGCGGGTGTGTTGATGGTGGTCACCTTGTCCCTGGGTGAATTCAACCTGACCTGGATGCTCCACACACCGATGACCAAGACCTTGCCCGTGGGCCTGGCGGACAGCTACGCCTCGGCGCGCCTGGAAATCGCCAGCGCCTACACCCTTATCTTTTTGCTGATGATCGTGCCGCTGCTGATTGCGTTGCAGGCCATCAGTGCCCGTTTGTCCCGTGGAGAGCGTCGATGACCGCTATCACTATCCGCCTGCAAGGCTGTCGCAAGGCGTTCGCCGATGGCACCGTGGCCGTGCATGACTTGAACCTGACCGTCGAAGGCGGTGAAACCCTGGCGATCCTTGGCCCATCCGGCTGTGGCAAAACCACGACCTTGCGCCTGATCGCCGGCCTCGAACGCCCGGACGTGGGCCAGGTGCTGTTCGGTGACCAGGACGTGACCCGCCTGCCAATCGAGCGCCGCGATGTGGGCATGGTGTTCCAGAACTACGCGCTGTTTCCCAACCTGGATGTGGCCGGGAATATCGTCTACGGCTTGAAGATCCGCGGCATGTCGGTGCCTGAACGCAACAAGCGCTGCGACGAGTTGCTGGAGCTGGTGGGCTTGCAGAACCACGGCAAGCGCAGCATCCACGAGCTCTCCGGCGGCCAGCGCCAGCGCGTGGCCCTGGCCCGTGCCTTGGCGCCGCGCCCCAAGGTGTTACTGCTGGATGAGCCGCTGGCGGCGCTCGATGCACAACTGCGCGAACGCCTGCGCAGCGAGTTGAATGAACTGCTGCGCGGGCTCGGTATCACCTCGGTCTTCGTCACCCACGACCAGGGCGAAGCCATGGCCCTGGGCGACCGCATCCTGGTGATGGAGCACGGCCGTGTCGCCCAGTTGGCCAGCCCGCGCGACATCTACCAGAAACCGGCCAACGCCTTCGTCGCGGGGTTTGTCGGCAACCTCAATGCCTTCGCCGTGATCGCGTCGTCGGCCCATGGCTTGAAAGTCTGTGGCGGTGAACTGCCGTGGCACACCGCTGACCTGCCCAGCACCGTCTACTGCCGCCCCGAACACCTGCGGGTAATGGAGGGTGAAGGGCACTTGCACGGTCATCTGTTGGCGCAGTTCTTCCAGGGCGCGCAAAGCCGCCTGCTGGTGGATGTGGGCGGCCCGCAGCCGTTGCTGGTCGACAGCAGTGATAACCAGCTGTACGCCGTCGGCGCGCCGATTGCCCTGGCGATTGCGCCGCACATGTTGTTCACCCTGAATGCCTGAGAATCTATTGTGAATCGTCCGTTCCTTGTCGCGCAGATCAGCGACCTGCACCTGAAAGCCGGCCAGCGCCTCACCTATGGCGTGGTCGATACCCTCGGCGCGCTACGGCGTGCCGTCGACCACCTCAACGCCAGCTACCCACGCCCCGATATCGTGGTGATCAGCGGTGACCTGGTGGACTTCGGCCGCGCCGATGAATACGCCGTGCTGCACCCCGAACTCGCGCGCCTGCACATGCCGTGCTACCTGGTGCCAGGCAACCACGACACGCGTGGGCCGCTGCTGGAGGCATTCCGTGATCACCGCTACTTGCCGGGCTCGGCAGACGGCCCATTGGATTGGGTGGTGGAGGAGCACCCGCTGCGGCTGATCGGCCTGGACTCCACTATCCCTGGCGGCCACGGCGGCCAGTTGCTCGATAGCCAGTTGCAGTGGCTGGATGCGCAACTGTCACTGCGTCCCGACGCGCCGACGCTGTTGATCCTGCATCACCCGCCCTTCATCAGTGGCATCGGCCACATGGACCGCGAACCTTTCATCAATGCCGCCGCGCTGGAGCACGTCGTGGCTCGCCATCCGCAAGTGGAACGCCTGTTGTGCGGGCACCTGCACCGGCCAATGCAACGGCGTTTCGGCGGCAGCCTCAGTTGTGTGTGCCCAGGCACCTCTCACCAGATCGTGCTGGATTTGCAAGAAGCGGCGCCCGCGCATTTCAACCTGGAGCCGGCGGGCTATTTGTTGCATCGCTGGGAGGCGCAACAAGGTTTGATCAGCCACAACGGCGTGTTCGGGGACTACCCGGGGCCGTATCCGTTTTATGACGCTCATGGATTGATTGACTGAGGTTATACGGAGGTTCACTCGTTCAACTAAGCCGCTAAACGTTCGTTCACGCACCGGCCAACCGAGTTTGGCCGTGTGTTTCCTGCTGCCCATTATTTGCGCCCGGAACTTGGATTCCGCGCCGGAGTTCGTCCTGATGAAAGCCACTTTGAATGTATTAAGCGTATTGACCGGCAGCCTGGGCATTGCCCTGAGCCCCTTGGCCTCGGCTGATTTCCTGGGTGACAGCAAAGCCAACTTGAGCCTGCGCAACTTCTACTTCAACAACGACAACCGCGACGGCGCCGCCGCGCCGTCGAAAACCGAAGAGTGGGGCCAGGCGTTTATCCTCAACTATCAGTCGGGCTTTACCGATGGCACTGTCGGGTTCGGCCTGGATGCGGTGGGCATGCTCGGCCTGACCCTCGACAGCGGCGCCGGGCGCCATGTGGGCAGCTCGATGATCCCCACCGACGACGGCAAGGCCGCCGACAACTGGGCCCGTGGCGGCGCGACAGCCAAGGCGCGTTTCGCCAAGAGCGAGTTGCGCTACGGCTACCTGCGGCCGAACCTGCCGATCCTTGTGAGCAACGATGGGCGCCTGTTACCGCAGTCGTTCGAAGGCGGGCAAATCACCAGCAAGGACATCGACAACCTCACCCTGATCGGCGGCCAACTGCAACACGCCACCGGCCGTGGCTCCAGCGACCGCAGCGGCCTGGCGGCAGCGGGCGGCACCCAGGAAAGCAACACATTCAATTACGCCGGCGCCGATTACCAAGTGACCAAGGACCTGATGGTCCAGTACTACTACGCCAACCTCGAAGACTATTACCAACAACACTTTGCCGGCCTGATCCATGTACTACCGCTGGGTGACTTTGGCTCATTGAAAACCGATTTGCGCTACTTCAAGACCCGCTCCGACGGCAAGAACAGCAGCGCCGCCGGCCGCGCCGAAGGCTACAAGCTCGGCGGCTATACCAAGAACGGCAACGGTGAAATCGACAACAACACCTGGAGCGCGGCGTTCATCTACTCCCTGGGCCCGCACGCGATCACTGCCGGTTACCAGCAAGTCTCGGACGACAGCAATTTCGCCCAGCTCAACCAGGGCGGCCTGGTCAATAAAGGGGAGGGCGGTTCCAGCCTGTACCTCTACACCGACCGTACCGTGCAGACCTTCATCCAGGCCGGCGAACGCACGGCCTTTGCCCAATACGCCTATGACTTCGCCTCGCTCGGCGTACCGGGCCTGAAGGCCTCGGTGATGTACCTGAAGGGCGACCACATCCTCACCACCGGCGGCAACGATGCGAGTGAATGGGAGCGCGATATTTCCCTGGACTACGTGGTGCAGAGCGGCACGTTCAAGAACGTCGGGTTCGGCTGGCGCAACGGAGTGTCGCGCAGCGAAGTGGCGCGGGACCAGGATCAGAATCGGGTGTTTGTGAGTTATTCGATTCCGTTGATGTAACGGCACATTAAGGCGCCACACGGCCAATAGGGGCGCCGTCGAGCCTTAGCGAGGCCGCGATGGCGGAGGCGATTCCAGCGGAGATTCAGGCTGACCCTCCGCTATCGTAGCCTGGCTAAAACTCACCACAATCGACTCACGCGACACACGATTATCGTGGTCAAGCCACGCGGTTCCTGCCCGCGGCCTTGGCCTCGTACAATTGCATATCCGCGCGCTTGAGCAGCGCCGAGGTGTCGCGGTCCGACGGTTCGGCGACGCCCACGCCGATGCTCACGGTCACATGGCCCACGGTTGGAAACACTGCCGTCTCAACGGCCTTACGGATTTTTTCCGCCACCACGTCAGGGCTGTCGGGTGCTTCGACTTCGGGCAGCAGCACCGCGAATTCCTCACCGCCGTAACGCGCCACAAAGTCGGTGGCGCGGGTGGTGTTTTCGATCAGCGCGGCCAGTTGGCACAGCACGTCGTCGCCGATGGCGTGGCCGTACGTGTCGTTGACGCGTTTGAAGTAGTCGGCATCGATCAACAGCAACGCGAAGGTGCGGCCTGTACGTTGGAACAGCAGGCTGTTTTCGGCGAGTTTTTCATCGAAGCGACGGCGGTTGTAGACGCCGGTCAATGCATCGTGGGTGGCGAGCTTGAGCAGCTCGGCATTGGCTTGGGTGAGGTCAGCGGTGCGTTGCGCGACGGTGGCTTCCAGGGAGGCGTTAGCCTCTTGCAACTGGCGCTCCTTGGACAGCAGGGATTGGGTCATGCCGGTGAGCGAGCGGCCCAACTGGGCAATTTCCAGCACCGGGTGATCCTGAGGGAAGACCGCGCCGGGTAGTTGGTCCTGCACCTGCTTGGCGGACCGCGCCAGGCGTTCGATCGGGCGGCTGAGGGTAGACGCCAGGTAGTAGGCGACCAGTCCAAACACCACGGCGGCGATCAGCCCCAGCAGCAACAGTTTGTACAGCAGCACACGCGCCGGTTGCAACGCAACGTCCAGGGGCTGGCGCGCCATGATGTACCAGCTCACTTTTGCATTCGACGGGCTGGGCACCGCCACCGAGGCAGTGACGTAGCCATCGCCGGTGGACCAGCCCGACGGCTTGCCCAGGTTGGCCGGCGGCATCTGCTCACCCGCCAGTACTTCCGGATAGAGCACTTTGCCGTCGAAGTCGACAATCAGCGCTTCAAGGTTCGGCACGGCATCTTTCTGCATCACGGCAGAATCGACGATTTGCGTGACCCAGCGCCAATGCGCATGTGCGCCCAGCACGCCGATGGTCTCGCCCTGGGCATTGCGAATCGGTGCGGCGAAATCGATAAAGCGCAATGGCTCGCCGTTGGCGGCGCCCGGCAGCAGCTTGGCCAGCAGCACGGCTTCGTGGGGATCGCCGGTGTACTCGCCGCGCATGCCCGCCTGGAACCATGGCCGTTGCTGCACCGACTGACCGACCAGCAAGCCGTTGACCGCCTGGCGCACCTTGCCCTCGGCATCGGCCACGCCCATCCACGCATACTCGGCGCGCGACTGGGTGCGCAGTTCCATCAGGGTGAGGATATCTGGCGCGTCCAGGTCGCCCTGGCGAAACAACGGCGCCTTGCTCAGCAGTGACACTTCCAGCTGTCGCTCGCGCAATTGCACGGCCAGCAGGGCAGCGGCAGAGCGCGCCGTACTCAGCAGCGTACTGCCGCTGGCCTGCTTCACCTGTTCAGTGGCGATGTACCCCACGTAAAAGCCCACGCTCAATAACGTAAGCAACGATAAACCGGCGAACCAGAGGGTCAGGTGACTGCGCAGGCTGGCTTTGATCATGAGGGCTCTATGGAGTGGTCGTTTGGAACCATGGTAGGCGCAATGGATGGGGTGCGGCCAGTGATGGCGTCGCTTATCCAGGGGTATCAACCTGAGCAGTTTTTATGGTTGTATGGAATATAATGAGTATGGCTCATTATGGACGCCTGTCGACAATGGCTGCCCTCCATCGCTGGCAAGCCAGCTCTCACAGAAAAGCAACCGGGGCCGCTACAGATATTTGAGCCACGCCAAGTCACGGCGCCGAGCCTTGAGCGCTGCAAACCAGCGTACCGGCGGATACAGCGCCAAGGGCAGCAGCAATGCCACCAGCCAAATAGCGCCGATGCTGTCGAAACCGAAGTAGTTGCCGTGATTAAGCCCAAACAGCGCCACACAGGCGACGTAGAGGATTTTCAGCACATACAGGTGCAGCAGATAGAAGAACATGGGCGCCGCCCCGAACGTGGCCAGGATACCGATCCAGCGTTTTTGCCCCGCACGTTCAAACGCCAGCAACAGCAGCAAGCCAACCCCCAGGGTCAATGCCAGAAACAGCAGCGAAGGCGGGTACTTGGTGATGTTGAAAAAACTCATCAGGGTCTGCACGCCGTTCTCATAGGCATGCCACGGCTTCTCCCCATACCCATTGGCCGTGCGCAACACCATGAACCCCACCAATGCCCCCACACCGGCCAGCAACAGAAAGCGCTGGCGCAACGCCGATGGCATGCCCTGGGCAAACCAGGGGCCCAACCCGTAACCCAGGGCAATCACGCCGATCCACGGCAGCACCGGATAGGTGGTACGCAGTCGCAGCGAATCGCCGACCTCGATCCAACTGCGTTCATGCAGGATTGTCCACGGCACATGCAGGGCCGAGCCCGCATCGAAGTGCAAGCCATCGAGCAAGTTGTGCCCGCCAATGATCACCAGTGCCACGGCAATCAGCACTGGGCGCGGCAACCACACTAGCGCGGCCAGGGCGAGCATGCTCACGCCAATGGCCCAGATCACCTGCATGTAGATCACGCTGGGTGGCAGTTGGAAGGTCCAGGCAAAGTTGACCAGGGTAAATTCCAGCACCACCAAGAACAGCCCGCGCTTGAACAGGAACGCCGACACATCGCGGCGGCCCGAGTATTTCTGGCCATAGAGCCAGGCCGACAAGCCTGTGAGCAAAACAAACACCGGCGCACACAGGTGCGCGAGGGTGCGGCTGACAAACAGCGTGGGCTCGGTGCTGTCGATGGTCATCGGGTCGCTGACCTGGCGGTGCAGCAGGAAGGTTTCGCGCACGTGGTCCAGTAGCATGAACAGGATCACCAGGCCGCGCAGGGCGTCGATGGAAAGCAGGCGTTGGCGCAGAGGTAAAGCGTCGGTCATGGGCAAGCATCACAGGGCAGGGCGGAAGTGGGGCGTTATCCTATAACATTAATTTGCGCGTTGCCGCGATTCCTTGGTCAGACTAGAATGCGATCAATTCTTAATTACTCCTTGGCTCCCCGCGCCGGTGATTCGCATGTCGTCCCCCCTCCATTTGCCTATCCAGGACCTGTACTGCGAACACCATGGATGGTTGTACCGCTGGCTCGACCGCAAGCTCGGCAACGCCAGTGATGCCGCCGACCTGGCCCACGACACTTTCATGCGCCTGCTCACCCGCCAGCCCGGCGCCGGTTTCGGCAGCGAGCCGCGAGCGTTGCTCACCCATATCGCCAAGGGCTTGATGATCGACAGTTGGCGCCGCCAGGAAGTCGAACGCGCCTACCTGGAGACCATCGCCCACCTGCCGGAGCAGGAAGTGCCGTCGCCGGAAACCCGTTGGCTGATCCTGGAGGCGCTGTACCGTATCGAAGCCATGCTGCGCGACTTGCCCGAAAAGACCCGCCAAGCCTTCCTGATGTCACAGATCGATGGCCTCACTTACGCGCAGATTGCCGAGCAATTGCAGGTGTCGCTGGTGTCGGTCAAACGCTATATGCGCGATGCGTTCCTGGCATGCCTGAGCGTGGCATGAACCCGTCCATTGACCCGCTGATCCTCGGCGAAGCCGCCGACTGGATGGTGCAATTGCAGTCCGGCAGCGCCACCGACGAAGACCGCCGCGCCATTGCCCAGTGGCAGGGCCGCAGCGCCCAGCACGCCCAGGCCTGGCAGCGCGCGCAAGCGATACTGGGCGACTTCGACAGCGTGCCCGCCGCGATTGCCGGCGACACCCTCAAGCGCATCGGTCGCAAAAAATCCCTCGGCCGTCGCCAGGCCCTCGGGCTGTTGCTGTTGGCGGGGCCGGCGACCTGGCTGGCGTATCGGCAAAAACCGTGGCAATCGTGGACCGCCGACCAACACACCGCCACCGGCGAACAGCGCAGCCTCACCTTGCCCGATGGCACGCGCCTGCTGATCAATACGGCCAGCTCACTGAACATCGTCTTCACTGACCAAGTGCGGCGTATCGAGTTGCTGCAGGGCGAAGTGATGATCACCACCGCCAAGGACCCGGCACCCAGCCATCGCCCGTTTATCGTGCAGACCCGCCACGGCACCGCCCGTGCCCTGGGCACGCATTTCAGTGTGCGAGTCGGCGAGCAGAGCAGCCGCGTGGCCGTGCTCGACGGGGCGGTGGAAATGCTGCCAGCGCGCGCAAACCGTGGGCTGACCCTCAAGGCCGGCGAGCAAGGCGCCTTCAGTGGCGACAGCGTGGCGCCCGTGCAGCCGCTGGACATCGGCGCAACCACTTGGGAAAACGGCATGCTGCTGGCCCAACGGATGCGCCTGGTGGACTTGCTCGATGAGTTGGGCCGTTTCCGTCGTGGCGTGTTGCGTTGCCACGCCAGTGTGGCCGCGCTGACCGTGTCCGGGGCGTTCCCCCTGCGTGACACCGACGCCAGCCTGCGTCTGTTGCAGGAAACCCTGCCGGTCAAGATAAGCAGCCTCACCGGCTACTGGGTGACCGTCGAGCCGCGCTGAGATTTTTTTCGACGTTCGCTGATACCTTTTTCGTTGTTGCTCGGTGTAGGGGAGAACCCTCAACTTTGCACCGCGCCGACAGGAATCTCCATGACCTTCACACCGCACCCCATCCGTCCCTTGAAGGCCTTGAGCCTGGCGGTTGCCCTGGCAGCCATGGCTCCGTTGCACAGCGCGGTGGCCGCAGACGCAGCGTCGACCAGCGCGGTGCGCAGCTACAACCTGGCGCCGGCGCCGTTGGGCAATGTGCTGGCGCAGTTTGCGGCGTTGTCCGGGGTGCCGTTGTCGTTTGATTCCACGCTGCTCAATGACCAGCAAAGCGCCGGTTTGCAGGGCAGTTTCACCGCACACGCGGGTTTCACGCAGTTGCTGCAAGGCAGCGGCTATACCCTGCAAAGCACCGGCGCCAACGGCTACACCCTGGTGCCTGAGTCGACGGGCGACGCGTTGCAGTTGGGTGCGACCACCATCAGTGGGGAGAGCGGGGCGCAAGCGGACACCTATGCCGGTGGCCAGGTCGCACGTTCGGCGCGCCTCGGTGTGTTGGGCAACCGTTCGATCAATGACGTGCCGTTCAGCGTGGTCAGCTACACCGCCAAGACCATCGCCGACCAGCAGGCGCGCACCGTGGGCGATGTGCTGCTCAATGATGCGTCGGTGCGCCAGTCCTCCGGCTTTGGCAATTTTTCCCAGGTGTTCACCATTCGCGGCCTGCCGCTGAACACCGATGACATTGCCTTCAACGGCCTGTACGGCGTGCTGCCACGGCAGATCATCACCACCGAGGCGCTGGAGCGGGTCGAGTTGTTCAAGGGCCCCAATGCGTTCGTCAACGGCGTGTCGCCTGCGGGCAGCGGCATTGGCGGCAGCGTCAACCTGGTGCCCAAGCGTGCCGAAGAGGTGCCCACCCGCAGCATCACCCTCGACACCACCACCGATGGCCAGAGCGGCGGCCATCTCGACCTCGGCCAGCGGTTCGGCGAAGACAACCGCTTCGGCGCGCGGGTCAACCTCGCCAAGCATGGCGGCGACACAGCCACCGAGGATGAATTCAAAAGCTCGCAACTGGTGGCGGTGGCCTTGGATTACCGCGGCGATCGCCTGCGGGTGTCGACTGACTTTGGCTACCAGAAAGAGCGCATCAACAGCGGTCGTTCGGTGGTGTATCCCAATGGCACCCAGGTGCCGAAGGCGCCGTCCGCCAAGCACAACTACGCCCAGGACTGGAGCTGGTCGGAGCTGGAAGACACTTACGGCATGTTCAACGCCGAATACGATTTGAATGAAAGCTGGACGGCGTATGTGGGCGGTGGCGCCAAGCACACGCGGGAAAACGGCCAGTATTCGTCGCTGTATGTGGGCAACGATGGCGGCGGTCGCGTGGGCTTTTTGTACTCGCCCCACGATGAAGATAACAAGAGCGCCATGGCCGGTTTGAATGGGCACTTCACTACCGGGCCAGTGACCCATCAAGTCAACTTCGGCTTGTCGGGTATTTGGGGAGAGCAGCGTTCGGCCTTCGAGGCGATCCTGCAGGCCAACCGTCGGCCGGGCAATCTGTACAATCCAACGCAGATTCCGCGCCCCAGCGTCACGTATTTCGGCAGTGATATCCATGACCCGCGTATTGTCGGCAAGAACCGCATCAAGAGCGCAGCGGTGTCCGACACCCTGGGCTTTATCGATGATCGCGTACTGCTGACCCTGGGCGTGCGGCGCCAGACCATTGAAGTGGATGGGTGGAACACCACCACGGGTGTGCGCACTGCCAACTATGCCGAAAGCATCACCACGCCGGTGTATGGCCTGGTGGTCAAGCCGTGGGAGCACGTGTCGTTCTATGCCAACCGCATCGAGGGGCTGGCCCAGGGGCCGACGGCGCCGCTAACCAACGTCACCAACCCCGGCGAGGTGTTCGCGCCCAACCGTAGCAAACAGACCGAAGCGGGGGTCAAGCTGGATTGGGATACCTTTGGCGCGACCCTGGGTGTCTACCGCATCGAGCAGCCGAGCAGCGCCACCAACACCAACGCCAATGGCACCAACACCTTCAGCGTCGACGGCGAGCAGATCAACAAAGGCGTGGAGCTGAACGTCTTCGGCGAACCGGTCGACGGCCTGCGCCTGCTGGCCGGTGCGACCTGGATGAACACCGAACTGAAAAACACCTCCAGCGGCCTCAGCGACGGCAACCGAGCCGCCGGCGTGCCGCGTTTCCAGTACAACATTGGCGCTGACTGGGATATTCCGGGCCTCCAGGGCGCCGCCATCAACGCGCGGATGCTGCGCACCGGTGGCGAGTACGTCAACGCCACCAACACCCTGAGCATCCCCGCCTGGACCCGCGTCGACCTCGGCGCCCGCTATGGCTTCAAGGCCGACGACAAGTACATCACCCTGCGCGCCAACGTTGAGAACGTGGCGAACAAAGCGTATTGGGCGTCGGCGTCGACCGCCAACAACTACCTGACCCAGGGCGAGCCGCGCACGGTCAAGCTGTCGGCAACGGTGGACTTCTGATCGGCAAACCCAGTATTCCGCCAAGGAATGCCCCCATAAAAACAGCGCATTGTCTTTCTTGTGGCACATCTCGTAGCGTGGTGTTCCCCTCAAGGAGAATCGTTATGCGCCTGTATGTGGATCATCTGTACACCAGCCCTTATGCCATGTCGGTGTTTGTCGCCCTGCGCGAAAAAGGTCTGGCGTTCGACACGATCACCCTGGACCTGGATGCCGCGCAACAGCACGCGGCCGACTTTGCCCAACTGTCCCTGACCCAGCGCGTGCCCACCTTGGTAGAAGGCGATTTTGCGCTGTCCGAGTCCTCGGCGATCACCGAGTACCTGGAGCAGGCCTACCCCGAGACGCCGCTGTACCCGGCCGATCCAAAACAGCGGGCGAGGGCGCGTCAGGTGCAGGCATGGCTGCGCAGCGACTTGCTGGCGATCCGTCAGGAGCGCTCGACGATGGTGGTGTTCTACGGGCAAAAGATGCCGCCACTGTCGCCTGTGGCTGAAGCAGCGGCGGCGAAGTTGATCAAGGCGGCCCAGGCGCTGTTGGCGGGTAATCCGGCGTACTTGTTCGGTGAGTGGTCCATCGCTGACGTGGACCTGGCCGTGATGCTCAATCGCCTCATTCTCAATGGCGACAGCGTGCCTGCCGAGTTGGTGGAATACGCGCGCCGCCAGTGGCTGCGACCGTCCGTACAGGCGTGGGTCAATCAACAACGCCCTGCGCAGTAGAGCGTTCGGTGATCTGCAAGACGCGGCGGTCCAGGTCCTCCCAATCCGCCATGCCCAATACCCGCGTGGTGTTCAAGCCACGCAGGTAACCGCGCAGTTGATGGGCGCTGGCGCGGACCTGGTCGGCACTCGCCGCTGCGTCCTGCAGCACGTCTTCATAGTCGACCAGGTAATCGGCGACGCGCTCGCGAAATTCCGGCAGGACGGCTTCGCGGATGCGGTCGAAGGTTTTCTGGTGAGGCTTCATAGCGTGGTCCTTATAGGTTTTATGGGTGCACTATCGGTTCAGATAATAGTCACCATCACGGATCGCAAGTTCTGTTTTTGCTGGAAAAGCGGAAAATCAGCCCCATCGAGACGCTGTTCAAGGAAATGCGCGATGAGGACGTTTATTCAGCTGGCGTTGATGGCTTTGATGCTGGGCACCGTGGCTATCAACAACGCGGCACTCGCAGACGATCTGCGTACGGGCCATTTGCTACCTATCGGCGCTAGCGTAGAATCCCTGCAGCACGCACAGTCGGTGGGTGTCTTGCTGAGCGACAACACCCGCGACAACCTCGGCTACCTTGAACGCTACCACGACATGGCCTTGAATGGTGCCAAGGATGCCCTCGACGGGCGTATCCGCCAGGCGTTCGTCAACAGTTCCGACCCAGAGCTGGCCATCGACTGGTTGATGAGCTCGTTGCAAGGCACCTTTTTGTCGGTGACTGTCTACGACAACCTGGATGCGTTGGTGCAGGCTCACCCGGATGTGGTGGTGATGCTCGATACCCACAACCAACTGCTGACCCCGCGTAATGATGTGGTCGAGGCACGCTTTGTTGCGCGGTTCTATGACGCGAACCTGCAGTACATCGCCAAGGCCGAAGGCTCGATGCACAAGCAGGTGCCGTCGGTGTGGGTGCATGACAAAGCCGCGCCGGAGATTGCCGCGCAGATCGAGCAGCAGCGTGATGTGCAGCTCGATGCCTTGAAGCAGTTTGATGCGTCGCTCAAGTCTTTGGTCCGTGCCGGTTGATATGAACCTTTATTTTTGTAGTCAGGAATTTTTCATGCGCGCTCTTTTCGTCCCGGCCTTGGCCCTAGCTTCCTTGTTGCTGGCCGGTTGTGTCACCGCCCCCAACGCCCCAACCCTTACCTTGCAAACCAGCAAGGGGCCTGAGGCCTATGTGCAGTGTGTATTGCCCAAGCTGGAAAAGCATGGGATTACCTCGACCGTCACGCAGAACTCGCGTCACGCCAAGGTGGTGTTGACCAGTAAGATTGCTGCCGATGATGTGCTGGAGGCCTACAAGTCCCAGGACGGCGGCAAGGTGTTTCTGTATGAGCGCAAGCCGCTGGCGTCGACGATCACGCCATCGCGGTTGGAGTTGGCGGCGCAAGAGTGCAAATAACGCCGGGGCGTGCATAGCTGATGTGGGTGGGGGCTGGCTTGCGCTGGCGGCCTGGCAGCCGACCGCTATCTAACTGTCACCCCACGATTCAAAAATGTGGGAGTTGGCTTGCCTGCGATTGCGGCCTGACACCCGACCGCTATCTAACTGTCACCCCACGATCCAAAAATGTGGGAGCTGGCTTGCCTGCGATTGCGGCCTGACATCCGACCACAATCTAACTGTCCCCCCACGATCCAAAAATGTGGGAGCTGGCTTGCCTGCGAAAGCGGCCTGACAGCCGACCACAATCTAACTGTCACCCCCACGATCCAAAAATGTGGGAGCTGGCTTGCCTGCGAAAGCGGCCTAACAGCCGACCACAATCTAACTGTCACCCCACGATCCAAATGTGGGAGCTGGCTTGCCTGCGAAAGCGGCCTAACAGCCGACCACAATCTAACTGTCACCCCGCGATCCAAATGTGGGAGCTGGCTTGCCTGCGAAAGCGGCCTAACAGCCGACCACAATCTAACGGTAACCCCACGATCCAAATGTGGGAGCTGGCTTGCCTGCGAAGGCGGCCTGACAGCCGACCACAATCTAACTGTCGCCCCGCGATCCAAAATGTGGGAGCTGGCTTGCCTGCGAAGGCGGCCTGACAGCCGACCTGGATGTTGGATCAGACCGAGTACATATCCGTTATTTGGGTAACGGCTGCTATGGGTTCCGCCCTTACGGCGGGTCACTTTGGAAAAGCCCCAAAGTAACCAAAGGGCTCTTGCCCCAACACTCGGCACCTCGCCTAGGCTCGGTGTGCCCGTAATCCGACAGGTATTTGGGGGGCCGCCGCCACGCGCCATCCATGGCGCGGGGCGGCTAAACCGGCATCCCTGCCGGTTTACTCCCCAAATCCCTGTCGAATTCCGGCCAGCGTGTTTGACGGGGCGCCTGAGATCAAAATCAAAAGCTAGATCAAGAGCGGCTCGCTTCGCATCGTGGTTAGGTTTGTTGCTACGGGGTTGTGTACATACCTAGGGTATTCGCAGGCAAGCCCCTCCCACTTTTTTTGATTCACGTAGGGCTCATGGTTTGGCTTCGTTACTGAACGCGTTGACTGTCTTGACCAACCCTTGCGCCGCCAACGCCACTAACTCTCCACCTTTCTCTACTGTCGCCAGCGCCGGGTCCGAGCCCATGCGTCCGTCGGGGAAGCGTGCGCGGAAGTCCAGCGCTTCGCGGATCGGCCCGGTGTTGGCGATTTGTGGTGAGTAGTCGGCAGTCTTGATCGAGTCTGGGTACGCCCACTGTGTCACCGCAATCTCCGATGGGGTGGCATGGCTGCCATGGCCCACCGGGAATTGGCGTTGGGCCAGGTCGCTCACGCCTTCCAGGTCCCACCAGTTCACCAGTTTCAGCGCGAACCCGGCAGGGCGGCGGGCGAAGCTGGCCTCGGCGTACAGCTCCGAGAACGCTGCTTCGATGGTGGCGATATTGCCGCCGTGGCCGTTCAGAAACAGAATCTTCTCGAAACCATGCCCCGCCAGTGAGCGCACCCAATCGCCAATCGCAGCGATGAAGGTGGAAGGGCGCAGGGAAATGGTGCCGGGAAAACCCAAGTGATGCTGGGCCATGCCGATATTGAAGGTCGGGCCGATCAGGATGTCGGCGTTCTTCTGCGCCGCATGGGCGATGATTTCCGGGCACATCCAGTCGGTGCCCAGCAGGCCGGTGGGGCCGTGCTGTTCATTGGAACCGATGGGAATCACCACCGTGCGGCTGCGTTCCAGGAACTGGCCGATCTCGATCCAGGTGGAGTGGTGTAGAAGCATGTGTGGCTCTCTTTTTTTATCGATGGGGACAGGCTATCCGCCACGGATTGTACGACTACTCGCCACCTGCTGGGGTTTGCAATTGAGGTACGTCGAGGACTTCAGCCAACGTTGGTCGGGATACCAGGAAAACATGAACTGCCCATCCTTGAGCTTGTCCACCACTTGGCGCGCCACCTGCGGGCGCACGGCCGGGCAACCCTGGCTGCGGCCGATACGGCCTTCGCGCTTGCTCCACAGGGGGCTCACGTAGTCGGCGGCGTGGATGACGATGGCGCGGTCGCGGGCCAGGTCATTGAAACCCGGCTCCAGGCCATCCATGCGCAGCGAGTAGCCGTGGGTGCCCAGGTAACTTTCCTGGGTGCGGAACAGGCCCAGGCTGGACTGGTGGCTGCCTTCGAGGTTGGAGAACTGGGTGGCGAAGTTTTCCCCGGACTTGGCGCCATGGGCAACCAGGTCGCGCAGCACCAGGGTCTTCTTGCGCAAATCGAAGATCCACAGCCGACGGGCGGTCGAAGGCTGGGAGTAGTCAATAACCGCTAGGCGCTCGGAACGTTCCTCGCCATTATTGACTGCGCACTGCACCGCGTTCAGGGCGCTTTTGAGTACAGTGGGATTGAGTTCTGGAGCCGAGCGCGCCAGGCTGCTATACAAGGAAGGAGGAGTGCCATTGGCGGCGAGCGCAGTCGTGCTCAAAGCGGCCAGGCTCACGGTGATCAAGCCCAGGGTGGTCATCCCGAGCCGGCACATAAAAGTCAGCATCTACAGTACATCCCCCCACTGTGGATTGGAGCAAAGTCAATTGTTCAAAAAACACGCATGTTACTTGAGCATTTGCCTGCTCGTTGCACCATTGGTCGCGACAGCCGACGCGCTGCCGGTCGAGCCGTTGCCGGTCACAACGCCGGCGCCGGTCGATCTGGCGCCGGTCCAACAGGCCCTGGCGCAACTGCCCAGTGTCTGCCCCGGTCTGGCGCCGCAGATCGACGCCGCCGCCCAACTGCGCCTGCAAGCTTTCTACCAACAGCAGGGTAATGTGCCGTTGTGGTCCGCCGACGAGCGTCGCCAAGCCCTGCAATCTCAGTTGTTGCTGCTGGCCGATGACGGCCTGGACCCCACCCACTATAGCCTGCCTGCAGCGGATGCCACGGCCAACGTGCTGTGCAGCGATATCGACACCAGCCAGCACTACCTGCAAGCCCTGCAGGATTTGCACTACGGGCGCCTGGAGCAATCGCGCTTCGAACCGCTGTGGCATTCCCAGCCGCCGACCCGCGACCCCAGCATTGACGTGCTGGCCTTTGCCGCCACGGGCCTGCAAGACATGGCCCAAGCGTTCGACCAGGCCCGGCCCAGCGCCGATTTGTACCGCAGCCTGCGCAATGCCTATTCCACCGTGCGCCAGCAGCCGTTGCCGCATTGGGACCCGGTCGCCACGGGCCCGCTGCTGCGTCCCGGCATGGAAGACCCGCGCGTTCCGGAGCTGGCGCGGCGCCTGATCAGTGGCGGCTACCTGGCCAAGGCGCCCAGCGGCAAGCAATACCGCGACGACCTGGTCAAGGCGGTCAAGGCGTTCCAGCTCAGCCATTCGCTGCAGGCCGATGGCGTGATCGGCGCCGGTACCGTGGCCGAACTCAACATCAGCCCGGCCGTGCGTCGCGAACAACTGCGCATCAACCTTGAGCGCTTCCGCTGGCTGGCCCAGGACCTGGAGCCCGAAGGTGTGCTGGTCAACGTCGCCGCCGCGCAATTGAGCGTGTACCAGAGCGGCATTCCCGTGTGGCAAACCCGCCTGCAAGTCGGTCGCGCCGAACGCCAGACGCCGCTGCTGAAATCGCGCATCACCCGGCTGACCCTCAACCCGACCTGGACCATCCCGCCCACCATCATGCGCGAGGATAAACTCCCGGCGATCCGCCTCAACCCCGAATACCTGCGCCAGCAGAACCTGCAAGTGCTCGACGCCGAAGGCCACCCGCTGGCGCCGGAACAGATCGACTGGGCGCGCCCCGGCAATATCCTGCTGCGCCAGGAAGCCGGCCCCCGCAACCCGCTGGGCAAGATCGTGATGCGCTTCCCCAACCCGTACTCGGTGTACCTGCACGACACGCCGAGCCAGCCACTGTTCACCAAGGGGCCGCGGGCATTCAGCTCAGGCTGTGTCAGGGTTGAACAACCTTTGTTGCTGCGGGATCTGCTGGTGAGCCCGGCCGAACGCGCCCGCACCGATGAACTGCTGGCCACCGGCGTAACCCATGAATTCAGGCTGGCCACGCCGGTGCCGGTGCTGCTGGGCTACTGGACGGTGGAGGTCGACCGCCAGGGCGGCTTGGTGTATGCGCCGGATATCTACGCGCGCGATCTGGTGTTGATGAAGGCGATGGGGAGTGTGCTTTGAGGCGCAAGAGGGCGAGATTACCGGGGTGAGCGGGCAAGCCTGCTCACCACAGTTACCGCCTGCTCCGGCGTCATGAGGGCAGTGTCGATCTCTAGGGGCCCGCTCTCCCACGCTTCATATTCGTGTGCGAGAACGGACTGCCAGGTGGGTGGAATCAGGCCGGGAATGTCGCCTGTTCGGGTTTCTACCCGTCGTTGATGTTCCTCCCGGTCTGAGCAGGTCACCAGGATATCCAGCAACACCACCTTTGCCGCCGCAGCGACGGCCTTCCACGCCTCTCGGCTTTCCCTGACCGGGTTCACGCAGTCCGCCACCACGGTGTGCCCCACCTGCAGATTGCTCAACGCCAGCGCATTCGCTACGCCGTAGCCGCTGGCACCCACATCGCCGGCCAGTACGCCGGCCTTGCGGATCGCCTGTTCGATCACGTCGATACGCAGGTAAACCGCGCCGGTCTGGCGCGCCAGTTCGCGGGCGATGGTGGTCTTGCCAGTGCCGGGCAGTCCGCTGAAGACAATGAGCATGGAGAGGTCTCATGAAATTGGGCCAGTCAGGGTATCCTTCAGTGCCCCCACAGGTCGACCACAGGACACCCGATGCTTCTGCCGTTCGTGAAAATGCATGCCCATGGCGACGATTTCATCATCGTTGATCGCCGTGGCCTGGATGATCCCATCACCGCGAAGGTCGCCCGCCAGCTGGGCGATCGTCATACCGGGATCGGCTTCAACCAACTGGCCGTGGTGCTCGACTGTGACGATGCCGCCGCGCGCGTCAAGTTCTGGAACCCCAACGGCACGCCGCTGGCCACCTGCGGCAGCGCCACCCGTGGCGTGGCCGACCGTTTGATGCATGAAACCGGCACGGCGTCGGTGGTGTTGCGAACCGACCGGGGCTTGCTGACCTGTGTACGTGCGCCGGGGCAACACGTCTCGGTGAACATGGGCGAACCGTCGCTGGACTGGTCGGCGGTACCGCTGGCCGAGGCCGTGGACACGCGCACCTTGCCCATCGAGGGCAACCCGGCGGCGTGCAGCATGGGCAACCCACATTGCACGTTTTTTGTCGATGACATTGCGGCTGTCGACGTGGCGGCCGTGGGGCCTGCGCTGGAAACGCACCCGCTGTTCCCGGCCAAGACCAATGTGCATTTCGTGCAGGTACTTGATCGTGGCCATATCCGCCTACGCATCTGGGAGCGCGGCGGCGGCGTGCCGTTGGGGTCTGGCTCGTGCTGCTGCGGGGCCGTGGTCAATGGGATCCGGCGAGGATTGCTGGATGCCACCGTGCAGGTGCAGTGCGATGGCGGCACAGTGACCGTGCACTGGGACGGGCAGGGCGGGGTGGTGTTGACCGGGCGCGTGGAGCCGGTGCTGCAGGGCAGTGCTTATTTGCCCTGAAACGTCACCGTAAAGGTGGTACCGCCCACCGCACAGGACTTCACCGCCACATCCCCGCCATGCACCCTGGCCAACTCGCGCACGATGTACAGGCCCAGGCCCACGCTGCGCACATCGCTGCCTTGGTCGGTGCCACGGGTCATGGGTTCGAACAGCCCGGCCAGCAAGCTTTCGGGAATCGGTTCGCCGTAGTTGTGCACGGACACTTCACACGCGCCATCGCACAGCCGTGACGTGACCGTGATCGGCCGCTGCAGGTCGCCATAGGCCACGCTGTTGGCCACCAGGTTGCCAATGATCTGCTGCACACGGTCGGCGTCCAGGCTCGCGTCGCCTTGGCCTTCGCTGTGATGCTCCAGCGTCGCCTTGTGGAACGCCACGCGCAGTTCATCCACGGCGCGATGGATCACGCTGTGCAGATCCAGGGGGGCCGCCTTGATGCTGATGCCCTGGCCGACCCGGGCCTGGGTAAAGTCCAGCAGGTCGGCGATCATGCGTTGGGCGCGTTCGGATGACTGGCCGATATGCCCCAGCAACTGGCGCTCCTTGGGCGTGCGTTCGCTGCGGCTGAGAAAGTCGGAGGCCATGCGAATCGCCGTGAGCGGGTTTTTCAGGTCGTGGCTGACAATCGCTACCATCTGTTCAGCGAACAGCGCGCGGCGTTGGGAAACGGCGTAGGCCTCGCGCAGCTCGGCCTGAGCCTGCTTCAGGGCCAGTTCGGTGGCGGTTTTTTCCTGCAACAACGCTTCGGCCAAGTTGCGGGCGTTGAGCAGCTCGCGTTCGTACTTGTCGCGGTCGGTGGTGCCGAACAATGCCAGGTCGTACACCACGCTGTCGGCCTGTTCACGCTGGATGCCGTTGAGCAGTATGGTGACCTTGTGGCCGTCGCGGTGCAACATGTCGAGCTTCACTTCGGTGACGCTGCCATGCATGCGCAACATCGGGGCCAGGTGAGTCTGGTGGAAGATGCGTCCGCCCATGGTCAGTAAATCCTGGAAACGCTTGCCGCACAGCTCGGTGTTGCTGAACCCCAGCCACTCGCTGAAGCGCGCGTTGGCTTGCAGGATCATGCCATCTGGCGCGGTGACGGCCAGGGCGCAGGCCGCGCTGTCGAATAGGTCAGCTGGCACGCGCAACCGCCCAGGGTGCCAGGAAATCGTCCATGGCTGCTGCGCAGGCCTGTGGCGCGCTCATGTGCGGGCAATGGCCGATGTTCTCCACCAGGCAATAGCGGCTATGGGACAGCACGCTGTGCAGGTATTCGCCTACGGCGACGGGGGCGATCAGGTCATCGGTGGATTGCAGGATCAACACCGGGGTGGCCAGGCCGATCACGTCCTGGCGGTTGTCCGACATGAACGTCACCCGCGCGAATTGCTTGGCGATCTCAGGTTCAGTGCGGCAGAAACTCTCGGTCAACGCTTCGCCCAGCGCCGGTTGATCCGGTGCGCCCATGATCACCGGGGCCATGGCGCTGGACCAGCCGAGGTAGTTGCTGTCGAGGGTGTCGAGCAGGTCCTCGATATCGCCGCGTTTGAAGCCGCCGATGTAGCCGTCTTCATCGATATAGCGCGGCGATGGCCCGATCATCACATGGGCACTGATGCGGCCGGGGGCCAGGCGGTCGGCGAGGGCGCCGATCATTGCGCTGACCGAATGCCCCACCAGGATCACCGGGCCGACGGCGTAGGCCTCGATGATTTCATTGAGATCACGGGCGTAGCCTTCCAGCGTGCCGTACTTGGCCTTGTCGAAGGCGCCCAAGTCTGACAGCCCCGCGCCCACCAGGTCGTACATCACCACGCGAAAGCGTTCCAGGAAATGCGGCGCCAGGTAGTTCCACATGGCCTGGTTGCAGCCGAACCCGTGGGAAAACACCAGGGTCGAGGTCCCGTTGCCCATCACGCTGACATTGTTACGGTGGAGTAAGTCCATGGTTTTTCTCGGTTGTGGCGTATTGCTATGACTGCAGGGAGTTTAGATAGTCACAGCCGTGGGGTCACGCGTTATAGCGCCGTTAAGGTAAAGTCGCCGCCTTCAGGAAGAAATTTCAGGTAACAAAGCATGATGGCGATTTTGCGGCAATCCGTGTTGAGCCTGGTAGCGCTGGTGGTCTTTGGCCTGCTGGGCAACGCCCAGGCAGGCACTTCGCCCATCGGCGTGGCCCTTGACCAGCGGGTGATCGACCTCACCAACACCCTGGATGCCGCCACCACCACCCGTCTGAAAAACCAGCTCGCCGACCTCGAACAGCGCAAAGGTTCGCAAGTGGCCGTGCTGCTGGTGCCCACCACCGGCGGCGCGAGCATCGAGGATTACGCCAACCAGCTGTTCCGCGCCTGGAAGCTGGGCCGCAAGGACATCAATGACGGCATCCTGCTGGTGGTGGCCAAGGAGGACCGCAAGGTGCGCATCGAAGTCGGCTATGGCCTGGAAGGCACGGTCACGGATTTGCTGGCCCATCGCATTATCGAAGAACACATCACGCCGGCGTTTCGCCAAGGGGATTTCGCGGGCGGTGTGTCCCAGGGCGTGAACGACCTGGTGGTGCTGGTAGACGGTGGTGATCTGCCCAAGATCGCGGGGCGGGGGATCAATCCCCAGTTCATTGCAATACTGCTGGCGTTTGTCATCGGCGCGGTTGGCGGTGTGCTGATCAGTGCCGGCAAGCTGCACTGGCGCCGCGCCTTGATTGCAACGGTGGCGGCCACCGTGCTGCTCGCGATCCTGGGCGGAGGGCGCGACTGGCTGGTGTTCTTGCTGGTGATGCCGTTGACCCTGCTCATCGGTGGCGCAACCTTCGGCGCATTGTGGATGGCACGCTCGGTGTTTTACTGCGTCGTCGGGCTGCTGGCGTACATCCTTGTGTTGGTGGTGATTGATCGTCAGTACGCCGACGTCAACTTCATCCATTGGCTGGTATTTCCGCTGGGTGCGCTGGTGGTGCTGGGTTTGTACCTGGTGCTGCTGGTGATCATGAAGGCCGCCTGGAAGCAAAGTCGCGTGGGGTTTGTCGCGCGGCTGTCGGCAGCGGTGGGGGTGTATGTGGCAGCGGGGGTGTTGATAGAATTCGGCCGTGACGGCTGGCTGTACGCGTTCCCGATTGCCTCGTTTGCGGCGCTGTTCATCTTTGGCAAGACCGGCGGTGGCTCTGGGTCGAGCGATGGGTCGAGCTCGGGATCCAGCAGCTCCAGTTCCAGCAGCTCCAGCTCCTCCGGTGGCGGTGGTTCCAGTGGCGGCGGCGGGGCGTCCGGGAGTTGGTAGAGCCGCTAGCGCGGTTTGTAGCCTACCCAGCCTCTAAAGCTGAAGCCGGCGTAGAACAACTCGACACCCTCGAACCCGGCTTCTGTCATCAGGGCTTGATCAGCCTCGGGTGACAGCACCGGCAATTTCTCACTGATCGCCGCAATCGCCCGCTCGGCATCTGCTGCTGGCACGCCCGAATCCACCGCAAACGCGGCGTAGCGCTTCAGCCAGCGGGCCTTATCGTCCGCCGCCTGCGGGAAGCTGTGATGCGCCACCATCAGCGGCGCGCCCGGTAACAGGCGTAACCACAATGCCTTGAGGGTTTGCAGGCGCTGTTCGGCTGGGATGAAGTGCAAGGTCAGCAGGCAGGTGGCGCCGTCGAAAGGTCCCAGCGGGGCGGTGTCGATATAGCCTTCGTGCAATTGAGTTCGCGCATTCAACGGACCCAAGGTGGCCTCTGCCAGCTTCAGCATCTCGGCCGATGGGTCTACCCCCACAAAACGCCAGCCCGGTTCCGCGTCGGCAAAGCGCTTCAACTCCAGGCCACCGCCCGCGCCCAACACCAGCACCTTGCCCGTGACCGGCACGCGTTCGCGCAGCAGCAGGGTGGTCATGCGTTGCAGCCCATCGAAACCCGGCACCAGGCGCACGGGCCCCTCGGCGTAACGGGCGACGGCATCGGGGTCGGAAAAAAAGCTCATGCTGGGCTCCTGGACATTGGGCAGGGGTAAACCCTACTGCGGCAAGCCCGCACTGGCAACATTCGCAAGCGGCGGAGAATGGCGCGGCGCAGAGGGGGGCGGCTGCTGGGTTGTTTGGCAAAACCCTGAACGTCACAGCACCTTGGACAGAAATACCCGGCTGCTGCCTTCGGGCTCGCACGGGATCTCGCCGAAGCGTACCCAGCCGTGCTTCTCGTAAAACCCAGGTGCCTGGAAACTCAGGGTGTACAGCACCGCGTTTGTGCAACCCCGACGCCGGGCTTCATCTTCGAAGGCTTGCAGTAACTGACTGCCGAGCCCCGTGCCCCGTAATGAATCGGGCAGGTGGAACAGGTCGAGGAACGCCGTGCCCAACGTGGTTTTACCGGTGATGCCGCCGAGGACCTGCCGGGTGTCGGGGTCCTTGATCAGCACCGTCAGCAGGCACCGGTCGTTGTAGCCGGTGATGGCTTTATTGAAGGCCGCGAGACCGCTGCCCAAGATGCGCTCGGCGTCGGGGTTGGGTTGGTCGCTGATGTCGATGCGCGGTGTGTTCATTGCTAGAGCGCCATCTCCATCTCATGCCACGCCATGCCACCGTGATCCGACGGCGACGGCTGCACGTACTGGTACCCCATGCGCTCATACAGCGGCACGTGGTGCTGCTTGCACATCAAGTGAATCGTCTGCTTGCCCATCGCCCGCATGCGCTGCACAAATTCGGTCATCAGCAGCTTGGAGTAACCCTTGCCCTGATGCGCCGGGTCGACCACCACCGACATGATCACCACGTTCGGCGCATCGGCCGAATGGCCCACCAACTCCTTGAACGCCTCGTCGGACATCACCACCTTGTGGGCGCAACCGCAGTTGATGAAACCCACCACCGCGTCATCCGCCTCCAGGATCAGAAAGCCTTGCGGGTACTGCGCAATACGCGTGGCGATCTTCTCCAGGGTCGCGGCTTCGTCGCCTTCGTAGGCGGTGGTTTCGATTTCAAAGCAACGGGCGGCGTCGGCGGGGAGGGCGTTGCGGAAGGTGAGGGTGGGCATGGGCGTTTCCTGGGGCGTTGAGCGAAAGGCCACATGATAGACAAACATCACACGCCAGGCACTGAAACGGTATTCCCTGTAGGAGATGTCGAGCTTTAGCGAGGCTGCGATGGCGCCGGTATTGCGGCTACTTTTTTGCCTGACCCACCGCCATCAGTTGGGTTGGCAAGTAAGCCTTATCGTTTACAGCACGTCCACCAACTCAAATTCTTCCGCCACAAGTTCCATTGCCTCATCGAACGAGCCCTCTCTTTGGAAAAAATCTTTATGGCCCTGCCTCCAGTACCTGAGGCTGAGATCCCCTTCGCCTTCCTTCCGTGCGAACGCTTGATCGACGTCGCAGTAACGAATGATTTGCATCGAAATAACTCGAACCACACAGACAGGTTCGTTCCTGCTGTTAAGGATAATGCTGTAACTGCCAACAGTGGTTGATTCATCTTCTGCCTTGAAGGATGACAGTGAACAGCAGGTGGCTGTTTTTATTCCTTTAGCGACACGGTCGGCCAACTCATCCGCCATTTCTGGAGTATCACCAAATGGCCAGGCAGTGGCTCCGGGGTATTGACGCTTTAAATCATCAATAAGGCTCATCACTAAATCCTTTTAAATCATGTTATTGGCTGTCGCATTAGTGTCCATTCAGCCCACAGGGTCAAGACCAACGTCACACACAAACCCTCTACCTCATTGCAACAGCAAAAACCACCCATGCCCCGGCCCTAAAGCCGGCGTATGGGTGGTTTCTCCAATCACGCTCTAAAAGCAGCAGGCGGGCGCCTCAAACCCCTCCCACCAACTTCCCCCCATCCATCCGCCGCTTATACGCACTGTCCCGACTCGCCAACCAGAAGTACAACGGCGACGTCACCACCAACCCCACCACCCAAGACAAATCCGCGCCGTTGATGTGTTCCGAAATCGGCCCCACGTACAGGGGCGTGTTCATGAACGGAATCTGCACCACAATCCCAATCCCATATGCCAACAACGCCTGCGGGTTGTACCGGCCGTAGATCCCGCCGTCCACGCGGAAGATCGAGGCAATGTCGTACTTGCCCTTATGGATGGCGTAGAAGTCGATCAGGTTGATCGCCGTCCACGGCACCAGGACCACCAGCAACACCAGCACCATGTCGACGAAGTGGCCGATGAAGTCTTTCGAGGCGAACACCGCCGCAATCGCGCAGGCTGCCAGCACCAGGATCGAGATCAATGCACGGCTTTTTGCCGTGGGAATCCAGCGGTACGCAAAGGTCTGCACCAGGGTGATGATCGACAGCACGGCGCCATACAGGTTGAGGGCGTTGTGGCTGATCACGCTGAGCAGGAACAACACCAGCATCAACGGGCCGATGGCGCCAGTGGCGAGTTTGACCGCGTCCATGGTGTCCATGCCGATCGGGGTGGCGAGGACGGCAACGGCGCCAAAGATGAACGACAGACTGGAGCCCAGCGCCGAGCCGAGGTAGGTGGTCCAGAAGGTGGAGGCAACCGGTACATCGGCCGGCAGGTAGCGCGAGTAGTCGGAGACGTAGGGCGCGAATGCGATCTGCCACAACGCCGCCAGGGACACGGTCGCCAGCACGCCTGCGATGTTGAATTCACCGCGCGTCAGGAAGTCCGTGGTCTGCAGGTGGGTGAAGATGTAGCCGAACCCCAGCACGATCCCGGCGCCCAGCACCCAGGTGCCGATGCGGTTGAGCACGTGGATGAAGCGGTAGCCGATGATGCCGATGATCCCGGAACCGATCGCACCGATCACGATGCCTACCGGTACGGGCACGACGTCGACCACACCGTGCAGGGATTTACCCGCGAGCACGATGTTGGAGGCAAAAAAACCGATGTACATGACGCCGGCGATCACCACCACCAGCAAGGCGCCGAGGGAGCCGAACTGGGCGCGGCTCTGGATCATTTGCGGAATGCCCATCTGCGGGCCCTGGGCCGAGTGCAGCGCCATCAGCACGCCGCCGACCAGGTGGCCGACAAGAATGGCGAC
This sequence comes from Pseudomonas sp. S10E 269, assembly GCF_002798465.1. Classification (NCBI taxonomy): domain Bacteria; kingdom Pseudomonadati; phylum Pseudomonadota; class Gammaproteobacteria; order Pseudomonadales; family Pseudomonadaceae; genus Pseudomonas; species Pseudomonas sp. S10E 269. The sequence goes on from NZ_PHIJ01000001.1 coordinate 5,081,783, forward strand.
GATGCCCCACACCAGGTTGAGGTGAAACAGTTGCACACCCAGTGCGCCCGTGACGATGGGCAACGGCGCGATGTTGCCGCCGAACCACAGGGTGAACAGGTCTCTTACCTTTCCATGGCGATCTTCCGGGGGCACGTATCCAATCGTGTGTTTTTCGATAAGCGGGGCGGAGGATGTTGCAGTGGTAACCATGACGAGCTCCAAGGCAAGGTGAGTACGTTGACGTACTTCGCTGTGCGCCACCGGCGTGGCGCTTTGTTGTTGGTGTGATGATCTGCAATGGGCGCGGGGAGGTAAATTAGTAAGTTTGTTGCTATAGACCTTAAAAAATATAGCTCGCGCCTTGCCGCGCTCCGGTATGTTGCCTACACCTGTTTTGCGGGCGAAGTCCCACGTTTTTGGAGGTCCCGATGGCTGCCTATAACCTGCGCCAACTCAGATATTTCGTCACCACGGCCGAGTGCGGCAGTGTCGCCGAGGCGTCGCGCAAGCTGTATATCGCGCAGCCGTCGGTGTCCACGGCGATCAAGCAGCTCGAAGACAGCTTTGGCGTGCAGTTGTTTATCCGTCATCACGCCCAGGGCGTGTCGCTCACCCCCAGCGGCGCGCGGTTTTATCGCAAAGCGCTGGAACTGCTGCGGGTGGCCCATGAGTTCGAGCAGAACGCCCTGGCGGACAATGATGTGGTGGCCGGGCAGATCGATATCGGCTGCTTTGAAACCGTGGCGCCACTCTACCTGCCGCGCCTGATCGCCGGTTTCAAGGCGCGTTGGCCGGGGGTGGAGATCCGTATTCGTGATGGCGAACAGCAGGAGCTGGTGCAAGCGCTGACGGCGGGCAGCATCGATGTGGCCATGCTGTTCGAGCACGACTTGGGCGCCACCATCGAGACCACGCCGTTGATGCCGCCGCAGCAACCTTATGCGCTGTTGCCGGCCGATCATCGCTTTGCGCAACAAGCCAAGGTGTCGCTGGCAGACCTGGTGCTGGAACCGATGATTCTGCTGGACGTGCTGCCCAGCCGGACCTACTTCGTGAGCATCTTTGAAGAGCGCGGGCTGACGCCGAATATCGTGTTCAGCTCGCCGTCGATCGAGATGGTGCGGGGCATGGTGGGGCGGGGGTTCGGCTTTTCGATTCTGGTGACCAAGCCGTTCACTGAGTACACCTATGATGGGCAAAAGGTGGCGTGTGTGCCGCTGGCGGAGACGGTGACCGGCTCAGGCTTGTCAGCGGTATGGTTACGGCGGGCGCCGCTGACCAAACCGGTGCAGCTCTTCGTCGACTACTGCCGCGAAGAACTCGCCCGCCTGCTCGGGTGAAAAAAATCCCCTGTAGGAGCCGGCTCCTACAGGGGAACGGTGATCTACGCGCGAATCGAGTCCAGCATCCGCCCCAGCATCGCGTCACACCCCGCCAGTTGTTCCAGGCTCACAAACTCATCCGGCTTATGCCCCTGGTCCATGCTCCCCGGCCCGCACACCACCGTGGGAATGCCCACGGCGTCGAACAACCCACCCTCGGTCCCAAACGCTACCGTACCGAACGCCCGCGAGCCGGAAAACGCGGCGATCAACTCCGCCGCCTGGCTGCGCTCATCGGTGACCAACCCGGGGTACGCCGACAACTCGGTAAAGCGAATCGCACTCTGCGCGCTCACCGCCTGCATGCGCGGCAACACTTGTTGCTCGGCGTAGGCCTTCAGTTCGTCAGCCACTTCGGCTGGATCCTGCGACGGCAACGCACGCACTTCAAAATCAAACCGGCAATCCGCCGGCACGATATTCAACGCCTTGCCGCCGCTGATCACCCCGGTCTGGACCGTGCTGAACGGTGGATCAAAGCGCGCATCCTGTGTCTCTCGCAGGCGCTGGCCGATCCGTCCCAGCTCGCCGATCAACTCGGCGGCGTGTTCGATCGCATTCACCCCATACGGCGCATAGGCCGAATGACACGCTTCGCCATGCACGTCGCAGCGCATCGCCAGTTTGCCCTTGTGGCCAAGCACCGGCTTGAGTTCGGTGGGTTCGCCGATGATGCACAGCATGGGTTTCACTGGCCGTTCTTCAAGCACCTTGAGTAACGAACGCACGCCCAGGCAACCGACTTCTTCGTCATAGGACAGTGCGATGTGCACCGGCATCCGCAGCGGCGCCGCGACCAACGCCGGCACCAGTGCCAACACGCAGGCGATATAACCCTTCATGTCGGCGGTGCCGCGGCCGAACAGCTTGCCGTCGCGTTCGGTCAGCTCGAACGGCGGTACGGTCCAGGGCTGGCCGTCCACCGGTACCACATCGGTGTGTCCCGACAGCACGATCCCCGGCAACTCAACCGGGCCCACGCTGGCAAACAAATTGGCCTTGCTGCGATCTTCGTTGTAGACCAACTCGCTGGATACCCCGAAACCGGCCAGGTAATCGCGTACAAACTCGATCAGTTGCAGGTTTGACTCGCGACTGGTGGTGTCAAACCCCACCAGCGTCTGCAGCAGTTCGCGGCTGCTGCTCATCGGTCGTCTCCCGCTACGCCGTAGCCGGGCGAACGGTCCGGGGCGAGGGCGCGGTCGATGTAGTCCTGCACTTGCGGGCGGTAAGCGTCCCAAAGTTTTTGCAGCGATCGGATCGGTTGTTCATCGGCCCAGTCCACCCGCAAATTGATGATCGGCCAGGTCAGTTCGCCCACCACCACCAGCGCGGCGGAATGCACCGGGCCCGCTTCGCCACCGGCGGCAATGGCGGCGTGCATGGCTGCCATCAACCGGTCCGCCAACTGGCCTTCGCCTTGCTCGAAGGCGCTGACCATGGCCTCGATCACCGCACGGTCGGCAAGCATATTGCCCGCCGCCACGCACTGTTCGCCCGACACCGCATTATGGGTGCCGAGGGTTTCACTGCCGCTGAAATGCACGCTACGCCCCAGGTGATCAATCGCCGTGAGTTGCCGGTACTGGCTGTAGCCGTTGCGGGTCAGTGCCGTGTCGATGGCCTCGGCGGGGGCCAGGCCTTGTTCCAGCAAGTCGAGCACGTCCGGGCCCAGGGCCGGCAGCGTAATATTCTGGGTCGACACCGCACCCACGCCTGGGCGCAGCCACGGGCAACGGGCGCCCACGGCGATGCTCGACGAGCTGATGGCAATGCCCAGTTGGCCGGTTTCGGCGCACCGGCCGACGATTGAAAAGGTCATGTGCGGCTCCTTACTCGGGGATAACGGCGATCACATCGATTTCCATCAACCACTGCGGCTGGCCGAGGGCCGACACCACCAGCCCGGTGGAGATCGGGAACACGCCCTTGAGCCACTTGCCGACTTCCTGGTACACCGGCTCGCGGTAGCGCGGGTCGATCAGGTAGGTGGTGGTCTTGACGATATGGCTGAGGTCGCTGCCGGCTTCCTCCAGCAGTTGCTTGACGTTTTTCATCGCTTGCTCGGCCTGGGCACGCGGGTCGCCAAGGCCGATCAGGTTGCCGTCGAAATCGGTGCCGACCTGGCCGCGTACATACACGGTATTGCCAGCGCGCACGGCCTGGCACAGGTCGTTGTCCAGGCTCTGGTTGGGGTAGGTTTCCTTGGTGTTGAACATACGGATACGAGTGTGAGTAGGCATCAAAAAAACTCCGACAATAAAGTGATCAGGCGCTGACAGGGGAGGGGCGAGCCACCGGCGCGGCTTCGCGGTACTCAAGGTATTGACGCTGGATGGCGATGTGGTCGGCGACGTACTTGGCGTCGTGCCACACCCCCCAGATAAACGACGAACCACGGCGTGACTGCCACGGCAGGCCCAGGAAGTAGATCCCGGCCTCGCTGGACACGCCGCGCTGGTGCTGGGGCTTGCCGGCGGCGTCGAAGGCCGCCACATTCAACCAGCTGTAGTCCACCGCAAAACCGGTGGCCCAGATGATCGAGGTGACGCCGGCCTTGGCCAGGTCCAGTTCCAGGATCGGGTTCTTGATGCAGTCCGCGTCGGGGAACACGTGACGGGCTTCGGGCTCCAGCGGCAGGTCCAGGCCGTTGCGCTCGATGTAGGCATCGGCGGCATCCAGCAGGGCCAGGTAGTTTTCATCGCCGCGTGCGAGGTTTTCCACCAGGTTCGGCTGGAACGTGGCAACGTTGCCATTGAACGCTTGGGTCAGGCCGACCAGGGTCATGCCTTGCTGGGCCAGCTCGCGAAAGTCGATGGTTTTGCCGCCGTGTGCGCCGCTGACCGCAATGGTCACGTGTTCGCGGCCGGGCTTCATGGCTGCCTGGTCCCACTCGCCCAGTACACCCAGCCACCAGCAGAAGTCGCGGTTGCGGTAAGCGCGAGGCGGGCGGTCGTGGGCGCCGACCGAGAGGTACACCTGACGCCCGGAGCGCTGCAATTCATCGGCAATCTGCACGCCGGATGAACCGGCCCCCACCACCAGCACGGCGCCGGCTGGCAGTTGCGCGGGGTTGCGATAGTCGGCGGAGTGAATCTGGTGCAGCGCGGTGTCGTTGGGCGCGATGGCCGGGATCACCGGCTTCTGGAACGGCCCGGTCGCCGCCACTACCCGGTTGGCTTCGATCACACCTTCACTGGTGTGCACGGTAAAGCCAGGGCGGCCGACATTGCGGACCACCGACAACACGTCAACGCCGGTGCGGATCGGCGCATTGAACTTGCGGGCATAGGCTTCAAAGTAATCGGCCACGCGTTCCTTGGGCGCAAAGCCATCCGGGGCAACCGTGTCGAACTCCAGGCCGGGGAACCGGTCATGCCAGGCCGGCCCGTTGGCCACCAGCGAATCCCATCGCCCGGTGCGCCAGCGCTCGGCAATACGGCTGCGCTCCAGCACCAAGTGGGGTACGCCTTGCTTGCTCAGATGCTCGCTCATGGCCACGCCAGCTTGACCGGCGCCCACCACCAGGGTGTCTGTTTTTGTTATTGCTTCAGTCATGTCTCTGTCCTTGCGTAATGCAGTTGGATTCAGCGTTGGCATGACTTCAAGGCTAGGGGGAGGGGGGTTATAAATAAAATATTATTAAGCTGGGAAGTGAGCATAAATATCGGATGCAGAGCGCTGGGGCGCGTCACAAAAGTGTGCCAATCTGATCGGCCCTTCACCTCAGGCACAGCCCATGTTCAACCTTCGTGTGATGACCCCAGCCGACTACGACGCCGTTCTCGCCCTCATGCAAAACACCCCCGGTATCTCCCTGCGCGACGCCGACTCCCGTGAGGCCACCGAGCGCTACCTGGCACGCAACCCCGGCATGAGTTTTGTGGCCGAAGCCGAAGGTCAGTTGATCGCCTGCGTGATGTGCGGCCACGATGGGCGCCGTGGTTACCTGCAGCATTTGCTGGTACTGCCGGACTATCGCCGTCAAGGCATCGCGCAGGCGCTGACGCAACGTTGCCTCGACGTGCTAGCGCAACTGGGCATCCACAAATGCCACCTCGATGTGTTCAAGACCAACACCCGTGCCGCCCATTATTGGCAGGGTCAGGGCTGGACGCTGCGCACTGACATCGACCGCTATTCCTTCACCCGCCCCGGTGATGAAAACGCCTAGAACTCCCCGGAATACTTCACCGCGGCCGCCGCCCGGGAGGGCACATCCAGGGTGCGCAACAGCGACGACACATGAATGCGCACGGTGAACGGCGAGATAGCCAGGGCCTTGGCGATTTCCTTGTTGGTCTTGCCCTGGGCGATCAGGCGCAGCACGTCTTGCTGGCGGGCGGTGAGGGTGTGGGTGTCCAGCGGCAACAGGCCGGATGGGGCGAACTTGACCAGGACTTCACCGTCGCGGATCGCCAGCAACGCCTGGCCGATCTCGTCGGGGGCGATGTTCTTGCCGATGAAGCCGTCCGCGCCCAGGGCCATCACCTGGTCGATCAACGCCGGATCGTCCACCATCGACACCACGATCAATGTGGTGCGCCGTAATTGCTGGCGCAGTTCGACCAGTTGGCTCATGCAGGTCAGGCCGGGGAAGCGCAGGTCGAGGATCAGTGTGTCGATATCGCCGCCTTCGCGGATCAACGCAAGCACGCTGTCGAGGTCGCCGGCTTCCTGCACCTGGGCGTGCGGTAGCAGGCGCTGCACGGTGCGCAGCATGCCTTCGCGGAACATCGGGTGGTCATCGGCGATGATGATACGGCCGGTCATGGGGTGCTCCTCCCTGGGGCAGGGTTATGCCGTTGCATGCTACCTTACCACCGCGCTCAGGGCCTGCCTGTGGCGCATGACGGATTTGTTGATTGCCGCACAAGGACGTAACCCATGAGTCTTGAGACCAACTCCGAACTCGACCAGGCCAACCTGCGCATTGTGGTGGCCACCATCGCTGTCGTGTACATCACCGCTCTGGGCTTTTTGCCCGGACAGTCGATGGACACCTACCTGCCGGTGATCCTGTATATCGTCCTGTTCCTGCTCGCCTCCATCGCGTTGCGCCAGGTGATCGCACGTTGGCCCGGGCATTACCCGGCGCGGCGGATCTTCGGGATGCTCCACGACTACACCGGCACCTCGTTTGGCATGGTGGTGGGCGGCGAAGCGGCATTGCCGCTGTATGCGGTGATGGTCTGGGTCAACCTGGGCAACGGCATGCGCTATGGCTCGCGCTACCTGGCGATTGCCACGGCATTGGCGTTGCTGGCGCTGCTGGTGGTGTATCGGCTCACGCCGGTGTGGCAGGCGCAGCCTTTCATGGTGCTGATGCTGATGATCACCAGCACGGTGATCCCGGTGTACGCGCATATCCTGCTGGAGCGCACGCGCAAGGCATCCGAGCAGGCCATCGCCGCCAACCTGGAAAAATCCCGTTTCCTCGCCCAGGCCAGCCATGATTTGCGCCAACCCATCCACTCCATCGGCCTGTTCACCGCGTGCCTGCGCGAAGCCCGGCTGGGCGATGAAGAGCGGCGCCTGGTGGATAACATCGACCGTTCGCTGCTGAACGTGTCGCAATTGTTCCGCTCGATTCTCGACCTCTACACCCTCGACAACGGCCGCCTGCTGCCTAAATACCAGGCGGTGCACCTGGGCGAGTTCCTTGCCGACCTGGTGCGCCAGAACGCCGAGGCCGCGCGTTGGGCCGGGGTGGAGTTGCGCCTGCGGCCTTGCGCGCACTGGGTGCTGGTCGACCCGGCGCTGTTGGCGACCATGGTGCAGAACGTGCTGTCCAATTGCTTCAAATACGGTGCGCACCGCCCTGTGCTCATTGGCGTGCGCATTCGCGACGGCGGCTTGGCGGTGGAGATTCATGACCGGGGCCGGGGGATTGCCGAGGAGCATCTATCAAAGGTCTTCGAGGAGTTTTATCGAGTGCGCCACCTGCGTGACAAGGACGTCGAAGGCGTCGGCCTTGGACTGTCCATCGTCAAGCGCCTGGGGCAGTTGATGGGGGTGCAAGTAGGCCTGCGCTCACGGGTGGGCCATGGTACTTCTGTAAGCCTGTATGGCTTGACCCTGGCCTCTGCGCCACGTGCCACGGCACCGCGCGACGACACGCGCCAGGCCGGGCTCTTGACCGGGTTGAAGGTGTGCCTGGTGGAAGATGACCATAACGTACTGCTCGCCACCCAGGCGCTGCTGGAGCGCTGGGGGTGCGAGGTGCAGGCGGAGTCTTCGGGGCGTGCTCTGGTCAGTGACTGCGACATCATCGTCGCCGACTACGACCTGGGCAACCACGCTACTGGTATCGAATGCATCGATGCGCTGCGCGAGCAACGTGGCTGGGCCGTTCCTGCGCTGATTCTCACCGGGCATGACGTGGAGAGAATCCAGGCCGCCTTGCACGACCGCCGGATCGCCATTCTCTCCAAGCCGGTGCGTCCCGCCGAACTGCGCGGGACCTTGCGCGCCCTGAGCCAGCAGACAGTTACTGGGTGAAGCCCTGCAGTGGGTTACCGCGTGCACCTTTGGGTTGGCAGTAGGCCGCAGGCTTCATCATGCCAAAGCTGGCCACGGCGAACATGCCGCCGCTGGCACCGCTGGGCACTGAGCAGTTGTACTCGCCGGAGGCGGCACTGGCGACGTAGTAGGTGGTCATCGAGTCGCTGCGCACATTGGAAATACGCTTGACCGGTTCGCCCAGGTTGGTCTCCGACAGCGTCTTGAGGTGATCTTCGGTAGGTTTGATGTTGCTGCAGCCGGCGACGCCGATGATCAGGGCGCCCAACAGGGTGAGGCGGGTAACGGAGGATTGCAGTTTCATGGTGCTTCTTCCTTGGGGTTGTTATGGTTTTTCCAGCGCACAACGCGCCCACGCGCAAGAAATGCACGGTGCCGGAGGAGCGCTGGAAGTGCCGGGGAATATAGCGCCGCAGGGGGGAGGGGTCGATTAGCACAAGTGTGCTAATGGCACGATGATTTCATGGAAGGAGATACACATGCTGGAGATCAAACGCGCCAACCAGGAACATGCCCAAGTGGCGTTCGACATCCGTTTGCAGGCCATTCGCAGCCAGTGCATCGGCGCCTACACGCAGGCGCAAATGCTGCTGTGGACGCGGGGTAAAGCCGAAGACGGCTACAGCGCGCTGATGGACAAACCATTTTACCTGGGGTGGGTGCAGGGAGAGCCGGTGGCCACCGGCATGCTTGATCCGGACAACAACGAAGTCGGCGCATTGTTTGTGTTGCCTGGGTTCACCGGGCGCGGATATGGCAAGGCGATGCTCGATCACCTGGAGAGCGTTGCGCGGGAACAGGCGATTGAAACCCTGGTGCTGGATGCGACGTTGAATGCGGCGAGTTTCTATCGGGCCTGTGGGTACGTGGGTGATGAGCAGGCGATTTACCATTCGCCGTCGGGTTTGCAGTTGGCCTGTGTCCCGATGACCAAACACCTCACCTGCTGATACCACAGGGGATCTGTTTTAAGCTGGGCTTTTCACTCCGGTCTGAACGCAGCGCGCAATCGCGCGATCACCTGCTGCACGGATTCTCCCTGAACCGGCGGCGGCGTAGGGCTTTCCCCAAACTCCCGCCACACAAACAGCGTCAGTTCCGCGCCATCGGTCAAGGCCTGCGCCTGGCCCAGCGCGCCAAAACCTTGCAGCCGCCGATAGCGCTCATCCCGCCAGAACGCGTCCTCCACCCAGTCATACACCGGGATGAAATGAAAATGCAGCGGGAAGCCCGGCATGTGCCCATAGCGGCTGATATACAGCCATTTCGGCTCCAGCTGCGCCTCCATCACCCGCTGGGTCTTTGCCAGCAACCCGCCCAACTCGGTCAGCGCCGCTTCCGGCATGTCGGCCAGGGAGTGGGCTGGCGCCTTGGCGCCCAGCATCAGGTAACCGGGCAGTGCGGACGCCAGGTGGTGGTTGAGCCGCCAGTGTTCGGTTTCGTAAAGGACGTAGGTGGGGTCGATCTGCATAAGCGTATCCGTGAGAGCCGTGCAGGCAGGATACCTGTATCCCACAAAAGCGCTTGATCTGTGTCTATCGGCTGCCGCTCCAGGCCGATAGCCTCAAGCCCTGCACAACCATCATTGAGCCCATCATGGATCTGAACGCTGTTCCCTTTGGCACCACCGACTGGTCCACGGTCGAACCGGTTTCTCACCCTGGCGTGACGGGCAATGCCATATGGCGCACCGGTCACTTCGGCACGACCCGCGTGCGCATGGTCGAATACACCCCCGGCTACCTGGCGGATCATTGGTGCTGGCGCGGGCACATTCTGTTGTGCCTTGAAGGCGAGCTGCACACGGAGCTGGAAGACGGCCGCCAGTTCACCCTGACGGCCGGAATGAGTTACCAGGTGGGCAATGACATGGAAGGCCATCGCTCTTCGACGCGTGTCGGGGCGAAATTGTTTATTGTGGATTGAGGCGCACGATCAACTTGCCGAAGTTGCGCCCCTCCAGCAGTCCGATAAAGGCTTCGGGCGCCTGTTCCAGACCCTCGACAATGTCTTCGCGCCATTTGAGTTTGCCGTCGGCGATCCACTGTGCGGCCTCTTTGAGGAACCTGTCCTGTTGTTGATCGGCGAACTCGGTTTGGATAAACCCGCGTACGGTCAGGCTCTTGGCGAGAATGTCATGCATCGTGGCTGGCAGGCGATCAGCGGTGGCTTCCTGCAGGGCGCCATCGTTGTAGTGGGCGATCAGCCCGCACACCGGAATCCGCGCAAAGTCATTGAGCAGCGGCCGCACGGCATCCCAGACAGGCCCGGCGACGTTCTCGAAGTACACGTCGATGCCATTCGGGCATGCCCTGGCCAGTTGTTCGGCAAAGTCTGGGGCGCGGTGGTCGATGACCGCATCAAAACCCAGTTCGTCTTTCACAAACGCACACTTGTCCGCCCCACCCGCAATGCCCACGGCTCGGGCACCGTGCAGGCGAGCGATCTGGCCGACCACCGAGCCCACGGCCCCGCTGGCGGCTGCGACGACCACGGTGTCGCCGGATTTGGGTTGGCCAATGTTGAGCAGCCCGGCGTACGCCGTGAAGCCCGGCATGCCTAGCACGCCGAGGGCCGTGGTAAGGGGCGCGATGCTGGGGTCCAGGCGGCGCAGGTCGTGCCCGTCAGACACGGCAAAGCGCTGCCAGCCGGCGTAGGCCAGCACGAGGTCACCTTCGTGCCAGTCAGCGTGACGCGAGTGCGTGATACGCGCCACGGTGCCGCCCACCATCACTTCACCGATGCCGACGGGTTCGGCGTACGACTTGGCGTCGCTCATGCGCCAGCGCATGTACGGGTCGAGGGACAGGTAGAGATTTTCCAGCAGCACCTGGCCATCGGCAGGCGAGGGTATCGCAGCGTATTCGAGGCGAAAGTCGCTGGTTTTCGGGCGACCGTCGGGGCGAGCAGCCAATACGATGCGTGGGTTGCGGGGGTTATCCATGATGTTTGACTCACTGGTTGAACAGGCTGGGCAGCGTAGTCATCCGGTGGATATCAAGGTAGGGTGATAGCGGTTGATTCAGAGTTATGCCAAACATGATATCCGATGCCTTCGAACCCTATTTACTGCGCACCTTTGTCGCGGTGTGTCATCACGGCAGCCTCAGTGGCGCCGCGCAACAAGCGGGCAGGGCGCAATCGGCGCTGAGCGCCCAGATTCGCCGGCTCGAAGAACTGCTCGGGCAACGGCTTTTGCGCCGTACCGGGCGTGGGGTGGTGCCGACCACCGAGGGCGAACTGTTGCTCAGCTACGCCACGCGCATCCTGGCGCTGGGAGAGACGGTGGCGACACGTCTCAAGGAGCGCACGGTAATGGGCACCGTGCGCGTCGGCCTTTCGGAAGACGTGGCGGTCTCGGCTTTGCCGGCCGCGCTGGGGCGGTTGCGGCGTGCCAGCCCGCATGTGCACATGGACATCACCGTGGACCACGGCGATGCCCTCGCCGAACGCTGGCACGATGGCTTGCTCGACGTCGCCATCGGCGTGAGCTCGGTGTTTGCCGCCGACCCCGTGCAGACCTGGAACATGCCCCTGTATTGGGTAAGCGGGATTGACGATGAGATCGACCCGGCACTGGCGTTGGATGTGATCGTGTATGCCGAGCCCTGCGCGTGGCGGCGCCTGATGTTTGATGCGTTGTTGAGCGCCGGTCGGGACTTCCGGGTAACCGTCACCAGCCCGAATATCGGCGTGATCATGGCGGCGGTGGAGAGCGGCTTGGGGGTCGCCCTGTTGCCTGCCGAGAATATTCGCCTGGACACCATGCGCGTGATCGCCCTGGGGCCCAACGCTAACCCGGCGTTGAGCGTCAACTACGGGTTATTTGCGGTGCCGCGCCAGACCGATAGCATCCGCGCCACGGTGGCGTTGCTCAGCGAGAGTTTTCACCTGATGACGCAGCCAAGGGCAAGTGGCCTGATCCCTTTCGATACAGTCCACCCAATTCCTGTGCCAAGCCGATAAGACGCTCGTTTGGTGTGGTGAGCGGGCTTGCCCCGCGCTGGGCTGCGAAGCGGCCCTAAAACCATGCACCGCGTTCTTTCAGAGGGGGTTGAGTGCTCGTGGGTGGGGCCGCTTCGCGCCCCAGCGCGGGGCAAGCCCGCTTACCACAGCAAGGCCGTTCACCACAACAGAACTGACAAACCTTCAGAACCCGTCAGCCACAGCCGCCCTCAATGCATCTTGCTGTGATCCATCCCATCCAGGCCACGGGCAGGCGCGGTGACTTCAATCGCCTGCTTCTCGCCCTTGGCATTTTGCACGGTCAGGGTCAGGGGGATCTGGTCGCCTTCCTTGATCTGGCGGGTCAGGCCCATCAGCATCACGTGGTAACCGTCGGGGTCGAGGGTCACGGCCTTGCCGGCAGGCAGGGCTACCGAGTCCACTGGGCCCATGCGCATCACGTCGTCCTTCATGCTCATTTCATGGATCTGCACGTCCTTGGCCACTGGCGAGGCCACGCTCAGCAACGTGCTGTCGCTATCGGCGGTGACGGTCATGAAGGCGCCGCTGGACGGCTGGCCCGGCACACTGGCGCGTACCCAGGCATCGGTGACTAGCACCTGGGCGCTGGCGTGGGCGGCGAGGCCCAGCAAGGTCATGCCGACCAGGGCGCGTTTGAGGTGTTGAACGGCAGTCATTAGCAGACCTCCATGACGGTGAGCAGGTCTTCTGCGCACTCTTTAGCAGTAAGGGATGCCTGCAGGCCCAGGCGCAGGTTGCCACGGGTATCGAACACGAAACTGGTGGCGGTGTGGGACAGGGTGTAGGTGTCGCCGGCGGGAATCTTTTCATAAAAGATCCCGAATTCCTTGGCCGCCACGGCGATTTCTTCCGGGGTGCCATACAGCGCTTCGAAGCTGGGGTCGAAGGCCTTGACGTACTTGTCGAGAATCTCGGGCGTGTCGCGTTCCGGGTCCAGGGTGATAAACACCACCTGCATGATTTCGCCGTCGCGGCCCATCAGCTTCTTGGCCTGGGCGGCGCGCGCCAGGGTGGTCGGGCACACGGCCGGGCACTGGGTGAAACCGAAGAACACCACCGGCATCAGGCCACGGTACGAGCTGAGGGTGACGGTCTCGCCGTCGGTATTCTTGAGCTTGAAGGTGCGGCCCATGATCTTGTCGCTCAAGTCCTTGCCGTACTTGAAGTTCAGCTTGGGGCTGTAGTCACAGCCGCCCAGCAGGCTGCCCAGGCCCAACAGGCCCATACCGGTCAGCACTTTGCGGCGGGTGAATAACGTACTCATCAACTGTGCATCCTGTGAAGCGCCTGCATTGCTCTGGATCAATACGTCAGGCTTTGAGGGCGCCCAGTCTACCAACCCTGGGAAGCGCACGTAATCTGCGACGTTCTGCCACAGGGGCATGCCGCGCTTCATCCTTTTGCGGCTCCGGTGGTAGAGTCGCCGCCATGAAATTGAGCCACCCCGACCGTTCCCTGATCGCCTGGGCCCTGTACTTCTGCGTGCTGATGAACCTGTTCGTCTGCGGTTTGGGGCATGGGCAGATGATGGGCGAGGCACTCAATGGCATCGGCGGGGCGTTCTGTTCGCTGGATGGCAAGCAGGCGCCACTTTCCGACAAAGGGTTGGGCAGCCCGTCTTCCAGCAACATCTCGAACTACTTTGCCTGCCCCGTCTGCAACGCTTTAACCGTTGCGCTGGTGTTTCTGGTCGGCCTGGCCTGGTTGTTGGGCCTGGAGCGCACCCCGCGACCGGCCCATGAGCGGCGCAACAAGGCGCCGCCACGCTATGCCTGGCCCTCGGCCAACCCCCGCGCTTCCCCCGCATTCTGACGTATGCCCTGGGCCTCCTGAGACCAGGAGGCGTTCCATCGTCATGAATGTGAGTGCGTGTCATGAACCACCTGTTGCCCGCAGGCGCCCGCCGCCTGGTTAGCACGGCGTCCCGTCGCCTGCACGCGGAACCCGCGCCGCCTGAGTACCCCAGCAATTGCCGCAGCTTCGTGCACCTGGATGCACGCCTGTTGCCGTATTGGCACACCCTGTTCGATATCTGCCCGGCGCTGCTCAAGCTCGACCCGCCCGAGGGCCTGAACCTGTTTCGCAGCTTTATGACCTGGGCCTATCGGCACCGGCCGCCACGGGATTGGACCTACCATTTGAACGTCTGCCGCTGGCTGCTGGGTTCGGCGTATCGGTCGCAGATCGATGCCGAACCCATCGAGGCCTTTATGGCAGCGGCGGCTGCGCGCTGGGTCGACACGGATGACACCCCGGCCCAGGGCGTGGTCCTGGCCTGGCAGGGTTCGACGGTGTTCGACTGGAAGCGCGCCGCGTTGGCGGGTGCCGAACAGCAGGCGCTGCCGGGCACGCAATGGGATTTCGCCTGGTGCCCATTAAGCGCCCGGGGCGGGTTCAGCGGCTGGTTGCCGGTGCCATGAGGTGTTGGCGACTCCACGTGTCTGCGTCGGTTACGCCGATGAATTGCCGAGCGTTGAGCGCCACGGCGGGAGTGATTGCGTTGTGGGCTTGGGTGGTGGAGAAGGGGGAGGATTTTCGGCGGGCGCGGGGCGGCTAACCCGGCGTTCTGCCGGGTTACCTACGGGTTCAAGCCTGCGTTCGGCCAGCGTGGTTGAGGGTCGCTTGAGATCAAGATCAAAAGCCTTGTGCGGCGTCATGCCGCGGTTCGGGGTTGATCGTGGTCAAGAGGTGGTGCAGTTGCAGTTCCCACACTGTGGGGAATTTCCTGGAGGACTGCGCCATGCCTTTGTCTCTTGCGCAATTGCGCCGCAACTACACGCTTTATGGTCTTCGTGATGATTGTCCGCAGGCGGATCCGTTGGTGTTGTTTGGTCAGTGGCTGGAGCAGGCACGCAAGACTGAGCTGCCGCCGGCCGAGGCTAACTGCATGGCCCTGGCGACGGTGGACAGTCAGGGGCATGCCCATTGCCGCATGCTGTTGCTCAAGGGGTTCAGTGCGCAGGGGTTTTTCTTTTTTGGCCATTACCAGAGTGCCAAGGGCCAGGAGTTGGCCGGCAATCCCCATGCCGCCATGACGTTTTTCTGGCCGGGGCTGGAACGTCAGGTGCGTGTCGAGGGGGCGGTGGTGAAGGCCGATGCCGAGCTATCGGACGATTACTTTGATGCACGTCCGGTAGCCAGTCAGTTGGGCAGTTGGGCCTCACCCCAGAGTCAGCCTCTGGTCCATCGCAATGAGTTGGAAGGGCGTTTGCGTGAGGTCACCGAGCGCTTCGCCGGGCGCCAACCGCCACGGCCCGAGCATTGGGGAGGCTACTGCCTGCAACCCCGGCGTATCGAATTCTGGCAAGGCCGTCCCGACCGTTTGCATGACCGTCTCGATTATCGCTTGCACGACGGCGTGTGGCAGCGCACGCGTCTGGCGCCGTGACAGTATTTTTCAACACCTGGAGGTTGACTCATGACCCGGTGTGACAGCGGCGAATGGCTGCCGATGGAGGAGGCCATTGACCGGTTTCTGGCCCAGTCACCGTCACCTCCGTCCACCGAAGTGATTGCGTTGACGGATGCCCTCGGGCGGGAGATGGCTGAAGACGTGTTTTCACCCCGCGACCTACCGCGCTGGGACAACAGCACCACAACCGGCTATGCCCTGCGTGCGCTTGACGTGCCTGAGCAGGGTGGATACCTGCATGTGGTTGAGCGGCTCGCTGCCGTGGATGGCAAGGATGGGTCGTTGCAGGCCGGGCACGCTGTGCCGATCGTTGCTGGCGCGCCGCTGCCGCAGGGTGCTGACACTGTGGTACCCCAGGCACGTTGCCGCGTCTACGGCCAGCGTATCTGGTGCCCACCCTTGTGCCGGGGCGAGCACGTACGCAAGCGTGGCGGGGCGTTGCAACGCGGGCAGCGCGTGGTGAGTGCGGGCATGCGCCTGCGCGGCCTGGAAATTGGCTTGCTGGCCGCTGCGGGCATTCCTAGGGTCAAGGTGTATCGGAGGGGGTGATAACCGAATCCCGGGCTGCCAGCCTTGATAGGGTGCTTCTGTTGTTTTGCGAATGCGGCCTGTTGCTCCGCGTTCGCGGCGTGGGGTGCCGAGTCACTGTATAGCCGCTGACCGCGGCACCCGGTGCAGAGGCTCGATGGCGCTCGAGCCGCCGCCTACGGATGAACCGTCAACTGCCCGACCGGGGTTTGTCTTTGCTGGGTTTATGGGTATCAGCAGGCTTGACCGGTTTGGTCGGCTGCTTGTCGGTGTCTTTGGTCTTCTTGCTACTGTCCGAAGGGCTGCTGGGGTAGGTGCCCGGCGGCAGGGCGGAACCGGCAGCGCTGTCGCCACTCAGGGCATTCGCCGAAGGTTCGGGGTTATCGCCGAATGCGGCGAAGGCAGGGCCGGTGAGCAGGGCTGACAAGCCAACGATAAGCAAGATCCTGTGGGACGATCTGGTCTTCATGACGCAATCCCCTCGCGTGATGGGTCAAGAGCCTGGCTCAGTTGCAGGCTCTGGACATGCCTCGGTCAAGCCGCCATTGGCTTGGTCGACTGCAATTTTTTATGCGCTGCTTTCATCGCTTCCATTTCAGCGCCCAATTCTTCAAGCAGTGCTTTGCCCAGCAGCTTTTTAGCCTGCGGGAACATCTCGGTTTCTTCTTCTTCGATGTGGTGCTCCAGCAACTCCTTGACCACTTTGACGCGACCGGAAAACTCCGTGGTGGAGGGCTCGGTCTGTTTCAGGTCCGGCAGCACCAGGGAGTCAACCGTGCGGTGCTCTTCCTTGGCTTCGTGGTACATGATGTCCTGTTCCTTGCCACCGGCCTTCCTGAACGCCGGGTAGAGAATTTCTTCTTCCAGTTTAGTGTGCAGGCTGATTTCCGCTTCCAGCTTGGCTAATAGCTCAGTACGTTTTTTTACCCCACGCTCGGTGGACTCACTCAACTGAGTCAGCAGGGCCTTTACGCGTTCGTGGTCAGCTTTGAGCAGGTCAATGGCATTCATGGGTGACACCTCACGGGAAACTCAGGGCGTGTCGACATGCACGCCTCGTCCAGTACAGCTGTGCATCAGTTGTACCAACTTGAGCTATTGGTAATTCACCAGGTAATTCAAGGGGCTACGAGGACGGGAGGGTTGTGGCGGTCGTGCAGGTTGCATGGTCGGTCGGGTGGGACGTTGCATTCCACCACCCCAGGCGTTTGCGCAAATTTTAATGAACCCTCGCGCCCGATGCTTGACCTAACGTATACGACCTAGGAGGTGAAGCATGGAAATTCAATATGTCTGGATCGGCTTGGCGGTGATTCTGCTGCTGCTGGAATTGTGGGCGATCAATGTCGTGCTGCGTAGTACGGGGGGCTGGGAAACAAAAGGATTGTGGTTGGTGGTGCTTATTTTTGTACCGCTACTGGGCCTGATTGCCTGGGCGATGTTCGGGCCGAAACGCGAGATGCCGGAACAGCGTAAAAGCTGAGGTCAGGGTTGACACAAAACAGGCGCCATCGAGGCGCCTGTTTTCGTTGCGCTTTAAAAAATCAGCCTGCCAGAGTCTTGGCGATGGCTTCATTGAAGGCTGGCAGATCATCCGGGGTGCGCGAGGTAATCAAGGTCCAGCCATTGGCCTTGCACTGCTTGACCTCGGCGTCGACCCATCCGGCGGCGCCGGCGTTTTCCAGGTCAATCCGCACGCTTTTGTAGGAGGTGAGGGTTTTGCCCTTGATCACGCCGGCATCGATCAGCGCCCATGGGCCGTGACAGATCGCTGCCACGGTTTTGCCCGCCTGCACGAATTCGTTGATCAGCTTCAGCGCGGCCGCATCCTGGCGCAACGTGTCGGCATTGACGGTGCCGCCGGGAATGACCAGCGCATCGAAATCGGCACCGGAAAGTTCGGACAGCTTCGCATCGGACTCCACCGTCAGGTCCTTCTCGGTGTCGCCGACGAAGGTCTGGGTGGTGCCGCCTTTGCTGGAACCGTGGGTCACGGTTGCGCCATAACCGCGCAGTGCTTCCAGGGGCTTGAGCAGTTCATCGCGCTCGATGCCGGTGTTGGAAGTGATGACCAGAATCTTCTTGCCGTTGAGGTGTGAACTCATGATCGAGTGTCTCCTGATGGGTGAGCGAAGGATGGGATATGGGAGAGTTGATCCGGCGGGGGCGGCAAAGGTTTAAATTAATTTGCGCTTATTTCCTGGGCGGTTGGCACGGGCAATTTCCTTGAACTATCCAAACCGGCAGGCCTCTGCTGCTTAAGTGCATGCCACTTTCTTTGAGAGTGCCCGCCACTCTTTGCGGGCCTTCATTTAACAGGAGACACACCATGACTGCCGACAAGACCCCAGCCCCCATCAGCTCTGAAGAAGCCCAGAAAGGTACGGAAAAACCAGCCAAGGGCCAGACCTTGGAACGCCCGAATCCGAAGACCGAAACCGTCGACAAAGTGCTGACGCCTACCTCGATCAAGGACACCGAACGCCAGACCGATGCCATCAACGAACAGGCCGCCAAGGCCGAGCGCAAGCTGGGCCACTGAGCATGGCCCGATCCATCACCGCGTCAGAGTTGGGCATCGAACTCAAGCCCGACGATGACAGTGGCCTGTTCAAGTGGTTTATCGCCAGCTTCCTCATGGGCAAGCGTATCCAGGCACCGATTGCCGCTCAGGCCTACAAGGTGATCGTGGAAGAGCAGGGCCGCGACACCGCGCGCAAGCTGCAGCACTGCACATCGCGTGAGTTGGTGGCCATGCTCGGACGCGCGCACTACGTGCGCTATGACGAAACCACCGCGCAACGTTTGCTCGACCTCAGCGCCAAGTTGAACGCCGAGTACGCCGGCAAGATCACCCACATGCGCAGTGCCAGCGAAAGCCGTGAAGCCTTCGAAAAACGCCTCGGCGAATTCGACGGTGTAGGCCCCAAGACCATCGAGATTTTCATGCGCGATGCCGCCAAGGTGCTGTTTTGACGGCCACCCTAATGGTGGGCTGTGCCGGTTGGAGTTTGCCGCGTGAATACTGGCCGGCGTTTGCCGGCGAGGGCACGCATTTGCAGCGTTATGCGTCGCGCTTCAATGCGGTGGAAATCAACAGCTCGTTCTATCGCCCGCACCAGGCGAAGACGTATGCGCGGTGGGCGCAATCGGTGCCGTCCGGCTTTCGTTTTTCGGTCAAGATGCCTAAGCGCATCACCCATGAATTACGCCTGCAAGGCTGCGAGGTCGCACTCGATGAGTTTCTCGGGCAATGCCAGCACTTGGGCGCACAACTGGGCTGTCTGCTGGTGCAATTGCCGCCTTCGCTGAGCTTTGAACCGGGTGTGGCCAGCGCATTTTTCACAGCACTGCGCGAGCGTTTCGCGGGTGCTGTGGTGCTGGAGCCACGGCACGCGAGTTGGCTTGCTGCCGAGGAATTATTGCAGGGCCTGCAGATAGGGCGAGTAGCGGCCGACCCGCCAGTGATCGAATCGGGCGATGCCCCGGCCGGTTGGCAGGGCGTGCGTTACTGGCGTCTGCATGGATCGCCGCGTATCTATCACAGTGCCTACGGGCCTGAACGGGTCCAGGCGTATGCGCATGTGTTGAGCGCCTCTGTGGAAGAGGGCATTCCCACCTGGTGCATCTTCGATAACACCGCCAGCGGCCTGGCTACCCCCGACGCGCTGTCGCTACTCGACCTCTACCCGCAGCACTTCCAACCCTAGCTGCTCATACGCCTCCACACTCGGCACATGCCACTCGGTGATCAACGTGTGAATGCGACTGCACGGCGCCACCACAAAGGGCTCAACCGCGCCGAGCTTGTCCGCCATGGTCACCGCCACCACGTGGGACGCGCTGTCGAGCAAGGCCTGCTTGACCGCCACCTCATCAAAATGCAGCGAGCTGATACCCACTTGCGGGTGCAACGCGCACACCCCCGTAAACAGCAGGTCGGCCTTGATTCCCTGGATCAGCCGCACGGTCTCATGGCCGCTGGTGGACAGCGTCGCCGGGTTGAGTTGGCCGCCGGCGAGAATCACTTTGACATCGGGATGGTCGGCCAGGGCGATGGCGATCATGGGGGACGGCGTGACCACGGTCAGGCGGATCGAGCGCGGCAATGACTGGGCGATCTGCAGGGTGGTGGAGCCGGAATCGAACAACACGATCTGGCCATCTTCCACGCGGTCGGCGGCCAGTCGTGCGAGGTGGCGCTTGGCCTCGTTGGTCTCGCCGACGCGGGTAAAGAAGTCTTTGCCAGTGTCCTTGGGCCGGGGCAGGGCGCCGCCGTGCACACGTTGCAACAGGCCAGCGGCGGCGAGTTCGCCGAGGTCACGGCGGATGGTGTCCTGGGACACGGCAAAGTGTTCTACCAACTCCGAGGCGGTCACTTTGCCGTCGCGCTCCAGCAGCAACAGGATCTTCTGTTTGCGCAAGGAAGGCAGGTCGATATCGTGATGAGTGCTGTGCATGTTTTTGCGTCATTGTGCGGGTTTATGCAAGATTAATCGCCGCGCGTTCTGAACGCAATGGCTGGTTGTGCAGCCGATGGGCGGTTACTCTCAGTGCTCAGTTCAGGGAGAGGTGACCTAGATGTCGTTGATCACAACCATCGAAGATTTACGCAAGCTTGCGCAAAAACGTGTCCCACGGATGTTCTACGACTATGCCGATTCCGGCTCCTGGACTGAGAGCACCTACCGGGCGAATGAAAGTGATTTTGCCAGCATCAAGTTCCGCCAGCGTGTCGCGCGCAATATCGATGAGCGTTCGATACGCACCCGCATGATCGGCCAGGACATGGCCATGCCGGTGGCGCTGGCGCCTACCGGATTGGCCGGCATGCAGCACGCCGATGGCGAGATTCTGACCGCCCGCGCCGCTGCCGCATTTGGCCTGCGCTACACCTTGTCGACCATGAGCATTTGCTCCCTGGAAGACATCGCCGAACATGTCGGCCAGCCGTTCTGGTTCCAGCTGTATGTGATGCGTGACCGGGCCTTCATCGAACAATTGATTGAGCGCGCCAAGGCGGCCGGCGTGGATGCATTGGTGCTGACCCTCGATTTGCAGATCCTCGGGCAACGCCACAAGGACTTGATCAACGGCCTGTCGGCGCCGCCCAAGCTGACCTTGCCCAATATCCTCAACATGGCCACCAAGCCGCGCTGGGTGATGGGGATGCTCGGCACCAAACGCCGTGGCTTTGGCAACATCGTCGGGCATGTAAAAGGCGTGGCCGACATGAGTTCGCTGTCGTCCTGGACGGCCCAGCAGTTTGACCCGCGCCTGAGCTGGGACGATGTGGAATGGATCAAGAAGTGCTGGGGCGGCAAATTGATCATCAAGGGCATCCTCGATGTGGAAGACGCGCGTCTGGCCGTGAATGCCGGTGCCGACGCATTGGTGGTGAGCAACCACGGTGGTCGTCAACTCGATGGCGCACCGTCGAGCATCAGCCAACTGCCGGCAATCGTGGCGGCGGTGGGTGAGCGCATCGAGGTATGGCTGGATGGCGGTATTCGGTCCGGCCAGGACGTGCTCAAGGCGATGGCATTGGGGGCCAAAGGCACCATGATCGGCCGGCCGCATTTGTATGGCTTGGGGGCGATGGGCGAGGCGGGTGTGACCAAGGCGCTTGACATCATCGCCCGTGAGTTGGACGTGACGATGGCGCTGTGTGGCTATAACGATATACGCGAGGTGAATCGCGAGATTTTGTTGCCGGGTACATTTCCTGAAAGCGTTTATTGAGCAAAAAAAACGTAAAAAAATAAAAAGAGTTGTCCACGAAAACCGTGGGTATCTCTGTGGATAACTTTGCGAAGCCCCGGCTGGGTTGGCGATTTAAGCAGAGGTCAATATTTGATCAACTTAAGTTTTGGCCCAGCATGGGCTGGGTTTGCGCTTGACAGCCAAGCGCGAACCCAGTGCCGAAAAGCGATTTTATGAGTCGCCGTTGCGGCCTGTGGAGTGCGTGACAATCTGCGCCGGCATCTGCGCTTGCATCAGTTTGTCCAGTGCCTGGCCATAACTGCGACCGGCCAGGCTCATGCTGTTGTTATGGCTGGCACCAGGCACCAGTAACAGGCGCTTGGGTTCCTGGGCGGCTTCAAACAGCTGCTGGCTGAAACGCGGTGGCACATAACGGTCGTCGAGGCCATGCACCACCAGCAGCGGCATATGGATATCGGCAATCTTGTCGATGGAATCGAATTTCTGCGACAGCAACCAGCGCACCGGCAACGAGGTATTGGCCACGGCGGTGGCCACATCCGCCAACGAAGTAAAGGTGGACTCGATCACCAGCCCGCGCACCGGTAACGGTGTCTGCTTGCCCAGTTCGGCCGCCAGGTCGATGGCCACCGCGCCCCCCAGGGAGTGCCCGTAGATCAAGCGTTTTTGCGGGTCGGGTTGCAGCACCTGGAAACGTTCCCACGCGATACGCGCGTCTTCATACACCGTGGTTTCTGACGGTAGCTCGCCGTGGCTCTGCCCAAAGCCGCGGTAGTCGATCGCCAGCACCGAATAGCCCAGGGCGTGTAGTTGCTCGATGCGAAACAGTTGGCCGGTCAGGTTCCAGCGCACGCCGTGCAGATACAAGATGGCCGGCGCGTCCTTGTTGTCGGCCGGGTACCACCAGCCATGAATGTTTTGCCCTGACTTGAAACTGGCGGGCTTGAGTTCGAATTCCTGCACCGCCTTGGGCAAGCCGCTGTACCAGCTGGCGGTGCCCGGCTCGATGCGAAATACCAGTTCGCGCTCCTTGTGTTGCAGCACGGCGCAGCCCACCGGCAGGCCGATGATCAACACCACCATGCACAGCATGGGAAACCAGCGCAGGCTCAGGCGCGAGAGAAAACGAGAGGACATGTAGGTTCCAGGAAAAAGGTGAAGCAGGGGTTTTACCAGATGGTTTCCCCAGGCAGGAATTAATTCGACAGTCGTTATTGGGGATTGCTTGCAAAGTGTTACAGCGCTCAACGCCAGAGGCCGCAGTGGTCAGGGCCGAGCAAGGCCTAGGCAGTCGCCAGCCTCTGTACGCGGTTGCGCCCCTGGGCCTTGGCCAGGTACAACGCCTGGTCGGCCTGGGACAGCAGATGGGAAAGGTCATGGCCGGCCTCGTCGGTGGTGACGATACCGATGCTCACACTGAGGAAACCCGGCGCCAGCAGGTCCAGGCGGGCAAACGCCTGGCGAATCCGCTCGGCCACTTCGAAGACGCCGGTTTCATCGCTGTCGGCCAGCAGGCAGGCGAACTCTTCTCCGCCGATGCGGGCGAACACGTCACCGTTGCGTAAAGCGGCCTGGGTCACCTGGCTGAAGGCGATCAGCACCTGGTCGCCCATGGGATGGCCGAAGCTGTCGTTCAGGCGCTTGAAGTGATCCAGGTCGCACAGCAACAGGGCCGCGCTTTGCTGGCGGCGGGCGCTGTCGGCCAACAGTTTTTCACCCTTGAGCATAAAGGCGCGGCGGTTGCCGATACCGGTCAGCGCATCACTGAACGCTGCCGCCTTGAAGCGCAACTCGGCACGCTCCTTGACCATCGCCAAGGTGACGTAGGCAATGCCGATGGCATACAGCATCGACTCGAACAGCATGAACGAGAAAAACGGCACGCCTTCACCGCCCGGAGCCTGGGCGCTCTTGATCGGCATGCCGGGGTCGAGAAAGGCGCGGACACCGTAAAAAAGGGTGTGCAGGAGTGTCAGCACAAGGGCCGGAAGGTAGGCCACTTCCAGCGTGTCACGCTGGCGCCACAGTTCCATGGCCGATAAAACCCCATAGCTGGCCGCCAGCACCGAATACAGCGTGACCCGTGCCGGCAGCGAGCCATAGAACTGCGGCACCAGGCACATCAGCAGCCATATTCCACACCCGGCAAAGATCCCCGGCACGCTGGGCTTGCGTTGCACAAAGGCGCGCATGGCGGTCCAGTTCATCGCCGCGCTGAGCAGCAGCATCACATTGCCGATGATCAGCGCGACAAAGTCCATGCCCACGCCGCGCACCACGATCAGCCCGGTGCCCAGCGACGCGAGCAACAACATGATGCCGAGGTAGCCCAGGGTCGGTTCACGGCCACGGCTCCACGCATGCACCGTGAGCAGGCCCATCAGGCAAAACACGAACACGGCCACTATCAAGAGCGTCGGGATGTGCAGCATCATTTCCTTGAACCTGGAGGGAGTCCTTGATGGGGCGCGATTGTAGCCGTATGTGACGCGCTTGACGCTGACCTTGCCACCGCGACATGCTCCAGCTCCTTTGAGCTAAGGCCTGACCATGGACAACAGCCCCGTTCGCATCACTGCAGAAGAGACCCTCTCGAAAAACTGGTACCTACTGAAAAAATACAGCTTCGACCTGCGCCGCCGCGACGGCAGCTGGCAAGCCCAGACCCGCGAGGTCTACGACCGGGGCAACGGCGCAACCATCCTGCTCTACAACCGCGCGCAACGCACGGTGTTGCTGATTCGCCAGTTCCGCATGCCCACCTTCGTCAATGACTACCACGGCTACCTGATCGAAGCGGCAGCCGGGCTGCTGGATAACGCCAGCCCCGAAGAACGCATTCGCCTGGAAGCGGAAGAAGAAACCGGCTACCGCGTGGGGCATGTGGAGAAGATCTACGCCGCGTTCATGAGCCCTGGGTCGGTGACGGAGCGCATTCACTTTTTCATGGGTGAGTATCAGCCGGGTGACCGTGTAGGCACTGGCGGCGGCCTGGAGGAAGAGGGCGAGGATATCGAAGTGCTGGAGCTGGGCTTTGATCAGGCATTGGCGATGGTACAGAGCGGCGAGATTGCCGATGGCAAGACCATCATGCTGTTGCAGCATCTGGAGTTGCGGATGCTCAAAGAAGGTTGGTGAGGCAGGCTTTGCCGTAGGCGCTGGCTTGCCTGCGCTGGCGCCCACCGACTGGCGGCTATTGTCAGAAATTTCCCACAGGAGTACAAATGTACTCCATGACGACTCTAACCCCACGCCGTACCGCCATCCTGACCTTTATCCGCGACCGCATCGCGCAGCAAGGGCAGCCCCCCAGCCTCGCCGAGATCGCCGAGGCGTTCGGCTTTGCCTCGCGCAGCGTGGCGCGCAAGCATGTGCTGGCATTGACCGAAGCCGGTTTTATCGAGGTCAACCCCAACCAGGCCCGGGGCATTCGGCTGCTTAATCAGCCGGCGCGTCCGGAATGGCTGGATGTGCCGGTGCTCGGTCGAGTGGCCGCCGGTTTGCCCATTGGCGCCGACGCTGAAGTGCACAGCCGTCTGCAGTTGGACCCTTCGACCTTCGCGAAAACCCCGGACTACCTGTTGCGGGTGCAGGGCGATTCCATGATCGAGGACGGCATCCTCGACGGTGATTTGGTGGGCGTACGCCGCAGTGCCGAAGCCTTGAATGGGCAGATTGTGGTGGCGCGCCTGGATGGCGAAGTGACCATCAAGCGTTTCGAACGCAGTGGCGACAGCGTGCGCCTGCTGCCGCGCAACCCCGCGTACCAACCCATCGTGGTGGGCCCCGACCAGGACCTGGCCATCGAAGGGGTGTTCTGCGGTTTGGTGAGGCAAGGTTGATGGGCGCCGTCGTTGCACTGGACACGCTGTTCAATGGCGGGCGTGTCTGGAAGGGCCGGCCCGCTGCGCCGCCGGCCAGTGTGCACCCCACCGGGCTGGCGGCGCTGGATGCAGTGCTGCCCACGGGCGGCTGGCCGGAGGCGGCCTTGAGCGAAATCCTCATGGCCAAGGAAGGGGTAGGTGAGTTGCAACTGGTGCTGCCGACCCTGGCGCGCTTATCAAAGGCCGGCGAGCGCATTGTGCTGGTGGCGCCACCTTATACACCGTACCCCCATGCCTGGCAGAACGCCGGGGTGGACCTGCGCCTGCTCTCGGTGATCCAGGCCGAGGAACGCGATGCCCTGTGGGCGGTGGAGCAATGCCTGCGTTCCGGCAGTTGCGGCGCGGTGTTGTGCTGGCCGCGCAAGGCCGATGACCGAGCGCTGCGGCGCCTGCAAGTCGCGGCGGAAACCGGACAGACCCTGGCGTTTGCCTGGCGCGCCTTGAGCGAGGCGATCAATTCATCGCCCGCGGCGTTGCGCCTGGCGGTCGAGGCCAGGCCCGCGCAGGTGCGGGTGCTCAAGTGCCGGGGCGGGCTGGCGCATCCGACGCCGATTGCCCTGGCGGGGCATTGAGGTTGCCATGCGCTGGGTGTGTATTGTCTTCCCGCAATTGGCGCTGGACGGGGTGCAGCGTGTGCACCCCGAACCGGACCAACCCCTGGCCCTGCTGGCCGGCACGCCACAGCGGCGTGTGCTGCAAACCGTCAATGACGCCGCCCGCGCCCTGGGCCTGCGCCCCGGCCAATCCCTGACCGCCGCGCATGCCCTGGCCAAGACCTTTGCCAGCGCCGAATACGACCCCGCCGAGATCGAGCGCTACCAACAATTCCTCGCCGCCTGGGCCTACCAGTTCAGCTCCCAGGTCAGCCTGTATTACCCGCGTGCCTTGTTGTTCGAGATCGAGTCGAGCCTGGGCCTGTTCGGGCCGTGGCCGCAGTTTGAAGCGCGCTTGCGCAGGGAACTGACCGAGCTGGGTTTTCGTCATCGCATCGTCGCCGCGCCCAACCCGGCAGCAGCGCGGGTGCTGGCCAATATCTACGATGGGCTGGCGGTGCAGGATGACGGCCTGATGCAGGCCCTGGCGCCGCTGCCCATCGACCGCGCCGGCCTCGACCCGCAGGCTGCTACGGCTTTGTCGCGCATGGGCCTGCGCACCCTGGCCCAGGTGCAGGCGCTGCCTCGGCATACCTTGGCGCGACGCTTTGAGGCCAGCCTGCTCAAGCACCTGGATGCACTGGCCGGGCAACGGCCATTGGCCTTGGCGTTTTATCAGCCGCCGGACCGGTTCGATGTGCGCATCGAGCTGAATTTCGATGTGCAATCCCACCAAGCGCTGCTGTTTCCCCTGCGCCGGTTGACCGGTGATCTGTCCGCCTTCCTCTGCGGCCGCGACAGTGGCGTGCAACGCTTCGACCTGCACCTGGAACATGCCCAGGCGCCGGACAGCGTGATCAAGGTCGGGCTGCTCAGCGCCGAGCGTGAAGCGGCGATGCTGTTTGAATTGGCCCGGGGGCGCCTGGAGCAGGTCCAGGTCACCTCACCGGTGCGCGGCTTTCGCCTGGTGGCCCAGGACCTGCCGGTGTTTGTGCCGCAGCGCCAGGACCTTTTCGACGACCGCCCGCAACAGACCTTGCCCTGGGAGCAATTGCGCGAGCGCCTGCGTGCCCGCCTGGGGGATGAGGCGGTGCAGGGCCTGCGCTTTCACGCTGATCACCGCCCCGAATGCGCCTGGCAAGCGGCGGCGGATAAAAACCCGTGCCCGACCCTGAATAAAGTGCAACGCCCCGGCTGGCTGCTGAACGAGCCCACATTATTGGCCGATCACGGCGTGCAGATCCTCATGGGCCCGGAACGCATCGAATCCGGCTGGTGGGACGGCGCCGATGTACGCCGCGACTACTACCTGATCCAGACCCGCGCCGGCCAGCAAGGCTGGGCCTACCGCACTCTAGGGCAGACCGATGGGCTATGGCTGCAAGGCTGGTTCTCATGAACACCACCCCCCCTTGTGGGAGCCGGCTTGCCGGCGAAAATCGCACAGGCACCGCGTTCCCTCTGGCAGCCCACGTCACCGTTAACGACCATCGCCGGCAAGCCAGCGCCTACGGGCAGTGGCGATCATGAGTTACGCCGAGCTGCACTGCCTGTCCAACTTCAGCTTCCAGCGCGGTGCGTCCAGTGCGCTGGAGCTGTTCGAGCGGGCCAAGCGCCAAGGCTATAGCGCCCTGGCGATCACCGACGAGTGCACCTTGGCCGGTATCGTGCGTGCCTGGCAGGCGGCGAAAGCGGTGGAGTTGCCGCTGATTATCGGCAGCGAGGTGCGCATCGAGAACGGCCCGAAACTGGTGTTGCTGGTAGAGGACCTCAGTGGCTACCAGCACCTGTGCCGCTTGATCACCTTGGCTCGGCGGCGTGCCGAAAAAGGCCGCTATCGCCTGCTGCGCGAGGACTTCGCGCAAACACTGCCCGGCCTGCTGGCGCTGTGGATTGCCGAGGACAGCGACACCCAGGCCGATATCCAATGGCTGCGTCGCACCTTCACCGAGCGCCTGTGGCTGGCGGTGCACTTGCACTGCGGCCAGGACGATGCGCGCCACCTGGAACAACGCCTTAACCTGGCCACCAGCCTGCACATTCCGGCGGTGGCCTGCGGTGATGTGCATATGCATGCGCGCGGCCGCCGGGCCCTGCAAGACACCATGACCGCCATCCGTCACCACGTGCCCGTGGCCGAGGCCGGCACGCGCCTGCACCCCAATGGCGAGCGCCATCTGCGCAGCCTCGACGCCCTGGCCGTGTTGTACCCGCAACGCTTGCTCGACGAGACCCAGGCCATTGCCCGTCGTTGCACCTTCGACCTCAGCCAATTGCGCTACCACTACCCACGCGAACTGGTGCCCAGCGGCCACGACGCGAAATCCTGGCTGCGCGCAGTGACCGAAGAGGGCATCGCCCAGCGCTGGCCCCAGGGTGTCGACGCCAAGACCTTGCAGCAGATCAACAAAGAATTGGTGCTGATCAGCGAGCTGGGTTACGAAAGTTATTTCCTGACGGTGCACGACATCGTGCGCTTCGCCCGCAGCCGTTCGATCCTGTGCCAGGGCCGTGGCTCGGCGGCCAACTCGGCAGTGTGCTTTGCCTTGGGCATTACCGAGATCGACCCGAGCCTGACAAACATGCTGTTCGAACGCTTCCTGTCCAAGGAGCGCAACGAACCGCCGGACATCGACGTGGACTTCGAACACGAACGCCGCGAAGAAGTGCTGCAGTACGTGTTCCAGCGCTATGGCCGCACCCGTGCGGCGTTGACGGCCGTGGTCAGCAGCTACCACGCGTCCGGCGCGGTGCGCGATGTGGCCAAGGCCCTTGGGTTGCCGCCGGACCAGATCAACGCCCTGGCCGAGTGCTGCGGGCGCTGGAGTGAAGATGCGCCGCCCTTGGAGCGGCTGCGCGAAGGCGGTTTCGACCCGCAAAGCCCCATCCTGCGCCGCGTGCTCACGCTCACCCAGCAATTGATCGGCTTTCCCCGGCACCTGTCCCAGCACCCCGGCGGCTTCGTGATTTCCGAATACCCGTTGGACACCCTGGTGCCGGTGGAAAACGCCGCCATGGCGGACCGCACCATCATCCAGTGGGACAAGGACGACCTCGACGCCGTCGGCCTGCTAAAGGTGGATATCCTCGCCCTGGGTATGCTCAGCGCGATCCGCCGCTGCTTCGATCTGCTGCGCCGCCATCGCAACCGGGACCTGGCCTTGGCGACCATCCCCAAGGAAGACCCGGCCACCTACGCGATGATCAGCAAGGCCGACACCATCGGTGTGTTCCAGATCGAGTCACGGGCGCAGATGTCGATGCTGCCCAGGCTCAAGCCGCAGACGTTCTATGACCTGGTGATCGAGGTCGCCATCGTGCGGCCCGGGCCGATCCAGGGCGGCATGGTGCACCCGTATCTGCGCCGACGTAACAAGGAAGAGGAAACCACTTATCCGTCACCCCAACTGAAGGTGGTGCTGGAGCGCACCCTGGGCATCCCGCTGTTCCAGGAGCAAGTGATGCAGATCGCCATGGTCGCCGCCGACTATGGCCCCGGCGAGGCAGACCAGTTGCGCCGCTCCATGGCTGCCTGGAAACGCCACGGTGGCCTGGAACCGCACCAGCAGCGCCTGCGTGCCGGCATGCTGAAAAATGGCTACAGCGAAGCCTTTGCCGCGCAGATCTTCGAGCAGATCAAGGGCTTCGGCAGCTATGGTTTCCCCGAATCCCACGCGGCCAGTTTCGCCTTGCTGACCTACGCCAGTTGCTGGCTCAAGTGCCATGAACCGGCAGCCTTCGCCTGCGCGCTGATCAACAGTTGGCCCATGGGTTTCTACAGCCCCGACCAGATCCTGCAGGATGCGCGGCGCCATGGTTTGCAGATCCGGCCGGTGGATGTGCTGGCCAGCGACTGGGATTGCAGCCTTGAGCCCATCGACGGTGCGCAGCCGGCGATTCGCCTGGGCCTGCGCATGATCTCGGGGTTTCGCGAAGAGGATGGACGGCGCATCGAGGCCGCGCGCCAGCACCGTGCGTTCAGCGACATTGCCGACCTCGACGATCGCGCCGGGCTGGAGGCGCGCGCCCAGGCCTTGCTCGCGGATGCCGGTGCCTTGCGCTCCCTGGCCGGCAACCGGCACACCGCCCGTTGGGAAGTGGCCGGCGTGCACAAGCAACTCGGACTGTTTGCCGGCCTGCCCAGCCCGGACGAAGCCGTGGTGGCGTTACCGGCACCCACGGTGGGCGAAGACCTGCACGCCGACTACGCCACGCTCGGCACGACGCTGGGTCCGCATCCCCTGGCGTTGTTACGCGCCGAACTGCGCAAGCGACGCTGCCGCAGTTCCCGGGAGCTGATGCAGGTCGAGCATGGGCGCAATGTCAGCGTCGCCGGGTTGGTGACGGGCCGGCAGCGTCCAGGCACGGCGAGCGGGGTGACCTTCGTGACCCTGGAAGATGAGTTCGGCAACCTCAATGTGGTGGTCTGGCGCGACCTCGCCGAGCGTCAGCGCCAAGCGCTGGTAGGGTCGCGGCTGTTGAAGGTGGATGGGCGCTGGGAGGCGGTGGGCGAGGTGCGGCATCTGATTGCCGGGCGTTTGACCGACCTGACCGCGCTGCTGGAAGGCATCCATGTGCGCAGTCGGGATTTCCACTGACGGGGTCTTGCGGCTGCTGTGCCGGATAAGCTATATGCAAATGAAACGATTCATTGCGGCCAGGCTCCAACGCTTTACAGTGGAACAGCGCTCCCCAACAACGCTATCGTCGCCAAGAGCCCAACATGCAATTTTTATCCAATACCCACGGCTGCGAAGGCTGGGGCGGTGAAATGGCCCAGCGGATTCGCGCCTTCGACTGGTCGACCACCGAGTTGGGTCCGATCGACAAGTGGCCCTGCAGCCTGAGCAGCGCGGTGCAAATGCTGCTGGCTTCCCCCATGCCCATGGTGATGCTGTGGGGGTCGGTGGGGTACATGATCTACAACGACAGTTACTCCGTGTTTGCCGGCGGTCGCCACCCGTACCTGCTGGGCAAGCCTGTGGAACTGGGCTGGCCGGAAGTCGCCGATTTCAACCGCAATGTGCTGGATACCTGCCTGGCCGGGGGAACGTTGTCGTACCGCAATTTTCCATTGGAATTGTTGCGCAACGGCCAGCCGGAAGAAGTCTGGATGGACCTTTCCTACAGCCCAGTGGCCGACGATCACCATCAACCCGCCGGGGTCCTGGTGATCGTCACCGAGACTACCGAGCACGTGAAGTCCGAACGGGTGCGCCAGGAGCTGACGCACAACCTCGAACAACGGGTGGCCGAGGAAGTGCATGCACGTTCCACCGCCGAAGCCCAGCTGCGCCAGTCGCAGAAGCTCGAGGCCATCGGCGGCCTTACGGGTGGCGTGGCCCACGACTTCAATAACCTGTTGCAAGTGATCGCCGGCAACCTGCACCTGCTGTCGCGCCATGAACCGGATAACCCCCAGGTGCAGCGCCGGGTCGCCGCCGCCATCGCGGCAGTGGAGCGCGGCGCCAAGCTGTCGTCACAGCTGCTCGCGTTCGCGCGCCGCCAACCCTTGTCGCCAGCGGTGTACAACCCGCAACGTATCTACGCAGGCCTCGGCGAATTGCTGCAGCGAGCGCTGGGCGAAACCATTCGCCTCGATGTGCAGTTGCCCCAGGACTCCTGGTGCATCAACGTCGACCGCAACCAATTGGAAAACGCGCTGCTCAACCTGGCGATCAATGCCCGGGATGCCATGTTCGGTGAAGGCGTGATTCGCATCACTGGCGATAACATCATCCTCAACCCTGACGATTGCGTGGGTAAAAGCATCAAGCCTGGCGAGTATGTGCGGCTGGCGGTCACCGATATCGGTGTGGGGATGTCGCCGGCGGTCCTGGCGCGGGTGTTCGAGCCGTTTTTCACCACCAAGCGCAATGGTCACGGCACTGGCCTTGGCCTGAGCATGGTGTTTGGCTTCGTGCGCCAAAGCGGTGGGCATGTCGAGCTGTGGAGCGAGGAAGGCAAGGGCACGGTGGTGCAGATGTACTTCCCGCGCAGCCTCGGCGAAGAGGTCGAGGAAACCCACGGTGAGTCAGCGCTGCATGCCGCGGGCCACGAGACCATCCTGGTGGTTGAAGACAACGAAGACGTGCGCTGCACCGTCGTCGAACTGCTGGAGCAGTCGGGCTATACCGTGCTCACGGCCGAAGACGGTGACCGCGCGATGCATATGCTGAAGGCGGGCGTGAAACCGGAGCTGATCTTCACCGACGTGGTAATGCCCGGCCGCATCAAGAGCACGGACCTGGCCGCCTGGGCCCGTGAGCAAACCCCGCCGGTGGCGGTGCTGTTCACCTCCGGCCACACCCGCGACATTCTCTCCAGCAACCACCTGCTGAGCCCCGACATTCATCTGCTGAGCAAGCCCTACAGTCCCGAAGCCCTGGCGCAACGGGTCCGCAGCGTGCTCTGCGCCCGATAAGGTTGCACATGACTTCACAGCGCACTCTCCCCCCGATCACTGCCCAGCAGCACGGCTTTGTCCGTGTGCGCGGCGCCCGCGAACACAACCTGCGCAACGTCGATGTGGACATCCCCCGGGACGCCCTGGTGGTGTTCACCGGAGTGTCGGGTTCCGGCAAATCGTCCCTGGCGTTTTCCACGGTGTATGCCGAGGCGCAGCGGCGTTATTTCGAGTCGGTGGCGCCGTATGCGCGGCGGCTGATCGACCAGGTCGGGGTGCCCGACGTGGACAGCATCGAAGGCCTGCCGCCCGCAGTAGCCCTGCAACAGCAACGCGGCACGCCGAGTGCGCGCTCGTCGGTGGGCAGCGTGACCACCTTGTCGAGCCTGATCCGCATGCTGTATTCCCGCGCCGGCAGTTATCCGCCGGGGCAGGCGATGCTGTATGCCGAGGACTTCTCACCGAACCTGCCTCAAGGTGCCTGCCCGCAGTGCCATGGCCTGGGCCGTGTGTATGAGGTGACCGAGGCGCTGATGGTGCCGGATCCGTCCCTGACCATTCGCCAGCGTGCGGTGGCCTCCTGGCCGCTGGCATGGCAAGGCCAGAACCAGCGCGACATCCTGGTGACCCTGGGCTATGACGTGGACATTCCCTGGCGCGACCTGCCAAAAAAGCAGCGCGACTGGATCCTGTTTACCGAAGAAACCCCCACCGTCCCGGTGTACGCCGGCTTTACCCCGGCACAGACCCGCGATGCGTTGAAACGCAAGGTGGAGCCGAGTTACCAAGGCACGTTCGTCGGCGCGCGGCGCTACATCCTGCACACCTTCACCCACACCCAAAGCGCACTGATGAAAAAGCGCGTCTCGCAGTTCATGCAGGGCAGCGCCTGCCCGCTGTGCGACGGTAAGCGCCTGACCAAGGCGGCACTGTCGGTGAAGTTTGCCGGAGTGGACATTGGTGAGTTGTCGCAACTGTCGTTGGCGCAGTTGGCCGAACTGCTGCGGCCCGTGGCGGCGGGGCAGGACAAGATGAAACTGTCCGTGGAAAAACGCCTGGCCGCGCAGCGCATCGCCCAAGACCTGCTTGAGCGGGTCAGCACCTTGACCGAGTTGGGGCTGGGTTATCTGTCCCTGGAACGCAGTACGCCGACCTTGTCATCCGGGGAGCTACAGCGGCTGCGCCTGGCCACGCAGCTGGGCTCGCAGTTGTTCGGTGTGATCTACGTGCTGGATGAACCCTCGGCAGGCTTGCACCCTGCGGATGGCGAAGCATTGTTCACTGCGCTGGACCGCTTGAAAGCGGCGGGCAACTCGCTGTTTGTGGTGGAGCATGACCTGGAAACCATGCGCCGCGCCGACTGGCTGATCGATGTCGGCCCGGCAGCTGGCGAGCACGGTGGGCAAGTGCTGTACAGCGGTCCGCCTGCGGGGCTGGCGCAGGTGGAGGCGTCGCAGACACGTGAGTACCTGTTCGCTGAACAACGCGTGGCGAATCACCCGCGTCGCGAGCCCACGGGCTGGCTGAAACTGGAAGGGGTAACGCGCAATAACCTCGACGACCTGAGCGTCGATTTCCCACTCGGCTGCTTTACGGCGGTCACCGGGATTTCTGGCTCGGGCAAGTCCAGCCTGGTCAGCCAGGCGCTGTTGGAATTGGTGGGCGCTGGCCTTGGGCGCGTGCTGGAAAATGACGAAGAACCGAGCCTGGAGGACGACGCGCCGCAAACCAGCGGCGGGCGGATCAGCGCCGGGCTCGAACACATACGTCGCCTGGTGCAGGTGGACCAGAAACCTATTGGCCGCACGCCGCGCTCCAACCTGGCGACCTATACCGGGCTGTTCGACAACGTGCGCAAACTGTTCGCAGCCACGCCGGCAGCGAAGAAGCGTCACTACGATGCCGGGCAGTTCTCCT
The DNA here is from genome assembly GCF_002798465.1 of Pseudomonas sp. S10E 269. NCBI lineage: Bacteria > Pseudomonadati > Pseudomonadota > Gammaproteobacteria > Pseudomonadales > Pseudomonadaceae > Pseudomonas > Pseudomonas sp. S10E 269. The sequence goes on from NZ_PHIJ01000001.1 coordinate 5,116,120, forward strand.
TCAACGTTGCCAAGGGCCGTTGCCCGAATTGCGAGGGTGAGGGCTTTGTCAGTGTCGAATTGCTGTTCATGCCCAGCGTGTACGCGCCATGCCCGACCTGTCATGGAGCGCGCTACAACCCCGAGACCCTGGCGATCAAATGGCAAGGCCTGAGTATCGCCCAAGTGCTGGGGCTGACAGTGGAGCAGGCCGTGGACGTGTTTGCCGAGCAGCCTGGCGTGCTGCGTTCACTGCAGGTGCTGCGGGACATCGGCCTGGGGTATCTGCGCCTGGGCCAGCCGGCGACCGAGTTATCGGGTGGCGAAGCGCAGCGGATCAAACTGGCGACCGAGCTGCAACGCAATGCACGGGGCGCCACCTTGTATGTACTGGATGAGCCCACCACCGGCTTGCATCCGCGCGACGTCGACCGCTTGCTCAGCCAGTTGAACCACTTGGTGGACGCGGGGCATACGGTGGTTGTGGTGGAGCATGAGATGCGCGTGGTGGCGCAGAGTGACTGGGTGATCGATATTGGGCCGGGGGCCGGGGATCTGGGGGGGAAGGTGGTGGTCAGCGGCACGCCGCAGAAGGTTGCGACGAGCAAGAAAAGCCGGACGGCGCCGTTCCTCGCCAAGGAATTGATCTAACCGCCAACACCGAACAAGTGTGGGAGCGGGCTTGCTCGCGAATACGGAGTATCAGGCGACAAAAATATCGACTGATCTACCGATTTCGCGAGCAAGCCCGCTCCCACATTGTGACTCACTGTTGATTCAGTTGGATCTGCGCTTTCGCCTGCTTCACTACGTTTTCCACGGTAAACCCGAACTTCTCCTGCAACTTGGCCAGCGGCGCCGACGCGCCGAAGCTGTTCATCACGACCTTGGCGCCGGTCTGGCCCACGTACCGGTCCCAGCCCAACGGGCCTGCCTGTTCCACCACTACCCGCGCCTTCACCGCTGGCGGCAGCACGCTGTCGCGGTAGGCCTGGTCCTGGTCTTCAAACAATTCCCAGCTGGGCATGGACACCACCTGCGCGGCAAAGCCCTCTTGGGTCAGTTGCTCATAAGCCGCAACGGCCAGGCCGACTTCGCTGCCGGTCGCCAGCAGAATCACCTTGGGCTCGTCGGCACCCGCCAACACATAAGCGCCCTTGGCCGCACCGGACGCCGGCGCGTATTGGCTGCGATCCAGTGTCGGCAACGGTTGGCGCGACAACACCACGCAACTCGGCCGATGGGTTTGCGCCAGGGCCACCTTCCACAGCTCCAGGGTTTCATTCGCGTCACCCGGTCGCAGCGTCAGCAACCCTGGGGTCGCACGCAACTGCGTGAGGTGCTCGATCGGCTGGTGCGTCGGCCCATCTTCGCCCACGCCAATCGAGTCATGGGTGAACACAAACACCACCGGCAACTCCATGATTGCCGCCAGGCGGATCGGCGGTTTCATGTAGTCGCTGAACACCAGGAAGGTCGAGGTATAGGGCCGCAGGTACGACAGCGCCATGCCATTGGCAATCGCGCCCATGGCGTGTTCACGGATACCGAAGTGCAGATTGCGCCCGCTGTAGTCGTCGGCACTGAAACGCCCGGCACCGTCAAAGGTGAGGTTGGTCTTGGTCGACGGTGACAGGTCGGCCGAGCCGCCCAGCAGCCAGGGGATCTGTTCGGCAAACGCATTCAGCACCTTGCCGCCGGCGGCACGACTGGCGATGCCCTTGGCGTCGGTATCGAAATCCGGTAGGTGTTTCTGCCAGTGCTCCGGCATTTCCCCGGCACGCATACGCCTCAATTCATCGGCCAATTCCGGTTCGTACTGTTCCAACTGGGACAGGTGCTCGCTCCACTTTTCATACAGCGGCTCGCTGCGTTCAAGCAAAACATCATGCAATTGCGTGCGCACATCATCGGGCACCAGGAAGCTGGAATCCTCGGGCCAACCATAGGCTGCCTTGGTCAGGCGAATTTCCTCTTCGCCCAGGGGCTCGCCATGGGCGGCGGCCGTGTTGTGTTTGTGCGGGGAGCCGTAGCCGATCACGCTGTCGACCACAATCAGGGTGGGCGCGCCGCGGTTGCAATGAAACGCCTCCAAGGCGTTGCTCAGGGCTTGCAAGTCGTTGGCATCGGTCACGTGCAGGGTGTGCCACCCATACGCCTGGAAGCGCTTGATCACATCTTCGCTGAACGCCAGCTCAGTGTGGCCTTCGATGCTGATGGTGTTGTTGTCATATATCCAGCACAACTTGTCCAGTTTCAAATGCCCGGCCATGGACGCCGCTTCGCCGCTGATGCCCTCCATCATGTCACCGTCGCCGCACAGGGTGTAGACGTTGTAGTCGAACAGGGTTTTTTCTTCGCGGTTGAAGCGCTTGGCCAGCCAACGCTCGGCCATCGCCATGCCGACGCTGTTGGCACAGCCCTGGCCGAGCGGGCCGGTGGTGGTCTCCACCCCAGTGGTCATACGGTATTCGGGGTGGCCCGGGGTTTTGGAGCCCGCTTGGCGAAACTGCTTGATATCGTCCAGGCTGACAGCGGCCTGACCGGTGCGCTTGCCGTCGGCATCCAGTTCCACCACACCGGCCAGGTGCAGCAGCGAATACAGCAACATCGAGGCATGGCCGACGGACAGCACAAACCGATCACGGCTGGGCCAGTCGGGATGTTGCGGGTGATAACGCAGGAAACGACTCCACAGCGTATAACCCACCGGCGCCAGGCCCATGGGCGTGCCCGGATGGCCGGAATTGGCCTTCTGCACGGCGTCCATGGCCAGGGTGCGGATCGTGTTGATGCATTGGGTGTCGACAGCGGTGGCAGCATGAGTCATGAAACCGGTCTCCCTCGGGTGGCTATCTAGAGTGGAGGGCAGGGCGCGGCAAAGGTTTGATCCAAACGCCTGCGCCGCGACGAACGGGGCCTTATTGACCCCGGACATGACAAGACCCCTCGCAATGGTCTAGCTTCTAGGGCGTAAGCCATTGATCAACTTGCGGAGGTACGCCATGCCAGTGAAACACGACCTGTATCAGGACTTGGGGTTGAGCAAGGAAGTCGTTCACGAACGCAGGGCCAATGACAAACGCCTGGACTCGCTGCTCACGCAGTACGACGACGCGGACAAGGAAGTGCTGAAGGCGGAATCGGCAAGCGCCGGCGATGAAGAGGTGGAGAAGCTGAAGAAGAAACGCTTGTTGATCAAAGACGAGATTGTGGCGAAGTTGGAGTAGGCCACCGTCCGCGTTCCTACGGGGCGCGGACACATTTATTCAGAATTGTCCGGGGGACAGGATTCTTCCCACTGCCTATCATGCCGACCGCCCACCCGGCTCTGGGGACTTTTTGCGGCGCAAGGATTGCGCTGGTGAGCCGGGTGGGCACTTCATTTCATGCCAGCAGTGTTCTCGTGCATTCATCGACAGAGCGCTGCTGCGTCTCGCCATACAGCTTCAATTCATCAATCGTCTGGCGCCCCAGTGCCTTTTCAAACTCAGCCTGGTTCGAGTTCGCCGCGTAGTGACTCTGCGCCGCATCCCCCAGGTTCGACTGGAAAATCCCCGCTGCACTCACCGGCAGGAAGTCCTCATACACCAACGGCTCCACATCGATATGGCCCGCCGCGATCAGTGCTTGCAGTGTGCGCGGTTGCTCGGCTGTGCCACGTGCTGCCACACCTTGCGCGGTGGGAAAGTAGCGGAAGTACGCCAGGCCCTGGTCACGCATCTGCGCGTGGTTATCCGGGAAGGCCTGGAAGTGCTGTTCCATCAATTCGACATAACGTGCGGCGTTGCCCTCATTGGGAAAGGCGCCGAGTTCGTCGCGTGCGGCGTTCAGGAGTTGGTCGTACAGTGCGCGGCCCTTGGGGGTGAGGGCGACGCCGCGCTGTTCGATTTCGCCAAACCGTGCGCTGTGGCTGCCTTGGGCGTCGGTGAAGGCGATGGGTTCGTCGAGGGCTTTGAAGCTGGTCTGGCGCAGCAGGATTGGGCAGTGGCGGCGGGGCGGGCCTTCGATCACGGCCTTGGGGGTGATGCCCTTGCCGGGCATGGCGGCCTGGACCTGGTCGATGTCCAGGGTGCGCGGGGTCAGGTGGTTGATGTGCGGGCCCTTGAAGGCGACCACGTCGGCGATCAGGCGGTGCTGGTCGCTCAGTTGCTGGTACTGCGCGCCGGTGACGGTGGCGGTGTGGTGCCAGCGGAAGGTTTCCAGGGCCTGGCGGATAAACTCGTCGGCGTCCTGGGCATTGAGGCCGCCGTGCTGTTCCGCTTGTTCGATCAGCGCCAAGGCGCCTGGGGTGAAGATCGAACGCTTGGCCAGCGCCGCTTCGGCGAAGGCGCGCAGCTCGGGGTTTTCGATCAGTTCCAGGCGCAGCAATGAGGTGAATACCCGAAACGGACTGGTTTGCAGCGCCTGCTCGTGCACCGCGCGAAAGGCGGTGGAGTGCACCGGCACGCCGGCCGGGGTCAGGTCGTAGTAGCCCACCGGCTGCATGCCCATCACCGCGAACAAGCGGCAGATGGTCGCCAGCTCAGCGGCGGTGCCCAGGCGGATCGCGCCGTGGCGTTCCATGTCCAGGCGCTGGATTTCGCCGGTGCGTTGCAGCTGTTGCGCCAGCTGCGGTTGGGTGTCGAGCACGTGGGCATTGGTCTCGGCCACCAGCTCCATCAGCGCGCCATACAGCGGAACTTCATCCCGGTACATGTCGGACATGGCCTTGGAAAAGCCCTTGCGGATCTCGTCTGGGCTGACATGTGCGGTGCTAGGCATAGAAAAATTCCTGATGGTTGTGGCGATGAAGGTGGCCTTTGCCTGGATTCTGTTGAGCGCCAGGCCAAGTGGCAAACGAAGATTCTTCAGGACTTCATTCTGCAAATGAATGAGATGACGTGAAGATGACAAAAAACGGCCCGTGCGAAATTTCATTTTCACGCGTATTTCCTAACTAATTCTTCACGGAACCCGCCCCGGTCGGCATGAAAGAATCGTCACGTTTGCAAGGATGAAAACGCCGTTATGCACATCACGCACATAAAAAAATGTTTAGGGGCCGTCGTTAATGAAAATTTCTACACTGGCGTTGTCGATCACCGCCGCCGTTCTTGCACAACACGCATTCGCTGACGATTTCGGGCTCGGCTCTCTGGGCACGGGCAATGGTCACAGCGGTTTCCTTGAAGACAGCCATGCGTCCGTCAGTTCGCGGACCATGTACTACAGCGCAGACAACCGCTCGGGGACCAACAACGATCTGCGCGAAGCCGCCACCGCGCTGCGTTTTGACTACAAATCCGGGTTCACCCAGGGCACGGTTGGCCTTGGTTTCGACGTCATGGCCTTCGGTGCGCTGCGCCTGGACGGTGGTGATGGTCACACCGCGGGCCCAGGCTTGGCGGGCAACGGCAACAGCTTCTTCCCGACCAAGAACAACGGCACCGAGCCTGCCGATTCCTTCGGTCGCGCGGCGGGCAATGTGAAGTTCCGCATCTCCCAGACCGAGTTGCACGTGGGTGGCGGCTTGGCGCCGGTCTTGCCGATCCTGGTGTCCAACGACAGCCGCGTGGCACCGCAGACCTTCGACGGCGGCATCCTGACCTCGAATGACATTCCCAATGTCACCTTCACTGGTGGTGAGCTGAACCGCGCCGAAGGCCGTGCCTCCAGCAACTCCACAGGCTTGAGCGTGGCAGGCGGCACCCGCGACAGCGACAGCTTCAAATTCGGCGGGGTGGACTACAAGCCGTTTGGTTCTTCCGACAATGTGGTCGCGAAAAACCTGACGTTGCAGTACTACTACGCCCAACTGCAAGACTTCTACAAACAGAACTACGTCGGCCTGGTCCACGTACTGCCGTTGGGCAATGACCAGTCGTTCAAGACCGACCTGCGCTACTTCGACAGCTCCAGCGACGGCAAGAATGGCGAGAGCGGCTACCAGTTCAACAACAACGGTGGCTACGCCAAGCACGCCAACGAAGTGGACAACAAAACCTACAGTGCGGCCTTCACCTATCAGTTGGGTGGCAGCAGCCTGATGCTCGGCCACATCGGCGTGGGTGACGACGGCGGCTTCGTGTGGGTCAACCAGGGCAGCCTGGCCGACCCTCACGCACAAGGCGCCGGCGGCAGCGACTTCTACCTGTTCACCGACGCCGTGGTCGGCCAGTTCTCCCGCGCGGGCGAGCAGGTCAACTTTGGCCAGTACTCGTATGACTTCAAGGCCTACGTTCCTGGCTTGAAGGCATCGGTTGCTTACCTGGACGGTTCGGACATCAAGTCGAAGGTCGCCGGCGGCCCTGACCAGAAAGAAAACGAAGCCGACTTCCGCCTGGACTACGTGGTGCAGGCCGGTCCTCTGAAAGGCTTCGGTACCACCTTGCGTACCGGCACCTATCACGGCAAGAACACCGGCACCGCCGACCAGGATCAAACCCGCCTGATCTTCAACTACACCTACGCCATCTTCTAAGTCTTCATGTGCACCCGGGCGTCATTGGGCTCTACACTGCCTCTCACCTGGTAGGCGATGGAGGACCCAATGACGGCCACCCCCGACACCCGAATACTTGATACAACCGAAGGCCAACGCTTGGCGCTGCCGGATGCCGAGCGATGGCGCGAGTGGGGCCCCTATTTAAGCGAACGCCAATGGGGCACGGTGCGTGAAGACTACAGCGCCGATGGCGATGCCTGGGCTTACTTCCCCCATGAACATGCGCGCAGCCGCGCCTATCGCTGGGGCGAAGATGGCCTGGCCGGTTTCAGCGACAAGGCGCAACGCTGGTGCCTGGGCCTGGCCCTGTGGAACGAGCGCGATGCGATCATCAAGGAACGCCTGTTCGGCCTCAATAACGCCGAGGGAAACCACGGTGAAGACGTCAAGGAGCTGTACTTCTTCGTTGACGGCGTACCGAGCCATGCCTACATGCGCATGCTCTACAAATACCCGCATGCCGCCTTTCCCTACGCCGACCTGATCAGCGAGAACGCCCGCCGTGGCCTGGACGATGCCGAGTACGAGATCCTCGATACCGGCGTGTTCGAAGATAACCGCTACTGCGATGTCAGCGTCGAATACGCCAAGCATCAACCCGATGACCTCTTCATGCGCGTCAGCGTGCATAACCGTTCCGACCAGCCAACCCGCTTGCAGGTAATGCCCCAACTGTGGGCGCGCAATGACTGGAGCTGGAGCTTTGACGCGGCCAAGCCGCAACTGAAGCTGGACGGGGAACAGGTACTGGCGCAGCACCCTGAACTAACAGATCGTCACCTCAGCGCCTGGGGCCAGGAGGGGGTGGAATGGTTGTTCTGCGAAAACGAGAGCAACTTTCCCCGCCTGGATGGGCAGCCGGCGCCGGGGCCGTTCAAGGACGGGATCAACGATTACGTGGTCGAGGGTGTTCAGTCGGCCATTCGGCGGGACAGTGGTACCAAAGTCGCGGCACGTTTCATCGTCGAACTGGCAGGCCTGGAAAGCAAAACCCTCTACCTGCGCTTTGCGCCCGTCGACGCGCCGCAGGTCAACGCCCGGAAGCTGTTCGAGGCGCGCCGCCAGGAGGCCGATGACTTCTACGCGGCCTTGCAACACGACATCCACGATGACGATGCGCGCAATGTGCAACGCCAAGCGCTGGCCGGGTTGTTGTGGTCCAAGCAGTTGTACTATTTCGACGTCAACCAATGGCTCGACGGCGACCCGGCCCAACCCGCGCCACCGCCCGAGCGCCTGCATATCCGCAATACCCATTGGCGGCACCTGTCGAATTTCGACATCCTTTCCATGCCCGACACTTGGGAATACCCGTGGTATGCCTCCTGGGACCAGGGCTTCCAGGCCGTGGCCATGGCGCTGATCGACCCAGGGTATGCCAAGCAACAACTGCTGTTGCTGGTGAAGGATCGCTTCATGCACCCCAACGGCCAGTTACCGGCGTATGAGTGGCGCTTCGACGACGCCAACCCACCGGTGCATGCGTGGGCCAGTTGGCGCGTTTATCAGCAGGACAAGGCACTGACCGGCGTAGGCGATATGGATTTCCTTGAGCGGATTTTCCACAAGCTCCTGCTGAATTTTTCCTGGTGGGTCAACCGCAAGGACGCCGAGGGCCGCAACCTGTTCCAGGGCGGGTTTCTGGGGCTGGACAATATCGCCTTGTTTGACCGTTCGGCCACGCTGCCGACGGGTTATCAGCTGGACCAGGCCGACGGCACCGCCTGGGTCGCCGCCTATGCGCTGGACTTGATGCGCATCGGCCTGGAGCTGGCCAAGCGCAACGTGGTGTACGTGGATATCGCGGTGAAGTTTTTCGAGCATTTCCTGTACATCGCTGGCGCCATCAACCGCGTCGACGACAGCGCCGAAGGCCTGTGGGACGAGCAGGACCGGTTTTTCTACGACGTGCTGCACCGCCCCGACGGCCAGAATGAACCGGTGCGCCTGCGTTCGATGGTTGGCCTGATGCCGCTGTTTGCCGTGCTGGTGCTGGAACAGCGTGAGCATGAAGGCCTGGAAGGTTTGCGCGAGCGCTTGCTGGGCTTTATGGAGCACCGGCCAGACCTGGCCAAACTGGTGTCACGCTGGAACGAACCGGGGCAGGGCAACCGCCTGTTGCTGGCCTTGTTGCGGGGCGAGCGCACCAAGGACTTGTTGCGGCGCATGCTCGATGACAGCGAGTTCTTGTCGACGTATGGCGTGCGCTCCTTGTCCAAGGCCTTCGCCGAACAGCCGCTGGCGTTGAAGATGAATGGCAACACCCTGTGTGCGCGCTACCAACCGGGCGAATCCGACTCGCGCCTGTACGGCGGCAACTCCAATTGGCGCGGGCCATTGTGGATGCCGGTGAACTACATGCTGATCGAATCGCTGCGCGAGTTTCACCGCTACTACGCGGATAACTTCTCGGTGGAGTACCCGACGGGCAGCGGTTATCTGGCGTCACTTGAAGAAGTGGCCGACAGCCTCAGCCAACGTCTCACGCGATTGTTTTTGCGCGATGAAGATGGCCTGCGCCCGTCGATGTCGGGCTATGCGCAATTGGAAGCAGACCCGGCCAGTCGCGACCTGGTGTTGTTCCATGAGTATTTCCATGGCGAAACCGGGCGTGGGTTAGGGGCGTCGCATCAGACGGGGTGGAGTGCGTTGGTGGCGTTGCTGCTGCAGCCGAAAATCTAAGCTGCGCCACTGATCTGCTTTTCTGTGGGAGCTGGCTTGCCTGGGATGACGTCGGCACTGCCTGCATCAATGTTGTCGGGTCCACCGCTATCGCAGGCAAGCCAGCTCCCACATTGAAACTCCATGGCTTGCGAAATGGCAGGCAAAAAAATCCCGCCACCGAAAGGTCTGCATCAGGTAAATTCGCCACCCCTTCAGACAAGGATGTAGACGATGGCGAATGTTTTCGCGCGGGTTGGCAGTGCAGGCCTATTGGGGGCACTGCTGATCACCTGCGGCGTGTTGATCACTTCACTGTATTCCCGAGAAAGCGCTGCGGCGCCGCTGATGATGCATTGCCGCGAATGCGAGAAAGGTGACGACACCTTCGATGCAACAAAATGGTTCAGCAGCGGCATGTACCGCCTTGAAACGGATATTGTACCCAACCCGATGCGGTCGATGACTCGCACTCATCCGGTGGTCTTCAAAGCCAAGGACAATGACCAACTGGTCGAGGCCGCGCTGTGTGGAATCGGCGATGTGCTCCCATCCTTCGATCCCCGCGCGTTTGAAGCACAGTGGCCCGTGTTAACCAAGCGCGTACGTTACAGCTACAGCTTTTTTATGCTGCCCGATGAACCCCGGGACCTCTATGACATGTACTTGCAAGTGGGCAAATACAAGCTGGTGATCGTGGTTGGGCTTGACGTCAATACCGGTGAAATCACCGCCGAGTATGAAGGGCGTGTGATTCGTGAAAACGATGGTAATGACCCTGCGTACATGGACACGTTCGAAGAAATGGATGACGCCAACACCCGCTGACCGGGAGGTTGGCTGAACGAAAAATCCCGCCGAAAGGCGGGATTTTTTTGAGCGCAGCCTTATCAGGCCGGGAACAGCTCGCTCAGTTTCATGGCCAGCATCATGTCGCCTTCGGTGCGCAGCTTGCCGCTCATGAAGGCCTGCATGCCGTCGGTGTCGCCGCTGACGATGCCTTCCATGGTTTCGCCGTCGGTGACCAGGGTCACTTGGGCGTCAGGGTTTTCGCCTTCCAGCAGTTCGCAGGTGTTGTCCTTGACCACCAGCGAGAAGTTCTGGGTGTCGTCGATACGGAAACCGAACACCAGGTCCAGGCCGTCAGCGGCGGCTGGGTTGAATTTGGCTTTCATTGCTTCTACAGCTTTGGCTACGTCAGTCATGGTTTCGATCCTTTAGGGTAGAGTCCAGTGACCTTGGGGTCACGGTTGGCCGCCGCTCATCGGAACGTGATGAGTTGCGGCGCCTTCAACAGTTGCAAGTGGGTATGACTGTTGAAGGAAGCCAGTGCCACCTCGCGACCACGGAATTTCAGTTGGTTGAGCGAAGTGTTAACAATTTGCCAATTCAGCTCGAAGGCCTGGGCGGCGGGCATTCGAGTGATCAGGTGAAGCAGGGCGGTGATAGTCCCGCCGGAGGTGAACACCGCGATCTTCTGCGCGTTGTCCGCCGCTTCAAGAATGCGTTGCAAGCCACCCTGCACGCGCTCCACAAAGCCCAGCCAGCTCTCCAGCCCCGGCGGGTCATAGGTGCCGGCCAGCCAGCGCTCGATGATCAAGGCGAAGATGCGCTGGAATTCGCTGCGGTTCTGCGCGGCATTGCGCAGGATCTCCAGGGCTTCGGGTTCGGTGGTGAGCAAGTCGGGGAGCAGGGCGCGAATGATCGCGTCGGCATCGAATTCGTTGAAGGCGCTGTCGATTTCCAGCGCCGGTACCGGCAGGCCGAGGGTGCTGTACTGATCGAAGGCGGCGGTGGCGGTGTGCTGCTGGCGGCGCAGGTCGCCGGCCACGCAGCGGTCGAACACCAGGCCCATGTCCGCCAAGTGGCGGCCGAGCACTTGCGCCTGCTCCACGCCGACGGGCGACAGGACGTCGTAGTCGTCTGCACCGAAGGAGGCCTGGCCATGTCGAATCAGATAGATGCTGCCCACGTCCGTTTTCCCGGTACGTTGAAAGTCTGGCGAGGTTATGAGGATGCCTGCGAGCTGTCAATGAAAAAACATACGCTTGTTTTAAAAGCTCGTTGGAGCCGATCGTTGCTGGCCGTTTGATCACTGGCCCGAACGCGATGCCGTCGGTATGCTTGGGCCATCCGCGCCTGGCGCACCGCACTTGTAAGGAGAACTATGGATTTTCTGGCCGAATACGCGAGCTTTCTGGCGAAGACCGTCACCCTGGTGGTCGCTATTCTGGTGGTACTGATCAGCTTCGCGGCACTGCGCAGCAAAGGTCGTCGCAAATCTGCCGGCCAGTTGCAGGTCAGCAAGCTCAATGACTTCTACAAAGGCCTGCGTGAGCGCCTGGAATCGAGCCTGCTCGACAAGGACCAACTCAAGGCCCTGCGCAAGTCCGAAGGCAAGGCTGAAAAGAAGAAGGGCAAGCAGAAAGCCGAGGCCAAGCCACGGGTGTTCGTGCTGGATTTCGACGGTGACATCAAGGCCTCGGCCACTGAAAGCCTGCGCCACGAAATCACCGCGCTGCTGAGCCTGGCGACCCCGAAGGATGAAGTGGTGCTGCGCCTGGAAAGTGGCGGCGGCATGGTCCACAGCTATGGCCTGGCGTCCTCGCAACTGGCGCGTATCCGCCAGGCAGGCGTGCCGCTGACCGTGTGTATCGACAAGGTCGCTGCCAGCGGCGGCTACATGATGGCGTGCATTGGCGAGAAGATCATCAGCGCGCCGTTTGCCATCCTTGGTTCGATTGGCGTGGTGGCGCAACTGCCCAACGTCAACCGCCTGCTGAAAAAGCATGATATCGACTTCGAAGTCCTGACCGCCGGCGAGTACAAGCGCACCCTCACAGTGTTTGGCGAGAACACCGAGAAGGGTCGCGAGAAGTTCCAGGAAGACCTGGACATCACTCACCAGTTGTTCAAGAACTTCGTTTCCCGTTATCGCCCGCAGTTGGCAATCGATGATGTAGCGACCGGAGAAGTGTGGCTGGGTGTTGCAGCCCTCGACAAGCAACTGGTCGATGAGCTGCAGACCAGTGACGAATACCTGGCCACCAAGGCCAAGACCGCCGAGGTGTTCCACCTGCACTATGCCGAGCGCAAGAGCCTGCAGGAGCGCGTGGGCCTGGCGGCCAGTGGCTCGGTAGACCGGGTGCTGCTGACCTGGTGGAGCCGGTTGACCCAGCAGCGGTTCTGGTAAACCCGATCCCAAGATGATCACCTGTAGGAGCTCGGCTCCTACAGGTTTTGCGGTGTCAGGGCGGGCGCTGACGGGATGGGGTTGCGCATCAGTGTACCGACCACCAGCGCGCCGAGTAATCCCAACAACCCCGCCACCCACAACACCCCGCTGAACCCACCCACAAACGCCTGCCGTGCCAGCGGCTGCACCACCGCCTGTGCCGACGCCGGCAACAGGCCCATGGCTGCCGGCATATCGCCCGCCACGACCCGCGAAGCAATGCCCGCCACCTGTGCCTGCCACTGTGCATCGATTGTCGCGCTCAGCAGTTGCTCGCTGTGACTGCTCAACAACGCCCCGTACACGCCAATCGCCAACATGATCGCGCTGAAGCGCATGGTCGTGCTCATGCCTGACGCCATCCCCGCGCGGTCGCGTGGCACGCAGGCCATGATGTTTTTCTGCGTATCGCCATTGAGCAGGCCGGCACCGGCGCCAGTGACGGCAATCGCCAGGGCGAAGGGCAGGTAGCCGCCGGCGTTCACCGCCCAGGCACTCAACAGGTTGCCGCAGCCGACCAGCGTCAGCCCGGTGGCCATCATCGTTGCGGGGGCAAAGCGGGTGGCCAGGCGTGCGCCGATGCGTGGACACACCAGCATGGTCAGGGCGAACGGCAACATGCCCAGGCCCGAGGCTATCGCGGAGAACCCCAAGCCGTTCTGCAGGTAAAACGGCAGCAGCGTCATCATCACCTGGGCACACCCGGCGTAGGCAAACATCCCCAGCAGCGCGCCGATAAAGCGTGGGTGCCGGAACAATTGCAGGTCGACCATCGGCCGTTGCTGCACGCGTTCAACCCCGACGAACACACCCAGCAACACTGCGCCGCCCAACAGGCGGGCATAGGTCAGCGGGTTATCCCAACCGATCCGGTTGGCCTCGATCAGCCCCCAGATCAAGCACAGCAGGCTGGCGCTGAAGGCCAGGCTGCCCCAGGGATCAAGCCGTGCGGACTGGGTATCGCGGGACTCCGCAATCGTGCGCAGCACCAGGCCCATCAGCACCAGGCCTACCGGCAGGTTGAGGTAGAAGATCCAGCGCCAACCCAGGTACTGCGTGATCAGGCCACCCAGCGTCGGCGCGGCGGTCATTGCCACCCCCATGCATGCGCCCCAGAAGGCCCAGGCCTTGGCGCGCTCCACGTCATCGTGGAAGGTGTGACCGATGGATGCCAATGCCGAGGTCAGCAACAGCGCGGCACCCACGCCTTTGATGGCGCGGGCGATATCAAGGATCAGCGCAGTCGGCGCAGCACCGCAACCCAATGACGCCAGGATAAAAATGCCTAGCCCCCAGATCAGGGTTTTCTTGCGCCCGAACCGGTCGGCAATGCTGCCGGCCGGCAGCAACAGCGCGGCGAATGCCAGCATGTAGGCGCTGACCACCCATTCGATATCGGCAAAGTTCGCCCCGAGGTCGCGGGCGATGCTCGGCAGGGTGACGGCGACGATATTGGTGTCGAGCACAATCAGCGAGCAGACCCCGGACGCGGTCAGCAAGGTAAGGCGTGGGCTGACGCGAGTCATGACGGTATTACCTCAGGGGCAATAGGGAAAATGCAGTTGACGGACATCGCAAGCGCTCTCTACTGTTCTAGTCGCTCCAGCATAAGCGTGCTGCCCCGTGTTCTTGTTAGCCTGGCGCCGCAACTTCATTACCTTTGAGCTAATCCTTAAATGGAAATTCGCCATTTTCGCTACTTTCTCGCCGTCGCCCGCCAACGCAGCTTCACCCGCGCCGCCGAGCAATTGGGTATTGCACCCCCGACCTTGAGTCGGCAGATCCAGGACATGGAGGCCAGCCTGGGTACCCGCCTGTTTATCCGTCAGCAGCGTGAAGTCAGCCTCACCGAGGCCGGGGCCGCGCTGCTGATCGAGGCGGAGGCAACGGTGCGCCAGTTTGAATGTGCCCAGCGCAATGCCCAGCGCGCCGGGCGCGGGGAGATCGGCCATATCGAGTTGGGCTACGTGGCGTCGGCGGTGTATTCCGGCGTGCTGCAGCGGCAGATGCAGGGTTTTTGCCAGGCGTTTCCCGATGTCAGCGTGAACGTGCGCGAGTGCGCCATGGCGACATTGCCGGGTGCGGTGGCGGATGGGCGCTGCGACATCGGCTATATCCGTTCACCCATGACCTTGCCGGAGGGAGTGGAGGCGGTGCGCCTGGACAGTGAAGGGTTTGTGCTGGCCTTGCCGCAGGATTCGTGGCTGTTGGGGTTGAAAGCCATCAACTGCGAGCACCTGCAAAACGAGACCTTCATCCTGCCGGAGCAAATCAGCGGCACGCTGCACGTGGCCGCCCAAGGCGGTTTTGCGCCGCGCCTGGGCCCGCAGCCGGGTGGATTGGTGGCGGTGGTGGCGCTGGTGTCATTGGGGCAGGGCGTGGCGGTGGTGCCGGCGTCGGTGGTTGGGCATGTGAGCTTGCCGGGGGTGGTGTACCGTGCGATCCAGGACAGCGACGCGTCGTCCTGGCTGTCGTTGATCTACCGGCGCTTCGAGAAAGCGCCGGCAGTCGCGCGGTACATCCAGCAGGTCAGGCAGCAGGTCAGGGCTCAAGCACAACCTTGAGGGATTTGTCGCCACGCTCCATCACCGCGAACGCTTCCTTGAAATCCGCCAGGGCGAACTTGTGGGTGACCACGTCGCGCATATCGATCTTGCGGTTGCCGATAAAGTCGATGGCGCGCGGATACATATAGGGTCCCAGGTGCGAGCCGAGCACATCCAGCTCCTTGCGGTCGCCAATGATCGACCAATCCACCGTGGCTTCGTCATTGAACACGCTGAACTCGACGAACCGCCCCAGCTTGCGCAGCATCGCCAGGCCTTGGTTGACGGCTTTGTGATGGCCGGTGGCTTCGATGTAGATGTCGCAGCCGTAGCCATCGGTGATTTCGCGGATCTTCGCCAGCACGTCGACTTCGGCCGGGTTCCATACTTCGTCGGCGCCCATGCGCAGGGCGAGGGCGCTGCGCTCGGGCTTCATGTCCAGCACGATGAGTTTCTTCGGGTTGCGCATGCGTACTGCGCCGATGATGCCCAGGCCCAGGGTGCCGGCACCGGCGACCACCACCACGTCGTCAAAGTCCACATTGGCGCGCTCGGCGGCGTGCAGCGAGCAGGCCAGCGGTTCGATCAGGATGGCTTCGTCCGGGGCGATGGAGTCCGGCACTTTATGGATGATGCCTTCCTTGGTGAAGATCATGTATTGGGCCATGGCGCCCTGCACATTGTTCTGGAAGCCATACAGGTCGTGTTTCTGGCACATCCAGTACTGGCCGTGGTTGCAAAAGCGGCAGCCCCAGCACGGCACGATCTGCTCGGAAATGACCCGGTCGCCGACCTTCACGCCGCGTTTTTCCGCGCCAGGTCCCAGGGCGACCACGCGGCACACGAACTCATGGCCGGGGATCATCGGTGGTTTCACATAGCGTGGCTGCTCGGCATCGCCCCAGAACGAGGGGGCGCCGCGATACGTGTTGATGTCGCCCATGCAGATCCCGCACAGCTCGACCTTGGTGAGGATTTCTTCGGGGCCGGGAGTGGGTACATCGACGGTTTCCAGTCGGTAGTCTTCCGGGCCATGGCAGACCACGGCCTGCATGGTTTTCGGGATGACGGGCAGCAGCTGGTCTTGCGGGCGTTCGGTGACAGTGGACATGGCAGGCCTCACAACAAAGATGAACGGATCGCTCCCGCATGAGGAGCGATCAACCGACGACGGGTTACTTGGCGCCGCTGACTTGCTTGTACAGCGCATCGGCGTTGGCGTTGGTCACGGGCACCCACGGCAGGATGTAGTTCTTCGCGCTGCCGTCCCCCCATTTCACGTCCTTGGCATACCGCTCCCAAATCACCGAGCGAGGTTTGTAGTCGCTGCCGGCCAGGGCGCGCAGGGCCACGTCCAGCGCACCTTGGGACTGGGCCTGCGCATCCTGCAGGAAGGTGGTCACTTCGTCTTTCTTGGCGGCCTGGATTGCATCCGGCATACCGTCGATGGACGTGACCGGCACGTCCTTGGAGGTCAGGCCGTGGGATTTCAGCGCCTGTACCGCGCCGAGGGCCATGTCGTCGTTCTGCGCGATGACACCGTTGATGCCTTTGGGGTGGGCGTTCAGCCAGTCTTCGGTGAGCGCCAAGGCTTGGGCGCGGTCCCAGTTGGCGGTCTTTTTCTCGATGATCTTGATGTCTGGGTGCTTGCCCAGCACTTCCAGCTCGCCTTTTTCTCGGTCGATCTGCGCCGACTGGCCAATCGGGCCCTGGATGATCACCACATTGCCCTTGCCATTGAGCTTGTCGACCATGGCCTGGGCTTGCAGGCGCCCACCTTCCACGTCGTCGTTGCCCACGTAGGGTACGGAGGCATCGGCGACCTTGGTGTTGGAGGCGATCACCACCACGTCATTGCTCATGGCCTGTTTCACCGTGCCCACGCCGGCCTTGGTGTCGATGGGCACAAACAGGATGGCGTCGTAGTGCTGCGTCACCATGTTTTCGATCTGGTTGTTCTGGGTCAGTGCGTCGTAGTTGCCGTCGAACACGGTCAGCTGCACGGTGCCGTCCTTCACGGCGGGGTGCTCCTTGAGCTCGCGCACCCAGTTCTGCATGAATTGGCCCTTGAGGCCATAGACCGCGGCACCGACCTTGTAGGTCTTGCCGTCGGCGGCCAGGGCGATGCTGCTGGCGAGGAGGGAGAGGGCCGCAGCGGCGGCGAAGGTCGTAGCAAGTTTCATGATGAGCACCCCATTTATTGTTGTAGTCAGTCGTTCATTCATTGCCTTGTGCTGATCATATGTTTATCAAATGAAAATCTGATCGGTCAAATGCTTTCGTGAAAAACTCAGAAATAGGCTTTTTTAGGGTGCTTTGGCGATATTTGCGGGATGGATGGCACGGCTTTTGATGGGTTTTTCATGATATAAATTTCATTGAGTGATCATATGATCGTACTTGCTGGGCGTGTTTTACAGATCTTGTAATAGTTTTACGTTGTGGGAGATTTCCGTTTCGACTGTACGATTCAAGTCCTTTTGTCATTTCAGGATTTGCATGAACACCCTCTCGGAGCCTCCCAGTCGTCTTTCCCCAAGACATCCGCTGCCGCTGTTCCCGTTGAAGCACCCCGTATTCCGACTGCCAGCCTTGTCCCGGTCCACTGACCGCGCCTCGCCGTGTCCGGCATTCTGAACATCGACCCAAGAGACTCTATAAATGGAATGGTTAGCGGATCCAACGGCCTGGCTCGGCCTGTTGACCTTGATTGTGTTGGAACTGGTACTGGGTATCGACAACCTGGTGTTTATCGCGATCCTGGCGGACAAGCTGCCGCCGGAACAGCGTGACCGTGCGCGCTTGATTGGCCTGTCCCTGGCGTTGCTGATGCGCCTGGGCCTGTTGGCGAGTATTTCCTGGCTGGTGACCCTCACCCAGCCGCTGTTCGAGGTGTTCGACAAGAGTTTCTCCGGTCGTGACCTGATCATGCTGTTTGGTGGTGTGTTCCTGCTGTTCAAGGCCACCATGGAATTGCATGAGCGCCTCGAAGGGCATGTGGCCCAGCGCACGGGCAATGTGGCCTACGCGATGTTCTGGCCGATCGTGGCGCAGATCGTGGTGCTTGACGCGGTGTTTTCCCTCGACGCGGTGATCACCGCCGTGGGCATGGTCGATGAGCTGGCGGTGATGATGATCGCGGTGATCGTGTCCATCGGCCTGATGATCGTGGCGAGCAAGCCGCTGACCCGCTTCGTCAATGCCCACCCGACCGTGATCATGCTGTGCCTGGGTTTCTTGATGATGATCGGTTTCGCCCTGACCGCCGAAGGCCTGGGCTTCCATATTCCAAAGGGTTACCTGTACGCGGCCATTGGTTTCTCGATCCTGATCGAAGTGTTCAACCAGATCGCCCGTTCACGTCGCAAGAAGTCGGCGCAAGGCGTGTTGCCAGTGCGTGAGCGTACCGCCCACGCGGTGATGCGTTTGCTTGGCGGCCGCAGCCTGGCAGTGGAAGAAGTGGGCGAAGACGTCGCCGATCTGCTGGGTGAACCGGATGCGGCACAGGGCCCGCTGTTCGATCGACGTGAACGCGTGATGATCAGCGGTGTGCTGCAACTGGCCGAACGGCCGATCCGCACGCTGATGACGCCGCGGGCCAAGGTGGACTGCATCGATCTGGCGGACGATCCCGACAGTATTCGCCTGAAACTGATGCACTCGTCCTATTCGCGGCTGCCGTTGATCCGCGACGGTGCAGTCGATGAGCCCCTGGGCTTCGTGCACAAGAAGGAATTGCTCAAGGAATACCTGGCCGGCAACGAGCCGAACCTGGAGCACCTGGCACGCCGCGCAATTAACCTGCTGGAGAGTTTTTCGATCCTCAATGCCTTGGAGCAGATGCGCCAGGAGTCGACCCACATTGCGTTCGTGATCAACGAATTCGGTGACTTCATGGGGGTGTTGAGCATGACCGACATTCTTGAATCCATCGCCGGCGAGTTGCCGGACGCGAGCGAAATCGAGGGGCCGGATATCGTCGAAGAGGGCGATGGCTTCCGCGCCAATGGCGCCTTGAACCTCACGCAGATTCGCCAGCGCACCGGTTTCAAAGCTGTTGCGACCGAGGATTACCAGACGCTCGCCGGCCTGGTGATGAGCCTGCTCGACCGCCTCCCAGTGGTGGGCGATAGCCTGGAGCATGAGGGCTGGCGCCTGACGGTGGCGGCGGTGGAGGAGCGCCGGGTGACGCAGGTTTGCCTGGCGCCTGCTGCTGCGCATAGAGACTGAATAGGTCCTTGAGTGTTCGCTCCTGGGTTTCCCAGGGGCCAAACCCTTTCAGTATTTTCTTGATGTTGCCATTGACGTGCACCACCAGCGTGGGCGTACCGGTAACCTGTTCGAGCCTGGGGGTCTTGGCCGTATCGAGCACCAGGCTTTTCACTGTCGGTTCGTAGCTTTCGGCGATGGGTTCAAACAGCTCCACAGCGCTTGCGCACGCTGGGCACGTTTGCGAAACAAACAGCATGAATACGATTGGGTGCGCTGCCAGCACTGACTTATAGTCTGCATTGCTGGCAATGACGTCTTTGGCAATCCCCATGGTGATCTCCCTGTCGGCGGCGGTGTGTTGCCAACGCTAGGCTGGGATATCCCCTTCGTCTACTGTCAACCTTCACAGGTCGCCATTACGCTCCACCCGTTCCCGTGCCTTGCGCGCCTGGCTTGCGCACTTCTTGTATTCCAGATTGTCCCTGGAGGCTTTCGCCTGGCGATAGCCGTGGTGGTTCTGGCTGGTGTAGTTGGTGCTCAAGGCCTCATTGAGCTTGCGCAGTTCTTCCTTGCAGGCGCGGCGATCATTGCTGGCCGAGGCATTCCCGGCCATCAGAAGGGAAAACACTAACAGGGTAACGCTGAACTTCATCAAATCACTTCCCTCATGGCTCCGACAGGTAACGTGTAAAATTCAGATTGAGGCTAGCCCAGCATCGCGTTTTTTCCACGTGGCTGTCGCACCGCAACAGTGCGCAGTAACACCGTTGTAGGGCGTGCAATGGGGGCCTGTCACCGCCCTGTGGGGCCTTGGGTAGCAAATCGATTTCAGGTAATGGCGCAACGCCTCATCTATCACTCATATCTATCCGGCTGATTTCAAACGATTTTATTCCCCGCATGTTTTTCTGTTACTGCGTGTGGCACACTTTCTGCTGTCTATTCCGTTGTTACATACTAAGTTCCGGTATAGCGGAATACACAACTCCTGGAGTGCTTGTCATGCATCACCGACCTTCCGTGTTTAAAGCGTGTGTTTTTCTCTTCGCCGCATCGGCTTCCCTCGCAAGCGTAGTGCACGCGGCGGACAGCAAGCTCGATGATGTGCTCAAGCGTGGGCACCTGATCGTGGGTACAGGCAGTACCAATGCGCCGTGGCACTTCCAGGGAGCGGATGGCAAGTTGCAGGGGTTTGATATCGACATCGGCCGTATCGTGGCCAAAGGGTTGTTCAACGACCCGAGCAAGGTTGAGTTTGTGGTGCAGTCGTCTGATGCGCGAATTCCCAACCTGCTGACCGACAAGGTCGACATGAGTTGCCAGTTCATCACCGTCACCGCCAGCCGTGCGCAGCAAGTGGCCTTCACCCTGCCGTACTACCGCGAAGGCGTGGGCCTGCTGCTGCCGAACAACAGCAAGTACAAAGAAATCGAAGACCTGCAGGCTGCCGGCGACGGCGTTACCGTGGCCGTGCTGCAGAACGTCTACGCCGAAGAGCTGGTGCACCAGGCCTTGCCCAAGGCCAAGGTCGACCAGTACGACAGCGTCGACCTGATGTACCAGGCCGTGAACTCCGGTCGCGCCGATGCCGCCGCCACCGACCAGTCCTCGGTCAAGTACCTGATGGTGCAGAACCCAGGCCGCTACCGCAGCCCGACTTACGCCTGGAGCCCGCAAACCTACGCGTGCGCCGTCAAGCGTGGCGACCAGGACTGGCTGAACTTCGTCAACACCGCGCTGCATGAAGCCATGACCGGTGTGGAGTTCCCGACCTACAAGGCCTCGTTCAAACAATGGTTCGGTGTGGACCTGCCGGAACCTGCGATCGGCTTCCCGGTTGAGTTCAAGTAAATCGAAAACCTGGGGCGTCGCTGACGGCGCCCCATTCAGGTACTGCTGACCATGAACTATCAGTTGAACTTTGCCGCCGTGTGGCGCGACTTCCCCAGCTTGCTGGCGGGGCTCGGCCTGGGCCTTGAGCTGGCGCTGCTGTCGATTGCGATTGGCTGCGTGATCGGCTTGATGATGGCATTTGCCATGCTGTCGAAACACAAGGCATTGCGCGTGCTGGCTTCGGTGTACGTGACGGTGGTGCGCAATACGCCGATCCTCGTGTTGATCCTGTTGATCTACTTCGCCTTGCCCAGCCTGGGTATCCGCCTGGACAAGATCCCGTCGTTCATCATCACCTTGTCGTTGTACGCCGGTGCCTACCTGACCGAAGTATTCCGCGCCGGGCTGTTGAACATTCCCAAGGGCTTGCGTGAAGCCGGGCTGGCCATCGGTTTGGGCGAGTGGCGTATCCGCGCGTATATCACCGTGCCGGTGATGTTGCGCAACGTGTTGCCCGCGCTGTCGAACAACTTCATTTCGCTGTTCAAGGACACCTCGCTCGCCGCGGCCATCGCGGTGCCGGAGCTGACCTACTACGCCCGCAAGATCAACGTCGAAAGCTACCGGGTGATTGAAACCTGGCTGGTCACGACCGCGCTCTACGTGGCCGCCTGTTACCTCATTGCCATGCTGCTCCGTTACCTGGAACAGCGTCTGGCGATCCGTCGTTAAGGAAGGTTTCCATGTACGAATCCCCCAGCTGGTTGCATGAGTTGTGGATCGCCCGGGATACCCTCTGGGCGGGCTTTCAAGCCAGCGTTTATGTGTCAGCGCTGGCGATTATCTTTGGCACCCTGATCGGCATCGTCGCCGGGTTGATCCTCACCTACGGCAAGTTCTGGATGCGTGCGCCGTTCCGGTTGTACGTCGACCTGATCCGCGGTACGCCGGTGTTTGTGCTGGTGCTGGCGTGTTTCTACATGCTGCCGGCGCTCGGTTGGCAGATCACCGCATTCCAGGCCGGCGCGGTCGGGCTGACGCTGTTCTGCGGCTCTCACGTGTCGGAGATCGTGCGCGGTGCGCTGCAGGCCATTCCCCGTGGGCAACTGGAAGCGGGCAAGGCGATCGGCCTGACGTTCTACCAGTCCCTGGGCTACGTGCTGCTGCCCCAGGCGCTGCGCCAGATCCTGCCGACCTGGGTCAATTCCTCCACGGAAATCGTCAAGGCCTCGACCTTGCTCTCGGTGATCGGCGTGGCCGAGTTGCTGTTGAGCACCCAGCAAGTGATCGCGCGCACCTTCATGACCCTGGAGTTCTACCTGTTCGCCGGGTTTCTGTTCTTTGTCATCAACTACGCCATTGAGTTATTCGGGCGCTACATTGAAAAGCGGGTGGCCTTGCCATGAACCAACCTCAAACCAACCCACCGCTGCTGAATATTCGCGGCCTTCGCAAACAATACGGCCAGGTGGAAGTGCTCAAGGGTGTCGACCTGTCCATGCAGCGCGGCAACGTGGTGACCTTGATCGGCTCCAGCGGCTCGGGCAAGACCACGTTGTTGCGCTGCGTCAACCTGCTGGAAGAATTCCAGGGCGGGCAGATCACCCTGGATGGCGAGTCCATCGGCTACAGCGAAATCGCTGGCAAGCGCGTGCGTCACCCCGAGCGTGTGATTGCCCAGCACCGCGCCATGACCGGCATGGCGTTCCAGCAGTTCAACCTGTTCCCGCATTTGACCGCGTTGCAGAACGTCACCCTCGGCCTGCTCAAGGTCAAGAAGATGGGCAAGGACGAGGCCGTCGCCCTGGCGGAAAAGTGGCTGGACCGCGTCGGGTTGCTGGAGCGTCGCAATCACTTTCCCGGCCAGCTGTCCGGCGGCCAGCAACAGCGCGTGGCGATTGCCCGTGCGATTGCCATGAACCCCAGCCTGATGCTGTTCGACGAAGTCACCTCGGCCCTCGACCCGGAGCTGGTGGGCGAAGTGCTCAGCGTGATCAAGGGCCTGGCGGAGGAGGGCATGACCATGTTGCTGGTCACCCACGAAATGCGTTTTGCCTATGAAGTCTCGGACAAGATCGTTTTCATGAACCAGGGCCGCATTGAAGAGCAGGGCACGTCGAAGGACATCTTCGAACGCCCGCAATCGCCGCGCCTGGCGGAATTTCTCAAGAACATTCGTTTTTAATCAGGAGCATATTTTTATGAGCATCACTCGTTACGGTGCCGGCAGCACTGCCGGTGGCGGCCAGCCTCGTCCTTTCGCCCGCGCCGTGGAAGCGGACGGTTGGCTGTACGTCTCAGGCCAAGTGCCTGCGGTGGACGGCGAAATCATCACCGGCGGGATCATCGAGCAAACCCGGCAGACCATGCGCAACGTAGTGGCGATCCTCGAAGAGGCCGGCTACGAGCTCAAAGACGTGGTGCGCGTCGGTGTATGGTTGGAAGACCCGCGTGACTTCTGGAGCTTCAACAAGGTGTTCGGCGAATACTTCACCCCGGAACACGCCCCGGCGCGCGCCTGTGTGCAGGCCAACATGATGGTTGATTGCAAGGTGGAGATCGATTGCGTGGCGTACAAGAAAAAAGGCTAAATGCCCGGATCTGAAGCCCAAAGCTGAACAAATGTGGGAGCGGGCTTGCTCGCGAATGCGGTGTGTCATTGAACGCACCTGTAACTGATCCACTGCATTCGCGAGCAAGCCCGCTCCCACAGGGGATTTGTGTTGATAGCAACATTCTGACCGGACCGAAAACTGCCATGACCGAAGACACCATCAAACGCCGCGCCAAAGGCCTGGACCGTGCATTCGATATCCTCGATTTCCTCAAGGAAATCGGCCAGCCCCTGCGCCCGAATGATATTGCCAGCGGCATCGGCAGCCCCAAGTCCACCGTCTACGAACTGGTTGCGTCGCTGCTTGAGCGGCGCATCCTGGAGACGGTGGGCAAGGACGGTCACGTCTACCTCGGCCGCCAGCTGTACTTCCTGGGCCAGGCGCACCTGCGCCATTTCGACCTGACCCGCGAGGCCGACCACGCTTTGCAGGAGATCGTCAGCCAGACTCACGAAACCGCGCAGATGTGCCTGCTCAACGGGCGCAAATACACGGTGGCGCTGATGCGCGAGGGCGAGCGGCATTTCCGCATTTCCTCGGACATCGGCGAAAACGCGCCAATCCCGTGGACGGCTTCCGGGCGCCTGTTGCTGGGGCATTTGAGCGACCAGCAGATCGTCGACCTGATCGACCACGATGACTTCATCCTGCCGGACGGCGAGCGCCTGGCGCTGGACACCTTCCTGGCGCAAATCCGCCAGGCCACCCTTGATGGTTTCTTCTCCTTCGACAGTGTGGCCGACACCTTTACCCATTGCTTTGCCGCCCCGGTGCGGGACGCGCAAGGCATCAGCATTGCGACCCTGTGCATCGTGGCGCCGCGCGCCGATGCGATCAAAAACTACAACGACTATCGCCGGGTATTGATCGAAAGCGCCAACAACCTGGCCCGGCGCATTAACGAATAGGAGTTTCCATGTCTGCCCTCAACGCCGTTGAAAAAGGCGCCGCCGCTGTCGGTGCCCACCTGGTCCGCGACGTCAGCCTGCCGGCCCTGGTGCTGCACCGCGACGCTTTGGAACACAACATCCGGTGGATGCAGGACTTTGTCAGCAAGAGCGGCGCCGAACTGGCGCCCCACGGCAAGACCAGCATGATGCCGGCGCTGTTCCAGCGCCAGATCGCCCAGGGCGCCTGGGGCATCACCCTGGCCAACGCGGTGCAGACCCGCGCCGCCTACGCCGGTGGTGTGCGCCGTGTGTTGATGGCCAACCAGTTGGTGGGCGCGCCAAACATGGCGCTGATCGCTGACCTGCTGGCCGACAAGGATTTCGACTTCCACTGCATGGTCGATCACCCGGATAACGTCGCCGACCTGGGCCTGTTCTTCGCCGCTCGTGGCCTGCGCCTGAACGTGATGATCGAATACGGTGTGGTCGGTGGCCGTTGCGGGTGCCGCAGCGAGCAGGAAGTGCGCGAGCTGGCCAAGGCGATCAAGGCCCAGCCGGCCCTGGCCCTCACCGGTATCGAAGGCTATGAAGGCGTGATCCACGGTGAACACGCCATCAGCGGCATTCGCGACTTCGCCGCCAGCCTGGTGCGCCTGGCGGTGGACCTGCAGAACAACGGCTCTTTCGACCTGCCCAAGCCCATCGTTACCGCTTCGGGCTCGGCCTGGTACGACCTGATCGCCGAGTCGTTCGAAGCACAAAATGCTGCCGGTCGCTTCCTCAGCGTGCTGCGCCCCGGCAGCTACGTGGCCCATGACCATGGTATCTACAAAGAAGCGCAATGCTGCGTGCTCGACCGCCGCAGCGACCTCAGCGAAGGCCTGCGCCCAGCCCTGGAAGTCTGGGCCCACGTGCAATCGTTGCCCGAGCCGGGTTTTGCGGTGATCGCCCTGGGCAAGCGCGACGTGGCCTACGACGCTGGCCTGCCGGTGCCACTCAAACGTTACAAGGCCGGTATGGTGCCGGCAGAAGGCGATGACGTGGGCGCGTGCAAGGTCACCGCCGTGATGGACCAACACGCGTTCATGACCGTGGCGCCGGGGGTTGAGCTGCGCATTGGCGACATCATTTCCTTTGGTACTTCGCACCCGTGCCTGACCTTTGACAAGTGGCAGGTCGGCTGCCTGGTGGATGAGCAGTTGCAGGTGATCGAGAGTTTGCATACCTGCTTCTAGACCGTGTCGCTCCCTTCGCGAGCAAGCCCGCTCCCACACTTGAAATGCATTCCAATTGTGGGAGCGGGCTTGCTCGCGAAGGGGCCATCAGCCCCACCCGAGAACCCGCCATGACCACCCAACCCCGCATCGCCCTCATTGGCGAATGCATGATCGAACTGCAACACCGCGCCGACGGCAGCCTGCACCAGAGCTTCGGCGGCGACACCCTGAACGCGGCGGTGTACCTGCGCCGCGAACTGGGCGACACCGGCAGCGTCGACTACGTCACCGCCCTGGGCGACGACAGTTTCAGCGACGCCATGTGCCAGCAATGGACGGAAGAAGGCTTGGGCCTGGGCATGGTCCAGCGCCTGGCCGGACGTTTGCCGGGCTTGTATTGCATCCAGACCGACGCCAAGGGCGAGCGCAAATTCCTGTACTGGCGCAACGAAGCCGCCGTGCGCGACTGCTTCACCACGCCTGCTGCTGAACCGATCCTGGCCGCCTTGCCGGACTACAACGTGGTGTACTTCAGCGGTATTACCCTGGCAGTGCTGGGCGAGATTGGCCGTGGACGCTTACTGCAAACCCTGATCGAAACCCGTCGACGAGGCGGCAAGGTGGTGTTCGACAACAACTATCGGCCGCGCCTGTGGGCCAGTGTCGAGGCAGCGCGTGCCGCGTATCGCACGGTGTTGGCCGAGGTGGATATCGCCTTGCTCACCGAGGATGACGAGCGTGCGTTGTTTGGGTATGCCGACAGCGAGCAGGTGTTCGCGGCGTATCCGGCCATTGACGAAGTGGTGCTCAAGCGGGGGGCCGATGACTGCCTGATCCGCTGCAACGACGAGCGCTTTGACGTGCCGGCGCTGAAGGTCGAGAACGTGGTAGACACCACGGCGGCGGGGGATTCGTTCAGTGCGGCGTATCTGGCCAGTCGGCTCAAGGGCGGCTCGCCGCAGCAGGCTGCATTGGCCGGGCATCGGTTGGCAAGCCGGGTCATCCAGGTGCCCGGCGCACTCATCCCCCGAGCCTGACACTGCCCCTGTAGGCGCCGGCAAGCCGGCGCCTACAGGGGGTGTTGATCAATCGCGGTAGAACACTTGCACCAAGTGATACCCGAACTTGCTCTTGATCGGCCCGTGCACCACTTTCACCGGCTTCTTGAAGATCACCGCATCAATCGCCCCCACCATCTGCCCTGGCCGCACTTCACCCAGATCGCCGCCGCGCTTGCCGGACGGGCAGGTGGAGTACTTCTTGGCCAGCACATCAAAGGCTTCGCCCTTGGCAATGCGCTGCTTGAGTTGTTCGGCTTCTTCGCTGGTTTTCACCAGGATATGACGGGCTTGGGCTTTCATTGATCTCTACCAGGTGTGCGACGGCGCGCGATTATGCCTGAACTCATGGGTCGACGCTGATCATGCTGCGGATTTTGGTCGCCAGCAGGTCGATGGAAAACGGCTTGGCAACCATGTCCATGCCATCCTCCAGGAAGCCCTGGCGCTCGGCGGCCTTTTCGGCGTAGCCGGTCATGAACAACACGCGCAGGCCTGGGCGATGCTGGCGGGCGATCTCCGCCAATTGCCGGCCATTCATGCCCGGCAGGCCGACATCGGTGACCAGCAAGTCCACGCGCAGGTCCGACTCCAGCAGCGGCAAGGCCGCGCGGGCATCCGCTGCCTGGTGCGCGGTGTAGCCCAGTTCGTCGAGGACATTGACCACCAGCATGCGCACCGCCGGGTCGTCCTCGACCACCACCACAGCCTCACCCGCCAGCGCCAGGGGCGCCTCGGCCGAGTGCGGCGCCAGGGTGCTTTCCAGCGACGTGCCATGCAGGCGCGGCAGGTACAGGCGCACGCAGGTGCCCTGGCCCGGCTCGCTCTGGATGGTCACATGGCCGCCCGATTGCTGGGCAAACCCGTAGATCATCGACAGACCCAGGCCGGTGCCCTGGCCGATGGGCTTGGTGGTGAAGAACGGGTCGAAGGCCTTGGCGAGGATTTTCGGCGCCATGCCGGTGCCGTTGTCGCACACGCCGAGCATCACGTAGTCGCCGGCCTTGACCGGTTCCAGGGTGGTGATGTCGGTGCCGTCCAGGTAGCTGTTGGCGGTTTCGATCAGCAATTCGCCGCCATCGGGCATGGCGTCGCGGGCGTTGATCACCAGGTTGAGCAGGGCGTTTTCGAGCTGGCTGGCGTCGGTGTTCACCGGCCAGATATCGTTGCCCAGTTGCACCTTGAGCGTGATGTGCGCGCCCTTGGTGCGGCGGAACAGGTCTTCCAGCGACGCCACCAATTGGTTGGGGTCGGTCGGTCGCCGGTCCAGCGACTGGCGCCGCGAGAACGCCAGCAGCCGGTGGGTGAGGGCAGCGGCGCGGTGGGCGGAGGACACGGCGGCGTCGGCAAAGCGGCCGATGTCATCGCTGCGCCCGGCGGCGATATAGCGCTGCATCAGGTCGAGGCTGCCGATGATGCCGGTGAGCATATTGTTGAAGTCATGGGCGATGCCGCCGGTGAGCTGGCCCACCGCTTCCATCTTCTGCGCATGGCGCAGCGCGTCTTCGGCGCGCTCGCGCTCGAACATTTCGTTCTGCAGGCGCTGGTTGGCCTCGGCGAGTGCCTGGGTGCGCTGGGACACGCGTTCCTCAAGGTTTTCGTTGAGGTGGCGCAGGGCCTCTTCGGTGAGTTTGCGTTCGGTCTCATCGATCACAAAAATGTAGAAGCCATTCACCGAGCCGTCATTGCTGAAGCGCGGCAGGTACTTCATCAAGGCATGCCGTGGCCGGCCGTCCCGGTGCGGGGTGACGGTCATGAAGCTGCAGGCCTTGCCCTTGAGCGCGGCCGCGATCTTGTCGGCGCGCCCGGCATACACCTCGTCGCCGAGCACTTCGCGGATGGTCTTGCCGTACAGCTCCTGGGGCGTCATGCCGTACCACTCCAGGTAGGCGCTGTTGTTCAGGCGGAACCGCTGTTCATGGTCGACATAGCCGATCAGCACCGGCATGGCGTTGATGATCAGTTGCAGCTCGGTCTGGCTTTGGCGCAGCGCCTGTTCGGTGTGCTTGCGTTCGGTCAGGTCCAGGGCGGCGCCGAGGAAGCGCGCCGGGCGGCCTTGATGATCCTTGTAGCAACGCCCGCGCGCAAATACCCAGCGCACTTGGCCGTCGGCTTGCAACAGGCGGTATTCCTCGGCGTACTCGGTGCCAAAGGTGATGCAGTGCTTGATGCTGCGCGCCACCATGCTGCGGTCTTCGGGGTGCACGCCGTGCAGGTAGTCGCTGATAGGCAACAGGCCTGCCTCACTGGGGTCGACACCGTGCAGGTAGGCGAAATGCGCGTCGGCGATAAAGCGGTCTTCACCGATGTCCCAGTCCCAGGTGCCCACTGCATCGGTGGCGGCCAGCGCGAGCTGCAGGCGCTGTTCGGTGTTGTGCCGGGCCTTGCGGCGTTCGTTGGTTTCAATGGCGGTGACCAGGATCCCGGCCACGCTGCCGCTTTCATCGCGGATCGGGCTGTAGGTCAGGTCCAGCCAGATTTCGGTGTCGCGATTATGGCGTTGCAGCACGAAGCGCTGCTCGCTGAAGGTGCGCACCTGGCCACTGAGCACGGCGTCGTAGATGGGCGCGGTAAAGCTTTCCAGCTCCGGCCAGGTCTGGTGCGCCGGCTGGCCCATGGCTTCGGGGTGCTTGTTGCCGGCCAGCAGGGCGAAGCCGTCGTTGTAGAGTTGCGTGAGCTGGTTGCCCCACAGCAGGAGCATTGGCATCGGCGAGTGCACGACGATATCCACGGCGGTGCGTAGGCTTTGCGGCCAGTCATTGGCCTCACCGAGGGGGCTTTGCGCCCAGTCCAGCCGCGCTATCAATGCAGCGGCGTCGCTACCGGTGGATGTTCCCTTCATGTAAAAGCCCTGAGCGTAACGCTTTGAAAGATGACAACACCCATTATCCCGCGAGTCGGGAATGGGTGACTACCCCCGAAAAATAGCATGCATTGGGGGTTTGTCCTCAAATCAGTACGCCAGGGCTGAAACCTTTCATCCATCCGTCAGTTCAGGGCGGTCGCGAAATTGTTCCAAGGCTTGCGGGTTGGCCAGGGCGTCGGTGTTCTTCACCGGCTCGCCGTGCACCACGTTGCGTACCGCCAATTCCACGATCTTGCCGCTGATGGTGCGGGGGATATCGCTGACAGCGAGGATCTTTGCCGGTACGTGGCGGGGCGTGGTGTTGGCGCGGATCACCTGGCGGATCTGCTGTTCGAGGGCGGCGTCCAGTTCGACGCCGTCGTTGAGGCGGACAAACAGCACCACCCGCACGTCGTCCTGCCAGCGTTGGCCGATCGCCAGGCTCTCTTGCACCTGTGGGATTTTTTCCACCTGGCGATAAATCTCTGCCGTGCCGATGCGCACGCCACCGGGGTTGAGCACCGCGTCGGAGCGCCCGTGAATCAGCAGGCTGCCGTTGGGGCGTTGCTCGGCGTAGTCACCCTGGGCCCACACGCCGGGAAACTGGCTGAAGTAGGAGGCGCGCAGCTTCTGGCGGTCCGGGTCGTTCCACAGGCCAATGGGCATGGCCGGGAAGTGCCGGGTGCACACCAGTTCGCCTTTTTCGCCGACCAGGGGTTGGCCTTGGTCGTCCCACACTTCAATGGCCATCGCCAGGCTCTTGCACTGCATTTCGCCGCGCCGTACCGGCAACACCGGGTTGCCGATCACAAAGCAGGAAACGATATCGGTGCCGCCCGACATCGACGACAGGCACAGCTCGGCCTTGATCTCCCGGTACACGTAGTCGTAGCTCTGGGGCGACAGCGGCGAGCCCGTCGAAATCAGCCCTTTAAGGCTACCCAGGTCATGGCTCAGGCGCGGTTGCAGCCCGGCTTTTTCCAGGGTGGCGAGAAACTTGGGGCTGGTGCCGAACACGCTGATCTGCTCCGCGTCGATCAGGTCGATCAAGCGTTCGGGGCCGGGGTGAAACGGCGAGCCGTCATACAGCACCGCCGTGGCGCCGATGGCGAGCACCGACACCAGCCAGTTCCACATCATCCAACCGCAGGTGGTGTAGTAGAACAAGCAGTCCTCGCGGGACAGGTCGGCATGCAGGCCGTGTTCCTTGAGGTGGGTGAGCAGCACGCCGCCGGTGCCGTGGATGATGCACTTGGGCACGCCGGTGGTGCCGCTGGAATAGAGGATATAGAGCGGATGATCGAATGGCACCGCGACGAATTCAGGCGCGCCGCCGGGTTGGTAGAAGTCCTGCCACAGCGAGACGCTGGCGTGGGTCTGATAGTCCTCCACCCGAGCCTGGGGGCGCGCGTACGGCACGATGATCAACTGCTCCAGGGACGGCAGGCGTTCGAGGATTTCATTGAGCTTGGTGGTCTGGTCGATGTCTTTGCCGGCATAGCGGTACCCGGCGCAGGTGATCAGCACCTTGGGCTCGATCTGGCCGAAACGGTCGATCACGCCCTGGGTGCCGAAGTCCGGCGATGAACACGACCAGATCGCGCCGAGGCTGGTGGTGGCGAGCATGCCCACCAGGGTCTGCCAGGTGTTGGGCATGCACGCCGCGACGCGGTCGCCCTGGGTCACGCCGGCCGCCCGCAAGCTGTGTTGCAGGCCGGCGACATGGGCGGCGAGTTCGGCGTAGGTCAGCTGTTCGCGCTGGCCGTCTTCGCTGATGGCTACCACGGCTGGGTGATCATCGCGGCGGCGCAGCAGGTGCTCGGCAAAGTTCAGGGTCGCGCCGGGAAACCACTGGGCGCTGGGCATCTCGGCGTCTTCGATCAGCACCGCCGTGGGTGGGCTGCGAAATTGCACGTCGAAGTACGTCACGATGGCCCGCCAGAAATCCGGGCGCTGGTCGATGCTCCACTGGTGCAGGGTCGGGTAGTCGCTGAGCTGCACGTTGTAGCGTTGGTTGATGTAGCGGCGGAACTGGTCCATCCGCGTGTTCGCGATGCGTTCCGGGGAGGGTTGCCACAGAATGTCGGACATCAGCAAGGTCTCTTGTTCTTATCTAGGTCTTCCACACAATACCGTTCAAATGTGGGAGGGGGCTTGCCCCCGATGCGGGAGTATCAGTTGATACATGGGGTGACTGACCCATCGCTATCGGGGGCAAGCCCCCTCCCACATTTTGAACGCCAGTCTCTGGTGTTACTGGGCCAGCCAGCCGCCGTCGATATTCCATGCGGCGCCGCGCACCTGGCTGCCGGCTTCGCTGCACAAGAACAACACCAGTTCGCCCAATTGCGGCGGGGTGACAAATTCCAGCGACGGTTGCTTCTCCGCCAGCAAGTCATGCTGCGCCTGCTGCGGGTCCACGCCGTTGGCCGCGCGATCATCGATCTGCTTCTGCACCAGCGGCGTCAGTACCCAGCCGGGGCAGATAGCGTTACAGGTGACGTTGCTGGTGGCGGTCTCCAGTCCGACGACCTTGGTCAAACCAATCACGCCGTGCTTGGCCGCCACGTACGCTGCCTTGCCCACCGAACCGACCTGGCCATGCACCGAGGCGATATTGACGATACGCCCCCAGCCCTTGGCTTTCATGCCCGGCAAGCTCAAGCGTGTGCTGTGGAACACCGACGACAGGTTGATCGCAATGATCGAGTCCCAGCGCTCCGCCGGGAAGTCTTCCACCGCCGCCACGTGCTGGATGCCGGCGTTGTTGACGAGGATGTCCACGCCGCCGAATTCGCGCTCGGCGTAGGCGATCATGTCGGCGATCTGCGCCGGGTCGCTGACGTCGGCCGGGTGGTGGCCGACCTTGCCGCCGAACGCCTGCACCTGGGCGATCACCGCGCTGGCGTCGCCGAAGCCGTTGAGGATCAGGTTGGCGCCAGCCTTGGCCAAGCTCAACGCGATGCCTAGGCCGATGCCGCTGGTGGAGCCGGTGACCAGGGCGGTCTTGCCGTTCAATGTCGTCATGAAAACCTCACACAATGCCGGTGGCGTAGAAAGTACCGATCACCACGAACACCGCGAGGGTCTTGATGATCGTGATGCCGAAAATATCCTTGTAGGCTTCGCGGTGGGTCAGGCCGGTGACCGCCAGCAGCGTGATCACCGCGCCGTTGTGGGGCAGGGTGTCCATGCCGCCGCTGGCCATGGCCGCGACGCGGTGCAGCACTTCAAGGGGGATATTGGCCGCATGGGCTGCCGAAATAAAGCTCTCGGACATTGCCGCCAGGGCGATGCTCATGCCGCCAGACGCAGAACCGGTGATACCGGCCAGCAGGGTCACGGTGATCGCTTCGTTGACCAGCGGGTTGGGGATGCCCTTGAGCCAGTCCGCCAACACCAGAAAGCCCGGCAGCGAGGCGATCACCGCACCAAAGCCGTATTCCGATGCGGTGTTCATCGCCGCCAGCAACGCACCGCTGACCGCGCTCTTGCTGCCTTCGGCGAGCTTGCTTTTGATCGCCGAAAAGCCGAACACCAGCACCACAATGATCCCCACCAGCAACGCGGCCTGCACCGCCCAGATCGCGGTGAGCTTGGCGATTTCAGTGGTCACCGGGGCGCTCATGCCTGGCAGGCTGAGGCTGTGGGTCTTGCCGTACCACTGCGGGATCCAGTGGGTGAACAACAGGTTCATCACGCCCACCAGGATCAGCGGCGACAGCGCGATCCAGGGGTTGGGCAGGGTGAGGTTCTCGGCGGTCTCCGGCTCGTTGCGCAACTCGGTGCCATAGCCTTCACCGGCACGCTGGGCCTTGTTGCGCTGGCGCGCCAGGTAAAGCATGCCGGTGCAAAACACAAAGATCGTACCGATCAGGCCCAGCCACGGCGCCGCCCAGGCGGTAGTGTTGAAAAAGGTGCTGGGGATGATGTTCTGGATCTGCGGCGTGCCGGGCAAGGCGTCCATGGTGAACGAGAACGCGCCCAGGGCGATGGTGGCCGGGATCAAGCGCTTGGGGATATTGCTCTGGCGGAACATCTCCGCCGCGAACGGGTACACCGCAAACACCACCACGAACAGCGACACGCCGCCGTAGGTGAGCAGGGCGCAGACCAGCACGATTACCAGCATCGCCTGGCGGGTGCCGAGCAAGCGAATAGCCGCCGCCACGATCGAGCGCGAAAAACCCGACAGCTCGATCAGCTTGCCGAACACCGCGCCAAGCAGGAACACCGGGAAATACAGTTTGATAAAGCCGACCATTTTCTCCATGAACACCCCGGTAAAGGCAGGGGCGACGGCGGACGGGTCGGTGAGCAAGACAGCGCCGAGGGCGGCGATGGGGGCAAACAGGATAACGCTATAGCCACGGTAGGCAGCCAGCATCAACAGCGCCAGGGCTGCCAGGGCAATGATCACACTCATGGTGTGTCTCCATCGGATTGTTATTTTTGTGGGGTGAGGCTTTGGAGGAGGGCTATAGCGAGATATGTGCCAAATTCATAACTTATTGATATTTATAAAATTTCTATAAATTTGTAGCGGCATTCTTGACTATTGTCTCTATTTTGAGACGGACAGGGATCAAATGTGGGAGCTGGCTTGCCTGCGATAGCGGTGTGTCAGTCAACAATTGTCCAGCTGAACCACCGCTATCGCAGGCAAGCCAGCTCCCACAGCAGATTATCTTCATATTGAGATTGTTGTCTCTTTAGTGAGACTGAGCGAGACCCAAGGCCACCATTTTCTTGTACAACGTCGACCGCCCGAGCCCCAATCGCTTGGCCGCCTCCACCACATTCCCCTCACAGGCCTGCAACGCCGCGCCGATCACCTGCCGATCAAACCGCTCCCGCGCTGCGCTGAAGCTTTCTCCCTCGACTGCCGCCACCGCGCTGCCACGTTCCACCGGGGTAAAGGTGCCGATGGCTGCGCGGATGGCCGGGGCGTTCAACACCAAGTCATCACTGAGCAGTGCCGCCCGCTCCAGCACATTGCGCAGCTCACGGATATTCCCCGGCCACGCATGCTGCGCCAGCAGCGCCAAGGCTTCACGGTCCAGTTCGTGCTGGCTGCGCAGTTCTTCCAGGATCGCCTCGCTCAATGCCGGAATATCGTCCAGTCGCTCCCGCAGCGGTGGCACCTGGATCGGCAGCACGTTGAGCCGGTAATACAGGTCGGCACGGAATTCGCCGCGCTTGATCGCTGCTTCCAGGTCCATGGACGTGGCGGCGATCACCCGCACATCGCTGTGCAGCATCTCGTTGGAGCCGACCGGCTCGAATTCCTTTTCCTGCAACACCCGCAGCAATTTGCTTTGCAGCGGCAGGGGCATGTCGCCGATTTCATCAAGGAACAAGGTACCGCCCTGGGCAATCTGGAACTTGCCCGGACGGCCCTTGCGGTCGGCGCCGGTAAACGCACCCGGTGCGGTGCCGAAGAACTCGGCTTCGAGCAGGTCAGCCGGAATGGCGGCACTGTTGATGCTGACAAAGGCCTTGTGCGCCCGGGTGGAAGCACCGTGAATCGCCTGGGCGAGCAACTCCTTGCCGGTGCCGGTCTCGCCCAGCAGCAGCACCGGCGACTCGGCACTCGCGCTGCGCCGCGCCCGGCGTTTCACTTCGAGGCTGGCGGCGCTGGTGCCGATGAAATGCGCAAAGTTGTACTTGCTCTGGCGTGAGCGCAGCAGCGAGCGCGTGGAAGCCAATTCCTGCTGCATGCTCAGGTAGCGCTCGATCAGCGGTGACAGGTTGCGCAGCTCATCAAACAGCGCAAACCCGATCGCCCCGATCACCGCGCCCGCCTCGTTGTGGATCGGCAGGCGCATCACCACCAGCGGGCCCTTGGGCGTGTCCTGGATATCCAGCAGGATCGGCTGGTCATTGCGCACCACCTGGCGCAACAGGCTGTTGGAAATCACCTGTTCACACGGCTGGCCGATGGCCTCGTCGGCGCTCTTGAGACCGAAACGCTTGGCGTAGCGCTCGTTCATCCACACGATATTGGCGTCGCGGTCGACAATCACCGTGCCTTCGCTGGACTGCTCGATGATCTCGAACAGCGACTGGATGGCCAGGCCACGCACCTGCTGATAGTCCTTGAGGTTATCGGTGATGTTCATGTTTAGGCTACCAACACAAATTGGACATGGAATCGCGATTCTTGTGGGAGCGGGCTTGCTCGCGAATGCGGCGTGTCAGCAAGCATATCCGGCACTGATACACCGCTTTCGCGAGCAATCCCGCTCCCACAGAGGGCGTGTTTACAAGGGAATATGCGCCGCTGCCAGCAGCTCTTTGGTGTATGGATGTTGCGGTGCATCGAACACTTCATGGCTGGCGCCGCGCTCCACCACCTGGCCGTCCTTGATCACGATCATGTCATGGGCCATGGCGCGCACCACGGCCAGGTCATGGCTGATAAACAGGTAAGTCAGGCCGTACTTGTCTTGCAGCTCGCGCAGCAACGCCACCACTTGTTTCTGTACGGTGCGGTCAAGGGCCGAGGTCGGCTCATCGAGCAGCATCAGCGCCGGCTTGAGCACCAGCGCGCGGGCGATGGCGATGCGTTGGCGCTGCCCACCGGAAAACTCATGGGGGTAACGGTGCCGGCTGGCGGGGTCGAGGCCCACGTCCTTGAGCACCTGGATCACCTGCGCATCGCGCTCGGCCAGGCTGCACGGCGCGTGCACCTCCAGGCCTTCGCTGATGATCTGCTCCACGGTCATGCGCGGGCTGAGGCTGCCGTAGGGGTCCTGGAACACCACCTGCATCTGCTTGCGCCATGGGCGCATCTGCTGGTTATTCAGCGGGTCGAGGGCTTCGCCCTGGAAGCGGATGCTGCCGGTGGAGTCCAGCAGCCGCAGGATCGCCTGGCCCAGGGTGGATTTGCCCGAGCCGGACTCGCCGACAATCCCCAGGGTCTTGCCGCGTTGCACGCTGAGGC
Organism: Pseudomonas sp. S10E 269; assembly: GCF_002798465.1. Classification (NCBI taxonomy): domain Bacteria; kingdom Pseudomonadati; phylum Pseudomonadota; class Gammaproteobacteria; order Pseudomonadales; family Pseudomonadaceae; genus Pseudomonas; species Pseudomonas sp. S10E 269. The sequence continues at coordinate 5,152,643 of NZ_PHIJ01000001.1, forward strand.
TGATGCCGTCTACAGCACGCAGGTAGGTCTTGCGCCGGAACAACCCGCCGCCGAGGGGGAACTGCACGGTCAGGTCGTCCACCTGCAAAACGGTTTCGCGTTCGTCACTGCACAGCGCATCACCGTCCGGTTCGGCGTCCAGCAGCAGGCGGCTATACGGGTGTTGCGGCGCATTGAACAGGCTCTGGCAGTCGGCCTGCTCGACAATCTCGCCGGCGCGCATCACGCACACGCGCTGGGCGATGCTGCGCACCAGGTTGAGGTCGTGGCTGATCAGCAGCAGCGACATGCCCAAGCGTTGTTGCAGGGACTTGAGCAGCAGCAGGATCTTGCGCTGCACGGTCACGTCCAGCGCAGTGGTGGGTTCGTCGGCGATCAGCAGTTCCGGCTCGCAGGCCAGGGCCATGGCGATCATCACCCGCTGGCGTTGCCCGCCGGACAGTTGATGAGGATAGGCCTTGAGCCGCTCCTGGGGTTTCTGGATGCCCACCAGGTCAAGCAATTCCAGAATGCGCGCCTGGGCTGCCTTGCCACCCAGGCCCTTGTGCAGCAGCAGGGTTTCGCCGATCTGTTTTTCGATGCTGTGCAGCGGGTTGAGCGAGGTCATCGGCTCTTGGAAGATCATGGCAATGCGGTTGCCGCGCAGCTTCTGCAAGATGGTAGCCGAGGCGCCGACCAGTTCCTGGCCACGGTACTTGATGGAACCGGTGGTTTCAGTGCCGGCCTCCGGGAGCAATTGCAGGATCGAATGGGCCGTCACCGACTTGCCCGAGCCCGACTCACCCACCAGCGCCAGGCACTCGCCGGGGCGCACGTTCAGGCACAGGTTGCGCACCACAGTCTGGCCGCTGAAGGCGACGCTGAGGTCGCGGATTTCGATCAGGTTCATAGGGGGGCACTCATGAGCGTGGGTCGAAGGCATCACGCAATGCCTCGCCGATAAACACCAACAGCGACAGGATCAGCGCCAGTGTGAAGAACGCCGTCAGGCCCAGCCAGGGCGCTTGCAGGTTCTGCTTGCCCTGGGCGATCAGCTCACCCAGGGACGCGCTGCCGGCGGGCATGCCGAAGCCGAGGAAATCCAGGGCGCTCAGGGTAGAAATCGCCCCGGTCAGGATAAACGGCAGGTAGCTCAAGGTGGCCGTCATGGCGTTGGGCAGAATATGCCGGCGAATGATCTTGCCGTCGCCCAGGCCCAGGGCCCGTGCAGCCTTGACGTATTCCAGGTTGCGCCCGCGCAGGAACTCGGCGCGCACCACGTCCACCAGGGCCAGCCAGGAAAACAGCGCCATGATCCCCAGCAGCCACCAGAAATTCGGTTCGACAAAACCCGACAGGATGATCAGCAGGTACAGCACCGGCAGCCCGGACCACACCTCCAGCACGCGCTGGCCAATCAAATCCACCCAGCCGCCGTAATAGCCCTGCAGTGCGCCGGCCGCAATCCCGATGGCGGCGCTGATCGCGGTGAGCGCCAGGGCAAACAGGATCGACACCCGCGCACCAAAGATCACCCGCGCCAACACATCCCGTGATTGGTCGTCAGTGCCCAGCCAGTTCACCGCCGAGGGCGGGCTGGGGGCAGGGCGGGTCAGTTCGTAGTTGGGCGTGTCGTCGCTGAACGGGATCGGCGGAAACAGCATCCAGCCGCCGTCCTGCTTGATCAGCTTTTGCACGTAGTCACTGCGGTAGTCGGCCTGGAAGGGTAACTGGCCGCCAAACTGTTGCTCGGTGTACCGCTTGAACACCGGGAAATACAGCTCGTTCTTGAAACTCAACACCAGGGGCTTGTCATTGGCGATCAACTCACCGCCGAGGGTCAGGATAAACAGGCCGATAAACAACCACAGCGACCACCAGCCACGCCGGTTTTTCTTGAACCGTTCGAAACGCCGGCGTGCCACGGGAGACAGGTTAAGCATCAGGCGTTCCTCGCGGCGAAGTCGATACGCGGGTCCACCAGGGTGTAGCAGAGGTCACCGATGAGTTTTATCAAGAGGCCGAACAACGTGAAAATGAACAACGAACCGAACACCACCGGGTAATCGCGGGACACCGCAGCTTCGTAGCTCATGCGCCCCAGGCCATCGAGGGAGAAGATCACTTCGATCAGCAGGGAACCGGCAAAGAACACCGCGATAAACGCCTGGGGAATGCCGGAGATCACCAGCAACATCGCGTTGCGGAACACATGCCCGTAGAGCACGCGCCGCTCGCTCAAGCCCTTGGCGCGCGCGGTCACCACGTACTGGCGCGTGATTTCATTGAGGAACGAGTTTTTGGTGAGGATGGTCAGCGTGGCGAACCCGCCGATCACCAACGAGGTCACGGGCAGGACCAGGTGCCAGAAATAATCGGCGATCTTGCCCACAGTGCTCAGCTCATCGAAGTTCTCCGACACCAGGCCGCGCACTGGGAACCAGTTCAGCGAAGTGCCACCGGCAAACACCACGATCAGGAACATCGCGAACAGGAACGCCGGCATGGCATAGCCGATGACAATCGCGGTGCTGCTCCACACGTCAAAGCTGCTGCCGTGGCGAACGGCCTTGCGAATCCCCAGGGGGATCGACACCAGGTAGGTGATCAGCGTGGCCCACAGGCCGAGGGAAATGGTCACCGGCATTTTTTCCAGGATCAGGTCGATCACGGTCTTGCCGCGAAAGAAACTGTTGCCGAAGTCCAGCTGGGCATAGCTCTTGAGCATCAGCCACAGGCGTTCCGGCGCGGGTTTGTCGAAGCCGTACTGTTTCTCGATGTCGGCGATCAGCTTCGGGTCCAGGCCACGGCTGGCGCGAGAGCCGCCGCTGATGCCTTCGCCGGACGAGCCGCCGACACCGCCGCCGCCGATCCCTTGCAGGTGGGCGATGGCCTGTTCCACCGGGCCGCCAGGGGCGGCCTGCACGATCACGAAATTCACCAGCAGGATGATCACCAGCGTCGGGATGATCAGCAGCAGGCGCCGCACGATATAGGCGAACATCAGCGCGCACCTCCGCGTTTTTTCAGTTCAGCGTTCATTTGCTCGTTGGTCAGTGGCGTGGGGCTGATTTCCCACCAGGTTTCCAGGGCTTCGTCGTTTTTCGCCTCGATGGCCGGGCGGCCGAAGCGGTTCCACCACGCGGCGGACGTGCCGGGCGGGTAGTAGTTGGGGATCCACAGGTAGTTCCATTGCAGCACGCGGTCCAGCGCGTGGGCGTAGGTGAGCATCTGCGCTTGGGTATCGGCCTTGACCAGGCCCTTGATCAGGCTGTCGACGGCCGGGTCCTTGAGCACCATGTAGTTGTTGGCACCGGGGTCAAAAGCGGCGGCCGAGCCGAAATAGTTGTACAGCTCCATGCCCGGCGATGTGGTGACCGGAAAGCCGGTGACGATCATGTCGTAGTCCCGTGCCATCACCCGGTTCACATACTGGGAGGAGTCAATGCGGCGGATATTCAGGGTGATGCCGATCTGCGCCAGGTTGCGTTTGTACGGCAGCAACAGGCGTTCCAGGCCGCTTTGGGCGTTGAGGAAGGTAAATTCCAGCGGCTCGCCCTCGGCGTTCACCAGTTTGTCGCCGTCCGGTTTCCAGCCGGCTTCCTCCAGCAAGGCCAGGGCCTGCAATTGCTTGTCGCGGATCATGCCGCTGCCGTCGGTGACCGGCGCTTTGAATACCTGGGTGAACACCTCGTCCGGCACCTGGCCGCGCAAGGGTTCAAGAATCGCCAGTTCTTCTGGGGTCGGCGGCTGGCTGGCCGCCAGCGGGCTGTTGGAGAAGAAGCTCTGCTGGCGGATGTACATGTTGCGCATCATCTGCCGGTTGGCCCATTCGAAGTCCCACAGCATCGCCAGGGCCTGGCGCACGCGGCGGTCCTTGAACATCGGTTTTTGCACGTTGAACACATAGCCCTGGGCCGGTTGCGGCATCTCCTTGGCCAGGTGCGCGCGTTGCAGGCGACCGTCATCCAGGGCCGGGCCGTTGTAGCCGATGGAATAACCGGTGGCGGAAAATTCGCGGTTGAAATCGTAGGCGCCGCCACGCAATACCTGGCGGGCCACTTCGGTGTCGCCGAAATACTCCAGGCTCAGGTGATCGAAGTTGTACAGGCCACGGCTGACGGGCAAGTCCTTGCCCCACCAATTCGGGTCGCGGGTAAAGGTGATGGTGCTGCCGGAGTCGATCTTGCTGACGGTATACGGGCCGCTGCCCAGCGGGGCCTCATAGCCGCCGCCGTTGGCGAAGTCGCGGGTTTTCCACCAGTGCTCCGGGAACACCGGCAGGGTCGCGATATCCAGAGGCAGGGTTCGGTTTTCGTTGCTGGAGAAGTCGAAGCGCACCTGGCGCTCGCCCTCGACTTCGACGTGCTTGACGTCGGCGAACAGGGTACGAAAGCGCAGGCTGCCCTGGGTCATCAGCAGGTCGAAGCTGTAACGTACGTCTTCGGCGGTGATCGGCTTGCCGTCGGCGAAGCGTGCCTTGGGGTTGAGGTAAAAACGCAGCGACAAGCCATCGTCGGCGCGCTCCATTTTCTCGGCGACCAGGCCGTAGACCGTGTAGGGCTCGTCGAGGGAACGCTGGGCCAGAGGGGCGTAGAGCCAACCGTCGACCTGGGACACACCGATGCCTTTGTCGATATACGGCAGCACATGGTCGAAGCGCCCGATCTCGATGGCCGAGCGGCGCAGGCTACCGCCCTTGGGGGCGTTGGGGTTGGCGTAATCGAAATGGGTAAAGCCGGCGGGGTACTTGGCCGGTTCGCCGTACACCGTCAGGTAGGGTTGGGGCGCCGCGATCACGGCGGAACTGGCCAGCAGCAGGGCCAGGGTCGAGCTCAGCATGTAGGAAAAAGCCAATCGCATTGTCAGCCTTGAACGCCGTATGAAGAAGAAAATGGATTTGTACGCTAACGGCATCAGCGTCGCCAGTCATCACATGCACAACGGCCCACCAAAAGGCGGGCCGTTGTTTATAGCATCAGCACAGACTGGATCAGTCCTGGCGGCTGGTGACTTCCAGCAGGTGGTAGCCGAACTGGGTTTTCACCGGGCCTTGCACGGTGTTGACCGGGGCACTGAACACGACGGTGTCGAATTCCTTGACCATCTGGCCTGGACCGAACGAACCCAGGTCACCGCCTTGGCGGCTGGATGGGCAGCTGGAGTTGGCTTTGGCGACTTCTGCGAAATCGGCGCCGCCTTCGATTTGGGCCTTGAGTTCGTTGCACTTGTCTTCAGTGGAAACGAGGATGTGACGGGCGGTGGCTTTGGCCATGGGAAGTAACTCCTTGAATAAAAAAGGTGAGCCTACCGGATTCAGTCGGTTATTTCCTGGCAAAGTTCCGCCGGATGACTCGAGTGGCTCAGGCGCGGGCCATGGCGCCGCTGCGGGTCAGCCATTCGATAAACAGCGCAAACAGCTCGGCCTGGGAACTGATCACCAGTTTGGTGTACAGGTTCTTGCGGTGCATGCGCACGGTTTCCGGTGAAATACCCAGGACCTGGGCGGTGGATTTCACCGAATGCCCGCGCAGGATCAAGTGCGCGATTTCCCGCTCACGCACCGTGAGCACGCCGCTGCCGAACCCCATGAACGCCGCTTCTATCTGCTGATGCGCCTGGGTCTGGGTGAAGGCGTCGTCGCTGATTACCTTGGCCAGGCCGCCCGTGGTACCGAAACGCCGCAGCAATTCGCGGACCATGGCCTGGGTGGCCTTCTGCACGGCCAACTGTTGCCCGGTGAACTGGCCGGCGCTCAGGCCCTGGAACATGCACAGCGAAATCTTGCTCTGGGGGCAGAGGTCGACAATGTAGTAGCTCTCTTGGGCACCGCCGCTGCGCAAGTAGTAGGTCTTGTAGTACTCGCTGTTGAAGAAGTCGTCCGGGGCAATCTCGGCCAGGGGGTAGAAACCTTCGGCAAGGCCCTTGTCCACCGCGAGGCAGAAGGGGTCGAGCAAGTAGCCACGGGAAAAGTAGCGGTGGATGATTTCATCCTGGTAGGCCCGGGGAATGCCCTGTTGGTACAGCAGGTGCGGAGGCAGGCCCTGGCGTTCCAGGCTGATCATCATCGATTCGATGGGGGTGAGGGTGCAGAGGGCAGTGGCCAGGTGTTCGAGGAACGACGCCTCGTCCACATGAATAAGCGCCTGGCCCAGGGCGTGGTGCCAGGCTTCCAGTTGCTGCAGAGTGGGGGCAGGGCTGGCGGTCGTCATGACGGCCAGTCTACCCGGCTGCCTGTGCCCAGGCCACCACGCCGAGACAGGCTCGGCGCTGGCGGTCATCGGCCCTGGTACTCGCCGCTCTCGCGCAGCTCTGCCGCTGTGTCGAGGATGCATTCGCGCAAGGTTTCCACCACTTCATTGACCTGGGCGTGGGTGATGATCAAGGGCGGTGACATCACGTTCAGATGCCCGATGGGGCGCACCAGCAAACCCTTGGCCTGGGCGCGCAGGTGGATTTTCTCGCCGATGTTGACGGCGTCCGGCAGCAGCGCCTTGGTGCGTTTGTCGGCGACGAACTCGATGCAGGCCATCAAGCGCTGGCAGCGGATATCGCCCACCAGTGGCAGGTCGGCCAGGGTTTTGAGGCGCTGTTCCAGGTACACGCCGACATCCTCGACATGCGCCAGCAGGTGCTCCCGTTCGATGATCTCGATATTTTTAAGCGCCGCAACACAGCTCACCGGATGGCCGCTGTAAGTAAACCCGTGGGTGAAGCAACGACCCTTGCCCGGTTCGCCGATGACTTGCCAGATGCGGTCCGAGAAAATGCACGCCCCCAGGGGCAGGTAGCCGGAAGTCAGGCCCTTGGCGGTGGTGATAATATCGGGCTGCATGCCAAACACCTCTTCGGAGGCAAAGAACGCACCGAGACGCCCGAACGACGTCACCACTTCATCAGCGACATACAGTACGTCGTGGCGCTGGCAGATTTCCCACATGCGCCGGTGGTAGCCCTTGGGCGGGATGATCACGCCGCCCGACCCCATGATCGGCTCTGCAAAAAACGCCGCCACGTTGTCCGCGCCGAGGGTGAGCACCTTGTCTTCGAACTCGTTCACCAGGAAATCGAGGAAGTCCGCCTCGCTCATCCCCTCTGGCGCCCGGTAGTAGTTGGGGCAGGAAATGTGGTGGAACAAATCGCTCATGAAATCGAATTCCGGCGCGCGGTCGGCGGCCTTGTTGCCGATGGACATCGTCAGGAACGTGCTGCCGTGGTAGGCACTGAAGCGCGAGATGATGTGCTTCTTGGTCGGCTTGCCGCGACTGTTCTGATAGAACTGCACCAGGCGGTAAGCCGTATCGACCGCCGTTGAGCCGCCCGTGGTGAGGAACACGTGGTCCAGATCGCCAGGTGCCAGGCTGGCGAGCTTGGCACAGAGTTCGATGGCGGTGACGTTGGCCATGTCGCAGAAGGGGTTGGAGTACGCCAGTTGGCGCACCTGGTTGGCGATCGCCTCGGCCATTTCTTCACGGCCCAGGCCGATATTCGTACACCACATGCCGCCGACAGCGTCCAAGTAGCGGTTACCGTGGGTGTCGTAGATGTAGGCGCCATCGCCCATGGCGATGTTCAACGAACCCTGTTGTCGGTGTTCGTCGAACATATGGAAACCGTGCATGTAGTGGGCTTTGTCGGCAGTGTCCAGCGCGTCGTGGTCGAACTGGGCGAAGAAAGCAGGATTTGGCAGGGTCATGGCATTTACCTTCAATGGCTGGGGGTCACTTGCCGGTCTTGACGGCATTCCAGGTACGGGTGATCAGGCGCACGGCGGCCGGTGGCTGGCTTTTCTGGGTGAACAGCCGCTGCATCGTCACTGGGTCCGGGTAGATCGCGGGGTTGTCGCGGACATCGGCGTTGACCAGCGGTTTGGATGCCAGGTTGCTATTGGCGTAATGGATGGTGTTGCTGACGCCCGCCATGGTCCGGGGTTGCAGGAGGAATTCGATAAACCTGTGGGCATTGGCGACATGGGGCGCGTCGGCCGGAATGTAGAAGTTATCGAACCAGATCAACGAACTCTCCTTGGGGATGAAGTAATCCAGCTTGATCTTGGCCCCGGCCTCCGTCGCGCGAGCCTGGGACGTGGCGTAGTCGCCCGACCAGGTGGTGGCCAGGCACAGGTCGCCATTGGCCAAGCCATTGATGAACCCACTGGAGTCGAATTTGCGAATGTAGGGCCGCACGGCCATCAGCACGTCCTGGGCGGCCTTCAAGTCCTTGGGGGCGACGCTGTTGGGGTCCAGGCCGAGGTAGGTCAGGGCCAGGGGAATCATGTCGGTGGGCGAGTCCATGAAGGTGATGCCGCAATCGGCAAAACGGGAGATCACCTTTGGGTCGAAGATCATCGCCAGGGAGCCGATGGGCGCGTCCGGCATGCGCGCCTTGATCATGTCGACGTTGTAGGTCACGCCATTGCTGCCCCAGGTGTAGGGCGCGGAATAGGTGACGCCGGGGTCGTGGGCCTCCAGGCTTTTGAGCACCAGGGGGTCGAGGTTTTGCCAGTCTGGCAACTGCGCCTTATCCAGGGGCTGGAAGACGTTGCCCTTGATCAGCAACGGCACCAGGGAGGCGTTGAGCAGGGCCAGGTCATAGCCGGAGCGCCCGGACAGCAGCTTTCCCTGTACGGTTTCGTAGGAATCGTAGGTGTCATAGATCACCTTGATCCCCGTGGCCTTCTCGAAGTCGGCCAGGGTGGTGTCGCCGATGTAGTCCGCCCAGTTGTAGATGCGCAAGGTGTTGCCTGGGTCGTCGGCGGCCCGGCTCAAGGTGGAGCAAGCAAGCGATACGACGCTGAACAGGGCGATAAGGGCTTTACGCATGGGGACCCACCTTGAGTTGTGCGTGTTGTCAGGCCGAGGGACTGATTGCACTGTCAGGCAGGTGGCGGGCAGGCGCCATACCCCGTTCGGGTAGGGTTCAGGTCAGGACGATGTAGTCGTTCTGCTGGATGATCGGTCGGTGCGGGCCCTGCACCAGGTGGACATAGCGACCGTCCACCAGGTCGATGGGCAGGCAGTCGTCGATATCCAGCACGCCATCGGTGTGGGGCTGGGACCAATGGCGCAGCATCTGTTGCTTGCCCTTGCTCATGGCCTCCTGTTTGTTGCGCGCCACCACCAGCAGGTAGTGGTGGGCTTCGCCAAAGCTGTTGGCCTCGTAACCGCCAAGGTTGATGAAGTACAGGTGGTGGGCGCCGGCGGCAGGTGCCAGAGGGCTGATGTCGACTTTCCAGCCGTCGACGCCATCCACCGCCATCCACGAATCGATATGCACGCCTTTTGGGCTGCCGAACCAGTCGGCGCGCAGTTGCGGGTAGGCCGCTTCCAGCGTGTCCGCCACCGCAAACACCACATCGTGAACTTCAATTTTCGCCCGTGGGTGCTTACCCCCGAGCATGACGACAAACAGCATTGCAGGTTCTTCCTGGCGACTTGGCAGAGGCTAACCATACTTCGATTGAACCCTTTTGTCCGGCCAATGCCACACTGTTAATCCGCGAACTCATCAGGAGGTTGTCATGCGTACCATTGATCTGGCGGGCGTTCCCGTCCCAGTCATCGGCCAGGGAACCTGGCGCATGGGCGAAAACCCCGACCAGCACCGCGCTGAAGTCGCGGCGTTGCAACTGGGCATCGACGAGGGCATGACCCTGATCGATACGGCCGAAATGTACGGTGAGGGCGGTGCCGAAACGGTGGTCGGCGAAGCCATTCGTGGGCGCCGCGACCAAGTGTTCCTGGTGAGCAAGGTCTACCCGCACAACGCCAGCCACAAAGGCGTGCCCCGTGCCTGCGAAGCCAGTCTCCAACGCCTGGGCACGGACTACATCGATCTGTACCTGCTGCACTGGCGCGGCCAGTACCCCTTGGAAGAAACCGTCGAAGCCTTCGAGCGCCTGCGCGAGGCCGGCAAGATCGGACGTTGGGGCGTCTCCAATTTCGATGTCGCCGACCTGCAGGAACTTGCATCCCCGGCCTGCGCCACCAACCAGGTGCTCTACAACATCGAAGAGCGCGGCATCGAGTTCGACCTGCTGCCCTGGTGGCAACAGCACCACTTGCCCTTGATGGCGTACTGCCCAATCGCCCAGGGCGGCGAACTGTTGTCCAGCCCGACCCTCAAGCAGATCGCCCGCCGTCACGAGGTCACACCCGCCCAGGTTTCCCTGGCCTGGGTGCTGCGCCAGGACGGCGTCATCGCAATCCCGAAGGCCGTCACCCCCGAGCATGTGCGACTCAACGCTGCCGCCGCCAAGCTGGTGCTGGATGAGCACGACCTCGACGCCATTGATCGCGTGTTTGGCGCACCCCAGCGCAAGCACCCGCTAGCGATGGTCTAGTCGCCTGTCAGGCGCGGCGCCGTCCTTGGCGCCGCACCTGGGTAGGCCCGGTTTAACCCGCTACCGGGCTGCGCCAGTCATCCGACCCGGAAGTGCCGGACACTTCATGGGTCCACACGATCTTGCGATAAGTGAAGTACACATCCTCCAGGTGGGTGAAATGGGCGTTGTCCGGGTCCTGACAGTTGGGCATGCGTGACTGGATGTCGACGATGGTTGCACCCTCCAGTTCGATGGTGAAGTAGTGCTCCTGGGTGCCGGCTGACGAAGTACGCAGCCATTCCAGCCGGCACTTGACCTCTTCACCGCTGGTCAATGCGCTGAACAGCAAAGGTGAGGACTTATCGAAGACTTTGCTGATCATCAAGGGCTTGTGGACCCTCTGGCCGGTTGGCTGGCCCGATTGTGGGTCGCGCGGAATGATCACCTGGTGGGAGAAGCCCTGGACCAGGATCTGGTCTTCATGGCCTTCCTGGTAAATGTTGCCTACCGAGTCCTGGGTAAACGTGCCTGCCGTGATCAAACCTTGTTTTACACCGGTAACGGAGAGATACGCGGGTGTTGGCATGACGGAGTTCCTTGTCTGATTGATGAGGTAGTTCCAACCGAAACGTTTGTCGGCTGGGTAAGTTGCCTATAACAAGAAACGTGCCTGAAAGTGTTCCGGTCAATGAAATAAGGGGTGTGATGTTGTTGGGAGGGTGATGATTAGTTAGTTGCGGCAACACAACTAGAGTTTATGGGTGAAAGGGTGCGCGTTAGTGCGCATTTATTTGCTCATGTTATTGGTGTTGTAAATAAACGAATTTTCACAGGAGTAGTTGGAGCGGGTGCGCAAAATGCTGCGCACTCGATAAATTAAGGGTCTTGTAGGAAAAAGATTAAGTAACGCTCCATTGCTTGCTGAATGTTTTAGGCATGACTAAGGTTCGTGAGCTTCGCAGGAAAGCCAGCGAAGTTTAAAGGGGTAGTTGCCTCTGCTTGTTTCGTTAGTTGCGCAGGACGCCGCATGTCTTATTCAGACAAACTTTATGATCATTACCTTGAACTTGCACGGTCGCCTTGCATGCAAACACGTTTTGCCGGCGAAGACGTGCGGTTTTCGAGTGAGTATGAAGTTCTGGAATCTGAGCTGGCCAAGGCGCAATCGATGCATGGCAACGGTCAGCCTGACTGGCACAAAGTGCTGGAGACCGGCGAGTGGGTGTTGCGCCAGCAGTCCAAGGACCTGAGGGTGGCGGTGTGGCTCACCTGGGCATTGCACCAGCGTGAGTCCTACCCGGGGTTGCTGGCCGGGCTCGGGTTGCTGCGCTACCTCTGCGACCATCATTGGCCGCAGGTCTATCCCGAAAAACTGCGTACCCGAGGGGCGGCCTTCGGATGGTTGGTCCTGCGCCTTGAACCCCTGTTTACCCAAGGCCTGGCACTCCAGAACCAGCTGCCGTTGTTTCACGCCGTGCATGAGCACTTGGTGCGTCTTGATGAGGTGTGGGCCGAGCACCTGGGAGATGACGCGCCGTTGCTGTTGCCGATTCGCAGGCAATTGGCCCAGCGCCTGGAGCGTGCTGCGCAGGGCGATTCCCCTACGCCAGGGTTGAGCGGTGTCATTGCCCACGTCAAGCAAGCCACCAGCCAACTGCTCAAGCCCGAGGCCGTGGTGGACAGCGAAAAAGACGCCCATCGGTTACTGCGCGCCTTGCAGGAACAGGCCCGTCCATTGTGTGCATGGTGGTTGCGTCAGAACGCCACTGATCTACGCGCATTGCGCCTGAATCGAACATTGATGTGGCTGGCACTCACCCGCTACCCGGACGCCAGCAACGAACGCGTCACCGCTCTGCGTGGGCCCGCCCCAGACAAGCTCAAACGGTACCAGGCGCTTTTCACCCAGGGGCATCACGCCGACCTGGTGCTTGAACTTGAGGCCAGCCTGGCGGGTGCGATGTTCTGGTTCGATGGGCTGCACCTGCTCTGGCAATGCCTTGACGCGTTGCAAGCCGAGCAGGCCAAGACCGAACTGGAAGTGACGTTTGCACTGTTGTTGCAACGCCTGCCGGACTTGCCAGCGTTTTGCTTTCACGACGGCGTACCGTTTGCCGACGCCGCCACTCGCGAGTGGATCACGCTGCAGGTGACGCGTCACCTGCAAAACCCTGAGTCGCCCGCGGTGGTTGTGGATGCCGAAACCGAACCCTGGGAGCTCGCCTTGCAGGCTGCCACGCCTCGCCTTCGAAAAGACGGGCTCAAGGCTGCTATTCAAGCTCTCAAGCCCGGCATGCAAGCCGCGCACAGTGATCGCGCACGCTTTTATTGGCGGTTGGCCCAGGCGCGCCTGTGCATCAACGCGGGCAAGCATGAGCTGGCGAAGATCCAGCTCGAACACCTGGACCTCGAACTGCAACGTACCGGCCTGGAGCGTTGGGAGCCGGAGCTGGCGCTTCACGTGATGCAGCTTCTGTACCGCTGCTGCGACCTCCTGCCGCAAGACCACGCCGTGCGCGAGCGCAAGGAAGACACCCATCGCAGGCTGTGCCTCTTCGATCTGGAAGCGGTACTTGAATAGGCTTTCGAGCCACTTGAAAAAGGAAAGACACCATGGCCAAAGAAGGTTCGGTAGCCCCCAAGGAACGCATCAACATCACCTTCAAACCCGCCACCGGCGGGGCGCAGGAAGACGTTGAGCTGCCGTTGAAACTGTTGGTGCTGGGGGATTTCACCCAGCGTGAGGATGCCCGCAAGCTTGAAGACCGCAAGCCCATCGCGATCGACAAGAACACCCTCGATGACGTGCTGGCCAAGCAGGCATTGAGCCTGACGCTGAACGTGCCCAACCGTCTGCAGGAAGAGGCAGACGTTGAGGAACTGGCGATTCAGCTGCGCATTAATTCCATGAAGGATTTCAATCCGGCGAACCTGGTTGAGCAGGTTCCCGAGTTGCACAAGCTGATGGCCCTGCGCGAAGCACTGATGGCGCTCAAAGGGCCCTTGGGCAACACGCCGAGCTTTCGCAAGGCAATCGAACAGGCCCTGGCAGATGACGATTCCCGCGCCAGGGTCCTGGCGGAGCTGGGGCTGGACACTCCTGTCGCCTGACATTCTTCAGTAAAAGGACACTGACCGCATGACCACACAACAACACTCGCTGCCGGCACAAACCGCTGAACACCACAGCATTCTCGACACTATCGTTGCCCAGACCCTGCTGAACGTGGACGACGAGGCGTATGGCATTGCCAAGAGAGGCGTCTCGGCATTTATCGAAGAATTGATCAAACCGCAGAATCAGGGCGAGCCGGTCAAAAAGCGCCTGGTCGACCGGATGATCGCCGAGATCGATGCGAAACTGAGCCTGCAGATGGACGAGATCCTGCACCACCCGGACTTCCAGGCCCTGGAAGCGTCCTGGAAGGGGCTGCAGTTGTTGGTTGACCGCACCAACTTCCGCGAAAACATCAAGATTGAGCTGCTGAACGTCTCGCGCCAAGACTTGCTGGACGACTTCGAAGACTCACCGGAAGTGACCCAGTCCGGGTTGTACAAACACATCTACAGCGCTGAATACGGCCAGTTTGGTGGCCAGCCCGTCGGCGCGATCATCGCCAATTACTTCCTGTCCCCCAGTGCGCCTGACGTGAAGCTGATGCAGTACGCGTCCAGCGTGGCCTGCATGGCACATGCGCCGTTTATTGCCGCTGCGGGGCCGGCGTTCTTCGGGTTGGAAAGCTTCACCGGCCTGCCGGACCTCAAGGATCTGAAGGACCATTTCGAAGGCCCGCAATTTGCCAAGTGGCAAAGTTTTCGCCAGAGCGAAGACGCACGCTACATCGGGCTGACGGTGCCGCGTTTCTTGCTTCGTACGCCCTATGATCCCCTTGAATGTCCGGTGAAGACCTTCGCCTACCAGGAAAACGTGGTCAACAGCCACGAGCACTACCTGTGGGGCAATACGGCCTATGCGTTTGCCACGCGCTTGACCGACAGTTTCGCGCGGTTCCGCTGGTGCCCGAATATCATCGGCCCGCAAAGCGGTGGGGCGGTGGAAGACTTGCCGTTGCATCACTTCCAGAGCATGGGGGAGATCGAAACCAAGATCCCGACCGAAGTACTGGTTTCTGACCGCCGTGAGTACGAGCTGGCGCAAGAGGGCTTCATCGCCTTGACGATGCGCAAGGGCAGTGACAATGCGGCGTTCTTCTCGGCCAGCTCGGTACAAAAACCGAAATATTTCGGTATCAGTCCCGAAGGTAAGGAAGCCGAGCTGAATTACCGCCTGGGTACGCAGTTGCCCTACATGATGGTGGTCAATCGCCTGGCCCACTACCTCAAGGTGCTTCAGCGTGAACAACTGGGTTCGTGGAAGGAGCGCACCGATCTGGAGTTGGAGCTCAATAAATGGATTCGCCAGTACGTCGCCGACCAGGAAAACCCCAGTGCCGAAGTCCGTGGGCGACGGCCCCTGCGCGCAGCCCGCATTGTGGTCAGTGACGTCGAAGGCGAGCCCGGCTGGTACCGCGTCAACCTGAGCGTGCGACCGCATTTCAAATACATGGGGGCTGACTTCACGCTGTCCCTGGTTGGCAAGCTCGATAAAGAATGAGCAGAGCCCAGGGAATGACCTACCACCGAAGCCTTTTCGAGCGACTCGAACGCCCGGCAGCCAACCCCGACTCTGGCGTGACCTCTGTCGCCATCCATCTGGGGAAAATGCTTAGCATCCGTGCGGGCAGTGCGCAGACATTGCCGGACTACGGCTTGCCCGACCTCAATGACATGAATCAGAGCCTGCATGAATCGTTGAGTCAGTCGCGCCTGTTGATCGAGCGATTTATCCGGGCTTACGAGCCGCGTTTGAGGGACGTGCGGGTCAGGTCATTGCCCCAGGATCATGACCCTTTGGCCCTGGCGTTCGCTATTGAGGCGACGCTGGTGGTCAAGGGTTCCCGGCAGCCCGTGGTGTTCACCGCGCGCCTGAGTGACGGCGGCCGGGTCGAGGTATTGCCGGATGTCGTTTAACCGTTATTACCAAAGCGAGCTCAGCGCCTTGCGGCAGCTCGGGCGACGGTTCAGCGAACGCAACCCGGCGCTCGCGCCCTTTCTTGCCGAGTCTGGCCAGGACCCGGATGTCGAGCGTTTGCTGGAGGGCTTTGCGTTTCTCACCGGTCGCTTGCGCCAGAAGCTGGATGACGAGCTTCCAGAGCTGACGCATTCGTTGATGCATTTGCTCTGGCCCAACTACATGCGCCCGGTCCCTGCGTTCAGCATCCTGCAATTTGATCCACTCAAACACTCAGGCCCAGGTGTGTGGGTCGCGCGGGACACAACGGTTGAAAGCACCTCGGTCAATGAAGAACGCTGTCGCTTTCGTACCTGCTACGACACGCAGGTCCTGCCACTGCAACTGAATGCGCTGGAGCACATTGCCCAGGGCGAGCGGGCGGTATTGAGCCTGCGCCTGGGCATGAGCGCCGAAGGTAATTTCAGCGAGTGGACCTTTGATCAGCTGCGCCTGCATCTGGCGGGAGATCGCTATATCAGCCAGGCGCTGTATCTGAGCCTGTTGCGTCAACTTGAAGGCATCGAGGTGCTGCCTTTTGGTGACGATGGCCTGCCATTGATTGGGGCGGACGGGCAGGTGCTGTCATTCCGGCTGGGTGCCGATCAGGTGCAGCCTGTGGGGTTCAGTGAGGAGCAAGCCTTGATCCCGTATCCGCAGAATACCTTTCGCGGGTATCGACACCTGCAGGAGTACTTCGCCTTTCCCGACAAATACCTGTTTGTCGACGTGGGGGGATTGGATGTACTGCATCGGTTGCCTGGCGAGTTGCTCAAGCAGGTGAGGGGGGTGGTGTTGCGTTTTGAATTGCGCTGCCCGTGGCGTGAGTCCCAGAAGCCTACCCTGGAAAACGTGAAGCTGTACTGCACACCCATCGTCAACCTGTTCAAGCATGACGCAGTGCCGATTCGCCTGGATGGCAAGCAGGATGAGTACCTGCTGATTCCTGGCGAATACTCACGGGAGAATGCGTGTGTCTTTTCTGTAGACCGCGTCACCGGTTGGCAGCCTGGAGGGCTTGGGTACCAGGCCTACGTCCCGTTCGAGTCCTTCGAGCATCACGGCGATACCCACCCGTCTGGAGGGGCTCCAAGCTACAGCATTCGCCAACGGCCTTCGGCACAGCATGCCGGACTCGATACCTGGCTCGGGTTCGGCAGCGGGCTGGTGCTGTACCAGCAAACACTGTCGATCGAAATGACGTGCACCAATCACAACCTGCCGAGCCTGCTGCAGGTAGGCGACATCAACCAGCCTGGCGAACAGATGCCCGAGGGTTTGTCGTTCCGCAATATCTGCGCACCGACTGCCAGCTTCTCCGCACCCCTGGACCAGGACTTTCTATGGCGACTGATCAGCAACATGTCGCTCAACTACCTGTCATTGAGTGACATCAATGCCTTGCGGGTGGTCCTCGAAACCTACGACGTGCCGCGCTACCACGATCGGCAAGCCCAAAAGGTCAGCGCAAGGCGGTTGGGCGCGATGCGATCGGTCAGTCACGCAGCTGTTGATCGGCTGCACCGTGGCGTGCCGTTTCGCGGCGTGCGCATCGACTTGGTCATCGATCCACAGGGCTTTCTGGGGCAGGGCGAAGTGTTTTTGTTTGCGTCGGTGCTCAACGAATTCTTTGCGCTTTACGCCAGCCTCAACGCCTTCCACGAACTCAGAGTCACCAGCACACAAGGAGACGTGTACCTATGGCCACCACGGATGGGGCTGCAACCCCTGCTTTGACGCAACTGTGCCGAAGCATTCGCGAATACACGCTGTTCCAGGCGGTTCTGCAGGTCATCCAGCGCCTGCGTGATACCCATCCGCTGCTGGATGACGACGCGCTGTACGACCTGTTGGAGTTTCAAGCCAACCCGGGCCTGGGTTTTCCGGGACACGATATTGATCGAGTGGAGTTTTTCATTGAGCACGATCAATTGCGTGCGCGTTTGCGCCTGAACGTGTTGGGCCTATGTGGCGCGGGGTCGCCCTTGCCGGCGTTTTATGCCGAGCAGGCCTGTGCCGACGGAGCGCCAGGCAGGGCGACCCGCGACTTCCTTGACATGTTTCACCACCGTCTGCAACGGCTGATGCTGCCGATCTGGCGCAAGTATCGCTATCGGACGTGTTTCCAGGCAGACGCCAGGGATGCTTTTTCCGAGCAGATGTTTGCATTGGTCGGGTTGAGAGGGCAGCAGATTCGCAGTGCTGCGCCATTGAACTGCACACGGCTGCTGCCCTACCTGGGGCTGCTCAGCCTGCGCGCGCATTCGGCCGCCTTGATCGAGACGGTGCTGCGTTACTACTTCAAACACAACTGCTTGTTCATCGAGCAGTGGGTCCAGCGCAGGGTTGTCATCGCTGCGTCACAGCGAAATCGCCTCGGTGCTGCGAACAGCATGCTTGGCCACGACCACGTGCTGGGGAGCCGGGTCGCGGATCGAAGCGGCAAGTTCAGGGTGCATCTGCAAGGCCTGGGCTGGCAGCAGTTCCATGGGTTTCTGCCTACCGGTGCTGACTACCCGCTGCTGTGCTCATTGGTGCGGCTGACGGTGCGTGACCCCTTGGAATATGACCTGCGGCTCGTACTGGCCAAGGCTGAAATCAGGCCGCTGCACTTGGGTGAAAACAACGTATGCCGGCTCGGCTGGACCAGTTGGCTGGCGCATGAATGCGCCGACGGTGTGGTCATTGTGCCGAGCACCGCTCACTAGGGATGAATCATTATGATGAATGTGGACCTGCAACAACTTATCCAGACATTGACCCTCCCGACCCGTCGAGACCTGGAGCGCGCAGCCGAACGGTGCGTCACGCGCGGCGGCAGGGAAGTGCTTGTAGAGGACCTGTTGCTGACCCTGCTGGAACAGCACGACGGCCTGTTGATGCGTGCCTTGGGGGATGCAGGCATCGAAGCCGGCGACTTGCACGCAGCGCTGCAACCTAAAGGCGAGGCGAGCGCGTCGCGCAATCCTGTGTTTGCCCCGGCGCTCGTGCAATGGTTGCAACAGGCCTTGATGGTTGCCCATCTGGAGCTGCGGCAAACTGACGTCGATCACGCAGCGTTGCTGCTGGCGCTGTTGCGTCACCCGCTGCAACACGCAGGCAGCGCTTATCAGCGGGTGTTAAACCGTTTGGATGCCACGCGTGTGCTCGGGTTTGCATTGAGCCAGGCGCCCCAAACGGCGCCTGCGCCGAGCAGTGAGGCCTTGCTGGGGCGCTTCACCCATGACCTGACACGCCAGGCTCGCGAAGGTCACATCGACCCGGTGTTGTGCCGTGACGCCGAGATCGGTCAGTTGATTGACATACTCATGCGTCGGCGCAAGAACAATCCGATCCTTGTCGGTGAAGCCGGTGTGGGCAAGACGGCCGTTGTCGAAGGCCTCGCGCTGCGTGTCGCCGCCGCACAGGTGCCGGGCGCGCTCAAGGACGTGCGGGTGTTGACCCTGGACATGGGGCTGCTCCAGGCCGGGGCGAGTATCAAGGGCGAGTTCGAGCGGCGCCTCAAAGGTGTGATCGACGAGGTCAACGCCTCGGCAAAACCTGTGATCCTGTTCATTGACGAGGCGCACACGCTGGTGGGGGCGGGCGCCCAGGCCGGTGCGTCCGATGCGGCCAATCTGCTCAAGCCGGCCCTGGCCCGTGGTGAGCTGCGCACCATCGCTGCGACCACCTGGACGGAATACAAGAAATACGTCGAGAAAGATCCGGCGTTGGCGCGGCGTTTTCAACCTGTGCGGGTTGGGGAGCCGAGTGTCGACCAGGCGATTTCAATCCTGCGCGGGTTGGTCCCGGTGTATGAGCGCAGCCACGGTGTTTACGTGCGCGACGATGCTGTTGTCGCGGCGGCGCAGATGAGTGCCCGCTACCTGGCCGGGCGGCAGTTACCCGACAAAGCGGTGGATGTGCTCGACACCGCCTGCGCTCGTTTGCGTACCCGTCGGGAGACACCGCCCGAAGCATTGCAGCACCTGAACGCGGAGCTGGCCGAAGGCGCGCGGCAACAGCAGGCATTGACTCGCGACCGGGATGCCGGGCTCAGTGTGGATGAACAGGTCTTGCACGCGTTAAGCCTGCGCATGAACGCTGCGGACGATGAGCGTCAACACCTGGAGCAAGGCTGGCGAGAACAGCAGGCATTGGCGCCGCAGGTGTGCCCGCGCCTGGTGGCCCAGGTTATCAGTGCCTGGACCGGTATCCCGGTTGAGCAACTGGCATTCGAGCACAGTGCACGGGTGCTGGGCTTTGCCGATGCGTTGCGTTCGCGCATTCGTGGCCAGGAGCAAGCGATACAGGCCTTGGACCGCAACCAGCGGGCCGTCGCTGCGGGGCTCAATAAGGCCGACGCACCGGTGGGTGTCTTCCTGCTGGCCGGCCCGAGTGGGGTGGGCAAGACCGAGACTGCGATGGCGCTTGGCGACTTGCTGTACGGCGGTGAGCGTTTTGTCACCACGCTCAACATGTCCGAATTCCAGGAAAAACATTCGCTGTCGCGGTTGATTGGCGCGCCACCCGGTTATGTCGGTTTCGGCGAGGGCGGCAGGCTGACGGAGGCCGTACGCCAACGCCCGTATTCGGTGGTGCTGCTCGATGAGGTCGAGAAGGCCGATCCGGAAGTGTTGAACCTGTTCTATCAGATTTTCGACAAGGGCCTGGCCAATGACGGGGAGGGCCGGGAGATCGACTTTCGCAACACCCTGATCCTGATGACATCCAACCTGGGCAGTGAGTGCATCGGCCAATTATGCGCAGACGGCCAGCGGCCAGATGTGCAGGTACTGCAAGAGGCGATTCGCCCGCTGCTGCGCGACCACTTCAAGCCTGCGTTGCTGGCTCGGATGCGCGTGGTGCCGTATTACCCGATCTCGGACGAAATCCTGCATGACCTGGCAAGGCTCAAGCTCGAAAGCCTGGAACAACGTTTGCACCTGCGCAAGCTTGCCTTCAGCTATACGCCGGAGCTGGTCGCACACATGGCCGAGCGGTGCACCCACGCTGACAGCGGTGCCCGTTACATTGACCAATGGATTGAGCGCCATCTGTTGCCGCAGGTGGTGGACCGATTGCTGGAAGCCATGGCCCAGGGCGAAACGCTGTCACGGGTGCATGCTCGCGTGGACAGTGAGGGCTATCCCCTTTGTGAGTTCAGCCAATGAGGGATACCGCGTTTACCCCGATCGCCCAGCCCCAGGCCAACGCCGACCAACTGCTCGCCTGGTTCATTCGCCTGGGCATCGACGGCGAAGAAACCACGTTGCCCGGCCTGTGTGTCGCGGCGGCGGCGCAACTGAGCCAGTGTGAACTCAGCCAGTTGTACGGGCGCAATGAGTCCACCGGCCAGCTTGCACTGATTGCCCAGCATTTGCCCGGTGCGCAGCCCGCCGTCGATCCGGCCTGCACTCAGGATTTTCAGCATGAACAAGTGTTGAACCATGTACTCAGCCACCGCGCCGCCTTCAGCCTGGAAGAGCTCAACGGTGGCGTATACAAATGCGGCTTCCTGCCTGCGCTGGCGTCACCTTGGCGAGCGTTGTTATGCGTCCCGTTGTTCAATCGAGACAAGGCCATCATCGGCGTGTTGCTGTGTGCCAGCCAGCGTCCGCAACACTTGCAGGAGTGCAGCGACGCCTTGAGCCAACTGGGCAGCTTTGCCCTGATTCAATTGGCGTTGCAGCGTCGCACGTGTTCCGAAGGCCGTTTGACTCAAACGTGTGACAGTACGCCACCACCCCGTGCGGCGCTGGGTTTGATCGGCAGCAGCACCGCCATGGACGAAATGTATCGGCTGATCGGCAAGGTTCTGCATGCGCCCTATACCGTGTTGTTGCGCGGCGAAACCGGCACCGGCAAGGAGGTGGTGGCGCGCGCGATCCACGCTGCCGGCCCGCGCAGCCGCAAGGCATTCGTGGTGCAAAACTGCGCGGCGTTTCCCGAAGGGCTGCTGGAGAGTGAGCTGTTCGGTTATCGCAAGGGCGCATTCACAGGGGCGGAGCGCAACCACACCGGGCTGTTCGACACGGCTCACGGCGGCACGCTGCTGCTGGACGAAATCGGTGATATGCCGCTGTCACTGCAGGCCAAGTTATTGCGGGTCCTGCAAGAAGGCGAAGTTCGCCCATTGGGCGCGACTACGGCGCATAAGGTCGATGTGCGCATCATCGCCGCGACTCACCGAGACCTCGCCGCGATGGTCGCCCAAGGCAGTTTTCGCGAAGACCTTTACTACCGGCTGGCGCAATTTCCCATCGAGCTGCCGCCCTTGCGTGAACGCGAAGGTGATGTGTTGCTGTTGGCCCGTGAATTCGCGCAACAGGCTTCTACTGCGCTTGGGCGTGAGCCGGTGATGTGGTCCAACGCTGCCCTTGATCAGCTCTCGAGCCATGCGTTCCCCGGCAATGTCCGTGAACTCAAATGCCTGGTTGAGCGCGCGGTGCTGCTCTGTGACGACGGTGTGATCCTTCCGGCGCATTTGCCCTTGTCTGCGCCCCCTGCCAATGCACCCGTCGATGCGACGTTGCGCCAACGCCTGGAGCGGGTCGAGCGGGTATTCCTGATCGATTGCCTGCACAAGAACCGTGGCAATCGTACCCGTACGGCTCGTGAACTGGGCGTCGCACGGCGCACGCTGCTCTACCGTCTGGCGCGTTTGAAGATCCCGGTTGGAGATGCCCGTGAGGAGTGCTGAGTGGGAAACGTATGGGCGGCTTAATTTCATGGGAGAAACCTGATGCCTTTTCATCGGTGGCAAGCCGTTGTGCTTGTGTTGTGTTTGTTGAGTGGCTGCAACGCCAATTATGTCTTTGATGATGCCGACTACCGTCCGTTGGGTGACCCCGAGGCGATGCGTCGTGGCCAGTGAGCAGGGGAGCACAGCCATGCAATTAGTATTCGAAGTCTGTAGGACCACCAGCGACTTGCCGCCGGCTCGCAAGACGTTTGACGGCGTCGGCGGCGTAATCGGTCGTGGGGCGGGGTGCGACTGGATTATCCCTGACGCCAATCGCCTGATTTCCAGTCACCATGGCCTGGTCAGCTTTCGCGAGGGCCAGTACTTCCTGACGGATATCAGCAGCAACGGCATCGGCGTGTCAGGCAGCATGGAGCGGCTGTGCAAGGGGCAGGCACGGTTGATCAGTGCGGGGGATGTGTACCAATTGGGAACCCTGGAAATTCGTGCCCGCCTGCTGGAGCCTGCCCGGCAGTCCTTGGCCAGGGATGACGTGATTCCAGACGATGCATTTCTGGGACTTGACCCTGTTCATGAGTTGGATCGCGAGCCGTTTCGTGGCGATGCGTCAGCGTTGCCGGACACTTTGGACGCCTCCGCACAGGCGATGCCACCCTCGCTGTGCCAGGGGCCCGTGGACCGCGACCACTTGGTATTGCCAAGGTGGGCTGAGCCGGACGAACAAGTGACTGCGCCTCTCCCGGCAATGGCTGCACCTGCCAGCCCGGACGCATTCTGGTCGCAGTTTGCGCAGGCATTGGGCATCCAGGTCGACACCCTCGATACATCGGGGCGCGAAGCCCTGGCGATCAAGGTCGCGGGACTGTTCAGGCAAACCCTCGAAGGGTTACAGCAAAGCCTTCGCACCCGTGATGAGCTGAACAGTGAGATCCAGGGCGCGTTGGTGGTTCCGGTGCGTCATACCCGCAACCCGTTGAACGACTGTGCCGACACCCAGGCTGTCGTGTCGTCGCTGTTGGGGACTGGCGAGCCGGGCCAACTGTCGGCCGAGCAGGCCGTTGCCCAGGTGTGTCGAGACCTGCAGGTTCATCAACTGGCCCTGGTCGTCGCCTGTCGAGCCACCGTAAGGAGCGCGTTGGCGGCTTTTGCGCCAGGGCATCTGTTGCTGTGTTTCGAGCGCGAAGGCAAGCCCTCGCGGTTCCACACCGATGGCGTGCACTGGCGAGCCTATCAACGCCACTATCGACGGCTGGCTGAAGACACGTCCCTGGGCGAGCAGTTATTACGCACTGAGTTTTCCAAGGCCTACGAGGAGCAGGTGCGCCTGGTCTCCACGCTGCATTCCGGGTACCCAGGATGATGTTCATGTATCGAGTCACTACCAGCTCAATGTTGCTGGTGCTTGGCCTGTTGGCTGGGTGCAGCACGCTTTCGCCTTTGTCGAGCCTTACCAAACTGGACCTGACGTTGACGTCCAGCGACGACGTCAACCCCGACCTTCATGGTCGTCCATCGCCAGTGGTGATGCACCTGCTTGAGTTGCGCCATCCCGTGGCCTTTGAACACGCCGACTTCTTCAGCCTCTATGGCCGGGCCGAGCAGACACTGCCCAAGGATTGGGTCGCCAGCGAGGAACTGGAGCTGCGTCCGGGTCAGCAGACGGCGCTCAAGCTCAGTGTCGGGCCACACAGCCGGTATGTCGGCGTGCTCGCGGCCTATCGTGACTTGCCCCACGTGCAATGGCGGCTGGTGGTGCCCGTGGTCCCTGGGCAACGTGCCCGGGCCGAAATCGTGCTGGACCAACAGGGTATGCGGATAGCACCCCGTCATACCGACAGGACGGAGGACTGAGATGCAAACCCATAACGTTATCTGGCAAGAAGGCATGCTGCTCAGGCCCCAGCATTTGCAGCACAGCGATCGCTACTACCATCGGCAACTCAACCGCACGCGCCTGCTGAACAGCGATGCCTGGGGTTTCCTGACCCTGGAAGTGGACGTGCAATACCTCAACCTGGGCAAGGTGGTTGTCACCCAGGCCAGCGGTGTATTACCCGATGGCAGCCTGTTCGAACTCAGCGGTGCGATGGAGCCCCTGGTGCTACAGGTTCCTGCCAACGCAGGCAGGCAAGCGGTCTACCTGGCGTTGCCGCTGGCGACTGACAATCAGGTGCACGTGCGCAGGCAGGAGCAAAGCGATGTCCTGGCGCGTTACGTCGCTTATGAAACCGAGATAGGGGACACCAATGCCGGTGTCGATTCCCTGTGCCAGGTCCACTGTGCACGCCCGGATTTGCGCCTGGTGTTGGGGGAGCAGCCCAGTGATCCGTCCTACGTGAAACTGCAGGTCGCCCAGGTGTTGGCTTCGACCCAAGAAGGTGGGGTGCGGCTGGAGGCGGATTTCGTGCCGACGTTTCTCTATCTGCAAGGCGCCGGCTATGTGTCGTCATGCGTCAAGGAAGTGATCAGCCTGCTGGCCAACCGTGGCGAGGCGATTGCCGCCCGCATCCAGGGCAGTGGTGCCTCTGCCGGGGCACAGGTCGGTGATTTTCTGATGCTGCAATTGATCAATCGTGCGGAGTTGATTTTGCGTCACTACCTGAGCCAGGCGCAGGTCCGTCCGGAGCAGGTGTTTCGGGAGTTGCTGTCGATTCTTGGCGAGCTGTCAACGTTCGCCAGCGACAACAAGCGCGCGCAATGCTCGGTGCAATACCAGCACGGTGATCAAGGCGCGAGCTTCCGTGGGCTGATGGAGGGGCTTCGCACCTTGCTTTCATGGGTGCTGGAACAACATGCCATTGAACTGACGCTGCAACCGCGCCAGTACGGGGTATTGGTCTGCCCGGTGAACGATCTCAAGCTACTCGGCTCGGCCACGTTCATTCTTGCGGCCACTGCCCAGTGCGATACAGAGGAGCTGCGCCATCGCCTGCCATCACACCTCAAGATCGGCCCCGTTGAGCGCATCCGCGAGCTGGTGAACCTGCACCTCGCCGGCATCAAGGTCAAGCCGCTGCCGGTAGCGCCGAGGCAGATTCCGTTCCATGCGGGCAAGACCTATTTCATGCTCGAACTCAGTCCCCGCGACATCGCGCAACTGGAGCAGTCGGGTGGTTTCGCCTTTCACGCCAGCGGCGAGTTTGCCGAGCTGCAACTCAACTTCTGGGCTATCAGGAACTGAATGCCATGACGATGGACAGTGAATACCCGCAGGACGAAAAAACCGTGCTGCTCGACCGAGAGGGGCTAGGCCCGGCGCATGGGGCCGTCACGGAATTCCCATCGCCGCCACGTTTCGAGCAACTGGAAGACCGCATGATCTATAGCGCCCACTTGCAGGGCGCGCAGCGCTTCAGCGTGGGCTCCAATATCCTCCTGGCAGCGGCCTGGGAACTCTTGTTGCAGCTCGTGCAACTGAAAACCGGCCCTGCTCGGGAAAGCCTGTTGTCGCTCAATGACCAGCTTTCATCCGAGGTCAATGCGTTTGAGGCACGAGCCCTGCACCAGGGCGCTGAAAATAGTCAGGTGATGTCGGCGCGCTATGTGCTCTGCACTGTGATTGATGAGGCGGTGGTCACCACGTCCTGGGGCAGTCGCAGCGACTGGTCGAAGACGAGCTTGTTGAGCCGCTTTCACAACGAAACCTTCGGCGGTGAAAAGTTCTTCCAGTTGCTGGAGCGCTTGTCCCGCGATCCTGTCAAGCATGTGGCCATGCTGGAGCTTATGTACGTGTGCCTGTCGCTGGGGTTCGAGGGCAAATACCGGGTCATGGAGCGGGGCAGGGTGCAGCTTGAGAGTATGCAGGATGCGGTGTATCGCCAGATCCGGCATGTGCGCGGTGAGCGACTGCCTGTTTCGCTTTCGCCCGCGTCGATGAAGGTAACTCGGTCGCGCGTCCGCTTTATTTCTTTCACCTGGGTTGCCCTCGGTGTGCTGGCCTGCTTACTCGTGATGTATTCAGGCTTTGCCTGGGTTTTGGGGCAGGAGCGCATGACGGCGCTGCAACCTTTTCAATCGTCGGTGTCAGGCGCGTCCCAGACGCCCTTGTAACGCAGGGAGCAATGAATGAACGCATTCTTCAAGGGCGCGGGCACGGTGCTGCGCAAGAGTTGGGCCTGGAGCCTGTTACTGGTGTTTTCCTGTGCGCTGCTGGTGTGGTTTTTCGGGCCTTTGCTGGCGGTGGATGACTACCGTTTCTGGCAAAGTTCCACTGCCCGTTTGCTGACCATCAGCGCGATGCTGTTGTTCTGGGGATTGGCGATGGTTGTGGTAGGCGCACGCCGCGCTGTTCGCCTCGATCAGCCTGAACACCAGGACCGTCATCGACGACAGGCATTGATCAGCAACGAAATCGGGCACATACGCGGGCGCTTTAAAGAGGCCCTGCACACCCTGAAAACTTCACGCTGCTATGGTGAACGCAGCGAACGCTCACGCAACGAGCTGCCCTGGTATCTGTTGATCGGCGAGCAGGGGAGCGGCAAGACGGCGTTGCTGTCCGCCAATGGGTTGCAGTCACCCCTTGACCGGACCGAAGCGGCGCGTCCAGGCACGAGCGCCTACTGTGACTGGTATTTCGCGGATGAGGCGGTACTGGTCGAATTGGCTGGCCGCTACTTGGACCAGCCGGACCCTTCGGTAGACGGGTCAGGTTGGTCGGCCTTGCTGGGCCTGCTCAAATCGTGGCGCCGATCACGGCCGCTCAATGGCGTGGTGGTGACGCTGTCAGTTGATACGTTATTGCGCAGCCATGAACACGACCTGCAGCTGCAGGCGCGTAACGTGCACACCCGCTTGCAGGATATTCAGCAGGTATTGCATGTGGATGTGCCGGTTTACCTGGCATTGACCCAGGCTGATCGGTTGCCTGGGTTTGCCGAGTTCTTCGATGCGCAACAGGGCGACAGCGCCGACGATGTGTTGGGTGGTTGCTTGGCAGCCGGTACGACCGGCATTGACGTCGCCGAAGTGCGTGAAGCATTCGACGCGTTGCTGCAGCGCCTGGGCGCCGAGCTGATCCCGCGTTTGCATCAGGAGCGAAACCTTGAGCGACGGGGCCAGATGCTGGAGTTCCCCCGGCAGGTTGCACGCCTCGGCGATGGCTTGGGCCTGTTTATCGAGACTGCGTTTTCCGCCCATCGTTATCAGCGTATCAATGGCCTGCGAGGGTTCTACCTGACCAGCGCGAAGTCAAGCGATGGACGTGCTCACTTTGTCCAGGGCCTGTTCAATCGCGTGATTTTTGCCGAGGCTGATCTGGCCGGGCTGCATTCCCCGGAGCGGCAGCGTATACGTCGACGTCACGGGGCATTGGCGCTGGCTGCATCAATCCTTATCGGCGCAGCGGCAGCGTTATGGATGCACAGCTATTCGTTCAACCATCAGCGGTTGGTACAGCTGCTGGCATTGACCAGCTCCACGCCTTCAACCCCGCTCAGCCTGGACGATAGCCCGGCATTGTTGGCGTTGCTGGACAGTCGGCTGGCCGCGACACGCGTATTTCCACCGCAGGCAGCGGCACGATGGGTCGATCGGGCCGGTTTATATCAAGGCGACGTCAGTCGTGCGCTGTTGGACGGCGCCTATGAAGAGTCCCTGCGTCAGCAACTGCTGCCCTTTGTCACCTCCCTGCTCGAAACGCAGGTGCAAGCGAGCCTGGGTGACCGCGAGCGCTTGTTGGATAGCCTGCGCGCCTACCTGATGCTTAACCTGCGCGATCGACGTGATACGGCTTTGGCGGAATATGTGGCCGGGCAATGGCCTGTGGGGAATGCAGGGGATACATCGGCACATAAGCGACTGAGCGAACACCTCATGCGGCTCCTTGAACAACCCTTTGAAGTGGCGTTGAACGATGAGTCGGTAGCCCAGGCTCGCCAGGCGTTACGCGGCGAATCACTGGCCGAGGTGGTCTACCGTGCACTGCGTGATCACGCGCGGGATCTGGAGCCTCACCACTTGGCTGCAGGTCCGGCGTTCTCCAGGGGCGAGTCAGCCGTTCCGGGGTTCTATACCAAAAAGTACGTTGAGTATTTCGAGCGGCAGGGCCCTCAGTTGGTCAATGCCATTGCCCAGGATAATTGGGTGCTTGGTGAGGCAACTGATCTCAGCGTAATGGCGTTGCGTAAGTTGATGCTGGAGCTGGAGCAGCGCTATTTCAGTGAATACGCCGATGCCTGGAGTGAAGCGCTTGGTCGACTCCGACTGGTGGAAAGTGACAGCCTGAGACAAAGTGCGCAGCAGTTGGCAAGCCTTGCATCCAGCCAGTCGGGGGTGCTGCAGGTGTTGCAGCAGGTGCGCGAAAACACCCGTCTGGTGCCGGCATCGCAGCGGTTTGAGGCGGTTAGCCAGCACGCGGGTGCGTTGGGCACGGCAGCCACAGGCGTGCTGAATAGCGTGGTGCCGGCGGATACCGCCCGACGTGCATTGCAGCGCCGCTTCGAGCCATTGCACCAATTGCTCGATGACGAGCAAAACCCCGCTGGCGAGTGGATACAGGCATTGCGCCTGCTGGACGAACTGCAGCTGCAATTGTCGACACTGAGCCGGGAGAGTTCGCCGGAGCAGGCAGCGTACAAGCTGGCCAGGCAACGCATGGAGGGGCAGCAACCGCTCTTGGGGAACCTGCGGGATACGGCCATGCGCTTGCCTGCGCCGCTCAAGGGCTGGTTCGAAGGGGTTGCCGAGCAGAGTTGGCGCCACCTGCTGGATGACGCCTATGTGTATATCAATCAGCGTTATCAAAGTGAGGTCCATGGCTTTTACGCGAAGGCGATTCGGCAACGCTACCCGTTCAATGCCCATGCTGGCGGCGACGTCGCCCTGGATGATTTCCAGGCCTTCTTCAAACCGCGAGGGACGATGGAGCGCTTCTATGATGGCTTCCTGCGGCCCTTCGTCAGTGCCGAGGGTAACCGCTATCGTTTGCGCAGTCTGGAGGGGCATAGTCTGCCGGTGTCGCGTTCGCTGCTGGATCAACTGGCCAAGGCCCAGACCATCCGCCAAGGTTTTTTCACCGAGGACCAGGGGGATTGGGCCGTTCGGTTTACGCTGGCGCCCTACAGCCTGGACCAGGCGGTCAGCCGGGCGACGCTGCGGGTAGGCGATCAGCAGTTGGAATACCGGCATGGTCCGATCGTGCCAATGGCCTTCCGTTGGCCGATCGACACCGATAACGGTCGCAGCAGCCTGATACTGGAACGCGGTGCAGAGCGGCCATTGGGCATCGAAAAAGACCGGGGCGCCTGGTCGCTGTTCCGGCTTTTCGAGCTGATGCAAAACGAGGCCGCCAGCGGCAGGGACGCGCAGATCCTCAAGGCTGACCTTGCCGGCTTGCGTGCCAATTACCTGCTCACCAGTCAACGCAACCCCAGCCCGTTCCAGATTGCGACATGGCGGACCTTCCGCCTGCCGGAGCAGCTGTGAGCCGGGCGCTCTCCTGGCGAAGCGCCGGGCAAACGGCGCAAGGCAAGCGTCGCACGCACAACGAGGATGCCTTCCTCGACTGCCCGCAACGCGGTTGCTGGGCGGTCGCCGATGGCATGGGCGGCCACACGGCCGGGCGTGTCGCCAGTCAACGGGTGGTCAGCAGCCTTGCTGCGCTGTCGGGCGAAGGCGGGTTGGACCAGCGGGTCAAGGCGATCCGAGGCTGCCTGCGCGGCCTCGACAGCCAACTGCAACCCGCCGATGGGCTGTCGGGCATCATGGGCAGCACGGTCGTTGTGCTGGTGCTCGAACACGACCGCGCGGCGTGTATCTGGGCCGGGGACAGTCGCTGCTACCTATGGCGCGGGCAGCGTTTGTATCAGCTGTCGCGTGACCACTCCTTGCAGCAGCATCTGATGGACAAACAGCACTTGAGTCCCGAGCTGGCCCAGGCTCATCCCGGCGCAAAAGCCTTGACCCGCGCGATCGGTGCTCGACAGCCACTGAGCCTCGAGGTGCTGGAACTGGGCGTCCACGCCGGGGATGTGTTTTTGTTGTGCAGTGATGGCCTGTACCAGGGGCTCAGCCACAGCGCGCTGGGGAGCGCCATGAGCGCAGGCACGCCACGTCAGGTGGTGGATCGATTGTTCAGCGATGTGCTGCGTGGGCCGGCGCCGGATGACCTGACTGCCGTGGTGGTCCAGTCATGAGCGAGGCGCCGGCCTTGCCAAGCCTGCTTGCGGGGCGCTATCAGCTTGAACGAGTCCTTGGCAGTGGCGGCATGGGCGTGGTCTATCGTGCCCGGGACCTGCTGCATGAGGCGTTCGGCGAGCCGGACTGCCGAGTGGCGTTGAAGCTGTTGGGTGAACCTCTTTCCATGTGCGCCGACGCCCATGTGTTGCTGTACAGCGAGTTCGCTATGACCCGCAGCCTGCGCCATGAGCACGTCGTCCGTGTGTTTTCTTTCGAGGTCGACACGGATCACCAATTGGCATTCTTCACCATGGAAGTCATGCCTGGCCTGACGCTGGACCGCATGCTGCCGGAGTGTCCCCAGGGGCTGCCCTGGCACGCGTTGCAGCCCATGGCGTTGCAACTGCTCGACGCCTTGGACTACACCCATCGACAGGGTGTCCTGCATGGCGATGTGAAACCGGCGAACATCATGGTGGGAGAGCAGGGGATGCGCCTGTTCGACTTTGGCCTGGGGCATGCCGAGGTGCAGGCGAGGGCCGGGTTACCCGGCTTGAGCCGCAGTCGCCTGAACGCCTGGACACCGGCCTATGCCGCGCCGGAGTTGATGGCGGGAGGGGCACCGTCGGCCAGTGCCGACCTGTATGGGGCGGCGTGTGTGCTTTATGAACTGGCCGAGGGGCGACGCCCCGGTGATCGCCAGGGCCATCAACGGCTGCCTCGGCCCAGGCAATTGCCCAGGCATTGCTGGCCGTCGTTGTGCTCAGCGCTGGCGATGGACCCCGAGCAGCGAACGGTCAGCGTCGCCGAACTGCGCGAGGCGTTGGCGAACCGGCGACGTCGCTGGTTCCTGGGGTAATGCGTCAACCGGCCAGGTCATGCAGCTGGCAGTACTCGGTCCAGCTCAGCCCTGCCATCTGCGCCACCTCCTTGTGCACCTCAAGGCGTTGGGCCTCGAAGGCTTCGGCGGATTCGCTGGTGAGCTTGAGGGTCAATTCCCAGGCAAAAAGGCCCTGGCGCTCGGCCTCTGCTTCGAAGGCTTCATGCAGACGCTCGGCGCGGTATTGGGCCAGGGTTTCGCCCTTGGCCTGGGCGGCCAGCGGGTTCAGGCTATCGAGTTCGGTGGCGACATCGGGGTGTTCGTCGAGGAATCTGTCCAGCGCGAGCTGGTGGTTATCACCGGGTTGTGACAAGGGCTTACTCCAAACATAGAGAGGGTCAGGCGGACATTCACACAGGCCTCATTGAAGCAGATCCAGGGATAAGTCTGGGTGTGGACATTCAATTTTTTGGCAAGATCAGGGAATTGCCTGTCGTCCACTGCGGAAAATTCACCCGGATGAATGGCAAAAGGCTTTCGCTCATCGTGCCAGGACGTGTAGCGTTAGCCCGTGTTTCCGGCCCTGCCTTTCAGGGACAGTGGGCGATGGGCAGGGGGATGGGTCATGGCACAAACGCTGTTCAAGCTGTTCTTCACGCAACGTCTGGCTGCGTTGGCCAGCACCGAGTCGCTGCGGGCGATTCGCGAAGGGTTGTTGTGGATCCTGCCATGCCTGCTGGTATCGGCGGGCTTTCTGATCCTGTCCGAATGCGCCCGCGTCCTTGGCTTCGACCCGCAAGTGGTGGCGTTCCTGGCGGGCCTGCACAACCAGATCAGCTCGGTGATCCCGCTGCTGGTCGCCGCTTCCATCGGTTATATGCTGGCGATCCAGCATCGTCTGCCGCAACTGCCGGTGGCGTTCCTGTGCCTGGCCCATGTGGTGGTAGCGACCTTTATCCTGCGCGAATACCCCAGGGCTTCGGCCACCTTCGTACTGTTTATCGCGATTGCATCGCCGTTGCTGAATGTGCCGGTGATTGCCTGGCTGCACCGGTTTCGCTGGACCCGGTTGGTCAATGAAGACCTGGTGGGGCACAACCTGCGGGGCGCCATCAATATGGTGCTGCCGGGGGCCATAACCGCCCTGGCATTGGTGGTGGTGTTGTCCTTGTTGCTGCAGATTCCGTATGTAGCGCAGTTGCAAGGCCCCCAAGTGCTGAACGCGCTGCAGTCGCCCTACGGCAGCGGCCTGTTCGTGACCCTGATGAATTCGCTGCTGTGGTTTTTCGGCATCCACGGCGTGTACGCCATGCAACCGCTGTTCGACGTGCTGGACCAGGCGGTGGTGCTCAATAACCTGGCACTGGCGGCGGGTGAGCCGATCAAATATGTGTTGAACAGTGGCCTGTTGGGCAGCTTTGCGTTTATCGGCGGCTCGGGCGGTGCCTTGTGCCTGTTGCTGGCAATCCTGCTGTTCTCCAAGAGCCAATCCATGCGCCTGTTAGCGGTGGCGAGCCTGCCGCTGTCGCTGTTCAACGTCAGTGAGGTGCTGTTGTTCGGTTTGCCGATCATCCTCAACCCGCGTTTGTTCATTCCGTTTCTGATCGTGCCCGCGTTGAACGCCGTGGTGGCGTTGACAGTGGTGCAGATGGGGTGGGTGTCGCCGGCGGTGGTCAGCGTGCCCTTCACGGCGCCGGTGTTGCTCAATGCCTACCTCAGTACCCACGGCGATTTGGCTGCGGTGGTTTTGCAAGTGGCGCTGCTGGGCCTGGGCACCCTGGTGTATGCGCCGTATGTGCGCGCAATCCATCGCCAGGCCACCGAAGGCGGTACGGTGTACCTCAAGTCCCTGGACATGACCTTCCGTGGGCTTGAGGAAAAGGGCCGCCTGCGAGAGCTGGACCCGATACTCGCCTCCCACAAGATTCTGGCGCGCCAGGCCACTGAGATGAGCCGTATCCAGCAGATCAGCGACTACGAGTTCTACCTTGAATTCCAGCCGCAGGTCTCGACCCGCACCGGCCTGTGCACCGGTTGTGAAGCGCTGATGCGCGCCCGCGATGCTCAGGGCACGGTGCATTCGCCGTGGGAGTTCCTGCAGTGGCTGGCCCAGGCGCGGTTGATGCCTGACGTGGATGTGTGGGTGGCGTCCCAGGCGGTTCGCCAGTACCAGAAGTGGCAGAAGCTCGGTTTTGCCTTGCCGATGACCATCAATATCTCCAGCGCGACCCTCACCGACGCGGCTTACGGTGAGCGCCTGGTGAACATCCTCGCCCAGGCCCATGGGCAGGTGTCGGTGGAAATCACCGAAGACGCGTTGGTGAGCGATATCCAGGTCACGCGCCAGACCATCCAAAAGCTGCAGGCCATCGGTGCCAAGGTCTACATCGACGACTTCGGCACCGGGTTTTCGGCCTTGAGTTACCTGCACCAATTCCCGGTCGACTTCATCAAGATCGACCGCAGCTTCGTGGTGGCCCAGCACGACCCCAAGGGCGCCCAGGTCATGACCGGCATGCTGCGCTTCTGTGAGG
This sequence comes from Pseudomonas sp. S10E 269, assembly GCF_002798465.1. NCBI lineage: Bacteria > Pseudomonadati > Pseudomonadota > Gammaproteobacteria > Pseudomonadales > Pseudomonadaceae > Pseudomonas > Pseudomonas sp. S10E 269. Next base: position 5,186,174 of record NZ_PHIJ01000001.1, read on the forward strand.
CGCTGAACCTGGGCGTGGTGGTGGAGGGCGTCGAGACTGCCGAGCAATTGGCCTTCCTGAACAACGGCGCCGAGTTGATTATCCAAGGCTGGTATTTCAGCAAGGCGCTGCCGGGTGACCAGTTGGAAGGCTTCGTGCGTGAGCGCGCCGCCTTGGCACAGGTTCAATAGCCGCGTTGAGTCTGCTCGATGTCCTTGAGCAGCCCGTCGATGCCGGCCAGGCGCGCACGGTTATCGTGGTCCCAAGGGTGAAAGCCGGGCTTGAAGTAGTGCAGCCATGGCACCAGCATCCGTGGGAAAACACCCCTCGGCCCATATAGAAATTTCAACATGCGCCAGAAGCCCTTCACGTGCCCACCGGCTTTGCGGTCGGCAATCAGCAGGCGCAGGTGGAAGTCGAACACCACCAGCCAGAAGAACACCGTGGTGGTCAGCATGGTCCCGGTGCGCAGCAGGTAGCGCTTGGGCCCCGGCTTGATCACGCGGTTCCACACATCGAAGGCCACGGCCTTATGTTCGGTTTCCTCCAGGGCGTGCCAGTACCACATCTGCTGGTAGCCCTTGAGTGAGTCGCCAAAGCGCGACGGGTCGCTCAAGAGTATTTCCGCAAGCATCGCGGTGTAGTGCTCAAGGGCGATGGTCACTGCCAGGTTGAAGGACGGCGGCAGGTGTTTCTTCTGCAGGTCGAGGATGAATTTAAGGCGTCGGTCCAGGGTGTGCGCCGGCAGCCCTGCACATTGCAATAGGTCGTTGTAGGCGACGTGCTCGCGGCTGTGCATAGCCTCTTGGCCGATAAAGCCCTGGATCTCTTTTTTCAGTTCAGGGTCGTCGATGTGCTGGCGGTAGTGGCGCACGCTGTCCATGAAAAACAGCTCGCCCTGGGGGAACAGCAACGACAGCGCATTGAAAAAATGCGTAATGAACGGACCCTGTTCATGCCAGTCCTTGATGCGCTCGGCGGGCAGGGCGAAACGGATGTCACGGCGGATCGGCAACATAGTGTGTGCTCCTGTTCAGAGGCGAGGCTCGTCGTTGGTTTCAAACACCGGCGTGCGCGGCTTGGGGGCCATGCGCTTGCTGGCGAACACCACCAGCGCTTGATAGGCCGCCGGCAGGCAACGGGCGAGCAGGTCGAGGAAATACGCGTCGCGGCCGATCAGCACGCGACGCTTGTTCTTGCGCACGCCCTGCAGGATCACCTTGGCGGCCTGGTCGGCGTCGGTAATAAACAGCTTTTCGAAATCGGCACGGGCCTGCTGTTCGCTGTGGATCAGGAAACCGGTCATGTTCGCGTCGATGCGGCTGCTGCGGCAGATATCGGTGCGAATGCCGCCGGGGTGCACGCAGGTGGCCGACACGCCGCAGCCCTGCATGTCCAGCTCCTGGCGCAGGGATTCGGTAAAGCCGCGCACCGCAAACTTGGTGGCGTTGTAGCCACTCATGCCTGGTTGAGCAAACAGGCCGAACACGCTGGAGGTGTTGATCACGTGGCCTTCGCCTGACGCTTTCAAGTACGGCAGGAACGCCTTGGTGCCGTGGACCACGCCCCAGAAGTTGATGCCGACGATCCATTCCAGGTCGGCATAGTCCACGCCCTCGACGGTGCTTGACAGGGCAACCCCGGCATTGTTGAACACCAGATTGACCCGGCCGTGTTCAGCCACGCAGCGCGCAGCCCAATCCTCCATGGCCTGGCGATCAGAAACATCCAGTATCTGGGTGGTGATCACCACGGGGGCCAGGGTCGAGGACTTGATCAGCGCCAGGGTCTGCTCCAGTCCCTGGCCGTTTTTATCCGCGAGCGCCAGGTGGCAACCTTCCCGCGCCAGGGCCACTGCCAGGGCGCGGCCCATGCCGGATGCCGCGCCGGTAATTGCCGCTACGCGGCCATTGAATGACTTCATGACAGGCTGCCTTCCGGGGTGGAGTGGGGGGCCGACACGGGCCGGCTGGGCGGATTGATCGGTAGCAGGTCGGCCACGTAATCCTTGAGCGCAAACTGGCGGGTCACCTGTTTGAAGCGCCAGGTCGAGCCGGGCCACAGGGTGGTGTTCTTGCCGGTGCGTGGGTCGAGGTACCAGCTCTGGCAACCGCCGGTGTTCCAGATGGTGCGCTTGAGCTTGGCTTGCAGTTGCTGGTTGTAGGTGCTCTCCACGGCGGCCTTGACGTCCACGGTGGCGATGCGATGCCGTTGCATTTGCTGGAGCGCGTCGAGGATGTAGGTCACCTGGGCTTCAATCATCAGGATCATCGAGTTGTGCCCCAGGCCCGTGTTGGGCCCGACGATCAGGAACAGGTTGGGATAGCCAGGCACCGTGGTGCCCTTGTACGCATGGGCGCCGTCTTTCCAGGTGTCCATCAGGTCCACGCCACCGCGCCCGATGATGCAGTCGCGGGGCAGGGGATCGGTGGCCTGGAAGCCGGTGCCGAAGATCAGGCAATCCGCCGGGTGCTTGAGGCCGTCGCTGGTGAACACACCGTCCGCTTCGATGCGCAGCACGCGCTCGGTCACCACCTCGACATTGCTGCGCGACAAGGCGGGGTAGTAGTCATTGGAGATCAGCACCCGCTTGCAGCCGATGGTGTAGTCCGGGGTCAGGGTCTTGCGCAGGGACGGACGCGCCACTTGCTTGTGCAGGTGGCGCAGGGCGATTTTCTGCACCATCTTCATCAGCCGCGGGTGCAGGGCAAAGCCGACCACGCGGCCTTCCAGCGCCCAGTAGAACGCGCTGCGCACCAGGCGCTGGGTGAAGGGCAGGTGCTTGAACAGCCAGCGCTCGACGGGAGAAATCGGCCGGTCGGGCTTGGGCATGATCCACGGTGGGGTGCGCTGGAACAGGTCCAGATGAGCCACCTGCGGTGCAATCTGCGGTACAAACTGAATGGCACTGGCGCCAGTGCCGATCACCGCCACGCGTTTACCCTTCAGGGAGTAGCTGTGGTCCCACTGTTGGGAGTGAAAGCGCTTGCCCTTGAAACTGTCCAGGCCCGGAATATCCGGCAGCGCCGGGCGCGACAGGCCGCCCATGCCCGACACCAGCACCCGCGCACTGACCTGGCGGCCATCGCTGAAGCTCAACTGCCAGCGTTGCTGCTGCTCATCGAACACGGCACGTGTAAGCCCCATACCGAAACGCAAGTAGGGCGCCAGGCCAAAACGCGTGGCGCATTGCTCCAGGTACGCACGGATTTCCGCTTGCGGCGCGAACTGCCGCGTCCAGTCCGGGTTGGGCGCAAAGGAAAACGAATACACATGGGACTGCACATCGCAGGCGCAGCCGGGGTAGTGGTTGTCCCGCCAGGTACCGCCGAGGGTGTCAGCCTGCTCGGCGATGAAGAAGTCGGTAAACCCGGCTTCCTTGAGCTTGATCGCCATGCACAGTCCGGCAAAGCCGGAGCCGATGATGGCGATGTCGATTGAGTCACGCTGGGCAGTCATAAGTAGTCCCTCGTCGGCATCGGGTGTGCGCCTTTTCTTGTTGTGTCTTTTAGATAGAACACCATTGCAAAGAAAAATTGAATTACTTATTTTAAAAAAGATTTTAAATAATCTACCTGAAAATATCGCCTACGCTAGTCCCAGGTTCCTCATGTGCGCGCTGTCCGACGGGCAGGCACGAAGTTCAGGTCCAGGGTGTGGACGATGGCTGAGGCCCGATCAATACCGGTCGGGTCGCCAGCTGCAGGGATGCAGAGGACCGAGCTATGGCTGTTGAATGGGTTATCGCTGCGGCTGTATTTATAGGCGCGAGCGCCGTTTTGTGGGGCTTCAGCACATGGATGACGCGGCGTATCGAAGCCGCTGTTCCGATCAATGGGCGCTTCGTGGAGGTCGAGGGCGAGCGCTTTCATTATTACGAAGAAGGCAAAGGCCCGCCGCTGGTGATGATTCACGGGCTGATGGGCAGCAGTCGCAACTTGACCTACGCCTTGTCCGGACAACTGCGTGAGCAGTTTCGCGTCATCACCCTCGACCGTCCGGGGTCGGGCTATTCCACGCGCCATAAAGGCACCGCCGCCGACCTGTCTGCCCAGGCACGGCAAGTGGCGGCCTTTATCCATACGCTGGGCCTGGATAAGCCCTTGGTGCTGGGGCATTCCCTCGGCGGCGCCATTTCCCTGGCGCTGGCGCTTGACCATCCCCACGCCGTATCGGGGCTGGTGCTGGTGGCGCCACTGACCCATCCACAACCCAGGTTGCCCTTGGTGTTCTGGTCACTGTCGGTGCGACCGGCCTGGCTGCGGCGATGGGTGTCATACACGCTAACCGTGCCCATGGGCCTGCTGACGCGCCGCTCAGTGGTCAAGGGCGTGTTCGCCCCCGACACGGCCCCCGAGGATTTCGCCACCCGCGGCGGCGGGCTGCTGGGCATGCGGCCCGACAACTTTTACGCCGCGTCGAGCGAGATTGCCCGGGTCAACGATGACCTGCCGGACATGGTCAAGCGCTACCCGCAACTGACGCTGCCCATCAGTTTGATCTATGGCGCGCGGGACAAGGTCCTGGACTTTCGCAAACACGGCCAGGCCCTGGCCGACAAGGTCCCGGGCCTGAAGCTGCAGGTGGTGGAAGGGCGCGGGCATATGTTGCCGATCACCGCCACCGCAAGAGTCGTAGAGGCGGTGCAGCAGTTGGCCAAGCGTGTGCGACCTCCGGAAAGCGCCGCGATTCTGCATCCACCGTTCGCCTTGGCGAACAAATAATGGTGGCCCTTACTGCGCAGCGGTTCGTCGCAAATGCTTGCCCTAGAGACCTGACCAAACGGCTGAAAAAGAGACTGCCGAGTCACGTTCAACAGGGTTCGAAAAAGTAGTTGACGACCTATCGATTCCGCGCTATTTCTTTAAAAAAATATTTCAATGTTTATTTTGAAATGATTTTTGAAATGCCTAAGAGCGAATAAAAATGAAAAAAACGTCTTTTATCGCATGGTTGAATTCCTGGAGCATTCAGCGCTCCCTGAACCTGTTTTCCACTGCCATCCCACGGAGGTTGCCATGAATCAGACACTGGCAGCCCCAAGCGTATGGACCGACGGCAAGCGTCACCTGTGGTGGCTGGGCATCATGCCCCTGGCCACGCCTCTGCTCTCCGGTGCCCTGGCTATCACCACCGGTATCCAGCAACTCTGGTGGGTTGGTGTATTGGTGATCTTCGGCCTGATTCCGCTGATCGATGGCTTGCTCGGTGAAGACGTGAGCAACCCTCCTGAGTCCGCCGTCACCCACCTTGAATCCCAGAGCTACTACCGCTGGATCGTGTACACCGGCGTAGTGTTCGTGATCTCGTCAGTGGTGATCACCGGCTGGCTCGCCGCTGGCGGTATCGACTGGATCATCCAGGGCGGCCTGTTGCAGGCTGCCGCGAACCTGGAACCGTCCAGTGCGTTGTCCCACGCCGCCAGTTACATCACCGCCCGCACCCAACTGCACGGCGAGCCGAGCTGGTTTACCTACCTGGGCATGGCCATGTCGACCGGCGCCGCCACCGGCATTGCGATCAACACGGCCCATGAGCTGGGGCACAAGCCCAACGCGCTGGAAGTATTCCTGGCCAAGGTCACCCTGGCACCGACTTTCTATGGGCACTTCTACACCGAACACAACCGTGGGCATCACGTGCGCGTCGCCACGCCGGAAGACCCGGCCAGCTCGCGCCTCGGGGAAAGCTTCTGGGCTTTCCTGCCACGCTCGGTCTGGTTCAGTGCCCGCTCGGCGTGGAACCTGGAACGTGAATGCCTGCGCAAGCTCGGCCTGCCGGCATGGCACTGGCAGAACGGCGTACTCAGCGCCTGGATGTACAGCGTGGTGTTGTGGGGCGCGATGATTTATTGGCTGGGGGCGGCGGTGATTCCGTTCCTGATCATCCAGGGCATCTACGGCTTCTCGCTGCTGGAAGTGGTCAACTACGTCGAGCACTACGGGCTTAAACGCCAGAAGTTGCCCAATGGTCGGTATGAGCGTTGCTCGCCACGCCATTCTTGGAACAGCAACCGTATTGTCACCAATATCTTCCTGTTCCAACTTCAACGGCACTCTGATCACCATGCCAACCCGACCCGTAGTTACCAGTCGTTGCGCCACTTTGATGAATCGCCGCAACTGCCCTATGGCTACGCGAGCATGATTGTCTGGGCATATGTGCCGTACTTGTGGCGCCGCCGCATGGATCATCGTGTACTGAATCATTACGCCGGGGATATCACTTTGACCAACCTTCAACCTTCACAACGGTTGAAGTACTTGGAGAAGTACAGCAACAGCGCCAAACCGTTTTAAGTTCAAGTAACACATTGTTTGCGTACCCGGGGCCTGCGTGCCGCGCAGGCCTCGATCGCCCAAGGTTTTCCAGAACAGTTGCAAGAAAAGTGTTTGACCCGAACAAAAATAATTAAAGGGAAGGACGTACACCATGCAAGCACCTGCCAAGTTCACCACCCACATCGTGTTGGCCGCACTGGGCCTGATCGCCTATCACCAGGCCCAGGCCGCGCGTATCGAGCCGGCCGGTAGCGCCTTTACGGCCCAGGGTCCCATCAGTTTCTCCAAAGGTGCGCTGATCAGCGCCGATTGCACCATCAAGGTGGCCGGCAAGGTCGCAGCCGATGGTTCATCAGTGAACGTCGACAAAGTTGAATTCGACGGTGGCCTCAAGTGCAGCCGGGTCGAAGCCACCAACTTGCCATGGATCTTAGTGGCCAAAGACACCAAGAGCGGCTCCATGTCGAAGATCAGCGTCGATGTGCATGCATTCGGCCTCGGCGGCAAGTGCGGCCCCTCGACCGCCGACGGTACCTGGGATAACGCCACCGGCAAGTTGGAAGCCGCCAATGTGCCGATTGGCGAAGACTGCAAGATCAAGACGGTGTCGATCAAGATGCCGCCAAACTTCAAAGTTGTGGAATAACGGTTAAATGTTGTTTCGGTAATTGAATTGAAATTTGGCTGGAAAGGGAAGTTCTGCAGTTTCACCGTGACCTCTCGTTCATGGCCATTACCCCTGGCGAAATGACTTCGCCATAACATGTGAGGAAAAACAATGAAAAGCTTGAAAACCCTCGTATCGTTGTCTGCTTTGGCTGTTTGCATGGGTGCTGCTTCGATGGCGAACGCCTACAGCATCAGTCCTGTAAGCACAAGCTTCACTGCGCCAGGCACCATCTCGGTGAAGTCGCCTTCGTCCTTCCAGGCCACCGTTAACTGTGGTGCCACGTTTACCGGGAATGTCGATGCGACAGGCGTTGCCAAGATCACCGGCGTCGCGGTCACCGGTGGCGGCCTGTGCGCGCTGCCCAAGATCACCGGTCTGCCTTGGACCCTGACTGCCACCGGCCCTGCCGCCGGTTCGGTGACAAACGTCGGCTATACCATCGCCAGCTCGATTCTGTACCCAGCCTCCAATTGCGGCCCTTCGACGATTACCGTGGGCTACAGCGGTGGTGTGCTGACCGCTGCCAACCAGACCCTGAGTGGCAGTTGCACCGTGGTGAGCCTGAGCGTCACCCCAAGCCCTGCGTTGACGATCGTGCCTTGAGGCGCGCGTAAGAACGAAGGGTTGATCACCCGTTGAAAAACTGGCGCCTTGACTGGGCGCCAGTTCATGAATTGCAAGCCGAAAGACGAACCGGCAGGGCTGGCTCAGAGAGATAACAATAAGGAGTGCCGCATGAATAATAAGAAACAACATGTGCAGGTTTTGTTGGGGCTGGCGTTGATTGGCGGGGCAATGGCGACCGCCCCGGTGCAGGCCGGTGGTTTTTCGACACCGACCTACGGCGCGCCAGGTTGGGGGCGGGCATTTGGCGGTGGTTCGCTGTTCAAGAATGACCCCAGCTCGGCATACAACAACCCGGCGGCCATGGCGTTTGTGGAGCACAACGTTGCGCAATTTACCGTCGACTACGCGCGCATCAAGATCAAGTACAAGGGCGATGCCTCTGATTATGCGGGCAACCCCATTTCCAATACGCCATTGGATGCCAATGGTTTTCCCGATGTTGCGGCGACCACGGTCAATAACAACGATGGCGGCCAAGGCGGGTTTACTGCCTGGTTGCCGACCGGTTTCATGGTCATGCCCCTGGGGGATCGCTTCGCATTCGGCTTGAGCCAGGTGGTGCCCCAGGGTATGCGTTCCACTTGGGACCAGGACTCGAAACTGCGCGACTTTGCCGTGGATACCAAAATTGAAACCGTAGGTTTGACCGGGTCCCTGTCGTTCAAAGTGAATGATCAATTCTCCATCGGTGGTGGTGTGATCGTGCAGCACAGTAAGGGATTCGTCAGTCAGAACGTCGACTTGTTATCTGCCGCGGCAGTGTCCGATTCGGTGCTGGGAGGGATCAATTTCCCGTCGGATGTCGGCAGTGCGCTGATGCGTGTCAAAGTTGACAATATCTCGGCTGGCTGGTTTACCGGCGTCGTTTGGAAACCTACCGAGCGCGATACGCTTGGCTTGAATTACCACGCTAAGATCAAGAACAAGATGACCGGCAAATACAACATGTACGCCGATCAGTTTTCCTACAACCTGATGACACAGCCGAGCCCGTTTGGCGGCAGCGGTACATTGGTGAACACCGCTTATCCAGGGTTGGAGCTCATGCCGGACGGCGCGCACGCCAGTGTCCAACTGGATATTCCTGCCACAGCGGGTCTGGACTGGGTACACCAGTTCAACGATCGTTTCACCTTGGGGGCCAGCGTGACCTGGACGCAGTGGTCCTCATTCAAAGACCTGACGCTCAAGTCCGGTGGCAACACGATTGTGTCTATCCCGTATAACTATAAGGACACCTGGATGTACTCCCTCGGTGGTGACTATCGCTTGACCGACGAGCTGACCCTGCGAGCGGGTGTCGCGCTTGATCAGACGCCGACACGCAATTCGACCCGCGACCCGCGGATCCCGGATGGCGACCGTACATTCCTGTCGTTGGGGGCTGGCTATGACGTGAAAGCAATCAAGGGGCTGAGTGTCGACCTGGCCTATTCCCATCAGTTCGTGCAAGAGGTCAAGCTCAAGACTCAAAACGTTGATCGCCTGGGCGGTGCAAGCCTCGATGGCAAGGCGGAGTCGTCGGGTGATGTGGTCAGCGTATCGGCCACTTACGCGTTCTGATGCGTTGTGGAGAGTGATGGCAGGGAGGCATCAAGCGCATCTTGGTGCCTTCGTCCAGGCATTCATCCTCATTTCATGGGTAGTTTCCAGCGTAGTGACAGACCCGGCTGACGTGTTCAGCCACTCTTTTTTCGCCCAAGCATTAAATAAAAATTTCAAAACAAAATTTGAATTTAGCGTTCCGAGTTTGTAGTGTGGCTTTACGCCGCAGCTCACATCGAGCGGCCAGCGTAATGGTCATGCCCTGAATCGAATTGAGGTATCCCCATGATTATCTGGTTATTGGTGGGTTTCGCAGCTGCGATTGCCCTGGCGTATCGACAAGCCGCTGCCATCCACTGGTTGGGGGCAGGCCTGATCTGGCTGGCGGCGGGTTACCTGTTCAACGTGGTGGCCGGTTTCGGCATGAGCGTTGCGGCGCTCCTGGTGGTGTTGCCCGCAGCGATGATGACGATCAAACCCCTGCGCCGCGCCTTGCTCACCAGCAAGGCCCTGGGCCTGTTTCGTACAATCATGCCGGCTATGTCCGACACCGAACGTGCGGCCATCGAGTCCGGCACCGTGTGGTGGGACGCCGAGCTGTTCAGCGGCAAGCCCAACTGGCAGCGCCTGCTGCAAGCCGCACCGGCCAGCCTGAGCGCTGAAGAGCAAGCCTTCCTCGATAACGAAGTCGAAACCCTGTGCGATATCGCCAACGACTGGGAAACCACCCAAGTCTGGCAGGACATGTCGCCCGAAGGCTGGCAGTACACCAAGGATGCTGGGTTCCTCGGCATGATCATTCCCAAGCAATACGGCGGCAAAGGCTTCTCCCACTACGCGCACTCGCAGGTGGTGATGAAGCTGTCGACGCGTTGCTCGGCGGCCGCCATTTCGGTGATGGTGCCCAACTCCCTCGGCCCGGCCGAGCTGCTGTTGCATTACGGCACCGATGCCCAGCGCAATTACTACCTGCCGCGCTTGGCGCGGGGTGAAGACATCCCGTGCTTTGCCCTGACCAGCCCGTATGCGGGGTCCGATGCCGGGGCGATTCCCGACTTGGGCATCGTCTGCAAAGGTACCCATGAAGGCGAGGAAGTCCTGGGCTTCCGCGTGACCTGGGACAAGCGCTACATCACCCTGGGCCCGATTGCCACGGTGCTCGGCCTGGCGTTTCGCGCCGAAGACCCGGATGGCTTGCTTGGCCAGCCCGGCTCGCTGGGGATCACCTGTGCGTTGATCCCGACGTCCCATCCGGGGGTAAACAGCGGTCGCCGCCATTGGCCACTCAATGCCGTGTTCCAGAATGGTCCTACCACCGGCAAGGATGTCTTCATCCCACTGGAATGGGTGATCGGTGGCCGCGAGCAAGTCGGTAACGGCTGGCGCATGTTGATGGAGTGCCTGGCAGCCGGCCGGGCGATTTCCCTGCCGTCGGCCAACGTCGGCCTGGGCAAAGTCGCGGTGCGCGGCACCACCGCCTACGCGGCGATGCGCAAGCAGTTTGGCCTGCCCATTGGCAAGTTCGAAGGCGTGCAAGCGCCGCTGGCACGCATGGCCGGGCACCTGTATGCCTGCGATGCGGTGCGCAAGGTCTCGGTGGCGTCCCTGGATGCGGGAGAGAAACCGTCGGTGATCTCGGCGATCGCCAAGTACCACGTCACCGAGCGTGCGCGGATCATCGTCAATGACGGCATGGACATCGTCGCCGGCAAGGGCATCTGCATGGGCCCCAACAACTTCCTGGCCCGTGCCTATCAGCAAAGCCCCATCGCGATTACGGTAGAAGGCGCGAACATCATGACGCGCTGCCTGATCATCTTTGGCCAGGGCCTGATCCGCTGCCATCCCTATGTGTTCCGTGAGATGGAAGCCGCGCGCAACCCGGACCGGCGCCAGGCGCTGGAAGCGTTTGACAGCGCGATGTTCGGCCACGTGAGTTTCGTGCTGGCCAATACCGTCCGAGCAGCGGTGCATGCCCTGACAGGCGGGCGGTTGATTTCTGCCCCGGCCAAGACCGACCCGGCACTGGCGTCCTACTACCGCCAGGCCAATCGCCTGTCGGTGGTGCTCGCGCTGACGTCGGACATCTCCATGGGCGTGCTGGGCGGTGCCCTCAAGCGCAAGGAAAGTATCACCGGGCGCCTGGGCGATATTCTGTCGCAGCTGTACATCCTGTCCTGCGTGCTCAAGCGCTTTGAGGATGACGGTCGGCCCCAGGCAGACCTGCCGCTGGTGCACTGGTCGGCCCAGGACGCGTTGTTGCGTGCCCATGAAGCGTTGGCCGAAGTGCTCGATAACTACCCGTCGAAAGTGGCCGCAAGCGTGCTGAAGGCGTTGACGTTCCCGTTCGGTATCCCGCTGCGCAAACCGTCGGACCGCCTGCTGGCCGAAGTTGCTGATGTGGTGCAGACACCGGGCGAGACCCGCGACCGACTATTGGCCAATTCCTACATACCCCGTCCGGAAATCGACAAGTTGGCCTACGGCGAACTGGGCTTCCGCCTGCTGCCGCAAGTCGAGTTGATCGAGGCCCGACTCAAGCCGGCGGTCAAGCAGGGCCTGATCGCGCCGATGCCGATCTCGGCCACGGCCTTTACCGCCTGGCGCGTCAAGGCGCGGGCACTGGACTTGATCAGCGACGAAGAAGACACCTTGCTGGGGCGCTATGTGGAATACGCCGACCACGGCATCCAGGTGGACGACTTCCCCCAGGACTTCGGCTTGCTGGAAGCCTTGCAGCAGCGCAAGCAGGCGTTGGAACCGACGACGAAACGTCGCAACAACCAAAGCGAAAACGTCTCGGTCAATTAGGAAAATCACGGTCAAGGTGGGAGCTGGTTTGCCTGCGAAGGCATCACCTCGGTACGACTGACACACCGAGTTGCCTGTATCGCAGGCAAGCCAGCGCCCACAGGGGATCGGGTTTTCACGGTCAGAATGTGTTGTGAGTGAATGTCTCTATGAGTGACAGCTACCTTTCGTTTGTCAATTCCCCCTGGGGTCGGCGCCTGGCCCAGGCCGTCGGCTTGCCGCAGCCCTTGCCGCTGCAACGCCATCGCAGCGGCCAGCAAGGGCTGGTCAACCCGGTGATCGTCGCCGGGGCAGGGCGCCTGGCCGTCGAGGTGCAGCGGGTGTTCGCGGCCACCGACACCGTCATCGCCACGCCGGCCACGCTTAAGGCGCCGTCCACGGTCAAGGTGCAGGGCGCGGTGTTTGATGCGAGTGCCGTGACCGACCCGCACCAATTGGATGAGCTGTATGTGTTCTTCCACGCCAATGCCAAGCGCATTGGCCACCATGGCCGCGTGATGGTGCTCGGCACCGCGCCGGAACACTGCCAGGACTTGCCCCAGGCCATCGCCCAGCGCGCCCTTGAAGGCTTGGTGCGTTCGCTGGCCAAGGAGTTGCGGCGCGCGATCACCGTGCAGTTGGTCTACGTGGCCCCCGGCGCCGAAGCCGCGCTGGACAGCAGCCTGCGGTTCTTCCTGTCGCGCCGCTCGGCCTATGTCTCGGGGCAGGTGATCCGCCTGGAGGCACCGGTGGACGGCCAGGTCAGCGTCAATTGGGACAAACCCTTCGCCGGCCGTCGCGCGTTGGTCACCGGCGCTTCCCGTGGTATCGGCCTGGCGATTGCCCAGGTGTTGGCACGGGACGGCGCCCATGTGGTGTGCGTGGACGTGCCCCAGGCCCAGGCGTCGCTGCAACAGGCAGCGGAAAGTGTCGGCGGCTCGGCGCTGCCGCTGGACATCACCGCAACCGATGCAGCCTCACTGTTGCAAGCCCACGTCAGCCAATACGGCGCCTTCGATGTGGTGGTGCACAACGCCGGCATCACCCGTGACAAGACCATCGCCAAGATGACCGAGGACGCCTGGCGCAGTGTGCTGGCCGTGAACTTAGAGGCGCCGTTGCAACTCAGCCATGCACTGCTGGACAGCCAGGGCCTGAACCCCGGCGGGCGCATCGTCTGCGTGTCGTCGATTTCCGGCATCGCCGGCAACCTTGGGCAGAGCAATTACGCCACCTCCAAGGCTGGCGTGATCGGCCTGGTGCAGGGCCTGGCACCGCGAGCGGCGGCGCAGCACGTCACGGTGAATGCAGTGGCACCCGGGTTTATCGAGACGCAGATGACCGCGAAAATCCCGCTGATGATCCGCGAAGCCGGGCGGCGCATGAACTCGATGTCCCAGGGCGGGCAACCTATCGATGTGGCCGAGACCATTGCCTGGCTGGCACACCCGGCGTCGGGCGGGGTCAACGGCCAGGTCATCCGCGTGTGCGGCCAAAGCCTGCTGGGAGCCTGAGTCCATGGACTACGTGACGCAGATCATTGACCCGCCGCCATCACGCACGCGCTTGCTGCTCGATGGCGTACGCGCCTTGCGCAAACCCAAGCTCGACGGTGCGCCCGTACTGCCCAAGGAACGCCTGGTGCGCTCGGCGGCGCAGTTGTCTGCCGCTGATATTGAAGCCTATGGCCGCGCCTGTGGTTTTCGCCGCGAGCAGGGCGTGCCGTTGTCCTACCCCCACGTGCTGGCGTTCCCATTGCACCTGATGCTGCTGACGCGGCCGAGCTTCCCGTATCCGGCCAGCGGCATGGTGCACCTGGCCAATCGCATTCGTCAGCACCAGCGCTTGCACCCAGGCCAGGCGTTGCGGCTGGAAGTGTATGGCGAGCGCTGGGTTGCCCATCCCAAGGGCCAGGCGCTGAGCATCGCCACCCGTGCGTACGGCGCCGACACACTGGTGTGGGAAAGCGACAGCCTGTACCTGCGCCGGGACGTCAAGGACCCGGTGGGTGAACCGTGGGACGACGTATTGCCGCTGCAGGAAGACGGTTTGCTGCGTACCCAGCGCTGGGTGTTGCCGGCTGACCTGGGCCGGCGCTTTGCCAAGGTGTCAGGGGATTTCAACCCGATTCACACCTCGGTGATTGGCGCCAAGCTCTTCGGTTTTCGCCGCGCCATCGCCCACGGCATGTGGACCCTGGGGCGCGCACTCGCCGCGCAGCAACCGCCCGGCGGGCTGGACCAGGCCGAGGCGCATTGTGACTTCAAGTTGCCGATCTTCCTGCCTGGCCAGGTTGCTCTTTGGAGTCACCCGGTGACCGGCCCGCGCCGCGAATTCGAAGTGCGCAATTTCGCCGGTGACAAACCCCACATGCGCGGACTATTCATCTGGAAAGAGAGCGTGGAATGAGTGACTACAGCTTCAACCCGGCCCCGGTTCGTCGCGTCGCGATTATCGGCGGCAACCGCATCCCGTTTGCTCGCTCCAACACGGTGTACGCCCACGACAGCAACCAGGACCTGCTGGTCGCCGCCCTGCAGGGCCTGGTCGACCGCTACAACCTGCACGGCCAACGCCTGGGCGAATTCGCCGCTGGGGCGGTGATCAAGCATTCGCGGGACTTCAACCTGGCGCGCGAGTCATTGCTGTCCACCACCTTATCGCCGGACACGCCTGCCTACGATGTGCAGCAAGCCTGCGGCACCGGCCTGGAAGCGGCCTTGCTGGTAGCGAACAAGATTGCCCTGGGCCAGATCGACGTGGGCATCGCCGGCGGTTCCGACACCACCTCCGACGCACCGATCGGCATCAACGAATCCCTGCGCCACACGTTGCTCGCGGCCAACCGCGCCAAGGGCATGGGCGCCAAGTTGCAGGCGCTGCTCAGGGTGCGGCCATCAATGTTTTTCAAGCCATTGCTGCCGCGCAATGGCGAGCCGCGCACCGGTTTATCCATGGGCGAACACTGCGAAGAAATGGCCAAGCGCTGGCAGATCAAGCGCCTGGCCCAGGATGAACTGACCCTCACCAGCCATCAGCGCCTGGACGCGGCCTACAAGCGCGGTTTCTTCGATGACCTGATCAGCCCCCATCGCGGCCTGGCTCGGGACAATAACCTGCGCGCCGACGCGAGCCTGGAGAAACTCGCCGGCCTGTCCCCAGCCTACGACCGGCAAAACGGCACGCTCACTGCGGGCAATTCAACACCGCTGACCGATGGCGCCTCGGTGGTGCTGCTGGCCAGCGAGGAATGGGCGGCCGCGCACGGCTGGCCGGTGCTGGCCTATCTGCGTACCGGCGAAACGGCGGCGGTGAATTTCGTCGATGGCACCGAGGGCCTGCTGATGGCTCCGGCCTATGCGGTGCCGCGCATGCTCAAGCGCGAAGGGTTGAGCTTCGATGACTTCGATTTCTTCGAGATCCACGAAGCCTTCGCCGCCCAGGTGCTGTGCACGCTCAAGGCGTGGGAAGACGCCGATTATTGCCGCGAGCGCCTAGGCTTGGATGCACCGCTGGGCGCCATCGACCGCGCCAAGATGAACGTCAACGGTGGCTCACTCGGTTGCGGCCATCCCTTCGCCGCCACTGGTGGCCGGCAATTGGCGGCGTTGGCCAAGATCATCCATGAGAACGGCGGCGGGCGCGGCCTGATTTCCATCTGCGCGGCGGGCGGGCTGGGCATTACTGCTATCGTCGAGAAGTAGCTCTATCAAAAACAACAACAAGGAGACTGCCATGAACGCTGTAAGCCTGGAACATACCGAACGGATCTGGTTGAACGCTTACCTGCCTGGCGTCCCGGCGGATATCGAGGCCGGCATCGAGGACTACCCGTCGCTGCGCGAGGTGTTCCTGGAGCACCTGGAGAAGTTTCGCGAGCGGGTGGCCTACGTCAGCATCGGCACCGAAATGACCTACGCCGACTGGCAGGTGCAAGGCTATGCCTTCGCCGCCTGGCTGCAGGGGCAGGGCGTCAAGAAGGGCGATCGCGTGGCGCTGATGATGCCCAATTGCTTGCAGTACCCGATCTGCCTGCTGGGCACGATCCTGGCCGGCGCGGTGGTGGTCAACGTCAACCCGCTGTACACCTCCCATGAACTCAAGCATTTGCTCAAGGACAGCGGCGCAGAAACCGTGGTGATCTTCGAGAACTTCGCACAGACCCTGGAGAAAGTCATCACTGGCAGCAGCGTCAAGCGCGTGGTGATCGCCGCCATCGGTGACCTGTTGGGTACCTTCAAGGGCGCGGCGATGAACTTCATCCTGCGTCGCGTGCAAAAACAGGTGCCCGCGTTCAATTTGCGCGGTTCGATACGCTTCAACCAGGCGTTGAAACAGGGCCGTGGGCTTAACCATTTCCCTGTGGAGATGCACCTCGACGACCTGGCCTTTTTGCAATACACCGGCGGTACCACCGGCGACGCCAAGGGCGTGATGCTCAGCCACCGCAATATCATCGCCAACCTGTTGCAAGCCAAGGCCTGGGTTGGCGACCAACTGGACCAAGACAAGCAGGAAACCAACGTCACCTTGCTGCCGCTGTATCACATCTTTTCGCTGACGGTGAATTGCCTGATGTTCATGTGCCTGGGCGGGCGCAACATCCTGATCGCCAACCCACGGGACGTGAAGCGCGTGCAGATGATCCTGCGCAAGGAACGCTTCAACGGGATTGCCGGGGTCAACACCTTGTTCAACGGCTTGCTGGAAAACAAAGAGTTCTGCGCACGGGACTTTTCCGACCTGCGCATGGTGATCGCGGGCGGGATGGCCACGCACACGGCGGTGGCCAAGCGCTGGAAGGAAGTCACCGGGCTGCCGATCATCGAGGGCTACGGCCTGACCGAATGTTCGCCGGTGGTGAGCATCAGCCCGATCAACATTGCGCGCATGCGCGAGATGGAATTCACCGGCAGCATCGGTGTGCCGTTGCCGTCGACCTGGGTACGTTTTGTGCGCGAAGACGGCGAGCTGGCCGACATTGGCGAGCAGGGCGAACTGCAGGTGCGTGGGCCGCAGGTGATGCAGGGCTACTGGAAGCGCCCGGAGGCCACCGCCGAAGTCCTGGATGCAGAAGGGTGGTTGTCGACCGGTGATATCGGCGTGATGGACGAGCGTGGTTACATTCGCCTGGTGGACCGCAAGAAGGACATGATCCTGGTCTCGGGTTTCAACGTGTACCCCAATGAAATCGAAGACGTGGTGGCGCTGCACCCTGGGGTAGGGGAAGTGGCGGCGATTGGGGTGGAAGATGGCGTGACCGGGGAGAAAGTGAAGATCATCGTGGTGCGCAAGGACCCGAACCTGACCCAGGAGCAGATCCTGGCGCATTGCCGCGAGTATCTGACAGGGTACAAGGTGCCCCGGTATGTGGAGTTTCGCACCACCGAGTTGCCCAAGACCACGGTCGGCAAAGTGCTGCGCAGGGCCTTGCGCTAGTTTGAACGTTTAGGTGAACCCACTGTGGGAGCTGGCTTGCCTGCGATAGCGGTGTATCAGTCACACCGCCATCGCAGGCAAGCCAGCTCCCACAGGTTTCGGCGGTGTGGTTTAGAGAGCGTTTACGGTTACCCAGCGTTCTTCCCTGGCCGCCACGCGAATCGCCGTCGCCAGCCGCTCAACTTCCCACGCCGCTTCAAAATCAGTGCCATCCGCACCTTGACCCGCCACGGCCATGATCAACTCCTGCACCTCCAGCGTCTTCAGCTCGTTGTACCCCAATTGGTGCCCCGCCGCCGGGCTGAACGCTGCATAACCCGGCAGGGCCGGGCCTGCGAGTAAACGCTGGAACCCATCCTGGCCCGCGCGACACACCTGTAATTCATTCAAACGCTCCTGATCGAACGCCAAGGTGCCTTTCGTTCCGCTGATCTCGAAACTCAGGTGGTTTTTGTAACCGTGCTTGAGCCAGCTGCTGCTTACCGTCCCGCGTGCGCCGTTGGCGAAACGCAGCAGGGCGTGCACCTGGTCATCCACGGCGATGGTTTTGCGCTCGGCGCTCTCTTTGACGGCAGGGCGCTGGCCGTGGACGGTTTGGGTATCGGCGCACACGCTCTGCACATCACCGACCAGATAACGCGCCATCGACAATAAATGACTGCCCAGGTCCGCCAGGGCGCCGCCGGCATGTTCGACTTCGCAACGCCAGGACCATGGCGAGGTGGGGTCGGCCATGAAGTCTTCGCTGAATTCACCCTGGAAGCTGATGATTTCGCCGAGGTCACCGTTGGCGATTATCTGCCGCGCCAGCGTGATCATCGGGTTGTGCTGGTAGTTGTAGCCCACCCGCGTCACCACCCCGGCGGCACTGGCGGCGCGGCGCATGGTGTCGGCCTGTTCCAGGCTCACGGCAAGAGGTTTTTCGCAGTACACCGCCTTGCCAGCGGCAATGGCCGCCATCGCCATGGGGTAGTGCAGGTGATTGGGCGTGGTGATGGCCACGACGTCGACACTGGGGTCGTTGATCAGCGCTTGCCAGTCGCAATGGGCCTGGGCAAATCCCCAGGCTGTGGCGCAACGCTGGGCGCGTTCGGCGTCGGCATCGGCCAGGGCGGCCAACTGGAGGTGTACCGGCAGGTCGAACACCGCGCGAGCATTATTGAAAGCCAGGGCGTGGGCGCGGCCCATGAAGCCTGTGCCGATCAAGCCGATTCCGAGTGCACGCATCGTCGTGGTCCTTTGCATTATTATTTTCAGAAGGCCTATTAATGGAATATAAATTCTCTAATTTCAATAGATGGAATAAAAATTCATTAGGGCGCCGACGATCACCCCCGCGAATGCAGCTATATTCAGGCGCTGACGAAAGGCCCTCAGTTAACAAAAGATAACGTAGCGCCGATTGTCAGACGATTCGAAAGCCCGATAGGATGGCCCCTGCTTCCTCCAGGCGCTCTAGATTGCAGGTTTCAAGGCCCCGGAAGGCAGGCGATAACAATAATAAATGGGAGAAAGGTCTATGAGTGAGCCTGTCATGGGTTGGGTTGTTTGCCGCCCACGCGCCGCACGCAGGGTTGCGATGCTGGCCGCAGCGCTCTCGCTGTTTGGACTGGGGGTAGCGTCAGCCGCGTTGTCCACCTCCGTCCAGGCCGCCAGCGATACCACTTTTGCGATTGAATCCCCCAAGGCCGCCAAAGGCCTGATGATCGACGTGGTCCACGCGGGCAAGCGCCTGGTGGCGGTCGGTGATCGCGGGCATATCCTCTATTCCGATGACCAGGGCAACACCTGGACCCAAGCCAAAGTCCCCACCCGGCAATTGCTCACGGCGGTGTTTTTCGTCGATGACAAGCAGGGCTGGGCGGTTGGCCATGATGCGCAAATCCTTGCCAGTTCCGATGGCGGTGCTACTTGGACCCAGCAATACCAGGACCTCAAGCGCGAAGCGCCTTTGTTGGATGTGTGGTTCAACGATGCCAGCCACGGCCTGGCCGTGGGCGCCTACGGTGCGCTGATCGAAACCACCGACGGCGGGAAGAGCTGGAATGACGTCAGCGACCGCCTCGACAACGAAGACCAGTACCACCTCAACGCCATCGCCCACATCAAGGACGCCGGTCTGTTTATCGTCGGCGAGCAGGGCAGCATGTTTCGTTCCAGCGACGACGGCCAGACCTGGGAAAAACTCGAAGGCCCCTACGAGGGCTCGCTGTTTGGCGTGATCAGCACAGCGCAACCGCAGACCCTGCTGGCTTATGGCTTGCGCGGCAACCTGTACCGTTCCACGGATTTCGGCAGCACCTGGGAACCCGTCGAATTGAACGCGGCGCGGGGAGCGCTGGAGTTCGGCCTGTCGGGCGCGACCTTGCTGGATGACGGTGCCATCGTCGTCGTGGGTAATGGCGGCAGCGTGGTGGTCAGCCATGATGATGGACTGACCTTCAGCGTGTTCAACCGTCCGGACCGTATTTCGCTGTCGTCCGTCACGGCGGCAGGCAACGGCAACTTGATTCTGGCGGGGCAGGGTGGCGTTCGCGTCGCCGCGCCCAACGGCGCCGAACTCGTAAAACAATAATAAGGGCGGGGAAAGAATGAGCAGTCATCACAACGATAAAGCGACCTTTCTTGAGCGCCTGATCTTCAACAATCGCCCGGCAGTGATCGTGATCTGCCTGCTGGTGAGCATCTTCCTGTTCTGGCAGGCGACCTTGATTCGCCCGTCCACCAGCTTCGAAAAGATGATCCCTCTCAAGCACCCCTTCATCGAGAAGATGATGGAGCATCGCAACGACCTGGCCAACCTGGGCAACACCGTGCGCATCTCGGTGGAGGCCAAGGACGGTGACATATTCACCCAGGAGTACATGGAGACCCTGCGTCAGATCAACGATGAGGTGTTCTACATCTCCGGCGTTGACCGCTCGGGCCTCAAGTCGCTGTGGAGCCCCAGCGTGCGCTGGACCGAAGTGACCGAAGAAGGCTTTGCCGGCGGTGAAGTGATCCCGCAGAGCTACAACGGCTCGCCGGCAAGCCTTGACCAACTGCGCAACAACGTGCTCAAGTCTGGCCAGGTCGGGCGCCTGGTGGCCAACGACTTCAAGTCGAGCATCGTCGATATTCCGCTGCTGGAGTCCTACCCGGACCCGCAGGACCAGGGCAAGTTACTGGCCCTGGACTACCGCAAGTTCTCCCACGAACTGGAAGACAAGATCCGCGACAAGTTCGAAGCCCAGAACCCCAACGTCAAGATCCACATCGTCGGCTTTGCCAAGAAGGTCGGTGACCTGATCGACGGCCTGGTGATGGTGGTGATGTTCTTCGGCGTTGCCTTCATCATCACCTTGATCCTGTTGCTGTGGTTCACCAACTGCCTGCGCAGCACCGTCGCGGTGTTGAGCACCACGCTGGTGGCGGTGATCTGGCAGCTTGGGCTGATGCACTTCTTCGGGTTCGGCCTCGATCCGTATTCGATGCTGGTGCCGTTCCTGATCTTCGCCATCGGTATCTCCCACGGCGTGCAGAAAATCAACGGTATCGCCCTGCAATCCAGCGAGGCGGACAACGCCCTGACCGCCGCGCGGCGCACCTTCCGGCAACTGTTCCTGCCGGGGATGATCGCGATCCTGGCCGACGCCGTGGGTTTCATCACCCTGCTGATCATCGACATTGGCGTGATCCGCGAGCTGGCGATCGGTGCGTCCATTGGCGTGGCGGTGATCGTGTTCACCAACCTGATCCTGCTGCCGGTGGCGATTTCCTATGTGGGCATCAGCAAGCGCGCCATCGCCAAGAGCAAGAAAGACGCGAACCGCGAACATTCGTTCTGGCGCCTGCTGTCGAACTTTGCCAACCCGAAAGTCGCACCGATCTCCATCGCCTTGGCGTTGGTCGCCTTTGGCGGCGGCCTTTGGTACAGCCAGAATCTCAAGATCGGCGACCTGGACCAGGGCGCGCCGGAACTGCGCCCCGACTCGCGCTACAACAAAGACAACAATTTCATCATCAGCAACTACTCCACCAGTTCCGACGTGTTGGTGGTGATGGTCAAGACCAAGGCCGAAGGCTGCTCGCGCTACGAAGCGATGGCGCCGATCGACCAGTTGATGTGGAAGATGCAGAACACCGAGGGCGTGCAGTCGGCGATCTCGCTGGTGACGGTGTCCAAGCAGATGATCAAGGGCATGAACGAGGGCAACCTGAAATGGGAAACCCTGTCGCGCAACCCGGATGTACTGAACAACTCCATCGCCCGCGCCGATGGCCTGTACAACAACAATTGCTCGCTGGCGCCGGTGCTGGTGTTCCTCAACGACCACAAGGCGGAAACCCTCGACCGCGCCGTGCACGCGGTGCAGGACTTCGCCAAGGAAAACAACCAGGACGGCCTGGAATTCATCCTCGCCGCCGGCAACGCCGGGATCGAGGCGGCCACCAACGAGGTGATCAAGGAGTCGGAGCTGACCATCCTGATTTTGGTGTACCTGTGCGTGGCAACCATGTGCATGATCACCTTCCGCTCCTGGGCGGCGACCCTGTGCATCGTGTTGCCGCTGGTGCTGACCTCGGTGTTGGGCAACGCGCTGATGGCGTTCATGGGCATCGGTGTCAAGGTCGCGACCCTGCCGGTGGTGGCCCTGGGCGTGGGGATTGGCGTGGACTACGGCATCTACATCTACAGCCGCCTGGAAAGCTTCCTGCGTGCCGGTCTGCCGCTGCAAGAGGCGTACTACCAGACGCTCAAGTCCACCGGCAAAGCCGTGCTGTTCACCGGCCTGTGCCTGGCGATCGGCGTGTGCACCTGGATCTTCTCGGCGATCAAGTTCCAGGCCGACATGGGCCTGATGCTGACCTTCATGCTGCTGTGGAACATGTTCGGTGCCCTGTGGCTGTTGCCGGCACTGGCGCGGTTCCTGATCAAGCCCGAGAAGCTCGCGGGGCAGAAGGGCAACTCGTTGTTCGCCCATTGAGTCGGCAATCACCCTGTGGGATTCACTCACTCCCACAGGGCGTGCTTTACGCTGATGTCATTGAGTCGCCGAGGGCAGCGGGGCGATTTTCAGGAACAGGTTGTCCAGCGGTGGCGTGATCAGCACATAAACGATCTTCCTGACCGGCGCACTGCCGGGGGTCTTCTGGTTGGCCAGATAGGCTTGTACGTGCGCCTTGAGCAAGTCCTTCTGGGTAAACTTGCGTTGCTCCGGCAGCTTTAAATGCGCACGGGTGTAGCTGGCCGGCGGAGCGTCGGCGGTGCGGTAGTGGAAGTGGGCGTACCACAGCACCACGGGCGGCTTGGCGGTTTTGTCATACACCGCATATTCGGTGAAAAAATCACCGCTGAGTGTCGGTCGGTCGGGGTCGGACGGGCTGGTGAGATTGATGTCGATCTCACCATGCTCCCATAGGTAAGTGACGCTGTCGGCGGTGGGTAGTTGCTTTTTGTAGGCGCGACTGCACGCTCGCTGCGCGATGCGCGTCAGGTCTCTGGCGTGTGCACGGTACTCATCCACCAGGTCTTGCGTGGCGGGTTTGTCTTTGTGATCTCGGACCAGCTCATCGGCCAAGGCGGTCAGTTTCCGGGCGTGGGTTGTGAGCAATGTGTCCCAGGTATCCGGGTCGACTTCTTCCCGGGTGGCTTCTTCATCCACCAACAGTTGCTCGGCTGCCACTTGTTGCTCGATACCCTTGCGTTGACTGATCAGCTCCCGGCCTGATTCCCTCACCTGTGCCAGCGTGCGCACCGCCACGTCCGGCTCGGGTTCTACACGTACGCTGCGTGTCGTCTCCACCCATTCATTGTCTTGCCGGTCATAGGTGGCGAGGGTGTGGCCTGTTATCGGCTCGCTGATGGTCAAGTGTTCGTGGGCAATGTGCTCGTTGGCCGGCTGTAGGTCGCCGATCAGATAAGCTTTACGGCGAGTCTTGAACACGCGTTTGGTGGGGGCCTTGGGGCGCAGGGTTTTCGACAGCGGCAGTTCAACCTCCAGTTTTTCTTGTAAGCGCACCACCGTCTCCAATTCACCCTCGGCTAGGGCGCAGGCGTATTGCAGTCCCTTCAGAAGCCGTGCCGATGAGCCAAGTAGACGCTTGGATCTGAGCACATTGAGTGCCCGCAGGGCATTTTCATAGCGCCGGTATGTCTCGATGAGCGTTTCGTAAACACTGCGCTGGTCGCTCAGTGAGTAGTCGTTGCTGCTGCGTACGTCGATATGGGAAAGCAGGGTTTGATTGAGGTCACGCTCTGTCAGGAGTTCGTAGTAGAGTGCCTCCTGTGGCCGCATCGGCTCAATCGATAAGTCGAAACTTGCCCATGCCAGCGGGCGTAATGCATTAAGTTTCAGGTTCGCCACGAAATAGTATTGTGGGGTAATGATCGCGTTCATCAGGCGGTTGCGTATCGCACGTCCCCCGGTAGAAAGCCGCTCCAACTGTTCAGACAGGGTTTCCAGGGTAGAGGTGGCATTTGCCATTCGCTGCCAGGTGTCGGCGGCCTCGATAGAATTAGCGACATGTTCGTCAAATGCGGTACGGTCACCCCAAAGTGTATTCAGGTGCGTGCGCTTCAACAGATCGTACAGCGGTTCGCCGCTCTTGGAAGTGAACAGGTCGTTCAACCACCCGCGCTCATATTCGTAGAGCGCAAATGTGCCCTCCCAGGTGTTCTCGAGCATTTTTTCCAGGTCTTGGACGTGAGCGCCGGCCCCTGCAACGTCTTTGAGTTCCTGGCCCAGGCTGAACGCTTTTTGCCGTGCCGCCAATAGGTGTGCGGACTGTTCTGTGAAGGTGTCCAGCAATGTCCGGTAGTAGCCCCGCACCCTTGCGTAGTCGCGCATCTCCATTTGGTGCCGCGCCTCCAGAGCGGGAAGCCGGTCGGCGGTAGCACTTTGCAGGAGCCTCCACACCGATCTCAGTTTGCGTCTTTGTTCTGTCAGAGTCTTGTACCAGGTGTTCAACTGCGCAGCCGATTGCTTGCAAGGCGGTTCCAACTGCTCCCGGACCTCCACCGCAAGCGAGTCGATGGCGGCAAGCAGCTCACGTTTTCGTTCCAGGTTTTTCGCGCGCAACGCGGCCAGCCGCTTCGGGCCGCCGCCTGCCAGCTTGAGCCCGCGATCCAGGGTCCAACCGCCTTTGCCGTCGGTTTTGAGCACAATGCCCGGACGCGCTGGTTTCTCGGGGTGAAGGATGTACACCTCGCCAACGCCTGGGACGATTGTCACCCTGAACAGCAAGCCGCCCACTGAGGCATGCCATTGTCCGTTGATCAAGTACAGGCCCTTGTAGACGCCGGCTTGGGTCGGAACGGGGGCGGGGTCGGGCCAGCGCACGTTGTAGGCCAAGAGTTTTTCCAGCAGGGCTGCGCACGCGGTGTCACTGGCCAGTGAGCGATCGAAGTCAAGCACGGTGCGACCGTCACCCGGCGGCTCGGCGGGCAGGCCGATCGCCCCGCGCTGGATCACGGCTTTGGAGGGTAGCCCCAGGGTGGACTGTGGGCGTTCCAGCCCCCTGCGAGCAGGTGCTGGTTCGACGCGTGTTTCGTCCGGCCGTGGATGTACAGGCTCGTCGCCGGGCACTCGCGGGTGAAGCAGTAGCATGCTGATGTTCATCAGCAGGTCGACCCAGGCCAGCTCCCGGGCAGTAGGGTCTCTACTTTCCAGCGCTGGTAAATCGTGCTTGAGTCCGACCAGCAGTTGCAGCAGCCAACCTACAGCGGCCATTGGCCCGCGCACAGCCATCAGCAACGTATTGAGGCCCAATTGCAGGCCTTCCACGATCAGCGCCCATCGGCTCTCGGAATTGGAAGTCGACTCGCGTTCAGCCTGGTTGAGCAGTTGGTGGGCCTGGCAATTGAACAGGTACTCCATCAACGTTCCGGCATCCTGTGCCTGGTGGATTTCATTTGCGCTCTCATCATTCCCGCTCGCCAGCGTTGCGGGGTCAGGTTTGCGCGGCAGATCAAACTCAGATCCCAGGCCGATGCGCACATAGTGCGGCTCGGTGAAGCCACCGTTGCTGTAAATGGGCCTGGCGCTGTCTGACAGCCAGGTCAATACGCTGTCTTGCAGTTCACCCGGTTGGACGATGGCTGCCAGCAGGGCGTCGCGGTCGGGGAATTCCTGTAGCGATTGTGAGTAGGCAGGCCGGTAGAGCAGGTGCGGGCCTGTGCCGGTGTGTTTGGGCTCGATGATGAACATGTTGTCTACCACATCCGCCGTTGGACCAGGCTTGCGCACAAATGCGAGCGGGCGCAGGACGATCTCATCGTTGTCGACCCAGCGTTGCGAACGACTGGGTTTGAAGGCCGCCCTCACACATCGAAACCCTCGTTGCGTCAACCCGGCTTCGCCGCGAATTTTATGTTCAAGTGCCTGAATGCTCAGTTGCACCGGCCGTTGGCGGCAGAACAGGCGCTGGCGCTTTTTCGCTGCGATGGTGTCGCTCAGCAGGTGTTCACGCAGGTAGTTGGGATAATTGCGCCCAATATCGACGCGCTGGACCAGCTGCAGAATAGCGTCGGGCGTCAGCCACGCTTCTATCTCACGGCCGCCGGTATGGCGCACCGTCATGCGTCCTTTGGGGCGGCCGGCGAGATTTTTCAGCGCCAAGTCAAGCAGGCTCATGGTTACCCTCTCGATGTAGCCGCCCTCCAGGTTGCCAACCGGCACGTGGAAGGTCAGTTCCAACTCGCGGGCGTTGTACCCTGCAGCCAACGCCTCTTCGCTGCAGGTGCGTTCGCCGTGCAGGTGCGTGTTGCGCTCCAGGCACAGCTGATGGTTGAGGTGAAGGGCCGCATAAGTGTCGATGGCTTCCAGCTCATTCAGGTCCGGATCACCAAGCGCCTCGTGTTTCAGGGCCGTTTGCTCGAGCAGGCATTGGTGATAAGCGAATCGATCCTGCGGGGTTGCGTCGCGCAGCCAGGTCGGCAGTGCGGCATCTAGACGGGCTTGGGGCGCGAATGTCTCGGCGCTCAGTAAGTGTGAGGGGTCGGTAATTGAGGCAAATTGCGCTTGCAGGTGCTCTACGTTGGTCACACCGGGGAGCTTGACTGCGGCGAGATCGTCCAACTGTTGGTTGAGTAGCAGTGCCGCCTGGATTTCGAAAATATCGCCGTCGGGTTCATACAGTTGCCAGGTGACGCGGTCGGCGCCAAAACGCGCTTCCATGCGTTCAGCCCAGGCACGTCCGAAGGCATCCACGTTGGCAAACGGCAAGACCTCGCCCGAAACAGTACAGAGCAGGGTACCCGTGTTGCTCACAACCAACAGGTCTGCGGCCTGCAAGGTCAGGGTAGTCTGGCCCTGTTGAAGGCAAGCAGCGGGGGTGTACGCATAGACGAATGTGCCAGGCTCTGACTGGCTTGCACGGGTTTGCCGGTCGGGATAGCGAGTCAGCAGGCTGAGCGCCGACAATTGCTGGGAAGTGGCGTCGACGTTGCGCAGTGTCGACAGGCGCAGTTGGCTTTGCAGTACTGTCGCCAACCACTTCCAGCGGCTGCCACCGGCATCGCTGTCTTGGCCCCAGTACGCGGCCAGCGCGTCCTGAAAATCAATAAACAGGATCAGCGGCAGCTCATGAATAACCGCCTCAATCACTTGAAGGTCATAGTCGTGTGGGCTTTCAGCTTGATAACGCAGTCGAGTTCCGGTGGCGTCGCTCAGGTAGCAATCCATGCCGTGCCGGTTTGACACGTCTGGATAGCGGCCATCGGCAAGATGTTCCAGTGCTATGTCCAATAGCGGCAGCAGGGCACGGCCGCCACCGTCTCGGGGCTGCGCCAAGCGCAGGTCCGAGATGGGGTGCGTCAATAGCGGGTACTTTTCCTTCAGGTTGTCCGACAGCATCTGCGCTGTAACCGAGCGTAATGTGGGGCGCGTTCGAAACTGCTCGGCGACAGTTTGCTGGATCAGGTTGGTTGCACGGGCATGGCTTGGAGTAGGCATGGGTCGTTCCTTAACGCTGGCCTTGTAAGTAGCCACGCAAGGTAGTGCTCAATGGCGCACAGGGTGTGGTAGCTCAGTACCTCGTGCTACGGCCAAGCGTTGTCGCCAGCAGTGCCTTCAGACCAATGCCGCGCTCATCACGGCATTGGTCTGAAAGGGGGTCACAGCTTCAAAAACAGCTTTTCATCCAGTGGCGCTGTGATCCGGGCGCGGATGATCTTTTCTATCTCTTTTTTGTCGTTGCCCGCCTTGGCGATCAGCGACGTTTGCGTCTCATAGCGCTGGGACGGGATTTTCAGGTGCGCCGCAGTGTATTCATTGCGCGGCGTCGCAGCGTTCGGGTAGTGAAAGTGCGCGTACCACAGCACCTTGTGCGAACCCTTTTCCCGCACCGTATACTCGGTAAACACATCGCCGGATTTCGAAGGAATTGCGCGTTTGACCAGGTTGATGTCGACGAAGCCGTGCGTCCAAAGGAAGTCGACATTTTCCTGTCTCGGTGTTTGGACTTTATAGCCGTCGGCCGTATGCTGACGTCCCTCTTGCAGCAGCTCATCGGACTTTGCGCGCCATTGGGCGACTAACTCCTTTGTGCCCGGCTTGTCGCCAAGCTCGGTTTCAACTTGATCGGCCGTTGCCTTGAGCCTGTTAGCCAAGCTCTCGCACATGTCGTTCCAGTCAAGTGGGGTAACGCCGTCGCGTCTTGTTGGGTCTTTGAGCTTTTTTTTCTGAAACGCGATCCTGCGTTCGTTGTCGATGCTGTCGTCGATGATTGCCCTCACTTCGTCTTTATAGGTATTCAGGGACTTGGACGGTCGGGGCGGCGTAGCGGCGGGGGGTTCATATGCAACTTGCCTGACCCATTCACGCTGGGCCGGGTGCTCGTTATAAGTCGCAATAGGGTGTCCGGTTTTCGGGTCCAGCACATCAATGACATTATTCTGACCCTCCGTGGGGGCACGCAATGTCCCGATCAGAGTTTGCTTGTCCCGCGTGTTGAAGACTCGCCGTTTCGAGTCTTTTTCCGGCTTGTCGGCGCGCTTGGGTAATACGGGTGACAAACCTTGTTCTTCGCGCAGTGCATCGGCCAAGTCGGCCCTGGCCTCATCGAGGACTTCAGTGACGCGTTGGACGAACAGTTGGCGGTATTCGTCGCGAAAAACCTCGGGGTGAAGTTCTTGCAAGGTCTCAAAGTCGTTCAGTGACTGTTCGTAGGTGTCGATCACCGTGGTCAATGCAGCCTTGCGTTCAGTGAGCGTGTAGCCCTGATATTCGTGTTGATCAAGGAAGGTTTGGTTGACGAGCCTCAGGTTGGCCGATTGCAGCCGCGCCTTCAAAAGGCCCCCATAGTTTGACGGCACGTCAGCGCTTCTGATGATGCTCAACTCCTTGAGGTTGGCCATGATGGACAGCTGCGAGGCTTTAGCTTCGATGGACGGTGCAACCTGCCTCCGCTCGCTGAGGAACTTCTCGGCGCTGTGTCTGGCGGAAGGCGAATCGTTTTTCCATTTATCGAGTTGGGCAGCAAGTGCTTGCTGGGACCTCCAAATACCTTCGCGGTCCTGATTGATGATCTTGAGGTTTTCAATCGCCTCATCGTAGGTAGCTTTTTCTGCGCCTGGCCCGGCCCGACGCATCATGTCGGACAAGGGCTCACCGCTGAGACTGATTTCGGTAGTGTGATTGTTAAGTCGGGCGTAAATGTTATTGACCAGCAACAAGTCCGCCATGCTCTTTGAATATATCAACGAGCGCATGGCCTTGAACTCGGTGAGATCATCGATCGCACCGATTTTTTTCGGGGTGATGATTTCGATGGCTCTTTCGTTGCTGGCGATATCGGCTTGGGCCGCCCTCTCCAAGTCGCGAAGACCCTGGTCAATCTTCAGTCTGAGTTGACGCGTAGATTGCAATTGTTCTGCATAAGGCGCGGCGTATTGGCTGGCTGTGTCACCTTTGTTCAACCCCCATTGCACCATGAGTTTTTTTCGTGCGGTGGTGAATGCATCGAGATCTTCATTGAGCGCCCGAACGGCTGCCAAGAAAGTTTTTTGGGTTTTTCCGCTTTCCAGGAGGCTTTGCTCGTATTGGACGACCACCTGTTCCCTGGCCATGGCGTTTTCCCTGACCATGTCTTTTATGCCCTTGCGCTTGGGCATGCCTCCCCTTAGCTTGGGGCCGATATCCAGGCGCCATCGGCCGTCTGGGCCGGACTTCAATGATGGCCCTGTACGTGCCTTGTTTTGCGGGTCGATGATGAAGGTGCCGTCCAGGTCCCGGGCCACCCGGAACCATAGGTTGTCGATGTGTGCATACAGGTGGTTGTCGATGCTGAAGAGCCCCTTGCTTGCCCCGTCGTTGATCGGCTCTGCGCCCGGCGCCGGCGCTGTGACGCTGAACGAGTCAATATGGGCACGTTGGGCGGGCGTCAGCTCGCGCGGGTTGGAGAAGGCGAAGTCGAACAGGGTATGATCGTTGCCCACTGTCAGACCGTTTTCCTGGGGGGCAGCCTGCTGAACCGACACATTGACCGTCGTGGGGGCGGTAGCTGCGTCACGACGCAAGGGAATCGATGCCTCGGGACGATCGATAAAACGCGAGCCGCGGGTGGGCGTGGTCGGACTCACGTGACCCAGCGACAGGGCCACATTAACCAGTAGGTCGACAACCGCTGCGGAGTGGTCCTTGCCATTGGGTTCATTGATCTGCTCGAAATCATTTTCCATACTGGCCAGTTGCATCAGCCAACCAGCCATCGCGCCGGGGCCGCGTAATACCGGAAGCAATGTATTGAGCAACAGCAAGCCCACCTCCTTGAACGACGCCCAGCGGCTTTCGGTATCGGACGTGGATTGGCCGTTTGCCAGGTTGACCAGGCTGTGCGCGTTGGATTTGAACAGATGTTTGGCCAGGTCACCGGTCAACAGGTCCTGGCGCAAGGTACTGGCGGCGTCATAGCCATCGACCGCCAGGGTCGTCGGCGCCGCGGTGGCCGGTGGGTCGAACTCATTGAACACGCTGTAGCGGGCAATATGGGGGATGTTGAAACCACCGTTGCCATACACCGCCCGCGTGCGGTGATCCGCAAGCCAGTTCAGCACGTTCTGTTGCAACGTGCCGGGTTGACGGATGGCCTCCAGCAAGGCTTCCCGGCTGGCAAACTCCTGCAGCGTCGGTTGCAGTTGGGGCTGGTAGAGGACATGTGGGCCTTGGCTGGCATCCAGCGGTTCGATCACGAACATGTTCTCGACCACATCCGGTGTCGCGCCCGGTTTACGTACAAACGCCAGTGGGCGCACGGTGATCTCCTGGCCGTCCACGCGTTTGGCGCCGGCCCCGGGCTGGAGAACCGCGTTGATATACTGATACCCGCGGGCGCTCAGGCCCGAATCGCCCTTGAGCTTCAATTCCAGCGCCTGCATGGCGAGCTGGATCGGCACCTGATCTATGAACCGCGCCTGGCGTTGCTGGGCAGCCTCGGTACCACTCAACAGTTCACGTTCCAGCAGGGCGGGATACTGCTTGCCGATGTCGACCTTGCTGATAAGGTCCTTGAGCATTTGCGGCAAGCTTGAGTCGACTACCTGTTGCCCGCGCACGTAGACGTCCATCTCGCCCTTGGGCAGGCCGGAAAGGTTCTCCAAGGCCATGTCAGTAAGGCTCATCTTCACCCGTTCGATGTACCCACTGCCCATGTTGCCCACGGCGACCTTGAACACCACCTCCACATCTTTGGCGGCGTAGCCTTTAGTGCTCAGCGCCAGGTCGAGTTGCTGCTGGGTATAGAGGCGTATGTCGGGGATACCGTCGAGGAAGGTGCGTCCTCCATTGCGCTGTACGCTGGTGGCGAGGGACGCGGTGAGGCGTTGGTAGGCAAAGCGTTCGGCGTCGCTGGCTTGCTTGAGCCAGGTGGGGAACTTGCTGGCCAGTGATTGTGCGTGCGACGTCGACGGCACCGGCGCGCCAACGAACCAGGGCGCGGTGGCGGTAGCGGCAGCGAACAGTTGTGCCAGGTCTTCAGGATTGCTGCTGGCTGGCAGCGTGACGGCGTCGAGGTTTTCCAGTTGTTGGTTGAGCATGATCGCGGCCTGGGTATCGAAGAGGTTGCCGTCGATCGCTCTGCGCTGCCAGGTCATCTGGTCGAAATCGAATGGCTGCGCCAATTGCTGGCTCCAGGCGCTGGCGAACGCTTCCAGCGAGGCATAGGGCGTGACCTTGCCTGCGGCGGTTGCGTGCAGGACGATGGTGCGCTCCCCGACCTGGCGCGTGATCAACAGATCGGCACTCAGGAGGGTGGTCTTCACTGCGCCCTTGCTCAACGTTGTGTCTATCACGTAGACCTTGGCCGCGTTGTCACCCGCCGCCTGCTGACGCTGCGCGGTGTCCGGGTAGTGCGTCACCTGGTCCAGCGTCTGGCGTTGGAGCTCATCCAGGCCGGGTTGTTCCAGACTGGCGATGCTCAGGGTTGTGTGCAACGTATCGCTGAGCCAGGACCAATGGCTGCTGGCCGGGTCTGTGCGGAAGGCGGCCTGGCCCCAATACTGGCTCAGCGCTTGGGCGAAGGCGCTTTTCAGGTTGGGCCGCAGGGCGCGTATGGCCAATTCCACCGTTGGCATATCCAGGAGGCGCGAGTGAAGACCATTGTCGTCGATGATTTTGAGGAACCTGAAGTGAGCGGTATCCATCCATTTGCAGGGCTCGCCATCGCGATCAGTGAAATCCAGGTCGGTGCCCGAGGCCAGGTGGTCAAGGGCCAGGTCGAGCAGAGGCGTCAATACGTACTGCAGGGGGGCGCCCTGGCTGGGGACGGCCAGCGAAGTCGTGGCGACATTGATATTCAGGGAGGGGTACTGGCTCTTGAGTGCATCGGTCAGCATTTCTGCGACCACCGAACGTAGCGTCGGGCGATTGGCGAAATGCGCGGCGACGACGTTTTCTGTTGTGCTTGCCGGCGCGATTGTAAAACGCGAGCTCAACGTCGGTTGGGCGATAGAGGCGCGTATTTGTGGGCGAGCAACCGTGGAGATTGCGGGTTCGGCTGGGGGGGCAAGCACGCCAGGAAGTGGGGGCGTGATGGGCAGGTTCACCGTATACGGGCGTGGAGTGGTTCTTACCGATTGCATGCAGACGCCTCCTTGGCGTGGGTGACAAACAAGTACGGCAGGAAAAATAACCGCCCATTCATGTAGGCGGGGCGACAATGCGTTATCAACTGTTTCGCCGCAGTGAACTCAGGCCGGCGAGCGCTTGGATTGGCGGGAGCTTGAGCCTTCTGTTTCCAGGTGTTTGCAGCCGCCCCATGGATGAAAGCGCGGCCCTACCTGCCATGCTGGGCTATCATTGGCGCTTTCCCGTAGACGATTGACTGCCATGACTGCCGAGACCCTGACCACCGTCCTTGAACACGCCGACATGCTAGAGATCGACGGCCTGCACGCCTTCGATTTCAGCCTGGACGCCGAGACACTACTGATCACCGCCATGGACGGCCGTGCTGAAAAACGCTGGCGTTTCAGCCTGGAGCAGGTGCGAGCAGCCACCTTCGACGACACGCTGCAAAGCTGGACCCTGACCGGTGATTCGGGCGAGCACCGCCTGATCTGCCTGAGCGCGTTCACCGGCAACAATAACGACGAGGATGAAACGGATGATGATGCGTAAATTCTGGCCCCTGCTGATGGCGGGCAGTGTCGGTGCGATGTCAGTGCAGGCTGCGCCGGCCGACACCTATGAACTGTTGGTGGGCAGCTACACCGCCGGCAGCAGCGAAGGGATCTATCGCCTGCAATTCGACAGCCGTACCGGTCAGTTCCAGGGCCCGCCAGTGCTGGCGGCCAAGGCTGCCAACCCGTCGTGGCTGACGATCTCCAAGGACCAGAAGCACCTGTTTGTGGTCAACGAGAATGGCCCCGGCCAGAAAGACCCGGTGGGGCGCGTAAGCAGCTACAGCATCGACCCGCAGAATCACCAACTGACCTTGATCAACCAGGTGCAGAGCCTGGGCAATGAACCGACCCATTCCAGCGTCGCCGCCGATGGGCGTTACCTGTTCGTGGCCAACTATTCGGTGCTGGAAGACCCGGGCGGCAGCCTGGCGGTGCTGCCGGTCGACGCCACGGGCAAGCTGTCGCCCCCGGTGCAACTGAGCGGGCACCCGGCCAGCCGGGTAAACCCGGAACGCCAGGCGTCCAACCATGTGCATTCGGTGGTGTCATCGCCGGATGGCAAGTATGTGTTTGTGCAGGACCTGGGCGCGGACAAGGTGTTTGCCTACCGCTATGACCCCAAGGCCAACCATGAGCTGCCCTTGACCTCGGCCGATCCGACCTCGGTGCAATTGCCGCCGGGTAGTGGCCCGCGCCACCTGTTGTTCAGCGCCGATGGCAAGCATGCCTGGCTGACCACCGAGATGAGCGCCCAGGTCGCGGTGTTCGACTACAAAGATGGCACGCTCACGCAGACTCAACTGGTGGACTTCGCCGCCGGGCAGCCGGTGTCCGACAAAGCCGGCGCCGCGTTGCACGCTTCAAGCGACGGCAAGTTCCTGTATGTGAGCAACCGTGGTACGGCCAACCAATTGCTGGTGTTCAGCATCGACCCGGCCACCGCACACCTCAAGGAGCTGCAGCGTCGTTCGGTGGAAGGCGATCACCCGCGCGAGTTCAGCCTGGATCCGACCGGCAAGTTTTTGCTGATCGCCAACCAGAAGAGCAATGCAATCGTAGTGGTCGAACGTGACCCGAAGACCGGCCTGCTGGGTAAAACCGTGCAGACATTGCCGATCGATGCGCCCAGCGACCTCAAGTTCCTGGTGCGTCAATAAGCCACAGGCCCCGCATTGCGGGGCCTGAGCCTTTGTATTAATTCTATTAATAGCGGCTACTGTTTCAAAGCATTTCTAAGGCTCGGCCCCCGGGCGTAAGTTTGGTTCCAAGGCCTTCCCCGGCCACTCAACCAAACGAACACAAGGGTTACCGACATGAATCTGAATCTCTTCTCCATCATCGCCGCTTCTGCTGTTTCCGCCACTGTTGCGCTGCCAGCTGCGGCCAGCGTGGAAGTCACCGGCAAAAAATCCAGCACCAGCGCCTATACCCAGAAATACCTGCAACAAAGCGCTAACTTCTACGCCGCGCTGGATCACAAAACCCAGCAATGAGCGTTGATTGACCCTGCACACCTGCAGACGCCAAACCACTGGAACGAAGCCTGGCTCGTTCGAGTGGTTTGGCGTTTGTGCATCTGCTGAATAAAAATGATTGATATCACATTGCCATGTGTTTAAATTTGGCGCTCAAATATTGACGCCTTTCCCTGGAATCGACAGCATGGCACTCCGACTCGCCGCAGTAATCCTGTTCCTCTATTCCGCCCCCATCCTGTCCTCCGTGCAACCGGTGGACGGTGAGCCGGAGCTGGCGCGCGAGCGATTGTTGAGCCTGGTCGAAGGCTGATACTGCCTCATGTGTGATGAGCCCACTCACCACAACAGGCCTGCTTTTCCCGGTTAATGCTTTGCCATTACACCGATGAACAACGGTGATTGCAGGAACGCGCCTAGCCAGCGCTGCAACCCAGGGTAGGGCGCACTGGCAAACCAATCCCGATCCACATGGGCAAACTGCCGCACAAACGGTGCCAGGGCCATGTCCGCCAGGCTCGGATGATCGGCCAGCAAATAGGCGCGGTCCGTCAGTAACCCCTCCAACTTCTGCAAGAACATCTCACCCTCGGCCCGGTAATGCTCCATTGGAAATTGCGGGTAGCGTTCGGCGTACTTGTATCGATCCAAGTGATACTTGAAGCCTTGGTCGTTCTCGGCAATCAACGCCAATACCGCGGGATCACCCTGCAGCAGCCAGTCATCCGGATCGTGCCGGGCCAGCGCCCACTGCATGATTGCCAGGCTTTCGTCGATCACCTCGCCCTCCACACTCAACACCGGCACCGTGCCCTTGGGCGAGAGTGCCAGCATCTCGGCTGGCTTGGCCTTGAGGCTCACCTCGACGATACGTACCGGCACGCCGGCGTAGCGCAGGGCCAGGCGTGCCCGCATCGCGTACGGGCAGCGCCGGAACGAATACAGCAACACTTCGTTCACTTGACCTCCAGGGTGCTCAGGCCATTGCCCTGGCGCTTGACCTGAATTTGTACCGGAATCCGTTCGTGCATTTCCTGCACGTGGGAGATCACCGCCACCTTGCGCCCTTGGGCCTGCAAGCCGTCCAGGGCGTCCATGGCCAATTGCAGCGATTCCGGGTCCAGGCTGCCAAAGCCTTCATCGATAAACAGCGACTCGATCTTCAGTGTGCTGGAGGCCATCGACGCCAGGCCGAGTGCCAGCGCCAGGGACACCAGGAACGTTTCGCCGCCAGACAACGAATGCACCGAGCGCAGCTCATCGCCCATTTCCGTGTCCATCACCAACAGGCCGAGCATGCTGCCGCCGCGTTTGAGACGGTAGCGACGCACCAGCTGGCGCAGCTGCACATTGGCGTGGTGCACCAGCAGGTCGAGGTTGTAGGCCTGGGCGATCTTGCGGAAGGTGTCGCCGGTGGCCGAGCCGATCAGCGCATTCAGGCGGGCCCAGCGCTGCCACTCGT
The DNA here is from genome assembly GCF_002798465.1 of Pseudomonas sp. S10E 269. Taxonomy (NCBI): domain Bacteria; kingdom Pseudomonadati; phylum Pseudomonadota; class Gammaproteobacteria; order Pseudomonadales; family Pseudomonadaceae; genus Pseudomonas; species Pseudomonas sp. S10E 269. Next base: position 5,222,043 of record NZ_PHIJ01000001.1, read on the forward strand.
CATAGGCCTTGGCGATCTGCTCGGCGAAGGCCTGGTTGGCGTCCTGGCGGCGCTGGTCTTCGGACTGGCGCGCACGTAATTCGGCGCAACGTTTCTCGCTGTCGGCCAATTGCTGGTTGAGGACGGCCAGGGCACTCTCCAGTGCCTCGGCGTCGAGATTGCCGTTGTGCAAGGCCTGGTGGTCGGCGAGACGTTGCTCTCGTTCTTGCAGCAAAACCTTGGCCTGTTCGACGGCTTTTTCGCTGTGCTGCAGCTGCTGGCGCAGTTGGCTGACCTGGGCGTCATCGTAGCCGAGCAAACGGTTGAGGCCTGCGTCGTCAAGTTCCGGGTGCAGGGCGCGCCACTCGCTGATGCGGGTGTCGAGGGTCTGTTGCTCGGCCTGCAAGGCCTGTTCGCGTTCCTGCTGGGACTTGAGGTCGCCGGCCAGTTGGATCAGCGCGTTGTGGAGCGCTTGCAGTTGTTTGTTGGCATCGGCCTCGCTGTCGCGCGACTGGGTCACGGCCTGATCCAGGTGATGCTGCCACTGCTCGGCAGTGCTGTGCTCGCCGAGCAATGCGCTGAGCTTTTCCTGGCCGGCCTGTTGTTGTGCAGCCAGCTCGGTAACCTGCTGAATCAGTGCGTCGCGTTGTTGCTGGCGATGCTGCTGATGGGTCTGTTCTTTCTCGATGACCTGTTGACGCTCTTGTTGCTCGGCCAGCTCATCACGTTGATGGCCCAGCTGTTCAAGGCGCTGGCTGACCTGCTGGTCCAACTGCATGAACGTGGCGGCTGGCTCGGCGCGCAGACCTTCCAGGGTATCGGCAGGCAACAGGCCGGTGAACGCGTTCAGTTCCTGCTCCAGGCGTTCGCGGTCGCTGGCCAGTTCACGCTGCTGGTCCACCAGCAATTGACGCGACTGCTGGCTCGCTTCCTGGGCAGCCTGCAATTGTTGCTGCAAGCGGCCGGCATTTTGTTGCAGGTTGAGCAGGGCGCCTTGACGCTGCTCGTCCTGAGTGATGCTCTGGGTCAGTTGGCTCAGTTGCTGGTCAAGCCAGGCGCTACGTTTGGCGGCGTCCTGGTTGAACAACGCGGCGGCCAGCGGGTGCGCATCCAGGCTGGGTTTGAGTGCTTGCTGTTGCGTCGCCAACTGCTCCTGCTGGTGCAGGTATTCCTTTTGTTGGGCGATCAGGCCACCCACTTCACCGCGCAGCTCGGTGAGTGTCTCCTTGAGGATATCGACGGCTTTCTGCGCCGTGGCTTCTTCGTTTTCGTCATGGCGACCGAGGCTTTGCAGCAGGGCTTCGGGCTGGTGGTACGGGTGTTCATGGCTGCCGCACACCGGGCAGGGCTGATCGTCCTGCAACTGCTCGCGCAATTCCTCGACGCTCGCGCTGCGGGCCAGGCGCTGGCGTTCCAGCAGTTGCTTGGTCACGGTCAGGGTCTGTTCGGCAACGGTCAGCTCAGCTTTGGTCTGCAGGCCGGTCTGGTTCAGTTGCTCGCGCTTTTGTTGAGCATCGGTGAGCTTTTGCGTCAGTGTGCTGGCGTGCTGGTCCAGTTGCTGCTGGCTGTCCCACAGGCGCGTCAGGTCTTCGAAGGCGCGCTGCTGTTTGCGATTGTCCTGCAGCAGACTGGCCAGCAACTGGATCTGCTCGGCCACGGCGTGGGGTTCGGCGCCCGCTTCCTGGTACAGCAGGTCCAGCGCTTCGCGTTGCTGGGTGAACTGTTCGGCGGCAAGGGTGGCGCGCTGTTCCAATTGAGGCAGTTCGGCCTCACCCTTGTTCAGGCGATTACCGATCAGCACCAACTGTTGCAGGCGGTCGCGGTAGGCGTTCCAGGCATCGCCCAATGGCGCGAGGGCGGCACTGCTCTCAAGCTCGGCACTCAGGCGTTGCAGGCGTTCGGCGACCTGGCCCTGTTTTTCCTGCAAACCGTTGAGCAGGGCCTGGCCTTCGGCGCAGGCCTGTTCGTGCTGCTGTGTGTCCTCGGTGCGCTTGGCCAGTGCCTGGCTCAAGTGGGCGAGGGTGCTTTGCTGCTCAAATGCCTGGCGCAGCAACGGCACGGCATCGCCCTGGTTTTTCAGGGCTTGCGCCAATGCGCTCTGTGCGCTGGCGAGCTGTTGCTGGGCCTGTTCCTGGCGGGCAAGCAGGTCGGCTTGTTGTTGAATATGCAGCTGGATCTGCGCGGCCAGCGGGGTGAGCAGCGTGCTGAGTTCGGCCTGGCGGGCGAATTGATGACGTTGCGGTGCCAACTGGTCCAGGCGGCTCAGGTCCTGGCGTTGCGGCCCTTGGTTGTCCCAGTCGGACTGCGCGCGTTGCAGCTGTTCGTTAGCGGCGAGTTGGCGTTCCTGCCATTCACGCAGTTCTTTGAGCCAGGTGTGCTGAAGTTCAAGCTGCTTGAGTTGTGCTTGCTCGGCCTTGAGCTGTTGTTGCGCGGCGTCGAAGTGCTGATCCAGTTCGGCGCGGTCCTCGGGTGCCAGGGGCACCACGCCGGTGGCCTGGTCCTGCAACTGCTTGTGGGCGTCCCTGGCCTCTTTGGCCTTATCGAAGGCGCGCCGGCCGAGCTGGGTGTAGAGGGCCGTGTCAGTGAGTTTTTCCAGCAGTTCGCTGCGTTCGTTGTCGTTGGCCTTGAGAAAGGCGCTGAACTCGCTTTGCGCCAGCAACACGGCGCGGGTGAACTGTTCGAAGTTCAGGCCCAGGGCCAGTTCCAGCTGAGTCTTGTATTCGGTTTTCTGGCTGGCCAGCAATTGGTCGCTGTCCAGGTCCAGCAGGCTCTGGCGGCTGTTCTGCAACTTGCCGCTGGCCTTGTCGCGGGCGCGATTGGCTTCCCAGCGCGCACGGTAGCGACGGCCGTTGACGCCGACAAAATCCACCTCGGCATAACCGCCACCGGTGCCGCGCCGCAGCAGGGTGCGTGGGTCACCGATGGAAATATCGCTGTCGGCATCTGGCATCTTCGCCTGGCCGGTATCGCCCAGGCGTGGCACCGCGCCAAACAACGCCAGGCACAGTGCGTCGAGCAGGGTGCTTTTACCGGCGCCAGTTGGCCCGGTAATCGCGAACAACCCAGCACTGGCCAGGGGCTCGGCGGTGAAGTCGATCTCAAACGGGCCGGCCAGGGAGGCGAGGTTTTTCAGGCGGATGGCGAGGATCTTCATGGCTGTTCAGCCTCCTGTTGCACTTCCTGGAGCAGCACGGCGAAATCCTTCAAGGTCTGTTCATCCACTTCACTGCCGTAGCTGTCCTGCCAGGCACGGCTGAACAGTTCCTGGGGCGTGAGCTGGTCAAGTTCGATCAGGCGCTCATCGTCCGTGTCGTCGCTGCCGCGTTTGCCGGCGTACTCGGCGGCAATGCGCACCAGGCGCACGGCCTTGCCTTGCAGTGCGGTTTCGATCTGCTGGCGCAGGTCGGGCTGCGGCTCGTCGAGGCGCACGCGCACTTCCAGCCAGGGATGGCGCTGGGTTTCGGCGAGCAGGTCGACGTCTGGCAAGTCGGCCAGCGCCGTGAGGATGTCCGCCAGTGGGGCGGCTTCCAGGCGTTGCAGATCGACCGAGCGGGGGATCAGGATCGGTTCGACACTTACCAGGCATTGGCCCTGGAACGTCACGTCGAGAACCTGGTGTTTGTAGCCGATTTCGGAAAATGACAGTGGAATCGGCGAGCCGCTGTAGCGAATGCGCTCTTCGCCATTGACCTTTTGCGGCTTGTGCAAATGGCCGAGGGCAACATAGGCGACACTTCTGTCGAACAGTTTGGCCGGTAACGCCTCGGCATTGCCGATGATCAGGCTGCGCTCGGAGTCTTCCGACACCGAGCCCCCGGCCATGTGCGCGTGGCTGATGGCGATCAGCGCCTGGCCTTTTTTGCGCTTGGCGTTGGCGGCGGCGATCAACCCTTCATGCACCTGGCCGATGCCGTGCAGGTAATCGTCACCCAGGTGTGCCCCCGTGACTTCCGCCGGGCGCAGGAAGGGCAGGGCCAGGCACCAGGCGGCGACCTTGCCCTTGGCATCCGGCAGCGGGATTAGCAGGCGTTCGGCGTCCAGCTGGCCGTCATCCAGCCACAGCACGCGGCCGAGCGCGTGGGTACGCAGGCGACGCATCAACGGCGCGGGCAGTTCGATCCGCGAGCCGGAATCGTGGTTGCCGGCGATCATCACGATGGTCAGTTTCGGGTTTTGTTCATGGGCGCTGATGATGAAGTCATACAGCCGTTCCTGCGCCTTGAGCGGCGGGTTGACCGTGTCGAAGATATCGCCGGCGATGAGCAGCGCATCCGGCTGATGGTCCTTTAATTGGACCAACAGCCATTTGAGGAAACAGGCGTGTTCGAAGTCGCGTTCCTGGCCATGAAGGTTTTGGCCCAGGTGCCAGTCGGAGGTGTGAAACAGACGCAAGGCGAACTCCGTGGAAAAGATGAAAAGGAGGGGAGTTTACCTGTAAAAGCACACCTGGTGCCTGTGGGTGACACAGATCCAATGTGGGAGCGGGCTTGCTCGCGAAAGCGGTGTGTCAGTCAGTGCATTTTTACCTGGCACACCGCTTTCGCGAGCAAGCCCGCTCCCACAGGGGTTACGCGTGCAGGCAGTCCAGCGCTCGGTCGGCCAGGGCTCTGGCACTGTTGATCAGGTGCTCGGTGGCGCCCGCCATATGGCGCTGATCACTGCTTAGCATTTGGGTGGTGCCCGCAGCGGTCGCGGCTGCGCAACGCAGCAGGTCGCAGATCTGGGCGAGGGCGTCTTCGAAGCTGAGGTCGTGGTGCACGGTGAAGGTGGGCGGTGGACTGGGGACTATTTTGTTCATGAAAGTACCTACAGGGTTTGGAGCCATTCTTTTGCCGATCTCACACGTCAAAAGGTGGCAGCTATGTGCGGGGTGAGATACCGGACTTGTAGGCGCACCCGGCCAGACCGAAGTCTGCCCGCACACAGCTGCCATAGAGCATGTTGCTCGTGGCGCCTACAAATTCACGGGATCTCACACCCGATCGCTGATGTGCAGCGACGGAGCGAAGGCTAGCCAGTGGAGTGAGCAGGCGCAAGGCCGTGGGATTGTCTAGGAAACTTCCTGCAAATTAAAGCGATATGGATTGCTGGCCTTTGACAATGCATGTCAACCAAACGATGGAGATCAAGTGTGGGAGCGGGCTTGCCCGCGAATGCGGTGTATCAGTCGGTGTATCTTTATCTGACACACCGTATTCGCGGGCAAGCCCGCTCCCACATTTTTGATGTGTGTGGTGTCAGGGAGGTTGCGGTTACTTGGGGTAGAGCGGCGGCAAGCTCGTGGTATCCGTCGCCGGGTCTTGTTCACGCTCAGCCACCGGAATGGCCTTGACCGCACGCCACAAGTCTTCGCCCAGCCAGAAATGCCCACTCTCGCTGTACAGCGCACCATTCAACCCATCCAGCGCATCCGACAGCGGCACGAACCGCGCCGCCATATCGGCCAGCGTTTCCGGTTGCTGACGAGCCCAGGCGTCGAGGGCCTGGCGGGTGGCCTGCGGATCATTGGCCTGGGTGGCACGCTTGAGGTCGTCGAGCAGGGTGCGTGGGCTTGGGCCGGTTTGCGCGGCGCGTTGCACAGCGGGTTGGCGACGTGCGCGCCACCAGAGGCCAAATCCCAGCAATGTGGTGCAGGCGAGGATCAATGTGCTCAGTTGCCACAGCCACAGGCGTTCATCATCCGGCGCGGTGATCACCGTTGGCGTGGCGGGGGTATCCACGGCCAGGCTCGGGTTGATGGCAACCTGCAGGGTGCGGGCCGGCAAGCTGCTGCGCTCAAGGTGGTCTTCGTGGGTGTTCCACCACACCACGTCCACGGCAGGCAGCTCCAGGGCGCCGGCGCGGTTGGGCACCAGGGCTTCGCGGTCTTCACGGCTGCCGATCAGGCCGCGGTCATTGGTCTGGTTGCCGAGCACCGGTTGGTCCGGGTAGCGGCGCAAGCCGCTGATGTCGGTGCTGGGCAGGGCCGGCAGTTGCGCGCTGGACAGGCCCTCGGCCTTGACCGTGAGGCTGCGGGTCAGCGAATCGCCGACCTGCACGTGCTCAGGCTCCGGGTTCCAGTTTTCGCTCAGGGTCAGGCTGCGCGCCGGCAACCAGGGCGTATCCGCCGGGTACAGCGCGGGTTTGGGTTTGACCACCAGGGGCAACTGCGCAGAGCTGACGTGGATCAGCTTGCCGGGCTTGGTGCCCTGCAGGGTGTTTTCCTGGGCCGGGCGCGACTCCACCAGCGTCGCGCTGAAGGTCTGTGCCGGGATCGCCAGGGTGCCGCTGTGCTGCGGGTAAATCGCGTAGCGGGTTTCGATCACGCCATGGCGGATGCTGTTGATCACCTTCTCGTAGGTGCGCGACTCGCCCAACTGCTCCACGCGTGCATCGGCAATCTGCAAAGGCGTGAGGCTGCTGTCGTCATACAGCGACACCGAGTGGTACACGCGCACCGTCAACAGTGCCTGGGCCTGCACGTAGACGCTGGTCTGGTCGAGGTTGGCCTCGACAAACACCGGCGCCAGCTCGGCGGCGGTGTTCTGGCTGGCGGTCTCCAAGACTTGCAGGCTGATCGGCTGGGTCTTGTACTCGCCCACCTGCAGGGGTGGGATGACCACCGTGCCGTTTTCCTTGGGCAGCAGGGTGATGATCCAGCGTGTGGTGGCGTGGTTATCGCCACCCAAGGTGGTGAGCTGGTTGATCTGGCGGGTGCCGCTGACTTCGAACTGCGCATCCAGGGGCGCAAGGTCCGGCTTGCCGAACTGGGTGACATCGCTGGATTCCACCGTCAGTTCCACCGTTTCCCCGGAGTTGAGGCGGCTACGGTCGACGCTGGCGGTCAGGTTCGCCGCCTGGGCGTGGCCTGCCGACAAGGCGAGCAGGAGCAGTAGGGTGGTGCGGCGGCTCATCGAGTCTTGTCCTGATGTTGTTGCTGTTCGTACCAGAATTTGCGGCGCAGCAGTTCGCCGGGGTTGTCCGGGATCTCCCGCAGCCATTGCTCCAGGGCCTGGCGGTGTTCACCGTCGAGGCTGGCGTCATTGGGACGCAGCGGCGGGGTAGTGGTCTGTTCGTCGCCCAGCTCGCTGCCCGGTACCTCATTGCCCACGGTTTGCGGCGTGTTGCCCGTCTGGGTGTCGCCAGTGCCGGCTTCACCCTGGCCTTGTGACGACTGCTCGCCACCCGTGGCGTTTTGCCCAGTGGCGCCCGGTTGCGCAGTTTGGCCGGGTTGGGTGGTTTCGTCATCCTCGTTTTTTGCCGGTTCAGTGGGCTCAGGCTCGGCCTGTTCCTGCATCAGGGTTTCCACCAGCGCCTTGTTTTTCAGCGCCGGTTGCAGGTCGGGCTGGGCTTCGAGTGCTTGCTCGTAGGCGTCGATCGCCGCTTCCAGTTCACCGGACTTGGCCAGGGCATTCCCACGATTGTAGTGGGAGTAGGCGTCATTGCCTTCGGCGAAACGCTTGATAGCCTCGGCATAGTTGCCGGCCTCGTACAGCGCCACGCCTTGCCACTGCGGGTCTTCAAAGTGTTCGGCGGCTTCGGCGGGACGTTTTTTCTTCAACAGATATTGGCCTTGCTGATCCGGACGCAGCCACAGGTCCTGCAGGCCGAAGGCGTAGCTGGGTTGCGGTGCAGTCAACAGCAACAGCGGCAGGCAGAACAACCAGCCGCGCCGGCCAGCGCAAGCGGCCAGCAGCAACAGCGGCAGGAGCAGCCAGTAACCCTGGTCGGCCCAGGTGTCGAGGTGCAGCAATTGGCCGTCGTTGCGCAAGGTTTGCGGTGGGTCCAGCACGCCGAGCTGGCGCAGGTCTTTGTCGTCCAGGCGCGCAGCGCGGTAGCGGCCGCCCATTTCGCTGGCGAAGGCCTTGAGGGTCGGGCTGTCCAGGCGTGGCACCAGGATCGCGCCTTGTTCGTCCTTGAGGAACTCGCCGCTTTCCTGGGTCACCGGCGTGCCCTCACGGCTGCCGATGCCAAGGATCGACAAGCTCGGCGCCTGGCCGCTTTGCAGCAGCAGGCGGATGCCCTGGCGTTCCTGTTTGGACAGCGAGGAGCCGATCAGCAACAGGCGCCCCTGGCCGAGCCCGCCTTGCTTGAGCAGGCCAAGGGCTTTCTCGACAGCCAGGTCGGCACGGTGGCCGGCTTCGGGCATGATCGATGGGCGCAAGGCTTCCAGCAGGTTGCGGCTGGTGGCCAGGTCGTCCGACAGCGGCACCAGGGTGTGGGCACTGCCGGCATACACGACGATGGCGGTTTGCGCGTCGGTGCGCGCCTGCAACAGGTCATACAGCTTGCGCCGTGCCTGCTCCAGGCGGTTGGGCGGGCTGTCGGTGGCGAGCATTTCCGGGGTCAGTTCCAGCAGCACCACCAACGGGTCGGATGGCTTCTGACTGGACTGCTCAACGCGCTGCCAACTGGGGCCGAGCAACGCCAGCACTGCCAGTAGCCAGGCAATGCCGAGCACCACCCACGGCGTTTTGCTCTCACGCCCGCTGCCACCGCTGAGCAGGACGGCGTGGAAGGCCGGCGGCAGGATCATCTGCCAGCGCCCGGCACGCTTTTGCCGGTGCCACAGGTGCCACAGCAACCAGCCGAGCAACGGCAGCAGCAACAGCCACCAGGGACGGAACCAGTGCGGCCACAGGTCGATCATCGACGCCTCCGCAAACGCAGGCGCTTGAGGCGCTGGCGCCATTCCGGGTGTTGCTGCAGGAAAATCCCTTTGCTCGAGAGCCGGTTGAACAGCCGCTGCAAGGCGTTGTTCGGCCAGCGCTCCTGGATCACCAGCAGCATACTCAGCACCAACGCCAGGGCCAGCGGCGCGCTGTACAGCGCCAGGGCCGGGCGTGCCTGGGTGGGTTGTTGCTCGACGGGTTCGAGCTTGTCGAGCGTTGCCTTGATGGTTTGCAGTTCTTCGCCATCGCGGGCGCGGAAGTATTGGCCGCCAGTGGCTTCAGCGATGGCCTTGAGTGCAGGCTCGTCGAGGTCCAGGCTCGGGTTGACGCCGAGGATGCCCAGCGAGCCGGTTTGCTCGGGGTCGGCGCCGATGCCGATCGGGTAGATCTTCACGCCTTCTTCGGCAGCCAGGCGCGCCGCCGTGAGTGGGTCGATCTGCCCGGCATTGTTGGCGCCATCGGTGACGAGGATCAGCACGCGGCTCTGCGCCGGACGCTGGCGCAGGCGTTTGAGGGCCAGGCCGATGGCGTCGCCAATCGCGGTGTTCTTGCCGGCAATGCCGATGCGCGCTTCATCCAGCCAGGTGCGCACGGTGCGGCGGTCGAAGGTCAGCGGCGCTTGCAGGTAGGCCTGGCTGCCGAACAGGATCAAGCCGACGCGATCACCCTCGCGACCTTCGAGGAAATCGCCGAGCAGGTGTTTGACCAAGCTCAAGCGACTCACGTCTTCGTCTTGCCAGTTCATGTCAGGAAAATCCATGGAACCGGACACGTCTACCGCCACCAGCAAATCGCGGCCACTGGCGGCAATCGGCAGCGGCTCGCCGAGCCATTCCGGGCGCGCGGCGGCAGTCAACAGCAGTAACCACAGCACCACGAACGGCGCTTGCTGGCGCCAGCCCGGCAGGTTGACGCGCGCACGGCGACGAGCCAGGCCTTCGAGGTCGCTGAGGTAGCTGACTTTCAGGGCGGGCTCGCCGCTGTCGGCGGCCGGCAGCACCAGGCGCATCAGCCAGGGCAGAGGCAACAGGGCAAAGATCCACGGCCAGGCGAACTCAAACATGTTTGCGAATCCAGGTATCGACCGCTTGGGTCAGGCCGGCGATTGCCTTGTCGTCGAGTTTGCATTCGGGCTTGTAGGCGCCTTCCACCAGCACCATCCAGCGCGTGAGGCCGGCGGCGGGGCAGCGGTTATCGAGGAAGGCCAGCCATTTGCGGCCGTTGAGGGTGTGGCTCTGGCTGTAGGGGTAGTCGTTGCGGCACAGGCGCTTGAGCAGGCCATTGAGTTGCTGCAGCCAGGCACCGGCCGGGGCGCCGTCGTAGGGTTTGGGCATCAGCGCCAGTTCCGCCAGGGCGGCGATGCGCAGCGGGTCCAGCGGTTGTTCGGCGCGGGCGATGGGGCGACGGGTCGGCAGGAAACGCCGCAGCCACCACAGGCCCCACCCCAGCAACGGAATCACCAGCAGCAACAGCCACCAGCCCGGTGCAGGCGGCCAGAAACCGATGGCGGGCGGGGCGATCAGTGGCTGCAGTTGGTCAAGGCTGCTCATTGTTTTTTAACCGGGCGTTGCGGGTTGAGGTATTCGCGCAGTTGCTCGACCATTTCGCTCTGGGTGCTCAAGGGCATCAACAGTACGCGCAGTTTCTGCGCGAGCAGCTCCCAACGGGCAATGCGCGCTTCGGCCTGGGCCTTGTAGGCCTGGCGCAAATCGAAGTTGAGCGTGTCCAGTTCCAGCTGTGCGCCGCGCTCTGCGAAGCGCAGCAACCCGGCCGCGGGCAGGGCGTGGTCCAGTGGGTCGGAGATCGGCAACAGCAGCAGGTCGCAATGCCGTGACAGCAGGCTCAGTTGTTGCTCGGCACCTTCGGTCAGCGCGCGTTCATCGCAGATCACGATCACCAGGCTGCCGGGACGCAAGACTTCGCGGCCACGCCGCAGGGCCATGCCGAGGGCGTCGGCTTCGGGGCGGCTTTCGGTGCTCAGGCTCTGGTTGACGCGCACCAGGCGGTTGAGCAACTGCAGCAGGCTTTGCTTGCTGCGGCGCGGCTTGATTTCATAGTGCTCGTTGTCACCGAACACCAGCCCGCCGACGCGGTCGTTGTGCCCCAGCGCAGCCCAGCCGATCAGGCTGGCCGCCTGGGCCGCCAGCACCGACTTGAACATCTGCCCGGAGCCGAAAAACAGCCGGCAGCTTTGCTCCACCATGATGAAAATCGGGCGCTCGCGTTCTTCATGGAACAGCTTGGTATGCGGTTCCTGGGTGCGCGCCGTCACGCGCCAGTCGATGGTGCGCACGTCATCGCCAGCCTGGTACACACGCACTTGGTCGAAGTCGACCCCGCGCCCGCGCAGCTTGGAGTGGTGCAGGCCGATCAGCGGGCTGCGCTGGCTCGGCGTGGAAAACAGCTGCACTTCGCGCACGCGATGGCGCATCTCGATCAGTTCGCTGAGCGTGATGCGAATCCCGTCGCCGGTGTTCATGGGTTTCAAGCGACGGCAACGACGTCAAGAATGCGTTGCACCACACGGTCCTGGTCAATGCCGGCGGCTTCGGCCTCGAACGACAGGATGATGCGATGGCGCAGCACGTCGAACAGCACCGCCTGGATGTCTTCCGGGCTGACGAAGTCGCGACCGGCCAGCCAGGCATGCGCCCGCGCGCAGCGGTCGAGGGCGATAGAGCCGCGTGGGCTGGCGCCGTAGGCGATCCACTCGGCCATCTCCGGGTCGAACTTGGCCGGGGTGCGCGTAGCCATCACCAGCTGCACCAGGTATTCCTCCACGGCGTCTGCCATGTACAGGCCGAGGATTTCCTTGCGCGCGGCGAAGATCGCCTGCTGGCTGACGCGGCGTTCCGGTTTGGTTTCGCCGTTGAGCGCTTCGCCACGGGCTTGTTGCAGGATACGTCGCTCGACGGCGGCGTCGGGGAAGCCGATCTTGACGTGCATCAGGAAACGGTCGAGCTGGGCTTCTGGCAGCGGGTAGGTGCCTTCCTGCTCGATCGGGTTTTGCGTGGCCATCACCAGGAACAGTGGCGACAGGTCGTAGGTGCTACGCCCGACGCTGACCTGGCGCTCGGCCATGGCCTCCAGCAAGGCTGACTGCACCTTGGCCGGGGCGCGGTTGATTTCGTCCGCCAACACCAGGTTGTGGAAGATCGGCCCTTGCTGGAACACGAAACTGCCGGTTTCCGGGCGATAGATCTCGGTGCCGGTGATGTCGGCGGGCAGCAGGTCGGGGGTGAACTGGATGCGATGGAACTGCGCTTCGATGCCTTCGGCCAACTCTTTGATGGCCTTGGTCTTGGCCAGGCCTGGCGCACCTTCCACCAGCATATGGCCGTCGGCGAGCAAGGCGATCAGCAAGCGATCGATGAGTTTTTCCTGGCCGAGAATCTGCGTAGAAAGAAAGGTTCGCAGCGCAAGCAGCGCTTCACGATGTTCCATCGATGACGGTTCCTGGAGAGATGAGTCGGGGCATCGTGAAAAATGCCAAGGCCTGGGGCGTCTACTTTAATGCATCGAGGGGGGCGGCGACTAACGGAGTAACGGGTATTTTTGGCAATACTTGTAGGATTTTTGTGTGTAACGCACAAACAGAGGCACGCGTACTTTCTGTTGCGAACACCGTTACTGTGGGAGCTGGCTTGCCTGCGATGGCATCGCCCTGGTCTGACTGATAGACCGAGTCGCCCGCATCGCAGGCAAGCCAGCTCCCACATTTTATCGGCGGTGCGGTTTAAATCCGGGTGAAGGTGCCGGTACCGTTGAGAATGTTCTGCAAGGTCGCTTCAACCTCGTCCAGGTCGGAAGCGGCTGTGGCGTGGGTGATCTCCAACTGGTCCTTGCCGCCCAAGGCATCGGCATCGCCCGCGGCCAGTTCAACCAGCAGGGTCGTGGCGCCCAGAGTGACTTTCAGCCCGTCGAGGGTCGACGGTTCGTAATCCCAGGTCAGTTCCACTTCGTCCTCATCCGGGTAGCGGGTCAGCATGAACATCTCGCCGTTCTTGCCGTGGCAGCAGAGCATCGCCATGTTGTCTTCTTCGTCATCGCACGGGGTGACCATCAGTGCGTCGGTTTTCAGCTGCAGCATGGGGAATCCTGTCTGGGGTAGGGCGTAATGCGGGCAATTGTGCCATTGCGGCGAATTTTGTGCTGCATCCTGTGTCAGACCCAGTGCATGACCTGACGGGCACTATCAGTCATTTCTGGTACTCGCGGGCGTTGAAATAGCCGGTTTCTTTGCCGGATATTGCGGGTTGCCCAAGTAGCAACCCAGTGCCTGCTTACCGATGACCGAATATGTCGCAGCGTCGCAAGCAGCGGGCTTCCCACACTCGTTAAGCTGCGCAACGGATGTGCCCTGTGCCGGGAACCTGACCTGCCCGTCGTACCGTCGCCTGGCAAGGCGTATGTCCAATGGAAGTTGTATGTGACCTGACTGTCTTGTCCAGCTTCACTCACCTGTCACCCTGATTCGCTAGTGTGCTTATATCAGTACCAGCGAACAGCGCTGACGGTCTCCCCGCAAGGGGATAACACGCGACGCTTTCATCAATAACAAGCCCAAGCGGAGTACCACAGATGGCGTTCTTCACCGCAGCCAGCAAGGCCGACTTCCAGCATCAACTGCAATCGGCACTGGCGCAGCACATCAGTGAACAGGCACTGCCACAAGTGGCGCTGTTCGCTGAGCAATTTTTCGGCATCATTTCCCTGGACGAACTGACCCAGCGTCGCCTTTCCGACCTGGCCGGTTGCACCCTGTCTGCCTGGCGCCTGCTTGAGCGCTTTGATCACACCCAACCGCAAGTGCGGGTCTACAACCCCGATTACGAACGTCATGGCTGGCAGTCGACCCACACCGCGGTCGAAGTGCTGCACCATGACCTGCCATTTTTGGTGGATTCGGTCCGTACCGAACTGAACCGCCGTGGCTACAGCATCCACACCCTGCAGACCACCGTGCTCAGCGTACGCCGTGGCGCCAAGGGCGAGCTGCTGGAAATCCTGCCCAAGGGCACCCAGGGCGAAGGTATCCAGCAAGAATCGCTGATGTACCTGGAAATCGACCGTTGCGCCAACGCCGCCGAACTGAACGTGCTGAGCAAAGAGCTGGAGCAGGTGCTGGGCGAAGTGCGCGTGGCGGTGGCTGATTTCGAACCGATGAAAGCCAAGGTCCAGGACCTGCTGGCCGGTATCGACGCCAGCCAGTTTGTCATCGACGGCGAAGAAAAAGCCGAGATCAAGAACTTCCTGGAATGGCTGGTGGGCAACCACTTCACCTTCCTCGGCTATGAAGAGTTCGTGGTACGTGACGAGGCAGACGGCGGTCATATTGAATATGACGCCGATTCCTTCCTCGGTCTGACCAAGCTGCTGCGCGCCGGCCTCACCGCCGACGACCTGCGCATCGAAGACTATGCCGTGGCTTACCTGCGTGAGCCGACCGTGCTGTCGTTTGCCAAGGCGGCGCACCCAAGCCGCGTGCACCGCCCAGCCTACCCGGACTATGTGTCGATCCGTGAGATCGACGCCGACGGCAAAGTCATCAAGGAACACCGTTTCATGGGCCTGTACACCTCCTCGGTGTATGGCGAAAGCGTGCGGGTCATTCCGTACATCCGCCGCAAGGTCGCGGAAATCGAACGCCGTTCCGGCTTCCAGCCCAAGGCTCACCTGGGCAAGGAGCTTGCCCAGGTCGTCGAAGTGCTGCCCCGTGATGACCTGTTCCAGACCCCGGTCGACGAACTGTTCAGCACCGTGATGTCGATCGTGCAGATCCAGGAACGCAACAAGATCCGCGTGTTCCTGCGCAAAGACCCGTACGGTCGTTTCTGCTACTGCCTGGCCTACGTGCCGCGCGACATCTACTCCACCGAAGTACGCCAGAAGATCCAGCAAGTGTTGATGGATCGCCTGAAGGCCTCGGACTGCGAATTCTGGACCTTCTTCTCCGAATCCGTGCTGGCCCGTGTACAGCTGATCCTGCGGGTTGACCCGAAGAACCGCCTGGACATCGACCCGCTGCAGCTGGAAAAAGAAGTGGTGCAGGCCTGCCGCAGCTGGCAGGACGACTACTCCAGCCTCGTCGTCGAAAGCTTCGGCGAAGCCCACGGCACCAACGTGCTGGCCGACTTCCCGAAAGGCTTCCCGGCCGGTTACCGCGAGCGTTTCGCTGCGCATTCGGCCGTAGTCGACATGCAGCACCTGCTGAGCCTCACCGAAGCCAACCCGCTGGTGATGAGCTTCTATCAGCCGCTGGGCCAGGTCTCCGGCCAACGCGAGCTGCATTGCAAGCTCTACCACGCTGACACCCCGCTGGCGCTGTCCGACGTGTTGCCGATCCTGGAAAACCTCGGCCTGCGTGTGCTGGGCGAGTTCCCGTACCGCCTGCGTCACGCCAATGGTCGTGAGTTCTGGATCCATGACTTCGCGTTCATCGCCGCCGAAGGCGTGAACCTGGATATCCAGCAGCTCAACGACACCCTGCAAGACGCATTTGTGCACATCGTGCACGGCGACGCCGAGAACGATGCGTTCAACCGCCTGGTGCTGACTGCCGGCCTGCCGTGGCGCGACGTTGCGCTGCTGCGTGCCTACGCCCGTTACCTGAAGCAGATCCGCCTGGGCTTCGACCTGGGTTACATCGCCAGCACCCTGAACAACCACACCGACATCGCCCGCGAGTTGACCCGGTTGTTCAAGACGCGCTTCTACCTGGCGCGCAAGCTCACCAGTGAAGACCTGGAAGACAAGCAGCAACGCCTGGAACAAGCGATTCTCACGGCCCTGGACGATGTTCAGGTGCTCAACGAAGACCGCATCCTGCGTCGCTACCTGGACCTGATCAAGGCCACCCTGCGCACCAACTTCTACCAGACCGACGCCAACGGCCAGAACAAGTCGTACTTCAGCTTCAAGTTCAACCCGCACGCGATCCCTGAACTGCCCAAGCCTGTGCCGAAGTTTGAAATCTTTGTGTACTCGCCACGCGTCGAAGGCGTGCACTTGCGTTTCGGCAACGTCGCGCGTGGTGGCCTGCGCTGGTCCGACCGTGAAGAAGACTTCCGTACTGAAGTGCTTGGCCTGGTAAAAGCCCAGCAAGTGAAAAACTCGGTCATCGTGCCCGTGGGTGCGAAGGGCGGCTTCCTGCCGCGTCGCCTGCCATTGGGCGGCAGCCGGGACGAGATCGCGGCCGAGGGCATCGCCTGCTACCGCATCTTCATTTCCGGCCTGTTGGATATCACCGACAACCTGAAAGACGGCGCCCTGGTGCCGCCGGCCAACGTCGTGCGCCATGACGACGATGACCCGTACCTGGTGGTAGCAGCGGACAAGGGCACTGCGACCTTCTCCGACATCGCCAACGGCATCGCCATCGACTACGGCTTCTGGCTGGGCGATGCGTTCGCTTCCGGTGGTTCCGCCGGTTACGATCACAAGAAAATGGGCATCACCGCCAAGGGCGCGTGGGTCGGTGTGCAGCGTCACTTCCGTGAGCGCGGCATCAACGTGCAGGAAGACAGCATCACCGTGGTGGGCGTCGGCGACATGGCCGGTGACGTGTTCGGTAACGGCCTGTTGATGTCCGACAAGCTGCAACTGGTTGCGGCCTTCAACCACCTGCATATCTTCATCGATCCAAACCCGAACCCGGCCACCAGCTTCGTCGAGCGCCAGCGCATGTTCGAGCTGCCGCGTTCGGCCTGGACCGACTACGACACCAGCATCATGTCCGAAGGCGGCGGTATCTTCTCGCGCAGCGCGAAGAGCATTGCCATCTCGCCACAGATGAAAGAACGCTTCGATATCTCCGCCGACAAGCTGACCCCGACCGAGCTGCTGAACGCCTTGCTCAAGGCACCGGTGGACCTGTTGTGGAACGGCGGTATTGGCACTTACGTCAAGGCCAGCACTGAAAGCCACGCCGATGTGGGCGACAAGGCCAACGACGCACTGCGCGTCAACGGTAACGAGTTGCGCTGCAAGGTGGTGGGCGAGGGCGGTAACCTCGGCATGACCCAGCTGGGTCGTGTCGAATTCGGCCTCAATGGCGGCGGTTCCAACACCGACTTCATCGACAACGCCGGTGGCGTGGATTGCTCCGACCACGAAGTGAACATCAAGATCCTGCTCAACGAAGTGGTGCAGGCCGGTGACATGACCGACAAGCAACGCAACCAGTTGCTGGCGAGCATGACCGACGAAGTCGGCCACCTGGTGTTGGGCAACAACTACAAGCAGACCCAGGCCCTGTCCCTGGCTGCGCGCCGTGCCTACGAGCGTGCCGCCGAGTACAAGCGCCTGATGAGCGACCTGGAAGGCCGTGGCAAGCTGGACCGCGCCATCGAGTACCTGCCGACCGAGGAGCAGCTCACCGAGCGCGCCGCGAATGGCAAGGGCCTGACCCGTCCGGAGCTGTCGGTGCTGATCTCGTACAGCAAGATCGACCTCAAGGAAGCGCTGCTCAAGTCGCTGGTACCCGATGACGAGTACCTGACCCGTGACATGGAGACCGCGTTCCCGCCGAGCCTGGTGGCCAAGTTCTCCGAGGCCATGCGTCGTCACCGCCTGAAGCGCGAAATCGTCAGCACCCAGATCGCCAACGACCTGGTCAACCACATGGGCATCACCTTCGTGCAGCGACTCAAAGAGTCGACCGGCATGAGCCCCGCGAACGTGGCGGGCGCCTATGTGATCGTGCGCGACATCTTCCACCTCCCGCACTGGTTCCGTCAGATCGAAGCCCTGGACCACCAGGTCTCCGCTGACGTGCAATTGCAGTTGATGGACGAGCTGATGCGCCTGGGTCGTCGTGCCACGCGCTGGTTCCTGCGCAGCCGTCGCAACGAGCAGGACGCTGGCCGTGACACCGCACACTTCGGTCCGCACCTGGCCGCCTTGGGCCTCAAGCTCGACGAACTGCTGGAGGGCCCGACCCGCGAAGGCTGGCAGACCCGCTACCAGGCCTACACCGAAGCCGGCGTGCCGGAGCTGTTGGCGCGCATGGTTGCAGGCACTACCCACCTGTACACCTTGCTGCCGATCATCGAGGCCGCTGACGTCACCGGGCATGACGCCGCCGAAGTGGCCAAGGCCTACTTCGCCGTCGGCAGCGCCCTGGACCTGCCGTGGTACCTGCAGCAGATCAGCGACCTGCCAGTGGCCAACAACTGGCAGGCCCAGGCCCGCGAAGCCTTCCGCGACGACGTGGACTGGCAGCAACGCGCGATTACCATCTCCGTCCTGCAAATGGCCGACGCGCCACAAGACATGGAAGCCCGCGTGGCCCTGTGGCTTGAGCAGCACAAGGACATGGCCGAGCGTTGGGTGGCGATGATGGTGGAAATCCGTGCTGCGGTCGGCACGGACTACGCCATGTACGCGGTGGCCAACCGCGAGCTGCTGGACCTGGCGTTGAGTGGACAGTCGGTGCTGCAACCGGCGTAATCCCTCGGTAAAACAAAAGCCCCCGCATCGTGAGATGCGGGGGCTTTTTGTTGGAACGCTATTTATCAAACACTGAAGGGCACGTTTTGACCTGCATTCACTTAGGTGCAGTGGTGTTTTACGAATCTGCTTTCCAGATGATCCAAGTGCTGCATCATGAGGTTCACCGCGGTCGTTGAGTCACGCCGCTCCACCGCCTCCACAATCGCCACATGCTCCTGCCACGCGCAATACGTGCAGGCTTTCGCTTCGTATTGGGCAATGATCAACGACGTCAGCGGCACCAGGCTGTTGAGGAACTGTGCCAGGGGAGCATTGCCCGCCATGGCGGCCAGTTGCAGATGAAATTCCCCGGACAGGCGAATCGCCGGCCCACGCTGATCTCGCTCGATACAGTCGCGCTCGCGGGCAATCAGCTCGCGCAATTGGCGTAATTGCAGGGGTGTTGCCTGGGCACAGGCCAACTGCACCACGGTGACTTCGGTCATCCTGCGCGCTTCCAGAATCTGCCGGGCCTGCTGTGCATCCGGCGCTGCCACCTGGGCGCGCTGGTTGGGGCGCAGGATGATCACTTGCTGATGGGACAGCTTGGCCAGCACCCGCCGGATCACGCTGCGGCTCACGCCGAAGGTTTCGCCCAGGCCTTCTTCGGTAAAACGGCTGGAGGGCGCAATGCGTTGCTCGAGAATGGCGTCGAACAGCCGCGGGTAGATGTCATCCACCGAAGGCTTCCTGCCGGCGACCAGGCGCAGGGCAGGGAGTATGGGGTCGCGTTGCAGCGCGTGAGCGGTCATGGCCAGTCTCCAGTCATTCAGCTACCCAGATGGTCATCCGGAATGTTCAAGCGAATCCCCATGCGCAGGCCTTCCTGAAGAATGTGCCGACGCATCTCGGCACTGGCCAGGGCACTGTTCTTGTTGCGGATGGCGCGCACCACGGCTTCGTTTTCCTGCAGGCGCTCGGCCAGGTGTTCTGGCGAGTTGCGCAGTACCTGGGCGCTTTGCTTGAGGGCGTTGCTGGTCTGTTGCACCACGTTCTGGAAGATCGGGTTGGAGGTGAGGGCGAACAGTTCTTCGTGAAAACCGATGTAGGCATTCATTCCGGCCTCTGCGTCACCTGCGTCGAGGGCTTCGCGCATGTCCATCAGGGTCAGGCGCAGTTGGCCGACTTCCTTGCTGCTGATGGACTGGGCTACCAGGCCGACAATGAAGGGTTCGAGGGTGTAGCGCAGTTGCAGAATATCTTCCAGGCTGGCGTCGGCCACGGCGTCACTGGGCTGTGGCTCGCTGACGCTGGTCTCCAATACGACCACACCTTTGCCGGGCATGGAGCGCACCAGGCCAAGCGTCTCGAGCACGATCACCGCTTCACGTAGGCTGGGCCGGCTGATGCCCATCTGTTCGGCCAGTTCGCGTTGGCCGGGGAGCATTTCGCCACGGCGCCACTGACCCCGCGCCAGGGCGGCGCGCAGTTTTTCGACGACTGAATTGACGACGGTTGAGGTGCTGATCACGTCTACCTCTCCTTTATGTTGCGAATACATTAGCGAGCATGGCGACTCTTAACTGTGGGAGCGGGCTTGCTGGCGAATGCGGTTATTCAGTCAATACATCTGTGACTGACCCAGCGCTTTCGCGAGCAAGCCCGCTCCCACATTTGAACGGTGTCGCTCATGAAATCGGTCAGAACTCTTGGTGCGCGGGCAATACCGGTTTCTTGGCCTGGAAGGCATACCCTTGCTGGCCGTCGAGCACCTTGTTGGCCCGCTGGATATCGATATCTTTCTCCCAGCGCGCAATGGCCACGGTTGCCACACAGTTGCCGATCAGGTTAGTCAATGCACGACCGATGCCCATGAACCAATCCACCGCCAGCACCAGCACCAGGCCCACCACCGGGATCGCCGGAATCGCCGTGAGCGTCGCCGCCAGAATCACCAGGGCCGAGCCGGGTATGCCGTGGGCGCCTTTGGAGGTGATCAGCGATACCAGCAGGATGGTCATCAGATCAGTCATCGACAGCGGCGTGCCGGTGGCGTTGGCGATAAACACGATGGCCAGGGTCAGGTAGATGGAGAACCCGTCGAGGTTGAACGAATACCCCGTTGGGATCACCAGACCCACGGTGGAGCTGCCGATGCCCAGATGTTCAAGTTTACGCATGATCTGTGGCAGCACGGCGTCGGAGGAGGCGGTGCCCATCACGATCAGCAGCTCTTCGCGCAGGTATTTGAGCAAAGGCAGCATGCGCAGGCCCGACAGACGCATTACCAGGCCGAGGATCAGCCCGACGAAGGCAAAGCAGGTCAGGTAGAACAATCCCACCAGGCTGCCCAGGTGTTGCAGGGAATCCAGGCCATAGGTGCTGGTTGTAAACGCAATCGCGCCGAACACACCGATGGGAGCGAGGCGCACGATCATGCCCATGATGCGGAAGATCACATGGCTCAGTTCATTGATCAGCCGCGAGATGCCCGAGGCGGCTTCGCCCACCAGGTTCAACGCACTGCCGAACAGCACCGAGAACAGCAGCACTTGCAACACGTTGTTATCGGCAAAGGCGCCGATCACCGAGTTGGGGATCAGATCCATCAGGAACTGGCTGGTGCCACGGATGTGCTGGCCCTTGTCGGCCAGTTCATTCAGGCCCGCCGATGACAACTGCTCCAGATGGATATTGGCGCCTTGGCCGATACCGGTGCTGAAGGCCATGACCAGGCCGATCACCAGCGCGACGGTGGTCAGGACCTCAAAGTAGATCACCGACTTGAGGCCGATACGCCCGACTTTCTTCAAGTCGCCGGCGCCGGAAATGCCACTGACCACCACGCAGAAAACGATCAGGCCGATCAGCATCTTGATCAGCTTGATAAAGCCGTCACCCAGGGGTTTGAGTTGCGAGGAGAATTCGGGAAGGGCCAGGCCGCAGATTATGCCGAGCATCAGGCCAATCACGACTTGCAGGAAAATCGAACGCGAGCACCATCTGAGCATGGGAGGGATCTCTATTCGGTGCCCTGGTGGTTCCAGGGCTTAATTGTTGTGGTCATACCGGTAAGTCCAGTGCGGGGCCAGTCTACGCCCGGTATTTTTGAAATCACAAGCAATTATTTGACGGTTGGCAGGTCCCGGTCTGACCAGTTGGTCGGTAAAGGCGATGCTTGAGCGGTTGGCGGGTTGGAATTTTTTTCGCTTATCATCCGCCGCTCGGCACATGAGGTGATGGATGGACGTACCAGGACTGACCACTGACGACAGCGGGCACACCCACTGCACTTGGCGCACGGCGGCGCCGGAATACCCGCGTTATCACGACGCGGAGTGGGGCGTGCCGGTGGCGGACGATATCCAGCTGTACGAGAAGATCTGCCTGGAGGGCTTTCAGGCCGGCATGGCCTGGATCACCATTTTGCGTAAGCGCGAGCAGTTCCGCGCGGCGTTCGACGGATTTGATTTTCGCCGGGTGGCGCAGTATGGCGACGCGCAGATCGAGCGGCTGATGCAGGACCCGGGCATCGTGCGCAATCGGGCCAAGATCGTCTCCACCATCAACAATGCGCGCCGGGCGTGTGAGTTGGTGGATGAGACCGGTTCGCTGGCGCGCTGGTTGTGGGCGTTTGAGCCAGGTGATGAGGAGCGTCCGGCTGTGGTGGACCTGGCTTATTGGACGGGGAATCCAACGTCACCAGCGTCGGTGCGGTTATCCAAAGCGTTGAAGAAGCGTGGTTGGACGTTTGTGGGGCCGACCACGATGTATGCATTGATGCAGGCGATGGGGATGGTCAATGATCACCTTGAAGGGTGTGCCTGTCGTGAGCGGGTTGAGCAGTTGCGCCGTCAGTTCAAGCGTCCCTGAATGACTGACCCTACGTGGCTGGACCTGTAGCAGCTGGCCTGGCAGCCGACCACTGTCTAACGGTGCCCGCGATTCAAATGTGGGAGCTGGCTTGCCGGCGATGGCGGTTTGTCATTCAGCGAAAGGGTTGAATGTTAATCCCCTATCACCGGCAAGCTTGGCCTATAGGGTTTTATTGTTTAGGCAGGGGCGTGAGCACTTGCGCCTTGTCATCCAGGACGATCACCACCAGCAACTTGGCCGGTTTGGTCTGGCTGGCATTGCTCGATTCGAAGTGCCGCGAACCTGCCGGTTCGTAGAACGATTCACCGACCTTGTAGGTTTTTGCTTTCTCATCATTCACCCGCGAGGTGATCGCGCCTTCCAGCACGTAGGCCACGGCGGTGCCGGTGTGGCTGTGGGGTACGGTGGCCTGGCCGGGGGCATAGTCGACGGTGAGCATGATGGTTTTCTTGCCGGGGACGTTGGTCAAGGCATGTTCTTGCAGCACCTTGATCGACTCCTGGTTGTACACCGGTTCGTGGGCAAAGGCACTGAGCGAGGCGAGCATCAGCGAGGCGGCGAGCAGTCGTTTCATGGCGAGGTTTCCGAGTAGTTCGAGACCGCTTCACCCTACGCCGCCGTGCCTGGGTGACCAATGACCAATCCCGGCAAAGAGCAGGAGACCAATGCCTCAGTGGTCGAAATCCAGGCGGCGCGCCAGGTGTTCGCCGGTCAATTCGATAAACCCTTGCAGGGCCGGCAACCGGAAGTGCGCGACGAGCTGTTCGGCACTGGTCCAACGGCCGCTGACGGTCCAGAGGTCGGGGTCCAGCGGGTGGCGTTGCACGGCGTAGTCCAGGCAGCCAGGGGCGGTGCGCACGGCGTTGGCTATCTGCTGCAGGCGCTCGCCCAGTTCACTTGAGCGCCCGGCCGCCGCACGGACATGGACAGTGTTGCAGGCACAGGCTGGCATGACGAGGGTCTCCGAGGTCGGGTGTCAGTGCACAGGCTAGTGCCTGGGAGTGACAGGACCAATGACCAATCGGCTGGAAAATCCACTAGCCAATCTGCTGGAGGATATCGCGGACCTTGTCCAACGCCGGGTCGATATCGAGGGTCTCGATGGCGCCGAAGCCGATGATCAAGCCTGGGCGGACCGCCGCATCGTGAAAGAACACGTCCAGGGGATACAAGCCCACTTCCACCTGGCGCGCCAGTTCCATGAGCAACGGGATGTTCACCGGTACTTTGCACAGTGCGGCCATGTGAAACCCGGCCACGGTTGGCACCGCTTCGAACCATGGCGACAGGTCACCTGCCAAGCGCTGCAGGATGCGTTCACGGCGCCCGGCGTAGACCGTGTGGCAGCGGCGGATATGTTTGAGCAGGTAGCCCTCGCTGATGAACTTGGCCAAGGCCCATTGCGGCAGCGTCGAGCTGTGCTGGTCGGTGAGTTGCTTGGCCTTGAGCACTGCGCCATAAATGGCCGGCGGCAGCACCGCATAACCCAGGCGCAACTCGGGCAGCAAGGTTTTCGAGAAGGTGCCGACGTAGGTGACCACGCCGCGGGTGTCCATGCTTTGCAGCGAGTCGGTGGGCCGGCCCTCGTAGCGGAATTCGCTGTCGTAGTCGTCCTCGATGATGATCGCGCCCAGCTCAAACGCCCGGGCCAGCAAGGCTTGGCGGCGTGGCACGCTCATGGGCATGCCGAGTGGGAATTGGTGGGAAGGCGTCACGTAGATCAGCTGTGTACCGTCGGGAATCAGGTCCACCCGAATGCCGTGTTCATCCACTGGCACGCTCGCGACGCTGGCGCCCATCGCCATGAACAATTGGCGCGCGGGGCTGTAACCGGGGTCTTCCATGGCGACGATGCTGCCCGGTTCCAGTACCACACGGGCGATCAGGTCCAGCGCCTGCTGCGCGCCGTTGGTGACCACGATGTCGCTGTCACGGCAGTTGACCCCGCGCGAAAACGCGATATGCCCGGCGATGGCACTGCGCAGTGCCGGCAGGCCTTCGGGCTGACTGTAGAAGCCACTGTTCTGGGCGATGCGCCGCAGGGCGTCCTGGGTACAGCGTCGCCATTCATCCTGAGGGAACTGGTTGCGGCTGGTGGCGCCGCCGATAAATTCGTAGCGCAGCGTGCTGTCGCGGGTGGGATGACGCATGGGGGAGGGCAGTGATTGCCACTTCGCCAGATTGGCGGCGCAGGCCAGGTCGGTGGCGGTTTGCAGGCGTTCGGTCTGTGGCGCACGGGCGTTGACGAAGGTGCCGCGACCGGTCTTGCCGATCAGCAATCCCTCGTAGGTCAGGGTGGCATAGGTGTCCGACACGGTCTTGCGCGACACACCCAGTTGCTCGGCGAGCAGGCGGCTGGGCGGCAGTTGCGCACCGGCGGCCAGGCGCCCGGAGCCAATGGCTTCACGTAACTGTTGGTACAACTGTTCGGCCAGATCCTTACGGCCGTTGATCACAACGTGCAGTTCCATGTCTTATTCCGAGCGTTTACTTTGCGCCAAGCGTACGCGCGTGCGCGGCTGGCTCAAAATGGTCTCTGCATAAACCGGCCGATTGGCTATAGGGCGTGTGCCCTGTGGGTTCTAGGCTGGACTGTCGTTGAACCTACCGCCAGAGAGCAACCCCAATGGAACCCCGCCTGGATTACTACACCGCCTCACCGCTGGCGCTCAAAGGCATGCTGATGCTGGAGGCGACGACCTTCGGTTTGTCCATCGAAAAGCCTTTGCTTGAACTGATCAAGATCCGTGTCTCGCAACTCAACCACTGTGGTTTCTGTACGGATATGCACTCGATGGCGGCACATCAGCGCGGCGAGACCGAGCGACGTTTGTTCGCGTTATGCGTCTGGCGGGATTCGCCATTCTTCACGGCGCGGGAAAAGGCCGCGTTGGCCTGGAGCGAATCGGTCGCGACACTGCCGACCTCGGTGGTGTCGGATGAACTGTTCGCCGCCGTACGGGTGGAGTTCAGCGAGCAGGAACTGGTAGACCTGACCATGGCGGTGTCCAGCATCAGTGGCTGGAACCGCCTGGCAGTGAGCTTTCGGCAACAACCGCCGAATGCTTGATCAGGAAAGGAAGCCGCCGTCCACGTTCAGCGACACACCGGTGGTGTAGCTCGACGCATCGCTGGCCAGGAACAGCACCGCGCCGGCCATTTCGCTCGGGTCGGCCACGCGCTTGAGCGGGATTTGCGCCAGGGCCATTTTCAGGATCGCGTCATTCTTCACCAGCGCCGAGGCGAACTTGGTGTCGGTCAAGCCAGGCAGCAGGGCGTTGCAACGAATGCCGAACGCCGCGCATTCCTTGGCGAATACCTTGGTCATGTTAATCACGGCGGCCTTGGTCACCGAGTAGATGCCCTGGAATACACCGGGGGAGATCCCGTTGATCGACGCGACGTTGATGATGCTGCCGCCACCGTTCTCGCGCATCAGCTTGCCGGCTTCCACGGACATGAAGAAATAGCCCCGGATATTCACATCAACGGTCTTCTGGAACGCACCGAGGTCGGTGTCCAGCACGTTGCAGAACTGCGGGTTGGTCGCCGCGTTGTTGACCAGGATATCCAGGCGTCCGAACTGCTCGCGGATACCGGCGAACACTTGGGTGATCTGTTCCATTTCACCGATATGGCAGGCCACGGCAGTCGCTTTGCCGCCGTCGGCGATGATCGCGTCGGCCACGTGCTGGCAGCCTTCCAGCTTGCGACTGGAGACGATCACATGAGCGCCTTGCTGGGCCAGCAACTTGGCGATGGCTTCGCCGATGCCACGGCTGGCGCCGGAGACAAAAGCGATCTTGCCGTCGAGGTCGAACAGGTTGGTCTTGGACATAGCGGTTCCTTGTTGTAGGCGATCAGAGCGCGGATTTGCTGATGACGTTCAGGCTCATCTGCTCCAGCAGCGTGTTCATGTGGATGAACTGCGCAAAGCGTTTGTCCTGGGTCTGGCCATGGAAGAAGCGGTAGTAGATCTGCTGCACGATACCGGCCAGGCGGAACAGGCCGTAGGTGTAGTAGAAGTCGAAGTTGTCGATCTGGATGCCCGAGCGTTCAGCGTAGTAGTCGACAAACTCACGGCGGGTGAGCATGCCCGGCGCGTTGCTCGGCTGACGACGCATCAGTTGCACCGGCGCGGGGTCGGCCGCTTCTATCCAATAGGCGAGGGTGTTGCCCAGGTCCATCAGCGGGTCGCCGAGGGTGGTCAGCTCCCAGTCCAGCACGCCGATGATCTGCATCGGGTTGTGCGGGTCGAGGATCACGTTATCGAAGCGGTAGTCGTTGTGCACGATGCTCGACGTCGGATGGTCGGCGGGCATTTTGTCATTGAGCCAGGCGCGTACGGCATCCCAGCGCGGGGCGTCGGGGGTCAGGGCTTTTTCGTAGCGGTCGCTCCAGCCACGGATCTGGCGTTCCACGTAGCCTTCGGGTTTGCCCAGGTCCGCCAGGCCGCAGGCGCTGTAGTCCACCTGGTGCAGTTCCACGAACTTATCGATGAAGCTTTTGCACAACGCCTCGGTCTTGCTCGCGTCCAGGCCCAGTTCGGCCGGCAGGTCGGAGCGCAGGATGATGCCGTTGACGCGCTCCATCACGTAGAACTCGGCGCCGATCACCGACTCATCCGTGCAATGCACATAGGCCTTGGGGCAATACGGGAAGCCGTCTTTGAGCTGATTGAGAATGCGGTACTCGCGACCCATGTCATGGGCGGACTTGGCCTTGTGGCCGAAAGGTGGGCGACGCAGCACGAACTCCTGGCCCGGGTATTCCAGCAGATAGGTCAGGTTGGACGCGCCACCGGGAAACTGGCTGATCGTGGGCGTGCCGGTCAGGCCCGGGATATGGGCCTTGAGGTAGGGATCGATCAGGCTGGCATCAAGTTCTTCGCCAGGGCGAATCTGGGTGGATTGGTCGTTCAGCGCCATGCTTATCCCTTCTGCTTATTCTAAAGGCCTCGGACTATTTCCTAATCTAATGCGCGCAGCCGCCCAGCGACAAGGTCGGGGCGGCTTAATAGGTTAGCGTGTTGGGCGATAATCAGCGTGCCTGATCGGTCATTTAGTGGGCGGGGGCAATGCGACCGGCGTGAGGACTGGGCGGCCGGCGAAGTATTCCACCAGGTTGTCGGCCACGCGCTGCACGGTGTCGTGGGCGGCTTCCGGCGACAGGCCGGCAACATGGGAGGTCAGCACGGTGTTGCTGAGCGTCTTGAGAGCGTCGGGCACCTTCGGCTCGTCATCGAACACATCCAGCGCCGCGCCCCCGATGCGGCGCTGCTCCAGGGCGGCCACCAGATCGGCGGTGACTACCACGCTGCCACGGCCGATGTTCACCAGGTAGCCATTGGGCCCCAGGGCATCCAGGGCGTGGCGATCGATCAGGTGACGGGTGCTGGCGCCGCCGGGTGTGGCCAGGATCAGGAAGTCCGAGGTGCGCGCCAGTTCCACCGCAGTTGCGCAGTAGGTGTAGTCCACATCATCGCGTGGCTGGCGGTTGTGGTAACTCACCTCCATGCCGAAGCCCAGGGACGCGCGCTTGGCGATTTCCAGGCCGACGGCACCCAGCCCGAGGATGCCCAGTTGCTTGCCGCCCAGGGACGGGCGCATCACCTTGGGCCATTCACTGCGGCGCACGGCGGCGTCGGTCTGCGGGATGCCGCGCACCAGCGCCAGCAGCAACGCCATGGCGTGATCGGCCACCGACGGCGCATTCACCCCGGCGCCGTTGGTGACCACGATCCCGCGATTGCTGGCGGCCTGCAGGTCGACGTGCTCGTAGCCGGCACCAATCACGCAGATGATCTCCAGCAGGGGCAGCGCGGCGATTTCCTCGGCGTACAAACCCAGCGGGCCACGGGTCAGCACCGCCTTGATCTGGCTGCCATGGGCCTTGATCGCTTCAGCGCGTTCGGCCGGTGTCGGCGCCAGGATCACATGAAAGTCATTGCTCTCGATGATGGGCAGGTATTCGTTGATGGTTTCAACCAGGACCAGAACAGTAGCGGTCATCGGAAGGCTCTTCCTGAAGGGTTTGAGGGGAGGAGTATGCCGTATTTGATCGCTCAAAAGCGGATCTCGTCGGCGCTTGTGAGCTTCACAAACGCTCCGGACAGGGTCGCATTGTGATGCTCGATAATTGCCTTGGCCTTCAGCGCCGGTGTGTCCATGCAGGTATGGCCGTCTTCTGGCAGTACCACGGAAAAACCCAGTTCCACGGCGACCCGGCAGGTGGTGTCGATGCAGAACTGGGTTTTCATGCCGGCGATCACCAACTCCTTGACCTGCGCCGCTCTCAACTGCTGCTCCAGCTCCGTGCCGAGGAAGCAGCTGGGGCGGGTCTTGTTGAACAGGCGGTCGCGGGATTCGTCCACCTGCAGCGCAGGCCACAGCTGCCAGAGCGGGCTACCGGCTTCAATCGGCGAACCTGCCGGTCCGGTGTGGCGGGCCACGAAGATCGGGGCGCCGGCAGCGCGCGCGCGTCCGATCAGTTGGTTGAGTGTGGCGAGTACGCGTTCGCGCTCGAAGGGCTTTTCCGGGCCATCGTACAGGCCGTTTTGCATGTCGATGATCAGCAGGGCGTCAGCCATGGTGTTGCTCCTTGTGATTGCCAGCGGGCGGAGCAATAAAAAGGCCCCGTCCATTGCTGGCGGGGCCTTGGGTTGAATCTGTGAAGTGTCTAGCTCATGCACCCACAGCCACCGCGCGACCCGCCGTAAGCGGTCGTGGTGGTGGTACGGGTGAGGGCGAGCTGGATAAAGTTCATGGCCCGATCATGCTGGGACGGGCGAAGGGCTGTCAACGGGCAAAAGGGCATTTCGTGCAGCCACCAGGAATTCATCCGACAGGCTATTGCCCCGTGTCGCACGCGCCAGGGTTACTGCGCCGACCATCATCGCGTATTGGGCCAGCAGGGTTTGACGATCTCCGTCCTCCAGCTGCGCGAAGATCTCCAGCGACTTTTCCACGCCTTCTATAAAGGTGTGCTGCAAAGCCGTCTCGGCGGGTTCATGGCACATGTCCGGGGCAAAGGCCGACACTGGGCAGCCGTCGCCGGGATTGTCACGGTGGGAGGCGGTCAAATAAGGCCCCAGCACCGCCTGGCGGGCGGCCTGTTGGTCTTCGCTGCGGTCGATCTTGGCCTGCCAGCCCAGGTTCGCGACCTCGAACGCCTGTTGGCAGGCCTCGGTGGCCAGGGCTTCCTTGGAGTCGAAATGCCCGTAAAAGCCACCGTGGGTCAGGCCGGCGGCGGCCATCACGTCCGACAGGCTGATACCGTGCAGTCCGCGTTCGCGGAACAGATGCGTGGCGGCCTCGACGATGATTTCGCGGTTGAGTTCAGCTTGTTTGCGGGAAACGCGAGGCATGGCGGGGCTCTCTGGATAACGGTGGGCGCTGGGCTCAAACTACAGGTTTGAGCGCGATTCTAAAATAGATTTGTGCGGGAATGTATATTCGACATTCCGCCGCATGCCGCGAAACCCGCTGTGTACAGGTGCCCCTGCGTGCCTGTAACGCACCACCGTTCCTCAGCTAAGTCTTTGCTTATTCAGAAGAATCCCGGACAATCCGGCCCCTTCTATGGTCGGGGCGCTGCCTGTCAGGTTTTTCTGACTCGTCCCGGCCGTGTAAATGCGGAGATCCGACCGGATGAATGATCAGGCCAATAGCGTCGACGAACGCTATGCAACGACACCTGCAACCCTCACGAGCTGGAGCCGCCAGGACACCACCTGGATGCTTGGCCTGTTCGGCACCGCCATTGGCGCCGGCACGCTGTTCTTGCCGATCAACGCGGGCCTGGGAGGCTTCTGGCCACTGGTGATCCTCGCGCTGCTGGCATTCCCGATGACGTTCTTTGCTCACCGTGGCCTGACCCGCTTCGTTTTGTCCGGCCGTGAAGGCTCCGACATTACCGACGTAGTGGAAGAACACTTCGGCATCACGGCCGGTGCGCTGATCACGCTGCTGTACTTCTTTGCAATCTTCCCGATCCTGCTGATCTACAGCGTGGCGTTGACCAACACGGTCGGCAGTTTCATGGAGCACCAGCTGCACATCATGCCGCCGCCACGGGCGATCCTGTCATTCGTGCTGATCCTCGGCCTGCTGGCCGTGGTGCGTTGCGGTGAGCAAGTGATCGTCAAGGCCATGAGCCTGATGGTGTATCCGTTTATCGTCGCCTTGCTGTTCCTGGCGGTGTACCTGATCCCGCACTGGAACGGCGGCATCCTCAGCACCGCCAGCGTGGTGCCGGCGCCGTCCGCGCTGCTCAATACCCTGTGGCTGGCGATTCCGGTGATGGTGTTCTCGTTCAACCATTCGCCGATCATCTCGGCCTTTGCGGTTGACCAGAAGCGCCAGTATGGGATCCACGCTGATGAGCGCAGCTCGCAGATCCTCTCCCGCGCGCACCTGTTGATGGTGGCGATGGTGCTGTTCTTTGTGTTCAGTTGCGTGCTGACCCTGTCGCCGGCGCAGTTGGCCGAAGCGAAGGCGCAGAACCTGTCGATCCTGTCGTACCTGGCCAACCACTTCAATAATCCGACCATCGAGTTTGCAGCGCCGTTGATCGCGTTTGTGGCGATTGCCAAGTCGTTCCTGGGGCATTACATCGGTGCGAGTGAAGGTCTCAAGGGGCTGGTGCTTAAGACTGGTCGTCGCCCGAGTGCCAAGCGTCTGGACCGCATGACGGCCGCGTTCATGCTGGTGGTGTGCTGGATCGTTGCGACGTTGAACCCAAGCATTCTCGGCATGATTGAGGCGCTGGGTGGTCCGATCATTGCTTCGATCCTGTTTCTGATGCCGATGTATGCCATCCGTAAGGTGCCGGCTATGGCCAAGTACCGTGGGCAGGCGTCCAATGTGTTTGTCACGGCGGTGGGGTTGGTGGCGATCAGTGCGGTGGTTTATTCGTTTTTTGCTTGAGGCTGTGCGGGGCTAGCTTCACTGCGATAGCGGTGGTTCGGTGTGCATATCCGTTGCTGCGGTAACGGCTAAAATTGGTTCCGCTCTTACAGCGGGTCACTTTTGGAAGAGCGCCAAAAGTAACCAAAAACGCTTCGCCCCAACACTCGGCACCTCGCTTAGGCTCGGTGTGCCCTCACTCCGGCTTGAATCCGTGGGCCGCCGTCATGGGCCATCCTTGGCCCAGGACGGCTAACCCGGCGTCCTGCCGGGTTACCCACGGATTCAAGCCTGCGTTCGGCCAGCGTGTTTGACGGGGCGCCGAAGATCAAAAGCAAAAGCGCGGCGGCCTGGTGGCCGACCGGCTTCTGGAAGCTGGTCTCGGTCCAAATGTGGGAGCGGGCTTGCTCGCGAAAGCGGTGCGTCAGCAATTACATCTCTAACTGATCCACCGCTTTCGCGAGCAAGCCCGCTCCCACAATTTAGATCTCCTACATCAGGCAGATATCAAACGGCTCTGGCTCTGGCTCTGGCTCTGTTTTTGATTTTGATCTTAGGCGCCCCATTAAACACGCTGGCCGGAATTCGGCAGGGATTTGGGGGGTAAACCGGCAGGGATGCCGGTTTAGCCGCCCCGCGCCATGGATGGCGCGTGGCGGCGGCCCCCCAAATCACTGTCGGATTACGGGCATACCGAGCCTAGGCGAGGTACCGAGTGTTGGGGCAAGAGCCCTTTGGTTACTTTGGGCTGGGCCGGCATTCCGGCTCTTTTCCAAAGTGACCCGCCGTAAGGGCGGAACCAATACCAGCCGTTACCCAAATAACGGATATGTACCCGGTCTCACCCATATCCCAGGCATAAAAAAACGCCGCGTACCTCACGATACGCGGCGCCTCTTCACATCAACACCTTAGGCTTGAATCACCGGAATGTTGGCGCTAGCTGCGATCTTGCGGAACTCAGCAATCTGGTCGAAGTTCAGGTAGCGATAAACGTCACTGGCCATGGTGTCCAGTTTCGCCGCGTAGCCCATGTACTCTTCGACGGTCGGCAGGCGACCCAGGGTAGAAGCCACTGCCGCCAGCTCGGCCGAAGCCAGGTAGACGTTAGCGCCGTCACCCAGACGGTTCGGGAAGTTACGGGTCGACGTCGATACCACGGTCGAATTCGGCTCTACACGTGCCTGGTTACCCATGCACAGCGAGCAGCCCGGCATTTCCATGCGCGCGCCAGCCTTGCCGTAGATGCCGTAGTAGCCTTCCTCGGTCAACTGGTGAGCGTCCATCTTGGTCGGCGGCGACAGCCACAGACGGGTTGGCAGCTGACCCTTGACCTGCTCCAGCAGCTTACCGGCAGCGCGGAAGTGACCGATGTTGGTCATGCACGAACCGATGAACACTTCGTCGATCTTCTCGCCAGCAACGCTCGACAGCAGACGGGCATCGTCCGGGTCGTTCGGTGCGCAGAGGATCGGCTCGTTGATCTCGGCCAGGTCGATCTCGATGATTTCAGCGTATTCCGCGTCGGCATCGGCTTCCATCAGCTCAGGGTTCTTGACCCAGGCTTCCATCGCTTGGGCGCGACGTTCCAGGGTGCGCGGGTCACCGTAGCCTTCGCCGATCATCCAGCGCAGCAGGGTGATGTTGGAGTTCAGGTACTCGGTGATCGACTCTTTCGACAGCTTGATGGTGCAACCGGCAGCCGAACGTTCAGCCGAGGCGTCGGACAGCTCGAAAGCCTGTTCCAGCGTCAGGTCGTTCAGGCCTTCGATTTCCAGGATGCGGCCGGAGAAGGCGTTCTTCTTGCCTTTCTTCTCTACGGTCAGCAGACCCGATTGGATCGCGTAGTAAGGAATGGCATGAACCAGGTCACGCAGGGTGATGCCAGGTTTCATCTTGCCTTTGAAGCGCACCAGGATCGATTCCGGCATGTCCAATGGCATGACGCCAGTGGCTGCGGCGAACGCGACCAGGCCAGAACCGGCCGGGAACGAGATGCCCATCGGGAAACGGGTGTGGGAGTCACCACCGGTACCCACGGTGTCCGGCAGCAGCATGCGGTTCAGCCAGCTGTGGATGATGCCGTCGCCTGGACGCAGCGATACACCGCCACGGGTCATGATGAAGTCAGGCAGGGTGTGGTGGGTGGTCACGTCGATCGGCTTTGGATAGGCCGCGGTGTGGCAGAACGACTGCATCACCAGGTCGGTCGAGAAGCCCAGGCACGCCAGGTCTTTCAGTTCGTCACGGGTCATAGGACCGGTGGTGTCCTGGGAACCGACGGTGGTCATCTTCGGTTCGCAGTAGGTGCCAGGACGAACGCCTTTGCCTTCTGGCAGGCCGCAGGCCTTGCCGACCATTTTCTGTGCCAGGGTGAAGCCTTTGCCGGTGTCGACAGGTGCTTCTGGCAGCTTGAACAGGTCGGTTGGGCCCAGGCCCAGTTCGGCACGCGCCTTGTCGGTCAGGCCACGGCCGATGATCAGCGGGATACGGCCGCCGGCGCGGACTTCGTCCAACAGCACCGGGGTCTTCATTTCGAAGGTGGTGATGACTTCGTCGGTACCGTGCTTGCAGACTTTGCCTGCGTGCGGGTACAGGTCGATCACGTCGCCCATGTTCATGTTGCTGACGTCGAACTCGATTGGCAGTGCGCCCGCATCTTCCATGGTGTTGTAGAAGATTGGAGCGATCTTGCTGCCGAAGCAGAAGCCGCCAGCGCGCTTGTTCGGCACGTAGGGCACGTCGTCGCCGAAGAACCACAGCACGGAGTTGGTCGCGGATTTACGCGAGGAACCGGTACCGACCACGTCACCGACGTAGGCGATCGGGAAGCCTTGGCCGCGCATTTCTTCGATCTGCTTCATCGGGCCGGTCTTGCCTTGCTCGTCCGGCACGATGCCTTCACGGGCCATTTTCAGCATGGCCAGGGCGTGCAGCGGGATGTCTGGACGGGACCAGGCGTCAGGCGCAGGGGACAGGTCGTCGGTGTTGGTTTCGCCAGTGACCTTGAAGACGCGCAGGCTGATCTTGTCGGCCAGGGTAGGGCGGTTGCGGAACCACTCGCCGTCAGCCCAGGACTGGATCACGGCTTTGGCGTGCTCGTTGCCGTTACGGGCTTTTTCAGCCACGTCGTGGAACGCATCGAACATCAGCAGGGTGTGCTTGAGTTGGGCAGCGGCGACAGGTGCCAGTGTGGCGTCGTCCAGCAGCTCGACCAGGGTCACGATGTTGTAGCCGCCTTGCATGGTGCCAAGCAGTTCAACGGCGCGTTTCTTGTCGATCAGGGGGGAAGTGGCTTCGCCCTTGGCCAGGGCAGACAGGAAACCGGCCTTGACGTAGGCAGCTTCGTCAACGCCTGGTGGAATGCGGTTGGTGATCAGGTCAACGAGGAATTCTTCTTCGCCAGCCGGAGGATTTTTCAGCAGCTCGACCAGGCCTGCGGTTTGTTCGGCGTTAAGCGGCTGGGGAACAATACCCAGGGCTGCACGCTCTTCGATATGTTTGCGGTAGGCTTCAAGCACAGTTATTACCCTCATCAGTGGTCCCACGGGACGCTCATCCAGAAATGAACGGCACGCATGCGCTCGGGGGCTTTTTGGGCCGCAAAGCCAGCGCTGCCGGCATTCCTCACAGAAGCTGCTTTCAAAGTTTTACGCCTGCAGAACGGAGCTGATGAGGGTTGGCGAGGGCATTGACCTACCGAGTCATTGACCATCGCCAACACCGTTCTGAAGGAACGACTGTGCTCGTGACGCTTTGAAAACAGCTTCCAGCGGATTATTGGCGCCTTACAAGGCCGGATGATTCTACGGCAAAAAATTTCTAAAGGTAAGTTGCCTCGCCAAGTTTGCAGGGTGATGAAGGTTAGACAAAGGGCTAACATGGCGCATTGTTTCGCTGATTTGCGTGCCGTTGCCCATGTCCAACCAAACCATCAAGACCCCCTGCGTCGGCCTGTGCTCCACGGTCTATGGCGATCTCGTGTGCCGTGGCTGCAAGCGTTTCCACCACGAAGTGATCCAGTGGAATGGCTATAACGAAGAGGAAAAACGTGCGGTCTGGCTGCGCTTGGAGCAGCTGTTGGTGCAGGTAATGGCCGGCAAACTGGAGGTTTTCGACCCCAAGACCCTGCGCGGCCAGTTGGAACAGCGCAAGATCCGCTTCGTGCCGCACCAGTCCGAGTACTGCTGGGCCTACCAGTTGATCGCTCGTGGGGCACGGGTGATCAACAACCTGGAGGCCTACGGCATGGTGTTGCTTCCGGAGTTCCGCCACTGGCCCTTGCCGGACCTGCGCGATGCCATTGATCGGGAGTTCTTTATCCTGTCCGAGGCGCATTACCAGCGTTATATCGCGCCAAGCTTCCTCAAGGATGCGTTTACAGGCTAAAAACACACATCCAAATGTGGGAGCGGGCTTGCTCGCGAATGCGGTCTATCAGTTACATCATCAATAACTGAACCACCGCATTCGCGAGCAAGCCCGCTCCCACAGGAGATCTTCATTGCCGCAAGGTTTGCTATCAGGGCTTGGTAGCCAGTTCTTCCAAGTGATCTATCAGCGTCTGTGGCTTTAGCACCAGCACGTCACTCTCCACGGCATCCAGTATCACCTCCGCCGTATTGCCGATCAGCGCCCCGGAAATCCCGGTGCGCGCGACGGTGCCGATGATCGTCACCGCCGCTTGCCATTTATGCGCCGCGAAGGGGATCAGCACGTCCGCCGGGCCTTCCTCGATATGCAGGTGCGAGTCGTCCACATCGAACTCGGCCTGGAACGCCTTGCATTGCTCGCGGTAGCGCGCCTCGATGGTTTCCTTGAGCTGGAACGTCGGGTCCGCTGCCGACAACATCGGCGACGGATGGGCGCTGATCACGTGCAACTGCGCCTTGGCCAGGCTGGCGATATCAAAGCCATGGTCAATGATCGAATTGTGCAGGGAGCGGTGCTCGCCATCGGTGTTGCCCACATCGATCGCCGCGAGGATCACGCCGCCCATCCACGGCGTCGCCGTCTTCACCAGCAGCACTGCCGTCGGGCAGTAGCGCAGCAATTTCCAGTCGGCGGGCGTGAGCAGGGCTTTTTTCAGCGGGCTGTCTGGAAAGTGCTGTTTGATCACCAGCCCACAGCCTTCGGCTTGCTGCACGTCGATTATGGTTTCATGCAGGCTGTCATTCCACGCCTGCTCGGTGCTGACGCTGTAGCCGTCTTCCTGCAAGCCCGACTTCAGCAGGGCCAGCAGCGCCGAGTGCTCGTGCTTCTTGTCGCAGACCAGCAAATGCAGGTGCGCGCCGGTGACCCCGGCGATCAGCTTGGCACGCTTGAGGGCCAGGCTTTCCGAATGCTCGGGCTCAATGACCACCAGGATGCTGCGGATGGCTTGCATGGTCGGGATCTCCAAAAAGGGTGGGCCTGGAACAACTATAGTTGCTGGCTGGCGCACGTCATGTTGATGCACATCAAGGCCGGTGGCTGGTGGTCTGCGGCGGGGTCGGTATAATCGCCGGCCTTTTGTGATCCTTTTGCCCGTGAGCCCGATGAACCTGCCAGAAATCCACGAATTCCTCGGTTGCCGCACCCCTGACGCCTGGGTCCAGGCCGCGCTGGCCGATCAGGACACCCTGCTGATCGACCACAAGAACTGCGAATTCAAAGCCGCCAGCACCGCCTTGAGCCTGATCGCCAAGTACCACGGCCATGTCGACCTGATCAACATGATGTCGCGTCTGGCCCGCGAAGAGCTGGTGCACCATGAACAGGTCATGCGCCTGATGAAAAAGCGCAAAGTCGAACTGCGCCAACTGCACGCCGGGCGTTATGCCTCCGGTTTGCGCAAAGTGGTGCGCAGCCACGAGCCGGTGAAGCTGGTGGACACCCTGGTGGTCGGCGCCTTTATCGAAGCGCGCAGTTGCGAGCGTTTCGAAGCGCTAGTGCCGCATTTGGACGAAGAACTCGGCAAGTTTTACTTTGGCCTGTTGAAAAGCGAGGCCCGGCACTTCCAGGGCTACCTGAAGTTGGCGTACCAGTACGGTGACGCCAAGGACATCGCCCAGGTGATCGAGCGGGTGAGGGCGGCGGAGCAGGAACTGATCGAGTCACCCGACATCGAGTTCCGCTTTCACAGTGGCGTGCCAGCCTGAGGCGACGGCCACGCCTAGCAACGCGGTGATTCCGGCCAGCAGCAGGATCACCGACTGCGTGCCCAACGGCGCCGCCAGCAGCGCAACTGCCAGGCCTGCCAAGGGTTGCGGCAGGTTGTTGAGCAGGGTGATCACGCCCACGGTCTTGCCAAAGTCCTGCACGGGGATCACGCGCTGACGGGTGCTGCGCAGGTAGACGTTGAACATCTTGTCAAAGCCGGTGACCAGCAGGAAACCCACAGCGTACAACCACACGCCGGGGCTGGCCGCCATGATCACTGCACCCACGCCGATCATCGAATACGACACGCCGCCCAGCACCTTCAAGGGCAGGCCCGCCCGCGCCAGGTAAAACAGAATCCCGATCGTCACCAGTGCGCCGGCTGCCTGCAGCAGGGCGTAGGTGTCCTTGTCCTGTGCAAACTGGCCGGTCACCATCGCCGCAGACGTGGCCAGCGTGACGCCGATGATCAGGTTCACGCCCACAGCCAAGGTAATGACCCGTTTCAACTCCGGCAGGCTACGGATATGGCCAATAGCAACCTTCAGCGGACGCAGCCAGATATCCCGGTGCTGCTCGAAGGTCTCCAGGCTGACCGTGCTGGAGCGTTGCCATATCCGCATCGCCAGGTCGGCCAGTAAGAACAGCACGGCCACCCCCAGCACTACCCAGTGCCAGGCCCATACTTCAAGCATCAACGCCGCCACCAGAGGCCCCAGCACCAGCCCGCTCTGGTCGGCGATCTGTGAATAGGAGAGGGTCTTGGCATAGCTGTACTGCTCGAAGATATGCGGCATCAGCACTTCCCGCGCCATGATGCCCTGGGTCGTCAGCACCCCGCACAGGGCCGACAGCAGCACGATCCAGTGGATACCGTCAAACACGCCATACAAGGCGACCGCCAGTACACACGCCAGCGCGCGGTAAACCTGGCTGATATGCAGGATGCGCACCGGCGCGAACTTGTCGCACAACGCGCCGCACACCGGGAACGCCAGGTAGCGGGGCAGCGACTCGACAAAGAACGCCAGCCCGGCCCACGCAACGCTCTGGGTAGTCTGGAATACGATCAGCGGCACGATAAACAGTAGAATCTGGTCCGCCAGCCGCGACAGGAACAGCGAAACAAAAAACGCCAGGTAATCCTTGCGCATACAACTCCCTGTACATGGCGTTAAAGATTGCAGGTTATTTGTTAAAAACTCTTAAAAGCATGAAGCTTCGTCGGCCGGTGCTGGCCAACTACTTTAGTTGCCCAGCTTGCCACCTATAATGCCCGCTCTTCAATCCGCGTCTGCACACTGAGAACTTATGGAAAACCTGGGACTGGGCAAGGTGTTGCTCGTTGAGGACGACGAAAAACTGGCGGGGCTGATTGCGCACTTCCTGTCGCAGCATGGTTTCGAGGTGCGCGTGGAGCACCGGGGCGACGAAGCCCTGGCCGCGTTCCTGGACGTCAAGCCGAAGATCGTCGTGCTCGACTTGATGCTGCCCGGCCAGAGCGGCCTGCATGTGTGCCGAGGGATTCGCGCAGTGTCCGACACGCCGATCGTGATCCTTACGGCCAAGGAAGACGACCTGGACCATATCCTCGGCCTGGAGTCCGGGGCCGACGACTATGTGATCAAGCCGATCAAGCCGCCGGTTCTGCTGGCCCGCCTGCGCGCCCTGCAACGGCGCCAGGCCCCGGAGCCGACCGTGCGCGGGTCGTTGGTCTTCGGGCGGCTGGCCATCGATCGCAGTTGCCGGGTGGTCAGCCTGGGGGAGGACACCATCGACCTCACCACCATGGAGTTTGAGTTGCTGTGGCTGCTGGCGAGCAACTCGGGGACGATCCTGTCCCGCGATGACATCCTCAACCGCATGCGCGGCATCGCTTTCGACGGGCTCAACCGCAGCGTCGATGTGTACATCAGCAAGCTGCGCGGCAAACTCAACGACAACCCCCGCGAGCCGGTGTGCATCAAGACCATCTGGGGCAAGGGCTACCTGTTCAACCCATTCGCGTGGGAGGCATAGATGCTGAGGCTCTATATCCGCCTGTACATCATCCTGGCGCTGGGCCTGGCGGGGGCGATCTGGCTGGTCAACTACACCTTCGACGAGCTGCTGCCCGAAGCCAATGAAACCTATAACCGCGAAGCCTTGCGCGGGCCGGCCTATGGTTTGGTCGAGCAGTTGCGGCCCTTGCTGGGTGACGCCCGTCAGGCACGCCTGGCCGAGCTGCAACCCCATTACGGCCTGCACCTCAAGCTGGTGCAGCGCGATGAACTTGCGCTTGATCAGCGTGAGCAACAGTTGCTGGCGGCCGGGCAGTTGGTGGTGCGGGGCGACTTCATGGAGTTCATCGCCAATATCGATGGCGGCCCGCAACTGCTTAATATCAAGCTGCCCGAAGAACCCAAATGGCTGTACCTGTGGGCCTACAGCCTGCTGGGGCTGAGCCTGGCGATCGTGCTGTATTTCTGGGTGCGCCCGCATTGGCGCGACCTGGAGCATATTCGCCTGGCGGCGCAACGGTTCGGTGACAACGACCTGAGTTCGCGCATCCTGCTGCCACGCCGCTCCACCGTGCGCGAACTGGCCGGGCACTTCAACCAGATGGCCGAGCGCATCGAAAGCCTGATCGCCAACCAGCGTGAACTCACCAACGCCGTGTCCCACGAACTGCGCACGCCGATTGCGCGGCTGTCGTTCGAGCTCGACCAGCTCAAGCAACAAACCGACCCGCGTCAGCGCGGCGAATTGATCGCCGACATGTACGCCGACCTGGGTGAGCTGGAAGAAATGGTGTCCGAACTGCTCACCTACGCCAGCCTGGAGCGCGGCGCCACCCAGGTCACCCGCGAGCGCATCGAGGCCCACAGTTGGCTTGACAGTGTGATTGGCAGCGTGGCCCTGGAGGCCGAGGCGGCGGGTATCCAGCTGTCGTTGCGCACGTGCGAGGTGGATTTTATCCAGATCGAACCGCGCTTTATGGCACGTGCGGTGATCAACCTGTTGCGCAATGCTATTCGCTATGCCGACCGCCGCGTCGAAGTGTCGTTGGTCAAGTTTGGCAGTGGCTATGAAGTGCGGGTGTGTGACGACGGGCCGGGTGTGCCGGAGGAAGGCCGTGCGAAGATCTTCCAGCCCTTTATGCGTTTGGACGCTAGCCGTGATCGTCGCACGGGTGGCTTTGGGCTGGGTTTGGCGTTGGTGCAGCGGGTGTCGCAGTGGCATGGCGGCCAGGTGCAGGTGCTGGATTCGGAATGGGGTGGGGCGTCGTTTCGGATGACTTGGGCGTATGCCGAGTCACTGTAGGCGCTGGCTTGCTGCGAAGGCGGCCTGACTGCCGATCACTCTCTAACTGTTGCCCCGCGATCTAAAAATGTGGGAGCTGGCTTGCCTGCGAAGGCGGCCTGACTGCCGGCCACTCTCCAACTGTCCCCCCGCGATCTAAAAATGTGGGAGCTGGCTTGCCTGCGAAAGCGGCCCGACTGCCGACCACAATCTAACTATCACCCCGCGATCTAACTGTAGGAGCTGGCTTGCCAGCGATGGCGACCTAACAGCCGACCACAATCTAACTGTCGCCCCGCGATCCAAATGTGGGAGCTGGCTTGCCTGCGAAGGCGGCCTGACAGCCGACCTGGATGCTGGATCTGATCGGGTACATATCCGTTATTTAGGTAAAGGCTTCTATTGGTTCCGCCCTTACGGCGGGTCACTTTGGAAAAGAGCCCCAAAGTAACCAAAGGGCTCTTGCCCCAACACTCGGCACCTCGCCTAGGCTCGGTGTGCCCGTAATCCGACAGTGATTTGGGGGGCCGCCGCCACGCGCCATCCATGGCGCGGGGCGGCTAAACCGGCATCCCTGCCGGTTTACCCCCCAAATCCCTGTCGAATTTCGGCCAGCGTGTTTGACGGGGCGCCTAAGATCAAAAGCAAGAGCAAGAGCAAGAGCAAGAGCAAGAGCAAGAGCAAGAGCAAGAGCAAGAGCAAGAGCAAGAGCGAGAGCAAGAGCGGCTCGCTTCGCATCGTGGGTACCGGTGGGTACGCGGTTTTGTAGGTGCTGGCAAGCCAGCACCTACAGTGTTTGATTGGGTTACCCGGTCAGAAGGTGTATTCCAAAACGCCCATCACTGAGGTCTGCAACCGTCGCTCCACAATGGGGCTCTTGCCGGCTTCGTCCGCCAGGTATTGTACGTCCAGCAAGGTCGAGAACTGGGTGTGTTCGCTGATGGGCAGGCTCCACGACAGGTTCAGGCCGTTGCTGATGTTGCCGGCGCCAGCCTTGTAGGCTTTGAAGCGGCTGCGGGCGGCTTGGCCGGTGGTGACGCCATACCAGGTCTGCAGGTAGTCGCGGTCGCCAAAATGGCTGCTGAGGCTGGCATCCACGGAGCCGTAGCGGCCTTCGTAAAGGTTCGTGCCCAGGCTCAGTTCCAAATGGGTGAACGCCTTGCCACTGTCTTTGTGGTCATCTTCCTTGAGTGCATGTTCCAGGGTGGCGCCGACAATTGCGCTGCCGAGGTTGTAGCTGGCACTCACGCCCACTTGCGGGCGTGACTTGATTTCGCCCATGCCCTTGAGGCGCTTGGAGCCGGCGTGCATTGACTCGTTCTTATCCTTGCGTGAGGCGCTGGCGCCGACGTAAGCACTGAAGCTCAAGGCATTGCCTTCGTAGCCCCAGCCCAGGCCTTTGTCGGTGTCGAGGAAGATTCCCCATGGGCTGACGACGGCCCCGCCGAAAATGGGCGCGGTCATCCGTTCGTCGCTGCCGCTGTAGCGTGGCAGGTTGGCCACGCCGGCCTTGAGGGTGTAGGTCCAGTCCTCTGCCAGCACTGGGTTGGCGCCTGCGAGCAAGCACAGTGAGGTGATGGACAGGCAGAGGTGTTTGGAGGGCATCAGGGTTTTCATGGGGGTTAGAAACTCAGGGGTGGATGGGTGCGTTTGAAGGAGTAGCCCGAGGCGCT
This sequence comes from Pseudomonas sp. S10E 269, assembly GCF_002798465.1. Taxonomy (NCBI): domain Bacteria; kingdom Pseudomonadati; phylum Pseudomonadota; class Gammaproteobacteria; order Pseudomonadales; family Pseudomonadaceae; genus Pseudomonas; species Pseudomonas sp. S10E 269. The sequence continues at coordinate 5,263,983 of NZ_PHIJ01000001.1, forward strand.
CAGGCCGTTGACTTGGCGGCTGACGGTGTCGCCCAGGCCATAGCCGTTGCCGGCGAGTACGGCGTGGGCATTGTCCACGGGCAGCAGGATGTAGTCGGTCAGCGGTTCGTCATGCAGTTGGCCGCGGATCACCAGGAAGCCGTCTTCCAGGCGCACGCTGATGCCGCTCAACGGCGCGTCGGGTTCATGGGTGTTGAGCACTTGGTAAGTGCCGACGGTGTCGGCCCAGGCCATGGGCAGCGGCGGTGGCTGGATGCGTTCACCGATGGCGATGCGCTGCCCGTGGCTGCGCGCGGTGAGCATCTGCCGGCCTTGCACGGTGATCACGTCGAGTTGTATGCGGCCGAGTTCACCGAGGTCCTTGAGCCAGAAACCCAGGACCTTTTTTTGCGCACGCAGCCAGCCGTGATCGTCACGCAGTAGCTCGAAGTCATAGCCGGCGAGTTCGCCGTGCAGCCGATTGGCGTCATCGCGAATGCGGAACACGCCCCAGGCAGTCGCGTAGAACCCGGCCAGGCGCTGGCGGTCGATGGCGGCCGGCACCTGGCGCAACTTGAGCCCATGGCGGGGCGCCTGGCAGTCGTCGCTGCACACGGGCTCGCCGGTGTGGGCCTGGAGCATTAGGCGCAGGGTGTCGGTGGCCAGTGTGGCGACCAGGTCTTCGGCATTGCTGTCGTTGGCCATGATGATCACCGCCAGTTGCTGGTCGGGCAGCAGGGTCAGTTGCGCGGCAAAGTCATCGCCGCCGCCGCTGTGCTGGTAGGTACGAATCCCAGGGCCGATCGGCTCGTCACCGCACGGCGCCAGGAACCACGCCAGGCCGATCTGGCAATCGAAGTCGAGGGCGTTGCCGGTGTTCTGCTGGGTGAACATTTCATCGATGGAACGACGGGCCATCACCCGATCGCCCTTGTACAGGCCTTCGCCGAACAGCATCTGCACGTAATGGCTGAGGTCCTTGGGGCTGGCCCACGCGCCACCGGCGGCCAGGTCGCGCACCTGTGCATCGGTGCTGGCGATGCCCTCCTGATAGCCCTGGGCGCGATAGCCTACTTGCGCGGCGGTGCCGACAAAACTCGTGTGGTGCATCTCCAGTGGCTTGAGCAAACTGTGTTGCAACTGGGTTTCAAAGTCCTTGCCACTGCTGCGCTCGATAGCTGCGCCCACCAGCGCATAACCCAGGTTGGAATACGCCACCTGCGTGCCAGGCGGTGTGCTCAGCCAAACGCCGGACACGCGCATGGGCATCTGCCCCATGGCGAAGCTGTTGCGCAGGTCGCGCAGGTGTTCACTGGGCAAGCCGGATTGATGGCTGAGCAGGCGCCGCAAGGTGATGTCACGGTCAGCGGCCTGCTGGTCGGTGTGGAAGCGCGAGCGCACATAGAACTCGCGCAAGGTCTGCTGGATCGGGGCATCCAGTGCCAGCCGCTGCTGTTCAACCAGTTGCAGGGCAGCGCTGGCGGTGAGCAGCTTGGAGATCGCACCGGCACGGAAGGCGGTGTTCGGCGTTACCGGCAGGCCCAGGGCTTTGTCGGCCATGCCGAACCCACGGGCCCAGATCAACTCCTGGCCGTTGACCAGGGCAATCGACAAACCGGGCACATTGGCCTGGGCCATGTCGCGGGGAATCCGGGTTTGCAGGTAGCGGATGATCGCGCTGTAGTCGCCCTTGGGGATCGGCGGCGGGGCAGGGGGTTGCCCGTGGCAGCCAAGGCTGCCCAACAGGCAACCGAGCAACGGAATACCGCGCAATGTGCGAAGCATGAAGAGCACCCGGCAGGTGGTTTGGATGCTCGAATGCTAGGGGCGCAACGCCCAGCGGTCTTTGGCAGCTTTGTCGAGAAACTGTCAAAGACTGTTAACGGCTCAGGCCGTTACGTTCATGCCATTGGGCGATAGACTCTTCAGGGTACTCCTCGAACTGCAGGTCACCCTTGCGCACCGTGACCTCCACCCACGGCGCCTTCGACCCCAGCATCAGGTGCGTATGCTCCGGCGGCACCGGCAACGGCGTGTCGATGGCCGAGGCAAACGGGTGGATCAACTCCGGCCACTCCGGGCTGAACAACCACAAGGCGCTGCCGCATTGCGAACAGAAGTGCCGTTCGGCAGTGCTTGCATGGGCACGGCTGGCGCCTTCGGGCTTGAGCCTGGCGTGGTAGATCGAAATGAGTTTGCGCCCGCGCACCTTCAGGCTTTGGGTATCGCCGGCGAGGTTGATCGCATAACCGCCACCGCCCTGGGTCTTGCGACAGATCGAGCAGTAGCAACGCTGGTACGGGTAGGGGTGGGCGCTGTCGAGGCTGAACGTCACGGCGCCGCAATGGCAGGAACCTTCAAGCTGCATGGGCTGACTCCTTTGGTAAGGTGACTGATCAGCTTAGGCGCTTTGCGGCATCAACGTGGCGATCAACGCACGAATGGTGCCGGGCAACGCCTCCAGCTCCCGCACCAGGATGCTGCGTTCGCGAATCGCCCAGGGCTCGTCAAGCTTCACCGCGACCAATTGCATGGTGCGGCTGTGGCGCACAGCGGCGGACTCCGGAATGATGCCAATGCCCACGCCGGCCTCGACCATCCGGCAGATCGCCTCGAAGCTCGAGACCTGGATACGCAGCGACAAATGCTTGCCCAGCCGCTCGACGTGTTCGCGCAAGAAGCTCAGCAAGGTGCTGCCTTCATGCAGGCCGATATGCTGGTAGGCGAGGGTCTGTTCCAGGGTCACCGAGGCTTGCTCCGCCAGCGGGTGGCCGACCGGCACCATCAACACCAATTCATCCGTGCTGAAATGCAGCACCTGCAAACCCGCCGCTTCCACAGGCCCGGCAATAATGCCCATGTCGCTGGTGCCATCGAGCACGCCGCGTACGATGTCGCGGGACAGGCGCTCCTGCAGGTCGACGGTCACGCCGGGACGTTGCGACAGGAACCCCGCCAGCACTTCGGGCAAGAATTCGGTGACCGCCGTGGTGTTGGCGAAGATGCGGATGTGCCCGGCCGAGTCCACGCCGTACTGGGTGAATTCGCTCTTTAGGTAGTCGACCTGGCGCATGATCAGCCGCGCATGGTGCAGCAAGCGCTCGCCGGCCGGGGTGATTTCCACGCCACGGCTGTCGCGGTACAGCAGGCGCGTGTCGAGCTGGCCTTCGAGGGCCTTGATTCGCGCACTGGCGGCGGCCGGCGAGAGGAACGCGCGCTTGGCGCCCTGGGTCAGGCTGGGGGATTCGGCGATATGGATAAACAGGCGCAGGTCGGCCAGATCGAAGTGCATGCAAGACTCCCAGACGTTCTTAAGACCTGTGGGAGCCGGCTTGCCGGCGATAGCGGTCATCTTGACACACCGCTATCGCGGGCAACCCAGCTCCAGGGAATAGGGTTGTAATAGAGGACGGCGTTCAGCATAACCGAACGCTGGTTTATTGAAATGCAAATTCTCAGAACGGGCACGCGCTTGCATGATCCGGGGCAGACACTCACTGCCCGAGGACCTGCACCCGATGAGCGCCACCGATTGGATCGGCCGAAGCGAGACCGCCCACGACCACCTCAGCCATAACCTGCTCAAACGCATCGCCGCCACCTTCGGCGAGGCAGTGCCCGCGGATGGCGCGGCTATACCGCCGCTGTGGCAGTGGTGTTTCTTCCAGGACCCGCTGCCGGAAGCCGCCCTGGGCACCGACGGTCACCCGGCCCGTGGCGGTTTCCTGCCGCCGGCCGACAACCGCAATCGCATGTGGGCCGGCGGGCGTATTGAGTTCATTCATGCGCTGCGTGCCGGTGAGGCGGCAACCCGCGTGTCGACCATCACCCAAGTGGAAGAAAAGACCGGACGCACCGGCTCGCTGCTGTTCGTCACCGTGCGCCACGACTACTCCCAGGAGGGCCGCCTGGCGATCCGTGAAGAACAGGACATCGTCTACCGCGAACCCACACCGCCCAAGCCAGGCAGTGGTGAGGCGCTGGAGCCGGGCGAATGGCGAGAAACGGTGGAACCCACGTCAACCCTGCTGTTTCGCTACAGCGCCGTGACGTTCAACGGTCACCGCATTCACTACGACTACCCCTATGTGACCGGCACCGAAGGCTATTCAGGCCTGGTGGTGCACGGCCCGCTGATCGCCACTCTGAGCCTGCGCGCATTTTGCCGTGCCCACCCCGACGCCACCTTGCGCCGTTTCGCCTACCGCGGCGTGCGCCCGTTGATTGCGCCGCAACCCTTTGAAGTGGGCGGCCGCGTGACCGAAGCCGGTGTGGCACAGCTGTGGGCCGGCAACGCCGATGGCCTGGCGCAGCAAGCCCACGTGCATTTCGAATAATCCAAGAACAACAGGCGGAGAGCCGTTACATGAACCCCAATGACAATGAAGAACTCAATGCCATCCGCGAAGGCGTGCGCGCCTTGTGCGCAGAATTCGATGCAGCCTACTGGCGCAAGATCGATGAAGAGAAAGGCTTTCCCGAAGCCTTCGTCAAGGCGCTGACTGACGCTGGCTGGCTGTCGGCGATGATCCCCGAAGCGTACGGCGGTTCCGGCCTGGGCCTGGCCGAGGCCTCGGTGATCCTCGAAGAAGTGAACCGTTGCGGCGGCAACTCCGGCACCGTGCACGGCCAGATGTACAACATGTTCACCTTGCTGCGCCATGGCAGCGAAGCGCAAAAAAGCTTCTACCTGCCCAAGCTCGCCAGCGGCGAATTGCGCCTGCAGTCCATGGGCGTGACCGAGCCCACCACCGGCACCGACACCACCAAGATCAAGACCACCGCGATCAAACGTGGCGACAAATACGTGATCAACGGCCAGAAAGTCTGGATCTCGCGGGTGCAGCATTCCGACCTGATGATCCTGCTGGCGCGCACCACGCCACTGGCCGAGGTGAAGAAAAAGTCCGAAGGCATGTCGATTTTCCTGGTGGACCTGCGCGAAGCCATCGGCAACGGCCTGACCGTGCAGCCCATCGCCAACATGGTCAACCACGAGACCAACGAGCTGTTCTTCGACAATCTGGAGTTGCCGTTGGACAGCCTGATCGGCGAGGAAGGCAAGGGCTTCAAATATATCCTCGATGGCCTCAACGCCGAACGCACGCTGATCGCCGCTGAATGCATCGGCGACGGTCGCTGGTTCATTGAAAAGGCCAGCGCCTATGCCCGCGACCGCGTGGTGTTTGGCCGGCCCATCGGGCAGAACCAGGGCGTGCAGTTCCCGATTGCCGAAGCGCATATCGAGATCGAGGCGGCGGACCTGATGCGCTGGCGCGCCTGCGAGGAATACGACAGCGGCAAGAATGCCGGCGCGAGCGCGAACATGGCCAAATACCTGGCCGCCAAGGCGTCCTGGGAGGCGGCCAATGCCTGCCTGCAAACCCACGGCGGCTTCGGGTTTGCCTGTGAATATGACGTGGAGCGCAAATTCCGCGAGACGCGCCTGTACCAAGTGGCGCCGATCTCCACCAACCTGATCCTGTCCTACGTGGCCGAGCATTTGCTCGAACTGCCACGCAGCTTCTGAGGGCGCGACCATGAGCCATACCCAAGCCTTGTGTCGGTTCCTTGCCGAGTTGAACGACACGCAACTGCCTGAAGAGGTGCTGGCGCGCACCGAAGACCTGTATCTGGATTGGCTGGCGTCGGCGCTGGCGAGCCAAGGCGCGCACCCGATTCCATTGTTCGAACGCTATGCACAGAAGATGGGCCCGAGCAGCGGCCCAGCGCAGGTGATCGTCAATGGCGCCAGCACCAGCGCGTATTTTGCCGCGCTGGTCAACGGCGCTTCGTCCCACTTGGTGGAGCAGGATGACCTGCACAACAGCTCCGTATTGCACCCGGCGACCGTGGTGTTTCCAGCGGCGCTGGCGGCGGCTCAGGACCTCGGCAGATCCGGTCGCGATTTGCTGCTGGCTTCGGTGGCCGGCTATGAGGCCGGTATCCGTATCGGCGAATTCATGGGCCGCTCCCACTACCGCATCTTTCACACCACCGCGACCGTTGGCACGTTGGCGGCGGCGGTTGCCGTGGGCAAGTTGCTGGATTTCAACGAAGAGCAGTTCATCAACCTGCTCGGCAGCGCCGGCACCCAGGCCGCCGGGCTGTGGGAGTTCTTGCGCGACGCCGCCGACTCCAAGCAACTGCACACGGCCAAGGCCGCAGCAGATGGTTTGCTCGCCGCTTACCTGACGGCGGATGGGCTGACCGGCGCGCGCAATATCCTTGAAGGCGACCAGGGCTTGGCGGCAGGCATGTCCAGTGATGCCGAGCCGAGCCGGTTGTCTGCCGACCTCGGCAGCCGCTGGGCGCTGCTGGAAACCTCATTCAAGTTCCACGCTTCGTGCCGCCACACCCATCCTGCCGCCGATGCGTTGTTGGATCTGATGCAACGCGAAGGCCTTGCCGCTGCCGACATCGCCCAGGTGGAAACGCGCGTGCACCAGGGCGCCATCGATGTGCTGGGGCGGGTGACCGTGCCGACCAGTGTGCACCAGGCCAAATTTTCCATGGGCACGGTGCTGGGCCTGATCGCTGTGCATGGCAAGGCCGGACTCACGGAATTTCATGAGCAGGCACTGACCGACCCGGCCGTCTCGCGCTTTCGCGACAAGGTCAGCATGACCCTCGACCCCGACGTTGACCGCGCCTACCCACAACGCTGGCTTGGCCGCGTCACCGTCACCACCCTCGATGGCCGCACGCTGCACGGCGCCATCGACGAGCCCAAGGGCGATCCGGGCAACACCCTGAGCCGCGAAGAATTGGCGGATAAATTCCAGCGTCTCACCCGGTTCAGCGGCGCACGCACCTCGGCCCAGGCCGAAGGATTGATCGAAAAGGTCTGGGACTTGCGCAACGCCGCGTCCATGACCGGCTGGCTTTGAGGAACTGTCATGACTCATCAACGACCGTTGGACGGCATCACCGTTGTCAGCCTGGAACACGCGATTGCCGCGCCATTCTGCACCCGTCAGTTGGCGGACCTGGGCGCCCGTGTGATCAAGGTCGAGCGCCCGGGTGCCGGCGACTTTGCCCGTGGCTACGACGAGCGCGTGCGCGGCCTTGCTTCGCATTTCGTGTGGACCAACCGCTCCAAGGAAAGCCTCACGCTTGACCTCAAGCAAGACGCGGCGGGCGATATTCTCGACACCCTGCTGGCGGACGCCGATGTGCTGGTGCAGAACCTGGCGCCGGGTGCCGCGGCCCGCATGGGCCTGTCGTTCGAGGCGTTGCATGCGCGCTTTCCGCGCCTGATCGTCTGCGATATCTCCGGTTACGGCGAAGGCGGGCCCTACGAGAAAAAGAAGGCCTACGACCTGCTGATCCAGAGCGAGGGCGGTTTTCTCTCGGTGACCGGCGGCCCCGGCGAAGACCAGATGGCCAAGGCCGGTTGTTCCATCGCCGACATCTCGGCGGGCATGTACGCCTACAGCGGCATCCTCTCGGCGCTGCTGTTGCGTGGCAAGACGGGCAAGGGCAGCCGCATCGACGTGAGCATGCTGGAAAGCCTGGTGGAGTGGATGGGCTACCCGATGTACTACGCGTTCGACGGCGCCCCCCAGCCACCGCGTGCCGGGGCTGCGCATTCGACGATTTATCCCTATGGGCCGTTTCCAACCGGCGACGGCGGCACGGTGATGCTGGGCCTGCAAAACGAGCGCGAGTGGGCGGCATTCTGCGACAAGGTGCTGCTCACGCCGGCATTGGCGACGGATGAGCGTTTCTCCGCCAACTTCAAACGCTCGGCCAACCGCGAGGTGCTGCGCCAGATCATCGTCGACAGCTTTGCCCAGCTTGACGCCGAAGCGGTGATCCAGCGCCTGGAGGACGCACAGATCGCCAGTGCGCGTGTCAACGATATGCACGGCGTGTGGGACCACCCGCAACTCAAGGCCCGCGACAGCTGGCGCGAAGTCGATAGCCCGGCGGGGCCGTTGCCGTCACTGCTGCCACCGGCCCGCAATGCCGCCTTTACCCCGCGCATGGACGCCGTGCCCGCGTTGGGGCAGCACAGCCAAGCCATTCTCGACCGTCTCGGCTTCAGCGCCGAAGCCATCGAGAACCTGAAAACCCGCGGCGTTATCTGACCCCGCACCCCGTTGTAGGAACCGGCTTGCCGGCGATGGCGGCCTTGAGCATGCACTGATTTCAAGGGCCTCATCGCTGGCAAGCCAGCTCCTGCATCGGGTGTGACAATAAGGAATTGTGTGATGCCAAACCCTCTTGTGCGCTCTGCGCTGTTTGTGCCCGGTAGCCGACCGGAGCGATTCTCCAAAGCCTTGGCCAGTGGCGCCGACGCAGTGATCGTGGATTTTGAAGACGCGGTCGAAGAACCGCTCAAGCGCCAGGCGCGGGACAACCTTGGCGCGTTCCTGACGGCCAACCCCAGCGCCCAGGTGTGGGTGCGCATCAATGCGCCGGAGCATGCCGAGCATTTCGCGGATGTGGCGTTCTGCAAAGCCCACTCGAACGTAGCGGGGGTATTGCTGCCCAAGGTCGAGAGCGCGGCCCAGGTCGCGTTGGTGGCGGCTAGTGGCAAAGTGATCTGGCCGATCATCGAAAGCGCGCGCGGCTTGTTGGCCGTGGCCGAAATCGCCCAGGCGCCGCAGGTGCAGCGCCTGTCGTTCGGTGGGCTGGACCTGGCGCTGGACCTGAACCTGAGCAGCAACTCCCCGGCCGCCCAGTTCGCCCTGGACCAGGCGCGCCTGGCGCTGATCGTGCATTCCCGCGCGGCGGGCCTGGTCGCACCCTTGGACGGCGTACACCCGGCCATCGACGACCCCGAGGGCCTGCGCCGTTCGATCCGGCATGCCTATGAAATGGGCTTTGCGGGGGCCCTGTGTATCCATCCCAAGCAGGTGGCGGTGATCCATGAAGCGCTGGCGCCGAGCGCTGCGGACCTGGCCTGGGCCCAACGCGTGGTAGACGCCGGCGCCCATGGGGCAGGGGCCTACCAGATCGATGGGCAGATGGTGGATGCGCCGGTGTTGCTGCGCGCACAGCGGCTGTTGGCCGCCTCTATCTAGCTGGAGAAACCGAATTAAGAATGGGGGAGCGGGCTTGCTCGCGAATGCGGTCTATCAGGTACCTATAAATTGACTGACGCTCCGCATTCGCGAGCAAGCCCGCTCCCACATTGGACCGCTGTTGTAGCTCAGATTGGCGTTCGTCCAGACCGAACGCAGGTATCAAAAAATCGAAATTCACTACACGCGCGACATCAGGCACCTTGCCCTACAACACAACAATAAGAAGGTGATTTTCCATGCTCAAGTTTTCACGGGCGCTGCTGTGCGCCGCCACCTTATTTGCCGCAGGCCTGGCCCAGGCGGCGGACCCGATTGTCATCAAGTTCGCCCACGTCGTCGCCGAAAACACCCCCAAGGGCCAGGGCGCGCTGCTGTTCAAGAAGCTCGCCGAGGAACGCCTGCCGGGCAAGGTCAAGGTCGAGGTGTACCCGAACTCGTCGCTGTTCGGCGACGGCAAGGAAATGGAAGCGCTGCTGCTGGGCGATGTGCAGATGCTGGCACCGTCCCTGGCCAAGTTCGAGCAATACACCAAGCAAGTGCAGATCTATGACCTGCCGTTCCTGTTCAACGACCTGGCCGCCGTCGACCGCTTCCAGGCCGCCCAGGGCAAAGACCTGCTGACGTCGATGCAGGACAAGAACATCCTTGGCCTGGCCTATTGGCACAACGGCCTCAAGCAACTCTCGTCGAACAAGGCACTGCATGAACCCAAGGACGCCCGTGGCCTGAAGTTCCGCGTGCAGGCTTCCAGCGTGCTCGAAGAGCAGTTCAAGGCGATCCGCGCCAACCCACGCAAGATGAGCTTTGCCGAGGTCTACCAAGGCCTGCAGACCGGCACCGTCAACGGCACCGAGAACACTTGGTCGAACTATGAAAGCCAGAAGGTCAACGAGGTGCAGAAGTACTTCACCGAGTCCAACCATGGCCTGATCGACTACATGGTGATCACCAACGCCAAGTTCTGGAACGGCCTGCCACCGGATATCCGCACCACCCTGGACCAGATCATGGTCGAGGTCACCGTCGAGGTGAACAAACAGGCCGAGGCGCTGAACCAGTCGGCCAAGCAGAAGATCGTCGACGCCAAGACCAGCGAAATCATCGAACTGACCCCGGAGCAACGCCAGCTGTGGCGCGAAGCCATGCGCCCGGTTTGGCAGAAGTTCGAGGGCGAAATCGGCGCTGACCTGATCAAGGCGGCAGACGCCTCCAACCAGTAATTGATTGCTGAAACAAACCCGACGCCTGTGGGAGCGGGCTTGCCCGCGATGGCACCACCTCGGTGTTGCTGAAAGACCGAGTTGCCCGCATCGCAGGCAAGCCAGCTCCCACATTGATCCGGTTTCGTCAGTGACTTGTTGTGAATACCCCCGTCCAGTTTCGCGAGGTTTTGCCATGCAAACGCTAAGGCGCGTCTGGGAGCACCTGGAGGAAGGTTTTATCGCCTTCCTGCTGGCCGCCATGACCCTGGTGACATTCGTCTACGTCATGCTCAACAACATCTACACGCTGTTCTTTGCCCTGGCCGACAAGTGGGCCTTCAGCAGCAACTTCTTCAATGCCCTGGGCGATCACACCATGACCTGGGCCCAGGACATGACCTGGAGCGTGGCGCTGACCAAGGCCATGTTCGGTTGGCTGATTTTCTTCGGTATTTCCTACGGTGTGCGCACCGCCGGCCACCTTGGCGTGGACGCACTGGTCAAGCTGACCAAGCGCCCGGTGCAGCGCGTGCTCGGCATGCTCGCGTGCCTGTGCTGCCTGGCCTACGCCGGGCTGTTCATGGTCGCCAGCTACAAGTGGGTGAGTGCGGTGATGGGCGCGCATATCGGCGCCGAAGACCTCGACCAGTACGGCGTTGATGTGGGCGATATCGTGATCATCGTGCCCATCGGTTTCGCCATGGTGTTTATCCGCTACCTGGAAATTTTCTACCGCATCTTTACCCACCGTCAGGTCGGGTTGGGGCTGGCCGACGAGGCCGGTGAGGCCAGCAAGTTGGCCGGCAGCCATGAGGAGCGTCACTGATGGCCGTGCTCTGTCTGTTTTTGCTGTTATTCGTGTTTATGTTCCTGGGCGTGCCCATCGCGATTTCCCTGGGCCTGTCCGGCGCGGTGTCGATCCTGATGTTCAGCCAGGACTCGGTGAGCTCCCTGGCGATCAAGCTGTTCGAGACCTCTGACGCCTACACCTTTTTGGCGATTCCGTTTTTCCTGCTGTCCGGCGCGTTCATGACCACCGGTGGCGTGGCGCAACGCCTGATCGACTTCGCCAACGCCTGTGTCGGGCATATTCGCGGTGGCCTGGCGATTGCGGCGGTGCTGGCGTGCATGCTGTTTGCGGCATTGTCGGGGTCGTCACCGGCGACGGTGGCGGCGGTGGGCTCGATTGCCGTGGCGGGCATGGTGCGTTCCGGTTACCCGAAGGAATTCGGCGCCGGAATCATCTGTAACGCGGGTACGCTGGGCATCCTGATTCCGCCGTCGATTGTGATGGTGGTGTACTCGGCCGCGACGGAAACGTCGGTGGGCAAGCTGTTCATGGCCGGCGTGATTCCGGGCTTGCTGCTGGGGCTGATGTTGATGATCGCGATCTACATCGTCGCGCGCATCAAGAAGCTGCCGGCCCAGCCACGGGCGACCTTTCGCGAGTGGCTGACCTGCGCACGCCGCGCCTTCTGGGGCCTGTTATTGCTGGTGATCATCCTCGGCGGCATCTACAGCGGCATGTTCACCCCGACCGAAGCGGCAGCGGTGGCGGCGGTGTACTCGGCGTTTGTCGCGCTGTTCGTCTACAAGGACATGAAGCTGCGCGATTGCCCCAAGGTGCTGCTGGAGTCCGGGCGCCTGGCGATCATGCTGATGTTTATCATCGCCAACGCCATGCTCTTTGCCCATGTGCTGACCACCGAGCAAATCCCCCAGGAAATCACCGCGTGGGTGATCTCTGAAGGGCTGACGCCGATTGGTTTCCTGATCATGGTCAACGTGGTGCTGCTGGTGGCGGGGAGCTTCATGGAACCGTCCGCCATCGTGTTGATCCTGGCGCCGATCTTCTTCCCGATTGCGATGAAACTGGGCATCGACCCGATTCACCTGGGGATCGTGATGGTCGTGAACATGGAGATCGGCCTGGTGCATCCGCCAGTAGGATTGAACCTGTTCGTGACCTCGGCGGTGACCGGGTTGACGCTGGGGCAGACCATTCGGGCGGCGCTGCCGTGGCTGATGATTCTGTTGGTGTTCCTGATCATGGTCACCTACCTGCCGTTTATCTCCCTGGCGCTGCCGCACTGGCTCGGCATGTAGTTGCAACCCTGCAACACCCTGTGGGAGCCGGGCAAGCCCGGCTCCCACATTTGATCTGTGCCTGTGCTTAGTGGTCCAACGCACTCAAGATCGCATGGGCCACTTTCACTCGTTCCGCGTTCGGGTAGTTCTTGTTGGCTAGAATCACCACGCCGATATCCTTGCTTGGCACGTACGCCACGTAGGCACCAAAGCCACGGGTCGAGCCGGTTTTGTTGTACAGCACGTTTGCCGGTTGCACCTGGGCTGGACTCAGCCACTTCACCTTGTGCGGCTCCATTGCCATTGGCGTGGAGTTGCCCTCTATCAGCGCTTGCAGCTTGATCGGGTAAGGGTAGTACTCCCAGCCCAGGCCCTGGGTCATACCGTTGACCCTGTAGTAACCGGTGTGTGTGGTAGCGATGGCCTGTTGCAGCGGTTTCTCCAGGGTTTGTGGGTGCATGTTCACTATCACGTAGTGCGCCAGGTCCTGAGTACTGGTCTTGATGCCGTAGGCCTCACTGTCCAGCGCGCCAGGGCCGACGCGGACAGGTTTGTGGTCCTTGTCATAGCCTTGGGCGTAGGCGCCGGCTTTGTCGGCAGGCACGCTGACGTAGGTGTTGTTCAGGCCCAACTTGGGCAGCAGGGTTTTTTCCATGGCCTTGTGGAACGGCTGGCCCAGGCTTTGTGCGCTGAGGTAGCCGAACAGACCAATGCTCGGGTTGGAGTAAAGACGCTGCTCACCCGGAGCGTAGGTGGGTTTCCAATACTGAAAATAGCCGAGCATGGTGTTGGCACTGTCAGCGGCGTCCGGGAACTGCAATGGCAGGCCGCCGGGGGTGTAGGTGGCGAGTTGCAGCAGGCTGATGCGGTCAAAGGCGCTGCCCTTGAGTGCTGCAAGATGCTGGCTGGCCTTGTCCGAAAGCTTCAGCTTGTTATTGGCCTCGGCGTAGCCGCCCAGGGTGGCGGTAAAGGTTTTGCTGACCGAGCCGATCTCGAACAATGTGTCTTGGGTAACGGGTTGCTGGTTGTCCTTGTTGGCGATTCCGTAGTTAAAGTATTGCACCTTGCCTTTGTCTACGACGGCTACTGACAGGCCGGCGATGCCTTGCTGCTGCATCAGGTGCTCGACGCTACTGTCCACGACCTTGCGCAGGTCGGTGGCGGCCATGCAGGTTCCGGAGCCGATAAAAAGGGCTGAAAACAGGAAATTTCGTACGCTGGTGTTCATGGTGACTCGCTTCCATGTAGAGGGTGCACTGACGATTTGAGCCTGCGCAGGCGTCGCAAATCTAGTGGGATTCACCGCCCTCGACAAACGATGATATCTTGCAGCTGCCATTAGAAAATCTAGGGTTGAGCATGCTGCGTTCACATTTGCCCCTCAATGCCCTGCGCGCATTCGAGGCTTCCGCCCGCCACCTGAGCTTTACCCGGGCGGCCATCGAGTTGTGCGTGACCCAGGCGGCGGTCAGCCACCAGGTGAAAAGCCTGGAGGCGCAACTTAATCTCACATTATTCAAGCGCCTGCCACGGGGCCTTATGCTGACGCGCGAAGGGGAAACCTTATTGCCGGTGTTGCGTGAGTCCTTCGACCGCATCGCCCATACCCTCGGCCAGTTTGAGGGGGGGCACTACCGCGAGGTCCTCACCGTGGGGGCGGTCGGCACCTTCGCGGTCGGCTGGTTGCTGCCGCGCCTGACGGACTTCCAACGCCGTTATCCCTTTATCGACCTGCGCCTGTCCACCCACAACAACCGCGTCGACGTTGCCGCCGAGGGCCTGGACTATGCGATCCGCTTTGGCGCAGGTGCCTGGCACGGCACGGACGCCTGCGAACTGCTGGAGGCGCCGCTGACGGTGCTCTGCGTGCCACAACTCGCCGAGCAACTGCAGGCACCCTCCGACCTGTTGAAGCACACCTTGTTGCGCTCCTACCGCGCCGATGAGTGGAGCCTGTGGTTCCAGGCCGCCGGGTTGCCCGCCGATACCCTGGTGCCACGCAGCATCGTGTTCGATTCTTCGTTGGCGATGATGGAGGCAGCCTTGCAAGGCATGGGCGTAGCGTTGGCACCGGCGATGATGTTCTCGCGGCAACTGGAGAGCGACGTCATCCGCCAACCGTTCGATGTCGGCATTACCACCGGCAGCTACTGGCTGACCCGCCTGCAATCGCGGGCTGAGACCTCGGCGATGTTGGCATTCAAGGGCTGGTTGCGCGACACCGTCAATGCCTAGGCACCGGATAGGGCGGGTCGCAGAGGATTTTTTCATAGGTGCCCGGAAGCGGTGCAAGCAGCTCATATCGCTGTTCATCATATTGCACGCACAGCCAGAACTGACCGTAGGCGTCTAAATGGTCCACCTTCCATACCAGGTGACTCTCGACAAAAAACCGATAGAGATCTTGCTCCTTCGGGCACAACGGTATGACGGGCAAACGGGTGATTTTAATTCCGAAGTCAAGCCATGTAACAGACTCACCCAGCCTTTGGCAGGTTTCACAGGGCATTTTCAAGCGCTCCTTTTATAAAAACGTGGAGCATGAAGGCAGTGGCTGGATGAGCAAGCAGACATTTGCGAAATGCATGTACGACCGAGCCGGTTGTGATCCAGTACCCGACCGGGCCGCACTCCGCCCTAGACGAGGTATTTGCGGAACCATCCCAGCGTCCTCTCCCACGCCAGATTCGCCGCCGCTTCGTCATAACGCGGCGTCGAATCATTATGGAAGCCGTGGTTGGCGCCCTTGTAGATATACGCTTCATAGGGAGTGCCGGCTGCCTTCAACGCCTTCTCGTAAGCCGGCCAGCCTTCATTGATCCGCGTGTCCAACTCACCGTAGTGCAGCATGATCGGCGCCTTGATTCGCGCCACATCCTTGGCCTCTGGCTGGCGGCCATAGAACGACACCGCTGCGCCCAGTTCCGGGTATGCCACGGCGGCCGCATTGGTCACGCCGCCGCCGTAGCAGAAGCCGGTGATGCCGACTTTGCCGGTGCTGCTGTCGTGGTGCATCAGCCATTCGATGGCGGCGAAGAAGTCGTTCATCAGCTTGGTCGGGTCGACCTTCTGCTGCAGTTCCACGCCTTTTTCATCGTTGCCGGGGTAGCCGCCGACCGAGGTCAGGCCGTCGGGCGCCAGGGCGATGAAGCCGGCCTTGGCCAGGCGTCGGGCGACGTCTTCGATATAAGGGTTGAGGCCGCGGTTTTCGTGAACCACCACCACTGCGGGCAATTTGCCTGTGGCCTTGGCCGGGCGCACGAGGTAGCCGCGCACGGTGCCGTTGCCTGTGGGCGAGGGGTAGGTGATGTAGTCGGCGACGATGTCCGGGTCGGTGAATTTCACCTGTTCGGCCAGCGCGTAGTTGGGGCTCAGCGCCGCCAGCAGGGCGGAGGCGGTGAGGCCACCAAAGGTGAACAGCGCCGCGCGGTCGAGAAATTCGCGGCGGTTGATCTTTCCGTGGGCGTAGCCGTCATAGAGTTCCAGCAGTTCGGGGGCAAAGTCTTTCGCGGTCAGACGAGTCATCGGTGCAGTCCTCGATTAGCGGTGGCAGTCAATGTAGACCAGGATCAGCCCTCACGGCCATGGGCGGCGGCGGCCAGTTGACCGGTGTCGACACGCACGAAGATCGAATCACCCACTGCGGTGAGCACGTCACCGGCGTACACCTCGCAGATCACGCGGGTCTTGCGCCCCACATCGCCCTCGACCCGTGCGCGCAGGGTAAGGGTGACGCCCATTGGCGTCGGCTTGATGAATTTGATGCCCAGGTTGCCGGTGACGCAGTCGATGCGCGGCAGGCTGCCGGGTTCGCGCTGTTCGGCGCGGTAGTGGTAGGCCATGGCGGTCCAGTTGGAATGGCAGTCCACCAACATGGCGATCAGGCCGCCGTAGACCAGGTCGGGCCAGCCGCTGTATTGGGCTTCGGGCAGGTGCTCGGCGACGAGGTGGAGGCCGTCCGCGTCCCAGCGGCTCTTGATATGCAAGCCGTGGGGGTTGCTGCCGCCGCAGCCGTAGCAAATGCCTTCCGGCGCGGTAATATCCTGGAGTGAAGGGGCGTGCATGCAGAGTCCTTATAGGTGCGTGTGCGTCTACTCTGTTTAGCAGGACAGGCGCCGGATGGGAATAAATCCCTGGTGTCGCCCTGTGTCCTTACCTCTAGCGGAGCGCTGCATGAAACGACGAATGTCCCCGGTCGCGGTACTGGCCTTGATCCTTGCCTATGGCGCCAGCGCACAAGCGGTGGAGTACAAGGACGTCAACCGCACCGCCAGCCAGATCAGCTTTACCTACCAGCAATTGGGGCAGCGCGTATACGGCACCTTCAGCGACTTCGAGGGCACCTTGAACTTCGACACGCAGCAGCCGGAAGCCGGGCATGCGTTGCTCAAGATCCAGCTCGCCAGCATCGACGCCGGCAGCCCGGACGCCAACGACGAACTGCAGCGCGCGTCCTGGTTCGATACCGCGACCTACCCGGTGGGCGTGTACGAATCCACCGGCGTCAAGGCCCTGGGGGACAACCGCTACATGATCAGCGGCCACCTGACCATCAAGGGCACCACGCGCCCGGTGGACGTTGACGTGGTGCTCAAGGAACAGGGCGGCATTGGTGTGTTCGACGGTGAGTTCATCCTCAAGCGCGGCGATTTCAAGATTGGCGAGGGCGAGTGGGCCGGCAACAGCGTGGTGTCCAATGACATCAACATCAAGTTCAAGATGGTCGCGCCGCAGCGTTAACGGGCGAACTTCTTCGCGCCGGCCACGCAGCCGATCACCGCGACCGTCACCAGCACCATGCCCAGGCTGACCTGCTCATGCAGCAGGCCTGCCGCCAGCGCCAGGCCGAAAAACGGTTGCAGCAACTGCAACTGGCCGACGGCGGCGATGCCACCCTGGGCCAGGCCGCGGTACCAGAACACGAAGCCGATGAGCATGCTGAACAGCGACACATAGCCCAGGCTCAGCCAGGCTGGCAGGCTGATGCCGGTGAAGGTTCTCGGCGCCAGCACCAGGCTCAAGGGCAGCACCACGGGAAGCGACACCACCAGCGCCCAACAGATCACCTGCCAGCCGCCGAGGCTGCGCGACAGCTTGGCGCCTTCGGCATAACCCAGGCCGCAGGCCAATACCGCCAGCAGCATCAGCACGTCGCCGGCCGGCGCGGCGCTCAGGCCCTGGGCCAAGGCATAACCCATCACCAGCGCGCTGCCGAGCACCGAGAACAGCCAGAACACCGGGCGTGGGCGTTCGCCGCCGCGCAGCACGCCAAAGACCGCAGTGGCCAGTGGCAGCAAGCCGATAAACACGATGGAGTGGGCCGAGGTCACGTATTGCAACGCCAGGGCGGTGAGCAGCGGGAAGCCGATCACCACGCCAAGGGCGACGACCGCCACCGACATCCACTGAGCGCGTGCGGGGCGTTTCTCCTTGAACAGCCACAGCAGCACTCCCCCCAAAACGGCCGCGATGGCGGCGCGGATCATGGTCAGGAACACCGGGTCGAATTCCATCACCGCCAGGCGCGTGGCCGGCAATGAGCCGCTGAAAATCACCACGCCGATAAAGCCGTTGATCCAGCCTTGGGTGCCAGTGTCCAGGGTGTTGAGGCGAGAGGTACGTTCCATGAGGGTGTGCCCGAATAAGAGGGGGGGTTGCATGCGAGCCATCCTAGGGGGGAGCATTAAGACAATCAAAGAATTGTCATGGATACATCCCTATGCCCCGCGCCCGCTACAAATCCCTGGTCGACCGGTTCGCCGCAGACATCCGCAGCGGAAAGATGCCGCCCGGTACGCGTCTGCCGACTCACCGCCAGTTGGCTGCCGAACAGGGTCTGGCGCTGGTCACTGCCAGTCGGGTCTATACCGAGTTGGAGGCCATGGGGCTGGTCAGTGGTGAGACCGGGCGTGGCACCTTTGTGCGCGAAATCTCGCTGCCACCGGGGCAGGGCAGTGGGCAGATGACGGTGGCGGCGGGGATGCTCGACCTCAACTTCAATTACCCCTCGTTGCCGGGCCAGGCAGACCTGTTGCGCACGGCGTTGCGCCAGTTAGCGTTATCCGGCGACCTCGAAGCCCTGCTGCGTTACCAGCCCCATGCCGGGCGCCAGCATGAGCGTGCTGCATTCGCACGGCATTTGCTCAGCCGAGGATTGAGCGTGGAGGCCGACCAGGTGCTGCTGGTCAGCGGCGCCCAACACGGCTTGGCGGTCACGCTGATGGCGTTGCTCAAGCCCGGGGATGTGATCGCGGTGGATGCGCTGACCTACTCGGGCTTCAAGGTACTGGCCGAAACCCTGCACCTGGAAATTGTCGCGATCCCGGTGACGCCGACCGGCCCGGACCTGGAAGCCTTGCAAAACCTTTGTCGCAAGCGCCCGGTGCGCGCCGTATACAGCATGCCGACCCTGCACAATCCCCTCGGTTGGGTGATGGATCTGACCCAACGCGAACGGCTGGTGTCCATCGCCCGTCAGCACAATCTGGTAATCATTGAAGACGCGGCTTACGCGTTCCTCGTTGAAGACCCACCGCCCCCGGTGGCGACGCTGGCGCCGGAGCGCACGGTGTATGTGGGTGGGCTGTCAAAAAGCGTGGCGACGGGCCTACGCGTGGGGTTTGTCGCGGCGCCGATGGAATCGGTAAAGACGCTGGAGCGGACCATCATGGCCACCACCTGGAATGTACCCGGCGTGATGAGCGCCATGGCGGTGGCATGGCTGGAGGATGGCACCGTGGCACAGCTTGAGGCGCAAAAGCGCGAGGACGCCCAGGCACGCCAGGCTTTGGCCGCTCAGGTGTTCAAAGGGCTGACCACCATCAGCCATCCCTCGTCGTATTTTCTATGGCTGCCGTTGGCGGAAGACGCCCGGGCCGATCAGGTCGCCATGACCTTGCAGCGCGACAATATTTCAGTGTCCACCGCCGAGCCGTTTGCCGTCTCGGGACATGTCCCGCATGCGTTGCGGTTGGCCTTGGGGTCGGTGCCGATGTCGGCACTGCGCGAAGCGTTGCTCAAGGTGCGCAAGGTGGTGGCGTGGTGAGCCGGTTTCAGCGGCTCACCGCTGGGCATCAGTACTTGTAAGCCTGACGCCCGATCAGCAGCCATTTGCCTTTCTGCTTCTGCCACACCTGGAAGTTGTCGATATCCGTCGGCACTTCGACACCGCTGTTCACCGCCAGGGCGTGGAAGTGGTTGCGCACCAGGGCGGTGTCGCCTTGCAGGGTGATGGTCTGGTTTTGCATTTCCAGGGTCTTGAACGCGCTGGTGTGGGTTTCCAGGTCAGCGATGAATTGATCTTTGTTCTGCACCTTGCCGCTGGAGTGGCCGTAGGTGAGCTTGTCGGCGGTCAGCGCGTGAAGCTGCTTGAGGTCCAGGTGAAGCATGGCTTGGGTCAGTTGGTCGACCGCTTGGGCCACATCCTTTTCGGCAGGGGCAGGCGCGGCTGCGACATAACCGGTGAACAGGCACAGAAAACCGATCAGCACTTTGACGTTTTGCATGGGTGTTTCCTTATTGTTGTTGGGGGCTGGCACGACAGCTTAAGTCGTCGTACAACCATGCAATATTTCGAGTAGGGAAGGAAAGTGAAATTTCGAAATATGTTGAAAAGATTAGGCTTTAAGGCGTTATAAAACACACGGAAACTTATACGATGTCTCAACACGTCGATCTAATCATGCCTCGCTTCCTGTGCAAGTAGCACATCGCTATGCTACTGCCGAAACCTGACACTGCCCGAGAGAGAAAATGGATTTTGACTGGCACAGCGACACGCTCACCCGCGCCACTCCGGTAACCCCACACTACAAAAACACTCAAAACGTCCGCCGCTTCATGCGTGAACACTGCGGCCCAGGGTTCAAATTCGACCGGCCGTTCATGGCCTGGATCCGCAACGAGGTGCCCAAGACTCTGGGCGACGTGGTGGACGAGTGGCAACGCCGAAACGAGGATTCACGCCCATGACACCCGACGAAAAATACCAGGCTGCCCAGCAACGTCTCGGCTATCAGCTGGATGAATTCAAAGTCGGTGGCAACTACACGCCACTGGTCCGGGACGCCAACCACCTGTACATCAGTGGCCAGATTCCCCGGGTCGGCGATGCCATCGTGCTGCCGGGCAAGGTCGGAGACACCTTGACCTTGGCCCAGGCGCAAATCGCCGCCGGTATCAGTGCATTGCGCTGCCTGGGTTTGCTCAAGCAGGCCTTGGGTTCGCTGGACCAGGTCAAGGCAATCCTGCGCATCACCGTGTATGTGCGCAGTGCCGAGGATTTTGACCAGCAGAGTGAAGTGGCCAACGGCGCGTCGGACTTGCTGCACGAAATTCTCGGCGCTGCCGGAGTGCATACGCGCACCTCGATTGGCGTGATGCAGTTGCCGAAATCGGCGGCGGTGGAGATCGATATGATTGCGGTGGCGCACGGTTGAGCCATCGATGATTACTCAAGGCATGGCGGTACTGAGTTTCGCGGGTTCTTGCAGGGCTATCTGGAGCAACATGTCACGCCGTTGCGTGCGGCACTGGGCAGTGGCGTGGCCTTCGCGGCCTGCCATGGGTTCCTGGCCTTGAGTGTGACTCAGCTGGGCTGGCCAGTGTTGCTGTTTACCTTGATCGAAGGGTTGGCGTGCGCGCTGGTGCGCATGCGCTACGGGGTGTTGGCGGCGACATTGACCCATGGCGCGGCAATCCTGTTGATTACCGTGCCCCACATCGCCTGATCTGAAACACAGGCGAAAATGTGGGAGCGGGCTTGCTCGCGAAAGCGGTGGATCAGTCAGCCTATTTGTGGCTGAAGGACCGTATTCGCGAGCAAGCCCGCTCCCACATGTTTGACCGCGTTTAGTCAGCTGTCAGCGGGGGTGTACGCGGTGGAACCAGGCGTTTGCTGCCGGTGGCTTCATAGGCAGAAGCAAAGCGCAGCAATGCCGAATCGTCATACGCCCGTCCGGCAAACGTCAGCCCCACCGGCATGCCGATGTCGGCCATCACGCCCATCGGCACGGTGACGGTCGGTACGCCCAGGTGGCGGATGGCGAGGTTGCCGTTGGCGACCCACACGCCGTTGCTCCAGGCGATGTCAGCCGACGCTTCATTCACGTCAGCATCCGCCGGGCCTACGTCAGCCACGGTCGGGAACAGCACGGCGTCGAGACCGAGCGTGTCCATCCAGTCTTCCAGGTCGATGCGGCGGGTCTGTTCCAAACCGCGCAGGCCATCGGGGACCGTGCTGATCTCGTTCCACGGGGTAATGCCGCGTTCGGCCATGCGCACGTATTCGTCCATGCCCGCGGCCAGGTCGTCCTCACGGTTGGGCAGGGTGCCGGGATCGTGGGGGAAGATTTTCGGGCCGTCCACATCCGCCAGGCGGTTGAGGGCTGGGTCATTGTTGGCACGCAGGAAGTCATCGAAGGCCCAGGCCGACAGTTCCCACAGTTCATCGTGGAGGAACTCCTTGGAGACCAGTCCACGGGTAAACACGGTGGGCGCGCCAGGGCGGTCGCCTTCGCAGTTGGACACCAGTGGGAAGTCCACGTCGATGACTTCGGCACCGGCCGCAACCAGCGCCTGGCGTGCGTCTTCCCACAGGTCGATCACGCTGGCGCGGGTGTTGATCTTCTGCCCGGTCGGGCCGCCAATGCCCGGCTTTTCGCTGGTGCCGGCGTCAGGATCGGCGTTGATGTACATGCGCGGCACGCCAAAGCGTTTGCCGGCGAGGGATTCGGAACTCACGGCCAGTTCAGCGTAGGACGCCGGGCGAACCGAGGCGACGCTCGGGATCGGCACCCAGGGCTGCAGGCGCCACAGGTCGCCACGGGTGTCCGGGTCTTCGGCCACCACCACGTCGAGGATTTCCAGCAGGTCGGCCATGGTGCGCGCGTAAGGCACCACCACGTCCATGGTCGGCGTTAGCGGCCAGTTGCCGCGCACCGAAATTACCCCGCGAGACGGAGTGTAGGCGCACAGGCCATTGTTGGACGCCGGGCCACGGCCGCTCGACCAGGTTTCTTCGGCCAGGCCAAACGCTGCAAAGCTCGCCGCCGTCGCGGTGCCGGCACCGTTCGACGAGCCGGAGGCAAACGGCGCGGTCAGGTAATCGGCGTTATACGGGCTTTCCGCGCGGCCATACACACCACGCTGCATGCCGCCATTGGCCATCGGCGGCATATTGGTCTTGCCCAGGCAGATGGCGCCACCGGCGCGCAGGCGCTCGATGGTGAACGCATCGCGTTGGGCGACCAGGTTGGCAAACGCCGGGCTGCCGGAGGCGGCGGTCAGGCCCTTGACCAGGTAGCTGTCTTTGGCGGTGTAGGGAATGCCATCCAAGGGCCCCAGGGTTTCGCCTTTGGCCCGGCGCGCATCGGACGCCTCGGCTTCTTTCAGGGCTTCGGGGTTGCGCACTACCACGGCGTTCAAGGCGGTGGCGGTCTGCGGGCCGTCATAGGCCTCGATCCGCGCCAGGTAGGCCTGGACCAGTTCAACCGCAGTGGTCTGGCCGGATTCAAGCGCAGCGCGCAATTGGGCAATGGAGACTTCGGTAACTTGCATCACGTTTTTTTCGCCGCCTTCAAGTGGGGGGTATGGCGGCAGTCTACGTACAGATATTTCACAAAACCAGCGCCGCATACTCCGTATAGGCGCCACGCATCACTTGCCAGGTGGCCTCGTCGGCGGGAATCAGATGCTCGATCCGCAGGGAGGTGAGGGTGATGTCCTGGGGCATGCCGAAGGTGGTGAAGGTGGACAGAAAACTCAGCTCGCCATGGCTTGAGCGAATGCGCGTCAGCACCAGCGGCGGCAACTGTTCAGGCGGTTCGGTGCTGGCCGGTGTGGGCAAGCTCGCCAGCAGCGTGGCCAAGCCGGGATTGCCCAGCGCCTCACGGGCGGCGCGCTGCCAGGCCAGGGTGCGGATCTCATCGGCATTGATCAAGTGATCGCCCAGGCCGCCGGGCTGCAGCAGCGTGGTCAGCAGGTTCACGCCGTCGGCGGCATCCGGCGCTATGCCCACCAGTGCGAACAGCACGCCGGTGCTGGCATTCGCCGCTAGCACTTCCCATTGGCTGCCCAACAGGATCGCCGGGGCTGGATTGTTGGCGTGCAATACATGGCTGACCGCTTCGCGGATCGCGGCCATGGCGGGGGAGGCGAGCGGCGTGGCGCTGTAGCGCGGCGCGTATCCAGCGGCGAGGAACACCTCGTTGCAGCGATCCAGCGGTGCTTCGAGCGCTGTCAGCAGGTTATGCAAGGTCCCTGGGCTCGGCTTGGCCCGGCTGGTTTCGATGCAACTGAGGTGACGCTGGGAAACGCCAGTGATCAAGGCCAGGTCGAGCTGGCTCAGCTTGGCGTGCCTGCGCAGTTGGCGCAGGTGTTCGCCGGCGGTAGCAGGGGTGTCCATGGCGGGATCATGACCTCCGAGGTCATTGCGAGGGCCCGAACCCTATCACTAACGTGGGCCTTTATCACCTCAAGGACGCGACCATGAAAAGACCCTATGTTGCCCTGGCTGGTTTGCTCGGGTTTTCGCTGTACACCCTGGCGACGATGCTCACGGCTGAGCAGTCGCTGCTGGCCTTTGGACAGGAACTGCTGTCACGGCCGGACACCGCGCAAGTGGTGATCGACCTGTACCTGATGGCAGTGCTGGCGTGCGTGTGGATGTACCGGGACACGCAGCGTCGCGGTCGGTCGGTGGCGTCAGTGGTGCCGTATTTTTTGCTCACGGCGGTGTTTGTGTCGGTGGGGCCGTTGCTTTATCTGGTGGTGCGAGGTGGCGCAGATGAGTGAGCTTCTGCAGGTCTACGCACTGTGCGTGCTGTTGCTGTGCCTGAAGATGTTTGCGATTTCCTGTTATCAGGGAGGCTTTCGGCTACGGGCGCGGGCGTTTAGCAACCGGGAGGATGCGGCGTTCTTCAACTGCGCGGCGCAGGCAGAGGAACTGCCGCAGGTGGTGAGGGTCCCGCGTTGCAAATGTGGGAGCTGGCTTGCCTGCGAAGGCGGCCTGACAGCCGACCTGGATGTTGGATCTGATCGGGTACATATCCGTTATTTAGGTAAAGGCTTCTATTGGTTCCGCCCTTACGGCGGCTCACTTTGGAAAAGCCCCAAAGTAAGCAAAGGGCTCTTGCCCCAACACTCGGCACCTCGCCTAGGCTCGGTGTGCCCGTAATCCGACAGGTATTTGGGGGGCCGCCGCCACGCGCCATCCATGGCGCGGGGCGGCTAAACCGGCATCCCTGCCGGTTTACCCCCCAAATCCCTGTCGAATTCCGGCCAGCGTGTTTGATGGGGCGCCTAAGATCAAAAGCGAGATCAAAAGCCAGATCAAGATCAAGATCAAGAGCGGCTCGCTTCGCATCGTGGGTACGGGGTGGGTACGCGGTTTTGTAGGCGCTGGCTTGCTGGCGATGGCGTCGACTCGGTCTGCCTGATGGACCGTCGCCAGGAACTATTTGGCGAGCTGTGCGTTGGAGTCGGTGAGGACTGGGCGTGCGTGGCGGTCAGTTACGACCTTTAACCGTAGGAGCTTGAACCCGTGCGGTCGACAAGGCGGATGCTATCCCGCCCACCTCGCTTGGACTCATACAGCGTGGTATCGCCTTGCTCAATCAACGCCGCCAGGCTTGGCGGCGGTTGATCGAACAGGTTGGCGCCGATGCTCAGGGTCACCGGCGCCGGCGTGTTGAAGGTTTGCGAGGCCAGTTGGTGAAACTGGTCGCGCAGGCTGCTGCCCAGTTCGACGATCTGTTCGGTGGAGGCCGGGTTGAGCAGGATCACGAATTCATCCCCGCCCAGGCGTGCCGCCAGCGCGCCGTGGGGCACCACGCCGCGGATCATCTCGCTCAAGGCGATCAGCAAACGGTCGCCGGCGGTATGGCCGTGGAGGTCGTTGACCGATTTGAAGTTGTCGATGTCGATCAGCAGCAGCGCACCCGGTTGCGCCGGCGACACTTGGGCCAGCAAGCGCGGTGCGCGCAGGTCGAGGGCGCGGCGGTTGTACAGCGCGGTCAGTGGGTCGCGGGCGGCAAGGCGGGCGATCTGTTGTTCGCGGCGGTAGCGTTCGGAGCCGGTCATCGACAATGCAATCAGCATGATCGCCATGGCGCCTTCCACCAGGGAGACCTGAATGATCTCGCCCTTGAAGGCGGCGAGGTCGATCAAGGTGCCGGGGACCAGCACCGACAGTGCCTTGGCCACATAGAACGCCCCGTGGATCAGCAGTACATAGCGCAACTGCACCGCGCCGATGCTCAAGGATTTGCCGTGGGGCCGTAGCAGGAAGCTGGCGCGCAAGGTCGGCAATGCCACCAGCAGCGATTGCACGCCCAGCATGGCTTTGGACCACGGCAGATCGGCTGGCAGCGCCAACATGCCCAGCCAGACCACCAACATCAGCAGCCACAGCGGCGACAGGCGCACCTGGGTGAACCGCGCCACGCCGAGCAAAAACAGAAAGTGCGCGGTCACCAGCAAGCCATTGGCGAACCAGATGCCAATCATCAAGAAGCCATTGAGGCGCAGCAGCGCGAGGGTGGAGCCGACGGTGATGGTGGCGAAGCCGGCGCTCCAGTACAGCAGCGAAGGTTCGCGCACACTGCGCCATTCAACGGCCAGATACAGGGCGGCAGCGGCTGCCAGGGCAACGGTGAGTGCCAAAATCGTAGGAGGGTCGAGCGTCATTTCTTGCCGGGTCTGCCTGGTGTGCGTTTAGAACCGGGATTGTAAGCGCACACGCAGGTTTTTCAGAGCTTTCATCGTGATGGCACACGGCCAGGCGATGATCGGCAGGTCAGGCGCCCTTGGTCGTGGGCAGCAAGACCGTGAGGATGCCCACCAGCGGCAGGAACGAACACAGCTTGTAGACGTACTCGATACCGTGGGTATCGGCGAGCAAACCGAGCAAGGCTGCGCCAATCCCGCTGAACCCGAACATCAGGCCGAAGAAGATCCCGGCGATCATGCCCACGTTACCCGGCACCAGTTCCTGGGCATACACCACGATGGCCGAGAAGGCCGACGCGATGATAAAGCCGATCACCACGCTCAAAACCGCCGTCCAGAACAGGTCGACGTAGGGCAGGGCCAGGGTGAACGGCGCGGCGCCAAGGATGGAGAACCAGATGACTTTCTTACGGCCGATCTTGTCGCCGATCGGGCCGCCGGCGAAGGTGCCGACGGCCACGGCGCCGAGGAACAGGAACAGGTACATCTGGGAGCTTGCGACCGACAGCTGGAATTTTTCGATCAGGTAGAACGTGA
This sequence comes from Pseudomonas sp. S10E 269, assembly GCF_002798465.1. Lineage (NCBI taxonomy): Bacteria > Pseudomonadati > Pseudomonadota > Gammaproteobacteria > Pseudomonadales > Pseudomonadaceae > Pseudomonas > Pseudomonas sp. S10E 269. The sequence goes on from NZ_PHIJ01000001.1 coordinate 5,290,552, forward strand.
AGTAGCTGGTCAGGCTGGTCATGTACCAGTATTTGGAGAACACCAGTACGGCCAGCACCACCAGGGCGAAGGTCACGCGGCCCTTGGACAAGCCGTGGGTCGCTTTGCCGCCTTGCTTGAGCTTGAACAGGTTGAGGTGGTTGCGGTACCAGCGGCTCAAACCGTAGAGCACCAAGATGGCGAACACTGCAAACAACCCGAACCAGGCGATATTGCCCTGGCCGTAAGGAATGATGATCGCGGCCGCCAGCAACGGGCCGAAAGCACTGCCGGTGTTGCCACCGACCTGGAACGTCGACTGCGCCAGGCCGTAGCGACCGCCGGACGCCAGGCGCGCAACGCGGGAGGTTTCCGGGTGGAAGGTCGACGAGCCGACGCCCACCAGGCCTGCTGCGAGCAGAATCGCCGGGAACGTGCCGACAAACGCCAGCATCAGAATGCCGATCAAGGTGCAGACCATGCCCGCCGGCAGCAGCCAGGGTTTCGGGTGGCGATCGGTGTGGTAGCCGATCCACGGCTGCAGCAGGGATGCGGTCAGCTGGAACGTCAGGGTGATCAGGCCTACCTGGGTAAACGACAGGCCGTAGTTGGCCTTGAGCATTGGGTAGATCGACGGCAGCACAGCCTGGATCAGGTCATTGATCAAATGCGCCAGGGCGCAGGCGCCGAGAACACGCATGACCAAAGGGCTGGCTTGGGGTGTGGTGGTTGCAGCGGCGGGTGACGCGGTGAGGGTCGACATGCAGGCATTCCATACAAGGCAGCTAATCAGAGGCGGCAACTTCTTAAGGTCGCCATCCATTACAAAATGATTCGGCGTTCATGCTAGATTCGTCAGGAATGCCTGTCTCGCGTAATTCGGGCGACAACCATCGCAAAAAGGGCGAAATGATTAAACCACTCAATGAATTCTTGCAGGAAATCAACGAAGGCGCTTGGGCGGTCATCAGTTCTGCCACCGACTACCCGGAAAACTGGGTGATCCCCGAACACAGCCACGAGAAACACCAACTGCTCTACGCCATCGAAGGCGTGATGGTGGTGTACTCGGCGTTGAACCAATGGACAGTGCCACCCAATCGCGGAATCTGGATGCCCGCCGGCCAAGTGCATTCCCTGCGCTGTGTGGGCACGCTGAAAATGCGCAGCGTATTCGTGCGCCCGGATCGCTTCCCGAACATGCCCGGCGAGCCGAAGACGGTCAGCATCTCACCTTTGTTGAGCGAGCTGATCAAGGCGTCGGTCAGCCTCAAGCCACCGTATGCCGAGGACTCGCGGGATGCGCGGATCATGCACCTGATCCTCGACGAACTCGCCATCCTGCCGGCCTTGCCACTGTCCTTGCCCCAGCCCGCCGACCCGCGCCTGCAGCGCATTTGCCTCGCGTTGCAGGAAGAGCCCGGCGACGCCTCCACTGTCGCCCACTGGAGTGAGCGCCTGAACCTGGATCAGAAAACCATCCAGCGCCTGTTCCGCAAGGAAACCGGCATGACCTTCGGCCAGTGGCGCCAGCAGGCGCGGCTGCTGCTGGCATTGGAGAGGATTGCGGTGGGCGAGAAGGTGATCGATATCGCCCTGGAACTGGGCTATGAAAGCCCCAGTGCGTTTACCAGCATGTTCAAGAAACAGTTTGGCAAGACGCCGAGTCATTTCTTCAGGTAGAGCCGGTCAGCCGCGCGTTATGACTGCACCAGGCCGGCGTGCACGTCCAACAGGCTGTTGAACGCCTCGAGATCCAGCGGGTGGCTGAGAAAGTAGCCCTGGCCTTCCTCACAGTCCACCGCCTTGAGCATTGCCAGGTGTTCAGCCGTCTCAATGCCCTCGGCCGTGACGGTCAACGACAACGCGCGCCCCAGGCCGACGATGGCCTGGATGATGGCCTTGTCGTCTTCACTTTGCTCAAGCCGGCTCAGGAACGTGCGATCAATCTTGAGGCCGTCGAACGGGAATTCGCGCAGATAGCTCAGGGAGGAATAGCCGGTGCCGAAGTCATCCATGGCGATGCGAATGCCCAGGTGCTTCAGGGTGTGCATGATTGCCAGTGCGCCGACGGCATCTTCGAGCATCACGCTTTCGGTGATTTCCAGTTCCACCCGCGTGGGGTGGATGCCGGCGCTGTCCAGGGCTCGCCGTATGCGCTCCACCAGGTCGCCGCGCTTGAATTCCGTGGGTGAGAGGTTTACCGACACAAACAAGTGATCCGGCCAGGCGGCGGCACAGGCACAGGCGGTTTTCAGTACCCAGTCGCTCAGCGAGAGTATCAACCCCGACTCCTCGGCAATCGCGATGAAGGTGTCCGGTGCAATCAGGCCTCGGTCCGGATGCTGCCAGCGAACCAGTGCTTCGGCACCCACCATCTGCCCATCGGCGATGCGGTAGCGCGGTTGGAAGTGCAGGCGCAGCTCCCCGTGCTTGATCGCATAGCGCAGGTCACTTTCCAGACGGCGACGCTCAATGATGCGGGCATTCATTTCCCCTGAATAAAAACGCCAGGTATTGCGACCGGCAGATTTGGCCTCGTACAGCGCAATATCGGCATAACGCAGCAACTCGGTGACCTCGCTGGCGTCGTTGGGCGCCAGGGCAATACCGATGCTGGCGCTGATGAACACTTCCTGTTCGTCGATGCGGATGGCCTGTTCGATCGAATCGATCAACCGCCTGCACAGCGCCTCGACTTCCCCCTGGGTGCCTGCCTCGGTGAGAATCAACACAAACTCGTCACCGCCCACTCGAGCGACCAGATCCCCATGGCGCACACAGGCCGCCAGGCGGCCTGAGACGGCGTTGAGCACGCGGTCGCCAGCGGCGTGCCCGAGGAGGTCATTGACCGGCTTGAAGCGGTCCAGGTCCAGGCTGAGCATGACTAACGGTCGCCCCGACGTGGCCAGCGCCTTCAACTTGCCGTCGAGGAACGCTTGCAGGCGCGTGCGATTGGGCAACCCGGTGAGGGCGTCGTGTTGGGACAGGAACTCGATGCGCCGCCGGGCTTCGACCTCTTCGGTCACGTCGGTTGCCGTGCCTCGGAACCCGCCGCAGGGCATCTGCCGCGCAGACAGGCGCGTGGTGCGTTCCTGTCTGTCGGCATCGCGATAGCGGCATTGCACGCTGATATCGGGACGTCGGCCTGGCATGCTCAGCCATTGAGACAGCAGGCCGCCGTCGGTCTCCAGCAGGTCGTTCATCGTGGCGCCGATCCAGGTTTGCCGGGCCAGTCCGGTGACGTTTTCGAAGCGCTCCGACAGGTAAGTAAAACGCCAACCGGCATCGATTTCCCACACCCAGTCGGAGCTGGCCTCCACCACATCGCGAAAGCGTGCTTCGCTGGTGGCCAGGGCATTCTGGCTGTTTTGCAGCGACGAGTGGCTGGCATCAAGGGCCAGCGCGGCGGCGGTGGTGCGCCGCGAAATGACCCAGCTCATCACGCACACCAGCAGCGCAGCCAGGCCCAGCAGCGGCAGGCCTACGCCCATCAGGCGCAAGCCGGGACGAGCCGGCTCCCAGTGGAGGCTGCCGGCCGAGCCGTTGTCGCCGAGGGGGAAGAGCAAGGTCTTGCCGATTTCATCGGCGGTGGCGACGTGCAGTTTGTCCACGCCGAATTCATCGCCGATCACCGCCAGTTTGGCGCTGTCGAGAATATCGATAAAGATCAGCACCGACGCTGTCCGGCCGTCGGGCAACACCGTGGGGTCGGTACCGGGGGTGATGGCGGCGGCAGCTACCAGTGCAGGGCTGCCGTGCACGTTGATAAAGGCCGTGGCGGGTGTCTCATTGTCTGCGCCCGCGCGAGCCTGCTCAAGAATCTCGGTGATGGGCCCACCGAGCCACTGGTTGAGTTCGACGGTCTGTAACTGGCCGTCAACGACGGCATACACCGTGCGGTCGGCGTCGTCGACCACGAACAGGCCTTGAAAGCCGAAATCATCGAACAGAGTGGCGCCGATGTTGCCACGGACAAAGGCCCAATCAGCGTCTACCGTCATATGCAAATGCTTGTAGGCGTCACTCCAGAAGGCGTAGTCCTTGACCGTCACCCGCAGGGACTTTTCCAGCGACTGCACGGCTTTGCGGGTATAGAACGCGCTTTCAACCTGCTCGGAGCGGTCCAGTTCATGGGCCAGATAGACCAACGAGTAGGCCGCGGCGGCAAACACCACAGCCAGCAAGGCCATGAACCTGAAGAGTGAGGTGCGCGCCAGCGACAGACTGGTGCGATCGGAAAGCGAGCGGACGATAGGGGCGAGAGCGTTCGGCATAGTTTCCCGCAGGGAGTCGCTGCTGGTCAGGGGTGTCCCTTGTTATCGGCAGCTCTGGCAAAACAATTAGACCGCCGGGGAGGGTGGCTGCTGGCGCGCGTTGCCAACCACGTCAATAGGGTCGCGACGCTCAGCACCGCAGCACTCAACTCGAATGTCGCCTGATACCCGCTCAGGTCGAACATCAGGCCGCCCACGATAGCGCCGGAAGCGATCGCCAGTTGGATGATCGCCACCATCAAGCCACCCCCTGTCTCGGCGTCGTCGGGCAGGGTTTTTGACAGCCAGGTCCACCAACCCACGGGGGCGGCGGTGGCGACCAGGCCCCAGAGCCCCAGTAATAGCGTGGTTATCACTGTGGAACTGCCAAACACGACCAGCGCCAGCGCAATCCCGGCCATCACCAGCGGAATAATGCCCAGCGTCAGAAACAGGCTTTTTTTCAGGAAGCGCTCAATCACCAACGTCCCCGCAAAACCAGCCAATCCCAGCACCAGCAAGATCAACGGCAGTCCGGACGCACTTACCTGGGTGACGGCCTCCAGAAACGGCCGCAGGTAGGTGAACAACATAAACTGGCCCATGAAAAACACACTCACCGCCAGCATGCCCAAGGCCACCGGCGTGCGTTTCATCAAGTGCAGCAGGCTGGTGTTTTTGGCCACGCCTTGAGCCTTGATTGAAGGCAGGCTGATCATCAACCAGGCCGCTGCCAACGTCGCGACGGGGACGACGCAAAAGAACGCCCCGCGCCAGCCGATCAAGCCGCCGACAAAACTGCCCAATGGCGCGGCGATCACCGTCGCCAAAGCGTTGCCACCATTGACGATCGCCAGCGCACGCGGCACCTGGGGCTCAGGCACCAGGCGCATGGCCGTGGCGGCCGACAATGACCAAAAGCCGCCGATGGCCACGCCGATTAACGCACGGCCAAGCATGAACACCGGGTAATTCGGTGCCAGCGCCACCACGGTGCCAGAAACGATCATCAGCACGGTCAGGGCCAGCAAGAGGCGCTTGCGCTCGACCCGCGCCGCTACGCCTGCGATGAGCAGGCTGGTAAGCAACGCAAACAGACCAGACACCGAAATGCCCTGGCCGGCTTGTCCTTCGGTAATCTGCAAGTCGGCCGCCAGGGGCGTGAGCAGGCTTACGGGCATGAACTCGGACGCCACCAGGGCAAAGGCGGCCAGGGACATCGCGAGCACAGCGCCCCAGTTCTTCGGGGTGTCGGAGATCACTTCAAGTTGCTCCTGAAAAAGCTGGTCAGCTTGTCGAACGGGATCAGGCCGACTCGGTCGTACAGGTCCACATGGCCGGCATCCGGGATGATCACCAGTTCCTTGGGCTCGGCAGCACGCTGGTAGGCGTCCTCGCTGAACTCAAGTGAATGGGCATTGGCACCGGCAATCAACAGCAGTGGTCGTGGGGAAAGCGTCTCGATGTCGTTGAACGGGTAGAAATTTATGAACTTAACGTTGCTGGTCATCGTCGGCCGCGTGGTGTTTTGCGGCGAGGCACCCGCCGGGGTGAACGCACCACGCGGCGTGCGATAGAAGTCGTAGAACTCATCGCCCACTGCATCGCCGGTCAGGGTCTGAGGCGTGCCGCCGGTGTAGACGGTGTTGCCACCCTGGAACTCCACATAACGCTGGTTGGCGGCTTGCAGCAGTACTTGCTGGCGCTGCGCCAAGGTCACGCCGCGTTTAAGGCCGTTACGGTTGGCTGCGCCCATGTCGTACATACTCACCGTAGCGATGGCTTTGAGGCGCGGGTCGATCTTTGCCGCTGCGATGGCAAAGCTGCCGCTGCCGCAGATGCCAATCACGCCGATGCGCTCGCGGTCGACCATCGGGCGGGTGCCGAGGTAATCCACGGCGGCGCTGAACGCTTCACTGTAAAGATCGGGCAACACGGCATTGCGCGGCTCGCCAGCGCTTGCGCCCCAGAACGACAAGTCCAGGGAAAGAGTGACAAAGCCCTGCTCGGCCATTTTGGTGGCGTACAGATTCGCGCTCTGTTCTTTGACGGCGCCCATCGGGTGGCCCACGATGATTGCCGCATTTTTTGAAGAGGGGGCAAGGTGCTTGGGCACAAACAAGTTGCCTGCGACCGTCATGCCAAATTGATTGTTGAAGGTGACTTTTTCGACGGTCACCCGCTCGCTTTGGTAGAAGTTGTTAGCACCATTGGACATATCGGCTCCCAGTGTCGACATTGAGGTCACCAGCAAACTCAGGGTGAGCAAGAGGCTTTTCATCGGGGGTTCCTCGAGAAGGTTGGTCCGCGCATTTTCCCGAGTGAGAGCAGGGTTCTGTAGTGCGTTTGACTGGGATACTTGCCTGATCCTCTGAGTCTTGTAGTTTGCCGGGGACGGCCATGGGCGCGACGGGGTAAAGTCCGAAGAAGAGAGGAAAGAGCCTGTAATGACCACTCATCAAACATCCTTGAATGCGCTGATCCAGGCCATCGGCTCGCGCGTGCACGCGCCCGGTGACTACCCCATGCCGATTCCGGGCCTGGGTTTTTATCACCGTGATCAGCCTGCAACACCCGTCGTGTGCATGGTGGAACCGTGCATCGTGCTGGTCGCCCAGGGTGAAAAGCAGTTGTGGGTCGGTGGCGAGGGCTACCCGTATGACACGTCACGCTTCCTGGTGACCTCCCTGGACATTCCCGCCAACTCCGAAGTGCTGGCGGCCAGCCCAGAGCAACCGTGCCTGGGGCTCACTTTCAAGCTGGACTTGCGCATATTGGCCGAGCTGATCGCCCAGAGTGAGCTACCGCCAACGCGGGAGCGGGCAGTGTTGAAGGGCGTGGGTATCGGCACGGTGACCGAGGGCATGCTGGCATCGTTTGCGCGCCTGGTGGCGCTGCTCGACGAGCCTGAAGCCATCCCGGTGCTAGCGCCTCTGATTCAGCGCGAAATCCATTACCGGCTACTGAAAAGCGACCAGGCGAACCGATTGCGCCAGATCTGCTCCGTCGACGGCCAGGGGTATCGGATTGCCAAGGCCATCGATTGGCTGAAGCTCAACTACACCACGGCATTGCGCGTGGAGGAGTTGGCCGCGCGCGTGCAAATGAGCGCAGCGACGTTTCACCACCACTTTCGCCAACTGACGGCGATGAGCCCGTTGCAGTATCAGAAGTGGCTGCGCCTTAACGAGGCGCGGCGCTTGATGTTGAACGAGCATCAGGACGTGTCCAGCGCGGCTTTCAAGGTGGGCTATGAAAGCCCCTCTCAGTTCAGTCGCGAATACGGCCGGTTGTTTGGGGTGCCACCCAAACGTGATATCACGGCGCTGCGTGGCAGGACCGAGGTCAATGATCGGACGTCAAATTAGCAAAGAATATGCACCCAATCAGCCGCGCAAACAGGCTCAGGGTTTCCGGCAGGTTGGGGTCCTCGAATAGCATCGCCCGAGAGTCCAGCGCACACAGAGCGCCAAACAGCCGACCGTCGGGCAAGAAGATCGGCGCGCCGGCATAGCTCTCAATGGCGAATTGCTTGACCACCGGGCGGGCGGCGAAGCGGCCGTTCTGGCTGATCTGCGGGATGAACAGGGTTTGCGGGTTGATGCAGAATTCGCTGCACAAGGTGGTTTCCAGATCGAGCACATCGTCGACATGGAGGCCCATGTCCACGGTGTCGTGCACCGAGCAGACTACCCATTCCAGGTCGGTGAATTTGGCGATGCCGGCAAAGCGCATCCCCGTCAGGCGGGTGACCAGTTGCAGGATGCTGGTGGTAGCTTCTATTTCGGCGATGGCAGCGCGTTCATCGGCGCTGAGCAAGGACTGTGAGGCGGTGACGCTTGGAACCATGAGGACACTCCAGTAGCGGGGTGGCCTGGGCCACCCCGCGCTTTCAGGCGTTAGTTGATGCGCGGATGCTGCTCGACGAGATTCTTGCGCTTGGCTTCCAATTCGGCAATCTCGGCATCGATGTCTTCGATCTTCTGCTCGATATTGTCGTGATGCTCCTGCAGCAGTTCCTTGGCTTCTTCCATGTCGGAAGCGGCCGGCGCTGCGCCACGCAGTGGCTTGTTGGCAGTTTCCTTCATGGTCAGGCCGGTGACCAGGCCGACCACGGCAAACACCATCAGGTAGTAGGCGGGCATGTACAGATCGTTGGTGCTTTCTACCAACCAGGCTACGGCGGTAGGGGTCACGCCAGCAATCAGCACCGACACGTTGAACGCACTGGCCAACGCGCTGTAGCGCAGGTGAGTCGGGAACATTGCGGGCAGCGTCGAGGCCATCACGCCGATGAAGAAGTTGAGGATCACGGCGAGGATCAGCAAGCCCGCGAAGATCAGGCCGATCTTGCCGCTGGTGATCAACATAAACGCCGGGATGGACAGGAACAACAGGCCGATACTGCCGGCGATGATGAAGGGCTTGCGGCCAATCTTGTCGCTGATGAAACCAATGAACGGCTGCACGAACAGCATGCCGACCATGATCGCGATGATGATCAGCACGCCGCTGTTTTCTTTGTAGTGCAGGTTGTGCGACAGGTAGCTCGGCATGTAGGTGAGCAACATGTAGTAGGTCACGTTGGTCGCCGCCACGATGCCGATGCAGGTCAGCAGGCTGCGCCAGTGCTTGGTCGCGACTTCCTTGAACGAGACTTTGGGGCCGTGGGTCAGGCCTTCGCGGTCGCCTTGCTCCATTTTGTCCATGTGCTGCTGGAAGGCTGGGGTCTCTTCCAGCGCATGACGCAGGTACAGGCCGATAATGCCCAGGGGCAGGGCAAGGAAGAACGGCAGGCGCCAGCCCCATGACTCAAAGTCAGCTTCGCCCAATATGCTTGAGATCAGCACGACAACGCCCGCGCCCAGCACGAAACCGGCGATGGATCCGAAGTCCAGCCAACTGCCGAGGAAGCCACGCTTGCGGTCCGGGGCATACTCGGCGACGAAAATCGAGGCGCCGGTGTATTCACCACCCACCGAGAAACCCTGGGCCATTTTGCACAGCAACAGCAAAATCGGCGCCCAGATACCGATGGAGGCGTAGGAGGGGATCAGGCCGATGGCAAAGGTGCTCAAGGACATGATCACGATGGTCGCGGCGAGGACCTTTTGCCGTCCGTATTTATCGCCCAGGGCGCCGAAGAACAGGCCACCCAGGGGACGGATCAGAAACGGCACCGAGAACGTGCCGAGTGCAGCGATCATTTGTACGCTGGGCGAGGCGTCGGGGAAGAACACCTTGCCGAGCACATAGGCGACGAAACCGTAGACGCCAAAGTCGAACCATTCCATGGCATTACCCAGTGCGGCGGCGGTGATCGCCTTGCGCACTTTGGTGTCGTCGACGATGGTGATGTCTTTCAATCCGATGGGCTTGACGCTTTTCTTACGTAATTTCATGCGGGACACTCTAAAGCAGAACAGGGGAGGTGCCATCGTTGCGATGGCACCGCTCTGTCAGTTCAGATACAAGCGGACATGAAATAATTCACCACTTTTTGCGTTTTTTTGCACATGCATTGAACTTCACAGGTTTACCCAGGAGAAAACCGAATGCCCGCTGCTGCCTCGCGCCTGACCTACCGTCGCCCACAACCCGGTGACGTGCAGCGATTGTTCGCGATCTACGGCGATCCGCAGACCAACCGGTTCAACCCCGCCGGCCCCATGGCCAGCCTGGAGGGTGCACAACGCCTGCTCGATCACTGGCTCAAACAGTGGGCTACCCAAGGCTACGGCTGGTGGGCGATTGCACGCGTCGAAGCACCGGATCACATCATCGGCTTCGGTGGAATCGCGCCGATGGACTACCTGACCGAAAGACGCATCAACCTGGGTTATCGGTTTGCGGTGCAAGCCTGGGGGCAGGGCTACGCCACCGAGTTGGGCCGTGATGCATTGAAGCTGGCCTTCGAAACACTTGGCTTGCCCGAAGTGTTCGGGTTGGTACGTCCGGATCACGCGGCATCCATCCGCGTACTGGAAAAGATCGGCATGCAGCCTTTCGGTACGCTCGATGATGTGCCGGGCCAGGCACCCAGCCTGGTACTACGCGTTCGTCATCCTACAACTGCTTTTGCCTGGCATTTCACATACCCGAGCAATGCCTCGATAAACGGCAATCTTTCAGATTGACAGCGTTCAGGCGTCCCGATATAAAAGTCGCAGTTGTACGACGACATATGACGTTACATGTGTCCTACCTAACAAAAATAAAAAGTGATGCCATGAACTTGAACGAGCCCATCAACGCTCACCGCGTTGGCCAAGCTGTAGGCAACTATCGCTGGACCATCTGCGCGATGCTGTTCTTCGCGACTACCGTCAACTACCTCGACCGCCAGGTGCTCAGTCTCTTGGCCCCTCAGTTGTCCACGCAATTTGGCTGGAGTAACACCGATTACGCCAATATCGCGGCGGTGTTCCAGTTTGTCTACGCGATCTCCATGCTGTTCGCCGGGCGCTTTGTCGACAAGATCGGCACCAAGGCGGCTTATGTGGTGGCGATTGGTATCTGGTCCACGGGCGCCGTCATGCATGCGTTCTCGGTGCCGATGGGCGAGGGCATCGCCGCCATCAGCGGGGCGATAGGCCTGGCGGTGATCCCGGTGTCGATTGCCGGCTTCATGCTATCCCGCGCGGTATTGGCGATTGGCGAGGCGGGTAACTTCCCGATTGCGATCAAGGCCACTGCCGAGTACTTCCCCAAGAAAGAACGCTCCTTGGCCACGGGTATCTTCAACTCCGGCGCCAACGTGGGCGCGATCCTGGCACCGATCTGCGTGCCGTTGATCGCGGGGCTCTGGGGCTGGGAAGCGGCGTTTATCGTGATTGGTGCGTTGGGTTTTGTGTGGGTCGCGGTGTGGATTGCGCTCTACAAGAAGCCCGATGAGCAAAAACGCCTGTCGCCCGCCGAACTGGCGTACATCCGCAGCGACCAGACCGTGGAGCCCTTCACCCCGGCAGCGGCGGGCGCGGTGCAGAAGAAAGTCTCGTGGTTCAAGTTGCTCACCTATCGCCAGACCTGGGCCTTTGCCTTCGGTAAGTTCATGACCGACGGTGTGTGGTGGTTCTTCCTGTTCTGGCTGCCCACCTATCTGTCGGCGCAATACGGCATGAAAGGCGCCGATATCGTGATGCCGCTGGCGGTGCTGTACAGCATGACCATGGTCGGCAGTATCGGCGGCGGCTGGTTCCCGAGCTACTTCATGGCACGCGGCGATGCGCCCTACGATGGCCGTATGAAAGCCATGTTGGTGATCGCGCTGTTCCCGCTGGTGGTGTTGCTGGCGCAGCCATTGGGCTATATCAGCTTCTGGGTGCCGGTATTGCTGATTGGCGTGGGTGCCTCGGCGCACCAGGCGTGGTCATGCAACATCTTCACCACGGTGTCGGATATGTTCCCGCAGAAAACCGTGGCCTCGGTGGTCGGTATCGGCGGCATGGCCGGCGGCCTGGGTGGCGTGGTCATGACCAAGATCGGCGGTTGGGTGTTCGACTACTACAAGTCCGTCGGCGACATTCACACCGGCTACATGATCATGTTCGCCATCTGCGCACTGGCCTACCTGGTGGCCTGGAGCGTGATGAAGACGCTGGTGCCGCGTCACAAGGAAATCACTGACCTGTAAGGTCTTATGTCCCGCGCCGCAACGGCGCGGGACCACTTTAAAGCGTGAGCGCCCAGGTCTGGCTGACCAGGGATTTGCCGAAGCTGTCTATCGTTTCTTCCTCGACCAACGCGAACCCGGCCTTCTGATACAGCTTGCGTGCATCGCCGAGGATGTCCACCGTCCACAGTTGCATGCGTTGGTAGCCGACCTGCCGGGCAAAGCGCACACACTCATCCACCAGCCGTTGGCCGATGCCCATGCCGCGCGCACTGGCGTCCACGTAGAGCATGCGCAGTTGGGCTGTGGTTTCGCAGTGGCGGATAACGAACACCGAACCCACCACTTCGCCGTCCTTTTCCGCGATCCAGCAACGCTCGCAGGTTGGATCAAACGCCTTCAGGTACTTGGCGACCGTCTCCGCTACTAATGCTTCGAACTCCCAGTTCCAACCATATTCACGGGCATACAACGCGGTCTGTTGTTGCACCACCACGCCCATGTCGCCGGGTTGTGGATCGCGTAGCAGATAGCTGGGCGCCGTGCCTTGCAGCAGGGCCTGGATGCGCTTCATGGCTTCGGTGAGCTGGCGTTGCTGGGGTTCGGGCAGGCTGTCGAGCAGTGTGATGACTTCGTTCTGGGTTTGCTGCTCCAGAGGTGCCAGCACGTCGCGGCCGTGGTCGGTGAGGTGCAGCTGCACCGCGCGGGCGTCGGTGGCGGAGCGGACTTTCTGAATCAGGCCGCGTTTTTCCAGGCCGCCCACCAGCCGGCTCAGATAACCAGCGTCCAGGCTGAGCATTTGGCACAGGTCAGCGCTGGTGAGGTCGCCACGGGTAGACAACTCGTACATCACGCGGATTTCGGTGAGCGAGTAATCGCTTTGCAACAGGTGTTCCTGCAGCACGCCGATTTGATGGGTGTAGAAACGATTGAAACCACGCACGATGCCGGCGCGCTCGACAAGCAGAGGGGTGGACATGCTGGAATGCTCGAATGGTTGCCTGAAGCAATTATATTGTTGCTTCAGGCAGCCATGTCAAACAGTTTGCTTAGCGGTTGCGCGTCACCCGCCAGACGGTATTGGCCAGGTCATCAGCAATGATCAGTGCGCCTTTGGGGTCCACCGTCACCCCCACGGGGCGCCCACGGGTCTTGCCATCGTCACCGCGAAAGCCGGTGGCGAAGTCGATGGGCTCACCGGACGGCTTGCCATTGCTGAAGGGCACGAAGATCACCTTGTAGCCCACCGGGTTGTCACGGTTCCAACTGCCGTGCTCGCCGACAAACACGCCATCGGCAAACTTCTCGCCCATTTGCGGGATGGAAAAGTCCACGCCGAGGGCCGCCACGTGGGAGCCCAGGCTGTAATCCGGCTTGATCGCGGCGGCGACCTTGGCCGGGTTCTGCGGCTGTGCACGCGGGTCGACGTTCTGGCCCCAATAGCTGTAGGGCCAGCCATAGAAGGCACCTTCACGCACCGAGGTGAGGTAGTCCGGTACCAAGTCCGGGCCCAGTTCGTCGCGTTCGTTGACCACCGTCCACAGTTGCCCGGTGTCCGGCTGGATGGTCAGTGCCGTCGGGTTGCGCAGGCCGGTGGCGTAAGGCTTGTGCGCGCCGGTGGTGGCGTCGATCTGCCAGACCATCGCGCGGTCGATCTCCACTTCCATGCCGCGTTCAGTGACGTTGCTGTTGGAGCCGATGCCCACGTAGAGCTGGCTGCCGTCAGCGCTCACGGCCAGGGATTTGGTCCAGTGATGGTTGATTTGCGCCGGCAGGTCGGTGACTTTGCTCGGCGGGCCGCTGGCCTTGGTCTGGCCGTCGGCGTAGTCGAAGCTCACCAGCGCATCCTGATTGGCCACGTAGAGCTTGCCGTTGGCAAACGCCAGGCCGTACGGCGCGTTGAGGTTGTCGGCAAACACCGTCTTGAGTTCGTAGGTGCCGTCGCCATCGGCGTCACGTAGCAAGGTCAGGCGGTTGCCACCCTTGACCTTGGTGTTGCCTTCGGCCTTGATCAGGCTGGCGATCACGTCCTTGGGCTTGAGCTTGGCCGCACTGCCGCCACGGCCTTCAGCGACGAGGATGTCACCGTTGGGCAGCACCAGGGTCTGGCGCGGTATGGCCAGGTCGGTGGCGATGGCGGTCACGCTGTAGCCTTCCGGAACCTTGGGTTTTTGCTCGCCCCACGGCACCGGTTCGGCAATCTTCATGCTCGGCAGCAGGCTGCTTTGCTGCTCCGGCAGTTTGGGGTCAGGGCCGCGGGCCTGGGTCTTGTCGCCTTCGCCACCGCAGGCGGTCAGCAACAGGGCGGCGCTCAACAGGGTCAGGGTGCTGGACGTTTTCATTTGGCATCTCCCGAACGCAGGTCAGACAGGCCGATCCACGCAGCCACCAGTGCCAGCAGCGTAACGATCACCGACAGCACCAGGCCGGCGGGCATCATGGCGTATGCATCCTTGGCATGCTGGAAAGCATTGACCAAACCCAGTACCCAGGCCGCCAGCAGCAACAGGAAGTAAGCGGCCGGTCGCCCGGATTTGCGCCGCGCACGAAGCAGGTTGACCAGCGCGAACAACAGCGCGAACCCACTGAACACCAAGGCGCCAGCAATCAGCCAGGAAGCGAAGTTGGCCCATTGAATCTGGTAGGTCTGGCCGTAGGCAACGTCGCTGAGCAAGGCACCCAGAAACAACGGTACGCTGCCAGCCAGCAAGAGTGCATGCAGCGGGCCTGGCCGTGTTGCGTAGTAGGCGGGGAGGGTAGTCATGGGGGGCGGCTCCTTATCGTTCAGCGCTCCTGGATTCAGGGCGCAATGACTTCGCATAGGAAAGGAGCGTGGCGTTCGCGGGAAAGTTCACTGGGGTTTCATGTCCAGATGTTTTTCAAACCATTGGGCATAAGGCGTATTGGCAACCTGACAGCGATTGAAGTCCGGGCTGCCATCGCTCCACCAGGCGGGGCCGCGTTCGCCAAGGTCGACCTTGGCACCGTGCACCTGGTGTCGCGCCACCCTCAGTTGTTGCGGATCACCCGAGGCCTTGGCCGCCTTGACAGCACGGCGCGCGTCCATCAATGCATTGACCAGGCGCTGGCGGGTGTCTTCGTCCAGCGCCGGGTTGGTGCAGCGCCAGAGTTGGCCCTTGACCACAAAGTAGCGCCCATCCGGCGTGCTAATCATGGTGCCAGCGTACTACCCGCAGTACGCCCCACATCATTGAAAACACAATCGCCATCCATCCGGCAAACAGGCTGAAGAGTGTCATTGCAAGGTTCATAGCCACCTCCGTTGCGTTGTCGTCTCGCTGTTGTCCTTATAGGTGACTGCCTGCGAAAACCAGGATTCAACTTATTTTCCAGAGTGAACCCCTGGCGGTGTTACCCACCTAAGCTCTTATAATTCCCACGATTGTTCACCTCCAGGCCTCTCCATGACCCACCCTCGAATCGGCTTCGCGTGCCAGTACAAGCACCCCGAACGCCTGCTGTCGGCCAGCGCCTTGAAGCTGATCGAAGGCCCCTTCAACCCGCGCACCACCACGTTGCGCTGGATGGACAGTGTCACGCCCCAAGTGGCCCGCGACAAATTGGTGGAGGTGGTCACCCACAACCTGGCGGCCCAATTGCGCCTGTTGGCGTATGTCGCCGAATTGCCGCCAACCTTGCGCATGCTGCGCCTGAGCAGCGATCTGTTGCCGTTCTACAGCCACCCGAAAATCGCCGCGGTGTACAAGGACCCGGCCATCGAGCATCAGTTGGTCGAGGGGTTTGCCGCGATCGGTGACTTGGCGCGCGCTGCGGACATCCGCCTGTCGTTCCACCCCGGCCAATACTGTGTGCTGGGTTCGGAGAACCCTGGCGTGGTGGAAAATAGCCTGGCCGAATTCGAATACCACGCCGACATGATCCGCATGATGGGCTACGGCCGACGCTTCCAGGACCTCAAGTGCAACGTGCATATCGCCGGTCGCCTTGGCGTGACGGGTACCCGCGCGGTGTGGGCGCGCCTGTCGGAAGTGGCGCGCAACTGCATTACCTTCGAGAACGACGAGAAGACCTACGGCCTGGACCACTGCCTGCAAGTCGCGGACCTGGCGCCAGTGGTGCTGGACATCCACCACTGCTGGATCAATGAAAACGACTACATCGACCCTCACTCGGAACGGGTCGCCCGTGTGATCGAAAGCTGGCGCGGCGTTCGCCCGACCATGCACTACTCCCAACCGCAGGAGAGCCTTCAGGAGCTGGGGTTCGACGCCGAGCACAAGCTGGAAATGGACGCGCTGTTGCAGGTGGTGTCCAAGCGCGACCTCTACGCCCACAGCGCGCAAATGTGGAACCGCTGGACCAACGATTACGCGCTGCAGTTTCTCGACCGCTTCGACATCATGCTCGAAGCCAAGGACAAGAACGTCGCGGCCCTCGCGTTCTACGCGCACTGGCAGCGGCGCGTTGTGTGATCAACCCCCAGCGTGCATGCTGGCTGGCCTCACATAAGGAACCTTGCCATGCCAACCCTGCATTTGCTCTGCGGCAAGATCGCCTCCGGCAAGTCCACGCTCGCAAAGACCCTCGCCACCGAGCACGCGGCCATTGTGCTCAGCGAAGACCACTGGCTTGCCACGCTTTACCCCGGTGAAATCCGCTCCATTGCCGACTACATCCGTTGTGCCCAGCGAATACGCGGCGTACTGGGCCCATTGGTGATCAATGTGCTGCAGTCGGGTGCCAACGTGGTGCTGGATTTCCCTGCCAACACCTTGGCTAACCGCGAATGGCTGCTGGGCTTGGCACAGGTCGCCAAGGTCCGGCACTGCCTGCATTACCTTGAACTGGACGACGCCACCTGCCGGGCCCGGCTGCACGCGCGCAATGCCCAGGGTGAGCATGACTTCGCCGCCACTGATGCCGAGTTCGATCTGATTACCCGCCATTTCTGCGTGCCGACTGAGGCAGAAGGCCTGGTGATCGAGAGGCATCGCCCATGAGTGCATCGCAACCCATGGGTGTGGACGCCGAGGGTTTTATCCTCACGGTTCCCGACGCCCCCGTGCAGCGTGAGTTTCAGCCTTTGCTCGAGGATGCCTGCGGCCTGCTCTCGCAGCCAGGCTTGGGGGTTGACGGCATTTATGTCTATGGCAGTGTTGCACGCGGCGATGCGCTGCCGGGTGTATCCGATCTTGATCTCACGTTGGTGCTGAGCGAGCCGCCTACCGCTGCGAGCCTGGAGCGGTTGGAACGGATTCGGTGCGACCTGGCGCTGCGGCACCCGTCAGTCACCAAGGTCGATTTCGATATCGGCAGCCGCGCGCAGGTACTGGCTGTTGAGAATAAACATCGTTGGGGGTTCTGGCTCAAGCACCATTGCCGGTGCGTATGGGGCAATGATCTGGCGGTGCAGTTCGAGCGGTTTCGGCCGTCACTGGACATCGCCTTGGCTGTGAATGGTGACTTTGAAGCGGTGCTTAGCGCCTACCTCAACCGCATTGCGCGTGCCGACACCGAACACGAGCGGCTTCGCCTGCAGCGCGAAGCGTCACGCAAGCTGATCAGGGCGACCCAGATAGTGTGCGGGGTAGAGGAGGCAACTTGGCCGCAGACATTGGAGGAGTATGTTGCGCTGTTCGTGCAGAGGTATCCGATGCGGGTGACGCAGGTGGCGTTTTTTCTGTTTGAGGCTCGAAACCCGGGTGCTGACGGTGAGAGGTTCTTGGCCCGGCTTCAAGTGTTTCTGGGGTGGATGGTTTTACAGCGAAGTCATATGGCCGTTCCTCTGTAGGCGCTGGCTTGCCTGCGATGGCGACCTAACAGCCGACCACAATCTAACTGTCACCCCGAGATCTAAATGTGGGAGCTGGCTCGCCTGCGAAGACGGCCTAACAGCCGACCACGCTCTGACTGTTGCCCCGCGATTCAAAACTGTGGGAGCTGGCTTGCCTGCGAAGACGGCCTAACAGCCGACCACGCTCTGACTGTTGCCCCGCGATCCAAAACTGTGGGAGCTGGCTTGCCTGCGAAGACGGCCTGACAGCCGACCACGCTCTGACTGTTGCCCCGCGATCCAAAACTGTGGGAGCTGGCTTGCCTGCGAAGACGGCCTAACAGCCGACCACGCTCTGACTGTTGCCCCGCGATCCAAAACTGTGGGAGCTGGCTTGCCTGCGAAGACGGCCTGACAGCCGACCACGCTCTGACTGTTGCCCCGCGATCCAAAACTGTGGGAGCTGGCTTGCCTGCGAAGACGGACTAACAGCCGACCACGCTCTGACTGTTGCCCCGCGATCCAAATGTGGGAGCGGGCTTGCTCGCGAAGGCGGCCTGACAGCCGACCACGCTCTGACTGTTGCCCCGCGATCCAAATGTGGGAGCTGGCTTGCCTGCGAAGACGGCCTAACAGCCGACCACGCTCTGACTGTTGCCCCGCGATCCAAATGTGGGAGCGGGCTTGCTCGCGAAGGCGGCCTGACAGCCGACACAGAATGTTGGATCAGACTAGGTACATATCCGTTATTCAGGTAACGGCTGCTATGGGTTCCGCCCTTACGGCGGCTCACTTTTGAAAAGCCCAAAAGTAAGCAAAAGGCTCTTGCCCCAACACTCGGCACCTCGCTTAGGCTCGGTGTGCCCGTAATCCGACAGGTATTTGGGGGGCCGCCGCCACGCGCCATCCATGGCGCGGGGCGGCTAAACCGGCATCCCTGCCGGTTTACCCCCCAAATCCCTGTCGAATTCCGGCCAGCGTGTTTGACGGGGCGCCTAAGATCAAGAGCAAGAGCAAGAGCAAGAGCAAGAGCAAGAGCAAGATCAAGAGCAAGAGCGGCTCGCTTCGCATCGTGGTTAGCGTGGGGGATAGTACCTGGGGATGTCGCAGCCGCCGTTGAGCGAGCAGATCCAGGTGCTGGAGCAGGCGCTCTAGGTCACGCTGTTCGAGTGTTCGCGGCGGGGGGCTAGGTTGACGCCGGTGGGGGCGGCGATACTGCCCGCGGTGCGCGAGATCGACAGCGTGGTAGCGCTGCCGGCGCTGGAAGCAGGGAATATCGACCTGGCCTTTGCCCGGCTGGACGGCGACCTGGGCCCGACGGTTCAGTCGCTGCCGCTGCGGGACGACCGCTTGATGGTGGCTTTGCCCAGCCACCATGCTTTGGCCGCGCGTACGCGCATCAGCCTGTCGAGCTTGGCCAGCGCGCTGTATTCGGCGAGCCTGCGCCATAAGGTACGGGCGGGCGCCGTGCGCGGAATCTTCCAGTCGATGGTCGAGCATTCCGATAACGCCGACCTGATGGGCAAGTTCCTCGGGCTGCCCTGCCCGAAGCTGTTCATGTACGGAGAGCAGAACGCCGGGCTGTCCTACCTGCCGCACATCCAGGCCCACGGCGTGCGGCTGGTGCCGATTGACGAGTGCGGGTACTTCCCGATGTATTCCAACCCTGGCGCGATGTGGCAGCAAATCGCTGACTTTCTCAGGACTTGAATCGCCCCACCAAGCCATTTAGCTCATCCGACAAATTCGACAACCGCCCTGAGTCGTCCTGCGCCGAGTTGGCCAGGCTTTCCACCAGCCGCGCCTCGTCGTAGATCTGCTGGATATGCCGGTTGATCTCCTCGGCCACGCTGTGTTGTTCCTCGGCGGCGGCGGAGATCTGCAGGTTCTGGTCGCGGATTTCGTTGACCGACGTCTGGATGCCTTCAAAGCTGTCCCGCGCGCTTTCGATGGACGACACGCTGGCCCGCGACAAGTCCAGGCAACTGCCCATCTTCTGGGTGACTTCCTGGGTCTTGTTTTCCAGGGTGCCGAGCAGTTGCTCGATTTCACCGGTGGAGTCGGACGTGCGCTTGGCCAGGGCACGCACTTCATCGGCCACCACCGCGAAACCACGGCCCTGGTCACCGGCGCGGGCGGCCTCGATGGCGGCGTTGAGTGCCAAGAGGTTGGTCTGTTCGGCAATCGCGCGGATGGTGCCAAGGATCTGGTTGATGCTGCGGCTGCCGGCTTCCAGTTCGACCATGGCCTGGGACGACTCGGTAAGGCGGCGCCCCAGGCGGTTGACGTTGTCGGTGGTGACTTCGATCTGCTGCTTGCCCTCGGCCACGCGACGGTGCCCGTTCTCGGCGGACTCGGCTGCACCGCTGCATGAACGCGCGACTTCGTTGGCGGTGGCCACCATTTCATTGAACGCGGTGGAGACCAATTCAACCGCCTCTCGCTGGCGGCCGGCCGCCTCGTTCATGTTGTGCGCCACCTCGCTGTTGACCTTGGAGGCGTTCTGCAAATTGGCCGAGGCCGCGCCGATATGCTGGATCAGTTGGCGGATCGCCGCGAGAAACTTGTTGAACCAGCCGGCCAATTCGGCGGTTTCATCCTTGCCCTGTACCTGCAGCTCGTGGCGCAAGTCGCCTTCGCCCTGGGCGATGGACTGCAGGCCGGTGCTGACCTGGCCGATGGGCTTGACGATGACCTTGGAAAACGCCGCCGCGATCAGGCCGAAGATCAGCACCAGCACGCCGACGATGATTGCGGTGAGGTAGGTCATGCGCGTGGCTTCGGCCATGACTTCACGATGTTCGATCAACCCGATGTAGCGCCAGCCGAGGCCGGGGGAGGTCCACACGTTGGCCATGTAGCGCACGCCGTCGATCACCACCTCGGTGGAGCCTTGCGGCGTGTCGGCCAAATGCGCATAGGGTGCGCCCAAGTCCTTGAGCGGCTTGAAACTGTGGGCCGCATCGCGCGGGTCCACCAGCACCACACCGTCTTCGATCAACATCACGTAGCCGCTTTCGCCCAGCTTGATGCTCTTGACCAGCTCGGTGAGATTCTTCAACGACACGCTGACCACGAACACGCCCTTGGCCTTGCCGTTGTCCAACAATGCTCGCGCAGTGCCCACCAGCGCCACGTCATCTTTGTCGTAGTAGTAAGCCGGCGTGCGCACGGTCTTGCCGGGGCTGGCCATGGCCGCCTTGTACCAAGGGCGGGTACGGGGGTCGTATTTGGCCAGTTGCGGGTCATCCGGCCATTTGGCGTAGGTGCCGTCTTCCAGGCCGATGGACAGGATCGCCGCCGCCGGGTGTGTGGCGCCAAAACGCGCGAAGCGGTCGATCACGGCTTGCGCCTCTGCCGGCATCGGCTGGCTGGCCGCGTCGGCGGGCTGGTAGTTTTTCAGGGTGTTCAGCGATGTGTATACAGGATCGGTGGCCATTTGATCGACGTTTTGCAGCGTACCGTCGAAAAACTGGCGGATGTTGCCATCGATCTGTCGGATTTCCCGGGTGCTGCCATCGATGAATTGATCCACCGCCTGGGTCCGGGTGTTCATGACCGAAATCACGGCCACCAAGCTCACCGGGATAAACGCTACAGAGACAAATGCCAGTACCAGCTTATTTTTTATTTTCATCGAGACGACCATCAGCGTGAAGGGCGGCCAAACCGCCGCGCACCTGAGCAGGATTGCGGCGATTTGCTATCACTGCTGTTTCGGCCTGGCTTCCACAAACCTTTAGGGTTTTTTGTACACAATACAAACTGCATATTGTTCTGTATCCAATCAATACACATCACGCAGGTAACGCTTCTGCTCGCTCAACTGTCGCCAGTAATCGACGGCACCCTCAACGCCAAGCCCGCCGTGGGTTTGCGCCACTTGGCGCAGGGCCTGGTCGACGTCCTTGGCCATATGGCTGGCATCGCCGCAGATGTACAGCTTGGCGCCGTCCTGCAACCAACGCCACAGTTCGGCGCCTTGCTCGCGAATGCGATCTTGCACGTAGACCTTCTGCGCCTGGTCGCGGGAAAACGCCAGGCTCAGGTGGGTGAGCAGGCCGTCGCGCTGTAGGCCTTGCAGTTCATCCTGGTAGTAAAAGTCAGTGGCGGCGTGCTGTTCGCCGAAGAACAGCCAGTTGCGGCCCAGATGCCCGAGCGCCCGGCGTTCCTGCAGAAACGCGCGAAACGGTGCGACCCCCGTGCCGGGGCCGATCATGATCATCGGCACCTCGCCGTCACTGGGGGGGCGAAAGTGCTTGGACGGCTGTATGAACAACGGCACTTCACCGTCACCGACACGGTCGGCCAGGAAGGTCGAGGACACGCCTTTGCGTTTGCCATAGCGCACGGCGGCCACGGTCAGGTGGACTTCGTGTGGGTAGGCCTTGGCACTCGACGCGATCGAATACAGACGCGGCTGCAGGCGCTTGAGCGTGCCCAGCAATTCGTCCGCTGAACACTCGATGGGGTATTCGTGCAGCACGTCCGCCAGTTGCCGGCCCCACAGCCAGTTATTCAGTTCGGCTTTGTGCTCGGGGTTGAGCAACTGCTTGAGGCCTGGGTTGGCGCTGCGCTCGGCGATGAAGGCCAGGGTGTCGCTGCTGGGCCGGGCGATTTCGAAATGCTGGGTGAGTGCCTGTTGCAGGGGAACATCGCCGAAGGTATCGATGTTCACGCTGGTATTGGCGCCCAGGCGGGTGAGGTCGAGCAATTCGCTGACCAGTTCGGGGCAGTTGCGGGGCCGCACGCCCAGGGCATCGCCGGCTTCGTAGCTGAGCCCGGAGTCGGCCAGGTCCAGGGCGAACTGGCGGGTCTCCTTGTGGGCGCTGTGCGGGTTCAGGTGCCGGTTGAGCAGCAGCCGCGACCCGTACAGCTTGGTCTTGCCGGCAGGCGTGGCGGGTGCGGCCAGCGCCACGGGTTTTGCCGGGTTGAGGCTCTGTTGGAAGCGCACCAGCCAGGCATCAGCAGGGGCTTCGAATTCGGTGTCGCAGTCGACGCGTTCAAGCAGGCGGGTGGCGCCCAGTTCCAGCAGGCGCTGGTCGAGTTGCTTGCCGTGGTTGCAGAACTGGTCGTAGTTGGGATCGCCCAGGGCCAGCACCGCAAAGCGCAGCGACTCCAGGCGCGTCTCGACGGTGCTGAGGCTGTGCCAGAAACCTTCGCCATTGTCCGGTGGGTCGCCGTCGCCAAAGGTGCTGCTGATCAATGCCAGGGTGTGAGTGGACGCAAGTTTGCTCGCGGGGAAGTCCGACATCGCGCTCAGCTCCACTGTGATACCCGCATCGCGCAGGCGCTGGGCGAATCGTTCAGCCAGGGCTTCGGCGTTGCCGGTTTGCGACGCCCACAGCAGGGTGACGGCCGGGGAGGGCGCGGCAAGGGCTTGCGTGTGGCTGAACAACCCGCCGAGCAAGCCGTTCAGCCATAGCCGGGAGGCGTCGGCCAGCGGCGCGTTCGCGGGCATTGTCGGTACGCCGACGGCCTGATGTGCGGCGTTGGATTGCAGGCCGCTGAGGAAGCCGGCGAGGTAGGTGCGCTCGCTATCGCTCAGTGGCGGCGGGGATAGGTGACGGATGCCGGCGAGGTCGGCGAAGGCGTCGAGGCGCGACATGGTGCAGTCCTCTGCTACGGGGGAAGGGAGGTCGAGAAACTGGTGATCGATCAGCGCGACGCGGGCCAGGGCGACCGCGCAGCACTTGAACTCAGGCTGCAGGGAAATCGGGTCCACGGCGTCGTTGGTCACCGCGTTGATCGCCAGGTGTTCGCCGAACACATCGTTCCAATGGAAGGGTGCAAAACAGTTGCCTGGCTGTACACGGTCGGTGACCACGGCCGGCAGCACCGCATGGCCGCGCCGGGAGCGCACTTCGACCCGGTCCTTGTCCTTGATGCCCAGGCGCGTGGCATCTTCGGGGTGCAGTTCCACGAAGGGGCCTGGGTTGAGTTTGTTCAGGGTGGCGACCTTGCCGGTCTTGGTCAGGGTGTGCCATTGGTGCTGCACGCGGCCGGTGTTGAGCACAAAGGGGAAGGTGTCATCGGGCATCTCGGCGGGCAGCATATGCGGGCGGGCGAAGAACCGCGCCTTACCATTTTCGGTGGCGAAGGTGAGACTGCCCTGGGTGCGATAGCGGATCGGGTTGCGGTGGGCGGCATCAACGGACGCGCACGGCCATTGCAACGGCTGTTTACGCAAGCGTGGGTAACTCGCTCCGCGAATGTCGTAACCGGTCTTGGGGTTCCAGGCACGTTTGATTTCTTCGAACACGTCGGCGGCGGATGCGTAGGTGAAGGCCTCGGCAAAGCCCATCTCACAGGCGACCCTGGCGATGATCTGCCAGTCGGGCAGGGTTTCGCCGGGGGCGTCGACGGCTTTTTGCATCAGGGTCAGGTTGCGTTCGGAGTTGATCATCACCCCTTCGGCTTCGGCCCACAGCGCGCCCGGCAAGAGGATATCGGCGTAGCGGTTGGTCTCGGTGTCGAGGAAGGCGTCCTGGGTGATCACCAGTTCGGCGGTCTGCAGCCCTTTGATCACGGTTTGGCGGTTGGGCACGCTGGCCACCGGGTTGGTGCAGATGATCCAGCAGGCCTTGATCTGCCCGACAGCCATTTGCTCGAACATTGCCACGGTGCCGCTGCCGGCCTGGCGCGGCAGGCTGTCGTGGGGGATCTGCCACAGGTCCTCGATAAAAGCGCGGTCGGCCTCCACCAGTACCGAGCGCTGCCCCGGCAGGCCCGGCCCCATGTAGCCCATTTCGCGACCGCCCATGGCGTTGGGTTGACCGGTGAGGGAGAACGGCCCGCTGCCGGGCCGGCAGATGGCACCGGTGGCCAGGTGCAGGTTGCACAGGGCGTTGGTGTTCCAGGTGCCGTGGGTGCTCTGGTTGAGGCCCATGGTCCAGCAGCTCATCCATTCGGCGGCCTGGCCGATCCAGTCGGCGGCTTGGCGGATATCGGCTTCGGCAAGGCCGGTGATATCCGCGACACGCTGTGGCGAATAGTCCTCCAGGAACGCGGGCATCACTTCCCAGCCGTCGGTGAACGCGGCGATAAACTCGGGGTCGGTATGCCCGTTTTTCACCAACAGGTGCAGCAGGCCATTGAGCAGGGCCAGGTCGGTGCCGGGTTTGATCGGCAGGAACAGGTTGGCCTTTTCCGCTGTGGCACTGCGCCGAGGATCGACCACGATCAGCTTCGCTCCGGCCTTGACCCGGTCCATCATGCGCAGGAATAGGATCGGGTGACAGTCGGCCATATTCGCGCCGATCACGAAGAACAGGTCGGCACGGTCGAAGTCTTCATAGGAGCCTGGCGGGCCGTCCGCGCCGAGGGACAGCTTGTAGCCGCTGCCCGCGCTGGCCATGCACAGGCGGGAATTGGACTCGATGTTGGCGGTGCGCACGAAGCCCTTGGCCAATTTGTTGATCAGGTACTGGGATTCCAGCGACATCTGGCCCGACACGTAGAAGGCCAGCGCGTCCGGCCCGTGCGTGTCGAGCACGTGGCGCAAGCGCCGCGCGGTTTCGCTGATGGCCGTGTCCATGGCGAGGCGCACGGGGTCATGCTCGCGGGCCTGGCGCACATAGGCGTTCTCCATACGCCCGGAGTCGGCGATGGCTTGCCCGCAGGTGGTGCCTTTGGTGCACAGGCGCCCGAAGTTGGTGGGATGGGCCTTGTCGCCGATCACCTTGACCACTTTATTGTGCTCGACCTGCATGACGATGCCACAGCCCACGCCACAATAAGGACACACACTGCGGATGCTTTGGTTGGTCATCTGGAACCCATGTAAACAAAAAAGGCGCCTTGTAACCCTCCGTTGAAAACGGGGATTACACGGCGCCTTTGTCGTGAGAGGGCAGTCAGCGTTGACTGCTTGGTTGACGTGTTACTAGCAAGTCACGCGCCAGTTTGTTCACGACGCGGTTTGTCGGTGAACTGGCCTATTGTGATGAACGGGATTTTTGTGGTGAGCGGGCTTGCCCCGCGCTGGGCTGCGCAGCAGCCCCTTAAATTGATACCGTGGTGCCCGCGCGCGGGGCAAGCCCGCTCACCACAGCAAGCCCGCTCATCACAGAACACTGTTTACCCCTGGCAAATCGTGCACTTTTATAACGCGAGGTGCACCAGTTGGAGGCGCTGGAGGGGGGCTCAGAATTGCCGATCAGCCTGTTGAGCCATGAACACAGGCTTCGCCTTCGTTTGGCACAGACCCTGCAAGCTCCCCCTTAACCCACCTCGGTCAACGACGATCGACACCCTGGGGCATAGCGGTGAGTCCGGCGCAGTCGCCTGATCCGAACCCGCATAAGAACAGGCAAAGACGCCTGGAACCGTAAGGTTTCAGGCGTTTTTTTTTGCTTTTTTAAACCGTGATTAGCTTTGACGGGTGCTTACTATGAACCATCTCAAAACCTTGATCGTCGTCGGCAATGGCATGGTTGGCCACCACTGTGTGGCGCAACTGATCGAGCGCGGCGCGCTGGATCACTACCGCTTGCATGTGTTCAGCGAGGAGCCGATGCGCGCCTATGACCGGGTGCATCTGTCCGAGTATTTCACCGGCCGTGATGCCGAGTCGCTGGCCTTGTCCGAGGTTTCGCTGTACCAGGTGCCGGGCGTGACCCTGCACCTCGGCGTGCCGGTGCTGGAGATCGACCGCGCGCGCTGCGAGGTGATCACCGCCAACGGTTGCGTGGCCTATGACACGCTGGTGCTGGCCACCGGTTCCTATCCGTTCGTGCCGCCGATCGAAGGCGCCGAAGGCGATTCGCGGCTGGTGTATCGCACCCTTGAAGACCTGGATGCGATTCGCAAGGCGGCCGCGAATGCGCGACGCGGCGTGGTGGTGGGCGGTGGCCTGCTGGGCCTGGAAGCCGCCAACGCGTTGAAGAGCCTGGGCCTTGAGGCTCACGTGGTGGAGTTCGCGCCACGCTTGATGCCGGTGCAACTGGACGACTTTGGCGGCCTGGCGCTCAAGGCGCAGATCGAGCGGCTGGGCGTGGGGGTGCATTTATCGCGCGCCACCCAGTCGATCAGTGCGGGCGAGCACTACCGCTACCGCATGAACTTCGCCAATGACGAATACCTCGAAACCGACTTGATCGTGTTCTCTGCCGGTATCCGCGCCCAGGACGCGCTGGCCCGTCAGGCCGGCCTGGACATCGGCCCGCGCGGCGGGGTGGTGATCAACGACGCGTGCCTGAGTTGCGACCCGAACATCTACGCGATTGGCGAGTGCGCCTCCTGGAACGGCAGCCTGTTCGGCTTGGTCGCACCGGGCTACCAGATGGCCCGAGGCGTCGCCGCGCTGCTCTGCGGGCAGACCGCCGAGCCGTTTGTAGGCGCGGACATGTCCACCAAACTCAAGCTGCTCGGCGTGGACGTGGGCTCCATCGGCGACGCTCATGCCCATACGCCCGGCGCGCGCAGCTACCAGTTTATCGACGAAGCCAGCGCCAGCTACCGCCGCCTGGTAGTGGACGCTGCGGGCAAGCAGGTGATCGGCGCCGTGCTGGTGGGCGACAACAGCTACTACGACACCTTGCTGCAATACATGCAGAACGGCATCGCGTTGCCGTCCGAGCCGGCCAGCCTGATCCTGCCATCCTCCAGCGGCGCGCCGACCCTGGGCCCCGGCGCGTTGCCGGAATCGGCCACCCTGTGCTCCTGCCACAACGTGACCAAGGGCGCGATCTGCTCGGCCATCGACAGCGGCTGCAGCGAACTCGGCTTACTTAAATCCCAAACAAAAGCGTGCACCGGTTGCGGTGGCTGCGCAGGCTTGCTCAAGCAAGTGTTCGAGCATGAACTGATCGCCCGTGGCGTCAGCGTCGACAAGAGCCTGTGCGAACACTTCGCCTACACCCGCCAGGAGCTATACGCCCTGGTGCGCGTGGAAGGCATCATCACTTTTGACGAACTGCTGGCCAAACACGGCCGTGGCCACACCGGCTGCGACGTGTGCAAGCCGGCGGTAGGCTCGATCCTGGCGTCGTGCTGGAACCAGCCGATCATGGACGCGTCCCTGGTGCCGCTGCAGGACACCAACGATACGTTCATGGCCAACATGCAGAAGAACGGCACCTACTCGGTAGTGCCGCGTATTCCGGGGGGCGAGATCACCGCGGACAAACTCATCGTGATCGGCGAAGTGGCGAAGAAATACGACCTCTACACCAAGATCACTGGTGGCCAGCGCATCGACCTGTTTGGCGCGCAACTGCACGAGCTGCCGGATATCTGGGCCGAATTGATCGCGGCGGGGTTCGAGACGGGGCATGCGTATGGCAAGTCCACGCGCACGGTGAAGTCCTGCGTGGGCAGCACCTGGTGCCGTTACGGCGTGCAAGACAGCGTAAAAATGGCGCTGCTGATCGAGGACCGCTACAAGGGCCTGCGCTCGCCGCACAAGCTCAAGTTCGCGGTGTCTGGCTGCACCCGCGAGTGCGCTGAAGCCCAGAGCAAGGACGTGGGTGTGATCGCCACGGAGAAGGGCTGGAACCTCTACATCGCCGGTAACGGTGGCATGCGCCCGCGTCATGCGGAGCTGTTCGCCACCGACTTGGACGATGCCACGCTGATCCGCTATATCGACCGCTTCCTGATGTTCTACATCCGCACCGCCGACAAGTTGCAGCGCACGTCGGTATGGCGCGAGAGCCTGGAAGGCGGCCTGGACTTCCTCAAGGACGTGGTCCTGCACGACAGCCTGGGCCTGGGTGCCGAGCTGGAAGCGCAGATGCAACTGGTGGTCGATCGCTACGAGTGCGAGTGGGCCAACGCCCTCAAAGACCCGGAAAAACTCAAGCGCTTCCGCACCTTCGTCAACGACAAACGCCCCGACCCGGACATCCACTTCGTCCAGGAACGCGGCCAGCGCCGGCCGATCATGGCCGCCGAACTCAACCTGATTCCCGTCACCGAGGAGATTGCCTGATGAGCCAGCCCACTACCCAACGCAACCTGGCAACCTGGAAGAGCGTGTGCAGCGAGGCCGACCTAGTGAGCAATTCCGGCGTGGTGGTGTGGTTGGACGGCGCGCAAGTCGCGCTGTTCTACCTGCCGGGGGCGCAGAACCAGACCCTGTATGCCATCGACAACCACGACCCGGAATCCGGGGCCAATGTGATCGGTCGCGGCTTGATCGGCAGTATCAAGGGCGACTTGGTGGTGGCGGCGCCGATCTACAAGCAGCACTACCGCCTGGAAGACGGGCAGTGCCTGGAGACGCCGGACCAGCGTTTGCGGGTATGGCCGGTGCGGTTGAACGGCGGGGTGGTGGAGCTGGCATTGGATTGATGTTGTGTGCAGGATTTTGTGGCGAACCGATTTGCTGTGGCACACCAACTTCCTGTGGTGAGCGGGCTTCTTGTGGTGAGCCCGCTCACCACAGCAATCCTCATCAGGCCTCAGGAAATGCCCTCAGTCGCACGCAATGAGTCTTCCTTGATGTCCTCGGCAAACTTGCGCATCAACCGCACCAGATTGTCGAAATCGCCTTCCTCCCAGGTGGAGAAGATCGACACACCCATCCGCTCCCGCGCATCATCGACGCGGTCAGTCATGGCCTTGCCTTTCTCGGTAATCACCGACTCGCGTACGCGGCGGTCGAGTGCGCTTGCCTGGCGCAAGACCAGGCCCAGGCTTTCCAGCTTCGCCACCTGCCGACTCACCGTGGTGTAGTCGCGGCCCACGCGGTCGGCCAGCTCGACCACGCCAATCGGACCCAACCGCTCCACCAGCACCAGCAACGGAAACAGGGCGCGGTCCAGGGAAATCCCGGCCTCGCGTACCATCGCCTCGTCGCGTTGCGGGCGGTTCATCACCCCTACGATCTCAACCAGTGAGCCATGCAGGTCACGCAGCTGGGCGGATATATGTGCGCTTTGCACATTTTTAATTGACACGGTGTTCGCCTCTCTTAATATGTGCGTATTGCACATATAGGTGATCCAGTATGAAAGCGCAATTCGCTGTCGATGTACTGATTTGCGGTGCCGGTGCCGCCGGCCTGACCTTGGCGATCGACCTGGCGAGAAGGGGCATCACCTTCCGACTGATCGAAAAGAACCAGCAGCCTTTCCACGGCTCGCGTGGCAAGGGCATCCAGCCCAGGTCCCAGGAAGTCTTTGAGGACCTGGGGATTCTCGACCGGTTGATGGCCGTGGGTGGAGTCTATCCGACTGACCGGCGCTACCGCGACGATGGCAGCTACAGCGAGGCTGAATTCACCGAATCCACGGCGCCCACACCGGCTGAGCCCTACCAACAACCGTTGATGGTCCCGCAGTTTCTGACGGAACAGGTGATGCGTGAGCGCCTGCTTGAGCTCGGTCACGCGCCTGAGTTCGGTTGTGAGCTGGTCGGCTTCGACCAGGACGCCGACGGTGTCACCGCACGGCTGGCCGGCAAGGGTGGCGAAGAGCGCATGCGTGCCCGCTGGCTGGTGGGTGCCGATGGCGGTCGCAGCTTTGTCCGGCATGCCCTGGCGATCGGCTTTCCCGGCAAGACCCTGGGCGTGCGCGCCCTGGTGGCGGATACGGTGCTTACCGGCCTGACGCGTGAGGCCTGGCACCGCTTTGGCGAAGGGGATATGCAGCGCCAGATTGCGATATGCCCGCTGGCCGGCACCGACCTGTTCCAGCTTCAAGGACCGGTCCCGGCGGAGGGCGACGTCGACTTCAGCGCCGAAGGGCTCACCGCACTGATCGCCCAACGCACCGGTCGCACCGACATCCAGGTGCACAGCGTGGCCTGGGCATCGGCCTACACCATGAATGCGCGCCTGGCCGATCACTACCGCCTGGGCCGGGTGTTGCTGGTGGGCGACGCCGCGCATATCCATCCGCCCACCGGTGGCCAGGGTCTCAACACCAGCGTGCAGGACGCCTATAACCTCGGCTGGAAGCTGGCGGCGGTGGTGCAGGGCGCCCCTGAGGCTTTACTCGATACCTATGAAGAAGAGCGCCGGCCGGTGGCTGCCTCCGTGCTCGGTTTGTCCACCAGACTGCTGGGAGAAATGCAGCATGGCGAACTGCGCCGGGGCAGGGAGGTGCATCAACTGGACATCGGCTACCCCGAGTCCTCACTGGCGTTGAAGATCCCCGTGCGTAAAGGCGTTGCAGCGGGCGACCGGGCGCCGGACGCGCCGGTCCGAGGTGCCGCTGGGCAGGCGCTGCGGCTGTTCCATCTGTTCCAGGGCACGCACTGGACACTGCTGGGGTATGACGTCACGCGTGATTCAGTGCCCGCTTGGCCGGGCGTTCAGGTCCATATCGTTGGGCCTGAGGGAGATGTGATTGACGAGCAAGGTCAGTTTCAACGTGCCTACCAACTGGCGATTGGCGAGTGGGTGCTGGTGCGGCCTGATGGGTATATCGGCGCGATTGTAACGTCCGGGCAACGAGAGGAACTGGAGGCCTATCTGTTGGTTCACGCCGGGATAAGCCCGGCGGCCTGATAACTCCGGATCAGTTCGTCATACAAGCCGATATCGAGGCGCGTACGGGCAATCAACTGCGCGCCGGCGATGGCGGTGTAGATGGCACGGGCGCGCCGCTCGTTGTCCTGCACACTGCCGTTGTCGATCTCCGTAAGCAAAGCCGCGAGCCAGGCCACGTTGATATCGGCAAATGCCAGGACCTCTGTCTTCACGGCCTCGGGCAGGTCCTGGTATTCAGCCGCCATGAAGCTGGACAGGCAGAGACGATTGCCGTCTTCGAGGGATTTTCGAAAGATACTCGGGTAGATCCGTAGGCACTGCAGCGGCTCTGGGTTTCGCGCGCGTATCGCGGCAAGGGCGCTGGCGGTGTCTTCCCAGTAACGCTTGGCAACGGCCGCGCCGAGGTCGGCCTTGCTCGGGAAGTGGTAATAGATACTGGCGTTCTTGATCCCCACCGTTTCGCCGATGCTGCGGAAGTTGATGCCGCTGTAGCCGTAATGCTGAGCAGCGACTTTGGCAGCTTCCAGGATGGCTTCTCGCGCATTTTCGCTCACGTATGGGTTCCTCGTTTCGTAGGGGATGGGCCGATTCTACGCGTAAAAGTTTTTACCTGCCAACTGGTAGGTAGTGGTTGACAGCTGGAAATAAAGCTTTCAATCTCTACCTACCACTTGACAGGTAGGCGAGAAAGCCATGATTACGCAACAGCCGCATTCCCAAGCATCCCAACGTTCTATGATGACTATTTTTGACTGGCACAGCGGCCCCTATCCGGCCCGGGTGCGAATTGCATTGGCCGAAAAAGGCCTGCTGCCCAAGGTGGAGTTTGTCTCGGTCAACCTATGGAAAGGCGAGCATAAGCAACCGGCATTTCTTGCGCTCAACTACTCGGGAACTTTGCCTGTCCTCCAACTGGACGACGGAACGCTGATCGCTGAATGCACAGCGATCACCCAGTACCTGGATGTACTCGACGGCAACCCGACGTTGACCGGCAAAACACCTGCCGAGCAGGGCCTGATCCACATGATGACCAAGCGCGCCGAAATCGAGCTGATGGATGCCGTGAGTGTGTACTTCCATCACGCAACCCCCGGGCTCGGGCCGCACGTCGAGCTCTACCAGAATGCCGAATGGGGCCTGCGCATGCGTGACAAGGCACTGCGCGGCATGCGCTACTTCGACGAGGTCCTCAAGCGCCGGTCCTATGTCGCAGGTGATGAGTTCTCCATGGCCGACATCGCGTTGTTGGGCGGCATGATCTTCGCCGCGCTGGTGGAGTTGCCGGTGCCGGAAGAATGCGAGGCTATGCACGCCTGGCATGCCAAGGTGAGCAAGCGGCCTAGCGTCCGGGCGTGGCGGGCGATGGTGGCGCAGACACATTAAGCGAGCATGGAGCATTGCGCACGCGGGTCGCGGGTTTGTTAAATGCACATCAAGTGGTTGTGAGCTGAGCCAGGATTTCATCGGCTTCGGTAACCCCGGCATAGTCCATCGCCAGATTGCTCAACGACATCGCATGCACGTCCTCGGCCGGCCACAGGCGCCCGGACAAATCGGTTTGATCGAAGGTGTAGCAAGCGTCGGCAACCACCGTCACCTCAAAACCCAGGTTGCCGCCCGAACGTGCGGTGGCCTCGACCGAGTTGTTGGTGATCACACCCACGATCACCAGTTGGCGGATCCCACGCGCATGCAACCAGCGCTCCAGCCCTGTAGCGGTGAACGCATCCGGGACGTTCTTTTCCACCACATGCTCATGGGCCAGCGGCTGCAGCGCCGGCTGGAACTCGCACCCTGGCTGGCCGGGCCAGAACACCGAGTCGGGCGCGCGGGACATGTGCCGGATGTGCACGACCGGCCGGTTGGACTGCCGCCACGCATTCAGCAGGCGCTGCATCTGCACCTCGGCGTCCGGGTTGTTGCGTCGCCCCAGCTTCGGCTGGTTCATGCCTTGCTGCATGTCGATGATCAGCAGTGCGGCATTGCTGGCTAACGTTGGCATGGCGAATCCCTGTGTTCGTGAGGCTCGAAACATATCAGCCAACCTGTGTGCCCAGACAGCGATTTGTTCGAAGCCCGCACCGTTTCCATTTACACTGCCGCCCTCGAATTTCAGCAAGGATGCGTTGGATGCGCTCGATACTTGGCGGTGTGTGCCTTTCCCTGGCTCTGGCGGCCCCTGTCTTGGCCGAACCGCGTTCATTTTCGGTGGTCGACCGCAGTGACCAATACCTGGTCGAGGTGCTGTTCCCGGAGGTCCCCGACCACCCCAATCAACTGGTGCCCGCGCTCATCACCGTGCGCGACAAGCACACCCTCGAAACCCTCCAGCAATTCAAGACCCCCGCCGCGAATGTGCCGGTGGACAGCAATGGCCAGGACAACGGCTGGCTGCTCGGGCCCTTCAGCCTGTTGTACTTCGCCGACTTCGATCTGGACGGCCGCCTCGACCTGGCGATCCGCAACGGCACCGATCTCGAACAGGCCTACAAGCCGATGTTCGATGTGTACGTGCAAACCCCACAGAACCGGCAGTGGGTGCTCAACCAGCCCCTGACCGACCTGGCCAAGGAGACCACCAGTGGCATGTTCTCGCTGATCCCCGACGACGGCATCCTGCTGTCCCAGGTCGACCGGGACTGCTGCTGGACACGCATGAGCCACTGGAAAATGCGCGATGGCGAGTTGGTCCGCCTCAGCACCTCCACCGAAGAGCAGGTCCAGCCCACCGAGTTCGGCGAAAACTCCAGCATGCCCAGCGGCTACACCCTGATCACTACCGGCGCATTGAAGGATGGCCAATGGCAGGAAACCCAGCGCCTCGAAGGCCCGACCCACCAAGATGTGCAGAGACTCACCGGCACCCTCAACGGCAAGATCCCGGTGGACATCTGGTACCAACAGCAGGGAGCGGTCCTCATCGGCGAATTGCGCTACACCAAAAGTGGCAACGGCCAGCCGATCAAACTAGTGGGCGACCAGAGCGACTACGACGACAAACCCTTCGTGTACCTGCACGAATACACGGATGACGGCCACCAGACCGGTATCTGGCGCATCACCCGTGACACCGAGGCGCCCTACGACTACACCGGCACCTGGGTCAGCAGTGCCAAGGGCGAGCACCCCGAACTGGCGATTTTGCTGCACGCAACCGACAGTGAACCCGACGATGACCTGCCCACCGACCTTGAGCGAGACCAGCGCAACGGCCATTACCAGATGCGCGATGACTTCCTCGGGCGTGACGGCGACCTGGAACTCAACATCCTGCCAGAGCGAGATACGCAGGGCAGGGAAGTGGCGGAAGTGACCCTGACATTGAAAGAGGTCAAGAGCGGGAAACAGATCGTGGTCGCCCACCATAGTGTGCCGATGGAGGCCGAAAACCTGATCATCGTTCGCGAGCCTATGGCGACGCCACGCACCGGGCCGTACCACATACAGTTGGTGAAAAACTTCGCGGTGATCGAGCATAACTCGGCGCCGGACAGTGATGATTACTTGACGGGGATGTATCGCAAGCAGCCGTAAATCCGGTCGTCGAGGCTTAACGGTCATGATCCAGAGGCTTAATCGAGGGGCGTCATATTCAGACGCAAGACTGTTACCGCGGGCCGTCCGGTCCCGATGGGCCGACGACCTTCCTGGCGATCACGTCGATACGGACGGTTCAATGACCCAGGAGGTTGCGTAGGTTTTTCACCGGATAGCACCGCCCGATGTTGCAACCGACACCGAAGAGCGGTTTGCACAGTGTCAGATTCCAGCTGGGAGTTGGCACACGCCTAAACCACACTCTCCCGACCCACCCGACTCACATGCCCAACCCCCGCCGCCTGCAACCTTGCCACCAAATCCTCCCGCGCTGCGCGCCCACCTTCACGCACATATTCAAGCTCCGCCGCCGTGATCAACACCACCGGCACCAGTTGCACCGGTGAGAGCGGCATGTCGTCGAGGCGGGTCGGGAAGTCCGGGGCGGGGCCGCCCAGCAGGACGCCGGCGGCGTCGTCGGCGGTGACGAAGAGGCTGGGCAGTTGGTCGCTCATCAGGTGCGATTGGCTGAAGCCGGGCAGTTCCAGGGAGAGTACGCCGTGGTTCTCCAGTTGATGGGTGATGCCGCCGGCGTTGGCGACGGTCTTGGCGACGTGTTCGAGCAATTCGAATGCCCAGCTGTGGCGCAGCGGGTCGACGTCGCCGAGTGCGCCTCGGGCGTGTTCGGGGATGTCGGCGGTTTCCAGGAACAGTTCCATTTCGAAGCCATTGCCGAGGCCTTCGGCGTCGTCGAAGGGGTCGGATAGGCCGTCGGTTGCCAGCACGATGCTGTCGCCCCGGCGTACCACGCGATAGGCCTGGCGGGTCGACGGCCAGTAGGGGCCGCCGGTGAGGCTGGGGCTGATCAGGTAGGCGAGCACGTCTTTCTCGACGGTGCCCACTGACTGCCAGTGTCGGTCCAGGCATTCGGCGCTGGCCAGGCGGGCGGCCTGGTTGGCGGCGTCGGGCTCGGGCGATTGCGTCGCGGTGGGTGTCGGGGCGGGCGCAGTCGGTTTTTTCGTTGAGCCGAAGAGTTTCTTGAAGAAGTTCATGGGCAGTCCTTTGCTGGGAGGGGGCGCTTCATGGAGGGTTGAGCGCGATTACATAGGCGCGAAACATATCAGTCATGGCGTCGGCATAAACAGCGATTTCTTCCGTGGTGCGTGGGCTGTTGGAAAATTCTTTCCCGACTGAACTGAGGGTGGTCAGGATCAGATCACTGGCCAATGTACGCGTGTCGATCGACACGTCGGGCAGCAACTCCAGCATGAACGCCTTGAACGCCTGCCGTCCGGCAGCCCGCACTTCCAGGGCCTCCGGCGCATCGCGATAGAGCGGCGCCGCGTCGCTTAACGCCCCGCGCATCTGCGCTTCTTCGCATTCGGATCGAATAAAGGCGTGCACCAACGTGCGCAGGCGCTCCAGTGGCGCTTCGTCGTGTTTCTCCAGTATGTCGCGCAGCATCTGGGTGGTCTGCTGCCACTCATCACTCTGCAACCTGAACAGGATCGCCGCCTTGTTCGGAAAGTACTGGTACACCGACCCCACGCTCACGCCGGCCTTTTCCGCGACCCGTGCGGTGGTGAAACGGGTGGCGCCTTCCTTGGCCAAAACCTGAATAGCCGCTTCGAGGATCGCTGCCACTAACTCGGTGGAGCGCGCCTGTTGTGGCTGCTTGCGCGTGGAAATACGCGGGGTTTGGCGGCTGGTCATGCAGGGCTCCGGTGGTGGGGCTAATGCGAATAGCGAATGCGACGAATCACTCGCATACTTTTAATGCGACGAATTAGTCGCATCTTAGCCCCCACTCTACGGAAATCAATTATGTCGAGCCTGACCACCGCGCCTTTGGCGCAACTGATTGAACGCCTGTATGCCCAAGCCAGCGCCGCCACCAGCCCGGTGATGAGCACGGTATCGAAGGAAGAACGCGAGCGGCTGATGCACAGCAAGACCGAATACGTGACGCTGTATTCGATGCTCAAGGATCTGTGGCTTCCCGTGTCGCGGGACACCGGCAAGCTGCTCTACATGCTGGCGCGCAGCAGCAAGGCGCGGGCGATCGTGGAATTTGGCACTTCGTTCGGACTGTCCACCTTGCACCTGGCCGCCGCGCTGCGTGACAACGGTGGCGGTGTGCTGATCGGCAGCGAGTTCGAGGCCTCGAAGGTGGCCCTGGCGCGGGACCATTTTATCCAGGGCGGCGTGAGTGACTTGATCCACATCCGCGAAGGCGATGCGCTGGTGACCCTGGCCAGCGACCTGCCGGACAGTGTCGATCTGCTGCTGCTGGATGGCGCCAAGGCACTCTATGGCGAGGTACTCCGCCTGGTGGAAAGCCACCTGCGCCCCGGTGCTTTGGTGGTGGCCGACAACACCGATTACTGCCCTGAATACCTGGCCTACGTACGCGCCCCCGAGAACGGCTACTTGTCCGTTCCATTTGCCGATGACATCGAACTTTCAATACGCCTGGGGTAATCGATGAGTCAACTCATGCACGTATTTGTCACGGGAGCCACCGGTTGGGTGGGCTCCGAAGTGGTGTGTATCACACCGATGCGGCGCGGGTGTATGGGCATGTGCCGGAGGAGGGCCTGGGCCAAGCGGCGTATCACGTGGGCGCAGACCAGGCAGCCGGGTTGTTTGTGGTGAGCGGGCTTGCCACAGCTAGCCCGCTCACCCGCAGTTCAGTGCAGGCTCAGCGATTGAAGCGCTCGACCAACGCATATTGGGTGGACGCGGTGTTTGTCAGTTCCTTGCTCAGGTCCGTGGATTGATGGGCTTGTATCGAGGTCTGGTCGGCCAGTTCGGCGATGGTGGTGATGTTGCGGCTGATTTCCTCGGCGACCGCGCTCTGTTCTTCGGTGGCGGCGGCGATCTGGGTGGTCATGTCGGTGATGTGGGACACGGCCTCGCTGATACCCACCAGCGCCTGGTCGGCCTCGAGTACCCAGGCCACGCCTTCCTGGGCCTGGCGCTGGCCATGCTCCATGCTTTGCACCGCGTTGTTTGAAGATGCCTGCAACTGGGTAATCAGCGCGT
This sequence comes from Pseudomonas sp. S10E 269, assembly GCF_002798465.1. NCBI lineage: Bacteria > Pseudomonadati > Pseudomonadota > Gammaproteobacteria > Pseudomonadales > Pseudomonadaceae > Pseudomonas > Pseudomonas sp. S10E 269. Next base: position 5,328,177 of record NZ_PHIJ01000001.1, read on the forward strand.
GGATCTGGGTGGTGGACTGAGAGGTACGCTGGGCCAACTGGCGAACTTCGTCGGCGACCACGGCAAAACCACGGCCTTGCTCACCCGCACGCGCGGCTTCGATGGCGGCGTTGAGCGCCAGCAGGTTGGTCTGGTCGGCAATGCCCTTGATCACATCCACCACGCTGCCGATTTCGTCGCTGTCACGGGCCAATTGCGCTACGGTCGCGCCGGTTTCGCTGACCACGGCGGACAAGCGTTCGATCGCCTCGCGGGTATCTCGCGCTACATCACGCCCGCGCCCGGTCAGCACATTGGCTTGCTGGGTGGCATCCGCCGTGCGCTGGACGTGGCTGGCGACTTCCTGGGTGGTGGCGGCCATCTGGTTGACGGCGGCCGAGACCTGTTCGGTTTCGACGCGCTGGCGGTCCAGGCCCTTGGAGCTGGCGGTGGCCAACTGGTCGGATTGCCCGGCCAGGGCGCTCAATTGTTCGGCACTGTCCTGCAAACGCGTCAGGCAGGTCTTGAGGCGCGCGTTTTGGCTGAGGAACGCGGTTTCCAAGCGTGCCTGGGGCCCGCTGGCGTCGCTGTACATCTGTGCGATTAAGGCGTCCGAAGTCGAGGGTTCCACCCCCTGCAACAGGCGCAGTGTGCTGCCTTGGCGCACGCGCGAGCAGAGCACGCCCACTGGCACCGCGACAACGACGGCCACCGCGATCGCCAGCGGTGCACTGAGGAACAGGCCGGCGAGGCTGCCGGCCAATCCGGTGGCCACATACGGCACGCAACTGATCGCGGCAGGCAGCCAGGCATCCTGGCGTGGCACGCCCGGCTTACCCTGGCTGATGCGGCGGTAAAGGGCCTGGGCACGGCGGATCTCATCGGCAGTGGGTTTGACCCGCACCGATTCGAAACCCACCACCTTGCTGCCGTCGAAGATCGGCGTGACATAGGCGTTGACCCAATAATGGTCGCCGTTTTTCGAGCGGTTCTTGACGATGCCCATCCAGGGCAGGCCTTGCTTGAGTGCACCCCACATGTGCGCAAACACGGCGGGTGGCACATCCGGATGGCGCACGATGTTCTGCGGCGCGCCGATCAGGTCGGCGCGTTCAAAGCCGCTGATCTCGACAAAGGCGTCATTGCAGTAAGTGATGACACCTCGGACATCCGTGGCGGAGATGAGTTTTTGCGAAGGCGCGAGGGAAATCTCACGCTGTGTTACGGGCTGGTTATTGCGCATTCCGACTACTCCCTGGTTGCCCTCAGTCCATCGGCGCCAAACGCAAAAAGGTTAATCCACATTGGCCAATTCGCCAGCCACTGGTCAAAAGCCTGAAACTTCCTGCCGAAAAACCTCATAATGGCGGCCATTTTTGTTTAGCCGTTATTCTGGTGTGCCCCCATGGAAATCAAGGTCAACTTTCTCGACAACCTCCGGCTTGAAGCCAAGTTCGATGACTTCACGGTGATTGCCGACCAGCCCATCCGCTACAAAGGCGATGGCTCGGCACCGGGGCCGTTCGATTACTTCCTGGCATCGTCGGCGTTGTGCGCGGCGTACTTCGTGAAGTTGTATTGCCAGACGCGCAATATCCCCACCGACAATATTCGCCTGTCGCAGAACAACATCGTCGACCCGGAAAACCGCTATAACCAGATCTTCAAGATCCAGGTGGAATTGCCAGCGGATATCTCCGAGAAGGATCGCCAGGGCATTTTGCGTTCCATTGACCGTTGCACCGTGAAGAAAGTGGTGCAGGCCGGGCCTGAGTTTGTCATCGAAGAAGTCGAGAACCTCGACGCCGATGCCCAGGCCTTGCTGATGCCGAACTCGACCTCCGAGGGCGGCACCTACATCGCCGGCAAGGACCTGCCACTGGAACAGACCATCGCCAACATGTCCGGGATTCTCGCGGGCCTGGGCATGAAGATCGAGATCGCGTCGTGGCGCAATATCGTGCCTAACGTGTGGTCGCTGCATATCCGCGATGCGCATTCGCCGATGTGCTTCACCAACGGCAAGGGCGCGACCAAAGAGGGCGCCTTGGCGTCGGCGTTGGGCGAGTTTATCGAACGGCTCAACTGCAACTTCTTTTACAACGACCAGTTCTGGGGTGAGGAACTGGCGAATGCGCCGTTCGTGCATTACCCGGATGAGCGCTGGTTCCAGCCCGGCCCCAACGACGAACTGCCGAGCGAAATCCTCGACGCGTACTGCCTCAAGGTCTATAACCGCGACGGCGAACTGCGCGGTTCGCACCTGTTCGACACCAACTCCGGCAATGAAGAGCGCGGCATTGTTTCGCTGCCGTTCGTGCGCCAGTCGGACGGTGAGGTGGTGTACTTCCCGTCCAACCTGATCGAAAACCTCTACCTCAGCAACGGCATGAGCGCCGGCAATACCTTGGCCGAAGCCCAGGTGCAGTGCCTGTCGGAGATCTTCGAGCGCGCGGTGAAGCGTGAAATCATCGAAGGCGAGTTCGCCTTGCCGGATGTACCCGCCGAGGTTCTGGCCAAGTACCCCAGCATCCTGGCCGGTATCCAGGGTCTGGAAGCCCAGGGTTTCCCGGTGCTGGTCAAGGACGCATCCCTGGGCGGTGAATTCCCGGTGATGTGTGTGACCCTGATGAACCCGCGCACCGGCGGCGTGTTTGCCTCGTTCGGCGCACATCCCAGCCTGGAAGTGGCGCTGGAGCGCAGCCTCACCGAACTGCTGCAAGGCCGCAGTTTCGAAGGCCTGAACGACCTGCCGCAGCCCACCTTCGAAGGCCAGGCAGTGACTGAGCCGAACAACTTCGTCGAGCACTTCATCGACTCCAGTGGCGTGGTGTCGTGGCGCTTCTTCAGCGCGCAGTCGGATTACGAATTCGTTGAGTGGGACTTCACCGGCGAAGGGGCCGATTCGAACGCCCAGGAAGCCGCGACCCTGTTCGGGATTCTCGAAGGCATGGGCAAGGAGTCCTACATGGCGGTGTACGAACACCTGGGCGCTACGGCGTGCCGCATCCTGGTGCCGGACTACTCGGAAATCTACCCGGTGGATGACCTGATCTGGGACAACACCAACAAGGCGCTGTTCTTCCGCGAGGACATTCTCAACCTGCACCGCCTCAACGAGGAAGAGTTGCAGGCGCTGGTCGAGCGGCTGATTGAAAGCGAGCTGGATGACTACACCGATATCACCACCCTGATCGGCATCGAGTTCGACGACAACACCGCCTGGGGCCAACTGACCATCCTGGAGTTGAAGCTGCTGATCTTCCTGGCCTTGCAGCAATACGAAGAGGCCAAGGAGTGCGTGGAGATGTTCCTGCAGTACAACGACAACACCGCCGAGCGCGGCCTGTTCTACCAGGCGATGAATGCGGTGCTGGAGATGGAACTGGACGACGACCTGGACCTGGCGGATTACGAAGCCAACTTCCGCCGCATGTTCGGTGATGAGCGGATGGACGCGGTGATTGGCTCGGTGAAAGGCGATGTGCGCTTCTATGGCCTGACGCCGACCAGCATGAAGCTGGAAGGGCTGGACCGGCACTTGCGCTTGATCGACAGCTACAAAAAGCTGCACGCGGCGCGTGCCAACGTCGCCTCAGCCTGACACAACTTTCTGTGGGAACTGGCTTGCTGTGGTGAGTGGGCTTGCCCCGCTCACCACAGCAGGCCGGTTCACCACGCAGGCCAAGCTAAAGTGCTTTAGATAAGTGCCAATGCTTGCGCCAAATCCGCCCGCAGATCCTCCACATCCTCAACCCCCACCGACAACCGTACCAGCCCGTCGCCAATGCCCAACTGCGCGCGCGTGGCGGCCGGGATACTCGCGTGGGTCATGATCGCCGGGTGTTCGATCAGGCTTTCCACGCCGCCGAGGCTTTCGGCCAGGGCGAAGATCTTGACGTTTTCCAGGAAGCGCGTCGCGCCGGCCAGGTCGCTGTTCAGGTCAATCGAAATCATCCCGCCAAACCCACGCATCTGTTTGCGCGCCAGTTCATGCTGCGGGTGGGAGGCCAGGCCTGGGTAGTAAACCCGTGCCACCTGCGGTTGCTGCTCCAGCCAGGTGGCCAGGTCCAGGGCGTTGCTGCAATGGCGCTCCATGCGCAGGGCCAGGGTTTTCACGCCGCGCAGGGTGAGGAACGCGTCGAAGGGCCCCGCGATGGCGCCGACCGAGTTCTGCAGGAAGCCTAGGCGTTCGGCCAGTTCGGGGTTATCGCCGACGATGGCAATGCCGCCAATCACATCGGAGTGGCCGTTGAGGTATTTGGTGGTGGAGTGCACCACCACATCGAAGCCCAGTTCCAGCGGACGCTGGATCCATGGGCTGGCGAAGGTGTTGTCGGCCACGCAGATGATGCCTCGATCGCGGCAGATACGTGCGATGGCGCTGAGGTCGGTGAGGCTCAGCAGCGGGTTGCTCGGGGTTTCGACCCAGACCATACGGGTGTCGTCCTGCAAGCTGGCTTCGAAGGCCGATAGATCACTCAGGTCGACAAAGCTGAAGCGGTGCCCGGCGCTGCGTTGGCGCACTTTGTCGAACAGGCGAAAGGTGCCGCCGTACAGGTCATTGCCGGACACGATGTGGGCGCCGGCATCCAGCAGCTCCAGCACCGTCGAGATCGCCGCCAGCCCGGACGCAAACGCAAACGCCTGGCTACCACCTTCGAGGTCGGCCACGCAGCGTTCCAGGGCAAACCGCGTAGGGTTGTGGGAGCGACCATAGTCAAAGCCCTTGTGCACGCCGGGGCTGTCTTGCAGGTAGGTGGAGTTGGCGTAGATCGGCGGCATCAGCGCGCCGGTGGTTGGGTCGGGGGATTGCCCGGCGTGGATCACGCGGGTGGCAAACGCGCCTTTATCGGACTGACTCATGCAAGGGATCTCCGTAGGTGGTTAAGCAGGTCGACGCGGGTGATCAGGCCGTGGAAGCCTGAATCGTCGGCAATAATCGCAACCAGGCCGCGATCCAGCTCCGCCTGCAGTTCCGCCAGGCTGGCGCCGGGGGCCAGGGTTTGCAAGGTGTTGGTCATGGCGCTGGCGACAATCATCTTGAAGTCTGCGGCGTCATGGTGCAGGCCCAGCAGGATGTCGGACTCATCGATCACTCCCACCAATTCTTGACCGTCCATCAGCACCGGCAGTTGCGAGACGTCGGCCAGGCGCATGCGCTGGAACGCCGTGAGCAAGGTGTCATCGGGGCTTACGCTGATCACGCGGCCGTCTTCGAAGCGCCGCGCGATCAGGTCGCGCAGGTCGCCGTAGTGCTTGTATTGCAACAGCCCCGCGTCGTTCATCCATTGGTCGTTGTAGACCTTCGACAGGTAGCGCGTACCGGTGTCGCACACGAACGTGACCACACGCTTGGGCTCGGTCTGTTCACGGCAGTAGCGCAGCGCTGCGGCGAGCAGGGTGCCGGTGGAGGAACCGCCGAGAATGCCCTCGGCCTTGAGCAATTGCCGGGCGTGATCGAAGCTTTCTTCATCGCTGATGGAATAGGCATGGCGCACGCTGGAGAGGTCGGCAATCGAGGGGATGAAGTCTTCGCCGATACCTTCAACCGCCCAGGAGCCCGGTGTTTCCAACTGGCCGCTGCGGCTGTATTCGGCCATCACCGAACCCACCGGGTCGGCGAGCACCATTTGCAGTGCCGGTTGCACGCGCTTGAAGAAGCGCGTCAGCCCGGTCAGGGTGCCGGCTGAGCCGACACCTACCACAATCGCATCGACATCGTGCTGGGTTTGCGCCCAGATCTCAGGCGCGGTGCTGGTTTCGTGGGCCAGGGGGTTGGCGGGGTTGTTGAACTGGTCGGCGAAGAACGAACCGGGGATGTCATTGGCCAGGCGCGCCGCCACGTCCTGGTAATACTCGGGGTGGCCTTTGCCGACGTCGGAGCGGGTGATGTGCACTTCGGCGCCCATGGCCTTGAGGTGCAGCACCTTTTCCGTGGACATCTTGTCGGGCACCACCAGCACCACGCGGTAGCCCTTGGCCCGGCCGACCAGCGCCAGGCCCAGGCCGGTATTGCCGGCGGTGGCTTCGATAATGGTGCCACCGGGGCGCAGGCGGCCGTCGCGTTCGGCGGCGTCGATCATCGCCAGGCCGATACGGTCCTTAATGGAACCGCCGGGGTTTTGGGATTCAAGCTTGAGGAACAGCGTGCAGGGGCCGGTATCGAAACGGCTGACCCGAACCAACGGCGTGTTGCCGATCAGTTCGAGGACGGCGGGGCGGGGAAGGCTGGGCATGTCGTCACCTGAATACGGATGGGATGGACAGCAAAAGTCAAAGCGTGGGTTCGACGATAGGCCGGGATCGGTCCGGTCGCAACCGGACGGTCCGTTGGCTGTCTGTTTTTGGCGCATTAGCCGGGCGGGTTCAGCACCTGCTGCAAGCGCGTGACGACGCCGGCGCTGGCGACCTGCATCGGCGCGCGCAACTCGCTGCCGATCAACCCGTGCAAGGCCAGCGCGGCTTTGACCGGCGCCGGGTTGGGTTCCATGAACATCGTGTTGATCAGCGGCTGCAACCGGAAGAACGTCGCTCGCGCTTCAGCGAGCTGGTTGTCGCGCACTTGCTGGCACAGCGCCACAAATTCCTCGGTATGCAGGTGGGCCGAGGCGGCGATGGCGCCCGTCGCGCCAAGGCACAGCGCGTTGAATATGTGCAGGTCTTCGCCACACAGCACGTCCACCGCACCACTGGCCAACAGCGCGAGGGTATTGCCCAGGTTGCCGCCACAGTCCTTGATCGCGACGATGCGTTCGTGAGCGATGATGTTCAGCAGCGTGGCCTGCTCGAAGGTTGCGCCGGTGCGGTAGGGGATATCGTAGAGGATGATCGGCACACTGGAGGCATCCGCCACTGTACGGAAGAATGCTTCCAGGCCAGCCTGGGACGGGCGGATGTAACTTGGCGCGGGCACCAGCAACCCCGCCACCGGGCGTTGCAGGATTTCACCCTGGAACTCGAGCAACTCAATCTGGTTGTTGCCCGCCAGGCCCATCACCACGCGGTGCGCGGGGACCAACTGCAGCACTGCGTCGAGCACTGCCAGTTGTTCCTGACGGCTCAGCGACGCGGCCTCCCCGGTGGTGGTGCAGACCATGATCCCGGCCACGTGCTTTTCCAGCAGGTGGCTGACCAGCCGGCGCAGGCCGATAAAGTCGATGGCGCCGTCATGGAACGGCGTGACCACGGGAACCCAGATACCTTGAAACGCTGACATGCACTTTCTCCTGATAGTTGACCGCTGGAGTCACCGTCAGAAGGGCAAGGGCAATTGTGCTAAGGAGGGGGAGACCGTCGCGCTCAATGTCCTGTCAGCTCATCTGACGGGACAGCGCGCCCCGGTCACATGAGCGACTGTTTCTTCGATTTGAGGGCGTGCGCAACGCAACCTTGCGCCTTGGCAATCAAGCCAATGGCGCAAAGGTTAACGGAGGACATTGTGGACATTCGCTGACACACCCTGAATAAGGCCTCCATCTTCATGGAATATTACAGAGTGTGTCAACGGTGCTTATTCGAATTTATCGATACGCGAGTCGGAATAGAAAAACTCGTTCTTGTCGGTGCTCGATTCAAAGAAGTAGGCGTAGTCGGTCAGGAAGTACAGGTGGCTCACGCGCTTGTACTTGTCGTCGTCGGTTCGGCAGGACAACGCCTTGGCGCTGCCCGCCAGTTTCGCGTTGAGTTCGCTGGCCGGCAGTTCACGCTCGACCTGGCAACGGTTGGTCTGCGTGTTGGTGCTGCTGCCGATCAGGCTGTTGAGGCTGGAGCGTACGGTGGTGTAGGTGACGGTCTCGCCCACGGGCAGGGCCTTCCAGTTACCGGTGAAGCTCAGTTGGGTCAGGGTCGAGCTTTCCGCCATGCCCGAACCGCCGTAGGTGGCTTTGGACACCAGGTGGAACAGGTTGCGCCAGCTCACGGCCTGGCTCTCATAGCCGTCGCCACGGGTGGCCAGGGCCAACTGGCCGCTTGGTGCGTCCTGGCTGATGAACTGCGTGCTTTGGTTATCGCTGGTCTTGCCACGGTAGTTGCTGGTGCCCGCGAACTGGACGTATTTGAACGAGCGGGTGGGCTTGTCCAGGTTCAGCTGCGTGATGGCCGCCAGCACGGCTGGCTGCACTGACGTCAGAGCGATGGTAGTTGGAGCCTTCAGGCGTGGCTTGAACGCCGGCAGCGCGGCGATTTTTTCCGGGGTGACGCAGACGTTCTTGAACAGCAACTCATAGTCGGCATTGCTGCCGGCGATGTTCTGCGGCGTGGGGGAACTGTCGACACGGCCGTCGCTGACGCGGTTGTTGGCATCCATGTCGTAGCCGGCCAGTTGCATGTACGTGCCGGCTTTGCAGGCTACCGAAAAGTGTTCGCGTTTTTGCGCGTAGGGCGCGTTGTAGGGCAGGTCGTTGAGCACTGTCGGGTTATCGAAGGCGGCCCAGAAGCGCGTTTCGCCGTTGACGGTCTTGATGCTGTTGGCGTCGATCAGGACCTGGTTGTCACGCTCATTGGTCTGCACCAGGCGCCAGTCGGGCTTGGGTGTCTCGGCGCAGGCGCGCACGAAGGTCGGGTTGGCAGCCAGGGTTGCGTACTGTTGTGACGACAATTTCTGCGCGGACGCATAGCGATCAATGCTGGCCGGGTACATCCGTCGCACAGCATCCAGGTACAGCAGGTAGACCTTCGGTGACGCACACGCGGCTTCAACTTGCATCGTGCGGCGCACACCATTGGGAATGGGCGGCATCAGCAGCTCGAAGCTCAGCGAATCGCCTTCGCGCACGATGCTGTTTTCCACCAGGGGTTGCGTGAGGGCCAGGGTGAACATTTGATCAACCTGGGCTTTCTGGGTGGCGCAACCGGGCAGGGTGGCAATGCCACCGATCAGCAAAAGGGGAGTGATAAAGCGCACGGGAGCCTCGTTGAGTCCATTCAGGGATGTAAGGGTGACGGCGGGTAAAGCTGAATCTTTAACCGGTTGTTGCGGGCCGCAAGCCTAACGAGGATGGCTGCCTGTGTATAGCCATGGGGTGGCCGCCGCCGGATATGTGCGGGTCGCAATTGTCCTGCCGTGGTTGCAACGAGGCGGTAGGCTGTGCAGATATTCCGGGAGAACCTCGATGATCCGACGTGCGTGTCTGGCCGCTCTGTTGACCCTGTCCGCCTCGACTGCCTTTGGCGGTTCGACCTACGATCATTTGTATGCCTTCGGCGACAGCTACTCCGACAATGGCGCGGGTGAGGCACTCACCACCCGCCTCGCCGCGCAGAAGGTCAAGGAGGCCCAGGCGCTGCCAGGCCCCCTGTACTGGAAGGGGCGCTGGAGCAATGGCCCCACCGCCGTCGAAGGCCTGGCACAGGCGTTGAGCATCCCCCTGACCGACTATGCGGTAGGCGGCGCCAAGAGTGGCCATGGCAACTACTACGCGTGGATGATGCCGTCGCGCGACACCGGCGTACTGGGCCAGGTCACTGAGCATTTGCAGACCGCCAAGGCCAACAAGGCCGACCCCAAGGCGCTGTATTTCATCTTCATCTCGGCCAACGACTATTTTGAATGGGCCGACTTCGCCCATCCTGAAACGGTCGAGGCCTTGAGCGAAGCCAGCGTGGCGAATATCCGCAGCGCCACCGAACAGTTGGTTGCAGCAGGCGCCAGGCACATCATGGTCGTGGGTACCACGGACCTGAGCCATGTGCCTGCCGTGGTGCAGGGCAATCAGGTCGACACTGCGAAAAAGTACCAGCAGTTGCTCGCGCAGCAACTTCCGGCAGTGCTGGCACAGATCGGGACGGCGAAGGTAAGCTACTTCGATCATCTGGCCTTTAGCGATAGACTGCGCGCCAACCCGGCGGACAATGGTTTCACCGACCTCGATACGCCGTGCCAGGCCACCTACCCGCAGGTGAAACCGGTGTGCGCCGCCCCGGACACCCATTACTACTGGGACGAATGGCACCCCACCCGCAAGGTGCATGCACTGGCGGCCAAGGCGATGCTTGAGGCGTTGCCTTAACCTGCCGCGACCGCCGTTTCAATGGCAGCGATGTCGATCTTCTTCATGGTCATCATCGCCTCGAAGGCGCGCTTGGCTGTCTCCGGGTTCGGGTGGGTCACCGCATCGGTCAGCACACGTGGGCTGATCTGCCACGACACCCCCCATTTGTCCTTGCACCAGCCGCAGGCGCTTTCCTGGCCGCCATTGCCGACGATGGCGTTCCAGTAACGGTCGGTTTCCGCCTGGTCATCGGTGGCCACCTGGAACGAAAACGCCTCGGTGTGCGGGAAGATCGGTCCGCCGTTGAGGCCGATGCAGGGGATGCCCAACACGGTGAAGTCCACGGTCAATATATCGCCCTGTTTACCGGACGGGTAATCACCGGGTGCCAGGTGGACGGCATTCACCCGGCTGTCCGGGAAGGTCATGGCGTAGAAGGTCGCGGCCTCCAGGGCGGTGCCGTTGTACCAGAGGCAGAGCGTGTTTTTGTGGGTCATGATCGGTCTCCACGTGAGAATGGCCCTGTGGAGTTTAGCCGCCCAGTTGCTGCGCGATGGCCGCTTTGTCGATCACCGACCATACGTGGGCGAATGTGCCGTCGACCACCTCATAGAACACATTTTCGTCGAACGTCACCTGGCGTCCATTGATCGGCAACCCGAAGAACTCGCCCCTGGGCGTGACCTTGAAGTTCAGGCGACTGGCCACGGTCGGCGGGTCGGCGACCAGCAGCTGGATGCGGAACACCAGGTCCGGTATCTCGCGAAAATCCCGCTGCAGCATCGCGCGGTAGCCGGCGAGGCCGACGACTTCGCCGTTGTAGGTCACGTCCGGGTGCACGAAGTCACCCAAGTGCTCCCAATCCTGACGGTTCAGGCAGTCGATATAGCCTTGGTAAAAGGCAGCGAGTTCGTCGCGAGTCATCGTTCAGGCCCTGCGCGCCATCAACAGCACCGACGCCGCCGCCGACAGTAACCCCGCGCAGCAGCGATTGAAGATCCGCTTGCCCCGAGGCTCGGCAAACCAGCGCCGCATATGCAGGCCCATATAGGCGTAGGCACTGATGGCGATCCACTCCAGTCCCAGGAACAGCACGCCCAGCAGCGCGAACTGCGGTGTGATCGGCTGGCCGGGCACCACGAATTGCGGCAGGAAAGCGGTGAAGATCAGGATGGCTTTAGGGTTGCCCGCCGCCACCAAAAACTCCTGCCGCGCCAACCCCCACAACCCCACCTTCTTCGCCGCCACATCCGCCTCAGCTTCGGGACTAGCCCGCCACAACTGAAACGCCAAATAAAACAGATACGCCGCCCCCAGGATCTTGATCCCGTAGAACAACAACTCCGACGTCTGCAGCACCACCGCCAACCCCGCCGAGGCGAGGCCGATCATGCCGGCGAACGCCAACAGGCGGCCAACACCGGCCAGGCAGGAAGTGCGGTAGCCGTAGCGTGTGGCGTTGCTCACGGACAGCAGGTTGTTCGGGCCCGGCGCCATGTTGAGGGCGAAGCAGGCAGGAAGGAAGAGGGCGAGGGTGGCGAGGTCCATGGCAGCTCCGGGTGTGCGGGGAGGTGTGAGGATAAGGCGGAGTGGGGCGGTTGGACAATGTGCGCGTTGGTGCTGCGATGACACAAACGCTTTAGGGTCAGCGAGCAATCAAATTGACGTCATTTTTTGAGGAAGTTCATAGGGGAAGTGTGCGACAGCGCTTGAACGACATCGGCAACCATCTGTTCAGCCGTGCTCATCCCATCAATCCGCAGGACCGGCGCCGTCTGCCGTGACAACCACGCTTCGTGCCACGCTCGGTTGCGCCCTGAAAAGTTCGGATCGTCATACTGCGAAGCCCATTCCCTGAATGCCACGTGTATTTCATGCATATCACCACCGGGCTTGATCCGGTCGCCAAATCGCTGGGTTTCACGTGCTGCGAGCCGTTCAAGGCGAACGGGGGTAGGGGTCGCAACGAATACGATCAGTTCGGCGTCCGCGATCAGCGCATCTCCCCACACCATGCAAGAACCGCTCAGCACCCATCCGGCATCGCCAAGTGCTTGCTGCATCAGTGACACACGCTCGTTGGGAGGCCGCTTGGTGGTGAAAGGCGGGTTGGTGGGCATCCAGTAATAATCGTCGACATCCACCTGGCGCACGCCGAGTTGCGTGGCGAGGTGTCGACCCAAAGTGGTCACGCCCGCGCAGGAAGCGCCGGTGATGTAGATCCGCATGTTTTTCCTCCATGAATATAAGGCAGTTTCACGTTCACCTTACCGGTGCGGGCAGCACTTAAGTGTGGCCTATTCAGCCGTCCAGACCGCCAATTCATATCCATCCAGGTCCCTGAAATGGAACCGACTTCCACCCGGAAACGAAAACGTCTCGCGGGTGATGACGGCCCCCAGGGCCTTGAGCCGCTGCTGCGTATCATCGAGATGATCTGCATACACAATCACCAATGGCCCACCCGGTCGCACGGGTTCCCCGGTGGTAAAACCTCCGGTCAGGCGGCCGTCGCTGAATTCGGTATAGGTGGGGCCGTAGTCGACGAACGTCCAGCCGAATGCGCCGCCGTAGAAGGCTTTGCTGCGGGCAATATCACCCACGTTGAATTCGATGTTGTCGATTTTTCGGTCTGTGCCGCGAGTGCTCATGCCTGGTTCCTTGGCTGATGTTCAGGGCCGCGAGTGTAACGTAGGCAAACGCCATCGTGAACGCGGGAGTCCGAGTGGGCTATCTAGGCTTATGATGCAGTCGGACACAGAATCAAGGGAGCAACTACAGTGCTGAACATCGGAATCCTGGGCGTCGGTGAGCTGACGGAAAAGGTTGTGATTGGCCTGCGTCGCAGCGGGTTTGCCGGGCGGATGCTGCTGTCTGCACGCAACCACGAGCGTGCACAACAGTTGCGTGCGGAGTGGGCGTGTGACGTGATGGCCGACAATCAGCAGGTCGTCGATGAGGCGGACGTGTTGTTCCTTGGCGTGCGCCCGGATGTGGTGGAGCAGTTGTCCAGGGAAGTCCGGCTCAAGCCCCGGCAGACGCTGGTGTCGTTGGTGGCCGGTGTGAAGCTGGACGCGTTGCAGCACCACTTCCCACAGGCACGCGCGGTGCGGGCGATGCTGTCCTATGCCGCCCAGATCAACCAGTCCACCGTGGTGGTCACGCCGGGTGGCGAGCCCCATGAAGCGCTGCTGGGTGCACTGGGCTCGTTGATCGTGCTGGAGCAGGAGGACGCATTCGAGTTGGCGACCGTCGCGGCCTGCATGAACGGCTGGTTCTATTATTTTCTCTACGATCTTCAGCGCTGGTTTGTCGACAAGGGCCTGCCCCATGAACAGGCGGCGCAGCTGGTGATGGGGAATATGCAGGACTGCCTGGCCAGTGCTCGGCACCAACCGCTGGCCAGTCTCGAAGCGCTGGGGGATGCCATTGCCACGCCTGGGACGTATACGGCGGCGGGGCTGGACGTGCTCAGGCAGAACGGCGCGACGCAGGCATGGACGCAGGCCTTTGATGAGGTGCTCGGTCGGCTGCACAAAGGGGCGTAGGGCGCGCTGAAGAAATCGAGTATCGTTGGCGGTCTCAGCGGCGTACGACCGATTTTTCAGGGACGGATGGAATGACATTCAGGGTGATGGTGATCGGTGGCTACGGCAACTTTGGCAGCATCGTTTGCCGGCATTTGGCGCAGGCGCCGGGCATTGCGTTGGTGCTCTCGGGCCGCGATCCGCATAAGTTGCAACGTAAACTCGATGAGCTGAACGCACAGTCCGGCACAGTGTGCGAAGGCTGGTGCGGCGATGCCATGGGCGCCGGGTTCGCGTCCGTTTTGCAGTCGAAGAACATCCAATTGGTCATTCATACCGGTGGCCCGTTTCAAGGGCAATCCTACGCCGTCGCCCAACGCTGCATCGATGCACGCGTGAACTACTGCGACTTGTCCGACTGCCGCACGTTCGTCAACGGCGTCGGCGTGCTGGATGTGCAAGCCAAGCAGGCGGGTGTGGCCATCCTCAGTGGCTGCAGTTCAGTGCCGACGCTTTCGTCCGCCATCATCGATCAATACCGGGCTCGCTTTTCGCGCATCGATGCCATCGAGCACGGTATTTCTTCCTCGGCCAAGATGCCGGGGCTGTCGACGATCGAGGGTGTGCTTGCCTATGCAGGCAAACCGATCAAGCAGCTCAGGAATGGCCAGGTGCATGAAGTGCTGGGCTGGCAGGACCTGACACTGCGCAAGCTGCCCCAGCTCGGCACGCGGGTGCTGGCCAATGTGGACGTGCCGGACATGGATATCTTCGCCAGCCGTTATGGTGCCCACACTTTGCGCTTCAAGGCGGGAGCCGGGCTCAAACTGGGAGGTATCGCCAACTGCTTACTGGCCCAGGCGATACGGCTGGGGATTGTGCGTGACCCCGCCCCCTGGGCTGCTCGGCTGCACCGGCTGGGCACCTGGTTCGAACGGTTTGGCGACGGCAAAAGCGCGATGTACATCGACGTAGAGGGCTTGGGAACCGACGGCCAACCTGTGTCACTGGCGGTGCAACTCACGGCCTTGAATGACAAAGGCCCGGAAATTCCGAGCTGCGCCGCCGTGGCCCTGGCCATCAAAATGGCCCAGGGCTACGTGCCCGAACCCGGTGCTCGGCCGTGCGTAGGTGAAATCACCGTCGACGAATACATGGCTGCCATCAATGACCCGGCGAACCTGAGCCTGGCCGTGCGATTCTCTGACGGGCCTGCCAAGCCACTGCACACAACGCCAGCCCGGCCACATTGAGCGACACGGGGTTAAATGCCTCGCTGAGCATCGCACCAGCAGCCCCGGCAGCGCCACGCCGCGGGCAATTCAGTTGATGCGCACCAAGACGTTCATTGCGGTGCTTTCAAAAAGCGCTGCTCATGGTCCGGATGCGGCAATAGGCAAGTGTCGTACTTGCCGAACATCCGATAGCGATTGCGCGCGACGCGGTCGTAAGCCCAATCCCGCAGCGCGCGCGGGATAGCGCGTAAGAGCAGCAATACACGCCATGCGCCGGGCAACTGCGCGATGATTTCGAACACCGCGTCTGAGCGCACCCAGTAGCGATGATCGCGAATGACCAAGAGGGTGTCGAACTGATCCAGGGGCAAACCCGCCCAGGCCAACAGCGCCTGGCCTTCGGCGGATTGCACCGCCGCCAGCCGGACGCGGCGTTGGTGGTCATGCCGAATCAGGAACCTTGCCCAACCGTTGCACAGCTTGCACACGCCGTCGAACAACACCACGGTCTCACCGGGGCTGAGCAATGGCGCGGGGGTAGGGCGGGTTTGGGAGGCGGGCATGGGCGAGGGGCCAGGCGGTGTGTGGCTGATGATCATACCTGTCTTCGGTGGTGAGGGCGCTGTGGGCTCCTGCGCGGTTACGAAGGGGGGAGTAATTGCCCGTATTTTTGTTGCCCGGTACGCCGCCATCGCTGGCAAGCCAGCTCCTACAGGGGGGCGGTGGTGTTGGTGTTGGTCGGTGTGTGTTTGCTGGCGCAATTCAAGTCGTGGCGATGTTCAACTGTGGGAGCTGTCGAGCCCTGGCGAGGCTGCGAAGGCGGTGGTACTGGCGGCGTTTTTCTGCCTGATCCACCGCGTTCGCAACAGCTCTACAGGTCAATACCGCGAAAGCACCGGTTCGGCGTCTTTTGACTCCGTGCCCACGTCATGCAGGGAAATCCTCGATGTCTCCGGCAGCACCAAACCGCCCGCCAATGCCAGCAGCGCTACGGCAATCAGGTAAAACGCCGGTGACAGGTTGCTTCCTGTGGTGCTGATCAACCAGGTTGCCACCAGCGGGGCGGTGCCGCCGAAGAGGGTGTACGCCATGTTGTAGGTAATCGCCGAGGCGGTGTAGCGCGTGCGCGTCGGGAAAGTCTCTGAGAGCAACGCCGCCGTGACCACGCCGCACAACACCGCGCCTACCGCCAGTAGCATCACGCCGACAATGGATGCCGCAAACGATCCGGAACTGGCCATCAGGAATGACGGGTATACCACCACAATCAACAGCACGCACGCGGTCATCACCGTGACACGACGCCCCACGCGGTCCGAATACCACCCCGCCAGCGGGCAAATCGCCGCTGCGAAAATCAGCGCGATCAGCGACACCAGCAACGCCATCGCTCGATTCAACCCACCCGCCACCTGCAGGTACGTCGCGAAGTAGGTGGTGAACATATAAAACGACAGCGCCGTGAGTGACACAAAAGCGCCCAGGCAGCAGATCGCTGCACCATGGTTGCGCAAGGTTTCCTTGAGTGGCGAGTGGGCGACTGCGTGTTCTTGCTTCGCGGCCTGGAATGCGGGCGTCTCGTCCAGCTTCCAGCGCAGATAAAGCCCTACCAGGCCCAACGGCGCGGCGATCAGGAACGGCAGGCGCCAGCCCCAACTGCCCATGGCTTCGGCAGATAACGATGCCTCAAGGGCGTACGCCACCACGGCGGCGGCAGCGAAGGCGGAAAACGTCGATACCGGTACAAAGCTGCCGTACCAGGCGCGTTTGTCACTCGGCGCGTGCTCCATCAGATAAGCACAGGCACCGGCGTATTCACCGCCGGCGGAGAAGCCTTGGGCACAACGGATCAGCGACAGCAGAATCGGCGCCGCCACCCCAATGGCGGCGTAGGTGGGCAGCAGGCCAATCAAGGTTGTAGCGCCGGCCATCAGCAGGATCGTCATGGCCAGCGTGCGTTTGCGGCCGATGCGATCGCCGAGCATGCCGAAAAAAATACCGCCCAGGGGCCGGAAGGCGAAGGCCACGGCAAACACCGCGAAGGTCTTCAGCAACGCCGCGCTGGCATCGCCGCTGGGGAAGAATTGCTGGGCGATGGTGGTGGCGAGGAAGCCATAGACGGCGAAGTCAAACCACTCGACGAAGTTGCCGATGCCGGCGGCGATGATGACCTTGCGCAGGGTTTGGGGGCTGACCTGTTCGGTGGAGGGGCTCGTCATAGGGGAAGGCCTCGGGATAGCTGGGGGGATGACTGATTATCGGGGCAGGCACTTGGGCGGCGGGGCTCAAAAGAGTCGTCCGCGTAGTCAGTAGCGACCTGGTTGTAGTGACCTGGTTGTAGTGACTTGGTTGTAGTGACAGACGCAGGAATTGGGCCAGGTCGGGCAAGGGGCTAACGTGCGCAGCAGGCGGGCTGTGCAGTTCTCCCTAACACTTTAACAATGGTTTACATCGCTAACGCTTTGAGTTCGATAAGGTTTGTTGAAACTGACAGAACGTGATGAGCCCTCCATGCAGTCGAGCAATATTCGGTTGGACCCTGAGTTGATAACCATCAGGCGGCTATTCGCAACTCCGCTGGCGAGTGTCCAGTATCCCGACGCGCAACGACTCAACGCTGAGCTCAGGGCGATCGTCGCAGCACGGAGGGCGAGCGATATTCTCGGTGCGCAGCGCAGCAATGACGGCGGTTGGCAGTCGGCCGATGATTTTTCGCAGTGGGGCGGGGAAGACTGCATGGCGTTAGTGCAGTTTGCGACCGAGTTCGCGACCCAACTGACGGCGGTTCACCACGCGGACCTTGGGTTCATCGAGCCCGGTTTCGAGTGGAAACTCAATGCGTGGGTCAATGTGAATGAAGCGGGTCATAGTAACGCGCTGCATGGGCATCCCGGCGCCTTTTGGTCGGGTGTTTATTGGGTCGACACCGGCGGCAGGGAGGAGGATGCAGCCGTCGGCGGTGACCTGGAATTCATCGACCCGCGCGGGATGATTGCATCGACCTACAACCCGTCGCTGCGAATGCGCGTTGAAGATTGCCTGACGGCCGGGTTCAGCAGCACATGCGTGGCTACCAGCGGGACACTCGTCATGTTTCCGTCCTGGCTGATGCACGCGGTACGGCGTTACGACGGCACAAGGCCACGGATCTCCATCGCGTTCAACTTTGGCGTGTGATTGCAGGGGCGACGCCCACCCAGCCTAGGGGTGAAACCTCCTCCCCAACGCATCCAGGCGCACCGCGATCGGCGGCAACCGCTCGCTGCTGCGTGCCAGGGTTTCCACATCGTCCGCGGTGCTTTGCGCAATGCTCTGCACCGACTGCAGACGCCCGACAATCTCCAGGTTCGCCGTGGTCTGCTCGCGGGTTGTGGTCACGATACGGCCATTGAGGTCATCGATGTGGGCGATGTCGTCGCCCACTGCGCGCAGCATGTCAACGGCCACCTGGCTGTCCTCCACGCAGCGCTCTACGCCCTCGCGGCTATCATGCATGGCTTGCACCGCCTGCCGGCTGCCGTGTTGCAGGCCTTCGATGATGGTTTTGATTTCCTGGGTGGATACCGCCGTGCGTTGCGCCAGGTTGCGCACCTCGTCGGCAACCACGGCGAAGCCACGGCCTTGCTCGCCGGCGCGGGCGGCTTCGATGGCGGCGTTGAGGGCCAGCAGGTTGGTCTGGTTGGCAATGCTGCTGATCACTTCAAGCACGGTGCCGATCTGTTCGGTTTGCAGGGCCAGGCCCTGCACCGTGTCGTGGGTGCCGCTGAGGCGCGTGGCCAGCTGAGTGATTTCCTGCTGGGCGCGGCCGACGCTTTCCTGGCCGCGCAGGATCTGTTGGCTGGCCTTGCCGGCATGATCCACCGCTTGCTCGACGTGCACGGCAATGTGGCCCATGGCGTCTTCCATGCGCTGCATCGAGCCGCTCATCTCGGTGATTTGCGCCAGTTGGTGCCGTGCGCCTTTTTCCAGGGTGCCGCTGGCGCTGGCCAATTCCTGGCCGAGTTGGCCAAGGCCGTGGGAGTCACGGGCGACGCCGTCGATCAGGCCGGTCAACTGATGCAGAAAATGGTCGAAACGCTTGGCGAGGGAGACGTGGGTCTTGCCCTGGTCGCCTTGGGCGGTTTCAACGGTGAGCTGGGAAGTGACCGCCAGCATCTTCTCGAGCATTTCCTGGCTCTCGACCGCTTCGGCCTGGCTGTGCACGGCCAGGTAGAGCAGGGCGACGGTCTCCATCACCACGTAGAACGCATGCACGAACACCATGGTCCAGCCGCCGTGGTGTTCCATCACGAACACTGGAAAACCTTGATGTTGCAGCGCATGGAAAACCACGTGGTGCACGGCGATGGTGGCCGCCGCCACCAGGATCGGCAGCCAGTCACGGTAAAACGTCAGCACCGCGAGCAACGCGAAGATGCCGAAGTGCGCTTCGATCAAGCCCTGGGCCTGGTTGATATGCAATGCCGCCATGACCATCAAGCCCGCGCCGAGCGCGCAGCGCATGACACGGGTGCCACCGATGGCGCGGTAAAGCGCGGTCAGCACCACGCTGGTCCCACCGCCGACTATCGCGGCCTGTATCAAGGTGTCGTGCCAGAACGCCAGGCCCAGGGAAAACAGGAACATCAGCCAGACCAACGCCAGCATGATGCGGTCGGCTTTGCGGTAGTGCTCGAAAAAACGCGTGCGAGTGGGCATTCACACTGACTCCATGTGGTCTGGCCGAAAGAAAGCGAGGGGCAGGGTGGAGCGAATCAGGGATTTCTTGGTTTTTATTGGATTCTGTGATGCCAAACGTGTATCGGCAACAAGAGGCGGGACTTTAGAGCGGCTACCCAAGCGGGTAGCCGTTTATCGGGAGGAGAATCAGAAGCTGTACTTGGCCGTCAGCATCATATTACGCGGGTTGCCGTAGGAATCACCGCCATAGCTCACAGAGTTGGAGATGGACTGGTAGTAGCGGCGGTCGAAGATGTTATTGGCATTGAGCTGCAGGTCCAGGTGCTGGTTGACCTGGTAACCGGCCATCAGGTCGGTGACAGCGTAGGCGCCTTGCTGGAGGCGGTAGGTGCTGCCATCTGCGACTTTGAAGTCGTTGTACATGCGGCTCTGCCAGGAGACGTTGCCGCCCACGCGGAGTTTTTCCAACGGGCCCTGGAAGCGGTAGTTGGTGGTCAGCTTGAACAGGTGTTCCGGCGTGTCGGTGTCGAACTGCTTGTTGACCTTCTGCGGGTTGGCGTCGTCCTTGATGGTGTGTGTGCGCGCGTAAGTGTAGCCACCGCCGACCTGCCAGTTCTCGGTCAAGGCACCTTGCAGTTCGAAGTCGATACCCTGGCTGCGAATCTCGCCGGAGGCCACAGAGCAGGAGGCCTGCGGGCAGTTAGCCACTGTCACGCCCACGGCACGGTTTTCCTGGTCGACGCGGAACAGCGCCACGCTCGCGTTGAGCGCACCCCCCAGGTATTCACCCTTGATACCCACCTCGTAGTTCTTGCCGACGATGGGCTTGAGCGGGCTGCCGGAGGTGTCTTTTTCGCTCTGGGGGGTGAAGATATCGCTGTAGCTGACGTAGACCGAGTGATGGTCGTCCAGGTCGTAGATCAGGCCGGCGTAGCGGGTGAGGTTGCGAGTCACCTTGTAGTCGCCGTCATTGCTGCCGTGGGCGTCGTAGTCATACCAGTCCAGGCGCGCGCCGAGGATCAGCTTCAAAGGGTCAGCCAGATTCAGGCGCGTGGTGACGTAGACCCCGTCCTGAGTCGTGACGTCACGGTCATTGGTGGTGTGGACGAAGTCTGGTTTGCCCGCCGTGAGCGGCCAGTTCAGGTTGTAGGGGCTGTAGTTGTGGGTGGTCATGTCGTAGATGCGGCGGCTGGCGCCAACGACCAATTCATGGGTACGCCCGAACGCCTGGAAGGGGCCGCTGGCAAACGCGTCAATACCGGCCTGGTTTTCATCGTAAGCCGCCTGGTAGACCGTGCGTGCCAGTGTGTTGTTGACCCAGCGCGACTGGTAGGAGCCGGAGAACAATGCGTTTTGCTCGGCGTAGTTGGCGTTGACCTGCAGTTTCCAGTCATAAGCCAGTTGCTGACGCAGTTCGGCGAATACCGTGTTGATCTCCTGATCCTTGTTTTCCCAATCGGTGCCGGGGTTGTAGGAGCGCGGCAGATTCAGGTGATGGCCATCCTGGCCGACCATCGACGAGCCCCAGAAGTAATTGGTCTTGTCTTTCTGGTTGGAGAAACCGAGGGTCAGGTTGGTGTCTTCGCTCAGGTCTGCCTCGGTGACGGCGTAGAACAGCCCGTGATAATCCTCGGCGTTGTCGATGAAGCTGTTGGCATCGCGGTAAGAGGTGACGACCCGACCGCGCCACGTGCCACTGTCGTTGAGGGGGCTGGAGGCGTCGAGTTCGCCACGGTAGTCGTCCCAGCTGCCGGCGGCGCCGGTGAGGGTGACTTTCTGCTCGTCCAGTGGCCGTTTGCGCACCAGGTTGATGGCCGCCGAAGGGTTGCCCGCGCCGGTTACCAAACCGGTGGCACCCCGCACGATCTCAACACGATCGAACATCGCCAGGTTTGGCTGGGCGCCCACTGAAACGCCGTTGTAGCCGCTGGGAATGCCGTCGTACATCAGGTTGTCGATGTCGAAACCGCGCGATGTATAGGACTGTCGACCAGGACCGCTGGAGAAATTCAGGAACAACCCAGGTGTGGCCTTGACCACATCATTGATGCTGGTCATCGCCTGGTCATCCATACGCTGGCGCGTAATGACCGTGACGGCTTGCGGGGTTTCACGCAGGGTCAATGGCAGCTTGGTCGCCGTTTTCATCGCGCCGGTGGTATAGGACTGCGTGCCTTCGGTGGTTTCGCCCAATTGCTCGTCACCGGAGATTTGCGTGGCCCCCAGTTCAAGCGTGGTGGCGGGTGCCTGGGCATCAGCGGCAGACACCGCCGCTGAGCTTGCAAGACAGACGGCCAACGCCATCAAATTGAGTGAAAAACCTTTGCCGCCGTGTTGTTGCACTGACATGGAACTGACTCTCCCCGAACGCCGTCCCTAGCGAATAATAAAGATGTTGATAATTATTCGCATCAGTGTGCCAGAACAAATCTGTGGGAAAAAGCCTTTGGAGATCATTAGTTAACGAATTTTTCACATCTGGATGGTGGCATTTGGCCACAGCCCCTCCAAGCACTGGCCGCCGCCGCTTCGATCATTCGCGTTTGGCAATCGCCACCCGGCTCGTCGCCTTCACCTCACGCAACGCCAGGCTCGACTGTATCGACGCAATCCCCAACTGCCGCCGCAACACGCTCTCGACGAACTCGCTGTAGCTGTCCAGATCTTCCGCCAGCACCTGCAGCAAATAATCGGCGTCCCCGGTGATCTTGTGGCACGACAACACCTGCGGCAGTTCTTTCACCACCGCCTCGAAGGCGTCGGGCGCGTGGTCGGTGTGGATCGCAAAACGCACATGCACGAATGCCATGATGTCCAGTCCGAGCAGCTTTCGGTCCAGGTTGGCCTGGTAGTCCTTGATCACTCCTTCTTCTTCCAGGCGTTTGCGTCGGCGCCAACAGGGCGTGAGGCTCAGAGACAGGCGTTCACTGAGCTGCGCATTGGAAATACTGGCGTCTGCCTGCAGCAGGGCGAGGATGGCGAGATCGGTGTCATCAAGAACGACCTGTCTGGATTTATTTTTCATAATTGTCGGCTGCATAGGAAAGAATTCCCGATAAACCTAACAGCGCCGTAAATAAAAGCAAAGAAAGCCCGCCGCCGCCCGAACAAAATAGAGCCTGTCTTTTACTGGCGGATACCCTCACATGTTGACCGTTTTCAGCGAAGCCCACCGCTTGCACCATGGCACCGAACTCAAGGACGGTGTGCTCAAGCCCTCGTTCGAACAACCGAGCCGCGCCGACACCGTGCGTGACCGCGTCAGGCAGGTAGGCCTGGGCGATATCATCACGCCGCGCCGTTTTGACCGTGCCTGCTACGTCGCCGCCCACAGTGAGCGCTACGTGGCATTCCTCGAAACGGCCTGGGCCGAGTGGACCGCCCTCGGCCGCAGTCATGACGCATTGCCCCTGGTGTGGCCGGTACGCGACCTGGCCAACCAACAGGTGCCCGACTTCATCGATGGCAAGCTTGGTTTCTTTGCGATGGACGCCGGCTCACCGATCACCCGCACCACCTGGGAGGCCGTCAAAACCAGCGCCGACATCGCGTTGACCGGCCTGGCGCTGCTCGATGAAGGCCACGACAGCGCCTTTGCCCTGTGCCGCCCACCAGGCCATCACGCCGCCCGCGAGTACATGGGCGGTTATTGCTACCTCAACAACGCCGCGATTGCCGCGCAGCGCGCCATCACCCAGGGCGCCAAGCGCGTGGCGGTGCTGGATGTGGACTTTCACCATGGCAACGGCACGCAGACTATTTTCTACGACCGTCCGGACGTGATGTTCATTTCCCTGCACGGCGACCCGTCGGTGTCCTACCCGTATTTTTCCGGCGCCAGCAGTGAACGCGGCGCAGGCGCAGGAGAGGGCTTCAACCTGAATTACCCGTTGCCGAAAAACACCACCTGGGCCCGTTACCAAACCGCCCTGACCGACGCCTGCCAGCAACTGCGCCAGTTTGCCCCCGAGGTGCTGGTGATCTCCCTGGGCGTCGACACCTTCAAGGATGACCCCATCAGCCACTTCCTTCTCGACAGCCAGGACTTTCTCGGCATGGGCGCAATCATCGCCAGCGTCGGCGTGCCCACGTTGTTCGTGATGGAGGGCGGCTACATGGTCGATGAGATCGGCATCAATGCCGTCAACGTGCTGCACGGGTTTGAAAGCAACCGCCAATAACAGCGATCGCTCAACTTTTTTTCTGCCAAAACTCAAAAACATAACAAGAGGTTTTGTGATGAAAACAACCACGTCCAGGCTTTATGAAAAGCCTGCGTTGCAACGCACCCTGAGCAACCGCCACATCCAGTTGATGGCCATGGGCGGGGCGATCGGCACCGGCCTGTTCATGGGCTCAGGCAAGATCATCGCGCTGTCTGGCACCTCGATCATCCTGATCTACATGATCATCGGGCTCTTCGTGTATTTCGTCATGCGCGCCATGGGCGAGTTGCTGCTGTCGAACCTCAACTTCAAGAGCTTCGCCGACTTTGCCGGAGCCTACCTGGGGCCACGCGCGGCGTTCTTTCTCGGCTGGTCGTACTGGTTGAGTTGGAGCGTGGCGGTGGTGGGAGACGCGGTGGTGGTTGGCGGTTTTTTCCAGTACTGGTTCCCCAATGTGCCGGCCTGGATGCCGGCGGTGGGCATGTTGTTGACGCTGTTCGCGTTGAATGTGCTGACGGTCAGGCTGTTCGGCGAAGTGGAGTTCTGGTTCGCGATCATCAAGATCATCGCCGTGGTGACCTTGATTAGCGTGAGTGGGGTGCTGATCGCCAGTTCGTTTGTCTCGCCCACCGGAGTCACCGCGTCGTTGACCCACTTGCTGGATAAACAGGCGGCGTTTCCCAATGGCGTGTTCGGCTTTTTCGCCGGGTTCCAGATGGCGATCTTTTCCTTTGCCGGCACCGAGCTCATCGGCACGGCCGCTGCTGAAACCCGCGCGCCGGAGAAGACGCTGCCCAAGGCGATCAACTCGATCCCGCTGCGTATCATCCTGTTCTATGTGCTCGCCCTGGCGTGCATCATCGCGGTGACGTCATGGCAGCAGGTGTCGCCGAGCAAGAGCCCATTTGTCGAGTTGTTCCTGGTGGCGGGGTTTCCGGCTGCGGCGGGTATCGTGAATTTCGTGGTGCTGACGTCGGCAGCGTCGTCTGCCAACAGCGGGGTATTTTCTGCCAGCCGCATGTTGTTCGGGTTGGCCGACCTGGGTGACGCGCCGGGTATCTTCCGGCGACTGTCGAACAACAGCGTGCCGTTTATCAGCCTGGCTTTTACCTCCCTGCTGATGCTGCTGGGGCTGGTGTTGCTGTTTGTGGTGCCGGAGGTGATGACCGCCTTCACCATCGTGTCGACGGTGTCGGCGATCCTGGTGATATTTACCTGGTCGACCATCCTCGCGTCCTACATCGCCTACCGCAAGAAACGCCCGGACCTGCACGCCAAATCCGTCTACAAGATGCCCGGCGGCGTGCCGATGGCCTGGTTCTCCCTGGCGTTTCTCGCGTTTGTGCTGGGCCTGCTGGCGTTGCGGCCGGATACACGCCTGGCGCTGTGCGTGATGCCGGCCTGGTTTATCTGGCTGGGGGTTGCCTACCCGTTTTCACGCTATCAAGGCGCCCAATGGCGGAAGGCGACGCACTCGGTCACAGGTGATCCGCATCAATGACCGCCTTGGCAAACGCCTCTGGCGCTTCCTGTGGCAGGTTGTGGCCAACGCCACCGGTGATCAGGCGGAACGCATATTGGCCGGTAAAGCGCTTGGCGTAGTCCTCAGGCTGCGGGTGCGGTGCGCCGTTGGCGTCGCCTTCCAGGGTAATGGTCGGCACGCTGATGGATGGCGCCTGGGCGAGTTTCTGTTCCAGTGGGTCGTATTTCGTCTCGCCCTGGACCAGGCCCAGGCGCCATCGGTAGTTGTACAGGGTGATCGCCACGTGGTCCGGGTTCTCCAGGCCTTTGGCGCTGCGGTCGAACGTGGCGTCATCGAACTTCCACTGCGGCGACGCCAGTTGCCAGATCAGCTTGGCGAAGTCGTGGGTGTTTTTCTGATAGCCCGCTGCGCCGCGCTCGGTGGCGAAGTAAAACTGGTACCACCACTGCAGCTCGGCTTTGGGCGGCAGTGGGTTCTTGCCCGCCGCCTGGTTGCCGATCAGGTAGCCGCTGACCGACACCAGCGCCTTGACCCGTTCCGGCCACAGCGCCGAGACGATGTCCGCCGAGCGAGCGCCCCAGTCGTAGCCGCCGAGCACGGCTTGCTTGATCTTCAGCGCGTCCATGAAGTCGATCACGTCACTGGCCAGCGCTGCCGGCTGGCCGTTGCGCAAGGTCTTGTCCGAAAGGAAGCGCGTGTCGCCATAACCCCGGGCGTAGGGGATCAGCACGCGATAACCCTTGGCCGCCAGCAACGGCGCGACCTGGGCGTAGCTGTCGATGTCGTAGGGCCAACCGTGCAGCAGGATCACCACCGGGCCGGTGGCCGGGCCGACTTCGGCGTAGGCCACGTCGAGCAGCCCGGCCTTGACGTGCTTGAGGGCGCCGAACGCAGTGTGTGTAATGGCGACAGCCTTGGTCGGTGCCTCGGGCATTTCGGCGTGAGCCATGCCCAGGATGCCGAATTGCGCCAGGGCAGCGGCCAGGAAAAGGGGGTGGGTGCGACGAATCAACTGAGTGTGCATGGCGAGCCTCCTGCGGCGGGATGTGTGCTGGATGCTCAGTTGAACCCCTGGCTGTATCTGGCCTGTTTCAGGAAACTCGCGCAGTTAAAGACGGTGTATCGCAGTGGGCTCTGTACACACTGCGATACAAACCTAGAACGCCATCCTTACCCCCAATGTGCCTGCGCGGCCGTTGAAGGTGTTGCTGTCCAGATTGCGGTCGTAACCGAGTTCGCCGTACAGGCTCACGTCTTTGGCAACCTGTAAGGTGGCCCCCAGGCTGACCTCCATCGTGGTGGATTTTTGCTCGGTGTCGATACGGGTGGCATCGTTATAGATCACACGGTTGTCCCCCGCACTGGCGTGCCAGACGTTGGCGCGCACATAGGGCTGCAAGGGCCGGCCACCGACGTGGTAGTCACCGCGCAGCCTTACACCCAGGCGGGAAGTGACACTGGTGTCGGCGTCATATTTGACGTCGGAAATACCGTCGTTCTGGCTGTCGAGCCGGTTCTTGCCCACGACCATTTGAACCTGGGGCTCGACGATCCATCTCTGAGTGACCTGCAGCGGCCAGCCGATTTCCGCGGAGGCAGTGACATTACGCCCACGGGTTTTCATCTTCACGCCACGGTCCGATTCGTTGTTGCCATTGAAGCGGGTGCCCATCAACACCAGGTCCACATACGCTTGATTGGCCCCGATGAAAGTCCAGTAAAAACCCAGGCTGTCACCACGCAGGGTGGTCTTGCCGGCGTCCATGTCCTGCCAGCCACCGTTGAAGCCTTTGACGTTGCCTGTCAGGGTGCTATGGCCGAAGAAGATGCCTGCGTGTTGGGTCTGGCCACTACCGTTGGTGCTGACATAAACATCACTACCGACCTGGAAGCCCGTGACGCTGCTGTCCAGCGTCGGGCTCACCGTCCCGGCGAAACCCTGACGACTGCTACCGCCGTAGACCCGGCCCCAAGCTGCGCGTACGTCGCCAGTCTGTTGCTGGCTCTGGTCACCCATGCGCTCGTGATAAGTGCTCAGCGTGTTCCGCACGATCTGGTCAGCCGCCGGAAAAATAGCCGCGTAAATCGGTACTTCCTGACGGTAGATGGGAATTGGCGTGTCGCCTGGGTTATCGGGCAAGGGCGCCTCGCCGGGACTGGGCAAGGGGACGGTAATCACCGGGCCAGGAGGCTGCACCGGCACCGTCGAGCGCAGGTAGTAGTTCTCTGCCGTGCCCGCTGTTACACCGCCCTTGAACAGGCGGTAGTCGAACGCACCGGCGGACACCGGGCCTGCCAGGTTAAAGGAACCGGCGCTGCCACTGGCGCCATTGAGTGCCTGGACCACTTGAATACCGTCCTGCAACGTCGCCGCGCCGGCGCCCGCCAGGTTGGTGACGCTGATTGCCGTGATGCCGTCGAATTTCCCTCCGTCGATTACCAGTTTGTCGCTGGGTGAACCATCGCCTCCCAGCACGCTTTGCAGCGCAAGCCGCCCGCCGTTGCCGGTGTAGTTGCCCCGGATGGTCAACGTGTCGCTGGTGCTGGTACTGCCCGTGGTCATGTCGATCAAGCCGCTGTTGTTGACCGTCACCAACTGGCCGGCGGTAAAGGCTTCGATCACGCCCGTGCTCGCCAAGAGTGTGCTTGTACCGTCCAGGCTCAGTGTGCCGGTACCGGTTGCACTGTCACCCAGCTTGAGTGTGCCGCCCAGGTGCAGCTTGGAGCCGTTATCCATCTGCATGGTTTCCCAGTTGGTCAACAGGCTTGGGTCCCCGGCCTCGGTGTTGTCCAGGGTCAGGGTATCGACGCCCAGGCCGCCATCAATCAGCTGCGCTGCTGCCAATTGTGAGCCAACCAGGTTCTGCAGCAATGCGTTATCGTTTCCTGCACCCGCCAGCACGGACGAATGCAGGTTCCCCCCCGACCAGATAAATTGGTCATTGCCGAAGCTGAGCAGTATCTGCCCGTTCACCTCGCCACCCGAGACAGTCACCTGATCGTCGCCGCCGCTGACGCTGATATTGCCGCCCACAAACGAGGTGCCGGAGATCAGGATGGTGTCGTTGCCAAAGCCGGTCACGAGGTTGCCGATGATTTGGCCGCCGGACATATCGAAAATGTTGTTATCGAGCTTCATGTCGACGCGGCCAATGCTGCCGCCCGTCATCCTGGCGCGGTCACCGTCCTCGAATGCGCCGATGATCCGACCGGCGTTCATGAAAAAGTCGTCCAGGCCATCACCTTGTTCGAGTGACGCGATTTCTCCTCCGCTCATGGCAAAGTTGTCGATACCCGCCCCTTGGCGGATGGCACCGGCTTGACCGCCGCTGATCTGCACCACATCAGCGCCCGCGCCTTGAGTGACGGAGCCGGTAACGCTCCCCACGTTGAGCCGAAATATATTCGCACCGTCGCCCTGGTCGAGGTTCCCATCGATCCCCGCACTCGGACCGTTCACATCCACCAGATCGTTGCCGGCCCCAAAGGTCACGTTACCAGTGACCCGGCCTGTCGCGGTGATATTGAGGGTGTTATTGCCTGCCGTGTCGGTAAACCCCGGCGCAGTGGCGCTGTCGCAAGTGGAAGTGTCATCGCCGGCACTGTTGTTGATGGTGCAGGCCCCATAAGAGGCCAGCGGCAACGTCGCCATGACGATCGGGTATAACCAGGAGAGTGTCCGTACGCGCATGATCCGTCCTCATTCGAGGGATAGTTGTCCCGGCACCTGTACAGGCGCGGGTTAGACCATGACAACGTGACGCGCGATACGGATCAGGGACTGCGCTTACCCTTTTCTGAAAACACCGGCCAATGCAAAGGGTTGGCATGGCTTTTTCGACTGCACATGAACCCGTGCAGCGCTTTTTCCACCATAGCCACACATTCGGCAGGCCGCTACTGTCAGAAATAACAGGTATAGACGAGTGGGTGCTACGCCAGCACGATCTCGTAAGGCTCGCGCATCCGCTCCAGCAGCACCTGGGCCAACATGGGCGCCAGGCCGATCTCCGGGTCACCGGCCAGTTGGCTGGCATAGGCATGGGCGGCGTGCAGTTTGCGCGCCACCGTCCAGGTGTCCAGGCGCACCTTGCGCGCTCGCTGCCAAGGGATGATCGCGCCTTCACGGGCCGGCCAGTGCCAGGCCCAGATCGGCAATTCATACAACTGCGCGCCCACCAGGCTGCAGGCGTTGGCGCTGGCCCGGCCGACCGCGTCATGGTCGTCATTGCCGTCGTTGCGCCAGGTGCTGAATACCACGTCGCCAGGCTGCAGGTAGCGCGCGATGAATTGACTCAACTGCGGCTCGCGGGCGGCGAGGGCGTTGTCGCAGAAGCCGCCACGGATCCATTTCAAACTGTGCAACGGCATGCCCAAGCGGCGCAGGGCCTCGACACTTTCCTGAGGGCGCACCACGCTCAAGCGGGCCGCCGGCCACACGTTAGAGCCAGGATGGCTGGCACTGCCATCCGTGATGGAGATCAGCTGCAAGGGGTGTTCCAGCGTACTGAGCAACTGCAGCAAACCGCCGCAGGCCAGCACTTCGTCGCCGGGGTGAGGCGCGATGATCACCACGCGCGCGCCAGGCGGCACCAGTGATGATGGCGCGATGGGCGGGATCTGCGCCAACTGCGGGGCGCTGTTCCAGATTTGCGCAGGGCCGCGACGGCCGTCGCTTAAGGAAGCAAGCTTCATGGGGTGTCACATCCTTGTCGATTGATGCTGGGTCGTACCCCGTTGACGGGACGACGCTCTTGTATCCACCACAGGCTCCGCTGCAGTGGCTGCATGGCATTCCAACCTTGGAACGCCAGCAAGGCGTCATCAGCATAGACAAGGATTGGCGGGTTTTACATTCTGTAATGCCGTTTTTTTCACGTCGCGAGCATCAGGCTCTTCAAATAATCGCCGAAGCCGCCTTGTGCACGGGCGTCCAGGCGCGCACTGGTGATCACCTGCGGGGCGTGGCTCCAGGCGATGGAGGCGCCGCACAGTTCCAGGTTGCGCACTAATTGCACATCCTCATGGCAGGCCAGGGGTTCGAAGCCGCCGGCACGCACGTAGGCACCGGCGCTCACTCCCAGGTTGGCCCCGTGGATATGCCGATGACCGTCACGGGCCTCATAGCCTTGTTGGTAACGAATCTGGGCGGCGGGGTCGAACCCTTCGCTCCACGCATCCACGGTGACGGTGCCACACACCGCGTCCACCCCCAGCGCCAACTGCGCCACCAGCCAATCCGGGGCTACCCGGCTGTCGGCGTCGGTGCAGGAGATCCAGCGCGCGCCCTGATTGAGCAGGTGCCGGGCGCCTACGCCGCGCACGTGCCCCACGTTGCGCGCCTGGGCTTCCAGGCACTGCACAGGGTAGGCCCGGGCAATGGCGGCACTGGCGTCACTGCAACTGTCGAGTATCACCAGGATGTTAACGTCTTCCCCCAATAACCCGGGGTGGCTGGCTGCGATCAGTGCCGCTTTCAGGCAGTCGCCCAGCAACGCCTCTTCGTTGTGTACCGGGATCAGAATGCCGATCATCGCAGGCCCTCGAGGGTGGCAACCGATGTGCCGTCGCGGCTCCACAGGTCGAGAAGGAAGTCGTGTTCGTGATGGCTGGCGACGCGTGGCAGGTCCAGGCGCTCATGGAGCAGGGCGTGTACCTGCTCGGCCGTTTGCGGGCAACCTTCAATCGGCGGGCGCCAGTGGCAGGCCAGGAGCTGGCCATTGGCGCTCAGCGAGGCGCGGGCTCTATCGACCAGTTCGCACAGGTCATCGGCGTCGAGGTAGTAGCACAACTCGCTCAATACGATCAGCTCGAACTGACCGGTCGGCCATTGCTCGGGCAAGCGACTTTGTTGTACTTCAGCGTAGGGGAATCCCAGCAGGCGACTGCGTGCCAGGGCCACGGCGGCCGAAGCGGTGTCGCAGCACAGCAGGCGATCGCAGCGCGGCGCCAGCTCGAAGCTCAGCTCGCCGTTGGCGCAACCGGGTTCAAACACCGAGGCGTAGCGGGGCCGTGTGAGCATGGCCAGGGTCATCGCGCGTTTGCGCCGTTCATACCAGCGTTGGCGAAAGGCCCAGGGGTCGTCGTTCTCGGCGAACAATTGGTCGAAGTAAGGCGTGGCCACACTCATACGAATATCACTTCAAAGGGTTGCAACAGACGCTCCACCACATAGGGCGCGAGCACCGGGGGCAGGCCAATCTGCGGGTCGCCCTCCAATTGGCTGGCGAATGCATGAATGGCGTGGCGCTTACGGGCCACGGCGTCGCAGCTCAGCGGGAGCTTGCGCGCGCGGTGCCAAGGCACCAGGCTGTTTTCGGGCGTTGCCCAGTGCCAGGTCCATACCGGTAGTTCATACAGGGTTGCACCCACCGCCTGTGACGCCTTGGCGCTGGCACGGCCGACGGCCTCATGGTCGCAATGGCCGTCTTCACGCCAGGTGGTGAACACCACGTCGTTGGGTTTGAGGTGGCGCTGGATAAACGCGGTGAGTTCCTCCTCCCGCGCGGCCACCTGGCTGTCGGCAAACCCAGCACGTAGCCATTTCAAGCTGTGCAGCGGCATACCGAGACGATGCAGGGCCTGAGCTGACTCTTGGGGACGCACCACGCTCAAACGCTCCACCGGCCAACGCCGGGAACCGGGGTGACTGGCGCTGCCGTCGGTCACGGATATCAACTGGATCGGCCTGCCCAGCGCAGCCAGGCCCTGCATCAGGCCCCCACAGCCCAGCACCTCGTCATCCGGGTGCGGCGCGATGATCACCGCGCGGTGGCCTTCGGGCACCAACTGCTCGACGCTGATAAGCGGCAGCTCGGCCATTTTGGGCGAGGCCTGCCAGTGATGCAGAGGCGTACCCTGGCCCACGATCGGATTGGGTTTCATAACTGCCACCTCCCTGTGAGATCGCCGGCGACGAGTTCGCCGAGGCCGGCAAGGTCACGCTCGGCATGACTCTGACGCACATACACCGGCAGGTCTGCCATCAGTTGGGCGAAGTGCGGGTCCTTGCAATAGGGCCCGGCACCGACCGCACGGCCAACGTGGCGTATCACCTGTTCGACGGTGTCTTCGATGCAGGCACGTGTCTGTTGAGCCAACGCTCTGGCATTGGCCTTGGGTTCGAGGTCAACCTGTTCTGCGCTGGCGCGCAGTACGCAAGCGGCGCTGTTCAAGGCGCTGTCGACCGCCCCCAAATGGGCGAGGGCATGGGGTTCAGGGCGCTTGCTGCATTGCTCGCGCAAGACTTCCGCCAGGCGTTGCGCCGCGCCGTACCAGCACGCGGCGATACCAATGCCGCCTTGCCAGAAACCCGGGCGGGCGAGGTAATCTCCCGGACCGCCCACCGCCAGGCCCCAGGCGTCGTCAAACACCACTTCCACACTGCCGGTGGCGGCCATGCCCACGGCGTTCCAGCCTTCGTCGGTGACGGTGACGCCAGGTTGATCCATGTGCACCGCCACCAGTTGTTGGCGATCCTCTTCATCCCAGGCGGTCAGCAACCCATGGCTGACCACCGCCGCGCCAGAGCACCAGGCCTTGCGACCCTGCACCTTCAAACGATGGCCCTCCCGGTACACGCGCACCTTGGCGGTGGGTGGCTCG
The DNA here is from genome assembly GCF_002798465.1 of Pseudomonas sp. S10E 269. Lineage (NCBI taxonomy): Bacteria > Pseudomonadati > Pseudomonadota > Gammaproteobacteria > Pseudomonadales > Pseudomonadaceae > Pseudomonas > Pseudomonas sp. S10E 269. Next base: position 5,360,844 of record NZ_PHIJ01000001.1, read on the forward strand.
GCGGCCCACATGCCCCACGTACTGCCCAGGGGTGGCAGGGGGCTGTCGAGTTCAGCGATGATTGCCAGGGCGTCGGTATGGCCTTCGAACAGCTTGCACAGGCGCAGGTCATGCCCTGCCACCTGCGCCAAGCCGCTGAACCGCGCCAATGTCTGGCCGCTGCCCGGCAAGGGCAGTTGGTCCAGGCCTTCTTCCTGAAGCGCCCTCAGGGCCGCGCCCAAGGCTTGCGTGTCCGCATAGCCCCGGAAGCCCTGAAGGAATCCATGCAAAGCCATTTCACACCTCGTCTTCGCGCTGCAGTTCAAACAGTAGCAAAGAACGGCCGGTCACCGCGTACTCGTGATCAAAGTCAAAGCGTTCCTGGCCGCGCACGGCAGGCTCGTTGGTGTCGAGCATGCAGGTCCAGAATTCACCCTCTGGTACCGACGGCAGGCGGAAGTTGACCATGTCGTGGTGCGCATTGACCACCAGCAGCAAGGTGGCATCGGCGCCTGGGCGGCGAATACCGGTTTCCTGGGCGCGGCCATCCATCAACATGCCCAGGCAGCGGCCATGGCTGTCTTGCCACTGTTCGGTGGTCATTTCGTTGCCATCCGGCGCCAGCCAGGTGACGTCCTTCACGCCGATGTCTTCGTTGTAGTCGCCCACCAGGAAGCGCCCACGACGCAGGATCGGGTAGGCCAGGCGCAACTTGATCAAGCGTTTCACAAACTTGAGCAGCGCCTTGCCGTCTTCGTCAAGGTCCCAGTTGATCCAACCGATCTCACTGTCCTGGCAGTAGGCGTTGTTGTTGCCGTGCTGAGTGCGGGCGAACTCGTCGCCGGCCACCAGCATTGGCGTGCCTTGGGACAGCAGCAGCGTGGCGAAGAAGTTACGCATCTGGCGCAGACGCAGTGCGTTGATTTCCGGATCGTCGGTCGGGCCTTCGACGCCGTGGTTCCAGGACAGGTTGTTGTTGCTGCCGTCCTGGTTGTTTTCGTCGTTGGCTTCGTTGTGCTTGTCGTTGTAGGAGACCAGGTCGTGCAGGGTGAAACCGTCGTGCGCGGTGATGAAGTTCACCGAGCTGTACGGGCGACGACCACGGTGGTTGAACATCTCGCCGGAGGCGGTCATGCGGGCGGCGAAGTCAGCCAACTGGCTGTCGTCGCCTTTCCAGAATGCGCGCACGGTATCGCGGAAACGGTCGTTCCACTCCACCCAGCCCGGCGGGAAGTTGCCCACCTGATAACCGCCAGGGCCACAGTCCCAGGGCTCAGCGATCATTTTCAACTGGCGCAGCACTGGGTCCTGGCGGCAAGCCACGAGGAAGCTGTGGCGCTCGTCAAAGCCGTCGCGGTAGCGGCCGAGGATAGTTGCCAGGTCAAAACGGAAGCCGTCGACGTGCATTTCCGTCGCCCAGTAACGCAGGGAGTCGGTCACCATTTGCAGCACGCACGGGTGGCTCAAGTCCAGGGTGTTACCGGTGCCGGAGTCGTTGATGTAGAAGCGTTTGTCATCCGGCATCAAGCGGTAGTACGAGGCGTTGTCGATGCCGCGCATCGACAGGGTCGGCCCGCGTTCGTTGCCTTCGGCGGTGTGGTTGTAGACCACGTCCAGGATCACTTCGAGCTTGGCTTCGTGCAGGTGCGCGACCATCTCCTTGAACTCGGCGATCTTGCCGCTGGCCAGGTAGCGTGGGTCGGGGGCAAAAAACGCGATGCTGTTGTAGCCCCAGTAGTTGGTCATGCCTTTTTCCAGCAGATGCTGGTCATTGACAAAGGCATGCACTGGCAGCAGCTCCACCGACGAGATACCCAGCTGGCGGATGTGCTTGAGCACGTCATCTTCCATCAGCCCGGCGCAGGTGCCGCGCACGGATTCGGCGACCGAAGGATGGCGCATGCTGATGCCGCGCAGGTGGGTCTCGTAGATGATCGTACGGTCCCACGGCACGCGCACCGGTTGGTCATTGCCCCAAGTGTGCGCCGGGTCGATCACTTTGCATTTAGGCACGAAGGGCGCGCTGTCGCGCTCGTCGAAGCTGAGGTCGTCATCCGGGTGGCCGATGGTGTAGCCGAACAGCGCCTCGGACCATTTGAGTTCGCCCACCAACTGCTTGGCATACGGGTCGATCAGCAATTTGTTGTGGTTGAAGCGGTGGCCGTTGGCCGGATCATACGCACCGTACACGCGGTAGCCGTAAATCAGCCCGGGGTGGGCGTCGGGCAGGTAGCCGTGGAAGGTTTCGTCGGTGTATTCGGGGAGTTCGATACGTTCCAGTTCGACTTCGCCAGAGTCGTCGAACAGGCACAGCTCCACCTTGGTGGCGTTGGCCGAGAACAGTGCAAAGTTGACACCCAGGCCATCCCAGGTGGCGCCAAGCGGGAAGGGCAAACCTTCACGAATCCGCGACGGCTCATTGTCCGGCGTCGGTGGGGTTTTATCGGGTTTGCTCATTGAGTTGCTCCTGCAGAGGGTCTTTTTTCAGGCCGAACGCGGCCGTACTGACGCAAGGTCAGATCAATCTAAAATTTCGTACAAAACCCCATAGGAGCCGGCTTGCCGGCGATAGCGATCTTGAGAGCGCCATCGCTGGCAAGCCAGCGCCTGAACAGGGCGGTCAGCTGGCGGGCTTGCGCGGTGCTGCCTTGGGTTTTTTAGGCGGCGGTGGCGGGGCGGCCTTGGGTTTGGCTGCCGCCTTGGGCGCGGCTTTAGGCTTGGCCGCGGCCTTGGGTTTGCTTGGCGTCAGCGCTTCGGCTTCGGCCAGTTTGCGCGCCATTTCCCAGTGTCGCGCGTCCTCGCCGTGGGGTTTACCTTCAGACTCCCAGATCTGATGCGCCAGTTCGCGAATGCGTTTGTCTTCAGTACTCATCACAATGCTCCTCACAGAAAATTTCAGCTTTCTTGATCATCAGGATTGATAAAGACATTGACCGGGAAATCCCCCAGGGCAGTGCTGATCAACAGCTCCTTGTCTGGTGTGACTGCGCCTGTATGAAAAAGTCCCTTCCAGTTTTGAGTTGTCGCGGCGAACGGTAATTTCACCCGTGTATCGCCCCAAACCTGCGCATTGATCTGTGGATACACACCGTTTTCAAGCAGGGGGTGCGACCAGCGCGGCACCACCACCAGCAAGCGTTTACCCTGATGTTCGCGACAGAACGCGACCACCCGTTCGGCGTGTGTGCCGACCACTTCCAGCGGCGTGTAGGTGCCGCTGCGGAACAGCTCAGGGTGGGCTTTGCGCAAGGCCAGTGCCTGAGCGATCAGCGCCTGCTTGATGCGCCCGTCACGCCAGTTGAACAGCAGTTCGCCGATATCCGGTGGGGTGTCCAGTGCCTGTTGCCGTGCGTTGAAATCCACCGGGCGACGGTTGTCCGGGTCCACGAGACTGAAGTCCCAGAACTCATCGCCCTGGTACAGGTCCGGCACACCCGGCACGGTGATGCGAAGCAAGGTTTGCGCCAGGCCGTTGAGGGCACCGGCCGGGGCAATCGACTGGGCGGCGTCGCCGATGGCACTGCGCAGTGGCTGGCCTTCGTCGCTGAGCAATAGCCGCGACAGGAAGGCTTCGACGCCTTGCTCATACGCGTCGTTGGGCGCGCTCCAGCTGCTCTGCAATTTAGCCTCGCGCAGGGCCTTTTGCTGCCACTGCCACAGGCGTTGCTGATAGCCGTCGAAGTCAGCGCCCTGTTCCAGCGGCCAACTGCCGAGCAAGACCTGGTAGAGGATCAATTCATCGCCTGCCGACGGTGTATTGGCCTCCACCCGCAACGGCGCGGCGAGGGTGCGCCAATGGTTCACCTGCTCGGCGTACCAGGGCGCGCGCTCACTCAGCACGGCCAGGCGCGCACGCGTATCTTCACCGCGCTTGTGGTCGTGGGTGGCGGTGGCCAGCAGGTTGTCGGGGAAGGTCTGCAGGCGGTGTTGGTTGATCGCATGAAACTCGGCCAACGGGGCGCTGAACTGTTCGGTGCTGAAGCCCACATCATTGCGCGACAGCAATACCGCTGAGCGATAGAACGCGGTGTCTTCCACCGCCTTGGCGGCAGCAGGCGAGGTCAGTTGCTGGAAGCGCACGCAGGCGTGCTTGAGGATCTTGCGCTCGCGGCCCACCGGGCGGTTGCGCCAAGGCTGGCCGCCGAGCCATTTTTCCAGGTGTTCGAGCACCGGCCAGTCGCCTTCGCCAAGGGTAGTGCGTGCGCCGTCCATGGCCTGCTGGAACACCTTGTCGTCGGCAGCACTGCGACCGCGCGCGCTGATATAGGTACGGTACACCGGGAAGTGCACGATCAGTTCCTGCAAGGCCCGGCGGATGGCGCCGAGGGTCAGGTCGCGGGTCATCACGTCGTCGCGTGCCACTTGCAGCAGGGCCTGGGCCACGCTTTCAAAGTCGCCGCCGAGGGAGCCGTTGAGGATCTGCTGGCGTGCCAGTCGTGCTTCCTCGATAAACGCCGAAGGCCGCTCGCTGTGACGGGTCCACAACTCGGCCAAGGGCTCGAAGCCTTCCGGTTGATGTTGCAGCAGCGAGAGCTGGTCCATGAATTCGTAGCCGGTGGTGCCGTCCACTTGCCAGTCTTCACGCAGGGTTTCGCCTTCGCCGAGGATCTTCTCGACAAAGATCGGCAAATGCCGCTCCGGCGACAGCGAATCCACGCGGCGGCGCAGCTTGCGGCAGTAGCCGCGCGGGTCGGCCAGGCCGTCGATATGGTCGATGCGCAGGCCGTCCACCAGGCCTTCGCTGATCAGTTCGAAAATCTTGCCATGGGTGGCTTCAAACACTGCCGTGCGCTCGACGCGCAGGCCACCGAGTTCGTTGACATCAAAGAAGCGCCGCCAGTTGATATCGTCCGCCGCCGTGCGCCAACTGGCCAGGCGATAGGCCTGCTGCTCCAGCAACTGATGCAGGCGGTTGAAGCCTTCCGGCTGGCGCCCGTCGAACGCGCTCAACCGCGCCTTGATCGCTGGTAACACTTCGGTGGCGCGTTCCGCCAGCGCTTGCTTGAGCCAGGCCGCCTCATGGTAGGCGTCGTCCTGGTAGGCGAGGGCACTGAAGCGCTCGGCCAGAGGTTTAAGCAGCTCATCGCTGCCGAGGATCGCCGCGTAGTCCTTGGGACAGATCGGGAAACGGTGTTCGTAATGCTCAACGTAGAACGTGCCATGGGCGGCATCGAACTGCAGGGTCAGGGTGCCGGTCTGCAGGGCTTCGCCATAGTCACTGCCGAGGAACGGCATCAACAGTTGGCCCTTGAGCAGCGGGTCGGGCGAATGCCACTGGATATCGAAGAACTCGCTGTAGGGACTCAGGCGCCCCCATTCCAGCAGGTCCAGCCACCAGGGGTTGTCGGCACCGCCGACGGCCATATGGTTGGAGACGATATCGAGGATCAGGCCCATGTCGTGTTCACGCAGCGCAGCGACCAGGCGGCGCAGGGCCGGCTCGCCGCCGAGTTCCGGGTTGACGCTGGTGGGGTCGACCACATCGTAGCCGTGCATGGAGCCGGCACGGGCGCTGAGCAGCGGCGAGGCATACAGGTGACTGATGCCCAACCGGGCGAAATACGGCACCAGGGGCACCGCGTCATCGAGGGTAAAACCTTTATGGAATTGCAGGCGCTGGGTAGCGCGCAGGGGCAGTGCTTTCATCGGTCACGCTCATAGGCTTGGTTGCGCGCGACGGCCAACAGCTCGAGGCGGCGGGCGGCACCGGCATTGTCGAGCAGGCTAGAGGCCTCACCCGCCAGGCGACGGCGCCAATTAGGATGGGTGTCGGTGGTGCCGGGCAGGTTGGCCTGCTCTTCGATGCCAAGGGCGTCCTCCAGCGGCAGCAGCACCAGGGGAGCGCGGGTGTGGCCGAGGTAGCGCACGCTGGCGTCGATCATATGGTCGGTTTCATTGCGGATTTCTTCGACGAAGTTCTGCGGGTCCTGGCTCAAGGCCTGACGCAGGGCCTGGCGCTCGCGCAAACGGTGTTCGCTCCATTGCTCCACGGTGGGCGCATCGATCAGGCCGAGCTGGATATTCCAGTCGATGTCACGGCTGTGCCACCAGCCGTTGAGCGTCGGCAGGTCGTGGGTGCTGGTGGTGGCCAGGGCGTTGTCGGGCCAGTCGAGGATCGGCCGGAATTGGCCGTCGTGGTTTTGCTCGAACAACAGCACGCGCATGCCCAGGATCGAGCGCGCGATGAGTTTTTCGCGCAGGCCATCCGGCACCGTGCCCAAGTCTTCACCAAGCACGATGGCCTGGTGGCGGTGCGACTCCAGCGCCAGCAGGCGCAGCAGGTCGTCTACCGGGTAATACAGGTAGGCGCCTTCCTTGGGCGAGGCGTCCATGGGAATCACCCACAGGCGTTGCAGGCCCATTACGTGGTCAATGCGCAGGCCGCCGGCATGGGCGAAGTTGGCGCGCAGCATCTCGATAAAGGCGCGAAAGCCATGGCGCTTGAGGCCTTCGGGGGAGAACGCGGAAATGCCCCAGCCCTGGCCGGCGCGGTTGAGAATGTCCGGCGGGGCGCCCACGGTGAGGTCCGCGAGCAGTTCATCCTGGCGGCTCCAGGCCTGGCTGCCGCCACCGTCGGCACCCACGGCCAGGTCGGCGATCAGGCCGACGCCCATGCCGCTGCCGCGCGCGGCTTGTTGCGCGCGCTCAAGGCAGCGCGCGATCAGCCATTGGCTGAAGGCGAAGAAGCCGATTTCATCGCGATTGTCTTCGGCGAACTGCGCCAGCGCCGGGCTCTGCGGGGTGCGCCAGGCTTCGGGCCAGTGGCGCCAGTCGAGGTCTTCACCTGCCGCGGCGCGGGCCGCTTGCACCGCTTCGAAGCGGCAGTGGTTTTCCAGGGCTTCACCGCCGGCCTGGCGGAAACTCTGGAAGTCGGCGTGTTGCGGGTGGTGGCCGTGGCGGAAGTCTTCATACAGCGCACGCAGCAGGCGCTGCTTGGCCTTGGCCGCAGTGGGCCAGTCAATCAGAGTGTGTTGCTCCAAGTCGTGCAACTCGTCGGCGAGCCCTGTTGCCTCGATGGCATTACGCACTTCGCGCTCACCGAGGATGCAGCCCGGCGAGGCGTACAAGCTGTTGAGGAACAACCGGCTGGAGGGCGAATACGGGCTGTAGCGCCCGGTGTCGGCGCTGAACATCGCGTGCATCGGGCTGATCGCCAACGCATCGGCGCCACGCTCGGCCGCCGAACGGGCCAGGTGCTCCAGGGCCAGGGTGTCGCCGAAGCCACCATCGCCTAGGCGACGCAGGCTGTACAGTTGGGCGCTGAGGCCCCAGGCACGGGCGGGTTGGGTGTCGACGGCTTCTGCCACGCTGTAGCAGTGAGTCGGAGCAACGGCCAGGGTGAAGCTCTGGTCGGCAATGTGGACCTGGTGATAGCCCAGGGCAATGACACCGGGCATGACGGCGTCGCCATCGAGCCGCAGTTCCAGGGTGTCGCCGTCTTCGAGGCTGACCCGGCACGGGGTATCCGGTTCGAAGTAGCGGGCCAGGTCCAGGCCTTCGCCGCTGTCGATGGTCAGCAGGGGCGGCAGGTGTTTGTCTTGTTGCACCCGCTCCAGGTCGAGCAGGCTGGCGTCGATCTCGGCATCGGTGTCGGCCGGGTGGCCCAGGCCTTTGAGAACGGCGCGCAAGGCGTCGGGTTTCACACGTTGCGGGCGGCCGTTTGCGTCGATCCAATCGACGGCCAGGCCCGCTCGGCTGGCGAGGATTTCCAGGTTCGCTTCGCTCAAGGGTGCTCTCCAACAGGGGATAGGGTGACACGTGCGCTGTACGGCGGCAGGTGTGCGCCGGCATCGGCAGGCGTTTGAAAAAGAACCGGCGCTGTAGCCGGGTGATCCAGGGGCGCGTCGCTCAGGTTGAGGTCGATCTGCAACACGCTGCCATTGCCCAGGCGCCAACGGGCGCAAACGGCACCCTCAGCCAACACCTCGGCGCCCAAGGCCATGCTGCCCGGCAAATGGGGCACGAGGTGGCGATGGCGCAGGCTCAGTAGCTGGCGGTAGAGCTGGGTGTGTTCGTTTGCGTCAAAACTGGGCGTTGTCTGCACAAAGGTTGGCAGGGCATTGGGATCGGGGATGCGCTCGCGTCGCTCCGGGTCCTGGAATGCCGCGAAATCCTTGAACTCATTGCGTCGGCCTTCGCGCACCGCCTCTGCCAGTTCGCCATGGTGGTCGGTGAAAAACAGGAACGGCTGCGCAGCGTTGACTTCATCGCCCATGAACATCAGCGGGATCATTGGCGACAGCAGCAGCAGGGCGGTCGCCGCCTTGAGCGCTTGCGGCGAGCAGAGTTGATGCAGGCGCTCGCCCAGGGCGCGGTTGCCGATTTGATCGTGGTTTTGCAGGAACGCCACGAAGGCGGTCGGGGGCAAGTAGCCGCTGGGTTCGCCACGCTCATGGCCATGCCGAGTGGTGTGCCCCTGGTAGATAAAGCCTTCGCCCAGGCAGCGGGCCAGTTTGGCGGTAGGCGCTTCGGCGAAGTCGCTGTAATACGCGTCGGTTTCGCCGGTCAGCAGCACATGCAGGACGTTGTGGAAGTCGTCATTCCATTGCGCGTCGAAATCGTGCTGCAGGAGGCTGGCCTGGTTGAGCTCGTTTTCCAGCATCAGCCAGACGTGGCGACCCGTGTCCACTTGTTCGCGAACGCGGTGCGCCAGCTCCTTGAGGAAGTCCGGGTTGTCGATGGCGTGTACGGCGTCCAGGCGCAGGCCGTCGAAGCGGTATTCGAGCAACCACATCAGCGCGTTATCGAGGAAAAAGTCCCGCACTTCACGCCGATCGAAATCGATACCCGCGCCCCATGGCGTGTGCACGTCTTCCTGGAAGAAGCCCTTGGCGTACTGGCCCAGGTAATTGCCGTCGGGCCCGAAGTGGTTGTAGACCACGTCGAGGATCACCGCCATGCCATGTTCGTGGGCGCTGTCGATCAGGTGCTTGAGCTGTTCAGGTGTGCCATAGGAGGCTTGGGGGGCATAGGGCAAGACCCCGTCATAACCCCAGTTGCGATCGCCGGGGAATTGCGCCAACGGCATGAACTCAATCGCGGTAATCCCGAGCTCGGCCAGGCGTGGCAGGTGCTTTTCGATTTCGGCGTAACCGCCCATGGCGCCGACGTGCAGTTCATAGATAACGGCTTCGTGCCAGGGACGCCCCTGCCAATTGCTGTGGCGCCATTGATAGGCGAGAGGGTCGACCACCAGGCTCCAACCGTGTACATCCGCGGCCTGGGCCCTGGAGGCAGGGTCGGGTACATCCATTTCCCCATCGATATTGAAGCGGTAGCGCGTGCCCGCCGGGCACGCTATTTCAGTTTCAAACCAGCCATCTGCCTGGGGCAGCATGGCGACGGACTTGCCGTTTTCCAATTCAACGCTGACATAAAACGCGTCTGGCGCCCACAAGGCAAAACGCGTGTGTTGCGCGTCCAACATGATTGCGCCGTGGGGCCAGGTTTCCAGAGTCCGTAACGGCATCTACAAAAACCTCCCTTTGATTATTTAGCGGATTTCCCCAGTGCTTTAGCCACCAGTTGCTCATACAGTTCGGCGTAGGGTTCCACCGCCTGGCTCCAGTTGAAAGGCTGTGTCATTGCCCGGCAGCGCATGGCGTTGAGCAAGCCAGGGAAGGCAAACACCTTGAACGCGCGGCTCAAGGCTTCTTTGTAACTGTCGACAGTGGATTCATTGAACAGAAAACCCGTTACGCCGTTTTCGATGGTGTCAGCCAGGCCGCCGGTGTTGCGTGCCACAGGCAGCGAGCCGAAGCGCTGGGCGTACATCTGGCTCAGGCCGCAGGGCTCGTAGCGCGACGGCATCAGCAGGAAGTCGCTGCCGGCGAACATGCGACGTGCGTCGGTCTCGTTAAAGCCGATGCGCACACCAATCTGGCCCGGGAAGCGCAGCGCCAATTCACGCATGGCGTTTTCTTCTTCCGGCTCGCCGCGACCGATGATCGCGATCTGGCCACCTTGCTCGACGATAAAGCTGGCCACGGCTTCTGTGAGGTCCAGGCCTTTCTGGAACACCAGGCGCGAGACCACGGCGAACAGCGGGCCCGTCGAGTCGTGCAGGCCGAACAGGTTGCGCACCTGCGCGGCGTTCACCGCCTTGCCTTCCCAGTCGCCAATATTGAAGTTGTGCGTCAGGTGCGGGTCGGTCGAGGTTTCCCAACTGTCTTCAATGCCGTTGGGAATGCCGCTGAGCAAGCCTTGCTGGGTCTTGCTGGCCAAAAAGCCGTCCAGGCCGCAGCCGAATTCGGGGGTGGTGATTTCCTGGGCGTAAGTGGCGCTCACCGTGGTGATATGGCTGGAGTACGCCATGCCCGCCTTGAGGAACGACATCTTGCCGTAGAACTCCATGCCTTCCTGTTGCAGGGCGTGGGGTGGAATGCCCAGCTCCGGCGTGGACGCCAGGCTGACCACGCCTTGATAGGCCAGGTTGTGGATGGTGAACAAGGTTGGGGTGCGTGACCCGCGCCAGTGCATATAGGCCGGGGCCAGGCCAGCGGGCCAGTCGTGGGCGTGCACCAGGTCCGGGCACCAGTGGATCTGTGCGAGGTTAGCGGCCATGTCGGCGGCGGCCAGGCCCAGGCGGGCGAAACGGATATGGTTGTCAGGCCAGTCGCGACCGTTGTTGGCACCGTACGGCGTGCCTTCGCGCTCATAGAGCTCGGGGCAGATCAGCACATAGATGACCAGGCCGTCCTTGAGGTCCATGCGCCCGATCTTGCACGGCGGCAGCGCGGCGTGGCCACCCAGTTCACCGATGATATGGATCGGGTTGTCGCTCTCCATCACCTGCGGGTAACCCGGGATCAGCACCCGCACATCGTGCAGGTGGGCCATGGCGCGGGGCAGGGCCGCGGACACATCGCCCAGGCCGCCGGTTTTCACCAGGTCGGCAAATTCCGAGGTCACGAACAGGACTTTCTTGCGATTAGGATTCTGACTCACGATCGGCCGCACAGTGGTGGGCAGGTCGGCCAACAGAGGCCCCCCTACCGGTTGACTGACACGCTCTCCCTGAATATCTACAGCGGCACTGATCATAGTTCTCTCCCACATGTTGGTCGGCTAATGGCCCGCTGCCATTAGCTCCGATGACCGCATCCTGCGGCCAGGCGCACAAGCACTGTACAAACTGGCAAGGCGTATGCCAGTTGCACGGTAAGCCTAAAAAGATTGGATGGACGGGCATCGAGGTGTGAACCACGTGCGCTCGCCTTACCTTAAAACTGGACCTACGGCAGAGTTCGAAAGTTTCGATTTTTTGCGGGGTTTTTGTTTTGGAACGGACCCATCGGTCCTGAGTCTAGGACAGATCCTAGAGCCTGTAGGGTTTTCAGGGTTTTTTTGTAGGACAAAATACTTTTAACAAAAATAGGTCTGGTTATTAGGCGGCGGCGATGGTCGGAGATTTACGGGGAGAGCCGGATTGTTGTAGTGAACGGGCGCTCTGTGGTGAGCGGGCTTGCCCCGCGCTGGAGTGCGAAGCGCTCCCAAATGGGCTATGGCAGTGCACCAAGTAAATCTCGGTTGTCTGGTTTGGGGCTGCTTCGCAGCCCAGCGCGGGGCAAGCCCGCTCACCACAACAAGCCCGCTCACCACTGACGACAAGCTGGCTCAGCCTGGCGTGTCCGTGCGCCCGGAAGTGGTCTTGCCCTTTATTGGTGCGTCAGCCGAGCACCCGAATGGCCGCACCGTTGGCCCAGGCCTGAATGTCTTCAATCATCTGCGAATAGAACTGCCGGTAGTTCTGTTCGCTTACATAGCCGACATGCGGGGTAGCCAGTACATTCGGCAGGCGGCGAAATGGATGATCCGCAGGCAGCGGCTCTTCGGCATACACGTCGAGTGCCGCCCCGGCCAGGCGACCGCTTTCCAGCGCCTGCACCAGCGCCTGCTCATCCACGATGGGGCCACGTGCGGTGTTGACCAAGCGAGCGCTCGGTTTCATCCAGCCCAACGCCTGGGCATCCACCAACCCCCGGCTGCGGTCGCTGAGCACCAGGTGCACGGTGAGGATGTCTGCCTGTTCGAACAGTGCTTGCTTGCTGACCCAGGTTACGCCGGACTCGGCCGCGCGTTCCGGGGTGAGGTTTTCACTCCAGGCAATCACCTGCATGCCAAACGCTTGGGCGAATTGCGCGACTTTCTGGCCAATGCTGCCCAGGCCAAGAATTCCCAGGGTCTTGCCATGCAGATCACCGCCGAGGCCCACCTGCCAGTGACCCGCACGCAAGGAATTGGCTTCCTCCACCAGATTGCGGGTGGAGGCCATGATCAACGCCCAGGTCAGTTCCGGCGCGGCGTGTTTATAGCTGTCGGTGCCGCACACCTGAATGCCCAGGGCTTTGGCGGCGGGAATATCAATCGCGGCGTTGCGCATGCCGCCCGTCACCAGCAGCTTGAGCTTGGGCAGCCCTTGCAGAAGTGCCCTGTCGAAGGTGGAGCGTTCGCGCATCACGCAAATCACCTCGAACCCCTGCAAACGCTCGATCATCGTGGCGGTATCCGCCGGGTAGTCGTGCAGGAAGTGCACCTGGCCCACCGCCTCAAGGACTGACCAATCCACCACGCCTCTGGCCACATTCTGCCAATCATCAATGACTGCAATCTGTACCGACATTCACGAGTGCCTCGAAAAAGGTTGGATTAAAGGGCGTTCAACCCCTGCAACAGCGCTTTATGAAACTGTTCCGGCTCTTCCATCTGCGGCGCATGCCCCAGGCCCGGGAATTCCACTAGCGTCGCATGAGGGATCAACCGGGCCACCTGCTTGCCCAGCACGGCATAGTCGCCGAGCTTGGCCTTGACCGCCGGCGGCGCGACATCCTTGCCGATGGCGGTGTTATCGGCGGTGCCGATCAGCAGCAGCGTAGGCATTTGGAGGTGCTTGAATTCGTAGTACACCGGCTGGGTGAAGATCATGTCGTAAATCAACGCTGAGTTCCATGCGACTCGCGTATGCCCCGGGCCGTTGCTCAGGCCGGCGTACATGTCTACCCAACGCTCGTATTCGGGCTTCCAGCGCCCGACGTAATAGGTAGTGAGTTGGTACTTGCGAATGCCCTCGGCGCTGACTTTCAACTCGCGCTCATACCACTGGTCGACGGTCAGCGCGGGCACGCCCAAGGCTTTCCAGTCTTCCAGGCCGATGGGGTTGACCATCGCCAGTTGTTCGGTTTGCTCCGGGTACATCAGGGCGTAGCGAGTAGCGAGCATGCCGCCGGTGGAATGGCCGAGCAGAGTGGCCTTTTGAATGCCGAGCTTTTCCAGCAGTTGGTGGGTGTTGTTCGCCAATTGCTGGAAGCTGTATTGATAGTGGTCGGGTTTGCTGGAGGTGCAGAAGCCGATCTGGTCCGGCGCGATCACCCGGTAACCGGCGTCGCTGAGGGCCTTGATCGAGCCTTCCCAGGTTGCACCGCAGAAGTTCTTGCCGTGCATCAGCACCACGCTGCGGCCGTTGGGCGTGCCTTTTGCCGGTACGTCCATGTAGCCCATTTGCAGGGATTTGCCTTGGGATTGAAACGCGAAATGCTTGAGCGGGTAGGGGTATTCAAAGCCTTGCAGTTCGGGACCGTAGGTCGCTGCAAACACCGGCGAGGCAGTGGCCGTGAGCAGGCCGGCGATACAAAAAGCGCGGATTAGAGGCATTGGCGAGGGCTCCGAGAAGGGTGGCTCGGATGCTGTTGCGAGGGGATTAAGTGCGGATTAACACCCACTGCAAGGTCACGGCCGCTAGCACGCCATAGCGCAGGCTTTTGGCCAGGGTCACCAGCAGCAGGAACCGCCACAGCGGCTCGCGCATCACGCCGGCCACCAGCGTCAGCGGGTCGCCGATGATCGGCACCCAGCTGAGCAACAACGTCCAATGCCCCCAGCGCTGGTAATGGCTACGAGCTTTTTCCAACTGCCGATCGTTGACTGGAAACCAGCGTCGATCCTTGAAGTGTTCAACCCAGCGCCCCAGCCACCAGTTCACCACCGAACCCAGCACGTTGCCGAGTGTCGCAACACCCAGCAGCAGCCACAGGCTGTAATGCCCGCTGAGCAGCAGGCCGACCAGCACCGCTTCCGATTGCAGCGGCAGCAAGGTCGCGGCGCCAAACGCCGCGAAAAACAGCCCCAGGTAGCCTGCGATCATTGCGCCGGGTATTCGGCCACCACGACATCCTTGCCTTCGCGGGTCAGGCCGATGACTTGATAGGCCTCACTGCGACCCTCGACTTCCATGCCTGGCGAGCCCATGGGCATGCCCGGTGCGGCGACGCCCAGCAGGTCGTCACGTTTGCGCAAGGCCAGCACCTGTTCGGCGGGCACATGGCCTTCGACGAATTTGCCATCGATCACGGCGGTGTGGCACGAGCCCAAGCGCGGCGCCACGCCAAGGCGTTGCTTGACGGCGCTCATGTCGGCTTCGACGTGGTCGTTGACCTTGAAACCGTTGCTTTCCAGGTGGCTGATCCACTTTTTGCAGCAGCCGCAGTTGGCATCACGGTGCACGTCGATGGGGATCAACTCGGCGGCTTGCGCCAGGGAGGTGGTGAACAGGGCTGACAGCAGGACCAGGCGCAATGTGGTTTTCATAGGATCTCGCGTGCGGGAGGGGGCCGTTGGGATGGCGGCGATCATGACGACGTCATCGCAGGCAAGCCAGCTCCCACAGGTCAGCGGGTGGCGCGGTAATGTTTCAAGATTATACGAAGGGCGGGTTTTCCAGGCGGTGCTTGAGCTGGCCGAGGGCAATCGCCGACAGTTCGATCATGCGTTCATGCAAGGTGGCCAGTTGCAGCTCGGTTTCATAGGTCAACACGCGCTTGAACAGCGTGCCGCCCTGATGGGGCAACAGGAAGTAGTGAATCGAGCCGTCGACGGCCAGGGAGGTGAACACGGTCTTGAACTCGCCGGGGCGTCGGGCGATTTGTACACGGTAACTCATGGGGACACGCACACCGAGCAGGTCGATGAACTCGGTAAAACGTGCGCCTGCCGGGAGTGAGCCAGTGGTGCCGGTGTCGGCGCTGAGGGAGGTGGGGTGCCATTCGTGCCAGCGATCCGGCTGGGTCACGTAGTCGTAAACGGCGTCGATAGGGGCTTGGATAAAGCGTTCCTGACTGATCCGCTCCAAGCGGACCGATTGCTCGGCTGCGCGCATGGCACACCTCCTGTGTGGCAGTTCTAAGCACTTCGAACTGTCAGAATAGTCCCACTCCCGCACATTGCACGGGAGTGTTTCAGCCGTTTATCACCGCACCTTGAATCGACCCATCAAGGCAATTACCCGGCCATTCGCATCCAGCAGGCTTTGGGTATTGGTTTCAGTGGCGTGGCCGCTCTGTACCAGCTCTTCGACCATTTGTCGGATCTGCACCATGCTGCGGTTGATCTCCTCGGTCACCGCGCTCTGTTGCTCGGCGGCCGTGGCGATCTGGGTACTGAGGTTGTTGATATGGCTGACGGAGCCGGCCATCTCATCCAGCCCGGTGTTCACCCGCGCCGTGGCATCCGCCGCCGACTGGCAACTGGCCTGGGTGTTTTCCATGGCCGCGACCGAAGAACTGACCCCGGCGGTCAGGCGCGTCAGCATCTCGTTGATCTGCGAGGTGCTGGCCTGGGTGCGTGCCGCAAGCGCGCGGACTTCATCGGCAACCACCGCAAACCCACGGCCTTGCTCGCCGGCACGCGCGGCTTCGATCGCGGCGTTGAGGGCCAGCAGGTTGGTCTGGCCGGCAATCGCACCGATCACGCCGAGGGTTTCGGTGATGCGCGCCGCGTCCTGGCGCATGTTTTCCACGCTGTGGGTGGCGCTCGACACTTCGCCGATCAAGGCACTGACGCTATTGGACGCTTCGCCCACGACCACGCGGGAACGGTCGGCGTGCTCATTGGCGCGCTGGGTGAACGCGGCGGTTTCAGCGGCGTTTTGCGCCACGGTGTCGGCGGTGGAGCTCATTTCGGTGATGGCGGTAACCGTCTGATCGGTCTCCGAAGCATGCCGTACCAGGATCTGGTTGGTGTGCGCCGAGGTGCGTTGCAGTTGCTCAAGGCTCGACGACATGGCACCGGTGGCTTGGGTGACTTCGCCGATCATGTTCTGCAGGTAGACGATAAAACGGTTGACCGAGTGACCAATAGCGCCTAGTTCGTCTTCGGCGCGGATGGTGATGCGTCGAGTCAGGTCGGCATCGCCGGCCGACAGCGCGTCGATATTGGTTTTCAGCGACTTCATGCGCTGCACCAGTTGGCGGATCGCATACACCGCGAGCAGCACCAGCAGCAACACCATCGGGATTTGCAGCAAGGCCAGGGTGCCGAGCACGTCATCGCGCTGGGCGGTGATCAGCGAGGTGGGCAGGGCAGTGGCGAGGAACCACGGCGTACCTTCGATGGGGCGCATGTAGAAGGTGCTGGCCACACCCAGGTTGTCGAACTCACTGCGTTGCAGCGCCTGGTCGCGGTGGGCCAGGGCTTTGCTGACCTGGCCGGCGAACGCCGAGCTGCCGGTGAGTTCGCTGATGTTCTTCAACACCACCGGGCCGCTGATGCGCGAGCTGTTGCTGATGATTTTGCCGTCACCTTCGACGATCAGCATTTGCCCGCCGATGTCTTTTTCTTTGCTGGCCACCAGGTCATTAAAGAAGCCCAGGGTTACGTCGATGGTGGCGACGCCATAGGGCACGCCGTCGCGCTGGATGGCCATGGCGCAGTTAGTGCGTGGCTCCTGGCTGGCGTCGTCCTTGTAGGCGGCGGCCCAGGCGCATTGACCGCGCGGTGAGGCGAGGCCGCCCTTGTACCAGCTCTGGTCGTAATAGTTGGGCGCAGGGTCGCTGTTCCAGAAGGTATTAACCGCCAGCTTGCCCGACGCGTCACGGTGCCAGAACGTGCTGTGCTTGTTGCGCCCCGGTGTGCGCTGGTTGGGCAGCGGCCAGATCCCGCCACCGAAGACTTTCAGTTCGCCATATTGATCGACCAGGCCCGGCAGGACTTTGTCGATGGCATCGCTGTCGAGCAAGGGGATGGTCTGGGTGATGGTGCGTTGCTGGGACTGAACCTTGTTCAGTTCGCCCTGGATCTGTTCGGCCACTTCAGCGATGCGGTTGAGCACCACCTGTTCTTCGGTGTGGCGCAGCGTGGGGGCGACCAACTGGCCGATACCCACCACCGTCAACACAAATAACACCAGGACGAACAGCACCAGGAACAGGGTATAGCGGGCTTGGATGGAGCGCAGTGGGGGCATGGGGTCGTCCTTACGAAGCGTTTATTATCGACGCGGCTTTTTTAGAGCTTCGTAGGGCTATCGGCTTGAGCAAGCGGAGCTTTAGGTACGTTCGTACAAGAAAAAAGAGCGCCGGGTGAGGGCGCTCTGTTGACTCAGATATCCAGCATGGCCATCACCGCCTCGGGGTAGCGCAGGCCGGCGGTGGCCTCGGCCGGGAAGATTGCCTCCAGTGCCGCCAACTCAGCCGGGCTGAGGTGGATCGATAGCGCCGCCACGTTTTCTTCCAGGTATTTGCGCTGCTTGGTACCCGGGATCGGAATGATGAAGTCGCCTTGCGCCAGCACCCAGGCCAGCGCCAGTTGCCCGGCACTCACGCCTTTGTCGGCTGCCAGCGCTTGCACCTGCTTCACCAACGCCAGGTTCTTGTCGAAGTTTTCGCCCTGGAAGCGCGGGCTGAAGCGCCGGTAGTCGTCGGCTCCGAAATCGTCTGGGCTTTTCAGCGCGCCGGTCAGGAAGCCACGGCCCAGCGGGCTGTAGGGCACAAAGGAGATGCCCAGGCGGTGGCAGGTGGCGAGGCAGCCGTTGTGTTCCTGGTCGCGGCTCCACAGGGAGTACTCGCTTTGCAGGGCGCTGATCGGGTGCACCCGATGGGCACGCTCCAGAGTGGCGGCGGAGGCTTCGCTGAGGCCCAGGTAACGCACTTTACCCTGGTGCACCAACTCGGCCATGGCGCCAACGGTTTCTTCGATAGCGACCTGCGGGTCGATACGGTGCTGGTAGTAAAGGTCCAGGGTCTCTACCCCCAGGCGGCGCAGGGTGCCGTCGATGGCGTTGCGGATGTATTCAGGGCGACCGTTTACGCCGCGCAAGGCAGGGTTGGCCGGGTCGCGCACGATACCGAACTTGCTCGCCAGGAACACCTGGTCACGTTTGCCGGCGATGGCTTGGCCGATCAGTTGTTCGTTGGTGTGCGGGCCATAAATGTCGGCGGTGTCGAGGAAGTTGACGCCCAGCTCCAGCGCGCGGTGCAAGGTGGCGATGGCCTCGCGGGTGTCGCTGCCGGGCGTATAGAAATCGCTCATGCCCATGCAGCCGAGGCCGATGGCTGAGACGCGTGGACCGTGTGTGCCGAGTTGACGAGTGTGCATGGGTTCAGCTCCTGGAGTGGGAAGGCCTTCATTGTCACGCTCGACACAATCGAGATAAACCAGCTAAAAGCAGTATTACTGTTCGTATTTTCTAAATAATCCAACTGAGGAAATCGCCCTTGGACCGTTTCAACGCGATGCGCGTGTTCACACGGATCGTCGAGTTGCGTGGCTTTGCCAAAGCCGCTGACAGCCTGCAACTGCCGCGCGCCTCGGTCACGGTGTTGATCAAGCAATTGGAAGCGCACCTGGGCGTGCAACTGTTGCAGCGCACCACGCGGCAAGTCAGCCCGACACTGGATGGCGCAGCGTACTACCAGCGCTGTGTGCAATTACTGTCGGACCTTGAGGAAACCGAGGCGGTGTTTTCTACGCAACGCCAGAACCCGCGTGGCACCTTGAGCATTGATATGCCCTCGGGCATCGGGCGCTTGATCGTGATTCCGGCCTTGCCGACATTCACGGCGCGTTACCCCCAGATTGATTTAGAGATCAGCCTGAATGATCGCACGGTAGACCTGATTCGCGAGGGTGTGGACTGTGTGCTGCGCGGCGGTCAGGCACTCGATGAGTCGCTGGTAGCCCGGCCATTGGCGATGATGAACCAGGTGACCCTGGCCAGCCGTGATTACCTCGAACGCTTCGGCGTGCCCGAAACGCTGGACGACCTGGCTGGCCATCGGATGGTCGAGTATGTCTCCCGTACCAGCGGCAAGCGCTTTGGCCTGGAGTTCCAGGTGGGCAGTGAATTGCGCGAGATAAACCTGGAGAAGGTAATCGCGGTCAGCAGCTCCGACGGTTATTTCGCCGCGTGTGAAGCCGGCTATGGCTTGATTCAGGCGCCGTACTATCACGCCACGCGGCAACTGGCCCAAGGCACGTTGGTGGAAGTGCTGCCACGTCTTGCACCTCCCGCCATGGCGCTCACTGCGTTGTACCCACCCCATCGCCAACTGTCCCAGCGGGTGCGGGTGTTTATCGATTGGCTGGTGGAGGTGTGCACCCATCCGGACAGCCCATTGCAACGCCAGACGTGAGTCCGGCGCGCATAAGCAAGGTGTTTAAGAAAGGTAACTCTTGCGCTCAGGCAGCCCCAGTTCCCGGAGCATGCCATTTTCCGTAAAGTGCTCGGGGTTGGTGGCGGTGGGCGGGGTAGTAGGATCGTTATCGAAGTCATAGGGTTGCGCGCTGCTCGGCAAACCGACCACTTGAAACTCGGTGTTGGGAATCTGACTTGAAAACGCTGGTTCCGACGGTGAGTGCTCCAGGGTCCGGCCTGGTAGGTTGGTTCCTGTCGCGCCATTGTAGGCATGCCCCATTTCGTGGATTAAACCGACGATGGGAGGCTCAAGCGTGTCTTTTCTAGGGTCACCCAGATCCATCGGATCGTAATTCAATACCCCCTTATCGGCGCGGGCTCCGGGCTGGCCGTCATAAACTCTGCCGCGTCTTGGGTCATCACGCTCGACCTTGCTGTCTCTGTCGTGTCGCAGCTTATCCAGTTCCGAGCTGCCAAAAAGGTAGCTGTTGCCGTTTTCGCGTTCTTCTCGGACCGTGACTTTTCCTCCAGCGTTGGCAGCTTCCCTGTCCATGTCCTCAAGCATCTTTTGCCCGGTAGGCGAACTGCGCAAGAACTCGAAATCATCGGCGACACGCTGCTTGAACTTAGGGCGACCAACGACGCTAAAGCCTTCGTCACCGGCGTTGCTGGTCTTCACCTTGGTAAATGCGGAGCCTTGGGAGGCGTCGTAGGCATCACCCGCTTTTGCGTATATCCGATCGCCACGCCTATTGTTGATGATCTGGTTTTTACCTTTGCCGGTATAAAAAGTCGTTCGGTCAAACCCTACCAATTGGTCGTTGCCCTTACCGCCATGGAGGATTGTATGTCCGTTGCCAGCATAGAGGCGGTCGTCGCCACTTCCGCCATCCAAGTAGCTTTGCTTGCTCACGGGGCCGGCGCCGGCATACAGCTGATCATTGCCATTGTTGCCATACATGACTGCATTGCCGGAGCCTCCGATGAGGGTGTCGTCGCCGTCATTACCTTCCGCGTAGCCCGTGTTGCTGCCGAGGCGAAGGGTGTCGTTGCCCGCACCACCCAGTAGACGGGTTTTGCCACCGCCAGCGGTCAGGGTATCGTCCCCGTCACCACCATCAATCGTGGCTGGGTTATTCACATCAGGGCTGATGGTGACCCTGTCATTTCCGCCACGGGTGTTGATTTGCAAATTGATGGGCTGGCCCTGTGGGTCGATGCTGTCGAATGCATAATCCTTTCCATTGATTTGCAGGTTCAGGTGACCGTCTGGGCCCTTGCCGACGTACAGGGTGTCGGCTTTATTCCCGGTGTCGATAATCAAGCTGACACTCTTGAGTCGGGGCCAGCCTCCGGACAGGTCCCATTTAGCCTCTCGTTTGATAGTCATGTAGCCGTTATCGACCAGTGTTTCGGATTTGGATCGAACGAGGCCCTCGCCGGGGTCGGAGAGCCGGGGCGGAGTGTAGATCGAGTCTTGAGCGTCGGGGCGCGTGGGAAGGGTGGGGAGATGTTGTTTGGTCGCTGCACTGATGAAGTCGGGGCGTTGGGTAATCACGGGATTGCATCCAAAGTCTGTCGAGTGAGAGCCTCATGGGTGGTGTCCGCGCGCAAAACGTTCCATCTTCCTACAATCGCAGTCGGTGAATCTTCCTGCTTAGCGACTCAATTCTGTATCTGCGACCTGCGATACGCCCCAGGCTGCTGCCCGGTCACTTTGTGAAACGCCCGTGTAAACGCCGCCACCGACTGATAACCCACCGCCAATGACACATCCGCCACCGTCTGATCCTGCTTGAACAGCTGGCAGGCGTGGCGCATGCGCATCATCAACAGCACCTGCCCCGGCGACTGCCCGCACAGTTCATTGAAGCGCTTGAAAAACGCCGAGCGCGACAGCCCGGTACACGCGGCCATGCTCTCCAGGGTCCAGGCATCGGCCGAGTGGGCGATCAATTGCTCCAGCAGGTGGGCAAACGCTGGCTGCCGGCCCAGCGCAGCCAGGCCGCCAAGTTCGGTGTTATCCAGCACCTGTTGGCGCAGCACGTACAGAAACAGCAGATGGCAAAGCCGTTCGAGCAAGGCAGAAGAGGGCGCGGGCACCCGCTCGCACTCTTGCAGGATCAGTTCGAACAGGTTGCGCGCGGCGGTCAGTGAGGGGTCGCCTGCGCGCAGAATGATCCAGGCGGGCAGGGTGTCGACGATCATCGCGGACAAGCCGGACTGGAAATGAAAGAACCCACACACCAGGCCAACGCCATCGTCGGCGGCGCGGTCCAGGGGCACCATCGGCACGCGGGGGCATTCCTGGGCGCCCGCCGCAGTCGGTTCGCCGGACAGGCGATAGGCCAGGTCCCGCAACAGGAACACCGCATCGCCGTTTTCCAGTTGATGGGGCGTGCTGTCGCCCTCGATGTGCAGCCAGCACTGGCCTTGCACCACCAAGTGAAAACTCGCGCTCGCCAGGCCATGGGTGCTCGCATGCCAATCGCCGCAGTAACGGCCGACATGGAACAGGCTGGTGTCGAGTTCGAAGCTGTCTAATAACCAATCGACAAGTGCACTGGACGAATTCATCTAATGGAAAGACTCAAGAGCAAGTAATCGCTACTTTAGACTATTGAGGCGATTTTTTATAACCAACAGACTGGGTACACGAACCCATCAGGAGTCCACTCCATGTCCCGTGTACCGTTGCTCACCCCTGAAACCGCACCGGAAGCGGCCAAGCCCTTCCTGGAAAACGCGCTGAAAGGCTCGGGCTTCATCCCCAATCTGCTGGCGGTATTGGCCAACGCCCCGGCGGCGCTGGAAACCTACATCACCGTGTCCGGCCTCAACGCCAAGGCCGAGCTGAGCCTGGCCGATCGCGAGGTGGTGCAGCTGATTGCCGCCACCACCCATGGCTGCGATTTCTGTGTGGCCGGCCACACCGCCGTGGCGCGCAACAAAGCCAAGTTGCCGGAAGAGGTCATCGACGCCCTGCGCCAACGCGGCGAACTGCCCAATGCCCGCTATGAAACACTCGCCGCCTTCACCCGCGAAGTGATCGCCACCCGTGGCGATGTCAGCGATGCAGGCTTCGATGCCTTCCGCGCTGCCGGTTACTCCGACGGCCAGGCCCTGGAAGTCATTTTGGGCGTCAGCCTGGCAACCCTGTGCAACTTCGCCAACGTGTTTGCCCGTACCCCGTTGAACCCGGAACTGGCGCAGTACCGCTGGGAAAAACCGGCACGCTGAACCTGGCCCACCTGCTGCACAAGGAGAGACTTGAATGCTTGACCCCATCTTGAGCCGTTGGCTCGACATCCAGGCGCAAGCCTTGGATGTGGGCAGTTGCGACCCACAGGAAGTGCTGCCACGGCTGGCAGAGGCCAACGTATTGCGCATCGGCGTGCCGACTCAACTGGGTGGCCTGGGCGGTGATGTGGCAGGCGCGGTGGAAGCCATTGCCAATGTCGCCAGCCATTCCCTGGCGGCGGCATTCGTGTGCTGGGGCCAGCGATCGTTCATCGAATACCTGCTGCAAAGCCCCAATGCGAAACTGCGCGAGCGGCTGCTGCCGGACTTGCTCAGTGGCCGGTTGGCGGGTGCGACGGGCCTGTCCAATGCCATGAAGTTCTTGTCGGGCATCGAGACCCTGCAGATCAGCGCCGAACCCACCGACGACGGCTGGACCCTCAACGGCCGCCTGCATTGGGTGACCAACCTGCGCAAGAGCGGCTTCGTCGCCGCCGCTGCCATTGAGCACGCTGCGGGCGGCGCGCCGTTTATCCTGGCCATCCCCGATTCAGTGGCCGGGCTGCAGCGCTCCAGTGACTTGGAACTGCTCGGCTTGCAGTCGAGCAATACTGCCGCCCTCGGCTTGGAAGGCGTGGCGTTGAGCCGCGATTGGCTGCTGCATGAGGATGCGCGCAAGTTCCTGCCGGCGGTGCGCCCGGCGTTCCTGGGCTTGCAGTGTGGCCTGGCCATTGGCTTGGCCCGCCGCTCGTTGGCGGAAGTGGCCTACCATCTGGGCGCGACCCGTACGGTGTTGCGCGAAGAACTGGAAACCTTGCGCGTGACCCTGGAGCACCTGGTCACCGACCTCAAGAACGGCCTGCTGGCCGGGCGGTTTGCGGCCGAGCCGGTGCCGTTGTTCAAGCTGCGTATCGCCCTGGCCGAGACAGCCGCCAGTGCTGTGCAACTGGAACTGCAAGCCAGCGGTGGCAAGGCCTACCTCACGGCCCATGGCAGTGGGTTTGCGCGACGTTGGCGCGAGTCGGCGTTTGTGCCGATCGTGACCCCAAGCCTGGTGCAATTGCGCACCGAGTTGCAGCGCCAGGCCAACCTATGACCAGTGCCGTACTGAGCGCCCAGGGGATTTGCCTGGGGTATGCCAGCGGGCCGGTGCTGCAGGGCTTTGACCTGCACTTGCAGCCCGGTGAAGTGGTGTCGATCCTGGGCCCCAGCGGTGTTGGCAAGTCCAGTCTGTTGCGGGTGCTTGCCGGTCTGCAGGCCCCGCAGGGCGGCAGTGTGCGGGCGTTGGGCGAACCGTTGGACGGCCCCCATCCGCGCGTGGCCGTGGCCTTCCAGGACCCCAGCCTGTTGCCCTGGCTGAGCCTGGAAAAGAACGTCGCCTTCGGCCTCGACTTCGCTCGACAGCCGCAATTGAGCCACGACGAACGTCGCCGCCGCGTTGATCACGCCATCACCGCCGTCGGCCTGGAACATGCGCGCCAGCAGTTCCCGGCGCAGCTCTCCGGGGGCATGGCCCAGCGTACGGCGCTGGCCCGTTGCCTGGCGCGCCAACCCCAAGTGCTGTTGCTGGATGAACCCTTCGGCGCCCTGGACGAAGTGACCCGCGCCGACATGCAGCACCTGCTGCTCAAGGTCAATCGCGAGCAAGGTTCGGCAGCGGTACTGATCACCCATGACATTGATGAAGCGCTGTTGTTGTCCGACCGCATCCTGCTACTGGGTAACCGCCCGGCGCGGACGTTGGGCGAGTGGCTGATCGACCTGCCGCAACCACGGGAGGAACAGGTCGAAGCCATCGGCGCGTTGCGCATCGACATTCTTAAAACCCTACGGCAGGCGAGCCGCCCTCAACCCAACCCCCTTGACCTGCTGGAGCCTGCCCATGTGCCTGGATGACCTGACCCACTCGCGCCGCGACTTTCTCAAACTCTCGGCGGTGCTGAGTGCCGCCGGCGCCTTGCCGCTGTTGAGCAGCCTGCAAGCCCGCGCCGCCAGCGAGCCGGATGCACCGGTACGCATCGGCTACCTGCCGATCACCGACGCCACGCCTCTGCTGGTTGCGCACAACAATGGCCTGTTCGAAGCCGAAGGCATCAAGGCCGAGCGCCCGGTGCTGCTGCGCAGTTGGGCGCAGGTGATCGAGGCGTTTATCTCGGGCCAGGTCAACGTGATTCACCTGTTGTCACCGATGACCGTGTGGGCGCGGTATGGCAGCAAGGTACCGGCCAAAGTGGTGGCCTGGAACCATGTGGGCGGCTCGGGCTTGACCGTGTCGCCGGGCATTACTGATGTGAAGCAACTGGGCGGCAAATCGGTGGCCATTCCGTTCTGGTATTCGATCCATAACGTGGTGGTGCAGCAACTGTTCCGCGACAACGGCCTGACCCCGGTCGCGCGCGCAGCGGGCAGCGCGATGGCGGCCAATGAGGTCAACCTGATCGTGTTGCCACCGTCGGACATGCCACCGGCCTTGGCCAGCAAGCGCATCGACGGCTACATCGTCGCCGAGCCGTTCAATGCCCTGGCAGAAAACCTCAAGGTTGGCCGGGTACAGCGCTTTACCGGCGACGTGTGGCGCAACCATGCGTGCTGCGTGGTGTTTATGCACGAGCACGATTTGGCCAACCGCCCGGAGTGGTCGCAGAAGGTGGTGAATGCCATCGTCAAGGCACAGGTCTGGACCCGCGACAACCGTGAAGAGGCGGTGAAGCTGTTGTCCAAGGATGGCCCGAACCGCTACACCCCGCATGCCGAGCCGGTGTTGAGCAAGGTGCTGGCGCCTGCCGCCGCTGACCGTGCTGCCTACCTGGCCGACGGTGCGATCCAGCATGGGAACTGGGATGAGCACCGTATCGACTTCCAGCCCTATCCCTTCCCGAGCTACACCGAGGAATTGGTGCGCCGCCTGAAGGACACCCTGATCGAGGGCGACAAGAAATTCCTCGCCGACCTTGACCCGGCGTTCGTCGCTAAGGACCTAGTGGATGACCGCTTTGTGCGCAACGCCATCGAGGCGGTGGGCGGCATGCGGACCTTTGGTTTGCCGGACGGCTATGCGCGACGCGAGGAGATCGGCGTTTGAAAAACCGTGAAATCCCGGGCTGGTTGCTTGGGTTGAGTGGCCTGGCGGGGTTGCTGCTGCTGTGGTGGCTGGGGGTGAAGGTGTTTGGCGCATCTGATGGGTTGTCCGTGCGTTTCTCCCTGGCCGCCACCTTCAGTAGCCTGTGGGAATTGCTCGGGCGCGGTGAGCTGTACCTGCACATTGCAGTAAGCCTCAAGCGCATTGTTGTCGGGCTGTTCCTGGCCTTGCTGGTCGGTGTCCCGCTGGGCTTGCTGGTCGGCAGTTCGCGCAAGCTGGAGGCGGCGACCACGCCGGCCTTCCAGTTCCTGCGCATGATCTCGCCGTTGTCGTGGATGCCCATCGTGGTGATGCTGATGGGGGTAGGGGACCAGCCGATCTATTTCCTGCTGGCCTTTGCCGCCGTGTGGCCGATCATGCTCAACACCGCCGCAGGCGTGCGCCAATTGGACCCACGCTGGTTGCAGTTGAGCAGCAGCTTGAGTGCGACCCGCTGGGAAACCTTG
This sequence comes from Pseudomonas sp. S10E 269, assembly GCF_002798465.1. Classification (NCBI taxonomy): domain Bacteria; kingdom Pseudomonadati; phylum Pseudomonadota; class Gammaproteobacteria; order Pseudomonadales; family Pseudomonadaceae; genus Pseudomonas; species Pseudomonas sp. S10E 269. The sequence continues at coordinate 5,387,053 of NZ_PHIJ01000001.1, forward strand.
CGCCGGGTGATTATGCCTGGCGTTGTCGGGCATGTGCTGACGGGCGTGCGCCTGGCGATTGGTATCGTGTGGATCGTGTTGGTGCCGTGCGAGATGCTCGGGGTCAGCGCCGGGCTGGGTTATTACATCCTCGACACCCGTGATCGCCTGGCCTATTCGGAGCTGATGGCGATGGTGCTGCTGATCGGGCTGTTGGGCTTTGCCCTGGATGCGTTTGCGCGCTGCTTGCACCGGCGTTGGGTGCATGCCGGCTGACTCATCAAACGACGGCCAGAGATCCTCCTCGAGCCGTCGTGTGCGAAAGGACGGTGAGCAAGTCTACGGTTGTACGTAAATTTGCAGATCGCCCGGAACACCGCCGTCGAAACCTACTGGTTTTTTTGGGTTCTGGGGGCGACCCACTACTTTCGTCCCGTACGCTCCTTGGATACCTGCTTTGTTAGACACAGCGATGCCGATAGCGCCTGTCAATTCAGCGAGGCCTGGTACGTTCTCGGAAGTATTCATATGCGAATTCCCCACCAGCGCGACCCACTTCTCAGTCCCGGAATTCGCCAGGATGGTCTCTGAGGCAAAGTAGTTGAATTCTTCGAGGCGGGTTTTCGTGCCCATGGGCGTTGTCAGCTGCGGCCGCAGGTGGCGGGGAAGATCTTTGTGCCGTGTGAGGTAGAAGTGATCCAGGGGAATGACTTGTATGTCATTGGCCTGTAGTTCCTCGCACAGCTCTTTAAACGTCGGGTCAGTGCGCTTCGTTTTGCCATCTCCGAGAAAGCCAATACCGTCATCCAAAAAACTTTTCGGACACGGAAATTCGATAAACCCTTCGAAATACACTTTCTTGACGCCTTGCTTCTTTAATGTGTCTATGTTTTCAAACAGCACCTTAAAACTGGCCATCTCTTTATGTGACTCTCCCAAGACTACGCCATTTGAGGCCTTGAAAGACTTTACGAACGTTTCTTGCACCGTGATGGGTTCGGGCACTGATGGGATAACAGGACGCGGCGGCAATCCTGTTTCGTCAAGGGCTTCATAGCTTTCTCTCATTTCCTTGTTGAACTTTTCCTTGGTTGCCATCTTGGTGTGAGGTTTGAAATGGTCAGGTTCGAATGTGCCTTTCAGGCTTTCTACGTAGGCGCCCTTGGGTAAGGGTTCTGCGAGGCGAATTGGACGATCGTCGGTATTCATGGGGTTGTATCGATGGCGCTTGTTCGACTGTCTGGGGGAGTGCGTGTCTGGAGACTTGGGGCTCAAGGTGTCCAGTACGTCGGGTTGTGCCAGGGGGGAGCCATAAGGCCTCCTCTTGACCGGGTCGTACGCATAAGTTTTACCATTCACCAGAACGGTGCTGGTCTCCAGAGTACGGTCCCCGACCTTGAAAGAACTCCAAGTGACAGTGCCGTAGGTGGGGCTGGTCAACCCTGCTGCGATCTTGGCCTTCGTAATGCCTTTACTCACGAGGCGAGTGCCTCCCACTAATAGATCGCCTACCCCGCTGAGCGGGTTGAGCTCACTGATCACCGTGGTCCCGACAATTTTCGACAGCTGCAAAGCCTTGTTCGACAGGCTGACAGCCTTGGTGGCGATTTTGGCGGCTTTCGCAGCAGCCCCTAAGCCGGCCGTGACGAAGCTGAAGATGTCCATCACCAGGTCTATCGCGCCATCCAGGTAGTCACCGTTGCGTAAGTTGCGAATCGCCGATCTGAGGGGAATGAAGTCCAGGAAAAAATGGGTCACGCCCCATTCGGCGTCCATCTGCCTATCGAAGGTGGAGGCGCCCTTGGCCTGCTTGATCACGTACCGGTTATCAATATCAAGGTGTTCAACGAAGGCATCTGCGATGGCCTTGGTTCGAGCGCTTGTGAAGCTGGAGGGGGTAGGCAGTGGCACTTCGGCTTGTGTGTTCTGGCTGAAGTCGGCATGAGCAGGCGGTGTGAATTTTTGAATGGGATAGACCAGACTGCCATTACGTTGGCGCTCGCGGGTCACGTCGTTGTCATCGACCTGGGTGATGGATTGCCGCTTCAGGTCCAGCTCATACACGGTGTCGCCATTCGCGCCCGAGGCTTTAACGTACAGTTTTTCATTCTTTGTCTCGAGAGTCCGGCCGGTGAAACCCGTGCCAAGCCGGTAGGTGTCGAGTTGATAGAATTCAAGCTGCCCGTACTCGAGGTTCTGCCTGTCTGCCAGTGGAAGCTGGGCAATCATATGTTTGATCGCTACGCCAATGCCCTTTTTCTTGTTGTCGATGGCTTGAATCAGTTGGTTGTCAAATTCGGCCTTTACATCGAATTTGAGCGACTTGCCCTGCAACGCAGTGTTGATGCGTTTATCTTGGCTTATCCAGTCGTAGTTGTGTAACCCGCTCATGGCGATGTCCAGCAGCGAGAACAGGCCGGCAGGGGCTCGATTAGGGTCGTAGACCGGCTGCGCGAAGGGTTGCTTGGTGTCATGGACCTTCAGCAGTTTTTCTTCAAACGGCACGTCTTCGCCAAACCGCTCTTTAAGACGAGCGAGGGCGATATCCTTACGGCTGGGTATTTTGGCCTGGATCAGACTGGAGGCCTCTACCTGATCAAGGGTCTGTTGATTGAACGCGTTTCTGGCCACCTCGATATCGGCTGTGTTGTACCGCCCGGCCTGCGCCGGAGAAAGAATGCCGTTGGCCAAAGCCCATACCCGCAGGGCCGCAATCTGCGCGTTTTGAGTGGCGCTTAGATCGGCGAGGCCGGCACTATCAGCCTCGGCCATGACCTGGGCAAAGGTCATGTTTTGTACTTTTCCAGGTGTCTGGGCTTCTATCGATGCTGCAGCGACCGCCAGCCTGACCCAAGCTGCGCTGCCGTATACCACCGTGCCTGGAACATCCTTTATCAGGAGTTCGGGGGCCTTCATTGACAGCAGGAGGTGTGCAGCCGTTTTGGCCATCTCGGGCGACGTTTTGTCGATATCGCTCAGGTAAGTGCTCAAGTCGTCCACAATGGTCGACAAGGGTTTGCCCCAATGTGCGTCGCTGGACACATCGAAACCAGCCACTTTATTGGGGTGAGTTTCGGTGAAGTATTGCGGGTCCAACTGCAGAATCATGGCCGCCATGAGGTAATCGTTCGCACTGTCTTCAGTGCGAGCCCCGTTCATGCGTTGCTGCAGGGCTGCTCCCATCAATTGCCCTTGGGCCGAACCGACCAGGGCCTCCAACACTTTGATGGGATCATTCAGTACGCCTTCAAGAAGTGGCGCCTCATAGCGCAAAAACTCTAGCAACCCCCCTTTGGATTGCACGACCGAGCGCTTATCCCCGAGGTGGTGCTTGTGGTACATGGCATTCAGGCGCAGGCGCTGTTGTTCATCTGTGCTTAAGGGCAGGGGCCAGCTCAAGGCACCACCAAAATTGCCCAGAGGATGTTCCAGGGCTCTGTCGATCAAGGCATTGGCCAATTCGGTCAAGGAAGAACGGCTGTCAGGTAGGGGTAGGCCGTTGGTGGCAATGTAGTTTTCCAGTGTGGTGCTGCTACCCGCCTGATCCGAGGAGGTCGAGCCGGGGGCGACACTCATCGGCGTGGCCTTGAGCGCAGTCAGGATCGCATGTGGGGGCACGGTTTCATCCAGGCACCTGGCCAGCTCAATGAGTTCGCGTGCCAGGGTCCTGAAGTTTTGCTGGTCTGCCAGTTGTTGTTTAAAGCCCCCGGTACCTGGGCTTTCATTCGGATTCGGATGGAGTGGTGTGCCTGCTGAGTCGACGCCATTGGTGGCAGTGCCTTGCAGGGCGGAGAGGGAGCGCTCCGGTTGGAGAGAAGGGTGATAGCTGTAAGGGGTGGGAGGCAGTTGTCCAGAAGGGCGAGTATCAAGATTAGTCAACTTCGGGTACCTATTCAGACGTGCTGAGAGTAAGCGCCTGTTAACGGGGGGCTTTCCCTTGGCGCATTGCTAGGTGCGGAAAACGCCTGTTCACGTTCCGTCTGTAGGTACCGTGGTTTGCAAGATCTGATGTAGATGAGGGCCGATGAAGCGGTTGGATGCAGTGAGTCCCGTGCCCGCTACAGCGTCAGCGTTGTAGTGTGAGGGAATATTTTCAGCTTTACCGGAGGGGAAGGTTTATCGAGGTGCGTGTCAGACGCGCCAAAGTTTTTCATCGTCTGTAATATGGGCGCCTATTTATCCCGATCCATGCCACGTCTACAGGACCCCGTCATGACACAAAAGCAGCGCTTGAAATATTCGATTCTGATTGCCCTGGCCGTACTGGCGACGATGTTTGGCCTGTCTTACTTGCAGAACACCGGGGTTATCAGTGAGAAGACATTCCAGACCATCGCCATCGCTGTCGCAGTGGTTGTGGTGGTGATCAACGGCATCATGCGCCGCAAGGTCAAGCTCTAAGCGACAGGTCGCCCCTCAGGCGCGACCGTCGAGCACCTTGGCAGCCTCTTCATGGAGGCTGTAGCTTTTATCCGTATTGAGGGTGATCACGCCCTCGCTGCACAGGCGCTTGAGCACTTCGCGCACGCTCAGAAACGACAACGGGATGCCCAGCTCCAGCAAATGGCTGTGCACACCGCGCACGCCGAGGGTGCGCTGGTTGTCGGCAGCGGTGAGCAGGGCGTCGATGACCTTCAGCCGGATCAGGCTGGTGCGCAAGCCAAAACACTTGAGCAGGTGGCGAATACGCTGGTTGCCTTGTTGTTCGGGCGCTTTGCCGAACGCTTGTGTGCCGTTGCCAAAATTGGCCTCGGCAGCCGATGAATGTCCATCCGTGGGCACTTGCGGGTTGTACATGCAAAACTCCTTTTCAGAGCCTGATCAGGAAAAAATGAGCGCTCTTACTTATTAAGACGAACGAGCGTGCAAAATCATGAAGTGCCGGATGTAGAAATTTTGTCGGTATCGGTTTTGTCACATTCGCGCTGCCCTAAATAATCCTGCCCTCGCGCTAAATTATTCCCGGTGATTTGCGTTCTTACGGTGGGGTTGTTACCCCTTGTGAGACGGTTAAATCTGACGGTGGAGTCTGCGTGATTATTTCCAATGGGTTGTCCAGGGTGTGTGTGGCCGGGGTGTTGCTGGGGGTGAGCCTGGCCGCCTCGGCGCGGGAACACGTGACGCAAGCGTCGGCCGACATTCGTCGTACCAGTTACGGCGTACCGCATATCCGCGCCAATGATGAGCGTGGCCTGGGCTTTGGCATTGGCTACGCCTACGCCCAGGACAACCTGTGCCTGCTGGCTAACGAAGTGGTTACGGTGAATGGCCAGCGCGCGAAGTATTTCGGCCCTGAGCAGGCGACCCTGGAAGAGCGCAACAACCTGGCCAGCGATGTGTTTTTTGGCTGGCTCAATACCCCGGATGCGGTCACCGCATTCTGGAAAGCGCAGAGCCCGCAGATCCAGCAGCGCATTGAAGGCTATGTGGCCGGCTACAACCGTTACCTGAAAGAGCAGGGCGCTCCCGCACAGTGCCAGGCGGCCTGGGTGCGACCACTGGTGGAGGCGGATTTGGTCAAATTGACCCGTCGGCTTTTGGTAGAAGGCGGGGTAGGGCAATTCGCCGAAGCCCTGGTCGGCGCGACGCCGCCTCAAGCGACCGCCCGTGTGGAAACCAACGCCAAGGCTTTTGAGCTTGCTGCCGCCAACCAGCAGCGCTTCGCCTTTGATCGCGGCAGTAATGCGGTGGCGGTGGGGCGTGATCGCTCGTTCAATGGGCGCGGCATGCTGCTGGCCAATCCGCATTTCCCTTGGGTGGGGGGCATGCGTTTTTATCAGATGCACCTGACCATCCCCGGTCAGTTGGATGTAATGGGCGCTGCGTTGCCGGGCCTGCCGGTGATCAATATCGGCTTTAACACGCATGTGGCGTGGACTCATACGGTGGATACGTCCAAACACTTCACGCTTTATCGGCTGACCCTGGACCCCAAGGATCCCGCGCGCTACCTGCTCGACGGCAAATCGGTGCCGTTGGATAAAACCACGGTGACCGTGCAGGTCAAACAAGCGGATGGCAGCCTCAAGGACCAGTCGCGCACGGTGTACAGCTCGCAATTCGGTCCGGTGGTGCAATGGCCGGGCAAACTCGACTGGGACAGCCAGTACGCCTTCAGCCTGCGTGACGCCAACCTGGGCAACGACCGCGTGCTGCAACAGTGGTACGCGATGAACCGCGCCTCCAGCCTCGAACAGCTGAAAACCTCGGTGCACACCCTGCAAGGCATTCCGTGGGTCAACACCCTGGCCGCCGATGACCAGGGCCAGAGCCTGTATATGAACCAGTCGGTGGTGCCCAACGTCAGCGCGGCCAAACTGGCGCAGTGCAGCGACCCACGCGCCGGCCTGCAGCTGATCATGCTCGACGGCGCCCGCAGTGCCTGTGCCTGGGACATCGACCCGCGCGCCGCCCAGCCCGGCATCGTTGCGGCTGACCAGTTGCCGCAACTGCAACGCACCGACTACGTCCAGCACTCCAACGATTCGGCGTGGCTGGCCAACCCCGAGGCGCCGCTCACCGGGTTCTCCCCGGTGATCAGCCAAGACCACATCGGCCTCGGCCCGCGCGCGCGTTTTGCCCTGCAGCGCCTGCAATCGCTGACAAAACCGATCAGCGTCACCGACCTGCAAAACATGGTGATGGACAACGAGGTGTACCTGGCCGGCCAAGTCCTGCCCGACCTGCTGCAGTTCTGCGCCAAACACCTCGGTGCCGACGCCGCCACCCTGCAACCGCTGTGCAGCAGCCTGAAAAACTGGGACCAGCACGCCAACCTCGACAGCGGCATTGGCTTGGTGCACTTCATCAACCTGGTGGAGCACCTGCAGCAGATCCCCGACGCCTGGCGTGTTGCCTTCGACCCGGCCCAGCCCCTCACCACCCCACGCGGCCTGGCCATCGACCGTACCGATGTCGCCAAGGCCCTGCGCGAAGCCATGTTGGCCTCCACCGCCGACGTCGCCAAACGCGGCTTGACCGCCAGCAGCACCTGGGGTGAGGTCCAAGTCGCCGGGCAAACCCCGATCCACGGAGGCCCGCAGGAACTCGGCATCTACAACGCCATGCAAACCGTGCCCCGCGCCGACGGCAAACGCGAAGTGGTCAGCGGCACCAGCTACCTGCAAATCGTCACCTTCGACGACCAAGGCCCGCATGCCCAGGGCGTCCTCGCATTTTCCGAGTCCGCTAACCCGGCTTCCGCGCATTCCAAGGACCAGACCCAAGCGTTCTCCCAGAAAAAACTCAGCCCATTGCCCTTCACCGAAGCCCAAATCAAGGCCGACCCGCAGTACCAACAACTGCGCATCAAGGAGTAGGGCAGGCGCGCAACCCCTTGATGCCAATACGAAATATTTTTGAAATCAAGGGGTTGCACGCATACGTAAATACGTACATAATGGCGCCCATCGAACGCAACGAAGCATTAAAAACTTCAATGTATTCAATGAGTTAGAGTAGAGGCAGGGTTATACAGCCCACTCAAGTTTTTATGCGGTGAGTGTCAGCAGTCGGGACATTGATCGTTTGAGGCCGAGTAGCAAAATGGTTATGCAGCGGATTGCAAATCCGCCTACGCCGGTTCGATTCCGACCTCGGCCTCCACTCTTGAAGACCCCGTAGATTAACGTCTACGGGGTTTTTTATTGTCTGGGCGAAAGTGCGGGCGTGCCGATCAAGGTTTTTGCATGGTCCGTCCCGCAGGCGTAGAAAAGCCCGCAATTGCGGGCCTCTCGCACACGACTTTCCGGCTTATTTAAACAGCCCACCGATTGCATTGATCGCATCCGCTGCCTTGTTCACGTTTTGTTGGTGCTGCGGGTTGGTATCCACTTGGGCCTGGGTGTTGTAACTGGCGTTACTGCAGCTCTTGTTTGTCTGGGTCAGCGCAGCTTGATAGGCGGTTGCGCGCAAGGTATCGCCCTTGGCATTGGCTGCATTGATGTTCGCCTGCAGGTCGCGGACCTGTTGCTGGCAGGAGGAGGCGTTATTGGAGTAATTGGTGTTATTGGTGGTGTTGTTTGCACCACCCAGAGCAGAGGACAGAGCCCCCGTCAGGGCACTCAAGTCAGCGGCTTGTGCGGATAGGGCGATCAGACTGAACAGGGCGGCGGATGGAGCGAGCTTGGAAAGACGCATGGCAAACCTCAATGTTTTATTGTCTGCACGCGCGTGGCTCCCGAGCTGGTGCAGAGCAATATCCGTATAAAGGTGTGTGCTCGGTTGCGGCAAAATACTATTTGGTCAAATTTTGAGCTTCAATGTTCAATGTGAATAAATGTGAATTCTTTCACGTTGTTCGTCGGCGGCGCGCCATTGGGATATGCCCCCTGTGATTACAGGATTTCAGACCTGGCGATGCGCTGGTCTTTCACCTCACCTGCATAAGCGTGAAGCCTTTCCTGTTGCGCTGCCAGCAACGCGCAGATTTTCATCAGCGCCAGCGCCTCATCCGGCGTGCGACCGCTGGCGGCCAAAGCGGTCAACTCAACCACCGACCACCCAATCACAGCGGCGGCGTCCTCAAGGTCGTAGAACAATTCCTGCTGTGCCGTTCTGGGGCCGTCGAGCCCCTGGATCAATTCTTTCATTTATTGCCCCTCCCGCTTCAGGTCAAACCCCATGATATCCATCCCGATCTCCGCCAGATCGGTCTTGAATGGAATTTCTCCCATCAAACGCCTGATGTTTCACAACGTCCAGCCCAGCCCCAATGCCTTGTGCAGTGAAGCAAAATCCTTGAGTAACTCCGCGTCCCCGGAAATCCGGCTCTCCTGGGCCTGGTAGCGGGTACGCTCCGCATCCAGCCAATCCAGGGTACTGGCGGTGCCGGCACGGTAGCGCTGGCGAGTCAGGTCCGCCGCGCGTACCGCCGAGGACTCCACACTGCGCAACAGCACTACGTTCTGGCGTTGATGGCCGTACCGCGCCAGGGCCACATCGGCGTCGCGCAGCGCACTCAGTACCACACTTTTGTACTGCGCGAGCGCTTCGTCGTGGCCGGCTTCGGCGCCTTTGACACTGGCGGCCACGCGCCCGAAGTCCAGCGCGTTCCAGGTCAGGCGCGGCAGGATCAGCCAGGTGCCGTTGTCCTTGCGGGCGAGGTGGCCGGGGTCGCCGGCGGAGAATGACAGGTCGCCCATCAGGCTGAGCTTGGGAAACCAGTCGGCGGTTTTCTCGCCGATCTGCGCGTTGCGGGAGGCCAGTTTGCGTTCGGCGACGCGGATGTCGGGGCGGGCCTTGAGCAGGGCGGCGGGGTCGGCCACGGGCACCACGCCGGGGATGGCGGGCAGGGCCTTGGCGATGGCGAGGCGGCTGTCCAGTTCACCGGGTTCCTGGCCGCAGAGCAGACCGAGCTGATCCAGGGATTCAACGATGGCGGCTTGCAAGGGCAGGCGTTGGGCCTGGGTGTTTTCGGCCTGGGTGAGGACTTGTTCGAGTTGCAGCTGTGAGGCCACGCCGCGACTGCGGCGTTGCTGGGTCAGGTCGAGGGCCTGGTTTTCGATGTCGACACTGGCGTCGACCAAGGCCAGTCGCGCTTGCTGGTCGCGCAGGTCGGTGTAGGCCTGCACCACTTCGGCCGCCAGTTGCACCTGGGCGTCGGCCAGTTGTGCCTGGGCCGCATCGGCTTCGGCCTGCGCCGCTTCGACTGCGCGGCGCGTGCCGCCGAACAGGTCGGCTTCCCAGCTGGCGTCGAAGCCGGCGAGGTAGAGCGTCAGTGGGCCTCGTCCGCCACCACCGCCGCCGAGTGCGGAGTTGTCGGGTGAGCGCAGTTTTAGCATCGCCGCGTCGCCGGTGACTTTGGGCATGGCGTCGGCACGCGCACCGCTGAGGCTCGCGCGGGATTGCTTCAAGCGTGCCTGGGCGGTGGCGATATCCGGGCTGTTTTTGAGTGCCATGTCGACCAGCTCATTGAGTTGCGGGTCATTCAGTGTTCGCCACCACTGCGCCACAGCCGGCGTGCTGGGGGCTTGGCTGTCGGCATGGGGCAAGCGCCCGGCGGCCAGGGTTTTGGGCGCGGTATCGGGCGCGCCTTGGTAATCCGGGCCTACGGTGCAGGCGGACAGCAGGCCGACGGTCAGGAGCGGGAGCAGAGAGCGAGCAGGAATCATGGCTGTACCGTGCGCTTTTTCAGGATGAAGATCAGGGGCAGGCACGCCAGCATTGCGAGTCCCAATACGTAGAACGAATCGTTATAGGCCATCACCGAGGCTTGGCGGGCGATGTCGTTGGCCAGTTGGGCCATGGCTTGCAACGAGGCGGTGGAGGCGTCGCCGGTTTGTGCCAGGTAGCTGGCGGTGTTGCTGGCCATGTGGTCCTGGGTCAATTGGCTGTTGGCCAGGATGCCTTCGCGCAGCCGGTCGTCATGGAAGTGGCTGCGCCGGTCCATCAACACGCCGAGCAACGCCAGGCCGATGGTGCCGCCGAGGTTGCGCGACATGTTGTAGAGCCCGGCCGCATCGCCGGCGTCCTTGGTGTCGACCGAGCGCATGGACAACTGGCTGAGGGGCATCATCACCAGGATCTGCCCGAAGCCGCGCAGCAGTTGTGACCAGATAAAGTCATGGCCGACGCTGTCGGCGGTCAACAGGGTGTCTACAAAGCAACTGGCCCAGTACAGCAGCAGGCCTGCGCCGACCATCCAGCGCAGGTCGTAGCGGCCGAGCATCCTGGGCAGGATCGGCATCAGCAGGAATGCAGGAATGCCCGACAACAACATGATCGAGCCGGACTGTTGCGCGTTGTAGCCGGACAAAATACCGAGGAACTGCGGCACCAGGTATGCCGTGCCATACAGGCCAGCCCCCACCGCCGTGCCAATCAGCAACACGCTGCCGAAGCTTTTGTTGAGCACCAGTTGCAGGCGCAGGATCGGCGTCCCCGAACGGAACTGCCCTAGGGCAATCAGGAAAAAGCCGGTGACCGTGGCGATGCTCAGCCACACGATCAGCAGCGAATCGAACCAGTGCTCGCGCTGGCCTTCTTCGAGTACCACGGTCAGCGAACTCAAGCCCATGGCCAGCCCCAGAATGCCCAGCCAATCTGCGCTGATAAAGCGTTGCAGGTTCATGCGCTCGCTGGGCAGGCCGGTGATCAGCAGGGTAATCAGCGCGATGCTGATGGGCAGGTTGAGAAAGAAGCACCAGCGCCAGTTGATGTTTTCCGTCAGCCAGCCGCCGATCACTGGACCGAGCAACGGGCCGAGGATCACGGTCATGCCGAACATGGTGGTGCCAATGGCGAGTTGATGCGGTGGCAGGCGCGTGCGCACGATGGTCTGGGCGGTGGGGATCATCGCGCCACCGGCGAAGCCTTGGCCGATGCGCCCGGCGATCATCGCGCCGAGGCTGGTGGACAGGCCGCAGAACATCGAGAACAGGGTGAACATCAACGCGGTGCCGATCAGGAACCGGCGCAGGCCGAACACCCGGGTCAGCCAGGCGGCGAGGGGGATCATGACGATTTCCGACATCAGGTAGCCGGTAGCGATCCAGGTGCCCTCGGTACCGGTGGCGCCGATCTGGCCCTGGATCTGTGGCAGGGCCGAGTTGGTGATCGACACATCCAGGGTGGCCAGCAGTGCGCCCAATGCACCGGCGGCGACGGCAATCCAGTCGGTCAGCGAGGCGTTGCGCGGTTTCTCGGCGGCCACCCCGGCCATGATCGCCTCAGCCATGGTTGGCGTCCGCAGCGTGGGTGCGGGTGTCGACTTCGACGGTGGCCGACAGGCCAGGCATCAACGCGGCCCGCAGGTCGTCCGGCACGTCCAGGGCGATGCGCACCGGTACGCGCTGCACGATCTTGGTGAAGTTGCCGGTGGCGTTCGACGGCGGCAGCAAGGCGAACTGCGCGCCGGTGCCGGGGGCCAGGCTGTCGATGTGACCCTGCAGGTCGCGGCCGGGCAGGGCGTCCACGTGCACGGTGACGGTCTGGCCGGGGCGCATGCCACCGATCTGGGTTTCCTTGTAGTTGGCGGTCAGGTAGATCGCGCTGATCGGCACCACCGTCAGCAACCGGGTGCCGGGTTGCACGTACTGGCCCACGCGCACGCCCCGGTCGGCCACGCGACCGTCCAGCGGGCTGCGGATGACGGCGTCGTCCACGTCCAATTGGCTTTGCGCCTCGCTGGCCTTGGCCACGCCCAATTGCGCCTGGGCCTGCTTGAGCTGGGCCTGGAGCGTGCCGTAGCGGGTCTGGCTGGAGCGCAGCGCCGCCTGTTTGGCCGCCACCGTGCTGCGCGCTTGTGCCAGTTGGTTGTTCAGTTGCGCCAGGCGTTCTTCTGGTTCGGCGCCGGAGCGGGCCAGTGGCGCGTAGCGCGCGACTTCGGTCTGCGCATGCCGCGCATCGGCTTCGGCGCCCTGCAACTGGGCACGGGCTTCGGCGATGGTCGAGTCCTGCTGCACCAGGTCGGCTTGGGCCTTGGCGTAGTCGGCGTTGCGCGCGGCAATGGTTGCGGACGCTTCGTCACTCACCGCCTGGTATTTGCGCGCATCCAGGCGCACCAGCACGTCGCCGCGCTTGACGTTCTGGTTGTCGCTCACCAGCACTTCGGCCACGTAGCCATTGATCTTGGGCGCCACGCTGATGCTGTCGGCTTGCAGGTAGGCATCGTCGGTGGTCTCGATGAAGCGCCCGGTGATCCACCACCAAGCGGCCCATAACACACCGACCAATAGAGCAATGCCGGCCAGGCTGAGCAGGATGCGTCGGGCTTTACCGCGCTGACCGTTGACGGTTTCTTCAGGCATGACCTGAGGGGAGGGAGGTGCAGCCGACATCGAGGTCACTCCAGATTTATAGCAGGTGGAATAAATTCCTTTTTTCGCGAATTTTTGTCAACTGGTATATTTTGGTCCGGTATTCGAATGGAGCTGCACATGGCACGACACAAACCTGCCGCCGAGGGTGGCTATCAGCGCGGCGAAGAAACCCGCGCCCGCATTATCGAGGCGGCCGTCGAGGTATTCGGCGCGCGTGGCTACGATGGCGCGTCCACGCGTGATATCGCCACGGCTGCGGGCGTCAACGCACCTGCGATCCAGTACTACTTCGATGGCAAGGAAGGCGTGTACCTGGCGTGCGTCGAGCACTTGATCACGCTGCTGTGGCGCAAGATGTCGCCGCCGGTGGAGGCGGCGGAAAGCGTGCTGGCCGATGCCGATTCCGGCGACAACGCGCTGATTGACGCCTCGCTGGGCATCCTGGGCACCGTGGTTTCAACCATCCAGGACAGCCCGCAAACCACGGCATGGCGTGCGTTCATGGATCGCCACCAGGCCGGCTTGTGCCCGCAAAGCGCAACGATGGCGTTCGAGGAGCGTTTCAAGGCGCGTATTGCGCGGGTCATCCGCCAACTGATCGCACGCGTGGCCGGCCTGGCGCTGGAGGATGAGCGCACGGTGATCCATTCCATGGCGCTGTTTACCCAGGGCCTGGCGTTCCGCATCCAGAAGCCCAAGCTGCTGGAGGCGTTGAAGTGGAGCGAAGTGAACCAGAAGGAAATGGAACAAGTGCGGGAGGTGGTGCTGATGCAAGCGCGGTTCACCCTGGAAGGGCTGGCCCGGCACCGGGACCAGCACGCCTCCCGTTAATCGGCGGTTACCGCCTACTTGCCGCCTGTCACATCCAGAAAGGTCCCGGTGATGAACGACGCTTCCTTACCGGCCAGCCACAGGATAGCGCGGGCCACCTCTTCGGGTTCGCCGCCACGGCCCATGGGAATGCTGTCCTTGACCCGATCCACACGCCCTGGTTCGCCGCCGCTGGCGTGCATGTCGGTGTAGATGTGCCCAGGCCGTACGCAGTTGACGCGTATGCCTTCGCGCGCGACTTCCTTGGACAGTCCAGTGGTGAACGTCTCCAGGGCACCCTTGGAGGCGGCGTAATCGACATACTCGTTCGGGCTGCCCAGCCGGGCGGAGGCCGAGGACACGTTGATCACGCTGCCACCCTTGCCATTGTGGCGCAGCGACATGCGTTTCACCGCGTGCTGCGCACACAGCATCGGGCCGATGGCATTGATCGCGAAGATGCGCTGCATGCGGGCAAAGTCGAGGTCTTCAAAGCGTGACTGCAGGGCAATGATCGCGGCATTGTTGACCAGCACATCGATACGGCCAAACGTCTGGTCAATGGCTGCGAACAGCTGCGCGACCTGTCCGGGGTCCGCACTGTCGGCGCGGATGGCCAGGGCGCGGCGCCCCAACGCTTGCACATCCGCCACCACGCCGAGCGCGGCCGCCTCGTTGCTGACGTAGCTGATCGCGACATCGTAGCCTTGCGCCGCTGCAAGACGCGCGGTTGCCGCGCCGACACCGCGGCTGCCGCCGGTAATCAGAATCAGCGGTGTCAAAGACACAGTACTCATTGCTTGAACCTCCTTTGAGGGATGAACGATCAGCCTATCAGCATCGTGCCGGTCGCAATGACCACGCACGCCAGGACTTTGCGGACAGTCAGCGACTCGCCCAAAAACAAATAACCGATCAATGCCGCGAACAGCACGCTGGTTTCGCGCAGGGCCGAAACGGCGCCCATCGGCGCGTGGGACATGGCGTAAATGACGATGCCGTAGGCCAGGAGGGACACAAGCCCCCCGATCAAGGCTGTGATGACACCGGGGCGCGGGGCGAAGAGGCTGCGTGTATCGCGCAGGCCGATGTACACCAGGGGCATCAATACGCCCCAGAGCGCACACATCCATACGGTGTAGGCCATCGGTGCGCCGGACAGTCTCGCGCCAATACCGTCCGTGACGCTGTAGGCCGCGATGAAAAACCCCGTGCCCAGGGCGTAGGGCAGGCTGGGCACCGCCAGTCTGCGCTGTCTGAAGGCCAGAGAAATAATGCCGCCGGAGACCAGCACGATGCCGATGAGAGCGTTCGTGCTGACCGTTTCACCGGCAAACACCAAGGCGCAAAGCGTGATCAGAATGGGTGAGGAGCCGCGGGCGATCGGGTACGTCTGCCCCAGGTCGCCCACCTTGTAGCTTCGCACCAGGAACAGGTTATAGCCCACGTGCAACACGCCCGACAGGACAGCGTAGGGCCAGCTGGCTGGCGCGGGAGGGGCGAGAAACACGGCGATGACACTGCTGGCGATGGCGACCGCCACGCACATCATGGTCATTGACCACAGCCTGTCGGCGCCGACACGCAACAATGCGTTCCAGCTGGCATGCAAGAGGGCGGCGAAGAGGATGAGTAGAACGATGGGTAAAGGCATGCGCCATGTTAAACACCGCAAGGGCGTGTTTAACAGCGAAGTCCTTTCATCCTGTCATGAGTGATTGTTCATGTATCACTGATAATTTTGCTGTGCCTGCATCGACTCGGCCAACAGCCAGTTACGAAAGCTGATGATGTGTGGCTGGGTTTCGATCCCTTTGGGGCAGACAAAGTAGTAGCCGACCGGCGACGCGAACGGTAACTCAAACAGCCTGACCAAGTGGCCGTCGTTGATTTCAGCTTCAACATGGCCGCTTCGCGCCAGCGCAACACCTTGGCCCAGCAGCGCCGCCTCGATGGTCATGTTGGTATCCGCGAACCTGACGCTTTCCTTGAGTGGCGCAATGCTGACGCCGATATGTTCGAACCAGGCTTCCCACTTGGGCACCAGGTCTGCGCCGTCGCGCGTCAGCAACGGGTAACGCAGCAGCTCAGCGGGCTCGTGGGGCGCGCCGAAACGGTTGAGCAGATCCGGGCTGGCCACCGGGAAGATCTGCTCGCGGAGCATGAATTCCGAGTGCAGGCCGGGATAATTGCCGTTGCCCAGCCGGATGGCCACATCCGGGTCTGAGCTGGAGAACTTGATGGCCTTGTCGCTGGTCTCCAGCGTAATCAGGATTTCCGGATGTTGCTGCGACAGGCTGGGCAACCTGGGCAGCAGCCATTTCAAGGCAAACGAATACGTGGTGCTGACCTTCAGGCGAACCCGGCCTTTTTGTTCCCTGAGGTCAGCCAGCGTGACCTCAAGGTTCATGAAAAACTCGCGCACAATGGGCGCCAGTGCGGCCCCGGCCGGGGTCAGCCGCAACGCCTTGCCGCGCTGGAACAGCTGCAGGCCCCACAGGTCCTCGAGGTGCTTGAGTTGGTGGCTGACGGCGCTCTGGGTCACATGCAGCTCTTCTGAGGCCGATGTGAACGTCGCGTGCCGGGTCGCTACTTCGAAAGCTCGCAGCGTGGCGGTGGGCGGTAGATCTCTCATGACTGGGGTCCGGGTCGGGGGCTGGCAATTAATCAGCATGAATACAGGTTCATGGTAATGGATTGGCAGGCTTTCACAGAAGCCGCAGACCATGGCCTTGTGAATTGTTGTGAAGCACAGATTAATGGCCCATTGCCCATGCTAACGTCGGCGCCAGGCTATCGTCAGCACGACGATTTCATTCGTACCTTCAGGGGAGCAGCGCCGATGTCTACTACCGTAACGCCCGCCGGCAGCGGGGCAAACACGCCTAAAGCGTCACCTTCGGCGTTCGATGACAAGTTGAACATTGCCAAGTCCAGCAAAGTGATTGCCGACTATATGCGCCAGACCGGCAAGTCGGCCATCACCAAGCAGGAGCTGACCCAGTTGGCCAACAATGCCTCGGGCAAAGTGCCTGCCGAGGTGTCCGATGCTGCCAAGTACATGGAGCGTCACCCCGATGTGTTCACCGCCATCGAAACCCACGACGTGGCCGGTGCCGATAACCTGTCGGGCGTGTGGAACTTCGACTGGGCGGCCAACGGTGGGCTGAAAGGCACCGCCACCGATGCCATTGCCAAGATGCAGGATACATTCGATTTTGCGATCGCTAAGTCGGCGCAAATCACCGAAATCAGCACTGCCAAAAAAGCCGAGCTGGACTCGACCAAACAGCGGCCGCAGAACTGACGGCAGCTTGTACCGCCGGGCTTACAAACCCTACCAACAGGTTACACGATAGCCGTGACGCATTTGAGTTGGCACTGTCATACCCAGCGAGAAGTCAATCTCGTCAAGTAAGAGAGTGTGGTCATGAAGTTGAGTTATGTAACCAAGGCGGCAGTGGTTGTCGCGCTGTTGTCGACCTTGTCGGGCTGCTGGATGTTCATGCCTCCCGGTGGTGGCGGCGGCGGTGGTCATGGTGGCGGGCACGGTCAGGGCGGCGGCCCTGGCGGTGGCGGCCCGCGCTGACGGGTAGAAACTGGAGGCAAGCCTTGATGAAGGGCTTGCCTCTTTTTTTGCCTGCGATAAACCCCAGGCAAAGAAAAGCCCGCGTGGGGAGCGCGGGCTAAAAGGATGTTCATTAGGAGCTGGATTCACCATAGGCCTTCATCTGTGAAAGGTTTGTGAAAGCCTTGGTAAAAAAGTGTATGCCTCAATCTGCCCATGGCTGTACGGGGCAGGGCGGTCGTTAACCCTCTACTGTCGCAGGCATACCACCCCGTTCGGATGCCGCTTCATGATCATGTCTACCAGCCTGTTGTCAGCCTTTGTACTGTTCGCTTTTGTATCTTCGATCACACCGGGGCCCAATAACACCATGTTGCTCGCCTCGGGCGTGAACTTCGGCTTCCGCCGCTCGATGCCCCATGCCCTGGGGATCAGCATCGGCTTCATGCTGCTGGTGATCTCGGTCGGCCTGGGATTGGGCGAGGTGTTCAAGGTCTTCCCATGGGCCTACACCTTGTTGCGTTACGTGGGGGCGGCGTACTTGCTGTACCTGGCGTGGAAGATCGCGACGGCGGGCGGTATGTCCGACAGCAATGACGCGCATGGCAAGCCCATGACCTTCCTCGGCGCGGCGGCGTTCCAGTGGGTGAACCCCAAGGCCTGGATCATGGCGCTGGGGGCCATCACCACCTATACGCCGGCTGAAGGCTACGTCACCAATGTGCTGGTGATTGCACTGGTGTTTGCCGTGGTCAACCTGCCCAGCGTATGCGTGTGGGTCGGCTGTGGCAGCGGCTTGCGCAACGTGTTGCGTGAACCCCGCTGGTTGCGGCTGTTCAATTGGTCGATGGCGGCGTTGCTGGTGCTGTCACTGTACCCGATGCTGTTTGTCAGCTAAGGGCCGCTTCAAACCGGTGAGATGGTTGCCAGCAGGCCGATGCCGATGGTGAGTACCAAAAAGCCGAACAGGAAAAGTGCCATCTTGGTCATAAGGCCTCCGAAGGGAAGGGGGTGGGGATGGCGCTATTGTCCGTCCAGGCGGCTTTTCGATACAGATGCAGATGGCAAAGAAAAAACCGTATCAGATACGCTTGCGACTGTTCTGCCGGGGGCTTTGAAGGGTTACGGTTTTTTCAGGCTCAGAGCCTGAGACAGGCAACGCGTTTGCCCCTAAGATGGCGCCCAGTGCATCAAAAACAACAGTGGGCCAACCCTCGATGGAAAGACGTCAATTCAGCGGTGGCATGAAGGGCAAGAACCTGCGCTACCTCAACGAAACCCTACAGCCGGCGTCGGTCACCCGCGTTGGCTTCCTGTTGCTCGAACACTTCTCCCTGCCCGCGTTCACACAGACCCTCGACACCCTCGTCACCGCCAACCTGCTGCGTCCAGACCTGTTCGCCACGCGCACTTTCGGCTGGGACGATGGCGAAGTCATCAGCGACCTGGGCCTAGTGATCCGCCCCGACGCGCGCCTCGACGTAGCAGCGCTGCAAGACTTGGAACTGCTGGTGATCTGCGGCGGTTTCCGTACCGAACTCAAGGCCAGTGAAGACTTCATCCACCTGCTGCGCAGCGCCGCCGAACATGGCATTTGCCTCGCGGGGTTGTGGAACGGTTCGTGGTTCCTCGGCCGCGCCGGGCTGTTGCAGGGTTACCGCTGCGCCATCCACCCCGAACATCGCCCGGCGCTGGCAGAAGTGTCCAAGGCCACCCACGTCACCAGCGAGCCCTATGTGATCGACCGCGATCGCCTGACGGCGTCGAGCCCGTCGGGCGCGTTCCATATGGCGCTGGACTGGATCAAGGGCCTGCATGACAAGGCCCTGGTCGAAGGCATCGAAGACATCCTGGCCTTCGAAGAATCGCGCTACCGGCGCATCAAGCCCACCGAAAACGTCAGCGTCAGCGCGCCCCTGCGTGAAGTGGTGAAGCTGATGGACGCCAACCTCGAAGAACCCCTGGAGCTGGACCAGTTGGCCGTCTACGCCGGCCGCTCGCGGCGCCAGTTGGAGCGCTTGTTCAAGGAACAACTGGGCACCACCCCGCAGCGCTACTACATGGAGCTGCGTGTAACCGAGGCGCGGCGGCTGTTGCAACACACCGAGTTGTCCCAGGTGGAGGTGCTGGTGGCCTGTGGGTTTGTGTCGCCGAGTCATTTCAGCAAGTGTTACAGCTCGTATTTCGGATATCGCCCCTCCAAGGAGAAGCGCTTGGTCAAGTAGAGTGGTGCCTGACTCAATATCTTTTCAAGGAAGACCCATGTCTCTCACACTTTTGGATCGTTATCGCGGCAGCTTGCTCGGCCTGGCGTGTGGCGATGCGGTTGGCACCACTGTCGAGTTCATGCCTCGCGGCACATTCCCACCGGTCACGGATATGGTGGGGGGAGGGCCGTTCAGCCTGAAGCCCGGCCAATGGACGGACGACACCTCAATGGCGCTGTGCCTGGCTGAAAGCCTACTGCGCAAAGGGGGGTTCGATGCGGCTGACCAGATGGGGCGCTACCTGAATTGGTGGAAGTGGGGCTACCTGAGCTCCACGGGTGATTGCTTCGACATCGGCATGACCGTGCGCACGGCGCTGGGGGCGTTTGAGAAAAACGGCGACCCGTTCGCAGGGTCAACCGACCCTTTTTCTGCGGGCAACGGTTCGATGATGCGCCTTGCACCGCTGGTGCTGTTTTACTTCCCGGACCTGCATAGCGTCGACGACTTTTGCCGTCAGGGCTCCCGTACGACCCATGGCGCCCAGGAGGCAATCGAATGCTGCGTGGTGCTGGCGCGGGCAATGTGTAACGCCTTGAACGGGGCGGCCAAGGCGCACCTGCTCAGCGTCCCCTGCGCCGACCTGACTGCGCCAAACGTCGTGGCAATTGCCCAAGGGGTATATGCCAACAAGCCCCGCGAGCAGATCACCGGTTCCGGTTACGCCGTCGCCTCATTGGAGGCGGCGCTGTGGTGTGTGCAGCACACGGACAGCTTCGCCGATGCCGTGTTGGCGGCCGTGAACCTGGGTGACGACGCTGACACCACTGCCGCCATCGTTGGTCAGTTGGCGGGTGCGTTCTATGGCGTGCAAGGCATTCCGACGGGCTGGTTGGAGAAGCTATGCATGCGTGATGAAATTGAGGAAATCGCCGAGGCCATCTTCAACGCAGCGGCGGAAAAAACCATTGTTGAGTAAGCACTCCGCCCCCTTTGTGGTGAGGCGGTCTGCGTGGTTCAGAACCGATCCAGGCGATAAGGTGCCAACGGCTGTGTCGGCTTCGTACTCGCCAGCTCACCGACCCACTCCGCCGTCACCGCCGCCTGCGTCAACCCCAAATGCTGGTGCCCGAACGCAAGCAACACTTTCCCTTCGCACACCCGATCGATAATCGGAAGCGAGTCCGGCAGGGACGGCCGAAACCCCATCCACGTGGTTGCATCCCGTGCACTCAAGTCCTCGCGGAACAACCCTTTGCTCAACCGGTGCAACTGCCAGGCACGTGCCATGTTCGGCGGGGCCTTGAGGCCGGCGAA
Source organism: Pseudomonas sp. S10E 269 (assembly GCF_002798465.1). NCBI lineage: Bacteria > Pseudomonadati > Pseudomonadota > Gammaproteobacteria > Pseudomonadales > Pseudomonadaceae > Pseudomonas > Pseudomonas sp. S10E 269. Next base: position 5,407,695 of record NZ_PHIJ01000001.1, read on the forward strand.
CTCCACGGTGCCGGCCAGGCGCAGGCCGTCGCTCATGGGGGTCATGATGAATTTGCGTTCTAGGGAGGTGACGGCAAACGGCAGGCGATGCTGCTCGTGGGGGAGCATCAGGTGATAGCCGCGTTCCGTGTCCAGTGGCACTTGTTTGCCGGTGAGTGCGGCGGTGAGCGCGGCCGAGTGGGCGCCACAGGCGATCAGCACCTGGCTCGCCAACAAAGGGCCCTGGTCGGTCGTCAGGGAAACGCCGTCTCCTTCAACGCGCCCATCCAGTACGCGACGCTTGAGGAATTGCACGCCGCTGGCCTTGGCGGCCTGGACCAGTTCGCACACCACCTGATAAGGATCGAGAAAGTGCCCGGTGCCGGGAAAAAACAGCCCGCCCTGGATGTTGTCGCTCAATTGCGGTGCGGCTTGGCGTATGGCCTCGCCGGACCAGAAGTCCACGGGCACCTGCTGTTGTTGCATGCGCTGTTGCAGGGCCTCCAGGGCGGGGCGTGAGTCGGCCTGTTCATACACCAGCAACGAGCCATCCTTGCGCAGCAACGTCGGGCGCCCAATGCTGTGCAGCAAGCGCTGCCATGCGCCCAGGCTGCCTTCATTGAGCGTGCGGATCCCGGCGACCGTGCGCCGGTAGCTCGCCGGACGCAGGTTGAGCAGCAGGCGCAGGAACCAGGGCAGTGCGCGCGGCAGGTATTTCCAATCCAGGCGCAGCGGGCCCATGGGGTCCAGCAGCATGCCGGGCAAGCGCTTGAGGATCGACAGGTCGGCAATCGGGAACACCTGCTCGGTCGCCAGGTGCCCGGCGTTGCCATAGGAGGCACCCATGCCGGGATCCTGGGGGTCGACCACCAGCACGTGCCGACCTTGACGCGCCAGTTGCAGCGCGCAGGCGACGCCGATAATGCCGGCGCCAACCACTACGGTATCGGGTACGGACATCGCCTATGCCTCTCTCTGGCCGTCGAGCAGGCGCCGCAACAGCAGCCGGTTGCCGTGCTGGAGCGCTTCGGGCAGCAACGCGTCAGGGAAGTCCTGATAACACACCGGCCGCAAGAAGCGCTGGATCGCCGCCGTGCCCACCGACGTGCTGCGCGAATCGGATGTGGCGGGAAAGGGCCCGCCATGAACCATGGCATCACACACTTCCACACCCGTCGGCCAGCCGTTGACCAGCAGGCGACCGGCCTTGCGCTCAAGCACCGGCAGTAGGGCCTTGGCGGCTGGCAGGTCACTTTCATCCAGGTGCAACGTGGCGGTCAGTTGGCCTTCCAGGTGTTCGGACACTTGGCGCACGTCTTCATTGTTGGCGCAGACGACTATCAGCGACGCCGCGCCGAAGACTTCGGCCTGCAGGTGTTGATTGGTCAGGAACGCTTGCGCCTGGGTCACAAACACATGGGCCTGGCCCTGGTTCGGGCCCGTCGCCGGCAAACCCTGTGCGACGACCTTGGCGTGTTCGGTCAATGCGCCCACGCCGGAAGCGTAGGCACCGGCGATACCGGGGGTGAGCATGGTCTGCGCCGCGCAACTCGGCAGCAACTCACTGGCGGTGCGGATGAAGCGATCCAGGGCCGGCCCTTGCACCCCGATCACCAACCCTGGGTTCGTGCAGAACTGCCCGGCACCCTGGGTCAATGACGCCACGAAACCCTGGGCCAATGCTTCACCCCGGGCGGCCAGTGCGGCCGCAAACAGGTACACGGGGTTGATCGAACTCATTTCCGCATATACCGGGATCGGCTCGGGCCTGGCCTGCGCGGCCTGGGTCAATGCAAGGCCACCGCTGCGCGAGCCGGTAAAGCCAACTGCCTTGATGCGTGGGTCGGTGACCAGCGCAATGCCGACTTCAGGGCCCGAACCGTACAGCAGCGAAAACACGCCGTCTGGCAGGCCACACGCTTTGACTGCCTGCGCTACCGCCCGGCCCACCAGTTCACTGGTGCCAGGATGGGCACCATGGGCCTTGACCACCACCGGGCAACCGGCGGCCAGCGCGGAGGCAGTGTCGCCGCCGGCCACGGAGAAGGCCAGTGGGAAGTTGCTCGCACCAAACACCGCCACCGGGCCCAACGCGATGTGGCGCTGGCGCAGGTCGGGGCGTGGCAGGGGCTGGCGTTGCGGCTGTGCGGTGTCTACCCGCACATCCAGCCACTCCCCGGCGCGTACGGTGCGGGCGAAGGTCCGCAGTTGCCCGCAGGTGCGCCCGCGCTCGCCCTGGATACGTGGGCGGGGCAGGCCGGTTTCGGCGACGGCGCGGTCGATCAATTCATCGCCCAGCGCTTCGATGTGCGTGGCGATGGTTTCAAGGAACGTGGCGCGCGCCTCCGGCGATGTTTCGCGATACCCATCGAACGCCGCCCACGCCAGTGCGCACGCCTGTTCGACATGCTCGCCGTTGCCGCCCAGGTAAGCAGGCTCCAGCGGCGTTTGGGTGGCCGGATTGATGGCCCGGATTGCCTCGCGATTACCGGTAATGGCGTGCTGACCGATCAGCATCTTGCCCGTCAGAGTCATGGGGTCGTCCTGGAAAAAGAAGGTGGGCCGCTGCGAGAGCCGCAGCGGCGCGCAAGGCATCAAGCGACGTTCTGTTCCGCCGACCAGTTGGCGTACCACTGGCGGAACAGCGCGTATTGGTGTTCGGCATAACGCCGCTGGGCGTCGCTGAGCACGTCGGTGTCGTTGAAGTGCAGGGCGTAGCCTTTATCACCGTTGAGCACCATCAAGTGCTTGTAGTACAGCACCAGGTCGCAGCCTTCATCGAACGACGACAGCACCGCCAGCGCCGCTTCCAGCTCACGGGCCTGGCGACGGGCCTTGGCATCGCCCTTTGCGGCTTTTTTGCTCAGCGCGACCAGTTGCAACACTTCCCGAGGCAGGGCGTTACCAATGCCGGTAATGGCGCCGGTGGCGTTGCAGTTGACGAAACCGTGCACCACCTGGGTGTCGACGCCGACCATCAGGGTCACGTTATCGTCCTGGGAGGTGATGTGCTCTGCGGCGTAGCGCAGGTCGGCACCGCCGCCGAATTCCTTGAAACCGATCAGGTTCGGGTGTTCGCGACGCAGTTCGAAGAACAGGTCGGCGCGGGTGGCGAAGCCGTAGTAGGGGCTGTTGTAGATCACCGCTGGCAGGTTTGGCGCGGCCTTGAGGATCGCCGAGAAGTGCGCCTTCTGCGCGGTAGCGGACGCACCACGGGACAGTACGCGCGGAATCACCATCAAGCCATGGGCGCCGACCTTGGCCGCGTGGGCAGCATGGGCCACGGCTTCGCGGCTGTTGACCGCGCCGGTGCCAACGATGGTCGGCACACCGGCAGCCACCAGCCGCGCCACGCCTTCCTGGCGCTCGGCCTCGGTGAGCAACGGCCAGTCGCCCATGGAGCCGCAGTACACCACGGCGCTCATGCCGATATCGATCAACTCGCGGCCCTTGGCGACCAGGGCGTCGAAGTCGGGCTTGCGCTCAGGCGTGCACGGGGTCATCAGGGCGGGAATGCAGCCGGTGAAGATGTTGTCGCTCATTGTTCTAACTCCTTGGAACGTTCAGTACAAACAGGGAAGGGCTCAGATGCCCCAGGCAAAAGGGTCACGCTCGTCGATCAGCAAGGTGCTGTCGGCGGTCATGTAGGCGCTGCCAGTGATGAAGGGGCGGATGTGCTCGCCGTCCCATTCGTAGCGGCCTTCGAATTGGCTGCCGGTGATGCTGGCTTGGGTCCAGGTTTCACCCGGCTGGAGTTTTCCATCGGCGGCCAGGCAGGCCAGCTTGGCGCTGGTGCCGGTGCCGCAGGGCGAGCGGTCGTAGGCTTTGCCGGGGCACATCACGAAGTTGCGGCTGTCGGCGTGGTCGTCGTCGGCGAACAACTCGATGTGGTCGATCAGTGCACCGTCTGCACCGTGAATGCCTTGCTCTTCCAAAGCCTTGAGCATCGCCCAGGTGTAGTCGGTAAGCGCATCCACGTTGTCCATCTGCAAGCGTTGGCCATGGTCCGACACCAGGAAAAACCAGTTGCCGCCCCAGGCGATATCGCCGTAGGCCACGCCATGCCCCGGCACTTCCACCGGCACCTGCTGGCGCAGGCGATAGGCGGGCACATTGCGCAGGGTTACGCTGCCGTCTTCGTGCAGCGTGGCCGCCACCGGGCCAACGGGCGTGTCGATCGTGTGCACGCCGGGCTGGATACGCCCCATGTGGTGCAGCGACGCAACCAGGCCGATGGTGCCGTGGCCGCACATGCCGAGGTAACCGGCGTTGTTGAAGAAGATCACACCACAGATCGCGCCTGGCGTAACGGGCTCGCAATACAGCGCGCCCACCAGTACATCATTGCCACGCGGCTCCAGCAGGCAGGCGCGGCGCCATTGATCATGCTCAGTGCGCAGGCTGTGCAGTTGATCGGCAATCGTGGCGCCGTTCAGCGCCGGGAAACCGCTCATGACCAGGCGTGTCGGTTCGCCGCCGGTGTGGGAGTCGATCACATGCAGTCGCTTCATATAAGGCTCCTGAATCAGTAAGTCGCGGGTGTCAGCGGCGCGTGAGGTTCGTCGACCGCTTCGCTTTCATCGGCTTCGTGTTCCAGCCGTACCAGATGAGCCGGCACGCCAGTGGCTGCGCCCCAGTAGTAAATGCCGAGTGCGCAAGCGGCGACGACAATCGTGTCGAGCGGGTGGCTGATCACGCCGATGCCACCAAAACTGCCGAGCTTGGACAGCAGGATGGTCACCGCGTAGAAGCCGATCAGCCAGGCAGACGAGCGCACTTGCTGCTTGAGGTTGATGTGTGCGGTCGGCACCCAGCGTGCGCACAGCAGGTACACCACGAACATCAGGATCTGCAGGCCGAGCAGCCAGGACACCGTGCCCCAGCCAGACCAGTACACGATCAGCGCGGCGATGATGAACGACAGCGGGCCCAGCACCGCCATGCCCTTGACCCGGAACGGGCGCGCCATCTGTGGTGCGTTGCGGCGCAGTGCGGCGACGGTGACCGGGGCGACGGCGTAGCTGAGGATCAGCGCCGCCGACACCACGTTGATCAGTGCTTCCCAGGACGGGAACGGCAGGGTCCAGAACACCGACAGGCCAAAGGTCAGCCACAGCGCGGGCCGTGGAATGCCGGACTTCTCATCGATACGCGTGAAAATCTTGAAGAACGTGCCGGTCTGCGCCCAGCCATACACCACACGGGGCGTGGCATTCATGTAGATATTGCCGCAGCCGCTGGGGGAGATCACCGCGTCGGCCACCACCAGGTACGCCAGCCAGCCCACGCCCAGCGCCAGGGCGATATCGCGGTAGGGCAGCGCGAGTTCCTTGCTGATCCCAGCCCAGCCATTGGCGAGCATTTCCGTGGGCACGCCACCAAGGAAGGCGGTCTGAAGCAGCACGTAGATGGCCGTCGACAGCAGCACCGAGAGGATCAGCGCAATCGGAATCGTACGTTGCGGGTTCTTCACTTCGCTGGCCACCGAGATGATCGGCGTCAGCCCCAGGTAGGCAAAAATCACCCCGCCGGCCGACACCGCCATCTCAATGCCCGACAGGCCAAACGGCGCGAAACCCTGCACCTGGAAGTTCGCCGGTTTGAAGAAGGTGAACAGCACGCCGATCACCAGCAATGGCACGATGAACTTGAACACGCTCACCAGGTTGTTGGCGATGGCGAAGGTTTTGACACTGCGGTAATTGAGGATAAAGAACAGGCACAGCAGGGCGAACTGCACCAGCCAGCCGAGGGTGGTCGGGTCACTGGAGCCGGCTTTGGTCAGCTCGGGAAACCATGCCGCGGCGTATTGGCGCGAGGCGACCACTTCAATGGCCACCAGGCTGGAAAACGCGATCAGCGTGATAAAGCCCATCAGGTAGCCCAGCAGCGGACCGTGGGAGTAGACCGGGTAACGCACCACGCCGCCGGCACGCGGCAATGCGGCGCCCAGTTCGCAGTACACAATGCCCAGCAGCAGTACCGCGAAACCACCGATGAGCCAGGAAATAATGCCCGCCGGGCCTGCGATTGCGGATACGTGGCTGGCTGCGAACAACCAGCCCGAACCAAAGATGGCACCCAACCCGATAAAGGTCAGGTCCATCAGGGAAAGCTGTTTCTTGAACTTGCCTTGAGCTGACATAGCGTCGCCTTCTTGTGAGTTATTGGATAGGCATGCAGTGGCCATACAGTGAACTCATGGACGGCGGCGCGATTGATGTTTTTTGCTGGCATCGATGACGAAATCAGCACAGTTTTGGTGGCTCGACAGGGCGCCGGGCATCGTGCAATCTGCTACCCGTCCAGGCCAACAATGGGGATCAATCGTCATGATGCAGAGCGCGTTTGCGAGCCTTTGCCAAGGGAGCAACCCCCAAGACATCGAACAGTTATTGGGCAGTGTCGCGCAGCTATTGCCGATGCTCGACGTGATCCCCAATGCGGCGATTTTCATCAAGGACACCCAGGCCCGCTATGTGCTCGCCAACCGCACCCTGGTGCAGCGCTGCGGCCTCAAGCAGCTGCAACCGCTGCTGGGCAAGACCAGTGCCGAAGTCTTTCCTGCGCAACTGGGGCCGGGCTACACCGAGCAGGACCGGCGCGTGCTGGAGCAGGGCTTTGTGCTGGAAGATCAGTTGGAACTGCACCTGTACGGCACCCGCGAACCCGGCTGGTGTTTGACCCACAAGTGGCCGCTGTACAACCATTCGGGCGCGATCATTGGCCTGGCCGGTATCTCGGTCGACCTGCAAACCGCCAGCGAAAGCCACCCGGCGTACCAGCGCCTGGCCGCCGTGGACGCGCACATCCGCGCGCACTTCAACCGCCGTGTCACCCTGGGTGAACTGACGCGCATTGCCGGGATTTCCGTGGCGCAACTGGAGCGTTATTGCAAGCGCGTATTCCACCTCACGCCCCGGCAGATGATCCAGAAAGTGCGGCTGGAGCATGCCCACCGCTTGCTCCACACCGACCTGCCGATCACCGAGGTAGCGCTGCAGTGCGGGTACACCGACCACAGCGCCTTCACTCGGCAGTTCAAGGCGTCGACGGGGTTTACGCCGAGGCAGTATCGCGACACCCACTGACGATCACCGCCTACAGTGGACGATGCCCAGCCATCGCCTCATCGCAATGCAACGAATGGCCCGCACAAGCCTCATATGTTCACGAGCAATGCTTCACGACGACAGGTACCAAGCTTATGACGGCGGCTGAAAACAACCATGTGAACTGGCTGGTGGAACAATCGATGCTGCACGCGGCACGCCAGCGGGCCAAGCTCTATTCGGGCCAGGGCCGGTTGTGGCAGCAGCCTTACGCGCAGACCCGGCCCCGTGATGCTTCGGCGCTGTCGTCGGTGTGGTTCACCGCGTACCCGGCCTCGATCGTGACCCGCGAAGGCGGCACGGTGTTGGAGGCGCTGGGCGATGAGGCGCTGTGGCACGCCTTGTCGAAGATCGGCATCCAGGGCATCCACAACGGCCCGCTGAAGAAGTCCGGCGGCCTGAGCGGCATGCAGCACACGCCGACCATCGACGGCAATTTCGACCGCATCAGCTTCGAGATCGACCCGCAGCTGGGCACCGAGGCACAGTTGCAGGCGTTGACACGCATGGCGGCGGCGCACAACGCGGTGATCATCGACGATGTGATCCCGTCCCACACCGGCAAGGGCGCGGACTTCCGCCTGGCCGAGATGGCGTACGAGGACTATCCCGGCCTCTACCACATGGTGGAAATCCGCGAAGAAGACTGGCCGTTGCTGCCCGACGTCGCCGAGGGCCGCGACGCGCAGAACCTCAGCCCGGCGCAGGTCGATGCATTGCGCGACAAACACTACATCGTCGGCCAGTTGCAACGGGTGATCTTCTTCGAACCCGGCGTCAAGGAAACCGACTGGAGCGCGACGGACGTAGTGCTGGGCGTGGACGGCAAGCCGCGCCGCTGGGTGTACTTGCATTATTTCAAGGAAGGCCAGCCGTCGTTGAATTGGCTGGACCCGACCTTCGCCGCGCAGCAGATGATCATTGGCGATGCGCTGCATGCCATCGACGTGATGGGCGCGAAGATCCTGCGCCTGGACGCCAATGGTTTCCTCGGCGTGGAGCGCAAGCTGGACGGTACGGCCTGGTCCGAGAGCCATCCGCTGTCGATCACCGGCAACCAGTTGCTGGGCGGGGCGATTCGCAAGGCGGGCGGTTTCAGCTTCCAGGAGTTGAACCTCACCGTGGATGACATCGCGTCCATGTCACACGGCGGTGCCGACCTGTCCTACGACTTCATCACCCGCCCTGCATACCAGCACGCGTTGCTGATGGGCGATGCCGAGTTCCTGCGCCTGATGCTGCGTGAAATGCACCGCCAGGGCATCGACCCCGGCTCGCTGATCCACGCGTTGCAAAACCACGATGAACTGACCCTCGAACTGGTGCACTTCTGGACCTTGCATGCCCACGACACCTTCCTGTACCAGGGCCAGACCTTTCCCGGCAACATCCTGCGCGAGCACATCCGCGAGCAGATGTACGAACGCCTGGCCGGCGAACATGCGCCGTACAACCTCAAGTTCGTGACCAACGGCGTGTCCTGCACCACGGCCAGTATCATCACGGCCGCCCTGGGCATTCGGGACCTGGACGCGATCACCCCCGCGGACATCCAGCAGATTCGCCAGATCCACTTGCTGCTGGTGATGTACAACGCCATGCAGCCAGGGGTGTTTGCCTTGTCGGGCTGGGACCTGGTGGGCGCGCTGCCGCTGGCGGCCGAAGAGGTCGAACACTTGATGCAGGATGGCGACACGCGCTGGATTCATCGCGGCGCCTATGACCTGGTGGACCTGAACCCGGACGCCGAATTATCCGCCGGCCATATGCCGCGCTCGAAAAGCCTGTATGGCAGCCTCAACAGCCAATTACAGGACCCCGAGTCATTTGCCTCGCAACTGCAGAAAATCCTCGCGGTACGCCGTGCCTACGACATTGCCGCCAGCCGCCAGATTCAAGTGCCTGAAGTGCAAAACCCAGGGCTGCTGGTGATGGTCCATGAATTGCCCGCCGGCAAAGGCATACAAATCACTGCGCTGAACTTCGGCGCCACGCCGATCACCGAGACCCTGAACCTGCCGGATATCGCGGCGGGGATGGTGGTGGACATCATCAATGAACGGGTCGAGGGTGACCTGACGGCAGACGGCGAGTTCACCATCACGCTGGATGCGTATGAAGGGTTGGCGCTGAGGGTCGTCAGCAGCGCTCCGATCTGACCCCGCCGGAACCCGGTCACCTTGCGCCTGGCAGTGCAAAGTAACCGGGTGACTCCGTGCAAGGCGCTTGAGAAGGGTTGTCGCAAGCCTGCGGTAGGCTGCGCCTGGAGCGGGCCATGAACCACTCCAGCACGAGGTATTCCGGCAAGCCGCAGCGCCAGTAACGCTCACCGTGGCTGGCCAGGTTCACCCGTTCGCTGTCGGCAGGCCGGCCATAGATAAACACGTTCGCGATGGCGTAGGCGTCAAACGCCGACCCGCCCACGTCGGGCTTGCGCACCATGTGATCGGCGGCCAACAGCACATCGAAACGCCTCAGCCCGGCACGGCTCAATTGCCGGCCTTCCCGGTCGCTGCTGGCGGTGGCGATACAGTGATAGCCCATGCGGTTGAGCATTTTTTCGATCTGCATGACATGGGCATGAAGGGAATCCACGATGAGGATCCGCAGGTGTTTGTCGATCATGGCGGGGTACCTGTCAGCTGTGCGCCGGGCGCATTCCACAGAGGGGTAGGGAAGGGGCCAGCGTATCGCTGTCAGGCACGGGATGATTTAAGACGGGTCTGAAAAAAACAGGCAGGCGGGTGAACATCCGGGTGCGAGATGCCGCCTGCCTGCACGTGTGGGTGATCAGTAGCGCTGCGGCACAATGAGTTCCGGCGGCGTCGGGCTGCGCGAATAGTCTTCCTGCCTGACGCGCTGCGGCAACTCGATCACCGGCAGCTCGACCTCTTCATACGGCATCTGCCCGAGCAAATGGTGGATGCAGTTGAGGCGGGCCTTCTTCTTGTCATCGGCTTGCACCACCCACCACGGCGCCTCGGCGATGTGGGTGCGTTCGAGCATGATTTCCTTGGCCTTGGTATAGGCTTCCCAGCGCCGACGCGACTCCAGGTCCATGGGGCTGAGTTTCCATTGCTTGAGCGGGTCGTGAATGCGGCTGAGAAAACGCAGGTGCTGTTCCTGGTCGGAAATCGAAAACCAGTACTTGATCAGTTGAATACCGGAGCGGGCGAGCATCCGTTCGAACTCCGGCACCGTGCGGAAGAACTCTTCGTACTGGTCCTCGTTGCAAAACCCCATGACCTGCTCGACACCGGCGCGGTTGTACCAACTGCGGTCGAACAGCACGATTTCACCGGCGGCCGGCAGGTGCGAGACGTAGCGCTGGAAATACCACTGAGTCTGCTCGCGGTCATTCGGCGCGGGCAGGGCGGCAACGCGGCAGACCCTGGGGTTCAGGCGCTGGGTAATGCGTTTGATCACACCGCCCTTGCCGGCGGCATCACGCCCTTCGAACAGGATCACCACCTTGTGGCCGGTCTTGACCACCCAGCTTTGCAACTTCACCAATTCACCCTGCAGGCGGAACAGTTCGCTGAAATACACCCGCCGTGCGGCCTTCTCGCTGCTTTCTCCTACGTGGTCGTCAAACAGCGCGTTCAGGTCATGCCCGTCTTCGGATAATTCCAGTTCCAGCTCTTCGTCACTGTGATCCAGCAACTCACGGTGGATGCGCTGCATCAAGGTGTCTTCTATTGAGGACATGGGCGGAACTCGCGTGGTGGGAGATGGCAAAGTCTTAGTCGCATTTTGTTACTAACCAATGACATCAAATCGCGCGATTGCGGTGGGAGAGGGGGACAACAAGGCGTTTTGCCATTCCACGTTCATAAAACCGTAACAAGATTGTTGCAGAGTTCCCGAGCCCGTAATTCACAAGGATTTTCCTGAATGAAACGTCTGATGAAGTCTGCTGCACTTGCCGTTGCGGTTTCTCTCAGTGCCACCTCGGTGTTTGCTGCCGAAAGCATCCGCCTGACCGGTTCCGGTGCGAGTTTCCCAGCCCCGATCTACCTCACCTGGTTCAAGGATTTCAGCAAGAAAACCGAGGGTGTCACCGTTGATTACCAATCCAAAGGTAGCGGTGCGGGTGTACAGGACTTCCTGAACAAAACCGTCGACTTCGCCGCCAGCGACTCGGCCATGAAAGACGAAGACATCGCCAAGGTTGCCGAAGGCGCGCAACTGCTGCCGATGACTGCCGGTGAAATCGTGTTGGCGTTCAATCTGCCGGGCAATCCTAAAGAGCTCAAGTTGCCTCGCGATGTGTACTCCAACATCTTCCTGGGCAAAATCACCAAGTGGAACGATCCGAAGATCGCTGCCGCCAACCCAGGCCTGAAACTGCCAGACATGCCGATCACCGTCGTCGTACGTGCAGACTCCAGCGGCACCACCGCTGTGTTCACCAAGCACTTGGCTGCGATCAACCCTGAGTTCCAGAAAGACCTGGGCGAAGGTAACACCGTCAACTGGCCCGCCAGCGACAAGTTCATCAAATCGCCGAAGAACGATGGTGTGACCGCCACTGTGCGCCAGACCCCAGGCGCGATCGGCTACATCGAATACGGCTTCGCCAAACTGGCCAAGGTTGACTTTGCCCAGCTGCAGAACAAGGCCGGCAAGTACGTGGTACCGAACGCCGAAAGCGGCGCCGAAGCCCTGGCCGCGGTGAAAATGCCGGAAAGCCTGGTGGCCTGGCTGCCGGACCCGGATGGCGCCAAGTCCTACCCGATCACGTCCTACACCTGGATGATCTTCCGCAAGGACAACGGCAACCCAGCCAAAGCCAAAGCCATGCGTGAAATGGTCGAGTACAGCTTGACCGAAGGTCAGAAAATCGCCGATTCGATGGGCTACATCCCACTGCCGCCATCGGTTGTCGACCAGGTTCGCAAAGCTTCCGCCAACATCCAGTAAGGCTCGCCAGGCCGCTTCCGGCATGGGCTGTCAGCCATGCCGGAAGCGTTCCCCCCTTGTTCCGGAATTAGCCAATGAACACACCTTTTGTCGTACCGGTTAACCCGGATTCTGCGTGCCAGCCGCCGTCCACGAAGGACTTTGTGGTTGACCGCACCTTCCGTGCACTTGCACGCATAGGCGTAGTGCTGGTGCTGGCGCTGGTTTTCGCGCTGGTCTTCGAAGTAGGGCGCAAGGCACTTCCCGGCATGGAAAAGCATGGCTTTGACGTGCTGTTCGGCAGTGTCTGGGACGTTAACCAAGGCAAGTACGGGATTCTGCCCGCGATTTGGGGCACGCTGTACAGCGCCCTGATTGCGTTGCTGATCGCAGGCTTTTTTGGCGTCAGCATGGCTATTTTCCTCACCCAGGATTTCCTGCCAGCCAAACTGGCGGCGGTGTTTCGCACCATCGTCGAATTGCTCGCAGCCATCCCCAGCGTGGTCTACGGCCTCTGGGGCATTTATGTGGTTATCCCGGCCATCCGCCCGCTCACCGCGTGGCTGAACAGCGAACTCGGCTGGATTCCTTTTTTCGGCACGTCCCTCAGCGGGCCGGGCCTGTTACCAGCTGCACTGGTGCTGGCCATCATGATTCTGCCGACCATTGCTGCCGTGTCCCAGGACGCCCTCACGGGTGTCCCGATGAAAACCAAGCAAGCCGCCTACGGCATGGGCACCACTCACTGGGAAGCGATTCTCAAGGTCATGGTGCCGTCTGCCGCCACCGGCATCTTCGGATCGCTGGTGCTGGGCCTGGGCCGCGCCTTGGGTGAAACCATGGCCCTGGCCATGCTGGTGGGTAACGCCAACAACATTTCCCTCTCGCTGTTCGCCCCGGCCAATACCCTGGCGGCCTTGTTGGCGCTGAACTTCCCCGAAGCCGGCCCGAACGAGATCGAAGTGTTGATGTACGCCGCACTGGTGCTGATGTTCATCACGCTGCTGGTGAACATCATCGGTTCGATGATCATGGTCTACGCCCAGCGGGGTACCAAGTAATGACTGACCTCTCGTCTCCAATCACCGCCATGCCTAGCCTGCAGCGCCGGTTTGAAGGGCGTGCCCTGCGCAGCCTGGTGCTGACCACCCTGGTGTGGTTCGGCGCGCTGCTGGCCAGTGTGCCGCTGATTTCCGTGCTCTACATGCTGATCACCCGTGGCGGCGCGCGCCTGAGCCTGGAAGTGTTCACCGAGCTGCCACCCACCGGCTTCGAGACCGGGGGTGGCTTCGGCAACGCCATGGCCGGCACCTTCGTGATGGTCGGTATTGCCGCCGCCATCGCTGTGCCGGTCGGCATCCTGGCGGCGATTTTCCTCGCGGAACTGGGCCCGGACAGCAAGCTGGCGAACGCCTCGCGCTTTGCCGCCAAGATGCTCACCGGCTTGCCCTCGATCCTGGCCGGCGTGTTCGCCTACGCCCTGGTGGTCATGACCACCGGCACGTACTCGGCACCCGCCGGTGGCGTGGCGCTGGCTGTACTGATGTTGCCTATCGTGGTGCTGACGGCTGAAGAGTCGATGAAGATGGTGCCCAAGATCATGAAGGACGCGGCCTATGGCATGGGCTGCACCCGTTCGCAGGTGATCTGGAAAATCGTCTTGCCCACCGGCATGCCCGCGATCCTGACGGGCGTCATGCTCGCCGTGGCACGCGCCGCCGGCGAAACCGCGCCGCTGTTGTTCACCGCGCTGTTCAGTAACTACTGGATCTACCACGACGGCAGCCTGGCGGTCATGAATCCAACGGCGTCGCTTGCCGTGTTGATTTACAACTTCTCCGGCATGCCTTTCGACAACCAGCTTGAGCTCGCCTGGGCGGCCTCGTTGGTGCTGGTAATGATCGTGCTGGTTGTGAATATCGTGAGCCGTATTTTCGGCAAGCCCAAGTACTAAGAACGGGAGCACCTGAATTTTGAACATGTCATCTGCGCAAGTAGCCGCTCCGTTTATCACCCAGTCGCCTGTGGTCATGGACTGCAAGCTGGACAAGATTTTCTACGGCAACTTCATGGCGGTGCGTGACAGCCATGTGCCGATCGAAAAGAACAAAATCACCGGCTTCATCGGCCCCTCCGGCTGCGGCAAATCCACCGTGCTGCGCAGCCTCAACCGCATGAACGACCTGGTGAAGGGCTTCCGTTTCGAAGGCCATGTGCACTTCCTCGGCCAGGACGTCTACGGCAAGGGCGTTGACCCTGTGGTCGTGCGCCGTTACATCGGCATGGTGTTCCAACAGCCGAACCCGTTCTCGATGAGTATCTTTGACAATGTGGCCTTTGGCCTGCGCCTGAACCGCTACAAGGGCGACCTCGGCGATCGCGTCAAGCACGCCCTGCAAGGCGCGGCGCTGTGGGATGAGGTCAAGGACAAGCTCAAGGTCAGCGGCCTGTCGCTCTCTGGCGGCCAGCAGCAACGCCTGTGCATTGCCCGTGCCATCGCCACCGAGCCGGAAGTGCTGTTGCTGGACGAACCTTGCTCGGCACTGGACCCGATTGCCACGCGCCGGGTTGAGGAACTGATGGTCGAGCTGAAAAAGGACTACACCATCGCCCTGGTGACGCACAACATGCAGCAGGCGATTCGTGTGGCCGATACCACCGCGTTTTTCTCGGTGGACATCTCCCAGGGCACCCGCACCGGATACCTGGTGGAAATGGGCGCGACCACCCAGATCTTCGAAAACCCGCGCGAACAAATGACCGGGGACTACATCAGCGGCAAATTCAGCTGATCCGCCTTCCACCGTTTCCAGGATTGCCAATGACTGCAACACGTCGTCTTGATTTGCTCGCGATCGAACGCGCACTGCGTGAGGTACAGGGCCGTTTTGCCCAGCTCAGCCGGGACTTCACCGAGCCACGCGACCCACTGACAGACGAAGTGCTGCAGAATGTACTTGAAGGCTATGCCCTGATTGACGACTATGTGGCGCGCGGTGTCGACCTGTTCGACCTCCAGCAGTTGAACCTGATGCTGGAGATCAATGCCACCGTGCTCTGCGGCACAGACCCGGTACGCAGGCGGGAATATGCCCAGCACCTGGC
Source organism: Pseudomonas sp. S10E 269 (assembly GCF_002798465.1). Classification (NCBI taxonomy): domain Bacteria; kingdom Pseudomonadati; phylum Pseudomonadota; class Gammaproteobacteria; order Pseudomonadales; family Pseudomonadaceae; genus Pseudomonas; species Pseudomonas sp. S10E 269. The sequence continues at coordinate 5,422,793 of NZ_PHIJ01000001.1, forward strand.
TGCCACCGAAGTGCATTTTTTCAACAATGTCGAGGGCGGTATCAAGGACCTGTACAACTGGTACTGCAAGCACCACAACGAATCAGTGTGGAAGCGCGCCGCCGGTGTCTATGTGCGGGTCCTCAGCAAGCCGCAGTTGTTCATTGAAGGCAACCACCGCAGTGGGTCGTTGATCGTCAGTTACCTGCTGATGCGCGAGGGGTTGGCGCCTTTCGTGTTGACGCTGGACAACGCCGAGGGCTATTTCAACCCGTCCTCGGTCATACGCAACTCGGCCAAGCACGGCGTCATGGCGTTGTACGAATTGCCCAAGATCAAGAAAAAATATGCGGCGTTCCTGGAAGATAAGGCCCCTGACCCCATGGGTTTTTTCCTCCGCGACGCACCAGCGCCCGCCTACCAGGGGGGCCAATGATGGGAAGGTTTTCAGTGCTCGACACAATCACGCGTGTGTTCAAGCGTCAGCGCATTCGTATTTCATTCGATATCGATGACACGTTGGCCTGCCAACTGCACCACAGCGCGACCGAACACAGCCGCTTGCCGGCCTGTGTGCACCGTTGGCTGGGTGAGCCGCTGCGCAGCGGCACCCGCTCCCTGACCCGCGAACTGCGTCGCCAGGGCTGCAGTGTCTGGGTCTACACCTCGTCCGGTCGCACCCCGTCCTACATCCGTCGCTGGTTGCTGTTGTATGGCATCCACGTCGATGGCGTGGTCAACAGCGTGCGGCATAACCAGGCCCTCGCCGAGCGTGGGCTGACCAGCACGCCGTCGAAATTCCCACCGGCCTTCGACATTGACCTGCATGTCGATGACTCCGAGGGTGTGCAGCTTGAAGGCGTCGATCACGGTTTTCGCGTGGTAGTGGTGGACCCGCAAGACGAGCAATGGGCACAGCGTGTGCTGGATGCCGTCGCACAGGTCCAGGCCCAGCTTGCACGCCAGCAACCGCAGCGCCACACGGTGCCGGTGCGGGCTTATCCGGGGCTGACGTTGAACGGTTGAGCGCAATAGCAGGCATCCAGCAAAAGGGGCGACTGATTGATCGGTCGCCCCTTTTTTTGCCTACTTGGCGCTCAAAGCGCCCAGGAACTCGGTATGCCGCAGCGCCTGGGAAAACATTGGCAAGGTGAAGTTCTCGGCAGCCTTTTGCTGCTCCTCGGTGAATGTCGCCGTGCAGTCGGTCAAGGTCACGACGTTGTAACCCTTCTCGTAGCCAGAGCGCACGGTGCCCTCGACACAGCAGTTGGTCAGAAACCCTGCCACCACCAGATTGTGGATCCCGTTGTTGCGCAGCACCAGGTCCAGTCCCGTGGTCGCAAACCCATCCAGCCCGCGCTTGCCCTCCACCAGGATGTCGCCGGTTTCACGCGTAATTGCATCGGTGATCTCGGCCCCCCAACTGCCTGCGCGAAACGCGCTGCCGTCGGCAACGCCTTTGAGAATCCCATAGTCACGCGTGGTCAGTTCGGGGTAGCCATCGGCGAACTGGATCGGCAGGTGAATGATCTTGACGCCCAACTTGCGCGCCTGTTGCACCGTGGTCGCGGTGTTGGCCAGCATGTCGGACTGATGCATCACCTCTTTGACGGCGTCATGGAACACGCCCCCTGGTGTGGTGAAGTCGTTCTGGAACTCGATCAGGACAAGGGCGGTGGCGTTTGGATTCATGTCGGGTCTCCGATAGGGGGGGGATCACTGCGGGGTTTGGGCGTCTCGCTCCAGCATAGACGGGCTACAGCAGGGGTTCGACAGGCAATCCCGCTAGATCATGGCGTGTGGCCATTAGATTGGAATAAGGGTTATTACCAAACGTCAGTAGCCAAACATTACGTCTTCGCAGAGCATGAGTCGACGCCCGATCCTGTTGTAAGCGAATCGCGGCGCAGGGAACAACATACACGCCGGAAAAAGGACTCTCCGCATGGAACAAGACCAGATCAATGTGCTTTGGAGTTTGTTCGGTTTTATCGGCCAGAAGTGGGGCACCGCCGCCGATTGCCAAATGCCACAGCAGCAGTTTCAGCAAGCGCTGCAATGGCAAATGCAACGCGACCCCGCTTACCTGGGTTATTACCGGCAAACCATTGCCGAATACCAAGCGCTTCTCCAGCAATACCACACACCTACCTTTGCCCTGGCGGCGCTGATCAACCAAAACCCTTATTCATCCAGCAATCCTTCGCCGGTGGCCAACTACGTGCTGCTTGAATTCATGCGCTGGAATATCGCATTTGGAGGCTTCAAGACGTTCGGCTACATGAACTACAACGGCTGGATGGGCGGCGGGTCGTTTCTGAATAAACCACCACCTTATCGCGCGCTTAACATTCAGGCGCAGACCCAACCAGTGGGAGGCGATCATGGCCAAGGTGCGTAATGAATCAGCCAATATCGTGATCGTCGGCTCCGGCGTGGCTGGCAGCCTGATGGCAAGCCGGTTTGCAAACCACCCGGGCGTGGTCATTTTAGAAACCGGGCCAAGCATTCCCATGGGCGATCCCGGTTGGTGGTTTCATCATGTTGCACGAGGTGGCGGTACTGGCAATACCCCCTATGCCGCCTTTTACGACCAGGCGGCAGACTTCGATGCCACCGGAGCCAACCCCTGGAATATCCAGGGTGGGCGAATATTCGGCGCCGGCGGCACCATGCTGCATTGGGGGGGCTGGGTACCGCGCTTCAAACCTGAAGATTTTGCGCTTTACAGCAATACCGGGCAGGGCATCGATTGGCCATTTGGCTACGATCAGTTGGAACCGTTCTACAACCAGGCCGAGCGGTACTTGGGCGCCAGTGGTGACTCCAGCGACAATAATCCGCCCCGCAGCCAACCCTATCCCTATGGCGCAGCGCCTTATCCGATTTCGGCTGGGCCATTCATTCAGGCGTTTGCTCGCGTTCGCCCAGCCATAGGATTTGGGCATTTACCGGTGGCGCGCTATGGGCAGGCCAATGGAATGGGTGGCCCATGCCGCACCACAGGTACCTGCGACTACTGCCCGGTAGCGGGCCGTTTCACAGGTGACCAGCCGCTGGCCTTGCTGGCCGACAACCCCAACGTGAGCCTGCGCCTCGGAGCGGCTGTTACGGCGATCCGCATGGTCAACCGGCAACAGGTGGCGGGTGTTACCTACACAGATATGAACACGGGTGACACCGTGCTGTTGGACGCCCAGAACGTAATCCTGTGCAACGGCGCGTTTGAGATTCCCAAGTTGCTCCAGGCGTCCACATCGAGTTACTGGCCCAAGGGGATCGGTAACGACCGTGATCTGGTTGGCCGTTTTGTCAGTGCGACTCAATTTTTTTATGCCTCAGGTACTGCGCCCAACCCCCAGAAGTTTGAGGAAGAGTTGGGGTTCCCCAGCCTGTGTTCACGGACCTTCGACGCACCTCAGTACCAGAAGGACGGCAAGTTTTTCATATCGATGAACTATGAAACGCCCAATATCGATGTGGGCCTGATGATGGCTCAGGGCTATAGCGCCAGCCAGATTCGCGACGCTTGCACCGCGCCCGCCAAGTATCAACTGTATGGCAACCTGTCGGCGATCCCGCAGTACAACAACCGGGTCTCCTGTGCAGTGGGTACTACCCGTTTCGGATTGCCGCGCACCTCAATCTACACGCCTGACCCGTTGTTTGATCCCCTGAAAGCACAGATCTACGTGGATAAACTCAAGACCGTCCTGGCGCAAATGGGTTGCACCGATGTGGGGTGGGGCACTTACCCCCAACGGGGCGATCATGTGGCCTGCACCACGCGGATGGCCAACGACCCCAACCTGGGGGTGGTTAACCCTCAGTTGCAAGTGTTTGGCGTGGATAACCTTTACGTCGTCAGCAACAGTGTCATGCCCACGCTGCCTGCGGCCAATCCAACGCTGACCCTGGTGGCTTTGGCGATGAAGGCAATGGGCAGCGACACTGCGCTGGCACGCTTGGCAAAATCGGCTTGATCGAAAGGAGTCTGAGCATGTGGCAGTTCCAGAGCATCAATAACCCGTCTGGCGCGGCGCTGTGGTTCAGCGACGGCGAGCCGTTGAGTGTGATTCGCGGAGGTAAAGGTGTATCCAGCCGCTTGATCGTGGAGGGGCAGGGCTTTCTTGACGTGACCGACTTCCAGAATGGCTTTCCGAATGGGCCGGTCATGGATTTCGTCAACCTCAATGGCCAGGTCGTCGACTACACACCCAGCCCCAGCGTCGATCTCACGCTGAGCCTGCCTGGAAATGGCGTATTCAGCGTCACCCAGGCCAGCAAGGGCATCACGTTGTCGGGTCAGTTGAAACCCTTGCCGGATATTGCCGCAGCCGACGTCGCATATTTCAACCAATTGATCGCGGACAACTACGTTCCTTATCAGAACATTCCCGATGCGCCTGGCAAAACCACCGCGCAGATAACGGCGCTGGGGCTGCAACTGTTTCCGTTCACGCCTTATAGCTTCCAGCTCGCGATGGCCGTGTATGACTGGACGACGGCGTCTTTTACCCGCCTGGTGCTAATGAAAATATTTGAATACACCAGCGTCGGTACCGCGCCTTATCCGCTTGATCAAGCGAGCATCGCCGAGGCGATCTGGGCGTCCAACTGGGGGACTTATACGCCTCAAAATGTGGACTACATGAGGTCGTTCTTGATGGTGCCAGCCAACTCCCTGCAAAACGTCGAGAGCCAGTTGGCGCAAGTCGCCACTGCCTTGCAAACGTTCAGTGCGGTCGAAAACCGCCTGCTGTGTGCTGCGTTCCAGTCCTTGCCACGCACCAGTATTGTGAGCGAGCCCCAGTTGTTCAGCGGGCAAGTCGATATTGCTCAGTTGGGCACCGAACATTTCGGTATTGAATTCCAGCAATGCCCACTTAACGAGGGGCCCGTGGGCACGCCTTTGCAGATCCCGTTGGAAGCCGCATTGGACACGTATATCCAGGTCGGCCAGGTCATCACCACCAAGATGGTCTGGAGTTTCGGCAGTTCGCTGACGGAAGCGATGCAGTACCAGAACGGCATCATTCTGATTGCAAACCCGCCGAATAATGCCTGGGTCTGGGACACGGTCAGTTACATCACCGCGCTGTCGGATGACCCTAACAAAATTGAATACACCTTCGCCCCGGGCAGCTCGTTTGAAGTGCTGGCTGTTGCGCAGGCGACCGTGCAGGGCAAAGAGGTCTGGAGTATTACCTTGCAACCACTGGTTTGACCTGGGGCCGTGTCTTTTCACCATTCGTCTAATGCTGGGCACTCCGGCTGCCGTGACGCCTCTGACTAGTAAGCGCGGATAACCCGAGCGTCTGAGTGGAGAGCCAGTATGGACATCAATGAAAACGCCCCAGGGAACATTTCACAGCAGGCCGTGACCCGCGGCACAGACAACGAGACCGGGCATGATCCAAAGCGTGACGAGGATAATATCCCGCTCCCGCCGGACGACGATGCGCCACTCGAAGAAGACATGTCGGACGTGGATGCTGCCGACTCGGTTGCGAGCGAGCATCCCGACAACTGATAAGCCTGCGGACACAAAAATCCCGACCTTGACGTCGGGATTTTTGTGTCCACAGGGCGGCTGCTCTTCAGCGTACAGCGACGGCGGCCTTCGGCGGCTCAGTCATCCACGGTAAACGTCACCCAGCCAGGGCCATCGGCTGATTTTTCGATCTCGGCGATCACACCGCCGACCGACGTACCGTCCGGCAAGTTGACCACCACAGCGTTGGGGTGGGCGGGCCATTGAAGGGGGGCGTCGAAACTCAGGCGCGCGATGGTCGGCTTGCCGCTGCTGGTCAGTTGAATATTCACCGCCTCATTGAGCAGTTCGTCTGAGTGCGTACCCATGTGACGGGATGCAGTGATGACGCTGGCAATACCCTGGTAATCGTAAGACATGACGGCTGACCTTTCTGGGTGGGGCGCGGACTCATCCGCAGGGGGTGGCTGGAGAAGGCAACGGGTGCGGCCTGGGCAGTTGGCTGCTGATGAGTAGAGGGTGCCGGGCTTCAGAACGTTCCCTTGCGTCCAACCCGATTCAGGTTCCAGATCACCCGAAAGCAGTGCAACGCTGCTAGCCTTTTGCCTTTAACCAAGCACTGATGGCCTCAACCAGTTCTGCCTTGCACTCCACCGGCAACCAGTGCCCGCCGGGTAGGCTGATCACGGTGAGGTCTGCGCAGGCCGCGCGCATTGGCTCGCCCAACTGATTGCCCTTGATGGTATTCATCGGGTCGTAATCGCCGTTCACAAACAGGACGGGCAACGACAGGCGGCCGCCATTGAGTGACCGATTGGCATAATCGACGTTGGCAGCGTCGTTTAAATACCATGCGCAGGGCGCGCGGAAACCATGCGTCTCGAACGTCTGGACCAGTGCAGCGAAGTCCGCCGCGGGCCAGAGCGCGAGGTCTGGTTGAGTGGGTGGGGCCTGGTGCGCTTGGCCAAACCGCCCACCTTTGCGGGTCACTTCGGCATTGGATGCAACCTTGGCGATGCTTGCCGGGTCGCCTCGCCGATAAATCGACGCCAACGAGGCAGCTTTATCCGCATCCAGGTCAGCGACAGCGGACGCAAAGTGCGTGTTGTAGTAGCGGTAATAGTCCCATTGACCGTCTGGGTACAGGTCCTCTGGATAGATCGCGCGATCAACCAGCGGGACCAGCGTCGGCAACGCGTTCGTCGTCGGGAAGTAGGGCACCGATACCAGCACAACGCCGCGGCTGCGCTGCGGCTCATGAGCGACCAGTTCGCCCGCTACGACACTGCCCCAATCGTGGCCCACCCAAATGGCGGGCAGGCCACCGAGATGGTCATGCAGTGCTGCCATGTCCGCCACGATGTTTTCAAGGGTGTACGCTTTGACGTCTGCCGGCGAAGATGAACGACCATAGCCGCGCATGTCCGGTGCAATGCAATGCCATCCTTCGGCAGCGAAGGCTTCCATCTGCGCGCGCCAGATCAGGCTTATCTCCGGCCAGCCGTGCAGGAATATCATCAACGGCCCCTCGACCGGGCCCGACGCCAGATAGTGCGTCGTATGGCGAGGCGTGCTGAAGATGTGCGAAGTCAGTGTGGAAGTGGACAAAGGATCTCCTCAGGCTACGCCGGTAGCTAATCGCGAGGCGGTAGGCGGCATAAGCGTACTACTTTTTAGCACTCTGTCTTCCACCCGAAAACCTACCCTTGGACTCAGCAGAAAGCCGATGGAATGCCAGAAACGAAAAAACCCGCCAAGCGGCGGGTTTTAAAGGGTTTCACGGACTTTACTGGCTGTCAGTGAAACAAAAGATGGTGCCCGAACCCGGAATCGAACCGGGACGCCCTTACGAGCGGGGGATTTTAAGTCCCATGCGTCTACCAGTTTCGCCATTCGGGCGGCAGCGCGTTGTTGCAGGGTTGGGAATATATAGATCCAAGCGCTTAGGCGCAAGGTCGAACGGTGGCTTTGTTGCATTGCGAGGCCGACGAAAAAGCTTGCTAGATCAGTGATCTAGAAAGGTTTTCGGCGGTAGATCGGAGAATGCCTATTGTCCCGCGCAAATGCGCTTGGCCTCACAGGCCAATGCGACATCGCTCGTCCAAGACAATTTGGGGGTGAGGGCGCAAGTGCCCTCACTCCGGGCCAATGTGCATCAATGGCCTAAACGAATGGCTGCCCACTGAAACCACGTGGCAGGCGCTGCAAGCCAGGCAGGTCGGTGAGGCGTTGTGTCCAGGCACTGCGCCAATCAATTGCGGTGTGGGTCTTGGCTTTGCGGTTGGCGCGGCGGGCGGCGTTGCGCTGGGTGCGGCGCGCTTCCTTGTAGGCTTCGGTGTTGCGGCAGGTGCGGCATTTGACCCGGTTCAGCTCGGTGCTGGAAGGGAGGTTGGTGCCGTGGTGGCCACAGGCTAAGTGTCCTGCGACCTTGAAGTGAATGACCATGTAAGCGTCTCCTTCTTGGGGTACGCGCATCGGTAGACCCACAATGCGCGCGGGGAGGGCGGGAGGTAATAATTCCCGGCACCTGGGATTTCGACCCCTGCGGCGAGACAGGGTTCGGTTTTGTTTTGCAAGCCTGTTCAACCCTGGGGCGGGACGCTAACCTGCCACGCACCCCCAGCAATAAAAAGGAAGCCATGATGAGCGTCGACACCCCGCCACGTGAAGGCAGCTGTCGCTGTGAACGTGTGCGTTTCAGCGTGAGTGCCGCCCCGGTGATGACCATGGCGTGCCATTGCACCGGTTGCCAGAAGATGTCCTCCAGCGCGTTTTCCCTGAGCGCGTTGATTCCCGCCAGCGCGTTCACGGTCACCCAGGGTTGCCCGGTGATTGGCGGCCTGCACGGCGCAGACCGCCACTACTTTTGCCCGCACTGCATGAGCTGGCTGTTCACGCGCCCCCATGGCATCGATGAATTCGTCAATGTGCGCGCCACCTTGCTGGATAACGCGAACAGTTACGTGCCGTTCATGGAGACCTGGACCCGCGAAAAACCGCCCTGGGTCTCCACGCGGGCGGTTGAAAGTTTTGAACAGTTGCCCGAGCCCCAAGCATTTGCGCGCTTGCTGCAGGCGTATGCCGAGTTCAGTCAATCAGCGCCAGTAAATCCGTAGTCCCCACATCCAGCCCCGCCTGGGTCAGCAAGGTGGTTGCCTGGCCCCGGTGGTGGGTTTGGTGATTGAAGAAATGCACCAGCAGGCTGAAGAAGTCTTTATCGGCCGCGGTACCGCGCATGTTGTGGTAGTGCAAGCGATGATCCAGGTCGGATTCTTGCACGCTCTGGGCCCAGTCGATGATGAGCTGGTCCAGCCAGGCACGCCGGGTGGCAAGCTCGCGGATATTGGCAAACGCCACCTGCTTCAGGTCGACCGGTGTGGCGATGGCACTCAACGGAGCCAGTGCCGGGTAGCCCACCGGATGCTGGGCAAACCGCTTGAGCCAGACCGTGTCGCCCAAGGCCAGGTGGTTGAGCGTGCCGAGTATCGAGCCGAAAAAAGCCTGTCGGTCCATCGACAATTGCGCGTCCGACAGCGTGCTGGCCGCGTCGTAGAGCTTGCGGTTCATCCACTGGTTGTAGCTGGCCATCAATCCGATGTGCTCAATGCGGTTCACTTGGGTTTTCTCTCGAAGGCACGGTGTCGTCATGATAGGCCGTGCCCGCCCGGCGGTCATGGTGTTCCGACAGTAGCGGGCTATGGTTGTTAGACGCCAATACTGCACCCTGGGAGGGTGACACCATGAACACCAGCGATTTACTCGAGCAACTCTTGCGTGCCGGGCAAGGGAGCGGTGCTTCCTCGGGCGGTTTGGGTGGGCTGCTCGGTGGCCTGTTGAAAGGCACCAGCACCGGCAATGCGTCGGCGGGTGGCGGTTTGGGTGGTTTAGGTGGTCTGCTGGGAGGCCTGGGCGGCATGTTGGGTGGTGCCGCCAATGGCCGTCCTGCCCAGGGGCGCTCCAGCGGCATGAACTACGCGGCGTTGGCATCCTTGGGCATGGCGGCCTTCCAGGCCTACCAAGCCTGGCAGCGCCAGCAAGCCAATGCGCCGCAGCAAGCCCTCCAGACCGTCGACCAGCTTGACGGCCCCGCCGCCGAGGCTCATAGCCATGCCGTATTACGCGCCTTGATCGCTGCCGCCAAAGCGGATGGGTACATTGATGAAAAAGAGCAGCAACTGATTTCCAGTGAACTGGGCCGGCAAACCGACGATCCGCAACTGAAACAATGGCTTGAAGCCGAAGTCGCCAAACCCCTGGATGCCGCGGATTTCGCCGAATTTGCCAGCGACCCTGCCGTGGCAGCGGAAGTCTATCTGGCCAGTGTGATGCTGGTCGATGATCAACAGGATGCCGAGCGCAACTACCTCGACGACCTGGCGAGGCAGCTGCAGATCGACCCGCAGTTGCAGCTGCACCTGGAACAACAGGCCAAGGCCCGACTGAAATGAGAGCGTCCAGATGAAGCCGGGACTTATGTGGGTGCTGGTTCGCCTGCGATAGCGGATAAACATCCAACCCTGCCGTTGAATGAACGATCGCCATCGCTGGTAAGCCAGCTCCTACAAAACCGCGTACCCATCCCTTACCCACGATGCGAAGCGAGCCGCTCTTGATCGTGATCTTGATCTGGCTTTTGATCTCGCTTTTGATCTCGCTTTTGACCTTAGGCGCCCCGTCAAACACGCTGGCCGGAATTCGACAGGGATTTGGGGGGTAAACCGGCAGGGATGCCGGTTTAGCCGCCCCGCGCCATGGATGGCGCGTGGCGGCGGCCCCCCAAATCCCTGTCGGATTACGGGCACACCGAGCCTAAGCGAGGTGCCGAGTGTTGGGGCAAGAGCCTTTTGCTTACTTTTGGGCTTTTCAAAAGTAAGCCGCCGTAAGGGCGGAACCCATGCCAGCCGTTACCCAAATAACGGATATGTACACCGCACCACCGCCATCGCAGGCAAGCCAGCTCCCACATTTGGATCGCGGGGCGACAGTTAGTTTGTGGTCGGCTGTCAGGCCCCTTCGCAGGCAAGCCAGCTCCCACATTTTTGGATCGCGGGGGTGACAGTTAGATTGTGGCGGCTGTCAGGCCGCCTTCGCAGGCAAGCCAGCTCCCACATTTTTGGATCGCGGGGTGACAGTTAGATTGTGGTCGGCTGTCAGGCCGCTTTCGCAGGCAAGCCAGCTCCCACATTTGGATTGCGCGGTGACAGTTAGAGAGTGCGCCTTCGCGGGCAAGCCAGCACACAGGTGCTGCCAAGCCACTAGAAACGCAACGTAGCACCGGTGGTCAACCACTGCGCGCGCTCGCCGATCAGGCTGCGCCCGACCACCAGGTCAATGTCGACAAACTCGCCCAAGTGAAACCTAGGCCCGGCCTGCCACGCCTGATCGCCGCCTTCCTGGCCATAACGCTCGGCGATCAGCGTCAACACCGGTGCCACCTGGTACTCAACGCCGCTGCCCCAGGTCAGGCGATGTTGTTGGTCACCGTCGTTATAGGCATGCGACCAGCCGGCGTTCAGGTTCAGTCGCAGGGCCTCCAACGGCTGCCAGGTCAGCGGGACGTTGAAGTCAGCACCATCAAAACCGTGCCGGCGGTCCAGCGCAAAATGCGCGCCGGCTGCCACGGCCATTTCCAGACCCAAGTCTTCCCGTGACCACACCTGGGCCTTGAGCTGCGGGCTCACCTGCGTTTCGCCCTGGCCCGTATGGGTGGCGCGCGACACCGCCGCGCCCCATTGCACCCAGGGCATTGTGGCGAACGTGCAGGCCGGTGACAGCGTTTCAGTGTGGGTACTGCCATCGTGTCGGTTGGCGGTGTACCAGGCATCGACGTTGCATTCGCCTGGCGCGTTGATTGCGCCGTCGTCGACCACATAGGCACCGCCGGCCGCGTGGGCCTTCGACAGCAAGGCAATCGCCAACAGAATGCCCAGGGTCAGCCCGATAAAGATCAAGTTGCGTTGCAGTGCGCGACGTTTGGCCGCCGGCAACAACAATAAGGTGTGGCGTGCGCCTCGATAGTGGCGGGCACGGTATTTGGCAAACCCGTCCTGGCGGTCGGGCGTGTGTTTTTTGTGCATGATGCACCTCGCTTGAATTCAGTTTTCTACGGTCAGCACCGAAATGCCGCTGGCTTTGGCCTGGCAGACCAGTTCGCAGGTGTCGTCCCCGCCCGGCAGGGCGATGACCACGTCGGGGCGGCTATCGGTCAGCATGAAATGGTTGCGCTGGCGTTCAGCCTGCTTGCCGTGGCGTTGCCAGTTGGGCGGGTAGCGCACCACATCGATGCCCAGTTCCCGCGCCCAGTCCTCGACGTCGCTGCCGAGGAATTGGTTGCCGCCGTGGATCAAAACCTGCACCGGGCGCAGGCGGTGGTAAGCGTCCAGCACTTGGCGGGACATTTTGGTGTCGGCGTAATGACGACCTGCACAGATCAAGACGCGCATAAGGTATTCCTTGTGTTACACGGTGGCGGCCGGGCGACCGCCACCGTTTAAACGGCGGGGGAGATCAGTACCACTGCTTGAAGCGGCGGATGTAGATCGTCTTCATCAGTTGGGCGACGCAGCAGTAGCTGAGCAAGGTGCCCACCAGCCATGGGAAGTACGCCATCGGCAGCGGTTGCAAGCCCACCAGAGTGCCCAGCGGCGAGAACGGCACGTAGATCCCCAGTACGATCACAACGCAGGTCATCATCAACACGGGCCAGGCGGCGGTGCTCTGGAAGAACGGGATCTTGCGGGTGCGCAGCATGTGCACGACCAGGGTTTGCGAGAGCAGGCCCTCGATAAACCAGCCGGACTGGAACAGGGTCTGCATTTCCACACTGTTGGCCGCGAACACGTACCACATCAGTGCAAAGGTGGTGATGTCGAAGATCGACGAGGTCGGCCCGATCCAGATCATGAAGCGACCAATGTTTTTCGCATCCCACTTGCGCGGCTTGGCCAGGTATTCCTTGTCCATCTTGTCCCACGGCAGCGCCAGCTGGGAGATGTCGTACATCAGGTTCTGCAGCAGCAGGTGGATCGACAGCATCGGCAGGAACGGAATGAACGCACTGGCTACCAGCACCGAGAACACGTTGCCGAAGTTGGAGCTGGCGGTCATGTTCAGGTACTTCATGATATTGCCGAAGGTTTCACGACCCTTGAGTACACCTTCTTCCAGCACCATCAGGCTCTTTTCCAGCAGGATGATGTCGGCCGATTCCTTGGCGATGTCGGTACCGCTGTCCACCGAGATACCCACGTCGGCATCGCGCAGCGCCGGCGCGTCATTGATGCCGTCACCGAGGAAGCCCACGGTGTGCCCGTTGGCTTGCAGCGCCTTGAGCACCCGGGATTTCTGCAGCGGCGTCAGCTTGGCGAACACGGTGCGCTCTTCGACGCGGCGCAGCAGGGTGGCGTCATCCATCGCTTCGATTTCAGCACCCAGCAGCGGCTGGCCTGGATCAAGGCCGACCTGGCGGCAGATCTTACTGGTGACCACGGCGTTGTCGCCGGTCAGTACCTTGACCGCCACACCGATCTGTTGCAGCGCCGCAATCGCCGGGCCTGCGGTTTCCTTCGGTGGATCGAGGAAGGTCAGGAAGCCCTGGATCACCAGATTGCGCTCATCAGCCGTGTTGTACTGCTGGCGCGCCATCGATTTAGGGATGTGACGGGTGGCCACCACCAGCACGCGGAAACCGTCTTCGTTGTAGTCGTTGGCAATCGCCAGCAATTCTTCGCGGCGACGCTCATCCAGGGGCACGGCAGCGCCAGCCTCCATCATATGCGTGGAGATGCTCAGCATTTCTTCCACGGCGCCTTTGCACACCAGCAGTTGGTCGTCGGCGGCATCCTTGACCACGATCGACAGGCGACGGCGGACAAAGTCGAACGGCAATTCATCGACCTTGCTGTAGGCGAACGGCAGCTTGAACTTGGGGTTCTGCTCCGCAAACTGCACCACGGCCTGGTCCATCAGGTTTTTCATGCCGCTCTGGTGGTAGCTGTTGAGCCAGGCCAGGGACAGTACCGCCTCATCACGCTGGCCGAAGGCGTTGACGTGATGTTCGAGGATGATCTTGTCCTGGGTCAGGGTGCCGGTCTTGTCGGTGCACAGCACGTCCATCGAGCCGAAGTTCTGGATCGCGTTGAGACGCTTGACCACCACTTTGCGCTTGGCCATGGCAGTGGCGCCCTTGGCCAGGTTGGCGCTGACGATCATCGGCAGCATTTCTGGGGTGAGGCCGACGGCAACCGCCAGTGCGAACAGGAACGCATCGCCCCAGTCGCCTTTGGAGAAACCATTGAGGAAGAACACGATCGGCACCATCACCAGCATGAAGCGGATCAGCAACCAGCTGACGCTGTTCACCCCGCGATCAAAAGCGGTTTGCACCCGCGAGCCGACAATCGCCTTGGCCAGGGAGCCGAAGTAGGTGCGTGGCCCGGTGGCCACCACCACGGCCTTGGCACGGCCGCTGACCACGTTGGTGCCCATGAAGCAGATATTCGGCAGGTCCAGCAGGTTGCCTTGGTCGGCAGCCACCGGCCCGGCAGATTTGTGCGTGACATCACCGAGGGTGTCGTACTTCTCCACCGGCAAGGCTTCGCCGGTCAGCACGGCTTGGCTGATGAACAGGTCGCGCGACTCGATCAGGCGGATATCGGCGGGGATCATGTCACCGGCCGACAGCTGCACGATGTCGCCCGCTACCAGATCGCGCATCGGCACTTCGCGCAGGGTGGGTTGCGAACCGACTTGCTCGCGGCGCAGCACGGTCGCCGTGGTGCGCACCATGGCTTTCAGCGCTTCGGCGGACTTGGCCGAGCGGTGCTCCTGCCAGAAGCGCAGCAGGCTGCTGAGCAGCACCATGGTCATGATGATGATGACTTTGGTCGGGTCGGCGTCTTCACCTTCCTGCATCGGCAGCCAGCAATCGGTGAAGAAGCTGATGCCGCCGAGGGTCAGCAGCACATAGATGAACGGGTTGTTCAGTGCCTGCAGGAACTGGACGATGGTGTGAGGTGGCTTGTCATGGGCAACTTCGTTGTAGCCTTCGCGTTGCAGGCGGGCGCTGGCATCCAGTTCGGTCAGGCCGTCCTGGGTGGCACGCACGTTGGCCAGGGTGGCCGACAGGCCGTTATGGGCTTCGCGGGCGGCACGCATCGACAGCTTGGTGTCGGCGTCGGTGCCATTCTTTTTGTGCAGCGGCGGGTTTTTTACGGCGCTCATTGTCTGTACTCCTGTCGCCAATTTTCGACAAAACATACCCGGTACTTACCTGGAAACAGGCGAGCGAAAGCATGCCGAGTCGCTAACTTCGCGATCGGTTTAAATAAGGTGTTCACATAACTTCTACAGTGCCCGCTAACAGTGCGTTAGTTAACTAGCGCGCAGCGGGCTACTACTGGACGTGTTCATAAAGAACTCCAGAACATGGATCAGGAAGTTGCTGTTTCCAGCCTGGTCAGGCGGCGCGAGCGCTCACATAAAGACCGAGCATCAAGCTGGCCTGGGCCAGGCTGGAAACCTTGGGTCTCTGTGGGTCTTGAGGGTCGGCGTGATCCCAGTGCTGCACCAGTTGGCCGCTTTCCGGGCAGATACGCCAATGCGCCAGCGGGTAGGCCGGGCGCACTTGAGGGGAGGGTGCAGCAAAAGCAGAGCGGGTAGGCGAAAAACCTACGGGCTCACGGCACAGCTTGGCGCGCAAGGCGGCCGCTAGTGTGCGTACATCAGGCAAAACAAGGGCTTGGAAGGTCATAACACACCTCGGGACCGGACAGGCGACCGGCGAGGCAGTTACGGTGGAGCATCGAGCTCTAGCGCAGCTTACCGGACCGGGGTGGCGAGTCCTGTCATATTCTGGGTTTGGCGCCCGATGCCCGCGTAAGCGGTGCTCGGACAGCGACTAGATACTGTGTCCATTGGCTTCTTTTGTGAGGTTTAAAAAAGGCCCCAGTTGCGGGCACGGGCAATCTACTCACGACGCTGCAGGATGTCAACGCTTAATGTATTAATTCATTACAAGTTCAGAGTTTGTTCAGACAGAAGGCCTGTTTCATTTCGTTAGCTACTTACACTTAGTCAGGGTTTCGAGTGTGAGGGTATTTATTCTCCGCTAAGGAGATGAGCGGGCTTGCCCGTATCCCCCCTGGGGGGATACGATAAGCGCATCGCCGAAGGAGCATCTCAATGAGCGAACACGCCCACCAAACCCACGAAGCCATCGTTAAACGCCTCAAGCGTGCCGAAGGTCATTTGCGCAGCATCACCAGCATGATCGAGGCGCAGCGCCCGTGTGTGGATATCGCCCAGCAATTGCACGCGGTGGAGAAAGCCATCTGCCAGGCCAAGCGCACGCTGATCCAGGACCATATCGACCATTGCCTGGAAGGCAGCGTGACGCTGGATGGCCAGGCCTCGTTGGCCGAGCTCAAGCAACTGACCAAGTACCTGTAGGCCGCGAGGGGAGATTCCCATGTTCGATGTGCTCAGCAATAAGACGTACCGGCGCCTGTTCTTCGCTCAGATTATTGCGCTGATCGGCACTGGCTTGACGACGGTGGCCCTGGGGCTGCTGGCATTCGACCTGGCGGGTGATCAAGCCGGTACCGTGCTCGGCACGGCGTTGGCGATCAAGATGGCGGCCTATATCGGCGTTGCGCCGGTGGCGGCAGCCTTTGCCGAGCGGTTGCCGCGCCGGGCGATGCTGGTTAGCCTGGACCTGATCCGCGCCCTGGTCGCCTTGGCGTTGCCGTTTGTCACGGAGATCTGGCAGGTCTATCTGCTGATTTTTGTGCTGCAGTCTGCCTCGGCGGCATTTACGCCGACCTTTCAAGCGACCATTCCCGAGATCCTCCCCGATGAAGCGCAGTACACCAAGGCCCTGTCCCTCGCGCGCCTGGCGTACGACATGGAAAGCGTGATCAGCCCGATACTCGCGGCGATGTTGCTGAGCATCATCAGTTTCCACAGCTTGTTTGCCGGGACGTCAGTGGGCTTTTTTATCTCGGCGCTGCTGGTGTCTTCGGTGCTGCTGCCGCAGGCCAGAGCGGCGGTGCGGCGGGGTATCTATGACCGCACCACCCGTGGTCTGCGGATTTTCCTGGCGACCCCGCGTCTGCGCGGTTTGCTCGCGCTCAACCTGGCGGTGGCGGCCGCGAGTGCGATGGTCATCGTCAACAGTGTGGTGCTGGTACAGTCGGGATTTGCCTTGCCGCAACGCTTCACGGCGTTTGCACTGGCGGCGTTCGGGGCCGGTTCGATGATGGCTGCATGGGCGTTGCCGAGGGTGCTGGCGCGCCTCAGTGATCGCACCGTGATGATTTCAGGCGCCGGCTTGCTGATCATGGGGCTCAGCGTGGGTGTCTACCTGTCGGATTACCGACAAATGCTGCTGTTGTGGTGGATGCTGGGCCTGGGTTATTCCCTGGTGCAGACCCCTGGCGGGCGCCTGTTGCGTCGCTCCGCTCATACCGAAGACCGGCCTGCGTTGTTTGCTGCGCAATTCGCGTTGTCGCATATCTGCTGGCTGCTGACTTACCCCTTGGCCGGCTGGCTCAGTGCCAACTTCGGAATGTCGCAGACATTTGCCAGCCTGGCGTTTGTGGCTACCTTGGCACTGATCGCCTGCGCCAGCCTCTGGCGGCCAGAACATGAGCAACCTGCGGTGGTGCATGAACACCCTGATCTGCCCGGGGGGCATCCGCACTTGGCACGCAATAAAGCGGGAATGCACGGGCATGCCTACGTCATCGATGACCTGCACCGCCGCTGGCCAGCTTGATCAAATGCCTTGCGCGGCCAATATCGCCAGATAGATCAGCACCAGCCCACAGGCGGCATAACTGATGCGCTGCCAGGTGGGCGAGGCATTCTGGCGCAACAAATTGACCAGCCCCGCGATTAGAAAGCACGACAGCACCGACGCCAACATGAACCCGGCAAAGAACATCAGCGTCTGCCCGTGGCTGGGCGTGGTGCCGACGATACCTGACAGCGCGCTGCCCAACGCGCCCCAGTAGACAATATTTTTCGGGTTGGCCAGTGAAATCGCTGCGCCCACCGCCAGCGCATTTTGCCGAGTGCTGGCGGGTGCATCGTCTGACTCAGGTAGCTTCCAGGCGTCGATCAGGCTGCGAATGCCGAGCCAAGCCAGGTACAGCGCACACACCACCGTCAATGGCACGCGCACGGCGTCATGCTGGATCAGCAAAGCGATGCCGGTCAGGCCGATTATCGCCCACACCGCATCGCCCACCAGTGAACCGAACTGCACCAGCAAGGCCGGTGTGAAGCCGTGCAGCAAGCCACGGCGCAAAGTCTCTGCCAACACCGCGCCGGGTGAGAGACAGAACACAAAACCGAATACCAGTGCGTAGAAAAAGATCGTCAGCATGCCCAGTTTCCTTCAGGAGATGGCAGGCAGTGTGAGGATGAGCCGAGGTGGTGTCTTGGACCAGATTGCGCTGTTCAGCGTTTAACAGCGCTTTGATAGAGACCCGGGGTGATGCCGTAGGCGGAGCGAAAGTGTCGATTGAGGTGGCTTTGATCGGCAAAGCCCAAGTGATGGGCGACGTCGGCAGCGGCCATGCCGTTGCGCAATAGGCCCTTGGCGCGGCGCGTGCGCAGTTGCATGGCCCACTCACGGGGCGTCAGCCCGGTTTCTTTCTGGAAGGCGCGCAGCAGGTGGAATTTGGAGAGGCCCACCTCGGCGCCAAGGTGGTCCAGCGTCAGGGGTTGATGCAGTTGCTCGGCAAGCAGTTCCTGGGCGCGACTGATCAGAGGCTTGCCGGTGCCGGCGCTGCCTGGCAGACGCACACCGCTGATATCCACGACTTCCCCCAACAGCAGCACCAACGCCTCTTCATTCAGTTCGCGAACCAGCGTGTCGGTACTCAACGCGCCCTTGATCGCCGTCGCCAGTCGCAGCGCCAGGTCGGGTTGGAAGCACAGTGAACGATCAAACTCCAGGTGCGCCAGCCCAAGGTCCGTCGCCAATTGATCCGCGGTGGCGTACAGGCTTACAAAGTGCCAGGGCGCGCCGTCTGCCGCGCCGCCGCCCTGAATCTGGCCGGGGTTGTACAAGGTGATGGAGCCGGGTCCGGCGTGGAACTCCCGACGGTCGAGCCAGACTTTTTCTTCGCCCAGCAGGTTCACGCCGATCACGCATTCATCATGACTATGGCGGGCAAAGGTCAGGCCGGTGCAGGCGGTGCTGCTGATTTCATAGCGGCCCAACCAGGCGTGTCGCACGGCGCTCATCGATTCAACTCAGTCAGGAGACAGGCACGAGCATACGCGGGCAGGCGGGCTCAGATCGACCGTTGATTGACGCGGTGCGAGAGTTCGTCGGCGCTTTCCTTGCGCTCCGAATAGCGGTCCACCAGGTCCGGGCGCTCGCGCAGCAGCAGGGTGAACTTCACCAGTTCCTCCATTACATCGACCACGCGGTCGTACAGGGCGGAGGGCTTCATGCGGTCCTGATCGTCGAACTCCATGAACGCCTTGGGCACCGAGGATTGATTGGGGATGGTGAACATGCGCATCCAGCGCCCCAGCACGCGCAACTGGTTAACCGTGTTGAACGACTGTGAGCCGCCGGACACCTGCATCACCGCCAAGGTTTTACCCTGGGTCGGGCGCACTGCGCCAAGGGCCAGCGGCACCCAGTCGAGCTGCGCCTTGAACACCGCTGACATCGAACCGTGGCGCTCGGGCGAACACCACACCTGGCCTTCAGACCACTGCATCAGTTCCAGCAGTTCCTGCACCTTGGGGTGATCGCTGGGTGCGTCATCCGGCAGTGGCAAACCGCTGGGGTTGAAGATACGCGTTTGCGCGCCGAAGTGCTGCAACAGGCGTGCGGCTTCTTCCACCAGCAGGCGGCTGAACGAGCGCTCCCGGGTCGAGCCGTGGAGCAGCAGGATGCGCGGTGGTTGGGCTGAGCCGTCCGATTTTGACGGGAGCAGGGACAGGTCCAGGTTGGGCAGGGTGGTCATGGGGCCTCCGATCACAGCTCGGCAATTCGAGCGAGTTCCGCCTTGAGTTCAGTTGGGCTGAGCTCGGCAAACGGCAGGATGAAAAACGCTCGGCAGCGAGTGGCAATGGTCTTCAGCGTGGCGTCGAATGCCGCCTGCACGCGTGCATCGTCACCCAGCACATCCGAAGGGTCTTCCAACCCCCAGTGCGCCTTCACCGCCGGCCCGAAATACACCGGGCACGCCTCGCCGGCTGCCTTGTCGCACACCGTGATCACCACATCCGGCGGGCTGCCTTCAAAGGCTTCGTTGCCTTTGCTGTACAGGCCTTCGGTGCTGATGCCGGCGGCCTGCAACGTGCTCAGGCTGCGTGGCAGGACCTGGCCCTTGGGAAAGCTGCCGGAGCTGATCGCCTCGAAACCTTCTGGCGCCAAGTGGTTGAACATCGCTTCGGACAAGATGCTGCGGCAGCTGTTGGCGGTACACATGAACAGGACTTTCATGGAGCGATCTCCTTTTAGAAACTCAGGCGCAAGGCGAGGGCGGCAAGGGTGATCAACAGCACCGGCAAGGTCAGCACGATGCCGACCTTGAAGTAGTAGCCCCAGGTGATGGTGATGCCCTTGCGCGCCAGGATGTGCAGCCACAACAAGGTGGCTAGGCTGCCGATGGGGGTGATTTTCGGGCCCAGGTCGCTGCCGATCACGTTGGCGTAGATCATCGCGTCCTTGACCACGCCCACGGCATGGCTGGACTCGATCGACAGCGCGCCGATCAACACCGTCGGCAGGTTGTTCATCGCCGAGGACAGCAACGCCGTCAGCACGCCGGTGCCCATGGCCGCGCCCCACACGCCGTAAGTGGCGAAGGTATCGAGCCAGGTCGCCAGGTAGGTGGTGAGGCCGGCGTTACGCAAGCCGTAGACCACCAGGTACATGCCGAGGGAAAAGATCACGATCTGCCACGGTGCTTCCTTCAGCACTTTGCGCGTGGAAATTTTGTGGCCCTTGGCCGCGATCACCAGCAGGAGCACGGCGCACACGGCGGAAATTGCGCTGATGGGAATGCCCAGCGGTTCCAGGGCAAAGCAGCCTACCAACAGGATGCCCAGCACCCACCAACCGGCACGGAAGGTGGCGCGGTCGTGGATGGCGCTGGCGGGGTCTTCGAGGTCCGTGGGGTCGTAGGTCTGCGGGATATCACGACGGAAGAACCACAGCAGCACAGCCAGCGTGGCCGCGACGCTGACGAAATTCACCGGCACCATCACGGCGGCGTATTCGTTGAAGCCTATCTTGAAGTAATCCGCCGAGACGATATTCACCAGGTTCGACACCACCAGCGGCAGGCTCGCCGTGTCGGCGATAAAGCCCGCGCCCATGACGAACGCCAGGGTCGCCGCAGGGGAAAAGCGCAGGGCCAGCAGCATCGACATGACGATCGGTGTAAGGATCAGTGCCGCGCCGTCGTTGGCGAACAGCGCCGACACCAGCGCCCCCAGCAGCACCATATAGGCAAACAATCGCCGGCCGCGCCCGCGCCCCCAGCGCGCCACATGCAGGGCGGTCCAGGCAAAGAAACCGGCCTCGTCCAGCAACAGGCTGATGACGATCAGCGCGACAAAGGTCCCGGTGGCATTCCAGATGATGTGCCACACCGCGGGAATGTCAGCCAGGCTGATCACGCCGCAGGCGAGGGCCAGGATCGCGCCCATCGTGGCGCTCCAGCCGACGCCCAAACCTTTGGGCTGCCAGATGACCAAGACGATGGTGAAGATGAAAATGGCAATTGCGACAAGCATGAATAAAGGCTCCGATGGCTCAGCAGCAGGTGCTGGCCCGTTGTGGTCTGTCGCCCATTGCATCCAGACGCTGCGCGTCGTTGTGCAACCATGGCTGGTTGGCTTGTAGGGTGGTATGCAGCACTTCGGTCACCCACTCGGGCAGTGCCGGGTTGATGCGGTAGTAGATCCATTGACCCTGGCGACGATCCAGCAGCAACCCGCAACTGCGCAGTTGCGCCAGGTGGCGGGAGATCTTGGGCTGGCTGTCATCCAAGGCATGGATCAGTTCGCACACGCAAAGTTCGCCTTCACGCAGGATCAATAACGTCAGGCGTGCCCGGGTGGCATCGGCCAGGCATTTGAACAGGGTGGGTGGGGTGATGAGGTCCGACATGGCCAAGGCCTGTGTATATATGGTTTTCCGAATATACGGATTTCCATATGTATCAGTCAAACCCCGTTTCAATTGATATGGATCAAATGCCGTGGAATCCGCCACAAGTGTTTGAAATTAAAATGAAACACGAATGTCCTAAAGTGCCTGCCCATTGCTTATGAAGGAAGAACCCGCGTGACCCGTGCCACTCGCAACCTGCGCAAGACCCTGGATTCCGTCGCGGAAAATAACGAAACCGCGGCGTTCGACCTGATGCGCGCCGTTGAAAAACTCGGTGATGAAGTTCTGCGCCAGCGCCTGCTCAATACCATTCACCGGCTCAACCAGGATGCCTATGAGTTGCGCGAAGCGCGTGATTCGGTGGAGCAGGTGTCGGTCCGGCTCGCCTGAGCAAGATCGTTCAAGACAAGCCCCTTGTTGCGCTGGCATGCTTGTCGACTGTTTGTCGATGAGCCGTTTCCATGCCTACCGCCTTACCTCATTACGCCTTCGCTCGCGGCGCTATCGCCGTCATTCCCCTGTCCCTGGCCTGTGCGCCGTGGGGACTGCTGGCCGGGTCCATGGCCATCGATGCGCAGTTCAGCCCGTTGGAAGCCCAGGGGTTGTCCGCCATCGTGTTTGCCGGTGCGGCGCAACTGGTCGCCATTGGTATGGTCAAGAGCGGCGCCAGCCTGATCTCCATCGTACTGACCACCTTGCTGCTGACCTCCCAGCATTTGCTCTACGGCATGCACCTGCGTCCAATTGTGTCGCCGCTCAAGACCCGCTGGCGCGTGAGCCTGGGCTTTCTGCTCACCGACGAATTCTTCGCACTGGTCAGCCACTACGACCGTGAGACCTTCAACCGCTGGTATGCGCTGGGTGTGGGGCTGACGTTCTATATCGCCTGGAACCTGTTCACTCTGGCAGGCATCGTGCTCGGCAAGAGCATCCCCGGTCTTGACCAACTCGGCCTGGAGTTTTCCATCGCCGCCACCTTTATCGCGCTGATCACGCCGGTGGTGCGTGACGTCCCCACGGTGGTCTGCGTGGCGGTGTCACTGGTGTTTTCGGTGTGGCTCAGTTTCCTGCATTGGGAATCGGCGGTGGTGGTGTCCGGCGTGCTGGGCATGAGCGCGGGTTATGCCTGCAAGCGACTGGGAGTGGGGCAGCAATGATCTACATCATGATCGTGGCGATGGGCCTGGTGGTCTTTTTCAACCGTTACCTCTTTATTGAGCCGCGCCTGCCGGTGCGCCTCAACCGTGGCGCGCGGGAGTTCCTTGGGTTCGCCGTACCGGGGATGCTCACGGCGATTTGCGGGCCGATCATTTTCCTGGCGGATCATCATCTGAACCTGAGCCCAGCCAACCCGTACCTGCTGGCAGGCATCAGTGCGGTGGCGTTGATGTTCTGGACGCGCAATGTGCTGATGACTGTGCTGCTGAGCATGGCGTTGTTCTATCTGTTTCGCTGGCTGCTCTAAAACCCAGGCGAAAAAAAGCCCGCGGGAGGGCGGGCAGAAGGCAAGCTTCTAAAAATGAGCGTGGCCACTATAGGCGGCGCCTGCACCCTTTACCGTGAAACAAAGTTCATGCAGTCGTCAGTCCGGCTCGCGGCAATGGTACAGTCGCGTTTTTTTCCAATGGAGCAATGGCATGCACAAGGTGGTAATTGGCGCACTGGTACTGGCGGCCCTGGCCGGTTGCGCGGGTTCGAAGATGAAAGAAGCGCGCACCGGTGTGCCTTACAAAACCCTGGCTTCGGACAAGGCCACCCTGGTCGTTGCCGAATGCGTGCAGTTCGGCTGGCAGGACGAAAGCGTGTTCGGCGTTGACGCCGGCGGCTTCAAGGAGCCGATCGGGGCGGGTGGTTTTACTGTCTACACCACCGCAGGCGATTACTTTGTCGACGTGCAGAGCGCAGGCACCGGCTCCACCATCAAGTACTACGCCGCAGAAGACAACATGCCGGCCAAGCGTCGTTTGGCCGCACTCGCGACCTGCCTGTAGTCTGTTGCCTAAGTCGTTTTAGGAAATGCCTGGCACGACAGCAACGACGCATTAGCTTATGATGCACCCGCTCGCCCGACATGATGGCTCTTTACCAGTACACGGACGTCGAGGCCTAAACGTCGGGCGAGCATCCCCTTTGTTCAGCGCGGCATGTAGCCCAGGTGCCAGCGGCGGGGAATTTTCAGGGATATCAGCCCCAGCAATCCCGCCAATACCCCACTGACCAGCAACGCCTTCAAGCCCATCTGCTGCTCCAACAGCGCGCCGATCACTGCGCCCACAAACATTCCGGCCCACGGGATCAACTGCACGCGCCAGCCACTGCGGCGCTCGCCGAGCAGCCAGCGCCCCAGCCCACGACCAAAACGCGAAAGCGCCCCCGTGACATAAGTCAGCCCCACGGGCAGGCCGTTTACCTCTTCCACCGCCGCGTTCAGCATGCCCATCGCAATGATCGCTGCCAGCAGCGCAGCCAGGGTATCCGCGAAAGGCAGCCACGCCGCACCGCACAACAAAGCAGCAATACACAACAGCAAGGGCAGGGCATGGCGACGGCTGAGTCGGCTGACCACCACGCCCAACGCATTGCCCAGCACAAATGTTGCGACTAGCAACAACAAGCGCCCGGTCAGGCCCAAGTCACCCGCGCTGATCGCCACCGCCAGGCGCGTAGTGTTGCCGCTCATGAACGAAACAAAGTCGCCGCTCGCCATGAAGCCGATGGCATCGGTCATGCCCGCCAGCACCGACAGGCTGGCCACCAGCATCAGCCCGACACGGCCGCGCCAGCGCTGTCGATGGGCCAGTGCAGCATTGGCGTAGGGCTTGCGGGGCGAAGGCAGCATAGGGCCGGGTTCCTCGGTGAGATTATCCGGCCACTACGGTAGGACGCTTTCGGCGCGCATGCAATGACCTCAGGCACGCTCCAGGCACCAACCCGCAGGATGCCAGTCCAGGTAGTGCGTGGGCCGGATCGCCTGTACAAATGCCGCGTCATGGGACACCACCAGCATCGCACCGGTAAATCCTTGCAACGCCTGCTCAAAAGCCATCACCGACTCCAGGTCCAGATGGTTGGTTGGCTCGTCCAACAGCAGCAGTTGCGCCGGTACTTCGCGCCACAGGGCGATGGCCATCGCGGCCTTCAAACGCTCACCGCCACTGAGTTGGCCGACGGGTTGGGTCACGCGCAAGGCATCCAGTTGCAACAAGGCCAGGCGTGTGCGCAGTTCGGCTTCGGCCAGTGGTGTGTCGAGCAGGTTGAGCTGTTCGACGAGGGAGCGTTGGTCCTCGAGCAGCGCAAGATGCTGATCGATATAGGCACTGGGCACCTGCACGCTGCATTCGCCGCTGACCATTCGCCATTCTCCCGCCAACACCTTGAGCAGCGTGGACTTGCCGCAACCGTTCGGCCCACGTACAGCCACCCGCACCGGCCCGGCAAGGTGGACGTTCAGGTGCGTCGACGGTAGCCACGGCAAGTGCGCGTCAAGCAGGGACAGCACCTGGCGACCGTTGGGCACGGCCGACGCGGGCAGTGCCAACAGCGTCGGGGTCTCATCCACGACCCGTTCGTAGGCGTCGCGCACCTGGGCATCCAGTTCATGTTTGTGCTGCCAGTGCGCGCTGCGCACGGTGCTGACGATTTCTGTGGCGGCGCCTTTCCAGCGCGCTTTGGTAAAACGGTCGACATTGGCCGTCTCGGCATGTTTGCGCGAACGGGCCGCGTTGCGTTGCAGGCTGTCATGGTCCTTTTGCAGGCGCCGCCGTTCACGACTGCGCGCCAGGCGTGCGTGTTCCAGCGCGGCATGGGCAGCCTGTTGTTCAGCGTCGCGCTGGTGCCGATAGGTCGCGTAGTTGCCGCCATACACGTGGACGCCGAGCGGCGACAGTTCAATGATGCGCGCCATGGCATTGAGCAATTGCCGGTCATGACTGACCACCACCAGGCCGCCACGCCATTCGCCAAGCATGCGCAGCAGCCACATTCGGCCTTCGCTGTCGAGGTGGTTGGTGGGTTCGTCCAACACCAGCAGTTGGGGTGCGGCCAACAGCGCGCCGATAATCACGACTCGCGCCAATTGGCCGCCACTGAGTTGCTCGGCCGGCGTTTGAGCAGTGAGTGTTTCCAGGCCGGCTGTATCCAGGGCGCCGCGCAGTCGCTCAGCCAGGTCCCAGCGGTCGTCGATCAACGCAAGGTCATCGACCTGTGCAACGCCTAGAGCCATGCGTTCAAGGGCTGACAGGATCGGCAGGGTGCCGGTGAGATCAGCCACGGTGTCTCCGGGCGCCACCTCGACGCTCTGCGGTACGTAGGTGACACGGGACGCACCATTGAGCGTGCCGGAGGAAGGCGAGAGCAACCCGGCAATCAGTTTGGCCAGGATACTTTTGCCACGTCCGTTGCGCCTGACAATGCCGGTGGGGGTGTGGTCGATGGACAGGGACACATCATCCAGCAGGGTCTCGCCATTGGCGAACTGGAAGGTTACATGTTGCAGGGAAACAAGCACGGGCAGCCGGTTGACGTCAGTCATCAGCACCTCCAAAAAAATGTCGAACAGGCCAACAAGCGCGCCAGGCGGCTCGTTGCAGGTACATTTTGGAAGGCTTAGTTGTTCACGTCGGCGGTCGTCCCGTGCGTCAGAAGGGAGGCAGAGCCTAACCCGCCTTGGCTTTCTTCGGCAAGTTTTCCGCCAGTTGCTCAAGGAACATCGCCAAGGCCACTTCTTCGGCCTTGAGCCCTTTGCGCAGCCTTGGCTTGGGCAGCTTGGACAGTTCACCCAGGCTGAAATGCTCCAGCACGGCCGGGTGGATGTAGCACTTGCGGCACACCGCCGGGGTATTGCCAAGCTGCTTGGCGACGTCCTTGACCATCGCCACGACATGACGCTTGGCATCGGACTCGGGCTGCCACTCCAATTCCCGCAACACGGCCAGTGCCATGGCGGTGCCGGCCCAGGTGCGGTAGTCCTTGGCGGTGAAGTCTGCACCGGTGAGGCTGTGCAGGTATTCATTCACGTCCTGGGAGCTGACGGTGTGCCGCTCACCGTCTTCGTCCAGGTACTGGAACAGGTTCTGCCCCGGCAATTCCAGGCAGCGTTTGACCACCGTGGCCAGGCGCCGGTCCTTGACGCTGATCTGGTGCTCGACGCCGCTCTTGCCGCGGAACTGGAACTGGATCTCGCTGCCCTTTACATCCACGTGGCGGGTGCGCAGGGTGGTCAGCCCGTAGGATTTGTTGTCGCGCGCATATTGGGTGTTGCCGACGCGGATCAGCGTGGCATCCAGCAGCATCACCACCGTGGCCAAGACTTTGTCACGGGTGAAGCCGGGCTCGGCGATTTTCGCTTCAAGCTGTTTACGCAATTTCGGCAGGGCGTTGCCGAACTCCTGCAGGCGCGAGTATTTGTCGCTGTCGCGCACCTCGCGCCAACGCGCGTGATAGCGGTACTGCTTGCGCCCACGTGCGTCGCGACCCGTGGCTTGCAAGTGGCCACGCGGGTCGGCGCAGATCCACACGTCGGTGTAGGCGGGAGGGACCGCCAAGGCGTTAAGGCGCTTGATCTCATCGGCGTCGGTGATGCGCACGCCCTTGGGGTCGAAGTACTGGAACTTGCCGCGCACCGTCTTGCGGCGGATGCCGGGCTGGGTGTCGTCAACGTAATGCAGGTCGCGGGGCAGCGCAGAGTCGGACATGAGGCGGGTTCCTTGGCAACAAATCAGGCCGGTATGTCTGATTGACCGCAGCCGTTTGCGGTCGTGCCAAAAGGTTGTTCACGCCAGCACGGCGACCGCCTTGATCTGCGCCCATAGCGTCTGGCCAGGGTGCAATTGCAGTTGGTCGCGGGAGAAACGCGTGATGCGTGCCAGCAACGGCGTGCCACTGGCGTCCAGGCGCACCAGCACATGCGCACTGTTGTCCGCCGAGATCTCCTGGGTGACCGTCACCGGCAGGCGGTTGAGGATGCTGCTGTGCTCCTCGGCTTGCAGACTGAGGCTGACATCACGCGCCTGCACCTTGATGCGCAGGGCCTTGCCGAGTGCCAGCGGAGCATGGGCGACGCGCATGTGCAGGGCACTGGCAGGCAATTGCAGGGTGAGCAACTGGTAGTGTTCGTCGTAGGCGCTCACCGTGCCGTTGATGACCACACCCGCGTCGTCGCCCAGGGCCATGGGCAGGTCGAGCCGCGCCAGGGTTTCGCCGATGGGGCCGCTGGCCAGGGCCTTGCCATCGCTGAGCAGCACGATGTGATCGGCCAGGCGTGCCACTTCATCCTGGGCATGGCTGACATACAGCACCGGGATGTCCAGCTCATCGTGCAGGCGTTCGAGGTACGGCAGGATCTCGCCCTTGCGCTTGCTGTCGAGGGCTGCCAGGGGCTCGTCCATCAACAACAAGCTCGGGCTGGTGAGCAGCGCGCGGGCGATGCCGATGCGCTGGCGCTCGCCGCCGGAAAGGTGCTGGGGATGGCGGTCGAGCAGGTGGCCAATGCCCAATAATTCGGTGGCTTGTGCCATGTCCACACGGCGCTGTTGGCGCGCAATGCGCTTGAGGCCGAACTCCAGGTTGGCCCGCACCGACAGATGCGGGAACAGGCTAGCCTCTTGAAACACATACCCCAGCGCACGTTTATGCGCAGGCACAAACACGCCCTGGCGGCTGTCTTGCCAGACTTCATCGTTGATCTGGATAAAGCCGTCCACGGCCCGCTCCAGGCCAGCGATACAGCGCAGGCAGGTGGTCTTGCCGGAGCCGGAATGCCCATACAGCGCGGTCACGCCGCGCCCAGGCAGGTGCAGGTCCACATCGAGGGCGAAGCCCGAATAGGTGAGGTGCAGGCGTACATCAATCATCGACATCAGCTCCAGCCCATCTTGGTTTTACGGCTGGAGTAGAGCGCCAGCAACACCAGGAACGCGAACACCACCATGGCGCCGGCGAGCCAATGGGCCTGGGCATATTCCATGGCTTCCACATGGTCGTAGATCTGTACGGACACCACCCGGGTTTTGTCCGGGATATTGCCGCCGATCATCAGCACCACGCCGAACTCACCGACGGTGTGCGCAAAACCCAGGATGGAAGCGGTGATAAACCCTGGCCGCGCCAGCGGCAGGATTACGCTGAAAAAGGTATCCCACGGGTTGGCGCGCAAGGTCGCGGCCACTTCCAGCGGGCGTGTGCCGATGGCGGAGAAGGCGTTTTGCAACGGCTGCACCACAAACGGCATGGAATAGATCACCGAGCCAATCACCAGCCCGGCGAAGCTGAAGGTGAGGGTGCCCAGGCCCAGCCATTGGGTGAACTGGCCGAAGTAGCCATTGGGGCCCATGGTCAACAGCAGGTAGAAGCCGATCACCGTGGGCGGCAACACCAACGGCAAGGCGACGACCGCGCCGATGGGGCCGCGCCACCAGGAACGGGTGCGCGACAGCCACAGGGCAATCGGAGTACCGATGACCAGCAGGATGACGGTGGTCAGTGAGGCCAGTTTGATGGTCAACCAGATAGCCGAAAAATCGGCACTCGATAACGGCATTTACTGGGCCAGCTCGTAACCGTAGGACTTGATAACAGCCGCGGCTTTAGGACCTTTCAGGTACTCGACCAAGGCTTTGGCAGCCGCGCTGTCCTTGCCCTTGTTGAGGATCACCGCGTCTTGTTTGATCGGGTCGTGCATCGAGGCTGGGACAACCCACGCCGAACCGCTGGTGACCTTGCCATCCTTGTAGATCTGCGACAAGGCGACAAAGCCCAGCTCGGCGTTGCCGGTGGACACGAACTGGTAGGCCTGGGTGATGTTCTGGCCTTCGACGATCTTGTCCTTGACCTTCTCGGTCAGCCCCTCCTTGGCCAACACCTGGGTGGCGGCGAGGCCGTAAGGCGCGGCTTTGGGGTTGGCGATCGACAGGTGCTTGTAGTCGTTTTTCTTCAGCACTTCGCCTTTGGCGTCGACGTAACCTTCTTTGGCCGACCACAGTGCCAGCGTGCCGACGGCGTAGGTGAAGCGCGACCCCTTGACGGTGTCGCCTTCGGTTTCGAGTTTTTGCGGGGTGGTGTCGTCGGCGCTCAGGAACACCTCGAACGGCGCGCCGTTCTTGATCTGGGTGTAGAACTGGCCGGTGGCACCGTAGGCAGCGACCAGTTTATGGCCGGTGTCTTTTTCGAAGTCGGCGGCAATCGCCTGGATCGGTGCGGTGAAGTTGGCGGCCACGGCCACCTGGACTTCATCGGCATGCGCCGAACCAAAGGCCAGGGCAGCGATCAGGATGGCCAGGCGTGAGGCGTGAATCTTCATGAAGCAGCTCCTTTGAGGCTATACGGCTCGTTCTAGGTAGAAGGCTCAACCGCTATGTATGGGAATATATAGCGGTTGGCCATTGCCGGTACAGTGCAAAGTTGCCTTGGGTAAGGGTTCTAGTTGAACTTGGCCAGCGCCTGTTCGGCCAGTTCACGTGTCAGTTCATAGGTGCTGATGTCTTTGCCCAGGCGCAGTGCCTGGCCGGACCACAGGTTGCTGAAGCCCGCTTCGTCCTTGGCCTTGAGCGGGATCAGCGCGCCTCCGGAGGTCGGGAAGGCGGGCGCAGCAGGGTTGATCGCACCCAGTTCACGCATCACCCGGTTGACGATGCCCCGCGCCGGGCGACCGGTGAACAGGTTGGTCAACGCGGTCTCGCTGGCCTGGGCATGCCGCAGCGCGTAGTGGTGGGACGCAGTGACGTTGGCTTCGGGCGTAAACAAGTAAGCCGTACCGATCTGTACCGCCGAGGCACCCAAGGCAAAGGCCGCGACAATCCCGCGTGCATCCCCGATCCCACCGGCCGCAACCACCGGTACGCTGACGGCGTCGACGACTTGCGGCAGCAGGGCGAACAAGCCGATCTGGGTGTTGAGGTCATCGCTAAGAAACAAGCCGCGATGCCCGCCCGCTTCACTGCCCATGGCGATGATTGCATCGCAGCCGTGCTGTTCCAGCCAGACGGCTTCTTCCACCGTAGTGGCCGAAGACAGCACTTTGGCCCCGGTGGCCTTTACCCGGTCCAGCAGGGATTTTTCCGGCAAGCCAAAGTGAAAGCTGACGACCTCGGGGCGGAATGCTTCGACTACCTGGCACGCTGCTTCGTTGAACGGTTCACGGTTGGACACCGGGGTTGGCGCGTCATAGTCGGCACCCAGTTCGCGGTAGTAGGGTTCCAGCAACGCCTTCCAACGTCGATCGCGCGCGGCATCCGGCGCGGGCGGTTGATGGCAGAAGAAATTGACGTTGATCGGGCGTGGGCTGGCCTGGCGGATGGTGGTCAGCGCGTCGCGCAGTTGCTCGATGCTCAGCGCCGCGGCCGGCAATGAGCCCAGCGCGCCCGCCTGGTTGGCGGCAATGACCATGGCGGTGGTGGTGCCGACGGCCATGGGGGCCTGGATGATCGGCACGTCAATGCCCAGCAGGTCGAGAAGGCGGGTGTCTGGCCAGGTGCTCATGGGTTGCTTCTCCAGCGTTAATGAGGCTTTTCGCTGTTTTAACAGGGCCCTCGGCACCCGGCCAGTCTGTTTTATTCACTGGACGAAAGCGTGGTTTCGTGGTGTGCCATCAATGGATGGCGTTGCCGAGAACCGCGTGTATCCGCTCGGCGATATGGGCCGCGTGGGTTTCCAGGGCGAAGTGGCCGGTGTCCAGCAGTTCCACGACAGCGTTGGGGTTGTCGGTTTTATAGGCATGGGCACCCGGCGGGATAAAGAACGGATCATTCTGGCCCCAGATCACCAGTGTCGGCACTTGCCTGGCCTTGAAGAAGGCCTGGAACGCCGGGTACAGCGTCAGGTTGTTGCGGTAGTCGAGAAACAGGTCCAACTGGATCTCATCGTTGCCGGGACGCTGCATGAGCAGTACATCGAGCATGTAGGATTCCGGGGCCACCCACTCGGGCTGATGCACGCCGTGCAGGTACTGGTAGCGCGTGCCTTCCAGGCTGATCACGGCGTTGCGGATCGCCTCTCGGTTGGCCTGGCTCGGCTCGGCCCAATAGGCGCGGATCGGTGCCCAGGCATCCCCCAGGCCTTCCAGGTAGGCATTGCCATTCTGCGACACCAGCGCGCTGACCCGTTCCGGGTGAGCCACGGCCAGGCGCAGACCCACAGGCGCGCCGTAGTCGAAGACATACAGGGCGTAGCGGCTCAGTTCCAGCGCATCGACAAAATGCCCAATCGTGATTGCCAGGTTATCGAAGCTGTAGTGGTAATCGCGCTCGGCCGGCACTTCGGTAAAACCGAAGCCAGGCAAGTCCGGGGCGATCACTCGAAAACGCGTGGCCAGCAGCGGAATCAGGTCACGGTACATATGCGAAGAGCTGGGGAAGCCGTGCAGCAACAACATGACCGGAGCCGACGGATCGCCAGCCTCGCGGTAAAACAGGCGTACGCCGTCCACATCGACGTGGCGGTAATGAACGATGGGAGCTGGAGTGGTCATGATCAGAGCGTCTCTGTAACTGGATTGGATTGATTTAAGGGTTACTGTTTTCAAAAGCTGCGCTTAAAAAAGTAACCTGTCAAATAATTTATTCAGGTTAGCTTGTTGTCGTGTGTAACTACCCAATAAGTGAAATAGCGGTTACGATGCCAGCGCTCACCAGAGGATTGACCATGACTGTTTCCCCGCCGACTACCGCCCCCTCGGAACCCTACGTCCTCGCCGATGACCCGGTGCTGGATATGCTCAATACCCTGGCGAATATCGACGGGGTGCCGTGGGATTTCTGGCAAGCCGATGCTGACGTAGCCGCCTGGTTGACGCGCGTGGAATGGGTTGAACAGGACAGCATTCCAGGATTTGAACCCGGTGCTTTACTCAGCGCTGCGCGAGAACTGCGTGAAGTAATCCGCGACCTTGTTGCTGCCCGTAAAGCCCAACAACCGGGCAACCCTGCGGCGCTTAACGCCTTCTTACGCAAGGCCGTCAGCCATCCGCAGTTGGTCTGGCCGGCCACTGAGGCGCCCCGGCTCGAGCGTCAACGCAAGCAGCAAACAGCGGAGCAGTTCCTGGCGCCGATCGCCGAGGCTGCCGCCACGTTAGTGGTGGAGGGGGATTTCAATCTGATCCGCCGCTGCGAGCATCCGGAATGCATCTTGTGGTTTTATGATCGGACCAAGGCCCACAAGCGTCGCTGGTGCAGCATGGCGCTGTGTGGCAATCGGCATAAGGTCGCTGAGTTTCGTAAACGCAAACTGAAGCTCTAAGCGAGAGGGCTTTGCAGAACACCCAGAAGCAGTACGTCGAGGCAATCCGTACCTGGCGCTGATCCACATCGGTATCCGTTAGGTCTTCGACGCCTGCTCGCGGGCGAGCAACTGCTGCTTGCGTTCCACACCCCAGCGATAGCCCGACAGCTCGCCATTGCTGCGCACTACGCGGTGGCAGGGGATTGCCACTGCCAGGCTGTTGGCGCCACAGGCCTGGGCCACGGCACGGAAAGACGTCGGCGCGCCGATGCGCTTGGCGATCTGTGCGTAGCTGGCCGTGCTCCCCGGTGGAATATCCCGCAAGGCTTGCCAAACGCGTTCCTGAAACGCCGTGCCGCGCAGGTCCAGCGGCAGGTCCAGGCCGAGCGCCGGCGCTTCGATAAACCCCACGACCTGTGCCACCAATTGTTCGAATCGCTGGTCGGCGCCCACCAGTTCGGCCTTGGGAAACTGATCCTGCAGGTCGCGCACCAACTGATCCGGGTCATCCCCCAGTAGAATCGCGCACACGCCACGGGCGCTTTGTGCCACCAGGATCGCACCCAGGGAGCACTGCCCGACGGCGAACAGGATCGCGTTGTTGGTGCCACCGGCCTTGTAGTCGCTGGGCGTCATGCCGAGCAGTTGATTGGCCGACGCATAAAAGCGGCTGTTGGAATTGAAGCCCGCGTCATACAGCGCATCGGTCACCGAGTGCGAAGCCTTGAGGCTATCGCGCACCTTGCGTGAGCGATGGGCGCTGGCGTAGCCCTTGGGGGTCAGGCCGGTAACGGCTTTGAACACGCGATGAAAATGGAAGGGGCTGAGGTTGGCTTGCAGCGCAAGCGCATTCAGGCTGGGCGGAGTGTCGGCCTGCTCGATATGGCGACAGGCGTCGGCCACCAGTTGCGCATGCTGTGCTGCGAGCTGGGTCTGGTCACCGGCCGCGCGTTTGCTGGCGCGGTAGCCCGCAGCTTCGGCCTGCGCCGGGGTGTCGAAAAATTCGATATTTTCCGGGCGCGGCAAGCGCGAGGCACTGCTGGGGCGACAGTACACGCCGGTGGTCTTCACGCCGTAGACGAACAGCGTATCAGCCTTGGGATCACGGGCGAGGATGGCTGCCCAGCGGGGGTCTAGTTCGGTAGTCATGGTCGGCACTCTTGACGGATCATGGCCAGATTAGTCGTGCCGTGAAGACCTGGCACTCTGAAGCTTGCGGTCAAATCAGCCGGCGGTGCGAAAGGTCAGGTTGATGCGTTGCGGGCCCATGATCGGGTGCACGCCTTCCTTGATCGGCATCACGCCGTGAAAGCGCAGGCGATCCACGCCACCCCAGACCACCACGTCGCCATGGAACAGCGAGACTTTGCGCGTCTTGTCACTGCGCGCATGCCCGCCAAACAGGAAAATCGCCGGCAAGCCGAGGGACACCGACACCACCGGTTCGCTGTAGCGACGCTCGTTCTTGTCCTGGTGCAGGGACATTTTTGCGCCTGGCACATATCGGTTGATCAGGCAGGCGTCGGGCGCAAAGTCGACAAAGCCGGCTTCTGCCGCCGCCACGCTAGCCAATTGGCGCAAGACCTCCGGCATGTTCGGCCACGGCTGCTGGGTGCGCGGGTCGAGTGGCGAGTAGCGGTAGCCGGAGGTGTCGGTGGTCCAGCCCAGGTCGCCGCAGCTGCTTAATGCGGCCGACATGGTAAAGCCACCGGGCGTGACCATCTGCCGAAACGGTGATTGAGCCAGCACTTGGCGCAGTTCCGGCAGAAGGCGCTCAATCCAGGGCAGGGCGTAACCCCTTAATACGTAGGACTGTTCGCCGATTTGCTCGCGCCCTGCAGGTTGCTGCAAGGCATCATCGGCGAACAGGTCGGCGGTGGGGCCAGGCATTGGCTTACAGCGCCTTGCTCACGGTGATGTCGGTGATTTCGTCACTGGCATCGTGAATCTTTGCCAGCGCTTGCTTGGCTTCTTCTACGTCATTGGTCTGAAGTTGGGCGAACTCAAAGCGGCGTTCGCCGTTGAGCTTGTACTTGATCACGTATTTGGTGGTAACGGTCACGATGATTTCCTGTGGGGTGTTCGGGTCAGCTCAGTTTGGAACTGGTACGGCGAACAATGCGGATCTTGTGGGACAGCGCGGGTTTGCGGGTCACGCTGATGGCGCGACGTGTAACCACATCCAGGGTGATGTTCCAGAAGCCGGTGCTCGGTGCGGTGATTTTGGCCGGGAATTTGTCAAAGGCGCCGCCATGGTAGGTGTGGCGGCCGCCGTTCTTGAAGCTGCGAAAATTCGCATCGCTCATCAGGCGGATATTACAAGTCTGCGAACATTCGATGACGACAATGTCTCCCTCGTTGAGGTGCTCGCGCTGGTGGATAAATTTCATGAGGGTGTCTCCAGAAGGGCTTTTTCTGAAAAATCAGAACGATACGTAGGTTAAGATGGAGTTTATCAGCCCCAGCGCGTTTATTATCGGCCCGTCTTCAACGACGTCGACAATTTAAAACAGTTATTTACCGAGTTATCAGGGATAAATCCTACGTTGGCGGGAGAAAAATACCATTCCTGCTGTCGTAGGGTCTTTATCGGAGGTTTTGTATGAAGTGGAGTGTGTTGGTTCTGGCCCTGGCGATTGGTGGGTGTGCTTCGGTTGCAGATATCAAGCAGACCCCGCCGACCTTGGCGGTCATTTCCGGGAAGAAACCACAGGAATACGCTGCGTGCGTCGTACGAAAGTTGTCCGCAACCCGCCGGCCGCCGCAGATCGAACCGCATAAGGACGGTGGCGTGCAGGTAATCGTACCGCAAAAATTCTCAGCCGATCCTTCGGCGATTTTCGAAATTGATGAACGTTCCAGTGGTAGCAGCATTAAACTCTACGAGAGCATGTCCAATGTGCCGATTCGTCCGGGTGACGTGAAGAAGGCTGGCGAAGACTGTATTTCCGGCTGACAAGGCCTGTTTGACCCAACGACTTCGAATCCGATAAAAAGTCTGGTTCCGCATGTGTGGAACCGGGCTTTTTTTGTTGGTGTAAAGTGCGCCGGCTTTGCGATCCGATCAGCAGAAGACGTGCCGGTACGGTAGGGCATCCGTTAAACTCTCACCCAATATGTAAAAATGCCGCGCGAACTCTCGGTTTGTGCGGCATTTGTCTTTTTTGGGAAGTCTTTTATGAAGCGTGAACACGTCAGGGCTCGCCAGGCCGAAGGCCAGATATCGGCCACTCACATCATCCAGAACCCCGCTGACCTGAGCGAATGGATCGTCTTCTTCAAGAAAAGCGGCGGTCGCAGTTTTTTCCTGGTGGACGATCAGGACGAAGTCGAGTCGTTCCCGCGCCTGGATGGCCTGGTAGAGACCATCCGAGGGCTGGGCATCAAGTTTGCCGATATTCAGCTGTAGGCGTAACGCTTACTTGCAGACCACCACCACACTGCGGCTCTTGAAGTTGCCGACGTCCTGGCCCAGGGTCTTTTCACTTTCCTTGAGCGAAGGCGTGCCTTCGGTGCCGACGATACGGTAGCCAGTGCCCGCACACGAGGCGTCAGCCTTTTCGTAGCAGCTGGCCCAGGAGTTGGCTTCGCCCGAGCAGTCGATGGTCAGGCCTTGTTCACCGTTTTTCAGGTAGACGTCAGAGGTGGTGGTGCAGCCGGCAATCGCCAGTACCGCAGTCAGTGCCAGAATCTTGTTCATGTGTATTCATCATAAAGGGTGTTGGAGGGGCGCTGACACTGTCGTGGGGCGTTTCGGCGAGATTATAGCGAACTGCCATCTACGTACAGGCAAACACAAAAAAGCCCCGTTCATCGGGGCTTTTTGCACAGTGCGCTGAAGCTTACTTGCCCTTGGGCCGCTTGCTCGACGCATGGCCTGCTTCGTCCACGAACACTTCAGCCACGGCGATAGCCTGGCTTTCTGTCGCGAATGCGCCTGCGACGCTGTCGCCGTGGAAATTGATCAAGTGCCAACCGTCCGCTCGCTTGGTGATCAGGTAGCCGTTCACGCCTTTTGGTTCTGACATCTATCAAGTATCTCGTGGTTTGGTTCAAGGCCCTAATGATAGCGCCAAATGTCGCGGGGCCGCGCAAGTTATTCCAGGTCAGTGTTCTGGGCCTGAAAGCGTGTTAAAAAGCTTGCAGACCTTGGAAATACTGAGGTGCAGGCATTTTTTGCCGTGTCATTGATAAACCGCTGTGCAACTTGAGCGGAACTTACGCCGACATTTTTTCTCTATGATGACATCGCAACGCCAGCAGGACCCATTGTAAGGTGACTGCGGCCTGATTAGACTGCGCCGAATTCCGTACGCACAGCCCTTTGTAAGGACCCATATGATCAAGAAATGCTTGTTCCCAGCAGCCGGTTACGGCACTCGCTTCTTGCCAGCGACCAAGGCCATGCCCAAAGAGATGCTGCCGGTGGTGAACAAGCCACTGATTCAGTACGGCGTCGAAGAGGCACTGGATGCCGGTCTGAACGAAATCTCCATCGTGACCGGTCGCGGTAAGCGCGCGCTGGAAGACCACTTCGACATCAGCTACGAGCTGGAAAACCAGATCAAGGGCACCGACAAGGAAAAATACCTGGTCGGTATCCGCAAACTGCTCGACGAGTGCTCGTTTTCCTACACCCGTCAGACCCAGATGAAAGGCCTCGGCCACGCCATCCTGACCGGTCGCCCACTGATCGGCGACGAGCCGTTCGCCGTGGTCCTGGCGGATGACTTGTGTGTCAACCTGGAAGGCGACGGTGTGCTGACCCAGATGGTCAAGCTCTACCAGAAATACCGCTGCACCATCGTTGCTGTGATGGAAGTGAACCCGACCGAAACCAACAAGTACGGCGTTATTGCCGGTGACGACATTGGTGATGGCCTGATCCGCGTACGTGACATGGTTGAAAAACCGGCACCGGAAGACGCACCTTCGAACCTGGCGATCATCGGTCGTTACATCCTGACCCCGGATATCTTCAAGTTGATCGAAGAAACCGAGCCAGGCAAAGGCGGCGAGATCCAGATCACCGACGCCTTGCTCAAGCAAGCCAAAGACGGTTGCGTCATTGCCTACAAGTTCAAGGGCCAGCGTTTCGACTGCGGCGGCGCTGAAGGCTACATCGAGGCGACCAACTTCTGCTACGAGCATTTCTACAAGACCGGCAAGGCTTACTGATCCACGGTGTAAGCGGCCTGTTCCAAAAAAGCCACCTTCGGGTGGCTTTTTCGTTTTTCAGCCCCATGTAAGTCGGTATGCTGATGTCCTGCCGAGGAGAGTGAAATGGCCTACGATTTTGACCTGTATGTAATTGGCGCCGGTTCTGGCGGTGTTCGTGCGGCGCGTTTTGCCGCAGGCTTTGGTGCCAAGGTGGCCGTTGCGGAAAGCCGCTACCTGGGTGGCACCTGCGTCAACGTTGGTTGCGTGCCGAAAAAGCTGCTGGTGTACGGCGCACATTTTGCCGAAGACTTTGAGCAAGCCAGCGGTTTTGGTTGGTCGCTGGGCGAGGCGAATTTTGATTGGCCCACCCTGATCGCCAACAAGGACCGCGAGATCAACCGTCTCAATGGCATCTACCGCAACCTCCTGGTCAACAGCGGTGTGACCCTGCATGAAGGCCATGCACGCCTGGTTGATCCGCATCAGGTCGAGATCAATGGCGAGCGTTTCACTGCCAAGCACATCCTGATCGCTACGGGTGGCTGGCCACAGATTCCAGAGATTCCAGGGCGTGAACACGCGATTGGTTCCAATGAAGCATTCTTCCTCAAGGAGCTGCCTAAGCGCGTGCTGGTTGTCGGCGGTGGTTATATTGCCGTCGAGTTCGCCGGGATCTTCCACGGCCTGGGTGCACAGACAACCCTGCTGTATCGCGGCGATCTGTTCCTGCGCGGCTTCGACGGCTCGGTGCGCACGCACCTGAAGGAAGAGCTGACCAAGCGCGGCCTGGACCTGCAATTCAATGCCGACATCGAGCGCATCGACAAGCAAGCCGACGGCAGCCTCAAGGCGACGTTGAAAGACGGCCGCGTGCTGGAAGCCGACTGTGTATTCTATGCCACCGGGCGTCGTCCGATGCTGGATAACTTGGGATTGGAGAACACCGGCGTCAAACTCGACAAGCGCGGCTTCGTTGAGGTGGATGACCAGTACCAGACCGCCGATTCATCCATCCTGGCCATCGGTGATGTGATCGGTCGTGTGCAGCTGACACCGGTTGCCCTGGCTGAAGGCATGGCCGTGGCGCGTCGGCTGTTCAAACCCGAACAGTATCGCCCGGTGGACTACGCGATGATCCCGACGGCGGTGTTCAGCCTGCCGAACATCGGCACCGTGGGGTTGACCGAGGAAGACGCGAAAGAGAAGGGCCACCGGGTGCAGATCTTTGAGAGCCGTTTCCGGCCAATGAAGCTGACGCTGACCGAGTGCCAGGAAAAAACCCTGATGAAGCTGGTGGTCGACGCCGACACCGACAAAGTGCTGGGTTGCCACATGGTGGGGCCGGACGCAGGTGAAATCGTGCAAGGCCTGGCGATCGCGCTCAAGGCGGGCGCGACCAAGCAGCATTTCGATGAAACCATCGGCGTGCACCCCACGGCGGCGGAAGAGTTCGTCACCATGCGCACGCCCGTGGCAGGCTGATCAGCCGTTGGGGCTTGCCTCTGGGGCCGTTGCAACGGCGGCCGCCAGACGCAATGCCTCGATACTGGCCTGGGCCTTGATCAACTGCAGTTCCAGGTTCTTGTTGTTGCGCTGGTGTTCGGTCAGTGCTTCCTGGCGTGACTGGCTTTCCAGCACGGCCACCCGTAGGCGTTCCTGAAGCAAGGTGCGCTCGCTGTCTATCAGACCGACCTGTTCGCTCAGCTTGAGTTGCTGGGCCTGATCCTTGCGGGACTGTTCCTGCAAGGCGGCCAACTCCTTCGCTGTCACCCGATGCTCGATCAACAGGCGCTCATTGTCGCGATGCAGTTGGGTGATCTCATCCTGACGCACCATGGCGCTTTGTTGTGCCTGGCGCAATTCGGCCTGGACCTGCTGCAACTGGCCTTCGTGGCGGCGCTGTTCCTGCTCGCGCTGCTCCTTGATCGCTGTACGGTAGTGCTCCAGGGCCTCCCGGGCGTGCAAGTGCTTTTCTTCCAGCGAACGAATCTGTTCGTCCTTGTCGTTGATCCGTAATTCGTAATCGCTGCATGCCTGGCTCAGCCCGGCGTTACGGGTTTGCTCGGCCTGCAGGCTGGTGCTGGCGGTTTGCAGAGCGGCGCTTTCTTCAGCCAGGGCTGCGGCCTGGATATCAAACTGTTGCTTGAGCTGGCCATGAGCGTCTTCAAGCGCCTCTATCTGGGCGAGCAGGGCGGCTTTTTGCTGTTCGAACTGTGCCAGGGCCAAGTCAATTGGCTCTTGGGCCTTGTCTTTCAAGCGCTGTGCCAGGCGTGCGACCAGTTCGCCGAGCTCATCGTCGATGGGCGCCTCAGTGATGGTGGCGCGGGTTTCGCTGTCGTCCAGCTCCTTCAAATAGCGGTGAATCGTGGTTTTTGAACCGGTGTTGCCCATTTCGATGCGTACAGCGTCGATGCTGGGGTATTCGCCACGGGCGAGGATCGCCAGGCGTGCCGTTTGAACTACTGCTTTATTGATGCCGCCGCGAGCCATGGGGTCTCCGTCGATTTCGTAGTGTGGTACGTGGTATGTATATACGTACTGTAACACGAATAAAAACCTGTTTAAATTCATCATTTAACAGATGGGATATTGGCGTATTATCCCGTGTCATACGCGTTTAATCCGCGAAAGCACCTGCCAGCAGTACGAATAGGCCTCCCATGAGCGATCTGGACCGTTACCTCAATGCCGCCACCCGCGATAACACCCGGCGTAGCTATCGCGCAGCCATCGAGCACTTCGAAGTGAGTTGGGGCGGGTTCCTGCCCGCGACCAGCGACAGCGTGGCGCGGTACCTGGTTGCTCACGCCGAGGTCCTGGCCGTGAACACCTTGAAGCTGCGGCTCTCGGCGTTGGCGCAGTGGCACACGAGCCAGGGGTTTCCCGACCCGACCAAGGCGCCGGTGGTGCGCAAGGTGCTCAAGGGTATTCGTGCTGTGCACCCGGCTCAGGAGAAGCAGGCCGAGCCTTTGCAGCTCAAGCATCTGGAGCAAGTGGTGACGTCTCTTGAGAGAGAGGCGAAAGAGGCGGCGCAGGCACAGAATCAGGCTCGGCTGCTGCGCGCCAAGCGCGACACAGCTTTGATCCTGCTGGGTTTCTGGCGCGGCTTTCGCAGCGATGAGCTGTGCCGCCTCGAGATCGAACAGGTGCAGGCGACGCCCGGTGCCGGTATCAGCCTGTACCTACCACGCAGTAAAAGCGACCGCGACAACCTCGGCAAGACCTACCACACCCCGGCGTTGCTGCGCTTGTGCCCGGTACAGGCCTACAGCGAATGGCTCAGCGCCTCGGCGCTGGTGCGCGGCCCGGTGTTTCGTGGCGTTGATCGCTGGGGCAATCTGGGGGAGGAGGGCCTGCACCCCAACAGCATCATCCCGCTGCTGCGCCAGGCGCTGGAGCGCGCCGGCATACCCGCCGAGCAATACACCAGCCACTCACTGCGTCGCGGCTTTGCCACCTGGGCCCATCGCAGCGGCTGGGATATCAAGTCGTTGATGAGTTACGTCGGCTGGAGCGACATGAAATCTGCCATGCGCTATGTTGAAGCGACGCCCTTTCTGGGCATGACCTTGGCAACCCAGCCGCTGCTTTGAGATTTCTTCTATTAATACAGTCACCTGATAGGGAAAACCAATCGTCAGCATGAGGTTTGCCAATGAGCCATCGGCCGAGAGAGTGGGTAGGATTCACTTCATCAACTTCTTCACCCCTTTTACAAACCTGACGGAGAGTCAACGATGCCTATCATCAACAGCCAAGTAAAACCGTTCAAAGCTACCGCCTACAAAAACGGCAACTTCGTAGATGTGTCCGACGCTGACCTGAAAGGCAAGTGGTCCGTTGTGTTCTTCTACCCAGCCGACTTCACCTTCGTTTGCCCAACCGAGCTGGAAGACCTGGCTGACAACTACGCCGAATTCCAGAAGCTGGGCGTCGAAATCTATAGCGTTTCCACCGACACTCACTTTGCCCACGCTGCCTGGCACAACACTTCGCCAGCCATCGGCAAGATCCAGTACACCATGATCGGCGACCCAACCCTGACCATCTCCCGCAACTTCGACGTACTGATCGAAGAAGCTGGCCTGGCTGACCGCGGTACTTTCGTGATCAACCCAGAAGGTCAGATCAAGATCGTTGAACTGAACGACGGCGGTGTTGGCCGTGACGCTTCCGAGCTGCTGCGCAAAATCAAGGCCGCTCAATACGTCGCTGCCCACCCAGGCGAAGTGTGCCCAGCCAAGTGGAAAGAAGGCGAAGCCACCCTGGCTCCGTCCCTGGACCTGGTCGGCAAGATCTAAGTCTGTGAAGTCTCAAGGGCGGAAATCCGCACTTAAGTAAGCTGCATCCGCCCCCAAAAACGCCCGGGCGAGATTCGCTCGGGCGTTTTTTTGTCTGCAATAAACCGAATTAATAGGAAATCGCCCGTATGTTGGACGCCAATCTTAAAGCTCAGTTGAAGTCATACCTGGAACGGGTCACCCAGCCGATCGAGATCGTCGCCTCCCTCGACGACGGTGCGAAATCCCAGGAAATGCTTGCCCTTTTGCAGGACGTTGTCAGCCTCACTACGCTGATTACCCTGAAAACCGATGGCGATGATGCGCGCAAGCCTTCGTTCTCCATCAATCGCCCGGGTGCCGATATCAGCCTGCGTTTTGCCGGCATCCCCATGGGCCATGAATTCACTTCGCTGGTGCTGGCCCTGCTGCAAGTCGGTGGCCACCCGTCGAAGGCCAGTGTCGAAGTGATTGAACAGATTCGCGCCCTCAAAGGCGAGTTCAGCTTCGAGACCTACTTCTCGCTGTCCTGCCAGAACTGCCCGGACGTGGTCCAGGCGCTGAACCTGATGGCCGTGCTCAACCCGAACATCCGCCACGTCGCCATCGACGGCGCGCTGTTCCAGGCTGAAGTCGACGAACGCCAGATCATGGCGGTGCCAAGCGTGTACCTCAATGGTGTGAACTTCGGCCAGGGCCGCATGGGCCTGGAAGAAATCCTCGCCAAGCTCGACACCAGCGGTATCGAAAAAGCCGCCGAGAAAATCAGCGCCAAGGACGCCTTTGATGTCCTCGTCGTCGGCGGTGGCCCAGCCGGTTCGGCGGCGGCGATCTACGCGGCACGTAAAGGTATCCGTACCGGTGTCGCTGCCGAGCGTTTCGGTGGGCAAGTGCTGGACACCATGTCCATTGAGAACTTTATCTCGGTTCAGGAAACCGAAGGCCCGAAACTGGCCAGCGCCCTGGAAGCCCACGTACGCCAGTACGACGTGGACATCATGAACCTGCAGCGCGCCAGCAGCCTGATCCCGGCGAAAAACACCGGTGACCTGCACGAAATTCGCTTCGAAAGCGGTGCGACCCTCAAGTCCAAGACTGTGATCCTGGCTACCGGCGCCCGCTGGAGAGAAATGGGTGTGCCGGGCGAGCAGGAATACAAGGCCAAGGGCGTGTGCTTCTGCCCGCACTGCGACGGTCCGTTGTTCAAAGGCAAGCGTGTCGCGGTGATCGGCGGCGGTAACTCCGGCGTTGAGGCGGCCATCGACCTGGCTGGTATCGTCAGCCACGTTACCTTGCTCGAGTTCGACAGCAAATTGCGCGCCGACGCCGTGTTGCAGCGCAAGCTCTACAGCCTGCCGAACGTTGACGTGATCACCAGCGCGCTGACCAGCGAAGTGAAAGGCGATGGCCAGAAAGTCACTGGCCTGGCGTACAAGGACCGCGACAGTGGCGAGTTCAAGACCCTCGACCTGGAAGGCATCTTTGTGCAGATCGGCTTGCTGCCTAACACCGACTGGCTCAAAGGTACCGTGGAGCTGACCCCGCGCGGCGAGATCATTGTCGATGCGCGTGGCGAGACATCACTGCCAGGCGTGTTTGCCGCCGGTGACGTCACGACAGTGCCGTACAAGCAGATCGTGATCGCGGTGGGCGAGGGCGCCAAGGCCTCCCTGAGTGCTTTCGATCACTTGATCCGCACCTCCGCCCCGGCCTAAACCCAGGGCCCCGGAAATGAAAAAGCCCCATGAGTGATCATGGGGCTTTTTTCGTTACAGCGGTGCGGGCTGGATTATCTCGACCCAGTACGCATCCGGGTCCTTGATGAAGGCCAGGCTTTTCATGCGGCCGTCGGTCAGGCGCTTCTGGAAATCACAGCCCAAGGCTTCGAAACGTTCACAGGCTGCGACGATATCCGGCACGGAGATGCAGATGTGGCCAAAGCCACGCGGGTCGGTATTGCCGTTGTGGTAGGCAAAGTCGGCGTCGTTTTCGGTGCCGTGGTTGTGGGTCAGTTCCAGGATGCCTGGGATCGACTTCATCCATTGGGTCCGTTCGGCGGCGTCAGCGGGAATCTGGGATTTGTCCACCAGGGCCAGGAAGTACAGGCTGAATTCAGCTTCTGGGAAATCACGTTTTTCGACCAGCGAAAAGCCCAGGACGCGCGTGTAGAAGTCCAGCGATTTGGTGATGTCCTTGACCCGCAGCATGGTGTGGTTGAACACGAAGTTGGCGGTGGCGGTGTCAGGTTGGGCAGTGACGCCCGGGAAAGTGTTCAGTTCGTGCAGGCTCATGGGCCCTCCAGAAAAAATGGGGCAAACGCGGCTCTAAGATGTGAGCGGTTCCTTGGCTTGCGGCTGGCATCCGTGCAGCCGGACCATGATACGCAAGGCTCGCCCCATGCGCCAAATGAAAAAGCCCACGCAGGCCTTGCGACACAGGGCGACCGGGGGCCAAACTTTAATGCTTGGACCTTGGGTGTTTTTCGTGAT
The DNA here is from genome assembly GCF_002798465.1 of Pseudomonas sp. S10E 269. Taxonomy (NCBI): domain Bacteria; kingdom Pseudomonadati; phylum Pseudomonadota; class Gammaproteobacteria; order Pseudomonadales; family Pseudomonadaceae; genus Pseudomonas; species Pseudomonas sp. S10E 269. The sequence continues at coordinate 5,467,556 of NZ_PHIJ01000001.1, forward strand.
GATTGAACTTCGCAAACGGCTGTTGAGTACGGTGTGTCTGTTGTTGGCCAGCCCCTTATTGATGGCGGCCGACCCCGAAATCCATTGGCCCAGCGGTTGGCAAGTCGAAGAAGTCGTGCCCGACGACAAGGCGCCGGTAACACCACAGCCGGTGTCTCGGCAGCGGGCGATCAAGAATGATGAAAACGGCGCGACCTTGATGGTTATCGAATTGACCGGCACACCGATTGAAGCGGGGCATAAGGTTAATCTGCAGGGGGTATTGCTGGAGATGCGCAAGTCGATCCAGAAAGATTTTGCCCAGGGCGGTTATCAAAGTGTGTGCAGCAAGATGCACCCTACAACACTGAGCCGTCTTGACGCGCTGGAAACTACTTGCGTGATTACCGAAAACGGGCGCCACGTAATTTCGCAAACATTGGTGGGCGCGGTGGATGCCGATAAGGCTTATGTTTTTTCATACGCAGGCCAGGCTGATGCTTACGAAGCCAGCAAGGACGAAGTCAGTTCAGTGCGCGACAGCCTGAAACTTTAAGTGTGGCGTGCGCGTCGGTTTTGAACATAATGAAACGTTATTTTAGTTCGATTTCGAACCCTTGAATAAAAAAGCCCCGCATAAGCGGGGCTCTTTATTAGTGCGATGCAATCAGCCGCGAAGCCAGGAGTCTACAGTGGCGGCGCCGTACTGTTCTTTCCAGGCCTTGAGGCCGCGATGGTTGCCGCCTTTGGTTTCGATCAGCTCACCGGTGTGCGGGTTTTGGTAAACCTTGACCACGCGTGCACGGCGCTGTTTTGGTGCGGTAGCGGCAGCGGCGCTGGACTTGCCCGGGTTGGGGTCAAGAATGGAAATGATGTCGCGCAGGCCTTTGCCATAGGTCTTCATCAGGGCTTGAAGCTTTTCTTCGAATTCGATTTCTTTCTTCAGGCCGGCGTCGTTCTTCAGGGATTCCAGCTGGGCAAGCTGCTCTTGAAGGGCTTTTTCTGCTGCGCGAAATTCGGCGAGTCTGGACAAAATCTGTACTCCAATAGTGTATTTGGCTGATATCAACTGCAGACAAAGCTATAAGCCAAGCGCTTTAAGGCGACCCACAAAAGAAGTCGTCTCGCGAGTTCTGCACAGGCAGGAAAAATTGTAGTAGTTAATGCGCTACGAGTAAATCATGTCTTTTGTCTAAATAACATTCTTTCCACACAGGTAGTACGTGGCTATTCAATGGCTGGCCAGTGATTTAATAAATTCATCACAGGGTAGAGGCTTTCCGAAGAGGTAGCCCTGGAGAAAATCCACGCCTTGTGCGGCCAGGTATTCACACTGTTCAGCGGTTTCCACACCTTCGGCAACGATGCCCAAGTCGAGCTTGCCGGACAGTTCTATGATGCTGTCCAGAATATGCCGTGATAGTGCGTCGGCACCGATCATGGCGACAAAACTCTGGTCGATCTTCAAATAGTCCACATTGAAGTTACGCAAGTAGCCCAGGCTGGAATGGCCAGTACCAAAGTCATCAATGGCAATCATCACCCCCAGCTGATGCAAGGCGTCGAACAGGCGGCGGGTGATATCCGTAGGCTCGATCAGCTCGCGTTCGGTCAACTCCAGCACCAGGGTCACCTGGCCCACGGCAAAGGCGGCAAGAAACTCCCGGCAGTCATCTACCAACGCCAGATCCTGGCAGTGCCGTGCGGTGATGTTCACGCCGATGTGGAAGCCAGGGCTGAAACGTGCCGCATGCGGCGCCAGTTGCGCAGCGGTCTGGCGCAGCAGCGCCCGGGTCATCGGCACAATAAGGCCGGAATGTTCGGCCAGGGGGATAAACAAGTCGGGGCGCACCAGGCCCTCCTTGGGATGTTGCCAGCGCATCAGTACTTCGCATCCCGCCCACTCACGGGTGTCACCTCGCACGACTGGCTGGAAATACGGAATAAATTCATTGGCGCCCAGCGCGCGCTGAAGCTCATGGGTCGGTGCCGAAGAGCGCTTCTGCAGCCAATGCGCAAGCACGCCTGCCAGCACGCCAAAGAACAGCACCAGGCTGAACAGCGCCGGGTATCGGGCCTGCATGTAGCGCCACACCTCGCCGGCCGGCATGCCGGCCTCGACACTGTAGTGATAGCGTTCGGAGGCTAGCTGGTGATGGGCCACGGCAAACACCGGCACGGCGGTGTCACGCACCTTGCCGTCGCCGCTTAGCCAGTTTGGACCCACTTGCAATACCAGGTGGGCATAACGGCTGATCAGGCGCAGGGCGTTGGTCAGGTGGTAACCATCAATCGACGCAAAGGCGGCCTTGTCACCGTCCACCAGCCGGTAAACCAGCAGCGCGGTATCGGGCGTTACCGGGTTGCCGTTCATCAACCATAAGCGACCATCCACGTAGTCGTCCGGGTTGACCGGTGATTCGTAGTTACTGCCAAACAGTGAGCTGCAGTAGATGTTTTTCTGCCAGGACAAGGTGGTCGCACGCACGAACGGCCGCCGCGTGACTTGTTCGCGCAGGGCCAATTGTGCACCGTTATCACAGGGCTGCCCCGCCAACGGCAGCAAGGCCTGGGCGGCGAGGGCGGTGTTGTCGAGCATCAGGTCGAATTGGCGCACCGCCTCCTGGGCGGTCTGCGCCGTGCTTTGTTCCAGTGTGCGTTCAGCCTGCCAATGCAGAATGACCAACCCGAGCGCGATCGGCAGCAACGCGCTGAGCGACGTAATCAAGTAACGAGTGGCGCGTTTACGCGGGCCGTTGACGGTCAGGGGCATGAAGGGCACGGCCTGTTGCAGGGATCAGATTCAGTCGATGATAGTTGGCTGGGACAAAATAAGCTCGCCGAGCCTGCGCGGTTACCACTCAAGCCCTTGTGCAATACGGATAAAAGCCAGCGCCGCCGGCGAAGATTGACGCCGATCCAGTACCGCCAGGCCGACCCGACGCGGCACACGGGGCGACAGCGCGCGCTGCACGTACCGCGAATCGGCCGCGGTCGGCAATGAAGCCTGTGCCACCACGCTGACAGCCTCTGCGCGGCTTACGGTTTCCAGGGTACTGAGCAATTGTGAGCAGCGATATCGCACATTCGGCGTCAGCCGCGCCTCGTTGAACAGGCGCACCACCAGCTCAGTGGAGCCCGCCTCTGTCAACGCGAAAGGGTCGCTGCACAGGTCCTTGAGGCTCACCTGTTCCTGGGCTGCCAGCCGGTGATTGACCGGCAGCAGCGCCACCATCTGGTCTTCGAACAACGCAAAGGTGTCGAAGCGCTCCTGGTCCAGCACCACAAAACCAATATCAATCCGGCGTTCATCAAGCCATTGGATCACTTGTCTGTCGGGCCCTTCGTCGACGTGCACTTCGATGCCTGGGTACTCCAGGCGAAACCGGTTGAGGATCTTTGGCAGTAGGTAGGTCGAAGAGGTTGGGCCGAACGAACCGATGCGCAGGGTCCCGCGTTTCATGCCGCGCGCATCCGCCGCTTCCTGTTGCAGGGTATTGGCCAAGCCCAGCATTGCCCGGGCGCGTCCCAGCAACTGCTTGCCAATATCACTGAGCTCCACCTGGGCCTGGTGGCGGCGGAACAATGCCACCCCCAGTTCCTGCTCGAGGCCTTTGATCGCATGGGAGACCGCCGATTGGCTGATCCCGAGGCGGTGGGCGGCGCTGGTAAAGCCTTGCAGTTCGGCAACCAGTGAGAATATTTCCAATTGGGTCAGGGTCATGAGTAATCACTCATTTTACGATGACGCTGTATTACCAGAAGAATGCCAAAGTCCTCAAGCCACTAGAGCCTCTGCCCGTGCATTCTTCGTCGGATCGCATCACTTACATAAAGTTGGCCACTGTCACCATGATCTGGGGCGGCACGTTCGTAGCCGGTCGCTTTTTGAGCGGGGCACTCGACCCGTTGCTGGCGGCCAGCCTGCGGTTTGGGCTGGCGAGCCTGGCCTTGCTGGGGTTCATGGGACTTGCGCGCATACCCTTGTCGCGTCCAAACCTGCGGCAGATGGGGCAGTTGGCGGTGCTGGGTTTTTTCGGCATCTTTTTCTACAACCTGTGTTTCTTCTATGGGTTGCATTACATCAACGCGTCGCGGGCCTCATTGATTGTGGCGTTGAACCCGGCAGTGATCGGCCTGGCGTCCTGGTGGCTGTTCAAGGAGCGCCTGGGAGCCAGCAAAATCATGGGCATTGCAGTGTGCTTGGCGGGCGCAGCCACGGTGATCGTCAGCCGTAACCCACAGGTATTGAACGCACAAGCCAACGCTTGGCGTGGGGACGTGCTGATCTTCGGGTGCGTAGCAGGGTGGGGCGTCTACTCGCTGTTTTCCCGAGGTTTGAACCAGAGCCTTGGCCCGCTGCAGACGGTCACCTGGTCCATACTACTGGGCACCCTGATGCTCTTCCTCACCACGCTGGGCATGGGCCGGTTCAGCCTGGAGGCTATCGGCAGCCTGCATTGGCCCCAGGCACTGAGCCTTATGTACCTGGGCGTACTGGGTTCGGCACTGGCCTATATCGGCTATTACGATGGCATCCGGCGTATCGGCGCGACGCGCTCCGGGGTCTTTATCGCGCTCAACCCGCTCACGGCGGTGATCTGTGGCGCCTTGCTGCTGGGCGAGCAATTGACCCTGCCCATGCTGATTGGCGGGGCGGTGATCCTGCTGGGCATCTACCTGTGCAACAAACCTCTTGCGCCTGCCAGGGCAATGGGGATTTGATAAGACTACGGACAAACACTGTTACGCTGTGTAGAATCGATTTACGCATACAAGAATATGGACTTGCGCTCACGCAAGCCTAAGCCGTCAGAGACTGATGCCCCCATGAAGCTACTCGGCTCCCCCCTCATCTTTGGTGACTTCCTCGCCCGCAGCGTGCGAGGCCTTTCCTGTGCGCCGCCCTCCAACCTCATCCTTGCTCGCAATTAATTCAGTATTTATTACAAGAATGATGAGGTGCCACCATGGCAGATCTATACGAAAACCCAATGGGCCTGATGGGCTTTGAATTTATCGAATTCGCGTCGCCGACCCCGGGCACCCTGGAGCCGATCTTCGAGATCATGGGCTTCACCAAGGTCGCGACCCACCGCTCCAAGAATGTGCACCTGTACCGCCAGGGCGAGATCAACCTGATCCTCAACAACGAACCCAACAGCATCGCCTCCTACTTTGCGGCGGAACATGGCCCGTCGGTGTGCGGCATGGCGTTCCGCGTCAAGGACTCGCAAAAAGCCTACAACCGCGCCCTGGAACTGGGTGCCCAGCCGATCCACATCGAAACCGGCCCGATGGAGCTGAACCTGCCGGCGATCAAAGGCATTGGTGGCGCGCCGCTGTACCTGATCGACCGTTTCGGCGAAGGCAGCTCGATCTACGATATCGACTTCGTGTACCTCGAAGGCGTCGAGCGCAACCCGCAGGGTGCGGGCCTTAAGGTCATCGACCACCTGACCCACAACGTCTATCGCGGCCGCATGGTCTACTGGGCCAACTTCTACGAGAAGCTGTTCAATTTCCGTGAAGCGCGTTACTTCGACATCAAGGGCGAATACACCGGCCTGACCTCCAAGGCCATGAGTGCACCGGATGGCATGATCCGCATCCCGCTGAACGAAGAATCGTCAAAGGGCGCTGGGCAGATCGAAGAGTTCCTGATGCAGTTCAACGGCGAGGGCATCCAACACGTGGCCTTCCTCACTGACGACCTGGTCAAGACCTGGGATGCGTTGAAGAAGATCGGCATGCGCTTCATGACCGCGCCGCCGGACACCTACTATGAAATGCTCGAAGGCCGCCTGCCGAACCACGGCGAGCCGGTGGATCAGTTGCAGGCACGCGGTATTCTGCTGGACGGCTCGTCTATCGAAGGCGACAAGCGCCTGCTGCTGCAAATCTTCTCGGAAACCCTGATGGGCCCGGTGTTCTTCGAATTCATCCAGCGCAAGGGCGATGATGGGTTTGGTGAGGGCAACTTCAAGGCGTTGTTCGAGTCCATCGAACGTGACCAGGTGCGTCGTGGTGTATTGACCGCCGACTAAACGTAAAAAAGCCCGGCCGAGGGTGACCCCGGCCGGGCTTTTTATCGCCTGCGCATCAGGCTTTGCGTTGGCGGACCAAGTGCTTGAAACCTTCAAACACCAGCACCATCACCGCCAGCCAAATCGGGATATAGGTCAACCATTCGCCGCCCTTGATCCCTTCACCCAGGATCAATGCCACGCCTAGCAACAACACAGGCTCCACATAACTGAGCAAGCCAAACAGACTGAACGCCAGTAAACGGCTGGCGATGATATAGCTCACCAGCGCTGATGCACTGATCAGGCCCAGCATCGGTATCAATGCATACAGTTTCGGGTGCGCATCCATCACCGAAAAGCCTTGCTCGCCACTTTGCACAAACCACCACGCCACCGGCAGCATCAGCGCCATGTCCAGCCAGAGCCCGCCCAGGTGGTCGGTCTTGAGGTATTTGCGCACGATGAAATAAACCGGGTACCCAATGATCACCACCAGCGTTGCCCAGGAGAATCCACCCGCCTGGTACAACTCGTTGAGTACACCGAGGGCGGCAAAAAACACGGCGATCCGTTGCAGATAGGACAGTTGTTCACCCCACACGAGACGCCCGGTCAGCACCATGGTCAGTGGCAACAGGAAGTAACCCACCGACACATCCAGGCTGCGCCCATTCAGTGGCGCCCACATGAACAGCCACAGCTGTACGCCGAGCAACGCGGATGACAGCAACACGCCGGCAATCAGGCGCGGGCTGTCCGCCAGCATGCGCACCAGTTCCCACACGCGCCGCCATTCGCCACTGACGATCATGAAGACGGTCATGCACGGCACCGTAAGCAACATGCGCCAGCCGAAAATTTCCAGGCCGCTCAAGGGCGTGAGCAATGATGTGAAGTAATACATCACGGCAAACAACACCGAGGCCAAGACCGATAACACAACACCTTTAGACACACTGTCCTCGCGAAAACCGTTGATACAAAAGATGAGGGGATTATGGAGCTTTTGGCGGGAGAGGGTTGCGCTGTTTTGGGGCGTTTTTCAGGAGAATTTCTCGCAACCTTTTGTAGGAGCGAGCAAGCTCGCTCCTACAAAGTGGAGGGGTTATGCGCGTGGTATGCGACCGGAGACGAAATGCCCCACATCATTGAACCCCGGCGTGGATGAATGCCCCGGCGTCACCAACGAATCGATAAACGCCTCATCTTCGGCGCTGATCTTCACCTCCAGTGCACCCATATAGGCATCCCACTGCGCCTCGGTACGCGGCCCGACAATCGCCGAACTGACCGCCGAGTTGTTCAGTACCCAGGCAATCGCAAACTCGACGATCCCGACGCCACGACCTTGGGTGTACTGCTGGATCTGCTGGGCAATGCGCAACGATTCCACGCGCCATTCGGTTTCCAGGATGCGTTTGTCCTGGCGCGCCGCGCGGCTGCCGGCTTCAGGGGTAACGTCCGGGGCGTATTTACCACTGAGCACGCCGCGGGCCAGTGGGCTGTAAGGCACCACACCCAGGCCGTAGGCGGCTGCCGCGGTGATCTGTTCCACTTCGGCCTGGCGGTTGACGATGTTGTACAACGGCTGGCTGATCACCGGTTTGTCGACGCCCAGGCGCTCGGCCACACGAATCACCTCGGCGATGCGCCAACCGCGATAGTTGGACAGGCCCCAGTAGCGGATCTTGCCCTGGCGGATCAGGTCGCCAATCGCCGATACCGTTACTTCCAGCGGCGTGTTGTGGTCTTCACGGTGCAGGTAATAGATGTCCAGGTAGTCGGTATCGAGGCGGGTCAGGCTGGCCTCCAGCGCGTTAAAAATGCGCTTGCGGCTCAAGCCGCTGCGGTTGGGCAAACCGTCCACCGGGCCGATGCCGACCTTGGACGCCACCACCCAATCCTGGCGATTGCGCACAATGGCTTCGCCGACTATTTCCTCGGAGCGACCGCCGGTGTAGACGTCCGCCGTGTCGATGAAATTGATGCCCTGGTCCCAGGCCTTGTCGATGATGCGCAGCGAGTCCTCGGTGTTGGTCTGTTCGCCAAACATCATGGTGCCCAGGGTCAAGGCACTCACCTTCAACCCGGACTGGCCCAATGTGCGGTAAATCATGGATAACTCCTCAAGGCGGGAAATGTACCCATGCAATACCAGACTCAGCCGCTCTGGGACAAGCCCTGCGCGCGTTTCTTCATGGGCTCAGTAATGTCTGGCAACGCTGCTGTAAAAAGCGATGCAGCACCTTCACGCGTTCCGACACTTGCAGGCGGTGAGGGCACATCAGGTTGAAGGGCGTGGGTTCGCCTTGCCAATCCGGCAGCAAGGGCACCAGTCGACCGGCCTTGATGTCTTGGGCAATGTCCAGATTGGCCTTATAGGCGATTCCGTGACCGGCCAACGCCCAGCGCCGCACGATTTCACCGTCATCGCTGAGGTAATCGCCCGACACCTCGACCTCCTGCAGCACTGTGCCCTGGCGGAAATACCAGGTGTTGTTGGCCCGGCCCTGGCGCATGTAGCGCAGGGTGTTGTGCTGCGCCAGGTCAGCCGGAGCGAGGGGGGGGCCATGGCGCGCCAGGTAAGCCGGGCTGGCACAGGGGATGCGGTGGTGATCGGGCACCACCGGCAGCGCCACCAGGCTGGAATCCCTTGGCACGCCAAACCGCAGGGCGATGTCGACCGTGTCGCGGAACAGGTCGGCATTGCTGTCGTTGAGCAGCAATTGCAGGCGGATATTCGGGTGTTCGAGCTTGAATTCATCCAGCCAGCCCAGCAACACATTGCGCCCGAAATCCGAGGGCGCCGCCAGTTGCAGCAAGCCGCTGAGGCTCTGGCCCTGTTGCCTGATCGCCTGTTCGCCCTCGGACAGGGCTTCCAGCGCGACGCGCACGCTCTCGAGGTAGCGCCGACCTTCCTCGGTCAGGCGCATGCTGCGGGTGGAGCGTGCCAGCAGGCGAATACCCAGGCGGGTTTCCAGGCGCTTGAGGGCGATACTGGCGGCGGCCGGGGTCAGGCCGAGCCCGCGTGCGGCGGCAGACAGGCTGCCGGTGTCGGCGGTGCGCACGAAGACTTCTAGGTCGAGGGTCGAGCTCATTTGTAAAAATCCTTTAAAGATCTTGTCGTTTTACCGGGATTTTTCGCCGATTGCCAAGCTGTGAAGATGAACGCTCATTTTCTCACTCAGGAATTTCCCCATGACTACTTCCCTCAACGGCAAAACCGTCATCGTGATCGGCGGCAGCAGTGGTATCGGTGCCGCCGTGGCCAAGGCTGCGGCCGCGCGGGGCGCACAGGTGGTATTGGCCGGGCGGCGCTTGGTGTCTGGCGTGGAAAATGGCCTGCGCAGCGAACCGGTGGATGTCACTGATGCGGGTTCTCTGCAGCGCCTGTTCGAGACCGTGGGGCGCTTTGACCATCTGGTCTACACCTCCGGCCCCAGCGTGCGTGCCAAGCCGCTGGTCGAGACCGACCTGAACGAGGCCCAGGAAAATTTCAATGTGAAGCTCTGGGGCTCGCTGCGGGCGATTCAACTGGCGCTGCCATTTTTGGACGAACACGGCAGCATCAGCCTGACCTCTGGGCAACTGGGACGTAAATTGGCGCCGGGCCAGTTCATCAAGACGGGTATCAACGCGGCGACTGAAGCGTTGGGCAAGCAGTTGGCGAAGGAGCTGGCACCGCGTCGGGTCAACGTGATCAGCCCGGGGGTCATCGATACGCCGGCGTATGCAGGCTTGGCGCAAGAACAGCGCCTGGCGATGTTCGCCAAGGCGGGCGGCGCATTGCCGGTCGGGCGCGTGGGTCAGGCGCATGAGGTCGCGGCGGGGTATGTGCTGGCCATGGAGAATGGCTTCATGACTGGTGCCGTGATTGACATCGACGGCGGCGGTTTGCTCTGACGTAATTGTCGGCGCCGGCTGAGGGGTAGGCCTTCAGGGCATAGGTATCTATACAGTTCTGAGTACGGCGCTGGACCTGTGGCGAGGGATCTTGCTCCCGCCAGCGCTCGTATGGACGACCACAATCTACCTATCACCCCTCGATCTAACTGTAGGAGCTGGCTTGCCTGCGAAGGCGGCCTGACAGCCGACCACAATCTAACTATCACCCCGCGATCTAACTGTAGGAGCTGGCTTGCCTGCGAAGACGGCCTAACAGCCGACCACAATCTAACTGTCACCCCGCAATCCAAATGTGGGAGCTGGCTTGCCTGCGAAGGCGGCCTAACAACCGACCACAATCTAACTATCACCCCTCGATCTAACTGTAGGAGCTGGCTTGCCAGCGATGGCGACCTAACAGCCGACCACAATCTAACTGGCACACCGCAATCCAAATGTGGGAGCTGGCTTGCCTGCGAAGGCGGCCTCACAGCCGACCTGGATGCTGGATCTGATCGGGTACATATCCGTTATTTAGGTAAAGGCTTCTATTGGTTCCGCCCTTACGGCGGCTCACTTTGGAAAAGCCCCAAAGTAAGCAAAGGGCTCTTGCCCCAACACTCGGCACCTCGCCTAGGCTCGGTGTGCCCGTAATCCGCCAGGGATTTGGGGGGCCGCCGCCACGCGCCATCCATGGCGCGGGGCGGCTAAACCGGCATCCCTGCCGGTTTACCCCCCAAATCCCTGTCGAATTCCGGCCAGCGTGTTTGACGGGGCGCCTAAGATCAAAGGCAACATCAAGATCAAGAGCGACTCGCTTCGCATCGTGGTTACCATGGTTGCCACAGTGTTGTGTAGACGCCTCTACCATCGCCGGCAAGCCGGCGCCTACAGGGCAAGGTTACGCCTTGAGGGTACGGGTCATTCGCAGCGCCAATACGCTACCGGCGACGATCACCGCTGCCAGCAGGTATAGCGCCACATCCGTGGACCCGGTGGCATCCTTCACAAAGCCGACGATGTACGGGCTGAGGAAGCCGGCCATTTGGCCCATGGAGTTGATCAACGCCAGGCCACCTGCTGCCGCGCCGGCACTGAGCATGGCGGTGGGCACCGGCCAGAACATTGGCAGGCCGGTCAGTGCGCCCATGGTGGCGATGGTCAGGCCGAGGATTGCAATCGCCGGGGTGGTGGCGAAGTTCACCGCAATCACCAGGCCGATAGCGCCCATCAACATCGGCACCACCAAGTGCCAGCGACGCTCTTTGCGCAAGTCGGCGGAACGCCCCACCAGCAACATGAACACCGCCGCCAGCAGATAGGGGATCGCACTGAGCCAGCCAATCACCAGGTTATCGCTGAACCCCAGGTTCTTGATGATCGACGGCAGCCAGAAGTTGATCGCGTACACGCCGCTCTGGATGCAGAAGTAGATCAGGCCGAACGCCCAGATCGCCGGGTTCTTGAACACTTCGGCGAGCGAATCGGTGGTGGTTTTCGGCTTGTTGGCCAGGTCGGTCGCCTGGTCGGCTTCCAGGACCGCACGCTCGTGGGGCTTGAGCCACTTGGCATTGGCAAAGCTGTCACTGAGCAGGAAGTAGGCGAGGGCGCCCAGGATCACGGTCGGGATACCTTGCAGCAGGAACATCCACTGCCAACCGGCCAGGCCGCCTTGGCCGGCCGCGAAGTGGTTGAGGATCCAGCCGGAAAACGGGCTGCCCAGCAGGCCGGACACCGGGATGGCCGACATGAACAGCGCCATGATCCGCCCACGGCGGAACGTCGGGAACCACTGCGAGAGGTACAGCACCACGCCAGGGAAGAAGCCGGCTTCGGCGGCACCGGTAAACAGGCGCAGGGTGTAGAAATGCGTCGGCGTGGTGACGAACAGCAGGCAGGTGGACAGCGTGCCCCAGACGATCATCATCAACGCAATCCAGCGCCGTGGACCGAACTTGGTCAGCGCCAGGTTGCTCGGCACGCCGCACAGCACGTAGCCGATAAAGAAGATCCCGGCACCAAGGCCGTACACGGTTTCGCTGAATTTGAGTGCATCTAGCATCTGTAACTTGGCAAAGCCAACGTTTACCCGGTCGAGGTAGTTGAACAGATAGCAGATGAAAATGAAGGGGATCAGGCGCAGGGTAATGCGCTTGTAGATGGCGTTTTTATCGTCATCGGTGGCCAGTGTGGCTGCGGCGCTCTGTGACATGGGAGTCTCTCTTTATTATGATTTTTTGCGATGCGAAGGTAACGTTGATCGCCCAAAGAGTCTCGACCACCTGGCACGCCGCTGTCTTTGTGCTTGCGCACAGTGAAGCAGCTATTGCGCTGTGCTGATGAACAACCCATCGCTTTCTAGGAAATTAGCCCCATGTTCGAGCTGGATCATGACTTGGCGCAGAATATCGTCGATCGCACCATGGCGATCCTGCCCTACAACGTCAACGTCATGGACAGCCAGGGCCTGATACTCGGCAGCGGCGAGCCTGAGCGTATCAACACCCGCCATGAAGGCGCGCAACTGGTGCTCGCCAATGGCCGCGTAGTGGAAATCGATGGCCAGACCGCCAAGCACCTCAAGGGCGTGCAGCCAGGCATCAACCTGCCATTGCTGCATGACGGCCGCCTGATCGGCGTGCTTGGCATTACCGGCGAGCCGGAAGGCCTGCGCACCTACGCCGAACTCGTGCGCATGACCGCCGAAATGCTGGTGAGTCACCGCCACCAACAGGCCGAGCAGCAATGGCGACGCCAGCGCTGTGATGACCTGCTGGCCCTGCTGCTGGCCGAAACCGGCGATTCGCCGCGCCTGGTGGACGAGGCCCAGCAACTGGGGCTAAAGCCGCAGATGGCGCGTACGCCGTACCTGTTCGAACTGGGCGCGGGGCAATCGGCGGAAGCCTTGAGCGCTTGGCTGACCTCGCGTTATCCGGACAGCTGGTGCGTCAGCTCGGCGCAATATTCCTTGCTGTGGTGCCGGCCGGCGGCGGTGCAGGTCGACAACCCACGGCTGCTGGAAAAACTTGAAGGCCACGGTTGGAATATCCTGCGCGTTGCCGTCGGTGGCCAGGCGGATGGGCTGGCGGGGCTGCGTCGTTGCTATCGCCGCGTGGGCGATCTGCTTGCTTATGGCCGCGATGTGTTGCCGCAGTCACGGCTGTTGACCCTGAACCGCTATCGCCTGCCAGTGATGCTCTGGCGCCATCGCAACGACGATGCCCTCGACGAGCTGCTCAACCCCCTGCGTAAAGTGCTGGCCAAGGATGGCAACGGCCAACTGCTGGCAACGCTGCGCAGTTGGTGCGATCACGACGGGCAAAGCCAGGCCTGCGCCGATGCCCTGGGCATTCACCGCAACAGCCTGCGCTACCGCATGGAGCGCATTGCCGAACTCAGCGGTGTCGACCCATTGACCCTGGATGGCATGCTGGCGTTGTACCTCGGCGTGCAATTGTTGCCCCAATCTTTGTCGGAATGAACAACAAAGCTCATCCGGACTTGTGCATCGGACCGGCGTCAGCGGCGGTGCCAACTGGCAGCATGGGCGTTATAAAAACCGGAGAAAGCCCATGAAAATCATCATCGCCCCCGACTCGTTCAAGGACAGCCTGAGCGCCGAAGGCGTCGCCCAGGCCATTGCCGCCGGGTTGGCCCAGGTCTGGCCGGATGCACAATTGATCCAGTGCCCGATGGCGGATGGCGGTGAAGGCACGGTGGAGTCGGTGCTTGCGGCGTGCAATGGCCAGTTGCGTCACCAGACGGTGTGCGGCCCGCTCGGTGCAGCGGTCGAAGCGCATTGGGGCTGGTTGGCCGACAGCCACACCGCAATCATCGAAATGGCTGAGGCGAGCGGCCTGCAGTTGGTACCGCCAGGGCAGCGCGATGCGTGCAAGACCAGCACCTATGGCACCGGCGAACTGATCCGCGCGGCTCTGGATGCTGGCGCTGAACGCATCATCCTGGCGATTGGCGGCAGTGCCACCAACGATGGCGGCGCAGGCGCGATGCAAGCGCTCGGCGTGCAGCTGTTCGACGCCGAAGGCCAGCCGCTGCCAGCTGGCGGCCTGGCCCTGGCGCGCCTGGCCGATATCAAACTTGATCAACTCGACCCACGCCTGAGCCAGGTGCGCTTCGACATCGCCGCGGACGTCAACAACCCGCTGTGCGGCCCCCACGGTGCCTCGGCGATTTTCGGCCCGCAAAAAGGCGCGAGTCCCGAGCAAGTCCAGCAACTGGACGCCGCCCTTGGCCACTTCGCCGATCATTGCGCTAACGTCTTGCCCAAAGATGTACGCGACGAACCCGGCAGCGGCGCCGCCGGCGGCCTGGGCTTCGCCGCCAAGGCCTTCCTGGGCGCGCAGTTCCGTGCCGGCGTTGATGTGGTAGCCGAACTGGTCGGCCTGGACGAAGCCGTCCGTGGCGCCGACCTGGTAATCACCGGCGAAGGCCGGTTCGACGCCCAGACCCTGCGCGGCAAAACCCCGTTCGGCGTGGCGCGTATCGCCCAGCAACATCAGGTGCCCGTCATTGTGATTGCCGGCACATTGGGCGAGGGTTACGAGCAGATGTACGCCCATGCCGTAGACGCGGCTTTCGCGTTGCCATCCGGGCCGATGAGCCTGGAGCAAGCGTGCAGCGAAGCACCGCGTTTGCTCAGCGAACGCGCAGCCGATATTGCGCGGCTGTGGCGCATCGCCAGTAAGCGCTGACGCGCAAGCGCGAACATGGGACAATCCGCGCCTTTTTGACACGGAGAGTCCCGATGCTTCGCCCTGCATTCCTGGCCCTGTTACTCACCAGCGCCGCTGCCCCAACCTTCGCCCAAACGCCCGCTGAAACCGTGCCGCTGCTGCGCGAGATCAAGCAGTGGGTGGTCGGTTGCGACAACCTGCGCAATTGTCATGCGCTCAGCGCGCCCAGTGGCGTGGATGAAGAGGACTACAGCTCGCTGACATTGCACCTCTGGCATCAGGCTGGGCCAGAGGGCTATTTGCGTCTGCGCTTTGATCATCGAGGTCAGGACGTCGACCTTTCCACCTTGCTGCTGGACGGTAAGCCCCTTGGTCTGGAATTGACCCGGGATCTGCACGTCGAGCTGGACGACCAGGGCGGTGATCCCGAGGTGCAGTCTTACGGTGTGATCGAGGACGCTGCGGCGCGTCGCTGGTTGCAGCGTCTGCGCAACGGGCAGCGTTTGCAGTTGCCGGGTGATGAGCAGGCGCACGTGTCGCTGAGCGGGCTGAGTGCTTCGCTGCTGTTGATGGACGCGGTACAGGGGCGGGTGGATAACGTGACGGCCCTGGCCCGAACAGGCAAGGGCGCGGCCAGTGACGTGCCGCCGCGTATGTCGACGCCGGTACTGCGCAAGTTTGTTGCACCCCCCGCCCTGACCACCCAAGAGCAGGCGAGCCTGATGGCCGCTGCGTTGCAGGCGGTTAGGCCGGAGGAGGGAGAACCCGAGGCAACGGCTGGGGCGCTGACGGCGCAACAGGCAATAACGGTGGTGCGTTATGACTGTGCAGCCTACAACTGTGAGTACGACGTCAACAGCCGTAAACGGCAGGCGCCCTACGACGAAACCAGCCTTGCCATACAGCCGCTGCCCTTGGATGGCGCCGCGCTGCAGGGCTCAGTGTGGTATGACGAAGCCACCGGCACCCTGAGCTATTTCTATAAGCTGCGTGGGATCGGTGACTGCGGCGGCACAGGGTCCTGGGTATTTGACGGCGAGCGCTTGCGGCTCAGCGAGTTCCGCATGATGCCGCGCTGCACCGGAGTGGCTTCGGGTGATTGGCCGGCGCTGTGGTCGACCCATACAGCCCCCTAGCCATCGGACGACAACGCCCCCTACACTGGCCGGCCACTTGTCTTTCAAAGGATGAAACACAATGCACGCACCTGAACCCGCTATCGTGATCCAGCGCTTTACCGAGGCCCACCTTGAAGGAGTCGCGGCGCTCTATAACGAACCGGCCGTGTGCCGTCAGGTGCTGCAAATGCCTTTCCAGTCGGTGGAGGCGTGGCGTAACAGGCTGGTCCAGGACAACGAACGGCGGCTACAGCTGGTGGCTGTGCACGGTGGTGAGGTGATCGGCCAGCTGGGCCTGGAACAGTACCTGCGTGTGCGTCAGGCCCACGTCGGTTCGTTCGGTATGGGCGTGGCGACCGCGTGGCAGGGCAAGGGCGTCGGCTCGCGGCTGTTGTCGGCCGCGCTGGACGTGGCCGACAACTGGATGAACCTGCGCCGGGTAGAACTCACGGTATACGCCGACAACGAGGCGGCGCAGGCGCTGTACCGTAAATTCGGCTTCGAGGTCGAAGGCGTATTGCGCGATTACGCCCTGCGTGACGGCCGGTTTGTCGACACCGTGAGCATGGCCCGCCTGCGCAAGTCCGCTTAGTCCTGCAAGGCAAACGCCACCGCAGCCTGCGCATGCAGCTCGGTGGTGTCCAGCAGCGGCAGGTCGCTGTGTTCGGGCTTGATCAGCAGGCTGATTTCCGTGCAACCCAGGATGATCGCCTGGGCCCCGCGTGCGGCCAGGGATTCGATCACCCCTTGGTACACCTTGCGTGAGGCAGCGCTGATCACGCCGACACACAATTCCTCATAGATGATCCGGTGCACGGCCTGGCGTTCGTCCACCTCGGGCACCAGCACGGTCAGGCCCTGGGCGGCCAGGCGCGATTTGAGGAAATCCTGCTCCATGGTGAACGCGGTGCCGAGCAGGCCAACCGTGAGCGTGCCGGCTTCCACGGCCGCCGCACCGGCTGCATCCGCGATGTGCAGGAACGGAATCGACACCGCCGCTTCTATACGCGGCGCCACAAGGTGCATGGTGTTGGTACACAGCACCACGCACTCGGCGCCCCCCGCCTGCAGGCGGCGCGCGGCATCTTCGAGGATCAGCGCGGTGTCGTCCCAGCGACCGGCATGCTGGGCCTGTTCCACTGGGCCAAAATCCACGCTGTACATCAACAGTTGCGCCGAGCGCAGCGGCCCAAGCTGGTCGCGCACGCGCTGGTTGATGATGCGGTAGTACTCGGCGCTGGATTCCCAGCTCATGCCGCCGATAAGGCCGATGGTGCGCATGCGAAGCTCCTGACAAGGAAAGTCGCCTCACCTTACGCACCAGCCGTGGATTAGTCATACGCAGTTAGCGGCGAAATGACCGGTGCAGTTCACATGTCCTGGTTGACCCAGCCTGGCCTCGGCGCTTGCGGCGCCACCGCGTTGACCTGCTTGCCGGTCGCCAACTCCACGCGCCGCGCCACTTCCGGGTCATCGGCAAAGGGGATCAGGCTGGCATCCTCCAGGCTCTTGTCGCACTGGCCATGCAGGCAGTACTCCACTGCGCCATACAGGCACACCACCATCAGCAGGCTCCACATCTCAGGCGATCCTGGCGTCAAGCTGGGCCATGTTCAGGTCTGCGACCCGCACCGTACGCCAAGTGTTGTAGGCCATCAGCAGCATCCCGGTGAGAAAGAACACACCTCCGGCAAAGCGCACTACAAACCCGGGGTGGCTGGCCTGCAAGGCCTCGACAAACGAGTAGGTGAGGGTGCCGTCATCGTTGACTGCCCGCCACATCAGGCCTTGGGTAATGCCGTTGACCCACATCGAGGCGATGTACAGCACCGTGCCGATGGTCGCCAGCCAGAAGTGCAGGTTGATCAGCGGCACGCTGTGCATTTGCTCGCGGCCGAATACTTTGGGGATCATGTGGTACAGCGAACCAAAAGTGATCATCGCCACCCAGCCCAGTGCGCCGGCGTGGACGTGGCCGATGGTCCAGTCGGTGTAGTGGGAGAGGGCATTGACCGTCTTGATTGCCATCATCGGGCCCTCGAACGTCGACATGCCGTAGAACGCCAGCGACAACACCAGGAAACGCAGGATCGGGTCAGTGCGCAATTTATGCCAGGCGCCGGACAAGGTCATCATGCCATTGATCATCCCGCCCCAGCTGGGCGCCAGCAAGATCAGCGACATCGCCATGCCCAGGGACTGCGCCCAGTCCGGCAGCGCGGTGTAGTGCAAATGGTGCGGGCCAGCCCAGATGTACAGGGTGATCAGCGCCCAGAAGTGCACGATGGACAGGCGATAGGAGTACACCGGGCGTCCGACTTGTTTGGGCACGAAGTAGTACATCATCCCCAAAAAGCCTGTGGTCAGGAAAAACCCTACCGCGTTATGCCCGTACCACCACTGCACCATGGCATCTGTCGCGCCGGAATACACCGGGTAGGACTTGAACCAGTCCACCGGAATCGCCAGGTGATTGACCACATGCAGCATGGCGATCACCAGAATGAACGCGCCGAAAAACCAGTTGCCCACGTAGATATGCCGGGTCTTGCGCCGCACCACGGTGGTGAAAAACACGATGGCATACGCCACCCACACCACCGCCATCCACACGGCGCCGGAGAACTCGATCTCGGCGTACTCCTTGGTGGTGGTGTAGCCCAGCGGCAAGCTGATCAACATGATCAGGATGACTGACTGCCAGCCCCAGAAGGTAAACGCAGCCAGGCGGTCGGAAAACAACCGCACCTGGCAAGTGCGCTGTACCGCGTAATAGCTGGCGGCAAACTGTGCGCTGCCGGCAAAACCGAAGATCACCAGGCTGGTGTGCAAGGGCCGCAGGCGGCCAAAGGTGGTCAAGGGCAGGTCCAGGTTCATCTCGGGCCAGACCAGTTGCGAGGCGATCCACACGCCCATGGCCATGCCCACCACGCCCCAGACGATGGTAGCGATCACGAATTGGCGCACGACCTTGTAGTTGTAGGCCTGCCCGGTTGTTGCGGTGCTCATGCTCAGTCCTCCCACGGTTCCAAGTGGCGGCACTGTAGGAAGCGTGGGTAAAACAAAACAGGCTCAGAAAAACTTCATTGTTGCGGATCAGTTTATTTGGCCTGAAATCGCTGCTTCTGGCCCATCTGATCCGGTTTATATCCACCCACCTGAATCTTCAATGCACTGCGCTGCAAGCGCATAGTCGCCCCGTAGAAGCTGCGCCCTGGCGCGCGGCCAACCCTGTCGGCATCTTGGGTGTCGATAGAAATGGCAGCGAGTGGTGCCACGTCACCCTCGGCGGTGCCCAGGGCAACCACAGCGCACCGGGCTGTAAGCGGGGCAACCGGCATGAGGCGTGCGGGCGTTAATCATACGCAGAGGCAGCGCATCTGCCATGATCAGGCTTCGCAACCTGGCTCACCCAAGGAACTCCGCAATGGACGATGTACAGCAATTGGGCGAGATGCTTCGTCATTACGCCGACAGCGAAGCGCATAAAAAGCAGCAATTCGATGTGCAGTCTGCCCGCTGGGCGCAAAAGCTCGATGAGTTGTTCGGGCAGATCGAGCAATGGCTTGAGCGGGTGAAGACGGTGGGGTTGCTGGAGGTGCGCCGCGAGGCCTATGTCGCCAGTGGCCCGAGCGTGCCGGTGGAAGCGTCGACCTTCAAGACCGAAAAACTGACCGTGCAGATCACCGGCAAACCGGTTGAATTCGTACCGGATGTGATGGGGGCGGGCGGGTTGATCTCCGTGTCGGTCATCGGCTTGACTGCTGCACGGCATGGCAGCGTGTCATTGGTGTTGCCCGCGGACAAAAACGACTGGCTGTGGAAGAAAACCAACGGCCTGAAAGACCCGGACACCTTTGGCTTCGACGCCAACTTCCTCGCCTCGCAGTTGCAGAGCCTGATTCCACGCGAACGTGGCTGATAGTACGCGTTATCGTTGACGATCATCCCTGGCAAGCCGGCGCCTACAGGGTCGGCAGGTCTGTCATACAGACGCTGGAAATAAGGCGAATTGGCCAGGATTGGCTATACCTACAGCTCCATGTCTCGATGATGATCGCCAGGGAGTTCAATGATGAAACGAAGGCTAATGATCAGTACGCTGTGCGTGGCGTCGATCGCCATGACCGGTTGTGCCAGCAAGGTCACACAACCGGATGAGTACTCCGGCTTTCTCTCGGACTACAGCCAGCTCAGGGAAGCCAAGTCCCCCTCGGGTGCCGAGGTGATGCGCTGGGTCGATCCCAAGCTGGACCTGAGCCGCTACACGGCGGTGTACATCGAGCCGACCCAGTTCTACCCCAAGCCCCAGGCCACCACGAAAATCCCCGACAGTACCCTCAACGGCATCAACACTTACTACAACCAGGCGCTCAAGCGGGAACTGGAAAAATCCCTGCCCCTGGCCAACGGTCCTGGCCCCGGCGTGATCGTGGTGCGTGCGGCGATCACCGCCGTGAGCAGCAAGACCGAAGGCCTCAAGCCCTATGAATTCGTCCCGGTGGCGCTGGTCGCGGCGGCGGTGAGCACTGGCACCGGCATCCGGGATCAGGAAACCACCCTGGGCACCGAGGCGCAGTTTCTCGACGGTTCAAGTGGCAAGGTGATTGCCCAGGTGGTGCGCAAAGGCACCGGCAAGCCACTGGCCAATGACTCGCAGGTGATGAAGGCCGACGACGTGAAAGGCGTGATCGATGGCTGGGCGTCGGACCTGCACCAGTCGTTCCTGAAGCTGAAAAAGCACTAGCGCCTAATACACGTTCCTCGCCGGCCGGTTGTAGAAGCTGAGCAGGATGTCGTAGCGACGGGTGACAAGGGAGTAATCGCCACTCAGTCGCTGCGGCGTGGCGTGGTCCAGCCAGTCCTGGTGCAGGGTGCGCAATGCCTTGAGGTAGTCGTCGGCGGAGGAGCGGGTGGCGTACCAGAGGTGAATGGCCTCTTCCTCGCGCTTATCGCGCGGCATTTTTACCAGGAAGGCCTGGCTGGCGTCGCTGGCCTGTTGCAGCGTATCGATCAGGCTGAGCAGTTGTTGCGGCGTCAGGCTGGCGTCGCGCACGCCCTTGTCGATCTGGTTCACTGCCTGGCGGGCCGCGATCATATGGTTGAGCAGGTGCCAATGCAGGTCCCGGCCAAACCGTGATTCCAGCAGTGCCAGTTGGGCGGGGCGCACACGGATGTCTTCCTCTTCCAAGAGGTTGCGCAACGCGGCAGATGCCTTCAGGTAGTCTTCGCCCCGCTGGTCCAATTGCCCTTTCAGGCTATTGTTCATGGCTTGCGCTACCATTTGCCGCACGTTCGGCGGCATGCCATTGGTCTGTACTGGCTCGACCATGTCCGCCAGGGATGTGAATGAATTCAGCTTGTCGGCATAGGTCGTGGCGAGCTCAAGCAAATGGCTGCCGGGCTGCTGGCGCTGCAGTTTGAGCGTGTACAGCTGCGAGCAGACGGCCGCCTGGATATGCCTCGGTTCAGGTTCGTCACGGTCGCCGAACTTATCCTGGTTGGGCGTTTCAGGCTGTGGCGATTGCATGCGGTAGTAGGCCAGGCGCGTATTCCGGTCGATACGGTTCACGCAGTCAATAATCGGTGCCAGCGCACTGGCCGTGGCGGTGTAGGGACTGTCGCGCTGGTCCAGCCACAACTGCACGCGTTGCAGCGGCTTGGTGGCGCCGGCAACCCCGAGCAATCCCAGGCCCAGCACCAGGCCGATGGGTAACAACCATTTCGGATTCATTGCTTGGCCTCCTGGCCATACCACTGCGCGTGGGTCGCAGGGGCCTGGCATTCCGGCGCCGAGCGTGGCATGCGGCTGCACAAGCGTTCGGTCCACTGTTGCAGGCCCTGGTTACGGGTGACGAGGTGCTGGTTGTCGAGCAGCACCAAGCCGACGTACAGCCCAACCCCGCAGACGAAGAACAGCACCATGCCCAGCGCGCTCCAGCGGGGATGGCGGGTGGTCCACGGAGTGTGATGATCCATGAACGGTCGCTTGGCCACGCCGATGGCGGCCAAGGCCACCACCAGAGTCAGGCTGGCAAAGAGCCCGAACGCATAACCCAGCGCGGCGGCGAGGATCAGCCCAGGCACCAGGTCGCGTATCGGCAGCAACGGTAAGTGAGTCGGGCTGAGCGCGCGTGGCAGGCGGGCACTGAGCTGCTCATCCAGCACCCGATACTGGTGGGCCAGGGGCCGCCAGACCTGCCAGGCCAACCCGGCGCCGATCACCGCGCCGACTGCCCAAAGGATGCCGTAGCCCAGGGTCGGCACTACTTGGCCAACCAGAGGGTCGGCGTTTACCAGCACGCCCACCAGGCAACTCAGGAACAGTGCGACGATCCACGGCCAGGTGTCCATGGCCGTGTCCCAGCCTTGCCAGAAATACACGGTACCGCCGGGCATGGCTTCGGCTTCGGCCACGTGCTCGGCGTAGATATCGGCACTGAGCGTCTGGCAGGCTTTCCAGTCGTGCTCGTCCAGGCGCTGGGCGAATGCGCGGCGCTGGCCCAGGCTCATGGGTGCCAGCAGCAACCGCGCGGCCCGTTGTTGTGGGCTGAAGGGCGGCTCGCTGGCCATGACACGCTGGCGCGCGATGAAGGCCGGTGCTTGTTGGCGCCGCAACAGCACCGCCCAATCGCCGGCAGGGCATTCATGATCTGCACCGCCGTGCCAGTTCTGGCCGGTACACACCGCCTCGAAGACGGCGCTCGACCAGTAATGACTGTGCACCAGCAGCCGCGCCAACCATTGGTTGAACCACTCGGCATGCGGGTGATTGTTCACCCAGGGGCACTCCGTGCGTGCCGCGTAGGCGGCCAGGAAGGCGGCTTCGTCTTTTTGCTCCAGGGCCTGGCGCAAGGGTTGCTGCAATGCCGCGCGGTGTTTGCGCTCAAGCTTTTCGATCAACTCGCCGGGCAGTTCCAGGCGCTGCCAGGCCGTCAGCCAGTTGAAGGTTGCAAACGCCCAGCGGGTTTCGTCGGGGCCGAGATCGTTCTCGATATCGCGCAACAACAGGTGGATTTCAAAGTGCAGGGCGCTGCCATTGGCCATTGCCGCCTGATACTGCTCGCCCAGGGTGTTGCCCCGGGTTTCAATGACCACCTCGTCGGCTTCCTGCAACCCCTGGTGCCACTCCAGCGCGGCCTCATAGGCTTCGCGCAGGCGTTGAAACCCTTCGGGGTCATCATCCGGCCGGGTTTGCTTCAGCAGCGCGGCGTAGCTGCGCTTGATCGTGCGGCTATCGGCATCCGGCGGCAGGCCAAGGACATTCCAGCAAGTCATGTGCGGTGCAACTCCCTAAACAATCGCGCGCACATTACCGGTTTGGCACAGGTTGAGGAAGCTGCGCATCAGGGCGCGTGAGTCGTCAATGCCCGGTCAATCCCTGTCGCGACCGGGCACGCGGTGTTACTTGAGTGGGGTCAGGGGCGGCAGCTTCCATTGACCGTTGCCTACCTCAGGCTTGGGCAGGTAAATGCGCAACACGGCATAAAACGGTCCCGGTGGGGCCGGCAACCAGTTGCTTTGTTCGGCTTTGGGTGGCTCGTGGTGCTGCAGCGCCAGGGTCAGGCCGCCATCGGCGTCGCGCTTGAGGCTGGAGAGCATCCGCGAGTTGATCAGGTAGCGTTTCTTGTGGTTGGGCACCAGCAGCTTGGTCTTGGCGTCATACATGGTCAGTGACCAGAACGCGTCGGCGGGTGGCAACTGGTCCTTGGCGAAATGCACGGTATAGCTGTGGCGCGCGCCGTTGGCGGGCTTGCCTTCGCTGTCGACGAAGTAGCCGAGATAAGCCGCTTCGTCGGTGGAGTTGCCGAAAATACCCATGTCGGCGCCGGCGTAGCGGTACAGGTAGTTGTTTTTCAGGCGGTCGCGGCTGCCGAACAGCTCACCGCTGGAGACCTGGTGGGTGTCAATCTTGTCCCTCTTGAATGCGGCGAACTCGGCGCGGGCATCCGAGATACCGTCTTCCAGGGCCTTGCGTTGTTCGGCGGTCAATTCCTTGACCTTGAACGGTGCGCCCGGGGCGATCCCGATCTTGGCAAACCGCGCCAGCAGGTCTTTTTCACTGTCCTGCGGTGCGGCAAAGGCCAGCATAAAGTTCAGGTAGCGAAACAGTTGCGGGCCCTCGGTCATGGTTGCCATAGGCTTGGGCCATTCAATCTTCGGCGGCTTGGCGGGGGCGGGTTGCTTCACGTAGCTGCTCAACGGCTGCACTTTGTAGCCGCTCTGGATCTGCTTGACCTTGTTCAGGTCTTTTTCATCAAACAACTGCGTGCGGTACAGGGCATAGGCGATATTGCTTTCGCTGTACACCACACGGTCGATGTCCACCGGCTGCTGACCCTTCCAGTCGGGACCGGCGATCATGTAGTGGCCGCCGTTGTTGCCGGTGCTGCGGGTGCCCAGGTAGGCGAAGTTCTGGGTATAGAGGTCGATCAACTGCACCGAGTAGTAGCGGTTGTCTTCGATCTTGGGCAGGGTCAGCACCTGAGGCTCGCTGCGCAGGTCCAGCCACACGAAGGAGTAAGGCGTGTCTGAGTTCGGGGTGACGAAGGCGGTGTCCTTGGGCGTGAACACCTGGGCAGTGTTGCCGATGTGATTGAACGGCGCCTTGAAGTTGGCCCCGCCCTTGTCGACGGCTTGGGTGTAGAGCGTCTTGTACATCTCCACCACCGGGTAGCCATACAAATAGGCTTCCTTGGCGATGGCCCGGGCTTCACTGGGGGTTGCGGTGAAATCGGCCCAGGCGCCGGTACTCATGAGAATCGAGAGGCTCGCCAACAGCAGGCGCGTCGGTTTTCCAATCATGTTGTAGCGTCCTTCCAGAGATCTTTTTTAAGGGCGTGGGATTAAACCGCCGAGTAAACCGGTTTATTTGTCGAACGTCACGTTAATCCCTGCGAGCAGCGTGAACTCGGGCGAGCCGTCACCCTGGCTCGCCACTGTCCACTGTAGCTCGACAGAGGCATTGAACAGGTTACTGCCGGCTTTCCAGGCGTTGCCCGCACCAAAACCGATGAGAATCCAGTGAGTGTCGTTCTTCGAATCGAAGGTTCAGGTGCCTGTGGAGCGCAGGTATCAGCCCCTCGGCAGGCTATGCTCGCAAGTGGCCGCCCTGATTGGGCGGCAGCGGGGCTCAGGCGTCGGGCAGCATCGATTTGACTTTGTCGCGCAATTGATCGATGGAGAACGGCTTGGCAATCACCTGCATGCCGGCAGGCACGTCGATTTCCGCGTAGCCACTGGCAAACAGGATGGGCAGGGCGGGGCGCAGTTTGCGCACATGCTCTGCCAGTTCCTTGCCATCCATGCCTGGCAGGCCATTGTCGGTCATCATCAGGTGGATGACCTGCTCGGTGCTATTCACCACTGCCAGCGCTTCTTCTGCGTCGGCAGCCTCCAGCACACTGAATTCCAACTCCTCCAGGACATCGACGATCAGCATGCGCACGATGGCGTCGTCTTCAACAACAAGGATGGTGGAGGTGACTGCGGACATAGTATGGAATTCCCAAAAAAGGCGAGGATTTACACGCGGCCGTTCTGTCAGGCCTCTTCCTTGAGTAAGCGCGCACTCGTGACAAGTTCCCGCTGGCCGTAAAAACAATGCGATAGAAAAGACCAGAGAGAATAGCCTGTTCCTTTGTAGGAATCTGTACAAAACCGTTCTAGAAAAATGGTTTTGCCTGTCACTTTGGGGCAAACTCCCGGTTTTTCCGTATTTGGCCAAGGCATGCCCATGACTCCCGCGTCGTCCGTCGATGAAAAGAGCTTTCGTAACCTCCTAAGCCGAAACGTGGCATTGCCCTTGGGTGTGGGCGTGCTCAGCGCGGTGTTTTTCGTCGTTTTGATCACCTATCTGCTGTCGGTGATCCAGTGGGTGGAGCACACCGACCGGGTCATTAACAACCTCAATGAGTCGTCCAAGCTGACGGTCGACCTGGAGACCGGCATGCGCGGTTTCCTTATTACAGGCGACGAACATTTCCTTGACCCGTATGAGGTTGCCAAGCCGCGCATCATTGCCGACCTGCGCAACCTGCAGGATTTGGTAGCCGACAATCCGCAGCAGGTGGACCGCCTCAAGCGCCTGGAAGGCTTGCAGGCCGAGTGGAACAAGTACGCCCAGTCGATGATTGACATGCAGCGCACCAGCGGTGACTACCGCAGCGCGGTCAAGGCCGGCCGTGGCAAACGCTTGACCGATGAGATCCGCAAGGAATACGACGATGCGGTGGCGATGGAGCAGCAGTTCCGCATCACCCGCAATGAGGAAGTTACCCGCACCACGGTGATCAGCGTCACCCTGTACTTGGCCTTCGTGCTCGGCTTGAGTGGCTTCCTGGCCTATATCGGCCGCAAGAATTTGCTAGCTTTATCAGAGAGTTATAGCGCAAACCTCGCGTCGCAACAGAAGATTGCGCGACGGCTCGAGCAGCAAGCCTGGCTGCGCAATGGCCAGACCGAACTGGCTGAACAAGTGCTTGGCCAGCTCACCCTTAATATGCTCGGCCGCAATATCCTGCAATTTTTTGCCCAGTACATGGGCTCGGCTGTTGCCGCGCTGTACGTGCGAGAAGAACACGGCGGCCTCAAGCGCGTGGCCACCTATGGCTTCTCCCGCGAGCAGGAACAGCGTGAGCAAGCGATTTACAGTGACGAAGGCATCGTCGGCCAAGCCGCCCAACTGGATCGGCTGATTCGCCTGGATGATGTGCCGGTGGATTACTTCAAGGTCAGCTCCGGCCTGGGCGAAGGCCCGACCCGCAGCGTTCTGGTCATGCCCACCAGCGATGATGACCGTGTCAATGGTGTGATCGAGCTGGGCTTCCTGCGCCCGCTGGAAGAGCGCGACGAAGAGCTGCTGGAACTGATCGCCGGCAATATCGGCACTTCGATCGAAGCCGCCCGCTACCGCCAGCGTCTGCAAGAAGTGCTGGCCGAGACCCAGCAGCTCAACGAAGAGCTGCAAGTGCAGCAGGAAGAGCTCAAGACCGCCAACGAAGAGTTGGAAGAACAGTCGCGCATCCTCAAGGAGTCCCAGGCCCACCTGGAAACCCAGCAGGCCGAGCTGGAGCAGACCAACGAACAATTGGCCGAGCAGACCGAGACCCTGGCCGAGCAACGCGACGCCATGGATCGCAAGAACATTGAGCTGAACCAGGCCCAGCTTGAGCTGGAAGACCGCGCCGAAGAGTTGCAGCGCTCCAGCAAGTACAAGTCCGAATTCCTCGCCAACATGTCTCACGAGCTGCGCACACCGCTGAACAGCTCGCTGATCCTGGCCAAGTTGCTGGCCGAGAACCCCCAGGAAAACCTCAGCGCCGAGCAGGTCAAGTTTGCCGAGTCGATCTATTCCGCTGGCAATGACCTGCTCAACCTGATCAACGACATCCTGGATATTTCCAAGGTCGAGGCCGGCAAGCTCGAAGTGCGTCCGGAAAATTCCAGCGTGGCACGCCTGGTAGACGGCCTGCGCGGGATGTTCGAGCCGCTGGCAGCCGACCGCAAGCTGGGGTTCCGGGTGGACGTGCAGGCTGGCTCACCGACCATGCTGTTCACCGACCGCCAGCGCCTGGAACAGATCCTCAAGAACTTGCTGTCCAACGCGGTCAAATTCACCGAGCAGGGTGAGGTCAGCTTGTCGGTGTCCCGCGCGTCAGGGGAGGGCATTGCCTTCACGGTTCGCGACTCCGGCATCGGCATTGCCCCGGACCAGCAGGAAAGCATCTTCGAAGCCTTCCGCCAGGCCGACGGCACCACCAACCGCCGCTATGGCGGCACCGGCCTGGGCCTGTCGATCTCCCGCGACCTGGCGACCCTGCTGGGTGGCTATATCAGTGTGACCAGCGAGCCAGGCAAGGGCAGTGTCTTCACCCTGGTATTGCCGGAGCAGTATGTAGAACGCGAAGAAGACGCCGCGCCGATCGAGCAGCCCCGCCAAGTGGTGGTGGCGCCCGCACCGGTTCCGCTCCCCGTCAAGGTGTCGCCGCTGCCGGTGGCCGATGCCAGCCAGATCCCACGCTTTGCCGACGACCGCGACAAGGCCCCGTTCAACACGCGCTGCATCCTGGTGGTGGAGGATGAGCCGAACTTTGCGCGCATCCTCTTCGACCTGGCCCACGAGCTGGGCTACAACTGCCTGGTGGCCCATGGCGCCGACGAAGGCTACAGCCTGGCCGAGGAGTACATTCCCGACGCGATCCTGCTGGACATGCGCCTGCCGGACCACTCCGGGCTGACCGTACTGCAACGCCTGAAGGAACACGCCAACACCCGGCATATCCCGGTGCACGTGATTTCCGTGGAAGATCGCGTGGAAGCCGCCATGCACATGGGCGCCATCGGTTATGCCGTAAAGCCAACCACCCGCGAAGAGCTCAAGGACGTGTTCGCGCGCCTGGAAGCCAAGCTGACCCAGAAGGTCAAGCGCGTGCTGCTGGTGGAGGACGATGACCTGCAACGTGACAGCATCGCCCGCCTGATCGGTGACGATGACATCGAGATCACCGACGTCGGTTACGCCCAGGCCGCCCTGGACCTGCTGCGCACCAATATCTACGACTGCATGATCATTGACCTCAAGCTGCCGGACATGCTCGGCAACGAGTTGCTCAAGCGCATGGCCACCGAGGACATTTGCTCGTTCCCGCCGGTGATCGTCTACACCGGTCGCAACCTGACCCGTGATGAAGAGGCCGAACTGCGCAAGTATTCGCGCTCGATCATCATCAAGGGCGCCCGCTCGCCCGAGCGCCTGCTGGACGAAGTCACACTCTTTCTGCACAAAGTCGAATCCCAGCTGTCCCATGATCGCCAGAAGATGCTCAAGACCGCCCGCAGCCGCGACAAGGTCTTCGAGGGGCGCAAGATCCTGCTGGTGGACGACGATGTGCGTAACATCTTCGCCCTGACCAGTGCCCTGGAGCACAAAGGCGCGGTGGTGGTGATCGGGCGTAACGGCCGTGAAGCCATCGATAAACTCAATGAAGTCGACGATATCGACCTGGTGCTGATGGACGTGATGATGCCGGAAATGGACGGTTACGAGGCCACTGCCTTGATCCGCCAGGACCCGCGCTGGAAGAAACTGCCGATCATCGCGGTAACGGCCAAGGCCATGAAGGACGATCAGGAGCGCTGCCTGGCAGCCGGCTCCAACGATTACCTGGCCAAACCGATCGACCTGGATCGTCTGTTCTCACTGATTCGCGTATGGCTACCGAAGATGGAACGCATTTAAGTGGAGCGAAGTTTTTTGGAAAAAAGCAGCGACATTGAGCTGCGCCTGTTGATCGAGGCGATTTACCTCAAGTACAGCTACGACTTCCGGGATTACTCCGGCGCGTCGGTCAAGCGCCGCGTGGCCCACGCCCTGCGCCAGTTTGATTGCGCGACCATTTCCGCCTTGCAGGAGCGCGTGCTGCACGACCCGGCCGCGTTCATGCAGTTGCTGCAGTTCCTGACGATCCCGGTGAGCGAGATGTTTCGCGACCCGTCGCACTTCCTGGCGATCCGCCAGGAGGTGGTGCCGCTGCTCAAGACCTACCCGTCGATCAAGATCTGGATCGCCGGTTGCAGCACGGGCGAGGAGGTGTACTCCATGGCCATCCTGCTGCGCGAAGAGGGGTTGCTGGAGCGAACGATCATCTACGCCACCGACATCAACCCGGCGTCGCTGGACAAAGCCAAGCAGGGCATCTTTTCCCTGGAGAACGTGCGCGCCTACACCGCCAATTATCAGCAGGCTGGTGGGCAACGTTCATTTGCCGACTACTACACGGCGGCATACGATTACGCCATCTTCGATAAGACGCTGCGCGAGAATGTCACCTTTGCCGACCACAGCTTGGCGACCGATAGTGTATTCTCAGAAACTCAGTTAATTTCATGTCGCAACGTATTGATTTACTTCAATAAAAAATTGCAGGATCGTGCGTTTGGATTGTTCCACGAGTCGCTGTGTCATCGCGGCTTCCTGGTGCTGGGCAGCAAGGAGACGTTGGATTTCTCCGCGTTCGGCAAACAGTTCGAACCCTTGGTCAAACAGGAACGGATCTACCGGAAGCTATGAGCCAAGCGTCTGCCAGCCCGGCATCGGTCCGGGGCATAGAAGCTATCGTCATCGGCGCCTCCGCCGGTGGCGTGGAGGCGCTGCTGACAATATTTGGCCAATTGCCCGCAGATTTCGGCTTGCCGATCATCACCGTATTACACCTGCCGGACGAACGCCGCAGCCAATTGGCCGAGGTATTTGACCGTCGGGTTGCCATGCCGGTGGTGGAGGCGCGGGACAAGGAAGTGCTCAAGCCCGGCACCCTGTACTTTGCCGGCCCCGGTTATCACCTCTCGGTGGAGCAAGACCGCAGCCTGTCCCTGAGCCAGGAAGACCGGGTGCACCATTCGCGGCCGGCGATTGATTTCCTGTTTGAATCCGCCGCCGATGCCTACGGCAAAGGCTTGATGGCGATCCTGCTGACCGGTGCCAACCATGACGGCGCCCGCGGCCTGGCTCACGTCAAGCAGCAGGGTGGTACCACCGTCGTGCAAGAACCCACTGAAGCACGTGTCGCTGTCATGCCACGTGCAGCCCTGGCGCTGCATACACCTGACCACATTCTGACGTTGAGCCACATTGGCTCATTGCTGGCTTCCCTGGAATATTCCCCATGTTAAGTACTGTCCAGGCCAAACTGCTGATCGTCGACGATCTGCCGGAAAACCTGCTGGCCCTCGAAGCGCTGATCAAGCGCGAGGACCGCCAGGTGTTCAAGGCATTGAGCGCCGACGAGGCCTTGTCCCTGTTGCTGGAGCACGAGTTCGCCATGGCGATTCTCGACGTGCAGATGCCCGGCATGAACGGGTTCGAGCTGGCCGAATTGATGCGCGGTACCGAAAAAACCAAGAACATCCCGATTGTGTTCGTCAGCGCCGCCGGCCGCGAACTCAATTACGCCTTCAAGGGCTACGAAAGCGGCGCCGTGGACTTCCTGCACAAGCCGCTGGATATCCACGCGGTGAAGAGCAAGGTCAATGTGTTCGTCGACCTGTACCGCCAAAGCAAGGCCATGAAGCTACAGGTCGAAGCCCTGGAGCGCAGCCGTCGCGAGCAGGAACAGCTGCTGGCACGCCTGCAGGCCACCCAGGCCGAGCTGGAGCAGGCCGTGCGCATGCGTGACGATTTCATGTCGATCGTTGCCCACGAAGTGCGCACGCCCCTCAACGGGCTGATCCTTGAGACCCAATTGCGCAAGATGCACCTGGCCCGCGACAACGCCGCCGCGTTCACCCTGGACAAAATGCATGCCATGGTCGACCGCGATGAACGCCAGATCCAGAGCCTGATCCGACTGATTGAGGACATGCTCGACGTATCGCGCATCCGCACCGGCAAACTGTCGATACGCCCGGCGCGTTTTAACCTGACACAACTGGTGAGCAACCTGGTGGAAAACTTCGCGCCCCAGGTCGCGGCGGCGGACTCGACCATGACCCTGGTGGCCGATGGGCCGGTGGAAGGCAACTGGGATGAGTTCCGCATCGAGCAGGTGGTCACCAACCTGCTGACCAATGCCCTGCGCTACGGGGCCAAGAGCCCGGTAGAGGTGCGCGTGTACAGCGAACACGGCGAAGCCCGTGTGGAAGTGCGCGACCACGGCATTGGCATCAGCGAAGACAACCAGAAGCGTATTTTCCAGCAGTTCGAACGGGTTTCCGCCAGCCAAGTGGCGGCGGGCCTGGGCCTGGGGCTGTTCATTTCCGAGCAGATCGTTGCGGCCCACGGTGGCGCTATCGAGGTCGAGAGCCAGATAGGCGAGGGCGCCTTGTTTCGGGTGTGCCTGCCCTTGCAGGCGTCGACATGAAATCAATCGTCACCTCGACGCAACCTCTGCGTGACCCCATGGTCGTAATTGCAGCAATTGACCGGACAAAGGCTTCCCATGAGTGAAGATGCACAAGATGTCGTTCTGATCGTCGAGGACGATGAATCCATTATGTTTGTGCTGGGTGAATACCTGGCGGGCCTGGGCTATCGGGTGTTGAAGGCAATCGATGGGGAGCAGGCCTTCGAAATCCTTGCCTCCAAGCCGCACCTGGACCTGATGGTCACCGATTACCGTTTGCCCGGCGGGATTTCCGGGGTGCAGATCGCCGAGCCCGCGCTGCTGTTGCGGCCGGAATTGAAAGTGATCTTCATCAGTGGTTACCCGCAGGAAATTCTCGACTGCAACAGCCCGATCACGCGCAACGCGCCGATCCTGGCCAAGCCGTTTGACTTGGATACGCTACAAGAGCACATCCAGCGCTTACTCGCGTGATGTCCTGCGCCTGATACATCCGGTCATGATTTAACGCGCACTCCGTGGATTCATGACCCTCGTTTTCTTCACTCAGTACGACCACTTTCTGCCTTCAGTGCCCTGAAGGCTCGATGAGTTTATCTGAGGCCGGAAATCGAAATGATCACTGTGAATATGCGCTCACCGGACTTTTCCGTGAGCCCGCCACTCCCAGCGGACGCGCAACCTGTATCGAACACCCCGCCGAGATCGACGCCCGCTCTGCAAACCGCTGTCACTTCCCGCCCCAAACGCGCCATTCAAACCCCTGTGAACGCGTCTTTGCAGGCAAGGGGGCAGGCGGTATCGCCGGACAATAAAAACGTAGAGCATTTTACGCAGGCGGTGCTGACAGGCCTCGACCAGCAACTTCCATTGTTCAGGGAGCAGAAACGCCTGAACCCTCCGGGGATGACGCAAGAGCAGGTGGACCAGCAGTTCAACGAGCGTATCGCGAATCTCCTCCAGGTCCACACAATGGAGGTCGAACCGAGCTCGACCTACGCGCAGTTCAATAGGCTTGGAGCGGGGGATAAGGTCACCCTCAAACAGTTTATCCAGGATCACGGCTGGAACCTGCCCACCGATTTTGACGCGTTGAAGAACCTGTTGAGCTACGTCCGACGAGCCCCCCTCCCGACGCAAACATTGGGTGATTACGGCGGAGCGATGTCCTGGTTGCAACCGCCGTCCCACGAGCAGTTACTGGCGGTGTACTACCATCCGGTGCAAGCACTGGAGCTGCCCGCTGACTCGGAACTGTTTGGTTTGCTGACACGCACGCTGCGACTGAGCGAGGCTGAGGCCGCCGAACCCGAACGCGTGATCAGCGCATTGATCAATTCGCCGGCGGCCCAAGAGGTCGGGCGTGTACTGCGCGCCAAGGTTGAGGCGGGTTCTACGCCCGGCAGCGATACCGATTGGCTCCTGGCGGGATTGCAAGTCTCGCTCGACCGAGAGAGCTTGCTGGGCAGCGTACAACCGCCACCGCGCAATCGAGTGGCGGGTTTTGACCTGGACGACAGCCGCTTCTGGGGTCAACCCGCCTCGACGGTCGTTGCCGGTTTGACCGAACATCTCATGACCCGCAGCCGCGCCAGCGAAGCCATGGCACCGGCTGCGGCCCACTTGTTACTCGCACGCAAGGCCCCGCAGTTCTTGGTCAGGGATATCCCCCCGGGGTCGTTTATGGCTCGCACAGCTGGGTCAGCCTATGTACGGCAGTCGCGCGCATCGAGGCCCAGTCGCCTGGCAGTGTCGCGACAATGAGCTATGCCCAGGTCATGGCGTTCGATGACATTGCACCGGTCACGCGCGCCGATCAACGCGTTGCCCAACAGGCCCAGGACTTTGCAATCATCGACTGGGCGGTTTGCCGAGGCATCCTTCCTGCCAGCCCGACTGACGACCATTCCCCCGCGCAGATGTCGCGCATACGCAAGGCCTTCGATGAAGAGGTGCTCCGGCTGTCCCGGGCCTCAGTGATCAAGCGTTCCGATATCCCCGATCGTAAACAGATGACACTGGATTGGCTCAAGGAAACTTTTGGCGCCGATACTGACTACGAAAAAAAATGTATTTACCGCAAACCGCGTGACAAAGATGAGCCTGGGCCTTATTCCGTAGTGGACCTGGCGGTTGAGGGCAAGTTGCTGGATGCACCTCAAGTCATTCCCCCAAGGAACGCATTTCGCGCAGCCCCAATACCTCGAGTCGTGACCGCACAATGGGCGTCTAACGATCCAGGTGTACCCATTGCCCAGATCGTCAATCAAGCGAAAACCCTGAACCTGCCTGACTTCAACCAGCAATTCGAGACGAAGGTCAACGAGCATCTGGATCAACTGGAAATCAGCTCGTTTGACGCCATCGTGTACATGCTCACCCAGTTGCCCTTGAAGGACCGCGAATTCATTGAATATGGCAAGGTCGAGGTCTACCGTGAGGAGTTGATCCACCATCAATCCAAGTCTCCTCCGTATTGGCGCCGTGGCCAGCCGGACGGGCAGAAACCTTTGCTGATCCGTGCCCAACACGAGGACGAGTTCAGGGTTTACGAAGTCAATCCCAATCAACACAAGATCATCCGCAGGCCTGACCTTGAGAAAGATTTCCCGGTTGGCCATCGGGCCTTCGAATACCGATTCGAGGTGCACCCCAGGCCGCTTGATGATGACAAGATCTCGGTCACGATCTATGCCGACATTCCAGCTGATCGACGTTATATAGAAAAAGTGTCGACCCAGCCGGAGGACGCGCAGCTTTTCGCCGAACAACGCGGTACTTCGGGTGTTCCCCAGACCTACCACAGCGACCGAACCTTTCGTATTGCGCAACTGGTGCGGGACAATATGTACGATCAGGTGCGTAAGAAGATCGTCAGGGAGACCAGGGGCCTGACGACCTTTGAAAGTGAAATACCGCCCATTCGAAAGATTCGCGAATTTATAACCGGGCTGATCCCGCTCTATGGGGCCATTACCAAGTTCAATCGCGGCGATGTCGACGGCGGCATTCAAGACCTGTTTTTCGATACGCTGGGCTTTGGCGTTGCCGGCGCTTCGGCGGCGGGACGGGTGGCGCGTGCAGTCAGTGGTGTTGGCTCCACGGCAGCCAAGGCCTGGAGTGTCGGCCGGATCCTTGGGCGTAGCGCTGTCGGGGCGTTGAGCCCGATTCCTGGCGTCGAGGATGCCGTCGCAAGCGTGGGCCGTGCAAGCGCGCACCGCTTCAGGGCGGTGATAAATCAGGTACGCGGCACTGCGGGGCACTATGACGTGTTTAAAGCCAGTCGAGCCTACGACGCCGCCGCGATGGGGGTATATAAGGTCAATGGCGACGTCGTCCAGGGTATTGCAGTGTTGCACAACGGCAAATGGCACGCCTACAGCCCCGCAGGTGGACAGCGCGCGGTGGATGACTTTACGCCCTCATTGCGGGCCACTGACGAGCGATTGCAAAGCTGGCAAGGCGCCGCGCCGGCTCTGTCCGAACCGTCCCGGCGCATTCGCGAAAACTTCAGGGCGCTCGAACAAAAGCTCAGGAGCGGGCCGTCCAGCACCGCATTCAATAACGGCTACAACGCGGGCGACCCCTATAGCATCAAGGGCTTTTCCTCCCGGCTGAATGCCGAGCAGGTCATGAAGTTGGCACAGACCGACGGCCTGACGGCGGCGCAGGTTGGCGCCCTGGTACGCCAGCGCGAGCGCCTTGCCGTGCAGCATGCCTTCAGTGGGGTAAAGCAAGCGCAGTCGCTGATTGATGCGGCGGGTGGCACATTCACCGCCAATCCCCAGCTGTTTTACCTCAGTCAGGTGGATTCACTGTCCCAAGGCCAATGTGCCGCGCTCTCCAAGATCATGGCCTCGGCGCTCGAGCAGGGCAAAGGTCAAACGCTGATTGAAAACATGTTCAGCGCCGCCGCAAAACCGACTCATCCAGCCTCTGTAACCTTTACCAAGACACTGCAGGACGTACAGAAACAGGTGAGCACCCCGGCCGTGTTCCACGCCGGTAACCCAGTGCGGCAAGTATCCCACGATGAGCTGATCGCCGAGCTGGGCCGCGCCACCAAGTCCACGACCCTGATGATCGATTCACCGGGTCACGCGATGATGGCGGGCGTGAAGGTTGATGGCGTGAACAAGCAGTTCTTTTTTTATGACCCGAACCTGGGCCTTGCCACGTTTCCCACCCAAAGCGCCATGAACGAAGGCCTGCAAGCCCTGTTTACCCAGAAAAAGCCGGCCACCCCTTATCGCACCTACAGCACCCACCCTGACAAGCTCGAGTTCAGGGTCAGTACCCATGACGAAGGGTGGACGAGCAAGGCGAGCGTGCACGACGGCCCCGTCAAGCAGCTGTACGAGGCGCCCATTGATACGTCCACGACGCAGAGTGGCCAGCAGTTGCTCGCGGGTTCACCGTTGGTTCCGGAGAAGGTTTATGTACCGGTCACCGAATCGGCACAACGCCTGGATGCCAATTCGATCCTGTATACCCGGGGAATCAGCGATTGCACGGCATTGGTGGTGCTGACCGACCTGAAGGATGGGATCTACCACAAGCGTACGTTGATCCACCTGCAAGGCGGCGTCGCCGACCCAGCGATGTTGCCAATGTTGAAACAGCTGGACGCGTCGTTGGCCAATGGCGGCAAGGTAATCTTCGTTGGCGGTGATAACGCCCGCAGCGCGCAGGGGTTGGCCAGTTCATTGAAACAAACACTCGGCGATCAACAGCCGCTGTTGAGCATCATCAACAGGCAGCCGCAGTCAACGGTCATTGCCACAGCGTCCGGCATTGATATAAAGCCGGATGGTACATTCGAGCTGATCGAAGGCGGGTATCCGCCCCAAGTGCTGGACGCAGCCATGAAGAAACAGGTCTACGATCGAATCGATTGAACCCAATGAGGGAAGGGGACTTGCGACGCGAGTCCCCGTTTCAGGCCTTGATCATCTCGCGCACTTTCGCTGTCAGCAGGTCGAAGGTAAATGGCTTGGTGATCAGTTGCATCCCCGGATCAAGAAACCCACCGCGCACTGCCGCATGTTCCGCGTAGCCGGTGATAAACAGCACTTTAAGGTCAGGTCGAATCTGCCTGCCAATTTCCGCCAGCTGGCGTCCGTTCATGCCGGGCAGCCCCACGTCGCTGATCATCAAATCGATACGCTGGTCGGACTCGAGGATCGGCACAGCCGAACTGCCGTCTCCGGCTTCGACATACCCATACCCCAATTCCTTCAACACTGCGCTCACCAGGACGCGTACGGCAGGGTCATCCTCAACGATCAGTACGGTCTCGCCCGCATTGGCAAAGGGCAGCGCCGCAGGGTCGACAGTTGCGGGGGCAACGATGTCACCGACAAACCGAGGTAGGAACAGGCTGACAGTCGTGCCTTTGTCGACTTCGCTGTGGATGGTCACATGGCCATGGGACTGGCGGACAAACCCGTAGATCATCGACAGGCCCAGGCCCGTGCCCTGGCCAATGGGTTTAGTCGTGAAGAAAGGATCGAAAACACGGCCCATGACATTCTCTGGGATGCCACAGCCGGTGTCGCTAACGCTGAGTTCCACATAATCGCCCGGTTTCAAGGTTCCATAGGCGGCGGTAAACACGCTGTCGAGGTGGCGGTTGGTGGTTTCTACGGTCAGGCTACCGCCATTGGGCATGGCATCCCGGGCATTGATCACCAGGTTGAGCAGGGCGCTTTCCAATTGATTGGGGTCCGCCTCGGCCGTCCACAGTTGATCGCTCAGGCGCATGTCCAACTTGATGCTTTCGTTGATGCTGCGTTGCAGCAGCTCGCCCATGGAGGTGACCAACTGGTTGATCTCAACCGGTTTGGAATCCAGCGATTGGCGGCGGGAGAACGCCAGCAAGCGATGAGTGAGGCCGGCGGCACGGTTAGCCGAGGTGACGCCCAGGTCGATCAGGCTGTCGAGGTCGTCCAACTTGCCACGGGACACACGCCTTCGCAGCAGCTCCAGGCTGCCGATGATGCCGGTGAGCATGTTGTTGAAGTCGTGGGCGATACCGCCGGTCAACTGACCGACGGCTTCCATTTTCTGGGATTGGCGCAAAGCCTCTTCATTGCTGCGCAGTTGCGCCGTGCGTTCTTCTACCTGCTGCTCAAGCGTCTCCAGGGTGCGTTGCAGGCGCAGTTCACTTTCGCTGAGGTCGATCAGGCGGTCGCGGGCGTCGTATTGCCGGCGGCGGCCGCGCAGGGCGGCGCTCACCTGGCTGATCAGCGTCACCGGGTGGAAGGGGCGCTCCAGGAAGGTTACGTTGCCGAGCAAGCCGCTGAGATGGGATGAGCCATTCTGTTCTCTGCCGCCGTGATGGGTCATCAACACGATGGGCAGGTCCGACCAGGCCGGTTGCTGGTGCAAGTACTCCAACAGCGGTTCCAGATTGACACCACGCAGCGCCTCGGCAGCGATGATCAGCAGCCCGGCGCCATCATCGAGTGCCTCGCACAATGCCTCCAGGCTGCTGGCGACGATGCCGGCATACCCGGCTTCGTTGAGCATCATCAGCGCCAACGAGCCATCGCGGCCCATCGGTGCCAGTACGATCGCCCGCTCGGAGACTGGAAGTAGGCCCGTCACACGCCCTCATCCTTGAGCAAGGGGGAGCCGGCGCCCATGTAGGTCGGGATGCCGCGCAGTACGCCCTGGAAGTTATCCAGCGGCTCGCCCACCGTCATGCCCTTGCTGCCGATGCGGTATTCACGAATCGTGGCTTCGTGGGTACCGGTCCGTTTCTTGATGATCGAGATGGCGCGGCGCACCTTGCCCAGCGCTTCGAAGTAGCGCAGCAGAATGACCGTATCCGCCAGGTAAGTGATATCGACGGGGGCCTGCATATCGCCGACCAGGCCGTGTTGCGCCACGGTCATGAACGTCGCCGCGCCGCGCCGATTCAGGTACAGCAGCAACTCGTGCATGTGCAGGATCAGCGCGTTTTCTTCGGGCATGGCGGCTTGGTAGCCGTTGATGCTGTCGATCACCACTGTCTTGATGCCACGCTCGTCCACGCAACGGCGCACGCGGTGTGAGAACTCACCGGGTGACAGTTCGGCGGCATCGACCTGTTCGATCAGCAGGTTGCCGGTTTCCTGCAGGGCCGCGAGGTCGATCCCCATGTTTTTCATGCGCTCGAACAACAGCCCCAGTTCTTCATCGAAGATAAAGAGCGCTGCTTTCTCACCCCGCGCCACGGCGGCAGCGGCGAAGATCATCGAGATCAGCGACTTGCCGGTACCGGCAGGGCCGAGGATGAGGCTGCTGGAGCCAGTCTCGACACCGCCGCCCATCAGTGCATCCAGCGCGGCAATGCCGCTGCTCAAGGTCTCGCGCTGGTAACCGCCCCGATGCTCGGCCGCTACCAGGCGCGGGAACACATGAACGCCGTCCTGCATGATGGTGAAGTCGTGAAAACCGCCACGGTATTTCTGGCCACGGTACTTCACCACCCGCACACGCCGGCGCTCGGCGCCATAGTTGGGCGTCAGCTCTTCCAGGCGGATCACGCCATGCGCCACGCTGTGCACGGTTTTGTCGAGGGATTCGGTGGTCAAGTCATCCAGCAACAGGACAGTGGCGTCGTAGCGCACGAAGTAGTGCTTGATCGCCAGGATCTGCCGGCGATAGCGCAGCGAGCTTTGGGCCAGCAGGCGGATTTCCGAGAGGCTGTCGATGACCACGCGGGTCGGTTTGACCCGTTCTACCACTTCAAAGATCTGCCGGGTGGCCTCGCCCAGTTCCAAGTCGGAGGAATACAGCAGGCTTTGTTGGTGGTCGGCGTTGAGCAGGCTTTCGGGTGGCGTCAGTTCGAAGATATGAATGTTTTCATCCAGGTCCCAGCCGTGGGACTTGGCGCCTTGTCGCAATTCGCGTTCGGTTTCCGACAGGGTGATGTACAGCGATCGCTCGCCGTTCCTGGCCCCTGCTTGCAGAAAGTGCAGGGCGACCGTGGTCTTGCCGGTGCCGGGCTCACCTTCCAGTAGGAACAGGTGGCTGCGCGAGAGTCCGCCAGCAAGAATGTCATCAAGACCTTCAATGCCAGTGGCCGCTTTTTCGGATAATTGCGCTGTGGATGTAGACAAGAAGTGCCCTCAGGTCACATACGAGTAGAGGATGCACGCCCATTAGGACGCGCCATGTTCTCTTGACCGTAGCGGTTTGCGGCGGTTCAACCTGTTGCCGGAGAAATGAGGCCTGGACCGCGTTTTACAAAAAATTGTAAGCCCGCCTACAAGCCTTGCTGTAAGGCGGGATCGTCCGGGTTCTGCTGTTCAAGTTGCGCCAATAGCACCTGAACGTTCTGCAACTGGCCGCTTTCTTTCCAGTAATTGACCAGCAATACCCGCGCCTTTCGGTTGGCCGGGTGGCGCTGGATGATGTCTTCGAGTTGGCGCTGGGCGGCTTCCAATTCCTGCTGGGCGTGCAGGGTCGTGGCCAGGTCGTAGCGATAATCCTGGTTGTCCGGCTCCAGCTCCACCGCCTTGGACAGGCCAAGCAGCGCGTACGGACGTTCGCCATGGTGCAACAGCCACATGCCCAGGGCGTGTTGCAGGTAGGCCGACTCGGGGTGCGCGGCCAGTTGGCGCGCCAGCAGTT
Organism: Pseudomonas sp. S10E 269; assembly: GCF_002798465.1. Taxonomy (NCBI): domain Bacteria; kingdom Pseudomonadati; phylum Pseudomonadota; class Gammaproteobacteria; order Pseudomonadales; family Pseudomonadaceae; genus Pseudomonas; species Pseudomonas sp. S10E 269. The sequence goes on from NZ_PHIJ01000001.1 coordinate 5,507,725, forward strand.
GGCGGGACTCGTCGGTCTTGCCCTGTTTGTCCAGCAGTTCGATCTGCGAGACGACGGCTTGCAGGTTGTCCGGTTGCAGGCGCATGGCCTGTTCCAGGGCGTTTTGTGCGTCTGGCAACAGGGCGCTGTGGATGTACAGGCGCGCCAGTTGAATCCAGCCTTCTGCGGTTTCAGGCTGGGCCTTGAGCTTTTTCACGAACTCATCCAGTACTTGCTGCAACGGCCCGAAGTACAGGCCCAGGGTATCGGGAGACAAGCCAAGCAAGGCATTGGCGGCGGCAAAGCGGACCTCCTGCTCGGGGTCATCCAGCACCGGGCCGAGCAGCAGCGTGCGCTGGCCGGTCGGCACCAGGCCGACAATGCTGTGGATGGCCGCTTCACGCACCCGCGGTGAGTCGCTGGCCAAGTCTTTGTCCGCCAGCTTCAACGCCTGGGGGCTGGGGTAGTTGGGCAATTCGGCATGCAACGCCGCGCGGCGCTCGGGCGACAGGTCCGGCCGGCCCAGTTGCTGATACAGCACGCGCGCTGCGCCGGGCTCACCGTTACGCGCCTGTTTCAAGGCTTTCGAATAGCCATGGGCAATGGCGGGCGCTACGGCCACCGGGGTGGTGCGGGAGAAATACCAGGTGATCAATACGATAAACAACAGGGCGCACAGGCCGATGAGGGAGTAACGGCGTGACTTTGACATGCAGGCGTCCGAAAGCTTGGGCAGCTAATACAAAGCCATCAGCTTCGGCCAGACCACGGCAGGTGTCAAACCCGCGTCAGGTGAGCACGTACTCCACCGGCTCGAGGGGCGGCGGCAGGTCGGTTGCGCCGAGGGCCGCCAAGACCTCGCGTTCCAGGGTACGCAGGATGGCATTGCAGGGCAGGTCGTTCTCGTCGAAACCGAACGGGTCCTCAAGGTCATCGCCGATTTCATCGAGGCCGAAGAACGTGTAGCTGACGATGGCGGTAAACACTGGCGTCAACCAGCCCAGCGGCTCGGCCATGGCAAACGGCAGCAGGATGCAGAACAGGTAAATGGTGCGGTGCAGCAGCAGGGTGTAGGGGAAGGGCAGTGGCGTGCTCTTGATCCGCTCGCAGGAGGCCTGCACTTGGCTGAGGCTGACTAACCGCGCTTCCAGCTGAGTGTAGCGCCATTCGCTGATCACGCCTTGCCCGGCCAGTTCGGAAAACCTGGCGCCCACCCGTTGCAGCAGGTTGTCGGGAAGGTTGGGGTGATTGGCCTGGAAGGTACTCCAGGGCGTTATCGCCTGGGCTTCATCTTCATGGCGCAAACGCGCGATCAGGCCGTGGGCGAAGCCGCACAGGCTGCGCAAAAGGCTCGCGCGTTCGACCGGGTCGCCAAGCACCTGGGTTTCGCGGATGAGCGAGCGAACATCGATGACCATCTGACCCAATTGCTTGCGACCTTCCCACCATCGGTCATAGCAGGCGTTGTTGCGAAAGCTCATAAAGATCGACAACGACAACCCAAGCAAGGTGAACGGCGTGGCGTTGACCTTGGAGAAATACGCCGGGTGCAGGGTTTCCACCAGCACGATCACTGAGGCCAACAAGGTCACCAGCAGGCTGCGCAGGGCAATGCGTTTGGCGATCGAGCCCTTGAGGGAAAACAGGATACCCAGGAGGTTGGGTTTGGGGCGGACTATCATTCAGGGGCAGGCTTCTTGGGGGGTGCAGCCGCTCAGGTTAGGAGCAAGTATCGCTGGCGTCCAATCGCTTGGGCTGACCGGTTGATCGGCGAGGTCGATGACTGGCCAAAACAGTCAGGCAGGTTGAAGGCTTTGACCATTGCCGCTACCGCGCTGCGGGGCGACTATTTCGACGATTCGGACCGTTCAAGGGAACAACAATGCAGATTGAAAACAAGATTTTCCTGGTCAGCGGTGGCGCATCGGGCCTCGGCGCGGCGACTGCCGAGATGCTGATCGCCGCCGGCGCCAAGGTGATGCTGGTCGACCTGAATGCCGAGGCCGTGGCCGCCAAGGCCAGGCAGCTGGGCGACAACGCGCGCAGTGCCGTCGCGGATATCAGCCAGGAAGCCGCTGCCGAAGCCGCTGTGCAGGCCACGGTCGCAGCTTTTGGCGGCCTGCACGGGCTGGTCAATTGTGCCGGCGTGGTGCGTGGCGAGAAAATCCTCGGCAAGAACGGCCCTCACGCTCTGGCGAGCTTTGCCCAGGTGATCAATGTCAACCTGATCGGCAGCTTCAACCTGTTGCGCCTGGCGGCCGCTGCCATCGCCGAGACCGAGGCAAATGCCGACGGCGAGCGCGGCGTGATCATCAACACCGCCTCGGTGGCGGCGTTCGACGGGCAGATTGGCCAGGCAGCGTATTCCGCGTCCAAGGGCGCCATCGCCAGCCTCACACTGCCGGCCGCGCGCGAGCTGGCCCGCTTTGGTATCCGTGTGATGACCATCGCCCCGGGTATATTCGAAACGCCGATGATGGCCGGCATGACCCCGCAAGTGCGCGACGCCCTGGCCGCCGGCGTGCCATTTCCGCCGCGCCTGGGCAAACCTGCCGAATACGCCGCACTGGTGCGGCACATCATTGAAAACAGCATGCTCAACGGCGAGGTGATCCGTCTCGACGGTGCCTTGCGCATGGCGGCCAAGTAAGGAGGATGACCCATGACTGATCCAATCGTAATTGTCAGCGCGGTGCGCACGCCCATGGGCGGGTTCCAGGGCGACCTCAAGGGCCTGACCGCGCCGCAACTGGGCTCTGCCGCGATTCGCGCCGCCGTCGAGCGTGCCGGCATCGCTACTGACGCCGTGGATGAAGTGCTGTTTGGCTGCGTGCTGCCCGCCGGCCTCGGCCAGGCGCCGGCGCGCCAGGCGGCCTTGGGCGCGGGGCTGGACAAATCCACGCGTTGCACCACCCTCAATAAGATGTGTGGCTCGGGCATGGAAGCGACCATCCTGGCCCATGACTCGCTGTTGGCCGGCAGCGTCGATGTGGTGATCGCCGGGGGCATGGAAAGCATGTCCAACGCTCCGTACCTGCTGGACCGCGCACGCAGCGGTTACCGCATGGGCCACGGTAAGGTGCTCGATCACATGTTCCTCGACGGTCTGGAAGACGCCTACGACAAAGGCCGCCTGATGGGCACCTTTGCCGAGGACTGCGCCCTGCATAACGGCTTTAGCCGTGAAGCCCAGGACGCCTTCGCCATCGCTTCGTTGACCCGTGCGCAAGAGGCGATCACTCATGGCAGCTTTGCCGCGGAAATCGTGCCGGTGCAGGTCACCGTCGGCAAAGAGCAAAAAACCATCCAGCATGACGAACAGCCGCCCAAGGCCAAGCTCGACAAGATCAGCAGCCTGAAGCCGGCCTTCCGCGAAGGTGGCACTGTAACCGCCGCCAACTCCAGCTCGATTTCCGACGGCGCGGCGGCCTTGCTGCTGATGCGTCAGTCCGAGGCGCAAAAACGTGGCCTCAAACCCTTGGCGGTTATCCATGGGCATGCCGCGTTTGCCGATGAACCGGGGCTGTTCCCGGTGGCGCCAGTGGGTGCGATTCGCAAACTGATGACCAAGACCGGCTGGAACCTGGGCGAGGTCGACCTGTTCGAGATCAACGAAGCCTTTGCCGTGGTCAGCCTGGTCACCATGAGCAAGCTGGAAATCCCCCATGCCAAGGTCAATGTCCATGGCGGTGCCTGCGCGCTGGGTCATCCGATCGGCGCCTCCGGTGCGCGGATCCTGGTGACCCTGCTCTCGGCCCTGCGCCAGAAAGGCCTCAAGCGGGGTGTCGCCGCGATTTGCATCGGCGGTGGTGAAGCCACGGCCATGGCCGTCGAATGCCTGTATTAAGGAGCCCAGATGCTGCCCAATGACGAACAACTGCAAATCAGCGACGCGGCCCGGCAATTTGCCCAGGAGCGCCTGAAGCCCTTTGCCGCCGAATGGGACCGCGAGCACCGCTTCCCCAAGGAAGCCATCGGTGAAATGGCCGAGCTGGGCTTTTTCGGCATGCTGGTGCCGGAACAGTGGGGTGGTTGCGACACCGGTTACCTGGCCTACGCCATGGCCCTGGAAGAAATCGCCGCCGGTGACGGTGCGTGCTCGACCATCATGAGCGTACACAACTCGGTGGGTTGCGTGCCGATTCTCACGTTCGGCAGCGACCACCAGAAAGAGCACTTCCTCAAGCCCCTGGCCAGCGGCGCCATGCTCGGCGCCTTCGCGCTCACCGAACCCCAGGCCGGTTCCGATGCCAGCAGCCTGAAAACCCGCGCGCGCCTGGAAGGCGACCATTACGTGTTGAACGGCTGCAAACAATTCATCACCTCCGGGCAGAACGCCGGGATTGTGATTGTGTTTGCCGTGACCGACCCAGCAGCGGGCAAACGCGGGATCAGCGCGTTTATTGTGCCGACCGACTCGCCGGGCTACAGCGTGGCGCGGGTCGAGGACAAACTCGGCCAGCATGCGTCCGACACCTGCCAGTTGCTGTTTGAAGACGTGAAGGTACCCGTCGCCAATCGGCTGGGGGAGGAGGGCGAAGGCTACAAGATCGCCTTGGCCAACCTCGAAGGCGGCCGCGTGGGCATCGCTTCGCAAGCGGTGGGCATGGCCCGCGCCGCCTTCGAAGCGGCCCGCGACTATGCTCGCGAGCGCGAAAGCTTCGGTAAACCCATCATCGAGCACCAGGCCGTGGCCTTCCGCCTGGCCGACATGGCCACGCAAATCGCGGTCGCCCGGCAGATGGTGCATTACGCCGCCGCCCTGCGCGACAGCGGTAAGCCGGCGCTGGTGGAAGCCTCGATGGCCAAGCTGTTTGCCTCGGAAATGGCCGAGAAAGTCTGTTCGGCCGCCTTGCAAACCCTCGGCGGTTACGGTTACCTGAACGACTTTCCCCTGGAGCGGATCTACCGCGACGTGCGGGTCTGCCAGATTTACGAAGGCACCAGCGATATCCAGCGCATGGTCATCTCACGCAATCTCTAAGGAGCCGATACATGAGTTACGACACCATTTTGCTCGACGTGCAGGGCCGTGTCGGGTTGATTACCCTCAATCGCCCGCAAGCCTTGAACGCCCTGAACGCGCAACTGGTCAGTGAGTTGAATCAGGCATTGGACAGCCTGGAAGCCAACCCTGAAATCGGCTGCATCGTGCTGACCGGCTCGAAAAAAGCCTTCGCCGCCGGCGCCGACATCAAGGAAATGGCCGAGCTGACCTACCCGCAGATCTACCTCGACGACCTGTTCAGCGACAGTGACCGCGTGGCCAACCGCCGCAAGCCGATCATTGCCGCCGTCAACGGCTTCGCCTTGGGCGGCGGTTGTGAGCTGGCATTGATGTGCGACTTCATCCTGGCCGGTGACAACGCCAAGTTCGGCCAGCCGGAAATCAACCTCGGCGTCCTGCCAGGCATGGGTGGCACCCAGCGCCTGACCCGCGCAGTGGGCAAGGCCAAGGCCATGGAAATGTGCCTGACCGGGCGCTTTATCGATGCGGTGGAAGCGGAGCGCTGCGGCATCGTCGCGCGTATCGTGCCGGCCGATGAGTTGCTGGAAGAAGCCTTGAAAGTCGCGGCCCTGATCGCCGGCAAATCGGTGCCCATCAGCATGATGGTCAAGGAAAGCGTAAACCGCGCCTTCGAAGTCAGCCTGTCGGAAGGCGTGCGCTTTGAGCGCCGCGTGTTCCATGCAGCGTTCGCCACCCAGGATCAAAAAGAAGGCATGGCCGCCTTCGTCGCCAAGCGCGCGCCCGAGTTCAAGGACAAGTAACGCGGTTGTGTGAACACTAGAACTCAAATGTGGGAGCGGGCTTGCTCGCGAAGGCGGTGTTTCAGTCGACATCTTCATCACTGATCCACTGCCTTCGCGAGCAAGCCCGCTCCCACATTGATTTTGCACTGTGTCAATTAAAGCTGGTAGTGCTTGAGCTCCCTGGCAATCACCATCCGCTGAATCTCGCTGGTCCCTTCGTAAATTTGCGTGATCCGCGCATCCCGGTAGTAGCGCTCCACCGGGTAATCCTCCAGATACCCATACCCGCCGTGAATCTGCATCGCCGACGAGCAAACCTTCTCGGCCATTTCCGAGGCAAACAGCTTGGCCTGGGACGCTTCCGACAAGCACGGCTTGCCGGCACTGCGCAGTCGCGCGGCGTGCAGGATCAGCAAGCGCGCGGCATTCAGTTGGGTTTGCATGTCGGCCAGCAGGTTGGCCACGCTTTGGTGTTCGATGATCGCCTGGTTGAACTGCACACGATCACGGGCATAGACCAGCGCCGCTTCAAACGCTGCACGGGCGATGCCCAATGCCTGGGCGGCAATGCCGATGCGGCCGCCTTCGAGGTTGGACAGCGCAATTGCCAGGCCCTTGCCACGTTCACCCAGCAGGTTGGCCTCGGGCACGGTGCACTGGTTCAACGTCACCGCGCAGGTGTCCGAGGCGCGGATGCCCATCTTGTGTTCGGTGCGATCCACCACAAACCCTGGGGTAGTCGTGGGCACCAGGAACGCGGAAATGCCTTTCTTGCCCAGGTCGGGGTCGGTGACGGCAAACACGATGGCCAGTTTGGCGCGCTTGCCGTTGCTGACGAACTGCTTGGCACCATTGAGTACCCACTGGCCGTCGCGCAATTCCGCGCGGGTGCGCAGGTTATGCGCTTCGGAGCCGGCCTGGGGTTCGGTCAGGCAAAAGCAGCCGATTGCTTGGCCGCTGGCGAGGTCTGCCAACCAGGTTTGTTTTTGTTCATCTGAGCCGTAGTTGAGGATTGGCCCGCAACCCACTGAATTATGGATACTCATCAGTGCGCCCGTGGCCCCGTCACCGGCGGAAATTTCTTCCACGGCGAGGGCATAGGCGACGTAATCGACGTAGGTGCCGCCCCATTCTTCCGGCACCACCATGCCCAGCAGGCCCAGTTCCCCCATCTTCGCCACCAGGGCGTCATCGATCCAGCCGGCTTTTTCCCAGGCTTGGGCGTGGGGCGCGATTTCTCCACGGGCGAAGTCACGTGCCATGTCGCGGATCATCACTTGTTCTTCTGTGTATTCAATGTCTTGCATGGCTTATCTCGCAACCTTCTCGAAGTGATGAAAGAAGCTCTCCACATGGCTGAGGGCCAGCCCATGCAGGGTCGGCGGGTTCCAACGCGGGCTCTTGTCTTTATCGATAATCAGCGCGCGGACACCTTCGATCAGGTCACCGCGTTCGAACCATTGGCGGTCCAGGTGCAGCTCCAGGGCAAAACACTGTTCTAGCGGTAGACGGCGGCCACGGCGCAGCATCTCCAGGGTCACGGCCATGGCCAGCGGCGAGCGCGTTTGCATGAGGCTGGCGGTGCTCAGGGCCCATTCGTGGCTGTCGGCGACGGTGACTTGCTGCAATTGCTCGACGATGCTCGGTACATCCGGCAGCGCGAAGAAGTGGTCGATGGCAGGGCGCAAGGCAGCCAGCGGCGCATCGGGCAATTGCTGCACCGCAAGCTTGGCGAGCACGCCTTGCAGGTCCTTGAGCGGCGAGTCGTGCCATTGCAGGCCATCAAGTTTCTGGTCGAGGTCGACGAGCTTGTGGCTGTCGAGGTACCAGTCAGCCAGCCCGCAATACAACGCATCGGCGGCTCGGATCTGCACCCCGGTCACGCCCAGGTAAATCCCCAGCTCGCCGGGAATACGCGGCAGGAAGTAGCTGCCGCCCACATCGGGAAAATAACCGATGGCCACTTCCGGCATCGCCAGGCGGCTGCGCTCGGTCACTACACGCAGATCGGCGCCTTGCACCAGCCCCATGCCACCGCCCAGGACAAACCCGTCCATCAGTGCCACGACCGGCTTGCGGTAATGGTGGATGGCCAGGTCCAGCGCGTATTCCTCGACGAAGAAGTCCTGGTGCAGGGTGTCGCCGTTTTTGAAGCTGTCATACAGCGAGCGGATATCGCCGCCGGCACAAAAGGCTTTCTCGCCGGCGCCGCGCAGCACCACGGCGTACACCTGCGGGTCCTCGGCCCAGGCCTGCAACTGGGCAGTCAGGCTGCGGACCATCTGCAGGGTAATGGCATTCAAGCCGGCGGGGCGATTGAGGGTGAGGTGGCCGATATGGTTACGGACCTCGGCGAGGACTTCGTCCTGAAGTGTTCCGGCGTGGCTTGCTTCGGTTGTAACCTGAGCAGTCATCGATAACTCCCTGCTTTTATTGTTCTTTATCAAGATGTTCGCGAACGAACCCTCTCGCGATCGTACCAGTGCAAATTTGCCCAGTACAACCTTCAATCATGCAGGTCGTTTTTGCATTTATGCAGGAGTAGGTGAGGGCCTCAGGGCACCCGACTGGCCAACACTTCACCAATACTACGGCGCCGGGCATGAGTTTGCGCCGCGTGGATCAATTGCTCCAACTCGGTGGGCGCCACGTCGTAGAACTGCTCCATTTGCGCCAGCGCCAGTTTCAGATCGGCGGCGGTGATTGCAGGGTCTACTGCGGCCGTGGGGGTCAGGGTTGGCGCCGGTGATTCCGTTGCGCCTTTGGGATAGCGCATGCGCGTGGCGTTGTTGTAAGCCAGGGCGCAGCTCAGCAGGGCACCGGCACCAAGCAGCACCGCGCCCAGCTCATACCAGCCCAGGGCGGCGGAGGCGGGGTCGGCCAGGACCAGCGTCATGGCCAGGCCACCGGCCGGCGGGTGCAGGCAGCGCAACCAGCACATCAGCACCACTGTCATGCCCGCCGCCAGGCACGCGCTGACCAGGGACGGGCCAAGCACGCGGTTCACCAGCAATGCCACGACGCCCGCGCACAGGTAGCCGCCGATGATCGACCACGGCTGCGCCAAGGCACCAGATGACACGGCGAACAACAACACCGCCGAAGCGCCGAGGGGGCCGAGCAGGTGCAGGGCCACGTCCATGCCAAAGACGTGGGAGCACAACCAGACACTGAACAGCGTGCCCAGGGCCATACCAATGGCGGCACGGCTCCATTCAGTCGGACGGGTGTTGATAGCAGCGGGGAACCAGCGAGCGAGCATTGAGGGGGATCCATAAACAGCGGGCAAAAAAAAGGCTTGTCTGGTTGCCCGGAAAAGCCCTTTGAAAGTTCCTACATTTGGGGGAAGGAACACGTGCAGTGTGCCCGCCTTGATAACGTCGCGCCAATGCATATTAATGAGGGTTGAATGCAAAATTAATGAACTGTTGGGTGGTTTAACCGGAGGGCAAGCAGCGAACCTTACCCAGCACGCGGTTATTGACGTGTTCGTCCAAGAAGCGTCGCTGCAGGTCTTCCTGTAGCCCAGGCTCACTGGCCAATGGCCCTTTCAACGCCACCAGGGCATCGCGCAACCCCATCAACCGATCGAGCGAGGGCATGGGCAGGTATCCGATATGCACCTGATCACTGCGCGAGAGAACCGGGGAATCAAGCGATACATCATCTGGCACGGCATTCTCCTTCAACGTCCTTGTTGTAACCCATCACCTGTGGCGGTACATGAATACCGCACCGGGGCGAGTTTACAGCCCGGTTTTAAGCGCAGGAAAGCGAAATGGCACCAGTCATTACGTAAAGCTGTGTAGGAGTTTTCCGTGCCGGCAGCGCCGGCACAGGGCTCAAGGTTGCGGGGTTTTGGCCAAGTGCAGCAGCACGTAAGGGTTACGGTCAAACTCCCCGGCCAGGGTCGGGGTGATGGAGCGAAAGCGTGGGTCCTGCAAGCCTTCATAATCGGCTTCGCTCATCACCAGCCAGGCGGGTCCCTGAAGGGGCTTGAGGTCAGCCGCCTTCTGGGTAAACAACGGGACCTGGTCGCAATCGAGGTTGACCATGTATTTGATCGCCTTGGCGTCTTTGCCCAAGCCATGCAGCACCACCGGCGCCCGTTCTTGCATGACGTGCTCGTGCACCTCCAAGGTAAAGGTGCGGGTGTCGTAGACACTGCGTTCCAGGGGTTCGACCACGAAGATATAAGTGCCCCACACCGCCAACACGGCCGCAAAAGCAGGCCCGACCAGGCGCACCTGCGACTTGAACAGCGCCAGCACTGCCAAGACCTGCAGCACCCCGAGCACACCGAACACCCAACCCAAATGACTCAATTGCTCCGGGTAACGCGCCCGCGCAATCAGCAGGCCGGCGATCAACAGGGTCGGCAACAGGGTCCAGATGCCCAGCATCAGCCCGCGCAGCCAGGCAAAGAGCCGCCCGTGTGCCACCTGGAACGGATACGCGGCAATGATCGCCGCCATGGGCAACATCGGCAGCACGTAGCGTGCCTTTTTCGCTTGGGGAATCGACAGCCCCAGTATCACCAGCAACCCGGCCGCCGCGCAGTACCACACCAGTTGCAACGCCGGCCCCGGCGCACGCCGCCCGCTGATTACCATCGCCAGCAGCACCAGCACGGCCAGCGGATACGCCATGGCGTAGTTGCCCAGGGAACTGGTGAAGTAATACAGCACACCGCTGGAGCCTTCACTACCGTCCATCCGGCCAAGGAACTGCATGCGGATCACGTCCTGCATGAACGCCTCGCCGCCGCTCAGCTTGGCCATCAACAGCAACAGCCCAACACAGGCCACCAGCAGCGCCAGCGCGATCAAGCCGAAGCTGAACAGCTGGCGCCATTGCCGGTTGATCAAGTAATAGCTGCACAGCACGCCGGTCGGAATGACCAGGCCAATCGGCCCACGCACCGCAAAACCGACGATCAGCAGGAGGAACAACCAGTGCAGGCGTTTACCCGCGCCGAAGTGGTCATGGGCATAGCCCAGGTAGAACACCGCCAAAGCGATTGCGGCCAGCATCTGGTCGAGGGACACGGAGCGGGTTTCGCTGATAAAGGTACTGCTCAGCAACAACAGCGCGATGCTCAGCAGGCCCCAGCGCTGGGAGTAGGGCGCCGTGAGGCGGTACACCAGGATGACGATCACCGCCGACGCTATCGCCGTGGGCAACCAGGCCGTGAGGCTGGTGACCTGGCCGATAGGCAATGACAGCAGCCACGTTAACAGCGTCGAGGTCGCCAGGTAATCCGCATAGGGCTGCCCGTACGTGGTGGGGAAAAAGCCCGGACCATGGCGCAGCATCTCCTGGGCGAACAGCACGAAGCGGGAGTCGAAGCCGATAATCGCCTGGTGCCAACTGCCGGCGATAAACAGCAACAACGCCAGCAACCCCAGACCGAGGGATTGCCGGCGGATCGTTGGGTTTAACAGGGACGGTTGAGCTTTGTTCACGTCTCAGGCTTCCACGGCCTGTTTTGCCTCTTGAGCCACCCACTGCTGCTGGGGAATCGGCAACTGGCAGGAGTCGCCACGCCCGATCGGGTAGTACTGGAAGCCTTTGCGCGCCAAGCGTTCGCCGTCGTAGAGGTTACGGCCATCGAAGATCACTGGGGTTTTCAGGCGCTGGTGGATCAGGTCGAAGTCTGGCGCCTTGAACTGTTGCCATTCGGTGCAGACGATCAGTGCATCGGCGCCACCCAGGGTGGATTCCGGCGTGCCCATCAGCATCAGCCGTGGATCATCGCCATAGATACGCTGGGTTTCCTGCATGGCTTCCGGGTCGAAGGCGCGCACGTTGGCGCCGGCGGCCCACAAGGCCTCCATCAGCACACGGCTGGGTGCATCGCGCATGTCGTCGGTGTTGGGCTTGAACGCCAGGCCCCACAAGGCAAAGGTCTTGCCGCGCAGGTTGCCCTTGAAGAACGCATTGATGCGTTCGAACAGCTTGCTCTTCTGGCGCTGGTTGATGGCTTCCACCGCTTCAAGCAAGTCGCTGGAGCAGTTGGCCTGCTTGGCGCTGTGGATCAGGGCGCGCATGTCCTTGGGGAAGCACGAACCGCCATAGCCGCAGCCAGGGTAGATAAAGTGGTAACCGATGCGCGAGTCGGCACCGATGCCCAGGCGTACGGCTTCGATGTCCGCCCCCAGGTGCTCGGCCAACTCGGCGATCTGGTTGATAAAGCTGATCTTGGTCGCCAGCATGCAGTTGGCGGCGTATTTGGTCAGCTCGGCGCTGCGCAGGTCCATGAAGATGATGCGGTCATGGTTGCGGTTGAACGGCGCGTACAGGTCGCGCATCACATCGCGCACTTCTTCGCGCTCGCAGCCGATGATAATGCGGTCCGGGCGGCGGCAATCGGCTACGGCCGAGCCTTCCTTGAGGAATTCCGGGTTGGAGACGATATCGAACTCCAGGTGCCGGCCCGCCAGGTGCAGGGCTTTTTCGATATGGGCGCGCAGGGTGTCGCCGGTGCCGACGGGCACGGTGGACTTCTCCACCAGGATCACCGGCTCCTTGCGGTGACGGGCGACGGCATCGCCCACCGACAGCACGTACTTCAGGTCCGCCGAACCGTCTTCATCCGAAGGCGTGCCCACGGCGATAAACAGCACTTCGCCGTGTTCAACGGCCAGTTTCTCATCAAAGGTGAAGTGCAGGCGCCCGCTCTCCAGGTTCTCCTTCACCATGGCCGCCAGCCCCGGCTCGAAAATGCTCACATGGCCTTGCTGCAGTAGCTTGACCTTGTTCTGATCGACGTCCATGCAGATCACATCGTGACCGACTTCGGCTAATACGGTGGCCTGTACCAGACCGACGTAACCACTACCAAATACACTGATTTTCATGGGACATTCCTGGGACTTGTAGCGCTAGCACGACGAGAGTTGATAACCAGCACACCGAGGATGACCAAAGCCACCCCGAGGGTTTTTGAAACGGAAAAAGCTTCGTTGAACACCGGCAGGCTGGCCGCCAGCAGGTACACCAGGGCGTAGCTGATGCTCAACAGCGAATAGGCACGGCCCAGTGGCAGGTGCTTGAGTGCACCGAGCCAGCAGAGCATCGACAGCGCGTAGGCCAGGATCGCCAGGGCCACCATGCCGAACGCGCGCAGGTCGATGCTGTTGTGGTTCAGCGCCTCCAGCCAGTCACTGGGCAGCGGCAGGCGCGTCATGCTCCAGCGCATGCCCAGTTGGGCGGCACTCACCAGGCCGACGCTGCCCAGGGCCAGGGCAAAGCCTTGCACCCGGCTCATACGTGGCGCCCCAGCAGCACGACACCGCCGATCACCAGCGCCACCCCCAGCCAATGACGGCCGTCGACGGGCTCATGAAAGACAAACCGCGCCACCAGCGTGACCAGCACGAAATTCAGGCTGAGCATGGGGTAGGCAATGCCCACCTCCAGGCGCTGCAGCACCAGTAGCCACACCAGCAAGCCCAGACCCAGGCACACCAGTGCCGACCACAACCACGGCGAGCGCAGTTTCAACGCCCAGCCATCCGGCAGGTCGCGCCAGCGTTCCACGGCGAACTTCTGCGACACCTGGCCCATGCAGGTCAGCAGGCACGCGGCCAATAACAGCAGCAGGGTGATCAAGGCGTCACCTGCGGGAAGATCAGGATCACGATATTGCCTTGCTCATAGCGCTTGCCATCGGTGGGCAGCAGCGCCACTTCGGCGATTTCATCGTCGCCTTTGACCCGCATCACCACGCCGACCGCACCGTTTTTACGCGCTTCGCTCATCCACTGCTGGACCTGAGTGGTGTCCACCTTGTGATGGCCGGCGTCCGGGTAGGCCAGGCCGTATTTGACTTCACCGACGGTGTTGTAGAGCGTCACGTCCGGCCGCGCCAGGCGCCACGACAGCGCCGACGCCGCGCCCAGGTCATTGCTGAGCAGGGCGGTCGCGGGTTGCAATTCGGGGAGGTGGTCGATGATGAATGCGTCAGGCGTCTTGTTGTACACCACCGAGTGCGGCAAGGCGGCCGGCAGCAACGCGACCATCAGCCAACTGCCGAGGATCGGCGCCGCCCATAGGCGCAACGGCTGGGCAGCTTGCAGCAGGTTGACCAGGATCCAGCCGAACAGGAAGGTGAACACCAGCACCAGGCTGAAGGTTTCCTGCCCATGCTCATACACCGGCTTCTTCAGTTGGAACCAGCTCAGCGCCAGCAGCACCACTACGCCAATGACCAGGTTCAGCCAGCCGTTGATACGCAATGCGCGGTAGCGGCCCTGGGCCAGTTTGTCGGCCAGGGTATGGCCCATCAGCACGGCCAGCGGCAACAGGCACGGCATGATGTAGGAGGGCAGCTTGCCCTTGGCCAGGCTGAAAAACGCCAGCGGCATCAGCAGCCACAGCAACACAAAGCCGATTTTTGCACTGCGTTTGTCCTGCCAGGCCTGTTTGAAGGTGGACGGCAACAGCGCCACCCACGGCAGGCAGAACGCGACCAGCAGCGGCAGGTAATACCAGAACGGCTCGGCGTGCTGGGCATCGTCGCCGGCAAAGCGCTGAATGTGCTCGTGCCAGAAGAAGAAGTTCCAGTAGTCGGGCTCTTGCAGGTGCACAGCCAGCGCCCATGGCAAGCTCACGACGATTGCCACGACCACCGCGACGACGCCGTAACCGAGTAATTCACGAAAGCGCTTTTGCCAAATGGCGTAGGGCAGGGCGATCAACACCGGCAGCAGCCAGGCCAGGAACCCCTTGGTCATGAAGCCCATGCCGCAAGCAAACCCCAACAGCGCCCAGGCGCCGAGCCGTCCATTACGGGTGGTGCTGTCAAAGCAAAACCACAGGGCCACGCCGGTCAGGTTGACCCAGAAAGTGAATTGCGGGTCGAGGTTGGCATAGCCACCCAGGGCCGCGACGCTGACAAAGCTCATGTACAGCACGGTGCTGATCAGGCTTTTCTGCGGGTCATTCCAGAGCCGGCGCGACACCAAGTACACCAACAGGATACTCAAACCGGTGCTCAACGCCGACGCAAACCGCACACCGAACAGGTTCTGCCCGAAGATCGCCTGCCCCAGCGCGATCATCCAGTAGCCCGCTGTGGGTTTCTCAAAGTAGCGGATGCCCATGAAGTGCGGCGACGCCCACTTGCCGGTCAGCAGCATTTCCTGGCTGATCTGCGCGTAACGGGTTTCATCCGGGATCCACAGGCCGTGGGTGGCCAACGGCAGCAGGTAGAACACGCCAAACGCCAACAGGAGCAGGGGCAAGGCCCAACGGCGGATCATGCCTGTTGCACTCCGAGCCAACCCTCACGCCCAGGCAAGGCGCCGCGCACCAGGTGTTGCTGGGGCAGGGTGGTGAGGTCGGCGGGCAACAACTCGCCCAGGGGTTTGAAGTCAATGCCGCGCTGCCCTGCCTGGGCAAGCAACTGGCGAAAATCATTGGCCATCAGAATCCCTTCTACTTCTGCGTGGATCGTGTAGACGTTGAGCTTCGACGCGCCAAAGCGGTCGAGGATGAAACCATTGAAGTCTTTGGCAGCCACCACCGGCCCGACGACTTCGTCGAAGGTCGGCAGGTCCACCGGAATCTGTGGGGTGCCCGCGCTGCCATCGGCCAGGGTTGGACGAAACAGGCTGGTGCCCCGGCAATCGCTGTTGTAGCGAAAATTGAAGCCTTGCTTGGCGTGCACCACGCGTTCATCGGCGCGCCAACCGGCGGCCGCTGAACAGTCGATACGTTCGCCAAGGATGTCGCTCAAGGTCTCCACGCCGCGTCGAATCTGCTCGACCAGCTGCGCTTCGCTCCAACGCCCGGTGTTGGCTTGCCAGCCATGGTGATCCCAGGCGTGCAGGCCGACTTCATGCCCGGCCGCCTTGGCCTGGCGCATCAAGTGCCCCAGGTCGCGGCCGATCGGCTTGCCCGGCCAGGCGGTGCCCGCCAGCAGGATATCCAGGCCATACAGGCCCACAGCGTTGGAACGCAGCATCTTCCACAGGAACTGCGGGCGGATCAGGCGCCACAAGTGGCGCCCCATGTTGTCCGGCCCGACGCTGAAGAAGAACGTCGCCTTCACCCCTGCTTCATCCAGAGACTCGAGCAACCGTGGCACACCTTCACGGGTGCCGCGGTAGGTATCGACGTCGATGCGAAGACCTGCCTGCATTACTTCTTATCCGCTATTTCAAGCATGGCTTCGCGCAGGAAGAAGTCGAGCGTGTTGCCGATGGTTTCGCTCATTTCCACGGTCGGCTCCCAGTTCAGCAGGCGCTTGGCGTTTTCGATGCTTGGCTTGCGGTGCGCCACGTCCTGGTAACCGGTGCCGTAGAACGCCTTGCTTTCCACGTCGCGGAAACCGGCGAATGGCGGGAAGTTGCCGCGCAGCGGATGCGCTTCGAACTGACGCAGCAACTCTTCGCCCAACTGGCGGATGCTGGCTTCGTTTTCCGGGTTGCCGATGTTGATGATCTGGCCGTTGCACGCGTCATTGTCGTTATCAATGATGCGCGCCAGGGCTTCGATGCCGTCGGCGATGTCAGTGAAGCAACGCTTCTGCTCGCCGCCGTCGAACAGGCGGATCGGCGTGCCTTCCACCAGGTTCAGGATCAGCTGGGTGATGGCGCGGGAACTGCCGATACGTGCCGAGTCCAGGCGGTCCAGGCGCGGGCCCATCCAGTTGAACGGACGGAACAGGGTGAAGTTCAGGCCCTTGGCGCCGTAGGCCCAGATCACGCGGTCCAGCAGTTGCTTGGAGACGGAGTAGATCCAACGCTGCTTGTTGACCGGGCCGACGACCAGGTTGGAGGTGTCTTCGTCGAAGTACTGGTCCTGGCACATGCCATAGACCTCGGAGGTCGACGGGAAGATCACGCGCTTGTTGTACTTGACGCAGTAGCGCACCAGCTTGAGGTTTTCCTCGAAGTCCAGCTCGAACACGCGCAGCGGGTTACGGGTGTATTCGATCGGCGTGGCAATGGCCACCAGCGGCAGGACCACGTCGCACTTCTTGATGTGGTATTCGATCCACTCGGTGTGGATGCTGATGTCGCCTTCCACGTAATGGAAGTTGGGGTGGCTGCGCAGGCGCTCGATGGCGTCGGAGCCGATGTCCAGGCCGTAGACTTCGTAGCGGTCGTCACGCAGCAGGCGTTCGGACAGGTGGTTACCGATAAAGCCGTTCACGCCGAGGATCAGCACGCGGGTACGGCGTGGCTTGCGCCCGGACTCGGCGCCGCGCAGCACGGAACCGTCGACCAGGCCCAGCTCGTTGGCCAGGGACGGGCCGGCCAGGTACAGGCCGTTGTCGTTGCGCTGGCCGGACTTGATCACCAGGGAGTCTTCACCGCAGGCGATGCGCAGCGGGTTGACGCTGATCACACGGCCCGGCGCCAGGCCTTCGTTGCCCTTGACCACGTCGGCTTGCCACACGATCAGCTTGTGCTCGCCCACGGCGCAGAAGGCACCCGGGTAGGGTTGGGTCACGGCGCGCACCAGGTTGAACAGTTCTTCAGCGGGTTTCTTCCACTCCAGCTTGCCGTCGGCAGCGGTGCGGCGCCCGAAGTAGGTGGCCTGGCTTTCGTCTTGGGCAGTTTCCGCCAGTTTGCCTTGGGCCAATTGCGGCAGGGCATCGCGCAGCAGGTTGCTGGCGGCGTCGCGCAGTTTGGCGTGCAGGGTCAGGCCGGTGTCGCTGCGTTCGATGATGACTTTCTGTTGGGCCAGGATCGCGCCGGCATCCGCGCGCTTGACCATGCGGTGCAGGGTCACGCCGGTTTCGGTTTCGCCGTTGACCAGTACCCAGTTGGCCGGTGCGCGACCACGGTATTTAGGCAGCAACGAGCCATGCAGGTTGAACGCGCCTTTGCGCGCGGTGGCCAGCAGTGGCTCGCTCAGCAGGTTGCGGTAGTAGAACGAGAAAATGTAGTCCGGGCTCAGCTTGGCGATGCGCTCGATCCACAGCGGGTGGTTGGCGTCTTCCGGGGCGTGTACCGCAATACCGTTGCGCGCGCACAGTTGGGCCACGGAACCGTAGAAGTTGTTTTCCTTCGGGTCATCGGCATGGGTGAATACAGCAGCAATTTCGTAACCGGTATTGAGCAGCGCTTCGATGCCTGCACAACCAATATCGTGATACGCGAATACAACAGCTTTTGAACTCATGTTTAGACCTGATCAGCAGAAGTAGAGGTATGGGAGGACACCAGGCCGTCGACGACGACCACGGGAGCCGGTGCTGCCGGTTGGTTGCGCAGCACTTTTTCGATAAAGAAGCGCGGGCGGGCACGCACGTCGCTGTACATGCGGCCCAGGTATTCCCCCAGCAGCCCCATGCCGATGAACTGGCCACCGGTGAACACGAACAGCACCGCGAACAGCACGAACAAGCCATCGCCCGCCCAGTCGGCACCAAAGGCCAGGCGCATGACGATCAACGCCAGGGCGAACAGCATGCCCAGCGCCGCCAGGCTGAAACCGACGATGGACAGCAGGCGCAGCGGGGTGGTGGTCATGCAGGTCAGCAGGTCGAACATCAGGCTGATCAGGCGCATGGCGCTGTATTTGGATTCGCCGTGTTCACGCTCGGCGTGGTGCACCAGGATCTCGGTGGTGTGACGGGCGAAGCCATTGGCCAGGATCGGGATAAAGGTGCTGCGTTCGCGGCAGGCGAGCATCGCGTCGACGATGGTGCGGCGGTAGGCGCGCAGCATGCAGCCGTAGTCGGTCATGGCCACGCCGGTGGAGCGTTGCACGGCGAGGTTGATCAGGCGCGAAGGCCAGCGGCGAAAGGCCGAGTCCTGGCGATTGTTGCGCACGGTGGCAACCACGTCGTAGCCCAGGGCAGCTTGCTCGACCAGGCGCGGGATTTCTTCCGGCGGGTTCTGCAGGTCGGCGTCAAGGGTGATCACCACTTCACCACGGCACTGTTCGAAACCGGCCATGATCGCCGCATGCTGGCCATAGTTGCGGTTGAGGATAACCGCCACCACGTTGCTGCCGTCTTCAGCGGCGGCGTCTTCCAGCAATTGGGCCGAATTGTCGCGGCTACCGTCATCCACCAGGATGATTTCGTATTCGTAGGCCAGTTGCTTGCAGGCTGCCGTCGTACGACGCAGCAATTCAGGCAGGCTCTCTTGTTCGTTGTAGACCGGGATGACGATCGACACACAATGAATAGGGTAGGGTTTCAAAGATTCATGACCTCGGGGTTAGAGCAACTTGGAGCGTGGCAACAGCAGCAATCATTGGGCAAAAGTCCAGGCCGCAGGTTAAAGAACGGCGACAAAGATGAAGCGTAATCAAGAGGTTAGACGATATAGCGCGGTTTGCTATGAAGTGCTGTGTTCAAGATTAAGCGCAAAAATGTGGAACCGATATGAAAGGCAGATGAAAAACTCGTTTATTTGACAGGTAGACAGCTAGGGTTCAGCTAGGCAACTAACGGGCTGCGAACTTTAGTTGGCCAGCGAAATAGGAACGGTCTGCCGGGCATTTGGTTCAACTTGGGCGTACGCGCCGAGCCATCGAATTTTAGTGAAGAATCTTCTCTGCAATGCGCCCCAAGTGCCGGTAAAGTAAGCCGTCTCTTGCCAGGGTGATCGGATGAATAGCGTGCAGCTTTTACGCGGCCAGTTGCGGCCTGCTTTGATGGGATCGTTGATGGGGTTGTTGATGAGTGTGGCGTGTGTCACGACGGCCCAGGCCGATGACGGCGTGGCGCTGACCAGCATCGACCAGGTGCCGGACGGTGTGGAAGTGCGCGGCAAGCAGATCGCGGCCTACACCTGGGACGACAAGCAAGGCAAGAACCTGCTGGTGCTCGCCGAGCAAGTCAGCGAACGCGACGACGACGGCACCCAATCGGCATTCGTGTATGCGGCGCAATACCTGATCGACGGCAACCGCCCCAAACGCGTGTGGATGCTCTACGACGACGTGCAGCATTGCGAATTCGACGCCGCGCTGCGTTTTGACAGGGCTGCGACCAAGGTCACTGACCTCGCCGGCGATGGCATCACCCAGGCTACCGTGGGCTATTCGCGGACCTGCACCAGCGATGTCAGTCCTAATGAATTCAAGCTGATCATGCATGTCGGCAAATCGCAGAAGTACCGTCTGCGCGGGGTCGACCGGTTCGGCGCGGCCTGGTGGGACGAAGAGGCCGGCGCCTTGCGCGGCATGCCACTGCCCAAGGATTGCAGCGTGGCCGGCCAACAGGCGCTGGTCAGCCAGTACAAGGAGCAGGGCACCGAGTTGCCGCTGCCAGGCTGTTATGGGGACGAGAAGGACTTTGCGAAGGCGCCGGACGCGTACCTGACGTTCATGCGCCAGCACTGGTTCGCGCTGATGCAGAAGCAGGACAGCGAGTGGAGCCAGACCCAGGTCCAGCCACAAGAGCCCACCGATGAAGACGACACGGCCCCATGATTTTGTGCGAGGGCCGGTCCTGGGGTAGACTCGACCTTCGCCAATTCACTAAATAGCTCGATTAAACAAAGGCTTGTTCGAGTTATTTAATCCAAAGGCTGATCTACCTTGACTGAGTCTATCCGCAACCCGCTGACCCTGTACCTCACCCGCCTGGCGCCCTCCAGCCAGCTGACCATGCGCTACGTGCTGCAAGATGCGGCCGACCGCCTGGGCTTTGAAGATATCAACCTCGAAGACATCGACTGGCACCTGCTGCAACCCGAACACGTGATCGCCCTGGTCGCCGCCTTGCGCGAGGACGGCTATGCGCCGAACACCTCTTCGCTGTACGTGAATGCCGTGCGTGGGGTGATGAACGAAGCCTGGCGCCTGAACCTGATCAGCCAGGAACACCTGTTGCGCATGCGCACCGTCAAGGCTGCGCCGGGCACCCGCCTGGGCCAGGGCCGCAACCTGCGACGCAGCTTGATCCGCGAAATGATGGAAGTCTGCGCCGCTGACCCACGGCCCCAGGGCCTGCGGGACGCGGCGGTGATCGGCATTCTCTACGGCTCGGGCATGCGCAAGTCGGAGTCGGTCAACCTCGACCTGGCGCAGATCAATTTCGAAGAGCGCAGCTTGCGGGTGATCGGCAAGGGCAACAAGGAGCTGATCAAATACGCGCCGGACTGGGCGTTCGCCAAGCTGCAGGCGTGGCTGGCGTTTCGGCGCGAGCAACTCAAGGAAGGCGAGGTGGATGACAGCTTCCTGTTCAACCGCATCCGCCGCGGCAGCCACATTACCCGCGAGCGCATCACCAAGCATGCGATCTACTACATCGCCCGCCAGCGCGGTGAGCAGGTGGGCGTGAAGATCATGCCCCATGACTTTCGCCGTTCGTTTATCACGCGGGTGATCGAGGAGCATGACCTGTCGATCGCGCAGAAACTGGCACATCACACCAATATCCAGACCACCGCCAGCTATGACGTGCGCGACGACAATGAGCGGCGCCGGGCGGTGGATCGGTTCGATCTGTAGGATTGGCCAACACAATCCCTGTGAGAGCCGGGCTTGCCCGCGATGCAGCGACCTCGATAGCTCAGTTGTACCGAGGTGATGCAATCGCCGGCAAGCCAGCTCCCACATTTGGATCGCGCACTTGCAGTTAGAGGGCAGCCGCCTTCACAGGCAAGTCTGCTCCTTCAGGGGGGGGCAAGGATTAGAGGATCGGCTTGCCGCCAGTCACCGCATATCGCGAACCCGAGATGTAGCTGGCTTCATCCGAGGCCAACAGCACATAGATCGGCGCCACTTCCACCGGTTGGCCCGGACGCCCCAGCGGGGTTTCGCTGCCGAAGCTCTGCACGTCCTCATCCGGCATGGTTGCCACAATCAGCGGCGTCCAGATCGGCCCCGGTGCCACACTGTTGACCCGAATCCCTTTGCTACCGAGCAACTGCGCCAAGCCACCGGTGAAGTTGGCGATCGCGCCCTTGGTGGCGGCATAGGCCAGCAGCGTCGGCTTGGGCATGTCGGAGTTGACCGAGCTGGTGTTGATGATCGAACTGCCGGCCTTCATATGTGGCAAGGCCGCCTTGCAGATACGAAACATCGCCGTGATGTTGATATCGAAGGTCTTCACCCATTCCTCGTCCTCGATGTCCTCAAGGGACTCGTGGGTCATCTGGAACGCGGCGTTGTTCACCAGCACGTCGATGCGGCCGAACTGCTCGACGGTTTTATCCACCAACGACTGGCACACGCTTTTCTGCGCAATGTCACCGGGCAGCAACAGGCATTGGCGACCGGCCTCTTCGACCCAGCGTGCGGTTTCCTGGGCGTCTTCATGCTCGTCCAGATAAGCGATGGCCACGTCGGCGCCTTCACGGGCAAAGGCGATAGCCACCGCGCGCCCGATGCCGCTGTCGGCGCCGGTGATCAGCGCGATCTTGTTGGCGAGCCGGCCGGAGCCCTTGTAGCTTTTCTCGCCGCAGTCGGGGTACGGGTCCATTTTTTTCTGCGCACCTGGAACAGCTTGGGCTTGAGGGGCGAAGGGCGGGCGAGGATAGTCAGTCATATCAATCTCCATAGCAGTGCAAAGGGGCTATGGGGTTAGTAGTTACATGCCGGGCGATAGTTGTAACGGATGCCGCCGAAGCCCGACGAGTGGTTGGCTTTAAGCTTATGCATAAACGGTATTTCCGCTGCCGCCATTAGACTTCTTAAGATCACGTCATAACTCGTTATGACAAGTGACCTTGATGAACGATTCCAGCCTCTCTCCACTGTCCAGCATTCCCCTGCATGCCCAACTGCGCGACCTGTTGCGCAGTCGCATACTCGACGGCGAATATGCGCCCAACACCCAAATGCCCTCAGAAAGCGAGTTGGGCGTGCGCTTCAAGGTCAGCCGCATCACCGTGCGCCAGGCATTGGGCGACCTGCAGAAAGAGGGCTTGATCTACAAGATTCATGGCAAAGGCACGTTTGTGTCCAAGCCCAAGGCCTACCAGAACGTCAGCACCTTGCAGGGGTTGGCCGAGTCGATGACCGAGCGCGGTTATGAAGTGATCAACCGCTTGCGCAGTTTTCGTTTCGTGCCGGCCGACAAGCAGGTGGCCGAGCGCCTGGGCGTGGAGGAGGGCACCGTGGTTGCGCAGATCAAGCGGGTGCGCTTGATCAACCGAGAGCCGGTGTCGCTGGAAATCACCTACCTGCCGCAACCCCTCGGCGAGCGCCTGGAAAAGGCTGACCTGGTCACCCGCGACATCTTCCTGATCCTGGAAAACGACTGCGGCCTGCACTTGGGGCATGCGGATGTGGCCATCGACGCCGTGCTGGCCGACAGCGACCTGACCCAGGCGCTGAACGTGGAACCGGGCTCGCCGATCATGCACATCGAGCGCCTGACCCATACCGCCGACGGCCAGCCGGTGGACTTTGAACACCTGTATTACCGTGGCGACGCCTTCCAGTATCGCCTGCGCATCGACCGTGAACGAGGAAGCCGCCCGTGAGCCGCACAACCCTGGAGCTGGAATACGACATCGTAGTGATCGGCGGCGGCACAGCCGGGCCGATGGCGGCGATCAAGGCCAAGGAAGCCAACCCGGCGCTGCGTGTGTTGCTGGTGGACAAGGCCAACGTCAAGCGCAGCGGTGCGATCAGCATGGGCATGGACGGGCTGAACAACGCGATCATCCCCGGTCACTCGACGCCTGAGCAATACACCAAGGAAATCACCATCGCCAACGACGGTATCGTCAACCAGGCAGCGGTGTACGCCTATGCCACCCACAGTTACGAGACTATCGAGCAGTTGGACCGCTGGGGGGTGAAGTTCGAAAAGGACGAGACCGGCGACTACGCGGTGAAAAAGGTTCACCACATGGGCGCCTACGTGCTGCCGATGCCCGAGGGCCATGACATCAAGAAAGTGCTGTACCGCCAGCTCAAGCGTGCCCGGGTGGCCATCACCAACCGCTTGGTGTGCACGCGCTTGCTGACTGACAGCGAAGGCGCCGTCAACGGCGTGATGGGCTTTGATTGTCGCACCGCCGACTTCCAGGTGATCAAGGCCAAGGCCGTGATTCTGTGCTGCGGCGCGGCGGGCCGACTGGGCTTGCCGTCGTCGGGCTACCTGATGGGCACCTATGAAAACCCTACCAATGCCGGTGACGGCTATGCCATGGCTTACCACGCGGGCGCCGAATTGGCGAACCTGGAGTGCTTCCAGATCAACCCGTTGATCAAGGATTACAACGGCCCGGCCTGCGCCTACGTGACGGGCCCGCTGGGTGGCTACACCGCCAATAACAAGGGTGAGCGCTTTATCGAGTGCGACTACTGGAGCGGCCAGATGATGTGGGAGTTCCACCAGGAACTCGAAAGCGGCAATGGCCCGGTGTTTCTCAAGCTCGACCACCTGGCCGAGGAAACCATCCAGAACATCGAAACCATCCTGCACAGCAACGAGCGCCCGAGCCGTGGCCAGTTCCACGCCAACCGGGGCACCGATTACCGTAGCGACATGGTCGAGATGCACATCTCCGAGATCGGCTTTTGCAGCGGGCATTCGGCCTCCGGCGTGTGGGTGAACGAGCGTGCCGAAACCTCGGTGAAAGGCCTGTATTCGGCCGGCGACATGGCGGCGGTGCCGCATAACTACATGCTGGGCGCGTTTACCTACGGTTGGTTTGCCGGTACCAACGCCGCCCAGTATGTGGTGGAGAAAGAATTCAGCGCGGTAAACACCGAGCAAGTCGCCGCAGAACAGGCCCGCGTCTACGCGCCGCTGGACCGCGAAACCGGCCTGCCGCCGGCGCAGGTCGAGTACAAGCTGCGGCGTTTCGTGAACGATTATCTGCAGCCGCCCAAGGTCACCCGCAAGATGGAAATCGGCCTGCAGCGCTTCAGCGATATCCAGCGCGACCTCGACCAGATGAAAGCCCACAACCCCCACGAACTGATGCGCGCCATGGAAACCAGCGTGATCCGCGACTGCGCCGAAATGGCCGGCCGCGCTTCGCTGTTCCGCGCAGAGAGCCGCTGGGGCCTGTACCACCATCGCGTCGATCACCCGCTGCGCAATGACGCCGACTGGTTCTGCCATTGCCACCTGAAAAAGGGCGATGACGGGCAGATGGTCAGCTTCAAGAAACCCGTGGAGCCCTACGTCATTCCGTTGGACGCCGAAGAAATGCAAGCCTACGACCGCCTGCGCGTGGGGGCTGATGCGGCCTGAAGCTCAATCTCTGGTGAACGGGCTTTCTGTGGTGAGCGGGCTTCTGTGGTGAGCAGGGCAAGCCCACTCACCACAGAAGCCCGCTCACCACAACAATCAGCACAACCACAAAGTGCTAAGGACACCGTGAAATGGCCTACCAACCCCAGGAAATATTTTTTCGCTCCAACGCGCCGGTGACGATCGACGAAGACAAGTGCATTGCCGAAAAAGGCTGCACGGTGTGCGTCGACGTCTGCCCGATGGACCTGCTGGCGATCAATCCCGCAACACAGAAGGCGTATATGGCGTTCGACGAATGCTGGTACTGCATGCCGTGTGAAAAGGATTGCCCCACAGGCGCGGTGAAGGTCGAGATCCCGTACCTGCTGCGCTGAGCGTTTCGACTCCAAGCCATCCGCCAACACCGGACGCCAAAGCCGTACCCCCCTCGTTTCCCACCGCGCCAGATCGCGGCGGAGACGATGCCTATAACCATGATTCGAGGGGAAACACCCAATGTTCTTGCGCGCAACTTTGGCCGGCCTGGTGCTGGCTTCCTTGAGCCTGTCGGTACAGGCACAGACCATCCGGGTCGCCATCGGCACCCAGGACACCACCATCAACTGCGCCGCTGGCGGCTTGCTGATCCGCGAGCTGGGCCTGCTGGACAAGTACTTGCCCCATGACGGCAAGTACAAGGACGCCACCTACGACATCCAGTGGAAAAATTTCACCAGTGGCGCACCGCTGACCAACGAAATGGTGGCCGGCAAGCTCGACTTCGGCGCCATGGCCGACTTCCCCGGCGCCTTCAACGGCGTGGCGTTTGAGGGCGCTGGCAAGCACAGCCTGTTTATCAGCGTGCTGTCGGGCAATATCAAAGGCAGTGGCAACGGCATTGTGGTGCCGACCGAGTCCAGCGCCCAGTCGTTGGCCGACCTGAAGGGCAAGACCATTTCGGTGCCGTTCGCGTCCACCGCCCACGGCATGCTGTTGCGGGCGGTCGCGGCGCAAGGCTGGGACCCACTCACGGATGTGAACATCATCGCCCAGGCGCCCGAAGTGGCGGGTTCGGCGCTGCAAGCCAACAAGATCGAGGCGCATGCCGACTTCGTGCCGTTTGCCGAGTTGTTCCCCAACCGGGGTTTCGCCCGCAAGATCTATGACGGTTCGCAGTCCAACACCCCGACCTTCCACGGCGCGCTGGTGGATGAAAGCTACGCCCGCCAGTACCCGGAAGTGGTCGTCGCCTACCTGCGTGCGACTATCGAAGCCAACCAGTTGCTGGCGGCGGAACCGGAGAAATACAGCGAACTGATCGAAAAAGTCACCGGCGTCGAAGCCGAGGTCAACTACCTGTTCCACGGCCCGCTTGGCGTGCAAACCCGTGACCTGAGCTGGAAGCCGGAATACCGCCAGGCTGTCGGCACCGCCATCGACACCCTCAAGCTGCTGAAAAAAGCCGACCGTGGCCTCGACCTCACTACCTTTATCGATGACCAGTACATCCGCGCTGCCTTCAAGGCGTCCGGCCTGGACTACCAGGCGCAGCTCGGCAATTACGCCCAGGCCCCGCTCACGGCCAACGACGCCTTGACCGGCAAGCCCATCACCGACTGGAAACACGTGGCACAAATCTGGGTGAAAGGCGAGCCCAAGGTGCGTGACTACGCGTCTGCCGAATCCGCGTTCAGTGCATTGGCCCGTTTGAAAAAAGACGGCAAGGACGTGCGTGCCGTCTACGCCCAGGCCGAAGACAGCGGCATCAAGCTGCTCGCCAACCAGGCGTGGTTTGCCAGTGACCGCCAAGGCGCGTTGAGTGCATTCCTGCTCAAGGGCCAGGCGCAGCAGTTCGCGGATGCCCAGGGCGGCAAGGTGTTTGATTTCACCACGGCCGGAGCGCAGGCCGTGGTCGGTCGCTGAGAGGAATAGGCCCATGTCGACTGCTGCTTATCGCTGGTTGCCGCGCACAGCGTCACTGCTGGTGTGCCTGTTGTTCTGGCAACTTGCTGCCAGCCACCACTGGAACCTGTGGCTGGTGACCTTTGCCAACGTACCCACCCCAGGCGCCGTGCTGGAGGCGGCGCTGGGGTTGGCGGACTCGGGCAAGCTGGCCCGGCATTTAAGTGCGAGCCTGACCCGGGTGTTCGAAGGTTACCTGGCGGCAGTGCTGGTGGGGGTTGGCTTGGGCATCGCTATCGGTCGTTCGAAATGGGCTGAAGATGTGCTGCTGCCACCCCTGGAAGTGATCCGACCGATTCCGGCGGTGGCGTGGATACCGTTGGCGATCCTGATGTTTCCATCGTCGGAGCTGTCGATGGTGTTCATCACCTTTACCGGTGCGCTGTTTCCGATCCTGCTCAATACCGTGCACGGCGTCGAGGGCGTCGATCCACGGTTGATTGCTTCGGCACGCAGCCTGGGGGCAGGGCGGGGCGCGATCCTGCGGGAAGTGGTGGTGCCGGGCGCCGCACCCAGCATCATCACCGGCCTGGCCATTGGCATGGGTACGTCGTGGTTCTGCCTGGTGACGGCGGAGATGATCTCCGGACAGTTCGGCATCGGCTATTACACCTGGGAGTCATACACCATCCAGAACTATGCCGACATTGTGGTCGGCATGCTGTTGATCGGCGTGCTGGGCATGGGCAGCAGCTGGCTGGTCAAGCGCCTGGGCGCCGTGTTCACCCCTTGGCACCGTTCGCGAGGTAAAGCCTGATGGAAGGTCGGATTGAAATCAGCGGTTTGTCCATTGTCCTGGGCGAACAGGCGCAGGCATTCGAGGCAGTCAAGGCACTGGATTGCAGGATCGAGCCGGGGCAATTCGTGTGCATTCTCGGCCCGTCGGGCTGCGGCAAATCGACCTTGCTTGGCGCGTTGGCCGGCCACCTGGTGCCGAGCCAGGGCACGTTGCAGATGGACGGGCAGCCAGTGGTCGGCCCGTCCCAGCAACGCGGTATGGTGTTCCAGCGGCACACGTTGTTCCCGTGGCGCAGCGTGCGCGAGAACGTCGCGTTCGGTTTGAAGATGCGCGGCGTGGCCAAGGCTGAGCGGTTGGCGGCAGCCGACGAGATCCTGACCCTGGTCGGGCTTGAAGGATTTGCCGAGCGTTGGCCGAACCAGCTGTCGGGCGGCATGCAGCAGCGCGTGGAAATCGCCCGGGTACTGGTCAATCGCCCACGCCTGTTGCTGATGGACGAGCCGTTCGGCGCGCTGGACGCGCTGACGCGCATGAAGATGCAGGCCTTGCTGCTGGATATCTGGACGCGCATTCGCACCACGGTGGTGTTCGTCACCCACGATATTGATGAGGCGCTGTTCCTGGCCGATCGCATCCTGGTAATGAGCCCGCGCCCGGGGCGCATTATCGAAGACTTCTCGCTGGACTTTGCGCGGCCGCGCCATACCGAACTGATGACCACCCCCGAATTCACTCACCTCAAGCGTCATTGCCTGGAACTGCTGCACCATGAAGATGGCCGCCAGTTGCCACGCCTGAACCCGCTCGGGTTGCCCTCCGATCATTCAACACCGCGATTTGCCATATGACCTATAACCTGGAAATAGAAGCCCTGCGCCCGCGCCTGCAAGCCCCGGACGCAGGCATGCGCCGCATTGCCCTGATCGACCTGGCTGACCTCGAAGACCCCGACGGCCTTGAATGGCTGGTGGACAGCCTGCGCAACGATCCCTCCGTGGACGTGCGTGCCCAGGCCGCCACCTTGCTGGAAGCCTGGGAAGAAACCGAGGTGGTGCAGGCGTTGTGCGAGGCGCTCACAGATGCCGAACCGCCCGTGCGCGAGGCGGCCGCCCAGAGCCTGAGCGTATTGAAAACCGCCGAGGCGGGGGCATTGCTGTTGCCCTGGACCGAGCATGCCGATGTGAGCGTGCGCACCGCGATATTCCGCGCATTGCGTGAGCTGCGCCTGGCAGCGGCGGCGCCGGCGGCCTTGCTGGCATTGGCGGACGCCGACGCGGGTATCCGGCGTGAAGCGGTGGGCGTGGTGGGGTGGCTCAAGCACCTGCCTGCGCTTGAAGCCCTGGCGACCTTGGCCAGCAGCGATCCCGACACCGAGGTCCGCCGCGCTGCCACCGGCGCCCTGGGGTTGGCGAACGATGACCAGGTTCTACCGGCGCTGCACCAGGCGTTGCTGGACCCGGCCTGGCAAGTACGGGAGGAAGCCGCAACCACCTTGGGTAAAGTCGGCAGCCTCAATGCGGGGAATGCGCTGGTCGCAGCGCTGGCGGACGAGTACTGGCAGGTTCGCTTGCGGGCGACGCGCAGCCTTGGCCGCCTGCGTTATCTCCCCGCGCTGGGGGCGTTGATCCAGACCCTGGGCCACAGCATCAGCAACCTGCGCAAGGAGGCCGCCCTGGCACTCGGTGAATTGGGCGATCGCCAGGCGTTGGCGGCGTTACGTGATGCAGCCGACGATGGCGACCCGGAAGTGCGCAAGGCCGTGCGGATAGCCTTGGCGCAGCTGCAATGACCGCCGCGCCGAACGCCATTGGCAAAGGCCGCGACGGCCGTCTGCGCCTGGAGTGGGCCGACGGTGCCCAATGGATCGAGCATGCACGCCTGCGCCGTGCATGCCCCTGCTCGCAGTGCCGGGCGTTTCGGCTACGGGGCAGCCCACCGATGGTGTCGGAAGCGGTGAGGGTGGTGGAGGTCCACCCTCAGGGTTATGGCGTGCAACTGGTGTTCAGCGATGGCCACCAGCGCGGGATTTATCCGTGGGCGTACCTGGCGCAATTGGGCAGCGATCAGGAGGAGGGCGGGGCGCTCGCCAAGTGAGCCGGTAGACGGCGCAGCGTCCACAGCGTGGTGAGCATCGCCGCGACAGCGCACAGTGCGATGCCGATTAACATCGGCGCGGGTGTGTGATCGGCGAACACACCGACCAGCGTCATGGACACGGCGGCGGTGATCATCTGGATCGCTCCGAGCAAGGCCGAGGCAGAACCCGCCACCGCGCCATGATCCTCCAACGACAACACGCCCGCTGCGGGCAGCAACAGCCCGAGAAAACCGAAGCCGATAAACAGCAGCGTCATCGTCAAGGCCAGGCTGTCGACCCACAGCGTGGTGGCCGCCAGCACGGTCATGACCGCCGCCACGGCTACCACCGACCAACGAATCAGCGGCGCGAGGCCAAAGCGTGCACTGAGGCGTGCAGTGAGTTGGCTCATGGCGAAAAACGAGGCGGCATTCAGCGCAAACCCCAGGCTGAATTGCGTTGGCGTCAGGCCGTAATGCTCAATGTACACGAACGGCGCACTGCCGATAAACACGAAGAAGGTCGCCAGGCCAAAACCGCATACCACTGACAGCCCGATGAATACCGGGTCACGCAGCAACGCGCCGTAGCTGCTGAACGCGTTGCCCAGGGTCTTGCCCAGGCGGCGCTCGGCCGGATGGGTTTCGGGCAGTTGCACGATGGTCATCACCAGGCACGCCACGGCCACCACCGCCAACACGGCAAACACTTCACGCCAGCTCCACAACGAGATCACCAGGCTGCCGGCGAGCGGCGCCAGGATCGGTGAGACACTCATCACCAACATCAACAAGGCCATGAGTTTCGCGGCTTCATGCCCGGTGTAGAGGTCCCGCACGATGGCGCGCGGAATCACCATGCCCGCGCACGCGCCAAACGCCTGCAGGGCACGAAAGGCGATCAGGGTTTCGATGGTCGGCGCCAGGGCGCAGCCAACACTGGCCAGCGCAAAAATCACCAGGCCGGCGTAGATCGGCGGCTTGCGCCCGAACACATCGCTGATCGGCCCGTAGAACAGCTGGCACACGCCAACGATGACGAAGAACACCGTGAGGCTCATCTGCACCAGTGCCGGCGAGGCGTGCAGGCTCGCGCCCAGGGTCGGCAAGGCGGGCAGGTAGATGTCGATGGCAAAGGGGCCGACGGCGGTGATCAAGCCCAGGAGGAGGGCGAGGTGGGCGATGCTTCGAGACATGGAATTTCCGGCGCCATCAAGGGATCGGCCAGCTTAGTGAGCCGACCGTGGGTATACAAGGTGACGATTACACAGTTGTTACATTTTCGTTCGGCGTAGCCTTGGCAACCGTTTCCCTTGCATGTCCGCGCAAGGGAAACGCGCAGATCCCCTGACTTGGGCTTCACTAATAGCCAACTGTTGCCGATAACGGTAATAGACGCTCAAGCGGTTGGGTTCCCAGCCGCCTGTCCAGGCCATGGGGATACCTGCATGACGATCAAATTGCGCTTGATGTTGTTGATTGCGACCGGATTGCTGACCGCCTTGATCATGAGCCTGGCCGGCTACCTGGGAAACACCCGGATGGGCACTGCGGTGCATGGCAGCGAACTCAGCATGACGGTGCTGCGTAACCATATGGAAGCCGACATGATGCACGACGCCCTGCGCGCGGACGTGCTGTCGGCGATGCTGGTGGGCTTGGGCAAGAGCACCAGCAGCAAAGCGGAGGTCAACAGCTCGTTGCAGGAACACGCCGAGCATTTTCGCCAGGTGCTCGCGGACAATCTCAAGTTGCCGCTGGACGATGCGCTCAAGGCCAGCCTGGAAAAAATCCGCCCCAGTCTGGATAACTACATCGCCACCGGCGAGCGCATCGTCGCCCTGGCACTCGACAATCCCGACGCCGCCCGCGGTGAACTGGGGACGTTCAACGCGGCGTTCAGCCAGCTTGAAGACCAAATGG
Source organism: Pseudomonas sp. S10E 269 (assembly GCF_002798465.1). Classification (NCBI taxonomy): domain Bacteria; kingdom Pseudomonadati; phylum Pseudomonadota; class Gammaproteobacteria; order Pseudomonadales; family Pseudomonadaceae; genus Pseudomonas; species Pseudomonas sp. S10E 269. The sequence continues at coordinate 5,539,269 of NZ_PHIJ01000001.1, forward strand.
CGTCGCTCAGCGAGCAGATCGAGAACAACACCCAGCAGGCCAGTGCCGGCACTCGGCAGAGCATCAGCAATGCCAACCTCACCTTGGGCGTGGTGCTGATCGCCAGTCTGCTATTACTGTTGGCACAGGGGCGGTGGGTCATGCTCAGCATCATGGGGCCGCTGCACACGGCCAGCCGCATTGCCGAGAGTATCGCCCATGGCAACTTGAGCGAAACCATTGTCGAACCCCGCCGCAAGGATGAAGCCAGCGCGTTGATTCGCAGCCTCGCCACCATGCAACGCGACCTGCGCGGCATGATCGAAGTGGTGCGCAGCAACGCCCACGGCGTCAACGGCATGAGCGAACAACTGAGCCATGGCTGCCATGAAGTCGCCGGCAGCAGCCAGCAACAAAGCGCCGCAGCCAGTACCATGGCCGCTGCCGCGAGTGAAATGACCGCCAGCATCGAGGAAATCACTCGGCATGCCGGGCGCGCCTCAGAGATGGCCAACCAAGCACAAATCCTGGCCAAGGACGGCGGCCGGGTGATTCATCAAGTGGTCAGCGACATGGATGGCATCGCCCGTTCCGCGCAGCAATCGGCCCAGGTGATCCGTACGCTGGACAAAGAGTCTGAGGCAATTTTCAGCATTATCCAGGTGATCAAAGGGATTGCCGACCAGACCAACCTGCTGGCCTTGAACGCCGCCATCGAGGCCGCCCGCGCTGGCGAGCAGGGGCGCGGTTTTGCCGTAGTCGCCGATGAAGTGCGCAGCCTTGCCGGGCGCACCAGTGCTTCGACCCAGGAGATTGCCAGCATGGTGGGGCGCATCCAGCAAAGCACGCGGGAAGCGGTCACCAGCATGGAGGAGGGCGTAGCACAGGTCGATAAGGGCATGGCGGTGACCGCCGAGGTGGAGCGAGCAATTCGCGAGATTCTCCAAGCCACGTTGAATACCACCGAGATGGTCAACGATATCTCCCGCACCATCAGGGAGCAGAGCCTGGCCAGCAATGAAATTGCTCACCAGGTGGAGATGATTGCGGGGATGTCGGAGAGTAATAGCCGGGTCATTGGCCAGACAGCGTCGACAACAGACGAGTTGTCCAGCCTGGCAGGCCAGCTGTCACGGTCCGTTGATCGCTTTAGGCTGTAACCTATTGATTTAACTCAACTAAATAGTCATTTAGTTGAGTTGGCAATCAGGGCAGGGGGCTCAGGATTGGGAGAGGGCAGACGTACGTCGTTCGGCGATACGCTCAACCGTTTGCATATGCTGCGTGCCCCACTGGCACAACGCGCCCAGCGCCGTGGCAAGGGATTGCCCGAAGGGTGTCAGGGAGTACTCGACCTTCGGCGGTATCTCGTGGAAGTCCACACGGGCAATGATCTCGTCGCGCTCCAACTCTTTGAGCTGCTGGATCAGCACCTTATCGGTCACACCGCCAATTGCGCGTCTTAATTCACCATATCGATGAACATTCTGGGCCAGGTTGAACAGCACCAGGGGCTTCCATTTGCCGCCAATCACCGCCAGGGCAGCTTCCAGACCACAGTTGAATGAGTTATTGGCCATGATGGCTTGGCTCCAATGGGGGTACTTACTTAAAGGTGCATACTATTCAAAAGAATAGCGCAGATCTAGAGTTGGGCCTCAACCTAATTCATTGGAGTTCAGCATGAGCAGGCTTAACGGGAAAATCGCAGTGGTGACCGGTGGCAACAGCGGCATCGGCTTGGCAACCGCCATTCGCTTTGCAGCAGAAGGCGCGCAGGTGGTCATCGTAGGGCGTCGCCAGGAAGAACTGGATAAGGCGCTGCAACTGATCGGCCCTGAAGCCATCGCCATCCAGGGCGACATTTCAAACCTGGACGACCTGGAGCGCATCTTTACCCAGGTCAAGGCCGCCAAGGGCCGGGTTGACGTATTGTTCGCCAACGCAGGCCTGGGAGATTTCCAGCCGATCGGATCGATCACAGAGGAATCGTTCGACCGTACCTTTGGTATCAACGTCAAAGGCACATTGTTCACTGTACAAAAAGCGTTGCCCCTGATGAGCGCTGGCAGCTCAGTGATCCTCACCGGTTCGACCACAGGCACAATGGGCACACCGGCATTCAGCGTGTACAGCGCTACCAAGGCCGCGCTACGAAATTTCGCCAGGAGCTGGGCGCTGGACCTGAAAGGCACCGGCGTTCGCGTCAACGTACTTTCACCAGGCCCGATCTCGACACCGGGTCTGGACTTGGCGTTGTCGGGTACGGGCCAGAAGGACGCAATCATCGACGACATGACGGCGCAGGTTCCTCTGGGTCGTATCGGCAAACCTGAAGAAGTTGCCGCAGCCGCGTTGTTCCTGGCATCGGATGAGAGCAGCTTCATGACCGGCAGTGAAATGTTTGTCGACGGAGGCTTTGCTCAGGTTTGAGCCAGACAGGGGTTTTGCCTGTTGAAATCTGACGGGCACGGCCCCTGATTGCGCGTAGCGAACCCTTTAGCACTTCTCGTTTTATCCTTTACGCTAGTGCGGGTACAGTCGCGACACTTCACATTGGGCTTCATAAAGGGACGGTCTATATGCTGGGACGGCTTAAATCAGGTCTGTGGGTGGCATGTTTCATGACCAGTGCTACAGCGCTGGCAGATGAACTACCGCGTAGCGAGCAGTTAAAAGCATTCCGCGCTGCTGGATTTAATCAAGAGACGTCGGAGTGCGAAATCGAGACAACTGGTAGCTACACGCCGGCAACCATGGAGCTGGTTAAGGACCTGAATGGTGACGGCCGGCCGGATGCGTTGATTACCGAAGGCAGCACTGACTGTTATGGGCAAGCGGGCACTGGATTTTATCTAGTCAGCCAGCAATCTGACGGTCATTGGAAACTCATGCTCGAAGAAAACGGTGTCGCTCAGTTTCTCGCCAGCAAAGGCAATGATGGTTGGCCTGATGTCGAGATCGGCGGCCCGGGCTTTTGTTTTCCAGTAATGCGTTACGACGGGCAACGTTATCAATTTCACCACAATGTTGGTGAACGGTGCGCTGACTAGTCGTAAATGTCGGACTGCCCAGGGGGCGAACGAAGACAGATCAACGAGGGCGACGGTGGCTGCGTTTGAATCTGCGGGTGGTGGTTGCAGGCCGCTTAGTGAAATGCGTCGTACGGAGCTGCTAACGGATAGCTCGGATGGCGCTGAAAGTAGGATTGTTCGGATGATTGTGCGATTCATTACTCTCTGAATTTGTTGTTTTTTTATAAAAATATTACAAATTCCTGTTGCGATAAGCCGAAATACGGTTTTGTTGCATGGAGCTACTTATTCATACGCAACATTTTTGGGCTAACTGACATGAGAATTGGATAAGCAATTGAGGCTAATGTTGCTGTTTAATCAGTTGCGCTCACCGGCAGCCTATCGCCGTACTTCACAGAATCCAATAAAACGGTAACCATTTGTGCATGACATTTGCGTTGACATCGCGGGAAATGGTAACGGTTGACAGAGTCACGCCGGGTTGCATGGATTCTCGTTTAATCACACTCGCCCGCGTACGCAATACAAGTCCAATGGAAATAGGAGTAGTCAGGTTGGATGCATCCAGATCCTGACCATGGCTCTGATTCAATTTGGCTGCTATGGATTGGACATAAGCTCCGCAAGCTGATCAGCGCTAGCGTCTTGGCGAGAAAAGGTCAGGCTGCCTTCAATGACGCTGCCGTTAAATCGGTACATACCCCAATAGCTGAGCATCCCGCCCGATCCTCGACGCCCTCCGTGAAAGCTTTTCTCGCCTGAGAAAATCCACACAATTTCGAGCTCATGTGAATCGAGATAGGAACGAAACGCGCCGTAATCAACGACGGCGGCACCGTCTCCTGGCTCGCCTATAGAAGGGTCCTTGAAGAGGATTGTTCCATCTGCGGTTGCATAGGACAGGGAGCGACCCTCAGCCAGCCGTAGATCCTGCAATCCAATGCCTTCAAATCAAGCACCGAGCATTCTGCCGACTTTGTAGCCCTGATGAGCTCGTCCAGCTTTACATGGATGATGTCGTTATCTCTGTTCTGAGTGTTTTGGATGAGGAACCGTCAGAAACGTGATGATGGTTGTTCACGTGTTGATGATCATGTCCTGTCATCGCTCAGTCTGGAGCTGCTCGCACACCAGATGCAGACTTGCCATTAATCGTCACAGCGCTCAATCAAATGCCTACGTGCGACCCACAGAGTCGAGACAGGAAATTTATGAGCAAGCGATATCACTTGGCCAGCAACAAAAAACAGGCAAGAATAACCGACTAGATGTGGCCGCCGAAGCGGGAGAGGCATCGGGGTTGCGCAGGGACAATCGCAGGTCATACCGCTCAGTACATTCTTAAAGCGCCTAGCGGCCGCCAGGACGCCTTGCTGAGTCGGAGATCGCTTACATCAATTTCACACAGTAAACATTCTATGTCACTTTCAGAACTCGGTTTTGATGAGCATGCTGCACGCGATGACGGCGTAGCGCTATTGGTGGGCCCGAATGGGGCAGGCAAAAGCTTTTATATGCTACAGTTGGCCTTGAATTACCGTACGAAAAGACAAGTTACAGTCATTTCCAATACCCCATATGGGCGCCTCAACCACCTTAACAAGGTAAACAAAATATCGGGCGGCCGAAATGGGGCCTCACCGGGTACGATCATCAAGAATGCGATCGCCAAGACACTTGACCGAGAAAGCTCAGAGTTCTATCAGCTAACTTCAATTCTTGACTACTGTCACTATCATCCGAGCCTGGGCTTCCGAATGAAGGGATGCGATTCAGGTACTATTGCAAGATTTGAAAGCTTGATGACCGACGTCCACCGGCTTTTCAAAACCGAAGAAGAATTCGAAGATTACGCGAGCGCACGGCGTTTTATAGAACGCTGGGATCACGATGACATTCTGTGGGTGGATTCCTCGCAAACGGCTCACCAGTACTCATTGAGTCGCGAATTTGCGGCGGTATTACGCTGTGAGAAATTCCTAAAAAAAGCGGGGATTACGAAGGGAGTCGAAGTCTACCTTGCGAAGAAAAATGGTGCGCAGTTCGAACTGAGCGGTGCAAGCTCTGGAGAGCTATCCCTAATTTGTTCAATGTTTTTTTTAGCTACTACGGTTGAAGAAAACTCTCTAGTTTTGATCGACGAACCCGAGAATAGCTTACATCCAGGGTGGCAAAGAGAGTATGTGGGTAAAATATTTGCTGCTCTAGGATACCGCAACGCGTCTGTGATCATCGCCACTCACTCTCCGATGCTGGTGACTGGCGCTGTTACAGAACGTCCCGACCTGATATCCGTGTACGAAATCAGGTCAGATGGAGGCCATGGTCAACAGGTGACAAAGAAGATTGTCGACTCCGGTGGAATCGAGGCAATTCTCTGGAAAATTTTTGAGATAGTGACACCCGAAAACCACTTCGTCAGTGAGGAGATAGTGGAGACTATCAATCAGTACGAGCGCAATCAACTGAGCAAGTCAGATGTTTTAACTCTCATTTCAAGAATGCGAAGAAGCAGTTTTGACGACACTCAAACAGAGTTCTTTTCTGCCCTATTCGTGTTGGTTGACAAGGTAGAGGCGCGAAAAATAGCTCATGCTTCTAAGGGGTCTAACAAGGATGACTGACGCTTATTTGCCAGCGCTTTCTGAGCTAGAGTTTACAGTAGATGAAGAAAGCGCCATTCGGGCTGCCTTAGCTCTGCCCAAGCCTTGGGATGAAAAAAACGATTATATAAAAAGTGTTAAAACTAAAATCAGGGCCCACCATCTCGCTCGCCACGGGCAAACATGCTGCTACTGCAGAATTATCCTGCAAGGAAGCGGACATTTCATGATTGATCGTGAACACATTTTACCCAAAGGAAATGCAAAATATAGGCATCTTTGTTTTGAGCCTTGGAATCTCTCAACTTCTTGTAAGAGATGCAACATGGAAGTCAAGGGCGAAGATGATGGATTTGCCATCGAAAAAATCGACCCTCTAAAGTTCAAAGCAAGCGGAAACTATTTATTCGTTCATCCTAACTTTGATGAATGGGAGCAACACCTTATCAGAGAAGCACATCAGATCAGCCGTTTTGTGTTTGTAAAATACGCGATAATAGATCAGAGTGAAAAAGGACAGTACACGTACGACTACTTCAAACTCAAAGACCTTGAAATCGAAAGCCTTAATGCAGCTCAAGGCTTGAAGACTCGAACGCCTAACCCGAGTGAAACAGTGCTTGAAGCACGTGCAATTGTCGCGGAGTTTGGCCAGTAAATGGATGGGGGGCACTGCCTCCCACTCTTGACACTGTGAGGACACCTCGACTCTGTCGCATCGGTTGCCTGTGTTTACTGGGATGCCTCATGACATGAACATTGGAGATAAAATAAGCACATCATCCTAGTAATCGAATAGAATAATCTCGAAATCAGCGCAGATGAATCTTCTGGTAGGGGTAAAGGTAACTCCACATTAGACCGTGCAGAGCGTTCACAGGTATTTGGATGAGGGCGGAGAGGCTTGAAAGTAAAAATGATGTCGCTTAAAAATTATCGGGGCCTAGAAAATTTCGAGATAAAATTCGATAAACGCATGACCGTGTTGATCGGAGAAAATGGCTGTGGGAAAAGCTCGGTTGTTGCAGCGATACGCTTGTTACTCTGGTCTTACGTGAGAGCTTTCGGTAAAGACGTTCGCCGCGGTGCGCCTCCCACAATCCGGCATGAAGATATTTATTTCAATGGAAAAAGCCTCCAATTCCCATGTTCAGTTGAGGGGCAGATATATTTTGATGACGATATTTTCTTCGCTGACGACTGGGAGCAAAATGAAGACGAGAATGACCTCCTCTTTGATTTTAATACAATAGGTTGCACGTTAACAGGTGAGCGCAAAAAAATAAAATGGCATGGCCGATGGGTTGCAGAAACCCAAGCGTTATCAAAAGGGCTTGATGTATTATTTGAATCATTTGATCGCCCCTTAGGCCACAAGATCAATACCACAGACTTTCCAGTCATTGCTTGCTATGGGACAAATCGATTGTGGAAAAAGACGGTCCGATATCGCTCAGCGCCCGAACATATTCCTCGAGCGGCAGGGTATGACGGCGCGATAAACTTCACAACAAACTTCATCGGATTTGAAACATTTATTGCTCACATACTTTCGTATGTCGTGACAAAAATATCTGACCGCCAAAAAATTGGGGCGCTTTGGATAGGGGTTACCAAGGTAGTTCGGCTGGTCACAGAATGGGAAATCATCTTACCCACAGAAGGAAGCACTGACATACTTTACCGCCGAGGCAAAAGCACTGGATTAAAACTCTCTCAACTAGGAGACGGGGTGCGTTGCATGATAGGGCTTGTGAGTGATCTCGCATGTCGATGTGCACTATTGAACCCTCATTATGGCCAACATGCCTCACAAAAAACTTCGGGTGTAGTATTGATAGATGAAGTTGACCTTCATCTTCATCCCAGCTGGCAGCAAACGATTGTCACCCAAATGCAGCAGGCGTTTCCTGAAATACAATTTATCATCACAACCCATAGCCCCCAGGTGCTTAGCACGGTACATCGTGACAACATACGCACTCTAAACGTAGATGCAGATGGCAGAGTAACTGCGTCCAAACCCTTCGTTCAGTTCTACGGCGAACCCAGCGGCGAAGTACTTCAGGGGGTTATGCTGGTTGACCCGCAGCCACCAGTACCAGAAAAGTCTGATTTACAACGACTGACCGCATTGGTTGACCAAGGCCTTTATGACGGTATCGAAGCGAGTAATCTACTGCATAAATTGGAGCCTGCACTGGGTGAAAAACACCCCCAGTTACAACGTTTGAGACGCAGCATTGCTCGCCAAAGAGTTTTTAGAAAATGAGGTATATCTCCAAAAAAGAAAGCACGTACAAGCCACTCCACACTGCTAATCTTTCACCGCCCGAAACCTCTCAGGATGCTAATCTGAGATGGCATAAGTTTAGTAAGTTTAAAAAACGGCTTCTTAAGCTTCTCCTTAGAGAACAGTTCTCCCTATGCTGCTACACTGAGATTCAAGCAGAAAGTCACGAATTTGGTTATCACATTGAGCATGTGATGAACAAGAGTGAATACCCTCTGCGCACATTCGACTACACAAATCTTGCTGCTAGTATATTATCCAGTGATGGTCTTAAAAGGTTAAAGTCAGAGGGGCTTGGCTCTGCATTTGGCGGCCATGCACATGGCAAAATAAAACCTGTTAATCCCCACCTTTTCATATCACCACATCTCAGGGGTTGCGAACGCTTTTTTGCTTATCTTTCGGACGGACGAGTAGTTCCGAGCGAGGAACTTGAGAGAGAAGATGAGCAACGAGCCGCATATACAATAGATATACTAAATCTAAATAGCCAATTTCTAATTCAGCAGCGTAAGAGCTGGTCTGATGAGATAAGTCTTTATATTGACCAGCACCTTTCAGAAACTCTATTTCTTGATGAAATCTCACAGAAATACTTGAATCCTAACGAGAATAAATTGATGTCTTTCTATAGTTTGACTCGTCAAATATTCTCTCCAAGGTAGGTATGTCGTGTGTAATTGGATTGTTAGCGCTGATCAGCGCAATTTCCACATCGAACGCTGCCAGCAGGAATCTACCCGATCACTTCATCATCCACTCAGTCTAAGCCTGATTGAATGTGACCGGCTGCTCCATTTGGGGCGCATGGGCCCAATCCTGGAAATTCGGCCAGATCTGCCCCGGGTATCCCTTTCGAGCAGCCCTTTCCAGTTTGGGGTATTTCCCAATCTTCGCCCTAAACTCAGCAGATGCGACGTCTGGCGTCAAGGTGCTGCATAAGGTTTCATTCTTCCGTCACGCCCGGTCAGGCTTGGCGTTGACGCCGTGATTGTCGTGAGTACCCGCACGGCTCTAACACAGGTAGTCCGGCGCTGAAGCTGGGCTATCTGTTAATGAAATATTAAAGAGTGCTAATTGGTAATCACATTGATGCCTTTATCTGCGCGCGACGTACAGTTACAGCCACTCGATCGATCGCTGATACGAAACTGAAACGTCTCGAGACTCTTTGTGGGCGATGTGCCATCATGAGAATGATTTGAAAATTTCCATGGATGCGCCAAGGACTATTAGTTTTATGCAACGAGCGAAGACTAGCGGAAAGAAAAATAAACTGCTTAATTGGTTAAGGGAATTGTTTGAGGTTTTTCGTACTGCGTCAACGGAAGCGAATGCACTTGCGATTTCTGCAACCTTCCTTCTACTTATTAAAATCCTCCTTCTGAATAAAATTCCTGCAATATTCTCTGGTGCCTATGAAATTGGACTGTGGGTAGATTCGATATTGGCGTCAATTATCGCGAGCTATGCGTTTTATATTGTGGTCGTTCACATAAAGGAACGCTCCGACAAAATGCTAGTACAGCCCTATATCCAGAAGCATGCAGGAGCTATCGTTAGCGCGTGTACCGCACAAATCACTGCATTTTCCGACGCAGCCTCGGTACACATGAGTTTTAATCAGATTACGGAGGCGCAGGTTGAGGAGGCATTCAAAAAATTGAAGCCTTACGGGCCTTCTAGATTGATTGCAGAAGTCAGAATGCCACCCGTCTATGCGCCTTGGATTGAGAGCATGATCTACTATAAGAGGGAGGCCCATGCTCGAATCGCGAAAATTATTGCACAGCCAGTTGGATTGGATGCTCAAACTGTAGAAATTCTTACAAGGGTCGAGGGCTGTGAGCATTTTGAAGCGCTTTCAATTTTTGAAAGTGTAACAATGGGTGCTGAGGATTTGACTAATTTCTCAGGTCGTTTTTACCGATATTGTTTACTTTGCAGGGAGCTCGATAACTACCTTAGGGGGTCAAAAAACCATCCTGAAAACGTGTAGATTAGCTTTGAGGTGATTGTGATTTTCTACGAGCTAATTCGCTTAGAAAATCGAGTTTTGCCTTAGCCCCTCACTCATTACGTCAGTGTATGGCGCAATGTCTACTTGCCGATGCTTCACTTGCATGGCGCACTGCCACCGTCTCTTGAAAAACGCGCCCTTTGGTGGCTCCAGCCAACTCGCGCTTGAGTAGTGGCAGTTCATCACCCCGCCAAATGGCGTATTGACATCAATGTGCCGACTTTGGCCTACTCGCGGACATCTATCGATGCCCATAACCTGATGTGAGAGCGGCGGCTTTCCGCTGGTCACCCCTTTGGTTTGATCTCAAATGCTAGAAAAGGAGTTCTTTACATGTTCCTGAATGATCAGGAAACAGCCACTGACCTGCTGTATTACGCCCCCATTGCCAAAACGGTAAAGCGCCTACTTGATGAATCTCGGGGAACCCCGGTCACTATTGGTGTGCACGGCGACTGGGGGGCGGGTAAATCTAGCGTCCTGAAGATGACTCAGCAACTACTCAACGCTGATAAGCGCGTCTGCTGTATTTGGTTCAACGGCTGGACATTCGAAGGCTTTGAGGACGCGAAAACTGTCGTTATCCAGACCATTGTTGATGAATTGCAGCGTGCACGGCCAGGCTCTAAGAAGGTCGCCGACGCCGCGAAGAAGGTCTTGCGACGTATTGATTGGTTCAAGCTGGCGAAGCATGCCGGAGGTCTCGGGCTCACCGCATTGTCCGGCATCCCCAGCATTGATCAGCTCAAAGGGGCAGTGGAGTCCATTTCCGCCTTCGTGCAGAACCCGGGCGACCATCTGAGCATTGAAAGCCTCACGGGCCTTGCTGAGAAGGCTGGGGGCTTCATAAAGGATGCTGAAACCGAGTCTGAGCAACTTCCCGAGCACATGCATCAGTTCCGGGCCGAGTTCGAAGAGCTTCTAACAGCCGCTGACATTGACCAGTTGGTGGTCATCGTGGATGACCTGGATCGATGCCTGCCCAAGACAGCCATTGCCACGCTTGAGGCCATCCGCCTCTTCCTCTTCGTCAATCGGACAGCATTCGTGGTCGGTGCTGATGAGGCCATGATCGAGTACGCGGTGCGCGAGCACTTCCCAGACCTACCTCAGGGCACCGGGCCAGTGACCTATGCACGTAACTACCTCGAAAAACTCATTCAGGTACCGTTCCGCATCCCGGCCCTGGGGCTGGCAGAAACCCGTAGTTACATCACGTTGCTCCAGCTCGAGAGCTTCGTCAAAACGGATGACGATCGATTCAAGACGCTCTTGAACACCGCCCAGCAGGACATGCTCCGGCCCTGGAAGAGCACAGGCCTCGACCGCAAGGCTGTAGCTGGTGCGTTCGGTAACCCGCTTCCCGAATTTGCCCAGGAAGCGTTGGATACCAGTGCCTTGCTGGCCCGGATCTTGAGTGAGGGTACCCGCGGCAACCCCCGGCAGATCAAACGCTTCCTGAACTCCATGATGCTGCGCTACGCCATCGCCGAGGCTCGTGGGTTTGTTGAGGATATCCGGCGTCCAATACTTGCGAAAATCATGCTGGCTGAGCGTTTCCACCCTGATTTTTACGAGCAACTTGCTCGAATCGCGAGCCTGGATGCGGACGGCGCGGTACCGGCCATCGCTGAACTGGAAAAGCGGGCCAAGAAGTCCAAAGGAGCCGCCTCAGAGCCGGAGGAGGGGAAAAGTTCTGGCAAGCTCAAGGCAGTGGCCAATTCTGGCGATGTGAACGATTGGGAGAAGAGCGATTGGATCAGTAACTGGGCGGCGATCGATCCCGCGCTAACCGGAGTTGATCTGCGCCCCTACATCTTCGTGACTCGCGATAAGCGCAGCTCCTTGATGGGGCAGGTCGTAGTGAGTCATCTCGAGGCGCTCGTCGACAAGCTAATGGGCCCACCATTACTGATCCGGCAAGCGTCCACGAAGAAAGAAATTGTGGGATTGGCTGAGGTTGATGCCGAGAATGTTTTTGACGCACTCCGCGATCAGATAATCCAGACGGACGATTTTTCGGATCAACCCAAAGGTGTCGCGGGGTTGATCGAGCTTGTCAAACAACGCCCCGTGTTGCAGAAACGCCTGGTCGAATTTATCCGGTCTCTGCCCACGCCAAAACTCGGGATGTGGGCTCCCGCCCCATGGCATGAGTGCCTCAAGGATACAAATGCTATACAGGGTCTCGATGCAATTCTGAGAGGTTGGAGTCAGCAGATCGAGAACGAGAATCTTCAGAATGCAGCTAAGCGCGTGCTTACGCTTAGCGGGAAATCATAAGGATTGATATGGGTACCTCCAAAGGATATGGAGGCCCGAGCTCCGGCTTGGTGCCTTCTTGGATTGATGATGTAGCGCAGCCAGCCGCCCCGGCCGCTCAACCGAACGGGCCAAGCCAAGCAAATCCATCTCAGTCCGGTTCTACGCCATCTCAGCCTGGCTCAGCTCCGTCAGGGCCGGTAAACAATGACGGCACTGGCTCACTTCGGGGAGCTCGCAGCAGCTTCACCCGGTTCGCCCGCACTGGAAGCCCCAGCGATTTGGGGAATGCCCTGTCTTCCTATGTGCGTAAAGGCGTAGGGGGATCATCGAGAGGCGCGCGCCGCATGGGGACATCTCGCGCTACTGCGGCAAAGCTGCTCAGCATCTTCGGAGATGTTCAGCGCAACGGGGCAGCAGAAACACTGCGGCGGTTGCAGCTCACCGTGGCGCCAGGGCAGCCGGCCTCCCAGGTGCTGCTCACACTGCTTGAGTTTATCTGCCCGCCTGGCGGCGCGATTGACGAAGGTGTTGCTCGCCAGGCTGCACTAAATACGATCGCCGAACTGGACGAGGCAGGCAGCGGTAGCTTCGAGGACATGACTCAAGCTGATCGGCAGAACTTCTTCCTCGACTTCGTAGCGAATTCGATTGAGAGCATGATCATGGCGGACTTGGGTGGTAGGGGCATCACCATGCCAGATGATGTGGAAGCGGTTGAACGCATCCAGTCTCAGCTGAGTTCGTTCATCACGGGTTGTACGCGGGGTCAGCTCGCCAACCGGCTGGAGCAATGGCCGGCGCCCACAGACCAAGAGGTCAATCAGGTTACATCTGCGATCTATGAGGCGGCATTCGATCTTATCGCGAGTGCAGCGGAGGGGCTGGAATGAGGCACCACAGCATTATCTGCCGGCTCGGCGAAACGGATGACCAGGATCTAGCGCTGCTGGAGCCAGGTAGTGTCATCACCAATATCCAATTCCTCGACGGACACGGACGGCTGCAGTTCGGTATCGGCCAAGCCATCGAGCAATTAGCTGACCTGGGACTTAGCCCAGGAGAGACTGCCGTCGACCTGGCACTGTTGGCGGCGACCCTTACTGCGGCGGACACCAGAATCTCACGAGACACCGAATCGGAGAATGCCTGGACGAGGGAGATCGATCTCTACGTCCCCGTCGCAGATCCCGCAGTATGGACAGCAACGTCCGACATGCTGGCCTCGACATTGAAATTCCTCACTGGTGATCGCTGGCGCCTGGTCTTCCGCGAGCGGCCCACAGATATCGATGAGCTATCTCCCGCTGCGGAGAGCTTGAGAACAGATGAGTCGGACAGCGTCTGCCTGTTCTCAGGGGGGATGGACAGCTTCATTGGGGCGATCGATCTATTCAGTGGCGGCGGCAAACCATTGCTTGTGAGCCATTACTGGGACACCAACAGCACCAGTACCTATCAGAATGACTGCCGGGCAGCGATGCAGGAGAGGTTTTCCGAGACGTCGATTAACCACGTCCAGGCCCGTGTGGGGTTCCCGCACGATCTCGTGGAGGGTGGAGGTAGTGAAGATACGCTTCGAGCGCGCTCATTCCTGTTCTTCGCGCTGGCGGCCATGGCAGCGGAAGCGATCGGCGACTCGATCACCATCCATGTGCCTGAAAATGGCCTGATCTCTCTGAACGTTCCCCTGGATCCGCGCCGCCTGGGTGCATGTAGCACGCGCACGACTCATCCATACTACATGGCGCGGGTGAATGAGCTCTTCGGGCGTTTGGGCCTGAGCACGAGGCTATTCAACATGTTCAGCCATCTCACCAAGGGCCAAATGGCAGAGCAGTGCTCTGACCCTGAGTTCCTAGCGGATCATGTGCATCTTACGATGTCGTGCTCCTCGCCAGGAAAGGCAAGGTACCATCCTGACCCCTCGAATCGATCACCCAAGCACTGCGGGTTCTGCGTCCCCTGCATTATCAGGCGGGCAGCAATTCATCGTGGGTGCGGGCCGGATCAAACCCGATATGTCATCCCGGATCTACATGCGCAAGCGCTGGACACGAACAAATCTGATGGCGAACATGTGCGCTCTTTCCAGCTGGCCATCGCGCGCCTCAAACGTGCTCCACACCGCGCCAAGTTCGCAATTCATGAGCCCGGACCTTTGATCGACCATCCTGACAGCTTGGATGACTTCGAACAGGTTTATCGAGATGGATTGCTGGAAGTCGACGATTACCTCGAGGGTGTGACAGCCATACCACTATGAAACCGCAGAAGAGCTCGATTCCAAAGTGGGTGGATTTCCACTGCCACCTTGACCTCTATCCCGATCACGAGCGTCTCATCGTGGAGTGCGATCAGGCAGGGGTCGCAACCTTGGCCGTGACCACTACACCGAAAGCATGGCGGCGCAATCGTGAGCTTGCGGCATCGTCTCGGCATGTCCGGGTGGCATTGGGGCTACATCCCCAACTGGTGGCCGAGCGTGAATCGGAGCTGCCGCTACTGGAGCTCCTGCTTGAGGAGACTCGATACGTTGGAGAGGTAGGGCTTGATGCCGGACCCCAATTCTATCGGAGCTTTGAGGCCCAGGAGCGGGTGTTCAAGAGGGTGCTCGAGGCTTGCTCGGAACAGGGCGGGAAGATCCTCACTGTCCACAGCGTACGCAGTGTGGGAAAGGTGCTGTCCCATATCGAGCGCCTACTTCCAACTGACCGGGGAACGGTGGTGCTTCACTGGTTCACCGGCTCCGCTAGCGAGGCCAGGCGGGCTGTGGAGCTTGGATGCTATTTCTCGATCAACTCGCAGATGCTGAGCTCCGCCAGGCATCGCAACCTTGTTGCCTCACTGCCAGCTGACCGGCTTCTCACCGAGACCGATGGCCCGTTCGTGCAAATCGAAGGACGGCCAACCAGGCCTGCTACCGATATCCCCAAAACGGTACAGGCGCTGGCGACGCTTCGAGAACAACCGCCCGAGCAGGCCGCCGCCCAGATCATCAGTAATCTGCGGGACTTAGTGCGTACCTAGAGGCTCCGACATAGGTGCCTTTAACCTACGGTCACTTGATTGCTGTGTTCTGGAAGATGAAGCCGCATCACCCTGAGACTCTGCGACCTGCCAGCTAAAACCCGGCACTGAGCGTAGGCCCGCGGAGGGGTTACATACCACTACACCCCGACCTAATAACCGTTGGTGCAGGGTAAAAATGACCAAGGTGCTTCTTGCGTTGAATTGAAGTGTTAAGGGAAGATCAGGAACCACGGAAGTGTGAACCTTCGGAAGGAGTCCAACATTAGCTCAATCAGATCCCTCGATTTACGCTTTATAGGCGACCTCGTCGAGTTCGTCCGCGGTGCTGGCTTTGTCTTGGACTTTTCAGACGCCAGCTTTTCGGCATTTTTTGCTGCAGAACTCAATGTCGATATCGAAGATCCAAAATTCTCTGTAAATGGCGGGTCAAAGGGTAAACGCCTGAAGTGTTTCTTGCAAAACTGCAACGACGCTGATGCTGTGCGGCTTCTTGCTGCACTTTGGGAGCATCGTAGTGACCATCTCCTTCGGACTGATACTCCAGATCCAATCCCCAACTCAGAGCAGCGGTATCAAGCGTTATTGAGTCGACTGTCGGGGCAACCGCAGGCCGCGCCGAAACCCGAAGACATGGTGCTTGAAGGCCGCAAGTTTGCAAAATTCAAAAATGACCTTTTGGAAGTCGGTACGCTACTCCCGCACGCTCGTGGCTATGCTTTCGAGGCATTTCTCAAAAATCTCTTCGACGCATTTCAACTTGCCGCCCGAGAGCCTTTTCGGGTGAGAGGCGAGCAAATCGACGGTAGCTTTGAACTCGACAATGAGGTTTATCTTCTCGAGGCGAAGTGGCATGGCCAAGCAATTGGTGTCGCTGATTTGCACACATTTCACGGGAAGATCGAGCAGAAGGCTGCTTGGACTCGAGGTCTATTTCTAAGCAATAGTGGATTCACAGAGGAAGGTCTTGCCGCCTTCGGCCGAGGAAAGCGGGTGATTTGCATGGATGGGTTGGATTTGTACGAGTTACTAGATAGAGAGATTTCGTTATCCCAGGTGCTAAAAATCAAAGTCCGCCGTGCCGCGGAGACAGGGGCACCTTTTGTTCGGGTTCGTGACCTTTATCCGCGTTGAATTATCATTCAACGATAAATTGGAGCTGGGAACGATGGCGTATTGACTCGTTAGGATCGCTGTTCTACCGTCCTTCCCACGATGCCCTAGGTTGATGGCTGCACTATTGTGCCTGAACTGAATTTTGAGTTTCTAGATAACTACACGAGCGTTCAAATCAATTGCTCGCTTCGCCCCACCAATGGACTTAATCTTTGCCTGCTCCAGCTGCCGGCAACCATTAATGAGGCGTTAAACGATCACAGTCGGCCGGCTGCGTTGAACGTTTTGCGCAATTTGCTCGAGGCACATCCAGATGGGACGGGCCCCGCTTTGTCCACGATTGCGCCCGCTGGTGACCCTGTGCTCATTGTTGCGCCAGAGTGGGCACTGGGCTCTGTGGATTGGAGTACTGTAGATGCCCTTGTCAGAGCGATGAATCGGTCGCTTGTGCTAATTACCGGTTTTGGTCTTTCGTTGGGTCAAGCAGTTCTCCAATGGTGTGAGGCATCGTCCGAAGGCGACACCGTAAGACACCTCGCTTGGGACCAGGCTCGTAACGGTATCAGCCCCGTAATGCGTGTGAATGGCGGCTGGTGTTGGATTCATGAGCCGAACGGTCAGACGCACTGCATCACTTATCTTAAAAATGCTCTCCAGCAAAGTTATGAGGCCGTCCAATTAGACGATGTGCAGCCCCATGACACGCTTCTGCATTTGCGTTTCAACGACCTAGACCTGTTTCCTCTGATCTGTGCAGATTTATTAAGGCCAGCCGGGCAGAACCAAAATTCACCTCAGTCACGTATCCGCCGCAAACTCGAGAGTCTGAACAATGACCGTCCTGCGCTCATCGTAGGTTCCTTGCTTCAGACCGGATACAACCAAAATTGGGGGATTGCTATCGACTCCCTTTTGAACCATGTTCTTGCCGGTCGACAAGGAATAGTTGCACTGTGCAACGTCGCTCACGATGTTCCGGTGGCAGATGAGTCAAACGACAAATGGAGAAGCCTCAGCGGTGTCTTTGCGTCGCTGACTGAGATGCCTCACGGTCAGAAGAATCTCCCTGCGGCCAGGTCGCTGAATGCACAGGGCATTGTGGGAGCAGTAGTACGAGGGACGTACCCATCCGTTACTGCGGGTATTGTGCACTGGCCGCCATACAACCCTGTCAACAGTCTGTTGATTTGGCGGGGTAATATGGTTTGTCTTCTCCAGAGCACGGGGATGATGGTCCCTGTTACGTCCGTGCCTAATAAAGTCACCTATGAGATTGAACGTTTTTTACGTAGGTATCCGCCAGCTACTGACGCTGCCCCAAGGCTAAGCGCAGGCATCGCCGAAATCGGTGTGCACTTACGCACCAATCCATTGGCCGACTCAGGTGCCATACTCAACGCCATTTTGGAGGGAACAGATTTCAACAAGAAGGTTGATCCTGACGCGATTGCTGATCCGGAAGTGATCAGCGCTCTCCGAGCCGGACTTCACGCGCTGGCAACGCTGAAATCGATTGATGGCATAGATTGGCAAGACTCTACTGGTGCCACAGGTCAGCTCATTGTTCGCTCTCAAAACCGGCATTTACTGGTATGGCGCTCTCATAAAGAGTCACCTAGGGCGCTTAGACGTATTCTCGGAGAATGGAGGGACTCAGGCGGTCCACATCCGCATTTGGTCGTGCTTGGAGCAACTCCCCATGGAGACCTGGCGGACGGCGAATTTCATCCCGAGAGGCGTGATGATTTCAGCATTTCTCCAAAAGGTAACGCCGACCTCCGTGCAGGTGGGTCACTTGCACCTGTATTAGGCGACATTGGGGGGCTTCGAGGTATGCGTCGAGTGGCCGGTCTCGGATTGTCGAAAGCCGCAGCGGTCTACGCCGATTACGAGGCATCAGAAGATGACGAGCGAGTCGAGGAGTTGCTCGGTCAGATCGCCTCACTTTTTAGGGATTAGGAAGTATGATTGAAAACTCCGAGTCTTGGACCTCCGCCCGTGAGCAGCTTAATGAGCTATGCATAAAGGTAGGTCTCGACCGCGCTGCGGATCTTCCCTCTCCAGGAATAGCGATCTCCGCCCCTGCTGGGACAGCGCTCTGGTCTTCGTCTTACGCACTTGTCCTGCTATGGCCTTGTCGTGGGGGTGACTATGCTTCCGTTGAGCATGCAGCGGCGCAAGGTCAAGCATGGTTTGATGAAGTTCTTGTCCGAAAAGAACGGAGTTCACTTGGGGGGCTGATAGATGGCTATCTGGTGCTTGCCCTGCCGCAGCCTCCTGAGGTGGATGCTCGAGAGAAAATTCGCCGACTGGAGCTCTCGTCTCAGGTATGCCGCAAGCACATAATTTGGCCTTCGACGCCTGCAGACCAAAGTCATGAACCGGGCCTATGGCAACGCGTAGCCGACATAACAGTTTTGGGGCTGCCAGAGGCTTCTGCACCCTCAAGTAGCGAACTGGGATGGCCAGAGCTGGACTCTGAAGCGCAGGCACTTTGGACTGAGCTATCAACGCTTGGCGTAAATGGAACAGTTTTACTTCATGAGAGGGCGCCGAATGCGCGGAATTAGACTTAATTCTCTCAATGTGTCTCACTTTCGCGGAATCAACGACGCTGTCCGCTTTGATTTCAGCTCGCCATTGACAGTGGTATACGCCCCAAACGGCACCGGCAAGACAACAATGTGTGAGGCTGCTGAATGGCTGCTCACAGGACAGGTAGAACGATTGAAGGAGGGCAGCGGCTTTGATGCTTTGGTCCTGAACCCGAAGTTTCCCAGTCAAAATGACGCTGTTACTTCAGCAGCTGCAAATCTCTATATCGATGGAGCGCAACAATTCATTCGACGTGCTGTTAATGGATCACAATCATCTGCAGCATTTGGTGCAGATGAAGGTGCCGCAGCTATCCTTCGCCCCAACGAACTTCTAGCGCTCTTGGCTCCGGTAGCCGCGGCCGACGAAGCACACGCGTTAACGGCTATAAATTTACGACAGCGGTGGCTTAAAGGAACGCGCTTTTTGAGTTCTGAAGCGCTAGCAGCCCTGGTCGATACCGACGAAGAAACTATCGAGCGACGAACTCAAGTCTTCGCGGATCTGCTAGGAATTCGCCATCTGCTTGATGCTGAGCGTCAATGTGAGAAATACATTGTTGAAATCAGTAGGCGCCTGCGAAACCTTACCAATATGACTGAATCCAAATCAGCGGAGGTCGCTGATCTGGAGATCGCTCTTGGCCCTGATGAGACTGCCGGGGATTCGCGCTCGAGCTCGTCGCGTTTCGAGGCTGATACTGCCGCGAATCTCTTTGCCCCCGAAGATATTCAGTGGTTCGTCGAGCAGCCCAACCTCGACGATCAACTCGCCTCGCTTACTGCGTTGCACCGCCGTCACAAGCACTTATTCGATGCACGCTCACACGCAGCCAAGCATGTCGAGGCAAAATGGAGTATTCGGAACAGCCTCGAAGTGGCTGTCTCTGACGGCATCAACCTTGAAACCGCATTGGCGCAGTCTTTAGCCCAGATTGAACTGGATGGAAGGCAAGCTGCTACTACACTCACTGATTTCAGTTCTCGGCGTGAATCCACCTATCTGTTGGCGCAAGAACTTGCGGAAGCTCAGGACCAACTGTCTCATCTGAGTGCAACGGTCGTCGCCACTCTTTTGGATGGCGGTTTTGTCGATGATCTTTCTCTAAGCCTAATAGAGCTTTCTCACAAATATCCGGAAAACCAATGGACTCCTAATGCACGACAACAACGTCGTCGAGAGTTAAAAACACTTGAGTTGTCCAGTTCCCGATCCGCATATGAGACCAAGCATTTAAAGGAGTTGGATGTTGAGGTTGATGCTGCCCGCACCGACGCTCCCTCACGTGAAGAGCTGGAGCGTTTGCAGCGACAAGCTGCTGAGGCCATCTCAAACGCCAAAGCTACTGCGAATCTGCTGGATGCTGTTGCGAGCCCTGTGGCTCGCTTACAAGCCGCTGCGAGGGATCTTTTGGGGCATGACCACGGCGTGGAAATGGGCAAATGCCCTCTTTGCTCACATGACTGGGAGGGCGTCGAAAATCTAAGATCTGCGATCGATGCAACTCTTTCGGCCGCGCCAGATTTAGTCGTGGCAGCCAGGGCTGGAGTGGCCGCAGCAGAGGATGCGGCCAAACTAGCACAAATCCAACTCGGTGCGGCCCTGCAAAAGCAAAAAAATCTAGAAAGGCTGGAAAAAGAACGTTCTGATCTGCAGTTGGCGAATGCTGTTCGGCTTCGCGAGTTGGAGAGGCTAGGCGTCGTAAAAGGTGCAACGGAAGTAGAGTTCAAATCTCTCGCATGGCGTCTGGATGTAGCCGATGCTATTGCCACACTACTATCAGCCCGTGATGGAATTTCTCCTACAGTTTTCGGCTCCGAATTTCGCATGCCCACTTCGGGAGTCCGTGTCGCCGACCTCCACCAACACCTGGAGGCCGTCTTCGAGGCCAGAAACCGTGTACTACAACTCGAGCTTGCTGAACTAGCAAAGTCTATCGAGGCTGCGAGCAATAATCGTGACGAACTACGCGCAAAATATGCTGCGTTGCAGCAAAGTTTGAAGGAGTGCCGTTCAGTTTTAGAGCAAAAATCAGCGGAACTCGCCTCCTTACAATCGGCATGGCAACAGGCCTCACCTGATATTGACTGGTCGAACGCAGAACTTGATAAATTGATGTCTGAACTCTCAAAGGAAGGCGTTCGCCTTACTTTGATTGAAGGACACATTGAGGCAGCTCGTGCAGCATGGGCAGCAGAATCTCGTCGCTCTCGTCTGTTGGAACTCCAGCAAGCAACTCAGCTTTTAGTAGATGAAGCCAGGGTGATGAGAGGGCGGTTGGATGCCGCGAATCGCGCGCGCGCAGTGTTCTATGAGGCCTACACCACAATTAGCCGTCAAAAGGTTCAAGACCTTAGCCGCGTGGTAAATCCGCTCTTCGCACGCATGCACGCTAATCGTGTATTTGACCGGATAAACCTCGGTGCGGATAGTGATTTTCTTCACTGGCTCGCCGACGCGGGTGGTCAGCAACTCGATCCCGGCAAAGACTTTAGCCAAGGGCAGCGACAGGACCTTGCACTTGCTTTATTCCTGGCGCGCGCGCGCAGCCTTGGTGGGACTTTCTTTCTTGATGAGCCGATCGTCCATTTAGACGACTTGAATCGCGTCGGCCTGCTCGACATTTTGCGAGCAACTGTCTTAGAAAGCAGTAATACGCTTAATCTCGTTATTACCACGTCGAGTCGAGTTTTGGCCCGTCACCTAATAGAAAAGTTTTCTGGTGTGGATTTGGTAGAAACACCAAATGGGCGGCAGCCGCCTCTCCGAATACTGGAACTCGACGGGAATGGTCGAAGCGGGATCCGGCTGAGTACCGTTTATCCGATGGAAGGAATGTCAGTTGCCGCCAGTTAGGGGAGGGGAGGAACCTGGATTGGATTGGATTGGATTGGATTGAAGCGGGAGACCAAGGCAGGTCCAACTGGGATGCTTGAATCTGACGCGATTTGTTTCTGAAACGCGGCTAGACAAAACGTCGACGCTTCGAGCCCTTCGATTTTTACCAGACAGGAAATGACTGTGGCCTGCGGGTGCAATAGCGGTTTCTTGTTATGGTTATTATCGTTTCTACAAGTGGCTGAAGTAGGCTGTAAATCCCGCTGCCTTATGAAGCTGGATAATCCGACGACTTAGTCGGCTGTTTTGAAATCTCAGGATCCTTTCGACCAAACGTTGGGTTAGATTGAATCGGTCCTATTTACTTGAATGATTCAGCCTATAGGGACCGAGATACGGAAGGGCATGAGATCTGATTCTAAAACTTGGCGTATAAATCAAAATAAACTAACTTGTTATTTAAGTGCGAGGAAACCGGCTTGATGTTCGAAAGTTTTTATGCCAAGGAATGGGTCCAAGTGTCCACAGCCTTCGTCCTTATAATAGCGATCTTATTCACTCCTCTGATGTATTGGCGTATCGGCCGAGGATTGAAAGGAGATTTTAAGAAACAGTTCATCGAGGCGGCCTTCGATATCTACGGGGTGGTGCTTTTCCTGCTGATAGCACCTGCTGGCTACCTCATCCTTTATTTTTTTGGATCTCAGTCGAAGTTTATGCTAAACGATCCGATGGCTTGGGTTTGCTTCGTAGGGGGCGCAGCTTCAATTTACGATCTGATTCGTGCCAGGCTGACATTAAAGTCCGCTAACAGCTCGTCTCGTTGCAATGAAAGGATTGGGTCTATTTTTATGTATGAAAGACTAACCAAGCTTGCGATCTGCCTCTCTCTGATCCCGCTGCTGTACGGTATGGTGATGATTGGCGTTACGAACCTTATGGATCCAGCCTCTATTAATAGCATGCTGTGGTTCTTAACATTTATGATAACGGGCTTGGCAGTTATCTATGCTGTTGCTTCCAAAACACTCCTCCTCGTTTCACAAGCCTATGCATCGAACCCCGAGCTAGGTTGCTAAATGGCATGAGAGCAAAAAGGGATTTTTTATTTACCCTACGCGTGTCGACAGGCTTGCGAGATAGTTTGGCAGTGAGGATCTCACTGGCTTGCGCCATCAGGTGTTTGCAAGTGTAGTTTTTCGTATACAGTAACAACCTGCTGCCCTCGCACAGTCATACGATGTGCAGGAGGCTGCTTGAACAAAGCAAAGCGAAACAATTAACTAGCGCGCTTTTTTTTGCGCCTCAATACAGGTTGTTTTAAGCGTTTCACAGAAACTTGATAGATATTCGCTAAATTTTTCAGCACGAGCGTCTTGGGCTTTGAATGGATTAGATGTCATTAGTCTCACAGAGGCCTCTATTTGTGCCTCTGTCTGTGCAGTTCCATATTCGATATAGCTGCTTTCAAAAAAAACAGTTCTATGGTGAAGGACTTTAGATAGGCCTTTATCAAAAGTTTGTCCAAGCAGCACTTGACTGGCTTTGCTCTGGTATTGGCTGTTTATATCGCACAGTTGAAGCATGTCAATGTCACCCAACCCTCTTAAAACACCTTTCTTAGTAAAATCATTCATTGCTGCAAGTGATTCTGATAGCTCACCACTCATGATCGGTCGAGCCTCAATGTTTTGTTGAGACTGTTGCGCAATCAGTCGTTCCACTCGACTAGAAAGAACAAATTTAACGTACCATGGGCTAAAGTATTGGAGTGGCAGGTTGTCAGGTATTTTAGAAAAAGCGATGTTTAGCGGGATTTTCACGCCAAATGGCGCTCGCAAATCAGTCTTCCAATCGGAAAATTCCACTTCTTTAAAATAATCGCTTAAGTATTTGTCATCTGCGGCTATTGCTTGGAGGTGTTGCATCAGTTCCGAAGGGCTTCTAAAACCGATCATCTTTATTTTTAGCCCTGTTTCTGAAAAATATTCAGATAGCTCAGCGCAAGCCCTTTCTATTTGAGTTCTGGTGACTTGGTCAGGACGCCCCAAGTGTTCGTAAATCGCCGCCGGCGATAGCGCCAAGTAAGTCTCGCGATCGCCCCATCCAGTCACAAAGCGGCAGAATGCCGTATATGCCAAAGCTTGTAACTCACGATGTGGCTGAGTATTCCTGTGCTTGTATGACTGTATAACACTGTTATCCAGCACTAAATGAATTGCACCTTCAAACTGATAGCCCGTACCGTAGGTTTCTCCCAAATCCAATACAAGATTGAAAAACTTAACCGCCTGCTGTTCTGAAAACGCTGCGATTCTGTCCTTGAATTCGATAGCAAAACTCTCATTTTGATGGGTGGCGTCGCGCAAGATGTACCTCAATTTAATAGGCTAAACTTTATGATCTCGTAGGTAAACCAGGTTAGGGTTTTTCGGCCTAGTGATGATGGCGCAAGAATTGATAGGATCACCGTAGCCGAATGTGACAACACTTCAGGTTTTAGTGGAGCATTGCATCAAGGACCTCTGAGGCGCAATATGCACTGCGAGAAAATCCATTGACGTGCGCTTAGACAAGATCCCCTGACCGGAAAAGGGTGATTCCATAAAAAACCTGATAGGCATGTCACTGCTGGCCTGCGGTAATCGCATTTGATACAAGCGTCACTTGATATCGCTTGGTGGCTCAACGCTATATATCTTATTACTTGTACATTCAAGCGTCAGGGGGCCAGTACTGATGTGCAGGAAGCGTTGCATTTGAGCCTAGGTAATTTCCTGTGTTACGCAACACACACGAACAGGCTCGGCTTTCGCATAATGTATATTATGTTAAATTATGTATTACGCTATGCGTGTCACCCAGCGACTTTGTAGATCTCAGCAACCACCTGCTTCACTGCGTCTTCGATCGCACCTTCATTCCGGCACATCACCCAGCCATGCTCCGCAACGGCCTGCTCGAACATCTCTGTGCATGCAACATGCTCTGCATACTTCTGGATTACCGTACCGCCCAATCCTCGCGACCGTGCAGCTGCCCTTGCCCACGAAATATCCGGCGCGGTGACAACGCCGACATGCACATCCGGCACTCGCACGTCCCGCTCCCGGTTCAACTGGAGAATCTCTGCAAACGAGATGGTGTGTCGAAACGCAGCATCGGACGGATACCAGCGATCAATCAGGATAATGCTGTCCAACGGCTGCTGAGTCAGTACGTTCCGGGATATCCAGCTGCGACTCTCGGCAAAACGCTCGCACACAGCCCATTCCAGATCCCGCGAGGGATTTCTGGCAAGTTCGTTAACCAGGGCCATGGTTTCCCTTCTGTAGGGATCGCTTTTTCTCTCGCAAAGTCGGATGACTTTCTTGTTGTGCGCCCTCAGCGTTGCCGTTACAGCCTCCAACAGCGTAGTTTTGCCGGTGCCTTTGGGCCCATCCAGGGAAACAAAAAACGGAATATTCATTTGTCACACAGTGATCAGGATAATGATAACCACGCCTCTTCTTGTCGACGTGATTGAGTGATCGACCCAGCCGGTAGTTATATCTGTGAAAAAGAGTGAGCTTCCCGTAAAAACCTGCGTGACCTGTGGACTTCCCTTCACGTGGAGGAAGAAATGGGCACGCTGCTGGGATGAAGTGCGCTACTGCTCGGAGCGTTGCCGGCGCAGCAAAAGCTGACCCTGCTCCAGCAGCTGACTAATCAGCTGCCAGGAGCTTTTTGACTTCGGCGATGATCAAGTCGATGTTGAAGGGTTTGGCCAATACAGCATCAAAAAGATCCGATCTCTCTATTCCGATATGCGCCTGAGCACCGCTTATTAAGATGATCGGCAATTTATTTGCCGCAGGCAGCGCTCGAATGGCGGTGGCGAATTCCTCGCCACTCATGACCGGCATCATATAGTCGGTAATGATCAAAGCAGGCCGTTCTCTCTCGAGAACCTCGAGTCCTTTTCGACCATTGCTCGCCGTTACGACCATGTACCCCTCATCCTCCAGCGCGAAGCTAAGGATATCAGCGATCAAATACTCGTCGTCGACGACCAGGATGGTGGTCATGTTAATTCAACCCACACAAAAGCTTAAGAAATTGAACCGGGCGATGACTCAGCGGGGACCGATGGTTCATGTCTTGAAGCCTTTTTCAGGAAAACATCATAATCACGGATGATGACCTCAAATCGTGAGGGATCGTAAGAGCTGTCTCTTACCTTAAGAATGGATAGCGTCCGGCTTAGTTCAGAGTGATTCTCAGAAAACCGCATCAGCATCAGGTTGTCGACGATGCTAGACAGGTCAGAGTTTGGTGCGCTGACCTCGGAACCAAATAGATCGCGCATTTCCCAGGAGGCAAATACCGTAACGCCCCTGGATCGCAGCTCGTTCATCAGTGCACTGAAGAAGTCAGTAATCCGTGCGGGATTCGTCGAGACTCGCGTCATACCGCTAAGGCTATCGAGAAACACGCGCTTGATGCCCTTCTCTTCTACGAGACTCAGTAGTCGTGTGGCCAACCCATCCAGCAACCCCTCAGTAGTAGGCTGCCAGGCAATGCTCAAGGCGCCGCTGCCTTCCATGCCCTTTATATCGATACCGAGTGATTGGCCTTTGAGTCGCAACCGCTCCGGGCTTTCGTAGAAGCCAAAATGCAGGCCCGGTGCTTCCACAGTCGACTCAGCCAGAAATTTGAGGCCAAGGGTGGTTTTACCAATACCGGAAGGGCCGATTACCAGAGTCACGCTGGAACTGTGCAGCCCCCCGCCCAGGATGTCGTCCAGTGATTCAATCCCACTGGCGATACGGGTCATGTCGGCGCTGTCGGGAGAGGACGGGTGGCTGTAGAGACTTTCGAGTCGCGGGTAAACCACCAAGCCATTTTCGGTAATTTCACACTCGTGAAGACCGGTCATTGCTGAGCTGCCGCGAGTTTTACGAAGCTGAATTCGACGTACTGACCGAGTGCCGAACAGCTCCTCGCCCATCTCAATCACCCCATCAACCATGGTGTGCTCAGGGCTGCCGTCGTCCAGACGGGAACTGGTGAGAAACAGCACTGTGCAACCTGCGAAAGCGGCATGCCCTTGCAACTCGGAAATGAATTTCTTGGTATCGATGTGCGAATCTGCTTTGGAGCGCGCATTGAGCAAGCCGTCTACTACCATCACTGTGGCTTTTTGACGGCTTATCTCGCGCCGCAGCAGTTTCACCACCTCGTCCAGTCCGTCGTTTTCCAACGTGTCAAACGCACTGACAAATTGGATTTCGGCGCCAACCTTGGAAGCGTCGAAGAAGCTCAGAGTCGAAAGGAATTGAAAGAGTCGGTCGTGTGATTCGGCCAGCAGCGTGGCGACCAGAACCCTTCCTCCATTGTTCGCATGATGGAACCCAAGCTGGTTGGCAAGGATCGTTTTTCCAGACCCTGGGCGCCCTTGGATGATGTATGAAGCGCCTGCTACCAGCCCACCCTTGAGCAGAGCGTCTAGCCCTTCGATTCCACTTTGAAGGCGTTTTAGCTTTTCCACGATACGACCCTGATCTGAAAAACAGGCTGTTTAAGCCGAGTGAAGCGGAATGCTAACCCCATTTTTGCTCTGGAGCCATTCCCGCCTCTCCATAACCCTAATGCTGAAACGTCATCATCCCCCGCTGTTCTGCATGTTAATCTCGCTCCACCACGAATAGACATTGATCGTCACAAGACGATGACCAGAACCAGGAAAGCCCATGCCAAAGATTTCTCACTCAGCCCTGCGCCGCAAATTCCGTGAATTGCTTGCTACCCCAACCTGCGTTGAAACCGCGTCCGTCTTTGACCCGATGTCCGCGCGTATTGCCGCTGACCTGGGTTTCGAAGTCGGCATCCTCGGTGGCTCCGTTGCTTCGTTGCAGGTACTGGCCGCGCCCGATTTCGCGTTGATCACCCTGAGTGAGTTCGTTGAGCAAGCCACCCGTATTGGCCGTGTTGCCCAGTTGCCGTTCATCGCCGATGCCGACCATGGCTACGGTAACGCGCTGAACGTGATGCGCACTGTCGAAGAGCTTGAGCGTGCCGGTGTGGCCGCGTTGACCATTGAAGACACGTTGCTGCCGGCGCAATTCGGGCGCAAGTCCACCGACCTGATTTCCATTGAAGAAGGCATCGGCAAGGTCCGCGCGGCGCTGGAAGCCCGTGTTGATCCAGAGTTGTCGATCATTGCCCGCACCAACGCCGGTGTGTTGCCAACCGAGGCTGTGATCGAGCGCACCCTGGCGTATCAGAAAGCCGGTGCCGATGGGATTTGCATGGTGGGTGTGGCTGACTTCGAGCACCTGGAGAAGATCGCCGAGAACCTGACCGTACCGCTGATGCTGGTGACGTATGGCAATCCCAAGCTCAATGACGCCAAGCGTCTGGCCAGCCTCGGTGTGCGTGTGGTGGTTGCCGGCCATGGTGCCTACTTTGCCGCGATCAAGGCGACCTACGACAGCCTGCGTGCCCAGCGCCAGTTGACCCACAGCACCGATAACCTCAGTGCTACCGAGTTGACGCACACCTATACCTTGCCTGAAAACTACGTGGCCTGGGCCGAAGAGTTCATGGACGTCAAAGAGTAATACGCAAGCCGGGACGAGGGGTGCAACACCCCTCCTTTCCCGCTCAGGTAAAAACACCGATTCCCCGGCCGAGCCAACCCCAGGTTCTCGCGCAAGGTCGTGCCCTCATACTTGCGACGGAAAATCCCGCGTGCCTGCAGCGCTGGAACCACCTTGTCGACAACGTCATTCAAGCCTCCCGGCAGCCACGGGAACATCACGTTGAAAACCATCACTGCCCTCCTCCTCCAGCCATTATGTGTCGTTGAGCACTGTGAACCCATAGCGCATAACTCGTGTGTATTTGCGTGGATTATCAGGGGTAATCACGCGCCGTAACCTGTGCTCCGAAGCGCAAGCACACCGCCTTGCGCAGCACACAAACGGAGCTTCCCATGACCCTTTCCAACACCCGTCAACTCGAAGGCAAAGTCGCGCTGATCACCGGCGCCAGTTCCGGCATTGGTCGCGCGGCCGCTGTCGTCCTGGCCCAGCGCGGCGCGAAGATCGTGGCTGCTGCCCGCCGGCAGAGCGAGCTGGACGACGTGGTTGCCGAGATCACTGCCAATGGCGGCACCGCGTCCTCCATCGTCGTCGACGTGACCCGCGAAGCCGACATCATCGCCATGGTCACATTTGCCGTGGACACCTATGGCAAGCTGGACATCGCCTTCAACAATGCCGGCACCGAAGGCGTGTTCGCGCCGCTGGTCGAACAGGACAATGCACGCTTCGACCTGGTGTTCGAGCCGAATGTGCGCGGGGTTTTCAACTGCATGAAGTACCAAGCCAAGGTCATGCTCGAACAGGGTTTTGGCAGCATCATCAATAACGCGTCCATGGGCGGCGTGATCGGTTTCGAGAATGCCGCGCTGTATATCGGCACCAAGCACGCCATTGTCGGTATGACCAAGACCGCGTCCATCGAATGGTTCAAGCGGGGCGTGCGGGTCAACGCGCTGTGCCCGGGCCTGATCGAGACGCCGTTCCACCATCGCGGGATCTGGCCGTCGGTGGACGCCCAGCACGCTTTCGCCGCCAGCACCCCGGCCAGCCGATTTGGCACGGCCGAAGAGATGGCGACGGTGGTGGCGTTCCTAGGGTCGGAAGATGCCAGCTACGTGTCCGGCCATGCCTTGCTGGCAGATGGCGGCTACTCGGTGGCCTGACGGTTACGGGTCTGGAAGAAGTCGATAAATGCCCGGAGCTTTCCGGGCATTTGCGCACGGTTGGCGTAATACAGGTGGAAGGTCTCGGCGGGCGCCGCGTAATGTTCCAGCAACGCCACCAGTGCACCGCTGGCGATATCCGCCTGGGCAAACGGGCGGAACACCAGGGCCACGCCGCAACCCAGGCGCGCAGCCGACAAGGTGGTGCGCATTTCATCCAGCACCAGGCGCCCCTTCACCTCGATCGCGACAGTGGCCTTGCCGATGCGAAACGTCCAATCCATGTACGGCCCGCGGCTGCTCAGGCGCTGGTGGATGCAGTCGTGGGCCAGCAGGTCTTCGGGTGTGTCCAGCGGTGCCGAGCGCGCCAGGTACGCGGGCGCCGCCACGGCCACCATCGGCTGCGACGTGCCCAGCGGCACGGCGATCATGTCGCGCTGCAAGGCCTGGCCCAGGCGAATGCCGGCATCGAAACCTTCGCCAATGATGTCGCTCAAGCCATTATCGAGGGCGATATCCAAGGTGATATCCGGGTACTGCGTGAGGAATGCCGCCACGTGCGGCTCGATCAGCGAGGCATAGGCCACGTAGGAACTGTTGATCTTCAACGCGCCGTAAGGGCGGCTGGCGGTGTCGTGCACTTGCTGCACCGAGAAGCGAATCTGCTCCAGTGCCGGTGCCAGGGTGTCGAGCAGCTGGCTGCCGGACTCGGTCAGCGCCACGCTGCGGGTGGTGCGGTTGAACAGGCGCACACCCAATTGCGCTTCAAGCTGCTTGATGGTCTTGGACATGGCCGTCGGCGTGACCTCCATCTCGGCTGCCGCCCGCGCGAAATTCAGATGACGGGCCACACATTCGAACGCGATCAGCGCCGGCAAGTGGGTGGATTTCAGGCTCATGCGGCGTCTCAACGGGTTAAGCCAACAGTGTTGCGCAGCATAAGTGAGTTCAACTAAGCCGCCCACTGAAAATACTGCCCACGCAAAAAAATCCGCCGCAGAGTCTGCGGCGGCAACCAAAGGATTTTGTCGAAGCAGAGCGGCTAAGACAGGCCCAACGCTACACCCGCGGCAGGTTAAATACCGTGAAGTTTAATTAATCGAGTTTCATCCGGAACACCGCTACAGGCCGCGCAGACTGGGCTTAGAATCAACCTCGGCAACCATGCCGAACACAATAAAAAACCGTAACAGCTCACCTGCAAACATCTGCCCATACCACGTTATGCACCATCCAATAAGTGCGGTGTTTCTGTGCGCGCGTTCATTATTCCGGGGAAGTCACAACATGATTAAACAGTCGAGCCTGTTAGCACTGGCGGTGTGTGCCGGTATCAGCCAAATGGCCTTTGCAGAGTCCGTCAGCGACCAGGCAGATGCCAAGGGGTTTATCGAGGGCAGCAGCATCACCGGGCTGCTGCGCAACTACTACATGAACCGCAACCGTGAAGGCGGTCGGGCTGACAACCGCGACTGGACCCAAGGCGCAATGCTCAACTACGCCTCGGGCTTTACCCAAGGCACCATTGGTTTCGGGGTGGATGCCTATGCCTACGGCGGGCTGAAACTGGATGCCACCCATGAATACGCGGGCACCGGCAACCTGCCGACCGACCGGCACGGCGATCCCGAAGACGCCTACGGCTCGGTCGGCGCTGCCGTGAAAATCAAAGTGTCCAAGACCCAACTCAAATTCGGTGACATGCAGCCCACCGCGTCCGTCTTCGCCACCGGTGGCACGCGCCTGTTGCCGCAGACCGCCACCGGTTTCGACCTGACCAGCAGCGAAATCGCCGGCCTGGACCTGGAAGCCGGGCACTTCACCAGCACCAACAGCGGCATGACCAGCAACCATGACCACGATATCTATGCGACCTACGCCAACATCGCCGCCAACAGCGCAAGCTTTGTCGGCGGCAAATACACCTTTACCCCGTCCCTGAGCGCCACGCTGTATGCCGGCGAGCTGGAAGACATCTGGCGCCAGTACTACACCAACCTCAACTACGTGATTGCGTTGGCGCATGACCAGTCCCTGGCGCTGGACGGCAACCTATACCGCACCCTCGACACGGGCAGCGCCAAGGCCGGGGCGATCAACAACACCACCTACTCGGTGGCGGCAGCCTACTCGTTCCTGCAGGCGCACACGCTGACGCTGTCGTTCCAGAAAGTGCATGGCGACACGCCGTTCGACTACATCGGCACTGGCAACAACGGTGCGGGCGAAGGCGGTGATTCGGTGTACCTGGCCAACTCGGTGCAATGGGGCGACTTCAACGGCCCGGGCGAGCAGTCGTGGGGTATCCGTTATGACCTCAACGTGGCCAGTTATGGCGTGCCGGGGCTGAGTTTCATGGCGCGCTACATCAACGGTTCCGACATCAATGGCACCCACACACCGGACCACAGCGCCTACGTAGGTGACTACGGTGCCGATGGCGCCCACCACGAGACGGATGTGGAAGCCAAGTACGTGATCCAGAGCGGTCCGGCGAAAAACCTGTCGTTGCGCCTGCGTGATGCGATCGTGGCCTCAAACGCCGACCAGCGCGATGGTGATCTCAATGAGCTGCGGTTGATCGTCGACTATCCCTTTACCCTGCTGTAAGTGGCCTTTGTGGTGAGGGGGCAAGCTCCCTCACCACTGGGCTACATCAGCCCACCCAACCCACTGCGGTCTTGGGAATGACTTCCGACTCATCCAGCTTCGACGCAAACATGCTCACTGCCTCCACCGCGTCACTGGTGCTGGTGCGAATCTGCAGGATCACCGAACCGGCCTGATCAGCCAGGCTGACGCCGCGTTGCGCGCCTTCCTGGGTGGCGTTCATGCTGGTCACCGCGTCACGGGTTTCCGAGAGGATCATGCCGATCATCTCGGCAATTTCCGCCGTCGAGCGGCTGGTGCGCCCGGCCAGTTGCCGGACCTCATCGGCCACCACCGCAAAGCCCCGCCCTTGATCCCCCGCGCGCGCTGCCTCGATCGCCGCATTGAGCGCCAACAGGTTGGTCTGGTCGGCGATCCCGCGAATGGTGTTGACGATGGCGGTGATCTGCTCGGAACGATCGCCCAGTTGCCCCACCAGCCGTGCAGAAGCGCCGATGTTGTCGGCGATGCGGCGCATTTCGCTGGCAGTTTCCTGGATCACCTGGGTGCCATGTTCGGCAAAACGCTCGGTTTCGGAGGAGATATGGTAGGCCCGCGACGCACCACGGGAGTCCTCTTCGAACTTTTCCACGCGCTCGGTGATGTCGCTGGCGAATTTGACGATCTTGACCAGCTTGCCGTCGCCGTCATACACCGGGTTGTAGCTCGCCTCCAGCCACACCACATGCCCATGCTTGCCCAGGCGCTTGAATTGGCCCGTGAAGAATTCGCCGTTGTTCAAACGCCGCCAGAAGTCGGCGTATTCATGGCTGTTGATCAGCGCCGGCTCGCAAAACAGGCGGTGCTGTTTGCCTTTGATTTCCGCCAGGCTGTAGCCCATCACGTTGAGGAAGTTCGCGTTGGCGTCGAGTACCTGGCCGCTCAAATCGAACTCAATCACCGCCATCGCCCGGTCCACGGCCGCGAGTTTGCTGCGGGTGGCGGCCTCCTGCTCGACCTTGCTGGTCACGTCCAGCGCGTACTTGACCACCTTCAATACCTGGCCGCGCTCATCCAGCACCGGGTTGTAACTGGCCTCCAGCCAGATCGTATTGCCGTTGCTGTCTACGCGCTTGAAGGTGCCGGACACAAACTTGCCGGCCTTCAAATCACTCCAGAACTGGCTGTAGGCCGGGCTGCCGGTCAGCGCCGACGGGCAAAAATCGCGGTGGGATTTACCGGCCAATTGACTGGCGTTGTAACCCAGGGTCTTGAGGAAGTTGTCGTTGGCCCGCAATACCTTGCCGTTCAGGTCGAATTCGACCACGGCCATGGAGCGTTCGAGTGCGGCGATCAGTCCTTTGTACTCGGTGACTTCGGCCGTCCTGGCCGACAGTGCTGTCTTGAGTGCTGTGTTGAACATGGACGTACCCTCAGCCGTGCGGAGAACCCTCTGTCTCACCTCGCTATCGGCTGGGAAATACGCGACTTTACGCGCCCTCTCAGGATTATTTTCTGGCGTCAAATACTTGCGTGATCAGCGCTTTGCATCAAGCAACGCCAGGCGTTCGCGCATGCCGGCACTCGCCGCCGGGCCGGCCTGCAACACGCACTGATCAAGCGGTACTTGCTGGCCGTCGGCACGCGCCAACATCGGCTGCACGGGCGTGCCTGTCGCACGCTCTACCAACTCCACACTGGTGCCCTCCTCGGCGTAATGCCGGTTGCCCCAGGCCACCAGCGACATCAGCACCATGCGGAAATCCTCGCCCTTTGCCGTCGGCACATATTCATAGCGCGGTGGCCGCTCACTGTAGGCCTGGCGCTCCAGCATGCCGGCCTCCACCAACGCGTTCAGGCGGCGTGTGAGCATATTGGGCGCGATGCCCAGGCTGCGGGAAAACTCATCGAAGCGGCGCAGGCCCTGCAGCGCGTCGCGCATGATCAGGATGCTCCACCACTCCCCTACCCGGTCGAGGCTGCGGGCGATGGGGCATTCGTCGCGGGTGAGGGACTTGCGTTGCATGGGCGTTTCCTTGGGCCGGTGCCTATTTACGTGATGCCATGTTACTTTCATGATGATAGTGACGTCCATAGGGTCTGTTCCCTCAACGCAACCGGAGTCGATTGATCATGAGTAAACGCATCGTTGTGACAGGCATGGGCGCGCTGACGCCGCTCGGCGCTGACGTGGAGTCAACCTGGCAACGCCTGCTGGCCGGGCAGTCGGGCATTCGTCGCCTGCCGGAAGAACTGATCGGAGACCTGGCCGTGAGCATCGGCGGCCAGGTGCAAAGCGTGCAGCAGGATCCGCAAGCCGGGTTCGATCCCGACCGGCTGTTGGCGGCCAAGGAGCAGCGCAAGATGGACCGCTTCATCCTGTTCGCCCTGGCGGCGGCAGATGAAGCCTTGAAACAGGCCGGCTGGGCACCCGTTACCGCCGAAGCGCAGGAACGCACCGCCACCATCATCGCCTCGGGCGTCGGCGGCTTCCCGGCAATTGCCGATGCGGTGCGCACCACCGACAGCAAGGGCCCGCGGCGGTTGTCACCGTTCACCATCCCCTCCTTCCTGAGCAACATGGCCGCCGGGCATGTGTCGATCAACTACGGTTTGAAGGGGCCGCTGGGCGCGCCGGTGACCGCGTGTGCGGCAGGCGTGCAGGCGATTGGTGACGCGGCACGGATGATTCGGGCCGGTGAAGTCGATGTGGCGGTGTGTGGGGGCGCCGAAGCGGCGATCCATCGCGTCAGCCTGGCTGGGTTTGCGGCGGCGCGGGCGTTGTCCAGTGACTTTAATGACCGCCCGGCGCAGGCTTCGCGGCCATTCGACCAGGCACGTGACGGGTTTGTCATGGGCGAAGGCGCCGGCATCCTGGTGATCGAAGACCTGGAGCACGCCCTGGCGCGCGGCGCACAGCCGATTGCCGAATTGGTGGGTTACGGCACCAGCGCCGACGCCTATCACATGACCGCCGGCCCGGAAGACGGCGACGGCGCACGCCGCGCGATGCTGCAGGCTTTGCGTCAGGCCGGTATCGATGCCGACCAGGTGCAGTACTTGAACGCTCACGCTACTTCCACACCAGTGGGCGATAAAGGCGAACTGGCGGCGATCAGGACGGTATTTGGCGCTAACGGCAGCCCGGCGATCAGCTCGACCAAATCCGCCACCGGTCACCTGTTGGGCGCTGCGGGCGGTATCGAAGCCATCTTCACCGTACTCGCCCTGCGCGATCAGGTCGCCCCGGTCACCCTCAACCTGGAAGTCCCCGACGCGCTTGCGGATGGCCTGGACCTGCTGCGCGGTGCAGCCCGGCCGATGCCCATTGAATACGCGCTGTCCAACGGCTTCGGCTTTGGCGGCGTGAATGCCAGCGTGCTGTTCCGCCGCTGGGCGTAGTTTGCCCCTGCGGTATTTTTCGGGGACCATGGGCGCCTTTCTGAACCTGCCAACGAGAGGCGCCCATGGCCAACCACGACCTGCACTACACCCCGGACCCCGATGCCGACTCGATCTCTTCGGACGTGATCGGCTTCAACGGCATCCTGGTGTCCACCCAGATTCCGACCCGCGCCGATGGCAGCCTGGAACTGGGCGACATCACCCTGCAAAGCGAATGCACCCTGCAAGCCCTGAAAGTCGCCCTGGAAAAGGCCGGCAGCTCCATGGACCGGGTGATGCACCTGACCATTTATCTGACCGACATGGCCGACCGCGCTGCCTTTAACGAGGTCTACAAACGCTTCTTCGCCAAGCCCTGGCCCGTGCGCGCGGCAGTTGGCGTGGCGGCGTTGGCGGTCGATGGTATGCGCGTGGAAGTCACCGCGATGGCCGCTCAGGCCTGAGTGGGTGCCGGTCAGGCATTTCACAGCTACAATGCGCGCCTCAACCGTGACAAGCCTGACTAAAAAAACTATGTCCTTGCCCAAGCATCACCTGGAATTGCTCAGCCCTGCCCGCGATGTCGCCATCGCGCGCGAGGCTATCCTGCATGGCGCCGACGCCGTGTACATCGGCGGCCCGAGCTTCGGCGCGCGCCATAACGCCTGCAACGATGTGAGCGACATCGCTCAACTGGTGGAATTCGCCCGCCGTTACCACGCGCGCGTGTTCACCACGATCAACACCATCTTGCATGACAACGAACTGGAACCCGCGCGCAAGCTGATCCATCAGCTCTACGACGCCGGCGTCGACGCGTTGATCGTGCAGGACCTGGGCGTGATGGAACTGGATATCCCGCCCATCGAGCTGCACGCCAGCACCCAGACCGACATTCGTACCCTGGGCCGCGCCAAGTTTCTCGACCAGGCCGGTTTCTCGCAGTTGGTATTGGCCCGTGAGCTGAACCTGCAAGAGATCCGTGCCATCGCCGACGAAACCGATGCCGCCATCGAATTCTTCATCCACGGCGCCCTGTGCGTGGCGTTCTCGGGGCAGTGCAACATCTCCCACGCGCAGAACGGCCGCAGCGCCAACCGTGGCGACTGCTCCCAGGCCTGCCGCCTGCCGTACACGCTCAAAGACGATCAAGGTCGCGTCGTGGCCTTTGAAAAGCACCTGCTGTCGATGAAAGACAACAACCAGAGCGCCAACATTCGCGCGCTGGTCGAAGCCGGGGTGCGCTCGTTCAAGATCGAAGGCCGCTACAAGGACATGGGCTATGTGAAGAACATCACCGCCTATTACCGCCAGCGCCTCGACGAGATCCTTGAAGACCGCCCGGACCTGGCCCGCGCTTCCAGCGGGCGCACCGCGCACTTCTTCCTGCCCGACCCGGAAAAGACCTTCCACCGTGGCAGCACCGATTATTTCGTGACTGACCGCAAGGTCGACATCGGCGCCTTCGACACCCCGACCTTCACCGGCCTGCCGGTGGGTGTGGTGGAAAAAGCCGGCAAGCGCGACCTGCAGGTGGTCACCCATGAGCCGCTGTCCAACGGCGATGGCCTCAACGTGCTGGTCAAGCGTGAAGTGGTGGGTTTCCGCGCCAATATCGCCGAGCCTAAAGGCGAGTTCGAGGAAGACGGCGAGAAGCGCTACCGCTACCGCGTCGAGCCGAATGAAATGCCGGCGGGCTTGCATCAACTGCGCCCGAACCACCCGCTGAACCGTAACCTGGACCACAACTGGCAACAGGCGCTGCTCAAGACCTCATCCGAGCGCCGTATCGGCCTGACCTGGACAGCACGTCTGCGCGAAGCGCAGTTGGACGTCACCGCCACCAGCGAAGAAGGCATCAGCGCCAGCATCACCCTGCCCGGCCCGTTCGGCGTGGCCAACAAGCCGGAACAGGCGCTGGACACCCTGCGCGACTTGCTCGGCCAACTGGGCACCACCGAGTACCACGCGACCCATATCCAGCTGGATGCGCCACAGGCGTTCTTCATCCCCAACTCACAGCTCAAGGCCCTGCGCCGCGAAGTGATCGAGGCGCTGACCGCTGCCCGCGTCGCCGCTCACCCACGCGGTGGCCGCAAGGCCGAGACTTCGCCGCCGCCGGTCTACCCGGACGCGCACCTGTCGTTCCTGGCCAACGTCTACAACCAGAAAGCCCGCGACTTCTACCACCGTCACGGGGTGAAGCTGATCGACGCTGCCTTCGAAGCCCACGAAGAAACCGGCGAAGTCCCGGTGATGATCACCAAGCACTGCCTGCGCTTCTCGTTCAACCTGTGCCCTAAACAGGCCAAGGGGGTCACGGGCGTGAAGACCAAGGTCGCGCCGATGCAGTTGATCCACGGCGATGAAGTGCTGACCCTGAAGTTCGACTGCAAACCCTGCGAGATGCACGTGGTGGGCAAAATCAAGGGGCATATCCTCGGCCTGCCGCAGCCGGGCAGCGTGGTGGAGCATTTCAACCCGGAAAACATCATTTTCCAGGGTACGCACTGACACGCTGGGAGCGGGGCCACCACCAGCCCCGCTGCAACCCGGCGGCCGCCAGCAGGATCGCCACCACCCCCAGCCATTGCAGCCAGCCAAGGCGATGCCCGAAGGCGATCCAATCGACGAAGATCGCCGCAATCGGGTAGATAAACGACAGCGCGCCGGTCAGGGCTGTCGGCAACTTCTGGATCGCGCCGTACAGCAAGACATACATCAGGCCGGTATGCACCACGCCGAGCGTCACCAGTGCCGCCCAGGCATTGGTCGTGACCGGCAGGCTATTCCACGGCACCAGCGGCGCGAGTAACAGTGCGCCGGTGGTCACCTGGATCAACGCCATCAAATGTGGCGGCACTGCTTTCAGACGCTTGATGATCAGCGCCGCAATCGCATACAGGAAGGCTGCGCCCAACGCCAACGCGATGCCTGTGAGGTAATCGTCGCCGGTCTGTTGATCGCCATGGGCAGTCACAATCGCCAACATTCCCAGGAACGCCACGCTCAGCCACGCCAGTTTCTGCACGGTGATCTTTTCACCCAGGAACACCGCCGCCAGCATCACCAGCATGAACGGCTGCACGTTGTACACCGCCGTGCTGATAGCAATAGATGCGCGCGAATAGGATTCGAACAGCAGCAACCAGTTGCCGACAATCGCCACGCCACTGAGCATCGCCAGGCCCAGCTTGGCCCAACTGAGCAGGTCCAGGCGCAGGTAACCGAGCAACGCGCAGACCAGCAACAGCGTCAGCCCGCCGATCACGCAGCGCCAGAACACCACTTCGATCACCGACACGCCTGACACCAGTACAAACCAGCCAATGGTGCCCGAGATCAGCATGGCGGCGATCATTTCCCACGACCCGCGACGGATGGATGTGTCCATGTATGAGGCTCCTCAAGTGAGGCTCAATTATGGCAATCTGCTTGGGACCGGCTCCAGCGACTAAAAAAGGCCAAAGGCCAGGGTTGCCTTTACTTATTAGGTGAACACCATGATTGACACCATCGACCAGCAACTGATCGCGGCTTTGATGGACGACTCGCGCCTGTCCCTGAAGGCCTTGGCCGGGATTACCGGGCTGTCCTCACCCAGTGTCGGCGAACGCCTGCGCCGCCTTGAAGAGCGCGGCGTGTTGACCCATTACACCGTCGACATCGACCCCAAGCATTTCGGCTATCTGCTCCAGGCCATCGTGCGCATCCGCCCATTGCCCGGCAAATTGCATGAGGTGGAGCGGCAGATCCAGGCGATCCCGGAATTCACTGAGTGCGACAAAGTCACCGGTGACGACTGCTTTATCGCGCGCCTGCATGTGCGCACCATGGATCACCTGGACAGCCTGCTCGATAAACTGAACGCCTATGCCGAAACCAACACGGCCATCGTCAAGAAAACCCCGGTGAAACGGCGCTTGCCGCCCCTGGGGGATTCGTGATTTCGAGTCATCAGCGCAATGCCTGAATAGGTATTCTGTCACCACTGGGCGGTCTTTATCCTGGCTCCACTCTTTGGACCAACAGGTGAGCAGCTCATGTATGTCATTACCGGAATCACAGGCAAAGTCGGCGGCGCCCTGGCGCACAATCTGATCAAGGCAGGCCAGCCCGTTCGCGCCGTGGTGCGCGATGCGGGCAAGGCGGCCTACTGGGCTGACCAGGGTTGCGAAGTGGTATTCGCCCACATGGAAGACGCCCAGGCGCTGACCGCCGCGTTCAAGGGTGCGACCGGGGTATTCATCTTGCCGCCACCCGGCTTCGACCCTCAGCCCGGCTTTCCCGAAGCCCGCGCTGTGATCAGTGCGGTCACCCAGGCCCTGCAGGCCGCCGCGCCGCAGAAGGTGCTGTGCCTGTCGACCATCGGTGCCCAGGCCGAGCCGCTCAACCTGCTGACCCAGCGGACCTTGATGGAGCACGCCCTGGGCACCCTCGACATCCCCGTGACCTTCCTGCGCCCGGCCTGGTTCATGGAGAACGCGCTGTACGACGTGACAAGCGCCCGTGAAACCGGGGTGATCCACAGCTTCCTGCAACCGCTGGACAAGGCTGTGCCAATGGTCGCCACGGCGGATATCGGCACGGTGGCTGCGCAGTTATTGCAACAGGATTGGGCCGGTCACCGTGTGGTGGAGCTTGAGGGCCAATGGGTGAGCCCGAACGATATCGCGTTTACCCTGGCGCAATTGCTGGGCCGCGACGTTCGCGCCGAGGTGGTCGCGCGTGATACCTGGGAAACCCTGCTGCGTTCGCAAGGTGCGCAGAACCCGATGCCACGTATGCGCATGGTGGATGGGTTCAATGAGGGGTGGATTTGTTTTGAGCATGGCCAGGTGCTCAAGGGCAATACGACGCTGTTGACTGTCTTGGGTGGACTGGTGTCTGCATAGTCCTGGGTAGGGTGTTGGACTTAAGCCCGCTGGCGGCCTGTCAGCCACCACAATCTAACTGTCACCCCCACGATCCAAAAATGTGGGAGCTGGCTTGCCTGCGAAAGCGGCCTGACAGCCGCCACAATCTAACTGTCACCCCCGCAATCCAAAATGTGGGAGCTGGCTTGCCTGCGAAAGCGGCCTGACAGCCGCCACAATCTAACTGTCACCCCCGCAATCCAAAATGTGGGAGCTGGCTTGCCTGCGAAAGCGGCCTGTCAGCCACCACAATCTAACTGTTACCCCCGCGATCCAAAATGTGGGAGCTGGCTTGCCTGCGAAGGCGGTGGTGCGGTGTACATATCCGTTATTTGGGTAACGGCTGCTTATGGTTCCGCTCTTACAGCGGCTCACTTTTGAAAAGCCCAAAAGTAAGCAAAAGGCTCTTGCCCCAACACTCGGCACCTCGCCTAGGCTCGGTGTGCCCGTAATCCGACAGGTATTTGGGGGGCCACCGCCACGCGCCATCCATGGCGCGGGGCGGCTAAACCGGCATCCCTGCCGGTTTACCCCCCAAATCCCTGTCAGATTCCGGCCAGCGTGTTTGATGGGGCGCTTTAGATCAAAAGCACATCAAAAGCAGATCAAGAGCAACATCAAGAGCGGCTCGCTTCGCATCGTGGTTTCGTTGTGGAGATGCCATCGCAGGCAAGCCCGCCTGTAAAGCCTCCTTGCTCAGTCGTGCAGTGCCTTGGCTGCGGCCAGCAGCCCTTGGAATTTGCCGTAGCGCGCTTCCAACACGGCTTGCTGCCTGGCGTCCGGCAGGTACCGCGCCTTCACTGGCATCCCCGCTTGCACCAGAGCCTCTCCTTGGTCAATCGCTAAAAACCCGAGCTTCGCGGCGCCAATGCAGGCGCTCAGTTCACTGCCGTGCAGGGTGAAGATTTCGCGTTGCAGGATATTCGCCAGCAACTGCGCCCAATACCCGCTGCGCGCACCACCGCCCACCAGTGCGCACGCGCCCACGTCGGCGCCGGCCGATTGCACGGCGCGCAACGCGTCCAGCAGGCCGAACCCCACGCCTTCCATGACGGCATAACCGAGCATCGCGGGTGTGCAGTCGTGGCCCAGGCCCATGAAGCCACCGCGCAGCAGCGGGTCGTTATGGGGTGTGCGTTCACCGGCCAGGTACGGTAGGAACAAGGGTGTACTGAGCGGCACGGTCTGTTCTATCGGTAATTGCGTCTGCACCTGGTCCAGCAATGTCTGCTCGTCCAGGGTGCCTGTCAGCCGCGTGACCCAGCGTAGGCAACTGGCGCCGGCCAGCATGGCGCCCATGGTGTACCAGCGGTTGGGCAAGGCATGGCAGAAGCTGTGCACCGCGCTCGCCGGGTTGCCGGCAGCGTGGTCGGTGATGGCCACAATGGCCGCGCTGGTGCCAAGGGTGATAAATCCATCCCCCGCATTGATCGCACCGATACCGACCGCCGCCACCGGGTTATCACCACCGCCGCCAGCGATGACCACCGAGGGCGGCAAGCCTAACCCCTGCGCCGTCAGCACGGCACTTGCGGCGCCGCCTTCGACCAGCCGGGGCATCTGCGCGGGCGAGAGGCCCGTGGCGCGCAACAGGGGGGCGAACCATTCACGCCGGGCCACATCCAGCCACAAGGTGCCGGCTGCATCGGACATCTCACTGATGCGCTCGCCACTCAGGCACAACCGCAGATAGTCCTTGGGCGACAGCACGCAATCGATGGCCTTGAACACCTCTGGCTCATGCTGTTGCAGCCATAGCAGCTTCGGCGCGGTCAGGCCGGCCATGGGCAGGCTGCCGGTGACGTC
This sequence comes from Pseudomonas sp. S10E 269, assembly GCF_002798465.1. Classification (NCBI taxonomy): domain Bacteria; kingdom Pseudomonadati; phylum Pseudomonadota; class Gammaproteobacteria; order Pseudomonadales; family Pseudomonadaceae; genus Pseudomonas; species Pseudomonas sp. S10E 269. The sequence continues at coordinate 5,581,488 of NZ_PHIJ01000001.1, forward strand.
GGCAAAGCCTGCGCCCAACTGCTCGGCCTCGGCGATGGCACGGGAGTCGTCCCACAAGATGGCCGGGTATAACACGCGGTTATCCGCGTCCAACAATACTGCGCCGTGCATCTGCCCGGACAGGCCAATGCAGGCCACGCGGGTAAACGCCTCGTGCCCGCGCAATTCGGCCAGCGCCTGCACGCACGCCTGCCACCAGTCTTGCGGTGCCTGCTCGGACCAGCCGCTGTGGCGCCGCGATACATTCAGGCGCACGCCGGCATGGGCCAACACCGTACCGTCGAGGTCCATGAGGATGGCCTTGAGTTCCGAGGTGCCGAGGTCGATGCCGAGGGATACGGGGTTGCTCATACGTGGGTCATTCCAATCCAATACAGCCACATGAATTACGCACTTGCAGGCTCGGCGCCAGGCGCACGCTGTGGGTCGGCGCGCCGGGCAAGGCCATGCGTTGCAACAGCAGGTTCACGGCCTGGGCGCCAAGGGCCTGGACCGGCTGCGCGATCAAGGTCAGGCGCGGCACGAAAAAGTCCGCCCAGTCAAAATCATCAAACCCCACCAGCGCCATCTGCGCCGGCACGTCTATCCGCGCATCGCGCAGGGCATGCATGGCGCCAAGTGTCATCAGGTTATTGCCCGCCATGATCGCCGTGGGCGGCGCCGTCAAGGCCAGCAACTGCCGCGTAGCCGCATGTGCCGGCTCACTGCTGGAGCCACCGTTGACCAGCAACTGCGGGTCAAACGCCAGGCCCGCCGCCGCTAATGCTGCACGGTAACCGGCGACGCGCTCATCGGTAGTCCCCAGCCCCGCTCGCCCGGCAATAAAGCCGATGCGCCGGTGACCGTGTTCAATCAGGTGCGTGACCAGGGCCTGGGTGGACTGTGTGTTCTCCACCCCGACCTGATCGAATTGCTCGCTCATCATGCGGTCCACCAGCACCGTGGGCACCTCGTTGGCCCGCAGGTACTCCAGCGCGCTGGAGCCGGTGGACGGTGCGAGCAAGATTCCGTCCACCCGCCGATGGTGCAGCGCCGTGACCACCCGCAGCTCCTGCACCGGGTCGTCGTGGGTGTCGACAAACAGCATCATGTAGCCGTGCTTGGCGCACTCGGTTTCAATCGCGTGCACCGTCTCGCTGAAGTAATGGTTGGACAGCGCCGAAATCGCCACGCCAATCGTGCTGGTGCTCGAACGGGCCAGCGAGCGCGCCAGGGTGTTGGGGATGTAGCCCAATGCCTGGATCGCTTGCTGCACCGCTTGCACCGTGGCCGGGCTGACCTTGCGGGTGCCGTTCAACACGTGGGACACCGTCGACGTCGACACCCCCGCCCTGCTTGCCACGTCATCCATGGTGACCACGACGCTGTTCCTCTGGCTAGATCAATGTTTACTCGACCAACCGCTGTACGTCGCAACGTTGTCACGGGTAATCAATTTTGGCGTAAGCAGGGTAACCGCTTCGGCCGGGGCTTTGTCGTTGAGAATGTCATTGCCCACATTCACTGCGGTCTGCGCCATCGCCCACGGGTCCTGGCTGGACGATGCCTGGATCTGCGAGTCGGTTTTCAGCGCGTTCTCGATGTCCGGTGCGCCGTCCACCGAAGTGATGATGATGCCGCTGCGCTTAAGCTGCTTGGCCGCCAGGTCGCTGCCGATGGCTTGCGGGTCGTTGATCGCGAACAGGCCATCGATTTTCGGGAAGCGGGTGAGGTAGCCCTGCATCACGTTCAGTCCGCCTTCGCGGGAGCCTTTGCCGTCCTGGTCATCGGACAGCACCTTGATATCCGGCGCGGCGGCCAGCGCGGCCTTGCAGCCTTTGACGCGGTCGGTCACGGCGGTGACTTGCGGGCCGTTCTGGATGATCACATTGCCCTTGCCGGAAAGCTTGTCCACCAGGTACTGGCACGCCAGCTTGCCGGCCTCGACGTTGTCGGTCTGCACGGTGGCGTTGACGCCCTTGGCGTCCACATCCACGGCCACCACGACGATGCCGGCGTCACGGGCTTTCTTGATCGCCGAGGCCATGGCAGACGGGTCGACGGCGTTGATCAGGATCAGGTCGACCTTGGACGAGATGAAGTTATCGATCTGCGAAAACTGCTTGCTCAGGTCATAGTCGGCCGACACCGAGGTGACCTTGACGCTGGGGTTCAACTCTTTGGCGCGGGCGGTGGCGCCGTCGGCCAGGGTCACGAAATACGGGTTGCCCAGCGAGCCCATGCTGATGCCGAGGGCCTTCAACTCACGGGCTTCGACGGCTTGGGACATCAAGGCAGCCAAGGCAATGACGGGAAAGATACGTTTAAGGTTCATGCGGGTCTCTCTTGTGATTGTTGTAGGAGTGAACTCAGGTCCGCGCACCGGACTGGCGATAACGATCCAGCGCCACTGCGCCAATGATCACGATGCCCTTGATGATGTATTGCCAGATATCCGACACACCCAACAGCACCAGGCCGTTGGTCAGCACTGCGATGATCAGCGCACCAATCAACGTGCCACCGATGGTGCCGACGCCGCCGGTAAAACTGGTGCCGCCAAGGATCACCGCGGCAATCGCATCCAGCTCGTAGGATTGCCCCAGTTGCAGGCCATTGGCAGCAAACAGCCGCGACGCGCTCATCACCGCGCCCAACCCGGCCAGCGCACCGGACATGGCATAGACGAACAGCAGCACTTTCCACACCTTGATCCCAGACAAGCGCGCCGCTTCCGGGTTGCCGCCCACCGAGTAGATCTGCACGCCCATCACTGTTCGGCGCAGGATGAACCACGACAGCGCCACCACCGCCACGGCAATGATCACCAGCCAGGGCACGCCGAGTACCGAGTCATTGCCGATAAAGGCAAACGGCAGGTCCGGGTTGAATACGGTTTTGTCATCCGCCAATAGCCGCGCCAGACCACGCATGGCCGTCAGCGCGCCGAGGGTGACAATAAACGGCGGCAGGCGCATGAAAGCGATCAACCCACCGTTAACCAAGCCCAGCAGCAAGCCAAAGCCAATACCGGCAGCAATCCCGAACATGCCGAACTGCGGCGACATCGAGGCCTGCAGCGCGACCACGGCCGAGGCCGCGAGGATCGCGCCCACCGACAGGTCGATACCCGCCGTGAGGATCACAAAAGTCATCCCGGCCGCCAGCACCACGTTCACCGAGGCCTGCTGGGTGATGATCGACAGGTTTTGCACCGTCAGGAAGTTCTCGCTGGCCAGGGCAAAGCCCACCAGCAGCAGGATCAGCACCGGCAGCATGCCCACCGTGCGCATCAACTCGCGTGCGCGTTCAGCCTTACCTGTTGTTGCAATAGTCAACTCAGCCATGGGCAACCACCTGATCGCCACCGGTGGCGAGGTCAATAATGCGTTCCTGGGAAATAACCTGGCCTGACGCGCCGCCGACTTCAGCCACCAACTGGCCTTCGCGCATGATCAGCACGCGGTCGCAGGTGCCGATGATCTCCGGCAGCTCGCTGGAGATCACCACGATGCCGACGCCGGCCTGGGCCAGTTGATTGATGATGCGGTAGATCTCGGACTTGGAGCCGATGTCGACGCCGCGTGTGGGCTCGTCGAGGATCAACACGTGCGGCTTGACCTCCAGCAGCCGGGCCAACAGCACCTTCTGCTGGTTGCCACCGGACAAGGCACCCACATTGACCTTGCCCGAGGCCACCCGAATCGACAGCGACTTGATCGCGTCGGTGGCGCGCTGCGCGGCATGCCCGCGATCCAGCACACCGCCGGCATAAGCATCCGGTACACAGGCGCAGACATTGATGTTGTCCGCCACGCTCATGTCCAGGAACAGGCCCTGGGCCTTGCGGTCTTCGGTGAGGTAGACGACGCCGGCGCGAATCGCATCTGCCGGCGTGCGCAAGTGCGTGACGTGCTTGCCGACCACTTCCAGGCTGCCCGAGGTGCGCGGGTCGGCGGCAAAGATCAGGCGCGCGAGTTCGGTGCGCCCTGCCCCGACCAGCCCGGCAATGCCCAACACTTCACCGGCATGCAAGTCGAAACTGCAGTGTCGTACGCGCTTGCCATCGGCCATGTCGCGCACGCGCATTACCACGTTGCCGGGGTTATAGGCGGCGTGTTCCTTCTTGTAGAAACCGGACAGGTCGCGGCCCACCATCATTTTCACCAGCACTTCGGCCGACAGCGCCTCGCGGGTCAGTTCGCCGATGTATTGGCCGTCACGCAGCACCGACACACGGTCGGACAACTCATAGATCTCGGCCATGCGATGGCTGATATAGATGATCGCCAGGCCCTGGCTGCGCAACTGCTTGATCAACGCGAACAAACGGTCGGTCTCGCGGGATGACAAGGGCGTGGTGGGTTCGTCCATCACCAGGATCTTGGCGTGGGCATGCAAGGCGCGGGCGATTTCCACCAGTTGGCGCTCAGCGATCGACAGGCTGCTGACCCGCGTTGCCGGGGTGAACTCCGCACCCAGGCGCTGCAGCACTTCGACGCAACCGGCTTCCATGCCCTTGCGGTCGATGGTCCAGCCGCGCCGCAGTTCGCGGCCCAGGTAGATGTTCTCGGCCACGCTCAGGTTCGGGCACAGGCTCAATTCCTGGTAGATCACGGCAATGCCGAGGGCTTTGGCGGTGGCGGGGTCGAAGGTGGGGATGAGCTGGCCGGCAATGCGGATTTCACCACCGGGGTCGGCTTGGTAGGCGCCGGAGAGGATCTTCATCAACGTCGATTTGCCGGCGCCGTTCTCCCCCATCAAGGCATGGATTTCGCCGGGGTAGACCTTCAGGCCGACTGTCTTGAGCACGCGCAAACCGTTGAAGGTTTTGCTGATGCCCTGCATCTCAAGCAAGGGTTCAAGGCTCATGAATGAGCTCCTGGTTTTATTATTTTTGTCATTGCGTGGCCCGACTCTAATGTAGAAACATTTCATTACGCAAGCGCTTGCGTTGACCATTTATCGCTAGATGAAACGTTTCATCCAGCGTAACTCCGAAAACCCTGATTATTTGCACGCAGATATCCGTTCGGAGGGAAATAACCCGCACCCCGCCATCAAAACGCCACAATCTCTGCTATTGTCCAAGCACCTCATCTCCTCCTCATCGCCCCCAAGCGATCTTCTGTGAGCATGCTCTGCGCCCTCGCCCAATGACGACGGCGGGCCTGAACGTCACGGAACGCCCAAGCGATGGACACACCGTTACCCGAACCGCAGTCGCGTGCTGAAAAAATCGTCGAATTCAAACGGCAGAAAACCCTGCTCAAGACCGGCGCCCTGCAAGACGCGATTTTCAACAGCGCCTACTTCTCCAGCATCGCCACCGACGAGAAAGGCGTGATCCAGATTTTCAACGTCGGCGCCGAACGCATGCTTGGCTATGCCGCCGCCGACGTGGTCAACCGCATCACCCCTGCCGACATCTCCGACCCTGTCGAACTGATCACCCGCGCCGCTGCCCTCAGCCTGGAGCTGGACACGCCGATCACGCCGGGTTTCGAGGCATTGGTATTCAAGGCCTCCCGGGGCATTGAAGACATCTACGAGCTGACCTACATCCGCAAGGACGGCAGTCGCCTGTCGGCGATGGTCTCGGTGACCGCCCTGCGCAACCGGCATGACACCATCATCGGCTACCTGCTGATCGGCACCGACAATACCGCGCGCAAGCAGGAGGAAGCCGAGCGCAAGGGCTTCGAGCGCGCGCTGGAAGAAAAGAACCTGGAGCTGGAGCACGCCAGCCACATGAAGTCCGAGTTCCTCGCGACCATGTCCCACGAGCTGCGCACCCCCTTGAATGCGGTGATCGGTTTTTCCGAGGCGCTCAAGGACGGCCTGGTTGGCGACATGAGCGAGACCCAGCGCGAATACATCGGCGACATCTTCACCAGTGGCCAGCACCTGCTGTCGTTGATCAATGACATCCTCGACCTGTCCAAGGTCGAGGCCGGGATGATGGCGCTGGAGCTGGAAGCGGTGGAACTGGCGGGATTATTGGCCAACAGCCTGCTGATCGTGCGCGAAAAGGCAGCCCTGCAACGCATCCAATTGAAGCTGGAAAGCCCCGAGGACCTCGGTTGCCTGGCGCTGGACCTGCGCAAGACCAAGCAGATCGTCTACAACCTGCTGGCCAACGCCGTGAAGTTCAGCGAGCACGGCAGCTCAGTGACCCTGACCGTGCGCCAGGTAACCCGCGAACAGGTCGGGCAGATCCCCGGCGACTGGCCGGTGTACACCTTTGAGTTGCCCGCCGGCCCCCATCGACAATTCCTTGAGCTGAGCGTCAGCGACACCGGGATCGGCATTGCCGAAGACGATATGGACAAGCTGTTCAAGGCGTTCAGCCAAATCGACAGCAGCCTGGCACGCAAATTCGAAGGCACGGGGCTGGGGCTGGCAATGGTCAAGCGCCTGACCGACCTGCATGGCGGCAGCGTCGCCGTGGCCAGCCGCGAAGGCCAGGGCGCACGGTTTGTGGTCTGGCTGCCGCTGCACCGCGCCCTGGAGGCCGAATGGCCAACATCCTGATCGTTGAAGACAATGAAGCCAACATGCGCCTGGCGCGCCTGTTGCTGGTGAATGCGGGTCACAGCGTACTGTGGGCGCCCGATGCCGAGACCGGCCTGACCCTGGCCCGCGAACAGCAACCGGCGCTGATCCTGATGGACATCCAGCTGCCGGGCATGGACGGCCTGGCCGCCACCGCCCTGCTCAAGCGCGACCCACTCACCGCGCACATCCCGGTCATCGCCCTGACGGCCATGGCGATGAAAGAAGACCGCGAAAAAACCCGGCTCGCCGGTTGCGACGCGTACATCATCAAGCCACTGCGCTACAAAGAGCTGTATCAGGTGATCGATACCTTGCTGCAACAGTCCATCCGCCCTCTCCTATGAGTCCTCTCCATGGCCAGCCAACCCGCAACGCTGTTGATCGTTGATGATGAACCCCAGGTGCGCAAGCTGCTGGAAACCCTGCTGCAACACGAGGGCTACCAGACCCTGACCGCCGGCAGTGGTGAAGAGGCCCTGCAGTTGGTGGCGCAGCGGCCACCCGACCTGATCCTGCTGGACATCATGATGCCGGGCATGGACGGCTACGAAGTCGCCAGCCAGCTCAAAGGCGATGAAACCACGGCGGGCATACCGATCATCATGCTGTCGGCCCTCAGTGAACCGAGCGCCAGGGTCAGCGGGCTGGAGGCCGGTGCCGAGGAATTCATCAGCAAACCGGTGGAGCGTGTCGAGTTGTGGCTGCGGGTGCGCAACCTGTTACGGCTCAAGGCGCGCGGCGATCGCGCGGACCCTTCACGCGAACTCAAGCCACAGCAAACCGGCATGAATGTGCATGACCTGGCCCGCCAGGACCTGGAAAACGCCTTGCGCCTGGCGGTCGAGCGTGAGGAATTCACCGTGCATTACCAGCCCAAGGTCGAGGTTGCCACTGGCCGCATATGCGCGCTGGAGGCGCTGCTGCGCTGGGAAAGGCCGGACTACGGCGCGGTGTCCCCGGCGGTGTTTGTGCCGATCCTGGAAAACATCGGCTTGATCGTGCCCGTGGGGCGCTGGGTGATCGAACAGGTCTGCCAGCAGATTGCCGAATGGCAACGCGGCGCCATCGGTGCGGTGGAAGTCTCGGTGAACGTCTCCGGCCATCAATTGATCGAAGGCGACCTGATTGCCGATATCGCCCACACCCTGGCGCAAACCGGGGTCGAGCCGCATTGGCTGGAAGTGGAGCTGACCGAAGGCTCGCTGATGGAAAACACCCAGCACACCATCGCCAGCCTGCAACGCCTGCACGCCATGGGTGTGAAGATCTCCATCGATGACTTCGGCACCGGCTATTCGAGCCTGGCGTACCTGCGGCGGTTTCCCATCGACACGTTGAAGATCGACATCGCGTTTATCCGCGAAGTCACCAGCAACCCCCAGGACGCGGCGATTACCCGCACCATCATAGAACTGGCCCACAGCCTCAACCTGCGGGTGGTGGCCGAAGGCGTGGAAACCCAGGCACAACTGGCGTTCTTGAAAGAGGCCGGCTGTGATCAGATCCAGGGGTATCTGTTCAGTCGGCCGTTGCCGGCGGACACCTTGGAGCGCCTGTTGCTGGAGCGGTTAGAGAGTCTTTGAAATGTCTTCGCGCAAACACTCGATCAACCCTCGGTGGGTCGCACTCAACCGCTCCGCACCGCTGACCAGCGCCAATTCCGAGGGCAGTATCGGCGGCAGCTCCGTGCAGATCCGGTGGCTGGGCAGCACGGCGCTTTTCGGCAGGATGCTGATCCCCAATCCGGACGTGACCGCGGCCTGGATGCCGGTGAGGCTATGGCTGCCAAACGCCACGCGCCAACTGCGCCGGGCCTTGTCGAGGGTGCGGATGGCACGCTGGCGGTAGATGCAGCCTTGGGGGAACAGTGCCAGGGGCAAGGTTTCGGCCTGCAGGTCCTGGCTTTGGCCGCACACCCACACCAGCGGCTCCGGCCAACTGGCATGGCATTCGCCGCTGCCGGCTTCGCGCTTGACCAAGGCGATGTCGATTTCACCACTGTCCAGCTGCCGGCGCAGGTCGGTGCTCATGCCGCTGACCGTCTCCAGGCGCGCTTCGGGGCGTGCGCGGACAAAACCCGAGAGCACCGACGCCATGCGCGTCGCATCAAAATCCTCGGGCACGCCCAGGCGTACCGCCACCACGCTGGCCTCGGTGTTCAGGGCGTCGCGGGCTTCCCGGGACAGGTTCAACAGGCGCCGCGCGTAATGGGTCAGCAACTCGCCGTGCTCGGTGGCGCTGACTTGCTGGCCCGAGCGGTCGCGCACCAACAGCACTTGCCCGACGCTTTCTTCGAGCTTGCGAATCTGCTGGCTCACGGTGGATTGGGTGCGGTGTACGCGCTCGGCGGCACGCGTGAAACTGCCTTCATCCACCACGCAGACCAGGGTGTGCAGGAGTTCGAGATCAAACATGGCGGCGACCTACATATCGATAATTCAACTGTGATACAGAGGTTAATTTAATTTCCAACTGACCACCAGGTTTCCTATGCTCAAGCGCTCGCCCACTCTTTGTTAAAGGTGCCCCATGCCGCTCGAACACTCCCCTCGCCCGCTGTGGCTGACGTTTGATTGCTACGGCACCCTGATCCAATGGGATGAAGGCCTGCGCGCCGCCGTCGACCGGATCCTCGATGAAAAAGGCGGGCATCAGGTCGACCCTGAAACCCTGATCAGCGTCTACGACCACCACGAACACGCCCTGGAGCAAACCCCACCGCACCGTAATTTCCGCACCCTCGCCGGCCTGGGCTTGCAGTTGGCCTTGGAGGAACTGGGCCTGCCGGCCAACGCGCAGGACGGTGCGATCCTCACCGACAGCATCAGTGCCATGCCTCCGTTTCCAGAGGTAGTAGATACCCTCAAGCAGCTCAAGGCGCTAGGCTACAAGCTGTGCATTGTCTCCAACACCGACGATGACGTGATCGCCGGCAATGTGGCGCAATTGGGTGGCCATATCGACCGGGTCATCACCGCCCAGCAGGCGGGGGCCTACAAGCCCGACCGTCGCCTGTTCGACCATGCCCATGGGCAGCTCGGCGTGACCCTCGACCAGGTGGTGCACATCTGCGCCAGCCCGCACCTGGACCACGCCGCCGCGCGGGACATGGGGTTTCGTTGCGTGTGGATCGACCGGGGCACCGGCCGGCAATTGCTCGCCGATTACACCCCGGATGCCATCTTGCCGACCCTCGACGGCGTGCCCGAACTGTTCAAGTCCCTGGGGTGGTGAACCATGGCCCATACGTTCACGCCCTCCTCCCTGGGCCCGCGTGCCGGGCGCTTCAACCTCGACACGCCTGCCGCCATCGACGCGCGGGTGGAGCTTGCCGCGTGCCTGCAACTGGCGGCGCTGCATGGCATGGAAGAAGGTATCTGCAATCACTTTTCGGCGACGGTGCCGGGGCATGACGACTTGTTTTTCGTCAACCCGTTCGGCTATGCGTTCGAGGAAATCACGGCATCCCGTCTGTTGGTGTGTGATTTTGCCGGCAATGTGATCGACGGCGATGGCACGCCGGAAGCCACGGCGTTTTATATCCATGCCCCGTTGCATCAATGCCAGCCGCGCATCAAGGCCGCCTTTCATACCCATATGCCCAACGCCACCGCGCTGTGCCTGCTGCAAGGGCCGCCCTTGCTGTGGCTGGGGCAGACGGCGTTGAAGTTTTATGGGCGCACGGCAGTGGATGAGGCCTACAACGGCTTGGCCCTGGATAACCGCGAGGGCCAGCGCATTGCGGCGGCGTTGGGCGATGCCGATATTCTGTTCTTGAAGAATCATGGGGTGATGGTGGCTGCGCCGAATATTGCCGAGGCTTGGGATGATTTGTACTACCTGGAGCGCGCGGCTGAAGTGCAATTGAAGGCCATGGCCAGTGGGCAGGCGCTCAAGCCGATTGACCCGGCGGTGGCGCAGGTGGCGTATGAGCAGATGCGTGAGGGTGATCCGGCGAGTGCGCGGGCGCATTTGGACAGTGCCATGCGGCGGTTGAGGGGGATGGGGTCGCGGTTTGATCAGTGAACTGGGTACCTATCCGTTAGGCAGCAACCGATATGGCAAGCCGTTCTCGGTTCAAATGTAGGCGCTGGCTGGCCTGCGATGGCATCGACTCGGTCTGCCTGTTGCACCGTGCCGCCTGCATCACCGGCAAGCCAGCGCCTACAGTGATGGGTTATTGCGCGTTGGCCTTGGCCGCGTCGTTAATGATCGCTACCACCCGCGCCGGGTTCGACACCATCACCACGTGCGACGCACCTTTCACATCCACGGTTTCCTTGGAGCCCGCGCGGTCGGCCATGAATTTAAGCGCGGCCTCGGGAATATTTTTGTCGGCTGAACCGTATATGAAGTAGGACGGTACGGTTTTCCAGGCCGGGTCGCCGGACGGTTCCTTGAGGGCAGCCTCGGTGATCGGGCGTTGGCCGGCGGCCATCAGTTGGGCGTCCTTGGCTGCCACGTCGGCGGCGAACTGGCTATTGAATTTGTCTTGCTGGATGTACAGGTCGGTCACGCCGTCCTTGGAGACCACGGGTTTGTCCAGGGTCGGGCCCAGGGTGCCGCCGGGGTAGCGGCCGGACAGTTCGAACGCGGTTTCGCCTTTTTCAGGGGCGAAGGCGGCCACGTAGACCAGGGCCTTGACCTTGTTGCTGCCATGCACGGCGTTGGTGATGACCGAGCCACCGTAGGAGTGGCCGACCAGAATCACCGGGCCCGGGGTGTGTTCGACGATGTCGGCCACATAGTCCGAGTCGGTCTTGACGCTGCGCAGCGGGTTGGCCACAGCGACTACCGGGTAGCCCTCGGCCTTGAGACCGGCGATCACGCCGTTCCAGCTGGATGCATCGGCGAACGCGCCGTGCACCAGCACCACCGTGGCTTTTTGCGGGGCGGCAAAGCTGGCGGTGCTGGCACCCAGGGCGAGTGCACCGGTGATCAGGGCGGCGGCGACGCGGGAGAACTTGAAGGTTTTCATGGACGTTTGCTCCGTTGGGGTTGGCGCTCAAGGCGTTGAACGTGAGGCCATGATGCCGAAGCATGTTTTACAAATGGAGGCTAATAGTCGACGATATGGCGCAGATCGTCTAAACAAGGTCGCTTTTTCAATTCAGGTGAGTCATGGATCGTTTGTCCACACTGCTGGTGCACTTCGGCATCGGTGCCGATACCTTTCATAGTGGGCCCCTGCACGGCGCCCTCGACACCCGCGACGTGCAGCAGCGGGGCCGGGTCTATCTGCTCAAGGACGGCCAGGCCAGCCTGGAAATGCCCGACGCCACCCTGCGTATTCCCGAGCCCAGCCTGGTGCTGGTGCCGCGTCCCCTGCCCCATCGCCTGCTGGCGACCAAGGCTGACCGTGCCCAGGTGGTGGCGGCGTCCCTGCGTTTTGACGGTGGGTTGGATAACCCGTTGTCCGTAGCGCTGACCGACACCATCGTGATGCCGCTCAAGCAGATCCCGATGATCGCCGGTACGCTGGACTGGCTGTTCAGTGAAGCCTTTGCCGAACACTGTGGCCGCGAGGCGGTGATGAACCGCTTGTTCGAGCTGATGGTGATCCAGTTCCTGCGCCACATGATGGCCTATCACAGCATGACCACCGGCATGATGTCGGGCCTGGCGGACCTGCGCCTGGCGCGGGCCATGACCCTGCTGCACAACCATCCCGAACGCCCGTGGACCGTGCAGGAAATGGCAGCGGAATCGAACATGTCCCGCGCCAGTTTTGCCGCGCATTTCCATAAGGTAGTCGGCCAGACCCCAGCCGACTATGTACTGAGCTGGCGCGTGAGCCTGGCGCAGAAACGCCTGCGTGAAGGCCGGCCCATCGCCCTGATTGCCGATGAAGTCGGCTACGAAAGCCCCTCGGCGCTGGCCCGTGCGTTTCGGCGCAAGATCGGCACCAGCCCGCGTGAATGGCTGCATTCGCAGGCGCCGCTACGGGTCGAGCACGCCGCCGCTGTAGCTTTCGGATAAGCGCGTGCCGGTGAACTTGGCGACCACCGCGCCCTGGGCTACCAGGCGTTCGCGGTGGGCGGTGACCATGCGCCCGGCCTGGGCTGCGTGCAGGGTCACTTCCGAAGCGGGGTCACCGGGGCGGCCAATGATGCGCGCAAAACGCTGGCCTTCTTCGACGTAATCACCCAAGCCTTTCTCGAACACCAGCACCCCGGCACAGGGCGCGAGAAGGGTTTCCATGCAGCCCATGTCGACCACGTCGCCTGGCCATTCGGCGATGCTCGCCACCTCATCGATCACGCCATTGATGCACAACCAGGCCCACAGGCCAGCGGCGTCCTGTTGCGCCAGGGCGTCGCTGACGTCTGCTTGCCCGCGCAGCTCCAGGGTGGCCGCCAGTTGCGGCGATGCGTGGTTGATGATGGTTTCTTCAAAGGAGCCATCGCCGCCCTCGTCCCACACAATCACCAGGTCCACCTGCAACGCCGCCGCCAGCGCCAGGCCTTGGTCGGGCCAGAAGCTGCGATGGATGTAGAGGTACGGCAACGCCTCGTCATCGGTGTGCAGGTCCAGTACCAGGTCGGCCTCGACGGCCAGTTGCACCAGGCGTTTCTGCCACTGCGCCAGGTTGCTGGCTGGGCGTTCCATGGCCAGGGAATGGTCGAAGGCACGGTTGAAATTCTGCCCGGTGGCTTCATGGAAACGCCCAAGCAAACGGCCCTGACGGAACTGGCCGATACCAAATGGGTTGGCCTGGGGCACCACCGTGACACTGCCCTTCAGGCGGCCTTGGTCCTGACACTCCTGCAAGCGCGGCAACAACTGATGCAGGACCAACATGCCGGCGATTTCATCCGCATGCACACCCGCTTGCAGGTGCACCCTGGGCCCGCTGCCGTCACCGTCGAAACGCCAGGCGCCGACGTGCAGCGCATTGCCGGCGTCGCCGGTTTCCTGCCACGAAAGGTCTTTTGCCATGCCTTGCCCTCCTCTCATCAATTAATCGGTAGAGATTGAACACGTGTTCAACTAACCTGAGCGCTGTGGTGTTTCTTCAAAGGCCTGTCCATGACTGTCGAACCTTCCAAACTGCGCCGTGCCGACCCCGACGAGCGCCGCGACCTGCTGATTGCCGCCACCCTCACCTGCCTGGCCCGTGACGGGCACGCCGGGATTTCCGTGCGGCGTATCGCCTCCGAAGCCGGGGTGTCAGTGGGGTTGCTCAACCACCATTTCGGCAGCATCGACGCGCTGATCGCCGAGACCTACCAAAAGCTCGCCAACGAGCTGACCACCGCCCTGTGGGAACAGGTCGAGCTGGCGGATGGCGCCGCCGCACGGCTCGACGCCTTCCTCACTGCCTCGTTTTCGCCCAGGGTCATGGACCCCGACCTGCTCGGCGTGTGGGTGGTGTTCTGGAGCCTGATCCGCCACTCGCCCCACGTGAACCAGTCCCACGAAAACAGCTACCACGCCTACCTGGCATTGATCCAACAACTGCTGGACGACCTGGCCCGCAGCGAACGCCTGGTGATCCACGACAGCCACCTGGCGGCCATTGGCCTATCGGCGATGCTCGACGGACTCTGGCTCGAGGGGTGCCTCAACCCCGGCACCTTCAGCCCCGCCAACGGCCTGCACATCTGCCGCTGCTGGGTACAGGGGTTGCGTCACGGCGCATTCGGCGCCGACCACATCCTGTGACACCGGGTGCCGCGCACTGAGCATGGCCAGGGTACCGCTGATGGCGATCAACACCGCGCCGACGATCAGCGAACCTTCCATGAGCGTGCCCCACACCAGGCTTGAGAGCAGGAACGCCCAGATCAACCCGGTGTATTCGAACGGCGCCAGCAACGTCGCGGTGGCCCGACGAAAACTCGCAAACAACAGGAACTGGCCGATACCGCCCACCAGGCCCGCCGCCAGCATGCCGAGCCACGCCGGCGTGGGCGATGGCGTATGGGTCCAGGGCAAGGTCACCGCCATGCACAGCACAAACACCATGTTGGTGATCAGCATCTGCTCCAGTACCGAGGTGCTCGGGTCGACCTGGCGCAACTGGATATAGGTAAACGCCCAGCACAAGGCGGCGGCCAATGTCAGCGCGATGGGCACCGGATCGAGCAGATGGCTGGGGCGACAGGCGATCACCACGCCGACAAAACCGATGATCAGCGCGATCCACTGGCCGCGACTGGCGCGCTCCTTGAGGATCAGCGCCGCCAGCAGCGTGACCATGATCGGCGCGGAGAAATACAGCGTGGTCATTTCCGCCAGGCTCAGGTCCTTGGCGGCGGTGTAGTACAGCAACCACGCCAGCAACGACAACAGCCCGCGAATGATCAGCAAGCGGCGGCTGACCGACGTCCACGCGCGCCGCAACAGCCCCATGCGCCCCGCCATCACGCAGGCGAACACCACCACCAGGCTGCGCCAGAACAGAATGGTGAACACCGAGTAATCGGCCACCAGCCATTTGATCACCGCATCCTGCAGCGCCAGGAATGCGTAGGCCAGGGAACACAGGGCAATCCCTTGCAGCGAGCCGTCCTGTTTCATCCGGCCGACCTGCGCAGTGGCGTGCCGCGCCGTTCGGCAATCGCATAGACGGCTTCAATCACGAAGGTCAGGCACAGGTAGACCCCCGCCACCAGCAGCAATGGCTGATAGATCTGCAGGGTCTGCGCGCGCACCACGTTGGCCGCACCCAGCAGGTCGACCACGGCAATGGTCGAGGCCAGCGCGGTGGACTTGAGCAGCATCACCGTTTCCCCGGCCAGGGTCGGTAGCAACAGGCGCATCGCCCGTGGCAGCCGTACCCGTAGCAGCGCCTGGCGTGGGGTCATGCCGAAGGCCGAGGCGGCTTCCATTTCCCCCTTGGGCACGGCCAGCAGGCCGCCGCGAATCACCTCGCCCACATAGGCGCCGAC
This sequence comes from Pseudomonas sp. S10E 269, assembly GCF_002798465.1. NCBI lineage: Bacteria > Pseudomonadati > Pseudomonadota > Gammaproteobacteria > Pseudomonadales > Pseudomonadaceae > Pseudomonas > Pseudomonas sp. S10E 269. Next base: position 5,596,919 of record NZ_PHIJ01000001.1, read on the forward strand.
CGACAGCACCAGGGCAAACACCATGTACCAGTAACCGTCGCGCAGGTACGGCCACAGGAAGCTGCCGCGAATCATCGGGAACTGCGCGAACAGGCTGCCCAGGCCGTAGTAGAAAATGTAGATCTGGATCAGCAGCGGCGTGCCGCGCAGCACGCTGGTGTAGGCCAGCGCCCCGCGCGCCAGCCACTTGCGCCGCGACAACCGCGCCAGCGCGACCAGCACCGCCAGGGCAAATCCGAGCACCGCCGACACCACCAGCAACGACAAGGTGGTCTGCAACCCCTTGGCGATCAAGCCGGCGTAATAACTTATCCATTCAGGCATGGGCCGCTCACTCGACAACCGGCATCCAGCGACGGATACGTCGCTCCAGGCGCCCGGACAGGTAGTTGGAAGCCAGCGTCACCAGGTAATACAAGGCGGCGGCCGTGAGGTAGAACAGCAGGTACTGGCGCGTGGAGCCGGCCGCCTGCTTGGCGGTATAGAGCAATTCGTTGGTGCCGACCACGCTGATCAAGGCGCTGTCCTTGATCAGGTTGATCCACAGGTTGGACATGCCTGCCAGGGCGAACGGCGCCATGATCGGCAGCGTCACCCGCCGGAACAGGCCCAGCCCGCTGAGGCCGAAGGCCCGCGCCGCTTCGATCTGGCCGTGGGGAATCGCCAGGATCGCCGCGCGGAAAATCTCCGAGGCATAGGCGCCCTGTACCAGGCCCAGCACCAGGATCGCCACCAGCGGGCCGCTGATATTCACTTGCTCGAAGCCCATCCACAGCATCAACGCGTTAAGGCCCATGGAGCCTGCGTAATACAGCAGCAGGATCAGCAGCAACTCCGGCACCGCGCGAAACACTGTGGTGTAGCCGCGCATCAGCAGCGCGATGGGGCGCGGCGCACTGAGCTTGGCGCACGCCACCACCAGGCCAATCAGCAAGCCGACCGCGAAGGCGCCGGCGGAGATCTGCAGGGTCATCCATAACCCCTTGAGCAGCGCATTGCCCCACCCTTGTTCGCCAAAGCTGAGAAGGTCGAACATCATTCGCTCTTCTGGGCGACTTGTTGGTACGGGCTGTCACAGGTCTTGCTAACAAACGCCGGAGTATCGCTGCGTTTGCACGGGCTCACCGACAAACCGAAATAGTGCTGCGACAGGTCGTCATAGTCCTTGCTCACCAGCAACTCGCCGATGGCTTTGTCCAGCCGGGCCTTGAGCGCGGTGTCTTCCTTGCGCAAACCGGCGCCGACGCCGCGCCCGATGATCGGGTCGTAGGGCACGCTGGCAATGTGCGCCAGGCCGCTGGCTTCGGGGGTCTTGACCATCATAGCGATGGCGGTGTCGTCGGCCATCATGTAGTCGATACGCCCGGCGATCAGGTCGGCGTTGGCCGATTCCTGGGTGTCGTAGTACTTAAGGTCGGCGATGTTTTCGTAGTACTTCTTCAGGTAATTGGCACTGACGGTGGAGATCTGCACGCCGATCAACTTGCCCTTGAGGCCCGCCGGGGAGATCTCGACTTCGCTGCCCTTGGGCCCGGCGACACCCAGCAGGGAGTCGTAGTAGGCACGGCTGAAAGCGATCTGTTTTTCGCGCTCATCGGTCACCGACATCGAGGAGAAAATCACGTCGATCTTCTTCGCCAGCAGCGAGGGAATGATGCCGTCCCACGCCACTTCCTTGATCTGACACTCGGCTTTCATGCCTTCGCAGAGCTTGTGGATCAGGTCCACCTCAAAGCCGGACCACTGGCCATTGCCGCCCTTCACGGTGAAGGGCGGATAGGGTTCGGCCGCCACCGCAAACACGATGGGCTTGTCTGCTGCCCAGGTGAAACCTGCGACCACCATCAACACTGCACTGCTCAACCACGTTGCCATACGCTTGGATTTCATGATTTTTGCCCCGTCTTTTTCTGGAGTTAGCGAGTTTGATGCGCGTTGACGAACTGCCGGCAACGCTCACTGCGTGGGTCAATAAACACCGCATCCGGCGAGCCGGTTTCTTCGATCATGCCTTGGTGCAGGAACGCCACTTTCGACGACACATCCCGGGCGAACGCCATTTCATGGGTGACCAGGATCATGGTGCGGCCTTCCTCGGCCAGGGAGCGGATCACCCGCAGTACTTCGCCCACCAGTTCCGGGTCGAGGGCCGAGGTGGGTTCGTCGAACAGCATGACTTTGGGCCGCATGGCCAGCGCGCGGGCAATCGCCACACGCTGTTGCTGGCCACCGGAAAGGAACGCCGGGTACTCATTGCGCTTGGCGGCCAGGCCGACGCGGTCGAGCAAGGCTTCGGCGCGTTCGATGGCTTCGGCGCGGCTTTCGCGCAGCACCTGGGTGGGGGCTTCGATAAGGTTTTCCAGCACGGTGCGGTGTGGCCACAGGTTGAAGTTCTGGAACACCATGCCCAGGGTCGAACGGATGCGCACCAGTTGCTTGGCGTCCGCCACCAGCGGTGCGCCAGGGCGGCCGTAGTTGAGCTTGATGCTCTCGCCGTCTACATGAATGCTGCCCTGGTCCGGCACTTCAAGCATGTTGATGCAGCGCAGCAGGGTACTTTTGCCCGATCCACTGGCGCCGATCAGCGAGATCACATCGCCTTCGTGGGCCGTGAGCGAAATGCCCTTGAGCACCTCGATATTGCCGAAGCGTTTATGCAGGTCGATGACCTCGATCATCTTCTTTGCTTGCGCCGGTTGCACCACCTCGATTCTGGGTGCTGCGGCGATACGCGGCTCACCGGCCAGCTTGGCGACGAACTGCGCGATGCGCTGGCAGGCTTCGGCCAAACGCGCTTCCCCGAGGGTGAACGACAACCGCACGAAACCCTGGGCGGGCTCGCCGAACGCGGCGGCGTCCAGCACCGACACCCCAGCTTCGCGAAACAAACGCCAGGCGAAATCCAGCGAGCCCAGGCCGGTATCACGCACATCCACCAGCACAAACATCCCGGCTTGCGGCGTTTGCACCTTGATGCCTGGGCAAGCACTGAGCCCCGTCACCACCAGGTCGCGCCGGCGCCGATAAATCTCGCGCATGCCCTGGGTCACTTGGTCATGGGCCAGCACTGCAGCGGTCGCAGCCTCCATTACAAAGCCGGGCAGCCCGTAGAGCATGCTCAACACCAGGGTTTCAGCATGGGCGACCATTTGCGGCGCAGCGATGATCCAGCCGATGCGCCAACCGGTCATGGCGTGGGACTTGGACAAACTGCCGATCACCACGCAGCGCTCGGCCATGCCCGGCAGTGCGGCGAGGCTGTGGTATTCGCCGTCGAACACCAGGCTTTCATAGACCTCATCCACCACCACCCACAGGTCGTGGGCGACGGCCAGGTCGGCGATGGCTTGCAACTCCTGCGGGTTCAGCACCACGCCGGTCGGGTTGTTCGGGTTGGAGAAGAAAATCGCCCGTGTGCGGGGTGTGATCGCCGCAGCCAGCAACTGCGCGTCCAGGCGAAAGCCCGACTCCGGCGAGCACGGCACACGCACCAGCGTTGCGCCGCTGGCCTTGAGCGTGGCCTCGTAGGTGACGTACATCGGGTCGAGCACCAGCACCTCGTCACCGGCCTGCAACAGGCACAGCGATGTCACGAACAATGCGTTCTGCGCACCGGCGACGGTGATGACGTTGGCGGCATCCAATGGGCGTTGCAGGGTCTTGCTGTAGCGCGCGGCAATGGCGTCGCGCAGTGCCGGGCGGCCAGGGATCTCGGTGTAGTGGGTGTCGCCTTCGCGCAGGGCACTTACGGCGGTCTCGGTTATGAAACCTGGCGTGGCGAAGTCCGGGTCGCCGACGCTGAGGATGATGATGTCTTCGCCCTGGCTGGCAGCCTGGTAGGCCGCGTGGTGGATGTCCCAGGCGGCGACGCCCTGCCCTGCAATTCGATCGACGAAGGGGGAAAACCGCATGCCAGAGCCTCTTGTTCAAGAAGAAACAGCGCGAACCCGTCGAGTGGCAAACGGGCGGATGCGGTCAACATAGTTCAAACTGAACAGTCGTTCAATGGGTAAGTTTGCGGCCGTGTCGTTTATGGTCCAAAGAGGTCGTTAACGCTTGGGCGGGGCCATAAATTCCGGGCCGATCGGATCTTTTATCGTGCTGGCCAGAATACGGTCGATATGCGTCAGGTCTTCAGGGGTCAGGTGCCAGCCGAAGGCCTCCTGGTAGCCTTTTAACTGCTCCGGCCGCCGGGCGCCCCACAGCGCGATGGTTGGGCCCTGGTCGAGCACCCAGCGCAGGGCCAGGGCGAGCACCGACTTGCCGTGGCACTCACGGGCATACAGGTCCAGCGCGGCAACAGCGGCCAGGTACTGGTCGAAGCGTGGCGCCTTGAACTTGGGGTCGAGCTTGCGCACGTCATCACCGGCAAAGCGCGTGGCCGAGTGCATGCTGCCAGTGAGCAAGCCCCGGCACAGCGGGCCGTAGGCAAGCACCACCAGGGCATGCTGCTTGGCGTACGGCAGGATCTCGCTGTCGATGGCGCGTTCGAACAGGTTGTAGGGCGGCTGCACCGTGGCCAGCGCAGTGTGCTGGCTGAAATCGTCCATTTGCGCAGAGGAATAGTTGCTCACACCGACGGCCAGAATCTTGCCTTCGCGGCGCAAGCGCTCCAGTTCATCGGCGGTTTCTTCCTGGGCGACCAAGGGGTCGGGCCAGTGGATCTGGTACAGGTCGATGTAGTCGGTTTCCAGGCGCTTCAGGGAGTCTTCGACTTCTTTGCGAATGCGCTGGGCCGTGGCGTTGCGCCGGGCGCTGCCGCTGTCCCATTGCAGGCCGGCCTTGGTCGCGATCACCGCACTGTGGCGCACGCCGCGCAGGGCCTTGCCGATCAGTTCCTCAGAGAGGCCAAACCCGTAGACAGGTGCGGTGTCGATCAAATTGATGCCGATGGCCAGCGCATGCCGCAGGGTGCGGATGGCCTGCTCGTTATCGGCCCCGCCCCACAGGTGCCCGCCCATGGACCAAGTGCCGAGGGCGATGCGCGAGACCGCTTGGTCAATGCCGGCAATTCTGATGGTCTCAACGTGCATAAAAAAATCCTGTGGGCGGCAATAATGCTTAGAAAAACAATTACTCTAAGTCATCCACGGTTGAATCGGGCTCAACGCCGCATGCAGCCGAACTCCTGCATTAGAGACTTGAAATGGCTGCCTTCAATCGTTCCGAACTGGCTGATCTCAACGTGTTCATGGCCATCATCCGCCGCCGCAGCTTCCGCCATGCCGCCCACGAACTGGGCGTGACCACTTCGGCGTTGAGCCACACCATGCGTAACCTGGAAACCCGCCTGGGGGTGAAGCTGCTGTATCGCACCAGCCGGGCCGTGGAGCCCACCGATGCCGGCTCGCTGCTGGCAGAAAAACTCACCCAGGGTTTTGCCACTATCAAGGACGGCCTCGACACCTTGGAGCTGTATCGCGAAGCCCCCATCGGCCGCCTGCGCCTCAACGTGCCACGGGATGCGGCGGTGTTGCTGCTGGCGCCAATCCTCGGGGATTTCTGCGCCGCCTACCCGCAACTGCGCCTGGACCTGATCGTGCAAGACCAGATGATCGACATCATCGCCGAGGGCTACGACGCCGGTATCCGCTACGGCGCCACCGTGCCCCAGGACATGGTCGCGGTGCCGCTGACCGGTGAGTTGCGCTGGATCATGGTCGCGTCCCCCGCCTACCTGGCTCGCCGTGGCATGCCCCAGGTGCCCAAAGACCTGTTGCAACACGCCTGCATCCGCATGTACCTGGGCGACAAGACCACCTTCAAGTGGGAGCTGGGTAACGGCGCGCGTCAGCAGCGTATCGATGTGCCCGGCCACTTCAGCGCGGCCGACACCGAGACCATCGTCAACGCTGCGCTGCAAGGCGTGGGCATTGCCTACTGCCTGTCCAACCGCGTCGAGCGGGAACTCAAGGATGGGCGCTTGGTGGAGGTGCTGCCCGACTGGGCCTGCCTGGGTGAACCCCTGTGCATGTACTACCCGAGCCGGCGCCAGTCGCAGCCGGGGTTGCGGCAGTTGATGGACATGATTCGCCTGAAAACCATCGGTTCGCAGTTGATCCAATCACATTGAACCCGTGACCGGCCACGGTCCTCCAACCTGAACAGACCACGGCCTCGGTACACGCTCGATGACTTTTATTCTATGGATGGCCGTTCTGGGCGCCGTATTGCTCACCCTTGCCCTCACCTCCTCCTACCTGCGCTGGATGCCAGTCACCACTTCGGCAGTGTGCCTGCTGCTGGGTGTGGGGATCGGCCCGCTGGGCGTCGACCTGCTGCACTTGGATATCAAGAACTCCGCACGCTGGATGGAACACCTGACGGAAGTCGCGGTGTTGTTTTCGCTGTTCGTCAGCGGGTTGAAACTGCGCCTGCCGCTCAAGCACCGGACCTGGCGCATTGCATTTGGCATGGCCGGGCCGGTGATGCTGCTGACCATCCTCGGCATCTGCCTGGCGCTGCATTACCTGTTTGCGTTGTCTTGGGGCGTGTCGCTGCTGGTGGGCGCAATCCTGGCGCCGACTGATCCGGTACTGGCAGGCCTGGTGCAGGTCAATAACGCCCAGGACTATGACGCGCTGCGTTTTGGCCTGTCCGGTGAGGCCGGTTTGAACGACGGCACGGCCTTCCCCTTTGTGATCTTTGCCCTGCTGTTCATGCAGCACGGCGGTTTCGACGGGGACTGGCTGGGCGGCTGGGTGCTGAAGAATCTGCTTTGGGCTGTGCCGGCCGGGTTACTGATCGGCTACTGGATGGGCCGCGGCATTGGCCGTGTGACACTGTGGATGCGCATCACCAACAGTGACAGCACGCTCTCGCCCAATGACTACCTGACGCTGGCGCTGATCGCGTTGGCCTACGTCGTCGCCGAGGCGGTGGGCGGTTATGGCTTCCTGTCGGTGTTTGCGGCGGGGCTTGGTCTGCGCCAGGCGGAGTTCCGCTCCACCGGGAATTCGCAGACACCGTCGGAGCATCTGGCGCTGCCGGTGGTGGGCCACCTGGAGGTTGAGCCAGAACGCGCACTGCAAGGCGATGTCAGCGAACTGAAAGACACACAGATCGCCGCCGGCGTGATGATGGGCGACATGCTCTCGTTCGGCAGCCTGGTGGAGCGTTCAATGGAGGTGTTCCTGGTGACGGTGCTGGGCATCGTGCTGGCGAGCCATTGGGATTGGCGTGCACTGCCGGTGGCGGCGTTGCTGTTCTGCGTCATCCGCCCGATGGGCGTGCTGGCAATGCCCTGGGGCCGCCTGATCGATCTGCGGCAGCGCGGGCTGATGGGGTGGTTTGGTATTCGCGGGATCGGCAGCATTTACTACCTGTTCTACGCGCTCAACCACGGTTTGATCGGCACCAGCAGCGCGGTGGCGGTCAACCTGACCTTGTCAGTGATTGCCCTGAGCATCGTCGTTCATGGCCTGAGTACCCAGCCGATGCTGGTGTGGTATGAACGACGAGCCAAGGCGAACGCTCAGTCTTGACGCTCGGTATTGCCAACGTCTGCCGCTTCATCCAGGTCGTTGAGCGGCACTTCTGCATCATCCATCAGGGAACCCGGGTCTTCATTGCCCGGATCGTTGAGTTCTTCGTCGAGTTCTTTGGACATGACCGTCTCCTCTAGCCGCCTTGGGTGTCGATATCAGCATCGGTTTCAGGCTTGGGCTCGCGCTCGGGCTTGAAGTCTGGACTGTAGTCGTTTTCCTTGGCCTTGGGGTCTTTGGCTGGAACCGGGTCCTTCGGCGCTTCTGCAGCGGTACCCGGGGCCGGTTCGCCGCCGTCGATGGCCGGATCGTTACGGTTATCGAGTTGGGGGTCTTTGCTTGTGCTCATGGGTCACCTCAATTTAGGCCGGTGGGAAATCAGCAGGGCCTGAAGGTAAGGCGCCGGGCTGACCGGCGAAGTTCCGTCCGATTGCTCACCGGATCGGATTGTCGACCTGGATATAGAACGCGTAGATCCCCAGCACCAGCCAGAACACCATGAACAGCCACGGTGCCCGCATGGAGAACAGCAGCGACTTGCGGTAGCCCTTGTGGGACGACTCCATTTCGGAGAACAGCGGCGATTCATCGTAGGCCATGCCCATCACCGGCTCGCTGCGCAGCAGTTCGCTCTGCTTGTAGTGCCAGTGGTCGATGATTTCATACGCGGCCCGGATGCCCGGCCAGGCATTGAGGGAACTGAGAATGCCCAGCGAGACCAGGAACACCGGCACCACCAGGGTGAACAGCTTGCCCCACTCCGGGTTGAGGTTGCCCATGCCGGACACAAAGGCGATCACCAGGAATGATTGCGCCGTGAGGTAGGCGTCAGTGCGGTTGGCGAGGATGGTGGTTTCGTACTGGATTTCACGCCGGTAGAAATCGAGGCGGTCCTTGGGCGAGCCGAAGATCTTGGCGTTGTGTTCGCTGTGGTCGGTCAGGGCCGACTCCGGCGTGTTGGGCGAGATGATTCTGGGCACGACAGTGCTCCACACAGGTTCGAGTCCCGTTAGAAGAATCGGGGGTAGGTGAAGTTCAAGTTTGTTCATGCACCAAGTCGGGGCGCCTGCCAGGCGCTGCCCCCTTGTGGTGAGCGGGCTTGCCCCGCGTTGGAGTGCGCAGCGCTCCCTCGCTTTCTGGGGCCGCTGCGCAGCCCAGCGCGGGGCAAGCGCGCTCACTACAAGGAATGTACGGTTCCGGCACAGGCATTGCTTTATCCTTTCATCTGCCCGGATACAGGAGCATTCGTTACCCCCCGACCCAGAGCCGACCCCATAAGAAAGTAAGGACCAGGCCCGTTGGCACCCTTAGCCACGGCCCTTATAAAAATGCGTTTTTTGAAACGGCAGTGCCACCCAAGCGTCCCTCGGCACTGACAAGGTACTGGAATGGCTCGATGTTTCTTCGATGAAATGAATGACGCAGATGGCGTGTGCCGTGCGCATTATCAGGATTTCTCCCGCTGGCTGGCGAATACGCCGCCGGAACTGCTGGCCCAGCGTCGCCGTGAAGCCGATTTGCTGTTCCACCGCGCCGGAATCACCTTCACCCTCTATGGCGACGAGCAAGACACCGAGCGCCTGATCCCCTTCGACATCATCCCCCGCAGCATCCCCGCCAGTGAATGGAGCGTGATCGAACGCGGCTGTATCCAGCGCGTCAACGCACTGAACATGTTCCTCGCCGACATCTACCACGACCAGCGCATCATCAAGGCCGGGATCATTCCGGCGGACCAGGTGCTGGGCAACGAGGGTTACCAGAAGGCGATGGTCGGCCTGGACCTGCACCGCGACATCTACTCGCATATTTCGGGCGTGGACCTGGTGCGCGACGGCGACGGCACCTACTACGTGCTCGAAGACAACCTGCGCACCCCCAGCGGCGTGAGCTACATGCTCGAAGACCGCAAGATGATGATGCGCCTGTTTCCCGAGGTGTTCGCCAAGCAGCGCATCGCGCCGGTGGACCACTACCCCAACCTGCTGCTCAAGACCCTCAAGAGCTCCAGCCGCCTGGACAACCCCAATGTGGTGGTGCTGACGCCGGGCCGCTTCAACAGCGCGTTCTTCGAACATGCGTTCCTGGCCCGGGAAATGGGCGTGGAACTGGTGGAAGGTGCCGACCTGTTCGTCCACGACCTCAAGGTGTTCATGCGCACCACCGATGGGCCCAAGCCGGTGGACGTGATTTACCGGCGCATCGACGACGCCTTCCTTGACCCCAAGGCCTTCAACCCCGAATCGATGCTCGGCGTGCCCGGCCTGGTCGCCGCCTATTGCGCTGGCAATGTGGTGCTGGCCAATGCCATCGGCACCGGCGTGGCCGACGACAAGTCGATCTACCCCTATGTGCCGGAAATGATCCGCTTCTACTTGGATGAAGAACCGGTGCTACAAAACGTACCGACCTTCCAGTGCCGCAAGCCCGATGAGCTGTCCCACGTCCTGGCCAACCTGCCGGAACTGGTGGTCAAGGAAACCCAGGGCTCCGGCGGCTACGGCATGCTGGTCGGTCCGGCCTCTTCCGCCGCCGAGATCGAGGACTTCCGCCAGCGCATCAAGGCCAGGCCCCACGCCTACATCGCCCAGCCGACCTTGAGCCTGTCCACGTGTCCCACCTTTGTCGAAAACGGCATCGCTCCACGGCATATCGACCTGCGGCCCTTTGTACTCTCGGGCAAGGAAACCCGCCTGGTGCCCGGCGGCCTTACCCGCGTGGCGCTTAAGGAAGGCTCGTTGATCGTCAACTCGTCGCAGGGCGGCGGAACCAAGGACACCTGGGTGGTGGAGGGCTGAGTATGTTGAGTAGAACCGCCGCAGATCTGTACTGGATGTCCCGTTACCTGGAGCGTGCCGAGAACCTGGCGCGCATGCTGGAAGTCAGTTACTCGTTGTCGTTGATGCCCCAGGCCGGACGCAGCGATGGCCTGGACGAACTGGCCATGTCGTTGCTCAGCAGCGGCACACTGGACAGTTACCTTGAACGTCATAAACAGTTGGACGCCGAGCGCATGCTGCACTTCTTCGCCCTCGACGAAGAAAACCCGGCGAGCATCTACAACTGCCTGCGCGCCGCCCGTGGCAATGCCCACGCGGTACGTGGGCGCATCACCGCCGACATGTGGGAAAACCTCAACGCCACCTGGCTGGAAATGCGCAGCATCGCCGCCGGCGGCCTGGCGCGGCATGGCATCAGCCACTTCTGTGACTGGGTCAAGCAGCGTTCGCACCTGTTCCGTGGGGCGACCTCCGGGACGATCATGCGCAATGACGCCTATCGGTTTATCCGCCTGGGCACCTTTGTCGAGCGCGCGGACAACACCCTGCGTTTGCTGGATGCGCGCTATGAAATGTTCGGCGAGGAATCGGAAGAAGTCAGCGATTTGTCGGCACGCGGTTATTACCAGTGGAGCGCCCTGCTCCGTGCGCTGTCGTCATTCGAGGCGTACACCGAGCTGTACCCGAACGCACTGAATGCGCGGTCGGTGTCGGAACTGCTGTTGTTGCGCAGCGATGTGCCGCGCTCGCTGCATGCGTGCATTGAAGAATTGAGCCATATCCTCGCGGACCTGCCCGGCAGTTATGGGCGCACGGCGCAACGGTTGGCGGCGGAGTTCGAGGCGCGGCTAAGGTACACCGGGATTGATGAGATTCTGGAGGACGGGTTGCACAGCCGGCTCACCGAGTTCATCGACACCGTGCGCGAGTTGGCGCGGGCGATTCATAGCTCGTACCTGGAAGTGGTCTGACCCTGTTCATTGCGATCACTTAACTGTCAATTCGGGTGATTGACCCTGCTTTGGTACCGCTCTTATGTTGGGCAGGTGAACTGCCTTCCCATCATAAGAACAGGTACCGCGCATGTCCGAACTCAACCTCACCCCTGCCGCCGCCCAGACCCTGCAACGCTGGCACGCCATGCTGGCGGATCGTAACCTCAACGCACTGCCCGAACTGCTGGCGCCGGACGCCGTATTCCGCTCGCCCATGGCTCACACCCCCTACCCTGGCGCGCCGGTGGTGTCGATGATCCTCAACACCGTCATCAAGGTATTCGAAGACTTCACCTATCACCGCGAACTGGCCAGTGGCGACGGCCACAGTGTCGTGCTGGAGTTCAGTGCGCGCGTCGGTGACAAGCAGCTCAAGGGCATTGACCTGATCCGCTTCAATGAACAAGGGCAGATCATCGAGTTTGAAGTGATGGTCCGCCCGTTGAGTGGGCTGCAGGCCCTGGGTGAAGAAATGGGCCGGCGCCTGGCGCCGTACCTGGCCAAGGCCAAGGGCTGATTACTGGTTTTTCACCAGCACCGGCTCGGCGCGGTATTGGTCGGGGAACAGCTTTTTGAGTTGCGCCACTTTGGGCAGGTCATTGATCACGATATAGGGGTAGGACGGATTTTCGGTGAGGAAGTCCTGGTGGTAGGACTCCGCCGGGTAGAACGTCTTGCCCGTCTCGATGTGGGTGACGATGGGTTTGTCAAAGGACTTGGCTGCGTCCAGTTGGGCGATGTAGGCCTGGGCGATTTTTTGCTGTTCGGCGTTCTGCGCGAAGATCGCCGAGCGGTACTGGGTGCCGGTGTCGGGGCCCTGGCGGTTGAGTTCGGTGGGGTTGTGGGCTACCGAGAAATAGATCTGCAGCAACTTGCCGTAGCTGACTTTGCTCGGGTCGTAGGTCACGGAAACCGCTTCGGCGTGGCCAGTGTTGCCGTCGCTGACGGACTCATATTGCGCGGTGCTCGCGGCGCCGCCGTCGTAGCCGGAAACGGCGTTTGTTACGCCTTGCACATGCTGGAACACGCCTTGTACACCCCAGAAACAGCCGCCGGCGAACACGGCGGTTTGCAGGTTGCTGCTGTCTGCGGGCAGGTCGAGGGCGGGTGGCGCAATGGCGACGGCATCGTCGGAGGCACCGAACGACAAGGCTGGGGTTTGCCCGATGAAAGCGGCAAAGGCAAGCACCGGCAGGTAGCTGAAGATCTTCATAGTGTTCACTCCTGAGCACAGTCCACTGTAGGAGCCGGCAAGCGGCTCCTACGGGGGTGGGTTTTCATATCACCGAGGTGACGGTTTTCGGGTCAGCCGAAGGTGAAGGCGTAGGCCGATACGTTCGGGTCGAGGAATTCGATGGTGAAGGTTCGGTCCTTGACGGCGCCTGGCTGGCGTACCAGTTGGTACAGGCGCTGCTCGGTAACGGTGCCGCTGCCATCCGGCGCGACGTCGGTGCCGTGGGCGGCGCCTGGGGCTTGGCCGTCGACCGTGACGTTGAAGCGTACCGGCTTGCCATCAGCGCCAGGGCCGAGCACCAGGTGCAGGTCTCGGGCGTGGAAGCGGTAGACGATGCGCCCACCGGCCTGGCCGAGGGTGGCTTGCTGGCCACCGACGTTCCATTGGCCTTCCAGGGTCCAGTTGTTCAGGGCCAGGTTGCCGGCGGCCGGGTAGTTCACCACTTGGTTGGTGGCCAGGGTGCCGGTGGTGACGAAGTTTTCGGCGCGCTGGAAGCCCAGGTAGGTTTCCGGCGACTGCACTTCGTGGGTGTCCGGTGCCAGTTGCACGCCCTTGGCGTCGGCCTCGATCAAACCACCCGCAACGTTCTTGGCCCCGGCTTCACGCAGCAACTGCTGGATCACCCGCTCGGACTCGGCATAGTCGCCCTCGCCAAAGTGGTGGTAGCGAATCTGGCCCTTGCCATCGGCAAAGTAATGGGCCGGCCAGTACTGGTTGTTGAATGCGCGCCAGATCTTGTAGTTGTTGTCGATCGCCACCGGGTAAGTGATGCCCAGGTCCTTCATGGCCTTGGTGACATTGCTCACATCGCGTTCAAAGGCGAATTCCGGCGCGTGCACACCGATCACCACCAGGCCCTGGTCGCGGTATTTCTCGGCCCACGCCTTCACGTACGGCAAGGTGCGCAGGCAGTTGATGCAGGAGTAGGTCCAGAAATCCACCAGCACCACTTTGCCCTTGAGTGCTTCAGCCGTGAGTGGTGGGCTGTTGAGCCATTGCACGGCGCCCTCCAGAGGCGGCAGCACACCTTCGATCGGCAGGGTGTCGCTGTGGTTGGCGGCGGCCATCATCGCGCCCCCGGCCATCATCGCCCCGCCCTTTTGTTCCGGTTTGGCGTTGAGCTTGTCCACCAGGCTTTGTTCCAGGCCACCGGTGGATGCGGTCGACACCCGCGCCAATACGCCGGTATCCAGGCCTAGCGCAATGGCGGCCACACCGGCCAGCATCAGCGCACCCAGGCCACGGCGCAGCCACTCACCGGCGCCGAGGGATTGCTTCATGAAGCCAAAGACTTTACCGCCGACCAGCAATGCCAGCGCGAGGGAGGTGGCAGCACCGGCGGCGTAGGCCAGCAACAGCAAGGTAGTGCCGATGCTGGCGCCCTGCAGCGCGGCGCCGGTGAGCACCAGCCCCAGGATCGGTCCGGCGCAGGGTGCCCACAACAGCCCGGTGGCCACGCCGATCAGGAACGACGCGCCCGGGCGCGGCCTGGCATCGGCCCCGGCGGCTTCCGACAAGCGACTGCCGGCGGCTACCAAGGGGCGCGTCAGGCGCTCCGACAGTTGCGGCAGCAACAGTGTTAGTCCGAACAGGGCAACGCACAGCAACGCGAGCCAGCGCCCGTATTGATTGACCTGCACCACCCAACCGCCGCCCACTGCCGCCAGCGAGGCCACCAGGGCGAATGTCACCGCCATCCCCGCTAACAGCGGCAAGCCACTGCGCAAAAACGGCTGCCCGGTGCGAGCGAAGACAAAAGGCAGAACTGGCAGGATGCACGGGCTGACGATTGTCAGCACGCCGCCCAGGTACGCGAGAACCAGAAGCCACATGGGACCTTCCCTTATACGAATGAAAAAACATTGGCCTAAGCCGCCGTGAACGTCATGGCGGCGCCATTCATGCAGTAACGCAGCCCGGTCGGTGCCGGGCCGTCATCGAACACGTGCCCCTGGTGGCCGCCGCAGCGACGGCAGTGGATTTCCTTGCGCACCACGCCATAAGAGGTGTCGGTATGGCTGGCTACGGCGTTGTCCAGTGGCTGCCAGAAGCTGGGCCAGCCGGTATGGCTGTCGAACTTGGTGGTTGAGGAGTACAGCGCCAGCGCGCAACCGGCACAGGCGAAGGTGCCGGCGCGGTGTTCGTCGTTAAGGGCGCTGGTGTAGGGACGTTCGGTGCCCGCTTCGCGCAGGATGTTGTATTGCTCGGCGGTCAGCAGGCTGCGCCATTCGGCGTCGGTGTGGGTGACGTCGAAGGTTTCGGCGGCTTCGGCTTCGGTGACCATGTTGAGCTGTTTGATCAGGCCGCCGGCCAGGACGGCGACGCCGAGGCCGCCACTGGCCAGTAATAGTTGTCGGCGTGAGTACATGATGTTCTCCAATTTATGACTGGCGCAGCGCCTGTGGTGAGCGAGCTTGCTCGCTCACCACATGAGAGGTGCTTACCGTTACCAATGAGGCGATCATGCTCGTGGGACGGTCGCGGAATCCTCACGCAGAGTTAAACAATTCGTGATAACTACACGGTGGCAAAACCCGCACAATGCGCGGACTACAAGCGAAGGTTTATCTACATGGATCAGCCCAAACGTGTCCTGGTGGTCGAGGACGATGCCCATATTGCCGACCTCATCTGCCTGCACTTGCGTGATGAACAGTTCGAGGTGGTGCACAGCGCCGACGGCAACGAAGGCCTGCGCCTGCTGGAGCAAGGCGGCTGGGATGCGCTGATCCTCGACCTGATGCTGCCCGGCGTCGATGGCCTGGAAATCTGCCGGCGCGCCCGCGCCATGACGCGCTACACGCCGATCATCATCACCAGCGCACGTTCCAGCGAACTGCACCGCATCCTCGGCCTGGAGCTGGGCGCGGATGATTACCTGGCCAAGCCATTCTCCATGCCGGAACTGGTGGCCCGCGTGAAGGCGCTGTTGCGCCGCGTGGACGCCATGGCACGCAACCTGAAAATGGACGCCGGCAGCCTCGACCTCGGCCAGCTGTTCATCAACCCGCTGACCCGCGATGCCACCCTGCAAGGCCAGCGCCTGGACCTCACCCCACGGGAATTCGACCTGCTGTACTTCTTCGCTCGGCAGCCGGGCAAAGTGTTTTCGCGCATGGACCTGCTCAACGCGGTGTGGGGCTACAGCCACGAAGGTTATGAACACACGGTCAACACCCACATCAACCGCCTGCGCGCCAAGGTTGAAATTGACCCGGCCAACCCGGCACGCATCCTCACGGTGTGGGGCCGTGGCTACAAGTTTGCCGAGAGCCCGCCATGAAGCTCAGCCTGACCCAGCGCCTGTCGGTGGTGTTCGCCGTATTACTGCTGATTTGCTGCGGCACCTCGGCCTGGCTGCAAGTGCGCTCCAACCACATGCACGAACTGGAAGTAGTGCAAGGCCTGTCCCGCGACCTGGCGGCGCATATTGCCCGCGACACCCAACTGATGGACGCCGACGGCCTCAAGCCCGACGCGGTGCGCAACCTGTTCAGCCAGCTGATGCTGGTCAACCCCAGCGTCGAGGTGTACCTGCTCGACATCGACGGCCGTGTGGTCGGCAACGCCGCACCCAAGGGGCACATGCTGCGCGACCAGGTGGACCTGACGCCGATTCGGCGCTTTCTCAGCGGCGCGATGCTACCGATCCTCGGTGACGACCCGCGCAGCGTCGATGGGCGTAAGGTATTCAGCGCGGCACCGCTCAAGGTCGGCGGCCAGCAGGCCGGCTTTATGTATGTGGTGCTGCTCGGTGAAGCCCACGACGTGTACGACGCCAAGGATGCCACCGGCATGGCGTTGAAGATTGCACTCTGGTCCATCGGCCTGGTCGCCCTGCTGTGCCTGATGGCCGGCCTGATCGCATTTGCCTGGATCACCCGGCCGTTGCGCCAGCTCACCGACAAAGTCGGCCAGTTCGACATCAACGGCGCGCCCAAACCGGCCGAGCCGATTGCGACCGAACTGAACAGCGGCGATGAAATTGCCGTACTCGACCACGCCTTCGTGCAAATGGAGAACCGCCTGGGCGAGCAATGGCGCGCCATCACCCACCAGGATCAGGAACGTCGGGAAATGGTCGCGAATATCTCCCACGACCTGCGCACACCGTTGGCCTCGTTGCATGGCTACCTGGAAACCCTGTCACTCAAGGACGCGAGCCTGAGCCCAGAGGAACGTCGCCGCTACCTCGGCATCGCCCTCGACCAGAGCCGCAAAGTCGGCGGCCTCGCCCAGTCGTTGCTGGAGTTGGTGCGCCTGGAGCATGGCTTTGTACAGCCGGTGATCGAAGGCTTTTCATTGCCGGACCTGGTGCAAGACATCTTCCAGAAATTTGAACTGACCGCCGAAGCACGTGCCATCGCGCTCACCGCCACCCTGCCACCGCGGGTGCCCACCGTGTTCGCTGACCTGGGCCTGATCGAGCGGGTACTCACCAATCTGCTGGATAATGCGCTGCGTCATACGCCGGTCAACGGCGAAATCGAAGTCATCCTGTCGCCCGAAACCAACGCCGTGGCCGTCACGGTCAGCGACAGCGGCCCGGGCATCGACGCGGAGCTGCGCGAAGGCCTGTTCCTGCGCGCGTTCACTATCGGCGGCGCCCGCCGTGACGGCGGCCTGGGCTTGCGCATCGTGCACCGTATCCTGCAACTGCACGGGCGCAGCATTCGCCTGGTGGATCAACCGGGTCGGGGCGCAACCTTCAAGTTTTCCCTAGAAACCCGAGCATCAGCGCGTTGACCCGCTGCCCCTGCTCGTTCTGGATCCAGTGCCCGCAGTTGGGCAGCACGTGCTGCTCAAGCTTGGGCACTGAGTCAGGCATGCGCTTGAGCGTGTGAGCTTCGAAGACCCCCACCGGGTCGCGGTCGCCGATCAGGAACAGCGTGGGTTGCAGCACCTGCCTGCCCGCCAGGCGTTCGCTGCGTTGCCAGTTGCGCTCGAAGTTGCGGTACCAGTTCAGCGGGCCGCGAAACCCATGCTCGGCGAAGGTTTGCACGTAGATATCCAAATCCGCCTGGGAACACCACTGCGGCAAGGCGCCGGGGGCTGCGACGCCTTCAAGCAGCCTGGCGTTCGCCGGTTTGCTTTGCAGGAACACATCCTGGTCCTGCATGAACAGGCGCAAGGTACGCTCGACATCGGCGTTCAATTCCTGTTCGGCTACGCCCGGTTCCTGGAAATACAGGATGTAGTTGAAGCGGTCGGCGTACAGCTCGCGCATGATTTCAATCACCGGCCGCCGTGCGCGCCCGGCGAAAGGCACCGACATCGTGATCAAGCGCGTGACCCGCTCAGGTTCGAGCAACGCCAGGTGCCAGGCCACGACCGCGCCCCAGTCGTGGCCGACCATCACCACCTGCGCATGGCCAAAATGGTCCATGGCCTGCTGGATATCGCCACACAGCGTCAGCAACTCGTAGTCGGCAACTTCTGCCGGCGAACTTGACTGGCCGTAGCCGCGCATTTCCGGGGCAAACACCCGATAGCCCGCCGCCGCCAGGGCAGGAATCTGCTCGCGCCAGGAATGCCAGCACTCCGGAAAACCGTGCAGCAGCCAAATCGGCGAGCCGTGTTCGGGGCCCGCTATGTGGACGCTTAACTCAATACCGTTGACGAGGATTAATTGCGGGCTCATGGGCATAACCTTTTCGAAGGTTTTGCCCAGCGTGCGGCATTGCTCACAGGGCCACCAGCATCATTGATGGCGGGAATAACTCATGCAACCGCCCACCAGCGTGGCAACAACTGGCGTACCCGCGCTTCGCCGAAGCGGTCATCGATCAACATCACCACGCCACGGTCCTGCTGGCTGCGGATCACCCTGCCCGCGGCCTGTACCACCTTCTGAATGCCGGGGTACAGGTAGGTGTAGTCGTAGCCTGCACCGAATATCGCGCCCATGCGCAGTTTCATCTGCTCATTGACCGGGTTGAGTTGGGGTAAACCAAGGGTGGCGATGAAGGCGCCGATCAAGCGGGCGCCGGGCAGGTCGATGCCTTCGCCAAAGGCGCCGCCGAGCACAGCAAAACCAATGCCCTGGCTGTGTTCGGTGAATTGGTCGAGAAACGCCTGGCGCTCGGCTTCGGCCATGCCGCGTGACTGCTGCCACCGTGTGATCTGCGGATGTCGCTCGGCCAGCAACTGCGCCACTTGTTGCAGGTAATCAAAGCTTGAGAAGAACGCCAGGTAGTTGCCAGGCTGCCCGGTGTACTGGCGGGCGATCAGCTCAACGATGGGTTCCAGGGAGGCATGGCGATGCACGAAACGCGTGGAGATTTCATCGACGATACGCACCTGCAATTGCTCGGCCTTGAACGGTGACTCCACATCGACCCATGCCGTGTCGGCCGGCAAGCCCAGCAAGTCGGCGTAGTAATGCCGCGGGCTCAGGGTTGCGGAAAACAGCACGCTGCTGCGGGCAGCGGTCAATCGTGGGCGGATGAATTCGGCAGGCACCACGTTGCGCAGGCACAGGGTCGAGCTGCTGCGCTTTCCACTGAGCTGACGCTTGCTGATATCGAAGATGAAGTGTTCATTGAACAGCTCGGCGACTTTGGCAAATTGCAGCACGTCGAAATAGAAGGATTGCAGGTCGCCACTCAGTGACTCGGGATGGTCATTGAAATATTCGCCCATGCTGCTGGCGCACAGGCTCAAGGCCTGCAGCAGTTTTTCCGGGCGGGCGGCATAGGCCTGGTAGGGCGCGAGCTGGTCCTTGTGCAGCGCATTCCACTCACGGTTGAGGCGCTTCAAGGGTTTCTTCAACGGCTCGGGAGCGGTGTCGCGCAGAGTCTTGAGGTGGTACTGGTCAACACTGGCGCTGTACATCGCGCGGGCCCGTTCGACCAGGTTGTGCGCCTCGTCCACTAGCACCGCCGCCCGCCATTGATTGAGCTGGGCCAGGCCGAACAGCATGGCGCCAAAGTCGAAATAGTAGTTGTAGTCGGCGACCACCAGGTCGGCCCAGCGCGCCATTTCCTGGCTCAGGTAATAGGGGCAGACGTCATGGGCCAGGGCAACGTCGCGCAGGTTGCGCTGGTCGAGCAGGCGCACCTTGGACGCGGCGATACGTGCGGCGGGCAAACGGTCGTAGAAACCCTTGGCCAAGGGGCAGGAGTCACCGTGACAGGCTTTGTCGAGGTGTTCGCAGGCTTTGTCCCGCGCCACCAACTCCAGCACGCGCAGTGGCAGGTCGGGGCTGCTGGCATACAGCACGTCGGCAGCATCCAGGGCGAGTTTGCGGCCGGGGGTCTTGGCGGTGAGGAAGAACAGCTTGTCCAGTCGCTGGGGCGCCAGGGCCTTGAGCAAGGGGAAAATCGTGCCGATGGTCTTGCCGATGCCGGTAGGCGCCTGGGCCATCAGGCAGCGGCCGGTGCTGACGGCCTTGTACACCGTTTCGGCAAGCGAGCGCTGGCCAGGGCGGAAGCCGGCATGGGGGAATGCCAGGGTCTGCGCGGCGCTGTTGCGCGCTTCGCGGTGCGCCATTTCCTGCTGGGCCCAACCGAGGAACAGCGCGCATTGCTGATTGAAGAACGGCTCCAGTTCGCTGGCGTGGAAGCGTTGGTTGAGCAGCGTCTCGCCTTCGCCGACGATATCGAAGTACACCAGCGCCAGGTCGATCTCGGAAAGACCGAGTTTCTGGCACATCAACCAGCCATACACTTTGACCTGGGCCCAATGCAGTTGCCGATGGTTGGCGGGCTGGGCGTCGAGGTCGCCGCGATAGGTCTTCACTTCTTCCAGGCGGTTGGCGTCCGGGTCGTAGCCGTCTGCCCTGCCCCGCACCGTCAACTGCTGATACACACCCTCGAGCGCCACTTCATTCTGGTAGTGCTGGCTGCGCCGTGAGGCGACGGTGCGATGGCCGACAATGCCTTCCTGGGCGCTGGGCGACGGCGTGAAGCGCAGGTCGAGGTCACCGACCTTGGCCGTGAGTTCACACAGCGCACGCACGGCAACGCTGTAGCTCAAGCGGACGCTGCCCAGCGCACATAGCAGACGGTCACCGGCATCTGGTATTCGCCACAGAACTCCAGCCAGCGCAATTGGTTGTCTTGCAGGCGATCGCCGGGTCCCTTGACCTCGATCATGCGGTAGGTCTTTTGTGCCGGCCAGAACTGGATCAAATCCGGCATGCCGGCGCGGTTGGCGCGGATGTCCAGCAGCAGCCGTTCAAACCAGTAGCGCAGGTGTTCGGCGGGCAGACAGGCCAGGGCCTGTTCCAGCAGTTCTTCGCTGAGCAAGTTCCAGAACACGAAGGGCGACTGGATCCCCCACTTTTCGCTGTAGCGCTGGCGGATGGTGGCTTTGTAGCGCTCGTCCTGCAGTTGCTCGAAACAGGCGGCGAACAGTGGCGCGCGGCGCGGGTGGAAGTCTTCGCTGTGCAAATCCGCCGGCCCGCGTTGGAACGGGTGGAAAAACGATCCCGGCAAGGGGGCAAAGATCACGTCCCAGCACAGCAGGCCGAACAGCGAATTGATCAGCCCATTTTCAACGTAGTGCACCGGCCCATCGGGCTCGCTGAGGTGCGCCTGCACGCAGTATTCCACCGACATTAAAGGTTCCGGGAGCGCGAGGTCCAGGTCCAGGCGCGTGACGGGCCGGGGCTTGACCTTGGGCAAGGCCGGCTCGCCCAGTTTGCGCCGCAGGCGTGGCATCACGCGCAGCAGGTGCTGCTGTTCGGCGGCGCTTTCCGGGGCTTGTTGGGCGGTGTTCGCCAGGGCCATGGCTTGCACGTAGTCCTCCTGGCGTTCCAGCACGCGGATCAACCGTGAGCGGGCGCCGGGGTAGGCACAAGTGCGATAGATGCGTTCCGCCAGCGCCAATTCGGCCGTGCGCTCGCAATATTGGCCCACCTGGAACAATAGCTTGGCCCGGCGTTTTTCCAGCCAGGGGTTGTCAGTTTGCAGCGTTGCAACCTGGGCCAATACCGTCTCCAGCGCGTCACCGGTTTCAAAGGCCTGCTGGCACTGGTGCAGGAACAGAAAGCCCAGCACGTCGTCACGGCTGCGCAAACCCCGGGATTCGGCGCAGAACTCGACTTTTTCGTAGGTGTAGATGCCCAGGTCCGCCAGCACGAATTCGGACCAGTCCTGATGCAGGTTGCCAAAGAACATCAAGCGCAGGCGATCGCACAGTTCCATCACGGTGAGGCTGTACAACGTGTCGGCCAGATCAGGGCACCAGTTGGCAAAGCAGCGGCTGTCGGTGAAGTGCGCCGACAACCCTGCCAGCCAATCGGCTTTCTTACCCTTGGGCTGGTCGATCCAGGGCTTGAACGCTGCGAGCAGCTCGCCTTTTTGCAGCAAGGCGAACAGTTCTTCAAAGGCCAGCAGGCATTCGTTATCCACCCAGCCCAGGGCCAGCAGTGGCTCAGCTGCCGCATGGGGGCAACCGATCTCCAGGTAATTGAGCTTGCCCGCACGAAAATGCACACCTTTGCGCATCACCATGCGCACCAACAACGCCTGTGACGCTTGCGGCAACCTGTCAAATTGCTGAATGAAATGCGCTTCGTCAGCATCGAGCAAGTCTGCATAGCGCTGCCCCAGCCATTGCAGGACCTGGCGGAAGTTATGCAGGTAATAGAGCGGTTCTTCGAGGGGATTGGCCATGGTGCGCAGCGATCAAATACTGGTTATGCATACAGAGTGCCGTCGCCAATGCCAGGTTGCAATCGGTAACAGATAAATGGCGCCTGCAACTTTTTGCATAAAAGTGATCAGATGGGGGAGTTGATGGCGTAACATTTGTTGCCCGCGGCCTCTGGCGTGGGACTTTTCAAGGTTAAGGTAAGGGTTATGAACATGAAGAATTTGGGGCTGCCACTGGTTGCACTCACTTTTCTGGTATTGGCCGGTTGCGCAACGCAAACCGTAGTGACACTGCAAAACGGCACGCAGTATTTGACCAAGGACACCCCAAAAACCAAGACCGCCGACGGCTTTTACGAATTCACCGATATCGCCGGCAAGCGTGTACGGGTCAAGGCCGATGACGTGGCCACCGTGCGCCAGGAAAACTGATCCCCCCGAAGCGGGCTTGCTGTGGTGAGCGGGCTGCTGTGGTGAGCGGGCTTGCCCCGCGCTGGGCTGCGCAGCAGCCCCATCAAAATCGCCCCACCGCCGCAGAAAGCCCGCCCATTCCAGCCCTACCCGATCACCACATCGCCCAACCCTCCACTCACGCCCACCAACGTCACCGTATCCCCCCCAACACTGATCACCGTATCCCCGCCGTACTCGCGGTAATCCAAACTCCCCTCCACCCCTTTGAACACCAACGTGTCCGTCGACTGGTACCCGATCACTCGGTCCTGGCCAAAGTGCCCGCTGAACAAAAAGGTGTTATGCCCGCTGTTATCACGGATCGTGTCATTGCCCTTGCCGCCTTCGATAAAGTCCGCGCCCTTCCCGCCCTGGATCAAGTCATTGCCGTCACTGCCAATGATGAAGGTATTGCCTTTGTGCGGCTCGGCGTTGCGGTTGAGGTCCTGCACCCAGGTGTTGGCCCGCGCCGGGTCTGACAGGTTGGCGACGATCACCGTGGAGTCACGGGTCATCTGCTCATAAAAGCCCGATTCGAGAATGCGCGTCATGCCATCGCCATAGCCGGTGGGCAGGTGCGAGATCCAGGTCGGCAGGTTGACGATGGAAAAAGGCAGCACATTCCACAGCGTCGAGGCGTAGTGGTCGTTGAAGCTGACGATATTGTCGGTGGTCGACTCATGGGGTTTGTCGTGCACGCCCAGTGACGACAGGTTGAACGATGCGCCATCCAGCGCACGGAATACCGGGTCGTTCTCGTAGCCGATATTGAGCACCTTGTCGCCGGCGCTCTGGGTGGGCGATGCGTAGGCCACGTAGTTGGCGTCCTTGTAGAAGCCGGCCCACTTATCGGTACTCAGGTCCGCCATGCTATTGACCGCGAGGCCGCCCAGGCTATGGCCGCTGACCACCACATCCTTGCCGCTCAAGCCATGGGCGCTGGCGTAGTCAGCCACGTTCTTGAGCAAGCCGCCAAAGGCCTCACCCACGTAATTCTTCGCATAGTCCTTGGGCCCTAGCGCCGCGAGCAAGTCGCTGACCAGGTCGCCGATGGAGTCGCTGATCAAGGTCTCCCGAGGCCCGGAGGTGCCGCGAAATCCGATGCCGACTTCCAGCAGTTTGCCAGCGTCATCGTACTTGCCCAGCACCTCGACCTGGGCGGTGGTGTAGGCCGCCTTCTCGCCGAAAAACGTACCCCGCGCATCGACCTTGCCGCCATAGCCCAGGGCACTGGCGCTGATCGGCGTCCAGCCGGCCTTTTGCACCGCGTCCAATGCCGCTTTTTCCGAATCAGGGTTCCACGGGATGCCCGGGATCACGCCCTGGGAATCCGTGCTGCCCAGCAATGCCCCGACCAACGTGGCCGGCAATCCCAGTCCCAGGCCATTGTGCTGGTAACCCACGGCAAAACCGTTATCCAGGTTGTGATAGCTGTACAACGTGATCGCCATCGCATCCGCAAACAAGGCCTTAGAGCCCTCGCTGCCGAGGTTTTTATAGTCAAATACACCCATATCGATCCCTCTCTTATTGTTGTCAAACCCCACAATCAACGCCCAAACGCCTCATCCACCTTGGCCAAATCGGTATCGCGCAGGTTGCCCGCGTAGTAATGCAACTTGGTCCACGCCATCAAGTAGTCATACCGCGCCTGCGCGAGATCACGTCGAGTGCTGTACAACTGCTGCTCGGCGTTCAGTGCATCAAGGTTGACCCGCTCCCCGCCCACGATGCTTTGTTTGGTCGACACCACCAGCGCCTCCGCCGATACCAGGGCCTTCTGATACGCCCTCAGCTTGCTCACCCCCGACAGACACGCGCTGAACTGTCGACGCAGCTCGATCAGGGTTTCGCGGGTCTTGCCTTCAAGCTCGTACTCGGCCTGCTCCATGGCACGGCTGGCCTGGCGGGTCGACGCCGAGATGCCGCCCCCGGCATACAGCGGCAGGCTGACTTCGACGCCGATGGTGTTGGTGTCATAGCGCTGGTTGTAGGTGTTGCCGCTGTCCGACTCCTGCTGACGCGAGCTGGCATATGCGGTGACCTTGGGCAAGTGCCCGGCGCGGTTGCGCTCCACTTCATAGCGCGCCACTTCCAGGGCCTGGCGCTGGGACGCCAGCGTGGGGTTGTTGCTGATCGCCAGTTCATGCCAGGTGTCGTAGTTGGCCGGGGTCAGGGCGAACGCGGCAAAACCCTGGTTCAGCGGTGCCAGGTCATCGATGTTGACGCTTTGCACGCCGATCAAGGCGCCCAGTTCGCGCAAAGACGCATCCTGCTCATCCAGCGCCTGGATCTCTTCGGCGGTGGCCAGTTCGTAGCGCGATTCGGCTTCGAGAATGTCCGTGCGGGTCCCCTCGCCTTGCTGGAACAAATGCCGGTTCTGCTGGAACTGTTGCTCGAACGCCTTTTTCTTGGCGCGAGCGATATCGATCTGGTCCTGGGCAAACAGCGCCTGCGTGTAATAGCTCAACACCCGCACCAGCAGCGCCTGGCTCTTGTCGCGAAAGCTCTCATCGGCAAACAGCGCCTGGGCCACGCCCTTGCGGTAGTTGGCGTAAGCCTCGTAGTCGAACAGCGGCTGTTGCAGGCTGAACGTAGAACCGTAGCTGTTGTAGTTGCGGTCATCGTGATAAGTGCCTCCGCGCCCGTCCGGCAAGGTGGCCTGGGAGTTGTTGCGACCCTTGTTGTAGTTGTAGGACAGCTTGGGCAGCAGGCCGGCGCGGCCAATGGCGCGGTTTTCCAGGCCGGCGTCGCGCTCCTTGATGGCGCCGAGGAATACCGGGTCATTACGCAAGGCCTGCTCGTACACATCGAACGGGCCCATGGCCGCCTGGGCGGTGGAGCAGCTCAACAACAAGGCGATAAACACAGGTTTCATGTCTATTCCTCGGTCAACGCGGAGCCGGCGCGGTCGAGCAGCGGCTTGAACAGATAGTTGAGCAACGAGCGCTCGCCGGTGCGCACGAACATCTCGGCGGGCATGCCGGGCTTGATCACCAGGCCGTGGAGTTTTTCCAGCGCGGCGTCGCTGACCGTGGTGCGCAGCACGTAATAGGGCGCGCCGGTCTTTTCGTCGAGCATCTGGTCGGCGGAAATCAGGCTGACCTCCCCCGGTACCCGAGGGGTGCGGCTCTGGTTGAAGGCGGTGAACAGGATGTCGACTGGCAGGTGCGTGCCAACCTTGTCCACCAAGTGCACCGGCAAGTGCCCTTCCACCTCCAGGCGTGTGCCCTGGGGCACGATTTCCAGCAAGGTTTCACCGGCGCGCACCACGGCGCCCTCGGTGTGCACACTGAGATTGACCGCGATGCCGTCTGCCGGGGCATTGATTTCGCTGTGTTGCAGGTCGAACCCGGCGGAGGTGAGTTGCTGTTCCAGGGTCAGGCTGCGCAGTTGCGCGTCGGCCAGTTGGCTGCGCACTTCCTTCTGGTATTCCTCGCTGTGCTGTTGCAATTTCAGACGCGATTCAAGAATGCCCTGCTCGACGCGGCCACTTTCCCCGGTGTTTTGCGCCAAGTCCTGCTGCACCTGGGACAACTGGCGCTGGTACTCCATCAGCCGGTTACGCGGGATGTAGCCGTTGTCCGCTAAGGGCTGCAGGTTGCTCAGTTGGTCGCGCAGGGATTGCGCCTGGGCAGTGAGGTCACTGCGGGCACGGCGCATGCCGCCCAGCTGCGCCGTGGCGCCGTCGATATTCGCGCGGATGCCGGCCTGCTCGCGGGCAAAGGCTTCGCGACGGCTGCTGAACAACTGGCGCTGGCCTTCAAGCACCAACGCCAGGGCCGGGTCGGGATTGGCGCTCAGTTCAGCGGGAAAGCGGATGCTGGTGTGGTTATCCCGTTCGCTTTGCCAGCGTGCCACGCTGGCCCAGGCCATGCGGTACTGGGCCTGCAGGGACTGCACGTCGGCCTGGTGCTGGGTCTGGTCGAGACGAAACAGCGGCTGGCCCTGCTTCACATGCTCGCCCTCCTTCACCAGAATCCGGCTGACCACGCCAGGGCTCAAGGTCTGCACAGCCTTGCGCTTGCCCGACACCACCACCGTGCCCTGGACCGGAATGCCTTGGTCCAAGGGCGCCAGGCTGGCCCACAGGAAAAACCCACCGGCACCGACCAGCGTCAGCAGCCAACCCATGCGCGCAAAAAACCGGGCGTCGCGCTCTTTGAAGCGTGGTTCAACAGTAATGCTGCTCATGCGCCTGGATTCCTTCCGGCCTGGTACTGACGACTGAAACTCACGCCGGGTTTTTCCTTCGGCGCCTCCTGCTGGCCGGACAATGCCCGCAGCACTTCCTGGCTGGGCCCGAACGCCTGCAGATGCCCGTCGCTGAGCACCAGCAGCTTGTCGGCCTGGGCCAGCGCCGAGGAGCGATGGGTCACCAGCACCACGCTGCTGCCCTGGGCTTTCATCTGCACGATGGCACTGGCCAGGGCGGCCTCGCCGACGGTGTCGAGGTTCGAATTGGGCTCATCCAGCACGATCAGGCGTGGCCCGCCATACAGCGCGCGGGCCAGGGCTACGCGTTGTTTCTGGCCGCCGGACAGGCCGCCGCCGTTGTCGCCAAGCACCGTGTCGTAGCCCTGGGGCAGGCGCAGGATCAGTTCATGCACGCCGGCCTGCTGCGCGGCACGCACCACCTGCTCGGGGTCGGCATCGCGAAAGCGCGCGATATTGTCGGCAATGCTGCCGCTGAACAGCTCGATGTCCTGGGGCAGGTAGCCGATATGCGGGCCAAGGTCGTCGCGATCCCAGCGGTGAATGTCAGCACCGTCCAGGCGCACGGTGCCGGCCAGCGTCGGCCATACCCCCACCAGCACACGGGCCAGGGTCGATTTGCCGGAGCCCGACGCGCCGAGCACACCCAGTACTTCACCAGCACCCAGGTTGAAGCTGACCTGGTGCAACGTCGCCATACGCCGCCCCGGCGGGCCGGCACTGACCTGCTCGAAACTGACCTGGCCCTTGGGCGCCGGCAGCTTCATCTGCTCGACTTCCGGGGGAAACTCACGCAGCAAGTCATCCAGGCGTTGATAGGCCAGCTTGGCCGAACTCCATTGCTTCCACACCGCAATCAACTGGTCGATGGGGCTCAACACCCGGCCCATCAGGATGGAGCCGGCGATCATCATCCCGGCAGTCATGTCGCCCCTGATCACCAGCAGTGCGCCCAGGCCCAGCACCAACGACTGCAGGCACAGGCGCAGGGACTTGCTCAGGGAAGTGATCACCGAACCGGTATCGCTGGCCGCGTTCTGCAGGCCGAGGAACTGCGAGTGCACGGCAAACCAGCGGCTGCGCAGCGCGCCGAGCATGCCCATGGCCTGGATGGTTTCGGCGTTGTGCAAGTGGCTGGTGGCCAATTGCGTGGATTGCTGGGAGTAACCGCTGGCTTCGCCCAACGGTTTTTTGGTCAGGTATTCATTCAGGCACGCCAGCCCGATCAGCAGCACGGCACCCGCCGTGGCCAACACGCCCAGCCATACGTTGAACAGGAAAATCACAAACAGGTAGATGGGAAACCACGGCGCGTCGAAAAACGCGAACAGCGCAGGTCCCGTGATGAACTGGCGGATATGGGTCAAGTCGCCCAGGGACTGTCCGGCGTGCCCCTGGCCGCGTTGCAGGTTGCGTTCAAACGCGGCCTTGTAGACGCGCAAGTTGAAGCGCCGCTCCAACTGGCTGCCAATACGGATCACGATAAAACTGCGGATCACCTCCAGCAGGCCTATAAAGGCAAAGAAGCCCACGACCATCAGCGTCAACATCACCAGGGTGGTTTCATTCTGGGAGGACAGCACGCGGTCGTACACTTGCAGCATGTAAATCGACGGCACCAGCATCAGCAGGTTAATCAATGCAGTGAAACAGCCCACACTGATCAAAATACCTTTGTATTCACCCAGCGCCTTGAATAACGGCGCGACGGCATGGGACTTCGCCATGGCTTTTCATCTTCCCTGAAGCAAATTACGCGCAATAGTTGCCCCAGCCCCGATGCACGGAGCGGTCAACTAATAAAATCAAGTGATCGGCTTATAACCGCAACTAAGGTGTACGTTGCAATACAACTTCCAGGCCAGTGGGCGTGCGCCCTTTATATTCGCCTTCCTTCTGCCGGTTGAGGTGGGTAATGCCACTGCCTTCGGCGTTCATCAACCAGATCCCGTCCGGTGTTGGGGTCCAGGTCAGGGGCTTGTCGCCCAACCATTGCGCGACGCACGCCACATCACCGCCCAAGGCATTGGCCTGCTCCAACAGGTCCAGCGCGCACACTTGGCCCTGCTGGTGCAACTGCCAATGCCCGGCCAACTGGGCGGTGGTGGGTAATACGAGACTGCTCGCCATTGCGTGGGCTCCTGCCGACACGAACATCACCTGCACGATGCAAATGATCAAAGTGAAAAAACGCTGCATCTTGCTGCTCCAGCCGTAAAGCGCGGCGCCGAAGCGCCGCGCCCGTGCATCACGCCACGATGTCGCTGACCGCTGCCTGGCCGACGGTAGTGACGAGGAAATCCGCCACGCCGTGACCGGAGAAGTCCACTGCCAAGGTGCCCAGGTTGGTACCTGCGGCGTAGGTCAGCACAGCATCGCCGGCATGCCCGGTGAAGGCATTGACGAAGGTCAGGCCTGCGCCCTTGGTGATACCGGACAGGTCGATCTTGTCCGAACCCGAGGTAAAGTCAAAGATCTTGTCCGCAGCACCAGGCTTGGAATCGGAGCTGGCACCGAACACAAAGGTGTCGTTGCCCGCGCCGCCCCACAGTTGGTCCGCCCCGCCGCCACCGTAGATCAGGTCGTTGCCGGCCCCACCCTTGATGACGTTGGCCGCGTTGTTGCCAATGATCAAGTCATTGCCCGCGCCGCCGAAGGCGTTCTCGATGGTCACGCCCTTGGCAATGGACACGTTGCCCACCAGGCCGCCAACGTCGGAGAACGACGCTTCATTGAGGTTGATCTTCTGGTTCTGGGTGAAGCCGGAGAAGTCCAGGGTGTCGTTGCCACCACCGTCCCACACCGAGAACACCAGCTTGTCGGCATTGGAGGTGGCGCTGAGGAAATCACGCCCGGTGTTGGAGTTGAAGCCGTAGGTGGTGTCGCCAGCGCGGGTGTTGTAGTTGGCGCCGTAGAGCTTCTGGATCGCCGCGATGTCGTCGATCAGCGGGCCGGACGCGTAAGCCTCGACCCCGCCTTTGCTGAAGTTCTGGTTGGTGTTGCTCTCGCTCCAGTAGCTCATCAGGCTGTAGCCGCGCGTGTCCTGTCCATAGGTCGCGTCGTTGTAGGTCGGGTTGCCATTCCCGGCGTTGTAGTCGCCAGGGTGGGCCAGGCCCAGGGTGTGGCCGATTTCGTGGGTCAGGGTTTGCCGGCCGTAGTTGTTCAGGTCCGGGGTCTTGTTTGGCGTGTAGCTGTTGTTGGTCAGGTACCACGACGTGCCGTCGTAGCCTGCGCCGGTGCCGGGCAGGTAGGCGAAGGCGGCCGCGCCGTCCTGGCCGCTGCTGTAGTTGCCAAAGGTCATGTGGCCGTCACCGCCGGTGGCTTTCTCGGTGAAGGTGACGTTGGCCACGTCCGCCCAGGATTGCATGGCCAGTACGGCCTGTGCTTTTTGCTGTGCGTTGAACTGGCTGAAGCCTGCGATGCCATGTTTGTTCATGGTGCTCGAAGAGGCCGACGTCAGGAAGGTGTAGGTCAGGTCGATCTTGCCGTTGCCGTCAAAGTCCCGGTACGCGGCGCCGTCACGCAGCAGCTGGGTGGCCGCCTGGTCAACGGTATAGGAGGGTTTGCCATTGATCGTGAGGTTGCCGCCACGGTCATACAGATGGCTGAAGCTATCGATTTGCGAGTAAGCGGTGCTGGCTTGCGCCGCCGACACGATAGCCTTGTCTTTTACTTTTGACATAAACGTACTTCCTTGTTTGCAAGTGCATCAGTCTTTGATCGATAGGAACCCCGCGGGCGAGATCGTCCTATCACTCGCCTCTTTTGAAGGCGTAAGAAAACTGACACAACTTGAAATCTTTCGTCTACATCTTTTCCAGCACTAAAAACCGCCGAACCTACAACTTGGGGAAGTTACAGGCCGTGTTTGTTGGGCAGCGTGGCGTTTGTCCGACAAAAAACAACGCCCAGTTATTTAAATATTAAATAGCACTAACGCCGATCAAGTTGACCGGCGCTGTTAGTTATTGGATCCATTATATTGCCAGGGTGTCATTGGCAACATTAAACAGCCACTACTTTTATTAATAACTTCAAGTGGCCCCTATTACCGGGACACACTCCAACCCGTCTTGCCAAGTGCCGACAGTAACGTGTCACCCTTGAGGCCAGGCACCAGGACGCCGTGATCGGTGAGCATGTCCTCCCCGGCCAGGATTGCATTGATAATGGCTTCTTCCACCGCGTCCGCCGCAGCGCTGAACAACGGCGAGATATGGTCGTTGTTGACCATCTGCAACGCTGTGCTGAAGGGCAGCTGCCTGCGCCCGTAGTCCGCCGGCGGCAAATTCTGGTTGCCCGTGGCAAACGCCAGGAACAGGTCGCCGCTGGAGTCCTCAGTGCCGCCACCGGTCCGGGCGATGCCGATCGATGCGCGTTGCGCCAGGCGTTGGCATTGGTGCGGCAACAACGGCGCATCGGTGGCCAGGATCACCACGATCGAGCCCATGCCCGGTGTGCCTTGCTCGGCAAATGGCGAGGGAATCTCCATCAGCCGGCGCCCCACCGGGTAGCCATCCACCCGCAGTTCCTGGCGCTTGCCATGGTTGGCTTGCACCAGCACGCCGACGGTCCAGCCGCCCTGCTCCGCCGGCAAGCGCCGCGAGGCCGTGCCGATGCCGCCCTTGAACTCATGGCAGATCATGCCGGTGCCGCCACCGACCGCGCCTTCCTGCACGGGTCCCGTTTCGGCGTTGTGCACCGCTTCACGCACGTGCTCGGGGCCGACGTGCTGGCCCCAGATATCGTTGAGCAGGCCGTCATAGGTTTCCATCACCACCGGCATGCACCAGTACACCGCCGGGTCCGCCAGGCGCTCGCGCTCCAGGGCGATCAGGCTGTCGCGTACCGTGCCGATGCTGTGGGTGTTGGTGATGGCCAGCGGCGTGGTCAACAGCCCCGCTTCGCTGATCCACTCAAGGCCGGTGGCGTCGCCATTACCATTGAGCACGTGATAGCCAGCAAAGCACGGTTGCTGGCGTGCCTCGCCAGCACGCGGTTGGATCACGCTGACGCCAGTACGCACCTGCTTGCCGTCGATAAGCGTCTTGATCGTGCTGTGCCCGACCCGGACACCTGGCACGTCGGTGATGGCGTTCCACTCACCGGGCGTGCCCAGGCCCAACGTAATGCCCAATTGACGTGCGCGCATAACCACTCCTTATAATTTCTGGAAGACCGGACTCAACCGGCCACTGATGCAATACAGGATCACCGACACTGCCAGCAGGCCGATGATAATCATGATGTCCCGCACCGACGCGGCGGCCACCAGGGTGACCAACAGGTACCCCGCGCCCAGTACTGCGAGCAATGCCGGTAGCGGCCACAGCGGCATGCGATAGGGATGCTCGCGATCACGCAGCAACACCCGGCTCATCAGCGCGCTCAACGCCACCACCAGGTACACCAGCATGATCAGCAGCACGCTGAACGAGGTCAGGTCGGCCAGGTTGGAGCTGAAACTCAGCAGCGCCGAAGGAATCGCCAGGAACAGCGTAGCCAACCACGGCGAATCCCAGCGCGGATGAATACGCGTGAACAGCTTGTTGACGGTCGGCGTCCACAGCGCATCGCGCCCGCTGCTGAACACCACGCGGCCGATCTGGATCACGATGGCGACGATCGCATTGAACACCGACAGGAAAATCCCGGCGCTGACCAGGCGCGACAAGGTTTCATTGCCGTGGCTGGTCAACAGGTAGCCGATAGGGTCCGGGCTGCTGATCATCTCGCTCAGGGACGGCGCGCCGATCAACAGTGCGGTGATTGGCACCAGTTCGATGACCACCACAAGGCCAAGGGACCACAGCACCGCCTTGTGCACGCCTTTGCCGCCGCATTTCATGTCCTCGGCGAGCAACACCGCCGGGCCGTAGCCGTTGTAGGAAAACAGGCCGATGCCCACGGCACCGATCACCAGGGCCCAGGGCGCCAGGTGCAGCACGCCGTTTTCGACGATCTGCGGTTGGAACAGCACGCTGGCCGGTTGCACCGGGTTGCCGAAACCAATCACCACGATCACCAGCAAGGCCGCCACTTCCAGCAACAGGCAGGTGCCGGTGATCCAGGCATTGAGCTTGATGTTGAGGATGCCCAGGGCGTAACTGCACACCACGATCACCAGGGCGACGGTCTGGGAGTCGAATGTCGTGCCGAGGGCGTTATTCAGGTAGGTCGCCGCGCCCGTGGCCAGTACCGGCGGGATAAACAGCAACATCACCAGCACGGTGAGAAACGTCGCATAGCCGGCCATGCCACCGAACACACGCTTGGCGTACACGTACTCACCGCCGGCGCTGTTGTGGGCGCGGCCGAGTTCGGCGTAGCAAAAGGCAAACATCAGTGCGAGTAAACCGGCCATCACAAACGCGAGGAACACGCCGCTGCCTGCCTGCTGGATGGCGAAAGGCGCAATGACGAATACAGAACTGGCCGGCGTCACCGCCGACACGGTAATGGCGACCACATCGAAGACACTCAAGGTGGGTTTCAGCACGCCGTCGGGCGTGGGGGAAGTGCTCATATCGTTATCCTCTGTCGTTGTTCTTGGTGTGAGGCAGAAACGAAAAATCTGATCATCGCGGGATATGTTTCCCGCTGAATGATGAGAACAATAAACACGACGTTTATGTCAGCCAATTCCCCTATTGGCGTACTCCCCTTGACGCCACCCGGCAAAAGCCGAACCCTTGGCCGATCTTTTGCTGGCGGGAGCCTGTCATATGAGCCTGTTTCGGGAGGTTGGCATGCACGCCGGCCTGGGCCGCACCGTCGCGCACATCGGCACCGAGCGTTTCTGGAAACAGCTTGTCTTGTTGCTGCATCAGTGCATGCCCTTTGATAACGCCCTGGCGATCTACTACCCGGTGGATGGCCCGCCCCAGGCCCTCGAAGAATACGACGCCCAACCCAGCAGCAAACCAGCGTCGATGCTGGTGTACCTCAATGGTTTGTATCTGCTCGACCCGTTTTTCCAGGCCTGTCGCGAGGGCTATGCCAGCGGCGTGTACCGCCTGGAGGAAGTGGCGCCGGATCATTTTCGCCAGAGTGAATACTTCCTCAATTACTTCCATGACAACGTGCTGGAAGACGAGGTGCAATTCATTCTGCAATTGCCGGGCGCGGGGACCTTGTCGCTGTCATTAGGCATGCAACGACGCTTCAGCTTTGAAGAGACCGGGCTGATGACCACCGTGGCCGCCTGGGTGTTACCGCTGATGCAACAGCACTGGCAGCAAAGCACCCAGCGTGCGCCGGCGATGGACAGTCAGATCAGGGATGCGTTGAGTCAGTTCGGCTGCGGCGTGCTCTCGGACCGCGAGCTGGAGATCGCCCGACTGGTACTGCGCGGGTTCTCCTCCAAGGCCATGGCCGAACGGCTGAACATCTCGCCGGATACAGTGAAGGTGCATCGTCGGCATTTGTACGCGAAGCTGGATATCTCGTCACAGCCGGAGCTGTTTTCGTTGTTTATCCAGTCGTTGGGGCATGACCTGGAAAACCCATGAGCCCGAGGTTGTACTCGGTTTAAATGTGGGAGCGGGCTTGCCCGCGAATGCAGTACACCAGTCGCCAGATTTATTGACCGACACTCCGTATTCGCGGGCAAGCCCGCTCCCACAGGGGGGCGGGCGTCGCACTTACTTACCGGTGCGGATGGTGTTCCACACTCGCGTACGCACCCGGTCGATATTCAACGGCATCGCTTCCAACGCGAACAATTTGCCCATCATTTCCGGGCTCGGATAGACCTTGGTGTCAGACTTGATGGCCGGGTCCACCAGGCTGTCGGCGGCTTGGTTGCCGTTGGCGTAGTGCACGTAGTTGGTGATGCTGGCCATCACTTCCGGGCGCAACAGGTAGTTCATGAATGCGTAGCCGGCTTTTTCGTTGGGCGCATCGGCGGGCATGGCGACCATGTCGAACCAGATCGCAGCGCCTTCCTTGGGAATGTTGTAGCCGATGTTCACGCCGTTCTTGGCTTCCTTGGCACGGCTTTCCGCCTGCAGGATGTCGCCAGAGAAGCCCACTGCTACGCAGATGTCGCCGTTGGCCAGGTCCGCGGTGTATTTCGAGGAATGAAAGTACGCCACATAAGGTCGCACTTTCATCAGTAGATCTTCAGCCTTTTTGTAGTCCTCGGGCTTCTTGCTGTGATGTGGCAAACCCAGGTAGTTGAGCGCGGCCGGCAGCAACTCCGGGCCATTATCCAGAATCGCCACCCCGCATTTCTGCAGCTTGGCCATGTTCTCGGGCTTGAAGATCAGGTCCCAGGAATCGACCGGCGCGTTGTCGCCCAGTACCGCCTTGACCTTGTCGATGTTGTAGCCGATGCCGGTACTGCCCCACAGGTACGGAAAGCCATGGGCATTGCCGGGGTCGTTGTTTTCCAGGGCCTTGAGCAGCACAGGGTTGAGGTTTTTCCAGTTGGGCAACTGGCTCTTGTCGAGTTTCTTCAAAGCGCCGCCCTGGATTTGCCGAGCCATGAAATGGTTGGACGGAAACACCACGTCGTAGCCGGATTTACCGGTCATCAACTTGCCGTCGAGGGTTTCATTGCTGTCGTACACGTCGTAGGTGAAACCGATACCGGTTTCTTTCTGGAAGTTCTTGGTGGTGTCCGGCGCAATGTAGTCCGACCAGTTGTAGATTTTCACCGTCTCGGCGGCCTGGCTGATAGAGGCCACCAACATCAAGGGCAACAGGGCAATGGCTTTCATGGTTCGATTTCCTGGCGGTTTTAGGGCTGTTTTTATGGCAGGCGATCAAGGATCAAAGCGTTACAGAATCAATACGTAGGTCTTGCGCACGGTCTCCTGGATATCCCAGATACCGGTGCTGTTGGCCGGCAACATCAGTGCATCGCCGGCTTCTATGTGGACGATTTCACCGTTGTCCGGGGTGAAGGTGCAGCGGCCCTGGACAAAGTGGCAAAACTCCTGGGATTTGATCTGTCGACGCCAGCGCCCGGGGGTGCACTCCCAGATGCCGGTCTCGACGCCGTCGTTGCGCTCGACGCTCAGGGTCGAGGCCACGGCAATGGGCTCACCCAGCGGCGCGACGACGGGCGACGAGTCCGGCAGGTGGGCGTTCAGCGTGTCTTTGAATTGAGTGATGCTCATGGGTTTTCCCGTGTGAGTGAAACGGCTTAGTGCATGAAACCTTCCATGAACCCGGCCACGCCGGTCGCCAGCTTGCGGCGCCACGGGGCGGTATTGGGGTTGGCCAACACCTGGTCTTCATGGACAAAACTGCGAATGATCGCGTTGTAGCCGAGCCAGCGGCAGGGTTCGGGCTCCCAGGGCTTGAGTGCCTCCAGGCCACGCTCGCGGATGACCCAGGGCTGGTGGGTCAGCGGGGTGTCGTGGCCCAGGATCAGGTCGGCCAGGGTGCGGCCGCCCAGGTTGGTGGCACCGACGCCCTCCCCGCCATACCCGCCAGACAGCGCGATGCCGGTCTTGTGGTCGCAGAGCATGTGCGGGCGGAAATTGCGCGACATGCCCAGGTTGCCACCCCAGGAATGGCTGATCCTTACGTGCTTGAGCTGCGGGAACAGCTCACCGAACAGATAGCGACGCAGCTCCACCTCACTGTCGGTCAAGTCGAAGTTGTGGCGCAGCTTGCCGGCAAACTGGTAGCCACCGCGGGCACCGAACACCAGGCGGTTGTCCGCCGTGCGCTGGCCGTAGGTGACCTGGCGACTGCTTTCGCCAAAGGCTTGGCCGTGGCTGAGGCCGATCTCATCCCAGGTACTGGCCGGCAATGGCTCCGTGGCGACGATCAGGCTCTGCACCGGCAATTGGTAACGGCCCAGCAGCGGCAACGTGTTCGCGTAGCCCTCCACCGCCGGCACCACCCAGGCTGCGCGCACACTGGCCTTGGCGGTGCGCAGGCGGCCGGATTGCCAGTGGGTAACCGGGCTGTTCTCGTAGATCGTTACACCCATGTTCTCCACCACTCGCGCCAGGCCGCGCACCAGCTTGGCGGGGTTGATGGTCGCGACGTGGGGTGCATAAATGCCGCCATACGGCTTGGCAATGCGGATCTGCTCGGCCAGTTGCTGCGGGCCGAGCCAGCGGTAGTCGGCTTCGGTCAGGCCCTGGGCATAGAGTTTGTCGAGGTAGCGGCGCAGGCTGCCTTCCTGCTCGGGATAGCGTGCGGCGCAGTACAAGGCGCCGCCCTTGCGGTAGTCACAGTCGATGCCTTCACGCGCCAGCACCTGGGCCACTTCGTCAGGGATGGCGTGCAACAGGTCAAACGAGGCGCGGCGTTGTTCGGGGTTCAGGCCGGCAAGCAAGCGGTCCTCCCCCAGCAGGTTGCCCATCAGCCAGCCGCCATTGCGACCGGAGGAGCCGAAGCCGGCGGTCTGTGCCTCGATGATGGCGATTTTCAGCTCGGGGGCCTGGCGTTTCAGGTAATACGCGGTCCACAGCCCGGTGTAACCGGCGCCGATGATGGCCACGTTGACATCCAAGTCATGCGCCAGCGCAGGCCGCGCTTGCAGCGGGTCGTCCAGTTGGTCCATCCATAAACTGATCGTGCGCCATGCCGGCATGCCAGGTTCCCCCACCTCGTTTCGATAGGGTCGATCCTAGAGCGGGCTGTCAGGGGCTGTCTTGCGCGCGTGCACGCAGGGAAATTTGTTTGACGTAGGCCTTGGGCGACTGGCCCGTGTGCTGGCGAAACGCACTGTAGAACGCCGAAAGCGAATTGAAGCCTGCGGCAAACGCCAGGTCGTCGATTTTTATCGGGGGGACGGCCTTGTCCAGCGCGGCCAGCAAATGCTGGAGCCTTGCCTGGTTGACATAGCGATAGAAACTTTGGCCCAGCACTTGGTTGAGCAGGTAGGAAATCTGGTTGCGGCTGTAGCCACACTCCTTGGCAACCCGCTGCAGGTCCAGCTCTGGGTCCAGGTAGGGTTGCTTGCATTCGAAATACTGCTGCAGGTCATTGGCCATGTGCCCCAATTGCTGGGGCGACAGCCCCAGGCGGCTGACCGAGGGCCGCGCGGCCTGGGCCGGCTGTTCATGCACCAGGGAGGCGTACTCGTTGACCCGCCAGATCAACCCGTCGCGCACCGTGATGGCCTCGCTGGTGCGGAACGACACCAAGCCCTGCCCGCCGCGCAAGGTAATGCGGTACTGGATGAACGCAGTGTCGCCATCGGCGCGGATGCGATCGGTGTGCTCGATCGCCTCGTCGGCCTCGCGTGGCATGCTGGCTTGCAGGTAGTCGCGCAAGTCGGCGAAACCGACGACACGGTTCTGGAAGAAGTCGTGGTACTGGATATCCGGGTGGTAGTAGGACATCACGCCCTCCAGGTCCCGGTGGCGCCAACACAGGTGATGGCGCAGCACCAGCTCGCGTGTGGCGTGGGAGTGCTGGGAGTCATCGTCCAGGGCGATGTCGGGCATGGGCGGCTCTATGGCGGGTAAACCGTGGAGATTGCCGAATTTTGCCAAGGCCATCAATGGCCAATTGGAACTTCTGACTAATGGCCTTTTGCCCACTTTCAAGTAGGACATGATCCACATCAAACTTATCGAAAACAACCGCCGAACGGAGGCAAAAAACTCACCTTGCGGCTGCGCACGGATGCTATTTTTAAGCTCTTCGATGCCAAGACCAGTGAAGGTCATGGCCCCCTGCCGCGAGCTAAAGGAAGCGCTCAATGAACAAGGTGGGCAACATGAACAAAGTGACGTTCCCCAACGCCTGCCAACTGATGCGCTGGCATTTTCATCCGATGGGCTTCGAGGGCAGCATGGATGCGCCCGGCAGCATGATCGTCCGCCTGTTCGACCGTGCCAGCGGTGAAACCCTGATCGCCATCGCCGGCATCCCCTGCGCCACCGTGATGAACGCCGCCGATGTAGAGCGGATTATCGAGGCGGTGGAGGATGAATTGGAGTCGTTTGTGCCGCCGCAGTCCCTGCGGGCCTGAGCCGACCTCCGTAGGCGCTGGCTTCGCAGGAGCACCACGTCTTTCCCGGACCTCATGGCCGGCAAGTCGGCTCCTACAGTGGGGTTCGTTGGTCGTCGAAGAAGGCTTTCCTGCCATCCACCCGCTCTGACGCTTTCGGCACATTCACCGCCTGGCCTTCGGGCTTTTCCACGTACCAATAGCAATGGCTCACCGCCCGGGTAATGCCCACGTAGGCCAGGCGCAACACTTCGTCCTTTTGCGCAGTGTCGTACGGCTCGCTGTCACCGTCCTTGCCCAGGCCAGCCATGCGGTACACCTGGTTCTTGTACGGTGAGCTGGTCACGTGTTGGCAATCCCCAAGCAGAAATACCGCGTCCGCCTGCAGCCCCTTGGCACTGTGATAGGTCAGTTGCTTTAGCCTGCGCGCCTGGGGTGGCAAGCTAGAATCCACATTAACTACAGACTGAATATGCTCTTGAATCAGTAACTTATCGCTACTTTTTCGATAAAGCATTAACACTGATTCGCCGCGCTGGTAGTGCGCCTGCAACTGCCGCCCCAATGCGGCATCATCGCGCTCCAGCACCTTGACGGGCACCAAATCCTTGGGCGCCCCGCTGGCCTTGGCCTTCTTGCCGGGGATGGCGGGTGCCGCCCGCACAATGTGCTCGGCGGCGTCGATGATGTGTTGATGGCTGCGGTAGTTCTCCCCAAGCATCACGCGAGTGGTGGCGGGTGACGGGAATTCCTGGTTGAACGCCATGAAGTACTTGGGCGAACTCCCGCGCCAGCCGTAGATCGACTGCCAGTCATCCCCCACGCACAGCAGCGACGAGCGCTGGGCACCGCGCCCGACGTGCATGGCCGGGCCGCGACTGCGAATCTCGCGCAGGCTGGCGCGGATCCACGAGACAATCTGCGGCGAGACATCCTGGAACTCGTCGATCATCAAATGCGACAGCGGCCGCAACAGCGGATCACTGAGCATCTTGAGGTTTTCCGGGGTGTTTTCGCCGAACAGCGAAAACATGCGGTTGTAGGTCATGATCGGTGGCGACTGGTCCAACAGGTGATCTTCCAGGGCCTTCCAGAAGATGCTCAGCGCTTCGAAGAAGAACCGGTCCGGGTCGTCCTTGGCAAAGCTCATCTGCCCAACCGCAGTGGGCACGTCCAGCCCCAGGTTTTCGATAAACCCGGCCGCCATCACAAAGCTGTCCAGCAACGGCGCAGAGGCGAGTTCGCCCTTAACCTTGTAATCAAAGCCTGGCCCGGCGCTGGCATCACCGGCCAAACTGCTTAAGAGCCGCTTTGAAGATTCAT
The DNA here is from genome assembly GCF_002798465.1 of Pseudomonas sp. S10E 269. NCBI lineage: Bacteria > Pseudomonadati > Pseudomonadota > Gammaproteobacteria > Pseudomonadales > Pseudomonadaceae > Pseudomonas > Pseudomonas sp. S10E 269. The sequence continues at coordinate 5,636,928 of NZ_PHIJ01000001.1, forward strand.
AACTATCGAGCCATATCAGTGGCTTACGACAGAAAGCTTGAAAAAGGGTGCGCTTTACCGCCCATTCTGCCCGTACGGACAATTTTGAATTTGGCCGGCTGATCTGGGCGTTTTCCCTTGAGTCAAAGCCCAGCACCACCCAGGCGTCCAGCTCCGGTATATAGCCATGGCAGTGAAACTGCGCGCCGTTGATCTCCAGGGTCTGGCGATTGGGCTCGATGCCCTTGATCGGCCACGCACCCACGCGGAACCACAGGTCTTCGATCAGATCGCACAGTTCTTCATCGCGCTTGGCCGCCAGTTCGGTCACGGCCACGCGCTTTTGCACATCGGGATGCTCGCGCTCCAGTTCCTTGAGCTGCAGGCCCTGGCGTGCCAGCGGCGCTATCAGCTCGCGAAAGCGCGCATGCTGGCCGTGCAGGCGGTGGTAACAGGCGTTCATCTGCTGGCGTTGGGCGTCGTTGATGCGCAGGTCAAAGGGGTTGCTGTCGATATCCTCAAAGCCTGCACTGAGGTTTTCGAACGCTTGCAGGCGCTCAAAGCCCGGCAGGCTGCGCACCATCGGCAGGATGCGCGAGTGAAAGGTTCGCACCACGGCCTGCGCTTCTTTCATGCCAAGGGGTTGGCCCCACAGGCTGAGAATTTCCATGAGCTTGTTGATGAAGTCTTTGCGCGACTCACGGGTAAAGGTCACCACCGTCATTGAGCTCAGCTCGAAGCCCAGGTAATGGGTAAGGAGCAAAATACGCAGCACCAGGGAGGTGGATTTGCCCGCACCGGCGCCGGCTATCACTGAGGTTGAAGGCGTATCGCTGAAGATCATCTTCCACTGTGCAGCGCTTGGCTGCGCGTGGGCCGGCAGCAACCGCGCAACGTCAGCCTTGATGCGTTTCTTCAACTCGGCCGTCAGCGGCAGGCGCCAATCATCGAAGAGGCTGTCATCCACACCCGGCGCTCGGTGCTCATCCGGGCGGAAGTCGCGAATCAGCAGGACTTGCCGGCCTTCCTCGATGCCATCGGCCTTGCCCTCGCGGTAGCCGTACTCCACACCTGCCTCATGCCCACTGCGAAAACCGTCGGCCTGCCCGTGCAACCAGGAAAACCGGTGCTGAGCGCGCAAACGGGTCAAGCCATGGCCAAACAGGCGCGCGGCCAGGCGTTTCAATAGCGGCATTTCGGCCAAGGGGCGCAGTTCGGGAGGAAGATCAGGCTTTTGTTGCGACACGCGGACTCCTGCGATGAGCTGGGTTCAGACAAGTGCGCCATGGTCGCCGGAATCGACGTTGAGTTCCAGCCAATTGCTTTGCTGTCATGCAGTTAGGCGATGAACTGAAAGTCAAAACGCCACCAACTCATCTAATCGACTGATAGGAATCAGGCATATTTCCGGCTTTTTATCGATCATGAGCTGCAGGATCATAGGCGCCATCCACAGGAGACGATCATGCTTGAACTTCGACCTTTCAATTCCCTGGGCGGCGCCCACTATGGCTGGCTTGACGCCCATCACCACTTCTCATTCGCTGAATACCACGACCCCAAGCGCATGCACTGGGGCAACCTGCGAGTATGGAACGACGACATCATTGCGCCGGGCACCGGCTTCCCGCAGCATCCGCACCGCGATATGGAGATCATCACCTACGTGCGCGAAGGGGCGATCAGCCACGCCGACAACCTCGGCAACAGAGGCCGCACCGAAGCCGGTGACGTGCAGGTGATGAGCGCCGGCACCGGGATCGCCCACAGCGAGTACAACCTGGAAGAGACGCCAACCAAGATCTTCCAGATCTGGATCATTCCGAATGAAGCCGGTCTGCCGCCTTCGTGGGGCGCCAAGCCGTTTCCCAAGGGGGATCGCGAAGGTTTTGTGATGCTGGCCAGTGGCAAGGCCGGGGACAGCGAAAGCCTGCGCATTCGTGCGGATGCACGCCTGGTGGCCGCGAACCTGAAAGCCGGGGAAAGTGCTGAATACCGGCTGGACAGCGGACGCCGTGCGTACCTGGTACCGGCGACGGGCGTGATTGAAGTCAACGGCGTGCGTGCGCAAGCGCGAGACGGTGTCGCCGTAGAGGATGAACAGGTGTTGCGGGTAACCGCGATTGAAGACAGCGAGATTGTCTTGGTTGACCTCGCTTAACTTTGTAGGAGCCCGGCTTGCCGGCGATAGCGATCTTACGAACGCCACCGCCGGCAAGCCGGGCTCCTACAATGGGTTACTGGCTGATAGCGCCGTCTACCAGCACCTGCGCCTCTTCCACCAATTGCTTGAGGTGGTCTTCGCCAATAAAGCTCTCGGCGTAGATCTTGTAGATATCCTCGGTGCCCGATGGCCGTGCAGCGAACCAGCCGTTTTCGGTCATCACCTTCAACCCGCCGATTGCCTGGTTGTTACCCGGCGCATGGCTGAGGATCTGCTGGATGCTTTCCCCGGCCAACTCGGTGGACGTCACCTGATCCGGCGACAGCTTGCCCAGCAAGGCTTTCTGCGCCGGTGTGGCCTTGGCGTCGACACGAATCGCGAACGGTTCGCCCAGGGCGTCAGTCAGGCCACGGTAAATCTGGCTCGGGTCCTGACCTTTGCGCGAGGTCATTTCTGCAGCCAGCAGTGCCGGGATCAGGCCGTCCTTGTCCGTGCTCCAGACGGTGCCATCCTTGCGCAGGAACGAGGCGCCGGCGCTTTCTTCGCCGCCAAAGCCCAACGAGCCTTCGAAGAGGCCGTCGGCGAACCACTTGAAGCCGACCGGCACTTCGTACAGGCGACGGCCAATGCGCGCCGCGACGCGATCGATCAAGCCGCTGCTGACCACGGTCTTGCCCACGGCAGCATCGGCGCGCCAGTCAGGACGGTTCTGGAACAGATAGTCGATGGACACGGCCAGGTAGTTGTTCGGTGCCAACAGGCCACCGGACGGCGTGACGATGCCGTGGCGGTCGTGGTCCGGGTCGCAGGCGAATGCCACGTCGAAGCGTTCCTTGAGACCGATCAGGCCCTGCATGGCGTAGCTGGAGGACGGGTCCATGCGGATCTGGCCGTCCCAGTCGACGCTCATGAAGCGGAAGGTGGCGTCGACTTCGGTGTTCACCACGTCCAGATTCAGGCGGTAATGCTCGGCGATCGCCGACCAGTAGCGCACCCCTGCTCCGCCCAGCGGGTCTACGCCCAGGCGCAGGTCGGCACTGCGGATGGCGTCCATGTCGATCACATTGACCAGATCAGCCACATAGCTGTTGAGGTAGTCATGGCGATGGGTGGTATCGGCCTTGAGTGCCTGGGCGTGGGTGACGCGCTTGACCCCCGCCAGTTTATTGGCCAGCAGCTCATTGGCCTTGGCTTCGATCCACTTGGTGACGTGGGTGTCGGCCGGGCCGCCATTGGGCGGGTTGTACTTGTAGCCGCCACTCTGCGGCGGGTTGTGCGACGGCGTGATGACGATGCCGTCGGCCAGGCCGCTGGTGCGGCCACGGTTGTAGCAGATGATGGCGTGGGAAATCGCCGGAGTCGGCGTGTATTCATCGCCTTGCGCCAGCATCACGTGCACGCCATTGGCGGCCAGCACTTCCAGGGCGCTGGCACCGGCAGGTGTCGACAACGCGTGAGTATCCAGGCCGACAAACAGCGGGCCATTGATGCCCTGGGCTTCGCGATACAGGCAGATAGCTTGGCTGATGGCGAGTACATGCCATTCGTTGAAGCTCAGTTCAAACGAGCTGCCACGGTGACCGGAGGTACCGAACGCCACGCGCTGGGTGGAGATTGCTGCATCAGGCTGGCCGGTGTAGTAGGCCGTAACCAGTCGCGGGATATCCACCAGCAACTGGGCTGGCGCCGGCTTGCCCGCAAAAGGACTGATTGTCATGCATAAACCTCGGAAAGAAGGATTCGGGAAAAAAACGGCAGTTTACTGAGAGTTGGACTCCTGCGCGACGGTATCGATCCTACAACAGTGAGAGAAACTTCACGCAATCATCCCATCCGGGCCTGATGCAGCGCCTCGCCGATGGCCGCCAAGGCAGCATCGAGGTCCGGCTGCCCATGAAAGGTCAGGCTCAGGCGAAAATCCTGTTGATGCAGGCCGCTGACGCTGAACAGTTCACCGGGCGCAATCACCACCTGCTGGCCGAGCAGCCGCTGGAATACCTGGCGCATGTCCACCGGGTGCGTTGAGTGCAACCAGAACGTCGCCCCGGCAGCGGGTGCACTGAAGCTCACCTGTCCCTCCAGATGCTGGTCCAACCGTTGGCTCATCGCCTGCGCCTGCTCATGTAAGTCTCGGCGCAATGCACGCAGGTGCTGGTCGATTCGCCCGCTTTGATACAGGCGCGCAATCGCGCGCTGGCGGATCGACGACAAACGAAAGGCGCGCAGCAGGAACTGGCGCTGTAATTCACTGCTCATGCGCCGGGACAGCAGATAACCATAAGGCGCTTCCGAACCCAGGATCTTCTCGAACGAAGAAAACACCATGAGCCGCTCAGGGTTCACCAGCTCCCGGAGTGCTGGCTGTTGATGATTGAATCCCAGTTCGCCAAAGGTGTCGTTCTCCAGCAGCCAGCAACCGTAGTGATCCAGCATTTGTGCAACGGCCAGGCGGTCGTGGTGCGGCATCACACCCCCTGCCGGCAGGCTGACCTTTGATGACAGCAGCACCAGGTGCACCGGTTCGTTGGCTAACACGCGGTCAAGGCTGACCAGGTCCAGGCGACCGTCCGGCATCCAGGGCAATTCGATGATGCGCACCCCCGCATCCTGGAGCAGGCGCAGGACCAACCAGTCACAGGGTGATTCGACAATCACCGTGGTCCCCCTCAGGCCCAGTACATCGATGAGAATGTGCAGCACACCGCGCAGGTCGGCTCCGATGTACACGTCATCGGCATGCCAACAACGCGTCGGCGACGAGGTATAGCGTGCCGCCAGCACTGCGCGCAGTTCCCACACACCGCAAGGCTGGGACCAGGGTTGCAGATGCTGTGGGTACTGGCGCACCAACTCTCGCTCGAGGCGTAACAGGCTGCTGTCCAGCGAAGCCAGCAACGCGGGTTCATCGCCACTGAGCACCACCATGCCCGGCCTGCGCGCTGCGGCGTAGAGCCGGTCGAGCAGATCTCCACCGGCCCACGCCTGTGGGTTTGAAGACAGCGGCCAGGCGTAATAGCCCGACTTGGCCACCGAGTAGACCCGGCCCTCCTTTTCCAGCAGTGAGTATGCGTACTGTACCGTCGAGATCGACACATTCAGGCGCCCCGCCAACTGCCGCAGGGAGGGCAGCTTTACCCGGGCATTGGTGCTCACTTCGTTGATCAGCGTGATCATGTAGCGATAAACCGCCTGGTACGCGAAGTCCGCCTGCCGTGCGCCGCGCAGTGTCATCGCCCGGACAATTGACAGGCCTGCGCGCTGCCGCGAGTCATGGCCCCCGCACTGTGGGTTGTTTTGCCGCTCCCAGCGATCAGCGGCCGCTTGCGGTACAGGTGTTGCACCAGCGGCATCGGCAAGCCGCTGGTATCGATGACCCACTGCTGCAACATCTCGGCGGACGGCTTGCCCTGCAGGACCTTGTGCAGTTCTGGCAGGGCCACGAGCATGCCCGGGTGGCATTGGCGCAGATAGCCTTCCAGCCGCTCACCATGATGGATAAACGGAGAAAACAGCAGGCAGATCAGCTGTGTTTCATCCAGGCCAAAGTAGTGCTGCGCGTAGGTTCTGGATTGGATGCGCCCTTCACTGCTCTGAGCCCGCGCGAGCAACTCTTCGGGCACCTGCACGCTGCGCATGCGTTGGGAAGCCTGATGGACAAAACCTCGCACGCCGTCCTCATAGTCAAGATCGCGCAAGCATTGAGCCTGCAAGCCTCGCAGGTGCGCCATCAGCTGTGGGCTGGAGTAGCTCGGATGGCTGAAATGAAAGCCCAATGGGTCGGGCGCATAGGCCATGAACTCGTTGAGCATCGGCGACTGCTGTGTGTCGACATCCGCCAGCAGATCGGCAATGCCGATGTAGGCCAAGTGACGATGGCCGGCCCTGCTGGGGTTGTCACTCGCAACATAATGCTCGCCATACACATCGCGGTAATAGCCAGCGCTCCATTCCTCCATGCGCGCAAACAGGCCCGTGAGCGACACCGGCCAATTGGGTGGGATGGCAAGCCCCGCGCCTTGGGCGGTTTTTTTCAGCCACGCCAGAAACTGACTTTGCTTGCGCAATGAGTCGCCGTTGACCACGGCATGCACCCCACCATTGCAGGTGGTAACGCGCTGATAGAAATCGCCGAGTGCCAAGTAGGTGTCATTGCACAAGGTTGCGCGGCAATCACCCGAAGTCACGTGGCCGATCATCAGCATGTTGCGTTGGCTGATCTCCCGCCCGACGGCAGAGGCGGGCCGCAGGTGGTTGAAGGGCAATACTTCCTGGTTTTCCACCATCAGTAACTCAACCCTGGGATCATCGTGGAGAAACAAGCGGCCATAGCCCAGGTTAAGGCTGTCGAGCCGGCCTTCGGTCATCCCGGCATGGCGCAGCGTCGCGACCCGCAAGTGAAAGGTGCGGGGGGCGCGACCGGCGATGGTCAGTTGCGCGGCACGCAACAACGCCAGGGTGTAGGTGCTCGCTTCACCTCCCCCATGGGCCACCAGCACCTTGTAATCCCCGACCTGTTCCATACCGCCCGCCGCCACAACGATTCGTTGGACCAGCAACTGGAGTGCCGTTCGCTCTGCGCGATTAAAGTAGCCAATCAAACGTTGCAGAACTTGCTGGTAAACATAGTTCATAGCCTGTTCGTGAATAGTGCTCATCGTTCTACTACCTGAGTTTAAATATCCGTTCCAAGCAACTGCTGACAGTACTTGCTCGACCTATTACGCGTGTAAGAAAACTGCACACAGACTTGTGCGCCGATGACTAGACATTAGCACCGCGCAACAAAACAACACCGATGCCGCCGGGAAGCCCCCAAAGCCATGGACGCGCCAGAGCGCCGGATTTACGGGATAAAAATGCATTCAGCCACGACCCTAGGATCTTTCCGACAGGTCCTTGCAGATTCTTAACCCACCATTAAAGGAAATGTCCGACACATAAACCCAGCAACTTTCCCTTTTCCTGGATTGCAGCTTTATACGCCCATTGTTAATGCTCTGAGGCCACAGGGAAGCTGCGCCTTTAGTGTCGGCCCCTCGCGACAGTAGTGCCGGATATTCATTCATTGCTCATTCCTTGAGATGAAGGTGAAGGCGTAATTATCAGTGCTGGGATAATGATTAATAGATACAGAACAACGCCGAAAACCAGTGCAGATGAATGACGGCCGGCACGTAAAAAACGCACACACAAAGACGCCGCGCTGGAATTCAGGGCGGCGTCAGGGAAAAAGGTGAGGTCCAGGGGCTAAGGGGCCAGACAGGCACCTGATGGGCGGTGCAGGATCAGCCCTGCCAAATGGCGCATTTGCCTCATGCGCCATCGTCGTTTGCGAATCTTCCTACGGCTTAAACAGCTTCAACCTGCAACGCAACCCGCTCGCGGCAAGGGCATTCATCCATATAACGGTGTGCTTCCACAAACTGACTGAACGGAAACACCGTGGTTTTAAGCGGCACCAGCACCCGGTCGGCGGTCAATTGGTTGATATCGCGCAGGGCCCGCTGCAAGGCCACCTGGTCCTGGATAATGCCCAGCTCAGGCTTGCCAGTGAAGTTGCCGATGCAATGCACAAAGAACTGAATGTTCTTTTGAAACGCTGCACACGCCGGGAATGGCGTCTGGTTACCGCCCTGCAAGCCATACAGTACCAGGCTGCCACGCGGTGCCAGCACATCGCCGAGCAGCGACATCTGCGGGCCGCCCAGGCCGTCGAACACCACGTCGACGCCACGGTTATCAGTGAACTTGTTGATTTGCATCAGCAGGTCCTGCTCTTCGGTGACGATGACCTTCTCTGCCCCGAGGGACAGTAGGTACTCGCGCTCTTCGCTGTCCTTGGTGGCGGCAATCACCCGTACGCCCAGGGCCTTGCCCAGCTGTACGAAAGATGGGCCGGCGCAGTGGCTGGCGTCAGTCACCAGTGCAAACTGCCCAGGCTTGACCCGCGCCAGATCCACATAGGCAAAGTAGGCAATCAGCAGCGGCGTGTAGTGCACGCTGGCTTCAATCGGGCTCAGGACATCCGGATAGCGGGTCAGGGCCGAACGGGGCAGGACGATCTGTTCGCCATACACCGGGTAATCATTGGGACTCTCGGCCGGAAAACTGGCCACCTTGTCGCCCACTGCCAAATCATCCACGTCATCGCCGACAGCGACCACGACTCCTGCCATCTCATGGCCGAGGCCGGACGGCAAGCGTGCATGGGAAGACGCCAGGTTCTGGCGCCACAGAATGTCATACCAGCTGATGCCAATCGCTTCGACACGCACCTGCACTTCGCCCGGTGCGGGCTGCGCGGCTGCATGCTCTTCGCATTTGAGCACCTCGGCCGGACCAAACTTGTGAAAACGGATCGTGCGGGACATCGCAAACCTCGTCAAAGTAACCTCTAATGCCATGAACTCTATCTGGGCTTTCCGGGTAAGACCACCGGTCGCCATTAATAGTCGACATGCCTGTCATTGATTCCGCAACTGAGGAATAGGCCTCAGAGCTTGTAAGAAAACTCAATTTTCCTGTGCAGAGTAACAGCCTTTACCCGTAAGATTCATGCCGGTCATTCTTCTTATATGGCTGCTCTCGTCAAGTTTGCTGACTCTTCCAGGACACAAGATGAACCGTAACGACCTGCGTCGTGTCGACCTTAACCTCTTGATCGTATTCGAAACCTTGATGCATGAGCGCAGCGTGACCCGCGCAGCCGAGAAACTGTTCCTCGGTCAGCCGGCCATCAGCGCGGCGTTGTCACGCCTGCGAGGGTTGTTTGACGACCCCCTGTTCGTGCGCACCGGCCGCAGCATGGAACCGTCGGCCCGAGCGGTCGAAATCTTCGCCCTGCTCTCCCCGGCCCTGGACTCGATTTCCACCGCCGTCAGCCGCGCCGCCGAATTCGACCCGGCCACCAGCACTGCCGTGTTCCGCATCGGCCTGTCCGACGACGTCGAATTCGCCCTGCTGCCGCAACTGCTCAAGCGCCTGCGCGCCGAGGCCCCCGGCATCGTCCTGGTAGTACGCCGCGTCAACTACATCCTGATGCCCGGCCTGCTGGCCTCCGGCGAGATCTCCATCGGCGTCAGCTACACCGCCGACCTCCCGGCCAACGCCAAGCGCAAAGTACTGCGCCGCAGCCTGCCGAAACTGCTGCGCGCCGACAGCGTACCGGGCTCCCTGAGCCTCGACGACTTCTGCGCCCGCCCCCACGCCCTGGTGTCCTTCGCAGGCGACCTGAGCGGCTTCATCGATGAAGAACTGGAAAAACTCGACCGCAAACGCCACGTGGTACTGGCCGTGCCGCAATTCAACGGCCTCGGCACATTGCTCGCGGGAACGGATATCTTGGCGACCGTGCCGGACTACGCGGCCGAGGCCTTGACCTCGGCGGGCGGCTTACGCGCGGAAGACCCGCCGCTGCCGGTGCGCAGCTTTGAACTGCACATGGCGTGGCGTGGTTCGCAGGATAATGACCCGGGGGAGCGGTGGTTGCGATCGCGGATTCAGATGTTTTTTGGCGACCCTGAGAGTCTTTAGGCGACGTCTGGCAGGCTGTGCGGCTGATCATTTCTGCCTTTCCACAAACCATGGAGCTCCATTCACTTCCAGTGGATTGCTACATTGGGGGCACATCTGAGGGCATGCTTTGGATGGCTTGAAAAGGATGCCCCCAGGCTTGCTCAACGTCCCGAGAACGCAACATGAGTAGCCATCTGGAATAAATGCACATGTCAGTCCTGCGTATAGCTGTTGTAGCTGGATGCATTTGGGTAGGTTCGGTGTTGGCCGCCGAGCCGACCGAAAAAGTCGTGCGCATTGCACAGCTCGTGATAGACCCTGCTCAGTTGGCGGCTTACCAAACGGCGGTCAAGGAGGAAATGGCTGACTCTGTTCGCCTTGAGCCAGGCGTGCTGGCGATTTATTCGGTGGCGGAAAAGGACCACCCGAACCGCCTTCACTTCTTCGAAATCTATGCAAACGAAGCGGCCTACAAAAGCCACATCGCATCTGCCCATTTTCAGAAATACGTGAATACGACAAAGTCGATGATCGTGTCCAGAACGCTTATCGAAACCGACCCGGTGCAACTCAGCGCACAGCAAGGTCAATGATTGGGCAATTATTTGCTCGGATTGTGCAATCAGGCCCGCAGGCACAGCTCTATAGTTAGCCGTTATTAAGAGCAAGCTGCTGCTCACACATTCCGGAGAGCTGTCCTATCATGAGCGTCCTCACCATCAATGGCCGTGAATACACGGTTGACGTAGATCCCAGCACCCCCATTCTCTGGACCCTGCGTGACACCTTGGGGATGACCGGCACTAAGTTTGGCTGCGGCGTGGCGCTGTGCGGCGCCTGCACTGTTCACCTGGATGGTCAGGCCATTCGATCCTGTGTGACGCCAATAGCAGCGGCCGAGGGTCGCATGATCACCACCATCGAAGCGGCGACAAATGGCAGCGACCCGGTCGGTGCTGCCGTGCATGAGGCTTGGGTCAAGCACGACGTGGCGCAATGTGGCTACTGCCAGAGCGGTCAAATCATGAGCGCGACGGCTTTTCTAAAAGCCCAACCCAAAGGCAAGCAACCCACCGCTGCCGAGATCGATTCAGCCATGGCGGGCAATATTTGCCGCTGCGGTACCTACGCCCGTATTCGCGCGGCGGTGGCGGATGCCGCTAAAGTCCTTGCCTGACCGGAGCTCACCATGCTGAACGACATCTTTTCCCAAGAGCTTCCGCGTTCCCTGCAACACCTACTCGAACGCGACCAAGCCGACGGTGCCTTCACACTTCCACGCCGTAGTTTCCTCAAAATCGTCGGGATTGGCGGCCTGGCTCTGGGTGCCTTTCCGCACTTGGCGCTGGCGCAGGAAGCCACTGGCGATGACGCTGCGCTGCTCAAACCGAGTCAGCAACCCTCTGCATTCGTGCAGATCGACTCCAGCGGACAGGTCACTGTAACGATCAACCGGCTGGAGTTCGGTCAGGGCGTTCAGACCGGACTGCCGATGATTCTCGCTGAGGAACTCGATGCCGACTGGAGCCTCGTGCGTAGCCGCAACGGCAATAACAACACGGCCTACCAGGACCCGGTCTTCGGCATGCACCTCACCGGCGGCTCCAATTCGATCAAAAACAGCTACACCCAGTACCGCGAACTGGGTGCGCGCGCTCGGGCCATGCTGCTCGCGGCAGCGGCCGCACGCTGGAACGTGGACGTCACACGCCTTAGCACTCAAGCGGGCATGGTGCTTGGCCCGGCAGGCCTTAAAGCGAGTTACGGGGAACTGGCAGAGGCTGCAATGGCGTTGCCCGTGCCCGACAAGGTCACGCTCAAGGATCCCAGGGATTTCCGCATCATTGGCCAGGCCACTACGCGCATCGATGCCAAGGCCAAGAGCAGTGGCCAGCAGGATTTCGGCATCGACATGCACTTGCCCGGACAGCTCACTGCCGTCGTTGCGCGCCCACCGGTGTTCGGTGCAAAAATCGCCTCTCTGGATGACAGCGCCGCACGCGCAATTAAGGGGGTAAAAGCCGCGTTGCGAGTACCTCTGGACGGCGGCGCCGAAGGTGTCGCGGTGATTGCCGATGGCTACTGGCAGGCGAAGCTTGGACGCGACGCATTGAAGCTGCAATGGGACTTGGCCACCGTCGAGAAGGTAGACAGCGAACAGCAACTGATCCAGTACCGGGCGTTAGTGGGTCAACCGGGCTTGGTCCACTTTGACGCCGACATGGCACCGCTTGCTACAGCCAAGCATCAATTGGAGGCAGAGTTCGTATTTCCCTTCCTGGCTCATGCGCCCATGGAACCGCTGAACTGCACCGTGCAGATTTCCGATAAGGGCGCACAACTGTGGGTTGGCACTCAGTTTCCGGGGGGTGACAGTGCCGCAGCGGCCAAGGTACTGAATCTGAAACCCGAGCACATTCAAATCAACGTGCAAACGGCCGGCGGTGGTTTTGGCCGGCGTGGCGTGCCCACCAGTGATTTCATCGTGCAGGCGTGTGAAGTCGCTAAAGCCGCACGGTCAGTTGGGCTGAATGTTCCCATACGGACTCTCTGGAGCCGCGAAGACGATATCAAGGGCGGCTATTACCGCCCCATGCACCTGCATCGCGCGCGTATAGGCTTTGACGACAGCGGCACGGTGGTGGCGTGGGACCATGTCTTGATCGGGCAATCGATCCTTACCGACACGATGTTTGGAGGCCAGATTAAGAACGGCATTGACCCGACGGCGACAGAAGGCATGCGTGACCCTTATCCCCTACCGATGCGGCTGACAGTCCACCATCCCAAGCTCAACGTACCCGTGCTGTGGTGGCGCAGCGTGGGCTCTACCCACACCGCCTTTGTGATGGAGACATTGCTCGACGAGATTGCGCGAACGACGAAGCAAGACCCGGTGGCATACCGAATGAAGCTGTTTGGCGAGCAAAGCCCGCGCCATCGCGAAGCGCTGCAATTAGCGGTGGACAAGAGCGGGTATGGCACACGTCAACTGCCTGCCGGACACGCGTGGGGCGTTGCGGTCCATGAGTGTTTCAGTTCGGTAGTGGCTTATGTGGTGGAAGCCTCAGTGCAGAACGGTCGCCCGGTGCTGCACCACGTGACCGCCGGTGTCCATTGCAACCTGGTTGTCAACCCACGCAGCGTTGAGGCCCAAGTGCAAGGCGCGGCGCTGATTGGCTTGTCGATGTGTTTGCCAGGCAATGCCATCACCCTGAAAGACGGCGTCGTGCAGCAAAGCAACTTTGCAGACTTCAGCGTTCCGCGCATCACCGACATGCCCGAGTTCGCGGTCCATATAGTGCCAAGCGCCGAACCGCCCACAGGCATGGGCGAGCCTGGCTTGCCGGCACTGGCCCCCGCTTTTGCAAACGCCATTGCCAGTCTGACGGGTAAGCCAATACGCGAACTGCCTTTCAAGCTGGCATAAATCGACGAAGCGAAGCCAGATCCCGTCAACGTCACCCAGCGGTTCGAGGTGGGGGCGTTGGCCGGGAGAAATGAGGGGGGTTATGTGCCTGCCAGTGGATACGTGCGAGGGAGCCGAACAGGACGCTGCAAACGTCCTGGTTAGAGGCTCCTCTCACACGCCACTGATTCCGTCACAGGCGAATCCGCTTGATGTCGCGCTGAGGTGGTTCTCCGAACAGGCGACTGTATTCGCGGCTGAACTGCGATGAGCTTTCATACCCCACCAGCCCGCCCGCACTGCTTGCATCGATATTCTGGCTGAGCATCAACTGTCGAGCTGCTTGTAGCCGTAACTGCTTCTGATACTGCAGCGGGCTCATTCCGGTCACGGCTCGAAAGTGTTGGCGAAACGTGGAAGGACTCATATGCGCTTGTGCCGCCAGATCATCCATGCGCAACGTCTGACGGAAATTAACTTTGAGCCAGGCTAATGTCTTGGCAATTTGCTGACTGGGTGAACCGGCAGCAATGACATGCAGCAACTGCGGGCCATGGGTTCCGTTTAACAGCCGGGCAATGATCTCTTCCTTGATCAGCGGAGCGAGGGTCTCAATCCAGTGGGGCTCTTTGAGCAGGTCCACCAAGCGCCTCAGCGCATCCAGCACCCCCACATCCAAAGGCTGTACGGTCACGGGACGAAACGCGTCATCTCGCATACGCTGCGATAACCGCATGCGCTCGGCGACCTGCGTCACGGTGGTGCTGTCGAGTGCCAGCATCATGCCGAGGAATGGCTTGAGCACGCTGGCTTGAGTGACATGGGAAGTGACCGGGAGATCGACACTGGTCACCATCGACTCGCCGGGCGTATAGGGGAGTACTTCACTGCCGACGATCACCTGCTTGCCGCCTTGCAAGGTCACGCCAATTCCCAGGCCGTAGATACAGTGCATGGGCGCCGTAACGGCTTTACGCCGATGCAGGCTCAGGCCGGGAATGTCGGTGATGCGGTCACCATCGCCCGGTACCAGCTGGCTAACCGATCTGGCGAGACGCGTGATATCAGTCATGACTTGGTCGTTTGACACATCGCTATTCACATTCAAATCCCAAAAAAACCAGACTTAGAGATGGGCACGGCTCACGCCGTTACTCACCCGAACAACATCGGCCATGACCGCAAGTGCGATCTCTGCCGGGGTCTTGCTTCCCAGTTTGAGTCCGATCGGCGCATGGATGCGATCAAGCGCATCATCGTCCAGCCCGCCGATTCGTCTGACCCTTTCCAAGCGCTTTTCACTGGTGCGCCGGGAGCCCATGGCGCCGATATAAAATGCGGGTGTCCTGACGGCTTCGAGCAAGGTCAGGTCGTCAAGTCGAGGATCATGAGTCAAGGCGACAACAGCCGTCGCTGCATGGCATCCGCCTTGGGAAATATAGCTGGCGGGCATCACCTTCATTAGCTTTACGTGTGGCATGGCAAACGTTGAAGTCAGTTCTTCGCGCGGGTCACACACGATCACTTCATAGCCCAGGGAGCATGCAAAACTGGCACAGAACTCGGCCACCGGTGAGAGGCCTGCGACCAGCAGGCGCCGGGCTGCCCCCACGAGAATGCGCACTTGATCAATGTCTACAGCGACAATGGCGTCGACACTCACACCGACCTCAATGTGTCGACGGCACGTTCCAAGGGCGATATGGCGAACCAACAGATGCTGCCCCTGCAGCGCGCGCAGCAACACCGCGAAGTGCTCCTGCGCAGCGCAATCGGGTTCGAATTTTTCTACCAGGACATCCAGAACCCCGCCGCAAGGCAACGCCCGCGACGGTGGCAGTCCACTCTCGCCATAACGAACAATCTGGTTGAAGTCGTCAAACTCATGTCGACCAAGCCGTTGCAGAAAGTCGTCTTCCACGCATCCACCCGACAGCGAGCCACAGAACGCACCGGACGATAACGCGACCAACATAGACCCAGGGCCACGCGGCGCAGAGCCAAAGGTTGCCAGGACCGTACACAACCACACTTGATGGCCTTGCTCGATCCACTTGAGGGCTTGCTGAATGACCTGCACGTCAAGATTTTGCATGGTGGGTCTCAAACCGATACTTCAACCGAGGACCAACGCCTTTTAGGCGGACGGAAGATCGACCTCAGTATGGGTCTTCGAATCTGGCGATAATTGCCTGATCAAACGACAATATTGCCTATTTTGATTAAAGACTTGGAGGTAGCGCGCTTGTAACCCTATGTTTCAGCGATTTCAACTGCTTAAACTGATGAAGGGCATTGCCGCATTCGGCGATGTGCACGAACAACTACCCGCAAATGCCCTGCCCGTCAGTATCAGGCACCGCCAGCCAAAGGCGTGATCCTCACGGTTGCGGCACGTGCTCGCTCACCGATCATGGGATCCATGGGACACCCCTGAAAATCATTCGTGTTGCTTACGTCGACAAGCGGTGCGCTTGCACCTGCGCGATGACATTAAAGGAGTTGAAGAGCAGCGCTTTGGCCGACGGTTGGCCCACCATGTGAAACAGATCGAGCTCCAGGCGTTGCGCCCTCTCCAGCGCTTGCTCCCCGTGTTGCCTGGAGGACCAGAGAAGCTGCATGAGCGCGCGATCGCCTTCGTCACTCACCTGCACGCACGCTCTGATGAACCCTGGACATGAGCAGGTAAAGTGTTCAATACGACTCATCAACGACGCCACCAGCTCCGGCATGTGGATAGGGTCGACGGTAAATTCAACGACGTGACTGAACCCGCAGTTTCGGCTTGACCAGGTCATGAAGGCTCTCCAAAAAAGTTATCGTACGGCCGACGTGCACTTTCAGTACTTACCGCGGGTGGTCGACGGAGCGCACATCGGCAAACACCGCAAAGCGCTACGCGGAAGTACACAGCACATCGACACTTCCAGTTTTCAAACCTATGTGAACAATCGGTTGAATACGCTGCGCGGGGGCTCGCAACGCCCGGATCGAGCGCTGCCTGGAATGACCAGCGGGAATTTGCCGGCAAGGATCGTGCGAAACCAACCAGGTCCAGGCGTCCTTTAATGTGCTGGGAGCCAGAAGAGAGGCCATTTGAGGTCCTTCATCGTTGATCAGCATGACCTCAGTATGCTGCCCCAACGAACCTCGCTTCTTGCCCGATCAACGCGATTGATTGCTTGATTCAACGCTTATCAAGCAACATCAACCCCGCAGACCGAGATATTTCAATATATTTCAGAAATGAAAGCTGCCCGAATCAATCAGAACGGCTGGTACCTACAGCGCATGAAAAATGTAGTCAGTTGGCAGCTGGTCATCAAACGCCAAGCCCACCTGGTGAAGCTGCTGGCGCAACGCCGGAGCATCGACGCGGACCTTCCAGTTGGAACGAGCAGGCCCCACTTTTCCAGCATCGTAGCGGGCAATCGCCTCGGCGAGCTGCAGGCGATCTGGCAAGTACACCGCCAGCGCATTTCCTTTCCATGCAGCCACGTTCAGCCCCAAGGTTTCACACAGCGCAAATTTTGCCTGCGCATCCTCTCTGTCAGCCTGGCGGGAGCGTTCAATCTGATCAGCAAGAACCGGATCAACGATCCGATCTGTAAACAACACTTCACCCTCCTCCCAGACTTCGGGCGGGCAAATCTTGTTTTCCGGATCAAGGGCAATGAACGGATTGATTTCCGCCGGGTATATACGGCACACCAGCGGCCGCTCTTCGTAGATACCGCAACGACCGTCATCACCGAGGCTTTGACATTGCACCAGTGCATTGCCCGCAAACACTGCAACGGCCCGCACATGGGAATTACCGCAAGGCACCGCGACTGCACGTCCTGCGGCGTGGGCAAACTGTTGCGGCCCAGCAGTCCAAATGGATTGCTCAAACGCCTCCAGTATGATCGCGACCTCATGCCCTCTTTCCAGCCACTGCCTTGTCTCGTTCAACGTCAGTGGAACCAACCGCCCCTTGCAGCAGATCCCGCAGCCATTGCACGCAAACCGGATGCTGTTGTTTTGCATATCGCTACTCGCCTGTATGTTCGACTTTCCACAGAAACACCCGCCACCTGCCTACAGCGCAGGCAGGTCTTGAGGCACCTTGGGAGTATGTGAAATGCAGAGCGGTTGTGTTTGCTCGATCGAGTGGCATCTTTGCTCGATTCAAGCGATCTCAAATACGGGAGATTGAGGAGCGGCGGGATTGCCTTTCTCAGGGTGGGGCTGGTGTCAGAAATGAGCCTAGAGCCCATGTGGCAGAGGCACGCTGACTGAGGTTCGCAGCTGCGCACCACGGCCAAATCTACGTTACGGTGCGCCCTGGAGCTTGAACCAACCCGTGGTGGCCTCGATTACGCCCCACAGTTTTGGCGGAATCGCGATCTGCGAAACGCGTGCCGGGTTCAGCGCCGTTTGAATCTGATCGTCGTGGCCTTTTTCTGCCAGTTCCACCCAGTCAGGATTTATGACGAGGCCCTGTCCAACCGCGACGAGCGACAGGCCGAGTTCAAGCGCTTCCTCGGCTTGGCGGGGCGTCTTGATTTGCCCGGCGGCAATCACTGGAATGCGTCCGTCGACATGATCCAGAATCACCTTCGCCGTGGTCTGGTCGCCCTGTCCGTCGACAGGCACCGTTTCCAGCACGCTTCCCAAGGAGACGTGGAGATAGTCGATACCGCTTTCGATCAGTCCATCGACAAGCACGCAGGTGTCGTCGAGGCGCAGTCCATTTTCGCCAGATTCATCTGGCGAAATGCGATAGCCGAACAGGAACGGTCGATCAGCGTGTGCCTTGATCACTCGATGAACCTCATGAACAACCGCCAATGGAAAACGCAGACGGTTCTCGAGTGAGCCGCCCCACTCGTCATCGCGCTGATTGAACTTTGGAGAAAAGAAGTTCTGAATCAGAAATCCATGGGCGCCGTGCAGTTCTATACCATCAAATCCTGCCTCGATGGCACGACGCGTCGCCTTACCAAACGCCTGGATAACGTCGTGGATTTCTTCCTTGGTCATTGCGCGCGGGGTAGCGGAAACGCTGAACGGCCCAGCGTCAATACTCACTGCGCTGGCGCTGACAACGTCCGGCACCAACTCCGAAACGGCCTTGTTACCTGCGTGGAACAACTGCAGCACTGCCGTTGCACCACCGCTCTTCGCGGACTTGGCCAATCGCTTGAGACTGGGAACGAATGTATCGTCGAACGCTGCAAATTCGTCGGTGAATCCAATACCGTTGGCGAGCACGTGCGTGCAACCGGTGATCACCAGACCGACACCGTTTACCCGACGCTGGTAATAAGCAATTTCCTCGTCGGAGACTGTACCGTCCGCGTTGCCGGCCCACGTTGTCATGGGGGCCATCGCCACGCGATTGCGCAACTCGATTCCGTTGTCGAACACAAATGGCTCGAACACCTTACGCGTAACCTGATTCATTTGAGTACCTGATACAAATGGGTTGATCAATGACGCCCTTCTCTACCCCGCGCCAAAACGCGCCGGCTGGAGGAAAGTCGCTACTGGACGCCTTCAGCGGCTTTCAAATTCTGACGGTCACTGGGTGACGTCGACGGCACGCATATGCATTGGGCTCATTCGACCACCGTGCACTTTTAGCTTTGCCAGAGCTGCATCCATTTCCACCAGTTCGGCGGCCGTCAGCTTCACGTTGACGGATGCCAGGTTCTCTTGAAGGTGATCGAGCTTGCGCGTGCCTGGAATCGGGACGATCCAGGGCTTCTGCGCGAGCAACCACGCCAGCGATATCTGGGCAGGAGTGGCATGCTTTTCCTGTGCGAACTTCCTGAGCAAAGCAATGATCGGCTCGTTTGCTGACAGGTTCTCAGGCGTGAATCGTTCAAACCCGGAACGTAAATCGGTGTTGGCGTCGAACCGTGTACTGGCATTCAGTGTGCCGGGTAAAAAGCCCATGCCCAGCGGGCCCCAGCACACGAAACCGATACCCAGCTGTTCACAGGTATCAAGTACTCCGTTGTGCTCGACGCTTCTCTCCATGACGGAGTATTCGGTTTGGACCGCAGTCACACGCTGAACGGCATGCGCTCGGCGAATGGTGCTTGCACTTGCCTCCGAGAGACCGAAGTGCAATACCTTGCCCTCTTTTATAAGGTCCTGGACCGTACCCGCAACATCCTCGATCGGTACGTTTGGATCGACTCGGTGTTGATAGTAGAGATCGATACGGTCGGTGCGCAGCCGCTTCAGCGAGTCCTCAAGCACCTTCCTGATATGTTCCGGGCGGCTATTGAGTGCGCCGCCGGCATCCATGTCGAAACCGAATTTTGACGCGACGACAACCTCGTTGCGAAACGGGGAAAGCGCCTCACCTACCAATTCTTCATTGGTATACGGCCCATACACTTCGGCCGTATCAAAAAAAGTGACGCCCTGCTCATGGGCCGTGCGGATGACCTTGATGCCCTGCTCTTTGCCAGCAGGCGCCCCATAATTGGCGCTGATGTTCATGCACCCGACACCGAGTTCCGAGACTTCCAGAGAACCAAGCTTGCGCTTGTTTGTAACTCGCGTTCCGCTCACTGAGCCGCCAGCGCCTTTTGCGCTATCCGGTGAGGCTGCCCAGGACAGCGGTGCAACACTCAAACCGGCCCCAATGACCGCCCCGCCAATCAAAACGTTACGGCGGCTGAAGCCTGGATGATCTTGGAATGCGTTTTCTGATGTGCCTCTATTATCCTGCTGCATGATCGGGTCCTATCTGTAAATTGCTGCCATGGGATAGACGTTGGTTAAACCCGTCGATACCCCGGGTGAATCCTGGTTTCAGTATGCAGCGCACCTGCCGGGATCATTTGCCCGTTTTGTCGGCATCACTGCCTATTCCAAGGATTCTTCTGAGCATTTCAGACAGTCAGCGGACCGCGCGTGGAAATGCAGTCCGTGAGACCGCAACACCGTATAAAACTATAAATTAGAAGGCATCCATAGAAACTACTCTCTGACCTGAGAAAAAGTAACCACTGGGCCATATTCCTGATCGGACACTATCGCGTGCACACAAAATTTCTTTTCTGGAAATTTACTCAGCAACACCATCCTCCATGACTGAGCAACAATCCTGCACAGCTGTTCATAAACAGCCTCATCCACCCTTTCCCTACAACCTCCAAAAACATCATACAGATGCATATGATTCAACACCTTTTCAACCGCCACCACATCATTGTTGCAAGTTTCCATCCAACTAGAGAATGCTTCAACAGTAAATCTGCTTTCCAGAAACACACCTGATTCGTGAAAAACAAAATCTGGAAATAGGACCTTGCAAAACATCAAGGCATCTTCAGGGTGTACAACATCACTAATATAAGAAAATTCATCCAACTCGGACTGATCCTCCCATTGGCTTTTCCAACGCTCGTATTTTGGCGAACTGACAGCGTCTGTAATCTTAATTATCTTCATGGAATTTCTTCTGCACTGATGCCCCGCGGGGGTTTCTTGCTCGACGGAGATTGTACTCTGATCGATCCATCTGGCAATGTGTTACGACCATAGTCAATAGCATGAGGCGTGGGAATTCCTGCATGTGAATCGCCCGTCACATCGACCCGTTTGAGAATCATACCTTTATCATCATAAACGGCATAACTTGTTATATTCCCTTTATTATCAGCACGATAAAGAGCCCCGTTGGCAGGCCCGCCCTCCAGCATAAAATGCCCACTGAACTTATCGGCTTTCTCCAGAGGCCCGCCTTCTAGATTTTTGGCATTCCTCGGCACTACAGGCTTGCCATTGATATCGCACAGACCAACGTTGTGCACCCAGGTCTTCAACTTACCTACATAAAAAGTATGGCCAACATCCACGGTCAAGTTATAGGTCTTTCCTTGTGGCAGAAACAACTCCAGAGACTCAACGCTGGTCGAGACACCCTCAGTAGGACCGTCCCCTAACGACTGAAGCAAATCGCCTGATTTAAGCTGAATAACCGGCACAAAGTCATGTCGTGCCGGAACGTAAAATGGGTGGCCCGGTGTAACCAGAAGCGTTTCCCTCTCTGAAACTCCATCTGCCCGGATGTTTTTCAGCTTAAGCTGGTAAATCGGCTGATCAGTACGAACGTGTGTAGCCGAAATAGCGGCAGCGAACGGCTCCCCTCCTGTTTCTCGCTTACTCCAGACAATATCTCCCACGCTGAGGGTGTCAATGGCCCGGGGGCCCTGGGGGGTGGCAACCATAGTTCCTGCGGCGAAACAGCATGGCTTGACCGGTTTCGTAACAACGGCGCTATTTCCGAACCCATCGGCATCCGTCGACACACCATTGCCGGGTTTCCCGCCTTTACCGACACCCGCAACAACCTTGGTCCCCCAGCCCTCGGTCAGCAACGTATTGCCCATGTTGCTGATCATGGCGGCTCTTTCGACCACACTGAGTTTGCGACCCGCCGCATCGTCCAGCCAGGAAGTCTTGTTCTCCCACTCCTTGAGATTGGCACTCTCGGCAGGCGTCAACCAGCCTTCCTTAATGTACTTGGCAGTGATGATCTGGTCATCGGTCACATAGATATTGCCCCAAGGGTCATACCCTTGGGCCGGTTGCGCGATGAGCCCTGGATTGCCCACCAGCATCCCGGTCATGTCATAGGAAACCTTGTTCCGGTAGAAGCTGACCAACTCCTGCGCAACCGGGTCGTCCATAGCGATGGTGTTGGCTTTCAGGCCTTCGACACAGGCCCGGGTTTCACATAGGTCGATCAACTGCGAACGTTCGGCCGAGATCTTTTCATACTTGCCTATCAGATCGCGCTGATTCGCTTCGGTGCAATTTCCACCGGACCTACAGGCCTTCAGCTCGTTAAGCAATCGCTCGGCAGTTGGGTGATCGAGGCTGTTGAACTTGGTGGCCTGCTGGGTGACCCAGCCCGCCACTTCCAGTTCTTTATCAGAGCCCCCTGCGGCTCCAGCGACCGTTACGCCGATCAACTGCGAGGTCATCGCCAGCAGTTGATCGTGCATGTCGCCCACGAAGATCTTCTCGCCGACCGAAGCGACGAAGGCTTCATTGGCACCGGCCGCCAGGGCACCGGTACGGAAGCTGCCTCCCGCCGCTTCCGCGATCAGGCCACCGACAATCGCGTGTGCGCCGACCTTGGCCGGAATCCCGGTGAATTCCAACTGGGTACCCAACCGGTTATAGATGGAGGCCGAGAGGACATCCGCAGCCGCACTGATACTGGCCTGGGCCAGATTGTTCTTGAGGCTGCCACCATTGATCGCGGTATTGGCGACGGCACCAAAGCCCTTTTCAGCCAGGGTGTAGCCAACAAACTTGGTCAGTTCATTGGTGCTGGCCAGGTCAAAGCCATGGGTCGCTTTACTGGCATTTTCGGCGGAAACACCGAACGCCTTGTCCAGTACACCCGATGCAAAGCCCGCAACCAGCCCACTGACCAAATACCCCTTGAGGCTTTCCGTCGAGGTGACATCCTTAAGGACCGCGCTCAGGTTGCCTTTGTTGTTTATCGTACTGACCACAGTCTGGACCACGGCAGCGGTATAGGCTGCCGATGCAGCCGCACCAATCGCGGCGGCAGTGGTCGCACTGATCCCCGCGGCTGTCGCGGCGCCGCTTGCGCTGGCGCCAACGGTAGCGGCCGTTCCCGAACCCGCCGTCACTACCGTTACGATAATGACCACCGCCAGCATTGCGCCCATGCCCATGCCGGAGTTGCTGTATTTGAAGGAGTCGTGGACCTCTTTCACGCGCTGCCAATCGACATCGCCACGCTGCTCGGCTTCTTTGAGCCAGGCCAGTTGGGGATCCGCCTGAACCATCGCATCGATGGTCTGGCTGACCGTCTTCTGGTCAATCTGCTTGATGTCGATGTGCAGACCCTTGGCGGCAGTGATCGCCAGGTCGCCCTTGCTGATCAATTCGCTCTGGCGCAAGGTTTCGTCGGTATGGCCCTTACCCTTCGATGAATTCCACGCGAGGCTGTTGTTGGTCTTCTCGTGGCTTTCCTGGCTCAGATCCTTGACGCCCTCGAAGGTGATGGCTCCGCCACTTCTCAGTGTCAGATCCGCGCCACTTTCAAGCTTCGCGACCTGATAACGCTGGTCACCACCACTGACCAGCGTCAGATCACTCCCCGTGGTGATCTGGGTGCCAACGTTGATGGTTTTTGTCACCTCATCGTGTTTGGTCTGCTTGCGTCCCCAACTGCCCTTCTTCTTTTTGTCATACAGCGAGTAATCGGTGTCCTGGGCCGCCAGTACATCCAGTTGTCCAACCGCTGCCAGGTAAGCCTCGTTGCCGGCATTGATCCGACTCGAGATCAGCGCCATATCTTTGCCGGCACTGAAAGTAACGTCTTGTCCGGCACTCACGACGCTGGAAATCTGTTTGACGTGATCTTCCTGTTTCGTAACTTTCTTCGACTTGGAATACGAGTGGCTTTCATCGGCAGCCGAAGCCACCGTAAGGTTATCGCCCGCTCCAAAGTCGATGTCCCGCTTGGCCTCTATCTGGCTGGCGACCACTGCCAGATCACGCCCCGCCTGGACAGAAAGGTCACGCCCCACCGTCAGATCCGAGCCGTACTGGGTAACGCTGCTGCTCTTGGCGCCGGCCGCCACGCTGTTGTGCTGCTCAGCGGCAGCAATGAAGGCATCCCGGCCTGCGGTGATCGTTGTGTCACCGCCGCTTTGCAACGTGCTGCCAGTGCTGACGAAATCCCGCGAGGCCTTGATGGTCAGGTCATTCGCCGCCTCGATGCGAGCGCCACTGTCGGCATACTCGTTGTGCCCGCTGTAACCTTTGTAATTGACGTCATTACCCACCACCGTGCGTTGGTTGATCACATCGCCGGCGATTGCAGTCATATTGACGTCACGCCCCGCGATGACCCCGCCCGCCTTGTTGATAATGTCGTTACCCGCCAGCAGATCCAAGCGGTTACCGGCCTCGATCAAACCGCTGTTGACCAGATCATTACCCGCGGTCGCGGAAAGGTTGTTGCTGGCCCGCAACGTACCAGCGTTATTCAGGTCTTTGCCGGCAATCAGCGTCACATCCCCGCCCTGGATCAGCGCCCCGTTTGGCGCCAGGCGATTAGTCGCCTGGGCCAGGTAAAGCACCGGCACCAGGACTTTCTCGCCATTCACCTCATGCTCTTCGAGCCAGACGATATCGTGGGTCAGCGCCGCGACCTGCTGGGAGGTCAGGCTGACCCCAACCGACAGGTCAAGCTGCTGCTTGCTCTTGATGGCGTTGTCCATCAGGTACTTGTAAAGCGCTTCGTCGGAGGTCTGGCCGTCGATGAAACGCTGCCCGGTACGCTCGACCACCGCCTGCTGGATCAGCTTCTGCTCATAGAAACCGTCGCCCAGGCGTTTGGCGCTTTGATCGGGGTTGTAACCGAGGTTCGCCAGCAGGTAGTCCGAACTCATGAACTGCTTGAGGTCGGTCAGTACCGGGTTGGTTTCGATCAGGTACTTCTGCGGGTTGGACCTGCCCGAGGTGTCCGGCAGGCCCTGCACGCGATTGATGACCTGGCTGCCCACCGTGGAAACCACGCCCGCCTGCCCCGGCAACTGGACACTGCCGGAATCGCCCGGCGCACTGACACTGATCACGCTGCCGGACACCCCAGCGCCCGTGGCCTGCCGGGTAGTTTGTTCGAGTTGAAAAGTGCTCGCGGCGATCCGCGCCGCATCGCTGAACTGCAGGTTGCGCGCCTGGACGTCATCCGCGCCCTGTTGGCGCTGGGCACTGCTGACTGTCGCGCTGCCCATGCTCCAGCTCTGTGGCCCGGCACTGGTTTGGCTTGCCTGGGCCGCAGAACCGCCCTGGCCGCTCAGGCGGAACAGACCGTTTTGTCCGTCCGGCAGGCTGAAACCCCGCGACGCCACGGGGTCCACCCGCTGCTGGGACAGGTTCGGCGGCAGTTGTGGGTTCAGGTAGACGACCGTCGGCTTGGCCGCGCTGCCGACCTGGGTACCGGTCCCGGTCTTCGTCGTCCCGGAGAACTGGGTATTGGCGTGCAGATTGCTGTTGTCGATGGTGTTCTTGGCGTTGATCTGTATCGCCTGCCCGGCCTGGACCACCGAAGCGACACTGCAACCCCCGGCGGTAAACACTTTGTTATCGCTGCTCAGGGTGCCGGCCAGGATGCCGGCGGGAATGGCCACATCCGGTCCCTGACCGAATTTGGTGTTCACGGTTGTGGTTTTTTGTTTGCCGTAATCGTTGAGCTCGGTGTGAGTCCCGCCTTTGTCGGGCTCATGCACGGTCTTGGTGTATCGGTAGACGTACTGGGAATATCTTCGCGCGTAGGCGTCCAGCGCTTCGTTCGCGTAAGTTTTGTTAGTGAAGATATTGCGCACGCCGGTATAGACCCGGTTACGGGCGAAGTTGCCGGCCTCCAACCCCAGGTTCTCGAAGGTATCCACGTTCAAGCGAATATTCTTGCCAGCAGAAATCGTCGAGGCGGTGTTGGAAAAGCGGCCGACATCGCCATCAATGTTTCCGGCCACCGCCAGGCTCGCTCGCGTGCCGCTGATGGTCGACTCCGAGGTGTAGTTTTCGGCGATATAGAACGTGCTGCCGTTAAACGTGATATCGCCCGACACCAGCCGCTCTTTGCCGATAACCCCTTCGGTCTTGTTGTTGAAGCTGTTCGCCGACAGCGAGAAATCCCCGTCGACATTGATCGAGGACGCCAGGTTGGTCACGCTGTTGGCGCGACCGCCATTGAGTCCCGAGATGTTCAGGTTGCCGATGCTGTAGACATCCCCGTTGTCGTTGGTGAAGTCATTGACCAGCAAGCCCATGTTTCGGCCGCTGAAGATCAGGCCGTGATCGTTCACCAGGGTGGGCGTCTTCAGCGTCAGGTCCTGGGTCGCTCCCAGCGTGCCGGTGTTGCCGATACTATTGGCGGTGACCGTCATGGAACCGCCGGACGTCAGGCGCCCGGCGTTGCTCAGGCCACCGGCATTGATCGTGGTATCCCCGCCACCGGCAATGCTCGTGGCAGTGCCCAGGGTTACCTGGGCCGCGCTCAAGCCCAGGGTGCCGACGCTGCTGTAGCGCCCGTTACCACCATAGGTGCCGGCCAGGGTCAGGTTGGCCGTGCCGTCACTGGCGATCAGCCCATCGTTGTTCCAATTGCCACCGTTGCCGGTCAGGCTGTCCGAGGCCAGCAGTTGTCCGCCCGCCGTCTGGTTGAGGGTGTTGACGTTCACCGTCAGGCGCCCGGCCTGGATCACGCTGCTGTTGGTCCAGTTGTCCGCCGTCAAGGTCAGGCCGCCACGGGTTAACAGGCTGCCGCCGGCGTTGGTGATATTGGCGGTGCTGATATCAAAGGTGCCGTTACCCACATGCAGCAGACTGCCGCCCATATTCTGGAAGCTGCTGGCATTGAGGGTCAGGTCGCTGTTGGCGGTTTCCAGCTTGCCGTTGCGGTTATCGAACAGGCCGCCGATCTGGAAGTCGGTCTTGCCGCCGGAGCCCAGTGCACGGATCTGGCCGGTCTGGTTATCGAGGCTGGCCGCACGCACGCTCAAACTGCTGTCGCTTTCAATAACGCCCAGGCGGTTGTTCAGCGCGCCGTTGAGGCTGAGGTCGATGCGCTGGCCTGCGATCTGTCCGTCGTTGTCGCCGCTGTTGTCGAAGTTGTTGCCGCTGACCTGTACCAGGCCCTGGGCGTACAGGCCGCCGTTGCGGTTGTCGAAGTCGGCGGTGGTGATCAGGGCATCGCCGCTTTGCGCCGCGATCCGCCCACCGTAGTTGTCGATCCCGCCAAGGGCCCTGAGGTTGAGGCGCTGGGCCTGGATGATGCCGCCCTGGCGATTGTTGGCCAGGTCATAGCCGTTTTTCAGCACGCCGACGACATGGGCTTCGAAAGCGCCCTTGAGGCTGGCCAGGGTGCCGCCACGGTTGTCGAGGCTGGCCGCGCTGACACTGAGGTCGCCATTCTGGCTAATCAGCTTACCGCTCTGGTTGTCGATATCGCCGCTGACCGTCAGGTTGAGTGCACCTTGCCCTTGCAGGGAGCCCTTGCCGTTGGCGAGGCTCGCGGCGTCGACGCGGACGCCAGCGTTCTGGCTGTAGATCAGGCCGTCACTGTCGTTCTGCACGGCACCGCTGCTGCTGATCACCAGGTTGTCATTGGCCGCGACGGTACCGCGATTGCGGTTATCCAGGCTGCCGGTGAGCAGGCTCAGCACCCCTTGGCTGATGAGTTGGCCGCCCTGGTTGTCGATCTGGCTGCTGCGGCTGATCACCAGTGGTCCGCCGCTGGCGAGCTGGCCGTTGCTGTTGGTCAAGGCGCCGAGCAGGTCGAGGCTGACTGCGGCCTTGCCGCTCAGGGTACCGTTACGGTTGTCCAGGGTAGTGCCGGTGAAATCCAGGGCCTGTTGTGCGCTGATGCTGCCGCTGTTGTTCAGTCTCATACCTTGCAGTGTCAGGGTGGCGGCGCTGTCGATGGAGCCGCCCTGGGCGTTGTTCAACAGACCGCTGACGGTCAGGCGCTGGGCCGCGCCACTGGAAAGAATACCGGCGCTGTTGTCGAGGCTGGCCGCGTTGACGGTCAGGGCTTGCTGGCTGACCAGCGCACCGGCATTGCTGTTGAGCAATGCACCGCTGACGTTGACATCAAGATTGCCGCTGCGACTGGACAGCGTGCCGCTGTTGCGGTTGTCCAGGCTCGCGCCGTTGACGGCCAGCCCCTGCCAGCCGGAAATCAGGCCGCCCTGGTTGACCAGGCCGTCGCCGGCCACGCCCAACTGGTTGCTACTGATCAGCTTGCCGCCGCTATTGTCCAGGGTCCGTGCGGTGAGGTTGAAGCTCTGGCTGCTGGAGAGCTCGCCGCCCTGGTTGTTCAGGTCACGCAGATGATTGAGGGTCAGGGGGCCCTTGGCCTTGAGCAGGCCGTTGCGGTTGTCGAGATCACCCCCCGCCAGGTCGAGGCGGATGGCTTGGTCGCCGAGCAGGCGGCCGCCGTTCTGGGCCAGGGCGCCGAGGCTCAGGTCGATATCGCCCTTGGCCGAGACTTCGCCGCCATTGCCGGAGTCCAGGCGGCTCGCGTTGATCGTCAGGTCGGCCTGGCTGTTGATCAGGCCCTTGGCGCTGTTGTTCAGGGCCATGGCGTTGAGGGTCACGGTGCTGGCACCCAGCAGGGTACCGCCCCTGTTGTCGAGGTCGGCGGCGCTGACGTTCAGGGCTTGGGCGGCGTTTATCAGGCCGTGGTCGCGATTGTTCAGTTGACCGCTGGTGGTCAGGTCGAGGTCGCCACGGCTGGTGACGGTACCGCCGCTGTTGTCGAGGCTGGCGCTGCGGATATCGAGCGCGGCGGCGGCGATCTGGCCCTTGAGGTTGCTCAGTGCCTGGTTGATCCGCAGAGTCACGGCCTGGTTGCTCAGCAGTTTGCCGCTGCTGTTGTCCAGGCTGTCGGCGGCCAGCACGAAGGCCTGGGCACTGGAGATTTCACCGCCCTGGTTGTTCACGCCCTTGAGGTTGTTGAGCCGCAATGACGGTGCGTTGATCAGGCCGTTCTGGTTGTTCAGTTGGCCGTTATTCAGGTCCAGGGTCAGTGCCGTGTTGCTGAAGAGTTTGCCGTCCTGCTGGTCGAGGCCAGTGACGCTGGCGACCAGGGCCTTGTCGCTGCCGATGCGGCCGCTCTGGTTGCTGACCTGCCCTGCCGTCAAGGTGAGGCTTTCGTTGGTGCTCAGGCTGCCGGTGCGATTGTCGTAAGCGCCGGTGGTGACAGTCACTGCGCCTTTACCGCTGATCACTCCCAGCCGGGTGTTGTCGAGACTGGCACTGTTCAGATTGATGCTGCTGTCGCTGACTAGGCGTCCACCCTGGTTGGCCAGGGTGCCGTTGGCCTTGACGTTGAGCGCGCCGCCACTCGACAGACTACCGGCCGTGTTGGTCAGCCCGACGCTGCTGACGTCCAGCCGGCCTTCGCTGCTGATCAGGCCAGCGCTGTTGTCGAGGTCAGCGCCGAGGGTGAGTCGTGCGTCCTGGTCGCTGAATAGTTGGCCGCCGGTGTTGTCGAGGGCCTGGCCGTCCAGCGTGACGCCGGTCTTGCCCTTGAGCAGTCCCAGATTGCGGTTGAGCACTTCGGCCATTTCGAGGGTCAGCGTGGTATCGGCAAGGAGCTTGCCGCTGTCGCTGTTGTTCAGGCGCTTGCCGGTCAGGCGAATATCGGCACTGCTGGAGAGTTCACCGCCGCGGTTGTCGATAACGTCGACATCGAGTGTCAGCGCTTTTGTCGCCCCTACCAGGCCGTTCAGCCGGTTATCCACGGAGGCGCCGCTCAGGGCTAGCGCGCTGCTGGCGATCAGCTTGCCGTTGCGGTTATCCAGAGCAGCAATGTTCGCTGTGACATCGGCTTTTCCGGAAACGGCACCGTTGCTGTTATCCAGGCTGTTGGCCGTCAACAGGATAGCGCCGTCGCCCACCAGGGTGCCGCCCTGGTTGATGAACGCCCCGCTTACGCCGAGGTCGACCGCACCGCGGCTGCTGATCAGGCCCTGGCTGTTGTCCAGGCTGGCGCTACGACTGTCGAGAGAAGCCGCGGCCACCAGGCCCTTGATGTTGCCCAGCGCCTGATCGATACGCAGGGTCAGGCCCTGGTTGCTCAGCAGCTTGCCGTTGCTGTTGTCGAGGCTTTTCGCGGCCAGGGCAAAGGCTTGGGCACTGGAGATTTCACCGCCCTGGTTGACGACCACGTCGAGGTTCTTCAGCACCAGCAGCGGGCCGTTGATCAGGCCGCCACTGTTGTCCAGGCGGCCGTTGTGCAGGTCCAGGTTCAGTTGGGTCTTGCTGAACAGTTCGCCGCCCTGTTGGTCGAGGCCGGTGACGTTGGCCGTCAGATCCTTGGCACTGGCAATACGCCCGGAAGCGCCGTTGTTGACCTGGGTGGCCGTCAAGTCAAGGCGGTCGCCACTGGTCAGGCGGCCACCCTGGTGGTTATCCAGGGTGCCGGTGGTGACGCGGGTCGCACCCTCGCCGCTGATCAGGCCTTTCTGGCTGTTGTCGAGACTGCCGCTGGCAAGCACCAGGCCCTGGTCCGTGAGGATCGACCCGCCCTGGTTGAGCACTGCGCCGAGGCTGTCGATCGACAGGTCGGCGGCACTGCCGAGCTTGCCGGCCGTGTTGTCCAGGCTGCCGACCGTAAGGCCCAGCGCACCTTCGCTGCTGAGCGAGCCGGTGTTGTTGAGCAGCGCGCCATCGAGGCGGATATCCAGGCCCTGCAGGGCGGAGATGTTGCCGCCACTGTTATCCAGGGTCTTGCCGTTCAGGTTGACGCTGCCCCTGGCGAACAGCCGGCCCTGGTTCTGGTTGATCACTTGCGCCACTGCGACGCCAAGATCAGTCTCAGTCAGCAGCTTGCCGCCATCGCTGTTGTCCAAACGCTGCCCGCTGACACTGACGCTGCTGTGGGTGCTGGACAGCTCGCCGGTACGGTTGTCGATCTGCTCGACATTGACGGTCAGGCCCTGGGTGCTGGCGACCGTGCCGCCATTGCGGTTGTCGAGGCTCTTGCCGGTCAGCAGCAGGGAACCCTGGGCCACCAGCGCCCCGCCCTGCTGGCTGAGGCTGTCGATGCTGGCTTCGAGGTCACCCTGGCTGGCAATACGGCCCTGGGTGTTGGCAACCTCCTTGGCCTTGAGACTGACCGGGCCGACTGCGCTGAGCAGGCCACCGCTATTGTCCAGGCGGGTGCCTTCGAAGCCGACGGCCGCCTTGGCGACAAGGTTGCCCTTGTCGCGGTTGTCCAGTTGATCGACCAGCAGCTTGAGGTCTTTGTCGGCCTGGATCAGGCCGCCACGATTGTCCGCCGACCCTCCGCGTACGGTCAGGTGGTCCTTGCCCGCCAGGCTGCCGCCGCGGTTGTCCAGGCTGCCGGTGGTCAGCTCGATGCTGCCCGTGGCGCGCAGCTTGCCCTGTTCGCGGTTATCCAGCGCGCCGTGAACGGTGGCACTCAGCGTGCCGTCCGCCGCCAGCACCGTGCCCGCCGCGCGGTTGTCGAGGCTGGCGGCGGCCAGGGTCAAGGCCTTGCCGGAACCCAGGGTCCCAGCATGGTTATCCAAGGCACCGCTGAGGTCGATGCTCAAGCCCAGATCGCCGGTAATCTGCCCGCGGGTATTGTCCAGGCTGACGGCCTTCAAGGTCGCCAGGGTTGAACCCGACAAGGTGCCGTCACGGTTATTGATCGCGCCGCTGGCAGTGAGGCTGAGCCCCCTGTCAGCCGCGATCAAGCCGGACGTATTGTCGAGGCTGGCGACATTCAGGGTGACATCGGCCAGGCTGGAGATTTCCCCACCGCGATTGCCCAATGCGCCGACGTTCACCACCAGGTCGCCGTTGCTGGAGATCAGACCGTCCCGGCCGTTCACGGCCTTGTCGGCGGTCAAGGTCAGACGGTCGGTGCTGAGCAACCGCCCCTTGTTCTGGTTGTCGAAGGTGCCGGCGGTGACGGTGGTCTGCCGCTGCCCGCTGAGGGTGCCGCCCTGGTTGTTCAGGGTCTGGGTGGTGGTGATGTCGAGGTCACGGCTGGCAATGATGTTCTTGCCGGCGTTGTTGAGGCTCTGCGCGCTGATGCTGATATCGGCGTTGGTGTTGCGGGTGTTATCGGGATTGACTCCGCTTTCGATGATGCCATTGTTGACCAACTGGCCGCCGCTGGTGAGGGTTATGCGGTCCTTGGCGACAAGGTTGTTCTGGCTGGTCAGGTCGCCTCGGGTTTTCATCTCCAGTGTGGTGCCGGCGTAGGCCGACCCTTGGATGTTGGCGCTGACGGCCTCTATGTTCACTGCACCGTCGGCGGCGACTTGTGCAACGGTCAGGTCGCCGTTGGCGTCGATCTGGATGTCGCCTGCGCTGGCAGCCATCTTGCCATCGAGTTTTACCCCGACACCGGCTTCGCTGCTGACCAGCTTGATCGCCCCGGCGTACATGCCGCCCAGGGCTGAAGAGTCGATCGCCAGTTGCGGGGCTGTTGCTGGGTCGGCCACACGTGCGGTGGCCTTGAGGGTCTTGGCATCGACGTCGTTGGCACCGGCAATGATCGTCAGGTTCTTGGCTTGAATCTCGGCATTGAGCTTGGCCGAACGGGTGATGATTTCGAACTGGTCGATGTTGTTGGCGTTCAGGCCTGCGCCTTCGATGGACACGCTGCCTTGATCGACTTGGTAGCGACTGATCTGGCCGTTTTCGATTACCGCTTTACCGGTGGTCAACGTGGCTTGCGGGGTGTTGATAAACCCGCAGCCGTTACAGGTAATCCCATACGGGTTGGCCACGATGACATGCGCCGACTGCCCTGCCACTTCGGTGAAACCGCGCAACTGGCTGGGGCTGCCGCCGTTGACCTCGTTGAGGATCACGCTGGCAGCCGTACCATTGAGGTTCTGGTTGCCGAGGATGATCCCGCCCAACTGGGTCGACTGGGTCCGACCGGTCGCGTTGTTGAGGATCACGCCCTGCTGACCGACGTTGTAATCCTTGAACTGGTTATGCGACAGCCCACTGCCATTGGGCGCGGCAATGTTGACGATAGGCACGCCGTTGCCCGCCTGGCCGAGCGTCGTCCCCGGCGCACTGACCACAATCCCGTCCGCCTGCGCCAGCAATGGCTGCCAGAACATGGCGTTGGCCAAGACCAATGCCAGCCCGCGCTTGGGCAAGCCCAAGAAGTTGGAACGGCTTTTTACGGCTGCAGAAGGTTGGCGCGCAAGGAAGGCGAGCTGGCGAACGTCCATGTCATGTCTCGATGCCCAAGGGGCGGTAAAGATTTAAAGGAAGAAATCCAGTCGGAAATACACCGGCGCTTCACGTTCAGTGATCGGCCCCGGGCGTTCCAAAGAGTGTGCAAAGGTCACCGTGGCGGCGACGTTCTGCCCGCGCGCGAACAAGTCCACGGAGTTGCTGGTCATGCGCCCGTGCTGTTCGGCGTTGTAGCGGCCATGGCTGATCACGCCCTGGTCGTAGCCGAGGCTGGTGCCGTATTCGGCGAACACTGGCTGCAACCACGCGAGGGTCACCGGCCTACTCCAGCGCAGGTCGTTGCGCCAGTAGCCGCCGCTGTCGCCGGACAGACTTTGATCCTTGTAACCGCGTATCGAAGATTGCCCGCCCAGGCTCATGCGTTGGGGGCTGAACAGCACGTCTTCGCTGCGTTGGCCGGTCATCAGGCTGCTGAAGCTGAACGACTCGCCCCACAACTTGAACGGGTACAGGTAGCTCAGGGTCGCGGTGTATTTGCGGTAGCGCGCATCGGCCTGGCCAGGGCGTGGGTTGTGATTGGCCTGGGCGTCGAACGCGCCGATGCCGTCCTGCATGCCCAGGTCGATATTGAGGAACGAGCCGCCAATACGCCGGCCATGGTTGATGCCGAATTGGGCTTCGCTGAGGCGGTTGCTGCTCAGGGCGAGTTTGCTGTCTTCGATGAAGTTGTTGGTGCGCAGGTAGGCCACGCCGGTACTGAGGGAGGTTTTGCTCAGGGCGTCGCGGTGGATGACCCGCTCCAGGCGCAGTTGGTGGTTTTGGCTGTCGCCCGATTGCTTGAAGTTAAAGCCGCTGGCCTGGGCCAGCGAGCGGTAGTCGCTCTCGCTGTAGGTGTAATTGAGGTTCCACCAGCCGAACGGCAGGTTGTAATTGAGCATCGAGTTACGCGAGGTTTTCTGGTGGTCGCTGATCGCATCGTGGCCGCCTCGTAGCGACAATTGGTCCGCCAGGCCCAGCGGGTTGTCCCAATCCAGGCTGGCGCCCCACTGCTGTTCGCCGGTGCTGCGCTGGCCGCCGTTGTGACGGAAAAGGCCGACGCGCCAGGGTTTTTGCGGGGTGTTCTTGACCAGCACTTCGCTGCCGCCGACTGCTTTGCCCGGTGCCAATTCCATCTGGGCCTGGTTGGAGGGCAAGCGGTTCAGTTGGTCGACCATCTGCTCGATTTCGCGCAGGTTCAGCAGGTCGCCGGGTTTACCTGGAAAGCTCATGGCCAATTGACGGTCAGTGATGCCGCTGCCCTCGGCGCCCTTCATGCCTTCCAGTCGGCCCTCCACCACCTGCACCTTGAGGTTGCCGCTGCCGAGGTTTTGTTGCGGCAGGTAGGCGCGACTGGTGACCAGGCCTTTGGCCAGGTAGTGGTCGGTGATGACCTTGAGCAGATCATTGAGCTGCGGCACGCCAAGACATTGGCCGATGTAAGGCTTGATTAGGCTGGCGCGTTCGCCTTCGGACAGCGCGTCGGCGCCGCTGAGTTCGATGGTGTTGATGGCGAAACAGCGAGTGTCGGCGGGCGCTGCCGGCTTGGCGGGGGCGGCGGCTTTGCCGGGCAGGTCCTTGAGCTCTTCGAGGCGGCGCTGTTGCTCTTCGAGCAGGCGATCCTGGCGGTCACGGATCAGGTCGGTAACGCCTGGCGTGTCCTGCGGGGTTGCGCCTTGGGCCATCCCGGCCGTGCTCAGGCAAAAAAATGCGAACAGCAGGCAAAGCCTGGTCCGACGTACCGAATGCCACATTTCTAGATCCCTCTAAATGGCCTTGTGCCACTATTTTTTTCGGCGATCTTAGAGTGGCGATTTGATGGCGTCAATTAAATGTATGATTTTGTTTCAGCGTTGAAATGTTGATATCAAGTCGCAAGAAGCGGTAGAGACCGAATTCACCGCGCAACCCTATCCCTGCGCGAGTCAACCTCGGGCACCCGGATTCTCAAGGCCGCCAAGCGCCCCCGCGAACAGCCATCGCTGATCAATAAAGATGTTCGCCGTGGGGGCCAAAATGGGGGCATCGAAAAGTTTTTCGGACCTTAAAAGACCGTTCCAGAGCCCAGTCAAAATGTTTTTCGGGGACCCTGAGAGTCTTTAGGCGTCGGCTGGCAGGCTGTTCGGCTGATCATTTTTGCGTTTCCACCAACCATGGAGCTCCATTCACTTCCAGTGGATTGCTACATTGGGGGCACATCTGAGGGCATGCTTTGGATGGCTTGAAAAGGATGCCCCCAGCCTTAGGCCAAGCAGGCTATTGATGAGGATGAATGGACTGAAGGAGATATGAGCCCTCAGCCCTACCCCGTATTAATGACCGAGTCGTGTCGGCATTGAAACCGATCAGATAAGCCTCATGGCCCACCCCGCCAAAGCAAGGTTAATGCTTTCCCCGGAACAGGCTTACTCGTAGATCCTTCAGCGAAAGCCGCATCGCCGAACCGAGCATCCAGGACATGACGCAACTGATGCGCCAGCTCATGGACGCGATCCGGCCCTACACCGACAAACCCTGGACATTGCTGGGTTGCAGCCTGGGGTGCAAGATCGCCCTCGAAGTGGCGCGGACCTTGGCCAGCGAGGGTCGCCACCCGCAGTTGCTGTTCCTGATGGCGTGCCCGGCGCCGAGTTTGCCGATCCAGCGCAAAGTGTCGGACTACAGCGAGGAGGATTTCGCCCTCGAAGTCCGACACCTGGGCGGCACGCGACAGTGCCTTGTCGGAAGGCTACTGCGTAGCAACCGATACGACCCTGGCCGTGCCGATGGTGATGATTGCCGCCAGCGATGATCACCTGGTCACGGTGGAAGCCGCGCGCCGCTGGAAACGGCACGCAGCAGCCGGTTTCGACTGGCGCCTGGTGGACGGCGGGCACTTTTTCCTGCGTCAGCAACGCACGCAGCTATTGGGCTGGCTTTCTGAAGCCCTGCAACACCCGCCGCGCTGAATAGTGCGCAACGACGTGGCCGTACCGGGCTACGGTGCACAGTGGCAAGCCGAAATCGAGGCCGTCATGGCCCATGGCGTACCCTTTGTGTTGATCTACCTGGAACCTGGGGACGACGAAGCCCACGCCAACCGCAAGCTGCGCAGCCTGTGGTTGAAGACGCACAAGGAGGCCTTTGGCCATTTGTGTATCAGCTTGATCAGCGTGCTTGCCGATGAGGCGCGTCGTGCGCATTTCGATGCCATGGACAAGATTGGCGAACAAGCCTCTGGCATTCGTTATGAAACCGCGGCGACGCAGGCCGAGGGCGAGGCGCTGGCACAACGGCGTATCGCCCAATTCGGCGCTGCTTAGCTCAACCCGACCGGGTTCCGGCGACGGAACCCTCAATCGCTAAAGCGTTGAAAAATCCAAGGCAATTGCTCTGGTTGGTAGCCGTTGATCTTTTTTCCCACTGATATAAGCGCATTGTTGACGCTGCGTGGGGTAGTGCCCATTCCAGGTAGTTTTTCCGCCGTAACTCGGCAGGCCTGCGCTTTGCTGAGTCCCTGGTCATGGTGAAGATCCCAGGCGAATAGCCCTCGAATCAACGGCGCAACGCTGGTGAGTGTCTTGAACAATTTATGCGCCTGTACAGGCTCGAATAAGTCGACAAAATCCGTGGTCGGCGACGGTTCGTCGAGCAAGCGTTGCAGTCTGGCGTAATCGCCTTTTGCACGGGCATCCGCTAACCGCCGTGCCCGAATCATTCCTCTGCCGGAATAAGCGGCGTTCACGATTTCCCTTCTGGATGGCGCCGGAGTTTCGGAGTCAAACACCACAATTACACTATCGGTGACCCGTTTGCCGTTGATTATCACTTCATCCACGTCAGTGGTGAAGCTCCTGACACTGCGATTGGAAACAGGGATGGGAGACTGCCCGGGGCGGTTATAGAACGTATGGACCTCAATCATCCGTGGCGGCTCATGGTCCTCGTCCATTCGGCTCTGCTTGCCATGGTATGAGAACTTTCCGGTGGTGATACCCATTTTCTCACGCCCGGCTGAAGAGTTGATGAATACCCACCAACCCCACATCAGCTCAAGTTCGTTTTCTACGGCTAGGTCGGCAAGTCGGAAGCCCCGCGTGAACTGCAACCTTGACCAAACTTCATCAATCTGGCTTTCGAAGCGATTCATCGTGTCCCGCAACAACTGAGCCTGGTGTTCGTCATCAGCCTCATCAGCCGGGTCGTACTGCCACTGAAACGCGTCCAAAAGGACCGCAGCCCCCCTTATGCCTTCGATGGGCTCGTCCATCACTTGGCCGGGTGTATCGATGGCCTGGGCAATTTGATCATGCAATTGAACAAGCATCAGGTGTGCATCCCCGGTTACCAAGCGCTCTTTGCGCTTAGCAAGCTCAATCCAGAACAGTTTGTCCCACTTGTCCTTTGTCTCGACTTCGTCATCCGTGTATTCGTCTGTTCGCATAAATCACACCATGCTGGGTGCTACCCAGGTTGGGATGGCCGATAAGCAGCAGAGTGAATAACCTGCAACCGGCTAGCTCACTCAGACTCCAAATCCGGGGTTTACAAGGGGCTTGCATACAGAAGGAGCGGCCCAAGCCACGCCTTCTCCTCCCACCATCAACATGACGCGAGTCGAATACAGAGGTCCCTATGTTTGGTTTTTTCTCAGGCATCCAGAAAGAAATAAATCGCGGCTTTTACGGCCAGCTTGCCCGGCGTGACCAAGACGCTTTCTTGCAACATCTCTATGACAAAGGCTACTCAGTCCCGGAGATCAGCAAAGAAATGGCGGTCACGGCACCCAACATTTACAACCGCATCACTGCGCATCGCGGGCGCGGCCCACAAACCAATTGAGCCTGCCTGGCCGACCAGGTGAAACCACGGGCTTGCGCCTCGAAAGCAAGCCCGTATCCCGCGCGCTTGCGCCTTAACGCCTCAATCAGGCCCGGCAAATGATTGGGCGCAGCCAAGCATCGCGGTTTCTGGTGCGCAACCACAGGTGGACCTGCGCGTGATCGGCGTGTTGTGGCTCGGCATCGACGGCAATCAGGCAGTTCCCGGCATCAATCGATTTACCCATCAAAATATCGCGTTTGATCAGGACCGTGTCACCATCCCCCGGTAGTTCGTAGCAACCGTCGAGGGTCGACACGAACCACTGGCGCTGGAAACGGGTGATGCCCAGAGGCTCACCGGGTACTTGTGCAATGGTGCGGGTCACATCACCCGCAACGCTGACGACCGAACCGCCCGCCGCTATGGCCCACAATTCCCCTCTCGGACCTTCGACACCCGCAATCATATTGATGAACGCGCCGGCCTCAGGCGGCCATGGTCCATCAATTCGATGCCAGGTCCCGCCCACCGGCCGACGCAGGATCAGGCCCGCATACCCCAGCGCGTATATTGCGTCTTGCGTCTGGACAATGTTGTTGACACCACCCAGCGTTCCGACAATGTGATCGTCGTGTTCAAGGCGAGCAACATCGCCCGATGTCCAACGATACAACCGGCGGCTGAACGTACCGATCAACAAGCCATCGCTTGCCCAACACAGGCATTCAGCAAGCTCCACGTTCTGGCCATCCGTGGCCACATAACCCAGTGTGCGGGAGTACCACTCATCGCGCGCGTTGAGCTGCGGATGGGGCGTAACCTGCCGCCATCCAGCCACCTGTC
Source organism: Pseudomonas sp. S10E 269 (assembly GCF_002798465.1). NCBI lineage: Bacteria > Pseudomonadati > Pseudomonadota > Gammaproteobacteria > Pseudomonadales > Pseudomonadaceae > Pseudomonas > Pseudomonas sp. S10E 269. The sequence goes on from NZ_PHIJ01000001.1 coordinate 5,675,411, forward strand.
CAAGGACGGTGTTGGTGATCAGTTCATCTTCGCTAGTGATCGCCCAGACTTGGCCGTCGCTATCATTGACGATGGCCTGGATGGCATCTGGCACCCAAACCTGTGGTTGCAGGCGTAAATGCTCACCGTCCAGTTCACCCTTGATAATCCAGGACGATGTATGACCGCTTTCGTCCGACACGTGCACGGCAAACCAGGGCACACCGGCGGCCATTGTCAGGTCGGCAAGCTGGTAGCGCCGGACGCCATGGGCGGGTGTTGATGGGTTTATGTTGTCGCTCATGTCACAGGCACCGGTTGTTGGGTCACTGTAGAAGGTACGTCGTAGAACAAAGGCAACTCCCTGTCCATGGGCCAGCCGGCCGCCGTGTAGAACTCACGCGCCTCAATCAGGAGCACCATGGCGACAGCGCGGCCGACACTTTTGCGTTCATTCCACGTCATGAACCCTGCCTGCGCCAAGGCAAAACCTTTGACGTTGAAACGTTTGAATTCATCCGAGTTGGCAAGGCCACTGTTCCTGACGGCCACATCCACACCCAGATCCGCGGTGGTATAGACATGGGTCATCCACTCAAGCACATGCTCCAGGTACTCGCCAGTCGTTGGGTTTTTCGCGAGCAGTGTCGGATCGCCGCGCAGCCGTTTGCGTGTGTGTTTCTGGGCGTCCGTCACAAATTTATGCTGCGATCCTCTGTTCTGTGAATCCTGCATAAACGTCGCGTAGCTCTGGTCAAGGCTGAAAGACTGCCCCCTGTGCAGTGACCCTCGCAGTGCCTTGTCGGGGATCAAGTGATCGGCATCGTAGCCACGGTAGATATTCAACACCTGGGCGTTGGCCGCGGACTTGACCTGGGAAATGATTTTGTAGCCGCCCGCCAAGGTGGGCATGCGTAGCAGTTCACGCATCGCTTGCTTGGTGCTGGCATCGAGCGCGTCGGTTCGCCAGTCGAGCCCATTGATTTTATCGGCCCGCGCGACCGTGGCTTCGATTTCCGCACGCAGCACGTCTGCCTGTAGCGGGTAGGCCGCTTCAATGACGCTGGGCCGCAGGTCCGATACGCTGTACGCCGGGTTGGACAGGATTCTGGAAATCACCTCGCGCGCTTCACGCTCACTCAGTGTGTGCCCATCAGTACGCGGGTAGGTAATGCCCGCGACGTCGAATGAATCAACGAACGTGTGCTGTTGCGCTTGGTGCGCAGCGACGAACGCTGCCTGGGCAACTGCGTCCGAGGGGGCGCGCAATGCGGCCTCATAGGCGTTTCGCATCAGGGTCATGGCGGCAAAACTGCTATTCATCGGCAGTGCCCTCCGCGCGCGTGTTCGACGTATTGCCACGTACCAGATCATCGATGTGCTTGCCGAATGTCGAGGGCCTACCGTGTCCACGCGCTTGCATCCACGCCAATAAATGATCGACTGTCGGCTCAAGCAGCGAGCGGGTGCGTATGCAGTGGTCTTGCACTATCACTTGCAAGCGAGGGCTTTGCTCATCGAGCACTGCCTCCATCTCTGCCGACGCCCAATTGCGCGTGTGCTGGTGCAGGCCATCGGGGTCCAGCGTAAACCAGCCTGGGTAGTTGCCCGGCTTGCCTGTTATCACCTCGACACCAATTTCAACCTGCCGGACAGCCGGTTTAGCCGGCCACGTCAGGGTGTAAATCCGGCGTACAGTCTGAAACTGTCCATCTCGCAGGGAAGAGGCCAACATCAGTTTGGACATCAGGTCGTAAAGTTGCCGCTGCCTCAGGGTAAGCGCGGCCATCTTGGGGTTGTCGGCCTCCAGGCTGATGTCCAGAGGCACCAGTGCTCCGTGGGCACCGCTGCGGCCGCTGTCCGAAACCGGGTGGGTTTGCGCACCAGGCGCGGGATCATCGTCGTGCTGCTCGGCCTCAGCGGGTGAAGGCGAACCGGCAGGCGCGCCCCACGTATTCAGCTCGACGGCGGGCTGCAGGGAAAACAGCGCGACCTCAGCGCCTTGCGCATCGACCGTTGGTGCATGGGGGCCCGCAACCGGCTGCGCGCCGCACTGATCATCAAACTGCGCCGCCCAGGTGTGCACGAACGCAAGGTAGTCCGCCTCCCCTGCATCCGGCAATTGGGACAGGTGAGTCAGCGCATCGTCGAAGGCCATCAACAACGCATTGGCGCTGATTGTGTTCAGCCAAGGGTTGTTCAGCACCTTATCTGCCTGGCGCCGTCCGGACTCGGTAAGGAACAGGCGCCCCTGCGCATCCAATGCAGCCCAACCATTGTCGTTCGGTGCTGACTCGGGCTCGTCCTGCCCCTCGCGCATCTCATACAGTTTTTGCAACGTGCTCATGGTGCTCGACGGCATCCAGCCAAATCGCCTGAACGCCTCTTGCAGGACCAGGTTAGTGCCTAGGCTTTGAGCAGGTGCCAGCAGCAAGTCCTCATGCTCGAGCAGGCAAGGTGTCGGTGAAACCACCGCGTCGCTCAGTTGGTCGATCAAGGTGTGAACGCTCTCTGTGCGGTCACTGCCCCACGCGCGCCAGGCTTCGCTGCCGCGCCGCACCATCAGGCGAGCCGGCACGAGGGTATCGTTTACTTTCAGGTTTATCGCGACACCCAACCGTTTACCGGGTAACCCCGGGGAGTCACCATGGCCCGCCAGTACCCTGAGCAAGGGCCCCTTGACCCGTCCGCCCCCGACAATACCGTGACGCATGTAGACCGAGCCGATGAGGTTGTCCAGCACCCGCTGGGCAATGGCTCCATATGCCAAGCCCATATTCAAGGCCCGGCAAGCGCTGCCAGCTCGCTCGTCGGCGGTAGCGCCCTCGACCTGTACACACCGACCCTCCTCAAATGATCGGGCCATTTCGAGGGTGGTCAATGCATGAAACCTTACCCGACGCACCCTCTGGATATGCATGAACCACGGTGCTTCCTTGAGTACCTGGATCATGTGCCAGGCGATAGCTTCGCCTTGGGCATCATCGTCCGTCCCCAACACCAGCTCAGTGCATTGCAGTAAACGGCTGCCGGTATTGCGTAGGGACGCCGCCAGGTCACTGCCTTCGCGCTCGCTCAATTGCCAGTGCGGTTTTAACCCATCACGCCAACTGATCGCACCGGGGCCTGGGAGGTCACGAATATGACCGCCACAGCCGAACACCTGAGTACCGCCAGGTACCAGTTCTTGAATGATTTTCGCCTTGTGCAAGGATTCGACAACCATCAGCGTGGCGGGACCGAGCTTGCACGCTGGCACCCGCGGGGCGCAGGTGAGCCGCTCATGCTCTGGCTCACGCACACCGGCCAAGCATCGTCCTACCACAGCCGAAGGCAAATCGTTATTCGGGTCCATCGCCTGCTGGGAAAAAAACAGATCGGAATGGCCAAACAAAATGAAGCTTTTCTGTGCACGACTGATCGCTACGTTGAGCAGGCGCCCATCGTCACGATCGATAAACACCCGCTCACGATGATTGGTATCGGTTCGACGGCTGGCGCGGCTTTCCCGATTCACGGCACTGAACAACACCACAGGTTTCTCCGCCCCTTGAAGGGTATGAACCGTGCCGATGGTCAAACGCTCACTCAGGTCAGCGTCATCAGGGTCGAGTTCTTCGCGTACCCGACGCTTTATCGCTTCGACCTGGCCTCGAAATGGCGTGACGACCGCGACAAGTTTTTCCAACCCTATCGGCTGCTCCGGGTGGCCTTCGACCCTGGCGACCCACTTCGCCAGGCGCGGTCCGTGCTCTTTAAGCCAGTCCACGATGGCCTTGGCTTCTCCAGGGTTGGACCATGAGTCGCCTTTGCAGGGCTCATCGTTCGGGCCACCGGTCTGATAGAACCCGAGCGGCGGTAGCGGGAACGTTGCCTTCATGCGTTTGCGCAACTGCGTTTCAGCTTCGCCCTCGAGCAAGGGCAACTGGGCATCCGCGAACAGCCCTGCCAGCGGGTTGGGCACTTTGGGTTCCAACTCTTTGTCGAGCAACCCGCCCTCGGCATCACGGTCGTGATCGTGGTACAGCAAATCGATACACACATTGATGATCGACTCTGCACAACGGTAGTGCTCCCGCAGGAGCAGCCCGTCCCGTAGCCGTCCGTCCGGCATGGCCTCGGCAAACGATGACCCGGTTGCGGCAAGCTTCATGATTGAACCCGTGGCGGAGTCCGCGCCACGCACGAGCAAGGCGCCCAAAGACGACGGATCAGCCCAACGGTCCTGCACCTGACGCGCATCGACCTCGGGTGTTACCGAAGACACGGGGGAGAGCTGCTTCATATCGCCAACCACCACGGCTTTTTTAGCCAGGCTAAGCACCGGCACACCCAGCTCCGGCGCAGCTTGCCCCGCCTCATCGATAATCAGTAAATCCAGGAACGCGAACAGCGGCCTACGGCCCTCTCCCAGTAACCGTGGGGCGCTGTGCAAGGTGGCGACAATGCACGGAAACAGCATGGCTGCGTGCCTGAGTGCGTTCTTTCGGCTGCCAGGCTCGGGGGTTGCGATCACACTGGCCAGCCAACGCGTCTCCCAGTAACGCGCGGCCAACTGGAAAATAATCGGCCGCCACACCACATCCAGCAATTTCTGCTGCTGCGCCTGGCGCGCCTCGGGGGTTGCGGCCACATGCAAATCCGCGAGGATGTCGATGGCCCAGGAAGATGCCCATGCCTCACTAGGAAAGCGCGCAGCCAGTTCACCGGGCTCGATCAACGCGTCGATGTCAGCCTGGCGCTCGATTGCTGAGGCCAACCCACTGCGCAATACCTGGGTCAGCGTGTTCAAGTGCTCGCAGAGGGTCGACGCCGTAGGCGTTGTCGAAGCACTCTTCTGCATGAGATAGATAAAACGCGTGGCATCACTGACCTGATGTTTCTGCTCAACGCTAAACAACGCATTGAACAACTCTGGCAGCTCGCGGAAGGCATCTTCAAAGTGCCGCGCCAAAGCAAGGGCTGCCGCAACACCGTCTTCGTACGATTGCTTGAGGCTGGAGGACCCGACGCCCAAGATGCGCAACTGCTTTTGCCGGATCTCAAGCGTGGTGAACTTGCTGCGATGGGTTTTCCCCTTGGCCTTGGACGGTGCGCTGGCGGTGAAACCCAATAGTGGCTTGCCCGTAGGGTCCAACCAACGACGTGCCAGGGCATGCTTCCTGCCTACGGCACCATTGAACGTGCCCATCACATTCTCGACACTCTGGTTGGTCGCCCCGCACACAAACGTGACGGGGCAATGTTCGCGGTTATCGTAAGCCGCCAACACCCATTGGTTGGCGATCATCGCACGCAGCATGGCCGTCTTCCCGGTGCCCGGCGGCCCACTGACCGCAACCACCCCGACCTGCTCACCCAACCGGCCGAGGGCGTGCAATGCGCGGCGCTGCGATTCGTTCAAGGGGTCTGCGCCGCGATTGACGTCTGGCTTGTCGAGGTGTGTGGCCTTATCGACCATGGCCACGTGCCGGATCGTCACCTTCGGCGCTGCCATGCCGCCTGCCTGGACAGCCGAACGGTGTCGTCCGGCGCCTATGAGCTGCTCCAGTGCGCCGATGGACGGCGCATTGGGGATCGCTTCATACACGTTGGCGAGCGCACGTGTTGCATAGCCAGGCTGTCGCGGCACCGCAACCCATTGCCCCGTGATCGGCGCCATTCCCGTCTCAACCCCATCCGCTTGAACGCGGGCGAACAAGGCAAAACAGGCGTCGACATAACCGCTCAAATTGGCGCTTTGGCTCAACGTCGCTAGAAATAGCTTGAGCTCGTCGCGATAGCAATCGAAGTGGCCAATGGCCGGCGGCAGGTCGTTGGCCGCCATCAATGGCTGCGGTTCAAGCCATTGGCGGACAACACGCGGCCGGCAATCGTTGGGGTCGCGTGGCAGGCATATTTGGTTTTTGTCGTCCAGGTCGAAAGGAAACCAGAACGCGATATTCAGCCGGTCGGGCTTGAGGCGTTTTTTTTTTGCGCCCGGCGCAGGCTTTTTATCCGGGTCGGGCCACGTGACCTGGACCTCATCGTTTGATGAAGTGGTTTGATGAAACACCAGCGCCATGGGAATGCGCGGATCGTCATCCGGCTCGTCCGCCTCCTGCTCACCCTCTGCGTCGTCCTCTGAAGCCTCAAGCGCCTGCGCTTGCTGTTTACGCCGAGCCTCTGCGGCACGCTCGGTGAGAATGCCCAGCGCCAGCGCCGGGCGCGTGCCGAAACCAAGATTGAAGTCGGGCCAGGCCAGTCTCGCGTAATTTTTCAACGGAATGCGAACATCGGTGGCTTGCAGGCCACCCAAGTCATCGGCGATCAGCGCTCTGTGCCAGTAGTCCAACACATTCGCGGGCAAACTCGCGACGAGTCCTGCCTGAGGGTGCACCTCCAGCGGGCGCAGAACCTGTTCCTTGGAAACCGGTACAGCAGCAAAATCCTTGCGCAACCGCTTGCTCAAGTCCATGAGACGCCTAAACATTTATTACACCCTATAAAACCGAACGGCATACGAAGAATGGCTCGTAGCGAGCCAACAATGATGGCTCATTGCCTTGGTCGCTGCAATTCAAACCGGGCACGTATAGTTAACGAGTGGCCTGTTCAATGCTATACAACTCGTGTTCAGGTCAAACGCACCGTCAACCACCCTAGACTTTCCCCGCCCATGCACGGACGCCCCCTCCTCATCGCCCTATTCCTCACCGGTACTGCCATGGCCGCAGAACCCTCCCGCTACACCTACGACGAAGCCCCCACCGATGGCTTCATGTACGCCGTGCGCTATCAGCAAGCCAAACTGGCCTGTGGTTCGCTGCCCGAAGATCTCGAGGCGGACTATGCTAAAGCGATGTGGCTGACTGGGGAGGCCAGCCCTGCGTTTAAAGCTAGCTATGCACAGCGCTTGGCAACCCAGCCAAAGTGGGGCAAACCGGCGTCTCCTGAAGAACAGGCGCTTGCGTGCGAACAAAGCCAGCACACCTTGCGCGTAACGGTGCAGCTCGCCCGGCAATGGTTTCCCGGTGGCTGGTAGCCACGTGTTTTAACCCATTGATCGGCATAGGTATCTACACAACGATTGGACCTGACCAATCCAGCGGCGCAGAGCCGTAGGCCCAACGTCCATAGATGCACAGACGTCGGGAACTGAGCAGCTATCATCAAGAACCATGCTTGCAGCACGTTGCTTGAACTCGCGGGTGTAGGACTATCGCTCTTGCATGGAACCTCCTGATTGGGCGAATCATATCGCCCTTAAGAGGTGTCCGGGATCATTAGGCCAGTTCAAGCACAGAACCGATACGAATTCCTGTGGTACTACGCGCTCAAGCCACCGTGTTACACCACCTGCTGGACCTGATCCGCTTCAGGCTCTAGCGCATCCACAGTAGCGACATGGTTGGTGATGCCGAAAGGAATGTGCACGGATGGAGCAACTGCGCTAGTCGATTTAAGGTGCCCTGATTGGTCATCGAAAAAGATGTGTGGTTTCAATACACCTAAAATTTTTCCTTTCTCGATGCCGCCTAGGAAGAATGCGTCATTGGCCATGACACCCCAACTCTTGAGTGTATTCATCGCACGCTCATGAGACGGAGCATTGCGGGCTGTGACGATCGAGACGCGTATGCGGTTTTCGTATTCAGGATTGAGCTTTTTGTGCTTCTCCTCGACCGACTGGATTTTGGATATCCGCACCATGAATTCCTTCAGCGGCCCAGGGTTATGGGGCTGCATGACATTCTTCACTTCGTGCGCATGGAATTCAGACAATCCAGAGGCCTGCATGATTGTTTCGGACTCATCGCCAGCGAGCACGCCGTCAAAGTCGAATGCGATGCGTAGGGTTTTATCAGTCTCGTCGTCTTCAAATTTTGAATCGAGAACCTGGCCAGCCGGGTACCCGGCCCTGATAGCCGCTTCCACGTCTTTTTTGTCACCCGACAAAAATAAAGCGATATTCAGTGCTGGTATGTATTCATAAGGAGATTTTCCCTGCATGAAAATCGCCCTTGCCATCCCAAGCCCATAGTGCTCGATAGTCTTCAGTACGCGCAGCCCGGTGTCGGGATCATTGCGCGAAAGAAGTATCACCTCGACGAGCGGATCCGTAGGATCGACGCTCAGGTCATTCACTGACAGTAAACGCTTGATGAAGGGGAACGCTATCCCCTTAGGAAGCGGGACGTGCAGATTGTCTTGCTGAAACTTGCGGTATTCCTCCTCCCCCTGACTCTGAAACACTGCGTCAGATGCCAGCAAATCAAACACAGCGCTGGAAGCGACGCCGATCACTAGGCGATTTTCTAACTCGTAGGGCATTGGAACCTCTCTTGATGCCTCTAAACGCAAATATTGATGGGCATCGAACATGCCGATCGATTTCAGGGCGGATCGAGAAGCACACATCGCGCGCCTCCTCCCACGCACAGTCAGGCATATCAATCTTCAAATCAATCTGCCGGTTGCTTTCATTATGGGAGGATGACTTTGAACCTTGCTGATTGGCGCCAAGTCAGCCGTCACCTGATCGCCGGATGTCGGCCCCAAGCTATTCTCCAGAGCGAAATTGGCATAATATGCCAACATCAAAAGTATCTGTTTGCATAGAACTGGAGCTAGTTATGGCGACGCGAAACGTTGTGCTCACCCCTCACCAGGACCAGGTTATCCATGACTTGGTGCAGTCCGGCCGTTATCAGAATGCCAGCGAAGTGATGCGAGAAGGTTTACGTTTATTGGAGCAGCGCGTCGCCGAAGACACCGCCAAAATTGAGGCACTGCGTCAGGCGACCTCGATCGGCATCATGGATCTTGAGCACGGGCGCTTTACTCAGGTAAACGAGGGTGATCTGGAGCACTACCTCGAGAGCTTGAGCCTGGAGGCAACCCTCCCTGCGAGAGAGAAACACTGAGCATGCCGCAGTATCGGATCTCCAACCCGGCGCGCGCCGACATTGTCGACATCCTCAGGCTCTCCCAGACGCAGTTCGGCGATCAAGCTCGCCAGCGCTACCAGGCGCTGATCCTCGCGGCGCTGCAAGCGCTTGCCGACACGCCCTATCGCATTGGCAGCCACGACCGCGATGAGCTTGCACCGGGCCTTCGCAGCTATCACCTCATCTATTCACGCCAGCAGGCCAAACAAACCCATGGAACGGTCAAAAGCCCACGCCATATCGTGTTGTATCGTGTGGCAAACGACGACGTGATCGAGGTCGTCAGACTCCTTCATGACGCCATGGAAGTGCAGTTGCACTTGCCTAACGACTGATCAGCGACCTGGCCCAACGGCTTAACTGGCCAGAAATAGCGAAGGTAAGGCGCCTCCTCTATATCTCAACCTGAGCGCCCTCGTTGTCAGCCGACTTGGCGGCCAATCGAAGGGGGAGGTTCTGGGTCCAACCGGGGTATCGAGATCCACGACCAGAAACACTATGTTCAACTTTGCGTATCACTTTCAATGCAGAACAACCGCTTCTTAGGCGTTTTCCATGACCAGCCGCCTAGCATTACGCTCCAGCTGTCGATGGACACGCGGATCGATGTCCCTAGCGACCAGAGCCCTGGCAACATCACGCAGAGCACGAGCATCTCGCGAATCAATTTCAGGATAGGTGCAGAGAGACAGACCCGACAACGCCACTTAAGGATATCGACTCATTACCCATATCCTCTTCCGAACGACCAAGGGTCTGCCAGATACGGGTTGCTCATCCAGTATACGGAGGCGCACTGAATACCAGCCACTGCCATACTGGAGTCCGTCGGAGATCGCCATTCGCGATCACTCGCACATTCGGTGCGAATGGGGGCAAAAATGGGGGCAAACAAAAGCGTTATCGACCTGAAAACATTGTCCTAGAGCCTAGTCAAAATGTTTTTTGGCGATCCTGACAGCCTCTGAATCAAAGAACCCAACTCAATACCCCACCTCCCCTAACGTGTTCACACCACATCTGCACGCGCCACGGCCCGTGCAGCCTGTTCGTAAACACCCGGCGCCCGCCCAATGCGGCGCGCCAGTCTGGTGGATCTCCTATGCAAAAACGCAAACTCGGCAACAGTTCTCTTGAAGTTTCGGCCCTGGGCCTGGGCTGCATGGAGCTCAGTATCCGGCGGGAGCATTCATCTGCCTTCAGGGTGGTGATTGAGGCGTTGCGGTATAGGGGGTGACGGGCTAAGTCCACCCGACAGTCTATTCTCTAAGACTTGAATCCTATTGATCAGGGCGCAATGCATGAACTCACTCTTGATCGCATTCGCCATTTTTGGGTGCCTGGTTGCGGCCTCGCTGCTCATGATGCATTGGTACCCCAAGCTGCCAGCACGCCACAGGGATGAAGAGACCAACACCGTGATACGCCTGGTCGCGAATATTTTTGTGGTGATGACGTCGCTGGTCTTCGGCCTGATGATTAATTCCGCCAAGAATACCTTTGAGTCCATTGATGCGAACTTCCATGGGTATGCAACCAGCCTGATCATTTTTGACCGGACGCTGCGGGGCTACGGAGAAGCCACACAAGAAACAAGGACCCGTTTGGTCGCTTATCTTGAGCGTGCTATCGAGACCCCATACCGAGGTGACGAAGCCTTGCAGCATCGTAACAGTGAGGCAGCTAAATACCTGGACGACATCGGGAAGTCACTAGCCGGTATAAAGCCCCCGGACCGCTTCCATGAAACCATGCTTCAGGATATCCGCCAGCAATACCACTCGCTCATCGAGCAACGCTGGAGGATCGTCGAGCAGTCGGAAGGCGCGATTCCAAGCCCGTTGATCGGGATGCTGGTCGCTTGGTTGACACTCATCTTCGCGAGTTTTGGCTACCGCGCGCCCCGGAACTCGATGGTCATCGGCATGTTCATCATCTCATCATTGCTCATCGGGGCTTCTGTTTACCTTGTATTGGACATGGATGTGCCCTTCCATGGCCCTATCCAAATATCCGACGAGCCCCTGCGCCGGGCGCTCGCCGTCATGCAACTCTAGGCGAAAAAAAGGCGCCCGGTTGGCGCCTCAATGTTATTCAGCGACTTTGATCACAACCTTGCCAAATGCACCCTTCGCGAGATGCTCGTAGGCTTCTCGTGCTTGCTCGAATGGGTACACCTGGTCGATCACGGGGCGGATCTTGTGTTCGTTGAGGAACAGGTACATTCGGTCAAATGATGAGCGCGGTGCTACGGCGATACCGCGAAGGGTCGTCTGGCGGAATATGAGTGGCATCAAATACGGTGATGGTTAGCGACTGGCTATCAAAGCTGAGGGCTCCAGCCCTTCGGATTTACGCACTGCGATGGCTCCATCAATAACCCGTCACATTGGATCTTTCTTTATCAAACTGCCGCTCTAGACTGGCTCCAACCCCTTTGGCCAATCGGAAAGATACCCATGCCCTCCCCCGACTTCGACTGCCAACCCGACCTGTACGGCAGCACCCTAAGGCTTAAACCGCTGGCAGACGGTGATTTTGAAGGCATGTTCCAGGCAGCGGCTGACCCGGACATCTGGTGCGGTCATCCCGCGCGGGATCGCTATAAACGCGAGGTGTTCGAGGCGTACTTCGCCTCTCTACTTGCCACGAAGAAGGCGCTCGCGGTCATCGAGAGTGCCTCGGGGGATATCGTCGGCACCTCAAGCTACTACACGCCGCCGGATCTACCGAACAGCATAGCCATCGGTTTTACGTTTCTGGTGCGGGCGAAGTGGGGCGGCAATGCCAACCGCGAACTTAAGCAGTTGATGCTGGAACATGCCTTCACGGCTTACGACATTGTCTATTTCCACATCGCGCCTACCAACATTCGCTCGCAAACGGCCACGATGAAGTTGGGGGCGGTGCATTTGTATGACGCCGAACTGAAAATATCCGCTGCACCTGCCTTGGCGAAGTGTTACGGACTGACGCGCGCTCAATGGGAGGGCGCTAGTCTATTTGCGTGAGATACCGGAAGAGGGCGATTATTTGAAGGGAGGCAAACAATGCGTTGTTTAATTGGTTTTATGGTCCTGGTGTCATCGGCAGCCGCCCTCGGCTCAGAAGCGCAGATGAAGCAGTGGGAAAAGATGGATCGTTGCTCAAACGCCGCCTTTATCGCGGTATCCATCGTTGAAGAAAGTGCCGACACCTTCAAGCAGACACTCGCGCTGCAGGGCGCCATTGGCGGGCTCAAGAACAATACAAAGCTGGGAGAGGCAACGCCGAGTGAAAACGAAGTTGCGGGAGCGCACAAAATGGCACTTCGAGTCTCTGCCGGGATGCCTCGGCCCTTGTCGAAGCGCGATCACGATTGGCTGATCGCCCAGGCCGCAACGTCCTGCACCTTGTGGGTGCCTGACGCCAAACCTGCGTCATAGCGCCCGCACTGGCATGCCGATATCGCAGCTGAACTGGCCGGTGTGGGCGCCAGAATTCGCCAATGGCGAAAGCTGCCCGGTCAGGCGTTGGCCAGCTCGATGATGTGGGTGGCATGGACATCTTTTGTTCGAGTGAAGCCGCAGCGCAGGTAAAACGCGTCGCCTCCTGACGTATCGGTGGAAAGACGCACCGCCTGAAAGTGAAGCGTGCCCTGCGCAACCAACGCTTTTACCAGCGCCTGACCGACGTGTTGATTCCTTGCCGCAGGTGTCACGTACACGCGCCGTAGCCTTGCGGTATCGGGCTGAGTATAGGGATCAACTGATAGCCCTCCGATACCTATCACTTGCTGGTTCGAATACGCAGCCATGAGACATTCACCGGGCGCGTTGAAGCGATTCGTTCCGGACTCCCACTCCGAAATCAGGCGCGTAAGAAACCTGAAACCTTCTGCAACTGCCTCTTTCTCCAACGTAAAAACTTCTGCCGGCAGGTGCGTAATCTGTTGAATCTCGATTCGTTTCATTCGTCGTCCTTGATTCGGTGTGAATCCGTTTGGCTTATCGAGGATGCATCGGGTGCAGACTATAAGCGGCAAGTGGGAGTGCAGCTACTGCGTTAGGGAGCCGGATTTGGCCGCTGCTGAGAGTACAGAACTGACACAGCCACTAAATAAAAATAGATGATCTTATTTTTTAACAACATAACAATGTTTAATAATTATCTTATTCCAAAAAAGACTTTCCACAAGGTTTTTTATAGATATATCTTCATTTCACAGACCGACCCCATACCTGGCGGAGGACGCACCCACACCCTCCAGGTTACCTCCATGCCAGACATCGCCTTCCCCACGCACTTCAAGAAATTACCTCTTTCACTCCTGACCGGCTCCCTGCTCCTGACTGCTGCGCCCTCTTTTGCCGAAGACGCCAAGCTCGACACCGTCACGGTGATTTCCACCGGCCTGCGGGGCCAGCAGCGCACCGTGGCGGACAGTCCGGCGCCGATCGATGTGATCAACAGCGACCAGTTGCTCAAGACCGGTCGTGCCGAACTGTCCGAGGCCATCGCCAAACTGCTGCCGTCGTTCAACTTCGGCACCAACATCGCCGGCTATAACTCGGTGACCCGCCCGCTGAGCAACCGCAGCCTGGGGCCGGCCTACACCCTGGTGTTGGTCAACGGTAAACGCCGGCACAACGGCGCCACCGGCCAGCGCGGTTCCATCGATAACAGCGGCGCGAACGCGGTGGACATCGACCTGATTCCGGTGAGTGCCGTGGACCATATCGAGGTGCTCAAAGACAGCGCTGCCGCACAGTACGGTTCGGACGCGGTGGCGGGTGTGATCAACATTATTCTCAAGAACACCAAGAGTGGCGGCCACCTGGAAACCAGCTACGGCCAGCTGTATTCCGGCCAGGGCGAAACCATCAAGGTAGCGGGTGACCAGGGCTTTGAACTCGGCCAAGGCGGCTTCTTCCACTTTTCGGCCGATGCGCGCAAACGCGGCAGTGCCTCGTGGAACGACAAGGCCGACAGCACCGTGCGCGCCTTCGCCGACCCGGCCAAACAAGCGGCCTGGGACCGGGTGGCGATCAAGAATGGCGACCCTGACCTCAAGGCCTTCAACCTGGCCTACAACGCCGAACTGCCCCTGGAAGACGTGACGCTGTACTCCTTCTCTACCTATGGCGAGCGGGACGCCGAGGCCGCCAACTACTTCCGCTTGCCCACTGGCACGGCGGCAGTGCCTGAGGTGTTTCCCGACGGTTACTTCCCGCTCAACAACATCAAGGACCGTGACTACCAGTTCCTGTTCGGCGGCAAGGGCTTGGTTGCCGACTGGAACTGGGACCTGAGCACCACCTACGGGCGCAACAACGTGCACCACTCCAGCGACCTGAATATCAACCCGTCGCTGGGCACCGCCTCTCCGACCAAATTCGACAACCTGGCGACCTTCCGCTTCGAGCAGTGGGTCAACAACCTGGACTTCACCCGCCGCTACGACAGCCTGTTCAACCTGACGCCGCCAGTGCAGGTATCGGCCGGCCTGGAGCATCGCTGGGAGCACTTCAGTACCTTCGCCGGCGACCCAGAGGCGTATGTCACTGGCACCTACCCCGCCGCTTCCGGCGCGCAGGCTGCCGTGACGATTCGCCCCGAAGATGAAGTGAGCCTGATCCGTAACAACTACGCGGGTTACCTCGACCTGGGCTTCGACCTGACCGACCGTTGGTTCCTCGACATGGCTGGCCGGGTCGAGCATTACGACGATGACTCGGGTAATACCTTCGGCCTCAAAGTGAACTCACGCTACGAACTGACCGACACTGTGGCCGTGCGCGGCACCGTCGGCACCGGTTTCCGGGCACCCTCCCTCACCCAGATCGGCTACACCGTGGCCGACAATCGGGTGGCGACCGATGTGAACGGCAATGTGGTGCCGGCCGTGACGCGCCTGACGCCGTCGGGCAGCAACCTGGCCAAGGCCCTTGGCGGCGATGACCTTAAGCCGGAGAAATCCCGCAACCTCGGGCTGGGCCTGACCTGGCAACCGGCGCCACGCACCAGCATCACCGCCGATGCCTATTTGATCGACATCGACGACCGCATTGCCCTGACCAGCAATATCTATGACCGTGGCAATGGCGCAATCAACGCCATTCTCGCCGCTCAGGGTGTGCCCACGGGTACCTGGGTCAACTATTACACCAACGCCTTCGATACGCGCACCAAGGGCCTGGATGTGGTGGCCGACCACACCACACCGTTGGATACCTGGGGCGATGTGCGCTGGAGCCTGGGCTTCAACTGGAACAAGACCACCATCGAAGGCACCCGCGACACGCCGAGTGCGCTGGCAGGTTCGGGCGTGACCCTGGTGGGCCGCGACCGCGAAGGTGACCTGACCGACGCATCACCCAAGACCAAATGGATCCTGGGCGCCAACTGGAAGGTCCAGGACCTGGCCGTCAACCTGCAGACCGCCCGTTACGGCGCGGTGAAGACCCTGGCCGTCAACCCGACGGGCGACCGTAGCTTCGGCGCCAAATGGATCACCGACCTGGACGTCAGTTACACCTTCGTCGACAGCCTCACCGTCAGCATCGGCGGCACCAACATTTTCGACGTACGCCCCGACAAACATGCCGTGTACAGCAACCTCGGCCTGGCGGCCTACGGCAACCCACCGTTCTACCCAGGCGGCGGCTATTGGTACACCAAGCTGGCGTACGACTTCTGATCCACACCTTGCATGCACCCGCAACGCCACATGAGGGCACCCCATTGAATACCTCCAACTTGATGAGCCGTCTGCTGGCCCCTTGCGCCTTGGCGCTGAGCCTCGCTGCTTGCTCGCCCGGGAATGACACCCAGGCCGGCAAGACTCTGAACATCGCGTTCTTTGGCGACAACACCACCCTGGTCAGTGTCGACCCGTTCCAGGTCTATTGGCTGGAACACCGGGTGCTGCTGCGCAATGTCGCCGAATCCCTGACCGACCAGGACCCGGAGACCGGCAAGATTATTCCCTGGCTGGCCAAAAGCTGGGAGGTCAGTGACGACGCGCTGACCTACACCTTCCACCTGCGCGATAACGTCACCTTCAGCAACGGCGAGCGCTTCGACGCCAAGGCGGTGAAAACCGCGTTCGACAGTGACAAGGCACTGGCCACTGAGCTGCCAGCCACTTTTGGCGCCACCTACCTGGCGGGCTTCGACCACGCCGAGGTGGTAGACGATTTCACCGTCAAGCTGGTGCTGTCCAAGCCCAACGCCGGCTTCCTGCAAGCCACGTCGACGACCAACCTGGCGATCCTCGCCCCCGCCTCCTACGCACTGACGGTGAAGGAGCGCTCACTGGGCAAGATCATCGGCACCGGGCCTTTTGTACTGGCCAGCTACACGCCGGAAGTCGGTGCGCACCTGACCAAGCGCAAGGGCTACGCCTGGGCCTCAGCCAATATGAAAAACCAGGGGGAAGCGCACCTGGACGCGGTGGACATCAGCTACATCCCCGAAGAAAGCGTACGCAACGGTCTGTTCCTGCAAGGCAAGGCCGACATCCTGTGGCCACGCAACCCGTTCTCGGAAGTCGACCTGAAACTGTTCCAGTCCAAGGGCGCGACCATCCAGAGCCGCTCGCTGCCAGGGCCTGCGCTCAACCTGTACCCCAACACCCGTGGCGAGCGCATCCTCGCTGACCAGCACGTACGCCTGGCGGTGCAGAAGGCCCTCGACCGCAAGAGCTACGCGAGCACCGTCTACAACGGCGAGTTTCCGGTGGTGGACGGTATCTTCGATGTGACCACGCCTTACTTCAAAAGCCAGGGCAACAAGCTCGCCTATGACCCTGCGGGCGCTGAACACTTGCTGGACCAAGCCGGCTGGGCCAAGGGCACGGACGGTTACCGGCAAAAAAACGGCAAGCGCCTGACCCTCAGCTACAACATCAGCCCCGCCGAGACCGCTGGCGACGTGTTGATCCAGGACCAACTGCGCAAGGTCGGTATCGAATTGAAACTCAGCGTGGTCACTCGCGCCGAATGGGTCGCCAACAACTCTGCCGGCAATTACGACCTGACCATCAACTACATGACCCGCGCCGACCCGATCATCCTGCAGACCATCCTCGATCCGCGCAGCGCCAACAGCTCAACGGTGGCCACCAACACCTACGAACCGGCGGTGCTGGAAAAAGCCAAGGGCTTGTTCGATGCCGGTATCACCGCGACCCAAGGCCAACAACGCGCAGCAGCCTATGGTGACTTGCAGGACCTGCTGATCGATCAAAGCTCTGCCTTCCCGGTGTACGAGCGCGTGTGGCAGGCGGCGACGTCGCCCAAGGTGAAGAACTTCCGCTGGACCGCCGAGGGCTTCGCGCTGCTGGGTGATATCGAGATCGGCACGCCATGAGCCGTTACTTGATCGGTCGCGTAGGCCAAGCCCTGTTGGTGCTGTGGGGGGCGTACAGCATCACGTATTTCATCCTCTATCTGCTGCCGGGTGACACCTTGTCGATCATGCTCAGTGCGTCGGGCATGGAAGCCGACTCGCTGTCGGTGGAAGACCTGGCCAAGGCCCGGGCTTTCTACGGGCTGGACAAGGGCCTGTTCGAACAGTATTTCGACCTGCTGCTCGGCGCACTGCACGGTGACTTCGGCCAGTCACTCTCGCTCAATCGCCCGGTCGCCGAGCTGCTCGCCGAACGCCTGCCGCAGACCTTGTCCCTGGCCGGCCTGGCCATCGTGCTGTCGCTGCTGGGCGGGATCGGCCTGGCCTACCTGACGGCCTATATCCGCTGGCAGCCGTTGAAGCAGGCCTTGGCGCGCCTGCCGTCGCTGGGGTTTTCGGTGCCGGTGTTCTGGATGGGATTGTTGCTGATCCAAGTGTTTGCGTTTGGCCTGGGCTGGTTTCCCGCCACTGGCAGCCGGGGTTTCGAAAGCCTGGTGCTGCCGGCCATCACCCTGGCAATTCCCAGTGCGGCGGTGTACGCCCAAGTGCTGCAACGCAGTTTCCAGGGGGTGTGGAGAGAGTCCTACATCGCCACGGCCTACGCCAAGGGCCTGAGCCGTGGCCAGGTGCAGGCACGGCATGCGTTCAAGAATGCCGCACTGCCGATCCTCACCCTGATCGGCTTGCAGGTGGGCAATACGGTGTCGGGCGCGGTGTTGGTGGAGACCATCTTTGCCCGCTCCGGCATTGGCCGCCTGGCCCAGGAAGCGGTATTGCGCCAGGACATACCGGTGGTGCTGGCAATCGTCGCGGTGTCGGCAGCGGCATTTGTACTGGTGAACCTGCTGGTCGACCTGCTCTATCCGTGGCTCGACTCGCGTATCTCTCACACGCCAAAGGTGTCCTAGACCATGACGATCCTTGAGCAGAACCTGGGCCGCAGCGCCCTCCCGGCCAGCCCGGCGCTGTGGCGCCGCCGCAGCCGCCTGCAACGCGCCACGGCGGTGGTGTTGCCGCTGCTGCGCAGGCCCGGTTTCAGCCTGGCGCTGCTGGTGGTGGTATTCGCGCTGGTGGCCGCCGTGGCCCCGCACCTGTTGAGCGGCTTCGACCCCTACGCCACGTCCCCCATCGACAAGCTCCGCGCGCCCAACCTGAGCCATTGGTTCGGCACCGATGAGCTGGGGCGCGACCTGTACACCCGCGTGGTGTTCGGCTCCAGCCTTTCGGTGCTGGCGGCGTTTCTCGCCGTGGGCATCGCCCTGCTGGGCGGCCTGGGCCTGGGCATCCTGTCGGGCTTCGCCGGTGGGCGCATTGATGCGGTGATCATGCGTTTTGTCGATGTGTTGCTCGCCCTGCCCGGCCTGCTGCTGGCCCTGGCCATCGTGACGGCGATCGGCTTCGGCACCGTGCCGGTGGCTATCGCCGTGGGCATCGGCATCATTCCAGGGTTTGCGCGCACCACCCGCGCCGAAGTACTGCGGGTCAAGACATTGCCCTACGTCGAGGCCGCGCGCCTGGGCGGTGCAAGCTGGGGCCGCACCTTGCTGCGGCACATCCTGCCCAACGCCTGGGGGCCAGTGGCGGTGCTCGCGACCCTGGACTTTGGCGCGGCCATCCTAGCGACTGCGGGTCTGAGTTTCCTGGGGTTTGGCGCCGCGCCACCGGCAGCCGAATGGGGCACCTTGATCGCCAACGGACGGCACTTTCTGATCACTGCACCGTGGGTGTCGCTGCTGCCCGGCCTGTTCCTGGTGGCCGTGGTGTTCAGCCTCAACCATATCGCCCGCACCTTCGAGGAGATCCAGCGATGAACGCTTTAGTGGATGTTCGCCAACTCAGTGTCAGCTACCGCTCCGGCGGGCACGTCAATCAAGCGGTGCGCACGCTGTCGTTCGCTATCGCCCAAGGCGAGACGGTGGCGATTGTCGGCGAATCCGGCTCGGGCAAGTCGACTCTGGCCAATGCCATCCTCGGCCTGCTGCCAGACAATGCGCAGATCAGCACCGGCCAACTCTGGGTGGACGGCAACGACCTCACCCACGCCAACGAGCGCCAGAAACGCAGCCTGCGCGGCCGCACAGTGGGCCTGGTGCCCCAGGACCCGATGGTCAGCCTCAACCCGACCCTGCGCATCGGCCAGCAGATTGCCGAGGCGCTGATCCTGGCCAAGGGCAAACGCTACCCCGCCGTGGATGCCGACATTGTCGAACTGCTGCAACAGGTGGGCATCGACAAGCCTCTGCTGCGCGCACGCCAGTACCCCCATGAACTCTCCGGCGGCATGCGCCAGCGCGTGCTGATCGCCATTGCCCTGGCCGGCAACCCACGCTTGATCATCGCCGACGAACCCACCAGTGCCCTCGACGTGACGGTGCAGCGCAAGATTCTCGACCACTTGCAACGCCTGGTCAGTGAGCGTGGGATTTCGCTGTTGATCATCACCCATGACCTGGGCGTGGCTGCCGACCGCGCCGATCGGATCCTGGTGATGCAGCAAGGCGAACTTGTCGAGCAGGGGCCGCCACGCCAGATCCTCAGCGCGCCGCAACACGACTACACCCGCGCGCTGATTGCCGCCGCGCCCGCGTTCGCCAAGCGCCGTGAGCCCTTGGTGCGCATTGACCCGGCGCAACAACCGATACTGAGCCTGCACAATGTGGGCAAGACGTTTGCGCTGCCCAAGGTCAAGGGGGAGGATTCGACGTTCGTTGCCCTCGAAGACCTCAACCTGCAGGTCTTTCCCGGCCAGACCCTGGCCATCGTGGGCGAGTCCGGATCGGGCAAGAGCACCGCGCTGCGTATCGCCCTCGGCCTGGAAAAACCCACACAGGGTCGGGTCTGGTTCGAGCAACGGGACGTCACCGACCTGAGCTGGCGCGACTTCCGCCCGCTGCGCCAGCGCCTGCAACTGGTGCAGCAAAACCCGTTTGCCGCCCTCGACCCACGCTTTACCGTGTTCGACAGCATTGTCGAGCCGCTGGTGTCGTTCGGCGTGCTCAAGGGCCCGGCGCTGGAACAGGCGGCACGGGAGTTGATCAGTCGTGTCCACCTCCCGGTCAGCTACCTGGACCGCCTGCCGCGCGAATTGTCCGGCGGCCAGTGCCAACGCGTCGCCATCGCCAGGGCACTGGCGTTGAAACCGGACCTGTTGCTGCTGGACGAGCCGGTCAGCGCGCTGGATGTGTCGGTGCAGGCGCACATTCTTGATCTTTTGGAAGAGCTGCAACGGGAGATGGGCATTGCCTATGTGCTGGTGTCCCACGACCTGTCGGTGGTGGCCAACTTCGCCCATGAAGTGCTGGTGCTGCGCAATGGCCGGGTGATTGAACAAGGCTCGGTCGAGCGGATATTCAATCAGCCGGCGAGTGATTACACGCGGGAATTGATTGCAGCCATACCGGGTCGGCAAGTTACGGCGACGGCGGCGTGATCTCTCGTCTAAGCTGCTCCCAGCCCACGAGTCGAGCAGCTTGCTTGGTCCAGATCGATTTTGCCGTCGGCGGTGCATGAAGGTTCATCTGCGGGGGCATGCGCTGTATCCGGCTGGCGCGGGTGAACAGGCAGAGTTTGGTATAGGACGGCAGTTGGTGAAGTTTGGCGGTATGGATAGCCATTGGACAAATCAACAATAGGTCGCCGAACGCGAACAGCTGGTACGCGCTAACCTGCACCCTTGCATCATCGCGCAGGCGTGTCTGCCATTGCAGCGAATCCAGATCGCCCAATTTCACCTGGTCCTCCAGAATGAACCGGGCAGCGTGAGCCTGGCGGATCTCCAATGTGCCCGCGACGATGTAAGTGATGCTCGACATAGGCCCGCGCGCGGAAAGCAGGAACAGAATGAAAAATATCATCACTGACACCGCTACCATGGACATGCGACGAAACAGACTGCCCTGGACGACAAAAAACAAGAGTGCCGGTATCAGGCTGAGCACGAAGGTGCAAATCGAAAAAATCGCCACAAATGTGACTGCCGCCTCGTCATCCTGGCCGACGTAGCTGTCCAGGATCAACAGCGTCGGCAGTGTTCCGGAAACGACCGTCATCAGCAGCATCAGGGCGATGGGCACGTACACCCACTTGCGTTGGTCCCGGGGCGCTCCTCGCGCGATAAGCACCCGCACCGCTCTTATTTGAGCCAACCCCAGCAGTGCCAGAAGCGTAGTGCCCGAAACAATCGACAGGGCCTGCCCTGCGCTGACCTCTTCATTCCAGTAAAAAGCCAGTGTCATAAACGTGGTGAACCCGACAACCAGTGGCACCAGAAGCCATCCGGCAATGTATCGGGTGTTCTCGCGGCGGCTGTTGAGCAATGAAACCGACATTCCGTACAGCCATGCCGAAACCATCAGCACTGCCAGTTGCAGGGTCATCATGAAGGTCACCACAAGTACCCACACCAGCAACGCCGATTTGGAGTCCAGCGTGGACATGAAAATGTCCGGGCGCCCGATGGCTTTGGTGTAGATGTAGAGGCTGAGCATGCCGAAGCCCGTGCCGAGAAAAATTACAGTCACCGTAAACGGTGTCCAGTGTTCAAGCAGGCGCTTGAACCCACTGCGGAAAAACATCTGGAACGTTGAAGCGGGCGCCGGCGACATCAGATCTCCTTGAAGTGAACACTCTCAGGCGGCTGTTTTAATCCACAAACAACCTCACCGCAAACAGTATGGGCACGGCATCCTGGCGCAAACGCTGGCCTGACGTGCCGCAGCGCCAGCGGCTGGCGACAGTCTCAATGCGTGACGCAGCCCTCATGGCCCTGTTGCCGCTAATAGCGCTGCGCATCAGAATCCCCCAAGTCGTCGGGCACTACAGGGATATTCTGCACATGGCTGCTTCAAATAACGCCTGACGCCGACGCGTCTTTACCACCCACGCAAAACACCTTTGTCATCACGCCTATTGATAGCCCCCTAACGAAACCCCCATGCTAGAGGGCTAATCGCTCGCTTATATCATTCCGAATGATAGTTACCTTTGCTTCATTCGATTCGTGACATAGCACATCGCCGCGCATGATCCGCCCATCTCAAATACATTGGCGGATGCACCTCATGGAACAGTCACTCAAACATTTGCGCTTCCCTCTGGCGATTTTGGCCGTGGTCGTGATGAGCGCGTGCGGCAAGAGCCCGGAACAAGCGGCCGCCATGCCAGCTGCCAAAGTCAGCGTGGCCAAGGTGCTGGAACAACCGGTCAACGAGTGGGATGAGTTCACCGGTCGTTTGGAAGCCCCGGAAACCGTGCAGATCCGTCCGCGCGTGTCCGGCCAGATCGATCAGGTGGCCTTCACCGAAGGCGCCCTGGTGAAGAAAGGCGACCTGCTGTTCCAGATCGACCCGCGTCCTTTCCAGGCCGAAGTGCGCCGCCTTGAAGCCCAGTTGCAACAAACCCGCGCCGCGGCAACCCGCAGCGATAACGAAGCGCAACGTGGCGAGCGCCTGCGCCAGAGCAATGCGATCTCCGCCGAACTGGCCGATTCGCGCACCACGTCCGCCCAGGAAGCCCGCGCCGCCGTCGCCGGGATCCAGGCGCAGTTGGATCTGGCCAAGCTGAACCTGAGCTTTACCCGCGTGACCTCGCCGATCAGCGGCCGTGTCAGTCGTGCCGAAATCACCGCCGGCAACTTGGTGACCGCCGACGTCACCGCGCTGACCAGCGTGGTCTCCACCGACAAGGTCTACGCCTACTTCGACGCCGATGAGCGTGTGTTCCTCAAGTACACCGAACTGGCCCGCCAAGGCCGTCGTGGTGCGACCACTCCGGTTTACCTGGGCCTGTCCAACGAGACCGGCAACCCGCACCTGGGCCAGATGAACTTTGTCGACAACCAGGTCAACCCGGCCACCGGCACCATCCGTGGTCGCGCCGTGTTCGACAACAGCAAGGGCGAATACACCCCTGGGCTGTATGCACGCCTGAAGCTGGTCGGCAGCGGCACCTATTCCGCCGTGTTGATCAACGACGAAGCTGTCGGCACCGACCTGGGCAAGAAGTTCGTGCTGGTGATGGACGGCGACAAGCCGGCCTATCGCGCGGTGGAACTGGGGCCGAAGATCGAAGGCTTGCGCATCGTGCGCAGCGGCCTGAACAAGGACGACACCATTATCGTCAAGGGCCTGCAGCGCGTGCGCCCTGGCTCGCCGGTCGCCCCGGAAACCATTCCGATGGCCAGCAAGGAAACCCTCGCCGCCTTGGCCCAACAACGACAAGCGCTTGAAGCCAGCAACCTGGAACAAGTGGCGCCGGATAAAGCCGCGCCCAAACTTGCCAGCGCTGCGACTCCACGCGGTTAAGGGATACGACTCAAGATGAATTTTTCCAAGTTCTTCATTTCGCGGCCGATCTTCGCAGCGGTGCTTTCGCTGCTGATCCTGATCGCCGGCGCGATCTCGCTGTTCCAATTGCCGATCAGCGAATACCCGGAAGTGGTGCCGCCGACCGTCGTGGTACGTGCCAACTTCCCGGGCGCCAACCCTAAAGTCATCGGTGAAACCGTGGCCGCGCCGCTGGAGCAGGCGATCACCGGCGTCGAGAACATGTTGTACATGTCCTCGCAGTCGACTGCCGACGGCAAGCTGACCCTGACCATCACCTTCGCCCTGGGCACCGACCTGGACAACGCGCAGGTGCAAGTGCAAAACCGCGTGACCCGGACTCAGCCGAAACTGCCTGAGGAAGTGACACGCATCGGTATCACCGTGGACAAGGCCTCCCCCGACCTGACCATGGTGGTGCACTTGACCTCCCCGGATCAGCGCTACGACATGCTGTACCTGTCCAACTATGCCTTGCTCAATGTGAAGGATGAGTTGGCGCGTCTGGGCGGTGTGGGTGATGTGCAGCTGTTCGGTATGGGCGACTACTCCCTGCGTGTTTGGCTGGACCCGAACAAGACTGCTTCGCGCAACCTGACGGCCACTGACGTGGTGACGGCAATCCGTGAGCAGAACCGTCAAGTGGCCGCCGGTGCCCTGGGTGCGCAACCTGCACCGACCGCAACCGCGTTCCAATTGTCGGTGAACACCCAAGGTCGCCTGGTG
Organism: Pseudomonas sp. S10E 269; assembly: GCF_002798465.1. Taxonomy (NCBI): domain Bacteria; kingdom Pseudomonadati; phylum Pseudomonadota; class Gammaproteobacteria; order Pseudomonadales; family Pseudomonadaceae; genus Pseudomonas; species Pseudomonas sp. S10E 269. The sequence continues at coordinate 5,699,760 of NZ_PHIJ01000001.1, forward strand.
ACCGAGGAAGAGTTCGAGAACATCATTATTCGCTCCGGCGATAACGGTGAAATCACCCGCCTCAAAGACATCGCACGGGTGGAGCTGGGCTCCAGCCAATACGCCCTGCGTTCGTTGCTCAACAACCAGCCGGCCGTGGCGATTCCGATCTTCCAGCGCCCTGGCTCCAACGCCATCGAGATCTCCAACGAAGTACGCGGCAAGATGGAGGAGCTGAAAAAGAGCTTCCCGCAAGGCATGGACTACAGCATCGTCTATGACCCGACCATCTTCGTGCGCGGCTCCATCGAAGCGGTGGTGCACACGCTGTTCGAAGCGCTGATCCTGGTGGTATTGGTGGTGATCCTGTTCCTGCAGACCTGGCGCGCCTCGATCATTCCGTTGGTGGCGGTACCGGTATCGTTGATCGGTACGTTTGCGGTAATGCACCTGTTTGGCTTCTCGCTCAACGCGTTGTCCCTGTTCGGATTGGTACTGGCCATCGGTATCGTGGTGGACGACGCCATCGTGGTGGTGGAGAACGTCGAACGGAACATCGAACTGGGCCTGGAACCGTTCCCGGCTACTGAAAAGGCCATGAGCGAAGTGACCGGCCCGATCATCGCCACCGCGTTGGTGTTGTGTGCGGTGTTCGTACCTGCGGCCTTCATCAGCGGCTTGACCGGGCAGTTCTATAAGCAGTTCGCCTTGACCATTGCGATCTCCACGGTGATCTCGGCGTTCAACTCACTGACCCTGTCCCCTGCCCTGGCTGCCGTATTGCTCAAGGGCCACAACGCGCCGAAGGATGGTTTCTCCAAGTTCCTCGACAAGTTGCTGGGCGGCTGGTTGTTCAAACCGTTCAACCGCTTCTTTGACAAGGCCAGTCATGGTTATGTCGGTACCGTGCGCCGCGTGATCCGTGGCAGTGGTATCGCGCTGTTCCTGTACGCCGGCCTGATGGTCCTGACCTGGCTGGGCTTTGCCCACACGCCGACCGGTTTCGTACCGGCCCAGGACAAGCAATACCTGGTGGCCTTCGCCCAATTGCCGGACGCCGCGAGCCTGGATCGCACCGAAGACGTGATCAAGCGCATGTCCGACATCGCCCTGAAACAACCAGGCGTGGAAAGCGCCGTAGCGTTCCCGGGCCTGTCGATCAACGGTTTCACCAACAGCCCGAACAGCGGCATCGTGTTCGTGACCTTGAAACCGTTCGACGAGCGTAAGGACCCGAGCATGTCCGCCGGTGCGATTGCCGGTGCCTTGAATGGCAAGTACAGCAGCATCCAGGAAGCCTACATGGCGATCTTCCCACCGCCGCCGGTACAGGGCCTGGGCACGATTGGTGGTTTCCGCCTGCAGATCGAAGACCGCGGCAACCTGGGTTACGACGAGCTGTACAAAGAAGTGCAGAACATCATCACCAAGAGCCGCACCACGCCGGAGCTGTTCGGCCTGTTCACCAGCTACACGGTCAACGTGCCCCAGGTCGATGCCGCCATCGACCGCGAAAAGGCCAAGACCCACGGCGTGGCGATCAGCGACATCTTCGACACCCTGCAGATCTACCTGGGCTCGTTGTATGCCAACGACTTCAACCGCTTCGGCCGCACCTACCAGGTCAACGTTCAGGCTGAGCAGCAGTTCCGCCTGGATGAAGACCAGATCGGCCAGCTGAAAGTGCGCAACAACAAAGGCGAGATGATCCCGCTGGCGACCTTCATCAAGGTCAGCGACACCTCCGGGCCGGACCGCGTGATGCACTACAACGGTTTTATCACCGCAGAAATCAATGGCAACGCTGCACCGGGCTACAGCTCGGGCCAGGCTGAAGCGGCGATCGAGAAACTGCTGAAAGAGGAACTGCCCAACGGCATGACCTACGAGTGGACCGACCTGACCTATCAGCAAATCCTCTCGGGCAACACTGCGCTGTTCGTGTTCCCGCTCTGCGTACTGCTGGCGTTCCTGGTACTGGCCGCCCAATACGAAAGCTGGAGCCTGCCATTGGCGGTGATCCTGATCGTACCGATGACGCTGCTGTCGGCGATTACCGGGGTGATCATCTCGGGCGGCGACAACAACATCTTCACCCAGATCGGCTTGATCGTACTGGTGGGCCTGGCGTGTAAGAACGCGATTCTGATCGTTGAATTCGCCAAGGATAAACAGGCAGAAGGCCTCGACCCGCTCGCCGCGGTGCTGGAAGCCTGCCGTCTGCGTCTGCGGCCGATCCTGATGACCTCGTTCGCCTTCATCATGGGTGTGGTGCCACTGGTGTTGTCCAGCGGTGCGGGTGCCGAGATGCGTCATGCCATGGGCGTGGCGGTGTTCTCCGGGATGATCGGTGTGACCTTCTTCGGTCTGTTGCTGACGCCAGTGTTTTACGTACTGATCCGTCGCTATGTGGAGCGCAGCGAAGCGCGCAAAGCGGCCAAGGCCTTGAAGCTGGAGACACAGCAATGAGCGTGAAAGTATTCCTGCCGAGCTTGCTGGTACTGGCGCTGAGCGCCTGTGCCGTAGGCCCGGACTACAAGACCCAAACCCCGGAGGCGGCCAATATCACGGCCGCTGCCGATGCCAAGAAGTATGACCATGCCAAGTTCGAAGGCATCTGGTGGCAGCAGTTCGAGGACCCGACCCTCAACCAGTTGGTGACCCAATCGCTGCAAGGTAACCGTGATCTGCGCGTCGCTTTTGCCCGCCTGCGGGCGGCCCGTGCGATCCGCGATGACGCCAGCAATGACGCCATGCCGACCATCACCAGCCGGGTCAGCAGTGACCAGGGCAAAGGCCAGATCCCAGGCCAGACCACTAGCCGCGTCAAGACCGAGCGTTACGACCTCGGCCTGGACATGGCCTGGGAACTGGACCTGTTCGGCCGCATCCAGCGCAACCTGGAAGCCACCGACGCCGACCAGCAGGCTGCCGAGGCTGACTTGTACCAGCTGCAAGTCACCATGATTGCCGAACTGGTGGACGCCTACGGCCAATTGCGGGGCGCGCAACTGCGTGAACGCATTGCCCTGGACAACCTGAAGAACCAGCAGGAATCGCGCACCATCACGGTCAGCCTGCGGGATGCCGGTGTGGGCGACCAACTCGACGTGGAGCGTGCCGACGCACGCCTCGCGGCAGTCGAAGCCAGCGTGCCGCAACTGCAAGCCGAACAAGTCCGTGAGCGTAACCGCATCGCCACCCTCCTCGGCCAGCGTCCCGACAAGCTCAGCGTCGACCTGGGGCCGAAAGACCTGCCGGCGATCGCCAAGGCGTTGCCGATTGGCGACCCGGGGCAACTGCTGCAACGTCGCCCGGACATCCTCAGCGCCGAACGCAAACTGGCCGCCGCCACCGCGCGTATCGGCGTGGCCAAGGCAGACCTGTTCCCACGGGTCAGCCTCAGCGGCTTCCTCGGCTTCACCGCCGGGCGCGGTTCGCAGATCGGCTCGTCCGCCGCCAATGCCTGGGCCCTTGGCCCGAGCATCACCTGGGCCGCGTTTGACCTGGGCAGCGTGCGCGCCCGTTTGCGTGGCGCCGATGCCGAGGCGGATGGCGCCCTGGCAACCTACGAGCAGCAAGTGCTGTTGGCGCTGGAAGAGTCCGAGAATGCCTTCAGTGACTACGGCAAGCGCCAGCAGCGTTTGGTATCGCTGATCCGCCAAAGCGAATCCAGCCGCGCCGCCGCCGACCTGGCCGCAATCCGCTACCGCGAGGGCACTGTGGACTTCCTGGTATTGCTCGACGCCCAGCGTGAACGTTTGGCCGCCGAAGACTCCCAGGCCCAAGCCGAAGTAGACCTGTATCGCGGCATTGTTGCGATCTACAAGGCACTCGGTGGTGGCTGGCAGCCGGACACGGTGGTCGCCAGCGCCAAGTGATGTAAAGAGCTCCTTTGGTTGGTCGCATCCAGCCAATTTTTTGCCCCGTGGTCCATTCGGTCACGGGGTTTTTTTTGAAAGCTTTTATGTGATTCTTTCGAAAAAAAAATCCAACGCAGCAGTGCGTGGTGTATGCATAAAAAAATAAAGACTGTTGAGCATCCGTGCTCGAAACATTACAAGCAACTCATGGCGTTCAAACGGTTACAGCAGTACCTGGCGAAGGAACAGGTGGGGGTTGTTGGACGTACGCCTCAGTTCCGATTCCGGTATTGATCAACCCTGTGTTAGACAGCAGCCCTACCGTATCATTGGTTGTCCAGGGTTTAAATGAATTCCTGAAGTACCCATGATTACTCTTACCCGCACTAGACGCCAACGACCGGAAATTGGAAACACCTTTAGCCAAGGCTTTAGGCGCATGCGTGCCTATGCTTCTAACCCCGATAGATGTGAGACGGTACAACGCTTTACTCGTGTCTATAACAGCACCCGGTAAATTGAACATCGAGAGGGCGGCCCTACCATACTGCGCAAGTTTTGCCGCTGTCGTGGCAGCTTTTGCAGCTGCACCGACAGCACCGGCTACTACAAACAACGCCCCGAAAATTTCCAACCCGAGTCCGATTGCCCCCATCGCCATGCGTTTGGGATCGCCTGACGCGAGGTCTTCAATATTGGATTTGAAAGGAATTATCGTATTGATAATAAATGATTCGGCTGCTTCAAATCGCTTCTGAATGGCCTCATTCGTTGTTACCCCCCTGGCGCTTTCCAACATCAACTTACGATTCAGGAATAACTGATTTTCCTTGAAGGTCTTAATGAGTTCATCGGTTCTCTTGGATGAAAAGGTGTTCGGCACCTGGTTGGATTCGCTTCGATCTTGTGTATCTGCAGGAAAGTAGCTCAAGATGTCGAGGTCAGCCGGCAACTCCGGATAGCTATTTTTATAGACGCGCACCCACTTCTTATCATGGTCGGCCAGGGCTCTCATCGCCGGCAAGTACTCTGGACGCAGGACGTAGCCCTCTCCTGAGGGAAGCATTTCATAGCACTGATCGCCTGAAGTGTCCTTGGCATATATTAGAGGCCCCATTTTTTGTTGAGCCTGCGCTTGAGAGAGCTTGCTCCCGTCCGATAATTGGTAGGGGGATGCACCCACTACGAAGACCTCTCCGAACTCTAGCCGGACTCTGTCTTCAAGAGGCATGTCGCTCATAATGACCCTGGCCGACTGAAGGACGAATTTTTCCAGGTGTTGGGTTCCGTCATTGAACACGTCATCGAACACGTCGCCTAAAGGCTCTAACTTTGACAACTGAGACTTTAGCGATTCGAACTTAAGCCGATCTGCGGCGCTGGCAAACTTCCATTGCACGGTGTCCACATTCTTTGCGGTCAGCACGCCCGACATATACAAATCCAAGATCGAGTGGGTGCCAACCGCATGCTCGGCCGTTGAGACGGATTTTCCATCAACAGTGGTTCCGTCCGGAACAAGTGGATGCAGAGCCTTAACTGCTTTTACGGTTTTATATATCAACGAGTCTGGTTCAGCATAGATGATGCGCTTACTGAAAAAATTCTCATTACCTGGAGACACTTTCTCTAACGCTTGCTTCGCCATTTCAGAACGGGAAATAACACCCATGCGAGCGCTATCCAGATCACTGTTCATCGCGCTGTAGTTTTCAAGACGCTGGTTGTAGCTTGTGAGTGCCCGCTTGACTGCTGATTCCGAGTAATCGTCCTCGGCGGTGACAACCCCCTGTGCAAGGGCCCAGTCATAAATAGGCCCCGCGCTCAGCGCGGTTTGCAATTCCTCATGGCTGCTGGTTATAGGCGTCAAGACACTGCGTGAGCTGACTTGCGCTACATCCATTTCCCGCGAACTGCCTTGAGAGGCCATTTCCACGAGGGCGGTCTGAATACGCAAGTTAACATGCGTCAAACTCCCCACCCGTTCCGCGCCAGCCCCCTTAACCAGGAACTCTGGAGCGACCGTCGCCAGCAAGGCATGCGTCATCAGTACAGCCTGCTCCATGGGGAGCTTTTTAGTGACACTTATGTGTTTTTCCAACTCATCCCGCACCTCAGACAGCTTTTTCCCCGCATTCGATGCTGAATACAGGTTGTAGCCCGCAATAAGATTACGTTTTTTACCCAGGTCTATATCAACGCGAAGCATATCGCGTAGCATCAGCAACTGTTGTCGATCACCGGGAGTGGCGTCCGCGATCGCGAAAGGGAGTTCGCCGTCAAACCGGGTGAGAATGGTTTGGCTACGTGCCAACCCTTCTCCCTGGCTTAACGCCTGGGCAATGAGTTTGTCGGCATTCTTACGTATTTGCTCCAAGGTTTTACCGGCCCACGGTTTAGGCGAGCAATCGAATAGGGTTAACTTTGCGTCCGGGTCATTGTCAGTCGCAGTACGGCGCACTCGGTGGCGATGGTCGGCGCTCGGCGTTTCGGAATCCGTCAGATATTCCCGGCCATAGCTGCCAAGTGAACCTCCAGGTGGGATTGGATTAAGTTTCCAGCTGATCAGATTCCGCAGTTCCTTCACCGTGGGCGTGCTGGGAAAGTCGTCAAGTCCGGAAGCACGCAGCATCTGCACGGCGTCGGCCCTTGCTCCCGAGTTGATGATACCCCCGGTACTTTTGGCCTTTTCGATAGCGTTATCGAGCAGAGGGGCCAATACGGCATTGGCTCGAACTTGCGCGGTCACATTTTTCCACGTCCCGGATTTACCACGGCTCTTTATGAACAATTGGCCATCTACCAGGCGAGTGGGAGCATAACAATCCGCCTGGTGCGCTAGCAGAATAGAAGCCATCTGGGGAAGTTGCCTCAGCTTCTTCAATAGCTCGGGTTTTGACGAATTGGCAGAGGCAAGTGATGACCCCTGTACAATGTCCGACCGGATCGTCCCTAAATCGATTTTTTCATCGTCCGGTTTATCCTTGATAGCGCCGAGTAATGTTTTTATCAACGCGGATTCTTGCTCCGTGTCCTGATACTGGCGCAATGTTAATTGCTGAGCCATAGGTCCACGTGTGGGATTATCAGCAGCGTTTACGGCAGGGAAACCATCTCTCTTGAGTTCGCGGGCTTCGACAGTGTTGATCGGCCAGGTTCCTCCGTAGAATGCCATGACCTCTTTGGGTGAGAGTTTAGCGTTGCCATTACCAGCCAGGCCTGTACGTTGCGGGTCGAGCATGGCAGCACTCTCAATAGCTTGGCGTCCTAGCGGCCACCAACCCGACTTGTCTGACGGGGTAAACTTGACGGCGGTAAGTTTACCATCGACCCTTTTTTGTGCGGTGAGCGTGGAACCCCGAAGACGAAGTGAGTCAGGCACTAAGTTCTGCGCCTTTACCCAGGTCTGCAACGCCTCGGAGTTCCATGATTTATTGTAAAGTTTGAGCCACTGACCCACCGATGACTTATCCGACGGCCACGTCCACCATCCGATGTCTACGTGCGAATCTGCTACAGTTGCGGCCAGTTTATCGTCCTCTATTTTTGCCGCTTTAATGGCCTCGTCCAACCCCCCAGAGGAAGTTCGCGAAACAGGTTCATTAGCTGATACACCCGATTGGGCGGTCTCCTGCGGATCAGACAGCTCACGCCTGACTGTTTCATCTCGGCCGTTAGGAGAATAGTTAGGTCTCGACACGCCCCCAGTATTAACGGTTTGCACACTCATATAAGTACTCCAGTATTTAGGAGACTTCATTCTGTAAACCGCTACCTTTACATGATGTAGGAGTTGTCCTGAGCCATTCGGGCGTGTTTATCCATGTATTGCGGTTGCGAATTGGGCACGTTGCCGAGTGTTTCACTTTCGTTGGGAGGCGCGTGTTTCCTATCGGATTAGTCGCATTGCCTTGTGGTACTCGGCCTCACTCAGCGCCATCCAAAATCAAGCTGCGATAGTGCCCAGGGTTGGAACCGGCCCACTTGCGAAATGCCTTGTAAAAGGAGCTGGTATCGGCGAACCCAAGCCGCGCGGCGATCTCCGCAAAGCTGATCTCCGGTTCAGCCAGCCAGACAATGGCCAGTTCCTTGCGCACGCTGTCCTTGAGGCCTTGGTAGGTTTGCCCTTCTTCTGCCAATCGGCGCCGCAAGGTTGAGGCCGAGATGCACAGGCTGGCGGCGAGGCCTTCGGTTTCCTCCCAGGTGTCGGGGGCTCGCTGGCGCAGGTCATGCTTGATGCGAGTGGCGAGGCTGTCCGGGTCGCGGTATTTGACCAGGATGTTGGCCGGCGCATGGGCCAGGAAGCGCTTGAGTTCCTCTGTGCTGCGCTTGATCGGCAGGTCCAGGCAGTCGGCGGAGAAGATCATGCGGGTACGCGGCCGATCGAAACGCAGGTTGTCGGAAAACATCACCTGGTAGTCGTCGCAGAAGTCCGGTTTCGGACAACGCAGTTCAATCGCCAGGATCGGAATCCGCCGCCCCGCCAACCAGCACGCGACGCCGTGCACGATCATCCAGTAGGTAAAGTAGGTGAAGGCCCGATTGGGTTCGGACTCGGGTTCCAGCAATACGATCTCTGCCAAACTCTGTTGACGCACCAGTTCAGCGGGCATCCGCTCCAGCATCAGCGACAGGAACCCCAGGCCAATTTCCAGGCTGGTGGCCAGGGTGGGTTGCGCCATCGTGGCGCGACAGAGAAACGCCAGGCTGCCGAACTTGAGCTTGCGCGGGTCCATGCCAAAGAACTCATCGTCCATGCGCCGCGCCAGCAGACGCCATAGGCGCGCGTAGGTGGTGGCCGAGACCCGTGCATTGGGCTCGGCCAACAGTGCCGGATCAATCCCGGCTTTAAGCAGCACTTCGGCAGTGGCCGCCCCAGGGACGCAGCTTTGCAACAAGGCTTCGCGCACGAGGTGGAGGGAGATGGTGTCTTTTTCCGACATTGGCGCGGTCCGTGCCCTGGGTGGGGTGAAATGCCGCCATCTTAGGCAGTCACGCGATAAAAGAGTAGGCGCCGCGTAACAGGTCTCAGGTATTCTGCGCCCGGATTTTTACTGACAGGATGTTGAACCGATGAGTTGCTGGGAAGTACTTGGACTGACGCGCGACGCCGACACGCGCACAATCAAGCGCCAGTACGCGGTGTTGCTCAAGCAGCATCGCCCGGACGAAGACCCCAGCGGCTTCCAGCGCTTGCGTGAGGCCTATGAGCACGCCCTTGAGTGGCACCGCTTCGACGCGGCCGCTGATTCGCCGCAACCGGTGCCTGTCGATATCGTGCAACCGGCCACGCACGAAGCCGACACCCGTGGCGAACAGGCTCAAGCCCTGATCGCAGGCGCCACTGCCAGCGATCTCGCCAACCGGTACCGGCAGGCCATGGACAGTGACTGTGCCGATGCATTCGAGGCCCTGTTGCTGCAGCGCTGCCTGATATCGGCCGACCCGGCGTTCAGCGAATGGGCCGTCACCCACTTGCATTGGCTCAGCCCCTGGCAACGCGAAGCACCGATTTGCCTACCCGAGTACCGCCTCGGCGTGCTGCTGGAGCAGATGTTTACGCACGTCGAGCAGCGGTTGGTCGGGTTGCTTGATCAACAACAGGTCGAGGCGTTCAAGGCCGCATTGACCGAATTGAACCACACCGAATGGCTCAAGCCGCTGGCCCGTCACGCACGGATCAACGACCTGCTGGCCCGCACCCTGCTGGCGAGCCGGTTTTGGTCCGAGGCATTGTTCGACACCCTATGTGCCCAACAGGCCTGGTCCGACAAAGAGTTGGAAAACCCCTGCCCCGAACCCGAGTGGTCGCAACTCCAGGCGCGCAATGCACTCGAGCGCTTCAAGGCGCACACCTTCGCCCAGGCCAGCCTGGATTCGCGCGATGCGCAGTGTCGCGCCGCACGGTTGTTGTTCGGCGACATGCCGCTGCAACAACGCCAGCGGTTCGCCCGACGCTTTGGCGAGCCCGACTGGAACGCCTGCCGTACGCTCAGCGAAACCCTTCTGAACCAATTCCCGTCACTTTGTGCCCTGACGCCCGGCGGTGACCCGTACTTCTGGCGCGACTGGGAACGTGCCACCCGCCCCTGGCCGATGTTCGTGGCACTGCTGGGCATGGCCGCCGGCTGGGCTGTGCGCGACCAGCAGGTGACCGACCACACGTTGATGGAAACCCTCGGCATGGCGCCGACCTGGGCGTTTCTTATTACGATACCGGCGCTGATGATCCTGGCAATCTGGCGCCCAGCCACTGATGGCTACGGCGAAATCGACGACCGACTCGCCCCGCTGTCACGCTGGCTGAGCTTTCGCCGACCGTCACCCTTGTTCATCCGCGAGATCTTGCCGTGCTGGCTGTTGGGTGCGCTGATCTGGGTCATCCTTGGCCCTTATGCCTTTATCGGCTATGGGGTGTCGCTGCAAGCCTTGGGGATCGCACAGCGTTTGTTCGGCCGGCGTGGCTGACGCGCGCCGTTCAGCCAGGGTTCAGCAAACGTCAAGATTGCTTGTTTAGTAATGAGTATCATTATGTTACAACTTAGGCTCCTATCTAGTTGTGATGCGGTGCCGAATGCTCGTTCCTTTTCTCATCATGCTGCGCGAAGGCATTGAAGCCGCATTGATCGTTGGCATTATCGCCAGCTACCTGCAACAGACCGGCCGCGGCCAATGGATGCCCGCCGTGTGGATTGGCGTTTTCCTCGCCGCCGCACTGGCCCTGCTGGTCGGTGGTGGCCTGGAACTGGTCAGTGCCGAATTCCCGCAAAAACAGCAGGAATTGTTCGAAGGCATCGTCGGCCTGGTCGCCGTGGGCATCCTCAGCTCCATGGTGTTCTGGATGCGCAAGGTGGCGCGTTCCATCAAGCATTCCCTGCATGAATCCCTCGATCACGCGTTGGCCGGTTCCAAGCACCAGGTCACCGCGCTGATCCTCATGGTGTTTTTCGCCGTGGCCCGCGAAGGCCTGGAAACCGTGTTCTTCCTGCTCGCGGTGTTCCAACAGAGTGAAGGCCCGGGCGCGCCGATTGGCGCCCTGCTCGGCTTGATCCTGGCGATCATCGTCGGTTTCCTGATCTACACCGGCAGCATGCGCCTGAATCTCGGTGCGTTTTTCCGCTGGACCGGCTTGTTTATCCTCGTGGTGGCCGCCGGCATCCTCGCCAATTCGGTACAGGCCCTCCACGAAGCCGGCGTGTGGAACCACCTGCAAACCGTGCTGTTCGACTTCAGCGCCGCGCTGCCCATGGACAGCCCGCTGGGCTCGGTGCTGGCCGGGATGTTCGGCTATCAGGAAGCGCCCACCCTCAGCACCCTCGGCGCCTACCTGATTTACCTGGTGGTGGCCCTGGTGATGTTCTTCCTGCCCACCGCACCGTCCAAGCCTGCCGCCTCACCTTCTTCTGTTGCCAACCAGTAAGGACCGCCTCTTGCCCAACCCAACCCCTCAACCGTCCTCGCCACCCCGCGCCCTGCGCTGGGCCGTGGCGGGCTCGGTGGTCGTGATGATCGCCGCCGGAGGCCTGTTCTATTACGCCTCGCAACTGGCGGTCAGCAAGCGCCAGACCAACCACAATGAAATCGCCGTGACCATTCATGGCCACGCCTGTGAGCCGAATGAACTGACGGTCCCCGCCGGCCGTGCGAGCTTTCGCATCATCAACCGCTCGGACCGTGCAGTGGAATGGGAAATCCTCGACGGCGTGCTGGTGGTCGAAGAACGCGAGAACATCGCTCCCGGCCTGAGCCAAGTGATCAACGCCAACCTGCTGCCCGGTGACTATGCGATCACCTGCGGGCTGCTGAGCAACCCGCGTGGCACCTTGCACGTAACGCCCACTGCCGAGTCCGAGGCGCAGGCCAAGGCCAAACCGTCGATGGTGGCGTTTATCGGGCCACTGTCGGAGTTCCGCGTGTACCTGAGCAGCCAAGGCAGTGCATTGGTCAAGGCGGTCACCGCCTTGCAGCAGGCCATCGACAGCGGCGACCTGGCCCAGGCACAAGCGCTCTATGTGCCTGCGCGAGAGGCTTACCAGCGACTGGCCCCGGCGTCCCAACGCCTGGCGGAGCTGGACAATGCCATCAACGCCCGCGCCGACTACTTTGAAAAACGCGAGCAGGACCCGGCCTTCAGCGGCTTCCACCGCCTGGAATACAGCCTGTTCCAGCAACGCAGCCTCGACGGCCTGGCGCCAATTGCGCAGCGCTTGCTGACCGACGTCACCACCCTCAAGCAACAATTGCTGGCCCAGTCGCTGCCGCCGGAGCAACTGGTGAGCATTGTGGTGCGCAACCTCAACAGCCTGGCCGATGTACGCGCCATCAGCGGTGAAGAGGAACGCTACAGCCACGTCGACCTGAATGGTTTCGCTGCCAACCTGGAGGCCGCCCACAAAGTCGTCGACCTGATGCGCCCTTTGCTGACCAAGTCTGCCCCAGACCTGCTGCCTAAAGTCGACAGCGCTCTCACGGCCTTCGACAGCCAACTCAACGAATTGAAAGTCGACGGCCAGTACCGCCGCTACGACAGCGTAACCGCCGATCAGCGCAAGCAGATCGCCGACAAGGCCAAGGCTCTGGCCGCTGCACTCGATGGAATCGACCCCGCCCTTGGCCTTTCTGGCCTGCAGTGAAGACGACCGCACACATGAGTGATTCCGCACAATTTGACCTCCAACGCCGCCGTGTCCTGTTGGGCATGGCCGCCACTGGCGCTGCGATTGCTGGCAGCACCCTGACCTGCCCGGCCATGGCCGCCGCTGCCGAGCAAGTCACCACTGCGCCACGCAGCGACAAGACCCAGGACCACCACGATTTTTTCGGCAAGCACCAGAGCGGTATCGTCACCCCACGCCCAGCCTGCGGCATGCTCGTGGCATTCGATGTGCTGGCCAGCGACCGCGAAGACCTGGAGCGCCTGTTCCGCACCTTGAACGAGCGCATCGCCTTCCTGATGACCGGCGGCACCGTGCCGCAAGTCGACCCGAAGCTACCGCCCACCGATTCCGGCATCCTCGGCCCAGTGGTCACGCCAGACAACCTGACCATCACCGTGTCCGTCGGCGAATCGCTGTTCGATGAGCGCTTTGGTCTCACGGCAGTCAAGCCCAAACGCCTGAGCCGCATGGTCGGCTTCCCCAACGATGCGCTGGAACCGGCGCAGTGCCACGGCGACTTGAGCCTGCAATTCAGTTCCAACACCCCGGACACCAATATCCACGCGCTGCGTGACATCGTGAAAAACCTGCCCGACCTGTTGCTGGTGCGCTGGAAGCAGGAAGGCAGCGTGCCGCCACAGGCGCCGGCCAAACCTGGCGAGCCAGCCCAGAGCGCGCGCAACTTCCTTGGTTTCCGTGACGGCTCGGCCAACCCCAACTCCAACGACGCCAAGGCCATGGACCAGATTGTGTGGGTGCAGCCCGGCAGCGACGAACCGGCCTGGGCGGCCAACGGCAGCTACCAGGCCGTGCGCATCATCCGTAACTTCGTCGAGCGCTGGGACCGTACCCCGCTGCAAGAACAGGAGAGCATCATCGGCCGCATCAAGCCGACCGGTGCGCCCATGGACGGCGACAAAGAGACCCAGGTGCCCGACTACAGCAAGGACCCGGAAGGCAAGTTGACCAAGCTTGATGCCCACATCCGCCTGGCCAACCCGCGCACCCCGCAGACTCAGGCGAACCTGATCCTGCGCCGGCCGTTCAACTACTCCAACGGCGTCAACAAAAACGGTCAGCTGGACATGGGGCTGTTGTTCATCTGCTACCAGGCTGACCTGGAGAAAGGCTTTATCAGTGTGCAAACCCGGCTCAACGGCGAGCCCCTGGAGGAATACCTCAAGCCGGTTGGCGGCGGGTATTTCTTCACCTTGCCCGGCGTCACCGGGGCCCAGGATTTCATCGGGCGCACGCTACTCGCTGCAACGCACCCTCAAACCACTGCCAACACCTAATAAACATACCCAGAGCGGATACCGTCCCATGAAGAAGTCGACTATTGCGTTGTCGTTGTTAATGACCCTTTCGCCGTTGGCAGCGTTCGCCGCTACCGCGCCGCTGGACCTGGTTGGCCCGGTGTCGGACTACAAAATCTACGTCACCGAAGAAATCGGCGAGCTGGTCACCCAGACCCAAGCCTTCACTGACGCCATCAACAAAGGCGACCTGGCCACCGCCAAGAAGCTCTACGCACCGACCCGCGTGCACTATGAGTCCATCGAGCCGATCGCCGAGCTGTTCAGCGACCTCGATGCGTCCATCGACTCCCGCGTCGACGACCACGAAAAAGGCGTGACCGCCGAAGACTTCACCGGCTTCCACCGTATCGAATACGCGCTGTTCTCGCAGAACACCACCAAGGGCCTGGAAGCGCTGACCGCCAAGCTCAACACCGACGTCAACGACCTCAAGACCCGCGTCGATGGCCTGACCTTCCCACCCGAGAAAGTCGTGGGCGGTGCCGCAGCGCTGTTGGAAGAAGTCGCCGCCACCAAGATCTCCGGCGAAGAAGACCGCTACAGTCACACCGACCTGTATGACTTCCAAGGCAACATCGACGGCGCGAAGAAAATCGTCGACCTGTTCCGTGGCCAGATCGAGAAGCAAGACAAGGCCTTCCTGGCCAAGGTCGACAAAAACTTCGCCACCGTGGACAAGATCCTGGCCAAGTACAAGACCAAGGACGGCGGCTTCGAGACCTACGACAAGGTCAAGGAAAACGACCGCAAGGCCCTGGTGGGTCCGGTCAACACCTTGGCGGAAGACCTGTCGACCCTGCGTGGCAAGTTGGGCTTGAACTAAACCGTACGCCAAAAAAAAGACCCGGCCCTGTTGAAGGGGCCGGGTCTTTTTTTGCCGGAAGGTTTTACAGGATTCGGTACAGCAACCGCTCGATCCGCACACGGCTGACCCGCCGCAGAAACTTGCCGACCGCCTCCGGGTAGTCCGGCAGTGTCTGCAAGTCCTGGTAACGCTCGATACGCGTGGTGTGCTGGAAAATCTGCGCCAGCTCGGTCCGTCGCGGCTCAAGCCACTGGCCCTGGGGGTCGTCGATCAACAGGGCGTTTTCCAGGTCAAGGCGGAACGCGCGCGGGTTGAGGTTGTTGCCGGTCAGCAAGGTGTAGCGCAGGTCGACCCACATGCCCTTGAGGTGGTAGGTGTTGTCACCGTCGCGCCACAGGTGCAGGTTCAACTGGCCGCTGTCGATCATCGGCTGATGGCGCTTGGCGAAGCGGCGCAGGCTGATTTCGTACAGGTACGGTAGCGCCGCAATGACCTTGAATGGCTCGCTCGGCGGGATGTAGAAGTCGTTGGCGGTCTTGTCACCGACGATGATGTCGATCTTCACCCCACGCGCCAACGCGCGGTTGATTTCACGGGTGACCGGCAGCGGCAGGTTGAAGTACGGCGTGCAGATGGTCAGTTGGTGCTGGGCGCTGGCGATCAGTTCGAGGATCACCCGGTTCAGCGGGTTGTTCTTGCCAACCCCGAGCAACGGGCTGACCGACAGATGCCCGTTGGGCAATTGCCCCGTGGTGGTGTCGTAGGTTGCGTGTTTCAGGCGGCTGCGCAAGTCGCCGATATCGTTGCGCAAGCTGCGTGTGGTGGGCGGGTTGGGCAGGTCCAGGCGATTGACCGCCTTGGAGGCGACCAGCCCGTGTTCCACCAGGTGCTGCATCGAATCCGCCAGGGCTTTGCTGTGGACCAGGTGATAACGGTCGAAACGGTACTTGTCGAACTTGTGCAGGTACACATTGTTCAGGCTCGCGCCGCTGTACAGCACGCTGTCGTCGATCACGAAGCCCTTGAGGTGCAGCACGCCGAACAGCTCGCGGGTTTGCACCGGCACGCCATACACCGGCACCTCGCTGCTGTGGCTTTGGGTCATGGCCTGGTACCAGGCGCTGTTGCCCGGTTGTTTGCCGGCGCCGATCAGGCCGCGCTGGGCGCGCAGCCAGTCGACCACCACCACGATGTCCAACTCCGGCCGCGCAGCCTTGGCTGCGTGCAGGGCGTCATAGATCTCCTGCCCCGCTTCGTCGTGCTGCAGATACAGCGCGACGATGTAGATACGCCGGGTGGCCTGGGCGATTTTTTCCAGTAGGCAACGGCGGTATGCGTCGGCGCCGGACAACACCTCAAGGGCGTCTGGAGTAACGGGGAAACCGCGCAGTTTGGGCAACAGGGAGCGTTTGAAGAACGACGGCATAAGGCTCGCAGTGGGTCGAATCCAAAGAGTCCCCGAGCTTACACCATGGGGGTGCCCAGGTCTCGCTGTGGCGCATGGAAAAAATCTTATTGACCAAGAAGAACGATCGTTCTACTGTTAGCCTCATGAACGATATTACTCAAAATGAAACCCGCGACATCATCCTCGATGTGACCGAAAAGTTGATCTATCGCCATGGCATCGCCGCCACCGGCATGGACCTTCTGGTGAAAACCGCCGGCGTCTCGAGAAAAAGCATTTACCGTTACTTCGCCAACAAAGACGACTTGGTGATTGCCGCCCTGCAACGCCGCGACGAGCGTTGGATGCAGTGGCTGCGCAATGAAGTGGAACGCAGTGAAGGCTCGGGCGAACGCTTGCTCGCGCTGTTCAGCGCGCTCAAGGCCTGGTTCGGCACCGCCGATTTTCGCGGTTGCGCCTTTATCAACACCAGTGGCGAAACCGGCGACCCCCAAGACCCGGTGCGCCTGCTGGCCAAGGCCCATAAACAGAAACTGTTCGAGTACGCACTTGAACTGTGTCAAGCACATGGCACCCCCGACCCCGAACGGCAGGCCGCGCAACTGCTGATCCTGATCGATGGCGCCATTACCGTTGCCCTGGTGATGGGTGATTCAACAGCCGCCGATAATGCGCAATGCATGGCGCGAACGTTATTGGGACTGTGACGCACAGGTCAGCGCAACTTTCGATTAAACCTTATTCCTTTGAGGAAATGCCCATGTCATCCGCCGCTGAAACACGCCCGCCGCTGCCGCCATTTACACGCGAGTCGGCCATCGAAAAAGTCCGCTTGGCCGAAGACGGCTGGAACTCCCGCGACCCCGAGCGGGTGTCCCTGGCCTATACCCTGGATACAAAATGGCGTAACCGCGCCGAATTCGCCTACAACCGTGAAGACGCCAAGGGCTTTCTTACCCGCAAATGGGCCAAGGAGCTGGATTATCGGTTGATCAAGGAGTTGTGGGCATTTACCGATAACCGCATCGCGGTGCGTTATGCCTACGAGTGGCACGACGACTCGGGCAACTGGTTCCGCTCCTATGGCAACGAGAACTGGGAGTTCGACGAGAACGGCCTGATGGCCAATCGGTTTGCCTGCATCAACGATCTGCCGATCAAAGCGAGTGAACGCAAGTTCCATTGGCCGCTGGGGCGACGCCCGGATGATCATCCGGGGCTGTCTGAACTAGGCCTGTAAACCTTGGCGGCGATGGCGCTGATGAAATCGCCATCGCCGCCCAGCCGGCTGCCTACGGCGGGCGTGGACCTTCAGTCCTGGTTCAGGCCGACCCGATACAGCACGCCATTGTCCTCGTCCGTCAGCACGTACAAGAAGCCATCCGGCCCCTGCCGCACGTCGCGAATCCGCGCTTTCAAACCACCGAGTAAACGCTCTTCGTGGATCACCTTGTCACCGTCGAACTGCAACCGGATCAGCTCCTGGTTGACCAGCGCGCCGATGAACACGTTGTGCTGCCAAGGCTTGAAGCGGTCTGCATCGTAAAACGCCATGCCGCTGATACCCGGTGATTTTTCCCAGACGTGATGCGGCGGCACCGTACCTTCTGCCGTCTTGCCCTTGGCTTCGGGAATCGGCGTCAGGGAATAGTTGATACCGTGGGTTGCCAGCGGCCAACCGTAGTTCTTGCCGCGCTCGATGATGTTGATCTCGTCACCGCCGCGCGGGCCGTGTTCGTTTTCCCAGATCGTGCCGCTCCAGGGATTCAAGGCCAGGCCTTGGGGATTGCGCTGGCCGTAAGACCAGATTTCCGGGCGCACCCCTGGTTGGCCGACGAAGGGGTTGTCATCCGGCACGCGGCCATCCGGGTAGATGCGCACGACCTTGCCTTGCAACTTGTCCAGGTCCTGGGCCGTCGGGCGGTCGTTGTTTTCTCCCAGGGTCACGAACAGGTAGCCATCACGGTCGAAGGCCAGGCGTGAGCCGAAGTGATTGCCGGTAGACAGCTTGGGCTCTTGGCGCAGGATCACCTTGAAGTCGGTCAGGCCACTGAGGTCAGCGGCCAGACGGCCACGCCCCACGGCAGTACCGGCCTTGCCGCCCTCGCCACCGCCTTCGGCGTAGGACAGGTAGACCAGGCGGTCCTGCTTGAAGTCCGGCGACAGCACCACATCCAGCAGACCGCCCTGCCCTTTGGCCCACACCTCAGGCACGCCCTTCAGTGGCGCCGAAAGCTTGCCGTCCGGGCTGACAAAACGCAGGTGGCCAGGGCGTTCGGTGACCAGGAAGCCTTGCTTGTCCGGCAGAAAAGCCACCGCCCAAGGGTGGTCAAGCCCTTTGGCGATCGGGGTCGCGGTGATGCTGCCTTGTTCACTGGGGAACTGCTGGGTGTCGGCAGCGAAAGCGGCCGTCATCGGCAGCAGCGTGGTTGCACAAAAGGCGGCGAGAAGGGTTTTGCGTAGCAACATAGGGCGGGATCCTTACCGGCGATTGCCGTTGGCATCATAGGTGGGGGATTTGGTTTGAGTCGCTGGGCGACTGGGGGCGGCATCGCGCTTGGGGTAACTATTGCCAATGCCACCGTTCTCCAGGGTTGGGGTGCGTGTGGTCGGCCCGGTCTGAATACCGCGAACGGCGGGCGCATTGGGCTGCGTGCCCTGCATGCTGTTCGGGTTGGCCCGGTGAATCGGGCTGTTATTGGAGTTGTTGTTGCCGGGCAGGTTTTGCGCAAGGGCCAAAGGCGCAAGGGCCAGCCCCAACACCAGCGCAGCAACGTGACGCACACAGCTATTCATGACAAAGCCTCTCTGGGGGCCAAGGAGTACGTGCTTTCGATAACACGCTACGCCTAGGGTTCGGCTTTCGACACTAAATACTTTCTCATCAGGTGTAACACGATCTGTCCGCGCATCTGCCTGGGGAAACTTTTCACGCAGCGTCCGAGTCACCAGAACACAGCCTCTACTTAAGGAATCGCACATATGCCACGGTCAATCTGGAAAGGCGCCATCAGTTTTGGCCTGGTGCATATCCCGGTGTCGCTGGTCTCGGCCACGTCATCACAGGGCGTAGACTTCGACTGGCTGGACAAGCGCAGCATGGACCCGGTGGGCTACAAGCGCATCAACAAGACCACCGGCAAGGAAGTCACCAAAGAAAACATCGTCAAGGGCGTGGCTTTCGAGAAAGGTCGCTATGTGGTGCTCAGCGAAGAAGAAATCCGCTCAGCCCACCCCAAGTCGACCCAGACCATCGAGATCATCGCGTTTGTCGCCAGCGACCAGATCCCATTGCAGAATATCGACACCCCCTACTTTCTCGCCCCGGACAAGCGTGGGGGCAAGGTCTATGCCTTGCTAAGGGAAACCCTTAAAAAAACCGGCAAGGTTGCGCTGGCCAACGTGGTGCTGCACACCAAGCAGCACTTGGCGGCCTTGATGCCCCTGGACTCGGCGTTGGTACTGGTGATGCTGCGTTGGCCCGCCGAAGTGCGCAGCCTGGATGAACTGGAACTGGGCAGCGACGTGACCAAACCCACCCTGGCCAAGGGTGAGTTGGACATGGCCAAGCGTCTGGTGGAAGACATGAGCGCCGATTGGCAGCCCGATGATTACCGCGACAGCTTCCAGGAAAAAATCATGGCGCTGGTGGCCAAGAAGGCCAAGGCCGGCAAGATCGAAGACGTGGAAACCAGCAAAGACACTGAAGAGCGCAAGTCCGCCGACGTGATCGACCTGACGGAACTGCTTAAGCGCAGCCTGGCCGGCAAACCCGCCAAGAAGCCCGCGGCGAAAAAATCCACCAAGGCCTCTTAAGTCATGCCAAAGCCCCTTAGCGAGTACAACCGCAAGCGCGACTTCGGCGTTACCGGCGAGCCGGCAGGCAGTGCGCCCGCCGCCAAGCGCAAAGCATCGGCGCTGTCCTTCGTGATCCAGAAACATGACGCGCGCAACCTGCACTATGACTTTCGCCTGGAACTCGATGGCGTGTTGCTCAGTTGGGCGGTGCCCAAAGGCCCGAGCCTGGACCCGTCGCAGAAGCGCCTGGCCGTACACGTGGAGGATCACCCCCTCAGCTACGGCAGCTTCGAAGGCAGTATTCCGGCCGGCCAATATGGCGCGGGCGATGTCATCGTGTGGGACCGTGGCGTATGGCAACCCCATGACGACCCGCGCAAGGCCTACGCCGCTGGAAAACTCAAATTCACCTTGGTCGGTGAGAAACTTTCCGGCGACTGGACACTGGTGCGCACCCGCCTTAAAGGCAGCGCCGACAAGGAGCAGTGGCTGCTGATCAAGGAGAAAGACCCGCAGGCACGCCCGGCCGACGACTACGATATCGTCCAGGCTCAGCCGAACAGCGTGGTCAGCAACGCGTCGGTCGGCGCGCCCAAAGCCAAGCCCCCGGCGAAAACCAAGGCCAAGCCCAAAAAAGCCGCGACGTCCGCCCTCCCTGAGCAATTCGCACCGCAATTGGCCACGCTGGTGGACCGCGCCCCCGAAGGCGACTGGCACTACGAGATCAAGTTCGACGGCTACCGCATGCTCGCACGCATACGCGATGGCGACGTGCGCCTGTTCACCCGCAACGGCCATGACTGGACCGAACGCCTGCCGCGCCAGGCCAAGGCCCTGCAAGCCCTGAAGCTCAAGGACAGTTGGCTCGACGGCGAGGTGGTCAGCCTCAACGGCGACGGCCTGCCGGACTTCCAGGCGCTGCAAAATGCTTTTGATATCGGCCGCAGCCTGGACATTGTCTATTACCTGTTCGATGCGCCCTTCCTCAATGGCCAGGATCAGCGCCAGGCACCGGTCGAAGATCGCCGTGCGGCACTCAAGGCAGCGTTGGCGGGCAGCAGAAGCAAGCTATTGCGGTTCTCGGAAGCGTTCACCGCCCACCATCGCGATATTTTTGAAAGTGCCTGTGACCTATCCCTGGAAGGCGTGATTGGCAAGCGCCTGGGCAGCCCTTACGTGTCCAGTCGCAGCGCCGATTGGATCAAGCTCAAATGCCGCCTGCGCCAGGAGTTCGTGATCGTCGGCTACACGCGGCCGCAGGGTTCGCGCAGTGGTTTCGGGGCGCTATTACTGGCGGTGAACGACAAGACAGGGCTGGTGTATGCCGGGCGTGTGGGCACAGGCTTTGATCAAGCGGCGCTGAAAGCCATCTATGCGCAACTCACGCCGCTGGAGCGCAAGGCATCGCCCCTGGAAAAACCATTGACCAGCGCCCAGGCCCGCGGTGTGCACTGGGTGGAGCCGACCTTGGTCGGCGAGGTGCAATTTGCCGAATGGACCCGCGAAGGCGTGGTGCGCCAGGCGGCGTTCGTGGCGATGCGCACCGACAAACCCGCAGCCCAGATCATTCATGAGCAACCGCGTACGGCAAAATCCATGAAACCCGCAAAAAAACCCAGCGCAGGGGTGAACATCACACACCCCGATCGTGTGATCGACTCGCAAAGCGGCACGCAGAAGCAGCAACTGGCGCAGTTCTACGCGGGGATCAGCCGATGGATCCTGCCCTTCCTGCACCACCGCCCGGTTTCACTGCTCAGGGCGCCTGAAGGCATCGACGGCGAGCAGTTCTTCCAGAAACACTCGGAGCGCCTGGCCATTCCCAATATCAAGCAACTGGATCAGGCCCTCGACCCAGGGCATGCGCGCCTGATGGAAATCGACAGCGTCAAGGCGTTGATCGGGGCCGTGCAGATGGGCTCCGTGGAGTTTCACACCTGGGGCGCCACCTCGGACAAGATCGAAACCCCTGACTTGTTTGTGCTCGATCTCGACCCGGACCCGGCGCTGCCGTGGAAAGCCATGCTCGAAGCGGCGCAATTGACCCTCTCGGTATTGGATGAAATAGGCCTGCAAGCCTTCGTCAAGACCAGCGGCGGCAAGGGCTTGCACCTGGTCGTGCCACTGGCGCGCCGAGACAGCTGGGACACCGTCAAGGCCTTCGCCAAGGCCATCGCCCAGTTCATGACCGCACAATTGCCGGAGCGTTTTACCGCGACCTCAGGCCCCAAGAACCGGGTCGGCAGGATATTCATCGACTATTTGCGTAATGCGCGGGGTGCCAGCACGGTGGCCGCGTATTCGGTACGGGCGCGGCCGGGCTTGCCGGTCTCGGTGCCGATCAGTCGTTATGAATTAAAGGGGTTACGCAGTGCACAGCAGTGGACAGTCGCCAATCTGCAGCAGCGGTTGGACGGCCTGAAGGCTGATCCTTGGGACGGCTATGCCAATCGACAGAAAATCGGCAAGAAGATGTGGGAAAAACTGGGCGCCCATTCACCGGAGTGAAGGCGCCCGAAGCGGTCAGATCAGCAGGAAGATGGCCGCCAACACGGCGAAGATCGCCCACTTTTCCAGGTAATAACGCGTGCGGTTGCGCTTTTTCAGCTCCTTGCCCCGCAAGCGGATCTTGTACAGGCGGGTAAAGGCACGATTGAGCCCGCCGGTCTTGTCGCCGGCATCGTTGGGCGAGCCGGCAGCTGCCATCACATTACGGCTGAACCAGCGATTGAAGGCCGCAGCCCAGCGGTACTTCATCGGGCGCTCGATGTCGCAGAACAGGATGATGCGGTTGTGCTGCGTGGTGTTCTCGGCGTAGTGGATGTAGGTCTCGTCGAACATCACCGGTTCGCCGTCACGCCAGTAATAGTTTTCGCCGTCCACGTTGATATAGCAGCCAGGATCGTTCGGGGTATCCAGGCCCAGGTGATAGCGGTATGAACCGGCATACGGGTCACGGTGGCGCACCAGCTTGGAGCCCGGTGGCAGCTCGGCAAACATCGCGGCCTTGATCGAACCGATGCCCTGCACCAGCTCCGTGGTGCGCGGGCACAGCTTCATCGCCGACGGGTGGCTGTCGCCGTACCATTTCAGGTAGAAGCGTTTCCAGCCCGACTTGAAGAACGAGTTGAAACCCACATCGTTGTATTGGTCCGAGCGTTTGATCTCGCCCGCACGCATCAGGTTCTGGCCTTCCTGGCGGATTTCTTCCCAGTGTTCTTGCAGCGGGCTGAGGTCGGGGAATTCGCTGGGCGACAGGTACGGTCGGCTGGGCAGCTTGGAGAAGAGGTAGAGAAAGCAGTTGACCGGTGCCAGGAAGGTGGAATGGTCACTGAGCTGGCGGCCCAGCTTGTGTCGCACCCGGCCACGCAGGTGTACATACGCAATCGAGGCAACGTAGAGAACAACAATGATGAGTTTCAAGGGATTTCGTCACACGTCAGAAGAGAACAGGCTGCTCCTGCGTGCCCACGACGGCCGAGGTTGGATAGCAGCACCTGAAATCACAATTCACACAATCGGCACGACCGGCTGAGTGACCATCCGGCGCGTGGCCCTTTGCAGTTATTTAGCCACAGGTTGTAACTAAAAGTTAACTAAGAATTGTGAAAAGCTGTCTTCTGACGGATGTTGCGAAGGCGCACAACCACGGGGCATGGACCGCCGTTGGGCGCGATGCTGTTACAGCAAAGGTTCATCGTCCTTGCGTTCTCGGCGGGAAAAACGCCCCTCTTCCAGCGGCGAGTAAGGTGCCGGTTGTCCACGATTCTGCACAACGTAGCGGATCAACGCGATGACCAGCCCCAGCACCAGCCCTGCAGTCAGGCTCAAGGCAACCACCAGCGCTTTCTTCGGCTTTATCGGCGCCAGCGGCTCCTGGGCGCGACGATCAATGGTCACCAGTTTGAGGTTGCTCATATCGATGTTCAAGTTGCGCAACCGAGCGACTTCGGCACGCAGCGGCTCGACATCCTGCAGGAAAATGTCCTCATTGTCGCGCCTGCGCATTACCTCGACCTTACGGTTCACCTCCAACATTTGCAATTCTTTGCCGATCTCGGCGACGCGGGCGTTGGTGAAATCGTCGTTGGTGCGTCGCTGGAGTGCGTCGCGCTCCGCTTCAAGCGCATTGGAACCCATGAAATACAGCGGGATTTTCTGGTTGTTGACTTCAGTACGCATGACCTGCCCGCTCCCACCGCGTGATGCATCCGCCATTGCCGACGGCGTCGTCGGGGTTTTGATTCCCAAGGACTTGGCAATGGCGATGGCCTCGGTCAGTTCTGCCAGCCGATCACTGCGCTCCATCTTCATCTGCAGACGCAGCGCACTGAGCTCATCCTGCAACTGGGCACGCTTGAGCCGGTCGCTTTCCAGCAGTGAGGCGATCTTCGACTCTTTCTCGTTCTCATAATTGGCGCGAGCGGCATCAATCTTGCCCTTGAGCTCGTTCAAGCGGTTATTGACGATCACCTTGAGGTCCGCGCCCACTTGCTCGCGCTCGGCGCCAATAGCGTAATCGACAAACCCGTTGAGAATCGCCACACCATCGACATCGACCGGGTATTGCAACTCCAGGCGGATGTAACTGCTCAACGAGTCAGCCTTTTTGGGGTCAGGCAGAATGAGGTTGACCGCGTTGCGATTGAAGTCTTCGAAAGACTGCTCCAGGCTTTGGCCTGGTTTCTGAAATGCCTTGAACAATTGCTGGTGCGACTTGAAAAATTCCAGCCGTGTTTCGTAAGAGTCCAATTGCGCCCCCACCTTTGACAGCGCATCGGCGGGCGGTAGCTTATAAACCTCGGAACGGTTCAACGCGTCCAGCTCATTGAGCGCGGCAGGACGCAATACACTGCTGACCTCATAAGTCCGGGGCGCCAAAAACGCGTAACCTCCCCCCAAAACCCCCGCAATGATCGCACACCCAAGGACCAGTCTTTTTTGCCGCCAGATCGAATGAAAGAGGTCGTACAGGTCAATTTCATCTGATGAAGGAGTCACATGAAGCGGGACGTTTCGATTCAAAATTAGCTCACCTAAAAAATGACATTAAACGGCCATCACCGTAAATTTTTGGAAAGCCCGTTGAAGGGCCAGGGGCAACGCCCTGCGACACCGATGTAAAAGTCTTCGGGGCAATCTGACAACTTAGGGTAATGAAAAATCCCAACCCATTAAACTATGTTCGCCGCGCGTTGCGTAAATATTCCTACAGACATCAACGACTGGAAATATGCTTGTCATAAGAATAGACAACTTCAGTTGAATAATTGCCTTAAAACCGAAATAAACCCGAAAGGACTCTCTATGCCGATTACTCGCGATCCGGATTACCAACTGCTCCAAGGCGTCTGGGAGCAAATCGCCCTTGAAGACAACGGCGTGCCAAACCCCGTTGACGATGCCCATAGCGCGCCCGGTGCACTGACCACCATCAGCGGTGACCAATTTGAAGTGCTCACGGTCAATGGTGAAGTCCTCCTGGCTGGCCAGTTTTTCCTCGACAGCCGCACACTTCCTAAAAGCATCACTTGGATCGATTCCATCGGCGAAGATGCCGGCAAGCGATTGCCCGCAAGCTATCGCCTGGAAGGGGATGAATTCGTTTTTATCGCTGCAGATGAAGGCATGCCCAGGCCAATCATATTCAATACTGGCCCAGGTCAAACCCTGCGTACTTTCGTGCGTCGCGCCTGACCAGCGCGTTTTTGCTTTTGGAAAAGCCCCCTCAATCAAGACGCCTGGTGACGGTCAAGGTAAAGCACATCGGCAACTGTGCAGGCTGGTGCTCGTACTGGTCGTACAGTTCTTCGCGGTTGGAATGGGGATATTCCTGCAGGTGGCCGATCTGCAACTGCGCGCCGATCGCGGCACTGACTATGTCGCCTAAGGTATGCACGTACCAATAGGAGGTCGGTCCAGCCACTTCACCCTGGCCTTCATAGACAATCGACTCCTGCAGCACGAATGGCTCGCGCCGAAAGTAGGAACTGGCCGGCAGGAATGGGTTTTGCGCCCGGGGATCGAACACTTCCAGGAACGGGTGGGTTTCATACATCACCAGCGTACCGCCTGGCTTCAAGGTGCTGGCCACGTGGCGCATGAATAACCCCACGTCCGGCATCCAGCCCAGCACGCCGATGGTCACCAGCGCGATGTCAAAGCGCTCATGCAACTGCGGCGGCAGGTGGTGGATATCACTTTCAATGAATTCAGGGCTGTGGGGCGAGACAGCCGCCAATTCGCGGGCCTGTTGGAGAAAAGCCCGGGATTGGTCCACCCCCACCACCGAGCGTGCGCCCAGGGCAAACAACGAGAGGGTTTCACGGCCATTGTTGCAACACAGTTGCACCACATCTTTACCGGCCACACCCACATCCTGCAGCAAGCCGGTCAGGGTCGGGTCCAGGCAGGAAAAATCAGCCGCACCCACGCCGTTGAGCAGCGCGTTCCAGGTGGCGGTGGTTTTGTGCAGGTTGGCGGATTGGTCCCAGGCGTCCTTGTTGCTGGCAACTGCCTGTTGAGCTGAGGGCATGTCCATTGCGTGTCCAGATATTCAATACAGCGGGGCTGAGAAAATAAGCCAAGTGTTCACGGATTAAAACCCCACAAGGCAGGCGAAACTTAACACAGGCCGCGTAGGTCATTAACGCATGCGTGTCCAGCCCTTGGACGCCGCCTGCGAAGCCTTTGCCGTGGCCAATCATTCCGACTTGCGCACTACCCTGTCCCTGGACAGCCTGAATTTCTTCCTGGCGGATGTGCGCGATGGCCTCGGCCCCTACCTCGCCATTTATTTGCTGGCCGTGCACAAATGGGACCCGGCCAGCATCGGCGTGGTCATGACGCTGGCCGGTATCGCCGCCTTGCTTACCCAGGGCCCGGCGGGCGCACTGATCGACCGCACTCGCAGCAAGCGCGCCGTGATCGCGCTGGCCGCCATCGTAGTGACCGGCAGTTGCCTGCTGCTGCCCTTTGTCAGCTCATTCAGCCTGGTGGCATTGACCCAGGCCGCCAGCGCCGTCGCCGCCTCGGTGTTTGCACCGGCAATCAGCGCAATCTCCCTGGGGATTACCGGACCGCGTGCGTTCACGCGCCGCACCGGACGCAACGAAACCTTCAACCACGCCGGCAATGCCGTGGCGGCGCTGTTGGCCGGTGGCCTGGCCTACCTGTTCGGGCCAGTGGTGGTGTTCTACCTGATGGCCTTCATGGCGGCGGCCAGTATCATCGCGGTCAGTTGCGTGTCGGCCTCCGCGATCGACCATGACGTCGCACGCGGATTCGACCCGGCGCATCACAGCGATCAGGAACAACCTTCCGGCATGCGGCTACTGCTGGCCAACCGCCCGCTGCTGCTGTTCGCGATCTGCTGCGCCCTGTTCCACCTGGCCAATGCGGCGATGCTGCCGTTGGTCAGCCAGAAGCTGTCGCAGATCAACCTGCAGATGGCCACGCCACTGACCTCGGCGTGCATCGTCGCCGCGCAGTTGGTGATGGTGCCGATGGCATGGCTGGTCGGGCTGAAAGCCGACATCTGGGGGCGCAAGCCCCTGCTGATGGCGGGCTTCATGATCCTGCCGCTGCGCGGGGTGCTCTATACCTTGTCCAGCGACCCTTACTGGCTGGTGGCCGTGCAAATGCTCGACGGCGTCGGCGCAGGGATCTTTGGCGCGCTGTTCCCGGTGATCGTCAAGGACCTGACCCAAGGCACCGGACGCTTCAACGTCAGCCTGGGCGCCCTCTCTACTGTCTTTGGCCTGGGCGCGGCGCTGAGCAGCAGCCTGGCGGGGTTCGTGGTGCAACAGGCCGGCTACAACGCCGCCTTCCTGACCCTGGCCGGCGTGGCTGCCCTGGCCCTGGCACTGTTGTGGCTGGCGATGCCGGAGACCTTGGAGAAACCTTCCTTCGCTCGACATACAACTGTCGCCTGACATATGCGACAATGCGCGCCAAATTCCAACACACATCCCCAATTTTCTGCTCAGCGACCGGGTTTCGCGCCTTGATGTCGCTGTTGACGCATGCCTGATGGCTCCTACCGTCACGCTCGCAACCCATTGATAGGTAAAGTAATTGATCTCCACAGCTAACATCACCATGCGGTATGAAACGCATTCTGATGATTACTGGTGATCAGTGTTTACTGGGCCAAGTCGTCATGAGTAATCAACCATAACGCACTAAAATGCACCCGTTGGTCCCAAAACTGGTCCCAACGGGCAAATTTCACCCCATGCCGAAACTGCATAACCCTCCTCTGGCGTCCTGCCGACCTACATCAAATCCCAAGCTTCCGCCGGCTGCTAAGCTGTTCACTCAAAAGAGGAACAAGCATGCCAAATTCAGACCTTCTACCTTCGCTGCTCTCCAAGCTTTATGAGAATCAACTAGCCCTTGAGGCATCCATCATGGAGTTAACAAATTGGGTGGAGCAGCGCGGCTCCGCTGAAGTCGCCGAGAACATCCGGGGCGCCCTGCACACCATCGACGAAAACGAAGAGTTCATCAAACTGACACTGGGCGTTCTGATGTCGCCTGAGTGATTGCTACTTGCAGGCAATCGTCCACAGCTGGTCAAGCTTTGTGGTGTAGCTCTGGCTCATCATCTCGCGCCGCATACCCCAATCAGGATTGGTAGGCACGCTGGCAGACCGCAGCGTTCCCCTTCCCCAACGATCGTTGATCTGATCCAGCACCGACATTACTCGCGTGGCTTCTGCAGGCTGCGAGACCGCGAACAGATCATCGGTGTACTCGCCAGGCTGGCAGAGGTTCAGCAGCATCACCTCGGCTTTGCTGTACTTGAATCCTGGCCGGAATATGCGGTCGAGCGCATCAACGGCAGCTTTGGTGAGTAGCCGAACGTCATCGGTTGGATACGGCATATCCACCACCACC
This sequence comes from Pseudomonas sp. S10E 269, assembly GCF_002798465.1. Lineage (NCBI taxonomy): Bacteria > Pseudomonadati > Pseudomonadota > Gammaproteobacteria > Pseudomonadales > Pseudomonadaceae > Pseudomonas > Pseudomonas sp. S10E 269. Next base: position 5,728,490 of record NZ_PHIJ01000001.1, read on the forward strand.
CCGTTCGCATACTTCGCCTCGTCCGGGTTGAACATGCCGGTGCGTATGCAGACGCGGACCTTCTTGCAGAGCGAGTTCTGGGCGCGGAGCTTTTCAGAGGCTCGCATCATGTAGGTGGCCACCGCCTCTTTGATAGGTGCAAGCTCGGTCAAGCGCATGCCAAACATTCGGCTGCAGCAAATTTCCTGCTTCGGCGGATCGGGCTCATCAAGTTCCAGACACGAAGTGCCGGCCAGCTCCCGCGCCGTCTTTTCGATCACCACGCTGAATTTTTTCCGGAGTGTCCAAGGATCGGCTTTGGCCAGGTCCATTGCGGACTTAATGCCCAGGGCGTCGAGGTGAAGCTTCATTTTGCGGCCCACGCCCCACACCTCAGATACATCGGTGTTGCGCAAAACCCAATCACGCTTCACCGGGTCGGTGATGTTTACCACTCCCCCGGTCTGAGCCTGCAAGCGTTTCGCCGTATGGTTCGCAAGCTTGGCCAGGGTCTTCGTATTGGCAATGCCGACACCAACGGGAATGCCGGTGCAACGAAGTACTTGGGCACGGATCTGCCTGCCGAGCGCGTCAAGTTCACCAATCCCAGTGAGGTCGGCGAAGGCTTCGTCGATGCTGTAGATCTCTACGGCGGGCACCATGCTCTCGATCAGCGTCATGACCCGCTCACTCATGTCTCCGTACAGGGCGTAATTTGAGGAAAACGGGACAATGCCGTGTTGCTCGAGCTTGTGCTTGATCTGGAAGTACGGTTCGCCCATCTTGATGAACGGCTTCGCGTCGTAGCTCCGGGCGATGACACAGCCGTCGTTGTTGCTGAGCACCACGATAGGCGTCTTGGCTAGGTCGGGCCGAAACACTCGCTCGCAACTGGCATAGAAGCTGTTGCAGTCGATCAGCGCGAATATTGGGGGATTAGACATGGCTGCGCACGGTGCTGGTGATCACACCCCAGATAGACAGCTCGTCACCTTCCAGCACGTAGCGTGCTGGGTACTTCGGGTTTTCGGATAGCAAGATCACTTCCTTGCCACGCTTGCACAGTCGCTTGCACATAGGGTCATTGTTGAGCAACGCCACCACGATATGGCCGTGGGCCGGCTCAATGGAGCGGTCCACCACTGCCAGATCACCCTCAAATATTCCGGCGCCTTGCATGCTTTCGCCAGTGATCATCACCAGGTAGACGTGCGGAGCCCTGATGTTGAGTACTTCATCCAGGGAAATATGCTGCTCAATGTGATCGGCCGCAGGTGACGGAAAGCCTGCCGGTACGTGGAACGAGCAGAAAGGCAGTTTGACGCCGCCGCTGGCGATTGGACCCAGGATGTTGAAGCTCATGACAATGCCTTGTGCAAATACTGTATGAATGTACAGTTAACTTTGTACTAGTCTTGCGGTCAATTTCTCTGTAGGGGATTTCGACGGGCGGAGGTGTGGCTATGTGCGGTCGATTCGTGCAGTACGAGGGGATGGCGATCTATATCGAGGAGCTGAGTCCTCAGATCGAGCTGTTCAGTGGCTACGACGCCGAGCCAATAAACCGGTTCAATGTCGCGCCGTCGACGCGTGTGCAACTGCTGCACAGCAAAGAGGATGGTTTGCACGTTGATGCTGTGCATTGGGGATGGTCGCCATTCTGGGCGAAGGGAAAGCGGCCCGATCCGATAAACGCTCGGGTCGAGACCGTGACTACCGGGAAGTTCTTTAAACAGCTTTGGCCGACTGGCCGGGCAATCGTACCAAGTGAAGGCTGGTACGAATGGGTCAAAGACCCAAACGATCCGAAAAAGAAGCAGCCCTACTTCATCAGATTGAAAACCAGAAAGCCCATGTTTTTTGGCGCCATGGCCCAGGTTCACCCAGGCCTCGACCTGCACGAAGATGACGGCTTCGTCATCATCACCGCTGCCAGCGATCAGGGCATGGTCGACATACATGACCGCCGGCCATTGGTGCTTACCCCTGAGCACGCCAATGAATGGCTCGATACTGACCTCTCGCCGGCGCGCGCGGAGGAAATCGCGAAAGAGCTCTGCCAGCCGACCGAACAGTTTGAGTGGTTCCCCGTTGGTAAAGCCGTCGGCAACGTCAGGAACCAAGGTCCAGAGCTCATAGATCCGGACTTATCGGCTAAAAAACCACATGACGAACACGACAGCGGTGACCCAACCCAGGGTAAGCAGAAATGAAAGACCTGCAAGCCGCTTATCCATGCTCTCCCTTTTTGATTGGCCGGTAATCGCAATACGAACGCCAGACCTAAGGGTAGTTCAGTGGTGTCAGCGTGCCACAGCCCTGACGTACGCCTGGCAGGCCCGCAGCGCGATCACGGCGTTATCCCCGTCGTCGGTGATCGCGATAATTCGTTGAGCATGCGCTGGGTCAAGTTGGGCTCGACGGGCTGCATGAACCACGCCAACGGCGCCGGGGGTGGAAGGCACGTCGCAGCCACCGGCTGGATCCTCGGCAAGGAGGACTGACAGCCGGACATCAGCAGTAGCAAGCTGGTCACGCAAGCGAGCCTGGTTGCGCTGAGCATCGGATAATTCCTTGGTGTGTTGTTGGTCGGAGGCGGCGAGCTTCTGCTCTGTTGCCAGGCGTTTGTCCTGCTCGGCGCGGGACTGGGCGGCTGCGGCATTGCTGATCGCTGCCAAATCATCCTTGTGCAGGCCTGCCTGCTCGGCGAGCTTCTTGCTCATGCGCCAGTCCTGAACCTGCCAGGCGCCGCCAGCTGCCCCGACCATCAACACCAGGATCAGCACCACCAGGGCGGCCAGCTTCTGCCCAGAAGTCATGCCAGCGCCCGCCGCACGCCTTCAGCTAGAACGGCGTCGGGGTAGGCATAGCCTGCGTTCTCATGGTGGATGATCGCCTTGACGAAGCCAGCCATAACCGCCGGCTGGCCCAAGTCCACCTCGGCGCCTGGCCGGGTGCCGGTACTCGCCTCAACAGCACGCACGTACGCCGCAGTGTCGTTTTCCACCGAAGGCGCCCAACGGTTGATGATCGCCTTCACTGTCTTAAGCCCATGCTTGCGCTGGTACGTCAGCAGGAGCTTGCCCAGGGCGCGGATACCGTTCTCCGGTGTATCGAATCGCGCGAAGCGTTTCTCAATAGAAGGGTCTGGCGCGAGCTGGCCTTGCCATTGATTGGCCGGGTTGTAGTCGATGTTGCCGGGGTTGCGGTTGCGTACCCCACGGGTTTCAGTGATCGGCATGCTTTTCTCCAGGCAAAAAAATACCCGCTCATGGCGGGTGGCGGTGTTCGGGTGGTGATCAGCTCGGCGCCACTGGGCGCTTGCTGCTATTAGGGAAGTCGGGGTTGGTTTCGGTCCACTTGCGCAGCTCGATACGATAGTCTCGCCATTGGCGTGGAGTACCCGGCTCCGCGTCCGGATCTTCGTCTTCCATCATGAGCAGCTGATTTGAAACGCGGGACATTTGCTCTTCGCGCCATGCGTCCTCAATAGAGGTAAGCCGGGAAGGGCTTTCAGACCAATACGGCGGGGAATCGGAAAATAGCCATATCTGATCGCCGTATTCAGGAGGCGGGTAGATAGCTTCCCCGCCGTATGGGTTATCACCATTCGCTGCACCAAGATACCTGCCGTCAGCGCTTATGTAATAGAACATTTCGTCATTCTGAAATGTTTCAATTAACTCGCTCATGCTAGAACCTCAAATACGATGGATACCTGACTGGCAGCCAGAGAAGTAACCGCCCCTGTAGTTTTATTGTTTAGCGCAATACCACTAGAGCCAAGAATTGCAACTAACGAGTTATTAGCGGAATTATAGAAAGTATAATTAAAGCTAAGCGACCCGTTAAGAGTTACCGGGCAACTACCAAAGTCAATGGTATCTCCGATGCTATAGCCGCCAGCTGCAGTGAGGATAGTCCCGGTAACCCGAATTATCTTGGCGGGGATTCCCAGATTGTGGGAAATGGTCATTGGTGCCCCGGCAGTAACGGTTACTGCTGAACCAGTCCATTTTTTAGTGATAATCTGTTTGGACTGGATATCGGCAATCGCGGCCCCTTGTTGATTGACGTTAGAAGCCAGCGCCGTTACGTCGCCGACCGAAGCGATTTCCACCCATGGGGTCCATGCACCGCCTAATTTGCGACGAAACATTTCTTTTACAGTGCTGTTAATGCTGCTCCACCGCTGGAACTGTACCTGGGCGTTGTCAGTCCAGTTTACGTGCTCCAGGTAGCCGTAGTTGCGGCTATCAGTTCCAGGAAACGGAGAACCTGTCCATGCGTTCTGCGTTGAGTACATTCCGTTATTCATTTGCGCGTTAGCGTCAGCTACTGGCATATACGGTGTGGCGTTGCCGCCATTACCACCCTGCGCAATAGAAAGCGGAGTAGTCAACCCGCTAAGGCTGGTGATGTCGCTATTCGCGCCACTGGAGGCCTTGCCTTCCGTGACCTCCTCAGCGCGATCTGCGGAGTCTTTAGCCGCAGCCGCTGAAGCTGCCGCCGCTTGCTCCGACTGAACAATGGAATCACGCGCGGTCTCGGACCGATCGGCAGCCGCACCAGACGCCTGGGCCGAGTTCTGGCTCTGCTGAGCGGCCAGTTGCGCGGCGTTCTTGTTGTCACTCGAAGCCTGAGCGGCAGCGGTTGCGATGTCCGCCTGCTCAGTGGCCGCAGCCTTCGACTGTCCTGCTGACTGTGCCGCCTCGGTCGCAGCCGCAACCTGCTCCTGCATGTCAGCAACGCCACTGACGATCACCTGTGTGGCTGCCCGCAAGGCATCAGCCGAATCTTTGACGTAGCCCTGCATTGGCGCCAGCGAGTAACCGCCAGCGGCCTCGGCCGCGCCTTGGTAGTTGGGTGCGATGGATATCGCCGTATCACTGGCAATGTTGGTTACTTCGTACCACTCACCATCAGGCCCGCGGAACGCATCACCGACGCGAGCGTTCGCGATGAAGGACGTCTCAGTTCCGAGCACGGCATTGCTGCCAGGTGTCACAGCAACTGTGCCTGTTTTGTACCAGGTCATATAGATCACCTAAGAGATGGGTTTTGCAAAAACCACGGGTGTATAAAGCGTGGTTTGAATGTCCACGCCGATTACTTGCATAACTAATCTATTGTTTTCATATTGCCAGACTGCATATTGGTTTCCTTGCCGGGTAGAACTTCCAGCCACGTCCATCGCAATATTATTGAGCAGCATGAAATCTCCAGTATTTAAAGGAGTGCTAGCAGTCCAGCTCAGCCTGTAGACGTTTTGGCTTGTCTGCTCGGAACCTAGGTAACTCCAACTTGATATGGTTCTGGTGAACTGAGCGCAGGGCGTGCCATTATCGAATAGCAACCTAGTTCCACCATCCCAAAGTCGGAGCCCATACTTAGCGAGCGGTGCTGATTGGAATGCGGCAGAAAACCAGCTTCCCGAAGTCCCGACCCCCGCGATACCCGTGAAAGAGAATCCTGTCCACGCTCCCGGGCTACCAGCAATCTTGCAGAAGCAGAGCGTGTTGGACTGGCTGGGCCTTACGAAGACGAGTGGTGGTTCAGCGGATGTGATAGTGAATGGGAACCCAACACCGGCTCCCCCGGTGCCGCTGTAAGAACCTTTTGCCAAGACAACTAGTCTTGAGAATTCAGAGTCTAGAGTCACCACATTGCTGCTGTTAACATAAGTCAGGCCGTAAGGCATTACCTATTCCTCATAACTAAGAGTCGTTGAGGTGTAAGTATTCCAATTGGTCCAGTTGTATTAGGCTGACCAAAGAAAACTGTTACTCCTCCAGCCCCCACAATTGGCATGTACTGAATGGCTGTAGTACTTTGCGCATCAGTTCGATAGTCAGTTATAGGAACGCAGACAGCGGAGTGCGTTGAAGGCTCCACTGCGGTTATCGGTATAAATATCGACCTACCCTGACCTCCCCCACTTTGAATAACAGCTGAATAAGCGACCATGACAGTGAAAGAGTTCTCGTCTAACTCAAGGGCACCAGTGGCGCCCCATATTCTCAGCCCCGCGATCATGCCGTCAGATCTCCAAGCTGCACGCGCTTAACCCCATTTTCGTCGTAGACCTTGATTGCGCGATTGGTCATTGTCAGACGTCCACCACCAGGTGCAGGCCCGTTGAACTCAAGGTTGCCCGCCTTATCCAGGCGCCACCCCTGCACACCAGCGACGTAGTTGTCCGATTGCAGGGCTTGGCCAATCTTCAGCATGGTGATGCTGCCGTCCTGGATGAAGGCCGAGTTCATGAACACTTGGCCGCCCTGGACCGCGAACGGAATGCTCACGGCCCCCCCCGCAATGCTGTTGACGATGGCGAACCGGTCAGCGCTAACGAGGAACTGGCTTTGCAGAACACCGTCAACGTTTTCAATCCCGAGTCCAATGCCCGCATACACGTACTGCCCGTTCTGATTGAGCTGCATCTTCACGGACCACATGGTGGATAGCTTGCCGTCGGTGTCGGCCTGGGCCTGGCTGACCGTTTGAACGGCTGCAGAGGTTTCGCCAATTTCTACGCCGATCTGCTGGATAGCCTGGGCCGTCGCCTCTCGGTCGGTGACCACGACGCTTTCCAGCTCAGTCACGGAGCCACTGACCTCACCCACCTCGGCGCTAAGCTCGGTCTGGCGTTGCACCATGGCCGCGTTCTGCGAGGCGCGCGTCTTCACTTCTTGCGCGAAACTCGCCGAGGCGCTGTAGCCCTGGAGCGCGTCAGCGAGATCACCCTCGCCGGTATCGTCCCGGTACGCTGACTGCAAGGCCTGAAGGCTCGACGCCTGGGCCGTGACCACGCCGTCCAGTTCGGTGATGCTGGTGGTGTTGATCTCGACCTGGCGCGCCAGTCCGTTGGCAGTGACCAGAACCTGTCCGACGTCCACCCAGTACCCGGCGTTCGGCGGCGAAGTATCGACCGGCACCAGTTGTGTGGCCTGGTAGATTCGCTTGCCAACCACCACCAGGTCGCCTTCGAGGTATACCGAATCAGGGTCATAGGCCGACAGCCCATCAAGTGCATCAATCTGCGCCTGCAGGCCTGGGATTTTGTCGATCTCATCCGTGATGTCCTTGCCGAGCTCTGTCCGTCCGACTTGGCCGGCGATCAGGTCCAGCACAGGATCCGCATCGGCGCTGGCCATCCCCATTACACCGTTGCCGACTGGATAGAACGGCCCGATATTCCCGGTCCGGTCAACCAGGCGCGCCCAGAAGAAGAACTGCGCGCCAGCCTGTAGGGCCTGCATGCGGTAATCCGCCTGGGGATAGGTCAGGTCGGTCAGCTTGGTAGCCGCCGACAAGTCGTTCGCTTGCCCATACCAGAACTCCGTTCGCTGTGTATCCTCGGCGCCTTCTGGAAACCCTACTCTCAGGCCAATGCCGAACAGTTCGCTGGTGGCAGTCAAGAACGATACCGCCGGCGGCAGGCCGACCTTCCCTTCCAGGTTAGTCAGGTTGGAATTCTTCCAGATAGACGAGATCTCGAAGGCGCTCACCGAGCGAACTCTGGCCAGGTAGGCGCCTGAGTAAATCCCCGCCACGTCCACGCTTGTCGCGCCCGTGCGCTGCAGCTTGATCCAGTTGCCGCTGTCCTTGCGCCACTCCACGTCATAGGCGACCGCGCCATTCACGGCAGGCCAGGAAATGTTCATGGTGCTGATCGCCAGGCCCTGATCCACGGAGTAGTTCGACGTGATGTCGACGCTCGCCGGCGCCGGTACTACGGTGATAGGCACAACGCTGATTGGCCGCTCTTCCAGGCGGGCGCCGGTGTCGATGTGATCGAACTTGCTCGGGTCGTACTGAACTGCCGAGATTTCAAACACACCAGGCTCCGGCCGCGCCACGCTGACCACGCGATAAAGTGGGATGGCCAGGTCGTCAGCATCCAGCGCCCACACCAGCTCACGCTCCGGCGGCACGGAATAAGCTACGGTGACGGTGACCTGCCGACCGCTGACCAACTGCACGGTGCGGCCCTCGCACTTGCCGTCGGGTAGGTTGAGGATAAGCCGGTCGCCGGGCTTGGCCTGGGTGTCGCGGTCTAGGGTGATGACCTTTCCGTTCACCGCCGAGATACGACCGCCCACGGGCCGACCGGCCAGCAGCTCGTCGGCTATCGGGATCACGTAGCCCGGCAGCGGGATGCGCCCGTCGAGGCCGACCTTGAAGGTAACCGCCCGATCCTTGGAGTTCGTGAGCAGCGCCCACTTGCCCCGGCGCTGGGCCTCGGATTCGCGGGTGCAGCCAATAGCGCTGATCTCCAGCGGGTTGTCGCCGTAGCGTCGCTGCAACTTGGCATCGGTCACAGCTGTGACATCGGTATCGAAGTTATTCCCCGGGTTGTCGTAGCTGATCAGCGCCCGCGTGTAGCGGGTGCGCTCCGATGCGCTCGAGTAGGTGAACTTGCCATCGATGACATTCGCCCGCGTGTAGGCAAAGTCGAAATCGGTGGCGCGCGGCATATCCGCCAGGGTAAAGACCTGGCCCTGGGCCCAGTAGGTCATGCCCCGGTAGATCGTCGAGATATCACGCAGCAGCGACCAGGCGTCGGCCTTGCTCTGCAGGTTCAGGTTGCAAATGAAGCGCGGCTCCTGGCCACCCTTCCCGTCCGGTACCAGTTGGTCGCAGTACTGCGAGATGCGGTATAACTCCCACTTGTCCACCATCCACGGCTTGATGCGACGGCCCAGGCCGAAACGGTCGTTCGTGGTGATGCCGTAAGTGTGCCAAACAGGGTTGTCGGTCCAGGCTTCCTTGAAGGTTCCGTCCCAGATACCTGTGTAGGTGCGCGACCTGGTGTCGTAGTTGCTCGGCACCTGCCATTTCCGGCCATCGCATTCGATCGTCACTGCCGGGATGCTGCGGAACTGCTCAGCAGAAAACTCGATGTAAAGCAGCGCGGTGTTCGGGTACCGGATCTTGGCGTCGATCACCTCGGTGAAGCCGGCAATCTGCATGGTGTCGGAGATTTTGTTGTTGTTCTGGTTTGCAGTCAGTCGAGTGATCCGCAGAAGCCACCCGGTTGTCGCGCGCGGCAGATTGATGCGTCGAGTTCTCTCGTACAGGCTGGTGGTCTTGCCGGACACCGCCTCGTTCAAAACCTCCTGGTATGTGCCCCCATCCGTTGCGAGTTCGACTTTATACCCAATCGTGTAACCGTTGATATTGCCGCCGGAATCCACCGATTGGAGCGCAGGCCAGGCAAAGCGCACACGTACAGCCGAGAGCTGGGTATTAGTGATTGCTCGAACCCACGGCGTGCCGCTGCGCAGCTCCGTGCTGATGGTTGTTTCGTTCTCGACCGATGGGATGCCCTGGATATAGGACTGGTCCACAGCCCCGCTGCGCCACTCCCACTTCACGTTCGGGAAGTTCATGCTCCCCTGTGGGTCTTGCAGCGGCGTATTGTCGAGAAAGATGTCCTTGGCGGTCGGAGCACCGTCAAACTCACCCTCACCCACTGCAATGAGCATTTTCGCAATGGCGACGGAACGCAGGCTGTCTGGTGCCTCGGTTGGGGTTTTAGGCTTCTCGGAACCGCCCTTGGCGCCATAAACGTCGATCTTGCGTGCTGCGCCCATGCTTTTCTCCAGGCATAAAAAAACCGCCTCTTGGGCGGCCTCAGTTTTTCGGCTGTTGGCTACATCTGGTCTTCGGCGTAAATGGCGGCACTGATGATCGCACCACCCCAGCGCCGGCGGCCTGCACACAGCGACACAGGGTTTCCGGAGGCCGTTGTGTTCTTTGCGCTGCCGAAGGCGTAGCCGGGTGTGTTCTCAGGCGCGGCGCTGGTCTTGAGTCCCCCGGCCTGCGGGCTGAGCATCTGGATTACGCCCCCCAGCACCATGGATCCGCCCATCATGATAAGGGCTGAGCCAAAGGGCGCACCGGCGCCGAAAGTGCCGCCTGTGATGACAAGACCAACAACAATCAAGACAGCGCCGATGATGGTTTGCAGCGCCCCGCCGCGCTTGCTACCGGTGATTACCGGCGCAATACGGATATCCCCCTCACCGGCGAAGCCAAGCTCCTTTTCCGCCAAATTCGCCTTGCCGCGAAAGACCGCGAACTCGATCCCCCTGGATTTTGCATTGGAAAGGAAGCGTTCAAAGCCTGGCATTTGTACGCATAGCGCTTTCACCGCCTCAGCTGGCGACCTCACGGCCATTCGAAAAGACCGACCAAACTGCCGGAGCTGCCCGTAAAGCATGATGGTAGTCATCGGCTGATAATTAATTGAGAGTGCTGCCACTTGTGTTTCTCCAGGCATTAAAAAGGCCCGCCGAAGCGAGCCTTGAATGGGTTGAAGTATCGCTACAGACAGCCTTGCAGTGCCGTCAGACGTTTATTAGCGATCCAGTTAGCAACCACTACGTAATAATTCGCCTCGGAACCAGAGCTCTTGGGCTGGATATCAACGAAATACTGCGATCCCTCCGTGAACACGGTATATCCGGTATCACGGCCCGGCTGTAGAGCTGCACCGGGAGTGCCGCCGAAGATCGACTGGTTCTGCCATTCGTACTGAACGCACTTTGCCAACGCGGCGTCGCTCTTCTTCGAGGTCAGAACCTTATACGGCCCGGCCTGGCGCGCCTCATTCATCGTGGGCGCCATGCATCCCGCCAGCATCGCCACCGCTACCGCCGCTATCAAAATCCGCATGTCGTTCCCTCGTTGGTTTGGCGGGACTCTAGCACCTAGCCGCAGAAAGCAAAAAGCCCAGCGAATAGGATGGGCTCCTGAATTGCGCCGGTTAGCGGACTGCGCGCCTTAATACATGACCAATCTCATAATCCCCCAAATTAACTACCCAGCTATCCTCTAGCGCAGCCAGGTATCCCAAGCGTTTGCCATCAGGATCAAACAGTACACCGTCATTGATTTGAAAAGCACCTGCCCCAGGGCGAACCTCTTCACCCACTCCGTCGACGATGTAACCGACTGGGCTACCAGGGCCTCGGTTTTCATGCACGCTCCAGCGGCCATGCTCAAAAGACTTGCCAGACATAAAAATCTCCAATTTTCGTTTGCTGATCCGTTCGATCTGATCATGCCCCATTGGACTAATTGATCCAACTCTTTGCATTGAGCCTGGCCAGGCATCCAGTGTGGATGGAATGCCAGTAACTGACGTAGGCGACCGCGTAGTAGCTTTGTGCCTCCCACGGATGGATAGGTCAGCGCATATGTCCGCATTAAACGACGCCCGAGCAGCAGCAATACAAGCCTCCCTCAATATTTTGCAAGCCGGTCCAGATACCGAAGAAAGGCGCAGAGATGCGAGGCTCGTTATCGAGACGGTGCTAAAAAACACGAAACTGGAACAATACCGGGTAAGCGAAGTACTGATCCCTCTTCCGGTAGAGAAAAGTAAAAGCAATAGCAGTAACGGAAACAACGGGGAGCAATCAGCAAGTGCAGCGGGAGCTGTTTCAACGACGCACCTCCCTCCTCTTGAGATTAAGGAGTTACAAAATTTAATCGCCAGTGTTAAAGACTCAGGCGATAGCGTTCTTACTGATGCCGACGATCTCTGGAAACTCAGTCACATCTGAAGAAACTCCACATCCCCCACAAGGATTTCCCAGTCCTTCGCCTGCAAGCCCAAGGACTGGGATAGCGCCAATACCGGCGCGTTTATGGCCTGGAGGTCAATGTGAACAATGGACAAACGCGGTTCCCTTATTTACTCATAACACCACATGAGGAGGTAGGGATGGTTTCGGGTGTTGTTTCAGTGGACGGGACCTACGTGCCAAACAAGCAGGGTCTTTATTCGTTCTGGACAGAAAAGCCGTACGATGAAGTGTTTCAGGAGTTCGAGAAATCCGGTAAAGAGTTTGCGCTGATACGCGTTCAAGAATGTAGATATGCGCACGCAGGCGGGCAGATTTCTGGTGTCATCGACTTTATCAATTAGGCCTTGACCGGCCTCCAGTCCAAAGAACCTTCCCATCGATCACTTCGATCTTGGATCCTTCTGCCATACGATACGGGCCGCTGAGCAAATACTCAGCGCGCCCATCTTGAACATCAATCTCTACCGGCTCGCGATTTGGCTTTCTCCCAAGCATTGAGCGCCAAGCGATTACCGGGCTGAACTGATCACTCTTGTGCATACCCACTCCTGCGGCCACGCCGCGTCATATTGTTTTTTTTGCGTCTTTGTGCCTGAGGATCAGGCGCGTTCGGTCATGCCATGGGCCGCCGTACACGATGATCTCGGAAGGTCTCCCATACAGGTGGTGCAGCAGGAACGGGCCTGGGCCGAACGCGCCCGACTCTTCGCCAGGTAGCGCCGGATCAGTGCCCAGATAGATCCCGGCATGATTCGGGTGAGCCGTCCGACCAACCTGCATAACGATCATGTCACCGCGCTGCGGTCGGTCGACACGAACAAAGCCGGCTGCCTCGTAGTGCTGCTCATAAAGGCTGGAGTTCTCTGCACTCTCCCACCAGCCATCGGTGCGCTGGAAGGCCTCAAATTCAATCCCCCACTCCCGCTGATACCAGTCGGCGCAGACTTGCCAGCAATCCCATGCCCCGTGCACAAACGGGCGCTTGAGCAGCGGCGTGCTGCCCGTTGGCGTGATCGTGCGCATGTCGCCCTCGGGCCACGACAAAATGTGCCAGGGCAAGGCCGTGGCCTCGCACATGGCCAAGTCATGGGGTGACGGCCTGCTGGTGGCGTCCGGGTGCGAGTGAACGATGCCGATCACTTCGCCCAAGTCTTCCGCCGCGGCGTAGTCCTCGGGATCGAGCCGGAACTCTTCGCCCGGCTCAGTGGCGATGTTCGTGCACGGGAAGTACTTCTGCTTGCGCCCGACGGCCAGCAGCAGGCCGCAACATTCTTTCGGATACTGGGCCGCCGCATGTGCCTGGATGGCCGCAATGATGTGCTTGCGCATTGTCAGCTCCGGGCAATGAGGGAAACGGCGGGGAATCCACCGAAGGACAGTTCGTTGTTCTCTCCGAAGCGCAGCTTGCAGGACGACAGGCAGCCCTTGCACTGGTCCAGTGCCGGGTCATCCGTGGGGTTGTCCTCGTCGTCGAACATGGCCGCGCCGGTGTAGCCGCAGTCCGGCCCCCGGTAGCCGTTGGTCATGGCCCAATGGCAGAACGTCGTCATTTGGCGCCCTGGAAGCCCGTGGTTGTCGATCTCGCCCGGGGAAGACAGCTCCCACACCACCGCCTCACCGTCCTCGCTGGTTTTCTGGTCGATGTACCAGATCTCCAGTGCCTCCTGAGTCGGGTCAGCAGTTGGGTTACCGTCAGGGTAGTTTGCCGCGTCCAGGTACTGGGCCAGGGTCTCGCGAACAGTCAGCTTGAACTTGAGCATGTCCTCGAAGGCCAGGCACAAAGCTGTAACCCGCCCATTCACGTTGCCCGCGGCGAACGTCGGCCGAGAGGCGGTGCCGTCGCTGCTCGAGGAGATACCCTCAATCTGCACCGGCCAGGCCGCATACTCCTGGCCCTGCCAGATAATCGACTTGGCGGGTAGATCATCTTCGGAGCCCTCGTAGGCCAGCAATTCCTCAGGCGTGTGCGGGATAGCGTGACCGTGGAAGCGCAGGTAATCGGCGCCGTATTCGGTACCGTCAATTTCGAACAGGCGAATCTCGCCGCCGGGCTCCAGTTTCTGGATGTCCGTGATCAGTGCCATGGGGGGTTATCTCAGGGATGAAAGGTTTGCTGGAATGTCGCGGTGATGGCGTAGACCTGGCCGCCGCGGTGCACTGGCTTGTAGCCGTTGCACTTGTAAAGGCCAAGCTCACCCAGGGGCGGCTCCCAAAGGAAGCCCTTCGCCCCTTTGTGCCGGTCGAGGAACGCCATGATGTCCTTGATGCGCCCCTTCAAACCGGTGAAGGTCACCGGCCAGGATTGCGACCGGTTGTTGAGGCCATCCTCGACCGACTGCTCGTAGCCATCGCCAAACTGCTTGGAGCGGACGCGCTGGGTGATATCACCCTCAGCGCCCTTCTCCGTCGCCCAGATGAATCGCTCGATAGCCATCAGCGCCCCTTAATTGCTTTGTTGATGACGCCGCCCTGGCGCATATCCTTAGAGCGCAGTTCCTGATATTTCTGCTCTACGAACGTCGCCAGCTCCTTGCCGAATACGTCGTAGCCAGGTGCGTCGGCGGCGGACGACGCATTACCATCGCCATCGATGTGCACCTCGACATTGATCTGCGTGCCGCCTGCCCCACCGCCGCCCATGGCCATTACCCCTAACTTGCCGCTCGACGTCCGGGTCAGGGGCATAATTGCCTCCTCGCCAGCCTCGCCCATGACACCGGTCTTACCATTGGCCATGCCGAACGCTGTGGGCTTGCTGACGATGGAGTTCGTGAAGGCGCCGCCATCGGCAAACAGCTGCACGCCACCCGACCATGCGCCGCCCAAAGCCTGGGGAAAGTAAGTGTTGGAGTAACCAGCCGCCGAGGCGCCGAGATTCGACGATGCTGCGCCAGCGGAACCTGCCGCGAGACCATTGCCGCCTCCGGCCGCGCCACCACCGAAGTAACTCGCCGCCGCCCCTACCAGGCTACCCAGCAAAGCAGAACTCGCCTGCCGGGTAGCAATACGTGCCATGTCCGCCAAGATCGACTTGGTAAAGTCGGCAAAGGAGAGCTTCCCGGTCATGGCAAAGTTGACGATCGAGTCCTCCATGGAACTGAAGGCGTTGCCGAACAAGCTCTTGGTCTGGCCGGCAATGTTGGCTGCCGAATCCAAGTAGTTGTCCCAGGCAGCCGTAGCCCCCTTCGTCCAGTCGCCCTGGACGGCCTCCACATCCGCGTAGTTCTGCCGAATCTGGTCGGTCGCCTTTTTGTTCGCATCGGCGAGCGCCTGCGATTTTCGCGTGAACTCCTCTTCCGACATGTTGCGCGACGGGTCGGACTTCTGGTTGGCAAGCTCCAGCGACTGCTGAGCAAACCGGTCTTGCTGGCTGTTCAGTTCGCCGCTGAGCGCATTCTGGCGATCGCCCTGCCCTACGCCAAGCACTGCGCGCTGGCCTGCCAATTCCAGGGCACGCTGTTGCTGCCCCAGCGCCTGCACGTACGTGCTGATCGCCCTCTCCTGTTTGGCAAGGCGCCCGGTCTCGTTGGTTGCGAGCACATCAAGCTGGCTGTCGGCATCCTTCTGCGCCTTGACCATCCCTGCCCGCGCGTCGGCGATCTTCTGGTCCAGCTGGATGCTTTGCGCAGCCGACGTGGACTTCTTACCCTTGGCGGCCTCAAGCGCTGCGATCTCTGCCTCGTAGGCTGCCGTCGTCTGGTCGAGCTGATTGCCGATCAGCGCCTGGCGCCGCAGCAGATAGTCTTCCTCGGACAGCAGGCCGGCCTTTTGCGCCGCTTCGAGTTCCTTCTGGTAGTTTTTGTAGGTGTCGGTGATCGCCGCCAGTTCGTTCTTGGCGTTGTTGAAGCTTGTTAGATCAACCTGGGTGCCGGCTGCCTTCGGGTCTTTGAACTTGTCGTTGATGTTGGCGATATTTTTGTCGACCGTTGCCTGGGCCAGGCGAGGATCGTTCGGCGCTACCTTGCGGATATCGTCGAGTTGTTTTTTGTAGTCCTTGAGTGCATCTGCCCGCTTCTGCTCATTCGTCCACGAGGACTTGGTGAGCGCGTCAACCTTCTGCATCGAAGTAATTGCAGACTGCTGAGCCTTCGCCTGATCGCCTTCCAGTTTGGCGATTTCAGCCTGAGCCGCCTTTTGGTCTTCAAGCATGTTCAGGCGATTTTGATAGAGATCAATCATCTCCTGCTTGTTTTGGAAAAAGCCAACGTCACCGGATTGCGCGCTCGACAGGTCCCGGCGAGCCTGCTCAATATCGGCGCCGATATCCGGTCGTCCAATGTTCTTCAGACTGTCGGCCGCGCGCGCAACGGCGTTGTAGCCTCGCTCCCAGAAGCTCAGGTTTTCCAGAATCTTCGGCGTGCGCTCGTTGATTGCATCGGCGTAGGACTCGGTCGCCAGCTTCACGGCGCCCGCGTGATCGCCCTGCTCTTCCAGCGCGGCAATCTGCGAGTAAACCGAAGCGGTGAGGTAGTGGTACTGCTCGTTCAGCGCTGCAGAGGCTTTAACCGGGTCATCGGCGAGCTTGACGAACTCAGCAACAGTCTCGCCGACCGCCTTGCCGGTGGCTTCCTGCATCGACACTGCGGCCTGGGTGATGCCGGCAAAGCTCTCGCCGGCAATCTTGCCGTTTTCCGCCAGCATCGCCAGCACTGCAGCGGCCTGGCCTGTGGTGCCCACGGTAGCGCTGACCTGCCGCGCCATGTCACCCAACTGCCCGGCACTCACGCCGGCGTAGTTGCCAGTAAGGATCAGTGATTTGTTATAGCGGTCCTGCTCTTCGCTGCCCTTGTAGTAGGCAACGGCGAGGCCACCCACGGCGGCAGTAGCCAGGGCCAGCGGGGCCAGGATGGCGAGCAGACCAGCAGCACCAGCGCCAGCACCGGCGCCCAACTGAGCGACGGCGCGAACGCCGCTACCCCAATCACCCGACGACAGCGCGTTACCCAACTGCACGACGTTTTCCTGCGCCTGGCGGGTACCGAGGCGCAGCTTGTCGAAACCGGTGGTGGTCTTTTCGAGCTTGGCGTAATCCTTGTCGATCTTACCCAGGGCGCTGTTGTACTGGTCCTGGCTGATACGGCCGGCATCTAGGTGTTTGCCAAGCTGCTCGACCTGCGTATCCAGCTTGGCGAGGGCAGCGCGAGCTGGGTCGATGGCTCCCAGCAGGCTGTTCAGGGCCTTCTGCTCGTCGAGGGCAGACTTGGCCAGGGCGATCTGCTGCTTGTCCAGCTGAGCGGAGATCTTCGCCGCCTCGGCCTCGCCATAGGCGCCGGTCTTGGTCAGCTTGGCGAGAGCGTCACGCTGCTTCGCCAGGTCCTGGGTGGTTTTGGCGCTGGTGGAAAGTGACTTTTCCAGCGCCTGCATTTCGTTCATCAGCGAAACGGCGGACTGCTCGGCCCGGCCACCTGCCTTCGCCATTTCATCCAGGCTCGTTTTTGCCTGGATTGCATCGGCCGAGTCGATCTTGACGCCGAGTTCTGCAATGTTCATCGACTCACCTTGAATAAGTGCCCGTGGTTACGGGCTGTTTTCCCTTTCCTCCGCCATAACGCGCAGGGCTTCGCCTTCCAGCACCTGAAGGTCAGGGAAGATTTCAGCGAGTTTCTTTTTCTTGATGCCGAGGAACCCGGCCACATCTCGGATGCAGCTGTAGTCGAGACCGATCGCGCCGCCGGCGCCTGCTCGCCACTGGGTGGACATGCGGTTGAAAAGGAGGAAGGCCGGCCAGTTGCATGGCCAGACCTCAACTTCCTCAACCAGATCACCAGGGGCAAGACCGAAAATGCCGATTACCGTGTCCGGCACATCTGGCGAATACATCGCGCGGGCGGCGTCGGTCAGTTTCCCAGGCGGGCCTGGTTGTATGCGCCTTCGTAGGCCTTAACAACCGCCTCGGCGGCACCCTGGCAGGACTTCACAAATGCGACGATGTTGTCTTCGTTGTATTCGTCATCGAAGCCCCAGCCGACTACCAGGTCCTTGATCTGCTGGGTTTGCTGCTCGGTATCAACAGCGACCACTTCTGACCAAGACGGCTTGTCGCCTAGCGCGGCCCGCGCCTTGTCCCGCGCCTCGTTCCAATCATCGAATAAAGCGGCAAGCTCGGCGCGATCCCGGTACTTGAAGGTGAACTCAACCTTCTCGGGCGCGCTGCCGACGATCGGGATCAGCACGGGCGCATTGAACGTAGCCTTTTGCGCAATACGGATCTTAGCCATGGGTTAAACCACCGCAGTCAGGTAGCGGGTCGGCTCGGCCTGCAACGCCAAGCTGACGGTGCGTGTCAGCAGGTTGTTACGGGACACCGCGGGCTGTTTGGAGAACGACGTGTAAGTGCCATACAGCAGCGTGTCGTTACCGGGCAGGTTCAAGCGGGCCGCTTCGATCTGCTTGCCGGCGTCCGCCTTCAGCAGCACTCCGTTGAACGCCTGGGCCGGATCGTCGGCGATGGTGAGCACCATGCTTGCCGCCGATTTGTCGGTGGGGATCTGCTTGCCCTGGTCGTCCTCGAGGAACACCACGTCCAGGTAGTTCTGCTCGCCGCCGGAGAAGGCAACGTCGGAGATTTGCGGGATCTGCACCCAGGTCAGCACCTTGCGCATAGTGCCTGCGCCGCCCGCAGCCGGGAAAACCTGCGTATCGGTGGTGTCGATACCTTCCAGGGTGATAGCCGTGGCGGTGGCCGCCTTCACGCGCACCACTTTGCTATCCAGCTTGCTCCAGCCGGACGTGAGCAGAACAATATCGCCGGCAGCAATGGTGCCGCCAACAACAGTGGCCACCGCCTCGCTCGCATTGCTGATGGCAGCGAACGCCAGTGCCGCGCCGTAGGTTGCAGCGTGCTGGAAGGTGCCGCCGTTCGGGAGTTTGTAGCCCATGGATATTTCCTCTTTGCAGATGTGAAAAACCCGCTCAATGGCGGGTCTCTGGGTTTGCCCAATGGGCGGGATCAGTTAGTGTCGGCCCGGTACAAAAACGAGATCGGGACGGTGTAGGTCGAATCGCCTGTGATGCCTGGCCCCTGGTCAACTGGCGACATGGTCACCACGGTGACCGCACCCTTCGTGTCTCTGGCGTATAGCGGGAACAGATCGGTCAGCTCAGCTGCTATAGGGTTCGTCTTGGTCTTGCCGGTGCCCGCTGGCGCGATGATGCTGACTTGAAACACGCCTGTGTACAGCCGGTGATCGCCGCCGAGTGTGTTGCTTGCGGTATCGCCGGGGATAGTGAAAGCTCGAAGGTAAGTTTCGCCCTCCTCCGGCGTGTAGGCCGTGTTCTCGAAAACGATCTTGAACTTGTCCGACCTGGCAGCGTTCCAGGCGATGAGCTTGGCCTCGTAAATCGAGGCGATGATTGCGTGACTCATACCTGGTTGTTCCTGATGGCCTCCAGCACTATCTGCTGAAAGCGAGCCACGGTTACCCGAACCATGCCGCCGGGGGCCTGGGTGGAATGGCCGAACTCCAGCGGGATCGCATAGGGCAAGTTGTTAACGATAAAAGCTGTCTGCCCGGCCTTGAACTCAAAAGCGCCCGCCACAAGCCTTGCGGTTGCCTCGGTTCCTGTCGGGTCTGGGTGAATACGGAAGCTGTTGTCGACAGAGCCGATGGAGAAATTCCAGTTCGCCCGAAAGCGACCGCCAACATAGTCTCGGCCAGCTACCAAGCCATTCACGCTGAAGTTCTGGTCGCGCTCGGTCTTCGTTAGCGGTTTGGCATATTTCACGCCGCGCTTGAGGTTGCCCGCCTTCGTGAAGTTCGATTCGTTCAGGTTGATGAGCGTATTGCGGACGGCGACTTTGAAGTCGTAGTCATCAGCTGCCCGGGCATTGGATTCCCGGTGAGCGACGTTCGCTGCCCATATCTCAGGATTGCCCACCGGCGACATGCGAATGATGCTGCTTCCAATCTCGATGATGATCTCGCGCAGGCTCGCGTCGATGGCTTCGCTGGCCTGGGCGGCGAACTCGGCCAGGCTGAGGGCGAAGCTGCCGGATTGGGTCGCCATGTCATTTCCTCAGTTGCGCTGTCCACGTTGCATCAGCAGGGTCCGCAGACACGCTCATCACCCGCAGCCCGTTGACGATATCGCCAATAGCCGGGGCAGCCGGTACCGCCGTCGGAACGCCGGCCTCCGACACGAACAGCTCGTTTTGTAGTACCAGCAGCTTCTTGTCGCTGGTCTGGATGAGGGTGCCGTCGATTTCCTTGGAAAGGTAGCTGCCAAGAACGCCGCGGCCCGAGTACGTCACGGTGGTCTCAGGCGTTTCGCCACCCAGGTCGGGGTCATACTCGCCCGCAACCTTGCGCAGGCCTGTGACCGACTTGACTGCGTCGGCCAAGCCATCAGGATCGTCGAACGCTTCGGCCAGGTCGGCCTGGATCTCTTCACGCATGCCCACGGTCAGACCCTCTTCAGCATCATCACGCCGGAGCGTGTGATCCACGGGGCCAGCAGCGCTAGGGCGAAGTTGACGCCGGCTGACTGATCGGCGGAGCCTGCCACGTAGGTCTTGCTCACGGACGTGCCGGACTGCGCCGATACCGTCTTGCTCTGCACTTCTTTCTGCGTGGACGTGTACAACTTGCCCGCCGCTGCCTCTTTGGCGACCTGGGCGCCGGCTGTTTTGATCTCGGCCGGAGCCGGATCGGGAACAGCCCGCTTAATCTTGGCCGTGAGCCAGGCATTTGCCATGGTCACAGCAAGGACCGGATCACCGGCACCGGCCCAGCCAGGACCCAGCGAGGCATCAACATCGGCAACGGTGATGAAGTCGGTCATGTGCTTGTCCTTATTCCGCTGGCACCAAGGCCTGCAGGTCTTCTTTCTTGGCGGTCGCGTCGAAGGTAATGCCCTTCGCGGTCAGCCACTCTTTCAGCTCGGGGACCTTCATTTTCAGAGGGTCGGTTTCAGGGGTTTCCTGCTCCTTGCCGTCGGAAACCTTGATGTCGGCCGCTTGGTAGGCATCGAAGATGTCCGGCGCATCGCCCTCGACGACAACCTCAGTCGCGGTGCCGATCACCCCAAAGAACTCGCTCAACAGGCGGTAGCACACGCCGCGCTCTTTGCCCGGTTTGTCCGTGTAGATCACTTTCATGAGTCACCTCAAAAGCATCCCGGCGCCCGTAAAAGCGCCAGGTTGTGTGGGCCGGATTACGGCGTGGTGGTACCGCTGATGACGGCGGCGAACGGAACTTGCTTGCGGCTGAACACACGCTCCCAGTTCGCAGCAGCGGCGTACTGAGTTGCGGTTGGGCTGAGGTTCTGAGCCTCGGAACCCTTCCAGCTGAAGCCGGCGGGCTGGAGGATGTAGGTCTTCCGCTCCCACAGCACTTCGGCACCGCCGCCGTTACCGCCGCCAGGCTTGCGTTCCAGCTCTACCGGCACCTTCGGCGTGCCTTCGCCGTAACCGAAAGCGCCCTGGCCGAAGAACACGGAAAGGTACTTGCCTGCGCCGTACACCAGAGCATCGTCCATGAACACTGGCTTGCCGAGGTAGGTGGCCAGGATGATCTTGCCGTCGGAGTCGCGCAGGTACTCGATGAGGTCCTGCTTTACCATCTGGTTCATCACCACCGAGTGCACGCCGATCGCGCCGAACTGGTCAGCGGCATCGCCGGCGGTAAACGCTGCATCCTGGAAGGCATTCGCACTGATGGTCGCACCGGCGTCGATGACCATGTCACCACCGTTGTTCGCGATGTTCGAGGCGATGATGCCGCGAGCCGCGCCCAGGGTGTAACGCTGCCACTGGCGGGTCCAGTAGGTGCCGAAACGGTTGCGGATCTGCTGCTGAGGCTCGCTGTTGGCCAGTTCAGCCGTCAGGTCAGCCACGCCGTAACCTTTGTTGAGGTACAGGACGCGGGCACGCATGCTGTCCTGGGTGACTTTGCCGACTTCACCCTGGTCGTTCGGGTCGTCGTTGCTGATGTTCGGGGCTTCATCAGCGTTCAGATCCTGCCAGTAGCTGATCTCGGCGGTACCCTGGCTGCCGGAGGCAATCGCGTCCAGCACAGGGGAGCGAGTCACGATGCCCGACTCATAAACAGCGGTCTTTTCCGGGCTGTTAACCGGCGCCAGCGAGGCGTAGTAGTCACCGACGAAGATGTCGGTCAGTTGGGTAGTTGCCATCGATTAGGTTCCTTTGGTGGCCTGGATTTTCTTGAAGAGCTCAGGGTTGTCACGGGCGATCGCAGCGCGTTCGGTTTCCGTGTACTCACCCCACTTTTTCGTGGCCTTGCCACCGTTGTCGCCGGTCTGCCCGGCACCCTGAGCCCTTGGCCACAGGTGTGTTGCTGTTTC
The DNA here is from genome assembly GCF_002798465.1 of Pseudomonas sp. S10E 269. Lineage (NCBI taxonomy): Bacteria > Pseudomonadati > Pseudomonadota > Gammaproteobacteria > Pseudomonadales > Pseudomonadaceae > Pseudomonas > Pseudomonas sp. S10E 269. The sequence goes on from NZ_PHIJ01000001.1 coordinate 5,750,371, forward strand.
ACGCAGAGATTCCGCCCATTCGAGCGGCGACAGCGGGGTCTTCCCGTCCTTCCCGTAAACGACCTCGCCGTCACGGTCGGTGGCAATCGCCTCACCGTCTTCACTGAGTTTGAAAGTGCCCCGGGCGCGCAGGATGATGTCCTCGGCGGCCTCTGGGAGCGCGCCAGCCTTGATGGCAGCAGCGCGGATGGAATCGGCCAGCACCTTGTCGCTGTACTTGGCGGCGAATTGTTCGGCCTTGTCGGCGCGCTCGTTGGCGGCCTTGATTTGTTTCTCGGAATCGGTGCGCAGGCGTTCGGTGCGGCGATTGATCACCTCGTCGAGCTTGCCCTCGGCGATCAGTTTTGTTTCTTCGTCCTGGCCCACCTTCGCGAGCAAGCCTTTCACCGCATCAATATCAAGGCCTTCGAACTGACCTTTCAGCTTGTCCAGTTCGGTCTTGATGGTACGGTTAGAACCGAGCAATTCCTGATTCTTGGACTTGAGCCCGTTTACTTCTTTGTCCAGATACTCCTGAACCTTTCCGCCAAGCGCCTCCTGGAGGGCTGCGGCCTGAGTTTCGTCGAGGGTGAGGCCAGCGGCGGCCGGGTCAAATTCAAATGGCATGGGTATCCCCTGGGGATTGGTTGGCCCGCCTGACGGGCATAAAAAAACCCCGGCATAGCCGAGGTTCGTAGACGTCAGAAAAATACTTGGCAATACCTCTGGCGATTTTCTTTTATTTGGATTATCGTTATTAAATAAACCAAATAAAGGAAATGACCATGAGTAAAAATGTCCAGTTCATACTGAACGATCAGGAAAAACCGGTTTTTGCTGTACTTCCCTACCAAGCCTATCTTGACCTGATAAAGGATAAGGACATCCCTGAAGAGTTGACTGTTGCGTCTAGCCTGATCAGCTCAGACGGACTCAAAATTCGGCTTCCATATGGCGGCCCAGGCGCTGAGATTGATCTTATTCGTTTGGTCGATTATTGCCGCCGAAGCGCGACAGTAAGCATGTCAATCAATGCACGCCAACAGACTTTGGACAAATTCTCGTCCAATCAAATGGGCTCTCTTGAATATTTGCTTCGTACTCAGTTTCTTCCAAAAGACTCGCCGTATAAAAATACGATGCAAGCAACGTCCGAAGTGGTAGATGCCCTTGAGCAAACCGGAATATTCCGGCGCTCCAAACGCGAGTTTCCTGGTTATTACCGCCCAGTTCTCTCGATCGACTATCTTCCTGATCAAGGTGACGAGTTTATGAGCGGTCGGAAGCTTCCACTTTTCAACAAAATCGATGTTCATCACTGGATCCCCGTCAAAGAACGGTGAAATCACTTGGAGGAAACCACACTTAGTCCACGCATGACTAAGTAGTCGGCGAACTGCGTCCTGCTCTGCGCGTATGGCGGGGGCCGCATGCGCCGGCTCGGCGTGTCTCGGTTGAGGCGCGTGCGCCGGCCGTTTGGTTCGGTGCAGTGGGTGGGCTCTTCGATCTGGAAGCCCTGCTCGGCGGCGTACAACTCGACCGCCAGCCGCACCTGGCCCCATTCAAGCTCAAAGGGCACAAATGTGTCGGAGAGCGTCTGGTATTCGATCTTGCAGTCACGCCGCGGCCAGGCCATAGCCTGCTTGTGATTGGCCTTGCTGCCCTTCCATTGACGAGCATTGATATCGGCTGCAGCGCGCAGCAGCAGTTCGGCTTGTTCAGCCTCAGCTTCAGGTATCCGAAACCCGTAGTAGTCGCGGTAGAAGGTCAGCTTCTCCAGCGGCACGAAGCTATTCGCGTCTGGCCTGCCCTTCCCGTCCTCAACGATGATCTGCATCGGCTATCTCAACCTGGTGGAGCACCGAGTGTAACGCCTGCTCGGGTGAACATGTCAGGTTCGGCTTCCTTAAGCTGCGCCAGGGTCAGTGGCTTGAATGATTTGTCGAGCTGCAGCTTCGCGAACTTCTCCGGCGTCAGCCCTCCATCGCGGAACAACTTGCCCCGGACCGGCCCGAGGGCATGATCCTGGAAGCTCGCCGGTTGCGTTGCCAGCCACTCGTAATAATTCAGGCCAGCGTCGACCTGGGCCCCGCCGTTATCGCCCACCGAGGCGCGCGTGGCGTCCTTCGCGAACATCTCCGAAAGCTTGGTGGTCGGCACCGTGGTTGACCGGCAGTTGATGTGCGCCGGCGGCAGCGGACCTTTGCCCAGATCGAAGCGCATCCCATCCAGGCCCTTGCACTGCTGCGAGGTCTTGCGGTCAAGCGTCGACACCCAGCGATAGCCCAGCACTACGTCGCTGTTGGCCTTCAGCGTCTCCATTCGTGCCGTGGTAGCCACATGCTGGATTGCCGTCTGCACCACGGCTGCAGCATTGCGGTTGCTCACCGCCAGGACGCCGTCAGTGAAGTTCTGCGCCGCGGTGCCGCGAATCGCCTGGATGATCTGGGCGTTGGTCTGGCCCTGGCAGAAGCCGAGCCGGATCGTGTTGGTGACGCGCATCGTCTCGGTCCGCGTCCAGCCGCTGACGAAGCTCTTCAGCAGCTTGCCGCCGTCGATGCCCTTCACCTGTAGCGGGTAGGAGAACACCGCAGCGCGGATCACCGTGTTGGTCGGCACCACCGCGTCGATAGAGAGCGCATTGCTCAGGCTTTTGGCCTCAAAGCTCGACTCATACAGCGCGATATCGACGAGATCCGCCTGGACCAGGTCGCCGTAGGCCTTGTAGATCTCCAACAGCTTGCCGTCCACCCGGGCCAGGAACTGCTCAAGGCGGTCCCGGCTGTAGGTGGTCAGTTCCTTGCGGGTGAGTTGATCCCGCACCAGCTTGTCGATCTTGCGCAGGTACTTCTCGAACTTCTTGACCTCGCCAGCTTTAAGCCGCTCCAGCATTACTGAGTGACGGGTCGTCTGCTCCAGCAGTTGGCTGTCCGCCTGTGCCTGGTTTGTCGTTGGCATCGTCTTTGTCCAGGTTGATGCCGGCCGACTCGCGCTCATCGCTGATCAGGTCGGCTTCGTCTTCGTATGGGCGGTCTGGCAGCTTGCCTGTCGTGAGGTACTGCCAGTAGGTGTCGGCGCTGATCGTCCCAGCCATCACGCCTTTCAGCAGCTCCGCGAGCACCTGGGCATCGACCACTGGGGTCACGAACTCAGGGTTCACCTTGAACTTAACCTGCTTGGGGTCGTAGCCCTTCCAGTCAGCGGCGTACCGCAGCCCCTGCTCTACCGCCTCGGCCACGGTAATGACGATGCTGTGCAGCGTGGCGTGCTGATCGTTCTGGCGTGTTTTGCGCGCCTCGCCCGACTCGGTGCCGCCCACGTCCATGACCTTGGCGCCCGCCTCAAGTGCGGCATTCTTCTGGTCATCCATGGCCTTGCGCACGGCTTCGATGCCGGCGCCCTGGAACTCCAGGTAGCCGCAGGAACCGGAAGGCCCAAGATCCCATGCCGCCGAAGGGCCGGTGACGCTCAACTCCACCGCCTCATCCAGGCCAGAGACCCACGGCTGCGGGTGGCTGGTCTGATGCAGCGACGTGAAGTAGTCAGCGCTCAACTGGTAGGACTTCAGCGCGGCCCGCGCCATGGTCAGCAGCGGCACCTCATCGACATCTGGAGAATTGTCGGTCGAGCCGCAGTAGATCACGGGCAGGTATGGCAGGCCTTTGACCAGGCGGTTGTCCGTACCTGTTGTACCCAGCGACCTCTCGTCCTCGACCAGCTCACCGCCTTCATTCCGCACTGCGGTGTAGCAAACATCGCCCAGCATAAAGAACTCACGAAACACTGTGTCGCAGTCATGGCTGTAGCGATCGCCGCCCTTCTTGCGGAACTCGCGGAACACCGAGAGGACCAGGTCCTGCCGGCCGCCTTGATCAGCAGTGTCCCAGTTGATGGCGTTGCGGGTGGCGTACGTCGAGAAGTACGGCTCGCCGCTCTCGTCAATGTTCACCACCAGCGGCACCCGGCCGTGGGAGATCGCCTGGCGCACCATGCGGAAGAACAACTGCTTCAGGCCGAAGCCGTCCGCCGTCGCATTGTCTTCCAGTCCCTTCAGGCCGCTAGGCAGCTCGATCTCCGGAATCAACCGGGAGACCAGCCCCATCATCGACCGGAGCGAGTCGCGCACCCAGTGCTCGTACTGAGCCCGGTCGGTGTAGTTCTGGTACAGATACTTGTTGCCAGCGCCGTCGAGCTTTTCAGCTTCGACCATGCCGCTCGGCTTGGGCAGGTTGCGCTCGTTGCGCTTTACGGCGCACTCACCTTCAAGCGCGTCATCCATCATCTCCCACTCGGCGATGTGCGCGTCGTAGTCGGGGTTTGTCGATTGCACTGGCATCAGGCCAAGCCTCCAATTCGGCGTGTTCCGCCTGTGCGTTTGCGTCGGCCCATCGAGACGGCGAAGTAGCGGAAGGCGTCCGCGCCATGCGATGACCAGTCGTGAAGTGGTTTGTCTTTCCAGCAGCCCCGCTTGTCGTCCCACTCCTTTCGGTAGTTCTCCAGGCAGGAAATACCCAGTTCGCACTTGGACTCATCGAAGGCGCAGGCCGGAAGGATCTCCCGAACCTGCTCAATGCCCTCGTCGATGCCGAGCTTTGGAACAACGCTGAACTTGAGGCTGTATTTCTGCCCGTCGATCTCGTAGCCCGCCCGGGCCAGCTCGCGGCGGGTCTTGCCGTCGCTACCGAATTCGCGGTTGTCGATGTCGTGCGGGCCCCAGTGATCGCCGTACGTGTACTTGCGATCCTTGAGCACCTTCATGTAGTGCCGCAGGCCTTCACCGCTGTTCTCGTAGAAGTCGATGACGTGGTATTCCTCGCCGACGATCCGAACAAACCAGATGGCCGTGGAGTCGCCGACGCCGATATCCCAAATCGTGTGCACCGGCAGATGACTGTTGTCCGGCAGCGGGCCAATGCGCTGGGCGCCATACAGCTTGGTGAACTGCTTGGCGTAGTAGGCGCCCTCGATAGACTGTTGGAAGGCCTCAGCCGGAATAGACGGGTATTCCCGCTTCATGTCGTCGCCGAGAGTCTTCTCCTTGGCGGCGTACCAGGCGCGCTGGCCTGGGTTGGTGTCGATGCCATGCTTGGCGAACAACTCACTGAAGTAGTCGGTCAGGCGCTGCGGGATGACCACATCTGTCGGGTCAAGCCAGTAGGCCTTATTCTTCCACCAGGAGAAGAAGAAAAACTTCCAATCCAGCAGGCCCAGAGGCAGACCAGCTAGTTGCTGGCGCTCCGCGCTCTGCGAGTAATCGAAGAAGTAGCCCGCCCGGCCCTCCGCCGTCGATTCAATCGTGACGAAGCAATCGGTGGCGACAGCCTCGAAGGCGCCGGTGACGATCTCTCGGGCCTTGTGGGGAAACTTGGCGCAGATCTTCCCGAACTCGGATACGTGCAGATAGCGTAGAGTCCCGCCCCGGAAGGACGTGGACACGTAGACAGATCCGCCCTTGCTGAACACAAGCTCACCAGCAGAATCGTTAGAAGCAGGATTGGCGGCGCGTATTTCAGCAGGCAGGTTGTCGTAGGCATATTTGACCTTCTCCCGAAACAGGCGCTTGGCGTCGTTAAGGGTGTGAGCGATCAGAGCGCACTTGGCAGACTCGAACAGTGCCGCGTCGAGCTGGATGATGCAGCACTCGGTGGTGAAGCCGAGCTGCCGAGCCTTCAGGATGATGTTCCGGGTGTGCATTCCGTCGAAGTATTCGATCTGCTCGTCCGTCATCCGGAAGCGGACCTTCTTGCCCTGCTTGTCCGTGATGAAGTAGAGGTTGTTCAACCGCCAGCGCTTATCCCGGAGCAGCTTCAAGTGCTCGGGCTTCATGTCAGGCTTCCTTCGATAGATCGTCCATCAGTTTTGAGAGTGCATCGGCATCGCTGTTGCCGGACTTGGTGTCGAGGTCGTAGGCCTGGCGCTCCAGGGAGATCAGAGTCTTCAGCGTCTCTGCCATTTCCTTCATTGTCTTGGAGCGGCCAGGCAGACTGATGACCTTGCCATACAGTTCGTTACGCTTATCGAAGCCGTTGTCGTCCGGGTCGCGCATCAGCTCGCCCAATTGATCGAACAACTCCCGGTTGTCAGTCAGGCCTTCCAGTTCGTCCAGCAGCTTGTTCGTGAGACGTCGGCCGCGCGAGATATCGCCACGGTGAGCCATCCGCACATTGGCGATGACCTCAGCATTTACCTCGATGATCTCTCTTTCGGTATCCGCCTGTTTGGTGGATACCTCAGTGGATACCGTGCGTTTGGATACCAGCGAATCGGCCTTAGCCTGGATCTTCGCCTTGAGGTCTCGTTCCCACCCATCCCGCTTGGCGCGCTTATTGATGGCGCCGTGGGTGATGCCTTGGGTTGATGCGATCTCACGGATGGAAAGCAACCCGGCCCGGTAGGCACGTTCGATTGCCTCCCAGTCGGGTTGCTTGCTTGTCATGGGGACTCCGTCACCATCTGGTGTGTCTGTGCATGGGCGTGGCCGTGGAGCAGGCTGACGACAAGGCCCTGAGGCAGTCCGGCAGCCTTGGCGGCGTCAACTGCATCGGCAATGGCCTTGTCGAGAGCGCTTACCGCTGCATTGATATCCGGGCTCATCGGTAGCGCGTGGCGCAGGCGGGTGACTTTGCTCATCTGCAAAACCTCGCGCCACGATTTGGCGCATTCGAAAACGTGGCGCGGATTACTTGCTCTGGCTGCGGAGGATCTGGGCGTCCACCTGGTCAGCGCAGGTGTCGAGCAGGTTGATGGCCTGGTTCTTCAGCTCCCAAAGCTGGCCGTTGTCGGCGAGATCTTCATCAGCTACCCGCTCACATGGGACCAGCTCAGGGGGCTCTACTCTTACTGCCGTTGTCTTTGTTACCAGTGGCGGCTTTACCGCGCAGGCCGTCAGGCAGAGGCTGAGCAGCCCAATCACGAACAGGCTTGCTGTTGCGTTTGAGTTCTTCAAAGTTCTTCTCCGCCTTTCTGGCTTTGGCCTGACTGGCCTGTAACCGCTTGTTCAGGTCTTTCTGGTAGTCGGCGTTGCGCTGGGCTTCGGCGCGCAGGGTGGTGATCGTGGCCTGGCTTTCGAGGTTGGCGTCGACTGCCTTTTTCTTCTCGCCGGCTTCGAAGGCCACCTCCCCGCGAAGGGCGACGACACGCGACTGCTGAATCCCAATTAGGAGCAGGCCGACCAGGGCGATGATGATTGCTGCAGCGAAGGCCTTCATGCGGCATCCGCCTTGCGGCCCAGGAAGCGGGTCACCAGCTCGCGAATGGCTGTCACGCCGAGGAACCCAATAGTCCCTCCCGCGGCAACCGACAGACTGGAAGGCCAGGCCATCCACTCGATAATGCTGGACGCGACCAAGCTCAGCGATCCGCAGATCAGCGCCTCGAACACAATCCGGCGCTTACTGGTTTCCTTCGCGTCGTACATGACTCGAAGCAACGATACGGTGATGGACATGATCACGCCCTGCCAGAGCGGATTGCTCAACGCCAGCCAGATCTTGGCCCATGTGTCTGGCTTGTCAGGCATGTTTGGCATCCGGGTTGCCTCCCCCTTGGGGAGATTGATAAATCCGGCTCACACAGCACTCCCAGCTCGGAGCAATGGGTGTGGTGGAGCCGAAAACGAAAACGCCCCGATCAGTGTCGAGGCCGTAAATAGGGTTCTGCCGTCAGGACTTCTTCGGAGCCTGGGTAATCTTCACCAGACCATCAGGAAGGATTTCCATGTGCGAGGCCTTCACGATGAAGTCAGGCTTGAACTCGCCCGCCGAGCCAATGCCGATTCCGAACCCAGCAGCATACGGCTGCCCGGTCGGAGAGAACTCAACCCGGACCGACCATTCATTCGCGACCTTGGCTTTGGCTATCGACGCTTCCTTCACCAGGTCATCGCGAAAATAAATTTTGCCGTCGGCGACAACGAAAGGGCTTGGCTCTTCGAGACTTCCAAGTCGAACGCGAAGCTGGCCGTTATGGAAGATGTTGAAGCTACCACCAACCAAGCCCTGAATCTGAGCGTGTACCGAGCTCTTTTCGATGCGATCCGCCACCTCTTCGCAAGTCTCCCGGCGCTCATAGGTCAGCGTAGTGCGCACATCCGAGCCATCATGATCAAACGAGATATCCTCGGTCGTGATTTCGGCGCTAGCCCGGCAGTCGGCAGGAATCTTATCCATTTCCGCGCCGATAAAGGCGTAGTACTCCACGGCATTGGACGGTAGATCGAAATCCGACCAAGAGCCCGCAGTCACGCTGATAAGCCGAGGCTCGGCGCTGGTCGACGCATCAGAACTATGAATCTCGAACTCGCCTGTGACGTTGCTGAACTTCCAGCCGGAAACGCCCGGCACGTAGTCGGAGGATTGAATCGTGCGGGACATTTGTTGTGCCTCATAACGAGAAAAGGCCCGCCGATATGGCGAGCCTTGGAATAGGTGCAGATGGCCGGTGCTGATCCCCGGCTTAGTGACGATAGGCGCGTACCGGCGCCTCGTTTTACTTACTCCGCTTTCGCGGCTACCCCCAAACCAGCTTGCCGAAATACTCAGCAACCTAACCGCGGCAGATGCGACCGGCACTAGTGTGCCGCATCACGGACCGGCGGGGATCTCGTTCACCTGATTAACGCATCAGCCTGCGCATTCACCTGCATAAATTGCGTGTCTTCCCACGCTGCCAGCCAAAGACCTTGCCAGCGTCGACGCCCCAATGCATCGATCTCGCCAATATGGTCTCACGCCACCCTGGAAGCACAGTGAGGTCAGGGTGCGCGGGCTGCCGGTGTTTTTCCGTAGCGCTGCACTACCGGCTTATCAGCGTCCAGGCCTTCCGTGAGGCTGCCCTGGCTGCAGTGAAACTCAGGCAATAAAAAACCCGGCGCGATGGCCGGGTTTTCTTCAGTCATTGAGTAAGTTGCCGAAGGCAAAACTCTAACAGTGGCGAAATCATGCCATGAGCCGCACGGGAACGCAATAGGCCCTCATGCGGCCTCGCGCATTTCGTAAATTACTGCTGCAACAGGGCTCAATGCGCGTCGGTCCAGATCCTCGCAGCACTCGAAGATCAGCTGCAGCACGCCACCCCAGTCCCTCTCCCAATTGCACGACTCCAGGCGCACGCCGTAGAACTGCCACATCCAGGCCCGGAACTTCTCCGCGTTGGCGAACGGGTCTTCGTTGGACGACTGGCCGCCCTGGTGCATGTGTCGGTAGCGCCGCATGACGCCCTTCACCACGAACTCCAGTTTCTTGCGCTTGGCCGCCGTCATCCGTGGAGACCGGTTTTGCACCAGCAGGAATACGACCTCTTCCGCAGCCTCGCGGATGTCGTCGCTCTGCTCGGCGGCGTACATGAAGTCACCGAAAACCCGGATCTGCGGATGCAGCCTGGCGATTGCCGACTGGATATGGCCAGCCAGGGCGCCGTGCACCGCGTGGTTCGCCGTTGGCCCGCGCTCTGTGTTCTGCACTACCACGCCCAGTTGCACAACGTCAGAGGCCTGGCCGGGGGCCGGGTTGTACTTGCAGTCATGCCACGCCTGGCGCGCTGAGTTGATCTTCATGCTGCCTGCCCCTTTTTCAGTTCTCTAGTCTTTGCCCGGTATTCGGCGGTTACTGCCTTGAGTTCTTCAACGGTGTACTTTCGCGGCTCATGGTCGGCTTCGAGCGCTTCCACCGCCTCCAGACCGATGCGGGCGATCAGACCAGTGCGGAAACCCTGCGAAACGGTGTAGCCCTTGCGGGCGTGCATATAGGAGCCCGAGTTACATGCTTTACACTGGAGCCATATGTTGGTTGGCTCAAGGCGAAGCTCTGGGCGTGCTCCCTTCCCCATGAAGTGGCCACCGTCAAATGCACCGCCGACCTTCCAGCCCTGGGCGGCCAGGATCGATTCCTGCGACTCTCCGCAACTGATGCACCCGCTGCCGATGCTCAGCTCATAGGTGCGGCGGTAGTCTCGGACGGCCTTCTCTGCGTCCTTGAGGTGGTCAGCGCGACTTTTCAGGGCCTCTTTGCGCACCTTGATCTCGCGGCGCCCAACTTCCGCCAGCGCCTTACCGGCGATCGCCCGCCCCTTCTCCGACTGCCCGTGAGCAATGGCGCACTCGATCTCACCGCATACAGCTTGGGAATCGCGAACGGGCACGAACATCACCCGACAGGCTGGGCAGCGCTTGCGGCGCGGGCCTACGGACTTGAGCGGGGTTTTGCGCTGTAGTGGGGTGCGCTTCATACAGCCTCCTTGGCTTTCTGCTGCTCAAGGGTGAAGTCGCCGCGAAGTGGAATCAGGCAGGAAGGCGCACACCAGCAAAAATTGACGGATTCAACTGCTCCAGAGAATTGGCACACCCCTTTCAAATTGTCTGCCGCAACCCGAATTGGAAATTTGTCCATCACCGGATGGTCAACCTCGACCACTTCAACGCAACGACCAATGTTTTCAGCACACTCGGGAAAGCTTTTAACGATCATCGCCAGATCGCCCGGCTTGAAGTTATGACTCATCAGTAGCGCCCTCCCCAGTTGTCCTTTTGTGTCCAGCGCACCTGGTGCTCAGCGCCGAAGGCATGCACCCATTCGATCAACTCACCGCACTGCTTCACGGTGAGCTTGCTGGTGCGCTCGTAGATGACGTCGAAGCCGTTGCCGTCTACGGCCGGAATCATCTGCGGTTGATCGCCCGATTCGCGCAGCCAGGCGGCGGTCAGCAGGCGCTTCCAGATCAAGACGTCCCACTTCTTTCCGGCGTGCTCGACCTGGGCGGCGATATCGGACAGAGCCGCATGCAGAGCCTTGTTCTGCTCCCCGCTGCGGTCCACTTCGGTGATAGCCAGCTTCTTGGGTTTGGCCAGGTCCAGGCCGGCGATGTAGCCCATGGCCTTGTTGCGGTCGGATTCGTTGCGGATCTGGAGGCTGGTCATGGCCGTACCCCCTTGATCGACGCAAAGTCGAAGTCGGGAAGTTCGCTCACCCCGTTGAGGTAATCGACCATCACCTTCACGTCGCTTTCATCGCATGCGCCAGGCTCGGACTGCCAGCAGTAGAACGGGTCAGTGTTCGGCATGGCGCCGTAGCACATGACCCCGTAGCGGCTGTACATACCGTCCTGCACAATTCCGACCCTGGCTTTGCCCTTGTCGAAGTAAACGATGTAGTGATTGATCCCCTCGGAGCGAACCAGCTTTGGCCTTTTCCGATTATTGCGCTTGATCCACTTTTCAATTTCGGTGAGCTGGGTCATGACTGCTCTCCCTTGCCCATGGCGGCGGCCTCTTCTTCCCACGGGAAAGGGCTGTACGACTCGAAGTCAGCCTCCCAGTGAGCTGGCTCAGTCATGCCCACGTTGTCGTAATTCGCCTGGTAGTGGCGGCACTTGAAAACGTAAAGGCCTGAACCCTTCTCGAAGTAATCCTCCCGATATTCCAAGATCTCAGCCTGGATCAAAGCCAATTGTTCGACGGTGATCTGGCCGGTGATAGCGCTGATGAATGGATCGTCGCCTTCGCTGTTAAAGACCTCGATCCAGACAGACTCTTCGCTGTTTCGCCATGCGTTCACGTCGTATTGGCTCTGCTCAATATCGTCGCGCAGCGCATCGTTCTCTGCCTTGAGCTGGTCGCGCTCGGCCAGCAGGTTTATCGCGGCTTCAGCGGTGCCTCCGTGGTACTCCAGCAGGATCAGTTGCTTGTTTTCAGCATTCAGCCGCTGGTTATCGCCGATCAGGGCCAGGATGTTTTCGCAAAGCTGATGATCTTCAAACATCCCAAGATCACTGGAAATGCATTGCTCCTCGGCCAGCCGCTTTAGTTCGGTGTAGTCAGTCATGTCCGTTGCTCCGTGGTCTTCTTGCCGAACTTGGCCAGCAGCAGCGCACGCGCCGATTTGCCGTCGGCCGGAATGCCCTGATGAAGGATTCGTGCCTGGGTCTGCTGGTCAGCCAGTTCGTTGGCGAGCTCGAATTCGGTCTTCTGGCTATCGTGGCCGATGCCGGCGGCGATCCGGCCGTCGAGCGGATGCCCAGCCTGGGCGCGGCGAAGGATGATTTCGTAGTTGCGGTCGAACCTGGCGCGGAGCCCCTTGTCTTCCTGCTTGGCCCCACGAAGGTCAAACAACCCGGTAGCCTCGGCGGCCAGCTTCACCGCTTCGTGGCTGTACGTGGTCATCAGCGCCTCGATCCAGGCGTCACCAACAGCCGGCATGCCGAAGTCCTCAGGACCAGGTGCGCACATGGCGATGAACTCGCCAACGCTCGGTGCAAACGGCTTCTTGAGCTTGCGGCACTTCTGGATTCCGAACTCAATCTGCTCCAGGGTTCGGATGCCCTCGTCGGCGAACTCCTTGATCCACTCAGCCTTGGCGGCGTCGAGCGCTTCGGTGGACGGCCACGCCTGGCGCCACGCTGGAAAGATCCCGCGCAGGCGACGGAACAGGTCGTTCACCACTTCGGCCGTCTGTGGCGTCACCTGGAGTGGCTGGCGAGGCTCCACGGCAGGCAGGTTGCCCATGGTAGCCATCAGTTGGCTGGCTGGCTTCATGGGCTCACCACAAGGCCTTCGGCCCAGGCATTGCTGTCGAAGTCAGGCTCACTGCTCTGGCGTGGCGTGAACTGTCTGATGTTCGAAGCTGCTGCACGATTGCGATCGTTGAGCACCCACTTGACCAGCATCTGCACCCACTCGGCCTGGGTGTTCACCTGGCCGCGCGGTTCATAGTGGGCAGTGAAAGCGCGGCGCGCCTCTTCGGTGAATAGGTCCAGCGCTACGCCAGAGTGAACCGAGTAGGTCTTCAGCAGCTTGTCATCAGGATTCCAGTCGAGGGTCATTTCGCTGGGCATGCGAGGGTCAACCGACTCGCGCACAGAGAGAGGTTCTTTATTCTTCTCTTTCTCTTCTTTAGGTAACGCACTTTTAACGCTGGCAGCGTTACCTTTTGCGTTACCTGACTTATGTCCTGCAACCCTGCGAGCCGTCAAAGCCCTGTTTTTAGCGGTCTTCCCGTTATGACGGTCGAAATGAGGGAGACTGATAACGCCCTCGCACTCAACCATCCAATCGACCAGTTTCATGTAGTCGCAGAACTCATTAACGCCAACGAGACGATCAAGTAACTTTTTAGTAACGCTCGGAGCGTTACCATTTTCTGTCTGTTGATCGAACCAGCCCCAAACGCGCATAAGCTTGCCAACTACCGCATCTGGATCGATACCAGCCCACTCTGCGATCTGGCAAACCTCTGGCTTGTCCAGGGTGCACAGTTCGAATTTTATCCAATCACCGGCCATTACTTGGCTCCTTTGCCGACAAGGCCGGCCAATTCAAGGAAGCCATCCACGTACCAATGAGGCTGCGTCTCGCGGGGGCATTGAGGGCTGGTGAGGTTCTTGCCGTAGGCCATGCCCTTCTCGGTCACGGACCAGAAGTCCACCATTTCCTGCTTGGAGTTTTTGCGCTGGAGGACCTTGAGGTAGCCCTTGGCCTCGAGCGCGAGGTTGAAGGCGCGAGCCGTGCTGGCGATGCCGTGATCTTTGATCAGGGCGGTAATTGCCTTGGTCGGCATCGAAGACCCGCCAGCGGCATCCGGTGCGGCGTCCACGGCGTAGCCAGGGAGGAACTTGGCATCCAGGCCATTGTTGTCGGCGATCTTGGCCAGCATCATCATCTTGCTGGAGTTCGCAGGCTTCAGCAGACGGTCGAAGCACTCCAGAATGGCGAGTTCGCCTACGATCTTGGAGTTGTTCGGGCCCTGGGCGGAAAACGAGCCGGTCTTGCGAATGCTCGGCAGGACCTGGCCGACTACCCACTCTTCGAACTTCTCGGCGGACGGCAGCTTGGACTTCATCACAAGCCGGTACAGGTCCCGCTCAGGAATGATGGTCATGAAACCACCACCCTGTTTCGGGGTAGTGGTCGCAGCCTTGCAATGACGGGCCACCGCGTTCTCCGGTTTGGAGTAGCCGAGGGCGTCAGCGACGTCGCGCGCAACAAACCACGGATCGCCGAGCTTGTCGGTGATGACGCGGATTGCGGCGCCGTCGAAGTCGAACGGAATTACTGCTGAATTGCGCGCCACGTTTTCAGATTGCGAAAAACGTGGCGCGAGATTGTTGGGGGTATTGCTGGTATATGTTGAACTGTGCATAATCAGCTCCAGAACGTTTTTGAATGCAGCACGAAGAACCACCCGGCCAGGTGGTTTTTTTTCGCCTGCGATTTGGTGGTGCGGGTGAATTGGGTGTCCTGCGCATCCGTGTTAGCTTTATGTCTCCATAAAAGAATGCCTCGGAGGCTGGATACATGAAGCTGAATAGGGAGTTGCAGCGCGCACTTTTGGAAGAGTTGCGAGATTTCTATCCTCGCCGAAGTCCATCGGCGTACCACCTGGACGGATACTCTCAGGTCGAGTGCACAAGCAGCCTCCTGTACCTGGAGGAGCACGGACTCGTTGAAAGCGGCGTGAAGCTCGGAATGAACAGCGGATCTGTGACATTCACTCAGGCGCGGATCACAGCAAGAGGAATGGACTTTCTTGAGGAGGACGGAGGCCTTGGCGCAGTCCTTGGAACCGTAACGATCAAGATTCATGAGGACACCCTCCGCGATCTCCTGGAAAGGAAAATTCTTGAGAGTGATACGCCGACAGAAGAGAAAAATCGCCTTGTGCAAGGATTGAAAGGACTCTCTGCCGAAGCGATAAAACACCTGGCACTGAAACTGCTGGATGAGGGGGTTGGGCGTCTGCCCGCAGCAGTTGCGCTAATTGGTGCGTACCTTCAGTAACCCCGCAGGTAACTTTGGTGGTCGCCAACTCGAACTTGGCGTAACCGATTTTCGAGCGCTCTCCACCAACCGAGCCCCATAACTCAGGCCAGAACTCGGGCCGCTCCAGCCCGGCAATCGAAGGAATGATTTCGGTGCTTTCGGGACTGCAACGCCCAGCAATGAAAGCCTGTACGACCTGGCTCTGTGTGATCTTCATATCAGGCGACCTTCACAGAGGCTTTCAGCTGTGCCAGAGCGCTCTCGGCATGGTCGATCTCGCGAAGGATTCGTGCGCGCTCGACCTGATCAACTCGGCCATCAGCCATCGCTGCATGCGTCTCGACGGTGACCTCGGCGAACTCCAGCGTTGCGCGCCCAAGCGCTTCGTGGATGTCGATCGCCTTGGGCTGATCCGTCTTGAGAATCGAATAACCAAACTCGCCAGCCAATGCAGCCAAGGGGCGCATGTCATCCGTGTGCAGAAGCAAGGAGTACAGGTGCTTCACGTTGAACCATGCGCCGTCGTAGTTCGCGTTGGCGCGCTGAAGCAAGCTCACCGGCGGCATGCTCATCAATGTGGCGAGATTTTTGGTGTTCGCCTCTTCGACGACGGTGTCGCAAGCCCTCAAAAAATCTTGCATGCCTAAAACCTCGGAATTCTTTACGTGGCGCCCTGCAGGTGCAGAGGCGATCATTTGCTCAATGGAACGGCGGACGGGGATGTCAGGCGGCGCCGCGTAGGACTTTGTGCGCCAGGTCGAGAAGATCCGGTCGCAAGCCAGCGATGGTGATCTCTCCACCGGATGCGTCTTGAAGGCGTTCCGCCAAGTCGGCCGAAGCTTTTCGGTGACCGCCTGCCAGCTGCCACAGGTGCCCTACCGTCGTCTTGGCAGCGGCAGCCACTGACTGGCGCCGTTCGTTTGAAGCGCTGGCGAGCCAGTCACGCAGATGGTCATTCATGGGATCTCTCCTTAAACATGGGAGAAATTTAGCTTATGGCTAATATCGTAGCAAGGAATATTTAGCTTTGAGCACATTTAGCATTGAGCTAAACGCTGGCATTCTTGCCCGCATGGATATTTATGCGATTCGTAAACAGCAACTGATCAGCCTCATAGGAAACCAGCGAAAAGGCGCGTGCGCCGAGCGCTGGGGAATGGCGCCTGCGCACCTGAGCCAGATTTTGTCGGACAAGACAGCGAAGAATTTGGGAGACGATGTAGCGCGGAGAATCGAGGCGATCGAGGGGCTGCCCAGAGGTTGGTTTGACTCCATATCGCCAGGTGAGTCGATAACTCCAGCTGAAGAGCTGACTTCGAGCGATCACGCAGGCGAGACATCCGCACAGACAGCGGCGGACCAGATAAAGCAGATGCTTTCGAAGGTCAAAGGTTTAACGAGCACGGCTCGTGACAGAATCATTGCGGCCGCTGACGAGTCGAGCAACGTCATAACCGTCGACTTCTCTCGCCCTGGCCAAGTCGGAGATGAGGTGTGGATTGCCCACTACGACGTGCGTGCGGCGATGGGCGGCGGACAGATACCGCACGAATACCCGGAAATGCTCCAGGACATAAGGGTCAGCCCCAAGCACCTGCGCGACCTGGGCCTTACCTTCAAAGAACACTTTCACCTGAAGATGATCACTGGGTGGGGCCAGTCCATGGCGCCCACGATCAAAGACCGCGACCCGCTACTCGTCGACATCACGATCCGGGAGTTCACCGGAGATGGAATCTATCTTTTCTCCCACGACGAAATGCTGTACGTGAAGCGCCTGCAAAAGAAAGGCAAGGACCGCTTCAAGATGATTTCGGACAACAAACATCACGACCCCGAGGACATCCGTGTCGACGACACCCACATTCTCGCCAGGGTGCTTTATGTGTGGAATGGACAACCGGTATAACGCGCTCGACTTTCCTATCCAATAGAGCTATGCGGCGATCTGAGCGAGGGGCGGCATGCTTTTTTCAAGCCGCATTAGCTTCCGGACAATACTGATTAATTGGTGATTAACATGGATGATGACAAAAGCACCCCCACCTTTATTACTCCTGAACAAAAGGCTTTTTTGATTGAGCCAATGAGTCGAATTGAGGTGGTGCAACTGGTACAGCCGCTCAGATCGGCGATTTTGTCAATCTTTCACGGGGCCATGACGTCATTAACGATGTTAGCACTGACGTCTGAAAGTCCAGACATGAAGGATAAAGCAAGAAAAAGTTTCGAGGAGCTGAGAGATGTTTTCGCGGAAATTGATCAATTCGATGAGCGCCTTGGAAAGCTGTTAGCAGGGGATCCAGAATGGGCACTTGACAAGGATGACACTACTCATGAGTGACAAAGTGAGCTACCTTAAGGAAGAGTACAAACAACAGGCAGCAGAACTCGACGTCGCTGAAGCTTTCATCAAAAAAGGCGGCGGCGGATCTGAGCCGCCTGAAGGAAAAGAAATGGAAGCTCGCGTAGCAAAGCTTGAGACTCACGTCGAATACATAAGAAGGGATCTAGACTCCCTGAAAGAAGAGGTTGTTGAGTTCCGCTCCGAGACGAAAACATCAGTCGGCAAGGTTAGAGATAATCTCGAACGAGACTTTCGACTGCTTTTTGGCGCCCTGATTGTAGTTGCTCTTGGGTTGGCAGGACTGATGGCTAAAGGATTTCACTGGATTTGATGTGATTTTCACCGAAAGCCCGGCCCAGCGCCGGGCTTCTTGTATCTGCCCTACCCCCCTCCAATGGTGGCTGTGCGTCACTAATGATAAGGTGCTGACTCAATTATGGGAGGGATCCGATGAAAGGATTTGGGACATTCGTGCTGATCGTCGGCGCGTGCTGGCTGATCTTCGCGCTGAGCATGGATGTGTCCGTGCCTACCGGCGCCGGCGGCCGAGTGAATAACCTAGGTCTCATGGCGGATCGCCAGATTCACACCATTGTCGGCGGAATGATCGTACTCGCCGGCTTGCTTATGGTGCTTCTCGGCGGCAAATCCACTGCGACGCAAGCCGAGGCCGAAACAGATACTCGCCCCTGCCCGCTGTGTGCAGAGACCATCAAGCGAGCTGCCATAAAGTGCAAGCATTGTGGTGGTGATATGCTGCCGCAATCATCTGCACAAGCGCCGTTGAAATCAGGGTGGACGGTGCGAGTTGTGTGCGAGCCATGGGCGCACGCCGAGGCGACCAGATCAGTTAAGCGCCTAGGCCTCCCAACCACGAAAGGATCCGCGAAATTCGTAGCAGTCGGGCCATTTGGCTCAGAGGCCGACGCGCTAGCAGCTCGCGACAATATTCGCTCGGTTAGCGACCTGCTCGGCGATATTCAAATCATCGCGCCGCAAGCGTAGCTGATCGCACAAGGTCAAGGCCCGCCGAACGCGGGCTTTTTCGTACCCGTCAGAAAGGCGCCGCCTCTTCTTCTGGCTCATATTCGATCTCTCCCCTCCCTGCTACCTCGACTTCCTGCTGCTCCCACCTCACCGTCACGCTGCCGTCGTCGTTGAGCGTCAACTCAAGCTCCTCCGTCTGGGCGATCACGCCCAGAACCTCTTCCCACTCCCGTTCCCCATCCGTGTCCAGGCGATGAATCGTCACCCAGCGCTGCGCCTGCGCCACGGGGTGATTGATCATCGATGAGACGCGCAGCCCCAGTCGCTCCATGCCGCTCATTTCCTGCCGTGCTGCCGTTGCCGCCTGCTTCTTCGCCATGAAATTCCCTCCCGATTGAATACTGTATATACGTACAGTTAATGGAAAAATCATAGCTCACTGCTAACTGGCGCGTAAAGCGCTTATAGGCCTCATCCATCGGCTGGGAGGGACACGGCACATCTCAATAATTTCGCCTATCGCTAAATATTTAGCTTGGAGCTATTGACGCTACTTTAGCTTGGGGCTAAATTAACTCCATCGCAGCGACACACAGCCACTGCGAAGGGCCTCACAGCCCGCCGCTCTTTAAAAACATGCGCCATACACGATTACCCGGCTCACGCTGGGAGGTCAGCCCCGGCTATCACCTGTGGGGCGAGAGGAAGTCAGGTGAACAAAACGCGCTGCCACTACTGGTGACCGGCGACAGACAGGCCCGAAAGCCTGCCAACGATGGGATACCCCATACGGCTGTCGAGGTGTTGACCGAACTGGCGAATGACCTGGTAAGCGGCGCGGGAAGCACCCACAGATTTGCTGATGCCGCTTCTATGAGGCGGCATTGGAAATCAACGGAGGAAGTGAGATGGACAGATTTGGAAGCTTTCCGGAACAACTGATGGCCTGCTTCATGCTGGGATTTCCAGTAGCGGGCCTACTCTTGGGTGCCGCTCTCCTTGGTCTTGTCTGGCGAAAGGCCTGGGCCTGGATTGACGATGCGGAGGCCGGTCGAAACCCGGTGCTGGAGTTTATGGCTCGACTGCGAGGTTGGACGCCGTATACCACCGAGAGCAACGGCTACCAATGGTGGAAAGACAAAAAGGACTCAACGCAAACGGAGGTTCTGCTGCCGTTTCTTGGGTTGTTCTTTTTCTCACCTCTCGCGGTCTTCCTCGCTATCAAACTTTACCCGGTCGTCATGGCAGCCATGACACTTGTTGCGGTCGCCTTTGTGGCTCGCTTCGCCCGCCGGCACAAGAAACTGTTCGACAAGCACCTGAAAGATCCTGAAGCGCACAAATGACGGACCTTTTCACTGACGCCCATCCAGAGCGGTGGGCATCGGGAAAACAACCGGGAGGACGCCGAAGTGATGAAGTTAAGCGGATGCGACATCGATGAGCGAGACCTTATACGGTCTGCAATTCGAAGCCTTAAAGGTCCCAGCAAATACCGCTCCAAGCACGGGCAATACCGGTGGGCATTAGTGCGTGATGCCTTTGGTGTTGGCTCCGGCGTTGCCAGCGCGCTTTGCCGTGAGTTCGGTTTCGACCCTGAGGAAATGATCCGCTCGTAAATCGCCACGACAGCCTGTCGTTAACTGCCCGATCCTCTCTATGAGAGCGCATCGGGGTGTGATTTGGAGTTTGCCTCGGCGGATCAGGGGCGCCCTGCGTGCGGGGTGGTGTCGGCTGGGTAGCGCTGCCGAAATCGACGTAATTCTTTTGGGTTCGAATCCCTACCAAATCACTCCCCGATGCGGATGCATGCCCAGGCTGATGGGCAACGACGCAGGCTCGCAAGTGGGGCGCCGACGGACCTCGGTTGATCGGCTCGGTTGAACCTGACACTTCACACCCAACCCGGAGATCAGCACCGGGCATCTGCATCACCCATTCAATAGGTGGCCACTGCCTTCCCAGTGAGCGAACGATAGGAGGGTTTCACCATGGACTAGCCAATAGCTGCCCGACGCCACATGCGCCCGGCAGGCTTGTACGTAAAGAGGGAAAAGCCCGGTTTCGACTGGGCTTTTTTACGCGCCTCTACCCGTCAGCACTCCTCCCCCGCGCCCATCGGCAACCAGCGGGAGGCATGAGTGTTGACGAATACAGGTGAACCAACGAACGGAGAGAGTCATGCCTGAGCAACGAGGGACATATCCACGGTCTGCGGATAACGCTGACCAGATGAACCTGCCCGAGGGCAAGACCTGCGGCGACTGCGTGCATTGCAAACGCTGCACCGCGATGTTCGGGCATATCCCGGCTGACGAATCGTGCGACTGGAGCCCATCGCGCTTTCGTGAAGCTGTTCTGGTTGCAGTCTCCGCCTAACCCCAAACACTGGAGGTCGCCATGAGCGATTGGATTAGCGTCAACGATGACCGCAGGCCTGAACATCGCTGCGATCTTCTGGTTTCTGTGAAGTACATCCGCCGCTATGAAAACGAAGACGGATCCCAGGCCGAGGAAGAAGGAAGCGAAGTAGCAATGGGAGAGTACGTGCCTATTTGCAACCACCGCGCGCTCTCATACTTCGACAGCTACAGCGCCCCGCACGGCGATGATTGGTGGATCACCCACTGGCAGCCACTCCCCGCCCCTCCCACCGAATAACGTCACCCTGGAGGCGACCATGCACAACAGCATTCAATCGCGCCGCGACATCGTCGACGGCCTGCATCAGCGTTCCCGTCTAGCCACCATTGAGCTGTACCGACTGATCGGCCGGCCTGAGCCAGTGATCGCCTTCCGTATGGTGGTAAAGCCAGCTGGCCGTGACTTCTTCCATGTGGTGGACAGCCAGACCGACAAGGTTATGGGGTTTCGCCGAAACCATAACGAAGCTTGCGCCCTCGCCCGCAGCCTGGAGACTCGCCATGCCAACCAGCTACGCGGATAGCGCCCAGGCAAGGGAATCCGATAGGCGCTGGGACTTGCCAAACTTCGGCAAGACGCAGCATGTCGACCTGTTCCATGAATACACAGCGGACGACCTGGCCGAGCGAGAGGCGCGCCGCATCAAAGAGCGCGCCAGCCTAAAGCTGCGTATTGGAGCGGCCATGGCGCAGATGGAATTGATCTGCCCACCAGTAGGAGGTGTTGAGTGAACGTTGCCCAGCTAGACCACCAAACCGCTGTGAATTGGATTGAAGGCGAGATCAGCAACATGATCAGCGACCTTGGCAAGCCAAACGCCAGCGCCGCCGCGACATCGTGCGTCACCCTGGCGTTCATGTTGCGCGTGATTGATGAGACGGAGCACCGGCACTACCGGGCGCGTATCGACCAGATCTACGCCTCCTACAACGCATCCCACGCCGCATAAGCCCAATCACAACCTCTTAATCGCTGCGAGCTTCGCGGCAAGGATTCCCCCATGTCCGCAGAAAACGAACTGGCAGTCGTACCGCCGAAAGAAACAGCGTTGACCGTATTTAGCACTGTAAAGGGACTTGACCCTTGGCTTCAGCAGGTCCGCGCGAAGGTAGACGAATTCAAAAAAGTGCTTCCCGACCTGAAAACGGACAAAGGCCGCAAAGCTTATGCATCGATGGCGCACCAGATCGCAAAATCGAAAAATGCGCTGGAGGCAGTAGGCAAGGAGATTTCCGCCAAACAGAAGGAAATCCCAAAGCTGATTGACGCTGAGCGCAAGCGCGTATGGGACACGCTGGAGTTATGGCAGAAGGAGGTCCGGCAGCCGCTCGATGACTGGCAAGCCGCCGAAGATGCAAGGGTAGCCAAGCACAACGCAGCCGTTTACCAGATTGAAGAAATGGCCAAGTTCAGTGAGGCGCCGTCATCATCCGAAGTTGCTCGCTTGATCGCCGACCTTGAGGCCATTGCACTCGACGACACATGGGAAGAGTTCCTTGTGGAAGCGGCCCAGGTGAAAGACCAAACGCTTGCCAAGCTGCGGGCCATGCACAGCGAGCGTACCCAGTACGAAGCTGATCAGGCAGAACTGGCGCTGCGGCGGGCTGAGGCAGAGGCCCAGGCCCAGCGTGACCGCGATGCAGAGATTGCCCGCGTAGCTGCGGAGCAAGCTCGCATTGAAGCCGAGCAACGTGCCCAGGCTGAACGTGATGCTGCCGCGCGTCGTGAGCAGGAGCTGTTGGAGCAGGCCGCAGCAGCGCAACTGGCCACCGAACAGGCCGCGCGCGACGCGGAAGCCGCCGCAGAACACCAGCGCCTGCAACTGGAACTGCAAGCCGAACAGGCACGCACAGCAGCAGCACAGGCGGAAGCAAGACGTGTTGCCGCTGAACAGCGCGCAGAGCAAGAGCGTGCTGCAGCTACTCAGCGCCAAGAGCAAGCAGTTGAACAGGCACGTCAGGCCGAACAGGCTCGTCAGGCCGCCGCCGTAGCGTTTGAACTGGAGCAGGCACAGGCACGCGAGGCCGACAAGGCCCATCAAGGAAAGATCAATCGTGCCGCACTGGAGGCATTCATTGCGGGCGGTATGCCAGAGGCCTGCGCTAAGCAGGCGGTCACGCTGATCGCTCAACGCAAGATCCCATCTGTATCCATCGCCTACTGAGGCAACCATGAGTACATCGCCAAAACTGGCTGCCCAGTTCGACTGGATGATGGTCGGCGCCTTCTCGCCTGACCGATTCACCGGTGAGCAGCGCAAAGAGTACGAAGACGAAGCCCGCCGCATCCAGCGGCAGTGGGACAACCACCCAAGCTGAGGAAACTCAAATGTTCAAGAAAGCCGAACGCAAGCAGGCCAAGCTACGGCTGGCACTTGCCGGGCCGTCTGGATCAGGCAAAACCTACTCCGCTCTTCTCCTGGCCCAGGGGCTTGGCGGGCGTATCGCGGTGCTAGACACCGAAAACGGCAGCGCATCGCTGTACGCGGACCTGGTTGACTTCGACGCAACGGAGCTACACGCGCCGTACTCGCCAGAGCGCTACATCGAAGTGATCGTCGCCGCTGAGCTGGCAGGGTACGACACGCTGATCATCGATAGCTACTCGCATGAGTGGACAGGTTCCGGGGGCTGCCTGGAGCAGAACGAGACAGTGGCCCACCAGAAATTCCGGGGCAACACGTGGGCGGCCTGGAACGAGACCACGCCGCGCCACCGGAAGCTGACGGACAAGATCCTCACCAGCTCGATGCACATCATCTGCACCATGCGCAGCAAGACGGAAACGGTTCAAGGCGAGGGTAAGAAGATCCTCAAGCTGGGCATGAAGTCAGAGCAGCGCGACGGCACCGACTACGAATTCACCGTGGTGCTGGACCTCACCCACGACGGGCACACGGCCACAGCCAGCAAAGACCGGACGAAGCTGTTTGACCAGCCTGAACTGATCAGCGAGGAAACGGGCAAGCGCCTGCTGAGCTGGCTGAACTCCGGTATCAGCCCGGAGGAGCGAGCCAAGGAGCTACTTGTTGATGCGATCGCCGACATCCGTCAAGCGGCTGACATGGCCGCGCTGGAGTCGGCCTACAACGCCGGGCGCGTAATCGTCCACGGCTTCGACAACCTCAAGCCATCGCTGGTCGCCGCTAAGGAGATCCGCAAGGCTGAACTGAACAAAGCGAGACAGCCAGCATGATCAGCAACCACCTCAGCCTGGTCGAGCAGCACCGCCAGGACGCTTACTCGATATCGGAGCGCACGGCGGAGTTCTTGGCCGCAGGCGGGACAGTCGCGCAGTTGCCAAGCCCGCCACATAATCCGCTGCCACCGCCCCGCTCTGCCAAGATAGATCCCGAAACCATACTCAAGCGCCGCAAGCCGCCCATCAGCCGGGCCGAGCGTAACGCGCTGCGCAAACTCGCGGAGGCATTATGAGCAAGCGCAAGCCGCATAACCTGCAAGCCCGCATTGCCCGGTCGTGCCGCTCGCTGCTGGCATCCAATCACGTCGCAGTGGTCAACATCGACCCCAGCGGCCGCCAGGGCATGATCAATTACAAGTCGATGAAGAACATCGCGCCGGGGAAGATCGGCCAGGCCGTATGCGGCATCCCCCACCGGTGGACGATTTACCTCAGCGCCCTCTGCATCGACGCCCGCGGCGACCGCTACAGCAAATCTGTGGAGGTGGCGCCCGATGGCGTTTACCTCTCCGACCACCTGGAAGACGTGATTGAGCATTGCTACAAGAAGTTGCGCGATGAGGCCAACCAAAGCCAGATGGTGGCTTCCGGCTGGATCGCCATCCCTGAAGCGATGTCGCTCGATGAGGATCACGCTGCGCGGATGTTCGAAGCCGTCGGCGCATGGCGCCAGGTGAAGGTCGATTCATGCGCCGCATAGCCCGCACCCAGCAACGCAAACGTCAAACCTGGCTGGCACTGCCGGCCAGCGGAATAGAAGAGGTAGGCCATGGCAGCAGTACCCCAGAAAGAACGCTCGGCCAAGTCTGCCGGGAAGCGCGTGGCGAATGCCGAGGAGGAATTGAGGCTCAGGGTTCGCCCCGGTACACGCCAAGCCCTAGCCGACCTGATGGAGTGGTCAGGCATTACTGAGCAGGGCGAGGCGATGACGCTAATGATTCATCACCTGCATGCAATGGGCGCTGCCAAGTGCCAGCCTCTACTGAATCCGCCGCGCCACGAAATCGAGATATCGCAAAACGTGGCGCGGGAATTCCGCAACAAAAGCTTGCTCGCCATCCAGAAAGATCCGGGCGACGAGATCATCGCCCCGCCAGCACCCCACTAACCACTTTAACTATTTACAAACTTCAGCGAATGACACAAGCAGTAGCCATGCGATGCAACATAGTTGCATCACTTGACTACAAGAAATTACTCATCGCACATCTGCTCTAGACCTATCAATATGGTCAGTGACAATTTTGAGAAGTTCTCTAGCTTGTGCGTAAGCTGCAGAGTCGCCTGCTTCAGAAACAACAAACTCCAAGTCTTGCTTTGCCAAATCAGGCTCATTTAGCTGGAAGTAAGCGACTCCTCGATAAAAATATGGAGTAAGCCAGCGAGGAGTTTCAGCAATGGCCTCAGTACAGATCGATTTTAACGCAGACCAATCTTTAGCAGCTTGAAGCGTATGAAACTTTTCAAAAATTTCATATCTCTCCCCAATTATCGAAGAATGCTTACCGCCATCGATTCGAATCAGGTCACCGTTGAATTCATAATAGCTAGATAAATTTCGAGAGGCATTTACTGCTTTCGCACGCAGATCATCTATTTGAACTTGCTTTTCCTCAAGCTGACGCCTGTAATCATCCACACTGGCCAGTAGGGAATTTTTTCCGGCTAAGAGATCGTCAATTTTCCCCTCTTTGGCCTTATCTATTTTGTCGTTTACAAAGCCTCCACATACGGTCGATAGGAATACAAGAGCCATTCCAATATAACCAATAACCTTGAGGGTAGAACTCCACCATTCATAACCCATATTGCTCCCCTTGATCCGACCCTGTGCCGATAACTCGCATGTATCTACGCAAGCAACGAAAACTGTATGTAGAAAAATCTTTTCCTAGGCAGGTAACCTCATGCACCTAGGTTAGAGTTGATCTGCCCGCTAACTATGACTCAAGTTAAATCAGACATGCCAAAGAACTGACGACGTTTCATTTCTTTCAACATGTCATCCGCCGAATGACCCGCAAAAAAGGACACACCATTAAAGAGCCGTAACTTTTCCAAGGTATAGGAACTCATTAAGCACAAAAACAAGCACTCCATTTCCGCCCGACTCATTGTCGAAGTGTAGATTTTAACATATCGATTTTTTTCCAAATCAGACAAATTATCAGCAGTTTCGACATACGTTAGTATCTGCGAAGCAGTATTGAAAAAATGCCCCAGCAACGGATTAATATGGACACTGAACAATTCAATATTGTTACTGACTACGCCCGGCCATTGGGCCTGATTAACAGGCACTGAAAGCAACTTATTAAAGTTGTATCTTGCTTCAACGGCGCTGAACGCCGATTGACCTACTTCTGAATATCCACCAACTGAAAAAGTGAAACCTTGTACATTCTTGGAGTGTATTTGAAGCAGACCAAAAAAAACATTTTCAAACGACTGCCTTTCAGCTATCAACCCCTGCTTAACTAACTGCTCTAGCTGACTTGCCTGGTTAGCACTAAGCGCATTAGAAGACTCCTCCGCCAACTTTGAGTTTCGCGCCTGAGCTCGAAAGCTTACAACAACAGCCACAAACGCAATGAAGCTTAATAGCGGATTCAATATACCACCAAAAAAATCTCCGATCTGACCTAAACGATCTAACCCTTCCTCACTTCTCGTTACTAGGAAAGGCATATCGTAGGACGCCAACGTTTTCGATAAAACAACGATCAAAACAAAAATTATTAACACAAGCGCAGCAACTGCCAGAGAAATAAATGCAACATCATCCCTGTTCTTTTTGCTTTTCCCCATTTCCCTAACCCCTATTCCATTTTGATCGACGAGAATACACCGTGAATCTCTTTTCTAGCCAGTGTTGCACTCACCCGCGTAGGCATAGCGGCATCGCATCGCTGACCTAGACCTACCAGAAGAAATAACCCCATCAACGAATCACGCCAGCCGGCGAGGCAGGCGCGCATCTGGAATTCAATATGACCATCACCGCCCCGGTCATCCGGTACCACGGCGCCAAGTTCCGGCTTGCGCCGTGGGTGTTGCAACACTTTCCTCCCCACACATGCTACGTCGAGTCATTCGGCGGCGCCGCTGGGGTGCTGATGCAAAAGCCTCGGTCGTATGCCGAGGTGTACAACGACCTCGATGGCGACATCGTGAATCTGTTTAGGGTTTTGCAGGATCAGCATTCGCGATCGGGGCTAGTTGAGAGCCTGGTATTCACGCCCTA
Source organism: Pseudomonas sp. S10E 269 (assembly GCF_002798465.1). NCBI lineage: Bacteria > Pseudomonadati > Pseudomonadota > Gammaproteobacteria > Pseudomonadales > Pseudomonadaceae > Pseudomonas > Pseudomonas sp. S10E 269. The sequence continues at coordinate 5,777,302 of NZ_PHIJ01000001.1, forward strand.
CTCCCGCGAAGAGTTCGAACTGTCTTGGGAACCGAGCACCGAGCCGATCGAGCGTGCAAGGCGGACCATCATCAGGGCGCAAATGGGGTTCGGCTCCGCCGGCGCCACCAAGGGCGTCACCGGATTCCGCATCGACACCAAACGCCAATACGGCACAGCCCAGTCACTCTGGGCTTCCTATCCGGAGCAACTTGCCGAGGTTGGCCAGAGGCTGAGCGGCGTCCTAATCGAAAACCGCCCCGCGATCGAGGTGATCAAGGCGCATGACGGGCCGCAGACATTGCACTACGTCGACCCGCCCTATGTGCATGACACCAGATACAAGGGCGCATCCAGCGGGCGCTACTACAAGCACGAGATGGACGACACCGCCCACCGTGAACTTCTCGGCGTCCTGCTCGAGCTAGAAGGAATGGTCGTGCTTTCGGGATACCCCAGCGACCTTTACGCCGAACTGCTGCCAGGCTGGGCCAGCTACAGCACATCCGCCCGAATCAGTGCCGCGCGCGGCACAGCAAGCCGAACCGAATGCATCTGGTTGAACCCTGCCTGTGTCGATCGAGTAAGCCAGATAGGCCTGGATCTCGGCGAGCGAGCTTAATCCCCAACCCTTTTTAAACTTCACGCCAGCCGGCGAGGATCCGCTATGTCCGCACAACAGAAGAAAAACCCCTTCGATTTCAAAACCCAATACGGACTCGGCTTCAACCCTCAGGACGATGAGATCGTTGTCGACTTCTTCTGCGGTGGCGGCGGCGCCGGGACTGGCTTGGAAATGGGCCTGGGCCGCACGGTGAACGTGGCGAAGAACCACAGCCCGCAAGCGATCAGCATGCACACCGTCAATCACCCAGGCGCCAAGCACTTCACCACCGACGTGTTCGATGGTGACCCGGACACCGAATGCGGCGGCAAGGCCGTGGGCTGGTTCCACATGTCGCCGGACTGCACGCACCACAGCCAGGCGGCCGGCGGCCAACCGCGCAAGCGCGAGATCCGCAACCTTTCGTGGATCGGCCTCAAGTGGGGAGGCAAGAAACGACCCCGGGTGATCAGCCTGGAGAACGTGAAACAGATCCTGCAGTGGGGCCGACTGATCGCAAAGCGCGACAAGGCCACGGGCCGAGTGGTCAAGCTGGACGGCACTATTGCGGCGCCTGGTGAGGTTGTGCCGGTGGGCCAGCAGTTCCTGATTCCCGACCCGAAGCAGCGCGGCCGCACCTGGCGCCGCTTCGTGGCTCTGCTGGAAGGCATGGGCTATGTGGTGGAGTGGAAGGTGATCAAGGCGTGCGACTTCGGCGCGCCGACCAGCCGGGAACGCCTGTTCATGATCGCCCGGTGCGACGGCCAGCCGATTGTGTGGCCTGAGCCAACCCACGCCAAGAACCCCACCAAGGGCCAGCAGAAGTGGAAGACAGCCGCCGACTGCATCGACTTCACTGACCTGGGCAAAAGCATATTCGGCCGCAAGAAGGACCTGGCCCCGGCCACCCTGCGCCGCGTTGCAAAGGGGATGAAGAAGTTCGTCATCGATAGCGCAGCACCGTTCATTGTGCCGATCGCCAACTGGTCCGGTGAGGCAGTGCAGTCCGCCGATGAGCCGCTGCGGACAATCACCTCCTATCCAAAGGGCGGCGCCTTCTCGATGGTCAGCCCTGTGATTGCCCCGGCAACGCACCAGGGTAGCGACCGCATCAACGACCCGCTCGACCCGCTACCCACGGTGACGTGCGCGAACCGCGGTGAGCTGACACTGATCAGCCCGTTGATGGTTGGGGCCGGTGGCCCCGAGTATTCGGGCAAGCCGGTGGGCATGGACCAGCCGGTGGGCACGCTGATGACCCAGAACCACCGCTCGATCGCAGCGGCACACCTGGTGAAGTTCCGCTTCGATGACGCGGGCAAGGCGCTGGACGAGCCACTGCCGACCATCACCAGCGGCGGCAACTATCAGCGCCCGGCCGGCGCCGCTCACGCCATGGGCATTTCCACGGTGTTCATGGCCCAGATGAATGGCGGCTTCAACACCACCGACGCCAAGAGCATCGAAGACCCGATGACCACGGTGACCAACACCGGCAGCCAGCAGCAGTTGGTGACGGCCACCCTGGTGACGAACACCACCGGCCAAGCGCCGACTGCCCTTGACTGCCCCGTGCCGACGGTAACGACCGGGCAGCATCACGCACTCACGACGGCACACCTGGTGCACATGCGCGGCAACTGTGATGCACGGGACGCGAACGACCCACTGCACACCATCAGCGCCGGCGGCCAGCACCACGGGTTGGTCAGCGCTTTCATGGAACGTGCATTCGGCGGCAGCGTGGGCCAGGGCTTGGACGATCCAGCACCAACCATTACTGCCGGTGGTGGGGGCAAGAGTTCGCTGGTGTCGCTCACCCTGTCGCCTGAACACGAAGCCGGTGCCCTTCGGGTCGCTGCCTTCCTGATCAGCTACTACGGCACCGAGAACATCAGCGCTTGCGACTCGCCGGCGCCGACGATCACCACCAAGGACCGACTGGCAATGGTCACCGTGATGCTCAAGGGCACGCCCTACGTGATCGTCGACATCTGCCTGCGGATGCTGAAGCCGGCTGAGCTGTACAAGGCCCAGGGCTTCCCGAGCGATTACATCATCAGCCACGGCGCCAACGGCAAGCCGTTCACCAAGACTCAGCAGGTGCACATGTGCGGAAACAGCGTCAGCCCGCCGCCAATGGCAGCGCTTGCAAGGGCAAACGATCCATGGCGCACGGAACAACGCCAAGCGCGAGCAGCTTGATGATCAGCTCGAACCAGGCGGAATACCGTCCTTGTTGAAGTCCTTCAGGCGCTCACGCTCTTCCTCGGTGGAGTGTGCCGGGGTTTCTTGCTCGGGCTCTTTCTTCTTTTCTTCATTCATCGCTATGTCCTCTGGGTGGTAGCTGTTTCGGCACCTGGTGGAATCAGCAGTTCAAATCAATCAACTCCAGCGCCCGGGCATGGCCCGGCAAGGATTCTCTATGCCTACAGAAAACCGCAAGCCAGACATCCGCAGCGTCGTAACTGACTCGCTGGTCGGAATGATCGCCGCCGTGACGCGAACAACGCCACCAGCGAACGAGCCGTTGCCGCCGTTCATCCAGGCGCCAATTGATCGGGCGGTAGATCGCATCAAGGCATTTGTGCTGCCAGGCGTAACGCTCCAGGCTGACCGCGCCAACCGGGTGTACGTGGCCGGGCCGATGACTGGCATCCCCGACTTCAACTACCCCGCCTTCAACGCCGTGGCCGATCAGCTGCGCGCCCAGGGCTACGAAGTCGAAAACCCGGCAGACCACGGAATCGTCGAGGGCGCGCAGTGGGCCGACTACATGGCCTACGACCTGACGCGCCTGGGCCTGTGTGGCGTGATCGCACTTCTGCCCGACTGGGAGAAGTCGCAAGGCGCACGCCTGGAAGTCCTGATTGCGGAACAACTCGGCATGACGGTTGTGAATGCCCATGATCTGGTAATTAGGGAGAATGCCGCAGTACCAACATTTTCCAAGCTGATGTAAAAAGTACAGCTGCCATTTCAGACATTCACTGGATTCCGACCAACACATGCAGATCCTTCATACTGGAACAGTTTTGACTGGCGAATATGCCGGTTGGACGATAGAAATTCAGGATGACCGCGCAGGTGAAACCGGAGGTTATTACCTGTTCCTGGTCCTGAACGAATCAAATGGTTTCGATTCTTGGTTTGAACTCATAGAGCAGCTGCACGAACAAATTTCAGAACTCAACGTTCGCTGGAATTAGCGCCTCACTCTTTCGCCCCCCTCCCCCTTCAAAGTCAGCCGCTATAGCGGCAAGGACGAAGTCATGCCCGAAGAAAAGATTACGTTCGTCAACAGCGAGCCCGCCAAGTGCGGCTGCAAGATGGAATTCAGCTCTGGCGGCGGGCACTACTCCGACGTGGTTTACGTCACTCCCTGTGAGGCGCACAGCGGCAGCAAGCCGTTCGGGCCGGTCGAGGTGAAGCGCGATGCAGACGGCTGGTGGTATCACCCGAACATTCCCAGCTTTGGCGATGGCGAAGACCCGGCGCCGTACGTTGCATGGGTCAAGGGCCAGGGACTGGAGTTGAAAGGCTGGCACTCAGGCGACGAGCTCGAGGAGCTACTTGACGAGGATGCTGCGTGCACCGCCTGGAATCCCGAATCACCGGGCCCTGAGTGGTTCCTGATGGGGATCTTCGATACGGATGACGGCCCATACGTCGAGTGGGCGCGCAGGGTGACGCCATGAGCGCCACCCTCTGGTTCGCCTACGTCTTCATCTACGCGTGACTGGGCGAGGATGTGACCGATGGACCAAGGCGTTGAGTTACTAGCCCAGAGGAAGGGAGTTGTTTAACTCGCAGCTAACTACATCGATCCATCGAATCACTGCCCAAAGCATGAAGGGCGCGCTCAAATGACTTGATAGAGCGCCTGCCGGCCAAGCATTTCAACGACAAAAATCTGAAATGCATGCCCGACATGTCATTTCTAGCACAACTCTCGATCTGGTCCAGGATCGATTTCAAATAAACCCCTCCCCCTCTCAATGTCAGCCGCTATAGCGGCAAGGAACCCGGCATGCCTGAAGAAAGTAAATCAAGCCTGCGCCAGCGCATCACGACATATATGAGCGGCGTAGGCGGCTCCCTAGGTAACTGGTTCTGCACCAGGTGGTTCCGGTTTCACATCGAGCCGTTCACCACCAAGCAGATCCGCCGGGAGCTTGAGCTAATGACGCGTGAAGGGTTGGTCGAGTCGGATCACAGCCAGAGTAACAACACCAAATGGAAACTGGTCGAGGTGGCGCCATGATCGCCACCCTGTGGTTCGCCTACGTCTTCATCTACAAGGGGCCAAGGCCATGAAACAGCATTGCGTTTTGATCGGCGACTGCATTGAGTCGATGCGGACGCTGCCCGACAACAGTATCGACAGCGTTGTAACCGATCCGCCGTACGGCATCCGCTTCATGGGCAAAAGCTGGGATGGCCAGGACATCGAATCACGTGCAGCCTACCGCGACAGCATGCCGTCGGCTGATCCTGCTTGCGGTGTCACTGGCGGGCATCGGTCGACAGCTTCGGAAGCTGGAAAGTACGATTTAACACCTGGTGGTATGAAGGCGTTTCAGTCGTTCACGTTTGAGTGGGCCACCGAATGCCTGCGTGTTCTCAAGCCTGGCGGTCACCTGCTGTCATTTGCTGCCGCTCGCACCTACCACCACATGGCGGTGGGCATTGAGATGGCCGGGTTTGAGATCCGCGACCAGATTATGTGGGTGTTCGGGAGCGGCTTCCCCAAGTCGCACAACCTCAAGGGCGCACACCAGGGATGGGGCACCGCGTTGAAACCAGCGCATGAACCGATCTGTGTAGCGCGCAAGCCGTTCAGCGGGACCGTGGCGACTAACGTTGCCCGGTGGGGCACTGGCGCGTTGAACATCGACGGTTGCCGCATCGGCGTGACCGACGAGACCTATGCCCGCAACTGTTCCGGCGACCGGGGCTCCGCTGGCACTCGATCGATCGAGCAGCATGGAGCAACCAACATTCGCGCTGGCGGCGGGGCAGCTGGATCGGGCCGCTGGCCAGCGAACCTGATTCATGACGGCAGCCAGGAAGTGGTGGCCATGTTTCCCGCCGAAGCCGGAGCAAGTGCGCCGGTGCTTGGAACCGAGCCCACCTCCAACGGTTTCAGCGGCTCGGTGAAGTACTCCGGCATGCGCGAGCGAGTGGCCGGCGCCTTTCACGGCGACAGTGGGAGCGCTGCCCGCTTCTTCTACTGCGCCAAGACCAGCCGCACCGATAGGCACGAAGGACTAAACAACCCCGGCCCCCAGTTCAAAATGGGGACCACCCTACGCAAAGTCCAGACCACGGACACGAAAGGCAACAACCACCCCACCGTCAAGCCAACAGATCTGATGGCATACCTATGCCGCCTGGTGACCCCGGCCGGCGGCGTAGTGCTGGATCCGTTCATGGGCAGCGGCAGCACCGGCAAAGCAGCAGTGCGCGAGGGCTTCGAGTTCATCGGCTGCGAGATTGACGAGCAGTACGCGGCGATCGCCCGGGCGCGCATCGAATTCGAAGTACTCCGACAGCAAGAGCAGAAGGTCGAATCCGACCAACTCGATCTGTTCGCAACAGCCTAACCCCAATCCCCCTAAATGCCTGCCGGTGAGGGGCGGGCGAGGTTTACTTTCACGAAAGCCCATCAAACCAGCCTAGAACCCTTAACCTCTTCGCGAACTGTTTTTCGTTCGCCAGGAACACCAGCATCACCAAACTGACACCCATAAAGATACAAAGCCCTCCTCCCGCCCCATCTATGACGATAAGAAACACTCCCAACCCAGGAGTGCAGCACCAAACGCTCCTACCCACTTTCTAGCCTGCTTTTGCTCGGGATACTTGTCGAACATCCATTTTCTCCCCATCGAGTAACGCCTCGACCAACTGTAGACCAGTCGTGACTACTTACTACCAACCCTCTGCCGCCAAGCGCGGCGCGGAGCACTCAATGTCAGCAGCAGAACAGCTCAACAACGGCATCACAGGCGACAAGGTGCCGGAGGCGCAGATGGCCGAGATCCTCGGCACCACTCTCGCCGCCCTGCGCTCAAAGCGCGCTCGCAACCAAATCCCCCTCGGCGTCTGGAACAAACAGGGCAGCCGGGTCTTGTACAGCATCAGGAGATATTACGAATGGCTCGAAAGCCAATGGGTTTGCCCGCAGGAATGGACCTCCACCACGGATCGATCCGCATCCGCTTTATGTGGAACGGCAGCCGGCGCAGTGAAACGCTCCCCTATCCCCCGACACAGAAAGGAATCAAGTCTGCCTCACAGGTTGTTGATCAAGTAAAAGGCCTGATCAAGCTTGGGCTGCTCGACGACGATAAATACGCCGAGCTGTTCCCCAGTTCCAGCAACGTCGCCGGTGGCAAGATCAACTTTGGCGAGTATGCCCAGCTCTGGCTGGATAGTCGGGAGGTGGTGGCCGGCACGAAGAACAACTACAAGGGGGTGCTGAACCGGTACTGGATGCCCGGCCTGGCTCTGGTGAGGATTGATCTGATCACCACCACCCTACTCCGCCGGGTCATGGCTTCCAGAGAATGGAAGTCGCCCGGAGTGAAGCGCAACGCGATCTCGAAGCTATCGACCATCCTGAACTCAGCGATGTCTGAGGAACTGATCCCGAAGAACCCGGCGGCGATCCTCGAATTGCCCAAACGCAGCAAAAAGGAGATCGATCCGTTCGCCCTGGAGGAGGCGAACCAGATCATCGCCAAGATGTACGAGCACGATCACTGGCCCAGCACGATCTATGCGGCATTTTTCGAGTTTGTGTTTTTTACAGGAATGCGTCTTTCCGAGGCCCTGGCGATGCGCTGGGACGCGATAGACGAGGAGAAGAAGACAGCCCACGTGTGTCGCGGGATCGCCTTGGGGGAAGTGGTCGAGCGCACGAAAACAGGCGGAGACCGCTTTGTTTTGCTGAATGACCGCGCTTTGCACGCCCTGGCGTTCGCCAAGGAATACGCAGAGCGTAGAAAAAACGGCAAGGGAAAAGTGCTGGAAACGCCTTTCATTTTCCCGCCCTCGAAGAACTCGGAGTACGTGAAGCAGACGTCTGACCTGCACAAGCAATGGGTTCCGACATTGAAGGCGCTGAATATCCGTCGTCGGCCGCCATACAACTGTCGTCACACCTATGCGACAATATGCATTATGTCTGGCATGAACCCCGCCTTCATCTCCCAGCAGCTCGGCCATAGCGTGCAGATGCTGCTCTCGACTTATGCGCGTTGGATCAACTCAAGCTCAGATTGGGGCGAAATGGAAAAGCTCCAAATTGGTCCCAAATTGGTCCCAGTTCAAATAAGCGCACTCTAAGCTATTGATAGGTAAAGTAATTGATCTCCACAGCTAACATCACCATGCAGTTCGGCGCCAAGCCGCTCTTCGAGAATGTCTCGGTCAAGTTCGGCGCCGGCAACCGTTATGGTTTGATCGGTGCCAACGGTTGCGGCAAGTCGACCTTCATGAAAATCCTCGGCGGTGACCTCGACCCGTCCGGCGGCCAGGTCATGCTGGAGCCGAACGTACGCTTGGGCAAACTGCGCCAGGACCAGTTCGCCTACGAAGAATTCACCGTGCTCGACACCGTGATCATGGGCCACGAAGAACTGTGGAAGGTCAAGGCCGAGCGCGACCGCATCTACTCGCTGCCGGAAATGAGCGAAGAAGACGGCATGGCCGTGGCCGAGCTGGAAACCGAATTCGCCGAAATGGACGGCTACACCGCTGAATCCCGTGCCGGTGAACTGCTGCTGGGCCTGGGCATTCCCCTGGAACAGCATTTCGGCCCGATGAGCGAAGTGTCCCCAGGCTGGAAACTGCGCGTGCTGCTGGCCCAGGCGCTGTTCTCCGATCCTGAAGTGCTGTTGCTCGACGAACCGACCAACCACTTGGACATCAACACCATTCGCTGGCTGGAAAACATCCTGACCCAGCGTTCCAGCCTGATGATCATCATCTCTCACGACCGTCACTTCCTGAACAGCGTGTGCACCCACATGGCTGACCTGGACTACGGCGAGCTGCGCCTGTTCCCGGGCAACTACGACGAGTACATGACCGTAGCGACCCAGTCCCGCGAGCAACTGCTGTCGGACAACGCCAAGAAGAAGGCACAGATCTCCGAACTGCAATCCTTCGTCAGCCGCTTCTCGGCCAACGCCTCCAAAGCCAAGCAGGCCACTTCCCGTGCCAAGGCGATCGACAAGATCCAGTTGGCCGAAGTCAAGCCATCGAGCCGCGTGAGCCCGTTCATCCGTTTCGAGCAGAACAAAAAGCTGCACCGTCAGGCAGTCATGGTCGAAAAAATGGCCAAAGGCTTCGACGGCAAGCCGCTGTTCAAAGACTTCAGCTTCCAGGTTGAAGCCGGCGAGCGCGTGGCGATCATCGGCCCGAACGGTATCGGCAAGACCACCCTGCTGCGTACCCTGGTCAACGAACTGACCCCGGACGCCGGCAGCATCAAGTGGACCGACGCTGCAGAACTGGGCTACTACGCCCAGGACCATGCGCACGACTTCGAAGACGACGTGACCCTGTTCGACTGGATGGGTCAGTGGACCCAAGGCGAGCAAATGATCCGTGGCACCCTGGGTCGCATGCTGTTCTCCAACGACGAGATCCAGAAGTCGGTCAAGGTGATTTCCGGTGGTGAGCAAGGCCGCATGCTGTTCGGCAAGCTGATCCTGCAAAAGCCGAACGTGCTGATCATGGACGAACCGACCAACCACTTGGACATGGAATCCATCGAGGCGCTGAACCTGGCGCTGGAGAACTACCCAGGCACGCTGATCTTCGTCAGCCACGACCGTGAGTTCGTATCGTCTTTGGCCACCCGCATCATCGAGTTGAGCGCTACTGGCGTGATCGACTTCAGCGGCACCTATGACGACTACCTGCGCAGCCAGGGCGTGGTGTTCTAAGCACCGCGCGCCGAATAAAAAACCCCGTCCTACGACGGGGTTTTTTATTGGGAATGCATGCCCTGTAGGAGCCCGCTTGCGGGCGATGGCGTCGTTGAAATCGCCATCGCCCGCAAGCGGGCTCCTACAGTTTCAGGTCCATCCGGGTTTATCGTTAGGCAGCTTCCTTTTCTCTCCTCCCCTTGCCATGATGCCCTCACCGCCCGCCCGCGAACGAGTGCCCATGTCTGCCGCCGCCCCCAGCTCACTGTCGATCACCCTGCAGATCGTCTCCATCGTCTTCTATACCTTCATCGCGTTTATCTGCATCGGCCTGCCGATTGCGGTCATCCCAGGCTATGTGCATGAGCAACTGGGTTTCAGCGCCGTGGTAGCCGGGCTCACGATCGGGTCGCAATACCTCGCCACCCTGCTCAGCCGTCCCATGGCCGGGCGCATGTCCGACACGGTGGGTACCAAGCGCGCGATCGTGCTGGGGCTGGCCGGGATTCTGCTGAGTGGCGTGCTGACGTTTATCGCCACGCTGATGGACAGCCTGCCGTCGTTGAGCCTGGGCATCCTGATCGTCGCCCGGCTGTTGCTGGGCGTCGCCCAGGGGTTGATCGGCGTGGGCACCATCAGTTGGTGCATGGGCGCGGTCGGTGCCGAGCATACGGCGCGCTCGATTTCGTGGAACGGCATCGCCTCCTACGGCGCCATCGCCATTGGTGCGCCGTTGGGCGTGGTGATGGTGGCCGACTATGGCTACAACAGCCTGGGCATTGCGCTGTCGGTGTTGTCGGCATTGGGCCTGCTGCTGATCCGCAACAAGCCTTCGGTGCCGGTGGTGCGCGGGGAGCGCTTGCCGTTCTGGGCGGTGTTCGGGCGTATCGCGCCGTTCGGCGCCAGCCTATGCCTGGCCTCGATTGGCTACGGCACGCTCACCACCTTTATCACCCTGTACTACCTCAATCGCGGCTGGACCGGCGCGGCGTATTGCCTGACGGTGTTCGGCGTGTGCTTTATTCTGTCGCGGTTGGTGTTCATCTCCGCTATCAGCCGTTTCGGCGGCTTTCGCGCAGCGATTGCCTGCATGACCATCGAAACCCTGGGCCTGACCCTGCTGTGGCTGGCACCCTCGACGGGCGTGGCATTGATTGGCGCCGGGCTGACCGGCTTTGGCTTGTCGCTGGTGTACCCGGCCCTGGGTGTGGAGGCCATCAAGCAGGTGCCCAACAGCAGCCGTGGCGCCGGGCTCAGTGCGTATGCGGTGTTCTTTGACCTGGCCCTGGCGATTGCGGGACCTTTGATGGGCGCCGTGGCCCTGAACCTCGGCTACGGGTGGATCTCCTTCTGCGCAGCGCTGCTGTCGGTCACCGCCCTGGCCTTGACCCTGTCGCTCAAGCGTCGCGCTTACTGATCAGCCGTCTGCATACCGGCGCGGGTGGATTGGCCCAGGGTGTGGCTGAAAAAACGCCCCGCCTCGGAAATCAGATCACGGTGAATGCCTTCGCGGTCGACACCGTCAGCGTCGGTGCAGATCGCCGGCATCGCCGCCAGTTGATCGCTGTCGCACGGCGCCATGAACACGAAGTGCCCTGCTCCGGCCAGCAGCTTGAAGTCCGGCGGTTCCGGCAGCTTGCGCGCCAGGGCCGCTGCGTTCTTGTCCACCGCCACCAGCTTGTCGCCGTCGCCGCTGTAGAGCAGCACCGGCACATGCACGTCGGCCAGGGTGTGGCGACCGAACATCAGGCTCAGTGGCGCCATCAACATCAAGGCATGAATACGCGGGTCGGATTGCGGTTGCAGGTCGTCACGGTCCACCACCAGTTCGCCCTTGGTGGTGCAGGCGTCGCGGTCTTCCGGGCGCTCCTGGCAGTAACGGCGCAAGCGGTCGAAATCCGGCTTGGCACCGGCCAGGATCAATGCAGTCTCGCCGCCGGCTGAATAGCCGATAACCCCCACCTGGTCGACATTGACGAACGGCGATAGCATCGGATCGCCCAACGTGGCGGTGATTGCTTCGGAAATCTGGATAGGCCGGCCATACAGGTTGCTTACCGTGCCCAGTCGGCTGTGGTCCTTATAGTTGTCGCCAGGGTGCAGCACCGCCACCACGACGAAACCCTTGCGCGCCAGCGATGTGGCCAGGTCGTGCAGGGCCAGGGGCGTGCCGGTGTTGCCGTGGGACAACATCAGCATTGGGAAGCGGCCGATGGCGATCTTCGAATCTTCGGTGGCGGCGACGTGGTACGCGCCCAGTTGTGTGGTGTGCTCAAGGCCGGTGGACGGGTAAAAGGCCACGGCTTTCATCGGCTGCAGGTCCAGCGGATCAAGAAACGTCATGCGATGGAAGCCCACACTCCAATGCGGGTGCGGCGCAGGTGCAGCGTGCACTGAAATCAGGCTGCCGAGCAGAGAAAGAACCATAACAGCACAAAGACGCATCATGGGGATGTCCACCTTTGCTGCGTGAGAACCGACATATCGAAGAAACGTCCAGGTTGTTAAACCCATGCTTGCACAACCTGGGCCAAAGTAATGACAGCGGGTAAACGAAAAAACTCCGTACTCCGGTCGTTTTGAGGCGAGCAGAATACAGAGTTTAGGCGCCCGGCTTCAGATTGAAACCGAGGAAAGGCGAAATTTACACAAGCCTTACGCGGCGGCGAACAATTGTTCGTTGATCAGTACGTTGGCGTCGTTCAGGGCCTTGCTGCGCACTTCGTCACCGTAGGCCAGGCCTTCGGCACGCACGATTTCAATGTCGGTGATACCGAGGAAGCCGAACAGCAGCTTCAGGTAGCCTTCATGGGCGGCGCCGGACGCTTGACCGGCATGCAGGCCACCGGCCGTGGACACGATGATGACTTTCTTGTTGCCGCACAGGCCTTCGGGGCCGGCTTCGCTGTAGCGGAAGGTCTGGCCGGCGACGGCGATGCGATCGATCCAGGCTTTCAACTGGGTTGGAATAGTGAAGTTGTACATCGGCGCACCGACCACGACGGCATCGGCGGCGAGGAATTCAGCCAGCGTCGATGCACTCAGTTCGGCTTCGTGTTTCTGCGCGGCATCACGCAGTTCGGCAGCGGTGCCCAGGGCGCCCAGGGTCGCGCCGGAGAAGTGGTTGATGCCTTCGCTGGCCAGGTCGCGGTAAGTCACTTCCAGGCCCGGCTCCGCCGCTTGCCAGGCCTTGACCACAGCCGCGCTGAGCTGACGGGAGGCCGAGTTGTCGCCGAGGATGCTGGAATCGATATGCAACAGTTTCATGGGTGAACTCCAAGTGAGGATCGCGACGTGGCGATCAAGTGGAGTTGATCCTACAGATGATCCGAATAAACGATTAGAGGGCTCAAATGCGACTGTTTGTCCCGCTGATGAGACAATCCAACCAGCTCTGGCTTTCAGTCGGCACCCGCTACTACAACAAGGCCAGGCTGGCGCTGAATGCGAGCACCTTCGGCGTCTCCACCGCCCATGTCGGGCACCCTGCTCAGTGGGACGACACGTAAATCGACGCCGACGTAGGCGCCGGCAATGCATAGGTGCGCTTCATCCACTGGATCTCCTCCTGGGGCGTGCGGCCAAAGAAGCGCTTGAACTCGCGACTGAACTGCGAAGCGCTTTCATAGCCGACCTTGGCACAGGCCGAGGCGGCGGTGATATCGCTGCGCAGCATCAGCAACCGTGCCTGGTGCAGGCGCGTGGACTTGAGGTACTGCATCGGCGAGGTGTCGGTGACCGTGCGAAAATGCGCGTGAAAACTCGGCAAGCTCATCATCGCTTCCTTGGCCAGTTCCTCTACGTCCAGGTGCTGCTCATAGCACCCATGGATCTTGCGAATCGCCCGCGCCACCTTGCCGAACTGACCTTGGCGATTCAAAGCGGCGCGCATCGAACCGCCCTGCTCGCCCGTAATGATCCGGTAGTAGATTTCGCGCATCAGCGCCGGGCCGAGAATGTGCGCATCCATCGGCACGCTCATGGCCTCCAGGAAGCGCAACAACGACTCACTGAGCAAGTCATCCATGGGCGACGAATACATGCCCCGAGGCTTGGCTTCGACCAACGCCGGAAAGTCATCCAGCGCCACCATCAACTCTGCCGCAACGGTGAAGTCCAGGCGCAGGTACACCGCCAGCATCGGCTCGGCTTCGCTGGCGTCGGTCTCCATGGTGAAGGGCACCGGCACTGACACCACCAGATAGTGCTGGGCGTCATACAGGTAAATCTCATCCCCCAGGAAACCGCGCTTGCGCCCTTGGCAGACGATCACGATGCCTGGGTCGTACAGCACCGGCACGCGGTGCAGTGGGCGGTTGGACCGCAGGAAGCGCACGTCATCCAATGCGCTCAGGTTATAGCCTTCGACGGGCGCCAGGGTGCCCATCAGCTCGATGATTCTGTCTGTACGGTCCATGGTCGCGGGCCCTTGGGTAAAGCGCCACGGTACCCCGTGACCGGCACCGACGCTACGGACTTATAGGAATAGGCAATCAGCACATTGGAATGGATATTCGCTCGAACACCGCATGCCCGTAGCCTGAAACCGTACTTTCAGCCCTCGGAGATCCCCCATGCTTATCGTCTACAACCCTGCCACTGGTGAAGAAATCGGCCGTATCGCCAAGAACAGCGCAGACGAGGTCAAGGCCGCCGTCGACCGTGCCTGCACCGCGTTCCCCGAATGGTCCTCCAGGCTCGCCAAGGAGCGCAGTGACCTCCTGCGCCGCTGGCACGACGCGGTGAAGGCTGACAAAGAAGCCTTCGCCGAACTGCTCTGCCGCGAAAACGGCAAATGCCTCAGTGAAGCCCGCGGCGAAATCGACTACGGCCTGGGCTTTATCGAGTGGTACGCCGAGGAAGCCAAGCGCGTCTACGGCGACACAATCCCCACCCACGACCGTAACGCGAATGTGGTGGTGACCAAGGAAGCCATCGGCCCGGTGGCCGCCATCACGCCCTGGAACTTCCCGTTCATGATGATCACCCGCAAGGTCGCCACTGCCCTGGCCGCCGGTTGCACCATGGTGATCAAACCCGCCGAAGACACCCCGCTCACCGCCCTCAAGCTGCTCGAATACGCCCGCCAGGCCGGCATCGCGGAAGGTGTGCTGGAGGTGGTGGTGGGCGACCCCAAGGAGATCGGCCTGATCCTCACGGGCGACCCGCGCATCCGCAAGATCTCCTTCACCGGCTCCACCGGCGTCGGCAAATTGCTCGCTGCACAATGCGCGGCGAGTATCAAGAAGATGACCCTGGAGCTGGGCGGCAACGCGCCGTTTATCGTGTTCCAGGACGCCAACCTGGATGAGGCGGTGAAGGGACTGGTCAGCGCCAAGCTGCGCAACTCCGGCCAAGTGTGCATCTCACCGAACCGGATCTTTGTGCAGCACAGCATCCTTGAAGACTTCGTCCAGCGCGTGAAGCAAGCCGTGGCCGAGATCGAAGTGGACCAGGGCCTGCGCGAAGGCTTCGTGGTCGGCCCGCTGGTCAATCAACTGGGTTTTGACAAAGTCGTGCGCCTGGTGGAAAACGCCAAGGCCGCCGGCGCCAAGGTCTTGATGGGGGGCAAGCCTCACGCCAAAGGCGGCCTGTTCTACGAGCCGACGGTGTTGACCGGCCTGCAGGACGATTCTCCGCTCGCGACCGAGGAGATCTTTGGGCCGGTGTTTGCGATCTATTCCTTCAAGGACGAAGACGAAGTGATCGCCCGTGCCAACCAGACCGAATACGGCCTGGTCGCCTATGCCTACACCAGCGCGCTGGGACGGTCGTTGCGCCTGTCGCGTCAATTGGAAGCCGGCATGGTGATTCTCAACTCAGGGTCGGTGGGCACTGCGTCGGTGCCGTTTGGCGGGATCAAGCAATCGGGTTATGGCCGTGAAGGCAGCTATTACGGGATCGAAGAGTACGTGCATGTGAAGTATGTGTTGATGGCGGGCGCGCAGTTCTAGGCAGTCCCGTCGGGAAAAAGCCAACGCCCACAAGGTGCTGGCTTTTTTTCTGGTGGATTTGCACACGCTAGGCGCGGATAGTTCGTCCCATTGACAGGACAATAGGTTGATCATGCAAGACCTTAACGACCTCTACTATTTCGCCAAAGTCGTCGAAGCCGGTGGCTTCGCCGCAGCCGGGCGACTGCTGGGGATTCCCAAGTCGCGGCTGTCGCGGCGCATTGCCGAGCTCGAGGAACGTCTCGGTGCACGCCTGCTGCAACGCACCACCCGCCAGTTGACCCTCACCGCCGTCGGCGAGCGCTACCTGCGGCATTGCCAAGCGATGCTGCTGGAAGCGGAAATGGCCGATGAGGCGGTGGCCAGCATGTCCAGTGAACCCCGCGGGCGACTGCGGGTGAGCTGCCCGGTGGGCATGGCCCAGCACATCCTGCCGGAGTTGGTCGCGGGTTTTCTCGCCGCCCACCCGCAGGTGCAGCTGGAGATGACCCTGGTCAACCGCCGTGTCGACCTGGTGGCCGAAGGCATTGATGTGGCGTTGCGGGTGCGCGAACTCGGCGATGAAGACCCGCTGCTGGTCACCAAACGCCTGCGTCAGGCACAGACCGTACTGGTGGCCAGCCCCGCGCTGATGCTCGGTCGCCAGGTGGCAACCCTGGACGACCTCAAGCAATTGCCGATCCTCGGCGCGCTGGAGGCGGACCGCTTGGTGCATCAACGCATTCTCGATCCCCAGGGCAACGCTCACGACTTGGCAATGGAGGCCCGGCTGGGGATTGACGACTTTATCGTGCGCAAGGCCAGCGCCATCATGGGCCTGGGCTTTACCGTCTTGCCGATGATGTACTGTGAAGAAGAACTGGCCAGCGGCCGGTTGGTGCAATTGCTGCCGGAATGGTCCTTGCCGGGTGGCTGGCTGCAAGCGGTGTACCCGCATCGCCGTGGCGTGTTGCCGGCCATTCGTGCCTGGATCGATTACCTGGAAGAAGGGTTCAAAGGATGTGGAGACCGCCTGTTATGAAGATGACTGAAGCCCAAGTCGCGACGTTTTGCCTGAGCCTGCCGGGCGCGCGGGAAGACTACAAGTGGGGTGGTGTGCGGGTGTTTTCGATTGCGGGCAATAAGATGTTTGCGCTGCAGAATCTGCGCGGTGAGTCGTTGGCGTTCAAGGTGGACAAGGAGTTGTTCCTGGGGCATGTGGATCGCCCAGGTATTCACCCGGCGCCGTATCTGGCGCGGGCGCAGTGGGTGATTATGAATACGCCCTATCCGTTGGGGGCTGAGGAGTTGCGGGGTTTGTTGCGGCGCTCACATCAGTTGGTGGTGAGTAAGTTGCCAAAGCGCACGCAGGTTGGGTTGTTGCTGGAGGCGTAGGTATTCGGGTATGGCGAGGGGCCTGACAGCCGACCACTCTCCAACTGTCACCCCGCGACTCAAAAATGTGGGAGCTGGCTTGCCTGCGAAGACGGCCTGACAGCCGACCACTCTCCAACTGTCGCCCCGCGATTCAAAAATGTGGGAGCTGGCTTGCCTGCGAAGACGGCCTAACTGCCGACCACTCTCCAACTGTCGCCCCGCGATTCAAAAATGTGGGAGCTGGCTTGCCTGCGAAGACGGCCTGACAGCCGACCACTCTCCAACTGTCGCCCTGCGATCCAAATGTGGGAGCTGGCTTGCCTGCGAAGGCGGCCTGACAGCCGACCTGGATGCTGGATCTGATCGGGTACATATCCGTTATTTAGGTAAAGGCTTCTATTGGTTCCGCCCTTACGGCGGCTCACTTTGGAAAAGCCCCAAAGTAAGCAAAGGGCTCTTGCCCCAACACTCGGCACCTCGCCTAGGCTCGGTGTGCCCGTAATCCGCCAGGTATTTGGGGGGCCGCCGCCACGCGCCATCCATGGCGCGGGGCGGCTAAACCGGCATCCCTGCCGGTTTACCCCCCAAATCCCTGTCGAATTCCGGCCAGCGTGTTTGACGGGGCGCCTAGGATCAAGATCAAAAGCCAGATCAACATCAACAGCGGCTCGCTTCGCATCGTGGTTAGCGTTGGGTGTTGTTAGAGCGTTGTGTCGGCCTATAGGACTGACCACAGCGTGCCGCCCAGGAACAGTTGGTCCAACCAGAACACTTGATGCAACAGCACGATCACCCAGAACAGCACTTGATAAGACACCTTCCGCGTCTTGTGCCGGAATACTTGCTGGGCAATCAGCGCGCCTGGCCAGCCGCCCGCGAGTTCGACGGCGTGGAGGATGTTTTCCGGGGTGCGCCAGCTGTCGCTGCGTGCCTTGCGTTTGTCGCTCCAGTAGAGGAAAAACGCGATGACGCTGACTACGCCATAGGCCGCCAGTGGGATGACGGTTTCGCCGCGTTGCCACGCCAGTACCGAGCCCAGTAATGGCGCTGCGCATAGCAGCAGAAAGATCGCCGCTTTCAGGCGTGGGTGTTGGAGGGTCATGCCTTGGCGGCCGCCCAGTCGATCCAGCCGAACTGCCAGGTGGCCAGGATCAGCAGGCCGAATGCGATGCGGTACCAGGCAAACGCGGCGTAGCTGTGGCTGGCAATGAATTTGAGCAGGCCCTTGACGGCAATCATCGCGAAGATGAAGGAGGTCACGAAGCCGATGGCGAACACCGGCAGGTCCGCGGGCTGGAACAGGTCACGGTACTTGTAGCCCGAATACACCGCCGCACCGACCATGGTCGGCATTGCCAGGAAGAACGAGAACTCGGTGGCGGTCTTGCGGGACAGGCCAAAGAGCAGGCCGCCGATGATGGTCGAGCCGGAGCGCGAGGTGCCCGGGATCATCGCCAGGCACTGGGCCAGGCCGACCTTGAGCGCGTCTTTCCAGGTGATGTCGTCGACGGTTTCGGCGTGTACTTCGTGCTGGCGGCGTTCGGCCCACAACATGATGATGCCGCCCACCACCAACGCCGTGGCCACGGTGATCGGGTTGAACAGGTAGTGGTGAATCAGGTCGGCGAATATCACCCCCAACACCACTGCCGGCAGGAAGGCGATCAACAGGTTGACGGTAAACCGCTGGGCCTTGCGCTGGGTCGGCAGCCCGCTGACCACTTCGAAAATCTTGCCGCGAAACTCCCACACCACCGCCAGGATCGCGCCCAGCTGGATGATGATGTTGAAGGCGTTGAAACGGTCGCCGGTAAAGTCGAGCAAGTCGGCAACGATGATCTGGTGGCCGGTACTGGAGATCGGCAAGAACTCGGTAAGCCCCTCCACAATGCCAAGAATCAATGCCTGAATGGCGGTCCAAAAATCCATGCTTCCCCCAAAGGTCATGCTCAACGGCATGCCTTATTAATCTTTTTTAGTGGTTCACTGACGACAGAGGCCGGTGCTGATTTTCAACGCCGGCCTGCAAAAATTTCGTGAAAAATCAGACGGTACTCAGGTTTTGCGATTACAGGCCGAAAGCCTATCAGACAAGTCGGAAAAGTCGATGCAGCCCCCACAATTATAAAAAGCACGGAGTGACAGGACGATGAACAGTTTGCGCAATATGTCGATCAGCCGGCGCCTGTGGCTGATCCTGATAGTCGCCGTGCTGATGCTGCTGGCCCTGGGTTTGCTGATGCTCAAGCAGATCCATGACGACCTGTACCAGGCCAAGCGCCAGCAGACCCAACACGTGGTCCAGACCGCCAGCGGGATCCTGACGTTTTATCACAGCCTCGAAACCACCGGCGTGATGACCCGCGACGCCGCCCAGAAGCAAGCCTTGAGCGCGGTACGCGGCTTGCGCTACGACCATGACGACTATTTCTGGATCAACGACCTCACGCCCGTGATGATCATGCATCCGGCCAACCCCAAGCTCGATGGCCAGAACCTCTCGGCCATTCGCGACCCGGACGGGTTTGCCGTGTTCAATGAGTTCGTGATCCTGGCCAAGGCCAAGGGCGCCGGCATCGTCAATTATCGCTGGCCCAAGCCCGGGGCCGACGCGCCAGTGGCCAAGACCTCGTATATCCAGCTGTTCGAACCCTGGGGCTGGATTATCGGCTCCGGCGTGTATGTGGATGACGTGCAGGCCGAGTTCAGCGGCCAGGTGTGGAAAGCTTCGTTCATCGGCCTGGGGATCGCGCTGGTCATGGCACTGCTGGTGTCACTGATCGCGCGCAGTATCGTGCGGCCTTTGCAGGATGCGGTGAACGCTATGGGCAACATTGCCAGCGGCGAAAGCGACCTGACCCGCAGCCTCGACACCCATGGCCGGGACGAAGTCACCCAGCTGTCACAACACTTCAACAGCTTCACCGCCAAGCTGCGCCAGGTGGTGAGCCAATTGCAGGTGTGCGCCAACGCCCTGGGCCAGTCCTCGCAGGAGTTGGGCAACAACGCCACCCAGGCTCACGACCGCAGCCAGCAACAATCGCAGCAGATGGAGCTGGTGGCCACCGCCATCAATGAAGTCACCTACGGCGTGCAGGACGTGGCCAAGAACGCCGAACACGCCGCCAGCGAAATGCGCGACGCTCAGGCCCAGGCGCAACAAGGCCAGGTCAATATCGACGGCAGCCTGCAGCAGATCGACCAGCTCTCCGGCACCATCAACCAGGCGGTGGAGGTGATCCGCACCCTGTCCGCCGAAAGCACCCAGATCGGCAGCGTACTTGAAGTGATCCGCTCCATTGCCGACCAAACCAACCTGCTGGCCCTCAACGCCGCGATTGAAGCTGCCCGCGCCGGTGAACAAGGCCGTGGCTTTGCCGTGGTGGCCGATGAAGTGCGGCTTTTGGCCCAGCGCACGCAAAAATCCACTGCCGAGATCCAGGGCATGATCGAACGCCTGCAAGGCCACTCGGAAGCGGCAGTCAAGGTCATCAGCGACAGCCACAGTGCCTCGCAACTGACCATCGAACAGGCCGGCCAGGCCGGTGCCAGCCTGACTGCCATCGGCCAGGCCCTGCGCAACCTCAACGGCCTCAACGCCTCGATTGCCAGCGCCACCCTGCAACAGGCCCATGTGGTCGAAGACATCAACCAGAACGTCACCCAGGCCGCCGGTCTGTCCCACAGCACCGCGTTGGCGGCGGAACAGTCGAGCGTGGCAAGTGCGCATTTGCGCGGCCTGAGCGACCAACTCGACGGGCTCTTGCGCCAATTCAAAGTCTGACACCCCACTTGTAGGAGCCGGCTTGCCGGCGATAAGGCCCTTGAGACCCGCGCAAGACTCAAGGCCGCCATCGCGGGTAAGCCGGCTCCTACAAAGGATCATCTTTGGTTACAATCCCCGCCCTCTCCCACGCTCCCAAGGAACCCTCATGTCCGGGCTTGAACTGTTCGCCGCCGCCCTTGGGGTGATCGCCGTCTGGCTGACGGTCAAGCAGAACCCATGGTGCTGGCCCATCGGGCTGGTGATGGTGTTGCTGTACATCTGGGTGTTCTTTGACGTGAAACTCTATTCCGACATGCTCTTGCAGGTGGTCTATGCCGCGCTGCAGGTCTACGGTTGGTGGCAGTGGACCCGCGCCGGCGCGGTCAAGCAGGGCCGGCAGGTGACCAGTCTGGGCGTGCCGGCCATCCTCGCCAGCCTGGCGGTGGGCGCCCTCGGCAGCCTGTTGCTTGGCGCCGCCATGGCGCACTGGACCGACGCGGCGCAACCCTGGCTCGACGCCGCCCTCACCGGTTTCAGCCTGGTGGCGCAAATGTGGATGGCGCAAAAGCGCGTTCAGTGCTGGCCGCTGTGGATTGCCGTGGATGTGATCTTCGTCGGGCTGTTCCTCTACAAAGGCCTCTACCTCACCGCCGCGCTCTACGCGCTGTTTACTGTGATTGCCGTGCAAGGTTGGCGTGAATGGCGCACTGACCCGGCGCTGCACGCATGAAGGTGGTGGTACTGGCCGGCCCGGAGTCCAGCGGTAAAAGCTGGCTGGCGGCGCAGCTGCAAGCGCAGTTCGGCGGGCTGATGGTGGGCGAATACGTGCGGTACTTCATCGATCACCATCAACGCGACACCACGCTGGCCGACATCCCGGACATCGCCCGTGGCCAACTGGCCTGGGAAGACGCCGCGCGCGCCAAGCAACCGCAGTTGCTGATCCTCGACACGCACCTGCTGACCAACAGACTCTGGAGCCAAACCCTGTTCGGTGACTGCCCGGCCTGGCTCGACAGTGAACTGCTGGCACGTCACTACGACCTGCACCTGCTGCTCTCGCCGGAGGATGTGGAGTGGACCGCCGACGGCCAACGCTGCCAACCGGAACTGGCGGACCGCCAGGCGTTTTTCCAGGCCAGCCTGGACTGGATGCGGCAGCACCACCAACCGTTCTTGGTGATCGGTGGAGATTGGGCACAGCGCCGGGTCATGGCCTTCGCCGCCGTGACGAAGTTATTGGCGTAGCGACCGACCATCGGGCCGACGCAGTTCATGGCCATGCCCGTCAGTCAACCTTCTAAAGGAGACTGACCCATGAATATGCGTATCGTTGCCCGCCTGATCAACCTGCCTGAAAACCGCGGTGTGCGTGTCGAGACCGCGACGCACCCCATGTTGCTGGTCCGCGTCGGCGACCAGGTCCGGGCCTTCCAGGCCGACTGCCCGCACGCGGGTGCACCGCTGGAGAAAGGCGTGATCTGCGCAGGCCGCATCGTGTGTCCCTGGCACAAGGCCGCGTTCGCCGTGGACAGCGGCGCCGTGCAGGAACCGCCGGCGCTGGTCGGGCTCAGGCAATACCCGGTGCAGGTTCACGATGGCGTGGTGAGTGTCGGTGACGAGCCCATCAGCGCCGAGCTCACGCAGCCCCGCGAGGACACGCGCTGTTTTGCCGTAATCGGTGCAGGCGCCGCCGGTGCCGCCGCCGTGGCCACCCTCAAACGCCAAGGGTTTGCCGGGCGCTTGCTGTGGATCGACCGCGAACAGCAGCCCGCCTACGATCGCACCGCCCTGAGCAAATTCGTGATTGCCGGTGAAATGGCAGCCGAAGACACCCCGCCCCTGCTGGACGAGAGCGCGAACATTCACGGCGAAGTGCAGCGCCTGGACGCCATCGGCAAGCGCATCGAATTGGCTGATGGCCGCCAGTTCGACTACGACGCCGCACTGGTCGCCACCGGAGGCAACGCACACCCCCTGGATATCCCCGGTGCCCAGCTCAATAACGTGTTCGTGCTGCGCAGCCGCGAAGACGCCGCGCGTATCAGCGCGGCCGCAGACCACGCCACCTGCGCGGTGATCATCGGTGACAGTTTTATCGGCCTGGAGGCGGCGTCGGCCCTGCGTCAACGCGGCCTGGTTGTGCAGGTGGTCAGCCGCCACACCATCCCGCTGGCAGCGCAACTGGGCAAGCGCATCGGCGGCGCCCTGCGCCAGTTGCACCAAGACCACGGTGTGATCTTTCACAGCAACACCGAGCCCGAACGCCTGGACGGGCATGGCGCCGTGAGTACGGTGCTGTTGAAAAACGGCAATCGCCTGGCGGCCGACCTGGTGTTGATGGGCGTCGGCGTAACACCCGCCACTGCCTTTATCGACGGCGTTACCAAAGCCGAGGACCAATCACTTGTCGTCGATGATCAACTGCAGGCTGCCCCGGGCCTCTGGGCCGCCGGCGACAACGTGACCTTCCCCTGGCAGCACCAACCCACGCGCATCGAACACTGGCGCCTGGCCCAACAGCTCGGCGTGCTGGCGGCGCGCACTATGCTCGGTGACACCCAGGTGTACGCCGACGTGCCGTTCTTCTGGACCTACCACTTCGACAAGACCTTCGAGGTGCTCGGCCACCCGCAGCACTGGAACCGACTGCACCTGGAGGGCGACCTGCAACAGCATGATTTCATCGCCCTGCTCTGCCATGACGATCAGGTGGAAGCGGTGATTGCCTGCGCACACCCGCAAGCGATGGCGCGCCTGTCACAACGCATGCAGCAGCCCCTGGGCAAGACCGAAGCCCTCGAACTGATCCGCAGCCATTAGCGTTTTTTACGTGTGCCCAGTTGAATCCACGTCGGCGCATGGTCGCTAGCGTGGGGCTCGTTGCGCACCCAGGCATCCACGCCGGCGTCTTTCAGATAAGGCGCGAGCGCCGGGTTGAGCAACAGGTGATCGATGCGCAGGCCTGAATTGGTTTGCCAGTGCTGACGGAAGTAATCCCAGAAGGTGTAGACGCGCGCCTCTGGGTAAAGGTGGCGCACCGAATCGGTCCACCCTTGGTCCAGCAGGCGCTGGTAAGCCTCGCGGCTTTGCGGTTGCAGCAAGGCATCCTTGAGCCAGGAACGCGGGTTGTAGATATCCCGGTCAGTGGGCACCACGTTAAAATCCCCGGCCAGGAGCACCGGATGCTCACTGGCTTGCAGCGCCTTTGCATAGGCAATCAAGCGTTCGAACCACGCCAACTTGTACTCAAACTTCGGCCCGGGTTGCGGGTTGCCGTTAGGCAAATACAGGCAGCCGACCAGTACGCCATGCACGGCAGCCTCGATATAGCGGCTTTGCGTGTCGCTGTCATCACCGGGCAAACCGCGCCGGCTTTCCAGCGGCTGGGCATCCCGCGCCAGGATCGCTACCCCGTTCCAGGACGCTTGCCCCAGGCAGATCGCGCCATAGCCGGCGGCTTCGAAGTCGGCATAGGGGAATAGGCTTTCGGCGGCCTTTAGCTCCTGCAGGCACACCACATCGGGCTGTTCCCGCGCCAGCCATTGCAGCAGGTTCGGCAGCCGGGCACGAATGCCGTTGATATTGAAGGTGGCGATTTTCAGGGCTTTCATGGGGTCCGGTCCTTCCAGGGCTCTTGGGGTAGAGCCCTGGAGAGGAACGGATGTTCAATCCGCACACCACAACTGTTGGAGCGGGCTTGCCCGCTCCCACCGCTTTTTACTGCGTCAGGCCTTAATAGCCGAGCGACAGCCCGGTGTTGCGACGCGGATCATTCGCCCCATAGAAACGGTTGTTACCCACCGGCTTGCCACCCAGGGAAGGTGCGCCGACCAGGATTGCCGCCAAGTGGTTGGCATCCTGTGGACCGGCGAACTTATGGCCCCAGCTTTCGAGGATCTTCTGGGTATCCGGGCTGACCGCGAAGGTCTCCAGGTTGGTGGTTTCCGGCATCCATTGCTGGTGGAAACGTGGCGCGTCCACGGCTTCCTGGATGTTCATCTTGTAGTCGATGACATTCAGGATCGTCAGCAAGGTAGCGGTGATGATGCGGCTGCCACCCGGCGTACCGACCACCATCACGGCCTTGCCGTCCTTGGTCACGATGGTCGGGCTCATCGACGACAGCGGCGCCTTGCCGGGTGCGATGGCATTGGCTTCACCCTGGACCAGGCCGTACATGTTCGGCACACCAACCTTGACGGTGAAGTCATCCATTTCATCGTTGAGGATCACCCCGGTCTTGCTCGCCATCACGCCCGCACCGAACCAGTCGTTGAGGGTGTAGGTGACCGACACCGCGTTGCCCCACTTGTCGACGATGGAATAGTGGGTGGTGTTATTGCCTTCATGGGGCGACACGCCCGGCTTGATCGCCTGGGAGTCACCGGCTTTTTGCGGTTCGATGGCATCGCGCAGTTTTGCCGCGTAGTTTTTATCCAGCAGGTGCTCGATCGGGTTCTTCACGAAGTCCGGGTCGCCGAGGTAGCTGTTGCGGTCCACGTAGGCGTGGCGCATGGCCTCGATCTGGTAGTGCAGGCCCTGGGCCGAGTGATAGCCGAGGTCGGCCATCGGGTAACCTTCGAGGATATTCATGATCTGGCAGATCACTACGCCGCCGGAGCTTGGAGGCGGTGCCGAGACCACGTGGTAGCCACGGTAATCGCACTCGATGGGCGCCAGTTCGCGGGTCTTGTACTTGTCGAGGTCAGCCTGGGTGATGATGCCCTTGCCGGCCTGGCTGGAGTCCACCAGGGCCTTGGCGACCCAGCCTTTATAGAAACCGTCGCTGCCCTTGGCCGAGATTTCCTTGAGGGTCTTGGCCAGGTCTTTCTGCACCAGCTTCTGGCCCACCTGCATTGGCTGGCCGTTGTGCAGGAAGATGCCGCGCATGTCCTTGTCTTTTTCGAACTCGCCGGTAGCGGTGTGCAACAGGTCGATATCGCCCTGCTCCAGGGCAAAGCCGTTTTCGGCCAGTTTGATCGCCGGGGCGATGACCTGGGCGCGCTTGAGGGTCCCGTATTTGCTCAGGGCCAGCTCCATGCCCGAGACGGTGCCCGGTACACCCACGGCCAGGTGGCCTTTGGCGCTGAGGCCTTCGATGACGTTACCGTCTTTATCCAGGTACATATTGGCGGTGGCCGCCAGCGGGGCTTTTTCGCGGAAATCGAGGAAGGTCTTGCGCCCGTCCGCCAGCTGCACGGTCATGAAACCGCCGCCGCCGAGGTTGCCTGCCGCCGGGTACACCACCGCCAGCGCATAGCCCACGGCCACGGCAGCATCGACCGCATTGCCGCCGGCCTTGAGCACATCCACGCCGACATGAGTTGCCAAATGCTGGGCCGTTACCACCATGCCATTTTCACCGGCCACCGGGGCCTGGGAAGCGGCTTGCACACCACTGACCGTCAACACCAGGGCTGTGGCAATCAAGGTACGGCTGAAGGGTTGGTATTTCATCCATGGCTACTCTAGTTATTAAGACGCACCAAAATAGCCCGACGCAGATTGAATCCCCAGCGCAATGGCGTTTTTATTACAGAACTTGTCGGTCACAGAACGGACCCGAAAAAGCCCATGCTATATTTCGCGCCCAGACTGTCTTGCAAGGCCCCTTTGACATGGCGATCAAGAAGACCGGCATCCGCGCCCAACAGGCCGACCAGACCCGCGCGCGCATCCTCCAGGCGGCGGTCAAGGTGTTCACCCGCGACGGTTATTCCGGCGGGCGCGTCGACACCATCTCCAAGGAAGCCGACTCCAACGACCGCATGCTTTATTACTATTTCGGCAGCAAGGAACACCTGTTCGTCTGCGTGCTGGAGCACACCTACGAGCAATTCAACAAAGCCGAAAGCAAGCTCAAGCTCAACCTCGACGCACCGGAGCAGGCCCTGCGTGACCTGGTGGCGTTTATCTGGAACTACTACGTCAAGCACCCGGAATTCGTGGCGATCCTGAGCATCGAGAACCTGCACCAGGGCAAACATGCCCAGCAGTCTGGGGAGATGCGCAGGTTGTCGGGGGAAGCCGTGGGCGTGCTTAAGCCGATCATCGAAGCCGGCCAGGCCCAGGGCGTGTTTCGCCAGGATGTGGACCTCAAGCACGTGTACTTGATGATTGCGTCGCTGTGCTACTTCTATAACTCCAACCGGCACACGCTGAGTTCGTTCCTTGGAGAAGACCTGGCGGACAAGGGGCAGCAGCAGGATTGGCTGGGGTTTATCAGTGATTTGGTGGTGCGTGGGGTATCTCCCATCCCCCTGTAGAAACGCAATCCAAATGTGGCAGCGGGCTTGCTCGCGAACGCGGAGTGCCAGTCGCTGCAGATGTTGACTGGACAACCGCATTCGCGAGCAAGCCCGCTCCCACAGTTTTTATCGCGCAGTGTCAGTGAGTACCGGGGTTGGCGCGCAGGTGGGCGACCTTCTGTTCCAAGCCACTCCACTGTGGCGCATTCGGCGCGAATTGCCCGCGCAGATAAGCCGCCAAATCCGCCACCTGGCTATTGGACAAACTGTCCTTGAAGCCCGGCATATACCCCAGGTCCTTGGTCGCCGGGTTGCTGATGCCTTGCAGAATCACCTTGATCAAATTATCCGGCTGATCGCTGTGCACATTGGTGTTGGTCGCCAACGACGGGCTTACCCCAAACAATTTCGGCCCCAGGCCGTCGGCATGGCAGGCCTTGCATGAGCCTTCGAATACCCGTCGGCCATTGGGATTTGGCACGGTGACGGCAGCGGCCACCTGGGCCTCGGCCGCCGCTTCGCCGTTAAGCGACGCCAGGTACACCGCCATGGCGCGGATATCCGCCTTGGGCAGTTTCGACAACTCGCTGACCACCGGCCCCATCGGGCCTGCCGCTACGCCGTGGGCATCGGAATAGCCGGTGCTCAGGTAAGTAAACAGTTGATCTTCGGTCCACGGCGTCGGCGCCTTCGACAGCCCCGTCAACGCCGGCGCCTCCCACCCATCGACCCTGCCGCCCGCCAAAAATGCCTTGCCGCCCTTCTCCGCGCCCAGCAGGTTGCGTGGCGAATGGCACGCGGCGCAGTGACCCAGGCCATTGACCAGGTAATTCCCACGGTTCCATTGCTCGCCGCGCTCAGGCTGCGGCGTGATTTCACCGCGCCGAAGATTCAGGGCGTTCCAGCCCGCCATCAACGGCCGGATATTGAACGGAAAGCGCATGGCATTTGGCGTCGGCGCCTGACTCACCGGCGCCTGGGACATCAGGTAGGCATACAGCGCCTGCATGTCCGCCTCATTGATGTTGCGAAACGCCGTGTAGGGAAACGCCGGGTACAGGTTGCGCCCGTCACGGCCAATACCGTCGCGCATCGCCCGCTCGAAGGCCGGGTACGACCAGGCGCCGATCCCGGTCTTCACGTCCGGGGTGATGTTGCTGCTGTACAGCGTGCCGAACGGCGTTTCCATGGCCAGCCCACCGGCATTGGTCGCACCACCGGACGCCGTGTGGCACACCGCGCAATCCCCCGCCGCCGCCAGTAAACGCCCGCGCTCCAGGGTGGCCTTGGACCAAGTGCCGGCGCTGGGCGGAGCAATTGGAGCGATTTCAGGGTGGAACGGCCAGGCTGTCGCCAGCACCGCGCCCAAGGTGGCGAACAGCGCGCCGAACCACCACTTCCTGCGTTTTTGCGGCGACTTGGCCGGTTCACCCAGGGTCGCGGCATTCAGTGCCGCCAGCACGCGCTCCGGGGTGATCGGCAATTCGCGAAACCGAATGCCGGTGGCGTCGTAGATGGCATTGGCGATTGCCGCCGCGCTGGGCACCGAGGCCGACTCACCGGCACCCATCGGCGGCTGGTCCTGACGCGGCATCATCATCACGTCGATCTTCGGCACTTCGGGGAAGGTCAGGATCGGATAGCCGCCCCACTCCTTGCTCGCCACCGTCGACTCTTCAAAGGTCACCCGCTCCTTCAACACCCGGCTGGTGGACTGGATCACGTTGCCGTGGATCTGGTGCTGCACCCCGGCCGGGTTGATCATCATCCCCGAGTCGTGGCCGATCACCACGCGCGTCACCGACACATCGCCGGTCTGCTTGTCGATGGCCACATCCGCCACCCACGCAGCCCAGGCCGCGCCGAACCCCGGGAACTTGCTGTGGATGTAGCGCGCGTAGGCAAAGCCACGGCCACGCAGCAGATGGTCCTCGTTGGCGGTTTGCATCGGCGCGGTGCGCGGTGCCCAGTTGGCGCGTTCGGCGGTGGATTTCACCAGGTCGATGGCGCGTTCGTCCTTGAGGTAACGCAGGCGGTATTCCACCGGGTCGACGCCGGCGGCGAACGCCAGCTCGTCAATATAGGATTCGTGGGCAAAGGTGTTGGGCAGGGCCGATACGCCACGCATCCACGAGGCACGCACGATGGGCGCCATATCGTTAATAGTCACGCGCAGGTTGTCGATGTCGTAGGGCGGGATGGACGTGCGGTCGCCCATCTCGAACATCGCCGCCACCGGCTCGACGCGGCCGGTCAGCAACAGCGCCAGGGTCGGCGCGCCGTTGGAGGGGTAACTGGTTTCAAAGTCGTAGGCGGCGATGCTGCCGTCGGCGTTGAGGCCGCCGTCCACCTCCATCAATTGCGCGGTGCCCTTGGGCTCCCACAGATGCTCCTGCTCGCGGGTCAGCTGCACACGCACCGGCTTGCCGACCGCACGGGACAACAGCAAGGCATCGGCGCATACATCGTCGGCGCAATTGCGCCCATAACAGCCGGCAGCCTCCATGCGGATCACATCGATCAGGCCTTCTTCGCATTCCAGCAACCACGCCAGGTCGGCGCGCAACAGGTGCGGGTTCTGGCTGCCCGACCACACCCGGCTGCCGGCCGGCGAGTAATCCGCCACGCTGCAGGACGGACCGATCGAGCCATGCATCTGGTAGGGCCACAGGTAACTGCGGGGCATGCGCTGGGTGGCATTGGCCAGGGCTGCATCCACGTCGCCCTGGTCGAGGACGGTGCGGCGCACGCGGGGGTTGTCGCGGATGGCCTGCTCGACATCGCTCATGTCCGGCAAGGCGTTGTTCCAGGGTTTCCACTGCACCTGCAGGTCGGCGGCCGCCTTGATCGCCTGCTCTTCCCGCAACGCCACCACCCCGACGAAATCGCGGATCACCACCACTGCGACCACGCCAGGGATGTGTGCGATGGACGCCTCATCCACACTCAGCAAGCTATTGCCGACAAACTCCCCGCAATCAAGCCCGGCATACGGCGGGCGAATCACCCGGCCATGGAGCATGCCCGGCACACGCATGTCATGTACGTAAGTCAACTCACCGGTGGCCTTGCCGGGGATATCCACGCGTGCGGCGCCCTTGCCTACCAGGCGGTAGTCCTCGACGGATTTCAGCGGGGCATCGCCGCTGATGCGCAGTTGGTCGTGCTGGCCGCTGACCAGTTCGCTGTAGGTGGTGGTGCGCCCGTCAGCGGCCTGGATAACGCCGGCGTCGACCTTCAGACTGCCGGTGCTCACGCCCCAGCGCCCTGCCGCCCGCGCCAGTAGAAACCGCCGCGCCTCGGCTGCCGCATTGCGCAGGGGCACGGCGGAGATCTGCAACGTGGCGCTGGCAATAGTCGCGCCCTGGTTGGGTACGCGCTCAGTGTCGCCGAGCACCATCTTGACCTGGTCCATCGCCAGGTCCAGCTCTTCGGCGACGATCTGCGCCAATGCGGTGCGAATGCCGGTGCCCAGGTCCACATGGCCATTGAACGCATACACCAGGCCGTCGTCGTTCACCGCAATGAACAGCCCCAGTTCCTTGGGTTTCACGGTGGGTGTGCCGCCCTTGGCCACCGGCCCCGAGGGCGGCAGTACGTCATCGACGATCAACAGGACGCCGGCCTTGGCCAGCCACTGGTCACGGGAAAGCGGTGTGTCGGTCATGGTCATCAATCCACAGTCATCAGGCGGGCGGCACGCAGCACGGCGCGCAGAATTTCGATATGGGTGCCGCAGCGGCAGAGGTTGCCCGACAGCGCGTTGCGCACCTCGGCTTCGCTGGGGTTGGGGTTACGGTCGAGCAAGGCCTTGGTGGTCATGATCATGCCGTTGAGGCAATAGCCACATTGCGCGGCCTGCTCGTCGATAAAGGCTTGTTGCACCAGGTGCGGCGCCTGGCGCGTGCCCAGACCTTCCAGGGTGACAATCTCGCGGCCTGCAGCACCCGACAACGGAAACACACAGGAACGGGCCGCCACCCCATCGATGATCACGGTGCACGCACCGCACTCCCCGAGGCCGCAGCCATATTTGGGGCCATTGAGTTCCAGGTCATTGCGCAGCACCAGCAACAGCGGCGTGTCCGCCATGGCGCTGACTTCGCTTTTTTGCCCGTTGACCTCAAGCGCTACCGTGATGTGCTGGCTGATCATTCGCTTCGCCCGTAACAGTTGGTGAAGTGGTCACTACATGAAACAGTCAAAAAAAAGCGTCGCGGACCTGGGGTCTCACGACACACTTGACGGATGAAGTGACTACTACATGAACTCAAAGCAAAAGCGGTGCCAGAAGGCGTATAGATACCCTGTGGTAAGCGGGCTTGCCCCGCGCTGGGTGGCGCAGCCGCCCCAGTAATGCCACCGAGTTCTTCCAGATGAATGGCGGTGTCTGGTTTCAGGGCCGCTTCACGCCCCAGCGCGGGGCAAGCCCGCTCACCACAATTATTCCTGCGGGTCGTCGATCATCTTGCGCAGCAAGAACAGCACTGCCACCCGTTCGGCGGGGTTGAGGTTGCTCATGGTCAATTCGCTGATCTGCGCGGCGCGCGGCGCAGTCTGGGCGACCAGTTCGGCGCCTTCCGGGGACAAGTCCACCACCACTTTGCGCTTGTCCTGCGGGTCCGGTTCCAGGCTGATCAGTTCCTTGGCCTTGAGCCGTTCGACGATGCCGCGAATGGTCGCCTGGTCCACGGCCGTCGCCTTGACCAGCTCGGTCAGCGAACTTGCACCGTGATCGCGCAGCGCGCACAGGGTCACGAACTGCACGGCGGTGAGCTGGGAATCGCCGACATTCTGCTGAAAGATCGCCAGGTGGCGCTGGTAGGCCTTGCGCAGCAGGTGGCCAACTTGTTCAGAAAAGACGTAGGAATCAGGCACGGCGGAGCTCGAAAAATGGCTGGCGATGGGGAGGCATGATAACGGGATGTGGCGCAAACACCTACCGATGTAGGAGCCGGCGTGCCGGCGCCTACAGGGGCGTTCAGCGGGCCAGGGAGGCTGCCGGGGCGACGACGTCACCGGCGATGACCACGGCTTCGTCATCCAGGTACACATCGCAATTGCGCAGCGGGATGTCCATGTGGCACGGCGTCTTGCGTGTCCCGCCCACTTCGGTATTCGGCCCGGTGGAGAACAGGAAGTTGCCATAGAACGCCCGCGCGTCCATGCACATGCCATCGTTCTTGTC
This sequence comes from Pseudomonas sp. S10E 269, assembly GCF_002798465.1. Classification (NCBI taxonomy): domain Bacteria; kingdom Pseudomonadati; phylum Pseudomonadota; class Gammaproteobacteria; order Pseudomonadales; family Pseudomonadaceae; genus Pseudomonas; species Pseudomonas sp. S10E 269. The sequence goes on from NZ_PHIJ01000001.1 coordinate 5,809,342, forward strand.
GTGCAGGCCCATCGCCGTCCACTGCGCCCGTGGCTGCAGGCCCCAGCCGATATGGGAGATGCCGTACACCTCGGGGTCGTTGAAGTACTTCATGTAGTCACGCAGGTATTCGGCCTCGAACCCCCCGTGGATCTTGGTGATGAAGCCCTTTTCGATCTCCAGGGTGATCTTCTCGCGGGTGTAGGTCTTGAACGGCAGCAGGATGTCGCCGATGTCCAGCACCAGCACGCCTTCGGCGGTTTCTTCGTTGGGCCAGGAGAACAGGAAGCCGCTCGGCCAATGGTCCCAGCGCCCCGGCTCGTCGGCAAAGCCGTATTCGGTCACCGACGGGTATTGCCCCAGGGCAGCGCGGAAGTCACTGCCGGCGCGGGATTTCACGTGGATTGAGCGTGCCTTTTTCAGCAACTGCTCGGCCGCCAGCACGCGCACTTTGTCTTCTTCGGTGGGCAGCATGCGCGCCAGCACTTCCGGCGGCTCCACGGCCAGCAGGATGCGCGTGCCAGTCTTGAGGATCTGCTCCTGCTCCGGCGAGTGCAGCAGCATCATGGTGTCGACGATCAGGTCGGCGGCTTCCAGTGCGCGTTGCGCCGCGATATTGCCGGTAAGCGCGGTGTCGCCGCAGTAGGCGGTCATGTCGTTGCCCATCGCCCTGGGATGGTTGAACGACGGCAACTCCACCGCATACACCTTGGCCCCCAGGCGCTGCGCAGCATCCATCGCAGCACGCACGGTGCGCGGGTCGGAGTAATGGCTCTTGAGCACGGCAACGCTCTGGGTCGGGTCGACCTTGGACAGCGTCAACACGTGTTCAAACATCTGGGTCAGTTCGCAATCGCTTACCGGCATTTTCCTGTCTCCTGTGGGCCTGCACCAAGTTCAAGCACTGCGCTTCACTCTAGTGCATTTTTATAGCGTACACGCCATTTAATAACGATAAGACCCGAATTGCAGACAGACTGCAAGCGGCGCGCCAAAACGTTACCTATCGAAACAACCCCAGTATTTATTGGCTACATCACGTTACACGGGATAACTATGACCAAAAAATAAATTTGCAGAGACAGGCTTCCCATTTCAAAAAATGAGCGTATACACTTTAAAAACCTTGCGGACAGACGCCGCCGAAAATCAAAAAGAGAGAGGAACACGCCCCATGGGAAGCACTCAGAAAATCGCCATCGTCGGCGCCGGCCTTGGCGGTGCCGCCGCTGCCACCCTGTTGCAGCAAGCTGGTTTCGACGTGGATGTGTATGAGCAGGCGCCGGAGTTTTCCCGCTTGGGTGCCGGGATCCACATGGGTCCCAACATCATGAAAATCTTCCGCCGCATGGGCATCGAAAAACAGCTGGACCTGATGGGCTCGCACCCCGAGCACTGGTTCAGCCGTTGCGGCGAAACCGGCGACTACCTCTCGCGCATCCCGCTCACCGGCTACGGCGCGTCCTACATCACCGTGCACCGTGGCGACCTGCATGCGCTGCAGATGTCTACCCTCAAGCCCGGCACCCTGCACTTCAACAAGCGCCTGGAAACCCTCGAGGAAACCGACACCCAGGTGCGCCTGACCTTCGCCGACGGCCAGGTGACCTACGCCGACATCGTGATCGGTGCCGACGGCATCAATTCCAAGATCCGCGAAGAACTGCTCGGCGTGGAAAAACCGCTGTACAGCGGCTGGGTCGCACACCGTGCGCTGATCCGTGGCGACCAGTTGGCCAAGTACGACCTGAAGTTCGAAGACTGCATCAAATGGTGGACCGAAGACCGCCACATGATGGTCTATTACACCACCGGCAAGCGCGACGAGTACTACTACGTGACCGGCGTTCCCCATGCCGAATGGGACTTCCAGGGCGCGTTCGTCGACAGCAGCCGCGAAGAGATGTTCGACGCCTTCAAGGGCTACCACCCCACCGTCCAGGCCCTGATCGAGTCCACCGAAAGCGTGACCAAATGGCCGCTGCGCAACCGCAACCCGTTGCCACTGTGGAGCCGTGGGCGCCTGGTGCTGCTCGGCGACGCCTGCCACCCGATGAAGCCCCACATGGCCCAGGGTGCCGGCATGGCCATCGAAGACGCGGCGATGCTCACCCGCTGCCTGCAGGAAACCGGCATCAGCGACTACCGCACCGCGTTCCAGCTCTACGAAGCCAACCGCAAGGAACGTGCATCACGGGTACAAGCAGTGTCCAACGCCAACACCTGGCTGCGCACCCAGGAAGACCCGGCCTGGGTCTACGGTTATGACCTGTACGCCCAAGAACTCAAATCGGGGGTGGCCGCGTGAGCACCTTCCTCTACGGCGGCAACGTGCAGGCCAATGGCATTCGCCAGCACTACCTGCGTTACGGCGGCAAGGGCCCGGCGCTGATCCTGATCCCCGGCATCACCAGCCCGGCGATCACCTGGGGCTTCGTGGCCGAGCGCCTGGGCGCGCAGTTCGACACCTACGTGCTCGATGTGCGTGGTCGCGGCCTCTCGTCCACCGGCCCCGAGCTGGACTACAGCGCGGACACCTGCGCCGCAGACATCGGTGCCTTTGCCGATGCACTCAACCTGCACAGCTACCACTTGATGGGCCACTCCATGGGCGCGCGCTTTGCCGTGCGCAGCGCGGTGCTGCAACCCCAGGGCGTCAACCGCGTGGTGCTGATCGACCCGCCGGTGTCCGGCCCGGGCCGACGCGAATACCCGAGCAAGCTGCCGTGGTATGTCGATTCGATCCGCCAGTCCCTGGTGGGCATGGACGCCGAGGCGATGCGCGCCTTCTGCGCCACTTGGACCGACGAACAACTGCAACTGCGCGCCGAATGGCTGCACACCTGCTATGAGCCCGCCATCGTGCGCGCCTTCAATGACTTCCATACGGTGGACTTCCACCACGACCTGCACCACCTCAAGGCCCCTGCCCTGTTGATGGTGGCCGGGCGCGGCGGCGTGATCCTTGATGAAGACATTGGCGAAATCCAGGACCTGCAACCGGCCATCCAGGTGGCCCGCGTTCCGAATGCCGGGCACATGATTCCGTGGGATGACTTCGACGGTTTCTTCCACGCCCTTGGCGACTTCCTCGAACAATAACCATGGAGACCACCATGCAGAAGCCTTACCGCATCGGCCAGATCGTGCCCAGTTCCAACACCACCATGGAAACCGAGATCCCGGCGATGCTCACCGCACGCCAGGCGATCCGCCCCGAGCGTTTTACCTTTCACTCCAGCCGCATGCGCATGAAGCAAGTGCGCAAGGAAGAACTGGCGGCCATGGACGGCGAGTCCGACCGTTGTGCCGTCGAGCTGTCCGACGCCAAGGTCGATGTGCTGGGTTATGCGTGCCTGGTGGCGATTATGGCCATGGGCCTGGGTTATCACCGCAACTCAGAACAACGCCTGCGCAAAGCCACCGCCGACAACGACGCCAACGCCCCGGTGATCACCAGCGCCGGCGCCTTGATCGAAGGCCTGAATGTGATGGGCGCCAAGCGCATCGCGATTGTTGCGCCGTACATGAAACCGCTGACCGAACTGGTGGTGAACTACATCCGCGAAGAAGGCTTCGAGGTGGTGGACTGGCGTGCGCTGGAGATCCCGGACAACCTCGAAGTGGCCCGCCACGATCCGGCCAACCTGCCGGCTATCGTCGCCGGCATGAACCTGGAAGGTGTCGATGTGATCGTGCTGTCCGCCTGCGTGCAGATGCAATCGCTGCCAGTGGTGGCCAAGGTCGAGGCGCAAACCGGCAAACCGGTGCTCACCGCCGCCATCGCCACTACCTACGCGATGCTCAAGGCCCTGGACCTGGAGCCCATCGTTCCCGGTGCTGGCGCCCTGCTTTCCGGCGCTTATTAACGGGAGCGGAGAGTTCCTTTGTGGTGAGCGGGCTTGCCGCAAAAAAAGCGCGCTCACGACAGACATGAATGAGGGGTTGAAAGATGAGTGAACAATCCGCCGACGCCAACTACCAAGGCGTATGGGGCAACCGCATCGGCTTCGGCAAGAAAGCCGCACTGCTGATGATCGACTTCATGCAGGGCTACACCACCGAAGGCGCGCCGCTGTTTGCGCCGGGTGTGGTCACGGCTGTAGCTGAAAGCGTCGAGCTGCTGGCCACCGCACGCAAGCACGGGATTGCGGTGGTGCACACCAATATCCGCTACCATCCCGGCCATTTCGTCGATGGCGGGATCTGGGTCAAGAAGGCCCCGGTGATGAAAGACATGGTCGAAGGCAACCCACTGGCGGCGTTCTGCGCCGACGTGTTGCCCCAGGCCGATGAAGTGGTGATCACCAAACAGTACGCCAGTGCGTTCTTCGGCAGCAGCCTGGCGCCGATGCTGCATGCCCAGGGCATCGACACCGTGGTACTGGCCGGTTGCTCCACCAGCGGCTGCATCCGCGCCACGGCGGTGGATGCGGTGCAACACGGGTTTCGCACCATCGTCGTGCGCGAATGCGTCGGCGACCGGCACCCGGCCCCCCATGAAGCCAACCTGTTCGATATCGACAGCAAGTATGGCGACGTAGTGAGCAAGCAGGAGGCGATGCGCAAATTCAAGGAGCAATAAGACGGTACTGAGAACCGCGCCATAGAGTGCGGTCTTGAACAAACTGAGGCCCGGCCTTGGAACACATTCAAATGTGGAAACCGATCCCTGTGGGAGCCGGGCTTGCCCGCGATGCAGACGCTGCGGTGTAACAGTGACACCGCGCCGATGCTATCGCAGGCAAGCCAGCTCCCACATATGCCCGGCGTCCATATGGATCGTGTCCAGGCGCCGCCCTCAGTCTTCTGACACTGCCTTTGGAAGTCGCTTCTACAGCACTCCGAAGTGCTGGAACAAAAGCGGCTGTATAAAAACCATAAGTCACCGCCAGGAGACACCCAATGCCCATTGCGAATGCAGCGCCCGCGACCACCGTCGCCGACCCGGTCAACACGCTTTACCACAAGATCACTTGGAAACTGATTCCGTTCCTGTGCTTCTGCTACCTGGCCGCCTACCTCGACCGCATCAACATCGGCTTCGCCAAACTGCAAATGCTCGACCAACTGCAGTTCAGCGAAACCGCGTTCGGCCTCGGTGCCGGCCTGTTTTTTGTCGGCTACATCCTGTTCGAAGTGCCGAGCAACCTGGTGCTGGAACGGGTCGGCGCGAAAATCTGGATCGCGCGCATCATGATCACCTGGGGCCTGCTCTCGGCCTGCACCATGCTGGTCACCTCCACCACCCAGTTCTACATCCTGCGTTTTCTGCTCGGCGCGGCCGAGGCGGGCTTTCTGCCGGGCGTGCTGTACTACCTGACCACCTGGTTCCCCACCCATCGGCGCGGGCGCATCATCGCGCTGTTCATGATCGGCCTGCCGCTGTCCAGCGTGATCGGCGGCCCGCTGTCCGGCTGGATCATGGGCCACTTCGACCACATGGGCGGGCTGCGCGGCTGGCAGTGGCTGTTCCTGATCGAAGCGGTACCCAGCGTATTGCTGGGCGTGCTGACCTTCTGGGCACTGCCCAACACCTACCAGCAAGCCAAATGGTTGTCGGCTGAGGAAAAGGCCCTGCTGGAAACCGAACTGCGCAAGGATGACGCCGACGGCGCCGGCAGCAAGCACAGCTTCCGTGACGGGTTCTTCAACCTCAAAGTGTGGATGCTCGGCGGTATCGACTTCTCGATCCTGCTCAGCGCCTATGCCATGGGCTTCTGGATGCCGACCTTCATCCGCAACGCCGGGGTCACCGACACCTTCCATATCGGCGTGCTGACCGCGTTGCCAAGCGTCGCCGCCCTGCTCGGCATGCTGCTGATCGGCGCCAGTTCCGACAAGCACCGCGAACGCCGCTGGCACATCATCGTGCCGTTTTTCATCGGCGCGGCGGCCATGGCCACCAGCACCTTCTTTACCCATAACGTAGCGGCCACCGTGGCGCTGTTCGCGATTGCCTCGGCGGCGATCATCGGCGCGGTGCCGGTGTTCTTCAGCCTGCCGGCGACCTTTCTCAAAGGCACTGCGGCGGCCACCGGCTTTGCCCTGGCCTGCTCGGTGGCGAATATCGCAGGCCTGGTGAGCAACTCGTTGATGGGCGTTGCGATCGACGTCACGGGCAGCAGTGCCGGTGCCTTGTGGTTTTTCGCTGGCTGCCTGATTCTCAGCAGCTTCCTGGTCATCGCCTTGCCGGCGAAACTGGTGAACCGTTGATAACAACAACTTTTTCGGATGAATCACCATGCAAGGCTTCTTGAAACGCTGTGCGTTGCTTGTGGCGGTCGGCCTGTGTGCCGGCACCGCGCAGGCCGCGGAAAAAGTCATCTTCGACACCGACTTCAATGTGCTCAACGATGACGGCCAAGCCTTCATCATGCTCGCCCAGTTGCACGCGCAAAAACGCATCGAGCTGCTGGGCATGACCCTGGTCAGTGGCAACGCCTGGGTCGACCAGGAACAGGTCGATGCCCTCAAGGCCGTGGAACGCATGGGCGTGGAGAAAGAGGTGGGCGTCTATTCCGGCGCCGCCTACCCGCTGCTGCACGACTACGCCACCTATGAGGCGGAAAAGGCCCTGTTCGGTTCCGGTTGGCCAGGGGCGTTCAAGAACCCGCGTCCTACCTCGCCCGCGCAGTTGGTCACGCCACCGGATGGCCTGGCCACGCACACGAAACTGCGCAGCGAGACGGCCGCGCAGTTCATTGTGCAAAGCGTGCGCGCCAACCCGCACCAGGTGACGATCCTTGCCGTCGGCCCGCTGACCAACGTCGCCCTGGCGATTCGCTCGGCGCCGGATATCGTGCCGCTGATCAAGCGCATCGTGTACATGGGCGGCGCCCTGGAGATTCCGGGCAACACCACGCCGGCGGCGGAATTCAATTGGTGGTTCGACCCGGAGGCCGCGAAGATCGTGTTGCGCGCGCCGATCGAACACGTGATCTTCCCCAACGATGTATGCGAGAAAGTCACCTTCGACAAGGCGGTGTACCAACGCGTGATCGCCCAGAAAGGCCCGATTGCCGACCTGTACACGCATGAGTTCGGGCCGTTGTTCGACAAGGACCCTAGCTACCATAGCTTTACCTGGGACAGCTTGCCGGCGCTGTACCTGGTCAACCCAGAGATTGTCACGCAATCGCGCGATTTGTGGGTGGATGTAGACGCCACCTTCGGCGCCGACTACGGCCGCGCACTGGGCTACCAGAAAGGCGCCCCGGTAGGCACGCAGAAGGCCAAGGTGGTGTTCGGTGTGGACCAGAAGAAATTCTGGGATGGCTACGTCAACCTAGTGACCCTGCCGACGCCGGTCAAGCACTGACCGGTTGCGCGCTCCCACCTTGCGTGGGAGCGCGCTCCCTTCACCCTGCCAACGCAAACCCGCGCTGCAGGTCCTCGATCAACGCCGCCACATCCTCCAGGCCGATATGCAGGCGCACCACCGGGTTCAGCGCACGGTCCGCCGCGCTGTCGCAGTCCTGGGTATCGGCCACGGTGACCAGGCTTTCATAGCCACCCCATGAAGCACCCAGCCCGAACAGTTGCAGGCCGTCGATAAAACGCTCGACGTAGGCCGGTTCACGGCTGTTCAGTTCAAATGACAGCAAACCGTTGCTGCCGGTGAAATCCCGACGCCACAACGCGTGACCAGGGTGGCCAGGCAATGCCGGATGGAACACGCGCTTGACCTGGGGTTGAGCCTGTAGCCACAACGCAATGTCCAGGGCCTGGCGCTCATGCACATCCAGGCGCGACGCCAGGGTGCGCGCACCGCGCAGGATCAGGTAGGCATCGTCGGCACTCACGGCATTGCCAAAGGTGTCGCTCATGCGGCCCAGCGCCGGCCAGGCTGCCTGGGTGGTGGTCACGCTGCCCATCATCACATCGCTGTGGCCGCCGAGGTACTTGGTGAGGGCCATGATGGAAATATCCGCGCCCAGCGCCAGCGGCCGGTACAGGTAGCCCGAGCCCCAGGTGTTGTCCACGGCCAGCAGGATATTGCGCGGCTTGCACAAGGCAGCCATCGCCGGCAGGTCGCACAATTCATAGAGCAGCGAACCTGGCACTTCGGCGTAGACCAGCTTGGTATTGGCTTGCAACTGCGCTTGCAGGTCTTGGCCGTCGGGGGAGAAATACCCGACCTCGATCCCGAATGGCTGCAGGAACTCGCGGGCCAACTTGCGCACCGGCGAATACACCGCATCGGTGATCAACACATGATCGCCGGGGCGCAGGTAGGCCAGGAACACCTGGGCAGCGGCCGCCAGACCGGTGCCATAGAGACGCGCGCGGTAGCCACCTTCCAACTCGGTGACCAGGTCTTCGAGGGCGTGGGAGGTCGGGTTGCCGCGCGCACCGTAGGTCAGCACCCGCTCGCTGTCACGGCGGGCACGGGCGTCGCGCATCTGCGCCAGGTTGTCGAACAGCACGGTGCTCACGCGCGTGATCGGCACGTTGACCGCACGGCCGCCATGGCCTTTTTCGGTGCGGGCCGCGTGGATCAGCCGGGTGCGCACCCGCGATGGCGCGGCCAACGGCTTGAGGCTGGCGATTTCCGCCGTGCTCATTTGCGCCAACAGGCCGATTTCCCAGGCCAGGTATTGGCGTGCGGCGTCCTTGTTGCCGCTGTGGCGGTCATGGGTAAAGAACAGGAAGTCGATGCACTGCGCGTCGGGCGGGTTTTGCGGGTCTTCAGTCACCGGCAGGCCAGCGGCGGCCCAGGCGGCAACACCGCCGTCGAGCATTTGTGCCGACAGGCCTTCGGCAGCAAAGGCCGCCAACGCAGGATCATCCGCTACCAGCACCAACGGGCGATGGTCGGTTTTGAGCAGCGGGCGAATCGACCAGCGCGAACCTGCAATATGGCCTTTGCGAAACGCCATGCTCGGGCGCAAGTCGATCAGGTTCACATCGTTCAATTCAAGGGCCAGCGCCTGGGCATTGATCAACGGCAGCGGCTCATAGGCCACCGGTTGCAACACCGGCAACACCAGGCCGCTGTCGACTCCACCGTTCAGTACATACGCCTCATGCCCCAACTGGCGCAGCCAACTGGCAACAATCGGTGCACGCACACCATCACTGTCCACCAGCACAATGCGCGCCTGGCGCACGCCGATGTACAGGTCGGTGGACTGGATCAACTGCCCGCCCGGCGTATGTTGCGCGCCCGGTAGGCTGCCGGTGGCAAACTCTTCAGCGGTGCGCACATCACACAGGAACAGGCTGCGTTGCGCGTCATCAGCCCACTGACGCACCTGGTCCGCCGCAACCGTCACCACCCCTGCCCGTTCGGCCAGCTGGCGTGCGGCCTGGCGCTGCTGGGCCAGGTCGGTGCTGACCCGGTCGGCATATCGCCGCGTGCTGCCGTGCTCCAGTTGCAAGTCCTCCAGGTACCAGCCCTGGGTGCCGTTTTCCAGCGCGTAGATCGGGTTCTTCAGCCCCAGGTTGATCAGCGTCTGCGCGCCGATAATGCTGCGGGTACGGCCCGCGCAGTTGACCACGATAGGCGTGCTGTCGTCCGGCACCAGGTCGTGCACACGGTAACCGAGCTCGCCGTTGGGGCAGCAGATGGAACCGGGGATGGTCATCTTGCGGTACTCGTCGAACGGCCGGCCGTCCAGCACCACCAACGGTTCGCCGCGCGCTTGCCAGTCCGCCAATTGCCGAGCAGTCACATGCGGCGTGTGGCTGGCCTCTTCGACCAACTCGCCAAAGGCCTTGGACGGCACATGCACCCCGGCAAACAGCTGCAAGCCGGCTGCCTGCCAACCGTCCGCGCCACCTTCCAGCACATGCACACGGCGATAACCCAGCGCCTGCAAACGCGCGGCCGCACGCGCCGCCACATCACCGCAATCTTGGTCATAGATCACCAGGCGCACCTGCGGATTGGGCGCCAGGCGGCGTACTTCCAGCTCCAGGCGGCTATAGGGCAGGTTCACCCCATGGAACAGGTGGGCTTCCCCGTATTGCCCGTGTTCGCGCACGTCGAATACAGCGATTTCCTGCCCGTCGAACAGCCATTGCTGCAGTTGACTTGGGGTGATGGTCTGGCTCATGGAAGTCCCAACAAAGTAAGAATAAGAGTTACTGCAACGCCAACGAACGCTCGCCCGCCGCCACTTCGCGCCCCTTGGCATAGGCACGCTGCACCGCTGGCCGCGCCTTGATGCGCTCACGCCAGGCCTGGATATGCGGGTAGTCCGTCAATACCTGGCCCTGTCGCAGCGGCTGGATCCACGGGAAGATCGCCATGTCTGCCACCGAGTATTCACCCGCCACGTAGGGCACTTCGGCCAGGCGCTGTTCGAGCACCCGATACAGGCGCGTGGCTTCGGCGTTCAGCAGGTCGAGGGCGAAGGGAATCGGCGCCGGCGCCTTCTCCTTGAACACCTGCAACTGGCTCAAGTACGGGGTGATATGCCCCACCTGCCAGAACAGCCATTCCTGCACTTTTTGCCGCTCGGCGGTGCCCGCTGGTGGCAAGAACTGCCCGGCGCTGTCGGCCAGGTAATTGAGGATCGCACCGGATTCGAACAGGCTCAGTGGCGCGTCAGGACGATGGTCGACAATCGCCGGGATCCGCCCATTGGCGCTGATGCGCTGGAAATCGGCATGCTTCTGCTGGCCTTCGCGGATATTCACCGGCACCAGGCGATACTCCACGCCCAGCTCTTCGAGCAGGATGCCGACTTTCAACCCATTGCCCGTCGGCCAGTAATACAGATCAATCATAAAAACCCCTCCGTCCCCAGTAGGAGCCGGCTTGCCGGCGATAGCGCCAGTAAGCCAGGTGGTGGCCCATCGGACGCCATCGCCGGCAAGCCGGCTCCTACAAGGGTTTTATGCGTAAGCCTTGATAGACGGCGCCATCTGCGAGGCGTTGTAGTTGAGGATGCGACCGTCCGCTTCCACGCCATACCGGCCGTTCAGGGACTCCAGCGGCAAGCCGTACAGATGGAAATGCAACGTCGCCTGCTCACCCTCAACCTTGATGCCATGCAGGTCCTCACCGAGGAACGAGATTGACGTGCCCGGTTGCACGATCACTTCCTTTTCCAGGCTCAGGGTGGTGAACCCCGGCTCGCGGCCTTCGTCGTTGCGCGCGTAGACGTAGTTGATCTCCTGGCCTTCGATGGCGCTGATGATCGCCCAGGTCTCGTGGTTGTGCGGGATCGTGCTTTTGCCCGGCAACAGCGAGTTCAGGTACAGGGTCGGCGTATTGCCGTCATCGTTCAGGCGATAGCGAAACGCAGTGCTGCCTTGACCCGGCACCGGCGCGGGGAATGCGTCGAAGTTGAACAGGTCGCGACGTTCTGCGAGGTTTTCCAGCAGGCCAACGATTTCTGCCAGGGCCGCGCGGTCTACGCCGCGTTGGTTGATCACGCGGATCTGCTGCAAGAACGCCTCGATAACAGCAGCACGGTTTTCGATACTCATCACGAATTTCCTCTTATCAGACAGACAGGCTGTAACGGCTCAAATTGGTCAACAGGTACGGGTCGTGAGCGATGGGGCCACGGCGCCCCGAATCGCCCAAGGCATGACGCAGGAACGTCTGGGTGCGTTCGCTGGTTGGGTTCTGGAAGATCTGCGCGGCGCTGCCATGCTCGACAATCACGCCGTTCTCGGTGAAATACACCACGTCGCTGATCTCTTCGGCGAAGCGCATTTCATGGGTGACCAGCACGCAGGTCATGCCCTCCTCGGTCAACTCGCGGATCACCGTCAGCACTTCGCCGACGGTTTCCGGGTCGAGGGCCGAGGTCACTTCGTCAAACAGGATCAGCTCCGGGCGCATCGCCAACGCGCGAGCAATCGCCACGCGTTGTTGCTGGCCGCCGGAGAGCTGGCCGGGATAGGCGTCGGCCTTGTGCTCCATGCGCACCTTGGCGAGCAATGCACGGGCGTCTTTCTCGGCGTCGGCTCTGTTGCGGCCCAGCACCTTGCGCGGCGCGATCACCAGGTTTTCCAGCACCGACAAGTGCGGGAACAGGTTGTACTGCTGGAACACAAACCCGACGCGTTTGCGCAGTTCGATGCGCTGGGCCTCCTGGGCCAGGGTGTCGACCTGGGTCTGACCCACGCGGATGCTGCCACGCTGGGGCTGCAACAGCCCGGTGATGCAACGCAGGATTGTCGATTTGCCCGAGCCCGACGGACCGATGATCGACACGGCCTGGCCGCGCAGCACGTCGAGGTCGATGCCCTTGAGCACCGGGTTGGCGCCGAACGACAGGTGCACGTCCCGCAGGCTCACCAAGGGTTCAATAGAAGGCATAACGGCGCTCCAGGTGTTGGGTGAGACGGGAAATCGGGTAGCAATAGGCAAAGAACAGCACCAGCAGGCTCAGGTAAATCACCACGGTAAAACCGGTCATGTTCACGGTGTTGCTGGCGATCTGCGCGGTGTCGATCACGTCATGCACGCCCACCAGCGAAGCCAGCGCGGTGCCCATGGTGACCACCGCATACAGGTTCATCCACGGCGGCAACATGCGCTTGAAACACTGCGGCAGGATGATCGAACGGAACAACTGGCCACGGGTGAAGGCCAGCGAACGTGCGGCTTCCCACTGGGTGCTGGGGATCGAGCCGATGGCCCCGCGAAAGATCTCCGCCACGTTGGCGCTGGCCGGCAACGCCAGGCCGATGGTGACTTTGACCCAATCGGGGAACGACACGTAGCTGCTGCCGATGTGGATCTCGAACGGGAACACGTAGGTGGTGAAATAGATCAGCACCAGCCACGGCGCGTTGCGAAATACCTGCACCCACAGCCGCGCGACAAAGCCCAGAGGCGACAAGGCCAACGCACCGATCAACAAGCCCAGCACCGAGCCCAGGGCAATCGCCACCACGCTGATCAGGATGTTCTGGCCGAAACCGGCCACCAGCGCCGGCGACCATTGCAGCAACGCCGACAGCACCGGGAATGAATCAATGGCCATAGCCGGGCATCCTCAGGCGCGCTTCAAGCCAGCGCCCCACACAATTGACGATAAAACTCAGCAGGCCGAAAAAGCTCAGGATCAGGATCATCAGTTCCAACACGTTATCGCTCTGGGTCCAGATCATGATGGCCGCGTAGGTGATATCGCCCACGGCAATGGCGGAGGCCACGGCGGTCATCTTCACCAAGTCGATCAGGTTGTTGATCAGCGACGGCAAGGCAAAGCGCAACGCCAGTGGCAACTGCACATTCCACAGCAACTGGCGGCTGCTGAAAGCCAGGGAACTGGCAGCTTCCAGGGTCACGGCAGGCACTGCCTCGATGCCGGCGCGCAAGGCCTCGGCATGGAACGCGCCTTTGTGCAGGGAAATCACGATCACCACCCAGGCAAACGGCGTCAGCGGGTTGGCCGCGCCGACCGCCTGGGTCAGCAGCATGTTCAGCACCAGAAACGCGCAGTACAGCTGCACCAGGGTTGGCGTGTTGCGCGTGACTTCGACGAACACCCGCGCCGGTTTGGCCAGCCACGGGTTGCCCGAGGTCAGCATCGCCGCCAGGGTGATGCCCGCCAGCAGGCTGCCAATAATGGTGAACAGGCACAGCAGGCCGGTGGTCAGCGCGCCCTGGACCAGGGTGCCGCGCTGGTAGGCATCCAACAGGAAGTTGTAGTTGAGACCAATACCCGCAGCCCAATGGACAAAAAGCTCCATCATTGCAACTTTCCGCAGGCGCTTGCGATACGCCGCCCAGCCTCGGCAACGCTGTCGGTCGCGGTGGCGATGGATAGGCGGAACCACGGCGACAGGCCATAGGCACTGCCGGCCACACCGGCTACGCCCTCCTCCAGCAGCCACGCCACCACATCACCATCGTTGTCGATGCGCTGGCCGTCCGGACGCACACGCCCCAGCAACCCGGCGCAGCGCACAAAGACAAAGAAACCGCCCTGGGGTTCGAGCACTTCCAGGCCGTCGACGTTGCTCAGCGCCGCCACCAGAATGTCCCGGCGCAACTGGTACGCGGCGACCTGCTCGGCGAGGAAATCCAGCCCGCCGTTGTAAGCCGCCAATGCAGCGGCCTGGCCCACCGAGGAAGCGCCAGAAGTGGATTGCGATTGCACCACCGCGATGGCCTCAGTCAGGATTTTCGGCCCCGCCCCAAAGCCAATGCGCCAGCCGGTCATGGCGTAGGTCTTGGACACGCCACCCACCAGCAGGCAGCGGTCGAGCAAGTCCGGCGCGACGTTCAGCAGGCTTTGCGCAGGGCGGCCGTCGAAGCGGATGTGTTCGTAGAGTTCATCCAGCAGGACCAGCACCTGGGGGTGACGGCGCAGCACCTCGGCCAACTCGCGCAACTCGGTGTCGCTGTACACCGCGCCACTGGGGTTGCCGGGGCCGTTGAGGATCAGCCAGCGCGTGCGTGCGCTGATGTGTTGTTCCAGCTGCGCCGGCAGCAGCTTGCAGCCCTGCTCCAGCCCGCATTCGATGAAGACCGGCTCACCGCCATTGAAGCGCACGCTGTCGGGGAATGACGGCCAGTACGGCGTCGGCACCAGGACTTCGTCGCCGTCGTCCAGAGTGGCGGCAAAGGCATTGAAGATGATCTGCTTGGCGCCGTTGGCGATCACGATGGACGCCAGCGGATAGTCGAGGTGGTTCTCTTCGGCCAGCTTGCGCTGCACCGCGACGCGCAAGGCCTTCACGCCCGGCGTCGGCGTGTACTTGGTGGCTCCGCCTGCAATGGCCTTGTAGGCGGCCTGCTTGATGTGTTCCGGTGTGTCGAAGTCCGGCTCGCCCGTGGTGAGGTCGAGAATATCGCGACCCGCCTCGCGCAATTCAGTCGCGCGGGATTTGGCCGCAGCGTTGGCGGACAGCGACACCCGCTGCACGCGTTGGGACAGGCGAAGGGTCATGGCTGTACCTCAAGGACTTTGCCGGGGTTGAGCAGGTTGTGCGGGTCGAGCGCCTGTTTGATGCGGCGCATCAGGTCCAGCTCCACCGGGCTTTTATAGCGGCCAAGCAGGCCGACCTTGCGCTGGCCGATACCGTGCTCGGCACTGATCGAGCCGCCATGGGCATGGGCGCTGTCGTGCACCAGGGCGCTCAGCTCGGCGTAGTGCGCCATATGCGCCTCTACGGTCGAACCCAGCGGATGGGCCACGTTGTAATGCAGGTTGCCGTCACCGAGGTGACCGAAAGTGAAGTTGCGCACACCGGGGAAGTGCTGCTGCAACAACGCATCGGTATGGGCCACGAAGGCCACCACCTGGGAAATCGGCACTGAGATATCGTGCTTCATGTTGCGCCCGGCACGCTTTTGCGCCTCGCTCATGTTCTCGCGCAGCTGCCACAGGGCTTCGCTTTGCGCCAGGCTTTCGGCGATCAGGGCATCACTGATCAACTGCTGTTCGAAGGCATCCCCCAAGACTTGCTCGAAGGCTTCGCGTGCATGGCTTTCGCCGTGGTTGTCGGAGAGTTCGATCAAGGCGAACCAGGGCTGGCTCGCGGACTTGAACGGCTGTGGGCCTTCCGGGAATTGATCGCGCAGCAGGGCCAGGCAATCGGCGGTGAGCAGTTCGAAGGCGGTCAGGTTCGCACCGAAACCGGCACGGGCATGGGACAGAAAGGCGACGGCCTGGGCGAGTTCGTCAAACGCCAGCAGCGCAGTGGCCTGGGCCTTGGGCAGCGGGAACAATTTCAAAGTCGCAGCGGTGATGATGCCGAGCGTGCCTTCGCTGCCGATGTACAGGTCGCGCAGGTCGTAGCCGGTGTTGTCCTTGCGCAGACCGCGCAGGCCGTGCCAGATCTCGCCTTCGGCGGTCACCACTTCCAGGCCCAGGGTCAGCTCGCGGGTGTTGCCATACCGCAGCACGCCGGTACCGCCGGCATTGGTGCCGAGGTTGCCGCCAAGGGTGCAACTGCCTTCGGCACCCAAGCTCAGCGGAAACAGGCGATCGGCTGCGCGGGCCGCGTTCTGAACGTTTTGCAGGATGCAGCCGGCTTCCACGGTGAGGGTGTCGTTGTCGGTATCCACCGTGCGCACGCGGTTCATGCGGTCCAGCAACAGCAGCACCGAACGCCCGCTGGCATCCGGTGTGGCGCCGGCCATCAGGCCCGTGTTGCCACCCTGCACCACGATCGGTGCCTTCAGAGCCACGCAGGCACGCACCACCGCAGCCACTTCTTCGGTGTTGGCCGGGTGCACCGCCGCAACCACCTGACCGGTGTAGCGGCCCTGCTTGTCGGTCAGGTAATGCGCCGCTGCCTCGCTGGTTTGCACATGGTCTGCGCCGAGCAGCTGTTGCAAGGTGGCGAACAGCGCATCACTCATGGCTGTATAGCTCATGCAGATCACGCAGGGCCTGGGACGGCGCCATGCCGGTACGCTCGCCGAGGGCAATCAGGAAACCGCTTTTATGCCAGCCCTTGACGATGGCATCGAGCTTGGCCTGGGTGTCGTGTTCGCCCTTGCGGATCCAGATCACCGAGTTGGACGGGATCAGGTCGCCCGGCAACGGGATCTCGTAGCCCGCCCACTCCGCATCGCTGAGCAGCGCGTGCATGGTCGGGCTGACGTGCACCGCGGCCACGCAGCCATTGCCACGCAGCGACAGCAGCGACTCGGACTGGCTGCGGAAGGCCTTGATCTGCGCGCCGTAGGTCTCTTGCAACGGCTTAATGAAGTTGCTGCCCTGGGACACGCACACCGGCTTGTCCTTGAGGTCGGCCCACTGCTTGATGCCGGCGCCTTTGCGAATCAGTGCCGCGCCGCCCACTTCTTCGTACGGCGTGGGCACGTAATCGAGGATCTCGGCGCGCTCTTCGGTGAACTGCATATTGGCGATCAGGATGTCGACCTTGCCCTGCTGCAGGAACTGCACGCGGTTGGGCGCCAGCACCGAAACGGTCTTGGTTTCGACGCCCAGCGCCGCGCCGATGCCCTTGGCCAGTTCGACGTTGTAGCCCAGGTGTTCACCGGTCTTGGGGTCGAGGGTGCCGAATGGCGGACCGCTGAGGATCACCCCAACGCTGATGGCGTGGCGTTGCTGGATCTTGTCGAGGGTGGCGTCGGCATGGGCGAAGCCTGCGCACAAGGCCAGGCCGAGTGCTGTGAGGGTCTTGAAATGCATGTCAGGCGCCCTTGAACTGTTGCTGCAATTCCACCAGCGCAGGCGATGCCGGGCTGATACGGTTGCGGGTCTGGGCGTCGATCAGCCAGCCGCTGCGGTGCAGTTCCTTGACGATCGGATCGAGTTTGGCCTGGGTGTCGCTTTCACCGCGACGGGTCCAGATCACCGAAGGCGCCGGGTTGAGTTCCGGGCCGATCACGCGGTAGTCCTTCCACTCGGCGCTGTCGTTGATCAGCGGATTGATCAGGGTAGAGTCATGCACCGCCGCCACGCAGTTGTTGCCACGCAGGGCCAGCAGCGATTCCGAAGAGCTCTTGAACGCCTTGAGTTGTGCACCGAACTCGGTCAGCGGCTTCACGTAGCTGCTGCCCTGGGAGGTGCACACGGGTTGATCCTTGAGGTCTTCCCAGCGGGCGATCTTGCTGTCCTTGAGCACCGCAGCGGCGCCGCCGATGCGGTAGAACGGGGTCGGCACAAAGCCGAGGATCTCACCGCGCTCGGCGGTCCATTCCATATTGGCGATCAACAGGTCGACCTTGCCCTGCTGCAGGAACTGCACACGGTTGGCGGGCAGTACCGGCACCAGTTGCACCTCAGCCTTGAGTTGACGGCCCAGCTCGTTGGCCAGGTCGACGTTCAGGCCCTTGGGCTTTTGCGTGGCCGGATCGATGCTACCGAATGGCCCGCCAGACAACAACACGCCGACCACCAGCACGTGGCGCTGTTCGATCTTGTCCAGGGTCGCGTCGGCCTGCGCCGCCACGCTGCCGCCCAACGCGATGATCGACCCGAGGGCCACCGGCAACCATTTGTTCAACTTCATTGGACTTCCCCCTGGCAAGTGATCGGCGTACCCCGACCTGATGGAGGGGCATGCTAGGGAGAGTGCGGGGGCAACGGAAATGCAAATATCTCATATCGTTATAACTTGCCGTATACGCACGACCTTCATTTACGGCATAAACCATGTTTTGTTGGGCTCTATAAAATTACGCTTCACCAATACATAAATATCTGTAATGTTTAACTTCACGCCCTTGATATAAAAACCGCCTCTGGAGCCGGCCATGTCGACCCTTGACCTTGAACTGCTGCGTACCTTCATTGCCGTGGTCGACCACCACAGCTTCGCCGGCGCCGGCATGCACCTGGCGCGCACCCAATCGTCCGTGACCCAGCATATGCAGCGTCTGGAGCAGCAAGTGGGGGTCAGTCTGTTCGAGAAACGTGGCCGGCAGAAGCAACTGACCGAGCCTGGCTTGCAGTTGCTGCGCCATGCACGGCAGATGCTTTCGTTGAATGACGATGCGTTGAATTCGCTGCGTGAGAGCAGCTTGAGTGGTGTGTTGCGCATTGGCTCACCGCACGATATTGCTGACACGATATTGCCGCCGATCCTCAGTCACATCGCCCGCTCGGCGCCGCGTTTGCGGTTGGAGATTGATGTGGGGCGCAGTCCGTTTTTGATGGATGACTTGCATCGGGGCAAGGTGGATATGGTGATTTCTACGCGGTCTGATCCGAACCTTGAGGGGTTTGCGTTGCGCACGTCGCCGGTGTGGTGGATTTGTTCTGCGCAGTACATTCACCAGGCGAGTGAGCCGTTGCCGTTGATTCTGGTGGATGAGCCGAGCATTTATCGGCGTTATGCGTTGGAGGCGTTGGAGCGGGCGAATATTCCTTGGCGGCAGGCGTATCTGGCTTCGAACCTCATCGGTATCAAGGCCGCCACGCGCGCGGGGTTGGGGGTGACGCCGCGGAGTATGGAGATGTTGGGGCCGGATATGCGGGTGCTGGGGGAGACGGATGGGTTGCCGCGGTTGCCGGAGGTGACGTATTACCTTTGGATTCGGCCGAATACGGCGAATCCGATTGCGCGTAAGGCTTATGATTTGATTCGGGGGAGTCAGGGGTTGTGATTGGGGGCATATCCGTTATTTGGGTGATGGCTGATATGGGTTCCGCCCTTACGGCGGGTCACTTTGGAAAAGCCCCAAAGTAACCAAAGGGCTCTTGCCCCAACACTCGGTACCTCGCCTAGGCTCGGTATGCCCGTAATCCGACAGAGATTTGGGGGGCCGCCGCCACGCGCCATCCATGGCGCGGGGCGGCTAAACCGGCATCCCTGCCGGTTTACCCCCCAAATCCCTGTCGAATTCCGGCCAGCGTGTTTGACGGGGCGCCTAAGATCAAAATCAAAAAGCAAGAGCACAGCGGCCTGACAGCCGGCTTGAGTGGTGTAGAGCAAAGGCAAACGCGGTCCTGTAGGAGCCGGCTTGCCGGCGATGGTCGTTAACGATAATGCGGGGACATCTGGATAAACGCGGCGGTATCACGTTTTTCGCCGGCAAGCCGGCTCCTACAGTGGACCGCGTATCCACGATGCGAAGCGAGTCGCTCTTGATCTTGATCTTGATCTGAGGCGCCCCGTTAAACACGCTGGCCGAACGCAGGCTTGAATCCGTGGGTAACCCGGCAGGACGCCGGGTTAGCCGTCCTGGGCCAAGGATGGCACATGACGGCGGCCCACGGATTCAAGCCGGAGTGAGGGCACACCGAGCCTAGGCGAGGTGCCGAGTGTTGGGGCAAGAGCCTTTTGGTTACTTTTGGGCTCTTTTCAAAAGTGACCCGCCGTAAGGGCGGAACCAATACCAGCCGTTACCTAAATAACGGATATGCCCCAACCCACATGTCCAATCATGCCCCTGTCCCACCTCAGCCATACCCACAACAATGGCATATCCCTCACCACACAAAGCCCCCACCATGAATGACCACACCGAATTCGCCCACCTGGAATCCGACGCCGACCTCATCGCCAGCTTCCCAGTAATGCACCAACTGCGCCCCCACCTCACCGACGCCCCCACGTTCGCCGCACAAATCCAGCGCCAACGGCAAAACGGCTATCACCTGCTCGCAGCAAAAGAGCACGGCAAGGTAATAGGCCTGGCCGGCTATCGGCTAACCGAAAACACCCTGTATGGCCGCTTCATCTACGTGGATGACCTGGTAATAGACGCCACACAACAACGTCGCCGCCTGGGCGAACAACTGCTCGACCGCGTACGCGAAGAAACCCGCACCCGCGGCTATCGCTGGCTGGTGCTGGACACCGGCATGCACATGTCCCTGGCCCAGCGCTTCTATTTCCGCCAGGGCCTGCTGCCCCTGGGCATGCACTTTTCCCAGGACCTGAGCCAATGACCCGCGCCCTGCTCCTCAGTTTCAGCCCCCACGGCAAAGCCGCGCAAACCTTCAAACTGGCCCGCGCCTTGTTGCGCGACCTGGTCCCCGACGCCGAGGTGACCGAGCGTGACTACGGCGCCCAGGCACTGCCGCCCTTGACCCGTGAATATGCCAACGCGCTGACCACCCCCGGCGCAATCACCAGCAGCGCCACGGCTCTCTCGGAACAGTTGATCGTGGAGTTGGAAGCCTGCGACCTGCTGATCCTGTGCACCCCGGTGCATAATTTCACCGTGCCGGCGGCGCTCAAGGCCTGGATCGACCATGTGGTGCGCATCCAGCGCAGTTTCACGGTGAATGCGCAGTTTGCCAAAGTCGGCTTGCTGCAGGATCGACGCACCTTTGTGCTGGTCAGTTCGGGTAACGCCCGCAAGGGCCATGAGCCGGACTTTCTCACGCCCTACCTGACCGCCATCCTGGCGACAGTGGGCATCCATTCGGTAGATTTCGTGTACCTGCCAGCCATGGTGCGGGGCGAGGAAGCCGTCAACCGCGCCCTGGAACAGGCCCATCGGCAACTGTCGGTGGCAATCAGCTCTGGCCTATAAAAATAATGGCGCTAGAATCAGCGCCATTCCTGCGCCTGACGCCCTGATACGAGCCCCCCATGAGCTTTGATTTCGACACGATCCACCCCCGCCTCGGCACCGGCAGCACCAAGTGGAACCGCTACCCGCAAGACGTTTTGCCGATGTGGATCGCCGACATGGACATCGCCGCCCCACCCGCCGTGCTGAAGGCCCTGCACGCACGCCTCGACCAACAGGTGCTGGGCTACAGCGTCGCGGGGCCGGATGTGCGCGAGGCGATCATTGCCGACCTGTGGAACAAGTACGCCTGGCGCGTGCAGCCGGAAGAGTTGCTGTTCCTGCCGGGCGTAGAACCGGGCTTCAACATGGCGCTGCACGCATTTGTGCAGCCGGGCCAGGCGGTGGTGTTGCAAACCCCTAACTACCGGCCAATCCGCCTGGCGCCGGCACACTGGAACCTGCCGCGCATCGAGGTGCCCTTCGAGCCGCTCAACGGTGAGTACGTCACGCCGATGCCGGCCCTGCGCCAGGCACTGAACGGCGCCGGCGCGCTGCTGCTGAGCAACCCGCACAACCCCGTGGGCAAAGTCTTCCCCCGCGAAGAACTGCTGGCCGTGGCCAATGCCTGCCTGGAACACGGTGCGTTGATCATCTCCGATGAAATCCACGCCGAACTGTGCTTCGACGGCCGCCGCCATATCCCCACCGCCAGTCTCAGCCCCGAGATCGCCCAGCGCACCATCACGCTGATGTCGGCGAGCAAGGCCTATAACGTCGCCGGCCTGAAGACCTGCTTCGCCGTGGTGCAGAACGCCGAGATCCGCGAGCGCTTCAACCAGGCCCGGTGCGGCATGGTCGACAGCGTCAGCCCCCTGGGCCTGGAAGCCACCCGCGCCGCCTACAGCGAATGCACTGACTGGCTCGATGCACTGGTGCAGTACCTGCAAGCCAACCGCGACTACCTGCTCGACGCCGTGCAAACCCGCCTGCCCGGCGTGGTCATGCAAGCGCCGCAAGGCACCTACCTGGCTTGGCTCGACTGCAGCGCCCTGGGCCTGGATGACCCGCAGCAGTTTTTCCTCGAACAGGCCAAGGTCGGCTTGAGCGCGGGTATCGAATTCGGCGACGACAGCCAACAGTTCGTGCGCCTGAACTTCGGCTGCCCACGGGCGATGCTGGAAGAAGGTCTGCAGCGCATGGAGCGCGCCCTGCGCCACCGCCAGGCCTAATTCACAACTTTTCGCAACGAGCGCCGAACCCCTGCTGTTACTGTTTTTGCCGACCGCCGCAATCGGCAACAGCAGGAGTTCCATGGCATGACGACCCAGCCCCTCGATCGCTCGTCCGACCCCAAAGCCCTTCCCCGCACGCCACCCAAGTCCGGCGCGCCGTTTCACGTGCTGCTCAAGAACAGCGCCAATAACAAAAAGGTCGAGGCCCACGACAAGACGCCGTCCGGGCTGGATGCGAGCAAAAAGGACGGCTATGAACTGGCCGCCAAGGATGCCGCCGCACCCCCTGCCCTGGCTGACTACAAGGCCATCGGCCCACCCGATGAGGTCGGCCCCGGGTTGATTCGCTATGAGACCCAGGACGGCAAGAAAGTCATCGTCAGCGAGCAGGACAGCCCCGAGCTGTTCAAGCAGGTCAGCCAGGACTTCAAGTCGCTCTCCGGCGTGGTCGCCAGCCAGAACGCTGGCTACCAGAGCCTCGGTGCCGACGGCAGCGCGCCGGCGAAACTCGCCGATTACAAATCCCTCGGCCCACCGGATGAAACCGGCCCGGGCGTGATCCGCTACGAAACCCAGGACGGCACCAAGGTCGTTATCAGCCAGCGCGACAACCCCGAGGCGTTCCAGAAGGCCAAGGAAGCCTATGAAAGCTTCACCGGCCTGGCGACCAGTGAAGACGCCGGCTACAAGCGCGCCAGTGACAATGAGGTGTGGCCACCCTACGGCGGCACCGCCGTTGGCCCTGTCGATGAAGTCGGCCCAGGCTTGATCCGCTTTGAAAGCAACGGCCAGAAGATGGTCGTGGCCCGCGATGACAACCCCAAGCTATTCGACTACCTGGCGGGCCTGCATGCAGTCTATACCGACCCCGGCAAGAAAGCCGTGGTGGAAGGCGAACTCAATAACGGCGCGGTGCTGGCGGATGCCAACACGCCGGTGCCGGGCCTGAACGACTACAAGAACTTCAGTTGGAACAACGACCAGAAAGACCACATCCTCACCTACGAACTGCATGACGGCACCAAGGTGGTGGTGTCGTCCGACGTCAGCCCCGAGCTGTTCAAACGCGTCGCCACCGCCAACGAAACCTGGGCAAAAATCCACACCAGCGAGGGCGAAGGCTACAAGCTGGCCGGGCCGAACGACTTCCTGAAGAACACCGACATCACCTTCGGCTCCCCGGATGAGCTGGGCGATGGCCTGATTCGCTACGAAACCAGCGAAGGCAAGGTGATCGTCTCCAAGGAACTCAGCCCGCAGCTCTACGACGATGTGGCCGCCAAGTGGGAAGCTTCCAGCGCCAGTTCGGTGGACGACACCCGCGCCAAGCACAACCTGCCCAAGGCCGATGAGCTGGATGTGCTGAACATGGACACCGGCGTGCACGCCGATGAAAAGGATGACAAGTCGCCGACCCTCAGCGTCAGCGAACTGGCCACCACCCAATTGATCGACACCTACCGTGCGGGCGTGAAGGACGGCTCGATTCCCAAGGACGACCCACGAGCCAAGCTGGTACGTGCCCTCGAAGCCCAAGCCGCCTACCAGAACGGCCATGGCATCACCGGCTACGAGGAAGCCAAGCGCCCGTTCAACACCACCTGGCGTGAGTTCGATGACAAGCAGACCGAGCTGACCTCGGCCGACATGCACGACATCATCGACGGCAAGGCCGTGCAAAAGCAGATCGGTGAACTGTTCAACGACCCTACCGTGCAGGCCGACTACAAGTCGAAGATGGACGAGGCGATCAACAAACTGCCGAACAAGGACGAGATCAAGCAGAAGCTGCTGGACCTCACCTCCAACCCGGAATACGTGCTGTACCTCAAGGACCTGCAGAGCCAGGGCAAGACCTACGAGGCGCAGAAAGACCTGAGCGACACCCTCACCTCCTTGCAGCTGTTCGACCCGGAGGCGGCGAGCAAGGCGGCGCAGAATATCCAGGCCGACGGCCTGACCACTGACCTCAATGCGATCCTGGCGGACCCGAGCAAGATCTCCGACGAGAACAAGGAGTTGGCCACCAAGGACTTGTTCGGCCTGCTCAAAGGCGTGCTCAAGGGCAACGTCCTGGACTTGCCGCGTCGCACTCAGGAAACCCTGGAAAAATTCCTCAACGAAGGCCTGCAAGGCAAGGAAAAATCCGCCGCCGTCACCAAGGCCCTTGAAGAGCTGGGCGACGTGTACAAGAAAAACGGCGTGATCAGTGAAACCGACCTGAAAACCGCGTTGAGCAAACCCTACATTCCCGTGGCGGATCGCGGCATGCTCGGCGAGGTGTTCAACACCCTCAACAGCAAGGGCATCCTCGGCTCGCTGGGGGCCGGTGTAAGCCTGTTTTCCGGGATTTACCAGTTGGTCGGCAAAGGCGGCAAGCTCGGTGAAACGCCAGCCCAGCGCATGACCATTGCCAAGGACTTCCTGAGTTTTGCCGGCGGCTCCAGCCACTTCGTGCGCCTGGGCGACAAAATTGGCGAGAGCCTGGGCAAAGGCGGCCTGGTGGACTTCCTTGGGCTGGACAAGACCCTGCCGGAAATCTGGGGCAAGACCGGCATGCAGGAGCCGAATTTCGAGTTCCGCGTCAGTGAATTGCCGTCTGAAGTCAAATCCAAGATCGCCACCGCGCTCGACGCCGTGCCGGACAGCCAATATGACGGCATCTCAACGCTGTTCGGCGACGGCGACAAGGCCGTCACTGAGGCCACCGAAGGCTTGGCCACGCACCTGGATGACGGCCTCGCTGCTGCGGGTGCGGCCAAGCTGGGCGCGTCCAAATCGGCGAAGATCGCCGGTTCCGTGATCAAGGTGCTCGGCCCGGCCACGGACATTGCCGGGGGTTTTGCCGACATCGTGTTGGGTGCGCTGGCGATCAAGAGCGGCGTGAAAGACAAGGACCCCTTGGCTCAGGCGGCCGGTGGCCTGCAAGTGGCCGGCGGCGCGTTCGGCGCCTCTGCCGGGGTGCTGGGGGCGGCAGCGCTGTTTGGCGCGGGCACGGCGGCGGCACTCACCGGGCCGTTGTTCCTGGTGGGCGTGGTGCTGGCGGTGGTGGGCGGGATCATCGGCTACTTTGTCGACCACAACAAAAAGCAGAAGGCCACCGAGAAGGAAAACGACTGGTACCGCGACCTGGCGGGCGACGGTCTGTTGCAGGACAACTGGGCCGACAAGGTCGAATACGCCCACTACGAGATCCACCATTACGGTGGCCGTGACGCGCCGACCGATGACAGCATCTTCCGCTTCCAGCAATCGGAGTGGGAACACTTTGACGAAACGCCGCAAAAAGGCGGCTCGTCGAGCAATCGCCTGGATGGGGGCTTGCACAAGGACTACAAGGATCCGAACGAGAAACCCAAGAACCTGCCCAGCGATGCCCCGCCGGAAAGACCGCAGCCCCATCCACCCGGAGGTTCAGGCCCGAAAATCGCCTGAGTGTACGCAAAGCAAAATGTGGGAGCGGGCTTGCTCGCGAAAGCGCCATATCAGTGATGAATGTATCGACTGACACTCCGCATTCGCGAGCAAGCCCGCTCCCACATTGGGATTGGGTTCACAGCTTGGCGATGGACACTTCGGTGGACTTCACAAAGGCAATCACTTCACTGCCCACTTTCAATTCCAGGTCACGCACCGAGCGGGTGGTGATCACCGAAGTAACGATGCCGGACGCGGTCTGTACGTCGATTTCCGACACCACTTCCCCCAGAAGGATCTCCTTGATCACGCCCTTGAACTGGTTGCGCACGTTGATCGCTTTAATGGTCATGTCGGCTTTCCTTTTGGCTGTTGGGTCAATCCGCACGAATGCGCAGGCCCTCAAAATGCGCCATCGACGAAGACATTAAAAGGAATATATAACTCTTTATTTATTCGATACAGATATATGCAAGCTGTTGCACCACCGACAGTTGATCAACAGTTTGCCCGTTCCCGCTACAGCCTTATCCTCCGCAAGCCCAGCAAACACGCGTCCGATAGAGATGGCACAGAGACTGCATATTCCTGAAAAGCATGATGGAACATGCCGATTCATTTTTCTGAATATAAGAAAAACCTTCTCTCAACGCCTTGCCGGAGCTGTTCCATGAAACCCTTCACCCAACGCTTACTCGGCGCCTGCGCGCTCGCCCTGTGCCTGCAACCCTTGGCCCATGCCGCCGAAACCGATCCCGCCGAAGTCAATCTGGACTATGCCTACTACTCGCCCGTCAGCTTGGTGCTCAAGCATTTCGGCTGGCTGGAACAAGCCTTGCCGCAATCCAAGGTGGGCTGGGTATTGAGCCAGGGCAGCAACCGTTCCCTGGAATACCTCAACAGTGGCGGTGTGGATTTTGCCTCGTCCGCCAGCCTCTCCGCCGTACTGAGCCGCGCCAATGGCAGCCCGATCAAGTCGGTGTATGTCTACAGCCGCGCCGAATGGACCGCCCTGGTGGTGCGCAAGGATTCGCCATTCAAGAGCGTCACCGACCTGAAAGGCAAGAAGATCGCCGCCACCAAAGGCACCGACCCTTACCTGTTCACCCTGCGCAGCCTGCAAAAGGCCGGGCTGAAAAAGGACGATGTGGAACTGGTGCACCTGCAACACCCGGATGGCCGCACTGCCCTGGAGAAAGGTGACGTAGACGCCTGGGCCGGCCTCGACCCGCACATGGCCGCCAGCGAAATCCAGGCCGGTTCGCGCCTGCTGTACCGCAACAAGGATTTCAACAGCTACGGCGTGGTCAGCGTCACCGAGAAGTTCGCCAAAGCGCACCCGCAGACCATCACCAAAGTGCTGGGCGCGTATGAAAAAGCCCGGGACTGGGCGGTGAAACACCCGGATGAATTCGCCAAGCTGCTGGCCGACGAGTCTGGCCTGCCGCTGGAAGTGGCCAAGCTGCAACTCTCGCGTACCGACCTGAGCACACCGTTCTTGAGCAGCAAGGATGTAGTGTCGTCCAAAGCGGCGGCACCGATCCTGGTGTCCGAAGAGTTAGTGCGCAAAGGCGTGAATGTGGACCAGGTGATCGACCAGTTGATCGACACCTCGTTCGGCCACTAAGGAGCGCGTGATGACCAGCAAAACCCAAGCATTGCCCCTGGCAACACCCGTGACGATCAACCGCAGTGCCTGGCCGAGGCGGCTCAAAGGCCTGGTGTTGCCGGTGCTGATCCTGCTGGTGCTGGAGGTGGTGGTTCGGGTGGGCTGGCTGCCGTCGTACCAGATGCCGGCGCCCAGTGAGATCGCCGTGACCCTCACGGATCTCGCTGAAGGGGCGTTGTGGAAACACATCAGTGCCAGTCTCGGCCGCGTGCTGCTGGGCTTCGCCATCGGCGCCAGCCTGGCGTTGGTATTTGCTGCCTGGGTCGGCTTGAGCCGTGAGGCCGAAGCCTATCTGGAACCGACCTTCGCCGGGCTGCGCTCGATTCCGAGCCTGGCCTGGGTGCCGCTGTTGCTGCTGTGGCTGGGCATCGACGAGACGTCGAAGATCGTGCTGATTGCCATCGGCGCGTTTTTCCCGGTGTACCTCAATGGTGTCGCCGCCATTCGTGATATCGACCGCAAGCTGGTGGAAGTCGGGCAAATGTACGGCTTCAGTCGCTGGCGCCTGGTGCGGCGCATCCTGTTGCCGGCCGCCCTGCCCGGCCTGTTTACCGGGTTGCGCAGCGGCTTGAGCCTGGCGTGGATGTTTCTGGTGGCGGCGGAGTTGATCGCGGCCACCAAGGGCCTGGGTTACTTGCTCAGCGATGGGCGTGAAACTTCACGGCCGGACATCGTGCTGGCGGCGATCATCGTGTTGGCGCTGCTGGGCAAAGTCAGTGATGGCCTGCTCGCCGCGCTGGAGAAACGCTGCCTGGCCTGGCGAGACACGTTCCAGGGAGCAGCACAATGAGCACACGACCGCTGTTGGACATTCACGTCGCGCGCAAAAGCTTCGCCAGCACCACCGTGCTGAAAGACGTGCGCCTGGCCCTGCAACCTCGGGAAGCCGTGAGCCTGCTGGGCCCCAGTGGTTGTGGCAAAAGCACCTTGCTGCGCATCGTCGCCGGCCTGGAAAAAGACTTCCAGGGCGAACTGCGCAGCCCCGATGGCGAAGTCGCCTTTGTGTTCCAGGAGCCCCGGCTGATGCCCTGGCTCACGGTGGAACAGAACATCGGTTTCAGCGATGACAAGCACTACGACAAGGCCTGGGTTACGCAACTGATCGACGAAGTCGGCCTCAAGGGGTTTGCCCAGGCGTTGCCCAAGGCGTTGTCCGGCGGCATGGCGCAACGGGTGGCCATCGCACGGGGCCTGTATTCACGCCCGCAGGTGTTGCTGCTGGATGAACCCTTCAGCGCGGTGGATGCCTTTACCCGCATGAAGCTGCAGGACCTGCTGCTGCAATTGGCCGAACACCATGCCATCGCCCTGCTGTTGGTGACCCATGATGTGGACGAGGCGCTGTACCTGAGTGACCGGGTGCTGGTGATGGACAACCGGCCGAGCAGTATTCGCCAGGCGCTTGCGGTGGATTTGCCCCACCCCAGGGACCGGCGTGATCCGCTGCTGGCGCAGCTCAAGGCACTGTCCTTGACCGAGCTGCAACGCGCCCACGTTATCTGACCCACTCCTTGTAGGAGCCCGGCTTGCCGGCGATGGCGATCTTGAGGACGCCATCGCCGGCGAGCCGGGCTCCTGCGGGGGGATCAGGTCAGGGATTTACGCGGTGTGAGGGTGACCCAATAGCGCGTGCGTGCGTGCAATTCCAGCCCTAGGGTCGAGGCCAGCAGGTTGAGGATGCGGTCAGTGTCGTCCAGGCGAAAACTGCCGGTAACCCGCAGGCTTTCCAGGCTCGGCTCCCAACGCAACACACCCGGCCGATAACGCTCCAGCTCCCGCAGGAAGTCACCCAGCGCCTGGTTCTGCGCGGTCAGCACCCCGTCGCGCCAGCCCAGTTGCAATACATCAAACGGCGCCCAGGCACCCAGGCCATCGGCTTTCAGCGGCGCTTGCTGCCCACCCTGCAGCGTTGCCCTGTGTCCGTTCAGGTCGCGCACCTGGACCGCGCCCTTGAGCACCGACACCAGGCAGCCGCTGGCCTGTTGGCGTACGCACACTTCGGCTTGGCTGACGCTCAACTCGCCATAGCGGGTCTGTACGGTCATGGCCGTGCCACCGGGTAGATTCAGCGCCAACTCACCGTCCACCAGGGTGATGCGCCGCTGCGCCAGGTCCATATCCACCGCTGTCGCCGTGTTGAGTTGCAGGCTACCGCCGTCGGCCAATGGCATGCGTTTGCGCTCGCCGGTGGCGGTGTGCAGGTCGGCGCGCCATGCCTCGATGGGCAATTGACGGCTGACCAGCCAGGCGGTCGGCACCAGTGCCGCGATACCCAAGGCACGCTTGAGCACGGCGCGGCGCCCAGGTTGCGGACGGTCGAGGCTGGCCATCGCCAGGGCCTGGGGCAAGTCGCTGAAACGCTGGCGCAAGGTCTGGGCTTTTTGCCAGGTCTGTTCATGCTGGGGATGGCTGTCGCGCCAGTGCTGCAACGCGGCGTGATCGCGCTCGGTGGCTGCGCCGGACTCCAGCAGCGCCAGCCACTGCGCGGCGGCACGGGCAACGTCGCGACTCACAGGTCCACCAGCAGGCAATGCTCGTAGGCCTGGGCCATGTAGCGTTTGACCGTGCGCTCGGACACGTCCAGGCGTTCGGCGATCTGCCGATAGCCCAGGCCTTCCAGTTGGCTCCACAGGAACGCGCGGCGCACCAGCACCGGCAGGCCATCGAGCAACTCGTCCAGGGCTTGCAGGGTTTCCAGCACCAGCCAGCGCTGCTCGGGCGACGGCACGCAGGCTTCCGGCAGGTTGGCCAAGGCATTCAGGTAGGCCTGCTCAAGGCTACGGCGCTGATGGAAATTCACCAGCAGGCGCTTGCCGACGGTCACCAGATAAGCGCGCGGCTCCTGCATCTGCGCGATCGGCTGGGCGCTGGCGAGCACCCGCAAGAATGTATCCTGGCTCAGGTCCGCAGCATCCCAGGCATTGCCCAGGCGCCGACGCAGCCAGCTCTCCAGCCAGCTACGGTGGTCGCGATACAGGCTCGACAGCGTGAGTTCGGGGGCGTGGGTCGGAACAACAGCATCATTCATGGCTAGCGACCTGCGCGG
This sequence comes from Pseudomonas sp. S10E 269, assembly GCF_002798465.1. Taxonomy (NCBI): domain Bacteria; kingdom Pseudomonadati; phylum Pseudomonadota; class Gammaproteobacteria; order Pseudomonadales; family Pseudomonadaceae; genus Pseudomonas; species Pseudomonas sp. S10E 269. Next base: position 5,839,548 of record NZ_PHIJ01000001.1, read on the forward strand.
CGCGAGTGAGTCTCAAATGAGATTCATTCTATTTAATATCGTGCCGACACACCATGCCCTTTTCAACATTGCGTTTATACGCAGGCTTCTCCATCAAACACCTGCCCGCGTCCCACCACACTCCCCGGCTTGAGCACCGCCCCCGGCGCCAGTACCGCATTGGCGCCGATACGGCACTGGTCACCGAGCAACGCGCCAAATTTGTCGCAACCGGTGCGCTGCAAGGTGCCGTCGACCCGCACTCGCACTTCCTTGTCATCGCGCTCATTGCGGTAGTTGGCGACGATGCTCCCCGCCTCCAGGTTGATCCCGTGCCCCAGCACGGAATCACCGACAAAATTGAAGTGCGCCAGCTTGCTGCCGCTGAACATGAAGGAGGTTTTCAATTCGCCACCGGGGCCGATGATGCAATGCTCATCCAGCCAGCATCCGCCCCGCAACAGCGAACCGCTGGCGATAAAGCAATGCGCGCCGATGATCAGGGGCGGCTTGAGCAACGCACCTGCTTCCACGGTGGCAGTACGGTGTATGGCGATTTCATCCTGGATGACGTACTCGTCGGCGGGCAGTTCAGCCAACAACTGGCGAACGACCGCAGGCGCCTGGGTGGCCAGTGCCCAGGGCGTCAGCGCAGCCCAGGGCGCCAGCACCGAATCGGAAAAATAGGCGATGTAGTCAGCAAGTCGGATCAACGTCGAACCCTCCAGCGGTCAGGGAAGTTCGAAAACCTAGCATTACTGGCCGTCGAGTAACACCGGCTTGCCCAGTTCGCCGATTTTTTCCAGGCGCGCGCGCACGATATTGCGGCTGATATTCAGCAAGCGGCCGGTCTGCAGCTGATTGCCGTGGCAGTAGCGATAAGCCGCGCGAAAAATCGTCTCTTCGATGTGTTCGTAGAGGTCGGGAATGTTCTGCTCGAACAGAGCATTGAGCGCGCTTTCCAGGTCCACGGGCCCGCTCAGGGCCGGCGGCGCGTGGTTGGCTTCGTCCTGGCGAATGCCCGAGGAACGCATGTCCACCAGGTGCAAATCCGCCGGCTGCACGCGCTGGTTGCGGCACACCAGCAAGGCGTGGTGAATCGCGTTTTCCAGCTCACGGATGTTGCCCGGCCAACTGTGTTCGAGCATCTTGCGCTCGGCTTCCAGACTCAGGCTCGCACGGTTGTAGCCCAGGCGTTGGCAGTGTTCTTCGAGGAAGAACTCGGCCAGCGGCAGGATATCCCCCGGACGTTCACGCAGCGGTGGCAGGCGGATGGTGGCGACGTGCAAACGGTAGAACAAGTCCTCACGAAAATGCCCGGCCACCACCGCGTCGGCCAGGTTGACGTTGGTGGCCGCCACCAGCCGCACGTTGATCGGAATCGGCGTGCGCGAACCCAGGCGCACCACTTCACGTTCCTGCAGCACGCGCAGCAATTTGACCTGCATGTTCAGCGGCAAATCACCGATCTCATCAAGGAACAACGTGCCGCCATTGGCCGCTTCGAACCAACCAGCCTTGTGGGTGGTGGCGCCGGTAAACGCGCCCTTTTCATGGCCGAACAGTTCGCTTTCCACCAGGGTTTCGGCAAACGCACCGCAGTTGACTGCGACAAAGGGTTCACGGCCACGACGGCTCAGATTGTGGATATGCCGCGCGACCAATTCCTTGCCGGTGCCCGTCTCGCCGATGATCAAGGTGTTGGCTTCACTGGGCGCCAGGCGCTCGATGCGCGCGAGTAATTCCTGTGAGCGCGGGTCCTTGAAGACCAGCACGGTGGCACGCACCGACTTGGTCAATTCGCGGGCGTTGGGATGGGTGATCAGCGACATGGTGCATTCCTGGCAGTAAAAGCGCGTGCTCAATAGTGCATGAAGTTTTCTATACCATTTAATTATTAATTAATATTTATATATTCCCTGATCGAATATACCAACACCCCGTCCATGGACTGCTGCTGGAGCAGCAATCGGCCAGCACTTGCGTGTTTGCACATCAGCAGCCGGGGTGACGCGGCATCCGCGCAGCTACCGCTGAAACCCTTGCAGCATGCGGCCTAGAGCGATTTTCCCAGCGACTGGCATGCAATCTGCTCTCTTCCTGCCAACACAATTCCCGTGTAGGAGCCGGCTTGCCGGCGAGAGCGTTTTTTCAGGCGCTGCAAGGCTTAACGGTCTCATCGCCGGCAAGCCGGCTCCTACAGGGGGGTTGTCCATTCAGGTAGGGAGAACGCCCATGAAAAACCTTTGGCGCAAGACCGTCGCGGCGCTGTTCGGGGTGCTGGCATTCAGCACGGTCCACGCTGAGCCGGCCTCGGTAAAAATCGCCATCGTCGCCTTTACCCAAGGCGGCAAGCCGGTATTCGGCGGCATCGCCGGGCGGGTGATCGAAGAGGGATGGCTGGAAGCGCAATTGCGCGAGCGCGGCGTAAAGCTTGAGTGGATCGCCCTGCCCCACGCCGGCGCCGGTCCGCAGATCAACGAAGGTTTCAGCAACAACAGCCTGGACTTCGCCGTACGCGGCGACTTGCCCTCGGTGATCGCCGGGGCCGGTGGCGTGCCGGGCAAGCTGATCGTGCCCGGCGGCAGCGGCAACAACATCTACCTGGTGGTGCCCGAAAGTTCCAGCGCCAAGACCATCGAAGACCTCAAGGGTAAGCGCCTGGCGCTGCACCGGGGGCGACCATGGGAGTTTGCGTTCAGTAACTTCCTGGCCAGCAAGGGCTTGAAGCTCGACGACTTCAAGATCGCCAACCTCAACCCGCAGGTCGGCGCGGCGGCGGTGTCGGCCGGCAAGGTCGATGCGGCCGTGCTGCTCAGCGAAGCCTATGCCCTGGAAGACAAAGGCGTGGGCAAGATCATCTGGTCGACCAAGCAAGGCAGCAATGACTGGCGCCTGGTCTCCGATTTATGGGGCACCGACACCTTCGTCCAGCAGCACCCGGACATCACTCAATTACTCGCAACCGCTTGGGTCAAGGCCGCCTGGTGGATTTCCCAAGCACAGAACCAGGATGCCTATTACCAGCTGTCCTCCCGCGCCGGTACCGCCGAAAGCGTGCTGCGCCGCGACGACCAGAACGACCCAGTGGCCTGGAAAGAACGCTGGGCGCCAAAAAGCGATGCGCAACTCAAGGCCCACTACCAGGCGCTGACCGCCTACGCCCTGGCCAACCACCTGATTCGCGATACCTACGACATCGGCCCGTCTCTGGCCACCGGCTTCACTAACCAGGCCCTGATCGACCTGAAACTCACCGACTACTGGCCGGCCCTGCGCGGCCAGGTCAGCACTAATCCTTGATAGGGAAATGATTGATGAAACTGCCACACTCCTTCGCGTTCGGTCTCAGCGTACTGGCCTTGTCCATGAGCGTCTTTGCCGCCGATGTGCATGCACCGAAACCCGACCCGCTGCAAGGTGACGGCCGCGTCTCGGCGTTCTACACCTGGGAAAAAGCCATCCCGGCCACACCCGGCAAACTGCTGCGCAGCGAGCCGCTGGACAAGACCCTGAGCCTGGCAAATGCCGCCAGCGCCCAACGCATCCTCTACACCTCCACCGATGGCATCGATAACAAGACGCCGATCGTGGTCTCCGGCGCGCTGTTCCTGCCCAAGGGCAAGGCGCCTGCGGGGGGTTGGCCGGTGGCGAGCTGGGGCCATGGCACCGTCGGCGTGGCGGACGTGTGCGCGCCGTCCTGGCAAGGCCGTTCCTACCGCGATGTGGCTTACCTCAATCGCTGGCTGGAAGAAGGCTTTGCGGTGGTTGCCACCGACTATCAAGGCCTTGGTGTCCCCGGCGGCCACCCATTGCTGAACAGCCGCATGGCCGCCTACGGCATTCTCGATGCCGCCAAGGCCGTGGTCGCGGGTGTCCCCGGCCTGGCCGACAAAGTGCTGATCGTCGGCCAGTCCCAGGGCGGTGCCGGTGCCTTTGCGGCAGCTGCCTATGCCGCTACCTACGCCCCCGACCTCGGCGTCAAGGGCAGCATCGGCACGGGCGTGATCTACACCCTCGACTACGCGAAAAACCCCAGCGAAGAGGTGCGCAACAAGGTCGACCCGACCCTGGCCTACGGTTTCTACACCCTGCTCGCGGCCCAGCAATACGACCCGAGCATCAACCCGGCGGACTTCTACACCGACAAGGCTCTGCCGATCTTCGAACAGGCTCGCACCAGTTGCCTGTTTGCCCTCGAAGGCGACGTCGAAGGCCTGGGCCTGAGCATCGCCAACACCAAGAAAGACTATAAGGGCAAGCAGCTCGCACCCTGGTTGGCGCAGGTTTCGTACCCGACCCTGAAGACCTCCAAGCCGATCTTCATCGGCACCGGCGCCGATGACACCACCCCCGCCGCCGCCACCCAGGTCAAGTTGATGCAGGACGCGTGCAACGCAGGTTCCGTGGTCGAAGGCCACCTGTACAAGGGCCTGGGCCACAGTGCCACGGTCAATGCGTCGCTCAAGGACTCGATACCGTTCGCCCACAAGGTCATCAACGACCAGCCGATCACCCCGGTCTGCGCCCCGACCGCCCAGTAAGCAGGAGGCTTCATGAGCATTGAATTCTTCACTCGCCTGCCATTGCACGGTGAAACCCAGTTCCTGCCCGGCGACCCACGCAACCGCGGCGACTGGCATCGCGGCGGCGCCAACAGCACCGGCGCGGTCTCCGGGTTCAGTGTGGGCGACCACTTCACCTACATCGACTACCTGGGCCAGATTGCCAAGGCGGCTGAGATCAACGGGTTTGGCGGTGCGTTGATGGTCAACGCGCCCACCGGCGAAGAGCCGTGGACGGTCTGCTCGCTGCTGGCCCGCGAGACACGCACCCTGCAGTTCGTCACCGCGTTCCAGCCCTACCACTACACCCCGTGGGTGTCGGTGCAACAAGCGGCCACCTACCAGCGCGCCACTGGTAATCGCCTGGTGTGGAACATCATCAACGGCGGTTCGGATGCGATCCAGCGCCAGGTCGGCGACTACAGCGACCATGACGAGCGCTATGCACGCGCCACCGAGTTCATGGACGTGGTCAAGGGCTATTGGCACAACGAGACCTTCCACTACGACGGCACCTTCTACAAAGCTGACGGCGGTGGCCTGCGTGGCCCGTTGAAAAAGGCCCAGTTGCCGCTGATCTGCACCGCCGGTTCCTCGATTGCCGCGCGGGAGTTTGCCGCCAAGCACGCGGACTTCTACCTGATGCGCGCCGAGCACCCGGATGAAATCGCCGCGCTGATCGCCGACCTGCGCCAACGCGCACTCAAATGGGGGCGGACCGACATCCGCTTCGGCCTGTCGATCGACGTGATCACCCGCGAAACCGAAGAACTGGCGCGCACCGAGGCCAAGCGTTTCTTCGACGAAGGCATCGCCCGTGGCGCGGTCAAGGCCGTGGCCGCCCATGCCGGGCTGCGCACTGCGCGCAAGCTGAGCTACGAGCATGGCTTTGCCGACAAGAACGAGGCCCAGGGGTTTGATGACTTCTTCATTCACCCGAATGTGTGGACCGGCTTCGGTTACATCGGCATCCCTCCGGGCTGTGCACTGGTGGGCAGCTACGAAAACGTGGTGGCGCGGATTCGCGAGTACAACAGCATCGGCATCGATCTGTTCTTCCTCGCCGGCTACCCGCACCTGGAAGAAGCCTATCGCCTCGGCGAGCACATCCTGCCGCACTTTCGCAGCGAGCGCGCCGAATTGAGCCGCGCACAGGAACCGCTGCGTGAACTGCACTCGGCCAACGGTGGAGCCTGATGCGATGACCCTACTCTTGAGCCGCCGGGACTTTCTCGGCTACAGCGCAACGGTCGGCGGCGGCCTGCTGCTGGCCGGTTGCGGCCCCAGCGACGCGCCTGCCGTGGTGGCCGGCGACGACCGACCACGTTATGGCGGGCGGCTACGCCTGGGCATTCTCGATGGCAACCAGAGCGGCAACCTGGACGCGCACAAACCGGTGGGCAGCGGCATCGTTCGCGGCTTTGCGCTGTACAGCAAATTATGGGAGTGGGACGAGCAGATGCAACCGCGCCTGGCCCTGGCTGAACTGGCCGAGCCGAACGCCGATGCGAGTGCCTGGACCTTGCGCTTGCGTCCGGGCCTGGAGTTCCACAATGGCAAGACCATCGACGCCGACGATTTGATCTTCTCGATCCGTCGCCTCACCGACCCGCAACTGGCCTCGCCCTATGCCGCGCTGTTGCACTGGGTCGACCGCGACAACCTGGTCAAGCTCGACAACCGCACCGTGCGCCTGAGCTTCCGAGAAGGTCGCAGCTACATGCCGCTGGCGGAAACCTGGGTCAACTTCGGCGGCATCGTGCCGGTGGACTACCACCCGGTCACCAACCCGGTGGGCGCCGGTCCCTATAAGCTGAAAAGCTTCACCCCCGGCCAGCGTTCGCTGTTCACCCGCTTCGAAAACTACTACAAGGACGGCAAGCCCTACGCCGATGAGCTGGAAATCATCGACTTCAAGGACCAGGTCTCGCGCCTCGCCGCCCTGCGTGCCGGGCAGATCGACATGGCCAATGTGCTGCCCACCGAGCAACTGCCGATCCTGCAAAAAGACCCGCGCCTGCAGGTGATCAAGTCCGTGACGGGCAACTGGCTGTCCTTCGACATGAACCTGGACAAGCCACCCTTCAACGACCCACGGGTGCGCGAAGCGTTTCGCCTGCTGGCCGACCGTGAGGAACTGGTGCGTCGTGCACTGAACGGCCAGGGCCGGGTCGCCAACGACTTGTATGCGCCAAGCGACCCGACGTTCAACCACAGCCTCGGCCCACGCCCCTACGACCCGCAACGCGCGGCGCAACTGTTGAAGGAAGCCGGCCAGGAAAACCTTGAGGTGGAACTGATCACCACCCCCGGCCCCGGCCTGAGTTCCGCGCTGGTGCTGGCCGAGCAAGCCAAGCGCATTGGTGTGACCCTGAAGGTCAAGCAAGTGGACCTGGCGACGTTCCAGGGGCCACTGAAAAACGACTGGACCCTGAGCACCGGCGGCAGCATCGGCGCGCCGTTCCTGGCCAGTGCGATCCACACCGATGCGCCCTTTGCGGTATCGAACAAGACCCACTTCAACGACCCGCAGTTCAGCGAGCTGTTCCTGGCGGCCATGGCCCAGCCCGACCTGGAAAAACGCAAGGTCCTGGTGCACCAGGTGCAGCAGATCCAGTACGAACGCGGCGGCATGTTGATCTGGGGCTACGCCGACCTGCTCGACAGCGTGTCCACCCGCGTCGGCGGTGCGCAGTCGGAAGCGTCATTGTTCAGCACCTGGCGCTTCGAGAAGCTCTGGCTCAAAGACACCGCCTGACCCAATGAAACCGCACCCCCCTCTGTAGGAGCCCGGCTTGCCGGCGATGGGGCCCTCAAGCCCTGCGCCGATCAAACGGACGCCATCGCCGGCAAGCCGGCTCCTACAAAAGATCGTGCGCCCTTCACTCATTTTTTATGGGGCATTTCTGCCATGCACGCTATCGCCTTGCGTTTACCCCTGCTGCTGGCCGCAACCCTGCCGCTGCAGGCTTTTGCCGCCGACACCCAACTGCAGACCGTTACCGTGCAGGCCAGCAGCAGCGAGTCGGATGACGACGCCCTGCCCACCCGTCCACCGACCTCGGTGTATGGCGGCACCGAGACCAAGGTGCTCGACACCCCGCGCTCAGTGGTACAGATCAACGCCGAACAGTTGGCCAACGGCTCGATCCACAGTGCCGACGACCTGGTCAAGTATGCACCGGGGATCACCCGTGGCGGCGGCCAGAATGCCGGGATCGCCCCGCAGTTCCGTGCCCAGGGGTCGGAAATTTTCCAGGACGGCCAGCGCGGTTATGCCGTACGTCACCCCGCCAACTTCAATGCCTATGAAGGCGCCGATATCGTTGCCGGGCCGTCCTCGGTGACCTACGGCTCGGTGTCCGGCAGCGGCGGCTACGTCAACTACCTGAGCAAAAAGCCCAACTTCAATGAGTTCAAGACCAAGCTCAGCGGCGAACTGGGCTCATGGGTACCGGACGGCACATCGCGCAACTCCAACAAGTTCAGTATCGACAACACCGGCCCCTTGACTGACAACCTGGCCTATCGCCTGAGCATCACCAAGCAGCGCCAGCAAGACTTCTACGACAACGTCGACAACAACTTCGACGCGTTCTACGGCGCCCTGGCCTGGCGCAACGACAATGTGCGCGTGGACTGGAACGCCAGCTACGACAACTACTACGACTACAACATCACCCACGGCTGGAACCGCGCCACCCAGGACCTGGTAGACCACGGCAAGTACTACGCCGGCCGTGCCACGCCGATCATCCAGAATGGCAACACCCTGTGGTCGCCGGTACTGGCCTCCGGCGCCGCCGATGCCCCCACCCTTGGCTGGGTGCAACGCCAGCGCAATGCCCAGGGCCAGTACAGCGTGGTCGACGGCAGCTTCCAGACCGCTTCCCCCAATACCCAGGCCAACCCCGGCAGCCTGCGCGGTTGGGTGTATGACCCGACGCTGGCAGGCGATGGCGAGCAGTCCTTGTCCTCCCAGGCCGGGCAGCGCAAGGAAGATGAAAGCAGCTCGCGGCGCTTTACCACGCAACTGCGCATTGAAGCCGACCTGTCGCCCACCATCACCGTGGCCAACAGCACGTTCTATGAACGTTCCAAGGACATTACCGATGCCGTGGGTGCCTTCCAGGTGCAATCGAAGGACACGATTTTCGATAACCGTTTCGAGTTCCGCTCGCGCAACGAAACCCGGCTGGGAGGCTGGACCCTGCGCGATGACAGCAACACCGGCCTGATCTACCGCCGCGAATTCAACCAGTCGATTGCCGCCAACAATAGCTTCGGTTCCACCATCAACGCCTACGACCTGACCCAGAATCCTTCCGGCAAAAACCCCGGCGACCTGTTGGGCCTCGACGGCAGCAACCCGGCCGGTGGCAACGGCGCGTGGATCGGCCAGCCCGGCGTGCCGCAATACTCCAACTACTACGGCTGGCTGAACCTGCCGCCGATGTACGCGGCCGGGCATGGGCTGTATGCCGAATCCCTGGCGCCCTACACCGCTGAAAGCACCTGGACCACCAAGACCCTGTTCAGCCAGCACAACCTCAAGTACGGCGACTATGTCGGCCTGAACATCGGCGCCAGTCGCAGCTGGATCGACGCCGAGATCCATAACCCTTTCACCCTCGCAGGCGGCAATCGGCGCCAGGACAGCGACAACTATCGGTTGTTTGCCTTCCAGGTCAGCCCCTACGTAAAACCCACTGAAAACACCACGCTGTACTACACCTTCGATCGCTCGCTGGCGGTCAATACCGGGTTCTTCTCCAACGGCCTGGGCTGGGGCAGTGGCGCCGGCGCCAACCAGCTCAACCCGCTGGCGTTCCAGAGCCTGAGCGTGTTGCATGAGGTCGGGGTTAAGGTCGAAGCGGTGCCCAACCAGCTGTTCATGACCTTGGCGGCGTTCAAGCAAGCCCGGGACCAGGCGCCCGACAGCAATAACAATATTGCGCGGCTGCAGATCAAGGGCGTGGAAGCCACCGTGCGCTATCAACCGGATGACCACCTGCGCAGCGGCCTCAACCTGTCCAAGCTCAGCGCCTACAACGAGTTCACCTCCCAGGCCGGGTTTGCGTCCGCCGGGTTCATCCCCGACAACGGCACGGTGTTTGGCGATAACAACAGCCTCAACCAGCGGCCTTCCGGACGCTATGACGCGGTGCAGATTCCCGAGTACACCGCCAGCGGCTATGTCGACTACCGCTTTGATTCCGGCTTTGGCGCCGAACTCTCCGGCTGGTGGACCAGCAGCTGGTACCTGAACCTGAGCAAGACGGTAAAGATCCCCAACGAGTACAACCTCGACCTCGCCCTGTACTACCGCCAGCCGCAGTGGAGCACCACCTTGCGTGTGCTCAACCTGACCAACGAACTCAACTTCGTCAGCGGCCTGGCCGGGTCCACCAACACCTTTTTGCAACCCATGCCTGGCCGCACCTTGCTGGCCCAGGTCGACTATCAATTCTGATCCACCCCAGGAGCGTCCCATGTCCATTGAATTTGTCGGCATGATTTTCCCCCGCCAGTGGTCTGAAACCCGTGGCATGCGCAGCCCGGATTTTGACCTCGACTTTATCTGCCATCATGCCCGCGCCCATGAGCATGCCGGCTTCGACCGCGTACTGATCGCCAGCGGCCCGGGCAGCGCCGACAGCCTGCAGATCGCGGCCTACGCGGCGGCGCATACCGAGCGCCTGGGGTTCATGATTGCCCACCGCCCTGGCCTCACCGCGCCCACCGTTGCCGCCCGAGCCTTCGCCACGCTGGACCACACCACCGGTGGCGGGCGCATCCGCCTGCACGCAATCACCGGGATTACCGCCGAGCCGCAGGAAGGCGACTTCCTGCTGGACAAGACCGAGCGCTACCAACGCACCGATGAGTACCTGGAGATCGTGCGGCGCACCTGGACCGCCGACGAGCCGTTCGATTTCGAGGGCAAGTACTTCAACATCAAAGGCGCATTTTCACCGGTCAAGCCGTTGCAACAGCCGCACATCCCGATTTCGTTTGGCGGGTCTTCGGACATCGCCTACCAGATCGCGGTCAAGCACGCGGATTTGTATGCGCTGTGGGGCGAGCCGTTGAGTGGCGTGGCGGAGCAGATTGCCAAGCTCAAGGCCGCCGCTGCGGCAGCGGGCGTTGAAGCGCCACGGGTGAGTTTGTCGGTGCGTTTGATCCTGGGCGCCACTGAGGAACTGGCCTGGCAACGTGCCGAACAGATCCTGGAACAGATCAAGGCCAACCCACAGTTTGCCGCCGGCAGCCCCTGGCAGAAACGCATCAAGGGCACCGGCTCGGAACGCCTGCTGGCCGCCGCAGCCTTGGGCGACCGGCACGACCGCGCGCTATGGATGCCCACCGCCACCGCCGTAGGCGCCTACGGCGACACCACCGCCCTGGTCGGCACCCCGGAAACCGTCGCGCAGGCGTTGTTGGATTATGTGGACCTGGGCGTGACCACGTTCTTGAACCGGGGGTATGACCCGTTGTACGACACCGTGGATTACGGACGCTGGATCATCCCGACGGTGCGTGAAGAAGCGCGGCGCAGGCAGGCACGCGTTGCGTAGCGGCGCATGACGCCATCGCCGGCAAGCCGGCTCCTACAATGGGTCCTGTGTACGGATGTTTATGCGTACGACACACACCTGTAGGAGCCGGCTTGCCGGCGATAGCGTCCATCCAGACACATCCAGCGCCAAAGTCTCACCTCAAATCCCCTGCCGCCGCACTAGCCTTACCTGCCTGTATTCATATCAGGAGGACAAGGATTGTCCACACGCCCCCAGGCTAAACACCTTCGCACTGGCCGTTACTCCGAAAGTGGTCAGATCTACATGCTCACCGCTGTCACCCAACACCGCGAGCCTGTCTTTGCAGACTGGCAAGCCGGCTCCTACAGTGGATCGCGCGTACATGTGTACGACACACGCCTGTAGGAGCCGGCATGCCGGCGATCACCGCGCAGCGGTGCCCGTCACCCCAACGACGGCGAATGCTCCAGCAACGTGCGGGTATACGCCGCCTGCGGCTGGTCCAATACCTCATCCACCGCGCCCTGCTCCACTACCCTGCCCACCTTCAACACCAGCACTCGGTCCGCAATGGCGCGGACGACGCCGAGGTCGTGGGTTACGAACAACAAGGTCAGCCCTTCGCGCTGCAATTGGCGCAGCAGGTCGAGGATCGATGCCTGCACCGACACGTCCAGTGCCGAGGTGATTTCATCGCAGATCAGCAGCCTGGGTTCGCACAGCAGCGCACGGGCGATGGCCACGCGCTGGCGTTCGCCACCCGATAGGCTGTGGGGGTAAAGATCGGCCACCGAGGCCGGCAGCGACACGCGCTTGAGCACCGCCTCGACCCGCTGCCGCGCCGCAACGCCTTTGACCGCGAAGAAGTGTTCCAAGGGCGAGCTCAGCGTCTGGTACACGGTTTGACGCGGGTTCAACGCGCGATACGGATTCTGGAAGATGTATTGGATCTGGTGACGCAACCCCGCATCGCGCTGGCGTGCCTGCAACGGCAGTGGGCGGCCAGCGTAGTGCAATTCACCCAGGGCATTTTCCCCCAGGCCGGCGACGGCCCGTGCAAGGCTGGTCTTGCCGGAGCCGGACTCGCCCACCAACGCCAGGCACTCCCCCGGCTGCACCTGCAATGCAATGTCGAACAGCACCTGCCGGTCGTAGGCTACGTTCAAGCCGCGGATGGACAGCAACGGTGCTTCGGCCTGCGCGGTAACAGCCGCAATCGGTGTCAACGCGATTGCCTGCAACGGCTGGTCATGGGGGACGAGACACGCCACCGGATGGCCGGCCCCCCGGGCCTGCAACGCCGGCTCCCGCAGCGCGCACACTGAGGCAAACCGCTCGCAGCGTGGCCCGAAACTGCACCCCTGTGGCCGTTGCCCCGGTGCCGGCGCGTGCCCGGCAATCGCTTTCAACGCACGACGTCCCGCCACATCCGGGATCGCCGCCAGCAACCCTCGGGTATAGGGATGGGACGGCCGGCTGAACAGCGCATCGCGGCTGGCAGTTTCCACAATGCGCCCGGCATACATCACCATCACCCGGTCCACCAGGTCCTTGATCACCGCCAGGTCGTGGGACACATACACCGCCGCCACACCCTGGCTTTTACACAGGCGCCGCAGCGTGGCGAGGATATGCGCCTGGGTGCTGACATCCAGCGCGGTGGTCGGCTCATCCAGCACAATCAGGCGCGGGCGCAGCACGAAGGCCAGCGCCAGCATCACCCGCTGTTGCTGGCCCCCGGAGAGTTGATGGGGAAAGCGCCGCAGGAACTCCGGATCGTCCGGCAGACCGACGTCTCGCAGCGTTTCATTGATACGTTGCTGCTGAGCCGCACGATCCAGGCCCGACGGATGCACCGCCAGGGTCTCGCGCAACAGGTGACCGATGCGCAGCGCCGGATTCAGCGCGGTGGCCGGGTCCTGGGCGACATAGCCGATCAGGCTGCCACGCGCCCGGCGCAAGGCTTCGCCCTCCAGGCTCAACAGCGCCTGGCCGTCGACCTGCACCTGGCCGCCAACAATCCGCGCGCCGCGCCGCGCATGGGCGAGCAAGGCGGTGGCCAGCGTGGTCTTGCCCGACCCCGATTCGCCGACCAAACCGAGGATCTCCCCGGCCTGCAGGCTGAACGAGATGCCCGACACCACATCCACCTGCCCCGGCAACTCCACGCGCAGGTCATGCACCTGCAGGACCCCGGTGTCGATTTCGGTGATTGCGTTCATGGCTGCTTTTCTCCCATCCGTGCGCTGCGCCGGCCGATGCCTTCGGCAAGGATATTGGTGCCGTAGGCAAATACCCCGATCAGCACCGCCGGGGCCAGCACCGCCCAGGGCTGCACCAGCAGGCCGGCCTGGTTTTCATTGATCATCAGGCCCCAGTCCGCCGTGGGTGGCGCCACGCCATAACCGAGAAAACTCAAGCCCGACAGCATGCCCACGCCCCAGGTCAGCATGTTGCCGAAGTGCACCAGCAACGGCGTGAGGATATTCGGCAGGATCTCCTTGAACAGGATGCGCCAGCGCGGGTAACCCATCATCTGCGCCGCCTCGACGAACTCCTGTCCCGCCACCGCCACCGCACTGGCACGCGCCAGGCGGATCACCCCGGGAATGAACGCGATGGACACGGTCAACACAATCAGCCATGGCGCGCGGCCCAGCATCGACACGATCAGCAGCACCAGGATCAGGTCGGGAAACGCCAGGGACACGTCCGCCGACCAGGTAATCAACTGGTCCAGGCGCCGCCGCGACAAGCCCGCCAGCAGGCCCAACGTGCTGCCGACCGCCAGCGCGATACCCGCGGCGGCCACCGACATCCACAACACCGACAAGCCGCCATTGAGCAACCGCGACAGCACATCATGCCCAAGAAAATCAAACCCCAGCCAGGCAGCCCCGGCAGGCGCGCCATACACCGGGCCGACCATGTCCGTTGAACCATGGGGCGCAAGCCAAGGGCCGAACAACGCGAAGGCAACCACCAGCAATGTGGTCAGTGCGCCTTTACGGATTTGCGGCTCGTTCATGCATCACCTCGGGAACGGCGCCACCACGGCGTGATGCCCCGGCGGTTGCGTTGAATCAGCGTGACCCGGCGCGCGGTGCGCAGCTTGGGTGTGAGCAATACAGTGAGCAGGTCGGCGAGCAGGTTGACCAGCACCACCGCCAGGGTGATCACCAGCACAATCGCCTGGATCATCGGCAGGTCGCGCATCTGGATCGCCGCGTTCAGCGCCGTGCCAATGCCGGGGTAACTGAAGATCACCTCGGCCAAGACCGCGCCGCCAATTAGCGTGCGCAGGGTCAGCGCCACACCCTGGATCGCCGGCACCAGCGCGTTGGGCAAGGTGTGCAGCCACACAATGCGCCGGTGCGGAATGCCGCGCAGGCGAGCGGCGATCACGTAATCGGATTCCAACGCCTCGATCATCGCCGCCCGCACCATCCGCGTTAGATAAGGCAATGCGGTGAGGCTCAGGGCCAACACCGGCAGGATCAGAAACTTGAGCTGGCGCAGCAGCGACTGGTCCGGGTCGAGGATCGACACCGCCGGCAAGAAGTCCATGTGCGGCATGGAAAACAGCAGCACCAGGCCTATCGCCAACAGAAAGCCCGGCGTGGCCTTGAGAAAGATCAACAGCGACAGGCTCCAGCGATCCAGGCGACTGTCCCGGCGCAACGCCAGCGCGACACCCAGCGCCAGCGCCACCGGCACCACCACCGCGATCACGCCGGCCAGCAATGCCAGGGTGTAGCCGAAGCGGTCCCACAGGATATGACTGACGGGCGCATTCGAATCCAGCGACACACCGAGGTCGCCACGCAAGACGGCGCCCCCCCAGCGCAGGTATTGCCACAGGATCGGCTGGTCCAGCCCCAATTGATGCTGCAGGGTAAGGATGCTGTCCAGCGGCGCATCCGGGCCGAGGATCACTCGCGCCGGGTCCGAAGGCAGTGCCTGGGTGGCGATGAATACCACCAGGCTGATGACCCAGGCGGTCAGCAGACCGTAGCCCAGGCGCCCGATAAACCACGACAGCCACGCCGGCGTGCGTGGGGTTTTGCATTGCGGCTCAGACATGGTTCAACCACAACTCGTCAAAACGCCAGGAGGCGAAGGTGGTTTGTTCAGGATTCAGGCCGCCGACCTTCACGGAAGCCGCGTCCAGGACATCGCTGAAACCCCAGATCAACAGGCCGCCGCGTTCGTGCTGGATCTGCTGGGCCTCATGCACCAGGCTTTTGCGCCGCTCAAGATCGGGTTGGGCCAGGGCCTGGCGATACAGGCTGTCGAAGCGCTCATCGTGGAAATTGCTGCGGTTGTAGATCGCCAGCGGCGCGTCGTTGTGCAGCGCCGAAGCCAGGAAGCCTCGGGCAGGTGTCGAGCCTGGCGACAGTTGCCATTGCTCTCGCTGCGGGCCATTGAACACGGCGCCGTCGACCTGGGTCACACGCACCTCCACACCGGCCTTTTTCGCCTGCTGCGCCAATACCAGCGCGGCATTCACACCTGGCCCTGGGGTGGTGGTCAGCTCCACGCGCAAATCGGTGTGCCCGGCCTGGCGCAACAACACGCGCGCCTGGTCCAGGTCGTACGGGCGCTGGGCGATGGCGTGGTTGTAGGTGGGGTCATGGGGCGAATACAGGTCGTTGGCGACGCGGCCAAAGCCATTCAGGCCACGGTCCACCAGTTCCTGCCGGTCGGCCAGCAGGCGGAAGGCCTGGCGCACGCGCACGTCATCGAACGGCGGCTTGGCCAGGTTGAGGTTGAAACCGGTAAACGAGGTGCTCGGCGAGACGCACAACGACAGGCGTGAATCGGCCTTGAGCAACGCGCTGTGCTCGGCCTGCACGCCACTTGCCACGTCGATCTGCCCGGCGCGCAAGGCCGCCACGCGGGAGACCTGGTCCTTGAACTCGATGATTTCCAGCTCATCGGCATACGGCTGGCCGGGTTTGTAGTAGTTCTCGAACCGCGTGTACAGCGAGCGCTGGCCGGGTACAAAGCGCTTGAGCTTGTAGGGGCCGGCGCCCACCGGATTGGTGATCGGGTCGTAGTCGGTGGGCACGATGCCGCCGAAGCTGATCAGGGTTTCATCCAGCGGGAAGAAGCTCTGGCCTTGCTTGAAACGGATCTCGATGGTGCGTTCGTCCAGCTTGCGCAAGGCATTGCGGTCGATGGCGCCGACCAGCCCGGCAAAGGGTGAAGCCAGCTTGGGATCGGTGAGGCGCAAGAGTGAGAACAGCATGTCGTCGGCGCCGATGGTCTTGCCATGATGAAACTCCAGGCCCGGCTTGATGCGAATGGTCCAGGCGCTGGCGTCGGCGTTCGGCTCGGCAAACTCGGCCAGCGCCAGGCGCGTGCTGACGTCGGTGTTCCATTCCCAGAACTTGCTGTACAGCGCCCAGCCACGGATGATCCCGCCGCCCACCGGTTTGTGCGCGTCGAGGTTGCCAGACTGGTCGCCGTCGATAATGCCGATGCGCAGGCGCCCGCCCCTCACGGGTTTACCCGGCAAGGCCGTCGCGCCTTGGGTGGCCGCACCGCTGTCGCAGCCGCCCAGCAGCAAACCGCCGCCGACCACCAGGCTGTTGCCGAGGAACACTCGGCGGGAAAATCCGTCACTCATCACTCAAGCCTCTTCGCGCTGTGCAGCCTTGTGGGTCACGCCCAGGCGCGGTACGTCGAAACCGTGGTCCAGGTCCAGCAGTGGGAACAGCAGGTCGGCCACGCGGTGGGCTTCATCGATCAGCGGGAAGCCGGAGAGGATGAACGCCGAGGTGCCCTGGGCTTCATATTCGCGGATGCGCTCGGCGACCTGCTCGGCACTGCCCACCAGGTAGGTGCCAGCGGCCGGGCCGAGGATGTTGAAGCCGAACAGGCTCGGGCCGAGCCACACGTTGGGGTAGATCTCCAGTTCGCGCGCTGTGGGCAGGCGCCCGGCTCGAAGGGTCTCGACATTGCGCTGGGTTTGCGGGTCGTCGCTGTGGAAATCCTCGAAGCTCACGCCCGCTGGCAACTGGCGCTCAATGGCGTTGCGCGCGGTCTGCAGCGAAGTGCGTTGCAGCAGTTTCTCGGCGTGGGCCCAGGCTTCCTCCTCGGTCTCGCGCACGATGATCTGCAGGCGGGTGCCGAAGGTCAGTTCGCGGCCAATCTTGGCAGCTTCGGCGGCAACCTTGCGGAACTTGTCGCCAAGTTTCGGCGGGGTATTGGCGAAGCTCAGGTACACGTCCAGCAACTGCACCGAGTGCTCGACGCCAGGCCCCGATGTGCCGGCGCCCCACAAGGGAATCCCGGGTTTCTGGTAAGGCGGATGCCAACCGCCAAGGGGATGGCTGGCCGCGCCGGGCGAACGCGGGGCAAGCTTGACGTACTGGCCGTCATAACCGCGCGTGTCGCCGGCGTAGAAGCCCTGGAATGCGCGCCAGTATTCGAGGCTGAACGCATAACGCTCGTCGTGGGGGTAATGCACCCCCAGGGTGGCCAGGCCGGCGTCGTTGCCGTTGACCACGTTGAACAGCAGGCGGCCGTTGGAGAACTGGTCAACCGTGAGTGCCCACTTGGCCAATACCGCCGGCGACAACTCGCCCGGGTGTTGCGCCACCAGGAAGCGCAGGCGCTCGGTGGCGTCGATCAGCGAAGCGGCTACGGCCAGGCTTTCATTCGGGCTGGAGCCGAGCAACGAGCCGTAGTAGCCGAGGCGATCGCTGGCGACCGCGAGTTGCTTGAGGTGTTGAAAGTCGGTTGTCCAGCGGCCTTCGGGTTCCCATGGATAAGGTCCGTCAGGCGTGGTGAGGTACCAGAGAATTTTTACAGCCATGACAAACATCCTTGAATATATCGCCATCCCTGTAGGAGCCGGCTTGCCGGCGATAGCGGTGCATCAGGCAACATCAATGTTGGATGTACCGCCGCCATCGCCGGCAAGCCGGCTCCTACAAGGGGTTCGCGGTGTGTTTAGTTTTTGCGGTCGATAGCGGGTACAAGGCCCAGCGCGGTGGCCTGCTCGAACAATCCGCTCATCTTCCACTGCTGGGTCAGTACGCCCGGTCCATAAGCGCGGGAGCCACCCAGCGCATCCGCGAGCAATTGCAGCTGTGCGCCCTCCTCCAGCAACAGGATGAATTCCGCGGTGGCGCGCAGCCCTTGCTTGCCCCATACAGTGGAGCCGCCGTTGGCTTCAAGGATTGCCAGGTTGAAGGGGTTCTCGGCGATCTTGTCGAGGATGAAGTCCACTTCCTGCTGGCGGCGGTCGATGTACACCGGCAGTTCCCGCGCCAACTGGTAGCGCTGCACCGGTACGTAGTGGAACGGCAAGGTGCGATGGGTCTGGGCCCAGGCGCCCAGGTACGGCGAGTGCACATGGGACACGGTGGTCACGTCGGCGTGCTGCTGGAACAGCTTGGTGTAGCGGCCCAGGCCCCCCTTGCCCTTGCCGAGGATGACGTTGCCGGCAAAGTCGGTCACCGTGGCTTGCAGCGGTTTGCGGTAGTTCCACGGGCCGCCGTAGTTCACCGACACCAGCAACTCCTGGCCGGGGACGCGCTCGATAAAGCCAACGGTGCCGTTGGCGGTAATGGTGTTGGTTTCACGGAATACGGTGAAAGCCTCTTCGGCCTCCAGCAGCACTTTGTCGACAAAGGCCTGCAGTTCGAGGCTGATGGGTTGAGCGTGGACAATGGCAGTCATGGGAGTTCTCCAGGTTCAGGCGCGGCGTTTGGCCAACAGTTCATGGGCGGCTTGCAGAGGGCGCGGATCGACCCAGTCGGCGATGGAAAAATCGCGCTCCAGGAAGCCGTGCAGGTAAAGAAATTCTTTTTGGGTGCCGAGGAAATCCAGGCGCTGGGCCGACAGGTCCGGCGCCAGGGTGGTGTGGAAATCCCCGCGATAGGCTTCGGCCACCCCGGCGCTGCCGGCGCGGGTTTCTTCTTCGAGGATGGCGTTGAGGCCGTCGCGATTGTTCGCCGCCCACTCGGCAGCACTGAGGGTTTGCGCGAGAAAGCGCACCACCAGGTCAAAGTGGTTGTCCAGCAGGCTCTGGTGCACGGTGATCGGCCGTGGCGTGCCGTTGTTGATGCGATAGCGCGGCTCGGCGATCAGGTCCAGGTCGATGCCCACCACCAGCCCTAGGCGCCGCGCGGCGTCCGCTGCCGACGCGCCCTTGACGTACACCGCGTCCACCTCGTCGCGCACCAGGTAATCCAGGCCCGACCACAGGCGTTGCAGGCCCTGTTGCGGGTCCGGGGCTTGGGACTGGTCCTGCAAGGCCACTTCCACCAGCTCGACATCGTCGAACCCAAGACCCGCCAGGCTCAGCGCGCCCTTGTAGCCGTGCAAACTCATGGCGCGAGCGATGCTGCCGGGGCGGCTGTCACCCCAGGCCGGCAGGGCCAGGCGCTTGCCTTTCAAGTCTTCGGGGCGGGTGATGCCGGAGTCCGGGCGCACAAGGATGGTTTGCCATTCTTCGATCCAGGTCAGGCCGATCAGCCGGCTTGGCGCACCGGCAGCACGTGCGGCCAGGGCGGGGACGTTGCCGCCTTCGCGAAACAGCCCAGGCAGGTCGTGATCGTAGTGATGACGGCCCAGCTGGCGGGCCTCCTGCAACGTCGACACGGGCAAGCCGTCCGGCGCGAACTCTTCGGTCAACCACCCCAGCTTGTAGGCGATGCCGGATGCCGTCGGCACCGGGCAGCGGGTAAACCAGATCTGCTCAAGCTCAGGCGTGGGCAGGACAGCGGATAGGGTCATGGGGAGCTCCATTGAATTGGGCAAGTCAGTGGAGGGAGGTATTGCAGAGGCCGTGCCAATCGGCGCGCCCCCCGGTTTACAAGGGTATTGGTGCTTGCTGGAGCAGGCGACTGCTGACCTGCCAACAGCACTGTTGCTGCGCCAGCAGCCACTTGCTCGAGCTGCTTCTCCAGCAGCACCCCAGCCTGCGCAGCCCCTGTACAGCATGGCTTTTCACATTGGCTTGGAACTTGCTCAAGCCCATTCCAACACCGCAACCCCTTGTAGGAGCCCGGCTTGCCGGCGATGGCGTTCTTGAAAACGCCATCGCCGGCAAGCCGGGCTCCTACAGGATGCGAACCAAAACAGAAGGATGAATGCATGACTACGTTTGAACAGGCGCCTATACGCCAACTGCACAGTGAAGCCGATGCCATCGCCGCGGCCAAGGAGATCGCGGTGGAGATCGCCGCCATCGCCGCCGACCCCGAGCAAAACGGCCAGCTGCCGTGGCGCCAGGCACAGCTGTTATCCGAAAGCGGCATCACCGCTATCGGCGTGCCGAAAGCCTTTGGCGGGCTGGGAGCTTCAGTGCAGACCATCGTCGAGACCGTACGGATTATCTCGGTGGCCGATGGTGGCGTCGGCCAACTGCTGCAGATCCACAACGTGATGCTGCGCGGGATTTTCAACGGCTACCCAGACGCGGTGCGTGATCGACTGGTCAGTGATGTGCTGGCCGGCAAGCGCTTCGGCAACGCCCTGGCCGAAGTCGGCGGCAAGAATAAGTTCGCGCTCAAGACCCGCGTCGAACGCCGCGAGGACGGCGCGCTGGTGCTCAACGGCAGCAAGTTCTACTCCACCGGTTCTTACCTGGCCGAATGGATCTCGCTCACCGCCGCCTCGGACGACGGCGGTGCGGGTGTATTGCTCAACCGCGATACCCCAGGCCTCACGCTGGTGGATGACTGGGCCGCTTTCGGCCAGAAGAACTCGGTCAGCGGCACGGTGAATTTTGACAATATCGTGCTGGATGAAGACTACGTATCGCGTCGCAAAGGCCCAATGAAACGTACCGGGCTGACGTTCCCGCAGATCCTCCACGCCGCCATCGACACCGGCATCGCCGCCGGCGCCTTGGCCGCCGCCGTCGACTACCTCAAGCACAACGCACGGCCGTGGGTGGAAAGTGGCGTCGACCATGCCAACGAAGAGCCGCACATCATCAAGCAGATCGGCGAATACGCAGTGGCCCTGCGTGCTGCCGAATCGCTGCTGCGCGACGCCGCGCGGGTGTTTGATGCCCATGAGTTGGACCCGGAGAACAAAGAACTGCAGGACGCGTTGATCCTCTCGGTCGCCACCGCGCGTGCGCATTCCGACAGCGCTTCGCTGAAGATTTCCAGCGATATCTTCTCGTTGCTGGGGGCCAGTTCGTCGCTGAGCAAATGGAACCTGGACCGCTTCTGGCGCAATGCGCGGGTGCACACCACCCATGACCCGATCCGCTGGCGTTTGCACCACGTGGGCAACTACTACCTCAACGGGGTGGACCCAGGCGAATACACCGCGATCCTGAATGCCAAGGAAACCCAAGGCGCCACCCGCACATAAAACCCTAACGGTAGGAGCCCGGCGTGCCGGGCTCCTACCGGTTCGGCATCCTCCCGTTTATGCCTACGAGCTTTTCATGATTGAACAACACCCTCTTTTACGCAGCCTGGCGATCTACCGGGAAATGCCCTGGCGGTTCGCGCTGGTGGCGGCGCTGTACGTGGCGATCAACCTGGGGCTGGTCTGGCAGCAATGGCTGATCGGCCACGCCGTGAATGACGTGAGTGCCGGCCGCGCAGTCGTCCATGCGCCTGACGGCAGCCTGGATGCCAGCCTCGG
The DNA here is from genome assembly GCF_002798465.1 of Pseudomonas sp. S10E 269. Classification (NCBI taxonomy): domain Bacteria; kingdom Pseudomonadati; phylum Pseudomonadota; class Gammaproteobacteria; order Pseudomonadales; family Pseudomonadaceae; genus Pseudomonas; species Pseudomonas sp. S10E 269. The sequence goes on from NZ_PHIJ01000001.1 coordinate 5,861,257, forward strand.
CTGGTACTGGCTGGCGCTGATGCTCGCCGTGGCGGTGGGACGCGGCGTACTGCAATACATCGCCAGTGTGCTGTCGCTGGTGATCAGCCAGGCGCTGCTGACGCGCCTGCGCGAACGCATTCTGGCCCAGGTGCAAAGCCTGCACCTGGGGTATCACTGGCAGCACGGCATGGGCGAGATGATCACGCGCACCACCCGCGACGCCGACAAGGTTCGCGACGCCTTGATCACCTTCTGGCGGCAACTGGTGGAAACCCCGCTGGTGGTGCTCGCCACCGTCGGCCTGTTGGGCTGGTATGACCCACTGCTGGGGCTGGTGCCCTTGCTGCTGACAGTCACCGGGCTGTGGATTTTCGTGCGCCAGACCGAGCGCCTGGTCAGCCTGGACCGTGCGGTCGGCAGCGCCTATGACCGCGTCAACCAAGACCTCAGCGAAGGCATCGGCGGCGTGCGTGTGATCAAGTCTTTTGGCCTGGAACAGCAGCGGATCCAGGGCTTTGCTGATCAGGTCACGGTATTCGCTTCGTTGGCCCGCCAGGCCCTGGCGTATTCCAGCTCGCGCATTCCGCTGCCTCAGGCCGTAGTTGCCCTGGGCCATGTGTGGATCCTGGTGTACGGCGCGCACCTGGTCGCCGCCGGGCAACTGGGGATTGGCGAACTGGTCACCTCGCTGCTGATCGCCACCACGCTGGTGTTTCGGATCGAAGGTATCGGCCGGGTCATGCAGACTTTTGCCGATGCGCGGGCGAGTGCCGAACGTATCTGGCAACTGCTCGATGCGCCCTCGGCGATCCTCAGCGGCAATGGCGCCCTGCCCGCTGGCCCGCTGGGGCTCAAGCTGGAGCATGTCAGCGTGACGGCTCCGGGGGGTGGCCGCGACATTCTGCATGACTGCTCGCTGACCTTGCAGCCCGGTGAAATCGTCGCACTGGTCGGCGCCACCGGCACTGGCAAAAGCCTGTTGGCCAGCCTGTTGCCGCGCCTCAGCGATGTGACCGCCGGGCGCTTGTTGCTGGGTTCGGATGCCAACGGCTGGCAGGACATCCGCGACCTGCAGCTCGGCCCGCTACGCCAACGCGTGCACGTGGTACCCCAGGAAAGTTTCCTGTTCGCCGGCACCCTCGCCGCCAACCTGCGCCTGACCGCCCCCGCAGCTACAGACGAACAGTTGCGTGCAGCCTTGCACCTGGCCGCTGCCGAAGACGTGCTGCAGCGCCTGCCCCAGGGCCTGGAAACCCCGTTGGGCGACCGTGGCGTGACCTTGTCCGGCGGCCAGCGCCAACGCCTGTGCCTGGCCCGCGCGCTGCTGGGCACCCCGGACATCCTGTGCCTGGATGACGCCACCAGCGCCCTTGACGCGATCAGCGAACGCCAGGTGCTGAATAACTTGCGGCAACTGCACGGCACCACAGTGTTGGTGATCTCCAGCAAGCTCTCGACCATTCTGTTGGCCGACCGCGTGCTAGTGCTGGACGACGGCAGGATCAACGCTCACGGCCGTCACACCGACCTGCAATCCACCCATGCGCATTACCGCGACCTGCTGGGGATCGACCATGGCTAACCCACTGCCAGGCAAAGCCTTGAGCGATATCGAAATCGAAGAAATGCTGGCCAAGAAAGCCCTGGACCGCAGCATGTTCAAGCGGCTGCTGCCCTTGCTACGGCCAATCCGTCGGCAGATTGTGGCGGTGATCGGCATCGAAATCCTGCTGGTCTTTACCGTGTTCCTGCGGCCGTGGTTCGTGCGTGAGCTGCTGGATCGGGGGCTGATTCAACAGGCCGACCACTGGCTGCTGGACGAGCGCCTGGTGCTGTGGCTGGGCCTCGGCCTCGCAGCGAGTTGGCTGGTGCGCTTCCTGCTGGCCGGCGTTTCGCAATTCGTGGCAGGCGGCGCGGCGATCCGCGTGCTGAACGCCCTGCGCGTGCAGGTGTTCGCCCATGTGCAAAGCCTGAGCGTGGGCTACTTCGACCAGACCCGCGCCGGGCGCATCATTTCCCGGGTCGACCGCGACGTTGACGCACTGGAACCGCTGGTGATCCAGGGCCCACCGGAACTGCTCGGCGCCCTGCTGCGCTGCGGCCTGGCCGCCGTGATGCTGTGGCGCATCGATCCACGGTTCTTCTTGAGCCTGGTAGCAACAGTGCCGCTGCTGGTGCTCGCCACCTGGAGCTTCAAGCGTATCTCCCAGCGCAACTGGGCCAAGGTCGCGGAAAACCGCAGTCGCTTTACCGCCCACCTGGTGGAAAGCGTCAGCGGCGCGCGCCTGCTGCAACAGTGCGCCCAGGAAGCACCGAACCTGCGGCGTTATCGCGTGCTGCTGGATGACTTCAACCAGGCGCTGATTCGCGGCAGCCTGCGCTCGTCGTGGTTTGCCCCGTTCACGGCACTGCTCAGCTCGGCGGGGATTGCAGTGTTGCTACTGGTGGGCGCGTACGGGCTGGCAGCGGGCGAAGTGAGTGTCGGCCAGGTCGCGGAAAGCCTGTTCTATGTGTTTCTGTTCCTGGGGCCGTTGCAGGAACTGTCGGACCTGTTCGAGCGCTACGCCACCGGCTCGGCGTCGGCGCAGCGGATTTTCCTGCTGCTCGATACCACCCCGCAGATTATCGACCGTCCCCAGCCACGTCTCTTGGAACGTGCACGGGGCGAGGTGCATTTTGACCACGTGGGCTTCAGCTACGGGCAAGCGCCGGTTATCAACGGCCTCAATCTGCATATTCCGGCGGGAGAAGTGCTGGCGATTGTCGGGCCCTCTGGACATGGCAAAAGCACCCTGGTGCAGTTGCTCACGCGCTTCTACGAAGCCCAGTCCGGCGCGGTGCGACTTGACGGCATCGACGTGCGCGACCTGGCCCAGCACACCCTGCGCCGCCATGTTGGCGTGGTGTTGCAGGACAACGTGCTGTTCAGCGGCAGCATCCTCGACAACCTGCGCCTGGCCGCGCCGTTGGCCGACGACGCGACCTTGATCGCCGCTGCCCGTGAGTTGGGTGCGGATGAAGTGCTGGAGCGTTTGCCCCATCAGTACTGCACCGAAGTCGGTCCTTTGGGGGCGCATTTGAGCCACGGCCAGCGGCAACTGGTGTGCCTGGTGCGGGCGTACCTGGCGGACCCGGCGGTGCTGGTGCTGGATGAGGCGACATCGGCGGTGGATATTCATACCGAGCGCCGGATTCAGCGGGCGCTGCGACGGCTGTGCGAGGGGCGGACGGCGATCATCATCGCGCATCGATTGGCGACGATTCGCGATGCGGATCGGATTGCGGTGGTCAGGCATGGTCAGGTGGTGGAGCTTGGGCCGCATGCGGGGCTTATTGCTCAGGGGGGTGCGTATGCGGCGTTGTATCAGACGTATTTGCGCAGTGCCCATGTACGTGAGGGGGATGTGGTGGTTCTTTAGGTGATGGGGTGGATTGGAGTACATATCCGTTTTTTTGGTGATGGCGTCTTATGGTTCCGCTCTCACCCCGGCCAGCGTGTTTAACGGGGCGGCCTAGTAGCCGACCGATATTGAAAGCCGATCTCGGTCAACCTGTAGGAGCCGGCTTGCCGGCGATGGCATCACCTGGGTGAGCCTGCTGTACCGAGTCGCCTGCATCGCCGGCAAGCCAGCTCCTACACGTATCTGCCTTTGATCCAACCACTCACTTTTGATCGTAGGCGCCCCGTTAAACACGCTGGGCGGAACCCATACCCGCCGTTACCCAGATAACGGATATGTGCCCCACCCCCTGCTGCCCCCCAAACACCCACTGCTGCAAAGGTGCTGCTACAGCAGCACCCTCCCTCCAGAACCACCACCAACCCCCTGCAACCATTGCCCCCAACCCCAATGGCATGCCCGTTGCACGCATCCCTTCAATCAGGTCCAAGCCCCCTGCACGACTCAAATCAGGAGCACCCATGAGCACTGAATTCTTCTGGCGCCTACCCCTGGGCACCGACGGCCCGCAGCTGACCACCGACAAACACAACCGCGGCAACCCCAACTACCGCCCCGGCCACATCGCCCCAGGTCGCCTGCCCAACGGTGAACCCGACGACTTCACCTACATCGATTACATCGCCCAAGTCGCCAAGGCCGCCGAACTCGCCGGTTTCGAAGGCGCCCTGCTGCCCACCGGCCCCGAGCCGTGGATCGCCGCCGCCGCGCTCGCCCGGGAAACCCGGCGCATCAAGTTCCTGATCGCCTTCCAGGCCACCTGGACCCTGCCCGCCTACGCCGCACAACAGGCCGCGATCCTGCAGAACCTCAGCCGTGGCCGCCTGGAGTGGAACATCATCACCGGCGGCAACCCCGCCAGCCAACGCGCCAATGGCGACTTTCTCGAACATGACCTGCGCTACAAGCGCACCGGCGAGTTCCTCGACATCATCCAGGGCCTCTGGGAAAACGAAAAATTCTCCTACGACGGCGATATCTACCAACTGGAAAACGGTGCCCTGCCCGTCGGCCTGCACAATGAGCGCAAGCCCGGCGTGTATTTCTCCGGTTTCTCCGAGGCCGCCCTGGGCGTGGCCGCCCGGCATGCCGATGTGTACCTGAATTGGGCCGAACCCATCGACAAGCTCAAGCCGCATATCGACCGGGTACGCGAACTGGCTGACAAGCAAGGCCGCACCGTGCGCTTCGGCCTGCGCGTCGACCTGTTCGCCCGCGAGACCGAAGAGCTGGCCTGGAAAGACCTGCGTCGCCAGTTCGACAAACTCGACGGCAAGACCAGCGCGGTCGCCAAGGGTTTTACCAATGGCTCGGATTCAGTGGGGGCTGCGCGGCAAACCGCTTATCACCAGAACGTCGACCGCTTTGATGACCTGATCATCGGCCCCAACCTGTGGGCCGGTTTTGCCAAGGCCAAGCCGGGTCCGACCGTCGGCCTGGTGGGCAGCCACGAAAACATCGCCGAGCGCCTGGTGGAATACCGCGACGCTGGTTTCTCGACCTTTATCCTCGCCGGTAACCCGCACCTGGAAGAAGCCCTGCGCATTGGCCAGGAAGTCTTGCCGCTGGTGCACCAACGCCCGGCGATCCAACCCTTGAAAGCCAGCGCCTGACTGCTGGGGAGACTCCTTGATGACACAACCTCTCGACACGCTCTGGTACACCCGCTGCCCCGTTCCCACTGGCCTGGGCATTGCCGTGCAGAAAGGCTGGCTGCAAGACACCGTCGGTGCCCTGGGTACCGAGGTGCAGTCGCTGCGCGAATCGAATGACAAGGCGGTGCGCGAGTCGCACTTCGACCACACCCTGCAGAACTCCGTGCGCCATGGCGGCAATATCCCGGCGATCTGGGCCCGCGCCCAAGCCCGTGAAACCCGCGTGATCGGCCTGTCCTGGGCGGATGAAGTGCAACTGATCCTGACCCGCCAGGACAGCGGCATCAGGACCGTCAAGGACCTGAAGGGCCGTACCTTCGGCCTGCCGGACTGGGCCGGCGCGCAGATCGATTTCACCCGCGCCCAGGCTTTGCGCGGCCTGGAGAATGCGCTGTCGCTGGAAGGCTTGAAAGTGGGCGATGTGAAACTCAAGAACTTCAGCTATGGCGGCACCTTCAGCGACAGCGCGGTGCGCAATGTGGCCGGCACACCGGTCAATGCACAGGTGACTGAACGCAACCTGGAGCTGATCGGCCTGCTGCGCGGCGAAGTCGATGCGATCTTCCTCAAGGGCGCCAGCGCGGCGCAGCACGCCCATGATTTCGGCCTGCACACGGTGATCGACACCGGCGCTCACCCCGACCCGCTGATCCGCAGCAACAATGGCACGCCGCGCACACTGGCAGTGGACCTGAACCTGCTGGACAAGCATTTCGACGTGGCCACCGGCATCCTCGATTCAGTGCTGCGCGCCGAGCAATGGGCCCACACCCACCCGGAAGACACCCGCCGCTACCTGGCCCGGGAAACCAACAGCAGCGAATACTGGGTGACCGCCGCCTATGGCGACGATGCACACCTGCGCCTGCGTACCGAACTGGATGAACAGGCGATCGTGGCATTGCAGGACTTCACCGACTTCCTGCACCGCTGGCGCTTTATCCCGCAAACCTTCGATGTGCGCGAATGGATCGATGCACGGCCGCTGAATGCGCTGCTCGACAACAAGACCGCACTCGCCGGCTAACCCGCCCCCTGTCGGAGCCGGCGTGCCGGCGATAGCGTGTTCAAGACCGCCATCGCCGGCACGCCGGGCGCCTACAGACGGCTTCATGGATTTGAACGAAGAATTTTATGAGCAAACCACTCGATACTCTCTGGTACACCCACAGCCCGGTCCCCACCGGGCTTGGCATCGCGGTGCAATCCGGGCGACTGGCCGAAGCCTTCCTGCCTTACGGCACCAATATCCAATCGCTGCGCGAATCCACCGAGCGGGAAGTACGCGAAGCCCACTATGACCATCACCTGCAGAATTCGGTGCGCCACGGCGGCAATATCCCGGCAATCTGGGCCTATGCCAGCGGTGTCGAAACCCGCGTGCTGGGGCTGTCGTGGAGCGATGAAGTGCAACTGATCCTGACCACCGCCGAAAGCGGTGTGAAGAGCGTGCGCGACCTGAAAAACCGGCGCTTCGGCCTGCCGAAATGGGCCAACGTGCAGATCGACTTCACCCGCGCCCAGGCCCTGCGCGGGCTGGAAAACGCGCTCAAGCTCGAAGGCCTGGAAGTCGCCGATGTGGAACTGGTGGACTACCCCTACGGCGGCACCTACAGCGACAACCAGACCTCCTACGTGTATGGCCCGGAGGTCAGCCTGGGCGTGAGCCGTTTCAGCCGGCGCAACAACGAACTGATCGGCCTGTTGCGCGGCGACATCGACGCGATCTTCCTCAAGGGTGCGCATGCCGTGCACCTGGCCAACGAGTTCGGCCTGCATGTGGTGGTCGACACCGGCTCCCACCCGGACCCGCTGATCCGCTCCAACAATGGCACGCCGCGCACCCTCACGGTGGACACCCACCTGCTGACGGAGCATTTCGACGCCAGCGTGAAGATCGTCGACACCGTGCTGCGCACCGAGCAATGGGCCTGGGCCAACCCGGACGAGACCCGGCGCTTCCTCGCCAAGGAACTCAATACCAGCGAGTACTGGGTCACGGCGGCGTATGGCGAAGATGCCCACAGGCGTCTGCGCACCACCCTCGACTCACGCTCGATTGATGCACTGCAGGATTTCACCGACTTCCTGTTCCGCTGGCACTTCATCCCCCGACGCTTCGATGTACGCGACTGGATCGACTTCAGCGTGCTGGAAAAAGTCATCGGCTCCACCTCCCGCGTTGCCGTTTAACTCTGGCATCACACCCCCCCCTTGTAGGAGCCCGGCTGGCCGGCGATGGCGTTTTCGAGACCGCCAACGCCGGCCAGCCGGGTGCCTGCCATGTTGGCCAGGCAACACCTCCCCTGCTGCTCCAGCAGCACCCTCCAAGCACTTTTTGCTGATTGCTCCACAGGCCTGTTCAAAGGCCTTTTGTCGGCGGGTTATTTTCGCCACAGCGTATTTTAAAATCATTTAGTTTCAATGGCTTGCAAGCTTGTATCAACCCTGAAATCCCGTTGGCACGATCTCTGCTCTACCGCCTTCAAGGACACATTTTCCGGGGGAGACTGCAATGCATAACATCAATCCAATCACCAAGGGCTTGTGGCTCGCTTTGCTGGTTGCCGGTGGCGCCCAAGCCGCTGACGAAGACACCAGCAAAACCGAGCCGTCACTCAAGACCGTGACCGTCACCGCACAACACCGCGAGCAAACCCTTCAAGAGGTTCCGGTGGCGGTTTCGGCGGTCCAGGGCACAAATATCGTCGCCGATGGCGTGCGCAACATGGGCGATATCACCACCTTCATTCCCAACGCCTCGGCCAAGAACCCTGACGGCGACGGCCGCCCGCGCTGGTACATCCGTGGCCTGGGCACCGGCGATACCGGCGCCGCCACGGTTTACCCAGTGGGCATCTATGCCGATGACGTGTACCTGAACGCGCCGATTGCCGGTGGCGGTCCGCTCTGGGACCTGGAGCGCATCGAAATCCTGCGCGGCCCGCAAGGCACGCTGTATGGCAAGAACACCACGGCTGGCGCGGTGAATATCATCTCGAAGAAGCCGACTTTCGACACCGACGGCTTCGGCACGATTGGCTTTGGCAGCAAGAACGAACGCATCCTCAGCGGCGCCTTGGGTGGCGCGCTGGTGGATGAAAAACTCGCGGCGCGAATCTCGCTGTATTCCGAGGAACGCGATGGTTTCCAGAAAAACCTGGTGGACGATCACACCTACGGCGATGTGAACAAGAAGGCCGTGCGCCTGCAGTTTTTTGCCCAGCTCAACGACGACCTGGATGCGCTGTGGAAGATCCACAGCCGCGAGTTCAAAGGTGATGGCGCCAATGGCGCGCTGACCCTGGGACGCTATTACAACGTGGGCTACCAGCGCCCGCTGGGCCGTAATATCGCGTTGAACGTCAAGGACGATTCCAAGCTCGACCACGACGGCACGTCGCTGACCCTCAATTGGCACCTGGGCGACTACACGCTGACGTCCATCAGTGCCTATGACTACATTCGCGGCCAGTCCAGCAGCGATGCCGACTACACGCCGTACGAGGTCAACGGCACCTCCACCGCCGACAACAAATACACCCAGTACTCCCAGGAAATCCGCCTGGCCTCGCCCCAGCAGGAAACCCTGCGCTGGCTGGCGGGTGCTCACTATTTCCACGAAGACCTGGACAGCACTGCCGGGCGCTTCATCCAGCCAGGCCCGACACCCAATGGCACCGGCTCCAACCAGATCAACGGCGCCACGGATTTCCGTGACCTGAGCTACGACCATAAGACCGACAGCTACGCGTTGTTCGGCAACCTGACCTACGACTTCACTGACAATTTCAGCGTCACCGGTGGCCTGCGCTGGACCCAGGAAAAGAAAGACATCGACCTCAGCCTCACCCAGCTGACCCGCGCCACCGCCAACGGCCCGTTGATCCCGCTGGGCGGCGTCGGTACCAACGGCAACCGTCAGGAAGACAAGACTTGGGAAGCCTGGACCTACGACCTGACCCCGGAATACCGTATCAACGACAACGTGCGTGTGTTCTTCCGCTACGCCCATGGCTTCCGTTCGGGCGGGTTCAACACCGGGCTGTCCACCAGCCTGTCGCAGTTGACCACGGTGGACCCGGAGCAACTCGATGCCTATGAGTTCGGGGTGAAATCCGAGTGGTTCAACCATCGCCTGACCGCCAACGCGAACATCTTCTACTACGATTATTCCGACATTCAGGTGAACCTGCTGACGGTCAACAACGGTGTGCTGACCACCGCGTTGACCAATGGCGCCAAGGGCAAGGTCAAGGGCGCCGAACTGGAGCTTGAAGGCCAGCCGACCGACTACCTGCACCTGCGCGCAGCGATCTCGTTCCTCGACACCGAATACACCGATTTCAAGAACACCAACCCCAGCACCGGTGCGGTTACCGGTGACTACAGCGGCAACAGCTTCGTGCGTTCGCCGCGCAACGTGGTGTCCCTGGGTGGCGACTACACCATCCCATTGGAAATCGGCGGCAAGCTGGTGGCCGGTGCGGACGTTAGCTTTCGCGACAAGGAATACTTCCTTGCCGACCGCCAGAGCAGCGCCGACAAGGACCTGAGCCAACCGCACTACACCTTGGCCAACAGTCGCCTGACCTGGTACAGCCCGGATGAAAAACTCAGCGTCACCGGTTTCGTCAATAACCTCACCGACCGCCGCTACCAGGTGCATGGCCGGCCAAACGGTGGCCTGGGCCAATACGTGATCACCTACGGCGACCCACGCACCGTGGGCCTGAGCGTGACCAGCCGCTTCTAACCTCTAATCCCCACCCACTGTAGGCGTCCGGCTTGCCGGCGATGAGGCACTGAATTCATACATCGCCCATCCGGACGCCATCGCCGGCAAACCGGGCGCCTGCACGTTTGGTGGTTTCTGAAAGGACCTAGTTATGTTCCAACGCACTCCGTTGGCCGGCGCTATCGCGCTGGTCTTGGGCAGCCTTGCCGTGCCTGCCTTTGGCGCAGACGACAACCAGCCCACCGCCAAAAACGATCACCTCGACACCGTGGTGGTCCTCGGCACCCGTCGCAGCGACCTGACCGCCTTGCAAAGCGCGGCACCGGTGGACGTGCTCTCCGGCGAGCAATTGCAGCAGACCGGCGCCACCGACCTGTCCGGCGCCCTCACCGCGCTGTCACCGTCGTTCAACTTCCCGCAGTCGCCCCAGGGAGCGTTTGCTGGCTCCATCGCCCAGGGCGCCTCGTTGCGCGGCCTGGCCTCTGACCAGGTGCTGGTGCTGGTCAACGGCAAGCGCCGCCACAGCAGCGCCAACATCACCCGCCAAAGCCTGGTGAACGGGCGTGGTGCCGCGGCGGTGGATTTAAGCTTGATCCCACTCAGCGCCATCCAGCGCGTCGAGATCCTGCGCGACGGCGCCGCCGCGCAATATGGCTCCGACGCCATCGCCGGGGTGATCAACATTGTGCTCAAGGAAAACGACGACGGCGGTAACCTCGGCTACCGCTTCGGCGGCTATGACAAAGGCGATGGCATCCAGCGCAAACTCAGCGGCTGGAAAGGTTTCGCGCTGCCCAACGACGGTTTCCTCACCCTCAGTTTCGATGCCGGCAGCCAGGACCCGGCCAGCGACACCAACCCCGACAACCGGATCTTTTACCCCGGCGACACCAGCGTGAACACGCCGCGCGAGCAGAACAACCGCTACCGCACCTGGCGCTGGGGCGCGGGCAATGTCTCGGACCAATACAACGTCGTGGCCAACAGCGAAATTGGCATTGGCGAGGGGCTGACCGCCTACGGGTTTGCCACCTACGCCCACAAGAATACCGACGCCGAAGGTTTCTTCGACCCGCCCACGACCCTGCGCAACAACTACGGCAGCAATGCGTTGGCGCGCTACCCGGACGGCCGCTTGCCGATCACCCGCTACGGGCTGGAAGACTATGCCGTCACCGGCGGCTTGCGCTTCGAGAACGAGCAACTGGGCAAATTCGACCTGGCGTTGAACCATGGCAACAACACGCTCAAGTCCAACGACCGCAACGCGATCAACCCCAGCTACGGCGCCAACAGCCCGTCGAGCATCTACACCGGCAAACGCGAAAATGACCAGACCAACCTGACCCTCGACTGGGTGCGCGACTTCCCCACCGACCTGCTGTTCAAGCCGCTGACCCTGTCAGCCGGCCTGGCCTGGCGCAAGGAGAACTACCAGTTGAGCGCGGGCGAAGCCGCCGGTTGGCAGAACGGGCCGCTGTTCAACACGGTTGACCCGATCACCGGACGACGTGTGCCCGGCTACTACTCGGGCATCACCCAGGTGGACGCGGCGTCCCTGGACCGCAAGGTGCTGGGCGCCTACATCGATGTGGAAGGCCAGATCACCGAGAAATTCCAGGCCGGCGTGGCCGTGCGCACCGAGCACTATTCGGACTTCGGCGACACCACCAACGGCAAGCTGTCGCTGCGTTATGACTTCACCCCGCAGATCGCCGCGCGGGCCACGGCCAGCACCGGCTATCGCGCGCCATCGCTGGTGCAGAGCGGCATGTCGTCGTTCAGTGTGCAGGTAGTGGAGCAGCCGCCAGGCAGCGGCAACTACGTCGAGGTGCAGCAACGCACGCTGCGCGCCAACAGCCCGGAAGCCCAGGCACTCGGTGGCAAGGCGCTCAAGCCGGAGGAATCGACCAACTATTCCCTGGGACTGGTGTGGCGCCCGCTGGAAAACGCCTCGGTGACGGTGGACGCCTATCGCATCAACATCGACAACCGCATCACCCTCTCTGACCAGTTGCCTGCCAGCGTGGTCACGCCGATCTTCGCCGGCACGCCCTACGCCAACATCCAAAGCGCGGCGTTCTACACCAACGTCGCCGACACCCGCACCGATGGCATCGAGTTGACCGGCAACTACCAGTGGGACCTGCAGCGCTGGGGCCGCCTGAACCTGAGCAGTGGCTTTGCCAAGAACAACACCACCATCACCGGCCTGCGGGATGTGGGCAACATCAAGGGCTCGCAAATTGTCGGGCGCAACACCCAGGGGCTGATCGAGGATGGCACGCCGGACTCCAAGCTGACCCTGAGCGCCAACTGGCTGTATGAAAACTGGGGCGTCACCGTGGCCCAGCGCCGGTATGGCGAATGGAAAAGCCTCAACGCCACCAACCCCAGCCTGGACCAGACCTACAGCCCGCAATGGGTCACCGACCTGGATGTGTCATACACCTTCTACAAGGGCGTGAAGGTGTCGGTGGGCGCGATCAACCTGTTCGACACGCATCCGGACAAGGCCGATGGCGCGCAGTTGTACGGCGTGCCGAAGTACTCGATCACCAGCCCGGAGGGTGCGCAGGGGGCGTTCTACTACACCAGTGTGAGCTACGACTTCTGAGGGGATTGCTGAATGGGTGCTGCTGTAGCAGCACCCATTCACCATTTCTGCGATTCCCCCCTGTAGGAGCCCGGCTTGCCGGCGATGGCGGACTCTGTTTATGCACCCGTCTCAAGGGCCTCATCGCCGGCAAGCCGGGCTCCTACGGTTTGTGGCACATGTCTTGCGATAGCTGCCAGGTACTCAGCCCAATTAAGACCTGCCATGCGCCTCCTTCGACTACTCTCCTGGCTTATCTCGCCCCTCGCCCTGCTCGCCACCTGGGCGCTGGTGGCCCATCTCGGCATCTTCCCGCGCAACCTGCTGGTGCCTCCGGCCCAGGTGTTGCAAACCTTTGAAGAGCTGCTCGCCAGCGGCGAACTGCTCGACCACCTGGGCAATAGCCTGTCGCGCCTCGGGCTGGGGTTTGGCATCGGCTCGTTGTGTGGCCTGGCGTTCGGCGTGCTGATGGCCACGTCAAAGAGCGTCGAGGTGTATTGCGGGCCGCTGTTCCATACCTTGCGGCAGATCCCCAGCATCGCGCTGATCCCGATGTTCGTGCTGCTGTTCGGCATCGATGAAACCTTCAAGATCATCATCGTCGCCAAGACCGCGTTCTTCCCGGTGGCCCTGGCGGCGGGTGAAGGTGTGCGTGGCATCCCGCGCAGTTATTTCGAAGTGGCCGACGTTTACCGCCTGCGCTGGCCGGCCTTTGTGCGCCTGGTGGCGCTACCCGCCGCCGCGCCACCGATCATCACCGGTTTTCGCATCAGCCTGACCCGCGCCTGGGTGGTGCTGGTCGCCACCGAGTTGCTGGCGGCCGACAGCGGCCTGGGCCAGATGATCGAGATGGCCCGGCAGATGCTGCGTATCGATGTGGTGATGGTTGGCGTGGTGGTCACGGGCGTGATCGGCTTTGCCCTCGACTACGGGTTTCGTCGCCTCGAACAACACCTCTTCCGCTGGCAGACCCGCTAGGAGCCTTGCGATGTTGTCTCTATTGAAGAACGCCCGGGGGCTGTTGCTGCCGTTGCTGCTGGTGCTTGCCTGGGAATACGCCTCGCGCCAGGACGCCGCCGGCGCTTACGCCTTTGTACCATTGTCGGCGATTGGCACCGCGTTGCTGGAAATGCTCGGCAACGGCGAACTGCTGGTCAACCTGCTCGCCAGCCTGGCGCGCACCAGCAGCGGCCTGGTGCTGGGCATTCTGTTCGGCGTGACGCTGGGGGTGCTGATGGCGCTGTCCAGCGTGGCGAACCGCCTGATCGGCCCACTGTTCCACTCGATTCGCCAGGTGCCGATGCTCGGCTGGATCCCGTTGATTGCCATGTGGTTCGGCAACGGCGAGTTTTCCAAGGTGTTGATCGTCACCCTTGCGGCGTTTTACCCGATGGTGCTCAACACCTACCAGGGCTTCAGCCATGTGGAGCGGCGCTACCGTGAAGTCGGCCAGGTGCTGGCGCTGACGCCCCTGCAGCAGTTCACCCAGGTACTGCTGCCGGCAGCGCTGCCGAGTATCGCCACCGGGGTGTTGCACGCGCTGGCATTTGCATGGGTCACGGCCATCGGCAGTGAACTGTTCCTGTCTTCCGGGGCGGGACTGGGCAACCTGATGATGAACGCCGAAGCCGGCTCGCGTATGGAGGTGATCGTGCTCAGCGTGCTGTGCATCGGTTTGCTCGGTTACCTGATGACCCTGTTGTTCACCCGTTTGAGCCGCCACTTGCTGCGCTGGCGCAACCTCCGTTGAAAGGCCCCGCTATGAATGCAATCGCTTACCCCACTCATGTGCACACCGGCGCCCTGCAGATCAGGGGCCTGAGCAAGGCTTACCGGATCGAAGGCCGCGACCTGCCGGTATTGCAGAATATTCACCTGGATGTGCGCCCTGGCGAGTTTGTCAGCATCGTGGGCGCCAGCGGCTGCGGAAAATCCACCTTGCTGCGCCTGATTGTCGGGCTGGAGGCCGAGTACGAGGGCGACATTCTGCTGGACGGCAAACGCATCGCGGCCACCAGCCTGGAACGTGGCATCGTATTCCAGGACCATCGCCTGTTCCCGTGGATGACCGTCAGCGAGAACATCGCCCTGGCGCTTAAAAACCACACGCTGCCCCAGGCCGAGAAGGATCGCCAGGTGGTCGAACATATCGCATTGGTCAACCTCAGCGGCTTTGAGCATGCCTACCCGCACCAGCTCTCCGGCGGCATGGCACAACGCGCAGCCATTGCCAGGGCGCTGATCAACAAACCCAAGGTGCTGTTACTGGATGAGCCGCTGGGCGCCCTGGACGCCTTGACCCGCGTGCACCTACAACGCGAGCTGCAGCGCATCTGGGTGCAGCAGCGGTGCACGGTGATCATGGTCACTCACGATATCGAAGAGGCGCTGTACCTCGGTGACCGGGTGATTGTGATGGACGCGCACCCCGGGCGGATCAAGCATGAAATCCGCGTCGACCTGCCCCACCCTCGGGACCGCGCCTCGCCGGTATTGCAGGGCTACAAAGAGCAATTGCTTGAAGAACTGGTGGGTCACTGAACCCAGGCAGACCTTTACAACTTGTCTTGTTATGGATATTTTATCCAGAACAAGACAACGAGGTCCGCCCATGCCATCGCCCGTTTACCCAGACGTCATCGACGCCGCGCAACGCCTGGAAGGCATTGCCCACCCGACGCCGGTGTTCACGTCGCGCATCCTCGACGCGCTGACCGGCGCCCAGGTATTCATCAAATGTGAAAACCTGCAACGCACCGGTTCATTCAAATTCCGCGGTGCCTTCAACGCGTTGTCGCGTTTCGACGAGCAGCAGCGCAAGGCCGGGGTGGTAGCGTTTTCGTCCGGCAACCATGCCCAGGGTATTGCGCTGGCGGCGCAATTGCTGGGCATACCGGCGACCATCGTGATGCCCACCGATGCGCCGGCTGCCAAGGTCGCCGCCACCCGTGACTATGGCGCCCGCGTGGTGCTGTATGACCGCTTTACCGAAGACCGCGAGCAAATCGGCCGCGACCTGGCCACTGAACACGGCCTGACTCTGATCCCACCCTACGACCATCCGCACATCCTCACCGGGCAAGGCACGGCCGCCAAGGAGCTGCTGGAATTCACCGGTCCGCTGGATGCCTTGTTCGTCGGCCTGGGCGGTGGCGGCATGCTCTCGGGCACTGCGCTGAGCACCCGTGCGCTGGCACCCGACTGCCTGCTCTACGGCGTGGAGCCGCAAGCCGGCAATGACGGCCAGCGCTCCTTTCGCAGCGGCAGCATCGTGCACATCGACACCCCCGCCACCATCGCCGACGGTGCCCAGACCCAACACTTGGGCAATTACACCTTCCCCATCATCCGCGACAAGGTGAACGACATCCTCACCGTGTCAGACGCCGAGTTGGTGGCGGCGATGAAGTTCTTCATGCAGCGCATGAAAATGGTGGTGGAACCCACCGGCTGCCTGGGCCTGGCGGCGCTGCTCAACGAAGGAGAACGGTTCAAGGGCCAGCGGGTGGGGATTATCGTCACCGGCGGCAACGTCGATATCGCCAAGTACGCCGCCCTGCTCAGCGAGGCCTCATGAACATCATCCAGACTGCGGCTGCCGCACCACCTGCAGGGCACTATTCCCAGGCGATCGGCCACAACGGCACGCTGTATATCTCCGGACAATTGCCGGTGAGCCCGGATGGGCGGCATAACCTGGCGGCGCCGTTTGCCGAACAGGCGCAGGTCGCGCTGAATAATCTGTTGGAAATCCTGCGGGCCGCAGGCGGCAGGCCGGAGGACTTGGTGAAGGTCACGGTGTACGTCGCAGGTGTCGAGCACTGGCCCGCATTCGATGCGGTGTACGCCGCCGCACTGGGCAGCCACCGCCCTGCCCGTGCGGTGGTGCCGGTGCCCGAGTTGCACCACGGCTATCGGGTGGAGATTGAGGCGGTGGCGCGCTACTTGGCGTAGGTGTAGACCGCCGCACGCGATACGCCCAGGTGCGAGGCCACGGTTTCCATGGCCCGGCGAATATCCAGGCAGCCGGAGTCTTTCAATTCCTGCATGAGCACACGCCGATCCGCCGTTTTCAGAGCGCGCGGCGTGGTCGCCAGGCGTGCGGCGAACTGGTCGATACGGGCGCGGATCACGTCGGCGCCCGAGGGGTCCAGGGACTCGATGAGCTTGTCGCCGCTGACCGAGCCGAACTGCTCCAGCAGGCCCTGCAAGCCCCGGAACAATGAAAGATCGACGTTCATGCACAACGCCGCGACGTACTCGCCGCCGGCGCCCTTGATGCCGATCGACGTGCTCTTGACCTGGCGACCGTCACTGAACTGGTTCTGGTAATTGGCGATGACTTGCGGGTAATCCGGGTCGGCAATCCGCGCCAGGCCCAGTTCGGTGGTCGGGTCACCCGCGGTGCGTCCGGACAGGTTGTTATGGATGGCCAGGATCGAGTGCTGGGGGTCGCGCAAGTCGTGCAGCACCACTTCGCAGAAGGGGCTGAAGGTCTTGCTCAGGCCCTCGGCGATCTGTTCGAGCTGGCTGATCAAATGAGTATCGTTGGGAGAGGTGTTTTTCATGCAAGACAACATATCCAGTCCTGGACAGGGCGTCAATTTCAGCACTGTCCCCTCTTGTGGTGCCGCAACCTTGGACACGCCTGCCGCACTGATTGATACCGTGAAAATGCAGCGTAATATCCAGCGCATGCAACAGCGTGCCAATGCCCTGGGCGTGCAGTTGCGCCCCCATGTCAAAACCCACAAGTGCGCCGAAGTGGTGGCCGCCCAAATCGCCGCGGGCGCCAGCGGCATCACGGTGTCGACGCTGAAAGAAGCCGAGTATTTTTTTGACCTGGGTATCACTGACATCCTCTATGCCGTGGCCATGGCCCCGCACAAACTGCCCCAGGCCATCGCGCTGCGTCGCCGGGGTTGCGCCCTGACGCTGATCACCGACAGCCTCGCCGGCGCCCAGGCCATTGTCGATTTCGGTCGGGCGCATGGCGAAAGCTTTGCGGTGATGATCGAGATTGATTGCGACGGCCATCGGTCCGGGGTCAAGCCACAGGATCCACGCCTGCTGGAAATTGCCCGACTGCTGGGCGACAGCCTGGTCGGCGTGCTCACCCATGCCGGTGAGAGCTACGGGCTGGATACGCCAGAAGCGCTGCAAGCCATCGCCGAACTGGAGCGCACACGCTGCGTTGAAGCCGCCGAGTGTATTCGCGCAGCCGGGATGGCGTGCGCCCAGGTCAGCGTCGGCTCCACGCCTACCGCGCTGTCGGCGGTGAGCCTGGAAGGCGTGACCGAGTTGCGTGCCGGCGTGTATGCGTTCTTCGATTTGGTGATGCACAACATCGGGGTATGCCGCCTCGACGAACTGGCCTTGAGCGTGCTGACTACCGTAATCGGCCATCAGCCGGGAAAAGGCTGGATCATCACGGATGCCGGCTGGATGGCCATGAGCCGGGATCGCGGTACGCAAGCGCAGAAAAAGGACTTCGGCTACGGCCAGCTCTGTGATGAGCGCGGAACGCCGATCCAGGGGTTGCTGTTGAACAGCGCCAATCAGGAGCATGGCGTGGCGCACGTCCAGGACCAGGATGTGGTCGCGCAATATCCCTTGGGTACACGGCTGCGCATCCTGCCCAACCATGCGTGCGCCACCGGAACCCAGTTTGGGCATTACCACGCGTGTTTAGACAATGGCGATCTACAGGTATGGGAACGCCTGCGCGGCTGGTGACCCACTTTGACGTGGGGTATCAGGGCGAGCGCGGCGGTGTTGGGGTTTTTCGCCGGCAAGCCGACTCCTACAGGGTGCGGGTTTCAGGTCTGAATGCGCGGGATCAGGCCCGGCAATTTCTGTAGGCGCCCGGCTTGCCGGCGATGGCGTGCGCAAGGTCAGCGCAGGAATCGAAGGCGCCATCGCCGGCAAGCCAGGCTTCTACAAGGGTCAGTGGGCATCCTCCAGGATCAGGTCGGCGCCCTTCTCTGCCACCATCAATACTGCCGCATGGGTATTGCCCGAGGTTACGTTGGGGAAGATCGATGCATCGACGATGCGCAGCCCCGCCAGCCCGTGCACCTTCAGGCGCTTGTCCACCACCGATACCTGCGGGTCCGAGCCCATGGCGCAGGAGCCGCACAGGTGGTAGATCGAGCCGCTGTTCTCGCGGAAGTATTGCAGCATCTGCTCATCGGTCTGCACCGCTTTGCCGGGCAATACCTCATCGACCGTGATGCTCTTGAGCGCCGGAGCCTGCATGATCTTGCGCATCAACCGGCTGCCCTGGATCACCTCGTCGATGTCCTTCTGGGTGCTGAGGTAGTTGGGGTCGATCAAGGCCGCGTCCCGTGGGTTCTTCGAGGCAATACGGATGGTGCCGCGGCTGGTCGGCCGGCATGGGTTGAAGCACAGCAGGAAGCCGGAATACGGCTCGGGCTTGAGGCTGGCCTTGTTGTTTTTCGGGATCTGGTACGACAGCGGGTTGAAGTACAGCTGCAGGTTCGGGTCCTTCTGCTCATCGTTGCCGCGAAAGAACCCACCGGCCTGGTTGACGCTCATCGCCAGCGCGCCCTTGCGGGTCAGCAGGTACTTGAGGCCGAGTTTCAGTTGGCCGAACAACGAACTGAGCTCGTCATTCAACGTCGGGATATTGGCCTTGTAGTAGTAACTGGCGCACAGGTGGTCCTGCAGGTTTTCACCCACGGCCGGCAAGTGCTTGACCAGCGGGATGTTGTGCTCGGCCAACAGCTTCTGGTCGGCCACACCGGACAGTTGCAGGATCTTCGGCGTGTCGACCGCGCCTGCACACAGGATCACTTCCTTGCGCGCGGTGAAGGTACGGGCCACGCCGTGTTGGGTGACGGCAATGCCGGTGGCACGCTGCTGGTCGTCGAACAGCACGCGGTCCACCAAGGCGTGCAGCGCCACCGTCAGGTTCGGGCGCCCCAGCGCCGGGTGCAGGTGCGCAAAGCTGCTGGAGCAGCGTTCGCCATTACGGGTGTTGACGTCATACAGGCCCGCGCCTTCGAAGTTCGGGCCGTTGAAGTCATCGCTGTGGGCATAGCCCAGTTGCTCGCAGCCCTTGAGGAACACGTCGCAGATCGGGTGGGTCTGGCCCTTCATCGGCGTAATGCTGATGGGGCCGCTGCCGCCGTGGTACTCGGTGTCGCCCAGCGGGTGGTTCTCCAGCTTGCGGAAGTACGGCAGCACGTCCTTGAAACCCCAGCCGTCGTTGCCATTGGCGGCCCAGTCATTGAAGTCATGGGCCTGGCCGCGTACGTAGATCATCGCGTTGATCGAGCCCGAGCCGCCCTGCACTTTGCCGCGTGGCGCGTAGATCTTGCGGCCAGCCAACTGTTTTTGCGGCTGGCTGTAGTACATCCAGTTGAAGGTCGGGTTGTAATACATCTTGGCGAAACCGACCGGGATCTTGAACCACCAGGAACTGTCCTTGCCACCGGCTTCCAGCAACAACACGGAGTGTTCGCCCGAGGCGGACAACCGGTTGGCGAGGATGCAGCCTGCGGCGCCAGCGCCGGCGATGATGTAGTCATATGTCATTCACGGTTACCGCATCAGTCGTTTTTTTTAGCCCTTGGCGGGCGAAGTGTCTTTCACGTCAGCCGGGGTCGGCGCCATTTGCAGGTGCAGGCGCTCACCGGTGTACGGCGTGTGCTTGCGCACCACGTCCATGTTCAGTTCCACGCCCAGGCCTGGCTCGGTGGACGGGATGATGTAGCCGTCCTCCCAGTGCAGCGGCTTGGTCAGGACTTCGGCATGGAAACCGCCCCAGGTCATGATGCTTTCCTGGATCAGGAAGTTCGGCGTGCAGGTGGCCAGTTGGAAACTCGCCGCCGCGCCAATCGGCCCGTTGTACAAGTGCGGCGCGATTTGCGCGTAGTAGGCCTCGGCCATGCTCGCGATCTTCTTGGCCTCCAGCAGCCCGCCACAGCGCGCCACGTTCATCTGCAGGATCGACGCACCGCCCGCCTGCAGCAGCTTGAAGAATTCATACTTGGTGGTCAGGCGTTCGCCGGTGGCAATCGGGATGCTGGTCTTGGCCGCGACCTGGGCCATGGCGTCTTCCTGGCCGGGCGGCACGGGCTCTTCGAACCACAGCGGGTCGTACTTCTCCAAGCGCTTGGCCAGGCGGATCGCCGACGACGGCACCATCTGCCCATGGGTGCCGAACAGCAGGTCGCACTTGTCGCCCACCGCTTCGCGGATCTTGCGGCAGAACGTCTCGCAGCGCTCCAGCACTTCCAGCGAGATCTGGTGGCCGGAATACGCGGTGTACGGGCCTGCCGGGTCGAACTTCACGGCGGTGAAGCCTTTGTTCATGTTCTCGATGGCGCACTCGGCGGCCAGGTCCGGGTCGTCGTAGTCGTACTCGCCCTTGCTGTTGACCGGGTACAGGTAGGTGTAGGAACGCAGGCGCTCGTTGACCTTGCCGCCGAGCAGCTCGTAGACGGGCTTGTTGGCGGCCTTGCCGATAATGTCCCAGCAGGCCATTTCCAGGCCGCTGACCACGCCCATCATGGTCAGGTCCGGGCGTTGGGTGAAGCCGCTCGAATACGCCTGGCGAAAGAAACGCTCGATATGGTGCGGGTCGTGGTTGAGCAGGTAACGCTCGAACACGTCCTCGATGATCGGCAGCATGGCCTTGGGGCCGAAGGTGGCAGCGTAGATCTCGCCAACGCCTTCGATGCCGCAGTCGGTCTTGAGTTTGACGAACAGCCAGTACATGCCACCGATATGGGGTGGCGGAACAGCGACGATATGGGTTTCAAGGGCGACGACTTTCATCTCAGGCACCTGTCTGGTTGAACTTTTTACGATTGATTCGGGCGCGCAGGGTCAAGGCCGCAAGGGTGCCGAGCACGCCGATAAAGGCGATGTAGCCGAAATACAGGTTGTAGCCGGCCTTGCCTGGGTAGGTGTCGGTCAGGTAGCCGTTGATCAGCGGGATAAAGGTGTCGGGCAGGTAACCCACCACCGAGACAATGCCGATGGCCAGGCCGGTGATACGCAGCGGGATGTCGCAGCTGTCGAGGATCGCCCAGTACAGGCCACGGATCGCGTAGGTCATCAGGCCGATGAAGATCACCGTGCCGATCAGCAGGCCCAGGCTGTTGAGTGCCGGGAACACGATCAGCCCGACCATGGCCAGGGTCACCAGCACCAGTGCGACGATCAACACCGAGATGTTCGAGAACTTATCCCCCAGCCAGCCGCCGCCGATGCCGCCGATGGGGCGCATCCACAGCTTGATGGTGGTGATGGTGCCGGCCATCACGGCGGTCATGCCGCTACCCTGCAGGTAATCGGAGAAGCTGTAGGTGGCCCAGAACATGTGGTAACCGCAGAACACGATGGCGGTCACCAGCCACAGCTCGGGGATTTTCACCAGGGTGGTCAGGTCAGCGACCAGGTTGAACTTGCCCTTCTCCACCACCGCCGTCTCGGCCATGGACTTGGGGTCCTTGAGCAGCACCAGCGCGCAGCCGATGGCGATGCACACGAAGGAGTACAGGTAGACCACGTGCTTGAAGCCTTCGGCAGCCGTCTGGCTGCGGGTCTCGGTGGCGTAGGCGAACAGCCCCAGGGCCACGGTGGCCAACAGCGCCTCGACCAGCCCGCGACCGCCATCGAGGATGCCAAAGAAACGGCCTTGCTCGCTGTGGTGGGCGATCATCTTCACGCGCTTGAGCACCGAGGCCCAGAACGTCAGGCCGGTGGTCAGGCCCCAGCAGCCGAAGATAATCATCAGGCCGGTCATCGACGGCACGGTGGAATACCACAGGCCCAAGGCGCCGGTGGCGACCAGCGAGAAGAAGATCAGGAAGCGCGGCGGCAAGCGGTCCGCCAGCCAACCGCTGGGCAGGTAACTGAGCAGGAAGATCGTGCCGAGCATGGAGTACAGGTAGCCCAGCTCGCTGTGGTTGATGTGGAACACGTCGAGCATGGTGGTCTGGTAGACCTGGCGCAGATAGAGGATCGGGTAGATCGCCCCGGCGGCCAGCACCAGCAACATCAATTGGAAATAGCGACTGGCTGTGTCGCTGTTTGCCGCAGGCACGGCAGCGGGAACCTGGGCAACAGGTGCAGGCTTGGACATCATTCGGACCTCAGGCACCCGATGCACGGGTGCCCCGATAATTGTTTTTATTAAGGATGTTGCGGGTATTCGTGGATCAGTACTTCATGACCACCAGGCGGGTCTGGGTGAACTCAAGCATCCCGTGCTTACCGTCATCGCCGCCCAGCCCTGAGCGTTTCCAACCGGCATGGAAGCCCTGGTAAGGGTCCGCCGGGGTGCGGTTGACGTACAACTCGCCAGCTTCGATGGCATTCGCCACTTTCATCGCCGTGCGGTAGTTCTCGGTGTAGAGCACCGACGACAGCCCGAACTGGTGGTCGTTGGCCATGGCCAGTGCTTCGTCGATGTCGCGGTACTTGAGCACCGGCAGCACCGGGCCGAAGATTTCTTCCTGGATGATTTCCATGTCCTGGCGGCAACCGCTCAGCAGGGTCGGCGGGTAGAAATGGCCCGGGCCTTCGGGCAGCACGCCACCTGCTTCCAGTACAGCACCGGCGGCCACGGCGCGCTCGACCATGGCATGGATATGCTGTTGCGCGCTGGCATTGACCAGGGGGCCCATCAGGTTTTCGTCGCTGGCGCGATCGCCGAACTTCACCGCGCTGATCTTGCTTTTCAGCAGCGCCAGGAACGGCGCGTAGACGCTTTCATGCACATACACCCGCTCCACCGCCGTGCACAGTTGGCCGCAGTGGGTGGTCTTGGAGGCGACGATGGCGCTGGCGGCCTGTTCCAGGTTGGCATCCGCCTCGATGATCGCCGGGGTCTTGCCGCCTAATTCAAGCGACGGCTTGGCGATATTGGCCTTGCAGTAGTCCAGCACGATGCGCCCGGCATTCACGCTACCGGTGAGGGTAATCAGGCCGACGGCCTTGTGGGTGCAGACGCTGGCGGCGGTGGCGTGGTCCATGGTCAGGATGTTGATCACGCCGGCTGGCACCCCGGCCTGGACCACGGCCTTGGCAATTTCAAACGCCGACAGCGGCGTGTTGTTGCTCGGCCGCACCACCACGGTGTTACCTGCGATCAGCGCCGGGGCGATCTTGCGCAGCAGGGTGTAGACCGGGTAATTGAACGGGATCAGGCAGGCCACGACGCCAATCGGCTCGCGTTGCAGGAACAGGTTTTCGTCCGGGGTATCGCTGGGGATGATCTCGCCTTCGATCCGGCGCGCCCATTCGGCGTGGTAGCGGGTGATCTGTGCGGCGTAGCGCGCCTCGTTGCTGCCATCGCTGACACTCTTGCCGGATTCGTTGGCCAACGCGGTGCCAATGGCTTCGGCGCAGGCATCCAGCGCATCGGCGAATGCACGCAGGTGCTCGGCGCGTTCGATGCTGGTGAGTTTGCCCCAGGTTTTCTGGGCAATGGCGGCGGCGTCGACGGCAGCAACCGCTTCATCCGGCGTGGCGGCGCTGACGTGGCCCACCAAGGCTTCGGTGGCGGGGTTGTAGACCGCGATCAGTGCATCGCTGGCAGGTTCGACAAATTGACCGTTGAAAAAATTGCGCTCGAGTTGCATGTGGTTTGCCCAACGTTGTTGTTATCCGAGTGACCTGCAGTTTTGTCATCGGCCAGCCGTTGGACAAACGATTTATTGCGTGGGGTAACGTGCGAAAAACGCAGGTTAGTCGGCTTCAGCCCTCAACGACCGCGCTGGCGCAGCCACTGCAGGAAGCCCTTCTTCACCGGCACCACCGGTGCTTCCTGGGTCAACGCCTGCGCGGCGTGCAGGCGGAAATCCAGCAAACTCTTCATGGCTTCGCTGATGTCGTGCCGCGCATCCAGGCACGGCTTCAAGTATTCCTTCTCGATGCGGTACAGGGAACAGAACGTCTTCGCGGTGAAATCCGCCAGCGCCGCCTGGTCCGACAGAATGCCCGCCTCGCCGATCACCTCTCCCGGCCCCATGCGCCCGGCCTCGAACGTGTGCCCGCCCTTGGTCAGCATCACCGAGACCACACCGGACTCAACAATGAACAAATGATCGCTGACCTCCCCCGCCGGCAGGATCATCTCGCCCGCGCGGTAGGTGTGCAGGGTCATGTTCTGGCTGAAGGTGTCTTTTTCTTCCTGGCGCAGGGTGGAGAAAATCGACGACCGCTCCAGCAACGCGCGCGCGGCAGACATGCTCGGTGGCGCACTGCTTTCAGTCGCTGACAGCAAGCCGACGCCCGCCGCTTGCAGGTGACGGAAGGCCAGGTCGTACAGTTGGTTGCGCACCTCACGCTTGAGGGTCATGGCTGGCACGAATCCGCTGATTTCATACTCGACGCCGCCACTGGCCGAGGTCTTGAACGCCACGCTGGGTGCCGGCTTGGCCAGCAGCGGTCGACACCCCTGCATCGCCCGCTCCAAGGCCTCGATAACTGTCTGTGGCCGCGCGTGGGGGCTGACCTGCAGGCTGACCGTCAGGCCGAACATATCTGCCGGGCGCGAGAAGTTGACGATCTTGGCCTTGGCCGCCAGGGAATTGGGGATCACCGCCATGCTGCCCTGGGAGGTTTGCAGGCGCGTGGCGCGCCAGTCGATGTCCGTCACCCGGCCTTCGGTGCCATCGATGGAGATCCAGTCATCGAGCTGATAGGGCTTGGTGGTGTTGAGCACGATCCCGGAAAATACGTCGCTCAGGGTGCTTTGCAGCGCCAGGCCGACGATGATCGCCACCGCACCGGAGGTGGCGAGCACGCCTTTGACCGGCAAGTCGAGCACATAGGCCATGGCGGCAATGATCGCGATCAGGAAGATCACCGCCCCCATCAGGTCCTGCAATAACCGCCCGGTGTGCCCGACCCGCTGCATCATTACCGCACCCAGCAATACCGTCAGCGTTCGCGCCGCGAACAGCCACCAGCCGATCTGCAACGCCGTCGCCGCCAGGTGCAAGGCGGTGTTGTCCGCATAGGGCGCGAGTTGCATGGGGTTCATGCCGTCGTTGAACAGCACGGCACTGAACACGGCAAAGATCACCAACCGCGCGGCCAGCTTCCAATTGGCGAGGTTGACGGAAATAAGACGCCACACGGCGATGTCGATAAAAATCAGCGCCAGGGCGCACAACATCGGGTGATCAGCGATAAGTGAGGGCATCCAGGCGACTCCAGGGGCAATGACGGGAAGATCGCATGAAATGAGAACGCTGGAAACAAAATGTGGGAGCTGGCTTGCCTGCGATGCAGGCGCCTCGGTGTATGCGTTACACCGCGCTGATGCTATCGCCGGCAAGCCAGCTCCCACAGGGTTTTGCAGCGGGTCGTCAGGCGTGCATCTGCCCGAACTTGCCCGAGTGGAAATCGGCAAACGCCTGATGAATCTCCTGCTCGGTGTTCATCACGAACGGCCCATGCCCAACGATAGGCTCGTCGATCGGCTCACCACTGAGCAGCAACACCTTGGCGTCATCATTGGCTTGCAGTGTGAGCTGGCGGCCATCACGCTCGAACAACGCCAATTGGCCTTGGCGCGCGACTTCCTCGCCATTGACCAGCACCGTGCCGCGCAGGATCACCAGGGCGGTGTTGCGCCCCTCGTGCAGGTCCAGGGTGACGGGCTTGCCGGCGTTGAGGCGCAGGTCCCACACGTCGATGGGCGTAAACGTTCGGGCCGGGCCCCGGGTACCGGCGAACTCGCCGGCAATCAGCCGCAGTTGCCCGGCGTCGTTGGCCAAGGGCAATACCGGGATGTCGCCGTCGACGATCGTCTGGTAGCCGGCGTCGGCCATTTTGTCCTTGGCCGGCAGGTTGACCCACAGTTGCACCATCTCCAGCGCCCCACCGCTGCGGGCGAAGGCTGCGGAATGGAACTCCTCGTGGAGGATGCCCTTGGCGGCGGTCATCCATTGCACGTCGCCAGGACCGATGGTGCCGCCGGCGCCGGTGGAGTCGCGGTGTTCGACTTCACCGTCGTAGACGATGGTCACGGTTTCAAAGCCGCGATGAGGGTGTTGGCCAACGCCGCGACGTTGTTCGGTCGGGGTGAAATCCGCCGGGCCTGCGTGGTCCAGCAACAGGAATGGACTGATGTGCTTGCCCATGGCGTCGTAGGAAAACAGCGTGCGCACCGGGAAGCCATCGCCGACCCAGTGGGCGCGGGGGCTGGTGTAGATGCCGATAAGCTTTTTCATGGTGTACCTCCAAAGTGCGTACACCATAAGGCGGCCGACCGGTGAGCACTAGCCGGCAAAAGCAGCCTGGATCGTCCTACGTATAGGACAATCCCTTGACCTGACGCTGACGCAACAGGTGAAAAGCCACAAACGCCGTCACCGCAAAGCAGGCCTGGATAATAATCATCGGCGCGGCGCTGCCATCGCGCAATTGGCTCAGCAACACACCGCTGCAAGTCGCACCGAACATCTGCGCAAAGCCCATCAACCCAGCCGCCAGACCGGCGCGGTGCGCGTTGGGCATGACCCCTCCGGTGACCGAGCCGGGCAGGACCAGCCCGCCGCCGAGGGTGACCAGGGCGATCGGGATATCCAGGCCGAGTACCGACAGGCCGAACAGCTCAAAGATGACCACGGCTGACACCCCGCCCATGGCCACCATCGTCACGCCCATCGCCACAATCCGCTGCGGGCCCAGGCGCAGGATAGTGCGCCGGGTGTAGGTGGAACCGACGATCAGCATCGACACAATCAGGCCGAAATTGATGCCGTACTCAAGGCTGGTGAAGCCCAGCAGGTTGATGAACACCGCCGACGAACCGGCGATCACTGCAAACATGGCGCCATAGGTGCACGCCAGGGCCACGGCGAACGCGCGGTATTGGCGGCCCTTGAGCAGGTCCAGGTATTGGCCGCCAAGGGTGCGCCAGTGACCGGCCTTGGGATCGAGGTAATGGTTGCTCTCGCGAAAGAACAGCAACGCCAGCAGCAGCACCACACTGCCAATCGCCAGCGCCAGGAGGATCGGCGCACGCCAGCCCAGCAGTTTGATCAGCAAGCCGCCGACCATCGGCGCCACCACGATGGCGTAGAGCATGCCGATCATGGTCAGCGCCAGCGCCGGCCCCGCTTCGGCCTTCCACACGTCCCGTACCACCGTGCGCGCCAATACCAGCGCGGCGCAGGCGCCCAGGCCTTGCAACACGCGCGCTGCAATGAACTGGTGGATGTCCTGCACCAGCAGCATCGACAACGTCGCCAGCACATACAGCGCGAGGCCGCCGATGAGCACCGGGCGTCGGCCAACGCGATCCGACAGCGGGCCGAACAGCAACTGCCCGAGGCCGAACGCCGCCACAAACGCCGATAGCGCCATAAGGGCCGATCCCGCCGGCGCGGCCAGTGCCTGCTCGATGGCGCCGAGACCGGGGATGATCAATTGGGTCGAGACCTCACCCAGTGCCGTCAGGGCCACCAGTAAACACAACAGGCTTCGCGATGGGACCGGGGCGTTTGTCATGGGAAGCATCCGGGGGGCTGGATTAATTTATATTTCGACCATAATATGCGTAAAAAATTATGTCCATAATTTTTTGCCCAATGGTTACCCCCCGGAGCCCGCCATGCACCCTTTTCCCTTGCGTCTTCTCACGCCCCTGGCTTTGTTGATCATCCTCAATGGTTGCAACAGTAAGGCCGACACCGCCGCCGATGTGCCCCTGCCGCGCCCGGTCCTTGCCGCCAAAGTCGAAGCCGCCGGCACCCAGCAAAGTGCCTATACCGGCGTGGTCGCTGCGCGTACCGAAAGCGACCTGGGCTTTCGGGTCAGCGGCAAGGTCATCGAACGTAAAGTCGACCCCGGCCAGCACGTGTCCCGTGGCGACACCTTGCTGGTGCTCGACATCGGCGACTTCGAACTGGCACTGCGCTCAGCCAAGAACCGCGTCAACGCCGCCCAGGCGCAACTGCGCCAGCGCCGTGACGACGAAAATCGCTACCAGCGCCTGGCCAACACCGGCGCCGTGTCGCGGCAGATCTTCGACCAGTCGGCCACCAACCTGCGCGTCGCCGAAGCCGAACTGGCCTCGGCGCAATCCGACGCCAGCCAGATCGAAAACCGCCGCACCTATTCGATCCTCAAGGCCGATGGCGACGGCATCATCACGGACGTACGCGCAGACCGTGGCCAGGTGGTTGCCGAAGGGCAGATCGTCGCGCGCCTGGCCCATGACGGCGCCCGCGAAGCCATCGTCAACCTGCCGGAAAACCAACGCGACCTGGCGTCGCAAAAAGCCCTGGCCTTCCCCTTCGGCGCCCCGGACCAGGCGGTGCCCGCCACCCTGCGCGAGCTGTCCGCCAGCGCCGACCCGACCACCCGCACCTACCGCGCCCGCTACGTGTTGCATGGCGCGGTCGACCGTTTCGCCCTCGGCTCGACCATCACCGTGCGCCTGCAAGGCAACGGCCAGGCGCAGCAGACCCGAGTGCCCATCGGCGCCTTGCAGGATGCGGGACAAGGTACCGGCGTCTGGCTGATCGGCGCGGACGACAAGGTCAGTTTCGCCCCGGTGAAAGTTGCCAGCCTCGGCCAGGAAGACGCCTTGCTCGACAGCGGCGTAAGCCCCGGCCAGGTGATCGTGGCCCTCGGCGCACACCTGTTGCACAGCGGTGATGCGGTGCGCCTGCTGCCCGCGCAAGCACTGGCCCTCAACCGCAAACAGGACAATTGAGCATGCGCGGTATCAACCTCTCTGAACTGGCGGTCAAGCATCGCGCGGTCACGTTGTTCCTGATCATTGCGATCCTTGCCGCCGGGATCTTCTCGTTCGGCAAACTCGGGCGCGCCGAAGACCCGTCCTTTACCGTCAAGGTGATGACCATCACCGCCGCCTGGCCCGGCGCCACCGCCCAGGAAATGCAGGAACAGGTGGCCGACCGCCTGGAAAAACGCCTGCAGGAGCTGGACTACTACGACCGCGTCGAGACCATCGCCCAGCCGGGCTTCGTGTCGATGCGCATGACCTACAAGGAGTCCACGCGCCCCAGCGAAATCCAGGACCTGTTCTACCAGACCCGCAAAAAGCTGAGCGACGAAGCCGCCAAACTGCCCAAGGGGGTGGTCGGGCCGTTCTTCAACGATGAATATTCCGATGTGTATTTCGCCCTGTACGCCCTGGAGGCCGAACACTTGCCGCATCGGCAACAAGTGCAGATGGCCGAAGCGCTGCGCCAGGACTTCCTCAACCTGCCGGGGGTGAAGAAGGTCAATATCCTTGGCGAGCAAGCCCAGCGCGTGTTTGTCGAGTTTTCCTATGAGCGCCTGGCGACCCTGGGCATCAAGCCGGACCAGATCTTTGCCGCCCTCGCCGCACAGAATGCCGTGGCGCCGTCGGGCTTTGTCGAGACCGGCGGAGCTCGCGCCTACATCCGTATCGACGGCGCGTTCGACAGCCTGTCGCTGATTGAGAACGTGCCGCTGGAAGTCAATGGCCGCGTGTTGCGCATCGCCGATGTGGCCACCGTCAGCCGGGGTTATGAAGACCCGCCGAGCTACCGCATCCGTCACCAGGGCGACCCGGCGTTGATGCTCGGCGTGATCATGGAGAAACACTGGAACGGCCTCGACCTGGACAAGAGCCTCAAGGCCCAGGAAGCCAGGATCCAGGCGGACCTGCCGCTGGGCGTGAACTTCGCCAAGGTCTCCGACCAGGCGAAAAACATCAGCCTGGCGGTGAACGAGTTCATGCTTAAGTTCTTCGTCGCCCTGGCGGTGGTGATGGTGATCAGCCTGTTGGCCCTGGGTTTTCGCGTTGGGCTGGTGGTGGCTGCTGCGGTGCCGCTGACCTTGTCGGTGGTGTTTGTAATCATGCTGCTCACCGGGCGTGAATTCGACCGCATTACCTTGGGCGCGCTGATCATATCCCTGGGCTTGCTGGTGGATGACGCGATTATCGCCATCGAGATGATGGTGGTGAAGCTGGAGGAAGGCTTCGACCGCATCCACGCGGCCACCTTCGCCTGGAGCTCCACGGCGGCGCCGATGCTCACCGGCACGCTGGTCACCATCATCGGCTTTCTGCCGGTGGGTTTTGCACGGTCCGGAGCGGGTGAATATGCCGGCAATATCTTCTGGATCGTCGGTTTTGCGCTGATTTCATCGTGGCTGGTGGCCGTGGTCTTCACGCCGTACCTGGGTGTGAAACTGCTGCCACAGATCAAGCCGGTCCCCGGCGGCCATGATGCGATCTACGCCGGGCGCTACTACCAGAAACTGCGCACGCTGGTCGAAGCTTGCGTGCGCAAGCGTTGGCTGGTGACCGGGTTGGTGGTGGCCGCGTTTGTACTGTGTGGGTTGGGCATGGGCGTGGTGAAGAAGCAGTTCTTCCCCAACTCCGACCGTTCCGAGCTGATTCTTGAGGTGTACATGCCGCCCGGCAGCGCCTTCAAAAGCACTGAGGCGGTGGCCGCGCAACTGGAAAAAGCGCTGCTGCAGGAGCCGCAAACCACCCTGGTCGACACCTATGTGGGCGGCGGTGCGCCGCGCTTTTTCCTGTCGCTGAACCCCGAACTGCCCGACCCGGCGTTCGCCAAACTGATCGTGCAAACCCCGGACTCCCACGCTCGCGACGCGTTGAAACTGCGCATGCGTGAACGCATCGCCGCCGGTGAGTTTCCTTCGGCGCGGGTGCGCGTGACGCAACTGCTGTTCGGTCCGCCCGTGCCGTTCCCGGTGGTGTTCCGCGTTTCTGGCCCGAATGTGGATGTGCTGCGCAGCGTGTCCGAAGACGTGCGCAAAGTCGTCGCCGCCAACACGCTGACCAAGGATGCCTTCCTCGATTGGGGCGAGCGCACCAGCGCTTATCGCCTGGTGCTGGATCAAGATCGCCTGCGCTTGCTGGGCTTCACCCCCAATGAGGTGAAGTCGCAGCTTAATGCCCTGCTCAGCGGCAACCCGATCACCGAAGTGCGCGAGGGCAACCGTACCGTCTCTGTGGTCGCCCGCGCCCAGGGTAGCCAGCGCGAGGACCTCGGCAACCTCAATAACATGACCCTCACCAACAGTGCCGGCACCTCGGTACCGCTGGCCCAGGTCGGGCATTTCCAGGCGGTGATGGAAGAACCGATCCTCAAGCGCCGCAATCGTGCGACCACCGTGGAAGTGCGCGCCGACATCATCGACGGCGTGCAACCGCCCGACGTGGAGATGGCCGTGTTCAAGGACCTGCAGCCGCTGATCGCCAAGCTGCCCGCCGGGTACCAGATCGACATCGGCGGCCCGGTGGAAGAAAGCGCCAAGGCCAACGTCGCCCTGGCGGCACTGTTCCCGATCATGATCCTGCTGACCCTTACGGTGATCATGTTCCAGGTGCGCTCGTTCGGCGTGATGTTCATGGTCTTTGCCACTGCACCGCTGGGGTTGATCGGTGCGGTGCCGACCTTGTTGCTGTTCAACCAGCCATTCGGGTTCAACGCGATCCTGGGCTTGATCGGCATTGGCGGAATACTGATGCGCAACACGCTGATCTTCACCGACCAGATCCGACAGAACCAGGACCACGGCATGGCGATCCGCGAGGCGATCATTGAAGCCACGGTGCGGCGTGCGCGGCCGGTGATCCTGACCGCGTTGGCGGCGGCACTGGCGTTCATTCCGTTGACGCTGTCGGTGTTCTGGTCGTCCCTGGCCTATGTGCTGATTGGCGGCGTGCTGGTGGGCACGGTGTTGACGCTGTTGTTCCTGCCCGCGCTGTGCAGCCTGGTGCTGGGGCGGGAGAAGACAAAAGTTGTCGAAACTTCCCACGTAACGGCCGGATAAGCTCTACTCCCCTCCCCTGAAAAGGTCCGCAAAGTCCCTCGCCTGACTACACAGCGCGAGGGATTGCAGATGGATTTTCTGATTGGAGCGGGTTCTTGAACCCGGCCATTGGCAGGCTGGCCCTGACCCCAATGGATGTGAAGACGGTCGATGTCGAGAGCGTCTTTCGCGATTTCCGGGAATGCCTGAACACCTTTGATGACTGGGCGGAAAGCTTCTGGAGCTTTTCCGCGCTGGATATCGAACAGGTCTTCAAGGTGGGGGATGAAGTGGCGCTGGTAGCGCCGATCAACCGCTCCCTGTTCCCGAGCAGCACCGTCGCGACTTGCCAGGCCAACGGCAAGCTGACCCTGGTGCACATGTTCCAAAGCACGCGATTTGTACCCATCGGCAACACGCCGGTGGTGTTGCAGCGCGTCGACCTCAACGGCGGCCCACTGGGCGAGCCGATCCACAAGACCATCGGCCCGAGCGGCATTCTCGACATCGACGAGTGTGAGCGCGACCAGCGCTACCGGGTCAACTTCTACCCCAATGTTTCCAAGGACCACATCAAGGCGCTGTATGCCTCTTATCAATCGGTGATTGATGCATTGGAAGTGCGCCTGCGCGAAGAGTGGGAGAGCACCTTCAAGGCCCAGTGGAAGGACTACACAGACGCCAACCCACTTGATCAGCGCAGGATGCTGGAGAAGGCGTTTCTTTACGGAATGGGTAAGGCGCTTTACAGCGTTTGGGACAATTTCACGCAATTGTTCGACCTGCTGGCGGATATCCAGACCCACAGTGAGACGTTGCTGCGGTACATCTCCCAAACCGAATTGGATGAACTGCTGAAACTCGGCAAAGACTCGATTGCCCGCGGCCTGCTGGTACTCAGCGATGAGCCGCTGATGTTTATTTATGTGTCGGCGATATCCAGCTGGATACGGATGTTGCCGCCGCAAGAAATGAACGAGGTGATGGGGGAAATCACCGGCGAGGTGTTGATCGGCCTGTTGCTGATAAGGGCCATGGGGGCAATGGGTGTGACGGTGCGCCTGGGTGCCCAGGTGATGAGTCATATCAAGTCTGGCCGGGCACGCCAGTGGTTGGAGAGGCTGGCCGATCACCTGGTCGGACCTCGGTTGGAAGCGCATGTCGAAGCGGCCAAACCGTTGTTGCTGGGGAGCGCGGGGACACCGATCAAGGTGATTCCAGATGCGCCGTTGAAGGCTGGGGATCAGTTGGTTTCCAACCCGGTGTCGGTGGTCCGGGACAAGACCACGCAACGGACGGTGTTGGTGCGGCAAGAGCCTGTGGATGACGTGCCGGCTGTTGCGAAGAATCCGGCTGGGGATGCGGCCGCGCCTTCGGACAAGACCGCCACCAACGGCTGCCCGGTGTCGATGGTCACGGGCGAAGAACTGCTGACCCTCACCGATGGGGCGTTGGACGGCATTTTGCCGTTTGAGTGGACCCGGTTGTACCGCACCAGCGCGGTAGAAATGGATTGCGGGCTGGGGTTTGGCTGGAGCCACTCGCTGGCCCATCGGCTGAGTGTTTCCGGTGATTCGGTGGTGTGGACCGATCATGAAAATCGCTCGACCACCCTGCCCTTGCCTTCCGTTTCTCGTCCCGCAATCACCAATAGCCTGGCTGAAGCGGCGATCTATTTGGGGTCGTTGCCCGATGAACTGGTGCTGGCTCAGGCGTCACGCTTCTACCACTTCCGCGACGGTGTGCTGACAGCGATCAGCGACGCGTATGACAACCGGCTGCGTATTGCCCGGGATTTTCTGGGGCGTATTGAGCGGCTCGATAACGGTGTGGGGCGCTCGCTGTTGTTGCGCTACGCGTCAGGCCGCATTGCGGCGGTGGACTACCAAATTCAACGCATCGTGGACGAGGGTCCGTATGTTTGGGTGACGGAACAGACGGTTGTTTCCTACGCCTATGACGACCTTGGCCGACTGATTTCAGCGACTAACGCTGTCGGCGAAAGCGAGGTTTATCGGTACGACGATCAGCACGTCATTCTTGAGCGCGGCCTGGCCGGTGGGGCGAGTTTCTACTGGGAGTGGGAACGGGCTGGCAAGGCGGCGCGGTGTGTTCGGCATTGGGCGAGCTTTTCGCAGATGGACACGCGCTATGCCTGGGACGACAACGGGCAGGTCACGGTGTTTAACGCCGATGGCAGCCAGGAAGTCTACGTGCATGACCAGCGCGCACGGCTGGTGCAGCGGGTGGATCCGGACGGGGCCGAGCACTTCAAGTCCTACGATGACAACGGGCGGCTGACGGTTGAGCAGGATCCGCTGGGCGCAATCACGGCGTACCAGTACGACGAAGCCGGACGTTTGGTGGCGTTGTTTCCGGGGGACGATGAGCCAACGACCTACGAGCATGACAACGGGTTCGTACGGGTTGTGCGCCGGGGTGAAGCGGTTTGGAAGTATGAGCGCAATGACCGGGGCGATGTTGTTCGCAAGGTCGATCCTGACGGCAATTCGACTGAGTACAGCTACAACAAACGAGGACAACTGACGCAGGTTTTGCTGCCCGATCACAGCTGTCATCGGCTGGTTTGGAATGAGCGTGGGCAGTTGCTTGAGGAGCAGTTGCCGAATGGGGGATTCAAGCGCTATCGCTATGACGATCTTGGACGGCGAGTAGCGCGTGAGGACGAGCATGGAGCGCTGACCCAGTATCAATGGGACGCAGCAGGCCGCTTGCTTAAACTGACTCAGCCCGGCGGTGCCACACGGGAATACAGCTACAACCCCTACGGAAAAATAACCGCCGAGCGCGATGAACTCGGCCACGTCACCCGCTACGAATACGCCGACGGCCTGCACCTGATCAGCCGCCGCATCAATGCCGATGGCAGCCAGGTCAAATACCGTTACGACAACGCGCGTTTGTTGCTGACCGAGATCGAAAACGAGGTTGGCGAAACCTACCGACTCCAGTATCACGCCAATGGCCTGATCCAACAGGAAACCGGGTTTGACGGTCAGCGCACGGCTTACGTCTACGACCTCAACGGCAACCTGCAGGAAAAGACCGAACACGGCGATGACGGCAGTCAGCTCGTTACCCGCTACGAGCGCGACCATGCCGGTCGGCTCGTAAGAAAAACCCTGCCTGATGGCAACAAGGTTGATTACGCCTACGACCGCCAGGGCAATCTCCTAAGCGTCGAAGACGGCCACTGGGCCCTGGCCTACGAATACGACGCTCAAAACCGCCTCACCGCCGAACACCAAGGCTGGGGCACCCTGCGCTACGGCTACGACGCCTGCGGCCACCTGCAAAACCTGCGCCTGCCGGACAACAACCGCCTCACCTTTAATCACGACAAAGGCGGTCACCTCGCCACCGTCGAACTGAACGGCGCAGTACTCACCTCGCACCTCTTTACTGCGGGTCGCGAACAGCAACGCCAACAAGGCCAACTGCTCAGCCACTACCAACACGACCACCAGGGACGCCTGTTCACCCAGAGCATCAACGACGCCGAAGGCCCGCTATACCGCCGTCATTACGACTACGACAAATCCGGCAACCTCACCCGCCTGCTCGACACCCGCAAAGGCGATCACCGCTACCACTACGACCCCCTAAGCCGCCTCACCCGCGCCGACCACTCCCAAGACGAGCAAGAACGCTTCGGCCACGACCCCGCTGGCAACCTGCTCATGCAAAACCGCCCCGGCCCCGACATCATCGCCGGCAACCGCCTGATGATCCAGGGCGACCACCACTACGACTACGACGCCTTCGGCAACCTCATCCGCGAACGACGCGGCAAAGGCCATCAACTCGTTACTGAATACCGCTACGACTGCCAGCATCGGCTGATCGGCGTTAAGACGCCCAACGGCCAAACCGCCAGCTACCGCTACGACCCATTTGGCCGCCGCATCAGCAAAACCGTTGATGACATAACGACCGAGTTCTTCTGGCAGGGCGACAAACTCATCGCCGAGCACCACGCGAACCGCCACCGCAGCTACCTCTACGAACCGGACAGCTTCCGCCCGCTGGCCCTGCTGGAAGGCTTCGGCCCAAAGGAAACCAAGGCCTACCACTACCAACTCGACCACCTCGGCACCCCACAGGAACTCACCGCTCCAGATGGCGAAATCGTCTGGTCCGCGCATTACCGCGCGTATGGCGAAATCAGCCGTCTCGACATAGGAAAAGTCGACAATCCGCTGCGCTTCCAGGGCCAGTATTTCGATCAAGAGAGCGGGCTGCATTACAACCGCCATCGCTACTACAATCCGGATGTTGGTCGTTACCTCACGCCAGACCCGGTGAAATTGGCGGGTGGGATCAACGCCTACCAGTACGCGCCCAACCCTACGGGGTGGATAGATCCGCTAGGCTTGAGTACATGCCCAGGCGGAGATGGTTGCAAGCAAGGCGCCATTTCTCAAAGCTCTGCGCTAAACGTCAATGACGGAGAGCCTGCTTTACCACAACTAACGCGCGCTGAGCGTCAAACAAGAATTGATGAGTTGGCTGAGTCAAACATTCATCGACGATTAGCGGAGCTTGAGACATCAATTCCAGGAGCACACTTCTTGGAAAAACATGGGGCTCAAACCTCATTGGCGTCCCAACTTGAGCGGGTAACAACGGCTAGAAATCCGACTACTGGCGAGATCGAGATCTTTGACAGAGGAAGAAGAGCAGGCACACCAAGACCACCAAGTGCTGCCACGCACTTTCTTAGTCACAGAGATCAATTTAATGCAATTGAGCGAGCTATTCTGATATTTAAACTCAATGGCCGAGCAGAAACCTCAAGACCTATGGATATGGGGAAAATTATCGGCGAAGGATATAAAAGAGAAGGACTAGAATATGGAAAGCAAACTAAAGCAGTTGTGCATTTAAACACAGATGGAAAACCAATCACAGCCTATACGGAATTCGACAGATGAAAAGAAAACCAGACCTTGCGATATTGCAAGGCTTATTATTTACTTACAGCACAGAAAACACCAAAGATCTAGAAAGAGAAGAAGTCATAACTTCAAAAAATGTAAATAGCAAAGCTGAACTTTCAGAGTTATTCGACATTTTAACCAAACCGGAATTCCTCTCATACAAGGAGGATGAGCAGGTTTGGTTTATAGAAACCATTGAGTATTACCTATCGAAAGAGGAAGATTTTGAATCTATCTTTTATCTATTTGACACATACTTTGAAGACGAGATAACTAACAAAAGAGCATTCATGGCAGTACTGCTTGAACGTCTCAAGAGTTACCGAAACGAGACAGAATTACATAAAAAATAACGTAGGAACTGAATAGTATTACCACAAATAGCAAGCATTGAAGACCATTCAACTTAGTACCACCCCTCGCTTGCTCGCGTTGGGCCGCGAAGCGGCCCCAATCCAGGCGATGGGTGTTCTCAGGTGAACCGGCATTGTCTGATTTTGGGGCTGCTGCGCAGCCCAACGCAGGGCAAGCCTGCTCACTACAAAAGGGTGTCATTCAGCGAAAAATCACCGCTTCGAAAGCTCCATAATCATCCGACTCAGCAAATAAACCCGCGGCGCGACGCTCTCCACCTCCGCATACTCCTCCGGGGTATGGATATTCCCGCCAACAATCCCGAACCCATCCAACGTCGGCGTCCCTACCCCGGCTGACAAACTCGCATCCGCCGCGCCACCACTGCCTTCAATCGTCAACGTCTTACCCAATTCACCATAAATGTCCTGGGCAATCGCGACCAATTTGTCCGACTCCGGCGTCTGTGGCATCGGTGGCAGACCGCGCTGCAGGGTGGTCTTCACTTCTGTCTCGGGGATCAGTTTATTGGCCGATACGCGGGCCAGGTCTTTCTCGATGCGGTCAAATTCTTCTGGCAAGGCCGCGCGTACGTCGGCCTTGGCGGTGGCTTGGTCGGGGATGACGTTGGTGCGGTCGCCGGCCTTGATGACGGTGAAGTTGATGGTGGTTTTCTTCTCTTCGTCGCCCAGTTTGCCCAGTTGCAGGATCTGGTGCGCCGCTTCCATGGCGGCGTTGCGGCCGAGTTCCGGGGCGACGCCCGCGTGGGCGGCTTTGCCTTTGACCTCGACCACGGCGGTGGCGCTGCCTTTGCGCCATACCACCAGGCCGTCGGCGGGCCGGCCGGGTTCGAGGTTGAGGGTGACGTCGTGGGCCTTGGCAGTTTTGCGGATCAGTTCGGAGGCGGCGTCGGAGCCGGTTTCTTCGCTGGCGTCGAGCAGGAAGGTGATCTGCGCGTAGTCCTTGAAGCCTTGGTCCTTGAGGACTTTGAGCGCGTAGATGCCGGCGACGATGCCGCCCTTGTCATCCATCACGCCCGGGCCATAGGCGCGACCGTCCTTGATATGGAACGGGCGCTCGGCGGCCGAGCCTTCCTTGAACACCGTGTCCATGTGCGCCATCAGCAGGATCCTGGCCTTGCCGGTGCCTTTGAGGGTGGCCACCACGTGACTGTTGTTGGCCGCTTTGTCCGGCACCAGCTCGATGGAGAAGCCCAGCTGTTTCAGCTCATCGACGGCAATGTCGCGCACTTGCGTCAGGCCCGGCTCATAGCCAGAACCCGAGTCGATATTCACCAGGCGCTCCAGCAGTTTCAGGGCGTCGGCCTTGTACTGTTCGGATTGTGCCTGGATCTGTTTATGGGGTTCGGCGCTGTAGGCCGGCACGGCGAAGGACACGGCCAGGGTGGCGGCCAGGAGGGTGCGGGAGAAGGTGAAGAGCATGAACCGATCCTTGATTGTTGTTGGAGGGGCTGCCACACCCTACCCCACTAGATCGATCGCAACCAACTCCCCTGCACGGAACTCACACGGTTTCGCCCGCTGCTCTTGGCCTCGTACAAGGCCTGGTCGGCGTCGTTCAACCAGCTTGTCGAATCTGCATGGTTCGGTTGATACGGCGCCAGGCCGATGCTCAGGCTGACGCGTAAGGTCGGGTCCTGGGCGTAGGCCAGGGCGTTGAAGCGGTCGCGCAACGCATCCATCACTTCGGTGGCTCGGTTGAGGGCCATGTCCGGCAGGATCACGCAGAACTCGTCGCCACCGTAACGCCCGGCCAGGTCGGTGGCGCGCAGGTTCTGGCGCAGCACTTTGCTCAGTTGGCGCAGGACAATATCGCCGGTGACATGGCCGTAAGTGTCGTTGATGACCTTGAAGTGATCGATGTCGATCAACGCGATGGCGGCGCCGGCCGAGCCACGGCGGCAGCGCTGGAACTCGATTTCCAGGTGGTCCTTCCAGGCACCGTGATTGAGCAGGCCGGACAGGCTGTCGGTGCGGCTCAGCGCCAACAGCTCGCGCTTGTGTCGCGCCAGGGTCACCGCCTGGCGGTAGCAGATCCAGCCCAGGGCCAGCGGATACAGCATCAGGATCGGCAAGCAGGCGTAGAGCTGCGCCTGGGTAGTCACGGCAATGAATGCCGGGGCGAACACCAACAATGCCGCGCCGATGCCCAGCGCCTGCGCCACCCACCCCGCCAGCATGAAGCGCGGGCCGCCGATGGCCACGTTGTTCATGGTCATCATCGACAAGGTGGTCACGCTCGGCAGCGGGTTGAAGTGCATGGCGCCGACCCAGAACCCGCCGCAAAACGAGTCGAACAGCAGGTTGCGCCGTTCGCTGCGCAGGGCGTTGGCGCTGCGCAGGGACAGTTGATAAGCCAGGTGCGGCCAGGCAAACGCGTTGATCAGCATCCACGCCCACACCCACCAGGCGGGGTCTAGGGGATACATCCCGAACACCACGCAGACACATCCAAGCGTCAACCCGAGGGTGCGGGATTTGTACAGCCGTGAAGCGAGCGGAAGTCCGTTTCCTTCTGCAGCTGACATGGCGGAGTGAGATCCTGAGTGAATGCCTGGAGTCTATCAGGGGGCCAGTAATTCGCCACTACCGCTCATGCCTTCAAAACGCTCAGTGTGCAAAGCCCCGCGCCAGCATCAACGCCACGCCCAGCAGCATCACGGCGGTGATGCGCTGCAACAGCACACGGCGCTTGGGGTCTTCCAGCACGTGCTTGATGCGCTGGCCGAAATAGCAATACAGGCAGCCGCTGGCGAACTGCAGCACCAGGAAGGTCAGCCCGAGGATGGCGACGTCCAGCCTCGAACCGTGCTCACCGGTCCCGGCAAACTGGGGGAATACCGCGCTGAACATGATGAGGGTCTTGGGGTTGGAAAACCCCGTCAGCAAGCCCTTGCCAAACAAGCTGCGCGCCGCTTCCACATGGCCGATCCGTTCGATCACTACGCCGCTGCTGGTCCACTGTTTGTAGGCAAGGTGGAGGATGTACGCGACGCCGATCACCTGGATGGCCTGGGTGATACCAGGGTGGCCCTTGATCAGCTCGGAAAAGCCCACGGCAAAGATCAGGATCGAAATCAGGTACGACACACTGGCGCCGATCTGCGCGGGAATCGAGCTGCGCAGGCCGTCGCGCAGGCCCAGGCTCAACAGCAGCAGGGTCATGGGGCCGGGGCTGAACGTCATGGTGGCGCAAAACAACAGAAAGTAGAGGAACGAAGAGAGGGTTAACGCACTTGTCATGGCCGAAGACCTGGGGAAGAGAGCGGGCAGTCTAGGCACTTGGCATTGCACGAGGCAGGTAAAGTGAGGCCTAATCCGCCCGAACTTCACCGGTAAAATCACCTGTAAAGATAAGGAAGTCCCATGTTCGTATCGGCCATCGCCTTTGTGGCGGGCACCCCCAAGGTGCAACAGATTGTCGAGGCGTTCAGCCAGGCCATCGAAAACGGCGAATGGGCTGCGGGCAGCAAGTTGCCGTCGGTGCGCGAACTGACCCAGGTGCTGGGCGTAAGCAAGTTCACCCTGAATGAAGCCCTCGACCGCCTGCGCGGGCGCCACCTGCTCACCTCCAGCCAGGGCCGTGGCTACTTCGTGGCTATCGATCGCACCCATACGGCCACCACGAACTGGGTGAATTTACTGCCCCAGGACTTGCTCAGCGTACTGCGGCGCCCGCTCGCGACGATCTCCGGCGACCTGCGCCCCGGCGGCGGCCACTTGCCCGAGGCCTGGCTGGACAGTGACGCCATTCGCCAAGCCATGCGCAGCGTGGTGCGCGCGCCGTCATTGCGCATCGCCGGGCTCGGTACACCGGCCGGGCTGCTGCCGCTGCGCCAGACCCTGCAACAAAAGCTGCACGGCGAAGGCCTGTCGGTGCCGGTGGAGCAGATCATCACCACCCCCAACACCGTGCAAGGCCTGGACATGCTCATGCGCCTGCTGGCACGGCCTGGCGACACGGTGCTGCTGGATGCGCCGTGTTATTTCAACTTCCACGCCAACCTGGCCCTGCACGGGGTCAAGGTGGTGACGATCCAGCGCCGTCCCGACGGGTTTGACTTCACGGCCCTCGAACAGCTATTGGCCGAACACCGGCCCAGCCTGTACCTCACCACCAGCGTCCTGCAGAACCCGACTGGCCATTCCTTCAGCCCGGGCCAGGCGTTTCGACTGTTGCAACTGACCCAGCGCTACGCGTGCCACATCGTCGAGGACGACCTCTACGGCGACCTGCACCCCAACCCAGCACCACGGCTGGCCGCCCTCGCCGGCCTTGACCAGGTCACCTACCTGTCGGGGTTTTCCAAGATTCTCAGCGCCAATGCGCGCGTCAGCTATGTGGTGGCCGCGCCGCAACTGGCGGCCAACCTCACCAACATGAAGCTGATGAGCGGCGGCTTGACCTCGGAATTGTTCGAACAGATCGTCTACCGCATGCTCAGCGAAGGCAGCTACGCCAAGCACCGCAAGCGTACGGTGCAACGTTTGATGGAGGCCGGTGGGCGCGTCGAGCAATGGCTCAAGCGGTGCGGCTGCGAACTGCCGCTGGGCTATGAGGGCGGGATGTTCATCTGGGCGCGCTTGCCGCCGGGAGTGAGCGGTGAATTGCTCGCCCAGGCGGCGTTGAAACAGGGCATGGTGCTGGCGCCGGGCGTGCTGTTCGGCAACGACCCGGGGCATCGTGATTCGATGCGTTTCAATGTGGCCCACAGCGATGAGCCGCAGGTGCAACAGGTGTTTGAGTCGCTGCTGCTCAGGGCTTCGCACGCCCCTTGAGCATGCCGTGATTGACCAGCAACGTGCGCATGGCGTTGCGGGTGATCCCCAGCAGATCCGCCGTGCGCAGGTCGATGTTGGTGGCGGTCACCAGGCGGATATTGATCTTGATCGGCTTGCGCGAGCCTACGCCCACCACCTCCTGTTCCTGCAACACTCGCAGCAACTTCACCTGCAGGGGCAATGGCAGGTCGCCGATTTCATCCAGGAACAACGTGCCACCATCGGCTTCTTCAAACCAGCCGATACGCCGCCCCGACGCTCCCGAGAACGTTGCAGCGAGCGCGGGTCGGAAAATACCAGGGCCTTGGCGCGGATCGACAGCGGGTCTTTTTCACCCTGGGGCAAGGTCAGGATCGGCGTGGGCTGCCCGTGGGGATGGTTCGTGAACAATTTCCCGGCGGCGAGATAGACAAAGTAGCGGCGACGTTACCCAGCGACACATATAACTAGAAATATTAAAAATTCATTAGTACATAACCGTTTATCGGCAACCCTGCGGAATAGAGCCTGTCGTGCCGGCAATTTTGCTTCGTCGTGTATCTCCTTATCACCAGATACACTGCAATACAAAGGGCACAAGGCAAGGCCGTCGCCAGTGGCTAGACTGCGGCCCAATCCGTATTTAACGAGGAAGGCAGCATGGATCATGTCGATCACATCCTGATCGTCGATGACGACCGGGATATCCGCGAGCTGGTAGGCAACTACCTGAAGAAGAATGGCATGCGCACCACGGTGGTTGCCGACGGCCGCCAGATGCGCAGCTTCCTCGACACCACCCCGGTGGACCTGATCGTGCTGGATATCATGATGCCCGGCGATGACGGTCTGCAGCTGTGTCGCGAGCTGCGGGTGGGCAAGCACAAAGCCACGCCGGTATTGATGCTCACCGCACGCAATGATGAAACCGACCGCATCATCGGCCTGGAAATGGGCGCCGACGATTACCTGGTCAAACCCTTCGCCGCCCGCGAACTGTTGGCACGTATCAACGCGGTGCTGCGCCGCACGCGGATGCTGCCGCCGAACCTGGTGGTGAGCGAGACCGGCCGGCTGATCCGCTTCGGCCGCTGGCGCCTGGACACCACCGCCCGCCACCTGCTCGATGCAGACGACACCCTGGTGGCCCTGAGCGGCGCCGAATACCGCCTGCTGCGGGTGTTCCTCGACCACCCCCAGCGCGTGCTCAACCGCGACCAATTGCTCAACCTGACCCAAGGCCGCGATGCCGATTTGTTCGACCGCTCCATCGACCTGTTGGTGAGCCGTCTGCGCCAACGCCTGCTGGATGACGCCCGCGAACCCGCGTATATCAAGACCGTGCGCAGCGAGGGCTATGTGTTCTCCCTGCCGGTGGAAATCCTCGGGGCCGAGCAATGAGCTTCAGATTAGGTTGGCCGCGCACCCTTGCATCGCAGTTGACGCTGATCTTCCTGATCAGCCTGGTGTGCGCCCATGGGCTGTCGTTCAGTGCGCAGTTCTACGAGCGCTACATCAGCGCGCGTACCGCCATGCTCGGCAACCTGGAAAACGACGTAGCCACCTCGGTGGCGATCCTCGACCGACTGCCCGCCAACGAACGCGCCAGCTGGCTGCCGCGCCTCGACCGGCAGAACTACCGCTACCTGCTCAATGCCGGCGAAACCGGCGAGCCGATGCGCAGCGACGACATGCCCATGGCCGCCACCTCGATCGCGGATGCGCTGGGCGAGCACTACGCGCTGACCTTTCGCGACATTCCCGGTATGCAGAAGCACTTCCAGGCACACCTGACCCTGGCCGATGGCAGCCCGGTCACCCTCGACGTACGTCCCGCCGCCCTGCCCGTCGCGTACTGGCTGCCGGTGGTGCTGGTGCTGCAACTGGCGCTGCTGCTGGGCTGCACCTGGTTCGCCGTGCGCCTGGCCATCCGCCCACTGACCCGCCTGGCCCGCGCCGTGGAAACCCTCGACCCAAATGCCCACCCCACGCCGCTGGACGAAAAAGGCCCCACCGAAGTGGCCCACGCCGCCGTCGCGTTCAACGCCATGCAACAGCGCATCGCCGAATACCTCAAGGAACGCATGCAGATCCTGGCGGCGATTTCCCATGACCTGCAAACCCCGATCACCCGCATGAAACTGCGCGCCGAACTCATGGACGACTGCGCCGAACGCGACAAACTCTGGAGCGACCTGGGCGAGATGGAACACCTGGTGCGCGAAGGCGTGGCCTACGCGCGCAGCGTCCACGGCGCCACCGAAGCCAGCCACCGCCTCAACCTCGACGCCTTCCTCGACAGCCTGGTATTCGACTACCAGGACATGCACAAACAGGTCAGCCTCAGCGGCAAAAGCGCCGTGGTAATCGACACCCGCCCCCACGCCCTGCGGCGGGTGCTGGTCAACCTGGTGGACAACGCCCTCAAATTCGCCGGTGCCGCACAATTGGAAGTCGGCTCGACGGCCGAGGGCGAACTGTCAATCAAGGTCCTGGACAACGGCCCCGGCATTGCCGAGGACGAACTGGTGCAGGTCATGCAACCGTTCTACCGCGTGGAAAGCTCACGTAATCGCGGCACCGGCGGCACCGGCCTGGGCCTGGCAAT
Organism: Pseudomonas sp. S10E 269; assembly: GCF_002798465.1. Lineage (NCBI taxonomy): Bacteria > Pseudomonadati > Pseudomonadota > Gammaproteobacteria > Pseudomonadales > Pseudomonadaceae > Pseudomonas > Pseudomonas sp. S10E 269. The sequence continues at coordinate 5,906,169 of NZ_PHIJ01000001.1, forward strand.
TGCGCAACAACTGGCCGTGGCCATCGGAGGCTCCCTAACCTTGAGCAACCGCGCAGAAGGCGGATTGTGCGCACAGATCAAAATCAAGTTGTGACGTTGCACCGGTTAAAACTCCGCATGTAGGAGCCGCGTACCCACGATGCGAAGCGAGCCGCTCTTGATCTTGATCTTGATCTTGATCTGGCTTTTGATCTTAGGCGCCCCGTCAAACACGCTGGCCGGAATTCGACAGGGATTTGGGGGGTAAACCGGCAGGGATGCCGGTTTAGCCGCCCCGCGCCATGGATGGCGCGTGGCGGCGGCCCCCCAAATCACTGTCGGATTACGGGCACACCGAGCCTAAGCGAGGTGCCGAGTGTTGGGGCAAGAGCCCTTTGCTTACTTTGGGGCTTTTCCAAAGTGAGCCGCCGTAAGGGCGGAACCATAAGCAGCCGTTACCCAAATAACGGATATGTACTCAATCACTACCAACACCCCACCCCCCCAACCCCCATCAGCTAACCGCCGTAGAAGGCTCCAACTGCCGCTGCGCCAACCAAATCTCCTCCTGCAACCACTGCCCAAACACCTGCAACTGCGGCATATCCGTCTGCTCCGGCCGGGTCACCAACCAATACGACTGATGCCCCTCCACATGCACATTCAGCACCTGAGTCAACTGCCCAGCCGCCAACTCCGCCGCCACCATATGCCAGTCGGCAATCGTAATCCCCAACCCATCGGTAGCCGCGCGTATCGCCAGGTCCAACAAATCGAATTCATACCCCCCCTGCGTGTCCACGCCCTGAATACGCGCCGCGTCCAGCCAGTGCTTCCAAGTGAGGTACCGCTGGTCCTCACTGGCCAACACATGCAGCAACGTCATGCGATTGAGGTCCACCCCATCACTGCACTCACGGGCATACAGCGACGGCGCACACACCGCAATGTGCCGCTCCTGAATCAACAGCGAACTGTCCAACCCATCCCACTCACCATTGCCAAAACGAATCGCGCAATCGAGGGTGCTGGTCTGCGCCAAGCTGTCCTGCAGGCACGTGGTGATGCTCAACTCCAGCTCGGGATGAGCCTCGCGCAGACGCCCCAGGCGCGGCATCAACCAGCGGCTGGTGAAGGTCGGTGGTGCGTTGATGTGCAGGCGGTTGGAGTGGGTTTTCTGCTGGATACTGCGCACCGTCAGCTCGATCTTGTCGAACGATTGGTGCAGTGCGCGCAGCAATACGCGACCGGCGCTGGTCAGTTCCAGGTGGTGGTGGCGCCGCTCCAGCAGGTGCTCGCCCAGCTGTTCTTCCAGCTGCCGCACTTGGCGGCTGACCGCACTCTGGGTCACGTTCAACAGCTCGGCAGCCCGGGTAAAACTGCCGGTACTGCCGGCCACTTCGAAGGCCTTGAGGGCATTGAGACCGGGCATTTTGCGTTTCATGAAGGGCACTCGAAGACGGCTGACGAGGTGCCAAGCATCCCATGAGCCAGAGGGAATTTCCTAGCCAACATGATTTTTTGTATCAACCGGCGCGTCTATCTCGACGCCTTGCACCCATGGCGCGGACTAACATGCGTTTAACGAACGTTTAACCCCTGAATTTATCGTTTGTCGATCTTTGCGCGGATGACAAAACTGCGGCCATCTCTAATAAAAACAACATGAGAGCAGCCCCATGTCCGACTCCAACGTTCTTGCGACCCTGGACGGTAACGCGCCGCACCCCGCCGTCGACGCCTTGTGCACCCAGGTGCAACGCGGCGAGATCAACCGTCGCCAATTCCTGCGCACCGCCGCCCTGCTCGGCATCACCGTGGCCAGTGCCTCCAGCTTCATCGGCTCGGCCCTGCTGGGCAACGACGCCCAGGCTGCCGATGGCACGCCGGCCCGACAAGGTGGCAGCCTGCGGTTTGCCTGCGCCATCCAGGAAATCCAGGACCCGATGCTGATCACCTGGATTGAAGCCTCGAACCTGCTGCGCAACTCGCTGGAGTACCTGACCTGGGTCGATGCCGATAACATCACCCACCCTTACCTCGCCGAAAGCTGGAGCCCTTCCGAGGACCTCACCACCTGGACCTTCAACCTGCGCCAGGACGTGAAGTGGAGCAACGGCGACAGCTTCAACGTCGACGACGTGCAGCACAATATCCAACGCTGGATCGCCGCCGATTCCAAGTCGGTCAACCGCACCGCGTTCCAGGACATCAAGGCCTTCGAGAAAGTCAGCGACTACCAGTTCCGCCTGCACCTCAAGCGGCCGATCCTGGCGATCCCGGAGATGCTCAACGCCTTCACCTGCGCCCTCGTGCACCGCAGCTTCAAGGCCGGCGATGACTGGGCCAAGAACCCGCTGGCCACCGGGCCGTTCACGCTGGTGTCGTTTGCGGTGAACAAGCAGGCCACCTTCGCCAAGCGCGCCGATTACTGGGGCAAGCCCGCCAACCTCGACGAACTGCGCTACATCGACATGGGCACCGACGTGTCCACTCACCTCGCCGCCCTGCAAGCCGGGCAGGTCGACGTGCTGTACCGCGTGACCGTGGCCGAACTCGACCTGGCCAAGCGCCTGCCCGGCGCGCAACTGCTGAGCTGTAAATCGGCGCAGACCGTGGTGATGCGCATGGCCTGCGACCAAAAGCCGTTTACCGATGTGCGGGTGCGCAAAGCCGTGGTGCTGTGCGCCGACAACGCCCAGATGCTCAAGGTCGCCTATCGCGGCATGGGCACCCTGGGTGAAGACCATCACGTGGCGCCGTCCCACCCCGAATACTTCCCCCTGCCCAAGCGCGAGCGCGATGTGGCGGCGGCGAAAAAACTGCTGGTCGAGGCCGGCTTTGCCAATGGCCTGGACTTCGACCTGATCGTCGGCAACACCCAGGGCCGTTATGAGCAGGACTGCGCGCAGATCCTGCAACAGAACTGCCTGGAAGCCGGCATCCGCATCAACCTCAAGGTCGTTCCCGCCGCGCAGTACTGGCCAATCTGGGACAAGGCCGCGTTCAGCCTCACCTACTGGGCCCATCGCCCGCTCGGGGTGATGTCCCTCGAACTGGCCTATCGCGGCGGCGGTGCCTGGAACGAAAGCCATTACAGCGACCCGGCCTTCGACGCGGCCCTGGACAAGGCCATGGGCATCATCGACCCGAAACAACGTGCGCAGGCCATGCAAAGCGTCGAGCAGATCCTGCAGGACGCGTGCGTGATCGTGCAGCCGTTCTGGGGCGACAAGTTCACCGCCGTGAGCAAAAAGGTGCAGGGCTTCCAGGTGCACCCTTCCGACTTCTATCCCATGGGCAATGTCTGGCTGAGCGCCTGATTCATAAGCGCTGTAACCCCTTCCCTGTCGGAGCATGCACCTGATGGCTCATTTTCTATTGCGCAAACTGCTGATGCTGCTGGCGACCCTGCTGTCGGTGTCGCTGATTGTGTTCCTGGCGCTGGAGCTGAATATCGAGGACGTAGCAATCAACGTCCTCGGCCCCTACTCCGCCGCCGACCAACGCGCGGCGTGGCTGCTGGAACACGGCTACAACCAACCTTTCGTGTGGCGCTACCTGGTGTGGCTCAAGGCCTTCGTGAGCGGCGACTGGGGCACCTCGGTGTACTTCCGTGAACCGGTGCTCAAGCTGTTGCTGCCCAACCTGTGGCAAACCTTGACCCTGGCCGGCCTGGCCCTGCTGGTGATGGTTCCGGTAGCGCTGACCCTGGGCGTCCTCGCGGGGATTCGCCAGGGCTCGCCGGTCGACCGGCTGGTGTCGTTCCTGTCGATTGTCACCACCTCGATCCCGGACTTCGCCATCGCGGTGTTCGTCTCGGCGATCTTTGTGTTCTGGCTCAACTGGCTGCCCGGTGTCAGCAGCATGAGCGACGGTTTCAGCGCGGTGGAACTGGTGCTGCCGCTGATGGTGCTGTGCCTGTTCGGCATCGGCTATCTGGCGCGTATCACTCGCGCCTCGATGGTCGAGGTGATGCAGGCGCCGTACATCCGTACCGCGCGACTCAAGGGCGCGTCCACCCCGCGCATCGTGTTGCGCCATGCGCTGCGCAACGTGCTGATCGCGCCGGTCACGGTGATCATGCTGTACATCCCGTGGTTGTTGTCGAACGTGATCGTGGTGGAGGTGTTTTTCGCCTACAAGGGCTTCGGCTCGCTGCTCTACACCGCGTCGCTGAACCACGATGTCTACCTGATCGAAGCCTGCGCGATGATCAGTGGCGTGGTGGTCGGTATCAGCAAGATCTTCTCGGACCTGGCCTACACCTGGCTCAACCCGCGCATCACCCTGCGCAGTCTCGGCGGAGGCCGCCAATGAACCTGCTCAACGCTTTTAAGCATCCCCTGGCCCTGCTCGGCTTGCTGCTGGTCGGCGGTTGGGTGCTGGTCGCCCTCTGCGCGCCATGGCTGGCGCCCCATGACCCACTGGAAAGCTTCACCCCGCTGCTCTCGCCGATGACCGCGGGGGAAGACGGCGCCCGCTTCCTGCTCGGCACCGACATGATCGGCCGCGATATCCTCTCGCGCCTGATCTGGGGCACGCGCACGGTGCTGTTCTGGTCGATCCTCGCCACCCTCACCGCCTTTGCCGTCGGCATCGCCATGGGCCTGTGCGCCGGTTACTTCAATGGCTGGGTCGACGCAGTGCTGTCCTACGTGGCCGACACCGTGCTGTCGTTCCCGGTGCTGGTGCTGTACATCGTGATTATCATCGCCCTCGGTGCGTCGGCGCTGAATATCCTGATTGCGGTGACCTTCACCAGCGCCCCGGCGATCTTCCGCATCATGCGTGCATTGACCATCGACCTACGCTCGCGCGACTACGTGCTCAGCGCCATCACCCAGGGTGAAGGCTCGCTGCGCATCATGCTGGTGGAGATCCTGCCCAACTGTGGCGGCCCGCTGATCGTCGATTTCTGCCTGCGTATCGGCTACACCGCGATCATGATCGGCGCCCTGGGTTTCCTCGGCCTCGGCCTGCCGCCGCCCACCCCGGACTGGGGCGGCATGATCAACGACGGCCGCGCCATGGCCATTTCCTTTCCGCATTTGGTGATCTTCCCGTGCATCGCCATCTCCACCCTGATGCTCGGCCTGAGCCTGCTCGCCGACGGGCTGGATGAACACGCGCAGCAAGGCGCAAGGAGTTGAACATGAGCCGCCATCAAACCGTGTTGCGGGTCGATAACCTCTCGGTCGAACTGCCAATCGGCGCCGACCGCAGCCACGCCGTGCAGGGCATCAGCCTGGAGGTGCGCAAGGGTGAAATCCTGTGTGTGATCGGCGAGTCCGGCTCGGGCAAATCCGTGCTGTCGGCGGCGATCATGGGCGATTACGCCAAAGGCCTGCGGCATGCCGGGGGCGTGATCGACTTTCTCGGCGAGGATATCTGCACCCTGGACGACGCCCGCCTGCACGCCCTGCGTGGCAACCGCATCGCGATGATCTTCCAGGAACCCATGGCGGCGCTGAACCCGGCGATTCGCATTGGCAAGCAGGTCGAAGAAATCTTCGACATCCATGCCCCGCAGATGCCCGCCGCCGAGCGCCGTGAACGCATGCTCGCGCTGCTGGAATCCACCCAGCTGCCGGACCCGCCACGCATTGCCAACAGCTTTCCCCATCAGTTGTCCGGCGGCCAATGCCAGCGGGTGGTGATCGCCATGGCGTTGGCGATGAACCCGGACTTGCTGATCGCCGACGAGCCCACCACGGCCCTCGACGTCACCACCCAGGCCCAGGTGCTGAAACTGGTGCGTGACCTGCGTGGACGCGGCCAGCACGGCATTCTGTTTATCACCCATGACTTTGGCGTGGTGGCGCAGATTGCCGACCGTATCGCGGTGATGGAAGGCGGCCGCCTGGTGGAAATCGGCGAGCGTGACCAGGTGCTGAACGCGCCGGGCCATGCCTACACCCGCAAACTCATTGCAGCAGTGCCGGCGCTGCACCCCGAACTGCATGTGCCGAGCGTCGATGGCGAAATGGCCTTGCGCATCGAGCACCTGACCAAGACCTACACCGTCGGCGGCCGCTCGGTGGCGGCGCTGCGCAATGTGTCGCTGAACCTGCCACGGGGCAAGACCCTGGCAATTGTCGGTGAGTCCGGCTCGGGCAAGAGCACGCTGGTCAAGGCGGCGATCCGCCTGGTGGACAGCGACAGCGGCCATGTGTGGGTTGGCGATACCGACTTCCTGGCCCTCAGCGGCGCCGCGCTGGCGGCCAATCGGCGGCGGATCCAGATGATTTTCCAAGACCCGTATGGCTCGTTGAATCCACGCCACCGCGTCGGCGACATCATTGCCCGCGCGGCGCAATTGCGTGGGTTGTCGGCCAAGGACGCCTGGGCTGAGGCCGGCGACTTGCTCGAACAAGTCGGGCTCAAGCGCGACGCTCTGCAGCGCAAGCCCCGGCAGTTTTCCGGTGGCCAGCGCCAACGCATCGGTATTGCCCGCGCCCTGGCGATGCGCCCGCAAGTGCTGATTGCCGATGAGAGCGTCTCGGCGCTGGATGTGTCAGTGCAAAAACAGGTACTGGAATTGCTCGCCGAGCTGCAGCAGCAACTGAACCTGAGCATCCTGTTCATCACCCATGACCTGCGGGTGGCCGCGCAGATCAGCGACCACATCGCGGTCATGCGCCAAGGCGAAGTGGTGGAGTACGGCACCGCCGAGCAGGTACTGCTGCGTCCGCACAATGCCTACACCCAGGCACTGCTGGCGGCGGCGCCGGGTGCGTCCGACCTGCCCGCTGCCGGGCCGCCCTTGCGGCTGATCCGCCCCGCCGCGCACTGAGCCCAACCCTTTTCCCCGCGTCGCAGCGTTCGCTGCGGCAACGGGCTGCTGTTGCCCCAAAAAAAACTAAAAACGAGAGTAAAACCATGCGACCAACGATGCGCTACTTCACCCTCATCCCCGTGCTCGGCGCCCTGGCGAGCCCGGCCATGGCCGTGCAGGTCACCGACAACCTCGACCTCGGCGGCGCCATCCGTGCGCGCTGGGACTACGACCCGGACCGCGATATCCAGAAGTTCGGCCTGGACACCGTATTCCTCAGCGCCAAGTACAACTCCGACAGCTGGATCGGCGAGGCGCAGTACCGTTTCTACGGGCGTTCGTACCCTTACCAGTACACCAAGAACTACGGCGATATCCAGTTCGCCAAGTTCGCCTGGGTCGGCTACAAGTTCAACCCCGAGCAGCAAGTGCAGGTGGGTTTGAACACAGTGCCATTCGGCTTGCAGCCCTACTTCGGCAGCACCTTCTACGAAACCCTGGGCAACGTGATCGGCCTGGAAGACGTGCAGCAGGTCGGCGCCAAGTACGTGCAGCAGACCGGCGACTGGAATATCCAGGCCGGCTATTACCTGCGCCCGGCCTGGCAAGGCAAGGGCACCAGCAAGGGCGTGACCTATTCCAGCGTGGTCTCCGGCGCCGACAGCTACGTGGCCGACGGCAGCGACAACCAGGAACGCAACACGGTGGTGCTGCGCGTGGCCAAGGCCCTGGACCTGGGCGACTGGAAGTCCGAAGTGGGCCTGTCGGGCCTGACCTCGACCCTGGAAAACAAAGACACCGGCAACGACGGCCGCCGCAACGCTGTGGCCATCCACTACCTGGGCAAAAACGGTCCGTGGGGCCTGCAATTGCAGGCGGCACGCCAACAGATGTCGCCGCGCAATGCCGGCACTGACGAAGTGGTGACCCTGGGCGGCTATGACGGCACCTTCAACGTCGCCAGTCGCGGCAACCTCTATGTGGCCGACTTGAGCTACGACGTGGGCGGCAAATACCTGTGGGATCAGGTCAGCGGTGTGAAGCTGTATGCCAACTACAGCGCCTTTGATAAATCTGCCGATGAGTTCAAGACGTCGCAGCGGGTGATCCTCGGCACGTCGTTCTCGTTCAGCAAGTTGTGGATCGCCACCGAGTGGTTGATCGGCAAGAACGACCCGTACATTGGTGGCAGCAGCTATACCCAGAGCCTGGGGGCTGGGGGTAGCAACCAGTGGGAGAATCAGCTGTACATGAACATTGGGTATTACTTCTAACAGGCGTCTTTAGTTCTGACGCTTTCGCGGGCAAGCCCGCTCCCACAGTTTGGATGCATTCCCCTGTGGGAGCGGGCTTGCCCGCGAAGAAGCCAGCACCAACCCCCTAAAAATACAGTGTGGAACCCAAACCATGCGCCACCTCCCTGCCCTCACCATGCTGCGCGTCTTCGAAGAGGTCGCCCGCCACCGCAGCTTCAGCCAGGCTGCCGTGGGCCTCAACGTGACCCAGGGTGCGGTCAGCCGGCAGATCAAGCAACTGGAAGACTACCTCGGCGTTGCGCTCTTCATCCGCACCCCTCAAGGGCTGTCCCTCACCGAAGCCGGCTTCGCCCTCTCCCCGCACTTGAGCGACGCCTTCGACCACATCGAGCGCGCCCTGCAAGCCGTGCGCGTGCCCAACCTGCGCCAGCGCCTGCGCGTGGTCGCGCCGCCGACCTGGGCCACGCGCTGGTTATCCGCGCACTTGCGGCGTTTCTGCGAGCGTTACCCAGACATCAACCTCAGCGTCACCCACCAGGCGGCCCACGACAGCCTCGCGGAAATCGACTGCCAGATCCGCTTCGGCCTGGCACCGGCGGCCCAGTGCCGCAGCGAACTGCTGGTGATGGAACGCCACATCGCCGTGGCCAGCCCGGAGTTGTTCACCGACGGCCAGCCGCCGGACCTGCGGCGCTCCCCGTTGCTGCACATCCTGCACGACGGCAAACGCTTGAAGGTCTGGGAGAACTGGTTGGCGGCCATGGGCCGGGAGGATGTCGATGCCGACCAGGGCCTGGAATTCAGCACCCTTGACCAAGTGATCCATACCGCCCTGGCAGGCGGAGGCTTGGCGGTGATCGACCGGCAGATGATCGAACGGGAATTGGCCAACGGCAGCCTGTTGCCGATCACCCCCGTGGAGGTGATCGGCCCCTATGGCTATTGGCTGGATGTGGCGACGGACAAACAGGGTTTATCCAAGGTGCGGTTGTTTACGCAGTGGCTGGGCCAGGTCAGCAACCCCTGACACCGGGGGCGCCTCGGCCTTGCACGCCTGGCTCAAGGTCAACGCCTTGGTTTCCGGCGCCCAGGCCCAGGAAATGATCGCGCCAAATACCAGGATCGCCGCGAGAATGCCCATGGTCGGGCTCAAGCCGATCCCGGCCACACTCACCGGCAACAGGAAGGTGCTGATCGCCGAGCCCAGGCGACTGACCGCCGTGGCCAGGCCGATGCCACTGGCGCGCACTTCGGTTGGGAAGCTTTCTGCCGGGAATACCCCCACCAGATTGCTCACCGCCGACAGCACCAAGGTAAAGATGCCGAAGCTCAGCACCATCAACCACGCCAGGCTCCCCGGCAACACCGCCAACAGAAACAATGCCGCCGCAAGGATGATGAACGCGTTGATCAAGAAGCCCCGGCGCGAGAACTTCACCGTGCACCAGATACCAATCAGCGCACCGACAATCAGCAGCAGGTTAAGCAGCAACTCGGTGCCAAAGCCCTGGGACAGCCCCATCTTCTGCAGGATCGACGGCAGGAAGGTATAGATCGCGAAATACGGCATGACGATGCACACGAAGAACAAACAATTGAACGCGGTACGCTTGCGGTATTCACGGCTGAACAGCACGCCGTAGCCAGAACGGGCCTGGGTCGACGGTTCTTCATCCAGCACCACGTGCTCGCCAAGGTGTTTCTTGACGATGGCGCGGGCCTCGGCGATGCGCCCACGGTTGACCAGCCAGCGCGGCGATTCCGGGGTGCCGATGCGCGCGATCAGGATCAAGCCGGCGGGTATTGCCGACGACGCCAGCATCCAGCGCCAGGCATCGTCGCCCAGGCTGAGCATGGCGGTGCCGACAAAGGTCGCGGCCACATAGCCGAAGGTCCAGATCACGCTGAACGAACCGAGCAGCACGCCGCGGTGTTTCTTCGGTGAAAACTCGGCCAGCATGGCGTGGCCGACGCTGAAGTCGCCACCCAGGCCAATGCCGATGAGGATGCGGCACAGCAGCAGGCCCATGGCCGTTTCGGCGTAGAACTGCATGACCGAGGCCACGGTGATCAGCACAAAGCTGACCAGGAAGATTTTTTGCCGACCGAGGGTGTCGGAGATCCAGCCAAAAAACAGACTGCCCAGGAACAGGCCGATCAGGGCCGAGGCGCCGATCAGGCCTTGCCAGAAGGCATCGAGTTGCATCTGTGGGCTCAGCAGGGTGAAGGCGATACCGATCAGGCCGAGGATATAGCCGTCGGTGAAATGCGCGCCGAAGGTCAGGCCAGCGATTTTCAGGTGAAAACGGCCGATCGGCAGGTCGTCGATTTTGATCGATTGAGCAGTCATGGTGTTCTCCTATTGTTGTTCTTGACGGAGTAACGAAAAGCGAACTTTTGTAGCGAGCGGGATGTTGTGGTGAGCGGCCTTGCCCCGCGCTGGGCCGCGCAGCAGCCCCAAAACCTGCCAATGAAGCCTGGCTGGATGACTGAGTTGTCTGAATGAGGGCCGCTTCGCGCCCCAGCGCGGGGCAAGCCCGCTCACCACAGCAAAATCACAGCGGATTAGAGGCCGCCCATCAGCAGGTACTTGATCTCCAGGTAGTCATCCAACCCGTACTTGGAACCCTCACGGCCCAGGCCGGATTCCTTGATGCCGCCAAACGGCGCGACTTCGGTGGAGATGATCCCTTCGTTGATACCGACCATGCCGGCTTCCAGGCCTTCGGCCATGCGCCACACGCGGCCGATGTCGCGGCTGTAGAAGTAGGCGGACAAACCGAACGGCGTGTCATTGGCGCGTTGCAACACGTCGGCTTCATCCTTGAACCGGAAGCACGCGGCCACCGGGCCAAAGGTTTCTTCCTGGGCGATGAGCATGTCGCCGTGGGCCTCGGTGAGGATGGTCGGTTCGAAGAAGGTGCCGCCCAAGGCATGGCGACGGCCGCCGCACAGCAGCTTCGCGCCCTTCTCCAGGGCATCACCGACATGGGCTTCGACCTTGGCCAGGGCGGCGGAGTTGATCAGAGGGCCTTGCTCGGTGTCGCCGTCCAGGGCGCTGCCGACCCGCATGGCGCCCACTGCCTCTGCCAGTTTGCGGGTGAAGGCCTCGTACACGTCGTCCTGGATAAAGAAACGGTTGACGCACACACAAGTCTGCCCGGTATTGCGGAATTTGGAGGCCATGGCGCCTTTGACGGCGGCGTCGAGGTCGGCGTCGTCAAACACGATAAACGGCGCGTTGCCGCCCAGCTCCAGGGAGACTTTTTTCAGCGTGTCGGCCGCCTGGCGCATCAGCAGCTTGCCGGTGCGGGTGGAACCGGTGAACGACAGCTTGCGCACCACGCTGGAGGCTTGCAGCGCACCGCCAATTGCCACGGCGTCGCCGGAGACGATGTTGAAGACGCCGGCCGGAATTCCCGCCTGTTCGGCCAGCACCGCCAGGGCAAACGCCGACAAGGGCGTCTCTTCCGATGGCTTGAGAATCATGGTGCACCCCGCCGCCAGCGCCGGGCCGACCTTGCGGGTGACCATGGCCAGGGGAAAGTTCCACGGTGTGATCGCGGCGACCACACCGATGGCTTCCTTGACCACGATGATGCGTGCATCCGCCTTGTGGCTCGGGATCACGTCACCATAGGCGCGCTTGGCTTCTTCGCCGAACCACTCCAGGAAGCTCGCGGCGTAGACCACTTCGCCCATGGCCTCGGCCAGCGGCTTGCCCTGTTCCAGGCTGAGCAGGTGCGCCAGGTCCTTCTGGTTGCGCAGCATCAGCTCGCTCCAGCGCTTGAGGCGCTGGCTGCGTTCCTTGGCGGTGAGCTTGCGCCAGGCCGGCAACGCGCGGTTGGCGGCGTCGATAGCCAGGTTGGTTTCTTCGGCGGTGGCGCGCTGTACCTCAGCAATCAGCGCGCCATTGGCCGGGTTAAGCACCGGGTAGGTCGGCCCACCGCTCGACCATTGGCCATCGATGTAGTTGCCATTGCGGATCAGCGGGTTCATGCCACGGCCTCGATCAGGTTGAAACGGTCCAGGCCCGGGCGGGCCGCACGCAGGATGCGCTTGCCGGCGGTGTAGTCGTTGATCACATCGCACGGGGTGTAGTTGCGTTCCAGTTCGTGCAGCTCCTCGGCATCCAGTTGGGTGTCGAGAGCTGCCAGGGCGCTGTCGAATTGTTCGGTGGTGTCGGCGCCGACCAGCATCACATCGACGCCTGGGTGGTTGGCGACCCAGGCCTGGGCGATCTGTGCGTTGGAGACGCCACGGGCGCGGGCCACGCGTTGCACCGAGTGGGCGATGTCGAACGAGGCCTGGTCGCTGTACATCTGCTGGGTGAAGAAGTCGGTCTGGTTGCGGGTCGATTGCACCTCGCCGGTGAGCAAGCCACGGGCCAGCGGGCTGAACACCGAGACGCCCAGGCCCTGGTCGCGGCAGAACGGGATCATCTCGCGTTCTTCTTCGCGGTAGGCGCAGTTCAGTTGCAGCTGCATATTGATCGGCTTGACCCAGCCATTGCGCTCGCAGGCCATGAGGATTTTCGCCAACTGGCCGGTGAGCATGGTCGACACGCCGATGTAGCGCGCCTTGCCGGAACGCACGATGTCGTTCAATGCGCTCATGGTTTCTTCCACGGGGGTGTTCACGTCGAAGTAATGCAACATGAACACGTCGACGTAATCCATGCCCAGGCGGCTCAGGGACGCGTCGATGCTGTCCATGATGTGCTTGCGCGAATGCCCGCTGGCGTTGATACCGCTGCGGGTGCCGTAGCCGACCTTGGTGGTGACCACGATGTCGTCACGCCGCGCCACGCGCTTGAGGATGCGCCCTACCACTTCCTCGCCGACGCCGGCGGAATAGAAGTCGGCCAGGTCGATGAAGTTGACACCGTTGTCCAGCGCGTGGGCGACGATGGGCTCACTTTGCTTTTCGTCGAAGATCCACGGTTTCCAGTCCGGGGTGCCCATGTTCATGGTGCCCAGGCACAGGCGCGAGACTTGCAGGCCGGAATTGCCCAAACGAACGTATTGCATGGGAATCTCCTCAGGCCTTGGGCGTGTAGAAAGGGTTGCTGATGTGGTTGACCACATCCGCCAGTTGCGCGGTGAACGGCGTGCCGGTCAGAGCGGCACGGATCGCGGTGCGGCAGGCGTTGTAGTTGTTCTGGTAGACGGCGTCGAGGTCATCGCAGGCGGGGTTGACCCAGTTGGCGGTGACAATGGCCCACTCGTCTTCGGCCTCGGCCGGCAAGGTGCCGTCGAGCAAGGCTTCAAGCACCGCCTTGGCGATGCCGGCCTGGGACGCGCCCCAGGTGGCGTTGCCGTGCAGGTCGCTGCTGATTGCGGCCTTGTTGACGTACAGGGTCATGGGCTTGACCGGGATATTCGGCTGGGCAATCACCATGAACGGGCAATGTCCCTGGCTGGGGGAAGCGAGGCTGTTGGCGAACGCCTGGCCGGCCGGGCCGTTGCGTGGACCGATCAGGATGTTGATATGGGCCGCGTTGACGCCCGGGCCTTCGAAACCTTCGCCGATGTAGAGATCCAGTGTTTTCATTGCGCAAACGCTCTTTGTTGTTATGGGGAGCTGGTTGGCAAATTTTTAGCACTGGCGCTGGGGGCGGGCGTAACCATTAAAAGTCATGGGGCTGTGAGTTTTGCTCATACCCCTGCGACATCGGCGGCGGTCTTGTGCGTTGACCATCGTGGTTACACACCATATAGTGTGCCCACAAACAGAACAGACCACTACATAGTGTGCAGAATCGATATTTACCGACCACACTACGCGCAGTATTTCAATGCCTAGTAGCCTGCAAATTGCATATTTTTGGACGGGTTCACACGCCGTCAGAACAGACCAGGAAGGAGTATTTCAATGCTGAGTTGGGATGAAGTCGACAACGAAGACACCGGTGCAGCGGTGATCAAGGGCGCCAACGCCGGCCACGCCAGTGAAGCCAACATGGACCGTCTCGACGGTGCCGGCGCCGCCGCTGCGCTGGAAGCCCGTAACGTGACCGCCAACGACTCCGCCGCGATCATCCGCGCCAAGGCCGCCCTCGACAAACTCGACGTCGCCGAAGGCCTCGCCGAGCTGGAAGGTTCCGCCGCCCGTGTCGCCGTTGACGAAAAGCGCATGATCAACTGCCGCGCCGACCTCAACCAGCTCGTACCCTTCAAGTACGACTGGGCCTGGCAGAAGTACCTCGACGGCTGCGCCAACCACTGGATGCCGCAAGAGGTCAACATGACCGCCGACATCGCGCTGTGGAAAAACCCCGAAGGCCTGACCGACGACGAGCGTCGCATCGTCATGCGCAACCTCGGCTTCTTCTCCACCGCCGACTCCCTGGTTGCAAACAACTTGGTGCTGGCCGTGTACCGGTTGATCACCAACCCGGAGTGCCGCCAGTACATCCTGCGCCAGGCCTTCGAAGAAGCGATCCACACCCACGCCTACCAGTACTGCATCGAATCCCTGGCCATGGATGAAGGCGAGATCTTCAACATGTACCACGAGATTCCATCGGTCGCCAAAAAGGCCGCCTGGGGCCTCAAGTACACCCGTTCGATCTCCGATCCGAAGTTCGAAACCGGCACCGTCGAGACCGACAAAGAGCTGCTGCGCAACCTGGTCGCCTACTACTGCGTGCTGGAAGGCATCTTCTTCTACTGCGGCTTCACCCAGATCCTGTCCATGGGCCGTCGCAACAAAATGACCGGCGTGGCCGAGCAGTTCCAGTACATCCTGCGTGACGAGTCGATGCACTTGAACTTCGGTATCGACGTGATCAACCAGATCAAAATCGAAAACCCACACCTGTGGGATGCCGAGATGAAGGAAGAAGCGACCCAGATGATCCTGCAAGGGACTCAACTGGAGATCGAATACGCGCGCGACACCATGCCGCGCGGCGTGCTGGGGATGAACGCGGCGATGATGGAGGATTACCTCAAGTTCATCGCCAACCGTCGTCTGTCGCAGATTGGCTTGAAGGAAGAGTATCCGGGGACGACTAACCCGTTCCCGTGGATGAGCGAGATCATGGACTTGAAGAAAGAGAAAAACTTCTTCGAAACCCGTGTAATCGAATACCAGACTGGCGGCGCGCTGAGCTGGGATTAATCAACGACACAGACCTGACTGTGGGAGCGGGCTTGCTCGCGAAAGCGGTGTATCAGTTACCAGATTTATCAACTGACACTCTGCATTCGCGAGCAAGCCCGCTCCCACATTGGGTCTGCGGTGTTTTACAGACTTTGCAAATTGCCACTTATGCCCAATCAAACCATCAAAACCCCCTGCGTCGGCCTGTGCTCCACCGTTTACGGGGACCTGGTCTGTCGGGGTTGCAAGCGTTACCACCACGAAGTGATCCAGTGGAACGGCTACAACGCCGAGGAAAAACAGGCAGTGTGGCTGCGCCTGGAGCACTTGCTGGTGCAGGTGATGGCCAGCAAGCTGGAGGTGTTTGACGCGCACCTGCTGCGCCAGCAACTGGAAAATCGCAAGATCCGCTTTATGCCGCACCAGTCCCCGTATTGCTGGGCCTACCAGTTAATCGCACGGGGCGCGCGGGTGATCTCCAAGCTGGATGCGTATGGGCTGGCATTGCTGCCGGAGTTTCGTGAGCGCAGCCTGGCGGATTTGCGTGATGCGATTGACCGGGAGTTCTTCCTCTTGTCCGAAGCGCATTACGAACGGTACATCGCCCCCGGCTTCCTGAAGGAAGCGTTCGGGCCCGCCCTGATCGCCACTGTCTAAAAACACCACAAGCTCCATGTGGGAGCGGGCTTGCTCGCGAAATCAGTGAGCCCGTCAATACATCTGTTGCCTGAGCCACTGCATTCGCGAGCAAGCCCGCTCCCACACTTGGATGTGCGCCAGTCAGCGCGTCCAGGAGGCTTCGCGTTCTGCTTGCAGGCCATAGCGTTCGATCGCCTGTTGGCACACCTGCGGCGGCAGGCTGCCCTGCTCCACCAGCGCCGTCAGCGCCGCCAGCACCAGGTGATGGCGATCCACCTCGAAGAAATCCCGCAACGCCGCCCGCGTATCACTGCGGCCAAAACCATCGGTGCCCAGTACCGTGTAGCGCGAATCCAGATACGAGCCGATCATCTGCGGCACTGCCCGCACATAGTCGGACACCGCCACCACCGGCGCGCCGCTGGGCAGGCACTCATTCACATGACTAACCCGTGCGACCGCCTGCGGATGCAAGCGATTCCACCGCTCCACCTCCCGTGCGTCCCGTGCCAGTTCGCTGAAACTGGTGACACTGAACACCTCGCTCGCCACCTGCCAGTCCTCCGCCAGCAACTGCGCAGCTGCCTGGGCCTCACGCACCAGCGTGCCGGAACCCAGCAGGCGCACCTGGGCGTCGGCGGTGCCTTGCAGGCGGTACATGCCTTTGATGATCGCTGCTTCAACCCCGTCTGGCAGGCTGGGCTGCGGGTAGTTTTCGTTCATCAGCGTCACGTAGTAAAACTCGTCCACATCATGCTCCAGCATCTGGCGCATGCCGTGGTCGAGGATCACCGCGAATTCCCCGGCGAACGCCGGGTCGTAGGCGCGGCAATTGGGCACGGTGGCGGCGGTGAGATGGCTGCTGCCGTCCTGATGCTGCAAGCCTTCGCCGCCCAGGGTGGTGCGCCCGGCGGTGGCGCCGAGCAGGAAGCCACGGGCGCGCTGGTCGGCGGCGGCCCAGATCAGGTCGCCCACGCGCTGGAAGCCGAACATCGAGTAATAGATGTAGAACGGCAACATGCGCAGGCCATGCACCGAGTAACTGGTGGCCGCCGCAACCCAGGAGCTGATGGCGTTGGCTTCGCTGATACCCTCCTCCAGGATCTGCCCGTCGGTGGCTTCGCGGTAGCTGAGGATCGAGCCGATGTCTTCCGGCTCGTAACGCTGGCCGACGCTGGAATAAATGCCGATCTGCTTGAACAGGTTGGCCATGCCAAAGGTGCGCGCTTCATCGGCGACGATGGGCACGATGCGCGGGCCCAGGGCTTTGTCCTTGAGCAAGTTGGTGAGCATGCGCACAAAGGCCATGGTGGTGGACATTTCCTTGCCGTCGGCGGCGGTGGCAAAACCGGCGTAGCCCGACACCGCCGGCACACTCACGGGCGCGGCGACCGGGCTGCGGCTGGGTACATAGCCGCCCAACGCCTGGCGCCGCTGGTGCAGGTAGCGTAATTCCAGGCTGTCCGGCGCGGGTTTGAAGAAGCTCAGGGATTCGGTCTGTTCATCGCTCAGCGGCAACTGGAAGCGATTGCGGAAGGCGATCAACGCGTCGCGGTCGAGTTTCTTCTGCTGGTGGGTGGTCATCTTGCCCTGCCCGGCTTCGCCCATGCCGAAACCCTTTTTGGTCTGGGCCAGGATCACCGTGGGCTTGCCCTTGACCCGACGCGCCGCGTTATAGGCCGCGTGGATCTTGACCATGTCGTGGCCGCCACGCTTGAGGCGGTCGATCTGCTCATCGCTCATGCCCTCGACCAGCCGGGCCAGCGATTCACTCTGGCCGAAGAAGTGCTGGCGGTTGTAGGCGCCGTCCTTGGCGGCGAAGGTCTGGAATTGGCCGTCGACGGTGTTGGACAACGTCTCGGCCAGCACGCCGTCCGTGTCCTTGGCCAGCAAGGCGTCCCAGTCCGAGCCCCAGACCAGCTTGATCACGTTCCAGCCCGCGCCGGCAAACAAGGCTTCCAGTTCATCGATGATACGCCCGTTGCCACGCACCGGGCCGTCAAGGCGTTGCAGGTTGCAGTTGACCACCCAAGTGAGGTTGTCCAGGCCTTCGCGGGCGGCCAGGGTCAGGGCTGACATGCTTTCCGGTTCGTCCATCTCGCCGTCGCCGAATACGCCCCAGACGTGGCGGTCGGTGGTGTCCTGCAAGCCGCGATGCTGCAGGTAGCGCATGAAGCGCGCCTGGAAAATCGAACTGATCGGACCAATGCCCATGGACCCGGTGGGGAACTGCCAGAAGTCCGGCATCAGCCATGGGTGCGGGTAGCTCGACAGGCCACGTGCGCCGACGGCCGGCCCACCGATCTCCTGGCGGTAGTGGGCCAGGTCGTTTTCGCTCAAGCGCCCCTCAAGGAACGCACGGGCATAAATGCCGGGGGCGGAATGCGGCTGGTAGAACACCAGGTCGCCGCCAAACCCATCGTGCCGGGCACGAAAAAAGTGGTTGAAGCCCACTTCGAACAAATCCGCCGCGCTGGCATAACTGGCGATATGCCCACCGAGTTCACCGTAGGCCTGGTTGGCGCGCACCACCATGGCCAGCGCATTCCAGCGGACCAGCGAGGCCAGGCGCTCTTCGGTGGCGAGGTCGCCGGGGAACGCCGGTTGCTGCTCCACGCTGATGCTATTGATGTACGGCGTGCCGTGGCGCGGTTTCCAGTCGATGTGCGCAGCGCTGGCGTCTTCGGCCAGCAGGTCGAGGATCTGTCGCGCCCGCGCCGGGCCGGCATTGGCGACCAGCGATGCCAGGGCGTCGCGCCATTCATCCAGTTCTTGCTGATCAGTCACTGCACGTGTGAAACCGTTCATGGGCACCTCCGGGCTTTTTTTCCAGTTTATGTCGGTGCCTGAGGATTTTTTGCCTGTTATCCGGCGCCACAAGCTGAATTTTGAGCATGAATCACTGCCATTCGGCCTTTTCCCAGCACGTTGTGCTCAAGCACCCGTTCCTCTCGCAATTGTGTTTAAAATGCCGCCCGCTCAATGACTGACGTTTAACGATGACCCCAGACGCACTCGCCACCCTGCACGCCCACTTGCTCACCGCCCTGGCGACCCCGCCGACGGAAACCCGGCGCCTGTTCCACGGCCGTGGCCGTTGCTGGCCGGGCCTGGAGCAACTCACGGTGGACTGGTTGCAAGGCGTGTTGCTGGTGTCGTTGTTCAAGGAGCCGGACGCTGCAGCGCTGGAGGCCTTGAAACAGCTGCTGCAGACACACTTCGGCGGTTATACCGTCGCACTGCAGCACCGCTACCTGCCACAAAGCACCACCGAGTGGTTGGCGGGCAGTCCTGTCGACGAACTGACGATCACCGAAGGCGGCCTGCGCTACCTGATCGATTTGGGCAAAAAACAGAATAGCGGGCTGTTCCTCGACATGCGCTACGGCCGCAACTGGGTGCGCGAGCAGGCCAAGGGCCAGCGCGTGCTCAATTTGTTTGCCTACACCTGCGGTTTTTCCGTGGCCGCTATCGAAGGCGGCGCCGAGCATGTGGTGAACCTGGACATGGCCCGTGGTGCCCTGAGCCGTGGCCGCGACAACCATCGGCTCAACGGTCATGACCTGGGCAGGGTCAGCTTCCTGGGCCACGACCTGTTCAAGTCCTGGGCCAAGGTGACCAACAGCGGCCCCTATGACCTGGTAATCATCGACCCGCCCTCGTTCCAGAAAGGCAGCTTCCTGCTGACCAAGGACTACCAGCGTGTGCTGCGCCGCCTCCCGGACTTGCTCACGCCACAGGGCACCGTGCTGGCGTGCATGAACGACCCAGCCTTCGGCGAAGACTTCCTGATCGACGGCGTGACCCGCGAGGCACCCGGCCTGCGCTTCGTGGAGCGCCTGCAAAATCCGCCGGAATTCCCGGATATCGACCCACAAAGTGGCTTGAAGGCACTGGTGTTCCGCCAGGGCTGATGCCGAAACGTCCTACGCTTGCTACGCTAAGTGATACACCGGGGTGGTGAACCTTCTTACCCGCTTCCCGGTCGATACCTGCATTCCCCGGCCAGACTCGACGGCGTCACGTTGTCGGCTGCCCTGTTTCACCTTTTGGAGAACCGCCCGTGATATCGACCCTGCATGTAGCCAGACTCAAAGCCTGGGGCGCCCACGGCTTTACCGCCACCGGTGTGGTATTGGCCTTCCTGGCCACCCTGGCGCTGCTGGAAAACTCACCCAAGGCCTGCCTGCTGTGGCTGGGCCTGGCGCTGGTGGTGGACGGTGTCGACGGCTCACTGGCGCGACGAGTGAATGTCAGCACGGTATTGCCAAGCTTTGACGGCTCGGTGCTGGACCTGGTGATCGATTACCTCACCTACGTGTTCATTCCCGCACTGTTCATCTATCGCTACATCGACCTGCCGGACTTCACCCACCTGTTCACCGTGTCGGTGATCCTGGTGTCGTCGCTGTTCTGCTTCTGCAATGTGAACATGAAGAGCAAGGACAACTACTTCGTCGGCTTCCCCGCCGCGTGGAACGTGGTTGCGCTGTGCGTCTACATCATCCAGCCGGAAGCCTGGGTAACCCTGCTCACCGTGATTGGCCTGGCGCTGCTGACCGTGACGCCGATGAAGTTCCTGCACCCGTTCCGGGTGAAGCGCTTTATGCCGATCAATATCGCCGTGACCACTATCTGGTTGCTGTGCAGCTTCTTGATGGTGGTTGATTACCCGAACACCAACCCGTGGACCTTTGGGTTGTGGTCGTTGATGTCGGCGTACTTCCTGGGGATTTGTATCTGGCGCACGGCGCTGGAGTGGCTGGGAACACACAAATGACTCGGTGAACACTCTTCAAATGTGGGAGGGGGCTTGCCCCCGATAGCGGTGGGTCAGCTAAAGATGAGTCAGCTGGGGCACTGCCATCGGGGGCAAGCCCCCTCCCACATTTGGATTTGCAGACTCCCCGCGAGTAAGATGGCGGCCTTTCGCTTAGCGCCCCGCCAATAATAAGCCCAACCCATGCCCTTCGAACTCAGCGTAGACCTCACCACCCTCGCCATCCTGGCGGTTGTTGCCTTTATCGCCGGTTTTATCGACGCCATTGCCGGCGGCGGTGGCCTGCTCACCACGCCTGCCCTGCTCACCGCCGGCATGCCACCGCACCTGGTGCTGGGCACCAACAAGCTCAGTTCCACGTTCGGCTCGGCGACCGCCAGCTTTACCTTCTATCGCCGCAAGCTGTTCCACCCACGCCAGTGGGTGCACGCCATCGTCGGCACGCTGATTGGCGCCCTCACGGGGGCGGTGGTCGCCCACTACCTGCCGGCTGAAACCCTGAACAAGATGCTGCCGGTGATCGTGTTCGGCTGCGGCCTTTACCTCTTGTTCGGCGGCACGCCCAAGGCGCCGCTGGACGCCGACGCGCCGATCAAGAAGAAGTGGCAGTCCACCCAGGGCTTCGGCCTGGGCTTTTACGATGGCGTGGCGGGCCCGGGCACCGGGGCGTTCTGGACGGTCAGCACGATGCTGTTGCACCCCATCGACCTGGTGAAGGCCAGCGGTGTGG
Source organism: Pseudomonas sp. S10E 269 (assembly GCF_002798465.1). Classification (NCBI taxonomy): domain Bacteria; kingdom Pseudomonadati; phylum Pseudomonadota; class Gammaproteobacteria; order Pseudomonadales; family Pseudomonadaceae; genus Pseudomonas; species Pseudomonas sp. S10E 269. The sequence goes on from NZ_PHIJ01000001.1 coordinate 5,927,438, forward strand.
CGCGCAGCATGAACTTCGTCAGCAACGCGGCGGCGCTGTCGGTGTTTATCTTCAACGGTTCGGTGGACTGGATCGTCGGCCTGGCCATGGGCGTGTCGGTGATGTGTGGCGCGTTCTTTGGCGCACGCAGCGCGATCAGCGGCGGCGCCAAATTCATTCGCCCGGTGTTTATCACCGTGGTCCTCGGCCTGACGGTGCGCCTAGCCTGGCAGCACTGGTTCAGCGTGGCCTAGGCGACGGGCCAGGTAGAGGTCGATCAGGTAACGCGCAATCGAGCGTGACGCCGGCAGCGGCGGCAAGTCGTGGATGTTGAACCACTGCGCGTCCTCGATCTCATCGGCCTGGGGCACGATGTCGCCACCGGCGTACTCGGCATGGAAGCCGAGCATCATCGAATGGGGGAATGGCCAGCACTGGCTGCCCATGTACTGGATATTCTTGACCTCCACCTGCACTTCCTCGCGAACCTCGCGGATCAGGCAGTCCTCGGCCGACTCTCCCGGCTCGGCAAACCCCGCCAGCGTGCTGTACACCCCCGTGACAAAGCGTGGCGAACGCGCCAGCAGGATCTCGTCGCCGCGGGTCACCAGCACGATCATGCTCGGTGAAATCCGCGGGTAGCTGCGCAAGTCGCAGGCCTGGCAATGCATCGCGCGTTCGCGCGGCACCTGGACCATGGCCTGGCCGCAACTGCCACAAAACCTGTGTTCCCGCGCCCAGGTGCCGATCTGCGCGGCATAACCCAGCACTTTGTACAGGGTGTGGTCGCCTTGCAGCATGAAGCCCCGCAGGCCCTGCCAACTGCAGCCTGGCACGTCCCCGGCGCTATCGAGTTCCAGCAGGTACACCGGCTCGCCGTCGAGGTGGCCGATGCCGTGTTCGGCAAACACCGACAGGTCCTGGCGCTTGAGCCATTCCCGAGGGAACAAGGGGCCGTTGGTGTCATGCAAAAAGCCGTCGCGGCTGCGGGCAACGGCCCAGCCACCGGGGGTGTCGTTGTCCAGCAGCGTTGTGGTAATCCAGCCTGGGGTCATGTCAGTCAATCCACGAATTCGGGTTTCTGCTTACTCATATGGGCCGCGATGGCCACGCGCAGGTCGTTGGATTGCAACATAGCCGAGTTCCAGGTGGCAACGTATTCCAAGCCGTCATTGATCGTATGGTCACGCATGTAGCTGATCATGGCCTTGGTGCCGGTGACCGCAATCGGCGACTTGGCGGCGATTTCACGGGCGATTTCCATGACGCCAGCCAACAGGCTGTCCTGATCGGGATAGACGCGATTGACCAGGCCGATGCTGCGCGCTTCCTCGGCGCCGAACTGGCGGCCGGTATAGGCCAGCTCGCGCAGCATGCCGTCGCCGATGATGCGCGGCAGGCGCTGCAGGGTGCCGACGTCGGCCGCCATGCCGATGTCGATTTCCTTGATCGAGAATTGCGCGCCCTCGGCGGCGTAGCGCATGTCACAGGCGCTGATCAGGTCGATGGCGCCGCCGATGCAATAGCCCTGGATTGCCGCCAGCACCGGCTTGCGGCAGTTGTCGACGGCATTGAACGAGGCTTGCAGCTCGAGGATTTTACGGCGCAACAGACGCGCATTGCGGCCCACATCCTTGCCGAACTCATTGGCGACCGAGGCCAGCATCATCAGGTCGATGCCGGAGGAAAAATGTTTGCCCGCACCGCTGAGCACCACGGCGCGTACGGCGTCGGTGTCTTCGATCCATTGGAAGATGTCGATGATCTCGGTCCAGAACGCCGCGTTCATTGCGTTGATCTTTTCCGGGCGGTTGATCTGCACATGGGCAACGTTGCCGGTGAGTTCGACGACGAAAGCTTGGTATTCGGACATGGCAGTGATCCCTGACTGGCGAGTGATAAAGGCCAGACTATAACAAGGGTGCGCGACGGCACATCAGCCAAAAACGGGACGGGCAAACGTAATGAAATGTTGTAGGCGCGGGGTTCAGGGTAGGCCGATACATTTCATCCAGAAGCCACGGATGATCGGTTATACACTCTGGGCCACAGCCTGGAGCCGCTTATGCCGTCCACGTTCCGTTCATCCTTGATGCTGGCCCTGGTGGTCGTGTTCACCGGCATTGGCGCCGGCCTCGGCGCAATGCTGCTGGCGCTGCTGCTGCACGGCATCCAGCACTTGGCCTACGGCTATAGCCTCGACAGCCTGGTCAGCCATGAAACCTTCCTGTGGGGCGTGACCGCCGCCGCGCCCGAACGACGCTTGGCGGTGCTGGTAGCGTGCGGCCTGGTGGCCGGCCTGGGCTGGTGGGCGGTGTACCGTTATGGCCGCCCGCTGGTAAGCATCAAGCAAGCCGTGTCGGAAAAGATGCCGATCATGACGCCCAAGACCACCCTCGCCCACGCCTTGCTGCAGATCATCACCGTGGCCCTTGGCTCGCCCCTGGGCCGCGAAGTGGCGCCACGGGAGGTCGGCGCATTGGCGGGCAGTTGGCTGTCCCGGCGCGCCCGATTGACTCCGGAACAGCACCGCTTGATCGTCGCCTGCGGTGCCGGCGCGGGCCTCGCGGCGGTGTACAACGTGCCGTTGGGCGGCGCAGTGTTTGTGCTGGAAGTGCTGGTGGGCGCGTTCAGTTGGCCAGCGGCGCTGATTGCACTGGCCACCTCGGCGATTGGCGCGTCGGTGGCGTGGATCGGCCTGGGGGCGGAATCGCAATACGTTGTGCCGCATTTTGTGCTGAGCCCGGCGTTGATCACCTGGGCGGTGGTGTGCGGCCCAGTATTTGGGTTGGCCGCCTATGGTTTTACCCGCCTGACCGGCGCCGCGCGGGCCAATGCCGCACGCGGGTGGCGCCTGCCGGTGCTGGCGTTGATCAACTTCAGCGTGATCGGCGGCCTGGCGATGCTGTTGCCGCAGATCCTCGGCAATGGCAAAGGCCCGGCGCAACTGGGGTTCGACAACGAACTGAGCATCGGCCTGGCGGCGCTGCTGTTGGTGGTCAAGGTGCTGATCACCACCAGCAGCCTGCGCGCCGGCGCCGAAGGCGGGCTACTCACCCCCGGCCTGGCCAATGGCGCGCTGCTGGCAATCATCCTCGGCGGCGCCTGGAGCCTGGCCTGGCCCGGCGTGCCGCTGGGCGCCTTTGCGATCATCGGCGCGGCGGCCTTCCTTGCCGCCAGCATGAGCATGCCGCTGACCGCGATTGTGCTGGTGGCGGAGTTCACCCGCATTGACCATGACTTCCTGGTGCCGATCATCCTCGCAGTGGTCGGTGCCGTCTGTATGAGCAAGCTGTGCCAGCGCTGGGAAAACGCTGGATAAAACCCCGCACACGCGCCATCCTTCGCGCTTTAAGCCGCCCCCTCTGCGGCGCTCGACGTTTAAAGGATATGCCCATGCACGCCCACCCCCTCACCCCCGCCGAATTCGAAGTTATCGAAAACACCCTGCTCAAGTACGGCGACGACCATTCGGTGCTGAACCTGGCCGAACTCGACGGCTACTTCACCGCGCTGGTGTCCAGCCCGGTCCAGGTGGACGTGGCAGAGTGGTTCCCGGCCATCTGGGGCGGCCAGAACCCCGAGTGGGACAACATGGACGAAGCCCAGGGTTTCCTCGAACTGTGCGTGCGCCACCTCAACACCCTGGCCGCACAACTGGCGACCGACGCCGCCGGCTTCAACGCCCGCTTCGACGAAACCGAACACCAAGGCCACACCGTGACCCTCGCCGAAGAATGGTGCTTCGGCTACATCCGCGGCGCCGCCATTGGCAACTGGCCGGAACTGCCGCCTGAACAGGCCGCACTGCTGGAAAAAATCTCCTGGTGCGCCGAACAGGACAACTTCGAACTGCCCGCCGACCTGGACGTGCAAGCACACCAGCAGCGCGTCAGCGAACTCGAACCGGCAGCGCGGGCGCTGCATGATTATTGGTTGGCAAAGCGATAAAGGCTGCGGGACGTACCGGCTTTTGCCCGAACCACTCAGGCCGGCTGTCAGACCTGAGTGCTGTAGATCTTGATCTGAGGCGCCCCATCAAACAAACACGCTGGCCGGAATTTGACAGCGACCCGAAGACCGCCATCGCAGGCAAGCCAGCTCCCACAGTTGGAACGATATACACCCAGTAAATATCAGCGCCCATGGCCCCAAGCTCGACAAGCACCACATCTATACCCGATCATTCGAGTCCGCCCGTCGGCCACTCCATACCACCTTGCCTTGAATCAGGAGCCTTGTACCTTGAGTTCGCAGAAAACCGTGACCGTGACACCGCCCAACGCCCCCCTCAACGGCAAGGTCGCACCCCCAGGCTCCAAATCCATCACCAACCGCGCCCTGCTGCTGGCAGCCCTGGCCAAGGGCACCAGCCGCCTCAGCGGCGCCCTGAAGAGCGATGACACCCGCCACATGTCAGTGGCCCTGCGCCAAATGGGCGTCACCATCGACGAACCCGACGACACCACCTTCGTCGTCACCGGCCAAGGCAAACTGCAACTGCCACCGCAGCCACTGTTCCTCGGCAATGCCGGCACTGCCATGCGCTTCCTCACCGCCGCCGTGGCCACCGTCGAAGGCACCGTGGTGCTCGACGGCGACGACTACATGCAAAAACGCCCGATCGGCCCACTGCTGGCAACCCTCGGCCAAAACGGCATCCAGGTCGACAGCCCGACCGGCTGCCCCCCCGTCACCGTGCACGGCGTGGGCAAGATCAAGGCCAAGCGCTTCGAGATCGACGGAGGCCTTTCCAGCCAATACGTATCGGCCCTGCTGATGCTCGCGGCCTGCGGCGAAGCGCCAATTGAAGTGGCGCTGACCGGCAAGGACATCGGCGCCCGTGGCTACGTGGACCTGACCCTGGACTGCATGCGCGCCTTCGGTGCCCAGGTGGAAGCCGTCAACGACACCACCTGGCGCGTGGCCCCGACCGGCTACACTGCCCACGATTACCTGATCGAGCCCGACGCCTCCGCCGCCACCTACCTGTGGGCTGCCGAAGTGCTGACCGGTGGGCGCATCGACATCGGCGTGGCTGCGCAAGACTTCACCCAGCCCGACGCCAAGGCCCAGGCCGTGATCGCGCAGTTCCCGAACATGCAAGCCACGGTCATCGGCTCACAGATGCAGGACGCCATCCCGACCCTGGCAGTGCTCGCCGCGTTCAACAACACCCCGGTGCGCTTCACCGAGTTGGCCAACCTGCGGGTCAAGGAATGTGACCGTGTACAGGCCCTGCATGACGGCCTGAACGAAATCCGCCCAGGCCTGGCGACCATCGAAGGCGACGACCTGCTGGTGGCCAGCGATCCGGCCCTGGCGGGTACGTCGTGCAACGCGCTGATCGACACCCATGCCGACCACCGCATCGCCATGTGCTTTGCGCTGGCGGGGCTGAAAGTCGCGGGCATCCGCATTCAAGACCCGGACTGCGTGGCCAAGACCTATCCTGAGTACTGGAAGGCCCTGGGCAGTCTCGGGGTTCACTTGAGCTACTAAGGGCTCGGCGTCGGAATGGGGAGGCAACGCACATGACAATTCGCCAACCCTGCCCACCCGGCGCCTGTGTCTGTGACCGCGAGCAACTGCTGCAAGCACCCGGCGCCGACCTGCGTATCCTCAACCTCACGCGCCAGGAAGAGAAAAAACTGCTCGACCGGCTTGAAGACCTCAAGAGCCTGCAAGACCTGGAACACATGCAGCAGCGGATGTACGAGCTCCTGGGCATCCGCGTGCATGTCGCCCCCGGCCACACCGAGGTCAAGAGCATGCGCGGCATCCAGATCGTGATCGACGAGCTGCCAGGCATGTGCCGCAAAACCCGCCAATCCATCCCGGCCGCCATCCGCCGGGGTATGGAGAAACGTCCGGAAATTGCCTACCGCCTGCTGGACGCCCACGACCTGTTTCGCGAAGGTTGAATCAACCGGCGACGGTCTCGGTGTCGAACACCCCCTCGCCCACGGCCCTGGCCTTGTCCAGATGCGCCTGCACCCCGCCGCTTTCCGACTCCAGCAACAACGCCGACGTCACTACCTGCGCGCCACAGTAATCGAAGATCCCGTAGTCAATTTGCGTGCGCATTGCCTTGGCGTAGCCGTGTCGATCAAACGCATCGTCGTCCGCTGCGCCCAGGGCCAGCAGATGCACCTGCAGGTGCCGCAGCTTTTTCACCACTGGAGTGTCGGGGCCGTAGTCGATGGCCCAGCCGTTGACGAAGACGCGGTCGATCCAGCCCTTGAGCAGGCCCGGCAACGACCACCAGTAAATCGGGAACGCCAGCACCAGCGCATCGGCGCGGTCGATGCGGGCCTGTTCGGCCAACACGTCGACCGGTGGCGTGGCGCGGGTGCGATGCACCAAGTGGTCGGCGGCGGTGTAGCGCGGGTCGAAACCTTCGGCGGCAATGTCGGCGATTTCGTAGGTGTGGCCCGATGCAGTGAGGCCGGCGGCCACCTGCGCTGCCACACTGTGGGTGAGGGATTGTGGGTCGTGGTGAGCAACAACGATAAGTGCGTGCATGACATTGACTCCCTTTGGGGTTAGCCTAGGCTTAAGTTACGATTAGTAAGTTACTTTTGGTATATAAGCATGTCAAGCACCGAATCCCCTGCCCCCCGTCGTCGCCTGTCCCGTGAAGATCGCCTGCGCCAACTCTTGGAGGTGGCCTGGCAACTGGTGCGTGATGAAGGCACCGAAGCCCTGACCCTTGGCCGCCTGGCAGAGTTGGCGGGCGTGACCAAGCCGGTGGTGTACGACCATTTCGTCACGCGAGCCGGTTTGCTGGCAGCGTTGTATGAGGACTTCGATGCCCGCCAGGATCAGGTCTTCGCCAACGCCATCGCAGCCAGTGGCGACACCCTGGACGAGCGTGCCTGGGTGATCGCCGAGTCCTATGTGGATTGCGTGTTATTGCAGGGTCGGGAAATCCCGGGGGTGATTGCGGCGCTCAGCAGTTCGCCGGAACTGGAAGCGCTCAAGCGCCAGTACGAGGCGATCTTCCTCGACAAGTGCCGCGACGCGCTGTCGCCTTTTGGCCACATTACCCAGGCCGGTTTAAGGGCGATGCTGGGGGCGGCGGAAGCCTTGTCCCAGGCCGCAGCCAGCGGAGAGATCAGCCGTGAGGAGGCGCAGCAGGAGCTGCTCGCGACCATCCTGGCGATGGTCAACCGCGGCGCGTTCAAATAATCACTGGCAGGTGAGGAGTAAACCGGCGCGACCGGGTTTACCAGAGTACGGCAAGCAATGGGCCCGCTCACCACAAGAGCCCACTCCCCCCTAAAGAAAGAACGCCGCCTAACGCCCGGCTACAAAAAGCTGCACCTTGCGGGTCAGTTGATCGAGGTGTCGATCGCGTTGTTTCTCTGCATCAATCATGGCGCGCTTGCCGTGCTTTTGCAGCAGGTAGGTATGAATCTGCTGCACTTCCAGTGAGCGGTAGATCGACGCCACATCCAACACGCCCATCAGGCCGTCAGTGCCGTAGTCCCGCGTATTCATCAACACCTGCGTGCCCCGCCCGCCGCGCACCTGGAAGCCCATGCCTTCAAATGCCGGCACCTTCTCCACCGAGCACGCCAATTCCGCATGGGGATAACGGCCCAGCACGTCGCGCATCATTGCGCGCGCCACACCCTGGCGCCGGTAGCCGACTTGCACGGCCATGAACGCAACGCCGCAGGCTTCTGGATCATCCTTCACGGGCAGGTAGAGGCAAAAGCCGATGAGTTTTTCCTCTTCCATCGCCACGACCAACTCGACAGCAATGCCCTTGGAACCGTCCAGCGCTTCCAGGTACAGGTGCACCTCAAAGCCAGTGGCGTACTGGTAGATGTTGTACAGCAGGTTGCTCGGCGGCAGCGCCACACTGCTGATGTCGGTGAGGTTGTCCACCACCAGTTGCAGGATCTGGCCGTTGATAGGCTCCGGGCACGGTGTGGTGTAGCGGGTAAGGCTGTACATGCAAATTCCTGGGGTTCAGCGTCAAGGCAGCGCCGATTGTACCTGCTCGACGCACACCTCGCGCAAACACGCGCGCAACCAACGATGGGCCAGGTCGGCATCCAGCCGCGGGTGCCACAGCATCGCCACGGTAAAGGTCGGCAATGTCAGCGGCAGCGCAAAGCAGTGCAGGCCATCACGCGCATGGGCGATGTAGCGCTCGGGCACGCTGGCGATCAGGTCGGTGGTGCGCGCCAGGGCGATCGCCGTGGCGAAACCCGCGACGATGGTGCTGATTTGTCGCGTGAGGCCCTGCTTTTCGAGGACATCGTCGATCTGGCCACGGTCCTGGCCACGGCGCGACACGTAAACATGCTGGCCTTGGGCATAGCGTCGCGCGTCGACGTCGCCCTGGATCAAGGGATGGCCGCTGCGTACCACGCCCACCAAGCGGTCACGAAACAGCGCCTGGGTCAGCACTTCCGGGCTGGCAGTGGGATCGACGACGCCGGTTTCCAAGTCGACGCTGCCTTCGCGCAGCAGGGTGCTGTGCTTGTCGGTCTTGTTGATGAAGCGCAGGCGCACGCCCGGCGCTTCCCGGGCAATCCGCGCCAACAGTGCCGGGGCGAAATGCTCGACGAATTCTTCGCTGGTACGCAGGGTAAAGGTGCGCTCGACCCGGGCCATGTCCAGCGACTGCATCGGCCGCAACACGGCGTTGGCGTCCTGCACCAGCCGGCTGACCTGTTCACGCAACGCCACTGCCCTGGGCGTGGGCACCAGGCCACGGCCGGCGCGTACCAGCAGCGGGTCGCCGGTGGTTTCACGCAAACGCGCCAAAGCACGGCTCATCGCCGAAGGGCTCAGGCGCAGGCGTTTGGCCGCGCCCGCCACGCTGCCTTCGGCGAGTAAAACATCCAGGGTGGTCAGCAAGTTGAGATCGGGCATCGGCATTCCTTATCAGGCGTTACACGCATGTATTCACTGCAACTCATGCGCCTACCGCCATAGTAGGCGACGCCGTAGAGTTGTGACAGTTGCCTTCATCCAAGGATTTCCCATGCTCACTCCCTCACGCGGCAGCCTTGTCGGCCTGTCCCTGTCCATGTTGCTCGCCTCCCTGGGCACCAGCATCGCCAATGTCGGCCTGCCCAGCCTGGCGCAGGCGTTCGAGGCCTCGTTTCACGCCGTGCAGTGGGTGGTATTGGCCTATTTGCTGGCAATCACTGCGGTGATTGTGAGTGCCGGAAGCCTGGGCGACCACCTGGGCCGCCGACGGTTGCTGTTGGCGGGCTTGCTGCTGTTCACCGTAGCGTGCGGATTGTGCGGCGTGTCGCCGGCGCTTGAATGGCTGATTGCAGCGCGCATCCTGCAAGGCCTGGGCGCGGCCGTCATGATGGCCATGGCGTTGGGTATGGTCGGTGATACGGTTGCCAAGGAACGTACCGGCCGGGTCATGGGCTTGCTGGGTACGATGTCGGCGGTAGGCATCGCGATGGGGCCGAGCCTGGGGGGCGTGTTGCTGAGCCTGTGGGGCTGGCGCGCGATTTTCCTGGTCGGAGTACCGCTCGGCTCGGTGGCCGTCGCCCTCGCCTACCATTATTTGCCGGTTGATCGCCCCCGCGCGCCAGCGTCCACAGGGCCGGGTTTCTGGTCATCCTTGCAGGTGCCAGCATTGCGCGCGGGCCTGGCCATGAGTGCCTTGGTGGCCGCGGTGATCATGGCCACCTTTGTGGTCGGGACGTTCTATCTGTCCCGCGGCCTGGGCCTCGACCCCGAGTGGATGGGCCTGGCGATGGCGCTCGGCCCCTGTGTCGCGGCGTGCGCTGGCGTACCGGCCGGTCGCCTCACCGACCGCTTCGGCAGCCAGCGCATGACCCTCGCCGGGCTGGCGCTGCTGGCCTGCGGTGCGCTGCTGTTGTCGCTGGCGTCAGGGTTGGTCGCCTACCTGACCTCGCTGGTCATCTTGACGACGGGCTACAGCCTGTTCCAGGCCGCGAACAACACGGCGGTCATGAGCGATGTGGACGGCTCTCTTCGAGGCACCGTCTCGGGGTTGCTGAACCTGTCGCGCAACCTCGGGCTGATCTTCGGCGCGTCTGTGCTGGGTGCGGTCTTTGCCTGGGCCAGCCCGGATGTGACCCGCGCCCTGCCGCAATCCGTGGCCTTTGGCCTGCATGTAACCTTCAGCGTGGCGCTGGGGTTGATCCTGCTGGCCAGTGTGATGGCATGGCGCCGCTTTGGCGCTTGTAACAAGCTTTAGAACACCCATTGAGGCAAAAAAACAAAAAAGGCGTTGCGCCAGACCGGGTTACATCGCGCATCATGGGCACTTTCAAGCTCAAGGGTAACGTCCATGCGCGTTCTGTCATTGATGATGGGTCTTACGACGCTGGCCGCCACTACGGTGTTCTGCGCCAGCGCGATGGCGAATGAAGAAAGTCAGTTGGTACAACAGATCAACCAATACCGCAGCCAGGTGCAACGCTGCGGCGATCAGGGTTCCCAGGAACTGCCGCCGCTGGCCAGTGATACGCGGCTGGTGCTGCCGGCCAACAATGTGGGCGACCTGCAGCAAGCGCTGGCGCGTGCCGCGTACCCGATGGTCAACGTGCAGGCCATCAGCCTGTCCGGGCCCAAGGATGCCCAGGCAGCCATGAAAGCAGTGCGCGAAAGCTTCTGTCGGGTGGTGCTGGACCCGCAATTCGTCGATATCGGCGTCAGCAACAGCGGCCAGGACTGGCGCATCGTGCTCGCCCGCCCACTGCTCACCAGCGGCCTGGGCGACTGGCAGACCGAAGGCAAGCAGGTGCTGAACCTGATCAACACCGCGCGCTCGCAACCGCGCCAATGCGGCACCCAGGCCTTTACCGCGACCACACCCTTGTCCTGGAACGAAGACCTGGCCGGCGCCGCGAACAGCCACACGCGCAACATGGCCAACGGTAATTTCTTCGACCACCTCGACCATGATGGCCGTACCCCTGGGGACCGTGCCGAACTGGCCGGGTACATCGCGAAGAACATCGGCGAAAACATCGCTGCCGGCTTGGATACCCCGCGCAAAGTCGTGGATGGCTGGCTGGCCAGCCCCGGCCATTGCGCCAACCTGATGAACCCGCAATTTCGCGAGCTGGGTGCAGCGTATGCCATGGACCCGAAGAGTGATGCAGGGATCTATTGGACGGGGGTTTTCGGCGCGCAGTAAGTCAATGTGCAGGCTCATCAAACGGTTGCAGCATCAAATCGCCATCTCATGGATAATGCCGCTGAACTTGGCAGCGGTCATTCCGGTCTGTTGATTGTTAACCTGACCCTTTCAGGCGTTCGACAGACCGTGGCAAACAAGGTGTTCTCGCAATGATGAATTGGCTGCAAAGCAGCAGCGACATGGCTGAGCGGGTTCGCCAGCATGATTGGGCGAGCACGCCCCTGGGGCCGCTGGAGCAGTGGCCGGATGTGCTCAAGACCACCGTGGCGCTGTGCTTTGCCTCAAGCTTCCCGCAAGCCATCGTGTGGGGGCCGCAGTTGACCATGCTGTACAACGACGCCTTTATCCCGATCCTGGGCGACAAGCCCTATGCGCTGGGCCGCCCATTCAGCGAGGTGTGGCAAGAGGTCTGGGCAGACGTCAGCCCCATCGCCAAGGCGGCGTACGAGGGGCATGCCACCTATATCGAGAACTTCCCCCTACTGATCGAGCGCGGCAACGGTCCCGAACAGGCGTACTTCACCTTTTGCTACAGCCCGATCCGCGACCCTCTCGGCAAGGTCGTGGGCATGCTCGACACCGTCACCGAAACCACCGCCACCGTGTTCCTCGCCCGCCGCCTGGCCGTGCTGGATGCCGTCGGCAGTGCGGTGGCCAACGCCACCGACGCCGAAACCATCATGTCCACCACCACCCGCTTGCTGGCTGAGCATTTGCAGGTGTCCAATTGCGCCTATGCGGACATGGACGCCGACGAAGACGGCTTCACCATTCGCGGCAATTGGGCCGCACCGGGCTCGCCCAGCATCGTGGGGCGCTACAGCCTCGCCTCGTTCGGCGCACGGGCCGTGCGCCAGTTGCGCGCCGGTGAGCCGCTGGTGGTGGAGGACAACCGGGTGGAATTCGCGCCGGAGGATGCCGCCAGCTATCAGGCCCTGGGCGCCCTGGCGACGGTGTGTTTCCCATTGATCAAGGACGGCCGCCTGACCGCCTTGATGGCGGTGCATCACAAGACCGCGCGCGTCTGGTCACCCTACGACCTGGCGCTGGTGGGCGAAGTCACCGAACGCTCCTGGGCCCATATCGAGCGGGTACGCGCCGACGCCGCCGTGCGCGAAGGCCTGGCCGCGTTCACCGAGCTGAACGCCACCCTCGAACAGCGCGTGCTGGAGCGCACCACCGCCCTCACCCAGGCCGAGGCCGCGCTGCACCAGTCACAGAAACTCGAAGCCATCGGCCAACTGACCGGCGGCGTCGCCCATGACTTCAACAACCTGCTGACCATCATTCGCTCCTCGGTGGACTTTCTGCGCCAACCCGGGCTTTCCGAAGAGCGGCGCCAACGCTACATGGGCGCTGTATCCGACACGGTCGAGCGCGCCAGCAAACTCACCAGCCAACTGCTCGCCTTCGCCCGGCGCCAACCGCTCAACCCGGAAGTCTTCGATGTGGGCGAGCGGGTCAAGAACATCGGCGAAATGCTCGAAAGCGTCACCGGCGCACGCATCCACGTGCAGGTGCAATTGCCCGAACACCCTTGCCATGTGCGGGTGGATGCCAGCCAGTTTGAAACCGCGCTGATCAATATCGCCCTGAATGCCCGGGATGCAATGGAGGGGCAAGGCACCCTGACCCTGCGCGTGGTCAAGGTGGACGCCATGCCACGGATCCGGGGTGATGGTGAGGCCCGCCAGCCTTTTGTGAGCATTTCCCTGGCCGATACCGGCAGCGGTATCCCTGGGGATGCTGTGGAGCGCATTTTCGAGCCATTCTTTACCACCAAGGCCGTAGGCAAAGGCACCGGGCTGGGGCTGTCCCAGGTATTCGGCTTTGCCAAGCAGTCCGGCGGCAACGTAGATGTGGCCAGCAACCCAGGGCAAGGCTCCGTATTTACACTGTATCTGCCAGAAGCGGCCCCCCAGGCGATGCCCTCCGAGCAACCGCAGGACGACGCTCTGCCCACACACGATGCCGCGCAACGTCATATCCTGATCGTCGAAGACAACCTTGAGGTAGGCCGCTTCGCCACTCAGATCCTCCAGGACCTGGGCTACCAGACCACTTGGGCCACCGACGCCGAACAGGCACTCGCCCTGGCCGGCGCGGACGCCTTGGCGTTCGATGGGATTTTCTCGGACGTCGTAATGCCCGGCATGACCGGCGTCACCATGGCCAAGTTGCTGCGCCAACGGCGCCCGGACTTGCCGGTGGTGCTCACCTCGGGCTACAGCGAAGAATTGGCCGACAGTGGTTATGAAGGGTTTGAGTTCCTGCCCAAGCCCTACTCCGCCGATCAGGTTGCACGGGCGTTGGCCAGGGCGATGGCCTGAGTTACTCCGCCACCGCCACCTGATTGCGCCCCTGGGCCTTGGCGCGGTACAGCGCTTTGTCGGCGGTATTCATCAGGCCATGCAGGTCTTGATCCTGGGTATGGGTGGATGCCACACCCAGGCTGGCCGACAACCCCTGCACCGGCTCCGATGCCAGCCCCGAGATCGCCTTGACCAACTGTTCGGCGATCGCCCGTGCCGTGTCCAGTGAGGTGTTGGGCAGCAACACCGCAAACTCTTCGCCACCCAGGCGCCCGTAGACATCGGCCTGGCGGAACGAGGCGCTGATCACCCCGCCTATCTGGCGCAACACCTGATCGCCGGCCTGGTGGCCGTAGGTGTCGTTGATTTGCTTGAAGTGGTCCATGTCCATCATCAATGCGCACAGCGGCTGACGGTTGTGACGGCATTGTTCGTAGAGCACCTGGGCACGTTCGAAAAACGCACGGCGGTTCATCAGGCCGGTGAGTTCGTCGGTCTGTGCGGCGCGGGTTGAAATAGTGTGGGCCCGTTCCATTTGCCGGGTCAGGCGAAAGGCCTTTTCCAAGGCATCCGACAGTTTGCGTGTAGCGCTGACCACAAAGGTGGAAAACACCAGCACCGCAATGGCGACGCCCACTTGCAGGGAAGAAGGCTGGAACAGCAGCCACAGCGTACACGGCAGCAGCACCAACGCCATGGAGGCCAGGGTCATGTAGCGGTAAGCCGAATAACACGACACTGCGCTGACCGACATGCCCACGGTAAACAACATCACCAGTACTTGGGAAAGGCGATCATCGGTAGGCATCACCGCCAGGGCGCCAGCGCCCCAGATCCCGGCCGACAGCACCAGCGTGAGCCAGTAGCGGCGCTCCCAACGATCGGGCGTGCGCTCGGCGTTGGGGCAGCGAAACCACTCCATGAACATCTGGACGCGCAGCAGCGACGACACCGCCAGCACCACCAGCCAGACCAGGATGACCTGATGGTCAAACCGGTCCCAGCACAGCCAGCAGAGCATCAAGGCCGCCAGGTAACTGCCGAAAATCGCGGCAAATGATTGCCTGAACAGCTGGTGCAAACGATCAGTGCGCACCTGCTCTTCTATAAAGCAATCCTGGTCCTGCCCACGCCCAAGGCCATTCATGAAATCCGCCTGATTCGACTGCCACGACAAAGGCGCCATTGTGGCACCCTGCCACCAGCGTGGACAACAGAATCCAGCACGGTAGAGCCTTTAAAGCGATTCCGGCCGCAGAATCAGCACGCCCAGTGGCGGCAGATTCAACGACAGTGACACCGGCTGTCCATGCTTGGGTTCATCCTGGGTAAACACCTCGCCCCCATTGCCGTAATTGGATCCTGCGTACATATCCGCGTCGCTGTTGATCACTTCACTCCAACGCCCACCAAACGGCACGCCGACGGCGTAACCCTCACGCGGCACCGGGGTGAAGTTGGCCACCACCAGCACCGGCTTGCCATCCTTGCTCCAGCGCAGCCAGGCATAGACGCTGTTGATCGCATCGTCGCCGATCAGCCACTGGAAGCCCTGGGGCGCATCGTCCTGCTCGTGCAGGGCCGGCTCTTCGCGGTACAAGCGGTTCAAGTCGCCCACCAACTTCTGCACGCCTTTGTGTTCGGCGTACTGCAGCAGGTACCAGTCCAGTTGCTGGTCGTGGTTCCACTCGCGCCATTGGCCAAATTCGCAGCCCATGAACAGCAGTTTCTTGCCAGGGTGCATCCACATGAACGCCAGGTAGGCGCGTAAGTTGGCAAACTTCTGCCAGCGGTCGCCGGGCATCTTGTCGATCAGCGAGTGCTTGCCGTGCACCACTTCGTCGTGGGAGATGGGCAGGATGAAACGTTCGGACCAGGCATACACCAGGCCAAAGCTCAGTTCGTTGTGATGGTGCGCGCGGTACACCGGGTCCTGCTGGATGTAATGCAGGGAGTCGTGCATCCAGCCCATGTTCCATTTGTAGTTGAAGCCCAGGCCGCCCTGTTGGGTCGGCTGGCTCACGCCTGGCCAGGCCGTGGATTCTTCGGCGATCACCAGCGCGCCGGGGGCCTCCAGAGCCACCACGTCGTTCAAATGGCGCAGAAAGTCGATGGCCTCCAGGTTCTCGCGGCCGCCATGGCGGTTGGGCACCCATTCGCCGGCCTTGCGCGAATAATCGCGATAGAGCATCGAGGCCACGGCATCCACGCGCAGGCCGTCGATGTGGAAGTGTTTAAGCCAATGCAGCGCCGAGGCGAGCATGAAGCCGTGCACTTCGGTGCGGCCCAGGTTGTAGATCAGCGTGTCCCAATCCTGATGGAACCCTTCCAGCGGGTTGGCGTATTCGTACAGCGCAGTGCCGTCGAATTGCGCCAGGCCGTGGGTATCAGTGGGGAAATGCGCCGGTACCCAGTCGAGGATCACGCCGATATCCGCCTGGTGCAGGGCATTGACGAAATAGGCGAAATCTTCCGGCGAACCAAACCGCGCGGTCGGCGCGAATTGCGACAGTGCCTGATAGCCCCAGGAGCCGCCGAACGGGTGTTCCATGATGGGCATCAGCTCGATGTGGGTGAAACCCAGTTGCTGCACATAGGGAATCAGGCGCTCGGCCAGTTCACGCCAGTTGTACTGGCGGGCCACCTCGCCCGCCTCGTCCAACTCGCATTGCCAGGAGCCCACGTGCAGCTCGTAGATCGACAGCGGCGCCGTGGTCTTTTGCTTGTCGACCCGCGATTGCATCCACGCCTGGTCTTGCCAGTCCACCTGCAATGGCTGGGCAACCTTGGACGCGGTGTCTGGCGGCAGCTGGGTGGCCAGGGCCATCGGGTCGGCCTTGAGCGGCAGGATCCCGTTGGCGCCGAGAATCTCGTACTTGTAGGCCGCACCCGGCTGCAGACGTGGGATAAAGATCTCCCACACGCCGGAAGGATGGCGCAGGCGCATCGGGTGACGGCGGCCGTCCCAGATATTGAAGTCGCCCACCACCGACACGCGCCGCGCATTCGGTGCCCACACGGCGAAACGCACACCCTCGATGCCATCGACACGGGTCACCTGGGCCCCCAGGCAACTGCTGAGGTCGCGGTGATTGCCTTCGGCGAACAGGTACAGGTCCATTTCCCCCAGCAACAGTTGCTGGAAGCTGTAAGGGTCTTCGGTGATCTGTTCACCGCCGGCCCACTGGATTTTCAACAGGTACGGCTGCCGGGTCTTGAACTGCCCGACAAACAACCCCGGGACCTGGCTCGCGTCCAGGCTGCCGATCGGCTCGCCGCTGTCGCGCGCCAGCACCTGGACGCTCAAGGCCTCCGGCAGGAACGCGCGGATAAACTGGCCGCCGTGATCATCATCGTGCGGCCCGAGAATCGAGAACGGGTCGTGGTGCTCGGCGCGTACCAGCGCTTCGACGTCCTTGGACGCCGGCAATGCAGTCAACTTCGGTTGCAGCGGTTCTTTATTTGTAAAGCTCATGACGTCTCCCCACCGCGTGCAGTTTTCGATATAGGTGCAAGCCCGCTCAACAGTCCGTGCAACCCTTGCAGGGGCACCGGCAACCAGGTCGGGCGGTTTTCCGCTTCGTAGGCCACTTCATACGCGGCCTTCTCCAGGCTGAACAACGTCAGCGCTGCGTCCTGGCCTTTGGCATCCTGCCAGTCATGCGCCAGTGTAGACGTAGCGGACTGATAAGCCTGGATAAAGGCCTGGCGTGCTTCTTTGAGGTAACGGTCAGTCACGCGTTTGCGCGCCTGGTCCGCTTCGGGCGAATGGTCCACCCCTTGTACATTCAAAGCCATGGCTGCCGCGTAGTCGAAGGAGCGCAACACGCCGCTCACATCTTTATACGGGCTGTGCTTGCCGCGTCGTTCGTGCAGTGGGCGCGCCGGCTCACCTTCAAAGTCGATCAAGTAGGCATCGCCCTTCACCACCAGCACCTGGCCCAGGTGCAAATCACCGTGGACCCGAATACGCAACCCGCCGGCCGTGGCTTTCGCCAAGGCCTGCACATGGCTGGCGATGGCTTTTTTCTGCGCCAGCAATTCACTGACCAGCGCTTGATCCGAGGGGTTCAACTGGCTTTGATGAAGTTTGAGCAGTTGCAACGCGCGGTCCAGCTGCGCGCCGACATCCTTGGCCCAGGCCTGGGTGTCCTTGGCCGTGGTGGCTTCGGGCTTGAAGTCCTTGTTGGTGGTTTTCGCGCCGAGTACCAGGTGCATTTCACCCAGGCGTTGGCCGAGCAACCCGGCAAAATCTGCCAGCTCGCCCAAGGCGTTGTAGTGCTGCTCCTGTTCGGACATGGCTTCGGCCAGTTCGTCGCGAATCGCGCGTTCCAGGTTGTTTTGGGTCCAGCCCCAAGCGTCGCCCTGGTTGCTCAAATAGCCTTGGGCAATCATCAGCAGGTTGTCCTGGCCTCCGGCGTCGTGGCGAATCATCGAGCCCAGCAACGGCGAGATATTCGGGTAGCCGGCTTCGGTCAGGTAGGCGCTCATTTCCAGTTCCGGGTGTACGCCGGAGGCGACTTTGCGGATCAGCTTGAGCACCAGGCTCTCGCCCACCACCACCGAGCTGTTGGACTGCTCGGCCGACAGGTAGCGCACTTCGGACTCATCCGTCAGTTGCAGCTTGGCCAGGTGCGGCGTGGCGGCAAAGCGCAGTTCGCCTTCGTTGGTGTTGAGCACGGTACCCGCCTGCAAACCCTGGATGACGGCGCGGATAAAGTGTTCGAGGCTGAAGGCATCGGTTACCAACCCCACCTGACGCACTCGGCGTACACGGGCCAGGGCCAATTGCTGCGGCAAGGCGCTGGTGAACTGGTCTTCCCCGAGGAAGCCAAACGGCAACTGATAACGGCTGATCTGGCCACCGGCTGTCACTTCCAGTTCGCTGAGCAAGACCGGGTGCTGCGGGTCGCCAAAGCGCACACCGTAGGCGATGCGCACACTGTCGATGGCCGTGTCCTTGCCCGCGAACCAGCGGCGCTTGGGCAGCCAGGCCGGGAGTGCGGTCTGTTCCAGGGAGGCGCGGCAAGGTTCTTCGAGCAATTCTTCCATGCGCTTTTTCAATACCAGGGTGGTGAAGTCCGGCATGCTCTGGGCCGGTTCCACATGCCAGCTGGGCATCTGGTTTTCCGGGGCGAGCACGAACCAATAAAAACCGTAAGGCGCAAGGGTCAGCAGGAAATTCAGCTGGCCGATGGGCGGGAAGGCATTCCCGCCGAGCATCTCCACCGGCACCATGCCGGCAAACGCCGACAGGTCCAGCTCGGCAGCCTGGGCGCTGCGCGACACGTTGGCGACGCAGAGGATGATCTCGTTGCGCCCGTCTTCACCGGTGAACTCACGGGTGTAGGCCAGGATGCGGCGGTTGCTCGGCGAGAGCATTTTCAGGCTGCCGCGCCCAAACGCCTTGGATTGCTTGCGCACTGCGAGCATGCGCCGGGTCCAGTTCAGCAACGAATGCGGGTCCTGGGCCTGGGTCTCGACATTCACCGACTGGTAGCCGTATTGCGGGTCCATGATCGGCGGCAACACCAGGCTGGCCGGGTCGGCGCGGGAGAAGCCGCCGTTGCGGTCGATGGACCACTGCATCGGCGTACGCACGCCGTCGCGGTCACCGAGGTAGATGTTATCGCCCATGCCGATTTCATCACCGTAATACAGGGTCGGCGTGCCAGGCATCGACAAGAGCAGGCTGTTGAGCAACTCGACACGCCGGCGATCACGCTCCATCAGCGGCGCCAGACGGCGGCGAATGCCGAGATTGATGCGCGCGCGCCGGTCGGCGGCGTAGTAGTTCCACAGGTAGTCGCGTTCTTTGTCGGTGACCATTTCCAGGGTCAGTTCATCGTGGTTGCGCAGGAAAATCGCCCATTGGCAATTGGCGGGAATCTCCGGGGTCTGGCGCAGGATGTCGGTGATCGGGAAGCGATCTTCCTGGGCCAGGGCCATGTACATGCGCGGCATCAGCGGAAAGTGGAAGGCCATGTGGCATTCATCGCCGTCGTCGCCCTTTTTGTCACCGAAATATAACTGGGTGTCTTCCGGCCACTGGTTGGCTTCGGCCAGCAGCATGCGGTCGGGGTAATGGGCGTCGATCTCGGCACGGATCTGCTTAAGCACGTCGTGGGTCTCAGGCAGGTTTTCGTTGTTGGTGCCATCACGCTCGATCAGATACGGGATGGCGTCCAGGCGCAGGCCGTCGATGCCCATGTCCAGCCAGTAACGCATCACCGACAGCACGGCTTTCATCACCTGCGGGTTGTCGAAATTGAGATCGGGCTGGTGAGCGTAGAAACGGTGCCAGAAATATTGGCCGGCGACCGGGTCCCAGGTCCAGTTGGACTTCTCGGTGTCGAGGAAGATGATGCGGGTGCCGTCGTATTTCTGGTCGTCATCCGACCACACGTAGAAGTCCCGCGCCGCCGAGCCGGGCTTGGCCTTGCGCGCCCGTTGGAACCAGGGGTGCTGGTCGGATGTGTGGTTGATCACCAATTCGGTGATCACCCGCAGCCCGCGCTTGTGCGCCTCGGCGATGAAGCGCTTGGCGTCGGCCATGGTCCCGTAGTCGCTGTGCACGCCACGGTATTCGGCAATGTCATAGCCATCGTCGCGACGTGGCGAGGGGTAGAACGGCAGCAGCCAGATGGTGTTCACGCCCAGGTCGGCGATGTAGTCGAGCTTGGCGATCAGGCCAGGGAAGTCACCGATGCCGTCGTTGTTGGAGTCGAAATAGGATTTGACGTGGACTTGATAGATCACCGCGTCCTTGTACCAGAGCGGGTCTTTGATGAACGTGGCAGCGTTGGGTTTCTTCGCCATTGGAAACTCCGGGAAAATTCGAACGGGAGAAACGCGGTCACTGTAGGAGCTGGCTTGCCGGCAATGGCGTACTTGAGCCATGCAGCGATGCCAGGGGCCTTATCGCCGGCAAGCCGGCTCCTACAGGTCCGGTTTCAAGAAGTGGTGATACGCCAGATCCCAAACGGCATCTGCGGCTCCAGCCGCGTCCACTGGCTTTTGCCATACCAGGTCCAGCGATGGCCGTTCATCAAGTCTTCGCCCTGGGTCTCGGCGTCGTCCGGCAGGCCCAACTCCCACAGTGGCAGCTCGAAATGGGCTTCTTGGGCATTGAAGGGATCAAGGTTCACTGCAACCAGGATGAAGTTGCTGCCATCCTCGCTGCGCTTGCCGAAATACAGGATGTTGTCGTTCCAGGCGTTATAGAGGGTGAGCCCCAGGTGCGTCTGCAACGCCGGGTTTTGCCGACGAATGCGGTTGAGCTGGGCGATCTCGGCAATGATATTGCCCGGCGCGGTGAAGTCCCGAGGGCGGATCTCGTACTTCTCCGAGTCCAGGTATTCCTCTTTGCCCGGCACCGGCGCCGCTTCGCACAACTCGAACCCTGAATACATGCCCCACAGGCCTGAGCCCATGGTCGCCAGCGCGGCGCGGATCAGAAAGCCCGGACGGCCGGATTCATGCAAAAACGGCGGATTGATATCCGGCGTATTGACGAAAAAGTTCGGCCGGTAGCATTCGCGCCACGGCGATTGGTTCAGTTGCGTCAGGTATTCGCTCAGCTCGGCCTTGGTATTGCGCCAAGTGAAATAGGTGTAGCTCTGGGAATAGCCGACCTTGCCCAAGCGCGCCATCATCGCCGGCGTGGTGAATGCCTCGGCGAGGAATATCACGTCGGGGTACTTGGCGCGCACATCGCTGATCAGCCATTGCCAGAACGGCAGCGGCTTGGTGTGGGGGTTGTCGACACGAAAGGTTTTCACGCCCTCTTCCACCCAGCCCACCACGATATCGCGCAGCTCGGTCCACAGGCCCGGAATGGCGTCCGCCGCGTAAAAGTCGACGTTAACGATGTCCTGATACTTCTTCGGCGGGTTTTCCGCGTATTTGATCGTGCCGTCCGGACGCCAGTTGAACCAGCCCGGATGCTCCTTGAGCCACGGGTGGTCTTGGGAACACTGGATGGCAAAATCCAGGGCGATTTCCAAGCCATGCTCGGCGGCGGCCTGCACCAGGCGCCGAAAGTCATCGCGGCTGCCCAACTGCGGGTGGATGGCCTCATGCCCGCCCTCTTCGCTGCCAATCGCGTAGGGGCTGCCTGGATCATCGGGCCCGGCGGTCAGCGAGTTGTTCTTGCCTTTGCGGTGGCTGCGGCCGATCGGATGGATCGGTGGGAAGTACAGCACGTCAAAGCCCATGTCATGGATCATCGACAGGCGCGAGTGCACGTCATTAAAGGTGCCGTGGCGCGCGGGATCGTCGGTGATCGAGCGCGGGAACAGCTCGTACCAACTGGCAAACAGCGCCGCTTCGCGCTCCACATCGATGGGGTACACCGTGCTGATGCTTAGATAAGCGCGATGATCGGCCTGGGTCATCAAGTGTGCACTGTCTTCGTGCATGAACAGCGCGACCTGCTCGGTTTCCAGCAGGCCGGACAGTTCGTGGTGCAGCAGCATCAGGCGATCGCGCAGTTCATTGTCACTGCGCTCGGCGGCCTGCAGCACCAGGCTGCGGCCTTCCTGCAGTTCCAGGCTGACCGGCACGCCGGCCTCATGTTTTTTGCGCAGTTCGTAGCAGAAGCTGGCAAAGGTATCGATCCAGGCTTCGATGCAGTATTCGTGGGGGCCTTGCTGGGTAACGGTAAACGCACCCTCCCAGCCATTGTTGCCCACATCGGTCATCACCACGCTGTGCCAGCTTTCGTCCTGCAGCGGGCGCCAGCGGATCAGCACGGCGAGCTTGTCATGGCCGTCGGCGAACACTTTGCTGGTGACATTCACCCGTTGGCCAACCACGGCCTTGACGGCGAATTCGCCGCCGTCGATCACGGGGGTGGTGCTTTCGATCGCGATCCTGGGCAGCAACAGCGCCTGGGACAGCGGCAATATGGAGGTGTCTGGAACCTGTGTTTCAGCAGTCATCGAGCATCTTCCCCTTACGCCCTGTGGACGCTCTTTGCTTGATCCGGATTCTTCAGGCAGCCGCATTCTTCCTGAGCATGGCCGTAATAGGTCCGAGCCTGTGCCGTCGACAAAAGTTCAGGTGGATATGCCGCCATTGGGCGGGGAATCAATTTGCCCGCGCGACTGTCCACCGATAGAGCAAAGCACAAAGGAGGCCACACTGATGAATATCCCGATCCCGGCTGAAACACCGGACCCGAATATCGACAACCCCACCCTGCCGCCCACCGAACCGGAGCCGATTCCGGAAAAGGAACCGCCGGAACACCAGCCGCCTCCCGTGGAGGAGCCGCCGACAACTATGCCGCCGGTGATTGTTCAGCAGGTCTGATCACAGCCATCGTAGAAGCGGCTTGCATAGCCGCTCCTGCTTATTACCATTATCGATAGGATAGTTAGAAATCGTTCTATAAAACTGTCATAAATGACAGTTCGCGTGCGACAGCGAAAGTGAGAGCGTGCAGTGCAGACCTCATCACTAACGTTATCTCGGAGCGATAGAATGAAAAAGACAGTCGCCTTGCTACCGCTATTTATAGTGTCCTTGACCGCAAACGCGGCAGGCACTGATCAACCCCTCGACATCCATGTTGCTGAGAAACTCAACAGCCGGTACCACGACACTTCAGTACACTGTGAAAACGGCGCAGCCGCCTATCATTGCAATGGCGTCCTCATTCGGGTAACAGATACCGTTACCACCTCGCTCCGTGAAAGGGAACGCAACGCAGCGTCATTTTCATATCTTCGCGCAGATACAGGCATCAAGAGGCTGTTTTCAACAGCATCTGGCGTCATCGTGAACGCGCTGCCTGAAGCATTGCCGGCACTGACGGCACGCTGCTCCTACGTCACCAACGGATCGACGCCCCGACGCCTGCGGTGTCACTGACGACCCTTTGCCTGGTTACGAGTTCGAGTGGAGCCGTCCCTGCGCTAGCCAAAATATACACACTGCAGAAGCATGGCTAGACCATTGGAACAAGGTACAGCCGGCCTATTTCTATACCTGCTCCTTCGATGCGTCGCCTGAGCAATTCGCAGTAAGCGTAAAAGCGCGAGAACTCTTAAACACTAGCACACGCGAACGATGGAACGAGGTTGTGACCACTGCCTGGCCGGATACAGCAATCAAACAGATGCCATTCCAGGCATTGTTCTATAACGTCGCTAACAGTAATGGCCGTGATCAAGTCATAAAGCTTCAAAACGACTATTACAAACACACACATTCTTTGTTGCCCGTAGTGAGGCTGGACTTGCTCGCTAACGACCAACAGATCTTCTCCTACCACAACGAAGACCAGACCACTATTCCTATGTTGCAACGTTTGCAGCCACACAATTAATACATCACGACGTCTCGTCGCGGTCCAGTCGTCGCACAATTCTCGGCATGACACTGAACACCGCCAAGGCCAGCAACGTACTCAGTACCGCTGTCGATTCCCGGCCCAACCCGGCCGAGACCCCAATCGCAGCGGTCATCCACAAGCCGGCGGCGGTGGTCAGGCCTTTGACATGGCCTTCTTCGTCGTCCTTGCCTTTGATGATGGTGCCGGCGCCCAGGAAACCGATCCCGGCAATCACGCCTTGCACCACCCGGCTCATGGCGTCCGCCTGGTTACCAGACATCTGCGGCACCATCACAAACAGCGCGGCGCCCAACGCCACCAGCATATGAGTGCGCACCCCTGCTGCCTTGCCCTTGCTCTCGCGTTCAAACCCGAGGATGCCGCCCAGGATCGCGGCGATGAGCAAGCGCACCGTGATCTGGGTGAGCTGCCTGGCGTCGCCGATATCGGCAAACTCAGCCTGCAGGGTTTGCAACACTTCATGCCACCAGGCGTCCATGGATGCCGTCCTTTATCATTGTTGGTAAAGGATTGACAGCGGCGACCGCCAGTCAGTTGCCTGGAACCCCTACACATCGGTACGCCCTAACCTTACATAGCTCACAGATAAGGAGAACGGCATGCCCATTCGTATCGAAAACCAGCTGTGCTACTTCATGCTCGACGACAACGGGCAGGAACAGAGCGTGCCAGCGACCCGGGTCAATATCGTGACCGACACCGACAAATCCATGTCGTATGTGGAATTGGCGGCCGAGCGCATCTATATCACTGAAACCGAGGCCGACGCCCTGACCGTTGCCGGGGCCCATGATGGGCGCCAGCATGTAAAGGCCGAAGAACCTGGTTCGCTGATTTGATTGATCTGTATCAGCACGCCCGGAATAACGCTGCGCCTCAATAGCCACGGGGTGCAGCACATTGTCGCAGCGCCCCGCCCGCACGCCATCTGATCCGCTTTTTATCGCCATACCTGAGTCTGTTATGCAAACAGCCCCACGCGCATAGTTCATGCGCCTGATGGAGGCTGATGAGCGAACGACCATGAGCGAAAGAATCCCAACCGTGGACACCTTTGAGCCCATACACCCAAAGAAGGTGAAGGCCAAATCCAGCGACAACCTGATTCATACCCGCAGTTTCACCGGCCTGTTCCGCACCTTGCGCGTGGGCGGTGCAGGCTTTCTGTTCCTGGCGTTTTTCGGCACCGTGTGGCTGAACTGGGGCGGTCGGCAAGCAGTGCTGTGGGACCTGGCTGAAAGCAAATTCCACATCTTTGGTGCCACGTTTTGGCCCCAGGACTTCATCCTGCTGTCAGCGCTGCTGATCATTTGCGCGTTCGGCCTGTTTGCAATCACGGTGTTTGCCGGTCGCGTGTGGTGCGGCTACACCTGCCCGCAAAGCTCGTTTACCTGGCTGTTCATGTGGTGCGAGAAGGTCACCGAGGGCGAGCGCAACCAGCGCATCAAACTGCAAGCGGCGCCCTGGAGCCTGAACAAAGTGGCGCGGCGCTCGGCCAAGCACACGCTGTGGTTGGGTATCAGCGTGCTGACCGGGCTGACCTTTGTCGGCTACTTCACGCCGATCCGCCCCCTGGCCGCCGAGTTGCTGACCTGGCAAATGGGCGGCGTCAGCCTGTTCTGGATGCTGTTCTTCACCGGCGCCACCTACATCAATGCCGGCTGGTTGCGCGAAGCGGTGTGCATGCACATGTGCCCCTATGCGCGGTTCCAGAGCGTGATGTTCGACAAGGACACCCTGACCATTTCCTACGACGTGGCTCGCGGCGAACACCGTGGCCCGCGCAAACGTGAGGTCAACCCCGCCGACGTCGGCCTGGGCGATTGCATTGACTGCCAGTTGTGCGTACAGGTGTGCCCCACCGGTATCGACATCCGCGACGGCCTGCAAATGGAGTGCATCGGCTGCGCGGCGTGCATCGACGCTTGCGATTCGATCATGGACAAAATGGGCTACCCGCGTGGGTTGGTGAGCTACACCAGCGAACATCAACTGCAAGGCGGCAAGACTCACCTGCTACGGCCGCGTCTGATCGGCTACAGTGCAGTGCTGTTGGTGATGATCGCGGCCCTGGTGGTGGCCTTGGTGGAACGGCCAATGGTGTCGCTGGACGTGACCAAGGACCGTGGCATGTTCCGCGAGAACGCCCAGGGCCAGATCGAAAACATCTACAGCCTCAAGGTGATCAACAAGACCCAGCAACGCCAGGACTATCGCCTGGAGCTGGTCGACGCCGATGGCTTCCAGTTGCAAGGCAAGACCGAGATCAGCCTGGCGCCGGGAGAAATCAGCGACGTGCCGGTGTCGGTGGCGCTGCTGGCGGATAAACCGGTGAGCACTTCGCAGACCCTACGCTTCAAGGTCTCGGGTGTGCGCGAGCCATGGATCTACAGCGCCGCCGATAGCCGCTTCGTGGCGCCGCTGAACCGCTGAAATCTGTCTGAATATGTGGAGATCCAAATGTGGGAGCGGGCTTGCTCGCGAATGCGGTGGGTCAGCTAATAAATTATGTGACTGATACACCGCATTCGCGAGCAAGCCCGCTCCCACATTTTAATCGCTGCCAAGTCTGAAAAACTGTTAAGGCCCCCATGAAACGCTACGAAAAATTCGCCGATGACATCGCAGAACTGATCCGCACCGGCGTCCTCGGCCCCGGCCAGCGGGTGCCCTCGGTGCGCTATGCCAGCCAGACTTACGGCGTCAGCCCGTCCACGGTATTCCAGGCCTACTACCTGCTGGAGCGCCGTGGCCTGATCCGTGCGCGGCCGCGCTCCGGCTACTTCGTCAACACCCATGCGCCCAGCCCGTTTTCCGAGCCGGTGGTGAGCGAACAGGTGCATGAGTCCACCGAGGTGGATGTCAGCGAACTGGTGTTCTCGGTGCTCGACTCGATCAAGGACCCCAACACCGTGCCCTTCGGTTCGGCATTCCCCAGCCCCATGTTGTTCCCGCTGCCGCGCCTGGCGCGCTCCCTGGCCAGCGCCAGCCGTGAGATGGACCCGCGCCTGGTGGTCACCGACATGTCGCCGGGCAACCCGCAACTGCGTCGGCAAATCGCCCTGCGCTACATGGTCGGCGGGCTGATGTTGCCCATGGAGGAGTTGCTAATCACCAATGGCGCCCTGGAGGCCTTGAACCTGTGCTTGCAAGCCGTCACCGAGCCGGGTGACCTGGTGGCCATCGAGGCGCCGGCGTTCTATGCCTGCCTGCAAGTACTGGAACGCCTGAAGCTCAAGGCGGTGGAAATCCCCGTGCACCCGCGCGACGGCATCGACCTCAATGCCCTGGCGCAAACCCTGGAGCGCTACCCGATCAAAGCCTGCTGGACCATGACCAGCTTCCAGAACCCGATGGGCGCGACCCTGCCGGAAGCCAAGAAACAGGCGCTGGTAGAACTGCTACGTGGCCATCAGGTGCCACTGATCGAAGACGACGTGTACGCCGAGCTGTACTACGGCCAACAGGCACCCAAGCCGGCCAAGGCCTTCGACACCGAGGGTCTGGTGATGCATTGCGGCTCCTTCGCCAAGAGCCTCGCTCCCGGCTACCGCGTGGGCTGGGTCGCGGCCGGGCGTTTTGCGCAGAAGGTCGAACGCCTGAAATTGATGACCTCGCTGTGCCCGTCCATGCCGGCCCAGGCAGCGATCGCCGATTACCTGCAGCACGGCGGCTATGACCGGCACCTGCGCAAATTGCGCTATGCCCTGGAAGAACAGCAAAGCGCCATGCTGGCCGCCATCGCGCGCTACTTCCCGGCACAGACGCGGGTGAGCCAACCGGCCGGCGGGTACTTCCTGTGGCTGGAACTGCCGGAGCAGACGGATTCATTGAAGCTGTTTCAGATGGCCTTGGCACAAGGCATCAGCATTGCGCCGGGGCCGATCTTCTCGGCAACCCAGCGCTTTCGCAACTGCATTCGCTTGAACTACGGCAGCCCGTGGACCGAGGCGTCGGAAAAGGCCATGGAGACGTTGGGGCGGATTGTGCGTTCGTTTTGAGCCAAGGGTCGCCTGCACTGGCGCCATCGCAGGCAAGCCCGGCTCCCACAGGGTACGCATTCCATGTGGGAGCCGGGCTTGCCCGCGATGCCGTCAATCGGTCAACGACCGCCCCCCAAGTCCAGAAACGTCCCGGTGGTATACGACGCCTTATCCGAGAGCAACCAGATAATCGCTTCCGCCACTTCATCCGGACGCCCGCCCCTGGCCATGGGGATGCCGGACTCGAGCTTGCTGACCCGGTCCGGGTCGCCGCTCAGGGCATGGAAGTCGGTGAAGATGTAGCCAGGCCGCACCGCATTGACGCGAATGCCTTCACCGGCGACTTCTTTGGACAAACCCAGGGTGAACGTATCGAGCGCCCCCTTGGACGCGGCATAGTCGACGTACTCGCCCGGCGACCCCAGGCGCGCGGCCACCGAAGACACATTGACGATGCTGCCGCCCTGCCCGCCATGCTTGGGCGACATGCGCAGCACCGCGTGCTTGGCGCATAGGATCGGCCCGAGCACATTGGTCTTCATGACTTTAAGGATGCGGAACTCGGACATCTCATCAACGCGGGACTTTTGCCCTACCGTGCCCGCATTGTTGACCAGTGCCGTGACACGGCCCAACTCGGCGTCCACACGGTTGAACAGCGTGATCACTTCATCTTCGATGCTCACGTCCGCACGCACGGCAATGGCCTGGGCGCCCAGCGCGCGCACCTGTTCCAGTACGCGATGGGCCGCCTCTTCGTCGGACTGGTAGTTGATGCAGATGCGATAGCCCTGGCGAGCGGCCAGCAATGCCGTCTCGGCGCCAATCCCACGACTGCCCCCGGTGATGATGAGGACTTTGTCCATGCGCGCGGTCTCCTGATTCAACCTGATGTTTAGGGTTGGATCCAAGAATAACCGTCACGCACGGCTTTTGTCAGGCGCTACCGCGTCTTCGGCGCGCTGGATATCCGCCATGAACCCATCCGCCGGCAGCGGATGGCCGAGCAGATAACCCTGCAAGGAGTTACACCCCAGCCGCGTGAGGAAACTCTGCTGCACATCGGTTTCCACACCTTCGGCGACAATGCGCAGCCCCAGGGCCTGGCCGAGGGCGACGATCGCGGAAACGATGGCCGCGTCGTCGCTGTCGTGTTCCAGGTCGCGCACGAAGCCTCGGTCGATCTTCAGCTCGTTGGCCGGCAAGCGCTTGAGGTACATCAGGCTGGAATACCCGGTGCCGAAGTCATCGATGGACAAGTCGACGCCCATGTCCGACAGTTGCTGCAATACCGTCATGCTTGCGTCGGCATCGCTCATGGCGGTGGTTTCGGTGATCTCCAGGGTCAGGCTGTTGGCCGGCAACTGGTGACGCTCCAGCGCTGCAGCCACACTCTTGACCAGCCCGGCGTGGCAGAACTGCAGCGCGGACAGGTTCACGGCGATGCGCCAGTCTTCGTAGCCCTGGGCGTACCACAGGCTCATCTGTCGGCATGCTTCGTTGAGGACCCATTCGCCGATGGGAATGATCAGACCGGTCTTTTCCGCCAACTCGATAAACATCCCCGGCAGCAGCACGCCCTGTTGTGGGTGCTCCCAACGCAGCAGGGCTTCGGCACCCACCGGGATCCCGCTGACCGCGTCAAACTTGGGCTGGTAGTACAGGCGGAATTGCTCCTGCTCTACCGCGTTGCGCAGGTCTTGCAACAGTTGCAATTGCTTGCGCGCATTGGTGTTCATCGACGCATCGAAAAAGCTGTAGCCGTTCTTGCCCACGCCCTTGGCGTGGTACATCGCGGCGTCGGCGTTCATCAGCAGTTCCTGGGGGTTGTTGCCATTGCCCGGGAACATGGCGATACCGACACTGGCGGAGATCTTCAGCTCATGTTCGGCCACCTGGAACGCGCGGTTGATCAGCACCACCTGGCGCTCGGCAAGGCCAAGGGCGTCATCCGGCTGGGTCAGTTGCACCAGCAATACAAACTCATCACCGCCAATGCGCGCCAGGGTGTCGTGACTGCGCAAATCTTCGCGCAGGCGCTGGCCGACTTCGCGCAGCAACTGGTCACCCATATGGTGGCCAAACGCATCGTTGACGGGCTTGAAACCGTCCAGGTCGATAAACATCAGTGCGAAACAGCCGCCCTGCTCTTTCACCGCTTGCATGGCTTGCTGAATACGGTCAGCGAGCAGCGTGCGATTGGGCAGACCGGTCAGCATGTCGTGCAGCGCCAGGTGGGTGAGTTCCTGGTTGGCTTGGGTCAGGGAATCGGCGAGCACCGCCGTGCGCGCTTCCAGGCGCGCATCAAGCAGCGAGGTCAGCAGAGCGATGGCCAACACGGCGAGGGTGGTCACCAGCACCAGGTTATCCAGGCCCTTGCCGCTCAGCCCGTTCAACGCCGCACCGCAGAAACTTTCATCGGCAAAACGCGCTGCCGCCATGCCGGTGTAGTGCATGCCGACGATGGCAAAGCCCATCACTACCGCAGCGCCGCCGCGTGCCAGACGCACGTACGGGGTATTGCGACGCAGGTTGAAAGCGATCCACAGCGCCGCGCCGCACGCCCCCACCGCGATCAGCAATGACGCGCCAAACAAGGTCGGGTCGTAGTCGATACCGGGTGTCATGCGCATCGCGGCCATGCCGGTGTAGTGCATGCACGCAATGCCAGTGCCCATGATCAGCGCGCCCAAGGCCAGTTGCCAGGCGGGCAAGCGTGGCTGGCTCACCAGCCACAAGGCAAAGCCGCTGGACAGCACTGCGATCAACAGCGACAGCGCGGTGATACCCAGGTCGAACCCCAGGGCAAACGGCAAGCGCAACGCCAGCATGCCGATGAAGTGCATGGACCACACCCCTACGCCCATCGCCATGGCGCCGCCGGTTATCCATAAATAGACAGCGCGGCCCTTGGCAGTGGCGATGCGGCCGGACAGGTCCAGCGCGGTGTAGGAAGCCAGGATCGCGACGAACAGCGAGATCACGACCAGTGAGGGTGAATAACTACCGATGAGCATGGGACTTCTCGTGCGCAACGGGCCTGAGACGCCCGTGCCAGGTGGCAAAGCGGGCGATTGTAGCGAGAATAATTCTTGCGCAGTTGATTAATTATCAGAGCGCCATTAGTGGCATTTTGACGCCAATCTACCGACTAAAGAACGCCGCGGATTGCGCGGCTATTCCGGTTTTTCTGTAGGCGTGGCTTGCCGGCGATACAGGCGCCTCGGTACTCAGAACGACCGAATTGACGCCATCGCCGGCAAGCCGGCTCCAGGCGCCTGGCCGTTGGGCATCAGTCCTTTTCGGCGATTGGGGTCTGCCCGTCCCAGCCGCCGCCCAATGCGGCGATCAGTTGCACGCTCGCCACTAGGCGCGTCTGCAGCAAGGTCAATACGGTGCGTTCGTTGCTCAGCGCCGTGGCTTGCACGGTGACCACGTCCAGGTAGGCAATCAGGCCGGCCTTGTACTGGTTCTGGGTCAGGCGCAGCGACTCACGCGCGGCCTCCAGCGCTTCGTTGCTGACCACCGCCTCGTCCTCCAGCACCTTGAGCTGCACCATGTAGTTTTCCACTTCACGGAAACCGTCCAGCACGGTCTGGCGGTACTTGGCCACCGTCTCGTCATAGGAGGCCACGGTACGGTCGACTTCCGCCGAGCGCTGGCCGCCATCGAACAGGGTCATGGCCAGCTTCGGCCCCACCGACCAGAAGCGGTTCGGCAGGCTGATCCAGTCGGCGTAGGTGCTGCTGGAATAACCCCCGGCCAGGCTCAGGCTCAGGTCCGGGTAGTAGGCAGCCTTCGCCACGCCGATATTGGCGTTGGCAGCGATCACCGAGCGTTCCGCCGAGGCGATGTCCGGACGGCGCTCCAGCAGCTGCGAGGGCAGGCTCACCGGGATCTGCGGCAACGCGGGGATGTCCTTGCTCACCGCCAGGTTGAAGTTGGCCGGTGCCTCGCCGATCAACACCGCAATCGCGTTTTCCAGTTGGGCGCGCTGCCAGATCAGGTCGATCAGGCTGGCCTGGGTGGTCTTCAGCTGGGTTTGCGCCTGGGCCACCGCGTCCTTGCCGGAAACCCCGGCACGGTATTGGTTTTCGGTCATTTGCAGGGAACGCTGGTAGGTCTCCAGCGTGGCTTGCAGCAAGCGCGTCTGTTCGTCCATGACGCGCAGTTGCAGGTAGCTTTGCACCAACTCCGACTGTTGGCTCAGGCGCATCGCCGCCAGGTCCGCCGAGCTGGCTTCGGCGCTGGCCTCATTGGCTTCGAGGCCTCGGCGCAACTTGCCCCAGATGTCGGCTTCCCAGCTCACGCCCAACTGCGCATTGAGGGTGTCGCGGATACCGCTGCTGGAACTGCTGAGGCTGGCGTTACTGCTGCCGGTGCCCTGGCTGGCGCGGGTTTTCCCGACGCTCAGGTCGACGGTGGGGTAAAACGCCCCGCGTGAACTGCGCACCAAGGCCTGGGCCTGGCGAAAACGCGCTTCGGCCTGGGCCACGGTCTGGTTGGAGGTGTTCAGGCGCGTTACCAGGTCGTTGAGTTGGCGGTCGCCGTACAATTCCCACCAGGCGCCACGGGCCAGGGAGTCGCTGGGGGTGGCCTGGCGCCAGCCCTGGGCTTCCTTGAATTGCGCCGGCTCGATGACTTCTGGCCGGTGGTAGTCCGGGCCAACGGCGCAGGCGCTGAGCAACAACGCCAACCCCACTGTAGGTGCGAGCTTGCTCGCGAAAACCGTCAACGATAACGCGCCCAACCGGGAGGTACGCGGTGCCTGGGCGTTTATCGCCGGCAAGCCGGCTCCTACAGGAGAATGCGGTACGCCGGGCGTCGTTGAATCGCGCGGACGTGGTGCATTGGCGTGAGTTGAATCGGTCATAGCGCAGTGTCCAGGGCAGCATCGGTACGCACGCCGCGCCATTTGTTGAAGCGATGGCGCGCGCGGTCGAGATAGAGGTAGACCACCGGGGTGGTGTAGAGGGTCAGGATCTGGCTGAACACCAGGCCGCCGATAATCGTCAGGCCCAGGGGGCGGCGCATTTCCGCGCCGTCGCCCGCGCCCAGCAGCAACGGCAAGGCGCCGAGGATCGCCGCCAGGGTGGTCATCAGGATCGGGCGCAAGCGCAACAGGCAGGCGCTGCGGATCGATTCCAGCGGGCCCAGGCCGTCGTTGCGCTCCAACTGCAACGCCAGGTCGATCATCAGAATCGCGTTCTTCTTCACCACCCCGATCAACAGGAACAGGCCCAGCAAGGAGATCAGGCTGAACTCGCCCCCCGTCAGGTAGATGGCGAGCATGGCGCCGACCCCCGCCGAAGGCAGGGTCGAGAGGATCGTCAGCGGGTGAATGTAGCTTTCATACAAGATGCCGAGCACCAAGTACACCGCCACCAGCGCGCCCAGGATCATGAACGGCTGGCCCTTCTGCGTGGCCGCGAAGGCATCGGCGGTGCCGGCCATCTTGGCGATCACGTCCTCCGGCAAGCCAACCTTGGCAATCGCCCGCTCGATGGCGGCCGTGCCCTGCTCCACCGTCACACCGGGCGCCATGTCGAAGGCGATGTTTTCCGAAGCGAACTGGCCTTCGTGGCTCACGCGGTCGTCGGCCAGGCTGTTCTCATAATGAGCGATGGTCGACAACGGCACCCGCGCACCCTCGGCAGTGATCACCTGCATCTGGTTGAGGGTAATCGGGTCCTGGGCGTACTTGGGATTGACCTCCATCACCACCTGGTACTGGTTGAGGCTGTCGTAGATGGTCGAAATCTGCCGCTGGCTGTAGGCGTTGTTGAGCACCGCCGTGACCATGTCCATGTCGATGCCCAGACGCTTGGCCTGGTCGCGGTCGACCACCAGCGTGACTTGCGCCGCGCCCCGGCCCTCGCGGGCGTCGATGGCGGTCAGCTCCGGCAGTTCACGCAAGGCCGCCACGACTTTGGGGTACCACAGGCGCAGTGCCGCCAGATCGCCGCTTTGCAGGATGTAGGAATACTGCGCGCTGGTCTGGTCGCGGCTGCCGCCAAATTGCAGGTCCTGGTCGGCCATCAGGAACAGCCGACCGCCCGGTACGAGCGGCACGTCCTTGCGCAGGCGCTCGATCACCGCCTGGGCAGAAATCTTGCGCTCACTGATGGGCTTGAGGCGTACCAGCATCACCGCGTTGTTGGTGCCGTTGTTGCCGCCGATAAAACCGGCCACGCTGAGCACCGCCGGGTCCTTGAGCACCGCCTTGCGGAAGGTTTCCATTTTCGGCTGCATCACACTGAACGACAGGCCGTCGTCACCGCGTACAAAACCGATCAACTGGCCGGTGTCCTGCTGCGGCATGAAGGTCTTTGGCACCACCACGTACAGCGCCACATTCATGCCGATGGTCAGCAACAGGCTGAGCAGGGTCAGCCGACGATGGCGCAACACCCAGTCCAGGCTGGTGGCGTAGCCGGCGACCATGCGGTCGTTGATCTTCTGGCTCCAGCGCTGCAGACCGGTCATCTGGGTTTTGACATGGGGCTTGAGCCAACGCGCGCAGAGCATCGGGGTGAGGGTCAGCGAGACAATCAGCGACACAATGATCGCGGCCGACAGGGTGATGGAAAACTCGCGGAACAGGTTGGTGACAATCCCGCCCATGAACAGGATGGACAGGAACACCGCCACCAGCGACACGTTCATCGACAGCAAGGTAAAGCCGACTTCCTGGGCGCCCAGGTACGCGGCCTTCATCGGGGGCACGCCTTCGTCGATGTGCCGGGAGATGTTTTCCAGCACCACGATGGCATCATCCACCACCAGGCCGGTGGCCAGGATCAAGGCCATCAGCGAAAAGTTGTTCAGCGAGAACCCGTACAGGTACATCACCGCAAAGGTGCCGACCAGCGACACCGGCACCGCCAGGGTCGGGATCAGCGAGGCGCGGAAGTTACCGAGGAACAGGTACACCACCAGGATCACCAGGCCCACGGCGATCAGCAGGGTCATCTCGGCTTCGTGCAAGGTGGCGGTGATCACCGGCGAGCGGTCCATGGCCAGGCTCAGCTTGACGCTGGACGGCAGCACCGCCTGCAACGCCGGCAACTGCGCCTTGATCTGCCGGACGGTCTCGATGATGTTGGCGCCGGACTGGCGGTTGATCACCAGCAGCACCGCCGGTTCGTTGTTGAAGAAACCGCTGTTGTAGCGGTCTTCCACGCCGTCACTGATCTTGGCCACGTCGCCCAGGCGCAGGGCCGCGCCGTTCTGGTAGCGGATCAGTAGCGGCTCGTAGTCCTTGGCCTTTTCCAACTGGTCATTGGCCTGGATCTGCCAGTTGCGCTGGTTGTCTTCCAGGGAACCCTTGGGCCGGCGCTGGTTGGCGTTGGCGATGGTGTTGCGCACATCGTCGAGGGCCACGCCGTACTGGTCGAGGGCCTTGGGTTCGAGCTCGATGCGCACCGCTGGCAAGGAACTGCCGCCGATCTGCACTTCCCCAACGCCAGGCACCTGGGACAGGCTCTGCGACAGAATGGTCGAGGCCAGGTCGTACAGTTGGCCCTTTTGCAACACGTCCGAGGTCAGCGACAGCACCATGATCGGCGCCTGGGACGGGTTGATCTTCTTGTAGGTGGGCATGCTGCGCATACCGCTGGGCAGCAGGTTGCGCGAGGCATTGATCGCCGCCTGCACTTCCCGCGCCGCGCCGTTGATATCGCGGTCGGAATCGAACGCGAGGATCACTCGGGTCGAGCCCTGGCTCGACGAACTGCTCATGGTGGTGATGCCGGCAATCGCGCCAAACGAGCGCTCCAGCGGCGTGGCCACGGTAGACGCCATCACCTCGGGGCTGGCGCCGGGCAAGCTGGCCGACACCACGATCACCGGGAAGTCGATCTGCGGCAGCGGCGACACCGGCAGCAGGTTGAAGCTGACACCGCCCAGCAAGAGGATCGCCAGGCTCAGCAGCATGGTCGCGACCGGCCGGCGAATGAAAGGTCCGGACAGGTTCATGACTCAACCGGCTCCAGGCTTTGCGGCTCTTTGCGCCAGCGGCGACCAAGGCGATCGAAATACAGGTAGATCACCGGTGTGGTGAACAGCGTCAACACCTGGCTCACCAGCAGGCCGCCGACCATCACCAGGCCCAGCGGCTGACGCAATTCCGCGCCGGAACCGGTGGCCAGCATCAACGGCACCGCGCCGAACAACGCCGCCAGGGTGGTCATCAGGATCGGCCGGAACCGCAACAGCGCCGCCTGGTAGATGGCGGTCTGCGGGTCGAGGCCCTGGTTGCGCTCGGCGTCGAGGGCGAAGTCGATCATCATGATCGCGTTCTTCTTGACGATACCGATCAGCAGAATGATGCCGATGATCGCGATCATGCCCAGGTCATTGCCACTGAGCAGCAAGGCCAGCAAGGCTCCCACCGCTGCCGACGGCAAGGTCGAGAGAATGGTGATCGGGTGGATATAGCTCTCGTAGAGCACGCCGAGCACGATGTACATGGTGACCACCGCCGCCAGGATCAGCAGCAAGGTGCTCGACAGCGACGCTTCGAACGCCTGGGCCGCGCCCTGGAACTGGGTCTGCACGCCCACCGGCATGCCGATGTCTTTCTGGGTCTGGTTGATCAGTTCCACGCCTTTGCCCAGCGCGACGCCGGGCGCCAGGTTGAACGACATCATCACCGCCGGGAACTGGCCGATATGCGCAATCGCCAACTGGGCCTGGCGCTGCTCAACATGGGCCAGGCTGGACAGGCGCACCTGGCCGCCGTCGGTGGTCTTCACGTGGATCTGGTTCAGTGCCTCCGGGCCAAGGGTTTCGCCGGACTGAGCCTGCAACACCACGCGGTACTGGCTGGCCTGGGTATAGATGGTGGAAATCTGCCGCTGGCCGAAGGCGTCATACAGCGCGTCGGTGATGGTCGATACGCTGACACCCAGGCGCGAGGCGGCATCGCGGTCGATCACCAGGTACACCTGCAGGCCTTTGTCCTGCAGGTCGCTGGCGACGTCGGTAAGTTCGGGCAACTGGCTCAGCGCGTGGACCAGTTTTTCGCTCCACAGCGCCAACAGCTCGGCGTCCGGCGACGACATGCTGAACTGGTACTGGGTGCGGCTGACGCGGTCTTCGATGGTCAGGTCCTGCACCGGCTGCATGAACAGGCGAATGCCCACCAGCTTGTCGATTTCCGGTTGCAGGCGGGTGATCACCTGGGCGGCACTCAGGTCGCGCTGGCCGTGGGCCTTGAGGTTGATCAGCAGGCGGCCGCTGTTGAGGGTGGCGTTGTCGCCGTCCACACCAATATAGGACGACAGGCTTTCCACGGCAGGATCGCCCAGGATGATCTTGGCCAACTGTTGCTGGCGCTGACTCATGGCCGCGAAGGAAATCGACTGCGGCGCTTCGGAAATGCCCTGGATCACGCCGGTGTCCTGCACCGGGAAGAAGCCCTTGGGCACCACCAGGTAGAGGAATACGGTCAGGCCCAGGGTAGCGATGGCCACCAACAGGGTCAGCGGCTGGTGCTTGAGCACCCACTGCAGCATGCTGCCGTAACGTGCGATCAACCAATCGATCCAGGCGCCACTGGCCTTGTAGAAGCGGCTCTGCTCTTGCTCCTTGGGTTCACGCTTGAGCAAGCGCGCGCACATCATCGGCGTGAGGGTCAGGGATACCACCAGGGAAATCAGGATCGCCACCGCCAGGGTGATGGCGAATTCGCGGAACAGGCGCCCGACCACGTCAGCCATGAACAGCAGCGGAATCAGTACCGCGATCAGCGACAAGGTCAGGGAAATCAGGGTGAAGCCGATCTGCTTGGCGCCCTTGAGCGCGGCGGCCAGCGGGGTTTCGCCTTCCTCGATATAACGGGAGATGTTCTCCAGCATTACGATGGCGTCGTCCACTACGAAGCCAGTGGCGATGGTCAGGGCCATCAGCGTCAGGTTGTTGATGGAGAAACCGGCCAGGTACATCACGCCAAAGGTGCCCACCAGCGACAGCGGCACGGCGATGGACGGGATAATCGTGGCGTTGACCCGGCGCAGGAACAGGAACGTCACCATCACCACCAGGGCAATGGCGATGAGCAATTCGTGCTGAACGTCTT
The DNA here is from genome assembly GCF_002798465.1 of Pseudomonas sp. S10E 269. NCBI lineage: Bacteria > Pseudomonadati > Pseudomonadota > Gammaproteobacteria > Pseudomonadales > Pseudomonadaceae > Pseudomonas > Pseudomonas sp. S10E 269. The sequence goes on from NZ_PHIJ01000001.1 coordinate 5,965,308, forward strand.
TCACCGAGGCGCGGATAGTCTGGGTGCGGTCGGTGAGCACCGTCACGTCGAGGCCGGCCGGCAGGTTATCGGTGATGCTCGGCAGCAGCGCCTTGATGCGGTCCACCACCTCGATCACGTTGGCCCCCGGCTGGCGCTGGATGTTCAGCAGCACGGCCTGGTTTTCATTGGCCCAGGCGGCAAGGCGTTCGTTTTCGGCGCCGTCGACGATCTGTGCCACGTCCTTGAGGCGCAGCGGCGCGCCATTGTTGTAGGCCAGGATCAACTCGGCGTATTGCTGGGGCGACACTAACTGGTCGTTGGCGTCGAGCATCGACACGCGGGTGGGGCCGTCGAAGTTGCCCTTGGGCTGGTTGACGTTGGAGGCGGCGATCAGGGTGCGCACGTCCGACAGGTTCAGGCCGTTGGCCGCCAGGGCCTCGGGGTTGACCTTGATGCGCACGGCCTGGCGCTGGCCGCCGGCGATGCTGACCATGCCGACGCCGCTGATTTGCGCGATTTTCTGCGCCATGCGCGTGTCGACCAGGTCGTTGAGCTTGGGCAGCAGCATAGTCTTGGAGGTGATCGCCAGGGTCAGCACCGGGGTATCGGCCGGGTTGACCTTGTTGTACACCGGCGGTGCCGGCAAATCCTTGGGCAACAGGTTGGTGGCGGCGTTGATCGCGGCCTGCACCTGTTGCTCGGCGACATCCATATTGATGTCGAGGTTGAATCGCAGGGTCAGCACCGACGCACCGCCGGAGCTGGTGGACGCCATTTGCGTGAGGCCGGGCATTTGCCCGAACTGGCGTTCCAGCGGCGCGGTGACCGCACTGGTCATCACGTCCGGGCTGGCGCCGGGGTACAGCGTCATTACCCGGATGGTCGGGTAATCCACCTGGGGCAAGGCCGACACCGGCAACAAGCGGTACGCGATGATGCCGGCCAGCACAATGGCCAGCATGCTCAGCGTGGTGGCGACCGGGCGAAGGATAAACAGCCGCGACAGGTTCATGAACCGACCTTTTGCGCCTTGCCGGCGGTGGTGCCGGTCTCCCCTTTAGCCGCAGGCTTGCCTTGCAGGTGTTCGGTCGGGGTGGTCGGTACTTCGCTGCTGTCGTTGACCACTTCGATCTCGCTGCCGTCCTTGAGGCGGTCGGTGCCTTCCAGCACCACGCGGTCGCCGGCCTTGAGGCCTTCTTTGATCACGGTGTTGTCGCCATCGGTGTCACCCACCACGAGGGGCTGCACCTTGACCTTCTTGTCGCCGTCCAGCACGTAGACAAAGGTGCCGGTGTTGCCGAACTGGATCGCCGCCGACGGCGCCAGCACCACGTTGTGCAGGGTGTCGGCCAGCAGGTGCACATTGACGAACTGGTTGGGGAACAGCGCCTGGTCCTTGTTATCAAAACGCGCCTTGAATTTCAGGGTACCGGTGGTCACGTCGATCTGGTTGTCCAGGCTCTGCAGCACGCCGACGGCCTGTTGCTTCACGTCGCCACGGTCCCAGGCTTCCACGGGCAGCTTGTTGCCGGCGTGGTAGCGGGCGAGCACGGTTTCCAGGGTGTTCTCCGGCAAGGTGAAGGCCACGCTGATTGGCTGGGTCTGGGTGATCACGGCGAGGAACGTGGTGTCGTTGGCTGCCACCAGGTTGCCCACGTCTACCTGGCGCAGGCCGACGCGGCCACTGATCGGCGCGCGGATCTTGGTGAATTCGAGGTTGAGCTTGGCGTCATCCACCGCGCCCTGATTGGTCTTGACCGTGCCCTGGTACTGCAAGACCAGTGCTTCGGCGGTGTCCAGGGTCTGCTTGGCGATACTGTCCTGGGCATACAGGTCGCGATAACGCTGGACATCGACCTGGGCGTTCTTCAGCTGGGCCTGGTTCTGCATCAGCGTGCCCTGGGCCTGGAGCAAGGCGTTCTGGTAGCTGCGCGGGTCGATCTCGGCGAGCAGGTCGCCGGCCTTGACCATCTGGCCTTCTTCAAAGGCGATCTTTACCAGCTCACCGCCCACCCGGCTGCGCACATTGATGGTGTTGAGCGCTGTCACTGTCCCCAGCGCCTTGTAGTACACCGGGAATTCCCCCAGTACCGCCGGGGCCACGCGCACTGGCACCGGGCCCGTGGAGCCACCAAAGCCCGGGCGCATCATCCCCGACTTGCCAGCATGCCCGGCGGGCTTCTGCTCAGTGCCATCCTTGTGGCTGCCGGGCCAGAATTTCCAGCACAGGCCGGCGATAACCAGCAGCACAAGCAGGCCGAACAGCCAGCGGCGGGACTTACGGGGGGAGGATTGCATGGATTGATCAACCATTGGGCGCGAGAGCTTCTTCTTTGGGAGGCTGAAAGATAAGCACTGGGGCGCATTAAGAAAAGCGCCTTTACCGGCTATTTACCTTGGGCTTACAACTTTTAACTTCTGACCTTAGTTCATCGGCTATTTCGCTAAGCCGCTGACCGACAAATAAAAACGGCCTGGACTAGGCCAGGCCGCAATCATGCATCAAGCGTGTTACTGCAAAACGACAGTAACGTACCGAAACAGTTACTTCAAAACAGCCAGGGCTGCTTCGTAGTTCGGCTCTTGGCCGATCTCGCTAACCAGTTCGCTGTGCAGCACATTGTCATTTTCGTCCAGCACGACAACGGCGCGTGCGGTCAGGCCTTTGAGTGGGCCATCAGCAATCGAAACACCGTAGTCCACCGCGAAATCCGAATCACGGAAGTCGGACAGGTTCTTCACGTTTTCCAGACCTTCGGAGCCACAGAAACGGGCTTGGGCGAATGGCAGGTCGGTGGAGATGCACAGTACGACAGCGTTGTTCAGCTCGTTGGCCTGGGCATTGAACTTGCGGACAGAGGTCGCGCAGGTCGGGGTGTCGACGCTTGGGAAGATGTTCAGCACTTTGCGCTTGCCTGCGAAGGTCGCCAGGGTCGCGTCCGACAGATCGCCGGCAGTCAGGGTGAAATCAGGGGCTTGGGTGCCGGTTTTCGGCAATTCGCCTTCAACCTGGACAGGGTTACCACGAAGGGTGACTTGAGCCATGAACGGAATCCTTATGCTGATTTGGGTTTAACGAATTCGAGAGGCCGAAGTTAACCACAAAGTGCGTTCGCTACCTACCGCCAAACATAAATTGTCATGTCGCGGGTTATGGTTTAATTGCGCGCTTTGCGCCCTGCCCCTCAAGGAAAACGATGTCGATGAATGCCCCTGCCACCAAAGTCCTGGTCATTGGATACGTCTGGCCGGAACCCCGTTCCTCGGCCGCAGGCGGGCATATGATGCAAATCCTTGAGAGTTTTCTTACACAAGGTTGGGACATCACCTTCAGCAGCCCAGCGACCATTGGCGAACACAAGGCCGATTTGCCTGCGCTGGGTATCGCCGAATGCGCCATCGAGCTGAATAACAGCAGTTTCGATGATTTTATTCGCGAACTCGCCCCGGATATCGTGCTGTTCGACCGCTTCATGATGGAGGAACAGTTTGGCTGGCGCGTCGAAAAATGCTGCCCCGACGCCCTGCGCGTGCTGGAAACCTCCGACCTGCAGAGCCTGCGCGACGCGCGTCACCAGCGTCTAAAGGATCACCTGAAGGCGCACCCCGACAGCGACGACTTCAGCGCCCTGTTTTCACCGACGTTGCAGGAAGAGTTCCGACTGATGGCCGAGACCGACCTGGCCAAGCGCGAAATCGCGGCGATTTACCGCTGTGATATCAGCCTGATGATTTCCGACGTGGAAATCCGCCTGCTCACCGAGCACTTCAAGGTGCCAGCCGCCCTGCTCCACTGGTGCCCGCTGATGCTGGAGCCGCCGAACGAGCCCTTCGCACCCTTTGAAGACCGCGCGCACTTTCTCAGCATCGGCAACTTTCGCCACGCGCCCAACTGGGACGCGGTGCTCTGGATGAAAAACAGCCTGTGGCCGCTGATCCGCCAGCAATTGCCGGGAGCGCAGTTGCACATCTATGGCGCCTACACGCCGCCCAAAGCCACCGCCTTGCATAACCCGGCGCAGGGTTTTCATGTGATGAACTGGGCCGAAGACGCCTTGCAGGTGATGACCGCCGCGCGTATCTGCCTGGCGCCCCTGCGATTGGGTGCCGGCATCAAGGGCAAGCTGGCCGATGCAATGCTCTGCGGTACGCCAAACGTCACCACGCCGATGGGCGCCGAAGCCATGGGTGACGAGCAGCCATGGCCTGGCGTGGTAGAACACAGCGCCCCTGCCCTCGCGGCGGCGGCGGTAGCCTTGTATCAGGACCGTGAACGCTGGACCCAGGCCCAGGAAGACGGTCGCCAACTATTGGCCCGGCGTTATGACCAGAAGGTCCACGGCCCGGCGTTGGTGGCGTGCCTGGAGCAGTGCCGCAGCCACCTCACGGCCCATCGCCGGGACAACTTCACCGGCAGCATGCTGCGCCACCACGCGCATAAAAGTACCCAGTACATGTCGCAGTGGATCGAGGCGAAAAACCGCAACGTCTAGACAGCGGCGCTGGCGAGGTTGCGCGCGAGGGGGCATTATCCTACGCAGCAACCACAATAAAGCGACGGCAGCATGACCCGAGCAACGCGTATCACCGACCCTTCCTACGAACTGATGGACGACCATAACGGCTTGTCCATCATCTATCGCCAGCACGGTTTCCCCTGCCCGCTGGTGCGCTGGCACTTTCACAAGGAATACGAGTTGCACCTGATCGTCGCCAGTTCCGGCAAGGTGTTCATCGGCGATTATATCGGCAACTTCTACCCGGAAAGCCTGTTCCTCACCGGCCCCAACTTGCCCCACAACTGGATCAGCCAGGTGGAGGAAGACGAGGTGGTGCCCAAACGCGACATGCTGGTGAACTTCACCGATGAACTGTTCGAGCAAGGCAGCCACATCTTCGCTGAACTCAGGAGCCTGGCGCCGTTGCTGGAGCGCGCGCAGTACGGCATCGAGTTCCGCTGCAAAAAAACCATCGCCCAGGCCATGACCTTGATGCAACGCATAGAGGACGCCCAGGGCATGGCGCGCCTGGGGCACTTCTTTATCCTGCTGGACGTGTTGAGCGCCTGTGAGGACTACCAACTGCTGTCCGGTGTGACCACACCGCAACTGGCCGATGAACACAGCATCGACCGTACCAACCGCGCGGTGGATTACATCTTTGCCCACTATGCGCGGGAGTTGCCGCTCGAAGAAGTGGCAGAATACTTGGGCATGAAGCCCACTTACTTCTCTCGCGTGTTCAAACAGGCCACCGGGCGCACCTTCATCGAGTTCGTCAATCGGCTGCGTATCAGCAAATCCTGCGAATTGTTGGCCGATGGGGATAAAGCCGTGACGGATGTGTGCTTCGAGTCGGGCTTCAACAATATTTCCAACTTCAACCGGCGTTTTCAGCAACTCAAGGGCATGACCCCTTCCCACTACCGGCGCCTGGCGGTGCAGCGGCTTACCGAACAGAACCTGGCTTGAACTCAATGCCCGACGCTTTACTGTAGGAGCCGGCTTGCCGGCGCCCCCCCTGTAGACGCCGCGCTTATCCCGGTTTTGCGCGTTATCGTTGACCACCATCGCGCAAGCCGGCTCCTGCAGGGGGCACACCGGGCGAATCGTTTCAGCCATCGCCAGCACGAGTGCAAAAAAGTATCAGTCCCAGTGCGCCCAAGGATTTGTCACAACCCCATTTCAAGGCTGTAATCAACGCACACTCTTCCTGACGACCTGTAGGAAGACACAACAACAATAACTGTCCTTCTGTAGCCCCCTGGGCGCGGAAATGGAGTGCGCGATGAAGTTCACAGCAAAAGCACTGCTTGTTTCGACCTGCATGACCACCTGCATGACCCTCAGCGCCGTCAGCTTTGGCGCGCAAACCCTGACCATTGCCACCGTCAACAACAGCGACATGATCCGCATGCAAAAGCTCTCGAAAACCTTCGAGGCCGAGCATCCGGAGATCAAGCTGAACTGGGTGGTGCTCGAAGAAAACGTGCTGCGCCAGCGCCTCACCACTGACATCGCCACACAGGGCGGGCAGTTCGATGTGTTGACCATCGGCATGTACGAAGCTGCACTCTGGGGTGCAAAGGGTTGGCTGGAGCCGATGAAGGACCTGCCGGCGTCCTACGACCTTGACGATGTATTCCCTTCGGTGCGTGACGGTTTGTCCGTCAAGGGTTCGCTGTACGCCCTGCCGTTCTACGCCGAAAGCTCGATCACCTATTACCGCACCGACCTGTTCAAGGACGCCGGGCTGACCATGCCCGAGCACCCGACCTGGACACAGATCGGCGAGTTCGCCAGCAAACTCACCGACAAGAGCAAAGAGCAGTACGGCCTGTGCCTGCGCGGCAAGGCCGGCTGGGGCGAGAACATGGCGCTGATCACCACCCTGGCCAACGGCTACGGTGCGCGTTGGTTCGACGAGAAGTGGCAACCTGAATTCAACGGCCCTGAATGGAAGGACGCGCTGAACTTCTACGTCGACAACATGAAGAAGTCCGGCCCGCCGGGTGCTTCCAGCAACGGTTTCAACGAAAACCTGGCGCTGTTCAACAGCGGCAAGTGCGCCATCTGGGTCGATGCCAGCGTGGCCGGCTCGTTCGTCACCGACAAGACCCAGAGCAAAGTGGCTGACCACGTCGGCTTCACCTTTGCCCCTCACGAAAAGACCGACAAAGGGACGTCGTGGCTGTACTCCTGGAGCCTGGCGATCCCGACCAGTTCCAAGGCCAAGGACGCCGCCAAGGTCTTCACCAGTTGGGCCACTTCCAAGGAATATGGCGCCCTGGTTGCCAAGACCGACGGCGTTGCCAACGTACCGCCAGGCACGCGCAAGTCGACCTACAGCGACGAGTACATGAAGGCCGCGCCGTTTGCCAAGGTGACCCTCGAATCGCTGAAAGTCGCGGACCCGACCAAACCGACGCTCAAACCGGTGCCGTATATCGGTATCCAGTTGGTGACCATCCCTGAATTCCAGGCGATCGGCACCCAGGTCGGCAAGTTCTTCTCCGGCGCGCTGACCGGTCAGCAGACGGTGGATGCTGCATTGACCGCCGCGCAGACCACCACCGAGCGTGAAATGAAGCGGGCGGGTTATCCCAAATAAAGTGGGTACACCACTGTAAAGGTGGGAGCGGGCTTGCTCGCGAATGCAGTCTTGCAGTTGATGTATCCGTGACTGACGCACCGCATTCGCGAGCAAGCCCGCTCCCACACTGACCGCGCTTCGACTCTAGTTCTGCATGTACCTGACTGGTTCTGATCCTATGAATACCAACACTGCCCAAGTGCAAACCGCCGTGTCGGCCAAACCAGGCAAAAACCGCCTGGCCAACCCCGGCTGGTTCCTTGTCAGCCCCTCGGTCGCCTTGCTGCTGCTGTGGATGATCGTGCCGCTGGGCATGACCCTGTACTTTTCGCTGATCCGCTACAACCTGCTCTACCCCGGTGAAAACCAGTTCGTGGGGCTGGAGAACTTCACGTATTTCGTGACCGACTCGGGCTTCTTGCCCGGCGCCACCAATACCCTGTTGCTGGTGGGCAGCGTGCTGCTGATCAGCGTGGTGTTCGGCGTGTTGATCAGCGCCCTGCTTGAAGCCAGCGAGTTCTTCGGTCGCGGGCTGGTGCGGGTGTTGTTGATCTCGCCGTTCTTCATCATGCCCACCGTCGGTGCGCTGATCTGGAAGAACCTGATTTTCCACCCGGTGTCGGGGATCCTCGCCGCGGTGTGGAAGCTGTTCGGCGCCGAGCCGGTGGACTGGCTGGCGCACTATCCGTTGCTGTCGATCATCATCATTGTGTCGTGGCAGTGGCTGCCCTTCGCGATCCTGCTGCTGATGACCGCCATGCAGTCCCTCGACCAGGAACAAAAGGAAGCCGCGCGCCTGGACGGCGCCGGTGCCATCGCGATCTTCTGGCACCTGACCCTGCCCCACCTGGCCCGCCCGATTGCCGTGGTGGTGATGATCGAGACGATCTTCCTGCTCTCGGTGTTTGCCGAAATCTTCACCACCACCAACGGTGGCCCCGGTTACGCGTCCACCAACCTCGCCTACCTGATCTACAACCAGGCGCTGGTGCAGTTCGACGTGGGCATGGCTTCGGCTGGCGGCTTGATTGCCGTGGTCATCGCCAATATCGCGGCGATCATCCTGGTGCGGATGATCGGCAAAAACCTGACTGACAAGCCTTGAGGGCCGCGCCATGACGCTTCAACAATCCCGCCGCCTGCAAAGCCTGTTGCTCGGCACCCTGGCCTGGGCCATCGCGATCCTGATCTTCTTCCCGATCTTCTGGATGGTGCTGACCAGCTTCAAGACCGAAATCGACGCGTTCGCCACGCCGCCGCAGTTCATCTTCACGCCGACGCTGGAGAACTACCTGCACATCAACGAGCGCAGCAACTACTTCAGTTATGCGTGGAACTCGGTGCTGATCTCCTTCAGCGCCACCGCCCTGTGCCTGCTGATCTCGGTGCCAGCCGCCTACTCCATGGCGTTCTACGAAACCCAGCGCACCAAGGGCACGCTGCTGTGGATGCTGTCCACCAAGATGCTGCCGCCGGTGGGCGTGTTGATGCCGATCTACCTGTTGGCCAAGAGCTTTGGCCTGCTGGATACGCGCATTGCGCTGATCATCATCTACACCCTGATCAACCTGCCGATTGTGGTCTGGATGGTGTACACCTACTTCAAGGACATCCCCAAGGACATCCTCGAAGCCGCGCGCCTGGACGGTGCCACGCTGTGGCAGGAAATGGTCCGCGTGCTGCTGCCGATCGCCAAGGGTGGCCTGGCCTCTACCGTGTTGCTGTCGCTGATCCTGTGCTGGAACGAGGCGTTCTGGTCGCTGAACCTCACCTCGTCCGCCGCCGCGCCATTGACGGCGCTGATCGCCTCCTACTCCAGCCCCGAAGGGTTGTTCTGGGCCAAATTGTCTGCCGTCTCGACCCTGGCCTGCGCGCCGATCCTGATCTTTGGCTGGATCAGCCAGAAACAGCTGGTGCGCGGTTTGTCCTTCGGCGCCGTGAAATAACGGCCTTTTAATAAAAATTCAACGCGGAGGCCCATCCCATGGCCAACCTGAAAATCAAGAATCTGCAAAAAGGCTTCGAAGGCTTCTCGATCATCAAGGGCATCGACCTGGAAGTGAACGACAAGGAATTCGTGGTGTTCGTCGGGCCGTCGGGCTGCGGTAAATCCACGCTGCTACGCCTGATCGCCGGCCTGGAAGAAGTCACCGAAGGCACCATCGAACTGGACGGTCGCGACATCACCGAAGTGACCCCGGCCAAGCGTGACCTGGCAATGGTGTTCCAGACCTACGCGCTGTACCCGCACATGAGCGTGCGCAAGAACATGTCGTTTGCCCTGGACCTGGCCGGTGTCGATAAAAAGCTGGTGGAAAGCAAGGTCAGCGAAGCGGCGCGCATCCTCGAGCTGGGCCCGCTGCTGGAGCGCAAGCCCAAGCAACTGTCTGGCGGCCAGCGTCAGCGTGTGGCCATCGGCCGTGCGATTGTGCGCAACCCGAAGATCTTCCTGTTCGACGAACCACTGTCCAACCTCGACGCCGCCCTGCGCGTGCAAATGCGCCTGGAGCTGGCGCGCCTGCATAAAGAGCTGCAAGCGACCATGATCTACGTAACCCACGACCAGGTTGAAGCCATGACCCTGGCCGACAAGGTCGTGGTGCTCAACAGTGGCCGTATCGAGCAGGTCGGCTCGCCGCTGGAGCTGTATCACCAGCCGGCCAACCTGTTTGTGGCGGGTTTCCTGGGCACGCCGAAGATGGGTTTCCTCAAGGGCAAGGTCACCCGTGTTGAAAGCCAAGGCTGCGAAGTGCAGTTGGACGCTGGCACGTTGATCAACCTGCCGCTGAGTGGCGCCACCTTGAGCGTGGGCAGTGCAGTGACCCTGGGCATTCGTCCGGAACATCTGGAAATTGCTTCCCCGGGCCAAACCACCCTGACCGTCACCGCCGACGTCGGCGAGCGCCTGGGCAGCGACACTTTCTGCCACGTCATCACCGCCAACGGCGAGCCGTTGACCATGCGGATTCGCGGCGACATGGCCAGCCAGTATGGCGAGACGCTGCACCTGCACCTGGACCCGGCGCACTGCCACCTGTTCGACACCGACGGTGTAGCCGTGGCCCGCCCACTGCGCGCCGCCGCTTGATTTCGCGAGAGTCGTGATGAAACTGAATAAGCAGAACCTCACCCAGTTGGCACCGCACGTGAAACTGCCGGCCTACGCCATTGCCAACACCACCCAGGGCATCGCCCATATTGGTGTCGGCGGTTTCCATCGCGCGCACCAGGCGTATTACACCGATGCGTTGATGAATACCGGCGAAGGCCTGGACTGGAGCATCTGCGGCGTCGGCCTGCGGGCCGAGGACCGCAAGGCCCGTGACGACCTGGCCGGCCAGGACTACCTGTTCACCCTGTATGAACTGGGCGATACCGACGACACCGAAGTGCGCGTGATCGGCTCGATCAGTGACATGCTGCTGGCCGAAGACGGCGCACAGGCGCTGATCGATAAACTCGCCAACCCGGCGATCCGTATCGTCTCGCTGACCATCACCGAAGGCGGCTACTGCATCGATGACAGCAACGGCGAGTTCATGGCCCACCTGCCGCAGATCCAGCACGACTTGGCGCATCCGAGCGCACCGAAAACCGTGTTCGGTTTTATCTGCGCCGCGCTGACCAAACGCCGTGCTGCCGGCACCCCGGCATTTACCGTGATGTCCTGCGATAACCTGCCGCATAACGGCGCCGTGACGCGCAAGGCCCTGCTGGCCTTCGCCGCCCTGCACAATGCCGAGCTGCATGACTGGATCAAGGCCAACGTCAGCTTCCCGAATGCCATGGTCGACCGCATCACACCGATGACCAGCACCGCCCACCGCCTGCAACTGCACGACGATCACGGCATCGACGACGCCTGGCCGGTGGTCTGTGAACCCTTTGTGCAATGGGTGCTGGAAGACAAGTTCGTCAACGGTCGCCCAGCCTGGGAAAAGGTCGGCGTGCAGTTCACCGATGACGTCACGCCCTATGAAGAAATGAAGATCGGCCTGCTCAACGGCAGCCACCTGGCGCTGACCTACCTGGGCTTTCTCAAGGGTTATCGGTTTGTGCACGAAACCATGAATGACCCGGTGTTCGTGGCCTACATGCGCACCTACATGGACCTGGACGTCACGCCAAACCTGGCGCCGGTGCCGGGCATCGATTTGACCGAGTACAAGCAGACCCTGGTGGACCGCTTCTCCAACCAGGCGATTGCCGATCAGTTGGAGCGCGTGTGCTCGGATGGCTCGTCGAAGTTTCCCAAGTTCACCGTGCCGACCATCAATCGCCTGATTGCCGATGGCCGCGAGACCGAGCGTGCGGCGTTGGTAGTCGCGGCGTGGGCGTTGTACCTCAAGGGTGTGGACGAGAATGGCGTGAGCTACAAGATTCCCGATCCGCGTGCAGAGTTTTGCCAGGGGCTGGTGAGTGATGAGGCGTTGATCAGCAAACGGCTGCTGGGGGTGGAAGAGATTTTTGGGACGGCTACTCCCAATTCGCCTGAGTTTGTGGCAGCGTTCGAGCGGTGCTATGCAAGCCTGCGTGACAATGGAGTCACCGCAACCCTGCAGAACCTCCTGAAGAAACCGAATTAACACTGTGGGAGCGGGCTTGCTCGCGAATGCGGTCTGTCAGAGACAAATGTATCGACTGAAACACCGCATTCGCGAGCAAGCCCGCTCCCACTTTTTGATCGGGTTAACACTCCAAAAAATAAGACTGCTGAGCACCCCATCATGACCCAGCAAAACCTGTTTCTCGGCATCGACTGCGGCACCCAAGGTACCAAGGCTATCGTCCTCGACGCCTCCAGCGGCAAGGTACTTGGCCTCGGCGCGGCTGCGCACACCTTGATCAGCGGCGCCAATGGGCGGCGCGAGCAGCACACCCAAGAGTGGCTGGACGCCTTTACCGAAGCCACCCACCGCGCCCTGCAACAGGCCGGCGTGGACGGCCAGGATATCCTCGGTATTGGCGTGTCCGGTCAACAACACGGCCTGGTGCTGCTCGATGACCAGGGCCAGGTGCTGCGTCCGGCCAAACTGTGGTGCGACACCGAAACAGCCCCCGAGAACGACCGCCTGCTGGCGTACCTGGGCGGCGAGAGTGGCTCGCTGGAGCGCCTGGGCGTCGCCATTGCACCGGGCTACACCGTGTCGAAACTGCTGTGGACCCGCGAGCAGCACCCGGACATCTTCGCGCGCATCGCGCATATCCTGCTGCCCCACGATTACCTCAACTATTGGCTCACCGGTCGCGCCGTCGCCGAGTATGGCGATGCGTCGGGCACCGGCTACTTCAACGTGCGCAGCCGTGAGTGGGATGTGGCGCTGCTCCAGCACATCGACCCGAGCGGTCGCCTGGAACGGGCCTTGCCGTCATTGATCGAGGCCGATCAGGCAGTCGGCACGATCCTGCCCGCCATCGCTGAACGCCTGGGCATCAACCCCAACGCCATCGTCTCCAGCGGCGGCGGCGACAACATGATGGGCGCCATCGGCACCGGCAATATTGCCCCCGGTGTGATCACCATGAGCCTGGGCTCGTCGGGCACCGTGTATGCGTTTGCCGACCAACCCAACGTCAGCCCGCAGGCCTCGGTGGCCACCTTCTGTTCATCCAGCGGCGGCTGGCTGCCTTTGATCTGCACCATGAACCTGACCAACGCCACTGGGGTGATCCGCGAGCTGTTCGACCTGGACCTGGCCGCGTTCAACGCCCTGGTCGAGCAAGCGCCCATCGGCGCCGACGGCGTGAGCATGCTGCCGTTCCTCAACGGCGAGCGCGTGCCCGCCCTGCCCCACGCCACCGGCAGCCTGCACGGCCTGACCATGACCAACCTGACTCGCGCCAACCTGTGCCGCGCGGTCGTCGAAGGCACCACCTTTGGCCTGCGCTACGGCCTCGACCTGCTGCGCCAGACCGGCCTGCGAAGCCAAAGCATCCGCCTGATCGGCGGCGGTTCGAAAAGCCCGGTCTGGCGGCAGATGGTGGCCGATATCATGAACACCGAAGTGATTTGCACCGAACAAAGCGAAGCCGCAGCCCTGGGCGCGGCGATCCAGGCGGCCTGGAGCCAGTCCGGCGAACCCCTGGCCAGCCTGTGCGACAAATGCGTGAGCGTCGACCCGGCCAGCCGTACGCTGCCGGTGGCGTCCAGCGTCAGCGCCTATCAACAGGCTTACGAGCGCTATCAACAGCACGTGGCAACCCTTTAAAGAGCGAACGACTATGTATCTGGTGTGTGGTGAAGCGCTGTTTGATTTTTTCAGCGAGGAGGATGCCAGCGGGCAGGCGTCCAAGGTCAATTACAAGGCGATTGCCGGCGGCTCGCCGTTCAACGTCGCCGTAGGCTTGCGCCGCCTGGGCATCGAGGCCGGATTGTTCGGCGGGGTGTCCACCGACTTCCTTGGCCGTCGCTTGTTGCAGGTGCTCAAGGATGAAGGCGTGAGCGAGCAGTTCCTGGTGGAGTTCGCCGCACCGACCACCCTGTCGATGGTCGCCGTGGGTGCCGATGGCTCACCGCAGTACAACTTCCGAGGCGAAGGCTGCGCCGACCGCCTGCTGGAAGTCGCCCACCTGCCCGCGCTGGGGGCTGACATTCGCGGCCTGCATATCGGCTCGTTTTCCCTGGTGGTGCAGCCGATTGGCGACACCCTGCTGAACCTGGTGAAGCGCGAAAGCGGCAAACGCCTGATCAGCCTCGACCCCAACGTGCGCCTCAACCCGCAGCCGGATATCCAGCTGTGGCGCGACCGCGTGGCGGAACTGGTCAAGCATGCCGACCTGATCAAGGTCAGCGACGAAGACCTGCACCTGCTCTACCCTGACCAGTCGCCGGAAAGCGTGCTGCAGGGCTGGCTGCAACACCGTTGCCAACTGGTATTCCTGACCCGTGGCGGCGACGGTGCCAGTGTGTTCAGCCGTCAGCACGGCAACTGGTCGCAACCGGCAGTCAAGGTGGTGATGGCCGACACGGTGGGGGCCGGCGACACCTTCCAGGCCGCGCTGATTGCCTGGCTGACCGAGCAGCAGCTTGACTCGGTAGAGGGCCTGCAACAGCTCACGCGGGCACAGATCGACGCCATGCTGGGCTTTGCCATTCGCGCCGCAGCGTTGACCTGCGGCAAGACCGGGCCGGACCTGCCGCATCGCCACCAGCTTGGATGAAGCTTTTGTCAGCCAGGCAAACATTAATCGATGGTTAATCCCGCAAGCCGAGAGTGAAGTTGTACCCACTTGTTGCGGAGAAACACCATGAAACTGCGCACGTTGATGCTCGGTGCCACCCTTGCACTGGCGGCTGCGTCTGGCCTGGCCCAGGCCGACGATCAAACAGCCGCCGTCAAACCCGTGCCTTACCACTACGGCCTGCCGATGAATATCGACAAGGTGCTGGCCATGAACGAAACCCCGACCGATGAGTGCAAGGTCATCAAGGCGGATATCAAGTTCCTGGATAAAGCAGGCAAGGTGGAAGACGTGAGCTACCGGAAAATGTCCGAAGCCTGCGACTTCCAGAACTGAGGCGTTGAAACAATAGAGCCAGGCCCGCACAAATAGGCGTACGCTTGCGGGCTTGTCATAAGGCTGAAAGGATTCGCCATGCTCTTGAATTTCCGTACCCTCGCCACCTTCACCGCCCTGCTGTGCTTCGCCCTCGCACTGGTCTGGGGCCTGCGTCCCGACCTGCTGCTGTGGTTGTGGAGCGTGGAGTATTCCAACGCCACCGGGATGGTGTCGCGCCGCAACGCCGCGCTCTTCCTGGGTATCGGCATCATGTTCTACCGCGCCCGTCACGCGCCCCCTTCGGACACGCGCCGCGCCCTGACCACCGGGTTTATCACCGGGTGCCTGGTGCTGGCGGTATTGGGGTTTGGTGAGTGGATCAATGGCAATGCGGGGCCAGGCATCCTGCTGGCGGTGGCAACAGAAACCGTATTGGGCCTGGCGTTTATCCAGGCCCACAGGTCTTCTGTCCCTCACACTCAAGCGTCAAGCTAATAGAGGCTGCGCCCTCCCGCTCGTTGCAGGGCGGGTGTATGGGTGTGCTTGAGGTCTTCGCGCAACGCGGCGATCAGGTTGCAAATCGCTCGACTGCTGTCGAGTTTGTCCGCGTTGATACCTTTGACTTCCAAATCCACCCGGTCACGGTCGCGGTCGTCATAGACCTTGATCGTCAGCGAGGCATCTTCGGCTTTGGTGCATTCGCACCGTTTAGGCAGGAAACTTCCTTCAATGATGCTGCGAAGCTCTAGTTCCGAAAGCATGGTCAACCTCTCCTTTTCTGAGACTGCCAACAGAGTGTTATGAACCTGGCAGGCGCGTGCCCGCCACGTCTCGCCGACCCTGGCAGACGCTTGTAACTCCCAAGCCTACTCGGCAAAAATGGCCCTCGTTGTAACCTTTCCTCATAAGCACTGTGCGTTGTTATAGAGATTGAACAGTGTCGATGTAATCATCGTCGAACCGCTGCGATTAATCGTTTAACCCTGGGCTTCAAGTTAAACGGCGCCCTGTGCAGCCACCCTTTCAGCAACATGTCGCAAACTATCGAAGTTGATGTTTGCCCCGGAGTTGATCGCCACCAGGGTATGCCCGCGGAATTGATGACGGGCCACGTAGTGGCGGATGCCCGCTACCGCCAACGCACCGGAAGGCTCGGTGATGGAACGCGTGTCGTCGTAGATCAACTTGATGGCGCTGCAGAGTTCGTCGTTGCTGACGGTGATGACTTCATCCACCCAGTCGCGGCAGATCTCGAAGCCATACGCGCCGACCTGCGCCACCGCCGTGCCGTCGGCAAACCCATCGACGCTGGGCAGCACCACCCGTTCACCGGCCCGCAGTGCCGCCAACAGGCAGCTGGAACCTTCGGGCTCGACGCCAATGATGCGCACCTCGGGCCGCAGGTATTTGACGTAGGCGGCGACGCCGGCGATCAGGCCACCACCGCCCACCGGCACGAAGATCGCGTCCAGCGGCCCTTGCTGCTGGCGCAGGATCTCCATGGCGACGGTGCCTTGGCCGGCAATCACGTCCGGGTCATCAAAGGGCGAAACGAAGGTGCACCCGGACGACTCGGCCAACTGCAGCGCGTGGGCCAGGGCAAACGGGAAGCTCGCGCCGTGCAGCACCGCGTGCGCGCCGCGTGAACGCACGCCCAGCACCTTGAGTTCCGGGGTGCTGGCGGGCATTACAATGCGCGCCTCGATCCCCAGTTCCCGTGCCGCCAGGGCCACACCCTGGGCGTGGTTACCCGCCGACGCGGTCACCACGCCACGGGCTTTTTGCTCAGCCGTAAGCTGCACCAGCTTGTTGTAGGCGCCGCGAATCTTGAAGGAAAAGGTCGGTTGCAGGTCTTCGCGCTTGAGCAACACCTGGTTGCCCAGCAGTGCCGACAGGGCCGGGGCCGCCTGCAACGGCGTGCGCACCGCCAGGTCGTATACCGGGGCGGCAAGAATCTTCTTCACGTAATGTTCAAGCAGTCCCGGGTCGGCGGTGTGAGGCGCGGTGCAGGTGCTCATGGGTGTCTCCTGGCTTTTTGTCAAAAACCCTGGAGACGGAAAAACGAAACCCGCCTCTAGGGCGGGTTTGGGTACAGCCGTGCGCTATCCCGCCAAATGAGGAATGGCGGTAATAATGCTTGGCTGGCTGCGAAAGGCTTGAAACGTCATGTGACGAAACTAACCGGCGGCCTGCGGGCAAGTCAATGGCCAAGCGCCATTTGGCGGCCAGGGGTTTACTATCGATATACGAAACATATACGCTTTGTATATTGCTACCACACAGTGAACACCATGGGCATCGTCAAGATCACCGACCAACTGCACGAACAACTGCGCCTGGCCAGCGCCGCGATGGACCGTTCCATCAACGCCCAGGCCGAATTCTGGATCAAGATCGGGCTGCTCGCCGAACTCAATCCGCACCTGCCCTACAACGAGCTGATCAACAAAATGTTGCTGGACAAGCCCGACCTGATCCGGGGGCGCAGTTGATGATCAAGACTGCCGCACAACTGGCGGTGATGCGTGAATCCGGACGCCTGCTGGCCCAGGTTTTCACCCTGCTCGACGGTTTTGTCGCCGCCGGCCGCTCCACCCTCGAGCTGGACGCCGCCGTCGAAGCCTTCATCCGCAACGACCTCAAGGCCCGCCCCGCCAGCCTGGGCCAATACGACTACCCCTTCTCCATCAACACCTCGATCAACGAGGTGGTGTGCCACGGCATGCCCAGCGCCAAGGACATCCTCAAGGACGGCGACATCATCAACATCGACATCACCTTGGAAAAAGGCGGCTACATCGCCGATTCCAGCAAGATGTACATGATCGGCACCGTCGCCCCCAAGGCCCGGCGCCTGGTGGAGATGACTTTCGAAGCGATGTGGGCCGGCATCCGCCAGGTCAAGCCGGGTGCGCGCCTGGGTGATATCGGCCACGCTATCCAGAGCCATGCGCAAGCCAACGGCTACAGCGTGGTGCGCGAGTATTGCGGCCACGGCATTGGCCGACAGATGCATGAAGAGCCACAGGTCTTGCACTTTGGCCGTCCCGGCACCGGGTTGGAACTGCGTGAAGGCATGGTGTTTACCGTGGAGCCGATGCTCAACCAAGGCAGCTCGAAAGTACGCAGCCTCAAGGATGGCTGGACGGTGGTGACCAAGGACAACAGCCTGTCGGCGCAGTGGGAACATACCGTGGCGGTGACGGCGGATGGGTTCGAGGTCTTGACCTTGCAACCCGGCGCCTGAACGACACAACCCCTGTAGGAGCCGGCTTGCCGGCTGCTACAAGGACCGGTGTTCACACCACATTGGCGCCGCCCGCTATTCGCTTGAGCCCCACCACCATCAACCCCGCCCCAAGCCCCATCGCCAGCAGGAACAACGGATACGACACCCACCACGGCGTCCCCGCCGTCATCATGCTGAACTCCGACATGCCACCAATGCTCGCAATCAAGTTCAGCGGCAGGAACACCACGTTGATCAACGTCAGCTTGCGCAACAGGTTGTTCATGCTGTTGTTCATCAGGTTGCCACGCGCATCGATCAACCCGGAAAACACGTTGGAATAGATCTCCGCCTGCTTGTAGCACTGGTGGTTCTCGATGATCAGGTCATCGATCAGGCCAAGCGTCTCTGCGCTGAAATGCTCCTTCTCGGCATGGTTGCGCAACCGCGACAGCACCGCGCCGTTGCTGTGCAGCGCGTTGATGTAATAGATCAGGCTTTCGCTGAGGCTGAACATCTGCATCAGGTGGTGGTTGCTCATGGACGCATTGAACTGTTGCTGCAACTCCCGCGCGACCAGCTTGATCACTTTGAGGTGGCCCAGGTAGTGATGGATGTTGTTGAGCAGCAGGTCGAGCAGTACGTCCAGCGGCGTGTGCAGCGGGCGGCGCTGACCCAGGCCGGTCAGCGGGGTTTCGTCGGTGGCGATCACCAGCAGGCGGCTGGGCGAAAACAGCAGGCCGCAGGACGACACCTCGAACACCAGGTTGCCGCCTCCGGAGTAGTTCTCCGGGCGTTTCCAGATCAGGAACAGATTGTCGGGGTGAAACTCGATACGCGAAACTTCATCAGGGTCCAGCGCCGAAGCCAGGGCGTGTTCGTCCAGCTTGTGGTGGTCACGCAGCCACTCGCGCTCGGCCAGGTCAGGGTTGTTGAACAACAGGATCGGGGCCTCGTCATGTTCCCCGCTGCGCAGCTTGCCATCGGCCAGTTCAAAGCGCTGGATCATCGCCGGCTCACCAGACCTGGCCCTGGCGCTTCAACTCCAGGCGCCGCACGAACTCTTCCAGCACCAAGCCGTAGAGGTCGTCCTGCAAATAGGCGTCCTCGATGCCCGCGTCCAGGTTGGGGTTGTCGTTGACCTCGATGACCACCACCTTGTCGCCGGACTGCTTGAGGTCGACGCCGTAGAGGCCATCACCGATCAGGTTGGCGGTCTTCACGGCCAGCTCTACCACGGCCTTGGGTGCTTCGTGGACCGCAAGGGTGCGGCACTCGCCGTTGATGTCCTGGCCGATGGCCTTGTGGTTGTAGATCTGCCAATGGCCCTTGGACATAAAGTACTGGCAAGCAAAGATCGGCTTGCGGTTGAGTACGCCGATACGCCAGTCGTACTCGGTGTAGAAGAATTCCTGCGCCAGCAGCAACACCGAATGCTCGAACAACTCGGCAGTCGCCTTGAGCAAGGCTTCCTGGCTTTCCACCTTGATCACCCCACGGGAAAAGCAACCGTCGGGGATCTTCAGCACCAGCGGGAACCCCAGGCGCTCGCCGACCCGCTCGAAGTCTTCCGGTCGCTCCTTGTACAGGATCTCGGTGGCGGGCATGCCCAGTTGATGGCTGTTGAGCAGGTCGGTGAGGTACACCTTATTGGTACAGCGCAGGATCGACGCCGGGTCGTCCATCACCACCAGGCCTTCGCTTTCGGCTTTCTTGGCGAAGCGATAAGTGTGGTTGTCGACGCTGGTGGTCTCGCGGATCAGCAAGGCGTCGTATTCGGCCAGGCGCGAATAGTCCTTGCGCTCGATCAACTCCACATCGATGCCCAGGCCTTTGCCCACGCGGATGAAGTTCTCCAACGCCTTGGCATTCGACGGCGGCAATTGTTCCTGGGGATCGTGCAGGATGGCCAGGTCGTAACGGGCCAGGCGCCGTGAACGTGGCTGGCGCCAGATCTTGCGGCTGAAGTTGTCGAGGGCGTGGGCGAATTGATCTTCCTGGTCATCGCGCAACTTGTGCAACACACCCGACTTGACCCCTTCGATATGCCAGCCGTTATTCTTTTTAAAATCAACTAACAGGATGGGGCACGGGAACGCCTCAAACAATTGACGGGCCAGATCCTGCAATGGTTCTATATTGGTCCGGCCAAAGTAAAGTGTCAGGGTAAAGCCTTCGGTATTGCTGTACAGATGATGACTCAGAGCTTTATCAAGGGTCTTGTCCAGGTCGTCCAACGCGAGGCCGTACAGCGACTTCCTGGTCAGTTCGCTGATGGTGCGCACCGACGGAATCACCTTGTGCCCACGGGCTTCGGCGAGCAGCGAGCAGTAATAACCGTGCCCCAGGTACTTGTAGCTGCGGCACAGGTTGATCACCTGGACACGCTTGCCGGTCTCGTTTTCCCGGGTCTGTTCCAGGTACTCCTGGGCGGTGACGATGTCTTCGCTGGGGAAGTAGGAGGCCCAATCTTCCTTGCGCTCGACAATGATCACTACTTGACTGGCTCCTTTGAGGGGGGCGGGAAAATAACCTTTATTAGTTATTGTCGCCGCGAGTGTTTGCTCGGATACTTCACGCCAATGACCTTGTACCGCCGACATAATATTTGATCCGCTTTAGAGAACTCGACCTTTTCTATTAAGCACGATCTTTTAGAGAAGTCCCGTTTCGTTACGCAACTTTTACGGCGGTCATATGGCTCTTTGCTTTCGCGTTGCAACCCCCTGCGATGTGCCCGAATTGGTGGCACTGGAACAACACTGTTTCACCACCGACCGGCTGTCTACGCGCAGTTTCCAGTGGATGATCAGCCGCGCCCACGGCCACTTGCTGGTGGCGGAAAATGACGGGCAGTTGCTTGGCTACGCACTGGTGCTGTTCCACCGGGGCACCTCGCTGGCGCGCCTGTACTCCATCGCCATCGCCGCGCACGCACGCGGCCTGGGGCTGGGCAAACAGTTGCTCGCCCGCATCGAAGCCATTGCCGTGGACCACGACTGCGCCTACCTGCGCCTGGAAGTGCGCACCGATAACCCCGGCGCCCTTGCCTTGTATGAGCGCAATGGCTACCGGCGCTTCGCCCTCATCAACGACTACTACGAAGACCACACCGCCGCCCTGCGCCTGGAGAAACGCATCGTCCAGCATCAGGATGCGCGCCCGCAAAGCGTGCCGTATTACCAACAGACCACCGACTTCACCTGTGGCGCCGCCTGCCTGCTGATGGCCATGGGCGCGCTGGTGCCTGCGCGCGTGGCGCAACGGCGTGAAGAGCTGCAGATCTGGCGCGAAGCGACCACCGTGTTCATGACGGCCGGCCATGGCGGCTGCAGCCCCCAAGGGCTGGCGCTCGCGGCCTGGCGCCGGGGCTTCGCGGTGCGCATGCAGGTGAATGTGCGCGGGCCGCTGTTTCTGGACGGTGTGCGTGATGCACATAAAAAGGACGTCATGCGCCTGGTACACGAGGCGTTCGAAGAGGAATTGGCCGGCAGTGGTGTCGAGCAAGTGTTCGGCGGCGCGTTGGACTTGCCTCAGGTACTGCGCGACGGCGGCCAGCCGCTGGTATTGATCAGCAGCTACCGCCTCACACGCTCCAAGTCACCGCACTGGGTGATGGTCACCGATTGCGACGAAGACTTCGTCTACCTTCACGACCCGGACGTGGACCATAGCCAGCACCGCCAACCCCTGGACTGCCAGCATTTGCCGGTCAGCCATGGGGAGTTCGAGCGCATGTGCCGGTTTGGCAACAACAAACTGCGCGCGGCGGTGGTGGTCTTCAAGCCACCTGCTTGATCGCGGCCTTGGCTTCCAGTTCGCGCACCAGCGGCAACACGCGTTTGCCGAAGTATTCGACTTCTTCCTGGAAGTGCAGGAAACCCGCGAGCACCAGGTCCACCCCCACCGCCTTCAGCGCGACAATGCGCTCGGCGATCTGCTGCGGTGTGCCGATCAAGTTGGTCTTGAAGCCATCGTTGTACTGCACCAGGTCTTCAAAGCTGGACTTGGCCCAGTTGCCCTCGCCTTCCGGTGAGGCCTTGCCGGCCTGCTTGGCCGCATCACCAAAGGCATTCACGGCTTCCGGGTCGGCCTTGTCGATGATCTCTGCCAACACGGCGCGGGCTTCTTCCTCGGTGTCGCGGGCGATCACGAAAGCGTTGACGCCGACCTTGACCGAATGGTTATTGGCCGCCGCCTTGGCGCGAATATCATCGACCTGGGCCTTGATGCCTTCCGGGGTGTTGCCGTTGGTGAAGTACCAGTCCGACACCCGTGCGGCCATGTCCCGTGCCGCCCGTGAACTGCCGCCCTGGAACACTTCCGGCTGGCCCAGAGGCTTGGGCTTGAGGGTGTAATGGTTGAAACGGTAGAAATCGCCCTTGAAGGTGAAGTCGTCCTGGGTCCAGATGCCTTTGAGGGCGCGGATGAATTCTTCGGAACGGCGATAGCGCTCGTCATGCTCCAGCCAATGTTCGCCGATGGCCTGGAATTCGCCCTTGAACCAGCCGCTGACGATGTTCACCGCGATACGGCCGTTGGTGAGCTGGTCGATGGTCGCCAGTTGCTTGGCTGCGAGCGCCGGTTGCCACGGGCCAGGCAGTATCGCAGCGATCACCTTGAGGGTAGTGGTCGCCGCCAGCAGCGCATGGCTGAACGCCACGGACTCATGCTGGTTTTCGGCGCCGTAGCCGGCGGTGAAGCGGATCTGGGTGAGGCCGTATTCAAAGCCCGCGGCTTCGGCCAGTTGCGCCAGTTTGCGGTTGTAGTCGATGCCCCAGTGGGTGCGTTGCTCGATCTTGCTGACCACCAGCCCACCGCTGACGTTGGGCACCCAATAGGCAAATTTCACGGCTTGCTGACTCATCGAACAGTACCTCGCACAAAGGGATGTACCTAGCGCATGAGCAGCAAGCGTGCCAGGCCCGAGAAACGCCCGTGCCAGGGGCGCAGGAAGGAAGGCCGGGTGCCGACGCCGATGTCGCAGACTGTGCTGGTTTGTCGATCAGCTGTTGCCAGGGCAACAGTAGCTGGCGACTTTGCCCCGCAAATACGGGCGCCGACACCCGGCACGGACTGTGCAATCTACCCTGTATTGATCACTGCCCAGGAACCTTGCCCATGACCGAACACCACGTTATCAACCCGCTGTCCACCGGCGTCGACTACCCGACCCTGGCCGCACGCTTCCGGCCGATTTTCCAGCGCATCGCAGAAGGCGCCGTAGAGCGTGAACACACCCGCACCCTGCCCGACGCACCGATCCAGTGGCTGAAAGAGGCTGGCTTTGGCGCGGTGCGCGTACCGGTGGAATACGGCGGTGGCGGCGCCTCCCTGCCGCAGTTGTTCGAGCTGCTGATCGAACTGGCCGAAGCCGACTCCAACGTGCCCCAGGCCCTGCGTGGGCACTTTGCCTTTGCCGAAGACCGCCTGAATGCACCGCCCAGCGCCGGCCGCGACCTGTGGTTCAAGCGTTTCGTGGCCGGCGATATCGTCGGCTGCGCCTGGACCGAAATCGGCAATGTGGCCATCGGCGACGTGGTCACCCAGGTCAGCCCCGACGGCGACCGCTGGAAGCTCAACGGCGAAAAGTTCTACAGCACCGGCAGTATATTCGCCGACTGGATCGACGTGTACGCCCAACGCAGCGACACCGGCGCGGACGTGATCGCCGCCACCCGCGCCCGCCAGCCTGGGGTGGTGCACAGCGACGACTGGGACGGCTTTGGTCAGCGCACTACGGGCAGCGGCACGTCGCGCTTTACCGATGCGGTGGTAGAGGCGGACAACGTCATCGACTTTTCTACCCGGTTCAAATACCAGACCGCGTTTTACCAGTTGGTGCTGCTGGCCAGCCTGGCCGGTATCGGCCGCGCGGCGCTGCGTGACGTGGCGCATCAGGTGCGCAGCCGCAAGCGTATCTACAGCCATGGCAATGCGGCCCATGTCAGCCAGGATTCGCAGATTCAACAGGTGGTGGGCGAAGTGGCTGCCCTGGTGTACGCCGCCGAGGCCAGCGCACTGAAAGCGACACTGCCGGCGCAACGGGCCTATGTGGCGCGGTTTGGTGGGGATGAGGAGGTGGAGCGTGAGGCCAACGTGGCGGCTGAGATTGAGTCGGCTAAGGCGCAGGTGGTGGTGTCGGAGTTGATCCAGCGTGCGACCAGTGAGTTGTTTAATGCATTGGGGGCTTCGGATGTGCGTCAGGGTAAGGCGCTGGATCGGCATTGGCGTAATGCACGGACGGTGTCGTCACATAATCCGGTGATTTACAAGGCGCGGATTGTGGGGGATTGGGTGGTGAATGGGGTGGAGCCACCGTTTGTTTGGCAGATTGGGAATGGGCGGGGTTGAGCCTGGGTTTTGAGGGTATATCCGTTGCTGCGGTAACGGCTGCTATGGGTTCCGCCCTTACGGCGGGTCACTTTGGAAAAGCCCCAAAGTAACCAAAGGGCTCTTGCCCCAACACTCGGCACCTCGCCTAGGCTCGGTGTGCCCGTAATCCGACAGGTATTTGGGGGGCCGCCGCCACGCGCCATCCATGGCGCGGGGCGGCTAAACCGGCATCCCTGCCGGTTTACCCCCCAAATCCCTGCCGAATTCCGGCCAGCGTGTTTGACGGGGCGCCTAAGATCAAAATCAAAAGCAAAAGCACAGCGGCCTGACAGCCGGCTTGAGTGGTGTAGAGCAAAGGCAAACGCAGACCACTGTAGGAGCCGGCTTGCCGGCGATGGCCTTCAACGATGACGCGGGGGAACCAGACAAAACGCGGCGGTCTCACGTTCTTCGCCGGCAAGCCGGCTCCTACAAGACCGCGTATCCACGATGCGAAGCGAGTCGCTCTTGATCTTGATCTGAGGCGCCCCGTCAAACACGCTGGCCGAACGCAGGCTTTGGAGCGTGGGTAACCCGGCAGGACGCCGGGTTAGCCGCGCTGGGCCAAGGATGGCCCATGGCGGCGGCCCACGCTCCAAAGCCGGAGTGAGGGCACACCGAGCCTAAGCGAGGTGCCGAGTGTTGGGGCAAGAGCCTTTTGGTTACTTTTGGGCTCTTTTCAAAAGTGACCCGCCGTAAGGGCGGAACCAATACCAGCCATCACCCAAACAACGGATATGCCCCCAAATCAAAACGCCAGCTTATAACCAATGGCCATCAACATAACCGCCAAACAAGGCCGCAACACCCCATCTGGCAGCTTGCCAGTCATATGACTGCCAAGGTAGATCCCCGGCAACGACCCCATCAACAAAAACCCCAACAAATGCCAGTCCATGTTCCCCATGCTGGCATGCCCCAGCCCCGCCACCAGGGTCAGAGGCACAGCATGCGCAATCTCAGTCCCCACCAACCGCCGCGTAGCCAGGAACGGATACAAAATAAACAACGCCACCGTCCCCAACGCCCCCGCGCCAATGGACGTCAGGGCCACCATGGTTCCGAGGATCGCCCCTGTCACCACCGTCAGCGCATTCAGATTGCGCGGGCTCATGTGATAGTCATCACCCGCATGCCGCTGGGCAAACGCCAACAGGCTTTTCTTGAACAGAATCGCCAAGGCCGTCAGCAGCAACACCACACCGAGCGCCTGCTTGATCACCGCGTTCATGGCACTGGGGTCGGTATGCAAGCTGGCCAGGAACCAAAGGGTCAGCAACACCGCCGGCACGCTGCCCAAGGTCAACCAGCCAGTGATGGTCCAGTCGATATTCTTGTTCTTGCTGTGCACCAGCACACCACCGGACTTGGTGATGGCCGCGTACAACAAGTCGGTGCCCACCGCCGTGGCAGGGTTGATGCCGAACCACAGCAGGATCGGGGTCATCAACGAGCCCCCACCCACACCGGTCATGCCCACGATAAAACCGACGATCAGGCCAGCAACCACAAACCCAACATTACCCACATCCATTACAGCTACCTGCGGCCTTATAAATTTCTGGCCGCAGGATAGCGATTTTTCTTATAACGACTTATATCAATATGATCTGACTTTATGCCTTTTAGCTCAGTCGATGACAGACGTACGCTTGGGTTTGATACGGAAAGGCCACGGTGTCGCGCCCCTTCAGTGAAGGATGCGTGTCGATCAGCGCCTGCAATTGCGCGGTCACCACAGACTTGGACGCCTCCGGCAGCGCGGCAATAAAGCTCACGGAGAGAAAGCGATCCATGATCACCTCCTGAGGGCTGCCCACATGGCTGTAGGGAAAACAGGTCACTTCGGGCTCGGAAAAGTACTCGCCGGTGAAGGCTTCACGCCAACGCCCGGTATGAAAACGCGGGGTATCGCCCTCGTAGGGGGTGATGATGTCGGTGATGGCCGCGACCCAATCCACCGATTCATCCCGCACGTTCCACACCAGGCCAAGGCGGCCTTGGGGCTTGAGCACGCGGTGGATCTCCGCCAGGGCCGCCTCGGTGGAAAACCAATGGAATGCCTGGGCGCACACCACCGCGTCTGCGCTGGCGGAGGGCAATGGGATGGACTCAGCAGTGCCATTGACCAGGCGCACATCGGGCAGCAGTTTGGTCAACTGCGCGCCCATGGCCGCCACGGGCTCGACGGCAGTCAAAGTCGGTGCCAGGGTGCTGAGCAAACGGGTGAACTTGCCGGTGCCGGCGCCCAGGTCGATCACGCTTGACTGGGCATCGATGCGCAATGTCTCGGCCAGCCAGCCTGTGAGTTGCCTAGGATAGTCCGGCCGGCCTTGGGCGTAGGTGACGGCCTGGGTAGAGAAACCTTGTTGAGCAGACGTGTGTACACCAGTCATTGCCAATCTCTCCTCGGGTAAAGCGGGGGGGCACAGTGTGCGCCCTCCCGACTTTTTTTTCTAATCGCTGCATCCAATCGTGCGTGCCGTGGGTAGTCCTTTCAGTCACCCCGCTGTTTTACTGAAATGGAGAAGTACCCATGAACGCTAAAGCACTGTTCTGCCTCACCGCCCTGCTCGCTGCGGCACCGGCCGCCTTTGCCCAGACCGGCTTGCCCGACAGCATCAAGGTGCCGGACGGCCACAAGGTCGCGCTGGAAACCACCGGCGTCGGCGAAATCACCTATGAGTGCCGTGACAAGGCCAACGCCGCCGGCCAGACCGAGTGGACCTTTGTCGGACCCAAGGCGGTATTGAATGACCGCAGCGGCAAGCAAGTGGGCACCTACTTCGGCCCACCGGCTACGTGGCAGGCCAAGGACGGTTCAAAAATCACCGGCACCCAGTTGGCCGTGGCCCCCTCGGGCGCGGGCAACTTGCCGTATCAATTGGTCAAGGCCAACCCCGCTGAAGGCAACGGCGCGATGAGCGGCGTGAGTTACATCCAGCGCGTGGCCCTCAAGGGCGGCGTGGCGCCGAGCAGCGAGTGCACCGCAGCCAACAAAGGCAAGCAGGAAGTGGTGAAGTACCAGGCGGATTACATTTTCTGGGCGGCCAACTGAGTAAAGTCGTCTACGCTGCCCCCCATGCCGATCATTGGGGGGTAGCCATCCGTGTTTGATTACGAAGCCTGTCTGCAGGCTTGCGCCCGTGGCGATCAACGCGCCTTGCGCCAGTTGTATGAGCAGGAAAGCAGCCATCTGCTCGGCGTGGTGTTGCGCATCGCCAGGGACAAATCCCTGGCCGAAGACATCGTGCATGATGCGTTTATCAAGATCTGGCGAGGCGCCGGCAGTTTTGACCCCAGTCGCGGCTCGGCCCGTGGCTGGGTGTTCAGCGTGGCCCGCCACCTGGCGCTCAACGTGGTGCGTAACCATTACCGCGAAGTGCCTTTGGGCGACGAACACGAGCAAGTCGCCGCAACCGAAACCTTTGAATTCAGCGCGCGCTCGGGACAGGTCCACACCTGCCTGGAGCAACTCGACCCGACCCGTCGCACGTGCATCCTGCATGCCTATGTCGACGGTTATTCCCACAGTGAAATCGCCCAGAAACTCGACACCCCGTTGGGGACCGTCAAGGCCTGGATCAAACGTAGCCTCGCCGCGCTGCGGGAGTGCATGGCATGAACGACCCACTGGACGAACTGGCCAGCGAATACGTGCTGGGCACCTTGCCCGGCGAACAACGCGCCGACGTCGAACAACGCCTCAAGCACGATGCCGAACTACGCGCTGCGGTGGACGCCTGGGAGCAACGCCTGTTGCCGCTGACCGCCTTGGCGGAACCCGTACCGCCCTCCTCTGAGCTGTGGCGGCGTATCGAACGTAACATCGCCAGTGCTCGCACGCACTGGTGGGACCTGCTGGCCGTGTGGCGCGGCCTGGCAGGTGCGGGGCTTTTGACCACGCTGGTACTGGCCGGGTTGCTACTGACCCGCCCGCCCACTGCCGCCCCAAGCTTCGTGGTCGTGCTGGTCGCGCCGCAAAGCCAGGCACCGGGCTGGGTGATCCAGGCCAGTAATGATCAGCAGATTCAGCTGATCCCGTTGGGCGTGATGGAAGTGCCATCCGACAAGACCCTGCAGTTCTGGACCAAGGGCGACGGCTGGCAAGGCCCGGTGTCCCTGGGCCTGGTCAAGCCGGGCCAGACGCTGTCGGTGCCGCTGGACAAGCTACCGCCGCTGACACAAAACCAACTGTTCGAGCTGACCCTGGAAGACCCACGTGGCTCGCCGACCGGCAAGCCCACCGGGCCGATCCAGGCCATCGGCCGCGCCGTCAAGGTGCTTTGATCAGGCGACGCTGGGCAACCACACGCGGAACCGCGCGCCGCCCAAGGGCGAGGCCAACGCCGTCAAGGTGCCGCCCTGGGCTTCCAGGGCGCGCCGGCTGATGGCCAGCCCCAGGCCGAAACCGCCGGTGGCGCGGTCGCGGCTGCGGTCCAGGCGGTAGAACGGCTCGAAGATACGTTCGCGCTGGTCCAGCGGAATGCCAATGCCGTCATCGTCCACCCAGATTTCACAGCCCTTGGCACACACCTTCACGCCGACCTGGATGCGCTTGTCGCAGTAGCGCGTGGCATTGCGCAGCAGGTTCTGCAAGGCACGGGCGGTGAGGCGCGGGTCGAGGCTGAAGCGCTCCACGGCGCAATCGAGCGCTACGTCGATGACGATCTCGGGGTTTTCCAATTCGTCATCGACACTGCCGAGCACGCTGTCGATAAACTCGTCGAGCATCACCTCGACCCGCTCGGGCAATTGCGCCGGGTTTTGCAGGCGGCTATAGGACAGCAACTCCAGCACCAGCTCATCCAGCTCACGAATATGCGCCACCAGGCTTTGCAGGCGCTCGCGGCTGGCTTCGGGCAAGTCTTCGGAGAGCGCCAGGGCCAGGCCAAAATCCAGGCGAGTGAGCGGCGTGCGCAGTTCGTGGGAGACGGCATTGAGCAGGTCGCGCTGCTGATTGAGCAGGTGTTCGATGTCGTCGGCCATGGTGTCGAACACCGAGGCCAGGCTGCCGATGCTGGAGCTGGCCGGAATGCGTGTGCGCTCGGCCAGGTTGCCCTGGCCCAGTTGCCCGGCGGTGCTTTTCAGGCGTTCCAGGTCACGCCAGTGCGGGCGCAGCCACACCAGCAGGCAGGCCAGCAGCGCGGCGACGATCAGCACGTTGATCGCCCAGTACAGCACGTTCATGTCCATCGGATCGGGCGGCACCGTCAGCTTGACCACGAATTGCTCGTTGATCGGCGAACTGATTTCCTCCATCCAGCCCCACTCTCCCAGGCGCACCACCGGCTTGCCCTGCTCCAGCAGCTGTTCTTCCATGGGGGTGTAGCTGGCGTCCTGGCGCAGCAGCAATTGCACTTTCAGCGGTGCGAAGTCACGGCCCAGTTGCTCGGTCACCTGTGACCAGCGTTCCACCGGCGCGCGCAGGTATTGCTTGACGATCAGCTTCTGCTGGCCGCGTGTCTGCTCGATGTTGTAGTCCATGTAGCGGTGTTCGAACAGCTGGATCACCAACGAGGGGATCAGGTAGATCGCCGCACTGTAGGTGACGATGGTGATCAGGTAGAGGCGCAGCAAGACACGAAACATGGGTCAGCATTCCCACTCGGAACGGCTAAACAAGTAGCCCTTGCCCCACACGGTCTTGATCTTGCGCGCTTCACCGGCGTTGTCGTCGAACTTGCGGCGCAGCTTGGAGATGGCCACGTCCACCGAACGGTCGGTGCCATTGAACTCGATACCCCGCAGGCGTTGCAGGATCTGGTCGCGGCTGAGCACTTCGCCAGCATGCCGGGCCAGCACCACCAGCAGGTTGTATTCGCCGCTGGACAGCTCCACCGCCTGCTCGCGCCAGGCCACGGTGCGTTCCGACAAGTCGATGCACAGGTTGCCCATGATGATCTGGTCGTTCGCCACCTGGGGCTCGGACAGGCTGCTGCGGCGCAACAGCGTACGCACACGGGCGAGCAGCACGCGCGGCTCGCAGGGTTTGGTCACGTAGTCGTCGGCGCCCATCTCTAGGCCCAGTACCTGGTCGTGACTGTCGTCGCGGGCGGTGAGCATCAGGATCGGCAGCCCTGCCGAGTCGGCACGCAGCAGGCGGCAGACTTGCAGGCCGTCAAGGCCTGGCAGCATCAGGTCGAGGATCACCAGGTCCGGCGGGTTCAGACGCGCGCGTTCACGGACGTGGTCGCCACGGCTGAGCACGCTGACGTGGTAGCCATTGCGCTCCAGGTAGCTGGCAATCAGCTCGGAGAGTGCGGCGTCGTCTTCCACCAGGAGGATGTTGGGCATGGTGTTTCCAAATAAGCAGTGATGGGCGGTACACAAATCCAATGTGGGCGCTGCTTGTGTGGGAGCTGGCTTGCCTGCGATACAGACACTGCGGTCTATCAGGTAGACCGAGGTGATGCTATCGCAGGCAAGCCAGCTCCCACACAAGCCGGTTGCCACATGTTGAATCGTTGGCGCTTGCAGGATTGTGCAAGGATATACGCCCTCTGCCGACTATGGGTCGCACCTTACATTTCTTCACAGACAAGCTACACAGCTTCACAGCACCCCGGCGCAGGTGACTTTAGGATGCGCCAGTCAATATTGGGATAAGAGCATGTCGAAGAATCTGTTTGCGCCGTTTTGCCTGCTGGCCCTCACCCTTGCCCTGAGCGCGTGCGACAAGTCCGCCGCCGAGGCACCGGAAATGCCGCTGGCCAAAGTCCGCATCGAAACCCTGGCCGCCAAACCCCTGTCCATCACCAGCGAACTGAGCGGGCGCATCGCCGCGCCGCGCATTGCCGAGGTGCGTGCACGGGTCGCCGGCGTCGTCATGCAACGGGTGTTCAAGGAAGGCCACGACGTGAAACAGGGCGACGTGCTGTTTCGCATCGACCCCGCGCCGTTCAAGGCCGACCTCGACAGCGCCCAGGCCAACCTGAGCAAGGCCGAGGCCAATGCCTTCCAGGCGCGCCTGCAAGAACAGCGCTACAGCCAATTAGTGGAAGGCAATGCCATCAGCGGCCAGGACTACGACAACGCCCGCGCCGCCGTGCGCCAGACCAACGCCGAAGTCGCCGCCAACAAGGCCGCCGTCGAGCGCGCGAAACTGAACCTGGGCTACGCCACCGTCACCGCACCGATTTCCGGGCGTATTGGCCGTGCGCTGGTGACCGAAGGCGCGCTGGTCGGCCAGAACGAAGCCACGCCGCTGGCGATCATCCAGCAACTGGACCCGATCCACGCCGACCTGACCCAGTCCACCCGTGAGCTGAATGACCTGCGCCGCGCCTTCCGCGCCGGCAGCTTGAAGCAGGTCGGCCAGGACCAGGCCAAGGCCACGTTGATCGAGGACGACGGCAGCCTCTACCCGCTGCCGGGCAAATTGCTCTTCGCCGAGATCAGCGTCGACCCCGGCACCGGCCAGATCATCCTGCGCAGCGAGTTCCCCAACCCCGACCTCGACTTGCTGCCCGGCAGTTTTGTGCGGGTGCGCCTGGAACAAGCCGTCGACAAGCAAGGCATCAGCGTGCCGCAACGCGCCATCACCCGTGACAGCGCCGGTATCCCGATGGTGTTGTTGCTGGACGCCGAGCAGACCGTGAGCCAGCAGCCGGTGGAACTGGGTGCAGTGATCGAAGACCGCTGGATCGTCAGCAGTGGCCTCAAGCCCGGCGACCGTATTGTCGTCGAGGGCCTGCAACACGCGCGCCCCGGTGAAAAAGTCGAAGTGGACGATAGCCCCGCGCCGAATGCCCAGGCCTCTGTCCGCTAAGGAAAGGAATCAAACACCATGCCGCAGTTCTTTATCGACCGCCCGATCTTCGCCTGGGTGGTGGCCCTGTTTATCCTGCTGGCGGGCGCCCTCGCCATCCCGCAGTTGCCGGTGGCCCAGTACCCCAACGTCGCGCCGCCGAAAGTCGAAATCTATGCCGTCTACCCCGGCGCTTCGGCGCAGACGTTGGACGAAAGCGTGGTCAGCCTGATCGAGCAGGAGCTCAACGGCGCCGACCACCTGCTGTATTTCGAGTCCCAGAGCAGCCTGGGTTCTGCCACCATCACCGCCACCTTCCAGCCGGGCACCAACCCGGAGATGGCCCAGGTGGACGTGCAGAACCGCCTCAAAGCGGTCGAGCCGCGCCTGCCGCAAGCGGTGACCCAACAAGGCTTGCAGGTGGAAAAAGTGTCCGCCGGTTTCCTGCTGCTGGTCACCCTCACTTCCAACGACGGCAAACTCGATGACGTGGCGCTGAGTGATTACCTGGCGCGCAACGTGATGAACGAACTCAAGCGCCTCGACGGTGTGGGCAAAGCTCAGCTGTACGGTGCCGAGCGCGCCATGCGCATCTGGATCGACCCGCAGAAATTGATCGGCTTCAACCTGACGCCGGCCGACGTGAACGCCGCGATCAGCGCGCAGAACGCCCAGGTCTCGGCGGGCAGCATCGGTGATTTGCCGGGCACTAACACCCAGGAAATCACCGCCGCGATCCTGGTCAAGGGCCAGCTTTCAACGCCAGCCGAATTTGCCGACATCGTGCTCAAGGCCAACCCCGACGGCTCGACCGTGCGCATCGGCGATGTGGCGCGGGTGGAAGTCGGCAGCCAGGAATACCAGTTCTCTACGCGCCTGAACGGCAAGCCGTCCACCGCCGTCAGCGTGCAGTTGTCGCCCGGCGCCAATGCGCTGAGTACCGCCACCCTGGTGCGGGCAAAGATGGACGAGCTGTCGCGCTACTTCCCGGCCAATGTGGAATACAAGATTCCGTACGACACCTCGCCGTTCGTCAAAGTCTCGATCACCAAGGTGGTCTACACCCTGCTCGAAGCGATGGCACTGGTGTTTGCGGTGATGTTCCTGTTCCTGCAGAACGTGCGCTACACCCTGATCCCGACCCTGGTGGTGCCGATTGCGTTGATGGGCACTTTCGCCACCATGTTGTTGCTGGGATTCTCCATCAACGTGTTGACCATGTTCGGCATGGTGCTGGCGATCGGCATCCTGGTGGACGATGCAATCGTGGTGGTAGAGAACGTCGAGCGGATCATGGCCACTGAGGGTCTGTCGCCCAAGGAAGCGACGAAAAAAGCCATGGGCCAGATCACCGGGGCCATCATCGGCATCACGCTGGTGCTGGTGGCGGTGTTCCTGCCGATGGCGTTCATGGCCGGTTCCGTGGGGGTTATCTATCAGCAGTTTTCGTTGTCGATGGCCACCTCGATCCTGTTCTCGGCGTTCCTCGCCCTGACCTTGACCCCGGCCCTGTGCGCCACCCTGCTCAAGCCGATCGCCAAAGGCGAACACCATGCCAAGGGCGGTTTCTTTGGCTGGTTCAACCAGCGCTTTGAAAGCCTCACCGACCGTTATGAAGGCTGGGTGGCGTATGCCCTCAAGCGCAGCGGCCGCTACCTGTTGATTTACCTGGTGCTGCTGGTGGGCCTGGGCTGGATGTTCAGTCGCCTGCCCTCCTCGTTCCTGCCGGTGGAGGACCAGGGCTACACCATCACCGATATCCAGCTGCCACCCGGCGCGAGCAAGAACCGCACGGTGCAGGTGGCCGAGCAGATCGAAGCGCATAACGCCGAAGAGCCTGGGGTGGGTGATACCACCATGATCATGGGCTTCAGTTTCTCCGGTTCGGGGCAAAACGCGGCTCTGGCATTCACCACACTCAAGGATTGGTCGGAACGCGGCAGCGATGATTCCGCCGCCTCGATTGCCGACCGCGCCAACATGGCGTTCAGCGAACTCAAGGACGCGATTGCCTATGCGATCCTGCCACCGCCCGTGGATGGCCTGGGCACGTCCAGCGGCTTCGAGTTCCGCCTGCAGGACCGTGGTGGCGTCGGCCATGCCGCGTTGATGGCAGCCCGTACCGAGTTGCTGGCTGCCGCCGAGAAAAGCCCGATCCTCGCCAACGTGCGTGAAAGCGCGCTGGCCGAAGCGCCGCAAGTGCAGTTGGAAGTCGATCGCAAGCAGGCCAATGCGCTAGGCGTGTCATTTGCCGATGTGGGCAATGTGCTCTCCTCGGCCATCGGTTCGGCCTACATCAACGACTTCCCCAACCAGGGACGCATGCAGCGCGTGGTGGTGCAGGCCGAAGGCGACCAACGCAGCCAAGTGGCGGACTTGATGAAGATCAATGTGCGCAACAACGCCGGCAAGATGGTGCCACTGTCGGCCTTTGTCGAAGCCAAATGGACCCAGGGCCCGACCCAGCTGACGCGCTATAACGGCTACCCGGCCATCGCGATTTCCGGCGAAGCGGCACCGGGCCACAGTACCGGCGAGGCCATGGACGAGATCCAGCGCCTGGTCAGCCAATTGCCCGCCGGTCTGGGCCAGGAATGGACCGGCCTGTCGTTGCAGGAACGCCTGTCCGGTTCGCAGGCACCGTTGTTGCTGGGCTTGTCGTTGTTGATCGTGTTCCTGTGCCTGGCGGCGTTGTATGAAAGCTGGTCGATCCCGACCTCGGTGCTGCTGGTGGTGCCGCTGGGCGTACTCGGTGCGGTACTGGCTGTGTCTTTGCGCGGCATGCCCAACGATGTGTTCTTCAAGGTCGGTTTGATCACCATCATCGGCCTCTCGGCGAAGAACGCGATCCTGATCATCGAGTTCGCCAAGGACCTGTACGACCAGGGCGAAGACCTGATCACCGCCACCTTGAAGGCCGCGCGGTTGCGCCTGCGGCCGATCATCATGACGTCCCTGGCGTTTATCCTCGGCGTGGTGCCGTTGGCGATTGCCACCGGGGCCAGCTCGGCAAGCCAACAGGCAATTGGTACCGGCGTGATCGGCGGGATGATCACCGCGACACTGGCGGTGGTGTTTGTGCCGGTGTTTTTTGTGGTGGTGATGAAGTTGGTTAAAAAGCGCCGCGACTGATCGACGTCAACCGACGCAAGCCCACTGAAAAGAGCCCTTACAAACTGTCAATGTTGACAGTTTCGCAGGGTTCTTTTTCGTTTTAGTGTGCCTTTGTTCAATCCGAACGATCAGTAAAGAGAAGCTTCCCATGAGCGAACACTCAGGCTTACTGCTTTCCAACGGGTACCTGGCGGTAGGCATTGGAAACAGTTTTTTTGTCAGCGAAGACTTAACAGTAATCCATACGAGCCAATTGCTGCGTATTGAGGCGCCGGGCACTGGAAACTCAGCCGGAAAATTCATCATCACGGTCAATAACCCGGGGAATGGTGGAACAGCCATACCGGTTGGTCCTGGCAACCCTTCGCAGCTCACCTACGAACGGTACGGCTATCCTACCCGCCATGCCGGTAGCGGAAGCATAACCTTCGTGTGGGACCCTACACGTAAAACGCTTGATGCGACGTTTGAAGCCGTCTTGGTTCCTGTCGCGCAGTACCCCGCAGTCAAACTCACGGACGGCGCTATCCGTTACTTTGAATAAGCACGGCTGTAACCGCCATGTTTGATGGCCAGGACGTGCAACTGACAAAAAGGAGTGTTCGACGCAGTCAGTCAGGGACTAAAGAATGCGCTATGGTGCTCGCAGAGACATTTCATTGTGAGCCGCCATGCCGTTCCTCGCCCGCACCCACCCTCGCCTCTCCGCCGCCGCCGTGCTGGGTATTGCCGTGGGCATCCTGGCGCCGGCAGACACCGTCGTCAGCAAAATCCTCATCGGCTGGAATGCCGGGGTCTGGACCTACCTGGTACTGATGCTATGGCTGACCCGGCGGGCCAAGGCCGAGGATGTGAAGCGCATCGCCGAAATCGAAGATGAAAATGCCGGGCTGGTGCTGTTCACGGTGTGCATCGCCGCTCTCGCCAGCCTGGCAACCATCACCTTCGAACTGGTGGGCAGCAAAGACCTGGCCACCTCGGAACGCCTGCTGCACTACGGTTTCACCGGACTGACAGTGATCGGTTCGTGGTTGCTGATCGGGGTGATCTTCAGCGTGCATTACGCGCGCCTTTATTACACCTGGGACGGCAAGGAGCCGGCGCTGCGCTTTGCCGAAGGTTTGCAGACCCCCAACTATTGGGACTTCCTGTACTTTTCCTTCACCATCGGCGTGGCGGTGCAGACCTCTGATGTCGGGGTTGCCACCCGAGGCATGCGCAAGGTAGTGCTGGGTCAATCATTGATCGGTTTTCTGTTCAACACGGCGATCCTGGGGTTCTCGATCAATATCGCCGCTGGCTTGTTCGGTTGAGGCTGCACAAACCTTCTAGACGCTTATGCGCGGCTGGGCGCTAATTACCTCACCTATTCCGCCTCGGTGTTTTATGGCCGCGCACAATTGGATCGACCTGTCCCAGGACGCCGACACCGGCATCGAGACCCTGCGCGCGCATTTCGAAGGCCATGCGTACGACCCGCATTGGCACGACAGCTACCTGATCGGCGTCACCGAGCAAGGCGTGCAGCAATTCAACTGCCGCCGCACTCGCCACCACAGTGTGCCCGGCCAGGTGTTCCTGGTGGAGCCCGGGGAACTGCATGATGGCGATGCGCCCACTGCCGACGGCTTCACTTACCACATGCTCTATCTCGACCCGCAGTGGTTGGCGCGGGAGGTGAGCGCGGTGTTTGAAGAGGCACCACTCGATAGCCAACTGAGTTTCGCCAATACCTTGACCAGCGACCCGCGCCTGGCCATCGCCACCACTCAAGCTTTCCAGACCCTGCACAGCGGCGAACTGCGCATCGTACGTCAGCGGGCCATGGACCAATTGCTGGAGCGCCTCACCGGCCAACTCTATTGGCGCACCCGCTACCGCGAAGACCCGCGTCTGCCTCTGGTGGCCCACAAGGCACGGGAATACCTGCACGCCCATCTGCATATTGATGTGGGCATGGACGAACTGGCCCTGGCCTGTGGCGTCGACCGTTTCCGCCTGACCCGTGCGTTCAAGAGCGCATTTGGCCTGCCCCCTCACGCCTATCTGGTGCAACTGCGTCTGGCCCGCGCCCGTCATTTTCTGACCAGGGGCGAACAACCGGCGGACGTCGCGATTGCCCTGGGCTTTGCCGACCAGAGCCACTTGGGGCGTTGGTTTGTACGCGCCTACGGCCTCACACCTGCGGCCTACCGCAAGCGCTGCTCAAATCTTCCAGACAGGTAGCAAGCGGGCTTGTGAAGATCGACTCCATCGATTGGTTTATTGGAGTCTGCCGTCATGTTGCCGTTTATGTTGTTCGCCTTTGTGGCGTCGATCACCCCCGGCCCCACCAACATCCTGGTGCTGAGTAACAGCGCACGTCATGGCTTCAAGGCGGCCTTGCCGATCATTCTGGGTGCCTGCGCAGGTGCTGCGGGCCTGGTGTTGGTGGTGGGCAGCGGGTTTGGCCAGTCGTTGGTGCATGTGCCCAAGGTGCAAATGGCCATGCAATGGATCGGCATCGCCTGGTTGAGTTACCTGGCCTGGCAGATCTTCAGCGCGCCCGCCCAAGCCATCCACGTGCAAGCCAGCGAAAAGCCCCTTGGCCTGATCGGCGCCGCCAGCCTGCAGTTGATCAACCCGAAAACCTGGATGATGGCCCTGGCGGTGGTCAGCGTATTCGCTGACAACGGTGCTGAGCGCCAGAGCCAAGTGGTGTACCTGTCCCTAGTATTTTTCCTGATATCGCTGCCGTGCCTGGGCACTTGGGCGTTGCTGGGCGTGGGGTCGGCACGGCTGTTTCGTTCGGCCAGGGCGATGCAACGTTTCAACCGGGGCATGGCGCTGTTGCTGCTGGTGGCGACTTGGCTGAGTGTGGTGATTTGACGCACCGGCCATCCGACTTTGTCCGACAACAGCTTGACGACTTTCCTCATTTGATGGTTTCCTGAAACCGGTTTCAGTCATTCCAATAAAAACAGAAGGTCGATGACCGTGAACACTTTTTCCGCCGCCCAGCGCAGCCGCGTGACCATGCTCGACGTGGCTCAACACGCCGGCGTCTCCAAAGCCAGCGTCTCGCGCTTTATCGGCGACGACCGTGCCCTGCTCTCCGATGCCATCGCCCTGCGTATCGAGCAAGCCATCGAGCACCTCGGCTACCGCCCCAACCAGATGGCCCGTGGCCTGAAACGTGGGCGCACGCGCCTGATCGGCATGCTGGTGGCCGATATCCGCAACCCCTATTCCATTGCCGTGATGCACGGTGTCGAAACCGCTTGCCGTCAACACGGCTACAGCCTGGTGGTATGCAACACCGACCGTGACGACGAGCAAGAACGCCAGCACTTGGCGGCGTTGCGTTCGTACAACATCGAAGGGTTGATCGTGAACACCCTCGGCCATCACCTCGACCAACTGCTGGAACTGCAGCGGGAAATGCCCCTGGTGCTGGTGGACCGCAACGTCGAGCCGTTGCACAGCGACCTGGTCGGCCTGGACAACCCGGCGGCGGTGCGTATGGCGGTGGAACATCTGCAACAGCAGGGTTATCGCGATGTGTTGCTGGTAAGCGAAGCCACCGATGGCACCAGTTCGCGCTTGGAGCGCCTGAGCAGTTTCAAGACTGAAATCGCTAGCCGCCCGGCATTGACCGGCGCTGTGTTGGAGTTGGATGAAACGCTGCAAAAACACCTGAAAGCCTTTCTCGCAAAACCTGGCCCCAAGGCGCTGTTCTGCGCCAACGGTGTCGCGGCATTGGCCTGCACCCGCGCACTGAAAAACCTGGGCTGCCACCTGTTTGATGACATCGGCCTGATTGCCCTGGATGACCTGGAGTGGTATCCGCTGGTAGGCACGGGCATCACCGCCCTCGCCCAGCCCACCGAAGCCATCGGCGCCAGCGCATTCGACTGCCTGCTCAAGCGCCTGCGCGGCGATACCGAGCCGACACGCACCCTGGACTTCCTGCCCCAACTGATCATCCGAGGCTCCACAAACCCCTTGTAGAAACCGGCTTGCCGGCGATGAGGCCCTTGAGGCAAGCGTCCATTTCAAGGACGCCATCGCCGGCAAGCCGGCTCCTACAGGTTTTGGTTTACGTATAAAAATGAAACCGGTTTCAGAGGTAAACGACAATGCATAAGTACCCCGTCTCCATCAGCCTTTCCAGTTACGGCGCCGACCTTGTCCGCCAACAGGGCCAGTTGAGTTTTGTCGCGCTGCTGACGGCCGCCGGCGCCCAACGTATCGAATGGCGTGAAGAATTGCTGACCACCGAGCAACCCCACGAACTGGCCCAGGCTGCTGTCGAGCATGGCCTGGAGTCGGTGTTCTCATCGCCCCTGGAACTGTGGGTCGCCGGCCGCGCCCAAGCGAATACCGAACTCGCGGCCACCCTGGATCGGGCGCAGGCGTTTGGCGCACGCTGGCTCAAGGTGTCCCTCGGTTACTTCACCGATACCAACGACCTGGAAAGCCTGCACGCCCTGCTCAACCGCCACCCGGTCCGCTTGCTGGTGGAAAACGACCAGACCCTGCAAGGCGGCCGTATCGAACCCATGCAGCGCTTCTTCACCGAAGTGGACCGCCTGGGCCTGCCGGTGAAGATGACCTTCGACATCGGCAACTGGCAATGGCAAGACCAATCCGCTCTAACCGCCGCACGCCTGCTGGGCCGGCATGTGGATTACCTGCACTGCAAGGCGGTCGCGCGGCGTGCCGACGGCAAGCTGGTCGCCCTGCCGCCTGGCGCCACCGACCTGCATCTGTGGGAACAACTGCTCAAGCACATGACTCCAGGTATTAGCCGGGCCGTGGAATTCCCGCTGCAAGGCGATGACCTGGTCGCGGTCACCGCGCAGCAGGTCGCCACCCTCGCCCTGCTGGGCCAACCTCGTGCGGAGCATGCGCATGTCTGAGATCGATATCCTCTCGTTTGGTGAAACCATGGCGATGTTTGTCGCCGAACAGACCGGCGACTTGGCCCAGGTGGCTCAGTTCCATAAACGGATTGCGGGTGCCGACAGCAATGTCGCCATCGGCCTGTCGCGCCTGGGTTTCAACGTCGCCTGGCTGAGCCGAGTGGGCAATGATTCGCTCGGGCGCTTTGTGGTCGACACCTTGACCCAGGAGGGCCTGGATTGCCGGCATGTGGCGGTCGATCCGGCACACCCCACCGGTTTTCAATTCAAGTCTCGTGAAGAAGCGGGCGATGATCCCCAGGTCGAGTACTTCCGCAAGGGTTCGGCGGCCAGTCAGTTGTCTATCGCCGCCATCAGCCCTGCCCTGCTGCAAGCTCGCCATCTGCATGCCACCGGCATTCCGCCCGCATTGTCCGAGGCGACGCGCGAGTTGTCCGTCGAGCTGATGACGCAGATGCGCAAGGCCGGGCGCAGCGTGTCGTTCGATCCCAACCTGCGCCCCTCGCTGTGGGCCAACCCACAGACGATGATCCGCGAAATCAACGCCCTCGCCGGCCTGGCCGATTGGGTCCTGCCGGGCCTGGGCGAAGGTCGCTTGCTCACCGGCTTCGATGACCCGGCCGACATCGCCGCGTTTTACCTCGACCAGGGCGCCGAAGCCGTGGCGATCAAGCTTGGCCCCGACGGCGCTTACTACCGCACCCACATGGACCAAGGCTTTGTCGCCGCGGTGCGCGTGGACAACGTGGTGGACACGGTCGGCGCCGGTGACGGTTTTGCCGTGGGCATGATCAGCGCCCTGCTGGAGAACCTCAGCTTCCGCGAGGCGGTACAGCGCGGCAACTGGATCGGCAGCCGCGCCGTGCAGAGCCGTGGCGACATGGAAGGCCTGCCCACCCGTTCAGAGTTACCCAGTCGATCCGTTGCCTAACCCATTACCTGTTGCCACAACTACAACAAGCTCAGGAGCAACCCCATGGACACCGTGAAACTCGCCACCCGCCGTTGGTGGTACATCATGCCCATCGTTTTTATCACCTACAGCCTGGCGTATCTGGACCGCGCCAACTACGGCTTCGCCGCTGCCTCCGGGATGGCCGAAGACCTGATGATCACCCCCGGCATGTCGTCATTGCTGGGGGCGCTGTTTTTCCTTGGTTACTTTTTCTTTCAGGTGCCGGGGGCGATCTACGCGCAGAAACGCAGTGTCAAGAAGCTGATCTTCGTCAGCCTGATCCTGTGGGGCGGCCTCGCCACCCTCACCGGCGTGGTGTCCAACGCCTACATGCTGATCGTGATTCGCTTCATGCTCGGCGTGGTCGAAGCGGCGGTGATGCCGGCGATGCTGGTGTACCTGTGCCACTGGTTCACGCGTGCCGAACGCTCGCGCGCCAATACCTTCCTGATCCTCGGCAACCCGGTGACCATGCTGTGGATGTCGGTGGTGTCGGGCTATCTGGTGCAGCATTTCAGCTGGCGCTGGATGTTTATCATCGAAGGCCTGCCGGCCGTGCTGTGGGCGTTTATCTGGTGGAAGCTGGCCGATGAGCGTCCAAAGGATGCCAAGTGGCTGAGCGACTCTGAGAAACAGGACTTGGAAACCGCGCTGGCCGCCGAGCAAGTCGGGATCAAGGCGGTGAAGAACTACGCCGAGGCGTTCCGTTCGCCCAAAGTGATCATCCTGGCCCTGCAATTTTTCTGCTGGAGCATTGGCGTGTACGGCTTTGTGCTGTGGCTGCCGTC
Source organism: Pseudomonas sp. S10E 269 (assembly GCF_002798465.1). Lineage (NCBI taxonomy): Bacteria > Pseudomonadati > Pseudomonadota > Gammaproteobacteria > Pseudomonadales > Pseudomonadaceae > Pseudomonas > Pseudomonas sp. S10E 269. Next base: position 6,006,997 of record NZ_PHIJ01000001.1, read on the forward strand.
GATCCTCAAGCAAGGCTTGCAGATGGACATGGTCGAGGCCGGCTGGTTGTCGGCGCTGCCTTACCTGGCAGCGGTGATTGGCATGCTGGTGGTGTCGTGGGGCTCGGACAAGCTGCAAAAGCGCAAGCGTTTCGTATGGCCGCCGCTGCTGATTGCCTCGATTGCTTTCTACGCGTCCTACGTGCTCGGCGCCGAACACTTCTGGTGGTCCTACACCTTGCTGGTGATTGCCGGGGCCTGCATGTACGCGCCCTACGGCCCGTTTTTCGCGATTGTCCCGGAGATCCTGCCGGCCAATGTCGCCGGGGGCGCCATGGCGCTGATCAACAGCATGGGAGCTCTGGGTTCATTCGGCGGATCGTACCTGGTGGGCTATCTCAATAGCAGCACCGGTTCGCCCGGCGCTTCGTACCTGCTGATGAGCGGCGCGTTGCTGCTGTCGGTGGTACTGACGATTTTCCTCAAGCCCGGCGCCAGTGACCGCACGCCGGCGCCCAATCTAGAATTGAAGGTAAAAGCCGCATGAAAAAGTCTGTCGTGTTGTACAAGAAACTCTCCGCGCCGCTGATGGCCCGCCTGCATGAACAGGCCGAGGTCACGCTGATCGAAGCCCTGGACGACACCGGCCTGGCCAAGCTGCGCGACGCCCTGCCCACGGCCCAGGGTCTGCTAGGTGCCAGCCTGCGCCTGGACGCCAAATTGCTGGACCTTGCGCCCAAACTGGAGGCCGTGGCCAGCGTGTCCGTGGGGGTCGACAACTACGACATCGACTACCTGACTGGGCGCGGTATCCTGCTCAGCAACACCCCCGACGTGCTCACCGAAACCACCGCCGACACCGGTTTTGCGCTGATCCTCGCCACCGCCCGGCGTGTGGTCGAGCTGGCCGACATGGTGCGCGCCGGTCAATGGAGCAAGAACATTGGCCCCGCGCACTTTGGCACCGACGTGCATGGCAAGACCCTGGGCATTATCGGCATGGGCCGTATCGGTGAAGCCCTGGCCCAGCGCGGGCACTTTGGTTTTGGCATGCCGGTGATCTACCACAGCCATTCGCCCAAGCCGGCGGTGGAGGCACGTTTCGGCGCGCAGTACCGCAGCTTGAATGACTTGCTGCAACAAGCCGATTTTGTCTGCCTGACCCTGCCACTCACCGCCGAAACCGAGAAGCTGATCGGCGCCGAACAATTCGCACGGATGGGCCCGGAAACGATCTTCATCAATATTTCGCGGGGCAAGGTGGTGGACGAAGCTGCGCTGGTGGAGGCGCTGCAACAGCGCACCATCCGGGCGGCGGGGTTGGATGTGTTCGAGAAGGAGCCGCTGGATCACCACTCACCGTTGTTGCGCCTGAACAACGTGGTGGCCACGCCGCATATCGGCTCGGCGACCCATGAGACGCGGGAAGCGATGGCCCAGTGTGCGGTGGACAATCTGTTGCAGGCGTTGGCCGGTGAACGACCGAAGAACCTGGTCAACGCCGACGCCTGGAACCGCTGATTCCTGACACACCATAAACCAATGTGGGAGCGGGCTTGCTCGCGAATGCAGTGGATCAGTCAAGAAGTCTATCGACTGACACACCGCATTCGCGAGCAAGCCCGCTCCCACATGTTGACCTCATTTCAGGTCAGATAACGAAACGCGCCACCATCCCATTCAAGTCCACCGCCAAGCGCGACAGTTCATGGCTGGCTGCGCTGGTCTGGTTGGCACCCGCCGCCGACTGGGTCGCCAGGTCGCGGATGTTGACCAGGTTGCGGTCCACTTCGCGGGACACCTGGGCCTGTTCTTCCGAAGCGCTGGCAATCACCAGGTTGCGTTCATTGATCAGGCCGATGGACTGCGTGATCTGCTCCAGCGCCACGCCGGCGGCGCGGGCCATTTCCAGGGTGGTCTGGGTGCGTTGGTTGCTCTGCTGCATCGATTGCACAGCTTCACCGGTGCCGTTCTGGATGCCGGCGACCATTTTCTCGATTTCCTGAGTCGACTGCGCGGTGCGATGGGCCAGCGCTCGCACTTCGTCGGCCACCACCGCAAAGCCACGGCCGGCTTCACCGGCACGCGCGGCTTCGATGGCGGCGTTGAGCGCCAGCAGGTTGGTTTGTTCGGCAATCGCGCGGATCACGTCCAGTACCTTGCCAATGTCGCGCCCCTGCGTGGCCAGGCCTTCGATCATTGCGGCGGTGTTTTGCACGTCCTGGGTCATGGTCTGGATCGCACCGACGGTTTCCATCACGCGGTCGCGGCCTTCGCGCGCGGCTTGGTTGGACTGCCCGGACGCTTCGGAGGTCGACACCGCGTTACGCGCCACCTCTTCTACCGCCGCCGTCATTTCATTGACCGCTGTCGCCGCCTGGTCGATTTCATTGTTCTGTTGTTGCAAGCCTTTGGAGGCTTCTTCGGTCACCGCGCTCAACTCTTCCGCTGCTGAGGCAAGCTGCGTCGCCGAGCCGGCAATGTGCTGGATGGTCTGGCGCAGATTAGCCTGCATGGTCGACAAGGCGCTGAGCAAACGCGCAGGTTCGTCCTTGCCATCGTCTTCGATCAGTTTGCTGAGGTTGCCACCGGCAATGGTTTCAGCGACTTCCACGGCCTTGCGCAGCGGCGTGACGATACTGCGGGTGAGCAGCCAGGCCAGCAATACGGTGAGCAATGCGGCGGCGACCGACACGCCGATCACACCGGTGATAGCGCCCTGGTAGCTTTGCCCGGCTTCATTGTCGGCTTGCTTGGCGTCGGCCGCGTTGATGGCGATCAGTTTGTTCAACTGCTCACCCATCTGGTCGGTACCGTCCTTGATGCGGCTGTTGATCAGGGCACGCATTTCATCGACCTTGCCCTGTTTGGACAGCGCCAGCATGTCGGCCTGGGCCTTGAAGTAGTTATCCAGGGTGGTCACGAAGGTCTTGTACAACGCCGCTTCCTCTGGGCCCGCAGGCAGCGCCGCGTAGCTGGCCTGGGCACTCTTGACCTTGTCGGCGAGCACGCCGATGCGGGTTTCGGCTTCCTGCAGGCTGGCGGGTTCGCGGTTGACCAGCACCCGGAAAGACAAGATGCGCAGGCGCAGCACGTTTTCTGTGATAACGGCCAGTGACGTCACGCTGGGCAGTTGGGTCAGGCTCATCTCCACCGAAGACTGGCGGATCTGCGTCATGCGATTGACTGCAAACACCCCCAGTACAACCACTAATAACGCAATGAACGCAAAACCGAGAAACGCTCGAGGAGCAATATTCAATTGGCGGAGGGACATAAGGGGGGTGCTCTCAGAAATAGTGTTTGCGAGCGTCCCTGCTGCGAAACGATCTGTCAGCGTCAACGCGCTGCTCGGACCTTGGCCACCACTGTTGTCATTGATTTGTGGGCCTATCCTCGGTATCGGCAGGGTCAAAGGTTTCCCACAGGGCATTCATAAATATTTTTTTACACTTCTGACGATCGGCCGTTTCTGGCATCCTGCGCCTCCATTTTCTGACCCGAGCCCGTATTTTGTCTGACGCTCAAGCCCCCCGCCCGCGCTATAAATCCGACCTGATCTACGGCCTGGAAGATCGCCCGCACTTCACCGCGGCGATTTTTGCCGCGTTGCAGCACGTGTTGGCGAGTTTCGTCGGCATCATCACCCCCACGTTGATTGTCGGCGGTGTGCTGGGCCTGGAAAGCGAAGTGCCGTACCTGGTGAGCATGGCGCTGTTTGTGTCGGGGCTCGGCACCTTTGTGCAGGCGCGCACATTCGGCCCGATCGGTTCGGGGCTGTTGTGCCTGCAGGGCACCAGTTTTTCCTTTATCAGCGTGATTCTCAGCGCGGGGTTCATGGTCAAGGCCCGGGGCGGCGGCACCGATGAGATCCTCTCGACGATCTTTGGCATCTGCTTTTTCGCGGCGTTTATCGAAGTGGTGCTCAGTCAGTTCATCGGCAAGCTGCGCAAGCTGATCACCCCGGTGGTCACCGGCACCATCATCACGTTGATGGGCTTGTCATTGATCAAGGTGGCCGTCACCGACATGGCCGGCGGCTTTGGTGCCAGCGACCTTGGCGCCGCCAGCAATATGGGCCTGGCTGCGCTGGTGCTGCTGACCATCGTGGTACTTAACCGCTTCAACAACCCGTTCCTGCGCCTGGGCTCGATTGTGATCGGCCTGACCCTGGGCTTCGTGGTGGCCTGGCTGATGGGCCGTGTCGACATGGCGGCGTTGCCCCAAGTGCCCTTGATCAGCGTGCCGGTGCCGTTCAAGTACGGTTTCTCGTTCGATTGGGTGGGGTTTATCCCGGTGGCGGTGATCTTCCTGATTTCGCCCCTGGAAGCGGCCGGTGACCTGACGGCCAACTCGATGATTTCCCAGCAGCCGGTCAAGGGCCCGCTGTATATCAAGCGCATCAAGTCCGGCCTGCTGGCCGACGGCCTCAACTCGGCAATGGCCGCGACGTTCAACAGCCTGCCGATGGTGACCTTCGCCCAGAACAACGGTGTGATCCAGTTGACCGGCGTGGCCAGCCGCTACGTGGCGTACTTTATCGCCGGGCTGCTGGTGCTGCTGGGGCTGTTCCCGATGATCGGCGCGGTGCTGCAACTGATGCCCAAGCCGGTACTGGGCGGCGCGACCTTGATCATGTTCGGCACTGTGGCCGTGGCCGGGATCAAGATCCTCGCCGAAGCCGGGCTGCACCGACGCAATGTGCTGATCGTGGCGATCTCCCTCGGCATGGGCCTGGGCGTTGCCGCCGTGCCGGAAGTACTGCGCGACCTGCCAAAGGCGCTGCATAACATCTTTGAATCGCCGATCACCGTGGGCGCGTTCTGTGCAATCCTGCTGAACATTTTCCTGCCGGAAGAGTTCATAGAACTGGAAGAAGATGAATTTGATCCGGAGTCCTCTACCCTCAAAGTGATGCAGGACCCGGACGTCACCCAATAGGAGCACTGTTTACATGCGCAAGCTCATGGTTCTATCGCTGTTGCTGCTGACCTTGAGCGCCTGCGCCCTGTTTCCCAACCGCGACCCGGTGAACATCAACGTGGTGGGCATCGAGCCCTTGCAAAGCCAGGACCTGGAAGTGCGCTTCGCCGTGAAGCTGCGGGTGCAGAACCCCAATGAAACGGCGATCGACTACAACGGCGTGGCCCTGGACCTGGAGGTCAATGGCCGGCCGTTGGCCTCTGGGGTGAGTGATCAAAGCGGATCCATCCCCCGTTTTTCCGAGACCGTGCTGATGGTGCCGGTGAGTGTTTCGGCATTTTCTGTGTTGCGTCAGACCTTGGGCCTGAGCCAGACCCAGAGCCTGAACAACCTGCCTTACGTGCTGCGGGGCAAACTGGCGGGCGGGCTGTTCGGCACCATGCGCTTTGTGGACCGTGGCACGCTGGACTTGCCGAATACCGCCACCTGGTAATTGACGCGGCTCACGTGTGGCAAGCCCGCTCGCCACAGGATTGTGCTCAATCCGTCAGGTAGCGCACGCCGGGCTTGGCCCGTTCGTCCACCGTCAACTCGAACACATCTGGCCGGGCATAGTGCCCCACCACGTCATAGTCATACCGCGCGCGTACCAAGTCATCCGTATTGATTTGCGCCGTCAGCAAGCCGGTATCTCCCAGCAGCGGCCCGGCAAGAATGTCGCCCATCGGCCCGACAATCACACTGCCGCCCGCGATCAACGGGCGATCTGAAGGCCAGTTGGCTACTTCGATGCCCAACGCCTCAGGCGAGGCCTGCACCTGGCAGGCACTCACCACAAAGCAACGCCCTTCGTGAGCCACATGACGCATGCTCACCTGCCACATCTCGCGCTCATCCACCGTCGGCGCGCACCACACCTCCACACCCTTGGCATACATCGCGGTGCGCAGCAGCGGCATCATGTTTTCCCAGCACACTGCGCCGCCGACACGGCCCACCGCGGTGTCGATCACCGGTAGGGTCGAGCCGTCGCCCTTGCCCCAGATCAGCCGTTCGGTACCGGTGGGCATCAGCTTGCGGTGCTTGGCCACCAGACCGCCCGCTGGTTCGAAATACAGCACGGTGCAGTACAGGGTGCTGCCACTGCGCTCGATCACACCGAGCACCAGGCTGGCACCGGTGCGTGCGGACAGGCCGGCCAACATCTCGGTTTCCGCGCCCGGTACATCGATGGCATTGGCAAAATAACGGGCGAAGGCTTCGCGGCCTTCCGGCAGGCGATACCCCAACTGCGTGCCGAAGGCCTCACCTTTGGGATAGCCACCCAGCAACGCTTCGGGCATTACCACCAATTGCGCGCCGCTGCGCAGGATCTCGTCCTCATAACTGAGGATTTGCGCCAGGGTTTCACCCTTGCCGCCGGGCAAGGAGCCGATTTGCAGAGCTGCCACAGTAGAAATAGGCATCACGATCACTCCAGATAAGGGGGGTTGCCCATTCTCCCGCCAGCCTCGATCATGAATAAAGCCCACTTCAGTGCTGAATGATATGAGTCAAATGAATATCGCCCAGGTCGATCTCAACCTGCTGAAAACCTTTGAAGCCCTGCATGATGAGTCCAGCGCCAGCCGCGCGGCGTTACGCCTGGGCGTGACGCAATCGGCGATCAGCGCCGGTCTGCGGCGCTTGCGCGAGGTGTATGGCGATCAGTTGTTCGTGCGCACCGGGCGCGGCCTGGCGCCGACATTGCGGGCCAATCAGTTGAAGCCGGTGATCAGTGAGGCGCTGGACCGCTGCCGGCAAAGCCTGGCGTTGGTCAACCCGGATAACCAGCAGTACCAGGGTCGGTCGGTGGTGCTGGGTTTATCCGATGATTTCGAGATTGCCTATGGTCGCCGGCTGATCGTTGAAATCGCCCGGCGAGCGCCGAAGTTGCGGGTGATCTTCCGTCAGACCCACAGCCAGATTGTCGCCGGCGCCTTGCTTGAGCGCACGCTGGACCTGGCGATCACCGCTGGCGGGTTCGCACACAGTCGGTTGAGCCGCCAAGTGCTGGGGGAAGGTGATTATCGTTGCTTGGTGGATTCAGACCAGGCACGCATCAGTCTCGATGAGTTCGTCGCACGCGACCATGTCTTGGTGTCTTCAGGCGGGTTTATCGGGATTACCGACGAAGGCTTGGCCGCGCAAGGGCTGAGCCGCCACGTGTGCGCGTCGACCAGCCACTTCGCCGCACTGCCCTTTTTGCTCAAGGGCAGCCAGGCGGTGGCGACCATTCCTGGGCACGCAGCGCAGGCCATCGCTGACATGACCGGCCTGCGTGTACTGCCTTGCCCGCTGCCCCTGCCACGCTACCCGGTGGAGCTGGGCTGGAGGACCCAGGCGCAGCTTGATCCGATGTTGCTGAAAGTCCGTGAGGCGATTGTGGCGAGCTTTATTTAGCCGCTGCCATCAACTTGTTGACTTCACTGCGCACCATGTTGGAGAACTCCGGGGGCGACATGCCGTCGAGTTCCGCGCGCACCCACTCGGCCCACTTGCCCTTGCGCTTGGCGCGCTCACCGAACAAGCGTGCCGCTTCGCCCTTGGCCTTGCCGAGGTTGGTTTGCCACAGGTCATAAAGACGGGACTTTTCATCTTCCAGCTCGGCGCGTTCGGCGAGGGTCTTGTTGGCCAGATTGAAGCTCATGTTGAATTACCTGCTGCACAAATAGACGACATCTTACACTGTAGGTCGAAATTTCCTGATTCGGATTTTGCTCCAGGCGCGGCGACGGCAAAAAAACTGCAACTTTTGCCACACGCCGACACTCCATTGTTCACTGTCACATTCACTCGCAAGGAGTCACACAATGGCCCGCAAAACCGCTGCCCAAGCCGTCGAAGACCAGATCAAGGACCAAGCCTTCAGCGAACTCACCGCGCTGATCGAAGAATCGGACAAACTGCTCAAAAGCAGCGCCTCCCTGGTCGGCGAAGAAGGTGAAACCCTGCGCGAGCAGGTCGCCATCAAACTCAAGCAAGCGCTGGATTCCGTGTCCAACGTTCGTGAACGCAGCAAGCCGGTGGTAGACGCCACCGAGACCTACATCGGTGGCCACCCATGGCAGACCGTCGCGATCTCCGCAGGTTTCGGCCTGGTCGTTGGCCTGCTGCTGGGTCGCCGTAACTGATCGAACCGGGCTGCGCCAGCACTGGCGCAGCCTGTCTTATTGCTCGACCAACTTACGCAGCCCTGCCAGTTCCTGCGCATCCACTTGGATGCCCTGCTCGTCCGAACGCACCCGCGTGCGATGACGTCGATCCCCCGGTAACCGTCGCAACCCCGCCGCATGCATCTGCCGCACCAGTTCCTGGCTGCGCTCTGCAAAGCTTTGCCCGGCGGTTTTGCTCGGGTCGATCACGATCAACAGCTGGCCGGTCCATGGCGTGCGCGCGCCGGGGTGGTCTGCCCAGTTGAATTCAAAGGAGAAGTTGCCACCGGTCAATGCCGCCGCCAGCAGCTCAACCATCATCGACAACGCCGAACCTTTGTGCCCGCCAAACGGCAGCAACGCGCCACCTTCCAGAATGGCCTTGGGGTCGCGGGTCGGCTGCCCCAGACTGTCGACGCCCATGCCCGGCGGCAGCAATTCACCTTTGCGTGCGGCGATTTGCACGTCGCCATGGGCAATGGCGCTGGTGGCCAGGTCGAACACGATGGGCATGCCGTCGGCGCGGGGTGCCGCGAAGGCGATGGGGTTAGTGCCGAACAGCGGGCGGTCGGCGCCGTGGGGCACCACGCAGGTCATGCTGTTAACGACACTCAGGGCCACCAAGCCTTCTTCGGCGAAGGGCTCGACGTCCGGCCACAGGGCCGCGAAGTGGTGGGAGTTATGAATCGCCAGCAACGCAATGCCGGCACTGCGCGCCTTCTGCACCAGCAATGGCCGCGCCGCTTCAAGCGCAGGCTGGGCGAAGCCATTGGCGGCATCCACCCGCACGAAACCCGACGCCACATCGCTGACCCTGGGCTCGGCCTTGCCATCGACCCAGCCGCTGGCCAGCGTGCTGAGGTAACCCGGAATGCGGAAAATGCCATGGCTGTGGGCACCATCGCGCTCAGCGCTGGCGCAGTTGTGCGACAGGATCTGGGCAACCGTCGCCGACGTGCCGTGACTGACAAATATCGAGTGCAGCAACGCCACCAATTCAGCAAAGCCGATTGCAGTGACAGGGCTTTCACCAGAAAAAGACTGGGCAGGCATCTGAAGCTCCGATTTTATGATTGGAAGGGGCAAACAGCGTGAATCCAGCCCGCTGATTAAACAACGCAGCCTGCTGCCACTGTCAATCGGTGATTGCCGCGTATCAGCTATGTACCCCCTGGATCGAGCCTGTCGCACTTAGCCTGTGGGTCCTTTCTCGACGTTAAGGACGCACACCATGGCTCGGGCTACACCACCGTATTTTTTTGATGAGTTTTTGTTGCCGGTGCGCAAGAACGAGCCATCGCCACGCGACGCGCCCTGGAAGACGATACTGGCCGCCCAACGGCAAAGTCAGGGCCAAGACGCTGGACGATGCACGGCAGATCTTCATGAGCCACGAAGACAAACGCATGGACATCATCTTGGCGAACGCAGACTCCGTGACCTACCTGATCACGCAATTGCGACGAGAACTGGATGAGGGCGCCTGAACGGCGCCCTCGGAACCCGAGTGATCAGTCTTTCTGGTCACGCAGGATATTGCCCGATGCGCCATCGATACGCGCCTCATAAACGGTGCCATCGGACTTGCGGCCTTTGACTTCCCAGTAACCGTTGTCATCCGCCTCGGCGGCGTAAACCTCGACATAACCGGCCTTGGTCTTGGCCACCTCAATCGCCTTTTCGATGGTGATCCAGCCCGCGCCCGGTTTATCGGCCAGGGCGGCGCCCGCACTCATCAACGCAGAGGTTGCACACAGGGCGATTAATGTTTTCTTCAGCATTTTCGTACTCCATTGGGATTGACTGACATATGTCCTGAATTTTTTAGGTCGCCCCAAACGAGAATAAGTTCCAATTGATGTGCAATCGCCATGATGGCTGTTCTCGCCGCCTGCCCTGGGAGGTTAGAATGTGGGAAATCAGGATGAGTTAATGAGCGAAAAGTCCCTCTCAGAAGCCGAATATGACGCCATCACCGACGCCGCCGCGCATTGGTGCATGCGCCTGCACGCGGGCGATTGCACGGCCGGTGAACGTCAGGCTTTTGCGCAATGGCATGATTCCCACCCGCTGCACGCGTTTGAATACGCCGCGATGCTGGAGATCTGGGACGTCGCCGACCACCTGCCGCGCCATCAACCCATGCCGGTGGTAGCGCCCTTCAAGAAGCCACGCAGTCGCCTGCGCACCTACGCGGTCGCGGCAGCGATCTGCCTGGCCGCCCTGCCCATCGCCGCGTTCACTGGCTGGGAAGCGGGCTGGCTGCCCAGTTCTTATGAGCGCTTCGAGGCTGCCAGCGGTTTGCGCCAGGTTACGCTTGGCGATGGCAGCCAGGTGGAACTCAACCTGGGCACTGAGTTGGTCTACAGCCATTACAAAGACCAGCGTCGCGTGACCCTGAAGAAAGGCGAAGCGTTCTTCAAAGTCAGCCATGACGCGACCCACCCGTTTATCGTGCACGCCGGCGAAGGTCAGGTGCGGGTCACGGGCACCCAGTTCAACGTGTGGAAGTATGAAGACCAGGTGCGCGTGATACTGCTCGAAGGGTCGGTGCAGATCGCCAGCGACAGGGTGCATGGCAGTGTGCCGCTCACCCCCGGCATGCAAGCCAGCTACCAACAGGGTGACGCCACGCCACGCGTCCAGGCGATCAACCCCAACGACACCGCGCTTGCCTGGCGCCAGGGCAAGCTGATTCTCGACAACCTGGCCCTGGCCGACGCACTGCCGCTGATCAACCGCTACCTGAGCAAACCGGTGATGCTGGCCGACGCCAACACCGGCACGATTCGCATCGGCGGTATCTACAACATCAACGAGGTCAGCAACCTCGTGCCCTCCCTGCCCAAGGTCCTGCCGGTCTACCTGACCCAGAACCAAGACGGCAACCCCGTACTCAACGCCATTCCGCGTAAAACCCCAAAAGGCTGAGCCCTCGCCAGCAGGCACGGGCTTTTGCATGCCCGAAGTGTCCGAATTTTTTACACCTGCCTGCCCTGTACCGCCCATGGTGAGCGCGTTCATCGTTTTGTCATCCGCGGTGTTTCAACGTTGATACAGCGAGGTGAAGCGGTTGTGCAATGGCGCAGCAGGCGTGGCTTGAGGGCGTGTTGTCTCACTGCTGATACAGGGCTGCCATCACTTTGCCGTGTGTTAACTCCAACCCATTGAATAGCAACGAAAAATCAAAAGCGGCACGGCTTCTGCTCTCTCCTTGACAACGCTGTTTAGGGTCAGCGTGAAGAATAAGGAATGCCGCCGTGATCACACTCACTCAAGGTTCGATGAACGTACTGCTGGCCAGCTGTGTACTCAGCGCCAGCATCAGTTTTCCGACCCTGGCGGGTGACGGCGTGATCGTGACAGGCCGCGACGTACAGGGTCACATGTACGGTCGACCTGCATTCGGTAAAGACCCCTACCCCACCACTGCTAACGCCAATCCGAGTCGCGAGATCCTGAGTTCCACGGGAGAACTCAGTGACATGGACATCCGTGGCATCAGCAGTGGCTCGAGTATCACTCGCTCTGTCCTTCCAAACGGCACTATTCCTGGGCTGAACAACACCCAGGGCAGTGTGTCGACACTCGGTTCCGGCACAGCCGTCGGCCATGGTGCCGGTGCCGCCATGGGCGGGCAGATCAGTGACTCGATCCAGCGTGGCATGGCGCCCTTGAACGGTATCGGCAGCATGATGGGGGGCAAATAATGAAACCTTCCCTGCTCCTTCTCGCCCTGCTGGGCAGCGCCTCGGTCATGGCTGACAACACCGCCGTGATGAACAACAGCGGCCAAGCCTACAACGGCAACTTGATGATCAACCAAGCAGCCGGCAACCAGCAGCAGACCGCCAATAACCGCGCCGTTGCGCTCGGTGGCCAGGCGACGACCAGCAATATCCAGCGGATGGACGGCAAGGTCGACCCCTCCCTGAACGCCAAGGCGGCGATCGAAGGTACTTCTTTTACCAATGGCAACGGCATGTTGGGCATCAACCAATCGGCCGGGGCCAATAACCAATCAGTCAATGCGGTGCGGATCAGCGTCAATCCTGGCCCGCAAAGCATCGACGACAGCGTCCTGTTGCAACAGAACACGACGACGCTGGCAACCGACTCAGGGCTCACCCCCACCACTGGCAGCCGCCAGGTCGTGACAAGCGACCAGGCCTTCACCGGCAGCCGAGGAGTGATTCAGGTGAACCAGAGTGCTGGGGTGGGGAACCGAGTGGCTAACACCCTGGGCATCACTATCAAGTAACCGCTTGGTAGCACGCGTAGACCGTACCAACACTTAACCAACTAATTAGAAGCAAGGAGAAACACCATGAAACCTCAAATGGCCCTGAAACCAATGGTTTTCGCTCTCGCCGCACTCATGGCTGCTGCTGCTCAAGCAGGTGGCTGGCACCCAGCGCCTCAAGTTACCGGCGTGGTTGCCTCCGTAGTGACTGATGTTCAAAACAGCGCGGGCAACAAGTTCGATGACACCAAAACCGAAAACAATGCCTCTGCCGATGGCTCGGTGACTGGCAACAGCGGTAACACCGGTGTGAACGTTCAAGCCGGCAGTGGCAACCAAGCCGACAACTCCGGTGCCATCTCCAGCGCCAAAGGCGACTTCGCAACCGTGTTTGCCGTGGTCGATGTAAATCAAAACAGCGGGCTGAACAACTTCGTCAACAAAGGCACGCAAAACAACGCCTCCCTGGACAACTCGGCTAACGGTAACTCCGGCAACCTGGGCTACAACGGCCAGGCTGGTCAAGGCAACCAAGGCAAAAACAACCTGGCAATCACCACGGCTGATGGCAAAAACATCGCAGCCGCCGCCAACACCGAGCAAAACTCGCTCGCCAACAACTACCTCAACACCGCTACTACCAGCCACGGTTATGGTTATGGCAGCAAACCTCAGTATGTATCGAACAACTCCAGCCTCGACAACTCGGTTAACCGCAACTCCGGCAACGTAGGTGTGAACCTGCAATCCGGTGCCGGTAACCAAGGCAGCAACAGCCTGTCGATCGGCCAGGGTTGCAGCGTCTGCGCCAGCGGCGTGCGCTTCTGATCCAACGGGGCCTTGGCAACAAGGCCCTTTTTTATTCCAGTGTCCAGCAGGTCAGACGATCATGCGCCTCGCGACCCTCACCCTCCTGATGTTGCTCACCGGCCCTACCTGGGCAGGCACCATGGCGATCTCTGCCATGCCTGGCGGTGCAGTCATCTACAAGAAGGTCGAGAGTATCCGTGAACGCCGGTTCGCCAACCTGGTGGAACAGAAAACCGACTTCAGCTGCGGTGCTGCGGCACTCGCCACCATTCTGCGCCAGGGCTATTGGCTCGACGTCGACGAAGACCATGTGATCAAAGGCATGCTGGTCAATGCAGACCAAGACCTGGTACGCACCCAGGGTTTTTCCATGCTGGACATGAAGCGCTACCTCGAAAGCATCGGCATGCGTGCCCGGGGCTACAAGATCGGGCCGGAAACCCTGGCGACGGTGAAAATCCCCGTGGTGGTGCTGCTGGAGATTCGTGGCTACAAGCACTTCGTGGTCTTGCAGCGCGCGGACAAGGACTGGGTCTACATTGGCGACCCGGTGCTCGGCCACAAGCGCTACTCACACGATGACTTCGTCAATGGCTGGAATGGCATCGTCTTCGCCGTGCTGGGTGAAGGTTACGACAAGGCCAACGCCTTGCTCGACCCGCCCCTGCCCCTGACCGCCAAGAACCAGTTGAATGAGTTCAGGCCGGTTGGCGATGCCGAGCTGATGGATTTCGGTTTCATCCAGAGCGACTTCTTCTAAGAAGCGCAATAAGGGGCAGGACGCTCCAGGAGCAGAAGATGAACACTCCCCGTTGGCTGACGGTCTTGTGTCTGGCAGCCTCAATGCCCGCTTATGCTTCGTCGGGGTTCAAACCGATCGAACTCAAGGACTCGGAAATGGCCGAACTGCGCGGCCGCTATGTGATGCCGGGGCGAATCATCAGCTTCGGTATTGTCATGAGCAGTACGTGGACCAATGCCGTGGGCGACACCATCACCGGCAAGGCCAGCATGCAAGTCGACTCGTCCACCATCACCCCGCAGTTCTACGTACAGACCACCGGCTCGACAGGTAACGGAACAAACCCCAACACGGGCACGGGTAATGTCAGCGGAGGGGCCGGCCTGGGCACCGGTTCGGGCGTGACCCAAAGCGTGCGCACCGCCGGCGACGGCAACACCGCCTATAACAATGTCGGCATCAACGTCACCGAGAACGGCTTTGCCCCTTCCAACGTCGTGCAATCCGGGCATGTGCTGGTGGCCGGCGGCACCGTGACCGGCGATAGCGCGGCAGGCCGCGTGAGTGTGTCGGCCAACAATGGCGGCTTGCAGATGGCGATCCAGGGCAACCATAACCAAGGCAATAGTCTCCAGCAGATTGGCGGCGGCCAAGTGCTGCAAGGCACTGTATTGACGGGTGATAGAAACTTCGTCAGCAACATGACCCAGCTCAATGTGGTGATGAACAACGGTTTGAACAACCCGGCACTCAATTGCAATCTTGATCAACTCAAAGGCCTACGCACTCTCGGTTATTGAACTACGCTGACCCTCGACACTTACGCATTAGAAAAGGACGGCTTATTTCATGCATCGATCGTTATCGCTACGTGCGGTGGTCTGTTTAAGTACGCTCTTGCCCGGATCCATGTTGTATGCCGCGCCAGATGCCGATATCGAAACCCTCAAACGAGAACTTCTGGAACTCAAGCAGCGGTACGAAGTGCAGCAAAAAGCCTTGGCGGTGTTGGAACAACGTGTGCGCCAGGTCGAAGATACGCCGTCGACACCAGCGCCCAAGCGCCTGGCGAAGTCCCCTGCAGACTTCCAGAAGGCCAGCGGTGCCACCGTGGCAGGCACTGGCGCTGCGGCCGCATCCGGTGGAGCGGGCGGCGGGGGCAGTTCCTATGGCCAGTCCCTCAAGGACGATTCGGCGCCTGCGCAAAGCGTGAGCAACCTCTATAACGAAGCCAGTGGCTTTTTTGGCAACGGCAAGTTCAGCTTTGAAACCGGCATCACCTACGCGCGCTATGACGCGCGCCAACTCACGCTCAACGGCTTCCTGGCGCTCGACTCGATCTTCCTCGGCAATATCAACCTGGACCGAATCAAATCGGATAACTGGACCCTGGACCTGACCGGCCGCTATAACCTCGACAACCGCTGGCAGTTCGACGTGAACGTGCCGGTGGTGTACCGCGAATCAACCTACCAGTCCGGTGGTGCTGGCAACAATGGCAACGCCACGTCTGAGGAGTCGGTAACCCGCGACCCCACCATTGGTGATGTCAACTTCGGCTTGGCCTACAAGTTCCTGGACGAAACCCCTACCCTGCCCGATGCCGTGGTGTCGTTGCGCGTAAAAGCGCCTACGGGCAAAGAACCGTTTGGCATCAAACTGGTGCGCTCCACTGCCAACGACAACCTGTATGTGCCGGAAAACCTGCCGACGGGTAACGGCGTCTGGTCTATCACTCCGGGCATCTCGCTGGTCAAGACCTTCGACCCGGCCGTGTTGTTTGGCTCGTTCTCCTACACCCACAACTTCGAAGAGTCGTTTGACGACATCAGCAGTGACGTCAACCAGAAAGTCGGCGGCAAAGTCAGCCTGGGTGACAGCTTTCAGTTTGGCGTCGGCGTAGCCTTCGCGCTGAACGAAAAAATGAGTATGTCGTTCTCGGTCTCAGACCTTGTGCAGCGCAAGAGCAAGCTCAAGCCCAGCGGTGGGGACTGGCAATCGGTGGTGTCCAGCGATGCGAACGCCGGCTACTTCAACGTGGGGATGACCATTGCCGCGTCGGATAACCTGACGATCGTGCCGAACCTGGCGATCGGCATGACGGATGATGCGCCAGACTTCACGTTTAGTCTGAAATTTCCGTACTACTTCTAGTGGTGTGTTTGAGGGCCCCTCAAGACCACCATTGCCGACAGCCAAAAGGAAAAGCCCCGCAACGATAAGGGTCGTTGCGGGGCTTTTCGGTTTACCCGCCCTAGCGGATCTGGTGTTTGTGCAGCAACCGGTAGAACGTGGGCCGGGAAACCCCCAGCACGCGGGCCGCGACACTCAGGTTGTCGCTGTGCCGGTTGAGCACGTCGCACAGCGCCTGGCGTTCGGCGCGGTGTTTATAGTCTTCCAGTGTAGCCATCGGCGGCGAAATTGCCTGTTGCCCAGGCAATCCCAGATCAACGGCTTCTATCTGGCGCCCTTCGGCCAGTACCAGGCCCCGGCGCACACGGTTGGCCAGCTCGCGGACATTGCCCGGCCAGGCGTGTTTGCCCATCGCGACCAGCGCCTCGTCACTGAAGCTGCGCGGGCGCCGGCCGGTTTCCTGGCTGTAGAAACGTGAAAAGTGGTTGGCCAGCATCGCCACGTCGCCATGGCGCTCACGCAGCGGCGCGGTGACCACTTGCAAGACGTTGAGGCGGTAGTACAAGTCTTCGCGAAAGGTGCCCTTCTCGACTGCGGCCTCCAGGTCCACGTGAGTCGCCGCCAACACCCGTACATCCACCGGAATCGGCTGGCTGCCACCCACGCGCTCGATCTGTTTCTCCTGCAGGAACCGCAGCAGGTTGGCTTGCAGTTCCATCGGCAAATCGCCGATCTCGTCGAGAAACAGCGTGCCGCCGTTGGCCGCTTCAATACGCCCGACCTTGCGCTGATGGGCGCCAGTAAACGCGCCCTTTTCATGGCCGAACAGTTCGGATTGGATCAAATGCTCCGGAATCGCCCCGCAATTGATCGCCACAAACGGCTTGGCGTGGCGTTGGGATTGGCGATGCAGGGTCTTGGCGACCAATTCTTTACCGGTGCCGCTGTCACCGCGGATCAATACCGGGGACTCGGTGGGCGCCAGTTTGGCCAGCAATTTGCGTAATTCGCGGATTGGCCGGCTGTCTCCCAGCAACTCATGCTCGGGCTCATCCACGGGGGTGTGGCCCTTGCCCCGCAGGCGCGCCATGCCGAAGGCGCGGCCCAGGGTGACCTGCACGCGGGCCACATCGAACGGCAAGGTATGGAAGTCGAAAAACCACTCACAGACGAAGTCGCCCACATTTTGCAGGCGTAACACATCCTGGCTGAGGACGGCGATCCACTCGGTACCGCTACGGCCGATCAGTTCCTTGACCGCCTCGGGGCGCTCCAGATGGTAAGGCTGCAAGCGCAGCAACCCCACGTCGCAGGAGCGCTCGCCCACCGCCTCCAGGGCACAGCTGTCCACCTCCCACCCGGCGGTGCGCAAACCGGGCAATAGCCCGTGGCAGTCGTCACAGGGGTCGACCACGAGCAAGCGACGCTGCACAGGTGTAACAACCATGACTATTCCTTGGCGTCAAAATTGTTAAAGTTATTTAGAAACAACGGTTTGTGACGCCTGGCGGTAACACTAGCAAGATCTTGACGCGGCCCTTGTACCGTTTCGCGATAAGTCTGGGCAAAAAGCCACCTCGCCACGCTTAGCGCAAAAAAGTTTAGGGTTGCCGAAACTTTCAATCAGCTTTCAAAACAGCCGCTTACATGACGTTAATCACTAAACATCGAAAATAGTTGCTCTAACATGTGACCCGTACCCCGCCATCGTGCATCAGTACAAGTAACCCGCCGCACGGTCAGCCCAACCGCCGGCACTCACTTGAATGGGCAATGAGAGAGAACCCACATGAACGCCCCGCTCCGCATCAACGAAGCTCTTTTGATCGCAGACCGTGCCTTCCAGCCCTTTCAGTGCGTGGCCTGGCACGATGGCAATGGCGCCCTCAGCCTGAGCGTCATCGACCGCACCAATACCCGTATCGGCAGCAAACAATTGTCGTCGAGCACCTACAGCGACCCGGCGCAGTTGGAAAACTTGCTGTTGCAAGCCCGCGCCGAACTCGACAAAGATGGCCACCAGTTGCAATCCTGGGCAATGCCGAAGTAAGTCGGCACTGTAACTTGCGCGCCGTGGATTAATGGCGCGCAAGTTCAGTGTTAGAGCGTCAGTTGCTTATTGGGCGGCGAGGATAAACCGTTCAATGGCTTGCGCCGCGCCATCCTCGATGTTGCTGCCGGTCACCACACTGGCCTGGCGCTTGACGGCTTCTTCCGCCTGCCCCATCGCAATCGAAAACCCCGCCTCGTGAAACATCGCCGGGTCATTGCCGCCATCACCGATCGCTGCCGTCTGCTCAATAGGCACACCCAGGTGCGCGGCCAAGGTCTTCAAGGCCTCGCCCTTGTTGGCCAGCATCGCCGTCACGTCCAGATACACTGGCTGTGAGCGCGACACATGGGCCAGCCCCTGCACCTTGGGCTGCAATTGCGCCTCCAGTTCCACCAGCAACTGCGTGTTGTTACTGGCGGCGACGATTTTGTCGACCCGGTCCAGGTAAGGTTCGAAACTCTCCACCACGACCGGTCCGTAACCCAGGCCATCAGCCTCGCGCTGCACCATGGGCCCCGGCGGATCACGGCGCAGCCAGTCGCCATCGGCAAACACCCACACTTCCACGTCCGGCTCGCCCGAGAACAACGCCAGCGTCACCAGTGCCGCTTCCGCCGGCAGATGATGGGCAACCAGGATGCTGCCATCCGGGTTGATCAGGGTGCCACCGTTAAAGCCCGCCACTGGCACATCGATACCGAAGGCTTCGATCAGTTGCAACATAGCCTTGGGCGGTCGCCCGCTGGCCAAGCTGAAAAACACCCCGCTGTCGCGCAGCGCACGCACCGCGTCGGCAGTGCGTTGGCTGAGGCTGTGATCCGGATGCAGCAAGGTGCCATCCACGTCACTGAGGATAAATCGGATGGGATGAATCGCTGCGTCACTCATCCGAGGCTATGCCAGGTACGGCCATCACGGGCCAGCAAGGCATCGGCGGCTGCCGGACCATCTTCACCCGCCTTATAGGCCTGGATGCCGTCATCTTCCTTCCAGGCATCGAGGAACGGCTGCACCGCACGCCAGCCGTTTTCGATGTTGTCGGCGCGCTGGAACAAGGTCTGGTCGCCGGTCATGCAGTCGTAGATCAGGGTTTCGTACCCGGTCGATGGCTGCATCTCGAAGAAGTCCTTGTAGGCAAAGCCGAGTTGGATATTCGCCATGTCCAGGGTCGGCCCGGGCTTTTTCGCCAGCAGGTCGAACCACATGCCCTCGTTGGGCTGGATCTGGATTTTCAGGTAGGTGGGCTTGAGCTCGTCCACCTCGGTGTCGCGAAACTGCGCATAGGGCGCCGGCTTGAAGCAGATGACGATCTCGGTGTCGCGCACGCTCATGCGTTTGCCGGTGCGCAGGTAGAACGGCACGCCGACCCAGCGCCAGTTGTCGATCATCACCTTGAGGGCGACAAAGGTCTCGGTGCTGCTGTCAGGCGCCACATTGGCTTCTTCGCGATAGCCCGGCAGTTGCTTGCCGCCGATTTCTCCGGCGGTGTACTGCCCGCGCACCGAGTTGGCCCGCGCATCTTCCAGCGACCAGGGGCGTACCGCACCAATCACCTTGGCTTTTTCACCGCGCACAGCGTCGGCACCAAAGGCCGCGGGCGGCTCCATGGCCACCATCGCCAGCAACTGGAACAGGTGGTTGGGCACCATGTCGCGCAGGGTGCCGGTTTTTTCGAAGAAATTGCCCCGGGTTTCAACGCCGACGGTTTCGGCGGCGGTGATTTGCACGTGGTCGATGTAATGGTTGTTCCAGAACGCTTCGAACAGCACGTTGGAGAAACGGCTGATCAGGATGTTCTGCACCGTTTCCTTGCCCAGGTAATGGTCGATGCGATAGATCTGCTTCTCGCTCATCACCTTGAGCAGGCTGGCGTTCAGCGCCTCGGCGGTGGCCAGGTCGGAGCCGAAGGGCTTCTCGATGACCACGCGACGGAAGCTGTCGTCGGTTTCCGTCAGCAGGCCGGCACTGCCCAGGCGCTGCACCACTTCGCTGAAGAAGCGCGGTGCGGTGGCCAGGTAGAACACCGCGTTGCCGGTGCCACTGTCGGCGATCTTCTTGCCGATGTCGGCATAGGTGCTGTCGTCGAGAAAATCGCCCTCGACGTAGCTGATACCCTTGGCCAATTGCGCCCACAGCTCAGGGTCCAGGGCATTATCGGCGTTGCCCTTGACCTTGCTCGCGGCCTCGGTGCGAATGAAGTCCTCGAGCTTCTTGGCGAAGTCGGCATCGCTGATGGCGTTGTGGTCAACGCCGACAATGCGCAAACCGTCGCCCAGCAAGCCGTCACGGCTGAGGTTGTACAGCGCCGGCATGAGCAGGCGCTTTACAAGATCACCATGGGCACCAAACAGAAACAGGGTGGTGGGTGGAGCGGGTTCGGCCTTGGGTTTCTTGCCGTTGGCGGTCATTTTTTGGAAGTCTCCACGTGACCACCAAAGCCGAAGCGCATGGCAGAGAGCATTTTGTCACCGTAGGTGCTTTGCTGGCGCGAGCGGAAGCGGGCGAACAGCGAAGTGGACAGCACCGGTACCGGCACGGCTTGTTCCATGGCGGCTTCGATGGTCCAGCGGCCTTCGCCACTGTCGGCGACCGAGCCGGAGTAACCGTCGAGTTTCGGGTCGGTGGCCAGGGCGTCGGCAGTCAGGTCCAGCAACCAGGACGAGACCACGCTACCACGGCGCCAGACTTCGGCGATGTCAGCCACGTTGAGGTCGAAGCGCTGGTCTTCCGGCAGGTTTTCCGAGTTCTTGGTCTTGAGGATGTCAAAACCTTCGGCGAACGCCTGCATCATGCCGTACTCGATGCCGTTATGGATCATCTTGACGAAGTGCCCGGAACCCGCAGGGCCGGCGTGGATGTAGCCCTGCTCGGCACGCGGGTCGGCGCTGGCGGAGCGGTCCTTGGTGCGCGGGATGCTGCCCAGGCCAGGGGCCAGGCTCTTGAAGATCGGATCAAGGCGCTGCACGGTCTCGGCGTCGCCACCGATCATCATGCAGTAGCCACGTTCCAGGCCCCAGACGCCGCCGGAGGTGCCGACGTCGACATAGTGCAGGCCTTTTTCAGCCAGGGCCTTGGCCCGGCGAACGTCGTCCTTATAGTTGGTGTTGCCGCCGTCGATGATTGCATCACCGTCTTCCAGCAGCGTGCTCAATTCGTTGATGGTGTCTTCGGTGGGCGCGCCCGCTGGCAACATGACCCACACGGTGCGCGGCTTTTGCAGCCCGGCAACCAGGGCCTTGAGGTCGGCGACGCCGGTGGCGCCCTCTTCGCTCAGGCCTTTTACAAATGCTTCGTTACGGTCGTAGACAACGGTGGTATGCCCATTGAGCATCAGGCGCCGTGCAATATTCCCGCCCATGCGGCCTAGTCCGATAATCCCCAGTTGCATGTGCTGATGCTCCTAACTACTAAAAAATGTGTGACATAGTTTATAGCGCAATGAGGCTAATGAGGGTTAGTCCAGCGCGGTTACGTGTAGTTTCATGGAAAAAAGTTGCCATCGTTTCACCATCACGGCACAGAAAGTCACAGGACCATCAAAAATAAAAAAGTTCCCTTGCCCGCAAAAAGAATTCAGAATTACCTCCGACTGCTGCCGAGAACCTCGACTCAAGCGTTCTGGCACACCGCGATACACCGGCTATTTGCGAGGTAAGCAATGAGCACTGCACAGATGAACCGTCCGCCACAGACCCTCTACGTCACTATCCGCCGTGACGAGCTGCGCCAGTTGAAAGACGAACGCGAACAGTTGCAGCAGGAAGTCATGCGCCTGCGCTCGCACATCATCCAAGCCCATCTGGACCAGCCTACCGGCGCCCAGCCTGCACTCTGCTAAGCCTGGTCATCACTTTGTAAGATAACGTCTACACAAATCTCACAAAGTTTTCACACGCCCCTCCCGATACTCCCGCCCGAAGGGCCACCCCATGCAAGGGTGGCCTCTGTTGCGCGCAGCCCTGCGTGTCGACTGAAAATTACCGGGTTGGAGCGCTGGATGGCGATGTTCGAACGCAGCACCAAGTCTGCGAAAGGCTTTGATTGGGCTGGCCTTGGCTGGCTATTCCTGTTTTTCTGGTATTTCTCGGGTATTACCCAACTGCTGATCCAGCTCAGCGGCACGGCCGGTTTCAGTGGTTTTCGCCAAGCGTTCTTCATGAGCGCGATCTGGCTGGCGCCGCTGCTGATATTTCCCCGTCGTACACGTTTGATCGCCGCCTTGCTCGGTGTGGTCTTGTGGGCCTGCTCCATGGCCAGCCTGGGATATTTCTTTATCTACCAGCAGGAATTTTCCCAAAGCGTCATCTTCATCATGTTCGAGTCGAACATCTCCGAGGCAGGTGAGTACGCCACACAATACTTCGCCTGGTGGATTGTGCTGGCGTTCATTGCCCACACCGCCGTCGCCATTTTCCTCTGGACCCGCGTACGCCCCGTTTACCTGCCGCGTGGCCAGGCACTGCTGGCGGCGACCGCGATCCTGGTGGGCATCATTGGCTACCCGTTGGTCAAGCAGATCGCCCGCAGCGATACCCTCGACGATGCCCTGGATCGCTTCGAATCGCGCATCGAGCCCGCCGTGCCGTGGCAGATGATCGTCGCCTACCGCCGCTACACCGAGCAACTGGACAACATGCAAGGCATGCTCGACAGCGCCAGCCAGATTCCGCCATTGACCAACCTCAAGGACACCATGGCCGGCCAACCGTCGACCCTGGTGCTGGTGATCGGCGAGTCCACCAACCGCCAGCGCATGAGCCTCTACGGCTACCCGCGCAACACCACGCCAGAGCTGGACAAGCTGCGCGACCAATTGGCGGTGTTCGACAACGTCATCACCCCGCGCCCCTACACCATCGAAGCACTGCAACAGGTACTGACCTTCGCCGACGAAGAAAACCCGGACCTGTACCTCAAGACCCCTTCGATTGTCAGCGTGATGAAACAGGCGGGCTACAAGACCTACTGGATCACCAACCAGCAGACCATGACCAAGCGCAACACCATGCTCACGACCTTTTCCGAACAGGCCGACGAGCAGGTGTACCTGAATAACAACCGCAACCAGAACGCCCGCCAATACGACGGTGATGTGCTGGCACCGTTTTCCAAGGCCCTGGCCGACCCGGCGGAACGCAAATTCATTGTGGTGCACCTGTTGGGCACCCACATGAGCTACCAGTACCGCTACCCGCCGACCTTCGACAAATTCACCGACCGTCAGGGCGTCCCGGCGGGTGTGAGCGACGATCAACTGCCTACCTACAACAGCTACGACAACGCCGTGCTGTACAACGACTTCGTGGTGTCGAGCCTGATCAAGGACTACGCCAAGACCGACCCGAATGGCTTCCTGCTGTACCTGTCAGACCATGGCGAAGACGTGTTCGACTCGGCGGGCCACAGCACGTTGGGTCGCAATGAAGCCAACCCGACGGCGCCGATGTACACCATCCCGTTCATGGCCTACGCCTCGCCGAAATGGCGTGAAACCCACGACTGGAGCTTTGCGGGCGACTTGCAGCGGCCTTACAGCAGCTCGCAGTTGATCCACACCTGGGCGGACCTCGCCGGCTTGAGCTTCAACGAGCTGGACCGTACAAAAAGCCTGGTAAGCGACAACTTCAGGCCGCGCCCGCAGATGATCGGCAACCCCTACCTACGCCAGCAGAAGCCGCTGATCGACTTCAGCCTGATCAAGCCCAAGAAGGTCAACCCGACCGATGTGGTGCTTCAGGAACCGCCCGCTCTGTAACAGAAAGATAACAATCATTCTCGTTTAAGCCTAAAGTTCCCCTTCTCCTTTCGTCTTTGAGCCATGGCCTTTTCTTACTGAGAAGGCCGCAAAGACGACAAGGAGTCTTCCGCGATGTTCGCGCCCTTCACCCGTTCCATGACCCTCAGCCTCGGCCTGTTAAGCGTGGTCGCCAGCCCGGAGCTGCTGGCTGAAACCGTCCCCGAAAATAAAACCCTCGAACTCGGCGCCACCAGCATCACCGCCGAAGGCCTGGGTGCTACCACCGAGCACACCGGGGCCTACACCACCGGTTCCATGAGCACCGCCACCCGCCTGAACCTGTCGGTCAAGGAAACCCCGCAATCGATCTCGGTGATCACTCGCCAGCAGATGGATGATTTCAATCTCAACACATTGACCGATGCGCTGCGCCAGACCACTGGGGTGACAGTCCAGCACTTGGATTCGGACCGTGCCGGCTACTCATCGCGGGGCTACTCCATCAACAATTTCCAAGTGGATGGCATGCTCAATACCTTTGGGCGCATGAAGTCCGACTCCGACACCATCATCTACGACCGTATCGAGGTGGTACGCGGCGCGACCGGCCTGACCACCGGTGCGGGCGACCCCTCGGCCACGGTCAACATGATCCGCAAACGCCCGACTTCGCAGTGGCAAGCCAAAGCGGGCGTCAGCGGCGCCAGCCATGACAACTACTACAGCTACCTGGATGTGGGCGGCCCACTGGCCTTTGATGGGCGCCTGCGCGGACGTACCGTGATGGCTTACCGCGACAGCCAATCCTTTCGCGATAATTACGCCCTGCAAAGGGAAGTCGGCTACGGCATTCTCGAGGCCGATCTGACGGACGACACCGTGGTAGCCGTAGGCTTCGATTATCAGAACAAACATGTGCAGGGCACCTCATGGGGCACACTGCCCTATTGGAACAGCGATGGCAGTAAGGCTCGCCTGTCGCGCTCCGCCAATATGGCCACCGACTGGAGTTCCTGGCCGCTCAAGGACAAGACCACCTTTGCCTCCCTTGACCACAAACTGTCCGAGAACTGGCGCCTGAAAGCCGCCTATACCCACCGGCAGAGCGATACCGACGGCAAGGTGTATTACGGCGGCGCGGGTTTCCCGAATCCGGACGGCAGCGGCATGACCGCCTGGACCAACCAAATGGTCGGGACCTCGAAGATGGATGCCGTGGACTTCAACCTCGCCGGCGCCTACTCACTGCTGGGACGCGAGCATGAATTGATGGTGGGGTATGGGGAGTCGCAGCAAAGGGATTCTTCACCCTACCAGCGTTACAGCACACCCGAAGGCTACGAAACCATCCCTGATTGGCAACACATGGGCGGGATCGTCAAGTTCCCCGACCGCACTACCGGGCTCAAGGGCCCACACTCACGCAAACAACAGAAGGCCGGTTACCTGGCCACTCGACTGAGCCTGACCGACAGGCTGCACGCGGTACTGGGCAGCCGCTATGGCAGTTGGGAAATCGAAAGTACCCCGGCTGAATACGACGCCAATAATCAACGCGTCCCCGAACCCAAAACCCGCCAGACCCACAACGACATGTGGACGCCCTACGCCGGGCTGCTCTACGACCTGACGCCCGAATACACGGTGTATGCCAGCTACACCGATATCTTCAACCCGCAGGACGAACGCGACGCCAGCAAGAAGTACTTGGAGCCGGTGGTGGGCAGCAACTATGAAATCGGCCTCAAGGGCAGCCTGCTGAACGAGCGGTTGAACCTGGCCACTGCGTTTTTCTGGAGCACCCAGGATAACGTGGCTGAACTCGACAACGCCGCCCCACCAGACCCGGTCACCCGCGAGCAGTTCTACAAATCCGGTGGCAAAGGCAACAAGGTGCAGGGCTTTGAAGTCGAGGTGTCAGGCGAAGTGATGCCCGACTGGAACCTCACCGCTGGCTACACCTATACCCACTCGCTCAACGGCGATAAGCAACGCAACAACACCGATCAGCCGATGAACTTGCTGAAGATGTCGACAGCCTATCGCCTGCCCGGTGAATGGCGCGGGTTGACGGTGGGTGGTGCTGTCAATTGGCAGAGCGACTTCTACGCATTTGCCGGGCGTCCAACGGGTGGCCGCGATCAAGACGGCGGCCTCATCACGACACCGACCAAGATCACCCAACAGGCCTATACCGTCGTCAACCTGATGTCGCGCTACCAGTTCGACGAACATGTCTCGGCGTCGGTCAACGTCAACAATCTATTTGATAAAAAATATTACGAACGCGTCGGTTTTTATAATGGCGTGTATTGGGGCGACCCGCGCTCGATCACCTTGGCACTCGACTGGAAGATGTAAGAATTTATAACCCGAAGTTAACGAAATTGTTAACTTCGGGATTTTTTAGCGTTAATTCCTACTTAATAAACCCACCCCACACTCGCCCCATGAATCTGATCAAGGACAGAGCGGATACCGATCACTCTTAATGGGAACACTGCCATGAAACTCTCGACCTTGATGCTTGCCAGCCTGATGACCCTGACGTCTGCCGCCGCCTTTGCCGAAGGCGGTTCCGAGCGTTCGAAGGAGTTCTACAACAACTTCACGTTCATGCAGCAAAAGACTCACGGCACGGCTGAACAAACAGCTCAGGCAGATGGCAAGAACGTCAAAAAAGAGGCGGCCGATCAATCCACCGCTGAGCAACAACCGAATACTTGATTCAACGGCATACCTGATTTAACCGCACTACCCCTTTCCATCCCGCTCCTTTGGCTAGGGTCTACTTGGCGCCATTTAATACATGGCGCCTTTTTTTGCCTGTTATTTATTAAAGCGGTTTATTCCAGAACAACATGCGTCCGTGGGCGGGATCAAATACCGAGTCATCAAACCCAAACTTGCGATACGCCGATTGCGCCACGGCATTTCCCTCCAGCACCTCCAGGGTGATCTTGCAGCAGCCGCGCTGACGGGCGATTTCCTCGACCTTCTGCAGCATTTTCTGGCTCAGCCCCAAACCACGAAACGCGTCCATCACCACCACATCGTGGACGTTGACCAGCGGACGACAGGCAAATGTGGAGAACCCTTCAAAGCAATTCACCAAGCCCGCCGGTTCACCGCCGACAAACGCCAGCACGCTGAACGCATGGGGACGCTTGGCCAGCTCGCCCGGCAGTTGCTCCAGCAGGTCAGCGGGCAGACTGTGGCCACCGCCCATAGGGTCTTCAGCATAGTGGTTGAGCACACGGCCAATCGCTTCGGCATGCACGGGGTTGGTGTAGCTGGCTTGCAGCACCAGGATATCTGGGGTGTCCATGTCCATCCTCGATCACAACTAAAAGGGAATCGGCTCCCTGTGAGGGGCACGATTGTAAGCATGGAGCAGGTGTCAGATGAAGGAGATTAACTACAAAAATGCGCCTGAAAACGCGAAGGTTCAGCGGGTGTAAAAGCGCAATCAGGCGATTCCTGGATTTTTTCGCACAGACTCAGCCGAAACGCTGCAACTGCATTTCCTGCAGCCGGCTCAGCGTCCTGCGGAA
The DNA here is from genome assembly GCF_002798465.1 of Pseudomonas sp. S10E 269. NCBI lineage: Bacteria > Pseudomonadati > Pseudomonadota > Gammaproteobacteria > Pseudomonadales > Pseudomonadaceae > Pseudomonas > Pseudomonas sp. S10E 269. The sequence continues at coordinate 6,034,365 of NZ_PHIJ01000001.1, forward strand.
GGGAAATTCCAGGTAGCCTTCAGTATAGAGACACTCCAGCGCCACCTTGGCCTCGATGAACAGCGGCACTCTTCGGTCGTAGCATTCGTCCACCAAGGCGATAAACCGGCGCACGCTGTCATCGTGCACCGACAACTGCGGCAATTCACGATCACCGGCCACCACGCGCTGTGCGCCGTCTTCGGTGCCACGGGCAATCCGGCCAGGGCGTTTTTGCGCGCTGAGGTTGGGCACTTCACCCAGTAGGATCGCCTTGAAGCGATCACACAGCAGCATGAAGTCCATCGCCGCCAGGGGTGGCTCGCACAAGTCGGCGTAGCGGCACCAGAGCACCGTGTCGCTGGCCTGCACGGCGATGATGGAACGATGCCCCACCACCACCGGCCCGCTGCAGGTTGGCTGGCTTTCAGCTAATTGCGCGAACACGCCGGCCAGTGCCTCGGGCTGGTTGACCCAGTAACGCTGAATGCCTACCCCCGGGTGCAACCGGTGGTCCTCTGCGCCATTCACCGCGACCACGTGCATATGCTGCTTTATCGCCGCTATCCCCGGTAAAAAGCGCTCGCGGTTGAAGCCCTCGGCGTACAGTTGGTCAGGCGGCTGGTTGGACGTGCAGACCATCACCACACCTTCCTCGAACATCACCTGGAACAGGCGCCCAAGGATGATCGCGTCGCCGATGTCATTGACGAACAACTCATCGAAGCACAGCACGCGCACTTCCTGGCTCAGCTCCCGCGCCAGGGCCTGCAAGGGGTCCTGGATGCCCGTCAGCTGGAACAGGCGCTGGTGCACCCAACCCATAAAGTGATGAAAGTGCTGGCGCCGCGCAGGCACCCGCAGGCTCTGGTAGAACTGGTCCATCAGCCAAGTCTTGCCACGCCCCACGGGGCCCCACAGGTAAACGCCGGTGATCGGCGCATGGCCGTGATGCAGGGCTTGGTGGCAGTCTTGCAAGGCGTCCACGGCGCGGCGCTGGGCGTCATCGGCGACGAAACCCTGTTGAGCGATGGCGTGTTGATAGGCAGCGAGGGGCGAGTCGAAAGTCATGCCCGCGATTATGACCTACAGGGAAATATCCAGCCGTGAAATCTTGCCCTGTTCGTTCAACCGAAAGGTGTAGCGCAGCTCCAAGGGGCTGCCCGGGAAATTGCCGGACACGCTGTTGCTGACCAGCACCTTGCCGGTACGGTGTTGCACCTTGAGCACTTCGACCCGCGGCTGATAACGACGCCCGGTGTCTTCCATCCAGCGCGCAATCGCGGCAGTGCCGACCTGGTGCTGGCCCTCATCGAACACGTTGGCATCCTCGGCAAAGCACTGGGCCACAGCCGAGGTGTCGAGGGTGTTGGCCGCCGCGATATAGGCCGCGATGGCCGGTGCCAACTCAGGAATAGACATGGCACAGCTCCTTTCTTGGTGATTTGTGAGGCCATGCTAAGCCAGTGTTGTGTCAGTTTTTGTCAGGAGTAAAAGGCCCGGATTCATTTTGCTCCAGCAGCTTGCGCCAGGCCCGCAGCCAGTCACTGCGGCGCCCCGGATAACGCTCGCCGAGCGCTTGGGCACTCGCCACGCGGTCGGTGCGGAAAGTGCGGTAGGCGCCGCGCAGCTCACACCAGGCCACGACTACCCGCACCTCATTCAAGAAACCCAGGGCCAGGGGCCAGATCAGGCGCTGGCTCTGGGTCTGGCTGGCGTCCGCATAGTCGATATGCAGCTTGGCCTGGCTGCGAATAGCCTCGCGAAACACGTTGAGGGGGACGCGGTTTTCCGGGTAACCGAACCCAGGCGGGCCGGGCAACAGCGTAGGGTTGCGCAAGGCTTCCTGGGCGGCCGGGTCGAGTACGTCGGCGATCTTCGCCAGGGCATTGGCGGCGGCGCGGCTGAGCACCTCATCGCTGCGCTGGTCCACGTAGCGCAAGCCGAGCACGATGGCTTCGGTTTCCTCGGCGTTCAGCATCAAGGGCGGCAAAAACAAGCCACTGCGCAGCACATACCCTACCCCCGCCTCGCCAAAGATAGGCGCACCCAGGGCGGTCAATTCGGCGATATCGCGGTACAGCGTACGCTCGGACACCTCCAACTGCGCCGCCAGCACGGCAGCGGTCACCGGTCGTTTCTTGCCCCGTAGGGCCTGCAGCAAAGTCAGTAGACGAGTGGTACGCGACACAAGAATGCCCGCCGAGAAGGAAAAAGTGACGCAGCTTAGCAGAGCCCCCTGTCAGAAAACGTCAGCAGTAAAAAAGCCCCTTGACCGAATACATTACCGATATCATATTAAATACATGTTATTAAACATGTAAGAAAATCACTGCCTCAGGAGTCCTTGTATGCGCAATAAAGTCTTTGGCCGCCGCAGCGGTCTGCAGGTATCTGAACTGGCCTTGGGCACCGGTAATTTCGGTACGGGCTGGGGCCATGGCGCCGAGCGCGATGAAGCCAAACAGATCTTCGACGGCTACCTTGAGGCCGGTGGCAACTTCCTCGATACCGCCAACGGCTATCAGTTCGGCCAGGCGGAAAAGCTGCTGGGCGAATTTATCGCCTCCGAGCGCGACAACCTGGTCGTGGCCACCAAGTACACCCTGCGCACCCAACCGTCCGATGAAGGCACGATCAGGCTCGGCAACAACCGCAAGAACCTGGTCCGCTCGGTGGAAGAAAGCCTCAAGCGCCTGAACACCGACCGCATCGACCTGCTCTGGGCGCACATGAGCGACAACGTCACGCCGATGGAAGAGATCCTGCGCGGCCTCGATGACTTGGTCCGCGCCGGCAAGATCCACTATGCCGGCCTGTCCAATTTCCCCGCCTGGCGCATTGCCCGCGCCGACCTGTTGGCCGAAGTGCGCAGCTTTGCGCCCATCATCGGCATCCAGGTGGAATACAGCCTGGTCGAGCGCACTGCCGACCGCGAGCTGCTGCCGATGGCCGAAGCCCTGGGCCTGGCCGCCACGCTGTGGTCGCCCCTGGGCGGCGGCTTCCTGACCGGCAAGTACCGCAACACCCAAGACGACAACCGCGCCAACAAACTCGGGATCCTGGTGCATGCCGAGCACAGCGCCCGCGAAACCGCGGTGCTCGACGCGCTGCTGGCGGTCGCTGGTGAAGTCGACGCCACCCCCACCCACGTTGCCATCGCCTGGTTGCGGGAAAAGGCACGGCGCTCGACCACGGCGCTGATCCCGATTCTCGGTTCGCGCACACGCGCGCAACTGGACAGCACCCTCGGCGCCCTCCAGGTGCAACTGTCGGCCGAGCAGGTCACCCGCCTCGACACCGCCAGCGCCATACCGCTGGGTGTGCCGCACGGGATCATCGCCGAGCGTTTCCCCCTTGATAACGGCCTCGACACCCCTCGCCCGCCCGTTATCTGAGGCGAAAAAAAACGGCCTGTTAGACAGGCCGTTTTTTTATTCAACGTGGCAGCTTAAGCCAGGCTCTTGCTGACCACCTCAAACACGTCACTCGACAACTCACCGGACGCCAGGATGCGCTCCAGCTCCGCCTTCATCAGCGCCTGACGCGCGTTGTCGTATTTGCGCCAGCGGGTCAGCGGCGCCAGTTGGCGCGAAGCGATCTGTGGGTTGAAGCCATTGAGCTGAATCACCAAGTCCGCCAGGAAGCGATAACCCGAGCCGTCCGCCGCATGGAAGTTGATCAGGTTCTGCCCGGCAAAGGCGCCGATCAAGGCACGCACCTTGTTCGGGTTCTTCAGTGTGAACGCTGGGTGCTCCATCAACGCCTTGACCCGCGCCAACCCGCCCGGCAACGTGCTGCCAGCCTGCACGCTGAACCACTGGTCCATCACCAGCGGGTTGTCCTTGAAGTTTTCCGCAAACACCGCCAGCGCCTTGGCCTTCTCTGCTTCGAATGGCGAATTCACCAGCACCGCCAGCGCGGTCAGGCGCTCGGTCATGTTGTCGCTGGTGTCGAACTGTTCGATGGTCGCCGCCAACACTTGCGGCTTGCCGCTGAGCATCAGGTACGACAGCGCAATGTTCTGCAACGCGCGACGGGCAAAGTGCTCGGCGGCCGCCACGTACGGCGTTTGCTTGGACAGTTCGCGATTGGCCTGGTAGCGCAGCCACAGGGCTTCATGCAGGTTGTCCGCCAGTTGCTTGCGTGCGAATTCACGGGCGGCATGGATGGCATCCACATCCGCCACGTCGCTGATTTCGGTCAGGTAGGCCTCACCCGGCAACGACAGCATTTCTGCCACCATCGCCTGGTCCAGGCTTTCGTCGCTCAACACACTGCGCAGCGCAGTGATCAAGCGCTGATCCATGTGCAAGGCCTGGCCCTGTTGATGCTGGGCGATCAACTCCTGCAACACCTGCACCGACAACTGCTGGCCGGCATCCCAGCGGTTGAAGCCGTCGCTGTCATGCTGCATGAGGAACATCAGTTGGTCGCGGGTGTACGGGAAGCTCAGCTTGACCGGCGCCGAGAACCCGCGCAGCAGCGAAGGCAACGGCTGCTCGGCGATATCAACGAAGGTAAAGGTCTGCTCGGCCTCGGTCACCGAGATTACGCGCGACGTGGCGCCTGCGGCCGCTTCACCGGCCAGGCGCAAGGCAATACCAGCGCCCTTGGCGTCCAGCAAGCCCAGTTCCACCGGGATCACGAACGGCAGTTTTTCCACCTTGTCCGGGGTTTCCGGGCAGCTTTGACGGAAGGTCAGGCTGTAGGTCCTGGCCGCGGCATCGTAGGACTCGCTCACCGCCAGACGCGGCGTGCCGGCCTGGCTGTACCAGCGTTTGAACTGGGTCAGGTCGGCGCCGTTGGCGTCTTCCATGGCCTTGATGAAATCGTCGCAGGTCACGGCCTGGCCGTCGTGGCGTTCGAAGTACAGGTCGCTGCCTTTGCGGAAGCCCTCGGCGCCGAGCAAGGTGTGGATCATGCCGACCACTTCCGAGCCCTTTTCGTACACCGTCAGGGTGTAGAAGTTGGAGATCTCGATAAAGCTGTCCGGGCGCACCGCGTGGGCCATCGGGCCGGCGTCTTCGGCGAACTGGTGGGTACGCAGGTACGCCACGTCCTGGATGCGCTTGACCGTGGCCGAGTTCATGTCGGCCGAGAAACCCGAGTCACGGAATACGGTGAAGCCTTCCTTTAGCGACAGCTGGAACCAGTCGCGGCAGGTCACGCGGTTGCCCGACCAGTTGTGGAAGTATTCGTGGGCAACAATCGCCTCGACCCGCTGGTGCGCGGCGTCTGTCGCGGTTTCGGCGCGGGCCAGCACGGCACTGGAGTTGAAGATGTTCAGGCCCTTGTTTTCCATGGCGCCCATGTTGAAATCATTCACCGCCACGATCATGAAGATGTCGAGGTCGTACTCGCGACCGTAGGTTTCTTCGTCCCAGCGCATGGATTTTTGCAGGCTGGTCATGGCGTGCTGGCACTTGTCGATGTTTTCCGGCTCGACGTAGATGCGCAGCGCGACCTCGCGGTTGGTCATGGTGGTGAAGGTGTCTTCGACACACCACAAATCACCTGCAACCAGCGCAAACAGGTACGCCGGCTTTTTGAACGGGTCTTCCCAGGTTGCCCAATGACGGCCATCTTCGCCGGGGCCGCTGGCGATCGGGTTGCCGTTGGACAACAGGATCGGGTAGCGGTGTTGCTCGGCGATCACCGTGGTGGTGAAGGTGCTCATCACGTCCGGGCGGTCGAGGTAATAGGTGATCTTGCGGAAGCCTTCGGCCTCGCACTGGGTGCAGAACATGGTGCCGGACTTGTACAGGCCTTCCAGGGCGGTGTTGGTTTCCGGGTGGATTTTTACCGTGGTATCCAGGGTAAAAGTCTCGCTCTTCGGATGCACCGTCAGGTGACTGTCGGTCAGTTGATAATCATCGGCCGTCAGTTCCTGATCGGCCAGGTTCACACTCAACAGCTCCAACTGCTGGCCGTCCAGCACCAGCGGCGGCAAACCGGCGCCGCGCTCAGGGTTGCGGCGCATCACCAGCTGCGCGTGAACCAGGCTATGGTCCTCGAACAACTCGAAGGTCAGGTGCGTCTCTTCGATCAGGTAGTCCGGCGCCTGATAGTCCTTCAGGTAGATCATCTTCGGTTGTTCGGTGCGCATGGGTGGCATCCTTCTACTGATGCACGGCGAGCTGGTAGGCCGTGTACTTACGAATGTTGATAACGCCGGTGTCGAAGATCAGGTATTGGCCCTTGATCCCCAGCAGCGTGCCTTCGGCAATCGGGTTCTTGTCCAGGTTGAAGCTGACGATCTTGGTCGGATACTGCTCGACCGGATAGCGGATTTCGATCGGCTCAATGTCGGCAATCGTTTGGATGGCCTGCAGGCCAAAGCGTTCCTGCAGACTCACCAGGCCTTCGGCGCAGGAGGCGAACAGCTCGTCACGCACCTGCTTGAGGTCGACGGACTGGGCGTCGCCCTTGAGCAGCGCGCGCCAGTTGGTCTTGTCGGCCACCTGGCTGCGGAACAGGTCCTCGACGAAGCCGGATTGCTGGCGGGTCGCCACGCGCATGATCGGCAGCGCCTGGCTCGCGCCCTGGTCGAGCCAGCGCGTCGGCAACTGGGTGGCGCGGGTGATGCCGACCTTGATCCCCGACGAATTCGCCAGGTACACCACATGGTCGGTCATGCAGAATTGTTCGCCCCAGCCCGGATCGCGGCAGGTGCCGGCGTCGTAATGGCAACGCTCGGGGCTCATGATGCACAGGTCACACTGGGCCAGCTTGGTCATGCACGGGTAGCAGTAACCCTGGCTGAAGCTGGTCTTGGTCTTGCGGCCGCAATGGCTGCAATGGATGGCACCGAGGTATTCCAGGCGCACGTGAGTGCCGATCAACGGGTTGACCGGCACCTCGGCATCGCCCAGGCGAAACGCGTATTGAACGGTCGGCTCACCGAGTTGCGCCGACATTTTGCTGACTGCACCACGACCAATTTCAATCAATGGATCGCATCCGACTTGAACAGGATATTCGGTACTGGCGCGGACTTGGATGCGCATTCCTGCGGGCCCATGTAGCCGGTGCGCTGGTCTTCCGGCAGGTTCTGGATTTCCCAGGCGATCACCGCTTGCAGGGACAGCTCGCGCTGTTCGGCAGTGAGCTTGCGGCCATCGGACCACTTGCCGATTTCCACGGCGAGCTTGAGGCTCTCGTAGATGTCCGGGGTGATGTTTTCAATCATTTCAGCAAAAGAGGACATAAGGCTCTTCCTTATCAAAGAGAGGCTTTGCGGCGGCTGTACAGCCCACCCAGCAAACCCGTCAGGCAACCGATAACCAGGCCGCCGACATGGGCAGCATTGGCGATTTCGCCGAAACCGATCATCGAGACCAGCCCCGACAGGCAGAGCAGCAACCACACCAGCATCATCACCAGCACCGCACGGGGCAGGCGATAGGCCGGATTAGGCGACAGCAGTTGAAAAATCCAGCAATGCCCGAGCAGGCCATACAGCACGCCGGACAACCCACCGAACAGGCCGGGGCCGCCATAAACATATTGAGCGTAGTTGGACACCAGGCTGAACAACAGCGTCAGGCCCAGCAAGTTGATGCTGCCCTGGCGCGCTTCGATGCGCCGGCCCAGTTCCCAGTACCACATGCCATTCATGGCGAGGTGCAGGATGCCAAAGTGGATCAGCATCGGCGTGACCAGCCGCCACCACTGCCCCGCCGCCAGGCTGTCGGCCAGCGGTGTGAACTGGATGTACTCGCCGACGATGCGGAACTGCAGGAACGTCAGCCAACTCATGGCTTGCAGGTTTTCACCGAGCAAGGTCACGGCGCCGACGATGATGCTTGCCAGCAGCACCAACGCGGTTAACGGGCTGTGCCGCAGTTGCTGGAGAAACCCAGGGCGCTTGATCGGCGCCTGCTCGGGAATGTCCAGTTGCTGGTCCGGGTCACCCGCAGGAAAGCGTTGGTAAAGCACGCGCACGTCGTCGCTGATGTTCTCGGGCACCCACAACACCTGCTCACCCGCCTCTTCGCTGACACGATGGGGCACTTGCATGCGTTGCAGCAACTGGACAAAGCCGCCCAGGTCGACGCTCAAGGGCAGGCGTAATACCGCCACAGCACTCATTTGATAACCTCGGGTCGCTCTACGTCGACCCATACGAATTTATTCGGATCCAGGCGGGTTTCCTGATCCAGGCGATAAGCCACCAGCTTGCCGTACAGCACGGCGCTGTAGTCCAGGCACGCCAGGTTCTCGCGGATCGGCGCCGGTTTGCCGCTGCGCCAGTAATGGCCGACGAACAACAACGGTTCGTCGACGCCGTAGCGCAGCAGGGAATTCTTTTCGGTGGACGACAACGGCGTACGCGCCACTGGCTCCGGCAAGGCGTCGGGCTGGAACACGATATCGCCGTAGGTCTTGGGGTCGTCTTCCCAGAACTTGGTGCGAAAGAACGAGCGCGTCAGGCCATCGCCACCGGTCAGCGTAAGGCCGTGCGGCAGGCGCATGTCGGTACCGCGCAGCAGGCGGTCGAAGGCGTTGCAGGCAAAACTGCCCGGCACGGCGGCGGCCTGCAGGAAGTGCTGGTCGATGCAACCGTCCGGGAAGGTCGCGCGCAGCGGCTGGATAAAGCCGTCGTCCCAGCACGCATGCACCACGCGGAAGCGCCCAGCGTCGACGAACAGCGGCATGTCATAGAACCAGCCGAGGAAGTCATGCCAGTCCGCCGGGTGGTGTTCGAACTGGGTCAGGGTCTCCTGGATCAACCGTGCATGCCGTGGGTTGTGCTCGCGCACGAACTGCTTGCCACTGCCCGGCGGCGCCGGTGTGGTCCAACCCAGGGCGTTGAACTCGTGGTTGCCCATGATGCACAGCGCCTGGCCAGCCTCGGTCATGTCGTGGACGATATGCAGCGCCTCGCGGATGCGTGGGCCGCGGTCAATGATATCGCCGAGGAACACCGCCATGCGCGACGGATGACGCCAGGTGCCGCCCTGCTTGTGGTAGCCCAGCAGGTCGAGCAAGTGCTCAAGGGTGTGGGCGCAACCGTGCACGTCACCAATCAGGTCGTAGCTACGCGCGGGATCGAGCATCAGTCGCCTCCACCCCCCAAGCGGCTGCCCCAGCCCAGCTTGGTGCGGCACACTTCGTAGTAGTTGTGGTCCAGCGGGTGGATCAACCGCAACTTCTGTGCCTTCTTGCTCACGGTGATGGTGTCACCGGGGGCGCAGGTGAAATGGTTCTGACCGTCGCAGGACACCTGCGGGTAGATCTGCATGTCTTTGGAGACCACGATTTTCAGCTCACTGTTGCCGTCGACCACGATGGGCCTGCTCGACAACATATGGGGATACATCGGCACGATCACAATGGCATCCAGCTTGGGATGCATGATCGGCCCACCTGCCGACAGCGCGTAGGCCGTGGAGCCGGTGGGCGTGGCGACGATCAGGCCGTCGGCCTTCTGGCTGCACACGAATTGGCCGTCTATATAGAGTTCGAACTCGATCATCCGCGTCGACTTGCCGGGGTGCAGCACCACATCATTCAAGGCATCGCCCTGGCCGATGGCTTCGCCGTGGCGGCGCACTTCGGCTTGCAGCAGGAAGCGGTTTTCCACCAAGTAATGGCCGTCGAGTACCTTGGCGACTTCGACTTCCAACTCATCGGGACGGATATCGGTGAGGAAACCCAGGCTACCCCGGTTGATCCCCAGCACCGGTACGTTGTGCCGCGCCAGGGCACGGGCGGCGCCGAGCAGGCTGCCGTCGCCGCCGACCACGATGACCATGTCGCAGACTTCGCCTAGCATCTTGCGCGACGAGGTTTGCAAGCCGTGGCCCGGCAGGATTTCAGCGATGGTGTCTTCGAGGATCACATGCAGGTGGCGTTCCAGCAGGAACTTTTTCAGCCGGCGGACGGTGTCCAACACCTGGGTACTGCCCAGGCGACCGATAATGCCGATATTGCGAAATTGCTCCATGGGGCTCCTGCGGGATGTGGGGTGTGGCAAAAAAGAACGATTATGGGCGAAAGGCCGTCCCAGGCAAAATCCTTTGTCGCCGTGAAGCCTTGATGACAAGGGTTCTCATCCACCCGCACGACACTGAAAAGGCTATGCTCGGACCATGACTGTGTTCCCGGATCTGCACAACCTGCCCCGCCAGCTGCGCCACCCCGAAGTGCGCGACCTGGCGTGGGTAATGCTCGCCCCGCCGATGCTCGCGCAAACACCGTGGCCGCAGCGCCACCCGCTGGCCGGCAGTGACTGGGTGCAGGCGCCGCACCTGCTGGAGCGCTGGCTGCGCCAGCTCGATCAGGACAGCAGCGCCTTGCAGCAGTGGCTGAACCAGTCACGCACCCGGCGCCTGGGCCTGTATTACGAGCGCCTGTGGCAGTTCGCCGTACAGCATGCGCCGGGCGTGGAACTGTTGGCGGCCAACCTGCCGATCCGCCGCGCCGGGCATACCCTCGGCGAGCTGGACATGCTGCTGCGCGACCGTGACGGCGTGCATCATCTGGAGCTGGCAATCAAACTGTACCTCGGCCCGCAGGACGGTAACGGTGAGGACACCGCGCAATGGCTGGGGCCGGGTTGTCATGACCGACTGGACCGCAAGCTGGCGCACCTGGCCCAGCATCAGTTGCCGATATCGGCGCGGGCGGAAAGCCAGGAGGCCCTGGCGGCACTGGATATCCAGCATTTCGATGCGCATTTGTGGCTGGGCGGCTATCTGTTGTACCCCTGGCCTGGCGAGGCCCAAGCCCCCATGGGTGCCCATCCACAGCATTTACGTGGGCGCTGGTTGCATCAGCGTGATTGGCCAGCGTTTGTCAGCCAAAGTCCGCCCGGCCGCTGGCAGCCCCTGCCCAGGCATGCGTGGTTGGCGCCGGCGCATTACCCGACGGATGAAGTCTGGAGTGAAGAACAGATGAGGGGCTGGCTGGCGCAGCTGGATCCCATGGCGCCGGCGCAGTTGTTGGTGCGGATGGTTCAAGTCGATCAGGATTGGGAGGAAGCCGAGCGGCTGTTCCTGGTGGCGGACCTTTGGCCCAACGTGCCGGGCAATAGCTAATCGTCAATATGCCGATGGTCCAGCTGCAACCCCACCGCCAACTCCCGAGCCCGACCCAACCTGATGGGCCCGCGCTCGATATCCACCAACAGCCCCGGACACTCCAGCAACGGCAACCCGGCGATGTCCTTGAGTCGCCCGTCAGTGATCACCAGCAGCCGCTGTTGTTCAGCCGGATACCGCTTGCGGCGCAGCGTCAACCACGCCCCGGCCTCGGTCAACGCCGCGAGCAACGGCGTACCACCGCCCGCGCCCAATTGATCCAGCCAGTCCGCCAAGCCCTTCGCCGCCTTCAACCCCTGTACCTGCCATTTGGGCGAGTGCCCGCTGGCCGTCAACAACGCCATCCGCGCCCGCTGGCGGTAAGCGTCATCGAACAATTGCGCCAACAAACCCTTGGCATCGGTGAGCGCACGATGCCGCCGGGTGGATGCCGACGCATCGACAATCACCAACCAGAGCTCATGGGCCGAACGACTGCGCAGGTGATAAAGCAGATCCTCACGGGCTTGCGGCCGGCCACCGAGCAAGGTGCCGGGCCAATTGATCGTCCCCTGCTTCGCGCTGCGCGCCTTACCGTGCCTGCCGCTGTCCAGTCGCCCTGCCTTGGGGCGGGCATCCGTCCCCGTGTCAGGCCGGGGGCGAATGCCTAGGGCTTTTTTGGCCAGGTGGGGACTTCCCGGCGCGCCCCCGTGGGCAGGGCCGGAGCGGGCATGTCGCCCCACTGGCCTTGGCCTGGCGAAGCGTCGGAAGATTTGGGCGACTGCCCTTCACTGGGCGGGTTGGACGATGGGGCTTGTTCCTGGCGACGATGGCGCAGGGCAAACTCGGCCACCGCTTCGATATCTTCCTCGGCGATCGCACTGGCGCCACGCCAGGCGGCATGGGCCCGAGCGCCGCGCAACCAGACCAAGTCCGCACGCAAACCGTCGACGCCCGCCGCGAAGCACCGTTCGGTGATCCTTGCCAGCGCCTCGTCGTCCAGCGCGATAGTGTCCAGTTGTGCCCGCGCTTGAGTGCAGCGTTCGCGCAACGCCGCCTGTGACATTTCCCATTGCGCGCAGAACGCCGCCGGGTCGCTGTCGAAATCCAAGCGCCGACGAATAATCTGCCCACGCTCGGCCGGCAAGGTCTGCCCGCTCAACGCCACGTTGAAACCGAAACGGTCGAGCAGTTGCGGACGCAACTCGCCCTCCTCCGGGTTCATGGTGCCGATCAGCACGAACCGCGCCGAATGGCGATGGGAAATCCCGTCACGCTCGATCAGATTGGTGCCGCTGGCGGCCACGTCCAGCAGCAAATCCACCAAATGATCGGGCAGCAGGTTGACCTCATCGACGTACAGCACGCCGCCATCCGCCTTGGCCAATACGCCGGGCGAAAACTGCGCCCGGCCCTCGCCCAATGCAGCATCCAGGTCCAGCGTGCCGACAAGGCGCTCTTCAGTCGCGCCCAGGGGCAAAGTCACGAATTGACCACTGGCCAGCAGGTCCGCCAAACCACGCGCCAAAGTCGACTTGGCCATGCCGCGCGGGCCTTCGATCAGCACACCGCCGATCTTCGGGTCGATGGCGGTCAGGCACAGCGCCAGTTTCAGGTCATCGGCGCCGACTACGGCGGACAGCGGAAAATGGGGAATATCAGTCATACGATCCCTCTTCAAATTCTGCGACACAAGCAACCACACTGTCGTGAGCGGGCTTGCCCCGCGCTGGGCTGCGTAGCAGCCCCAATAAAGCTAAACGGATTCTTCCTGGCTAAATGCGGTGTCCGGTTTTGGGGCCGCTTCGCAGCCCAGCGCGGGGCAAGCCCGCTCACCACAACAAGCTTGCCTTCAGCCATCCTCTTCGATATCCAGCAACAAGTTTTCCAACGCCTCGCGGTACGCCCCCGGTTCCTGCCACATGCCACGCTGCTGGGCTTCGAGCATGCGCTCGGTCATGTCGCGCAGCGCGTCGGGGTTGTGCTGTTGCACAAAGGCCCGGGTATCGGGGTCGAGCAGATAGGCGTCGGCCAACAGCGCATATTGGTGGTCGTCTATCAGCGCGGTGGTGGCGTCGAAGGCGAACAGGTTGTCCACGGTCGCCGCCATCTCGAACGCACCTTTATAACCATGGCGCTTCACGCCTTCGATCCACTTGGGGTTGGCGGCGCGGGAACGGATCACCCGGTTCAGCTCTTCCTTCAAGGTGCGGATCTTCGGCAGGTCGGGCTGGCTGTGGTCGCCATGATAGCTGGCAGCCTTATCGCCGCTCAGGGTTTCCACGGCAGCAAGCATGCCGCCCTGGAATTGGTAGTAATCATTGGAATCGAGCAGGTCGTGCTCGCGGTTGTCCTGGTTCTGCAACACAGCCTGCACCTGGCTCAGACGCTGGGCGAATTGCTCGCGGGCGGCGGTGCCTTCGTCGGAACCGCCATAGGCGTAGCCGCCCCAGTTCAGGTAGACCTCGGCCAAGTCTTCGCGGCTTTGCCACAGGCGACCGTCGACCGCGCCCTGCACGCCCGCGCCATAGGCACCGGGCTTGGCGCCGAAGATGCGCCAACCGGCCTGTTTCGCAGCGGCCTCGTCGTCCAGGCCGGACTTGAGCAACGCCTCGCGCTCACTGCGCACCTTGGCCGCCAGCGGGTTCATGTCGTCCGGCTCGTCGAGCGCGGCCACCGCTTGCACGGCGGCATCGAACAGGCGGATCAGGTTGGCGAAGGCATCCCGGAAAAAGCCCGACACCCGCAGCGTCACGTCTACGCGCGGCCGGTCGAGCAGGCTGATCGGCAGGATTTCAAAGTCATCCACCCGCTGGCTGCCCGTCGCCCACACCGGGCGCACGCCCATCAGCGCCATGGCCTGGGCGATATCATCGCCGCCGGTGCGCATGGTGGCGGTGCCCCATACCGACAGGCCAAGTTGGCGCAGGTGGTCGCCATGGTCTTGCAGGTGTCGCTCAAGAATCAGGTTGGCCGACTGGAAACCGATGCGCCACGCGGTGGTGGTGGGCAGGTTGCGCACGTCGACGCTGAAAAAGTTGCGCCCGGTCGGCAGCACATCCAGACGCCCGCGACTCGGCGCACCGCTAGGGCCAGCGGGCACAAAACGGCCGCTCAAGGCATCGAGCAGCCCACGCATTTCCGCCGGACCACACGCGTCCAGGCGTGGCGCCACGACGATACGCAGGCTTTCGATCACGGCTTTCACATCCTCCCAGCCGGGCTCTTCCAACTGTTCAAGTGGCCCTTCCAGCGCCTGCTCGATCAAGCGCGCGGCGTACAGCTCCAGGCGTTCGCGGGTATCGCCGGCGGTGCGCCACAACTGCCCGTCGATCTTCTGCAGCACCAACGGGCGCCGTCCTGTCCACGGCTCGGCCAGGGCGCAATCGAGGGGGTCAAAGCCCAGGTCGAAGGCCTTGGCCAGCACCCGCAGCAAGCTCGACTGCGGGCCACGGCCATCGCCCCGCGGGATGCGCAGCAATGCCAGCAAGGTGTCGATACGCAAACGCCCCTCGGGCGACTCGCCAAAGATATGCAGGCCGTCGCGGATTTGCGACTCCTTCAAGTCGCACAGGTAAGTGTCCAGGCGCGGCAGCCACACGGCGGCATCGGCGTCGCTTTCCAGCTCCAGTTCCTGGTCGATACGGGTTTCGCGCACCAACTTGAGGATGTCTTTCTGCAATTCCAGGGCGCGGCGCGGATCCAGCAACTGGGCGTCGTAATACTCGTCCGCCAACAGCTCCAGGTCACGCAGCGGGCCATAGGTCTCGGCACGGGTCAGCGGCGGCATCAGGTGGTCGATGATCACCGCCTGGGTGCGTCGCTTGGCCTGGGCGCCCTCGCCCGGGTCGTTGACGATAAAGGGATAGATATTCGGCAGCGGCCCCAGCAGCGCGTCGGGCCAGCAGTTTTCCGACAGCCCCACGCCTTTGCCGGGCAGCCATTCGAGGTTGCCGTGCTTGCCCACATGGATCACGCCATGGGCGCCGTAGGTGTGGCGCAGCCAAAAGTAGAACGCCAGGTACGCGTGGGGCGGCACCAGGTCCGGGTCGTGGTACACCGCGCTGGCGTCCACTTGATAACCCCGGGCCGGCTGGATACCGACAAAGGTCAGGCCCAGGCGCAGGCCAGCGATCATCATGCGGCCATCACGGAACATCGGATCGTTTTGTGGCGTGCCCCAGCGTTCCAGTACGGCCTGCCGATTGGCTTCGGGCAGGCGAGCGAACATCGCCGCGTAGTCGTCCAGGCCCAGGCTTTGATGGCACGGGCGCAGGTCGAGGCTGTCGAGGTCGTTGGTGACGCCGCCGAGCAACTCGTGGATCAGCGCCGTGCCACTGTCGGGCAAGGTCTCCGGCAGCGGATAGCCTTCAGCCTGCAGGGCACGCAAAATATTCAGTGCGGCCGCTGGGGTATCGAGGCCCACGCCATTGCCAATCCGACCGTCGCGGGTCGGGTAGTTGGCAAGGATCAGCGCGATGCGCTTGTGCGCATTCGGCACTCGCGCCAACTCGACCCAGCGTCGCGCCAGTTCCGCGACAAAATCCATGCGCTCGGGCGCGGCGCGGTAGCACACCACATCCGACTGGCTGCGCTCGCTGCGCCAGGCCAGGTCCTTGAAGCTGATTGGCCGGCTGATGATCCGTCCATCCAGCTCCGGCAGGGCGATGTGCATGGCCAAGTCACGCGGGCCGAGGCCTTGCTCGCTGGCTTCCCAACCAGGTTGGTTGTCCTGGGCGCAAATGGCCTGGATCACCGGGATATTGCGGCGAAACGGCCGCAAGTGCGGCGCTTCGGGGCTGGACTGGGCGAAGCCGGTGGTGTTCAGGATCACCGCCGCACCCACCTCATCCAGCCAGTCCTCGACCACCGCCAGACAGCCGGGCTCTTTCAAACTGGCCACCGCCATCGGCAACGGGTTAAGCCCCGCGGCCTGCAAGCGCTGGCAGAACACGTCGATAAAACCGGTATTGGCCGCTTGCAAATGGGAGCGATAGAACAGCACCGCCGCCACCGGCCAGTCGGCATTCCAGTCGGCCTGCCAATCATTCAGGCGGGCGTTAGCGTGGCGCGGATGATAAATCGCCGTGCGCGGCAGGGTCTGCGGCTCCGCCCAGGCGTAGTCACGGCCCAGGTAGGCACTGGCCAGGCAGCGATAAAAATCCAGCGCATTGCCTAGGCCGCCCTGGCGCAGGAAGTGCCAGAGGCGATCACGCGCTTCGGCGCCGACGGTGCTCAACCCGCTGAGTTCCGGGTCCGGGCGATCATCCCCCGGCACCAGAATCAGCTGCACGCCACGCTCGGCCAACTCCACCAGGCGCTCGATGCCGTAGCGCCAATAACCGATGCCACCATGCAGCGAAATCAGGATGACCTTGGCATGGCGCAGCACCTCATCGACATACAGGTCGACCGAGGCATGGTTCTGCACCTGCATCGGGTTGGCCAAGCGAAAGCTGGGGTAGTCGTCGGGTAACTGCTGGGCCGCTTCGGCCAGCAGCGCCAGGCTGGAATCACCGCTGCACAGGATCACCAGTTCAGCGGGGGTCTGGCCAAGGTCGGCAATATTGTCGTCCGAGACGAAACCACCGGGCTGGGTCCTGAGCAGGTGCATGGGTTAAACGCTGAGGGCGGCGCGCAGTTGCGCTTCAAGGCCGGCCGCGTCGAGGTCCTGACCGATCAGCACCAGGCGCGTGATGCGCGGCTCGTCAGCGCTCCAGGCACGGTCGAAGTGCTTGTCGAAACGCGTGCCCACGCCCTGGATCAGCAGGCGCATCGGCTTGTTCGGGATGGCGGCGAAGCCTTTGACGCGCAAGATGCCGTGCTGCACCACCAGTTGCGTCAGGGCGTCGAGCAGCAGCGCTTCGTCGGCTTGCGGCAGGTCGATGGAGATGGAATCGAAGGCGTCGTGATCGTGATCGTCTTCACCTTCGTGATGATGATCGTGATGGCTGTGGCGTCCGTCGATGTGTTCTTCGGAGCCTGCACCCAGGCCGATCAACACGTCCAGCGGCAGGCGACCGCTGCTGGCTTCAATGATCTTCACCGCGGGTGGCAGTTCTTCGGCGACTTCCAGGCGCACGCGAGCCAGGTCTTCGGGGCTGATCAAGTCGCTCTTGTTGAGGATCACCAGGTCGGCGCTGGCCAACTGGTCGGCGAACAGCTCGTGCAGGGGTGATTCGTGGTCCAGGTTCGGGTCAAGTTTGCGCTGGGCATCAACCTGGTCCGGGAACGCCGCGAAGGTGCCTGCGGCCACTGCCGGGCTGTCGACCACGGTGATCACCGCGTCAACGGTGCAGGCGCTGCGGATTTCCGGCCACTGGAAGGCTTGTACCAACGGTTTTGGCAGGGCCAGGCCGGAGGTTTCAATGAGGATATGGTCGAGGTCACCACGACGGGCGACCAGTTCGCGCATCACCGGGAAGAATTCTTCCTGCACGGTGCAGCACAGGCAGCCGTTGGCCAGCTCATAGACGCGGCCGTTGGCTTCTTCTTCGGTGCAACCGATGGAGCACTGCTTGAGGATTTCACCGTCGATGCCCAACTCGCCGAATTCATTGACGATCACCGCGATACGGCGGCCCTGGGCGTTGTCGAGCATATGGCGCAGCAAGGTGGTCTTGCCCGAGCCGAGGAAGCCGGTAACGATGGTGACGGGGAGTTTGGCCAGTGTTTTCATCGGATGCCCTTGGGGGCGGGCATACGGGACGATAGGCCCTGCGACGGCGCGCAGCAGCGGATTTCGTCACCGGATCACCCCGCCCGGTTGAATTGGAAAATCGGTTGCGAGGCAGGTCTCCTGGCTTGGGGCTTGCGGGTCTTGCGACCGGCGCTGGCTGCGCCTTCCCGCTGTAATGGCAGTGGCGTGGCAGTCAGATGAACCCTTTACAGTTGCGGGGGCAGCCGCGGCTTGGACCGCGTTCCCTTCTTAGCTTCGGCCTGGGCTGAAGAACCTCGAGGGTGCAAGGCTACGCAGTGCTTGGGGGATGGTCAATGATGGGGTTTGGGTTGGGGTACATATCCGTTGCTGCGGTAATGGCCGCTTATGGTTCCGCCCTTACGGCGGGTCACTTTGCAAAAGCGGCAAAGTAACCAAAGCGCTCTTGCCCCAACACTCGGTACCTCGCCTAGGCTCGGTATGCCCGTAATCCGACAGTGATTTGGGGGGCCGCCGCCACGCGCCATCCATGGCGCGGGGCGGCTAAACCGGCATCCCTGCCGGTTTACCCCCCAAATCCCTGCCGAATTCCGGCCAGCGTGTTTGACGGGGCGCCTAAGATCAAAATCAAAAGCACAGCGGCCTGACAGCCGGCTTGAGTGGTGTAAAGCAAAGGCAAAATCAAACGCGGTCTTGTAGGAGCCGGCTTGCCGGCGATGGTCTTCAACGATGACGCGGGGAATCAGACAAAACGCGGCGGTCTCACGTTTTTCGCCGGCAAGCCGGCTCCTACAGAAAACGAAAAGCGTATCTACGATGCGAAGCGAGTCGCTCTTGATCTGAGGCGCCCCGTCAAACACGCTGGCCGAACGCAGGGTTGAATCCGTGGGTAACCCGGCAGGACGCCGGGTTAGCCGCGCTGGGCCAAGGATGGCCCATCGCGGCGGCCCACGGATTCAAGCCGGAGTGAGGGCACACCGAGCCTAGGCGAGGTGCCGAGTGTTGGGGCGAAGGCCTTTTGGTTACTTTTGGGCCTTTCCAAAAGTGACCCGCTGTAAGAGCGGAACCATAAGCCGCCGTTACCTAAACAACGGATATGCCCCCAACAACCCAATTGACTCCCCTCCCACCCCCATGCTCTCCTACACATCTTGTTTCGGGTGCCCCTCACAGGGTGAAACGGGAAACCGGTGCGTCATAGCGATATGACCAGTCCGGTGCTGCCCCCGCAACGGTAAGCGAGCGAAGTGTCAGATCCACTGTGCCTCCAAGGCATGGGAAGGCGACGCTTAATAGGCGCAATGCCCCTCGCAAGCCCGGAGACCGGCCCGAAAAAATCAGATAACAAACCCGCGGTGGGCGGGCGCTGTTTAAACCCTGCGTGCCCGGCTCGCGGGGTTTTCATGCGCTCGTTTCACCCTGACACCCAGAAGGGACGCGCCATGTCGATCATCAGCAGCACCTCGCACACCGCCAGCAGCTCCGCCACCCTGAGCCAACGCCTGACCGCCGCCATCGGCGCGTCGATCCTCGGCGCGTGCCTGGTGTACTTCGCCGGTTTCTCGCACATCGAGGCCGTGCACAACGCCGCCCACGATACCCGCCACAGCGCCGCGTTCCCGTGCCACTGAGACCTGCCGACATGATCAAGCGTATCGCGCAAACCGCAGGTTTCACCGGTCTTCTGGCTGCCCTGCTGCTGACCCTGTTGCAAAGCTTCTGGGTCGCCCCGCTGATTCTGCAGGCGGAAACCTACGAAAACGCCCCGGCCGCCACCGAAGTGGCCCATGCACACACCGAGGGCGCCGCCGCCCACACCCACGACGCCGAAGCCTGGGAACCCGAAGATGGCTGGCAACGCGTGCTGTCCACCACCGGCGGCAACTTGGTAGTCGCGGTCGGTTTTGCGTTGATGCTGGCCGGCCTGTACACCCTGCGTGCGCCGACCCGTACGGCGCAAGGCCTGCTCTGGGGCCTGGCGGGTTACGCAACCTTTGTGCTGGCGCCAACCTTGGGCCTGCCGCCAGAGCTGCCAGGCACCGCCGCGGCTGACCTGGCGCAACGGCAGATCTGGTGGATCGGCACTGCCGCGTCGACCGCCGCCGGTATCGCGCTGATTGTGTTCGGTCGCAACTGGCTGCTCAAAGCGCTGGGCGTGGCGATCCTGGTGGTGCCGCACGTGATCGGTGCTCCACAGCCAGAAGTACACTCGATGCTGGCCCCGGAAGCCCTGGAAGCCCAGTTCAAGATCGCTTCGCAGTTGACCAACGTCGCATTCTGGCTGGCCCTTGGCCTGATCAGTGCGTGGCTGTTCCGCCGCAACCGTGACGATCAATACGCGGCATGATCCTGGTGGTCGGCCTGGGCTGCCAGCGCGGTTGTGATGTCCACGCCTTGCAGGCCCTGTTTGATGCGGCCCTCGCCGAGGGCGATATCGAGCGCCAGCGCATCACCGCGCTGGCCAGTATCGATCGCAAACAGGATGAACCAGGCCTGCTGGCGCTGGCCAAAGCACTGGACCTGCCGTTGCAGTGTTTCAGCGCCGAGCAACTGGCGGTTTTCGAAAACCGCCTGAGCCACAAATCCGAGGTGGTTTTTGCCCATACCGGCTGTTACGGCATCGCTGAAAGCGCCGCTTTGGCCCTGGCTGAACACCTCGGTCACGCCCCTGCCCGCCTGCTGATCACCCGCAGAAAAACCTCCCAAGCGACCTTTGCATTGGCGTGCGCCGGCTAAAATCCCGATAATCGCCCGCCCCGATCATGAATAACATTCATGCTCGCCCGTTTTTCGACAGGAATTACCATGACCGTCTACTTCATCGGCGCAGGCCCCGGCGACCCGGAATTGATCACCGTCAAAGGCCAGCGGCTGATCCGCAGTTGCCCGGTGATCATCTACGCCGGTTCACTGGTGCCAGCGGCGGTGCTGGAAGGTCATCAGGCCGAAATCCTGGTCAATAGCGCCGAATTGCATCTGGAACAGATCATCGACCTGATCAAGGCCGCCCACGCAAAAGGGCAGGATGTGGCCCGCGTGCACTCCGGTGACCCGAGCCTGTATGGGGCAATTGGTGAACAGATCCGACACTTGCGCGAACTAGGCATTCCGTTCCAGATCATCCCAGGGGTCACTGCCGTGGCAGCCTGTGCGGCGCTGCTGGAAACGGAATTGACCCTGCCCGACATCGCCCAGAGCGTGATCCTGACCCGCTACGCGGATAAAACCAGCATGCCGGCCGGTGAAGACTTCGACAGCCTGGCCCGGCATGCCACAACCATGGCGATCCACCTGGGGGTCAACCACCTGGATAAAATCGTCGCCGAACTGCTGCCGCACTATGGCGCGGATTGTCCGATTGCCGTGGTGCATCGCGCGACCTGGCCGGATCAGGATTGGGCAGTCGGCACCCTCGATGACATTGCCGAGAAAGTGGCGGCAAAAGGGTTTCGACGTACGGCATTGATTGTGGTGGGTCGGGTGCTGGCCAATGATAGTTTCAGTGAGTCTTCGTTGTATCGGGCCGGGCATGCACACCTTTATCGACCATGACAAACAACCTCATAAAATAGCCGCAACTCACTGATATATGTGAATATTTTGATAATGTAGGAGCTGGCTAGCCAGAGATCGCGGCGTATCTGCTGCCGAC
Source organism: Pseudomonas sp. S10E 269 (assembly GCF_002798465.1). Lineage (NCBI taxonomy): Bacteria > Pseudomonadati > Pseudomonadota > Gammaproteobacteria > Pseudomonadales > Pseudomonadaceae > Pseudomonas > Pseudomonas sp. S10E 269. Next base: position 6,055,681 of record NZ_PHIJ01000001.1, read on the forward strand.
TCTGTTGACTGACACGCCGCTATCGCCGGCAAGCCGGCTCCTACAGTTAATCTTCAGCGTTAGATAGACGGCGTAAGACGCTGAATTTAAAGCATAAAAAACGGCGCTCACGGGGCGCCGTTTTTCTGTTTGCAGTGAACACCTTACTCAGTAGTAGGCGTTTTCTTTCTGCGTGTGGTCGGTCACGTCACGTACACCCTTGAGCTCCGGAATGCGCTCAAGCAAGGTGCGCTCGATGCCTTCACGCAAAGTCACGTCCGCCTGGCCACAGCCCTGGCAGCCGCCGCCGAACTTGAGCACGGCAATGCCGTCTTCGACCACGTCGATCAGACTGACCTGACCACCGTGGCTGGCGAGCCCAGGGTTGATCTCGGTTTGCAGGTAATAGTTGATGCGCTCGTTGACCGGGCTGTCAGCGTTGACGTTCGGCACCTTGGCGTTTGGCGCCTTGATGGTCAACTGGCCGCCCATGCGGTCGGTGGCGTAGTCGACCACAGCGTCGTCAAGGAAGGCTTCGCTGAAGGCATCGATGTACGCGGTGAAGCTTTTGAGCCCCAGGGCGGTGTCTTCAGGCTTCTCTTCCCCTGGCTTGCAGTAGGCAATGCACGTTTCAGCGTATTGGGTGCCGGGCTGGGTGATAAAGACGCGGATGCCGATACCTGGGGTGTTCTGCTTGGACAGCAGGTCAGCCAGGTAATCGTGGGCGGCGTCGGTAATGGTTATGGCAGTCATGGAAACTCCTCACAGGCTTGCCGGCAGTTTACGCCAAAATATTACGTTGGTACAAAGTCCTAGTATTTTTGTCGGGAAAGGACAATCGGAACCTCCACGCCAAACCAACGCTTGAGCCTGAGGTATGTACCCTTTTCCAGCCAGTGATAGCTGTAAAAGGCGCCAGATGCCGTCAGTACGATGCAAACAGGCAATATCAAGTAGGGGCTTATTCCAGTGTGTCCGACAACCCATCGTCCAGCACACAGCACCAGGTCGTGGAGCAAATACACCGAATAGGAACAATCACCGAGAATCTTAATAAAGCGAGAGCCTTGAAAGAAAGGCTCCAGCATCACAAAACTCATCACCAACATCGCGCTGGGCACCCCCCACTCCAGCACGCGCGGTATATCGGCCCCCTGGTAAATCGCCGCACAAGCCACCACGATTCCCAACAACGGCAGCCATGCCCTGGGCCGAAACAGGCCGCGGCGGTACAGCATGCCGATCACAACGCCCATCAGGAATTCAAAAACCATGTCCTGACGATAAAAGTCGCTGGTCAAGTCGAGCCCAGGACCGATGTAGCACACGAGAAACAGTAGCACCGCCACCACCCACAACCGATATGACGGGGGAACCATTAAGGCGATGGCAAACAGGGCATAGAACAGCATCTCGAAGTTCAGGGTCCAGCCGACATTCAGCAGCGGGTAGACCCCATAGCCCCCTGGGTTTTCAGCGCAGAGAAACAACAGCGACATGAGCGCATGACCCAGTTCGAGATGATCATCTGGAAACATCGAGGGGACGACCGCGATGACTACAGCCGTGACCAGGGTATAGAACCAGTACGCTGGAACTATCCTGGCCACTCGCATCAGTATGAATTGCCTGGGCGTCAGTGACTTGTCAGCGGTCGCCAGGAAAATCACAAGGCCGCTGATGACAAAGAATACGTCGACCCCTATACCGCCCTTATCGGCGAACACGAACTCCAGAGGGTTATGTGCCTCATAATCGAAAAACGTCCCCATGAAGTGATGCCCCACCACCACCCACGCCGCCAGCGCCCGTAGCGCCTGTACTGAAATCAACATGATCGGAATACCTGTTCCACTCCCGCAAGATAGATATCCGACCGCTTCAGCACCCGCTCAGAGAGATGACTGGATCACTGCCCTTAGTTATAGGTTTTCATAGCGGTTCATGTCCAATACCCCTTCTTCCACCGGCAGGGTTTCGCGAATGTATTGCGATAAATCGTGAAAGTACTGCCAGAACAACGGATGACTGCGTCGCACTCCCCAGCGATCCACAATCTTCTCGAAACGCTTGGCATCCTTGGCCTGTTCCATTTCAGCCACGAACTCAGGCACTTCCTGGGCCGGAATATTGAACATGAAGTTCGGGTAGCTACTCAGCACACCCGGATAAATCGTCACCGTATCCAGCCCTGGCTGGTAGCGGTAAGCCTCACCCAAGAGAAACGCCACATTACTGTGGGCGCGGTTGCGCAACATGCTGTAGACCACGCGTTTGCCGTTGGCGGTTTCAACCCGCAGCATGGTCGCTTCAGGTAATTGATCGATCACCTTGAGCCCAGCAGCCGGCCGTGAGGTCAAGCGACTTAGCGCCTGCTCCGCATCCTGCAAGGCCGGATCAACACCGTCACGCGAGCAATAAGCACCGCTACAGCGATTGATCGGATCCGGACTGGCGTTCAAATCGCCGTAACGGCTGAGCAGCTGATTGGCAAAATCGCGCTTCGGATCGTTTTCGTCCAGGTGCAGCCCAGTAGGTTTGTCGTCATCGATAGCCTCGTAATCCAGCCACAGCTTGAGCTTGCCACTGTTCTGGTACCAGTCATCCATAAAACCTTCGCGCGAATCGGCCGGCATCAAGCGTAGAAAGTTCTGCTCGGCGCCATTGCGGATCAAGTCGAAGTACAACCGGGTCTGGGCCTGGTGCGACACGTTGCCAAACACATCAAAATTCACCGCCAACTGGTAATACGTGCGCTCCAGCAACGGGTAGTCAAACAGCCACATCGTCTGCGGCACCTCGCCAATCAGCCCTTTGGTCACCGAGGCGCTGTCGAAGTGGCGGAAAATGCTCAGCAAGGCATTGTCATTGCCCGCCCACAGGCTCGACCAACTCGGTGGCGGCAGGTCGGCGTAACTGTCACGGCGCAGGGCCTCGTATTCATTGCGTTTGTCGCGGTAGGCCAGCCACAGGCTGAGCACACTGCCCACGTCATCGTTCTGCCCCGGCATGGCCAGCAAGGGCGTGGCCTGGCCGCGATAGCGCGCGTCGGTGATGTACAGGTCGTGGTCCGGGTCTTGGAACAGGGTCCAGAAGTTATCGCGGATCACGTCCGTGGCGATCTGCCCACGGCACACCGGCCCGCGAATAAAGGTGCGCACAAAGTACTCGGCGTTATCCAACATGAACTGGTAACGCGCCTTGGCCGGGATGGCCTCGAAGGTTTCGAAGGGGTTGGCGCGCCGGCCAGGGCCGTAGCCCGGCAAGGCGTTGACCTGCCAGTTACCGGCGTAGAACAGCGCTTTGATGCGCGCCATCTTGTCGGCACTGAATGGGTACGTAATGTGGGTCTTATGCACAATCACGCCCTGCACCGGCCATAGGCGGTAGTACACCTGGGTGCCCGGATCATCATTGGGACGGCGCGTGGCGATCAGGTCGATGGGTTGACCGCTCGGCGTACGCGAACGCACCCACTGGAAGAAATGCCCCGGCTCGCCATTCTCGAAGTAAATGTGGGCAAGGAACAAATGCTCGAACAACCAGCGCGCCACCAGGCTTTCGCGGGCGCCGGGCTGGTTGAACAGGTTCTCCCACTGCTGCACTTGCAGGGCTTCCCGGGCGCTGGGGGCCAGGCCTTGTTCATCTATTGGCGCACCCGACGCGAGCCAGCGTTGCAGGGTCTGGTACTGCTGGTCGGTCAGTCCCGTTACCGCCAGCGGCATGCCTTCCTTGGGATGGGCACCCGCGTAGGCATTGAACTCGCCGGGCATGGCGCACATGTTTTCGCGGTTCAGGCCCAGCACAATGTCGTCGGGCAACTTGGCATTGGGTTGCAGCGGTGCGTTGTGGCCCAGTTCCAGCATGCGCGCCATCAGGGCGGCCTGGCTGCCTTGGGCGTCCAGTACCGAATAGAAGCCTTTCTGCTGCCAGGCTTGCTTGCCAAAGGCGTCATAAAACAAGCGGGTGGTCGGCGTGGCCTGGCTGCGTTCGCCGTCGTACACCGGCATTTTACTGGCACCGCGCGCCGCGCCCTCGGCACTGCCCAGGTTGAGCTGGCAGGCGGAGTCGTAGCAGGCGTGGCAGGCCACGCATTTTTCGGTGAAGATCGGTTGAATGTCGCGGGTATACGAAATCGCCGGGGCGGGTCCGTCAGCCTGTGCGAGGCAGGCGACCAGTGCCAGGACGGCGCTGGTGATGAGGCGAAGTGACATGTATCCGGTCCCGATTCAATGCGTGCGCTGAAAAATTGCCGGTGATTCTACCGGGCCATCCCCCACAACAACATGAACGATATTCATGCAAAACCTGCGCATGCTCTAAATCGGCACAGGTTTGCTATGATCCACGCCCTCCGTAATGCCTGACCAGAGTAGTCCCATGTCCGATCGTAGCGTTCGTCTGCAAGCCCTTCATCAAGCCCTCAAGGAACGTATCCTGATCCTCGACGGCGGTATGGGCACGATGATCCAGAGCTATAAACTGGAAGAGCAGGACTACCGTGGCAAACGCTTCGCCGACTGGCCAAGCGACGTCAAGGGTAACAACGACCTGCTGGTGCTCACCCGGCCCGACGTGATCGGCGGCATCGAAAAAGCCTACCTGGATGCTGGCGCCGACATCCTCGAAACCAACACCTTCAACGCCACGCGCATCTCCATGGCCGATTACGGCATGGAAGAACTGGCCTATGAACTAAACGTAGAAGGCGCGCGCCTGGCGCGCAAGATCGCCGACGCCAAGACCGCCGAAAACCCGGCCAAGCCGCGCTTCGTCGCCGGCGTGCTCGGCCCGACCAGCCGCACCTGCTCGCTGTCGCCAGACGTGAACAACCCCGGCTACCGCAACGTGACCTTCGATGAGCTGGTGGAAAACTACACCGAAGCCACCAAAGGTTTGATCGAGGGCGGCGCGGACCTGATCCTGATCGAGACCATCTTCGACACCCTCAACGCCAAGGCCGCGATCTTCGCCGTGCAAGGGGTGTTCGAAGCGCTGAACATCGAACTGCCGATCATGATCTCCGGCACCATCACCGACGCCTCCGGCCGCACGTTGTCGGGCCAGACCACCGAAGCGTTCTGGAACTCCGTGGCCCACGCCAAGCCGATTTCCGTGGGCCTCAACTGCGCCCTGGGCGCCAGCGAGCTGCGGCCGTACCTGGAAGAGTTGTCGAACAAGGCCAACACCCACGTTTCTGCGCACCCGAACGCCGGCCTGCCCAACGAATTCGGTGAATACGATGAGCTGCCGTCACAAACCGCCAAGGTCATCGAAGAGTTTGCCCAGAGCGGCTTTCTCAACATTGTCGGTGGTTGCTGCGGTACCACGCCGGGCCACATCGAGGCCATCGCCAAGGCCGTGGCCGGTTACGCGCCGCGCCAGATCCCGGATATCCCGAAGGCTTGCCGCCTGTCGGGCCTGGAACCCTTCACCATCGATCGCAGCTCGTTGTTCGTCAACGTCGGTGAGCGCACCAACATCACCGGCTCGGCCAAGTTCGCCCGCCTGATCCGCGAGGACAACTACACCGAAGCCCTGGAAGTCGCCTTGCAGCAGGTGGAAGCCGGCGCCCAGGTGATCGACATCAACATGGACGAGGGCATGCTCGATTCGAAGAAGGCCATGGTGACCTTCCTCAATCTGATTGCCGGCGAGCCTGATATCTCACGCGTACCGATCATGATCGACTCCTCCAAGTGGGACGTGATCGAAGCTGGCCTGAAGTGCATCCAGGGCAAGGGCATCGTCAACTCCATCAGCATGAAGGAAGGTGTGGAGCAGTTCATCCACCACGCCAAGCTGTGCAAGCGCTACGGCGCTGCGGTGGTGGTAATGGCGTTCGACGAAGCCGGCCAGGCCGACACCGAGGCGCGCAAGAAAGAAATCTGCAAACGCTCCTACGACATCCTGGTCAACGAAGTGGGCTTCCCACCGGAAGACATCATCTTCGACCCGAACATCTTCGCGGTCGCCACTGGTATCGAGGAGCACAACAACTACGCCGTCGACTTCATCAATGCCTGCGCCTATATCCGTGACGAACTGCCGTATGCGCTGACCTCCGGCGGCGTGTCCAACGTGTCGTTCTCGTTCCGGGGCAACAACCCGGTGCGCGAGGCGATCCACTCGGTGTTCCTGCTGTATGCGATCCGCAACGGCTTGACCATGGGTATCGTCAACGCTGGCCAGTTGGAGATCTACGACCAGATTCCGACCGAGCTGCGCGACGCCGTGGAAGACGTGGTGCTCAACCGCACCCCGGAAGGCACCGATGCCCTCCTCGCCATTGCCGACAAGTACAAGGGTGACGGCAGCGTCAAGGAAGCCGAGACCGAGGAATGGCGTGGCTGGGACGTCAACAAGCGCCTTGAACACGCACTGGTCAAAGGCATCACCACCCACATCGTTGAAGACACCGAGGAATCGCGCCTGTCGTTCGCGCGCCCGATCGAAGTGATCGAAGGCCCGCTGATGTCCGGCATGAACATCGTCGGCGACTTGTTCGGCGCCGGCAAAATGTTCCTGCCCCAAGTGGTGAAATCCGCCCGAGTGATGAAACAGGCCGTGGCCCACTTGATCCCGTTCATCGAGCTGGAAAAAGGCGACAAGCCGGAAGCCAAGGGCAAGATCCTGATGGCCACGGTGAAGGGCGACGTACACGACATCGGCAAGAATATTGTCGGCGTGGTACTGGGTTGCAACGGCTATGACATCGTCGACTTGGGCGTAATGGTGCCGGCGGAGAAGATCCTGCAGGTGGCCAAGGAGCAGAAGTGCGACATCATCGGGTTGTCCGGCCTGATCACGCCGTCCCTCGACGAGATGGTGCATGTGGCCCGCGAGATGCAGCGCCAGGATTTCTACCTGCCGCTGATGATCGGTGGCGCCACCACGTCCAAGGCGCACACGGCGGTGAAGATCGAGCCCAAGTACAGCAATGATGCCGTGGTGTATGTCACCGACGCCTCGCGCGCGGTGGGTGTGGCCACGCAACTGCTGTCCAAGGAGCTCAAGGCCGGCTTTGTCGAGCGTACCCGCGAAGAGTACGTGGAAGTGCGTGAGCGCACCTCCAACCGCAGCGCGCGCACCGAGCGCCTGAGCTACCCGGCGGCCATCGCCAAGAAGCCGCAGTTCGACTGGAGCACCTACACCCCGGTGGTGCCGACCTTTACCGGCGCCAAGGTGCTGGACAATATCGACCTCAAGGTGCTGGCCGAATACATCGACTGGACGCCGTTCTTTATCTCCTGGGACCTGGCCGGCAAGTTCCCGCGCATCCTCGAAGACGAAGTGGTCGGTGAAGCCGCCACCGCGCTGTACGCCGATGCCCAGGAAATGCTCAAGAAGCTGATCGACGAAAAGCTCATCAGCGCCCGTGCCGTGTTCGGCTTCTGGCCGACCAACCAGGTGCAGGACGATGACCTGGAAGTCTACGGCGACGATGGCCAGCCGATTGCGCGGCTGCATCACCTGCGCCAGCAGATCATCAAGACCGACGGCAAGCCGAACTTCTCCCTGGCGGACTTCGTCGCGCCCAAGGACAGCGGCGTAACCGACTACATCGGTGGCTTCATCACCACCGCCGGCATCGGCGCCGAAGAAGTCGCCAAGGCCTACCAGGACGCCGGCGACGACTACAACTCGATCATGGTCAAGGCCCTGGCCGACCGCCTGGCCGAGGCCTGCGCCGAGTGGCTGCACCAACAAGTGCGTAAAGAACACTGGGGCTACGCCAAGGACGAGCAACTGGACAACGAGGCGCTGATCAAGGAGCAGTACAGCGGCATCCGCCCTGCCCCAGGCTACCCGGCGTGCCCGGATCACACCGAGAAAGCCCAGTTGTTCCAACTGCTCGACCCCGAGGCCCGCGAAATGCACGCCGGTCGCAGTGGCGTGTTCCTCACCGAACACTACGCGATGTTCCCGGCAGCAGCGGTCAGCGGCTGGTACTTCGCCCACCCGCAGGCGCAGTATTTTGCGGTGGGCAAGGTCGACAAGGACCAGGTGACCAGCTACACCGCGCGCAAAGGCCAGGACCTCAGCGTGACCGAGCGCTGGCTGGCGCCGAACCTGGGGTATGACAACTGATCGGCTAACTACCCAGCGCGGCGATTTCCCGCGCTGACAGTTCATTCATCAATGCCTGCTGCTCGGCCTCGTTGGCCTTATCCAGGACGCCAATTTCCTAGAAGTACTCCGGGCTAAACCCGGGGTATTGATCTTCCAATGCCGAGGCCTTGTCTTGACGGATGTGTTGCCGCGTCGCGAAGTCGTCGGGATATTTCTCCTGCAAGTACTCTTTCCAGTACGGGCGCGCAGTCAGTTGCTCGCAGAATGCAGGTGTCTGCTCCAGTTCAAGAATCTTTTGATAGGCCACGTCCAGGTCCGTTGTTTTCACCCCAGACAGATGTTCATAAATCATGCCTTGGGGCTGCCTCGGCAGTTCCAGCCGCTGGGCTAAGCCGACGCGGTAGGCCAGGCGAATTTCCGCAGGGTCGATGTGGGGGTTGAGCCGAGTGCGTTCGAGGGCGATCGCTTCCAACTGAGCCAGACGGAATAACCCCCTGGACAGTTTCAGCAGGGCGCGGCACTTGTGAGTGGGGTCCACCTCGCGCAGGGCATTGAACTCATACACCTCGACCTCCAGCAATATACGGCCGTCCCCAGTAAACTGACTCAGCAACCCATTTAACTCTGTGGCTGTCAGTTTGGCGCTTGCCAGTTTCAGGCGACGTATTTGCGTAAACAGACTCCTGATGCGTTAAGAATAAGCTTCAGAAAACCACCCCCGATGCACTTCAAAGCGGTGCACTGTTGTCACGGGCTAAGCACCCAGGGCCCGTTGCGGTAGCGCCTTACCGCATTCACTGCAAAAAAATACGATTTCCTGTCGCAGACCGATTATCGATCTGCTGACCCGGCAGCCAAGCAATACCGGGATCTACAGGAAAAAGGATTTAGCCATGCCCACCCCCACCCTCCCCCATCACCCGCTGCTTCCAGCCAGATACCCGCCCAGGCAATCCATAAGCGCTTCTCCTCCCGCCCCTCTTTGTTCTCGGTAGTATTCAATACCCTGCGCGACCGTATCATGGAGCGTTACCGGACTCTGGAACTGGACCTTCTCACGACCAGGCTGGCGAGCCCTACGCCCTCCGGCAGTTATACCTACCCACTGCTGATAAACATCGCTATCGCGCATGTCGTGAACCCGCAACTGCTGGATTTGCGCTCGCGCAGGGAGCTGCCCTTTTACCTTACGCAGCAAATACCCACGACCCTCGAGCCTTCTGCCCCCCCTCCAATTGATATGCAGGTCATTGCGCAAATCATCGACGAGTTGCCCGAATCGCTCTACCTCTATTTCCAGCAAGCCCTGGCCGACTATTGGAGCGCAATCGACAGCCATGGACAAAGCCGCTGGCAATGGCTGGGCGAGTTTCTCAACGGCCAGATGACTGCCACAGCAGCAGGCCACTCAGGCCTGACCGACCTACAACGGGACATGCTGACCGTCACTGCCACCTGGCCAGAACTTCTGGAGCGTCTGCCGCGTTCCACGCCCATCACCTATGTCTATTTCATTGAAACCACGCTATCCAAAGATGGGAAAGAAGAATGCCTGCTCACGCCCGACCTGTTGCTGGTTCGCGACAAGCAGGTGCTGCTGTACAGCGTGGCCGGCGTCATCGAGCCGTTTGATTCGATTGACGCCTTTGGTGAAAGCTGGGGCAGTCGAATGCAGCGCCAGTTCCAGTGCGACAGCGTGACCTGGCGGCGCAACGAGCCTGAAGGCAATGTGTTTGAACGCCAGGCCGGACTTATCCTCAATCAGCAACTGGAAGACCTGGCGGCGCTGTCATTCCAGGGTCAAAGTGAAGAGGCACTGACCCTCACTCTGGATACGCTCACGGATCCAGCCTTGCATTTCACCACTGTGCCTGTGCCGCCTGCCACGCAGCTGCAAACGATCAACGATCAGCTTCCCGAACACCTCGCGCAAGCGACTGCCGATGACCGCTTTGCCTACCTGCGCCACTTGCAGGATATGGCGCTAGTGGTGAAACAGAAGCAGGGCCGTTCGTTCAACGAGGGTATTGAGACTATCCACGGCTTCAGCCGCGACGCACTGCGCAAACAAATGCAGGCCGATCATGCTGATTTTGATCCCGACGATGTGATATTGGACTTTGCAGTGGCCGCAGGCTACCCAGGCGGTTCTGGCTTTATCGAGCATGTACAGATGTCACTGACGGAGCTGGCCGTGAAGAATCTCGCCGGTAAGCCCAAAGGAACGCTTACGCTCTCTGCGAAAGGCACCAAGGCTCTGCCGGACTGGCTCAACGAGACCTACTTGCTGGGTAGCGCCGGCTTGATCCAGCGCGTCGACATCGGCACCCACTATCCACAGAAGATCAAGGAGATGTTGCTGTCTGACACCGCCGAAGCACGCCGCCGGGAACGGTTGTTTACCCGCGAGCTCAAGGTCAAGCTGCCGATACAGGCATTGGAGTATGCGATCAGGCAGCAATACGGCGTGACCACCACCGGCTATCGGTATGTAAAAGCATTGATGGGCTATACACCCGCCGACAGAGTCGTCGACGGTCAGGAGATCGTCCTGCGCCCCCTGGGCCTGTGCCGAAAAGCCGGTGCCCCACCCGATATCGTTAACAATTTCTTCGTGATCGAGCCCCGCGACAGTCATCAAGGACCGCACCTGCTGTATCGCCCGTTATACGACGAAGCCCTTCATCAATACTCGACGCGTCAGGCCTTGCTGGACGCACTCGCCAGCCCAGGCGCCTTGCAAACCAGCGTACTGACCTGGCTGAGCGACAAAGCGCGTGCGGTCTACGACCACGGCGGGATCAAGGAGCCGCACATCATCAGATTCCTGCCCGGAGATGAGTTCGTTACCCGCGAAAAGCCTGCCCCCGCGACGCTGTCCATCGATGAAGGGGCGCAAGAATGGTTACAGTCGCAAGTCAACGGTAAGTTGCTCAACCATTTGTTCGGCAGTACCGCCCGCGCCCTGGTTGACGTGGCGGATAGAGCGTCTGTGTCCAACAGCGAAAGCCGCTGGGCCGTCATGATGGAGGGGGCCTGGCTGTTGTTTAACACCCTGCTGTTACCGCTGGCGCGGGGGGCCTTAATGTTGGCGGGTTGGTTCCTGGTACTGGTCAGCAGCCTGCAAGAGGACTTGGAGGGCCTTGACAGTGATGAACCCACCCGCCGCGAGTTGGCACTGATCGACCTGCTACTTAATATCGCAATGGTGCTGATGCATGGCACCACCCCCTCTGAAAGAGCCGCAAAACCTTTGCCGAAGCTGGAGGAACACGATCACCTTCTGCACCTTAAGCCGTTGCGCCGTATTGCAGGCATGCCCGCTCAACCGGGAGTCGCTCAGGTTCGACAGGGCACCGTGGCGTTGCCGGGAGAGCCTCCAGCGAGAGGCCATACCGCATTGGAATTCACCCGCTCGATTGCCAGCCCCAAGGCGGGCGCCAACTTGCTGAAAGCTTTGCTCGCCGTGCATGTGCCGTGGCCATCGTCCTTGCCGCCAGAAACGAGTGGCCGCCTCAAGGGGCTATACCGTATCGGCGATGCCTGGCACGCCAGTGTCGGCGGCCTGCTGTTCCAAGTCAGCGTGGTGCCGGGTTTCGGCGATGTTTACCTGGTTGACCCACAGCGTACACACCATCCGGGCTTCAAACTGACCCGCGACGACCTGGGAAAATGGCGGCTGGACCGTCAGGCACGGTTGGAGGGTGGCATGCCTAGAGGGCGAATAACGGAATGGAAGACAAAACGCCAAGAAAATCTGGATCAACTGCGTTCGGAATTGCAAACCTTTAGTCTAGATGCGGCACAAAAGTATGCCACTACCCAACAGCTTTATGACGCAGCGCGCACTGCCGGGGCTCAAATGAAAACCAGCATGCGCTTAGTGCGAGAGGATTTGGAAAGGTACAAGAATCCCCAACTACTTCCCGAACTGATTCCCAGAATCAGAGAACGCCATCTACAAAGGCAACAGGACATGAGACTTGCCCAACGCCACTGGGCAGTCACAGTCGATATCTATAAGGAAAAGGCGGCTTTATTTGCAATGGAGTGCACGCAGGTTTCAGTAAAGGCCAGCAAACTAATAGACATGGACAGGACGGCCGTGGACTATAAAGACATACAAGATCGGATGATTGAGTATAATTTCCAGTTTAACGTGTCATCTTATGACTTCGATAATGACTACATCAATCTCACCTTAAGCAGCCCGATGGGGGAAAGCTATCCTGAATACTTGCTCCGCATCGATAGCGAACTGCTCAAAAGGGATACAGTTAGCTACGATGATTTAATCGAAAGCGCGACGCTACGATTGGAGTGTTTCGAGGGCATGTTAATAAGCGCAGAAATAATCGAATACACGCTGGAGGACTCAGGGCCGCTGCGTGAGAGATTTGAGAGTTATTTGCCAACGTCGTATGACATGTCCAAAGCGCGCGTAATATTTTACCAATTTTTAACGCTGAATGAGTTGATCATCAATCGTGCGATTGAAACGGACATTCCCGCGGAGCGACACTTCGGCAGCGAACTTATGGACCGCAATGCCGCCGTCAAAGTCCTCACTTATTATAAGGAAGTCAATTCGGTCAGCGGCTATTCACCGTCCGATCAAATTGCGATGCTCGGCAATTTGCTTCACATGCTTGAGCGAATGGGAAATGCAGTTAACTCGTTAGCTGAAATGAAATCCCGGTTGCTGCGCGAGCAGTATCGAGCGCCGCTTCTGGATCTCTTCAGCGAGATGCGTTCGAACGCAGAAAAACAGTTAGCCGATTTGATCCGGGCTGAAGAAGCAATCGCCCCCTTGCCAGAGCCCAAAAAAGCCAAACGCCCCAAAAACGCCAACCGCAGAGTAATCAAAACCCGCGACAATCAACACCTGATTGGTGAGTTACGCCCCAGTCAGCCTGACGCACCCGGCAATTTTGTCGATATCAAAGACCCTATCACCGACCAACCCATTGCCACCTACCACGAACACGCCAGTGAAGGGGTATGGGTCAAGGTTGTCACGGCCGCGCCGGTCGAACCGCCCAAACCAAAGGTCACACGTTCGTTGAAAAAGATAACAGGCGATGCACGCACCCTGATCGCTCAAAAAGCGGGGATTGAGCACACGATACGCGCCCAACAGAAAAAGCTGGAAAACCCCTCGGAACGCGAAGACGTAACCCCATTGGACTGGGACGACATGCTGACCCAGCACGCGAACAAGATGGACGCGTTGGCCGATGAAATTCAACGCGAACACAGCACCGCCTCAAAGGCCACTGAACTGATCAACGATTACCGTGCCGAGTCGAATGCCTTAAAAACGTTGGCCGCTGAGGCGCGCAGTAAAGGCTACCTGAAGCAGCGTCCTCAAGCGTTCAAAGTTGACTACCTGTGGAAAAACAAGTGCGTCGATATAAACTTGTCTAAACGTCGCGTCCCACTGAAGGCAGGCGACTTCCTCGACGAATATACCGTGCGCGATAAAAGTAAAATTGCGCAAGGCAAACCGTACGAGGAAACCATTTTGTGGTACGCCCACTTCCATTACCCCTCCGTCGACACCCCCGTCCAGCAAAGTACCTTCGGCCATTTGAAGACCGTAGAGGATCGGCCCTACACACTCAAAGAATTGATCGAACGGGCGCGAGCGAATAACCGTGAAGTGATTTACCTGGAAAGAGCCGTGATCAAAGCGCCGCTGGATAACGATTTGTTTTTCAAGCTGGCGCAATTATAGAGGCTAAGTTGGGGCGCGCTTCGTGGGTGAACGATGAGGTGCTGGATGACAGATTGTCTATGCTCTGTAGCATGATCTTGCTGACGAGGGCTGTATGGACGATCCAATCGACAACAAACCGCCGAGCTTCTGGCAGATGCTCCACAGCGTCATGGCCGCCGCGTTTGGCGTGCAAAGCGGCAAGAACCGCGCGCGGGATTTCACCCACGGCAAGCCCAGCCACTTTGTGATCCTGGGAATTTTGTTTACGGTGGTGTTTGCGCTGACGCTGTTTGGCATCGTGCAACTGGTATTGCACTTGGCCGGCGTGTGAACCCAACCTGACTGTAGGCGCTGGCAAGCCAGCGCCTACAGGGGTCCGTCTCTATGACTACTGGTGGCTGACCCAGAACACGGCAGTCCCAACCACCAGGATTATCAAGAACAGAATGGCCCAGGCGTCCACGGTACTGTCGGGTTTACGGGCTTTTGTCGAATTGCTCATCGCATCGCCTCTTGTCGGTTTTATAGGTGATAACGTTCAGACACGATCACAGTAAAGTCGATGATTGCCCGCATGACAAATGTGGGTATCGCGATAACCGTTCTCATTAGTCAATTTGGTTATTTGCATATACTCAAACATCACTTTTGCGCATAAACGCAAACTGGTATCGTGCGCCGGCTCCGTTGGGAGTGCGCGGCCGTGCGCGCAGATTTGCCGAGAACAGGACCTATATGTACGTATACGACGAATACGATCAGCGCATCATCGAGGACCGCGTCAAGCAGTTCCGTGATCAGACCCGACGCTACCTAGCAGGTGAACTGAGCGAAGAAGAGTTCCGCCCTCTGCGCCTGCAAAATGGCCTTTATGTTCAGCGCTTTGCGCCGATGCTGCGGGTGGCCGTGCCCTATGGCCAACTGACTTCGCGCCAGATGCGCATGATGGCCAAGATTGCCCGCGACTTCGACAAAGGCTATGCCCACATCAGTACCCGCCAGAACATACAGTTCAACTGGCCGGCGCTGGAAGATGTGCCGGACATCCTGGCTGAACTGGCCACCGTGCAGATGCACGCCATTCAGACCAGCGGCAACTGCCTGCGCAACGTGACCACCGACCAATTCGCCGGTGTTGCCGCCGACGAGCTGATCGACCCACGCCCCTGGTGCGAAATCATCCGTCAGTGGACCACCTTCCACCCTGAGTTCGCCTACTTGCCGCGCAAGTTCAAGATCGCCGTCAATGGCTCGACCTCGGACCGCGCCGCCATCGAAGTGCACGATATCGGCCTGGAGCCGGTGCACAACGCAGCCGGCGAGCTGGGCTTTCGCGTACTGGTAGGTGGCGGCCTCGGCCGTACGCCGGTGGTCGGTGCCTTTATCAATGAGTTCCTGCCGTGGCAGGACCTGTTGAGCTACCTCGACGCCATCCTGCGGGTCTACAACCGCTATGGCCGTCGTGACAACAAATACAAGGCCCGGATCAAGATCCTGGTCAAAGCGCTGACCCCTGAGGTGTTTGCCCAGAAGGTCGACGCCGAGATGGAACACCTGCGCGGCGGCCAGACCACCCTGACCGAAGCCGAGGTGCACCGCGTCGCCAAGCACTTCGTCGACCCCGAGTACAAGGCCCTGGGCAATCAGGACGCCGAGTTGGCAGCGCTGGATAAAGAGCACCCGGGTTTCGCTCGCTGGCGTGGCCGCAACACCCTGGCGCACAAGAAGCCGGGTTATGTCGCGGTGACCCTGTCGCTGAAACCTACCGGTGTTGCACCGGGCGATATCACCGACAAGCAGCTGGACGCCGTCGCCGACCTGGCCGACCGCTACAGCTTCGGTCAACTGCGCACTTCCCACGAGCAGAACATCATTCTCGCGGACGTTGAGCAGAGCCAACTGTTCACCCTGTGGGGCGAGTTGCGCGAAGGCGGATTCGCCACGCCAAACATCGGCCTGCTGACCGACATCATCTGCTGCCCGGGCGGCGATTTCTGCTCCCTGGCCAACGCCAAGTCGATCCCGATCGCCGAATCGATCCAGCGCCGTTTCGACGACCTGGATTACCTGTTCGACATCGGCGAGCTGGACCTGAACATTTCCGGTTGCATGAACGCCTGTGGTCACCACCACGTCGGCCACATCGGCATCCTGGGCGTGGACAAGAAAGGCGAAGAATTCTACCAAGTGTCCCTGGGTGGCAGCGCCAGCCGCGATGCGAGCCTGGGCAAGATCCTTGGCCCGTCCTTTGCCCAGGAAGCCATGCCCGAGGTGATCGGCAAGCTGATCGATGTGTACATCGAACAGCGCACCGAAGATGAGCGTTTCATCGACACCTACCAGCGCATCGGCATCGACCTGTTCAAGGAGCGCGTCTATGCAGCGAATCATTAAGAACAACGAAGTCCTCGATGAAACCTGGCACCTGCTGCCCAAGGACGCGAGCTTCGACGGTATCTCCAACTGCGACGACCTGATCGTGCCGTTGGCCCTGTGGCGCGAACACGGCCACGCCCTCAAGGCCCGCGACGGCGGCCTGGGCGTGTGGCTGGACGCCGATGAAGAAGCCGAAGAGATCGGTGACGACGTGGAACACTTCCAGGTCATCGCCCTGAACTTCCCGGCCTTCACCGACGGCCGCAACTACTCCAACGCACGCCTACTACGTGACCGTTACGGTTACAAAGGCGAGCTGCGCGCGATTGGTGACGTGCTGCGCGACCAGTTGTTCTACCTGCGCCGCTGCGGCTTCGATGCCTTCGCCCTGCGCGCCGACAAAGACCCGTACGAAGCGCTGGAAAGCCTCAAGGACTTCTCGGTGACGTACCAGGCCGCCACGGATGAACCACTGCCGCTGTTCCGTCGTCGCTGAGTATTGGCGTATGAAAAAGCCCTGGCATGCCAGGGCTTTTTTACGCTTCGCGTTTGATCGACGCCAGCACCTGCTTTTGCCCCATGCTGCAGGGCACACCTTCCGGCTGCGCCCGTACCGCTTCGATCACTCCCAGCAATTGCGCCTTGCTGTGCGCCAACTGCGCTTGCATCTCTTCGATCTGCGCGACCTTGCGCTCCAATGCCTCGATCAACTCTTCGCGCTTGTGCTCGCCCGGCGCCGGCATCAGTGCCTTGAGTTCCTGCAAGGTAAAGCCTGCCTGTTGCGCGCTCTGGATCAGTTGCAGGGTTTGCAGAGCCTGCGGCGCATATCGTCGGTAACCATTGGCCTGGCGCCCCACCTGGCTGATCAGCCCCTCAGCCTCATAAAAGCGGATCCGCGAAGCCGCTAACCCACTCTGCTTTGCCAGCTCACCAATATTCATCACCGCCCCTGCTTGACATTAAAGTTAACTTTAAGCTTAGCCTGAGGCCTCCCCCGCTCAGGAGTCAACCAATGTCACCCTTTGAAGCCCTGCCATTGCCCAATGGTCAAGTCCTCTCCAACCGCATCGCCAAGGCCGCGATGGAAGAAAATATGGCCGATGGCAATCAGGCGCCGTCGCGCGAATTGAAGCAGTTGTACAAGGCCTGGGCGCAGGGCGAGCCCGGCTTGTTGATCACCGGCAACGTGATGGTCGACCGCCGCGCCATGACCGGCCCCGGCGGCGTGGCGCTTGAGGATGAGCAGCACCTGGCGAGCTTTCGCGAGTGGGCCGACGTGGCGCGCGACAACGGCGTGCACTTCTGGGTACAACTCAGCCACCCAGGTCGCCAGACGCCGGCCAACCTGCGCCAGCAGGCCATTGCACCGTCCGCCGTGGCGCTCGACCTGGGCGGTTTTTCGAAGATGTTTGCCACGCCCAAGGCCATGACCGAAGACGACATCCAGGACGTGATCCAGCGCTTCGCCACCAGCGCACGCCTGGCCGAGCAAGCCGGGTTTACCGGCGTGCAGATCCACGGTGCCCATGGCTACTTGCTCAGCCAGTTCCTTTCACCGCTGAGCAATCAGCGCACCGACCGCTGGGGCGGTTCCCTGGAGAACCGCGCGCGGCTGTTGCTGGAAGTGATTCGTGCAGTGCGCGCTAACGTCAGCCCGTCGTTTTGTGTCGCCGTCAAACTAAACTCTGCCGACTTCCAACGGGGCGGCTTTGCAGAAGCCGACGCACTCGCCGTGGTCGAAATGCTCAACCCGTTGCCCATCGACCTGCTGGAGTTATCCGGTGGCAGTTACGAAGCGCCGGCCATGCAAGGTGAAGCACGTGACGGTCGCACCCTGGCACGTGAGGCGTACTTCCTGGAGTTCGCCAGCCAACTGGCGACCATCGCCAAGATGCCGGTGATGGTCACCGGCGGCATTCGCCGCCTGCCCATCGTGCAACAGGTGCTGGACAGCGGCGTCGCCATGGCCGGGATCGCCACGGCCCTGACCCTGGAGCCGCAACTGATCCAGCACTGGCGCGAAGGCCGCGACCCCAACCCGCAACTCAAGCCCATCGACTGGAAGCGCAAACCCCTGGCCTCCCTCGCCATCCTCGCGGTGGTGCGCTACCAGATGCGCCGCCTCAGCCGCGGCCATTTGCCCAAAGCCAATGTTGCGCCGTGCATGGCGTTGGTGCGTGACCAATGGTTTCTGGCGCGGCGTACCCGGCAGTACCGGGCAGCCATGACGCAATCTTCACATTAAAGGATGAACATCCGCCGTGATCGAACTGTCCCCTATTGATCAGCAGTTTTTAACCTCACTGACGATTGGAGTTCTTCATGGCGAAAATCAACCTGGCCCAGCAATTGGCGACCACCCTTGAACAGGCGGGCATCAAGCGCATCTGGGGCCTGACCGGCGACAGCCTCAATGGCCTCACCGACGCCCTGCGCACCATGGACAGCATCGAGTGGATGCATGTGCGTCACGAAGAAGTGGCGGCATTCGCTGCGGGTGCCGAGGCGGCCGCCACGGGTGAGTTGACTGTGTGCGCCGGCAGTTGCGGGCCAGGCAACCTGCACTTGATCAATGGCCTGTTCGACTGCCATCGCAACCATGTGCCGGTGCTGGCGATTGCCGCGCAGATCCCGTCTTCGGAGATCGGCCTCAACTACTTCCAGGAAACCCATCCACAGGAACTGTTCAAGGAGTGCAGCCACTTTATCGAACTGGTGACCAACCCCGAGCAGATGCCTCATGTGCTGCACCGCGCCATGCGCTCGGCGATCCTCAATCGTGGTGTGGCGGTGGTGGTGATTCCGGGCGACGTGTCGCTGCTGGAAGTCGAGGACAAGCTCAAGCCCTGGCCAGCCCTGCACGCACCGCGCACGCTGCCCGCCGACCCGGACCTGCAACGCCTCACCGAGATCCTTGAAAGCAGTCAGAAAGTCACCCTGCTGTGCGGCAGCGGTTGCGCCGGCGCCCATGATCAAGTGGTGGCCCTGGCTGACACCCTCGGCGCTCCCGTGGTCCACGCCCTGCGCGGCAAAGAACATGTGGAGTGGGACAATCCGTTCGACGTGGGCATGACCGGCCTGATCGGCTTCAGCTCCGGGTACCACGCCATGCTCGACTGCGACACGTTGATCATGCTCGGCACGGACTTTCCCTACCGCCAGTTTTACCCCACCGACGCCAAGATCATTCAGGTTGACCGCAACCCCCAGGCCCTGGGCCGTCGCGCCACGCTGGACCTGGGCATTGCCGCCGATGTCAGTGAAACCATCGGCGCCCTGTTGCCGCGCTTGACGCGCAAGACCGATCGCAGCTTTCTCGAAACCTCCTTGAAGCATTACGAAAAGGCCCGTCAAGGGCTGGACGACCTGGCTCAACCGTCGAAGGCCAATCGGCCGATCCACCCGCAATACGTCGCGCGCCTGCTCAGCGAGTTGGCGGATGACGATGCCATCTTCACCGCTGACGTGGGTTCGCCGACCGTGTGGGCGGCGCGCTATTTGAAGATGAATGGCAAGCGTCGCCTGATCGGTTCGTTCAACCACGGTTCGATGGCCAACGCCATGCCCCAAGCGATTGGTGCGCAGGCGGCTTTCCCGGATCGCCAGGTGATCTCGATGTCCGGTGACGGCGGCTTTGCCATGTTGATGGGGGATTTCATCTCACTGGCGCAGCTGAATCTGCCGGTGAAAGTCATCGTGTTCGATAACTCGTCGCTGGGTTTTGTCGCCATGGAAATGAAAGCCGCAGGTTACCTGGATGCTGGCACCGAGCTGAAAAACCCGGACTTCGCCGCCATGTCCAACGCCATGGGTATCCTCGGCATCCGCGTGGAGCAATCCGAAGACCTGGAACCGGCCCTGCGCCGCGCCCTGGCCCATGACGGCCCGGTGCTGGTAGACGTGGTCACCGCCACCCAGGAACTGGTGATGCCGCCGACCATCAAGCTGGAGCAGGCCAAGGGGTTCAGCCTGTACATGCTCAAGGCGGTGATGAGCGGCCGTGGCGATGAAGTGATCGAACTGGCGCGCACCAACTGGCTGCGCTGAACCCAATGTGGGAGCGGGCTTGCTCGCGAATGCAAGCTGTCAGTTGATAAATACATCGACTGACGCTCCGCTTTCGCGAGCAAGCCCGCTCCCACAATTTGATCTCGTTGCAAATCAAGCGTGCTGTTTTTCCACCCATTTACCGTAGGCATCAATGAACGCCTGCAGAAACGGCTTGGTCTTTTCCGACACCTTGCCGGCGTCGTCAAACACGTTGCCCGCGCCCCCCAGGTAAGCTTCTGGCTGCTGCATACACCATACATCAAGGAACACCAGAGACTGGCGCAGGTGATGGTTGGCGCCAAACCCACCAATCGCACCCGGCGACACGCTGATGATCGCGCCTGGCTTGCCGCTCCAGGCGCTCTTGCCGTAGGGACGTGACCCGACGTCGATGGCGTTCTTCAGCGGCGCCGGGACAGAGCGGTTGTATTCCGGGGTCACGAACAACACCGCGTCGGATGAGCTCACGTGTTGACGGAAAGTACTGTAGGCTGCCGGCGATGTCGCACCGTCAATGTCTTCGTTGTAGAGCGGCAAATCGCCAATTTCCACAATGCTCAACTTCAGGTTGGCAGGGGCCAATTCGGCCAATGCCAGCGCGACCTTGCGGTTGATCGAGTCTTTTCTCAAGCTGCCAACCAGGACGGCTACGGTGTAGACCTTGCTCATTGGGGTTTCCCGACGTCTGACTAAAGGAGCTTGTAGTTATAGAGTCTTCGCGGCGTGTTCACCAGCGGGTTTTGATAATCCCCAGGCTGTTTGCTTCGCAGCGTGATGCGTAGGAATCATCTGAAAAGATCAGCGAATAGTATTTTTATTCCGTAAGTAAACTACCCCGCTCCATGACGGTCTACAGAACCGCAAATCGAGTGTTTATCTCCAGAGGTTCTAAACAGATGGCAGCAGTACTAGTCGGACAGTTTCATGCCAGAGACGCAGAAGGACGCGTGTATTCGGTGCATGAGTTCCAGGAATCCAACCCGGCGCAAGGCGACCTGGCTGGCTCGGCACCTACCACCACCTACAAGCTGGCCATTGGCGATCGTGTAGAGAAACTGGAAGGCGACGAATTCAAGTTGATCCAATCGGGCACTATTCTTGTGCGCGAGTCGCAAACCACTCTCGCGTCATAAGATCCCGCCCTATCCACCTGCTCAGTCCTGGCCATTGATGGCGTTGACTGGGCTGGGGTGATCACGGCCGGCGAATCTCGGTGACTTCAATCACCGGCTCCCCTTCTGTCTTCTTCAGCGTCACCATCAACCGCCCCCGCTCGCCTTCGACGGCATACATCGAACGTTGGTAGCCCACGGTGTTATAGCCGGGATGCGCAACCACCTGCCTGACCAATTCAAGCCCCAGCACCGCGCCCACTTGTTCGACGACCTGTTCCTGGGAACGGATAAACGCTTCAAGTGCCAGGTTTTCCGGCGGGGTTTCGTTTTGCGTGTTGACGAGATAAGCAGCCACGCACCCCACGGTCACCAGGACCAGCAGTTGCTTGGCCGTTACCCCGAGGATCGAGGGTAGAGGCATATGAGACCAGACCTGTTTTTGTTGTTAACGCCGGTAGCCGGCTTTGGTCGTTGATGATCAGCGCAGCCATTCTATTGAATCCCCGGGCCGCTGCACATAGACTCCGGCGATGCGTTTACGTCATATCGAAGTGATTCAGGCCATCTTGCAGACCGGACACCCAGGCCTGGCCGCCGAGTGGTTGCAACTCCCTGTGGGCGATGTAGAGGCGGCGCTCAAGGAGGCCGAGGCGCAATTGGGTTTTATGTTGTTCGCCAGCGTGCGCGGGCGCCTGCAGGCCACCCGGGAAACCCTGGAGTTGCAGGCAGAAATCGCCCATGTGTACGAGGCACTGGAGCCGGTGCAACGCCTGGCCAGCCGTTTGAAAAACCATCATGCCCCGACCCTGCGCGCGCTCTGTACGCCGCCCCTGGCCAATCAACTGTTGCCGCAAAGCATCGCAGTGCTGCGCCGACGCTTCCAGGACACCCCCTGCAACCTGTCCAGCCAACCGACCCGCGAGATCGTCAGGAGCCTGCTGCTGCACGAAGCCGATGTGGGATTGAGCCTGCATGACCCGGAACACCCGCAGATCCACAGCCGTGTGCTGGCCCAGGGCAAACTGCAACTGCTGGCGCCCCATGGCTGGCTCAAGCCCAAGCAGAAGTACATTGCACTGCAGGACCTGGCGGGCCAATCGATGATCGGCCTGGAGGGCCAGGACCCGCTCAGCCGCCTGCTGGACGCCAAGCTGCAAGCCTTGCGCCCGCTGCCGGTGGTGCAAACGCGCGTGCAGACCTATCAGATGATGCGCAGCATGGTAGAGGCGGGAGAAGGCCTGGCGGTGGTCGACCCGTTCACCGCGTTTGGCGCGCGCGAGGCCGGGCTGGATGCGTGCCCGGTGTCGCCGCCGATCATGGTCAGCCTGTATGCGCTGACCCTCAAGGACGGCGCGACCTCCCCGGCGTTGAATGCGTTGCTGGAGATCGTGACGCAGAAGGCTGAAGGGTTGTTGGCCAGCGACTCAAGACCGTTGTAGGCCCTGCGTTATCGTGGACGACTGTCGCCGGCAAGCCGGCGCCTGCAGGTTACCCGTCAGGTCGCATCGACTTCTGTCTTGAACATCCGATACCAGAAAATCGCCACTTCGCGGGTCTGCGGATCGATGCCGCGATAGCGCAGGTGGTCGATGCCGCCCATCACGTAGCCGCAACGCTCGTACAAGCGACAGGCGCCGAGGTTGTTGTTCTGGGTTTCGAGCATCATGCCGGGCAGGTTTTTCTTGCGGCTCCAGAACTGCGCCACATCCAGCAACGCCTTGGCCACCCCGTGACGCCGGGCGGGCAAGGCGACGGCCAATTCATCGACATGGGCAAAGCCGTTCCAATTGGTGCTGACCACGATATGCCCCACCGGGCGGTCGTCCAGGTAAGCCATGAAGATCGCGCTGTCGGGTGCGTCGCGAAAACTGGCGAACTCCTCCGGGTCAATGCCATAGCACTTGCGGTACGGCAGGATGCGCTCCACAGGCCATTGGTCGACCCGCTTGCCCATCTGCGGCTCACCGTAGGCACTGACCTCAAAGCTGAAGTCATTACCCCACACGTAGGCATCAAAGCCTTCGTCGGCGACCCGTACACTGAGCCCCGGGTATTTCGGGTTCATTACAGCTTGCATAAACATCCTTAACCCTTGATGCAATCGACAGTGTAACAACGACCACTGCCGTCATCTTCGTGTTGCAACCCATGAACATCGGCGACAAAACCGGGAAAACTGCTATCGAAGGTCCTGGCGAAGGCCAGGTAATCGATGATCGAGCGTGTCGACTCGGTAAAGCGTTCGCCCGGCATGATCAGTGGAATGCCCGGCGGATAAGGCACCAGCATCACGGCTGCGATGCGCCCTGGCAAGGCGTCGATGGAGACCGCCTCCACTTCACCCCTGACCAACTGATCGTAGGCGTCGGCGGGTTTCATCGCGATTTCCGGCAAAACGGTGTACATCCGTTTGAGGTGCTTGGCGGTGGCGTTGCTACGGTAACAGCTATGCAATTGATCGCACAGGTCGCGCAGGCCCAGGCCTTGATAGCGCGTCGGGCCCTGGGCGAACACCGATGGCAGGCAACTGGCCAGGCTGACATTGGCGTCGTAGCTGCGCTTGAACTCCAGCAACTCGGTGAGCAAGGTACTCCATTTACCTTTGGTAATGCCCATGGAGAACAGTACGAGGAAGGAGTACAGCCCAGTCTTTTCCACCACCAGGCCACGCTCCCAAAGGAACTTGCTGACCACCGCCGCCGGAATCCCGCAATCACTCAGGGCCCCGCCCGCGTTGAGACCGGGCATCACCAGTGTCACCTTGATCGGGTCCAGCAGCACGTAGTCCTCGGCGACATCACCAAAGCCATGCCAGTCGTCCTGCGGGTGCAACAGCCAATCGGCGGTGACAACCCGGTCGATACCCGCCACCGACGGCGGCTGCCAGATGGAAAACCACCAATCCTCGGCGGCGATGTGCTGGCGCAGGTTGGCCAGGGCACGGCGGAAGCTCAGGGCCTCGTCGAACATTTCCTGCAACAACGAGCGCCCAGCCGGGCCTTCCATCATCGCCGAGGCCACATCCAGCGAGGCAATGATGCTGTATTGCGGCGATGTCGAAATATGCATCATGAACGCTTCGTTGAAGCGGTCACGGTCCAGTTGGCGCGCGCCGCCGTCCTGCACATGGATCATCGAGGCCTGGCTGAACGCCGCCAACAGCTTGTGGGTAGAGTGGGTGGTGAACACCAGCGGGCTGTCCGGCGTGCGCGAAGTGCCCATGCCGTAGCGGCCGGCGAAGAACTCATGAAACGCCGCGTAGGCGTACCAGGCTTCGTCAAAGTGCAGGACCTCAACGCTATTGCCCAACTGCTGCTTGATCAACTCGGCGTTGTAGCACAGGCCGTCATAGGTGGAGTTGGTGACCACCGCCATCTTCACCTTGGGCGGACGACCACGGGTCAGCGGGCTGGCGTCGATCTTGGCGCGGATCGCGTCAGGGCTGAATTCGCTCAGGGGAATCGGGCCGATGATCCCCAGCTCATTGCGTTCCGGGCACAGGTACAACGGAATGGCGCCAGTCATGATGATCGAGTGCAGCACCGACTTGTGACAGTTGCGGTCCACCAGCACCAGGTCATCGCGCCCGACCATGGAATGCCACACGATTTTGTTGGCGGTGGAGGTGCCATTGATGACGAAGAAAGTGTGGTCAGCGCCAAAGTTGCGCGCCGCGCGGGCCTCGGCTTCGGCCAGCGGCCCGGTGTGGTCGAGCAGCGAACCCAGCTCGGGCACCGACACCGACAAGTCCGAACGCAGGGTGTTTTCGCCGAAGAACTGATGGAACGCCTGCCCTACCGGGCTCTTGCGGTAGGCCACGCCGCCGCCATGGCCGGGGGTGTGCCAGGAGTAATTCGAATCCGCGGTGTGCTGCACCAGCGCCTTGAAGAACGGCGGCAACAGGCCATCCAGGTAAGTACGGGCCGCGCGAGCGACTTGCCGGGCGAGAAACGGCACGGTGTCTTCGAACAGGTAAAGGATCCCGCGCAGTTGGTTGAGCTCGCTCATCGCGTCCGCCGGCGCATTCTCCAGGGTGACTTGCTCGCCCAGCGCGAAGATCGGCAAATTGGGCGCCCGCAGCCGCGCAAGCCGGATCAACTCGACCATATTCTGCAACAGATGGGTATTCTCGCCGGCGCCTTCGGCGGCGATCAGCATGCACGCCAGGCCGTGATGGGTAGAAGCCACCAGCCTGCCTTCGGCGTAGTCCACTGCGGAAAAGATACTGAAGCCCTCTTGCTCCAACTCTCGGGCGATGCCTCGGACCCGGTCACCGGCAACGGTGTCGGCCTTGATGTCGCGGTGCACTATAAGGACGGGGAACTTCAGGTCTTTATACATCAGCGCTTGTAGTCCTGAGGGCTATGCACTCAAGGGTAGAAGCTGGAAGCGGATGTGGCGAATGAAGATTTCGAACAGGCAACACACCCTCTGTAGGCGCCGGCTTGCCGGCGATGGCGGCCCCGAACCTATCGCAGGGTTCAAGGGCTTCATCGCCGGCAAGCCGGCTCCTACAGGGAGGATGGGTTATTGCTGGGTCAGTTGGGTCCACAGCGCCGGCGCACCCGCCGACTTGGCGATCGCTTCCAGCCGTGCCAGGTGCTCGGCCAGGTCCTGCTCACTGGCGCGAATAATCGGCGTGGGCTTGCGATCAGCCGGCAGGCGGCGGATTTCCGAAGGTCGGTTACCCGAGCCTTCCGCCGAGCCGCTGCCATCGCTGGCATTACCCGCCAGGGACAGGCTGGTCTGCCCGCCGGTCATGGTCAGGTAGACGTCGGCGAGAATCTCGGAGTCGAGCAAGGCGCCGTGGAGTTCACGGCCGGAGTTGTCGACGCCATAACGTTTGCACAAGGCATCCAGGCTGTTGCGCTGGCCCGGGTGACGCTCACGGGCCATCATCAAGGTGTCGAGGATCGAGCAGTGCTGGGAAATGTCTGCGCGATCGGTTTGCCCCATCAGGGCAAATTCGTTGTTGATGAAGCCGACGTCGAACGCCGCGTTATGGATGATCAGTTGGGCGCCGTTGATGAATTCGAAGAACTCATCGGCGACTTCGGCAAAACGCGGCTTGCCCTTGAGGAATTCGTCAGTGATACCGTGGACGCCGATCGCGCCCTCGTCACTGTCGCGGTCCGGTTGCAGGTAGACGTGGAAGTGACGACCGGTGAGACGACGACCCATCAGTTCGACACAGCCGATTTCAATGATCCGGTGGCCGTCGGTCACCGGCATGCCGGTGGTTTCGGTATCGAGTACAACAGATCGGATGGCCATCAGGGTTCAGCTCTCAACGGTGTGGTGTGCGGTGTGGTGTGAATCAAGGCGCGCGATATTAACACGTGAGTCGCCATCAGCTCTGCTTGTAGCCGCGCACTTCGTCCACGCCTCGGTTGGCCAACTGGTCGGCGCGTTCGTTGCCGGGGTGGCCGATGTGGCCGCGCACCCATTTCCAGGTGATGTCGTGGCGATTGCATTGTTCATCGAGCAGTTGCCACAGGTCGGCATTTTTCACCGGCTCCTTGGCGGCGGTCTTCCAGCCGCGCTTCTTCCAGTTGACCATCCACTCGTTGATGCCCTTCATCACGTATTGCGAGTCGGTCACCAGCAGCACGTTGCAGCGGCGCTTGAGTTCTTCGAGGCCACGAATGGCGCCCATCAGCTCCATGCGGTTGTTGGTGGTATTGGCTTCACCGCCCCACAACTCTTTCTCCACGCCTTTGCACACCAGCAACGCGCCCCAGCCGCCAGGGCCCGGATTGCCTTTGCAGGCGCCATCGGTGAAGAGTTCTACGCTATCGGTCATCGGTCACTCGGTATTCATTCAAGAAGAGGGTCATGCATCGCTTTGCTTGCGGTTGACCTTGGCCATCGGCATGGGCACCAGCTTGCCCATCGGCTCGCGGCGCACCTGCTGCACCGGCCGCAGCCCAACCACGATCTTGCGTGCCACCAGCAGATAGAAGCCGCCACCGCCCAATTGCCAGGCACCTGCGCGGCGCTCCCAGCCGGCGAGGCGGCTTTGCCACTTGGTTGACGCAAGCGGCGGACGATAGCACCCGAAGCGGCGTTTCTCCAGCGCGAAGCCCAGCAGGTTCAGCCAGTCGCCCACCCGTTGCGGCGAGATACAGCGTGCTTGGCGCAGGCCGTCGTGGGCGAACACATGGCGCAGGCCCCAACTGCTCCAGGGGTTGATCCCCACAATCAGCAAATGGCCCCCTGGCCGTACGCTGCTCGCGGCTTCGCGCAGCAAGCCGTGGGGCGACAGGCAGAAATCCAGGCCATGCTGCAACACCACCACGTCAGCGGCGTGTTCGCTGAGCGGCCAGGCCTGCTCCTCACAGACAATCTCCACCCCCGGCAACGGTGCCCCCAGGCGCACATTGCGCTGCACCTGCGGCGCGGACGGCGGCGTTTCGGCCGAAGGACCGTAATGCACCAGGTAGCCACCAAAGAACCGGCCCAACTCGTCTTCGAGCATGCGCCGTTCTTCGTCCAGCAGAAATTGCCCGATGGGACCGGACAGCCATTCGCGGGCTGCACCGATCAAGGCCAGCCACTCAGGATCGGCCTGGGCGAACGCTTTATCAGTCATTGCATTCTCCAACTCGCCTAGACGTTCTAAGATGCACCAATGTGTTCAGCTTGGCGAATCGAAGAATGATACAGATCAGTGCCCTGCCCGCCTTCACCGATAACTACATATGGTTGTTACAGGACCCAAGCACCCGACGCTGCGCCGTGGTCGACCCTGGCGACGCCGCCCCCGTGCTGGCCTGGCTCGAGCAGAACCCTGGCTGGAGCCTCAGCGACATCCTGATCACCCACCACCACCATGATCATGTCGGCGGCGTCGAACAACTCAAAGGCGAAACCGACGCCAAGGTGTACGGCCCGGCCAACGAGAAGATCCCGGCACGGGACGTGGCGCTCAACGACAACGACCGCATCACCGTGCTCGGCTGGGACTTTGACATCTATACAGTGCCCGGCCACACCCTGGGCCATATCGCCTTTTATCACCCGGGCGTGCTGTTGTGTGGCGATACCCTGTTCGCCGCCGGTTGCGGGCGCTTGTTCGAAGGCACGCCGGAACAGATGTACGCCTCCCTTGAGCGTCTGGCCGCCCTGCCCGCCGACACGCGGGTGTACTGCACCCACGAATACACCCAAAGTAACCTCAAATTCGCCCAGGCGGTGGAACCGGACAATGCCGATATCGCCGAACGGGTGGAAACTGTCCGCCAACTTCGGGCGCGTGGCGAGATCACGCTGCCTTCCAATCTAGCCCTGGAAAAACGCACCAACCCTTTTTTGCGCACCGCTGAAACATCCGTTAAACAAAAAGCGGACGAACGGAATGGCCGCGACAACCGCTCTGGGGCCGAGGTGTTTGCTAGCTTGAGGGCTTGGAAAGATAAGTTCTAACGGGATGCAATCTGATACGTAATTTCTGAATGGTTGACCGGAACCAATCGGGTTTCTAGAATCGCCCGACATTTTTGCCCGGAACTTACTTCCAGCCAATGTCGTCATCTATTCGTAAATCCAACCATTCAGACGCATTGACCCGCCTGGCTCAAGCTGTGGCGGTGGCTGTGTCCGCCACACTGGCGGGCTGCCAATCAAGCAATTTCACCGCACAATCCACCGTGCAACCCAAGCCTAACCTCAGCGCCAAGATCAAACAGAAACCCGTCATCTGGCTGTCGGAAAAGCCAACTCCCGAGGCCCCCCAGGACGTCTGGGAACGCATGCGACGCGGCTTTCAATTGCAGGACGGCGTAGGCGTCAACCCGCGCATCGAGCAACAGCGCCTGTGGTTCGCCAGCAACCCGTCCTTTCTGGAGAATGCCGGGGAACGCGGCAGTCTCTACATTCATTACATCGTCGAACGCCTTGAAGAACGCAACATGCCCCTGGAGCTGGCACTCCTGCCAGTGATTGAAAGTGCCTACAACCCGATGGCCTATTCGCGCAGCGATGCGGTCGGCTTGTGGCAATTCATTCCCTCTACCGGGCGCTACTTCAACCTGCGCCAGACCCGCGCCTACGATGGCCGCCGTGACATCACCGCCTCCACCACCGCCGCCCTCGACTACCTGACCCGCCTGCACGACATGTTCAACGGTGACTGGCTGCTGGCCCTGGCCGCCTACAACGCTGGCGAAGGCACGGTGAGCCGGGCAATCGAGCGCAACGAGAAGCTCGGCCTGCCGACCGACTACTGGAACCTGCCGCTGCCCCAGGAAACCAAGGACTACGTGCCCAAGTTCCTGGCGCTGTCCCAGGTGGTGCTGGCGCCCGAGGCCTATGGCGTCAACCTCAACCCGATTGCCAACACACCGTACTTCGAAGTGGTTGAAGTCAAGCAAAGCATGGACCTGTCCCGGGTTGCCGCGCTGGCCGAGATCGACGAAGACGAACTGTTCCAGCTCAACCCGGCCCTGAAGCAACGCACCACCCTGGACGGCCCTCAGCATTTGCTGGTGCCAAGCTCCAAGGCGCAATTGCTCACCAGCACCCTTTCGACGATGAAGCCGGAAGAATTGCTGGCGATGCGCCCTAAAAAGCAGGTGTTCGACGAAGTCGAGACCGCGCGCGTGGCCGGGCGTACCCGCAGCTACAAGGTGCGCAGTGGCGACAACCTCACGCTGATTGCCAAGGCCAACAAGGTCGATGTGCATGACCTGCAGCGCTGGAACAAGCTCAACGGCCAGGCCCTCAAGGTCGGCCAGACCCTGGTGATGCAGGACACGCGCAAGCTGGTGGCCAAGGCCGACAGCAAGAAGCCGGTGCAATACAAGGTCAAGAAAGGCGACTCGCTGTACATCGTCGCCAAGCGCTTCAACGTTGAGATGCAACATCTCAAGCGCTGGAACCCGCGTACCGGCCAGGCGCTCAAGCCGGGGCAGATGCTGGTGGTTTCCGGGCCACGCTGACTGACAAACAAAGCTTGTTTGTGTGAGCGGGCTTTGTGGTGAGCGGGCTTGCCCCGCGCTGGGCTGCGCAGCAGCCCTAAAACCATGCAATGCATTTTGTCTGGAACAATGCGTATAGCCAACGGGGCTGCTGCGCAGCCCTGCGCGGGGCAAGCCCGCTCACCACAGCAAGCCCGCTCACCACGCAAGCCAGCGCCACATGGAATCTCCGTCAGCCGACCGGCTTTTTCCAACCGGAACAAGCTGTTACTGTACCGATCATAAAGCCCAAGCCGCCTGGATCGGATCCCTGACTTGAAGCGTCCCCTCCTTCTACTAATAAGTCTGGCCTTGAGCTTTGCTGCGAACGCGACGATTACCGAAAGCCACGGTTATGCACAGTTCGGCAGCCTCAAGTACCCGGCCAAATTCACCCACTTCGATTGGGTAAACCCTGCAGCGCCGAAAGGCGGGACATTGCGGGTCATGGCCTTTGGCACCTTCGACACCCTCAACCCCTACACCTTCAAGGGCTCCAGCCCGGTTTCCACGCCCAACTTCCTGCAATACGGCGTCAATGAGCTGAACGAGCCGTTGATGGTCGGCACCGGCCTGTACGCGCCTTCCGGCGATGAACCCACCTCCAGCTATGGGTTGATCGCCCAGTCGGTGGAATACAGCGAGGACCGCAGCTGGGTGGTGTTCAACCTGCGCCCGGAAGCGCGCTTTCACGATGGCAAGCCGATCACCGCCTATGACGTGGCGTTTTCCTATCGCACCCTGCTGACCGAAGGCCACCCGCAGTACCGCACCAACCTGCAGGAAGTGGCACGGGTGGATATCCTCAACCGGCACCGCATCCGCTTTGTGTT
Organism: Pseudomonas sp. S10E 269; assembly: GCF_002798465.1. NCBI lineage: Bacteria > Pseudomonadati > Pseudomonadota > Gammaproteobacteria > Pseudomonadales > Pseudomonadaceae > Pseudomonas > Pseudomonas sp. S10E 269. The sequence goes on from NZ_PHIJ01000001.1 coordinate 6,086,783, forward strand.
CAAGCGCGCCGGCAACCCGTTGCTGATCCTGCGCCTGGGCGAGTTGCCGGTATTGCCCCAACACTATTGGAAAAACCGCGATTTCAAGGCCACCACTTTTGAACCGCCACTGGGCAGCGGGCCGTACCGCATCAGCAAAGTCACGCCTGGCCGGCAATTGGTGTTCGAACGGGTCAAGGATTACTGGGGCAAGGACCTGCCGGTCAATCAGGGTTTCTATAACTACGACAAGGTCGAGGTGGAGTTCTACCGCGACAGCGACGTGGCCTTCGAAGCCTTCAAGGCCGGCGAGTTCGATATCTACATAGAGCACCAGGCCAAGAACTGGGCCAATGGCTACAACTTCCCCGCGGTGAACCGTGGCGACGTGATCAAGGCGCAGATCGCCCACCAGATCCCGACCCAGAGCCAGGGCCTGTTCATGAACACCCGGCGGCCCACCTTCAGCCAGACCAAGGTGCGTGAAGCCCTGGGGCTGATGTTCGACTTCGAATGGACCAACCGCACCCTGTTCAGCAGCGCCTACAAGCGCACCTTGAGCTACTACCCCAATAGCGAATTCGCCGCGACCGGTGTGCCCACCGGCCATGAGTGGCTGATGCTCTCGCCCTACCGCGAGCAGTTGCCGGCCAACCTGTTTACCCAGCCGTTCAGCTTGCCCCAGACCGATGGGCGTGGCATCCCCCGCGAAACCCTGCGCCGTGCGCTGGCGCTGCTCAGCGACGCCGGCTGGAAACTTTCCGGCCAGCGCCTGCTCAACAAGGACGGCCAACCGCTACGGTTCGAGATCCTGCTGGTCAACCCGAACCTGGAGCGCATCCTGCAGCCCTACGTCGAGAACTTGATCAGCATCGGCATCGACGCGCGCCTGCGCACCGTCGACCGCGCCCAGTACAAGCAACGCCTGGATCAATTCGACTTCGACATGATCCTGATCACCCTCAACCAGACCCTGAGCCCAGGCCTTGAGCAGTGGCAGTATTTCCACTCCAGCCAGGCCGCGATCAAGGGCAGCAAGAACTTCGCAGGCATCGCCAACCCGGTTGTCGATCACCTGCTGGAACACCTGCTGGCTGCCAAGACCCGCGAGGAACAACTGGCCGCCGGCCGTGCCCTGGACCGGGTACTGCTGTGGCAGCACTACAGCATTCCCAACTGGTACCTCAACTATCATCGCTTGGCGTACCGCAACCGGTTCGCCTTTGTCACCACGCCGCCCTACAGCCTGGGCCTGAGCGCATGGTGGCTGAAAGCTTCGGAGAAAGCCCAATGATGTCTTTGCGTACTGCCCTGCTCGGCGGCCTGCTGCTGTGCACCGTGGCCCAAGCCGCCCCGCAACATGCGTTGACGCTCTACAACGAGCCACCGAAATACCCCGCCGACTTCAAGCACTTCGACTACGTCAACCCGGATGCGCCCAAGGGCGGCACGTTCCGAGAGTCGGCCATGGGTGGTTTCGACAGCCTCAACCCCTACATCAGCAAGGGCGTACCGGCCGACAACCTCGGCCTGATCTATGACACCCTGGCCATGCAAAGCCTGGATGAACCCATCACCGAGTACGGACTGGTCGCCGGCAAGATCGAAAAAGCCCCGGACAACAGCTGGGTGCGCTTCTACCTGCGCCCCGAAGCACGCTTCCACGACGGCCACCCGATCCGCGCCGAAGATGTGGTGTTTACCTTCCAGGAATTGATCAAGGAAGGCTCGCCGATCTACCGCACCTATTACGCCGACGTCGACGAAGTGGTCGCCGAGGACCCGCTGAAGGTGCTGTTCAAGTTCAAGCGCACCAATAACCGCGAATTGCCGCTGATCCTCGGCCAACTGCCGGTATTGCCCAAGCATTGGTGGGCGACCCGCGACTTCGCCAAGGGCAACCTTGAAGTGCCGCTGGGCAGCGGGCCGTACAAGGTCGCCGAGGTGAAGGCCGGGCGCATGATCCGCTACGAGCGGGTCAAAGACTACTGGGCCAAGGACCTGCCGGTCGCCAAGGGTTTCTACAACTTCGATAACCGCATCACCGACTATTACCGCGACAGCACCGTGTCCCTGGAAGCCTTGAAGGCCGGGCAGTTCGACTACTGGCTGGAATTCAGCGCCAAGAACTGGGCCAACGCCTACAACATCCCGGCGGTGGCCCAGGGTCGCCTGATCAAGGAAGAAATCCCCAACGGTAACCCCACCGGCATGCAGGGCTTCGTGTTCAACATGCGCAAACCGATGTTCCAGGACGTGCGGGTGCGCAAGGCCATCAGCCTGTTGCTGGATTTCGAGTGGAGCAACAAGCAGCTGTTCAACGGTGCCTACACCCGCACCCGCAGTTACTTCGAAAACTCGGAGATGGCCGCCACCGGCCTGCCAGGTCCAGATGAGCTGAAAATCCTCGAGCCCCTGCGCGACAAGATCCCGCCCGAAGTCTTCACCCAGGCGTTCGAACCGGCCAAGACCGACGGCAGCGGCATGATCCGCACACAGCAACGCGAAGCCTACCAACTGCTGCAGGAAGCCGGCTGGCGCATCGTCGACGACAAGATGGTCGACACCACTGGCAAGCCGGTGAAAATCGAGTTCCTGCTGGCCCAGACCGAGTTCGAACGCATCCTGCTGCCGTTCAAGCGCAACCTGGCTGACCTGGGGATCGACCTGGTGATCCGCCGGGTGGACGTCTCGCAGTTCGTCAACCGCATTCGCTCGCGGGACTTCGACATGCTGGTGGGCAGCTTCCCGCAGTCAACCTCGCCGGGCAATGAACAACGGGAGTTCTGGAAGTCTTCCAGCGCCGACAAACCTGGCAGCCGCAACTACATGGGCCTCAAGGACCCGGCCATCGACCAGTTGGTGGAAGAGCTGATCGACGCCGATTCGCGCAAAAGCCTGGTGGCGCATGCCAAGGCCCTGGACCGCGTGTTGCAGTTCGGCTACTACGTGATCCCGAACTGGCACATCAAGACCTTCCGCGTCGCGTACTGGGACCACCTGGGCCACCCCAAAGTCCCGCCGCGCTACGACGTCGGCACGGCCACCTGGTGGGCCAAACCCGACGCCAAGCCTGCCATTCCCCTAGACACGAGCACCCACGCCGATCCGGCGAGCGGAGGCGATTAAATGCTGGCCTATATCTTTCGCCGCCTGTTACTGATCATCCCCACGCTGTTCGGGATCCTGCTGATCAACTTCGTCATCATCCAGGCCGCCCCCGGGGGCCCGGTGGAACAGATGATCGCCAAGCTCGAAGGCTTTGAAGGCGCCACCAGCCGCATTGCCGGCGGCGGTGCCGAGGTGTCGGTGGCCGGTTCCAGCAGCTACCGAGGCGCCCAGGGCCTGGACCCGGCGCTGATCAAGGAAATCGAGAAGATGTACGGCTTCGACAAATCGGCGCCGGAACGCCTGTGGATCATGGTCAAGAACTACGCCCAGCTGGATTTCGGCGACAGCTTCTTTCGTGACGCCAAGGTCATCGACCTGATCAAGGAAAAGATGCCGGTGTCCATCTCCCTCGGGTTATGGAGCACGCTGATCATGTACCTGGTGTCCATCCCCCTGGGGATCGCCAAGGCCACGCGGCACGGCAGCCATTTCGATGTGTGGACCAGTTCGGCGATCATCGTCGGCTACGCGATCCCGGCGTTCCTGTTTGCGATCCTGTTGATCGTGGTGTTTGCCGGTGGCAGTTACCTGGACTGGTTCCCCTTGCGCGGGCTCACGTCGAACAACTTCGACGAGCTGAGCTGGGGCGGCAAGGTCCTCGATTACTTCTGGCACCTGGCGCTGCCCATCACGGCCTTGGTGATCGGCAACTTTGCCACCATGACCCTGCTGACCAAGAACAGCTTTCTCGACGAGATCAACAAGCAGTACGTGATCACCGCCAAGGCCAAGGGCCTGACCAACCACCGCGTGCTGTACGGCCATGTGTTCCGCAATGCGATGTTGCTGGTAATCGCCGGCTTCCCTTCGGCGTTTATCGGCATTTTCTTCACCGGTTCGCTGCTGGTGGAGGTGATCTTTTCCCTCGACGGCCTGGGCCTGATGAGCTTTGAAGCGGCGATCAACCGCGACTACCCGGTGGTGTTCGGCACGTTGTTCATCTTCACCCTGCTGGGGCTGATTGTGAAACTGATCGGCGACCTCACCTACACCTTGGTCGATCCGCGTATCGACTTTGCCAGCCGGGAGCATTGAGATGAATCTATCCCCCCTCAATCGCCGCCGGTTCGAACGGTTCAAGGCCAACAAACGTGGCTGGTGGTCGCTGTGGTTGTTCCTGATCCTGTTTGTGCTGAGCCTGGGCGCCGAGCTGATCGCCAACGACAAGCCACTGGCCGTGCACTACGACGGTGGCTGGTACTTCCCGGCGCTCAAGCGCTACCCAGAGACCACCTTTGGCGGCGAGTTCCCGCTGGAAGCCAACTACAAGAGCCCGTATATCCAGGAACTGCTCAAGGCCAAGGACGCCTGGACCTTATGGGCGCCGATCCCGTTCAGCTACCAGAGCATCAACTACGACCTCAAGGTGCCCGCCCCGGCGCCGCCCTCTTCCGTGAACCTGCTGGGCACCGACGACCAAGGCCGCGACGTACTGGCGCGGGTCATCTACGGCTTCCGTGTGTCGGTGCTGTTTGCCCTGACGCTGACAGTGCTCAGCTCGATCATCGGCGTGATCGCCGGGGCCTTGCAGGGCTTCTATGGCGGCTGGGTCGACCTGGCGGGGCAGCGGTTCCTGGAAATATGGTCCGGGTTGCCGGTGTTGTACTTGCTGATCATCCTCGCCAGTTTCGTGCAGCCCAACTTCTGGTGGCTGCTGGGGATCATGCTGCTGTTTTCGTGGATGAGCCTGGTGGACGTGGTACGCGCCGAGTTCCTGCGCGGACGCAACCTGGAATACGTGCGCGCCGCCAGGGCCCTGGGCATGCAGAACGGCGCGATCATGTTCCGCCACATTTTGCCGAATGCGATGGTGTCGACCATGACCTTCATGCCGTTCATCCTCACCGGCGCCATCGGCACCCTCACCGCCCTGGACTTCCTCGGCTTTGGTTTGCCGGCTGGCTCGCCATCGCTGGGTGAACTGGTGGCCCAAGGCAAATCCAATCTGCAAGCGCCGTGGCTGGGCATGAGTGCCTTTGCCGTGCTGGCGATCATGTTGAGTTTGCTGGTGTTTATCGGCGAGTCCGCTCGCGATGCCTTCGACCCGAGGAAATGAGATGAATCAGGACAATCTGATCGAAATCCGCGACGTCTCCGTCGAGTTTGTCACGGGCGACCATCACCACCGTGTGGTGAACAACGTCAGCTTCGACATCAAGCGCGGCGAAACCATCGCGCTGGTGGGCGAAAGCGGCTCGGGCAAATCGGTGACGGCCCACTCGATCCTGCGCCTGCTGCCCTACCCGCTGGCGCGGCACCCCTCCGGCACCATCAACTATGCCGGGCAGGACCTGCTCACGCTGAAAGAAAAAACCATCCGCCACATTCGCGGCAACCGCATTGCGATGATCTTCCAGGAGCCGATGACCTCCTTGAACCCGCTGCACAACATCGAGAAGCAGATCAATGAAGTGCTGGGCCTGCACAAGGGGCTCACCGGCAAGGTCGCCACCCAGCGCACCCTGGAGTTGCTGGAACTGGTGGGCATTCCCGAACCGCACAAGCGCCTCAAGGCCCTGCCCCATGAGTTGTCCGGCGGCCAGCGCCAGCGGGTGATGATCGCCATGGCATTGGCCAATGAGCCAGAACTGCTGATTGCCGATGAGCCGACCACGGCGCTGGATGTGACGGTGCAACTGAAGATCCTGGAATTGCTCAAGGAGTTGCAGGCTCGCTTGGGCATGGCGCTGCTGTTGATCAGCCATGACCTTAACCTGGTGCGGCGCATTGCCCACCGCGTGTGCGTGATGCAGAAGGGTTGCATCGTCGAACAGGCGGACTGCGAGACGCTGTTCCAGTCGCCCCAGCATCCCTACACCCAGGAACTGCTTGCGGCCGAGCCCAGTGGCGGGCCCGCCAACAACGCGGTGGGCGCGCCGCTTTTGGAAGTCGATGACCTCAAGGTGTGGTTCCCGATCAAGAAAGGCTTTTTGCGCAACACCGTCGACTACGTCAAGGCGGTGGACGGTATCAACTTCAGCCTGCCCCAGGGGCAGACCCTGGGCATCGTTGGCGAAAGCGGCTCGGGCAAATCCACCCTGGGCCTGGCGATTTTGCGGTTGATCGCCAGCAAGGGCGGGATCCGCTTCGAAGGCCAGCAACTGGACAAGCTGACCCAGCAGCAGGTGCGCCCGCTGCGCCGGGAAATGCAGGTGGTGTTCCAGGACCCGTTCGGCAGCCTGAGCCCGCGCATGTGCGTCAGCGAGATCGTCGGTGAAGGCCTGCGCATCCACAAGATGGGTACACCGGCCGAGCAGGAAGTCGCGATTATCGCAGCACTCAAGGAGGTGGGCCTGGACCCGGAATCCCGGCACCGCTACCCCCACGAATTCTCCGGCGGCCAGCGCCAACGCATCGCCATCGCCCGCGCACTGGTGCTCAAGCCACGCCTGATCCTGCTCGACGAACCCACCTCGGCCCTCGACCGCACGGTGCAACGCCAGGTGGTGGAACTGCTACGCAGCCTGCAGGCCAAGTACAACCTGACGTACCTGTTTATCAGCCATGACTTGGCGGTGGTCAAAGCCTTGAGTCACCAGTTGATGGTGGTCAAACATGGGCAGGTGGTGGAGCAAGGCGATGCCCAGGCGATTTTCGCCGATCCGCAGCATGCCTACACCCGTCAGCTGCTGGAGGCCGCGTTCCTCGTACCCGCCTGACCCAAAATGCGGGAGCTGGCTCGCCTGCGTTAGCGGCGGGCCAGCCTATACATTCATCGACTGATGCGCCGCCATCGCGGGCAATCCCGCTCCCCCATAACAGCCTTTCAATATCATTTGCGCGCACGCGCCCCCTTTGCTTTAATCGCGACCAATTCTTATTTACGCCAATCCTTTTGCGCTGGATGGAAATCGTGTCGACCTCTTTCACCCACCTCTATGGCACCCACCACAGCTGGCTGCTCGGCCTGTTACGGCGCCGCTTGAACGACCGCTGGGATGCCGCCGACCTGGCCCACGACACGTTTATCCGTATCCTCAACCGGCCTCCGGTCGAGACCGATCACCTGCGCCAGCGCTCCTACCTGGCCACCATCGCCCGTGGCTTGTGCATCGACCACTGGCGCCGCCGTCAGCTCGAAAAAGCCTGGCTGGAGAGCCTGGCCCTGTGCCCGGAAGCCATCCAACCTTCACCGGAACAACGCGCAATCATCGTCGAGACCCTCTACGAAGTAGACGCCATGCTCGCGCGCCTGCCGAAGAAAGTCAGCGAAGCCTTCCTGCTCGCCCAGTTGCACGGCCAGCCTTACAAACAGATCGCCGAGCACCTGGGCGTGGGTGAACGCATGGTCAAGAAATACATGGCCCAGGCCCTTCTGCACTGCGCCATCCTTGAAGCCGAACTCGACGGGATGCTGGTGCAATGAACACTTCCGGCACCCTCAGCCATGCCAGCCTGGAGCAGGCGGCGCACTGGTACGTGCGCCTGCAGGACCCGGGAGGCAACCAGGAGCACCAGCGTTGGCAAGCCTGGGTGGCACAGAACCCCGAGCACCTGGCGGCCTGGCAGTATGTCGAGCGGGTCAGCCAACGCTTTGCGCCCTTGATGGAACAACCCCAAGGCGCCAGCCGGGCGTTGCGCAGTTCGCGGCGCCAGACCCTCAAGACGCTGTTGGTGCTGTGTGCCGGTTCGACACTGGCCTGGGGCACCTGGCGCACGACCGCCCTGCCTCGACTGGTTGGCGGCTGGCGTGCGGACTACGCCACCGGCAGCGGCGAGACGCGCGATGCGCTGCTGGCCGATGGCAGCCATGTGTGGCTGAACGCCTTAAGTGCGTTGGATGTGCGTTTTGATGGGCTACAACGGTTGTTGCAGTTGCGCTTTGGCGAAGTGCTGATCGACACGGCCAAGGACGCCAGCCGGCCCTTCCTGGTGGACACCGAACACGGGCGTATGCAGGCGCTGGGGACACGTTTCAGTGTGCTGCACGGCGAGCATCACACCCAGCTCAACGTCTTCGAAGGGCGGGTGCAGGTCACCACGCACGACGCGCAGGCACGCATCCTCGAAGCCGGTCAACAGGTGTCCTTTACGCGCGACGGCTTCGCCCCTACTGCACCGGCCTCCCCGGCCCGTGAAGCCTGGAGCCGTGGCGTGCTGTTGGCGGACGACCTCCCGCTGGGCCAATTGATCGCCGAACTCAACCGCTATCGCCCCGGCCACCTGGGCTGCGACCCGGCTGTGGCGCAACTGCCGGTGATGGGTTCATTCCCGCTGATCGACAGCGATCACGCCCTGCACCTGTTGCAAGCGGCGCTGCCGATTCGCGTCGACAGGCCGATGCCCTGGTGGGTCGCTGTCGGGCCAAAGTAAAAAACGCTAAATGTCAGTTCCCTTTTCCCACACTCGTTCGGTTAACCCTGCAGACGCTCTATTTCGCCGATCGATTTGATCCAAAGGGAACCCTTCATGTCGCAACCTGCTCGTTTTGCGCTGCGCCCATTGGCGCTGGCCACGTCGCTGTTTTGCCTCGGCGCGCCGGCGGCCTACGCCGCCGAATCAGCCGCCACCCAGGAAGCCACTCGCAGCTACCGGATCGCCGCCGGCTCCCTGGTCAGTGTGTTGAACAGCTTTGCCGAGCAGTCCGGCCTTTTCATCGCAGGCCACAACAACCTCGCCGCCGGTAAAACCAGCCCCGGCCTGAATGGCAGCTACACCCCCGCCAGCGGTTTGCAGCGCCTGTTGCAAGGCAGTGGCTTGCAGGCCGTCGCCCAGGGCAACAACAGCTACGTGCTGGAGCCGATTCCAGCCAACAGCGGCGCCCTGGAGCTGGGCGCCACCACGATTTCCGGCCAGGGCCTGGGCGCGACCACCGAAGACACGCATTCGTACACCACCGGTTCCATGGCGTCGGCCACCGGCCTGCCGCTGTCGATGCGCGAAACCCCGCAATCGGTCACGGTGATCACCCGCCAGCAGATGGACGACCAGGGCTCCACGAACATCGCCGACACCCTGCGCCGCGCCCCTGGCGTCAGCGTGCAGAACTACGACAGCGAGCGCTGGGAGTTCTCCAGCCGGGGCTTGCCGATCACCAATTTCCAGTATGACGGCGTCAACTCCACCTACGACGGCGTGTATGACTACGGCACCACCAGCACCGACATGGCGGTGTATGACCACCTGGAAATCATCAAGGGCTCGGCCGGCCTGCTGAGCGGCTCCGGCGACCCGTCGGCCACCGTCAACCTGATCCGCAAGAAACCCACGGCGGCGTTCAAGGCCTCAGTGACCCAGACCTTCGGTTCCTGGGACAACTACCGCACCGAAGGCGACCTTTCCGGCCCGCTGACCGAGTCCGGCAATGTGCGCGGGCGTTTTGTCGGCGTGTACCAGGACCGCCAGTCGTACCTGGACCACTACCAGCACACCAAGGACATCGCCTACGGCATCCTCGAAGCCGACTTGACGCCCGACACCCTGCTGACCTTCGGCATCGACCAGCAGGACACGCGCTCACGCGGCGCCAGTTGGACCGGTTTCCCGATGTATTTCAGCGACGGTTCGCGCACCCACTTCTCGCGTTCGTTCAACCCAGCCGCCGACTGGAGCCGCCGCGATTTCACCAACCAGACGCTCTTCGCCTCGGTGCAGCAGAAGCTGGCGAATGACTGGTCGCTCAAGGTCAGCCTCGACCGCAAGCGCAGCCAGCACGACACCCTGCTCGCGTCCGCCAGCGGTGGCAACCCGGACCCGGTCAGCGGCGAGAACATGTACATGTTCATGGGCAAGTACAAGGGCGACCAGGTGCAGAACACCCTGGACGTCAACCTCAGTGGGCCGTTCAGCCTGTTTGGCCGCGAGCACGAGTTGATCATGGGCTTCATGGCCACCCGCTCTAAACAGGACGTGCCGGTGTACGGCTCGATCTACCCACCAGTGGGCGGCAGTATCTTCGACTGGCACGGCGAATACGCCAAGCCGGACATCCCGCGCAGCGGCCAGAACGATATCGTGCAGCGCCAGACCGGGGCGTACCTGGCCACGCGCCTGAAACCCACCGATGATTTGTCGGTGATCCTCGGCACCCGCGTGAGCACGTTCAGCGGCACCGACACCACCGACTTCTACGACCCGACCAAGGCCGACAACCGCACCACCTACCACCAGAGCGGCGTGGTCACGCCGTACGCCGGCATCGTCTATGACCTCAACGACACCTGGTCGGTGTACACCAGCTACACCCAGATCTACCGCCCGCAAACCAGCAAGGACGCCGACCGCAAACTGCTTGATCCGATCGAAGGCGATACCTACGAAGCCGGGATCAAGGCCGCGTTCTACGACGGCCGCCTCAACGCCAGCTTTGCAGCGTTTCGCATTGAGCAGGACAATGTTGCCGAGTACGTCTCGGGCTTCGAGACCGACTCGGTGTACCGCGCCATCGCCGGCGCCACCACCAAGGGCTTCGAAGCGGAGTTGTCGGGTGAAGTGCTGGACGGCTGGAACGTCTCCGCCGGCTACACTTACCAACACACCCGCGACGCCAATGACGGCTACGTCTACAGCTCGGTGCTGCAAACCACCACGCCACAGCAAGTGGTGCGCCTGTTCAGCACTTACCGCCTGCCCGGCGCCCTGGAGAACGTCACCGTCGGCGGCGGCGTGAACTGGCAGAGCGAATTCTTCGGCAATGTGTTCCAGCCGGACCCGAATGACACGGTCAACTTCGGCCACAACTCACGCATCACCCAGGACAGCTACTACCTGGTGGACCTGATGGCGCGCTACCGCTTCAACGACCACCTGAGCACCACGCTCAACGTGAAGAACCTGTTCGACAAAACGTACTACACGGGCCTGGGCAACTTCGGCACCGGTTTCTACGGCGAACCGCGTAGCCTCCAATTGGCGACCAAGTGGGACTTCTAGGTTCGAACGCTAACCTGTGGCAAGGGAGCTTGCTCTCTTGCCAAACGTGCAGCAGCCGCGCTTAAGCACCTGAAACTTGTGGCAGCCTGTGCAATGATCCTCCTTCGATCTCTCAAGGGACGGAACCGCCACCATGCTGCCGAACACCCCCATGCATCCCGCGCACGCGCCGCAGTTCTGGCGCGACGAGCGCCTGCCGTTCATCGAAGCGCGCACCATCGCCGACGGACGCAAGGTCACCTACGGTCGGCACGCCCACGAGCACTTCTCCATCGGTGCGGTGACCCTGGGGCGCAGCTATTACCACTACGGCGCGCAGACCTTCCAGATCAGCGCCGGCACCGTGGTGTTGATGAACCCGGGCGATGTGCACGCCTGCAACCCCATCGATAACGAGCACTGGTCTTATCAGATGCTGTACCTCGATACGCCCTGGCTGACCGACCTGCAATACCAACTGGGGTTCAGCACCGACCAGGGCTATCGAGCGTTCAACACCCCTTACACGTGCGACCCCGTGTTGTATCGCGGGCTGTTGGCGCTCTACCGCACACTGGTGGACACGCAAGCCGAACACCTGCAAAAGCAAAGTGCGCTGGTGAGTTACTTCAGTGAAGTGCAACAGCGCCTCAACCCCTCCGACACGCCGCCACGTGAGGTCAACCACAAGCTGGAACGGGCCGCCGAGTTCATCCGCGCCCATTGCACCCAGGCGTTGAAACTCGAAGATATCTGCCTGGCTGCCGAGTTATCGCCGTCCTACCTGATTCGCGCGTTCAAGCAGTATTACGGGCTGACGCCCCATGCGTTCCTGGTGAACCAGCGTATCCAGTTTGCCCGCGCCCAGTTGCGTAACGGCGAGCTGATCGCCGAGGTCGCCCTGGCCGCCGGCTTTGCCGACCAGGCGCATTTCCAGCGCGCGTTCAAGCTGCACTTCGCCGCCACGCCCGGGCAGTACCGCGACCTGCTCAAGCCATCAGCAAATAACCCACACTGGCCACCAGCAACGCGGCCATTGAGCGGTTGAACACACGCACGCCCTGGGGGTTGCCCAGGTAGCGGCGCAGAAAAGTCCCGGCATAGGCCCAGCACGCCACCGACAGGTAGCAGATCACCAGGTAGAGGCTCGCGAACAGCCACACTTGCTGCGCATCACCGTCGGCCACAAACAGCCCCATCCCCGCGACGCAGGCCAGCCATGCCTTGGGGTTGAGCCATTGCATGACCGCGCCATACAGCATCGACGGCGCGGTGGCGGTGCCATCGGCATCCAGCCGGCCATCGTCCACTGCCAGCTTCCAGGCCATGTACAGCAGGAAGACCACCCCGCCCCACTGGATCAACTGAGTCAGGATCGGCCAGCGCAGCAGCACTTCATGCAAGCCCAGGCCGATCAATACCAGCAACAAGGTGAAGCCCGCCGCCGCGCCAAACACGTGTTTCTGGCTGGCCACAAAACCGAAGCGCGCCCCTGAACTCAGGGCGACCACATTCACAGGTCCCGGTGTGATGGAGGTGGCCAACGCAAACGCAGCCATGGAAACGATCAAGCTCATTGCAATTCCTTTTTATTCGAACGAGTGACGATGGGCCCACGGTAAAGCGCAACAAGAGCGGGGTATTGAACAAAATAACCCTCGTCGAATTATTTTGTAGACGATCGCCGCCATTCCCGTGGATGGCCGACATGTCCCAACTGCAGCGTGACCATCTAGACGAAGCGGCCAGCCAGGTGCCCACCCGCAATATCCCCGATTGGCTGCTGCGCCTGCTGGCACGTTTCGATCCGCTCCTGCGCGGCCTGACCCCCAACCTCGGCCGCCAACATCGCCACACAACCGAAAAAGCCCGCGTCATGCTCGGCTGGCAAACACGCCCGGCCCGCGAAACGCTGATCGATTGTGCCAACAGCCTGATTGCCCGCAAGGGGCTTTAGACGCTTTTATTCCATTGATATAACTGCATTTTTTTCTTTCGAACGGCAGGTTTTGATAGGCAAAAATGCGTATTTGCCGGGCCGCAGCCGATGCTAGAGTTCAGCCCTCCTCAACACAAAAAAGGAACCGCTATGTCACGTCGCCTGTTGGCAGCCGCCTGCCTGATGCTGTGTTTTTCTGCGGCCCAAGCCGCTGAACGCTGGGAAACCCTGCCGCCAACGCCCGCCCCCGTGGCCGGCGCCAAGGGCGGCTACGCCGCCGTCAACGGCATCAAGGTCTATTACACCCGCACCGGCCATGGCTCGCCGGTGGTGCTGCTGCACGGTGGTTTGTCCAACTCCGATTACTGGGGCAACCAGGTCAAGGCGCTGGCCGCCAAGCACACGGTGATCAGTATCGACAGCCGTGGCCACGGGCGTAGCTCGCGGGACGACAAACCCTACGGCTACGACCTGATGGCCGACGACGTGGTCGCCGTGCTCGACAGCCTGAAAATCCCCCGCGCCGATATCGTCGGCTGGAGCGACGGCGCCATCATCGGCATCGACCTGGCCCTGCGTCACCCGGACCGTATCGGCAAAGTGTTCGCCTTCGCCGCCAACACCCAGACTGCCGGGGTGAAGGATGGCGTCGAGAAGAACCCGACCTTCGCGGCCTTCATCGAACGCGCGGGCAAGGAGTACGGCAAGCTGTCGCCAACGCCGAAAGAGTACGACGCGTTTGTCGAACAGATCAGCCATATGTGGGCCAGCCAACCGAACTGGACCGACGCGCAACTGCAAAGCATCAAGACGCCGATCCTGATTGCCGATGGCGACCATGACGAGGCGATCAAGCGCGAACACACCGAGTACATGGCCGCGACCATTCCCGGTGCGGGCCTGTTGATCCTGCCCAATACCAGCCACTTTGCCTTCCTGCAGGACCCGGCGTTGTTCAATGCGGCATTGCTGGGCTTCCTCGACGGCAAATAGACCCTGTACCCTGTCGGCGCGCATCACCTGCGCGCCCACCGTTTCCAGCCACGTCAGGACGCCAATGCCCAACCCCATCCCACGACGGCGCAACGCCGCCGTCACGCGCGAAGCCATCTTGCTCTCCGCGCGCAAAGCGTTCGCCCAATCGGGCTATGACGGCGCCGGCGTAGGTGAAATCGCCGCCGGCGCGGGGGTGACCGCGATGCTGGTCAACCGCTACTTCAGCTCCAAGGAGCAGCTGTTTGCCGAAGTGATCGCCGACACCATGGCCACCCCCATCATCCTCACCGAAGGCAACCTCCCTTCGCAAAATCTCGGACGCACCCTCGCCACCGCATTGGTCAGCATCACCGAAGCCGGCAGCACGCCGCTGGAAGGTTTCCTGATCATGCTGCACTCGGCTTCCAGCAAACGCGCCGCCATCATCGGCCGCGAACAGGTGGAAAAAGGTCACCAGGCGACCATGGCCGCTGCCCTCAAGGGCGCTCACCACGAGGAGCGCGCGGCACTGGTGATGGCGTTGGTTTCCGGGTTCCAGGTGATGCGCCAGATGCTCGAACTGTCGGCACTGGCCAAGGCCGATCCCCAGGTGTTGGTCGACCTGCTGACGCCGCTGTTCCAGCAGTTGGTGGATGGCCAACCCCAGCCTATTTGACGAACAACTCGCGGTCCCGCGCCTTCACATGACCGGGTCGGTAGTAGGCTTCAAACCAGGTTTTTTGCCCCGCTGCCGGTGGCTTGGCCAGGCGCAGGGTCTGCAGCGCACCGGGCTGGCTGGCATTGACGCGAAAGTGGAAGTGGTCAAACAGGCGCAACGCCTCGATGGCATACACCACGGCGACCTTGCGGTCTTCAATGCGGATCAGGTGGTCGCCGTTGTTCTTCTCCCCGCCCCCGGCCAGGTTGGATGACCCGGTGTACACCGTGGGGTTGGTGCCGTTGAAGTCGGTGACCACAAACTTGTTGTGTACCATGTTCCCCGCATTGCCCGACCATTCCGACCTGAACGGCGCCGGCGCGTTACTCGCCAGGTAAGCGAACGGCAGCAGCCCCACCGAGCCGTCCGGCTTGCGCACCGCCAGCTTGCCGGTGCGCTGGGCCACGCCATAGGAGAACAGCGCGCGCCGCATCAACTCATCCAGCGCGGTGCGCACTTTGCCGTTGATCAGGCTGAGGAACACGATGGAATACAGCACCGAGCTGGTGGCGTTTTCGATGCTGGTGGCGATGGGGTCCAGGGACAATGCGCTGTCAGCATGGGGTGCAAAGCACAACGACACTTTGGAGCCCGGCTCGTCGCGCACCACCCACCACTTTTGCGCGAGCGGATGCTGGCGGAACATCGCGGGCGAATGCCAGTAAACATCAAATACCTCTGCAAACTTGCCCGCGACCCTTTCATCGTCGAACAACAGCACGTTATTGGCCTGGATATACAAACCACGCAGGGCAAAGTTGGTGGAGCCGCCCAGCACGCGGATCGCCTTGCCAGCGCGGCGCACAATCAGCACCTTATTGTGCTGCTGGCTGGAAAAATGCAAGCGTTTGACCTGCGCCCCGGCTGCGCTCAAGCGCGTGGCGCTGAGGCTTTCACAGCTGTCGGCGGCGCCCTGGTCGCCATGGTCATCGATGATTGCGCGCAGGCGCGGGCCGAGGTGTTCCAGGCGGCGCAGGAGGTCGGGCTCCTTGCTTTCGTAGATCAGTGCATCAAGGGTCAGCTCGGGGTCGTTGGCCACTTGATCCAGCACCTGCAGAATCAACTGCCGTGCCTCGAACCCCAGCCATTGGTAATTGCGTTCGAACGGCGCCATGTCCAACGCCAGGTAGGCGCTGGGTGCAGAGCGAGCCGGCGGCAGGATACGTGTTTCATTATCGAAACGGTCGCCGTACGCCTGGGACGACGCAAAACCTCGGGTGAAGCCGATATTCACGAACTGGTTGAGGGTTTGCGCTTCGAGGCTGACCTGCCCCTCCACGCCCACACCCTTGCTCAGCACGCCGTCGGCGCCCATGTAGCAGGCGGTGACCCGGTAGCGGTAATAGCCCGGCAGGATCTCGCTGGGCACATGGATCCAGCGAAATTTCTGGAACGGCGCCTCGGTGGACGGAAAAGTACGCGGGCGCTCGGGCGTGGGTGGGTAGTCGAAGTGCAACCGGTTGTGCAGCACGCCCCAGTGCGTACTGCCGGGGTAACGCACTTCGATGCTGAAGCCGACAAAATCGACGGTGGCGAGGTCGGGGGCCAGGTCGAATGCCAGCAGTGCAGCGCCCTCTCCTCGGTACAGCTTGAAGGTCAACCCTTGGAATGTTGTCTTGCTCTCGAAATCGGCGCTCAAGTGATGTCCCTTCCAATGGGAGACGTTCCTTAGAGTCTAGCGCCTGTGCGGCATCAAGCCAGTGGCGATTGCGTGACGATATCGCCGATGCCCAACACCCGCCCATCCTCGGCAACGATCTGCACGTTACGCAGCGGCTTGAGCGAGCGCGCATCCAGCACCTGGGCGCTGACATGCTCGGCCTCAGTGAAGGCTTGGCCCCATTGCGCCAGTGTCACCAGCACCGGCATGAGCGCGCGGCCTTTGTCAGTGAGCTGGTATTCGCTGCGCGCGCCGACTTCGCTGGTGTGCAACAGGCCCTGCTCGACCATGTCCTTGAGCCGTGTGGCGAGGATGTTTTTTGCCACGCCCAGGTGCTTCTGGAAATCACCGAAGCGCGTCACCCCGGCGAAGGCGTCGCGAATGATCAGCAACGTCCACCAGTCACCCACCACGTCCAAGGCGCGAGCCACCGGGCAGCCGTCGCCTTCCAGGCATTTGCGTTTCATCGTCGGCCCTCCAGGCAGGCGTAAAATTAGGTTGCATTATAGGACCAACAGGCTCAGGATAAAAACGGTTTCATTATTAAACCAAATTCATCCCTTATTTCGCAGGCTGGAGCGCATCATGGACATTCGTGGAAAAGTAGTACTGGTCACCGGCGCCAATCGCGGCCTGGGCAAAGCCTTCGTCAACGCCTTGCTGGAAGGCGGTGCAGCCAAGGTCTATGCCGGCGCGCGTGACCCCAACAGCGTCGACATCCCCGGCAGCACCCCGATTGCACTGGACATCACCGACCCGGCCAGCGTGCAGCGTGCCGCCGAGCACTGCACGGATGTCGACGTGGTGATCAACAACGCGGGGTTCCTGAAGTACGGCTCGTTGCTGGCCGAAGACAGCGTCGAGAACCTGCAGCAGCACTTTGACGTGAACACCTTTGGCACCCTGCGCGTCAGCCGTGCCTTTGCGCCGATCCTGGCCAAGCAAGGCGGCGGCGCGTTGATCAACGTGCTGTCGGTATTGAGCTGGCTGAGCCCTCCCGGCACCGGTGGCTACAGCACCTCCAAGTCGGCCCAGTGGGGCCTCACCAACGGCCTGCGCGGCGAGTTGCGCGAGCAGAACACCCTGGTCATCGGCGTGCACCCGGCCTACATCGACACCGACATGGTCGCCGATGTGCAAGCACCCAAAAGCACGCCGCAGGAAGTCGTCGCCCTCACCCTGCAAGCCCTGAGCGAAGACCGCGAAGAAGTGCTGATCACCGACATGACCCATGCGGTGAAAGCCTCGTTGTCCACTGCCAGCCCGGTCTACCTCAACCACTGATCAAGGAAAAATGCGCGCCCACCCCGGCGCGCACGCCCTCGGCCACGGCCAGCGCCACGGAACCCGCGGCGAGGGAGGCATCGCCACAGGCAAACACACCAGGCACGGAGGTCTGGCGCATGTCATTGGTGAGCAGGTAACGGCCAGTGGGGCCGTCGGCCAACTCACACCCCAACTGTGCAGCCAATGGACTGATGTGCGTGCGAGACATCGTGAAGAGACCGTCGAGATTGAACACCCGGCCATCGTCCAATTCCAGGTCGGCACGCGCACCGCAAATCCTTCGTACCGCCCCGCTTGCCACACGCACACCACGACGGTCCAACTGCGCCTGCTGTTCGGCATCCGGGGTAAACACGCCATTGGTAAACAAGGTGGTGGTGCCCCAGTCCGGCAGCATCAGCGCGTGGTGCATGGCCAGCGGTGAGGTCGCGAGTACCCCGATGCGGCCTTGATCCAGCTCATAACCATGGCAGTAAGGGCAGTGGAATACGTGCTTGCCCCAGCGTTCTTCCAGGCCTTCGATGTCGGGCAGCACGTCGACCACACCCGTGGCGAGGATCAAGCGCTTGCCTTCAAAGGTACCGTTATGTTCGGTGCGCACGCTGAAGCCTTCGGCCTCAACCACGCGGTCCTGCACCCACGTGACCGTCGCGTACTCCATCAACTGGCTACGACCTTCGGCGGCGATGATCGCTGGCGTCTGCCCGTCCTGACCGAGAAACCCGTGGGACGTGGCTGCAAAGCGGTTGCGCCGCTGCCCGGCATCGATCACCAGCACCTGGCGCCGCGCCCGTGCCAATTGCAGGCCGGCGGACAGGCCAGCGTAGCTGCCGCCCACGATGATTACGTCGTACATCATGAAAATGACCCCATGCGGTGTGCCCCCGGTTATCCGGGCGCTTTCACGACACACCATAAGTTACGTAAAAATACGCCGTCAAGAGTCTCGCAACTTTTCAGGTTGCGAAGGATACTGTGCGCTGAATTGACCCGAGGTCCCTTGATGAGAAACGACACCCGTCTTTCGCGCATGCTGCATGTGCTGATCCATATGGGTCGCCATGAAGAGCGCGCCACGTCGGAAACCATCGCGCAGATGCTGGGCACCAACCCGGTGGTGGTGCGGCGCACACTCGGGCTGCTCAAGGAAAAGGGCTACGTCCGCTCGGAAAAAGGCCATCAAGGTGGCTGGAGCCTGGGCAAGCCGTTGAGTGAAATCACCTTGCTGGAGATTCACAACGCCTTGGGCACGCCGTCGATATTTGCCATCGGCCTGTCCACTGATCACCCGGAATGCCTGGTGGAACAAGCGGTGAACGCCGCGCTGACGGACGCCTTCGAGCAAGCCCAGGCGCTGCTGTTGAAGCGCCTGGGCGAGGTCACGTTGGCGCAATTGGCCGAAGATTTTGACGAGCGCTATCGCGTGGCGATGCTGCCTTAGCGCTGGGCGGGGATGCGGATATCGCCGTCGCGGCACTGGGTTTTTACGCTACGCGGGCAACCGGCGAACGCCAGGTCCTTGGTCAGGCACACCCGCACCTCCGACAGCACCTTGCCTTTGCAGATCACCGCCAGCCCATGGTTGCCCATGCGCGGGTTGCTCTCGCGAAACAACGCCTCGATCTCACTGGCCTGCAGCGACGGCGGCGTATTGAACGGCTGCAACGGCTGCGGAATAGTCACCACGCCCAATGCCTGGTCGGTTTTTTCCAGGTAGGCCAACGGCTCCAGCCCCGTGCACGTGCCGTGCTTGGCCCATTCGTGCTTGAGCAGCGACCGGGTCGGGAACAGGGCCGCGCCCTTCTCGATCGCTTCGTGAGTCAACTGCGCTTGGGGTGCGCATGAGGCCGGCCACCCTCCCCGTGCGTACTGCGGCCACAAGCCGTGCAACACAAAACCGTAGCCCTTGCCCGAGCACTGTTCATTGTCCGGGTGCGTCAGGCAAAAGGTCGGCGACCACGACAGCGACAACACATAAAAATCAAACTCACCCGGCGTACCTTGGGTACGCGGGGCCGCCCCTGCACTTGTGGCCAGTACCAGCCACAACGCCATCCAGTATTTCATCCGTCCGTTCCTTCCAAAAACAACAACCCTATCGCGCTTACCCCGGATGATTGGGGTTACGTTGTAGCACCTTGTCGAGGATGCGATCGGTCTTCAACGCCTCGATGCCCAGTGACGGGTGCTCGGCATCGCCGCGAATATGCGCGTTCATCGCCAGCACGTGGTGCCATTGGATATGCGCATGGCACGGCACTTCCAGCACCTCGTTGGTTTCACCTTCAAGGTGCAGGGGCTGGTCTTCGAAGACCGAGAAGCGGATGCGCCCACGGCTGCCGATTAGCTCCACCTGGTCTTCACGGCGGTCTGCGACGAAATTCCAGCAGCCCATGCCGAGTGCGCCCGAACTGAAGGTCCAGCACGCCGTCACGGCGTCCTCGGCCGCATAGCGCTCGGCTTGTCGCGCAGTAAAGCCCGAGACTTCGATGATGTCGCCGGCCAGGTACTGGAACAGGTCGAACCCATGGCTGGCCAGGTCGGCAAAGTAGCCACCGCCGGCAATGGCCGGGTCGGTGCGCCAGTTGGCGGCGCTGGCATCGTCGGCGCCCGGTGGTTTGCACAGGGTCCAGGTCAGATGGCGCAGTTCACCAATCCGCCCGTCCCGTAGCCAATCACGCACTTGCTGGAAGCGCGGCAGCGAACGCCGGTAGTAGGAGACAAACAGATGCAACCCGGCGCGCTCGAAGGTGCGCTGCATCAAAGCGCTTTGCTCGGCATTGAGGGACATGGGCTTCTCGACGCAGCAATGCTTGCCGGCCGCCGCGACCATCAGGCTGTATTCGAGGTGACTGTCCGGCGGCGTAGCGATGTACACCGCGTCCACCTCGGGGTCGTTGATCAGTGCCTGGGCGTCGGTGTAGAAGCGCGCGATGCCGTGGCGTGCCGCATAATCGCGCACCGCCTCTTCACGGCGTCCCATCACGGCCACCAACGCCGAACCTGGCGCTTTGTAGAAAGCGGGTCCACTCTTCAATTCAGTGACACTGCCACAGCCGATCATGCCCCAGCGTACGGTGCTCATCTGCTCTCCTCGTCCGTTTTGATCAATCGGGCAGTATCCACATCCCCACACGTCAGCGCCATAACCACTTAGCATGACAATTGCATTACACTTTTATGACACTCATCCCACTGCGGGGGCACAGACGATGAAAATTAGGGCCACGGTCATTTGCGAACACGAGGGGCATATCCTCTTCGTGCGCAAGGCCAGATCAAAATGGGCGCTGCCGGGGGGCAAGGTCGAACGCAACGAGCGTCCGGTCGGCGCGGCGGCCCGCGAGCTGGAAGAAGAGACCGGGTTGAACGTGGACGGCTTGCTGTACCTGCAGGAGCTCAAGGCGCGCGACACCGTGCACCACGTGTTCGAAGCTTCGGTGGTAAACCTCGCCGATGCAAAGCCTTGCAATGAAATAATCGATTGCCAGTGGCATCCCTATGGCGCCATGGACGACCTGGACACCACCGACGCCACCCGGCACATCGTCAAATCCTTCCTACGTCGCCTGTAATTCAGCGCTCTGCCCGCTGGCCTCGAGACCTCGCTTTACCCCACCATTCTCTTTCTGCCGTTCGACAAAGGATCTGACGAACGCGGCAGCGGCTGCATGTGCCACCGGTACTGCCATGGCTTGGCGGATGGTCATGAAGTCATCCTCGACCAGGCGCCATTGTGCGCTCACCCGGGTGCGCAGAAAGTCCCGCACCCCCGCCGCCGCATCCAGCTCTTGCGCGATAAACCAGTCCACCGCGGCCGCCGACGTGGGCGCCCGTACCAACTCGGCGTGCGCCACCGTACGGCTCAGGTACAGGTCGTAGGCTGCGCCTTGGCCGACGGCGATGCGTCGACCCGCTGCATCCAATTGGGCGACGTGGGTAAAGGGCGAATCCGTCGCCACCAGGTAGGTGCCCTTGATCGCCACGTAGGGTGCGCTGAACGCGATCTCCTGCTCACGCACCGGCTCGATGGCCAGGAACGCCACGCGCCAGGCATCCTCGGCCAGCGCAGCAAAGACCTTGCCCGCCGCCTCGAAGGTGATCAGCGCCAACTCGACACCCAGCTCTTCAGCCAAGGCCTTGGCCAACGCCACTGAGACCCCCTGTGGCTCACCGCCCGCGCCGCGTTGCGCCAGCACCGGGTTGCCGAAGTTGATGGCGGCACGCAGCACGCCATCGGGGGCCAATTGTTGCAGTACAGCGGGATCAATCATCGAGCGCTCCTGGGCGGGTTCGTTGCAAGGTCTTGCGGATCACAAACGGCAGCACGCCGCCGTGCTCAAGGTACCCAAGCGCTTGCAACGCGTCGAGGTGCAAGGCAGTCCAAGTGCAGAGTTGCGAAGCAGCCCTGAATCCACTTGGCCGCATCACCGAGGCGCTAGCATCGCCGGCAAGCAAGCGCCTACACGTACCTGCTTATGATCCAACCACACAGGCCGGCGTGCTCTTGCTGTTTGGTCTTGATCTTAGGCGCCCCGTCAAACACGCTGGCCGTAATCCTGTACTCAAGACCGAGGCTTCTTCCCTCCTTCCTGCCCCCGCAAATACAACGCCTCCACCAACCTCTGCCGTTCTTCCCGAGGCAACGTCGCGGCAAACTGCGCCAACGTTGAATCCACCAACGCCCGCAACGCCATATCCGCCTCCCGCGCCTTGGCTAACTCCGTCACCAACACATCCCGGTCCAACGTCGGCGCCTCCAGTTGCTTGATCACCCCCAACCGCGCTTCCCGCCCCGCCATCACCAACGGCTGACTGTCCGCACGGTTCTGCCGCAGCAATGCGCGCAATTCCTTGCGCCGTTCCGGGGGCAACTTGACCATCGCCTGCCGCAACCCATGCTGGTTGACCACCGCCTCCACCGGCTTGGCACTCGCCACCCAGTGGTACCACCCACCGCCCACCCCGCCGATCAAAAACACATTGAGCAGCACCGAGACAAGCAACCACGGCTTCAGGGATTGGGCGCTCATTGCTCGGTGTCCTCGGCGTTGACGGAAAAGATGACCTGCGCATCGCCCTGATCAAACACACTGGGCAACACCTCGGCGGACACCATCGGCAGCGGCACGCTCATGGACGCCACCAGCATGCCGGTGACGATGCCGGCAATGCCCACCCCCACCAGCCCCGCAGGCGACAACCAACCGGCATAACGCGACCAGAACGACGCGCGACGCGGCGCAGACTGGCGAATCTTCCGGGTCAGTGCCGGGTCGAGAAAGGCCAGTTGATGGCTGTCCAGTTGGGCATCCAGCCAGCCAGCGGCGTGTAATGCTTCGCGCGCACTGGCATTACCGCTGTCGAGCAGCGCCTGGGCGGCGCCTTGCTCTGCCAATGGCCAGCGCTCTAGATTGGCCCCGTAGGCGTCGGCCAGATAAGCAAATCGTTCAGGTGTCATGATGTCCCCTTCCTGGGCGGGCAAGCCCGGGTGTGTCGGCAAGTTGACTGCGCAACTGGCGCCGGGCCCGCGACAGCAGGCTCTCCAGTGCCTCGACGCTGATATTCATCAGGGCCGCGGCGTCGATGTTCGACAGCTCCTGGTAGTACTGCAACACAATCGCTTCACGCTGGCGCTCGGGCAACGCCGCCAACGCGGCGGCCATGCGAGCGCTGCGGTCGGCGGCTTCCAACTGTTCGTCCAGGGACGGCGTGGTGTCGACCAACGCCGCCGTGTCGTCGTCGCTCAACGGGCGCTCCTTGCGCCGGCGCAAGCGGTCATGGCACAGGTTGAGCGCGACCCGGTGCAGCCAGGTGTCGAAGCGCGCCTCGCCACTGCGCCAGCTGGCCGCGTGGCGCCAGATGCGCAGGAAGCTTTCCTGGGCCACGTCCTTGGCCTCATCGGCATCCCCCAGGATCCGGCTGGCGAGCGCCAGCAGACGCGGCAGTTTGCGCGTCACCATTTCGTTGACGGCCGCAGGCTCGTTGTTGCTGATACGTGCAAGCAGTTCAACGTCCGGATCAGTGTCTTTCAATCGGGCAATTCTCGGTCAGCGGATCCAATGCCCTTCACGCCAGTACCAATTGGGGCCATGGGCCTCCCAGTGGCCGGGCTCCCAGCGCGCGTTGCGCATCACCGGTTGCCAATGACCAGGCTCCCAGGCGTAGCCACGCCCTTCCCAGCGCCAGTGCCCGCGGTCCCAGACGTAACCGGGGCGCTCCACAGGGATCACTTCCACGCGTTGCGGCGGTGGCGCCTGGCGGATGATGATTTCGGTCTGGGCAAACACAGGGGTGCTGACAAACGCGGCGAGGGCCAGCGGAGCAAGCAAGGCAAAACGCAATTTGGCCAGGGGTCTCATGGCAACTCCTTCATGCAACGGGCGACAGTGCAGGTTGCTGATGGGTTGAACGGCGGGTGGCGAAAAATCCGTCGCAGAACGCGCGGATTATTTACGGGAGCAGTATTGCCCAGGGGATGGCGGGGCTTGATGAAATGTTTGAAAGCTTGGCGACGGATTTACCCACGTGGCGGCGTTGAAGGATTAACGCTGATCAACCCAAGAGGAAACACCATGTACCGCCGACTTTACATGCTGGTTGCCGCACTGCTGATTGTCAGCCTGAGCGGCTGCGTGATCGTGCCGGAACACCGCCATTGCTGCTGGCGTTATTACGGCGCCCTCGATGCGCCGAGCCACACCGTCAACGGCTAGCCCACCGCCGCAAACCCACGGCGCCCAGCCTTGATCTCGGTGCGCAACTCGCCAATCAGGTTTGAGATGGAACGGATGCTGTCCAAACCGTTGGGGGACACACCCGTCAGTAACAGCTCGACCCGGCCGGACACCGGTTCGAAGATATTGATGCGCAACGAGCCGTCGCTGTTGAGCGTGCAGTCGCACGTCAGCGGCAGGAACCCCGAGGCCATGATGCGGTTGAATTCAACGATTGAAATCATGATAAGTCCCCTTCCCTGGGCCTCACCCGGTAGTTGTGATGGAGACAGAGTAGATGAGGTTTTACGGGGCATGTAGCGATTCATGCAAAAGTGTTAGCCAGGCCTCATTTCGCCCTGGAAACGTCGAATCACTGGCGCCAGAAAACCTGCCTTTGGACCTCTCGTCTGCTGCTGCGGCGAGCACTTGACTCGACGCCAGGATCGAAAGAGGCTCTTGGCTTTTCGCCATCATCCTGAGCAGCCCACCATGAGCATCGACCCTCCGAGCCAGCCCGACAGCGATGTGTACAAGACCTTGCTGGAGTCGACCAAGGCCATCCCCTGGCGCATCGATTGGCCGACCATGACCTTCAGCTACATCGGCCCGCAGATCGAGACATTGCTCGGCTGGGCGCCGCAAAGCTGGGTCAGCGTGGACGATTGGGTCGAGCGCATGCACCCCGACGACCGCGACTATGTGGTGAACTTCTGCGTGTCGCAATCGCGCGCCGGGGTGGACCATGAGGCGGACTACCGGGCGCTGACGGTGAATGGCGACTACGTATGGATTCGCGATGTGGTGCACGTGGTGCGCAAGGACGGTGAGGTCGAGGCCTTGATCGGCTTCATGTTCGATATCAGCGAGCGCAAGAAGACCGAAGAACACCTGGTGCGCCTGCAAAAACAACTTGAGGAATACTCCTACCAGGATGGCCTGACCGGCATCGCCAACCGGCGTATGTTCGACACCGTACTGGAACGCGAATGGGCCAGCGCCCAGCGCAGCCAGTTGCCGCTGTCGTTGATCATTCTGGATATCGATTTTTTCAAGCAGTACAACGACCACTACGGCCATATCAAGGGCGACGAATGCTTGCGGCACGTGGCGAACACCCTGTCCCAGGCGGCCAACCGGCCACGGGATTTCATTGCACGTATCGGCGGTGAGGAATTTGTGTGGTTGTTGCCGGAAACCGATGCGCAATCAGCCAGGCAAGTGGCGCAACGCTGTCTGCATCTGGTCCGTCAGCAACAGATCGAGCACGGCTATTCGACGGTGTCGAACTTGCTCACCCTGAGCCTCGGCGTCGGCACGCGCATCGTCAAACCTGATACGCCGATGCTGGAGTTTGTCGAAGAGGTCGACAAATTGCTGTACCAGGCCAAACGCACTGGGCGAATGCGTGCAGCATTCGCTGACGGCGAAGTGTGACGCAGAGGTCAAATCGCAGGCAAAAAAAATCCCAAGTAGCTGATGGAAACTTGGGATTTAAAAATGCATAAACCGTGGGAGGTGAACGCCCGGCTATAGTATCGAGTGATAAAAGCCGTCACAAGATTAATTTAATCCTTTCGTCGGATTAAAAGCGCTGTAAGTCATTCAATAACCACACCTTTTTTAAGGTGGCCAGGTATATAAATGCCACTTTTTGGTGCAACTACCGGTGATATTTCCACTTATTAAAAAGGGTTATTGCGTTGTCGCACTTCTTGATACACGCCCCTTTAAATGCGTACACGTGTCTTCGGCCTCAATGCTGTGCGGCAGTACCGAACGCGCCACACTTTCCACCTGCCTGCACAGTGCCAGGCGATCATTGGCCGCGTCCCGCTCGCGGTCGACCTCGGCATTGAGCCAAACAAAATAGACACCCAGCAACACCGCAACGCACAGCACGCCGACGACGAAGTAGCGAAAGCTGTTGGAGGACGGCGACTCGGGCGCGTTCATGACGTTACGGCGCCCTGCTCTTCTCGTAACGCACGTCGCCACCCTCGACCTGGCCGACCACCGCCCAGCCCAGCCGCTGATAGAACCCGTTGGCCCGTATGCCGTCGCGTCCGTCAGTGATCAGAAACAGCCGCTCATGGTGCTCAAACAGCGCGGCCTCGGCCACCGCCATCAATTGACGGCCCAGGCCCAGGTTCTCGTGGGTCGGCAACACAAACATCGCGAACACCTCGCCCCCGGCCAGGTCGACCATGCTGAACCCCGCGGGCTGGCCATCCACTTCTGCGATCCATACGCAAGGCGCCGCGCGGATGCTGTCGGCCAGCACCTGTGGCGTGATGCCCAGGTCGGCCATTTGCTCGACACTCAAATGGTTTTGCACCACCGAGGTGCGAATGGCGAAAAGCGTGTCGACGTCGTCCTGTGTCGCTGTGCGGATCAGGGTTTGCATACTGGCCTCCCGGATGAAGGACGCAATTGTATGCAAATAGAAACACAGTGAATGTCGTGGATTTGTAAAACGCCCTACGGAGCCTCGCCATGCTGCTGGCGACGGAACTGCCCAGGCGTCACTCCATGGGCCTTGCGGAAACACCGGGAAAAGTACGCCTCATCGGTAAAACCGCAGCGGTGCGCGATGGCGCCAATCAGCTGCGCACTGTTGAGCAACAAGGTGCGCGCCAACTGCATGCGTCGGTCGAGCACCAGTTGCGAGAAGGGTTTGCCGGTTTCCTTGCGCAATAGGTGGGTGAGGTAATTGGGGGACAGGAATGCGGCGGCGGCCGCGTCCGTCAGGTTGAGCGTCGGCTCATGCAGGTGCTCGCGGATATACCCCTGCACGCGCGCCAGTGCATCCTTGCGCCCACGCCGGGTGGCATTGTTGGCGGCGAAGGCTTGCAGGGGCTCGGCGTACTGTTCGCAGACCAGGCCAACCAGTTGAAACAGGTAGCCCTTGAGGCGCTCACGGGCGCCGAAGGTACGCTGGGCATCCAGTTCACGCATGTGGGTGAGCCAGGTTTGCACCTGCTCGAACGCCGTGTCATCGAGGATGAAATCCAACTGTTCCTGGAAACGAAACGGCGACAGCTCAGGCGCCTGGCCGATGGGGATGTCTTCCAGGTCCAAGGGGTCGCAGGTCAGCTGCGGCAGGAAAAACGCCTGGCTGAAGTTGATCAACATGAACTCGCCATCCGCGGGATGGGGAATCACATGCAAGCGATGAGGCAGGATAAACGCCAGGGCCTTGCGCGGAAACGGCCGCACTGCGCCACCGATATGCTGCACGGTGTCGCCGCCGAGGTTGATCTGGATCTGGAAGTACTCATGGCGATGGGGATGGGTCAGCGCCGCCCTGCCGCGTTTGTCGCGGATGTAGAAGTCGGGACGGTCGCTGCGCTGTTCCATGCCATAGGTGGTGACGCGGGTGCCTGGCATAACGGTCTCTCGTGTGGCCTGGGCACCACTGTAGCCTCAACCCTGGCCGAGGGTGAAACGCAACTCGCCGATGCCATCAATGCCGGCGGTGACCACATCGCCCGGCTGCAACGCGCCAACGCCTGCGGGCGTGCCGGTGAAGATCAGGTCGCCGGCCTTGAGCGCGACGGATCGCGAGGCATGGCTGATCACGTCACTGACAGACCAGATCAGGTCGGCCAGGTCGCCCACCTGACGCTGTTCGCCATTGACCTTGAGCCAGATCTTGCCGCTGGACGGGTGCCCGACCGCGCTAACCGGACGCAGTGCCGTGGTGGGCGCAGACTCGTCAAAGGCCTTGGCCCACTCCCACGGACGCGCGTGTTTTTTCGCTTGGGCTTGCAGGTCGCGGCGGGTCAGGTCGATGCCGAGGCCATACCCCCAGACGTGGGAAAGCGCCTGGTCCGGGCTGATATCCACGCCGTCCTTGCCGATGGCCACCACCAGTTCCACCTCGTGGTGCAGGTCGGCAGTCAACGGCGGGTAGGCAATCACCCCGTGCGCCGGCACCACCGCATCTGCAGGTTTCATGAAGAAGAATGGCGGCTCGCGGTCCGGGTCATGCCCCATCTCGCGTGCATGTTCGCTGTAGTTGCGGCCCACGCAGAACACACGGCGCAGCGGGAAGCGCGCCTCGCTGCCTTCTACCGCGAGGGATGGGATTGGCGCGGGGGTGAATACGTAATCAGTCATGGCCTGTGCCTCTTCGTTTACCTGGCGCCAGTATGGCCAGGGTCGCCGGGGCAAAGTTGGACAGGCTTACGCAGATTTTGCACTGACCGGCGCTTGCACCTGCGGCTGCGGGTTGAGCAGGCGATAGAGTGGCAGGCAGGCCGCCTGGATCAGCAGCATGCGGATCACTTGCATCGCCGTCACCAGGGTCACCGCCAGCCCCAGGGCTTCGGCGGTCAGGCTCATTTCCGGCGCACTGCCAGGCATCATGCCCAGGGCCAGCGACAGCCAGGGTACGCCAAACCCGGCGCCAAGCGCCCAGGCAACCACGGCGGTGGTGACCACCGACACGACCAATAACAGCATCACCTTGGCCAGCAGCCCTGGTGCGCGGCGAAAGAAACTGCGGTCAAACGCGACGCCCAATGCACAGCCGATCAACAACTGCCCGCTGCCACTGAGCCAGCCCGGCATGCTCATCAACAAATGATTGCAGCCCACTCCCACCGCGCAGATCAGGAACGGTCCGAACGTCCACGGGTTGGGCAGCTTGCACTGCTTGAAACCCAGGGCCGCCAGCCAGCCCATCGCCAGAATGAAGATCAGCCACGGCCAGATCACCGGCAAGGGCACAGGGGCAGCCACGGCGGGCATGCCAAAGGTGGCGACAGCAGGGACTGTCAGCAGGATCAGCAGCAGCCGGATGCTGTGGGCGGCGGCGATAAAGCTGGTGTCTGCCTGGCGTTGGCGGCCCAGGTGCACCATTTCGCTGGAGTTGGCGGGCATCAGGGCAAAAAACGCCGTGCCGAACCCCACGCCCCAGCGATGCAGGACCAGCACCGAACACAGCGCAAGCACCAGCGTCAGCAACACGGCCGTGACGATCAGCCCGAGGTGGGCCGCCACCTGCTGCATTACCGGCAAGGTGAAATGACAGCCAATGGCGACCGCCACAATCAGTTGCCCGGCTTGGCGACCATGGGGAACTTCCGGCACCAGGCTGCCGGCGCAGCGCGTCAGCATCACCGCCACCAGCGAGCCGATCACCCAGGGCAACGGCCACCCCGCCCAACTGGCAAGGCTGCCGCCCAAAGCACCGACGATCAGGGTGACAAGCCAATAAGGTCGAAAGTTGTGCATGGTGTGGCACTCGGCGTGGAGAAGAATGCCGACAGGTTATAGACTCGCCTTCATCACAGAAAATATCCATTTGTGAAACCAGTCATCACAGTTTGTTATGCGAGCCCGTATGAACCTGAAAGCGTTGGAGTACTGCGTCGAGATCGCCCGCCAAGGCAGCTTTACCAAGGCCGCCCACGCGTTGCACGTGGCACAGCCGGCGCTGAGCATGGCGGTGAGCCGGCTGGAAGACGAATTGGGAGTAGCGCTGTTCAACCGCGCCACGCGGCAGATCAGCGTGACCGCCGAAGGCCAGTTGTTCCTGGCGCGTGCCGAAGCGTGCCTGGAAGGACTGGCCGGCGCCCGACGTGAATTGCAGGACCTTACCCAACTGCACAGCGGCGAGATCCGCGTCGGCGTGCCGCCCATGTATGGCATCCGCCATATTCCCGAACTGCTGATGCAATTTCGCACGCGTTACCCAGGCATTGCCATGCATGTGGTGGAAGGCAGTGCCGATGACATCAGCGAACGCCTGGCTACGCGGGACATCGACGTGGCGCTGCTGGAGTCGCGGCGGGTTGATCCGGCGTGGGAATCGGTGTTGCTGGGCAGCGATGAGATGGTGCTGTGCATGGCCGAACAGCATCCGCTGGCGGGCGCGCCATCCATTTCGGCGCAACGCCTGCAGGGTGAACCGATGCTGGTGTTCGACAACACCTTCCTGCAACGCCATCTGCTGGATGCGTTTTGCAGCAACGCTCGCGTGCGTTTCACCATCGCCCTGGAGAGCAACTTTGTGCCACTGGTGATTACCGCGACGCGCAGCGGGATGGGCGTGTCGACCCTGCTGCGTTCGGTTCAGGAGCAGGAGCCGGGGTTGGTCGGCGTGTCATTCGAGCCGGCGCAGTTCATGCACTTCAACCTGTGCTGGCGCGCCAGTGAATACCTGTCCCAGGCCAATCGGCGGTTCATTGAAACGGCAAAGCAGTATTTCCAAGAGGACGCCAGCTCGCCGCTGTCGCGCTAAGGGGTTATTTGCGTGCGACCTTGTAGCGCACGCAATCCTGATAGAACCCCTGGCGAATCGCCTCGGGCTTGAGCCGTGAGCGGCTGTCGTAGGTTTGTTCGGTGATGCCCATGGCCATCATGCGCATCCACGATTTGTTGAATTTCATGGTCTGGATCTTCTGCCGCGCCGCGTACAACGACACTCCAGATAACTTGAGTTCCTGGGCCCTGGCGGCAGTCCCGGCGCCCCAACTGCACATGTACTTGTCACCCTCGCGCAGCTCCCGTGCCTGCACGGCAGCCGCGCCGCCGGCCAGGGAACAGGCGATCAGCATGATTCCAACAGAGCGCATTTGCATCCTCACCTAACCACCTGAAAATAAAAGCGATTCTGGCGAGGATTTTGTTACAAAGGGGCCATTAAATTGCCTTATTGCGCAAGTTTCAGTGGGCCGCAGCAGGCGTGGTGCGAAAGGTGACGCCCAGGCGGTTGAAGGCATTCATCAACGCGATGCCATACGTGAGGTCGGCCAGTTCCTTGGCGCTGAACTCGGCGGCGGCCGCTGCGTAATCCGCGTCCGACACATCGCTGCGGGTCACGGCTTCGGCAAAGGCCAGGGCGATGCGCTCACGGGGCGTGAATACATTGCGGGCATCGTGCCACACCGGCACCAATACCAGCTTGTCCACGGCCAGGCCTTGCTTGAGCAGGTCACGCGAGTGCATGTCGATGCAGAATGCGCAGCCGTTTATCTGCGACACGCGCAGGTAGACCAGGTCGATCAGCGCTTTGGGCAAGCCGCTGTTTTGCAGGTAGACATAAACGCCGCCGAAAGCCTTGTAACCTTCCGGGGATGCTTGGGTGTAGTCGAGGCGAGTGGTCATGATGAATCCTGTTTAGGTTGAGTGAAGGCACCATGTTGCCGCGCCATGGCCCACCCCTGAAGGGCCATGAACAGCCATGGCGACTGGACCATGATGGCCCAGTCAACACATCCGGTTATGGCACTTGGGCATAGGTCATGAAGCGACTACAGTGAGGGCAGCCGCGACCTGGAGATCGTTCCCATGCATACCCTGCCACCCCCAGACCCTGGCTCGACCGAGCCGATCTACCGCCAGTTGTATTGGCGGTTTCGCCGCGCGATTGCCGAGGGGTTGCTCAAGCCGGGCGAGCGCGTCCCGGCCGCACGGGCGCTGGCCAAGGAACTGGGCGTGGCGCGGGGCACCATCGACAACGCCTACGCCTTGCTGACCGCCGAGGGTTACTTCGAACCCCGTGGCCAGGCAGGCACGGTGGTTGCCCACGGCATTGCCAGCGCCCAGCCCACGCCGGTGGTCATCACGCCCTACAAGGCCGTACGGCAACAGGCGCAGGTCCTGCCCTTCCAGATGGGCCTGCCGGCCCTGGACGCCTTCCCCCGCAAGATCTGGTCGAAAATCGCCGCGCGCTGCGTGCGTGCCACGCAACTGGCGGACATGGCCAACCCGCCAATCGGCGGCCTGCCCGCGCTGCGCACCGCGATCGCCAGCTACCTGCAAGTGGCCCGGGGCATTCACTGCGCTCCGGAGCAGATCTTTGTCACCTCGGGCTACCGCAACACCCTGAGCCTGATCACCCATGCCTTGCTCAAACCCGGCGACGAGGTGCTGGTCGAAGACCCCGGCTACCCGCCGACGCGTCCGCTGCTGTCGTTCTTGCAAATCAACACGACCCCCGTTCCGGTGGACCAGGATGGCCTGTGCGTGTCCCCCACCAGCACCGCACGCGCAGTGATTGTCACGCCGGCCCATCAAAGCCCGCTGTGCGCTTCCCTGTCGCTGCCGCGCCGCCTGGCCCTGCTGGACTGGGCCCGACGCGAACACGCCTGGATCATCGAGGACGACTATGACGGCGAATACCGCTATGTCAGCCGCCCGTTGCCTGCCCTCAAGAGCCTGGACCGCGATGGCCGGGTGCTCTACGCCGGCACCTTCAGCAAAGTGCTGTTCCCCGGCATCCGTCTGGCCTATCTGGTGGTGCCTGCGGCCCAAGTGGCGCGTTTCGAACAGGTCAGCCAAAGCTTCCTCGGCCATTGCCCGGAACTGACGCAGGCAATCGTCGCCAGCTTTATCGCCGAAGGGCATTTCGCCCGGCATATCCAACGCATGCGCAAGCTGTATAGCGAACGGCGCGAGGCAACTGCCAACGGCTTGCGCAAGGCAATGGGCGAACATGTTTCCATCGATGCGCAGCCTGGCGGCATGCACCTAATCCTACGACTCAAGGCGCCGCAATCAGACCGCCTGCTGGTGCAGAAACTGGCGGACGAGGGTATCTACGCGGAGGCATTGAGCGAGTGGGGTGTGGTGCAGCAGACCGGTCCCGGCTTGCTGCTGGGCTTTGCCAATATCGACTCCCAGGCCCGCGCTGAAGCCTTGGGGCGGCGCATCCTGGCATGCCTGATGGCCTAGTTGCCCGGGCCTTTCTTGGCGCTGTCCGTGACAGCAACCAAGCATGAAACTGCCACGCCCTCCCCCAACCAGGAGTTCCGATGCGCAGTATCACGGTTTTTTGCGGTTCCAATGTCGGCGCAAGCCCCCAGTACGCCGAGGACGCCAAGGCCCTGGGTCGAGAAATCGCCCGGCGTGGCATTCGACTGGTCTACGGCGGCAGCGCCAAGGGCTTGATGGGTGTGATTGCCGACAGTGCGCTGGCCGAAGGTGGCGAAGTGATCGGCATCATCACCCGCTTGCTGCATGACCTTGGGCACCTGCAACCGGGGCTCAGCGCCTATGAAACCCTGCCGGACATGCGCAGCCGCAAAGCGCGCATGAGCGAACTGGCCGATGGTTTCATCGCCCTGCCCGGTGGCCTCGGCACCTTCGAAGAAGTGTTGGAAGCGATGACGTTGACCCAACTGGGCGAGCATCAAAAAGGCGTGGCCTGCTTGAACACGGCCAATTTCTTTGCACCGCTGCGCAGCGTGTTCGCACATGCCGTCAGGGAAGGTTTCATGAAGGCCGAACACCGCCAAATGCTGATCGTCGAAGACAACCCCGGCGCCCTGCTCGATGCCCTTGGGCAGTGGCAGGCGCCGGTGGTCAACAAGTGGATCGAGCCCGCCAGGCATTAACCCGTTTCGGCCTTGGCGATGCTGCTCCCGAATCCTTGCGCCAAGGCCTTTTTCTTATCTCACCACTGGTAGGTGGCGCTCGCCTGCACGGTGCGCTGCGAACCATACCAGCACCACGAATAGGAGTAGCAGGACGCGACATACTCTTTGTTCGCCAGGTTGGTGGCGTTGAGCGCCAGGCGCAGGTTGTCCTTCAGGCTAGTAATGTTCGGGATGTCATAGTGCACGGCGGCATCGAACAAGGTGTAGCCCGGCACCTTGAGGGTGTTGGCGGTATCCCCCCAAGAAGACCCGACGTAACGCGCACCCGCGCCGGCGCCGAAGCCCTTGAGGGTGCCGTCGTGGAAGGTGTAGTCGGCCCACGCCGAGGCCGTATGGCGCGGCACACCGTAGGTGGTGGTACCTTCGGCGGCAATGGCCGGGCCTACGCCGATATCGCTGATGGGCGCATAACGCACGGTGTTGTTCGACTTGCTGATGCGGTTGTCCAGGTAGGCATAGGCCGCAGTGATGTCCAGGTTATCGTTGAGGCTGGCCTTGCCCTCTAGCTCAAAACCACGGGACTGCACTTCGCCGTCCTGGCTCTGGCAGCGCCCGGTGCCACACAAATGGGTGGGGTCCGGGTCGGTGGTCAGCACGTTGGTCTGGCGCAGGTCGAAGATCGCCGCCGTGATAAAGCTGTTGCTGCCCGGCGGTTGGTATTTGATACCGATTTCATACTGCTTGCCTTCGGTCGGCTTGAACACCGAACCACCGTAACCGGTACCCGACTGCGGATTGAACGACTCCGCGTAACTGGCATACGGCGCCAGGCCATTATCGAAGAGATAGACCAGGCCGATACGGCCAGTGAACGCCTTGCTGTCCAAAGACGACTCGGACTTGGCACCGGTACGAAGGGTCTTGGTGCTGCTGTCGGTGCTGGCCCAGTCATAACGACCGCCCAGCAGCAGCACCCACTTGTCCCACTTCATCTGTTCCTGCAAGTACACACCGGTCTGTTCGCTGCGCGAGGTGCCGTCGGTGGTGTAGGCCGGCACCGGCACCGCCGCGCCGTAGACCGGGTTGAAAATATCCAGGGACGGGCCGGCGGTGTACACGCCGGAACCCGACTTGGTGTCGGTACTGGTGTTCTGATAGTCGAGGCCCATCAACAAGGTGTGCTGCAAGGGGCCGGTGTCGAATTTGGCCTGCAGCTGGTTGTCGAGGGTGTAGGCATCCAGGTCGACATCGCTGGCGATGGTCGAACGGCGGATAGTGCGGTAATCCGTCAGCAGATAGTTGCTGTAGAGGCTGCGGTACTGGCCTTCGCTGCGCAGGTAACGCGCGTTCTGGCGTACGGTCCACACGTCATCGAAATGATGCTCGAACGCCCAGCCGATGGAGTAGTACTCGCGGTCGCTCTTCTCGAAGTTCTTTTCGCCGTCGTAGAAATCCACATCGATGCTGCGACCGGTCGGGCTGTGCAGCACCGAGCCCCAGGCCGGCACCGAGCCGTAGGACGCGCCTTTGGGGTCCTTCTGGAAATGCCCGAGCAGGGTCAACGAGGTGGCGTCGTCCGGGCGCCAGGTGAACGCGCTGGACAGCGACTGACGGCGCGTCTCGGTGTGCTCCACCTGGCCATCGGCATCGTCGAAAAGCCCGGCCACACGGTAGGAATACACCCCCTGATCATCCAGCGGGCCGCTCAAGTCAAAGGTGGTGCGCTTCTTGTTGAAGGTGCCGTATTCCACACCCACTTCATGAAACGGTGTGTCCAGCGGGCGTTTGCTGACCATGTTGATCACCCCGCTCGGCGTGCCCTGCCCGTACAGCACCGATGCCGGGCCGCGCAGCACTTCCACGCGCTCTAGGTCGAAGGCGTCTTTCTGCGGCAAGGCGTCACGGCTCGATGGCATGCGCAGGCCGTCAAGGTAGGTGGCCGGGGAGAAACCACGGATGGTCAACTGGTCGAGACGCGACGCGGTGGCGCCACGGGTTTCCGGGATGACGGCGGCGCTGTAGCGCAGGATCTGATTAAGGCTCTCGGCGTTCTGCGCGCGCATCTGGTCTTTGGTGACGATGGAAATCGACTGCGGGGTTTCGATAAGCGCGGTATCGGTCTTGGTGCCCGACAAACTGCGCGTGGCCACATAGCCGGCCACCGGCCCGGTCGGGCTTTCGCTCTGGTACGCGCCGCTGATGGTGGTGGCCTGCAGCTCCATGGCACCGCCGTTGTCCGGGATGGCTTCCAGGCGATAGCGGTCGGCGGAAATCTTCAAGGCTTGCAGGCCACTGCCGGCGAGCAGTTGATTCAGTGCCACGTCGGTGGCGTATTGTCCTTTTAAACCCTTGCTGCGCTTGCCACGGGTCAGACTTGCATCGAAGGCCAGCACCAAGCCTGCCTGCTCGGCCAGGCTATTGAGCGCTTGGCTCAAATCTCCGGCGGGAACTGAAAAACTGCGCTCGGCGCTGCTGGTGCTTTCTTCGGCAAAGGAGCTCTGGACGGTCAGCAACGGCACAGCGGCAAAAGCCATCGCCACTGACAAAGCCAGTGGATGCAAGGGACGAGCAAGGCGCGACATGGGAAATCCTGCGTAAGGGAGGTTCTATTAACCATGACGGCCACGTCGGGAAATCGGGCAAGGATGCGAGCGATTTTTATTTGAGAAGCGATGACGCAATCAGGTTTGTCGCTTATTCGTGTAGCCCTTTGGGTGGGTTTCTCGCGGTTTTTCCCCCTGGGTAGTCGGCGTTTTCTGATTTTCTCAACCGCTCATCCAGACGCTTTTTGCTGCGGCATGCTCCGACGCCTTGCCCTCTGCCCGGACGTCACGGATGACCCACGCTGCCCACATTGCCCTGATCGAACATGAACTGAATGGCTTTCACCAGAGCCTGGTGATTTATCGCCAGCAAATGGGCACTTGGTATTCGCGCGCGCTGGATTCAGTCAGCCATGGGCTGGACATGCCGTCGCTGCTGGGGATGGACCGGGTGTTGCGAGTGGGGGATTCACAGCGCTCGGTGAGCATGGCAGATGCTGATTTCTCGACCGTGAGCCAGTGCCCAATGGGCGGCGAACTGAAGATCGAGAGCCTGTTCGAGTCGGTGTATGACGTGCCGATCGGCAATATCCCGGTGGAGGTCATCGGCCTGGATGACGGCAGTTCCACCGTGATCATGCTGGATGAACAGGGTAAGGGTTCGCACCACTGCGCGGCGGGTGGGCGCTACCAGGTGCGGGTGCAGGGTGGCGTGTCCGAGGAACAGGTCGAGGCCCTGTTTACCTCTTACGCCGGGCTGACCGGCGACCTGGAGCGGTGGCTTCGGGAGCAATGGTCTGGCTTTAAACCCCAATGGGAACGCTCGACCGCCAGTGCGATTGGCAGCGGCCTGTTGGCGGGCAGTTGGGCGGCGATTCGCGACGTGTGGGACAGCATCAAGCTGGTGCAGGCGATTCTTGAAGACCCGCTGAAGTTCGTCGAACAGTTGGGCACCGAAGCAGCCAAGTTGGCGCAGCTCGCGACCGATGCACCCAAGGTCATGGAGCAGGCCATGTTGCTGGCCAGTGACGAGGCCGCGCTGTACCTGATGTTGCGCACGGCGATGATCTGGTTGGATGCATTGCCACCCAGCGAAATAGCGAAAGTGGCGGCTGGGTTTGTGGTGTCGCTGCTGATCGACCTGGTGATTGGCGTGGTGTTGACCATCGCCTTGCCGGCGGCGGGTGTGGCGTATTTGAGTCTGCGGCTGGTCAAGTATGGGGCGCAGATTCTTGATGCGGCGGTGGGCTTTGTTAAGGGGCTTTTGGCAATCCTGACGAAGTTCATGCAGGCCGTGGATCGCTATAAGGCGGTCGCGGTCCGCGGGGTGGTCGGCGGGCTCAAGCAAGGCACGATGCAGATGCGCTGGAAGGCGCGGCAGAACGCGGTGCTGAAGCAGAAAGAGCCTGTGGATGACGTGCCGGCTGTTGCGAAGAATCCGGCTGGGAATGCGGCCGCGCCTTCGGACAAGACCGCCACTAACGGCTGCCCGGTGTCGATGGTCACGGGCGAAGAACTGCTGACCCTCACCGATGGGGCGTTGGACGGCATTTTGCCGTTTGAGTGGACCCGGTTGTACCGCACCAGCGCGGTGGAAATGGATTGCGGGCTGGGGTTTGGCTGGAGCCACTCGCTGGCCCATCGGCTGAGTGTTTCCGGTGATTCGGTGGTGTGGACCGATCATGAAAATCGCTCGACCACCCTGCCCTTGCCCACGGTTTCCCGCCCCGCAATCACCAATAGCCTGGCTGAAGCGGCGATCTATTTGGGGTCGTTGCCCGATGAACTGGTGCTGGCTCAGGCGTCACGTTTCTACCACTTTCGCGACGGTGTGCTGACGGCGATCAGCGACGCGTATGACAACCGGCTGCGTATTGCCCGGGATTTTCTGGGGCGTATTGAGCGGCTGGATAACGGTGTGGGGCGCTCGCTGTTGTTGCGCTACGCGTCGGGCCGCATTGCGGCGGTGGACTACCAAATTCAACGCATCGTGGACGTGGGTCCGTATGTTTGGGTGACGGAACAGACGGTTGTTTCCTACGCCTATGACGACCTTGGCCGACTGATTTCAGCGACTAACGCTGTCGGCGAAAGCGAGGTTTATCGGTACGACGATCAGCACGTCATTCTTGAACGCGGCTTGGCCGGTGGGGCGAGTTTCTACTGGGAGTGGGAACGGGCTGGCAAGGCGGCCCGATGTGTCCGGCATTGGGCGAGCTTTTTGCAGATGGACACGCGCTATGCCTGGGACGACAACGGGCAGGTCACGGTGTTTAACGCCGATGGCAGCCAGGAAGTCTACGTGCATGACCAGCGCGCACGGCTGGTGCAGCGGGTGGATCCGGACGGGGCCGAGCACTTCAAGTCCTACGATGACAACGGGCGGCTGACGGTTGAGCAGGATCCGCTGGGCGCGATCACGGCGTATCAGTACGACGAAGCTGGGCGCTTGGTGGCGTTGTTTCCGGGGGATGATGAGCCGACGACCTACGAACATGACAACGGGTTCTTACGGGTTGTAAGGCGGGGTCAGGCGGTTTGGAAGTATGAGCGCAATGATCAAGGCGATGTAACGCGCAAGACCGATCCTGACGGTCATGTGACTGACTACAGCTACAACAAATACGGGCAGCTGGTTGGGGTTTGGTACCCGGATCATAGCTGTCAGCGACTGGTGTGGAATGAGCGTGGGCAGTTGCTTGAGGAGCAGTTGCCCAATGGTGGGATCAAGCGTTATCACTATGACGATCTTGGGCGACAGATTGCGCGAGAGGATGAACATGGCGCGCTGACCCAGTATCAGTGGGACAGCGTGGGTCGGTTGATTCGCGTTGTGCAGCCAGGCGGCGAGTTCAGGGAATACAGCTACAACCCCTACGGAAAAATCACCGCCGAGCGCGATGAACTGGGGCACGTTACTCGTTACGAATATGCCGACGGCCTGCACCTGATCAGCCGACGTATCAATGCCGATGGTAGCCAGGTCAACTACCGCTACGACAATGCGCGTTTGCTGCTGACCGAGATCAAGAATGAAGTCGGCGAGACCTACAAACTCGCTTACCACCCTAACGGCCTGATCCAGCAGGAAATCGGGTTTGATGGTCAGCGCACCGCTTACGTCTACGACCTCAATGGCAACCTGCAGGAAAAGACCGAACACGGTGATGACGGCAGTCAGTTGGTTACCCGCTACGAGCGCGACCATGCCGGTCGGCTCGTAAGAAAAACCCTACCTGACGGCAACAAGGTTGATTACGCCTACGACCGCCAGGGCAACCTCCTAAGCGTCGAAGATGGCCATTGGGCCCTGGCCTACGAATACGACGCTCAAAACCGCCTCACCGCCGAACACCAAGGCTGGGGCACCCTGCGCTACGGCTACGACGCCTGCGGCAACCTTCGAAACCTACGCCTGCCGGACAACAACCGCCTCACGTTCAATCACGACAAAGGCGGTCACCTCGCCACCGTCGAACTGAAC
This sequence comes from Pseudomonas sp. S10E 269, assembly GCF_002798465.1. NCBI lineage: Bacteria > Pseudomonadati > Pseudomonadota > Gammaproteobacteria > Pseudomonadales > Pseudomonadaceae > Pseudomonas > Pseudomonas sp. S10E 269. The sequence continues at coordinate 6,126,435 of NZ_PHIJ01000001.1, forward strand.
GGTGAAATCCTTACATCTCATCTCTACAAAGCTGGCCAGGAACAGCAACGCCAACAAGGCCAACTGCTCAGCCACTACCAACACGACCACCAGGGACGCCTGTTCACCCAGAGCATCAACGACGCCGAAGGCCCGCTATACCGCCGCCACTACGACTACGACAAATCCGGCAACCTCACTCGCCTGCTCGACACCCGCAAAGGCGATCACCGCTACCACTACGACCCAATAAGCCGCCTCACCCGCGCCGACCACACCCAAGACGAGCAAGAACGCTTCGGCCACGACCCCGCTGGCAACCTGCTCATGCAAAACCGCCCCGGCCCCGACATCGTCGCCGGCAACCGCCTGATGATCCAGGGCGACCACCACTACGACTACGACGCCTTCGGCAACCTCATCCGCGAACGACGCGGCAAAAGCCATCAACTCGTCACCGAATACCGTTACGACTGCCAGCATCGGCTGATCGGCATTAAAACGCCCAATGGCCAGACCGCTAGCTATCGCTACGACGCGTTTGGGCGGCGTATCAGTAAAACCGTCGACGGCATCACGACTGAGTTCTTCTGGCAGGGCGACAAACTCATCGCCGAGCACCACGCGAACCGCCACCGCAGCTACCTCTACGAACCGGACAGCTTCCGCCCGCTGGCCCTGCTGGAAGGCTTCGGCCCAAAGGAAACCAAGGCCTACCACTACCAACTCGACCACCTCGGCACCCCACAGGAACTCACCGCCCCGAATGGCGAAATCGTCTGGTCAGCGCACTACCGCGCCTACGGTGAAATCACCCGTCTCGACATAGGAAAAGTCGACAACCCGCTGCGCTTCCAAGGCCAATACTTCGACCAAGAAAGCGGACTGCACTACAACCGCCATCGCTACTACAATCCAGATGTTGGTCGATACCTCACGCCAGACCCGGTGAAATTGGCGGGTGGGATAAATGCGTACCGGTACGTGCCCAATCCTACGGGATGGGTAGATCCGCTGGGCTTGAGTAGCTGCCCTGGCGACGAGTGTAAACCTAATGTTCCTTCTACCCTTCGGAGGCCTAACGTCGATGAAGGCGCACCTGCTCTACCTCAACTACCGCGAACTAATGGACAGTCGAGAATAGATGCACTGACAGAGGCAAATGCAAAACGAAGGGTGCTGAGCTGGGAGCAGGAATACGATATGCATACGGTTGAAAAGCATGGCCCAGAGATACCAGATAGCGCGTTAAAACAACGATCTATTGATGGAACAAATCCAACGACTGGGGAGAGCGGGTATATCAGCTCCAGCTCCCAATTTAAATCTTGGAAAATGCAACTCCACGCTATAAACAAGGCCCTGGGCAGGATGCAGGGCGATTCGCCATCTCCCACAGGTTTGGATAATGCAGGCAACCCAGTGGTAGTGGTCGAACTGCCTGGGGCCGGGCGAGGCTATAAACCTAATAACGGGGACTTGAACAACCCCAGATACATTGAAAACATGGACAGAGCAGAAATCAGATTTGATCGACACAATCCGACTCGACCATTCACCGCTTTCCCGAAGTGAGCAGATCATGCTGAAATCCCCATTCATGGACACACCATACGCTCCTAATGTCTCTCATTTATTAGGAGCCTTATCGATATACGACCTTGAGGAAACGGTTGGAAAAGAGCTATGGAAGCATGACCCTAACAATCATCAAGACAGGGAAAAAATCATAATTTCTTTCATCCTGAAAGACCTTATGCACCTTTCCTACAGGCATCGTTTTATATTGATTTCTGCTCTCAAAGACGCACTAGACAACCCCGACTTTAACTTTTCGAAAGAATTTGAGAACGATTACGACAAGTACATAACCATGGCTTGGAACGAAACAGAAATAGCCGACCCCCGAGGCTTCTTCGCCGACATCTATCGACTCGCCAACGAGGTCTGGAAAGAAGACCTTCAAAAAGCCAGCCTCGAAGACCAGTCAACTTGGTGACACCAACACCACTCTCAAAGGCAGCACCGTCCCCCTGTGGTGAGCGAGCTTGCTCGCGTTGGGCCGCGAAGCAGCCCCGTGCAGTCAGTGGGTACTTCAGGTCAATCAGCATGTCTGTTTTGAGGCTGCTGCGTAGCCCGACGCAGGGCAAGCATGCTCACCACAAAACAAAAAAGTGCTCAGCAGAAATGAGGGAGTACACAAACTGAAAATTTCCCCCTCACTATGAGCACCGCTTCGAAGGCTCAATATCATCCGGCTGAGCAGATAAACCCGCGCGCCACACTCTCCACCCCCGAATACTCCTCCGAGGTAGGAATATTCCCCCTGCAATGCTAAATCCTACTTTCTTAGGAGAAAGTGAAATGCTGGATGCAAACAAAAGAATAACAATCTCCGGAGAGGACGCCTTGAATGCGTTGACAGAGATCGAACTCATACTGGTTTCACTACGAAAAATAGGCGCTTACTATATTGACAAGTCTTCTGAGGAGTATCAGCGTGCCACCACTGATTTTATTGACAACGCTCGAATCACATCAAGACTCGCTAAGGTGAGAGGACTAATCACCGCAGGATTTGATACAACTTTGGGAGACGACGACATGGATGACTTAGAGCGCCACATACAAGGTTTAAAATTCTGGAAGCCCGCATAACACTAAAGATTAAGATTTACTTATGCCAGGCAATACGAAAAAGGTTCGGCAAAAAAATAAATGCTCACCCCCCATCCAACTAAGTCAATCCCTCAGCCTGGAAACACTAGCACAGTGCAAACCCATACATTAGAAACCCTGATATCGGAATATCTGAACCATGTGTATGAAGCAACGGAACTACTCGAACGATACTTCGGAACTAAAAACATTCTGAGGTTATGGCGTTCCGGAAAAATTCCACAACGAGGCTCTGTCACCAAAGACGTGACTTACGAATTGCACGGCATTGGCTGTTGCGTTTACCTATCTAACCTATACATCGATTTTGATTACGGGCCTGATGACAGGGTCGACGGATTTGATATTTGGCGATTATATAATTACGCTTGTGAGCTACCGCATAAATACAAACAATACACCGACGAAGGGTACCTAGAGCATGAGTTCCTCGAGTACCTGAAATTGGGAAAAGCCAAAAAATCCCCGGTTCAACGTCCAACCTGTACTTCATACAGCATGAACTTGATTGCCCAGCGAAAAATCATAAAACAAATGTATGTGAGTGAGAATGGCTCACCGAGTAGAGAACGCAATGATTGAACATCCACCTCCGCGCATAGAGAAAACCAACAGAAATACAGACACATTTAAGTGGTGCCTACATGAATGTTTTGCCTGGCAAAAAAAGAGAGACCTCATTAACTTTTTTAAGGCAACTCAGAAACCAATACTTAAAACCTAAAGTTTTCCAATGACATGAATTATTACGACAAAGAAGTCACGACCGACTTAAACGCGCTCAACATAAAATTCGCCATCCTGCCTGAGGCTGATCACACATCATTGGTTAACACAATCAATGACATCGTGCCGTTTTCGGTGAGTAAAGTTGCTTGGGAAAAATTAGAAACGAGTATGAACCTTGGACGTTCATCATCAGACTTAGCGATATCACACCTAGCTGAGGAAGTTCAGAAGCTCACTAGCGAGAATCCGATTTTCATTGGCGACTCAGCCTGTGACGAGGCTTACTCCGTAAGCCTAAAGCACATAGAGAAAGCGCTTAGGATTTTCTCAACAATTCCTCAATACACCTACATCGTCTCGAGATCATTGACGTGGATTGCTTGCATGTCATTTGAAGGAGACTTGGATATCGCGAGGCTTTTATGAAGATAAAAATAAACCAAACACATGAAGACCATAACAAGGTAATCGTGAAATTTTATTCAACGAACGGAAATGGCATTGCCTTTTGGAACGGCACAGCACCTAATATTGGCGACACTCCGGATGTAGAGATGGATATAGATGAAGTCCTTTGCTGGCATAAGAACATTATCCCTTCTCCACCCAGAACACCACTGATCACTTTCTCCAAAAATACAACTCAAATAATCGCCAGACTAATCCATGATCTTGACAACGATCACGCCGTTTTAAAACTAGGCCAGGCGATAATTCTAATTGACATTGAAGAGCAGCACCCTCAACAATCAGATTTTGTTCAAGTAACCACAACTAAACTCCACCTATACCCCACAAACACTTAAGGCCTGTTCACCCCCACGCCACCACCAACAACCCCACCCCCAACACCAAACACAGCGGCGAGTAAAAATACGTATCCAACCTCGCAAACCGCGAACCACCGACCTTCTTGAAAAACCCCACCAACTCCGAATCCCCAATCGCCCTGGCAAACATCACCACCGCAATCGCGCTGATCCCCCACTGTAAGGCCCCGTGAGACACCGCCGAGAAATACAGCCCCGCCCGCAGGCACACCAGCAAGGCAATGGCCACCAGCCCCATCGCGACCAGGAAGGTCCCGAGCGCCGAGGGCTTGAACGCGGGCTTTGGCCCGCTGGCGAATTCGCCGGGCAGTTGGGGGATGGCGGCGAGGCTGCCGAGTTTGCCGCCGGCGGCCCAGTACAGGTGGACCATGCTGATGCAGGTAAAAACCCCGACAATCCATCGTGCGACAACAAAGCTCATGGCTGGCTCTCCCTGAAAAGGTGCGAAACAGGATAGTCGCCCTGAGATTTTTTGCAGGCATTTCGTCGGCGGCTGATGGTAAAGTGCCGCCCCATGAAAATCGCCCGTGCCGACCGCTCGCTCATTGCCTGGATGCTCTACAGCTGCGTCCTGTTCAATGTGTTCGCCTGCAGTATCGGTCATGGGCAGATGGTCGGGATGCAGCTCAATGGCATCGGCGGTCAGTTTTGTACGGTGGACCCGCGTACCCAGGCGCCTAAGCCGTCCAACTCCACTGAAGAGAATGTGCCTACGCTGTCCAAGGCGTTTGGTTGCCCGCTGTGTTCCACCGGTGGCATGGGCCCGGCCCTGAGTTCCAGCCTGAATGTGGCCGTATTGCCACAACCCCACGCCCCACCGCCAGCCATTGTCCTGGCTGCTGACATCCCTGCCCGCTTCACCTGGCCCGCGGCTAATCCACGCGCGCCACCTGCGTTCGCCTGATTCCTTCGCGTTTTGATCTGCACTGAGCACCGTTTCCGCAAGGAAGTACGGGCGGCTGTGCGTTGTTTTCAAGCCAAGTTTTTCAGGATTCAACCATGAAACATCTACCTCTGTTGGCAGGCCTGTTCGGCTGCCTGCCTGTCTGCGCCTGGGCCCTTGAGTTGGCCCCAACGACCATTGATGGCGAACAAGCCGCCGAACCCGGCCTGGCCCTGGACCAATCCAGTGGTATGGCGTCGCGGTTGGGCTTGAGCGTGCGGGAAACCCCGGCGTCGGTGGCCATCGCCAATCGCAATGATATCGAGCGCCATGGCGCCAAGACCTTCCGCGACGCGGCCAATACCCTGCCCGGCGTCAACGCCAGCGCCCCACCGGGGTTTGGCGGGTTTGTCTCCTACCGTGGCTTTACCAGCAGCCAGATCACCCAGATGTTCAACGGCATCAACGTCGCGACCGGCCTGGCCCGTCCCGTGGATGCGTGGATCTATGACCGGGTGGAACTGGTGGGCGGCCCCTCCTCGCTGATCAACGGTGCAGGCTCCGTGGGCGGTTCGCTCAACTACGTGACCAAGCTGGCGACCCGTGAGGAACAGGCGGCCGAAGGCCAACTCACCTATGGCAGCTACGACACTGCCGGCATGGCTTTCGGGGTCAATCATGCCCTGACCGAACCCGGTGCCGAGGTGCAGCATTACGCCCGCCTGGATGTCAGCCGCAACACCAACCACAGTTATATCGACCGTGATCAGCGCGAGGCCTGGAGCCTGGCGTTTTCCCTGCTCAGCGACCTCACCCCCAACCTGTCCCACACCCTGGCGCTGGAATACCAGGACGAGCACGAAGACAGTCCCTACTGGGGCACGCCGGTGCTCAACCCCAAGGCGGGCGAACTGAAGATCGACAAGCACAACCGCTTCAACAACTACAACGTCGCCGACGGCCGCTACGAGCAGCGCACGATCTGGGCGCGTTCGATCATCGACTATCGTCTCAACGACAGCACCACGCTGAAAAACACCCTCTATCACCTGGACAGCCAACGCGATTACCGCAACCTGGAAACCTACCAGTACAACGCCGACAACAGCGCGGTGAACCGCTCGACGGCTTACCAAGTGCGTCATCAGGGCGAGCAGAACGGCAACCAGTTCGAGTTGCGACACGACGACCGTATTTTTGGCCTGTCGACCACCTGGTCTGGCGGTTTCGAGTACAAGGTCAACAGCACCACCAACACCCCGCTGAATGTGCCCGGCAACAGCACGGTAGACCCGAACAACTTCGACCCCGGCCACTTCTACGACATCCCGCGAACCCGAGAGAAGTTCGGCAAGGACAAGACCAACGAAGTCACCACCAAGGCGCTGTTCGTGGAGAATCGTCTGGGCCTCACTGACAAACTCTCACTGCTGACTGGCCTGCGTTATGACGCCATTGACCTGGACGTCACCAACCATCGCGCGATAACCGCTACCAACCCTCGCCACTTCAAGCGCAACTGGGACCCGGTGACTGGCCGCGTGGGCCTGACCTATCAGTTCATCCCATCGGCCAATGTGTATGTGCAATACAGCACTGCGGCCGAGCAACCGACTACCACGACGCAAGTGTTCGATGTCTCGACCGGCAAACAGTGGGAAGTGGGCAGCAAGTTCGACTACCTGGACGGTCGTGGATCGGCCACCGTTGCCGCGTACAAGATCGAGCGCAAGGACTTTGCCGTCACCGACCCACAGGATCCGACCAACAGCATTCCGGTCGGCGCGCAATCATCCAAGGGTATCGAGTTGGCCAGCTCGCTGCGCATCACGCCCAAGCTACTGGCAGAGGGCAACTTCGCCTGGGTCGATGCCGAGTACGATGACTTCAACGAGAAAATCGCCAGTGGCGCAGTGGTCTCGCGCAAGGGCAACACGCCCACTAACGTGCCCAAGCGCGTGGGCAACCTGTGGCTGACGTATGACTTTGCCGAGGACTGGCAAGGGGGGGTGGACGCGCGGTATGTCGCCGAGGTGTACGCGGATAATGCCAACACCCAGACAGTGCCGGCCTATACGCTGTTCGGAACGTTCCTACGCTATAAGGTCGACTCGCACACCTCGGTGACGGGCCGGGTGCGCAACCTGACGAATGAAGTGTATGCCGAGTTCGCGCATGTATCGCCGGCCTATTACCTGGGCTCGCCACGAACCTTTGAGGTGGCGGTACAAACCCGGTTCTGACATTCAAACACAAACCACTGTAGGAGCTGGCTTGCCAGCGATGGCATCACCTGGGTACACCTGAGGTACCGAGTCGCCTGCATCGCCGGCAAGCCAGCTCCCACATTCACCAGGCCGTGAGGTCCGAGCTTATTTCAGGCTGGCCTCAACCTTCTGTGCCACATCCTCGGTCAACCACGCCTTCCACACCTCGGGATGTTCCTTGAGAAACACCTGGGCCACTTCCCGAGGGGCGGTGTGATTTTCGCTCATGGTCGCCAGGGCTTTATTCAGCGGGTCAATCGGAAATTCGACCTTCTCGAAGAACTGGGCGATCTGCGGGTGTTCCTTCTGGAACGGCGTAGAAACGCCGATGCTCAACTTGGACGCCAACGATCGCGTCGGCTTCGGATCAGGGTTATCCGCATCCGTGAGGGTCTTCCACGCCTCGGCATCGAACGGTGGTTCTTCCAGCTGGATCAACTTGTAGCGCCCCATCAGCGGCGTCGGCGACCAGTAGTAGAACAACACCGGCTTGCCCCGGCGGATCGATGAGGCAATCTCGGCATCCAGTGCCGCGCCCGAGCCACTGCGGAAGTTCACGTAGCTGTCATCCAAGCCATAGGCCTTGAGCTTCTGCTTGTTGACCACTTCCGAGGTCCAGCCGATCGGGCTGTTGAGGAAGCGCCCCTTGCCTGGGGATTCCGGGTCCTTGAACACGTCTTTGTAGCGCGCCAGGTCCTTCACGCTCTTGAGCTCGGGGGCGAGGGGCTTGATGCCTTTGGCCGGGTCACCCTTGACCACGTATTCCGGCACCCACCAGCCTTCGGTTGCACCCTTGACCGTATCGCCCAGGCCCACCACCCTGCCTTCGGCCTCAGCCTTGACCCACACCGGACTGCGGCCGGCCCACTCTTCGCCGATCACCTGGATGTCGTTCTTCGCCAAGGCGGTTTCCAGGGTGATGGTGGTACCCGGCAACGTGTCGGTGGGCAGCTCGTAACCCTTCTCGACAATCACCCGCAGCACTTCGGTGATCAGGCTGCCGCTTTCCCAGTTCAGGTCGGCAAAATGTATCGGTGCCTGGGCGGCGTTAACCGGCAGCGTCGCCACTGAAAGCCCCAGGGTCGTCAGGGACGCAGCCAATAGTGTTCTCAATCCTTTCATGCCTTCGCACCTCGCGATATCGCAGCCAATGGCGGACGGCTTTGCTGCGTATGCGCGAAGCCTCTGAATAGTTAAGTCAACTCAACTGTAGTAGAGGTTCCGGGAGATAGCGGGTGATCGCGGTTTTTGCTGATTACTCGCTGGCCTTGAACGTGACCAGTTCACCCTTGCGCCATTTGGCGGCCTTGCCGGTCACGGCTTTCAGGGTTTTGGTCAGGCCTTCTTGCAACTGCTCGTTGGCGGCGAACACCAGCATCACGCTGTGGCCTTCCTTGAACACAATGCCCTGGCCTTCGGTCGAGGACACAAAGGCGTAGTCGCCCAGGCCATAGACGGTCAACTTGATGTCGCGGAACTTCAACTCGAACTTGCCGCCTTCACGACTGGGCAATACCGCCGCGCGGAAGTGGTCGCCGACTTTGAGTTCAAGGCGAGGCTTGTCGTCCACCACCATCGCCGCTTCAGTGTCGATTTCGGCAATGTAGATGCCTTCCGGCGTCTGTTCGGTAATGTAAACAAAACGGGATTGAAACTGTTTGACCAACTTTGCGCGCAAATCACCCAGCACGAACAACGCGTGCATATCCAGATTACTGACTGCCAAGGAAACGCCCCCACATCGAAAAGAGCGCCGTCCGCCAGAGCGGGCAGCACAAAAAAACGGCCGTTACGGCACGATCACACAACGCATTGTTTGAAAAAAACTGAAGAAAATCCCGCTGTCGCGCCATAAGACTAGTACAGACGTACGCGATGGACCTTTGTAAAGGTCATCAGGCATCACAGGAGATCACAGGTTCAACGGCCCGAGAATACGGGCTGACCAACTTCAGAGAAAAACCCAATTAAAAATGCAGTGTTCCGACATGCCAACACAAAAAGACACACCTGCCACGGAACTGGGTGTTGACCGCCGACGACAATACTAAAACAGCAGCACAGAGCAAAACCACCCACAGCGTTGCAATCACATTACCCGGATCGACCGAAAGGAGCAGGCCATGCAACGACCAACCTACAGCGCTATGTCTTCGCACACCCGTCCATCCCGTCAGGACGAAGCCCAATACTACCGCTTGAATGGCTCTGATGGGTACTCGGATTCGGTTCTTTACCAAGTCGTGCCTGCCGGTAGAAACTTCTTCCACATCCGCGAAGTGCTCAGCGGCCGAATCAAAGGCTTTCGCAGCGACCATGTCAAGGCCTGCGAGCTGGCCAAGAAACTTGAAGCAATGCTGCAGACAGCCCACGGAGCAATCGTTTCGTCAGGCCATTAACTTAACTGCGCCGCCGACCCGCAACAACTGCCATACTGGCCCGTCCACTGAAGTTTGTGCCCGCCGGGCCAGGTTTCACCAGTGCAGTTATCTCCAAGGGAAGGCTCTACGTGACGGAATTTGATATCGGCGAATTTTTCATCCATGGCGACGCGAGGGAAGTAGACGGCGAATTCCAAGCTGTGATCGTAATGCGGGCCAAGCCACCGCTGACCACTGTCACCACCCACCAGGTGGAAAAAGACCGCTGGTTCAAAACTGTCGACGCGGCTGCCATCGCCGCCAAGGACGCCGCCAAGGCGTTAAAGACTGCCGTGGACGCCGGGGCCCTGAATTCCTGAGATCCGATAGAACTCTGCTGCGCCACAACCCTCCCATGCATAACGACCACCCTGCATGGAGAACCAAATGGACGCGCCAATCCCCACCCTTGAAACCCTGTTTGAACAATTGGGCCTGGATTCAACCCCAGACGGCATCGATGCGTTTATCGTTGCCCATCCATTGCCTGAAGATGTGAAGCTCATCGATGCACCGTTCTGGTCGGCGCAACAAGCGAGTTTTCTCAAGGAAGAGCTTCGCGACGATGCCGAATGGGCGATTGCCGTGGATGAACTGAACCAACGCCTGCATCAAGCGAACTGAGTCGGCGTCAATGCAGGCTGTCTGACTGCTCCAGGCGCAACAGCGCCTGCCAGGCAGCCCTGCACTCCTCCGCTTCATCGCGACTGGCGAACGCCGTGCCGCGCTGCTCACCGTTGAGCAACACCACCCAGCAAGCCTTCTGACCCAGCGCACGCAAGGTTTCGGGAACGCCACTGCCAATCATCACGGCGACATCGACTTTGTTTTGCATGAAGCTTCTCCGCAGCATTAGTTAGCTGGCTAACAATGTTGGCCATGCTACGGTTTTCCTCCAGTTGGAAAAAGCTATCCCCGGAATAGCTCCATTGCATAAACAGCAATAATCCCTATCGTCCGCCTTTTGCTACCTCGGGTTTATAGCCCAGGCGCAAGCCGCCCCAATGCCGGCCCTTGACCATGATCGGCACCGACAGGTCGTGCATCAGTTCGCCGGTGTCACGGGTATAGGTCTGCAGCAGAACGGCCTGTTGGTGGCTGCCACAGCGGATCCCGGTGCGGTCTTCAAACTTGCGCTTGGTGCGGTTCTGCACGGCATCCACCTGCGCATCACCGGTCAGCGCGTGGGAGAACGCCTTGTTGTGCGTCGGCACATAGCCCTGGGGCGTGCAGGCGATGGCAAACACCAACCCTTCATGCCGTGGCAACAGTGCCTCCTGGATCGCCGGCAGCACCTGGTCGGTGTAGCCGTCAAAGCGGGTGTGGTATTTGCTCGGGCTGGTATTGGCGATCGGCGTGTAGCTGCGGTCGAACAGGTCGTCCAGGCTGATGCGGTTCTGCTGCACATCGGCTTCGAACTGCGCGGCAATCCGGCTTGCGCCTTCACGCGCCAGGTCGTAGATGCGCTGGTGGTAGTCATCCAGCCCGACTTCGGCCAGGCGCTCGCTGATGGTTTCGGCCTGGCCTTCCATCTGCACGGCAGCGTCAGCCAGTTGACGGGTTTGCTGATCGCTGACGGCCAGGTCGCTGCGCATCTGCTCCACGGCATGGAACAGGCTGTCGAGTTGCGTGCGATTGGTGTCGGTGCCCTGGGCGATTTCATTAACCTGGCCTTCCACATCCGCCGCCAGGCTGGCGATATTTTGCAGTTGCTCGCCAGCGTGCTCCACCTGCTCGACGCCGGTGTGCAGGTCGGCCGAGAGCTGGCGAATCTGTTCCACCACCTGGGCAGTGCGTTGCTGGATATCCGCGACCATCACGCCCACTTCATCAGTGGCCGTGGCTGTTCGCCCGGCGAGCCCGCGCACTTCATCGGCGACCACCGCGAACCCGCGCCCGTGTTCACCGGCCCGTGCGGCTTCAATGGCCGCGTTGAGCGCCAGCAAATTGGTCTGGCTGGCGATGGACTGGATCACCAGGGTCACCCGCTGGATTTCCTCACTGCGCTGACTCAAGGCTTCGATCAGTTCACGGCTGGCATTCGCGCGCTGGCTGAGCTGGTGCATACGCGTGATCGATTGGGCCAGCACCTCGCGGCCTTCAGTGCTGCGCCGGTGGGCCTGGCTGGCAGCGCCTAGCGCTTCGCGACTGAGTTGGGAGGTGATCTTTTCGGTGCCGATCATCACCTCGGCACTGCTGACAATCTGCTTGGCGGCGCTCAACTGTGATTGCAACCGGGCAGCCAGCTGCTTGACCGAATAGGCCACGCCGGCGGCGGACAATGCGTTATGGCTGGTGGTGTAGGACAGGTCGCGCGTCAGCTCGCCAATGGCATCGACGCCTTCGGAGGAGGCAATAACCGGCGTGCGACTTTTCAACCGAGGCAGCCAGATCACCAGCAGCGCCAGTGGCAAGCAGACGTAGAGTGGCAGGCTGGCAAGCGCCAGGCCCAACAGTACCAGCACCAGGGCGGTGCTCTGCAAGAACGGCGTGAGCCAGCCGGGCAACCCGCGCACCACCGGTTGCGGTGGCACTGCTGCGCCCATCAGAGATCCGTCTCCAGCCATCGTCGTTACCCCACTGCTTGTCATTATTGTTCATGCATTAAACGCCACTATCGGGCCATTATCCATGGGCCTTTAGTGGGGTAGCTTGCAGCAGATCAATAGACGGGGTGTAACGGGTCTTTCCCTGGGGAACCGCGTGGCGATCCCCCAGCTTCAACGCATCAGGCTTGGCGCTGGTGCTTGTCGATCTGCTCGTGGCGCTCTTGCGCTTCGATGCAGTACTTGGTGGTCGGGCTGATCAGCAGGCGCTTGAGGCCGATCGGCTCGCCGCTGTCATCGCACCAGCCAAAGGAATCTTCCTTGATGCGCTCCAGTGCGCGCTCAAGCTGCGGCAGCATGCGCTGGTCGCGGTCGATTGCGTTGACCAGCCAGGTACGCTCTTCTTCAACGGAAGCGGCGTCAGCCGGATCGGCCGGGGTATCCAGGCTTTCAATGGCGATACGGTTCTGTTCAATGCGCTCGTGGTGTTCCACTTTCATGTCTTGCAGCAACTGCTCGAAAAAAGCGTGCTGTTCGGCATTCATGTAGTCATCCGCCGGCATGGCCAGCAACTTTTCCTTTGTCATTGATTTCTCTATAAAAAATACGTGCATTAAGGCGAATAAGGGAGCGTTCCGGCCGACCTCTGCAGGTCTCGGAAAGGCGCCGTCCATTCCAAGCGCCACCCGGCACTCAATTTACGAGGGGCGGCAGTCTAAGGCCGACTTGAGGGCGCAGCAACTGAAATGACAGGCATTTTTTCCCAGATAACCCCAAAAGGCACCAGGACGGGCTTGGCGAATGGTTATCGGAGTGCGTTTATAGCAGGAAAGTTCGTGAAGCAGCTATAAGCCGCAAGCGGCAAGCGACAAGCTGCAAACATCAGCATGCTTGCAGCTTGAGGCTTGAGGCTTGCCGCTGCGCCTCAGCGCTTGAGCTTGCGCTTGTTGCGGTACTGGTCGATCACCACCGCCACCACAATGATCAGGCCCTTGATGATGTCCTGGATGTACGCATCCACACCGACAAAGGTAAACCCGCTGGCCATCACCCCAAGGATCAGCGCGCCGATCACGGTGCCGGTGATGCGCCCTACCCCGCCCGCCAGGCTAGTACCGCCGATCACTGCCGCAGCAATCGCATCCAGCTCATAAGACATGCCCATGCCGGCCTGGCCGGTGGCGGCACGTGCCGAGGCCACCACACCCGCCAGGCCAGCCAAGAGACCGGCGATGCTGTACACGATGATCAAGTGGCGCTTGACGTTGATCCCCGAGGTACGCGCCGCCTGCATATTGCCGCCGATGGCGTAGGTGTACTTGCCATACTTGGTGTAGCGCAGCGCGATATGGAAGATCACCGCCACCACCAGGAAGATGATCACCGGCATCGCGCCATGGCCGATGGCCGTGTACGAGTCCGAGAGCATGCTCACCGGCTGGCCTTCGGTGTAGTAACGCGCCAGGCCACGGGCCGAGACCATCATGCCCAGGGTCGCAATGAACGGCGGAATGCCGGTGACAGCGATGATGCTGCCGTTGATCGCCCCCGCCAGCAGCCCGACGCCCAGCCCCATCGCCACCGGGATCCACACCGGCAAGTCGGTAAGGCTCGGGAACACCGCACGGGAAAAGTCGGAAGTCTGGGCCAAACTCGCGGCGATCATCGCCGACAGCGCCAGCACCGAACCGGAGGACAGATCGATCCCCGTGGTGATAATGACCTGGGTCACGCCAATCGCCAGCAGACCAATGATCGACACTTGCAGAATCATCAGCACCAGGCGCTGGGAGTTCATCAGGAAACTCTGGTCCCGCACGATCCAGCCAAACAGCTCGAAGACCAGGCCGATGCCAATCAGCACCAAAAAGATGCTCAGCTCGGTGGGCATGCGTCGACGACTTTTGGTTGGCACCGTCGCAGGCTTGTTATCCGTTATTGCGTTCATAACCCATCACCTTCTTATTCTGTACGTCAGTGGACTGCGGTCATCCCGGAGGCCAACTGCATGACTTTTTCCTGGGTCGCTTCGCTGCGGTCCAGGGTGCCCATCAATTCGCCTTCGTGCATCACCATGACCCGGTCGCTCATGCCCAGCACTTCGGGCAATTCGGAAGAAATCATGATCACCGCCATGCCTTCGCTGGCCAGGAACGAGATCAAGCGATAGATCTCGGCCTTGGCGCCCACGTCGATGCCCCGCGTGGGTTCATCAAGGATCAGCAGGCGCGGGTTGGTCATCAGCCAGCGTGCCAGCAAGGCCTTCTGCTGGTTGCCGCCGGACAAGGTGTCGATGCACTGCTCAAGGGACGGGGTTTTCACCCGCAGCTTCTTGCACATGTCTTCGCACAGCGCACGCAGGGCTTTCTGCTGGATAAAGCCGTTGCCCGAGTAATGCGGCAGCACGGCCATTTCCATGTTTTCCAGGACCGACAGGCACGGGAACAGGCCACTGAGCTTGCGGTCCTCAGTCAGCAGGGCAAACCCTTTCTCGATGGCCATGTGCGGGTCGCTGATACGCACCGCTTTACCGTCCAGTTCAATCTGCCCGCCGTCGCTTGGGGTGATGCCAAACAGGGTCTCCGCCACATTGGTGCGGCCCGAGCCCATCAGCCCGGCGATGCCAAGGATCTCGCCAGCGTGCAGGTCGAAGGAGACGTCCTTGAACACCCCGTCCAGGCGCAGGTCGCGGACCGACAGCAGCAGGTCGCCGATGGGCGTCTCGCGCACCGGGAACAGCTGGCTCAGCTCACGGCCGACCATCATCGAGATCAGGCTGTCGCTGTTCATGCTGTCGGCACGTTGCAGGCCGATGTAGTGGCCGTCGCGGAACACCGCCACTTCATCGGCGATGGCGAACACTTCGTTCATTTTATGCGTGATGTAGACGATGCCTTTGCCCTGGGACTTGAGGTCGGCAATGATCGAAAACAGGTGGGCCACTTCCTTCTCGGTAATGGCGGACGTCGGCTCATCCATGATCAGGATGTCGGAGTCGTAGGACACGGCCTTGGCAATCTCGACCATCTGCCGCTCGGCGATGCTCAGGTTACCCACGTGTTCCTCGGGGTCCAGGTTGATGCGCAGGCGCGCCAGCAATTCGGCCGTGCAGCGGTGCATTTCGCGGTGATTGACCATGTGCAGGCTGTTGAGTTGCTCGCGGCCGATCCAGATGTTCTCGGCGATGCTCATGTGCGGCATCAGGTTGAGTTCCTGGTGGATCATCGCGATCCCGGCCTTCTGGGCCGCCAGGGGCGTTTCAAACACAATCGGCTTGCCGCGCAGGCGAATCTCGCCAGCGTCGGGCTGGTAGATGCCGGCGATGATTTTCATCAGCGTCGACTTGCCCGCACCGTTCTCGCCCATCAGCGCCAGTACTGTGCCGGGGCGTACCCGCAGTTGCACGTCGGCCAGGGCCACGACGCCGGGGAAGCCTTTGCTGATGTTGACGATTTCCAACAGGTAGGGTTCGTCCAGCGGCAACGGCTGGATGCCGGGGGGCTGTGAGACAGCGGCTTGAGCGAGCATAAGGAGGTACTCCATCGGCAAGGCGGGCACGACCGCCCTGCCGGCTTATTGTTGTTATGTAGGGGCTACTTGAAGTCTTTGACGTTGTCCGGGGTGATCAGCTGGAACGGGATCACTACGTTCTGCTCGATAGGCTCGTTCTTGGCCATCTTGCGCGCCGTCTCGACCGACTTGTCCGCCTGGCCCTTGGCGTCCTGGAAGGCCGACACGGTCATGTCCCCCTTGGTGATTGCGTTCAGGCCGTCCGGCGTGCCGTCGACACCGGCGATCAACACGCCCTTCTTGCCCGCCGATTTCAGCGCCATGGCGGCACCGATCGCCATCTCGTCGTTGTTCGACAGCACCGCCTGGAAGTCGCGGCCCTGGGTCAGCCAGTCGTTGACCAGGGTCATGCCCTTGTCACGCAGCCAGATACCGGTCTGTTCCTGCTCGATCTTGATGCCTGGGTACTTAGTCAGGACTTCCTTCACACCCTTGGTACGGTTGGTGGTGGAGTTGTTTGCCAAGTCACCCAGCAGGATCACGATGTTGCCTTTGCCGCCAAGCTTTTCGGCGATGTACTGCATCTGCAGCTTGCCGGCCTCGACGTCATCGGAGGTCACCGCCGCGACGCCTGGTGCCAGTGTCGGGCTGTCAGGACGACGGTTGACGAACACCAGCGGGATTTTCGCTGCGGTGGCGGCCTTGATGATGTTGGCCGTCGACGCGGTATCCACCGGGTTGACGATGATCGCGTCGACTTTCTGGCTGATAAAGTTTTCGACCTGGCTCAACTGCTTGACCACATCGGCGCGGGCGTCTTCGAACTGCAGCTGTACGCCATCGCCCTTGGGATAGGACTTGGCTTGCTTGTCCATGTCTTCGCGCAGGTAGGTGAGGAAGGTGTCATCGAAGGCGGACATGCTCACGCCTATCTTCAGGTCGGCAGCCGAGGCAACACCGCTGGCGAGCAGCATGGACAAGGCCAGCGCGGTAAAACGGATCGGGGTCTTCATGAACGGTCTGTCTCCACTTTCTTGTTGGTTTTTTGGACGTTGCGTTTATCAGAGCTCAGCAGGCAGCCGGACCACCGGTGCACCTGGAATACAGCAGACCAGCGCGCCTTGGTTTTCGACGCACAGCACATTAAGGAAGGAGAAGTAGAACGGCCGGGCGCGGGGCAGACCGCGTGGCGTGTGGGCAGGGCGTAAAACTCGCAGTACAGCGTTGAAGATTTTCATCTGACGGTACCTGGTTGTTTTTGATCTTGTTTTTGTTGAGCCGTGCGGATCGAGTCCGAACGTACTTTATGCAACCTGGAAAAGACTTTATTGGAAAATAATTTCCATATCAACCTGTTTTAGAATTTTATTCTATTTTTGTTGAAACCACCTGCTGGCGCTCGGCGCTCAGGCGTGCGGCGTCCAATATACGGGTGGTTTCCAGCGCGTCATAGGCGTCCACCGGCAACGGCCCCTGCCCTTGCACGGCCAGTTGCAACTGCCGATAGAACTGCGTCCAGCAGCCCTTTTCCGAGGGTACTCGCTCACGCTCAGAACCTTGTTCGAACCAGCCCCAGCGTCGATGTTCTTCGGCACCCCAGTGCTCACCTTCGGTTTTCGGCGACTTGCCGGCCATTAGCGCCTCCTCCTGACCGTCCAGGCCTTCGACGGTGTAACAGCCTGCGCAGCCACTGACGCGAAAACGCGGTGCCTGGCTGTTTTGCAAGGCGTTGCCCCACAGATGGGAGATCACGCCGTTGGCATGAGTCAGGGAGACAAAGAAGCCGTGATCCACCGTGGGGTGTTCGGCGGTGTAATGCAGCTGGGCGAACACTCGATCTACCGGGCCGAACAGTTGCAACGCCTGGTCGACCAAATGGCTGCCCAAGTCGCGCAGCCAGCCACCACCGCTGGCGTTACCTACGGCTTGCGGGCTGTAGCGTTCCACGCGGGATTCAAAGCGGCTGATTTTGCCCAGTGCCCCGGCGTCGATGAGCTTGCGCAGGGTCAGGTAGTCCGAATCCCAGCGCCGGTTCTGATACACGCTGAGCAGCGTGCCCTGGCGCTCGGCCGCGGTGATCAGCGCCTGGGCCTGTTCGGCGTTGGCGGCGAAGGGTTTGTCGCTGACCACGGTAACGCCGTGTTCGATGGCTTCCAGCACCAGGGCCGGGCGGCCTTTGAGGGTGGTGGAAATAACCAAGGCGTCGACACCCGCCTCGACGATCTGGCCGATGGAATCGAAAGCCTTGAGGCCGGGATGGTCAGTCGCCAACTGCTGGCGGCGTTCAGGTGAGCGAGTTACTACGCCAACAAACGTGGCGCCGGGCAGTGTTGCAATCAGCGGCGCATGAAAGAAGCGCCCTCCGTGGCCGTAGCCAACCAGTCCAATTCGCATACATACACTCCTAATTTAAACTGGAAACCCAATTCAACTGTGGGAGCTGGCTTGCCTGCGATAGCAGTGTGTCAGGCAATGAATCTGACACTGATGAACCGCCATCGCAGGCAAGCCAGCTCCCACAGTTTTTAACCGGGTTTCTTCAGTGAATCAGCCGTAGAAGTGCGGGCGATCCGGCAGGCTCACCTTCACAATCTGCTCACTGTTCTGCGCCTCGATGCACGCATCCGCCGCCACTGCCGCCGCAAAGCCATCCCACGCCGAAGGCCCACCCACCTGGCCGGCGCGAACGCTGTCGATAAACGCCTGCAACTCCACGTCATAGGCCCCGATAAACCGGTCCTTCCAGTCCATCAGAATCGCGTTGGACAGCTTCGCCCCGCTGCGCAATTGCACCTGGGACGGCTCCGGCAGCTTGGCGATGCCGGTCTCCCCCACCACTTCGCACTGGATGTCATAGCCGTACTGGCAGTTCACAAACACTTCCACATCGATGCGCGTGCCCTTGGCGGTTTCCAGCAGCACGATCTGCGGGTCACGCAGGTGCGCCAGGGCCTTGCTGGATTTGCGCGGGAACACTACTTGCACCGACACGTAGTCATCGTTGAGCAGCCAACGCAACACATCCAGCTCGTGGATCAGGGTGTCGGTGATCGCCATGTCGGTCTTGTAGTTCTCACCTACCGTGGGGTTGCGGTGCGCGCAATGCAGCATCAACGGCTCGCCGATCTGGCCACTGTCGATCACGGCTTTGAGGGCGCGATAGCCTTCGTCGTAGGGGCGCATGAAACCGACCTGCACCAGGCGCTTGCCGTAGGCCACCTCGGCATCGACGATCTTGCGGCAGCCCTCGGCAGTGACCGCCAGGGGTTTCTCGCAGAACACCGGTTTGCCGGCGGTGATGGCGGCGAGCACGAACTCTTCGTGGCTCGGGCCCCAGGAGGTCACCAGGATCGCTTGCACCTGCGGCGAGTTGATCAACGCATGGCCGTCGGGGTACACCTCGGCGTCCAGCTTCAAGTCCGCCACCACCTTGGCGGCCTGTTCAAGGTTGATGTCGGTCACGGCGACGACCTGGCTGTTGAGCAGGGTCTGACTGCAACGACGAATATGGTCCCGGCCAATGGCGCCCGTACCAATCACTCCAAGCTTCAAAGACATACAACACTCCTCTTGTTATTAGTACTGCCGGGCCTTCGCCAGGTGTTCGTTGAGTTTTTTCGCGGCGGCATTCGTGCGTTCGCTGGTGGACACCTGCGCCACGCCTACCCGCCACCACGACAGGTAGCCGTGGACCATAGTCTTGGGCAGCACCTTGATATCGATCAGCGTCGAAACCGTTTGAGTACGCGCATCCGCCAGCGCCGCTTCGAGTTGCTCCACGGTGCTGACCTTGTAGGTCTTGCAGCCGTAGGCCGCCGCGCTCATGGCGAAATCCACCGGCACCAGGCCGCCGTCGAGCTTGCCGCTCTCGGGGTTGCGGAAGCGGAACTCGGTGCCGAAGCTGTCCATGCCATTGCCGATCTGCAGGTTGTTGATGCAGCCGAACGCCATGTTGTCGAGCAGTACCACGTTGATCTTGCGCCGCTCCTGGATCGAGGTGGCCAGCTCCGAGTGCAGCATCATGTAGGAGCCGTCGCCGACCAAGGCGTAGACCTCTTTGCTCGGCTCGGCGAGTTTCACGCCGAGGGCGGCGTTGATCTCGTAGCCCATGCACGAATAGCCGTACTCGACGTGGTAGGTGTTCACGCCCTTGCTGCGCCAGGCGCGCTGCAGGTCGCCGGGTAGGCTGCCGGCGGCGGCGACGATGATGGCGTCGTCGGCCAGGGTTTCATTCAATACACCCAGCACGCGGCTTTGGGTCAGGCACGAGCCCGTCAGCTCGATAAATTCACGCAGCACCGCGCGATCCAGGTGGTCGTCGACCTCGGGCACAAACCCGTCGCCGGCATATTCGACCTGATGCACACGGTCCACTTCGGCCTCCAACTGCGCCTTGGCCTCAACAATCTGCTCGCCCCAGCCGGAACGGTAATCCCCCAGGGCATCGGCAAGCGCTTCCAGGGCGACCTGCGCGTCGGCAAGCACCTGCACACCGTCGAGTTTCAGCGCGTCGCAGGGGCTGATATTGAGGTTGAGAAACTTCACGTCTGCGTGCTTGAACAGCGATTTGGACGAGGTGGTGAAGTCGGTGTAGCGCGTGCCGATCCCAATGATCAGGTCCGCTTCGGGCGCCAGCAGATTCGCCGCCAGGCAGCCGGTTTCACCGATCCCGCCGACGTTCAGCGGGTGGCTGGAGACCACGGCGCTCTTGCCCGCCTGGGTTTCCGCGAAGGGAATATCAAACCGTTCGGCAAAGGCTTGCAGCGCGGCATTGGCGCCGGAGTACTTCACGCCGCCACCGCAGATGATCAGCGGCTTGCGCTTGCCGCGGAACGCCGCCAATGCATCACCGATCATCGCGGCGGTCGCCGGGCGACGCTCGATGCGGTGCACGCGTTTCTGCAGAAAATAATCCGGATAATCCCAGGCCTCGGCCTGCACATCCTGGGGCAATGCCAGGGTCACGGCGCCGGTTTCGGCCGGGTCGGTGAGCACGCGCATGGCGTGGATCGCGGCGGTCATCAACTGCTCGGGGCGGTTGATGCGGTCCCAGTACTTGCTGACTGAGCGGAAGGCATCGTTGGTGCTGATGCTCAGGTCATGGAACTGTTCGATCTGTTGCAGCACCGGGTCGGGCTGGCGGCTGGCGTAGACATCGCCGGGCAACAGCAACAACGGGATGCGGTTAGCCGTGGCGGTCGCAGCGGCGGTGAGCATGTTGGCGGCGCCCGGGCCTACGGAGGCGGTGCACGCGTAGATCTTGCGGCGCAGGTGCTGCTTGGCGAAACCGATGGCAGCATGGGCCATGCCCTGCTCGTTGCGGCCCTGGTGCACCACCAGGTCGCCGCTGTCCTGCTCCAGGGCCTGGCCCAGGCCCAGCACGTTGCCGTGGCCGAAAATAGTGAACACCCCGGCGACAAACTTACTCTGCACGCCATCGACTTCGATGTATTGGTTATCCAGGAACTTCACCAGGGCCTGGGCCATGGTCAATCGTGTTGTGGTCATCACTTGCACCTTGAGTGAATACAACTCCAGTGTGGGAGCTGGCTTGCCTGCGATAGCGGTGGGTCAGACAATGAATTCATATCTGATCGATCGCTATCGCCGGCAAGCCAGCGCCTACCTTTGGTTAGCGTTATGCCAGGGACTTTTCCAGGTGGGCAATGCTCGCGCCCAACGCTTGCTGGATATCGGCCAGGCCGTGCACGCTCTCGGCAAACGGCTCAAATGACAGGTAGCCGCTGTAGCCGGTGCTAAGCAAGGTGTCGATCTGCGCCGCGTTGCCGAGGATGTCACCCTCGCCCACCAGCACGCGGTGGCCGTCGCGAATCGCGTTCAGCGGCGCCTCGGCATCTTCCACGCCGGAGATATGCACCAGGCCAGTCAGTTCCGGGAAGAACTCATGCTCGCTGGCCAGATGATGATGGAAGGTGTCATGCACCAGGCGGAACACATCCAGCCCACCAATGGACTTGATCGCCTCCACCGCCACGCGCTTGCGCCGCAGGGCACACTCTTCAAAACCCAGGGGCTCGATAAAGCCGAGAACCCCGTACTCGCGCAGGATCGGCGCCAATTCGCTCAAGGCCGTGCGCAACCCGGCCGCGCGCTGGGCTTCGCTGCGCGTGTCGCCCGGCTCATTGAACGGGCACATCACCAGGCCCTGTGCGCCGCATTCACGGGCATAGGTCGCCAGTTTG
Organism: Pseudomonas sp. S10E 269; assembly: GCF_002798465.1. NCBI lineage: Bacteria > Pseudomonadati > Pseudomonadota > Gammaproteobacteria > Pseudomonadales > Pseudomonadaceae > Pseudomonas > Pseudomonas sp. S10E 269. Next base: position 6,148,481 of record NZ_PHIJ01000001.1, read on the forward strand.
ATCGCCTGGGCCCGGCGTTCGTCGTTCCACACATCAAAGGGGTACAGCGCGTTGATCGACAGCACGGTGATGCCCTGCACCGCGCACAGTTCGCGCACGCGGCTGGCCGGGGTACCGAATTCGATTTGTTTGTCCGCCAGGTCGTTGCGGATCTCGATCGCATCGCACTTGAGCGTGGCGGCCAACTGAATGAAATCCGGCAGGGACAAATGGGGGGCGACCATGCGGTTAAGGGCAAAACGTAGAGGCGACTTCATTGTTGTTCTCCGTCCAAAACCGCTGATTAGAGGTCCAGCAGCCAGCTGTGCTGCGGGTCGTTGTGGAAGTGCCAGGCGCGCTTGGGGCCGGCCATGACATTGAGGTAATAGGACTCGTAGCCATACGGGACGCTGACCGGGTGATACCCCTTGGGCACCACCACCAGGTCGCTGTTTTCCACAGCCATGGCCTGGTCGATGCTGCGGTCGTCGGTGTACACCCGCTGGAACACAAAGCCCTGGGGTGGGTTGATCTGGTGGTAGTAGGTCTCTTCAAGGAAGCTCTGGTGCGGCAGGTCGTCGGTGTCGTGCTTATGCGGCGGGTAGCTCGACGAATGCCCGGACGGAGTACGCACCTCCACCACCAGCAGCGAATGGGCCGGCTCGCTGTCGGGCAGGATGTCGCACACGTAGCGGGTGTTGGCACCTTTGCCACGCACGCTGCGCTTGCAGTTTTCCGGACGGATCAGGCGTGGCTCGTAGCCCTCGCCGCCCGGGGCGGCGCACACGGCAATCTGCACATCGCTCAAGGCCGTGACCTGGGCATCGGTGCCCGGCGGCAGGTAGGCGGCGAAGGGGGATTTTTCTTCAAACACCGAATGGCGATCCCCGAGGTTCTGCCAGTTGAAGCCTTCGCCTTCGATGTTCACCCGCCCACTGAGCAGCACCAGGCACAGCTCCTGGTCGCCGGCGCTGACCGGCAGGGTTTCGCCCAGGCTCAGGCGGTAGGCGGCAAAGCCCACGTACTCCAGGCGCCCGGCTTCGAGGGCGACCATGGTTTTCCCGCGTTTGCTGCTTTTGACCAACAAGCTCATTGTCCGGCCCTCTCGTTCAGAAGCGCACGTAAGGTGTCGTAGCCTTTTTTCGCATAGATATAGCTGGGGGCCACGGCGGGGTCCTGCTCGGCCTCCACCACCAGCCAGCCTTGGTACTGGGCGGCCAGCAGCACATCGAGCAATTCGGCGAAGTCGATATCACCGTCGCCGGGCACGGTGAAGGTGCCGTTGACGATGCAGTCGGGAAAGCTCCACATCTGGTTGCGCGCCAGTTGCACCACCGGTTTGCGCACGTCCTTGAAGTGCACGTGGCAAATGCGGTCGATGTGTTTGCGCAGCACCTCTATAGGTTCGCCGCCGCCCATGTAGCAGTGACCCGAGTCAAACAGCAGGCCGACTTCAGGACCGGTGCGGCGCATCAGTTGGTCAATGTCTTCCGGGGATTCGACATAGGCGCCCATGTGGTGGTGGTACGCCAGGCGCACGCCCTGGGACAGGGTGAAGCGCGCCAGTTCAGTGAGCTTGTCGGCGTAGTCTTGCCAGGCTTGTTCGCTGTGAAAACGTGGGCGTTCGATCAGGCGAATGCGCGAGCCCTGGATTGAATCGGCCACCTCGCCGTAGACCAGCACCGTCGCGCCGTTCTGCTTGAGCAACTGGACATGCGCGGCGATGGCCTCGATCTCCTCAGCCACCGAGCGCCGGGCCAGGCGGCTGGAGTACCAGCCGGAAACCAGCGCCAAATCATAAGGGCGCAATACGTCGCCGACGCCCTTGGCGTCCTTGGGGAACTTGCCGTTGAGTTCAAAACCTTCGTAGCCGATTTCCTTGCCTTCGCTCAGGGCGGTGCTCAAGGGGGTTTCACCGCCCAGGGCCGGCAGGTCGTCGTTGCTCCAGGAGATCGGGTTGATGCCAATTCGGATTGCGGGCATGGCTGCACCTTTTATTGTTTTTCAAAGTTGCATGAGAGCTGCTTTATGTGGGAGCGGGCGTGCTCGCGAATGCGGTGTATCAGTTAAAGAATTTGTAGCTGATGCACCGCATTCGCGAGCACGCCCGCTCCCACATTTGATTGCATTCCCTATCTGGAGCTGTGCTTAGGTCCGAGCACTGCGCCAGGCGTTAATGAGCTGTTCGAAGGTGGCCTGGACTTGCTGGATCAAGGTCTCGTCATCAATCTCCCCGGCCATCCACGCGCGGCTCGGTTCCTGGAAGATCGTGCGGCCCACGGCAAAGCCACGGCAGGTGGTGCTCTGGCTGGCCTGCTGGAAACCGTCAGCGAGAAATTCCGCCGACGCATTCAGGCCCAACAACACCACGCCACGGCAGTACGGGTCGCGCTCCTGGATCAGTTCGTCGAGCTTTTTCCAGTCTTCGGCCGATTGCGCCTCGATCTTCCACCACGCCGGGTAGATACCCAGGTTGTACAGGCGCTTGAGGCTGCGGTAGAGCACATCCGGGTAGGTGGACGGGTGATCCTTGGGCGGGATGACTTCCAGCAGCAGTTCATGGCCACTGACAATCGACGCCTCATATACCGCCTTGAGTTGTGCCTCTTGCTCCAGGCGCAGCATCGGCTCGTCATCCGGGTGGAATTGCACCAGGCATTTGATGATTTGCTCTTGGGGCCAGGCAATCAGGTTGCTGCCCACCGAGCGACCGTGTTCGAACGCCAGCGGCCGAGAGTTCTGCACCTCGACCGGGCGTGCGATCCACCAACCGCGACCGCTGGCGGCGTTGAGCGCGTCCTGGCCGAAGCGTTGGTCGGCCAGTAGACCGACATCGGCTTCTACACCTTGCTCGGCGAGTTTTTTCTCGACGCGTTCGATGGCCTGGATAAACAGTTGCTTGGCATCGCTGATGCGCGCCGGGTCCTGGCCGCCCTTCTGTGCCAGGTCCACCAGTTGCCAGCGGTGGTCGAAGGCAAACACGAATAGCTGCCTCCAGGCCTTGCGCGGCACTGTCACGCGGTGCAGGCGTTGCAGGGTCACGTCCTGGTCCGGACGGGTAATCGGCACCGGGCTGTTGAACAGGTACTCCAGCTCCGCGGGTGTCGGCATGGCCGGAGCACACGCATGGCGCGACACGACCAGGCCGCCACAGGCATTGGCCAACTGGCTGCAGCGCTCATCGCTGGCGTCATTGATCCAACCACTGAGGAACCCCGACATGAACGCATCGCCGGCCCCCAGCACATTGAGCACTTCCACGCGCACACCGGGGTAGATGGCGCCGTCTTCCAGGCGTGCGGGGATGGCGCCGTGAATCACCGTGCAGCCCTGCGGGCCGAGCTTGACCACCAGGGTCGCCGGGGTCAGCTCACGCACGTTACGCAACGCGCTGAGCAAATCTTCACTGCCCCCCGCGATCAGGAATTCTTCTTCGGTGCCGACGATCAGGTCGAAGCGCGGCAGGATTTTCTGCACGTGCTGGCTGACATTCTGATCGGCCACAAAGCGGGTTTCGCCGTCGGCCTTGCCTGCCAGGCCCCACAGCACTGGGCGGTAGTCGATATCCAGCACGCACTTGACGTTGTGCTTGGCCGCGTAATCCAGTGCCTGGATGCTGGCCTTGTACACGCCGTCGGTGGAGAAATGCGTGCCGGTGATCAGCAGCGCCTTGCTGGAGGCGATAAAGGCTTCGCTGATGTCTTCGGCGCGCAGGGCCATGTCGGCGCAGTTTTCGCGGTAGAACACCAGGGGGAAGGTTTCGCGGTCCTTGAGGCCGAGCAACACCAGGGCGGTGAGGCGTTCCGGGTCGACCTTGATGCCGCTGACATCGCAGCCTTCGCGGGCCAGGGACTCCACCAGGAAACGCCCCATGTGGTCGTCGCCCACCCGGCTCAGCATCGCCGACTTGAGCCCAAGCCGTGCGGTGCCAAAGGCGATGTTGGCGGAGGACCCGCCGAGGTACTTGGCGAAGCTGGACACGTCCTCAAGCCGCGCACCCACTTGCTGTGCATAGAGGTCGACGCCCAGGCGCCCGAGGCAAATCAGATCCAATTGACGCCCACTGGCAAAACGAGTCTGGCCCATGCTGGCTCCTGTTATTTTTATCAGCCTGCGTTGTGCCGCCGTGGCGATGGCAAACGCTCTTGGTGGGAGCAGACTAGAACGTCCGGCGACGCCAATCAATATTTATTCCAGATATTTTTTCATTGGAATATTTTTTCCATTAAGCTTGTACAACGGCACTCCCACCGCAGTGCATCGTTTCAGCAGGCCACGCCGGCCGTGATGCCGGGGTATTTTTTTGCGCCTACCCTGTAGACTTGCGCCACCCATCAGCGCAACAGACAACAACGCCAGAAGGATTGCCCATGTCCCGCACCGATCCCGAGACCACCCTGGAAGACTCTATCGCCAGCCCTCCGATCAATGCCGAGCGCCTGTTGCAGCTGATCACCGACGAATACGAAAGCCTGCCGCGCCAGCTCAAGCGCATCGCCAGCTACATGAGCCAGCAGAGCGACCGGATCATGGTCGACCGCATCAGCGACATCGCCCGCGAGTGCGAAGTGCACCCGTCGGCCATCGTGCGTTTCTCGCAACGCTTCGGGTTCAGTGGCTTCAGTGAGATGCAGGCGTTGTTCCGCGAGGCCTACACCCACAAGACCACGCCGGTGCAGAACTACCAGCAACGCATCCGCAGCATGATCGCCAACAAATCGCAGAAGGCCAGCGGCGGTGACCTGGCGCGCGAATGCGTCAACGCGACCTTGTCCGGCATCGAGCGTCTGGGGCTGGAGCTGGATGATGTCGCGTTCGACAAAGCCGTGGACCTGGTGGTGAATGCCGACAATATCTACGTAGTCGGCGTGCGCCGCTCTTTTGCGGTGGCCGATTACCTGGTCTACAACCTGCAGCACACCAACAAGCGCATCCACCTGATTTCAGGCCTGGGCGGCAGCTACCGCGAGCAGATGCGCAGCGTGCGCGCCAATGACCTAGTGATTGCGATCAGCTTTACGCCGTATGGAAAAGAGACCCAGCACTGCCTGCGCATCGCCCAGCACCATCAGGCCAAGACCCTGATCATCACCGACAGCAATCTATCGCCACTGGCCAAGCGGGCGAACGCCGTGCTGTTGGTGAATGAGGGGTCGTCGTTTGCGTTTCGTTCGTTGAGCGCCACGTTGTGCTTGTGCCAGGCGTTGTTTATTGCGGTGGCGTATCGGTTGGAATTGAAGGTGGATGAGATTCATGAGCAGGTTGGATTTGATGACTGAGCATGGGCCTCTGAAGGTCCCCACATTTATTGCTCAGCGTTAGGGGTTGGGATGACGCTGCCGGGACAGGCCTGAACGTGCGCTGCAACGGGGCTTCCATCTGACGGCTACCGCGTACGCCCTGGTGTTCGCCGCTACCATCAGCGCCTACATGCTCGGCGCGAACCTGTTTCGCCGCTTGGTATGCTGGGCAACCGCCTGCGGTGATCATTGGCTACACCGCGCTGACCCTGGCACAGATCCGCTATCACGGCCGCGTGCTGGCCCAATGGTTAATAACGGCTTAGCCGCGCCTCTCGGATGTGCAGGTGATTATCCGCACACCGCGTAAGGGCCTGACGAACATCTGGATCCCCCTACTGGTCACAAGCTGGCTGACCCTGCACAAAACCAAATGTGGGAGCGGGCTTGCCCGCGAAAGCGCCGTATCAGCCAACTCATGAGTCGCTGATACACGCCTTTCGCAAACAAACCCACTCCCACATTTTCTACCGATTAAGACGTGCTATCAGTGCATAAAGATCGCAATCAAAATGATCACCGGAATAGGCACACCGAGGAACCAAAGCAGTAATGAGCGCATGATGTTCTCCTTGAATTAACGTACGAAGTGTTCGGTTTCGACATACACCACGGCATCGCGACGGCGACCGCCAAAGGTGGCTGCGAAGCTGGCGAAGAATGCACCGATCAACAGCGCAACAAAGGTCCACAGCGAGGTATAGGCAGCGACTTTTGCGGCGGTGTCAGCGGCTTGCTTGGCTTTGAGCTTGGCGTCTTCGACAGCTTTACGGGCATCGCCATAGACCTTGTCGATACGCGCTTCGGCGTCCGCCTGGCTGAGGTTGGTGCGCTGGCTGATCAACTGGGCCAGGTAGGCACGGTCTTCAGGGGCCAGTTGGCCATCGTTGCTCAGGGTGCGGGTAAAGATGCGGGCAACCACGCCATGGGCGGCGTCATCACTGACGGCAACCGGGCGATCATCACGGAACAGGCTGTCGACGTAATAGTCGAAATCGCCACCGTTGACGCCCTTGGCTGCACTGCCAGCGGCTTGAGTGATACCGCTGGCCGCGCCGGCGGCAACACTGGCACCCGCTTTCACACCACCGCTGACAACACTGCTGACCGAGCCCACCACCAGCACCGCGGTGATCAGCGTGGCAACCGCCCAGGCCAGGAAGCCATGGGCAGTGTCGCGGAAGTACACCTCATCACCGTGCATGTTGGCCCACTTCACCCGCAACCGGCCGGCGATATAACCGCCCAGCCCGGACGCGACGATCTGGGTAAACGCCAGCCAGACAATCGTGGAAATGCCAAGGCCCTTGGCACTGATACCGCTGTCAGCCCACGGCGACACCGCCGAAAAGCCCAGGCCGAAACCCAGCAATACCAGGATCAGCGACAGCGCGGCCGCGGCGGCAGCCCCGGCAAAAATCGCCCCCCAGGAAACCCCGGAGAGCGAGCTCGATTCTTGCAGCGTGGATGAGGATGTGATCATTGTTGTTTTGCTCCAAGGCAGAAAAATAGTGTTACAAGTCTCAAAAGGGACAGTGCAGGCACCATGCCAGTCGGCGCAAAATTTAAAGTCCTTATATTTCAATAACTTAAGTAAATTGAACTAACCTACACCATGCAACTTGCAAGAAATCACCGCAAAAGGCGGGCGTAATGCAATCTCACGCCAGCCACCAACCTGCAGGGGCCGGTATGCCGGTGCTAGCGCCATTCCAACCGACCCGATAGTTGAGCGATAGACCGCGATCGCCGGCAAGCCGTCTCCCACAGTGACCTGTGCCAATGGATGAAATCTGTGTCAGTTTTGCCAACATGAAGTTTTATTTAGGAAGCGTTCAGCCATTTCTTGGCAAAATGCCCGTACTTCTGTAGGCGCCGGCTTGCCGGCGAATGCGGTCTTCCAGTGTGAAAGGTAATCCCATGACCCGTATTTTGACCATCGAGGATGACGCCGTAACGGCCCGCGAGATCGTCGCCGAGCTGAGTAGCCATGGACTGGACGTAGACTGGGTAGACAACGGCCGCGAAGGCCTGGTCCGCGCCGTGAGCGGGGACTACGACTTGATCACCCTCGACCGCATGCTGCCGGAACTCGATGGCCTCGCCATCGTCACGACACTGCGCACCATTGGCGTCTCCACGCCGATCCTGATGATCAGCGCCCTCTCCGACGTTGACGAGCGCGTGCGCGGCCTGCGCGCCGGTGGTGACGATTACCTCACCAAGCCGTTCGCCTCGGACGAGATGGCGGCCCGCGTCGAAGTGCTGCTACGGCGCAAAAGCACGGTCAAGGAATTCGAAACCGCCCTGCGTGTCGCGGACCTGGAGCTGAACCTGATCAGCCGCGAAGCCAGTCGCGCCGATCAGCCCCTGAGCCTGCTGCCCACCGAATACAAGTTGCTGGAATTCCTGATGCGCAACACCGGGCAGATCCTGTCGCGGATGATGATCTTCGAAGAAGTCTGGGGCTATCACTTCGACCCCGGCACTAACCTGATCGACGTGCACATCGGTCGCCTGCGCAAGAAGATCGACCCACCAGGCCTCACGCCGCTGATCCGCACGGTACGAGGTTCCGGTTATGTCATTGCTGAACCCCTCTAAAGGCTGGCGCTCCTCCAGCAGCCGCTTGCTGGCGCTGTACAGTTCGTTGTTCGTGGCCTGGAGCTGCATCCTCATGGGGGTGCTGTATTACGAGGTGTCGGGTTACCTGGGCGACCTGTCGCGCCATTCGCTGATGCAGCGCCAGCACCTGTTCCAGCGCTTCGACGGCGAGGAACTGGTGGAAGCCCTGACCACCAGCATGACCTTCGACATGAAGGGCGTGGACGCCTACGGGCTGTTCGATGAGCAGTTCCGCCCGCTCAGTGGGCCGATCCGCGCGATTCCGCCGGACCTTCCCCTGGACGGCAAAATCCACGCCCTGGCCAATTGCGTGGAATCCAACGACCCCAAACTGCCCAAGGACAGCTGCGACGCCGTGGCCACCCATACCGACGACGGCCGCTGGCTGGTGCTGGTGCGGGCCAACGGTTCGTTGTTCGGCGTAACCCGCATCATCTGGCACGCATTACTGTGGGCACTGTCCCTGACGATTATCCCCGGCGCCGCCGGCTGGCACTTGTTGCGCCGCCGTCCGTTGCGACGCATCCGTGGGATTCAGGCGAGTGCCGAAGCCATCGTGGCCGGCGACCTCACCCACCGCCTGCCGCTGTCCAATCGGCGCGACGAACTGGACATGCTCGCCGCCATCGTCAACGCCATGCTCGACCGCATCGAAAAGCTGATGAACGAGGTCAAGGGCGTGTGCGACAACATCGCCCACGACCTGCGCACCCCGCTGACACGCTTGCGCGCGCAGTTGTACCGGATCAAGCAGGAGGCCGAGGCGGAGTCGGACTACGCGGTGAAACTGGATGACGCGATTGCCGAAACCGATACGCTGATGGCGCGCTTTCGCGGGCTGTTGCGTATCTCCGAACTGGAAGACCACCAGCGCCGCTCAGGCTTTTTGGTCATGGACCCGCTGCCGCTGTTGCGCGAGTTGCACGACTTCTACCTGCCGCTGGCCGAAGAAGGCGAACTGCAACTGCGCCTCGAAACCCCGGAATCCCTGCCGTGGATCACCGGCGACCGCGCCCTGTTGTTCGAAGCCCTGTCCAACCTGCTGAGCAACTCGATCAAGTTCTCCCCACCGGGCGGCGAGGTGATTCTGCGTGGGGTCAATGACGCCGGCAGCACACGCATCGAAGTGCACGACTCCGGACCGGGCATCCCGGCGGCGGAACGTGACGCAGTGTTCCAGCGCTTCTATCGCGTGGATGAAAGCGACCAGCAAGGCGGTTTCGGGTTGGGCTTGTCGATTGTGGCGGCGATCATCAACTTGCATGGGTTCAAGTTGGAAGTGGGTACCAGTGAACAAGGCGGTGCCAGATTAGTCCTGGAATGCCGCCAGCAGCTCATGCCCGAATAGCTTGCGCTGTTGAGATTTACTTCGGTGAGCGGGCTTGCTGTGGTGAGCGAGCTTGCTCGCGCTGGAGTGCGTAGCGCTCCCAAGATTTTTGGGGCTGCTGCGCGGGGCAGCGCGGGGCAAGCCCGCTCACCACAAAACCCAGTCACCACAGGTTCGGTTTCAGTCTGGGAAATTGGCGCGCAACGCCTCAAGCCCACCGCTGTAGACACCGGCAAACAATTCCTCCACCGCCGCATCCGTAGTCCCCGTCGCCGGCGTGAACACACCCGACCAGGTCACTTTCGCCGACGTTTCGGTCAAGGCCTCAACCTGCAATGTCGCCAGGTAAGCACTCACCGGGAACGGTGACTGCTCGATGGTGTAGCTGTAGGTGCGCCCAACGTTATCAAAGCTCTGCAACCGCTCCACCACCACGCCACCGTCGGCGGTTTGCAGGTGACGCACGCGGCCGCCATCGCTTGGCTCGCTCTTGACGATAAACGGCAGCCAGTCCGGCAGGCTGTTGAAGCCACCGACCAATTGCCAGACCTGATCGGCCGAGACCGGGATTTCAATTACAGAAGACGCTGTTGCCACGTTAATTACTCCAGAAAATAGAAAACAATTCAGATGGCCATGCTGTCGACAACACCGCCGTCGACCCGCAATGCAGCACCTGTGGTTGCAGACGACAGGGGTGAAGCAATGTACGCCACCAGGTTGGCGACTTCATCTACATTCGCCGCGCGCTGGATGATCGACGTCGGCCGCGCATTACGTACAAACACATCCGCCTCGTCCCGCGCACTGCGCCCGGATTTTTGTGTCGCGTCCTTGAGCATCTGCTCCAGGCCGTCGGTAAAGGTCGGGCCAGGCAACACCGCGTTTACCGTCACACCGGTGCCCGCCAGGCGCTTGGCCAAGCCATGGGACACCGCCAGATTGGCGCTCTTGGTCACGCCGTAATTGATCATGTCCGCCGGTGTCGCCACGCCGGACTCCGACGACAGAAAGATCACCCGCCCCCAACCCTGCCCGACCATGCCCGGCACGTAATGCCGCGCCAGGCGTACACCGGAGATCACATTGACCTCATAAAAGCGTGTCCATTCGCTGTCCGGGGCCTCGAAGAAATCCACATCGTTGAAGATGCCCAGGTTGTTGACCAGGATGTCGGCACGCGGTTCGGCGGCGAAGAGTTTTTCTGCGCCCTCGGCTGTGCCAAGGTCAGCCACCAGCCCACGCAGGTCCGCATCGGGGACGGCCTGGCGGATGCTCGCCAGTGCGTCATCGACCTTGCCGGCCTCACGCCCGATTACCACCACAGTAGCGCCGGATGCCGCGAGTGCCTGGCTGATGCCCAGGCCTATGCCAGCCGTGCTGCCGCTGACGATGGCCACTTTGCCGCTTACATCGATTTTCATGGGTTGAACTCCTGAAGTTAAAGCGGCAGTGGTGCACGGTCCGAAATCAATCGGCCATCGCGCAGGGCCTGCCAGAAGGCTGCCGGGATCTTCTCTGACAACGCCGCAACGTCTTCGGCAATCCGCCCCGGACGACTGGCGCCTGGGATCACCGCAGCCACGGCCGGATGCGCCAGGGAGAATTGCAGCGCGGCGGCCTTTACGCTCACGCCAAACGCCTGGGCAATCGCCTTGATCTGCTCAACCTTGCTGATGATCGCCGGGCTGGCTGGCTGGTACTCAAAGTGCGCGCCACCGGCGAGGATGCCGGAGCTGTAGGGGCCACCGACGACGATCTCGACGTTCTGTGCCAGGGCCGCATCCATTAAGCGTTGCAGGGCGCGGTCGTGGTCCAGCAAAGTGTAGCGGCCGGCCAGCAAAAAGCCGTCGGGTTGCGCTTCAGTCAGGTCCAGGGTCAGCTCGCACGGCTCGACGCGGTTCACACCCAGGCCCCAGGCCTTGATCACGCCCTCTTCGCGCAAGCGAGTCAGCACTTTGAACGCACCGGTACGGGCCTGGTTGAAGTACTCCAGCCACTGGTCGCCGTAGAAGTCCTGGGCGATGTCATGGATCCACACGATGTCGAGGCGATCGGTTTTCAGGCGGGCCAGGCTGTCTTCAATCGAGCGCATCGTCGCGTCGGCGCTGTAGTCGTTGACCATCTTGTTCGGGCGACCGTGTTCGAACACACCGCTTTTTTCGCCGAGGTCACGGGGGCTTGCTTCGATTTCGTCGAGAATCACCCGGCCGACCTTGGTGCTGAGCACGAAATCATCGCGGTTGTACTGCGACAGAGCTTGGCCCAGGCGGATTTCAGAGAGGCCCGAGCCGTAGAACGGCGCGGTGTCGAAATAGCGCACGCCGGCGCTCCAGGCAGCCTCCACGGTGGCCTGGGCCTCGTCTTCAGGAATGGCGCGGAACATGTTGCCCAGCGGTGCGGTGCCAAAGCCGAGTTGGCCGGGTAGTTTATCTTTCAAGCTCATGGTGGATCCTCAATGGGTGCAGGGGTCGCTGTGACCGTTGAGCAGATCCTAGATTGCAGAGATCGGACCGTCCAAGACATACTGCGACCAACTTGAGTCCTCGTAGGTCTAACATGATCGATCTCCGCCAACTGCGCTACTTCGAAGTGGTCGCCGAAGAAGAACACGTCGGCCGTGCAGCCGAACGCCTGCACATCTCGCAGTCGCCGCTGAGCCGGCAGATCGCCCAGCTTGAAGAACGCCTGGGCCTGACCCTGTTTGAACGCAGCCAGCAACGCATCCGCCTGACCCGCGACGGCCAGACTTTCCTGGCTGAAACCAGGGCCTTGCTGACCCACGCCAATCGCCTGGAATCCCTGGGCAAGCGCCTGGGCCGTGGTGAAGAAGGTGGCCTGTGCATCGGCTATATCGAAAACGCCATGCATGCCGGTGTATTGCCCAATGCCCTGCGCATCCTGCGCGACGACCGCCCCACCGTGCATATCAAGCTGTATAACCTGCCGTCGCTGGAACAACTCGAAGGCCTGCGCCAACGCAGCCTGGACATCGCCCTGGTCGGCGAACCACCGGCTGCCGACGACCCGGACCTGATCGCACGGCAAGTGCTGGACGAGCCCATGCTGCTGGCGTTGCCCGAGCACCATCCATTGGCCCATCAAAGCGAGTTGTTGCCCGAGCACCTGGCCGGCCAGGAGTGGATCGGCGTGCAACGCAAACCTGGCGCCAACCCCGCCGACGACTTTGTGGCCGCCTGCATTCGCGCCGGCTTCACCCCGCAGATCCCCATGGAAGCCGGTGAACCGTTTACCGCGTTGGGCCTGGTGGCTTCGGGGTTGGGCGTGGCGATGGTACAAAAAGGCCTGAGCCGCAATGCCCCACCCGGTGTGGTGTTGCGGGAGTTGCCGTGGCTGAGCTACACCACACCATTGTGGGCAGCGTGGCATCGGATCAACCTGCGGCCACTGGTGGAAACCTTCCGCAAAGTGCTAACCGAACCCAAGGCCTGACGCCGTTCAAAACTGTGGGAGCGGGCTTTCTCGCGAATGCGGTGGATCAGTCAGTGCATGTGTCACTGAAAGATCGCTTTCGCGAGCAAGCCCGCTCCCACATTAGGATGGTGGTGTCGGTTAGATCACCTCCCGCAGGCGATACCACAACATCCCCAACGCCAGCAGCGGCGAACGCAACGCCTTGCCGCCGGGAAAGGTCATGTGTGGCACCTGGCTGAAAATATCCAGGCCCGTGCTGTGGCCGGCGTGGATACCTTCGGCCAGCAACTTTGCGCACCAGTGGGTCACGTTCAACCCATGCCCGGAATAGCCCTGGGCATAAAACACATTCGGGTATTGCTTCAAGCGCCCCACCTGCGGAAAGCGGTTGGCGGTAATGCCGATCTTCCCGCCCCACTGAAACTCAATGGCGGTATGGGCCAGTTGCGGGAACACCTTGAGCATTTTCGGCTGCATATAGGCGGCGATGTCCACCGGATCGCGCCCGGAGTAATGGCAGGCGCCGCCGAATAGCAGGCGGCGGTCAGCGGACAATCGATAGTAATCCAGGCCGACTTTCTGGTCGCACAGCGCAAGGTTCTGCGGGATCAACTGGTTGGCCACGTCTTCCGACAACGGCTCGGTGGCGATGATGTAGCTGCCCGCCGGGAGCACCTTGCCGCTCAAGCGCGGTTCCAGTTCCTCCAGGTGCGCATTGCAGGCCAGCACCAGGCTGGCGGCGCGCACCGTACCGCCGGCGCAACGGACTTGAACCGTGTCGCCGTGGAGCAGTTCCAGCACCTCGGTGTGCTCGAAGATCCGCACCCCAAGGGACTCGGCCAGCCGCGCCTCACCCAGTACCAGGTTCAGCGGATGCAAATGCCCGGAGCCCATGTCCACCAGCCCCCCGGCATACACGGTCGAACCGACCACCTGTTGCAGGTCCTGCGCACCGACCAGGCGGGTTTCATGGGTGTACCCCAGTTGCGCCAAGTGCGCCTGCTCGTCCTTGAACGCCGCGAACTGCGCCGGCGTATTCGCCAACTCACAAAAGCCCCAGCGCAAGTCGCAGTCGATGCTGTGCTCGCGAATGCGCTCGCCCACCAGCGCCACCGACTCGATGCCAGCGCGTTCCAGGTAGCGCACGCCCTCCTCGCCCACGTATTTGGCAAACCCCGACACGTCATGGCCGATGCCGCGAATCAGTTGCCCGCCGTTGCGCCCGCTGGCGCCCCAGCCGATGCGCCGGGCCTCCAGCAGGATCACCGAGAGCCCACGTTGGGCCAGTTCGATGGCGGTGTTGACGCCGGTGAACCCGCCGCCGATCACACACACGTCGGCAGTCAGGTCGGCGCCCAGTGCCGGGCGCTCCACCAGGGCGTTGGCCGTGGCCCGGTAGTAGGACCGGGCGTGGTCAGTCGATTGAATCATTTGTTGGTCTTCACTTTGCTCCAGGCGCGGGTCATCAGGCGCATGGTCGCCGGGGTCGGCGTGGTGGAAATATAGAGTTTGTCGAGTACTTCCTGCGGCGGGTACACCTCGGGGTTGTTCACCAGTTCCGGGTCCATGAAGGCCTTGGCGGCGGGGTTGGCGTTGGCATAACCCACCGAGGCGCTGACCTTGGCGATCACTTCAGGGTCGAGCAGATAGTTAATGAAGGCGTGGGCTTCTTTCGGGTTGCTCGCGTCGGCGGGAATCGCCAGCAGGTCGAACCACAGGTTGGAGCCTTCCTTGGGAATCGAATAAGCGATGTTCACGCCGTTCTTGGCTTCCTTGGCGCGGTTGGCGGCCTGGAACACGTCGCCGGAATAACCGAATGCCACGCAGATATCACCGTTGGCCAAATCCGAGATGTACTTGGAGGAATGGAAGTAGGTGATGTACGGCCGCAGCGTCAGCAGCTTGGCTTCGGCCTGCTTGTAGTCCTCGGGATTCTCGCTGCGCGGGTCCTTGCCCATGTAGTTGAGGATCGCCGGGAACAGCTCATCCGCCGAATCGAGAAAGGCCACGCCGCACTGGTTGAGCTTCTTGATGTTCTCGGGCTCGAACAGCACCGCCCACGAATCGATGTGGTCGATGCCCAGCACCTGCTTGACCTTGTCGACGTTGTAGCCGATGCCATTGGTGCCCCACAGGTAGGGCACCGAGTGCGCATTACCTGGGTCGTTTTTCTCCAGCAGCTTGAGCAGCTTGGGGTCGAGGTTCTTGAAGTTGGGCAACTGCGCACGGTCGAGTTTGAGGAACGCACCGGCCTTTACCTGGCGTGCCAGGAAGTGGTTGGACGGCACTACCACGTCATAGCCGGTGCGCCCGGCAAGCAACTTGCCCTCCAGGGTTTCATTGGAATCGAACACGTCGTAGATCGGCTTGATCCCGGTCTTGGCCTGGAAGTCGGCCAGGGTGGTCTCGCCGATGTAGTCGGTCCAGTTGTAGACGCTGACCGTCGGCGCTGCCTGGCTGGTGCTGCTGAACGCGGCCACCAGGGCCAGCGGGAGAAGCTGTTTCACAAGACGCATATCGACACCCCTTTATTGGTTTTTTAGACGCTCAACAGCAGGAACTCACGTTCCCAGGAACTGATCACCCGCTTGAAATTCTCGTGCTCGGCGCGTTTGACCGCGACGTAGCCACGCACGAATTTATCGCCCAGGTACTGCTTGACCGTGTCGCAGTCCTCCATGCGTGCCAGCGCATCTTCGAGGGTGAATGGCAGGCGCAGGTTGCGGCGCTCGTAGGCGCGGCCCTCCACCGGTGCGCTCGGTTCGATCTGCTCGACCATGCCCAGGTAGCCACACAACAGACTAGCGGCAATCGCCAGGTAGGGATTGGCATCGGCGCCGGGCAGGCGGTTTTCCACACGCATGGCGTCGGGGCTGGAGGTGGGTACGCGCAGGCCGACAGTGCGGTTTTCTTCGCCCCACTCCACGTTCACCGGTGCCGAGGTATCCGGCAAAAAGCGGCGGAACGAGTTCACGTTGGGCGCGAACATCGGCAGCAGCTTGGGGATGTACTTCTGCAGGCCGCCGATATGGTGCAGGAACAATTGGCTCTTGTTGCCCTCGGCGTCGACGAACACCGGCTTGCCGGTGGCGATGTCGACCACGCTCTGGTGCAGGTGCATGGCGCTGCCCGGCTCGTCGGCCACGGGTTTGGCCATGAAGGTCGCGGCCACGTTGTGCTTGAGCGCGGCCTCGCGCAGGGTGCGCTTGAACACGGTGATCTGGTCGGCCAGGTCGAGGGCGTCACCGTGGCGGAAGTTGATTTCCATCTGCGCCGGGCCGTCTTCGTGGATCAGCGTATCGAGGTCCAGGCCCTGGGCTTCGCACCAGTCGTAGACGTCTTCGAACAACGGGTCGAATTCGTTGGCCGCGTCGATGGAAAACGACTGGCGCCCGGTCTCGGCGCGGCCGGAGCGACCAATCGGTGTTTTCAGCGGCAGGTCCGGGTCTTCGCAGCGCTGGGTCAGGTAGAACTCCATTTCCGGCGCGACAATCGGCTGCCAGCCTTTGTCGGTGTAGAGCTGCAGGACTTTCTTCAGCACGTTGCGCGGCGACAGCTCGATGGGGTTGCCCTGCTTGTCGAAGGTGTCGTGGATCACAATCGCGGTGGGCTCGATGGCCCATGGCACCACGTAGGTGGCGTTGGACACCGGGCGGCAGATCATGTCGATGTCGGCCGGGTCGAGCAGGTCGTAGTAGATATCGTCGTCGACAAAGTCCCCGGTTACCGTTTGCAGCAGCACACTTTCCGGCAGGCGCATGCCTCGCTCATGCAGGAACTTGTTGGTGGGCGCAATCTTGCCGCGTGCGATGCCAGTCAAATCACTGATCACGCATTCGACTTCGGTAATCTTGTGTTCTTTCAGCCAGGCGGACAGCTGATCGAAGGGGGCGTTCATAAGGACCTCGTCATGGGTGGGGGGCATGCGCCGGCTTGTACTCCTGGCGCATTGAGGTCTATCTTGAGGCCGCCGCACGGCAGCATCTATCCACTTTGCACGACCCACAACGCACCAATAGAGTGCGCCCAGGTTTCCCATGACACAGGCAACAGCTTTGCGCGTACAGGCCTTCACCACCGGTGATGTGGCCGCCCAATGCAGTGCGACCCCCGGCTGGGTGCAGCAGTACCAGCAGATGTCTCCCGGGCATTTTGCCGGGCAAATCCGCTACCTCGACCTGCAAGGTGTGGAGGTGTACGAAGAGTGCATGAACACCCGCGTGGAGCAGCATTTCAACGCGCCTGCCGGCGCTCTGGCGTTCTGTTTCGACGGCAGCGACAACGCGCTATACCTGCTCAATGGCGAAAGCCGCAACACCTGGATCACCCCGGAAAACTACCGTGAAGTGGCGGTGGTGTTCGGGCCGCAGTTCGTGCAGCGCCACGGCCTGGATGTGGCGAAACTCGAAGGTTTGTTCATGGCGCCGCTGACCTGCCAGCAGAACGCGCTGTTCAGCCGTTGGTTGAGTGGCACCCTCACCCGCCTGTCCGCCGAGATCGACCCCGCCAGCCGCGACGCCCTCACCCAGCAACTGCTCGACGATTGCCTGTTTATCCTCGACAACGCCTGCGTGTGCCTGGACCGTCACTCGTTGCAGCGGCGCAGTGAAGAGCGCCGGTTGATGGCGCGCATCGGCGAATGGGCAGCAGACGCGCCGGACGAAACGGTCAACCTGCTGGAACTGGCGCAGATCGCCGGGGTGCCGTTGCGCCAATTGCAACAGGGGTTCAAGACCTACACCGGGATGAGCCCGGCGCAGTGGTTGCGCTTGCGCAGGTTGAATGGGGCGCGGCGGGAGTTGCTCAATTCAACCGGGACCACCGTGGCCGAGGTGGCGATGAATTGGTCGTTCTGGCATTTGGGGCGGTTTTCCAGCAGCTACCGCGCCCTGTTCAAAGAGCTTCCAAGCGAAACCCTGAAGCGTTGCGTTTGAAACCCAATCCAAATGGTGGGAAGGGGCTTACCCCCCCCCACATTGGGCTGTATTTCAAGGTTGGGACTTGAGAAAAGCGGCCATCACCTGGTTGACCCGCTCCGCCGCCTCCAACTGCACCATATGCCCCTGCCCCGGCAGAATTTCCACCTGGGCATCCAACCCCTCGGCATGCCGGGCGGGGATGATCGCATCGTCACTGCCCCAGATCACCAGGCTCGGCTGCCGGCCCACGCGATGACGTAAGTCCAGCTTCTGTCGTCCGCCCTCGAACAACGCGGTATTGAGCTGCTGCAGCGCCTTGTCTACCCCTTCCAGGCGCTTGAACTTGAGCATGTCCTCCAGCATCTGCCGCGTCACCAGCGCGGGGTCGCTGAACAGTTGGGTCAGTGGCGGCTTGAGGGCATTGCGGTTGCTGGCGTCGGCAAACCCTTGCAAGTAATCGCCGTTGATCTCCTGGCCGAGGCCGGCGCTGGCGATCAGGGTCAATGAGGCAACACGCGCGTGCGCCTGGTCGGCAACGGTCAGTGCGACCAGCCCACCCATGGAATGCCCGGCCAGGTGTACGCGGTCGAGCCTGAGGTGATCGAGCAAGGCCAGCACCGCAAGGCTCAGTTCCTCGGCATCGCCGCTACGCAGTTGCTTGCCCGACTCGCCATGCCCTGGCAGGTCCAGGGCGATTACCCGGCGTTCGGCGGCCAATACCGGTTGATTGAACAGCCAGTTGTTCAGATCCCCCCCGAATCCGTGAATCAGTACCAACGGCGTGCCACCCTCGCCCAGCTCGAGATAGCGCAACAGAAGCCCGCCTATCTCGACTTTCTGCGCACTCGGTCCCGAAGCTTCGGTTTCGGCACTGCTGGAGACAAACCCGGCATTGAAGCTGTCGATCACCGCATCGATTTCCTCTTCGGTGGCTTCGCCCTCCACCACAATCCCCAGCAACGCGCCCACCGGCAGGGTTTCGTCGCTCAGTGCCAACACACGGCGCAGCACGCCATTGAACGGCGCCTCGACACTGCTGGAGAGCTTATCGGTCTCCACGTCCAACACTTCTTCGCCCTTCTCCACCCGGTCGCCGGGTTGCTTGAGCCAGACATCGATGCGCCCCTCGGTCATCGACAGCCCCCACTTGGGCATGGTCAAGGTATGGATCATGCGGCATTCCTCTTGTCGGCGATCTTCAGCACCGCGGCTTCGATCTTCGCGGCGTTGGGGATGTACAGGTCTTCCAGCGCATCGGAGAACGGCACCGGCGTGTGCGGCGCGGTGACCATTTCGATTGGCGCGCGCAGGAAAGAAAAACCCTGCTGGGCGACCAATGCACTGATATCGGTGGCAATCGAGCAACGCGGGTTGGACTCGTCGATCACCACCAGGCGCCCGGTCTTTTCCACGCTTTCGAGGATGCTGTCGGCATCCAACGGACTGGTGGTGCGCAGGTCCAGCACCTCGCAATCGATGCCTTGTCGCGCCAGGCTGGTCGCGGCTTCCAGGGCGATGTGCACCATTCGCCCGTAGGTCACCAGGGTCACATCCCTGCCCTCGCGGACAAAATTGGCTTCACCGAAAGGCACGGTGTACAGCTCTTCGGGCACTTCGCCCTGCAGGCTGTAGAGCATCTTGTGCTCGAGGAAGATCACCGGGTCATTGTCGCGGATCGCCTGGATCAACATGCCCTTGGCGTCATAGGGCGTGGCCGGGCACACCACCTTGAGGCCGGGAATGTGTGTCCACATCGAGGTGAGCATCTGCGAATGCTGGGCGGCCGCCCGCAGCCCGGCGCCGTACATGGCGCGCACTACCAGCGGCGTGGTGGTCTTGCCGCCGAACATGTAGCGGAACTTGGCGGCCTGGTTGAGCAACTGGTCGAGGCAGCAGCCGATAAAGTCGACGAACATCAGTTCGCACACCGGGCGCATGCCACGGGTGGCAGCGCCGACGGCCATGCCCACGTAGCCGACTTCGGACAGCGGCGCATCGAGCACGCGGTCGGGAAACTCCGGGTACAGGCCCTTGGTCACGCCAAGCACACCGCCCCAGGCGTCCTGCTCGCCAGGGGAACCGGTGCCGCCGGACACGTCCTGGCCGATGATGAACACGCTCTGGTCGCGGCGCATTTCCTGGGCCAGGGCTTCGTTGATTGCCTGCTGGTAGCTGATTTTGCGAGCCATGAAATTCTCTCCACGAATTGTTGTTATGAGTGGTAGGCGACGTAGACATCACTGAGCAGGTCGGCGGCCTGGGGCTTGGGATCCGACTTGGCCAGGCGCACGGCGTCGTCGATGAGCTGGGCGACCTCGCCATCGATGCGCTCGAATTGCGCCGCGTCCAGCCAGCCTTCAGTGCTGCAACGCTGGCGGAACAGCGCCAGGCAATCGGCGTGCTCCCGCAGGTTCTTCACTTCATCGGGGCCGCGATAGGTTTGTGCATCGCCTTCGAAATGGCCGTAGAAGCGGCTCAATTTCACTTCGACCAAGGTTGGCCCGTCGCCCTTGCGCGCACGTTCCACGGCAACACCAAGCGCTGCGTGCACGGCGAAGAAATCATTGCCATCGACAATCACCCCCGGCATGCCAAACCCCACGGCACGCTCGGCGATGTCCTTGCACGCTACCGACCAACCGGATCCGGTGGCCTCGGCATAGCCGTTGTTTTCCGCAACGAACAGGCACGGCAGTTTCATGATCGAGGCCAGGTTCATCGCTTCGAACACCGCACCTTCGTTGGAGCCACCGTCGCCAAAGAACGCCACGGCCACGCCCTGGCTGCCCTTGAGCCTGGAGGCCAGCGCCGCACCGGCCGCCAACGGCGCACCCGCGCCGACAATGCCGTTGGCGCCGAGCATGCCCTTCTCCTGGTCGGCAATGTGCATGGAGCCGCCTTTACCGCCACACACACCGGTTTTCTTGCCGTAGATCTCGGCCATCATGCCGAACACATCCACGCCCTTGGCGATGCAATGGCCGTGGCCACGGTGGTTGGAGGCGATGCAATCTTCATCGTTGAGGTGAGCCATGACTCCGGCGGCACTGGCTTCCTGGCCGGCGTAGAGGTGCACAAAACCGGGGATCTCGCCGGTGGCGAATTCCACGTGCAGGCGTTCTTCGAAATCACGAATGGTGCGCATCACGGTGTAGGCATGCAGCAGTTGATCGGTGGACAGGTGAGTGGACATCTTGTTGTTCTCCAGGTTGTCTCGGCACACAGAAGGCTGATCGTGGTCAGCTACAGGGCCTTCAGCACAGCCTGTGCCAAGGCTGTAAAAAACCTGGCATAACCTTGATCCAGAGCGGTTGTCGCAACCCGGCCGGGATCGCAGAATGAGACGCGGCATTGCGACTCGAAGGCGGCATCTCAGCCGGTTTGAGACGCTGCGTCTCATGCCGGGCTGTTGGTCAGGCCGCGCTTGTCGCGCCCGACGCATGCGCGCTTAATGGCGGGCATAACAACAAAGACCGAGAACCGGAGGCCTTATGCTCGCCGCGAACTCCAGGGAGCACGTCGACTGCGTCAGTCGCGTGGTCCGCAATGCCGACCGCCTGCCCCAGGCGCCGGTGCCGTCGCTGATCTTCGATTCGTGGCGGCGCTCCATGGAGCAACACCACCTGGACCCCGGCTCCCTGCAGGGGCCACGCATCCTCAGCGAACCCTTGCTCAAGGAATGCCGCGAACGCGCCGAACTGTTCATGCGCATTGCCGGCGAAGCCGTCGGGCAACTGCATCACCGTGTGCGCCAGGCCGACTACTGCGTGATGCTCACCGATGCCCAGGGCCAGACCATCGACCACCGCGTGGACGCCTCGATCCGCAGCGATTGCCGCAAGGCTGGCCTGTACCTCGGCACCTGCTGGTCGGAAGCCGAAGAAGGCACCTGCGGCGTGGCCACCGTGCTCACCAGTCAATCGGCGGTGACGGTGCACAAACGCGACCACTTCCGTGCAGCCTTCATCGGCCTGACCTGCTCCGCCGCGCCGATCTTCGATCCCCAGGGCAACCTGCTGGGAGTGATGGACGCCTCGGCGCTCAAATCGCCGGATGACCGCCGCAGCCAGCACCTGATACGCCAGTTGGTGGCGCACAGTGCCGAGGCCATCGAGAACGCCTTCTTCATGCACAGCGCCCAGCAGCACTGGGTGCTGCAAGCCCACAGCACACCGGGTTATGTGGACAGCCAGCCCGACCTGCTGCTGGCCTGGGACCAGGACGGCCGCCTGCTGGCCTTGAACAGCAAGGCGCGCCAGGCCTTGCGCCGGCGCTTTGGCCAGGTGCCGGCGCACATCGGCGAGGTGTTCGACCTGAGCGCCTTGCGCGCCGTCACCGACCAGTCCACCCAGCAACTGCATTGGCTGGGAGAACCGGGTGCGCTGCACGTGCGGGTCAACGCGCCCCGACGCAAACAGGCGCGAGCGCCGCTGGTGCCCTTGGTGGATGCCCGTGTCGAAGAACACCTGCGCCTGGCCGTGCGGGTCAAGGACCGCAACCTGCCGGTACTGGTGCAAGGCGAAACCGGCGCCGGCAAGGAAGTCTTCGCCCGCCAACTGCACGAGCGCAGCGCCCGGCGCGGTGGGCCGTTCGTGGCGGTGAACTGCGCGGCGATTCCGGAAAACCTGATTGAGAGCGAGCTGTTCGGCTATGTGGCCGGCGCCTTTACCGGCGCCGCCAGCAAAGGCATGCCCGGGCTGCTGGTGCGGGCCGATGGCGGCACCTTGTTCCTCGATGAAATCGGCGACATGCCTCTGGCCCTGCAGACGCGCCTGCTGAGGGTGCTGGCCGAAGGTGAAGTGGCACCGTTGGGCGCGGCGAAAACCCGCACCGTCGATATCCAGGTGATTTGCGCCAGTCACCGCGATTTGTCGGTGTTGGTCAATGAGGGCCGCTTTCGCGAGGACCTGTACTTTCGCCTCGGCTGCGCGCGCTTCTGCCTGCCGCCGCTGCGCGAGCGCACCGACAAACTGGCGCTGATCAACCGTTTGCTGGAACAGGAAGCGCGCAACAGCGGTATCACGGTGGGTATCGGCCAGGCGGCATTGGAGTTGCTGTTGGGGTACGCGTGGCCGGGCAATGTGCGGCAACTGCGATATGTGCTGGCGTATGCCTGTGCGGTGTGTGAGGGCGGGACGGTGCAGGTGGCGGATTTGCCGGTGGAAGTGCGTGGGGAACGGGTACTGGAGATGGTTGAAGCGAGCGTGAGCCCCGAGCGCCAGGTGGTGCTGGATGCGCTGATTCGCCATCGCTGGAAGCCGTTACCGACCGCGCAGGCGCTGGGGATTTCCCGTGCAACGCTGTACCGCCGCGTCACCCGACTGGGCATCGACATGCCCAACAAAACTCGCTGATTCAACGGGGTCAATACGGTGGGAGGGGGTTTGCCCCAATGGCGGTGAATCAGTCAATACTTCCAGCGCTGACACACTGCTATCGGGGGCAAGCCCCCTCCCACATTGGACTGAGTACCTGTCAGCGGTAGACAAGGCCACCGTCGATCAGCGGCGATTGCCCGGTCATGTAGTCCGCATCCGGCCCGGCCAGGTACGCGACCAGCCCCGCCACATCCTCCGGCGTCTGCGCCCGGCCCAAGGCGATGCCATCCACATACTTCTTGTAGGTCGCACCGACTTCGGCGCCGGTGATCTCGGCCATGCGCTTGTCGATCTCGACCCACATATCGGTGCCCACCACGCCCGGACAGTAGGCGTTTACGGTAATCCCGGCGCTCGCCAACTCCTTGGCCGCCGCCTGGGTCAAGGCACGCACGGCAAACTTGGTGGCCGAGTACACCCCCAGCAACGCAAAACCTTCATGGCCGGCGATGGAGCAGGCGTTGATGATCTTGCCCTTCTGCTTGAGCGCCTTGAATTTCTTACCGGCGGCCTGGATGCCCCACAACACGCCCTGCACGTTGATGCCCAGGGTGCGCTCGACCTGTTCCGGGCTGACGTCCAACAGCGAATCGATCTGCGCCACACCGGCATTGTTGACGATGATGTGGAAGCCACCCAGGGTCAGGTGCGCATGCTCCACCGCCGCCACCACCTGTTCGCGCTTGGACACGTCAGCGACGAACACAGAGGCCTTGCGGCCCAGCGCGACGACTTCGGCGGCCACGGCTTCGAGCTTGGCGCCATTGATGTCCACCAGGGCGATATCGGCACCGTCCTGTGCCAGGCGCAAGGCGATGGCCCGGCCAATGCCCTGCCCGGCGCCGGTCACCAGCGCGACTTTTCCAGCAATACTCATGGCGTTCTCCTGCAATTGATGAGGGAAGCCTTGTCTATCGCAGGTGCGCTGCGGGCTGTCGAGGTGCACATGGATTGGCATGCGGCCTGAGACGGGATGTCTCAAGGTGCGAATCATTCTTGTAAAAGTGCGCACTTATGCCTAGCTTATGCGCCCCCCGCCCGCGCTTTAAGGCCCTGCCCCCATGGTTTTGCGTTTTCGTCCCGTCGTCACCTCACGTTTCGCCCTCGGTCTGCTGCTCAGCGGCGGCATCGGCAACAGCCTGGCGGCTGAAATCGAACTGCCGGCGGTCAAGGTCCAAGGCCAGGATGAGTCCGGCTACCGCAGTGAAACCGCTTCGGTGGGCGGCTTCGACGATACGCCGCTGCTCGATACGCCGGCCTCGATCAGCGTGATCAACGCCGCACTGATCAAGGACCAGCAGGCGCGCCTGCTCAGTGAAGTGCTGCGCAACGACGCCTCGGTGGGCGACAGCTATGCGCCCATCGGTTACTACGAAAACTTTGTGGTGCGCGGCTTTTCGCTGAATGCGGCCAGCAGCTACAAGATCAATGGGCGCACCATCACCGGCGAGCAGAACGTTGCCCTGGAAAACAAGCAGCAGGTGGAAGTGCTCAAGGGCCTGGCGGGCCTGCAGAGCGGAATTTCCGAGCCGAGCGGCGTGATCAACTACGTGACCAAGCGCCCGGAAGATGTGCGTTCGGTGACCGTCTCCACCGACGATCGCGGCAGCGGCTATATCGCAACCGACGTCGGCGGCTGGTTTGGCAGCGAGCAACAGTTCGGCCTGCGCGCCAATGTGGCCCATGAAGACCTCAATTCCTATGTGGAACACGCCAATGGCCAGCGCGATTTTGTGTCCCTGGCCTTTGACTGGAACATCAGCCCCGATGCCGTATTGCAACTGGACGCCGAATACCAGGACAAACAGCAACGCTCGGTGCCGGGCTACCAACTGCTGGGCGGCACCGAGGTGCCACACGATGCCTCGCCGAAGAAATTGCTGGGCCACCAGAGTGGGTCCAGGCAAGTGGGTATCGACTCGCTGAACCTCAACGGCAAGTTTGAATACCGCTTCAATGATCAGTGGAAAGGCAGCGTGAGCGCAGCGCGCAGCAAGGTGGTGATCGATGACTACAGTTCGTTTGCCTATGGTTGCTTCTACGTGGCCGATTGCGGCACCGCCTTCTTCAGCCCCACCGGCGACTATGACGTCTACGACTACCGCAGCCCCGACGACACCCGCCGCGACGACGAAGTGCAGGCAGCCATGACCGGGCTGTTCAACACGGGCAACCTGGGCCATGAACTGACCTTTGGCACCAGCGCTTTTCGCCGAGTGGTCGACAAGCGAAAGTCGGTCAACGAATACATCGGCAGCACCAACATCAACGTCGACGCCCCAACCTTCACCCCCACCGACAAGCCGCTGAACGACAGCCATCGCAACCTCGACAGTCGCCAGTACGGCCTGTTCGTCACCGACCGCATCCGCCTCAACGAGCAATGGCAAACCATCCTCGGTGGCCGCGAAGTGCGCCTGGACGAAAAAGCCTTCGACGGCACCTCTGGCGCCCAGGTACGCCACACCCAGCAATACGTGTTCCTGCCGCAGGCGTCGTTGATCTATAAGCCGGTCGAAAATATCTCGCTCTACACCAGCTACAACAAAGGCCTGTCCCTGGGCGGCCAGGCGCCGTGGACAACCACCAACGACGGCGAAACCCTGGCGCCCACCACCTCACGTCAAATCGAAGCCGGGGTGAAATACGACTGGCGCCGCATCAGCTTTGCCGCCGCCGTGTTCCAGACCCGCCAGGCGTACCAGTACGCCAAACCGAATACCGCTGGCACATTCGACTATGTGCAACAGGGCGAGCAGAAAAACACCGGTCTGGAACTGTCGGCCAACGGCTGGGCCACCGAGCGTCTGCAAATCGCCACCAGCGTCGCGGCGATTCGCGCACGCGTGACCGGAAGTGGTACCGCGGACTACGAAGGTCACCAGGCGATCAACGTGCCCAAATTGCGCGCCAGCCTGTACGCCGACTACGCGTTGCCGTGGGTGAATGGCCTGGCGGTGCTGGGCGGTGTGCAATACAGCGCCAAGAAGTACGCCAATCGCAGCGGCAATGTGGAGGTGGGGGATTACGCGGTGGTGAACGTGGGCAGCCGCTACACCACCCAGGTGAACGGCTATGAGACGGTGTTTCGCCTGAGCGTCGACAACCTGTTCGACAAGCGCTACTGGCGCGACGCGGGCGAGTACTTGGGCGATGACTACCTGTTCCAGGGCGCGCCATTGACGGCGCGCCTGAGTGCCTCGGTGAATTTCTGAGGCTTACTTCGGCATCTTGCGGAAACCCACGGCCAGGCGGTTCCAGCTGTTGATGGTGGCGATTGCCACGCTGAGGTCGACCTGCTCCTGGGCGCTGAATTCGGCGGCCAGTGCGTTGAAGTCTTCGTCGGGCGCGTGGGTGTGGCTGATCAGGGTCAGGCTTTCGGCCCACGCCAGTGCAGCGCGTTCACGTGGGGTGAAGAACGGTGTTTCGCGCCAGGCTGACACGGTGTACAGGCGGCGTTCGGTCTCGCCGCCCTTGCGGGCGTCGGCGGTGTGCATGTCGAGGCAGAAGGCGCAGCCGTTGATCTGCGATACCCGCAGGCGTACCAGTTCCAGCAGTGGCAGCTCGATGGAGAGTTTGCCGACGGCGGCTTCCAGGGCGAGCATGGCTTTCATGGCGTCTGGGGAGGCGGTGTAGAAATCGGTACGGGTTTGCATGGTGATGCTCCAAGGCAGTGGGGATTGATGGCTAGGTTAGTCATCGGCGCTTGGAGGAGGAATATCCAATTTGGGGTAAGAATGGGTGACCAATTGAGTTGGGCTGGTTGGGTACATATCCGTTATTTGGGGGGCTGCCTAAGATCAAAGCACGGCGGCCTGAGTGCTTGAATCAAAGGCAGATACGTGTAGGAGCTGGCTGGCCGGCGATACAGGCGACTCGGTACAGCAGGCACACCCGGGTGATGCCATCGCCGGCAAGCCGGCTCCTACAGGTTGACCGAGGTCGACAGTATGCAACCGGTCGGCTCTAAGTCCGCCGCGTTAAACACGCTGCCCGAACGCAGGCTTGAATCCGTGGGTAACCCGGGTTAGCTGCCCCCAATCAAACCACCCGAGCCATATGCTCCCCAATCCGAGCCCTCAACCACCGCTCCGCCGGATCATTGTCATGCACCCCACTCCACACCATCGACAACTGCGCCTCCTCAATCGCAAACGGCGGATCCTGCGCCCGTAACGAAGTGCCATCCGTCAACGCACACGCCGCATAATCCGGCACCGTCGCAATAATCTGCGTGCCCGCCAACAACGCCCGCAACCCACTGAACTGCGGCACCGCCAACACCACCCGGCGTGCCCGGCCAATCCGGGCCAGGTCCAGATCGATGTTGCCACTCAGGTCCCCCGAAAACGACACCATCGCATGGGGCCGCTCACAGTAGTCATCCAGCGTCAGCGGCTCGGTGCCGTCGTCCCCACGCAAGACCTTGCACGGAATGTCCCGCAACTTCTTGCGCTTGGCATTCGCCGGCAACTCAGTGGTATAGCTCACCCCGACCGTAATTTCACCACTGGCCAGCAGCGACGACATCAGCAAGTAATTGGCCCGACGCACCACCACGATGATCCCCGGTGCCTCTTCGCGCAGTTGGCTGAGCAACGGTGGGAACAGGCCAAATTCAGCGTCGTCCGAAAGGCCAATGCGAAACACCGCGCAACTGGTGGAAGGGTCGAAATCCTTGGCACGGCTGACCGCACCGGAAATGGTGTCCATGGCCGGTTGCAACTCCTTGAGTATCGCCACCGCGCGTGGCGTGGGCTCCATGCCGCGCCCATTACGCAGCAGCAGCGGGTCGTCGAACAGGTCGCGCAGACGGCCCAATGCCGCACTCACCGCCGGTTGGCCCATGAAGAGCTTTTCGGCGACCCGGGTCAGGTTCTTCTCGAACATCAGCGCTTCGAAAATCACCAGCAGGTTCATGTCGACGCGGCGCAGGTCGTTGCGGTTCATGGCGGTATCCAAACAGTAGGCAAGCCCACAGATAAGCACGCCAGACCCTGGCCGGATTGCACGTCTGTGCTGTCTTTTCCACGCCGGTACCTGGCGAAATTAACAACGATTAACTCGTCAGCCGGACGGTCCGGCAACAAGATTAGCCACGTCTACACTGCATCCATTCACCGGGAACGCTCCCATCGACTGCGGATATTTGTCATGGCCCGACTCGAGCAATATGCCCCTCGTTTGTCCGCTTCCGGTGGCCTATGCCCCCGGCGCGAGCGTATCGCCAAGCAACTGATCCTGGCCAACCTGGGCGAAAGCCTGGTGATTGCCGACCTGGCCCAGGCCTGCGCGTTGTCGCGCAGCCATTTTTCCCGTGCGTTCAAGTGCACCACCGGGCTGTCGCCGCAGGAGTGGATCCGCCAACAGCGCATCCAGCGGGCCAAGGAACTGATCGCCAGTTCCACCCTGAGCCTGACGCAAATCAGCCTGGAATGCGGGTTTTGCGACCAGGCGCACTTCTGCCATATGTTCACCCGCAGCGAAGGCGTCAACCCCATGACCTGGCGAAATCACCACTCGCGCCAAAAGCCCCAAGTGATCGCGGCCTAGTGGTCGGTGCGTACCTGGAATATGCTGGCCGCTCCCCTCTTCCCGAGCATGGCCTCCCATGAGTGACCCCGACGACCAGGCCGTGCATTTCGGTCCCTACCGCATCCACCCGCGCCAACGCCTGGTGCTGGAGGCCGGTCGTCCGTTGCGCCTGGGGCGGCGCGCCGTGGATATCCTGCTGATCCTGCTCGAACAGGCCGGCAATGTGGTGAGCAAACAGGAACTGATCGCCCGGGTGTGGCCCAAAAGCGTGGTGGAAGACGGCAACCTGCGGGTGCATATGGCCGCGTTGCGCAAGGCGCTGGGCGATGGCCAGGCCGGGCAGCGCTATATTGTCACTGTCGCCCAGCGCGGCTACAGTTTTGTTGCGCCACTGAGCATCGAACCGATGACGCTACCCACCGAGGGCGCCCCCCAAGGCACGTGCCACAACCTGCCGCTGCGCCGTACCCGGATGCTCGGCCGCCAGGCCCTGATCGACAGCCTGGTGCAGCAACTGCCCGAACAGCGCTTTATCACCCTCACCGGCGCCGGCGGAATCGGCAAGACCACTGTCGCGCTGCGGGTGGCAGAACTGCTGATCGGGCATTACCGCGACGGCATTCGCCTGCTGGACCTGGCGCCGCTGAGCGCGCCGTCGATGATCCTGCCCAATCTGGCCGCCCTGCTCGACCTCACCCACACCGAGCATGAGCCCCTGGTCACGTTTGCCCGCAGCCTGCAGGAACGCCAGGTGCTGCTGGTGATCGACAACTGCGAGCACCTGTTGGACGACATCGCCCTGATCAGCGAAACCCTGCTGCGCCACGCGCCGAGGCTGCACATCCTGGCGACCAGCCGCGAGGCATTACGTGCCGAAGGTGAGTACGTGCAGCGCCTGGAGCCGCTGGCCTGCCCGCCCGCCAGCGGCAACCGCGCCCAGGCGTTGGGCTATCCGGCCCTGCAATTGCTGATCGAGCGGGCCATGTCTCACCAGGACAGCTTTGAACTGAGCGACGCCGAACTGCCGCTGGCGATCGATATCTGCCAGCGCCTGGACGGCATTCCCCTGGCCATCGAGTTGGTGGCGGCGCAGATCGAGCGCTTCGGCCTGCCGGGGCTGCTGGTGCAAATGGAAGACAACTTCCGCTTGCTGACCCGTGGCCGGCGCAGTGCCCTGCCCCGCCATCAAACCCTGCGGGCCACGCTGGACTGGAGCTTTGAGCTGCTCACCGCCTGCGAACAGATCTGCCTGCGTCGCCTGGCGGTGTTTCGCGGGGGGTTCAGCCTGGCCAGCGCGGCGGCGGTGATTGCCGGGGAACAGGTCGCGCCGACCGAGGTGCTGGGCTCGATCACGCAATTGGTCGCCAAGTCGTTGCTCAATGTGGAAGCCGGTGATGACGAGATGGTCTACCGCCTGCTGGACGTCACCCGCACCTATGCCCTGGAAAAGCTCAGCGTCGCCCACGAACTGGACGCCACTCGCGAGCGTCACGCCGAGCGCTGCCTGGCGCTGATGGAACAGGCGCGCGACGATTGGGAGTTGGTCGCCACCCAATCCTGGATCGACCGTTACGCGCCGCTGCGTGAAGATGTCCGCTCGGCCCTTGACTGGGGGCTCGCGCAAGGCGGCGAACACCTGCTGGCGATCCGTTTGACGGTCAGCGCAATGCCGCTGTGGCAAGAGTTGTCGTTGCTCAGGGAACACCGTTTATACGTGGACAAGGCGCTGGCGTTGATGGACCAGGCTATCTCGCCCTGCCCCCGCTTGACGATGCAATTGCAATTGGCGCTGGGCAGCCTGTCCTATCACGCCATGGGCGGTGCCCCGCAGACCATCGCCGCGTTCGTCAGTGCGCGGCGCTTGGCCGAGGCGCGCGAGGACGTCGCGGGGCAGTTGCGTGCGGTCTCCGGGCATATGGCGGTGAACCTGTGCGCTGGCCAGTATCGCCAAGCGCTGGCGCAAAGCGTGCAGTTTGATCGCCTGGACCCACGCACCGACCCGCAACTGGACATCAGTGCTCAGCGCCTGCGCGTACTGGCCCAGCATTACAACGGCAACCAGGCACTCGCCCGGCACAATGCCGAGCAAGTGATCCAACGCATGGCGCACAGCGGCCACCTCAACCGGTTTGCCCACGGCATCGGTGTGCAATACGACCAGAGTGTCGCCTCGCTCACGGTGCTGGCGCGCATCCTGTGGCTGCAAGGCTTTCCCGAGCAGGCCTGGCGCACCGCCAGCCAGGCGCTGGAATTGGCGCAGCAGATCAACCATGGCACCTCCATCTGCTACACCCTCGCGCTGGCGGGCGTGGTCATCGCCCGTTACAACGGTGACGAAGACAGCGCCCAGACCCTGCAGGCGTTGCTGTTGGAACATGCCCACAAGCATTCGGTGCAGCTATTCCAGACCTGGGCAGGCCACTATGCGGGCATCCTTGGGCACAAGGACCTGCAAGGCCTGGGGTTGATCGAAGACATTCTGGTCACACTGGGTTCCCACGCGGTGGACACGCCAGGTTTCGAACGGGCCCGTGCGGGCGACGCGGGCTGGTGCACCGCGGAAATCCTGCGGGTACGCGCCGACACCCTGACCGATGAGCGCGCAGCCGAAGCGCTGTTGCTGGAGGCCCTGGGCCTGGCGCACCAGCAAGGCGCGCTGGCCTGGGAATTGCGCTGTGCGACGTCATTGGCAGGTTTATGGCAGTCCCAAGGCCGCCTGCTGGCAGCGCGGGACTTGCTGGGCTCGATTTACGCGCGGTACACCGAAGGTTTTGCCACCCAGGACCTAGTCCGTGTACGCCGCCTGCTCGACGAGTTGCAGGACAAACGGCCGGCCTGAAAACGGCACCAGGTAATGCCCATAGCCCTGCTGCAAGCGCGCCACCTGCACCGGGTCACGCAGCTGCGCCAGGGCATAGCAGCGCACGCAGTTGAGCAGGCGGTAGCGTGCAAGGCCCGGTCCGGGCTCAAGGCTTAGCAGCGAGGTATTCACCAGGCGCCCGAGCAGATAGGCCAGGTCGGCGTGTTCCAATTCAGTCCCGCTGACCAGCTCGCTCAAGGTGGGCAAGGTCACGGCCATCTTGAATAAACTCAACTGCAGGAACAGCCAACGCTCCGGCAGGCTCAGGCGCTGGTAGGTCCAGTCCAGGGCGGCCGTCAGGGATCGATGGCGTTCCACCGCGGTGCGCCGACCGCGGGTCAGCACGTGTAGGCCCTTGCTCAGTTGCTGTTGCAAGCCGCGCACGCCAAGGGCATCGACTTGGGCGGCCGCCAGTTCAAGGGCCAAGGGAATGCCATCAAGGCGCCGGCAAATATCGCGCAGCGGCGCCAGGTCCTGGGGCCGCAGCACGAACCCCTGCTGACCCGCCCTCGCCCGCGCCACAAACAACTGCACCGCCGGATACGCCAACGCCTGCTCAACACTGCCCAGCGCCGACGGCACAGGCACTGCCAGCCGGGGTACGCGTTGCACCCACTCACCCGCGACCTGCAGGGCTTCACGGCTGCTGACCAGTACGCTGACCTGCGGCGCTTTTTCGCGCAGCACGGCCACCAGGTGCCGGCAGGCGCCGAGCAGCAGGTCGGCACCATCCAGTACCAGCAGGAGCTGGCGGGACGCCAATTGCCGGCCCAGCTCAGTGGCACTGGCGATGGGCTCCAGGTGCAAGGCCGTGGCCAGGTGGCGCAGCATGGCCACTGGCGCCTCGACAGTGGCCAGGTCGACCCACCACACGCCATCCCGGTAGCGCGGCAACACGCGTTCGGCCAACGCCAGGGCGAGGGTGCTCTTGCCGACGCCTGCGCAGCCGGTGAGGGTCATCAATTGTTGCCCGGACAAACGCCGCACCAACACGCCCAGCAGCGCGTCGCAGCCCATCACCGCGCTGAGCCGTGCGCTGAGGTTGTGCCGGGGCTGCGTGGCGGGCAGCCCGCCCTGCAGCTTGGCCGCGAAACAATAGCCACGCTGGGGGTCGTTGAGGATATAGCGCTGCCCATCGAGGGCACGGCGCAGCGCAGCGATGTGCACGCGCAGGTTGTTTTCTTCCACCACACTGTGCGGCCAGACCCGCTCGATCAGGGTCGCCTTACTGATGAATTGCCCAGGCGTTTCGAGCAGCACCGTGAGGATATCCAGCGCACGTCCACCCAAAGGCACCGGCCAGCCAGACTTGCTGACCAGCCGTTGTTGCCGGTGAAAGACATAAGCGCCGAAGCGCAGCGTGCCATCAACGTCAATCGCCTGAGGGTTATTCATGCGTGTAAAAGCGCTGAAACGCCCGGCCTTGGGCGTCTGCGCATCCTTTTCCATGGGCCTGACGCTATCTTGCCACCTGGGGATGACAGGACAATGCTGGCACGGGGAGCGACACGGACATTCGGGTGCCCGAGACGGACATTCTGTCGTTAACTGAACTGTTGTCGGTATTGAGTCGGGTTGAGGCCCAGTTTCTCGCTGAACAAAAAGCGCATATGCCGCACGCTGCCAAAACCTGCGTGGAACGCCACGGTCTTGAGCGGCAGGTCGGTGGTTTCGAGCAACTGCCGGGCGCGGTCGATGCGCGCACCTTGCAGGAACGCCATGGGCGTCATCTGCACCTCTTTGGCGAACAGCCGCGCAAAATGCCGTGCGCTCATGCCGGCCAACGCGGCCATGGACTCGATGGTGAAGGGTTCGCACAGATGTTCGAGCACATGGTTCTGCACACGGGTGATCGCCGTTTCCTGGGGGGCAACCGCCGCTGTCATTGGGCTGAACTGGGCCTGCCCGCCCTGACGCTTCATCACCACCAGCAACACCTTGGCCACGTCCACCGCGACTTGCTTGCCGTGGTCCTGGGCCACCACCGACAGCGCCAGGTCGATACCGGCCGTGACGCCACCCGAGGTGATCAACCGCCCGTCCTGCAGATAGATGCGGTCGGTCTCGACAATGGCCTTGGGAAACGCCTTGATCAACCGCTCGGTGTAGTGCCAGTGGGTGGTCACGCGGTGATTGTCCAGCAGGCCGGCATGCCCCAGCACGAACGCCCCGGTGCAGATAGAACCGAAGCGCCGCGCCCGTGGGGCTGCCGCCTTGAGCCAGGGCAACAACGCGGGGTGGCATTCGTTATAGGCCCCGGGACCACCAGGTACCAGCAGCAGGTCGTAGGCGTCCTGGGCTTGGTCCAGCAACAGGTCGGCCTGTACCGCCACGCCATTGGAAGCGCGCAGCGGGCCGGGCTCGGTGCCGAGGGTGAGGATCCGGTAATGCTCCGCCGCCGGCAGGTAGCGGTTGGCAATCGAAAACACTTCGAGCGGCCCAGCCATGTCGAGCAGGAGGAAGTCCGGAAACAGCGCCATGGCCACGGTTTTCATATCGGGGAAGGTCCATCGAGAAGGAATGCGGCAGGCATTATGGCACGTCCGCGACTGTCAACTTAAAGGGGACAGTTATTCAGATTTCATATTCTTAATGAATTTTCCAGTAACCATTAACCTTCTTCTCAACGCAGGAGCCCTGCATTTCGCAGCCCGCTCCCACTTGAGGACAAGACCATGCTGACCCTTCGCAAAGCTTCCGAACGCGGCGCCGCCAATCACGGTTGGTTGAAGTCGTTCCACACCTTCTCGTTCGCCAACTACTGGAACCCCAATGAACAGGGGTTTTCCGACCTGCTGGTGATCAATGACGACCGCGTCGCGGCCGGCAAAGGCTTTGGCCAGCACCCGCACCGCGACATGGAGATCTTCTCCTATGTGCTCGAAGGCGCCTTGGAACACAAGGACACCCTGGGCACTGGCTCAGTGATCCGCCCTGGCGATGTGCAACTGATGAGCGCCGGCAGCGGCGTGGCCCACAGCGAGTTCAACCACAGCCAGACCCGTGGCGTGCACTTCCTGCAGATCTGGATCGTGCCAGCCGTGGCCGGCGCTGAGCCGCGCTATCAGCAAGAGCACTTCACTGACGCGCAGAAACGTGGGCGCTTGCAGTTGATCATCTCGCCGGATGGCCACGACGGCTCACTCAGCGTGCGCCAGGACGCCCGGGTGTATGCCGGCCTGTTCAACGGTGACGAAGCCGCCACCCTGGACCTGCCGCCCGATCGCCATGTGTACATCCATGTGGCCCGGGGCAGCGTTGAAATCAACGGCCAACGCTTGCAGGAAGGCGACGGCGCCCGCGTGCGGGATGAGCAACAGATCCGCCTGGGCCACGGTGACGATGCCGAGGTGCTGGTATTCGACCTGCGCCCACAGGAACTGCCGCAGATGCCATGACTGCCCCGGCGATGGCTCGCCACAACGAGCCATCGCTGGCGTCGATAGTCACCATCAGCCCAATGAAGTTCTCTTAAAAAATGCAACGCGTAACATCAAACCCATACCAGCAACAACCCAAACTAAAACACTCGGAGCACACTCTCATGAAACGCCAAATCTTGCTTAGCCTCGCTTTCTCGGTACTCGCTGCAAATGCTTTTGCCCATCCTGTCGTTGCTGAAGGCGGTTCGGATCGCCTGATCGAAAGTCGCGTCGCAGAGGGCGGCTCGGACCGCCTGCAAGGTAACCGCGTTGCCGAAAATGGTTCGGACCGCCTGCTGGAACGCCGTGTTGCCGAAGGTGGCGCTGATCGCCTGCAGGAACGTGGCCTGGCTGAAGGCGGTGCTGATCGTCTGCAGGAACGTGGCTTGGCCGAAGGCGGTGCTGATCGCCTGCAGGAACGTGGTCTGGCCGAAGGCGGTGCTGATCGTCTGCAAGAACGTGGCCTGGCCGAAGGCGGTGCTGATCGTCTGCAAGAACGTGGCCTGGCCGAAGGCGGTGCTGATCGTCTGCAAGAACGTGGCCTGGCCGAAGGCGGTGCTGATCGCCTGCAAGGCAACAACGTATAACCCCGCGCTGCTTGCGGGAACCCCAAACCGGCCTGATCAGCCGGTTTTTTTTCGCCTGTGGTTAATCCAGCTCGCGGTCTACCCACAACACCGCCTCGCCGATCAGCTGCCGCGCTTCGATGCGTACATGCACCTGCTGCACGATTTCCAGCGTGTGTTACACCGCTGAATCAAACCGCACGGGCGAGGAATTTCTTGCGATACGCCGCCGGCAACAGGCCCACGCGTTGCTGGAACAGGCGGCGGAATGAATTGCTGTCTTCGTAGCCGACCGCGTAGGTGATGCTTTCCAACGTCATGCGGGTTGACTCAAGCATGTGCTTGGCCCGTTCCAGGCGCAGGGTTTGCAGGTAGGCAATCGGCGTGTAATCGGTGGCCTCCTTGAAGCGCCGCTTGAAGTTGCGCACGCCAAAACCGAAACGCCGGGCCACCTCATCAATCACCAGCGCCTCGGCAAAATGCTGCTCCAGCCAATGCTGCACCCGCAGGATCTCGCCGTCACCATGGTTTTTGGGCAGCGACCACATGGCGTACACCGACTGCTCGCTGCGCACAGTATCGATCAGCAGGTATTTGCCGCAGGTGTGGGCCAGTTCCGGCGCGCCAAAACGGCGGATCAGGTGCAACACCAAGTCCATCGCCGCACTCGCGCCGCCACTGGTGATCACGCGGTTTTCTTCGCAGAGAATCTGCCCATAATCCAGGCTCACGTCCGCATAGCGGCGTCGAAACAGCTCGGCAAACGCCCAATGGGTCGTGGCGCGCAGGCCTTGTAGCACACCGGACTCCGCCAACAGAAAGGCCGCCGTGCACATCGAAGCCAGGACTGCGCCGTGAGCATGTTGCTCACGCAACCAGGGGGCGTAGGCAGGAAAGGCCGGCAAGGCCTCTTTCAAGGTGAACAGAAAGCCTGGGATCAGTACCAGGTCGGTCTGGGCGACCTGCGCCACCGAGCGATCCACCTGCAAACGCTGGCCGCCCCAGGCCTCCACCGGCTGGCCGTCCAGGGAAGCGACCATGATGTCGAAGGGTGGCGTGTCGGCAAACAGGTTGGCCGCGTTCAGCATCTCCAGCGCCAGGGTGGCGCTGGCAGCGGAGCAACGGTCAGCCAGGAGCAAGGTAATGTGCATGAAAGGAACTCGCTTGCGCTTTTCGCATGTAATAAGTCATTTGCGCACCTACCTTAGCTGATTCCAGCTCTTTACAGTGCAGCCACTGATCAACTGCCTGGCGTTTTTATGAATCTCTGGTTTCGCTTGCTCTTCATGCTGTCCCGGCGCCCCTGGCGCAAGCCTGCCCATGGCCTGGCAACCACGGTAGTGCGCATGCGCGTCTGGCCGCTGGACCTGGATATCAACCGGCACGTCACCAACGGCCGCTACTTTTCCCTGGCCGACATTGCACGGATGGATTTCGTGCTGCGCACCGGCGCCTTTCGCGTGGCATTGCGCAACAAGGCGCTGCCCATCGTGGGCGATACCTGGGGCAAGTTCCGTCGTGAATTGAAACTGTTCGAAGTGTTCGAGGTGCACACCCGCATGCTCGGCTGGGACGACAAGTGGAGCCTCATGGAGCACCGCTTTGTCAGTAAGGGCCGGGTGGTCGGCGTGGTGGTGATGCGCGGGCTGTTCCGGTCGGCAAAAGGCACCCTGCCTCCGGCGGAGTTTGTGCGTGAACTGGGCTTGGACGACGTGTCACCCCCGATGCCGCAATGGCTCAGCGACTGGGCGCAAAGCTGTGATGACATGAGTGTGCAGTTGCGGGGTGAGGAGCAGGTTTGAGAAGCGCTTATGTGAGTTGCCGCTTACTCAACCTTTCCATGCGCCGCATCCACCCGCCAGGAAGGCGCTTGATGGGCGTGTTCAGCACCCGACAACGTGATCGCGACACGGTTGAGCAGCAACTCGGCGTTGTATTTTGGCACCAGCGCGCAGACCAGTAACACCACCAGTCCGCCGCCGATAAACGAGGGGGACACCTTGACGTCGGCGCGTTCAATTCGCCACAGAAAAGCAATCGCCGCCACCGCGCCCAGCGTCGCACCGGCCAAGGCTTCGTTCAGCGGATGGATGTAAGGCGCGACGCAATAAGCACTGAACCAGGCACTCGCCAATAACCCTGCCCCGGCTGCCGGCCAACGGAGTACCGGATTGAACTGGCGCGCCAACAGGCTGAGTCCCACGGTCAGCATCAGGCAGGTATTCATGGCATGTCCGC
This sequence comes from Pseudomonas sp. S10E 269, assembly GCF_002798465.1. Classification (NCBI taxonomy): domain Bacteria; kingdom Pseudomonadati; phylum Pseudomonadota; class Gammaproteobacteria; order Pseudomonadales; family Pseudomonadaceae; genus Pseudomonas; species Pseudomonas sp. S10E 269. The sequence goes on from NZ_PHIJ01000001.1 coordinate 6,186,065, forward strand.
TTAATACGGCAATACCCAAAGGCTCGAACGATAAGCCCCAACCTTTAAACAGCAACTTGCTGAAGGCAACAATCGAATAGGTCACGCCAACAGTGATTACCCAGGCGCGCAGTGCCCAAGGGTTGGAATACCTCAGCCACACCGCAATGATGATGGCGGCCGGAATCATGACGGTGATACCGCCATAGTGCGCAAGTTCTGCCCGCATACATCCCCAACCTGGCGTGCCCGTTTCGGCGCCCATCAGACCTCAGCGCAGGGGAAAACACAACGTTATCTCCGGTCAGCCTTGGGCAACCCGGCGCCAGCTGAAGGCGATAAAAATGCAAATTACTGATACACCAACAAAGCAAAGATTCGATATTTTAATAATTAGGTTAGAACCAATCGGCATTTTACAGCCCTGGCCCCTGCCCCTATTTTGAACGCGAATAACCGACCCCTTGCCCGGTGGAGGTGACCATCCCGCACAAGATCACGCCCACGATAAGGACAGACCATGAGCATCGAATTCATCGGCTACATCGGCGGCCACCACGCCTCCGAAATCCATCCACGCAGTGGCCCTACCCTGCAACCCGACTACGTCGAGACCGTGGCCCGCGCCCACGAAGATGCCGGCTTCGACCGTGCGCTGGTAGCCTTCCACTCCAACAGCCCGGACAGCACATTGATCGCCTCCCACGCTGCCAGCGTGACCAAAAAGCTGCAATTCCTCATCGCCCACCGTCCCGGCTTCACCCAGCCCACCCTGGCTGCCCGCCAGTTCGCTACCCTGGACGTGTTCAACGGTGGACGCACGGCCGTGCACATCATCACCGGCGGCGACGACCGCGAACTGCGCGCCGATGGCAGCCACATCGGCAAGGACGAACGCTACGCCCGCACCGACGAATACCTGAGCGTGGTGCGCCAGGAATGGACCCGCGAACAGCCCTTCGACTTCAAGGGCACCTACTACCAGGTCGAAGGCGCGCACTCCACGGTGAAATCGCCGCAGCAGCCCCATATCCCGCTGTACTTCGGCGGCTCCTCTACAGCGGCGATTGAAGTGGCCGGCAAACACGCTGATGTGTATGCACTGTGGGGCGAAACCTACGAGCAAGTGCGCGAGATCGTGACCCAGGTCCGCGCCGAAGCGGCCAAGCATGGGCGCACAATTCGCTTCAGCCTGTCGCTTCGGCCGATCCTCGCCGAAACCGAAGAACTGGCATGGGCGCGGGCCGACAAGATCCTGCAGCAAGCCACCGAACTGGCCGAGAAAAATGGCTTTGTGCGGCGTGAACCGCCGAATGAAGGCTCACGCCGGTTACTGGCAGCGGCAGCGCAAGGGTCACGTTTGGATAAGCGTTTGTGGACAGGGATCGCGGCGTTACTGGGCGCCCAGGGCAACTCCACCTCGCTGGTCGGCACAGCCGAGCAAGTTGCGCAAGCGCTGCTGGACTACTACGACCTGGGCATCACCACCTTCCTGATCCGTGGCTTTGACCCCCTGAATGATGCCATCGACTACGGCAAGCGTTTGATCCCCCTCACCCGCCAGCTGGTCGCTGAACGCGAGCAAGCCAAACAGGTCGCTTAAGCACAAAGCACACCCCGTGTAGGAGCTGGCTTGTCGGCGATGGCATCGAATCGGTCTGCCTGATTACAACGGTGCCTGCATCGCCGGCAAGCCAGCTCCTACAAAACCGCGTACCCACCGCGTACCCACAATGCGAAGCGAGCCGCTCTTGCTCTTGCTCTTGCTCTTGCTCTTGCTCTTGCTCTTGCTCTTGCTCTTGCTCTTGCTCTTGCTCTTAGGCGCCCCGTCAAACACGCTGGCCGGAATTCGATAGGGATTTGGGGGGTAAACCGGCAGGGATGCCGGTTTAGCCGCCCCGCGCCATGGATGGCGCGTGGCGGCGGCCCCCCAAATCACTGTCGGATTACGGGCATACCGAGCCTAGGCGAGGTACCGAGTGTTGGGGCAAGAGCCCTTTGGTTACTTTGGGGCTTTTCCAAAGTGACCCGCCGTAAGGGCGGAACCATTAGCAGCCGTTACCTAAATAACGGATATGTACCTGGTCTGATCCAACATTCTGGTCGGCTGTCAGGCCGCCTTCGCGAGCAAGCCCGCTCCCACATTTGGATCGCGGGGCAACAGTCAGAGCGTGGTCGGCTGTTAGGCCGTCTTCGCAGGCAAGCCAGCTCCCACATTTTTGAATCGCGGGGTGACAGTTAGATTGTGGTCAGCTGTCAGGCCGCTTTCGCAGTCAAGCCAGCTCCCACATTTGGATCGTGGGGTGGCAGTTAGATTGCTGTCGGCTGTTAGGCCGTCTTCGCAGGCAAGCCAGCTCCCACATTTTTGAATCGCGGGGTGACAGTTAGATTGTGGTCAGCTGTCAGGCCGCTTTCGCAGGCAAGCCAACTCCCACATTTGGATCGTGGGGTGGCAGTTAGATTGCTGTCGGCTGTTAGGCCGCCTTCGCAGGCCAGCCAGCTCCCACATTTTGATCGTGGGGTGGCAGTTGGATTGCTGTCGGCTGTCAGGCCGCTTTCGCAGGCAAGCCAGCTCCCACATTTGAATCGTGGGATGGCAGTTAGATTGCTGTCGGCTGCCAGGCTGTCTTCGCAGGCAAGCCAGCTCCCACATTTGGATCGTGGGGTGGCAGTTAGATTGCTGTCGGCTGTCAGGCCGCCTTCGCAGGCAAGCCAACTCCCACATTTGGATCGCAGGGCTACAGTTAGACTGTGGTCGACTTCCCACAGGTAACGCCCGAGTCAATTCTTGTAGTCGATATCACTGCGCTCCAACTGCCGAATCAACGCATTCCAATGCCGCGCCACGCCCGGCCCTTCCCCACTGGCAAACACCTTGGCCTGCTGCTCAACCTTCTCCACCACCTCCCTCGGCGGAAAGATCAACTCCGCATTCCCCGCCGCCTGCGCCGCCACCTGGATATTGCACGCACGCTCCAACTGCTGCAGTTGCTGAAACGCATGCTCAACACTCACACCCGCCGTCAACAAGCCATGGTTGCGCAAGATCATCACACTCTTGTCACCCAAGTCCGCAACCAGCCGCTCACGCTCGTCCAGGTCCAGGGCCACGCCTTCATAACCGTGGTACGCCACCCGCCCGGAGAAGCCAATGGAATGCTGGGAGATCGGCAGCAGGCCGTCTTTTTGCGCCGACACCGCAATGCCGTCACGTGTGTGGGTGTGCAACACCGCTTGCAGGTCGTGGCGCGCGCCGTGGATGGCGCTGTGGATCACGTAGCCGGCGTAGTTAATACCCAGGCCAGTGGGATCGTCGACGATGGTGCCGTCGAGGTCGACCTTGACCAGGTTGGACGCGCTGATTTCATCGAACAACAGCCCAAAGGCATTGATCAGGAAATGCTCCTCCGGGCCCGGCACGCGGGCGGAGAAGTGGGTGTAGATGTGATCGGTCCACTTGTACAAGGCCGCCAGGCGATAGGCGGCGGCCAATTTGACGCGCACTTCCCATTCTTCCGGAGTGACGCGTTGGCGAACGTTGTTGGAAACACTGGAAATCGAGGTGACGCTGCTCATGGCAAAACTTCCTGGATGGCCTTAAGGACTTCCAGGCAAGCCTATGGGATGCAAAAAGATAATAAAAAGCACATTTTAATCTAAGCTAATTATTATTTTTTTTCATAACCACCACAGCACCGCATTCGCCTGTAGGAGCCCGGCTTGCCGGCGATGGCGCCCTTGAGCCCTGCACGTATCTCGGGGGCCTCATCGCCGGCAAGCCGGCGCCTACAAAGAGAGGGAATCCAGAGTCAGGCGGCGTTGCGGATCTTGTGCAGGGAGTTCGCGACCAGCTTGCCAAATGCATCCACCGGCCCTTGCAGGTTGCCCAGGAAGTGCGGGTAGATCAGCCACAGGTCCATCACCGGCTTGAAGTCCTTGAGCGGCATCACCGCCAAGTGCTCGCGGTGGGCGCTGCGCTCCAGTAACGGCCGTGGCACCAGGCCCAGGCCCAGGCCGTCCGCCACCAGGCCCAATTGCAACTCGGTGCCGAAGGTTTCCAGGTTCACCCGCAGGGCCAGGCCCTGATCGGACAAAGTCCGCTGCAAGCCCGCACGGAAGCCGCAACCATCCGGGTTGAGGATCCAACCGTTCTGGTACACATCCGCCAGCTTGCACGGCTTCTTCGGCAACTGCGCCTTGGCGCACACCACCACCAGTTCCATCTTGCCGATGGACTCACCGACGATGTTGTCCGGGAAGATCTTGCCCGCCGGGAACAACGCCGCCGCTGCATCCAGCTCGCCGCGCTCGATCTTGCCGACCAATTGGCTGCCCCAGCCGGTGGCGACCTGGGCCCGCAGCTCGGGGTATTCGGTGCGCAAGTGCTTGAGCGCGTCCAGCAGCACCACATCGCCGATGGTCTGCGGCACGCCCAGGCGCAGCAGGCCGGTGGGCGGTGCGTCGGTGGCCACCAGCTCGCGCAGGGCATCCATCTCGCGCAGGATCAGCCGGCACTGTTCGTAGACACGGGTGCCGATCAGCGTAGGCTTGAGGGGCTTGGTATTGCGGTCGAACAGCTCCACACCCAGCGCCTGCTCGAAGTTCTGCACGCGGCGGGTGATGGCCGGCTGGGTCAGTTGCAACGACTCGGCGGCATGGCTGATGGACTGGCAACGAATCACTTCGACAAAGGCATCGATATCGTCAATTTTCATTTGGGCCGCACATAGAGAACAGTCATTAAGATGTGTGTGAAGCATAGTTGCACGAACGCGGCCTGGATAGCCCGCGCTGTAATCGATAACGTCTAACGCTATTCAGACCGGTTCTAAATTACCTTCGGCTATAAGCTAATCATTAAAAAATAGCATATTAACTATAAACATTATGCTTAGATAAACCCATCACCACCGACCACACGATGGAATTGTCATGACCCAGGCCCGACACCCCGAGAGACTCAGAGCCTTCATAGGCGCCCTGGCGGAATTGATCGACGGCAATCCACGCGAAGGCGACCTGCTGCACCGTGGCGGCAAGCTACTGGCACAGTTGGTCAGCCATGATGACTGGCTCCCCGATGAATACGCCCAACCCGACCCCGAGCGCTACCAGCAGTTCTTGCTGCATGCCGATTCGCGCCAGCGCTTCAGCATCGTCAGTTTTGTGTGGGGGCCGGGGCAAAGCACACCGATCCACGATCACCGGGTATGGGGACTGATTGGGATGTTACGCGGCTCAGAGTTCTCCCAAGGGTTCGAACGCGCCCCCGACGGCAGCCTGATTGCCGAAGGCAAGCCGATCCAATTGGTGCCGGGTCAGGTGGAAACCGTGTCGCCCAAGGTCGGTGACATCCATCAGGTGAGCAATGCCCACAGCGACCAGGTGTCCATCAGCATCCATGTGTACGGCGCCAATATCGGTGCGGTGCGCCGCGCGGTGTACCAGCCCGACGGCAGCGAGAAACTGTTTATCTCCGGTTATTCCAACGCCTTCCTCCCGAACATCTGGGATTTGTCCAAAGAAAAGAGCCCTGCCCTATGACCACCGTATCCACCCGCAGCTTCGCCCAGATTCGCCAGGCCTTGTTGGACCATGCAGAAGTCGCCCTGGTCGACGTGCGTGAAGAGGCGCCCTTCGCCGAGTCCCACCCGCTGTTTGCCGCGAATATCCCGTTGTCCAAGCTGGAACTGGAGGTGTATTCGCGCATTCCACGGCGCGATACCCAAGTCACCGTCTACGACAACGGCGAAGGCTTGGCGGCCCGTGCGGCCGAGCGCTTGGCTGCGCTGGGCTACACCGAGGTCAGCCTGCTCGAAGGTGGCCTTGAAGGATGGCGCAAGGCCGGTGGCGAGCTGTTCATCGACGTCAACGTACCGAGCAAGGCGTTTGGCGAACTGGTGGAGAGCGAGCGGCACACGCCATCCCTGGCCGCCGAAGAAGTCCAGGCCCTGCTCGACAGCCAGGCCGATGTAGTGGTGCTCGATGCGCGGCGTTTCGACGAATACCAGACCATGAGCATTCCCACCGGCATCAGCGTGCCGGGGGCCGAACTGGTGTTGCGCGCCCGCGAACTGGCGCCGGACCCGGCCACCCGCATCATCGTCAACTGCGCCGGGCGCACCCGCAGCATTATCGGCACCCAGTCGCTGATCAATGCCGGCGTGGCCAACCCGGTCTCGGCCCTGCGCAACGGCACCATCGGCTGGACCCTGGCCGGGCAGAAACTTGCCCATGGCCAAGCGCGGCGCTTTGCACCGACCTCGGAAGAACACCGCCAGGTCGCCGCCGTGGATGCGCGTCGCGTCGCCGACAAGGCTCGCGTGGGCCGTGCCACCCTGGCCGACCTGCAGGCCTGGCAGCAGGAAAAAACCCGCACCACCTACCTGTTCGATGTGCGCACTCCGGAAGAATTCGAAGCCGGCCACCTGCCCGGCGCGCGCTCCACACCGGGCGGGCAACTGGTGCAGGAAACCGACCATGTCGCCAGCGTGCGCGGGGCACGGCTGGTGTTGGCGGACGACGACGGCGTGCGCGCGAACATGTCCGCCTCTTGGCTGGCTCAACTGGGCTGGGAAGTGCATGTGCTGGATGACCTGCAACCGGCGCACTTCACCGAGCAAGGTGCCTGGGTCGCGCCGGTGCCGACACCGCCCCAGGCCGAACTGATCAGCCCCCATACCCTCGCCGAATGGCAGGCCCATGGCGACACCGTGGTGCTGGACTTCACCGCCAGCGCCAATTACGTGAAGCGCCATATCCCCGGTGCCTGGTGGGCGCTGCGTGCGCAACTGCCCCAAGCCCTGGCCAAGGTGCCCGCCGCCCAGCGCTACGTGCTGACCTGCGGCAGCAGCCAACTGGCGCGCCTGGCGGTGGCCGAAGTCGAAGCCATCACCGGCAAGCAAGTATTTCTGCTGCAGGACGGCACTGCCGGCTGGATCAAGGCGCAGTTACCGCTGGAAGAAGGTGAAACCCACCTGGCCTCGCCGCGCATCGACCGCTACCGTCGCCCGTACGAAGGCACCGACAATCCCAAGGAAGCCATGCAGGCCTATCTGGATTGGGAATTCGGCCTGGTCGACCAATTGGCCCGCGACGGCACCCACGGTTTCTATGTGATCTGACTCACCCACCTGCCTGCGCCCGCGCCGGGTGCAGGCCCGCTCCGACAAGGGATCTGCACAGCCGCCCTGAGCCTGTTCGCAGTGAGCATTGGCGCCTGGATGGCCTCTTTGCCTTGGGCGGCGGCGCCCCATTCAAATGCAATTACAGAATAATTAACTAACACAACATCAAATATTTTAATAATTAACATATAACCAAAAAGAACTTCACAGCGAGTTTTTATAGGAATAACGTTAACCCATTCACCGACCCCTTCTCCAGGCGGAGGTAACCGAACCCCATTTTGATCTGCCTGGAGCCTGCATCCCATGGTCTTTACCACCCCTTTCAAACGCCTGCTCCTGGGCACCGCTCTCGCCCTTGGCCTGACTGGCGGGGCCCACGCCGCGGACTTGCAACCGCTGCGGGTGGCCAACCAGAAATCTACAATCAAGGCGCTGCTGGAAGTCTCCGGCGAAACCAAAAACGTGCCCTACGAAATCCAGTGGTCGGAATTCCCCTCCGCCTCGCCCTTGGGTGAAGCGCTGAATGCCGGCGCCGTGGACATCGGTGCCCTGGGGGATGCGCCCTACGTGTTTGCCCTCGGTGCCGGCGCATCGCTCAAGGTGGTCAGCATCATTCACGCCGAGGGGCGCAACACCACCGCGCTGCTGGTGCCCAAAGACTCGCCGATCAAGACCGTCGCCGACCTCAAGGGCAAGAAAATCGTCACCGGCCGCGGCTCCATCGGCCATTACCTGGCGATCAAGGCCCTGGCCACGGCCGGCCTGACCACCAAGGACGTGCAGTTCATTTTCCTGCTGCCAAGCGAGTCGCGCCTGGTGCTGGATAACGGCACCGTCGACGCCTGGGCCACCTGGGACCCGTACACCACGGTGGTCACCTCACAAAGCCAGGCCCGCGTGCTGATCAGCGGCAACACGCTGCTGAGCAACCACCTCTACCTCGCCGCCACCCGCCAGGCCATTGCCGACAAGCGCCCGCAGCTGGACGACTTTGTCGCCCGCGTCGACCGCGCCTACGCCTGGGCCAACACCCACCCCAACGAATACGCAGCCGCCCAGGCCAAGATCACCGGCCTGCCGCTGCAAGTGCACGAGGAAGTGGCCAAGGACACCCACTTGACCCCGGTCGCCATCGACGACTCGGTGATCAGCGGCCTGCAAGTAACCGCCGACACCTACCAAAAAGAAGGCCTGCTGACCCGGCACATCGACGTGTCACAGGGCTTCGACAAAAGCTTCAACGCCAAGCGTGTCCAACTTTCCCAGCAAGCCTCGCGCTAACCAGGAGCAGAACATGAGCAAGCCACAGCAAGCAAAACCCCGCCATTTGAAACTGGGCGCCATGGTCCACGGCGTCGGCCACGGCTGGGGCGAATGGCGCCACCCGAACGCCCAACCGAATGCCAGCACCAGCTTCGGGTTCTACAAGCAGCAGACTGAATTGGCCGAAGCCGCCAAGTTCGACTTCGTGTTCATCGCCGACAGCCTGCACATTCATGCCAAGTCCAGCCCGCACTACCTCAACCGTTTCGAGCCACTGACCATCCTGTCGGCACTCGCGGCGATCACCACGAATATTGGTTTGGTCGCCACCGTGACCGTCAGCTACACCGAGCCCTACCAAGTGGCGCGCCAATTCGCATCCCTGGACCATATCAGCGGTGGCCGTGCCGGTTGGAACGTCGTCACCTCGTGGCTGAGCGGCACCGCCGACAACTTCAGCAAGGCCGAGCACCCACCCCACGCCGTGCGTTATCGCATCGCCAAGGAACACGTGAGCACCGTCCAGGGCCTGTGGGATTCGTGGGAAGACGATGCCTTTACCTACGACAAACAGTCCGGCGAGTTTTTCGCCCCGGGCAAGCTGCATGCACTCAACCACAAAGGCGATTTCTTCTCGGTGAAAGGCCCGCTGAACATCGCGCGTTCGCGCCAGGGCCAACCGGTGATTTTCCAGGCCGGCACCTCGGAGGACGGGCGCAACTTTGCCGCGCAGAACTCCGATGCGATCTTTGTGCACGTGGACAGCCTCGAAGAAGGCCTGGCCTATTCCCAGGACCTGAAACGCCGCGCCAAAGGCTTTGGCCGTGACCCGCACAGCCTGTCGATCCTGCCGGGCATTCGCCCGATTGTCGGCCGCGACCAGGCCGAAGTGGAAAGCCGCTATCAGCAGGCCGTGGAGCTGGTCACCGTGGAAGATGCCATCGTCGCCCTCGGCCGCCCGTTCAACGATCACGACTTCAGCCAATACCCACTGGACGAGCCCTTCCCGGAGCTGGGTGACCTCGGTTCCAATAGCCAGAAAGGCGGCTCCGACCGCATCAAGCAGCTGGCCAGGGACGAAGGCCTGACCCTGCGTGAAGTGGCCTTGCGGTTCTCGCGGCCAAAACGTGATTTCGTCGGCACCCCGGAGCAAGTCGCCGACGCGATCCAGACCTGGTTCGAGACCGGCGCCAGCGATGGTTTCATCATCAACTCGGTGCTGCCGGATGGCTTGCAGTACTTCACCGAACTGGTGGTGCCGGTGCTGCAACAGCGCGGCTTGTTCCGCACTGAATACAGCGGCCATACCCTGCGCGACAACCTCGGCCTGGAGGTTCCGGCCAACCGCTACAGTGTCGCCGCCCAGGTTGAAGAAAAACAGGAGGCGCTGGCATGAGTGAATCCCTCAACCGGCAGTTGGTCGAACTGCACGCCGAGCGTGTCGCCACCTGGTCGCCCGCGGCGCTGCAGGTCAATATCGACCAACGCCAGCGTCTGGTGGCTCAAGCGCGGCCAGATGACTACGTGCAGGTCGGCGATGAACTCGACCCGTTCACCCTGCTGAATGTGGAAGGCGGTGAACTCAATCGCGAGCTGCTGCTGGCGGACGGTCCGGCGGTGCTGATTTTCTTCCGGTTTGCCGGCTGCCCGGCGTGCAACATCGCCCTGCCCTATTACGAACGCCAACTCTACCCACGCCTGCGCGAACTCGGGGTGCCTCTGGTGGCGGTAAGCCCGCAAGTGCCTGAACGCCTGGTGGAGATCAAGACCCGCCACACCCTGCAACTGCTGGTGGCCAGTGACCCCGATAACAACCTCGGGCGCCGCCTGGGCATTCTCTACAGCTTCGACGAAGCGTCGCGCAATGCCGCGTTGGCCAAGGGCAATCACATCGGTGAAACCACCGGCACCGGCACCTGGGAGTTGCCGCAACCGACGGTGGTGGTGATTGCCAGGGACGGCACGGTGGCGTTTGTGCAAGTGAGCCCGGATTGGTTGGTGCGCACCGAAGCGGAGCCGGTGTTGCAGGTGGTGGAGCAACTGCTGGGCCAACAGCCCGTAAGACTGGCCATCTAAACGCCTATCCTCTGTAGGAGCCGGCTTGCCGGCTCCTACAGAGGGCGGGTGTCTACCTATCGACCGAGTGAAACAACCATGAGCCAATCCTCACAACCTTCCTTGCGCTCCGTGGAAGTCGCCAACTTCGAAGCCCTGCTTGAACGCCTCAGCGCCGAGCTGGCCAGCACCGCGCACCGCTATGACGAGAGCGGCGCCTTCCCCCACGCCAACTTCAAATTGCTGCACGAACACGGCCTGGTCGCCCTCACCGTGCCCAAAGCCTTGGGCGGCGGCGGTGCCAGCCTGCCCCAGGCGCGCAAGGCGATCAGTGCGATCGCCAAGGGCGAGCCGTCCACCGCACTGATCCTGGTGATGCAATACCTACAACACACACGCCTGCAAGACAGCAAGACCTGGCCGGCGCACTTGCGCACGCGAGTGGCCGAAGACGCGGTGCGCAACGGCGGGTTGATCAATGCGCTGCGCGTGGAGCCCGACCTGGGCACCCCGGCCCGCGGCGGGTTGCCGGCGACCATCGCCGTGCGTACCGCCGAAGGCTGGCGCATCAGCGGGCGCAAGATCTACTCCACCGGCAGTCACGGCCTGAGCTGGTTCAGCGTGTGGGGCCGCAGTGATGACGCCGACCCGTTGGTCGGTGCCTGGCTGGTCCCAAAAGACAGCCCCGGCGTGACCATCATCGACACCTGGGACCACCTGGGCATGCGCGCCACCTGCAGCCATGAGGTGGTGCTCGACAACGTGCTGGTGCCACTCGACCACGCCGTCAGCGTCAGCCCGTGGAGCGCGCCGTCGCCGGAGCTGGATAGCGAGGGCTTCCTGTGGATGTCGGTGTTGCTGTCCTCGGTGTATGACGCCGTGGCCCAGGCGGCGCGGGACTGGCTGGTGAACTGGCTGGAAGAGCGCAAGCCGTCCAACCTCGGCGCAGCGCTGTCAACGCTGCCGCGCTTTCAGGAAACCGTCGGCCATATCGACACCCTGCTGTTTGCCAACCGCAGCCTGCTCGATGCCGCCGCCGAAGGCCACACCCCGGCGGCCAATGCTGCGCAACTCAAGTACCTGGTGACCCACAACGCCATCCGCGCCGTGGAGCTGGCCATCGAGGCCTCGGGTAACCCGGGCCTGTCGCGCCACAGCCCATTGCAACGGCATTACCGCGACGTGCTGTGCAGTCGCGTGCATACCCCGCAGAACGACGCCGTGCTGCAAGGCGTCGGCAAGACGGTGTTCGCCCAACGCCAGAAGGAACGCCCATGAGTCAGGTGATTATTGCCAGCCAGCTGGACGAAGATTACAACGACGTGCTCCGCCAGCGCCTGGCCTCCAGCCACCCCGCCGCCCAAGTGATCGGCGTGCCCGCGGGCGTGCCCAGCGACCTGCCGCCCCAAGCGAATATTCTGTTGCTGCGCCCGATCAACGTACGTGGCTACAGCGCCCCGGACACGCCGCCACCGGGCTGGCCTTACGGCGCGCAGTGGGTGCACCTGGTGTCGTCGGGCATCGATTTCTACCCGCAATGGCTGTTCAACGGCCCGCCGGTGACCACATCCCGTGGCAGTGCCGCCGACAACCTGGCCGAGTTTGCCTTGGCCGCGATCTTTGCCGCCGCCAAGCATTTGCCGGACATCTGGGTCAAGGATTCGCAGTGGAATTTCACCGCGTTGCGCCCGCTGAAGGGCACCACATTGGGCATCCTGGGGTTTGGTGCGATAGGCGAACGTCTCGCGCAAAAAGCCCTGGCCCTGGGGATCAAGGTCGTCGCGTTGCGCCAAAGCCAGGTGCCGTTCAGCGCGGGAGTGGACGCCGCCAAGGACATCCACGACCTGTTCGCCCGCGCCGATCACCTGGTGGTGGCGGCACCGCTGACCGAGTCCACGCGGCAGCTCATCAACCGTGACGTGCTGGGCAGCGCCAAGCCGGGGCTGCACCTGATCAATATTGCGCGGGGTGGGTTGCTGGATCAGGAGGCGCTGCTGGAAGCGCTGGACAATGGGCGGATAGGGCTGGCATCGCTGGATGTGACCGAGCCGGAGCCGTTGCCGGACGGGCATCCGCTGTATACCCATCCAAGGGTGAAGTTATCGCCGCATACGTCGGCGATTTCGACAAATAGCCGGAATGAGATTGCGGATACGTTTTTGGCGAACCTGGAGCGCTACGTGGCGGGTCAAGCGCTGAATAACTTAGCTTACGTCTAACGCAAATCAAAATGTGGGAGCGGGCTTGCTCGCGAATGCGGTGGTTCAGTCAAAGGTGTATCGACTGACACTCTGTATTCGCGAGCAAGTCGAATCGTCGCACCGCCGCTCCCACATGGGACCTGTGTTGACTGGGAGAAATCATTTGATGCGGTAGTGGAAAGTATTGCGCACGGCCGGCACCGGCACGGGTTTTCCATCGACGATCCTCGGCTGGTAGCGGAAGGTATTCGCCGCCGCCAGTGAAGGCCGCATGAACAGTGGATGGCAGCCGTCCAGCACCTTGGGGTTTTCTACACGCCCTTGGGTGTTGACGGTGTACTCCACTGAACAATCGCCTTCGATGTTTTTGTCCAGGGCACGCTCCGGATAGTCCGGCGCCTCTTTGCTCAAGGGTTGGTACTGACGGCTGTCGAAGGCCGGCGCGGCGGTCGGTGCTGCAGGGCGCGGACGTTCAGCGGCGAGGCGCTCCTGGGCCAGACGCTGCTGCTCCAGCTCGCGGTTGCGCTGTTCAGTGGCCAGGCGCTCCTGTTGCTGCTCCAGCTTCTTTTCCTCGACCCGCTTGCGCGCCAATGCGGCTTTTTCCAGTTTTTGTGCCTGGATCTTTGGATCGATCACCGGTTTCGCCGGCACGGGAGCGACCACAGGCTCCGGCGCAGGCGCTGCGACGGCCGCCGGCTCAGGCACGGGAGCGGGCGTCGGCGGCACCATCACCAACTGGGTATGCATCACCCTCGGCGTTTCCACCTGCGGCTTATCTGTCGACCCACCCAGCATCAACACCGCCAGCACGCCTACATGCAGCGCCACCGCGAGGCTGGCCGCCACGCTGTTTCTCCAGAACCCGGAAGGCTCCCCAGGCCCCACTGCGAGCATCGGACTGTGCATGATCATCGCCGTCATTGCGGGGCCTCGGTCACCAACCCCAGGTTGCTCACGCCACCCTTTTGCAGCACCGCCATGGCTGCCACGACCCGGCCGTAGCCAGCGCTGTCGTCGGCGCGGATATACACCTGGGTATCGCTGCGCGCCGCCACCACCTGCATAACCTTGACGCCCATTTCATCGAGGGTCACGGCGCTGTCAGTCTGGTTGCGGGTGTCGAGTTCACCGCCGAGGTTCCAGTAGTAGCCGCCGTCAGCCTTCACCGACAGTGTGAGGATTTGCTGGCGGGTATCAGTGGGCAGCGCCTCGGCGGCGACTTTGGGCAGCTCGATCTTCACGCCTTGGGTCAGCATCGGCGCGGTGACCATGAAGATCACCAGCAGCACCAGCATCACGTCGATGTAGGGCACCACGTTCATCTCGGCCTTGGGCCCATGCTTGCGTTGCGGCCTGGTCAACATCGGTTTGCTCCTTGTTCAGGCGGCCACGGCCAGGTTGATCGGCGTGCCGCGCAAGGTGCGGTGCAGGCGCACTTGCAGTTCGTTGCCGAAGGCGTAGTAGCGGGTAAGCAAGGTTTGTCCGCGTGCGGCGAAGCGGTTGTAGGCGATCACTGCCGGGATCGCGGCAAACAGGCCGATGGCCGTGGCGATCAATGCTTCGGCGATGCCCGGCGCCACGGTGGACAGCGTGGCCTGCTGTACCTGGGACAGGCCGATAAAGGAATTCATGATCCCCCACACAGTGCCGAACAGGCCGATGTAGGGACTCACCGACCCCACGGTCGCAAGGAATTGCAGACCTTTTTCCAGCTCGATTTCCTGCTCGGTGATCGCCACCTGCAACGCACGCTCCACGCCCTCCAGCACGGCCGGATCATGGCCGTGCAGGTGCTGGTATTCCTGCACGCCGGCGATGAAGATCGGTGCAATCCCACCCTCGCCGGCCTGCACGGTGTCGCGGTACAGCGGCTGCAAGTCGGGCGCCGCACGAAAGCGCTGCACAAAGCCGTTCAACTGCCGCTCCAGGCGCCGCAGCACACTGCCGCGCTGGATGATCAGGTACCAACTGAGCAAGGACGCCAGCAGCAACGTGACCATTACCGCCTTGACCAATAGGCTGGCGTCGCTGATCAAACCCCAGATCGTCATATGTTCCATCGTCGCGTGCATGGTTAAGCTCCTATTCGATTAAAAAGTGATGACCGGGTGATGACGCCTACGGCAATTTCAACGTGCGGGTCACTTCGGCCCAGGGCACGAACTTGAAATTCTGGGTCTGCTCGGGCATGCGCTTGCGGCCGTCCTGCACCACCAGCATGCCGTGGCTCCAGGGCCCGCCCAGGTTGATGGCGGTGACTTCCAAGCCATCGGTTTCCGAAGCCCCATCGATACCGGCGGCGGCATTCAGGCCGACGCGGAAGGCACCGTGGGTGGCAAAGGGTGGCTCGGCATCCACGACCAGGTAGCTGTCGTTGCCCTGGCTGGAGATCACCAGGTAGTCGCGTTTTTCGCTCTGGTACAACGCCAGGCCCTCGACATCCGCATGCAACTGCGGGCCGACCTTGATCACGCTGGTGAGCGTGGCCGGTTGGTCGGCACGCGCATCCACCGCCCAGACGCCGACGTCTTCTTCGCCAATGAACAGGCGCTGGCGCTGGTCGTCGGCCACGCAGCCCTCGGGTTGGCTGTCGACCTTGAACTGGCGTACCAGCTCGCCCTGCACCCGGCCGTCCGGTGCGCTCAGGCGGTATTGCAGGAAGGTGCCGTCCTTGCCATTGGCGATCGCGTAGATCTCGCCGCTGGCGGGTTGGAACAGGCAGATACCGTAGATGTCCTTGAGCGGCGTCGGCACTTCCCCGGCCTCGCGCAGCTCACCGCTCTGGCGGTCGATGCTGAACAGGCTCAGGCTGTTGTGATCGCGGTTGCTCGCCACAGCCAGGTCGACGGTGGTTGCGCCGAGCTTGAAGTTGGGGCGTACGTCGACGTTGTTGAGGCGGCCGACCGCCAGTTCCTGCAACAGCTTGCCGTCAAGGTCATAGGCCAGCAGGCCCTGCTTCTTGTTGGTCCCGAGCACGCGGCTTTTTTCTGGCTGCGTGGGGTGAATCCAGATTGCCGGGTCATCCGCCGCATCCCCCTGGCGACCGACCGGGTCGGTCTGGCGCAGCGCAGCGACTTCAGGCAGCACGGGCTCGACCGGCACAGGCTTGGCCTTCCACTCGAGTGCGCCCTGATAGAGCTTGCCGGTGTCATCGTCACGTACCAGCAGTTGCTGGCCATTGATGCTCAGTTGCTCCGGTTCCTTGAGGCCCGGCAGCGTCAGGCTGGCGTGTTCGACCCAACGCTCGCCGTTCTGCTGGAACAGATGCAATTGGGCGGTCTTCGGATCAAGTGCGACCACTCCGCCCGGCACCAACGCCATGGCGCCGGCTTCGCGCTTGGGATGGTCGAACAGCGCCACGGGCGTGCGTTTTACCTCAGCCTCAGGGTGCGCCGGGTAGGCCCACCAGCCGACGTTTTCTTCATTCACCACCAGTTGTTGGCTGGCGTCATCCACCTGGCAGAACTGCGCCGACGGCGGCAGCGGCAAGCCGCGTACACGTTGAGGGTCGCGCAGCAAGGTCGCGCCGTTACCCACCAGCCATTGCTCGCCCTTGCCCTCTTCGCCCACCAGGAACACAAACAGGTTTGATGCCCCGTCGCGATACAGGCACAGGCCGTTCACCGGGTAGTCGCGGGTGGGCAAGTACAGGGGCTGGCCAAAGGTCTTGGTGGACGCATCGAGGCTGATCAGCAGCGCCTGTTGGCGGTCGTTGTCGAGGCTGGCCACGAGCGTCTGGGCACCGGCAGCACGGGTATCGAGGCTGCTGAAGCTGCCTTTGAAGCGGGCCAGTTCCGCGCCTTTGCTGTCGAGCAGTTGCAGGCCGTCGCGGGTGCTGGCGGCCAGGCGCTGGGTGCCGCCAGGTAGGAAGGCCACCGCTTCGGCATTCAGGTTTGGCGCCCAAGGGACCAGCGCCAGGTCGGCGGCCATGGCTTGACCACAGGTTGCTAGAGCGAGCAGCAAATACAATTTGGAAATTCTCATGAACAAACAAATCCTTCAAAAACGATGGAGATCTACTGTGGGAGCTGGCTTGCCTGCGACGGCATCGACGGGGTCTGCCTGAAACAACGAGGTGTCTGCATCGCAGGCAAGCCAGCTCCCACATTCAAATCGGCGTTGGTGCTTAGAAATGGGTGAAGGTCAGGCCCAGCTTGTAGGTGGGGCCGTACTCTTCGTACTGGCCGTTGTAGCTGCGGTGGCCGGTGTAGACGAAGTACGACTCATCGGTGAGGTTCTGCGCTTCGAAGCTGACTTGCAGGTTCTTGGTCAGCGAGTAGCGCGCGCTGAAGTCGACGAAGGTCTGCGCGTCGACGTGCAGGTCGTGGGCTTTGTCGTTGATCGAGGCCAGCTCAAAGAGGTAGGCCGATTTGTAGTTGGCCGACAGGCGCAGGCTGAGCTTGTCGTCTTCCCAGCCCAGCATCAGGTTGCCGACGGTGTCGGACTGGTTGGGCAGGCTGATGTTGCGCTTGCGATTCGTCCCGCTGGCGCTATCGAAGCCTTCGATGTCAGCACTGGAACGGCTGAATGTGGTGTTGGCACCTACCAGCAGGCCATTCCACGGTGCCGGCAGCCAATCGAATTTCTGTGAGTAGGCCAGCTCCAGGCCATAGAGCTTGGCGCTGTCGCCGTTGGCGTAGGTATGCGCCTCGGCGAAATTGGTCCAGGCGCCAGTGCCCGCCAGGTCGGTGTTGTAGACGAAGTTCTTGATGTCCTTGTAGAACACGAACGCCGAGACGGTGCCGGCGCGGCCCATGAAGTGCTCGATGCCCAGGTCCAGGTTGCTCGACTCCAGGGGCTTGAGGTCCGGGTTGCCGAAGGTGGCCTCGTCATCGTCGATCACGAAACCCGGTGCCAATTGGCCAAAGGTCGGGCGCACCACGGACTTGGTCCAGGCCGCGCGCACCTGGGTGTTCTTGTCGATCTGGTAGCGCGCATGCAGGCCCGGGAGCCAGTGGTGATAGCGGCGCTTGGTGTCGGTCGGCGTGAACACGCCATCGGTGGCGCCAGTGCCCTTGGCTTCAAACTCGGTGCCTTCGTAACGCAGGCCGGCGATAAAGCGCCAGTCATCGATATCGATGGTGTTCATCAGGTAGCCGGCGTTGATGTCTTCACGAATGGTGAAATCGTTGACCCGGGATTCGGTCTCGTCATAGAAGTCCGCCGGGTTGAGGCTGCCGATCAACTGCTTGATGGCGCTGGGGCTGATACCGGGGCCGTAGTTGCCGAGGCGATAGTCGACGCTGCCCTTCTGGAATTGGGTGAGGTTGAGCTGGTCGTCGCTGAAGCCAAGGGTGTCGAAGTCTTTGTAGACCCAGGCTTCCAGGTCGTTGTCCTTATTGCGGCGGCTGACCTTGCCGCCGAACTTCACTTGGGAGGCATAGCCGCTCAGGTCGTAGTCGCGGGCCAGGTCCAGGCGCAGGTTTTTCTCGGTGTCCTGGGTGTTCTGTTTTTCCCAGTCAACTTTGTCGAGGGTGAAATTGCGCGCGTCGTAGAAGCCGCTGCCGATGATCGGGCGTGGCTTGTTTTTGTCATAAAAGCCGCTGTTGGCAAAGTCGGCACCGTCGAAGGTCGCGCCGGCGATGTGCGCCGGGCTGTCTTCGCTGGATTGGCTGTAGCCGGCCTGGCCGCTCAGGGTCCACAGGCCGAGCATGCGTTCGCCACCGAACACGTAGGATTGGATCTCCTGGGTTTCTTCACGGTTTTTCAGCTTGCGCTTGGCTTCGGCATCGCCCAGCTCGCCGGCGGCCAGTGGGTCGGCAAATTCGAGGCTGGCGGCGTTGCGGGTTTCGGTGTCTTTGTAGCGGCTGTAGAGGGTGCGCAGGTAGTAGCTGCTGAGGTCATCCGGCTTGTAGTCGAAGTTCAGGCCGCCGCCGGCACGTTCGCGGCTGATGTCGTAGTCGCGCTGTTCGAATTCGTTGAGCTTGGCGCCGTCGGTGAAGTCCCAGGCGCCACCGGTCTCGACGTTGTCCGAGCCGAAGTCACGCTTCTGCCAGCTCAGCGCCGCCGCCACGCCGAAGTTGTCGATGCCATCGCCGAGGCTGAAACGGTTACTGGCAGCGCCGGAGAATTTCGGGCTGGTCTGGCGGGTGTTCTTGTCGTAGCTGGCTTCGGTGCTGCCGGTGTAGAACAGCCCCTTGTGGTCGAAGGCCGACAGGCTTTGCACATCGACCGTGCCGCCGAGGGAGTTGGCGTCCATGTCCGGGGTGAGGGTCTTGATCACGGAGAGCGACTGCACCAGCTCCGAGGGCAGCACATCCAGCGCCACGGCGCGCCGCGCGCTCTCCGGGGCCGGCACCAGGGTGCCGTTGATGGTCACGCTGTTGAGGTCCGGCCCCAGGCCGCGCACGCTGACGAAGCGCCCTTCCCCCTGGTCGCGTTCCACACTGATGCCCGGCAGGCGCTGCACCGCTTCGGCGACGTTTTCATCCGGCAACTGGGCGACACCGTCGGCATGCACCACGCTCTTGATGCTGTCGGACGACCGCTGCTCCTTCAACGCCTGGTCGATGGCCGCGGCCTGGCCGACCACTTCGACGTGCTCGGTATTGGCCACTTCAGCCGCGTTGAGTCGCTCGCTGGCAATCGCCAGGGCCAAGGCAGTAAGCGTAAAGCTGACGAGCCCGGTGCGCTTGTACATGCAATCCTCCCCAAGAATCCGTTGGCGCCAGGCAAGAGGCCCGGCAACTGGGAGGGCACGCTAGGGGTGGGGGATGACGGTTCTGTGACAGGGGTTGGCGCAAAGCCACGTAAACCGCGGTTTTTAGTTTGTTCCGGCAAGCAAATGAGCTGAAATGACCTCGATCAAAATGTGGGAGCGGGCTTGCTCGCGAATGCGGTATTGCAGCTAGCACATGTGTGGCTGATCCACCGTATTCGCGAGCAAGCCCGCTCCCACATTTGTTTTGTGTTTGGCAGGAGATTGTGTGTATGGCATGAGCTGATTCGACCCCTCCCCACCGTCACGCAACCGTCACATCCATCTGCTGTGCTGGCGCCCATCGCTTATTTGCCCAAGGACTCGCGGCCATGTTTTCCGTGCTCAAGCCACATCGCTGGAAACTCTCCCTGTTGCTGATCGCCGCCAACCTCGGGCTGATCCTGCACCTGGCCTGCGGCGAGTTGAAAAGCGTCAGCGAATGGGTGTGGCTGGACATCTTCGGCGAAGGCGGCTCTGCACTGCTCGCCCTGGTCTGGCTGGGCCTGGTGCTGAAAAGCCGCCCCGCCGGGCGCGTCACCAACTACCTGGCGCTGGGCCTGTCGTGCATCTTTTTCTCCTGGTGGATCGATAGCCTCGACGAGTTCATCCGCCTGCCCGACAGCATCACCTGGGACCACTGGCTGGAGTCGGGGCCGATGCCGGTGGGCATGATCCTGCTGACCATCGGTATCTACCACTGGCACCGCGAACAACTGGCGATCAGCGCGCAGATGGAAAAACGCGAGCGGTCGTTCCGCGAGCATCGGCTGTTCGACAAACTCACGCCCCTGGCCGGCGCCGACTACCTCAAGCGCCAGTTGGCCGACAGCCTGCAAGACAGCCACGACCAGCAGCAACCGCTGTCGCTGCTGGCCCTGGACCTGGACAACTTCGCGGCCATCAACCAGGCCTACGGGCATGCCGAGGGCGACGCGGTGTTGCAGGCCCTCAGCCATTTGCTGCTGCTCAACCTGCGCCGCCAGGACCTGCTGTGTCGCCTGGCCGGTGACCGTTTTGTGGTGCTGTTGCCCAACACCGGCGAGCGCCAGGCCAAGGAACTCGCACTGGAGTTGCAACAGGCGGTACGCGGCCTGGCGCACAAAACCCGGCTGCACGGTGAGCGCCTGCAACTGGCGGCGACCACTGCCGTGGTCATGGCCCTGAACGAGCCACCCCACGACTTGCTCAAGCGCCTCAACCTGGCCCTGGCCAGGGCCAAGCAACCCTTGGCGAAAAGTGCCTGACATGTCGGTTAAAACAAGCTGGTACGAAGCCGACAGCCGCTTCATTCCCGGGCACTACCAGCCCGCCACGCTGATCGACCTGGCCTTGTCCCGGGACATCGACAGCCATCGCCTGCTGCGTGGCACCGGGTTGTTTCATGAAGACATCCTCGCCGGCACTGCGCGGTTGAGCCCGCAGCAGTTTTTCGGGTTGATCGGCAACAGCCGCAAGTGGCTCGATGCCGATGACAGCAGCTTCCTGTTCGGCCAGCGGCTGTTGCCAGGCTATTACGGCGCGGCCAGCCATGCCCTGGGCCATGCGCAGAACCTGCACCAGGCCTTGGAGATCCTGATCCAGCAACAGGTGCTGCTCAGCCCGTTGGTCACCCTGCAACTGGAGCTGGATGAGCACCACGCCTACCTGTACTGGCTGGACAGTTGTGGCGCCGGCGAGCACTGGCGCTTCTTGCTGGAAGCCAGCATGACCTCGCTGGTTGCCATGAGCCAATGGCTGAGCGGCGAACGCCTGCCGTGGGTGTGCAGTTTCAGCCACGCCGAACCGCGGTATGTCGAGCAATATTGGGTGCACTTGGGCGAAGGCACCCGTTTCGATCGACCGCTGGACATGATGAGCCTCCCGCGTGAATACCTGACGCGTACCTGGCCAGGCGCCTCGGCCACCGCCGGCCAGGTCGCGCGCCAGCAGGCCCGCGAGCAGATCGACCAACTGGGTTTCGCTGGCAGCTTTCTCGACTGCCTCTATGACTACCTGCGCGAGCAGGTGCGCCACCCCCCAAGCCTGGAACAGGCCGCGCACGCCTTCGCCATGAGCCCGGCGACGCTCAAGCGCAAGTTGCACAAGCACGACACCGGGTTCCAGCAACAGGTGGACCGTGTGCGCAAGCAGGTGGCGCTGCACCTGTACCAGGTCAAGGGCTACAGCAATGATGAGGTGGCGGCGTACCTGAACTTCAACGATGCGGCGAACTTTCGACGCTCGTTCAAACGCTGGACCGGCAGCACCCCCAACCTGATCCGCCAGCTGTTCAACAGCCGCTAGCCAGGCGTTCGCGCAGGAACTCCACCAGCGCCTGCACCGGCCGCGAGCTTTGCCGGTGTTGCGGGTACACCGCCGAGAGCGTCAGGGCCTCGGGGGCGAATTCGTCGAGGACGGTAACCAGGCGGCCGTCCTTCAGCGCTTCGCCGACGATAAAGGTCGGCAGGTAGGTCACGCCCAGGCCGGCGATGGCGGTGTCGCGCAGCAGGTCGCCGTTGTTCACACGCATGCGTCCGCTGACGTTCAGCGCCTGCAACTTACCCTTGAAGCGCCATTGCACCTGGCGGCCATGGCCGTAGGGCAGGCAATCGTGCGCGGCAAGGTCATCGGGTTTTTGCGGCGTACCGCGCAGGGCCAGGTAATCGGGGCTGGCGCAGTACACCCGGGGAATGCTGGCGATACGGCGGGCAATCAGGGTGGAATCTTCCAGGGTGCCGATGCGCAGCACCAGGTCATAACCTTCGCCGATCAGGTCCACGGGGCGGTCGCTCAAATCGACCTCCACCGCCACCTGGGGATGGCGCTGCAAGAACAGCGGCAACAGGCAACCCAGGTGAGCCATGGCAAACGACAACGGCGCACTCAGGCGAATGGTGCCACGGGGTTCGCTGTTCTGCCCGGCGATGCCCTGCTCCACTTGCTCGACTTCACTGAGCAGGCGCAAGGCGGATTCGTAGTAACTCTGACCGAGAGGCGTGACATCCAGACGGCGCGTGGAACGGTTGAGCAGGCGCACGCCCAGGCGCTCTTCCAGTTGGATCAGGCGGCGGCTGACGAACTGCTTGGACAGGCCCAGCTGTTCAGCGGCGGCGGTGAAGCTGCCGGACTCCATGACCTGGCAGAACAGGCGCATGTCTTCGAAGGGGTTCATTGTCGCTTCTCGGTGGACATTTGCGGTTTTTATAACGGGTATGTCGCTACACCACAAATCAAATGTGGGAGCTGGCTTGCCTGCGATGGCGGTGTGTCAGCCAACATTGCTGTCAACTGACACACCGCCATCGCGGGCAAGCCCGGCTCCCACAGGGTTCAGCGGTGTTCTGTGGCGCAGCTTACTTGGCGGTGAAGGCCGAGTAGCTGTTCATCAGGTTGCGGTAGTTGGGGATGCGTGGCGACAGCAGGTTGGCCAGGCCTTCCATGTCGTTGCGCCAGTCTACTTGCAGCTCGCAGGCCACGGAGAACCAGTTCACCAGTTGGGCACCGGCCGCTGTCATGCGCGCCCAGGCGGCCTGTTGCACGGTTTCGTTGAAGGTGCCGGAGGCGTCGGTGACCACGAACACTTCGAAGCCTTCATCAAGGGCGCACAGGGTCGGGAACGCAACGCACACATCCGTCACCACGCCGGCAATGATGATCTGCTTGCGGCCGGTGGCCTTGACCGCCTTGACGAAATCCTCGTTGTCCCAAGCGTTGATCTGGCCAGGACGCGGGATGTATGGCGCGTCCGGGAACAGTTCTTTCAGCTCGGGCACCAGTGGGCCGTTAGGGCCGCTTTCAAAACTGGTGGTGAGGATGGTCGGCAGGTTGAAGAACTTGGCGACGTCAGCCAGGGCCAACACGTTGTTCTTGAATTCGTTCGGGGAGAAGTCCTGGACCAGCGAAATCAGGCCGGTCTGGTGATCGACCAACAGGACAACGGCGTCATCTTTGTTCAAGCGCGAGTAAGGCATGGGGTAACTCCTTTGGGGTTTGATTAGAAGGCAAAGCACGAGCAGCCAAACGCACCCCAGAAACCCTGGAAGTCGCTGACTGGCACGCTGGAAAGACGCGCCTTTTCATGGCTGTGGGAATGCACGCCGCAGGGGCCGCTGCATTGGTGAACCTGAGCCTGCAACGGCGAGCTTGGGCGCCAGTGCCCTGGCACCTTGACCACCGGCGACCAATCCGGCAGCACCGGAACGCGGGGAGGCGCGTAATCTTCGAAATCGCCGGCACCGTAGACCACCTTGCCGCCGACCACAGTCAGTACCGATTCAATCCACTTGATCGCTTCTTCATCGACGCTGAAGAAGTCCGCCGACAGGGCCGCCACGTCCGCCAACTGCCCGACCTTGATCTGGCCTTTCTTGCCCTGTTCGGATGAGAACCAGGCGCTGCCATGGGTAAACAATTCCAGCGCGGTAAGGCGCGGCAAGCCTTCGGCATGCAGCTCCAGGCCGCCGACGGTACGGCCACTGACCATCCAGTACAGCGAAGTCCATGGGTTGTAGCTGGACACGCGGGTCGCATCGGTGCCCGCCCCGACCGGCACGCCTTCGGCAAGCATGCGCTTGATCGGCGGCGTGGCCTCGGCGGCCTTGGCGCCGTAACGCTCGACGAAGTATTCGCCCTGGAACGCCATGCGGTCCTGGATCGCGATACCACCGCCGAGGGCGCGTACACGCTCGATGTTTTTTGGGGTGATGGTTTCGGCGTGGTCGAAGAACCATGGCAGGCCATTGAACGGAATGTCGCGGTTGACCTTCTCGAACACGTCGAGCATGCGCGAGATCGACTCGTCATACGTGGCGTGCAGGCGGAACGGCCAACGCTGCTCCACCAGGTGGCGCACCACCGGCTCCAGTTCCTGCTCCATGGTCAGCGGCAGGTCCGGGCGTGGCTCGAGGAAGTCCTCGAAGTCCGCCGCCGAGAACACCAGCATCTCGCCGGCGCCGTTGTGGCGCAGGTAGTCATCGCCCTGGTGCAGGGTGACGCTGCCAGTCCAGTTCTTGAAATCGCTGAGTTCTTCCTTGGGCTTCTGGGTGAACAGGTTGTAGGCGATGCGCACCGTCAACTGTTCGTCCTTGGCCAGTTGCTCGATCACCGCGTAGTCATCGGGGTAGTTCTGGAAACCGCCGCCGGCGTCGATGGCGCTGGTGAGCCCCAGGCGATTGAGTTCGCGCATGAACTGGCGGGTCGAGTTGACCTGGTATTCCAGCGGCAGTTTCGGGCCCTTGGCCAGGGTCGAATACAGGATCATCGCATTCGGGCGCGCCACCAGCATGCCAGTGGGGTTGCCGTTGCTGTCGCGCACGATCTCGCCGCCCGGCGGGTTCGGCGTGTCCTTGGTGTAGCCGGCCACGCGCAGGGCGGCACGGTTGAGCAAGGCGCGGTCGTACAGGTGCAATACGAACACTGGCGTATCGGGCGCGGCCTGGTTCAACTCTTCCAGGGTCGGCATGCGTTTTTCGGCGAACTGGAATTCGTTCCAGCCACCCACCACGCGTACCCATTGCGGGGTGGGCGTGCGGTCGGCCTGGTCCTTGAGCATGCGCAGGGCATCGGCCAGGGACGGCACACCTTCCCAACGCAGTTCGAGGTTGTAGTTCAACCCGCCACGGATCAGGTGCAGGTGGGAGTCATTGAGGCCGGGGATGACGGTGCGGCCCTTGAGGTCGATGACCTGGGTGCCACTGCCACGCAGGGCCATGGCTTCACCGTCGGTGCCCACGGCGACAAAGCGCCCCTCGCGGATCGCGACAGCGGTGGCACGCGGGTTTTCACGGTCCACGGTGTGGAACTGGCCATTGAACAAAATCAGATCGGCGTTCATAGGGTTTCCTTTACAGAGGCTTCAAGCCAGGGAGCGAACAGGCGGGTGGCCGCCGGCATCAGCAAGTAGACCACCAGTAGGACGATGGTCAGGGTCACCAGGAACGTGGCGACCACGTAGTTGGAGAGAAACGGGTGCAGGCGCAGCACCGGGCCCCACACGATGGGCACCAGCAGGGTCAGCGGCAGGATCACGCACAGGGTGACGACCGCCTGCTTCCAGCGCGGTGGCTTGGCGGCGTTTGGGGTTTCGGGGTTGAACCAGAATTCGTTGACCGCGCCGATTTCGGTGTTGTCGCCCTCGGCGAGCATCGGGGTGGCTTCGGCAATCAGGGTTTTGCGCTCGGGGGAGTCGAGCCAGGTTTCCAGGTCATCGGTGGAGCGGTAGCGCAACACACAGGTGAACAGCGCCAGGTTGCCTTGTTTGCCGCGCACTACGTCGACACCGAGGTGGCCAGGGCGCGCGCCGGCGATGCGTACGATGCGGCGCAGCCAGGCTTCGTAGTCGGCCTCCAGGCCGGGTTTGATGAGGTGCTTGACCACCAGGGTGACGACTTCGTCGGGGCCGGGTTTTGTTGCTGGGTCCATGGGGTGTCCCTCTGCCTTGAAGATTCAGCGATGAGGGAGTTTGCGGGGGGATGGGGTGGGGAAAATTGGATGTACGTGCTGTATCGGGGGGGCGTGTTTTGTTGAGTACATATCCGTTATTTGGGTAACGGCGGCTTATGGTTCCGCTCTTACAGCGGGTCACTTTGGAAAAGCCCCAAAGTAACCAAAGGGCTCTTGCCCCAACACTCGGCACCTCGCCTAGGCTCGGTGTGCCCGTAATCCGACAGTGATTTGGGGGGCCGCCGCCACGCGCCATCCATGGCGCGGGGCGGCTAAACCGGCATCCCTGCCGGTTTACCCCCCAAATCCCTGTCGAATTCCGGCCAGCGTGTTTAACGGGGCGCCTAAGATCAAGATCAAAATCAAAAGCAAAAGCACAGCGGCCTGACAGCCGGCTTGAGTGGTGTGAAGCAAAGGCAAAAGCCAACGCGATCGACTGTAGGAGCCGGCTTGCCGGCGATGGTCGTTAACGATGACGCGGGGGAACCAGGCAAAACGCGGCGTTCTCACGCTTTTCGCCGGCAAGCCGGCTCCTACAATGGACCGCGTATCCACGATGCGAAGCGAGTCGCTCTTGATCTTGATCTGAGGCGCCCCGTCAAACACGCTGGCCGAACGCAGGCTTGAATCCGTGGGTAACCCGGCAGGACGCCGGGTTAGCCGCCCCGCGCCATGGATGGCGCGTGGCGGCGGCCCACGGATTCAAGCCGGAGTGAGGGCACACCGAGCCTAAGCGAGGTGCCGAGTGTTGGGGCGAGGACCTTTTGGTTACTTTTGGGTCCTTCCAAAAGTGACCCGCTGTAAGAGCGGAACCATAGGTAGCCGTTACCGAAGCAACGGATATGTACACAACACAACACCCCCCCATCACCCCGGCAAAGGAATCACCCTCAAAGCCCTCACCGACTTATACGAAAAACTCGAATAAATCTCCTTAACGCAAGGCAACGTCTGCAACACCTCCCGCGCAAACTCCCCAAACGACTCCAAATCCCTAGCCACCACTTCCAACAAAAAATCATACCGCCCCGACACGTTATGACACGCCACAATCTCCGGAATCTCCAACAACCGCCGCTCAAACGCCCGGGCAATTTCTTGGGTATGACTCTCCATCATGATGCTGACAAAAGCCGTCACCCCATACCCCAACGCCTTGGGCGAGAGGATCGCCTGATACCCACTGATCACCCCACTCTCTTCCAGGTTGCGCACCCGCCGCCAACACGGCGAGGTGGTCAGGGAAACGCGGTCGGCCAACTCGGCCACGGTGAGCCGGGCATTGCCCTGCAACGCGTTTAAAAGTGCTTTATCGGTACGGTCGAGACTGACGGGCATAACGTGCCTCTGATTGTTATTTTTCGAGGTTTTTCATCCCAGGACGCAGGAATTAGCAGCAAACATTGCAAAGTTCATCTCTGGTTATGAGCATAGCATTGTAGGAAATAAGGAGCGTCCGACATGAACAATAAACACAACACATTCGGCTTTTCCACCCGCGCCATCCACCACGGCTACGACCCCAAGGACCACCACGGCGCGCTCGTGCCGCCGATCTACCTGTCTGCCACCTTCGCGTTCCCCACCGCCGAATACGGCGCCGCATGCTTTGCCGGCGAAGCCGACGGGCACTTCTACACACGGATCTCCAACCCGACGCTGGCGCTGCTGGAATCGCGCATGGCGACCCTGGAAAACGGTGAGGCCGCGGTGGCGTTCAGTTCCGGCATGGGCGCGATCGCCGCGACGTTCTGGACCCTGCTGCGCCCCGGCGATGAAATGATCGTCAGCCAGACGCTGTACGGGTGCACCTTCGCCCTGCTGCACCATGGCATCGGCGAATTCGGCATCAAGGTGCGGCATGTCGACCTCACGGACCTGGCGGCCCTGCAAGCCGCGCTCAGCCCCGCCACCCGCATGATTTATTGCGAGACCCCGGCCAACCCCACCCTGCAGCTGGTGGACATCGCCGCCGTGGCCGCCCTCGCCCACCAACAGCCGAATGTCACCGTGGTGGTCGACAACACCTACTGCACACCCTACCTGCAACGCCCACTGGACCTGGGTGCCGACGTGGTGGTGCATTCGGCCACCAAATACCTCAGCGGCCACGGCGATATCACCGCGGGCATCGCCGTGAGCAGCCAGGCCCTGGCCCAGCGGATTCGCCTGCAAGGCCTCAAGGACTTGACCGGCGCGGTGATGTCGCCCCAGGACGCCTCGCTGTTGATGCGTGGTCTCAAGACCCTGGCCCTGCGCATGGACCGCCATTGCAGCAATGCCCAGGCGGTGGCCGAAGCCTTGCAGGCGCACCCGGCCGTGGAGTGGGTGACGTACCCCGGGCTACGCTCGTTCCCTCAATACGAATTGGCGACGCGGCAAATGAAATTGCCTGGGGGCATGATCGCGTTTGAACTCAAAGGCGGAATCGACACCGGCCGGCGCTTCATGAATGCCCTCAAGCTGTTCACCCGCGCCGTCAGCCTGGGCGATGCCGAGTCACTCGCCCAGCACCCGGCGAGCATGACCCATTCCACCTACACCCCGGAGCAACGGGCGGCACACGGCATCAGCGAAGGGTTGGTGCGCTTGTCGGTGGGCCTGGAAGATATCGCCGACCTGCTGGCGGATGTGCAGCAGGCGCTGGCCAAGTGCAGCCATACCCTGACGCGTCCTTCTAAGCTTGTGAGCTTTTAATCTGATTTTTTCGGATTGGATCCCCTTCCCGCCGCCAGGCTGTACTAGCATAGGTTCCGGCGGGAAGGACTATTACGCTAGGTTATTCGCATTGGCTTGCACTTTAAATCCCCGCCGCTATGAAGCCGAATACCTGCACGCCTCATGGACGAATTGATGAACGCACAGTTGTTCCCTCATATTGGCAAGGTCATCGCCAGCACCGGCAGCCGCCATTTTCCACGCATGCTGCATGACCTCATCCTCACTCAACTGGCCGTGGATGCCACCCATATCACGCAATTGCAGATCAGCGCCGACGGGCACACTCGTCGCAAGATCAGCCCGATCTATACCGACTCGGTCGCGACCCTCGACGAAGAACAACCCGCAGCAGAACTGCACCTCACCCGGCGCCGGGATGACGTGCGCTATGTGCTGTCGGTGTACCGCACACACCAGTCCGAGAGTTTTTCGCCGCAGGAACGCAGCATGCTGCAGGACTTCTCCACCTTGCTGTTGCCCATGGTCGAAAAGCACATCGCCGCGATCCAGCCCTGCCGTCAGGACAGCGACGCGGTGGTGCCGGAAAACCAGGGCCTCGAAACCCTGCGCAGGCGCATCGAAGAACGGTTGGTACAGTCGGGGTTGACCCTCTCCAACCGTGAGCTTGAGGTGTGCGTGGGCCTGCTCGCCGGGCGGACCGCGCCGGAGTTGGCGGAGCAGTTGGCGTTGAAGGTCAACACCATCGAGAGCTACCTGAAGCGCGCGTCGATCAAACTGGGGATCAGCGGGCGGCATTCGTTGTTGCGATGGATGTATGCCACTGAGGACAACACAGGCTTTTAAGACATACCTGTTCAAAATGTGGGAGCGGGCTTGCTCGCGAATGCGGTAGTTCAGCCAATGAATCTGTTGACTGACACACTGCATTCGCGAGCAAGCCCGCTCCCACATTTAATCTCTATTGGCTGACAAACCTCAATCCCTGGCAAGCGCCTCGATCGGGTCCAGCCGCGCCGCATTCCTGGCCGGCACAAAGCCAAACACAATGCCGATCAACGTCGAGCAGGCAAACGCCGTGATGATCGAGCCCAGGGAAAACACCATTTCCCATTCCTTCACGAACAACGAAAACAGAAAGCCCAGGGCATAGGACAGCGAGATCCCGATCAGCCCGCCGATCAGGCACACCATCACTGCTTCCACCAGGAACTGCTGGCGAATGTCTGACTGGCGCGCGCCGACCGCCATGCGAATGCCGATCTCGCGGGTACGCTCGGTGACAGACACCAACATGATATTCATCACCCCGATACCGCCCACCAGCAGCGAAATCACGGCGATCAACGACAGCAACAGCGCCAGGGAGCGGCTGGTTTTCTGCACGGTCTGCATGATGCTGTCGAGGTTGTTGGTGAAGAAGTCCTTGGTACCGTGGCGTTGCAGCATCAGCTTGTTGACGTTGTCTTCCACCACCTTGCTCGGCTGGCCGTCCTTGATGCGCACAGTGATGCTGTCCAGGTGGCGCTGCCCAAGCAAACGCCCCGCCGCCGTCTCATAGGGCACCCATACGTTCAACGCTTTGCTGGCGGCGAACATATTCTTGTTGTCGGCGGTCACCCCGATCACCGTGCACGGCAGGTTGCCCACCAGGATCACCTGGCCCAGCGGGTCGACGTTTGGGCCGAACAAGCGGTGCCGGGTGTTGTGGTCGATCACCACCACCTGGGCCTGGCGTCGTGCGTCGCTTTCGCTGAAGGCGATACCGGCTTCGAGCTTGAGCCCCTTGACCTTGAAATAGCGCTCGCTCACGCCATTGACCTGGGCGTCCAGGTCGATATTGCCAAAACGCAGCAACAGGTTGCGGCCCACCACCGGCGTGGCGCTGTCGACGTAATACAACTGGTTCAACGCATCCACATCCGACGGCATCAACGTCTCGATAGCCGAAGCACGGCTGTCGCCAAAACTGGTGCCGGAAAAGATATCGATGGTGTTGCTGCCGATCGCCTGGATGTCCTTGAGCACATAGCGCTTGGCGCCTTCACCGATGGCCGAGATCGACACCACCGAGGTGATACCGATGACGATACCGAGCATGGTCAGCAATGTGCGCATGCGATGGGACACCAGCGCAACCCAGGCCATGTTGAAGGCCTCCTTGAACAACCCCAGGCTTGCCACCAGGCGCCGGGCGCCACTGCGCTTGGGCTCTATCGGGGTTTCGCTGGGCAGTTCCAGGCCGACACTGTCGTTGGCCTTGTCGCTGACAATCTCGCCATCACTGACCTCGACAATGCGCTGGGCATTCGCCGCGACCTTGGGGTCGTGGGTGACAATAATCACCGTGTGCCCGGCCGCGTGCAGCTCGGCGAGGATGCGCATTACCTCCTTGCCGCTGTGGGTGTCGAGGGCGCCGGTAGGTTCGTCGGCGAGGATCACTTCGCCGCCGTTCATCAACGCGCGGGCGATACTCACCCGTTGCTGCTGCCCCCCCGAGAGCTGGCTGGGACGGTGGGTGGTGTGCCCCGCCAGACCCAGGCGCGCAAGCAACTCCCGCGCCCGGCTGTGACGCGCGGTTTCCGGTGTGCCGGCATAAATCGCCGGCATTTCCACGTTGTGCAAGGCACTCAAGTGCGCCAGCAAATGGTAGCGCTGGAAGATGAACCCGAAGTAATCGCGGCGCAGTTCCGCCAACTGCTCATCACCCAATGAACGGGTTTCGATGCCGTTGATTTTATAGCTGCCGGCGCTGGCGTAATCCAGGCCGCCGAGGATGTTCATCAGGGTCGATTTACCGGACCCCGAGGCGCCAATGATCGCGACCATTTCCCCGGCATGAATTGTCAGGTCGATGCCCTTGAGCGCGATGAATTCACGCTCGCCGGCCATGAAGCTACGGGTGATGCCCTTGAGTTCCAACAGTGGCTGGGTCATGCGTCAGTTCCCCGCCACGGCTGGCGTGGCGTCGCCGATCACCACCTTGTCGCCTTCGGCCAGGCCGTCGAGGATCTGCACCTTGACGTTGTTGTTGATCCCGGTCTTCACCGCCCGCGACACCGCCTTGCCCTTGGCGTCCAGCACCCGCAGCGAGTAGCTGCCGTCGTTGTTGCGTGCACCCAGTGCCGCCACCGGCACCATCAACGCAGCCTGGGCCGTGTCGAGCACGATACGCACCTGGGCGGTCATGGCGATGCGCAGGCGGTGATCGGGGTTGGGCACATCGAACAGCGCGTTGTAGAACACCGCCGTGTTCTGCTTGGGCGTGCCGGCGGTCTGGGTTTCGAGAAAGTTTTGCGGTGCCGGTTCGGTGCCGCGCAGCTTGGCGTAGTAGCGTTTGTCGGCCTCGCCGAGGATGGTGAAGTAGACCTGCTGGCCGGGACTGATATGAATCACATCGGCCTCGGAGACCTGGGCCTTGACGGTCATGGTGTCCAGGTCCGCCAGCTTGAGCAGCACGGGCGCCAGTTGATTGGCGATCACGGTCTGGCCTTCCTGGGTGACGATGCCTACCACATCGCCGTCGATGGGCGCGACGATGCGGGTGTAGGCCAGGTTGACCTTGGCGGTGTCGATCTGGATATGGGCGCTTTTGATCTGGGCGTCCAGGGACAAGAGGTTGGCTTGTTGCACTTGGAAGGTGGACTCGGCGTCTTCGAAATCCTGGCGCGACACTGATTCGTCATCCTGCAGGCCCTTGTAGCGTTCGTACACTGACTTGGCTTGCTTGAGTTGGGCCGCTGTGGCGCGGCGTTGGGCCTGGAGGTTTTCTTCATCGACCTGGGCTTTGCGCAGGGTGTTTTGCAGGATCAGCGGGTCGATTTCGGCGAGCCATTGGCCCTTCTTGACCTTGTCACCGACCTTGACCTTGAGGGATTTCAATTGGCCGGAGACTTGGGCGCCCACGTCGACCTGTTTGATGCCTTCGAGCAGGCCTGTGGCGAGGACGGCGTTTTCGATGTCACCGCGTTCGGCGGTGGCGGTCAGGTATTGGGGGGCGTCGGCGGGAGCTTGGACCGTGTAGATGATCAGGCCTATGGCGACTGTGATTGCCGTGAGCATTCCTAGTTTGCGTAACTTTGACGTTTCCATGGGTGACCTTTGATCGTGTACATATCCGTTATTTGGGTAACGGCCGCTTATGGTTCCGCCCTTACGGCGGCTCACTTTTGAAAAGCCCAAAAGTAAGCAAAAGGCTCTTGCCCCAACACCCGGCACCTCGCTTAGGCTCGGTGTGCCCGTAATCCGACAGTGATTTGGGGGGCGCCTAAGATCAAAATCAAAAACAGAGCCAGAGCCGTTTGATATCTGCCTGATTTAGGAGATCTAAATTGTGGGAGCGGGCTTGCTCGCGAAAGCGGTGGATCAGTTAGAGATGTAATTGCTGACGCACCGCCTTCGCGAGCAAGCCCGCTCCCACATTTGGACCGAGACCAGCTTCCAGAAGCCGGTCGGCTACCAGGCCGCCGCGCTTTGGCTTTTGATCTTCGGCGCCCCGTAAAACCACGCTGGCCGAACGCAGGCTTTGGAGCGTGGGTAACCCGGTAGGACGCCGGGTTAGCCGTTACCGAAGAAACGGCTATGTACCCAAACAACCCGCTCAAGACACCACCTCCCCGACAACAACCCCATCCACCCACCAACGCGCCAACCCAACCACATTGGGCGCCTTGAGCAACGTAAAGTGATTCCCCCCGCCATACCCAACCTGCAACCCGCTCCCCTGCCGTCGCCACCCCTCAATCATCAACCCTTGCTCCCGCTGATTCCCCGCCGCGTCCAGCGCCGGATCCTCAGCCAACACCAACCGCACCACGCCCTTGAACCGCGCACCAGGCCGATACTCTGTACGCAACGCCGCCGCATAAGTGCGCGCCGGCCCCTCCATCGCATCCACCGCAGAACGTCCCGGCAACAACCCGACACCGACCATGCCCGCGTGCAACTGGCGCCGCTGCGCCACCTCATCACACGCGGCAAAATCCCCCGGATCAATCCCCAGCGATTTCCCAGCCGACAACTGCATCGCCTCAATCAAGCGCATCAACGCCGCTGTCGTGGTGTACACCTTCCCAGCCCCGCCAGGCGCCTCACTGTCGATCACCGTCAACGACGCCACCTCGCGCCCGGCCGCCTGCAACCGCAACGCCATCTCCAGCGCAACCCAGCCACCAAACGAGTGCCCGACCAGGTGCACCGGCCCCTGCGGGCACTCTTGCTCCAGCGCCGCCAAGTAACACCGCGCTGCCGCTTCCACCTGGCTATGGGGCACCGCTTCACCGTCCAGCCCACGCGGCTGCAAGCCAAACAGCGGCCACTCGCGGCCCAGCGCTTCACCCAGGCCTACAAACCCGGTGACGCTGTCCCCCGCCCCTGGCACGCAGAACACCGGCGCGTACCCCGCCCGACCACTCTGAATGCGCAGCAAGGGTTGATGCGGCTCCTGAACCTGCGCCGCACTCGTTGCCAACGCCTCGCTCAGTGCCTGGCCCAATGCCTGGATATGCGGCGCCTGCATCATGCTCTGGTGATCCCCCGGCACCTGCACCCGGCGCAGCTGCCCCGGCGCCAGGGCATCGCTCCAGCCCAGGGATTCACTGCGCCGTGACAACTCGGTCGGGCGCTCGCTCGCACTGAACAGATGCACCGCCACCGGCAACGGAAACAGGCTGTAGTGCGCCAATGCATGGCCGTGGCCGACTTCGCGCTCGATGTAGTTCAAGAGGTCCGCGTCCGTAGCCGCCGCCATTTGCGCGTGCAGCACACCTTCATCGCGACAACGTTGCAGCAGGCGCGCAAAGTCCAGCTGTCCAAGCTGCGCCTCCAATTGCCCAAGCCTCGCCAGTTCATCCACACCTCCCTGTGCTGTCCAATACGCCGTGCACTGCAACAGCAGGTGCCGCTTGAGTGCATCCGGCCCGTTCCAGCGCGCCTTGCCCTGGTCGGTCATGCGCGGCACATAGCTGTCGATCAGGCCGAGGAACTCCACCGCTTCATCCTGTCCCAGCAGTTGCATCGCCACTTCATAGGCCAGCACGCCGCCAAACGACCAGCCGGCAAGGCGATAAGGTCCATGGGGTTGAAGGCCGCGAATCAACCCGACCAGCCGCGCTGCCAGGCCTTCCATTGTGTTCAGGTGCGGTTCCCCCAGGGCCACGCCCGGCAGGCCGTAGATTGGGTAGTCACCGGGCAGGTGCTGGCCCAGCGCCGGGAAGTAAACATCCATGCCACTGAACTCGTGCACCAGGAACAGCGGCGCCTGCGCACCCCTGCCGCGCACCGTGATCACCGAGGTGTCGCGCACTGGCGCGTCGGTACGCTGGCGCAGCATCGCGGCCACCGAGGCGACGCTGGCGTGCTGGAACAGCTCGGCCAGCGACACTTGCAACCCGGCGTCCTCCATCAGGCTGACCAGCCGGATCGCCAGCAATGAATGCCCACCCAATTCAAAGAAACTGTCATGCCGACCTACCTGTTCCAGCTTCAGCACCTCGGCCCACAACCCTGCCAGGCGCTGCTCCAGGGCATCGATCGGCGCTTCGAAATCGCGGCGGCTCAAGGCCTCCAGGACCGGCACCGGCAAGGCTTTGCGGTCGACCTTGCCGTTGGCCGTCAACGGCAGCTGCGCCAGTGGCACAAAGGCCGACGGCAGCATGTACTCCGGCAACTGGCCTTGCAGGTAGGCGCGCACGCTATCGATATCGACGGGTTCATCGGCCCAGGTGAAATACGCCACCAGGCGCTTGTCTCCCGGAGCGTCCTCGCGCGCCAGCACCACCACCTCCTGGATACCCGCAAAGGTGGCCAGTCGCGCTTCGATCTCGCCCAGTTCGATACGGAAGCCACGGATCTTCACCTGATCGTCATTGCGCCCGATGCATTCCAACAGGCCGTCCGCCGTCCAGTGGCCGAGGTCGCCGGTGCGGTACGTCAAGGCGCCGGCGTTGAACGGGTCCTGCACAAACTTTTCAGCCGTCAGGTCAGGGCGGTTCAGGTACCCCAGGGCCACGCCGTCCCCACCGATGCAGATTTCACCGGTCACGCCCAAGGGCACCGGCTGCAACTGGGCATCCAGCACATGGACCTGGGTGTTGCCGATCGGCCGACCAATCGGCACGCTTTGCGCCGCCTGTGCGAGCGAGCGAACTTCATAGGTGGTGGCGTAAGTGGTGGTTTCGGTCGGCCCGTAGCAATGCACCAGGCGCAACGCCGGCGCGCGCGCCAACAGGCTGCGGAATGCCGCCGGGTCGGCACGCTCGCCGCCGCACAGCAGAATGCGCAAGCCGGCCAGGGCCTGGGGAATCAGTTGCACGTATTGGTTGAACAACGCCGTGGTGACGAACAGCACCGTTGCATCCGCCAGGGCCAGACCAAAGGCGGCCGGGTCGAGCAACGTGGCGTGGTCGATCACCTGCACCTGGCCACCGTTGAGCAACGCGCCCCACACGTCCATGGTACTGGCGTCGAACGCCGGGTTGGAGGCGAAGGCCACACGGTCGCTGGCGTTGAAGTCGGCGTAGCCGTTGTTGAGCACCAGGCGCGTGATGCCGCGATGGGGCACCAACACGCCCTTGGGTGTGCCGGTGGAGCCGGAGGTGTACATGATGTACGCCACGCTGTCGGAGGACTGCGACAGGTCCGGGTTGTGGCTGGGTTGCGGGTCGAGGACCACAGTGTCCAGGTCCAGGCGCTGCGCGGGGTAGTCAACGGGCGTATCACTGCGGGTCAACAGCCAGGCCGCACCGCTGTCGTGCAGCATGAACCCCTGGCGCTCGGCGGGGGCGTTGATATCCAGCGGCACATACGCGGCGGCGCACTTGAGCACGGCCAATTGGCTGATCAACAAGTCCAGCGAGCGCGGCAGCAGGATCGCCACGCTGTCGCCAGGCCGCACCCCGAGGCCAAGCAGGTGATGGGCCAGGCGATTGGCGCGGCTGTTGAGTTCGCCATAACTCAAGGACTGCTCGCCATGCCGGGCCGCCAACGCAGCGGGACGTGCCTGGGCCTGGGCCTCGAACAGGCGCTGCACGGTGTGCTCGCGCGGGAAAGGCCGCGTGGTG
Source organism: Pseudomonas sp. S10E 269 (assembly GCF_002798465.1). Taxonomy (NCBI): domain Bacteria; kingdom Pseudomonadati; phylum Pseudomonadota; class Gammaproteobacteria; order Pseudomonadales; family Pseudomonadaceae; genus Pseudomonas; species Pseudomonas sp. S10E 269. The sequence continues at coordinate 6,222,552 of NZ_PHIJ01000001.1, forward strand.
GCATTGAAATCCAGCAGCTGCTGGCATTCGGCGGCTGGCAGGATCGGCAAGTGGCTGATGCCCACCGCATTGCCCTGTTCCAGCGCTTGCACCACCTGTTCCACGGCAATCTGCAGGTAGCCACACAACCGCCGCGCGCCCTGCCCCACTACTTTCAGGGAGAACCCCTCCCCCAGATCATCCACGCTCACCGACAGCCCGTAGTTGCTGTGTTCCTCGGCCTTGAGCAACCGAATGCCCTGCCACGCCTCGGCCGCCGCCTGAGGCGCACTGTGGCGATAATTGAACAAGGTATCGAACAGCGGCGTCGTCACCGGCACACCGCTGCAACGCTGGGCCAACGCCAGTGGCGCCTGCTCATGGCTGAGCAATTGGCTGAGGCGTGTGTGGGTCGCCCGCAGGGCGTCGCGCACCGAGTGTTCACCCAGGTCGACCCGCAGCGGCAAGGTATTGATGAACACACCCATGGCCCGCTCGGCACCTTCACCGCCTTGCAGGCGGCCAAGCATCACGCTGCCGAACACGACCTGATCGCGCCCCGAGACCTTGCCCAGTACCTGGGCCCAGGCCAGGTGCATCAGGCTTGCGGCGCTCACACCGGCCTGGCGTGCCCTGTTGCGCAGGCGCTGGCTCAAGGCCAGGTCGAGAGCGCGTTGCACCTGTTCCGCGCGGCCCAGGCTGTCGAGCTGGGTCGGCTCATCGATGTCACCGAGCATCTCGCGGAAGAATGCCTCGTGATCGTCCGCCCCCAGGCGGGTCTGGGCCACGTAGTTGCGATACGGCACCGCCGCACCCAATGTGTGTTGCGTGCCCGACAGGTACGCCTGCATGTCGTGTTGCAGGATCTCCAACGCAACGTGGTCCATCACCAGGTGATGGAACAGCAACGTGGCATTGTCGTCGGTGACCACCAGGCGCATCAACGGCGCCTGGGACAGGTCGAGACGTTCCGGCACCGACCCGTGTTCGACACGCAGCGAAGCTTCGCGCCACACCACCTGCACCGGTTCTTCCAGGCCGTCCCAATGGAACGACGAACGCAGCACGTCGTGACGCTGGATCACCGCCTGCAAGGCCAGGGTAAAGGCCTCCCTGCGCTGGCGACTGTCGAACGCAAACTGCGCACGCAGCACATAGTCGTCACCGGTCTGCACCGCGCGGTGGTGATACAGCATGCCGGCCTGCAACGGCGCCAGCGGGTAGATATCCTGCACATTCGCCGCGCCACCCGGGATGCAGGCGACGATACGTGCAATGGCCGGCTGATCCAGCTGGATCAACGGCAACATGTCCGGGGTGATATAGGCACAATCGGCCGCAATGCCGTTGACCGGCACCGCCACTTCACGGCCCCCACCCAGCGCCGTCGCCAAGGCCGACAAGGTGGGCTGACCAAACAACACCTTCACATCCGCCGACAACCCCAGGCGACGCATGCGCCCCATCAGGCTTACCGCGAGCAACGAGTGGCCGCCCAGTTCGAAGAAGTTGTCGTGACGGCCCACGCGCTCCACGTTGAGCAACTCGGCCCACAGGCTGGCCAGGGCAATTTCGGTATCGCCCTGGGGCGCTTCATACTCACGCACCACCACCGCATCCAGGCCTGGCGCGGGCAGCGCCTTGCGGTCGAGCTTGCCGTTGGGGCTCAGGGGCAAGGTGTCGAGGTGCACGAAAATGGCTGGCACCATGAATTCCGGCAGATGCTGCAGCAACTGCGCACGCAACGCGTCGATTTCGCTGAACGTGCCGGTGTAGTAAGCGATCAACCGATTGTCGCGGGCGATCACCGCGGCTTCATTGACCGACGGACAGTCGGTGAGGCGTGCCTGGATTTCCCCCAGTTCGATACGCAAGCCACGGATCTTGACCTGGTCGTCATTGCGCCCCAGGTACTCAAGCGTGCCGTCGGGCAGGTAGCGGCCAACATCTCCGGTGCGGTACATACGGCCGTCGGTGAACGGGTCCTTGAGGAAGCGCTCGGCGGTCAGCTCCGGCCGGTTCAGGTAACCACGCGCCACTTGCACGCCGCCGATGAACAGCTCGCCGACCACGCCCAAGGGCACTGGCTGCAACTGGGCATCGAGCACGTACATGCGGGTATTGGCGATGGGTTTGCCAATCGGTGTGTTGTCCGGCGTCACCGGGCCAGCGCAGTTCCAGGCCGTCACATCGACGGCCGCTTCGGTCGGGCCATACAGGTTGTGCAATTGGCTACCCGGCAGCTGTTGCTTGAAGCGCCGCACCAGGCTGCCCGGCAAGGCTTCACCGCTGCACATCACATGCACCAGACCGGCCGCCTGGCTCACGTCACCATGGGCCAGGAACACGTCCAGCATCGACGGCACGAAGTGCAGCGTGGTGATCTGCTCGGCCGCGATCACGTCGCACAGGTACGCCGGGTCTTTATGGCCGCCAGGGCGCGCCATTACCAGGCAAGCGCCGGTGAACAGCGGCCAGAAGAATTCCCACACCGACACATCGAAGCTGAACGGGGTTTTCTGCAATACCCGGTCATGGGCCTGCAGGCCATAAGTGTCCTGCATCCACAGCAGGCGATTGACCACGCCAGGGTGGTCATTGATCACGCCCTTGGGCTGGCCGGTGGAGCCGGAGGTGTAGATCACATAGGCGCTGACCCCGGCCACTTGGGGGTTGTCGACGGGTTGGTGCTGCCAGGTCGGCTGGTCCAGGTCGATCACCGGCACGTTGCCCAGCAACCCACGCGTGGCACCTTGGGCCAGCACCGCCACAGGCGCGCTGTCTTCCAGCATGTAGGCGATACGCTCCAGCGGGTACGCCGGGTCCAGCGGCACATAGGCGGCGCCGGCCTTGAGGATCGCGTACAGGCCAATGACCATTTCCAGGCTCCGTTCGACGCAGATCGCCACCCGCGAATCCGCTTGAACGCCCATTTCCATCAGGTGATGCGCCAGCTGGTTGGCCCGCGCATTCAGCTCGGCATAGGTCAGTATCCGATCACCCGCCTTGACGGCGGTAGCCTGCGGCGAACGCGCCACCTGCCCTTCGAACAGACCGTGCAAGGTCTGGTCGAGGTTGTAATCGACCTCGGTGGCATTGAAGTCGAACAGCAGGTGTTGGCGTTCGCGTTCACCCACCAGCGGTACATGCGCCAGCACGGCCTGGTCGTTATCGACCATGGCCTGCAACACGCGGGTGAAGTAGCCGACAAAACGCTGCACCGTCGACTCATCAAACAGCGCCACCGCGTACTCCAACGCGCCAATGAGGGTGCCCTGCACTTCTGCCAGGTCCAGGGACAGGTCGAACTTGGCAAAGTGGCTGTTCTCGACAATGCCTTCCAACGCCAGGTCGCCCAGGGCCAAAGTCGGCGGGCTGCTGTCCTGCCAGGTCAGCAGGGTCTGGAACAGCGGGCTGTGGGCCAGGCTGCGCGGCGGGCGGGTGACTTCCACCACTTGCTCGAACGGCAGGTCCTGATGGGCCTGGGCTTGCAGGGCCTGGGCCTTGACCCGCGCCAGCAATGCCTCGGTGGTCAGCTCGCCAGCGGTGTCGACACGCACTGCCAGGGTGTTGACGAACAGGCCGATCAGGCCTTCCACCTCGCTGCGCGTGCGATTGGCCACGGGTGAACCGATCACCACCTCCTGCTGCCCGGACAACCGCGCAAGCAACGAGGCCCAGGCGCTCATCAAGGTCATGTACAGCGTGGTGCCGTGGCGTTGGCTGAGCGCCTTGAGCCCGGCGGTGAGGCGCTCGTCCAGGCGTATCTCGACACTGCTGCCGGCGTAGTCCTGCTGCGCCGGTCGCGGCCGGTCGGTGGGCAAGGTGAGCAAGGCCGGCGCCCCCGCCAGCGCTTGCTGCCAATAGGCGCTCTGGCGGTGCAGCACTTCACCGCTGAGCCACAGGCGCTGCCACACGGCGAAGTCGCCGTACTGGATCGGCAGCGGCGGCAACGGGTCTGCCTGGCCGTGGCTGAACGCCTGGTACAGCGCCATCAGTTCACGGGTGAGCACGCCCATGGACCAGCCATCGGAGACGATGTGGTGCAGGGTTAGCAGCAACACATGGTGATCGTCGGCCATGACCACCAAGCGCCCACGCAGCAACGGGCCGCGCTCCAGGTCGAAGGGGGCCGAGGCTTCGCCGTGGATCAATGCGTCCAGCGCCTGCTGGGGTTGCGGATGGCGGCGCAGGTCCTGCACTTGCAGGGGCAGCACGTCTTCGGCGGGCACGATCAGGACTCGGGCGTCATCGCCGTGCTGGGCAAAGCGGCTGCGCAGGGTTTCGTGGCGCGCGACGATACGGGCCAAGGCCCGTTGCAGCGCCTCGACATGCAACTGCCCGCGCAGACGCAGGCCAATGGGAATGTTGTAGGCGGTGTTGGCCCCTTCCATCAGCGCCAGGAACCACAGGCGCTGCTGGGCAAAAGACAGCGGCACCTGTTCATCGCGATTGGCCGGGAGGATATCCGGCAAGGTGCTGCGACCGGACCGGGCCAGCACCTCGGCGACGGCGGCCAGTTCGGCATTCGCAAACAAGTCGCCGAGCAGCAACTCGACACCCAGGCGCTGGCGAATCTGCGAGACCATGCGCATGGCCAGCAACGAGTGCCCGCCCAGTTCGAAGAAATGGTCACGACGCCCCACACGCTCCACGTGCAGCACATCGGCCCAGATCTGCGCCAGCACGCTTTCGATTTCACCTTCCGGGGCCACGTACTCGCGGGTGAACACTGCGGCCATGTCCGGCGCCGGCAGGGCCTTGCGGTCGAGCTTGCCGTTGGCGGTCAGGGGCAGCGCGTCCAATTTGACGTAGGCGACCGGCACCATGTAGTCCGGCAGGTGCGCCACCAGGTGGGCGCGGATATCGCCCACGGCCAACGGGTCGAGCTGGCGGTTTTCGGTGAAATACGCCACCAGCCGCTCTTCACGCACCAGCACCACGGCTTCCTGGATGCCTGCCAACTGGTTGAGTTGGGTTTCGATTTCGCCCAGCTCGATGCGCATGCCGCGAATCTTCACCTGGTCGTCATTGCGGCCCAGGTACTCGAGGTTGCCGTCCGGCAACCAGCGCGCCAAGTCACCGGTGCGGTACATACGCCCGGCGTTGAACGGGTCACGCAGGAAGCGTTCGGCGGTCAACTCGGGGCGATTGAGGTAGCCGCGCGCCACGCCTTTGCCGCCGACGTACAACTCCCCCGCCACGCCCAGCGGCACCGGCCGCTGCTGTTCGTCCAGCAGGTACACGGTGGCATTGGCGACAGGTTTGCCGATGTGCAACGGCTGGCCGGCCTCGACCTTGCCTGAGGTGGCGACCACAGTGGCTTCAGTGGGGCCGTAGTTGTTGATCAGGTCAAAGCGCTGCGCCCGGCCAAACTGGCGCAGGCGATCACCGCCGATCAACAGGGTACGCAGCGTCGGGTGTTCGATCTGCTGGCTGAACGCGTACTCGGCCACCGGGGTGGGCAGGAAGCACACGTCCAACGGCTGCGCGCACCACCAGGCCAGCAGTGCGTCGACATCCTCGGCGCCGTCCCGGGCCGGCGGCAGGTGCAGGGTCGCGCCCACGCAAAGCGCCGGCCAGACTTCCCAGGCCATCGCGTCAAAACCGAACCCGGCGACGCTGGCGGTGTGGCGCCCGGCACACAGGTCAAAGGTGCTGCAATGCCAGTCCACCAGGTTGGCGACGGTGTGGTGTTCCACCATCACGCCTTTGGGCAGGCCGGTGGAGCCGGAGGTGTAGATCACATACGCAAGGTTGGACGGCGTGACCGCCACCTTGGGGTTGCTCGCCGAATGGTGCTGCCAGGTGAAGCGGTCGAGGTTGATCACTGGCACCTCAAGGGCCGGCAGGCGCTCCAGCAAGGCCTGCTGGGTCAACACCGCCACCGGGCCGCTGTCGCTGAGCAGGTAGTTGAGGCGCTCGGCCGGGTGGGACGGGTCTACCGGCACATAGCACGCACCAGCCTTGAGCACCGCCAACAGGCCGGCCAGGGTGTCCAGGCCACGGCGGGCGACGATGGCGACGCGGTCGTCGGGCTTGACCCCCAGCGCCAGCAAGTGATGGGCCAGCAGGTTGGCTTGCTGGTTGAGTTCGGCATAGGTGAGCTGGCGGCCCTGATACACGGCGGCAACAGCGTCGGGCGTGAGCGCGGCCTGGGCCTCGATGCGCCCGTGCAGGGTGGTGCCTTGGGGGAAATCCGTGTGGGTCGCGTTAAAGTGCTCCAACAGCAACTGCTGTTCGTCCGCAGGCACCACCGACAGTTGGTTAAGCGCGGTGTCGGGCGCTTGCTCCAAGCCGGTCAGCAGGTTTTCCAGGGCGGTTTGCAGGTAGGTGCAGACGCGCTGCGGATCGACCTGGTGGGTGGCGAGCAGACGCAGGATAAACCCTTCGCCCAGGTCATCGACACTCAGGGTCAGCGGGTAGTTGGTGCGCTCATCCGAACGCAATGTCTCGATGCCCTGCCACGCCGCCACGGCTTCGCTGCTAGTGCCTGTGCCGCTATGGCGATAGTTGAGCAACGCACTGAACAACGGCGTCGGCGCCACCACCCCGCTGCAGCGTTGCGCCAACGCCAGGGGCGCGTGTTCGTGGCGCAACAGCCCGGTGAGGCGCGCATGGGTAGCCTTGACCGCGCTGCGCAGGTCGCCTTCGCCCACGTCCACGCGAAACGGCAAGGTGTTGATGAAAATCCCCAAGGCGCGGTCCGTGGCATGCCCGCCTTGCAGGCGGCCCATCAGCACGGTGCCGAACACCACCTGGGACTTGCCGGCCAGCACACTCAGCACCTGGGCCCAGCCCAGATGGAACAGGCTGGCGACGCTGACCCCGAGCACGCGGGCCTGGGCGCGCAGGCGCTGGTTGAGCGCATCCGCCAACGGCCAGTCGCGTTCAGTGATGCCACGGCCATCGCCTTGCACATCCTGCAAGCCGAAGGGCAAGGTCGGCTCGACCACATCACCCAGCATCTGCTGGAAAAACGCCTCATGCTGCTGCTCGCTGACACCCAGGCGCGCCGCCGCCACGTAGTTGCGAAACGGCACTGCCTGGCCCAGTTGCCTGGCGTGCCCGTGCATAAACGCCTGCATTTCATGGCGCACCACTTCCAGCGCGCTGTGGTCCAGGGCCATGTGATGGAACAGCAGCATAGCGACGATGCGCCCCTGCGCCGGGTCCCTGGCCCAGGCCAGGCGCAGCAGCGGCGCCTGGGTCACGTCCAGGCGGTAATGGCGAGCGTCGAAACGTGCGTGCAACTGGGCGGCGATATCGCCGTCGGCCGGGTCCAGCGCAAGGGCCTGCACCGGCAGGCGCGCCGTGCGCCATACCACTTGCGACGGTTGCCGCAGCCCTTCCCAGACCACGCCGGTGCGCAGGATGTCGTGCCGGTCCATCACCCCTTGCAACGCCAGGGCAAACGCGTCGAAACGCTCGACACTGTCGAAGGCGAACTGCGACTGCATCACATAGGGGTCGCCCTGCTCAGTGCTGACGTGGTGAAACAGGATGCCTTCCTGCAGCGGCGCCAGCGGGTAGATGTCCTGGATATTTGCCACACCGCCGTCGACGGTGGCGACGATACGGTCGATTTCCTCCTGGCTCAGATCAGACAGGGTCAGCATGGCCGGGGTGATGTGTTGCGCACCGGCCGGGATGCCATTGGCCGGCACTTCGTTGGCGGCCGAATATTCACCGGCCTTGATCAGTTCGATCAGCGCCGGCTTGTGCTCGCGCAGGGCGGCGAGGATCAACGGGTCGCTCAGCGCGTGTTTGTTGCCTTGTACCGACAACTGCTCACCCTTGAGCGTGAGCTGCACGTCCTTGGTTTTCAGCGTCGCCAGCAGTTCAAGAATGCTCACAGGACGATCTCCATTCGTTCAGTCATTGCGGCGTAGCCGGCCAGGGTCGGCTGTTCAAACAACGCGCGCACATCGGCTTCCATGCCTTCCTGGCGCAAGCGCCCGATCAAGCTCACGGCGAGCAGCGAGTGCCCGCCCAGTTCAAAGAAATTGTCCTGGCGCCCTACCCGTTCCACATTGAGCAGTTCGGCCCATAGCTGCGCCAGCAGGATTTCGGTATCGCCCACCGGGGCTTCGTACTCGCGCACGGTCAGCGCCTCGCTGCCCGGCGCCGGCAGTGCCTTGCGGTCGAGCTTGCCGTTAGGGCTCAAGGGCAGCGCGTCCAAGTGCACGAACAGGGCGGGCACCATAAAGTCCGGCAGGTGCTGCAACAGGTGCTCGCGCAGCTCGGTGGCCCGGACGCCGGTGTAGTAGGCGACGAGCCGATCATCGCGGGCCACCACGGCGGCTTCATTGACCTGGGGATGTTCAAGCAGGCGCGCCTGGATCTCGCCCAGCTCGATACGCAGGCCACGGATTTTCACCTGGTCGTCGTTGCGGCCCAGGTACTCGATATTGCCGTCGGGCAGGTAACGCCCAAGGTCGCCGGTGCGATACAGGCGCCCATCAGTGAACGGGTCCTTGAGGAAACGTTCGGCGGTCAACTCGGGACGATTGAGGTAGCCCCGCGCCACCTGCACGCCGCCGATGAACAACTCGCCCACCACGCCCAGGGGCACCGGCTGCATTTGCCCATCCAACACGTACATGCGGGTGTTGGCGATGGGTTTGCCAATCGGCGTGTTGTCCGGCACGTCCGGGCGCGCGCAGTTCCAGGCGGTCACATCGACGGCGGCTTCGGTCGGGCCGTACAGGTTGTACAGGCCGATGCCCGGCAGTTGCTGCTTGAAACGCCTCACAAGACTGCCCGGCAACGCTTCGCCGCTGCACATCACCCGTTGCAGGCCGGCCGCCTGGCTGACATCGCCGTGGGCCAGGAATACGTCGAGCATCGACGGTACAAAATGCAACGTGGTGATCTGTTCAGCGGCGATCACCTCGCACAGATAGGCCGGGTCTTTATGCCCGCCAGGACGCGCCATGACCAGGCAGGCACCCGTGAACAGCGGCCAGAAGAACTCCCACACCGACACGTCGAAGCTGAACGGGGTTTTCTGCAATACCCGGTCGTGGGCCTGCAGGCCGTAGGCGTCCTGCATCCATAGCAGGCGGTTGACCACGCCGGGGTGGTCGTTGATCACGCCCTTGGGTTGGCCGGTGGAGCCGGAGGTGTAGATCACATAGGCGCTGAGGGCCTGTGCGCGGGGATTGTCGATGGCGTGGTGTTGCCAGGTCGGGCGGTCCAGATCGATCACCGGCGCGTCGCCCAGCAAACCACGCGTAGCGCCTTGGGCCAGCACCGCCACAGGCGCGCTGTCTTCCAGCATGTAGGCGATACGTTCCAGCGGATACGCCGGGTCCAGCGGCACATAGGCCGCACCGGCCTTGAGGATCGCGTACAGGCCGACCACCATGTCCAGGCCACGCTCCACGCAGATCGCCACCCGCGAATCGGCTTGAACGCCCATTTCGATCAGGTGATGCGCCAATTGGTTGGCTTGCGCATTCAGTTCGGCGTAGGTCAATGCCAGGTCGCCTGCCTTGACGGCGATGGCGTCCGGTGTGCGCGTCACTTGCGCTTCAAACAGGCCGTGCAAGGTCTGATCGAGGTCGTAAGCCACCTCGGTGGCGTTGAAGCCGGACAGCAGTTGCTGACGTTCCTGCGCCTCCAGCACCGGCAGGCGGTTGACGGCCAACTGCGGCGCCTGCTCCAGCGCCTCGACCAACCCCTGCAAGGTCACCTGCAGATAACCGCACATGCGTTGCGCGCCAATCGACTTGGCGGTCATGGCAGTGAGGCGGAAGCCGTCGCCCTGATCGTCCACGTTCAAGGTCAACGGGTAGTTGGTGCGTTCCTCGCTGGCCAGGGTCTGGATGCCCTCCCAGGCCCGGGAGACCGGCGCCTGCTGGCTGTCACTGTGGCGGTAGTTGAGCATGGCGCTGAACAACGGCTGTGGCGCGGCGACACCGCTGCAACGCTGGGCCAGCGCCAAGGACGCATGCTCGTGCCCGAGCAACGCGGTCAACCGCGCATGGGTCTGCTTGACCGCCATGCGCACACCGCTGCCATCGATGTCCACGCGCAACGGCAAGGTGTTGATGAACATGCCGAGGGCGCGGTCACTGCCTTTGCCGCCTTGCATGCGCCCCAACAGCACGGTGCCGAACACCACGTGTTCCTGGCCGGACGTGCTGGCGAGCACCCGCGCCCAGGCCAGGTGGAACAGGCTCGCGGCGCTGACGCCCAGCAAGCGCGCCTGGGCCCGCAGGCGTTGGTTGAGCGCCGGCGCCAGGCTGAGCTGAACCTCCTCGATGGCATTGCCGTCGCCGCGCACATCCTGCAAGCCAAACGGCAGGGTCGGCTCGCTGATGTCGCCGAGCATCCCCCGGAAGAAGGCTTCATGCGCCTGTTCGCTGACGCCCAGCCGCGCTTGGGCCACGTAGTTGCGGTACGGCGTGGCATCACCCGTGGGCTGTGGCAGCCCGAGCAGGCTGGCCTGCATTTCGTGACGCACGCCGTCGAGGGCGGTGTGGTCGAGGACAATGTGGTGGAACAGCAGGATCGCGACCACGCGCTGGTTGGCCGGGTCCGGCGCGTACACCAGGCGCACCAGGGGCGCCTGGTGCATCGGCACGCGGTACTGACGAGGGTCGAAGCGCTGGTGCAGGTGCTCAAGGGCATCGGCCTGCACCACCAATTCAGCCTTGCGCCACACCACCTGCAGCGGTTGGGCCAGGCCTTCCCAGACCACGGCGGTGCGCAGGATATCGTGACGGTTGATCACCTGTTGCAGCGCCTGGGCAAACGCGTCCAGGCGTTCGAGGCTGTCGAACGCCAGGTGCGATTGCAGCAGGTACGGGTCGCCCTGCCCCGCGCTGATGTGGTGGTAGAGAATACCTTCCTGCAACGGCGCCAACGGGTAGATATCCTGCACATTGGCCGCGCCACCGGGCACCAGGGCGACGACGTGATCAATCGTCGATTGGTCGAGGTCCACCAGTGTCAGCAGGTCGGGCGTAATGCGCTGGCACTCGGCAGGAATACGGTTGGCCGGCACCTGTACATCCTGGCCACTGCCCACCGCAGCCGCCAGCGCCGCCAGGGTCGGCTGGCTGAACAGCACGCGCACATCGGCACTCAGGCCGACCTGGCGCATGCGTTCGATCAGGCCGACGGCCAGCAACGAATGGCCGCCCAGTTCGAAGAAGTGGTCATGGCGCCCGACCGGTTCGACGTTCAGCACCTCGGCCCATATCCGCGCCAAGGTCGTTTCAACCTCGCCCTGCGGCGCTTCGTATTCACGCGTCAACAATGCCGTTTGATCGGGTTCGGGCAAGGCTTTGCGGTCTAGCTTGCCGTTGGCCGTCAGCGGCAATGCGTGCAGCTTTACATAAGCAACCGGCACCAATGCCTCGGGCAATTGGGCTTGCAGTTGCGCGCGCAGGGTGTCGATATCCAACGGTTGCTGTTCGGTGAACCAGGCGACCAAGCGGCCTTCGCGCACCAGCACCACCGCTTCGCCGACGCCGTCCAGTGCGGCCAGGCGGCTTTCGATTTCCCCCAGCTCAACCCGTACGCCACGCACTTTCACCTGGTCGTCGTTACGGCCCAGGAATTCGATATTGCCATCGGGCAACCAGCGCGCCAGGTCGCCGGTGCGGTACATGCGCCCGGCGTTGAACGGGTCTTGCAGGAAGCGTTCGGCGCTCAGGTCGGGCCGGTTCAGGTAACCGCGCGCGACACCGCTGCCGCCGACATACAGCTCGCCCGTCACCCCCACCGGCACCGGACGCAATTGCGCGTCCAGCAGGTAGACGCTGGCATTGGCGATCGGCCGGCCGATATGCAGCACCTGCCCGGCGCGCACGCGGCCGGAGGTGGCAACCACCGTGGCTTCGGTGGGGCCGTAGTTGTTGATCACCGCAAAGCGCCGCTCCTGGGTGAACTGGCGCAGGCGGTCGCCGCCGATCAGCAGGATGCGCAAGGTAGGGTGTTGCAGGTGCTGGCTGAAGGCGTACTCGGCCACCGGCGTTGGCAGGAAGCTGACGTCCAGCGGTTGCGCCAGCCACCAGGCGAGCAGTTCATCAATGTTTTCATTACCGACGCTGGCAGGCGGCAGGTGCAGGGTGGCGCCGACGCACAGCGCCGGCCAGACCTCCCAGGCCATCGCATCAAAACCGAAACCGGCGACGCTGCTGGTGTGCCCCGTGGCATCCAGGCCAAAGGCCTCGCAGTGCCAGTGCACCAGGTTTTCCACGGTATGGTGTTCGACCATCACGCCCTTGGGCTCGCCAGTGGACCCGGAGGTGTAGATCACGTAGGCCAGGTGCGCCGGGGTCAGGGCGCTGAGCTGCGGGTTGCTGACGGCGCGCTGTTGCAGGCTCGGGTCATGCAGATCCACAGTGGCAACGGTGCCCAGCAGCTCGCGGGTGCTGGCTTCGGCCAACACCGCCACGGGTGCGCTGTCGTGCAGCAGGTAGGCAATACGCTCGGCGGGATACGCCGGGTCGATGGGCACGTAACCGGCACCGGCCTTGAGGATGCCCAGCAAGCCCACCAGCATCTGCGGGCCGCGACGGCAGCACAGGGCGACACGGTCGTCGGGCCGTACGCCGAGGTCCAGCAGGTGATGGGCCAGTTGGTTGGCGCGTTGGTTGAGTTGCTCATAGGTCAGCGCCTCACCGTCTTGCAGCACCGCTACAGCCTGGGGTTGGCGTTCGGCCTGGACCTCAAAGGCACCGTGGACGGTCTGCCCGTGCGGGAAATCCTCGCGGGTGGCGTTGAAGTCGCGCAGCAGGGTTTCACGCTCCGCCGCCGGCAGAATCGGCAGTTGGTTGAGCACCGTCTGCGGCGCGCTTTCCAAGGCGGCCACCAACTGTTCCACGGCGCTGTGCATATAGGCGCACAGGCGCTGGGCGCCGATCTGCGGCAGCGCCAACACGGTCAGGCCGAAGCCCTCACCCAAATCGTCCACGCTCAGGGTCAAGGGGTAGTTGCTGCGTTCCTCACCGCCGAGCAATTGCACGCCTTCCCAGATGCCATGGCCATCGCGGGCCATTTCGTCGGGGTCGCTGTGGCGGTAGTTGAGTAACGCACTGAACAGCGGCGATGTGCTCGCCACGCCGCTGCAACGCTGGGCCAGCGCCAGGGACGCGTGTTCATGGCCGAGCAAGGCACTCAAGCGCCCGTGGGTAGCCTTGACCGCCATGCCAGCAGTCGCCGCCACATCGACCCGCAGTGGCAGGGTATTGATGAACATGCCCAGCGCGCGGTCCGCACCGTCACCGGCCTGCAGGCGCCCCATCAACACGGTGCCGAACACCACGTCATCACGCCCTGACACCAGCCCCAGCACCTGAGCCCACGCCAGGTGCATCAGGCTGGCCGCGCTCACACCCAACTGCCGCGCCTGTTCGCGCACCCGCTGAGCGAGCGCCGGGTCAACCGGCTGTTCGGCCTCTTCGATGTCGCGCCCATCGCCCTGCACGTCCTGCACACCGAACGGCAAGGTCGGCTCATCCACATCCGCGAGCATGTCGCGGAAGAAGGCCTCGTGCTCCGCCACGCTGACACCCAGGCGCGCCTGGGCCACGTAGTTGCGAAACGGCGCCGCTGCCGGCAAGCCCTGGGCCTGCTCGAACATGAACGCGCGCATCTCCTGGCCCACCACGGCCATGGCGGTGTGGTCCAGCGCCAGGTGGTGGAACAGCAGGATCGCGGCGATTCGATCGTGCTGCGGGTCTTGGGCATACACCATGCGCAGCAACGGCGCCTGGGTGATGTCCAGGCGGTAATGGCGCGCATCGAAGCGCGCGTGCAGCTGCTCGATGATGCCGCCGTCCGCCGGGTCCAGGGCGACCTCTTGAACGACCAGCTGCGCCTCGCGCCACACCACTTGCACCGGGCTGTCCAGGCCTTCCCAGACGACAGCGGTACGCAGGATGTCGTGGCGAGCGACCACCTGTTGCAGCGCGCCCATGAACGCGCGCAGCCGCTCCAGGCTGTCGAACGCCATGCGCGATTGCAGCAGGTACGGATCACCCTGCTCGGCGCTGATGTGATGGTACAGAATGCCTTCCTGCAACGGCGCCAGCGGGTAGATATCCTGCACGTTCGCCGCACCACCCGGCACGTTCGCGACGATACGCTCGATGGCCGTCGGGTCGAGCTGCACCAATGTCAGCATCGACGGCGTGATGTGCGTGCACCCCGTGGGAATGCCATTGGCCGGCACCACGACTTCCCGCCCGCTGCCCACTGCGGCGGCCAATGCCGCCAGGCTTGGCTGGCTGAACAGCACGCGTACGTCACAGCTCAGGCCGACCTGGCGCATGCGCTCGATCAGGCTGACCGCCAGCAATGAATGCCCGCCGAGTTCGAAGAAATGATCGTGCCGCCCGACCCGCTCCAGCTTGAGCACGTCCTGCCAGATCTGCGCCAGTTGGGTTTCCACCTCGCCTTCCGGCGCTTCGAAACCACGGCTGAGCAATGCGCTCTGGTCCGGCACCGGCAGGCCCTTGCGGTCGAGCTTGCCGTTGGCGGTGAGCGGCAACAGCGCCAGCCACACATACGCCGACGGCACCATATAGTCCGGCAGTTGACCCTGCAGATGGGCACGCAGGGCTTCAATATCCAGCGCCGCACTGGCGGTGTAATAGGCAACCAGGCGTTTGTCACCGGGCTCGTCCTCGCGGGCCAGCACCACGGTGTCTTTCACGCCTGGGAAGCTGGCCAGGCAGGTTTCGATCTCGCCGGGCTCGATACGGAAACCGCGGATCTTCACCTGCAGGTCATTGCGCCCCTGGTACAGCAAGGTGCCGTCGGCCTGCCAGCAGGCCAGGTCACCGGTGCGGTACAGCACGCCGTCGCCGAACGGGTTGGGGATGAATTTCTCGGCGGTCAGTTGTGGCTGGTTCAAATAGCTCTTGGCCACGCCCGCACCGCCGATGTACAGCTCGCCGACCACACCCAGCGGTACCGGTTGCTGGCGCGCGTCCAGCACGTAGGCCTGGGCATTGGCGATCGGCCGGCCGATGGGAATGCCGCCCTCACCGACCTGGGTGATCTCAAAGGTGGTGGAAAACGTGGTGGCTTCGGTGGGCCCGTAGCCGTTGAGCAGGTGTTGGGGTTTGCCGTGTTCAAGCACCCGCCCGATCACCTGCGGGTCAAGCACGTCCCCACCGACGATCAGGTAGCGCAATTGGCGGAACACCGGCATCAGCGCGTCGGCGTACTGGTGGAACAGCCCGGCAGTCATCCACAGCACGCTGACGGATTGCTCCTGCAACAACGCCGCGAACGCCGCCTGGGACAACAGCACCGCGTGCTCGACCACCACCACACAACCGCCATTGAGCAACGGCGCCCACACATCCAGGGTGCTCGCGTCGAACGCCGGGTTGGAGGCGAAGGCCACACGGTCGTGCGCGTTGAACTCGGCATAACCGTTATTGAGCACTAGGCGCGAGATGGCACGGTGCGGCACTTGCACCCCCTTGGGCGCCCCGGTGGAGCCGGAGGTGTAGAGGATGTAGGCGACGCTTTCGGCCGACTGAGGCAACTCGGGGTTGCGCGGCGACAACGCGTCCAGGTTCAGGTCGGCCAGGCCAGTGAGCACCCGGTGGGCACCACTGTCCTGCACGATGAACGCCTGGCGCTCGACCGGCGCATTGACGTCCAGCGGCACATACACCGCCCCGCACTTGAGGATCGCCAGTTGGCAGACCAGCAGGTCGAGCGAACGCGGCAGCGCAATCGCCACGCTTTCGCCCGGTTGCACGCCCTGGTTGAGCAGGTGATGGGCCAGGCGGTTGGCGCGACGGTTGAGGTCGCGGTAACTCAAGGACAGGTTCCCCTGCACCGCAGCTACCGCTTGCGGACGGGCCAGCGCTTGCGCTTCGAAAAGTTGATGCACGGTGAGGTGCGCCGGGAATTCACGGGCGGTGGCGTTGAAGTCCACCAGTAACTGGTGGCGCTCGGCGGCCGGCAGGATCGAGACAGCCTGCAAGGGTGTGGTGGGCGCTTGTTGCAGCGCCGTCACCAGGTGGCGCAACGCGGTGAGCATGTACTCGCCGACTCGCTGCACATCCAGGCTCGCCACGCCTTGCACAGTGAGGGCAAAGCCTGTGCCCAGGTCATCGACGTTGAGCACCAGCGGGTAATTGCTGCGCTCTTCGGAACTGAGAATCTGGATGCCGGAGGCTGCAAACGGGCTGTCGCCCGGTGCTTGCCCCGGTGCACTGTGGCGATAGTTGAGCAAGGTGCTGAACAACGGCAGCGAACCCGGCACGCCGCTGCATCGCTGGGCCAGGGACAACGACGCGTGCTCATGCCCGAGCAACTGCGCCAGGCGCGCATGGGTGGCGCGCACGCCGGCCTGAACGCCGACGGAGCCGAGGCTGACGCGCAGCGGCAAGGTGTTGATAAACATCCCCAGCGCCCGGTCGGCGCCTTCGCCGCCCTGCATGCGCCCCAGCAACACCGTGCCGAACACCACCGCCTGCTGGCCGGAGACCTGCCCCAGCACCTGCGCCCAGGCCAGATGCACCAGGCTCGCGGTACTCACGCCAAGCTGCCGCGCCTGTTCGCGCAGGCCCAGGCTCAGTGCCGGTTCCAGGGGCAGGTGAGCTTCAAGGATGCCGCTGCCGTCGCCATTCACGTCCTGCAAACCGAAGGCCAGGGTCGGTTCGCCGATATCGCCGAGCATCTCGCTGAAGAACGCTTCGTGCTGCGCCTGGCTGACGCCAAGCCGCGCCTGGGCCACATAGTTGCGGTACTGCACGGCGTCGGGCAGTTGCGCGCTGTTGCCGGACAGGCTCGCGCTCATCTCTTGCACCAGCACCTGCAGGGCCGTGTGGTCCAGCAGGATATGGTGCAGCAGCAGAATGCCGACGAAACGCCCCTGTTCCTCGGTGTAGGCAAAACGCAGCAGTGAGGCACGGGTCAGGTCGAGGCGAAAGTGGCGGGGGTCGAAGCGTTGCTGCAGGCGCGCAAAGGGCTCGTCGATACGCTCGACAGCCAGCGCGGCCTGGCGCAACACCACCTGCACCGGTTCGTTGAGGCCTTCCCAGAGGATCGCGGTGCGCAGGATGTCATTGCGTTCGATCACGCTGTGCAGCGCCTGGATAAACGCATCCACCGCCGCCTGGTCGTTAAAGCTGAACTGCACCTGCAACACGTAAGGGTCGCCCTCGGTGGTTGCCAGGTGATGGTAAAGAATGCCGGCCTGCAACGGCGCCAGGCCGTAGATGTCCTGTACGTTGCTGATGCCGCCGGGCACTTGCTGGATGATGTGGTCAAGGGCCGCCTGGTCCAGTTCCACCAGGGGAATCATGTCCGGGGTGATGTGCGTGGTGGCGTGGGTAATCAGGTTGGCCGGCACCTGCACTTCCTGTTGCCCGCCCACCGCCGCAGCCAGCGCCGCCAGGGTTGGCTGGCCGAACAGCACGCGCACGTCGGCGCTGAGGTCGACCTGGCGCATCCGTTCGATCAGCTTGACCGCCAAGAGGGAATGGCCGCCCAGTTCGAAGAAGTTGTCGTCACGCCCCACGTGGTCGAGCTTGAGCAGGTCTTGCCAGATCGTGGCGATGGCGGTTTCCACCGCGCCTTGAGGGGCTTCGTAGCTTCGGCGGGCCAGCGCAGCGGCGTCCGGTGCGGGCAGTGCCTTGCGGTCAAGCTTGCCGTTGGTGGTCAGCGGCAATTTTTCCAGCAGTACGAAGGCGCTGGGCACCATGTGTTCGGCCAGGCTCAGCAGCAGGTGGTCGCGCAGGTCGGCGGCACGCAGCTCGCCGTCGGCAATCACGTAGGCCACCAGGCGCTTGTCGCCCGGCTCGTCCTCACGGGCGATCACCACGGCGTCACGCACGCCCTCGGCGCTGGCCAGCCGCGCTTCGATCTCGCCCAGCTCGATGCGGAAACCGCGAATCTTCACCTGGTCATCGTTGCGGCCCAGGTATTCGACGCTGCCATCGGCCCGCAGGCGGCCGAGGTCACCGGTCTTGTACATGCGCAGGCCGGTGGCCGGGTCGGGCAGGAAGCGCTCGGCGGTCAGCGCGTCCCGGTTGAGGTAACCCCGCGCCACACCGGCGCCGCCCACGTACAACTCGCCGACCACGCCCAGCGGCAAGGGCTCGCGGCGTGCGTCGAGCACATACAACTGCAAATCGGGAATGCGCACGCCAATCGGGCTGACACCGACCAACTGCGCATCCGCCGCTTCCAGGGCGCGGTAGGTCACGTGCACGGTGGTTTCGGTGATGCCGTACATGTTCACCAATTGCGTACCAGCGTTGATCGCTCGGGCGTACCACGGCTTGAGCATGCCCGGCTCCAGCGCCTCGCCGCCGAAGATCACCTGGCGCAGGGAATGGGACTGCGGGTTCTGGCCTTGTGCAGCGATCAATTGGCGGAACGCGCTGGGCGTCTGGTTGAGGATGCTCACACCCGCTTCGCAGAGCAGCGTGTAGCACTCGTCCGGCGAGCGGCTGACCAGTTGCGGCACGATCAGTAACTGGCCGCCATGCATCAGCGCGCCCCAGATTTCCCACACCGAAAAGTCGAAAGCGAAAGAATGGAACAGCGCCCAGACGTCGTTGCGGTTGAAGCCGAACCAGTGCTCGGTCGCCGTGAACAAGCGCGCGACCTGGCGGTGTTCGATCATCACCCCCTTGGGCTGGCCCGTGGAGCCAGAGGTGTAGATCACGTAGGCCAGGTGAGCCGGGCTGAGGCTGACCCGAGGATTGACGAGGGATTCGCCGCGCAACCCGTTGAGGTCGACCTGCGGCAAGTCGCCGACCAGGTGGCGGGTATTGGCCTGCACCAGCACGGCCACGGGTTCGCTGTCGGCCAGGGTGTAGGCAATGCGCTCCAGCGGGTAGGCCGGGTCGATCGGCACGTAGCCGGCGCCGGCCTTGAGGATGCCGAGCAGGCCGATGATCATCTCCGGGCCACGTTCCACGCAGATGGCCACGCGGTCATCGGGGCGGATGCCCTGGGCCAGCAGGCGGTGGGCGACTTGGTTGGCGCGTTCGTTGAGTTGGCGGTAGCTCACGCGCTGGTTGTCGAAGCGCAAGGCAATGGCGTCGGGCTGGGCGGCGGCGTGGGTTTCGACGTGCTGATGGATCAGGGCCGTGTCAGCGTAGTGCGCGGGGGTTTCATTGAGGCGGTGCAACAGGGTGTGGCGTTCGGCGTCGGGCAGGATGTTCAGGCCGCTGAGCGGCATATCCGGTCGTTGTTCCAGGGCATTGGCCAGGCTTTCCAGGGCGGTGTGCAGGTAGGTGGCGACACGTGCAGCACCGATGGACGCGTCGACCATCACCGTCAGGGCGAAATCTTCACCCAGGTCATCGACGTTGACCGTCAGCGGGTAGTTGGTGCGCTCCTCGGCGCCGAGCACGCGAATGCCCTCGGCCACCTCGATCACCTCGGCCATGTCCGTGGCGGCGCTGTGGCGGTAGTTGAGCATGGCGCTGAACAGCGGCGTCGGCGCGGCGACACCACTGCAACGCTGGGCCAGCGCCAGGGACGCATGTTCGTGGTTGAGCAAGGTGGTCAGGCGTTCGTGGGTAGCCTTGACCCCGGCGCGCACGCCCTGCTCGCCCACATCCACGCGCAAGGGCAAGGTGTTGATGAACATGCCCAAGGCCCGTTCACCGCCCTCGCCCGCCCCCATGCGACCGAGCATCACGGTGCCGAACACCACGGCATCACGGCCGGAGATCACACCCAGCACGCGGGCCAGCGCCAAGTGCATCATGCTTGCCACGCTGACACCAAGGGGCCGCGCCAGGGTGCGCAGGCGGCGGCTCAGCGCGCTGTCGACGGCGACACGTGCCTCGTCAATGCCCAGCCCGTCACCCTGTACGTCCTGCAACCCGAAAGGCAGCGTCGGCTCATCGATGTCTGCCAGCATCTCGCGGAAAAAGGCCTCATGGGCCTGTTCGCTGACGCCGTGGCGCACCTGGGCGATATAGCTGCGAAACGGCACCGGCTCACCCGCCAGGGCCTGCTCGCCAGCCAGGTACAGCTGGATTTCATGGCGCACCACATCCAGGGCAGTGTGGTCGAGGATGGTGTGGTGAAACAGCAGGGTCGCCGCCACACGCCCAGTGAGTGCGTCCTCGGCAAACACCAGGCGCAGCAGCGGCGCCTGGCCCAGGTCCATGCGGTAGTTGCGGGCATCGATCTCCACGGCTTCGCACACCAGGCTCGCCTTGCGCCACACCACCTGCAGCGGCTCGTCGAGGCGCTCCCAGACCATGGAGGTACGCAGGATGTCGTGGCGATCGATCACCCATTGCAAGGCTTCGGCAAACGCGTGCAACCGTGCGCGGCTGTCAAACTCGAACTGCGCGTGCAACACGTAGGGGTCGCCCTGCTCCGCTGACAGGTGGTGGTAAAGCATGCCTTCCTGCAGCGGCGCCAGCGGGTAAATGTCCTGCACATTCGCCGCGCCCCCAGGGATGGCGGCGACAATACGGTCGATGGCCGCCTGGTCGAGGTTGACCAGCGCGAGCATGTCCGGCGTGATGCGATAGGCCGGGCTCAGCCAGTCACCGCCATGCTCGGCAACCAACGCCAGCAGCCGGGGCTTGTGGGCGATCAATTGATCCCACAGCGCATCCTCCAGTGCCTCGTCGTCACCGAGGATGATCAGGTCGCCTTCTTCCAGTTGCAGACGGATCGCATGGGTGGAAATCGCTGCCAATAATTCGCTGAACTGCATGGGGTAACCTGCCTGATAAGTCACGGTGGAGAAGAAAGTCCGTTTTCAGCTGCCGCTTGAATCGGGTGCTGGGCGCCCCGCATCCAAAAAATAGCGGGCGCAGCCGGGGGCCTGGAGAGGCTTCCGGCAGGCTTGGAAAATTAAGGGATTTGACAGGCGGGGGGTGACATGGGAAGCGGGGACAAGGAGGATCTGGGTTGGTTCAATCGCAATTGCGCAACGCCGTATTCCTTTGGTGAGCGGGCTTATTGTGGTGAGTGGGCTTGTTGTGGTGAGTGGGCTCACCACAGCAAGTCCCACTCGCCATAACACGCGCCCGGTTTCAAACTCAGGAGGTTTTCAACTTCAGGTGCCGCGCATACCAAGGCCGTTTCGGTACGCGCTTGAACAGTCCCTGCAACATACCTTCGTCTTCGCCAAAGGTAATGCGCAGCGCCAGCTTCATGGTCTCCGGGTCCATCTCCATCGACCGGCCCATCTGCAAGCCCGGCGTGGTGCTGCAGCCATGGGTGTCCGGGCCGAGCCAGGGGTCGCCTACCTCCACCCATCGCCCCGGCGCGAACCAGGCGACGCCGTTGACCTGCATGCGCCGGACTTCGCCCGGATTGAAGCGCTCATGGGCACGGAACCAGTCTTCAATGCGGTCGTCGATCCAGCCGTGGAAGTGCCAGAACACCGGGTTGACGTGGGAGGAAAACGGGTCGCCAAGGAAGTCGTTTTCCGCCGCGTACCAGCGTGGGGCGAAGTCCGACGGGTCGCGGGCCATGGGCACCGGTGCGCCATTGGACGGGTCGCGCGGCACCGAGGCCCAGCGCATGTGCAGCCAGTCGTGCAGGCCCAGCTCCATCTCGGAGCCCAACTGCCCCAGGGTGAATTTGGCCAGGTAGCGCGGGTCGCGGTATTGGGATTCCCACACCTGGAAGTTGCTGTGGTAAGTCTCGGCAGCCTTGATGTCGCTGACCCACTGGGTGTACTCGCTGTCATCGGGTGCCTGCCAGGTGGGCGGCAGCGCGAAGCCGTCGTGGTTGTCGAAGTAGCGCAGAAAGCCCAGGCGATCGCGTTCCAGGGCCGGTTGCGGCTCGGGGAATTGCGGCCACGAGGGCAGATCCTGCATGGAGCGCGCGGTGCCGAGCATGTGGCGGTGCATGAAGAAGAAGTCGATACCTGAGCCGTTACGGTCCTTGCGTTTACCCCGGGCATCGCGTTCCTGGCCGCGTGGGCCGGGTTGCCAGCCAATACCACGCAGGGCGTCGCGTTTTTCCTCGGAGAGTTTGTGCCACTGGTCACGGGTGGCGTGCCACAGTTGGTGAAACAGGCGGTGTTCGGGGGAAATCAGCCAGGCCAGCAGGGTCGGGTTGAGGCCGATGCGCTGGCGGGCTTCGGGGAACCACTGCTTGTGGGCGATGAAGCGATTATCGCGCTCAACCCATGCAAGTGGCCGATCCAGGTCGAGGATCTGCCCACTGAGGGTGCTGCTGCCAGCGTTGGCAAAGGCCGCCCAGACCTCATCAAGGGTCATCTTGAATTCATAGGCGGGTGTACCGTCGACCGAATCACGGTCGATCAGGCGCCAGTAGAGCACAGCGCTCTCCCCGGTCAGCAGATCACCGAGCACGCGGTAACGCGGTTCGCCTTCGGCGCGCAGGTTGGCGGCGGTGTCCAGGTAACCGCGCAAACCGCGCCCACGGGGCGCGATGTCGAGCAGCAGTTGCAAATCTTGCAGTGGTAGCCCTTTGAGGCCGGCGTCGCGACCTTCCAGGCGCAGGTCCCACACCCCACGCAGCGTGTTCGCCAGGTGCTGGCCGGCGGTGTCGGCCAGGTCCACCGTGGCTTCGCCGGGGGTGATGGGGAATTCTTCTTCGCGCGTCAACTCGCGATGGGCATAGAAGGCTGCCGGCACAGCGGCACCTGTCAGTGCCAGGCCAGCGATGAACCCACGTCGAGAGATGGTCATTGTCTACCTTAGGAAACGGCTTTATCAGAGCTAGAACGTTTGCACGCCGGGGAAATTTACCGGCGTGCCCTGCCCGCCTAAATTTCCCCGCCCATCACTCGTTCTTCCCTGATAGCGAAGGCCTCAACTGACTGAGATGGCAATGACAAAACCACGTTCGAAAAAGGCGCTGTATATCGGCTTGCCGCTGGCACTGGCCATCGGTGCCGGAGCCGGTTTCCTGGTCTGGGATCACTGGTTCAAGGGCAATGCCGGTTACCCGCTGGCGGTGATCAAGCAGGCCAATGAAATGCAGGATCGGTTGCTGTCGTTCGACAGCCATATCACCGTGCCCGTGGATTTCGGCACCGCCGGCAACGAGGCGGACAAGGACGGCGAAGGCCAGTTCGACCTGGTCAAGGCGGCACGCGGGCGTTTGTCCGGCGCAGCGTTGACCATCTTCGGCTGGCCGGAAATCTGGAACGGCCCCAACGCCCCGCACAAACCCACCGACGGTTTTGTCGAGGCCGCGCGCAACGAACAGGAAGTGCGCTACAAAATCATCAGCGGCATGGTGCGCGACTACCCCAATCAGGTCGCCATCGCCTACACCCCGGATGATTTCCGGCGCCTGCATGGCGAAGGCAAGTTCGCGATCTTTATCAGCATGCTCAACGCCTACCCGCTGGGCAACGACCTGAACCTGCTGGACCTGTGGGCGGCGCGCGGCATGCGCATGTTCGGTTTCAGCTATGTGGGCAATAACGCCTGGTCGGACTCGTCGCGCCCGCTGCCGTTTTTCAATGACTCCACCGACGCCCTCGACGGTTTGTCGGACATCGGCAAGCAAGCGGTGCACCGCCTCAATGACCTGGGGGTGATCATCGATGTGTCGCAAATGTCGACCAAGGCGCTGGAGCAAGTGGCGCAATTGAGCCGCACGCCGATGGTGGCGTCCCATTCGGCGCCGCGCGCGTCGGTGGATATCCCGCGCAACCTGAGCGACAAAGAGCTGCAACTGATCAAGAACAGCGGCGGCGTGGTGCAGATCGTGGGGTTCTCCGCTTACCTGCGCCCGCTGAGCCAGCCGACCCAAGACAAGCTCAACGCCCTGCGCGCCCGTTTCGACCTGCCGCCCCTGCCCAACCTCGCCGTGGCGCTGATGCCGGGCGACGCGATCATCGCCGCCTGGCCCGAACACAAGTTCGGCGAGTACGCCAGCGCGCTCTACGGCATCCTCGATGAAGAACCCAAGGCCACGCTCAAGGACCTGGGGGATGCCATCGACTACACCGTGCGCAAGATCGGCATCGACCATGTCGGCCTGTCTTCGGACTTCAACGATGGCGGCGGCGTCCAGGGCTGGAACAACGTCGGCGAAATACGCAACGTCACTGCCGAACTGATCCAGCGCGGCTACTCCGAAGCCGACATCGCCAAGCTGTGGGGAGGCAACTTCCTGCGGGTGTGGGACCAGGTACAAAAAGCCGCCAAGCCGTTGGCCAACCGCTAATCATCCAGAAGCCAGTCCATGACCGACCGCCGTACGTTCCTCAAGCAGGCTGGTGTATTTGCCGCCAGCCTGCCACTGGGCGCCGCCCTGCTTCCGCAGGCCTTCGCCGCCAACACAACCGATGACCCATGGACGGGGCTCAAGCAACTGTTCAACCAGGACCCAGACTACCTGCACTTCTCCAACTTCCTGGTGGCCACGCACCCCAAGCCGGTGCGCGAGGCCATTGAGCGCTACCGCGCGCAGATCGATCGCAACCCTGGCCTGGCCATGGACTGGGACCGGCAGGAAACCTGGAAACGCGAAGGCCAGGTACGCGAGTGGGCCGGCCGCTACCTGAACGCCACGCCGCCGCAGATCGCCCTCACCGGCAGCACCTCCGAAGGGTTGGCGATGATTTATGGCGGGATCAAGGTGCGGCCCGACCAGGAGATCCTCACCACGGTCCACGAACACTACGCCACCGAGTTCAGCCTGGACTTCCGGGTGCGCAAGGAGCAGACCCAGGTCCGCAAGATCCGCCTGTTCGACAACGCCCACCGCGTGTCCGTCGACGAGGTGCTGGGCAACATCCAGCGCAACATCCGCCCCAACACCCGGGTACTCGGCATGACCTGGGTGCAGTCCGGCAGCGGCGTGAAGCTGCCCATCGGCGAGATCGGCAAGCTGGTGGAAGAACACAACCGCAACCGTGACGACAAGGACCGTATCCTTTACGTGGTCGACGGCGTGCATGGCTTTGGCGTGGAAAACCTCGATTTTCCGGACATGCACTGCGACTTTTTCATCGCCGGCACCCACAAGTGGATGTTCGGCCCGCGCGGCACCGGACTGGTGTGCGCCCGCGACCCGCAAAACAAGTACGTGACCCCCATGGTGCCAACCTTCTCCGAAGACAAGGACTTCGCCACCATCATGACCCCAGGCGGCTACCACGCCTTCGAGCATCGCTGGGCGGCGGACGAAGCCTTCAAGCTGCACCTGCAACTGGGCAAGGCGCCGGTGCAGGCGCGTATCCATGCGTTGAACACCGAACTGAAAGATCAGCTGCTGGCACACCCGCAGATCGAACTGGTCACACCACGCAGCCCCGAGCTGTCGGCCGGCTTTACCTTCTTCAGGGTCAAAGGCCAGGACAGTGACGCCGTGGCCGCCTACATGATGAAAAACCGCGTGGTGATCGATGCGGTAGACCGTGATGTCGGCCCAGTGATCCGCACCGCGCCTGGGCTGCTCAATTCTTCCGCAGAGATCCAGCGCTTCATGACGTTGCTGGGCCAGCGGGTGTAACGCACACCTTTTCCACGTTGAATGAGAGGACTCCATGAACAAACCCCTCACGGCATTGGCACTGACCGCCCTGTGCGCCGCCTTGTTGCCAAGCCTCGCCCAGGCCGCCGCGCCACAACCCGGCAAAGTGTTCAAGGACTGCAAGGACTGCCCGGAAATGGTGGTGCTGCCCGCCGGCACCTTCACCATGGGCACGCCCGAGGATGAAGTCGGCCGCGAGCCGGATGAAGGCCCGATGCACGACGTAACCTTTGCCAAGCCGTTCGCCATGAGCCGCTTCCACATCACCGCCGGCGAATGGGACAGCTACGTGCGCCAAACCGGCGTGAAGATCGCCGATGGCGACACCCGCCCCGGCCGCGAATGCATCGCCAGCAAGCCGCGCTACCCCCAGGGCCCACGCCAGCCGGCGGTGTGCATGGACATGGACGACATCAAGCAGTACGTGGCCTGGCTGTCGAAAAAAACCGGCCAGCAGTACCACATGGTCAGCGAGGCCCAACGCGAATACGCCGCGCGTGCCGGATCTACCGGGCCATTCCCCTTCCCGTTCGATGAGGGCAAGGACTACAGCATCGCCCAGCATGCCAACACCTATGGCCCGGCCGATGGGTACAGCTATTCGTCGCCGGTCGGCAGCTACCCGCCGAATGCCTTTGGCATGTACGACATGCACGGCAACGTCTACGAGCGCGTGGCCGACTGCGAACACCCCAACTACGTCGGCGCGCCTACCGACGGCAGTGCGTGGATGGAGCCGAACTGCGAGGGCTACATGATTCGCGGCAATGACTGGGGTGAAGCGCCGGTGTTCTCGCGCTCAGGCAACCGCAACACCATCTACCCGCAGACGCGGGGGGATTGGATTGGGTTCCGCGTAGTGCGCGACCTGTAACACCCAGGAGATCTAATGTGGGAGCGGGCTTGCTCGCGAATGCGGTGTGTCAGTCGACATATTCATTGACTGAGACACCGCATTCGCGAGCAAGCCCGCTCCCACATTCTTAACCGTGCCCGCTTAGATTCCCTTCTGCGCCAGCAACGCCAACCCTTCATGCAACGCCGGGAACAGGCTGTTGTTGAAGTTGTTCCAGCGCAGTTCGAGGATGGTGTCGTCCGGCGAGATCTCGGTCTTGAGCACGTCGTGGAACACTTCGCCCGAATCGATGCCGTTGTCCACGTAGTGGAACGAGGCGCCGGTGAGGTACAGCGGCTCCGAAGGCGTCGTGGCCTTGGTGGCCCAGTCCGTGACCGTCAGCCCACGCGCGCCGTACAGGGCGTTCCAGGTTGCATAGGCGCCCCGGCGCTCGTAAGGCGACTCGATGCGGGTAATGCCCGGGTGGATGTTCATGATGCGACGGGCAAACGGCGCTCCGGGGCGTACCAGCTCGTCGAGGATCACCAGCAGGCCGTCCAGCACCACGATATCGGCCTTCAATTCCACCAGCGTGTCGTGCAGACGGCGTTCGAAGTCCTGCTTGCCGGCGATGTGTTCCGCGCTGCCCCGTGGCAGGCGCCGATAAGTGGACGGCACGCTCAGCAGCAAATCATTGACCAGGCGCCCCTGCACCCGCAGGTCGGCCGGGTACAGCCACTGGCGCCCCGGCTGGTAGGCAAAACCGTAGTCACGGACCAATTGCTGGTCACGCGGGTTCTGCTCGTCATCGTCGTACACCACCCCCACCAGGTTGTACGCATCGCCCAGCGGCGTGTCGTTCAGCGCCCCCACCAGGGATTCCAGCACCGACATCATGTAGCGCTCGTGGTCCTTGTACGCCACCGGCTGCCCGGCCTTGTCGGCCGCGGCATTGCGCAGGGACCATACGTACACCAGATTCTTTTTCGTCATTGTCTCGCTCTCGCTGGATAGATCAGGCACGCGCCAATACGCGTGCGCCTACACCACAAGAACGAACCAGGCCCCGCCCAATTTATCCATCACCGCCACCGCCGGGCACGCCGAGCTAAATAGTCGCGCCAATCCTTCGTTTGTCATGGGTAAGGGTCTGTGTGCCCAGCCCCCTCTTTTTCATTTTCCGGGAAGTATTTATGACCGACCCCAAGCGCGGCGCCTTCAACGGTTTGCTCGCATTGCTCAGGCCCTTTCGCACCATTGTGATCGTCTCCGTCACCCTGGGCATGGCCGGCGGCCTGGCCATCACGTTGTTGCTGGCAACCATCAATAACGCCCTGCACTCGTCCACCGGGATGACGCAGGGGGTGATCCTGACGTTTGCGGCGCTGTGCGTGTTGGCACTGACCAGTTCGATCGTCTCCGATATCGGCACCAACTATGTGGGCCAGCGGATTATCGCCGCGCTGCGCAAGGACCTCGGTGAAAAGGTGTTGTCAGCGCCCATCGAGCAGATTGAGCGGTATCGCTCCCACCGGTTGATTCCGGTGCTGACCCACGACGTCGACACCATCAGCGATTTTTCCTTTGCGTTCACCCCGCTGGCCATCGCCACCACCGTCACCCTCGGGTGCCTGGGCTACCTGGCGTACCTGTCGGTGCCGATGTTCCTGATGATGATCGTGGCCATCGCCATCGGCAGCAGCGTGCAATTTGTTGCCGGGCACAAGGGCATCCGCGGTTTCGACGAAGCCCGCGACCAGGAAGACGAACTGCAACGCTACTACTCCGCGATCGCCTCGGGCGCCAAGGAACTGCGCATCCACCGCCCACGCCGCTATCGCATGAACACCCACCGCATCCAGGAAACCGCCGACCGCATCAGCGATATCCAGGTGCGCTCGGTGAACATCTATATCGTCGCCAAGACCTTTGGCTCGATGCTGTTCTTCGTGGTCATTGGCCTGGCCCTCGCCATGCAGGCCTACAACCCCAACCCCGACCCGGCGGTGATCACCGGCTTCGTGCTGGTATTGCTGTACATGAAAGGCCCGCTGGAGCATGTGGTGGGTTACTTGCCGATCATCGGCAAGGCGCGGATTGCCTTTGCGCGCATTACCGAGCTCTCCGACCGCTTCTCATCCCCCGAGCCGCACTTGCTGATGGATGGCAGCGAAGCCCCGACGCCGGTGGTCAACAGCCTGGAATTGCGCGGCGTGACGTACAGCCCGCCGCCGGTGGAAGGCAGCCAGCCGTTCCACCTGGGGCCGATCAACCTGAGCATCAAGCAGGGCGATATCGTATTTATCGTCGGCGAAAACGGCTGCGGCAAGACCACCCTGATCAAGCTGTTGCTGGGCCTGTATCAACCCCACACCGGCGAAATCCGCCTCAACGGCGAAACCGTGACCGACCCGGCACGCGACGACTACCGCCAGCTGTTCACCACGGTTTTCGCCGATTACTACCTGTTCGATGACCTGGTCCAAGGCAGCGCCACACAATCGCTGGACAGTGCCGCCAAGTACCTGGAACGCCTGGAAATCGCGCACAAGGTCAGCGTCAAGGACGGCGTGTTCAGCACCACCGACCTCTCCACTGGCCAGCGCAAACGCCTGGCCCTGGTGAATGCCTGGCTGGAGGAACGCCCGGTACTGGTGTTCGACGAATGGGCCGCCGACCAGGACCCGGCCTTCCGCCGCGTCTTCTACACCGAGCTGCTGCCGGACCTCAAGCGCCTGGGCAAGACCATCATCGTGATCAGTCATGACGACCGCTATTTCGATATTGCCGACCAGTTGGTGCGCCTGAGTGCGGGCCAGGTGGTGTATGAAATGGAACCCGCGTGAATTTCTTTTCCGGTTTCTTCAGGTAGGAACGTCTCACTAGTGGTAATGAGAATTGACCTCAATAAACACCTATAAACTGCCCACCTAAAAACATAGAAGAGAACGCATTCATGTCAGTACGACTCGGTCTCAGCCCCCTGAGCAAGGCGCTATCGATGCGCAGGGCCTTGAACGTCAACCTTAAGCCGTGTGCGCTGGCCCTGGCGGTCGCGCTGCCGCTGTCGGGCTATGTACAGGCCCAGGAGATCGAGATCGACATTCCTGCCCAGCCGTTGGGGACGGCGCTGCAGGAGTTCGGACGCCAGACCAACCTGCAAGTGCTGTACAGCCCGACGGATGTGCAGGGTAAAAACAGCCTCGCCGTAAAGGGCAAGCTGGAACCGACCAAGGCCATTACTGCCCTGCTCAAAGGCACGGGCGTCAGCTATAGCCTGCAAGGCAATGCCGTGACCATCAGCGCTAGCGCTGGTTCGGGCGCCCTGGAGCTGGGGGCAACCCAGGTCATGGCCAACCAGTTGGGCACGGTCACAGAGGGTACGGGTTCCTATACCCCAGGCACCATCGCGACCGCTACACGCATGGTCCTCACGCCGCGCCAGACACCGCAGTCGATCTCGGTGGTCACGCGCCAGGCCATGGATGACTTCGGCCTGACCGGTATCGACAACGTCATGCGCCACACACCGGGCATTACCGTGTCGACCTATGACAGTGAGCGTACCAACTACTACTCACGCGGCTTTGCCATCCAGAACTTCCAGTACGACGGCATCCCGATGACGCGCAACGCGCCCTACTCGGCCGGCCAGACCCTGACCGACATGGCGATCTACGACCGCGTCGAAGTGCTCAAGGGCGCTACCGGCCTGTTGACCGGCGCCGGCGGCCCGGGCGGGACCATCAACTTGGTGCGCAAAAAACCGACCTCGGTGTTCCAGGGCCATGTCGAACTCGGCGCGGGCTCCTGGGACAAGTATCGCTCGGAAGTAGACGTCAGCGGTCCGCTGACTGAAACCGGCAACGTCCGTGGCCGAGCCGTCGCTGCCTACCAGAACGAGCATTCGTTCATGGATCACTATGAACGCAAGACCAGCGTGTTCTACGGTATTCTCGAGTTCGACCTGGATGAAGACACCCTACTGACCGTCGGCGCCGACTATCAGGACAACGACCCAAAAGGCTCCGGTTGGTCCGGCAGCCGTCCCATCTATGACCGGGCCGGTAACACGATCAGCTTGCCGCGTTCGTTCAACAACGGCGCCAAGTGGAGCAAGTGGGAGCAATACTCGCGCACCGCGTTCGCCACCCTGGAACACACCTTCGATAATGGGTGGGTCGCCAAAGGGCAATACAACCACCAGATCAACGGCTATAACGCACCGCTGGGCTCCCTGACCCGGCCAGACCCCGTGACCGGGTTGTCGTCAATCTACGGCAACAAGTTCACCGGTGAAACCGTCAGCGACAGCGGCGATGTGTACCTGACCGGCCCCTTCAGCCTGTTCGGTCGCGAGCATGAGCTGGTGGTCGGCTCGTCGATCTCTTCTTCGCACTGGGTGGGCAAGGACTACTACAGCCCGACCTACATCAACAACGTTCACGATTTCTACAACTGGAATGGCGACAGCATCGAACCGGATTGGGGCAAAGTGGGCTTCAAGAACGATGAAACCACGCGCCAGACCGGTAACTACATGACCGCACGTTTCAGCCTGATGGACGACCTGCACCTGTTACTGGGTACGCGGATTGCCAATTATCAGGTAACCGGCACCAGCGACACCAAGGACACCGGCAAAGTCATTCCCTATGCCGGGTTGGTCTATGACCTCAATGACAACTACTCGCTGTACGCCAGCTACACCGACATCTACTTGCCGCAAACCGCGTACCGCGATACCAGCAACAAAATGCTCGAGCCGGACGAAGGCACCAACTACGAGTTCGGTCTCAAGGGTGAGTTCTACGACGGTCGCCTGAATGCAAGCCTGGCGTACTTCGAAGTCCACGAGGAAAACCGTGCAGAGGCCGACCTGAACTACACCGGCGTGTCGCTGATCGACAATCCCTATAAAGGTATCAAGGCAAAAACCAAGGGCTACGAAGCGGAAATCTCCGGCGAACTGGCACCAGGCTGGCAGGTGCAGGCCGGTTATACCCACAAAGTCATTCGCGACCAGACCGGCGAGAAAGTCTCCACCTGGGAGCCGGAGGACCAGGTCAACTTCTACACCACCTACAAGCTCACCGGCCCGCTGGACAAGCTGACCCTGGGCGGTGGCGCCCGCTGGCAGGGTGAAGGCTGGCAGGTGCTGACCAACCCCACCACAGACCGTAAGGAAAAATTCGCGCAAGACCCCTACTGGCTAGTGGACGTGATGGCGCGTTACCAAGTGACCGAGAATGTTTCCGCCACGGTCAACGTCAACAACCTGTTCGACAAGAAGTACTACACCAACATCGGGTTCTATAACTCGGCGTACTACGGTGACCCACGCAATGTGATGCTGACTACGCGCTGGAATTTCTAAGTTCGGGTAATGACAGCAGCCCCTGGCCACTTGAGTGGTCAGGGGCTTTTTTGTGGGGGCGTACCGAGCGCGTACAATTGCGACGTCGATTTATTCAGCGCTTCGAGGTAAGCCTTGAGTTCCGGCGGCAGGTTCCCCTCCGTCTCGGCAACCTCGGCGTTGATCACTTCCAGCGCCATCCTGAGTTGCGGATTGCTGTTGAGTACGATCTCCCGCGCTGACAGCTCTTGGAGGTGGTTCAAGCATAAATGCCGGCCCTGGACGGTATTTCCGATGTAGATCGAGATGAGCAGCTCGTTTGTCTGTACCCGGATGAACCGCACGTGCTTAGAAAAAGGATGAAACCTCGGATGATACATCTCGGTAAATTCGGCAAACCCTGGGTAGGTGTCCAAGGCTTTCTTGTCGACATTCGCCCAGTTCTTATCGAGTTTGATCTGGTTGCAATCAAAACAAGCAATCGCCAGGTTCCAGAATTGAAAGGTGTACTGGACGAAATCCACCCGAGGAAGAATGTGCTCGATGGGCTTGGCATGGGCAATATTTAATAGTGGGCGCTGGCAATAACAGCACAGACCATTTTGCTCCGTCACCAGAAATGCTCGTAACGCCTTGCGAATCAAAGGGCCGGTTACACCAGACTTGAGGTTTTTCCTGTACCCCGTCAATTGAGTCCAGAGGTCTTTTTTGGAGGCAGGCTTCCCGCTTTTTCGCCGCTCGAACTCTGCGATCGCAAGCGTGTTTTGCTTCTCAAGATACTCGAGCGTTTTTTGCCGATGAATCTCGCGTTCGTGGCATTCACCTTCATAACGTGCGCGGACCTCTGCCATTTTTTCGAGAGTGAACTCAGCCATGGCTAGCCTCACTTTGTTTAAGCAGCATCGAAACGGCACCCAGGGTTTTTCGAACAAGGTCCAGATCGCTGGCTGTACGTTCGTCGCTATCAGTCAGGAGTTCCTTGTGAATGGACTTTTCGAACTGTTTGAGCTTGTCGGTGGCTTCGCTCACCTGAACAACGACATCGGGTGTGTTTACAGCTGAAATAATTGACGCCACCACCTTCGCACACCGCTCATGAACCTCACGGTTATGCGGGGTGTATGTTCCAAAACCATCCATCAGCAGCGTTTCCACCGAATGACGCTCATCGATGGGGATCTCCTTCAACTCGGCGAATCTGGACACATAACAAATATCGTCTTTCGCTGCATTCGCGATGAGGACGGGCGAATGAGTCGCAACGATAAACGATGCGCCCAGACGCTCGCTCAACAGGGTGAGGATGCGCGGCACGATTTGCTGCCAACCGACATGCAAGCTGATTTCAGGCTCGTCGATCAGGAACGTAGTGTTCAAGGCGTTCGAAGAGATGATATTGATCAGCAGGTTGAGAATGCTTTGCTCGCCGGAGCTGAGATGTTCGAAGGCAATCGTCCGGTACTTCTCGCGCACAAAGTTGAGTGTGTACGCACTGAACGCACCGCGATCACTGTTGAGGTACCTGACGTCCTCTTCCACTGCCAGGTCGAGTTCATCTCGCCGAGGGTCACCATGGCGGTCGAGGTCGGATTTGGATTTCAAGGTAAGGAAGGTGCGTAAACTGAACCCGACCAGTCCCAGGCACGCGTTCAAGAGCGCAACTTTGTCTGGGCTAGATGAGATCACGCGGATGTTCGGCATGATGCGTTTATTGATTGCGCCCCGGTACTCAAAGAAGGCGCTGACTGAGGTATCGTCCTGAGGGAATCGATGAGCATGGGACATCGGGATACCGATGCTGTGTGTCTTCACTTCAGCCAAGCGGTATACGATATCGCGGAGCAGGAAACTCTTGCCCTCGCCATTGTTGCCGATCACATAGCAACAGCAGGCCTTGGCACGCGCTGTCAGTCGATCCGCAACCATCTTGCTGGTGTCGGTCAACGTTCGCTCAGGAACGCCACCTGATAGCGTCTTAAC
Organism: Pseudomonas sp. S10E 269; assembly: GCF_002798465.1. Taxonomy (NCBI): domain Bacteria; kingdom Pseudomonadati; phylum Pseudomonadota; class Gammaproteobacteria; order Pseudomonadales; family Pseudomonadaceae; genus Pseudomonas; species Pseudomonas sp. S10E 269. Next base: position 6,256,139 of record NZ_PHIJ01000001.1, read on the forward strand.
AAACTCGCCCGTGGCACGGCGTGCTTTGCCCATCGTCTTGGGCAACTTTTTCGAGGTATTGCACAAACCGCGAATGGGCTTGAAACCGTCCAGGAAGTAGTTGTTGAGAAACCGCACGACCTCGACGGAAAGGTATTCCTCCCCACGATGGAAATGGCGGCCTTGCCAGAGATTGTAGATACACCCAGCCAGCAGCATCCGCTCTATACCATCCATGGGCAGTGACGTATTGGCCACGGATACATCGACGTAGAGCACCTCATCCTGGACTCCTCCAGTATTGAGAATAATCGCGGTGCAGTGATCGGAAGCCGTAGGGAGGCTGCTGAAATCGATGATCGCCTCGACGTAGGCACGACCGTGGATCAGCGCCTGCATCTCCTTCCAAAGACCCGACGTTTTTGCACGTGTCCAGTTCTGGATCACCACCAGACGACTTTGAACGTTGTGCGTCAGCACCTCGTGCAATGCATGGAGCATAGGCTCTTGATCAACATACGGAGCGTCAAACAGGAATGTCGCTTTAGCGGAGCGCTGGTATCGGCCGGGATTGACGAAGTTGGCTTTGATTCCCTCCGCTGCCAGACGGATACCGATCAGACAACCTAGATAACTGTCGATGTTACCCACCATTGGAAATGATCTTCTCGGGCCGTCGCCGAGCAGACCCAGCGAAAGCTCGGCAGTATTGGGCATGACCTCCAACAGGGACGTGGATAACGTCGATTGCACGGTACCCACCAGCGCAGCGACCAACTTCGGATGCCGGTAATCAATCCCCAGCTTCGACGCTATCAATTTGGCAGCGAGATGGATAAGCAAATCGGCCGCTTCAAGGCCAGAGCCGATGACGCGCCGAGTGTGTAGCGTCAATTGGGCGAGCTTCTTGAGGTCCATTGAAGCAACAACAGAGTTTTGCAACAGCTCATGAGCCAAGTCGAGTTGCGTCTTGGGCGGGCTCCAAAGCCTCGCGACGATAATCAACATCAGCAGCAACCGGTCATCACCTGAAACATCCAGGTAGCCAGGACACTGAGATTCGAGCTTATCGATCATCTGCTCGGCAATAATTTCGCGCTCATCATGGTACATAGCGGGTCGTAGGTCCTGGTCAGTAAAAGGGCTTCCATGGAAAAAGCTGGCAACTAGCCACCCAGCATCTATTGGAAAGCTTTACCCGCACAAACTCAATAAAAAGGTTGTGCATATCGACAGGAACAACCCATAAAAAACCCCCAGCCACTTGCGTGATTGGGGGCTTTTCGACCTCCGCTTATCTGCCCATCACATCCACGAAACTACTGACAAACTCAGGGTTGTCCACGATGCGCTCATGGGTGGTGTCGATCACGATCGATTGCGCGATTGCCATCTGCCCAAGCACTGCCCGCAGGCTCGACTCGATCAGCTCGCGATGTTGCCCACCCTTGCTCTGGGCAGCCCACCAACACAGTACCGGTGCCGTGATCGCCGAATATCGAGCCTCTTGCAACCGCTGATCCAACGCTTGCTTGATATCCCAGGACACCTGCGCCTCAGAACCTTCAAGCAGTTCGTGCTTCAGTGTCAGATAGGCTTCCCCCAAGGTGTGTTCAGCCCAGGCGTCCAATCGCGCCCATTGCCGCGTTTGCTCTTGTTCGCTCGCTTGGGCCTCCTGCCAGATCGCCTGGACCTGCAAAGCATGCGACGGGAACATCACGCCGAGCAACTCAGCCCGCTGCGCTGCATCGGACAGGTGCCGATCGTCGATAACATCGTCTTCCTTCCAGAATGCTGTGACGTCATGCGGCGGCGGTGTGTCGACCAGACCAACGCGCTCGACTTCCCTGCCCGCCCGTTCCAGGCTGTAGGCCACGTCCAGCGCCAAGTTGCCGCCCAGCGACCAACCGGCCAGGCGGAACGGGCCTTGCGGGTGGGCGACCATCAACTGCTCGGTGTAGTCCTCAACCATACTCGCCCAGGAAGGCACCGGGCCGCCCTCTTCTGCCAGCGCTCGGCAGATCACACCCAGCACCGGGCGTTGCTCCCTGAGAGCCAGCGCTACCGCTTTATAACAATGCACCGAGCCATAGCTGGGGTGGAACAGGAACAACGGCGTACCCGATTCCACGCTGTTGAGCGGCACGATGAGCGATCGGCGCGTGCTACCAAGCAAGCACTCGACTTGCCCTTGCACTGTCGGATTGAGCATCAACTGGGTCACCGAAAGATTGACACCGCTGGCGTTTTTGATGCGTTCCTTGAGCATCAAGATCAACAAGGAGTGACCACCCAGTTCGAAAAAGTTATCGCGCAGGCCAACGGGGTCAACACCCAAAATATCCCCCCAGATCGCCGCAAGCTTTTTCTCCAGCGGGGTTTGCGGTGCCAGGTAAGCCTGGTCGTGCTGAGCCACATCAGGCTTTGGCAAGGCTTTGCGATCAAGCTTCCCGTTAGGGCTCAGAGGCATCTGCTCCAGCAACACCCACTGGGCCGGGACCATATAGTCCGGCAGGTGTTGGGCCAAGTGAGCGCTCAACACTGCGCGCCAGTCATCGCCGGCGCCTCGCAGCACCAGATAGCCCACTAGGTATGCACCATTGACCGCCAGCACGGCGGCCTCACGAACCCAGTCGTGTTCCAGCAGGCGCGCTTCGATTTCACCCAGTTCGATACGCAGGCCGCGCAGCTTGACCTGGTGGTCGATACGCCCGGCGTATTCAATCACGCCGTCTGCGCGGTAGCGCGCCAGGTCGCCGGTGCGGTACAGGCGTTCGCCTTTGACGAAAGGGTGAGCCACAAAGCGCTCGGCGGTAAGCGCCGGGCGGCGATGATAACCACGGGCCAGACCGACACCACCCAGGTACAACTCGCCCAACACACCGACCGGCACCGGTTCGAAGTTGCTGTCAAGGATGTAGCAGCCCAGGTTGGCAATCGGTTTACCGATCGGCACCGTATCGCAGCCTTCCTCAACGCACGTCCAGTGGGTCACGTCGATTGCAGCTTCAGTCGGGCCATACAGGTTGTAGAGCCCGGCTTGCGGCAGCTTGGCGAAGACCTGCTGCTGGGCATCCACCGGCAAGGCTTCACCGCTGCACACGATGCGCTGCAGGCTTTGGCAAGTCGACACCACCGGATCCTGCAGGAAGGCCTGCAACATCGAAGGCACGAAGTGCAACGTAGTGACCTGTTCCTGATTGATCAGGCTGATCAACTTGGCCGGATCGCGGTGATCCCCCGGCGCTGCCACCACCAGGCGAGCGCCGGTCATCAGCGGCCAGAAGAATTCCCAGACCGATACGTCGAAGCTGAACGGGGTCTTTTGCAGCACTGTATCGCTGACCTCCAGACCATAGGCTTCCTGCATCCAGTGCAGGCGGTTGGCCAGGGCTGAATGCCGGTTGCCGGCGCCTTTGGGTTGGCCGGTGGAGCCCGAGGTGTAGATCACGTAGGCAAGGTTTTCGCCGTCCAGCGCGATCCCTGGATTGGCGTCGCTGTAGTTTTCGAATGCAGACTCACCCAGCACCAGGGTTTGCAGTCCCTGGGGAATCGGCAACTGTTCATGCAAGTGCGCCTGGGTCAACAGCAGTTTCACACCACTGTCTTCCAGCATGTAGGCCAGGCGTTCACGCGGGTATTCAGGGTCGAGCGGCACGTAGGCGCCCCCGGCCTTGAGCACCGCCAACAGGCCTACCACCATGTCCATGGAGCGCTCTACCGCCAGGCCCACCAGCACGTCCGGGCCTACGCCAGCTTCAATCAGGCGATGCGCCAGGCGGTTGGCACGACGGTTCAGTTCGGCGTAGTTCAGGCGCTGTGCACCAAACACCAGAGCCGGTGCTTCTGGTGTCAGGGTTACCTGGTCTTCGATCAACTGATGCACGCCACGCTGCAACGGGTACTCACGCGCCGTTGCGTTCCAATCCTCGACGATCCGATGACGTTGCGCGGCGGGCAGCGATGGCAGGTCTGCCAGACGCTCCATCTGCGGCAGCGTCAAGGCTTGCAGCAACTGTTGGAAATGCTCCGCCAGATGCTCGATCTCCTGAGCATCGAATGCAGAGTGAGCGTAGTTGAACTCCACCGCCAGTCTGTCACCCATGGCCAACAGCACGGTCAGTGGATAGTGGGTCTGTTCCAGGCTGTCCATCGCACCGAACCGCAGGCCCACCGGCGAGCCCTGCTCCAGCGCTTCGGACACCGGGTAATTCTCGAACACCAGGATGCTGTCGAACAATGCCTCGCCACCAAGCCCGGCCCAACGCTGGATCTCGAACAGCGGCGTGTGCTCCTGTTCACGCAGGCGCAGGTTTTGTTCCTGCACCTGCTGCAACCAAGCGTCGACGCTCAACTGCGGGCTTGGAGCGGCCACCACCGGTAGCGTGTTGATGAACAATCCGACCTGCTGCTCGATACCCGCCAGCTCCGCCGGACGCCCCGCGACCGTGGCCCCGAACGCGACGGTGTCGAGGCCGGTATGCCGTTGCAACAGCAAGAGCCAGGCGCTTTGCACCAGCGTATTGAGGGTCACTTTATGGCGCTGGGCAAGAGCCTTGAGCTGTTCGGTCGCCGTCTGCTCCAGTATCAGGTGATGAACGCCATTTGCCTGGGGCACACCCGACTCACGGGTGATGCCACGGGACAGGCGCGTGGGCTCCTGCAAACCGGCCAACTGGGCTTTCCAGAAGGTCTCGCTGGTGACCGGGTCCTGGGCCTGCAACCAACCGATATAATCCCGGTAGCGCCCACTCGGTGCGCGCAACGGCTCGCCAGCATACTGTTGCAGTACCTCGCCGAACAGCTGCGAGGCACTCCAGCCATCCATCAGGATATGGTGGTTGGTGTAGATCAGATGATGGCTGTCAGGACCGGTGCGGACCACCATCAGGTTCAGCAAAGGCGCCTGTTCCAGCACAAAACCATCGGCTCGCAGGGTATGCGCCAACGCGTCAAGCGCCTGACCACTGTCTGCGCGCTGCTGCCAGTCGTGCTCGACAAACGGCACCTGCGCCGTCCGGTACACCACCTGCAACGGCTGCTCCAACTCGGTCTGCCAGAGGAAACCCGTCCGCAGGATATCGTGATGCTCCAGCGCGACCTGCCAGGCTGCGCGGAAACGCGCCACATCCAACCCTTGCACCTCCACGCGCATCTGGTTGATGTAGTCGCCCGAACCCTGGCCAAACAACGATTGGAACAACATGCCCTGTTGCATCGGCGAAAGCGGGTAAATGTCTTCGACCTGGTTCAACGGCAACCCCAAGCTATCCAACTGCGCCTGGTTCAAGCGCGCCAGCGGGAAGTCCGACGGCGTGGCGCCGGCCTGTCCGGGCTGGCAGCAGTGTTCGATCAACGCTTTGAGCTCTTCGGCGTAGTCATCGGCCAACTGCTGGATGCAAACCGGATCGAACATCTGCTGGCTGAATCCCCAGTTCAGGTTCAGCTCGCCGCCGTACACCTGGCCATTGATTTCCAGCCAGTTGCCCAGCGATGCGTCCGGGCTCTGATCGCTGCCGGCGGCGTCACCGGAGGGCGCAAACAGCCCCACGTGTTCATGGCTATCAAAACTCGCATCGAACTGGCCCAGGTAGTTGAAGGTAATGCGCGGCTGCGGCAAGTCTGCCAGTGCATCGCGTACCTGAGGCTGGCCAAGGTAGCGCAAGGCACCAAAACCGATGCCCTTGTCGGGAATGGCGCGCAGTTGTTCCTTGATCCCCTTCAATGAGCCAGCCAGGGTTGCAGCCGGCGTGAGTTTGATCGGGTAAATGCTGGTGAACCAGCCGACCGTGCGGGTCAGGTCGATCTCCTCGAACAGGTCTTCGCGGCCATGTCCTTCGAGGCGGATCAGGGTGGAATCGTGTCCGGTCCAGCGCCCGATTACCCGCGCCAGCGCCGTCAGCAGCAGGTCGTTGATCTGGGTGCGGTAGGCGGCAGGTGCATCCTGCAACAGGCGGCGCGTGTGAGCGGCGTCCAAGTGTGTGATCGCGCTGCCGGCATGCCGGTTGCTCAAGCTCGCCTGCGGATTGGCGCCCGGCAGGTCAGATTCGGCGCCGTGCAATTGGGCTTGCCACCACGCCAGTTCCCGGGTCAGTGCGTCGCCTTGGGCATATCGCTGAAGCCGCTGCGCCCAGTCGCGGGTTGAACTGGTCTTGGCGGGCAACGCCACCTTGGCGCCACTGGCGAGTTGGCGATAGGCCGTTTGCAGGTCCTCAAGGAGAATCCGCCACGACACGCCATCCACCACCAAATGATGGATGACCAGCAGCAAGCGTTGCGAACCGTCGTTCAATTGAACCAGCACCGCACGCATCAACGGGCCCTGGTCAAGATCAAGGCTGCGTTGCGCCTCCTCACCCAAGGCGGCCAGTTCTTCGATATCGTGCAACACGCTTTGCCACAGCACGGCATCGGCCTGGTGGTGCTCGGCGGCGCGATACATACCCTGCCAGCCGTCCGTGCCCTCGAAAAACCGGGAACGCAGCGCATCGTGATGCATGATCAGCGCCTGCAAGGCCTGGGTAAGCAGCCCGGCATCGAGGGGCTCATGGGCTTTGAGCACCACCGACTGATTCCAGTGGTGACGTTCGGCAATCTCATCGGCGAAGAAGGCCTGCTGGATCGGCAACAGCAATGTTTCGCCACTCAAGGCCGCCTGATCGATCGCGAAACCGTCGTCCCCCTGGCGTGCCACACCGGCCAGGCTTTGTACGGTCTGGTGCTGGAACAGGTCCTTGGGCGTAAAGCGGATACCGGCCTGCCGCGCTCGGCTCACCACTTGGATCGAGATGATCGAATCACCGCCCAGCTCGAAAAAGTTGTCGTTCAGGCCTACTTGCGGCAAGCGCAGCACGTCGGCCCAGATCGCCGCGAGCTGTTGCTCCAGCTCGCTCTGCGGCGCCACATAGGCCTGTTGCAACAGGCTGGCGTCCGGTTGCGGCAGGCCCTTGCGGTCGAGCTTGCCGTTGGGGGTCAACGGCATCTGCGCCAGGAACATGAAGTACGTCGGCACCATGTAATCCGGCAGGCGGGTTTTCAATGCGCGGCGCAGAGTTTCACGGAACTCGGTTTCGTTGGCCAGGCTGCCGTCTGCGGGCACCACATAAGCCACCAACTGTTTACCGGTCGGTCCTTCCTGGGCGACCACCACGGTTTCGCCGACGTTTTCCTGCTCACGCAGACGCGCTTCGATTTCGCCCAGTTCGATACGGAAACCACGGATTTTCACCTGATGGTCGACACGGCCGAGGTAGTCCACCACACCATTCGGGCGGCCACGGGTCAGGTCGCCGCTGCGGTACACGCGGCTACCCGGTTTGCCGAATGGGTCCGGCACGAAGCGTTCGGCAGTCAGCGCCGGGCGCTCAAGATAACCACGGGCTACGCCTTCGCCGCCCAGGTACAGCTCGCCGGCTACGCCGATGGGTTGCAGGTTGAGTTGCGCGTCCAATACGTAGCCGCTGCGGTTGCCCAGCAGTGTGCCAATCGGTGCATAGACGGCGCCGCACGGGTCGCCCTTGCGCGCTTTCCACAGCAGTGGCGTGACCACGGTTTCCGTCGGGCCGTAGCCGTTGAACAGGTAGGTCGGCTTGAGTGCGCGCCAGGCCAGGTCATAGCTGGCCTGGGCGACGGCATCACCGCCAAAGCAGTACACACGCACCTTCGGCGGGTTGCCGTCACGCTCGGCATGCTCGGCCAGCTGTTGCAGGTACACCGGCGGGAACACCGCCATGGTCACGTTATGGCGATGCATTTGCTGGTAGGTGTATTCAGGCAGCCACAGGCTGTCGTCGCGGATCAGCACGCTGGCGCCATTGATCAACGGGTGCATCCAGCCTTCGTGGGAGCCGTCGAAGGCAAAGGACATGAAGTGCAGTTCGCAATCGGCGGGCGAGGTTTCATAACGCTCGCCGGTGGCGATGATATGGGCTACCAGTGGTCCGTGAGCAACGGCGACACCCTTGGGCATGCCCGTCGAGCCAGAGGTGTAGATCACGTAGGCGAGGTTATCGCCGTCCAATTCGATTTGCGGAACCGTGTCACTGTGATCGGCCCATTCCTCGGTGCGATCAATCGCCAGGCTATCGAGGCCGTCGGGGATCGGCAGTTGCTGCAACGCGCTGGTGTGGGTCAGCAGCAACTTCGCACGACTGTCCTGCATCATGTACAGCAGGCGATCACGTGGGTATTCGATATCCAGCGGCACATACACGCCACCGGCCTTCATCACCGCGAGGAACGCCACCATGATTTCGGCGCTGCGCGGCATGGCGATGGCCACGCGTACTTCCGGGCCGACGCCACGGGCGATCAGCGCATGGGCCAGGCGGTTGGCCTGGCGGTCCAGTTCGCCGTAAGTCAGGGTTTGCGCGTCGAATTTCACTGCCACGGCATCGGGGGTCTCGCGGGCGCGGTCGGCGAACAACTGGTGCACCAGCAGCGTGGCGGGGAAGCCGGCGTCAGTACGGTCCCACAGTTGCAGGATCTGTTGGCGCTCAGCCGGATCGAGCAAATTCAACTGGCCAATGCTCTTCCGTGGGTCTGCAACCATGCCCTGCAGCAGGTTCTGCCAATGCCGCGCCATGCGCTCGATGGTGGAGGCATTGAACAGGTCGGTGGCATAACCCAGGGTGGCCCAGATACCGTCAGTACCTTCATGCACATCCAGGTCAAGGTCGAAGTGCGCAGTATGGCTTGCCCATTCCATCCCTTCGACACGCAAAGTGGACAGTTGATGCTCGGTTGCGCCCAGGCGTGCCTCGGTTTGATGGTTGAACATGACCTGGAACAGCGGGTTGAGGCTCAGGCTGCGCTCGGGTTGCAGTGCCTCCACCAGTTGCTCGAACGGCAAGTCCTGATGGTCCTGGGCTTCCAGCGCACGGCGGCGGGTCTGCTGCAACAATTGCAGCACTGAGGTCTGCTCGTCGATATCGGCCTTGAGCACCTGGGTGTTGACGAAAAAGCCCAGCAACCGCTCGGTTTCGACTCGGTTGCGGTTGGCGATAGGCACTCCCACGCGCACGTCTTCCTGGCCACTGTAGCGATGCATCAACGCCTGGAACGAGGCCAGCAACAGCATGAACATCGTCACGCCCTCACGCTGTGCAAGGCCTTTGAGGTCGGCGACCAAGGTCGGTGGCAACTCTACAAACAGGCGCGCACCACGATGGCTTTGCTCAGCCGGGCGCTGGTGGTCGAACGGCAGTTCGAGCACTGGTTGCTCGCCACCTAGCAACGCCTGCCAGTAGCCCAGTTGCCGCTCCTTCTCGCCGGCGTCCATCCACTCGCGCTGCCAACGGGCGTAGTCTGCGTACTGGATCGGCAAGGCCGGCAACTGCGCCTCCTGGCCCTGGCTGTAGGCGCTGTACAGTTGCACCAGTTCATCAACCATGATCTGCATCGACCAACCGTCCGAGACGATATGGTGCTGGACCAGCACCAACACATGCTCATCGTCGCTCAGGCGCAACAGCGTAGCCCGCAGCAACGGCCCCGCTTGCAGGTCGAACGGTCGGGCGATCTCGGCTTCGACTTGCGCCTTTACCTGCGCTTCATCGCTTTGACGCAAGGTAATCTCGACACGCCCTTGCGGCAGGATCACCTGCACGGTCTGCTCATCGCCCTGATGCAGATGGGTGCGCAGGCTTTCATGGCGTGCCACCAAGGCATCGAAACTGCGCTGCAGCGCGTCCAGGTCCAACCGGCCCTTGAGGCGCAAAGCGCTGGGCACATGGTAGGCGGCGCTTTCGGGGTCGAGCAACCAGAGGAACCACTGGCGTTCCTGGGCGTAGGACAACACCAACGGCAGCTCGCGAGACGCGGGAACCAACGCCGGCGCCGTCGAACCGCCGCGCTTGCCCTCGGTGTGCAGCGCGGCCACGAACCCCTGCAGGCGCGGTTGTTCGAACAGCACGCGCAAGGGCAACTCGATCCCCAGGTTATGCCGCAGGCGTGAAGCCACTTGCATGGCCAGCAACGAATGCCCGCCGAGTTCGAAGAAATGGTCGTTCAGGCCAATACGCTCGGCGCCGAGAATATCCGCCCAGATCGCCGCGACTTGCTGCTCCAGCGCACTGATAGGGGCCACCCACTGCTCGGTCGCCTGAGTCGCTTCCGGGCGTGGCAGGGCATGCCGGTCCAGCTTGCCGTTGGGGCTCAGCGGCAGGCGTTCCAGGAACATGAAGTGCGCCGGCACCATGTAGTCAGGTAGCTCATCGCGCAGCACAGCACGAATGCGCTCACGCAAGCCAGGCTGCTCGGCTTCGGTCAGTGGGGTGACGAGGTAGGCAATCAGTTGCTGGTCGGCGGCGATCACCAACGCTTCGCGTACGTCGTCCTGTGCCAGCAGGCGCGATTCTATCTCGCCCAGCTCGATACGGAAGCCGCGCACCTTGACCTGGTGGTCGATGCGACCGATGTACTCGATCACGCCATCGGCGCGGTAACGGGCCAGGTCGCCGGTACGGTACAAACGCCCTCCCCCTAGCGGGTCGAAGGGGTCGGGGATAAACCGTTCGGCGGTAAGCGCGGCGCGGTTGAAGTAACCCCGTGCCAGCAGCGGCCCGCCAATCACCAATTCACCCGCCACGCCCACGGGCACCGGATTCAGGCTGGCATCCAGCAGGTAAATCGCACGGCCGTCCAGCACGCGACCAATGGGCATCATCTGCGTGACGGTCTCGCGACCTTCCACGTAGCCGTCGCAATCCAGGGCAGTCACCGTGACGGTCGCTTCGGTGGGGCCGTAGGTGTTGAGCAGGCGCACATGGCCCAACCCGGCGTCACGCCAGGAGGCAAGCCCTTCCGGCGGCATCGCCTCACCACCGGCATGCACTTGGCGCAGGCGGCCGTAATCGCGCACGCCGCGCTCGGCAAAGTCACGGGCGATCAAGTGCCAATAGGCGGTGGTCAGGTCAACCACCGAAATCTCATGTTCGATCAGTTGCGCATAGAAGGTGTCGCTGTCCCACAACTCGCCGCCGCGCACCACCACGGCGGCACCGCAGCACAGCGCCGGATACAGCTGTTCGACAAACCCGTCGAAATTGAACGTACCGAACTGCAACACGCGGTCAGCCGCAGTCAGTTCGAACAATTCGATAAACACCTCGACATGCCGTGCCAGCGAGGCCTGATCGATACCGACGCCCTTGGGCCTCCCGGTCGAGCCGGAGGTAAACATCAGGTACGCCAGGTTCGCGGGGAACGCCCGTACATCGGGGTTGCTGCACGGATACTCGGCGAGCCAATCCTGATCCCCTTCCAGGCAAATCAACGCCAGGCCAGGGCTGATCGGCAAGCGCTCCAGCAGCGGCTGCTGGGTCAGCAAAAGCTGCAGGCCACTGTCTTCGATCATGCATTGCAGGCGATCCTGGGGGTATTGCGGGTCCAGCGGGACATAGGCGCCACCGGCCTTGAGCACCGCCAACAGCGCAATGATCATCTCCAGCGAACGGTCCACGGCCACGCCCACCAAGCTGTCGGCACCCACGCCCTGCTCGATCAGTGCGTGGGCCAGGCGGTTGGCCCGCAGGTTGAGGTCGGCGTAGGTCATGCGCCGCTGATCCATGATCAAGGCGATGGCCTGGGGATGGCTGGCCACCTGTTGTTCGAACTTTTGCAGCACGCTGCCGTGGGCGGCACGCGACGGTTGCGGCGGGTTCCACGCGTACAGCATCTGCGCTTGTTCATCGCTGCCCAGGATCGGCAAGTCGGCGACACACTGTTGGGCATTCCCCGCCACACGCTTGAGCACGTTCTGCCAATGGGCGGCGAAGCGCTGCAAAGTGCTCGCGTCGAACAGTGCGGTGGCGTAAGTCAGCGAAGCCAGCAGCCCTTCGCCAGACTCTTCGGTGTCCAGGCTCAAGTCGAAATGCGCCGTGTGGCTGTCCCACGTCACCCCTTCCACATGCAGGCCAGGCAGTTGCTGGCCATCGCGCCGGGCTTGCGCAGCCGACTGGTGGTTGAACATCACTTGGAACAACGGGTTGTGGCTCAGGCTGCGCTCCGGTTGCAAGGCCTCGACCAATTGCTCGAATGGCAGGTCCTGATGCGCTTGCGCGCCCAGCGCCTGCTCCTTGACCTGCTGCAGCAGTTGGGCAAAGGTCATGTGCCCGTCAATCTCGGCCTTAAGCACTTGGGTATTGACGAAAAAGCCGATCAGTTGCTCGGTTTCCAAACGGTTGCGGTTAGCGATCGGCACGCCGACGCGGATATCCGACTGGCCGGTATACCGGTACAACAGTGCCTGGAAGGACGCGAGCAACACCATGAACATGGTCACACCTTCGCGCTGCGCCAAAGCGCGCAAGCTCTCGACCACCGAAGGTTGCAATACCAGGTCCAGGCGTGCCCCCTGATAGTTCTGCATGGCCGGACGCGGACGGTCCAGCGGCAGTTCCAGTACAGGCTGCACATCACCCAGACGGTCGCGCCAGTAAGCCAGTTGGCGGTCCTTTTCGCCCGCCTCCATCCAGCCACGCTGCCATTGGGCATAGTCGGCGTATTGAATCGGCAATGGTGCAAGGGTGGGCTCGAGGCCCTGGCTGTAGCCGGCATACAGGCTCACCAGCTCATCGACCATCACTTGCATCGACCAGGCATCCGAGACGATATGGTGCTGCACCATGACCAGCACATGCTCGCGCTCGTTCAGTTGCAGCAGCTTGATGCGCAGCAATGGCCCGGCCTTCAGGTCGAATGGCCTGGCGATTTCCTCTTGTACCAGCGTCTGCAACCGGGCAGGCCCGGTGGCGGTCAGGACTTGATACTCGATGACCGCAGTGGCCTGTTCGAGCACACGCTGGACGGTCTGGTCGGCACCGGCGAAAAACACGGTTCGCAGGGTTTCATGGCGTTGCACCAGGGTGTCAAACGCCCGTTGCAGGGCCACGCGGTCCAGCGTCCCCAGCAGGCGCAACGCAACGGGAATGTGATAGGCCGCGCTGTCAGGCTCCAGTTGCCAGAGGAACCACTGGCGCTCCTGGGCATACGACAGCAGCAACGGTTGTTCGCGATTGACCGGAGTCATCTGCGCAACATCGGCACCCTTCTCACCCAGCGCCTGTACAAACGCCCCCAACACCGGTTGTTCAAACAGGCTCTTGAGCGCCACGTCGATCGCCAATGCCTGGCGTACCCGCGACACGACGCGCGTCGCCAGCAAGGAGTGACCACCCAGTTCGAAGAAATGATCTTCAAGACCAACCTGCGGCACCCCCAGCACCTCGGCCCAGATCGCAGCCACTTGCCGGGCCTTCTCGCCGACTGGTGCCACGTAGCGTTTTTGCAGCACGCTGGCATCCGGCTTCGGCAGTGCCTTGCGGTCCAGCTTGCCATTGGGCGTCAACGGCAGGCGTGCCAGGAACAGCATGTGCGCTGGCACCATATAGTCCGGTAACCCGGCGCGCAGCGCGGTCTTGAGCGTTTCGCGCAGAGCACCCTGGTCGCCTTCCGAAGTCACGGCATGGGTCACCAGATACGCCAGGAGCTGGTCATTTTCGGCCACCACCACCGCTTCACGGACAGCGCTCTGTTCACGCAGGCACGCCTCAATTTCTCCCAACTCGATACGGAAGCCACGCACCTTGACCTGATGGTCGACGCGGCCTATGTACTCGACCACGCCATCCGCGCGATAACGTGCCAGGTCGCCGGTGCGGTACAGCCGCTCACCGTTGCGCGCAAAGGGATTAGGCACAAAACGCTCGGCGGTCATTGCGGCTCGGCCGTGATACCCGCGGGCCAGGCCAACACCGCCGATCAGCAGTTCGCCGCTGGTGCCGACCGGGGTCGGAGTGAGTTCGGCATTGAGGATAAACAGCGACGTGTTGGCGATGGGTCGACCGACAAACGGCAACGGCTCAACCAGTGGGTGGGCCGCCGACCAGATGGTGGTTTCGGTCGGGCCGTACAGGTTCCACACCGTGCCCTGCTGGGCCAGCATGCGCTGGGCCAGGTCGGCCGGCAGCGCTTCGCCGCCGCACAGGCACTTGGCCCCGTGCAGTAAGGCACGGCGCTCGCTGTCCAGCAGCATGCGCCAGGTCGACGGCGTGGCTTGCACCACGTTGATCGCCTGCTCATGCACCAGGCTCAGGATCGCCTCAGGGTCCTGGGACACTGCCTTGTCCGCCAGCACCACTGTGGCGCCAATCGACAGGGGCACGTAGAGCTCAAGGGCGAAAATATCGAAGGAGAACGTGGTTAATGACAGCAACCGCGCTTCGGCGCCGATGCCCAGGGTACCGGCCATGCCTTGTGTGAAGCTGCTCAGAGCGCCATGGCGTACCATCACGCCCTTGGGCTTGCCGGTGGAACCGGAGGTGTAGATCACGTAAGCCAGGTGTTCGTCGGTCAGCTCGACGTGCAGGTTTTCACTGCTGTAGCGCGCATCTTCCGACTCGCTGGTGAACAGCACCTGTTGGTCGGCTGCCCGTGGCAGGCGCTCGTGCAGATCGCCGGCGGTCAAGAGTACGCGTGCACGGCTGTCTTCGAGCATGAACGCCAGCCGGTCGGCCGGGAACTGCGGATCAAGTGGCACATAGGCGCCACCAGCCTTGAGGGTTGCCAGCAAGGCCAGCACCATGTCCACCGAACGGTCCAGCGCGACGGCCACCAGCACGTCCGGGCCTACACCGGCCGCGCGCAGGCGATGGGCCAGGCGATTGGCACGCCTGTTGAGTTCGGCATAGCTCAGCGCCTGGCCATTGCAGACCAGCGCAGTTGCCTCCGGACGCGCCTGCGCCTGGGCTTCCAGCAGGCGATGCACCCCGACATTCTGCGGGAATGCCTGGTGCGTGTGATTCCAGGCATGCACCAGTTGCTGCCACTGCATATCGTCCAGCAACGGCAGCTCGCCGACCCGACCGTTGCAATCCTGGGCCACCAGGTGCAGCAAACGGTGCCAATGCGCCAGGAAGCGCTCCAGCCCCGGCGCGTCAAACAGGTCGGTGGCATAGGTCAGGGACGCCTGGATGCCGTCAGCCGATTCCTGGGTGTCGAGGTTGAGGTCGAACTGCGACGTCTTGCTTTCCCACTCCAGCGCCTGCACGTGCAGGCCGGTGACGCCACCGCCACCGCCGCTGCGCTGGGTATCGGTCTGGTGGTTGAACATCACTTGGAACAACGGGTTGTAGCTCAGGCTGCGCTCCGGCTGCAGTGCTTCTACCAGTTGCTCGAACGGTAAGTCCTGATGCGCCTGGGCTTCCACCGCGCGCTGGCGGGTTTGGTGCAGCAGCTCACGGAATGTCATCTGACCGTCGATATCGGCCTTGAGAATCTGCGTATTCACGAAAAAGCCGATCAGCCGCTCGGTTTCCACCCGGTTCCGGTTGGCCACCGGCACGCCGATTCGGATGTCAGCCTGGCCGCTGTAGCGATGCAACACGGCCTGGAACGACGCCAACAGCAACATGAAGATTGTCACACCCTCGCGCTGCGCCAGGGTCTTGAGGCCCGCCACCAGCGACGCTTCAAGCGTCAGGTCGAGCCGCGCGCCAAGGTAACTCTGCACCGCAGGCCGCGGGCGGTCCATCGGCATTTCGAGCACCGGTTGCTCACCACCGAGCATACCGGTCCAGTAACCCAACTGGCGCTCGCGCTCCCCCGCCTCCATCCAGCTGCGTTGCCACAGCGCATAGTCGGCGTATTGAATCGGCAAGGCCGGCAATTGCAGGTCATGGCCCTGGACATTGGCCGCATACAGCTGGACCAGCTCGTCGACCATCACCTGCATCGACCAGCCATCAGAGACGATATGGTGCTGCACCAACACCAGCACATGCTCCTGGGGAGCCAGGCGCAGCAGCTTGACCCGCAAAAGCGGGCCTTGCTGCAGATCGAACGGCTGAGCGATTTCAGCTTCGACCAGGCCTTTGAGGTCCGACTCCTGGGCGTCAACCAGGGCAATGTCCACGCGCACCTGATCGGTAATCACCTGCAAGGCGCTGTCGCCCTCCTCCCGCAAATGCGTGCGCAGGCTTTCATGACGCATCACCAGCGTGTCAAAGCTGCGCTGCAACGCCGCCACATCCAATTGGCCGGTCAGGCGCAGAGCCCTTGGCACGTGATAGGCAGTGCTCTGCGGCTCCAACTGCCACAAAAACCACTGCCGCTCCTGAGCATAAGAGAGCCGAAGGGGCTCACCTTCCTGACGCTTGAAAACCGGGGCAATTTCAAACAGGTTGATGCCTTGCTGCTTGAGCATTACCGCCAGCGCTTTCTTTTGTTGCGCCGAAAGTGACCCTACCGACTCGATTAATGCTTGCACGCCACGCCCCTCAGGAAATCAATTTATCCAAATCTTCTGCTGATAGACGTTTGAGGGCCTCCAAGGATTTAGCCAATGCGTCCTGCACCGGCGAATTATTTGTCTGCTGGGCGGCGACATGGGCACTGAACTCGGCCAGGGTCGGCGTGGTGAAAATCGATTTGACGTCGAATTCGGCGTGCAACTGCTCGCGCAGGCGCACCACCACCTGGGTTGCCAGCAGGGAATGCCCGCCCAGCTCGAAGAAGTTGTCGTGCAGGCCCACCCGCTCCACGTCCAGCACTTCGGCCCAGATCGCGGCAATCTGTTGCTCCAGTTCGCTGTTCGGGGCGACGTACTCCCGGGCTTGCAGGCTGGCGTCGGCTTTCGGCAGGGCTTTGCGGTCCAGCTTGCCGTTGGGGCTCAGGGGCATCTGCTCCAACACCATCCACTGGGCCGGGACCATGTAGTCCGGCAGCTGTTGCGCCAGATGAGCGCTTAGCACATCGCGCCAGTCGTCATCGGCGTTTTGCAGCACCAGGTAGCCCACCAGGAACTTGCCATCCACCGCCAGTACGGCGGCCTCACGCACCCAGTCGTGTTCCAGCAGGCGCGCTTCGATTTCGCCCAACTCGATGCGCAGGCCGCGCAGCTTGACCTGATGGTCGATACGCCCGGCGTACTCGATCACACCGTCTTCGCGGTAACGCGCCAAGTCGCCCGTTCGGTACAGGCGCTCGCCCTTGACGAACGGGTGGGCAACAAAACGCTCGGCAGTCAGTGCCGGACGACGATGGTAACCCCGCGCCAGGCCAATGCCGCCCAGGTACAACTCGCCCAGCACGCCGACCGGCACCGGCTCGAAGTTGCTGTCGAGGATGTAGCACCCGAGGTTGGCAATCGGGCGACCAATCGGCACTGCATCGCGGCCTTCATCGACACAGGTCCAGTGGGTCACGTCGATGGCGGCTTCGGTCGGGCCGTAGAGGTTGTAGAGCCCGGCCTGGGGCAGCTTGGCGAAGACCTGCTGCTGGGCATCCACCGGCAAGGCCTCGCCGCTGCACACGATGCGGTGCAGGGTGTGACAGGTGGCAACCGTCGGGTCTTGCAGGAAGGCCTGCAACATCGACGGCACAAAGTGCAGCGTGGTGACCTGTTCTGTATTGATCAGCTTGATCAACTTGGCCGGATCCCGGTGATCGCCCGGCGCCGCAACCACCAGGCGTGAGCCAGTCATCAGCGGCCAGAAGAACTCCCACACCGATACGTCGAAGCTGAACGGGGTCTTTTGCAACACGGTATCGCTGACATCCAGGCCATAAGCCTCCTGCATCCAGTGCAGGCGGTTGGCCAGGGCCGAATGACGGTTGCCGGCGCCTTTGGGTTGGCCGGTGGAGCCTGAGGTGTAGATCACGTAGGCGAGATTTTCGCCGTGCACCGCGATTTCAGGATTGGCGTCGCTGTAGCCTTCGAACGTGGCTTCACCCAGCACCAGGCTATTCAAGCCTTGCGGAATCGGCAGTTGCTCAAGCAGATGCGCCTGGGTCAGCAGCAGTTTCACGCCGCTGTCGTCGAGCATGTACGCCAAGCGATCACGCGGGTATTCCGGGTCCAGCGGCACATAGGCGCCACCGGCCTTGAGCACCGCAAGCAGGCCTACCACCATTTCAATCGAACGCTCTACCGCCAGGCCCACCAGCACGTCCGGGCCCACACCGGCCTCGATCAATCGATGAGCCAGGCGATTGGCACGCCGGTTCAGCTCGTCATAGCTCAAGTGCTGCTCGGCAAACACCAGCGCCGCAGCGTCTGGCGTGCGCGCCACCTGTTGTTCAATCAGTTGATGCACACAGTGCTGTAACGGGTAGTCCTGCGCCGTGGCGTTCCAGTCAACGACCACTTGTTGACGTTCCGCCACCTCCAGCATTGTCAGGTCGCCCAGGCGTTGTTGATCGCCGTCGAGCATGGCTTGCAGCAGGTTGACCAGATGGCGGCCATAGGTTTGCACTGTGACTGCGTTGAAATGCGCACGCGCAAAGCTGAATTGCACCGACAGCGTGTCACCGACATCCACCAACACCGTCAGCGGGAAGTTGGTTTGTTCGCGAGAATCCGGCAGGCCGAAACGGATGCCACTGCCACCGCCCTGCTCCAGGGCCTTGGACACCGGATAGTTTTCAAACACCAGGATGTTGTCGAACAAGGCTTCACCGCCCTGCCCGGCCCAGCGCTGGATATCGTACAGCCCGGTGTGTTCATGCTCACGCAACGCCAGGTTCTGCGCCTGCACCGCTTGCAGCCAGTCGGCCACGGTCTGCTGGGCGTCCACCGCGCAGATCACCGGCAGGGTGTTGATGAACAGCCCGATCTGCTGCTCCACCCCCGCCAACTCTGCCGGGCGCCCGGCCACGGTGGCACCGAAGGACACCACCGACTGCCCGCTATGGCGCTGCAACAGGACCAGCCACGCCGCCTGGATCAGGGTGTTGAGCGTGACCTTGTGATTGCGCGCGAAGGCTTCAAGCCGTTCAGTCAGTGCGCGATCCAGGCTGAGCTGATGCTCGCCATGCCCGTCCGCCGACGTCGGCTGGCTGCTGCCCAGGCGCGTGGGTGCTTGCAGAACGCTCAGTTGTTCGCGCCAGAAGGTTTCAGTCGCTGCGGCATCACGCTGCTGCAGCCAGCCGATGTAGTCGCGATAACGCCCGGCCGCTTCAGGCACTGCGACACCGGCATAACGTTGCAGCACTTCGCCGAACAGCCGCGAATTGCTCCACCCATCCATCAAGATGTGATGGCTGGTGTAGATCAGTTCATGGCGTTGCTCATCGGTGCGCACCAGTACCAGGCGCACCAGGGGCGCCTTGGCCAGATTGAAGCCCTGGCGGCGCTGGGCCTCCTGAAGGTTCTGCAATTCCAGTTCGCGCTCCGGCATGGCGCGCCAATCGAGGTGTTCGATCGGCAACCGAGCCTCGCGGTAGACCACTTGGCACGGCCATTCGAGCTGGCCCTCCCAAAAGAACCCGCTACGCAGTACATCGTGGGCTTGCACCGTGGCATCCCAAGCTTGCTGGAACCGCGCCACGTCCAGGCCATCGGCCGTCACGCGGATCTGGTTGATGTAGTCGCCGGCAGTCTGTTCATACAGGGTGTGGAACAACATGCCCTGCTGCATCGGCGACAGGGTGTAGATGTCTTCAACGGCATCGGCGGCCAACGGCAAGGATTCCAACTGCTGCTGGTTCAGGCGCGACAACGGGAAGTCGGACGCCGTCACGCCGTTGTTGCCAGGCGTGCAGCAGTGTTCAACCAATGCGGTCAGTTCGCGGGTGAAGGCCTGGCTCAAGGCTTCGATCTGCGGCGCGTCGAACATCAGTGGGCTGAAGGTCCAACCCATTTGCAGTTCGCCGCCGTACACCTGGCCGTTGAGGGTCAACCAGTTGCCCAGTGGCGCATCCGGGCTCTGTTCGGCGCCAGCGTTTTCCGAAGCTGGTATGAACAGGCCGTCCGGCTGGTCAAAGCTGCCGTCGAACTGGCCTAGGTAGTTGAAGGTAATACGCGGCACCGGCAGCGCGCTGAACGCCTGGCGCGTGGCGTCGTCGCCAAGGTAGCGCAGTGCGCCAAAACCCAGGCCTTTGTCGGGCACGGCGCGCAGTTGTTCCTTGACCTGTTTGATCGAGACGGCCAGGGATTCGGCTGGGGTCAGGCGCACCGGGAACAGGCTGGTGAACCAGCCGAGGGTGCGGGTCAGGTCGATGTCGTCGAACAGGTCCTCGCGGCCATGGCCTTCCAGCTGGATCAGGCTGGAGGCTTGCCCGGTCCATTGGCAGATGACGCGTGCCAAGGCGGTCAGCAGCAGGTCGTTGATCTGGGTGCGATACGCCGTGGGCGCCTGTTGCAGCAATTGCCGGGTGTGTTCGGCGTCCAGTTGGCTGACCACCGTCTGGGCCAGACGGCCGGGACGTGCGCCTTGCGGATCACGGCAGGGCAAATCGGCAGGCACGCCTTGCAGCTGTTGCAGCCAGAAGGCTTTTTCCGGCTCGATCGATTCGCTGCGGGCATGCGCCTGCAAACGCTCGGCCCAGGCCTTGAACGAAGACGTTTTGGCCGGCAATTTCTGCTGGCGATACAGGCTTTGCAGGTCCTCGAGGAATACCCGCCAGGAGACACCGTCCACCACCAGGTGGTGCATGATCAACAGCAGGCGCTGGGAGCCGTCAGCCATTTCTGCGAGTACCGCACGCAACAATGGGCCTTGTTGCAGATCGAGGCTGCGCTGGGCGCGTTCGCACAGGGCGTGCAGTTCGGCGGCGTCCTGCACACTGGCCTGCCATAGCAGCGTTGCAGGTTGCGCATCATGCCGCGCAGTCCAGCCTTCGGCTTGCTGGCTGAAACTCAGGCGCAGCACGTCGTGGTGCAGGGTGAGCGCTTGCAGCGCAGCTTCCAATGGCTCGGCCAGCAGAGGCTGGTGTGGTGTCAGCAGTAAGGACTGGTTCCAGTGGTGACGGTCCGGCAGGTCCATGTCGAAGAACAATTGCTGGAACGGCAGCAACGGCGTCTCACCCTGCACCGGGCCCTGGTCGATCACCTGCGCCGTCTGCAACTGCGCCACGCGGGCCAGGCTGCGCACCGTCTGGTGCTGGAACAATGCCTTAGCAGTGAAATGGATACCGGCGGCACGGGCGCGGCTGACCACTTGAATGGAGATGATCGAATCACCGCCACGCTCGAAGAAGTTGTCGTTCAAACCCACTTGCTCGACGCCCAGCACCTCGGCCCAGATTGCGGCGATCTGCTGCTCCAGCCCACTCTGCGGCGCTTCGTAGTGGTGGGTGGCTTCGGGCTTGGGCAGGGCCTTGCGGTCCAGCTTGCCGTTGGGGCTCAGCGGCATTTGGTCCAGCAGCATCCACTGGGCCGGCACCATGTAATCCGGCAGGTGTTGGCCCAAGTGGGCACTCAGCACATCGCGCCAGTCATCACCGGCGTTGTGCAGCACCAGGTAGCCCACCAGGTACTTGCCGTCAACCGCCAGCACGGCGGCCTCGCGGACCCAGTCGTGCTCCAGCAGACGCGCCTCGATTTCACCCAATTCGATGCGCAGGCCACGCAATTTGACCTGATGGTCGATACGCCCGGCGTATTCGATCACGCCGTTGTCGCGGTAGCGCGCCAGGTCGCCGGTGCGGTACAGGCGTTCGCCTCCGACAAACGGATGCGCGATAAAACGTTCGGCCGTCAGGGAAGGACGGCGGTGATAACCACGGGCTAGGCCAACGCCGCCCAGGTACAACTCGCCCAGCACGCCGACCGGCACCGGCTCGAAGTTGCTGTCGAGGATGTAGCACCCGAGGTTGGCAATCGGACGGCCGATCGGCACCGCGTCGCGGCTTTCGTCGATGCAGGTCCAGTGGGTCACGTCGATGGCGGCTTCGGTCGGGCCGTACAGGTTGTAGAGCCCGGCCCGGGGCAGCTTGGCGAAGACCTGCTGCTGGGCGTCCACCGGCAGGGCTTCGCCGCTGCAGACAATACGTTGCAGGCTTTGGCAGCTCGACACCGCCGGATCCTGCAGGAACGCCTGTAACATCGACGGCACAAAGTGCAGCGTGGTGACCTGTTCTGTATTGATCAGCTTGATCAACTTGGCCGGATCCCGGTGATCGCCCGGCGCCGCAACCACCAGGCGTGAGCCAGTCATCAGCGGCCAGAAGAACTCCCACACCGACACGTCGAAGCTGAACGGCGTCTTCTGCAGCACGGTGTCGCCGACGCCCAGTCCATAGGCTTCCTGCATCCATTGCAGACGGTTCAGCAACGCCGAGTGGCGGTTGCCCGCTCCCTTCGGCTGGCCGGTGGAGCCGGAGGTGTAGATCACGTAGGCAAGGTTTTCGCCGTCCAGCGCGATGCCAGGGTTGGCGTCGCTGTAGGCCTCAAAGGCCGACTCGCCCAGCACCAGGCTGTCCAGGCCATCCGGGATCGGCAACTGTTCACGCAAATGCGCCTGGGTCAGCAGCAGTTTCACGCCACTGTCGTCGAGCATGTAGGCCAAGCGCTCACGCGGGTATTCCGGGTCCAACGGCACGTAGGCACCCCCGGCCTTGAGCACCGCCAGCAGGCCCACGACCATCTCGACGGAACGCTCCAGCGCCAGGCCCACCAGCACGTCCGGGCCTACCCCGGCTTCGATCAGGCGATGGGCAAGACGGTTGGCGCGGCTATTGAGCTCGGCATAGGTCAGGGTCGCCTCGTTGAAGCGCAACGCCGGCGCATCCGGTTGTGCCAGCGACTGGGCCTCGAACCACTGATGCACCCACTGCCCTTGTGGGTAGTCACGCTCGGTGGCGTTCCACTCAGAGAGAATCTGCTCGCGCTCATGGGCGTTGAGTGTCGCCAGGTCCTGCAAAGGCAACGCGGTGTTCGCCACGGCAGCGCGCAACAGGCTCAGCCAGTGCTCGGCCATGCGCGCCACGGTGGCGGCATTGAACAGGTCGGTGGCGTAAGTCAGGGAGGCCCAGATCGCGTCGCCGCTCTCCTGGGTGTCCAGGCTCAGGTCGAACTGGGCGCTGCGGGTGTCCCATTCGAGGTTGGCCACGCGCAAGCCCGGCAGCGCGTGCGCGGCTGCTTGAGTGCTGGCCTGATGATTGAACATCACCTGGAACAGTGGGTTGTGGCTCAGGCTGCGTTCCGGTTGCAGCGCTTCCACCAGTTGCTCGAAGGGCAAGTCCTGATGGGCCTGGGCCTCCAGCGCACGGCGCTTGGTGTGTTGCAGCAACTGGGCGAAGCTCATCTGGCCGTCGAGGTCGGCCTTGAGCACTTGAGTATTGACGAAGAAACCAATCAGCGACTCGGTCTCGACGCGGTTGCGGTTGGCAATTGGCACGCCGACGCGGATGTCCGGCTGGCCGCTGTAGCGATAAAGAAAAGCCTGGAACGAGGCCAGCAGCAGCATGAACATCGTCACGCCTTCACGCTGGGCCAGGGCTTTCAACCCCGCAACCAGTGCCGGCTCCAGCGCGATGTCCTGGCGCGCGCCGCGAAAGCTTTGTTGCGCCGGGCGCGGCCGGTCTAAGGGCAACTCCAGCACCGGCTGCGCGCCGCTGAGCAGTTCGCGCCAGTACGCCAGTTGACGGGCCTTCTCCCCCGCTTCCATCCAGCTGCGTTGCCACAGCGCATAGTCGGCGTACTGGATCGGCAGCGGCGCCAAGGCACAATCCTGGCCCTGACTGTAGGCAGCGTAGAGTTGCATCAGCTCCTGCACCATCACGCCCATCGACCAACCATCGGAGACGATATGGTGCTGCACCAGTACCAGCACGTGTTCTTCTGCATTCACTGCGAGCAAGCTGACCCGCAACAACGGGCCTTGCTGCAAGTCGAAGGGGCGGGCGATTTCAGCTTCGACGCGGGCCTTGAGGTGTGCTTCGTCGACCGCGCTTTCGGCGATCTCGATCACGCTGTGGCCCAGCACCTCTTGGGCACGCTCATCGGCGTCCAGGTGCAGGCGCGTACGCAGGCTTTCATGGCGTGCCACCAGGGTGTCGAAGCTGCGTTGCAGGGCGGCCTTGTCCAACTGGCCGCTCAGGCGCAAGGCGCCGGGGACGTGATAGGCGTCGCTGTCCGGGTCCAACTGCCAGAGAAACCACTGGCGCTCCTGGGCGTAGGACAGCGGCAGCTTCTGGCCGTCCTCGCGGATCGAGGCAATCGGTAGCTGGGCGAAGCTCATGCCCCGGCTTTGCAGGCGCTGGTAAAACTGCTGGCGCTGTTCCAGAGGCAGGCGAAGAAAGCGCGAAACCAGATCGATATTAGGGTTGGAAAGCATGGTTCAAATCGCCTCTAGTTCGCTCAAAAAGTCACGAAGATCATCAAAATCTTCCGCGCTGCCGGCGCGGAAAGTGGCGGCGGCCTGGACATAGGCGCGCAGCGTTTCGGTCTGGAACACTTCCACCAGTGGCACCTCCAGGCCCAGTTCGGCCTGGACCCGCGAGGTGATCTGGATCGCCAGCAGGGAATGGCCACCCACTTCAAAGAAGTTGTCGTTGAGGCCCACTTGCGGCAGGCGCAGCACGTCAGCCCAGATCGCGGCGACCTGCTGTTCCAGCTCGGTTTCAGGGGCCACATAGGCCTGTTGCAACAGGCTGGCGTCCGGCTCGGGCAAGCCCTTGCGGTCGAGTTTGCCGTTGGGGGTCAGCGGCATCTGCGCCAGGAACATGAAATGCGTCGGCACCATGTAATCCGGCAGGCGGGTTTTCAGGGCGCGGCGCAGGCTGTCGCGGAACTCGGCCTGGTCGGCCAGGTTGGCCTCTGCCGGCACCACATAGGCCACCAGCTGCTTGCCGGTCGGGCCGTCTTGGGCGACCACCACGGTTTCACCGACGTTGTCCTGCTCACGCAAGCGCGCTTCGATTTCGCCCAGCTCGATACGGAAACCGCGGATTTTCACCTGATGGTCGACACGGCCGAGGTAGTCCACCACACCATTCGGGCGGCCACGGGTCAGGTCGCCGCTGCGGTACACGCGACTACCCGGTTTGCCGAATGGGTTCGGCACGAAGCGTTCGGCAGTCAGTGCTGGGCGCTCAAGATACCCACGGGCCACGCCTTCGCCGCCCAGGTACAGCTCGCCGGCTACGCCGATGGGTTGCAGGTTGAGTTGCGCGTCTAATACGTAGCCGCTGCGGTTGCCCAGCAGTGTGCCAATCGGTGCATAGACGGCGCCGCACGGGTCGCCCTTGCGCGCTTTCCACAGCAGTGGCGTGACCACGGTTTCCGTCGGGCCGTAGCCGTTGAACAGGTAGGTCGGCTTGAGTGCGCGCCAGGCCAAGTCGTAACTAGCCTGGGCGACGGCATCACCGCCAAAGCAGTACACACGCACCTTCGGCGGGTTGCCGTCACGCTCGGCATGCTCGGCCAACTGTTGCAGGTACACCGGCGGGAACACTGCCATGGTGACGTTATGGCGATGCATTTGCTGGTAGGTGTATTCCGGCAGCCACAGGCTGTCATCACGAATCAACACGCTCGCGCCATTGATCAACGGGTGCATCCAGCCTTCGTGGGAGCCGTCGAAGGCGAAAGACATGAAGTGCAGTTCGCAGTCGGCAGGCGAGGTTTCATAACGCTCGCCGGTGGCGATGATATGGGCTACCAGTGGTCCGTGAGCAACGGCGACACCCTTGGGCATGCCCGTCGAGCCAGAGGTGTAGATCACGTAGGCGAGGTTATCGCCGTCCAATTCGATTTGCGGAACCGTGTCACTGTGATCGGCCCATTCCTCGGTGCGATCAATCGCCAGGCTATCGAGGCCGTCGGGAATCGGCAGTTGCTGCAAGGCACTGGTGTGGGTCAGCAGCAACTTCGCACGGCTGTCCTGCATCATGTACAGCAGGCGATCACGCGGGTATTCGATATCCAGCGGCACATACACGCCACCGGCCTTCATCACCGCGAGGAACGCCACCATGATTTCGGCGCTGCGCGGCATGGCGATGGCCACGCGTACTTCCGGGCCGACGCCACGGGCGATCAGCGCATGGGCCAGGCGGTTGGCCTGGCGGTCCAGTTCGCCGTAAGTCAGGGTTTGCGCGTCGAATTTCACTGCCACGGCATCGGGGGTTTCGCGGGCGCGGTCGCCGACCAGTTCGTGAACAAGTCGGGTAGCCGAGAAGCCGGCGTCGGTCTGGTTCCACAACTGCAGGATGTGCTGTTGCTCATCCTGGCCCAGCAGGTTGAGTTGGCTGATGGGTTGCTGTTGGTCGGCAACCATTGCCTGCAACAGGTTTTGCCAGTGGCCGGCCATGCGTTCGATGGTCGCCGGGGCGAACAAGTCGGTGGCGTAGCTCAGGGAGGCGCCGAGTTGGCTCTGGGACTCCTCGATATCCAGCGTCAGGTCGAAATGCGCGGCCGTTTCATCCCAGCTCACCGGGCTCATGTCCAGCTGTGCCAGGCGCTGTAAATGCTGGCCGGACAGGCTGATGTGATGGTTGAACGCCACCTGGAACAACGGGCTCAAGCTCAGGCTGCGTTCAGGTTGCAGCGCTTCGACCAATTGCTCGAATGGCAGGTCTTGATGGGCTTGGGCTTCGAGCGCGCGCTGTTTGACCTGGGCCAGCAACTGGCGGACGGTGGTATGCCCGTCGATCTCGGCCTTGAGCACCTGGGTGTTGACGAAGAAGCCGATCAGCCGCTCGGTCTCGACCCGGTTACGGTTGGCGATCGGCACGCCCACGCGGATATCCTGCTGGCCGCTGTAGCGATGCAACAACGCCTGGTAGGAGGCCAGCAACAGCATGAACAGCGTCACCCCTTCGCGCTGGGCCAGTACCTTGAGGCTATCGATCAGTGGCGTCGGCAGCGCAATATTCAACCGCGCACCGCGATGGGTCGGCACCGCCGGGCGCTGTTGATCGAAAGGCAACTCCAGTACCGGTTGCTCGCCGCCAAGCAGTTCACGCCAGTAGTCAAGTTGACGGGCCTTCTCCCCCGCCTCCATCCACGCGCGCTGCCACTGGGCATAGTCGGCGTACTGGATCGGCATGGCCGGCAATTGCAGAGGCTGGCCCTGGCTATAGGCGGCGTAGAGCTGTACCAGTTCGTCGACCATCACTTGCATGGACCAACCGTCGGAGATGATGTGATGTTGCACCAGCACCAGCACATGCTCGTCTTCCGCCAGTCGCAGGAGATTCACACGCATCAGCGGCCCCTGGCGCAAATCGAACGGTTGGGCCACCAGCGCTTCTACCCTGGATTTGAGCTGCACGTCGTCGGTGAATTCCGACGCCAGTTCGATCCGCGCCTGTGGGCTGACCACTTGCA
This sequence comes from Pseudomonas sp. S10E 269, assembly GCF_002798465.1. Classification (NCBI taxonomy): domain Bacteria; kingdom Pseudomonadati; phylum Pseudomonadota; class Gammaproteobacteria; order Pseudomonadales; family Pseudomonadaceae; genus Pseudomonas; species Pseudomonas sp. S10E 269. Next base: position 6,283,173 of record NZ_PHIJ01000001.1, read on the forward strand.
CCGTACGGTCTGCCTCTTGCTGCAAGTGCGTGCGCAGGCTGTCGTGGCGCGCCACCAGGGTATCGAAGGCACGTTGCAGGGCGGAACGGTCCAGCGGGCCTTTCAAGCGCAGCGCACTGGGCACGTGATAGGCCGAACTGTGCGGGTCCAACTGCCAGAGGAACCACTGGCGTTCCTGGGCATAGGACAGCAACAGCGGCTGATCGCGATTCGCCGCCACCATCGCCGGCGCCGAAGTGCTGACGTCGGCCAGACTGCTGACAAAATCTCCAAGTGTGGGTTGTTCAAACAGCGTCCTGAGCGACACTTCGATACCCAGCCCATGACGCACTCGGGACACCACCTGTGTGGCAAGCAACGAATGCCCGCCCATTTCGAAGAAGTGATCGTTGAGCCCGACCCGCTCGGCGCCCAACACCTGGGCCCAGATAGCCGCGACGCGTTGTTGCGTCTCGGTGACCGGTGCAATCCAATCGGCCAGGGGTTGGCTGAGATCCGGCTTGGGCAGCGCGGCACGGTCCAGCTTGCCGTTGGGGCTCAGGGGCAGGCGCTCCAGCAGGAGCACATGCGCTGGCACCATGTAGTCCGGCAGCTCTTCGCGCAATGCGGCCTTGAGCGCCGCGCGCAACTCGGTCTGCTGGGTGTCGGACAGCGCCTGGCTGGCCACGATGTAGCCGACCAACTGGTTGTCCGCGGCGATCACCAACGCCTCGCGCACACTCGCCTGGGCCAACAGGCGCGCTTCGATTTCGCTCAGTTCGATGCGGAAACCACGCACCTTAACCTGGTGGTCGATCCGCCCCACGTACTCGATCATCCCATCGGCGCGATAACGTGCCAGGTCACCGGTGCGGTACAGGCGGCCGACACCGTCGCGGCAGAACGGGTCGGGAATGAAGCGATGGGCCGTCAGGTCCGGACGATTGAAGTACCCTCGCGCCAGCAACGGCCCGCCGATCACCAATTCGCCCGCGACGCCTACCGGCACCGGGTTGAGGTGGGCATCCAGCAGGTAGATGGCACGACCGTCCAGCACTCGGCCAATCGGCATCATCGACGGCAAGGCTTCACGACCATCGACATAGGCGGCGCAGTCCAGGGCGGTGGCAGTCACCGTAGCCTCGGTGGGCCCATAGGTGTTGAGCAGGCGCACATGCTGCAAACCCACTGCGCGCCAGGCACTGAGGCCTTCCGGCGGCATGGCTTCACCGCCGATGTGCAGTTGGCGCAAGCGCCCGTAGCCACGCGGGCCCAGGTCTGCAAAATCACGCACCAGCGACAGCCAATAGGCCGTGGTCAGGTCGACCACGGAGATGTCGTGCTCAAGCAGTTGCTGGTAGAAGGTGTCGCTGTCCCACAGTTCGCCGCCGCGTACCACCACCGCCGCACCGCAGCACAGCGCCGGGTAGAGCTGTTCGACAAAACCATCGAAGTTGAACGTGCCGAATTGCAACACTCGATCATGGGCGTGCAGCGCAAACAGTTCGGTGAACACTTCCACATGCCGCGCCAGTGACGCCAGGTCGATGCCCACGCCTTTTGGCCTGCCGGTCGAGCCGGAGGTGAACATGACGTAGGCCAGGTTGCCCGGCTGCGCCCTCGACACGGGGTTTTCGGCGCTGTAATCGGCCAACCAGCCGGCGTCGGTTTCCAGGCAGACAAGGGTCAGGCTTGCGTTGATCGGCAAATGCTCCACCAACGGCTGCTGGGTCAGCAGCAATTGCAGGCCGCTGTCCTCGATCATGCAGTGAAGGCGTTCGGCGGGGTATTTCGGGTCCAGTGGCACGTAAGCGCCGCCGGCCTTGAGTACGGCCAGCAAGCCGACGATCATCTCCAGGGAGCGGTCCACCGCAACGCCCACAAGGGTATCGGCGCTGACACCCAACTCGATCAGGCGATGGGCCAGGCGATTGGCGCGCACATTGAGCTCGGCGTAGGTCATGCGCTGCTGATCCAGGATCAGTGCGATGTTTTCCGGGTGCAACGCCGCTTGTTGTTCGAAGCGCTGCAGTACGCTGGCCTGGGCGGGTCGAGTGACACCCTTGGGGTTCCAGTCTTGCAGCATGCGGGTGTATTCATGGTCCAGTAGCAACGGGACGGCGCCCACGGCTTGCCCAGGCGCATTGATAAATTGCTGCAGCAAGCCCTGCAGGTAGGCGCCGATGTGCTGCACGGTGTCAGCGGCGAAATCCGCTTGCAGGTATTCCAGGTGCAGGCTCAGTTGTTCGCCGCCGTGTACGGTAAGGGTCAACGGGTAGTTGGTGCGTTCTTGATGGCTGACCCCACTGAAACGCAGGCCGCCCTCCCCCGACTGCTCCAGGCTCTTGGCCACCGGGAAGTTTTCGAACACCACCAGCGTGTCAAATAACGCCTCACCGGCTGAACCGGCCCAGCGCTGGATATCAAACAGCGGCGTGTGTTCGTGTTCGCGCATTTCCAGGTTCAGTGCCTGTACGCTTTGCACCCAGGCGCTGACGCTTTGCGCCGGGCTGGGGGTGGCAATCAGCGGCAAAGTGTTGATGAACAGGCCGACTTGCTGCTCGACATTCGCCAGCTCTGCCGGGCGCCCGGACACCGTCACCCCACAGGCGACGCTGGACTGGCCAGTGTAGCGCTGCAGCAGCAACAGCCACGCCGATTGCACCAGGGTATTGAGCGTCACTTGATGGGCACGCGCGAAATCGCTCAGGCGCTGCGTCTGAACCGCATCCAGCTCGTAAAGGAGTTCACCGTATTCAGCACCACTGTGCCCTGTACGCTTGGCGACACTGCGCGCCAGGTGCGTGGGTTCATCCAATTGCCCCAGGCACTGGCGCCAGAACGCTTCGCCCACCGCAGGGTCCTGCTGTTGCAGCCACGCGATATGCTGGGAAAACGCCGCGCCCACCGGCGGCAGCGCCTGGCCTTTGCAAGCCTGCAGTACTTCATTGAGGACCAGGGCGTTGCTCCAGCCATCCATCAGGATGTGATGACTGGTATAGATCAAGTGCCAGCGGTCTTCCCCGATACGTACCAGCGCCACCCGTAGCAACGGCGGACGCGCCAGCTCGAAGCCCTCACGGTGGTGCTCGGCGGCGAGGCTGTCGAGGGCAGCGGCAAGGTCCTGACGCTCGCGCCAGTCGTATTCAGAGAACGGCAAGCTGACCTGGCGATGCACTACTTGCAGGGCCTGGCCCTGGTCGTCCTGCCAGACAAACCCTGTGCGCAGCATGTCATGCCGTGCCAGCACCTGCTCCCAGGCGCGCTGGAAAACCGCCACGTCCAAACCCTGTACATCGGCGCGCAGTTGGCTGACGTAGATGTCATCCTCGTCCTGCTGGTAGAGGCTGTGGAACAGCATGCCCTGTTGCATCGGCGACAGCGGATACAGGTCTTGTACCTCCCGCGCGGGCAGTGCCAGGTCGTCCAGCTGGGATTGGGTCAGTTGCGCCAAGGTCACGTCGGCCGGTGTCAGGCCTCCCTGTGTCGGGTCGACGCAATGTGCGATCAGCGCCAGCAGTTCCTGCTGGAAATCATCCGCCAGGCGCTGGACCGTCGCCACCTCGAACATCTCGCGGCTGAAGCCCCATTGCAGCGCCAGCTCACCGCCATACACCTGCCCTTCCACCGTCAGCCAGTTGGCCAGCGGCGCCTGGGGGTCCTGGGCCTGCCCACTGCCCTGGGTGGCTGGAACAAACAGTGCCGACTCGTTGAACTGGCGGTCGAACTGGCCCAGGTAGTTGAAGGTGATGCGCGGCGCGGCCAGGGTCGACAACGCTTCACGGGTGTCAGGCGTGCCGAGGTAACGCAACAGGCCGTAGCCAATGCCTTTGTTCGGCACGGCGCGCAGTTGCTCCTTCACCGACTTGATCGCGGCCGACAGTTCGCCCTCGGCGTGCAGGCGCACCGGGAACAGGCTGGTGAACCAGCCGACGGTGCGGCTCAGGTCGACCGTGTCGAACAGGTCTTCGCGGCCATGGCCTTCCAGCTGGATCAGCGCGGCGGGCTGCTCGCTCCAGCGGCTGATAACCCGCGCCAGCGCGGTCAGCAGCAGGTCGTTGACCTGGGTGCGGTAGGCCGCCGGGGCGTCTTGAAGCAGTTGACGGGTGTGTTCGGTGCTCAGGCGGATTTCGAGTTTGCTGCCCAGGCGGTTCTGCAGGCCGCCCTGGGGGTTGTCGCAGGGCAGATCGGCGCTCGCCGTCTGGGCCTGCCAGTACGGCAGTTGCTCACCCAGCGTTTGCGCGTGGGCCTGCAACTGCTGCGCCCACGCTTGGTAGGCGCTGGTCTTGGCCGGCAACGCGGCGTTGCGGTAGGCCTGTTGCAGGTCTTCGAGCAGGATGCGCCACGACACGCCGTCCACTGCCAAGTGATGCACCACCAACAGCAGGCGCTGGGTGCCATCGGCCATGCCGGCCAGGACCGCACGCAGCAGCGGGCCTTGTTCAAGATCGAGGCTGCGTTGGGCCTCGTCGCAGAGTGCCGCCAGCCCAGCCTCGTCGGCGACCTGGGACTGCCACAACGAAGCGCTGGCCACCGGCTCGCCATGAGCCTGCTGCCAAGCGCCGGCCTCTTGCACAAAGCGCAGGCGCAGGGCGTCGTGGTGGTTGATCAACCGGGTCAGGGCGACCTCAAGGCGCACGGGGTCGAGGGTTTCACGCGGGGCCAGCAACAGCGACTGGTTCCAGTGCTGACGCGCCGGGATCGCCTGCTCGAAAAAGCGGTGTTGCACGGGCGTGAGGCTCACCTCGCCGGTGACCGGCCCCTGGTCGATGACCGTTGCCTGTTCGAAGCTCGCCACCAACGCCAGGCTGCGCACGCTCTGGTACTGGAACAGGTCCCGTGGGCTGAGACGAATGCCTGCCTGGCGCGCACGGCTGACCACTTGAATGGAGATGATCGAATCACCACCCAGCTCGAAAAAGTTGTCGTCCAGGCCGACCTGCTCCACACCCAGCACGTCGCTCCAGATCGCCGCCACGGCTTTCTGCACATCGTTTTCCGGTGCGGCATAGGCCTGCTGTGGCGCAGCATCCGGCAATGGCAGGGCCTTGCGGTCGAGCTTGCCGTTGGCGGTCACCGGCAGCTTGGCCAGGGGCACCATATGGGTCGGCACCATGTATTCCGGCAGGCTGCTGAGCAGCCAGGCCTTGAGGTCGGTCGGCGCCTGGTCTTCCAGCACCAGGTAGGCCACCAGTTGCTTGCCGCCTTGCACCAGCACCACGGCTTCGCGCACCGAGGGGTGTTGCATCAGGCGCGTCTCGATCTCGCCCAGTTCGATACGCAGGCCGCGCAGCTTGACCTGGTGATCGAGGCGCCCCAGGTATTCGATCACGCCGTCGGCACGCTGGCGCACGCGGTCGCCCGTGCGATACAGGCGCGCGCCGTCACGGAAGGGGCTTGGCACAAAACGCTCGGCGGTGAGTGCCGGGCGCCGATGGTAACTGCGGGCCAGGCCGGTGCCGCCCAGGTACAGCTCGCCACTGACGCCCGCGGGCACCGGGTTGAGCTGGGCGTCGAGCACGTAGGTGCCGAGGTTGGCGATGGGCCGGCCGATGGGCACGCTGTCGCCACCGTCGTCGACGCAGGTCCAGTGGGTCACGTCGATGGCCGCTTCGGTGGGGCCGTAGAGGTTGAACAGTCCGGCCTGTGGCAACTTGGCGAACACCTGCAACTGCGCATCCAGCGGCAAGGCTTCGCCGCTGCAGACGATACGCTGCAGACTGCCGCAGGCCTGCACACTCGGCTCATGGATAAACGCCTGGAGCATCGACGGCACGAAGTGCAAGGTGGTGATGCCGTGCCGCCCGATGGTGTCGATCAGGCGCGCGGGTTCGCGGTGTTCACCCGGTGCCGCCACCACCAGGCGTGCACCGGTCATCAGCGGCCAGAAGAACTCCCACACCGAAACGTCAAAGCTGAACGGGGTTTTCTGCAGCACCGCATCGCTGGCGTCCAGGCCGTAGGCCTGTTGCATCCAGCACAGGCGGTTGACCAACGCGCGATGACTGTTACCGGCGCCCTTGGGCTTACCGGTGGAGCCGGAGGTGTAGATCACGTAGGCGAGATTCAGTGCATGCACCGCCACGGCGGGCGATTCGCTGCTGTAGCCGTCGAGCCACAGTGCAGGCTGGTCCAGGGCAATCACTCGGGCACTGGCGGCGGGCAGCGATGGCAGCAGGCGCTGCTGGCTGAGCAGCAACCCGATGCCACTGTCTTCGATCATGTAGGCCAAGCGTTCCTGGGGGTACTCGGGGTCCAACGGCACGTAGGCGCCGCCCGCCTTGAGAATGGCCAACAGGCCGACCACCATCTCGACGGAACGCTCGACGCAGATCCCCACCAACACATCCGGGCCAACGCCCTGTTCGCGCAAGGCATGGGCCAGTTGGTTGGCGCGCGCGTCCAGTTGGGCGTAGGTCAGCGTGGTCGCACCGAACACCAGCGCCGGCGCATGCGGGGTGGCCTGCACCTGGTCTTCGATCAGGTGGTGAATGCCGCGTGCGCTCGGGTACGCCTCGGCGGTCTGGTTCCAGGCGTGGACCAGCACGTGCTGCTCATCCGCAGCCAGCATCGGTAACTCGCCAATGCGCTGCTCGCCTTCGCCGACCATGGCCTGCAACAGGCGTATCCAGTGCAGGGCCATGCGCGCGATGGTCGGCGCGTCGAACAGGTCATTGGCGTAGGTCAGCGCAGCGTGCAGGGTGCCGGATTTTTCATAGGTGTCGAGGGTCAGGTCGAACTGAGTCGTGCGGCCTTGCCATTCCACCAGCGCCAGCTCCAGGCCGGAGTCAGTGCTGACGCTGGCAATGTCGGCCACCACCGGCTGGTGGTTGTACATGACTTGGAACAGCGGTGTATGGCTGAGGCTGCGCTCGATCTTGAGGGCTTCCACCAGGCGTTCGAAGGGCAATTCCTGATGAGCCTGGGCACCCAGCGCGTGCTCCTTGATGCCTTGCAGCAGCTCAGTGATACGGGTTTGCCCGGTCAGCTCGGTGCGCAGCACCTGGGTGTTGACGAAAAAACCGATCAGCCCTTCAACTTCGGTGCGGTTGCGGTTGGCGATCGGCACGCCGACGCGGATATCGCCCTGCCCGGTGTAGCGATGCAGCAGCACATTGAAGGCGCCGAGCAACAGCATGAACAAGGTAACGTTGTGCTTTTGCGCGCAGGTACGCAGTTGCGCGGCCAACTGCGGATCGATCGCGAAGGTGTGTCGCGTGCCTTGGTAGCTCGGCATGGCCGGGCGCGGGCGGTCGGTGGGCAGCTCCAGCACCGGGTGCTCATCACCCAGGCGCGCCTGCCAGTATTCCAGCTGACGTGCCTGCTCCCCGGCTTCCAGCCAGCGACGCTGCCACAGCGCGTAGTCGCTGTACTGGATCGGCAGTGCCGGCAATTGCGGGGCCTGGTTGCGCTCATGGGCGTCGTAGCAACGGATGAATTCGTCGATCAGCACATTCATCGACCAGCCGTCGGAGACGATATGGTGCAGGGTCAGTAGCAGCACGTGCTCCCGGGCGTCGAGCTTGAGCAGTTGCACGCGCAGCAATGGGCCATTTTCCAGGTCGAACGGCAGCAGCGATTGACGAGTCGCGGCTTGGTTGACGGCCTGTTCACGCTCGGCGGGGGCCAGATGGCTCAGGTCGAGTTGCTCGATAGTCAACGACGTGTCTGCGGCCACCTGCAACAGGCGCTCATCCGCCTGGCGCTGGAACACCGTGCGCAGGGTTTCGTGGCGTGCAACCAGGCTGGCAAACGCCTGCTCCAGCGCACCAAGGTTCAGCTCGCCCTTGAGCCGTACGGCGCCGGGCAAGTTATAGGCCCCACTGGCCGGGTCCAACTGCCATAGAAACCACATGCGCTGCTGTGCATAGGACAGCGCCTGGCGATCCTCCGCTTCCACCCCTGCCGGAATCGGAAACCGGGAAAAATCCACCCCTTCTTTCTGCAAGGCCTGCAGGAACAATTGGCGTTTTTCCAGGGGCAACCCGATAAACCGGCGAGCAAGTTTCAAGGAGTCTTCAGCATTCATTTCTTGGAGTCCGGAGCAATAGGCGGGAAGCACAAAGGCACGTCGTCCCTATAAAACGAACCGCAGAGGGAAAAATTAGCGAGGGCATGGGAGGTACGGCGCGAGGTGTCATCAAGGGTTACATCAATCTCAGCAAGCCCAGCGAAAGACGAGCTAGCATTGACGAACACCACTTTTTGCAACTACATTTAGTTACACGCAGGGAACGCCGTGTCCAAAAATGAAAAGCTGCTCGCCAAACTGCTCAACGAGCACACGGTATTTACCTGGCCCGAACTCGTGACACTGCTGCGCCGGCTGGGCTACACACAGATTGAAGGGGCTGGAAGCCGCGTCAAATTCGACATCGGTGACCCCAGTGCAATGATTACCTTGCACAAGCCTCACCCGGGCAACGAACTGAAACACTACATTCGGCGCCAGATCATCGAGCAATTGAAATCAGGAGAACTGATTCAGTGAACAATCAACTGCAACACAAAGGCTACATCGGCTCTATCGAAGCCAGCCTCGAAGACAACTGCCTGTTCGGCAAGATTCTGTTCATCAAGGCGCTGGTGAGCTACGAAGGAAAAACCGTCGCCGAGCTGGACGGCGCGTTCCGGGAGGCGGTGGACGACTACCTCGCCACCTGCCAGGCCCTGGGGCAAACACCGGAAAAACCCTGCAAGGGTTCATTCAACGTACGCGTCGGCCATGACTTGCACTTGGCGGCAGCCCTGGCGGCGACCCGCAAAAAAGTGACCCTCAATGACCTGACACGCCAGGCCTTGAATGAGTTTTTACAACATCATGGCAACGACCCGTGCCCTGCGGTTAGCTGATCACCCCAACCGCCGATAACCCAACACTGCCGCCCCCAGCACCACCGCCCCCGCCGCCAACGCCACGTAGAACCCGCTGGTGGCGCCGAAGTGGTCGATCATCCAACCGGAACTCGCGGCGCCGATCGCCACGCCGATGCTGAGGCCGGTGATCAGCCAGGTCATGCCTTCGGTCAGGCGACTGGCGGGCACGATCTGCTCCACCAGGGCCATGGACACGATCAGCGTGGGGGCGAAGAACAGCCCGGAGATAAAGATCGCCACCGCCAGCCCGGGAATATTGCTCACCAGCAGCAGCGGCAAGGTAGTCAGCGCCGTAGCCACGCCGCAGTACAGGAACTGCCGGGGCAGCGGCGCCTTGAGCTTGAGCGTGCCGAACGCCAGCCCCGCCAGGCACGAGCCGATGGCATACACCGACAGCACGATGCTCGCCGCCGCCGGCTGGCCCTGGTGCTGGGCAAAGGCGACGCTGACCACGTCCACCACTCCGACGATCACGCCCATGGCCAGCAGCAGGATCATCAGGATCAGCACCGGGGGTGAAGCGATCAGCCAGCGGCCGTGATGGTCCAGATGTGCATGGACAGGAGGCTCGGTCGCGCGCTGCAGTACAAAGGTGGTGACGCCCACCGCCAGCAACAGCGCCGCCACCAAGGGCCCCGCTTCCGGGAACAGCACCACGCTCAGCCCCACCGAGATCGGCGGGCCGATGATAAAGCACACCTCGTCCAGCACCGATTCCAGCGCAAAGGCGGTCTGCAGCTTGGGCTGGCCTCGGTAGACCTCGGTCCAGCGCGCCCGCACCATGGCCGACATGTTGGGCATGCAACCGGCCAGGGCCGCGAACAGAAACAGCGTCCAATTCGGCGCCTGCAAGCGGGTACACAGCAGCAACATCAACAACGCCCCGCCGCCGATCAGCGCGGCAATCGGCAGTACCCGGCCCTGGCTGTAGCGGTCCACCAGGCGTGAAACCTGCGGCGCGCAAATCGCCGTGGCCAGGGCAAACACCGCCGCTACCGAGCCCGCCAGGCCGTAGCCGCCGTGCACCTGCGCCAGCATGGTGATCAGGCCAATCCCGGTCATCGACACGGGCATGCGCGCCAGCATGCCCGCCAGTACAAAGGCCCGGGCACCGGGGGCCTGGAACAACTCGGCGTAGGGGTTTGCCATCCTGCTTGACCTCTTCCAGAACGCCCGGGAGCTTGCTATCTGCAAGCATCAAGGCAAAATACATACGGTGCGTATGTGACAAATCATGCTTAACATACGCGACGTATGTCAATCTTACACTTGCCCATTGTGAGCTTTACCATGAGCCGAGCCCGTGCCGAAATGATCGAAGACACCCGCGCCCGGCTGATCGCCAGCGCTCGCCAGGCCTTCGCCACCCAAGGTTATGCGAACACATCGATGGACGATTTTACCGCCCGCGCCGGCCTGACGCGCGGAGCGTTGTATCACCACTTTGGTGACAAGAAAGGGCTGTTAGCCGCCGTGGTTGCCCAGCTCGACAGTGAGATGGACAGCCGTTTGCAGCGCATTTCAGATGAAGCGGCAGACCCTTGGAGCGGCTTTTGCGAACGTTGCCGCGCTTATTTGCGCATGGCCCAGGACGGGGAAATCCAGCGCATTGTGCTGCAGGATGCGCCGGCCGTATTGGGCGATACCGGCTCCCAGCACCATTGTGTCGAGTCGATGCAGCATCGGTTGGAAGCCCTGATGCAGGCCGGTGTCATTCACCCCGCCCCGAGCGCCGCCCTGGCGCAATTGATCAACGGCAGCCTGGTCAATACCGCCCTGTGGATCGCCCGGGAAGAGCACCCGGACGAGCGGTTGGAGCAAGGCTTGCAAGGCCTGGAGCTGTTGTTGCGTGGCCTGAGCCTTACACCAACCGCTTGATCTGCTTGTGACGCCACACCAAACGGTAATACGCCGTCTGCAATAGCAGCATGGCCAGGTAGGTCACCGGAAAGGCCATCCACACCCCTTCCAGGCCGAAGTGGGCGTTGAGCAGGTACGCCATCGGCAGCTCGACGCACAGCACGCAGAAGATCGAGATGATCACCGGCATCAGCACCACGCCGCTGGCGCGCATGATCCCGCCGATCACGGCCTGGAAGCCGAAGACCAAAATGCTCCACAACATGATGTGCAACAGGTGTTCGGCATTGACCCGTGCCGCGTCATCGGTGATGAACAGGCCGAGCAGCCAGTGGGACAGGACATAACCCAGCACAATCAGGCCACCGGTCAGGCAGGTATTGATCAGCAGGCCGGTGCGCAGGATCGGGCCGATGCGCTCCAGACGCCCGGCGCCAATCGCCTGGGCGCCGAGGATCGAGGCGGTGATGGCAATCGACAGCGCCGGGAACTGCACGTAGTTGACGATCTGCGTCACTGCGCCATAGGCCGCCGTGGCCTGGGAGCCATGGCCGTTGACCAGGGCGAGGATGACCAATTCCGACAGCGACAGCACCACCATCTGCAAGCCGGTAGGCAAGCCGATGCGCAGGACTTTGCCGAGAATCACGGGGTCCAGGCGCAAGGCCGCGAGCAGTTCACGGTCCGGCGCCATCACATGGTTTTTATGCCGAAGGCGCAAGATCAAAAACAGCATGGCCGACGCGTTGCCCACCAACCCTGCATACACCGCACTCTGGATACCCATGGGAGGCAAGCCGACCCAGCCGCGAATCAGCGCCGGGGTCAGCAGCAGGCCGACCAGGGTCGAGACCATCAATGCCAGCAACGGTGAGATCGTATCGCTGACGCCGCGCAGCAACTGGGTGTAGAGGATGAACACCAGCAGCAACGGCATGATCAGCATCATCTTCTGGGCATAGCCGACCGCATCATCGAGTACGTCCACCGGCGTGCCCAACGCCTGCAACGCCGGACGCGCAAACAGGCTGCCCAACACTGCGGCAATCAGGCCGACCAGTGCGCCGAGGGTCAGGGTCGCACCGGTAATCACCTTGACCATCCCCGTTTCCTGCGCGCCCCAGGCCTGGCCGATCAGCACCGAGGCGCCCGCCCCCAGGCCGATCACCAGGGCAATGAAGAAAAACACGATGGGAAACATGCCCGACACCGCCGCCAGCGCCTGGGTGCCGAGCATCTGCCCGACATAGATGCCGTTGAGCGTGCCGGAAAAACTTTGCAGGAAGTTGGACAGCACCATGGGTGCGAGAAAGATCAGGTAGATCTGCCACAGCGGTCGTTGCAAGGGGCTTTGCATGAAAAACGGGGCCTCGGAAAACTAAAGCGTCCGAGGGTTATACCGGAAGTGGATCCCATCTTCCTGTGCTTTCGGGTTCAACCACCAGACAAGCGTCGCGCACCGTCGCACTCAGGTGCCGGGCATGACCTTGCAACAGGCATTCGGCAATCGCCGGTTCCAGTTCGACGCGCAAGCGTCTGGTCAGAGCCCTCGCGCCGAATCGCGCGTCGTGTTGACGACACAGCCAGGCGCGCGCCTGCTCATCCAGCACCAATGAACGTTGATGCGCCGCCAGGCGCTGGTTGAGCTTGGCAAGTTCCACCTCCAGCAGTGCTTCCAGCCACCGCGCGTCGATAGGCTCGAACATCAGGATGCGATCGATGCGGTTGAGAAACTCCGGTTCGAAGTGCCCATGCAGCGCCTCCTCCAGCACCTGCGCCTCGCCCCGCACAAACACGCGCAGCAGCCGCCGCCAGCCCTGGGCAAACCGCAGGCGATGCCGGCGCGCCTGTTGCGCGCCGACATTGCTGGTCATGAAGATCAGGCTGTTGCGAAAGTCCAGCGTACGCGTGCCACCGGCCAAGGTCAGTTGACCGTTTTCCAGAATGCCCAAGAGGCTGCGCACCACTTCCTGGCTGGCTTTTTCCAATTCATCGAACAGCACGATCCCCGGCCGGCTATAGGTGCCCTGGATCAACTCGCTGTTAAACAGGCTGATGCCCTCCTTGCTGCCCACATACCCGGGCGGCGCACCGGTCAGCGCGGCGGCGTAATGCTCCTGGGCCAGGGTGTGCATGTCGATGCGGCAGAAACCATCGGCGCGACCGTGCAGCGCCTGGGCCAGCAGGCGCACGATTTCGGTCTTGCCGACCCCGGTCGGGCCCATGAAGAGGTTGACGCTCAGCGGGCGGTCACGTTCGCCGATATCGGCCTTGACCACCTTGAGCAGGCCTTCCACCTGGGCCAACGCCGCGTCCTGGCCGACGATCCGGCTGCGCAACAAGGCCATGACCTGGGCGGGATCAAAGGTAAAGCGCATGCCCTACCCCGCCGTCTTTGCTTGACCACCATGGGGCAATTGCCCCACCGGGCACTCCGCGACGCCGACCGTGCTGCGGGTGATCTTCTCGACGTTTTCCTGGGCTTTCTGTGCATCCAGGACCCAGGTGCGGTAGAACTCGAACGGACAATCCGCCACGCCCTTGTCGCCATCCCCCGAGGCGTGCATGCCGGTGTAGCCCCGGTGCAGCAGCTTGAACAGATGGTTCTGCGACTGGTCATTGGCCCGCGCATCGCGGATCTGCGACACCGACAACTGCGCGTACTGGATGCCCATCTCCTCCTCGCCACACTCACCCAGGGTGCGCCCGTCAAAGCCGATGATCGCCGAGTGGCCGAAGTACGAATACACGCCGTCGAACCCGGCCGCATTGGCCACCGCCACATAGCAGTTATTGGCCCAGGCCATGCTCTTGGACATCTGCACCTGCTGCTCCTTGGCTGGGTACATGTAGCCCTGGCAACGCACGATCAACTCAGCGCCCTTCATCGCGCAGTCGCGCCAGATCTCCGGGTAGTTGCCGTCGTCGCAGATGATCAGGCTGATTTTCATGCCCTTGGGCCCGTCGCACACGTAGGTGCGGTCCCCCGGATACCAACCCTCGATGGGGCACCAGGGAATGCACTTGCGATAGCGCTGCACGATCTCGCCAAGATTATTGATCAGCACCAGCGTGTTATAGGGCGCCTTGTGCGGATGTTCTTCGTGGCGCTCGCCGGTCAGGGAGAACACACCCCAGGTATCCGCCTGGCGGCAGGCCGCCGAGAAAATCGCGGTTTCTTCGCCGGGAATGCTTGCGGCGGTCGCCATCATTTCGTCGTGGTCATACAGGATGCCCATGGTGCTGTATTCCGGGAACACCACCAGGTCCATGCCGGGCAGGCCTTGTTTCATGCCGACAATGATCTCGGCGATCTTCTTCGCGTTGTCGATGACCTCGGCCTTGCTGTGCAGGCGCGGCATCTTGTAGTTCACCACCGCTACACCGACGGTGTCCGGGCTGCTGGAAATGTCGCCATGGCGCATTGCAACGCTCCTGTTCTAGTGACTGATCATCCACGGCCGTGGGCCGGTGCGGGTCTTGAGCCCCAAGGGGTTGGCCTTGCTGGGCTCGACCTGCTTGCGCGTACCGCAGCAACTGCAACCGGCCGGGTGTTTGCGGCTGTCCTGGTATTCGCCAACGGTCTGCGGCGCATGGGCGCTGCGCTCGTTACCGGCGATGGCCTTGCGCTGGTGGGCCGACAAGGTTTGCAGCGCCGGGGCCGACACCCGCAACTGCCCACCCGGCCCTTCGCAATAAGGGCACTGGCTGGGTTCGTTGCGCTGGGCAATCGGGCGCAACATCGTGAAGGTGCCGCAGGTGTCGCAGGCGTATTCGTAGGTCGGCATGGCTACAGGTCCGGGGCGATGGGCAGGTCGATGCTGCCATCGAGGAACTGGGTCGGGCCATTTGCGTTGGGGTTGATATCAAACTCGAAGATTTCCGTCGGCAGCCACAAGGTCGCGCAGGCATTCGGGATGTCCACCACGCCGCTGATATGCCCTTGCACTGGTGCCGAGCCGAGCAGCGCATAGCCCTGGGCCGGCGAGTAGCCGAACTTGGTCAGGTAGTTGATCGCATTCAGGCATGCCTGGCGGTAGGCGACGTTGACGTCCAGATAGTGCTGCTGGCCCTGTTCGTCCACGGAGATGCCTTCGAAGATCAGGTAGTTTTTGTAATTCGGCGTGATCGGGCTCGGCTTGAATACCGGGTTCTTGATCCCGTACTTGGCCATGCCACCCTTGATCAGCTCGACCTTCATGTGCACCCAGCCGGCCATCTCGATGGCGCCGCAGAAGGTGATTTCGCCGTCACCCTGGCTGAAGTGCAGGTCCCCTACCGACAGCCCGGCACCCTTGACGTAGACCGGGAAGAAGATCTTCGACCCACGGGACAGGTCCTTGATATCGCAGTTACCGCCATGCTCGCGCGGCGGCACTGTGCGTGCGCCGGTCGCCGCGGCATCGTCACGCGCCTGGCCGGTGAGCTTGCCCATGTGGGCGGTGGCGGCCAGCGGTGCGTTGGCCAGGGGCGGAACGCGGGTGGGGTTGGTGTCGATCAGTTCCTGTTCGCGACGGTTCCAGTCGGCGAGCATCACCGGGTCGGGCAGGCAGCCAATCAGGCCGGGATGGATCAGCCCGGCAAAGTTCACCCCGGGAATGTGCCGCGAACTTGTGAACATGCCTTTGAAATCCCAGATGGCTTTTTGTGCGCTGGGGAAGTGATCGGTGAGAAAGCCACCGCCGTTCTGCCGCGAAAAGAACCCGTTGAAGCCCCACTGGGAGTCGGCCTTGGCGCCGATGTCCAGCAAGTCCACCACCAGCAGGTCCCCCGGTTCGGCGCCGTGTACCCCCACCGGGCCCGACAGGTAATGCACGGTCGACAGGTCCACATCGCGTACATCGCTGGCGTCGTCGTTGTTCTTGATCGCGCCGGCGGTCCAGTCGTAGGTCTCGAGGATGAAGTCATCGCCCGGCTTGACCCAACAGGCCATCGGGATATCCGGGTGCCAGCGGTTATGGATCTGCTCGTTCTCGGTGACAGGCTGGTTGAGGTCGACTTTGATCAGCGTTTCAGTCATGGACTGGCTCCTGGACGGATGACGGGGTGCGTGCGGTCCAGTCTCGGGCGGCCAGGGAAAACGGGAAATACGTTGGATGACGTATGAACGACGGTGTCGCGGTTTTATTCCATCAATTCGCTCGATGACAGTTTCAGTATTTACTGATTGGACGCCTGGCAGGCGGGTGGTTAGATTCCACGGCGAAGATAGCTTTTAGCCATCACTCCTAACCCCTTGAATATCGAGCTTTCCATGAAAAAACCTGTGTCGTTGGCGATGCGTATCGGATTGGGCTTCGCGTCCACCCTGTCGTTGCTGGTGCTGATCACTGCCGTCGGTATTCAACGTGTGGGTTTTATCGACAGCACGCTCAAGGATGTCGGTGAAAAAGCCGCCGTGGTCCAGCGCTACGCGATCAACTTCCGAGGCAGCGTGCACAACCGCGCCATCGCCATTCGCGACGCGGTATTGGTCAAGGATGAACCGGCGCTCAACCGCCACCTGGCCGAGATCGACCAGCTCAAGCGCGATTACCAGGACTCCGCCGCGATGATGGATCGCCTGTTCGCCAACACCGCCGCCAGCGCCGAGGAAACCCGCCTGCTGGGTGATATCAAGGCCATCGAGACCCAGGCCCTGGCCTCCACCGAGCGGGTGATCAACCTGCGTCGCAGCAATGACATCGCCGGGGCCCAGGACCTGCTGCTGGCCCAGGCCTCGGCCCACTACACCGAGTGGCTCAAACGCGTGAATGCACTGATCGACTTCGAAGAAGCGCAAATCAAGCAACGCCTGGACACCGTCCAATCGGCTGCCAGCAACTTTGCGGTGCTGATGGTGCTGGCCAGCGCCGTCGCGATTCTCTTGAGCGTGCTGGTGTCATTGCTGATTATCCGCAAGGTCAAGTCCACCCTGGGCGCAGAACCGGAGGACGTCGCCGAGGCGATCCGCCGCCTGGCCAATGGCGAACTGAACCAGCGCATCGAAACCCGCTACCCTGACAGCGTAATGGGCATCCTGAAAAACGCCCTGGCGCGCCTGAGCGACACCATCAGTGAAGTGCGCTCGGCAGCCCAGGCCTTACGCCATTCTTCGGTCACCCTGTTGTCGGTGGCCAGCGATAACCGCCAGCAGATCAACTTGCAGACCAGCGAAGCCCAACATGTGGCAGCCGCGATTACGCAAATGGCCGCCTCGGTCAGCGAGGTTTCGGGCTATGCCTCCGCCGCATCCAAGGCGACTATCCTGGCCGACGCCGAAGTGGACAGTGGCCACCGCCTGGTGGGCGAAGTGACCGTGGCCATCGAGGAACTGGCGACGATCCTCGACCAGGCCACCAGCCGGGTCAACCAGGTGTCCAGCGACAGTGAAAACATCGAAACCGTGATCGAAGTGATCAACGCCATCGCCGCCCAGACCAACCTGCTGGCGCTGAACGCCGCGATTGAGGCCGCGCGTGCCGGTGAACATGGTCGCGGATTTGCGGTGGTAGCCGATGAAGTCCGCTCCCTGGCGACGCGCACCCAGGAGTCCACCCAGGAAATCCGCGACATGATCGGCAAGTTGCAGAGCGGCACCCAGCACGCCGCCGACATCATGCAACGCAGCCGCAGCCTGGCCCAGGTCACCGTGACGCAGACCCGCGACTCCCAGTTGGCGCTGGGCAAGATCAGCCAGGAAGTCGGCGCGATCAATGCCATGAACGCGCAGATCGCCAGTGCTTCGGTGCAGCAAAGCGCGGCCGCCGAAGAGGTGGCGCAGAACGTCACGCGTATCCACGGCTCCACCGTGCAATCGGCCGCCGGCTCCGAGCAGGTGGAAAACGCCAATCACGAACTGGCGGAGCTGGCGGATCGCCTGAGCACCCAGGTGGCGTTTTTCAACGTGGCCTAGAGTTTGTCGCGCTTCATCTGCATGGTCAGGGTGAAACGGTCTGCCGGGTAGACCGTTTCCGACACCGCAATCACCCCACCGGCCTCGTCACGGTACTGGCGGATGATGTTGAGCCCCAGCGCGCCGCCCTGCGCCTTGAGGCTGGCAGCCAATTCGGCCGACAGTTGCACCGGGCGCACCTGCTGGTCCACCACATCGATATGCCGCGAGAACGCCTTGCCGATCAGCGCGGCGATCAGTTCGTCCGGGTGCTTGCGTGCTGCGGGAATCACTTCGGCAAAGGCCTGCTCGGCGTACACGTCGGTCCAGCACAACGGCGCGTTGCCGGCGCTGGCATCAACCTTGATGCTCGACACGCAGAAGTAATGCCCGCCCGGCTCCAGCCCCAGGCGCCGGGCCAGGGCGATATCGGCGACGAACTCGCGCACCGCCTGGATATCACGGATATGGGTTTCGGCCACTTGCACCAGGTCGGCCACCGATGCCATCGCCTGGGAATACCCGCCCTGGGGTGAAGCGGCTTCGACCCGCGTGCCCACGCGCTTGCGCCGCGAGACCATGCCCTGGCCCTGCAACTGGTCGATGGCCGCGCGCACAGTGTGCCGGCTCACCGCGTACAGCGAGCAGAGTTCGAATTCCGTCGGCAACAACGACCCTACCGGGTAATGGCCGCTGCCTATCTGGTCGATCAAGTCCTTGGCCACCGCCGCATAACGCCTCTGGCTCACGCTTTCCATTTTTACCCTCGTTGTCGAGTTGACAGTGTATCAGCACAGGCGTAATCATAATGTACGGACATATTAAATATGTATGGTTTAAAAATAACAATTAGGATTTTCCCATGTCGAGTACCGTTTTTGATTCCGCCCTGTTCCGCGACATGTTCGGCACCGCCGAAATGCGCGGCGTGTTCTCCGATAAAGCCCTGATCGAACGCTACATCGAAGTGGAAGTGGCCCTGGCCCGCGCTGAAGCGCGTTGCGGCGTGATCCCGGCGGACGCCGCCGAGCAGATCGCCGCGCTGTCGCAGTACGAGGCGCTGGACCTGGCGCTGATGCAACACGAGACCGAGATCGTCGGCTACCCGATCCTGCCGCTGGTGGAGCAACTGTCGAACATCTGCGGCGAAGCTGGCCGCTATGTGCATTGGGGCGCGACCACCCAGGACATCATGGACACCGCCGTGGTCCTGCAAGTACGCGCCGCGCTGGCTATCGTCGAGCGGGACATCCAGACCGTGCGCGGCCTGCTCGCCGGCCTGGCCGAGCGCTATCGCGACACGCCCATGGCCGGTCGCACGCACTTGCAGCACGCGCTGCCGATCACCTTCGGCTACAAGTGCGCGGTGTGGCTGAGCATGTTCGACCGCCACGCCGAGCGCCTGGTGCAACTGCGGCCACGCGTTGAGATCGGCCAGTTCGCCGGGGCCGCCGGCACCCTTGCTTCCCTGGGCGACAAGGGCCTGGAGGTGCAGGAAGCGTTGATGGCCGAACTCGGCCTGGGCGTACCGCAAGCCACCTGGCATGTGGCCCGCGATGGGCTGGCCGAGACCCTGAACTTTCTCGGCCTGGTCACCGGTTCCCTGGGCAAGATCGCCCTCGACATCATGATGATGATGACCAGCGAGCTGGGCGAAGTGTATGAACCCTTCGTCAAGGGCCGTGGCGCCAGCAGCACCATGCCGCAGAAGCGCAACCCGATTTCCTGCGAGCTGATGTATGCCGCCGCCAAGGGCGTGCGCCAACACGCCGGGCTAATGCTCGACGCGATGATCCAGGATTTCGAACGCTCCACCGGCCCGTGGCAGGCGGAGTGGATCGCCATCCCCGAAGCCTTCGCCCTCAGCGCCGCGTCCCTGGGCCAGGCAACCTTCATGCTCGCCGGCCTGGAAGTGCGCCCCGAACGCATGCGCAAAAATCTCGACATGACCCAGGGCTTGATCGTCGCCGAAGCCGTAATGATGGGACTCGCCCCGGCCCTCGGCCGCCAAGTGGCCCATGACGTGGTGTATGCCGCCTGCCGCATGGCCAATGACCAGGGCACCAGCCTGCTCGACGCCCTGCTCGCCCAGGGTGAAGCCACTGCGCAACTGGACCTGGCCGACCTGCAGCGCCTGACCGACCCGGCCAACTACCTGGGGCTGGCGCCGCAGATGGTGGATATCGCGCTGGCACGCCCCGGCCCAGTCAAACGCTGATCCCAAATCCAATGGAGATCTAACTGTGGGAGCGGGCTTGCTCGCGAAAGCGATCTGTCGGTTGATGAATGGGTTGACTGATGCACCGCATTCGCGAGCAAGCCCGCTCCCACACTGGGATCTCCAGCGTCACACCGAACCATAACAACAATGAGATCACAGACATGTCATCCACCCCCGGAAAAAAACCGCTCTACAAGGACCTGACCTTTCAGGTCGTCGCCGCCATGTTCCTCGGCATTGCCTTCGGCTTTCTCGCCCCGGAGCTGGCTGCCAGTTTCAAGATCCTCGGCGACATTTTCCTCAAGCTGATCAAGACCGCTGTCGCGCCGCTGGTGTTTTTCACCGTGGTCCACGGCATCGCTTCAGCCGGTGATATCAAACGCGTCGGCAAAGTCGGCCTGCGCGCCTTGATCTATTTCGAAGTGGTCTCCACCATCGCCCTGGCCATCGGCCTGTTGTGGGGCAACCTGCTGCAGATCGGCTCCGGCATGCACGACGCCCACCCGAGCAGCGCCACCGCGGCCGCCGCGAGTGCCGCCGTGGCCAAGGGGCATGCGCCCGCGTCGACCATGGACTTTATCTACGGCATCTTCCCGGACAATTTCGTCGGTGCCTTCGCCGGCGGCCAGTTGCTGCAAGTGCTGGTGATCTCGGTGCTGTTCGGCTTCGCTCTGCTGGCGTTGAAGCCCGAGCGCCGCGAAGTGATCGAAGACGGCCTGAACCGCATCTCCGAGTGCTTCTTCGAGTTCATCAACCTGATCATGAAGTTCGCGCCCCTGGGTGCCTTCGGTTCGGTGGCTTACGCCGTGGGCAGCAACGGCACGGCGGTGCTGATGTCCCTGGCCAACCTGGTGTTAATGTTCTACGTCGGCATCGCGTTCTTCATCTTTGTGGTGCTGGGCGCCGTGTGCCGGTTGAGCGGCTTCAGCCTGTGGCGCTTCCTCACTTACATCAAGGATGAAATCTTCATCGTGCTCGGCACCGCTTCGTCGGAAAGCGCCCTGCCGCGCCTGCTGCAAAAACTCGAAAAATTCGGCTGTTCCAAGCAAAGCGTCGGCCTGGTACTGCCCACCGGCTATGCGTTCAACCTCGACGGCACCTCGATCTACATGTCGCTGTGCGTGTTGTTTATCGCCAATGCCTACGGGGTGCCGCTGAGCTGGGAACAACAATTGGGCATCATCGCGATCATGCTGGTGACGTCCAAGGGCGCGGCGGCGGTGTCGGGTGGCAGCTTCGTGGTGTTCGCCGCGACGGTTACCGCTATCGGCGTGCTGCCGGCAGAAGGCCTGGCGCTGCTGTTTGGCGTGTACCGCTTCATGTCGATGGCCATCGCCACCTGCAACACCATCGGCAACAGCGTGGCGACGGTGGTGGTGTCGAAATGGTCCGGCGAGTTCTCCCAGCAGACCGCCCAGGATGAATACCAACGCGTACTCGGGCGTGCCGCCGGCGCTGCGCTTTAAGGGGCTCCTTGATGACCACTCTGCGAATCGAACACGACGCGTTCGGCCCGGTGTCCATACCGGTCGACCGTTACTGGGGCGCGCAAACCCAGCGGGCATTGGAGGTGTTCGGCGGCAAACAGCCGTTCCCTGCCAGCCTGATCCGCGCCTTTGGCCAGCAAAAACGTGCGTGTGCCCGCGCCAATGCACGCCTTGGCACCCTGGCGCCGGCCCTGGCGCATGCGATCGACCAGGCCGCCGAAGAGTTGGCCAGGGGCGACCTTGACCACCACTTCCCGCTGTCGATCTGGCAAACCGGCTCCGGCACCCAGACCAACATGAACGCCAACGAGGTAATCGCCAACCGCGCTAACCTCGCGCTTGGCGGCGGACTGGGCAGCAAGTCGCCGGTGCACCCCAACGACCATGTGAACCGCTCGCAGTCGTCCAACGACAGCTTCCCCACGGTGATGCACCTGACCACCGTGCTGGAACTGCGTGGCCGCCTGCTGCCTGCCCTCAGCCAACTGGCCGACGCACTGACCGCCAAGGCCGATGCCTGGCAGGAGGTGCTGAAAATCGGTCGTACCCACTTGATGGATGCGGTGCCCATGAGCCAAGGCCAGGCCTTCGGCGCATTTGCCCACCAGATCCAGCACGGCATCGCACGCATCGAAGCCTGTATGCCGCGCCTGCTTCTGCTGCCCCAGGGCGGCACGGCGGTGGGCACAGGGCTGAATACACCGACAGGTTTCGACCTGGCGTTCTGCGAGGAAATCAGCCACCTCACAGGCATTACGTTCGAAACCAACCCTTGCAAGTTCGAAGGCATGGGCACCCACGACGCACTGGTAGAGGCCTCCGGTGCGCTGAATGTGCTGGCGGTGTCACTGACCAAGATCGCCAATGACATCCGCCTGCTCGGCTCGGGCCCGCGCTGCGGCCTGGGCGAATTGATCGTGCCCGACGATGGCCTGACCTCCTCGATCATGCCCGGCAAACGCAACCCGACCATCGCCGAGGTGCTGGTGCAGGCGGCGATGCAGGTGATGGGCAACCACACCACCATTACCCTGGCGGGGGCGTCCAGCACCTTCGAATTGAACGTGGCCAAACCAGTGCTGATCCACAACCTACTGCACTCGATCGATGTGCTCAGCGACTGCGTCAGTCTGTTCACCCACAAGCTGCTGGACGGCCTGGAGGTGAACCGCCCGCAACTGGCGCGCAACGTTGAACATTCATTATTGATGGCGACGGTGCTGAACCCGGTGCTGGGTTATGACCGCGTGGCGCAGATCACCCGCAAGGCGGCGGATGAAGGCTTGTCGCCGAAGGAGGCGGCGGTGCAGTTGGGGCTGATCACCGCCGAAGACTACGAGCAACGGGTGCGGCCGGAAAGGATGATCAACCCTGGCTGATCAATGCACGCTGCGCTGTTGAGGCGTGAGCACGACCGGTGAGCCGGTGGTCTCAAATTAACGGTGCAGACCATGGCCTGGGCTGCACCGGAGCACACTCACCCCCTCGACGAGTGCGCTTTTTTTTCTGCAATCACGTAGTCGACATTGACCCTATCAAACCTTTGATCTTCGTCGCCCCTGCGGCCATTGCCCTTAGTGCCAATATCCAGTTCTTTCATCAGGCCCGGACGATGGAGCAATGCAGCCGCGAGTCGAGTTCGATCCGTGGGCGGGGACTCTGCAGCCGCTTTTTCCAGACTGTCGAAGCTGATGTAGTCGTCTCTACCCCAGTACTGTTTGAACTTTCCTTTCACCGCTTCAAGCAATTCCACATCATTCATTTGTTCATAGTTTGGCTCAGCCTTCCGACTGGACAGCCTTTCAATGGTGTCGCGCCCAATAAGGCCGTCAGATTTGTCAAAATCGTGGTCGGAATCCAGTTTTCTATTCAATTCCGGTCGACTGAGGATTTCCCTACCCAGGAGGGTCATCCGGTCATCAACCGGATTGCCAGTCAAAGGCCGACCTGCGACTTCACGAAGCGAGTTCTGAGTTATCTTGCTGTGCTCGTTGGGTTTGAAGTAATCAAAATTATTGCCCAGCTCCGTCGCCAGATCCGAGTATTTGGCGCACTTGAAGTCATTAGCGAGCGCGTTATTCTGTGGACTCATGCGACCGTCATACGACGGCTCATACGCCCCCCTGGAGAACGGCTGACCGATCGCACGGTTGTCGAATACCGGGTGACGAGTGTAGGCCCCGCTCTCACCATATCCATTTTCAACACGATGGCGCTGCATGCCACCGGAATACCGCTCATAGCCGCCCCGTGCGCCAGCGTTATACGCCATCGGTTCGTTCTGTAAGCGAGAGGACTCGTCCGCTTCGTACATGTCGACCGCTGCATGAGCATCTCCCAGGCTGATCAGCCCGTCTTGATGACCGCCATGGTTGACGCCATCGAGCAAGCTACTCATTCCAGGCCGGCTGAGTATCTCCCTGGCCAGTCGGGTCATCGGGTCGTCTACCGGGTTGCCGGTCAAAGGGCGGTTGGCAGCGTGCTGAAGAACGTCCCGCGTGACGAATCCGGACTCTCCCTGAAAATAAGGGTAGGCACCGGCAAATTCCCGCGCCACCACTGAATGGGGGGCTCCGCGATAGTCCATCATGGGTGGGTTCATACTGGGCTGATTAGCAAACCCGGTCCTACCGAACGCGAGGGGAGATTGCGGGTAGTGAACCGGCGTCGGTTGACCGAACGGAGTATTTATCATCGCAACACCTCAAATAGTTAATGCATGGAACGTGACCAACGCCTGAACCGGCTTTTGATCAGCCTCCATCTGTGGCAATAGGCGAAGAAATGGTTCCGTTACGTGCAGGTCACTGCGACTCTGACAGGCAGGAAAACTTACCCGTACATCGCTTCAGCCGATAAGAACCGGCACGATTAAACCGATAAATACCGACTGATCGTTGCTTCATCCACTCGATCCCGGGTTTCCTCAATCACAAATCGCCCTTTCTCGATCACCAGGAAACGATCGGCAATTTCCAGGGTGAACGACAGCACCTGCTCGGAGACCACGATGGTCAAGTCGCGCAGGTTGCGAATTTCCTTCAGCGTGCGCGCGATGTCCTTGATGATCGAGGGCTGGATGCCCTCGGTCGGTTCATCCAGCAACAGCACCTTGGGGTTGGTGGCCAACGCCCGGGCAATCGCCAACTGCTGTTGCTGCCCGCCAGACAGGTTGCCGCCCTTGCGCGATTGCATGTCGTAGAGCACCGGGAACAGCGCGTACAGGTCCTCGGGCACCTTGCCTCGCGCCGACGCCGGCAGGCCAGTCTGGATGTTTTCCAGCACCGTCATGCTCGGGAAAATCATGCGGCCCTGGGGCACATAGGCGATACCACGCTCCACCCGCTCATGGGTTTCCAGCGTCGACACATCGTGCCCGTCCACACTCACCTGGCCTTTCCACTGCGGGAGGATGCCCATCAGGCTCTTGAACAAGGTGGTCTTGCCCATGCCATTGCGGCCCATCACCGCGACGATCTCGCGCTTGGCGACGTTCAGGTCCAGGTCGTGAAGGATCTGGCTCTGCCCGTAGCCGCAGGACAACTGGTCGATCTTGAACATGCGCAGCTCCTCAGTGGCCCAAATACACTTCGATGACTTTCGGGTTGCTTTGCACCGACTCCATGCTGCCCTCGGCCAGCACCTTGCCCTGGTGCAGCACCGTGACCTTGTGGGCGATGCTTTTGACGAACTCCATGTCGTGCTCGATCACCAGCACCGAACGGCCCTGGCTGATGCGGTTGAGCAGCTCGGCGGTTTGCGCGCGCTCGTTGACGCTCATGCCCGCCACCGGTTCATCCAACATCAATAACTCGGGGTCCTGCATCAGCAGCATGCCAATCTCCAGCCACTGCTTCTGCCCGTGGGACAGCAGGTCGGCCTGTTGTTGCAGCAGGTCGCCGAGGAAGATCTCCCGCGCCACCTCCTCCACCCGTGCGATCACCTGGGCGTTGCGCTTGAAGAACAACGCACCCCATACCTTGCGCCCGGCCGGGTAAGACATCTCCAGGTTCTCGAACACCGTGAGGTTTTCGTAGATCGACGGGTTCTGGAACTTGCGGCCCACACCGGCACGCACGATGTTGTACTCGCGCATCTTGGTCAGTTCCTGGCCGTCAAACTGGATGCTGCCGCTGGTGGCGCGGGTCTTGCCGCAGATCAGGTCAAGCACGGTGGTCTTGCCGGCGCCATTGGGACCGATCACCACGCGCACTTCATTGCGGTCGATATACAGGTTGAGGTTATCGACCGCCTTGAAGCCGTCGAACGACACGGTGAGACCTTCGATGGCCAGCACCGGTTTTTTCATTTCAAAGCCGACGGCGGTCATGGCTGGGTCTCCAGGATCTTGCTGTTGGCCTTGGGTTTAACCGGCGGTTTCGCCGGGGCTGCCGCCAGGGGTTTGCGCCGCAGCACTTTGGCCAGCGCCTGGCGCCCATGGCTGTCCCACAAACCAGCCAGGCCGTTGGGGAAGTACATCACCACCGCAATGAACAGCCCGCCCATCAGGTACAACCACAACTCGGGGAAAGACTCGGAAAAGTAGGTCTTGCCGTAGTTCACCAGCAGCGCGCCATACACCGCGCCGAGCAGCGACATGCGCCCGCCCACCGCCGCAAAGATCACCATCTCGATCGACGGCACGATGCCCACGAACGACGGCGACATAAAGCCCACCTGCAAGGCAAACATCGCCCCGCCAATCGCCGAGAACGCGGCGGCCACGCAGAACACGAAGATCTTGAAGCTGGCCACGTCATACCCGGAAAAACGCACGCGTTCTTCCTTGTCGCGCATCGCCATCAACAACCGGCCAAGCTTGGACGCGAGGATGAACCGGCCAATGAAGATGCAGCCGAACAGCAACCCGGCGTTGATGAAGTACAGGATCATCTTTGCGCTGTCGGTGCGCAGGTCCCAGCCAAGCAGGGTCTTGAGGTCGGTAATGCCGTTGACGCCACCGGTCAGGCCTTGCTGGCCGACGATCAGCACCGTAAGGATCAGCGCAATCGCCTGGGTGACGATGGAGAAATACACATCGCCCACGCGCCGCTTGAACAGCGCCATGCCGATGATGAACGCGAGCAGCACCGGCACCGCGATCACCGCCACCAGGGTAAAGCTGAAGCTGTGGAACGGTTGCCACAACCACGGCAGTTCGGTGATCTGGTTCCAGTCCATGAAGTCCGGAATGCCCGGTGTGGACTGGATCTTGGTGCTCTGCGGGTCCGAGGCCTCAAGCTTGAGGAACATCGCCATGCAGTAGCCACCCACCCCGAAGAACACACCCTGCCCCAGGCTGAGAATGCCGCCATAGCCCCAGCACAACACCAGGCCGACCGCGACAAACGCGTAGGTCAGGTATTTGCCGACCATGTTCAGGCGGAACGCGTCCAGGGTCAGGGGGAATACCACCAGGATCAACAGCGCCAGCAACACGATGCCGATCAGGTTTTGCTGGCCGCCCAGCAGCTTGTCTAGAGCCTTCATCCGGTCGCCTCTACTTGCGCACTTTGATGGAAAACAACCCTTGCGGGCGCAGCATCAGGATCAGAATCACCGAGGACAAGGTGAGTACCTTGGCCATCGAGCCACTGAGGAAAAACTCCGACAGCGATTGGGTCTGGGCAATCACAAAGGCCGATGCGATGGTGCCGAACAGGCTTTGCGCGCCGCCGAACACCACCACCAGGAAGGTGTCGACGATGTACTGCGAACCCGCCGTCGGCCCGGTGGAACCGATGGTGGTGAACGCCGCACCGGCCACCCCGGCGACGCCGCAACCGAGGGCGAAGGTCATGCGGTCGACCTTGCGTGTATTGATGCCCACCGCACGGCTCATCAAGCGGTTCTGCACCGTAGCGCGCACCTGCAGGCCCCAGCGCGAGCGGTAGAGCATCAGGAAGATTGCCGCAGTGAGCAGCAAGGTCAGGGCCATCATGAACAGGCCGTTGCGCGGGATCTCGATGGCATCGGTGAAATTCACCGATCCCATCAGCCAGGCCGGCGGTTCGGCGCTGACTTCACGGGCGCCGAACACCGAACGGAAGGTCTGCTGCATCACCAGCGACAAGCCCCAGGTGGCGAGTAAGGTGTCCAGCGGGCGCTTGTACAAGCGGCTGATCATCGCCCATTCCACCAGCCAGCCGATGGCGCCGGCGACGAGGAATGACAGGGCAATGGCGAAGAAGAAGTAATAGGGTTGGAAGCTCGGTGCAAAGTGCGCCGTGAGGCTGGAACACACGTAGGTGGTGTAGGCGCCGATGGTCAGGAACTCACCATGGGCCATGTTGATCACGCCCATCTGGCCAAAGATAATCGCCAGCCCCAATGCCATCAGCAACAGCACGCAGAACACGGACAAGCCGTTGAACCCCTGCATCGCCGCGATGGCTCCAAATTCCGATAGCCATTCCATGATGATGGTCTCCTGAGAGCCAGGTTGAATTGCAATCTGCTTTAAGTGGGAGCTGGCTTGCCTGCGATGGCATCACCTCGGTTCAACTGCAAAACCGAGTCGCCTGCATCGCAGGCAAGCCAGCTCCCACACAAAGCCAGTTCCCACCGTTGGATCAATGCCAGACCTTGGGTTATTGGTAGCCTTTAGGGAACGGGTTCGGCTCGATCAAATCCGACTCGTAGATCACCTTGAACTGGCCGTTGGGCTGCACCTCACCAATGCGCGACTTGCTCCACAGGTGATGGTTCTCATGGATCTTCACGTAGCCTTCCGGCGCGGTTTTGAGCTCGATGCCAGGCGATGCGGCCACGACTTTATCCACGTCGAAACTGCCCGCTTTCTCCACCGCTGCTTTCCATAGCCAAGGGCCGAGGTAGGCCGCCTGGGTCACGTCGCCGATCACGGCGTCCTTGCCATATTTGGCCTTGAAGGCCTCGACGAAGGCTTTGTTGTTCGGGTTGTCCAGGCTCTGGAAGTACTTCATCGAGGCATAGAAACCGGCCATGTTTTCACCGCCGATGCCGAGCAGTTCGTCCTCGGTCACCGACAGGGTCAACAAGGTCTGCTTGGACGAGTTCACGCCCGCCGCGTTGAGTTGCTTGTAGAACGCCACGTTGGAGCCGCCCACCACCGCCGCGAACACCACGTCAGGCTTTTTCAGCTTGACCTTGTTGATCAGCGAGCCGAACTGGGTGTTGCCCAACGGGTAGTAGTCTTCGCCGACCACAGTGCCGTGCAGGACGTTTTCGATGTGCTTGCGCGCAATCTTCATTGAGGTGCGCGGCCAGATGTAGTCGGAACCGACCAGGTAGAAGGTCTTGGCGCCCTTGGTCTTGGCGATCCAGTCGAGGCTGGCGAGGATCTGCTGGGTGGCTTCCTGGCCGGTGTAGATCACGTTTTTCGACTGTTCCAGGCCTTCATAGAAGGTCGGGTAGTAGAGCAGGCCATTTTCTTTCTCGAAGATCGGCAGCACGGCTTTGCGCGAGGCCGACGTCCAGCAGCCGAACACGGCGGCAACCTTGTCGTTGACCAGCAGTTTCTTGGCTTTTTCGGCGAAGGTCGGCCAGTCGGACGCACCGTCTTCCTGGATCACCTTGATCTGCCGTCCCAGGATCCCGCCCGAAGCGTTGATCTGTTCGATGGCCAGGCGTTCGGCCTGGATCGAGCCGGTTTCGGAAATCGCCATGGTGCCGGTGGCCGAGTGCAACTGGCCGACGGTGACCTCCGTCGGGGTCACGGCCAGGCCTTCGTTATCGGCCAGCACGCCCTGGCTGAACAGTGCGGCCGCCAGCAATGACAAGGCCAACAGCGGTTTGGAGCGGATCAATCGTGGTGCCATGGGGCGACTCCTCTGCAATGAGGGGTCCAGCATGGCGGCAGTGGGCCAGCGCGGGTATACGCAGCCTGACGTAACGACGTACGTCATTTGACGTATGCCGCTGCGCACCATTTTCGCGCAGGATCCCGCCCGCCCTGACAGCACCGAACAATGTGGGAGCTGGCTTGCCTGCGAGGGCGGTGTATCAATCGACTTCCCCATGCCTGACCCACCGCCATCGCAGGCAAGCCAGCTCCCACATTTTGAGTCGGGGCACGGAACTTGCTCATCCACCTTGCCCACTTCCCGGAGCCATCCCACCGTGCACCCACCTTCCGGCACCCAGCGCATCGTCAAGATCCGCCGCGACTACAACACCTGGGTCGCCGACGAGACCATGGAAGACTACGCCCTGCGCTACACCCCCAAGTCCTTTCGCAAGTGGTCGGAGCTGCGCATTGCCAACACCGCCCTAGGCGCAGTGTCGTTCCTGGCGCTGGAAGCCATCGGCGGCGTGTTGGCCTTGAGCTACGGGTTCACCAACACCTTCTGGGCGATCCTCGCCATCAGCCTGGTGATCTTTTTCACCGGCCTGCCCATCAGCTATTACGCGGCGCGCTACGGCGTGGACATGGACCTGCTGACCCGCGGCGCCGGCTTCGGCTACATCGGCTCCACCATCACCTCGCTGATCTACGCCAGCTTCACCTTCCTGTTCTTTGCCTTGGAAGCGGCGATCATGGCCCTGGCACTGGAGCTGTATTTTCATATCCCGCTGGCCTTCGCCTATGTGATTTGCTCGCTGTTGGTGATCCCGCTGGTGGCCTACGGCGTGACCCTGATCAGCCGCCTGCAACTGTGGACGCAACCGCTGTGGCTGCTGTTGCTGGTGCTGCCGTACGGCTTTGTGGCGTGGAAAAACCCCGGCGCCTTCAGCGACTGGACCAGCTTTGTCGGGCGCAGCGGTGATGGCGGCGGCTTCAACCTGTTGGCGTTCTGTGCGGCCTGCACCGTGGCGTTGTCGCTGGTGACGCAGATCGGCGAACAGGTGGACTACTTGCGCTTCCTGCCGGAAAAAACCGTCGCCAACCGCAAGCGCTGGTGGGCCGCCCTGCTCTGCGCCGGCCCTGGCTGGATCATCCCCGGCGCCTTGAAGATGTTCGCCGGCGCATTCCTGGCGTTTCTCGCGCTGCAACATGAGATCCCCATGGAACGCGCCGCCGAGCCGACCCAGATGTACCTGGTCGCCTTCCGCTACGTGTTCAGCTCGCCAGAATGGGCACTCGGCGCCATGGTGCTGTTCGTGATCATCTCGCAGATGAAAATCAACCTGACCAATGCCTACGCCGGCTCGCTGGCCTGGTCGAATTTTTTTGCCCGCGTGACTCACAGCCACCCCGGCCGGGTGGTGTGGCTGGTGTTCAACGTGGCCATCGCGTTGATGCTGATGGAGTTAGGCGTGTTCGACGTGATCGACCAAGTGCTCGGGCTCTACGCCAATATCGCGATTGCCTGGATCGGCACGTTGGTGGCGGACCTGGTGATCAACAAGCCGTTGGGCCTGTCGCCCAAGCACATCGAGTTCAAGCGCGCGCACCTCTACGACATCAACCCGGTGGGCGTCGGCTCGATGCTGATTGCGTCGCTGCTGTCGATCCTTGCCCATTTCGGCCTGTTCGGCGCCCTGGCCCAGGCGGCGCCGCCCTTCGTGGCCCTGGGCACGGCCTTGGTGATGGCGCCGCTGCTGGCCTGGCTGACCCAGGGTAAGTACTACATCGCCCGCACCAGTGACGTGCAATTGATCCACCCGATTGCGCCGGCGACCCACGCGGTGTGCGGCTTGTGCAGCAACCCGTTCGAGACCGCGGACATGGCGTTCTGCCCGGCCTACAGCACGCCGATCTGCTCGCTGTGTTGTTCGCTGGATGCGCGTTGCGGTGACCGGTGCAAACCCCACGCCCGCCTGGTCACTCAGTTCGAAGGTGTGTTGCGCTGGTTGCTGCCCAATACGATGATGCCGCGCCTGCACACGCGCCTGGCCCATTACCTGGGGTTGTTGCTGGCGCTGGTGTTGATGCTTGCCGGCGCATTGGCCTTGATCTATGTGCAGGCGGCCCAGGGTTTGCCCCATTCGGAAACCCTGTACCAGGCATTCTTCAAGGCGTTCCTGACCCTCTCGGTACTGGCCGCCGTGCTCGCCTGGTGGGTGGTGCTGACCCGCGAAAGCCGTGGCGTGGCCCAGGAGGAATCCGACCGCCAGACCCTGCTGCTGATGCAGGAAATCGACGCCCACAGCCTCACCGACCAGGCCCTGCAGCAAGCCAAGGAAGCTTCCGAGGCGGCGAATGCCGCCAAGAGCCGCTACGTTACCGGGCTGTCCCATGAGCTGCGCACGCCGCTGAACAGCATCTTAGGCTTCACCCAGATCCTGCAGCGCGACAGCGCCATGCCCGAGCAGCACCAGGATGCACTCGCGACCATCCTGCGCAGTGGCTCGCACTTGGTCTCGTTGATCGATGGCTTGCTGGATGTGGCCAAGATCGAAGCTGGCAAATTGCGCCTGGAACTGACTGAAATCCCCTTCCCCGAGCTGCTCCATGACCTGGAACAGATGTTCACCCCGCAAGCCCAGGACAAGGGCCTGCGCTTTCGCCTGGATTGCGTGGGCAAGATCCCGGCGGTGGTGCGCGGCGATGAAAAACGCGTACGCCAGATCCTGATCAACCTACTGGGCAACGCGGTGAACTTCACCGACAGCGGCGAGGTGCGCCTGCGGGTCAGTTATATGCGCGAGACCGCCAACTTCGAGATTATCGACACCGGCATCGGCATTGATCCGGGGCAGTTGGAGCGGATATTCCAGCCGTTCGAACGTGGCGACCTGATGCGCCAGGACAACGGCGTGGGCCTGGGCCTGACCATCACGCGCATGCTCACCTCATTGATGGGCGGCGAGCTGCGGGTGACCAGCGAGCTGGACAAGGGCACCTGCTTCCAGGTGCGGCTGTTCTTGTCCCAGGTGCGCGCGCCGCAGGCGGTGGTGCATGTGGAACACGACATCATCGGCTATCAGGGGGCGCGGCGACGCATCCTGGTGGTGGATGACCATGTGGACCATCGCAAGGTGCTCAGCGGCATGCTCACGCCCCTGGGGTTCGAAGTGATCCAGGCCAGCAATGGCCAGGACGCGATCCGCCAGGTGGCATTGCTGGCGCCGGACCTGATCCTGATGGACCTGTCGATGCCGACCCTGGATGGCTACGAAACCAGCCGCCTGATCCGGCGTAATGCGCTGTCCACGGCGCCGATTATCGTGATTTCGGCCAATGCCTTTACCGACGACCGCGAACGCAGCATTGCCGCCGCGTGCAACGACTACCTGGCCAAGCCCGTGCGCACGCCGGAACTGCTTGGGCGTTTGCAACAGCACCTGGACCTGCACTGGCTGCGGCGCACCAAGAGCCGGGTGCCGCCACCGCCACCCAGCGTGTTGCCCAGCCCGGAAGACCTGGCGGCCCTCGCCGAACTCAGCGCTATCGGCTACGTGCGCGGCCTGCACGAAAAACTCGACACGATCCTTGCGCACCACCCCGATACCGAGCCTTTCATCAGCAAGGTGCGTGGTTTGCTCAAGGGTTTCCGCCTGGATGAACTCAACCGAACCCTCAAGGAGGCCGAAGATGAATGCACTCACCCGCAGCACTGAACCCGGCGTCGTGCTGATCGTGGACGACACCCCGGACAACCTGGCGATGCTCTCCGATGCCCTCGACGACGCCGGCTACATGGTGTTGGTGGCCCTTGACGGGCTCAGCGCGTTGAACCGCGTGCAACGCCGGCGCCCGGACCTGATCCTGCTGGACGCGATGATGCCCGGCCTGGACGGCTTCGAAACCTGCCGTCGGCTCAAGGCGCAACCCGCCAGTGCGGATATTCCGGTGGTGTTCATGACCGGGCTGACCGACACCAAGCACGTGGTGCAGGGCTTTGAAGTGGGGGGCAGTGACTACGTGACCAAGCCGATCCAGACTGACGAGGTACTGGCGCGGGTGGCGGCGCATTTGCGCACCTCGCGCATTTTGCTCTCGGCGCGGGAGGCGCAGCAGCCGAGTGTGCTGACGCTCGAAGATGCACCGGCCCAACGCCTGCTGTCGGCCCGGTTCCAACTGACCGAGCGCGAGGTAGAAGTGCTGCGCTGGGTGGCCTGCGGGAAAACCAATCGGGATATCGGCGATATTCTGGGGTTGAGTCCGAGGACGGTGAACAAGCACCTGGAGCATGTGTATGTGAAGCTCGGCGTGGAAACCCGCACAGCGGCCACCTCTGTCGCCCTAGCTGCCATCTAAATGTGTGTGGGGCTTGTGTGGGAGCGGGCTTGCTCGCGAATACGGAGTATCCGTTGACATATCCTTGGCTGACCCACCGCATTCGCGAGCAAGCCCGCTCCCACCTTTTTTGATCTTTATCGTGGCTGAAATCGTCACCCGCCAAAGGTGTGTGAGGGCCGCCTCAACGTCGGATCAAACGGATTGATGCGTGGCCCGATCGCCGCTGCCTCGCGCTTGAGCAACTCCACCACCATGGGCAACCGGCTCGGCCCCAGGCGGTCGCTGATGGTCGCCACACTCAACGCCGCCACCGCGTGCCCGTCGCGGTTGAGGATCGGCACCGCCAACCCGGCCATGCCTTCCAGCACCCCAGTATTGCGGGCCGCATACCCCAGGTTGCGCACGTTCTCCACTTCCGAGCGCAACAGCACTTCGTCATACAGGTGGAAGTCCTTGAGCCGTGGCAGGTTGTAGCGGATCACCGTTTCACGCTCTTCCTCTGGCAAGAACGCCAGGATCG
Organism: Pseudomonas sp. S10E 269; assembly: GCF_002798465.1. Lineage (NCBI taxonomy): Bacteria > Pseudomonadati > Pseudomonadota > Gammaproteobacteria > Pseudomonadales > Pseudomonadaceae > Pseudomonas > Pseudomonas sp. S10E 269. The sequence continues at coordinate 6,317,097 of NZ_PHIJ01000001.1, forward strand.
CCAGGCTGCCCTGCCCCACGCCCAATGCCACGCGCCCGCCGATATCGCCGGTGAAGGTGCGGATCGGGTACGGGCCTTCGCTGCGGTCCAGGCAGATCGCGTCGAAGCCACTGCGCGCCAGCAGGAACAGCGAATCCCCCAATGAAGCACTCAGGCGCAGCATGCTCGGCCGCACCAGGTCGCGCAGGTTGCCGGTCTTGCCCGCATTCGCCGCCAGGGCGAAAAACTCCAGGCTGAGGCGATAGCGCTTGCTGCGTGCGTCCTGCTCGACCATGCCTTCGTCAATCAGGCTGCGCAGCAGCCGGTGCGTGGTGGGTTGGGACAGGCCCACCTGTTGCGCGAGCTGCGTAACGCGTTCGCCACCCTCCGGCACTTCACCCAGGGTTCGCAGCAGCGCGAACAGACGAGAGACAGCGCCCGCCCCGACTTCCCTACTGCTTTCATTTCGATCAGTGGAATCCATAACAACCAATCCCTTTGTAAATTCCGGTGAGTGAATAAATTTGAAAATAATAGTCCGTTCAGTGAAATTCCATCTTCCGCCCATCCTAGTCTTCGTCCTAATCTGCGTCCACAGGGGCGAAATGAACAACAACCGGCAGCCGACTTGAGATCGAGCGCCAACGCACCCGCAACACCCTTTTCGCATCTGCCCAAAACAAAAAAGCGCGTTTCGACGCGACTCAAAAAAAGGTGGAACGCAGACATGGCATTTCTCCAACTCAACGCCCTGAGCAAACGCTACGGCGCCGTCGATGCGGTGGTCGCCACCGACCTTGCGGTGGAAAAAGGCGAATTCGTTTCCCTGCTCGGCCCTTCGGGTTGCGGCAAGACCACCACCCTGCAAATGATCGCTGGCTTCGTCGATGTCAGCGGCGGGCAGATCCTGCTCGACGGCCGCGACATCACCCACGCCAAACCCGCCAGCCGTGGCCTGGGCGTGGTGTTCCAGAGCTACGCACTGTTCCCGCACATGAGCGTGCGCGACAACGTCGCCTTCGGCCTGAAGATGCGTAAAGTGCCGGCCAGCGAGATCGCCAGCAAGGTCAAGACCGTGCTCGAACTGGTGCGCCTGGCACCGCACGCCGACCGTTACCCACGGGAGCTGTCCGGCGGTCAGCGCCAGCGCGTGGCCCTGGCCCGCGCCTTGGTGATCGAACCGCCGGTGTTGCTGCTCGATGAACCGCTGTCCAACCTCGACGCCAACCTGCGCGAAGAAATGCAGTTCGAGATCCGCCGCATCCAGTGCGCCGTCGGAATCACCACCTTGATGGTCACCCACGACCAGGCTGAGGCGCTGTCGATCAGCGACCGCGTGGTGGTGATGCAGGCCGGGCGCGTGACCCAGATCGACGCGCCCTACAAGCTCTACGAGCACCCGCGTACGCGCTTCATCTCGGACTTTGTCGGCAAGGCCAACCTGCTGCCGGGCGACTACGACCCGCTGGGAAGCCCGCAAGTACGCCACGAAAGCGGCGACGGCGAACTGACCCTGAGCCTGCGCCCGGAAAAGATCCAATTGGTGGATGCAGGCACAGGTCGCCTGCAAGGCCAGGTCATCAATCGCTACTTCTTTGGCAGCCAGTGGCTGTACCACATCGACACCGCCCTCGGCGAAGTCACCGTGGTGCGCAGCAACGACGGCAACGCGCCGCTGCGTTGCGGCACAGCGGTGGGCCTGGACTGGCACGCCAGCCTGTTGCGTGTGTTGGCCGCGGATGAGGTGCACCCATGAGCCGCGGCTACCTGCTCTCGCTGCCGGCGCTGGCGTTGTTTGCCGGGCTGCTGATCCTGCCGCTGGGCCTGACGCTGGTGCTGTCGTTCAACGTGTTCGACTACCAGGTGGGCGTGAAGGCCGATGAGTGGACCTTCGCGCATTACCTGTCGCTGTTCAGTGATTCGTACTTCTACGAAATCTTCTGGCGCACCTTTTGGATCAGCGCGCTGGTCACGCTGTTATGCGTGGTGATCGGCGTGCCCGAGGCCTACATTCTCAGCCGCATGGGCACGCCGTGGCGTTCGATCTTCCTGATCCTGATCCTTACGCCACTGCTGATTTCGGTGGTGGTGCGCGCCTTTGGTTGGAGCCTGTTGCTCGGCGCGGACGGATTGGTGAACCAGGTCATCCAATTCCTCGGCGGGCGCCCGGTGAAGCTGCTGTACACGCCGTTCGCGGTGATCATCGCCCTGGTGCACGTGATGCTGCCGTTCATGATCATCCCGGTGTGGACCTCCCTGCAGAAGCTCGACCCGTCGGCTGAACAGGCGGCGTTGTCCCTGGGCGCCAGCCAGGCCACGGTGATGCGCAAGATCGTGTTGCCGCAGGTCATGCCCGGCGTGCTGTCCGGCACCCTGATCGTGTTCGGCCTGGCCGCCAGTTCTTTTGCGATCCCCGGCCTGCTCGGCGGGCGTCGCCTGAAAATGGTCGCCACGGTGGTGTACGACCAGTACCTCTCGGAACTCAACTGGCCCATGGGCGCGACCATCGCGGTGGTGCTGCTGTTGGTCAATCTGCTGATCATGCTGAGCTGGAACCGCATGGTCGAAGGCCGCTACAAAAAGTCCCTGGGGGTTTAAGCGCATGTCCAGAAACGGTCCTTTGGCCCTCGGTTTCCACGCGTTGGTGGTGCTGTTCATGATGGCGCCGCTGGTGGTGGTGTGCCTGGTGGCGTTCACGCCCGAAAATACCTTGAGCCTGCCCACCTCGGGCTTCTCGCTGCGCTGGTTTCGCGCGGTGTTCGAGCGTGCGGATTTTATCCAGGCGTTCTATAACAGCCTGGTCCTGGCCTTCACCGCCGCGACCCTGGCCACTTTGATCGCCGTGCCGGCGGCCTTGGCGATCAGCCGGTACACGTTTCCGGGGCGCAATTTTTTCAGCGCCTTGTTCCTGTCACCCATCATCATCCCGCACCTGGTACTGGGCGTGGCCATGCTGCGCTTGTTCGCGCTGATGGGCGTCAACGGCAGCTTTACCTGGCTAATGCTGGCCCACGTGGTGATCATCACGCCGTATGTGCTGCGCCTGGTATTGGCGGCGGCCATCGGTATTGATCGCAGCGCCGAGCAAGCCGCCGAGTCGCTGGGTGCGAGCCGCTTCACGCTGTTTCGCCAGATCACCCTGCCGATGATCCTGCCCGGTGTCGCCGGCGGTTGGTTGCTGGCCTTCATCAACAGTTTCGATGAGGTGACGCTGTCGATCTTTGTCAGTTCGCCGGCCACGCAAACCCTGCCGGTGCGCATGTACGTGTACGCCACCGAGTCCATCGACCCGATGATGGCGGCGGTGTCGGCGCTGGTGATTGCACTGACGGCGGCGACCATGATTTTGCTCGACCGGGTCTACGGCCTCGACCGCGTGCTGGTGGGGAAACATTGATGGCCTTGTTCAAACGCTTGGCCGAGACCGAACGCCCTGCCCTGGCCTTTACCCTGGACGGCCAGCCTGCCAGCGGCTTGCTGGGTGACACAGTGCTGACCGCCGTGCTGACCTGCGCCGAACACCTGCGCGGCAGTGATTTCAGCGCCGAGCGCCGCGCCGGTTTCTGCCTGATGGGCGCGTGCCAGGATTGCTGGGTGCGCCTTGCAGACGGACGCCGCGTGCGTGCCTGCTCGACGCTGCTGGAAGAAGGCCAGGCGATCAGCCGCGATCCGGGGCGCCAGCCATGAAGCCGGTGGTGATTGTGGGCGCCGGCCCGGCCGGCATCAGCGCGGCGCGCACCTTGCTCGACCACGGCATCACACCGTGCCTGGTGGACGAGAGCCTGCGCGGCGGCGGGCAGATTTATCGCCGCCAACCCCAAGGTTTCCAACGCACGGCCAGGCAACTCTACGGATTTGAAGCAAGCAAGGCCGACGCTGTGCACCGCACGATGGATGAGCTGGCTGCGCTGATCGACTACCGGCCGCAAACCCTGGTGTGGAATGCCGAGGACGGCCGCCTGGACCTGCTCAACAACGGGCGCGCCGAGAGCCTCGAGTACGCGCAGATCATCGTTGCCACGGGTGCCACCGACCGTATCCTGCCGGTGCCGGGCTGGACCTTGCCCGGTGTCTACAGCCTCGGCGCGGCGCAGATCGCCCTGAAATACCAGGGCTGCGCCATCGGGGAGCGCGTGGCGTTCTGTGGCACTGGGCCGTTGTTGTACCTGGTCGCCTATCAGTACGCCAAAGCCGGGGCCAAGGTCGTCGCGGTGCTCGACAGCGCACCGTTCAGCGCGCAGTGTCGCGCGCTGCCGGCACTGCTCGGGCAACCGGCGACCTTGGCCAAGGGCTTGTATTACCGCGCCTGGCTGACGGCCCATGGGGTTGCCGTGCATCAAGGCGCCACGCTCACGCAGATCGAAGGCGAACAGCGGGTCAGCGGTATTCGCTGGGGCGAACACAGCCTGGAATGCGACGCCGTGGGCTTTGCCCATGCCCTGCGCAGCGAGACGCAACTGGCGGATCTGCTCGGTTGCGCATTCGCCTGGAACGCATTGAACCGCGCCTGGCTTCCGCAACGCGACAACGCCGGGCGCAGCAGTGTCAGCGGTGTGTACCTGGCCGGTGACGGCGCCGGGATCATGGGCGCGGACGCCGCGCAGATGGCCGGCGAGCGCGCCGCGCTGGCGGTTTTGGAAGACTCGGGCATTGCCATTGATCACCGCCGCCCTGCCGCGTTGGAGCAGCAACTGGCCGGCATCCAGCGCTTTCGCCAGGGCCTGGAAACCGCGTTCCCCTTCCCTGAGCAGTGGGCTGCACAGGCACCGGATACGCTGATGGTGTGCCGCTGCGAAGAAGTCAGCGCCGGCGAAATACGCGCAGTGGTGGATGAAGGCCACTGGGAGATCAATCGGGTCAAGGCCCACTGCCGCGTCGGCATGGGCCGCTGCCAGGGGCGCATGTGCGGGCTGGCGGCGGCGGAAATTGTCGCTGAGCGCAGTGGCCGGCGCATTGAAAACGTCGGCCGCTTGCGTGGCCAGGCGCCGATCAAGCCACTGCCATTTGGCGTGGAGGCGCAGCCATGATCGACGTCATCGTACTGGGCGGTGGGATTGTCGGCGCGTCGGCAGCCTTGATGCTCGCGCAGAAAAGCCAGCGCGTGGCCCTGGTGGAGCGGGATTTCTGTGGCTCGCATTCCAGTGGCGTGAATTATGGCGGTGTGCGCCGCCAGGGCCGGCCTTTGCATCAGTTGCCGCTGTCGCAACGCGCCCATCAACTGTGGGCCGACTTGCCGGGCCTGATCGGCATCGACGGCGAATACGTGCGCTCCGGGCATTTGAAGCTGGCGCGCAGCCATGCTGATTTCGCCGCGTTGCAGGCGTATGCCGAGCAGACCCGTGGCTTTGGCCTGGGCTTGCAGTTGCTCGACTACACCGAGCTGCGCGCACGCTTCCCCTGGGTGGGCGACATTGCGGTGGGCGCCTCGTTGTGTCCGCAAGACGGCCACGCCAACCCGCGCCTGGTATCGCCCGCCTTCGCACGTGCCGCGCAACGCCTTGGCGCATCGGTGTACGAGCAAGCCGAGGTGATTGGCATAGAACATGACGGCCAGCAGTTCCAGGTGCATTGCGCCAACGGCCTGCACCTGCAAGCGCCGTGGTTGCTCAACTGTGCCGGCGCCTGGGCCGGCACTGTCGCTGCGCAGTTTGGCGAAGCGGTGCCAATCACCTCGGCGCACCCGGCGATGCTGGTCACCGAGCCGCTGCCGGTGGTGATGAATGTGAGTACCGGCGTTGAAGGCGGCGGGATTTATGCACGCCAGGTCGCCCGGGGCAATTGCATCCTCGGCGGCGGTCGCGGCTTTGCCCTTGGCCCGCTGACCGCGCGACCAGGGCAGGCCGCCGTGCTGGAGATCCTGCGCAATGCCGGCGAGCTGTACCCGTTCCTCAAGGGTGCCCAGGCGATTCGTACCTGGAGCGGCACCGAAGGTTATCTACCCGATCACGAACCGGTGATCGGCCCCAGCAGCACCCTACCTGGCCTGCTCCACGGTTTCGGCTTTGCCGGTGCCGGGTTCCAGCTCGGTCCCGCGGTCGGTGAAGCCCTGGCAGAGATCGTCTGCGACGGAACCAGCCGCCAACCCATCGAAGCGTTTTCCATCCGTCGTTTCCAAGCCTGAGAGGAAAAACATCCATGAACCCACGTATTGCGCTGTCCTGCTTGTCCCTCGCCCTGCTCGCCTCCACCGCGCATGCCGCGCCCACGCTGTACCTGGGCATGAACGGCGGCACCATGGAACGGGTGTACGCCGACAAGGTGCTGCCCGCGTTCGAGAAGGCCAACAACGTCAAGGTCGTGATTGTGCCCGGCACGTCGTCGGACATCCTTGCCAAGGTACAGGCCAACAAAGACAACCCACAGATGCACGTGATGTTCCTCGACGACGGCATCATGTTCCGCGCCATCTCCATGGGCCTGTGCGACAAGCTGGCGCCGAGCCCGACCCTGGAGCAGATCCCGGCCAAGGCCAGAATCAAGGACGAAGCCGTGGCCGTGACCCTCGGCGTCACCGGCCTGGGCTACAACGCCAAGATGTTCAAGGAAAAAGGCTGGGCGGCGCCCACCTCGTGGATGGACCTGGCCGACCCGCGCTTCAAGGAGAAAGTGGTGTTCCAGTCCCTGGCTTCGTCCACCTTCGGCCTGCACGGTTTCCTGATGTTCAACCGTATCCAGGGTGGCGATGAAACCAACGTCGAGCCCGGCTTCAAGGCCTGGCCGAAAACCGTCGGCCCCAACGTGCTGGAATACATCGCCAGCTCGGCGAAAATATCCGAAATGGTGCAGACCGACGAAGCCGCGATTTTCCCGCTCACCCCGACCCAGGTCGCCACCCAGAAACTGCTTGGCGTGCCCATGGAATATGCGCAACCCAAGGAGGGTGCGGTGGTGCTGAACGTGGCTGAGTGTGTGATCGCGCGCAACGACCAGCCGGAACTGGCGCAGAAGCTCGCCGCGTTTTTGCTGACCGCCGAAGCCCAGGCCCCGGCGCTGGAAGAAGGCGATCAGATCCCGTCTAACCCGACCACGCCGACCACCGACAAGACCCGTGCGCGGGTGGAAGCGATGCAGGGTTACTTGCAGACGGCAATTTCGATTGACTGGGACCAGGTCAACCAGGCGCGGCCGGAGTGGAATGCGCGGTGGAGTCGATCGATCGAGCGTTAATCAAAGGGGCGCAATCGGCAGCGCGCGTTTGTGCGCTGTCTTGCTGTACGCGCCCTCGACAATCGTCCTCACCCGCTCGCTCACCGGTTCGCCCATCAAGTAGGCGTCGATCTCTGCGTATGTGCAACCGTAGGCGTGCTCGTCCAACTTGCCCGGTACCAGTTCTTCCAGATCGGCCGTCGGGTGTTTGTGCACCAGGTTGTCCGGTGCGCCGAGGGCCGTGGCGAGCAGGCGTACTTGGGTTTTGGTCAGGCCGGACAGCGGGGCCAGGTCGCAGGCGCCGTCACCGAACTTGGTGAAAAACCCCATCAACGCCTCGGCGCCGTGGTCGGTGCCGACCACCAGGCCATTGTGCAGGTTGGCCACGGCGTATTGCGCGATCATGCGCGTGCGGGCCTTGACGTTGCCCTTGATGAAATCGACATGCTCGGCGCTGGCTTCGGCGGCGGCCAGGCTGGCCATCAGACCGTCGACGCTGGCGGCGATGTTGAGGGTGTCGATGTGGTCCGGGGTGATGAAGTTCAGGGAGGCCTGGGCGTCGCTTTCATCAGCCTGGGTCTTGTAGGGCAGGCGCATGGCGATGAAGCGTGCGGCGTAACCCTCGCTGCGCAGTTGCTCGGCCGCCAATTGGCACAGGCGGCCGGCGGTGAGGGAGTCGACGCCGCCACTGATGCCCAACACCAGGGCCTTGCAGCCCGAGTGGCGCAAGGTGGTCTTGATGAAGTCGATGCGCCGTTGGATTTCCTCGGGCTCGCCGCCTTGGGTCAACGCGCGATTGATGTTCAGTTCCCGTGCGATACGTTCTTGCATGTCACACCTCCACACTGCCAACGTTGAACACTTGTGCTGCGTACTGCAAAAACGAAGCGTCTTCGCAGACATTTTTCACCGGGTCATCGGAGAATTTCACCACTGGCTCACCGTGCACCCGCACCAGCTTCATCACGATGCTCAGCGGTTCCACGCCTTCCACATCGCAGGCCAGGCTGGTGCCCATGCCGAACCCGAACCGCGCCTTGCCGCGCACGTGGCGCAGGATCGGCAGGCATTTTTCAAAGTTCAGGCCGTCGGAGAACATCAGGTCCTTGGTCATCGGGTCGATGCCCAACTGCTTGTAGCGGGCCAGTACCTTATCGGCCCAGGCGATGGGGTCACCAGAATCCTGGCGCAACCCGTCGTACAGCTTGGCGAAGTACAGGTCGAAGTCCTTGAGGAAAAAATCGGTGCTGATGCAGTCGGTCAGGGCGATGCCAAGGCGACCGCGGTACTCGCGCACCCAGTTTTCCAGGGCGGCGTTCTGACTCTCGCGCAGCCGCCCCAGTTGCTGGTGCACCATCAGCCACTGGTGGGCCATGGTGCCGATCAACGGCAGGTCGAATTCGTAGGCCAAGTGCGCGTTGCTGGTGCCGACGAACTGGCCGGGGAAGTCGCGGCGCATGATATCGACCACTTCGCGCTGGGCCTTGAACGACAAGCGCCGACGGGTGGAGAAGTCGGAGACGCGCAGGTCGGCCAGCTCATCGCGGCTGAGGTTTTTCTCTAGCCAGTCGAATTTCTGGTAGAGCTTGCGAGTGACGTCTTCGAGGGTGACGTCGGGGTATTTGTCGCGGTTGCGCAGCTCGCTGACCAGGGCCAAAACCGGCTGTTCGAACATGATGCAGTGCAGCATCGGGCCGACTACGCGGATGTTCAGTTGGCCGTCGACTTCACTGACATGGATATAGCGCAGGTTGAAGCGGAACAGGCCGAGGAAGCGCTCGTAGTCCGGGGTGAGGTATTCGCGAAAGCGTGGGTTGAACAGAAAGCGCAGTTCGCCTTCGCGCATGTGCAGGCCGGCCATTTTTTCCAGCTCGGCGCGCAGTTCGGGAATCAGGTGGCCGAGTTTTTCCTTCGAACGGACGATGAAGTTGTACTCGACGTCGACGTTCGGGTGCTGGTGCAACACGGCCTGCATCATGGTGAAGGTGTAGTAGTCGGTGTCGAGCAAACCCTGGATCACCGGGGTCTCGTAGTCGTATGCACTTTCCATGGTATTTCTCCTTAACGCGTGGCCATCGCGGCCAGTTCTTCGCGGGTGCTGCTGATGACAGCACCGGCCTTGAGCAACTCATTGACCGCTTGCACACCGCCCTCCTCGCTGATGCCTCGGCACGCCGGCAGGTGCAGGACCACTTCCAGGCCGGCCTTGAGCAGTTGCAAGGCGGTGGTCTTGACGCAGTAGTCCAGCGCCAGCCCGCCAACGATCACGCGGCTGACGCCCTGGGCCTTGAGGTATTCGATGACGCCGGTGGACAGTTTGTCGTGCAGGTCGTGGTAGCAGGCACCGTAGGGGTGCAGGTCGGGTTCGACGCCTTTCCAGATGAAGTAGTCGTAGTCATAGGGCGTGGGCAGCGCGTCCAGCAGGGTGAAGCCCTCGGTGCCGGGGACGCAGTGGCTCACCCAGGTCACATCGGCGTGGGCCAGGCCGGTGGGTTGCAGCATGTCGCTGTGCTGTGCCACCACCCAGGGCGCGTGTGGGGTGTGGGCGTCCTTGCTGCCGACGCGGTGGCCGGCGAGGCTGGCCATGTAGTTGAGTTCGGCACCGATGTGGTCACCGCCGGCCACAGGCAACTCGTTGGGGCACAGTGGCGTGAAGCTCTTCTGGGCGTCGACGTCGAATGAGGCAATGGCAGTTTTCGCAAGGGTCATGATGGTTCTCCTGTGGCCTGGAAACAAAAGTACACGTCATGTACTTTCATTGCAAGAAACATTTAGTTATCTATCCTAGTGCCGGTACATGACATATCTGTTCGATCCGTTAGACTGTGCCCTACTGTTATTCGCAAGGACCTCACATGCCGCTTAGCGCCTACCTCCACACCGTCGACCTGTGCGTCCTGTATTACTGCCGCAGCACGGGCGAACTCAAGCTGCTGCTGAACAAACGCGACGCCGAGCCATTCGCCGGGCACTGGGCGTTGCCGGGTGTGGTGGTGAACGGCGGCGTGCAAGATCTGCGCCTCCAGGATGCGGTGGAACGCTTGCGGGCGAGTGACAAGGTGGGGTTTGAATTGGCCTGGAGCGAGCAAGTGGGCACCGTGGGTGATGCGTTCCGCGACCCGCGTTGCTGGTCGTCGTCCACGTACTACCTGGCGATCGTGGCGCAGGAGGTGACGCTCGGCGAGCATCAAGCCTGGTATTCACTGAATGCCGTGGCTGACGGCAGCATCAAGCTGCCGTTCGATCACAACATGATCGTGGCATCGGTGCAGGAACGGCTGTTCTCCAAGTCGCTGTACAGCAGCTTGCCGCTGATGTTCCTGGGCGATGAGTTCAGTGCCCCGCAAGCCACCACGATTTTTTCCCTGGTGCTGGCTCGCCCGGTGCTGAAGACCAGTATCCGCCAGCGCTTGTTGAAGCTCACGGAGGCAGGGTATTTGCGCGAGACCGGGCGCAAGAAACAAGGTGAAGGCGGCAGGCCCCAGGCGACGGTGGAGAACCTGAAACCCGGGGACATTTACTTCTTCGATCGCAGCTTCGCCGAATAACCCACGCTTGCAGGAGCCCGGCTTGCCGGGCGCCTACAAGGGTCAGTTCATCCAGTTGCCGCCGTCGACGTTGTAGGTCTGGGCCACCACATAGTCGGCCTCCTTCGAAGCCAGGAAGATCGCCATCCCGGTCAGGTCCTGCGCCGTGCCCATCCGCCCAAAGGGCACTTCCTCCCCTACCCGCTTCTTCTTCTCGCCCGGCGCCAACCCTTCATGCCTGGCAAACAACGCATCCACCCCGTCCCAGTGCTCGCCATCCACCACACCGGGTGCGATGGCGTTGACGTTGATGCCTTGCTTGATCAGGTTCAGCCCCGCCGATTGAGTCAGGCTGATCACCGCCGCCTTGGTCGCGCAGTAGATCGCCACCAACGGCTCGCCCCGGCGTCCGGCCTGGCTGGCCATGTTGATGATCTTGCCGCCATGGCCCTGGCTGATCATCTGCCGCGCGGCGGCCTGCAGGGTGAACAGCGTGCCGGCGACATTGATCGAGAACAGCCGCTCGTAACTGTCTCGGGTAATATCGACGATGGGCGCCAGGTCAAACAGCGCAGCATTGTTGATGAGGATATCCAGCTTGCCGGCCTGTGCCACCACGGCCGCGATCGCGGCGTCGATGGAAGCCTGGTCGGTGACATCCATTGCCACTGCATAGGCTTGCGGGCCTAGTTCGGCGGCCGTCGCCTGGGCGCGTTGCAGGTTGATATCGGCGATGGCCACCGTCGCACCTTCAGCAATATAGGCCTGGGCAAAGGCGCGGCCGATACCGCGCGCCGATCCGGTGATGAGCGCGCTTTTACCTTCGAGTCGTTTCATTGAGGTGTCCTGTAAAAACTATTTCGGGTAGCCGGCGCGTTTCATCTCGCGCTCGGTGCTGGACTGCGCTTGCAGCAAGGCCTGGTCAACCGACATGCCACCGGTCAGCGCGGCCGAGAACAGCTTGCCCACCGAGGTGCCGATGGCCTGGAATTCAGGGATGGTCACGTACTGGATGCCCACGTACGGCACCGGCTTGGCCGAAGGGTGCGCGGGGTCGGCGTGCTTCATCATCGCCAGGGTTACCTGGGCAAACGGCGCGGCCTTCAGGTACGCCTCGCTATAGGTGGACTGGCGCGTGCCAGGCGGTACGTTGGTGATGCCTTCTTTGTCGGCGACCAGTTGGATATAGGCCTTGGAGGTCGCCCAACTGATAAAGGCCTTGGCGGCGTCCTTGTGCCGGGAGGTGGCCGGGATCGCCAGGGACCAGGCGTAGAGCCACGAGGAACCTTTGTCGGTGACTTCGGTGGGGGCGGCGGCAAAGCCTACGCTGTCGGCGACCTTGCTTTGGCTTTTATCAGTGGTGAAGGAGCCCGCCACGCTGGCATCAACCCAGATCGCGCATTTACCGCTGTTGAACAGCGCCAGGGTTTCATTGAAGCCGTTGCTGGACACACCCGGCGGGCCATATTGCTTGAGGGTGTTGACGTAGAAGTTGGCGGCAGCTGTCCATTCGGGGCTGGTCAGCTCCGGCTTCCACTGCTCGTCGAACCAGCGCGCACCAAAGGCGTTGGCCATGGTGCTCAGCAAAGCGATGTTTTCGCCCCAGCCGGCCTTGCCACGCAGGCACATGCCATATTGGTCCTTGTCTTTGGCGGTGAGCTTGGACGCGAACTCGCCAAGCTGGGTCCAGGTGGGGTGCGCCGGCATGCTCAGCCCCGCCTGCTTGAACAGGTCGGTGCGGTAGTAGGTGACGGTGCTCTCGCCATAGAACGGCAGGGCGTACAGGGTGTTGTCGACTGACAGGCCCTGGCGCACCGAGGGGAAAATATCCTCGACGTCATAGTCCGCTGGCAGTTGGGTCAACGGCTCCAGCCAGTGCTTGGCGCCCCACAGTGGGGTTTCGTAGGTGCCGATGGTCAGCACATCGAACTGCCCGCCCTGGGTGGCAATATCGGTGGTGAGGCGCTGGCGCAGCACGTTTTCTTCCAGCACCACCCAATTGAGCTTGATGTCTGGGTGCTGCTCTTCGAACACCTTGGACAGGCGCTGCATGCGGATCATGTCGCTGTTGTTGACTGTGGCGATGGTGACGGTGTCGGCGGCATGGCTGGGCATGGCCAATGCCAGGCCGGAAAGCAGGAACAACGCTTGCGGGAGCTTGAACATAGCGGTTTCCACCTGTTGTTTTTGTTGTTGAGCGCCGATTACAGCAGCTTGGCCAGCCCCTCACAAACGCCAGGCGGATGCTCGACTGGTACTTTTTTAACCGGCAACCGACAGTTAAAAAAGTATCAGTGCCGGGCGAAACCGGGGGTAGCGCCCAAGTCGTCAACCCGCGTATTTTGAGGCCTTCCATAAATAAAAGAGGCATCACCATGCCCATCAGCCGCGCCCAGTTGTTCGAGCACCGCCCAGCCGAACTCGAAGTGATCCTGCCCGAACCGGACCATTGCTTTCGTTGGTTCGAGCACGACTACCCCTACGATTTGGCGCGCTGGAACCACCACCCTGAGTTTGAAATCCACCTGATCCGCCAAGGCAGCGGCAAGCTGGTGGCCGGCGACTATATTGGTGCGTTCAGTGCCGGGCATGTGGCGCTGATCGGCCCCGACCTGCCCCACGACTGGATTGGCGAGTTGGCCCCCGGCGAATACCTGACTGGCCGCGACGTGGTGCTGCAATTCGACGGCGCCGCCCTGCTCGCCCTGCGCAAGACACTGCCGGAACTCGGCGACCTGCAGCCATTGTTCGAACAGGCCCGGCGTGGCCTGGAATTTACCGGCGATACCGCGTTGCAGGCCGCGCACTTGATGGAAGCCATCGGCAGCGCGCATGGCCTGCAACGCTTGATCCTGTTCCTGCAACTGCTCGACAGCCTGAAAAATGCCCCGCCGCCGCAGGTCAAGGCCCTGGCCAGCCCCTGCTACGCGCCGATCCTGGACGCCCGCAGCGCCGAACGCATCAACAAGGCGTTCGACTATTTGATGCGAGAACTGACCGGCGATGTGCGCCTGTCGGTCATTGCCCAGCAGCTGGAAATGAGCGAGCCGGGCTTCTCACGCTTCTTCAAGCGCAACACCGGCCACGGCTTCATCGACCTGATGCGCAAGTTTCGTGTGCAACGCGCCTGCCGGCTGTTGCTGCAAAGTGATATGTCAGTGGCGGACATCTGCTTTGAAGTGGGCTACGCCAACCTGTCCAATTTCAACCGGCATTTTCGGATCGAAATGCACCAGACGCCGAGCGACTACCGGCGGGAAACAGCCATGCACCTGTTCCAGCGCATCGAAAAAATGACACCCAGTCAATTTTGACCAAAAGGTCGACTAATTCCGCTTTTTTTCATGCTGATCAATCGATTGAGCAAAGTTGGTACAGCCTGTGCAAACGTTTGCGGTACGAACTTGGCAACCAAGTTCACCTCAACCCGAAGAATCGGGTCTAAACCGCGTACGAATAGGGATTTTCAATGCACCCCACCTCAAGGCGTCCTACCCCCTTTGGTGTTTCTTTGCTACTGGCTGCCGTTACGGGACTACTCAGTGCGTCTATTTTGGCGCAGGAAAAACCCGTCGATGACTCAGCACAGGGCGAAACGCTCAGCCCTGAAGCCAGCCCGGCGAAAAAAGGCGTGTACCTGTCGGACTGGTTCAACCAGGACCTGACATTGATCGGCAGCAAAGACATCAGCTTCGGCCCCAAGCCGCAGGATGATGTCTACCTGGAGTACGAGTACTTCGGCCGCAAAGGGCCGTTCGAGTTGTACGGCTACATCGACGTGCCGAAGATCCTCACCATCGGTAACAGTAATGACAAAGGCGTGTGGGACCATGGTTCGCCGGTGTTCATGGAGCATGAGCCGCGCATTTCCATCGACTACCTGGCGGGCCGCAGCCTGGCCTTCGGACCGTTCAAGGAATGGTACGTGGCGTTCGACTGGATCTACGACCACGGCAGCAACAAGGAAAACCGCGCCAACACCCTGTACAGCGGCCTCGGCACCGACATCGACACCCACTCGAGGGTCAACCTGTCGGCCAACTTCTACGGGCGTTACCAGTGGGAAAACTATGGCGCCAGCAATGAATACTCCTGGGACGGTTACCGTGCGCAAATGAAGTACATCGTGCCCATCGGCAAGTTCGACAACGGTGCCTCACTGACCTACATCGGCTTCACCAATTACGATTTCGGTTCGGACCTGCACAAGGACAACCCAGCGCGCACCGCCAACTCCCTGGTGGCCACCAACGTGCTGCTGTATTCATTCACCCACCTGCGTTTCACCCTGGTCGGCCGGTACTTCCATAACGGCGGCAACTGGGAAGATGGCAGCGAGTTGAATTTCGGCGAAGGCAACTTCCGCGCCCGTTCTGATGGCTGGGGTTACTACGCCGGCGTGGGCTATCAATTCTAATCAAGGAGTTTTAGATGAAAGCGTTCAAACGTCTCTCAATGGCCGTCGGCCTGGCCCTGCTACCCCACGTGGTGCTGGCGGATGCGCCTGCGCCGATCAAACCCAAGGTCATGCTGATCACCATGTTCGCCCCGGAGGCACAAACCTGGATAGACCGCCTGGCACTCAAGCAGGAAGTGCGCGTGCCGGGACTGTCCGCCGAGTACCCGGTAATCCGCTGCAACACCCAGGACGTGTGCCTGCTGGTAACCGGCATGGGCCAGACCAATGCCGCGGCCTCCACCCTCGCCCTGGCCTTGTCGCCCAAGTTCGACCTGCGCCAGAGCTATTTCCTGATCGCCGGGATTGCCGGCATCAGCCCCAAGCATGGCACCATCGGCACTGCCGCCTGGGCGCATTACCTGGTGGAGTTTGGCACTCAGTGGGAGCTGGATTCACGGGATGCCCCCAAGGATTGGCCGACCGGCTATATCGGCATCAACACCAAGGGCCCCAACGAAAAACCTCCGTTGGACTACAAGACCGAAGTGTTTGAGCTGAACCCCAAGTTGCAGGCCAAGGCCTTCGCCTTGTCGCAGAAAGTCGAGCTGACCGAAAGCAAGGAATCCAGCGCCTGGCGCAAACACTACCCTGCCGCCCCAGCCAACCAGCCGCCGCAAGTCACCCGCTGTGACACCCTCGCGGGCAACACTTGGTTCTCCGGCACGCGCTTGAGCGAGCGCGCCGAAGTCTGGACCAAGTTGCTGACCGACAACAAAGGCGAGTACTGCACCACCCAGCAGGAAGACAATTCCACCTATGAAGCCCTGCTACGCGCCAGCCGCGAAGGCCTGGTGGATATCCAACGCCTGGCAGTGGTGCGCGCAGGGTCGGACTTCGACCGCCCGTACCCTGGCTACAGTGAAGTGGACAACCTGCTGAAATACGCCGATCAAGGCGGCTTTGTGCCGGCGCTGGAGAACCTGTACCGCACTGGCAACCCGCTGGTGCAGGCGATCCTGAAGAACTGGTCCGCATGGGAAAAAGGCGTTCCCGAAGCCTGATGATTCTGTAGGCGCCGGCTTGCCGGCCGCCTACAGGGGTTGTGTCAGGGCACGAAGATGATTTTGTCGGCGCTGCCCTGGTTCACTTCTTCATAACACTGCACGCCATTTGCCAACGCGACTTCACGCAGGCCCGTTGGCAACGGCAGCAGGCCTTCATCAAAGAAGCGCCCGAACTGCTCCAGCATCACCGCGCATTGCTCGCAGTTGTAGAGCAACGAATTGATCCCCACCACCGAGCCGCCCTTGCGGTACAAGGCCAGGGCCGGCAGTTGCACATGGCCGTCCACCGGTGCCGCGATGATTGCAATGCGACCGAACGGCGCCAGGCCTGCCACAGCCGCCGGCAGCCAGAAACCGGTGGTGTCGAAGATCACGTCGGCGCCGCCCGTGAACACGGCATTCACCTGCGAGCCCAGCTCTTCCGGATTGCCCAGGGCAATCGCCTCAAAGCCCTGCCCCTGCAAGGCTGCAACCTGCTCCGGTCGACGCACCGCAGCCAGCACCTGGGCCCCGCGAATCTTCGCCAAAGCCAATGCCGCGCTACCCACGGCACCATTGGCGCCAATCACCAGCAACCGGGTGCCTTTGCCCACACCGCTGCGCTCCAGCGCGTCCCAGGCGGTGGTGTACGGCACGCCGAGGCTGGCGGCCTGGGCGAAACTCAGGTGGGTGGGTTTGTGCGCCACGCCCTTGGCCGAGACGGTGAGGTACTGGGCATGGGAACCGTCGGCAAAGAACCCCAGGTCGCGGCCTGTGCCCCAGACGTCCTGGCCTACCCATTCTTGTGGCCCCTCCACGACGACGCCGGCGAAGTCGCGACCGGGAATGCGTGGCAAGGTGGTGTAGGGAAAACGGCCGAGCACGTTTTTGACGTCGCTGGGGTTGAGGCCCGCGGCCTTGATCTGTACCAGCACTTCACCCTCGGCCGGTACCGGTGTGGCGACGTCGACTACGCTGAGGGCGGCGAGATCGCCGGTGGCGGTAAATTGCAGTGCTTTCATGGCCAATATCCATCGAAGAGTAAAAAGGGATCAAGACAACCAGGTGCTCACCCACAGCCGGCCCATTGGCCAGAGCTTTTCGCCCAGCAGCATGCCCATCAGGCCGATCAAGGCGATGGCCGGGGGGGCTGGCGAGCGGAAATCCAAGGCGCCGTAGATCACGCCGACAAACAGGCCGATGGCGAGGGAAATCAGGTAGTTCATGGGGTGAGCGCCGTGTAGGTGGTTGCGCTCAGTGTAGAGAGCCGAATCCTGAAGCATCGGCCAAGTGCTTCAGGATTTCGGCCAAACCCTCAACCCACGTAGTGCGAAGGCGCCACGCCGAGTTCGCGGCGGAACATGTCGCTGAAACTGCTGGGTGAGTAGCCGAGGGAACGGGCGATGCCGCTGACAGACTGGCCCTGGATCAACTCCGCCACCGCCGTGGCCAGTTGCACCTGGCGGCGCCACTCGGCAAAGCCCATGCCCAGGTGGTTCTGGAACAGACGCGCCAGGGTGCGCACACTGGCACCGGCGGTTTCGGCATGCTGTTCGAACGGGACCTCCAGGGAAGGCGCGGCCATGACCGCCTGGCAGGCATTAATCAGGCGGCGGTCTGCCTCCACCGGCATGGCAATGCGGATTTGCGAGCGGCGCGCCCGTTGCAGCTCCAGCAGGGCCAGGCTGACCACTGCATCGTAGTAATCCGCCTCACCGTTGTCGCCCTCGTCCACCAGCGTGACGATCAACTCCCGCAACAACCCACCGACTTCGATCACCTGCACCTGGCTGTCCAGCGTCGCCGCCAGCGCCGGGCGCAGGTAGATATTGCGCATCTGCAGATCCGACACCACACGAATCCCATGCTCCACACCTGGCGGCAGCCATACGGCGCGCTGCGGCGGCACCACCAGCGCTTCACGCGGGGTCTCGACCCACATCACGCCGCTCATGGCGTAGAGCAACTGGCCCCAGTCGTGGCTGTGGGGTTCAACGTACAGCCCGCGCGGGTAGGTGCGCGCCAGGGGCTGCACGGGAACGGCGTGATCACTGAGGTCGGGGGGCGCAGCCTGGGCCATGGGGTGCACATCAATCAGGGGTGAGCCGCCATGGTAATGACCACCGCTCGACAATCCGAGTGAATTTTTACAGCCGCAGGTGATCACTTGCTTATACCGGGAGGGTCAATGGACCAATGAATAACGCAAAGCTGTTTGTGATCGATTACACCCTGCATGGCGAACCCAAGTCGTTCATCATTCGACTGGAAAAACTGGATGCTGCCGAAGCCTGGCACTGGGCGAGTTGTGACGCCGGCGTGGGCCGTATCGGCCGCTTTGCCCGCGAGCAAGTGAAAAAGACCAGCCAACAGCAGGCGGAAAAATTCGGCATCACCAACGTGCAGTGGCGCCGCTCGGATGCGCGCGCCCAGGCTTGATCAGGGAGAGAACCATGGATTTACCGGTACGGGTCAATGGCAAGGCGCGCATTGACTACACCCAGGACACTCTATTCGGACCCATGGCCAAACATGTCGAATGCCAGGTGAGTTTGCAGCAACAACCTGGCTGGACAGTGCTGAAGGTGTTCCAGCCTTTACCGGACGACCTGCACGCGGCACACACTGTGGTGTTTGCGCTGGAGGGGCGGCGCACCAGCGCCATCGTGAAGGACCGTCAGCGTTTGTCAGACCATAGCCTGCGGCTTGAACTGGAAACTCAGTAGCCCACGGAACACGGATACCTTTGCGAGCTTGCTGCCACTGGCGGCCTGACAGCTATCTACCTGTAATGCCGCGATCCACATGTGGGAGCTGGCTTGCCTGCGAAAGCGTCCTGACAGCCGACCACTCTCCAACTGTCACCCCCCGATCCAAATGTGGGAGCTGGCTTGCCTGCGATGCAGGCACCTCGGTACATCAGGCACACCCAGGCGACGCCATCGCAGGCAAGCAGTTCCTACATTCTTGACCGCATTCAGCCCTTGGCTGACTTCGCGCATTCGCAGCCGGTGGCCGATGCACACGGTTCACCATGGGCATGGTGCTCGGCACAGCCCTGGCAGCAATAGCCCTTGCCGTCCTTCATTATCGCATCGGCTCCCAGCACGCACTTGCAGTGTGGGCAGGCACAGGTTTTATCTGGCATGTCAGACTCCTTCTTCATGGTCGTCCCAGTGCGGCGGGCGCCGGCACCTTAAGCAGTGACTGTGGCCCGCCGTCGATGGTTCAAACCATCAGTCGGTGCGGGTATTGCTGCGGTACATGAACACCAGCGCCAACGCCAGGCAGGCCATCGCCACGATCCGGCTGCCCGACAATTCGATGGCCGGGTTTCCCAGCCAGCCGAAGTTGTCGATCAGCATGCCCATGCCCAGTTGGCCGACGATCACCGCGACGGTCGCGACGGCCGTGCCGACCACCGGTACCGCGCCGACCATCACCATCATGTACACCACGCCGAACAACGCGCCGGTGAGTTGCCATTTCGGCACCTGCAACAGGCTCACTGCCTGGGCGGGCTCAAAGAACAGGATCAGCAGCGAGGTGACAATCGCCCCCACCACAAAGGTCACCAGGCTGCCACGCAACACACCCACGGTCTGACCCAGGCGACCATTGATAGCCGCCTGCACACTCAACACCGCACCGGCGGCAACCACAACGACCAATAACAAAATCAGATTCATCGCCTTAACCCCGTGCAATCAGAACAAGTGCCACCACAATCAACGCCAGGGCAATCCAGCGTTCACCATTGACCCGCTTGCGCGCTGTGCCGAACCAGCCGAAATGGTCGATCAACACACTCTTGCCGACCTGACCGGACAAAATCGCGATCATGGTCATCGCAATGCCGATATGCGGCGTGGCGAGCGTGAGCACCACCACGTAGATCGGCCCCAGGAAACCGCCGATCAACTGCCAGCGCGGCAGCTCGGACAGTGCCGGGCCCTTTTGCGGGCCACTGAACAGCAGCAGCAGATACAGGATCGCCGAGCCCACCCCGAAAATGCTCAGGGTTGCCCACAGATGGCCGACCTGCACCCCCAGCGGTCCGAGTAACCCCGCCTCCACCGACAGGCCCATGCCGGCCAGGATCACCAGCGGCAGCAACAGCAGCCGCAGGGCATTTTTCTTCGGCTTGGCGTGCGCCACGCCCTCAACAGCACTTGCTTGCATACATCACCTGCACATCAACAAAGGATTGGATGACGCGCATTATCCGGTGGCCGTCCTGTGCGATAAATGGGAGCATGCCGACAACACCTTTGCGCAAAACGCACAACCTGGAGGCATGATGCAAGGCTTGAATGAACTGAGCTTCAAAGCGCTGCGCCTGTTTGTCGCCGTGCTGGATTTCGGCAGCTTTTCCGAAGTGGCCCGCCGTGAGGGCCTCGCGCCCTCCTCCATCTCCCGCCAGATACAGTTGATGGAACAGGCCCTCGGCCAACAGTTGCTGTACCGCCACACCCGCGCGGTCAGCCCTACCGAGGCCGGACGCCTGCTCGGGCGGCACGCGCGGTTGATGCTCGAACAACTCGAAGCCGCCGGCCAAGCCCTGCAGGAACAGGAAAGCGAACCCAGCGGCCTGGTGCGCATCAATGCGCCGATGGTCTTCGGCCAGCGCCACATTTCCCCATGGTTGGGCGAGTTGTGCCGGCGCTACCCGAAGCTGCAACTGGATATCCAGCAGACCGACACCTACGTCGACCCACTACAAGATGGCACCGACCTGCTGTTCCGCATCGGCGTGCTCAACGACTCCAGCATGCAGGCACGCATCTTCGCGCCCCAGCGCTTTCGGATTGCCGCCAGCCCTGCCTACCTGGCCCGGCACGGCACGCCCCAACACCCCGACGAGCTGAGCAACCACCAGTGCCTGGCCTACAAAGGCATCACCGGCCAGCAACGCTGGTTCTTCCGCAAGGGCCAGGGCGACTGGACACCCTATAGCGTCAAGGGCCCGATCACCGGCAACCACGCCGACACCCTGACCCACGCAGCCGAGCAGGGGCTGGGGCTGGTGGTGTTTCCTTCCTGGTTGATCGGCGAAGGCCTGCGTGCAGGCACTTTGCACGCGGTGCTGACGGAGTATGAAGTGGCGACGACCCTGGAGCCGCAGCAGATTGCGGCGTTGTGGCCTGGAAGCCGGCGTTTGTCGCTGAAAGTGCGGACGGTGATTGATTACTTCGTGGAGTGTTTTGGGGGGGTGCCGTATTGGGATCGGTGACCTGTAGAGGCGCACCACTGAGGGCATTTCCTACCTCAAAAAGTAGGTAGGATCTGATTTTGCCGGCCAGTATTTTTGGCCAAAGCGTAGTGCGGCAGACTTGGGCAACTTCCGCGATGGGACAACGTTCATGAATACGACATGCTCAGGAACTACGGTGACGTTAGATCAAGCACACGCTGGACACATTCGAACTCAGGTCCTCTTGTTCTACCTGAACTATCAACCCAACACCCACTGCCCAATCAACCAGGCATTTGCCCCGCTGATCACTGCAAACAGGAACCACGCCAGCAACCGGGTGGGCAGGCGATTCACGAACGGCCCCATCAGCTGTTTGTCGCCGGTCATGCGGATCAATGGATACAGCGCAAACGGCAACTGCAGGCTGAGTACCACCTGGCTGAGGATCAGCAGCTTGCCAATGGCATCGTCGCCCATCAGCCATACGCCCAGGAACGCCGGGATCAGCGCCAGCCCGCGCGTGATCAGGCGCCGTTGCCAGCAGGGAATGCGCAGGTTGAGGTAGCCCTCCATGATCACTTGCCCGGCGATGGTGCCGGTAAAGGTGGAGCTTTGCCCGGAGGCCAGCAAAGCGATGCCGAACAGGATGCTGGCGAACGCGCCGCCCACCAGAGGATCGAGCAGGTGGTAGGCGTCCTGGATTTCCACCACGTCAGTGTGGCCCGTCTTGTGGAAAGCGGCGGCGGCGAGTACCAGGATCGCCGCATTGACCAGCAAAGCCAGGGCCAGTGAGCCGATGGTGTCGATACGCGCCAGCTTGACCGCGTCCTGTTTGCTGGCGAGGTCCTTGCCGATCAGGCGGGTTTGCACGATGGAGCTGTGCAGGTAGAGGTTATGGGGCATTACCGTGGCCCCGAGAATACCGATGGCCAGGTACAGCGGCGCAGCATCGCTGATGGCCGACAGCGATGGGGTGAAACCACTGAACACATCGGGCCAGTAAGGTTTGATCAGGACCAGTTCGATGAAGAAACACACGCCGATGGTCGCCACCAGCGCCAGCATGATCGCTTCAAGGCGGCGGAAACCGCGGTTCTGCAGGGCCAGGATCAACAAGGTATCGAAGGCAGTGATGACAATGCCGGTGGTCAGTGACACCCCCAGCAGCAGGTGAAAGGCCAGGGCACAGCCGAGTACTTCGGCGAGGTCGGTGGCAATGATGGAGATTTCCGCAAGCACCCACTGGGTGCGTGCGGATCGCTTGCTGTAGCGCTCGCGGCACAGTTGCGCCAGGTCTTTTCCGGTGGCAATGCCCAACCGCGAGCACAGGCACTGCACCGCCATCCCCGCCAGGCTGGCCAGCAACACCACGAACAGCAGGTTGTAACCGTAGCGTGAGCCCGCCTCGATGGCCGTTGCCCAGTTACCTGGGTCCATGTAGCCAATGGAGATCAGCAAGCCTGGGCCGGCGAACATCAGCGCGCGCTTGAAGAACGAAGCCTTGGGGTCAACGGCGACGGAACCGGCGACTTCCGGCGGGCAAAAGGGGGCGGTAGCGATTTTTGGCAGGCTGAATTTCACGCGGTATCCCAGGCAAACACACTTGATAGAGACGCAGCTTATCAGTCGGATGCGACCGTGCGCATCACCGTCTCCCGCGGCAAGTCGAACGCTTCGACCACTTGCACCACCAGGTCCATCTCCTGGTTCAGCGCTTCACGCTCCATGCGCTGGCGAATCACACCTATCACCAGCACCGCCAGAGTGGTAATTGAATACGCCGGGCCGGAAAACGCGCGTACCCCGCTCACCAGCAGCATCGCTGCGGCCAGTGCCTGGCCCACCACCGGGATGGCCGTGGCCGCGCCACGACGCAGGATAAACCCGGTCAACCCGGCGAGCGCCGTGCCGCTCAACGCGGTGGTCGCCGATCGGCCGACATCGAAACGGTTGAACAAGCCCTGCTCCTTTTGCGCGGCGGCCTTGAGTTCGGCGTCGAACACCTGGCGGTCAGCATTGCTGAGTTTGTCCTTGTACTGCTCGATGAGCTTTTCGGCGACCTGGGCTTCAAGGTCGGCCAATTCGACAGTATTGAGCGGCTCATCGAACTTGATCCCCAGCCGCTGCACCACATCTTCGGCGATCTGGCGGTAACTCACGCCGTGGCCACGGGCCAGATTCATAAAGGTATCGCCGCCCATGCGCTGCAACTCGATGGCCAGCTTGAGCGGCTCGCGCACTGTGGCGTCGATAGTCGCACTGCGCTTTTGCGCCATGAGTTCAGCGAGAAACTTCAACTCCTCGGGCCGCGCCTGCACCAGCGCCGGAAACAGCTCCGTGTCCTCTTCGGCAAAACGCACCTGCGGGCTGCGCTGGTCGGAGCGGATCATGCCGCGCCGCTCGTGCAACAGGTCGGTGTACTGCACCACCGTCTGCAACTGCGGCCAGTAGGCGGCATGATCGAAGGTCGCCAAATGCACGTTGGTGACCTTGGCCTTGAGCGCCGGCGTCACCGGGATCGCATAGCGGCCGATGCAACGCTCGGTATCCGGTTTCAGGGCCAGCGCCCAGTCTTTGCTGGAGTGGCAATTGATCACGCGCCCGTTGAGCGGCGCCGATACATCATCCCAAGGGCTCGACGTGCAGATCGCCCCACCCATCAACAGCAGATTGTCCAATGGCAGTTCACGGGCGGTCTCGGGATTGGCGAGCAGGCTCTTGACCAGAATGCGTGCGCCAAGGGAATGGCCAATCAGGTTGATACGCCGGACTGCCAGGGATTCGCCGTGCAGGTAATTGGCCAATTCGGGCAGCAAGCTCCTGGCGACCTCGTCCACCCGTGCCTCGACACTTTTGTAGTGATCGAGGAAATACGCGATTGCCTTGCCCACCCCGACAGTCGCCGCGCCCAGGCTGCCGCCGCCAAGCATTGCGCCGATCACATCCTTGAACGGTGCAAACAGGTTCTCCAGGAAATGCCCCGCCGGCCAGAACAGCATCAGGTTGGTGGAGCCCTCGATGCCCGCCAACTGCGCCTTGAAGCTGCCCAATTGTTGCCGGTTGAAGAACGCCGAATAACCGTGGACATAGAGATTAAGCACATCGCCCTGGGGCTCGCCGCACAGTAGGAACGTGGGCTTGCGGGTGCGGTGCATTTCATCCCACTGGTGCTGCATGGGGCGGTGACTCCTGGTGACAAGGGACGGCGATAGTAACAAAGGGCGCGGCTCAACGTCGTACCGCTGGGGCAAAAGGCACCACGTTGGCCACCTCTTCCTTTCAGAAGATGGAAGCCGCCTTGGACTTGGCCAGGTATCGCGCCGGTGAATCGCCCAGGTTACGGCGAAACACCGAGGTAAACGCGCTGGAGCTGCTGAAACCCAACTCGAACGCCACATCGGTGATGGACGAGCCGTGGCTGAGCCGCGCCGTCGCCTCCAGCAGGCACACCTGCTGGCGCCACGACACAAAGGTCATGCCCGTGCATTCACGAAAGTTACGGGTAAAGGTGCGCCGGCTCATGCTCGACCAGTCCGCCATCTCGCCGATGGAGATTTTCTGTGTGGGCGCTTCAAGAAAGCGCTGACAAGAACGGGCCAGCCGCGATTCCGAAGGCAGCGGCGCGCTCAACGGCAGCTCGGGCATGGTGCCGATTTCGTCGATCAGCAAGGTCAGCACGCAACGATCGCGCACGCTGGGCGAGGCCGATGGCCCAATCGCCAGCGCCGCCTCCAATAGATGGCGCAACAGCGGCGAGACGCCAAACACCTGGCAATAGTCCTGCAACCCGGCGCGTCGAGCCGCGTCGTCATCCAGGTAGGTATTGAGCATCACCACATCGCCGCGCATGTGCATTTCGTGCGACACCCCGCTCGGCACCCAGATCGCCCGCTGGGGCGGCACCACCCAATTACCCAGGTCGGTGAACATTTTCAACGCGCCTGTCGAGGCGTAGGCGAACTGCCCGCGCCGATGGGTATGCCTGGGAAACACAGTGCCAGATGGGTATTCGCGCAGCGTCACCACCGCTTCGGGGCTATCGGGTTCATAGGGCGAAAAAGTGAAGGTCGGCGGCATGGCCCGATTTTGTCAAAGTATGACCTGACATAGCAAGCGGGCCATTAATCTGCCACCTAGAATCGTCGCTCCCCAAGTTGGGTTCATATCGAAGGGATATTCGGAAAATGAGTGTCAAAAACTACTTGGACGTAAGCGTAGACGGCGCCGTTCTGATGGTGGGACTCAATCGCCCGCAGAAGCGAAACGCCATGTCTCTGGAAGTCATGCACGAACTGCGCGATACCTTCACCAACATACCCGAAGGTATTGGCGCCGCCGTGCTCTACAGCACCAGCCAGCATTTCTGCACGGGGTTGGACCTGTCGGAAATCCGCGATCAATCGGTCATCGACAACGTCCAGGCCTTCCGCGAATGGCACAAGACCTTCGAACTGATCCAGTTCGGCAAGGTGCCCGTGGTCGCGGCCATTACCGGTGCCGCCATCGGTGGCGGGCTGGAAATCGCCACCGCCTGCAGCCTGCGCGTGGTGGATGACAGCGCCTTCTTCTCGCTGCCCGAAGCCATGCGCGGCTTGTACGTCGGCGTCGGCGCCTCGGTGCGTTTCCCGCGCATCGCCGGTATTGCCCTGATGACCGACATGATGCTCACCGGCCGCACGCTCTACGCCAAGGAAAGCTATGAACGCGGCGTGGCGCAGTACCTGGTGCCAGTCGGCCAGGCGGTACTCAAGGCCACCGAGTTGGCGCACAAGATCGCCGGCAACCTGCCCATGACCAACTACGCGGTAACCCACGTGCTGCCGCGCATTGTCGATCAAAGCCAGCAGGACGGCCTGATGACGGAAGCCTTGATTGCTGCCGTGGTGTCTTCGGACATCCGCACACAGGATCGCCTGGCGGACTTCCTGGATCGCAAGAAGGACAAGATCCAGACCGCGCCAGCGGTGTAACTCCCGGTCGTGAACGTTGCCGGGCGCACCTCGGCAAACCATGGATGGCCTTCACAACTCACTATCAACCCGGTGAAACCATGTTTCAGCACAGCACTCAAGACGATCTTTATCGCAGCAATGACGCGACCGATGAACGATTGATCAAAATCGAACGCAGCTGGCATAAACGCGCACAGATCAAGCTCGATTCCCAACGCCCGGATATCCAGCTGGACCTGCAAGCGCCGGACTTTCTCGAGGCCCTGTTACCTTTCGCCCATGACCCGCATTACCAGGATTACCCCCATGCCCTGAAGCTGCTGATCCTGTCGGCCGGCTGGGTCATCTACAACCAGAAAACCATCGCCATCGAAACCGAGATCATCTGCCCGTCCTGCATCGACCTGCTGCAGCTGGGCTCGCGCCTGAGCTCCGCCAGCGCCGCGACGATTTCCGAAACCCTGGCGGATGAGGCTTATCACACGCTGTTTTCGATCAACATGTGTGAGCTGGCAATTACCCAGCGCGGCATGCGCATCAAATGGCCGGAGCTGGAATTGACCCGCCACCTGAGCCAGGCCCAGGCCACCCTGTCGGAGGCGGACTTCAAGATCTACCGCCTGGCCTTTTCGCTGGTCTCGGAGACCTTTATCAGCGACTACCTGGCCGACCTCAGCGACGCGCCGGACATCCAGCCGGTGTTCCGTCACGTGGTGGCCCTGCACAAAAAAGACGAGCTGGTGCACAAGCACATCTTCCCGCTGTTCGTGCAGCAGGTGGTCGGTGACTTCACCGCGCAGCAAACCGCCTTGTTCACCCGCGGCATCGCCAACTCGATCCGGATCTTCCCGATGCGCGAGATTTCGGCGTGGCGAATCATCCTGCCGCAACTGCTCGAAGTGTTCGGCGACCAATCGCTGCTGCTACCGACTCAATTCACCGAGACCGGCGAAGCGGACTACTCGGCCATGCCCGAGATCCTCAGCTCCATTGGCATACACCCCGAAGCGGTGCTGCCTGAGCTGCCAGTGATGAGCGAACCGGTCACTACCGTTTGAACCCAGCGTGCTGCTGATCAATACAAATTCAATAGAGTAATTGTCATGTGTGGATACATTGGCGTCTTTGCCAAACAACCTCGTGCGTTCAACCCGAACATGTTCGATGCCGCCCTGCGTGCAATCCATCATCGCGGCCCGGACAGCTCCAGCCAATGGTTCGACCCCCAAGGCCAGGCCGCCTTTGGCTATGTGCGCCTGGGCCTGGTCGGCCTGGGCAACGGCACCCAGCCGATCGTCGCCGACGAAGGCGACCTGGTGATGATGGTCAATGGCGAGTTCTATGACTATCAACGCATTCGCGCCGAGCTGGAGGGCTACGGTTGCCGCTTCAAGACCTCGTCCGACAGCGAAATCGCCATGCACCTGTACCGCCGCCATGGCGTCCGCGGCCTCAAGCAACTGCGCGGCGAGTTCACCATCCTGATCTTTGATCGCCTGCGCAAAAAGCTGTTTGCGGTGCGTGACCGAGTGGGCGTCAAGCCGCTGTACTACACCGAGCATGAAGGCGCCTGGTACTTTGCATCCGAAATCAAAGCCTTGCTCGCCGCCGGCGTGCCCGCACAGTGGGACCACGAAGCCTACGCCAATCGCGGTTTCATCCTGCGCGACCGGACTGTGTTCAACAATATTCGCAGCGTGAAACCAGGTTGCTGGATCATCGCCGATGAAAGCGGCCTGCAAACCGAACAGTATTGGGACTGGGACTTCCCGGATGCCCAAGTCACCGAGCAGCGCAGTGAAGCCGAGATGATCGGGTCCCTGCGCAACACCATCGAAGAATCCGTGCGCCTGCGTCTGCATGCCGATGTACCGGTCGGTGTGTGCCTGAGTGGCGGTCTCGACTCGTCGGCCATGCTCGGCATCGCCACCGAGCTGACCGGCCAGCCATTGCAGGCGTTCCACTTGTCGTTCGAAGGCGAGCAGGCCTACGACGAACGCCAGTACGCCGAAGTGGCCGCACGGCATAACCGTGCCCACCTCAACGTGCTGTCGGTGAACTCCTCCGACATGGCGGACAACTTCGAAAATGCCCTGTGGCACGCCGAAATGCCCTTCGCCAACGCTCACAGCGTGGCCAAGTACCTGCTGTGCAAATACGTGCAGAACCAGGGCATGCGCGCCGTACTCACTGGTGAAGGTGCCGACGAAGTCTTCGGCGGCTACCCGCACTATCGTCGCGACATGGTGCTGTACAACCACGAAAACCAGGATCCGACGGCCATCGCCGAACTCACCCGGCGCCTGCACGCCAGCGAAGATCGCTACCTGCCCGGTGCAAAGAACGATGTGAAATGGGTGCAGGACGAACTGGGCCACGGCGTGTCCTGGCTGCAAACCCAATCGGCGTTGTTCGGCCCCCTGGCGCAACTGTACAACGATGACTTCCGTGAGCGCTTCAGCAATACCGATGCCTATCGCGAGTTCTACGACCGCCTGAGCCCACGGGCGCTCAACGGTTGGGAGCCGGTCAACCGTTCGCTGTATATGGTGGCCAAGTCCAGCCTGCCCAACGTGGTGCTCACTTCCCTGGGCGACCGCATGGAAATGGCCGGCAGCCTGGAAGGCCGTCCGCCGCTGCTGGATCACCAGGTGATCGAGGCCGCGTGCCGCTTGCCGGTGAACATGAAAGTGCGCGGTGCCACCGAAAAATACGCCCTGCGCGAGGCCATGCGCCCGTATGTGCCGCAAGCCGTGCTGGACCGCAAGAAACAATACTTCCGCGCGCCACCGGCGTCCGAGAGCCCGCAATCGAAGCTGTATGAAATGATCAACGACGTATTGAGCGGCCCGGCATTGAGCAACGTGCCGTTCTTCGATCCACGTAAAGTACGCGCCTTGCTGGCAACCCTGCCAAGCTTGTCCACCGCCCAACGCGCTTCGGCAGACAACCTGCTGATGGAAATCGCCGGGCTGTGCTTGATGCAAAAACGGTTCGCCTTGAACTGACTTCCCGGCGGCGCACCGCGTTTGCGGTGTGCCGCCTGACCCAAGGAGGGTCCATGCTGAAAAAACATTTATCACTCGCCGTGCTCGTCACCCTGGTGTGGGGGGTCAACTTCCCTATCACCAAATTGGGCCTGCGTGCCATCGACCCGTTTGTGCTCACGGGTATCCGCTTCGCCCTCGCCGCCTTGCCGCTGGTGTTCTTTATCAAGCGCCCCGCCGTCAAGTTCAGCTACGTGGCCGCCTACGGCTTCATCTTCGGGTTGGGCATGTGGGGCGTGATCAACTACGGCATCCAGGTGGGGGTGAGCCCCGGTATTGCTTCATTGATCATTCAACTCAGCGTGTTCTTCACCATGGGCTGGGGCTTTGTGCTGTTCAAAGAGAAAATCCGTGGCGCGCAGATGGTCGGCGCCGTGTTGGCCTTGGTCGGCCTGGCAGGGATCATCTCCACCCAGGAAGGCAACCACGCCGTGCTGGGGGTCATGTTGATCGTCCTCAGCGCGGTGGCCTGGAGCGTGGGCAACGTCATCATCAAGAAATCCGGGGTCAAGGAGATCTTCTCGTTCATGGTCTGGGCCAGCCTGATCCCGCCGATCCCGCTGTTCCTCACAGCCTGGTTGATGCACGGCGGCGCCGCCTTCGAGGGCTTGCAAACCAGCCTCGACCTCACGGCGGTCCTGTCGATCCTGTTCCAGGTGTACCTGGCGACGCACTTTGCCTACTGGGGCTGGAACTCGCTGCTCAAGCTGTACCCGGTGTCTACCGTGGCGCCGCTGTCACTGCTGATTCCGGTGTTCGGCATCACCAGCTCGATGCTGATGCTCGATGAGCGCATTTCTACGCCCAACCTGATCTCCATCGGCATCATCATCGCGGGTCTGGCTGTGGGCCTGTACCGCAAGCCGGTCAACCTGGCGCCTGCCGAACCGCAACCGATTGTCCATATGGATAGATAGTCATGGCATAAATTCGGGATTTTGTTCGCGTATTGGCTGCTTTAACTTAGGTCCGGTCTTGTACTGAACGTGAGGAAACACCATGAGCACGCCCGAATTTTTTGTCACTCCAGGCTACGGCGATTACATGCGCGAGCACCTGCATTACTCGCAAGCAGTAAAAGTCGGTAATCGCGTGGAAACCTCAGGCCAGGGCGGCTGGGACGACGAGTTCCAGATTCCCACCGACCTGGCCGAGGAAATCGCCCAGGCGTTCCATAACCTGGAACGCACCCTGGCCACCGCCGGCGCACGTTGGGAGCACGTGATTCACGTCAACTCCTACCACGTCGGTGGCTTCCCCCCCGAAGTCAACGAAGCGATGGTCAAGCACTACCGCCAGTACATGCCCCACCATGCGCCGATCTGGACGCAGGTCGGTGTCGAATCCCTGGGTTTGCCGACCATGCGCGTGGAAATCCGCGTGACCGCGATTATTCCCTGACCCCGAACCTGCGGATCACCCATTCGACAAACACCTTGAGCCGCGCGCTCTGGTGACGATTGGGTGGATAGAGGATGTGCAGCGGCGTGGCTGGACGCGACCACTGTGGCAGCACACTGACCAATTGGCCATTGTCCACGTAGTACTGAACGATGGCTTTGAAATGCTGCCCGACGCCCAAGCCGGCGAGCAGCATTTCCTTGAGGCCGTTGCCTTCGTTGGTGGAGTAGGCGCAATCGCCCACTTCGATGCGCCTGTCACCCTGCTCGAAAATCAGTGGCTCCGCCTTACCGGAGCCGGCAAAAAAATAGCCGGCCTTGAGGTGGTTGAGCGCCAGATCCTCCGGGGAAAGCGGCACACCTCGGCGCTCCAGGTAATCAGGGGCCGCACAGGTCAAATACTCCAGGTCGGTCACCTTGCGCCCGATCATCGCCATGTCATCCAGCTTGCCGGCACGGATCACGCAGTCCACCCCTTCCCCCACAATATTCACCGAACGATCACTGATACCCAAGGCAATGGTGATATCGGGATACTCGCGATGAAAATCCACCAGCGCCGGAATCAGCAGGCAATTGGCAAACGACGCCGGCGCATCCACCCGCAGATGCCCGCCGGGCTTGAGGACTTGCCCACGGATGGCGCTATCCACTTCGTCCAATTCTGCGACCAGGCGCCGGGCATGTTGGTAATACTCCAACCCCTCGGACGTTGGCGCCAGAGCCCGTGTGGTGCGGTGCATCAGCTTGATGCCGAGGTGCTTCTCAAGGTCGGTGATCAGCTTGCTCACGGTGGAGCGCGGCAGCGCCAACTGGTCGGATGCACGACTGAATGAGCTGGTTTCGACGACGCGAACAAAGGCACGCATGGCGAGAAGTTGGTTCACAAGGATGACCTTCTGGATAGCTGCTACCGCTTTCAGCAGGCGAAATTGTCGATCTTGACCTGACCATCGGGAAACGTGGCAATAATCTCCAACTCGCCGCCCATCGCGCGGAGATAGTCGCGCAACGTGCTGATGTACATGTCGGTGCGCCGCTCCATCTTGGAGACGGCCGCCTGGTTGATGTTCAGTGCTTCAGCCAGGCTCGCCTGGCTTAACTGCTGGGCTTTGCGCAGCTCATGCAGTGGCATTTCCTGCAGATGCTGCTGAAACAACAGCTTGGCTTCGGCACGGGATTGCGGCGTCATGCGCGCTTGTAGTTCAGCGAATTTCTTGGCCATGGTGACGGCCCTCCCAACCAGAATTCGACCTCACAAAACATTCCACCAAAGGAATAAAAAATTCAACCTGTCAAAAAGCGTTTTACCTGAGTCTCTTCCCATCCCGCTCAAAAACACAATTTTCGAAATGTAAAAAGCGCTCTAATACACCCCTATTGATTGGTTTTAGAGATCCTGGAGTTCGCAATGCCCCATGAAGGCAACCTGTTACAAGCAGCGGTGGTGTTCCTGCTCGCCGCCGTGCTGACCGTGCCCCTGGCCAAGCGCCTGCAATTGGGCGCAGTGCTGGGCTATCTGTTCGCCGGTGTGATCATCGGCCCGTCGGTGCTGGGCCTGATCGGCAACCCGCAGAGCGTCGCGCAGTTCTCCGAGCTGGGCGTGGTGTTGCTGTTATTCATCATCGGCCTCGAACTGTCACCCAAGCGGTTGTGGGTGATGCGCAAGGCGGTCTTCGGCGTCGGTCTGGCGCAGGTGCTGCTGACGGGCCTGGTGATGGGCGTGGTGGCGTTGTGGCTGTTTGGCCAGTCGTGGAACAGTGCGATCGTGCTCGGTCTGGGCCTGGCGCTGTCGTCCACCGCGTTTGGCCTGCAAAGCCTGGCCGAGCGCAAGGAGCTGAACCAACCCCACGGCCGCCTGGCGTTTGCCATCCTGCTGTTTCAGGACATCGCTGCGATCCCACTGATCGCCATGGTGCCACTGCTGGCCGGCAGCGATCACCCGACCACCGAAGCCCAAGGCTTGCAGCATGTGTTGCAGATTCTCGGCAGCATCGCGGTGGTGATCATCGGCGGACGCTACCTGTTGCGCCCGGTGTTTCGCATTGTCGCCAAGACCGGCCTGCGCGAAGTCTCTACCGCCACCGCGCTGCTGGTGGTGATCGGTACGGCGTGGTTGATGGAGCTGGTCGGCGTGTCCATGGCCCTCGGCGCCTTCCTGGCGGGCCTGCTGCTGGCGGACTCGGAGTACCGCCACGAACTGGAATCCCAGATCGAACCGTTCAAGGGTCTGCTGCTGGGCCTGTTCTTTATCAGCGTGGGCATGGGCGCCAACCTCAGCCTGCTGATCAGCTCGCCGCTGGTGGTGATCGGCCTGACGCTGCTGCTGATCGGCCTGAAACTGCCGCTGCTGTATGCCGTGGGCCGCATGGTCGGTGATCTCAATCGCGAAAGCGCCCTGCGCCTGGGCGTGGTGCTGGCGGCGGGCGGTGAGTTCGCCTTCGTGGTGTTCAAGATCGGCCGCGACCAGGGCCTGTTCGAACCACACCTTTACGACATCCTGGTGCTGACCATCACCCTGTCCATGGCGGTAACACCGTTATTGCTGCTGGTGTGCCCGAAGCTGTTCAAGCCCAAGGTCAAGCCGGTGGAAGTGCCGGAGGAATACCGCACCATCGAAAGCGACGCGCCCCGCGTGGTCATCGCCGGCATGGGCCGTATGGGCCAGATCGTCGCGCGGATCCTGCGCGCGCAGAACATCTCGTTCATTGCCCTGGACACCTCAGTGGAAACCATCGAGCTGACCCGCAGCTTCGGCGGCATGCCGGTGTTCTACGGCGACCCGCAACGCCCCGAGATCCTGCACGCGGCCAAAGTCGACCAGGCGGAGTTCTTCGTGATCGCCATGGACGACCCGGAGATCAACATCAAGACCGCCGAGCTGGTACGCAACCTCTACCCGCACATGAAAATCATCGCCCGCGCACGTAACCGCCAACACGTGCACCGCCTGGTGGACCTGGACGCCTCGCCGATTCGCGAGACGTTCTATTCCAGCCTGGAAATGAGCCGCCGCACCCTGGTGGGCCTGGGTTTGAGCCAGGCCCAGGCCGATGCACGCATCACTCGTTTCAAGAACCACGACCTGCAAGTACTGGCTGCGCAGCACGCGGTATACGACGACGCGGCGAAGGTGATGCAAACCGCCCAGGAAGCGCGGGCAGAACTGGCGAGGCTGTTTGAGATGGATCGACTTGAGGAAGAGTCCGACAAGGTGTGAGGCTGCAGGTGAACGATTTTGCGAAATTTCTGACAGAATACGCCGCAATTTCGTTCATCCCTGGAGCGCTTCATGGCCACTTTCACCAAGACCGCCGTCCTGCTGGCCCTCGCGCTGACCGCCGGCAGTGTATTCGCCGCATCCAAGCCGTCCACGCAAACCATCTCCACCTTGGGCGGCAAGTTCACCTTCAACCTGCCCAAGGCCTATGCCGCCGACACCCTGCCAGCCGGCAAGGCCGAAGATGGCACTGCCGATACCCAAGGCACGATGTACGCCAACCAGACCACGAAAAGTGTGGTGATCGTCGCCGAAACCGTGCGCAACGATGGGTTAACCATCGGCGATAACGACGCGACATTCCTCGATGGCGCCGTGGCCGGCTTCGTCAAGGACCAGAGCGCAGCGCTGCCTGACTTCAAGAAACAGGGCGAGAAGAAACTGACCTTCAAGGGCCTGGGCCTGCGCCAGGTGGACAGCACCGCCACCCAAGGCGGCGGCAAGACGCTGAACTCCACGTTCCTGGGCGGTTCGGGCAACCACCTGCTGGTGATCCAGGCGATCTCGCGGGCGGATGATGCGAAGGGGCATGCGGCGTTGGTGAAGCAGATTACCGGCGGGAAATAACCTGATCTCCCAAGCAACTCAACTCTAATGTGGGAGCTGGCTTGCCTGCGATAGCGGTGCATCAGTCAATAGGGTTGTCGACTGATCAATCGCTATCGCAGGCAAGCCAGCTCCCACCTATTTTGACCGCGTTCAGTTCAGGCTTTTTTCCAGCCAGGCTTTCAGGTCCTGCACTTCTGTTTCGCTGATGGTGTGGTTCATCCCCGGATACCCGTGAAACTCCGGCTTCAACCCCAACCCCGTCAACACCTCATTCGCCCGC
Organism: Pseudomonas sp. S10E 269; assembly: GCF_002798465.1. Lineage (NCBI taxonomy): Bacteria > Pseudomonadati > Pseudomonadota > Gammaproteobacteria > Pseudomonadales > Pseudomonadaceae > Pseudomonas > Pseudomonas sp. S10E 269. Next base: position 6,351,896 of record NZ_PHIJ01000001.1, read on the forward strand.
GTCCCCGACACATAGGGCAGTGCCTGGTCCAAGGTGCCATGGCCAATAAAAATCGCCAATTTGCCCAATGACGCATCCGGCTTCAGTTCAGCCTTGAGCACCGGCAACACGCTGCCACTCAACGCCGCAATCCCACGCAGCAACTCGGGCCGGCGCAAGCCCACCTCATAGGACATGATCGCGCCCTGGCTGAACCCCACCAGGAACACTCGGTCAGGTTGAGTGTGGTACTTGGCGGTGGCTTTGCCGATGAAGTCTTCGATCAGCTTGGCACTGCGTTGCAGGTCGGCGGTCTCGCCATCGTAGTCGCCGTCACCGGGGGTCTTGGTAAACCAACGATAGCCGTGCGGGTCCACCGGCATCGGCGCACGGGCCGACAGGTACGTCCACGTCGACGGCAGCGCATCCTTGATGCCGAACAGGTCTTCTTCATTGCTGCCAAACCCGTGCAGGAAAATCACCAGCGGCTGGTTGCGCGCGTCGCCCTGGGTTTGTTCCAGATACGACAGCGGTAAATCGGTGTGCAGCGTATCGTCGGCATGGGCGACGCCGGCCACCAGGGTCAGCGCCAGGGCAAACATGTTGAACATGGGACGTTACCTCAGGGTTTGCGAAGCAGATAAGTGTCCATGATCCAGCCATTCTCCAGGCGCGCCGCCTTGCGCACCTGCTCGATTTGTTCAGCCACCTCACTCACTTTGCCGCTGATAAGAATCTCGTCCGGGGTACCCAAGTAGGCGCCCCAGTAGATATCCAGGCCCTGATCCGCCACGGTGCGGTAGGAGTCTTCGGCGTCCAGCATCACCACCAGGGTGTCGGCATCGCTGGCCTGCCCTGCCGCCAGGCGGCGCCCGGTGGTGATCTCGACCGACTTGCCGATGCGGTTCAGCGGCACTTTGTGCTGGGCAGCCAGGGCCTGCACGCTGGTGATTCCGGGGATCACCTCAAACTCAAAGGAGCAGCGGCCACTGGCCAGGATCGCCTGCAGGATACGAATGGTACTGTCGTACAGCGCAGGGTCGCCCCATGCCAGGAAAGCGCCCACTTCACCGTCAGCCATTTCCTCGTTGATCATGCGCTCGAAGGTCAGTTGCTTGTCGCGGTTCAGGTCCTGTACGGCAGTGGTGTAATCGATGTCGCCACGCACCCGCTCGGGGCACTCGGCCTCGACGAAGCGGTAGCCAGGCTCGGTGATGTAGGTCTCGCAGATCTCGCGGCGCAGGTCGATCAACTTGTCTTTGCTCTGGCCCTTGTCCATCAGGAAAAACACGTCGGTGCGGTTGAGCGCCTTCACGGCCTGCATCGTGATGTAGTCAGGGTTGCCGGCGCCAATGCCGATGATCAGGATGCGTTTCATGGATTGCTCTCATTGCGGGGCGTGGATTTTGCCATGTTCATGGGGCTAGGCGTGAGTTTCCAGGCGCAAGCGCCAGAGGTTGTTGAAACGCAACTCAGTGGCGGACAGCGGTTCGACATCGATCCGGTAGAACATCGACAGCGGGAATTGCATGGCGTGCCACATCGCGGCGCGGATCACAAACGGATGGGTAATAGCCACGACATGGCCGGGCTGTGATTCGAGGGTTTTCATCCACTCACCCACCCGCAGGCAGATCTGCTCCACCGACTCGCCACCATGGGGCGCGCAAGTAAAGTCAGTGAGCCAAGTGTTCAACTCGTCACTCTCCAACTGGCCGATGTCCTGGCCCTTCCACTGCCCGAAATCACCATCGCGCAACGCGATCTCGATCACCCCGTCATCGCCGAACAAGCCTGCCGTCTGCCGTGCCCTGGCCTCAGGCCCACACACGAGTCGCCGGGTTTTCTTGTACCGATCAGCCAGCGACAACGCCTCGCCTTGCCAGTCCATCACCACGGCCTCGTCATCGGGAAAACGCCCCTGTTTTTGCAGGGGCGTGACGGCGTGGCAGATGAGCGTCAAACGAGTGGTGTGCATCGCAGAGTGCTTGAGACCAAAAAGAAAGAGCTTCAAGACTGGCGCAGTTAGCGCAGGGACGCAACGCCCTGTGCCAGATAGAGCACGTGATAGCCGTTACCTTGGCGCTCTGTATCCAGTGCCTCGGCCGACACAGTAATACGCACCAGCCGCCACGCTTGCACATCCAGCGCCAGCAACACTGCAAAGGTGTCGCCGCGGTCGGCCAGTTGTTGATTGCGCTGTTTCTCCTCGGCCAACACCGCCGCCCTGTCTGCCTCCGGCGCCAGCGGCCACTCCTCGCGATACAAACTCAACGCGCCTTGCGCCGGGCCACGTTGCACATCCAGCGGCAACCAGCTCTCGATATGCGGCCGTCCAAAGCTGTCGAGCACCTTCTGAAAACGTTCGCCAAGTAAAAAGTCAGCGGCCTGCAACGGATCGGCCCACAGGTACACCGACGCATACACATTGCCCCCGCTCTCCTGGGCGATAAACGCCTTGAACAGCAACCCTTCGGCGTCGTCCCAGAGCGGCCCCAATTGCGCGGCGCGCCGGCGGATCACGCCCATGTCGTAGTCAGCAGGCAAGCGGTGAGAATATTGTTTGGCAAACATACGAGAACTCCTGTGCAAGATGAGGGTTCAGCTTGCGCAGCGGCGATGATTTCAACAAGATATCAGCGGATATAAGTGCGATAAGGATTCAATATGGCTGACGTGCTCAAACCGCTGGACATCGACACTGTCCAGGCTTTCGTACTGGTGGCCGATTTCGCCAGTTTCACCCGCGCTGCCGAAGCCCTCGACACCTCGCAGGCGGCGATCAGCCTCAAGCTCAAACGCCTGGAAGAACGCGTCGGCTATCGCCTGCTTGAACGCACGCCCCGGCATGTGCGGCTGTCGCCCCAGGGCGAACAATTCATTGTCGCCGCCCGCGCCCTGCTCAATGCCCATGAACGCGCCTTGGCCGATATGGGCAGCCACGCATTGCGACGCTTGGTGATCGGCATCAGTGACCACGTGGCCGGCCCCGACCTGCCGACCTGGCTCAGCCGCCTGGCCGCCTATGACCCTTTAGTGATCCTCGAAGTGCGCATCGCTTCCTCCCGCGACCTGGTCGCCGCCTTTGATCGCAATGAGCTGGACGCGATCATCGTGCGCAACGAAGGCGACCGCCGAGACGGTGAAGTCCTGGCGGTGGAACGCTTCGGCTGGTTCGCCGCCCCCACCTGGCAACACAGCCCCGGCGCGCCGCTGCGCATGGCCACCATGGCCGCGCCCTGCGGCGTTCGCCACTTGGCCACACGCGCACTGGATGAGGCACGCATCGACTGGACCGAAGTGTTCGTTGGCGGCGGTGTCATGGCCGTGGGCGCCGCCGTCAGCGCCGGATTGGGCGTCGCCGCCCTCGCCCATCGCGTTGCGCCGGCAGGTGCGGTGGAAGTGAGTGAGCAATACGGGTTGCCCGCCTTGCCCGTGAGCGAAGTCGTCCTCCACAGCCGCATCACCGATGGCCGCTCCAAGGAAACACTACGGGCACTGAGCGCCACCTTCCGCGGCGCGCTACGCAACCCCGTGTAGACACCGGCCTGTCGGCGATGGGCGCCCGACAGTTTTTCGCCGGCAAGCCAGCTCCACAGAGAACAAAAAGCGTATCTACGATGCGAAGCGAGTCGCTTTTAATCTTGATCTGAGGCGGCCCCCCAAATACCTGTCGGATTACGGGCACACCGAGCCTAAGCGAGGTGCCGAGTGTTGGGGCAAGAACCTTTTGGTTACTTTTGGGCTCTTTTCAAAAGTGACCCGCTGTAAGAGTGGAACCATTGGCGGCCATCCCCCGAACAACGGATATGTACCCAATCAACCATCACTCAAACCACTCCCGCCTCCCCTCAAACGCCCCCACAATCAACTCCACAACCCCCCGCACCGCCTCACCCTCCCCCACCCGCGCATTCACCGCCAACCACACCTGCCGCTGCATACACTCATCCAACAACCCCGGCAACGCCACCAACCCCCGGTCAAAGCTGCTCATGTAATGCGGCAGCAACCCAATGCACGCCCCACAACGAATCATCTCCAGCATCAGCGAATAAGCATGCACCTGCACCACCGCCGCCAAGCGTTGCTGCACCACCTGGTTCCACGCCTGCAAAGCCGCCACCTGCGCATCAGGCTGCCACTGCACCAACATGTAGTCGTCAAGGTCCTCCATACTGTCCGGCCGTGTCGTCAACCGCGAATACCGCTTGGCGATATGTGGCAAATACTGCAAACGCGCCAAGGCCCTCGGCGGCTCAGTGGCAAAGCTCGGACCAGGCACAGGCCCTTCCGCGTCCGACAGCCACAGCACCACGTCCACATCCACCGCCTGCAATGACAGCTGGCTGTCGATCGAAATGATCTCCAGACGCACACTGGCATTGCGGCGCAGCAAGGCGATCAGATCGCGCCCAAGAATGTCATGCAAGATCGGCTCAGCCACCGCCAGCCGAATCAACGGTTGCTCCGTCACCGGCAAGCGTCGCTCCTGAGCCAGGGCAATCAGCTGCGCCTGCAACTGCTGGCCATCGCGACTGAGCACCAGCCCATTGCCCTGATAGCTGAACAGCGAATGACGCACGTGTTCTTCAAGCTGCGCCAAACGCTTGCGCAACAGCGTCGCCTTGATATTCAAACTGCGCGCCGCCTGCATGAAACAACCGCAACGCGCACTCACCAGAAAGTAGCGCGCCACCTCCGGGTCGATCTCATGGGCCAGGGCCAGCCAACTGCTACGGCCCTCGGCGGGTGCGCGATAAGCGGAGGGGCCCTGGGGGGCAGACGGTTCTAGAAATGCCATGGGAGACTCCCTGTCTTGTCAGTCTGTGCATCCAATGCGGTTGACCTGTGTTACTCCAGCACCTTGTTCAGCTCGGCGCCGTCGATGCTCAGGGTGGCAGTGTTGAGCATGCCTTCGAGGTAGGCCTTGGCAATCTGCTCCTGACGCTGGGCACGCAGGGCCTGCGTCAGGCGCTCACGCAGTTCGTCGAGGGTCGCAGTACGCGCCGGTTGCTGGCCGGTGAGCTTGAGCACATGGAACCCCGCCGCGCTCTGCACCACGTCCGACACGGCACCGACCTTGAGACGTGACACCGTGCCGCGCACTTCCGGCACCAGTTGCTGCAACGGCTGCATGCCCGAGTCGCCGCCGCGCGTGGCGGAGTCGGCGTCCTGGGAATACTGGGTGGCCAGGGCGGCGAAATCACCCGGTGCGGCCTGGGCACGACGGCTCAGCTCCTGGGCCTGGCGGCGCACGTTATCGACGGTTTGCGGGTCATTGGTCGCCAGGAAAATCTGGCTCACGCGATACAACGGCGGCGTTACCCACTGGGCCTTGCCACTGTCGTAGGCCTGCTGCAACTCCGCCGCGCTGGGGTAATCGGCCGGCACCTGGCTGACCGAGAGCATGTAGTCGCGAAACACGATCTGCTCAGTGGCCACACGGGTCTGCTGCTCCACGTCGGGGCGCTGGCGCCAGCCCTGGGCATCGGCTTGTTCCAGCACAGCCTTTTGCGCCAGGCGTGAGCGAATCCAGGTTTCCAGCGCGCCACGGTTGCCGCGCAATTGCTCACGGGATTCGGCAGGCAGGCTGGCCAGCACGGTTTTCAGCTCCGTCAGGTCGATCTGCTGATTGCCCAGGCGGGCCACCGCCGGCCCAGCCGATACAGGGCTGATCACCGGTGCCGGTTGCTGCGCCGCCACCGGGTCGCTGCCCGGTCGCAGGCTCAAGCCCACCGCCACCACCAGTAAAGCCAGCGCACCCGCGCCGACCATCAGGGTTGGTTTCTTCACAATACCGGTGCCTCGGTTTCAGCCTGCAACTGCGCGGCCTGCTGGCTGTACTCACGCAGGTAGACGATAAATTCCTGCAACAGGCGGTCCCACAACTCCAGCTGGCTACGCAGGTGCGTAGCGCCCACGCCCGCCACCACCACGTCCATTTCCATCAACAGGAATTCGCCCTGGACCGACAACCGCGCAAAACGTCGGGATGCGTTCCACACCTGGGCCAGACCTTCGGGCAATTCACCCTGGACCCGCAGCGCGCAACTGTAGGTGAAATCCACATAGTTGCCCTGCTCCGCTGCCGGGTTGCCGAAGCGCACGGCAAAGCCGATGCCCTGGCTGGCGCTGAGCAATTGCACGATGCCATTTTGTTCAGTCTGGTTGACCCGGTAGCCGGCTTCCTGCAGCAGCTCGGTAAGGCTCTGGGTGGTGACGCTGGTGATCAATTCGCTCATGGTGATTTCTTCCCTGTCTATCAATGATTGGCGGTTGCCTGGGACGCATCGAAACGGCTCTTGTACAAATCGTCGCCAAAACCCTGGGCGAGTTCCTCGAACTTCACCCGTGCGCTGCTGGCGAACGGCTGGCGAATGCTCATCACCTCGGCCACGTCGATTTTTTCGTAGGCCGCGAGCAACTGCTGGGCCACGCCGTACATCTGTTGATTCTTGACTGAACATTGCTGCACTTGTGTGTCACGTTCGCTCAAGGACGCCTGCAAGCGGGCGCGCTCGGCCTCTTTGCCCTTGGCCAGTACCAGCAATTCGTCATAGGCCTTCTTGAACTTGCCGATCTGCTCGTTGCTGGCCGCCACCTGGGCTTGTGCCTGGCTGTGCAGGCTCTGTTGCTGGCCAGCCATTTGTTCGGCCACGCCACGCGCCTGGGCGAGTTCGGCCGTCAACTGCTTGATGTGCGCCTGGGCCTGCTTGGCCTGGTTTTCGGCGGCAATGCGCGCCGCGCTGGCCTGGGCCTGCTCGCTTTGCAGCGCCTGCAATTGCTGAGTGGTGCTGCGCAATTGCGTACGCAGGCGCTCTTCCATGCCCTCGGCCGACGCGCCGGTGGTGATCAGCAGCAGTAACAGCCCGCAGATTCGCGTGTTCATGTGGCATCTCCCTGCGCATCAAAAGCGCGTGTTGAGTTCCAGTTGCATCACATCGACTTCGAACGGCGCTCCATACACTTCGGAGGCGCTCAACCAGCGCGCACTGGCGTAGATGTTCTTTTCGATGCCGTAGTTGGCGCCAATGAAGTAACCCTTGGCGTTGGTCCCGCCCAAGTGGAACGACGAATCGTTGAAGCCGTCGGGCAAGGCGTCGGGCTGGATGTACTTGTAGCCAGCCAGCACGTTCCAGTCGCCGCGCTTGCGCATCTCCAGCGCAGTGCCGAGGGTGAACGAGACCATCAGCGCATTGCCGCCACTTTCAAACTGGCCCTTGCTGTTGATGTTGTTGACGATCTCGCCCTCGCTGCGCTTGAGCATCTCGCCCTTGTCGTAGGCCAGGTTGTGGATGAAGTTGCCTTGGGTGCGCAGCTTGAAGTCGCTGGGCAACTCGGCATCCCAGGCCAGGTTCAGGTCGAGCACATCGAACTTGGACGCCAGGCCCACGAACTGGGGCTGTGGGGTCAGGCCAGGCGTGGCCGGGTTGGGGGTGATGTCACGCAGCAGGAACACGCTGTTGCCCTTCTGCATGAAGGCCAGACGCGAACCGTCGCTGTCGCAGGCGGGCTGCCCGGCCCAGGGTTCACAGGCACCGGAGCGCTTACCTTCGATGTCGTCAAAGTGGTAGTACGCCACCGCGCCCTTGAGGCTGTTTTCGCGGTTGATCTTCCAGTTGGCGCCGATCTGCCCGCCAAACAGCCACTTGGTTTCGCTGTCTTCCTTGTCAAAGCCGTTGCTGCTGGCCGAGTCGGAGGTGTACTCCACCGGGAACGCGCCGAGGGTGCCGAACAGGCCCCACTCGCTGTTCAGGGCATGGTTGAAATTGGCGGCGATACCGTCGAAGTTCAGGTCGCCCGAATACATCATGTCGGTGGAATAGAACGGGTTGGCGAAGCGCCCGGCGGTGAGGGTCACGTCCGGGGTGGCCTTCCAGCTCAGGTAGCCCTGGTCGAGCCAGATGTCCTTCTTGCCAAACCCGCCGCCCAGGGTCTGGGTGGTGGACACCGGGTTGTTGTCGGAGCCGGTGCCGACGCGAATACCGGCGGTCCATTCCGGCGACAGCACCGCTTTCATGCCCAGGCGCGCACGCAGGCGGAACAGGTTTTCGCGGTCCTTGGTGGTATTGAGCAGCGGCGGCAGCTTGGTGTTGGTGTCTTTGTTGGTGTCGTACGGGCCGCTTTCATTGAGCTTGGCGTAGTCGACGATCTCGTTGCTGTTGTTGCCCGAAAAGTAGCGTGATTCATCCCGCAGGCGGATATCACCATCAAAGCTGATGCGCGAGACCCAGTCTGGGAAAGTATTGGGCTGGGCCCAGTTTTCCTGCTTGGCGGTGGCCATGACCTCGGCCTTGACCTGGTCGCGAATCTGATCCTTTACCGCCTGCGGCACGTACTGCACGCGCACATCGCCGGGCGCGGCGGTCGGGCCGGCGGCAACCACCGGCGCCGCATTCGCCTGGCGTGCCTGCTGGGCTTCCTTTTCCGCCTGGGCGATCAGCCCATTGGCGGTGTCCTGGGTCAGCACGCCTTGCTGCACCAACAGGCGGATCAGGTTGATCGTGACGTTTTCCGAGGGCGCGACCGGCGCTGCAGCCGCCTGGCCGACCAGGGTCGCGATGACCATGCCAACCGCCAGGGTCAGTCGATTCACGGGGGAAATCATGTGTACGCAACTCCTGTAAAAAACCGTAGATAAGAGGTTTCGATCAATCCGGGCGCCGGCCCTTGAGGGACAGGCGCATGGGCAGCGTCAACGACGCCGGCGGCTTCTGGGTGGCACGCGGCGCCTGTATCAAGGCGAGCATCTGCGCATCGGTCTCGGCATCGCCGCTGGACTTGGCCACCAGCGCTTTGGTGACTTGGCCATCGGCGCCCAGCCACAGGTCTATCTGTATCGAGAACGCCTTCTTGCGCAGCTCAGGGTCTTCGCGCATCAGCCGTTGATAAGTGCCGGCCAGGTACTGCTTGTAAGTGCCAGTCCCCAGCCCGCCGCCGCCACTGCCGGCCATGCCGCCGCCTTTACCGGCGCCGATGTTGAAGCCGTCAGTGCCAGACTGGGCGTCGCCGTCGATCTGCATCGGGTTGGCCAGGTCCTCGTTAGGCGACGGTGGCGCTTCCTCGGCCGGCTTGACCTCTTCGGGTTCCGGGCTGGGCACCGGCTCCGGGACTTTTTCTTCGACCTGGGGCTCGGGCTCCTTGGGCTTTTCCGGCGGCGGCGGTGGCGGTGGTGGCAGCGGGATAATCGTCGGCACCTTCGGCGTTTCGCGGCGCACGCCACTCATGTCATTGGCCCATTGCCACAAGAGCCAGGCCGCCACGGCGCCCAGCAACAGGCCGGCGCCCCACTTCAACGGGCGCAAGGGCGGTGTCTTTTTCACTGGCAAGGGTGCGATCGGGATCTGTGCGGTCATGGCTCAGCCCTGGCTCGGTTTGCCGGTGACCAGCCCGACCTGGGACAGCTCCAGCCGGCGCAGCAGGTCAAGCACTTCGATCACCTTCTGGTACTGCACCATCGCGTCGCCGCGCACGATCACCGGGAAGTCCGGGTTCAGCGCTTTCTCGATGCGCAGGCGCTCTTCCAGCTCGCCGAGGGTCACCGGGTAGGCATCGAGGAACACCTGGCCGCCGTCATTCACCGAGATGGCCTTGGTTTTGGCCTCCGACAACGACACCGAAGCACTGGCCTTGGGCAGGTGAATCTGGATGCCCGACACCTGGGCGGTGGCGGTGAGGATAAACATCACCAGCACCACCATGAGCACGTCCACCAGGGGCGTGATGTTGATGCTGTCGACGGCCGCGTCATCGTCATCGTCGTGGGAGGCATTTACGGAAGCCATGGCGATTCTCCTCAGGCCGGAACAGCCGCGTGATGGTCACGACGGTGCGCCGCTTCACTGGATTGGCTCTCGCCGTGCATCTCCGCCAGGCGGGTGATGAACTCGTCGACAAACACGCGCATGTCCGCGCTGACTTCCTTGTTGCGCGTGATCAACCGGTTGTAGCCAAACAGCGCCGGGATCGCGACAAACAGGCCCATGGCGGTCGCCAGCAACGCCGCCGCCATACCGGGGGCGATGGCGTTGATGTTTACGTCACCGGCCATCGCCGTGCCGAGGAACACCACCATGATCCCCAGCACCGTACCGAGCAGGCCGATGTACGGGCCGCCGGCAATGGCGTTGGACAAGGTCGAGAGCTTGGCGCTGAGCGCCTGGTTTTCGCGGGTGCGCACGCCGTCCATGGAACAGCGGATGGCTTCGATGGTGGCGGCCGAGACCGACGAGGTGTCGGCACCCTGGGCACGCCGGGTACGGATCTCCTTGACCGCCACCAGGTACAGGCGCCACAGCGAAGAATGGGCCAGGCGTTCGCCGAGCTGGGCGTCGTCGGCGTACATCTCCAGGCGCGTGCCGATCTGCGCGAAGTGCTCGCGGAAGATCTCATTGGCACCGCTCACCCGGCTGACCTGGCGGTTCTTGCGCAGCATGATGACCCACGACTGGAACATCATCGCCACCAGCACCAGGATGATCACCCAGGCGTCCACCGGCACGGCGTTGAGCAGGAAGCCCAGGCTGCCGAAACCAAAGCCGGACTGTTCTTCGTCCACCCCGTAGGCCACCAGTTTCGACTCGGCGCCCTGGGCGCTGGCATCGGCCAGTAACAGAGCAGCCGGGCGCGCCACCTTGGACAGGCGCAGCTCATCAATGGCCCCTGCGAATGGCTGGCGCGTGCTGCCGGCTTCCGGCAAGTCGGCGCCGAGGGCCAGCTGGGAATTGAACGCCGGCAAGGCGACCGCCAGGGTCGCGGTTTCACGGCCATTCACATACAGCGTGACCTTGTCACCCTCGGCAGTGAACGCCAGGTGCTGCCATTGGCCGGGGTTCAGCGGTTGGGTCGACACCGCGCGCTGACCGTCGATCTCTACAAACGGCATGCCCTGGTTCAAGCCCAGCAGCAGGCTATGGGGGCCATCCCGGCGCGCCAGGACGACTTGCTCGCCACTGGCCTGGTCCAGGCGCAACCAGGCGCTGAAGGTGAACGTACCGCCTGCCGCGTGTTGCAGCGAGGGGCTGGCCGGCAACATCAGCGGTTGGCCACTGAACTGCAAGGCACGGCCGATCACGCCATCGATGGCTGCGCCGGTGGCGTTCAACGCCGTGTTGGCATAGGCCGTGGTGTCCCGGGCCGGCGTGCCATTGGCGCCGTCAAAATGGTAAAGCGCGGTGTAGTTCGGGTCGAACGTCAGCTGGCCGTTGGCGGTGGCCGGGGCCTTCTGATTGCCGTAGTACATCCACAGGTCCTGGCGCTGGCCGCCTTCAACCTTGGGCACATCGACCCAGATCAGCGCCATGCCCATCAGCGGGTCGAAGCTTTCGATCTGGTGGTTGAACACGGTCTTGTCGTCGGCACTCACAAAGCGCAGATCGGCGCCGTCCTCCTTGACCCCGTCAAAGGTGAAGTTGCCGGTGTGCAGGCGCACCAGCAGCGCGGTGCGGCCCAGGGCCTGGTTGATCGCGGCGCCTTGGGCGGTGGTGTCCACCGAAATCTGTTTGCGGTAGTGCCAGTCGTCCTGCCACCAGGCATGGGCAGTGGCCGGGAGCGCGAAGCCCAGGCAGATCAACAGGCTCAGGAATAGGCGTTGCATGGGTGAAGTCTCCGGAAGAAAAAGTCAGAAAGTCGCCTGCACACTGAAGTGCAGCCGCGAGTCCTGTTTCTGGGTGTTCGGTCCATCGAGCAGCGGGTAGCCCCAATCCAGGCTGCCGGACAACCATTTGCTCAAACTGGCGCGGGTGCCCAGGCCAACACTGGCCAGGCTGTATTCGTCTTCTTGCTCGGGCAGCGGATCGTGCAGGCGCATGCGCGCGCCTTCGGCGAACGCATAGAAACGCCACTCCTGCACATAGCTGCCAAGGAACTTGGCCAGGGACGGTGTGCGCAATTCCTGGGAGAGCAAATACCCCTCGTCCCCGGTGCGCTCGGCTGCCAGGTAACCGCGCACCGACGTGGCGCCACCGGCGGAATACTGCTCGTTGGAAACCAGGGGGCCAGAGGCGAGCTGGAAACCGCCCTTGGTCGCCGACTGCCAATCGTTGGCGAAGGTATAGGTGTAATTCAGGTCGCCCTTGAGCACGGCAAAACTGGCGCTGGCCTTGTAGCGCTTGTACTCGAATTCCTCGGCGTCGCTGCCGTAGCCGAAGAACGCGCGGGTGCCCACCACCAGGTTCAGGCCCAGGCCCAATTGCGACTGTTCGGTGTAGCGAAAGCCGTTGTAGCCCAAGGTGAACGGCGCGTATTTGAGCGGCACCTGATCGCTGCTGGCGCCGAATTTCATCTGCTCGTCGAAGTCCTTGAAGTCGACGCCGAACGAGAATGAGTTGGCCCAGTTGCCCGCCGCCGGCAGGTTGTAGATGGCCGACACCCCGTAGGAATGGCCCTTGCCCAACACATTGCTGCCGCCGATGGTGGCGATGTTGCTGTCGGACTGGTAACCCGAGAACTGCAAGGTCCAACGCTCGTTCAGCGGCGCCGTGTAGGAACCGGACCAGACCTTGGCATTCTCGGTGTCCTGGGGCGCGGTGAAAAAGGTCAGGGAAATGCTGTGGCCCAGTTGCCAGAGGTTGTCATAGCCCAGGGTCGCCACCGAGCGCAGCTTTTCGGTGTCGGCGCTGTAGTCGTTGTTCAGGCCAAGGCTGGCGTGCCAGGGGTTCTGGTCTTCCACCTGCAGGTCCACATCCATGGTGCCCGGGCGTTGACCCTCGCGAACCAGCGGCGTGACCTGGCGCCCTGCCCCCCGGTTGAGGCCGGCCAATTGGGTCTGCACCGTGGCAAAGTCCGGCACCGCGCCCTCCTCCAGGGCCGGCACCTGCTCGCGGATTTCCACTGGCGAATAGTGCTTGGCACCGACCACGCGCACGCGGCCGACCTTGGTTTCGCTGACCTGCAGGTAGACGATACCGTCATCGACCTTCTGCTCCGGCAACTCGACAAACACCGACTGGTAGCCGCGCGACTGGTAGATCTTCTGCAGCGCATCGCGGGCGCCTTCGATATCGCCCAGGGTCTTTTGCGGCCCCAGGAACGGATACACCGCTTCCTCGATCGTAGCCGCATCGAGCACGGTGTTGCCGCGCACGAAGTACTCGTTGACATCGACCTTGCGCGCCGCCGCGTCTTCCTCGGCCAACACCGGTTGCGCCAGGCTCCCCAGCGTCACGCAACACAGCGCCAGCGTTAATTTGAACAGATGCTCCACACCGCCCCCTGACTGTCTGATTTTTTGCGCCGCCGCCGATTGCCCGGCGTGCGGCTGGCTCAATTGCTGGTGATCGACGTGCTGCCGTGGCGTGCCAGCCAGGTGTGCAACAGGGCGAAGTTCAGCGAGAACTCCGGCATGTGCAGCAAGGCGCCACAAAACACGTCACCGATGATTTTCTGGATGAGTTGCACCGCACGCGGGTTGTTGAGCAGCGTGGCGATGTCGCGGGTCAATGCATGGATGCTCCAGACCTTCTGGTTGAGGTCCAGGCCGACGAACCAGCGGAACAGCAGGTTGTAGTTGAGCTGTTCATGCAGTTGCTGCTCGCTGGGTACCGAATACAGGAGTTGCAGCAGCAGGATCTGCAGCACGGTCTGTGGGGCGATCGACATCGCGGGTTCGGCGGTGAGCCAGTCACGGTGCTGGTCGAGGACTTCGTCGATCTGCGGGCGCAGCAATACCAGGGAATGGCTGGCAGGGATGTAGCTGGAGACTTCCTTGCGGGTGCCCTGCCAGTCGTCCTGGGAGACGATCCAGACCCAGGGTGCGCCGTAGCGATAGACCGACACCGGCTTCTTGCGCGCGGCTTCGACGATCTTCGACAGGCGTTGGTCGAGCTCCTGCATGCCGACTTTCGAGTAACGTTCCATAGTTCCCATCGCCCCACTCCTGGCATCCTGCTTGCGGCTGAAAAGCCCACCTTTCTGGTGGGCTCAAGCGCGTTACACAGGAGAGACGGGAATGGCCAAGGGCTACCGAACTTTTGTCATGAAAGCTTCATTTTGGATTGGGTGGGGGGCAATTTCTGGTGGGGTGTATAGCCGTTATTCGGGTGATGGCTGCTATGGCTTCCGCCCTTACCAGCCATTACCGCAGCAACGGATATCCGCCAATCGTCACGAATAAACCGGCCAAACTTCAACAACCTTACCCCCCCGTACCCCCAGCAAATCCCCAAACTGCAACAACACAAACTCACTCTGCGTCGGCCGTAAAAACACCTGGTCATCCACGTTCAACCCCACAGCCGGCGACCCATTGACCATCTCCTGATTAGAACTACGCCCATACAACTCATTGCTCTTTAACCCACCCGGCGACTCGAACTCCGCCAACCAATTCCCTCCATAAATAAAGTAAGTCCCCCGCTGGTTCGGATCCCACCACGAAAACACCCGCGACTTGCCATCCAACGCCGGAATATCCACCGCCCCCGTGCTTTTCAACACTGGCGTGGCGATAAACACCGCTGGCACATGCTCGCTCAAGGAAGGCAAATCATAATGGGTGGGCTTGAGCAACGCGGTCCCCACCGACACCTCCGTGCTCAGCCGCTCCTGCTCATGAATCCGATAACTCGGGCTCCCCGCCGTATTCAACGTAAGCCCCTCCCCCCACCCCCCAGCAACGTGCTGCCGAGTAAAATCCACATAGCCGGTGTAGCGCCGCATCACCTGCTCGAACAACGTTTGGGGCGAACCCAGAATGCCCGGCACGCCCATCCCCACGAACGGGTCATAGCCCATGAACCCCGCAAACACCAAATGCCGAGGGTTGGCGCTGATCAGCGTGAGCATCTGCCCAAGCACCGCGTTATCACTGACACCGCCTCGATGCAGCCCCACATCCAGCTCGATGTTGACGCGCAACCGCACGCCCAAGCCTTGGGCCAACGCCAGGTAGTGCTGCAAGCGCTCGGGCGTGTCCAACAACCACTGCAATTGCCGCGACGGGTCGAACGGCCCCTTGTGGGTCTGATAAAACAGCTCGGCCGAACGCACCGGCAGCGGCTTGCCCATCAAAATATCCGCCTCAGGGAACACCTGGGCATCATGGTTCAGGAACGGCTGGTGAAACGACATCAGCCGCTGCGTGCCCGCACGCTTGGCGATGTAGGCCAGCAGCCCTGGCGATGGCAGGGATTTCTCCACCAGGCGCAGGTGTTTGCCGCCACGCTTGACCGACTGCATGACCACATCGATGTTGTGATCCAGCCGATCCAGGTCGATCAGCATCACCGGGCGCATCGGCCCATGGGTCTTGAGTTCGGCGTTGAGGGTGCGGAAGTAATCGTTGTAGGGGCTGCCCCGGTCACTCGGGCGCAGCCACCAGGCGCCGGCGGCCAGCAAGGCGCCTGTGCCGAGTACAAAATGTCGACGGTTCATCGGGCCACTCCCAGGATGGATGACAGGTGCGCGTTGAGGAATTTGCCGCTCGGGTCCAACTCACGGCGCACGCGGGTGAACTCGTCCCAGCGCGGGTACAGCGGCTGCAGGGCGCGCGCGTTGAGGGTGTGCAATTTGCCCCAGTGCGGGCGGCCGGCGTATTTCCAGAAGATCGGCTCCACGGCGGCGAAAAAGTTGTGATGGTCCATGGCGTAGTGCTGGTGCACGGAGATCGAGCAACTGTCGCGGCCTTCGAACATGCTCAGGGGAATGTCATCGGCCTTGACGTAGCGGTACTCGATGGGAAACCAGGTGCGCAGGTCCTTGTCGTTGATCAGCTTGAGGATCTCGCGCAGGCACGCCGGCCCATGCTCGGCAGGCACCGAATATTCCATCTCGTTGAAACGCACATTGCGCACGTTGGCGTACACCTCGAAGGACTCGGCCACGCGGTCCTCGAAGCTGGCAAAAAAGCGCAAGCTGTTGAGCAAGGTGCGACGTGTGCCGGGGAAGTCGCTGGCATATTTGTCGAGCTTCTCGATGATCGTCACGAACGCATTGCCGCCCGCCTCCGCCGGGTCGATGGGGGGTGTTGCTGGATCGTTGGTTTCATTGAGGGCAATCGACAGCGCGTAGTCGGAGTGGGTGACCACCAGCATTTCCCAGTGCTGGTTCTCCCGCGTGTTTTTATCCACGTCTTCCAGCAGCTCTTCGGTCTTGGCGATCCACTGGCGTTCGCGCAGGCGATAGGGCGTGCGGTTCTGCGAGCGAATGCGGGTGGCTACGCCCAGCGCGCCGAGGGACACGCGGGCGGCGCTGAACACCTCCGGATGGCGCTGGGCATCGCAGTCCAGCACGTCACCCTGGGCGGTCACCAGTTGCAGCCCGGTGACGCAACCGGAATACGAGGTGAAGCCCACGCCGGTGCCGTGGGTCGAGGTGGAAATCGCCCCGGCCAGGGTCTGGTAATCGATATCCGCCATGTTCGGCAGCGCTTGGCCCACCGCCTTGAGCGCCGGGCCCATGCGCGACATCGGCGTGCCGGCGGCGAAGGTGGCCTGCAAGGTTGCCGGGTCGTGATCGAGCAGCCCATTGAAGTAGCTCAGTGACAGCAAGGTGCCGTCAGTCGGCACCAGGGCGCTGAAGGAATGCGCCGAACCGACCGGCCGCACCTGCCCCGGCGCCTGGCGAATCACCTGCACCAGTTCGTCCAGGTCTTTCGGCGCCAGGCGTGCCAATGGCAAACAGGTCTGCGCCCCCGACCAGTTGCGCCACGGAATCAGGCGAGGTGCCCGCGCCAATTGGGCCAGCACCGGGTTGCTGGCCAGCGCCATGAAAGCCCCGGCCATGCCGGCGCGCTGCAAGAGTTGCCGCCGTGAAAGCGCCATTCACCACCCCGTCTTATTGTTGGATTTGGACACCGGCCATAAAGCCGATCAGCGCCACAAACTGTGCCTCGGAACACTGCATGCACAGGCCCATCGGCGGCATGCCGTTGTAGCCGTTGATGCTGTGGTCCAGCAGCGTGTCGACGCCTTGGGCGATACGCGGGCTCCACGCCGCGCGGTCACCGGTCAGCGGCGCGCCGGACGCCGGGTTGGCGTGGCACAGCTTGCAACTGCTGTCATAGACCTGGGCCAGCGCCGGGTCGGCGGGCATGGCAGTCGCCGCAGTGGCGCGTTCGGGCGGGGGGCGGGGTTTGTCATCACAGGCCGTGAGCAGGCCGAATACAACCAACAGCAAGGCGATGCGGGGCATGGCCACCCTCTCTTCTTATGATGTGGAAAGCGGTTTCCACACTAAGGCAGCGGCACGGCGGCGTTGAGGGTTTTGGCGGACACAAAGGGGGGCTGTTGCGGACAGTTGAACGTGGGCGTTGGCCGCCCACGTCCTGGAGAGGGGCTTAGAAGGCGATACCGACCTTGAACCCGTACTCGTCACGCTTGAGCTTGGTGTTGTCGGCCACGTCGGAGTCACCGTCAAGCTTGTACTCGGTGCGGGTGTAGTACAGGCCCGCGACGACCGGCAGGTCACCCTTCTGGTTCATCAGCAGGCTGACTTCAGCGTAGGGGTTGGTGCGGTCCTTGAGGTCCACGGTGTCGCTGCCAAAGTCATCGACCTTGAGCTTGGTGCGGCCATCGATGGTACGACGGGCGCCGGCTTCGACACGCAGGGTCATATCATCGAACTGGTGGTTGTAGCCCAGGGCCGCCTTGGCGAACGGCGACTTGTTGGTGAGCTTCACGTCGAGGTCATTGATCTCCGGCTCGTAGCGCGTCCAGCTGTAGCCACCGCCCACGATCACGTCGACAAAATTGCGCGCATCCAGCGCGGCACGCCAGCCGAGGTCCAGATCGGCCTGGCCTTCCTTGAGTTTGTTGTCGCTCTTTTCGCCGTACTTGGCTTCGATACCGGCTTGGTAGATAAAGCCGGATTCGGCAGTGAGCTTGTTGCCGAAGTTGTAGAACAGGCCGGCTTCGGGCATGTGGCTCTTGTCGCTCTCGCTGCCGCCTTCAAATTTGAAATCGTTGTAGCTGCCCAGGATCCCGAAGGTAGAAATCGGGTCAGTGGACGGTGCGGCGAACACCGCGGCAGGCGCAGCGACCAGCGCCAGCAGCGAGGTACCCTTGAGGAATTTTCCGAATAGCTTGGACATCGTTTTACATCTCCTTGTCTGGTGAGCAAATTATTCAGGAACCGCTTCGAACCCCTGCTCGCGCGAAAGGTTCGAATTAATTTGCACCGATTTGAAGGTAAAACGGTTCAGCGAAGGCTCTAGATCAATATTCTCATGAATTAGCCATTACAAGGCCATCAAGCGTTTGGCGCAGCGTCGTGTCGACAGGTACCCGAATGCCAAAGGTCTCGGTCAGCAACTCCAACAGTTCATCGGCACTGCCGAGGGTGTGTTTTTCACTCGGCCGATCCAGGAAATGCACGGCGTAGTTGGCGTTGTTCAAGGTATGGCGCTTGCCCGGCGCCAAGCGTGCGACCTTCAGCTGGCCCACGAAGGGCGAATCCGGGTGCGTGGAGACGTACCAGTTGCCGATCTCATAGTCGATGGCCGCCTGCGCTTGCAGGTCGAACACATACAACCCACGCCACTCCTCCCCCACCTGTGCCCACAGCGTGTAATTGCCCTGCCCGTCGAAGGTCAGGCGATAAGGCTCATGCGCCGTGGCCTGCACTGCTTCGGTGTCCAGCTGCAATGGGCTGCTGGGTACCATGCCGCCAAAACCGACATCACTGATATAGCGCACCCCGTCCAGGGTCACCAGGCTCAAGCGATGGGTACGCGCCGTGTGCGCATCCGGCGGCCCACCCATCACCACCCGCCCGGTAATGCCGCGCGCATCGAAGCCGAGCGCCTGCAACAGCGCCAAAAACATCTGGTTCAACTCATAGCAATAACCGCCCCGGCCGTCCAACAGCACCTTTTGCTCGACGCTGGGCAAGTCGATAGGCACCGGCACGCGCATCAAGGTCGACAGGCTTTCGAAGGCAAAGGTGCACACATGGCGCAACTGCAGCGCCTGCAGGGTTTGCAGGGTCGGCGCGGGCGGCGTGTCATAGCCCAGGCGTTGCAAATAGAGGCGGCTATGGGTCAGCAAAGACATGGCGCAATCCTTGGGCGCGAGGGGATGGCGACACTATGCCGCGCCAGCACGCAGATTGTCATTTTGAATGAACCTTTTTGAACACTCCCGTATCCATCTATAACAACACAGGGAGGCAACATGAGTACCGCAAAAATCTACACCATCCACTACCAGCTGCATGGCAAACCGAAGTCCTTTGTGGTGCGTGCCGAAGTGATGAACAACGCCGAAGCCTGGCACTGGGCGGCGGTCGATGCCGACATCGCGCACGTGAGTCGCGTGGGGCGCGTGGGCCATGAACAGGTGAAGAAAACGACGCGGCCTTGGGCGGAGAAGTATGGGATTACGGACGTGACTTGGGTTGCGCCGAAGTGAAGGGAAAAGCCCCGCCGTGTCAGGCGGGGCTTTTGCGAGTGACTTGCCTTTTTTTGGGCTTACGTAGGTCGAGGGCTGGGGGTTTGGGGCATTGGCTGGAAGCCGCCATCCACGAAGGACTGCTTCCGGCCAATAGCGGCCGTTCTGGAATGGCAGGAAACGACCGATAACTGCCTTCGATACGCGACTTTCGCCCGTCAGCGGCTCGATTGTAAGAATATGGCGGAGAGCTGCAAAACCGCCTACGCTTATAGAATGATTCCTCGAACGCCTTGCCCATCTGGTGGTATAGAGCCGAGAGATCTGACTTCCTTTGACCGTCCGCTTAACACCTACCCGGACCAACCCGCGCCTATCGCCAGCAACTGCCCCCTGAGTCCGGTCCACACAACCAGCAGTACGGCGCAACGGGTAAAAGCCAGACCCAGTACCCCCACCTGCCGTTCAAAAGCGACCGATGCCGCAGCACCTCTGGAAACGGGGGCGCTGTTCACGTTCTGTCATGAGGTCAATCCGTATGTATCGGCCGAGCACGATTCCTTACCAGCAGCATCGAGGGTTCAGCCGAACCTTCACTCAGGGGCATTTGAGCCTTGGATTATTCTTTCCCATGGAGGCGTTCGACGGGGACACTCCGAGCATGCTCAACCAGGTCACACTGGCTAAAAAAGCCGAGGCGCTGGGCTTCTGCGCGCTCTGGTTTCGCGACGTGCCGCTTCGCGACCCTGGCTTCGGCGATGTCGGCCAAGTCTTCGACCCCTGGGTTTACCTGGGTTATATGGCCGCCCATACCTCGGAGATTGCACTTGGCACCGCCTCCATCGCCATCCCGCTGCACCATCCCCTGCACACGGCCAAGGCGTCAGCCAGCGTCGATCAGTTGAGCACTGGTCGCTTGATTCTGGGGGTTGCTTCGGGAGATCGGCCAGTGGAGTTTTCGGCGTTTGGCGTCGATCCCGAAAGGCGTGGAGAGATCTTTCGAGAACACTACGAAGTGATTCGCCGCGCCCACAGCACCAGTTTTGAGCCCATCCACTGGAGCACTGGTGAAATGCAAGGCGCAGACCTGATTCCGAAACCTACCACCCAATTCATTCCAATGCTCGTGACCGGCAACAGTCGCCAGTCACTGGATTGGATCGCGCGTGAGAGCAACGGATGGATCAACTATCCACGCATTCCGAACATGCAGCGGCTGGTCGTGGAAGATTGGCGACTGGAGGTCACGAAACAATGTGGCTCTGTGTATAAGCCCTTTACTCAGTCGCTGTACATCGATCTCGATGAGAATCCGTCAACGCCACCCACACGTATCCATTTGGGGTTCAGACTTGGACGTTACCATCTACGATTTTTGCTGGAGTCGCTTGAGGAAATCGGCGTGGACCACGTCATTCTCAATCTCAAATACGGCAAGCGCCCTGCGGTGGAAGTTATTGAGGAATTGGGTACGCACATCGTTGCGCAGTTCGGAGTGCAGCCGCGTCAGGCAGCTCATTGAACATCGGTCACTGCTACGCCGACGAATGCTCACTTGACGAAACCATTAGGTGTCACGGCGCGGATGACCTACGGTTCTATATCAATGATGGAGATCTTCGCGCCATGAGCGACCGGTGCCCGGCAAACAATCTACCCTACCCAGCCTAAACCCGTGATGAGCACATTGCCTTGCAGATTCTGTGCGGCCTCCACGCCGTCCATGGACACGATTTGCGCGCGTATCCTTTCACTTCTACCGAGCGCGCAAGCATGGCATGAATCCTGGACACGGCACTTTAGCCATGACATTTATCTTCAATACAAGTGTTTTAATTGATCACCGCCCGGGACAGCAGCAGGCCCAGGCGATCCTGATTTTCATACAAGACATCGTGAGCCTCCCCGAACTGAATGGAACTTCCTGTTGGATTTGCTTAACCGGGCAGCTTGGCTGCAAGGACGTCAACCTTCTCGATTGATGGCGGTTCGGCAAACAGCTCGGCAGCGTTTGCCATAAGCGCCGCCGCGACCTTGCCCGAAAGATGAGCCTGCCGGCCCGCATCATCCGGGAATGCGTCAAAGATGCCAAAGGTGGACGGCCCCAAGCGGATTCCAAACCAGGCTGTAGTGGCTGGCTCCTCCTCCACTAACGGAAGGCCGCCCAAAAGAAAGCTTTCTACATCCTTTTCTTTCCCGGGTTTTGCTTCCAGGCGAACGAACAACGCTACTTTGACCATGATGTGGCTCCTGTTGTTACGATGCGGCTGGCGCTATCAGATCGCGATAGCTAAGAGGGGTATCCGAGACTCTTAACTATGGTCGACGATACCAGGATTACAAACCCAAATAGACCAAGGGTAGCGGCGAGTAGCGCACGGGCAGTGAGAACGACGTAGTGGGCAGCATATAACCGCAAGTCAGCCGCTTGCTCACCTGGTCCCACCCTCTGGTCTGATAATAATGATTCAACGATATCTGAAATTTAGAAAAACATAAGA
The DNA here is from genome assembly GCF_002798465.1 of Pseudomonas sp. S10E 269. Taxonomy (NCBI): domain Bacteria; kingdom Pseudomonadati; phylum Pseudomonadota; class Gammaproteobacteria; order Pseudomonadales; family Pseudomonadaceae; genus Pseudomonas; species Pseudomonas sp. S10E 269. Next base: position 6,373,704 of record NZ_PHIJ01000001.1, read on the forward strand.
GATCATGGTTGTCGTCAGGCCGACCAATATGTACTCGACGCGGGGTAAAAACACGACTAACCCGCCCAAAGAAAACACTATCAACGTGTTTTGTAGTATGTATTTCCTTATTCTACTCACGGCTATGAAATAGCCATATTGCTTACCTAGGAAAAACAAGGCCATGCCGGTGATCGACATAATCTGGAAATCGCGTATCGCAATGTCGTTCAGGATCGCATGCCTAATCAAATTCGCCAGAAGTGCCAGCCCCATAAAAAGAAAAAGGTGCGAGTAGATTAAGGCGTGCCCACTCATACTGCTTTGATGTTTGTTCAATAAGTAAAAACTATCAAAATAGATCCACCAGATACTGCAAATCATGATAAATCCGGTGATGGCCGCCATCACATTATAATAACCCCATTGAATGTTAGACAAGCCTCCGGAAAGGCTAATAATTGACTCCCCCAATAAGATTAGGGTGAGTAGACCTATGCGCTCAACCAAATGTTCCGTGTGTGCTGGCAACGGCTTTAGTTTAGTCCAGAAAAACACAGGAAACAGAATATCAAGAACAATCCCAATATAAGCAACAAGATAACGCAAGGGCGGGTCAAAAATAACGGATGAAAGACTAATAACTGCGCTAACTAATAGGGCGAAACCAAGCCTTGAGGAAAGTTCGCCGCGAGAATCGAGTTTACTAATGGATGAAATGTACATAACACTGATGATCGCTCGTACACCAAAATAGCAGGCAATAATAAGCGGGTAGTTCACTTCCAGGTCTTCCCCAATCCGGGCCGATAGCACAATGAGCAGGAGCATTATGAATAATGTTGCCAAACGGTGAAGATTACTGTCTGTATCGAACCTGTTGGAGTAAATCGTGTGACTGGACCAGATCCACCACAACGGTACAAAAAGCAGTAAGAATGTCCATAATTGCTTATGTTCAAAGTGGCCGTCATGAACATGTCCGAGAGTGTGCGTAACCTGGCCTATCGTAACAACGAAAGTCAGGTCAAAAAACAACTCCAACCATGTGGCGTGTCGATTTTCTTCATAATACTTCAAAGATTTCATTAGTTGCCGGCTCCGTGTCCACCTCTTTAATGTAAAAGGAAGCTAACGTTGGTTTTTCCTCGGCTCCGATGTGGGTGATGTTAAGCCGATTTGGCTCTCTAGCGATTTCGTCCACGCACTAACAAAAGTTCAATCATCTGACTCATCCCGATGAACTCTGGAACTCCGTCATAGCGAAGCCCGTCAATGTAAAACGCTGGGGTGCCATTCACGCCGCTGCGTACACCGCCATTGAAATCGGCTTGTATTTTGGGAATGTAAGTATCCTCTTGCATTGCAAGATCGAATTCCTCCTTGGGAAGGCCGTGTTTGAGAACGATGGCGCGATACAGCGGCAGGCCCAATCGATCCTGATTTTCGTACAATTCGTCGTGGGCCTCCCAGAAGAATCCTCGACTCCCGGCATACTCAGCGGTGACCGCTGCACCCAATGCATGGGGGTGAGCGGTGGTCAGAGGGAAGTTACGGAACACAAACAGCAAGTCATCGCGAAAATGCTGTTGCAGATTCTTGACCATCCAATAAGCTTCACCGCAATAGGGACATTCATAGTCGCCAAATTCCACCAAGGTGACCTTGGCATGCGCACTTCCCTGGCGATGGTCGTTGGCACTTACCGGGACTTTGAGAGTGGCCATGTAATCACCTGTTAATTTTTGGTTGGCGTGCTTTGTGGCGAATTCACCAGAGCATCCAGCGCATCCAGAATGCCGTCCGCCCCAGGGTTGATTGCCATTGGTGAGACGTAGCTCCAGGCGACCACCCCCTCCTTGTCAATCACGAACAGTGCCCTCTTACAAACTCCGAGCTGGGACTCGTACGCTCCATACTGTCGTGCCACCGCCCCTTTGGGCTCGAAATCGGCCAGCAGGCTGAAGTGGAAATTTCGATCTTTGGCAAAGGCCTGATGACACCAGGCGCTGTCAACCGAGATACCCAATAGCACCGCACCATATTCTCTGAAGGTGGGTAACAACTGGTTGTACAAGGTCAGTTGGTCACCACACACCGAAGTCCAGTCAGCGGGATAAAACGCCAGTATCACGGGATTTCCCTTTAGCTCACGCAGCGACAACTGTTGATCAGGGGTTGCGTGAAGAGTGAAGTCGGGCGCGACAGTGCCGGCCGGCAGCGGACCCTGAACCAGGTCGCCATTGGTTTTTTGTGCATCATCTAACTCTGAAGTATTCATTGCTTGAACCTTGATAGATGGGTGGTTGGGACGTGCTCAGTGGGATACGACGTGCCCGGCGGGATAACTCCATCCACCATCAAGGGGAAAAAAAAGACAACGCTGCCTCGATCTCAGCCTGAGCCTGAGTAATTTCGGCAGCGAAACGTTTACGTTCCGCATCAAGGAACACAAGAAGATCCGCCGTGTAATCGCGGAATTGGATTAGGCCAGGTTGGCAGGGGAATGGTCGGATTCGCTCTGGCTCACCAATGACTATAGTCGTTGATGACGCTTACCGTAGTAACTGAACGAATTTTCTGTACCCTCCAGTGCCAACAACAGTCACGCGCTTAATGCGTCCACGGCCAGGCGTGTTGAGCAGAGCTTGGGTCTAAAGCGCTCAGTTTCCCAAACGCTTCTGCACCCAGCAAGAGATCCGAAGCGCTCACCAGGAACGCTCCAGGACAGAAGTGGCAACTGAAGTGTAGTTCAGGACAACCGGACGCGTTTGAATCTGCGAATTCCCCTGTTCAAACCTGCGGACAAACAAGACCGGGCTTCAGGGACCGGGATGCGCGTAGGCTAAGGAAGGCTTCGAGGTCTACACAGGGCATCGGTTTGGCAAAGTAGTACCCCTGAAAAATATCGCAGCGACTGCCCTTCAGGAAATCGATTTGAGACTTGGTTTCCACACCTTCGGCGACCACCGACAGGCTGAGATGATGGGCCATGGAAATAATGCCTTGGGTGATCGCTGCATCGTGATGGTCGGTAGCGATATCCCGGATGAAAGAACGGTCAACCTTGATCTTGTCGATGGGTAAACGCTTGAGGTAGCTGAGGCTGGAGTAGCCCGTGCCGAAATCATCCAGCGCAATGCGTACACCTAAAGCCTTGAGCTGGTGCAAAGTGTCGATGGCTTGTTCAACGTTATGCAACAAGAGCGACTCGGTAATCTCCAGTTCCAACTGCCCGGCGCTAAGTTCGTACCTGTTCAGCACTGCCTGGATACACTCGACGAATTGTCCACGCTGGAAATGAATCGGCGAAATATTAACGGCCATCGAGATGCCTGTGATGCCCTGCTCGCCCAGTTGACGCAACTGCGCGCAGGCCGTATCGAGTACCCAAAGGCTCAGCGGGATGATCTGACCACTGTCTTCAGCCACTGTTACAAACACCGCTGGTGAGATAAATCCCTTTTCCGGATGCTCCCAGCGCAGCAAGGCTTCGATCCCGACCACCTGCCCCGTGCGTGCGTCTATCTGCGGTTGATAATGCAGCTGGAAGGATTGAGTTTCGATAGCCTTTTGCAAGTCATTGCGCAGGCTCGCGTGCTCGCAAAAACGTTGATTGAGGTCGCTGGTGTACCACTGAAAGTTGTTGCGCCCTTCCTGCTTGGCTTTGTACATGGCCATGTCCGCCTGCTGAATCAGTTGCATCGGCTGCTCGATGTAACCATCGCTCAGGGTGATGCCGACGCTTGCACTCACATGCAGGTCAATACCCTGGATGCAGTAGGGTCTGGCAATGCTCGCCATCAGGCGCTCGGCTACGGGTACAACGTCCTCGTCACGCAGCAGGTCAGGCAGGAGCACAATGAATTCGTCACCGCCCATGCGCACGATGGTGTCACCGGGACGAACTTGCTGGGTCATACGTTGCGCCACTTCGATCAGCACCTGATCGCCAAAGAAATGCCCGATCGAATCGTTGATGGATTTGAATCCATCCAGATCAATGCACATCACCGCGAGCCGCCGATTACGCCGACGACTGATGTGGCAATCCAGAACCAGTCGCTCTTCAAGCGAAACACGGTTAAGCAAACCGGTAAGCCGGTCATGGCTGGCGTTGAAGCTCAATTCGCGTTCGAAATGTTTCTGCGCGCTGATATCCCGGGCAATGCCGAATACTCCGACGATTTCTCCGTTGACCATGATGGGCAGGTTGGAGATATCCATGGTCAACAGTTGCTCACTTTCGTCGCGAAGCTGTGCCTCGAAGCGCTGAGGCGCTCCGGCACGGGCTGCGCAAAAATGCTGACTGACCCGTTGCAGATCCTCATCGAGAACCAGATGGGAAAAGTGATGACCAATGAAATTGACGGCCGTGTGCGGTTTCAGCTTCAGGCCTGCAGGATTGACGCTCTGGATGTTGCCGGCCAGATCGAGGGCGAACACCGGGTTGGGGTTATAGGTGAACAATGAACGAAAACGTTGTTCGCTCTCCTCCAATCGCCGACCGTCACGCTCATGACGGATCGCAATGACGGCCAGTTGCGCGGCAAAAACCAGTTGTTGAATCTGCGCCTCGTCCGGCGCATGGATGCTCTTTTGGTACATGGCAAATGTCCCCAACACCGTTCCTTGATGGGAGAGCAAGGGGACAGACCAGCAGGAATGCAGGTTATGCCCCAGCGCCAAGCTGCGGAAACGGTCCCAGTTCGGGTCCCGGGCGATGTCTTCAGTGACCACAAGCTCGCGCCGGAACGCCGCGGTGCCGCAGGTCCCTTCCTGCGGACCAATGGCCATGCCATCTATCGCCTCGCTGTACTCGGTCGGCAGGCCGGGTGCCGCGCCGTTAAGCAAGTGTTTGCCCTCGGCATCCGCCAGCAAGATAGAGCAGTAGGTTTCGGGAGTCTGTGTGTCGAGCATCTGGCAGATGGCGCAGAGTACATCGCCCAGATGCTGATCGGTCGCAATCATGCCGAGAATGTCACGTTGCGATTGGGGGAAGGTCTTGCTCTGAAAGCTTGGACGAGTATTCATGGTGATTCCTGAAGACTCTCGATTCGTCCGGTCTTCAGAGAGCCAGAAACAGTAGCGGGCCGATCACTGTCCACTTGTGCGTCGGATATACACTCTATAGAGCGTCGCCCCGTTAAAAACAGACTCAGATCTAACAAAAAAAGCAGGATCACATTGTTGCCGTCTGGCTGACTTCGCTGTCTCGACTTTTGGAAATCCGCCCTTTTACGGACGTTCACGACACCGCAGGTGGCCACATCGAACGCTGCGATTTTCAAGCCTGATTGTTCACCCGTGGCTACGGCGTGGGCGATGCCAAGACGACGCCGCACCCTAGCGATTTCGTCCGCGCCCTACGGACCGCTCTACTGGAGTCCCGTCATACTCCCTATGGCCGAAAGCAGTCATTTGTGGACGGCAGCTATCGGCCAGAAGCGGACTTTCGTGTGCAACCTTTTCGGCCGAAAGCGGGCTTCGATTACCCTTCGTCACCACTGCAATGAGCAGCGGCGGTCAACCAATCCCGGAATTGCCGTGCAGCCGCAGTGAGAGGCCGATCTTTACTTGTGACCAGGTAATATCCCTTTCCAGTACGCAGTTTGTGTGGAAATAACTGGACTAGGTTGTTTTTATTCAAATCTTCCTCGACAAGCCATGGACTGGTCAGCACCAAACCCTGACTTCGTCTAGCCGCATCAATGGCCGTTTCCGACTGGTCGAAACGTAGATGGCTTGTCATGCCATCGAAGGAAAGGCCCACCTGTGCGAGCCATCGCGACCAATTTGCGTGCGAGGTCGTTATTAGCAGAGTCGCCCGCGTCATATCCTCCACATTTACCGCTTGGAGCCAATCCCGATAAGCGGGGCTGCAATACACGCTCACTTCGTCAGGCAGCAGCAACAGAACATTCAAATTACTATCTTGGCCGTCGAAGTATCGGACGGCCAGATCGTATGTGTGGGAACTGAAATCCACGTTGTCTGCTGAAGCGCTGAGATGAAGGCTCAGGCCAGGATATCGACCCATCAGCAAGGGCATGCGTCTTGCGAACCAAGTGTTGGCGAACGCTGGCGGCATGCTCAAACGCACCTGCGATTCGACACGACGCTGTAGCGTTGCATTGGCTTGGTCAATTTGCTGCAGCGCAGGCTTTATCTGTTCCCAATAGAGCGTCGCATATTCGGTTGGTTGCAATTTGCGCACGATGCGTGCGAACAAAGGAACGCCCAGCCAATCCTCAAGTTTACGAATCTGCTGGCTCACGGCACCCGGTGTGACAAACAGTTGCTGAGCAGCCAGCGCTGCGCTACCCGTTTGCATAACAGCGTCAAAGCAGGCAATGGCCTTGAGCGGAGTGTCAGATCGCATAGATTAGTAATTCTCTCTTATAGAGATAAAACAGATGGTTTGTACGGCATAAGCGACGCCCTGACAATCACATCGTCAATCGTACGGCCATGCAGGTGCCAAACATGAACATTCTGATCATCCACGCACATCCCGAGCCCAAGTCATTCAACGGCGCCATGACACAGACCGCTGTGCGCACTTTTGAAGCGCTGGGGCATAACGTCCAGGTCAGCGACTTGTATGCCATGGGTTGGAACGCCACGCTTCACCCGGACGAGTTCGGCGATCGTGCTGATGCAAACTATTTTGATCCGTCCAGTGAACAAGAGCATGCGCAGGCCAATGCGACAGCGTGCCGCGAGGTCAAGCGTGAGCAATCCAAAGTTGCCGAGGCAGACCTGGTAATTTTTCAGTTCCCCATGTGGTGGTTTTCCATGCCAGCAATACTCAAAGGATGGGTCGATCGGGTCTTCAGCCGTGGTTTCGCGTATTCGTCTGGCCGAAAGTATGAAAGCGGACACCTCAAAGGCAAACGCGCGATGCTAAGCCTTACCACAGGTACGGCCAGCACACTGTATGAGCCAAACGGCGTTGATGGGGACCTGCACCATATTCTGTGGCCCATTCATAACGGGATTCTTGCCTACACCGGTTTTACTGTACTGCCACCTTTTGCCGCATGGATGCCGGCGCGAGTGAGTCAGTTGCAGCGCGAACAGTACCTTCAGGACTACGTTAAGCACCTGTCTAATCTGGACGAACTCCAACCCTTGTTCTTCCATCCCCGTCGAGATTACGACGAGCATCAACAACTCAAGCCAGGGGTCGTCGCTCGATCCGGTGTTCAGTGGAACCCGCGCGCAAAACAGACCTTCGAGGAGGCGGCAAGCAGTTTTGCGCAGCGCCGTATTCAAGATGAAAAGAACTCACAAACTGCACGCTTCAACCAGATTAACGCCTCACTGGAGAATCCACAGTGAAAGGCTCTTGGATCATTCTTGGAACGGATGTAATCGATGCTGATGCATAAAAAAATAAAGCCAGCTTTGGACGCCGATTTGTAAGAAGTACGGCGCCAGCGTCAGGCTTTTGGATCCAGGCGCGCTGCTAGAGTCAATGACCAACAAACGTGTATTGGTTGTTGAGTTCTCGAGTTATGAACAGGCCAAGGCCTGCAATATTGACCCTTATTACGCTAAAGCCAAGTCGGTTGCGTTTCTCGCTTATAAGCGAGAAATGATAATTATCGAAGGTAACTTGGCATAAATTTTTGCGGGGCTGTTACATGAGAAAGCCAGTTGATGGCATGGCCACGGGAATGATGGTTTTGCTGTGTTTGGTCTGGGGAGCGCAACAGGTCGCAATGAAGGCAATTGCTGAGGATGTGTCACTCATGGTGCAGGTCTCATTACGGTCTGGAGTCGCGGCACTTCTGGTATGGATCGCAGGCCGGTGGATATTTCGCGAAGCTTGGCTGCCAACCATAGCAGTCATCTGAACCGCATTGATCGACAGAAATGTCCACCGCCAATCCTAAAATCGTGAAGGTGGCTCATTTCCGGTCTTGATATTCGAAAAGACCTCATCTGGATCTGCCTGACACCAATATCTGAACAGAAGGCGAGGTTCGGTATTTCCGAAATATTGATCAACGGTGCTGTCGGGCGGCACGGTCAATTTAGGTGCTGGCCATTGCTGCGCTAAAACACCTATTGGTTTGTCAGACGACCAAATAATCCAAGTAGCCTTGCCTCCATTGATACCCGGTAAGTAGCCGGCATCTTGTATCACTTCGATTAAGGCGCGCAGCGTTGCTGATGGATCGAGTCTGATCGACGTCGCATGGCTTCCCAGATCATCTCCTGCATGAACGCTATCTCGATCAATGGCAACTTCCAACGTGACTACTCCTTTTTTGCAGCTGTGCTGCCACTAGATCGTCCAGCGTAGAGACATCAACGGCTACCTGTCCACAGTCTGCTTCTGGCCGGTTGCTGCCCTTTGTGGCAAACCGAATTCGGCCAATAGACGCCCCTCGTAGTCGACTCGGCACCTTGCCTCCAGCAGCAGCCAGTCAAATCGTAAACATAAGTCTGTAATCAGCAGCTGGCTCGTTATGGCATGAGTCGGGTTGACGGGGGTACGTGAACCTAAGCTATTTATTCACCACATGGGGCTGGTCATCGCCAGCCAATACCGGTGACTCGAGTCCGTCCCCTTTCGATTCCACTGAGACAACGGTATTGGCTGTCAACCAATTCGTCACGGCTTAACGAAATGATGACGGCAGAAAGCTATTATTGTTAAGTTTTTCAACCCCAAGCCGATAATCGCCAGGAGGCACAACTCGCACCCCGGAGTGGAGAAATCCGAATGTTGTCCAGCAGATCCAAGTCGTCAGAAGGTTCCCGAGACGAGCGCTTCGACGGCCTGCTCCATATGGTCAGGCGGCAGTTCGGTGTTGTGGCCGTCCTGCTAACAACCGGCGCCCAGGACCTCCTGCGTTTTTGCGCTGGCGCCGGCCCAATTGCGCGCGACACACTGCCAGACCTCCACATGCCGCTTCCCTCCAATGCCAATGCCCATACATTGCTGCTTGTGCCCGATATCAGCCGCGACGAACATCTGCGCAATCACCAGCTGACAAAAACGTTTCCCGCGCTGCGCTTTCTCGCCGTCTGCCCCCTACAGGCTCCAGATGGAGGGCAGCTCGGCCTGCTCTATCTGCTTCACGACCAACCCCGCGAGCTGGATTCCGAGCAACAGAAAGGTTTGCAGGAGTTCGCTCAATTGGCGGCAGGGGCGCTTCTGCTAAAGGAGTCGGATCGAGCAGAGTTTGAGCTTCCGAGCGAAAGCGAGCGACGTAAGACGCTGGCCATCGCCACTAGCGGGACTGGTGTCTGGGACCGAAACATGCTCACAGGCAAAGTCAACTATTCCGATAGTTGGAAGGCCTTGCTGGGGTACACCAACAACGAGATCGGCGACGACGTCGCGGAGGCATACACCCGCATCCACCCCGCCGACTTCGCCTACGTGCTGGCTGTCTACCAGGAGGCCATCGACGGGCGCACCGAGATTTTCGAAGTGGAGCACCGACTACGCTGCCGGGACGGCAGTTACAAGTGGGTCTGCAGTCGCGGCAAGGTGGTGGAATATGACGGCGCCGGCAACGCCGTGCGCATGGTCGGAGCCACCACCGACGTCACTGCCATGTACGCCCTGTCGGAACAGATACAGCTGAACGCCGCGTTGCTGACCGACCTGACCAACGAAATCCCCGGCATGGTTTTCCAGAGTCTGCGGCATGTGAATGGACAGTATAGCTTTTCCTTTGTCAGCATAGGGGTCTGCGACATTTACGGAGTGAAGCCGGAGCAACTGATGCAGGATGCCGACATGCTGCACATGATCATCCATCCGGACGATCTGGCTGCTTACCTCGGCTCCCTGGAGGCGTCTGCGAGGGATCTCAAACCTTGGAGCCTAGAATACCGGGTACTGCTGCCCGGTGGGGGCGCCGCTTGGCGTCAGGGTGCTGCGCGTCCCAGGGCATTGGCGGACGGCAGTGTGCTCTGGCACGGCATCATCACCGATGTCACCGAGCGCAAGCTAATCGAAGCAGAACTGCAGGTGCTCGCCAGCACGGATTCCTTGACGCAACTCTCCAATCGTCGTCATTTCATGCAGCACCTCGAAAGCGAGTTGGCGCGGGTGCAGCGCTCTGCCAGCTATCCCGCGGTAATCCTGATGTTCGACCTTGACCACTTCAAAGCCATTAATGATCGCTGGGGCCATTCGGTAGGTGATCTCGCGCTTCAGCACTTCTCGGCCATTCTCTGCAAACAGCTGCGCAGAACCGATGCCGCCGGTCGCATGGGCGGCGAAGAGTTCGCAGTGGTGTTGAGCAATGCTTGCGTCGACGAAGCCAAAATCTTCGCCCAACGAGTCCAGGATGAGCTGGCCATTACGCCATTAGGCCACGGAGACGAATGTCTAACACTGGCGGTCAGCATAGGTATCGCCGCCCTCCATTCAACCGATGTCAGCGCTGAGGCCAGCCTGTCACGCAGCGATAAGGCGCTCTATCGCGCAAAGCGTGCTGGGCGCAACCGCATCGAGTGTTATTGAAATGTCGGGAGGGATTCAGACCTCAAAACAGCGACACACTAAGACGTATCGAGCCACCACCGCGCCGCCTGCACAAACGATACTCATCATTTCAGCATGATTGGAAAAGCATCTAGTCTGTAGCGTTCCAGCGATCGTATGCTTTTGGCCGACTGCTGCCGGTCATGAACGAAAAACATCAGCCTTTTCGGTGATGAATTGGGACTGCTAATCCTGTAGGCCATGTACTACTTGCCCTACAGAGCCGACCCGATAGCTGCGTACCAATTTTGTGCCGACATGAGTCCATGCAGCGACGCGCTGCCCCTCACGACAGGCGGCCATCGGCCGTTAGCTGGCCTGTATATCGTCGTGATTTTTACGATTGTTTATCGCCCGGCCTGGTTGCAAAATCGGCGGCTCACGCGGTTGAGCCTTATAGACAGGGAGTTCAGATGGAAACTTTCGAATTGGATGACTTGACCCATGAGCAGATCAAGGCGTTTTGCCAATTGGGTGATGAACATCTGGAAGGCGGTGATTTCAAGGCTGCCCTCGGTGAGTACAGCCTAGCGTGGGAGTTGATACCAGAACCCAAAAATAACTGGGAAGCGGCGACATGGGTGCTTGCCGCAATCGGCGATGCCTGTTTTCGGGGAGGATTCTTTACCTCCGCAAAAGAGGCCCTTGAGTATGCGATGACTTGTCCCGATGCAGTCGGCAATCCATTTTTGCATTTGCGTTTGGGCCAAGCACTGTACGAGAAAGAGGAAACTGATCGAGCCGCCGATGAGCTTATGCGAGCATACATGGCAGCTGGAGATGAGATTTTTGACAACGATGACCCCAAGTATTTCGCGTTCCTAAAAACGCGGGCCGTGATTTAAAAATCGGAATAGCCGATAGCAACAGCTCGACGGCGGCAGTAGTTGGCCGACAGTGGCCGCCCATGACAGACTGCTTCCGGCAAGTCTTTGATCGTTGGCACCCCATTATCTGACCCAATTTTCGATGTTGATAATTGACTAATTTTCGCCTAAAAATCCTTCTGGTTTAGGTCGTAGTTGTTGATACGACTACCACCGCCTCCACCACGCCTTCTGAGCAACCAGCTTAGGCGCTAGCAAGGCGATCTGAGAGCGTGCAATCTTTATCGGAGCGACCTCCATACCATCGAAGCTACCTAGACCCAGAGGGGGACTTTCTGCTTTTAGAAAGCGAGTGGTTTCTGATGAAGCCACCGCATGCAGTAACGACGAAGGCGCTATATTCCGACTCAATACGTGAATGCCACTCTCTGGGTCATGCAGACCACTCACGTCGGTGCCTTCAACGCCATCTATCAGAAGCGGCTGGATCATGACCGTCCCAAGCTCATAGGTGATATCCAGATCACCGCAAACGCAACGCAGCCTTTGCAGTTCACCATTCGACGATACGCACACAAAATCCAGCCCGTCGTCATCCGTGCAAAAGCTGCAAACGTATAACTGAAGGCTCTTGCTTAGCGCTAAATTCACATTAAGGAAAGCTCTCTTGAAGTAGTCTGCTAGCTGAGCATCCTTAAGCAATTTGTATATCCGCGATAGAGCTGCCAATTCTTGAGGGAGCTCAAGCGGTACATCCTTGATCGGGGGCATAGACGTAAAGGGCCATTTCCGTTCTTCGCCAGCCTTGAACGTGTCTAAGTAGAACGACGTGGCGCTTTCATCCTGGTGCAATGACCACCCAATGCTCATCGGCAAGGTAGAAAGTAGTTCTAGCTCCGGCATCACATTCATCGCATGAGCAACGACAAGGTACCCCATTGTTTAGGTCCTTCAGGTATAGGGCTGAATCGCCCCAAGCATAGTCGATACTTGAGTGTGTGCTATTGGCCGGTAGCGTACGGTAGGCGCTACGGCGCAGGCGCACCATTTCGCTAACGTGGGCAGTTGCGAGGCGCCCAGGTTAGCCTACCCATTACAATCAAGTCATCGCGTCTAGGCGATACGACGTTAGGCAGCCCGCTAAATAAAGTCCAGAACCCTAGCTCTTCAAGTACTCATCCATATCCAGCTCGGGAAACTTGCGCGTCATGAACTGCAGAGCATCCGGATCCCGGTTGTCCCGATAACGTCGTACGGCATTCAGGACATCGATTCCGCTCCACATCTCGGTCCATAGGATTTCGGGTTGGTGGCGCAGCAACACCTTCAGTGCTTCCAGAGAAGTACTGCCCAAATCGGTCACATATCTTGCCGCTGAATGCCCTTGACAGTCGACAGCATGAATATCGGCTCCCGCCTGCAACAGGCGCTCCATGATCTCGGGGTGACGTCTGTTGGTCGCCCACATCAAGGGCGTCAGTCCACGAAAAATCGGGTCCTTGATGGGCTCGTCCGGATGCTTACCAGCCGATAACAGTGCTTCGACCACCATCAGGTCACCATTCATCGCTGCTTTCGCCAACGTGCCATCCTCGGCATACATACCGCCACGTCGCACTAGCTCCACAGCCAAGGCGGATTGCTTGTAGCCAATTGCACAACTGAGAGCGGTTTCTCCCCATTCGCCACGCAGATAACGCAACCTCCACGGCCGCGCCAATTGCAATGCAGCTTGGTCATTGCCAAGTTCGATCTCTTGAAAAAGTCGAGAGCGAATGGTTCGGCGAAACCAATGGTTCAAATGGTAAGAATTACAGTGTTCTGGAACAGTGAAAACGAAAGTTCTCCACCCAGGAATCCGTATAACGAAAACACTTGGCATCATGCACTCGGCGCTAAAATAGATAGCCAGATGCTATCACTGCACGTTTCAATCCAGAATCCTCAGCTTTTGCTTGTACTCCTGAAACGCCTTATTTGTGCCGTCGCGGCCGACGCAATGACGCATTACCAAAAAGCGCAGGCCGATAGCAGCACCAGCGAATTCATCTGAGAATCTCGGCAGTTAGGCCAAATGGGAAATTGGTTGGTACGAAATTGGTACTAAGATCGTTGGCTTAGGATGAAGTCCTTGTAAACGTTGGGCCAGGGGAGGAGTCAGCCCAATCCACCACCGAAAAGGCTGATGTTTTTCGCTCGTGACCGGCACGAGTCGACCCAATGGGAACACCAGTTTCCGGAAGAAATCGGCGAAAAGCGGCTTCCGATCAACAATGGAATCTCAGCTTCTGTGATTCACACCTACAAGCCGCATAGGAGTTCGCGCCTCACCTGAATAGCAATTGCTGCGAAGCCCTTTCCAGTACCGCGCTTGTGGGGCGCGTAGTCCTGATTAGCAGAAACATCCTCCCATTGACTCACCGATTCCACGTACCTATGAGTGTCATCGGTATCAATTTCAAACTCTATGAACCGCTCTGCGTGAGTGAGCAAAAGACCATAAAGGCTGGGCATACCGGGAAAGTCGACTTCAAGATCCAGTACTACGGTTTCTGACCATCTAATGCCTTTCGACTCGCCATAGTTTTTTAAGGCTAGGGGAATCCCTCTGGCCAACCAAGCTTTGGCGGTTACCATGAGTCGGTGGGCCACAAGAGCATTTTGCTCTTGCACGTTCAGTTGCCGCTTTTTTAACAGACGGTCAATGTCCACTTCAATCTCCTAAAAAATCGTCGCTTCCAGAATGACGATGACCTATCAAACGCGCAACGACTCAGGCGATTCCCACCTTCACGCTGCCACCCGGTACGCGCGGGGCGTAGCGACGTTACGATGCCTTTACCGAAAGACGTCTTTCGACCCAAAGCGGATAGTGCCTGTAGCTGAAGTTGACCGACCATAAGTCCGTATTGCAGCATGGAATTGAAGTGTGGCGCCGCTGATCGGCCACTCTGTAAGCGCGACCTTCGCACCTAACCGGAAGAAGCTCATGATCATGGTGTTATCGAAAGTCGAACTCAAGGAACTTTCCGTGAAAGCGGAAGCAGAGGGTTTAACGCTGAGTGATCTAGCCCCCATTTGCGAAAGGTTCGGCGTTGCACCGCATGATGTTCTGAACGGACTGTCCGTCGCGGTTGCGGAAGGCTATCTCCAAGGATCTCTACCCTATGATTTTTGCGAGGGCGTTATGAACGGGATCATAAATGCTGTGGTTGAAGTAGGCATGACTAACAATATGCCTCAGCCCGCTTTCTCGCTTTACCAAGCATTCGATCAAGGTGAATGGTTCCGCAGTAACGACCCACCGGAAACTGACCCCAGTGAGAAATACACGAAGTATGTGGTCGGGGAAATAATGCGTACCCTGAGAGACTAGCTTTCACAGATAGAGACGTTTCCGCTTTTCGGCCGGAAGGTAGTGGATCGAACGCCGTGCTGCCCGTCACCATCGGCAGAAATCGGCCAAAAGCAGTCCCTAACACCTGAGAATTAAGACAAGCCGCGAAGCGGTGTCGGCTTGAATGAATTGTCAGGCCACGGCCGTTCCAGCTGGGATCCAAAGATCATCGCCCTCAACATCATAGGTGCGCTGCTCGCAGCCACCGTCTTTGCAGCGGACATAGGAAAGCATACGGGTCGCACCATCGCTGTGCGCCACCAACCAGTAGTAAGCATAACCATCATTCGAAAACTCGCTATCTGGCCAAACTTCGATACTGGGATGAAATGCACTAAGGCGAGAGAACACTTCCGTCGATTTAATCATGGGTATGTCGGACATACTCTTTCCTGCGGTTAATTGTTTTGGGATTCAAATTGGCCGAGTATTAAAAATATCACTAAAAGCCTGCCTCAGGTTGAACCCCTTCCGCGTGCTTCTTCTAGGTGCGCAAAATACTGGTCAGACATTAATTTTATTGCGCCGGAGGCACTTAGTTCGATCATGCGCCGATAAGCGTCCGCTTTTGGCCGATTTCTACCGATGGTGACGGGCAGCAATCGGCCAATAGCGGCCCTTCCGCCCAGAACCAGTTTCACTCTTAGCAGCCATTCAAGCCGACCACTTTTTCTAATTCGCCTTATCTCTACCTATTAAATTAGCTCCTGTTCGAGCCGCACCTTAGATGACATAGTCATCTACTGATTCGGACCGAGTTCCAAGCTCTTTAACCTCCCGAACCACCGTACCAAGAATGCCGATCCCTTCATGAATCTGCTGCGTTGTCAGGCCGGCATAGCCCAAAATGAGCCCTGCCGATCGCTCGTATTCTACCGACGCGGGTTCGGCAAACAGCGGCGAAAGCGGATATACGCCAACCCCGCGTTCGAGCGCTATCGCCTGCAACGTCGGCTCATCCTGAGCGCGAAGCGCGGGTAGCGTTAATACGCCGTGCAAGCCCGCCGCCATGCCGGCCAGTTGCCCATATTCCGCCAGATGTTGTTCAAAAGCCTCCAGTAATGCCCTTCGCCGCAGTTCATTCTCCCGCCGCAGGCGGCGAACGTGACGCTCATAAGTTCCACTTTCGATCAATGAGGCGAGCACGTTTTGCTCCCAGCGCGGTGAGTGTCGATCGGTCAGCCGTTTTGCTTCACGGAAAACGTGAACCAACTCGCGTGGAAGAACCAGATAACCCAACCTGAGTTGAGGTGAGAGTGCCTTGGAGAACGTTCCGACATAAATGACGCGAGCATCTGCGTCCATGGATTGCAGTGCGTCAATGGGCCGCTGGCCATAGCGAAACTCGCCGCCGTAATCGTCCTCAATGATCCACGCGCGATGTCGCCTCGCCCAACTCAGCAGTTCGAGGCGACGTGCGACAGGAAGCACCGCCCCCATGGGAAACTGGTGCGACGGAGTGACAAAGGCCAGACGCACGCGATCACCTTCCGGCAGAGCATTTGTATCCAGTCCAGAGGCATCGACGGGGATGGGCAACGCCGTCGCGCCCGTGGCCTCAAAGCAATATCTGGCCATTCGGTAGCCAGGCTCTTCGAAGACAAATGCATCTTGCGGGTTCAGCAAAAGCCGGGCGCACAGGTCAAGTCCTTGCTGCGAGCCATGCACTACGAGTATTTGATCCGCATCACACGCCAGACCGCGTGCGCGTCGCAGATAACCTTGCAGCGCATTGCGCAAGCGCTCTTCCCCTTCGGGGTGGCCGTAAGCGAGGCTCGGTTGACGCTTGACTAGTTCGGAACGGTAGGCGCGCTGCCAACCCAGCGCCGGAAAATCCCTGGAAGCGACCGAGCCGTACCTGAAATCGATGCGGGCTTGTGGTGACGCCATGTTGTACGGCGTCATGATGGCCACTCGTTGCCCGTAAAGGGAAAGCACTGGCGGCAGTTCCTTTTGCTGCGCCGAGTCCCCTTGGGCATAACCGGATTGGGTGCTGATTATGCTCGCCACCGTGGCGGCTTTGCCCACTGATGTCAGTACAAAGCCTTCGGCCGCCAGTTGCTCGTAAGCCGCCGTTACCGTGGTTCGCGACACGCCGAGTTCGGCCGCGACTGCCCGCGTCGACATGAGCCTCGTGCCGGCGGCAAGCGTGCCGTCTTCTATCTGCGCGCGCAGCCTGACATAGATCCGACGTTGCGCGCCGCGGGAAGATGCACCCGGATTGGCTGAAAACTGGCCCATGGAAAAACCTCGAAACTGGCACTTTCGATGATGCAGGTCGTGGTCGACATTATGGACTCCCAACAATCCGTAGTGAAATCCCCATGTACATTCCCGAACACTTCGCAGAGCACCGCCCGGAACAGTTGCACCGAATTATCCGCGACAATCCGCTGGGCATCCTCGTGACTGAGGGTGAATCCGGCATGGATGCGGACCACATTCCCTTCGAACTCGATACCGGCCACGGAACATACGGGCTGCTGACCGCTCATGTGGCCCGCGCCAATCCTGTGTGGCAACGTTGCGCCGGCGGAACGCCTGTCATGGTGATCTTCAGGGGGGCAGAAGGCTACATTTCGCCCAACTGGTATGCGTCCAAGCACGAGACGCATCGCCAGGTTCCCACATGGAACTATGAGGTGGTGCATGTGCATGGCGTCATGCGCGTGATGTCGGAAGAAAAGCTCCTGCGTCGCACCCTGGCCCTGCTGACTCGCCACCAGGAGTCCAAAGAGATCAAGCCCTGGAAGATGGGCGATGCGCCGCGTGAATACCTGGACGAGATGGTGTCGAGAGTCGTCGGTATCGAGATCGAAATGCAGTGCGTTGAATGCAAGCGCAAGCTCAATCAAAACAAGTCGCACGCCGATCGCTTGTCTGTGATCGCGCACTTGCGCGAGCGCGGGCACGTTGAGCTTTCTTCGATAATGCTGGCCAACCTTGAGCAGCCGGATCAGGGGGCAGCACCGTGGACCTTGAGTTGACCACCACCACGATTCTGGTGACCTTCGCCGGAGTTTTTTTGATCTGCTTTATGAAAGGTGCCTTCGGTGGAGGCTTCTCCATTGTCGGCATTCCGCTGCTGTCGCTGGTGATGGATCCGCTCACAGCCGGCGGTCTGCTAGCGCCGTTGTTTATCGCGATGGACCTGTTCGGCCTGCGTTACTGGAAGCCATCCACTTGGTCTAAACCCGACTTGATGCTGTTGTTACCAGGTCTGATTGTCGGCATCGGTGTCGGCTATCTACTCTTTCGCATCATGGATCACCGCGCAGTCGCCTTAGTGATGGCAGCGATTACCCTAATTTTTGTCGGCCTCTGGTTCAAGACCGGCGGGGAAATCAGGGTCAGCCAGCGCTCATCGCTCAAGGCGGTGTCCGCAGGCGTCACCTCTGGGATCACGACTATGGTCGCACATTCTGGTGGGCCACCATTAGCGATGTACCTGTTGCCACTCGGTCTAAGCAAGAAAACCTATGCCGGCACCACCAGCATGTTCTTTACCGTAGGCAATCTGCTCAAGGCCGTGCCTTGGCTGCTGTTAGCCAGGCCCACCGGTAACGTGCTAAGCCTGATGGTCATCTGCCTGTTAGCAGTTCCAAGTGGTGTCTGGCTGGGCTGGCGATTGCACACCAAGCTGGATCAACGCCAGATGTACCTTGCCTGCTACTGCCTGCTCGTAGTCACCGCGGTGAAACTTCTGTGGGATGGCATAAGTGGCTATATCGTCTGAAAATGCCTCACCACTATGAGGCCTAACATTACGGCCATTACCCGACTGATTGAATCGCCCCTGATTTCATAGGCGCGTTCAATTGTCTGACTTTTGCCAATTAGCCAGTTCTGAAGGACGGAAGCGGGTTTGAAGCCACCTGACCCGACCGGCGGCTTCTGGCCGATTGACGCCTGTCGTGAGGAGCATGGCGTCACTGCTTGGAAGTAGTGTTGGTACGAAAGTGGTACGCAGCTTTCAGGCTGGCTCTGTAGAGCAAGGAAACCGTGGACTACAGGATTAGTAATTCCAATCCATCACCGAAAAGGCTGATTTTTTTCGATCATGGCCGGCAGCTATCGGCCGACTGTGTTGAAAAAGTCAGCTTCGAATTCCACGCCAGAAAAGTACGCGCCTGAGATTGAAATCTGAATTTTTGGCAGAAGTTTCAGTACTCGGATTTCACGTAGCAGCGGGCAACAGAGGTATTTTCATCCATCAATATTCGAGTATTTTGGGAACACCGACTTTTTCAACACAATCGGCCGATTGCAGCCATTCGCCTAATTCCGCTCCCGACCCAGAACAGCTCATCACCAATGACCACATCCAAAACATCGCCTTGTCATCAGGCAACAAGCCCGTCCCCCCGATGATCAGCAATTACCTAGTCACGAACCCGATGCTCCGTATAAACCTGAAGCCCCCAATCATGAAGTGGTTGTGCGTTGCCACTTTCAGTATTCAGTTAGTACTTGAATGCGGTCCAGTACATCGTCCATCGCACCCTCGGGGACGCACTCTACGCGCTTGATGCTTCGGGGCTCAAGGTTGACTGCGTGGGCCTGAGCGCACAGCTACCACACGCACTTGAAACCAAGCTTTTCGACCACGCAAAAAAAACGCCAACCGATGTCAGCGTTTAATAACAACATGCTCAAGTCGAGCGCTCACGCTCGCAGAACCGAAACGCTTAACGCGTCCCCTACCCCGCCTACGGCTTCAAATCACCCAACGGATCATAGGCCGGCTTCTTTTCATCCTTGTCTTTCTTTTCCTTATCCAGCGGCGCAATCGCCGGGCCGATGGGATCGACCTGCGGGTCCGCCACGTCGGGCGAATCCGGGTCGAAACCCAATTCGTCCTTGCCACTTGCATGCTCGCCTGAAGACGGGCCTTTCGGCGTACTACTCACGGCGTTCTCCTTTTTCAAAGTGGGCGGGCTTTGTCGTGCAGGTTTTCCAGGTCTTCCTCGACGCGTTCTACATCCTCATTGTCGTCGCGCTCTTTCGGGTCGTTGGGGCGCAACGCATCGTTGTCGCGCTCCTCTTCGCCGGGTGTGCGGTCAGGGTTCGGGGTGCCGGGGGGTGGTTGGTTGTAGTCAGACATGATGGTTCACCTCATAGGGTCTACACAGGTTTAGAGAAACCGCCCTGCGCCATCGTTCAACTTGTTTGCCCAGGCGTGAGATGATGCGGGCCCCTTCTGGAGACATGAACCGGATGTTCGAGCTCAAACCCTGCGACCCTGTGACCTTCCGCCAACAGACCCGGCGCAGCACGCTGATGGTCGCGGTGCTGTTCCTGGCCCTGGCCATGTTGCTGTCGACCCTGGCGGTGATGCTGTTCGGCGAGCCTGGCGGTGACAATTTCCGCTTCAATGTCGGTGGCGTGTTCGCCGGGGTGCTGATCACGCTGGCCCTGGTGCGTGGCCCGTTCTGGACCCAGCCGTGGCTGGCGCCGGCGGTGTATGGCTGGCAACTCAAGCGCAGCCTGATGAGCGTGACCAACGTGATGCACAAGGTCACCGAGCGGGTCCAGGCCAATGACCCGACGGCAATCAAGGTGCTGCGCTTCTATCACTTGGGCCTGACGCAGATGCATGAACTGGATGCCAATTCCAGCGCCCAGGTGCAGTTGGTTGCGGAGGTCGAGGCGCACAAGGCCAAGATGCAGGCGCTGGGGATCGATACCGAGCAAACCCGGTTCGACCCCGCCTGGCTGGATGCCTTTAAGACCGCTTAAGCCAACACGCCGATGCGCTGTGCGTCGGGCCAGAACAAGGCCGCCTGGCCGCACGCTTGGCCGGCGTCATCGAGCAGGGTCCACACCACGCCGGCGTGGATCATGAACGGCTGGTCGTGCGCATCCACGCGCCAGCCGCTGTAGCCTTGGGCGATGCCATTGGCGGTGACTTGCTCCAGCAGCACCTGACGCGCGGCGCGGTCGAGTGCCGAAGCGCTGTAGCGTGAGGGCATGCCGATGAAGGTGTCGCGCGGGTATTTGAAGCACTGCAGGGCGCAGTCATTCACGTAGGTAAAGCGCGGGTCGGCGCCGCCATCATGGGCCAGCAGGCTGTAGGGCGCGTCGCTGTGCAGCCAGGCCAGGCGCTGTTGCGGGTCCAGATGCTCGGGGGCCGGCAGTCCCTGGCCGGTCCAGTGTCGATACGCCGCATCCAGCAGGCTTACGAAGTTTTCTTGAAGGGACACACACAACCTCACCGTGTCAGTTGGAAGTTTTTGCCCGCCAGCAGAACACCGCGCTTACCGCGATCGCCGCGCCCGCCAGGCCAAACACCCAGGGGGCCGAGGCAATCGGCAGCAGCAGGCCGGCCAGCAATGGCCCGAGGCCGGCGCCGATATCCCGCCAGACGGCATTCGAAGCCAGGGCCGAGACGCGCATCGAGCCGGGGTTGCGCTCGGCCACCAGGGTGGTCACCAGCGGCAGTTGCAGCGCGCGCAGCACCAGCACCGCCGCCGCGCCGACGATCACCCAGTAACTGCCAAACGCGGTCAGGGCCAGGGCACTCAGGAACGAAAACAGCAGCAGCATCGACGTGGCGCCAAAGCGCTGGGCCGCGCGCCCGCCCAAGGGGCTCAGGAGCATTTCCGAGGCATAACGCAGCGCCATCAGGCCACCAGCGATCAGTACTGCATCGCCGCCCAGCAGTTTCTGCGCCTGGATCGACAGGCCGAAGATAAACAGCCCATCCAGCGCCACCCCCTCGATAAACGACCACACCGCCACGCTGTCCGGCCACTTGAAGCGCCGTCCCGGCGTGGTGTGCAAGTCATGCCCCACCGTAGGCAAGCCGCGCGCCATCCACAAGCCCACCAGGCAGCACCCGGCCAGAATCAGAAAGATCGGACGCGGCCCGGCCCACAGGGTCAACCAGCCGCCCAGCGGCAGTGCCAGCATCGGCCCGAGGGCGATCAGCGCGCGGGAACGCCCGGCCCGGCGTGCGGCACCGGCCGGCTCCGAAGTGGCCAGCACTTGGGTGGACAGGTTCAACGCGGCAAAGCACAGGCCCCACACCAGGCGCAGGCAGAGCAAGGCGGCGAAGCCGGACAACACCGAATTGCCCAAGGCGCACAGGGTCGCAGCGCCAGCGGCGATCATGCAGGTCAGGCGGTCGCCGTTGCGTGCGTAGAAATTGAGGACATGCCGGTAGCCGAAAATCCGCACCAGGCGGTTGGCCGCCAGTAACACACCGGCCTGGGCCAGGGTGATGCCGAACGCCTGGGATTCCATTGGCAGCAGCAGGTAGAGCAACACGTCACTGGGCAAGCATAAAGCCAGGGTCAGCGCGGCGCGGCGGGAGTGTGTATCAGCGGTGCGGAGGGCCAGGCTGGACATAAATCTGAAACATCCCGAAATACTCAGGTCGCCACGGTAGCCTTCCACACCGATGTTTTACAACGCCCAATCACGGCTTTTTACCGTAGGGCAACAAACGCAAGCCACTGGCCACTGCGCCAACCAGAGCAAAGCCGCAGCCCAGCCACAGCGCATAGTGCGGCCCATTGCCCAAGGACAGGTGGAAACACAAGGCCACCAGCGACGCCCCCAGCGTTTGCCCCAGCAACCGCGAAATCGCCACGATGCCACTCGCCCCGCCACTGCGGGCCAACGGCGCGCTGGTCATCAAAGCCTTGAGGTTGGGCGACTGGAAGAACCCGAAACCGGCACCACACAGCGCCATGCGCCAGCCGATATCAAACGCCGAGGCGCCGTTGCCCAGGGTGGCCAACGCGGCCATGCCCACGCTGAGCATCAACAAGCCGATGCCACACAGCAGCCCCAGCGACACCCGGTCGGCCAAGCGCCCGGCCACCAATGCCATCACCGCCACCACGGCCGGCCACGGCGTCATCAGGAAACCGGTTTCCACCTGGCTATGCCCCAGCACCGCCTGCAGTAAAAACGGCAGCGACACAAAGGCCAGGCCCTGGGCGCTGAACGCACAAATAGCGGTCAAGGACGACAAGGCAAACACCGGGCGCTTGAACAGGTCCAGCGCCAGCATCGGCGCCGGGTGCCCGGCCTGGCGCCGCAACAGCAAGGCGCCGCACACCAGCGCCACGGCGATCAGGCCCAACGTCAGCGCACCTTGGGCACCGTGCACCGCCGTGCCCAGGCCCAGCACCAGCAAGGCAAACAACCCGGCACACAACAACGCTGCGAATCGGTCAAAGGCATGCCCGGTCATGGGCAACGTTGGCAATGAACGCAGTCCCAGCACCAAGGCCAGCAAGCCCAGCGGCACGTTGATCAGGTACAGCCAATGCCAGGTCGCCACCGACAGAATCGCCGAGGCCGCCGTGGGCCCCAAGGTAAACGCCAGCCCCACCACCAGTGAGTTGTAGCCCAGGCCCCGCCCGAGCATTTTCGACGGGTAGATATGCCGCAACAACGCCGTGTTCACGCTCATGATCGCCGCCGCCCCGAGCCCCTGCGCCACGCGCGCGGCCGTCAGGGTGACCAGCGAACCCGCCAGCCCGCAAAACAGTGACGACACAATAAACAGCAGCAACCCGCCGAGATACACCCGTCGATGCCCCAGCACATCACTGAGCGACGCAAACGGCAGCACCGTGGCGATAATCGCCAACTGGTAGGCATTGACCACCCAGATCACCGAGGCGGAATCGGTGCCGATCCCCTCCGCCAGGGTCGGCAAGGCCGTGTTGACGATGGCCGTGTCCAGAGTCGCCATGCCAATCCCCAGGGAGATCGCGAGCACGGCCGGCAGGCGTTTATTGAGGGGCAACCCATCGGCAACAGAAGACATGAACAATCCGCGCAGGTGACAAAGGCCCCTAGATTACGGCCAGACCGTTTTTTTTTCAGTGACCGATGGCCTGGCTGTCAGAATTTTCATGTTGATGGCCACGCGATTCCCGCCAAAAAACGGACAGTGCCTACATTTCCCCCCCGACCATTCTTTGCACCCTTGGCGTTTCTTCTCTTAACGAACCGGAGAACGCCGCCCATGCACAAGCAGCCACCCCTGACCCACGACCGTCGACAATTCCTACGCCTGGCTACGGTCGGCGCTGGCGCCCTGATGCTCACGAGCGCGTTACCCGCAGCGCTCGCACACGCCTCGCCGACACCGAAAGCGGCCAATAACCTCAACCCACAACAAGCCCTGGCCAGGTTGATGGAAGGCAACGGTCGCTATGCCGAAGGCGTCACCAAGCGCCATGAATTCATGAGCGAGCGCGAGGCGTTGGAGGGCGGGCAGAATCCGTTCGTGGCGGTCCTGAGCTGCGCTGACTCACGCATTACGCCGGAATACGCGTTCGATACCGGCCTCGGCGACCTGTTTGCCGTACGGGTGGCGGGTAACTTCGTGACCGACGACGGGCTCGCCAGCCTCGAATATGCGGTGGCGGTGCTCGGCACGCCGTTGATCATGGTGCTCGGGCACGACAGCTGCGGCGCCCTTGCCGCCGGGGTGAAAGCCACCACGGACAACGCCACGTTCCCCGGCAAGATCCAGGGCCTGGCCGACGCGTTCAAGCCGTCGGTGCGCAAGGTCTTGAAAGCGCCTGGCGATCTGCTTGCGAACGCCATTGCGCAAAATGTCAGCGACACGGTAGCGCGGCTCAAGGCCGAGTCGACGCTGCTGGTGGACGCCCTGGCCGCTGGCAAACTGCACATTGTCGGCGGTATCTACAGGTTGCACAGTGGCCGGGTCGAGTTGATCGGCTGACCCTCAACGCCAGTGCCCGGTGCTGGCCATTAACCCCACGGCTTGCGCAAAACCCGCCTGGGGTGCGGTGTTCAGCGTGACTAGTCCGACGCAGCGGCTCGGCTTCAACGTCGCGGCCCGCGCAGCGATCCGTGCGCCCTGCTCCGCGCCGGCGAATACCGCTTCGGGGATGTGCAGCGCATTCATCAGGTCGAGCACATCCTGGCCAAGTACAGCGTCGTCTGCCGTGCGCAGGTACGGGACGATCACCCGAAACCCCTGGGCCGCCAGCGGCGCCGTCACCTCGGAGAACGCACTGACATCCGCCCCCAGCAACATGATCGCCCGGCCCTCCTCTGGCCCAAACTGTTCATAACGGATCTCCTGGTCATCGGTGCTCACCTGTTGCACCGCCAACGCCGGCGCGGCCATGACCACCGCCGCCAGCAGCAAAAAACCACGACGATCAAACATGACTCACCCCCACAATCAACTCACTGCCCAGCCAACCGGCCAGGTATTCACCGGCCTGCATCACGCCGGCCTCTTCGCCAAGACGTTGCACCAACCACTCACACAGCCCGGCGAAACGGCCGTCGGCCTGCACGTGCTGCAACGCTTGAAGTTCTTGCACATCCACCTGGCGCAGGCGCGAGGTGAATTGACGCCGCCATACCAGCAAGCCGCCCGCCTGCTCCAGCATTACCGCCTCGGGCGCGGGCGCGTCCTGCCACAATGCCGACCAGATGGCTTCGGCATTGGTGCTCAGGCCATGGCAGCGCAGCGACGGTGTCAGGTGCAGCACCGCCGTGTCCCAGTCCAGCTCGGCCAACGTCTCCAGCGCCAGAGGCTGCGCATCGGCGGCCACAAAGGCGTCGTTAAGGGCGGCCTCGATCCAGGCCAGCTCATGCACATCCGGATTGCGCGGGAACACGGCTTTCAAGGTGGCGTAGAACCCCTCGGGGTACGCGTCCAGGGTCCAGGCATGGGGTGGATGGTTGTCGATATGGGTGATGCTCGCGGCCAGGAAGGCGTCCTCGCCCAGCCAGCGGCGCAGATTGGGAAACGCTTGTTCCAGGCAACCCACCAACTGCGCGCGGTAGTTGTTCTGGTACACCGCCAGGCCGGCGTGATGATTGCCCAGCGACTGCGCGGATTCATCCGACGCGCTCACCAACCAGTCGCGAAAGGTCTGCTGCAGTTGCGCCAGGTTCATCGTTGCGCCCCCAACGTGCGGGCCATGGCCAACTCCTGGAGCAACTCGGCGAGCGGCGGGATTTCATCGTCGCGCTCGATCATGGTCGCCACCGGGCCCAGCCGGGTCATGGCCTGGGCATACAGTTCCCAGACGCCGGTGCACACCGGGCTGTCATGGCTGTCGATCAAGATGTCGCGGCCCTGGCTGTGACCGGCCAGGTGCACCTGGCGCACGCGCTCCGCAGGGATGCCCTGGAGAAACGCCAGAGCGTCGAAACCATGATTGCTGGCGCTGACGAACACATTGTTGACGTCCAGCAGCAATTCGCAGCCGGTGCGCTGGGCCATGGCCGCGATAAATTCCCACTCGGTCATGGAAGCGCCTTCAAACGCCAGGTAGCTGGAGGGGTTTTCAAACAGCATCGTGCGGCCGAGCACCTCCTGGGCCTGATGGATATTGGCGCAGACTCGGTCCAGTGCTTCGTCGGTGTAGGGCACGGGCAACAAATCATGGGCATTGAAGCCACCACTGCGCGACCAACTCAGGTGGTCGGACACAAACAGCGGTTCAATCTCGTCTACCAGCGCCTTGAGGCGCTTCAAGTAATCCCCGTCCAGCCCTTCGGCGGTGCCGATGGACATGGACACGCCGTGCAGCGCCACCGGATACCGTTCGCGCACCTGACGTAAAATGTGCCGGGGCTGGCCGCCCGCGACCATAAAGTTTTCGGAGATCACTTCGACAAAATCCACGGGCACCGAGGTCTCCAGGAAGTCGCAGTAGTGCTCCTTGCGCAGCCCCAGGCCGTAGCCTGAGAAGTGTGGGTTGGATGTCGACATGGCGGATCTCCGCTAAGAATAAGTGGCGAGCCCGCATGGGGGCTCGCCGGGTGGATTACTTCGGTTCAGTCAGGGTGCCACCGGCCTTCAGGCACTCGGACGGGGTCTTGACGATCACGCCTTCGCCCTTGCAGCTGTTGAGGCCCTTGCAGTCGTTCTTGGCGGTGGCGCACAGGCTGGTGCCTTTGCAGGTGTTGACGCCGTAGCAGCGGCCGGGTTTTTCCTGCTGGTCGGCGGCGCTGGCAGCGGCGGCAAACGAGGCGGATGCCATGGCGATCAGGGCAGCAGCGGCAGCGAGGCTCAAGCGGGATTTGAGTGCAGTGTTCATGGGTGTTTCTCCGGGGTTGGGGTGAATTACTTGATAACGGAAGCAGCGTCTTCGATGACCTTCGCCACAGCCTCAGGCTGGGAGATGTACACCGAGTGGCTGGCCTTGATTTCGGTGACCTTGGAACCGGCGCGCTTGTACATCCAGCGCTGCAGGTCCGGGCTCAGGGCGCGGTCTTCGGTGGAGACCACCGCGTAGGTCGGTTTTTTGTGCCAGGCCGCGGCCCACACGGTGCCGCCGAACAAAGCGGTGGTCGCGGGCACTTGGGAGGCGGCCATGAAGTCGGTGCGGTTGGTGGTCAGGTCGGCGGCAAAGTCGGCGTTGAATTTAGTGCGGTCGAAGAACAGATGACCGTCGCGGCTGGCCTTGATGTCATCGCTGGGGGCTGGCATGGAGCCGATGAGTTGGGCCATGTTCTCGCCCACTTCCGGCTGCAGAGCCGAGACGTAGACCAGCGACTTGACCTTGTCGCGGTCGCCGGCAATCGAGATCACCCCGCCACCGGAACTGTGGCCCACCAGCACCACTGGGCCGACTTGCTGCTCCAGCACTTCGCGCGCCTCGGCCACATCGGCGGCCAGGCTCTCGTGGCCCTGGTGCACCACCGTGACCTTGTAGCCCTTGTGAATCAGGATGTCGTGCACCACGCGCCAGCCGGAACCGTCGACAAACGAACCGGGCACGATCACCACGCTTTTACCGGTGCCGGGCTGCGGGGCATCCGCCGCCTGGGCCAGCATCGGAACCGCCAGGGCCATGGCAATGGCCAGGGAAGAAAGCATACGCATTGGAAATCTCCATCAAAGTTATGAACGTTTGCCTGAGATCAGGCGGTCCAGCGACCAGGCCCCACCGCCATACGCCAGCAGCGGCAACAACAGGCCCGCCCAGGTCAGGTGCACCGGCCAGGCATCGGGGTACACAAACACCTCGATCACCAGGGTCATGCCCAGCAACGCAGCGGCCGCCGGACGGGTCAGCAGGCCCAGCACCAGCAACAGCGGGAACAGGTGCTCGGCGTAGGTCGCCAGGTGTGCCGCCCAGTCCGGCGGGATCAGCGGCAAGGCGTACTCCGAACGGAACAGCGTGTAGGTCGACGGCTTGAGTTCAAGCAACCCGGTGACCTTGGTGCGCCCCGACAGAAAGAACACCGCCGCGACCGCTACCCGGGCCACCAGCAACAGCAGGGCTTCGGGGAGCAGGCGCTGGATCAGCGCCGGGGCCGCTCGGCTCATGGCTGCTCCGTCAGGCTGCCAAAGCCTTTGGGCGTCTTGATTTGGGTGCAGGTGCCTTTGTCCACCAACACCCAGGCATTGCCCTGGTAGTCGGTGGTGGCGGTGCCGGCGCACGAAGTGCCTTTGCCCGCGGCGCAATCGTTGGCACCGGCGAGGGACACGCCGAAGCATTTTTCCTGGGGCTTGGGCTCATCGGCGTGGGCCACGGCCGCAAAGGCGCTGATAGACAGGGCGAGGGTTGCCGCGAGGGCTGCGTAAGGACGCTTCATGGGGTGAGTCTCCTGGCTTGACTGAGTGTGGCCAGGGCGCCTTGGGGTCGGTGACCGCCTGCGCCAGCTGGTGGACAGAGTTAAAGCCAGGCGTGTATCCGCTCTGTGTCGCGAACGCGATAGAACGTCATGCCGGTGTATCAGGAGGGTGCGGGGATACAGTTCGATACACAGTCAATAAAACAGTGCCAAAACGCTGGCGTTTTATTCGGCATCCCGAACGACACAATTAGAAATATTCGCCTTTCCGAACGAAGGCCATTGCGTGTCGCCGACGACCGCAAAAATCACCATAAATTTCATGCGGTTGTTGTCATGTTTGTTACATGCCAACTGGCATACATTCTGCTTTATCCCTATTTCTAGTAATAAAATGTTTCAGCCCTGGGACAGTCTCATCCTCTGAAACATGCTGCGCGACCCACCCATAAAAACGACAACGCCCCAAAGGAGGGCGACCTTCCGACCTTTTGATCGACATCAACTTTCCAAAACTGCTGCTGCACATCTGTACCCCAAAAAGGGCGAATGGCCTGATCGCCAATAACAAGCCCGACTATAAAAAGGATGATTTGATGAGCTCGAGCAAGCACCACGCAGTGTCCTTCATGGATGCAGACCACCCCGCGCCGGCCACCCCCGACAGCACCATTGGCTTTGGTCCCTTTCTATTACTGGCCAGGCAGCATGTGTTGCTGCGCAATGGCGAGCCAGTGACCCTGGGCAGCCGCGCGCTCTACCTGTTGATTGCCCTGGTGACCCGTGCCGGCGAACTGCTGGAAAAGTCCGAACTGATCTCCTTCGCCTGGCCCAAGGTGGTGGTGGAGGAATGCAACCTGCGCGCGCAGATCGTCGCGCTGCGCCGTGCCTTGGGCGACGATGGCAACTTCAGCTATATCGTCACCGTGCCGGGCCGCGGCTATCGTTTTGTCGCACCGGTCACGGTGCAGGCGGCGGGTGAAGAGCAGTTGCCGGTGCCGTCCGTGCGGGCTGATGAGCCCTGCCTGGCGGCGCCCACGGTGGAGGTGATCGGCCGTGACGCGTTGACCGCCAGCCTGGCCGACCAGGTCATGAGCCAGCGCTTCGTGACCCTCACCGGCCCCGGTGGCATCGGCAAGACCACCGTGGCCCTGGCCGTGGCACAACGCCTGGCCGCTGAACTCAACCTGGGCAGTTGTTTTGTCGACCTCGCCCCGGCCACCAGTGGGCAATGGGTAGCCGGCATGCTCGCCAGCGCCCTGGGCATCCAGACTGTCAGCGCAGACCCACTGCACTGCGTGGCCGCCAACCTGGCCAACCGCCGCGTGCTGCTGGTGCTGGACAACTGCGAGCACGTACTGCCCGCCACCGCCACCGCCGTGGAAACCCTGCTGCGCAGCGCGCCCCACTGCTGTGTGCTGACCACCAGCCGCGAGCCGCTGCGCGCCGAGGGCGAACGGGTGCACGACCTGGCGCCGCTGGAGGTCCCCGACGCCCACGCCCACCTCAGCGCCAGCCAAGCCCTGGCCTGGTCCGGCGTGCGCCTGTTTGTGGAACGCGTACGCGCCCTCGACCCCGGCTTTGTGTTCAACGATGAAGACGTTGCAGCCGTCAGCGCAATTTGCCGCAAACTCGACAGCAACGCGCTGGCCATCGAGATCGCCGCCGCACGGGTGCGCACCTTTGGTATCCAGGACCTGGTGGGCCTGCTCGACGGCAGCTTCCGCCTGCAGATGACTGGCCGGCGCACCGCCCTCGCCCGCCATCGCTCCCTCAGCGCGACCCTGGATTGGACCTACGCCATGCTCAGTGGCGACGAGCAGACGCTGCTGCGCCAACTGGCGGTGTTCACCGGTTCTTTCACCCTGGACGCGGTCAAGGCGATGACCGCCAGCAGCCGCCTCGACCCGCGCAACGCCCTGCCCCTGCTCGAAAGCCTGATGGACAAGTCGCTGCTGATCGCCAGCGAAGCCTGCGTGCCCAAGCGCTATCGCCTGCTGGAAACCACCCGCGCCTACGCCCTGGAAAAACTCAACGAACAGGGTGAAACCACCGCCACCTGCCAACGTCATGCACGCTATGCGCTGGGGGTGTTGCAAGAAGCCGGGAAGACCCTGGACGGATTGTCCCCGGCCACGTGGCTGGCGCTCTACGGGCCGGAGATCAACACCATTCGTGCCGCGCTCGACTGGGCTTATTCGGCCACCGGCGACCTCTCCCTGGGCATCGACCTGACCTTGGGCGGCGTGCCGTTGTGGCTGCGGTTGTCGCTGGTCAGCGAGTGCCGTACCTGGGTCGACAAGGGCCTGGCCAGTGGTGCCCTTATCCCGCTGCCCTTGCGCCAATGCATGTTGCTGCAGACCGCGCTGGCCAGTGTCTTGATGCTCACCTACGGCACCGGCACAGCAATGCGCGAAGCCTGGCGCCAGGTGTGTGAAGACGCCCGCGACCTGGGCGATGCGGACCACAAATTGCGCGCACTCTGGGGCCTGTGGACCGACCGCTGTGGCTGCAACCAATACACCGAAGCCCTGGAGTTGGCCGAGCGCTACATCGCCCTGAACAGCAGCGGCAGCCACCAACTGCTCGGCAAGCGCATGCGCGCCGTGGCGCTGTTCCACATGGGCGACCTGCTGGGCGCACGGTTGAATATCGACGAAGCGCTCGGCTCACCGTCGGCGCCGCGCTCGCACATCATCGATGTGCACTTCGACCAACGCATTGCCGCCCGCTGCCTCAAGGCCAAGGTGCAGTTGCTCGAAGGGGATGTCGACCCGGCGCTGCGCCTGATCGGCAGCTGCGTGGATGAAGCCATCTCCCTCGATCACCCCGCGACCCTCTGGTACACCCTGTGCCTGGGCGCAATCCCGTTGGCGCTGCTGGCGTCCAACCTGCCGAAAGCGCGCTACTACCTGGGCCTGTTGCAAGACAGCACCACCGGCCAGGACCTGCATATCTGGCGGCAATTTCGCCTGTGTTTCGAGAGCATCCTGCTGATCCGCGAGGGTTCGCCGGAAGCCGGCGTGCCGCAACTGGGCGAAGCGCTGCATCACCTGCAAGGCCAGGGCGACAGCCAGCTCTACAGCCTGCTGCGCTGCGAATACGCCCTCGGCCTGGCGCGCCTGGGCCTGGAGAAACTCGCCCTGGAAGTGCTGGAAGACACCCTGCAACTGGCCCTCGGCCGCCATGAACGCTGGTTCGCGCCACAGATGCTGCGAATCAAGGCGCAACTGACCCTGCGCCAGGCTCACTACGGCTCGGTGGACAAGGCCAAAGTACTGCTGCGCCAAGCGTGGGTTGACGCGCAATTGTCGGGCGCGCACTTCTGGCGGGCCCAGATCGCAACCGACCTGGCCCGCCTCCAGGAACCCAAACTGCGCATCGCCTCCCTGCCCCGCTTCCAGCACCGGTAGGGACGTCCATTGGGAATGCCTGGCTGTGGTGAGCGGGCTCGCTGTGGCGAAGGGGCTTGCTGTGGTGGGCAAGCTTGCTGTGGTAAGCGGGCTTGCTGTGGTGAGCGGGCTTGCCCCGC
Source organism: Pseudomonas sp. S10E 269 (assembly GCF_002798465.1). Classification (NCBI taxonomy): domain Bacteria; kingdom Pseudomonadati; phylum Pseudomonadota; class Gammaproteobacteria; order Pseudomonadales; family Pseudomonadaceae; genus Pseudomonas; species Pseudomonas sp. S10E 269. The sequence goes on from NZ_PHIJ01000001.1 coordinate 6,405,494, forward strand.
GCTGGGCTGCGAAGCGGCCCCAACACAGGCACCGCGTTCTTTCAGCCAGAACCCGATTGGCTGTTTTAGGGCCGCTTCGCAGCCCAGCGCGGGGCAAGCCCGCTCACCACAATTACAAGCCAAAGCCACCGGCCGCTCACCACAATTACAAGCCACAATTTGAATTCAATCAAAGCCAAACCGTATCCCACAGCGAATAATCTCCTACCCGCTCAACCAACCCGGCTCGCAATGGATTGGCGATGATGTACCTGGCCATTTTCCGAACATCGTCCTCCACGCGCACCGCCCTATCGTGATAACCGGGCTGCCAGACACGTTCTTTGCTTTGACGACGACGGTTGATGGTCAGCGTGCTACGTGACTTGATACGCCGCATTACATCGGCCAAGGTCTTTTGCTTCAGTTCGAATAGCCAGTGGATATGGTCAGGCATGATCACCCAGGCCACGGAGTCGATCAGGCCCAATTCATGGGCGTGCCGCAATTCGGCAACCAGCAAGCGCCCCAGGAACACGTCAGTGAATAGACGTTGGCGGTTGTGAACGACGATGGTGATGAGGTAACTGCGCCCGTGCTCCGAATATCGTCCGTGGCGCAGGCGGTGGGATTGAGGGGCTAGGCGCAAATCCGTTGTCGATGGCTATGGCGGTGAATACCATCACGTAGGAGCTGATTGAGCCCAGCCGTGGGAAATGGAACTGAGGAAGGAGCTCTGGACACTCATGATCGACTCCCATCCGATCACAGAAGGACCCTGCTTATGTTTCCATTTCTTGCTGCAATCATCCCCGCCTTGGTGGGTGCTGCCAAAGCAGTCGCTGTCGGTGCCGTCACCGGTGTGGCAACTGCCGGCGCCGCCTACGGCACAAGTAAAGCGATTGAGGCCATCGCTGGCGACAAGGCGGCTACGCCCACATCCGATGGGCAAACAGACCCCGCGCCCATCAAAAACCCGGCGACATCCCTTGAGCCGTCCTGGAAAGCCTTGCAAAACGATGTGCCCGAACATCTGCGCCCCCTGGAAAAACCTGCCGTAAAAGAGGCAACACCTGTCGATTTACCTCTGCCGTCAGTCGATGAACACCCCCAAAAGGCGTCAGCTGTCATAGGCGCAGCAAACCCGGTTGCGCCTGCCTTACTTGCTCTCACCGCGGTCCCGACGTCTGGCGCGATGCGCGTTTAGCCTGCTTGATGGCTATGACAACACCCTTGCCTCAGATAAGGCGGGCCGCCACCAGCCAGTCCGCCACGGCCTGGAATGAGGCATCCGGCACCGGGTCGCCGGGCACGGTCTTGCGCGCAATGTCAGCAGCCAGGGCCTTGTCCGGCGCGTGGGGAATGCCCAGGTCGTACGCCTCCTGCAACATCAACAACGCCTCCTCCGGCGATGCCCGGCACACGATCACCGGCACCGGGGTTTCCCCGCGCACGTAACGCACGCCAATCACCCAGCCGTCGGTGGTGCCGATCATCATCGAGGCGCGGTTCAGACCCAGCTTGGTGGCCAGCGCCTGCATTTCATTGCGCTGGCGCCGGCGTTCGCTCTTGATCAGCGGGTCGCCGTCGATGTCCTTGCGTTCGCGCTTGGTTTCGCTGCGGGTCATCTTCATGTCGCGGCCGAACAGCCAGCGCTGCATCATCACGTCCACCGCGCCCACCACAATGAAGGCGCAGAGCACGGTGAACACCAGCGGCTTGAGCACCAGGAAAAACGTCGACTCCATGCACTCCGCCCCACAGCGCGACGATTCCATCAGCGCCTGCAACGCGTGCTTGCCGACCACGTAGAACGCAATCGCCAACACATGCACCTTGATCAGGCCCTTGATGAACTCCACCAGGTTGCGCAGGGCAAAGATCTTCTTCAGGCCCTCTGCCGGGTTGATGCGCTTGAACTCAGGTTTGACCGGGTCCACCGAGAACACAAAGCCGCGCATGGTGATGATATTGGTCAGGATCACCACGCCGGTGGTCACCGCCATCACCGGCAGGGTGATGCCGATCACCAGTTGCTCGGCGTGGTCGAGCACCCGGGGCCAAACGGTGGCGAACGGTTCGATGTAGATCCGCGCGGTCAGGTCGATCAGTGCGGTGACCTGGGCCTTGGCGCGCGGCGCGAGGATCGAGATGCACAGGGTGCAGAACAGGATAACCATGCCCGACACCAGGTCCTGGCTCTTGGCGACCTGGCCTTTCTTGCGCGCGTCCTGGAGCTTCTTGTCCGTCGCCGGCTGGGATTTCTCTTCACTGGTATCGGCCATGGGCTACTCCATGCCGGCCAGGGCCTTGAGCAGTTCGACGGTGCCGCGAAACTCCGCCAGTTGGTCGAGCATCATCGGGATCAGGAAGCCGATGTAGATCACCATCAGGATCGTGAAAAACAGGTTCTTCACCGGCAGCGACAGGTCGAAGATGTGCAGGTTCGGCGCCATGCGCGACAGGTAGGCGAGCATCAGGTCGGTAACCAGCAGCGCAATCAGCAACGGCGAGACCATCAGCACGCCAACACGCATGATCTGGTCGAGGATCGACAACACCGCCAGCAACGCCGAGCTGGCGAAGACCGGCGTAAACGAGGTGACCGGCCAGAGCTGGTAGCTGTGGTAATAACCGTCGACCATCAGGATGAACCCGCCGGACATGAAGAACAGCGTGATCAGCATCACCGTGAGCAGCGTCGCCATCACGCTCGATTCCCCGGACGACAACGGGTCCACCAGTTGCGCCATGGTCGAGCCGCGTTGCAGGTCGATCAACTCCCCCGCCACCTCGGCCGCCCAGAACGGAATGCCAAACAGCAGGCCGATAAGAATGCCGATCAGGAATTCCTTGATCAGCAACCCGGCGATAAACACGCTGCCGTGCTCCGGCATTGACGTCAGCGCTTCGAACACCGGGAAGAACATCGGGATGGAAATCGCCACCGCCACGCAGCCGCGGATCATCCCGGTGAGGCCCAAGCGGTTGAACGCCGGGGTGATCACCACCACGCCCATGGCACGGCAGGCAGCGAGCGAGGCGGCGCTGATCACCGGGTAGGCGACTTCCAGGAACTGCGCGGTCAGGCTGGCATCCATGGGCGGTCAGCGCGTCCACATCGGAAAATTGTCCAGCACCTGGCCGCCCAGCTCCGCCACTTGCCCGGCGAGTACCGGGCCCAGGAAGACGATGGTCAGCAGCACCGCCACCAGCTTCACCACCTGGGGCAGGGTCTGGTCCTGGATCTGCGTCAGCGCCTGGAACAAGCCCACGCTCAAGCCCACGATAATCGCCACCCCCAACGCCGGCGCGGAGAGCATCAGCACGGTCATCAGTGCCTGTTTCATCAATGACAGGAATACGTCCTGGCCCATGGGTCGTGCCTCAGCCGTAACTCAGAATCAAACCGTGCATCAAGCGCGACCAGCCGCTCAGGGACACGAATAAAAAGATCTTCAGCGGAATGGAGATCAGGTTCGGCGAGACCATCGACATGCCCATCGCCATCAGCACGTTGGACACCAGCAGGTCCACCACCAGGAACGGGATATAGAGCAAAAAGCCGATCTCGAACGCACGGGTCAGCTCCGAGCTGACAAACGCCGGAATCAGCACCACCAGGTCATCGTCACGCAGGTCGGCACGCGCTTGCGGCGACCAGATGGTCTCGGTGGCCTGCACGAAAAAACCACGCTCGGACTCATTGGCGAACCGCGCCAAATGCGCCTGCAACGGCGGGCGCAGGGCGTCCCCCAGGTCCTTGAGTTGCTCCACATGCTCGATGTTGAGGTCGCGGCCCTCCACCTGCCGGTACATGTCGCCAATCAACGGCGTGGTCACGTACACCGACAGGATCAGCGCAATGCCGTACAGCACCAGGTTCGGCGGGGTCTGTTGCACGCCGAGGGCGTTGCGGATCAGGAACAGCACCACCGAGATCTTCATGAACCCGGTGAGCGTCACCACCGCCAACGGGATCAACCCGATCGTCGCAACGACCAGGATGATCTCGATCAGGTTCGGCTGATAACCGGTCATGGGGTGGCGAAACTCAGCAGGCGCACGCCCAAGCCGTCACCGATTTTCACCAGTTGGCCCTGGCCGACGCGGCGGCCGTTGACCATCAGATCGACACTATCCACGCCCGGCGTGTTGAGCTGCAACAGGCTGCCCGCGCCCAGTTCACGCAACTGCGCCAGGGTCAGTTCCAGGCTGCCCACCTGGCACACCAGTTTCAACGGCAAGTCATCCAGCGCCGTGGCGGCATCAACATCGGTCATGGTGTTCTCCGGTTCCAGAAAGGGGGCTTTCAAGGCTTCCTGCAGGCGCAGGACTTCACCCTGGTATTGGCAGCGGGCCTGCAAGCGGCCGTCGAGGTCCAGCAGCAGGCCAGGGCCTTGCTCCAGCATCAGCACATCGCCGGGGCGCAGGCTGCGCAGCTCGCCGAGGCTCAACCATTGCCGCCCCGCTACCACCGCCAAGGTCTGGCGCAGGGCCGGCAACGGGTCGGGCGCGATCGGTGCGTATTGCGCCAGCAACTGCGCCACCAGCACGGCGGCACCTTCGCTCAGGTCCAGTTGGACGCTCATCGCCGGCTGGCTGCCGAAGCTCAGCTCCAGCGCGACTTGCATGGCAAACACCGTCTGGCCGTCAGCGGCGTCGAGCAACTGCACCGGATGGCCGAGCAACGGTTCCAAGGCCTCGATCAGGTCGAGCACCGCCAACTCCAGCAACAACGAACGCGGCAACGCCGGCAGTTGCTGCACATCGAACGGCAACGCCAGCGGCAGCAACAATTGCTCCAGCGCAGCGGCGGGCAAACGCAGCCGCGCCGGAGCGCGACCGAGCGCCAGCAACACTTCATGCGGTGCCACAAGTACCTGGGGCTCGGCGGCCCAGGACACACGCAAGTCCTGCCCGGCACAACGGCCCTGCCAGGGACGACGGCGGCGGTGCACCTGGTTATGCAGGGCCAGCAACGCCGGGTCGTAGTGGGTCAACCACGGCGACAGCGGGTCGGCAAGGGCTGTGATCATGTGCCGGTGCCTTCATCACGCAACTCACCCACCCGACGCTCATCGCTCTCACGGCCTTCCAGCAGGCTTTGCCAGGCATCCGACTGACGCTGGCGGCTCAAGCGTTCCTGACGGAACAAGTCACGCTCACGCTCCTGGCTTTCCAGGGTAATGGACACATGGGTCACATCGTTTTCCAATTGCTGCTGGTCATCCGACAAACCGCGCAAACGGTCCTGAGCAGCCTGCCAACTCGCCACCGACAACCCCTCGGTGAGCGACGCATACACCTGGCGCGCCTCCTCGGCAATGGCTTCCCGGTGCAAACGCAACTGCTCCTTGGCGTCGGTCAACACACCGTGCGTCTGCTCACAACGCTGCTGCTGCGCAGCCAGTTGGCTCGCGGCCCTTTGCTCACGCAAGACCCGCAAGGATTGCAGGGTGCGCAGTTGTTCGGTTTTCATTCGGTTGTCTCCATTTTCATGCCAAACCACATCAAGTAACCCATGAAGCTCCAATGTGGGAGCTGGCTTGCCTGCGATGACGGTCTACCCATCACAGACGTCGCTGGCTGCCCCACCGCCATCGCCGACAAGCCAGCTCCTACAACTACCGGCGAATGCATCCAGCTTCATGCCAGTACCTGCCGCATGCGTACCAACGTCTGTTCAAGGCTGCTCGGTTCATCAGCGTTCTGACGCAAGAAGGCTTCGATGGCCGCGTGACGGTTGATCGCTTCGTCCGCCAGCGGGTCGCTGCCAGCGGAGTATTCGCCCACCCGAATCAGCATCTCGATCTCGCCATACCGCGCCATCAACTCACGAATCCGCATGGCCAAACGCTTATGCTCCTCACCCGCCACCTGCTCCATCAACCGGCTACGACTGCGCAACACATCCACCGCCGGAAAGTAATTACGCTGAGCCAGCTCGGCACTCAACGCGATATGCCCATCAAGAATCGAACGAGCCTCCTCCGCCACCGGATCACTGGCCGCATCACCCTCGGTGAGCACCGTGTACAACGCGGTAATACTCCCGGTAGGCCCCGGCCCCGCACGCTCCAGCAGACGCGGCAAAGCCGAGAAAAACGACGGCGGATAACCCCGCCGAGTCGGCGGCTCACCCACAGCAAGGCCGATCTCACGCTGCGCACGGGCAAAGCGAGTCAGGCTGTCCATCAACAGCAACACAGTACGACCCTGGTCACGGTGGTATTCAGCCAGAGTGGTAGCGACAAACGCCGCACGTACCCGCTCGGCCGCCGGACGATCCGACGTCGCGACCACCGCCACCGTGCGCGCACGGGCCTGGGTATCCAGTTGCACATCGAGCAGCTCGCGCACCTCCCTGCCCCGCTCGCCAATCAGCCCGATCACGATCACATCCGCTTCGCTGTTGCGAATGATGCTGGCCAGCAACGACGACTTGCCCACGCCGGGCTCACCAAAAATCCCCATGCGCTGGCCCTGGGCCAAGGTCAACAAGCCATCGATGGAGCGAATGCCCAGGGCCATCGAACGCACGATCAGTTGCCGGGAAAACGGTGCCGGCGGTTCGGCATGCAGCGGGTAATGCTGCAAGGCCACGGTCGGTGGAAGGCCGTCGCCATCGAGGAAATCTCCCATGGGGCTGATCACCCGCCCCAACTGCGCATCACCGACCGCCACGCCCAGGGTCTCGCCAGTGGCGGTGATCTGGGTGCGCGTGGACAGCCCCTCCATGGAGCCAATGGGCGACAGGATCGCCTCGTCACCATCAAAACCGATCACCTCGGCACTCAGGCTGCGTGCGCTGCCGGGGTCGCGCAGTTGGCACAATTCGCCAATGCTCGCGCCCGCCACACTGGCCCGCAGCAGCACACCACGAATGCTCAGCACCGTGCCGTGCATGGGCCGCAGACGCGCCTGGGCCAGGCGTGCGCTGAGTCGAGGCAGCAACTGCTCAAGGTTCATGCCACGCCCTCTTCGGCGAAAGGCAACAAGCTGCGACGCAGGTTGTGCAATTGGGCTTCAAGGCCCAACTCCACGGAACCGGCCGGGCTGTTCAGGCGTGCTTGGCCGGCGTGCAACTGTTCATCGGCGTCCACCGCAATCGCCAGCCCTTCCAGCGTGAGGCGCTGGCGCAATGCATCGACTTCCGCCGGCGGCACCCACAGGGTCAGGGCCTGGTCCTGGCGAAACGCACTCAAGGCCTGGCGGGTACTGCGCACCACGCGATCGGCGTTATCCAGTTCGCCCAGCACTTCGCGCACGATGCCCAGGGCCAGGTCGGCCAGGGACCCTTCCAGGCTGCTCAAGTAGTGCTGCACCTGGGACTGGGTCTGCAGCAGCAACTGCGCCACCTGCTCGGCGCCTTCCTGCCGAGCACTTTCAAAGCCCTCGGCGCGGGCGCTGCTCAGCCATTGCTCGCTGTCGGTCTTAATCTGTTCGGCCTGTGCCTTGGCCGCTTGCAGGAAGGCAAAACCGTCGCTCCACAACGCGGCTTCTTCGGCGCGCAGGATGCGGGCAGTGGGACGACTCGGCAATTCACTCATGGCGTAATCTCCTCGGCCAGCAGGCACGCGGCAGCGGCCTGGACGATCTCCAGGTCGCGGGGCACCCTGGCGCCGTCACCCTGGGGAAAGGCAAACCGCAAACGCAACCAGCCCTGCCAGTCGGCATGTTGGGCGTGCAACCACGCGGCGACACAGCCCTGGCCGTCGCGGTCAATGGCCTCGACCAATTCAGCGGGATCACGCAGCAGATCCGCCGCGCCGCCCAGTTGGCGCAAGGCCAGGGCGGCCACGAAGACTTCGGCGCCGAGGCCTTCGCGCAGCTCATTGACCACCTCGCGACGGATCTCCCGGCTCAGGGTCGAGGCATGCCAGATCGCCCCGCACTGCCTCGGCAAGCGGGCGAACTGTGCCGGCGACAGCAGCAACACCGGCAAGTCCGCCGCCACAGGTGGGATCAATTGATCCATGGGCGCCAATTGGTAATGGCTGACCAGCAGCTGTTCCAGGCGCTGGCGAAAGCGCGGCTGGCCCTGCATCGCCTGCAGCACCGCCTCCGGCAACTCATCGGCAAAACACCCGCCCAGGCTGGCCCCACGCACGAACTGCAAGGGCTCGGCCACCAGCCCCTGCCAACGCTCGAACAAACTCATTCACCCTCCTTGAGCACATACAGCGCCTGGGACTGGCGGCGCACCCATTGCTGGCGGGCCAGCACGCCCAGCGCACCGAGTGCGATCAGGAGCAGCGCACCGAACATCAAGCGTGCCTGTGGCAGGTTATCTTCCAGCAGCCACAGGCCCAGGAAGCGCACCAGCCGTGGTTGCGCCGGGTTTTGGCTGATGGCGACAGCGGCCTTGATCGCGGTCACCGAGACACCGTCGTAGCTGAGCCCGGAAATGCCGTTGGCCACCAGGGTCTTGATCTGTGGGATCAGCGTGTTGATGTCGGTGCCCGGGTCGTAACGCACCAGCACCGAGGCCGACGACGGCGAGATCACGCGCTTGAGCAAGTCGTTGTCCGGCAGCACCACGTGCACACGGGCGGCAACGATGCCGTCGATCTGCGACACCGAGTGGGACAGTTCTTCGCTCAACGCATAGATCATCTGCGCCCGCTCCTGCACGGGGGACGACACCAGGCCATTGCCCTTGAACACCTCGCCCATGTTGGAAAAACTCTGCTGCGGCAGGCCGGCGTTATCAAGCAGGGTCATGGCTTCGGCAAAGCGCGATTCGTCGACCACCACCTTGAGCTGGCCATTGTCCTGGGCCTTGCGTTCCGCCGGGATGCCACCGCGCAGCAGCACCGCGACCATCGCGTTGGCGTCACGCTCGCTGAGGTTGGTGTAGAGGTCGGTGTTGCACGCTTGCAGCAGGCTGGCGAGCAGGCCGATCAGCAACAGGCGCAGGGCGCGGTTTGGGCTTGGCATACGGTTATTGACCCTTGAGCAAGGTGTTGGCGGACCCGGAAATCTGCGTCGCGCCGCGCACCACCATCTGGGTTTCGATGGAGTAGTCGAACATCTTGCCCAGGGAGTGGACGATCTGGTCGACCTGTTGCTCGCCGACTTTTTTCCCCGGCTCTGCCGATGGCGAGGCACTGGCTGTGCGGATCTCTGCCTGGGCTGGCGGCGGTGCCGACGGGTTGTTGGTGAGCAGGTCGGCACGCTCGGAAAAAGCCCGTGTGCGATCGATGAAACTGTTCATCCGCTCCATCAGGCCCGAGCCGATCTGGTGCGGGCTGGCGCCTTCGGGCATGCCCTTGGCGGTGTTGGCCATGTGCTCGAACAGGTTCTGCGAGGCCCCAGCGGGCCCCGCGCCGGCAGACGGCGGCAACGCCGAAGCGCCGGCGGCGAGACTGATAGTCATAGGGGCTTCCTATTCTTCGTCGTCATCGGACATGGCGTCGTTCAGCAGTTCCTGCATCTTGGGCATGATGATGAACTGACCGCCGTAGGTGACCGCCTGGGTGATGAACGAATCGGTGAGCTCGGCGTCGGTCGGCTCGGCAGGTTTGTCGGCGGCCTTGGCGTTATCCACCGCAGTATTGAACTTGGCTTCAGGGCTGGCGCCACCAGGGGCGAGATTGCTGTCTACGGCCGTTACGGACATGGTGCTGCTCCTTTACTGGGTTGGGGTTTCGGTACTGACTTGGGCGCCACGGAACACCCGCACGCCCCGCTCGCGCGCCACCGGGGCGGCCACGGCCTTGGGGTGCAGGTGGTCGACATGCTGTTGCACCAGCGCCAGGTACGGCGGTGGTCCGGACACGAACACTTCGTCGCCCTCGGGGCCGTTGCGCATGGACAGCTGCTGGCCGAACACATCGAGGGTGTTGAGGTAGGCTTGCAACTGGTCCAGGTCCAGGGCGCTGGCCTTGAACAGCTTGGTGCTGATTTCATCGCTGGCGTTGAGGTACAGCAGGTTGCCGTCGAAGTACCAGGTGAGGCCGTTGGTGCTGCACAGGGCCTGCAGGAACTCCCCGGCGGTGGCCGCGCGAAGGGTGCTGCGGGCCTTGCCGCGGACCTTGTCGGAGAGCACCAGCGGCACCTCGAGGTTGTGGCCGAATTCTTCCAGGGCGCTGCGTACATCCTGGTCGACCAGCACGTAGGCGTACGGCTGGGAGAACCATGCGGGCTCTTCGGCGGCGCGGGCCAAACTGCTGCTGAACAGGCATAGGACAGCCAGCAAAAATATGCTTACATGGCGTCCGCCTTCGCCAGACGAGTTGTGCCGATGTCCAAGAATTTCCTGCTCGCCAGTACCCTGTTGCTGGCCGCCTGCTCCAGCAAGCCCGCGACCGATTCCGACAAGTCCTTGCAACTGGCCGATGACCTGAGCAAACGCGGCGACTATGCCAGTGCGGCGGCGCTGTACGAGCGTGCGGCGCAGCAACCTGGCGCCGGTATCGAGCTGTGGCTCAAGCTCGGCCAGGCCAGGCTCGACGCCAAGGACGCGGCGGGCGCCGAGCGTGCCTACCAGCAGGCCCTGGGTTTCGACGCGCGCAATGCCGACGCCCTGTTCGGCCTGGGTACCGCGCAATTGCAGTTGGGCAAGACTCAGCGTGCGGTCACCGCCCTGGGCCAGGCCGCCGAGATCAGCCACTTGCCGGTTGCCTACACCCGCCTGGGTGTCGCGCAGATCCTCAATGGCCAGGCCGGTGCAGCGCAAGGCGCGTTCGCCAAGAGCCTGAGCCTCAAGCCCGACGACCTCGACAACCGTTGCAACCTGGCCCTGGCGTACGCGCTGGGTGGGCAGTCGCAACAGGCGTTGGACACCATCGCCCCGGTCACCCAATCGCCCCGCGCCTTGCCTCGGCATCAACGCAATGTGCTGTTGGTGATGGTGCTGGCCGGTCATGAGCAGCGGGTTGCCACACTGCCGCTGGATGACATTCCCGCTGCCGAGCGTGAGCGGTTGGTGGCGGAAGCGAAACGCATCAAAGCCATCAGCGACCCGGTGGCGCAAGCAAAAGAGCTGGGGTTGGTAGCCCCCAACTGACACAACACAAGACTGCTTTTGATCTGCTTTTGATTTCAAGCGCTCCATAAAACCACGCTGGCCGAAGTGAGGGCATGCCGAGCCTAGGCGAGGTGCAGAGTGGTGGGGCGAGGACCTTTTGGTTACTTTTGGCTGGGCCGGCTTCCGGTCCTTCCAAAAGTGACCCACTGTAAGAGCGGAACCATAAGCGGCCGTTACCGCAGTAATGGATACGTACTCCAGCCCAAAATCTCTAGCGCCAGACACAAAGCTTTCGCGAGCAAGCCCGCTCCCACATTTGGAATGTGGGTTGTCTGGTAGATTTGGGTTGGTTGGGAGGCCGCCATCGCAGGCGAGCCAGCTCCCACAGTTGGTATGTGGGGTGTCAGGTAGATTTGGGTTGGCTGGGAGGCCGCTATCGCAGGCAAGCCAGCTCCCACAGTTGGGATGTGGGGTGTCAGGTAGATTTGGGTTGGCTGGGAGGCCGTCATCGCAGGCAAGCCAGCTCCCACATTTGGAATGTGGGGTGTCAGGTAGATTTGGGTTGGCTGGGAGGCCGCTATCGCGGGCGAGCCAGCTCCCACAGTTGGGATGTGGGGTGTCAGGTAGATTTGGGTTGGCTGGGAGGCCGCTATCGCGGGCAAGCCAGTTCCTGCATGGGATCAGCGTACAAGCGGTCATTGTTGGCCCCCCGCTGCGCCAGCCTTGGCTTCTTGTTGGTCTTTGCGGCGCTGTAGCTGTTCGCGGTCGAAGCCTTCGATGTAGACCTGGGCGGCGCGGCCTACGGGGGCGGCCATGGCCGGGCCGGTCGGGCGGCCTTGGGTCAGGTCCTGCTTGCGCTCGACCATCTGCATCAGGTTCAAGTTATTCGCGCAGCCCAACGCCAGGGTCGGCTTGAAGTCTTCGCCCAGGCCGATGGTGTCGGTGGCCGGCGGTTGCTGACACTGGGTCGGCAGGCCATCCGCGCGGTATTCGGACGAGTAATAAGTCGGCGCCAAATGGGTCTGGCAACCCATCAGTGCCAGGGGCAACAGTATCAACACTCGCAAAGCAGTCATGGCAGGCCCCCTGATCAATTCATGTAGAAACCGAACGCCCCGCCGCTGCGCGGTCCGGTGGCCGCTGCGGTAGCCGGTTGTGCGTCCAGGGGCGTGGCGAGGGTGCGACCGCGCACCGGCTCAACCAGATAGGGCGTGATAAGGATCACCAACTCGGTTTCATTGCGCTGGAAGCGCTTGGAGCGGAACAGGTTGCCGAGGATCGGCAGGTCCCCCAGCAGCGGCAGTTTCTCGATGTCCTGGCTGCTTTCGCGCTGGAACAGGCCGGCGATGGCGAAGGTCTGCCCACTGCCGACTTCCACCCGCGTGTCGGCGCGGCGGACGCTGAAGGACGGCACATGGAAGTTGCCGAAATCCACGGTGCCACCGCTGACCACACTGCTGACTTCCGGGCGTACTTGCAGGGCGATGCGGCCGTTGGGCAGCAGGGTCGGATTGAACAGCAGCGACACGCCGAACGACTTGTATTCGATGCCCACCAGGTCACGGTTGACCGGCACCGGGATCGCCACTTCGCCACCCGCGAGGAAGCTGGCGGTCTGGCCGGTCATGGCGGTGATATTCGGCTCGGCGAGAATCTGCAGCACGCCGTTGGCCTGCAAGGCGTCGAGCATGCCGTCGATATTCACATTGCCCGAGCCGGCGCCCGCCGCCGCCAAGCCCCCCGCCGACGCCGCTGCCAACGGGCCACCGGTGATCAGGCCGAACGAGAAGGTGCCGTTATTGAACATCGCGTTCCAGTTCACGCCGTAGTGCAGCAACTCCGAGCGGGACACTTCGGCAAACCGCACCCGCAGGTTTACCTGGGCAGCCCCCGCGTACTCGGCGGTGTTGATCGCGCTCTGGAAGCCTTGGCCCTGTGGGTTGAGCAACGCGTTAAGGTCCGTCGCTTCCGCCACCGAACCCAGCGTGCCCTTGGCGATCAAGCGGTTGCCGGCGCCGCTGACCTGCGCGCCACTGCCGGGGTGCAAGGCCTGCATGGGGGTGGTCACCGCCTGGCTGCCACTGCTGACGGCCAGGGTCAGGCTCGCCAGTTGCTTGCCGTCGCTGCCGAGGGCGATCAGGCTGGTATTGCCCGGTGCCTTGCCGAAGATATAGATCGTGCCGGGTGACACCACTTGCAGGTCGGCCACATTCGGTTCGGCCACCAGCACCGAATCCACGGGCGCGACAAAGTGCAGAATGCGCCCCTCCCCCGAGGACAGGGCGATCGAGCCACCGGCGCCGGCAGCGATTTCCTGAGCCTGGCTCACACACGCAAAAACACTCAGCAACAGCACGCAAAAACGCATCATGAGGCAGACGCCAGGGCAGTGACGGAAGCCGCGGCAGGCGCGCGGCGGTTGGAAATCTCGGTGAGGCTGATGGTCACCAGCGCTTGCAGGTTGTACTCAGTGGCCAGCTCGCGGAACGACAGCACCGCCAGCTCCAACTCACCGCGCAAGACCAGGCGACGCAGGCTGCGGCGCAGTTCCGGGTGCACCAGCAACACCGCGCTGTTGACCTCGCGGGTGTATTCGCAGGCCTGGCGCAGCTGGGCGAGCAAGGCGCGGCTGACTTCTTCGGGGATCAGGTCGCGCTGCGGTTCCTGGCGACGCAGGGAACCGCGCAACTGGTCTTCCAGACCTGGCGCCAGCACCAGCGCGCCGATCACCCGATTGCGGTCGGCGTACTGATGGCTGATCTGCCGCGCCAACGCCGCGCGCAAGTGTTCGGCCAGGCGCCCGGCGTCGGTTTCGCGGGCGCCCCACTCCACCATGGCTTCGAGCAAGGCGCGCTGGTTGCGGATCGACACCCCTTCGCTGACCAGCAAGCGCAGGGTTTCAGCCACCCGCTGCAGCGGCACCAGGCGCAGGGCCTCCTTGACCAGTTCGCTGTACGTCGCCTCGGTGCGCTCCAGTAACAGGCGGGTTTCCTGGATGCCGAGGAAGTCGGCGGCGTAGCGGCGCAGGCTGCGTTCCAACACACCGCGCAGGACTTCGTCGGGCAGCAGGAAACCGATGCCGGCGTTGCGCAACGTGTCTTCATGCTGACGCTCGATCCAGTGGGCGCTGCGGCCATTGAGCGGTGAATCGGCCTGTACCGTGGTGATGTCGAGCAACTGCACGTGCACGGGGTCGTCCTGCAACAGCAGGCAGTTGATCGGCAATTCGCCTTCGCTCACCGGCACGCCCTCCAGGGACACGCGAAAACTGCCTGGGCTGGCCTTGGCTTCCATGTAGATGCCCGGCACCGGCACGTCCACGCCGAGGTCGGTGCGCAGGTCGTGGCACAACGCTTCGACGCGCTGGCGCAGCAACTGGCGCGGCGCGCTCTGGGACACGCCGCTGCCGAGGGTCAGCACTACGCGGGTATCAGGCGGCAGGTTGTCGTCCAGCTCGGCGTGCACCTCGACCGCTGGCTCCGGTGCCTCGACCAGCACCTCACCTTCATCAGTCCGACGGTTATGCCGGCGATACATCATGAATGCCGCGCCGCCAAACACCAGGGACAAGCCGAGGAACACCCAGGTCGGAAAACCCGGCAACAGGCTCACGCCAATCATGATCAACGCGGTCAAGCCCAGCGCGCGGTAGCTGGCGCCCAGTTGCTTGATGATTTCGCTGCCCAGGTCCCCGGCTTCGCCGTCGCTGTTGACGCGGGTGACCACGGTGCCCGCCGCCACGGAAATCAGCAGCGCCGGAATCTGGGCGATCAGGCCGTCACCCACGGTCAGCAACGAGTAGGTGTGCACCGCCACGCCGAATGGCATGTCGCGCTCGATCATGCCGATCAGCATGCCGCCGAGCAGGTTGACGGCCAGGATCACCAAACCGGCGATGGCGTCGCCTTTGACAAACTTCATCGCGCCGTCCATCGCGCCGAACATCTGGCTTTCACGCTCCAGGCGCGAGCGGCGGCGGCGTGCTTCGGGCTGGTCGATATCGCCGTTGCGCAGGTCGTTGTCGATGCTCATTTGCTTGCCGGGCATTGCGTCCAGGGTGAAGCGCGCGGCCACTTCCGCCACACGCTCGGCGCCCTTGGTGATGACCACGAACTGCGCCACGGTGATGATCAGGAACACCACCATGCCCACCACCACTTGGCCGGCGATCACGAAGTCGCCGAAGGCCTTGACGATATGGCCGGCGTCGCCATGCAGCAGGATCAAGCGCGTGGTGGTGATCGACAGGGACAGACGAAACAGCGTGCTGAGCAGGATCAGCGGCGGCAACGCGGAAAACTCCACGGAATGGCCGATGTAGAACGCGACGATCAGGATCAGGATGCTCAGGGCAATGTTGAGGCCGATCAGCGCATCCACCAGGTAGGTAGGCAGTGGGATGATCATCATCACAATCGCCATCAGCATAAAGGCGACGATGATCACGTCAGTGCGCTGTGCAGCCAGGCGCGCCAGGTTGTTCAGGCGGTTGAGTGCACTCATGCGCCGGCCCTGCGTGCGGCCAGGTAGCGCTTGAAGCATTGGCGCGCTTCGTCCTTGCGTTCGCCGTACCACAGGGCACGGGCGCGTAGCAGCATCAGGCTGGCGGACTCGCCTTCGAGCGCCACCAAGCGGTCCAGGGCGCCAAGGGCGCGGGCCGGGTCGCCGCTGTCGGTGAAGGCCAGCACCAGCGAGCGCAGCAGCACGCCGTCGTTGGGCGCGACGTTGACGGCGATCAGCAACATCACCAGGGCGCGCTGGGACTGGCCGTTGCGCCGGTACAGTTCGCCAATGCCCTTGAGCAGTTGCACGGCGTCGTCGTTATCGCGGGCCATCAGGCGTGTACCTCCGAGCGTTGCTGTGCGAGGGTGCGGCGCATCTCGATTTCTTCGCTGATCAGTTCGACGGCCAACGCCTTGATGTGGGACTCGGCGTCCAGGCTTGGCAGGATGTGTTCCATCACGTGCTCCAGCAGTTCCAGGGAACGGGCACTGCCGAACAGCAGCGAGTCGACGCCGGCGGCGCTGGTGAGTGCTTCCAGATCGCTGCGCAGGGAGCGGCGGGTTTGGGTCTTGCGGGTCTTGAGCACCGCTTCGAACGCGGTGGCCTGACGCGAGTTGACCGGGCGCACGGCTTCGACTGGCGCGCTGCGTACGTCACTGGGGATGAGCGGGCGGGGTTCGACTTTCATGCGTGAGCTCATAGGGTGAAGGTGAAGCGCTCCGCGCCACGGGCGAGGATGACTTGGTTGTTTTCGATGCGCTCCAGCACCCAGTTGTCTGCCAGCGCCGCGCCGGGGTACAGGCGCTTGCCGCTGTCGTTGATCACGTAGGGGTGGGGGCCGAACCATACGGCTTGGAAGCGCACCCGCGGGGCGGCTGCATCGGCGCGCACGGCGACGCGCGGGTTGAGCACGATCTGCTGGCCGTAACGCTGGTCGAAGGCTTGCTGCAAGGCCAGCCACTGCGGTTTTTGCGACTGTTCGAAGGTGCCGGTGGCGCTGAGTTGGCCGTTGCTGTTGCTGACCTTCACGGTGTCCAGGTGGGCGGCTTGCAGTTGCTGTTCCAACCAGGCCTTGGCTTGCTCGCGGGAGGCTTTTTTCACCGGCGCAACCTCGGCGGCGGCGGTTGCGGGCAGCAGTGGCGCTTCGCTACGCACTGCCAGCGCACCGGCACAGATAAACAGCAGGACGAACGCGACAATCCAGGGGGTCAATTTACGTGGCGCGTCCGACGGTTTTTCAGCACCGCCAGGCAAGGCCAGGCTCACACCCGCCGTGCCAATACGCAGCTGCAGTGGCAACCGCGCGCGATGGCCGCTGCCGTGGGGGATTCGCACATTGCCGGCGATCAGTACGTCGCCGCCCAACGCTTCGACGGCCACTTGGCCGCCCTCAAAACGCAGGCGCAAATGCAGGCCGGCAATGCCGGGATCGCTGAGCACCAAATCAGCCGCCAGGTCGGCGCCGATGGTGTAGACAGGCTGGTCGAGCACCAGGGAACTGCCCTGATGCAAACCGCCGGTCACCGTCAGGGTCGGTGCGCCAGTAGCGGCGACCGGACCCAGGGAAATCAGGGCTGTCATAGTCGGGTTTGCCCCCTTGAGCCTGTGCAACGGGGTCAAGAATCAGGATAAAAACGGGACTTGGGAGGTAAACGGGCAGCGCCGGCGCCGCCCGTTTGGCGAATCAGTTCTGCGGACGCTGTTTGGTGGCGTCGAGCTCCGCTTTTTTCGCGGTGCTGATTTCGGTGATCTTGGCCGACTTCTCGATAGCCATGTTGAAGGTCGCTTCCATCTTCGCGATAGCGTCGTCGGCGCCGCCTGCTTTTACTGGTGGGACATCAGCCATGTTCATCTCCTTGCATCGATAGGGAAGTTATTTCAGTTGCGCAACAGCACGCTGAAAGTATGCAAACCGGTGAATGCCCAAAACGTCAGACAGTGAGCCTTCGAACCGCCGTTGGTTTGCATGGGATCCATACTACTCACGATCAAAACGCCTTCGCTGTGAAAGCTTGTGAAACGTCTCACGCAGGCGCTGTGAAAGGTTTGGCTCAACCTGGCGTTGAGAAAAACTCATCGCCGGCAAGGCATGGAACTTTCATTAAAAAATAAAAACACGCTACAGGCCGCTGTTTACGGGCACTTACACGCCATCACCCGAACAAAAGTGAACAACAAGAGGTAATAAATACGACCGACAAAGCAAGGCGTGGCGTTTATTTTCGCGACGACTTCACATTTTTCGCTAATAGCCTTTTGCCAAACTTTATAGATATTTCGATTTGTAACAGAAGCGACTTAATCATCGCGTTTGATAACTCGTCCCAAGCAGCCTACTTGCTTGGCGAATAACTTTCCCCCGCGCCTGTTAGTGCAACTGCACTAATAACCAAAGGACTCGTGTGCAGGCGGGCTTACTCTGAAAAAACTTCCAGGTGATCTATGACCGACATGAATTATTCATCCAGAACTCTCCTCGAAGACGACGGTTGCACAGAGATTCACTTCGGCCCTTATCGACTGATGCCCAAGCGCCATCAACTGCTCAAGCATGGTCAGCCGGTGAACCTGGGCAACCGCGCCCTGACCCTGCTGATCGCCCTCGCCTCACGGCCCGGCGAACTGCTGCAGAAAACCGAACTGCTCGACATCGCCTGGCCTAAGCTGGTGGTGGAGGAATGCAACCTGCGCACGCAGATAAAAACACTGCGCCGCACCCTGGGCGACGATGAGTCGTTCTATATCGCCACGGCGCCGGGGTTGGGTTATCGCTTTGTCGCGCCGACCTGGTTCGAACGCACGCCAAAGGCGCTGGTGAAAGAACCGGTGGTGTTGGGCGTGTATGCCTGCCGCCATTGCCGAGGCGCCGGGAGGGTGCCGCTGTTTGCACAGATGGGTATACAGAACAGATGATGGCCTGATCTTCGGCCCCGATCTCAAACCCTGTCGATGGGCGGTGGCGGCGAGCGCGTAGCCTGCGGCGTGATCTAGCCCACCACTACACCACCGCCTGTAGGAGCCGCTGGCAAGCCGGCTCCTACGGTTTGAATTGACAGCGCGGCGAAAGTTTGGACTTACACCGAGGCAAAAACCGCGCTCAGATCCAAATGCCCATCCTTGATCGGCGGACACCAGTAATACCCCCCGTCAACGGCGTACTTACGCGATACAACCCGTCGACAATCCCATCCTCCAACCCACTCATCCGCCGCAACTGGGCTTCAAACGCATCGAACGAATGCCCGAACGCAAGAAACATCAACCCGGCCTGGCCGTTCTCGGCCCACGGCATCGAGCGACGGACCACGAAGGCTTCGGGCGTGAAACTCTCCTGCGCGGTGCGCTTGGTGTGAGCCGACTCGGGAGCATCCTCCAACTCTTCATTATCACCATGCCGGCGGCCAATAATGTGATCGCGCTCTTGCGCAGGCAACGCCGCAAACCCATCCAGGTCATGCTGCCACTGCTGGATCGCGGCAAAGCTGGCGCCGCTGTCGGTCAACGCGGCTTCAACCGCGGCGTCGTCGTGAGGGTTTTCGGTGCCGTCTTCGTAATCGGTCAAGTCAAAACCGGTCTTGTAGCGAAAGCCTTCGGTCGATTGCACCAGGCGAAAGCCCGGGGCCAGGGCCTTTTCCACGGCGCGGCTGCGCAACAGCAATTCACCGCGATCCTCGCCATGCAGCCACACCCACAAGGCCTGCTGGGTCGATGGGTTATGCGCGCCCGGCCCGCTGAGCGTGGGGAATGTGCGCAGGCCATCAATGCGGGCGCCCAGTGCGCTGACCAGCGGCTCGCCAAAACCGACCACTGCCGCCGAATCGGCCAACGGCACCAGCGCATCCAGCGCAGCGGGCACGGCTGCCAGGGCCTCCACGGCAAAAAACAGATGGCGTGCCTGCAACGGCACCGGTGCGGCAAGAATGCCCGGCTGGTAGTGACTCATGTGAACTCCTTCAAGAAAGCCGGGCAGTTTAACCTTCAGGCGCAGCGCAGCGAACAAGAAAGCGCGCAAGCCTTGCCATAGAGCCTGTTGTTGGGTGACTCTCTAGTCATGTTTTGCAACTATTCCAGGGGTAGCGACATGACCACCAGCAACCTGCTCGCCCAGCTGTTTCCCGCCTCCGCCGCAGCGATTCCCGAACAGTTCCAGCTCGGCACGCCCATTGAACAGCGTGATTACCTGGTCGACGGCCAGTTGCGGGTATGGAATGGCCCTTTGGCCAAAGTGCAAAGCCCGGTGCAACTGGGCGACGAGCGCGTGCACATCGGCAGCACACCGCTGCTGGATGCCGACACCGCTCTTACCGCCCTCGACGCCGCCGTGCGCGCCTATGACCGTGGCCAGGGTGAATGGCCGACCCTGCGCGTGGCCG
Source organism: Pseudomonas sp. S10E 269 (assembly GCF_002798465.1). Lineage (NCBI taxonomy): Bacteria > Pseudomonadati > Pseudomonadota > Gammaproteobacteria > Pseudomonadales > Pseudomonadaceae > Pseudomonas > Pseudomonas sp. S10E 269. Next base: position 6,425,324 of record NZ_PHIJ01000001.1, read on the forward strand.
ATCGCATCCAACATGTCGAAGCGTTCCTGCGGCGCATGCGTGAGCAACGCGATGCGGTGGTCAAGTTGCTGATGTGGGAGATCGGCAAGAACCTCAAGGATTCGCAGAAAGAGTTCGACCGCACCTGCGACTACATCACCGACACCATCAATGCCCTCAAAGAGCTGGACCGCCGCTCCAGCCGCTTCGAGCTGGAGCAGGACACGCTCGGCCAGATCCGCCGCGTACCGCTGGGCGTGGCATTGTGCATGGGCCCCTACAACTACCCGCTGAACGAAACCTTCACCACGCTGATCCCGGCGCTGATCATGGGCAACACCGTGGTGTTCAAGCCGGCCAAGCTCGGCGTGCTGCTGATCCGACCGTTGCTGGAAGCCTTCCGCGACAGCTTTCCGGCCGGGGTGATCAACGTGATCTACGGCAGCGGCCGCGAAACCGTCAGCGCGCTGATGGCCAGCGGCAAGATCGATATCTTTGCGTTTATCGGCACCAACAAGGCCGCCAGCGATTTGAAAAAGCTGCACCCGAAACTACACCGCCTGCGTGCGGCGCTGGGCCTGGATGCGAAAAACCCCGGCATCGTGCTGCCGGAGGTGGACCTCGACAATGCGGTCAGTGAAGCAGTCACCGGCGCCTTGTCGTTCAACGGCCAGCGTTGCACCGCGTTGAAAATCCTGTTCGTGCATGAAGACGTCGTCGACAGCTTTATCGACAAATTCAATAAGAAGGTGGCCACGCTCAAACCCGGCATGCCGTGGGAAGACGGTGTGGCGCTGACGCCATTGCCTGAAGTGGGCAAGGTCGATTACCTCAACAGCCTGGTTGCCGATGCCGCGCAACACGGTGCCAAGGTGGTGAATGAGCACGGTGGTGAAAGCCGCGGGTCGTTCTTCTACCCGGCGGTGCTGTACCCGGTGAACCCGCAAATGCGCGTGTACCACGAGGAACAATTCGGCCCGGTGGTGCCAATCGTGCCTTACCGTGACCTGGAGACGGTCATCGAGTACGTGCTGGACTCGGATTTTGGCCAGCAACTGAGCCTCTTCGGCACCAACGCCGTGGAAGTCGGGCGCCTGGTGGACGCCTTCGCCAACCAGGTCGGGCGTATCAACATCAATGCCCAGTGCCAGCGCGGCCCGGACACCTTTCCGTTCAACGGGCGCAAGAACTCGGCCGAGGGCACGCTGTCGGTACATGACGCGTTGCGCGTGTTCTCGATCCGCACGCTGGTGGCGACCAAGTTCCAGGAAAGCAACAAGGCGCTGGTCAGCGACATCCTGCGCAACCGTGACTCGAGCTTCCTGACCACCGACTACATTTTCTAAGAACGGCGCCAAACACATTGTGGGAGCGGGCTTGCTCGCGAATGCGGTGTACCAGCAGCGGATGTATTGGCTGACCCACCGTATTCGCGAGCAAGCCCGCTCCCACATTTGATCGCGCACATTCATACAATCGAGGCCACTTTAATACCGATGAATCTGCACCTACCTCTGTTTGCCCGGCGCCTGCTACGCCCCTTGCTCGACCCCTACCGCCGCTATCGCCATGCCAAGTTGATTCACGCCGTGCGCGTGTCCATCGGTTTGCTGGCGACGATCCTGCTGACCACCGGCATCAACCTGCCCCACGGTGAGTGGGCGTCGGTGACCATGTTGATCGTGATAGGCGGGTTGCAGCACCACGGCAATATCGGCAAGAAAGCCGTGGAGCGCGCCTACGGTACCTTGATCGGCGCCAGCGTCGGTTTGCTGCTGGTGGTGCAACAGGCTTACTTCGGCCAGCCGTTCCTGACCTACCTGTTGATGTCGGCGGTGTGCGGGTTCTTTTCCTACCACGCCATCGGCAAAGGCGGCTACATCGCGCTGCTGTCAGCGATCACGGTGTTTATCGTTGCCGGGCACGGCGACAACCCGATCTCGGACGGCCTGTGGCGCACCGTCGACATCCTGATCGGCATCGTCCTGGCCCTGGCCTTCTCCTTCGCCCTGCCGCTGTACGCGGTGTACTCGTGGCGCTACAACCTGGCCAGCGCTTTGCGCGACTGCGCGGCGATCTACAGCCGGATCATCAATGGCCAGTCGGTCACCGATGACGAACACCTGAAACTGCTCAACCGCTTGAATGCGGCGATGTTGCAACTGCGCTCATTGATGCCGTCGGTGTCCAAGGAAGTACGCATTTCGATGACGGAGCTGGACGCGATCCAGCGCCACCTGCGCATGTGTATCAGCACCCTGGAGATTCTTGGCAATACCCGCCCCGATCCACGGGATGAGCAGGCGATGGCGCGAATGCAAGTGATGTTGAGGGCCGAGCATCGGCAGATTCGCGTGCAACTGGTGGGAATGGCACGGGCGTTGAAGTCGGGTGTGACGGAGCGGTTGGAGCGGCCCAGTCACATCAACGGCACCGAACCTACGCTGGATGCGCCGGTGTACAGCGCGCTGGACGGATACCGGTTGTTGACGGTGCAACTGGCAGCAAACGTGGATGCGATGCGCCAGCGCCTGGCGAAAAGCGCCGGGCATTGGAAGATCTAGAAAGGTGGGCCGTTGGGGTTTTTACCAAGAAAAATACTTTCACACTTTCTCTTACATATTTTTCACGTTTTATTCACATCCCGAGACGTAGGGTGAAGCCTCATCCGTTACAAATGTTGCACATCAAGCCCGCCGCCCCAGCGGGCTTTTTTTTGCCTGATTTTCGCTCAGCCACTCCCACCGTCGCTGTAGGCGTCGGCAAGCCGGCGCCTACAGGTATCAGCGTGCGGCTTTGCTGGCAGGTGCCGCCTGCTCGCGAATGGCCCGCTGGGTATCCAGCACCCTCGCCAGCGCGTTTTCGGCTTCCGGGCTTTGCTGCGGCACGCGAATCGCCGCCGACACCAGAGTGATCAACTTGGCCATCACCTCGGCATCCGTGGCCGGGCGGCCCAGGCTCATGGAGTTCATCAGCAGGCGCAGTTCAGTGCCCGCCATCACCCCGGAAATCGCCTTGAGGGCAAATTGCAGGCGCACCCCCAGTTCATTGCGCGGCAGGTCCGGCAGGGCCAGGGCGAAGGCTTCGAAGAAGCGCTGGAACACCGGCTGGTAATGCACCTTGAGGTATTCCTGGATAAACGGCGAGGTGTCGCTGTACACCCGCCCCAGGAAACGGATGAACGAGCGCCCTTCCCCACTGGCGCTGGCCGGGTCGCTGCGCTCCAGGCCCATGGCCGGGGCGAACAGCACGCCAAGCAAGGTGTCGCAGTCCAACGGGCCATCGGACTCCGCCTCGCAGCGGGCCAACAGTTCCAGGCGCTGCTCGTTGAGCGGCTCCAGGCGCTGCTTGAGCAGGGTTTGCATCAGGGAATCCTTGTCCCCGAAGTGGTAGTTCACCGCCGCCAGGTTGACCTGGGCACGCTCGGTAATCTGCCGCAACAAAACCGCGTCGTATCCGTACTTTATGAAGAGAGCCTCTGTCGCATCCAGCAGTCGAGTCTTGGTAATGTTTGGAGCGCTGACTTTCTTCGCGACCATAGAAGTTCCACGTGGGAAATATTGTTTTAAAAAATAATTTGATTTTTTATACCGGGGCCTTCGTCCGAAAGCAAGTAGTGACACACCGCCATATGATCGAAAGCCTTTGCAGCCGGGCGCGCTGAGGCTAGTCGAAAGGTTTGTGAGTGGCCTGCTGGCGCGTTGAAGAAATCGTTTCAAAGGATGAAACCGCTCTATATCCATGGCTGGCGAAGGCGCTGGAACACGGTTAGTATTCAAACAATATTTTAAAAACAAGAAATAAAACCAGTCCGTGACGCTTACCAGGTGGCTCCCGAAATTGTAAAAAGGCTTTTCCGGGGCAGCACGGCACCGTCGAGACTGAAGGCGTAGTCATGATGACAGATACCCCCGCGCACCCAGGCTTGATTTCACTGCAAGGCATCGGCAAAAGCTATCAGCTGGCCGGGCAACACCTGTCCATTCTTAATGATGTCTGCCTGTCCATCGCCAGCGGCGACAGCTGCGGCATCCTCGGCGCGTCCGGGTCCGGCAAAAGTACCCTGCTCAATATCCTTGGCCTGCTCGACCTGCCCAACTGCGGCCAGTACCACTTTGCCGGCCACGATATTTTCAATGCCACGCCCGACCAACTGGCGGCGATCCGCAACCAGCAAATCGGCTTCGTGTTCCAGAGTTTCAACCTGCTGCCACGCCTCAGCGCCTTGGATAACGTCGCCCTGCCCTTGAGCTATCGCGGCGTATCGCGGCATGAATCCGTGGAACAGGCCTTGCGCATGCTTGAGCAAGTCGGCCTGGGCGACCGCGCCCACCATCGCCCCGCCGATCTCTCTGGTGGCCAACGCCAACGCGTGGCCATCGCGCGGGCATTGGTGGGCAAGCCCTCGGTCATCCTTGCGGATGAGCCCACCGGTAACCTCGACAGCACCACGGCCCAGGAGATCATGGACCTGTTGCTGGGGCTGAACCGCGAGCAACAGGTCACGCTGATCATCGTCACCCACGACCCGCACATTGCCGAGCGCCTGGAACGCAAGATCCTGGTGCGCAACGGTGTGGTGCAAGAGGCCGGTTGCCTATGACCCAGCAGGTAAACAACCGCCTGCGGGTCGAACAGAGCCTCAGCCAACTGCTGCATGAAGCATTCATCAGCCTGCGCACCCTGGGCAAGCGCTCGATCCTGGCATTGCTGGGGATCGTGATCGGCAGTTCGTCGGTGGTGGCGCTGATCAATATCGGCCACAACGCGGCGGTGGATGCCGCGATGATCTTCAAGGACATGGGCACCGACACCCTGATCGCCCAGTTCCCGCCCAAAGGCGGCAGCAGTGCCCCGATGCCCGCTCGCCTCGATCTGGACGCGGTACGCCAGACCGTGCCGGGCATTGCCCATATCGGCGCCCTCACGTTATTCAGCGGGCCTATCGTGTTTCATGGCCGGACCGTCAACGCCAACTTTGTCGGCAGCACGCCAGACATCAAGGACGCCATGCGCCTGGCGGTGCACCAGGGGCGTTTCCTATCGAGCTTCGATGCCAACGAGACCTACAGCGTGATCGGCGATCAGTTGGCCCAGGCCTTGGGAGCGCCAGGCGACCCGCTGCAACTGGGCGACCGCGTGCGCATCAACGACTACCTGTTCCTGATCGTCGGCATCCTACGCAACCAGCCCCGAGCGATGCTGATGCCGGTGCAGGCCAACGAGTCGCTGTTCATCCCCGCCGAAGGCATGCGCCGTATCTATGCCACGCCGCAAATCGGCAACGTGATCATCCGCGCCACACCCGGCCAGGACATGGAACGAATTGCCAAGGACGCAGCCGCCGCCTTGAGCCCTCAGCTTCCCGAACACGATGCAGACATCCAGGTGCCCCAGCAAATGATCGACGGCATGACCCGGCAAAGTCGCACCTTCGCCTATCTGCTGCTGGCCCTCGGCGCGATCTCCCTGGTGGGTGGCGGCGTGGGGGTGATGAACGTGATGCTGATGAACGTGTCGGAGCGGCGTCGCGAGATCGGTATCCGCATGGCACTGGGCGCGCGCCAGCGGGATATCCGCAACCTGTTCCTGCTCGAAGCCGTGACCCTCACCGCCGTTGGCGCACTGTGCGGCGCGGTCCTGGGCATGACCGCCGCCTGGCTGTATGCCTGGCTGTCGGGCTGGGAGTTTGCCCTGGCCGTCGCCGCCTTGCCGCTGGGGGTGGGCAGTACGTTGCTGGTCGGGCTGTTCTTCGGCATTTACCCGGCGGTCTCGGCCTCACGGCTGCAGCCGGTGGAGGCCCTGCGCGATGAATAGGTGGCTGCTGTGGCTTGCGCTGGTCAGCCTACCGGGCATGGCCGCCGACGTGGTGATCAAACCGTCGGCGCCGAGCACCACGCGCAGCGGCTACGACCGCAGTGTCTCGCTGAATGCCCAGGTCACCACCCTGACGCTCGGCGATGCGGTGTACCTGGGCCTGCGCAACAACCCGGCGATCCGCAGCGCGTACCTGCAACGGGTGGCGCAGAAATTCGACCTGCGCGTGGCCGAAGATGTGTTCAACCCCAAGCTCACCCTCAACAGTTACTACCGCAGCACCCGTGGCTCCGCCGACAACGCGCGCAATGCCAACGTGGCGCCGGCCACCAGCCTGCTTAGCGAGTACGGCACGCGCCTGAGCATGGCCTGGACCCAGCAACTGAACACCGCCGACCGCGCCGGCCGCTACCGCAGCGACGGCCTGGACCTGGCTATCATCCAACCGCTGCTGCGCGGTGCCGGCTGGGATGCCACCACCGCGCCGCTGCGCCTGTCGCGGCTGTCGGAGCAGGCCAACCGCCTGAACCTCAAGGCCACCGTGGCACAGACCATCAGCCAGATCATCGCCACCTACCGCGAACTGCTGCGCGCCCAGGAGCAACTGAGCATCGTGCAGGATGCCCTCAAGCGTTCCGGCACCTTGTTGGAAGTGAACAAGGCGCTGATCAGTGCCGGGCGCATGGCCGAATTCGAAATCGTCCAGACCGAAGCCGATATCGCCACCCAGCAACTGGGTGTCGAAGAAGCGCAGAACCAACTGGACACCAGCCGCCTGGCCCTGCTGCGCCTGCTGGCCCTGGACCTGTCCACGCCGATCCGCGCCACCGAAGCCCTGGAGGCCAGGCCCATGCAGATCGACAAGCGCCAGGCCTTCAACCTCGCGCAGACCCAGCAACCGGAGTATCTCGCCGCCTTGCTCGGCAGCCAGCAGGCTGACCTTAACCTGGTGATCGCCAAGGACTCCGGCCGCTGGCAGGTGGACCTGGTGGCCGGCGCCAACCAGGTACGTGACGCCTACGACAACGATGCCGGCCGCTCCAACAATCGCACCTGGGACAGCTACGCTGGGGTGCAGGTGCAAATTCCCATCGGCGATATCAGCACGCGCCAGGCCGAAGTGCGCGCGCGGGTGAATGTGGAGGACCAGGAGATCCGCATCACCGACGCGCGCCAGGAACTGGAACGCAGCGTCAACGACGTGGTGCGCGACCTCGGCACCCGCTGGCGCCAATATGAAATCTCCCAGCGGGCGGTGGAACTGTCGCGGCGCAAGATCGAGATCGAGCGGGAAAAACTCAGTGCCGGGCGCTCCACCAACTTCCAGGTGCTGAGCTACGAGACCGACCTGCGCAACGCCGAAAACGCGCAGCTCAATGCGCTGATTGCTTATTTGAACGCCCAGACCCAGCTCGACTTGACCCTGGGCATGACGCTGGAAAGTTGGGAAATCGCCCTCAATGACTACTAATCAGAAACGCCTGCTGGGTGCTGTGTTGATCGTGCTACTGGGCGGTGCAGGCCTGGCCCTGCGCAGCCCGGCTTCAGACCCGGCCAGCGCCACCGATCAGTGGCTGGCCGTCAAGCCCGACGCGCTGGTGCACCAGATCGGCCTGGTGGGCAAGATCGAGCCCGACACCACCATCACCCTCACTGCCCCCTTTGACGGCAATGTGCAAGCCAACCTGGTGGAGCAAGGCCAGCGCGTCGAAGCCGGCCAGGTACTGTTGCGCATGGACCCGGCGACCCTGGAGGTGCAACTGCGTGACGCCCTCTCCACCCAGCTCAAGGCCCGGCGCACCGTGCAAGAGATGCAGGACTGGGACAGCAGCCCCGCTGTCAGCCGCGCCCGCCGCAGCCTGCGCACGGCTGAAATGACCGCTGGCAACACCCAGCGCAAACTCACCGAAAGCGAAAACCTGTTCAAGCGCGGCATCATCCCGCGCAATGAACTGGACGACCTCAAGCAACAGACCCAGCAGCAACAGCTCGACCTTGCCTCCGCCCGCAGCGAACTGCAGCAGGCCATCGACCAGGGCAAGGGCGAATACCGCCAGATCGCCGATATGGAGTTGACCAACGCCACGGTGAAATACGACGCCCTGCACAGGTTGCTCGAAGGCCAGGACGTGAAGGCGCCATTCTCCGGGATCGTGGTGCCGCCGCCCGGCAATACGTCACCCCAGGGCGGCGGCAACAACAATGCCCCGGTGCAGGCCGGCAGCAAGGTCAGCCAGGGTCAGGTACTGTTCGGCCTGGCCAATATCGAACGGCTGAAAATCGTCGCCAAGGTGTCGGAGCTGGATATTAACCAGCTGCACCAGGGCCAGGCCGTGGAAGTGCTGGGGGATGGTTTTGATGGCGAGCGGCTGACCGGTTCGGTGAGCGTGGTGAGTGGCTTGGCGATTGCCAGTGACAGCCAGGGCAGCGCGCAGTTTCCAGTGACCTTGTCGATCCCCAGGCTCACGCCGCAGCAGTTGCAGCGGGTACGGCTGGGGATGAGCGCGCGGTTGACCATTGTGACGTACAACAATGCGCAGGCGATTGTGATTCCGAGCCAGGCAATTCGGGCGGATAAGACGGTCGAATACCGCGAGGCGATGGATAAGCCGGTGGAGCGGGTGAAGGTGACCACGGGGCAAGCGACGGCCCAAGGCGTGGAGGTGTTCGGCCTTAAACCGGGTTTCGTGAAGACAAATCCCTTGTAGGAGCCGGCTTGCTGGAAATGACGGCCTGACAGCCGACCACTCTCCAACTGTTGCCCCGCGATCCAAATGTGGGAGCTGGCTTGCCTGCAAAGACGGCCTGGCAGCCACCACTCTCCAACTGTTGCCCCGCGATCCAAATGTGGGAGCTGGCTTGCCTGCGAAAGCGGCCTAACAGCCGACCACTCTCTAACTGTCACCCCCCGATCCAAATGTGGGAGCTGGCTTGCCTGCGAAGGCGGCCTGACAGCCACCACTCTCCAACTGTTGCCCCGCGATCCAAATGTGGGAGCTGGCTTGCCTGCGAAAGCGGCCTGGCAGCCACCACTCTCTAACTGCCACCCCACGCTCCAAATGTGGGAGCTGGCTTGCCTGCGAAAGCGGCCTAACAGCCGACCACTCTCTAACTGTCACCCCGCGATCCAAATGTGGGAGCTGGCTTGCCTGCGAAGGCGGCCTGACAGCCACCACTCTCCAACTGTTGCCCCGCGATCCAAATGTGGGAGCTGGCTTGCCTGCGAAAGCGGCCTGGCAGCCACCACTCTCTAACTGCCACCCCACGCTCCAAATGTGGGAGCTGGCTTGCCTGCGAAGGCGGCCTGACAGCCACCACTCTCCAACTGTTGCCCCGCGATCCAAATGTGGGAGCTGGCTTGCCTGCGAAAGCGGCCTGGCAGCCACCACTCTCTAACTGCCACCCCACGCTCCAAATGTGGGAGCTGGCTTGCCTGCGAAGGCGGCCTGACAGCCGACCTGGATGTTGGATCTGACCGGGTACATATCCGTTATTTGGGTAACGGCTGCTATGGGTTCCGCCCTTACGGCGGCTCACTTTTGAAAAGCGCAAAAGTAAGCAAAACGCTCTTGCCCCAACACTCGGCACCTCGCTTAGGCTCGGTGTGCCCGTAATCCGCCAGGTATTTGGGGGGCCGCCGCCACGCGCCATCCATGGCGCGGGGCGGCTAAACCGGCATCCCTGCCGGTTTACCCCCCAAATCCCTGTCGAATTCCGGCCAGCGTGTTTGACGGGGCGCCTAAGATCAAAAGCCAGATCAAAAACCAGATCAAAGGCCAGATCAAAGGCCAGATCAAAGGCCAGATCAAAGGCCAGATCAAAAGCCAGATCAAAATCACGATCACGCATCGCCAGGCATTGCCGGTGGGTATTGGAATGCTGACACTCGCATGTTAGCTGCCAGTGAAAAGCAGCGTCCCTGCTGCACGCATTGTTAAGCCAACGGCACTCGGCGCGTGGTCAGGGCCATCCGCCCTACCAGGAAGCTCAAGGCCGCGCCCAACAACAGCATGGCCAAGGTGCTCCAGGCCGCACGGGAGAGCTGTTTGGCCGCGACTTCGCCGGCTTCACGGGCTTTCTGCTCGGCCTGTTGCTTCAGTTCGTCAACCTTTTGCATGGCCTGCTGATAGGCCTGGGCGTAGTTGTCGACGATCTGGGTCGCTTCTTCCTTGCTCTTGCCGGTGCGGGCCGCAACGATATTGACCAATGCGTCTTTGTCCGCTGCATTCAGCGCGGGCTCACCGGAAGCCTTGACGCGTTCGAACCATTGCTTCAACGCATCGCCAGCCTGGGCAGGGTTGCTGGCTGCGGCGGTCGCCGACTGCTTGCCATCGGCAGCGGCCTGGTCGGTTTTCTGTTCGACGTTGGCCGGGTCCAGTTCAGGCTTGCCACTTTGCTTGAGCAAGGTGTCCAACTCGCCTTGCAGGCTGTTCCAGTCCAATTGGATGCCCTGCTCGTTCAACTGCTGCTTGACGCTGTCGCCAATGCCCGGTGCTACCGCAGCAATGCCGCTGCCGGCAGCCGACAGACCTTTACCTACCACATTGCCGGCGGTGCCGACGACACTGGCGGCCAAGCCCGCCAGCAGCCAGGTGGTGAGCAGCGTGGTGAGGGTCCAGGTCAGGACGCCGTGCAGGCCGCCGCGATCAGGGGCCGTGCGGCCGGCCACAAAGGCGCCGAGGCCAACAGCGACCAGGGTCGAGACAAACAGCCAGATCCCGGCTCCCGTGCCAAACCCACTCAAAGGGTTGCCGGCTTGCATGGGGTCGACGGCGCTGGCGCCGATGGCGGTGCCCAACACACTCAGCACCAGGTAACTCACCAGGGCAATTGCACTCCCGGCCAGTACCGCACTCCAGGACACGCGAAACGGCGAACGGTTGGTTTCATAGACAGGGGTCATGATTGATCCTTTTTGCGTTATTGACCGCCTCAGTCTGGCGAGCCAAGTACCGCTCGTCCCCGCGCAAATGCACCGGGCTGCATAGTGCATTTGCACCCCATCCCAGGCAATTGGTCTGCACTATCCTGAAGCCCCGGTGTCGTAATTCCACGCGTCCAAAACCCGGAGAAACCATGACCCAGGATGTCCTCGCCAAAGAAACCAACCGCCGCCAACTGCAGCAGATTGTCTCCGGGGTATCCGACGGCATCATCCTCGCGGAAGTCGACCAAACCATCCTCTGGGCCAACGAAGCTGCGCTGAACATGCACGGCATCGATGACGTCGCTGCACTGGGTGCCAATACCCAGGCCTACGCCAAACGATTTGCCCTGCGCTATCGCAACAACCACCCGGTGCTGTTGGAGAACTACCCCCTCGCCCGCGTCGCCGCTGGCGAAGAGTTCAGTGACGTGGTGGTGGAAGTTTCCCCCACCGACGACGCCGACAGAACCTGGGTGCATCGCCTGCGCAGCCTGGTGATCAGTGACTCCCACGGTGAGCCGGAATTGCTGGTGCTGATCCTCAGCGACGCCACCGAGTGGGCCAGCGCCGAACAGCGCTTCGAAAAAACCTTCAACGCCAACCCGGCGCCGGCGGTGATCTGTCGCCTGAGCGACTTGCGTTATATCAAGGTGAACCAGGGCTTTCTGGAGATGACCGGCTACAACCGCGACCAGGTCATCGGCAAGTCGGTGTACGAGTTGGATGTGCTGGAACAGGCCGAGCGCAAGGACCTGGCCATCCAGCGGTTGGGCGAAGGCGCGACCATCCCGCAAATGCAGGCCGAACTGAAACTGCCCGAGGGCGGTAGCAAACTGGTGATCGTCGCGGGGCAACCGCTGGATATGAACGAAGAGGACTGCATGCTGTTCTCCTTCATGGACCTGGAGCCGCGCCGAAAGGCGGAAATCGCCCTGCGCCAGAGTGAGGAGCGCTTCGCTAAATCGTTCCGCCTGACGCCGGTGCCCACCCTGGTGTGCAGCGCCGCCAACCGCCAGGTGGTGGACATCAACGAAGCCTTCATGAGCATCACCGGCTATACCAGCGAGGAGCTGATCGGTAAATCCATCGAAGACATCGACTTTATCGACAGCCCGCAGGCGTCCGCGCAGTTGTTCGCCAACCTGGAAAAGGCCGGCAACCTCGACGGCCAGGACCTCAAGGTGCGCAAGAAAGGCAACGAGGTGATCGACTGCGTGGTCTCCGCCGACACAGTGATCATCCAAGACGTGCCCTGCTATCTGCTGGTGATGATGAACATCACCGAACGCAAACGCTCGGAGCTGGAACTGGTGGCGGCCATCGAAGAAGTGATGCAGGACGCCTCCTGGTTCAGCCAGACCCTCATCGAAAAACTGGCCAACGCCAAGAGCGTCAACAGCCCCAGCCAACCCAATATCGCCTTCACCGACCTCACCGCCCGAGAGCGCGATGTGCTGGGTCTGATCTGCGAAGGCCTGGCTGACAAGGAGATCGCTTCGCGCTTGAAACTGGCGCCCAACACGGTGCGTAACCATGTGGCCACGGTGTATTCCAAACTGGGTGTGCACAGCCGCAGCGCAGCAATCGTCTGGGCCCGTGAACGCGGGCTGTTTGCCGGTGAGCTGCGGGTTAAAAAGTAGCCCTCGCCAGTGCAAATGCACTAGTACAGCTAGTGCGAATTCGCCTTATTGCCGCGAAGGCCAAGCAATACCCTTCAGGGGTCGAACTTTACGCCCTGAAGGAACCCGCATGTTTACCCTCTCCCAACTGCGAAACTGCATTGAAGAAGGCTTGTCGCCACTGACTTGTGAGTTCACGTTGTGCCGGGACGCGTCCCTGACCCTCAAGGTCTACGACGCCGAAACCGGCCGTGTCGACCTGGTGGTGACCGGGATCAGCACCAACCGACTGCAGACCCCGCAAGAAGTGGAAAAGATGGTGGAAGAGTTGCGCTACGAATTGCAAAGCAACAACGTGGGCAAGCTCACGCTGGATGACTTGCCTTCAACGACGCACCAATGAAATAGAACACCCCGCCGGCCACAATAAACGCCCCCAGCATCAGGAACATATAGGGGGCCGGCAGGCTCGCCAGCACCAGCCCACACAACACCGGCCCCAAGGCGGCACCCAGGTTGGACAGGTTCTGCGCCCCGTAGTACATGCCGCGCAAGTGGTCCGGGGCGATCCGATCAATGAACATGTACTCGGCCGGGAACACGATGATCTCCCCTACGGTGAATACCGCCATCGCCAGCACCCACCACAGCACGCTGGTGGACAAGGCAAAGCCGATCACCCCCAGCATGAACATGCCCAGGCCCGCGATCAGCCACTGGCCCAGGTAACGATGCGAGATGCGCCGCCCGATCACGTATTGCAAGGCAATCACCAACACCGCGTTGGTGGTCAGCACCGCGCTGACAACGGTGTAGGTGTAGTCGGCGGTGGTAGTCGTCACCAGGTACTGCGACAGCCACGCAGTGAATTGGCCAAACACCACGGCACTGAGTACACCTCCCAGGGTGAAGCAGACCAGGCGGCGATCGCGCAGCAATACGCGGCCGACGGCCAGGAATGGCGCAGGCTTTTGCAAGGCCTCGACGGTGGTCAGCCGACGGTCGCCCCAACGCCAGTACAGCAGGAAAAACCCCACCCCCAGCAGCGCCGACAACACAAACGGTAAACTGATATCCAACTTGGCCACCATCGCTCCGAACGCCGGCCCAACCGCATAGCCGATATTGGTAAGGGTGTATTTGATGGAGAAGACTTCGCTGCGCGCACCTTCGGGTAACAGGCTGGCAAAGCCGGCTTTGACGGCGATATCGATCACCGCGTACGCGAGGTTGATCAGGATCAGGCAGGCATAGAACACCCAGAAATGCTGCACCAGCACCGTGCCGATAAAGCCCAGTACAAACAGCGCACTCAGCCCCAGCAACAACCGGTAGCTGTTGATGCGGTCGACAAGGAAACCGCCATACACACTGAGCAACGAGCCGACGATCAGCGAGCTGCCGATGACTAGGCCAACCTGAGTGATGTCGAGGGCAAAGCGGTGGGTAAGGTAAATCACCAGGTAGGGAAAGGTGATGGCCTTGGCCAGCGTCAGCATAAGCGTGGCCGAAAGCAGCAAGTTTACGGTGCGGGGGTAGTTTCTTATTGTGGCAAGCATCCTGCTCTCGATCGTTGAAGGTAACGCGGCCTGTATGGCCGGTTACCTTAACCCAGGGCAGGCACTACCGACACGGTCATTTCTTGACGGGGGTGATCTCGAGAATGGTGCCGTTGGTGGTCTTGAGCAGCACGAATTTATCGCCTACCCGCGTCCATTGGCTGTCTTCCTCAGGCTGCTTGAGGCCGCGCTTTTTCCAGTCGCTGATGGCCGATTCCTTGCGCATCAGCATGTCCGGCGCACGGTCACCCTCTTTCAGGTCACGGGTGTTGATGTTCGAAGGTTGCACGGTTTCCTGGGGGGTGTCACCGGCCTGCACGATAAAGCTGGCGGTGGACAAGCTTGTGGCGACCAGCAGGCTGGCAATCAAGGATCTGGCTTTCATGGGTGCTCCTTCAATGAATGATGCGTACCCAGGTTCGGACCGCTGCGATGCGTGATCATTCCATCGAGCCTCTCACTGCCCCAATGGGTTGGGGCCGCTTCGCGGCCCGGCGGGAACAAGCCCCCTCGCCACCGCAATGGCTAATCAACTGCCAAGGCTGTGCCTTGATGGAACACCATCTGCCACTGCCCTTCTTCTGCCCGCCATACCGAGCTGCGTAACGAAGTCCCGACTCCGCTCCGGTGACAGCGATAGGTGACCAACGCTACATGCTCGCTCAGCATTTTCACCACGAATTCGGTCATGCTCCGCGCAGAAAACACCTCGTCCTGCAGCCCGTCGATCACCTCGGACTTGCTGCCCCACACATGGCCGCTGGCGCCGAACTCAACAAAATCATCGGCCAGCAAACGTGCCAACTGCCTCGTATCCGAACGGGTCGCGCTTTGCTGCAGTGCCTGTTCCAGCCCGAACAAGTGCGCATGTAAATCCATGCTCATTGCCCCCATGAAATAAATCCTGTAATTTTTCATGAAATTAATCGAAATAAATTTCATGACTCCACAAGAAGAACTCGCCACCCTCGCCGCACTCATCCACGACCTGCGCAAGCACAAGAAGCTCACCCTCGCGCAGTTGGCACAAAAAATCGAGCGTTCGGTGGGCTTCCTGTCCCAGGTCGAGCGCGGTTTGTCCCGCCCAACCGTGGCGGATTTGACCGCCATCAGCCACGCCCTCGACGTGCCCACCACCTATTTCTATAGCCAGCCCAAGCCCAAGGCCGTGGACTGGATCACCCGCCCCAACGAGCGGCGCACGGTGTATTACGCCAATGGCATCACCGACATTCTCGTCTCACCGAGCATGAACGGCGCCTTTTCGATGCTCGACAGCCTGTTGGCCCCCGGTGCCAACAGTGGCGAACAAACCATGAGTGATCGCGCCGAGCAGGCCGGTTTTGTGCTGGAGGGCGAGTTGACCCTGTGGGTCGAGGGTGAGGCCGACTCGGTCACCCTCGGCCCCGGCGACAGCTTTCATCTGGCCAGCTTCGCCCATTGCCGCTACGCCAACCTGACCGACCTGCCCGCCCGCGTGCTGTGGGTTTACAACTAGGAGCAACACCCGTGAAAAGCCATGCCTCCACGTTACTGGCCGAAGTACGGACCTTTCGCCAGAACCATCCCGACGTGCGTTACGTCGACCTGATCGCCCTGGACATTCCCGGGCACTTCTACGGCAAGCGCTACCCCATCGAGATGCTGGAAAAAGTCGCCGCCGGCAGCCCCTTGAAGCTGCCGCAGAATGCCGTGCTGCTGGGGGCTCAGGGCGGGTTATTCAAGATTGGCGACTACTGCTTCAACGACGGCGACCCGGACGCCAACCGGCGCCTGGTACCGGGCACGCTCAAGCCGGTGAATTGGGAATCGCAGCCTTTGGGCCAGATGCTGATCACTTCGGACGGCACCGAAGCACCCATCGAGTTCGAACCCCGCGAAGTCCTGGCCAAAGTGCTGGAGCGCCTGCAGCACAAGGGCATTCACCCGGTGGTGGCGTTTGAGCTGGAGTTCTACCTGTTCGACAAAAAACTCGACAACGGCCTGCCGCAATTCGCCCGCGACCCGTTGAGCGATGACGCCGATGACCAGCCCAACCTGCATATCGAACGGCTGTCGCGCTTCGGCGAAGTGCTCGACGACATGGCGCAAACCGCCAAGGATCAAGGCATCGATATCACGGTGATCACCGCCGAAATCGGCCCAGGCCAGTTCGAGATCAACTTCGGCCACCTCGACGACGGCATGCGCGCCGCCGACTGGGCCGCCCTGTTCTGCCGCAGCACCCGTGGCGTGGCGCTCAAGCACGGTTACCGCGCCAGCTTCATGGCCAAGCCTTACCTGCAATTCCCTGGCAGCGGCATGCATGTGCATGTGAGCCTGTATGACGGCGCGGGCAATAACCTGCTGGCGGCGCACCAGCAGCACCCACTGCGGCACGCTGTGGCCGGCTGCCTGGAATTGTTGCCCCATTGCATGCCGATCTTCTCGCCCAACCACAACGCCTTCCGCCGCCTGGGCGGTACGGTGAATGCCGCCACCCGCGCCAGCTGGGGCTTCGAAGACCGCGACGCGTGCGTGCGCATTCCCGAGTCCGACCCGCGCAACCTGCGCATCGAGCATCGCCTGGCCAGTGCCGATGCCAACCCCTACCTGGTGCTGGCCGCGATCCTGGTCGGCCTGGAGCATGGCCTTGAAGCCAAGCGCGAACCCATCGCCCCGCTGAACGAGGACCGCAGCAGCGGCACCGACTTCCCCCTGGAAATGCTCGACGCCGTACGTGCCATGCAGCATCACGCGGTATTGCGCGATAAGCTGGGGGCTGAATTTGTCGACGTGTATTGCGAGAACAAGCGCCAGGATCACCTGGCCTTTCAACAAGAGATCAATGCGCGGGAATACCGCTGGTTTCTTTAACTGCCCAGGAATCATCGATGACCGAACAAGCTGCCCCGGCGCTGAAGGAAATCTTCAATGTCGAACGCCTGCACCATATCGCCACCGAGATGACGGCGGTGTACCCGGCGTTCGACGCCAAGGGCTTCCTCAAGCACGCCAAGGCCGGGTTGGCCGAGTTGTCGGTGATGCAGCGCATGGCGCGGGTCAGCGAGAGCCTGCATGCGGTGATCCCGCTGGATTACCCGCAAACCCTAAAGGTGCTTTACGCGTTGGCCCCACGCTTGAACAGCGCGTTCGTCAGCCTGTTCCTGCCGCATTTCGTGGCAAGTTACGGGTTGCACGACTTCAAACGCTCCATGGCTGCTCTTAAATACTTCACCACCTTTGGTTCCGCCGAATTCGCCATCCGCCACTTTCTGCTGCACGACTTCCCGCGCACGCTGGCGGTGATGCAAGCCTGGTCGCTGGATGACAACGAACACGTGCGTCGCCTCGCCAGCGAAGGTTCACGGCCGCGCTTGCCTTGGTCATTCCGCCTGGCCGACGTGCAGGCCAACCCCGAGCTGTGTGCGTCGATCCTCGACAACCTCAAGGCCGATAACAGCCTGTACGTGCGCAAGTCCGTGGCCAACCACCTCAACGACATCACCAAGGACCACCCGGACTGGGTGCTCAGCCTGATCGAAGGCTGGAACCTGGAGAACCCGCACACGGCGTGGATCGCCCGCCACGCCCTGCGCAGCCTGATCAAGCAAGGCAATACACGCGCGCTGACGATCATGGGTGCGGGCGCCAAGGCCGAGGTGAAGATCCACCACCTACAGGTCACGCCGGCGGTGATCAACCTGGGCGACCGCATCAACCTGTCGTTCAGCCTGGAGTCCACCGCCACTACCCCACAGAAACTGGTGGTGGACTACGCCATCGACTACGTGAAAAGCGCCGGCCACAGTGCCGCAAAGGTGTTCAAACTCAAGGCGTTTACCCTCGGCGCTGGCGAACTTCACAGCATCCGACGTGAGCAACATATCCGCGAGTTGACCACGCGTAAGCATTACCCCGGCAAGCATGTCGTCCATGTGTTGATCAACGGCGAGAGGCTTGCCAGCGCCGACTTCGAACTGCGAAACGACTGACACAAATCAAAGAAAAGGCTCTAGGACGGGCCTTTCAGCCACATAAATTGTCGAACAATCCTGGTCTTATCAGTTGCGATCCATTATCATCCAGCGCTTTCTCGCTACCCACCGGGTAGCTGTTTCGATGTGTCACCCGAGGCGCCCATGTACCGTTTTTCGTTTCACCGCCCCCTGATTGCCATCAGCCTGGGGCTTGTTGCTCCTGGCGTATTTGCCGCGCTGCAACCCCTGGCCGAAGCACCACTGGCCAGCGACACCGAGCTGCACTGCCACTTCAACCGCGACGCCAGTACCGACTGCACCACCACCTACCGCTATACGATCCTCAAACCGAGCGGCCGCGAAATGCTCTCGCGCATCGACTTCGATTATTCCGAAGGCGACACCTTTGAAGTGATCAGCGCGCAGTCCACCCAGCCCGGCGCCAAGCCAGTGGCGCTGGATGCGGCGCAGATCGACACCCGCACCGCGCCCAATCCGGACCAGGGCTTCAGCCGCGACAAACAGACCTCGCTGGCCTTCCCCAACCTGCGCGTCGGCACGCAGATTCGCTACACCGTACGCGAGCACCACGCCGCCAAACCCTTGATGACCCAGTTTCACTACGTGCTTAAATTCGGCGCCAGCCCGGCGCGGCGCGACCGGTTCAAGGCGCGCTTTACTGCCGAGCGCCCCATCCAGTGGCGCAGCGAACTGTTCGAGGGTTTTAGCGTAACGCCGTCGCAGAATGGCAAGACCCTGGACGTGGTGCAAAAGGCCCCGACCTACCTCAACTACATCAACGAAGCCTCCAACGCCGCGTTGCTGCGCATCCCGCGTATCGAGGTAGGCAGTGCTCTGGAGCGCCAGGCGTACTTCGGGGCGTTCGCGCAGCGCTACAACCAGATCCTCGGTGCCAACCTGCCCCCACAAGGTGCTGCTGCCGTGGTTGCCGTGCGCGGTTTGGCGCCGGCCGAACAGGTCGCAGCATTGATGCAGCACATCAACGATCACTATCGCTACCTGGGTGATTGGCGGGCGACAGAGCGCGGCTACGTGCCCTTCAACCTCGCTGAAATCGAACAACACGGTTATGGCGACTGCAAGGACCTGGCAATCCTGCTGACCGCCTTGCTCAAGGCCAGTGGCATCAAGGCCGAGACCGCCTGGGTCAGCCGGGGCGATGTGGTCGAGTCGCTACTGATCCCCGGCACCCAGGCGCCGAACCACGCCATCGTGCGCGCCGAAGTGGACGGCCAGGTGTGGTGGCTCGACCCGACCAACCCGGTGTTCGCCCCCGGCCAGGTCATGCCCGATATCCAGGACCGCTGGGTGCTGGTCAACGACGCCCAGGGTCAGGTGCGCGAGGAACATATCCCGCTGGAACGCCCCGAAACCACCCTGCGCCTGGACAAACAGGTGCACTACGACGAACAAGGCAACGGCGCGACCCAGGCCACGATCACCTTCAGTCGCCTGCCGCTGATGCAACTGAGCGTCGCCGACCGCCAGCAAGGCAGCACCGCCACCGACCAGGACATCTGCGCCAACTTCGGCAACGAGATCAGCGACTGCCAGATCACTCGCCCGGCCACCGGCTTTGTGGTGCATGACGGCTATACCGTCACGGCCAAAATGAATAATCAGCGTGCGCTGGAAAAGCTGGCGAATGACTACGTATATAGCGATGAATCGCTCAAGGGTCGTTGGGATGGTTTTATCAACTACCGCCGCCAAGGGCAGCAGGCCGAGCTTGATCTGGGCAACCTGCAAACCCATGACTACAGCATCACCCTGAGCGGCGGGCGGATGGAAAAAACCATCCCGGGTTGCCAGGTGCGTTCGCCGTGGTATGACTTGGACCTGCAGGGTTCGCAGGAGAATGGCGGGCTGCGTTATCACTATCGCCTGAGCCAGAAGGTGCGTTGGTTGAGCCGTGATGAGATTGTCAGTAAGGCGTTCGGGAAAATGATTGAGGATGCACGGGCTTGCGCGGAGCAGGTGCATCAGGTGGTGAAACTCTAACCCCTCTGTTGGGCAGGCCTGGCATCAGGCCTGCCCAACAACAACCCCTGCTCCCGCGCACACAACTCCACCACGTAATCCCACAACACTCGCAGCCGCACCGATTTGTGCAACTCCCTGCGCGAGCTGATCCAGTAACTGCGCTGGATCCCCTCCCCCGGCAGCAACGGCACCAGTTCCGGGTCACCGGCCGCCATGAAGCACGGCAACACCGCGATCCCCAACCCGGAGCGCGCGGCTTGGTGCTGGGCAATCACGCTAGTGCTGTGGAACACCACCTTGGGGTTGCGGCAGAAGCTGCTGAGGAATTTGAGTTCCTGGCTGAACAGCAAGTCGTCCACGTAATCGATCCACGCGTGCGCGGCGAGGTCTTCGCGCTTTTCGATCGGTGGGTTGCGGTCCAGATAGGCACGGCTGGCGTAGAGGGCCAGGCGGTAGTCGGTGAGTTTGCGGGTGACCAGTTGATCGACGCTGGGGCGTTCGAGGTGGATGCTGATCTCCGCTTCGCGGTTGAGAATGCTGACAAAGCGTGGCACCGCCACCAATTCCACTTCCAACCCGGGGTAGCGATCAAATAGCCCACCCATGCGACTGGCCAGGAACATCACGCCCAAGCCTTCGGCCACGCCGAGGCGGATCTTGCCCAAGGGCGCGGCGGAGTGGGTCAGTTCGTCTTCGGCCAACAGCGCGACGTTTTCCATGGCTTCGGCGTGCTTGAGCAGCGCTTCGCCGGCCGGCGTCAGTTCGTAGCCCTGGGCATGCTGCACGAACAGCGCGGTGCCGAGGCTTTTCTCGATCGCCTCGATATGCCTGGCCACGGTGGCATGCGTGGTTTTCAGACGTTGCGCGGCGGTGAGCAAGCGGCCGCTGCGCTGCAGCTCCAGAAAATACCGCAGGTCGTTCCAGTCGAACATGACGCCTCCCTAACTTGGACATAAATACTGTCTAAAGCTGTACCCGGTACCTGTGGTGAGCGAGCTTGCTCGCGCTGGGCTGCGCAGCAGCCCCAAAACCGGAAGCCTCGTTGCATCTGAAAAACCGCGTTTGCATGCAGGAGGGGCCGCTTCGCGCCCCAGCGCGAGCAAGCTCGCTCACTACATTGAGCAAAGCCCCAAGGATCATGCTGTTTAAAAACGCACAGCAGCTGGGTAAAAACTAACATTTTTAAGACGAAAACTAACAACTAGGATGGAGCCAATAAGAAAAACAAGCGAGGCCTCAGATGCCCATTGCAACTGCTGAATTCGATTACATTGTCGTAGGCGCCGGCCCCGCGGGCTGCCTGCTGGCCAATCGACTGTCCGCCAACCCAGCCCACCGCGTGCTGCTGCTTGAAGCCGGCGGCCGTGACAACTACCCCTGGATCCACATTCCCGTCGGCTACCTGTTCTGCATCGGCAACCCGCGCACCGACTGGTGTTTCAAGACCGAAGCCCAGGAAGGCCTGCAAGGCCGTGCGCTGAGTTACCCACGGGGCAAGGTGCTGGGCGGCTGCTCCTCCATCAACGGCATGATCTACATGCGCGGCCAGGCCCAGGATTACGACGGCTGGGCCGCAGAAGGCAACGCGGGTTGGGCCTGGAAAGACGTGCTGCCGCTGTTCAAGCAGAGCGAAAACCATTTTGCCGGCGGCTCGGAATTCCACAGCGATGGCGGTGAATGGCGTGTCGAACAGCAGCGCCTGCACTGGCCGATCCTCGATGCTTTCCGTGATGCCGCGGCGCAAAGTGGTATTGCCAACATCAATGACTTCAACCAGGGCGACAATGAAGGCTGCGGCTACTTCCAGGTCAACCAGAAGGCCGGCGTGCGCTGGAATGCGGCCAAGGCGTTCCTCAAGCCGGTCCGTCAACGCCCCAACCTGACAGTATTGACCGAAGTGGAGGTCGACCGCGTACTGCTGGAAAAGGGCCGCGCCTCCCAGGTAATCGGACGCCAGCAGGGCCAGCAACTGAGTTGGAAGGCACGCAAGGAGATCGTCCTGTGCGCCGGCTCCGTGGGGTCGCCAGGCATCTTGCAGCGTTCGGGAATCGGTCCGTCCAGTGTGCTCAAACCCTTGGGCATCGACGTACTGCATGAACTGCCGGGCGTTGGTGGCAACTTGCAGGACCACCTGCAACTGCGGCTGATCTACAAACTGGAAAACGCCCGCACCCTCAACCAGATCGCCGGCACGCTATGGGGCAAGATGGGCATGGGCCTGCGCTACCTGTATGACCGCAGCGGCCCATTGTCGATGGCGCCCAGCCAGCTCGGCGCATTTGCCCGCTCGGGTCCGGAACAGACCTCGGCCAACCTCGAATACCACGTGCAGCCGCTGTCACTTGAGCGTTTCGGCGAACCGCTGCACGCATTCCCGGCGTTTACCGCATCGGTCTGCGACTTGCGCCCGCAAAGTCGCGGACGCATCGACATTCGCTCGGCCAACCCGGCGGATGCACCGCTGATCCGCCCCAATTACCTCAGCCATCCGGAAGATTTGCGGGTGGCCGCTGATGCGATCCGCCTGACACGCCGTATCGTCGCCGCCCCGGCGCTGAGCCAGTTCAAGCCGGTGGAATACCTACCAGGCGATGCGCTGCAAACCGAAGACGAATTGCATGAAGCCGCCGCGCGTATCGGTACTACTATCTTTCATCCGGTTGGCACATGCCGCATGGGCAGCGATAAAGACGCGGTGGTGGATGCGCAACTGCGGGTGCATGGCGTGCCTGGCTTGCGCATTGCCGATGCGTCGGTCATGCCGCGCATCACGTCCGGCAACACCTGTTCACCTACGCTGATGATCGCGGAGAAGGCCGCGCAGCTGATCCTTTCGCCGAATACAAGGAGTCTCGCCCCGGAGAAAGAACTGGTTCATGCAATCTGAATAGCGGCGCCAGACCTGGCGCCGACAGTGGAACAACAATAAATAATCACTGTGAGGGCTACCCGATGTCAGAACATGCTCAACCCCTGGGTTCGGCGGTCAATACCGTCATCACCCGCAACGACTCAAAGAAGGTCATCTTCGCCTCGTCCCTGGGGACGGTGTTCGAGTGGTATGACTTTTTCCTCTACGGCGCCCTGGCGGCGGTGATCAGCAAGCAGTTCTTTGCCGGGGTCAACGACACCACGGCGTTCATCTTTGCCTTGATGGCCTTTGCGGCCGGCTTTGTAGTGCGGCCGTTCGGCGCGCTGGTGTTTGGCCGGCTGGGAGACATGATCGGGCGCAAATACACCTTCCTCGTCACTATCATCTTGATGGGCGTGGCGACTTTCTGTGTTGGGCTGTTGCCGACCTACGCCAGCATTGGCATTGCCGCGCCGATCATCCTGATCGTGCTGCGCATGCTGCAAGGCCTGGCGCTGGGCGGTGAATACGGCGGCGCAGCGACCTACGTGGCGGAACATGCGCCCGCCGGCAAACGCGGCTTCCACACCAGCTGGATTCAATCCACCGCGACCCTCGGCCTGCTGCTGTCACTGCTGGTGGTGCTGGCCTGCCGTTACTTCACCGGTGACCAGTTCGAAGTGTGGGGCTGGCGCATTCCGTTCCTGTTCTCCATCGTGCTGCTGGGTATTTCCACCTGGATTCGCATGAGCCTGCATGAGTCGCCGGCGTTCCTGAAAATGAAAGAGGAAGGCAAGTCCAGCAAGTCGCCGATCCGCGATTCGTTTGGTAAATGGGAAAACCTCAAGATCGTGCTGATCGCCCTGTTCAGTATCAACGGCGGCCAGGCGGTGACCTTCTATGCGGCGCAGTTCTATGTGCTGTTCTTCCTCACACAGTTCCTGAAAATGGACCCGGCCCTGGCGAACATGCTGTTGATCATCAGCGTGGTGATCGGCGCGCCGTTCTTTATCTTCTTTGGCTGGCTGTCGGACAAGGTGGGCCGCAAGCCGGTGCTGATGCTCGGCCTGCTGCTGGCGACCGCGCTGTACTTCCCGATCTTCAAGAGCCTGGCGCACTACACCAACCCGGCGATGGACCAAGCCAGTCACCAGGCCCCGATCACCGTATTGGCCGACCCGGCGACCTGCACCTTCCAGTTCGACCCGGTGGGCAAGGCGAAATTTGACAGCCCGTGCGACAAGGTCAAGACCTTCCTGGTCAAGCAAGGCCTGCCTTACAGCAGCGCCGCCGCACCTGCCGGCAGCCCGGTGCAAGTGAGTGTGGGCGACGTGCGTATCGACGGGTTCGACGAAAAAGCCCTGCGTGGCGCTGTGACCCTGGCCGGCTACCCGTCTTCGGCGGATGTGGCGCAGGTCAACAAGACCATGGTGGTGGTGCTGATCGTGGCGCTGATCCTGATTGCCGCCATGTGCTACGGCCCGCTGGCGGCGCTGATGGTCGAACTGTTCCCGACGCGCATCCGCTACACCTCGATGTCCCTGCCCTACCACATCGGTAACGGCTGGTTTGGCGGGTTCCTGCCGACCGTGTCGTTTGCCCTGGTGGTGTACACCGGCGATATCTTCTACGGCCTGTGGTACCCGGTGGTAGTGACCGGGGTAAGCCTGATCGTGGGGATGTTCTGCCTGAAAGAAACACGGCACGTGGATATCGATAACAACTGACCCGGTCTCCTGAACACTGGAGATCCCCTGTGGGAGCGGGCTTGCCCGCGAAGTCGGTGGATCAGTCACAGATGAGTTGACTGACCCACCACCTTCGCGAGCGAGCCCGCTCCCACAGTCATTTTGTGGCGCCACACAAATTGCTGTACATCCATACAGATAATGGTTGATCAAAGCCCTCCAACTGAGCATCCTGCAAGGCATCAACCCGATCTGATGTGATGACCATGCGGCTGTACCTCTGTGAAAAACCCTCCCAGGCCAAAGATATCGCGGCCGTGCTCGGCGCCAGCCGCCGTGGCGACGGGTGCTGGCTGGGCAACGGGGTCACGGTCACCTGGTGCATCGGCCACCTGCTCGAAACCGCCCCACCCGACGCCTACGACGCCAAGTACAAACGCTGGGTGCTGGCCGACCTGCCCATCGTCCCGGAAAAATGGAAGATGCGCGTCAAGCCCAAAACCGCCAGCCAGTTCAAGGCGGTCAAGCGACTGCTGGGGGAAGCCCAGGAACTGGTGATCGCCACCGACGCCGACCGCGAAGGCGAGATGATCGCCCGCGAGCTGGTGGAGCATTGCCGCTATCGCGGGCCGATCCAGCGTCTGTGGCTGTCGGCCCTCGACGATGCCTCCATTCGCAAGGCCCTGGCGGCCCTCAAGCCCGGCGCCGAGACCTTCAGCCTGTATCACTCGGCCCTGGGTCGCTCCCGCGCCGACTGGCTTATCGGCATGAACATGAGTCGTTTGTTTACCTTGTTGGGGCGCCAATCCGGTTACCAAGGCGTCTTGCCCGTGGGACGGGTGCAAACGCCGACCTTGCGCCTGGTGGTGGACCGCGACCGCAGCATTGCCGATTTTGTGCCGGTGGCGTACTGGGCGATCGATGTCGATCTGCGCCACGAACGCATGACGTTCACCGCCCAGTGGCGTGCGGCCGAGGATGCCTGTGATGACCAGGGCCGGTGCCTCAACCCGCAACTGGCACGAGACGCAGCCGATGCCATGGCCAATGCCGCCACCGCACGGCTGGTGAAACTGCGTACCGAGCGCATGCGCGAAGTCGCTCCCCTGCCCTTTGACCTGGGCACCCTGCAGGAAATCTGCTCGAAGAAACTGGGGCTCGGCGCGCAGGAAACCCTGGATATCGCCCAATCGCTGTATGAAACCCACAAAGCCATCACCTACCCGCGCAGCGATTGCGGCTACCTGCCACTGAGCCAGCACAGTGACGCGCCGACGATTCTTGCTGCGCTGGGGCGCGCTGATGCAGCCGTAAACGAGCTGATGCCACATATCGACCCGCAACGCCGCTCACGGGCGTGGAACGATGCCAAGGTCAGCGCCCACCACGGCATCATCCCTACCGGCGCCGGCAAGGATGTCGGGCAACTCACCGGTAAGCATCGTGCGGTCTACACCCTGATTCGTGCGCGCTACCTGGCGCAATTCCTGCCCAACCATGAATACGATCGCACCCAGGCAGATTTTGAGTGTGCAGGCCAAGCGTTACGCGCGGTGGGCAAGGTAGTGATCGAGCCAGGCTGGAAACGCGCCTTGCCCGAAGCCCTGGCACCGGCCAAGGGGCGTGAAGCCCCCGCCCCCCAGGCGCTGCCGACATTAGCGCAGGGCCAGGACTACGCGGTGGCCAAGGTCAACCTCAAGGACCTGTGGACCCAACCGCCCAAGCCCTTTACCGAAGGCGACCTGATCAAGGCCATGAAGAACGTCGCCAAGCTGGTGGAAGACCCGCTGCTCAAGCAAAAGCTCAAGGACACCACCGGCATCGGCACCGAAGCCACTCGCGCCGGCATTATCCAGGGCCTGCTGGACCGTGGTTACCTGGTAAAGAACGGCAAGGCACTGTCGGCCACACCCGCGGCATTCAGCCTGATCGACGCGGTGCCCCGTGCCATCGCCGACCCCGGTACCACCGCAATCTGGGAGCAGGCCCTGGACATGGTGCAAAGTGGCGAAATGAGCCTGGAAGAATTCGTCGCCAAACAGGCGGCCTGGATGAGCAAGCAAGTGGCGCGCTGCAATGGCATGCGCATGACCATCACCGGCCCGGCCAGCCCGGCAGGTCGAGGTGCCACGCCGTGGAAAAACAAACGTAAAAGCGCGCCACGCAAAACGGCAGCCAGCCCCAAGCGCGCTAAAAAGCCGACAAATGCTGGGTAAGCGGCGAAAAAATCCGGCGAATGACGTTTTTCGACGGGTTTAACGCCGCTTTGGACCTTGCCCCAGCGTGGGCCGTCTAGGATTCTGTAAGGGGACCCTGACTCACCAACAACAATACCGGAGTGGCCGCCATGAAAACCGTTGCACAAGTGCTCAAAGCCAAGGACCAGAAAAACCAGGACGTCCATACCATCAAGCACGACCATACCGTGTTTGAAGCACTGGTCCGGATGTCGGAGAAAAACGTCGGGGCCTTGCCGGTCGTCCAGGATGGCGTGGTGGTGGGCATCATCAGCGAACGAGATTACGCACGCAAAATCATGCTCAAGGGGCTGTCATCGGTCACCACCAAGGTCCATGAGGTAATGAGCTCTCCAGTCATCACCGTCGACACCCATAAAAAAGTCGATGAGTGCATGAACATCATGACCGACAGTCACCTGCGCCACCTGCCCGTGGTCGAAGACGGCAAACTGCTGGGCCTGCTGTCCATCGGCGACCTGGTGAAAGAAGCCATTGCCGACCAGGCAGACCTGATCAAACAACTGGAGCAGTACATCCGCGGCGAATAGGGGAACCCATGCTCGATACGCTGGAACATCAAGAAGACCACCTCGACACCCTGCAACGGGCCATGGCCGGACGGCGCTTCGTGGTGCTGACCGGTGCGGGGATCAGCACATCCTCGGGCATTCCCGATTACCGCGACAGTGAAGGCGTGCGTCGTGGCAAGGCGCCAATGATGTACCAGGAATTCCTCGCCACCCCGCAGGCACGGCGCCGTTACTGGGCCCGGGCAATGCTGGGGTGGCCGAGGGTACGCATCGCGCAACCGAACCCGGCGCACCTGGCGCTGGCGACGTTGCAACAACGTGGGCGTATCAGCGGGCTGATCACGCAAAACGTCGACACCCTGCATGACCAGGCCGGCAGCCATGATGTGATCGAACTGCACGGCAGCCTGCATCGGGTGCTGTGCCTGGACTGCCAACTGCGCAGCGAGCGCGGTGTGATCCAGCGGCAGATGGAAATCGACAACCCCTACCTGGCGCAGGTGCATGCGGTGCAGGCACCGGATGGCGATACCTTGCTCGATCCTGCGTTTGAAGAACATTTTCAGGTTCCCCGCTGCCCCCATTGCAATGGCGAGCGCTTGAAGCCCGACGTAGTGTTTTTTGGCGAGAACGTAGCGCCGGCGACAGCCGCCAGGGCAATGAACGCGGTTGAGCATGCAGAGGGGTTGCTGGTGGTGGGCTCATCGCTGATGGCTTATTCGGCGTTTCGCCTGTGCAAAGCCATGGTCGAACGGGGCAAGCCCGTGATTGCCATCAACCTGGGCAAGACCCGCGGGGATGAGCTGTTGCAAGTGAAGATCGAGGCGTCGTGCGAGCGACTGTTGCCGCTGTTGACCGATCGTTTGCAATAACCCATTCACCACGGATCAAAAACCGTTATCGCCGGCAAGCCTACTCCTACAGTGTTTTGTGTTGAATTCATCCTCTCGGTTCTACGACTCACCCCTCCAGAAAATGACGCCCAAGTCACGTTTTCCCGCATTCTCCCGTCCCCACGGCAATTTATGTAGTGAGCAAAAATAATCACTACATAACCGTTGACGTAACGTTTTTGTCCTTGCATTATCGAGACGTCTCCCGGATCGGGAGCGTTGGCAACACGTGTTTTGAACAAGCTCGTCTGACCGCCGAGCTGTTTTTTCCGGATGTGCACTGCCCACAAGGCGGATTGATGAAGCTGACCGGCCCGAAGGGCTCGGTACAAGGCGCTCAAATGCGGCTTGTCTTCGTTATGAAAGCATTGCGTAGCAGTTCATCAGCAAGACTACATGCATCAGGTTCAAGACCCTGCCCGTACTCGGCAGACAGTCGCTGACGCCCGGTTTTCGCAACCGGAGACAACTAAAGATGTTTTAACGAACCAACTGATAGATCGCCAACTGGTCAAGGGGCTTACACATGAATCTGAACAACCAACCAACTATCGATGAATTGGCTGAGATGTTCGCAGCGCAGAAAGACACACTCGACGACCATATCCTGTGGATTGGCAAATCGGGCGAAGTCCAAATTGACTGCCTGGCGCCCCACACCGAAGAAGCCGAGTTCGACCGCAATAACCGCGAACTGGCGGCGCGCCTGAAGATGTACCGCCGCGGCCAGGGTTATGTCGGCAAGAAAGCGGCGGCCGATCGCAACTTTATCGAGCAAGTCTTCCACACACTTAATACCGAATGGCAGAACCTCAAGGGCCAATCGCACGTTAAGGTGATTGATAGATACTGCTGATAACACAGCATTAAATATTTAAGCCCGCTTGTTCATTCAAGCGGGCTTTTTAATGCCTGAGTTATAACAATGCCGGAAACCGCCCTTTTGCCGCTTCATCCCGGAAAATATCAAACAATACTTGCGCCGCTGCCGAGAGTTCATGCCCTGGCTTGGTCAGCACACCAATCGGCCGTTCGATCACCGGATCGCTCAAGGTAATGCAATGGGCGCCCGCCTCCTCCATTTGGCGTGCGCACAACGCCGGCACCGCGCTGACGCCCAAACCACTCGCGACCATCTTGCCCACTGTCGCCAGCTGATGGCTTTCCAGGGCGACCGGTAACTTCATCTGTAAAGCGCCCAAGTGTTCTTCCAGCATCACCCGTACTGTCGACGGTCGTTGCAACGTGATAAATGGCTGCTCCAGCAAGGTTATCCAATCGATTTCGGCGCAGGCAGCCAAGGGCGAATCACCCGGCACCACGGCGATGAAGCGATCGAGGTACAACGGCGTAAACGCCAGTGATGAACCTTCAGCAGGCTCAAACGCTACGCCCAGTTCCACCTGCCGGTCGCGCACCATCTCCAGCACTTGCTCGTTGATCAAGTCATGCACCGTGACATTCACCTGCGGGTACCGGGCGCGGAATATCTTCAGGATCGGTGGCAACAGGTTGCCCGCAAACGAGGGCATCGCCGCCACCGTGACCCGCCCACGCTGCAGGGTGAAGCGCTGGCGCAGTTCGTCCTCGGCGTTGTCCCAATCGGCAATCAACCGGCGCGCCAGGGGCAGCAGGGATTCACCTTCAGGGGTCAGCGCGACATTGCGCGTATTGCGGCTGAACAGGCGCCCGCCCAGGCCTTCTTCCAGGCCCTTGATGGTCAGGCTCAGCGCCGACTGGGAAAGGTGCAGGCGCTCACAGGCGGCGGCAAAACTCAGGCTTTGGGCCACGGCGAGAAACGCCCGCATCTGTTTAACTGTCATGGCGCGTCTCCAAACGGCTGGGCAACTATGCTGTTTTTTAAATCAATCAACCTTAAAAAAGAACTTAACAAATCAATCCGTCGGAGCAACACTCGGTTCATTGGCTGGCCCACAAACAATAAAAGAGGTGCATATGGCAGGTTTCGATAAACGCGTGGCGTCCTATGAAGAAGCGCTGGCAGGCCTGGAAGATGGCATGACCGTGCTTTCCGGTGGCTTTGGCCTGTGCGGTATTCCGGAAAACCTCATCGCCGAGATCAAGCGCAAAGGCACCCGCGACCTGACCGTGGTGTCCAACAACTGCGGCGTCGACGGCTTTGGCCTGGGCGTGCTGCTCGAAGAGAAGCAGATCAGCAAGGTGATCGCGTCCTACGTCGGCGAAAACGCGCTGTTCGAGAAGCAGTTGCTCAGCGGCGAAATCGAAGTGGTGCTGACCCCCCAAGGCACCCTGGCCGAAAAAATGCGCGCAGGCGGCGCCGGCATCCCGGCTTTCTTTACCGCCACCGGCGTCGGCACCCCAGTCGCCGAAGGCAAGGAGACCCGCGAATTCAACGGTCGCCCGTACCTGATGGAAGAATCCATTACCGGCGACTTCGCCATTGTCAAAGGCTGGAAAGCCGACCACTTCGGCAACGTCATCTACCGCCACACCGCCCAGAACTTCAACCCGCTGGCCGCCACCGCCGGCAAGATCACCGTGGTCGAAGTCGAGGAAATCGTCGAACCGGGCGAGCTGGACCCGGCGCAGATCCACACCCCAGGCATCTACGTCGACCGGATCATCTGCGGCACGTTCGAGAAGCGCATCGAACAGCGCACCGTGCGCAAATAATCCGCCCCCAGCCCGAACAATAAGGACTCATAAAATGGCTCTTACCCGCGAACAAATGGCTCAACGCGTCGCCCGCGAAATGCAGGACGGTTACTACGTCAACCTGGGCATCGGCATTCCGACCCTGGTGGCCAACTACATCCCCGAAGGCATGGAAGTGATGCTGCAATCGGAAAACGGCCTGCTTGGCATGGGACCATTCCCGACCGAAGAGACAATTGATGCCGACATGATCAACGCCGGCAAGCAGACCGTGACCGCACGTATCGGTGCGTCGATCTTCTCTTCCGCCGAGTCCTTCGCGATGATCCGTGGTGGCCACGTCGACCTCACCGTACTCGGCGCATTCGAAGTCGACGTGCAAGGCAACATTGCCTCTTGGATGATCCCCGGCAAGCTGGTCAAAGGCATGGGCGGCGCCATGGACCTGGTGGCCGGTGCAGAAAACATCATCGTGATCATGACCCACGCCTCCAAGGACGGTGAGTCCAAACTGCTCAGCCAGTGCAGCCTGCCGCTGACCGGCGCCAACTGCATCAAGCGCGTGCTGACGGACCTGGCGTACCTGGAAATCGAAAATGGCGCTTTTGTCCTCAAGGAACGCGCACCTGGCGTCAGCGTTGAAGAGATTGTGAGCAAGACCGCCGGTAAACTGATCGTCCCGGACCACGTTCCAGAAATGCACTTCCAGTGAGGACAGATTCCATGCAAGACGTCGTGATTGTTGCTGCCACCCGCACCGCCGTGGGCAGCTTCCAGGGTTCGCTGGCGAACATTCCGGCACCGGAACTGGGCGCCGCCGTGATCCGTCGCCTGTTGGAACAGACCGGCCTGGACCCCGCCGAAGTGGATGAAGTGATCCTCGGCCAAGTGCTCACCGCAGGCAGCGGCCAGAACCCGGCACGCCAGGCTTCGATCCTTGCCGGCCTGCCTCATGCTGTGCCGAGCCTGACCTTGAACAAAGTCTGCGGCTCGGGCCTCAAGGCCCTGCACCTGGGCGCCCAGGCCATCCGTTGCGGTGACGCCGAGGTGATCATCGCCGGCGGCATGGAGAACATGAGCCTGGCTCCGTATGTGCTGCCCGCCGCGCGCACCGGTTTGCGCATGGGCCACGCCAAAATGGTCGACAGCATGATCACCGACGGTCTGTGGGATGCGTTCAACGATTACCACATGGGCATCACCGCCGAGAACCTGGTGGACAAGTACGGCATCAGCCGTGAAGCCCAGGACGCGTTCGCTGCGGCGTCTCAGCAAAAAGCCGCTGCTGCTATTGAAGCAGGCCGCTTTGTCGATGAGATCACCCCGATCCTGATTCCCCAGCGTAAAGGCGATCCTGTGGCCTTCGCTGTGGATGAACAGCCTCGCGCCGGCACCACTGCCGAGTCCCTGGCCAAGCTCAAACCGGCGTTCAAGAAAGACGGCAGCGTCACCGCCGGCAACGCTTCCAGCCTCAACGACGGCGCCGCTGCGGTGCTGCTGATGAGTGCCGACAAGGCCAAGACCCTCGGTTTGCCAGTGCTGGCACGTATCGCCAGCTATGCCAACGCCGGCGTTGACCCCGCCATCATGGGCATTGGCCCGGTCTCGGCCACCCGCCGGTGCCTGGACAAAGCCGGTTGGAGCCTGGGCGACCTGGACCTGATCGAAGCCAACGAAGCCTTCGCCGCGCAATCCCTGGCAGTGGGCAAAGAGCTGGAATGGGACGCCGATAAGGTCAACGTCAACGGCGGCGCCATCGCCATTGGCCACCCGATTGGTGCCTCAGGCTGCCGCGTGCTGGTGACGCTGCTGCATGAAATGATCAAACGCGATGCCAAGAAAGGCCTGGCGACCCTGTGCATCGGTGGCGGCCAGGGTGTAGCCCTCGCCCTCGAACGCAACTGATTCAAAGAGCAACACGGAAAAGGCCTGGTTCCACGAAAACCAGGCCTTTTCTTAATGCGTTCTATCTGCAAAACGCAGTTCAAATGTGGGAGCGGGCTTGCTCGCGAACGCAGTGTGTCAGTCACCAGATTCATGGTTGACTCACCGCTTTCGCGAGCAAGCCCGCTCCCACATTTGATCGTTATTGCCTGTCGGATTGGGGCACCGCAAACACCGCATTCGCCCGCGCCACCACCTTCTCCCCCACCTGCAAGCTCACCGTGGCAAACGCCATCTGCCGCCCCCGCTTGTGATGCTCCAACCGCACCACAATCCACTCCCCGACCTGCACCGCCCCCAGGTAATCCAAGGTCATGCTCGCAGTAATCAACGGCAGTGGCGGCTCGCTGGAAAAGGCCATCGCGTAACCCATGCCGATGTCCGCCAGGGTCGCCAACACGCCCCCATGCACGGTGCCGCGTCCATTGGCGTGGCGATTGTCGGCACGCAGGCCGATCTTCAGTTGCAGGCCCTCCCCTCGGCAATAGGCTGGGCCGAGCAGATCCAGCAATGGACTGCTGCGGGGCAATGAAACAAAACCTTCAGGTACGGCGTGAGTGATCATGGCGGATTCTTCCCTGGAGTGAAGGTTGAGATGTACGCCTGGCCGCAAGCAGCAGCCATTACCATCTACCGCGCAAATCCCCCGCGATGCTTTGCGTTAATCCACCAGACCCGCTTTAATCGCCGCATCAACTCCCTCAAGGAACTGCAATGCGCCACCCGGACGGCAAATCCCTCGCACTTCGTGCCCCTCTTTTGACACTGCTGGCCGGCTTGGCCCTGGTTGGCTGCTCGCCCAGTGACCACTCGCGCGCACGGGTGATCAACGGCGAACAAAGCCGTGCCGGCGCGCAATTGGCCTACGAACACGAACTGAGCCTGGCCCTTCCCGGCGCCTTGCTTTCACCGCGCATGCAGGCCACTCGCGAAGCCTGCGAAACCGCGCGTTTTGGCGCCTGCAATATCCTCGGCATCACCGAAAACGACAGCGGCGGCCAGATCATCCTGCGCATCGCGCCGACCGGCGTGGAGCCGATGGTCACGATGGCCGCTGAAGGTGGCAAACTCGGCCAGCGCATCACCACCGCCGAAGACCTGGCCGATGCCGTTGCCGATGTGCGCCGTCGCCAGGACCGTCTGCAAGCCCAGCAGCAACGCCTCGACGAACTGGCCAAACGCAAGGACATCACCGTCAGTGACCTGATTGCCTTAAGCAAGGAACAGGCGGGCATTGAAAACGAGCTGCAGGAACTGGCACAGGTTGCCGCCGGCCAGCAACGCCGCCTCGATACCAATCGTGTGACCCTGAACTTCCGCTCCTCCGATGGTGCAAACCAGCAGTCGAGGTTCAGCCGCATGTTCAGCAGCTTGGGCGACAACCTGGTGGACGGCACTGCCGACGCCCTGGAGCGGTCGGCCTATGTACTGCCGTTCGTGATTCTGGCGTTTCCGGTGGTGTGGTTGTGGGTGTGGCTGTGGCGCCGCTTTGTTGTGAAGAGCCGCCCTGTGGTGAGCGGGCTTGCCCCGCGCTGGGGTGCGAAGTCCCCCCAGAATGAGCCGCAGAGTGACACCTGAAAGTCCTCAGTGTCTTTGATTGGGGCTGCTACGCACCCCAGCGCGGGACAAGCCCGCTCACCACAAAGCTGATCAGCGCTTCATGCACCGCTGATAACGCTCATCCACCCGCTTGGCGAACCACGCCGTGGTGAGGTTGCGAGTGATCTTGGGGCTCTTGAGCACGATGCCCGGCAGGATCGCCCGTGGCATCGGTTTGCCCGCGGCCTTGTCGGCCAGGGCAAACACGCGCTTGTAGAGGGTGGTGTCCTCGAAATCCAGTTGCTCGCCCTGCTCCAGTTGACTGCGGATGCTGGGGTTGCGCATATCCAGCTTCGCGCCCAATGAACGCACTGCCAATTCGGTGGTGCCGGGGAGCAATGAACCGTAGCGAATCAAATCCCCATCCAGCGCCAACTCGGTGCCCGAGGCGCGGCTGACAGCCGCCTGGAACGCGGCATTGCGGCTGGCGTACCAACCGGCATTGAAGTCGGCAAAGCGGTACAGCGGCTGGTCATAGTTCACCGGGTAACCGAGCAAATGCGCAATGCCGAAGTACATGCCGCCACGCCGGGTGAAAACCTCGCGGCGAATACTGCCGTCCACCGTATAGGGATAACCCAGTGCCTGTTTCTGCGCAAAGTCGATACTCACCTGCATCGGGCCTGCGGTGTGCACCGGGTTGAACCCGCCAAACAGCGTGTTGCCCAGGGGCACCATGCTGATGAAGTCGTCGAAGATGCCGCTCAGGTCCTTCTCCGTGCGCGCCGCGCTCAGGCGGTCGGCGTAGGTCTTGCCGGTGGGCGAGCGCAGTTGCAGCGCGCTGCGCACGACAAAGGCCGGTACGTGGATTTTCCCGGCGCGCCGAAGGATCTCGTCCTGGGCGATCTTGCCCATGTTCGGCACAGGCGGATCGACCTGGTAGGTGG
This sequence comes from Pseudomonas sp. S10E 269, assembly GCF_002798465.1. Lineage (NCBI taxonomy): Bacteria > Pseudomonadati > Pseudomonadota > Gammaproteobacteria > Pseudomonadales > Pseudomonadaceae > Pseudomonas > Pseudomonas sp. S10E 269. The sequence continues at coordinate 6,460,457 of NZ_PHIJ01000001.1, forward strand.
ACTCCTGCTCGGTGACCGCCAGCACGGCACAGATATTTTCCGTGCTGGGGTAGATTTTCTGGGTGTCGAAGGCGGTGTAGATGTCCTGGGCCCAGCCATTGCGGTCCGGCACCTTGGCCGGCAGCAGCCGCACAATCTGCGCCTTCACCTCGGCCTCGCTGCGCTCCGGCTGTTGCGGGTTGCGTGTGGTAGAGCAACCGGCCAGTACCAGTAAAGTGGCAAGGCACAGGATCAGTCGGCTTGGGTACATGGAGCTTCCTTGGGTGGCGACGGGCCGGGGCATTGCAGATATCGACCGGTAAGTCTAACCAGGGTTCGCCCACCTTGCGTGCTCGCCAGTAACCCGCAAAACGCAGAATTGGTTGCGCCGCAGCTTTGCGACAACCTTTGCGGGGTTGGAATTGAACCTGACGTTCACACAGCGCTGACACCCCACAAAACCGTAGGAGCTGGCTTGCCGGCGATACAGGCACCTCGGTGTTTAGTAACACCGAGGTGATGCTATCGCCGGCAAGCCAGCTCCTACAGTGGAGGTACGTTTAGATGCCGGCCAATGCCAAATCCATCGCGAAGTAGGTGAAGATCAAATCCGCACCCGCGCGCTTGATCGAGCCCAAGGTCTCACGTACCACGCGGTCTTCATCAATCGCGCCGGCCTGGGCGCCGAATTTGATCATCGCGTACTCGCCGCTCACCTGATACGCCGCCACCGGCAGGCGCGAGGCTTCGCGGATGTCGCGGATGATGTCGAGGTAGGCGCCGGCGGGCTTGACCATCAGTGCATCCGCGCCCTCCTGCTCGTCCAGCAGCGACTCACGCACGGCTTCGCGGCGGTTCATCGGGTTCATCTGATAGCTTTTGCGGTCGCCCTTGAGTGCGCTGCCGCCGGCTTCGCGGAACGGGCCGTAGAGAGCCGAGGCGAACTTGGTGGAATACGCCATGATCGGGATATGGGTGAAACCGGCATCGTCCAGGGCACGGCGAATCGCCTGGACCTGGCCGTCCATCGCCGCCGACGGGGCGATGACGTCGGCACCGGCACGGGCCGCCGCCACGGCCTGCTTGCCGAGGTTGACCAGGGTCGCGTCGTTGTCGACATGGGCACCGTGCATTACGCCGCAGTGGCCGTGGTCGGTGTATTCGCAGAAGCAGGTGTCGGACATCACGATCATCTCAGGCACGGCGTCCTTGATGATCGAGGACATGCGCGAGACCAGGCCGCGTTCTTTCCAGGTGTCGCTGCCGCTGGCGTCCAGGTGGTGGGACACGCCAAAGGTCATCACCGACTTGATACCGGCACGGGCGTAGCGCTCGATCTCGCCGGCCAGTTTCTTCTCAGGGATGCGCAACACGCCCGGCATGCTGGTGATCGGCACGAAGTCGTCGATTTCTTCTTCGACGAAGATCGGCAACACCAAGTCGTTGAGGGTGAATTCGCTTTCCTGGAACAAGCCCCGTAGCTCCGGGGAGCGGCGCAGGCGGCGTGGGCGGGCTTGGGGGAACTGACTGGTCATGGCAATCCTGAAAAAAATGGCAGAAAACGAAAATAGTGGGGCGAAAGCTTATGCCCCCAGGCCCTCGCAGCACAAACGCCGAGGGGCCAACAGTGTATTGCGCAGGCCGTAACAATTTATTGATCTAGAGCTGTACACGCCCGTCGATGCACACCGCCACGGCACCACCGACCCAGATTTCATCGCCCTGGCGCTCAACGTGAATCCGCCCCGCACGCCCAATGGCCGTGCCTTGGCTGACCACGTAGCGCTCGGGCGCCAGGCCCTCGCCGAGCAACCATTGCGCAAGCCCGGCGTTCAAGCTGCCGGTGGCCGGGTCTTCCTGGGCGCCGTCGCCTGCAATAAAGGCGCGCACCTCAAATTGCGTGTCCACCTCGTCGCGAGTGGGGTCGCAAGGGGCGATCACGCCCACGGCCAGGCCGAGCAGTTGCGCGTAGTCCGGCTGCAGGTCCAGCACTTGGTTGCGCTCGGCCAGCATCACTGCCAGCCAGCCCGCGCCGTTATCCACCCACTGGCTGCGCACAATCGCGTCGGGCGCCAACCCCAGCGCCAAGCGCACGCGCTCTATCACAGCGGCTTCCACCGGGCCGGAGCGCATCAACGGTGGCGCGATAAACGCCAGCTCCTCACCTTGACGGCGGATACGCACCAGGCCGATTTCGCACTCCTGGATGATCTCCTCGCCTTTCGGGATACCGCCTGCCTGCAGCCACGCGTGGCAACTGCCCAGCGTAGGGTGCCCGGCGAACGGCAATTCCTTCAAGGTGGTGAAAATGCGCACCCGGTAGTCAGCCCTGGGATCGCGGGGTGTGAGCAAGAACGTGGTTTCGCTGAGGTTGGTCCAGTTGGCAAAATCCGCCATCTGCCGGTCGCTCAGGCTGTCGGCACCGAACACCACTGCCAGCGGGTTGCCCTTGAGCGGCACGCAGCTGAATACGTCGAGCTGCTTGAAATCGAAAGTCGGCATGTTCAACCCGGAATATTCAGGCCACGGATCACCGCCGGCCGTGCGACGAAACCGTCCAGCGCGCGCAGTACATTGGGGAAATCAGCGATACCCACGAGGTCACCGGATTCGTAGAAGCCGATCAGGTTGCGGATCCACGGGAATGTCGCGATGTCGGCGATGCTGTACTCATCGCCCATGATCCAGGTACGGCCCAGCAGGCGTTTTTCCAGCACGTCCAGTAGGCGGCGGGATTCGGCGGCGTAGCGGTCGCGGGGGCGCTTGTCTTCGTAGGCCTTGCCGGCGAATTTGTTGAAGAACCCCAGTTGGCCAAACATCGGGCCGATACCGCCCATCTGGAACATCAGCCACTGGATCGTTTCATAGCGCGTGGCCGGGTCTTCGGAGAGCAACTGGCTGGTTTTCTCCGCCAGATAGATCAGGATCGCGCCAGACTCGAACAACGCCAGCGGCTGGCCGCTGGGGCCATTGGGGTCAATGATCGCGGGAATCTTGTTGTTCGGGTTCAGGGACAGGAACTCGGGCGATAGCTGGTCCTGGGTCTCGAAGCTGACCTTGTGCGCTTCATAGGGCAGGCCCAGTTCTTCAAGCATGATCGACACTTTTACCCCGTTGGGGGTAGGCAGCGAGTACAGTTGCAGGCGCTCAGGGTGCTGGGCGGGCCATTTGCTGTTGATCGGGAATGCAGCGAGTGGGTTCATCGGGAAATCCCTGTGCAGAAAGGCCCCATGATAGTCATCCCGGCGATGTCCTGCATGGGTCATCAATACGCAACAAGCGCTGTCTATTCTCCCGCGTGGGCGAACCAATAAGCCCTTGCGCACTCTTAAGTGCGCTCAATCGGTGAACGGAGGCACCTCGCCATATCGACAGGGAACACCGCAGGACGCTTTTAGCGTCACTGGGGCCGGGCTTGTCCGCCCTCACCCGATGCACTGAAGACTCGACACTTATGACAATCAAGCCTCTGTGCCTTGCGCTGCGCCTGAAACGATATTCATACATCATGTTGCCGCTGCTGCTGGTCGGCGGCGCCATCGGCCTCACCCTGGAGTCGCGCATCAGCCGTGCCGAACAGGTGGACGGCGTGCAAACCCTGGTGTTCCTGCGCCACGCGGAAAAACCCGCTGGCGGCCTGGGCCAACTCAATTGCCAGGGCCTCAACCGCGCAATGAACCTGGCCACGGTGCTGCCGGAAAAATTCGGCAAGGCCGATTTCGTCTTCGCCGCCAACCCGACCCGCAATGTGGAAGAAGGCGAGTTGGACAATTCCTACAGCTACATCCGCCCCTTGATGACCATCAGCCCCAGCGCCATTAAGTTGGGCCTGCCGGTGAACATCAAGTTTTCGGCCAACGACACGAGTGACCTCGCCGACGAGTTGGTGGAAGACAAGTACCATAACGCCACGATCTATACCGCCTGGTCACACGGTTACCTGCCTGAACTGATCAACAAGGTGGCGAGTGAAGCTTCGGGGGAAAAGCACACGATTACCGAAGATTGGTCCGGTAGCGACTACGACACGCTGTACGTGTTGACGCTGACCTGGCATAACGGCAAGGCTTCGCTGCTGAGCCGCAATTACAAGCAAGGCTTGAACAATGGCGATGAGAGCTGCCCGGATCCTACACAGGTGAGCGCAGATTCCTGACGGCGCAAGGCCGGTTGGGTTTCTGGGAGTTTAGGTAGTTGGGTACGGTGCTGGAGCTGTGGTGAGGGAGCTTGCTCCCGCTGGGGACTACAGCTATCTGACTGTAACCCTGCGATCCAAAAATGTGGGAGCTGGCTTGCCTGCGAAGACGGCCTGACAGCCGACCACGCTCTAACTGCCACCCCACGCTCCAAATGTGGGAGCTGGCTTGCCTGCGAAGGCGGCCTAACAGCCGACCGCTCTCTAACTGCCACCCCACGATCCAAATGTGGGAGCTGGCTTGCCTGCGAAGGCGGCCTGACAGCCGACCTGGATGTTGGATCAGACCAGGTACATATCCGTTATTTAGGTTACGGCTGCTAATGGTTCCGCCCTTACGGCGGGTCACTTTGGAAAAGCCCCAAAGTAACCAAAGGGCTCTTGCCCCAACACTCGGCACCTCGCCTAGGCTCGGTGTGCCCGTAATCCGACAGGTATTTGGGGGGCCGCCGCCACGCGCCATCCATGGCGCGGGGCGGCTAAACCGGCATCCCTGCCGGTTTACCCCCCAAATCCCTGTCGAATTCCGGCCAGCGTGTTTGACGGGGCGCCTTAGATCAAAAGCGAATCAAGAGCAGGATCAAGAGCAGGATCAAGAGCGGCTCGCTTCGCATCGTGGTTGGCGGTGGGAGCGGAGCGAGCCTGTGTTTCTGCTGTTATTGTCGGGCAGCCAGCAAGCGCTTGTGGCGGTTGCGGCGGGCGATGTTCAAGCATTCGATGGCCGCCGAGAATGCCATGGCTGCGTATACGTAGCCTTTAGGCACGTGGGCGCCGAAGCCTTCGGCGATCAATGTCATACCGATCATGATCAGGAAGCCCAGGGCCAGCATGACTACGGTCGGGTTGTCATTGATGAACTTGGCCAACGGCTCGGCTGCCACCAGCATCACGATGACCGAGGTCACTACGGCAATGATCATGATCGGCAAGTGCTCGGTCATGCCCACGGCGGTGATGATGCTGTCGATGGAGAACACCAGGTCGAGCAACAGGATCTGGCCGATGGCCGCGGCAAAACCGATCGCCACGACGTTGCTGGTGCTGGTTTCCTTCTCTTCCGGCTCCGGGTCCATGCTGTGGTGGATCTCGGTAGTCGCCTTCCACACCAGGAACAGGCCACCGGCGATGAGGATCATGTCCTTCCACGAGAAGCCCTGGCCGAACACTTCGAACACCGGCGTCGTCAGTTGTACGATAAATGCGATGGTGCTCAACAGGCCCAGGCGCAATACCAACGCCATGCTGATACCGATGCGTCGTGCCTTGGCCCGATGCTTCTCCGGCAATTTGTTGGTGAGGATCGAGATGAAGATCAGGTTATCGATGCCCAGCACGATCTCCATGACGATCAAGGTTGCCAGGGCAACCCAGGCGGTGGGGCTGGCGGCCAGTTGTAAAAGGTAGTCCATAGGTCAGTCCTGACGTTGTACGGGAAATGAGGGGCGGGTCATTAAGCTTCGTTGCGGTTCGATTCGGCTTCTTTCTCTTCCTGGTCATCCTTCTTCTGCGGGGTGATCAGGCCGTTTGTCGCTTCACTCAATGCCTGTTCGGCGGCTTTGTGGGTGTCATCGATCGCTTGCTTGGCCGACTCGGTGGCCTTGCCCAGCACCTGCTGCGCGCTTTTCTCGACCTGATCGCAACCGCCGATCACTACCAATGAAAGCGCAAGCAACGCTGCCGCGCCCAGGGAATTGAGTTTCATGATGTCTTCCTCGTTAGAACCATTGGGTCCAAATAGTGGCCCCGCGATAGCGAGGCATTCTATGCAGGCGGACAGTTCAGGAAAATTCGTATTTTTCTCGCATATACTTCGGTTTTCACGAAGTGATGGCCGCTATGCTCAATTACCGACAACTGCACTACTTCTGGGTGGTGGCCAAGACCGGCAGCATCGTGCGCGCCTGTGAGCAACTCAACCTCACGCCCCAGACCATCAGTGGGCAGATCAGCCTGCTGGAAGAGACCTACGGCGTGGCGCTATTCCAGCGCGTCGGCCGCCAGTTGGAACTGACCGAAGCCGGTCGCCAGGCCCTGCCCTACGCCGAACAGATGTTCCAGACGGGTAATGAATTGGAGGCGATGCTGCGCGCGCAACCCGACGAACAGCAGATCCTGTTCCGCGTCGGCGTGGCGGATGTGGTGCCCAAGTCCATCGTCTACCGGCTGATCGCGCCGACCATGGAGTTGAGCGAGCCGATCCGCATCACCTGCCGCGAAGACAAACTCGAACGCCTGCTGGCCGACCTGGCGATCCAGCGCCTGGACCTGGTGATTTCCGACAGCCCCATGCCCACACACCTGGACATCAAGGGCTACAGCCAGAAACTGGGGGAATGTGGCATCAGTTTTTTCGCCACCCAGGCGTTGGCTGACGCCTACGGGGGGACTTCCCACAGTGCCTGCACGGCGCACCGTTGTTGATTCCCGGCGCGGAAACCGTGGTGCGCAGCCGGTTGCAGCGCTGGTTTGCCGAGCAGCAGATCCAACCGAAGATTATCGGCGAGTTCGATGACAGCGCCTTGATGCAGGCTTTCGGTCAATCCGGCAGCGGGATCTTCATCGCCCCCAGCGTGATTGCCGATGAGGTGGTGCGCCAGTACGGCGTGGCGCTGATTGGCCAGACCGTGGCCGTGACCGAGTCGTTCTACGCGATCTCGGTGGAGCGCAAGGTCAAGCACCCCGGTATCGTGGCGATTACCGAAGGCGCGCGACGCGAATTGTTTACCACCCTGCCCTGACGGTTCAAGCCTGGGAGGCAACCGGTTGCTTGGCAGTCATCAGCCACAACGCCAGCAAGATCGACACCAGGATAAACCCGGATGCCGCAAAGCCCAGGCTGCCCAGGCCGAGGGTGTCGATCACATGGCCGCCGACCATCGCCCCCAGGCCAATCCCCAGGTTGGCGCCGGCAATATTCAGCGACGCGGCAAATGCCGGCGCATGGGGCGCGGCCTTCATCAGGCGCACATGGCTGACCAGGAACATGGCCGCCTGGGTCACGCCCCACACGGCCATCGCCGCCGCCAGGCCGACGGTGGAGTGAATCGCCGGTACCAGCGCAACCATGCCGGCGATCATGAAGCCGCAGAACACCATGGACGCGATCAACGGGTGGCGATCCACCGCACGCCCGCCCAGCGAGTTGCCGATGAGCCCGACCGCACCAAAGCCCATCAGGCACCAGCCCACCAACGTACCGTCGAAACCGGCCAGGCGCTCAAGGATGTCCGCCAGGTAGGTGTAGGCCGTGAACATGCCGCTGAACACCAGGATCGACAGCAGGATATGGCCCTGCATCAGCGGGTTGCGCAGGATCTTGAACTGCGAGCGCAACGTCACCTCATCGTTCTTCGGCTTTGTCACCGGCAGGTAGATAAACAGCAGCAAGGCCTTGGCCACCGCCACGACCGCGAGGATCGCAAATGCGGTACGCCAGCCGAACATATCGGAAATCAGCGTGCCCACCGGAATGCCGAACACCGTGGCGCAGACGATCCCGAAGCCGATCTTTTCGATGGCGCGCCCGGCGTATTCGGGGCCGACGATGTCCACCGCGGTCTCACTGGCCAAGGCCCAGAACACTGGCAAGCCCAGGGCCGGGATCAACCGCGCCAGCGCCATCACCCAGATATTCGGTGCCAGCGCCGCCACTGTATTGGCCACGCCAAACATGATCAGGATGCTGATAAATAGCCGCTTGCGTGGGAAACGCGCGCAGTACGCCGTGAGAAACGGACCAAAGGCCGCCACGGTAAATGCGAACAAGGTCACCAGCAGCCCGGCCTGGGACACGCTCACGTTCAAGTCGCGGGCAATGGACGGCAGCAGGCCGACAATCACGAATTCTGTGGTCAGCACGGTAAAGCCGGCGGCCGACAGCAGCAGGATGGGAAACAACATGAAAACTCCAGAAACGACGACATCAACGACAGCCCGAAGGGCCCGCTGACAGAGAGGAAAGATGAGAGAAAGGAATCTTAACAGAGTATGTCTGGATTTGGCCAAGGCCAGCGGGCCGGGATGACGCAATGCCGCACCGTCAGGATATGTTCATACAGCATGCTAGACTTCGCGATCCGCGTCCTACAGCCGTTTCTGCGTGCGCTGCTGTGCCTTCAAAAAACTAGAGACAATGTTTATGACTGCTGCCCCTTCCCTCCTGCAACGACTGGCGCGTGTCAGCCTGGTCACGCAAATCATTATCGGCCTGACGGCTGGCATTCTACTGGCCATGCTGTTGCCCGAGGCGGCCAGGGCCACCGGGTTTATCGGCAAGGTATTCGTCGCTGCGCTCAAGGCCGTGGCGCCGATCCTGGTGTTTGTGCTGGTGATGGCGTCGATCGCCAACCACAAGCACGGCCAGGAAACCCATATCAAACCGATCCTGTTCCTGTACTTGCTGGGCACCTTTGCCGCTGCCGTGGTCGCGGTAATTGCGAGCATGTGGTTTCCCTCTTCGCTGGTGCTGGCGACCCACGATGCGACAGTGAGCGCCCCGGGCGGCATTGGTGAAGTGCTGCAAAGCCTGCTGCTGAGCGTGGTGGACAACCCGGTCAGCGCACTGATGAATGCCAACTTCATTGGCATCCTGGCCTGGGCCATCGGCATGGGGGTTGCCATCCGGCATGCCGGCGAAACCACCCGCACCGTGATCGACGACCTGTCCAACGGCGTCACGCTGATCGTGCGCGTGGTAATCCGCTTTGCGCCGCTGGGCATTTTCGGCCTGGTGGCCTCCACCCTGGCCACCTCCGGTTTCGGCGCCCTGCTCGGCTACGCTCACCTGCTGCTGGTGCTGATCGGCTGCATGCTGTTCGTAGCGCTGGTGATCAACCCGGCCATCGTGTTCTGGAAACTGCGCCGCAACCCGTACCCACTGGTGCTGATGTGCCTGCGCGAAAGCGGGATCACCGCGTTCTTCACCCGCAGTTCGGCGGCGAACATTCCGGTCAACCTGGCACTGAGCAAACGCCTGGGCCTGCACGAAGACACCTACTCGGTGTCGATCCCGCTCGGTGCCACCATCAATATGGCCGGCGCGGCGATCACCATCACCGTGCTGACCCTGGCCGCCGTGCACACTGTGGGCATCGCCGTCGACCTGCCCACGGCGGTGCTGCTCAGCGTGGTCGCGGCCATCTGCGCCTGCGGTGCTTCTGGCGTGGCGGGCGGTTCGTTGCTGTTGATTCCGCTGGCGTGCAGCCTGTTTGGCATTCCCAGCGAGATTGCCATGCAGGTGGTGGCGGTCGGTTTCATCATTGGCGTGCTGCAGGATTCGGCGGAAACCGCGTTGAATTCATCCACCGATGTGCTGTTCACCGCCGCCGCTTGCCTGGGCAAGGAAGAACAGCCGGCTTAACCGCCAGGCGAAAAAAAGCCCGGGGTCGTTCACTGAAGAACGCCCCGGGCTTTTTTGTGGCTGGGTGCTTAGAAAGCGCCCATGTAGTCGCGCTTGCCCACTTCCACACCGTTATGGCGCAGCAAGGCGTAAGCCGTGGTGACGTGGAAGAAGAACTGCGGCAGGCCGTAGGTCAGCAGGTAGGACTGGCCGCTGAAGCGCTTTTCTTTCGGCGTGCCAGGACGGGTGATGATCTCGATGCCTTCCTTGCCGTCGATCTGCGCAGGCGTAACGGTGTCGATAAAGGCCAGGACCTTGGCGATCAGCGCCTGCAGGTCGGCGAAGGTAACTTCGGTGTCTTCATATTTCGGTACTTCGATCTCGGCCAGGCGTGCGGAAACACCCTTGGCGAAATCGACGGCGATCTGCACCTGGCGCACCAGTTGGAACATGTCCGGGAACAGGCGGGCCTGCAGCAAGGCGTTCGGCTCGATGTTCTTGGCGGTAGCGTGGGCTTCGGCCTTGGTCAACACGCCGCTCAGGGCGGTGAGCATTTGCTTGAAGACCGGGATGGAAGCGGCGTACAGGGAAATAGTCATGGCAGTCTCATGGTTATGGCACGGTTTGAACCAGCGGCGATTATAGACATGCCCGCAGCTTGTCTTTTATTTTTTCCGGCTTACGCTAGGCACTTCACTGCATAGGGAAAGCGCGATGACCGCCGAGCACGACACCGACACCCCTGAGCCGCGCCTGAACAGCACGGAAATCCGCATCCTGGGTTGCCTGATCGAAAAACAGGCGACCAACCCGGAAACCTACCCCCTGACCCTCAACGCCCTGGTGCTGGCCTGCAATCAGAAGACCAGCCGCGAGCCAGTGATGAACCTCAGCCAGGGCCAAGTCGGTCAGAGCCTGCGCGTGCTTGAAGGCCAAGGCTTTACCCGCCTGGTGATGGGCAGCCGTGCCGACCGCTGGGAGCATCGCGTGGACAAGGCACTGGAATTGGTGCCGGCCCAGGTGATCCTGACCGGGCTGCTGTTCTTGCGGGGGCCGCAGACCGTCAATGAACTGCTGACCCGCAGCGGGCGTATGCACGACTTCGAAGACGCCGAGCAGGTCGTGCACCAGCTCGAGCGCCTGATTGCGCGGGGGCTGGCGTTACTGGTGCCGCGCCAGGCGGGCCAGCGGGAAGACCGTTATACCCATGCCTTGGGTGATCCGGCGGACATCGAGGCGATTCTGGCCGCGCGCGGCAGTCCGGTAGAGCGCGGGGCGGCGGTGTCCGTCGACCGGCTGGAAGAACTGGAAGCGCGGATCGCAGCGCTGGAGGAGCGCCTGGCTCGGTTGGAACAGGCCTGACGCATGTGCGCACCCGGGCACCTGCGCGTGCCCGGGTGCGCCTGGCGGGGTCACACCCAACCGAGCCAGCTCCAATAGGTCGCCGCGAACACCAGCATCAAGGCATACCCCACCAGCGTCACCAGAATCCCCACCTTGGCAAACTGCCGCGCCGTGAACGTGCCCGTTCCCAGGCACACCATGTTCTGTGGCGCATTGATCGGCAGGATAAACCCGTAGCTCATCACAAACCCCAAGAGCATGGTCATGCCCAGGCGGCTGAATTCACCCGGCAAGGTCTGCAACACCGCAATCAGGATCGGCAGCAACGCCGAGGTCAGTGCGGTGGCGCTGGCAAAACCCAGGTGGATCAGGATCAAGAACGCACCAAGAATCGCAAACACACCCAACGGCCCGACCTGATCCAACCCCGTGTGCGCCACCACGGTAGCCCCCAGCCATTGCCCGGCCTGGGTGGTCAGCAGCGCCGTACCCAGGCTGATGCCCACTCCGAACACAATCACCGTGCCCCACGGAATACGCGACTGCACATCCTTCCAGGTCATCACGCCGATCCCCGGCAACAACAAAAACACCAAGCCGGCGTAAGTGGTCGAGGTGGTGTCGAAACTGTGCAAGCGCCCTTCCGTAGCCCAGGCCAGCAGCAACAACACGGAAACGCTCAGCAAGCGTTTCTGTGGCCCGGTCATCGGGCCGATTTCCACCAGCGACTGCGCCACCGCTTCCTTGCCACCGGGAATGCTGTCGGTCTCTGGCGGCAGCAACTTGAGGACCAGAAACAGCAGCACCGCCGACATGATCAACGCCCACGGCGCGCCCGCGATCAGCCAGTCGATCCACGACACACGCTGGCCGAGCATCTTGTCCATGAAGCCGACCGTCAGCAGGTTCTGCGCGGCGGCGGTCTGGATCCCGACGTTCCAGATGCTGGTGCCCTGGGCCACGACGATCATGATGCCGGCGGCGATGTTCGAGCGCTTGTCCACGCCGAATGCAGCAATCACCCCCATCATGATCGGCACCACACAGGCACTGCGCGCGGTGGCGCTGGGCACCACCAGGCTGAGCAGGATCGTCACCGCAATCGCCCCCAGCAGGATGCGCCGGGTGCTGGTGCCGACACGGCTCAGGGTGACCAGGGCGATGCGCCGGTCCAGGCCGGTGTGGGTCATGGCCGCCGCGATAAACAGTGCCCCCGCCACCAACGCCAGCGCCGGGTTGGAGAACCCGGTGAGCGCCATGCTGATTGCCGGGCTGGTGCCGATCACATGCGTGGGGTCTTGCAGCGACGGCGCGGTGCCAAGCAGAAAGGCCATCAGCGAAGTGATCATGATCGCGCTGGCCTCATAGGACACCGCCTCGGTGATCCACACCACCACGGCAAAGGCGAGGATCGCCAGCATGCGGTGCCCGGCCACCGGCAAGTCGGCGGGCAGCGGCAACAACAACACCCCGGCCATCACCAGCACGGCGATCAGCAGGCCCAGGGGGAGTTTGAAAGATGCCGCGCTCATGGGGTGCTCCAAGGCTCTAGATCAGGCCTTGAGCATGAGGCAAAGCGCCGCGCGGCGTGTTGACTGGTGTCAACGCCCTAGGCCAATAACTGGCTGAGCACCGCGCGTAACTTGCCGGGCTTGACCGGCTTGTTCAACAAGGGCGCTTCCAGCCGGCGAAGGGCGCGTCGGCATTGGTCGGTACGGTCTGCCGTGATGATCACGGCCGGGATTTTCTGCTCGAAATGCTCGCGCAGGTGCTTGACCACCGCGCAGCCCACCACCCCGTGGTCCAGGTGATAGTCCGCCAGGATCAGCTCCGGCGCCCGGCCCTGCAGCGCCAGCAACGCACCCGCCTGGTCAGTGGCGGTGACCACTTCACACCCCCACTGCCCGAGCAGCGCGCGCATGCTTTCGAGGATGCTCACCTCATTATCGATCACCAGCAAACGCCGGCCCGGCAGGGGGTTGCCGGTGGTCGGCTGCACCGGCAACTGGCTGATCGGCAGGGGCATGTCGGCACTCAACGGCACCTCGATACTGAACATTGAACCGCGCCCCGGCCAGGAGCGCACGGCGATCGGGTACCGCAAAATCTCGGCGATACGCTCCACAATCGCCAAGCCCAACCCTACGCCCTTGCGGTCCGCCGCGCGGCCGACGTCGAGCTGGTTGAACTCGAGGAAAATCGCCTGCAGCCGGTCCGCCGCAATCCCGCGCCCGGTGTCCCACACTTCCAGGCGCAGGCAATCGCCCCGCTTGCGCGCGCCCAGCAGGATGCAACCTTCGTCGGTATAGCGGCAGGCATTGCTGAGGAAATTACGCAGGATCCGCGTCAGCAGCCGCAAGTCGGTGCTGATCGCATAAGGCCCGGTGTGCACCCGCAGGTTCAACCCCGCCGCCTGGGCCACCGATTGAAATTCCGAGACCAGCGGTGCGAACAGCTCGTCGAGGCGATACAGCGCCACATCCGGCTTGACTGCGGCCTGGTCGAGTCGTGAGATGTCCAGCAAGTCGGTGAGCAAATCCTCGGCGCCTTCCAGCGCCTGGTGCGTGCGTTCCACCAGCACCTGCTCGACGCTGGGCAACTGGCGCTCACGCAGGGTGGCGATCAACAGCCGTGCGGCGTTGAGCGGCTGCAACAGGTCATGGCTGGCGGCGGCCAGGTATTTGTCTTTGCTGCGGTTGGCCGCCTGGGCGGCGTCGCGGGCGTCGCGCAGGTCCTGTTCGATCTGCTCGCGCTGGGCAATCTGCTGTTGCAGGTTGTGGTTGGCTTCCAGCAACTCGTCGGTGCGCGCGGCAACGCGTTGTTCCAGCTCGTCGTTGAGGCGGATATAACGCTTGCGCTCGGACTCCAGCTCATCCAGCCGGGCGGTGAGTTCCGGGTAGTGGCTCTTGCGTGCCGAATGGTTGCCCAGCCCCAATAGCCCGGCAAGGGCACGTTGCTGGTCGTCAGAGAGCTTCGCCATAGACGACCTCGACGTCACGCTGGCTGGACTCACGCGGGTTGGTGAGGATGCACGGGTCGTGCATCGCATGCTGGGACAGGAACGGAATATCCGCCACGCGCACGCCGTGCAGGCCGAGGGTTTCGTTGAAGCCGATCGCGTGCTTGAGCGCGATCAGATGGTCCACCAGCCGCGCGCAGATTTGTCGATGGTTGAGGCCCCGGCAGTCGATGCCGAACGTCTCGGCAATCACCTTGAAACGCTCCGGCGCCGAGCTGTAGTTGAACGCCACCACATGCTCGACCAGCACCGCGTTGCACAGCCCGTGGGGCAAGTCGAGGAAGCCCCCCAGGCTGTGGGACATGGCGTGCACCGCGCCCAGGATCGCATTGGAAAACGCCAGCCCGGCCTGCATGCTGCCCAGCATGATTTTCTCACGCAGGGCGATGTCGCTGGGGTTGGCGATCATCTGCACCAGGTTGCCGTTGATCAACCGCATCGCCTCCAGCGCATGGGGGTCCGTCAGCGGGCCATGACCGGTGGAAACGAACGCTTCGATGGCATGCACCAACGCGTCGATGCCGGTGCAGGCGGACAGGAACGGGTCCATGCTGGCGGTGGTTTCCGGGTCGATCAGCGACACATCCGGGACCACCGCCTTGCTGACGATGGAGAACTTCATGCGCTCCTGCTGATTGGAGATGATCACGAACTGCGAGACATCCGCCGAGGTGCCGGCGGTGGTCGGAATCAGGATCAATGGCGGGCTGGGCACGCGAAGGGTGTCGACACCTTCGAATTCGAGGATGCTGCGCCCGTGGGCCACCACAATGCCGATGGCCTTGCCGCAATCCATGGGGCTACCGCCGCCGATGGCGACGATCACGTCGCAGTGGTTTTCGCGGTACACCTCGGCACCGAGCATCACTTCTTCGACACGCGGGTTGGGGGACACGGCGGTGTACAGGCAGTAGTCGATGCCGATGGCTTGCAGGCTGGCTTCCACATCGGCGACCCAACCGGCGGCGATCACACCGGGGTCGCTGACCACCAGCACCTTGCGCGCGCCGAAGGTCTTGGCGTAGTTGCCAACGTTGTGCCGGCAACCGGCACCAAAGATGATTTCAGGCGAGACGAATTTACGCAGAAGGCTCAGATTAGGGCTCATTGGAAAGCCTGTTTTTATTATTTTGGAAGAATGCGCTCCACACTAACCCATCCGGCTGCGAATGCAATCAGACCAAAGAGGCATCCTTCCGACAGCACCCGCAGTCAGCGGCTAGCGAAGTACATCGTGACTTCGAAGCCGATACGCAGGTCGGTAAACGCAGGTTTGGTCCACATGGGGGCAGTCCTCTTGTTGGGCCGGAGGGTTCCGGTATAGGCATTAATGCATGTGAGGTTGAGAGGGCGAATACTACTTTCGAAGTAGCGAAGACACTGCATTAGTCGCGAATGTACAGAAGTCAAAATGTGGGAGCGGGCTTGCTCGCGAATAGGGTGTGTCAGCCACATATAGGTTGACTGATCCACCGCTTTCGCGAGCAAGCCCGGTCCCACAGTTTTGACCGCGTTGAATCAGAAGAAGCCCAGCGGGTTGATGTCGTAGCTCACCAGCAGGTTTTTGGTCTGCTGATAATGGTCGAGCATCATCTTGTGGTTCTCACGCCCGACGCCCGACTTCTTGTAACCGCCAAGGCTGCATGCGCGGGTACAGGTGATAGCAATTGGTCCACACCCGTCGGCCTTGATCGCCCGGCCCATGCGGTAGGCGCGGTTGATGTCGCGGGTCCACAGGCCGGCACCCAGGCCGAACTCGCTGTCGTTGGCAATCGCCAGGGCTTCGGCTTCGTCCTTGAAGGTGGTCACGCCCACCACCGGCCCGAAGATTTCTTCCTGGAACACGCGCATCTTGTTGTGCCCCTTGAGCAGGGTCGGCTGGATGTAATAGCCGCTGGAGAGGTCTCCTTCCAAACGCTCGGCCGCGCCACCGGTGAGCAGCACCGCGCCCTCCTCCTGGGCGATCTTCAGGTAGGAGAGGATCTTGTCGTATTGCTGCTCGGACGCCTGGGCGCCCACCATGGTCTCGGTGTCCAGCGGGTTGCCGCGCTTGATCTTGACGATCTTCTTCATCACCTCAGCCATGAACGGCTCATAGATCGACTCCTGCACCAGCGCCCGCGACGGGCAGGTGCACACTTCGCCCTGGTTGAAGAACGCCAGGACCAAGCCTTCGGCGGCTTTCTCGATGAATTGCGGCTCGGCCTGCATGATGTCTTCAAAGAAGATATTCGGCGACTTGCCGCCCAGCTCCACGGTGGACGGAATGATGTTCTCGGCGGCCGCATGCATGATGTGCGCGCCCACCGGGGTGGAGCCGGTAAAGGCGATTTTGGCGATGCGCTTGCTGGTGGCCAGCGCCTCCCCCGCTTCGCGACCAAAGCCGTGCACGATGTTCAGCACGCCAGGCGGCAGCAGGTCGCCGATCAGCTCGGCAAACACCATGATCGACAGCGGCGTCTGCTCGCTGGCTTGAGCACGATGCAGTTACCGGCGGCCAAGGCCGGTGCGAGTTTCCACGCGGCCATCAGCAGCGGGAAGTTCCACGGGATGATTTGCCCA